>NZ_JAIHON010000009.1 GCF_021173675.1 Streptomyces lincolnensis | reverse complement strand
TCCCAACCGGTGATCCGGCCGGAGACGGGGTATCAACTAAATCTGGCGTTGATTTTTGGCACGCTGTTGAGTTCTCAAGGAACGGACGCTTCCTTTGTACTCACCCTCTCGGGCTTTCCTCCGGGCGATTCCCTTCGCTGTTCCAAACTCTATCAGTGTTTTTCCGGCCCCCTGACCACCGCCCTGCGAGCATGCAGAAGGTGACCCCGAGATAGGATCTGACAAGTTGGGTGCTGCCGGGCCAGGACACCAGGGGCGTCACTCAGCGCCAAGCAGGAGTACGACTGTACACGGGGCTGCGAGACAGGCGCAAATCGATAAGGGATGTGGTCTAGACCACTAATCGGGAGCTCTTGTGCGGAACCGGTACTACATGTGACATACGCTGCTCAAACAGTGCGCCGTCCGGGACAGGTAGAGACGGCGCATATAGATCTCCACCCCTGGGAGGCTTCCCATGACCACCGTGACGTCCCCTCTTGCCGGACGCGCCATCGGACTGGCGGCTGTGCCGGATCCCGTCTTCTCCGGGGCCATGGTCGGCCCGGGCACGGCCATCGACCCCGTGCGTGAGCCCTCCGAGGCTGTCGCACCCGTGGACGGAGTGATCGTCTCGCTGCACCCGCACGCGTTCGTCGTCGTGGACGATCAGGGTCACGGCGTCCTCACCCACCTCGGCATCGACACCGTGCAGCTCAACGGCGAGGGCTTCGAGCTGCTCGTCAACAAGGGGGACACCGTCACGCGCGGGCAGAGCGTCGTGCGCTGGAACCCGGCGGCGGTCGAGGCCGCCGGCAAGTCCCCGGTCTGCCCGGTCGTGGCGCTGGAGGCCACGGCCGAGGCGCTCGCCGAGCTCCGTGAGGACAACGACGTGAAGGCCGGCGACAGTCTCTTCGTCTGGAACTGAGGGCATGGCCGTCGTAGGACGGCAGCACGTAGCGACAACCACCGCGGCGGCGGGACCCGCCGCACTATCGGAGACGGGTGAGATGGAGACAACGCTGCGAGGCGTCGGCGTGAGTCACGGTGTGGCGATCGGCGAGGTTCGGCACATGGGAACGGCGGTGCTGGAACCGCCTGCCAAGCAGATTCCCGCGGAGGACGCGGAGCGTGAACAGGGGCGCGCCCGCAAGGCCGTGGAAGCGGTGGCCGCCGATCTGATGGCGCGCGGCAACCTGGCCGGGGGCGAGGCCCAGGCCGTGCTCGAGGCGCAGGCCATGATGGCGCAGGACCCCGAGCTCATGGCGGACGTGGACCGGCGAATCGCCGTCGGCAGCACGGCCGAGCGTGCCGTGTACGACGCGTTCGCCGCATACCGCGAGCTGCTGGCGGGGGCCGGTGAGTACCTTGCCGGGCGCGTCGCCGATCTCGACGACGTGCGGAATCGTATCGTCGCCCGTCTGCTCGGGGTGCCCATGCCGGGTGTCCCGGACAGCGACGAGCCGTATGTGCTGGTGGCGCGGGATCTCGCGCCCGCCGATACGGCGCTGTTGGACCCGACTCTGGTTCTCGGTTTCGTGACCGAGGAGGGTGGGCCGACCAGTCACAGTGCGATTCTGGCTCGGGCGCTGGGGGTTCCGGCGGTCGTGGCCCTGCCGGGCGCGGGTGAGCTCACCGAGGGCACGGTGATCGCCGTCGACGGCAGCACCGGTGACATCTTCGTGAACCCGAGCGCCGAGAAGAAGGCGCAGCTGGAGGCCGCTGCCGCCGAGCGCAAGGCGGCGCTTGCCGGGGCGACCGGTCCGGGCGCCACGGCCGACGGGCACAAGGTGCCGCTGCTGGCCAATGTCGGTGGGCCCGCGGACGTTCCGGCCGCCCTTGAGGCGGGTGCCGAGGGCGTCGGTCTTTTCCGTACCGAGTTCCTCTTCCTCGACGACAGCAAGAATGCTCCCTCGGAGGAGAAGCAGGTCGAGGCCTACCGGCAGGTCCTCGAGGCGTTCCCCGAGGGCCGTGTCGTGGTGCGGGTGCTGGACGCGGGCGCGGACAAGCCGCTGGACTTCCTCACGCCGGGCGACGAGCCGAACCCCGCGCTGGGTGTGCGGGGTCTGCGGACGCTGCTCGACCACCCGGATGTGCTGCGCACGCAGCTGACGGCGCTGGCCAAGGCCGCCGAGGGGCTGCCTGTCTACCTCGAGGTCATGGCTCCGATGGTGGCGGACCGCGCCGACGCGAAGGCGTTCGCCGACGCCTGCCGTGAGGCGGGGCTGCGGGCGAAGTTCGGTGCGATGGTGGAGATCCCGTCGGCCGCGCTGCGGGCGCGCTCGGTGCTTCAGGAGGTCGAGTTCCTGTCGCTGGGGACCAACGACCTGGCTCAGTACACCTTCGCCGCGGACCGGCAGGTGGGTGCGGTGTCCCGGCTTCAGGATCCGTGGCAGCCCGCGCTGCTGGACCTGGTGGCGCTGTCCGCCGAGGCCGCGAAGGCCGAGGGCAAGAGCTGTGGTGTCTGCGGTGAGGCCGCGTCCGATCCGCTGCTCGCGTGTGTGCTGACCGGTCTGGGGGTCACCTCGCTCTCCATGGGGGCGGCTTCGATTCCTTATGTCCGGGCGACGCTGGCGAAGTTCACGCTGGCGCAGTGCGAGCGGGCGGCGGCTGCCGCTCGGGCCGCGGACAGTGCCGAGGACGCGCGTACCGCGGCTCAGGCGGTGTTGTCCGGCGAGTAGTCGGACCGTGCTGCCTTTGTGCGGTCGGTGAGGGGCGCTCCACCTTCGGGTGGGCGCCCCTCACGCGTTCAGTGGTGGTGCGCCGGTGCCTGGCCGGTGTCTCCGAGGTCGGGGGGTGCGCAGTAGTCGACGTGCGATTCCGGGGAGATGATGTCGCCGGAATCGATGTCGGTGCAGTAGGCGTCGAACACTTCGCCGGCGGTGAGTGGCTCGAGTCCTTCTCGGCGCAGGCGCCAGCCGTAGATGCGGTCCGGGGTGCCGGAGCTGCTGGTGCGCATGACGAGGCCGCCGGGGCTGTGTGTGGCGAGGCCGAGGGCCAGGACGGTGGTGAACTCGAGGGCTTCCGCCTCGTCGAGGTGGGTGCCGCCGTCGGTCTCCTCGTCGGCGTGCAGGACGGAGACGAGGGTTTCCGGGGTGCCGGTGACGCTGCACACGAGGTGGTGGTTGCCCGGGTGCGCTGTTTCGAGGACACGGACGAGCAGGTGGGAGGCGCGCAGGAAGGCGGCGCGGCCGATGTCCTCGCCGCAGGAGGCGCATGCTCCGAGTCGTGCCAGCAGGGTGCTCGCGTACTCCCAGGTGGCTTGTCGTACGGCTTCGTCCACGAGGGCCGGTACGAGATCGGTGAGGGGCTGGCCGTCGTAGGGGATGGTCGGGCCGGTGCTCGCCAGTTCCGCCGTGAAGCGTGTGCGGCTTGCGGGGATGTCGGGGTCGAGGCCGGCGTCGGTGCAGAACTCGGCGTATTCCTGGGGGTCGAAGAGGGCGACGGTGGTGTGGGTGCCCTGGGCGGCGCGGGTCCTGAGGAGGTCTTCCACCTGCCTCAGGTAGGTCGTGTGGTCGTCGAAGGTGAAGGTGCGGTAGCGCCGCATGGCCCGGAAGTCGTGTTCGTCGGTCAGCAGGCCGATGGTGCCGGCGATTTCGCGGCGCAGTACGCGTCGCATGGTCTGGTGGTCGGTGTGAGCCATGGTTCCCCCTGTGCGCGGTCGATCAATGCTCACTCACAGTAACCGGCGGCACTGACAACGGGGTCCGGGCGAGACGGTCGCGGACGGTTCTGTGCTGGATCAGGCAGGTCAGGCCAATGGTGGCGCCGAAGGCGGTCCAGCCGATCGGGCCGGTGGCGATGGCCGCGGTGACGGCGAGTGGTCCCACACTGCGCTGGGCGGACTGGGCGAGACCGTGGACGCCGAGGTAGGCGCCCTGTGAGGTGGCGGGGGCGAGGGCCACGGAGATTTCCCAGGAGACGGTGGCGTGCAGGATCTCGGCGAGGGTGAAGGCGACGGCCGCCGCGGTGAGGAGGAGCGTGGCGAGGAGAGGTCCTCCAGTTGCCGAGAGCGCCATGGTCGCGCCGCCCAGCGCGAAGGCGACCGAGAGCGGCAGGAGGAGGTTGCGCGCGGCCGTCGTGGTGGCGCCGAAGCGGGCCAGGGGCACTTGGAGGGCCACCACCAGCACGTTGTTGAGGACGAGCAGCAGGGGTGCGAGGCCGTGTGGTGCGTTGTCGGTGTGGGCGATCCAGAGGGGGAGCCCGACCTTGAAGACGGCGTCGTGGAGGGAGAGGACGGTCTCGGTGGCGACGTAGGCGAGGTAGGTGCGGTCGCGCCAGGGGTTCGCCAGCCTGGCAGTGGGGCCGGGGTCTTTGGACGTGGCGACGGTGCGCGAGGGCGAGGGCGGTTCGGCGCAGCGCAGGATCAGGAGGGCCGATGCCAGGAAGGACAGGGCGTCGCCCGTGAGAAGCCACTGGTAGGCGGTGGAGGTGTTCAGGGCGAGGGCCGCCGCGGCGGCGAGGCCGCCCAAGGCCCAGCCCGCGTTGGCGACGGTTCGCTGGACGGCTTGGTAGCGGACCCGGTCCGGTCCTGCGACGCGGGTGGCGTAGAGCCTGGTGAGGACGCTCGCGGCGCGGTCTCCGAGGGCTCCGACGGCGGTGAAGGCGAGGAGCAGGGCGTAGTCGTCGGTGGTGAGCAGGGCGAAGGAGGCCAGGGCGCGCAGGAGTTGGACCGTGGGCAGGACGCGGGTGAGGGGGAAGCGGTCGGCGAGGCGGCCGCCGATCGGCGCTCCGGCGATGCCGATGGCGCTTGCGGCGGCGACGAGGGTGCCGACCTGGGCGACGGAGAGTCCGCAGACGTAGGTGAAGTACAGGACGGACACGGAGGCCCAGAGGCCGCTGCCGACGCGGTCGACGAGGGCGACGGCGAGCATGCGGCGGCCGTCTCGTCCGCCGGGGATGCCCTTCGACCATGCGGCCGCGCGACGTATCGGATGCACTGTTCCCCCTTGCTCCGAGTTATGTACTGATACATAATCGACAATGTGGCAATACATTATGGGATCAGTGGTACGACGGCCAAGGGGATTGCCGCGTCCGTGGAACGGGGCGTCGCCGAGGGGGTGTTGGAGCCGGGGGCCGCGCTGCCTCCCGTGCGGCGGCTCGCGGACGACCTGGGGGTGAGTCCCGGGACCGTGGCGACGGCCTACAAGGAGCTGCGCCGACGTGGCCTCGTGGTCACGCGCGGGCGCGGTGGGACGGTGGTGGCACCGGCGCCGGCGGTGGCCTCACGACGGCCGCCGAGAGTCCCGGAGGGGCTGCGGGATCTGTCCGGCGGACATCCGGATCCGGCGCTGCTGCCGAGTCTCGTCCCGCCCTCTCGCCTCTCCCCCGGCACGCGCTCGCACCGGTCGACGCCGCGACTGGCGCGGTTGGAGGAGTCCGTGCGCGACTGGTTGCGGCCCGACGGGATCCCCGTGGAGCACGTGACCTTCGCGCACGGGGCGCTGGATCTGATCGGGCGGCTGCTGTCCGTGGAGCTGCGGCCCGGCGACGCGGTGGCCATGGAGGACCCCGGATATCACCACCTGCTGGATCTGGTCACGACGCTGGGCTTGAGGATCGTTCCGGTGGCCGTGGACGACGAGGGTGTCCGCCCGGACGCGGTGCGCGGTGCGTTGGGTGCGGGCGTGCGGGCGCTCGTGTGCAGTCCACGGGCGCAGAATCCGTACGGCGGCCGCTTCTCGGCGGCCCGTCGGGACGAGTTGGTCGAGGTGCTGCGGGACGAGCCGGACGTGCTGGTCGTGGAGAACGATCACGCGTCCGCCGTCGCCGGCGCGCCCCTGCGGACGCTGACCGGTGGTGGGTTGCGGCGCTGGGTCCATGTGCGGACCGTCAGCAAGTTCCTGGGCACGGACCTGCGGTGGGCGACCGCTGCCTGTGACGCGACCACGCTGGCACGGCACGACGGGAGGTTGCTGCTGACCTCGGGATGGGTCAGTCATCTGCTGCAGGAAACGGTGCTCGGGTTGATGACCGACGACGACACGCGCGCGCTGGTGGCGCGTGCTCAGGACGCCTATGCCTCGCGCCGCGACGCCGCCCTCGGGGAGTTCGCCGAGCGCGGCATCGAGGGGCACGGGGTGAGCGGCATGAATCTCTGGGTGCCCGTGCGGGACGAGTCGGCGGTGGTGAACGGGCTGCGGTCGTACGGGTGGTGGGTCGCGGCGGGTGCCCGGTTCCGGCTGGCCTCCGGTCCGGGCGTGCGGATCTCCGTCGCGGATCTCGAACCGGCCGACGCGGTGCGGTTGGCCTCGGACTTCGCCGCCGTACTCGGCGAGTCCGAGGCCACCTATGGGGGGTGAGCGTCCCGGGAGGGTGGTCAGGCGCGTTTGCGGGCCAGGTCCTCGTAGAAGTGGAGCAGGTCGAGGTTGTCGATGGAGCCGGGGTTGACCGCCTTCTCCAGGGCGGTGCCCTGGAGAAGGCGCTTGACGGGCACCTCGATGCGCTTGCCGGTGAGGGTGTGCGGGATGCCGGGGACCTCGATGACCTCGTCGGGGACGTGGCGGGGCGAGAGGTGTTCGCGGATGGTCTGCTTGATGCGGCCCAGGAGGGCGTCGTCGAGGGTGGCCCCCGGGCTCAGGTGGACGAAGAGGGGCATCCAGTAGCCGCCGTCGGGTTGTTCGATGCCGACGACGAGCGACTCCTTGATCTCCGGGAGGCGTTCGACCGCTTCGTAGATGTCGGCCGAACCCATGCGGACGCCCTGGCGGTTGAGGGTCGAGTCGGAGCGGCCGTGGATGACGACGGATCCGCGCGCGGTGATGGTGATCCAGTCGCCGTGGCGCCAGACGCCGGGATACGTGTCGAAGTAGCTGTCGTGGTAGCGGCTGCCGTCGGGGTCGTTCCAGAAGCGGATCGGCATGGACGGCATGGGGTTGGTGACCACCAGCTCGCCGACCTCGTCGATCAGGGGCTTGCCGCTCGGGTCCCAGGACTGGAGGTCCGTGCCCAGGCCGGGTGCCTGGAGTTCGCCGATGTGCACGGGGAGCGTGGGTACGGCTCCCGCGAAGCAGGAGCACACGTCCGTGCCGCCGCTGACGGAGGCGATCCACAGGTCGGCCCCGCTCTCTGCGAACTCGTCGTGCAGCCAGCGGAACCCGTCGGGCGGGAGCGGCGAACCGGTGGTGGCGACACACCGCACCGTGGAGAGGTCGAAGTCGCGGGCCGGGTGCACGTCCGCCTTGCGGCAGGCCATGACGTACGCCGCGGACGTCCCGTAGAGGGTGGCCCCGGTGCGTTCGGCGATCCGCCACTGGGCGCCCGTGTCGGGGTAGCCGGGACTGCCGTCGTACAGGACGACGGTTGTTCCGGTGAGGAGGCCGGAGACGAGGAAGTTCCACATCATCCAGCCGGTCGAGGTGTACCAGAAGAAGCGGTCCTGGGGGCCGAGGTCGCAGTGCAGGGCGAGCTGTTTGAGGTGCTCGACGAGGATGCCGCCCTGGGACTGCACGATCGCCTTGGGGAGGCCGGTCGTGCCGGAGGAGTAGAGCACCCACAGGGGGTGGTCGAAGGGCACCTGCTCGAAGACGGGTTCCGTGTCCGCCGCTGTGAGGGCCGACCAGTCCAGAGCGCCCTCGGGGGCGTCGGTGCCCAGGAGGGGGATGTGGACGACGGCACGCAGGGTGGGCAGTTCGCGCCGGAGTTCGGCGACCGTGGCGCGGCGGTCGTGTTCCTTGCCGCCGTAGCGGTAGCCGTCGACGGTGAACAGGACCACCGGTTCCACCTGCTGGAAGCGGTCCAGGACGCTGCGGGCGCCGAAGTCCGGGGCGCAGGACGTCCACACGCCGCCCACGGCGGCCGTGGCGAGCAGGGCGACGACGGCTTGGGGGATGTTCGGGAGGTAGCCGCTGACACGGTCTCCCTGGCGTACGCCGAGGGCGCGCAGTTCGGCGGCCAGGGAGCCGACCTCGCGGCGTAGCTCGGACCAGGTCACCGGGCGCGGTTCGTGGGTCTCGTCGACGTACAGGAGTGCGGGTTCGTCCGCCCGGGTCGCGTGGGCGCGCAGGGCGTGTTCGGCGTAGTTGAGGGTCGCTCCGGGGAACCACTGGGCGCCGGGCATCGACCGGTCGCCGAGCACGCGCGCGTAGGGGGTGGAGAACCGTACGTCGAACCATTCGGTGACGGCTTTCCAGAAGGTGTCCAGTTCGTCGACCGACCAGCGGTGCAGGGCCGCGTAGCCGCCCTCGGCGGGGGCTCCGTGGTGCTGGGCGGCCCAGGCCTGGAACCGGGTGACCTGAGCGCGTGCGATGCGTTCCGGATCGGGCTGCCAGAGCGGCTGGGGGTTCACGGTCGACATGGGGCGGCTCCCGGACTCTGCGCGTGGTGTGCGTCCTGCGCGCACGGGCTGGGGTGTGCGCGTGACGCGGCTGACACGGACGATGCCATGTGATCAATTCCTACGCCAGGGTGAGCCCCACATAGTCCGTGTCGTGAAGATGTGGTCCCAGCACGGGTGAACGGCAGTTGAACGATACGCACATGCGGGCGGGTCAATGGCAGGCTGAGCAGTATGGAAGGTCGTGACCTGGTGCGTTCGGTGAAGACGGTTGGTTCTGCGGGGGCGGCCCAAGGGTTGCGTACCGTACGGGCCGCATGGCGCAGGAGGCGTGCCGACGCGAGCGGGCTGGCGCCGCGGGGCGCCGAGCGCGCGCGGGTGCCCGGCCCTCTCCAGGCCGTGGAGCCTGGGCCCGGGGGCGGTGTTCTCCGGTTCAGCCGCTCCGAGCTGCGGGTCACCGTGGCCGTGAACGGTGCCGTCTTCTGGGGCTGGGACGGGGCCGCTCCCGAGCCGTCGTACGCGCTCGCGGGCCGTTGCCCGGAACCCGATCCCCGGGCGGTGCTGGAGCCGGACAAGGACGGTGGCTGGCGGGTGGTCGCCGAGCGGGTGACGGTCGTCGTCTCCCGGCACGGCGCGATCGAGGTGCTCACGCCCGGCGGTGTGATGCTCCGGCGGGATCTGCCGCCCCGCTGGTGGGAGCCGGTGGACGGCGGCCGGGCGCGCTGGATGCAGCGCTCGGAGGTGGCCGCGGACGCGCGGTTCTTCGGGCTCGGCGGGCGGGCGTCGGGGCCCCGGCTGCGGGACGGGACGTACCGGCTGTGGAACACCGATCCCGGCCGGCCCTTCGGCCCCGGCGACGATCCGCTGTACCTCACGATGCCGGTGCAGTTCGTGGTGGCCGACGCGGCCACCCACCTGGCGTTCCACGACACCTCGTGGGACGGCACGGTCACCCTGCGGGAGGGCGAGGAGGGCGCGGGGTCCGGGCACGACCGGAACGGCCTGTCCGAGCTGCGGATGGAGGGCGGTCCGCTGCGCTGCTGGGTGATGGTGGGCACCCCAGCGCGCGTGCTGCTCGCCTGGGCCTCGCTCTCCGGTGCGCCCGCGCTGCCGCCCACGTGGGCGCTGGGCCATCACCACGCGCGCTGGGGCTTCGGCAGTGAGCAGGAGGTGCGGCGGATCGTCTCGGGCTACCAGGAGCGCGATCTGCCGCTCGACGCGATCCATCTGGACATCGACCACTACGACGCCCATCAGGTGTTCACGGTCGACCAGGAGCGCTTCCCGAAGCTGCCGCAGCTCGCGGAGGACCTGCGGCGGGACGGCGTCCGGCTGGTGTCGATCGTGGATCCGGCGGTGAAGGCGGAGCCGGGCAACGCCGTGTTCGACGGCGGGACGGCCGAGGACGCGTTCGTGCGGGACGCGTCGGGACGTCTCGTACGGGGAGTCGTGTGGCCCGGGGAGTCCGCGTTTCCGGACTTCACGGACGCGCGCGTGCGGCAGTGGTGGGGGCGCCTGTACGCGGAGCGGCTCGCACAGGGCTTCTCCGGCTTCTGGCACGACATGAACGAACCGACCTCGTTCACCGCCTTCGGGGAGTCGACGCTGCCGCGCTCGGCCCGTCACTCCCTGGAGGGGCGCGAGGGGGATCATCGCGAGGCCCACAACGTCTACGCCCTGTGCATGGCCCGGGCCGGGTACGAAGGCCTGCGCGAACTGGCCCCCGAGGAGCGCCCCTTCGTCTTCTCGCGGTCCGGCTGGGCGGGCATGCAGCGCTACGGGGGCACGTGGTCGGGGGACGTGGCCACGGGCTGGTCCGGACTGCGGGCCTCGCTGGCGCTGGTCATGGGGCTCGGTCTGTGCGGGGTGCCGTACTCGGGACCCGACATCGGCGGCTTCGACGGGGATCCCTCGCCCGAGCTGTATCTGCGGTGGTTCCAGCTGGGAGCGTATCTGCCGCTGTTCCGCACGCACGCGAGTCTGCGAGCGGGCCGCAGGGAGCCCTGGGAGTACGGTGCCGAGGTGCTGGAGCACGCGCGCGTGGCGCTCGACGAGCGTCGGCGGCTGCTGCCCTACTTCGTGACCCTCGCGCATCTGGCACGGCGTACGGGAGCGCCCTATGTGCGGCCGTTGTGGTGGTCGGCGCCCGAGGACCGGGCCCTGCGCGACTGCGAGGACGCGTTCCTGCTGGGCGACTGTCTGCTCGTGGCCCCGGTGCTCGACCCGGGGGCGGACCGGTGGGCGGTGCAGCTGCCGCGGGGACGGTGGTACGACACCACGACCGAGAAGGTCTACGAGGGGCCCGCACAGGTTCTTCTCGACGCGCCCTTGGCGCGCATTCCGGTGCTCGCGCGCGCGGGCGCCGTCGTCCCGGTGCGGGGGGACGACGGCGGGCTGGAACTGGAGGTCTGGGCGCCCGCGCGCGGGCGGACCGGAGGCGGGCTGGTCGTGCCGGACGCGGGCGACGGCTGGGACGAACCGGAGATCGAGCGCTACGTCGCCCGCTGGGAGGGCCGGCGGGTGGTGGTCGAGCGAGAGGGTGAGGACGGTCTGAGCGAGCCGTCCCACCCGGTCCGGATACGAGGCCTCGGGACGGGCTGAGGTCAGAGGTAGCGGCCCTCGAACCAGGCCCGCACGGCCGCCGTGTGCAGCGGGAAGGCGAGCTCCTCCGGCCTGCGCAGGAGGTGCCAGCCCTCGGTCTCGTCCGTGGCGGCGGAGGGCGGCAGGCCGTCGGCCGGGCGCTCCGGCAGCACACCGAGCAGGAGCAGGTGTCCGTCCTGCGAGCTCATCGCGTCGACGAGCCGTACGTCACGGCTCGCCGCGTCGATGCCGGTCTCTTCCTTGAGCTCACGGACGACGGCCTGTCGCCAGTCCTCACGGTCGTCGATGTAGCCGCCGGGCAGCGCGATGCCTCCGCGCGCGGGTTCGACGGTTCGGGTGATGACCACGAGGGCGGTGCCCTGTGTGTCGTACACGGGCTGGAGGGCCACCGCGACGGGGAGCGGGTTGCGGTAGGCCACGGTGTGGCAGGCCGGGCAGGTGCGGGGCCAGCCGGAGACGCCCTCTTCGTAGAGAGCTCCACAGCTCGAACAGTGGGAGCCGGGCGTGGAGTTGGGGTAGGGGTGCTGAGTTTCGGACACGCGGCGGACTGTATCCGATCAACGGAAGGGCGTACTCCGGCGGAGGCTCGTTTTTCCTCCGATCCGGTCTCAAGGGCCCTTGGTCAGCGACTTTGCGGAGACCGGGAAGTCGAAGTAGGTGTCCGGGTAGGGCTCGGGCTTGTAGGTGTAGTGCCACCACTCCTCGGCGAGATTGACGAAGCCGAGGCCTTCCAGAGTGCTCTTGAGGAGCAGGCGGTTGGCGCGCTGGGTCCCTTGGATACGGGGATCGAGGGTGTGCGAGAGGGTGTCGAAGCAGTCGAACCCGGTGCCCATGTCCACGGAGTTGTCCGGAAATCGCTCACTCCTGGGCGCGTAACAGGGCACCAGGGGCTCGCCCGGCACATACGGCCTGGTCGGGCTGGCGGGGAGCTTCACGAGGGTGAGGTCCATGGTCGAGCCTCGGCTGTGCCCCGACTTCTCGGCGATGTAACCGTCCTCGAACAGCCGGGTCTTGTCGACGTCGGGATAGAACTCGCCCTTCATGGCCTGGTCTTCGAGGTCCTTGGCCCAGCGGACGAAGTGGTTCACGGCGCGCTGGGGCCGGTAGCAGTCGTAGACCTTGAGGCTGTAGCCCTGGCGGAGCAGCTTCCGCTGCGCCTTGTGCAGGGCCTGCGCCGCGGGCCGGGTGAGGATGCACAGGGGCTGCCGATAGCCGTCGATGCGCTCGCCGACGAAGTTGTGACGGGTAAGGTATCGCATCTCCTGGATGATCGTCGGGTCCACGGTTCTCAGGGCCACGAAGTCCGCCGGCGCCTTGGGGTCGGCGCCTGCTCGTGAGGGGGCGGCCTCGGCGGGGAAGGCCTGGGCGGGGGCGGAGGCCGCGGTCAGGGCCAGCAGGGCGGCGAAAGCGGTGACCAGCCTGCGTGCCGCACTGGAGAGTCGTGTCATGTCTCCTGCATCTATCAGGAGCATGTTGCGTGGGGGAAGCGATCGGATGCGGTTTCACCCCGCGGAGCGGCCGACTGTGACGGGCCCTGCCCTTGGGAGGACACGCGTGGCAGACTTCTGACGACCCGTCAGTTCCGCTCGGTCAGGGAGGGAACATGTCCCGCACGCGCACTCCCGTCGTCGCCCGGTGGTTCGCCGGGGACGGAGAGAACTTCAGTCTGCTCGGCACACGCTGCCGCGCCTGCGCCTCGGTCTTCTTCCCCCGCGAGGACGTCCGCTGCCGCAACCCCGGGTGCCAGGGCGCCGATCTGGAGGAGGTGCCCCTCTCCCGGCGCGGGCGCGTCTGGTCCTACACGGACGGTCGGTACCGGCCTCCGTCACCGTATGTGACCGACCCGGAACTTCCGTGGGAGCCGTACACGTTGATCGCTGTGGAGCTGGAGGCGGAGCGGATGGTGGTGCTGGGACAGGCGGTTCCCGGAGTCACCCCGGCCGAACTCGCGGTGGGCATGGAGGTGGAGGTCGTGCCCGGCGTGCTCCATGAGGACACGGAGACGGTCTGGACGACCTGGCAGTGGCGGCCGACGGGGGTGAGGGCATGACGGCTGACGTGGCGGTACTGGGCGCGGGCATGCACCCATGGGGCAAGTGGGGGCGGGGGTTCGTCGAGTACGGCGTGGCGGCGGCCCGGGCGGCGCTCGCCGACGCGGGGCTGGACTGGCGGGAGGTCGGCTCGATCGTCGGCGCGGACACCGTGCGGGGCGGCTATCCGGGGTATGTGGCCGGGGCGACCTTCGCCAAGGCGCTGGGCTGGCAGGGCGCGCGGGTCACCAGCGTGTACGCGGCGTGCGCTTCGGGGGCCCAGGCCATCGACACCGCGCGCGTGCAGATCCTCGCCGGTCGCGCGGACGTGGTGCTGGTGGTGGGGGCGGATGCCGCGCCGAAGGGGTTCTTCCGGCCCGCGGGCGGTGACCGGCCGGACGATCCGGACTGGCTGCGCTTCCGCGTCCTCGGGGCGACCAACCCGACGTACTTCGGGCTGTACGCGCGTCGGCGGATGGCCGTGCACGGCGACACCATGGAGGACTTCGCACAGGTCAAGGTGAAGAACGCGGCCTCGGGCGTGCTGAATCCGTACGCGCGCTACCGCAAGCGGGTCACCGCCGAGGAGGTCGCCGCCTCCGCCATGGTCGCCGACCCGCTGCGGCTGCTGGACATCTGCGCGACCTCCGACGGAGGGGCCGCCGTGGTGCTGTCGAGCATGGAGTTCGCGCGCCGGCGCGGGGTGGTGGATCCGGTGCGCATCCGGGCCGTGTCCACGGTCACGCCGCGCTACCCCAGCACCGTGCTGGACCTGCCCGAGATCGCGACGGACTCCGCGGTGGCGGTCGCGTCGGCGACGGAGACCTTCCGGGCGTCCATCGCACGGACGGCGTACGACGAGGCGGGCATCGGACCCGAGGATCTCTCCGTGGCGGAGGTGTACGACCTGTCCACCGCCCTGGAGTTGCAGTGGTACGAGGATCTGGGGCTGTGCGGTGAGGGAGAGGGCGCGAAGCTGCTTCGGGAGGGTGCGACGGCCCCGGGCGGACGCATACCGGTGAACTCCAGCGGTGGGCTGGCGTCCTTCGGCGAGGCCGTTCCGGCTCAGGCGATCGCCCAGGTCTGCGAGGTGACCTGGCAGTTGCGGGGCACGGCCGAAGACCGTCAGGTGCCGGGCGCGCGCGTGGGCATCACCGCGAACCAGGGGCTGTTCGGGCACGGGTCGGCGGTGATCGCGGTGCGGTGAGGAGGGGACCGCTCGGCGCGGCCGGACGGTACCTCGGAGCGGCCCGGGACCGACAAGCGCTTCCCGTACGCTGCGTGACCGACCCGGAATCCTGCGTGAACGTCGCGTGAACTGCGCCTGGGCGTGCGCCGACAGCGCCATCATGCTCCCGTGCACTCCTGGACGGACACTCTCCGCTTCGCTTTCCAACCGGTGGTCAATCTGACGACCGGCGGGGTCGCGGGGCTGGAGATACTCGCCCGACCGGAGACGGGTGACATCCTCGCGGAGGCCCGTCGTGACCCCGAACTCGACGGCCGGCTCGCGGTGCTGGCGGTCCGTACGGCCATCCGCAGGGAGTCGCTGCTGCCGCTGCACGTCAACGTGTTCGCCGGGACGCTCGCCGACCTCGGCGGCCTCTCACCGCTGCACGACGCCGTGCGCCAGGCGGGGCGGCTGCCGTGGGAGGTGACGGTCGACATCAATCCGCCGTACACCCACGTACCGCAGCAGGCGCTGCTGGAGACGGTCGGCGGACTGCGGGAGCAGGGGTTCCGGATCAGCGCGGACGGCGTCGGCGACGGGGACGTACCTCTGCGGCTGCTCCTCGACATCGCACCCGACCTGGTGAAGCTCGACGCGTCCTTGCCGGAGCGGCCGGCGGCGGTGCGGGCGATGCGGGCCCTGTGCGACGAGTCGGGCGCGCTGCTGTGCGTCGAGGGCGTGGAGACCGAGCGGCAGTGCGCGGCGGCCCTGTCGGCCGGTGCGCAGCTGGCACAGGGTGAGCTGTTCGCGCCGCCGTCCCGGTTGCCCGTGGCGGACGTCTACGTTCCGCCCCGCTCCCCCGGCCTCGTCCAGACGCCCCGGTCGGGGCCCACCGTGCGGGAGTTCGTACGGCCGGCCGCGCTGCTGCCCGCCACCGCCTCCGCGAGCCAGGTGCGGGCCCTGCTGACCGGCTCGCCCGAGGTGTCCGGGGTACTGCTGGTGGACCGGGACGGGGCGCCGGTGCGCTCGGTGCACCGCTCCCGCTTCCTGCTGTCCATGTCGGGGCGCTACGGACACGCTCTGTACGCCGACCGGCCCGCCGCCAAACTCGGTGATCCGCCCCGGACGGTGGGCGTCGACGCCACCGCGTGGGAGGTCCTGGACGTGGTGGCCGTCGGCGACCGGGACCGTACGTCGGACGACGTCGCCGTCGTCGACCGGTACGGCCGGTGCGTGGGCGTCGTACGCCTCGCCGACCTGGTACGGGCGCTCGCCGAGAGCCGGGTCGAGGAGGCCGTCGGCCTCAACCCGCTGACGCGGCTGCCCGGTTCGGACGCGATCACCGGCGAGGTCGACCGGAGGATCGCGGACGGTCGGACGGTCGCGCTGAGTTGGCTGGACGTCGACCACTTCAAGCGGGTCAACGACGGCGCCGGTTTCGCCGCGGGTGACGAGCTGATCCGGTCGGTGGGACGGGCGTTGCAGCACACGGCGTCGGACAGCACCCGCGTCGGTCACATCGGCGGCGACGACTTCCTGGTGCTCGCCGAACCGGAGGGACTGGAACCGCTGGCCGCCTCCGTGCTGGATGTTCCCTGGTCGGCGGGCGGACGGCCCGTGACGCTGTCCCTGGCCACGGTGGTGTGCCCGCCGGGCAGTGTGACCGACCACCGGGAGGCGGCCGCCTGTCTGGCCCCGCTCAAGCAGGCGGCGAAGTCGCTGGACGGGGCGAGTTGGGTACTGGGGCGTGCCGGGCTGCCCGGACACGAGATCCGACGCGGGACGGGAGCGACGACCGCGCGGGCGGGGTAGGCCCCACCCCGCGCGCGACTCGGCCGCACGGACCTCAACCGTTGCCGTCACCGACCTTGACGCTCCCTGGACGCCGGTGAACACTTCCGGTGTCGGTCGACATCGCCGTACATTCTCGGCGTATTCAGGCACTGCGCCGCGTGGGCCCACCTGAGCCGAGGCCCATACCCCCACCGGCGATTCGGCTGCGACGGCACGCTCGTCGCGGACGCCGGGCGGGGCGCGGGATCCTCCCTGCCCTTCGGCAGTTCGCCAAGGGAACCGCACCCTGCACGGAGGACCGGGGCCGCTCGTCCCGGGCCAGGGCCTAGGAGCCGCCATGAGCAACGGAGACATTTTCGTCGGCGAGACCATCGGTACCGCGATCCTGATCCTGTTCGGCGCCGGCGTCTGCGCCGCCGTCACCCTCAGATACTCCAAGGCACGCGCAGCGGGATGGATCGTGATCGCGTTCGGCTGGGGTTTCGGAGTGCTGGCGGGCGCCTACACCGCCGCGCCCCTGTCCGGCGGACACCTCAACCCGGCCGTCACCCTGGGCATCGCCGTCGACACCGGCGAGTGGGGCAAGGTCTGGGTCTATGTGCTGGGCCAGCTGGTCGGCGCGATGCTGGGTGCCGTGCTCTGCTATCTCACGTACTTCGCGCAGTTCCAGGCCAATGTGAGCAAGACGGGCACCACGGAGGGCACGGCCGACGAACCGCTGCCGACGCTCGGCATCTTCTCCACCATCCCGGAGATCCGGAACCCGGTCGCCAACCTGATGACGGAGATCATCGCCACCATCGGGCTCGTCCTGCCGATCCTCGCCTTCGGCCTGACCACGGGGCTCGGTGAGTCCGGCACGCTGGTGCTGATCGTGTCGTTGCTGGTCGTCGGCATCGGGCTCTCCCTCGGCGGACCGACCGGCTACGCCATCAACCCGGCGCGTGACCTCGGCCCGCGCGTCGTGCACACCTTCCTGCCGATTCCCAACAAGGGCACGTCCGACTGGGGTTACGCGTGGATCCCGGTCGTCGGCCCGCTGATCGGCGGCGCTCTCTCCGGCCTCATCTACAACGCGGCCTTCTGACGCGGCCTTCTGACGCAGCTTTCCGACGCAGCCTTCCGGCCTGCTTCCCGAGCAGCCTTCTGAACCCAGCCCAAGGGGTAGCCATGACGGACAACGCCGACAAGTACGTCGCAGCGATCGACCAGGGCACCACCTCCAGCCGCTGCATCATCTTCGACCACAACGGCGCGATCGTCGCCGTCGACCAGCGCGAACACCGCCAGATCTTCCCCAAGCCCGGGTGGGTGGAGCACGACGCCACCGAGATCTGGTCCAAGGTGCAGGCGGTGGTCGCCGGGGCCGTCGCCAAGGCCGGACTGCGCGCCGACCAGCTCAGCGCGCTCGGCATCACCAACCAGCGCGAGACGACCGTGCTGTGGGACCGCGCCACGGGCAAGCCCGTGCACAACGCGATCGTGTGGCAGGACACCCGCACCTCGGCCCTGTGCAGCCAACTGGGCGGCACGGACGGGCAGGACCGTTTCCGCGAACAGACCGGGCTGCCGCTCGCCAGCTACTTCTCCGGGCCCAAGGCGGCCTGGTTGCTGGACAACGTGCCCGGCCTCAGGGCCCGCGCCGAGCGCGGCGAGATCGCGTTCGGCACCATCGACTCCTGGCTGATCTGGAACCTCACCGGCGGCACGGACGGCGGGCGGCACGTCACCGACGTGACCAACGCCGGCCGGACGATGCTGATGAACCTGGAGACCCTCCAGTGGGACCGGTCCATCCTGTCCGCGATGAACGTGCCCGAAGCGGTCCTGCCCGAGATCAGGTCCTCGGCAGAGGTCTACGGCACCGCGGTCGGCCAGCTCGCGGGCGTGCCGGTCGCGTCGGCGCTGGGCGACCAGCAGGCCGCGGTGTTCGGACAGGCCTGCTACGACGTGGGCACGGCCAAGAACACCTACGGCACGGGCAGCTTCCTGCTGCTCAACACCGGCAACCGGCCGGTGCCGTCCAAGAACGGCCTGCTGACGACGATGGGCTACAAGATCGGTGGTGAGGCGCCGGTCTACTGTCTGGAGGGCTCGATAGCCATAACGGGCGCGCTGGTCCAGTGGTTCCGGGACCAGCTCGGCATCATCCGCACCGCCGACGAGATCGAACCGCTGGCGGCGAGTGTGGAGGACAACGGCGGGGCGTACATCGTGCCCGCCTTCTCCGGCCTGTTCGCCCCGTACTGGCGCTCCGACGCGCGCGGTGTCGTCACCGGCCTGACCCGGTACGTCACCAAGGGCCATCTGGCCCGCGCGGTGCTGGAAGCGACGAGCTGGCAGACGCGCGAGGTCGTGGACGCCATGTTCCAGGACTCCGGGGTGCACATCACCACCCTGAAGGTCGACGGCGGCATGACGAAGAACAACCTGCTGATGCAGCACCAGGCGGACGTGCTCGACGTGCCGGTGATCCGGCCCAAGGTGTCCGAGACGACCTGTCTCGGGGCGGCCTACGCGGCCGGGCTCGCCACCGGCGTGTGGAACGACCTGGACGAGCTCAAGGCGCACTGGCAGCGCGACGTGGAGTGGACCCCCGCCATGGACGCCTCGGTGCGCGACCGCGAGTACCACAACTGGCGCAAGGCGGTGGAGAAGAGCTTCGGCTGGCAGGAGGACGGCGAGAACTAGCTCCACGCGCGCGTGGACGGCACGGAGCCGCTCGCGCGCGTGAGCCGTGCGCACGGACAGCGGCCCGTACCCCGGTCGGCGAGGGTGCGGGCCGCGTCCGCTTCACGTCGTGACGGTCTGCCGGTGTTCCGAGACGTAGGCCATCGCGTGCCGGACGACACCGATGAGGACCTCCTTGACCGACTCCCGGTCCCGGGCGTCGCACAGCAGCAGCGGTACGCCGGGATCGAGGTCCAGGGCCTGCCGTACGTCGTCCTCGGGGTAACGGGCCGCGCCCTCGAAGCAGTTGACGGCGACGACGAAGGGGATGGACCGCCGTTCGAAGTAGTCGACGGCGGCGAAGGAGTCCTCCAGCCGGCGGGTGTCGGCCAGCACGACGGCGCCGAGCGCGCCCTCGGAGAGCTCGTCCCACATGAACCAGAACCGTTCCTGTCCCGGTGTGCCGAAGAGGTACAGCACCAGGTCGTCTCGGAGGGTGATGCGGCCGAAGTCCATGGCCACGGTGGTGGTGTGCTTGCCTTCCACGCCCGTGGTGTCGTCGACCGGACGTCCGGCCTCGGTGAGGTACTCCTCGGTGCGCAGCGGCTTGATCTCGCTGACCGCGCCGACCAGCGTGGTCTTGCCCACGCCGAAGCCGCCGGCCACGAGGATCTTGAGCGTGACGGGCTCGACCGGGGGCTTGCCACGCTCAGAACGCCCGAAGATCATCGATCTCTTCTCCTGCTTGATGGGGGTGGGGGGACGGGGGGCCGTAGCCTCCGCCGCCGGGGGTTTCGATGACGAGTACGTCGCCCGGACCGACGTCCGCCGCGTCGCTGCCGCCGAGTTCGGTGACCGTGCCGTCCGCGCGCTCCACGCGGTTGGCACCCGGCGCGCCGGGTGCGCCACCGGCCATACCGTACGGCGGGACCCTGCGGTGCTGCGACAGCGTGGAGACGGTCATCGGCTCGAGGAAGCGGATACGGCGTACCGCGCCGTCCCCGCCGGGCCACCGTCCGTCCCCGCCGCTGCCGCGCCGGACGGTGAACTCGTCGAGCCGGACGGGCAGTCGCCACTCCAGTACCTCGGGGTCGGTCAGCCGCGAGTTGGTCATGTGCGTCTGGACGACGGGGGCGCCGGGGTAGCCCTCGCCCGCGCCGGACCCGGAGGCGACGGTCTCGTAGTACTGGTGCCGGTCGTTGCCGAAGGTCACGTTGTTCATGGTGCCGGAGCCCTCGGCCTGGACACCCAGTGCCGCGTACAGGGCACCGGTGATGGCCTGGGAGGTCTCGACGTTGCCCGCGACGACCGCCGCCGGCGGCTCGGGGGACAGCATGGAGCCGGGCGGTACGACGATGTCGAGCGGGCGCAGACAGCCGTCGTTGAGCGGGATGTCGTCGGCGACCAGGGTGCGGAAGACGTACAGGACGGCCGCGTTGACGACGGCGAAGGGCGCGTTGAAGTTGGTGGTCAGCTGGGGTGAGGTGCCTGTGAAGTCGACGGTCGCGGAACGGTTCTCGCGGTCCACGCGGACGCGTACGCGGATGACGGCGCCCGCGTCGGTCTCATAGGCGTACTCGCCGTCGTCCAGGGCGTCGATGACGCGGCGGACGGCCTCCTCGGCATTGTCCTGGACGTGCTTCATATAGGCCTGTACGACGTCCAGGCCGAAGTCGTCGATCATGCGGCCGACTTCGTCGACGCCCTTCTGGTTGGCGGCGATCTGGGCACGCAGGTCGGCGAGGTTGGTCTTCGGGTTGCGGGAGGGGTAGGGCGCCTCGGTGAGGAGGCGGAGGGTCTCCTGCTCGCGGAAGCGGCCGTGCTCGGCGAGCAGCCAGTTGTCGAAGAGGATGCCCTCCTCGTCGATGGTGCGGCTGTTCGCGGGCATGGAGCCGGGGGCGATACCGCCGATCTCCGCGTGGTGACCACGCGAGGCCACGTAGAAGAGGAGCCTGCCGTCACTCTCCGTACCCGCCGGGCCGGTCGTGCCGTTGGTGTCGAAGACCGGGGTGATCACCGTGACGTCCGGCAGGTGGGTGCCGCCGTGGTACGGATCGTTGACCGCGTAGGTGTCCCCCGGCCGCATCCGGTCACCTCGGCGCCGGATGACCTCCTTGACGCTGGTGCCCATCGATCCCAGGTGGACGGGGATGTGCGGGGCGTTGGCCACCAGGTTTCCGTCCGGGTCGAAGAGCGCGCAGGAGAAGTCCAGGCGCTCCTTGATGTTGACGGACTGGGCGGTGGACTCCAGGCGGGCACCCATCTGTTCGGCGATGGACATGAAGAGGTTGTTGAAGACCTCCAGCAGAACCGGGTCTGCTTTCGTGTCGAGATCGGAACTCTCCGTAATCGCCGCACGTTCCATGACCAGATGCCCGTCGTCGGTCGTCACGGCCCGCCAGCCGTCGTCGACGACGGTCGTGGCGCCGGCCTCGGCGATGATCGCCGGGCCGGTGACGGTCTCGCCCGGGGGCAGGTCCTCGCGGCGGTGGAGGGGTACGTCGCGCCAGGCGCCGCCCGTGTGGAGGCGGACGGTCCCGGGCGCGGCGGTGCGGCCCTGGAAGGTGGTCAGGGCGGAGAGATCAGGGGGTTCGGTGATGCCGGTGGCTTCGACGGAGAGGGCCTCGACGACGATCGGGCGGTCGAGGGTGAAGGAGTACGTGGCGCGATGACGCTCTTCGAAGGCGTGCCTCATCGCGTCGGGATCGGTCAGTTCGACGGTGAGGGTGGTGTCGGTGCCGTCGTAGCGGAGCTGGGCTCGGCGGGTGACCTGGATACGGCTCTCCGCGACGTCCTCGGCGAGGAGTTCGGCGCGGGCGGCGCTCTCCAGGTCGTCGGCCGTCTTCAGGACGCCGGGCAGGAAGGCGCGGTCCAGGGGTGCCTCGACGGACTGCTCGCGCATGGCGGTGGTGTCGGCGAGGCCGATGCCGAGCGCGGACAGGACACCGGCCATGGGCGGCACGAGGACGGTGCGGATGCCGAGCGAGTCGGCGACCATGCAGGCGTGCTGTCCGCCCGCGCCGCCGAAGGTGGTGAGGGCGTAGCGGGTGACGTCGTGGCCCTTCTGGACGGAGATCCGCTTCACCGCGTTGGCGATGTTGGTGACGGCGATCCGGAGGTAGCCCTCGGCGACCTGCTCGGGGGTGCGGTCGTCGCCGGACGTCTCACGGATCTCGCGCGCGAGGGCGGCGAAGCGCTCGCGGACGAGTTCGGCGTCGAGGGGCTGGTCGCCGTCGGGGCCGAACACCTTGGGGAAGTGGGCGGGTTGGATGCGGCCGAGCATGACGTTGGCGTCGGTCACGGCGAGTGGGCCGCCGCCCCGGTAGCAGGCGGGGCCGGGCTCCGCGCCCGCCGAGTCCGGCCCTACGCGGTAGCGGGAGCCGTCGAAGTGCAGCACCGAGCCGCCGCCGGCCGCGACGGTGTGGATATCCAGCATGGGTGCGCGCAGCCGGACCCCGGCGATCCGGGTGGTGAAGACGCGTTCGTACTCGCCCGCGAAGTGGGAGACGTCGGTGGAGGTGCCGCCCATGTCGAAGCCGATCACGCGGTCGAAGCCGGCGAGTTGCGACATCCGGGCCATCCCGACGATGCCACCGGCGGGGCCGGACAGGATGGCGTCCTTGCCGCGGAACTGCCCGGCTTCCGCGAGGCCGCCGTTGGACTGCATGAACATCAGCCGCACGCCTTCGAGTTCGGCGGCGACGTGCTGGACGTAGCGGCGCAGCACGGGCGACAGGTAGGCGTCGACGACGGCGGTGTCCCCGCGCGGGACGAGTTTCATCAGCGGGCTGACCTCGCTGGAGAGCGAGATCTGCGGGAAGCCGATGCGGGCGGCGAGCCGGCCGACGGCCTGTTCGTGGGCGGGGTGGAGATGGCTGTGCATGCAGACCACGGCGACGGCCCGGATGCCGTCCTCGTACGCCTGCCGGAGCGGGCCGGTGAGGGCGTCGAGGTCGGGGGCGCGCAGGACGGTGCCGTCGGCGGCGATGCGTTCGTCGACCTCCACCACGCGTTCGTGCAGGAGCTCGGGGAGTTCGATGCGCCGGGCGAAGATGTGCGGGCGGTTCTGGTAGGCGATGCGCAGGGCGTCGCGGAAGCCGCGCGTGGTGATCAGGAGGGTCCGCTCGCCCTTGCGCTCCAGCAGGGCGTTGGTGGCGACGGTGGTGCCCATCCGGACGGCGTCGACCGGGTCCGGGGAGTCGGCCAGGAGTTCCCGGACGCCGGCGACCGCGGCGTCGGAGTAGCGCGCGGGGTTGTCCGAGAGCAGCTTGTGGGTGAGCAGGCGGCCGTCGGGACGCCGCGCGACGATGTCGGTGAAGGTGCCGCCCCGGTCGACCCAGAACTGCCAGCCTGTCGTCACGTCCTTCTCCCCGATCGTGCTGTTCGGAACCGTGTCCGCGGGCTGAGCATCGGCCGGTGCGGATGGTCGTCGACGATCGGTCAGATCATATCGGCCGGGTCGTTTCCGTGCCCGTTCCGGACCGGTGAGCACCGCCCGGCGCATCAGGGTGCGAGTCCTTCGGCCGGCCTGGTCCGCGTGGCCCCGCTGCCGGACGCGGTCCGTGCGTGTCTCGCGCCACTGCGCGTACGCACGGCACAGACGCCCCCGGGAAGCGTGGTGACGTCCCCGAGGAGCCGTCCGGCGGTCGGGCTCCCCTCGCGGTCGGGGCGCCCGGCACCCCGAGCGCGTCGGTCACAGGGCCCTGAGCCCGTTGATCACATCCCGCAGGATGCTCTCGTCCGGCAGCTCGGCCGGGGGCACCGGCCGGTTCACATGGACGAACTCGGCGTCCACGAGATCGCCGATGAGCACCCGCACCACTCCGATGGGCAGGTCGAGCTCGGAGGACAGCTCGGCGACCGACTGCGGGGTGTCGCGACACAGGTCGACGATGTCCACGTGCTCCGGGGACAGTGTGTGGTCGCCCTCCGGGTCGTCCGCGTGCGCCTCGGTGACGACCACCGCGATGAGGTCGAGGCGGTGCTGGCCGGCGCTGGAGGTACGGCCGCGTGTCATGGCGTACGGGCGTACGACCGGACCGGCCTCGTCGTCGAACCAGTGGCTTCTTCCCTGACCGTCAGTGCTCATGCCATCCCACTACCCGCCCTGAGCCAGATCGGTGCGCGGGGCGGCACCCAGATGCGCACCGACTCGCTTGACCAGGAGCGTCATCTCGTACGCGACCAGGCCGACGTCGGAGTCGGCGTCCGCGAGCACGGCGAGGCAACTGCCGTCGCCCGCGGCCGTGACGAACAAGAAGGCCTCGTCGAGTTCGACCACCGTCTGCCGGACGTTGCCCGCCTCGAAGTGGCGTCCCACGCCCTTGGCGAGGCTGTGGAACCCGGAGGCGACGGCGGCCAGGTGTTCGCTGTCCTCCCGGGTCAGGTCCTTGGAGACCCCGGTCGGCAGGCCGTCGCCGGAGAGCACCAGCGCCTTGCGGATGCTCGCGACGCGGTCCACCAGCTCGTCCAGGAGCCAGTTGAGCTCGCCGGACTGCTTGCTCACGCTGTGGCCGGTCTCCTTCGGTGCGGTCATCGACCGTCCCCCTTTGTCGTTCGTTGTGGTGCTGTGCCGCCATCGGTGTCGTCGACCGCGGCGTTCTCCTCGCGGCCGCGCTGCCAGCCACGCTGGAGCGAGGCCATGCGGCTGCGTACCTCGTCGGCGTCCCGCTCGTCGAGCCCTGCCCGGTCGTCGGTCGGCCGCCGGGCACTCTGCTTCAACTGCGGTGCCAGATTGGCCTGCCGCACCCGTCGGGGCAGCGGAGCCGTGCCGGAGCCGCCGCTCGGTGGGGCGAGGCCGGTCTCGCGTGGGGCGGAGCCTTCGGGGCGCTGGGCGGACTCCCCCGGGCCGCTGGAGGCGATCTCCGCACGCCGGGTGCGCCTGGGCAGAGCGGGCGGGCCGGAGCTCCCCGCGGGCTCGCGTCCCGGGGCGGCCGGGCCCCCGGCGCGCTGCTCGTCGAGGTCGACGCGGTCGGCGACGCCGGTGCCGAGGCGTTGCGGGCCCGCCGTGCGCCTGCGCGCGGGCAGGGGGGCCGGTGTCTGCGAGCGGGACCGGTTCGGGCCCGCCGGGGGCTCCTCGCCCGTCTCGTCGCGCCGTGACCGCGGCTCGGTGACCGGGCGGCCGTGCGAGCTGACCAGCTTGGGGGTGTGGCGCCGGGGCAGCGCGACCGGTGAGTCGAGGGCGTCGTCGTGGCTGTCGGCCGAGTCCGGGCCGCCGATGCCGAGACCTTCGCGGGGCTCCTCGCCCGGGTGGCCGGCCGCGGTGTCCTCGGTGCGGGTGAGGGAGCGGCGCGGCCGGAACAGTCCGCCGCGTTCGCTGTCCTCGTCGTCGAGGGCGCCGGGGAAGCCACCGAGGGCGTCGAGGTCGACGGGCGCCTCCAGCTCGACCGGACCGTCCAGGACCTTGGGCGCCAGGCCGGGCAGCGGGGCCGAGGTCTTGGCGAGCGAGGTGGTGTGGGCCTGCTCCAGTTCGGCCTCCTTGGTCGGCGTGGGCCGGTCCAGGCGGAAGCCGATGCCGTTGGTGTCCGGGACGTCGTCCGTCAGCAGGGTGTCGGGGATGAAGACGACGGCCGTCGTGCCGCCGTACGGCGACGGCTGGAGCGAGACCCGGACGTTCTGCCGCTGGGCGAGCCGGCTGACCACGAACAGGCCCAGCCGGTCGGTGTCGGAGAGTTCGAACTCGGGTGTCTCGGCGAGCCGGAGGTTGGCGTCCAGCAGCGCGTCGGCCGCCATGCCGAGACCGCGGTCGTGGATCTCCAGGGTGAAGCCGTTGGCGACGCGTTCGCCCAGTACCTGCACGGCGGTGTGCGGCGGGGAGAACACCGTGGCGTTCTCCAGGAGTTCGGCGACGAGATGGGTGAGGTCGGCGACGGCGGGGCCGGTGACCGCGACCCGGGGGAGCCGGCGGACCTCGACGCGTTCGTAGTCCTCGACCTCGGCGACGGCGGCGCGTACGACGTCCATGAGCTGGACGGGTTTGCGCCACTGTCGGGACGGGGCGGCGCCGGAGAGGATCACCAGGCCCTCGGCGTGCCGGCGCATGCGGGTGGTGAGGTGGTCGAGGCGGAACAGGTCGGCGAGTTCGTCGGTGTCCTCGGTCCTGCGCTCCATGGTGTCGAGCAGGGTCAGCTGCTTGTGGAGCAGGACCTGGCTGCGACGGGCGAGGTTGACGAAGACCTCGGAGACGCCGGCGCGGAGTTCGGCCTGCTTGACGGCGGCCTCGACCGCGGCGCGCTGGAGGGTGTTGAGCGCCTGGCCGACCTCGCCGATCTCGTTCTTGTCGTACTCCAGGCGCGGGACCTCGGTCTCCACGTCGACCTGCTCGCCCGCGGACAGGCGGCGCATCACGCTGGGCAGCCGCACGCCGGACGCCTCGTGGGCCTCCAGCCGCAGTTGCCGCAGGTCGCGGATGAGGCTGCGGCCGACGCGCACGGACAGCACGAGCGAGAAGAGCAGGGCGACCAGACCGAGGACGCCGGCGACGGCGGCCTTGACGATGACGCCCATGGCGTTCGGCTGGACACGGTCCTGGTAGCGGTCGCCCGCCTGGTCGTCGAGGGTGGCGAGTTCGTCGAGCACACCGCCGGCCGCGGTGTCCCAGCTCTTGGCGGTCACGGAGTTCGGGATGCCGGACTCGGAGCCGATCACGGCCTGTTCGGCCGAGCGCAGCGGGGCGGTGGTGGCGTTCTTCCAGAAGCTCTGGAAGCGCTCGCGTTCGGAGGCGGGCAGCACCGGCAGGCTGATGTCGTAGAGCAGGGTGCGCTGGGCGACGAGGTCGGAGACCTCGCGGCTCTCCTCGCGGGAGACCTTCCCCATCACCAGTGCGGAGCCGAGCAGGGCGTCCTCGCGGGAGAGGAGTTCGCGGGCCCGGGTCACGTTCACCAGGGCGCGGGCCTGCTTGTCGAGTTCCACGTTGTCGACGCCGTCGACGGCGGCCAGCAGCGCGTAGCAGGGGTCGACGAGGCGGTTGTAGAGGCCGAAGGCCTCGGACCGGGTCACCGTGCCCTCCTCGACGCTGCGCCGCAGGGAGTCGAGGCCGTCGAAGCCGTCCAGGACGGCGGTGACGTGTTCGTCGTCGTCCGCGTCCATGCCGTCGCGCACGTCGGGATCCTGCGCGTTCTTCCGGAACTTGGCGACGGCGTCGTCGGTGGCGTCACGGGTGCCGCGCAGCGCGGAGAGCGCGTCGGACGCCCGGGGGTCGGCGAGGTAGACGAGGGTCTGGCGGCGCTCCTGCTGGAGCACCCGGACGGTGTCCTCGGTGGGATAACCGACCTTCTCCACGACCGACGACACGTGGAACAACTGGGCCACTTCCCGGCCCGTCAGTACCGTGGCGAAGCCCCAGATCGCGATCAGGGACACCAGCGGCACGAGAAGCAGCGCCACGATCTTCCGGCGGATCGACTTCCCGCGAAAGCGCATGGCCTCCCCCAGCTCGACCCCCGTCCTACGGGGGTACACATGTGCGTCAACAAACGGCGCGAGCCTACTACTGACACGCACGTAACTCGAAGACCGGTCCGGAAGCTGAACATCCGCACCGGTGACGAGTCATGGCGAGTTGTCCGCTCATTGGGGGAGATTGCCTCCCGCTCGCCACGGACGGCCGCCGCGGCGGGGGCGATCGGACCGGTCGACTCATTGGCCGAATTTTTACGGTTGTTGGGAATCTTGGTGGGCCGTCGTTCGTCCTTCTCTATGGGAGTTGGGGGCGGAATCGGCCACACGAGCCGTATGCCGTCTCCGGGCGGCGTAAAACAGCGCAAGCCGGGCAGCCAGTGGGGAGCCGTGTCTTCGGGCGCGGGGCGAGCAGGTCTGACCGGCGGTGGGGAGTGACATGTCGATGAGCACGGCGGAGCGGCGCGAGGCGCCGTCGGACGACGAGACGACGCACCTCAGGGTGCGGCGAGCCCCTGAGGTGCCGGATCGCGACCTCGCGCCGGAGGAGCGCCCGGCGGGCAGACGCGAGGCTCGGGCGGGCAGCACTGCGGCACCCGAGGGCTCCGGCCGCACGACGCGGCCTCCTGAGGCTCGTGAGGGGCGAGAGGCCCATGAGGAGCCCTACAACCGGCCATTGTGGGTGGAGGAGCCCGCGCGGCGGCGTCGGCTGCCCGATCCGGTCCGGACCTCGGCGGTGCGTGCGGTGCTGGTCATCGCCGTGACGCTGATCCAGGCGATGGTGGCCTTCCTGTGCACCATGGCCGGTTCGTGGCTGGCGTTCCCGATGGTGCTGAGCAGCGTGGCCAGCACCGTGGTGGCCACCTGGGCCGCCCTGGACGTCTGGGTGACGCGCCAGGTGTGGAACCAGCGCAACGGCGTGGTCTCCGTCCCCAGCAGCACCGCCCGTGCCCTGCGGCGCGAGCGGCGCAGGGCGAGGCGGCAGGCTCGGGCCGCCGAGCGCACCCAGGCGCGGATACGCCGACGCGAGGGCCGCGGCCAGGTGGCGCACCCGTAGCCCCGCGGGCCGTCGCAGAGGCGGCCGGGCGGGCCGGCGAAGGGACCGCGAGCGGGAGACCGGGGTCGAGGCGTGCCGAACTGCCTTGATCCAGAGGGTGGATCAGCCGCGCCACTGCCGTGACAATCAGCACATCACGTGCAGGGTGTACACCAGGCCGCTCCCCCTCCCCCGGCCCGCCAGGAGTCCGCTCATGACGACGACCGAGCAACCAGCGTCCGGAAAACACGGCGACGACGACGCCGAACTCACCGAGTTCGGCTACAAGCCCGAACTCAAGCGCACCCTCGGCAACTTCCACACCTTCGCCGCCGGGATCAGCTACATCTCGATCCTCACCGGCACCTTCCAACTGTTCTACTTCGGCTACGGCAGCGGCGGCCCCGCCTACTGGTGGTCCTGGCCGATGGTGTTCGCCGGCCAGTTCATGGTCGCCCTCTGTTTCGCGGAGCTGGCCGCCCGCTATCCCGTCGCGGGCTCGGTCTACAACTGGTCGAAGAAGATCGGCAATCCGCATCTGGGCTGGCTGGCCGGGTGGATGATGCTGACCGCGTCCATCGTGTCCATCTCGGCCGTGTCGTTGGCCTACCAGCTGACGCTCCCGCAGATCTCGTCGGCGTTCCAGTTCGTGGGCGACGGCACCGGCACCTACGACGTGGCGACCAACGCGGTCATCCTGGCCGCGGTGCTGATCCTGTTCACCACCCTGGTGAACGCCTTCGGCGTCCGGCTGATGGCCACGATCAACACGGCGGGCGTGTTCATCGAGTTGATCGCCACCGTCGTACTGATCGTCCTGTTCGCCGTCCACATCACCCGCGGTCCGCAGGTCGTGATGGAGACCAACGGCACCGGGGCGGCCCACGGGGCCGGTTATCTGGGTGCTTTTCTGGTGGCCGCGCTGGCCTCGGCGTATGTCATGTACGGCTTCGACACCGCCGCCTCACTCGGCGAGGAGTCCCTCGATCCCACGCGCAACGCGCCGCGCGCGATCATCCGGGCGATCGTCGCGTCCTTCGTCCTGGGCGGCCTGATCCTGCTGCTGGCGCTGATGAGCGTCTCCAGCCTGAAGGGCGAGCAGTTGTCCACGGACGGCCTCCAGTACGTCGTCCTCGACGTGCTCGGGTCCACGGCCGGCAAGGCGATGCTGTGGTGTGTGCTGATCGCGGTCACCGTCTGCGCCCTGGCGGTGCACACCGCCGCGGTCCGGCTGGCCTTCGCGATGGCCCGCGACAACAACCTGCCCGCGTCCGCGCGGCTGGCCAAGTGCCATCCGCGCTTCAGGACGCCGGTGCTGCCCACCGTGATCATCGGGGTCCTGGCACTGGCGATCCTCGTCGTCAACATCCGCCAGCCGCAGATCTTCACGGTCGTCACCAGCATCGGCATCATCATGATCTACCTCGCCTACCTGGGCGTCACCGTGCCGATGCTGGTCGCCCGGGTGCGCGGCAGGTGGCAGCCGGCCGGCGACGGCAGGTTCTCGCTGGGCCGCTGGGGGCTGCCGGTCAACATCGTCGCCGTGCTGTGGGGCGGGGCGATGACGCTCAACCTGATCTGGCCGCGGGCCGAGGTCTACAATGCCACGGCCCCCTACCACTGGTATCTGCGCTGGGGCGCCGTCCTGTTCGTCGCGGTCATCGCGGGTGGCGGGTTCGCCTACTACTGGTTCGTCCAGCGCCACAAGACCGGCGTGCTCGCCGAGCACCGGGTCGCGGACACCGCCCTGCCGACCGAGGACCGCACCTGAGGGCCCGGTGTCCCGCCGTCCCAGTGCCCCGGACCTCAGGGCGTCGCCGGTGCCGGGCGTTTGAACATCCGTGTCGCCGTGATCTCGCTGTGCGCCGCCTCCCCCGCCTGCTGCTGCGGCAGGCCGGGGCGGAGGTGCTCCTCGACGCTGATGTACTTGAGGCCGGCCCGCAGATCGGCATCGTTGCGCAACCGGATGACCAGCGGGAACTCGGCGAGCGCGGTGGTGTCGAACAGGCCGGTGGTGTAGAGGAGCTGGACACCGAGCGCGTCCGAGACGGCCCGTTGCAGCTCCAGCAGATACGTGGCGTTGGCCCGCCCGATCGGGTTGTCGAGGAACAGCGTGCCCGCGTGCCGGTGCTTGTCGCGTCCGCGGTCGTTCGACCGCAGGGCGGCCATCGTGCAGTACAGGGCGATGGCGGCGGTGAGCAGCTGGCCGCCGGAGAACACGTCGCCCATCTGCCCGACGGGCACCCGCTCCGCCCGGAGCACGGCGTCCGGCTTGAGGATCTCCACGGCCACGCCCTTGGGCTGGAGCGCGGCCCCCACTCCGCGCAGCAGCAGGGACATGCCGTCGCGCCGCAGGTCGGAGTTCTTCTTGACGGCGGCGCGGGTCGCCTCGTCGATGACCTCGCCGAGCCGCTCGGTGAGCGTGGCCTGGTCGGGCTCCTCGAAGCGGATCCGCAGGAACTCCTGCCCGGACCACTCGCCGAGCCCCTCCGGCAGCCGGGACAGCCGCTGGGCGGACCGCAGGGTGGCGAGCGCCGACTCGACCAGCCCCCGGAGCCGGTCCACGATCGAGTCCCGGTTCCGCTCCAGCTGCTCCAGCTCGTCGGTGAGGACCCGGAGCCGGGGCGCGAAGGCGTCCGCCCACTTCTGCGCGTGCTCGGGCAGCGCGGCGGCGGGCAGCTCGCGGATCTGCTGCCGCGCCGGGGTGCGGACCTGCTCGTAGCGCGTGGAGTTGGCGTGCCGGACGAGGATGTCGCTCGCCTCGCGCACGGCGGACTCGGCGGCCGAGAGGTCGGCGGCGCAGCCGCGCAGGGACCGGCGGGCCTCGGCGGCGGACTGCCGCGCATCCTCCAGGCTGCCGGGGTACGGCTCGGGCGCCTCCTGCTCGTCCTCCATGGAGTGCTCGCGCAGCAGGTCGCGCAGCATCGCCGCGATCTCGTCGAAGCCGCCGGCGCCGTCCTCGGCGGCACGGTGGGCGTCGAGAAGCTCGGTGTGCGCCTCCCTGGCCTGCGCCAACGCGTCGGTGCGGGAGGCGAGTTCGGCCGTCGCCGTGCGCAGCAGCGCCTGTGCGTGCTCGGCGTCGCGCGGCTGGAGCTCCTCGGGCAGGTCGGTGTGGGCCTCGCCGTCCTCGGGCGCGTGCCGCTCGGCCTCGCCGCGCAGCCGCCCCAGCTGCTCACTCGCGGTGGACATCCGGGTCTCCAGGAGCTGCACCAGCTCCTCGGCCCGCGCGGCGGCGGCCTGCCGGGACGGCCCGTCGGAGCCGTCGGGCGACTGGAGCAGCTGTTCCGCGCGCGTGCGGACCTTGTTGCTCAACCGGTCCAGTTCGGCGCGCGCCGCGCTCTCGTCGCTCTCCGCGCGCGCCTGCTCGGCGCGCAGGTCGGCGCCGACGCCGACCTTCTCGTACACCTGTGAGGCGGCCCGGTAGGCCTCGCGCAGGGCGGGCAGGGACGCCTTCGGAGCGCCCGCGTCGCTCTCCGGTACGTCGTCGGGGGCGCCCGCGATCTCGGAGCGCTCGGCGCGCAGCGCACGGGCGGTGCGGCGGGCGTCGTCGGCGGCCCGCTGGGCGGCACGGCGGTCCTCGTCGGCGGCCCGGGCGCGCTCCAGACAGGTCTGGGCGCGGGCCTCGGACTCGGTCGCCTCGTCGGCGAGTTCGCGCAGTTTGACCTGCCAGCCGGCCCGCTCGCGTAGCCGGAAGGCCAGGCCGGCGAGGGCGTCGGCGGCCCGGCGCGCCTTCTGCGCCGCTTCCTGCCGCTCGTCGCGCACCTGGGCCGCCTCGGCGGCGGCCTCGTCCGCCTCGGCCCGCACGCTCCGTGCCTCGGCGAGTTCGGCCTCGGACTCCTCGGCGAACGCCCGCGTGTCCCGGGCGGCCTGGGCCAGCTCCACCAGCCGTCCGGCCGGGCAGCCGGTGCGCCAGGAGGCGAGCCGTGCCGACAGTTCCCGGTCCTTGCCGAGCCGGGCCGCGAGGGTGCGGATCTCCTCGTCCCGCTGGGTGGCCCGTGCCCGCAGTGTCTGCCGCTCCTCGTCGGCGGCGTGCTCGTCGTGCATGGCCGGGTTCGGCGGTACGAGGAAGACGGCACCGCTGTCGGCCTCGGGCGCCGGCGTCGGTGCGAGGAGGGCGGCGGCGGTGCCGACGGCGACGGCCGAGCGCGGCAGCAGCGCGGCGTCCTCGAGCGCCTCGCGGGCCCGCGCGTGCGTGTCGGGGTCGGTGATGATCACGCCGTCGACCAGCTCGGGCCGGGCGGCCAGGACGCACGCGTGGTCGGCGGGGTCGACGGCCTGCGCCAGATAGCGCCAGCCGGGCAGGGCCGGGATGCCGTGCTCGCCGAGGAACTCCACGGTGGCCAGCACGTCCGGGCCGGGCGGCAGCAGTCCGCCGTCGCCGAGCGCGCCGAGGATCCTGGAGTCGTCGGCGGCGGCGGTCCGCAGTTCGAAGAGCTGCCGCTCGGCGGCGGAGACGGCGTCGTCCAGCAGTTCACGCAGCTCGTCGGCGAAGCGGTCCAGGTCCTCGGGGGCGAGGATTCCCTGACCGCTGTCCTCCGAGTCCTGACGGGGCTGGGGCACCACGGAGCGGCCGTCGCCGGTCAGGCTCAGCAGCTCCGCGAGCCGCTCCTCGGCGGCCAGCCCCTCGGCCAGGCGCCGTTCGGCCTCGTAGGACCGCGCGGCGGCGGTGGCCGCGTCCTCCGCCCGGGCGGCGGTCAGTTCGGCGCGGGCCTCGGCGGCGGCCGCCTCGCGCGCGTGTTCGGTGGCGCGGTGGGACGCCTCGCGGGCGGTGTCCCAGGCGGCGACCGCGGTCTTCTCTGCGTCGCTGGCGGCGAGGGCCGCGCGCGCGGGGTCGGCGTCGGGCGCGCTGTCGTCGAGCCAGCCCGCGCGCACCGCCTCGGTGGTCTCCTGCTCGACCTCGCTCAGCCGCTGCCGCAGGTGTCCGGCCTCGCTGCGGGCGCGCTGCGCCTCGGTCGCCGCGGTGGTGGAGTCCCGGTACGCGGAATCGCTGACCTCCTGGAGGGCGGCGGACCGCTCCTCCTCCTCGTTGGCCAGGTTCTCGGCGCCCTCGGCCGCCGCGTGCAGGGCGCGTACGAGGTCGACGGCGGCCTTGGCGCGGGCGGCGAGCGCCGGGGCCGCGTCCCGCTCGGCCTCCTGGATCGCTGCGGCCACGCGCGCGACCCGGTCGGCGGCCGCCCGGTGGCGCAGGGCGTTCTCGGCGGCCTGCCAGGCGGCGTGCAGCGTGCGCGCGTCGGCGAGTTCGCGTTTCTGCGCGGCGGCCGACTTCTCGGCGGCCGCGAGAGCCAACGAGGCGTGCCGGTAGGCGAGTTCGGCCGCGATCAGCGCGCTGCGCTCACGGGCTCCCTCGGCGTGCGTGACGGAGTAGGCGGCGGCGGTGACCCGCTGCGCGAGATCGGCGGCCCGCACCCGCTCCTGCGCCCCGCGCGCGGAGAGCCGCCGCGCCAGGTTCCTGGTACGGCGCTCGGCGCCGGTGTGGATGTCCCGCGCGCGGGAGCGCGCCTGAGCGGCCTCGACGATCCGGCCCAGCAGATCGACGGACCCGGCGGTGAAGTCCCGTTCGGCGATCAGCTCGGCGCGCCGACCGAGCTTGTTGCCGAAGCCGCTGACCAGGTCGGCGAGTCCGTCGGTGTCCCGGGTGTCGGTGACCGCGCGCAGCAGCAGGTCGGTGAAGTCGGAGTCCTTCTTCACCGCGAAGAGGCCGGCCGCCTCGCCCTCGTCGGCGTTCATCTCGCGCTGGTAGCGGAAGAGTTCGGGGTCGAGGCCGAGGTCGCCGAGGTGCTCGATCCACCGGTCGTGGATCTCCTCCCAGTGCACCTCCAGATGCGGGTACGCCTTGCCCGCCTCGGTGATGGCGTCCCGGAAGCCCTTCATGGTGCGGCGGCGGCCCTGGGCGCCGGACTGGCCCTCGGCGGACGGCCGTACGGTGGTGGACTCGGCCACGGGCAGGTTGTCCAGGCTCAGCCCCGGCCCGGGCCGGAAGGAGTACCAGGCCTCGGCGAACTTCCGGGGGTCGTTGGAGACCTGGCGTCCGCGCCACTCGCTCACCTTGCCGACGACGACGCACTCGCCGGTGAGCACGTGCTGCCACTCCAGCGCCACATGCCCGCAGTCGTCGGCGAGCAGGAACTTCCTGAGGACGCCGGAGCTGGCGCCGCCCAGGGTGTTGCGGTGGCCCGGCAGCATGACGGAGAAGATCAGCTTGAGGAGGACGGACTTTCCGCCGCCGTTCTCCAGGAAGAGCACCCCGGCGGGCGCGGGCCGGCGCGGCGGGCCGACGGGCTCCTCCTCGAAGAACTCCGCCTGGGTGGGTGCGGGGTCGGGCACGACGGCGCCCACGCCCCGCAGGTCAAGCACGGTGTCGGCGTAGCGCGCACCGGCGGGACCGATGGAGTAGAGGCGGACCCGGGACAGCTCGTACATGGCGGACTCTCGTAAGTCTTCGGCAGGTCAGGGGGGTTCAGGACGAGGACGGCGTGTGGAACGGCAGCCCGGCGTCGGCCACCAGGTGCAGGTCCTCGCTCTCCTCGGCGGGCAGCAGGGTCGGTGTGCCGTCGGTCACCGGCACGATGCCGAGTTCCAGGAGTTCGGCCATCGCGGCGCTGCCAGCCATGTCACGCACCTGGAGCTGGTAGCGGGCCGTGGTGCGGTAGGTACCGCCGTTGTCGTCCCCGGTGCGCTGGAGGAAACCGGAGTCGGTGAGGAAGGCGACGGCCTTGGCGATGATGCCGGTGGTCGACCCGGCGAGCCGGCGCGCGTCCTTGGTGGCTCCCGTCGCGCTGCGTCTGATCCAGATCCGCCAGGCCGCCTCCAGTCCGGGCGCGCCGGTGGCGGGGTCGGTGTTCTCGCCCTGCTCCTCGGCCCGCTCCTCCAGACGGCGGCAGGCCTGTCGTACGAAGGCGTCGATGCCGTTGACCGAGACCCGTCCGATGTAGCCGTCGTCGGCGAGGTCCTCGGGCCGTGGGAACGCCATGGCGGCGACGGCCAGATGGGCCAGTCCGTGCAGGAACCGGTCCCCGCCGTCGGCGGACGTCCGGCGCGCGTAGTCCCCCATCCGCACGGCGAAGACCGAGTCCTCGGCGGCCGTGACGGCCATCCCGGCTCGCGCGGACACCTCCAGTACGACCAGCCCGAGCCCGGCGGCCACGGCGTCGGCGAGCCGCGCGAACGGCGGGTCCTCGCGATACCGCCGCAGCAGCTCGGCGTACTCCTGGTCCCGCGCGGGCTGCACCTTCGGCTGCAGCCCGAAGGCGACGAGCCGAGCGGCGTCGGCGGCGTCGGCGGGCGTGACGGGGGCGGGCGCCGACGGGGCGGCTACCTCCGGGTCACTCCATTCGACGTGCTCGGTCACGGCTTGGGCTCCTTGTCACGCTCGTGCTCGGTCATGCTGCTTCCGTCCGACCGGCCGCCATCCCCGCGGCGTCCAGCAGGGCCGTCCCGACGATCAGATCGGCGCCGCCGAACTCCGGATCGTCCAGTTCCGTACCGTCGTCCACGGCGAACAACAGCTTCTCCTCGCCCTGGCGATAGGCCGTACCGACCGGCGGGCTGGCCGCATGGACGGCCAGCAGGGCGACGAGATACGGCAGTTCGGGGTCCCGGCGGCGCGCGTCGGCCAGCAGTCCCGACAGTCTCCGCGGCGCGTCCGCGGGCAGATCCAGCAGCTCCATGGCGGAGGCCAACTGCTCCTCGCTGAACCGGCTGTCGTCCGGCGTGGCGATGAGATCCGGCTCCGGCATCTCCGCGCCCAGGTGCTCGCGCTCCATGGGCGGCGTGAGCAGTATGTCGACGAGGTCGCCCACCCGCACCGCCACGGGCGTCCGCAGCCCCGTCCCGTGCGCGAAGAACGCGTCCGTGACCCGGACGGCCTGTTCCATGGGCAACGGCAGCAGGGGGGCGAGCAGATGCCCGTACAGATCTGTCCCGGATGTCGTCATCGGCGTGGCGAAGGCCTGCCGGTCCTGCTCCGCGCGGAAGAGCGGGCCCGCCTCCAGCAGCCGCGACTGGAGCTGGGTGTGCCGCCGGATGCAGTCCTTGACGATGTCCACCAGCTCGGCGGCGCGCCGCTTGTGCTCGGGGTCCTCGGACTCGTCCCGCGCCTTGCGGATGTTCGTGAGGATCGCGTTCTCGTGGCGGTAGCGGTCGGCGACGTGGTCGAGCGCCTCGGCGATCATGTCGGGCACGGCGGCGAGCCAGTCCACCGCCCGGACATTGCGCCGGGTGGCGTCCAGTGCCCGGCGGAGCGTCTCCGAGTACTGCACGGTGCGGTACCGGGCCTGCTCGGCTGCCAGCTGGGCGTCGGCGAGGCGGCCCCGGCTGATCAGCACCTCCAGCTTGACCTCGGCGGCGATCTGCGCGCTGGTGACGTCGGTGTCGAGGGCGCCGACGAGGACGTTGACGGCCTCGTCCGTCGTCCGGAGGTACACGGCGCCTCCCGGTCCGGGCACCTCCTCGATCAGCTTGAAGTCGTAGTCCCGCCGCACATAGGTGCCGTCCGGCGCGAAGGTGCCGTAGACCGCCCGGAATCCGCGGTCGACGCTGCCGACGTTGATCAGGTTCTCCAGGACCCAGCGGGCCACCCGCTCGTGCTCGGTGACGGGCCGGTGCGGGGCCTGGGCGGCGATGCGCGGGATGAGCCGGGCGACGATCTGGTCGTGGTCGGCGCCGGTGTCGAAGTCCATGTTCAGGGTGACCAGGTCGATGGCGGCGAGGGCCACCTCCGCCATGCCGTAGACCGAGTACTCACCCGCGAGATTGGCCTTGCGCGCGTCCAGGTCGTGCAACGGCGCGGTGCAGGCGAGCGCGCGCAGCCGCCGCGCCAGCCCCTCGTCGGCGGCCGGGCCCGGTGCGGGGCGCGGCCCCGCGCTGAGCTGGGGCGGAACACTGTCCGTCGGTGCAGGCGAAGTCACGGTGCACAGACTAGGTCCTGGGTCTGACATCTCCCCAAACGACGCGGATCGCCTCCGGCGGTTGGCCGGGCGACTACCGGTCGTTCCTCGGGTGCGGGCCGGCGGGGGCCGATCACGCCCACGCGGCGGAGCCGCACATGGATACAGCCCCGCGCCCCTTAGAGGAGGGCTTCGCCCTCCCCCACACGCCGCCGGTAGACCTCGACGACCCGTTCCAGGGAGTCGTTCAGATACACCGCGAGGAGCTTCTCGGCCTCCGCCTTGTCCCCCGCCTGCAACGCCGCGAGAATCTGCTGGTTGCGGGCCAGATACGGCTCGTGCAGGCGGCGCGGGTCGTCCACGACGTGGAAGGCGAGACGGAGCTCGGCGAAGACACTGCGCATCAGTTCGTCGGTGCGGTCGCTGCCGGCCAGGGCGACGAGTTCGCGGTGGAAGTGGATGTTGGCCGTGCCCAGCACATTCCAGTCACCTTCACGGACGGCGCGCTGCCCTTCGGCCACGGCTTCCGCGAGTCCGTCGAGGGCGTAGGGCGGCTCGCCGAGGTCCCGTACGACGGCGCACTCGACGAGGCCGCGGGTGCGGTAGATGTCCTCCACGTCCTCCACGGTCAGCACCCGGACGAAGACGCCCCGGTTCAGCTCGTGGACGAGCAGGCGTTCGTGGGTGAGCAGCCGGAACGCCTCGCGCAGCGTGTTGCGGGACACACCGAGCGCGCCGCCGATGCTGTCCTCCGAGAGCCGGGTCCCCGGCGGGAAATAGCCCTCCGCGATGCGGCTCCTGAGGATGTCCGCGACCCGTTCGGCCGTGCTGGTGCGCCCCAGGAGGGCCCGGTCGTCCGCCAGTCCGCTCAGTTGCTCCGCCATGCCCGGAATTCAACCGCAGACACGAGAACGAAACAACAGGGGTATTGAAGGATCGTTGAACGATCCTCTACCTTGCTGCTCACCGCACGGTTCAGCTCCGCACCCTCCGTCCCCCTCTGCGAGGTGCCCATGAGCACGACCCCTCCACCACAGGCCCTGGCCGCCGACTCCCCCACCGCACCGCACGAACGCCCCGCCGACGACGGGGCGTTGGGCTGGCTGCGGGCCCTCGGCCCGCGAGGCCGCCGCGCCTTCGCCGGCGCGTTCGGCGGCTATGCCCTGGATTCCTACGACTACTTCACGCTGCCGCTGAGCATGGTCGCGCTGGCCGCGTACTTCGGCCTGAACAGCGGTCAGACCGGCCTGTTCACCACCGTCACGCTGGCCGCCTCCGGGATCGGCGGAGCCCTGGCGGGGGTGATGGCCGACCGCTTCGGCCGGGTCAGGGCGCTGATGATCACGGTGATCACCTACGCGATCTTCACCGTCGCCTGCGGCTTCGCGCCCAACTTCGAGACCCTGCTGGTCTTCCGCGCCCTCCAGGGCCTCGGCTTCGGCGGCGAGTGGGCGGTCGGCGCGATCCTGGTCGCCGAGTACGCGAGCGCCAAGCACCGGGGCCGCACGCTCGGCGTGATCCAGAGCTCGTGGGCGGTGGGCTGGGCGCTGGCCGCGATCGTGTACACGCTGGTCTTCTCGGTCTTCGACGCCGACGTGGCCTGGCGGGTGATGTTCTGGACCGGCGCGCTCCCCGCGGTCCTGGTCGTCTGGATGCGGCGCCGGGTGCAGGACGCGCCCTCGGCGGTCGCGGTGCGGGAGAAGAACGCCGGCAAGGGCTCCTTCAAGGCGATCTTCCAACCGGACCTGCTGCGCACCACGATCTTCGCCGGACTGCTCTCCACCGGCGTCCAGGGCGGCTACTACACCCTCGCCACCTGGGTGCCGACGTACCTGAAGAGCGATCGTGGCCTGTCGGTCGTCAACACCGGCGGCTATCTGACGTTCCTGATCTCCGGCGCCTTCCTCGGCTACCTGACCGGCGGCTACCTCACCGACAAGCTGGGCCGACGGCGCAACATCTGGCTCTTCGCGCTCCTGTCGGCCGTGTGCATCGTGGCGTACGGCAACATCCCCGAGGGCGCCAACACCCTCCTGCTGGTGCTCGGTTTCCCGCTCGGGTTCTGCATGTCGGCGATCTTCAGCGGCTTCGGGTCCTTCCTGAGCGAGCTGTACCCGACGGCCGTGCGGGGCAGCGGACAGGGCTTCACGTACAACGCCGGCCGCGCCGTGGGCGCGATCTTCCCCACCACGGTCGGCTTCCTGGCCGACGGCTGGGGCGTCGGCGGGGCCCTGGTCTTCGGCGCGATCGGCTACGGCATCGCGGCGCTGGCCCTGCTGGGACTGCCGGAGACCCGCGGGAAGGAACTCACGTGAACCGCACCGACGACCGCCCCGGAACCGTCACGCAGGCCCCGGCCACGCACGGCGTCGAGGACCTCCCCCTGACCCTCGTCGACGAGCACGCGCACGCGTGGAGCCCCGCCGAGGCCCGGACCCGCTTCCGCGCGGGCCTGGCCGGACCCACCGCGGGCGTCGCGGCGGGCCACACCCAGGCCAACCTGATCTCGCTGCCGGCGGACTGGGCGTACGACATGATGCAGTTCTGCCTGCGCAACCCCAAGCCCTGCCCGGTCCTCGACGTCACCGACCCCGGGGACCGGACCACCGCCCTCGCGGACGGGGCCGACCTGCGCACCGATCTGCCGCGCTACCGGGTGTGGCGGGACGGCGAGCTGGTGGACGAGCCGACGGACGTGCGCGGGTACTGGCGGGACGACCTTGTCTCGTTCCTGATCGGGTGCAGTTTCACCTTCGAGTGGGCGCTGTCCGGGGCGGGCGTGCCGCTCCGCCACATCGAGCAGGGCCGCAACGTCCCGATGTACACGACCGGGCGCCAGTGCCGTCCGGCGGGGCGGCTGCGCGGCCCGCTGGTGGTGTCCATGCGCCCGGTGCCGCCGGAGCATCTGGCGGCCGCGATCCGGGAGAGCAGTCTGCTCCCGGCGGTGCACGGCAGCCCCGTACACTGCGGCGATCCCGCGTCGCTGGGCATCGACGACCTCGGCCGCCCCGACTTCGGCGATCCGGTGGAGGCCGAACCGGACGACATCCCGGTGTTCTGGGCCTGCGGTGTGACCCCGCAGGCCGCGGTGATGGCCTCGCGCCCGCCGTTCGCGATCACCCACGCACCCGGCCAGATGTTCCTGACCGACGCCCGCGACGAGCAGTACCGCGTGGCGTGACGGGACGGGACCGGGTGACGAGGCAACACGAGCTGACGAGGAGACCCGAAGGAGCCATGGCCTCGATCGATCTGAACGCCGACCTCGGCGAGGGCTTCGGCCGCTGGCGGCTGACCGACGACGAACAGTTGCTGTCCGTCGTCACCAGCGCCAACGTGGCCTGCGGCTTCCATGCCGGGGACGCGGCCACCATGCGGCGGGTGTGCGACCTGGCGGCCGAGCGCGGGGTACGGATCGGCGCCCAGGTCTCCTACCGGGACCTGGCTGGCTTCGGGCGCCGCGCGATGGACGTGCCCTCCGCCGAGCTGGCGGCCGAGGTCGCCTACCAGATCGGCGCCCTGGAGGTGTTCGCGCGCGCGGCGGGCTCGCGGGTGTCGTACGTCAAGCCGCACGGAGCGCTCTACAACCGGGTCGTGCGTGACGAGGAGCAGGCCGGCGCGGTCGTCGACGGGGTGCTCCTCGCGAACCCCGCGCTGCCCGTGCTGGGGCTGCCCGGCTCGCGCCTGCTGGAGCTGGCCGGGAAGGCCGGGCTGCCCTCGGTCACGGAGGCGTTCGCGGACCGGGCGTACACCGACGAGGGCACGCTCGTACCGCGCGACCGGGACGGCGCCGTGGTCACCGACCCGCGGGCGGTCGTGGAACGCTCGCTGGACCTGGCCCGCCTCGGCACGGTCGGCGCGCTCTCCGGCTCGCGCATCGAGGTGCGCGCGCGGTCCCTGTGCCTGCACGGGGACACGCCCGGCGCGGTGGACCTGGCCCGCCGCGTGCGGGAGCGGCTGGAGGCGTCCGGTGTCCGGGTGGAGGCCTTCGCATGAGGGCACTGCCCGTCGGTGACGGCGCCCTGCTCGTCGAGGTCGCCTCGGACGAGGAGGCCCAGGCCCTGCACGCGGAGCTGCTGCGCCGGCGTGCCGAGGGCCTGCTCGCCGTCCGCGAGATCGTCCCGGCGGCCCGCACGGTCCTCCTCGACGGCCTGGCCGACCCGGCCCGGCTGGCCGCCGAACTCGGCGCCTCCGGGATACCGGACGTCCCCCCGCGCGCGGGGCACGTCGTGGACATCCCGGTGCGCTACGACGGCCCGGACCTGGCCGACGTGGCGGCGCACTGGGGGGTGGCCGAGGAGGAGGTGGCCCGGATCCACGCGGGCACCGCGTTCCGCGTCGCGTTCTGCGGCTTCGCACCCGGCTTCGGCTACCTCACCGGCCTGCCGCCGCGCTACGACGTCCCGCGCCGCGCCACACCGCGCACGGCCGTCCCGGCGGGTTCGGTGGCCCTGGCGGGCGCGTACACGGGCGTGTACCCGCGCTCGTCCCCGGGCGGCTGGCAGCTGATCGGCACCACGGACGCCGTGCTGTGGGACCACACGCGCGTACCGGCGGCGCTGCTGTCGCCGGGCACGCGCGTGCGGTTCGTCCCCCTGCCTCCGGCGGGTCCGGCGGCCGCGGACGTGCCGACGATTCCGGCGGGCCGCCCATGACGGACCGCGCGCTGTTCGTCGTGCGCGCCGGCGCGCTCACCACCGTGCAGGACCTCGGACGCCCCGGCCACGCCCACCTGGGGGTGCCCCGTTCCGGCGCGTTGGACGGTCCCGCGGCGGCCCTCGCCAACCGTCTGGTGGGCAACCGGCCCGGGGCCGCCGTCCTGGAGACCACGCTGAACGGCTGCGCGGTGCGGCCTCGTTCGACGGTCACCGTGGCGGTCGCGGGCGCGCCCTGCCCGGTCACGGTGGACGGGCACGCGGTCGCGTGGGGAGCGCCGGTGCGCGTGCCCGGCGGCGCGCTCCTGGAGGTCGGCGCGGCCGTCTCGGGGGTACGCGCCTATGTGGGCGTCTGCGGCGGTGTGGCCGTGGAGCCGGTCCTCGGCAGCCGCTCCACCGACCTCCTGTCCGGCCTCGGCCCACCGCCCCTCACGGACGGCACGGTGCTCCCGCTGGGGAACCCCGAAGGGCCGCACCCGCGCGTGGACGTCGCCCCGCAGCCGGCGCCCCCGGCCGAACTCGTGCTGCGGGTGACGCCGGGCCCGCGCGACGACTGGTTCACCCCGCAGGCCCTGCGGACCTTCACCGCACGGACGTACCGGGTGTCCTCCGCGAGCAACCGCATCGGGCTGCGCACGGAAGGACCGGCCCTGGAGCGGGCCCGACCCGGTGAACTCCCCAGCGAGGGCATGGTCCTGGGCGCCGTCCAGGTCCCGCCCGACGGGCGCCCGGTGGTCTTCTTCGCCGACCACCCGACCACCGGCGGCTACCCGGTGATCGCGGTCGTCCGCGACCGGGACCTGGCGGCGGCGGCCCAGGCCGCGCCAGGAACACCGGTCCGCTTCGTGGAGGTACGCCGCCGCTGACCTTCCGCGGCGTGTGGCCGCTGACCCGTCCACGGCGTGTGCGGTCGCGCCGGAGCGCTCACGCCACGTCGGGCTCCACCGACAACGCCGCGAGCGCCGCCGACACCGCCGCGGACGCCCGGAGATCGAGCCGCGCGCTGGTTCCCCGGGCCCGGTGCCGCATCTCGTCGGCGGCGAGGGTCAGCAGCTGCGGCAGGAGATCCGTACACCGACGGGCCACCCAGCCGGTGCCCGCCGTGGCCAGCCACCACAGGCTCGCCGACTTCGTGGGCACCGGGAACTCCGGCTCGGGCGAGGGCGCGGCCCCCGTCGCGACGCCCCGCCCGGCCAGCACCGCGTGGAACCGCACGGCCAGCTGCCGGTGCCCCCGCTCGCCCGGATGCAGCCGATCGGCGCTCCACATCGCGCGGTCCGTGAGCCAGGCGCCCTCGCTGGCGTGCAGATGCACGGCCCCGTGCCGCTCGGACAGGGCGTGGACCACGGCGTTGACGGCCCGCTGCCGCCGGGCCAGCGGCCGGGACAGGGCGCCCGGCAGCCCGAGCATCGCACCGGGATCCGGCAGACAGGCCGTGAGCAGGACCGCGCCCTGCTCGGTGAAGGCCGCGTACACCGCGTCCAGGCGCGCGGCCACCGCCCGGATGTCGAACGTGCAGCGCAGGGTGTCGTTGACGCCGATCACGACGGACACGACGTCCGGCCGCAGGGCCAGCCCGGCGGGCAGCTGCCGCTCCAGCACGTCACGGGTCTGTGACCCGCTGACCGCGAGGTTGGTGAACTCCACCGGCCCCTCGGCGAGCCCGTCGGCGAGCAGCGCGGCCCAGCCGCGCCACCCGTCGCCGACGGGGTCGCCCACGCCTTCGGTCAGCGAGTCGCCGAGCGCCACGAACCGCACCGCTCTCATGCCGTTCCGCCGGGCACGAAGGGCCGCACGGGCGCGGACCCGACCTGGGTGTGCGGTGCGGGCGCCGCCGCGTCGTGCGCGGCGAGGAGGGCCGCCACCGCCGTGTCCCAGCCGAAGCACTCCGCACGCGCGCGTGCGGCTTCCCGCCGCTCGGCCACGGACTGTTCGAGGAGCAGGTCCACGGCGTCCGCGAAGGCGTCGCCCCGGTCGGCGGCGACGGCCCCGGCGGAGCCGATCACCTCGGGCAGCGCGGACGACGCGCTGACCACGACGGGCGTGCCGCAGGCCATCGCCTCCAGAGCGGCCAGCCCGAACGTCTCGGCGGGACCGGGCGCCAGACACACGTCGGCGGACGCCTGGAGGGCGCCCAGCAGCCCGCGGTCGGAGACGTGCCCGAGGAAGGTCACCGGCAGCCCGCGCTCCCGCGCCCGCTGTTCCAGCCGCGGCCGCAGCGGCCCGTCCCCGGCCACCACCAGCACCGCCCGCCGACCGCGCCGTACGAGTGCCTCCAGGGCGTCCAGCGCGGTGCCCGGGCGCTTCTCCACGGACAGCCGGGTGCAGGTCACCAGGAGGGTCTCGTCGGCCCGCGCGTACCGGTCACGCAGCCGGGGGCAGCGCAGTGCCGGGTGCCGCTCCAGCAGGTCGACGCCCAGGGGCGCGCGTACGACGTTGCGCGCCCCGATCCGCACGAACTCGCGCTCGGCGAACTCCGTGGTGCACACCACGCGCGCGTAGGTGTGTGCCGTACGGACGTTGAGGGCGTCGGCGGCCCGTCGGGCGGTGCTCTCGGACAGGCCCCAGGTGCGCAGCACCCCGTCGGCGGTCTCGTGGGAGACCATCACGGCGGGGATCCGGGCGCGCCGCGCCCACTTGCCGGTCCACCGCAGGGTCGTCCGGTCGGAGACCTCCAGGCGGTCGGGGGCGAGCTCCTCCAGGAGCGCCGCCACACGCCGCCTGTCGGTGAGGACGCGGTAGCCGCCGGTGCCCGGCAGCAGCCGTCCGGGCAGGGTGATCACGCGTCCCTGCTCGGTCTCGCGGTCGCTCGCGCGCTCGCCGGGGACGACGAGCACGGGCTCGTGCCCGGCCGCCCGGTAGCCCTTGCCGAGTTCCCGGAGGGCGGTGCGCAGTCCGCCGGACGCGGGCGCGACGAAGTTCGCGAGGCGCACGATGCGCAGCGCCTCGCGGCGGGTGCTGCCGGTGGCTGTCCTGCTCATGCCGCCACCGCCGTCCGGCGCCCGGCGAGCACGTCGGTGTAGTGCCCGATGAGTTGGTCGCCGACGGCCGCCCAGGTGCGCCCCTCGACCATGGCACGCGCGGCGCTCCCGTAGGCGGCGCGCAGCGCGGGATCGGCGGCCAGGGACCACACCGCGTCCCGTACGGCGGCGGCGTCGCGCGGCGGGACCAGGAGCCCGGTGCGCCCGTGGGCGACCAGGTCGAGCGGGCCGCCGGCGGCGGGCGCGACGACCGGCACACCGCTGGCCATGGCCTCCTGCACGGTCTGGCAGAAGGTCTCGAAGGGGCCGGTGTGTGCGAAGACGTCCAGCGAGGCGAAGATCCGGGCGAGTTCGTCGCCGGTACGGCGCCCGAGGAAGACGGCGCCCGGCAGGGTCTCGGCGAGCGAGGGCCCGCTCGGTCCGTCACCGACCACCACGACCCGGACCCCGTCGAGTCCGCAGGCGCCGGCCAGGAGTTCGACCTGCTTCTCGGGGGCGAGCCGGCCGACGTAGCCGACGATCAGCTCGCCGTTCGGGGCGAGTTCGCGGCGCAGTGCCTCGTCCCGGAGGTCGGGACGGAAGCGGACGGTGTCCACGCCCCGCGCCCACAGCTTCACCCGGGGCACACCATGTGCCTCCAGGTCGTGCAGGGCGGCGCTGGACGGGGCGAGGGTGAGGTCGGCGGCGGCGTGGACGGAACGGATACGGCGCCAGGCGGCGGCCTCGCCCGCGTGGACGTAGGTACGGGCGTATCCGGCGAGGTCGGTCTGGTAGACGGCCACGGCGGGGATGCCGAGCCGGGCGGCGGCGGCCATGCCGCGGACGCCGAGGACGAAGGGGCTGGCCAGGTGGACGACGTCGGCACGGTGCTCGGCGATCGCCGCGGCCACGCGCCGGCTGGGGAGCGCGACGCGGACCTGGGGGTAGCCCGGGAGGGGGAGGGAGGGGACACGGACGACGGGGCACGGCGCGAGGGTGTCCACGCCGGGCCCGGTACCGGCCGCGGTGGCCGGCGCGACGACGAGCGGAGAGTGACCACGGTCTACGAGGTGCCGGGCGGTCTGGAACGCGCAGTGGGCCACGCCGTTCACATCGGGGGGAAAGGACTCGGTCACGATGACGACACGCATACCCGTGTTGTCGCCGTACTGGACGTGGCCGCGTCAAAGTGGATCTTTCCGAACGACAAACGTCCCGTGAGCGTTCCGCTGCGCACCTGAGCAGGTCAGGCCGCGTCCATGCCCGTCTGCCCCGCCGGTCACCCCGTGTTCATCCGGGGGCGCGACCTGTCCGTCGGGCGCCCCCGGCCGAAGTGCTCACATGGCGGTCGCGTCGGGTCCGATGCGGCTGCGGACGGCGGTCTGGACCTCGGCCTCCTCGGCCGGATCGGCGGCGAGCCTGCGCAGCCGCTCCACGACCCGGGCGTCACCGGTCTCGGCGTACCGGGCGGCGATCTCGCGGGTGGTCTCCTCGCAGTCCCACAGGCACTCGACGGCGAACCCGGTGGCGAAGGAGGGGTCGGTGGCGGCCAGGGCATGGGCGGCCCGGCCGCGCAGATGGGAGGAGGCGGTCTCGCGGTAGATGTGGCGCAGGACGGGGGCCGCGCAGGCGATGCCGAGCCGGCCGGTGCCGTCGACGAGGGTCCACAGGGTCGGCGCGTCGGGTCCTTCGCCCCGCACGGCCTCCCTCAGGGCCGCGAGGACCAGGTCGCTGTCCTGGGCGGCGCCCCGGCAGGCGAGCATGCGCCCGGCGGCGGCGCCGAGGGGATCGGGCCGTCGGGCCCAGCCGCGTGCCCGGTCGACCGCGGCGACACTGCGCATGCGTTCGAAGGCGTCCGTGGCGGCTTCCACGACGGTCGGTGAGCCGGTGGCCGCCGCGACCTCGATCAGGTCGAGGGCGTCCGGATCGTTGCTGTCGGCGAGATAGCGCAGGGCGGTACAGCGGGCTCCGTCGGTGCCGTCCTCAGCGGCCCGGACGATCTCCGGGCGGTCCTCGGGTCCCGCGACGGCGGTCAGACAGCGGGCGGCCGGCACATGGAGCGCGGCACCGCGGTCCATGCCCTGCTGGGCCCACTCGAAGACGGCCTGCACGCTCCACCCCGGACGGGGCCCGGTAGGTCGCATCTGCCGCTGCCAGCGGTCGAAACAGCCGGTCTCCTGGGCGGCACGCACGCGTGTGGCGATGGAGGGGCGCGGGTCGTCGGCCCACAGCCGCCAGGGCCGTGGCTCGAAGGAGTCACGCACGACGGCGGCCAGCTCGGCCTCACCCTCGGCGTCGGTCGTGAACCGGGCCAGGACGGGCGCCGCGAGGGCCCGTAGGCCGGCGTCGTCGTCGCGCAGTGCCAGTTCGTCCAGGGCCCAGGCCCAGTTGGAGCCGGAGGCGGCGTACCTGCGCAGCAGGGCGAGCGCGTCCCGCCTGCCGTAGGAGGCGAGGTGGCCGAGGACCGCCAGGGCGAGCCCGGTGCGGGACTCCTCGGTGTCGAAGGTGTCCTCGACGACGTCGAAGAGGTGTGCCTCGATCTCGTCCAGCTCGCCGTTCAGGTCGAGGAAGAGTCGGGCGTAGTAGAGGGAGCGGTTCTCCACCTGCCAGTCGTGGCGGGGATCTCGCAGCACACAGTGGTTCAACGCCGCGAGCGCCTCGGCGCGCGGGGCGGTGAGCGCGTGCAGCGTGCCGTCGCCGCGGCCCCGCTGAAGCAGGCCGAGCAGCGTACCGCTGGGCGCTATGACCGGATCGAACATGGGAAACAGCCTCACATCAAGCGTCGACGCAACCGGGGACCTGCATTACCTGGCCGCGTGACAACACGTCGGGGCGCCCGCCGTTTCCTGCTTGCTGTAAGCCATCTTCCTCTGCCTCTCGTCGGTGGCCCATGCGGACCGCATCACGGCCCACGCGGTGCGGCATCACCTGCCCAGCCATCGTGTCCGTGAACCACGACGTCATGATGACTCGGCACTTCCGTCTGCCGCGACCGAAATTTCGGCGGCCCGTTACCGCCTCCCCCGTTTTCTGTGTTTTCCCTGGTCAGGGAGTCCGTATCAGTGTGCGCCGAACAACTCGAGCAGCTGTGTCCTGCCGAACATGCGGGCCGTGTCGACGGCCGACGGCGTGCCCGCCGACGGATCCGCGCCGGCCTCCAGCAGGGCTTTGATCACCTCTTCCTCGCCCTTGAAGACGGCTCCCGCGAGCGGGCTCTGCCCTCGGTCGTTGATGCGGTCGGCCTCGGCGCCCCGGGCGAGCAGGGCGCGTACGGCCTCGGCGTGACCGTGGTAGGCGGCGAGCATCAGCAGGGAGTCACCGCGGTCGTTGGTGAGGTTGGCCGGAACGCCCGCGTCGACGTACGCCACAAGCGCCTCGGCCTGCCCCTGCCGGGCCAGATCGAAGATCTTGGTCGCCAGCTCCACGACCTCGGGGTCGGGGGCTTCACTCATCGGCCGGACCACCTCTCGTTACCACCGTTCGGATGAATCGACAGGGTACTGGCTCGCGCGCCGGGTGAGCCCCTGCTCCACCGACCCCAAGCAGCTCGCCCACAGGGGTGAAATCCACCGAAAATCACCCGGTTGCACCTTTTATCGTATGGATACATGCTGTGATCCTGGAAGTACTCATGGTGACTGTCCCCACGAACCAGGAGACCCCAAATGATCCTGTCCATCTCAGGTGTGGTCCTGCTCGGCATCATCGTCTTCCTCTTCTTCAAGAAGGACGGGCTCAAGGCCTCGCACGCCCTGGTGGCCGCGCTCTTCGGCTTCTACCTCGCGAGCACCGCCATCGCCCCGAGCATCAAGGCGGGCGGCGAGAGCCTGGCGAGCCTCCTCGGCGGAATCAAGTTCTGACGCCCCCGTCCACGCCCGCCCACGCCCGTACGCACCCTCAGGAGACAGCAGTGGCCCGGCGCCCCCTCCCCCGCATTCTGAGCAACGGCAGCGCGCAGATCGCCCGGAGCCGGGAGTTGGCCCGGACGGCGGCGGACGGCGCCACCGATGTCCTCCACCCGCTGATCACGATCACCCGCGGGCTGCGCCGGCTGGCCTCGGCCGGGCGGCGCAAGTGGGCCGACACCCCCAAGGACAAGCGCGGGCCGCTGCTGTTCCTGGTGGCGTCGGTGATCCTGGTCGTGGCCCTCGTCCCGTACGGCCCGCTGCTCGCCGTCATCACGTTGATGGCGGCGGCGGCCTGGCAGGGCCGGGACCGCGGCGAGCCCGAGCCCGAGGGGCCGGACGAGTCCCAGACGCAGCGCCTCCAGTCGCTGTACGAGGCTCTGGTCCCCTACTTCTCGGCCGCCGAGGACCCGGCCCCGCTGTACGCCCACGGCGGCGAGTGGGAGAAGGCCTTCCCCGCGTACGAGTTCGACGAGACGGGCCGCTGCGCCCACCTCGTGATCCGCTACCCCGCGTACTTCACGGACGGCGAGGCCTCCTACCGGGGCCGTGTCGAGCAGCTGCTGCACGCCAAGTCGGGCCGGGGCCGCGAGTACCACTTCGCCTGGGACGAGGAGGGCAACCAGCTCACGGTCACCGCGCTGCCCCCGCTGCCCACCGACATCGCCGCCCAGCGCTTCGTCACCGCCCCCGGCGAGACGGTCCTCGGCTTCACCGACCCCTCCCAGGTCCAGCGCACGCTCCCGCTCACCCACGGCGAGGAGCGGCGTGACGTTCCGCCGGTCGTCTGGCGCACCGGCATCCGTTCCACGGAGCCGCATCTGCTGGTGGTGGGCCAGCCCGGCAGCGGCACCTCCACCCTGCTGCGCTCGATCGCCCTCCAGGCCCTCCAGTACGGCGACGTCCTCGTCGTGGAGGGCGGCGGCACCGGCGAGTACGCCTGCCTGACCGGCCGGGACGGCGTCCTCGCGGTCGAGTGCGCGCTGGCCGGGACCGTGGCGAGCCTGGAATGGGCCGCCGCCGAGACCGAGCGCCGGCTGATCGCCGCCAACCGCGCCCGGCAGGCGGGTGATCCGCCGCCCGAGGACACCCGGCGTCCCCTGTGGATCCTCGTCGACCGCCCGAGCGCCTTCGTACCGCTGGCCGTGGCGGACGGCCGCACGGACCCGCAGTCCCTCCTCCAGGTGCCTCTGCGGCACGGCCGCGCGGCGAACGTCACGGTGATCGTGGCCGAACAGTTCGACAGTGCCGACGCCCTCAGCGATCCCGTACGCCAGCACACGCGTGCGCGTGTCGTCCTCGGCCCTGCCACCACGGACCAGCTCGAAGCCGTCCTCGGCACCCGCCCGCACACCACCCCGATCGCCCACGTCCCCCCGGGCCGCGGTTACGCCCGCCTCGGCTCCGGCCCGGTCCACCGCCTCCAGGTCCCCGCCACCCCGGACCCCTACGACGACGCGACCAGCGACGCGGACCGCCGGGCGGTCCTGGCCCTGCTCCCGCCGCGCACGACCCCGGCGGACGGGGAGAACCTGCCGGACGGGGCGCAGACGGAGGCAGTGGCGGTCGAGACCTCGTAGCGCCGGCCACCTCGCGGGCAACCGGCGGTACCCCGCCGACGCGGGCAGGCGCCCTCACCCGAGACGCGGTCCGGGCTCACGCCACAAACGTCCGAGGCGCCTCCCCGCCCCCCGCTCCCCCGCTCTCCACGAGCCGGGCCGCCGCGGCCAACCGCACAGCGGCCTCCTCGGCCACCGCACCCCTGACGGTGAACGGCAGCCGCACATACCCCTCGAACGCCCCGTCGACCCCGAACCGCGGCCCGGACGGCACCCGCACCCCCACCCGCTCCCCGACCTCCGCGAGCCGGGACCCGGACAGTCCGCCCGCCCGCACCCACAGCGTGAGCCCGCCCTTCGGCACCTCGAACTCCCACGACGGCAACTCCCTGCGCACCGCCGACACCAGCGCGTCCCGGTTCCCCCGCGCCTGCTCCCGCCGCACCTCCACGGCCTGAGCCCATCCGCCCGTACTGAACAGCCAGTTCACGGCGAGCTGCTCCAGCACCGGCGTCCCCAGATCCGCGTACGCCCGCGCCGCGACCAGGCTCCGGATCACGTCCGGCGCGGCCCGCACCCATCCGATCCGCATCCCCGCCCAGAACGCCTTGCTCGCCGACCCGACGGTGATCACCGTGGACCCGGCCGGATCGAACGCGCACACCGCCCGCGGCATCGCGCCCTCCATCTCCGCGTCCAGCCACAACTCGCTCATCGTCTCGTCGGCCACCAGCACCGTCCCCGCCGACCGCGCCGCCTCCACCAGCTGCCGCCGCTGGTCCTCGGCGGCGAGCGCGCCGGTCGGATTGTGGAAGTCGGCGACGACGTACGCGATCCGGGGCGCCGCGTCCCGCAGCACCTGCCGCCAGCGGTCGATGTCCCAGCCGGTGAGCCCTTCGGCCATGGCCACGGGCACCAGCCGGGCGCCCGCCTCCCGCATCAGCTGGAGGATGTTGGCGTACGAGGGCGACTCGACGGCGACGCGCTCGCCCCGCCCGGCGAAGAGGTGGCAGATGGCGTCGATTGCGCCCATCGCTCCCGTGGTCACCATGATCTGCTCGGGCATCGTCGGGATCCCGCGCGCGGTGTAGCGCTCGGCGATCATCGCGCGCAGCGCGGGCAGTCCGGCCGGATAGTCGCCGTGCGTGTGGGCGTACGGCGGCAGTTCCTCCAGGGCGCCCTGCACGGCCCGGGTCAGCCACGGCTCGGGCGCGGGGAGCGCCGCGGTGCCCAGGTCGATCATCGACCCGAGGGCCTCGGGCGGCAGCGGTTCCAGGCCTCGGGCGGGCAGCGGGTTGCCCGCCGGGACCGCCGTCCAGCTGCCCGCGCCGCGCCGGGACTCCAGGAACCCCTCGGAACGCAGGGCCTCGTAGGCCGCCGCGACGGTCGTACGGCTGACGGACAGGGCCACGGCGAGTTCGCGCTCGGCGGGCAGCCGGGCGGCCACCGGGACGCGCCCTTCGAGCACCAGCAGCCGGATGCCGTCGGCCAGCGCGCGGTAGGCGGGCGGGCGGCGGGTGCCGGGGCCGGCCGGACGGTCCTGCTGGGAGTTGAGCAGGCGGGCCAGCTGCACCGCCCCCATCGCCGAGGTCCACTGCGCCATGGAAATCAGTCCACCTTCCACGAATTGGCCATGGATGAGGTTTCCACCCACGCCACAGGGTGTCATGAGTCAGGCCACTGCCACCATCAGGGGGACCTCTTGTCCACGAACAGTCCGAGCCGCGTCGGGCGCCGATTGATCCAGCTGTACGTCGGTCTCGCGCTGTACGGGGCGAGTTCGGCCCTCCTGGTGCAAGCGGGACTGGGGCTGGAACCCTGGAACGTGCTCCACCAGGGCCTCGCCGAGCTCACCGGCCTGACGATCGGCGTCGTGTCGATCATCGTCGGCGCGGCGGTGCTGCTCCTGTGGATCCCGCTGCGCCAGCGCCCCGGCCTCGGCACCGTCTCCAACGTCTTCGTGGTCGGCATCGCCATGGACGGCACGCTCGCCGCGGTCCCCGAGGCGCACGGCCTCGCCGTGCGGATCCCGCTGCTGGTCGCGGGCATCGTGCTCAACGGCGCGGCCACGGGTCTCTACATCGCCGCCCGCTTCGGACCGGGCCCGCGCGACGGGCTGATGACCGGTCTGCACCGGCGCACCGGCCGCTCGATCCGTCTGATGCGGACCGCGGTGGAGGTGGCGGTCGTCGTCACCGGTTTCGTGCTGGGCGGCACGATCGGCGTCGGCACGCTGCTGTACGCGGTGTCGATCGGACCGCTCGCCCAGCTCTTCCTGCGCGTGTTCGCCGTTCCCCCGGCATCCGACGGCAGCACGGTCGTTGCCACCGGGCAACCGCGTGGGGCGATACTGCGACGGTGACCACGCGGATACGCCACCCCTACCTCGACCATCCCGGCCCGATCGCCTTCGCCCACCGGGGCGGGGCCGCGGACGGTCTGGAGAACACCGCGCTGCAGTTCCGGCGCGCGGTCGAGGCGGGCTACCGCTATCTGGAGACCGACGTCCACTGCACCGCGGACGGCAGGCTCGTCGCCTTCCACGACGCCACCCTGGACCGGACGACCGACGGCGCGGGCCGGATAGCGGACCTGCCCTGGAAGGACGTACGGCACGCGCGCGTGGCGGGCAAGGAACCCGTGCCGCTCTTCGAGGAGCTCCTGGAGACCTTCCCCGAGGCCCGGTGGAACGTCGACGTCAAGTCGGAGCCGGCCCTCCTGCCCTTCCTGGACCTGATCGAGCGCACCGGCGCCTGGGACCGCGTCTGCCTCGGCTCCTTCGTGGAGGCCCGGATCATCCGGGCCCAACGGCTGGCCGGACCGCGCCTGGCCACCTCCTACGGCACCCGGGGCGTGCTCAACCTGCGGCTGCTCTCCTGGGGACTGCCCGCCGCGGTACGCCGGTCCGCGGTGGCCGCGCAGGTGCCCGAAGCCCAGTCGGGCATCCAGGTGGTGGACCACCGCTTCCTGCGCGCCGCCCACGCGCGCGGGCTGCAGGTGCACGTGTGGACGGTCAACGAACCGGAGCGCATGCACCGGCTCCTGGACCTGGGAGTCGATGGCATCATGACCGATCACATCGACACACTGCGCAAGGTCATGGAGGACCGCGGCGTCTGGGTCTGACCCCGTGCGCCGCCCACCGCCCTCGCGCGACACCTTCACGGGGAAGCGAGGGGCACGGGTGGGCACCGACACCGTGCGGACGGGGGCGGCCGACGGGGCCGCCGAGCGACGGCGCGAGCAACGCGGCTGGTACTTCTACGACTGGGCCTGCTCGGTCTACTCGACCAGCGTGCTCACCGTCTTCCTGGGCCCCTACCTCACCTCGGTGGCCGAGAACGCGGCGGACGCGGACGGCTTCGTCCATCCCCTGGGGATCCCGGTGCGCGCCGGCTCCTTCTTCGCGTACTCGGTGTCCCTGTCGGTGGTCGTCGCCGTCCTGGTGATGCCCCTGGTGGGGGCGGCGGCCGACCGCAGCGGCCGCAAGAAGCCGCTCCTGGCCGCGGCCGCCTACACCGGCGCCGCGGCGACGGCCGCCCTGTTCTTCCTCGACGGCGACCGCTATCTGCTCGGCGGCGTCCTGCTGGTCGTGGCGAACGCGGCGCAGTCCGTGGCGATGATGCTCTACAACTCCTATCTGCCGCAGATCGCCCCGCCCGAGGAGCGCGACGCGGTCTCCTCCAGGGGCTGGGCCTTCGGATACGCGGCCGGCTCCCTGGTCCTGGTCGTGAACCTGGTCCTCTACACCGGCCACGCGTCCTTCAGCCTGTCGGAGAGCGAGGCGATCCGCGTCTGCCTGGCCTCCGCCGGCCTGTGGTGGGGCGCCTTCGCCCTCATTCCCCTGCGCCGCCTACGGGATCGCCGCTCCGAGGCGAAGGCCGCGGGCGAGGCGGCGCTCCCCGGCTTCCGCCAGGTCGCGGCGACGATCCGCGACATGCGCCGCCATCCCCTCACCCTCGCCTTCCTGCTGGCGTACCTCGTCTACAACGACGGCATCCAGACCGTGATCTCCCAGGCGTCGATCTACGGCTCCGAAGAACTCGGGCTCGGACAGTCCACGCTCATCGGCGCCGTCCTGCTGGTCCAGCTGCTCGCGGTGGCCGGAGCCCTCGGAATGGGCCGTCTGGCCAGGATCTACGGGGCCAAGCGGACGATTCTCGGTTCGCTGGTCGCGTGGACGGTGACCCTGGCCGCCGGGTACTTCCTCCCGGCGGGCGCCCCCGTGTGGTTCTTCGTCCTGGCCGCTGGGATCGGCCTCGTCCTGGGCGGCAGCCAGGCGCTGTCCCGGTCGCTGTTCTCCCATCTGATCCCGCCCGGCAAGGAGGCCGAGTACTTCTCCGCGTACGAGATGAGCGACCGCGGGATGAGCTGGCTGGGGCCGCTGTTGTTCGGGATCACCTACCAGCTGACCGGAAGTTATCGGGACGCGATCATCTCGCTGGTGGTCTTCTTCGTCCTCGGATTCGCCCTGCTCGCACGGGTTCCGGTGCGGCGGGCGATCTCCGACGCGGGCAATCCCGTGCCCGAGAGGATTTAGCGTTCTCGGCGAAAGCGCTGTAGTGTACGCGTTTGGCCTGCCAGGCGTACCGTTACTGCGCGTCAAAGATGGCGAAACGCTGGGTCACATCTGCTAGCAGATGTGACAAACCGGGCGCAGGTGGGTACAACAAGGGGCGGCTACGACGGCGACGCATGACCCGAAACGGGACACGGGACGGGAATCTTTACCGCCGACCGGACGTTGACCGGATGACGACGACAGCGACACCTGTCCTGTGGGCGACAAGCCCGGGAGGCACGATTCATGAGTGAGCGAGCTCTTCGCGGCACGCGCCTCGTGGTGACCAGCTACGAGACGGACCGCGGTATCGACCTGGCCCCGCGCCAGGCCGTGGAGTACGCATGCGAGAAGGGGCACCGGTTTGAGATGCCCTTCTCGGTCGAGGCGGAGATTCCGCCGGAGTGGGAGTGCAAGGTCTGCGGGGCCCAGGCACTCCTCGTCGACGGCGACGGCCCTGAGGAGAAGAAGGCCAAGCCTGCGCGTACGCACTGGGACATGCTGATGGAGCGGCGTACCCGAGAGGAACTCGAAGAGGTCCTCGAGGAGCGCCTGGCCGTTCTGCGCTCCGGCGCGATGAACATTGCCGTTCATCCGAGGGACAGCCGCAAGTCCGCATAGCCCCTCCGGGGTCTGAGCGGCAGACAACGCACGCGATACACCGCGGGCGCGACACGTGAAGTCGACGTGTCGCGCCCGCGGTTTTCGTGTTGCCCCAGGGACCGCGTGGGTCGCCCCAGGGACCGCGGGGTGGGTCGCGGTCCCTGCGGGCCCGGTCGGTCAGCTCAGCGGCGGGCGCTGCTGATCCCGCGGGGCGTCCTGCGGGGCGCCCCCGGGCTCGTCCCTGATGACCTCGCCCTGGACCACCTTGCCGTCGGGCTGGTGCATACGGGCCTGCTGGAAGGCGCCGCCGAGCGTGCCCGCTCCGGCCTCGCGGAGCTTGCGGTCGAAGGTCCGCTCCGCGTAGCGGCCGAGGGCCTTCTGGACCGGCGGGATCAGCAGGAGCAGCCCCAGCGCGTCCGAGATCAGGCCCGGGAGCATCAGGAGCAGCCCGCCCAGCATCATCAGGCCGTTGCCGCCGCCGTTGGACGAGCCCGACGGGGCTCCGCCGCGTTGCAGCGCCTCGTTCAGGTTCTGAAGGGCGCGCCGGCCCGCCCGCTTCACGACCACCGAGCCGAGGACCAGGCCGGTGAGCAGGATCAGGAACACGGTGAACCCGCTCGCCGCTCCGGCGACCACGGTCAGCAGCCAGATCTCCAGCACCAGCCAGGCGGCGATGCCCAGCGGCAGGACGGTGCGCAGCCGGGAGCGTCGGGGTCGGGCGGGGTGCGTGGGACTCGGAGCGCCAGTCGTCATACGTCCAGTGTGCCTGGGCCCGGCTCAGCACGGGATAAGGGGCTGGTCAACCGCGGCTGTGCGGTCGTAGGCCTACGCCTGTGAGGGCTACGACAGTGAGGGCCGGTACCGCGAGAGCTACGGCTGTGAGGGCCGGCCCTTGCCCGTGATCCTGCCGACCCGCTCGCCCACGCCCCAGGTGGTGACCCGCCACAGGGCCTCCACGAGGATGTCCCGGCTCATCTTGGAGTCGCCGAGCTCGCGCTCGACGAAGGTGATGGGGACCTCCACGACGTGGTAGCCGGCCTTGACCGCGCGGCGGGCGAGGTCGACCTGGAAGCAGTAGCCCTGGGAGGCGACCTCCTCCAGGCCGAGCCCTTCGAGGGTCTCGCGGCGGAAGGCGCGGTAGCCGCCGGTGATGTCGCGCAGCGGCAGGTCCAGGGCGAGGCGGGAGTAGAGGCTGCCGCCGCGGGAGATGATCTCGCGGGACCTGGGCCAGTTGACGACCCGGCCGCCGGGTACCCAGCGGGAGCCGAGGACCAGGTCGGCGCTCTTGAGGGCGGTCAGCAGACGGGGCAGTTCCTCGGGCTGGTGGGAGCCGTCGGCGTCCATCTCGATCAGGACGCCGTAGCCGTGCTCCAGACCCCAGCGGAAGCCCGCGAGGTAGGCGGCGCCGAGGCCCTCCTTGCCCTTGCGGTGCAGGACCTGGACGTGGTCGTCGTCGACCGTCAGCTCGTCGGCGAGCTTACCGGTGCCGTCGGGGCTGTTGTCGTCGGCCACCAGCACGTGCGCGTCGGGAACGGCCTTGCGCACCCGGCCGACGATCGCCTTGATGTTCTCCGCCTCGTTGTAGGTCGGGATGATCACCAATGCCGTGCCGAGCGGCCCGAACTGCCTCCCCCGGTCCTGTGCCGCGAGGGTCCCGTCGCCGTCGTTCACTGCTGCCCCTTCAAGTCCGTACGCAGACGTCCACCATAATGGCCGCGGCCTGCGATGACGTGACAGGACGTAAGTATGGTGGTGTCGTTTCCACAAAAGCGGGGTAAGAGTCCGCGTTCGGGAACTGTGCGTGCCCGGTCCAGGGCTGTGCGTGCTGCGGATGGGGGCCCGGCGCCCTTCGGGCCGACCTGGGGCCCGCTGGCTGCGGGTCGACCGAAAGCCGTTGTCTACTGAGCGCCCGGGCCCCACCCGGGTCACACCTTCCCGACCGGCCGGAACGTTCCCTCGCCGTGGCGCGGGCGCTGAGCCTGGCTGCCAGTGGCGGTGCCCCGGTGCGGTACACCGTCCCTGACCCAGCGGCACCGTGACGAGTGGTGTGGACGTTCCCCCGTCGGGCGTCCGGTGGTGGACCCGGCCGAACCTACCGGCCCGCTGCCGTCGGCTGTCAACAGCCGTTTGACCTGCGAATCTTTGATCAAAGCCCTGGTCAGCGGGGAGGATACGCAGGTCGCGCGACGGCGCGTCGGGGGCCGAACGGGGGTGCGCCACCCCGGGAGATCACTCGCTCGGCCGTACGAACACGGTCCGGCCGCCCACCACGGTGCGCAGACAGACGGGGAGGTCGTGGCCCGGGGTCAGGTCGGGCAGGCCGGGGGTGCCGGAGCGGGGGTCGGTCGACCAGCGCGCGACCCGGTCGTCGGGGGCCTGGACGAGGAGTTCGCCGGTGCGCCAGACCGCGTAGTCGGCGGGAGCGCCGGGGACCAGGACGCCCGCGTCGTCCCGGCCGATCGCGCGCCAGCCGCCCCGGGTGTGCGCGGTGAACGCGGCGCGCACGGAGACGCGGTGCTCGGGGGTTCGGTGGAAGGCCGCCGCGCGGACGGTGCCCCAGGGGTCGAGGGGCGTGACCGGGCTGTCGGAGCCGAAGGCGAGCGGGACGCCGGCCCGCAGCAGGGCCGCGAAGGGGTTCAGCAGACGGGCCCGGTCGGCACCGAGCCGCCGGGTGTACATGCCCTCCTCACCGCCCCACAGGGTGTCGAAGGCGGGCTGGACGGAGGCGGTGAGGCCGAGCTCGGCGAAGGCGGCGATCGTCTCGGGGGTGAGCATCTCGGCGTGCTCGACGCGGTGGCGGGCCGCGCGGATCCGGGCGAGGCCGAGCTTCTCCGCGGCGGCGCGCACGCCCTCCACCACGGCGGTCACGGCGGCGTCGCCGATGGCGTGGAAGCCCGCCTGGAGGCCCGCCTCGGTGCAGGCGACGACGTGCGCGGCGACCGCTCCCGCGTCCAGGTAGGCGGTGCCGGTGTGGTCGGCGTCGGTGTAGGGCTGGTGCAGGCAGGCGGTGTGGGAGCCCAGGGCGCCGTCCACGAACAGGTCGCCGGCCGCGCCGACGGCCCCCAGTTCCTGTGCCTTCGCAACGTCCTGTTCGGCCCAGTAGCCGACGACCCGGGGCCCGTCCCCCCGCGCGGCGAGGTCCAGCAGGCCCGTGAAGTCGTCCTCGGAGGAGATCTCGGGCCCCGCGCACTCGTGGACGGTGCCGATCCCGAGGGAGACGGCACGGGCGAGGGCGGCCCGCTGGGCCTCGGCGCGCTGAGCCGCCGTGACGGCCCCGAGGGCGGTGGCTCGCACGGCATGGTGGGCGTCGGCGGTGAGGGGCGCGTCCGGTGCGTCGAGACCGGTCGTCAGGTCCAGCAGGGCCGTGCTGACGACCGCCGAGTGCACATCGATCCGGCTGAGGTACAGGGGGCGCCCGCCGGTCGCCTCGTCGAGGTCGCGGCGCGTCGGGGGGCGCCCTCCGGGCCAGCGGGCCGCGTCCCATCCGTGCCCGAGGAGCACCCGGTCGCCCGGCCGGGCGGCGGCGAAGTCCCGCACCAGGCCGAGAGCCGCCTCCAGGGAAGGGGCGTCCGACAGGTCCAGGCCGGTGAGGGCGAGCCCGGTCGCGGTGGTGTGCACATGCGCGTCCGTGAAGGCGGGCGTGACGAGGGCCCCGTCCAGATCGACCACTTCGTCGACGCCGTCCGCGAAGGCGTCGGCCGCGCCCTCGGACCCGACCCAGGCGACTTGCCCCCGCTCCACGACCATCGCCGTGGCGAAGGGATCGGCGGGGCTGTGGACTTCCCCGCGGCGAAGAAGGACGGTCTGGGACTCGGCGGCACGCTCACTCATGGGGAACAGTCTCGCGCCTGGCCCCGGCGTCCCCGCACACGGGTCGCCCGGTGGCGTCGATCGCTTCCGCGGCGATCAGATCCGGGGCGGCCGCGCTTCGTACGGCGTCGAGAGGACCACCGTCGTCCGCGTGGACACCCCCGCCAACGACCTCAACCGCGCCAGCAGCTCCTCCAGTTCGTGCGGCGTGGCCACCCGTACCTTGAGGATGTAGTTCTCGTCCCCCGCCACGCTGTGGCACGCCTCGATCTCCGGGACGTCGGCGAGCCGCTCCGCGATGTCGTCCGGCGCACTGGGATCGAACGGTTTCACCGAGATGAACGCGGTCATCGGCAACCCGACGGCCTCGGGGTCGACGACGGCGGCGTACCCGCGAATGACCCCTCGCTGCTCCAGCCGCCGCACGCGCTGGTGCACGGCCGACGTGGACAGCCCCGTGGCCTTGCCCAGGTCTGTGTAGCTCATCCGCCCGTCCTTGACGAGCAGCTGCACGATCTGTCGGTCGAGCTCCTCCATGGCGCAAGAACCTACAGTGCGGCTGATCTCCTCGGATACCTGAGCGGCGCAGGTCATGCCCTGTTCGTGATGTGGCCGGGAGTCGCCCGTGAGCCGTCCGGAGGACAAAGCGGCCGCCTCGGGCACCTGCGGGCGGCATGTGACGAACGCCACACACCCCGAACAGGCTCCGTGATGTTCTCGTGATTACCGCCGATTCGGGGCGGGAAGTGCTTGCTGTGGTCGAGGCCGCAGCGCCTTCACGGCCCAGCCCGAGGGGGAGAACCCAATGCAGAGTCTTAAGCGTCCTGGTCGTACCGCACCCAAGCGGCTTCAGTCGGTGGTCGATCCCGAGCCGGAGGGTGTCGAACCCGACGCCTACGACGACGAGGTGGACGACGCGTACGACACCTTCGAGATGTACCGGGTGATCTGCCCGGACTGCGCGCAGCCCATCGCGCTGCTGGCGGACGAGGAGGTCCTGCCGGAACACGCGCTGTGCGCCTCACCGTGGAACCCGTTCGGCCTCACGGTCTGCGCGGGTACGGGCCGCAGGGCCGCCGAGGCCCGGTCCGCCGATGAGTCGGCCGAGCCCCAGGAGCAGGACACGGCCCTGCTGTTGACGCTCCCTCAGGGACTCGACTGGCGGACCCAGCCCTTCTCGCACGTGGGCGGCCCGGGCTCCCGCCCCATCCGGGTGCCGGTCATGCGGCGCCACGCCGCCTGAGCGGCCTCGCTCCAGCTCCGTGACTGACCCGCGCCACGGGTCGCGGCATGCCGTGGCGCGGATTCAGCGCGTCCGGGCGACCGGCCGGCGCGCCGAGCAGGTGGCGTCACCTCGCGCGTGACGCCACGTCAGGCAGCCATCGTGGGACGGGACTTCATCCCGGACACACCTGAACGCACGGTCGATTCCGGGGACGGGTGACCCGTCCCCGGATCGCCGCGTTGCCCTGGTATGACCCCTACCCACTCGACGACGGGGCACCGCCGCCTGTTCGTGCCGGCGCCGCTCGTCGCCGTCGCAGAATCGGTTCCGCGCACGCCGCCGCCGGTCCAGGACCCGCCCATCTACCAGGATCTGCTGCGCACCTGGGCCGACCGCGGCCGCACCCTGCCGGGGCGCCACGACCCGGAGTGGGCACGGCTGGCGGCGCCCCAGGTGCGGCCGGGCCAGTTCAGCGGGTCTCGGGACCCGCTACATGACGGGCGATGACCATCCGCTGGATCTGGTTGGTGCCCTCGACGATCTGGAGCACCTTGGCCTCCCGCATGTAGCGCTCGGCCGGGAAGTCGGCGGTGTATCCGTAGCCGCCGAGGATCTGCACGGCGTCGGTGGTCACGCGCATCGCGGTGTCGGTGCAGTGCAGTTTGGCCATGGCCGCCTGCTTGGCGAACGGCCGTCCCGCGTCCCTCAGGCGCGCTGCCGCCAGGTACAGCGCCCGGCCCGCCTCGATCTGGGTCGCCATGTCGGCGAGCATGAAGCGCAGCCCCTGGAAGTCGGCGATCGGCCGCCCGAACTGCTCCCGCCCGGTCGCGTAGGCCACCGCCTCGTCGAGCGCCGCCTGGGCCAGTCCGATGGCGCAGGCCGCGATGCCGAGCCGCCCGGAGTCGAGCGCGGACAGGGCGATCGCGAAGCCCTGGCCCTCCTCGCCGATGCGCCGGCCGTCGGGGACGCGGACGCCGTCGAAGTGGACCTGGGCGGTCGGCGAGCCCTTCATGCCCATCTTCTTCTCCGGCGGCGCGGCGCTCACCCCGTCCGCGTCGCCGGGCACCAGGAAGGCGGTGATCCCGCGCGGGCCCTCCTCGCCGGTGCGGGCCATGACCGTGTAGAAGTCGGCGACCCCGCCGTGCGTGATCCAGGCCTTGGTGCCGGTGATCACCCAGTCGTCACCCTCGCGCACCGCCTTGGTGCGCAGTGAGGCCGCGTCCGAGCCGGAGGACGGCTCCGACAGGCAGTACGCGCCCAGCAGGCCGCCGCCGAGCATCGCGGGCAGGTGCTCGACCTGCTGCTCCTTGGAGCCGTAGGCGGCAAGCGCGTAGGAGGCCAGAGTGTGCACACTGACGCCGAGGCCGACGGTGAGCCGGGCCGCGGCGAGTTCTTCGAGCACCTGGAGATAGACCTCGTAGGGCTGCTCCCCGCCGCCGTACTCGGCGTCGTACGGCAGGCCGAGCAGTCCGGACGCGGAGAGCAGGGCGAAGACCTCGCGCGGGAAGTGTCCCGCGTCCTCCTCCTCGGCCGCCGCCGGGGCGATCTCTCGCCGCGCGATGTCACGGACGAGGGAGATCAGCTCCCGGGCCTCGTCCGTGGGCAGTTGACGGTCCACCTGCTGCGGGGCGCGGTCGGGCATGGCGTCGCTCCTCCCTCTCGGGCACGGGCGGGGGCCCTTGGGGTGGGGGCGGCTCCGCCGGGTCTCACTGGTGCCGCCGAGGCTCGCACTTCCGGGTCGCGGAAGCTGCTGACCAGCGGCTGTGCGCTGTGAGTATGCCCGATCGGAGGCATGCCGTCACGAGTTAACGACCGCTTACTTCAAGAAACCTGCGCCGCGCGTGCGGGGAAGGCCGCACCGGAGCACGCGGCTCCGGAATTGGTCCGAACCATTGACGTACTGGTCTAGTCCTCCTACGGTTTCACACGGCCGACGCCTCATCGCGTCCATGCCAAGCGACGCTGCGCTCCTCCCTCTCCCCCACGAGGTGACACCCGATGCACACGTCCCACCGCCCCCGCACCCGGTTCCGGGCGCTGATCTCCGCCGCGTGCTGTGCCCTGCTCGGCGCGGGCCTGCTCGCCGGAGCCGGCAGCGCGACCGCCGAGTCCCGGGCGCCCGAGGCCCGCTCTCCCGAGGCGAAGGCCGCCGGCTCCAAGGTCGTCGGCTACTTCACCGAGTGGGGCACCTACGACCGCAAGTACCACGTCAAGAACATCGAGACGTCGGGCTCGGCGGCCAGGCTCACCCACATCAACTACGCCTTCGGCAACGTCACCGGCGGCAAGTGCGCGATGGGCGACGCCTACGCGGCGACCGACCGGACGTACACCGCGGCCGAGTCCGTGGACGGCGTCGCCGACGCGTGGGACCAGCCGCTGCGCGGGAACTTCAACCAACTGCGCGAGCTGAAGAAGAAGCACCCCGGTCTCAAGGTGCTGTGGTCGTTCGGCGGGTGGACCTGGTCGAGCGGCTTCGGCGAGGCCGCGAAGAACCCGGCCGCGTTCGCCCAGTCCTGCTACGACCTGGTCGAGAACTCCCGGTGGGCCGACGTCTTCGACGGCATCGACCTCGACTGGGAGTACCCGAACGCCTGCGGCGCCACCTGCGACACCAGCGGCCGGGCGGCCTTCAGGGACCTGATGCGGGCCGTGCGCGCGAAGTTCGGTTCCGGCAACCTGGTCACCGCGGCGATCACCGCCGACGCGACCCCCGGCGGCAAGATCGACGCGGCCGACTACGCGGGCGCCGCCCGATACGTCGACTGGTACAACCCGATGACCTACGACTACTTCGGCGCCTGGGACGCGGCCGGGCCGACGGCCCCGCACTCGCCGCTCACCTCGTACTCCGGCATCCCGAAGGCGGGTTACCACACCTCGGCGACCATCGCGAAGCTCAAGGGGCTCGGCATCCCGGCCGCCAAGCTGCTGCTGGGCATCGGCTTCTACGGCCGCGGCTGGACCGGTGTCACCCAGTCGGCGCCGGGCGGCACCGCGACCGGGCCGGCCGCCGGGACGTACGAGCAGGGCATCGACGACTACAAGGTGCTGAAGGCCAAGTGCCCGGCGACGGGGACGGTCGCCGGCACCGCGTACGCCAAGTGCGGGAACGACTGGTGGAGTTACGACACCCCCGCGACCATCGCCACGAAGATGGCGTACAAGAACCAGCAGGGTCTGGGCGGCACCTTCTTCTGGGAGCTGAGCGGGGACACCACGGGCGGCGAGCTGATCAAGGCCATCAAGTAGCCGGTCCCACGGGGTACTTGGGGCGGAGGACCACGAGCCTCCGCCCCAACTCGTGGCGGCCGGCCGTCAGTCGTCGCGGCGGGCCGGCTCCGGAGCCGGGTACGCGGGGTCCATCTCCTCGATGGCCCGCATGGCGCCGCCGAGCGTCTTCACCAGCAGGTCGCGCATCGTGTCGCGGGACAGGTTCGGGCGGTCGATCCAGTCGAGGGCGGCACCCTCGACGCTGCACACCCAGGCCAGCAGGCCCATCCGGGCCACCGGCGCGATGTCGCTGCGGCCGTACGCCCCTTCGGCGATGGTCGCGACGATCGCCTCGCGGACCCCGTCCCGGATGGCGTGCACCTCGGCGTCGAATCCGACGCCGCCGCTGACGATGGTGCGGTAGGCGGCCTGGTTGTGCTCGGCGTACCGCAGATAGCTGTCGATGGTGCGGTGGACCCGGTCCACCGGCTCCATCTCCAGGCCGCTCGCCGCGTAGGTGACCAGGTCGACGACGGAGTCCTGGATGATCGCCAGGTAGTAACCGCGCTTGGACTGGAAGTAGTAGTAGATCAGTCCCTTGGCGACAAGCGCCTGGCGGGCGATGTCGTCCATCGAGAGCGCGTCGTACGACGTGTCGGCGAACAACTTCCGCCCGATGGCGATGAGTTCGGCACGGCGTGCGACGGAGCGCTCGGTACCGCGCGCCCGGGGGCGGGCAGCACCGCGCTGTTGACTAATATTCAATTTCGACCCTGGTCTCGACGGGCGGCGGGACACCCGCAGTATGGCAGGTCGGGTATGGGTCAGGTCACAGCAGGCCGAGCTGGGTGATCAGCATGGCGATCACCACGACGAGGGTCCAGCCCATGATGTGCTCGACGGTCTTCGGACCGTCTTCCACCGGCCCTCCGGTACGGGCACGGGAGGCGGTGGCTGCTTGTGCGGTCATGGTGTCTCGCCGATCTACGGACGTACGGGTGGACTCCCCCCACCGATCCGTCCACCTTGCCACCGACATGGGCGTTTGTGGCAGAGACCTTGGTCACAGGGCCCCGGCGTCCCGGGACCCTGGCGCACCGCGGCCCCGGCCGGCTCAGCGCACTCCCACCGCCGCCAGCGCCCTGCACTGCCGCGGGGTCGGATGCGCCGGGAAGTAGAGGTAACAGACGCCCCCCGTACCGGAGACCACCTTGCCGGAGGCGTTGTACCGCTTGGTCCTGAGCCAGATGTTCTCCCACTCGCGCCGCCGGTAGACGCGCCGCACGGCCTCGTTGGTCGGCGAGGCGGGGTCGTTGGCGATCACGTCGCCGTCGGCGGTGAAGCCGATGACGGTCATCAGGTGACCGGCGGTCCCGTACCCGGCCCCCGTGAGCTCCTCCTTGAGGAACGACTGGGAGGTGATGGCGGGGATGCCGGCCGCGATCAGCGTCTCCAGGTCGGTGAGCGAGCCGAGCCGGGTGACCACGCCCTGGAGGTCCTTGAAGGTGGCCGCGTAGGCGGCGTTGAACGGCCAGTTGCCGCAGCCGGCGTACTGGAAGTCGTAGGTGAACCGCGCCGCGTGGCACACCTGCGGGTCGGCGTAGGAGGGGTCGACCCAGGACAGCTGGCCCTCGGTGAGCCGGCCGCCCCAGTACTCGATGATCATCTGCGAGGAGGTGGGGCTGCACCAGGCCTCGCCGCCGTTGTCGTACTCCGGGTACTGGCCCTTGTGGATCTCCTGGGAGTAGCGCCGGACGAGCAGTTCCTCGGCGACGCCGGGGGTGGAGGCGGGGACCGTGAAGCGGTCGGGCACGTCGGAGCCCATCGCGCCGACCCGCCAGACCGTGGGCGTGCTCTTGGTGCCGGGCCTGCGGTACAGGGTGAGGCGCAGGCGGTACGCGGCCAGGCGCAGGCCCGTGGCCGGGTCGTCGATGGCGAAGGTGTCCGTCCAGACGCTGCTCCGACCGTCGCTCTGGTCGTCGACCGAGGTCCGCCGGATGTCCTGGTCGCCGGCCGCCCAGCGGCCCATCACGTACCAGGGGGTGGCCGTGCCGTCGGAGTACGTCCCCTTCAGTTCGATCTGGAGCCAGGTGCCGGCCGGGGTCCGCGCGTTCCAGGAGGCGATCACCTCGGTCGCGGGGACGGCGAGTTCGTGGACGGGGGACGTCCAGGTCGCGTACTCCCAGGCGGCCGTCCTGCCGGTGTGCGGGTCGGTGTAGTCGGTGGTGCCGGCCGGGGTGCCGATCACCACGCCCGGCCGGGTGCCGGCGACGGGCCTGGCCCCCTTCGCGGTGCCCGCGCGCCAGTCGGTGTACGTCGTCCAGGCGCGGTTGTCCACGAAGCCGGCCGGGGCCCGCACAGGGTCCGCGGTGTCGGCGGCCGGGGGCTCGGCGGCCGCCGGGCTCGCACCGCCCGCCGCGGCCACGGCGACCGCGGCGGCCAGGACGGTTCTGCGGGACAACTGTTCGGCTCTACTCATGGGCGGGAGACCCCCAAGGTGTCCGAGTCGGGGCAGGTCCGGTGCACGGTTGTGCGCCCACTATGGAGCAGGCGGCATGCTCCTGCCAGCACTTCGGCCCGTGCCACGCGGGGCAATATTGGTCTTCTCCACTGGCACCGCGGCGGGCCGAGGATCGGGCCGGATCGAGCCGGAGGGCGCGTAGCCTGGCCCTTCAGCACCACGCCCGCCCCTCGCACCGCCACGTCCGCCACCCCTCGCACCGCCACGGGAACCGTCATTCACGACCTCGCCTCCCGGCTCCGCCGGCTCCCCCCGTCCTGCGGCCCGGTCCGTCTGATCGGGATCGACGGGCACGCCGGCTCCGGAAAGACCACGTTCGCCGGGGAGTTGGCCCGCGCCCTGGACGGCGCCCCGGTCCTGCACCTCGACGACATCGCCAGCCACGACGAGCTCTTCGACTGGACCGGACGGCTGCTGTCCCAGGTGATCGAGCCCCTGAGCCGTGGCGAGAGCGCGCACTACCGGCCCTACGACTGGCACGCGCGCCGCTTCGGGCCGCCGCGCACGCTGCCGCCCGCCCCGGCGATCCTCCTGGAGGGCGTCGGCGCGGGCCGCCGCGCGCTCCGGCCGCATCTGGCGCACCTGCTGTGGATGGAGCTGCCCGCCGAGGAGGCGTGGGCGCGCGGCCGGTCCCGGGACGGCGAGGAACAGCGGGAGTTCTGGGCCGGTTGGGTCCCCGCGGAGCGACGGCATTTCACCGAAGACCCCTCCCGGCCCTTCTCCGACGTCCTGGTACGCCAGTGCACACAGGGATACAAGGTGCTCCCGGGGCCTGTCGGGAGCGTTGGACCGGACCAGAATGTCACGCACGGTGACGGATCATCCGCAGTGTGCTGAACTTGTGAAGAGCCTTGCGGGAGAACTTCCCGGAGTGCTTCAACTCGGCTTGACCGAGGGGCCGTACAGGACTTACGTTCTCAATGTGCGGCCATTCGGAGCCGCCCGCAGACGCGAAGCCCCCGGTTGTTCCCCCGTGATCGGGGGCTTCGTTCTGCCCTCAGCCCCTTTTTCGGGCGCCGCGAGACACGATCCGCTCACCCTCGGTCACCATCCGCGCATGCCCGCATCCGCTCCCACCTCGCCAAACGGCCTGTGCGGCACCCTTCGGTGGGCGACACCACCGCAGGTACGATGCCCTCGGTGCGCCCTACGGACAGCTGGCTCCGCGCACCGTTGCAACTCCGGTCCGCCGCCCGGCGGTTGGACCAAGGCGGCCACCGGGCGACGGCTCGGAGGTGAACCACGGGGGCACGGTTTGTGGGGGACGTGATGGATTTCGGCACGCAGGGCCCCGAGGCCCCGGCCGACCTCGCCTGGCTGCGAGGTGTGGACGCCTACACGATGGGCGCCTATCCACAGGCGGAAGAGGAGTTCCGGGCCGCGGTGCGGATCGATCCCGGGATGGCCGACGGCTGGCTCGGACTGCACGCGCTGCGCGTCGACACGACGACCGCGCTGCTCAGGATGTTCCGGCACCGCGACCGCTTCGGCGAACAGCGCGCACGACACCGCCGTACCCTCAACTCCTGGTACTGGCTGGGCTGGTGGGTGCAACCGGTGCTGGAGAGCCCGCGTGATCTGCTCCTCGCGCACGCCTCGCACTGGCTGGACGGCCGGCACGTCCCGGAGCTGGACCGGGCCCTCGCCGGCCTGCCGCCGGTGGACACCGACTCCCAGGTCCGCTTCCTGCACGCGTGCCGCGCCTATCTCGTCAAGGACTGGGAGCAGCTCGTCCGGCACACCGACCCGCTGCTCGACGACGCCATGCTCGGCATCGAGGCGGGCCTGTTCGGCGGCATGGCCCGGGTCCGCCTGGAGATGTACGGACAGGCCGAACCGCTGCTCTCGGCGGCCCTGATGCGCTGCCGCAGCGAACAGCCGCAGCGCAAGGAACTGCGCTACTGGCTGGCCCGGGCCCACGAGGGCACCGGCCGCAGCGCCGCCGCCCTGCCCCTGTACCGGGCCGTGCACCGCGTCGACCCGGCCTTCATGGACACCTCGGCCCGGCTCGCCGCGATCGCCGAGGGCGACGGCTACGAGGACCCCACCGACCTGGCGGCGATCACGCTCGCCGGGTCCGGCCAGGACGCCATCGACGGCACCGACGGCCTCGACCCGCTCTTCGGTATGGAGGGACGGGAGCTGCGGCTGACGGAGCCGGACCTGCCGCCCACCGGTCCCCTGACCTCGGTGACCGACCCCACCGTGCGGGCGAAGGTCACCGCGTCGCCGTCCCTGCCGGCCGGGCCGACCGATCCCGCCTTACTGGAGGAGGCGCTCACCGAGCTGGAACGCATGGTGGGCCTGGAGCCGGTCAAGCGCCAGGTCAAGGCGCTCTCCGCACAGCTGAACATGGCCCGGCTGCGCACCGGGCAGGGGCTGCCGGTCCAGCCGCCGAAACGGCACTTCGTCTTCTCCGGCCCGTCCGGCACCGGCAAGACCACGGTCGCGCGGATCCTCGGGCGCGTCTTCTACGCCCTCGGGCTGCTCGGCGGCGACCATCTCGTGGAGGCCCAGCGGGCCGACCTGGTCGGCGAGTACCTCGGCCAGACGGCCGTGAAGGCCAACGAGCTGATCGACTCCGCGCTCGGCGGTGTGCTCTTCGTGGACGAGGCGTACTCGCTGTCCAACTCCGGCTACGGCAAGGGCGACGCGTACGGCGACGAGGCGCTCCAGGTGCTGCTGAAGCGGGCCGAGGACAACCGCGACCACCTCGTGGTGATCCTGGCCGGCTATCCGGAGGGCATGGACCGGCTCCTCGCCGCCAACCCCGGACTGTCCTCGCGCTTCACCACCCGGGTCGACTTCCCCTCCTACCGCCCCCTCGAACTCACCTCCATCGGCGAGGTGCTCGCCGCGGAGAACGGTGACGTGTGGGACGAGGAGGCCCTCGACGAGCTGCGCTCGATCGCCGGACACGTGGTCGACCAGGGGTGGATCGACGAGCTGGGCAACGGCCGGTTCCTGCGGACGCTGTACGAGAAGAGCTGCGCGTACCGGGATCTGCGGCTGTCCACCTACCCGGGCGTGCTGACCCGGGACGACCTGTCGACGCTGCGGCTGCCGGACCTGATGCAGGCGTACGGAGAGGTGCTCTCGGGGCGGGGGCCGCAGGATCCGGCGGCCCCGTGAGCCGTTTCGGGAGTGCCGGTCCGGCTGCGGGCCGCTGCTCACCGGCCCGCAGCCGAACCGGCTCCCCTACGACGCCAGCGCCTCCTCGCTGCTGCGGGGCTCGGTGACCCGGATCTCCGGCAGCTCCCGGTGCGCGGGATCCCGTACCTCTCCCACCAGCAGCTCCAGGACGTCCTCCAGGGCGACCAGGCCGAGCACGCGGCCCGATCCGTCGGCCACCTGGGCGAGATGGGTGGCCGCGCGTCGCATGACGGTCAGCGCGTCGTCCAGGGGCAGTTCGGGCCGCAGGGTGGTCATCGGCCGCCAGACCTGCTGCGGTACCGCCCGTTCGGAGTCCTCCAGATCGAGTACGTCCTTGACGTGGACGTAGCCCATGAAGGCGCCGTTCTCCGCGGCGACGGGGAAGCGGGAGTAGCCGGTGCGGCCGGTGAGGTCCACGATCTGGCCCGGGGTGACCGAGGGGCTCACCGTCACCAGCGACTCGCGCCGCAGCAGCACGTCCGTCACGGGGCGCGAGCCCAGTTCCAGGGCGTCCTCCAGGCGTTCCTGCTCCTCGGGGTCGAGCAGGCCGGCCTGGCCGGAGTTCTCCACGAGGCGGTTGAGCTGTTCGCTGGTGAAGACGGCCTCGACCTCGTCCTTGGGTTCGACGTGGAAGAGGCGCAGGATGCCCTGGGCGCAGGCGCCGAGGGCGACGGTGATCGGCCTGCAGAGGCGGGCGAAGGCGACCAGGCCGGGGCTGAGCCACAGCGCGACCTTCTCGGGGGCCGCCATCGCGAGGTTCTTCGGGACCATCTCGCCGATGACGAGGTGGAAGAAGACGACCGCCGCCAGGGCGATCACATAGCCGAGGGGGTGGATCATGCCGTGCGGCATGTGGACCCACTCGAAGACCGGCTCCAGCAGATGGGCGACCGTGGGCTCGGCGACCGCGCCCAGGGTGAGCGAGCAGACGGTGATGCCGAACTGGGCGGCGGCCATCATCTCCGGCAGCCGCTCCAGGCCGTGCAGGACCTGCCGGGCCCGGGCGGTGCCGAGGGGCTCGATCTGGCTGCGGCGGACCGAGACGAGCGCGAACTCGGCGCCCACGAAGAAGCCGTTGGCGAGCACGAGCAGCGCGGCGAAGAGGAGTTGGAGGACGCTCATCGCACGGCCTCCATGACGTTGACCGCCTGAACCGTGCGCACCAGCCGGACCCGCTCGGCGCGGTAGTGCCCGACCTGGCGCACGGACAGCCGCCAGCCGGGCAGTTCGGCCCTGTCGCCGACGGCGGGGATCCGGCCGAGCAGGTCGGCGACCAGGCCCGCCACGGTCTCGTACGGCCCCTCGGGCACCTCCAGGCCTATGCGCTGCAGGACGTCGACCCGGCAGCTGCCGTCGGCGTCCCAGGCGAGACGGCCGTCCTCCGGCGGGGCGGCGGCGAGCTCGGGCAGGTCCTGCCCGTCGTGCTCGTCGCGGACCTCGCCGACGATCTCCTCGACGATGTCCTCCAGCGTGACCACTCCGGCCGTGCCGCCGTACTCGTCGACGACGACGGCGATGGGCTGCTCGCTGCGCAGCCGGGCCAGCAGGGGCTTGACCGGGAGGGTCTCGGGGACGAGCAGCGCCGGGCGGGCGATCCGGCCGACGGGGGTGCGCAGACGGTCGCGCACGGGCACGGACAGCGCGTCCTTGAGATGCACCATGCCGACGATCTCGTCGATCTTCTCGCGGTAGACGGGGAAGCGGGACAGTCCGGTGGCGCGGGTCAGGTTGACCACGTCCTCGGCGGTCGCCGACGACTGGAGGGCGCTGACCTTCACGCGCGGGGTCATGACGTGCTGCGCGGTCAGCTCGGCGAGCGAGAGCGTGCGGACGAAGAGGTCGGCGGTGTCCTGCTCCAGGGCTCCGGCCTGGGCGGAGTGCCGGGCCAGCGAGACGAGCTCGCCCGGGGTGCGGGCGGAGGCCAGTTCCACGGCCGGCTCGATGCCGAGCGCGCGGACGAGGCGGTTGGCGACCGCGTTGAGGCCGGCGATGACCGGGCGGAACAGACGGGCGAAGGCGTGCTGCGGGCCGGCGACGAAGCGCGCGACCTGCATCGGCCGGGAGACCGCCCAGTTCTTGGGCACCAGTTCGCCGATCACCATCTGCACGGCCGAGGCCAGCAGCATGCCGATGACCACGGCCACACCGGAGACGGCTCCCTCGGGGATGCCGGTCGCGGTGATGGGCCCGTCCAGCAGCTGGGCGAGCGCCGGTTCGGCGAGCATGCCGACGACGAGGGAGGTGATGGTGATGCCGAGCTGGGTGCCGGAGAGCTGGAAGGACAGCTCCTTGAGGGACTCCACGACGGTACGGGCCCGTCGGTCGCCCTCGGCCGCGGCCTTCTCGGCGTCGGTGGCCTCGACCGTGACGAGACCGAACTCGGCCGCCACGAAGAAGCCGTTGGCCAGAATCAGCAGGAACGCCGCTCCCAGAAGGAGCAGGGGGATGGTCATGCCGCCGCCTCGATATGTCGGGAGGGGGCGGCGCAGGTACTACAGGACGATCCGTCCATCGCTGGAGGGAGTCACTCCTCGGGTAGCAGGAACCGGGTAGAAGGAAACGAAGGGCGGAGGCGCGATGAGAACGCCTCCGCCAACAGATTAATCAAGACAGGGCCCGCTACGGCAGATCCCCCGTCGAACGGGCTTCGGCGAGCGCCCGCAGCGCACGGGCGTCCTCGATGGCACGCTGCTTGGCGATGCCCGGCTGGATGCCGAGCGCGGGCAGGCTGGTGCCGTCGCTGAGGTTGAGGAACACCCAGGGATCGCCGGGGCGGAGGTTCACCTGGATGATCTCGGCCCAGGCCAGGTGGCGCCTGCTGGCGATGTTCACGACGGTGACACCGGACTCGTCGGCGACGACCTTCGGCCGGGACAGCATGAGCAGCACCCCGAACAGGAGCGCCCCGGTGAAGACGAAGCTGAGGCGCTCGCCGCCGCTGAGCTGCTCCAGCAGCAGGGCGATCGTGGTGATCACCACGAAGATCGCGACTCCGGCGGTGAGCAGGACGGCACGGGTGCGGCCCGGCCGGAAAGTGACGGGCAGGGCGGGCAGTTCGGACATCTGACCGGGCTCCTCAGAGACGGCAGGCGTGGATGGCCGTGGTCAGGATGGCCCGGGCGCCGATGTCGTACAGGTCGTCCATGATCCGCTGGGCTTCCTTGGCGGGGACCATCGCGCGGACGGCGACCCAGCCCTCGTTGTGCAGCGGCGAGACGGTCGGGGACTCCAGGCCGGGGGTGAGGGCGACGGCCTTCTCCAGCTGCTCGACGCGGCAGTCGTAGTCCATCATCACGTAGGTCCGGGCGACGAGGACGCCCTGGAGGCGGCGCAGGAACTGCTGCACCTTGAGCTCCTCCGTGTCCGCGCCGGTGCGGCGGATCACGACGGCCTCGGACTTCATGATGGGCTCGCCGAAGACCTCCAGGCCCGCGTTGCGCAGCGAGGTGCCGGTCTCCACGACGTCGGCGATGACCTCGGCGACACCGAGCTCGATGGCGGTCTCGACGGCGCCGTCGAGGTGGACGACGGAGGCGTCGACACCGCTGTCGGCGAGGTGCCCGGCGACGATGCCCTCGTAGGAGGTGGCGACCGTCTTGCCCTTGAGGTCCTCGACGCCGTTCGCCGTGCCCGGCTTGGCGGCGAAGCGGAAGGTGGAGCGGGCGAAGCCGAGCGGCAGGATCTCCTCGGCCTCGGCGGCGGAGTCGATCAGCAGGTCGCGGCCGGTGATCCCGATGTCGAGCCTGCCGGAGGAGACGTAGATCGCGATGTCACGGGGGCGGAGGTAGAAGAACTCGACCTCGTTGACCGGGTCCACGATCCGCAGTTCCTTGGACTCCCGGCGCTGCTGGTAGCCGGCCTCATGCAGCATCTCCGCCGCAGGTCCTGACAGGGAACCCTTGTTGGGGACGGCGATGCGCAGCATGAGGTCGGCTTCCTTCGTGTGAGGGGGTCGGTGCGGAGCGGGCGGGTTTACAGGTGGGCGTAGACGTCGTCGAGGGAGATGCCGCGGGCGACCATCATCACCTGGACGTGGTACAGCAGCTGCGAGATCTCCTCGGCGGCCGCCTCCTTGCCCTCGTACTCGGCGGCCATCCAGACCTCGGCGGCCTCTTCGACGACCTTCTTGCCGATGGCATGGACGCCCTTGCCGACCAGCTCTGCGGTGCGGGAAGTGGCGGGATCGCCGTGGGCGGCCTTGTGCTGGAGCTCGGTGAAGAGCTCCTCGAACGTCTTATTGGACATGGTGGCGCCCACTTTACGCGTAGTGCCGGTCCACCTAACGCCACGGTTCAGATACTGAGCGGAGGGTGGCCGCGGTCGCCACCGCCGCCGTCACCGCCTCGTGCCCCTTGTCCTCGCTGGAGCCCTCGATTCCGGCCCGGTCCAGGGCCTGCTCCTCGGTGTCACAGGTCAGCACGCCGAAGCCGACGGGCACGCCGGTGTCCACGGAGACCTGGGTGAGGCCCTGGGTGACGCCCTGGCACACGTACTCGAAGTGGGGGGTGCCGCCGCGGATCACGACGCCGAGGGCGACGATCGCGTCGTAGCCGCGGCCCGCGAGGACCTTGGCGACGACCGGGAGTTCCCAGCTGCCGGGGACCCTGAGCAGGGTCGGCTCGTCGATGCCCAGGTCGCGCAGGGCGCGCAGGGCGCCGTCCACCAGACCGTCCATCACCTTCTCGTGCCACTGTGCCGCGATGACGGCGACCCGGAGGTCTCCGACATTGCGTACGGACAGTTCGGGTGCGCCCTTGCCGCTCACGTTCTCTTGTCTCCTCGGTGTGCTGTTGTTCGGTCTTACTGGTTGCCGCAGGTGGACACGGACGCCGTGGGGGTCGTGTCCAGCCAGGGCAGGTCGTGGCCCATCCGGTCCCGCTTGGTGCGCAGGTAGCGGAGGTTGTGCTCGCCCGCCTGTATGGGCATCGGCTCGCGGCCGGTGACCTTCAGGCCGTGCCGGACCAGCGCGTCGGTCTTGTCGGGGTTGTTGGTCATCAGGCGCACGCTCGTGACGCCGAGGTCCTGGAGGATCTGGGCGCCGGCGCCGTAGTCCCGGGCGTCGGCGGGCAGGCCGAGCTCCAGGTTGGCGTCGAGGGTGTCGTGGCCCTGCTCCTGGAGTTCATACGCCCGGAGCTTGGACAGCAGGCCGATGCCGCGCCCTTCGTGGCCGCGCAGGTAGACCACCACTCCCCTGCCCTCGGTCTGGATGCGCTCCAGGGAGGCGTCCAGCTGGGGGCCGCAGTCGCAGCGCAGGGAGTGGAAGACGTCGCCGGTGAGGCACTCGGAGTGGACGCGGACCAGGACGTCCTCGCCGTCGCCGATCTCGCCGTGCACGAGGGCGACGTGCTCGACGCCGTCGACGGTGGAGCGGTAGCCGTAGGCCGTGAACTCGCCGAAGGCGGTGGGCAGGTGGGTCTTGGCCTCGCGGCGGACGGTGGGCTCGGAGGTGCGGCGGTAGGCGATCAGGTCCTCGATGGAGATGATCGTCAGGCCGTGCTTGCGGGCGAAGGGGATCAGCTCGGGCAGGCGGAGCATCCGGCCGTCCTCGCCGGCGATCTCGACGATGGCGCCGGCCGGGCGCAGCCCCGCGAGCCGGGCGAGGTCCACGGCGGCCTCGGTGTGGCCGTTGCGGGTGAGCACCCCGCCGGACCTGGCGCGCAGCGGGAAGATGTGGCCGGGGCGGACGAGGTCGGAGGGCTCGGCGGTGCCGCTCGCCAGCAGCTGGAGCGTGGTGGCGCGGTCGGCGGCCGAGATGCCGGTGCTCACGCCGTGGGCGGCCGAGGCGTCCACGGAGACGGTGAACGCGGTCTTCATCGACTCGGTGTTGTCCGCGACCATCTGCGGCAGCTGGAGCCGGTCCAGTTCCTCGCCCTCCATGGGGGCGCAGATCAGGCCGCGGCACTCGCTCATCATGAAGGCGACGATCTCGGGGGTCGCCTTCTCGGCGGCGACGACGAGGTCGCCCTCGTTCTCGCGGTCCTCGTCGTCGACGACCACGATCGGGCGGCCGGCCGCGATGTCGGCGATGGCCTGCTCCACGGGGTCGAGCGCGAAGTCCTCGAAACCGTCGGTGCTGTACAGGATCGGTGGGACAAGAGGGGTGGCGCGAAGCGCCTCGGGCAGGGCGGTGGTGGGTGACGGGCGGGCGGTCATGCGGGCGCTCCTTCCATGACGGGCTGCGAGGCCTTGCGGGAGCGCAGCCACCAGTCGCGCATGCCCCACAGGACGAGCGCGCCGTAGATGACGTAGACGAAGCCGGAGAAGGCGTAGCCGTTGGCGAAGTTCAGCGGGACGCCGACCAGGTCGACCAGCAGCCAGGCGAACCAGAACTCGACCATGCCGCGGGCCTGGGCGTACATCGCGACGACGGTGCCGACGAAGATGTAGGCGTCCGGCCAGGGGTCCCAGGACAGGGTCGGGTAGGCCTTGAAGAGCAGGGCGACCGCGACGGTGCCCGCGGCGGCGGCGGCGATCATGGCCGCGCGCTCGCGCCCGGTGGCGAACCGCGGGGTGATGTGGCCGTCCGCGGACTTCCCCCGGTTGCGGTTCCACTGCCACCAGCCGTACACGGCGACGGCCATGACGACGACCTGCTTGCCGGCGCTGCCGGCGAGATGGCCGTAGAAGGCCACGAAGAGGATGAGGCCGGAGAGGAACTGGGTGGGCCAGGTCCAGATGGAGCGTCGCCAGCCGAGGGCGAGCGTGATCAGGCCGAAGATGTTGCCGATCATGTCGGACCAGATGATGCGCTGGCCGAAGAGCGTGAACGCCTCGGAGTTCAGCCAGTTCACCGGCCCGCCCCCTGGTTGCCCATCAGCCGCTCGACGTACTTGGCGATGACGTCGACCTCGAGGTTGACCGGGTCGCCGGGCTGCTTGAGGCCGAGCGTGGTCAGGTCGAGGGTGGTGGGGATGAGGCTGACGGTGAAGAAGTCGGGGCCGGCGTCGACGACGGTGAGGCTGATGCCGTCGACGGTGATGGAGCCCTTCTCGACGACATAGCGCGTGAGGTCCGCGGGGAGCGAGATCTTCACGATCTCCCAGTTCTCGGACGGCTTGCGCTCCAACACCTCGCCGGTGCCGTCGACATGGCCCTGCACGATGTGCCCGCCGAGGCGCGCGCCCACGGCCATGGGGCGTTCCAGGTTGACGCGGGAGCCGACGGCGAGGGCGCCGAGGCTGGAGCGGTTGAGGGTCTCCGCCATGACGTCCGCGGTGAACTCGTCGCCCTCGTGCTCCACGACGGTGAGACAGACGCCGTTGACGGCGATGGAGTCGCCGTGCTTGGCGCCCTCCGTGACGACCGGGCCGCGCAGACGGAAGCGGGAGGCGTCGTCGAGGATCTCGACGGCGGTGACCTCACCCAGTTCTTCGACGATTCCGGTGAACACTTCCCGGGTCCTCCTGCCTCATTCGGGCACGGACTCCGGGGCTGTCGATGACGACAGAATGAACGAGCGACACACCGGGAACGACGCCGAACAGAGGTCGCCACCAGGACGAACCCATACGGCGGCGCGCACGAATGCCCGCCCGCCGCGCACTGCCTCCCATCCGGACTTTAACCGTCGGTCCAGGAATTTCACCTGGTCAACCGGTCACTGGACGTGACCGGGTCGCGGACTGTAACCGCCGGTTCGGACTTTCACCGACCCCGGAGTGCGCTGCTTCTGGTACACGGCCAGTGTGCCACGCCTGATCGGTGTCCATACGGGTGAAGGATGTGGGTTGACTCACAGAGCGTGCCGGGAATGTCACCGCTCCGACCTTGGTCCATACCTATTGACCTACTGGTCTAGTCCTTTTAGGGTCGGCCGTGTGCTCGGGGGGCCGACGACGGTGACGACGGCCCTTGCCCGCCGCCGGACCCCCGAGCACCGACCGACCCCACGGCACCGCCGGAGAAGCGCTAGCGCACCGGCGCGAACAGCTCGTCCTGGGCCCGGTCCCGCGCCGTGAGGAGCGCGCCGCGCAGCACGGCCTCCCCGCCCAGACTGCTCGCCCGTACCTCCGTGGGCAACGGTGACATCCGCGCCAGCCGCTCCTGGACCCGGGCGGCGAGGACCGCGCCGCCGGCCCGGCCGATCTCGCCGGACAGCACGAGGCATCCGGGGTCCAGTACCGAGATGACGGCGGCGGCGCCCAGGGCGATCCGCTCGGTGAGCGCGTCGAGGAAGCGCTCGGCGGCACCAGCGGGGCCACCCACCGCCTCCCGCACCACCGCTTCACGCGCCACCGCCTCCCGCACCACTGCTTCACGCACCAGCGCCGCCGCATACGACTCATGGGCCAGGGCCGCCGCCGTCACCCCGTGCTCCGCCGCGAGGTCGGCGATCGCGCCCGCCGCCGCCAGGGAGTGGAAGCCACCGCCGCAGTCGGTGGCCGAGGGCAGGCCGGTCGTGCCCGGGACGGGCAGGAAGCCGATCTCGCCGGTGCCGCCGGAGGCACCCCGGCGGAGCTTGCCGTCGAGGACGACGGCGGCTCCGATGCCCATGCCGAACCAGAGCAGCGCGAAGGTGTCCCGGTCCCGGGCGGCCCCCTCGCGCTGTTCGGCCAGGGCGGCGAGGTTGGTCTCGTTCTCCACGCTGACGCGGGCCTCCGGCAGCCGTTCCTGGAGGGCGTCGACCAGGCGCCGGTGCCATGCGGGCAGGCCGGTGGAGTCGCGCAGCTCCCCGCTCGCGGGGTCGATCAGGCCGGGGACGCCGATGCCCACGGTGTGCAGCCGGTCCGCTCCCGCCTCCTTGGCCGCCCGCTCGACCAGCGCGACCGCCTGTTCCACCGCGGGCCCGGTCCCGGCGTCGTCACCGATCGGCGCGGACGCCTCGGCGAGCACCCGCCCGAGCAGGTCGGACACGACGACGGAGACGCCCTCGGTGCGCACGTCGAGGGCGGCCAGATGCGCCCGGTCGGCGACGATGCCGTAGAGCTTGGCGTTCGGTCCGCGTCGCTGCTCACCCGACTCCCCCACCACCGCGATCAGCCCGGAGGCGGCGAGGCGTTCCACGAGGTCGGCGACGGTCGGCCGGGACAGGCCGGTGAGCTGCTTCAGCCGGCCCGCCGTCAACGGGCCCTCCTGCTGGAGCAGTCGCAGGGCGAGCCGGTCGTTGATGGCCCGGGCCGTTCTCGGGGATGCGGGCATGCCGGGATCCTTCCAGATCTGCGGAGTGCCGGGGCGGACGGTCGACCGCTATCTATCAGGCAGGGTTCCTGATAGTTTACGTCACCGTCAAGGAGGACCCTGGAGCCTGGGAGGGGCCGGAGTATGAGTCACGTGGTCTACGACCCGCGCGAGGTGCGGCGGGCCCGGTACGCCGTGGCCGCCGTGTTCGCCGTGCACGGTGCCGTCACCGGCTCGTTCGCGACCCGCGTGCCGTGGATCCAGGACCATGCCTCGGTCAGCGCCGGGCAGTTGGGACTGGCGCTGGCCTTCCCCGCGCTCGGCGCGTCCGTGGCGATGCCGCTCGCGGGCCGGATCAGCCACACCTTCGGCGCCCGCAACGCGCTGCGCGGCCTGATCGCGCTGTGGACGCTCGCCCTCGTCCTGCCGTCCCTCTCCCCGAACCTGCTCACCCTCTGTCTGGCCCTGTTCGTCTACGGCGCGACGGCGGGCATGGCGGACGTGGCGATGAACGCGCTCGGCGTCGAGGTCGAGGAGCGGCTCGGCCGGTCGATCATGTCCGGTCTGCACGGCATGTGGAGCGCGGGCGCCCTGGTCGGCTCGGCGGCCGGCACCCTGGCCGCGCACCTGGGCTCGGACGCCCGCCTGCACCACGCGCTGGCGGCCGCGGTGCTGACCGTGCTCGGGGTGGCCGCGTGCGCCTGGGTGCTGGACCTCCAGCCCGCCGAGGACGAGGAGCCACCTCCCCGGTTCGCGCTGCCGCCCCGGTCGGCGCTCCTCATCGGCGCGGTCGGGTTCTGCGCGGTGTTCGCGGAGGGCGCCAGCCTGGACTGGTCGGCGGTGTACCTGCGCGACCAGTTGGAGACCTCGGCCGGTCTGGCGGCGGCCTGCACCACGGGCTTCACGCTGACCATGGCGATCGCCCGGATCGCCGGCGACAAGGTGGTGGACCGGTTCGGCTCGGTGCGCACGGTCCGGGTCAGCGGGGTGCTGGCCGTGCTGGGCGGACTGATGATCGTCGTCGCGGACCATCCGGCGGTGGCGATGTCCGGCTTCGCCCTGATGGGCCTCGGCATCGCGGTGGTCGTCCCGCTGTGCTTCGCCGCGGCGGGCCGCAGCGGCCCCAACCCGAGCCTGGCCATCGCCGGTGTCGCGACGATCACGTACACCTCGGGGCTGGTCGCGCCGAGCGCCATCGGCGGTCTCGCCCAGGCAACCAGCTTGATGGTGTCGTTCGGTCTGGTGACGGTGCTGGCCTGCGGTCTGGTGGCCTTCGCGGGCGTGCTGCGCGCCGGTGACCGCGACCGCCCGAAGGTCGCCCCGCAAACCTCCACCGTCCCCGACCGACAGCCCTGACCGGCCCGTTCCCGGCACCCGGGACCAAGCGGTCGGTCATCTGCGGTGGGCACGGTCGTCGTCATCACCGGCTACCACGCGCTGCGGGCCTTCGCCCCGGCCACAGTGAGGGTCAACGCGCCAACTCATAGGCGTACGACGGTGAGAAGGTGCCCGGTGTGCCCTTGCAGCCGTCCGACTCCCCCGGCAGCTTCACCCACAGGTAGGCGTCGATCCGGGCCTCACCGGTGCTCAGCGTGGGCGCCCGGCCGATCTTGCGGCCGGCCGGGTCGCACCACTCGCCGTCGGCCGGGGCGCCGTTGCCGTTGCGGCTGGTGTCGATGACGGCGCCCAGGCTTGCGGGGCCGCCCAGGGCATCGAGGACCCGACGGTCGTAGGCGATCTCGTCGGAGGTGCGGTGGAAGTTGGAGACGTTGCTGAAGACGCCGTCGGAGGAGGCCGGGGAGGCGGCGCCGGCCTGCTTGAGCCAACCGGCCTGTTTCGCGGGCGGGTTCCAGCCGGAGTGCCCGGCGTCGTAGTAGACCCGGGCCATGGGGTTGGCGGCCTTGAGGACGCGCCCCGCGCGGGCCAGTGAGGCGAAGCGGTCGGCGCGGGTGGCCGTGGAGAGGCACTCCGCCTGGGCGACCGAGTCCGGCTCCAGGATGACGACGACCTCGCCGGAGCCGAGCCCGGCGGCGAACTTCTCGATCCAGGCGTCGTAGGCGTCGAGGTCGGGCGCTCCGCCCTGGGAGTGGCCGCCGCAGTCGCGGCCGGGGATGGCGTACGCCACCAGCACCGGGACCCGGACCTGTGCGGAGCCGCCGGAGGTGACGGCTCGGACCCGGGCGGTGATGGTCGAGGGCGTGTAGTCGGCGAACCAGACGGCCGCCGGGCGGTCGGCGATACGGGACTGTATGACCGCGTGACGCGGGTCGCCGTCGTTGGCGCGCACCCAGTCGAGCACCTGGGAGTTGGCGTGCCGGTAGAGGCCGGTGGAGGCGAAGGTGGTCACGTCCGGCTTCTCCTCCGCCGCCTTCGAGGGGGTGGGCTTGGGACTCGCCTTCTTCTTCGGGGACGGCGAGGCGGAGGCACCGGGCGAGGCGGAGGACGGTGCCGGCACCACGGGCAAGGAGGCCAGGGACGGCGAACCGGTCACCTCGGGGCGTGCCTCGTCGGAGCGGCCGCGGTCCTCCAGGGCGGACAGCATCCCGGTCGCGGTGCCGATCGCCACGACCACGGAGGCGGCGACGACCATGGCACCACGGCGCGCGGTCCGCCTGCGCGCGGCCCGGCGTGCGGCCAGCCGCTGGGCACGTCGGCCTGACACCCTGTCGCCCCCTCCCCCAACGGCGGGTGCGTTCCCCCGTTCTGGGGAAGCGTCGGGCCCGCCGGTACCCCCGCCACCCTAAAGCTGGGACTCTGCCCCCATGGTGCAATGCGAACAATTCACCACCCCTGTCGACACGGTCATCTCCCGTATGCGCGCCCTCGGAGCGGCCCTGCCGGCCGGGGACGGCGTCGCCGTCTTCAACCGCGTCTACCTCGCCGTCACCGAGGCCGTCGACCGGCGCATCGACAGTGGCCGGCTGGGGGACGCACGGGCCGCGATCACGCTGGACGTGCGGTTCGCCGAGCGCTATCTGGCGGCCGTGGAGACGGTGGCGGACGAGCGCCGCCCGCCGGCCTGCTGGCGGCCCCTGTTCCAGTTCCGCCGCCATCCCGGCGTACGTCCGTTGCAGTTCGCGCTCGCGGGCATCAACGCGCACATCGGCCACGACCTCGCGCTCGCCGTCGTGGACACCTGTCGTACGCTCGACTGCGAACCCGCCGAGGTGGAGGACGAGTTCGACCGCGTGGGCGATCTCCTCGTCTCGCTGGAGGAGCGCATCCGCGAAGAGCTGATGCCGGGCCCCGATCTCCTCCAGATCGCCGACCCGCTCACCCATCTGCTCGGCTCCTGGAGCCTGGACCGGGCCCGGGACGCCACCTGGACCGCGGCGCGGGCACTGTGGGCGCTGCGCGGACTGCCCGACGTGGCCGGGGAGTTCACGGAACGGCTGGACGCGGCGGTGGGACTGGCGGGGCGCATGCTGCTGACGCCCCTGCCTCAGCCCCACTTCTAGTCCTCCGGGAGTTCCACCGGCGCGATCTCGTCGTAGACGTCTCCCGGGCCGGGGTTGGACGGATCCGTCCCGCCGCCGAAGTGGTGCATCACGCCCCACACCGCGTTCAACGCGGTCTGCACCGCGCCCTCGGCCCACCCGGCCGTCCAGGAGATGTCGTCACCGGCGAGGAAGATGCCCCGCTTGTCCTCGGGCAGGCGGTCCTGCATGAAGTGGGTGAACAGGCGCCGCTGGTAGCGGTAGTGGCCGGGCAGGTTGGCCTTGAACGCGCCCATGAAGTAGGGCTCGTTCTCCCAGGAGACGGTGACCGGGTTGCCGATGATGTGCTTCCTGATGTCGACCTTCGGATAGATCTCGCCGAGCGACTTGAGCATGACCTCCATGCGCTCGTTCGCGGAGAGCGGCAGCCACTTCAGGCTGTCGTCGCACCAGGTGTAGGAGAGGCAGATGACGGCCGGCTTGTCGGGGCCGTCGTCGAGGAGGTACGTACCGCGCGTCATGCGGTCGGTGAGGGTCATCGACATGACGTCCCGCCCGGTCTCCTCGTCCTTGTCCAGCCAGAAGGGCCGGTCGACCGGGACGAACAACTTGGAGCTCTCCATGTAGTGGGTGCGCTCGATCGCCGTCCAGTGGTCGATCGGGAAGAGCGAGTCGTCGCAGGCGATCTTGGAGAGCAGCATCCAGGACTGGGCGGTGAAGATCGCCGCCCGGTAGGTGCGGATGTCGCCGTTCGCGTCGGTCACGGTGATCCGGTTGCCCGAGGTGCGGTGCAGCCGGGTCACGGCGGGGCGGGGCTCGCCGTCGAGGTGCAGCGACTTCAGGGACGTCCCGTAGGGCCAGTGCACGATCTTCTCCGGCTCCCGTTCCCAGAGCCGCAGCGGCAGTTGCTGGGAGCCGCCGACGATGCCGCGGTGGTGGTCGTCGGCCTCGGTGTAGACGACCCGCAGGATCTCCAGGATGGAGTTGGGGAAGTCGGTGTCCCAGCCGCCGGTGCCGAAGCCGACCTGGCCGAAGATCTCGCGGTGCCGGAAGGACCGGAAGGCCTCGGAGTCGCAGAGGAAGCCGTAGAAGGTCTGGTTGTCGAGCTTCTCCACGAGCTTCGCCCAGATCTCCCGGATGCGCGGGACGTCGCGCTCGCGCATCGCCTGGTTCATGTCGGAGAAGTCGGCGCCCTCTTCGAGGCACTTGTTCCAGGCGGCGGCGACGTCCCGGTAGACCTGGGGCAGGTCCTGGACCGTCTCGGCGTAGTGGCTCTCGCCCTTGAGGTCCACGACGGTCGAAGGGGTCGCCTCCGCAAGGGGGTTGGGGAAGGGACGGGTCTCCAGACCCGCCAGGTCGATGTAGTGCTGGAGGGCCGTGGAGGAGGGCGGGAAGCGCATCGCGCCCATCTCGGCCGTCAACGACGGGTCGCAGCCCTCGAAGCCGACGGTCCGCAGGCGGCCGCCGATCCGGTCGGCCTCGTACACGACGGGCTTGAGGCCCATCTTCATCAGCTCGTACGCGGCGACGATGCCGGACAGGCCGCCGCCGATCACCGCGACCTCGGCGCCGTGGTCGGTCGCGGGGATCTGGCCCAGGCCCGCCGGGTGGGCGAGGAAGTCGTCGTAGGCGTAGGGGAAGTCCGGACCGAACATGGTGATCGGCGGCTGCTGCTCGTCTGCGTGCTCGACGGCGTTGGGCACGGTGGACGTCATGGGGTACGGACTCCTTGCGAATGCTTCTTGTTTGCTTCTCGATGCGAGGGGTTCAGACGAGTTGATACGAGCGGTTCAGACGAGGGACCCGTAGAGGCCGGGCCGCCGGTCCTGCAGATACGGGTTCGCCTCGCGGGAGGCGGCGAGGAAGGCCGGGTCGACGTCGGCGAGCACCAGCTCCTCACCGCGACCGGCGCGTCCCCGGGCGACCCCGTCGGGACCGGCCAGCGTGGTGAGCCCGACGAAGTCGAACTCCCCTTCCCGGCCGACCCGGTTGACGTACGCGACGTACATCTGGTTCTCGAAGGCGCGCACCGGGATCATCGACTCGGCGACGAACTGGAACGGGTGCATCTGGGCCGTCGGCACGACGAGGAGGTCGGTGCCGGCGAGGGCGTGGGCGCGGACGTTCTCCGGGAACTCGACGTCGTAGCAGATCATGAGGCCGACGCGGAGGCCGTTCAGCTCGGCCTGCACGACCGGCTGCTCGCCCGGGGTGAAGTGGTCGCGCTCGAAGCAGCCGAAGAGGTGGGTCTTGCGGTAGTTGGCGAGCCGGGTGCCGTCGGCGGAGATCAGCTGGGCGGAGTTGTAGACCGTGTCGCCGGACCGCTCGGGGTATCCGTAGGCGATGGCGAGGCCGTGCCGTCCGGTGATCTCCGCGATGGCGTCCGCGCAGTCGCCGTCGGCGGGCTCGGCGAGGCGGCCGATGTCGTCCCCGATGGCGTACCCGGTGAGGAACATCTCCGGCGCGGCCAGCAGTCCGGCGCCCGCGGCGGCGGCCCGGCCCGCGGCCTCGTCGAGGACCTTGAGGTTCTCGGCGGTCGAGCCGGGGCGGCCGGAGCTCTGGAGCAGGGCGGTGCGCATGCGGGTTCCTCACCGGGCGACGACTGGTTGACGGGTGGTCGAGAGTGGTTGCGGGGGCCACGTAGACGGTACGGGCGGCTGACCAGCGCGGACAAGAAGCAGCCGTTGCGCGCCGGTGAGCCGTTCATTGCGTACGACGGGCCCCCGGCGGCGATTCGTTGCGTACGCCTTTCTCCTCCCTGGGGCGCAGGGCGCGGGCGGTGTCCCCGCCGCGCGGCGGAGGCGGGGTGCCGTCCCCGGAGCGATGTGGGGCGGGCGCGGCGCCGGGACAGTGGTGACCGTCCGCTTCACCTGCCGAAAGGACCGTCATGCACCGTCGTACGAAGATCGTCGTGCTCGGCGCCGCGCTGCTGCTCACCGCCGGGGCGGCGGGCTCGGCCACCGCGACCGACGACCCGGGGAAGTCGCCGGTTGCCACCGGGAAGCCCCGCGAGGCCGCCGCCCTCACCGGCACCGCGAAGCTCTACCGCTCGGCCGGCGACGACATCACCTTCGCCTTCGACGTGCACCTGGCGGCGAAGGACAAGGCCGACCCGATGAAGGCGACCGGCACCTTCGAGTGGAGCCACTACGTCGACGGCGTGGGCGCCTGGGCGAAGGCGAAGGTCGACTGTCTGGTCACCGGCGGCAAGGTGGCCGTCGTCTCCGGTGTCGTCACCGACACGGATCTGCCCGGCGAGAAGGGCACCCGCGTGGGCATCACCGTGCACGACCTCGGCCGGAACGACCGGCTCGGCTACAGCTGGGCCACGACCGAGGACCTCGGCCCCGACGACCTGCCGAAGTGCGTGAGTTCGGCGCCCTTCGAGAAGGTCAAGAAGGGCACCGGTGACTTCACGGTCGTGCCGTGGCAGCCGGATTTCTAGCCGGCGGCGGGGCCGTCACGCCGACTTCCGGCCGGAGCGGGGTGGTCACGCCGACTTCTGGCCAGCAGCGCGGCGGTCACGGCGTACGGCACGGCGAGGATCACGAAGACCGTGCTGTGCGCGGCCCGGGTGCCGAGCAGCGCGTAGACGCCGAAGACGGCCACCGTGACCAGTTCCGTGCCCAGGCTCGCCACGGAGGTCAGGGTGGCCCGGCGGGCGTCGTCGATGCGGTGCTGGAGGCGGGCGTCGGCGAGCACCTCGGCCAGCTGGAAGCCGGCGAAGGCGAGCCCCACCAGGGCGATCCCGGCCACGGTCCGGGAGCCCGCGCCCACGGCCAGGGCGAGCGCGGCGCCCGCGATCAGTGCGGCGAGCCCACGGCTGCCGAGGCGTTCGGCGGGTCCGGCGAGCAGGCTGCCGACCGTGACGATCGCCCAGACCAGCAGCACCAGGTAGGGCAGGGTCGCCTCGGCGACGCCGAGGTCGCGGATCAGCAGCGGGGTGTACTCGTCGAGCGCGCCCCACACGGCGGCGACGGCGGGGATGAGCAGCAGGGCTCCGCGTACGGTCCGGTCTCCCCCGGCCTCGGCGAGCCCGGCACGCAGGGTCGCCGTCCAGCTCCCGTCGCCCTGCTCGGCCGGCTGCCGGTGCTCCGGGAACCGGGTGGCCGTCGCCGCAGCCAGCAGGGAGGCCAGAACGCTGGCCGCGCCGACGGCCTGGTAGCCGCCCAGCGCGAGGAGCGGTCCGGCGAGCGCCATGGCCACGACCGTGGCCAGCAGCCGGGCCGCCCGGGACCGGCCCATGACCCGTGCGTACCGCTCGGCGGCGCCGAGCCGGTCCAGTTCGTCGTAGACCAGCGCCTCCAGCGCGCCGGTGCCCAGCGCTCCGCCCGCGCCCCACAGGACGAAGCCGAGCGCGAAGGCGCCGTACGACGGGACGGTCACCCACAGGGCGAAGCCCGCGGCGGTCAGCAGCGGGCCGAGCCACAGCAGCCGCCGTCGGGAGACGGTGTCCGCCCAGGCTCCGGAGGGGACCTCCAGGACGACGGCGGTGACGGACCAGAGCGCGAAGAGGGAGGAGATCTGCCACAGGGACATACCGGTGTCGGCGAACAGCAGCGCGTACACCGGGTAGAGCAGGACGAGGTCGTCGAGGAACGCGTAGCCGTACAGCGTGGTCGTCAGCCGACGCACGCCGGTGTCGGGCACCCGCGCGGGTGGGAGTGTCATGAGGCCTTCCCGGAAGGACGGTTCGGACGTCGTGGGTACGGCGTCCGAGGCGGCCCTCGGGAGGCACGGCGGGTGGATCAATGTCGCCAGGTCATGGCACCGATGGTAGACGCCGGGGCCGTCGCGGCCCAGCGGTTTGTGGACGACCGACCGAGTCATGGAGGTTCTTGATGGACATCACCGTGTTGCCCCGGATCGACGAGCACACGACCGTCGTCGCCGCGGACCCCGCCGCCGTCTGGCCGGCCCTCGGCGAGACCCTGGACCGTTCCTTCACCCGCCCCCGCGCGGCCCGCTATGCCCGCCTCGTCGGCGTCGCCGACAGCACGGCGTCCGGGCCCCGCCCCCTCACCGAGGGCTCGGCCTTCCCCGGTTTCCGGGTGGCCGCCGCGGATCCGCCCCGGGAACTGGTCCTGATCGGACGCCACCATTTCTCGACGTACGCCCTGACCTTCCGCCTGGAGGAGGCGGGTGCGGGTCGTACACGGCTACGGGCCGAGACGCGGGCACGGTTCCCGGGCCCGGCGGGCAACCTCTATCGGCTGATGGTCGTCGGCACTGGCGCGCACGCTGTCTTCACCAGGCGCTTGTTGGCGGCGGTACGCAGGCGCGCCCTCTAGGGGCGCGGGGAACTGCTCGACCAGCCCCCACACCCCGCAAGCCGAACCACTACGTAGGCGCCCCGGACGAGAACCGCCGCAACAGAGGCGACAACACCAACACCGACTTGGTCCGCTCCACGAACGGCTCCCCGGCAATCCGCTCCAGCACCCGCTCGAAATGCCGCATGTCGGAGGCGAACACCTGCACCACCGCGTCCGCGTCCCCGGTGACGGTAGACGCGGCCACCACCTCCTGGTACCGCTCAAGCCCCCGCCGGATCGTCTCCGGCGAGGTGTTGCTGCGGCAGTAGATCTCGACGAACCCCTCGGTCTCCCAGCCGAGCGCGGCCGGGTCCACGCGGACGGTGAAGCCGGTGATCGCCCCGGTGGCGCGCAACCGGTCCACGCGCCGTTTCACCGCGGGCGCGGACAGGCCGACGATCTGCCCGATGTCCGCGTAGGAGCGGCGGGCGTCCTCGGCGAGGGCGTGGACGATGCGTTCGTCGAGATCGTTCAGCACTGCGGGTCGATCACTTCTCAGATGGTGCGAGACGGGAACGGCGATGGCCGTATACGAAGTAGAACACGAGCCCGGCGGCCATCCAGACCCCGAAGACCACCCAGGTGACGGCCGACAGGCTGCCCATCATCCACAGGCAGAATCCGAGGCCGAGAGCGGGCAGCACCGGAGACAGCGGCACCCGGAAGGTGCGGGGCATGTCCGGGCGGGTCCGGCGCAGCACCACGACCGCGATGTTGACCAGCCCGAACGCGAAGAGCGTGCCGATGCTGGTGGCGTCCGCCAGCTGCCCCAGCGGGATCGCGGCCGCCAGCACTCCGCAGAACAGGGAGACGATGAGGGTGTTGGCGCGCGGCGCGCCCGTCTTCGGGTGGACGCGGGAGAACACCTTGGGCACGAGACCGTCCCGGGACATCGCGAACAGGATGCGGGTCTGGCCGTAGAGCACGGTCAGGACGACGCTCGCGATGGCGACGACCGCGCAGAACGCCAGCAGGGTGCCCCAGAAGGTCTGTCCGGTGACCTCGCGCATGATCTGGGCGAGGGTGGCCTCGGAGTCGGTGAAGCCCCGCCAGGGCTTCGCGCCGACGGCGACGGCGGCGACGAGCACGTACAGCGCCGTCACGATGACCAGCGACAGCATGATCGCGCGCGGCAGGTCGCGCTGTGCGTTCTTCGCCTCCTCACCGGCCGTGGAGGCGGCGTCGAAGCCGATGTAGGAGAAGAACAGCGTGGCGCCGGCCGCGCTGACGCCGGCCATGCCCAGCGGCATGAAGTTCTCGTAGTTGCCGGACCGGAAGCCCTGGACGCCGATAGCGCAGAACAGCACCAGCGCGGCGATCTTCACGACGACCATGACGGTGTTGGCGCGGGCGGACTCCCGGGCGCCGCCGAGCAGGAACGCCATCGCCAGCAGTACGACGATCAGGGCGGGCAGGTTGAACAGGCCGCCGTCGCCGGGCGGCGCCGACAGCGCGGCCGGGATGGTGACGCCGATGGTGCCGTCGAGCAGTTCGTTCAGATACTCGCCCCAGCCGACCGCCACCGCGGCGACCGAGACGCCGTACTCCAGGACCAGGCACCAGCCGCAGATCCAGGCGATCAGTTCGCCCATGGTTGCGTACGCGTACGAGTACGAGGAGCCGGCGACCGGGATGGTGCCCGCGAGTTCGGCGTAGGACAGGGCCGAGAAGAGCGCGGTGAGACCGGCGATCACGAAGGACAGGGTGACGGCCGGGCCCGCCTTGGGGACGGCCTCGCCGAGGACGACGAAGATGCCGGTGCCGAGGGTGGCACCGATGCTGATCATGGTCAGCTGCCACAGCCCGAGGGAGCGGCGGAGGCTGCCGCCCTCGCCCTGGCCACCCTCCGCGACCAGGCGTTCCACGGGCTTGCGCCGCATGAGCCGGGCGCCGAGCCCCGGGGACGCGGGGGCCTTCCCTGTGGGGTGGTGCGGGGGTGCGCCTTGGTCGAGCACGCGCTGACTCCTTCGTCGCTGCCTCTCAGGGCGGCGGGGACCGGCGGCATCCCCGAGCGAGCAGGGACCCACCGAGCGGGGTCTCCGCCACGCCACGTACAGCGCACGACCTTACGAGCCGACGCGTCACGGTCGTAATGCAGCAACCTTGCGCGTCTCCGCAAGATCGTTGCGTGCTTCGCGGGCGGGCGGGTGTTCGTTGCGCGGGGGCTGTGGACCGTTGCGTGAAGCCCCTGGTCAGCGGTCTTCCGGTGGTCCCGCGATGGCCCGCGCCTCGGCCGTGTCGGTCTCGTCGAAGCCCATCTGGCCGGGCTTGCCGTAGGCCGCCGCCTGGGCGTCGATCCACCGCGTGTGCGCCTCCCACGCGGCCTGTTTGCTGGTGCCCAGCGCCGCCCCGATCTGCGACCAGGACGCCCCGGCCGCGCGCGCCGCGCGAACGGTCAGCTGACGGCCGTAGGCGGCCTTGCGGGCCACGACCTCGCTCAGCGCGAGGAGTTCGAGCAGCTCGGCCCGGTCGGGGGCGGTGTCCGTGCCCGCGCCCATCGCCTCCCGCATGCGCAGCTCGTCGAGACGGGTGACGGCGGTCAGCAGCGTGTACTGCGTTTCGATGCTCTCCGGTGTCGTCATGCGTTCCAGGGTCGCGTCAAGGCCTCCTGACGTCAAGGGGGCTTGACGTCAGGAGGCCTTGACGGCCGACCGTGCGGAGGACGGGCCAGGTGTCAGCTCCAGCTGGCGTGCAGCGGCTTGCCCTCGGCGTACCCGGCGGCGCTCTGGATGCCGACGACGGCCTTCTCGGCGAATTCCTCCAGGGAGCCGGCACCGGCGTAGGTGCAGGAGGAACGGACGCCCGCGATGATCGAGTCGATCAGGTCCTCGACACCCGGGCGGGCCGGGTCGAGGAACATGCGGGAGGTGGAGATGCCCTCCTCGAACAGCGCCTTGCGGGCGCGGTCGTAGGCCGACTCCTCCGACGTACGGTTGCGCACCGCACGCGCGGAGGCCATGCCGAACGACTCCTTGTAGAGCCGGCCGTTCGCGTCCTGCTGGAGGTCGCCCGGGGACTCGTAGGTCCCGGCGAACCAGGAGCCGATCATCACATTGGACGCGCCGGCCGCGAGCGCCATGGCGACGTCGCGCGGGTGCCGGACACCGCCGTCGGCCCACACGTGCTTGCCGTACTTCTTCGCCTCCGCCGCGCACTCCAGGACCGCGGAGAACTGCGGGCGGCCGACGCCGGTCATCATGCGCGTGGTGCACATGGCGCCGGGCCCGACACCGACCTTGATGATGTCGGCACCGGCCTCGACCAGGTCCCGGACACCCTCCGCGGCGACGATGTTGCCCGCGACGATCGGCACCTTCGGGTCGAGCGCGCGCACCGTGCGGATCGCGCTGATCATCGACTCCTGGTGGCCGTGGGCGGTGTCGATCACGAGCGTGTCGACGCCCGCGTCGAGCAACTCCTTGGCCTTGCCCTCGACATCGCCGTTGATCCCGACGGCGGCGGCGATGCGCAGCCTGCCGTGCGCGTCCACGGCCGGCGTGTAGAGCGTGGCCCGCAGGGCGCCCTTGCGGGTGAGGATGCCGGCCAGACGGCCCTCCCGGTCGACGGCGGGCGCGTAGCGGCGGTTGGCGTGGTCGAGGCGGTTGAAGGCCTCGCGCGGATCGATGTCGGCGTCCAGGAGCAGCAGGTCCTTGGACATCACCACTTCGAGCTGGGTGAAGCGGTCGACGCCGGTCAGGTCCTGGTCGGTGACCACACCGACGGGCCGCCGCTCCTCGTCGACGACCACACCGGCGTTGTGCGCCCGCTTGGGCAGCAGGGCCAGCGCGTCGGCGACGGTCTGGTGCGGGGCCAGCACGATCGGGGTGTCCAGGACGTGGTGGCGGCTCTTCACCCAGGAGACGACCTCGGTGACGACCTCGTTCGGAATGTCCTGCGGGATGACCACGAGCCCACCACGACGGGCGACCGTCTCGGCCATGCGCCGCCCGGCGATCGCGGTCATGTTGGCCACCACCAGCGGGATGGTCGTACCCGAACCGTCCGGGGAACCGAGGTCCACACCCTGCCGGGAACCGACCGCGCTGCGGCTCGGGACCATGAAGACGTCGTCGTACGTCAGGTCGTACGGGGGCTGGATGTCATTGAGGAAACGCACGTGCTGCACATCCCAGTCGATCAGAGGTGGCCCCCGGACAGGTCAGCCAGGGGGAAAGAGCACGTACTTCATTCTCCCATGTCGGGCGGAATGCCATGCCCGGGCGGAACATCCAGACCCTCCGGCGACGGCTTCGGAGGATCCACCGAGAGCGGTCGGCGAGGGGCCACCGGGGGTGGGTGCGTCAGACGCGCGTCAGATGTGGGCCAGTGCGGCCCGTGCCGCCTCGATGAACACCTCACGTCCGGCGTCGAGCTCGTCCGGCGTCGCCGAGCGCCCCCGCAGCAGCTCCATCAGGGCCCGCGCGGCGGCCGCGGGCTCCTCCGGGCCCTCCAGGAGGACGACGCCACAGGCCCGCTGGAGATCCGGGAGGTCGCCGGGCTGCCCCTCCCCCGTCCTGCGCGTGAGGAGAACGGCGTCGGCGGCCTCCAGGAAACGGACGTAGGCCTGACGGCGCTGGTCGTGGAGGCGGGCGGCGCGCTGTTCCGCGACGGTCAGGCGCAGGGTGTGCAGCGCGGCCTCCGCCTGCCGTTCGCCGGCCTCCCGGGCGCCCCTCGCCGAGATCACGCTGCCGGCCAGCGCGGCGCCGGCTCCGATGAGCGCCGCGAACAGCGCGACGAGCCACTCAGTCATGGCATGCATTCTGCTGGTGCGCCGTACCCGCCCGGCACGGGGGTGACCCGACGCTCCCGTGGCCACTCCGACCACCACGGGTACGATCGGCTCGCCGCATCGGACGGGCCTCGGAAACCGGCCCCGATCTGCGCAAACGCCGTACGCGGCGGACCGCGGCCGATAGCATGGAGGGACACTTGCGCGACGGGCGACGGGCGACGGGCGACGGGCGACGGGCGACGGGCGACGGGCGACGGGCGACGGGCGAGCCACCCGCGGTGCTTTTCGCGGCGCGGTCGCAGAACGCGCTGCACCGGCTGCTCGACACACTCCCCGTCTTCGCGGGTGACGACCGACTGCGCCGCTGGTTCACCCTCGTACCCGGCTCCGACTTCTCCCTCGACGCGCTCGACGCGATAGAACGCGCCGGCGGACGCACGATCCCCTGGTCGCAGGCCACGGCCCGGACCTTCGCGCTCGTCCTCGCCGCCGGCCCCAAAGGCGATCTCCACGCCCTGCGCGGCCCGCAGGTCCTGCTTCCGCACGGCGCCGGCTTCAGCAAGTCCATCCCCGGGGAGGGCACGGACGACTCCGCGTCCGGCCTCGATCCGGCCCACCTCCTGCTGCCCGACGGCACTCTCCTCGCCGACCTGTACGCCTTCGCCCACCCCGGCCAGATCTCCCGGCTCGCCGCCCTCAGCCCGGCCGTCGCCGCCCGTGCCAAGGTCGTCGGCGATCCCCTGCTGGAACGGTTCCTCGACGCCGACTCCACCGACCGCCGGCACCGCTACCGCGCCGCCCTGCGCACCGGCAGCCGCCGTCTGATCGTGCTGCTGTCCACCTGGGGCCCCGAGTCCCTGCTGCGCCGCCGCCCCTCCCTGCCCGCCGAGCTGGCCGCGGTCCTGCCTTACGACGAGTACCAGCTCGCCCTCGTCGTCCATCCGAACGAGCGGGTCCGTCTCGGCGGCCAGGACCTGGAGGAGCACCTCGAACCCGCCCGCCGGGCCGGCCTGATCCTGCCCGCCGCCTACGAGGAGTGGGCCTCGGTCGCCGTCGCCGCGGACCTCCTCGTCTCCGACCACGGCTCGGCGGCGCTGTACGCGGCGGCCCTCGACCGCCCGCTGCTCGGCGCGTACGACGGCGGCGACGAACTGCTTCCGGGCAGCCCCATGGCGACGCTCCTGGCCCGCGTCCCGCGTCTGGGCACCGATCCGGCCGCCGCCCCGCGGGCCGTCGCCGAGGCGCTGCGCGGCCACCGGCCCGGCAGCGTGCGCCCGCTCACGGACACCGTCTTCGCCCAGCACGGCCACGGCCTGGAACGGCTGCGCGAGGAGCTGTACGCACTCCTCGGCCTCGAACCGCCCGCCCTCCCGGTCCGCCCCCGGCCGCTTCCCGATCCCTCGCCGCCGCCCACGCCCCCGTCGGCCTTCGCGGTGCGTGTCCGGCACGAGGCGGACGGCGTGATCCATGTGACCCGGTACCCGGCGCACCTCGTCCCGTCCCCGCAGCAGCCCGTCCACCACCTCACGGCCGAGACCGACCGGGCCGGCACCAGGGACACCCAGGGCGCCGCCCTCCTCTACCGCCGGGCCGACGGTCCCATCCCGGCCCACGGCGACGCGATCGTGCGCACCGCGGACGCCTGGACCCGCCGCACCCTGGAGGAGCATCCCGGGGGACGCCGTACCGCCGCGGTCGCCGTCTCGGCCACGCACTGCCTGCTGCGCATCCGCACCGGCCCGCTCCTGTCGGCCCGGATCGAACCCTGTCCCGTGCCGGAGGGCCTGGTGTACGCCGACCCGGCCGCGGTGCTGTCCGCCGTGTACACCGCACTCCTCGCCGCCGGGGACGGGCCGCCGCCCGACTCACTCACCTGCGCGATCGGCGACCGCCGTTTCGCGGTACGACTGTCCCCGGCGAGCTCGGACGAGGCGGCTCTGCCGGTGTAGCCGGTCCCGGCCGCTCAGGTCAGTCCGGCCGGTCAGGTCAGTCCGGCCGGTCAGGTCAGTCCGGCCGGTCAGGTCAGTCCGGCCGGTCAGGTCAGTCCGGCCGGTCAGGTCAGTCCCGGCCGCTGAGCCCACCCAGCCCGCGGCCGCTCAGGCCGGCCTCGGCCGCTCAGGCCAACCCCGACCGCTCCCGCGCGGCCACCGCCGCGGTCCGGTGCTCGCGCGCCTCGTCCTGCCGCCCCTCCCGCTCGGCGAGGTCGGCGAGGGCGTCCAGCACCCGGGCCTCGTCCCGGGAGCCGCCTCGGCCCCGCGTCCCCTCCAGCGCGGCCCGGTACAGCGCCCGCGCCTCCTCCGCGCGGTCGAGGCGGACCAAGACACCGCCGAGCGCGAACTCGGCGCGGGAGGCGAGCCGGGCCCGGTCGCCCGCCGCGAACTCCGCGCGGGCGCGTTCGAGCAGCTCCGCCGCCCGGTCGAGTTCGCCGAGGTGGGCCAGGGCCTCGCCCAGCCGGTAGGTCTGGAGCGTGGCGCCGTAGCCGTTGCGGATCTCCTCGTGCACGGCACGGGACTCGTCGAAGCAGGTCGCCGCGCTCTCCCAGTCGCCCTGGGCCGCCCGCAGCATCCCGCGGAACTCGGTGGCGGAGGCGCCGAGTTTGCGCTCGCCGTCGGACCGTCCCAGTCCGGCCCGTACGGCGTCCAGGGCCTGTTCCATCTCCCGCTCCGCCGCCTCGAACTCGCCCTGCTCCCACAGCGGGCGGGCCAGCTGGCAGCGCATGCGGACGAGCGCCCGGACGTCACCGGCGCGCTGCGCGGCGGCCACGCCGGTCCGGAACGCCTCGATGTGGTCGGCGTAGTGCGGATGGTCCAGGAAGTGCGTCCAGAGGGGTTCGCACAGCGCCCACGCCTCGGCCGTGCCCCAGTCCCCGGCGGCGCCCGCTGCGTACGCGAGACGGACGCAGCCGAACAGCGCGTGCCGCTCGGCCTCCAGCCACTGGTAGGCGCGGCGCTTGGCCGGGACGCCGGTGTCGTCGGCCCGCTCGAAGAGCACGTCGTGCGTGCCGGGTACCGGGGGCATCGGGGCGGCCAGCTTCAGCCGTGAACCGGCGATCACCGTGTCCGCGCGCTGCGCCTGGCGCACGTACCAGTGCACGATCCGCCGGCGCGCCGCGTCCCTCTCGTCCGCGTCCCCGTCGGCACGGGCCCGCCGTCCGGCGTGGGCGCGCAGCAGGTCGGGCAGCCGCTCCCGGCCGTCCTCCGGGGGCCTGCCGAGCAGTCCGGCGCTCCGCAGCTCGTCCACCGCGTCGTCGGCGACGTCCGGACCCCGGCCGAGGAGCGCGTCGGCCGCCGCGAGGGTGAAGGAGGGGCCGGGGAAGTCGGCGAGCAGCCGGTACAGCAGGGCCGCCTCCTCGCTCAGGCTCCGGTACGCCGCGTCCCACACGCGTTCGACCATGGGCAGGCCCTTGTCGTGCAGTTCGGCCGTCAGCGCCCGGAGCAGCCGGGGCAGCGGGCGCCCCTGGTGGCGGCGCAGCCAGAACCCGGCGACGTGCAGCGCGGTGGGCAGCCCGCCGCACAGCGTCAGCAGCTCACGGGTGGCGTCCGGCTCCGTGGCGAGCCGCGCGTCGCTCGCCACCCGTTCCAGCAGCTCCAGCGCGTCCGACTCCGCCAGCGGGTCCAGCGGGAGTTCCACGGCTGCGCCGGCCTGGAGGTCGTACAGCGGACCGTGGCTGGTGACGATCACCAGGCTCTCGCCCGAGGCGGGCAGCAGCGACTCGGCCTCGGTGCCGTAGCGCGCGTTGTCCACGATCAGCGCGAGCCGCTTGCCATGGGTCAACGACCAGTACTGCCGGGCCCGTTCCCGGAACACGGGGGCGATCCAGTCGGCGCCGAGCGCGCGCAGGAGATCGCCGAGGACGTCGGAGACCTCCACCACGCCGTCACGGCGTACGTCGTCCAGGTCCACGTACAGGATGCCGTCCGGGTAGCTCTCGGCGACCCTGCGGACCAGGCGGAAGGCCAGCTCCGTCTTGCCAGCACCGCCATAGCCGCTCACCGCGACGCACAGCGGCCGGGCGCCGGGCGGCGTCCCCTGTCGTTCCTCGACGAGCCGCAGCACCCGGGCCTGCGCGTCCTCGCGATCGACGAAGTGCGCCGGTTCCGGCGGAATCTGGTACACCATCGGTCACTGACTCCCGTTCAGGTCCACTGCCTCGCGCGTCACGGCACGAACCTATCCCCGCACGGGAGTTGATATGCCGTCAGGGCTGTGGCCGGCCCAGGGCGAGCGCCACGGTGAGCCCCGAACGGCCCCCGGACGCCTCGGTGAACACCTCCTGGGCGATCGCCCACTCCTCCGGGCGCGCCTCGGCGTACGGTCGCCAGTTCCGTACGACGACCAGCAGCTCCTTGTCCGCGGCGGCCTCGGGCCAGACGGACGGGTCGCGGAGGGAGTCGGCCAGCGCGTCCCAGTTCCGGCCGAACCAGTCGGGCAGCTCCAGGGCGCGGGCGCAGCGGTCCATCAGGCCCGCCTTGTCGGTGACCCCGTCGAGGTCCAGCGTGACCACGTGGTCCGTCATCTCAGTACCGCCCTGAACGAGTCGTGATGATCATCGGCCCAGTAGATCCCGCCGCGTCGCCCCATGACAATGCACGCCGCCGCACCAGCACATGAGGGACGCACCGCGGCCACACGTGTCCGTGCCACCACGGCCGTCCCTCACGGCCTTTCGTCGGAGCCCCTCGGAGCCTCTCAGAGGCCGTCCGGGTCCGCCCTGTTCAGCGCCGGCTTCGGCGTCGTCCCCGCCGTCATCAGGTAGTCGGCCGCCGCCGTGTCCGTCACCAGGCTGGTGACGAGCCCGGAGCGCAGCACCGCGTCGATCGCGGCCGCCTTGCGCTGGCCGCCCGCGATCGCGACGACCTCGGGGACACGGCGGAGCTGGTCGGCCTTGACGGTGATGCACCGCTCGCCCAGGTCCCGGCCGACCCGGCGGCCCTCGGCGTCGAAGAGGTGCGCGGACATCTCGGCGGCGACCCCGAGCGAGGCGTAGTGGCCGCGCTCCTCGTCGCTGAGCATGTCGTGCACCGTCGAGATGCCCGGCTCCCAGGAGCCGATGGAGACACAGGCGACCGTGACCTTGTCGAAGTACTCGAAGGCCCGGGCGATCCCGGTCTGGTGGCGCAGCGCCTGGGCGGTGGCCGCGTCCGGCAGCAGCATCGGCGCGTAGATGGGGTGCGCGTCGCCGCCGGAGACCTGGGCGGCCCGGCGGACCGCCTCGACGGAGCCGCGCTCGGCGGTCCCGGCGTCGTACACGCCCGTCAGCTGCACCACCGTGCACGGCGGCAGCCGGTCCAGGGCCGCGGCCATGTGGATGGTGGACCGGCCCCAGGCCAGCCCCAGCACATCACCTTCGTTCACCAGTTCGCCGAGCAGGTCGGCGGCCACTTCCCCCAGGTTCTCCGGGTCGGGGGACGTCTCCTCGGCCTCGGCCGGGGACTCGACCACGACGGCGTGCCGCAGTCCGTAGCGGGCGCGGAGCGCGTCGGAGCGCTCGGCGTCCAGCTCGGCCGGCACGCGGATCTCGATGCGTACGAGATCCCGTTCGAGGGCGGTCTCCAGGACCCGGGCCACCTTGAAGCGGCTGACGCCGAACTCCTCGGCGATCTGGATCTTGGACTTCCCCTCTAGGTAGAAGCGGCGGGCCATGGCCGCCGCCTGCACCAGCTCAGCGGGTCCCATCCGCATGGCTGACCGGCCCGCCGACATACCCGACACGGCGATCTCCTCACTGCTGTTCACATTCTGGATTCACCGTTCATCCTTGCAGATGCGGCGGACTTGATCAGCTCCGATGAGAGCCGTTCACGTTCCCTTGGTTCAGTGGTCGCACGCCCAGGAGGCCTTGGCCGTGGCCGCCTCGGCCTGCGTGCGCAATGCACGTACCGCCTCTGCCGGGTCGGACGCCCCGTAGACCGCCGAGCCCGCGACGAAGACGTCGGCGCCCGCGTCGGCACACCGCTCGATGGTGGAGGCGGAGACTCCGCCGTCGACCTGGAGCCACAGTTCGAGCCCGTGCTTCCTGATCAACTCGCGGGTGCGGCGAATCTTGGGGAGCATGATGTCGAGAAACGCCTGCCCCCCGAAGCCGGGCTCGACGGTCATGATCAGCAGCATGTCGAGCTCGGGGAGCAGATCCTCGTACGGCTCGATCGGCGTCGCGGGCTTGAGCGCCATGGAGGCGCGGGCCCCCTTGGCCCGGATCTCCCGGGCCAGCCGGACGGGAGCGGCGGCCGCCTCGACATGGAAGGTGACGGAACCGGCCCCCGCCTCGACGTACTGGGGCGCCCACCGATCGGGGGCCTCGATCATCAGATGGCAGTCCAGCGGAGTGTCCGTCGCACGGGCCAGAGACTCTACGACCGGCACACCGAGCGTGAGGTTCGGGACGAAATGGTTGTCCATCACGTCTACGTGGAGCCAGTCGGCTCCCTCGACCGCCTTCGCCTCGTCCGCGAGGCGGGCGAAATCGGCGGACAGAATGCTGGGGTTGATCTGCGCGGCCATGCCACAAGCCTGCCATGCCCTCCGGGGGTTGGCCGCATCGGTCCTGGATGGGTACGGTCATTTGTCCGGTGCGGGTTGTATGTGGCTGATCGCGCCCACGCGGCAGGGCCGCACATGTCGCAGTCCCGCGCCCCTGAAGGGGCGCGGTTGCGGGGGTGGACATGACGGAGAAAAACGGCATCGGGCACCTCGTCTGCGGGCGGCGTGCCAAGTGGGTCGTGCTGGTGCTGTGGCTGATCGTGCTGTTCCTGACGGCGCCGTTCGCGCAGAAGCTGACCGACGCGCAGGACAACGACGCGGCCTCCTGGCTGCCCGGCTCCGCCGAGTCGACCCAGGTCCTGCACCTCTCGGAGGACTTCAGGCCGGAACAGATCCCGGCGATCGTGGTGTACGCCCGGGACGGCGGCCTGACGGCACAGGACCGGGCGCGGATCACCGAGGACGTGGCCGAGCTCAAGCGGCTGACGGATCACGGCATCCGCGGCGCGGAGACCAGGGGCCCGACCTTCGACCGGCCGGCCGATCCGCGCGCGGCCCAGATCTATGTGCCGATCACCATGGACGAGAAGGGCTGGGAGCGCATCGCGCCCGCGGTCGACGCCATCCGGGACGACGTCGGCGAGGGCGGTGACGGGCTGGCCGTGCACATCACCGGCCCGGGCGGCACCTCCGCGGACTTCTCCGAGGCGTTCGAGGGCATCGACTCCACACTGCTGATCTCGGCGATGGCGGTCGTGATCGTGATGCTGCTGATCACCTACCGCAGCCCCTCCCTGCTCCTGGTCCCGCTGCTGTCGGTGATCGCCGCCCTGTTCACCGCGCAGGCCCTGATCTACCTGCTCGCGGAGCACGCGGGCCTGACGGTCAACGGCCAGAGCGCGGGCATCCTCACCGTCCTCGTCTTCGGCGCGGGGACGGACTACGCCTTGCTGCTGGTCGCCCGCTACCGGGAAGAGCTCCGCCGGCACGAGGACCGGCACGAGGCGATGGCCCTCGCCCTGCACCGGGCGGGCCCGGCCGTGATCGCCTCCGGCGCGACCGTCGTGCTGAGCATGCTGGTGCTGCTGGCGGCCGAGATGAACTCCACGAGCGGCCTCGGCCCGGTCGCCGCGATCGGCGTCGCGGTCGCCCTGCTGGCGATGATGACCCTGTTCCCCGCCCTGCTGGTGGTCTTCGGCCGCTGGATCTTCTGGCCGGCGATCCCCCACCTCGGCACGCCGAACCCGGCGGACCGGGGGCTCTGGGCCCGGATGGGCGGCCGTATCTCCGCCCGTCCCCGCATGGTCTGGGGCGTCACGGCGGCGATCCTGGCGATCTGCTCGCTCGGCCTGATCCAGTTGCGCGCGGAGGGCATCAGCAACGCGGACGCGTTCACCGGCAAACCGGACTCGATCGTCGGCCAGGAGGTGTCCGCGCGGTACTTCCCGGCGGGCAGCGGCGATCCGCTCGTGATCATCAGCGACGAGGCACAGGCCCGGCAGGTCGGCGAGGCCGTCGCCGCCACGCGCGGAGTCGTCCCCGAGTCGCTGGGCCTGCCCCCGGGCACCAAACCCTCCTTCGAGGGCAAGGTGCTGTTCGAGGCCACCATGACCGACCCGGCCGACAGCGAGGCCGCGAAGCAGACCGTGGAACGGGTCCGGGACGCCGTGCACGCGGTGCCGGACGCCGACGCCCAGGTGGGCGGCGGTACGGCGGCCCTGCTGGACATGGACAGAGCGACCACGCACGACAACATCCTGATCATCCCGCTGGTACTGGTCGTCGTCCTGCTGATCCTGTGCGTGCTGCTGCGCGCGCTCATCGCGCCGCTGCTGCTCATCGGGACGGTGATCCTGTCGTTCGCGGCGGCCCTCGGCATCAGCGCGCTCGCGTTCCGGTACCTGTTCGACTACGCGGGCGAGTCGACGGACTTCCCGCTGTTCGTCTTCGTCTTCCTGGTCGCCCTCGGCATCGACTACAACATCTTCCTGACCACCCGTATCCGCGAGGAGGCGGCCCGCCAGGGCACCCGCCCCGGCGTGGTGACCGGCCTCGCGGCGACCGGCGCGGTCATCACCTCCGCCGGCCTGGTCCTGGCCGGCACCTTCGCCGCCCTGGGCACGCTGCCCATGGTCGCCTTCGCGGAGATCGGCTTCGCGGTGGCGCTGGGCGTGCTCCTGGACACCTTCATCGTGCGCTCGGTGCTGGTGACGTCCCTGTTCCTGGACGTCGGCCCGAAGGTGTGGTGGCCGCACCGCCTGGCCCGCGAGGACGGCGCCGCTCCGGCGACGACCGAGCCGGAGCGGGCGGGCCGGCCGGGCGGCTGAGGCGCGCGGACCGGGAGCGGCGGCGGGCCGGGAGCGGCGGCGGGCCGGGAGCGGCGGCTCATCGGGGCGAGCCGGGCGAGTCCCGGCGCGCGGCGCCGTGCCGTGCTGTGCCGCTCTGCGCCGGCCTCGTGTCTCGTCCCAACCGTGGGCGGGATCTCCCCGTGCTGCAGGGCCGGCAGGGCGGTGGCCAGGTCGAGGGCGGCGCCGCCCGCGCTCCGGCCTGGGTACCGCGCACCGAGGATCCCCGGACCTTACCCGTCCCGGTCGCGGCCCCGGCGGGCGAAGCGGCCCGCCCTGTCAGCGCACCCGGTCAGACCGCCCAGTCAGCCCGTCCGGCGAATCAACGCCAGATACATCGCGTCGGTCCCGTGCAGATGCGGCCACAGCTGGACGTCGGGCCCGTCGCCGAGGTCCGGTACGCCCGGGAGGAGCGGGCGCGCGTCGATCAGCTCGGCCTCCGGCCGCTGCTTGAGCAGGTCGTCGACGACCGCCCGGGTCTCCGCGAGATGCGGTGAGCACGTGGCGTAGCCGACGACGCCGCCGACCCGTACCGAGTCGAGGGCGGTGTGCAGCAGGGACCGCTGCAACGGCGCGAACCCTTCGAGATCCTCCGGCCGCCGTCGCCACCGCGCCTCGGGCCGCCGCCGCAGGGCGCCCAGACCCGTGCAGGGCACGTCCATCAGCACCCGGTCGAACGAGCCGGGCAGCCACGGCGGCCGGGTCCCGTCGGCGGCGATGACCTGGTACGGCCCCGGGTTCCCGTCGAGCGCCTTGGCGACCAGCCCCGCCCGGTGCGGCTGCTTCTCGGAGGCGAGCAGCACGGCCCCGCGCTCGGCGGCGAGGGCGGCGAGCAGCGCGGCCTTGCCCCCGGGCCCGGCACACCCGTCGAGCCACTTCCGGTCGGGCCCGTCCAGGGGTGCGTTGGCCAGCGCCAGCGCGACGAGCTGACTGCCCTCGTCCTGCACCCCGGCACGGTTCTCCCGTACGGCCTCGACGGCCCCGGGCTCCCCGCCCTCGGCCAGCCGTACGGCATACGGCGACCAGCGCCCCGGCACCGCCGCGTGCTCCCGCAGCAGTTCCTCGGCGGTGGCCCGCCCGGGCCGGGCGACCAGGGTCACCTCGGGCCGCTCGTTGTCGGCCTCCAACAGATCCTCGATGCCGGCCCGCCCACCGCCGAGCGAGTCCCAGAGCGCGGAGACGACCCAGCGCGGGTGCGAGTGCACGACGGCGAGGTGGTCCTCGGGATCCTCGTCGTAGGGCGGCGCGACCTTCTCCACCCACCCGTCGAGATCGTCCTGCGCGACCTTGCGCAGCACGGCGTTGACGAACTTGGCCCGTCCGTCGCCGAGCACGACCCGGGCGAGCTCGACGGAGGCCGAGACCGCGGCGTGCGTGGGGATCCGCGTCCCGAGCAACTGGTGCGCACCCAGGCTGAGCACGTCGAGCACGGGCGGGTCGACCTCGCGCAGCGGCCGGTCGACGCACGCGGAGATGATCGCGTCGTACGTCCCCTGCCGCCGCAGCGTCCCGTACACCAGCTCGGTGGCCAGCGCCGCGTCCCGCGTGTCGAAGTCGCCCTTCTCGCGCGCCTTGCGCAGCAGCGGCGGCAGGACGAGGTTGGCGTACGCGTCCCGCTCGTCCACGGCCCGCAGCGCCTCGAAGGCGAGCATGCGGACGGGGTCCTTCTGGGGCCGGCGGTAGGGCTTGCCCGGCTTGCGGGGACCACGGGGACTGCGGGGCTGACGGGGCTGGTCACTCACGAAAAAGGTGCTCCGGATTTCAGAAGAGGCGACGCACCAAGCGTAAGTCCGCCGGCCCCCGCCTCACGCTCCGAGGGTCTCGCCCTCACCGATGCGCACGCCACGCGCCCAGTCGGCGGCCCTCATCGGCTTCTTGCCCTGGGCCTGCACCCACAGCAGCTCGATCGCGTGCGACGCGGTACCGACGTGGACGCTGTTCTTCCCCACGGCGAGCGCGCCGGGCGCGAGCTCGGTCCGCTCGGGGACGGGCCGGGCCTGGATCAGCTTGAGCCGCTCGCCCCGGAAGACGGTCCACGCGCCGGGCGCCGGCGTGCACCCGCGCACGACCCGGTCCACGCGCAGCGCGGGCGTGCCCCAGTCCACCCGGGCGTCCTCGACGGTGATCTTCGGGGCGACGGTGATGCCCTCGACAGGCTGCGGTACGGCCTTCAGCGTGCCGTCCTCGATCCCGTCCATGGTCGCGGCGAGCAGCCCGGAGCCGGCGAAGGCGAGCCGGGTGAGCAGGTCACCGCTGGTGTCGGTGGGCCGGATCTCCTCGGTGACCGTGCCGTAGACCGGCCCGGAGTCGAGCCCCTCCTCGATGAGGAAGGTCGAGGCACCGGTGATCTCGTCCCCCGCCATGATGGAGTGCTGCACGGGCGCGGCCCCGCGCCAGGCGGGCAGCAGCGAGAAGTGCAGGTTGACCCAGCCGTGGACGGGGATGTCTAGGGCGACCCTGGGCAGCAGGGCGCCGTAGGCCACGACGGGGCAGCAGTCGGGGGCGATGGCGCGCAGCCGCTCCAGGAACTCGGGGTCCCGCGGCTTCACCGGCTTCAGCACCTCGATCCCGGCCTCCTCGGCCCGCTCGGCGACGGGGCTCGCGACCAGCCTGCGCCCGCGCCCGGCCGGCGCGTCGGGCCGCGTGACGACGGCGGCCACCTCGTGCCGCCCGGAGGCGATGAGAGCGTCCAGGGCGGGAACGGCGACCTCGGGGGTACCGGCGAAGACCAGCTTCATGGGTGGGTTCGGGCCTCTCGGGCGGCGACTGCGGGCAACGCACAAGTGTATGGCGCCCGGGTACGACGCGGCGCCGCCTGCGGTGATCGCGGCGCGCACCCTCCTCCCGGGGCGCACGCATATGCCCCTACGCCCCCGGTGCGTGACCAGCGGAGCGCCCACGCGTTGGTCAAGAAAGAGTTGACCAACGCGGGCCGCACATCGCGCGACCCGACCCCTTTCATCGCCGGTTCGAGAGGCTTGTTCATGGCCGACCACGCAACCCACGACGCCCAGGCTCGGGCCAGCCTGCACTTGCTGGTGCGGGACATCGAGCGGGTCCGCCGGCAGGTGGACGCACTGCGCACGCTCACCGCCCAGCTGGGCAACGTCTACCGCCCGCGCCGCTCCGGTCCCTCCACGGGCTTCGTCGTCTACGGACGCGCCCCCGCCCCGACGGTCCGTCTGGCCCAGGAACTGCGGGACAGTGTCGAGACCCTGGTCACGGCCGCCGTGGATTTCGACCGCTCACTCGGCTTCTCGTGGGACGCGGTGGGTTCCGCCCTCGGGGTCACCAAGCAGGCGGTGCACCGCCGTTACGGCGCCCGTCGCGCCACCGCCCAGGCGGCCGCCGAGACCGAGCGAGCCACGGAGAGCTCGAGCTCCCGCGCCGTCAACGTCGGCACCGGCATCTCCACGGTGCCGACGGTCCCCGCCGCCCGCTCCATGCCGACCCAGCCGACCGCCGGCAGCCCGACCCTCCGCGACGAGGCCAGGCCCACCGCCTTCCCCGCCCCCCGCAACGGCTGACCCACCCCCCTGCTTCCCTGCCCTCCCGGCCACGCCCGGGAGGGCAGACGCATGCCACACACCGGCCACGGCGGTTGGACGCACGGCAGCGCCGCGCGCGAGGGCCTGCCCCACGACGATGCCCCACCCGACGAAGACCGGCCCCTGCCTCCCCGTACTAGCCCGGAACGGACCCGTGTCGCCCCCTGCCGGCCGAGGCCGACGCGTGCCGTCCGTCCCCAGCGGATCCGGCGGCGAGCGCGCGGCACCCTGCTCATCCAGGGCGGACGCCTATTGCTCCCTCGTCCGGGCGTACGCCTACCGTCCTCCACGCGTCTTCGGCCACTACGGGCCACCCCAGCTGACCCGAAGCCGAACACGCACGGCATCCCGCCCGTCCGGGCGTACGCCTGCCGTCCCCCACGCGTCCGGGACCGCTACAGGCCACCCCACCTGGCCCGAAGCCGAACACACACGGCACCCCACCCATCCGGGACGGACGCCTACTGCTCCCCTCTCCCGCTCGTCCGGGCATACGCCTACCGCCCCCCCCCACGCGTCCACGGCCACTACAGGCCACCCCAGCTGACCCGAAGCCGAACACGCACGGCACGGCACCCCGCCCATCCAGGGCGGACGCCCGCTCCCCCTCCCCGCTCCCCCGAGGCCGATACGTCCCGCCCCCCGCTCACCCGATGTCGGGCGGATCGATCCGCACCCGCACCACGGTCTCGCCACCCCCGCGCGCCATCCGAGCCGCCTGTGCGGCCTTCAGCGCGGAGGCGAGCGCCGCCCCGCTGCCCGGCGGTACCCGGACCAATGCCCGCTCCCAGTGCTCTCCCGGGGGCGGGCCGCCCACCCGCTTCGGACGGCCCGCGCCCGTGACGGGCAGGGGCACCGGCCCCAACACCTGGGCGTCCGGGGGCAGTTCCACCGCGCCCAGGAACTCCGCGACGGCCTCCGAGGTCCCCGACACGGCGGCCATTCTCGACACCGGCGGGAACCCCAGCTCTCCCCGCTCGGCGAGTTCCCGTACGGCGTGACCCACCGGATCCCAGCGCACCAGCGCCTGCACGGGCCGCAGCGTGGGCTCGGCGACGACCACGACCGTGCCACCCGCACCCTGCGGCCGTACGAGAGAGGCGGCCGCGATCCACCGCCGCAGCGCGTCCTCGCCGGCGCGCAGGTCGGGCCGCCCGAGCATGGCCCAGCCGTCGAGCAGCAGGGCGGCCGCGTACCCACCCTCGGCGACGGGTTCGGCCCCCGGTGTGCTCACCACCAGCGCGGGCGCCGACGGCACGGTGTCCAGCACGTGCTCGCGCCCCGACGTCCGCACCGCGACCGCCGGGAACGCCCTTCCCAGCTCCTCGGCGGTCCGCCGCGCGCCCACCACCTGCGCCCGCAGCCGGAAGCCCCCGCACTCCGGGCAGTGCCAGGCGCTCTCCTCCTGTCCGCACCACCCGCACCGCAACGGGGCCCCGGAATCCTGGCCCTCCAGAGGCCCGGCACAGTGCCGGCACCGCGCCGGGGCACGGCAGTTGGCGCACGCCATCCTCGGCACGTAGCCCCGCCGGGGCACCTGCACGAGCACGGGCCCGTGCCGCAGCCCCTCCCTGACGGCCTGCCAGGCAAGCGTCGGCAGGCGGGCGGCTCGCGCCGCCTCGTCGCGCGCGAGGTCCCCGTCCCCCACCGTCCTGACCAGGGGCGCGGCGGACCGCACCTGGTCCCGGGTGGCGACCAGCGGCCGGGCCCAGCCGCTCTCCACGAGCTGCGCGGCCTCCACGGTGCAGCTCCAACTGCCCAGCAGAAAGCCGCACTTGTCCAGCGCGGCCCGCAGCAGGAGCACTTCGCGGGCATGGGGCTGGGGTGCGTGCAGCTCGCTGTGGCTGTCGTCGCCGTCGTCCCAGATCGCGACCAGCCCGAGGTCCTGAACGGGCGCGAACATGGCGGCCCGGGTCCCGATGACGGCCCGGACGGCTCCCCGGCGCACGGCGAGCCACTCCCGGTACCGCTTCTCGGGTCCGGCGTCGGCGGTGAGCACCGCGTGACGCCCCTCCCCCAGCAGTGCCGTCAGCGCGGCGTCGAGCCGCGCGACCGCCCGCCCGTCCGGCAGGACGACGAGCGCCCCCCGCCCGGAGGCCAGGGTCGCCACGACGGCCCGCGCCAGCTCCTCGCTCCACTCGGGGCCCGGCAGGGCGTTCCACACGGCTCGCGGCGCACCCCCCGAGGCCAGGGACTCGACGAACGCGTCCCCGCGCTCGTAGCGCCCCCAGGACCCTGCGTCCGGCGCCCCGGGAGGGGGCAGCGGGGCGGGTGAGGGCCGCTGCTCGGCCCGCGCGCTGCGCGGCGGAACCGCAAGTTGCAACACATCGGCCAGACTCCCCGCGTACCGGTCCGCCACCGCACGGGCCAGCCCCAACAGCTCCGCCCCGAGCACTGGCTCGGGCGAGACGACCTGGGCCAGCGCCGCCAACGGTCCGGAGTAGTCCGACTCGGCCAGCCGCTCGACGAGAAACCCGTCGATCAGCCCCCCGCCCTCACGCCGCCCGTCCCGCACCCGATGCCGCCCGGCCCCGAACCGCACCCGGACCCGCACCCCGGGCTGCGCCTGCGCATCCAGCTCCTCCGGCACCGCGTAGTCGAAGTACCGGTCAAGATGCAGCACCCCCTTGTCGACCAACACCCGGGCAACGGGCAACTCCTTGGCCAGCGCGGCCCCCCGCCAGGTCCGCGGCTTGGCCCGCGGCACCTGAGCCTTGCGCACGCTCTCCCGAATAAGGGCAAGCTGCTCCGGCGCCCCGGCCTCCCCCGAGCCCTCCGCACCCTCATTCTCGCTGCTCACCTTTGCATTCTTACCAAACCCGACTGACAACGCCCCCGCCCGAGCACCCGAAGCCCCCGCCCTTGTCCCTTGGCCGGAATCGCTTTCTCGACATGCCCCGCACCTCGGCCGGGCCCCCGGGTCCGACCTCAGGTTGCCCCCGCTCCCTCACCCAGCCCCACGACCTTGAGCAGACCGAGCGCCGCCCGTACCGACGGTGCGGCGTCTGAACATGCCCAGCACGCCGGTGAAACGCCGAGGCCCGGCGCCCCCAAGGGGACACCGGGCCTCGTGGCTGACCGTGGGGCCTTACAGCCCCGCCGCCTTCCGCAGCGCGTCCACGCGGTCCGTCTTCTCCCAGGTGAACTCCGGAAGCTCGCGGCCGAAGTGGCCGTAGGCCGCGGTCTGGGCGTAGATCGGGCGAAGGAGGTCGAGGTCGCGGATGATGGCGGCCGGGCGGAGGTCGAAGACCTCGTCGATCGCCTTCTCGATCCGGTCGGTGTCGACCTTGGCGGTGCCGAAGGTCTCGACGAAGAGGCCGACCGGCTCGGCCTTGCCGATGGCGTAGGCGACCTGGACCTCGCAGCGGGTGGCGAGGCCCGCGGCGACGACGTTCTTGGCGACCCAGCGCATCGCGTACGCCGCCGAGCGGTCCACCTTGGACGGGTCCTTGCCGGAGAAGGCGCCGCCGCCGTGGCGGGACATGCCGCCGTAGGTGTCGATGATGATCTTGCGGCCGGTGAGGCCGGCGTCGCCCATCGGGCCGCCGATCTCGAAGCGGCCGGTCGGGTTGACCAGGAGGCGGTAGCCGTCGGTGTCCAGCTTGATGCCCTCGTCGAGGAGCGCCTTCAGCTCCGCCTCGACGACGAACTCGCGGATGTCGGGGGCGAGCAGCGACTCCAGGTCGATGTCCGACGCGTGCTGCGAGGAGACCACGACCGTGTCCAGGCGGACCGCCTTGTCACCGTCGTACTCGATGGTGACCTGCGTCTTGCCGTCGGGGCGCAGGTAGGGGATGGTGCCGTTCTTGCGGACCTCGGACAGGCGCTTGGACAGGCGGTGCGCCAGGAAGATCGGCAGCGGCATCAGCGTGGGCGTCTCGTCGCAGGCGTAGCCGAACATCAGGCCCTGGTCGCCGGCGCCCTGCTTGTCGAGCTCGTCCTCGTCACCCTCGACCCGGGACTCGTAGGCCGTGTCGACACCCTGCGCGATGTCGGGGGACTGCGCGCCGATGGACACCGAGACACCGCAGGAGGCGCCGTCGAAGCCCTTCTTGGAGGAGTCGTAGCCGATCTCCAGGATCTTGTCGCGCACGAGCTGCGCGATGGGCGCGTAGGTCTTGGTGGTGACCTCTCCGGCCACGTGGACCAGGCCGGTGGTGATCAGCGTCTCGACGGCGACCCGGGACGACGGGTCCTCCTTGAGCAGCGCGTCGAGGATGGTGTCGCTGATCTGGTCAGCGATCTTGTCGGGGTGACCCTCGGTCACGGACTCCGAGGTGAACAAGCGACGGGACACAACGCTCCCTGGGGTTGCAGCGGCTGCTGGCTGATCATGGGCGGACGGGCTCGGGGGCTGCGCCCGGCACCGTCCGAGAACAGTTTATCGGTCGCGCTCGGCCATCGGCCTCCCTGTCTCGACACTCGGGAGTGCTGTGACCTGCGGCACGGGCATTCTGCCCAATCCCGAGCGGGGTTGGCCAGGGGCGCCACGCCTCAATATGCCCGACCCCAGCGATCCTTGAAGGGCGGAAGACATTCACTTCAACCGCTCCACCACCAGATCCCACACGATTTCGGCCAACGCCTCCTTCGGCCCGTGCGGGACCGGCGTCTCACTGCCGTCGGCGCCCAGCACCACGGCCTCGTTCTCCTCGGAACCGAAAGTCCTGCGCTCCCCCACCTCGTTGACCACGAGGAGGTCACAGCCCTTGCGTCGCAGTTTCTCGCGGCCGTTGGCCAGCACGTCGTCGGTCTCGGCGGCGAAGCCGACGACGACCTGGGCGGGGCGGGCGCGGTCGGCCGAGATCTCCGCGAGGATGTCCGGATTCCGTACCAGCACGATGGGGTCCGGGTCCTTGCCGTCCTTCTTCTTGATCTTTCCTTCCGCGTACGCCGCCGGGCGGAAGTCGGCGACCGCGGCGGCCATCACGACCGCGTCGGCGTCCGCGGCGGCCTTCAGGACCGCCTCGCGCAGCTGTACGGCCGTGCCGACCGGGACGACGTCCACGCCCGCCGGGTCCGGCAGGCCGGTGTTGGCCGCGACGAGGGTCACCCGGGCGCCCCGCGCGGCGGCGGTGCGGGCGAGGGCGTAGCCCTGCTTGCCGGAGGAGCGGTTGCCCAGGAAGCGGACGGGGTCGAGGGGCTCGCGGGTGCCGCCGGCGCTGACGACGACGTGCCGGCCCGTGAGGTCCGGCTCGGTGACGCCCCGGGCGAGCACGCGCCGGCAGACGGCGTAGATCTCCGTCGGGTCGGGCAGCCGGCCCTTGCCGGTGTCGACGCCCGTGAGGCGTCCGACGGCCGGCTCGATGACGACGGCGCCGCGGCGGCGCAGCGTGGCCACGTTCTCCTGGGTGGCCGGGTGCTCCCACATCTCCGTGTGCATGGCGGGTGCGAAGACGACCGGGCAGCGGGCGGTGAGGAGGGTGTTCGTGAGCAGGTCGTCGGCGAGGCCGTGGGCCGCCTTGGCGAGCATGTCCGCGGTCGCCGGGGCGACGACCACCAGGTCGGCGTGTTGTCCGATGCGGACGTGCGGGACCTCGTGGACGTCGTCCCACACCTCGGTCGAGACCGGGTTGCCGGACAGCGCGGACCAGGTGGCGGAGCCGACGAAATGCAGCGCGGAGTCGGTGGGGACGACGCGCACGTCGTGACCCGTCTCGGTCAGTCTGCGCAGCAGCTCACAGGCCTTGTAGGCGGCGATGCCACCGCTGACCCCCAGCACGACCTTCGGCTTGTCCACCGTTTCTCCCCGGTTCGGCAACGTACGGCCCATCACGTCCATCACGTCCATCACACACCACAGGCCCGGCAGTCGCGCTGCCGGGCCTGTGGAAAAGCCAGCTCAAAGCTGAAAATGCTACTTACTGCGCCGGGCCCTCTACGGCCTCGGACGTCAGCAGACCCGCGTTGATCTCGCGGAGGGCGATCGAGAGCGGCTTCTCGTGGACGTGGGTGTCCACCAGCGGACCGACGTACTCGAGGAGGCCCTCGCCGAGCTGCGAGTAGTACGCGTTGATCTGGCGGGCCCGCTTGGCCGCGTAGATCACGAGGCTGTACTTCGAGTCGGTGGCCTCGAGGAGCTCGTCGATCGGCGGGTTGATGATGCCCTCGGGCGCGGAGATGGAAGAGGACACGCTCTACCTTCCGATGGATGGGAAAAGACCGGTCGTGATCACGGCACCGGCGGCCCGGGTACTCATGGGCACAGCACTAGTGATCACACAACATCCATCAAGGCTAGCAGCTCGCGAGCCACGTCCTCGACGGAGGTGTTGACCAAGGTCACGTCGAACTCGGGTTCGGCCGCCAGTTCGATCTTGGCCGCGTCCAGGCGGCGCTCGATCACCTCGGGCGGCTCGGTGCCCCGTCCGGTCAGTCTGCGCACGAGCTCCTCCCAGGAGGGAGGAGCCAGGAACACCAACTGGGAGTCCGCCATGGACTCGCGGACCTGCCGGGCCCCCTGGAGATCGATCTCCAGGAGGACGGGCTCGCCCGCCTCCAGCCGCTCCAGCACGGCCGCACGCGGCGTGCCGTAGCGGTTGCCGGCGAACTCGGCCCACTCCAGCAGTTCCCCGTTGGCGATCAGCTTGTCCATCTCCTCGTCGGTGACGAAGAAGTACTGGACACCGTGCTTCTCACCAGGTCGGGGCTTGCGGGTCGTCGCCGACACCGAGAGCCAGACCTCGGGGTGTTCCTTGCGCATATGGGCGACGACCGTGCTCTTGCCGACCCCGGAGGGGCCGGAGAGCACGGTCAGCCGCGGACGTACGTCCGGGGGCTCGGGGGTCGTCCCCCGGAATGTTGCAGCCATGCAGCGATTATTCCAGCAATCCCGGAGTGCCCGGGACTCCCTGCCCGGAGTGACCCGGTTCAGGAACCAGTGCTGCCGAACTCACGCTCCAGGGAGGCGATCTGGTTGGAACCGAGGCCGCGCACACGGCGGCTCTCGGAGATGCCGAGTCGCTCCATGATCTGCTTGGCGCGGACCTTGCCCACGCCCGGCAGGGACTCAAGCAGCGCGGAGACCTTCATCTTGCCGATGACGTCGTTCTCCTGGCCCTGCTTGATGACCTCGTGCAGGGAGGCGCCGGAGTGCTTGAGTCGATTCTTGACCTCGGCCCGCTCCCGGCGAGCCGCGGCGGCCTTTTCGAGCGCGGCTGCGCGCTGTTCAGGGGTAAGGGGCGGAAGAGCCACGCCTACGTCACCTCGGATGTCGAACTGTCGGATACGGACCGGTGAGGAACCTAGTCGCCCCACACCTGGGGAGCCACGAGCAACACGCTCGCCCGTTCTCCCCCACTACCTGAAGGGTGTGGGGGTGTCCCCACCCGTCGGAGACTAGCGGCCAAGGGCGCCAGAGTCAGCGAGAACAGCGGAAAAGTCCTGGTCAGCCTTTGTCAGGTCGGACATTTCAGACATACTGCCCCGGATTTGAGAATGTATTCAGACTCAAGTCGGTCTCGAAGCACTCATCGGAGGACTTGACCGAAGCGCCGGGAACACTCATACGGAGGCCACCGCGGCCCTGATCTCCTCCGCGAACCGGTCCGCGGCCGCGCGCAGCGCGCCGGTGTCGGGACCGTGCCGCAGCACCCCCCGGCTGACGTTCGGGACGACGTTGCGCACCGCCGCCCCGAAGACCGCGGGAAGATCGGCCGGGGTGGCCCCCTGGGCGCCGATGCCGGGCGCCAGGAGCGGACCGTTGATGTCCAGGTCGTAGGACGACAGGTCGCCGAGCGTGGCGCCCACGACGGCGCCGAAGGAGCCGAGGGGCTCCTCCCCCGTGTTCTCGGCCGCCAGGTGCGCCAGCATCGTCGCTCCGACGCTCCGGCCGTCCGCGCGGACGGCGTGCTGGACCTCGCCGCCCTCCGGGTTGGAGGTCAGGGCCAGCACGAACAGTCCCGCGCCGCTCTCGCGCGCCAGGGCGATCGCCGGGGAGAGCGAGCCGTAGCCGAGGTACGGGGAGACGGTCAGCGCGTCCGAGAAGAGCGGCGCGTCCGCGCGGAGGAAGGATTCGGCGTAGGCGGCCATGGTGGAGCCGATGTCGCCGCGCTTGGCGTCCATCACGACCAGGGCGCCGGCCGCCCGCGCCTCCTCGACCGACTTCTCCAGGACGGCGACGCCGCGGGATCCGAAGCGCTCGAAGAAGGCGCTCTGCGGCTTCAGGACGGCAACCCGGTCGGCCATCGCCTCGACGACGGTACGGCTGAAGCGCTCCAGGCCCGCCACGTCGTCGTCCAGGCCCCACTCGGCCAGCAGGGACGCGTGCGGGTCGATGCCCACGCAGAGCGGGCCGCGCTCGTCCATCGCCCGGCGCAGGCGTGTGCCGAAGGACTCCAGGGTCATGCCGTCTTCTTCCTCACGTCGGCGCCGACCGCGTCGGCGAGGGTGGCGTACGGGCTCTGGCGCAGGCGTGCCACCAGGCCCTTGTGGATGGCGCGGCCCCAGAAGGGGCCCTCGTAGACGAAGGCGCTGTAGCCCTGGACCAGCGTGGCGCCCGCCAGGATGCGCTGCCAGGCGTCCTCGGCGTTCTCCACGCCCCCGACGCCCACCAGGGTGATCCGGTCGCCCACGCGCGCGTACAGGCGCCTGAGGACCTCCAGGGAGCGGTCCTTCAGGGGCGCGCCGGACAGACCGCCGGTCTCCTTCACCAGGTCGGGCGCGGAGGCCAGGCCGAGGCCCTCGCGCGCGATGGTGGTGTTGGTGGCGATGATGCCGTCCAGGCCGAGTTCGACGGCCAGGTCGGCGACCGCGTCCACGTCCTCGTCGGCGAGGTCGGGCGCGATCTTCACCAGGAGCGGGACGCGGCGCGAGGCGACCCTGCGGTCGGCGGCCTCGCGGACGGCGCCCAGCAGGGGGCGCAGCGCCTCGGTGGCCTGGAGGTTGCGCAGGCCGGGCGTGTTGGGCGACGACACGTTCACGACCAGGTAGTCGGCGTACGGCGCCAGCCGCTCGGCCGACTTCACGTAGTCGCCGACGGCCTCCTCCTCGGGGACGGCCTTGGTCTTGCCGATGTTCACCCCGACGACCGTCCTGAAGACGGGCTCACGGGCCGCCAGACGGGCCGCGACGGCCAGCGAGCCGTCGTTGTTGAAGCCCATGCGGTTGATCAGCGCGCGGTCCTTCACGAGGCGGAAGAGCCGCTTCCTGGGGTTGCCCGGCTGGGCCTCCCCCGTCACCGTGCCGATCTCGACGTGGTCGAAGCCGAGCATCGACATGCCGTCGATGGCGACGGCGTTCTTGTCGAAGCCGGCGGCGAGCCCGAAGGGGCCGTGCATGCGCAGCCCGAAGGCCTCGGTGCGCAGTTCCTTGTACCGGGGCGCGAGCACGGCGGCGAGGAAGGTGCGCAGCACGGGGACGCGGGCGGCGAGCCGGATCCAGCCGAAGGCCAGGTGATGGGCCTGCTCGGGGTCCATGTGCCGGAAGACGAGCCTGAAGAAGATCTTGTACATGGGGTCCTCACCAAGAATGGTGTTCTCACCAAGAGGGGGACACCGTTTCCGGTGTCCCCCTCAGGGCTGCTAGTCGCGGGCCGCGGTCAGGTGTTCCGCGTGTTCCTGGAGCGAGCGGACGCCCACGTCACCGTGGTTGAGCGCGTCGATGCCCTGGACGGCGGCGGCGAGCGCCTGGACCGTCGTCAGGCACGGCACCGACCGCGCCACGGCCGCCGTACGGATCTCGTAGCCGTCGAGGCGGCCGCCGGTGCCGTAGGGCGTGTTGACGATGAGGTCGACCTCGCCGTCGTGGATGTACTGGACGATGGTCTTCTCGCCGTTCGGGCCGGTGCCCTCGGACTGCTTGCGCACCACAGTCGCGTTGATGCCGTTGCGCTTGAGGACCTCGGCGGTACCGGAGGTGGCGAGCAGCTCGAAGCCGTGGGCGACCAGTTCGCGGGCCGGGAAAATCATCGAGCGCTTGTCGCGGTTGGCGACCGAGATGAACGCGCGGCCCTTGGTGGGCAGCGGACCGTAGGCGCCGGCCTGCGACTTGGCGTAGGCCGTGCCGAAGACGGCGTCGATGCCCATGACCTCGCCGGTGGAGCGCATCTCCGGGCCGAGGACCGTGTCGACGCCGCGGCCGTGCACGTCGCGGAAGCGCGACCAGGGCATGACGGCCTCCTTGACGGAGATCGGCGCGTCGAGCGGGAGTTCGCCGCCGTCGCCGTGCGCCGGGAGCAGACCCTCCGCGCGGAGTTCGGCGACGGTCGCGCCGAGCGAGATCCGGGCGGCGGCCTTCGCCAGCGGCACCGCGGTCGCCTTCGAGGTGAAGGGGACCGTGCGGGACGCGCGCGGGTTGGCCTCCAGGACGTAGAGGATGTCCCCGGCCATCGCGAACTGGATGTTGATCAGGCCGCGTACGCCGACGCCCTTGGCGATGGCCTCCGTCGAGGCCCGCAGACGCTTGATGTCGAAGCCGCCGAGGGTGATCGGGGGCAGCGCGCAGGCGGAGTCGCCGGAGTGGATGCCGGCCTCCTCGATGTGCTCCATGACGCCGCCGAGGTAGAGCTCGGTGCCGTCGTAGAGGGCGTCGACGTCGATCTCGATCGCGTCGTCGAGGAAGCGGTCGACCAGGACCGGCCGGGAGGGGCTGATCTCGGTCGACTCGGCGATGTAGGTCGACAGCCGGGTCTCGTCGTAGACGATCTCCATGCCGCGTCCGCCGAGGACGTACGACGGCCGCACCAGCACCGGGTAGCCGATCTCGTCGGCGATGGTCTTGGCCTCGGCGAAGGTGGTGGCGGTGCCGTGCTTGGGGGCGGGCAGGCCCGCCTCGGCCAGGACGCGGCCGAAGGCGCCGCGGTCCTCGGCGGCGTGGATGGCCTCGGGCGGGGTGCCCACGATCGGCACGCCGTTGTCCTTCAGCGCCTGCGACAGGCCCAGCGGGGTCTGGCCGCCCAGCTGGACCACGACGCCCGCCACGGGGCCCGCCTGCTGCTCCGCGTGGACGATCTCCAGCACGTCCTCCAGCGTCAGCGGCTCGAAGTACAGCCGGTCGGAGGTGTCGTAGTCGGTGGAGACGGTCTCCGGGTTGCAGTTGACCATCACGGTCTCGTACCCGGCCTCGCTCAGCGCGAAGGAGGCGTGCACGCAGGAGTAGTCGAACTCGATGCCCTGGCCGATGCGGTTGGGACCGGAGCCCAGGATGATGACGGCCGGCTTCTCGCGCGCGGCGACCTCCGTCTCCTCGTCGTAGGAGGAGTAGAAGTACGGCGTCTTCGCGGCGAACTCGGCGGCGCAGGTGTCGACCGTCTTGTAGACCGGCCGCACGCCCAGCGCGTGCCGCACCTCGCGTACGACGTCCTCGCGCAGCCCGCGGATCTCGCCGATCTGCTGGTCGGAGAAGCCGTGCCGCTTGGCCTCGGCCAGCAGCTCGGGGGTGAGCTCCGGGGCCTCGGCGAGCTCGTCGGCGATCTCCTTGATGAGGAAGAGCTGGTCGACGAACCAGGGGTCGATCTTCGTGTACGCGAAGACCTCCTCCTGGGTGGCGCCCGCGCGGATGGCCTGCATGACGGTGTTGATCCGGCCGTCGGTGGGACGGACGGCCTCCGTCAGCAGCGCTTCCTTGTCGCCGGGCTCGCCGACGAAGGTGAACTGGCTGCCCTTCTTCTCCAGCGAGCGCAGCGCCTTCTGGAAGGCCTCGGTGAAGTTGCGGCCGATGGCCATGGCCTCGCCGACCGACTTCATGGTGGTGGTGAGGGTGGAGTCCGCGCTCGGGAACTTCTCGAAGGCGAACCGCGGGGCCTTGACGACCACGTAGTCGAGCGTGGGCTCGAAGGAGGCCGGGGTCTCCTGCGTGATGTCGTTCGGGATCTCGTCGAGGGTGTAGCCGACGGCGAGCTTGGCCGCGATCTTGGCGATCGGGAAGCCGGTGGCCTTGGAGGCCAGGGCCGAGGAGCGCGACACGCGCGGGTTCATCTCGATGACGATCACACGACCGTCCTCGGGATTCACCGCGAACTGGATGTTGCAGCCGCCGGTGTCGACACCGACCTCGCGGATGATGGCGATGCCGACGTCGCGCAGCACCTGGTACTCGCGGTCGGTCAGCGTCATCGCGGGGGCGACGGTGATCGAGTCGCCGGTGTGCACGCCCATGGGGTCGAAGTTCTCGATGGAGCAGACGACCACGACGTTGTCGTTCTTGTCTCGCATCAGCTCCAGCTCGTACTCCTTCCAGCCGAGGATGGACTCCTCCAGGAGCACCTCGGTGGTCGGGGAGAGCGTGAGGCCCTGTCCGGCGATGCGGCGCAGCTCCTCCTCGTCGTGCGCGAAGCCGGAACCGGCGCCGCCCATGGTGAAGGAGGGGCGGACGACGACGGGGTAGCCGCCGAGCGTCTCGACGCCCGCGAGGACGTCGTCCATGGAGTGGCAGATGACCGAGCGGGCGGACTCGCCGTGGCCGATCTTCTTGCGGACCTCCTCGACGACGTCCTTGAAGAGGTCGCGGTCCTCGCCCTTGTTGATGGCCTCGACGTTGGCGCCGATGAGCTCGACACCGTACTTGTCGAGCGTGCCGGCCTCGTGCAGCGAGATCGCGGTGTTGAGGGCCGTCTGGCCACCCAGGGTGGGCAGCAGGGCGTCCGGGCGCTCCTTGGCGATGATCTTCTCGACGAACTCCGGGGTGATCGGCTCGACGTAGGTGGCGTCGGCGATCTCCGGGTCGGTCATGATCGTCGCCGGGTTGGAGTTGACCAGGATGACCCTCAGGCCCTCGGCGCGCAGGATGCGGCACGCCTGGGTGCCGGAGTAGTCGAACTCGGCGGCCTGGCCGATGACGATCGGGCCGGAGCCGATGACCAGGACGGACTGGATATCGGTGCGCTTAGGCACGCTGGCCCTCCATGAGCTTCACGAAGCGGTCGAACAGGTAGGCGGCGTCGTGCGGGCCGGCGGCCGCTTCGGGGTGGTACTGGACGCTGAAGGCGGGGCGGTCGAGGAGCTGGAGGCCCTCCACCACGTTGTCGTTCAGGCAGACGTGGGACACCTCGGCGCGGCCGAACGGGGTCTCGGAGACCTGGTCGAGCGGGGCGTCGACGGCGAAGCCGTGGTTGTGCGCGGTGACCTCGACCTTGCCGGTCGTACGGTCCTGCACCGGCTGGTTGATGCCGCGGTGGCCGTACTTCAGCTTGTAGGTGCCGAAGCCGAGGGCGCGGCCCAGGATCTGGTTGCCGAAGCAGATGCCGAACAGCGGGGTGCCGCGCTCCAGGACGGCCCGCATGACGGAGACCGGGTGGTCGGCGGTGGCCGGGTCGCCGGGGCCGTTGGAGAAGAAGACACCGTCCGGGTTGACGGCGTAGACGTCCTCGGCGGTCGCCGTGGCGGGCAGCACGTGCACCTCGATGCCGCGCTCGGCCATCCGGTGCGGGGTCATGCCCTTGATGCCGAGGTCGACGGCGGCGACGGTGAACTTCTTCTCACCGATCGCCGGGACGACGTACGGCTCCTTGGTGGCGACCTCCGCGGAGAGGTCGGCGCCCTTCATCTCGGGGGCCTGGCGGACCTCGGTGAGCATGGTGCCGTCGTCGGGCAGCGCGTTGCCGGAGAAGATGCCGACGCGCATGGCGCCGCGCTCGCGCAGGTGGCGGGTCAGCGCGCGCGTGTCGATGCCGGAGATGCCGACGACGCCCTGGCTGCGCAGTTCGTCGTCCAGGGAGCGGCGGGAACGCCAGTTGGACGGCACGCGCGCGGGGTCGCGCACGACGTATCCGGCGACCCAGATCCGCTGGGACTCGGGGTCCTCGTCGTTGACGCCGGTGTTGCCGACGTGCGGGGCGGTCATCACGACGACCTGGCGGTGGTACGACGGGTCGGTCAGGGTCTCCTGGTAGCCGGTCATGCCGGTGGAGAACACCGCCTCACCGAAGGTCACCCCCACGGCCCCGTAGGCACGGCCGCGGAAGATCCGGCCGTCCTCCAGGACGAGTACCGCGGGAGACACCTCTTTCCGCTGCGAGGCGGTCCCCTTCGTGGAGGTCGTCATCGTGCGCCTTCCGTTTCCGTCTTGTTGATCATGGAGTTAATGACGTCGACCCATTCGTTGTGCTCGGCCGCGTGGTCGGAGCGGAACCCGGAGTCGATCAGTCGCTCGCCGTGCGCCCAGGTCACCACGAGCAGTCCGCCCTCGGTCAGGACCTTGCCGGCGATGCCCTTGCCGAGCACCGCCTCGCGCAGGGCGTCGGCCGGGATGAAGAAGTCCCTCGCTCCCGGGCGTACGACGTCCAGTCCCGCGTCCGTCAGGGTGAGCTCGACCCGGCTGCGGGTACCGAGGCCGTGCGCCACGATGCGGTCGAGCCACTGTCCGGCGGTGGTGGAGCCGTGGTAGCGGCCGCTCATGCTCAGTTTCGCCGGGCCGGGGTCATCGGGCGCGGTGGGCAGCTCGGGCAGGTCGCCCTGGAGCGTGCCGCGCCACTTCCAGCCCTCGCGCATCAGCCAGTAGACGAGCGCGACGAAGAGGGCGAGTCCGACGAGCCAGCCCACGCGGGCGGCCCAGTCGGTCACCTCGGCCGACTTCTGTTCGGCCGCGAGGTCGGCGCCGAATCCGGTCGCGAGCAGAGTTGCAGGTGTCACGTGAGCTTCCCGTCGACGAGCGTGGCCTTGCCCCGGAGCCACGTGTGCGTGACACGGCCCGGCAGCTCACGCCCCTCGTACGGGGTGTTGCGGCTGCGCGAGGCGAAGCCCGCGGGGTCCACGGACCCACGGTAAGCCGTGTCGACGAGCGTGAGGTTGGCGGGCTCACCTGCCGAGACGGGGCGGCCGTGGCCCTGCGCCTGCCCGATCGCGGCGGGCTTGAAGGACATGCGGTCGGCGACCCCGGCCCAGTCGATCAGCCCGGTGTCCACCATCGTCTCCTGGACCACTGACAACGCGGTCTCCAGGCCGACCATGCCCATGGCGGCCGCGGCCCACTCGCAGTCCTTGTCCTCGTGCGGGTGCGGGGCGTGGTCGGTGGCGACGATGTCGATCGTGCCGTCGGCGAGCGCCTCGCGCAGGGCGTGCACGTCGCGCTCGGTGCGTAGCGGCGGATTGACCTTGTAGACCGGGTTGTAGGTGCGCACCAGCTCGTCGGTGAGCAGGAGGTGGTGCGGGGTGACCTCGGCGGTGACGTCGATGCCGCGGGACTTCGCCCAGCGCACGATCTCCACCGAGCCGGCGGTCGACAGGTGGCAGATGTGGACGCGGGAGCCGACGTGCTCGGCGAGCAGGACGTCCCGGGCGATGATCGATTCCTCGGCCACCGCGGGCCAGCCCCCGAGGCCGAGCTCGGCGGAGACGACGCCCTCGTTCATCTCGGCGCCCTCGGTCAGCCGCGGCTCCTGCGCGTGCTGGGCGACGACCCCGCCGAAGGCCTTCACGTACTCCAGTGCCCGCCGCATGATCACGGCGTCGTCGACGCACTTGCCGTCGTCGGAGAAAACGGTCACGCCGGCCGCCGACTCGTGCATGGCACCCAGCTCGGCGAGCTTGCGGCCCTCCAGGCCGACGGTGACCGCGCCGATGGGCTGCACGTCGCAGTAGCCGTGCTCCCGGCCCAGTCGCCAGACCTGCTCGACCACTCCGGCGGTGTCGGCCACCGGGAAGGTGTTGGCCATGGCGAACACGGCGGTGTAGCCGCCGGAGGCGGCCGCGCGGGTACCGGTCAGGACCGTCTCGGAGTCCTCGCGGCCGGGCTCGCGCAGATGCGTGTGCAGGTCCACGAGACCCGGCAGCAGCACCTTGCCGTCGGCCTCGACGACCTCTGCGCCCTCGGCCGGGAGCCCGCTACCGACGGCCTCGATGACCGGACCGTCGATCAGCACGTCCTGCGGCTCGCCGCCGAGGACCTTCGCACCACGGATCAGGATCTTGCTCATGTGTCTTACTTCTCCTCGATACGGGTGTGGCTGACGGCGGGTTCGTTGCCGCCCAGAAGCAGGTACAGGACCGCCATCCGGATGGAGACTCCGTTTGCGACCTGCTCGACGACGGTGCAGCGCTCGGAGTCGGCCACCTCGGCCGTGATCTCCATGCCGCGGACCATCGGACCGGGGTGCATCACGATGGCGTGCTCGGGCATCCGCGCCATGCGGTCGCCGTCGAGGCCGTAGCGCCGCGAGTACTCCCGCTCGGTCGGGAAGAACGCCGCGTTCATGCGCTCGCGCTGGACCCGCAGCATCATCACCGCGTCGGACTTGGCGAGCGTGCTGTCCAGGTCGTACGACACCTCGCACGGCCAGGTCTCGACGCCGACCGGGACCAGGGTGGGCGGAGCGACCAGGGTGACCTGGGCGCCGAGGGTGTGCAGCAGGTCGACGTTGGAACGGGCGACCCGGCTGTGCAGGATGTCGCCGACGATCGTGATGCGCCGCCCGGACAGGTCCTGGCCGATCCCGGCGTCGCGCCCGACGAGCCGGCGGCGCATGGTGAAGGCGTCCAGCAGGGCCTGGGTGGGGTGCTGGTGGGTGCCGTCACCGGCGTTGATGACGGCCGCGTCGATCCAGCCGGAGTTGGCCAGCCGGTACGGCGCCCCGGAGGCACCGTGCCGGATCACGACGGCGTCGACGCCCATCGCCTCCAGAGTCTGGGCGGTGTCCTTCAGGGACTCGCCCTTGGAGACGCTGGAGCCCTTGGCGGAGAAGTTGATGACGTCCGCCGACAACCGCTTCTCGGCGGCCTCGAAGGAGATCCGGGTGCGGGTGGAGTCCTCGAAGAAGAGATTGACGACGGTACGGCCGCGCAGGGTCGGCAGTTTCTTGATCGGCCGGTCGGCGACCCGGGCCATCTCCTCGGCGGTGTCGAGGATCAGGACGGCGTCGTCACGGGTGAGGTCGGCGGCCGAGATGAGATGACGCTGCATCTTTCAGGCTCCGTAAGGCAGTTCATATGGGAGAGATTCAGGGCAGGCCAGGGCACGCCGAGGACCGGCGTACGCCGTCTGCCTGCTACCGGTCCCGCTTCGCGCCGAGCAGCACGGTGTCGCGACCGTCCTCCTCGGCGAGCTGGACCTTGACCGTCTCCCGCAACGACGTGGGGAGGTTCTTGCCGACGTAGTCGGCGCGGATGGGCAGTTCGCGGTGGCCTCTGTCGACGAGGACCGCCAGCTGGACCGCGCGCGGGCGCCCGATGTCGTTCAGGGCGTCGAGGGCGGCGCGGATCGTGCGGCCGGAGAAGAGCACGTCGTCGACGAGGACGACCAGGCGGCCGTCGATGCCGTCACCGGGGATGTCCGTACGGGCCAGTGCGCGTGGCGGGTGCATGCGCAGGTCGTCGCGGTACATGGTGATGTCGAGCGAGCCGACCGGGATCGTGCGTTCGGTGATCTGCTCCAGCTTGGCGGCGAGCCGCTGGGCGAGGAAGACGCCCCGGGTCGGAATGCCGAGGAGCACGACGTCGTCGGCGCCCTTGGCGCGTTCGACGATCTCGTGGGCGATACGGGTCAGTACGCGCGCGATGTCGGGGCCCTCGAGAACGGGCCGGGCATCGGACGGTTCCGCTTCCCGCTGGTTGTCCTGCGGATTGTTCTGCTGCGTGTCCATATGAAACGGACCTCCTTCTCCGCCTCACGGGACGGACCTTAAAGGACGTCGGATTTGCGCCATCCACGGTAGCAGGCCCGCACGACACCGCAGATCACCCCCTCGGTGGCCCCCGATCACCCCTTCGGCCCAACCCGCCACCGATACCACGGAAGAGCCGGTGCGGACCATTCGGCTTGACGCGGAAGAGTAACGCTGCGTAACCTCACAGTGAGTTACCAGCCGCGCGGCATGCACACAGCCGGCCGCGTCGACACAGTGCCGGGGAGCTATATGTCCAGCGAATACGCCAAACAGCTCGGGGCCAAGCTCCGGGCCATCCGCACCCAGCAGGGCCTTTCCCTCCACGGTGTCGAGGAGAAGTCCCAAGGACGCTGGAAGGCGGTTGTGGTCGGGTCGTACGAGCGCGGTGACCGCGCCGTGACCGTGCAGCGCCTTGCCGAGCTGGCGGATTTCTACGGGGTCCCCGTGCAGGAGCTGCTGCCGGGCACCACGCCGGGCGGCGCCGCCGAGCCGCCGCCGAAGCTGGTCCTGGACCTGGAGCGCCTGGCCCATGTGCCGGCCGAGAAGGCGGGCCCGCTCCAGCGGTACGCGGCCACGATCCAGTCGCAGCGCGGTGACTACAACGGCAAGGTGCTCTCGATCCGCCAGGACGACCTGCGCACACTCGCCGTCATCTACGACCAGTCGCCCTCGGTCCTCACCGAGCAGCTGATCAGCTGGGGCGTGCTGGACGCGGACGCCCGCCGTGCGGTGGCGTCCCACGAGGAGAGCTGACCCGCTCCCCACCTCAGCAGAAACGTACCGCCGGGGTGGCCGGAACCCATTGGGTTCCGGCCACCCCGGCGGTTTTTGGTACGTCGTGCGGATCGCCCCGTGAGGGACGTGCGACGGCGTCGCCGGACCGACCCCGCCATAGCGGCGTCAGCGGCCGCACAAGGCCCCCTGGCGTCCGTCTGCGACACCCACCACGGCGCCGCGCCCCGGGCGGCACCCGGCAGAGCTAGTCGCGACGCAGCGAGCCCTTGAGGTCCTTGAGGCGGCCGAGCAGACCGTTGACGAACGAGGGCGACTCGTCGGTGGAGAACTCCTTCGCCAGCTGGACCATCTCGTCCAGCACGACGGCGTCGGGCGTCTCGTCCACCCAGATCAGCTCGTAGGCGCCCAGGCGCAGGATGTTGCGGTCGACGACCGGCATCCGGTCCAGCGTCCAGCCGACCGAGTACTGCGCGATCAGCTCGTCGATGCGCTTCGCGTGTCCCGCGTAGCCCTCGACCAGTTGCATCGTGTACTCGCTGACCGGCGGCTGCCGGGTGTCCTCCCGGGAGAGCCGGACCCAGTCCGCGAGGACCGTCAGCACGTCGGCGTCGCGCTGGTCGCCCTCGAAGAGGATCTGGAAGGCACGCTTGCGGGCCGTGTTGCGAGCAGCCACGGTTAGCTGTTCACCCGGCCGAGGTAGTCGCTCGTGCGGGTGTCGACCTTGATCTTCTCACCGGTGGTGATGAAGAGCGGGACCTGGATCTGGTGACCGGTCTCCAGGATGGCGGGCTTGGTGCCGCCGGTGGAGCGGTCGCCCTGGACGCCCGGCTCGGTCTCCTGCACGACGAGCTCGACGGCGGCCGGCAGCTCGACGAAGAGCACCTCGCCCTCGTGCTGCGCCACGGTGGCGGTGAAGCCCTCGATCAGGAAGTTGGCGGCGTCGCCGACGGCCTTGCGGTCGACCATGAGCTGGTCGTAGGTCTCCATGTCCATGAAGACGAAGTACTCGCCGTCCATGTAGGAGAACTGCATGTCGCGCTTGTCGACGGTGGCCGTTTCGACCTTGACGCCGGCGTTGAAGGTCTTGTCGACCACCTTGCCGGAGAGCACGTTCTTGAGCTTGGTGCGCACGAAGGCCGGGCCCTTGCCGGGCTTGACGTGCTGGAACTCGACGACGGACCACAGCTGGCCGCCATCGAGCTTGAGCACCATGCCGTTCTTGAGGTCGTTCGTGGAAGCCACGGTTGCGGAATCTCCTGGACTGACGTGGACGACCCCGGGGGCACGCGCCTGTCTAAAGGGCGAGCAGCTCCTTGGTCGTGATGGTGAGTAGCTCGGGTCCGCCGTCCGCCTCGGGGCGGACGACGAGCGTGTCATCGATCCGGACACCGCCCCGGCCCGGGAGGTGGACCCCCGGTTCGACGGTGACCGGCACGCAAGCGTCCAGTTTACCCATGGCCGCGGGGGCCAACTGCGGGTCCTCGTCGTTTTCGAGCCCGACACCGTGCCCCGTCAGTGCCGAAAGGCTCTCACCGTACCCCGCGGAGTCCAGTACCTGACGTGCCGCGCGGTCCACGTCGCGGTAGGCGACGCCGGGTGCCAGTGCCTCCCGGCCGGCCCGCTGGGCAGCGAAGACGAGGTCGTACAGCTCGATCTGCCAGTCCGCCGGGGACGTACCGATGACGAAGGTGCGGCCGATCTCGCAGCGGTAGCCGCGGTAGGTGGCACCGAGGCAGACGGAGAGGAAGTCGCCCTCCTCGACCCTGCGGTCGGTGGGCCGGTGGGCCCGCTTACCGGAGTTCGGGCCGGTGGCGACGGAGGTGGCGAAGGCGGGGCCGTCGGCGCCGTGGTCGACGAGGCGGCGTTCCAGTTCCAGGGCGAGGTGGCGTTCCGTGCGGCCGACGAGGATGGATTCGAGCAGCTCGCCCAGTGCCTGGTCGGCGATCTCGGCGCCGATGCGGAGGCAGGAGATCTCCTCCTCGTCCTTGATCACCCTGAGCTGTTCGACGGCGCCGCCCAGGTCCGCGAGACGCAGCCGGGGAGCGACGGAGGCGAGCGCGCGGTGCCGGGTCACGGTGAGGTGGTGTTCCTCGACGGCCAGCGCGTCGATGCCCTGCGCGGCGGCCAGGCCGGCCGCGGCGACGGCCGGATCGCCCTCGGGCTCGGCCAGGACGTGCAGCGCCAGTGCGTCGTCGGGGCGCCACGGGGAGGCCCGGTCGTCCGGGGGGCCGCTGCAGACCAGCAGGTCCTGGCGTCGGCCGAGCAGGAGTACCGCGCCCTGCGGGGCCGCGCCCGCGAGGTAGCGGACGTTGGCGGGACGGGTCACGACCGCTGCCGCGCCGCCGAGCGCGTGACAGCGCTCCCGGAGACGGGTTCGGCGGGCTGCGTACACCTCTGACATGAGATGAGCGTAGGAGCTCCGCAGGTGGGGCGCGTGTTGGGAGAGGCCGAGTGGGGGCGTCACCGGTCGGGGAGCCGGGCTCCTCCCGCCTCGGCTACCAGCTGGGCGGACTGGCTATCGATCGTGCCAGTACGTCGTCCAGGACCTGGGCGGTCCGGGGGACGTCCATCTGGGAGTTGTCGATGATGGGGAGCCCGGAGCCGTACCAGCCGGCCATGCGGCCGTGGATGCGGGCGACCTCTTCGTCGGTGAGGCGGCGGTTGCCGGAGCGCTCGGCGTTGCGTTCCAGGACGATCTCCAGGCCGGGGAGGAGGACGACCGGGAGGAGGCCGGGGCCGACATGGCGCTTCCAGCCGCCGAGGCCGACGACCGGGCGGTCGGGGAAGACGGCGTCGTCGAGGATGCAGGAGATGCCGTTGGCCAGGAAGTTGCGCGCGGCGAAGCCGCAGGTGCGGCGGGCCAGGCGGTACTGGGCCTCGGAGTGGTCGTTCCACCCGGACTGGGGATCGGCGAAGCCGGAGCGGACCCATTCGCGGACGTCGTCGAGGCTGATGTGGGCGGTGGGCACCCGGCGGTGGTCCGCCCAGTACTTGGCGACGCTGGTCTTCCCGGCCCCCGCGGGACCGATGAGCAGGACCGCGAGGGTGGCGGCGGCCGGATCGGGCGCCGCCGTCGCGGGCGGTGCGCTGGGCACACCGACCGGACCGCCGGGCGGCAGCGGGACGTGGCCCGTGGTGTCCGGAGCCGCGGGCGCTGGAGCCGGCGGCGGCGCGGGCGGCATGGGGGCCGGCGGCACTCCGGTGAAGCCCGGGGCGGGAGGCGGCGGGGGCACGGGGGCCGACCCCTGATGTGTGCCCGGGTGATGCGGTCCCGGGTGGTGTGCGGCCGGCGACCAGCCGGTGGCCGGTCCGTGCCCCGGCTGATGGGGCGGCGGCAGCGGAGAACCCACTGCGTGCTGCATCCGGTGCCACTCCGTCTCGTACAGGCGATGGGCGCTGACAACGGGAAACGTACCCGCTCGTTACCGAACGGTACCGCCCCCGGCCGTCATTTGGTGAAACGGCCGAGGGCGGTCCGAAGTGCCCGGCCCGCACCGCGAATCGGGCGCAAGCCGTACTCCGGGAGCTACTCGCCGACCTCGCCGTAGGCGGCGAGCAGGACGGCCGGGTCGGGGCCTTCGAGCACGGTCGGCTTGGCCAGCCCGTCCAGCACGATGAACCGCAGCAGGTCGCCGCGGGACTTCTTGTCGACCTTCATGTTCTGCAGCAGCTTGGGCCACTGGTCGTAGCGGTAGTGCAGCGGCAGCCCGACGGATTCCAGGACGGTGCGGTGCCGGTCGGCGGTGGCGTCGTCCAACCGCCCGGCCAGACGGCCGAGTTCGGCGGCGAAGTGCATGCCCACGGCGACGGCGGCGCCGTGGCGCCACTGGTAGCGCTCGTTCTTCTCGATGGCGTGGCCGAGCGTGTGGCCGTAGTTGAGAATCTCCCTGAGGCCCGCTTCCTTCAGGTCGGAGGAGACCACCTCGGCCTTGACCCGGATGGACCGCTCGATCAGCTCGGCGGTGTGCGGACCGGCCGGGGTGCGGGCGGCATGCGGGTCGGCCTCGATGAGCTGGAGGATCTGCGGGTCGGCGATGAAGCCGGCCTTGATGATCTCGGCCAGGCCGGAGACGTAGTCGTGGACCGGCAGGGAGTCCAGCGCGGCGAGGTCGCAGAGCACGCCGGCCGGCGGGTGGAAGGCCCCCACCAGGTTCTTGCCCTCGGCGGTGTTGATGCCGGTCTTGCCGCCGACCGCCGCGTCCACCATGGCCAGCACCGTGGTCGGCACCGCGATCCAGCGCACCCCGCGCAGCCAGGTCGCGGCCACGAACCCGGCCAGGTCGGTGGTGGAGCCGCCGCCGACGCCGACGATGACGTCGGTGCGGGTGAAGCCGGACTGGCCGAGCGCCTTCCAGCAGTAGGCGGCGACCTCGGCGGTCTTGGCCTCCTCGGCGTTGGGCACCTGGATGGCGACGGCCTCGTAGCCCTGATCGGCCAGGTCGGCGCGGAGCGCCTCGCCGGTGTCGGCCAGCGCCTCCGGGTGGACGACCGCGACCCGCTGCGCCTTCTCGCCGATCAGAGCGCCGAGTTCGCCCAGGAGCTGACGGCCCACCAGGACCTCGTAGGGGTCGCTGCCCGCGCTGCCGCCGACCTGGATCCGGGTGACTGCCTCGCTCATGCTTCCTTCAACTCCAGTGCGTCCAAGGCCACTTGGGTGACCTCTTCGGGCGTGCGGCCGTCCGTGGCCACGACCGCCGTGGCGATCTCCTCGTACAGGTGCCGACGGGCTTCCATCAGCTCGCGCCACTGCTTGCGCGGGTTGACCGCGAGCAGCGGGCGGGCCGCGTTCAGTCCGGTGCGCTTGACCGCCTCCTCGACGTCCATCGAGAGGTAGACCACCCGCAGGCCGGCCAGTGCCGCGCGGGTGTCCGCGTCCAGGATCGCGCCGCCGCCCAGGGCCAGGATCCCGGTGTGCTCGGCCAGCGCCCGGTGCACCGCCTGCTTCTCGATCGCCCGGAAGGCCGACTCGCCCTCCTCGACGAAGATCTCCGCGATCGACCGGCCCTGCTCGGCCACGATGTCGTCGTCGGTGTCGCGGTAGGAGACCCCGAGCCGCTCGGCGAGCAGTTGCCCGACGGTGGACTTGCCCACGCCCATCGGGCCGACCAGCACGACCAGAGGTGCTGCGCTCATCGGATGGCCAGGTTGTCGAGGTAGGAGCGCACGTTGCGGCGGGTCTCGGGCACCGAGTCGCCGCCGAACTTCTCCGCCACCGCGTCCGCGAGGACCAGGGCGACCATCGCCTCGGCGACGATCCCGGCCGCCGGTACCGCCGACACGTCGGAGCGCTGGTGGTGGGCCCGGGTGGCCTCGCCGGTGGTGACGTCCACCGTCTGCAACGCGCGCGGCACGGTCGCGATCGGCTTCATCGCCGCGCGGACCCGCAGCAGCTCACCGGTGGTGAGCCCGCCCTCGGTGCCGCCGGAACGGCCCGACACGCGGCGGATGCCCTCGTCCGTCTTCACGATCTCGTCGTGCGCCTTGGAGCCCGGCACCCGTGCCAGCTCGAAGCCGTCGCCGATCTCCACACCCTTGATCGCCTGGATGCCCATCAGGGCACCGGCGAGCCGGGCGTCCAGCTTGCGGTCCCAGTGCACGTGCGAGCCCAGGCCCACGGGGACGCCGTAGGCCAGGATCTCGACCACGCCACCGAGGGTGTCGCCGTCCTTGTGGGCCTGGTCGATCTCCGCGACCATCGCCTTCGAGGCGTCGGCGTCCAGGCAGCGCACCGGGTCGGCGTCCAGCTTCTCCACGTCGGCCGGGGTAGGGTACACGCCCTGCGGCGCCTTCACCGAGGCCAGCTCCACGACATGGCTGACGATCTCGACGCCGGCCGTCTCCTTCAGGTACGACCGGGCCACCGCGCCCAGCGCCACCCGGGCCGCCGTCTCCCGCGCGGAGGCCCGCTCCAGGATCGGCCGGGCCTCGTCGAAGCCGTACTTCTGCATACCGGCGAGGTCGGCGTGGCCGGGACGGGGGCGGGTCAGCGGGGCGTTGCGGGCCAGGCCCGCGAGGATCTCGGGGTCGACCGGGTCGGCCGCCATCACCTGCTCCCACTTGGGCCACTCGGTGTTGCCCACCATGATCGCGACCGGCGAGCCCATGGTCAGGCCGTGCCGTACGCCGCCGATGAAGGTGACCTCGTCGCGCTCGAACTTCATGCGCGCACCGCGTCCATAGCCGAGCCGGCGCCGGGCCAGGTGGTCCGCCACCATCTCCGTGGTGATCGGCACGCCGGCGGGAAGTCCCTCCAGCGTCGCCACGAGTGCGGGACCGTGGGACTCCCCCGCGGTCAGCCAGCGCAACCTGCTCAACGGTGCTCCTCCATGCTCGCGCCCTGGTACTGCCCTGCGTACGCGCGTCCTCGTGTACGGCAACGGCGCGACCAGGTGCGCGGCCCCGGCCCGCCACCTCCGATCCTCCCACGTCCGGCGGGCGGGGCAGGCCGCCGGTCCATCAGACGGACGCGGGGGCCGGGCCGCAGGGGAACTCAGCGTGCGGCGAGCGCGTGCTCTCCGGCCTTCCGCATGGCGCCGAGGGGCGCCGGGGTCCGCCCGGTCATCTGCTCGACCTGGAGCACCGCCTGGTGGACGAGCAGGTCGAGGCCGCTGACCACGGCACCGCCGTACGCCGACCAGCGGGCCGCCAGCGCGGTCGGCCACGGGTCGTAGAGCACGTCGAACAGGGTGGCGGGCCGTTCCGGGAGCAGCGCCGACAGCTCGTCGGTGGCGCCGGCCGGGGTGGTGGCGATGACGAGCGGGGCACGCAGGGCCTCGGCGGCGCCGGCCCAGTCGGCGGTGCGCACCTCGACGTCGAGCCGCTCGCCCCACTGCCGCATCTCGGCGGCACGGGCCTCGCTGCGGACGTACACGACGACCTCGCCGGTGCAGATCCGGGCCAGCGCGGCCAGGGCGGAGGAGGCGGTGGCGCCGGCGCCGAGGATCGCCGCGGAGTCGACCTGCTCGATGCCGTGCTCGCGCAGGGCGGCGACCATGCCGGGGATGTCGGTGTTGTCGCCGACCCGGCGGCCGTCCTCCGTGAACACCACGGTGTTGACCGCCTCGACCGAGGCCGCCGTCTCGGTGATCTCGTCGAGCAGCGGGATGACGGCACGTTTCAGCGGCATGGTGACCGACAGCCCGGCCCACTCAGGTCCGAGGTCCGCGAAGAATCCCGGCAGGGCCGCCTCGTCGAGTTCGAAGCGTTCGTACGACCAGTCCGTGAGGCGCAGTTCCTCGTAGGCGGCACAGTGCAGCACCGGCGAGAGGGAGTGGGAAATGGGCTTGCCCAGCACCGCTGCCCGAGTTCTACGGACATTCTCGGACATCATCACACCATTCACTCAGCCGTTGTTCCTCGACGCGTTGAACTCCTGGACGAGCTTGTCGTGCTCCGCGAGGGTCTTGGTGAACTTGCTGGTCTTGCCGTCCAGGGAGATGAAGTAGTACCAGCCCTCACTCGTCGGGTTGAGCGCGCCCTTGAGCGCGTCCTCGCCGGGGTTGTCGATCGGGCCGGGCGGCAGGCCCTTGTAGAAGTACGTGTTGTAGCGGTTGTCGTACTGGCGCAGCTCGGCGATGGTCAGGTCGATCTTGCTCTGGTTCTTCACGTAGTTGTACGTGGAGTCGAACTCCAGCATGCCGTTGGTCTGCGGGTTTCCGGGCTTGAGCCGGTTGTAGACGACCTCGGCCATCTTGCGGAAGTCGTCGTGGCTCGTGCCTTCGGCCTGCACCAGACTCGCGACGGTGAGCAGTTGCCAAGGCCCGTCGAGGCCCAGGCTCTCGGCCTTCTTCTCCAGGCCGAGTTCCTCGTACTTCTCGGTGGCCCGGGCGACCATGTCCTTCAGGACGCTTTCCGGCTTCTCCCCCTTGCTGGCCGCGTAGGCGGAGGGGTAGAGGAACCCTTCCAGCGGGTCCTTGAGGTTGGGCTGGTCCAGGGCCCAGTCGGGAAGGCCGAGCTTCTTGTAGTCCTCTTTCGCGACCTTCGCCGTCGTGCCCTTGGAAACACCGAGGCGTGTGTCGATCAGCTCATAGACCTTCGCGTTGCGCGTGCCCTCGGGGATGAGCAGGTTGTTCTGGCTCTTCGGGTCGAGCATCAGCGCCACGGCGCTCTCGGCGGACATCTCCTTGTTCAGCAGATACGAGCCGGCCTGGATCTTGGCCGAGTCCTTGTTCTGCGCGAACGCCGACACGAAGGCGTCGACGCTCTTGACGACCCCCGCCGCCTTGAGCAGCCGCCCGATCTCGGCGCCGCCCGCGCCCGTCGGCACCGAGACGGGCACCGTCTCGCCGGTCCCGTCGCCCGCGAAGTCCGGCGCCGAGCCGAAACGATCCTGGTAGAACTGGTAGCCGAAGTAGCCGACCCCGCCGACACCTCCGACGAAGATCAACGTCAGCACCAGACAGGCACAGCCGCTGCGCCGCTTCTTGGGTTTCTTGCCGCCGCGGCCCCGGCGCTCGTCGCGGTCGTCCCGCGGGTCGTCGGAGTCGTCATCGTCGTCGGCGCCCGAGAAGAAGGCGTGTTCGCCCTGGTCGGGGCCGGGATCCCAGTCGGTCCGCGGTGGTTCCGGCTCGGCCTGGCGACGGCTGGGCGGCTCCGGGGGCGGATACGCGTCGGGGGTGCCGTAGTAGTCCCGCTGGTCGCCGCCGTAGGACGCGTTCTGCTGGCCGTACGGGTCCGAGGGGTCGGTGTACTGGACATGCGTGTGCGTGCCCGTGCCCCAGCTGCCGTTGTCGTACTGCTGCTGGGTCTGGGCGGCGTACTGCTGCTGCTCGTACTGCTGACCATTGTGCTGCGAGCCGTCGTACTGCTGACCGTTGTGCTGCGGGCCGTTGTACTGCTGACCGTTGTACTGCTGGTCGTACTGCTGCTCGCCGTACTGCTGCTGGTACTGCTGGTGCGGGTCGTGCTGCTGCGCCTGACCGTATGCGGCCTGCTGGCCGTCGCCCCAGCCACCGTTGTCGTACTGCGGCTGCTGCGGCTGCTCCGGATAGTGCTGCGGCTGGCCGCCGTAGGGGGACTGCCGACCCTCCTGGGCCTGCTGTCCGCCCCATCCGCCGTCCCCGTACAACGGGTCCTCCGGATGCCACGGTTCGGAGCCCTGGCCCCGGCCATACTCAGTCATCAAACCCCTAGAGCCGCGAGGGGGGCGGTTGCCCGTTTCACGGCTTGGCCACCGTCCCGCCTCTCTTTGTGCAGCAGCTGTTCGAATGCCGCCACATCGCGCGCGGAACGTTACCGTATCGCGATCAGATGACCACTTCGACGCGTTCGCCGAGTGCTTTACCTGACACCCGTTCGGATTCCAGCGCCTGTTGCAGGATGATCACGGCGGCTGCCTGGTCGATGACCGCTCTGCCCTTTTTGGACTTCACACCCGAGGCGCGCAGTCCCTGACTGGCCGTCACCGTGGTCATGCGCTCGTCCACGAGTCTCACCGGAACCGGCGCGATCATGCGAGCGAGCTCCTGGGCGAAGCCGCGGACCTTGACCGCGGCCGGGCCCTCGCCCCCCTTGAGGGAGCGCGGGAGCCCGACGACGACCTCGATCGGCTCGTACTCCTCGACCAGCTGCTTCAGTCGGCGGTGAGCTGCCGGGAGGTCCCGGCCCGGGACGGTTTCCACCGGGGTGGCGAGGATCCCGTCGGGGTCGCACGAAGCGACCCCGATCCGGGCGTCCCCGACGTCGATCGCCAGACGCCGGCCTCTGCGCATTACTTGGCCGTCTCCCCGACCAGACGCTCCACCGCTTCGACGGCCTCGCCGACCGCGGCCGGGTTCTGGCCGCCGCCCTGGGCGACGTCCGGCTTGCCGCCACCGCCGCCACCGAGGGTCTTGGCGGCCGTACGCACCAGGTCACCGGCCTTCAGACCGCGCTCGCGGGCGGCCTCATTGGTGGCGATGACCGTCAGCGGCTTGCCGTTGCTGACCGCGAACAGGGCCACGACCGCGGCCCGTCCGCCCTGGATGCGGCCCCGCACGTCGAGGACCAGCTTGCGCAGGTCGTCGGCGCTCGTGCCGTCGGGGACCTGACCGGTCACCACGGCGACGCCGCGGACGTCCTTGGCGGACTCGGCGAGACCGGCCGCGGCCTGGAGGACCTTCTCCGCGCGGAACTTCTCGATCTCCTTCTCGGCGTCCTTGAGCTTGCCGAGCATGGCGGAGACCTTCTCCGGAAGCTCCTCCGGACGGCCCTTGATCAGCTCCTGGAGCTGGGCGACGACCGTGTGCTCCCGGGCGAGGAAGTTGTAGGCGTCGACACCGACGAGCGCCTCGATACGGCGGACCCCGGAACCGATGGACGACTCGCCGAGCAGCTTGACCAGGCCGAGCTGCGAGGTGTTGTGCACATGGGTGCCGCCGCACAGCTCCTTGGAGAAGTCGCCGATGGTGACCACGCGCACGCGGTCGCCGTACTTCTCGCCGAACTCGGCGATGGCGCCCTGCTTCTTGGCCTCGTCGATGCCCATGACGTCGGCGCGGACGTCGAGGTCGCGGGCGAGCACCTCGTTGATCCGCTGCTCGACGTCGGTCATCACCGTCGTGGGAACGGCGGACGGGGAGCCGAAGTCGAAGCGGAAGCGGCCGGGCTGGTTCTCGGAACCGGCCTGGGCGGCCGTCGGGCCGAGCGCGTCACGCAGGGCCTGGTGGGTGAGGTGGGTGGCCGAGTGGGCGCGGGCGATGGCCGTGCGACGGCGGGCGTCGATCGAGGCGTGGGCCTTGGCACCGACGGTGACCTCGCCGAACTGCACGACGCCCTTGTGGACGTAGACGCCCGGGACCGGCTTCTGGCAGTCGCGGATCTCGATGACGGCACCGGAGTCGACCTTGATCTTCCCGGTGTCGCCGATCTGGCCGCCGCCCTCGGCGTAGAAGGGGGTGCGGTCGAGGACGATCTCGACCTCGTCGCCCTCGGTGGCGGCCGGCGAGGAGGCGCCGTCGACGAGGATGCCGACGATCGTGGACTCACTCTCGGTGTCCGTGTAACCGACGAAGTCGGTGGCACCCGCCTGGTCGGCGATCTCACGGTAGGCACCGGCGCCGGCGTGACCGGTCTTCTTCGCCTGGGCGTCGGCCTTGGCGCGCTCCCGCTGCTCCTTCATCAGGCGGCGGAAGCCGTCCTCGTCCACGGAGAGGCCCTGCTCGGCGGCCATCTCCAGGGTGAGGTCGATCGGGAAGCCCCAGGTGTCGTGGAGCAGGAACGCCTTGTCGCCGGAGAGGACCGTGCCGCCGGCCTGCTTGGTCTCGGTGACGGCGGTGTCGAGGATGTTCGTGCCGCCCTTGAGGGCCTTGAGGAAGGCGTTCTCCTCGGCGACGGCGACCTTCTCGATGCGCTCGCGGTCGGTGACCAGCTCCGGGTACTGCTGGCCCATCATCCGGATGACGGTGTCGATCAGATCGAGCACGACGGGTCCGGTGGCGCCCAGCAGGCGCATGTTGCGGATGGCGCGGCGCATGATGCGGCGCAGCACGTAGCCCCGGCCCTCGTTGCCGGGGGTCACGCCGTCGCCGATGAGCATCACCGAGGTGCGCATGTGGTCGGTGACCACGCGCAGGGAGACGTCCGAGGCGTGGGCGTCGCCGTAGGCCACACCCGTCAGTTCGGTGGCCTTCTTGATGACGGCCATGGAGGTGTCGATCTCGTACATGTTCTGCACGCCCTGCAGAATCATGGCGAGGCGCTCCAGGCCGAGGCCCGTGTCGATGTTCTTGCTCGGCAGCTCGCCGAGGATCTCGAAGTTGTCCTTGCCGATGCCCTCGCCGCGCTCGTACTGCATGAAGACGAGGTTCCAGATCTCCACGTACCGCTCGTCGTTGACGGCGGGGCCACCCTCGACGCCGAACTCGGGGCCGCGGTCGTAGTTGATCTCGGAACAGGGGCCACAGGGTCCGGGGACGCCCATGGACCAGTAGTTGTCCTTCATGCCCAGGCGCTGGATGCGCTCCTTCGGCACACCGACGACCTCGTGCCAGATGCGCTCGGCCTCGTCGTCGTCCTTGTAGACGGTGATCCAGAGCTTCTCCGGCTCCAGGCCGTAACCACCCTTGTCCTGGGGGCTGGTGAGCAGCTCCCAGGCGTACTGGATGGCGCCTTCCTTGAAGTAGTCGCCGAAGGAGAAGTTGCCGCACATCTGGAAGAAGGTGCCGTGGCGGGTGGTCTTGCCGACCTCTTCGATGTCGGGCGTGCGCACGCACTTCTGCACGCTGGTGGCGCGCGCGAAGGGCGGCTTGACCTCACCCAGGAAGTAGGGCTTGAAGGGCACCATGCCGGCGGGGACGAGCAGCAGAGTCGGGTCGTCCGCGATGAGCGACGCCGAAGGGACGACGGTGTGACCGCGCTCCTCGAAGAAGCTCAACCAGCGGCGGCGGATTTCAGCCGACTCCATCAGTGGTCCTCATTCCGGTTGTACGAGTACGTCGGGTACGTCGAGCCCTCGACGTACTTCGGGTTGTTGCGGTTCTCGATGGCGTGACGCCGGGGGGCGGGGAGTTCGGGATTCTCGTTGATCCCGAGGGCGTCGCCCAGCTCGGCCTCCCGCACGGCCATGTTGTCCCGCACGTCGAGCGCGAAGCCGACGGCACGGTCCTTGATGCGGTGGCCTGCCTCGATCGCCTTGTTCCCCGCGGTCTTGGCGAGGCTCTCCGGCGTCAGCTGCTTCAGCTTGCGGTTGACCTTGGTGGTGGCCCACACACCGGCGGCGACGCCCGTGGTGAACCAGAAGGTACGGCGGAACATCGCTGGCTCTCAGTCCCTCTTCCCTCGGGTGTTCCGCTTGTCCCGTCGGGAGACCGTGCGGCCCACGATCACGGTACGCCGGGGCTCCTTGGCGGGCACGTCGTCCTTGCGGCCGGTGATCGCCCGGCGCACGCCGTAGCCGAAGGCCGCGACCTTGACCAGGGGGCCGCCGAAGGTGGAGGCCACGGTGGTGGACAGCGCCGACGCGTTCGACGTGACCTCCTGGACGTCCGAGGCGATGGCGTCCACCCGGTCGATCTGGGTCTGCGCGGAGCGCACCGCCGCGGAGGCGTCGGCCAGCAGCGGGACGGCCTGATCCGTCACGTCCGCGACCAGCTTGGTGGTCGCCCTGAGCGTCTGGGCCAGCCTCGCCAGCGCGACGGCGAGGAAGGACACCAGGATCGCCCAGAAGACGGCCACCAGGATCCCGGCAACCTCTCCACCGGACACTGTGTGCACCCGCTCCCTGAAACGTGCTGCGTAACGAAAATGCGTAACGAAAAGTCGTACGCCGAGCCTATCGCGCCCGCGACGGCGCTCCGCACCGGATTGCCGCCCGTGGCCGCCCGAGTCGCGCGCACCGACTGTACGGACCGAACACGTCTCAGTACGCTCCGTGTTCCATGTGCGAAGATCAGTCCGGCGGTACGCCTCTGAACGGCGATCTCCCCTTGGAACTCACCGCGTTCGTGGGCCGCTCGGCCGAACTCGCGGGGCTGGCGCGGACGCTCGACGCGGGCCGGCTGGTGACTGTGACCGGGCCCGGCGGGGTCGGCAAGTCCCGGCTCGCGGCGCGGGCGGCGGCTCGATCCGCTCCCCCGGACGGGATCGCGCGGGTGGAGCTGGCGCCGGTGCGCGACCCGGAGTTCGTGGACCACGCGGTGGTGGACGCCCTGGGCCTGACGGACCACACCACGCGTGCGCCGCGCGAGACGCTGCTCGCGCATCTGGCCGGGTGCCGGCTCCTGCTGGTCCTCGACGGGTTCGAGCACCTGACGGCCGCGTGTGCCGACCTGGTGGGCGAGCTGCTGGGCCGCGCTCCCGGACTGCGGGTGCTCGCGGTGGGGCGCCGGCCGCTGGGCGTGGCGGGTGAGCGCGTGTTCCCGCTGGAGCCGCTGGCCGAGGACGAGGCGGTCGAGCTGCTCGTGGACCGTGCGGCACTGCACGGGATCGCGCTGCGGGACGATCCGGAGGTACGGCGACTGTGCCGGCGGCTGGACGGCATCCCGCTGGCGATCGAGCTGGCCGCGGGCCGGCTGCGGGCGCTGTCCCCCGGGCAGCTGCTGGAACGCCTCGACGACCGCTTCCAGCTGCTGACCGGCGGCTCACGGGACGCGCTCCCCCGGCACCGCACCCTGCGTACGGCGATCGGCAGGAGCCACGAACTGTGCAGCCCCGAGGAGCGGTTGCTGTGGTCGCGGCTGTCGGTGTTCGCCGGGCGGTTCGACCTGGAGGCCGCCGAGTACGTGTGCTGCGGCGACGGCCTGCCCTCCGACGACGTCCTCGACGTCCTGACCGAGCTGCTCGCCCAGTCCGTGATCACCCGCGAGGAGACCCCGGCGGGCGTGCGTTACCGGATGCTGGACACGGTCCGGGCCTACGGCGCCGACTGGCTGGAGGCGACGGGCGACGCGGACCGGCTGCGCCGCCGGCACCGCGACTGGTACGTGGGGCTGGCGACGTGGTGCGAGCTGGACTGGTTCTCCCCGCGTCAGCGGGAGGTGGCCGCGCGTGTCGACGCCGATCTGCCGAACCTGCGCTGCGCCCTGGAGTACAGCCTGGCGGACCCGGAGGAGGCCCATCTGGGCCAGTTCCTCGCGGGCGCGCTGTGGTTCTGCTGGGTCGGCTGCGGCCGGCTGGCGGAGGGCCGGCACTGGCTGGAGCAGGCCGTCCGGCTGGAGTCGGACCACACGCGGCCGCGGCTCAAGGCTTTGTGGGTGCTCGGCTATGTGGCGGTCCTCCAGGGCGACAGGGTGCCCGCGCTGGCGGCGCTCCAGGAGTGCCGAGAGGAGGCGGAGCGGGCCGCGAGCGCGACGGGGGTGGCCTACGCGGAGCACCGCACCGGCTGTCTGGCCCTGGTGACCGACGACATGGCGCGCGCGGAGAGGCTGCTGCGCTCGGCGCTGGAGCGCTACCGCGAGATCGGCGAGCTCAACAGCAATGTGCTGATGGGCCAGGTGGAGCTGGCGATGGCGCGGGCGTTCCTGGGCGATCTGCCGGACGCGGTGCGGCTGTGCGAGGACGTCCGGGTGGTGTGCGACGACCACGGCGAGCGCTGGGCGCGCGCCTACGCGCTGTTCGTCCTGGCGTACGCCGCCTGGAGCGGGGGCGAGTCCGCCCGGGCGCGGGAGCTGCTGACGGACTGCCTGAGCAGTGCCCACTCCTTCCGCGACCTGCTCGGCTCGGTGCTGTCGATCGAGCTGCTGGCCCTGGTCACGGCCACCGAGGGCGACCCGGCGGAGGCCGCGGTGCTGCAGGGCGCGGCGGCCGCGCTGTGGCCGTCGGTGGGCCTGCCGCTGTTCGGCTCGGCGTACTTCAACGCCCCGCACGAGCTGTGCGAGGCGAGAGCCCGCGAGCAGCTGGGGGACGAGCGGTACGAGGAGTGCGTACGGCAGGGGACGCGGCTGGGCCGGGAGGCCGCGGTGTCCCGGGCGCTGGGCTGGTCGGCGCCGAGTGCGGGGACGGCGGACGCGCTGCCGGCACCGCGCGGGCCGGTGCGGCACACGACGGTGCCGCTGCCCCCGGACATGCGCGAGCCCGCCGCCTCGCCCACCCGGAACGGTGGGGAGACGACGGGCTGACGCGCAGGTGGTGCTACGTCCGCTGCCGGATGATCAGCGGGCGTAGTACTCGACGACGAGCTGCTCGTCGCAGATCACCGGGATCTCCTTGCGGTTCGGCTCGCGGTCCAGGCGGAAGGCCAGGGCACGGAGGTTCACCTGGAGGTAGCGCGGGGTCTCGCCGTCGGGGGCGAAGCCGCCCTCACGGGCGATGGAGAAGAGGGTCTTCTCACGGCTGCGCTCGCGGACCATCACGACGTCGTCGGGCTTGACGCGGAAGGACGGCTTGTCGACCTTCTGGCCGTTGACCTCGATGTGGCCGTGGACGACCATCTGGCGGGCCTGGTAGATCGTGCGGGCGATGCCCGAACGCAGGACCAGCGCGTCGAGACGGCGCTCGAGCTCGATGATCAGGGCCTCACCGGTCTTGCCCTGGACCTTGGAGGCACGCTCGTAGGCGCGGACGAGCTGGCGCTCGGACACGTCGTACTGCGCGCGCAGACGCTGCTTCTCGAGCAGACGGACCTTGTAGTCCGAGTTCTGCTTGCGGCCACGGCCGTGCTCACCCGGCGGGTAGGGACGGGCCTCGAAGTACTTGACGGCCTTCGGGGTCAGCGCGATGCCGAGGGCACGCGACTTCTTGACCTTGGGGCGGGACTGGTTCGCCACGATCTCTCATTTCTCGGTGTTCGGCTTGTCAGAGTTATGGGAGGTCGCATCCGCAGCCGGGGAAACCCTCCCCGTCCTCGCGGACGGGGCGAGTAGCCGCTCCCCTGGTCTGGGCACATACGTGCAGCACGCGAGTGGCCCACCGACCGGTCTCACCGTGTGGTGAGGGGTGGTGGGCTGCCCGCGACACCATTCGAACGGTGCGCGACGCTCCTGGAACCCACAAGGGGTTCCGGCTGACCGTCCCGTTCTGACTGCACGGGACACAGCGCTTCGAGGGATTCTACAGGGTGCTCAGGACCGCCTACGACCGAGGTGCTTGCGGGTCCACTCCACCGCGTCGGCGTACCGGGCCTCGGCGCCGTGCCGGGTGGGTGTGTAGTACTCCCGGTCCTTCAGCTCCTCCGGGGCGTACTGCTGGGCGGCGATGCCTTCGGGCAGGTCGTGCGGGTAGACGTACCCCTGGGCGTGCCCGAGCTTGGCCGCGCCCTTGTAGTGCCCGTCCCTCAGGTGCGTCGGCACGGGTCCCGCGTGTCCCTTGCGTACGTCCTCCATGGCGGCGCCGATCGCCATGGTCGCGGCGTTGGACTTGGGGGCCAGCGCGAGGGCGATGGTGGCGTGGCTCAGCGTCAGCGCGGCCTCGGGGAAGCCGATCATGGCGACGGCCTGGGCGGCGGCGACCGCTATGGACAGCGCGTTGGGGTCGGCCAGGCCGATGTCCTCGCTCGCGGAGATCATCAGGCGGCGGGCGATGAAGCGGGGGTCCTCGCCGGCCTCGATCATGCGGGCCAGGTAGTGCAGGGCCGCGTCGACGTCCGAACCCCGGATGGACTTGATGAGGGCGCTGGCGACGTCGTAGTGCTGGTCGCCGTCGCGGTCGTACTTCACGGCCGCGCGGTCGACGGTCTCCTCCAGCGTGGTGAGGGAGATCTCCGCCTCGCCCTTGTCGAGCGCGGCCCCGGCGGCCGCTTCCAGGGCGGTCAGGGCGCGGCGGGCGTCGCCGCCGGCGATCCGCAGCAGGTGGTCCTCGGTGTCCTCGGGGAGGGCGACGGCTTCCTTCAGGCCCCGCTCATCGCTCAGGGCCCGCCTCAGGAGCCCTCTGAGGTCGTCGTCCGTGAGGGGTTCGAGGGTCAGCAGCAGCGAGCGGGAGAGCAGGGGCGAGATCACCGAGAAGTACGGGTTCTCGGTGGTCGCCGCGATCAGGGTGACCCAGCGGTTCTCGACGGCCGGGAGCAGGGAGTCCTGCTGGGCCTTGCTGAAGCGGTGGATCTCGTCGAGGAAGAGGACGGTCTCCTTGCCGAAGCCGCCGGTGGCGCGGCGGGCCCCGTCGATGACGGCGCGGACCTCCTTGACGCCGGCGGTGATCGCCGACAGCTCCACGAACCGCTTGTTGGTGGCCTTGGAGACGACGTACGCCAGGGTGGTCTTCCCGGTGCCGGGCGGGCCCCAGAGGATCACCGAGGAGGGTCCGGCCGGGCCGCCCGCGCTCTCGCCGACCAGGCGGCGCAGGGGTGAGCCCGGCTTGAGCAGGTGCTGCTGGCCGACCACCTCGTCGAGGGTGCGCGGACGCATCCGGACCGCCAGGGGGCTGGCGGTCGGGTCCTTCTCCTGGCGGTCTTCCGCGGCGGCGGTGAACAGGTCGGGCTCCACATCCGAAACCCTAATTCACGGTACTGACAATCCGTTCCGGACGGTCAGCTGGTCCAGAAGTCCCACCAGCGGGTCATGATCAGGATGCCGATGACGCCGATGTGCAGCACCGGGAGCACCCAGGTGAACTCGCTGAAGAAGCCCTTGAGCCAGCGGGGCGCGGGCAGGAAGTCGTTGCGCACGTTGAACGACGTGACGTACCAGAACATGAAGATCGTGGCGACCCAGGCCAGGGAGCACCACAGGCACAGGGCGCCGATGCGGTACAGCGACTGGTACTGGAGCCAAGTGCAGAAGCCGACACCGAAGAGCGTGCCGAAGTTGAAGGTGAGCCAGTACCAGCGCGGGAAGCGGGCCCGGGCCAGCAGGCTCATGCCGACGCCGATGACGATGCCGTAGCAGACGAGGCCGAGCATCGGGTTGGGGAAGCCGAAGGCCTCGGCCTGCTTGCTCTCCATGACGCTGCCGCAGGAGACGACCGGGTTCAGGCTGCAGCCGGGGACGAAGGTCGTGCCCGCGACCTTGGCCTCGAGGAGCTTGAACTTGTCGATCGTGATGACCCACGCGGCGAGCAGACCCGCCGCACCGGTGATCACCAGCAGCAGGGCGAAGGCCTTGCTGCCGCCCACCGTGCGCGGCGCGGAGCCGGCGCCCGCCGACGACGGCTCGGGCTCGGTGGAGACGTCTTTCACTGTGGTCCTACTCATCACGCCGATTCCGTCTGCTGGAGAGTTGACCTTCTTCGGGCATCGGCCATTGTGCCGCACACAGGCGTCTGTCCACCGTTCGGTGGACATAAGGAGGGACACCCGGTCGTCCCTGAGCGTTCGGTTCCGGCCGAGGCTCGAACACATGACAGCACACGCGAAAGAACTCGCGGTGGACGTACGGGGGCTGCGCAAGCAGTACGGCGACGTGACCGCGGTCGACGGTATCGATCTCGGCATCCGCAAAGGGGAGGTCTTCGGCCTGCTGGGGCCCAACGGGGCGGGCAAGAGCACGACGGTGGAGATCCTCCAGGGCAACCGCGACCGGGACGCGGGCGAGGTGTCCGTCCTCGGTTCGGACCCGGCGCACGGCACGCGCGCGTGGCGCTCACGTGTCGGAATCGTCTGGCAGGACGAATCCGCGCCCGCCGAGTTGACGGTCGGCGAGACCGTGCGGCACTTCGCCCGCTACTACCCGAGGCCGCGGGACCCCGGGGAGGTCATCGGGCTGGTCGGTCTCGAGGCCAAGGAGAACAGCCGGATCAAGGCGCTCTCGGGCGGGCAGCGCCGCCGCCTCGACGTGGCCCTCGGGGTGATCGGCGATCCCGAGCTGCTGCTCCTGGACGAGCCGACCACCGGTTTCGACCCCGCGGCCCGGCGCCAGTTCTGGGACCTGATCCGCAAACTGGCCGACGAGGGCACGACCATCCTGCTCACCACGCACTATCTGGAGGAGGCGGAGGCCCTCGCCCACCGCCTCGCGATCATCAGCCGGGGGCAGGTGGTCGCCGAGGGCGAGCCCACCGCCCTGCGGCAGCGCCACGGCACCGGGGCGACCGTCGAGTGGATCGAGCCGGACGGCGTCCCGCGCACCGAGCACACGGACACCCCCACCCGGACGGTCGCCGAGCTGATGCGCCGCTTCGACGGCGAGATCCCGGGGCTCCGGGTCGGCCGCCCCACGCTGGAGGACGTCTACCTCCGGCTCACCGGACAGGAGGACGCGCGATGACCACGACCGCCGTACGGTCCCGCACCGAGGCGCCCGCCGCGCGGCTGCCCGGGGCGTGGGGGCTGGGGCTGCGCCAGGGCGCCCTGGAGCTCAAGCAGTTCTTCCGGCAGCGCGACCAGGTGGTGTTCACCTTCGCCTTCCCGGTGGTGTTCCTGTTCCTGTTCGCCTCGATCTTCAGCGACGACGTGGAGGGCGCCGGCATCACCGCCTCGCAGCTGTACGTCCCGGCGATGATGGCCGCCGGCATCATGTCGACCAGCTTCCAGTCGCTCGGCATCTCGATCGCGATCGAACGGGACGAGAAGGTGCTGCGCCGGCTGCGCGGCACGCCGATGCCGCCGGCGGCGTACTTCCTCGGCAAGATCTGGCTGGTTCTCGTCACGGGTCTGCTGGAGACGGTGATCCTGCTGGCCGTCGGCACGACGTTGTACGACGTGGAGCTGCCCTCGGACGCGGCCCGCTGGTTCGACTTCGCCTGGATCTTCGTGCTGGGCCTGACGGCGTGCGCGCTGCTGGGCATCGCGATCAGCTCGCTGCCGAAGACGAGCAAGAGCGCGAGTTCCGTGGTCGTGCTGCCCTTCCTGGTCCTGCAGTTCATCTCCGGCGTGTACATCGCGATCGACACCATCCCGGACTGGATGCTGAACATCGGGGCCCTGTTCCCGCTGAAGTGGATGTGCCAGGGGTTGCGCGGGGTGTTCCTGCCGGAGTCGGCCCAGGTCCTGGAGCAGGCCGGAGGCTGGGAGTTCGGGCGGGTCGCTCTGGTGCTGGCGGCGTGGTGCGTCGGAGGATTGCTGCTGTGCCTGCTGACCTTCCGGTGGAAGAACCGGCGCGACGGGTGACGGACCCGGACGGGGCCGTCGGCGCGTACACCTGGGACCGGTCGTTCCGGATCTGGGACGCGTACTTCGCGCTCATCTGGCTGGCCACCCTGGTGACCGTGCTCGGCGCGGACCGGCCGGGGCGGTCGGTCCGCGTCGTCGCGGCGGGACTCCTCGTCGCGCTCGTCCCCCTGTTCGTGTGGGTGGGGCGGCCCATCCTCCGGGGTGATCCGCCCGAGGAGCGGCAGGCCCTCGGCTATCTCGGGGCGGCCATGGCGCTGTTCCTGCCGTCGGCGATCCTGGTGGGCGAGACCCGGCTGATGACCTTCGCGCTGGTCCCCCAGTGCTTCATGACCCTGCGGATGCGGCGCGCGCTGGTCGTGGTGGCCGTGATCAACATCGTGCCGGTGGTGGGCTGGGTCCTGCTCTGGCGGCCGAGCGACGAGGACGTCTTCGCCAACGCGCTGTTCGCCGTGGTCTCCCTCGTCTTCTCGATCGCCGTCGGCAGCTGGGTCATCCGGATCATCGAGCAGAGCCAGGACCGGGCCGCGCTGATCGCGGAGCTGGACTCCAGCCGCCACGAGATCTCCCGCCTCTCGGCGGCGCACGGGGCCCTGACCGAGCGGGAACGGATGGCCCGGGAGATCCACGACACCCTCGCGCAGGGCTTCACCAGCCTGCTGATGCTGATCCAGGCCGTCGAGGCGGAACTCGACCACGACCTCCCGCAGGCCCGCCGTCATCTGGCGTTGATGGACGATACCGCCCGGCAGAACCTGGCCGAGGCGCGTGCCCTGGTCGCCGGGGGTGCACCGGCCGACCTGGACGGTGCCTCGCTCCCGGACGCCCTGCGCCGGCTGGCCGCGCGCCACGAGGCGGCCCTGGAAGTGTCCGGTCCGGTGCGTCCGCTGCCCGCGGGGCCCGAGGTGGTGGCGCTGCGCGCCTGCCAGGAGGCGCTGGCCAACGCCCGCAGGCACGCCGGGAGTTCGGCGTCCGTGGGGATCGCGCTGACCTACGCCGACGAGGCGCTCACCGTGTGCGTACGGGACACCGGGTGCGGTTTCGATCCGGCGGCCGTGCGCGGCGGCTACGGTCTGGCGGGGTTGCGCGCCCGGGCCACCGAGGTGGGCGGCACGGCACGGATCCTGAGTGCGCCGGGCGACGGGACGACCGTGACCGTCCGGCTGCCCGTCCCCCCTGTGAGGAGCTGCTCAACGTGATCCGGATCATCCTGGCCGACGACCATCCCGTCGTACGGGAGGGCCTCAGGGCGATGCTGAGCGCCGAGCCGGATCTGGAGGTGGTCGCCGACGCCTCCAGCGGGCCCCAGGCGGAGGCCCTGGCGGCCGAGCTGCGGCCCGACATCGTGCTGATGGACCTGCGGATGCCGGGCGGCGGGGGCGTCGACTCCATCGTGCGGATGTCGGGGGCAGGTCTGCCCTGCCGGGTCGTCGTCCTGACGACCTACGAGACGGACCGGGACATCCTGCGGGCCGTGGAGGCGGGAGCCGCGGGCTATCTCCTCAAGGACCTGCCCCGGGGTCAACTCGCGGAGGCGGTACGGCGGGCGGCGCGCGGCGAGACGGTGCTCGCCCCGTCGGTCGCCGCACGGCTTGTCGACCAGCTGCGGACCAAGCCGGAGCGCCCCCACCTGTCCTCACGCGAGACGGCGGTCCTCAGGCTGGTCGCCGAGGGCTGCACGAACGCGGAGATCGGCAGGCGGCTGTTCATCGGGGAGTCGACGGTCAAGACCCACTTGCTGCGCGTCTTCGGGAAACTCGACGTCGACGACCGAACGGCCGCCGTGACCAAGGCCATGCGCCACGGACTGCTCGACCCATAGCCCGGCCCCCCGGGGTCGACGACCGGACGGCCGAGGTGACGGGCGCGATGCGGTACGGGTTGCTGGACTGAGAATCTCGCCCCCGTCGCCCCTACCCGTCCCATCCTTCTGGGGCTCCGCCCCAGACCCCGCTCCTCAAACGCCGGAGGGGCTGATTTCAGCGGGGGTCCGGGGGCGAGGAAAGCCCTAGCCGAGCCGTGCTTCCAGCTCCGCCACGATCTCGTTGATCCCGACCGCCGTCTGCTCGCCGGACTCCATGTCCTTGAGCTGGACGACGCCCTCGGCGAGGTCGCGCTCGCCGGCGACGATGGTGTAGCGGGCCCCGCTGCGGTTGGCGTTCTTCATGGCGCCCTTGAGGCCCTTGCCGCCGTAGGAGAAGTCGGCGGCGATGCCCACCTTGCGCAGCTCGGTGACCTTGGTGAACAGGATCCGGCGGGCCTCCTCGCCCAGCGGTACCGCGAACACGCTGGTGGCGGCGGGGAGTTCGAGCTCGACGCCCTCCGCCTCCAGGGCGAGGACCGTGCGGTCGACGCCGAGCGCCCAGCCCACCGACGGCAGCGCGGGGCCGCCGATCATCTCGGAGAGGCCGTCGTAGCGGCCGCCGCCGCCCACCGCGGACTGGGAGCCCAGACCGTCGTGGACGAACTCGAAGGTGGTGCGGGTGTAGTAGTCCAGGCCGCGGACCAGCTTCGGGTCGTCCTCGAAGACGACGCCCGCGGCCGTGATCAGCTCGCGGACCTCTTCGTGGTACGCCTTGCAGGCGTCGCAGAGGTAGTCCCGCAGCAGCGGGGCGTCTCCGAGCTGCTTCTGGACCGACTCGCGCTTGTCGTCCAGGACCCGCAGCGGGTTGATCTCCGCCCGGCGCAGGGTGTCCTCGTCGAGGTCCAGGCCGCGCAGGAAGTCCTGCAGCGCGGCCCGGTACACCGGACGGCACTCCTTGTCGCCGAGGCTGTTGAGCAGGATGCGGAAGTTCCGCAGGCCCAGCGAGCGGTACGCCTGGTCGGCCAGGATGATCAGCTCGGCGTCCAGCGCCGGGTCCTCCGCACCGATGGCCTCGGCGCCGACCTGGGAGAAGTGCCGGTAGCGGCCCTTCTGGGGGCGCTCGTAGCGGTAGTACGAGCCGGAGTACCAGAGCTTGACCGGGAGGTTGCCCGTCTTGTGCAGGTTGGCCTCCAGGGCGGCGCGCAGCACGGAGGCCGTGCCCTCGGGGCGCAAAGCCAGCTTGTCGCCGCCCTTGGTCTCGAAGGCGTACATCTCCTTGGTCACGATGTCGGTGGACTCACCGACACCGCGCGCGAACAGTTCGACGTTCTCGAAGCCGGGCGTCTCGACGTAGCCGTAGCCGGAGTTGCGCAGGGGCGCGGCGATCGCCTCACGGACGGCCAGGTAGGTGGCGCTGTCCGGGGGGATCAGGTCGTACGTGCCCTTGGGGGCCTGAAAGGTGCTCACGGAAGTCTCTCGTCACATTCCTCGTCGGGGAGCCTCGGAGGCTCCCTGGCCGGCGGCCACCTGCCGCAGATACGGGTTGGTGGCGCGCTCCTGGCCGATGGTCGTCTGGGGGCCGTGGCCGGACAGCACCACGGTCGAGTCGTCGAGCGGCAGGCACACGCGGGCCAGCGAGTCGAGCATCTCGGCCATGTCACCGCCGGGCAGGTCGGTGCGTCCGATGGAGCCGGCGAAGAGCAGGTCGCCCGAGAAGAAGACCGGCGGGATGTCCGCCGCCTCGGGCAGGCCGAAGGTCACCGACCCCTTGGTATGGCCCGGCGCGTGCGCGACGGTCAGCTCCAGACCCGCGAGCTCCAGCTTCGAGCCGTCGGCCAGTTCACGGACGTCGTCCGGCTCCCCCACGGTCAGCTCGCCCATCAGCGGCATCCCGATGGAGCGGCCCAGCGCCTTCTCCGGGTCGCTCATCATGTAGCGGTCCTCGGGGTGGATCCAGGCCGGCACGTCGTGCGCGCCGCACACCGGGACGACCGAGGCCACGTGGTCGAGGTGGCCGTGCGTGAGGACGACGGCGACGGGCTTGAGCCGATGCTTCTTCAGCGTCTCCGCGACTCCCTCGGCGGCCTGGTGGCCGGGGTCGATGATCACGCACTCCGCACCGGCAGCGGGGGCGACGAGATAACAGTTCGTCCCCCAGGCTCCGGCGGGGAACCCGGCAATGAGCACGATCGTCCCTCGTTGTGTCGATACGGGCGGGCTTCGGGGCGGCTAAGCCTGTGGTCAGAGCCTACCGGCGCTGCCGATTCCTCAGCGAACCCATATACGGTACGGGGCACACGCAGGCGGTCGGCTCACAAGACGCACGCGTCCCAGTCGACGTACGAGACGCACGAGGAGAGAATCCGGTGGTCACCCAGGAACAGCGGAAGCGTCAGCTCGCCCGGGAGAAGTTCTTGCGGCAACAGCAGCGGCGCACAGCCGCGCGGCGCAAGGCCCGCATGCGCAACTCGGTGATCGCGTCGGTACTCGGCGTGGTCCTGGTCGGCAGTCTCGCCCTGTACACGAGCGGTGTGCTGAAGGACGACGACAAGACCAACGCGAGCTCCGAATCGACGCCGAGCGCGGAGCCCAGCAAGGCGCCGGACCCGTGCGAGAAGCCGGCGGCGGGCAAGGCCAAGACGGCGACCTGGAAGAAGGAGCCGCCGCTGACCATCGACAAGTCGGCGACGTACACGATGGAGCTGGCGACGACCTGCGGCGACATAGACATCGCGCTGAAGACGTCGGCGGCGCCGCGCACGGTGAACTCGTTCGACTTCCTCGCGGGCAAGGGCTACTTCGACCACACCAAGTGCCACCGGCTCACCACCGAGGGCATCTACGTCCTCCAGTGCGGCGACCCGACGGGCAGTGGCAGCGGCGGTCCGGGCTACACGATCCCGGACGAGAATCTGAAGGACAAAAGCCTCAAGAGCAACATCTATCCGGCGGGCACCGTGGCGATGGCGAACACCGGCCAGCCGAACTCCGGCGGCAGTCAGTTCTTCCTCGTCTACCAGGACAGTCAGCTGCCGCCCAGCTACACACCGTTCGGCACCGTGTCCGAATCCGGCATGAAGGTCCTGAAGAAGATCGCCGCCGCCGGAGCGCAGGCCGCGGACCCCACGACGGGCAACACGGCACCCAACGCGACCGTTGTCATCAACAAGGCAACTGTCACCAAATCCTGACCGCCAGCTGCGAAATTTCGGTCGCGCGGGATGCGGACAGGCCGCCCGCCGGTCGCCTATGTTGGCCGTGACGAAACTGTGGACGATGCCCGGGGGTGCTGAGGCCCCTCGCAGGCATCATGTGGAGGAGGCGCTGTGAGCAGCGACCCGTGGGGCCGCGTCGACGAGACGGGGACCGTGTACGTGCGTACGGCCGACGGCGAGCAGGTCGTCGGTTCCTGGCAGGCGGGCTCTCCCGAAGAGGCGCTGGCCTATTTCGAGCGCAAGTACGAGGGCCTGGTTGTCGAGATCGGCCTCCTCGAGAAGCGAGTGAAGACCACCGACCTGTCGGCGAAGGACGCACAGGTCGCGATCGACCACATCCGGGAGCAGGTCGACGCCCACCACGCGGTCGGTGACCTGGACGCGCTCAAGGTCCGGCTGGACAAGCTCGTGGAGACCGTCGAGAAGCGCCGCGAGGAGCGCAAGCAGCAGCGCGCCAAGCAGTCCGACGAGGCCCGGCACGCCAAGGAGGCCCTGGTCACCGAGGCGGAGGAGCTCGCCCAGTCCGACCAGTGGCGGGCGGCGGGTGAGCGGCTGCGTGCCCTGGTGGACACCTGGAAGGGCCTGCCCCGCCTGGACCGCAAGTCCGACGACGAGCTGTGGCACCGCTTCTCGCACGCCCGCTCGGCGTTCTCCAAGCGCCGCAAGGCGCACTTCGCGCAGCTGGACGCGCAGCGCGAGGAGGCCCGCCGCACCAAGGAGCGCCTGGTCGGCGAGGCCGAGGCGCTGTCGGGGTCGACGGACTGGGGCCCGACGGCCGCGCGCTACCGCGAGCTGATGGCGGAGTGGAAGGCCGCGGGGCGTGCCCAGCGCGAGCACGAGGACGACCTGTGGAACCGCTTCCGCGGTGCCCAGGACGTGTTCTTCGCCGCCCGCAGCTCGGTCTTCGCCGAGCGGGACGCCGAGCAGACGGAGAACCTCAAGCTGAAGGAGGAGCTGGCCGAGGAGGCCGAGAAGCTCCTGCCGATCGGCGACCTGAAGGGCACGCGGGCCGCGTTCCGCTCGATCAACGAGCGCTGGGAGGCCATCGGCCACGTCCCGCGCGACGCCCGCCCGAAGGTCGAGGGCCGGATGCACGCCGTGGAGCGGGCCATCCAGGAGGCCGAGGAGACCGAGTGGCGCCGGACCAACCCGGAGGCACGCGCGCGTGCCGAGGGTCTGACCGGCCAGCTCCAGGCCGCCGTCGACAAGCTCAAGGGCCAGATCGAGCAGGCCCGCGCCCAGGGCAACAACGCCAGGGCCGACAAGCTCGAGCGTGAGCTGGAGGGCCGCCAGGCGCTTCTGGACCAGGCCCTGAAGGGCCTCCAGGAGTTCGGCGGCTGAGACCGTACGGCGAAGGGCCCCGCACCCTCGGGTGCGGGGCCCTTCGGTATGTCCGCTACGACGGCTGCGCGATGTCCGCTACGACCGGCTGCGCGCCGACGTCACGCGGTACACGTCGTACACGCCCTCGACGCCCCGGACCGCCTTCAGGACGTGCCCGAGGTGCTTCGGGTCGCCCATCTCGAAGGTGAAGCGGGAGGTGGCGACGCGGTCGCGGGAGGTCTGGACGGCCGCGGAGAGGATGTTGACGTGCTGGTCGGACAGGACGCGGGTGACGTCCGACAGGAGCCGGGAGCGGTCCAGGGCCTCGACCTGGATGGCGACCAGGAAGACCGAGGACTGGGTGGGCGCCCACTCGACTTCCAGGATGCGCTCGGGCTCACGGGACAGGGAGTCCACGTTCACGCAGTCGTTGCGGTGAACCGATACTCCACTGCCGCGGGTGACGAAGCCCATGATCGGATCACCGGGCACGGGCGTGCAGCAGCGGGCGAGCTTGACCCACACGTCGTCGACGCCCTTGACCACGACACCCGGGTCGTTGCTGCTGCGCCGCTTGCGGCCGCGGCCGCGCGTGGAGGGGACCGACTCGTCCATCTCCTCGGTGGCGGCCTCCTCGCCGCCGAGGGCCTGCACCAGCTTCTGCACGACGTTCTGCGCGGCCACATGGCCCTCGCCGATCGCCGCGTAGAGCGAGGAGATGTCCGGGTAGCGCATCTCGTGCGCGAGCGTGACCAGCGAGTCGCCGGTGAGGATGCGCTGGATCGGCAGGTTCTGTTTGCGCATCGCCCGTGCGATGGCGTCCTTGCCCTGCTCGATCGCCTCGTCGCGCCGCTCCTTGGAGAACCAGGCGCGGATCTTGTTGCGGGCACGCGGCGACTTCACGAAGCCGAGCCAGTCGCGGGAGGGGCCCGCGCCGGCCGCCTTGGAGGTGAAGACCTCGACCAGGTCGCCGTTGTCCAGCGTGGATTCGAGGGGGACGAGCCTGCCGTTGACCCGGGCGCCTATGGTCCGGTGGCCGACCTCCGTGTGCACGGCGTAGGCGAAGTCCACGGGAGTGGCACCGGCCGGCAGCGCTATGACGTCGCCCTTGGGGGTGAAGACGAAGACCTCGTTGCGGGACAGGTCGAAGCGCAGGGACTCCAGGAACTCGCCCGGGTCCTCGGTCTCCTTCTGCCAGTCGAGGAGCTGGCGCAGCCACGCCATGTCGTTGAGGTGGTCGTCCTTGCCCTTGCCGGTCGACTTGGGCGCGTCGTTGCGGACCTTGGAGGCGCCGGCGACGGCCTCCTGCTTGTACTTCCAGTGCGCGGCGATGCCGTACTCGGCGCGGCGGTGCATGTCGAAGGTGCGGATCTGGAGTTCGACCGGCTTGCCGTTGGGTCCGATGACCGTCGTGTGCAGTGACTGGTACATGTTGAACTTGGGCATCGCGATGTAGTCCTTGAACCGCCCCGGAACCGGGTTCCAGCGGGCGTGGACGGTGCCCAGCGCCGCGTAGCAGTCGCGGACGGTGTCCACCAGGACGCGGATGCCCACCAGGTCGTAGATCTCCGCGAAGTCCCGGCCGCGGACGATCATCTTCTGGTAGACGCTGTAGTAGTGCTTCGGGCGGCCGGTGACGGTGGCCTTGATACGGGCGGCGCGCAGGTCGGCCTGGACCTCGTCGGTCACTATGGCCAGGTACTCGTCACGCTTCGGTGCCCGCTCGGCCACCAGCCGGACGATCTCGTCGTACATCTTGGGGTAGAGGATCGCGAAGGCGAGGTCCTCCAGCTCCCACTTGATGGTGTTCATGCCCAGGCGGTGGGCGAGCGGCGCGTAGATCTCCAGGGTCTCGCGCGCCTTCTTCTCCTGCTTCTCCCGCTTGAGGTAGCGCATGGTGCGCATGTTGTGCAGCCGGTCGGCGAGCTTGATGACCAGGACCCGCGGGTCCTTCGCCATCGCCACGACCATCTTGCGCACGGTCTCGGCCTGTGCGGCCTCGCCGAACTTGACCTTGTCCAGCTTGGTGACGCCGTCGACGAGGAGGGCGACCGAGTCACCGAAGTCGCGGCGCAGCTGGTCCAGGCCGTACTCGGTGTCCTCGACGGTGTCGTGCAGCAGACCGGCCATGAGGGTGGCCGGGTCCATGCCGAGCTCGGCGAGGATGGTGGTCACCGCGAGCGGGTGCGTGATGTACGGGTCGCCGCTCTTGCGCTTCTGGCCGCGGTGCCAGCGTTCGGCGACCTGGTAGGCCGTCTCGATCTTGCGGAGCGTCGCGGTCTCGATCTTCGGGTCGTTGCTGCGCACTATCCGCAGCAGCGGCTCCAGAACCGGGTTGTAGGGGTTGGAGCGCTGGACGCCGAGGCGGGCGAGACGGGCGCGGACGCGGTTGGAGGAGCCGGAACGGGCGGGCTGGCCGGCGGGGGCACGGACCGTGGAGGTGTTCACGGGGCGCTCGGGCGTGACCGGCTTGGGGCGCGGCGGCTCGGCGGGCTTGTCGACGGGCGCGGCCTGGGCGTGCTGGACCGGCCCGCGGGTGTCGTTCTTCGCCTGCGACGCGTTCGGCGCGGGCTTCGCCGCGGGGGCCGAGGCGGACTCGGGCTTGGCGGCGGTAAGGGGCTGGGCCTCGTCTGGCAAGAGGACTCCTCGTGCGCGATCCGGGTCCCCCGGTCAGGCTCCGGAGACCCCATGGTAGCGATCCTGCGCCCCAGGATCGCCTTCAGGCCGATGTGAGGGCCGTCTACTCGTGAAACACGAGGGGCGGGCACCGGATTCCTCCGGGCCCGCCCTCGCGGTGTTCTGCGGGTGTCGCCGGGGTGTCCCCCGGGTGGCTCCGCCGGTCTCAGACCTTGAGCAGCGACTCCAGCGGAGCTCCGGACAGCGCCGGTTCCAGGCGGGCGCGACCGCCCAGGAAGCCCAGCTCCATCAGGACGGCCAGGCCCGCGACCTCGGCGCCCGCCCGGCGGATGAGCTGGATCGACGCCTCGGCGGTGCCACCGGTGGCCAGGACGTCGTCCACGACCAGGACCCGGTCACCGGCCGCGAGGTCCTCGGCGTGCACCTCGATCTCGGCCGAGCCGTACTCCAGGTCGTAGGCCTGGCTGAGGGTCGCTCCGGGGAGCTTGCCCGCCTTGCGCACGGGGATGAAGCCCAGGCCCGCGCGGACCGCGACCGGGGCGCCGAGGATGAAGCCGCGGGCCTCCAGGCCGACGATCTTCGTGGCGCCGGTCTCCGTGGCGATCCGGGCGAGGGCGTCGGTGAGCGCGGTGAACGCCGCCGGGTCCGCCAGGAGCGGGGTGATGTCCTTGAACATCACGCCCGGCTCCGGGTAGTCGGCCACGTCACGGATCCGGCTGAGCAGCAGCGGCGTGATCTCCGCGAGCTCGGTCATCGGCGCTTCCCCGACGGACGGCCGCGACCCCGGTTGCGGGACGCGGGCTGGCTGCGCGGACCGACGACCGCGTGGGCCTCGTCGTCCTCGGGCTCGTCCACCGGCTCCTCGTCGGTGACCTGGGCGTCCGGGGACACACCCGCGGTGGCCGCCTGGGCACGCTTGGCGAGGACGCGCTTCTTCAGCGCCTTCATCTGCGGCTCGATCTCCTTGAGGTCGGCGACGAGCGGCGTGGCGATGAAGATCGAGGAGTACGCACCGGCGGCGAGACCGACGAACAGCGACAGCGAGATGTCGTTCAGCATGCCGGCCCCGAGGACACCGCCACCGATGAACAGCAGGCCCGCCACCGGCAGCAGCGCCACCACGGTGGTGTTGATGGAACGGACCAGCGTGCTGTTGATCGAGCGGTTGGCGACGTCGCTGTAGGTCCAGCGGGTCTGCTTGGTGATGTCCTTGGTCTGTTCCTTGAGGCTGTCGAAGACGACGACCGTGTCGTAGAGCGAGTAACCGAGGATGGTCAGCAGACCGATCACCGTGCCGGGTGTGACCTCGAAGCCGACGAGGGCGTAGATGCCGACGGTGATGGTGATGTCGTGGATCAGCGCGACGAACGCGGCGACCGCCATGCGCCATTCGAAGGCGATCGCCAGATAGATCACGACGAGGACCAGGAAGATCCCGAGGCCCTGCCAGGCCTTGTTGGCGATCTGGTCACCCCAACTGGGGCCGATCAGGTCGGCGTTGATCTGCTCGGCGTCGACCTTGAGGTCCTTGGCCAGCTCTTCCTTGATCTGGTTGGACTTGTCGGTGTCGATGCCGGCGATCTGGATGCGCAGGCTGCCGTTGCCGAGCTTCTGCACGATCGCTTCGTGGCCGGATGCCTCCGTCGCGTACTCCTCGGCCTGGGAGACCGAGACGGAGGTGTTCTTCGGGGTGGTGAAGACCGCACCGCCCTGGAAGTCGATGCCCATGTTCAGGCCGCGCACCGCCAGGCCGACGATGGCCGTGATGGTGATCAGGATCGAGATGCCGTACCAGATCTTGCGGTTCTTGACGAAGTCGTAGCCGATCTCGCCACGATGCAGTCGGGCGCCGAGGTTGCCGAGTTTCGACATCTCACGCCTCCTTCGGGTCGACGGGGCCGGCGGTGGGAGCGGTGCGGCGCGTGCGGCGCAGCGGAGGCTTGGCGCCCAGGGCCTTGGGGTCGAGGCCGGACCACTTGTGGCCGCTCGCGAAGAACTTACGGCGTGCCATGAGCGTCAGCAGCGGCTTGGTGAAGAGGAACACCACGACGACGTCGAGCAGGGTGGTCAGACCGAGCGTGAACGCGAAGCCCTGGACCTTGCCGACGGTGACGATGAACAGCACCGCCGCGGCGAGGAACGACACGAAGTCGGAGACCAGGATGGTGCGCCGGGCGCGCGGCCAGGCCCGCTCGACGGCGGGGCGCAGGGTGCGGCCCTCGCGGATCTCGTCACGGACCCGTTCGAAGTAGACGATGAACGAGTCCGCCGTGATGCCGATCGCGACGATGGCACCGCAGACGGCCGGCAGGTTGAGCGCGAAGCCGATGGCCGGGCCGAGCAGCGACATGATCACGTAGGTGAGCGCGGCGGAGACCAGCAGCGAGGCGACCGCGATGAACGACAGGCCGCGGTAGTACACCAGCAGGTAGAGGACGACCAGGGCGAGACCGATGGCGCCGGCGATCAGACCGGCGTGCAGCTGCTCGCCACCGAGCGCGGCCGTCACCGTGGTGACGCTGTCCTCCTTGAAGGACAGCGGCAGGGCGCCGTACGACAGCATGTTGGCGAGGCCCTGGGCCTCCTCCTGGGTGAAGCTGCCGGAGATCTCCGCGTTGCCGGTGGTCAGCGCCTGGCTGACGCGCGGGTCGGAGACGACCTCGCCGTCGAGCACGATCGCGAACTGGTTCTGCGGGGGCTGGTTCTGGGCGAGCCGGCCGGTGATGTCGGCGAACTTCTTGGTGCCCTTGCCCGTGAAGTCCATGGTGACGGTCCAGCCGGCGGCGGTCGTCGTCTGGAAGACGGCCTGCGCCTTGTCGACGTCGGTGCCGTCGACCGCGGCCGGGCCGAGGATGTACTTCTGCCACTGGCCGCTCGAGTTGCCGCAGGCCACCGTCGGGTCGGTGGGCTTGGCGCCCTTGCCGGCCTCGGCGCGGACCGTCGGCTTGGTGCAGTCCAGAGCGGCGTACTCGGCCTGGAGCTTGCTGGTCGCGTCGTCGGCGCCGCCGCTCGCGGACGGGGAGGCGGAGGGGCTCGTGGAGCCCGAGGGGCTCGTGGACGGCGTGGCGTCGGCCTTCAGGGCGTCGGTGACCGCGCGGCCCTGGGTGCTGGAGGTCGGCGACGGCGTGGCGGAGGGGGATCCCGACGAGGTCGCCTCCTCCTTGGAGCCGTCGGTCGCCTTGTCGCTCGCGCTGCTGGAGGCGCTCGGCGACGGGCTGGCCGACGCGGGGCCGGAGAGCTCGGTGGTGAGGACCGGGCGGAAGTAGAGCTTGGCGGTGGTGCCTACCTGGTCCTGGGCCTCCTTGGAGTTCGTGCCCTTGGGGATGTTGACGATGATGTTCGCGTCGCCCTGGGTCTGAACCTCGGCCTCCGAGACACCAAGACCATTGACACGGCGGTTCATGATCTCGACCGCGGTGTCCATGTTGGTCTTGTTGATCGCGGACTCCTGGCCCGGCTCCGTCTCGGCCCGCAGCGTGATGCTGGTACCGCCGGCGAGGTCGATGCCGAGCCGCGGGGTGGTGTGCCCGGACAGGAACATCCCTCCGGTCAGCGCCACCATGGCGATCAGGATGAGGGCCAGCGAGCGCCCTGGCTTGCTCTGGGCGCTCGCGTTCCGGCCCCTCTTAGGTGCTGCCACCTTCTTGTACTCCCTCTCGGGCCGCCTCGCGCCGGATCGGCGGGCGGGCGGCCATGACAATGTGTCGGGATCCCGTGCGAGCTGCACACGTCCCGGGGCGCGCTGCGGCGGTTCGCGCGCCCCCGGCGTGCGACTACTTGGCCTCGGAGTCGCCGCCGGTCTTCTTCGGCTCCTCGTCCGTCTTCACGTCGTCCGTCTTCGCGGCGGCGGCCTCGGTGGGCTCGGCGTCGGTGGTCTCCTCGACCGTGTCCTTCTTGCCGAGGTCGACGGACTTGTCGTCGGAGTCGGAGTCGGAGTCCGCGTCGGCGGCCTCGGTCTCGTCGGTCTCGGTGAGGGAGGAGGCGTCGTCGGGGACGACGTCGGAGTCGGACTTCAGGTCGTGCTCGATGCCGTGGACGATGCGGTTGTACTCGTCGTCGGAGAGGACGGCCCCGATGGCGTTCTTCGCGAAGAGGAGGTCGACGCCCGGAGCGGCGTCGACGAGGACCGTGTCCTCGTTGACCTCCTTCACCGTCGCGTACATGCCCCCGATGGTGCGGATGCCACTGCCGGGCTGCATATCGTTCCGCATCTGCGCCGCTGCCTGCTGCTTCTTCTTGGCGGAGCGGGTCATCAGGAACATGGCCCCGATGAGCACGATGAACGGGAGGAGGGTCACGAGACTCACGGGTCGGTACTTCCTTCACGCGACCGCGATGGTGAGCGGCCTGATGGTTGGGGGTATGTACGCCGCCGACAAAGGCGGCATCGGCGGAGTCTAAGCGAGTCCGCGCGCATGGAACAACGCTCAGCATCCCACCGGGGTTCCTGCTCGGGCCAATGCGCGCGCCGTCACCGCGTCGTCACGTCCCGAACAGGTCCTGTTGTCCGTTTCCTGTGGACGCCGACCGGGGCGGGGTGAGGCCGAGATGCGCCCATGCCGCGGGCGTGGCGACCCGGCCGCGCGGGGTGCGGGCGAGCAGGCCCTCACGGACAAGGAACGGTTCGGCGACCTCCTCCACGGTCTCCCGCTCCTCCCCCACCGCGACCGCGAGCGTGGACAGGCCGACCGGGCCGCCGCCGAACAGCTTGAGCAGGGCCTCCAGAACGCCCCGGTCCAGGCGGTCGAGGCCACGGGCGTCGACCTCGTAGACGGCGAGGGCCGCCGCGGCGATGTCCCGGGTGATCAGGCCGTCGGCCTTGACCTGGGCGTAGTCGCGCACCCGGCGCAGCAGGCGGTTGGCGATGCGGGGCGTGCCGCGGGAGCGGCCGGCGATCTCGGCGGCGCCGTCGGCCTCGATCTCGACGTCGAGCAGGTTCGCCGAGCGGTGGATGACCCGCTCCAGCTCGGGGGGCTCGTAGAACTCCATGTGCGCGGTGAAGCCGAAGCGGTCACGCAGCGGGGGCGGCAGCAGGCCCGCGCGGGTGGTGGCGCCGACCAGCGTGAAGGGCGGCAGCTCCAGGGGGATGGCGGTGGCGCCGGGGCCCTTGCCGACGATGACGTCGACCCGGTAGTCCTCCATCGCCATGTACAGCATCTCCTCGGCGGGCCGCGACATGCGGTGGATCTCGTCGAGGAAGAGGACCTCGCCCTCCTGGAGGGAGGACAGGATCGCGGCCAGGTCGCCGGCGTGCTGGATCGCGGGGCCGCTGGTGATGCGGATCGGGGCGTTCATCTCGGCCGCGATGATCATCGACAGGGTGGTCTTGCCGAGACCGGGGGCGCCGGAGAGAAGGACGTGGTCGGCGGTGGCGCCGCGGGCGCGGGCCGCCCGGAGGACCAGGTCGAGCTGTTCGCGGACCTTCTCCTGCCCGATGAACTCGTGCAGGTCCTTGGGCCGCAGGGCGGCCTCGACGGCCTGGTCCTCCCGGTCGGCGCCGGAGTCCACCAGCCGCTCCGCGGCGGGGCCGACGAGCCGCTCGGCGGCACTCTCGTCGGCCGTGTCGTCCCAGTTCATGTGATGTGCCTCGGTATCCGATGGGTCAGCGGGCGCGGTTCAGGGTCTGCAGGGCCGCCTTCAGCAGCCGGCCGACCTGGGGGGTGCCCTCGGCCTCGGCCTGCGGCGCCACGGCGGACACGGCCTCGTCGGCCTCGCGGGTCGCGTACCCCAGACCGATCAGGGCCGCGTGCAGCTGGTCGCGCCAGCCCTGGGTGATCGGGGCGCCGATCGCGGGGGCGCCGATGGGCTCGCCCAGGCGGTCCTTCAGTTCGAGGAGCAGCTTCTGGGCGCCCTTCTTGCCGATGCCCGGGACGGCGATGAGCGCCTTCTCGTCACCGGTCGCGACGGCCCGGCGCAGTGCGTCCGGGCTGTGCACGGCCAGCATCGCCTGGGCCAGCCGCGGGCCGACTCCGCTCGCGGTCTGGAGCAGTTCGAAGACCTGGCGTTCGTCGTCGTCGACGAAGCCGTACAGGGTCAGTGAGTCCTCGCGTACGACGAGGGAGGTCGCGAGCTTGGCCGGCTGGCCGAGCCGGAGCGTGGAGAGCGTGTTCGGCGTGCACTGGACGGCCATGCCGACACCGCCCACCTCGACCACCGCGGCGTCGGGGGCGAGTGCGGCGACGGTGCCGCTGACGAAGGCGATCATGCCCTACGGCCTTTCGATGCGTGCAGGGCGACGGCCTGCTGGAGTCGGTTCTGGGCGGGGGCGCGCCAGATGTGGCAGATGGCGAGCGCGAGGGCGTCGGCCGCGTCGGCGGGCTTCGGGGGCGCGTCGAGCCGCAGCAGCCGGGTGACCATGGCACCGACCTGGGCCTTGTCCGCGCGACCGCTGCCGGTGACGGCGGCCTTGACCTCGCTGGGGGTGTGCAGGGCGACGGGGATGCCGCGGCGGGCGGCGCAGAGCATCGCGACGGCGCTGGCCTGGGCGGTGCCCATCACCGTACGGACGTTGTGCTGGCTGAACACCCGCTCCACGGCGACGAATTCGGGCCGGTGCTCGTCCAGCCACTGTTCGATGCCCTGCTCGACGGCGACGAGGCGCTGCCCCAACTCGGCGTCCGCGGGCGTGCGGACGACGCCGACGCCGAGCATGGTGAGCGGCCGCCCCGCGACGCCCTCGACCACACCGACACCGCACCGCGTCAGTCCCGGGTCCACCCCCAGTACGCGCACCCCGCCCCCTTACTCTTCTTACTCTTCGCTCGCCTGTTTGTGCAGGCTATCGGGTGCCACCGACAACGCCGGTCAACGCGACGGGCCGACGGGTGTGTCCCGTCGGCCCGTTCGCATCCGGAGCGTCGGCTCAGGCGTCGACCTTCTCCATGACCTCGTCGCTGACATCGAAGTTGGCGAAGACGTTCTGGACGTCGTCGCTGTCCTCGAGCGCGTCGATCAGCTTGAAGATCTTCCTGGCGCCCTCCTCGTCCAGCTCGACCTGCATGGTCGGGACGAAGTTGGCGTCGGCGGAGTCGTAGTCGATCCCGGCGTCCTGCAGGGCGGTGCGGACGGCGACCAGGTCGGTGGCCTCGCTGAGGATCTCGAAGGACTCGCCGAGGTCGTTGACCTCTTCGGCGCCCGCGTCCAGGACCGCTCCGAGGACGTCGTCCTCGGCCAGCTCGCCCTTGGGGACGATGACGACGCCCTTGCGGTTGAAGAGGTACGACACCGAGCCCGGGTCGGCCATGGAGCCGCCGTTGCGGGTCATGGCGACGCGGACGTCGGAGGCGGCGCGGTTGCGGTTGTCGGTGAGGCACTCGATGAGGACCGCGACGCCGTTCGGGCCGTAGCCCTCGTACATGATCGTCTCGTAGTCGGCGCCACCGGCCTCAAGGCCACCGCCGCGCTTGATCGCGGAGTCGATGTTCTTGTTCGGGACCGAGCTCTTCTTCGCCTTCTGGACGGCGTCGTACAGCGTCGGGTTGCCGTCGAGGTCCACGCCGCCCATGCGCGCCGCGACCTCGATGTTCTTGATCAGCTTCGCGAAGAGCTTGCCGCGCTTGGCGTCGATCACGGCCTTCTTGTGCTTCGTCGTGGCCCATTTAGAGTGGCCGGACATCTGCCTGTCTCCTTCGCGTAACCCATCCAGATACGAACGCCAGCGATCCTACAAGGACTCGGCCACCTGGTTGGCGCGCACCATGTCGACAAAGAGCGCGTGCACCCGGTGGTCGCCGGTCAGTTCCGGGTGGAACGACGTGGCGAGCGCGTTGCCCTGACGGACCGCGACGATGTGGCCGTCGTGCTCGGCGAGCACCTCGGCCTCGGCACCGACGGACTCGACCCAGGGGGCGCGGATGAACACCCCCTCCACAGGATCGCCCTCGACGCCCTTGACGTCGACCGCCGCCTCGAAGGACTCGTTCTGGCGTCCGAAGGCGTTGCGGCGCACGATCATGTCGATGCCGCCGATGGTCTCCTGGCCCGAGCGCGGGTCGAGGATCTTGTCGGCGAGCATGATCAGGCCCGCGCAGGTGCCGTAGACGGGCATGCCGTCGCGCACGCGCGCGCGGAGGGGCTCCATCACGCCGAACAGGACGGCCAGCTTGGAGATGGTGGTGGACTCGCCGCCGGGGACGACGAGGGCGTCCACCTCGGCGAGTTCCTCCGGGCGCCGCACCGGCCTGGCCACGGCGTCGGCTGCGGCCAGGGCGATCAGGTGCTCCCGCACGTCGCCCTGGAGCGCGAGCACTCCGACGACGGGAGAGGCCACGGGAGCGGTCATCACCAGCCCCGGTTCGCGTAGCGCTCGGCCTCGGGGAGGGTGTCGCAGTTGATGCCGACCATGGCCTCGCCGAGGTTGCGGGAGGCGTCCGCGATGATCTTGGGGTCGTCGTAGAAGGTGGTGGCCTTGACGATGGCGGCGGCGCGCTTGGCCGGGTCGCCGGACTTGAAGATGCCGGAGCCGACGAAGACGCCCTCGGCGCCGAGCTGGCGCATCAGGGCGGCGTCGGCCGGGGTGGCGACGCCGCCGGCGGAGAACAGGACCACCGGGAGCTTGCCGAGCTCGGCGACCTCCTTGACGAGCTCGTAGGGGGCGCGCAGGTCCTTGGCCGCCGCGTACAGCTCGTTGTTGTCGTAGCCGCGCAGGCGGGCGATCTCGTTCTTGATCTGGCGCAGGTGGCGCACGGCCTCGACGACGTTGCCGGTGCCGGCCTCGCCCTTGGAGCGGATCATGGCCGCGCCCTCGGCGATGCGGCGCAGGGCCTCGCCCAGGTTGGTGGCACCACAGACGAAGGGGGTCGTGAAGGCCCACTTGTCGGAGTGGTTGACCTCGTCGGCCGGGGTGAGCACCTCGGACTCGTCGATGTAGTCGACGCCGAGGGACTGCAGCACCTGGGCCTCGACGAAGTGGCCGATGCGGGACTTGGCCATGACCGGGATCGAGACGGCCTCGATGATGCCCTCGATCATGTCCGGGTCGGACATGCGGGCCACGCCGCCGTCCTTGCGGATGTCGGCCGGGACCCGCTCCAGGGCCATGACGGCGACGGCGCCCGCGTCCTCGGCGATCTTCGCCTGCTCCGGCGTGACGACGTCCATGATCACGCCGCCCTTGAGCTGCTCGGCCATGCCGCGCTTCACGCGCGCGGTGCCGGTCTCGGGACCCTGGTTGTCGGAAAGCGTGCTGGACACGGATGACCTCGCTGAAGTGAAAGAGGGTTTCTGCAGCACCGAGGAAACGTGAGGGGAGCAGGCCACAGCAAGGGCCAATGAGGAGGCGGTGGATCGTTTTCCGGCCAGGGCGGGCCGGGTGAGGGCCTGAATGCCGTCAGGACGGGCGGTCGGTGAGCGCCGCCGGAGGCTCGTCGTCCATCTCGAAGGCCATCGGGAACGGCGCGTGGCCGGCCAGCCGGAACCAGCGGACCTTGCGGTGCCTGCGCAGCGCCCTGGCCGCCCGTACGGCGTCGTTGTGGAAGCGCCGGGCCATGGGCACCCTGCGGACCGCCTCGGTCAGTTCCCGGGCGGCCGCCTCTCCCCCGGGCGCCTCGCGGACCGCCTCGACCTGCTGGGACTCGGCGAACACGGCCCGCAGCGCCTGGCTCAGCTCGCTCTCGGCGACCTCGCGCTGTTCCTCCTCGGCCTGGCGGGCGGCGTGGGCCGCCTCGTACAGCACGATCGACGCGGCCGGGTCGAGCACTCCGGAGGTGGCCAGTTCCTGGGTCACCGAGGCACGGCGCAGCAACTGGGCGTCCAGAGCGGCGCGGGACGCATCGATCCGGGCGTGCAGCCGGTCGAGCCGGCCCGCGGTCCAGCTCAGGTAGAGGCCGACCGCGAACAGGGCCACCGCGATCCAGATCAGTGTGGAAGTCACGGCCCGCAGGCTACCCGTGCCCGGCCGGGCCCTCGGACCGGCCCGCTTCCGACCGTGTCGGCGTGATTCGCCCTTGGAGCGCGGCACGCCGTTGGGAAGGGTGGTGCGCGTATGTCCACGACGAGGGGGAGACGATCATGGACAGACGTACGGTGCTGGCGGCGGGAGCCGCCACCCTGGCCACGGCCGGACTCAGCGCCGGGCATCCGGCCCACGCGGGCCCGGGTGACGTCCTGCCGAGGATCCGGCGGGCCCTGGGGCCGACCGCGCGGGAGGCCGGGGTCGAGCGGGGCGACGGCTGGGTACGCGTCCGGTTCACCGTGCCCGACGGTGGTGCCGTGCCCGTCGGCGTGGACGTCCTCGCCGACACAGGTCGGGCGCCCAGGGGTGTGGCGTATCTGCTGCCGGGCAGCGGCATGAACTTCGCCGGCAACTTCTTCACCCCGCGCGAGCGCAACCTCGCGCACCACTTCCGGCGGCGCGGGGATCTCGTCGTCGGGGTCACTCCGCGCGAGGATCCGGCCGCCGCGCAGGACATCACGAGCGCCTGGGGACTGGCCGCCCACCGGCGCGATCTGCGCCGGGTGGTCGGCGCCGTCGACGCCGCCCTCGGCCTGCCGTACCGGCTCGTCGGCCACTCGTCGGGCGCCGGGCTCGCCCTGGACGCCGCGGCGCACGACACCTCGCCCCGGCTGCGGCAGGTGGTCGCCATCGACACCACGGGCCCCTACGAGGGTGAGCTGGCCATGCGGGCCGCACAGGCCCGGGACGCCTTCCAGGCCCAGATCGACGCGGGGGTGTATGCGACGGACCCCGGGTACAAGGCGCTGTTCGCCCGCGCCACCGCCGATCCCGGCGGCCCGAGCGACGTGCCGCGTCCCGTCGACCCCGCCACCCGGTTCACCCACGCCGGACTGGCCCACTTCGCGCTGATCCGCACCGGCACGCTGCCCGGTACCGCGAACTGGATCTACCACCAGGGCCACAGCGCGGGCACGTACACCTTCGGCGCCACGCCCGCCGGGGACCGGTTCACCCTCGCCCACAGCCCGTTCGCCGTCTGGGCCGAGGCCGTGTCGGCCCTGGGCAGCGGGCTGATCCCGACCGCGCTGCGCGACCTCGCGGCCGTCTGGGCCGGCGACGAGGCGACGTACCGCATCGCCTGGAACCGGATCCGGGCCGAGGTGACCTGGGTGAACATGGAGCTGGGCCGCGGGGACCACCCGCGCGGCGCCGAGCTGATCCGCGCGGGAGGCAACCCGAAGGTGTCCTTCCGGGTGGTCGCGGGCCACGGCCACGGCGACCCGGTGTTCAGTACGACGGCGGACCGCGACGTGTGGCCCCTGCTGACGCCCTGAGAGCGTCAAGTGGAGCAGGCCGGTCAGTCGCGTGCCAGCCCCAGCCGTGCCCGCAGCCCCGTCACCCGTTCGTCGTCCGCCGCGGCGACCGCCGCCGCCCCGGCCGTCACCGTCTCGTACACGGACAGGATGTCCGCGCCGACCGTCGACCAGTCGAACCGCCGTACGTGCGCGCTGCCCCGCTCGCGCAGCTCGGCCAGACGCTTTGGGTCCCCGAGCAGGCGTACGGCGGCCTCGGCCAGAGCATCGGCGTCCTCGTTGGCGAACAGCTCGCCCGCCGCGCCCTGGTCCAGGACCTGGGAGAAGGCGTCCAGGTCCGAGGCCAGCACGGGCGCGCCCGCCGACATGGCCTCGACGAGGATGATCCCGAAGCTCTCGCCGCCGGTGTTGGGAGCGACGTACAGGTCGACGCTGCGCAGGAAACGCGCCTTGTCCTCGTCGCTGACCATGCCGAGGAACTCCACCCGGGAGCGGAGTTCGGCCGGCAGGGTCTCCACCGCCTCCTCCTCGTCCCCGCGCCCGGCCACCAGCAGCCGGGTCCCCGGGCGCTCGGCCAGGATCTTCGGCAGGGCCTTCATCAGCACCGGAAGGCCCTTGCGGGGCTCGTCGATGCGGCCCATGAAGCCGAGGGTGTCGCCCTGCCACTCGGGATTGGGCTCGGCCCGGGCGAAGAAGTCGACGTCGACGCCGTTCGGGATGACGACCGCGTCCCCGCCGAGGTGTTCCACCAGCGTGCGCCGGGCGTACTCGCTGACCGCGATCCGCGCGCTGATCTTCTCCAGCGCGGCCTGGAGGATCGAGTACGCGGCGACCATGACCCGGGAGCGCGGGTTGGAGGTGTGGAAGGTGGCGACGATCGGGCCCTGGGCGATCCAGCAGGTGAGCAGGCCGAGGGACGGCGAGGACGGCTCGTGGATGTGTACGACGTCGAACGACCCGTCGTGCAGCCAGCGCCGTACCCGGGCCGCCGACAGGAAGCCGAAGCTCAGCCGGGCCACCGAGCCGTTGTAGGGCACCGGCACCGCGCGGCCGGCCGAGACGACGTAGGGCGGCAACGGGGTGTCGTCGTCGGCCGGGGCGAGGACGGACACCTCGTGGCCGAGCCGGATGAAGTACTCGGCGAGGTCACGGATGTGGAACTGGACGCCGCCCGGCACGTCCCAGGAGTAGGGGCAGACGATGCCGATTCTCACGAGTGCCTCTTGGTGGGGTCCAGGTCCTTGAGCCACAACCGCTGCAACATGTGCCAGTCCTCCGGATGGTCGGCGATCCCCGAGGCGAAGACATCGGCCAGCGCCTGTGCCATGACAGACGTCTTCTCGGCCCGGGTACCTGTCTCGGGCACCTCGATCGGAGGGTGCACTCGTCCCCGCATGACGGGCGAGTCGTCGTACCAGAGGGTCACCGGGAGCAGCAGCGCGCCGGTCTGCTGGGCGAGCAGCGCCGGTCCGGCGGGGATGCGGGTGGCCTCGCCGAAGAACCGCACCTCGACGCCGGAGGAGGACAGGTCGCGCTCGGCGACCAGGCAGACCAGGCCGCCGTCCCGCAGCCGCCGGGCCAGGGTGCCGAAGGCGGTGCCGCCGCTGTGCGGCAGGACCTCCATGCCGAGGCCCTCGCGGTAGGCGACGAAACGGTCGTAGAGCGTCTCGGGCTTGAGGCGCTCGGCGACCGTGGTGAACCGCGTCTCCAGCTTGGTCGTGACCCAGGCGCCGGCGAGGTCCCAGTTGGCCATGTGCGGCAGCGCGAGGACGACGCCCTTGCCCGCGGCGAGGCCGTCGGTGAGGTGGTGCAGATCCTTGGGGTCGAAGCCGGCCCTGATGCGGTCCTCGCTCCAGGCCGGCAGCCGGAAGGACTCCATCCAGTAGCGCAGGTACGACCGCATGCCCGCGCGCGAGAGCTCGGCCAGGCGCTCCGGGCTCGCGTCGGGCACCACGCGCGCGTAGTTGCTCTCCAGCCGCAGCACGCCCTTGCCGCGCCGCTTCCAGGCGAGGTCGGCGATGCTCCGGCCCAGGCGCACGGCGACCGGCTCGGGGAGCTTCTTGACCACGCCCCAGCCGAGGCCGTACAGCGTGTCCGTCAGCCGCTCCTGGGCGCTCACTTCGCGGCCTCGCTCCCCTGGGTCTCCGGCTTCGCGGGAGGCTCGGCGGCCTCCGCCTCGGCGGACTCCCGGCGGACCGTGACGACCCGCTGGATCAGCGTGACCAGGCTGCCGACCGCGACGATCCACAGCGCGACGGGCAGCAGGTACTGGATGCCCGGCACCCCGAAGGTGTGCAGCCCCGCGAGCCCGGCCGCGACCAGGGAGATCACCAGGCGCTCGGCGCGCTCGACCAGGCCGTTGACGGCGACCGGCAGGCCGATCGACTCGCCGCGGGCCTTGGTGTACGACACCACCTGGCCGCTGGCCAGGCAGAAGATCGAGACCGCGCACAGGACGAGGTCGTCGCCCCCACCGGCGTACCAGAGGATGAAGCCGCCGAAGATCGCGCCGTCGGCGACCCGGTCGAGCGTGGAGTCCAGGAAGGCGCCCCAGCGGCTGGAGCGGCCGAGCTGGCGGGCCATGTTTCCGTCGACGAGGTCGGAGAACACGAAGAGCGTGATCACGACCGTGCCCCAGAAGAACTCCCCCATGGGGTAGAAGACCAGCGCGCCCGCGACCACACCGGCGGTGCCGATGAGCGTGACCGTGTCGGGACTGACGCCCCGCCGGATCAGAAACGCGGCGAACGGTGTGAGGACACGCGTGAAGAATGCACGCGCGTACTTGTTCAGCATGGCCTTCCCGAGGGTCGGTGTCGCCGCGCGGCCCCTGCTGGCCGCCGGCTGGCCCATCGTAGCCAGGCCCGCCGGTGCGCGACGGGCGGGCACCCGGCCCTCGTGTCACGTCCTGACGGCATCCGGGTCACGGCCCGATCGCGGCGGCCCGCCGACGCGGGAGCGGTGGGATCGCGTCCGCCGTATGGACGCACCGTGACGGGAGTGGAAAGCTCGAAGAACACCGCGGGCGTCGCCGGAGCCGCCACCGCGGATCCCGCGTGTCCGCGCCCACAGTGACCTCACCGTGCACGGGAGGCAAGGCCATGGGCGACAAGGCGAACGCACACCCCGGAGCCGCCGGCAGGGCTACGGCGGCCGACCACCCCGCGTCCGTACGGAATGTGGTGCTGGTCGGCCACTCCGGATCGGGCAAGACGACATTGGTGGAAGCTCTCGCGCTGACGGCGGGGGCACTCAACAGGGCGGGCCGTGTGGAGGACGGCGGCACCGTCTCCGACTACGACGAGATCGAGCACCGCCAGCAACGCTCGGTGCAGCTCTCCCTAGTACCCGTCGAATGGGACGGATACAAGATCAATCTCCTCGACACCCCCGGATACGCCGACTTCGTCGGAGAACTGAGGGCCGGTCTGCGAGCGGCGGACGCGGCCCTTTTCGTCGTCTCCGCCTCCGACGGCGTGGACGGCTCGACCCGCATGGTGTGGGAGGAGTGCGCGGCCGTCGGCATGCCGAGGGCGATCGTCGTCACGCATCTGGAGTCCGCCCGGGCGGACTTCGAGGAGATGACACGGATCTGCGCGGAGGCCTTCGGCGGCGACGACCCCGACGCCGTACTGCCGCTGTACCTTCCGCTGCACGGCCCGCAGGCCGCGGACGGGCACGCGCCCGTGACCGGGCTGATCGGGCTGCTGTCGCAGCAGTTGTTCGACTACTCGTCGGGTGAGCGCAAGGAGTCCGAGCCGGGCGAGGACCAGCTGCCGCTGATCGAGGAGGCCCGTAACCGGCTGATCGAGGGGATCATCTCGGAGTCCGAGGACGAGACCCTCATGGACCGGTATCTCGGCGGGGAGCCGATCGACCTCAAGACGCTGGTGGAGGACCTGGAGCGGGCCGTGGCGCGCGGGGTCTTCTTCCCGGTCCTGGCCGCCGCCCCGGCGGCCGACGGCGCCCGGCAGGGCATCGGCACGGTCGAGCTGCTGGAGCTGATCACCGGGGGCTTCCCGACGCCGTTCGAGCATCCGACGCCCGCGGTCACCACCATCGACGGCAAGCCGCGCGAGATCAAGTCGTGCGACACCGACGGTCCGCTGGTCGCGGAGGTCGTGAAGACGGCGTCCGACCCCTACGTCGGCCGGATCTCGCTGGTCCGGGTCTTCTCCGGCACCCTGCGCCCCGACGAGACGGTCCATGTCTCGGGGCACGGGCTCGCCGACCGCGGCCACGAGGACCACGACGTCGACGAACGGATCGGCGCCCTGTCCGCGCCGTTCGGCAAGCAGCAGCGGGCGCTGACGCACTGCATCGCGGGAGATCTGGCGTGCGTGGCGAAGCTGAGCCGGGCGGAGACCGGGGACACCCTCTCGGCCAAGGACGACCCGCTGCTCATGGAGCCGTGGGAGATGCCCGACCCGCTGCTGCCGCTCGCCATCCAGGCGCACAGCAAGCCGGACGAGGACAAGCTCTCCCAGGGGCTGTCCCGGCTGGTCGCCGAGGACCCGACCATGCGGCTGGAGCAGAACCAGGACACCCACCAGGTCGTGCTGTGGTGCCTGGGCGAGGCACACGCCGACGTGGCGCTGGAACGGCTGCGCAGCCGCTACGGCGTGCAGGTCGACGTGGTCCCGCACAAGGTCTCCCTGCGGGAGACGTTCGCGGGCAAGTCCTCCGGGCGCGGCCGGCACGTCAAGCAGTCCGGCGGGCACGGGCAGTACGCCATCTGCGAGATCGAGGTGGAGCCGCTGCCGGGCGGCTCGGGCATCGAGTTCGTGGACAAGGTGGTCGGCGGGGCGGTGCCGCGGCAGTTCATCCCGTCGGTCGAGAAGGGCGTGCGGGCCCAGGCGTCCAAGGGGGTCGCGACGGGCAACCGGCTGATCGACGTCCGGGTCACGCTGCTGGACGGCAAGGCGCACTCCGTCGACTCCTCCGACGCCGCGTTCCAGACGGCCGGGGCGCTGGCGCTGCGGGAGGCGGCGGCCGAGGCGAGGATCCATCTGCTGGAACCGGTGGCCGAGGTGTCCGTGCTGGTCGGCGACGACTACGTGGGCGCCGTGATGAGCGACCTGTCCGGGCGGCGCGGCCGGGTGCTCGGCACGGAACAGACCAGCGGCGGAAGGACGTTGGTGCGCGCCGAGGTGCCGGAGATCGAGATCGGCCGGTACGCCGTCGACCTGCGGTCCCTGTCGCACGGCACGGCCCGTTTCAGCCGTTCCTACGCGCGGCACGAGCCGATGCCGCCGCAGATCGCCGAGAGGATCCGCGAAGAGGCGGGCGCGGCCTCGTAGTTGGGGCCGGGCGCGGCCTCGTGGCGGGGGCGGCGCGGGCTCGTCGTTGGGGCCGGGCTCGGCTCAAGTGGCCTGTCGCGGAACGCTCCCCTCCATGCCGGCGGACGGTTTGCACCGTCCGCCGACGCATGTCAGTGCCTGGGGATACGCTGATGACCTGATCAACAGGTGTGCGAAGCACGGAAGTCGGGAAGGCCGCAGGAGGCGACACCTGCGGCGATCGGGGGCGGGAATGACCGTTGACAGCGGCTACGCGGACATCTTCGGTCCGCAGGTGCCGCGCACCGGCGACACGGACCAGACGGCGACGTTCGCGCTGGCCTCGGCGGCCTACCGGGACAACCCGGTGGAGAAGATCCTCGAGGCCAACAGCGAGTGGCACGAGTCGAGCGTGAAGGCAGGCCGGAAGTGGGCGCGGATCTTCCGCCCCAACCTCGGCGAGGCCTTCTCCGCGGCCGTGGTCGCCCGCATGCTCGGAGCCGGCCGCAAGCCGCTCATCCAGTCCTTCGGCGCCGAGCCGCAGGTCGTGGTCGAGCACTGCCTCGCGGCGAACCGCATCCGCCGGGACCGCGACAACCTCCTGACCATCGTCATGGTGCTGTGCGGCCTGCTGTTCCTGCCCGGCCTCCTCATCTGGCTCCTGGTCTTCCAGATCCGCACGACCATGGCCAGGCAGGAGGGCAGGGCCGGCGCCATGGCCACCGCGCTGCTCGTCGGGGTGGGCGCGCTGGCGGTGCTCTTCCTCGTCAAGATGCCGTTCACGGGCTTCTGGGCCTGGTATGCGCGCGCGGCGGTCGTGCTGCCGGTGGTCGGCTGGTTCTGGGCCAAGCAGATCTGCGAGCGGACGGCCAACGACCTGCGGGGGCGCTGGAGCAGTCTGCTGGCCGGCAGCAGCATCGGGGCGAAGGTGCCCGAGGCGGTGCCGCGCAGCCCCGGCGAGACCGCGGCCGAGTCGCTGCGCCAGTCCCTGGCCAGGCTCAGCGCGGAGCAGGCGTCCAACTCCGTGTTCTACGCCGGGCCCAAGGGCATACTCGGCATGGGCACCCGCTGGGGCAGCTGGCAGCTCGCCGAGGACCTGGTCTCCGCCGATCCCGCCCGCGAGATCCATCCCTTCCGCAGCTGGGACGTCATCAGGTCCATCCACGACCAGTTGCGCATGCTGGAGCGGAACACGCTGAACACCGGCGGCTTCCCGAAGGCGTCCATACGGCACTGGGTCGTCACACCGGTCGCGGAGAACGCCAAGGCGGTGTCCCGGCCCGCGGGCACCGACGTGGACGCGTACCAGGTCAAGACGCACGCCATCCAGGACATCTGCAACAAGCAGCAGTTCGGCGCGGGCGACCGGCACTACCTGGGCGTGCAGTGGACGCTGTGGGACGGGCAGCTGGTGATCACGATGATGATCACGGTGACCGTGCTGCACGAGACGCTGCGCATCGAGGTGACCGGGCACGCCCTGGGGCCGGTGCACGGACTGTTCACCTCGGGGCCGGACGCCAAGGAGAAGGAGGTCTCCAAGTCCCTCAAGTTCTGGGAGACCCGGAAGGTCAAGCTGCCGCTGGTCGACGCGGACGAGGTGGTCCGCCTCGCGGCCCGGGCGCCGCTGACCTGGTATCCCCCGCTGCTCAACTGGCTGGGCGGCTCCCTCGCCCTGCCCGAGCCCTTCGGGCTGCGGCACGCCTGGGCCGACAAGCCGTGGCGGCACCGCTTCATGGCCGACGACGCGCTGCGCGCGGCCACGCCGGTCCTGCGTGTGGTGCACTCGGCGGCTATCAAGGTCCTCGCGGAGAACGGCGTGAACACCGAGAAGTTCGGCAACCGCTCGTCGTTCCTGAGCACGGCGGTGCAGGACGCCTCACCGCGCAAGGCCGACGTCTACGACGCGTAGGGGTGTAGGTGTGGGGGCTGCCGCGCCCCCACACCTGCCGAGACCGTCAGAGCGCGGGCCACGCCTCCGCCAGCATCTTGCGGGTGTCCGCCAGCAGCTGGGGCAGGACCCGCGTGTGGCCGACGACCGGCATGAAGTTGGTGTCGCCGCCCCAGCGGGGGACGATGTGCTGGTGGAGGTGGGCGGCGATGCCGGCGCCCGCCACGGAGCCCTGGTTCATGCCGATGTTGAAGCCGTGGGCGCCGGAGGCGGTGCGCAGGGCGGTCATGGCCTGCTTGGTGAGCGCCGCGAGTTCCACCGTCTCCGCGTCGGTGAGGTCGGTGTAGTCGGCGACATGACGGTAGGGGACGACCATGAGGTGGCCGCCGTTGTACGGGTACAGGTTGAGCACGGCGTAGACCTGCTCACCGCGCCGGACGACCAGCCCGTCCTCGTCGGACTTGGCCGGGATCGAGCAGAAGGGGCAGCCGTCGTCGGCACCCGGGCCGGTCGGCTTGTTCTCGCCCTGGATGTAGGCCATCCGATGGGGCGTCCACAGACGCTGGAACGCGTCCTGGGTCCCCACTCCCCACTGCTGCTCCGGCTCACTCGTCATGCAGTGCAGCATATGGCTTCGTTCCGGGGGTACGGAAAAGGCCCCCGGATCTCCCCGGGGGCCCGTCCACCGTCCGGTCAGACCTGTGCCCGCTCCGCCACGACCTTCACGATCTTCGCGATGGCCTCGTCGAAGGGGATGCCGTTCTCCTGGGAGCCGTCGCGGTAGCGGAAGGACACCGAGCCGTTCGACATGTCCTCGTCGCCCGCGATGATCATGAAGGGCACCTTCTGCTTCTGGGCGTTGCGGATCTTCTTCTGCATACGGTCGGAGGAGGAGTCGACCTCGACCCGCAGACCCTGCTTCTTCGCCGCGGCGGCGAACTTCTCCAGGTACTCCACGTGCGCGTCCCCGATCGGGATGCCGACCGCCTGCACCGGGGCCAGCCACGCCGGGAAGGCGCCCGCGTAGTGCTCCAGGAGCACCGCGAAGAACCGCTCGATGGAGCCGAACAGCGCGCGGTGGATCATGACCGGGCGCTGCTTGGAGCCGTCGGGCGAGGTGTACTCCAGCTCGAAGCGCTCGGGCAGGTTGAAGTCGAGCTGGATGGTCGACATCTGCCAGGTGCGGCCGATGGCGTCCTTGGTCTGGACGGAGATCTTCGGGCCGTAGAAGGCGGCGCCGCCCGGGTCCGGGACCAGGGGCAGGCCCTGCTTCTCGGCGACCTGGCGCAGCGTCTCGGTCGCCTCCTCCCAGACCTCGTCGGAGCCGACGAACTTCTCCGGGTCCTTGGTGGACAGCTCCAGGTAGAAGTCCTCCAGGCCGTAGTCCCGCAGCAGGCCGAGCACGAAGGTGAGCGTCTTGTCGAGCTCCTCCGCCATCTGCTCGCGCGTGCAGTAGATGTGCGCGTCGTCCTGGGTGAAGCCGCGGGCGCGGGTCAGGCCGTGCACGACGCCCGACTTCTCGTACCGGTACACGGTCCCGAACTCGAAGAGGCGCAGCGGAAGTTCGCGGTAGGAGCGGCCGCGCGCGTCGAAGATCAGGTTGTGCATCGGGCAGTTCATGGGCTTGAGGTAGTAGTCCACGCCCTCGTCGAGCTGCATGGGCGGGTACATGCCGTCGGCGTACCAGTCCAGGTGGCCCGAGGTCTCGAAGAGCTTCCCCTTCGTCGCGTGCGGGGTGTAGACGAACTCGTAGCCCTCCTCCTCGTGGCGGCGGCGCGAGTAGTCCTCCATGACCCGGCGGACGATGCCGCCCTTGGGGTGGAAGACGGCGAGGCCGGAGCCGATCTGCTCGGGGATGGAGAACAGGTCGAGCTCGCTGCCCAGCTTGCGGTGGTCGCGCTTCTCGGCCTCGGCCAGGAAGTCCAGGTGCGCCTTGAGCTCGTCCTTGGTGGGCCAGGCGGTGCCGTAGATGCGCTGGAGCATGGGGTTCTTCTCGCTGCCGCGCCAGTAGGCGGCCGCGTTGCGCATCAGCTTGAACGCCGGGATGTTCCGGGTGGTGGGCAGGTGAGGACCGCGGCAGAGGTCCTTCCAGCACAGCTCGCCGGTCTTGGCGTCGAGGTTGTCGTAGATCGTCAGCTCGCCGGCGCCGACCTCGACGTCCGCGCCGTCGTCGCTGGAGGCGGAGCCCTTGAGGCCGATCAGCTCCAGCTTGTACGGCTCGGCGGCCAGCTCCTCGCGGGCGGCCTCGTCGGTGACCACGCGGCGGGAGAAGCGCTGGCCGCGCTTCTGGATCTCCTGCATCTTCTTCTCGATGGCCTTGAGATCCTCGGGCGTGAACGGCTTCTGGACGTCGAAGTCGTAGTAGAAGCCGTCCTTGACCGGCGGGCCGATGCCCAGCTTGGCCTCGGGGAACAGCTCCTGCACGGCCTGGGCCATGACGTGCGCGGCGGAGTGGCGCAGGATGTTCAGGCCGTCCTCGGAGGAGATCTCCACCCCCTCGACCTCGTCGCCCTCGGCCACGGCGTACGACAGGTCCCTGAGCTCGCCGGCCACCCGCGCGGCGATGATCGAGCGCTCGCCGGCGAAGAGTTCGGCGGCCGTGGTGCCCGTCGTCACCGTGCGCTCTTCCCGCTCGGAATCGCGTTGGATGATCACACGGACGTCTGACACCGGTCTCTCCTGACTGAAGGTGGATGCGGCGCCATACCGTGAGCGCACGCAAGAGGCGATCGTACCGACCCCGGACCACCCTCCGCGAAATCAGTCCCCTGCGCAGGCCTCCTCGAAGAAGGCCGTGATCTCGGACGTCTCCTGGAGCGACTTCATCAGCCGGTCCCGCTCCGCCTCGTCCACCTGCACCGGTACGACCTCGCAGGCGTCCACCAGCCGCCGGAAGCCGCCCCGGCTCTCCAGCCGGCCCTGCACCCGCACCGGCATGCCGACCAGGTGGGCGTGCCCGGCGATGCGGTACGTCTCCTCGTCCAGCGTCAGTCGTACGTGCGGGATCTCGGCGCCCGCGATCACGCGCAGCCGTACCGTCCCCTCCCCGCGCGGCCCCGACCTGCGCATCCGGACCACGGTGCCGGTGATCCGGACCGGCACGGAGGGCTCCTCGCGCAGATAGCGGGCCCCGGCCTCGCGCAGCACGGGCAGGTCGCCGGGCGAGAACTCGACGGCCTCGGCGCGGGCCGCGCACCCCTCGGGCACACCGGCCGCCGGCGCCCACTCGACGGCGATGCGCGCGCCCTCGGTGCCCCGGACCAGGGCGATCAGCGCCTCGGTGAGCTCGCGGCTGACGCCCGCCTCGACGGCGCCGTCGAAGGCGTCCATGCCGCCGGTGGCCCGCTGGTAGTCGATGGCCTCGCGGGCGGCGTACAGGGCCTGGTGCAGGCGTACGGCGAGCGGGCGGCCGGTGCTGACGGGCACGAACGCGGTGAGGTGGCGGCCGCCGGCCGCGGAGCCCACCAGGACGTCCTCCAGGGACGCGGCGGCGGTGCGCCGGTAGCGGGCGCCGTAGTAACCGGCACGCGCGCGTGTGGCGAGCGCTCCGGCGAGCAGCATCTGCCGTGCGGCGGTGCGCAGCTGTTCCTCGACGGTCCAGGAGGCGGCGCCGGCCGGTCCGGTCGGGGCGTCACGCCACCAGCGGACCTCGTCGCTGGGCACGGCGAGCGAGACGAGCACCTCGCGCGCGGAGGGCGTGCCGCTGCGGGACAGGGCGAGCAGCGCCTCGCCGAGCAGGTCCTCGCTGTCGGGGAAGGCCAGGCTCTCGGGCACCAGCAGGCTCGTCCCGCCGCCGCCCGGTCCGGGCGGGGTCCAGCGGCCGTAGCGTCCGGCGGCTCCGCCGCGCCGCTGCCAGCCGTGGCGCCGCAGCAGGGCGCCGAGGACGGCGGGGTCGACCTGGTCGGGGTCGGGGGGACGGTGCCAGGCGGCGCCGTCGGGGTGCGGCCTGACGGGCCGTAGTGGCTCGTCCAGTGGTCGGTGGGTCATGGTCTGCCTCCCGTCCCGACCCGCGTCATGATCTCGCAGAGCGCCCGGTCGTCGAAGATGCGCGAGGTCGGCACCCGCACGGTGGTGCGGGTGCGGCCGGTGATGGGGTGACCGGCGAGGTTGACCCAGTAGCAGCAGTGCCTCAGGTCGAGCCGGTCGTGGCCGGCGCGCAGCCAGTCGTCCCGGGACCGGGGGACGAGCATCACGACCAGGATCTTGTGCACCGAGACCGGGGTGCGGGCGAGTTTGCGCAGGTGGTCGTTGTCGAGCGTGAAGGAGAAGGTGCGGCCGGGCGGGTTCGGCGCGATCTGGTAGGTGCACTTCAACTGCACCTTGATGGTCACCTCGTCGTCGACGGTGTGCCCGGGTGAGCCGTGGCTGACGTGCCAGTCGATGCCGTTGTCCGGAAAGGGCTGCGACAGCGAGCAGCCGGCCGCCGCGGCGACCGCGTGCAAGTAGCCCACCTGCATGGTCTCCATGCAGGCGGTGGTGGCGAGTGTGCCGCGATGGGGGCCCGCGCGTTCGGGCAGCAGCCCGCCCCGCTCGGGCTGCGCTATCGCCATGACCAACAGCCTTCCCAGCAAAGTGAAATGCCCACACCGGGGCCACATGATTCCCGCGCCGGGCCGCTGAACTGCAAAGACCCGTACTCCTGTTGTGTCCTTCCGGCGTACGGCGCAAACAGCCCGGGTATCACCAAACAGGCAGAAGACGGTGCGTCAGCTGCCGTGGGTGAACGAGGGGTTGTGTAGGTATGACGTGCTGGTACGAAGGGCCCCTGGCCGCTTTCGACACAGAGACCACGGGCGTCGACGTCGAGACCGATCGGATCGTGTCGGCCGCCGTCGTCGTCCAGGACGCTCCGGGCTTCCGGCCGCGGGTGACCCGATGGCTGGTGAATCCGGGCGTGCCGGTGCCCGCCGCGGCGACGGAGGTGCACGGGCTGACGGACGACCATCTTCAGCGCAACGGCCGCTGGCCGGCGCCGGTGATGCACGAGATAGCGGAGGCGCTCGCCGAGCAGGCCGCCGCGGGACGGCCGCTGGTCGTGATGAACGCGCCGTTCGATCTGACACTGCTGGACCGCGAGTTGCGTCGCCACCGCGCCTCGTCCCTGGACCGCTGGTTCGAGGCGAGTCCGCTCCAGGTGCTCGACCCGCGGGTCCTGGACAAGCATCTGGACCGCTACCGCAAGGGCCGTCGCACCCTCACCGACCTGTGCGCGCACTACGAGGTCGACCTGGAGGCCGCGCACGACGCCGGCGCGGACGCGCTGGCCTCGCTGAACCTCGTCCGTGCGGTGGGGCGGCGCTTCGCGGCCCGGCTGGAGCGGCTGAGTCCGGCCGAACTGCACGCCCTGCAGGCCGTGTGGCACGCGGCGCAGGCCCGTGGCCTCCAGGCGTGGTTCGCGCGCAGCGGCACCTTCGAGGCGGTGGACCCGGCGTGGCCGCTGCGCCCGGAGCTGCCCGCCGCCGCGGCATGAGGAAGGCCGGTCCGCGTGTGGCGGACCGGCCTTTTCCCGGTGGGCGATACTGGGTTCGAACCAGTGACCTCTTCGGTGTGAACGAAGCGCTCTCCCACTGAGCTAATCGCCCGGGAACGCACTGAACAATACAGGTCCCCGCGGGTTTCCTTCAAACCGCTTCCAGGTGACCGACCAGACCGCGCCGCCCGGCCCGCATCATCAGCCAGTGGTTGGCACGGAAGACCGGCCGCCCCGGTACGGCGAACCGCCTGAGCAACGGCTTGTTCACGGTCACCACCTGCTCGTAGCGGGCGAGGCTGCCGGCGCCGGTCGCCGTGATCGTCCAGCGGGCCCAGCCCTCGATGTCCCCGGACATCGCGATCTCCAGCACACCCGCCGCCGGGTCGCGCCGCACCTCGCGCGCGGTGAAGGTCATGTCGTACGGCAGGAGGGAACGGATCCGGATCGCCCCGCTCGCGTCGTCGATCCGGTTGACCTCGCGCACCTGGCGCCACCAGCGCGGATAGTCCTCGGCGCGTTCCAGGGCGTCGTAGACGACGGAGGGGGGCGCGGGCAGGGTCCACCGGCTGCGGAAGCGGTAGCGGGTCCAGTCCATGAGCAGAGTGTGGCATCGGATCTGAGTACGGTCTGAGTACACGCACTCATGCCGTGTGACGTGACCGGGGCCACACTCCACTGCATGACGCACATCCCGCCGCCGACCGAGGAGCTACGGCTCCTCGACTCCGAGCTGTGGCAACTGGACGCCCGCCGGGCCCAGTTGCTGGCCCGCCGCGCCTGGCTGGTCGCGGCCCTGCACCAGGCCCAGTCGGCCCCGGTGGCCCCTGCGGCGCCCGTGGCACCGTCGGCGTCCTTCTCGCCACCCCGCCCCGAGGCCTCCGCGCCGCGCGTCCAGAACGTCCTGCTGCTGCTCGGCGGGGTGCTGCTGACCATCGCGGCGATGGTGTTCACGCTGGTCAGTTGGGGTGACCTGGGGATCACGGCGCGCTCGGCGGTGCTGGGCGCGGTCACCCTGGCCACGCTCGCCGCGCCGGTGCCGCTGCTGAAGCGGGGCCTGCGGTCGACGGCCGAGTCGCTGGCCGGGCTGGGACTGGCGCTCACAGTGCTCGACGCCTACGCACTCCACGAGGTCGCCCTCGCGGACACGGACGGCACGGCGTACACGGCGGTCGCCTCGGCGGTCCTCGCGGGCGTATGGCTCGGGTACGGCCTCCTGCCGGGCACGACCGCCCTACGGCTCCCCCTCCCCGCCGCCCTCGTCTCGGCCCAATTCCCGCTGCTGCTCTGTGCACTGGCCGCCGATGCCGGGGCCCACGGCATCACGGCCGCGCTCCTGGTGACGGCCGCGCTGGACACGGTGGTGGCACTCCGGATGCCGTCCGGGTCGGTACGTGTCGTCGCCGTCGTCGGCGCCTACGGCACGGGCTCCTGGGGCGCACTGGCCGCCGGTTGGCTGTCCTGGACAGCCACCGGCCCGAGCGCCGCCGCCCGTGCGGCGGCGCTCCTCCTCCTCGGTACGACGATCGCGGTGGGCGCGGCCTGGGCGGGCGGCCGTACCACCGCGCGGACCGCCGATGACCAGGACACCGGCCGGGGGCAGGCCGTCGGTCTCGCCGTGGCCGCCGGGCTGCTCGCGGTCACCGCCCTCGGCGGTACGGCGCGTACCGTCCTGCCCGACACCTGGACCGTACCGGCCCACCTGGCGTGCGGGATCGCCCTGTTGGCGGTGGTCCGGGCCGGCCGGTTGCCGGACGCCCTGCGGCGCGGCGCGCTCTGGGCCTCGGGTGCCGTACAGGCGCTGGCGGTGCTGTGGACGCTGCCCGTCGTCAGCGTGGCCGTGCTGGGCGCGTCCGCCTGGGCGGAGCGGGCGTGGACCGGCGCACCGGCGGACACGCGGGCCGCGGTGACACCGGAGCTGCCCTGGCCACCGGACGCGACGGCGGTACCCGTGGTCCTGGCCGCCGTGGCGGCCGTGCTCGCCCTGGCGGTGCGTGACACGGCCTGGCGCCCCAGGGCACTGGTCGGCGCGCTGTGCCTGTCCTGGGCCACGGTCATGACCCTGCCCGCGGTACTGGAACTCCCCTACACGGTCGGCCTGTCGGTCTACGGAGTGACGACAGCCGGCGCTCTGGTGGTGGCGACGCTCGTCTCCCCGACCACCGACCCGGCCTCGGAGTCCACCCCGTCGGAGACACCGCAGGCCGCGCACATCCGGCTCACGGCCGCCCAGCTCGCCCTGGTGACCTCGTTCAGCCTGGCCCTGCTCTCCCTCGCCTCGCAGACCGCGACCCTGACCGTGCTCTCCCTGCTGACGGCACTGTTCGCGGCGGCCGCGACGCGTACCCGGCTCGCGCCCCTCACGGCTCCGGCCGCACTGGCTCACGCCACCGCCCTGGCCTGCGCGACCGGCGCCGCCGCGGGCTGGACAGCGGCTTCCACCGCCCTGCTCGTGCTGGTGGTCCCGGCGGTCGCCGCCCTGCTCGCACCGCGGCTCGACGGCCCCCGCACCACCGTGCCGGTCGAGGCGATGGGCGCCGCCGCCGGGCTGCTCGCGATCGGCCTGGCCGTCACCGACCCGCCCCTGCTCGCCCTGGTGCTGGCCCTGTGCGGAGTGATCACCGCGGGCACGGCGGTACGACCCGACCGCCGTCCCCTCGGCTACGCGGCCACCGCCCTCTTCGTCCTGGCCACCTGGGTACGCCTGGCGTCCTGGGACATCGCCACCCCGGAGGCGTACACGCTCCCGGTCACCGTCCCGGCGCTGCTCGTCGGCGCTCTTCGCCGCCGCCGGGATCCGCGGGCGTCCTCCTGGATCGCGTACGGCCCCGGCCTCGCCGCGACCCTCGTGCCGAGCCTCCTCGCGGCCTGGGGCGACCCGGGCTGGACACGCCCCCTGCTCCTGGGCGCGGCGGCCCTGGCGGTCACCCTCCTGGGCGCCCGGCACCACCTCCAGGCCCCGCTCCTGCTCGGCGGCTCGGTGCTCGCGCTGGTCGCGCTGCACGAACTCGCCCCGTACATCGCCCAGGTGGCCGGTACCCTCCCTCGTTGGGTACCGCCCGCCCTGGCCGGCCTCCTGCTGCTCGCCCTCGGAGCGACGTACGAGCAGCGCATCAGGGACGTGCGCCGAGTACGGGACGTCCTGACGAGGATGAACTGAACCGCCCCTGTAAGGGGCGCGGGGAACTGCGCGACCAGCCACAACGCACCCGCAGTTCCCCACGAACCCCTTACGGCATCTTGTCGCCCAGCAACGCCAGATTCTCAATCGCGGCAAGGCCGTACAACGCGGTGTCGTTCGTAGCCACCCACGCCGCCTCGCTCCCCGGCACCAACGCCATCGGACCGCTCACCTTCTCCGTCTTCCAGGGCGCCGACTCCTTGTAGCCGTCGGAGTTGTAGAACTTGTCCCACGCCCGCTTGGCGAGCTTCTCGTCCCCGGTCTGCACGGCCGCGTAGGCGTCCAGGCGCGAGTGCCCCTGGAAGAGCAGCAGGCTCCCGAAGTTGGACCCGTACCGTGCCGCCTGCTCGGCCTTGGTGGCGTTGAAGTAGCGGCAGTAGTCGTAGTACGCCTCGTTGAACTTCGGCATGTCGACGAGGTCGATGAGTTCGGCGCACAGTTCGTTGAGGCCGAAGACGGCCGACAGGTGCGAGACCCCGACCACCGGCTTGTCGGCGATGGCGAACCGGCCCGTGTCCAGGTCGTACAGACCGGTGCCCTGCACGAACCCGTTGGGCTGGGCGGCGATCGTCTCCATCGTCGACAGCACGCGCGCCTTGGCCTTCTCCCACTTCGGCCCCTTGCGCTCCCACTCCGTCAGCCAGGCCGACACCAGACCGCTCCAGTCCGTGCCGAAGCCGATCGACAGCGCGTGCCGGTCGGGCGTGTACGGCTCGGTGCGGATCTTGCGGATCGGGTCGAGGACGAGGAACGTCTCGTCGGAGTCGACGTTGGCGTGCATGAGGTCGCCGACCCGCTCGTCGGCGGTGAGGAAGTAGTAGTAGCGGCGGTACGTCGTGTTGGCGATGCGCTGCTGCTTGGCGCTGTCGGCGTAGTGCTGCACCCCGTGCCGGGTGCCGAGCCCGGCCCACTTGCCCAGGTGGTAGACGTCGACCTCACCGGTGTGCCGGGTCATCGCCTCGGCGAACCGGAAGATGTCCGAGCGGCCCGAGCGCAGGTACGCGAACCAGAGCCACAGGTCCGGCGAGAGCTCGGAGTTGTCCCAGGCGTAGCCGCCGATGTCGTAGCGCCACTGGTGCCGCACCGTGTCGTAGGTGTGCATGATGTCGCCGTAGTCCCAGAAGCCGTACCAACGGCGCTGCTCCACCTGGTCCTTGTAGTAGGTGAAGAGGAAGTCGAGGTGGTCCTCGATCTTCGCCTTGGCCGGGGTCGAGCGGTCGGGCTCGGAGTACAGGCCGGGCCCGAAGACCCCCGCCTTGATGAGCTGCTTGGGCGGGGCGGCGAGCTGCGGCAGCACCCGTACGGCCTCGACCTGCCGGGCCAGGGTCTCCGGGGACGGCGTCGACTCGTTGGCCCAGAACAGCAGCTCCGAGGTGCGGGCGATGCCGTAGGGCGTGCCGAACTCGGGCTCGTAGTCCTCGTAGGTGATGTTGAGGCCTTCGAGCTGTTCGGCGAAGGTGTCCTGGCCCATGCCGTCGTGGTAGAAGCGCAGGTCCATGGGCTGCGCCTCGGGCGACCAGAGCCAGAGGGTGACCTCGGCCTCGTCGGTCTGGGCGTCGCGGATGTCGAGCTGGGCCGGGAACTTCTCCCAGAAGTCCCTGAGGCCGAAGGAGAATCCGCCGCTCACGCCACCGACGTAGCCGAAGCCGGAGGCCCGCTTGCCGCCGCCGGCGCCGATCCAGCCGTGGCCCTTCTTGGTGCGCTTGCGCAGGCCGAAGCCGTCGGCGGAGAGCTGGGAGAGGGTGTAGTCGCCCCACTCGGGGATGTACTGCAGGCGGGTGGTGACCCGCTGGTCCCAGGTGGCGGGGTCGGGCAGCTTCTGGCCCGCGTACTGGGCCGCCTGGACGGCCGCGCCCGGGTCGCGGCGCAGTCCGGTGATGCCCTTGACGGCCTCGCGCAGCAGACCGGTGCCGTCGCCGCCGATGCGGATGTGGCGGTCGTAGGACTGGTCCCGCATCGGCACGGTGAAGCGGACGCCGAGGCCGCGGATGAAGTCGCCGCTGGCCTTGCCCGGTTCCTGGGTGCCGTCGAAGGTGATGGTGTGCACCATGCGGAAGGAGTCGGCGCCCGCGTAGAAGTAGAGGCGGATCGAGAACGGCAGCCAACTGCGGCTGCCCTTGCGGTGCTTGCCGTCGATGCGGACCACCGCGCGGACCGGGCCGTCCTGTTCGACCTCGACCTTGGAGATGGCACCCTCGAAGCGCTCGGTCTTGACCGCGCCCTGGTCCTCGTCCTCGATCTCGGGCTGCCGGATCAGCACGAGCCGCCCGTTCTTGGCGATCTCGGTGGAGCCCCGGGTGACCGACTTCACGAGGGTCGCGCCCGACTTGGCGATCTTCGTGGTGATGACCCCGGTGGAGACCGTGATCGTGCCACCGCCCTGGTCGACGGTGACCTTCTTCTCCGGTACGGCGGCCTCGCCGGCGGTGAGGGTGAGCTTGCCGTTGCCCGAACTCACCGCGTGGGCGGTCCACTTGAGGGAGCCGTCCGGCCAGTAGGCGAGGGGCCAGGACTGCGCGGGCACGGACTTTCCGTCCACGTCCGTCACCGCGAACTTCTGGTCCTCCTGGTAGGCGCCCTTCGGCCAGGGCACACCCACGGTGGAGCCGGGCGCGGCACCCAGGCCGCCGTCCTCCAGCCAGTCGAGGGTCACGGGGTCGGTATCGGCGTCGGCGGCTCTCGGCGCGGCCTGCGCGTCCTTGGCCCCTAGCGCCCAGCTGAACTGCGCGGCGGCTCCGGCGACGGCGGCCGCCTTGAGGATGGACCTGCGAGGGATGGGAGACATGGGAGTCCAGCCTTTCCTTCCGTGCGGGGATGCAGGGGGGTGATCAGGGGCATGGGGTGGTCAGGGGCATGACAGAGGGAGGTACGGTGCCGGGGCGCCGACCTGTTGCGGAGGCACCGCCCGTCAGCGGTGCCGGTACCGCTCCTCCACGGCGACGGCCGCCGCCGCGACGGCTCCCAGGACGGGAACCGCCAGCGGCGCGACGAACATGGCGGACAGGGCCACGACGGCCAGCCCGCAGACGACCAGGAAGGTTCCGGCGGGATCGAGCACGGTCCGCCGCCCGGCGTCCGCGAGCAGCGCCCGCCAGGACGCGCCCGGCGTCCAGACGGCGGCCGCCCGCAGACAGGCCACGGTGAGCCCGATCAGCGCGAGGATGCCGACGGCCCCGACGAACGGCCCGCCGGGGATCCCGGCCCGCGCGGCCAGGACGTCCACCCAGACCGCCACGGCCGCCACCCAGCCGAGGAGCCCGACGACCCACCCGCCGCACAGGGCGGCCCGGAAGTCCGTGACGAACTCCCGCAGGCCACCGCCCTCGTGGGTGGTACGACGCCGCAGGTGCCGGGCGCCGGCGGCGAAGGCGGCCGGAAAGGTCACCACGCCCAGGCAGGCGACGGCGATCCAGACACCGGTGAGCAGGGACTCGGCGAAGACGGCGAACCGCTCGCCGAAGACGAGCCCCCGGCGCGGGGAGCGGGCTTTCACACGCGCTTGGGCCATGGTGACCGCCTCACTTCAGTCCGGACGTCGCCATGCCGTCGATGAGGTAGCGCTGGAAGGCCATGAAGAAGGCGATGACCGGCACCAGCGCCACCAGCGACATCGCGATCATGCTGCCGTAGTTGGAGATGCCCTCCTGGTCGCGGAACATCATCAGGCCGAGCGAGACGGTGTACTTCTCGGGGGTGTTGAGGTAGATCAACGGCCCCATGAAGTCGTTCCACGCGTTGATGAAGGTGAAGATGGCGCTGGTGATGATGGCGGGGCGGCTCAGCGGCAGCACGATGGACCAGTAGGTCCTCAGGTGCCCGCAGCCGTCGAGCTTGGCCGCCTCGTCCAGCTCGCGCGGCAGCCCGCGCATGAACTGCACCATCAGGAAGACGAAGAAGGCTTCCGTCGCCAGGAACTTGCCCGCGACCAGCGGCACCAGGGTGTCGGTGAGTTCGAGGTTGCGGAAGAGCACGTACTGCGGGATGAGCAGCACGTGGTACGGCAGCAGCAGCGTGCCGATCATCAGTGTGAAGAGCAGGTTCCGCCCGGCGAACCGGATCTTGGCGAAGGCGTACGCGGTCAGCGAGCTGGACACCACGACACCGACCACGGCGAGGACCGCGTACATCAGCGAGTTCCAGAAGAAGCTGCTGATGGGGATGCCGGAGATGCCGTCGGCGAGCCCGGAGAAGTTCGCCCAGACCGGCTCGGTGGGCAGCAGGTCGATACTGGCGATGATGTCCTTGCTCGGCTTGAACGAGGCACCGACCACCCAGATCACCGGGTACAGGACCACCGCGAGGACGGCGAGCGCGCCCACGTGCCAGACGATCGATCCGGTGCGCTTGCGCTCGTTCGTGGTCCGCACGACGGGTGTGGTGGCAGTGGTCACTTGGCGGCCTCCTCGTAGTGCACCCACTTCTTCTGCGACCAGAACAGGACCGCCGTGACCAGCGCCACCGCGAGCACCAGCGTCCAGGCCATCGCGGAGGCGAAGCCCATCTGCGCCTCCTTGAAGCCCTTCTGGTAGAGGTAACAGGTGTAGACGAGCGTGGCGTCGGCCGGCCCGCAGCGGGTGTCGGAGACGACGTACGCGGAGCCGAACACCTGGAACGCGTGGATGGACTCCAGCAGGACGTTGAAGAACAGCACCGGCGAGATCATCGGCAGCGTGATGTTCCAGAACCGCCGCAGCGGTCCTGCCCCGTCCACCTCGGCGGCCTCGTACAGCTCCTGCGGGACCTGCTTGAGACCGGCCAGGAAGATGACCATCGGCGCGCCGAACTGCCAGATGCTCAGCGCCACCAGGGAGTAGAGGACGTAGTCCGGGTTGCCGATCCAGCCGCCCACGTCGACGCCGAAGATCTTCTGAGATCGGTCCACGATCGCATCGTCGGAGAACAGCGCCCGCCACACGAAGCCGACGGAGACGCTGGCGCCGATCAGCGAGGGCATGTAGAACGCGGCCCGGTACACGCCCTGCCCGCGCCGCTTCTGTGCGAGCAGCAGCGCGACACCGAGCGCGAGCAGCAGCTTCAGCGGGGTGGCCACGACGACGTACTTGAGTGTGACCTCCACCGACTTCTGCCAGCGCGGGTCCTGGAACATCGTCGTGAAGTTGTCGAACCCCACCCACTCGGGCGGTGTGAACAGGTTGTAGCGGGTGAACGCGTAGTACAGCGACGCGATCATCGGTCCCGCCGTGAGCAGCAGGAATCCCGCGATCCACGGCGACATGAACAGATAGCCGACGATGTTCTCGCGGCGCCGCCCGCGCCGCCCGGCGACAGGAGCGGCGGGCCGCTTCTTCGCCGGGCGCACGGGCGCTTCCTTGACGAGCGTCATGGTGGTACGTCCCCTCAGCCCGCGAACGCGGCCTTGGCCTCGCTGAACAACGCCTTGGCGGCGTCGGCAGGCTTGGTCTTGCCCTGGGCGACCTCACCACCGATACGCAGGAACGCCGCCTCGATGACGTCGGCTCCGGACGGGTGCGGGGTGATCTTCCCCAGCACGCCCGCCTTGGCGACCTCGTCCTCGTAGGCCGCGACGCCCTTGTTGTTGGGGTCGGTCGGCTTGAAGGCGTCGTACTGCTCGGTCGTGGAGAGGATGCCGCGGTCGTAGCCCATGATCTTGCCGACCTCGGGGTCGTGGACCATGAAGGAGATGAACTGGGCGACTTCCTTGGGGTGCTTGGTCCCGGAGAAGCCGCTCAGCATCAGGGAGCCGAGGTACTGTCCGGTCTGCTTGCCGTCCGTGGTGGGGATCGGCGCGAGCCCGTAGTCCGACTCGCCCTCACCCTCGTAACGGATGGAGAAGTTGTCCCAGGTGAACTCGGACGCGGCCAGGCCCGCCGAGAGACCGGACTTCGGCTTGACCTGCTCGATCTTCTTCGGGTCGGCGACGACGCCGGACTTCACGCGCTTGTAGCCGTCCGTCCACCACTGCGTCAGATCGTCCTCGGTGAAACCGAGATCGGAGTCGGTGAAGAAGGCCTTGCCGTTCTGACGGAGGTACAGGTCGTACAGGTACATGATGCTGAAGTAGCCCGTGTCACCGGCGATCTTCAGCTTGTCCTGGATGGTCTGGAGCGCGTCGAAGTAGTCGTCCCAGGTCCAGCCGAACTTCGCCTCCACCCCTGCCTTCTGGAAGGCCTTGAGGTCGATGACGAGCGCCATGGTGTTGGCGCCGACGGGGATGCCGATCTGCTTGCCGTCGACCTGACCGTTCGCCAGAACGCCGTTGCGGAAGTTCTCCAGGTCCAGATTGCCCGCGTCCGCCTGCGCCTTGAGATCCAGCAGAACACCGCGCTTGTCGTACTTGCGCAGGAAACCGACCGCATTCTGGAAAACGTCCGGCGGATTCCCGCCGGAGGCCTGCGTCTGGAACTTCTCCCAGAACGCCTCGTAGTCGGTGAATTCAGGCTTGATCTTGATCTTCGGATACTTCTTCTCGAAGAGCGCGATCGCCTTCTTCATGGCGATGGTGCGCGGTTCGCCACCCCACCAGGCATAACGGAGTGTCACGTTCCCGTCTCCGGAACCGCTTTCACCTCCGCACGCGGTCGTCGCTCCCAGACCGACCGTGGCCACCGAGGCCCCGGCCACCTTCAGGATCGTTCGCCTCTCAACATTCCTGCTGGTTCCCATGGTTGGGCCCCCTCCCCGCAGCGTCATTGCCGCCTGCATGAATCGTTTCAAGTAAGCGCTTGCTGGCACAAGCTACGAGGGGCCTCGTGGTGCGTCAATGATTCGGACAGGATTTTCTTGTGGACCGGCGCGGCAAGTTGACGGCCCATCGGGAGCGATCCGGACATCGGCTCGCCCAACGTCGCAGGTGGGAGTGGTGTGATCGAGGGGCCGAACGCGAACCGGCCGTTCACACGCGGATGTTGATCGGCCAAAACTCGCCTGCCCGACCGTCCGTCCGACGGCCCCGACCGCCCGCCCCGACCGCTTGCCCCGACCGGCGTCACGCGAAGGCGCGCGGATCGCGTCGGGGCGTACACACGCCGACGGCCCGCCTGCTGTCTCGCAGACGGGCCGTCGGTCCGGGTGGGCGATACTGGGTTCGAACCAGTGACCTCTTCGGTGTGAACGAAGCGCTCTCCCACTGAGCTAATCGCCCGGACGCAGGAAGAAGATTACCCCATGTCAGGGGGTGCGCGTGACCGGCGGACGCCGACGCGGGCACCCCCTGGGGCGGATCACTGGTCCTTGATCTTCCAGGGCATCGTGAGCCCGAACTTCCACAGGTAGACCCCGACGATCACGCCCACGATCACCAGGCCGATCGACGTCAGGATGATGTTGCGCCGCCGCACCTTGGGATCCAGGGCGCGCTGGGCGGCCTCGGTGACCTTGCGCTTGGTCCAGCGCAGCACCAGCTGGGCCCAGACGAACTCGGTCGCCCAGATGGCCATGCCGCCGAAGATCACCACCCAGCCCGGTCCGGGCAAGGGCAGCATGATGATGCCCACGATCACGACCGCGAGCCCGATGATGAAAATCCCGACCTGCCAGCTCAGGTGCAGCATGCGGCGGGCCTTGATGAATTCGGGCGCCTTGGAGCCGAGCCCCCGCTCGTCCCGCGCCCCGTCCGCCTTCGTCTCGTCCGCCGCCACGGCAACCTCGCCCGGCTCGTCACTCCCCGTATTCATACGGCCAAACCCTACCGGACAGAAACCAGTCACCGGAATGGTCGTACCGTGCGAACGCGCCCTCGGCCGGAAGAGTTACGTAAAGACACGCAAAACACTCAGAGGGGTTTACAACGGCACCGTAGGTGGCATGTCGATTTCGCCGACGTGCGAATCCCCGAGCGCACACTGAGCGAAAGGCCCTGGCGCTTATGAACACCACGGTCAGCTGCGAGCTGCACCTGCGCCTCGTTGTGTCGAGCGAGTCATCCCTGCCTGTCCCCGCAGGCCTGCGGTACGACACGGCCGACCCCTACGCCGTGCACGCCACCTTCCACACCGGAGCAGAGGAAACCGTCGAGTGGGTGTTCGCCCGCGACCTGCTCGCGGAGGGTCTCCACCGGCCCACCGGCACCGGCGACGTCCGTGTCTGGCCGTCGCGCAGCCACGGTCAGGGCGTCGTCTGCATCGCCCTGAGCTCTCCGGAGGGCGAGGCGCTGCTCGAAGCCCCTGCGCGCGCCCTGGAGTCCTTCCTGAAGCGGACGGACGCCGCTGTACCCCCGGGCACCGAGCACCGTCACTTCGACCTCGATCAGGAGCTCTCGCACATCCTGGCGGAGAGCTAGGCCGAGGCCGTACAGAGCCGCCCGGCGCCGTCCACTCGGGGAGACGGCTCGGGCTCAGACAACTGCATACGGCTGGATTCGGCGCCGTCACCGTGAGTCATCACGGTGACGGCGCCGAGGCGTGTGCGTCCGTGGCCGGGATTGCCGCCCCACGGGTGACGCGACTGCCCCGGTATGGGCGGAGCCACTACCATCGGCCAGCATCGGCGGGCGGCCGCCCGCCTCCAGGCCAGGGAGCGAAACGTGCTGATCACCCACGACACCCGGTGCGCCCTCGACACCGTGGTGGATCTGGTGAACACCGCGCCGGAGGACGACGTGACCCCGGACGCGCTGCCGGATCTCGCGGCCCTAGAGGATTTCGTACGAAGCCACGAGGTCAGTGACGTCGGCGTGCTCTCCGAGCTCGACCTGACGGCGGTGCGCAAGCTCCGCGGCCGGTTCGCCTCGGTCTTCGCCGCCCCGGACCCCCGCACCGCGGCCGGCCTGATCAACGAGCTGATCGCCGCCGCGGGCACCACGCCCCGGCTCACGGACCACGACGGCTACGACTGGCACGTGCACTACTTCGCCCCCGGGGCCTCCATCGCCGATCACCTCGCGGCCGACTGCGGGATGGCGCTGGCGTTCTTCGTGGTGGCCGGTGAGCAGGAGCGGCTGCGCCGCTGCGAGGCGCCGGACTGCCGGCGCGCCTTCGTGGATCTGTCCCGGAACCGCTCGCGGCGCTACTGCGACAGCCGGACCTGCGGAAACCGGCTGCATGTCGCCGCCTACCGGGCGCGGCGCAAGGAGGCGGCGGGCTGACGCCCGGACACCGGACCCTGGCTCTGGCCCTGACCCCGTCCCTTCCCTGTCCCTGGATGTCGACGTGGTTCCCAGCGGGTGGCGCCGGGAACCACGGGTACGGCTCAGAGCAGCAGCAGATCGTGCAGCGCAGCCATGAGCAGCAGACACCCGATCACCGCAAGAAAGATCATCAGCGGTGGCTGGGAAAGGGCGAAGAGGCATCCACGCGGCTCGTCCTGCGGCGGCGCGGTATCGCTCTGTGTCGTGTCCAGCATCTCGCGGCGATGATGACGCAGTGGACCGACTTCGCGCGATCAACACGCCCGGATTGAGCGGGAGTTCGCCGATTTCCGTGATGTCCGGTTCGGGTCTTGATCACTTCGGGACGGGCCAGGACCTCACTGTGTCGTTTCAGTCCTCATGCACCGGACCTCATGCGCAGGTCATATGCCGTGCTTCTTCAGGATGGCCTCGATGTCGCTGAAGTCTTCCGTGGCGGTCTCGGCGCGGGGCCGCTTCGCGGGCTGGGCCGCAGGCCGGGAGCCGGCGCCCAGGGACGGCGCCGAGGCCGCCGGGGCCACCGCCTCGCGCTGGGCGCCCTTGGCGGCCGCCCTGCGTTCCTTGCGGGTGCCGCCACGGCGGCGCTCCACGGCGCGTGTGCTCGCGAACAGCAGCCAGGACGCGCCGAGCACGCCGAAGCCGGCCCACGCCGCCGGGCTGAACGCGGTGTCCGCGACCCACTCGACGACACCGGTCATGACCAGCCCGATCGGGACGAGCGAGTAGGCCGCGATACGGGTGGCCGCGAGGAATCGCTTGCGGTACGCCGTGACCGCCGCGATGCCCAGGCCGGCCGCGGAAACGGCGGAACAGACGGTCTCGGCAATCATCCGGTCCTCCAGGCAGGGCTCGGTCGAGCGGGGCGGTTCGTCCCTTCCATCCTGCACCCGCCGCACCCCGCCGGGCCATGGTGCGGCAGGACATCAGGGACATCTCCGGGTCGGCTCCTCCGCAGGTGCCGGTCCGCGTCCTACGACCGGCGGTGGACGCCGTACCGCGCCGAGGTCCGATTCGGTCCCGCGAACCCGGGCTGGAAGACTGTGACCATGAGCGACTCCTCCCCCGCCCGTCCCGCCTCCCCCGTCCTCGACGTCTGGTGCGAACTCCAGTGCCCGGACTGCCGTGACGCCCTGGACGACCTGCGTGCCCTGCGCGCCCGCTACGGCGACCGGCTGGAACTGCGGCTGCGGCACTTCCCGCTGGAGAAGCACCGGCACGCCTTCGCCGCCGCGCAGGCCGCCGAGGAGGCCGCGGAGCAGGGACAGGGCTGGGCCTACGTCGAGGCGGTGCTCGCCAGGGTGGCCGAGCTGGACCGCCGGGGCGAGGCCCTCCTGGTCGAGGTGGCCGCCGAACTCGGCCTGGACGCCGAGGAGTTCGACACCGCGCTCATCGACGGCCGGCACATCCTGATCGTGGACGCCGACCAGGCCGAGGGCAAGGCGATCGGCGTCACCGGTACCCCCACCTACGTCATCGGCGGCGAGCGCCTCGACGGCGGCAAGAGCCAGGAGGGGCTGCGCGAGCGCGTCGAGGAGATCGCGGACCGGCTGCTGGCCGAGGGCGCGTGATCCTCAGAGCAGCTCCTTGAACACGTGGTGGGTGATCGTCTCGTAGCCGAGTGAGGCGTAGAGCCGCTCGGCGGGCGTGTTGCCCGCGAAGACGTTGAGGCGGACGCCGGGCCATCCGGCCTCGGCGGTCTGTGCCTCCGCGACCAGCATCAGGCTCCGGCCGTGCCCCCGGCCCCGGTGGGCCTCGGCGGTCTCGACGTCGTAGACGAAACCGAACCCGTTGCGGGCCGCCAGCCACAGGGTGCCGACCGGGGTCCCCTCGTGCTCCAGGACGCTCAGGAGCACGCCCTCGGTGTCCGGGCCGTCGGGCAGCATCTTGTCGTGGTCCTTGTCGGCCTTGACGCGGGCCTCGCTCTCGGGCACCCCGCGGGAGATCCAGCTCTGCGCGTACTCCTCCTTCGCGTGGACCGTCCAGACCGCGAACTCCGCCTGGGTCATGGGACGGCTCCGGCTCCCGGCCGGCAGGACGGGCGCGGTGGCGCCGACGGTCTTCCCCATCAGCCGGTTGCGGACGACGTACCCGAGGGCGGTCGCCAGTCCGAGCGCCGTCCCCGCCTCGGCCGGCACCGCCGCCTCGATGCGCCGGCAGCCCCAGCCGCGCGCCACCTCCTCCGCGGCGAGCACGGCCACGGTGGCCCGGCCGCGCCGGCGGTCCGGCTCCTCGATCCGCAGGTCCGTGATCAGGGCCACCTCGGCGCCGAAGGTGGGGGAGGTGCCGAGGTGTATGACGCCGACGGGACGGCTGTTCACGCACACCTGGAAGCGGCGTGAACACGTCCCGTCGGCCGCGCGCTGAAGCGGCTCGATCGGCCGCAGGGTCGTGGTCATCACGGATGTTCTACCCGCTGCCGAGCTCCCGGTCAGCCGAATATCCCCCGCTTTTCCCGATCTTCGCGATGCTCACGGGTCGAGGTCGTCGCCGGACCGCTCGTCGAAGGTGTGCATGGCCTTGACGGTCACCGGGCCCTGGGCGCCGGGCAGTTCGCGGTCGTCGACGCGGTGGACGGCCTGGACGTCCCGCAGGGTCGAGGTCAGGAAGACCTCCTCGGCCCGGTCCAGGACGTCCAGCGGCAGGTCGGTCTCCTGGGCGCCCGTCCACTCGATCGCGAGGGCGCGGGTGATGCCCGCGAGGCAGCCGGAGGCGAGCGGCGGGGTGTGGATCTCGCCGTCGAGCACGACGAAGACGTTCGACCCGGTCCCCTCGCACAACTGTCCGACGGTGTTGCCGAACAGCGCCTCGGTGGCCCCGTGCTCGCGGGCCCGGGCCAGGGCGACGACGTTCTCGGCGTACGAGGTCGTCTTCAGGCCGGTCAGGGCGCCGCGCTCGTTGCGGGTCCAGGGGACCGTGATCACGGCCGTGGAGTCCGGGCGCCGGGCCGACTCGCCGAGCGCGACCACGAGGGTCGGTCCCTGCTCACCGCGGTCGGAGCCGAGCGGGCCGTGGCCGCCGGTGTAGGTGATGCGCAGCCGCCCGAGCGGCATCGGGTTGGCCTCCAGGACGGCCGCGGAGGCACCGCGTATCTCGTCGAGGTCGGGGTCGGGCAGGCCGAGGCCGCGCGCGGAGCGGACGAGCCGGTCGAGGTGGCGGGTGAGCGCGAACGGCCTGCCGTCGACCGCCTTCACCGTCTCGAAGACGCCGTCGCCCACGGTCAGTCCGTGGTCGAGGACGGAGACGCGGGCGGTCTCGATCTCCTGCAGCCCGCCGTTGAGCCAGATCTTCACGTGGTCGGTCCCTCTCCGCTGCCGTCGTACGTCCCCGACGCTACCGCTAGCAGTCGGGAGGCCTTCAGTTCGGTCTCGTGCCATTCGGCCTCGGCGTCGGAGCCCCAGGTGATCCCGGCTCCGGTGCCGAAGCGCAGCAGACCGGCGGCGCGGTCGATCCAGAACGTCCGGATGCCGACGGCCAGCTCGCCGGTGCCACGGTCGGCGTCCACCCAGCCGATCCCGCCGCAGTACGGCCCCCTCGGCGCCGTCTCCAGCTCCTCGATGATCCGCAGCGCACTCGACTTGGGCGCCCCGGTCACCGAACCGGGCGGGAAGGCGGCGGCCATCAGCCCGGGCCAGCCCGCCCCGTCCCGCAGCTCCCCGCGCACCGTGGAGACCAGATGCACCAGGCCGGGATGCTTCTCCACGGCGCACAGGTCGGGGACGGTCACACTGCCCGTGGCGCACACCCGCCCCAGGTCGTTGCGGACCAGGTCCACGATCATCACGTTCTCGGCGTAGTCCTTGGCCAGCAGGTCCGCCTCGGTCCGCCCGGTGCCCTTGATCGGTCCGGAGACGACCGTGCGGCCGTCCCGGCGCAGGAACAGCTCCGGGGAGGCGGTGGCGATCTCCACACCGTGACCGGGCAGCCGGATCGTTCCTGCATACGGCGCCGGGTTGCCGCGGGCCAGCAGCGCGGTCAGGGCGTCCACGTCGGCGCCGGGGACGACGGGGGCGGACAGCACCCGGCACAGGTTGGCCTGGTAGACCTCTCCGGTCGCGATGTACTCCCGGATCCGGGCCACCCCGGCCATGTACGCGGCGCGATCGAGGGAGGATGTCCAGTCACCGACGGCCGGCCCCCGCCAGGCCCCCGGCACCGGGGCGGGCACCGGCTCTCGTCGTACCTCCCGGAAGCGTGCGCAGGTCACGCGGCCCTCGAAATCGGCGGTCACGGCCCAGAAACCGGTGGAGTCCAGAGCCGCGGGATCGCCGGTGACGTCGAGGAGCCCGGTGGCGACACGGTCACCGAAGCGGGCGAGAGCAGGGAGGTCGCGCACGCTGCCGAGTCTATGGCGCGTGTCCGGCAGGTGACCTGGTCATGTCCGCTCGGGAGCCTCGCGCACCGCTGTGAGCAGGCGCAGCGCAGCACGCTGCGCAAACGCGTTTTTGTGCTGGCCCCGGAATCCGCTAGAGTTCAACTCGTCACCGGGACGCGTGAGCCGACCGAAACGACAAGCGGACGTAGCTCAGTTGGTAGAGCGCAACCTTGCCAAGGTTGAGGTCGCGAGTTCGAACCTCGTCGTCCGCTCGAAGGAAGTCGGGGATCCCGGTCCCCTGACACTCCTGGTGGAGTGGCCGAGAGGCGAGGCAACGGCCTGCAAAGCCGTCTACACGGGTTCAAATCCCGTCTCCACCTCCAAGGACGATTAGCTCAGCGGGAGAGCGCTTCCCTGACACGGAAGAGGTCACTGGTTCAATCCCAGTATCGTCCACTGGATCCGCCCGGCTCGTACGGCGAGATCCGACCCGCGCGATTAGCTCAGCGGGAGAGCGCTTCCCTGACACGGAAGAGGTCACTGGTTCAATCCCAGTATCGCGCACGCAGTACACACGGCCCTCGGGCCGTGGTCCCGAGGACGATTAGCTCAGCGGGAGAGCGCTTCCCTGACACGGAAGAGGTCACTGGTTCAATCCCAGTATCGTCCACACACCGAAGCCCCCGGCCCTCAGGTCGGGGGCTTCTTCGTGTGCCGGCCGGTGTCGGCGGCAGGCGGTCTCAGCTGCGGCTGACGTCAGCTGGAGAACAGCATGTGGCCGAAGCCGCGGTTGCGCTGATGACCGTGGTGGCCGCCGTGGTGACCGCCGTGCTGCGGGGCGCCCCAGGCGGGAGCGGCGGGAGCGGCCGGGTACGGGGAGGACGCCGCCGGGTACTGGGGAGCGGCCGGGGGCGGCGGGACGGCCGGGCCTCCGCCCCACTGGGACTCCAGGCGGGTCAGCGCCTCCAGCTCGCCGTAGTCGAGAAAGATGCCGCGGCAGCCGCTGCACTGCTCGATCTGGACACCGTTGCGGTTGTACGTGTGCATCGGCGCATGGCACTTCGGACACTGCATGATCGGCTCAACTCCTCGCCGGTTGGTCCTGCTTCGCGTTACGCCAGGACAGACTCTGTCCGGCTCCGGTCGGTTGCACCCTACTTCGGGAAAGCCGAGGTCAACTCCGGCGGGGTGGAACCCATTCGGTCGCAGGCGTCGACGAGTGCCTGTTCCACGTCGTCCAGGGGGCGGCCCGCCGCGACGGCCTTGGTGATCGACCGGGCCGCGGTCTGCGCGGTGAGGGCACGGGCCGGGACGTCCAGGGCGGGCCAGGGGTCGCCGGTCGCGGGGACGGCGGGGCCGCCGGCCGTGCGGTACGCGGTGAGGAAGCGGGTCCACTCGTCGGGGGTGAGCAGGCCGCAGGCGTACCAGGCGGCCGGGCGGGCGAGGTCCCAGGCGGGGGGTCCGGTGCCGAGGTCGTCGACGTCTATGAGGCGCCAGGGGCCGTCGGGGGCGGGGTGGCGTACGAGCTGGCCGAGGTGGAGGTCGCCGTGGCAGAGGGTGGTGGTGTCCGGCAGGGGGGTCTCGGCTCGGGCCCAGGGCGGGAGGGTGTTCCAGGCGCGGAGGACGGGGGTGGTGGCGGGGTGGGGGGTGGCCGCTCGGAGGCGGGTGATCGCCTGGGCGGCCTTGAGGGGGCCGCGCATGGGTGGGAGGCCGGGTGTCGGTATGGGCGTGCGGTGGAGGTGGGCGAGGAGGGTGGCGGCCTCTTCCCAGGGGGCGGCGTCGGGGTTGTCCGGGTCCACGGGGGTGCCGTACGGCCAGAACGTGACCAGGCGGCCGTGGAGGTGGGTCGGGGTGGGGGTGAGTGGGGGCAGGAGGATGTCGGGGAGGCGGGTGGCTGTGGTGAGGCGGGGGGTGAGGTCGGTGGGGAGGGTGTCGGGGGCGTGCGCCTTGGCGACGGTGTGGGCGTGGCGGACGACTGTGGCGTCGGGGCGGTCGGCGAGGGTGGTGGTGGGTGTGTCTTGTGTTTTGGTTGCACCGCTTTCGCCCGTTTCGCCTGTTGCGCCGCAGGGGCATGCCTTGGTGGTTGCGTGGGCCTTGGCTCTGACTCGGGTGGTGAGTTCGGCGAGGAGGGGGTGGGGGGTCACTGGGCTCCTCGGGCGTGCGGGTGTCTTTTGTGAGGGTACGCAGGGGGGTGCGGGGCTGTGTTCCTGGTGCCCTGGATTCTTTCGCCCCCGCCGCCCCTACCCGTCCCATCCCCAGGGCTGCCGCCCCCAGGGGGCTCCGCCCCCTGGACCCCCGATCGGCCCTGAAGGGGCCTCGTCCTCAAACGCCGGACGGGCTCAAAACGCGGGCGGGCGGGGGATCGGGACGGCAAGAGCTCGTCCTCGAACGCCGGACGGGCTGAAAACGCGGGCGGGTGGGGGATCAGGGCGGCCAGGCCCGAGTCATCACACGCTGGACGGGCTGAAAGTGCGGGTGGGTGGGAGATCGGGACGGCCAGGCCCGAGTCATCACACGCTGGACGGGCTGAAAGTGCGGGTGGGTGGGGGATCGGGACGGCAAGAGCTCGTCCTCGAAGGCCGGAGGACGGGGGGCTTGGCCCGGGGCCGGTGGTTTGAGGGCAAAGCAATGCCGGCGCAGCTCCCCAGCTGCGCCGGCATTTTGCCGTCCGCCGCACCCCCGTCCCCACGGGGTTTCATGGGTGGATGTCCCCGCCCGGACCGCTCTTCCGGGCCTGGGGTCGCCGCTCAGCGCCCCAGCATCACTCCCACGGACGACGCTTGTGTGGCCACTGTCTCCCAGCCGTCGAAGACGAGGAGGAGCAGTGCCGCCAGGGGAAGGGCCATAAGTGTCGCCACCAGGGGGTGGCGACGGCCCGAGCGGCGGTCGTGTGTGCGGATCAGTGTCCGCGGTGCCGTCTGGGCCATGGTCCCTCTCCTGACCGTTCTCCGTTGTGGTTGGCAGCGGCGGGTGTCTGACCTCGGGGGACGAGTGCTGCACCCGCCGCTTGACCTCAAATCTAGGCGTCCGGCGGTGTTCGGGCGTCATGCCCTCGTACCGATTGCCGGGCCTCCCGGAGGATGAGCCGTGACCTGCGGAGTACTCCCCTGGGTGGAGACGGGGTCCTAGGTCTCGGGGTCTTCCCGGAGGGGGCGCCCGGAGTGCCCCGCTTTCTCTGAGGTGTCCTCGCGGGGAACCGGCTGCTCCACGAGGGCCAGGACCCGGGTCGCCATGAAACGGGCCGTGCGGACCACGGAGCCGTTTCGGGTGACTTCGCTCACTTCTACGACACCTCGTCGTACCGCCGTCTCCACTCGGCGGCCCGCCCGGCTCGCCACCACCTCATATGTACGTGTCGTGTCCCCGGCGTCCACGACTATTTCCACGCGATCACCCTTCACGGGTTCAATCCCCCTTCTGCGATGGGTGGTTGGGATCACACTTGTGCCGAAGTCGGCCTGTTCGCGCGGTCCCTGACCACTCTTCAAGTCTCCCACCCGGCACTGACAATCGATCGGGACGAGAGGGCGCGGCCTCTGCGCGCGGCGGGCCGTGGAAACGTAAGCTGTGGCACGTCACACGGACCGGGCAGCGGGGATGAACATGGCGATGATGCGCCTGAGGCGCGAGGACCCGCGCGTCGTCGGCTCGTTCAGGCTTCACAGACGGCTGGGCGCGGGCGGGATGGGCGTGGTCTATCTGGGCTCCGACCGCAAGGGCCAGCGGGTCGCGCTGAAGGTGATCCGGCCCGATCTGGCCGAGGACCAGGAGTTCCGGTCGCGGTTCGCCCGTGAGGTGTCGGCGGCCCGGCGGATCCGGGGTGGCTGCACGGCACGGCTCGTCGCCGCGGATCTGGAGGCGGACCGTCCGTGGTTCGCGACCCAGTACGTGCCCGGTCCTTCCCTGCACGACAAGGTCGCCGACGAGGGTTCGCTCGGCGCGGCCGAGGTCGCGGCCGTGGGTGCCGCCCTGTCGGAGGGGCTGGTCGCCGTGCACGAGGCCGGTGTGGTGCACCGGGACCTCAAGCCGTCCAACATCCTGCTGTCCCCCAAGGGGCCGCGGATCATCGACTTCGGCATCGCCTGGGCGACGGGGGCCTCGACGCTCACGCATGTGGGGACGGCCGTGGGTTCGCCCGGTTTCCTCGCGCCCGAGCAGGTGCGCGGTGCCGCGGTGACGCCGGCCACGGACGTGTTCTCCCTCGGGGCGACGCTGGCGTACGCCTCGATGGGCGACTCGCCCTTCGGGCACGGCAGTTCCGAGGTGATGCTGTACCGCGTGGTGCACGAGGAGGCGCAGCTGCACGGGGTGCCGGACGCGCTGGCTCCGCTGGTGCGGGCGTGTCTGGCGAAGGATCCCCAGGAACGGCCCAGCACGCTCCAGTTGTCGCTGCGCCTGAAGGAGATCGCGGCGCGCGAGGCGCAGGGGCACACGGACCTGCGTCCGCCGGTCCCGCGGGCCGGTGAGGCGGACCGGCCCACCGGGCGGATCTCCGACAGCTATCCGGATCGGGCGCCTCAGCGGCGATCGCAGGGGCAGCAGTCGGGCGGGCCGGGTGCGCAGGGCACTCCCCCGCCGCGTGGCGGTGCCTCCTCGTCGCGGGGACCTGCTCCCTCGCGCGGCGGTGCGGCTCCCTCCCGGGGTGGCGGCGCTTCCCGGAACGGCGGCTCCGCCTCCCGGTCCGGGACCGCGCGGCCCACTCCGGCCACCCGCAATACGACCCGCTCGGGAAGCGGGAACCGTCCCACCCCGCGCAGCGGCACCGGTCGTCCGGCGCCCAGGACCACGGGCACCGGGCGGCGGCCCGCCAACCCCCGGCTTCTGCGCCAGCGGTTGTTCGTGTTCGTGGTGGTCACGCTGCTCGTGGCGCTCGGCATCGCCGCGGCGCAGGGCTGCCAGGGCCCGTCACGCGGAATCGGCGACCAGCGGGACGTCGTACGGGAGGAACGGGGGCACACGCCGTCGGGGCCCGGGTTCACGCCTCTCGACGAGGGGCCGCGGATGGCCGAGCGGTACGAGGCGACCTTCAGTAAGGACTGAGCCCTACGCCTGGGGTCGGCCCGTGGCCACCGCGTAGAAGGCGACCGCTGCCGCCGCGCCCACGTTGAGGGAGTCGACGCCGTGGGCCATGGGGATACGGACCCATTCGTCGGCGGCGACGAGGGCCTGGGTGGAGAGGCCGTCGCCCTCTGCGCCGAGCATGAGGGCGACCCGGTCCATGGTGTGGGGGGCGGCTTCGTCGAGGGTTCTGGCCTTGGCGTCCGGGGTGAGGGCGAGGAGGGTGAAGCCGGCCTCGCGGACCGACTCCAGACCCTTGGGCCAGGTGTCGAGACGGGCGTAGGGGACGGAGAAGACCGCGCCCATGGAGACCTTGACGCTGCGGCGGTAGAGGGGGTCCGCGCAGTCGGGGGACAGCAGGACCGCGTCCATGCCGAGCGCCGCCGCCGAGCGGAAGATCGCGCCGATGTTGGTGTGGTCGTTCACGGACTCCATGACGACCACCCGGCGTGCCGTCTGCAGGAGTTCGGCGGCCGTGGCCAGCGGCTTGCGCTGCATGGAGGCGAGCGCGCCGCGGTGCACGTGGTAGCCGGTGACCTGCTCGGCGAGTTCCGGGCCGACCGCGTACACGGGGGCCGGGAGCTCGTCGATGACGTCGCGCATGACGTCGACCCACTTGGCGGACAGCAGCATCGACCGCATCTCGTACCCGGCGTCCTTGGCCCGCCGGATGACCTTCTCGCCCTCGGCGATGAACAGGCCCTCGGCCGGTTCGCGCTTGCGGCGCAGTTCGACGTCGGTCAGGCCCGTGTAGTCGTGCAGGCGCGGGTCGTCGGGGTCCTCGACGGTGATGAGATCGGCCACAGGGTGATACTGCCTTGTCCTGGGTGTGGTGCCAACGGCTGGGGACGAGTTGGGTTACCCCGGGTTACCTGGGGTGCCCGGGTTACGCCGATGTCGGCGCCGGCCGCGGTCCCACGGCGACGACCTCGCCGATGACGATCACGGCCGGGGGCTCCACGTCCTGCTCCCGGACGACATCGGCGACGGTCGCGAGGGTGGCGTCGACCCGGCGCTGGGCGGCCGTGGTGCCCTCCTGGACCAGGGCGACCGGGGTCTCGGGGGACTTGCCGTGGGCGATGAGCGTCTCGGCGACCTTCCCGATCGTGCCGACGCCCATGAGGATCACCAGCGTGCCGGTCAGCCGGGCGAGGGACGGCCAGTCGACCAGGGAGCGTTCGTCGTCCGGCGCGATGTGCCCGCTGACCACGGTGAACTCGTGGGCGACGCCCCGGTGGGTGACGGGGATGCCCGCGGCGCCCGGCACCGAGATCGAGCTGGAGATGCCGGGCACGACCGTGCACGGGACGCCGGCCTCGGCCAGCGCCTGGACCTCCTCCATGCCCCGGCCGTAGACGAAGGGGTCGCCGCCCTTGAGGCGGACGACCGACTTGCCCTGCTTGGCGTGTTCGATCAGCGCCTCGTTGATGGCCTCCTGGGCCATGAAACGGCCGTACGGCAGCTTCGCCGCGTCGATGACCTCGACGCTCGGCGGGAGTTCCGCGAGCAGGTCGCGCGGGCCGAGGTGGTCGGTGATGACGACGTCGGCCTCGGCGAGCAGACGGCGGCCGCGGACCGTGATGAGGTCCGGGTCGCCGGGGCCGCCGCCGACGAGGGCGACACCGGCGGTGCGGGTGCGGTGGTGCGGGGCGACGAGCGTGCCGTCGCGCAGGCCCTCGACCACGGCGTCGCGGATCGCGGCGGTGTGGCGGGGGTCGCGGCCCTTGGCGTCGGTGGTCAGGACGGCGATCGTGACGCCCTCGCTGTGGCCGGTCGCGGGGGTCCAGGCCGTGGCCCGGTCCGCGTCGTCGGAGCGGACGCACCACACGCGGTGGCGCTCGGCCTCCGCGGAGGCCCGCGTGTTGGCTTCCGTGTCACCGGTGGCGATGAGGGCGTACCAGGCGTCGGCGAGGTCGCCCTCCCGGTACGGCCGCTGCTCCCAGGTGATCTCGCCCGCGTCCGCCATCGCCTCGACCGAGGGGGTCACGCCGGGGGACACCAGGACGATGTCCGCGCCCGCCGCGATGAGGGCCGGCAGACGGCGCTGGGCGACCTGGCCGCCGCCGAGCACGACGACGCGACGGCCGGTGAGGCGGAGGCCTACGGGGTAGGCGGGGTGTTCGGCCATGAGGTGCGGCTCCTCGTCCTGGCGATGCAACGGGTGCTACGGCGCTGGAGCAGCCCTGACGTGCAGATTTTTACAGACGGATTCAGCGTACGGCCGGGGTGGGGTGCCCGCAGGAGCGTGGGCCCCACCCCGGTTCGGGTCACTTCTCGGTGACCCCCGCGGAGTCGAACGTGGCCACCTCGTGCATCGCCCGTGCCGTGCTCTGGACCAGCGGCAGGGCCAGCAGCGCGCCCGTGCCCTCGCCGAGGCGGAGGTCGAGGTCGACCAGGGGGCGCAGGCCGAGCTTGTTGAGGGCGGCCACATGGCCGGGCTCCGCGCTGCGGTGGCCCGCGATGCAGGCGGCCAGGACCTCGGGGGCGATCGCGCGGGCGACCAGTGCGGCGGCCCCGGCGCTGACGCCGTCCAGGATCACCGGCGTCCGCAGGGAGGCACCGCCGAGGAGCAGGCCGACCATGGCGGCGTGCTCGAAGCCGCCGATCGCGGCGAGCACGCCGATGGGGTCGGCCGGGTCCGGCTGGTGGAGCTCGATCGCGCGGCGGACGACCTCGGTCTTGCGGGCGAGGGTCTCGTCGTTGATGCCGGTGCCCCGGCCGGTGACGTCGGCCGGGTCGGTGTCGGTGAACACCGAGATCAGGGCGGCGGACGCGGTGGTGTTCGCGATGCCCATCTCGCCGGTGAGCAGCGCCTTGTTGCCGGCGGCCACCAGGTCGCGGGCGGTCTCGATGCCGACCTCGATGGCCTGCTTGGCCTCCTCACGGGTCATCGCGGGACCGGTGGTCATGTCGGAGGTGCCCGCGCGGACCTTGCGGGGCAGCAGGCCGGGGGTCGCCGGGAGGTCGGTGGCGACACCGACGTCCACGACGCAGACCTCGGCGCCGACCTGTCCGGCGAAGGCGTTGCAGACCGCGCCGCCGCCGAGGAAGTTGGCGACCATCTGGGCCGTCACCTCCTGCGGCCAGGGGGTGACGCCCTGGGCGTGCACACCGTGGTCGCCGGCGAAGATCGCGACGGCCGCGGGCTCCGGGATCGGCGGCGGGCACTGGCGGGACAGACCGGACAGCTGCGCGGAGATGATCTCCAGCATGCCGAGCGAGCCCGGCGGCTTGGTCATGCGCTTCTGGCGCTCCCAGGCCTCGCCGAGCGCCTTGGCGTCCAGCGGGCGGATCTGCGCGACGGTCTCGCCGAGCAGGTCGTGCGGCTCCTCGCCGGGCAGCGCGCGACGGCCGTAGGTCTCCTCGTGCACGACCCAGGACAGCGGGCGGCGCTTGGACCAGCCGGCCTGCATCAGCTCGGGCTCTTCCGGGAACTCGTCGACGTATCCGACGCACAGGTAGGCGATGACCTCCAGGTGCTCGGGCAGGCCGAGGGCGCGGACCATCTCGCGCTCGTCGAAGAAGCTGACCCAGCCGACGCCGAGGCCCTCGGCGCGCGCGGCGAGCCAGAGGTTCTCGACCGCGAGCGCGGCGGAGTACGGGGCCATCTGCGGCTGGGTGTGCCGGCCGAGGGTGTGCCGGCCGCCGCGGGTGGGGTCGGCGGTGACGACGATGTTCACCGGGGTGTCGAGGATCGCCTCGATCTTCAGTTCCTTGAACTGTTTCGCCCGGCCCTTGGGGAGGGACTTCGCGTAGGCGTCGCGCTGGCGCGCGGCCAGTTCGTGCATGGCCTGCCGGGTCTCGGCGGACCGGATCACCACGAAGTCCCACGGCTGCGAGTGGCCCACGGAGGGCGCGGTGTGCGCCGCCTCCAGGACACGCAGCAGCACCTCGTGCGGGATGGGGTCGCTGCGGAAGCCGTTGCGGATGTCGCGGCGCTCGCGCATCACCTTGAGCACGGCCTCCCGCTCGGCGTCGTCGTAGGGGGGCGCCGCCGGGCCGGCGGGCTGCCGTACGTCGTCCACGGCCGCGCCCTCTTCTCCCCCGGGCTGCTGAACCGCCCGGTCCTCCTGGTCGGCCGCCCGGGTGTCCAGGTCGTCGGCGTTCTGTACGACCTCGGGGTCGCCGTCACGGGGCGCGGGGACCGGAGCCGGTTCCTGGGCGGGGAGGGGCGTGGCGTGCGGGGGTGTCGGGGCGAGGTGCGGGGTGGTGGGCACGGAGCCCTCCACCGGGACGAACTCGGGGTGGGGCGGGGCGGTTTCGGCGACGGCCGGGGTGGGCGCCGCGGCGGTGTCCTGCGCCATGAGCTGTTCCGGCCGCGTGTCCGGGGCGAGTTTGGGGCCCTGCGCGGGCGGGGCGACGGCCGGGGTCGGCTGAGCTTCCGCGACGGGTGCCTGGTCCTGCTCGGGCGCGATGGCCTCGGCGTGCGCCGCCGCGAGGGGTTCCGCGTCGCCGGGCGCCGTGAGGCCGTCCTCGGGCTGCGGGGCCGGTACGGCTTCCGGGGCTTCCGGGGCGGGAGCCGTGTCCTGTACGGCGGTGTCGGGGGCGCCGGGGTCGACGGCCGGGGTGGGCTCGGCTCCGGGGGGCGGTACGGATCCTGGCGTCGTGTCGGCGGGCTCGGGGGTGAGGGCCTCGGGGGCGGGCATGTCCTCGGGTTCGGGGGTGCCGTCGGGGGCGGTCGCGGGCTCGGGGGCGGTCGCGGTCTCGGCGGGGTGTGCGAACTCGGTGTCCTGGGCGTCTTCCGGGGTGGGGGCGGCTTCCTGAGCGGCGGCTGCCATCTGCTCGGTGGCCGGGTCCATCACCAGGTCCGGGTCCGGGTCCGGGTCCGGGTCCGCCATGGCTGCCATGTCTTCCGGGCCCTGGGGGGCGTCCGGTGCGGGGGCTGCTTCCGGCATCTCGCCCGGGGCGGGCAGGGCGTCCGCTCCGGCGACCTCGGCGGGGCCGGTCTCGGCGGCCGTGCCCTCGATCTCGGCGGTCGGGGTCTCGGTCGAGTCCGGGGCCGGGCCCTCAAGGGGGCCGGCGACCGGTGCCTGGTCGGCGTCCGGGACGGGCGGGGTCTCCGGCAGCTGATCGGGCTGCGGAATCTGTACGTCGGCCGGAGGCTGGACGCCTTCCGGAACCTGCGCGGCCTCGGGGCTCTGCACGCTCTCCGGAACCGGTGCGGTCTCGGCGGCCTGAGCGGCCTCGGGAGCCTGAGCGGCCTCCGGAGCGGCCTGGACGTCTCCGGGAGCCTGCGCGGTCTCGGGGGTCTGAACCCCCTCGGGCGTCGGCGCGCTCTCCGCGGACTGCGCGACCTCGGCGGCCTGCCCTGCCTCCGGGGCCTGGACGCCCTCAGGAAGCTGCGCGCCCTCGGGGCTCTGCAGGTCCTCCGAAGTCGGTGCGCTCTCCACGGGCTGAGCGGCCTCGGGAGCCTGCCCGGCCTCCGGAACCTGCGTGTCTCCCCCGTCTCCCGGAACCTGAGCGAAGTCAGCAGCCTGGACACCCTCGGGCAGCTGCCCGCCCTCGGGTTCCTGGGGGCTCTCCGGCCACGGACCGGGGGCCTGGGCATACGGGTCCGCGGGGACCGCGTCGCCGCCGAACGTCGCCGCGGTCTCCGGCTGAACCGGGGCCGGGACCTGGCCGGCGGGCTCGCCCTCGTACCCCTGCGGAGCGAGGCTCGCGTCCGGGGACGGAGGGGCCTCACCCGGTGCCGGCACGGCGACGGCCTCCGCGGCGGGGCGGGACACCGCGGCGTGGGCCGCGGCCATCGGCTCGCCGGAGTGGGCGGCCACGCCCACCGGTTCGGCTGCCGGAACAACCGTTTCGGCAGCCGGTGCCTGAGGGGCCACCGGCGCCTGTACGGCGCCCTGGACCGGCGTCGAACCCCACGGCGCCGCCGCCTGCGGGGTCATCTCGCGCGCCTGCGGGACGTCGAGGTACTCGGGACCTGCCGTGGGCGGGCCGGACTGGCGTACCGGAGCGCCCACCGCGCCGCGGTCGGCGAGGGAGCGGACCGGGCTCGCGGAGGCGTCGGGGATGGGCGGGCCGAGGTGGAGGGGGCGCCGGGGCGGGGCCGTCGCCTGGGCGGGGTTGGGCATACGGACGGCGCTGAGGTCGTGCGAGCCGCTGTCACGGCCCGCCATCTCGTGCGGGCCCGGCTCGTGGACGGTCTCGACGACCGGCTCGGGTACGGGCGGGGCGACCTCGTTGCCCCAGGGGCTCTGGGCGCCCGGCAGCAGCAGGAGGTCGTCGTCCTCGGTGGTGGTCTCGGAGAGGTAGGTGTACGCACCCGGCACGCCCGGCTGCTCCACCATGCCTGCGTTCTCCGGCAGCCCCTCGCCCGGGACCTGGCCGGTGTCGGTCATGCGTACCCCTCGCCCATCGGTTAGTGCTTCTACGGCCGGCTCACCCGGAACGGCGCACCCACCGCCCCACGGTGAAGAACGAGCGTGCGTGCCCAGCGGCACGAACGACCCGTCGACAAAAGACGACAAAGCCATTAACTGGCATTGTCGCGGCCGTTGCTCCGTCGCGACAGGTTGATCCGCGACGGCCCGCTGTGGACTGCGCCACGTTGCGCGTCCTCCGGTTGTGCCGTACCACACCCACCCCAAAACGGGCGTGTTTTCGGGACATTGACCGACGAAGCGCCGGGCGTCCGAGTGCGGTACAACGATCGGCCAGCCTACCGCGCGCAGTACGACAACAGGATCACGGGGACGACAAAGAGGGTCAGGCCGTGCGGTCCGGCAACAGGCCGCTGAGCAGGAACGCGACGCTCCGTTCGGTCTCCGTCCAGGCCCTGGTGTCGAGTTCGACGGACTGGACGAGCGCGCACTCCACCTGGTAGCCGTGCCCGCTCAGGTCGCGGCCGATGATTTCGGCGGCGTCCCGGGTCGCCGCGTGCGTGACGATGCGCTGCGGACGCCGGTCGGCGACCGCGGAGACCACGGCCGCTCCCCCGCCGGCGACGCGGACGACGTCCGGTTCGGGGAGGTTCTCCAGGACGTGCGGGGCGGTGCCGTGCACGGTCTGGAGCTGGAGCCCGAAGGCGCGCGCGTTGGCGGCGGTGCGCTCGCAGGCCCGGGGGTCGCGGTCCACGGCGATGACGGCGGCGCCGGCCCGGGCGGCCTCGGTGGCGAAGGCCCCGCTGCCGCAGCCGATGTCCCACACGAGGTCACCGACGCGCGGCCCGAGCCGGACGAGTTGGGCGGCGCGGAGCGGTTCCAGTTCGCCCTCGCCCATGAGACCGCCGTAGGACTCGGCGGGCAGGGTCCAGCCGCGTGGGCCGGTGGCCGGGTCGCGGCCGGCGATCCAGCCGCCGCCGTCCGTCGCGGCCGAGGCGCCGCCGAGGACGATGACGACGTTCGGGTCGCGCCAGGTGTGGTCGGCGGCCTTGTCGGAGGTGACGACGGTGACCTGTTCGTGCTCGGTGCCGAGTTCCTCGCAGATGACGAAGGTGCGGTGAACGCCCTCCAGGAGCAGCCCGAGTTCGGCGGGTCCGGCGCCGGGTGAGGTGAGGACGGCGACCTTGGTGTGGGCGCGGCACACGTTCACCGCGCGGCGCAGGGTGCGTCGGTGTGCGACGACCACCTGTGCGTCGTCCCAGGGCATGCCGGCGCGGGCGAAGGCGGCGGCGACCGAGGAGACACCGGGGACGACCTCGACCTCCAGGCCGAACTCGGGGGCGCGCAGGGTCCGTACGACGCCGAAGAACCCGGGGTCGCCGTCGGCGAACACCACCGCGGTGCCGCGGTGTCCGGCGATCCGGCGGGCGGCGAGGGCCACGCTGCCGAGGCGGATGCGTTCGGCGGTGGGCGGTACCTCGGCGAGGGCGAGGTGGTGGGCGGCACCGGCCACCAGGGTGGCGGCGCCCAGAGCGGAGCGTGCCGCGGCGGTCAGCGGCGAGCCGTCCCAGCCGATCACCGTGACGCGGTCGGCCATCGTGTCTCAGTCTCCAGGGGTTCGCGCAGGTCGTCGCGGGCAGCCCGCGAGGGGGCTCCGTGAGAGTACCCGGTGAAGCCCGGAAGCGGTTTCGTCGCCCTCGACGGGATCCGGTCAGTTCCAGTCGGAGTACGAGGTGAATCCGTCGGCGTCGGCCAGCTGCTCGGCGATTCCGGCGAGGTCCTCCGGCAGCAGGCTCCAGACGATCACGTCGGTGCGGACGTCGGTCCACTCGCCGTCACCGGTCCTGGCGCGCGCTATCCAGGCGTTGCGCAGGACTCCCTCGCTGATGCAGCCGATCTTCTGGGCCACCTGCTGGGAGGCGGTGTTGTCGGCGGCGGTGCGCAGTTCCAGCCGTTCGAACTTCTGGTCGTGGAAGAGCCACTGGGCGGTGGCGAGGGCGGCCTCGGAGGCGTAGCCCTCGCCGCGCGCCCAGGGGGCGACGACGTAGGCGAGCTCGCTGGCGCGAACGCGCCAGTTCGTGTTCTGGAGGTGCACGATGCCGACGAGGCGCTGGGTGAGGAACTCGGTGACGGCGAAGACGATGCCGCGGCCCTCGGAGCGTTCGGCGGGGGCGATCCGGGTGATCCAGTCGCGGGCGTGGGCCTCCGTGTAGGGCTGCGGTGCGGAGGTCCAGGCGGTGACCTGCTCGTCGTTCATCATCGCGGCGAACGATTCGACGTCCGCCTCCTCGAAGGGGCGCAGCACCAACCGCTCCGTGCTGATGGAGATGTTGGGGAAGGTGCCACTCATGCGCCACTCCGTAACCGTCGGAAAACCTTCAGGGCCAGCTGAACTGCCCAGCATGCAGCATCCGGGCACGGAACCGCACGACGGGGTCTACCCCCGGTGAGGGAGTGGACCCCGTGCGTGGTGATACGTCGTATACGCGCCGGTGGGTTCAGAAGGACGCCCGGTCGGTTCAGAAGGAGGCGATGACGGAGCCGGCGTACTTGTCCTGGATGAACTTCTTGACCTCGGGGGAGGTGAGGAGCTTGGCCAGCTTGGTGACGCGCGGGTCCTTCTCGTTGCCCTTCTTGACGGCGAGGAAGTTGCCGTAGGGGTTGTTCTTGGCGGACTCCAGGACGAGGGCGTCCTTCGCGGGCTTGAGGTCGGCCTCGATGGCGTAGTTGCCGTTGACGACGGCCGCGTCCACGTCGTCCAGGGAGCGCGGGGTCTGGGCCGCCTCCAGCTCCTTGAACTTCAGCTTCTTGGGGTTCTCGGCGATGTCGGAGGGGGTGGCCTCGTTGCCGACACCGGCCTTGAGCTTGATGATCCCGTTGGCGTCGAGGAGCTTGAGGGCGCGGGCCTCGTTGACGCTGTCGTTGGGGACGGCGATCGTCGCGCCGCTCTTGAGGGCGTCGGCGCTCTTGACCTTGTGCGAGTAGAGGCCGAGCGGCTCCAGGTGGACCGTGACGACGGGCACGATGTGGGTGCCGTTCTTCTTGTTGAAGTCGTCCAGGTACGGCTGGTTCTGGAAGTAGTTGGCGCCCACCGAGCCGTCCTCGGTCGCCGTGTTCGGCGTGACGTAGTCGGTGAACTCCCTGACCTCCAGGTCGAGTCCGGCCTTCTTCGCCAGGTTGTCCTTGACGTAGGTGAGGATCTCGGCGTGCGGGGTCGGGCTCGCGGCGACGACCAGCGGGCCGCTGGTGTCGGAGGCGGCGTCGGTGCCCGAGCCGCAGGCGGTGAGCCCGAGGGTGAGGGCTCCGGCGGCGAGGACGGCGGTGGTGAACTTTGCGGTGTTACGCACGAAAAGTGCCTTTCCTTTTGGGTGCGGCGATCCCGTGATGGGGGTGCCACGGGAAAATCGGAGGTGTCAGACGGTCTTGGTGTCCGCCGTCGCGGCCTTCAGCAGACGGAGTTTCGGCGCCGGTCCCGACCGGCCGCCGCGGCTGTGCAGGGAGCGGGCCGCGTAGTCGCCGGCGAACTGGATGAGCGAGATGACGACGGCGAGGATCGCCACGGTGATCCACATCAGCTCGGTCTCGAAGCGCTGGTAGCCGTAGCGGATGGCGATGTCGCCCAGGCCGCCGGCGCCGACCGTGCCGGCCATCGCCGAGTAGCCGATGAGGGCGACGATCGTGGTCGTGGTGCTGGCGATCAGCGAGGGCAGGGCCTCCGGGACGAGGACCTTGCGGACGATCGTCCAGGTGTTGCCGCCCATCGACTGCACGGCTTCGACCAGGCCGCCGTCCACTTCGCGGACAGCCGTCTCGACCAGGCGCGCGAAGAAGGGGATGGCGCCGACGGCGAGCGGCACGATGGCGGCCTCGCGGCCGATGGTCGTCCCGGTGATCGAGCGGGTGAAGCCCATCAGCGCGACCATGAGGATGATGAACGGCATCGAGCGGGCGACGTTCACGACCTGCCCGATGACCTTGTTGGCGACGACGTTCTGGAGCAGTCCGCCCCGGTCGGTGAGGACCAGGAGCACGCCGAGCGGGAGCCCGCCGACGACGGCGATGAGCGTGGACCAGCCGACCATGTAGAGGGTGTCCCAACAGGCCTGCTCCAGCAGGGGCTGCATCTCGGACCAGGTCACTTGGCACCTTCCTTCACCAGTACGGACTCCTGGCCCTCGTGGCCCTGGCCGACGACGTCGATCTGGAGGCCCTGTTCGCGCAGGAAGCCGATGGGCACCACGTTGTCCTCGTAGCGGCCGGGCAGTTCGATGCGCATCCGGCCGACCTGGAGGCCGCCGACGGTGTCGATGGCCGCGCCGAGGATCGATATGTCGATGTTGTAGGTGCGCGAGAGCTGGGAGATGACGGGCTGGGTGGCGGCCTCGCCCTGGAAGGTGACGTCGACGACGGTGCGGTCGTCGGCGGAGACCTCGCCGCTCACCGGGAAGAGCGCGGACGCCAGCTGGGAGCCCGGGGTCGCGAGCAGCTCGCCGACCGTGCCGGACTCCACGATCCGGCCCCGCTCCATGAGCGCGGCGGAGTCGCAGACAGACTTCACGACGTCCATCTCGTGGGTGATGAGCAGGACGGTCAGGCCCAGTTGCCGGTTCAGGTCGCGCAGCAGCTGGAGGATGGAGCGTGTGGTCTCCGGGTCCAGGGCGCTGGTGGCCTCGTCGGACAGCAGCACCTTCGGGTCGCCGGCCAGGGCGCGGGCGATGCCGACTCGCTGCTTCTGGCCGCCGGAGAGCTGGGCCGGGTAGGCGCCCGCCTGGTCGGCGAGGCCGACGAGGTCGAGCAGGTCGAGCGCCTTGCGGGAGCGCTCCTTGCCGGACGTGCCGAGGATTTCGAGGGGCAGCTCGACGTTGTCCTGGACCGTCCGGGTGGACAGCAGGTTGAAGTGCTGGAAGACCATGCCGATACGGCTGCGCGCCTGCCGCAGTTCCTTGCCGGCCCGGGGACCGCGCCCGGCGAGGGCGGTGAGGTCCTGTCCGGCGACGGTGACCGTGCCGGCGGTGGGGCGCTCCAGCAGGTTGACGCAGCGGATGAGCGAGGACTTGCCGGCGCCGGACTGGCCGATGACGCCGTACACCTCGCCTTCGCGGACGTGCAGGTCGACGCCGTCCAGGGCGGTGACCTCGCGGCCGCGGGAGCGGTAGACCTTGGTGAGGCCCGATGTGGTGATCACTGGGTTTCCGTCACTGTCGAGTACGCGGGCGTGAGTGTGCCCTGGTACGGGAGAGAAGATGTGCGTGGGGCAGCGTGGTCACGTACGGGATGCGCACGGACATGCCACGGCGGCTCGCTTCGGGGCGCGAGACCTCAAGGGGTGGTGCGGGGGCCCTCTAGCAGGCGCACATTCGACACATACAACGAGCACCGGGCGTCATGGTCGCCTCGGTCGCAGGGGTGCGGTAGCTCGTGGTGGTCATGCGATCAGTAAAGCAGACATATGGGAGCGGCCAAGAACCGCTGTCCGTATGCCGGACAGCGGTGGACAGGGCCTCAGGGGCGGACGGAGATCTCCACTCCGGCGCCGGTGACCAGGGCGGACAGGGCGGACAGATCCGCCACCACGAGATCGGCGTCCAGTTCGTGGGACGCGTGGGTTGTGGTCAATGCCACGGTGGTCATTCCGGCGGCGCGGCCGGCCGCCAGACCGGCGGGGGCGTCCTCGAAGACGACGCAGTGCGCGGGGTCGACGCCCAGTTCGCGGGCGGCGAGCAGATAGGGCTCGGGGTCGGGCTTGCCGCGGGTGATGTCGTCGGCGGTGACCATCGTCTTGGGCAGGATGCCGACGGCGTCGAGGCGGGCCTCGGCGAGGCGCCGGGTGGCGGAGGTGACGACGGCCCAGCGGTCCGCGGGCAGGGAGTCCAGGAAGGCCCGGGTGCCGGGCAGCAGGTGGACGCCGCCGTTCGGGACGTCCGTCACCTCCAGCAGTTCGATCCGCGCGACGGCCTCCGGGACGAGGTGCGCGGGCAGCAGGTCGGCGGCTATCTCGGCGGCCGGCCGCCCGTGCAGTGCGACACGGGCGAACTCCTCGGCCGTGATCCCGTACTCCCGGGCCCACCGCGTCCAGCAGCGGTCCACGGAGTCGAGGGAGGAGACGAGAGTGCCGTCGTTGTCGAACAGGAGTGCCTGGGCGTGGAGCTTCATGCCCTCGACCCTACGGGCCCTGCCGGGGTCGGCCGCACCAGGCCTTTTGGCCCGTAATAGGGTCGCTCCATGCTTGATGCCCTGACGCTCGCGACCGGCGTCGCCGCGCTGCTGCTCGCGGCGTGGTGCGGCTGGGCCGCGTACCGCGACCAGCCGACCAAGGACTGGCACTTCATCGGGATGGCCGTGGTGACCGTGCTGGCCCTGGTCCAGATGGTGGTCGGCTTCGTGCAGCTGGGCCGGGGCGAGAAGCCGGACCAGGGCACGACGATCTTCGTGGCGTATCTGCTGGGTGCGTTCGCGTGTGTGCCGGCGGCGGGGTTCATGTCGCTGGCGGAGCGGACGCGGTGGGGCTCGGTGACGGTCGCCGCGGGTGGAGTGGTGCTGGCCGTTCTGGAGGTGCGGCTCTATGACATCTGGGGAGCCTGAGGTGAGCGAGGGCCGGCGGCGGCTCAGCAGTGGGCCCGGGACGTTGTTGGTGTGGTTGTACGGGGTGATGGTGGTGGGGGCGGTGTCGCGGTCGGCCGTGCAGATCTCCACCGAGTTCGACCGGGCGCCGCTCGCGTACTCCTTGTCCGCGGTGGCCGGCGTGGTCTACGGCTTCATCACGTACTCGTTGGTGCGGGGCGGGGAGACGGCCCGTAAGGCGGCGCTCGCGTGTTGCGTCCTGGAGCTGGCGGGCGTGCTGACGGTCGGTACGTGGACGCTGGTGGAGCCGTCCGCGTTTCCCGACGCGACCGTGTGGTCGGACTTCGGGATCGGGTACCTCTTCATTCCCGTGCTCTTGCCGCTTTCCGCCATCTACTGGTTGCGCAAGGGTGCGCCTACGGGGGATGCCGCCTGAGGATCGGTCGGCGGCATCCGGTCGTATGTGGCTGGTCGCGCAGTTCCCCGCGCCCCTTTAAGTCGGCTGTCAAGCCGTTGCTGCGTATGTTCCCGCCGGCTTTTCCAGGACGATCATCTCTACGCCGTCCTTGCCCTTGGACGTGCCGACCGTGTGGTAGCCCACCCGGCGGTACAGGCGGAGGTTGCCCTCGCTGCGGTGGCCGGTGTGGAGGCGGAAGCTGGTGGCGCCGCGCTCGTCCGCGAGGGCGGATTCGGCCGCCCGGAGGAGGCGGGCGCCGATGCCGTGGCCCTGGAGGCGGGGGTGGACGCAGAGTTTGCCGATGGCGGCGGAGCCGTCCTCGGTGACCCGGCCGCGGACCGAGCCGACGACCTCCTCGCCGAGGCGGGCCACGAAGACGCAGTCCGCGGCGACCTCCTCACGGACCGAGTCCAGGGTCTGGACGAGCGGGTCGATGCGGTAGTTGCCGTACAACGCCGCCTCACTCTGGAAGCACAGGTACTGGAGCCTGAAGATCTGCTCCGCGTCCTGCTCGGTCGCCGCCGAGATGGTCACGCTCATGCCCATGTGCGCACGCCTCCCGCTCACCTGATCGCCGGTTGTCCCTCACTCCTATCCCCGCACTCCCCGGGCCGCAACCTCCGGCGTGAGCAATCGCCGCAGACATCCCAGACATCTGGAACGTTCCGGTCCCAGACTTCCCTGTGAGATACCCAACTCCCCCGCGATCTCCCGGTAGGTGAGGTCACGCGGCGACAGGAGAGCGGCGAGGAGGGTGGGGCAGCGGCCGGGCAGGCGCCGTACGGCGTCGTGCAGCGCGCGGCGGCGGGCGGCGGCGAGGGTGAGCTGTTCGGGGCCGTTGTCGCCGTCGTCGGCGGGCTCGGTTTCGTACGGCCGTTCGAAGCGGGTGGTACGGCGGGTGCGGCGGGACTCGGAGCGGACGGCGCGGCGGAGCCAGCCGGGCGGGTCCAGGGGCGGGCCCTCGGTCTGGAGGCGTTCCAGGAGGCGCAGCCAGACCGCCTGTTCGAGATCGCCGGGTTCCGTTCCGGTGGCGTGCGCCTCGGCCGAGGCCTCGGCGGTGAGCAGCGGGCGCAGGGTGGTGACCAGGTCGTACGTCATGTGCGGAGCGACGCGGCCGCCCGGGCGGCGGGTTGCCCGGGCGGCCGTATGTCACTCCAACCGGGGCCGGTCGCCTGCCGGTTGACCTCGGTCGTTGACGAGGACGTCAGTGGTCGAGGAAGTCCTCGCGGGCCAGTACGCCGGTGTCCGGGTTGTCGGTGAAGACGCCGTCGATGCCGGTGGCGAAGTACGTCCGGAAGGCGCCGAAGACATCGCCGTAGGCGTCCGCGTCCGTGCCCTTCCTGAAGTTGGCCGGCAGGAAGGGGTTCTCGTTGCGCATGGTCCAGGGGTGCAGGACGAGGCCGACCTTGTGGGCGTCCTTGACGAGGGTGGTGGGCTTGGTCAGGTTGCCCTGGACGTCCCTCGGGATGATCAGGTCGAGGGTCGGGCCGATGCCCTGGGCATAGCCGGCGATCTCGCGGAGTCCCTTGGGGGTGACGAGGTCGGCGACCGTGCGCGGGTCACCGCTGTCCACGAAGTCCCAGGGGCGGCTGTCCGCCGAGGACAGCAGCACGGCCAGGGGGTTGTCCACCAGCCTGTTCAGACGCTGGATGCTGGTCGGCTCGAAGGACTGGATGATGACCGGCGAGTTCCGCCTGTCCTTGCCGTACTTGTGCAGCAGTTTGGCGACCCGCTCCTCCAGGCCCAGACCGAGCTTGCGGAAGTAGGTGGGGTGCTTGGTCTCGGGGTAGATCCAGACCTGCTTGCCGCGCTTGCGGGTCTGCTCGTCCTGCCACTTCAGGACCTCTTCGAAGGTGGGGATCTCCCAGCGGCCGTTGTAGAGCGTGTTGTGCGGGCGGTTGGCCGGGATGCGCTCGATCGCGCGGAGCGTCTTGAGCTCGGCGAGCGTGAAGTCCTCGGTGAACCAGCCGGTGGTGGAGACGCCGTCCAGGACCTTGGTGGTCCTGCGGGAGGCGAACTCCGGGTGGCTCGCGACGTCCGTGGTGCCGCCGATCTCGGGCTCGTGACGGCAGACGATGTGACCGTCCTTGGTGGGCACCAGGTCACCGGCCTCGACGATGTCGGCGCCCATGTCGAGGGCCAGCTGGTAGGAGCCGAAGGTGTGCTCGGGGCGGTAGCCGCTGGCCCCCCGGTGGCCGATGATCGTGGGCACGGGCAGGCTCTTCAGGCCCCCGCCGCCCGGCCTCGCGCCCGCGGCTCTCGCGGTGCCGGACAGTCCGAGGACCGTTCCGCCCGCGCCGAGCACGGCTGCGCCGAGGAGTGCCCGGCGTCCCGTGTGCGCCTGCTCGGTGGACTCGTGCTGCGACTCCTGCGGCTCCTGGGTTCCCATGAGCGCCCTCCCTGCGTCGGCTCGTCACTGCGCGCCGATCGTAGGTGGGCGCAGATGGCGGGCGGGAGACCCCCGGCCGAACACGCGGGTGACTCGGGATGTCGCGTGGGAACAGATGTCTGATGGTCCGTCGGCTTCAGGGGGAGGGGCCGGGGTACGCGACCTCTGTCACATCGTTCCGGCAGGGTTACCGCACGGAGACGGTGGGTCACCCCAGGTAAACCCGGGTCAACAGTACGTAAGACCTCGGTGAACCCCATGCGCCCGATGTGCGCGACACCCCGGGCCGCGAGTAATGTCCTCACCTGCACGGACTCATACAGATTCCCTGGCCGTTCTCTTGACACCGGAGGGCTCGTTGTCCCGCTTCGCGCTCATCAAGGCAGTGCTCGGACCGATCATGCGCCTGATGTTCCGCCCACAGGTGGAGGGCGCGGAGCACATCCCGGGTGACGGTCCGGTCATCCTGGCCGGCAACCACCTCACCTTCATCGACTCGATGATCCTGCCGCTGGTCTGCGACCGTCAGGTCTTCTTCATCGGCAAGGACGAGTACGTCACCGGCAAGGGCTTCAAGGGCCGGCTCATGGCCTGGTTCTTCACCGGCGTCGGCATGATCCCGGTCGACCGGGACGGTGGCAGGGGCGGGGTGGCGGCGCTGATGACCGGTCGCCGGGTCCTGGAGGAGGGCAAGCTCTTCGGCATCTACCCCGAGGGCACGCGCTCTCCCGACGGACGGCTGTACCGGGGCCGTACCGGGATCGCGCGGCTGACGCTCATGACCGGGGCGCCCGTCGTGCCGTTCGCCATGATCGGCACGGACAAGATCCAGCCGGGCGGGTCGGGGATGCCGCGGCCCAGCAAGGTGACGGTGCGGTTCGGCGAGGCGATGGAGTTCTCCCGGTACGACGGGATGGACCGGGACCGGTATGTGCTGCGGGCCGTGACGGACTCCGTGATGACGGAGGTCATGCGGTTGTCGGGGCAGGAGTATGTGGACATGTACGCGACGAAGGCGAAGGCCGCGTAGGGGTTTGCGGGGGGCGCCGTAGGGGGCGCGGTCGTCTTTCGGGTGCGGGTTTGTTGTGGCTGGTCGCGCCCGCGCGGCGGAGCCGCACATCGATACAGCCCCGCGCCCCTAGAGGGGCGCTTCCAGTGGAGGGCCGTCATTGCCGTTCTGCGCGTTTGGGGCCGGGAACCACAGTACAAACGTTGAGCCTTCCCCTACTTGCGAGAACAGCCTGACCTGACCTCCGTGGGATTCCACGATCTGGCGGACTATCGCCAGGCCCAGGCCCGCGTGGCGGTCTCGGGCGGTGGTTGTGGACCTGGCCCGCCAGAAGCGGTCGAAGACGCGGGACTGGTCGTCGTCGAGGATGCCGGGGCCCTCGTCGCGCACGGCTGTCCAGAGCCAGGTGCCGTCGCGGCCGGCGGCGACGGTGATACGCGTGCCCGGCGGAGCCAGGCGTACCGCGTTGGAGAGCAGGTTGCCGACGGCTCGGCGGAGGGCGTCGTGGTCGCCGATGACGGTGAGGCCCGGGGTGAGGCGGCGCTGGAGGGTGAGGCCGCGTTCGGCGGCGAGGGGGGCGAACTCCTCGCAGGCCTCCGCGGCCGCGGCCGCCAGGTCCACGTCGGCGTCGGCGAGGGCGGGCGCGCTGCGGCGGGAGGTGGCGAGCAGGTCCTCGACGAGACGGGTCATCCGGGTGGTGGCGCGGTCCACGCTGCGGGCGGCCTGGCGGCGCTCCTCCTCGTCGGACTCCTCGGCGGTCAGGACGGCGTCCAGGTTGGCGCGGATGATCGCCAGTGGGCTGCGCAGTTCGTGGGAGGCGTCGTCGATGAGCTGGCGTTGGGCGCGGAACGCCTCGTCCAGCCGGTCGAGCATGGAGTCGACGGTGTCGGCGAGGTCGCGCAGCTCGTCCTTGGGCCCGGTGAGCCGGATGCGCTGGGAGAGGTCGGTGGCCTGGATGTCCGCGGCCGTGCGGGAGATGGCGCGGACCGGGCGCAGGGCTCGGCCGGAGAGGATCCAGCCGAGGGCGAGGCTGGTGACGGCGACACCGCCGAGGACGGCGTAGGAGAAGCGGCGGAGGTTGCCGAGGGTCTCGTAGTTGACGGCGGCCTCGATCTCCTCGACCCGGGCGACCTGGATCTGGCCGACGTAACGGTCGCCGACGTACTTCTGCGCCGAGTACTGCTTGGTGACCGGGTGGGCGTCGCCGCTGCGCTCGACCGCGACGTAGACACCGCCGAGGACGAGGGCGGTGAGGACGAACAGGAGGCCGGAGTAGAGGACGGTGAGGCGGAAGCGGATGGTGTGGGTGAAGGCGGGCAGGGGCAGGCGCCGGACGGGGAGCCGCTGGGCGAGCCGGGTCGGGGAGAGGCGCTTGGCGACGGGGCGTTTCATGGGCTCTCCCTCAGGCGGTAGCCCTGCCGGATCACCGTCTCGATGAGCGGGGCGTCCTCCCCGGTGACCTTGCGGCGCAGTGAACCGACCGTGACGCGGACGGTGTTGGTGAACGGGTCGGCGTACTCGTCCCAGACGTGTTCGAGGAGCTCCTCGGCCGGGACGACACGGCCGGGGCGGGTCATCAGGTAGTGCAGGACGCTGAACTCCTTGGGCGTGAGCTGGAGTTGGCGGTCGCCCCGGTAGGCCTCGAAGCGGGCGGTGTCCAGGCGGAGTTCGCCCACCTCGACGATCGCTGTGCCGCCGTCCTCGCGGCGCAGCAACGCCCTGATGCGGGCGAGGAGTTCGGGCAGCGCGAAGGGTTTGACCAGGTAGTCGTCGGCGCCCTCGTCGAGGCCGCGCACCCGGTCGGCGAGGCGGTCGCGGGCGGTGAGCATCAGGATGCGGGGGCCGCCGGGGTGGGCGCGGATGGCACGGCAGACCGCGAAGCCGTCGCCGTCGGGCAGGTTGAGGTCGAGCAGGACCAGGTCGTAGTCGTTGACGGCGAGTTTCTCGGTGGCGGTGTCGACGTCCGGGGCGACGTCGACCGCGTACCCGGCCCTCACCAGACCGACCTTGAGCGCGACGACCAGGTCCTCCTCGTCCTCGACCACGAGCAGTCGCATGTCCGCCCCCTGTGTGTCAGCTGCCGTCGATGATCGTCCGGGCGGCGGTCGCGGCGTCCGCCACGGGGATGGCGAAACCGATGCCGATGGAGCCGCCCCTTTGCCGGTCCAACGTCGCGATGGCCGTATTGATGCCGATGACCCGTCCTTCGGCGTCGACCAGCGGTCCGCCGGAGTTGCCCGGGTTGATCGACGCGTCCGTCTGGAGGGCGCGCCGCTGTCCCCCGCCGTCGCCCAGTTGTACGGCGCGGTCGAGTGCGCTGACGATGCCGGAGGTGACCGTGCCGCTGAGGCCCAGCGGGGAGCCGATGGCCAGGACGGTGTCGCCGACGCCGGGTCGGGGACCCGTGGCCAGGTCGACGGCCCGGAGCCCGCGCGCCGTCTCGGGCTCCAGTACGGCCACGTCGTGCGCCGGGTCGTCGCCGATCACGTCCGCGCGCAGCCGGCGCCCGTCCTGGAGCTCGACGGTGACGCTGGAACTGCCGTCCACCACATGGGCGTTGGTCATGATCCGGCCCCGCTCGTCGAAGACGAACCCGGAGCCCTGTCCGTTCGCCGTCCGCACGGAGACCACGCTCGGCAGCACCCGCGCCGCGACGGCCTCCAGATCCCCGCCCGCCCGCGCGGCGGCCTGCGGCGCGGAGGGGTCGTCGTCGCCGAGGGCACCCGCCGCGTATCCGGCGGCCCCGCCCGCCAGGACGGCGGCGAGGACCGCGACGGCGAGAGGGCGGGGGGTGCGGGGTCGTGGGGGTACGGCGGCGGTGGTGGTCGGGGTCCCGGGCGACGCGGACGGCGGTGGCGCGGCGGCCGTCTCCCGCGGCGCGGGGCGGGCGGGGAGCGCGGGGCGACGGCCGGGGAGGAAGGAGGGGCCTCGGGGTTCACCGAGGCCGGTCGGGGACGGGGGCGGGGGCCCTGCGGCATCGGCGGAGGCCGCGGCGCCGGACGCCGGGGGGCCGGCGGGGGCCGGTGCGTCCGGCGGGGCGAAGGGACTGGGAACCGGCGCGCCGCCGGGCGGGACGGAACTGGTCGGATCGGTCACGATCTGCCTCCTTGGGCGGGGAGGAACGGGGACTACCGGTGTCGGAGGACGGGACCGGCATGGGCCGGGTCCCCGGGGGCGTCGGTCTGGATCCCCGAAGGGGGTGGTGCGGGGCCGGCGTGGCCGAGAGAGACGAACGGGCACGGCCCAGGTCCTGAGGAGCAGAACGGGCACGGCCGGGTCCCGAGAGGTAGAGCCGGCACGGTCCCGGTCCCGGTCCCGGAGGCTGTCGGTCCGGCCGTCGAGGGGTGCCGAGCGGGAACTGCCACGGCCGGAGGAGGCGGGACCTGCAGCACAGCCCAGGAAGCTGTCGCTCCAGCCCCGAGAGGGCGCCAGGCGGGCATCGCCACGGCCGGAGGAGACGGGACGGGCACAGCCCGGGTCCCCGAGGGCGTCGGTCCGGGTCCCTGTGAGGAGGCGGGGGGGCGGAATGCCGTGGTCGAGGTACGGAACACCGGCCTGGGTCGCCCGCCCGGAGGGCGTCGCTCCGCCCCCGAAGGGGCACAGGGCGAGGACCGCCAAGGTCGGGAGGACCGGTAGGGACCAGATCCCCGGAGGACGTCGGTGCGGACGTCGATACGGCCCTCCAGGGGCGTGGGCCCACGCTCCGGATGTCGTCGTGGGCCGACGCCACCCCGGCGACCACCGGATGCGCCGGGACGCCATGGCCCCGCCGGACACGCGTCGCACCGCCGGATGCGCCTGGCGCCGCCGGACACGCACGGTCCCGCCGGACGCGCACGGGACGCCGAACGCGCCTCCCCCCACCACATACGCGCGGCACGCCACCCGCCCCCAGCCCTGCCCCCGCTCCCTCCCCCTCCCGATGTCGTTCACGGCAGCCGCGAGAACCACAGCAAGGACGTGGCCGCGGCGATCAGGGCCGTGGTGAGGCCGCCGGCCACGAACCACTGCCAGATCTCGCGTTCCTCGGTGCGGTAACCGACGGAGCTGCCGATGTCCTCGTAGACGGCCTGGAGTTCCTCGCCGGTGGCGGCCTCGTGGTAGTCGCCGCCGGTGCGGGAGGCGAGGTTCTCCAGGGCGGGTCCGTCGACGGGGACCTGGAGGGTGCGGCCGTCGCCGAGGTCGACGGTGCCTTCCGGGGTGCCGTAGGCGATCGTGGAGACGGGGATCCGCTCGGCGGCGACCTCCTCGGCGGCCGACTCGACCGAGCGGCCGACGGTGTTGGTGCCGTCGGACAGCAGGACGATGTGGGCGGGCGGGGGCTCGGTCTCGGCCTGTCGGTCGAGTGCCCGGATCGCGTTGCGCGCGGCGATGACGGCCTCGCCGATCGCGGTGCCCTGGCCGGTGGTGAGCTGTTGGACGGCCGTGCTCAGCATCACCCGGTCGGTGGTCGGCGGGACCGCGACCGTGGCGGAGCCGCTGAACGCGACCAGCCCGGTGTTGAACCGTTCGGGAAGGCGGTCGATGAAGGCGAGGGCCGCGCGCTGGGCGGCGATGAACCGGGTGGGTTCGACGTCGGTGGCCTCCATGGAGCCGGAGGTGTCGAAGGCGACGACGATCGTGGCCCGTTCCCGCGGCACCTGGACGTCCGCCGTCGGCCGGGCGAAGCCCAGCACCAGCAGGGCGAGCGTGGCGCAGAAGGCCCCCGCCGGGACGTGCCGCCGCCAGCCCGGCCGGCTGGGCGCGACCTTGTCGAGCAGATCGAGGTTGGTGAAGCGGACGGCGTAGCGGCCCCGCCTGCGCTGGACCACCAGATACGCGGCGATCAGCGCGACGAGCGGCGCCAGGAGCAGCAGCCAGCCGGGGGAACGCAGGCCCATGATCCCTCCTCTCCTGTCTGTCCTGGCTCTTCTGTCTCTCCTGTCGTGGTCCCCGGTGTCATGCGGCGCCGCCTCCCCCTCGGCGTCGCTGGTCCTCGACGTACCGCACGACGTCCCGCACCCAGTCCCGGTCGGTGCGCAGCCGGAGGTGTGCGGCCCCGGCGCGGTGGATCGACCGCTTGATCAGGGCGCGTTGCTCCAGGGCGGCCTCGGCGTACCGTTCGCGCACCTTCCGGGTGTGCGTGGGGATGTCGCGGCGGCGGCCGGTCTCGGGGTCGACGACGGTCAGCAGCCCGACCGCGGGCAGTTCCATCTCGCGCGGGTCGACGGTCTCCACGGCGAGGACCTGGTGGCGCCGGGCCACGTTCCGCAGCGGCTGTTCCCAGCCGGACTCCAGGAAGTCGGAGACCACCGCGACGAGTCCGCGTCCGGGCAGGACGCGCAGCGCCCGCAGGGCGTCGGCCAGGCTCGATTCGGCGGACCCGGGATCGACCCGGGGACGGTCGAGAGCCGCGCGCAGGATCGTCAGCAGGTGCTGCCGTCCGGAGCGGGGCGGGATCCGCCGTATGCCGTGCGGCCCCGTGATCTGCGCGCCGAGGCGGTTGCCCGCCCGCTCGGTCAGGAAGGCGACGGACGCCGCCGCGCCCACCGCCAGGTCCCGCTTCTCCATCCGGGCCGTGCCGAAGTCCATGCTCGCGGAGGCGTCCAGGACGATCCAGGTGGTGAGTTCGCGGTCGGCGAGCGTGAGGCGGACGTGCGGGACGGTGGTGCGGGCGGTGGCGTTCCAGTCCATCCGGCGCACGTCGTCGCCGATGACGTACGGCCGGGTCTCGGAGAGTTCGCCGCCGGGCCCCGGCAGGAGCGCGGAGTGATCGCCCTGGAGGAACCCGTCGGGATGCCGGGTGAAGAGCAACTCCAGGTGTTTCAGGGCTTGTTCGGGGGTGAGCTCACGCAGGGTCGGGGTCATGCCACTGCCTCCTCGGCGGCCTGCCGTGGACTGATCCGGGGCTGCTGGACCGCGGTGAGCACCTCGTCGACGATCTCGCCGGGGGTGATGCCGTCGGCCAGCGCGTCGAAGGACAGCACGAGCCGGTGCGCGACGACCTCGTGCGCCAGGTCGCCCACGTCCTCGGGCAGGACGTAGCCGCGGCCGCGCAGCAGGGCCAGTGCCCGGGCGGCGGCGACCAGGCCGAGGGTGGCGCGCGGGCCCGCGCCGTGCGCCAACCGGCTCTCCGGCCCGGCGAGTTCACGGGTCGAGCAGACCAGTCGTACGGCGTACTCGGCGACCGCGTGGTGCACGAACACCTGGTCGGCGGTGCGCTGGAGGGCGATGAGCCGCTCGGGGGTGAGGACGCGGCGCGGGCTCGGCGGGTCGACGCTCATCCGGTAGAGGATGGCGAGTTCCTCGGACTCGCTGGGCGCGGCGACCTCCACCTTGAGCAGGAAGCGGTCGCGCTGGGCCTCGGGGAGGCGGTAGACGCCCTCGGACTCGATGGGGTTCTGGGTGGCGAGGACGAGGAACGGCTCGGGGACGGGGAGGGTGGTGCCGCCGATGGAGACCTGGTGCTCCCCCATGACCTCCAGGAGCGCGGACTGCACCTTGGCGGGGGCGCGGTTGATCTCGTCGGCGAGGACGACGTTGGCGATCACCGGGCCCGGTTCGATGTCGAACGCCTCCTGGGAGGAGCGGTAGATCCGGGTGCCGGTGATGTCGGACGGGACGAGGTCGGGGGTGAACTGGAGCCGGGCGAAGTGACCACCGACGACATGCGCGAGGGTCTTCGCGGCGAGCGTCTTGGCGACGCCGGGGACACCTTCGAGCAGGCAGTGGCCGCGGGCCAGGATCGCCGTGAACAGGCGTTCCACCATGCGGTCCTGGCCGACGATGACTCGTTTCACCTCGAAGAGGGCCTCTTCGAGGAGTTTGCCTTCCGTGGTCACAGGCCGGAGGCGGGGTCGGTGGTGGCGGTGCCGACGGTGCCGGGGCCGGTGCCGGTATCGCCACCGGTACCGCCCTTGTCCGGGCAGTCCTTGCCGTCCTTGCCGTCCTTTCCGTCCGCTCCTTCCTTGCCGTCGTCCACGACCAGCCTGACCTGGCCCGTGGGTTTGTCGTCGCCGTCGGCGGCGAGGGCGAGGGTGGTGAGGGCTCCGGTGACCATCCATGTGCGTGTGGGTCGTGTCATGGAGCCAAGACCATCAGGCGGGGGCGAAAACGGGCTTAAAGCCGGGGCCTACGGGTGGCTGTCGAGCCGTTGGCCGCGCAGCATGAACCATGCCGCGACCGCCGCGGCCAGCAGGACCGCCGCACCCGCTCCCGCCGCCACCGTGAGGCCGTCCACGAAGGAGGTGCGGGCGGCGTCGAGCATGGCCGCTGCCGTGTGCGGGGGCAGACTCGACGCCGCCTCCACCGCGCCGCCCAGCGACTCGTGAGCCTCCGGCGGGGTGCCGGCCGGGCCCGGGAAGCCCCGGTACACACCCGTCACGATCGAACCCAGGACGGCGATGCCGAGGGCCGCGCCCAGTTCGTACGCCGTCTCGGAGACGGCCGATGCCGCGCCCGCCTGTTCCTTGGGTACGGAGCCGAGGATGACGTCCGCCGTGACGGTGAAGGAGAAGCCGGCGCCGATGCCGACGACCAGGAGGGCGGCGCCCAGCAGGGGGTAGCCGGTGGACCGGTCGATCACGGTCAGGGCGGCCAGGGCCAGGCCGACCGCGGCGAGACCGCCGGAGACGACCGCTCGCACGGAGAAGCGCCGGGCCACGCGGCCCGCGATCAGACCGGCCACCACCGCGCCCACCGCGGCGGGCAGTTCGGCCAGGCCGGCTTCCAACGGGCGCCTGCCCTGGACCAGTTGCAGGTACTGGGAGAGGAAGAACACCAGCCCGGACAGGCCGAGGATGGTGAGCAGGTCGGCCAGGACCGCGCCGCTGAAGCCGCGGTCGCGGAACAGGCGCATGTCGAGCAGCGGGGCCGGCAGGGTGAGCTGTCGGCGTACGAAGCCGTAGAGGGCGCCCGCGCCCAGCAGACCGGCGGCGAGGGTCTCCCATGTGACGCCGTGGGTGGCGGCCTCCTTCACGGCGTACACGACGGCGATCATGCCGACCAGGGAGAGGGCGACACTGAGCATGTCCCACGGACCGGGACTCGGGTTCCGTGATTCGGGCAGCAGCTTGATGCCGACGACGACGAGGACCGCCATCACGGGCAGGTTGATGAGGAAGACCGAGCCCCACCAGAAGTGTTCGAGCAGGAAGCCGCCGACGATCGGGCCGACCGCCGTGCCGGCGGAGGCGGTCGCGCCCCAGATGCCCACCGCGAGGCTGCGTTCGCGCGGGTCGTGGAAGAGGTTGCGGATCAGGGCGAGCGTGGCGGGCATCAGGGTCGCGCCGGCGACACCGAGCAGGGCCCGGGCCACGATCATCAGTTCCGGGGTGGTGGCGTAGGCGTTCAGCACGGATATCGCGCCGAAGGCGGTGGCGCCGATGAGCAGGATCCGCTTGCGTCCGATGCGGTCGCCGAGGCTGCCCATGGAGACGAGCAGTCCGGCGATGACGAAGGAGTAGACGTCGCCTATCCACAGCAGCTGGGTGCCGGAGGGCTTGAGGTCCTCGCTGATGTAGGGGGTCGCGAGGCCGAGGACGGTCGCGTCGACGGCCACCAGCAGCACGGCGAGCACCAGCACGGCCAGTGCGAGCCAGCGGCCGGGGCGCTTCACTGCCTCGTCAGGGGTCGCCGACGGCAGGGTGCTGGTCATGATTCCTCTCTCGGTCGTGCGGGATGGCGCAGGGCGCCGCCGAGCAGCAGCTCGGTGATCATGAAGGTGAAGTCCCTGGAGGCCACGCGGCCTTCCGAGACGGCCCAGGCGCCGGAGCCCAGCAGGCCGTACAGCGCCTCGGTGAGCCAGGCCGGTGTGAGGTCGATGCGGAACTCGCCGGCCGCCTGGCCGCGTTTGAACAGGTCCGCGACGCGCTCGTCGATGCGGGTCCAGCCCGGGTTCTGCGCCCCGCCCTCGAACAGCTGGTTCTCGGTGTAGAGGAAGGCGAGCAGGGCGGCGGCGGATTCGAGCTCACGCACCAGCCGGCGTACGGCATCGCTCGCGGGCCCCTCGTCCGGACGGGCGGCGTCCAGCGCGGCCTCGCACTCCGCGATGCCGAGCGCCTCCAGCGCCCGGACGAGCGCGTCGCGCCCGGCGAACTGGCGGTGCAGCGTGGCCCGGCTGATCCCGGCGGATTTGGCGACCTCGTCCATGGTCGCGGTGGATTTGCGGGTCAGCAGGGCAGCGGCGCTGCGCAGTACATGGTCACGATCGACAGCCATGAGACGAGCATAGTCCATGTGAGACATTTTTGTCTCATTACGGGCACGGACGTCTCACGGCTGTCGATCGGCGGGTAGCCGACGGGTAATTCGGCGGGGTTTCCTCAGTGCCAGGGCAGCTGCCCGCGCGTCGCCCAGTACGCCGGCGGGTCCTCCACCAGCGCGGCCAGCCGGTTCAGCTGCCCCTCGTCCAGGTCGACGACGGCGGCGTGCAGGTTGGAGGCCAGGTGGGTGACGGTGGCGGCGCCGGAGAGGACGACCCCGGCCCAGGGCTGCCGCAGGACCAGCGCGAGGGCGACCGCGTCACAGCCCAGAGACGTTTCTTCGGCTACGGCCTTCAGGGCGTCCGGGGCATGCGGCGCCGCGAGCCGCCCGTTCGCCATGCCCTCCTTCACGATCACCGTGAGTCCGGCCTCGTGGGCCTCGGCGAGGGCCGGGCCGGCCGAGGTCTCCAGGGCGTTGTACGTCGACTGGACGGTACGGAAGAGGGGTTCGCCGTCGACGGTCACCGCGAGGGCGGCGCGGATCGCGTCGGCCTGGGCGGGGCCGCTGGTGGAGAAGCCGATGGTGGTGCCCCGGGAGGCTTCCTCGGCCAGCCTGGCGTGGAGTTCCTTGTCGGTGAGGGCCGGGCTGTCCGGGGTCACCGAGTGGATCTGGTAGAGGTCGAGCCGGTCACCGAGCAGCGCGGCGGTCTCGGTGCGCTGGCGCTCGTACGTCTCGACGCCGTGGTCCTTGACCTCGTGCGTCTCGGCGTCCGCCGACCAGCCGGCGGTGTACGTGTAGCCCCACTTGCTGCCGATGACGACGTCGTCGATGTCGGGGCGGGCGTTGAGCCAGTCGGCGAGGAACTCCTCGGAGCGGCCGTAGGAGCGGGCCACGTCGAAGTAGCGGACGCCCTGGAAGTAGGCGGCGTCGAGGAGTTCGTGCGAGCGGGTGCGGAGGGCTTCCACGCTGCGGTTCTCGCCGAGGTCCTCGTCCCGGCCGAGGGTGATGTAGCCGGGGCGGGCGATCGCGGCGAGGCCGAGGCCGATGTGGCAGGTGGGGGTCGTTGCTGTCGCCAGGCGGGCGAAGGGCATCGCGGGCTCCGTTTCGGTCGGCTCCGGTACGGCTTCGACCCAACGTAACCCGTGATGACCTTCGACTTCCGCCTCAGAACCCGGTTCGCGTGACGCTTCGGCGAGCGCGCGTTCGTCGTGGCTTGTCACGCCTGCGCGGCGGAGCCGCACATCGCTACGGCCCCGCGCTCCTTCAGGCCTGCTGCCGGGCCGTTGCCCAAGCGTGCTGGTTCGCCAGATCCACCTTGACCTCGGCCAGTTGGACCGCGACCGCGCTGGGTGCCGTGCCGCCCCGGGCGTTGCGGGAGGCCAGCGCACCCGGCACGTTCAGGACCGTGCGGACCTCCGGCGTCAGGTGGGCGGAGATCTTCGCGAACTGCTCGTCCGTCAGGTCGTCCAGCTCCTTGCCCTCGGACTCGGCGACCTTGACGCACTCACCGGCGACCTCGTGGGCGACCCGGAAGGGGACGCCCTGCTTGACCAGCCACTCGGCGATGTCGGTGGCGAGGGAGAAGCCGGCCGGGGCCAGCTCCTCCATGCGCTCGCGGTTGACGGTGAGGGTGGCGATCATGCCGGTGAAGGCGGGGAGCAGGACCTCCAGCTGGTCGCAGGAGTCGAAGACCGGCTCCTTGTCCTCCTGGAGGTCGCGGTTGTACGCGAGCGGGAGGGCCTTCAGGGTGGCCATCAGGCCGGTCAGGTTGCCGATCAGACGGCCCGACTTGCCGCGCGCCAGCTCGGCGATGTCCGGGTTCTTCTTCTGCGGCATGATCGACGAGCCCGTGGAGAAGGCGTCGTGCAGCGTCACGAAGGAGAACTCCTTCGTGTTCCACAGGATGATCTCCTCGGAGATCCGGGAGAGGTTGACGCCGATCATCGCGGTGATGAAGGCGAACTCCGCGACGAAGTCACGGGAGGCCGTGCCGTCGATGGAGTTGCCGACGCTGCCGCGCTCGAAGCCGAGGTCCTTCGCCACCGCCTCCGGGTCCAGGCCGAGCGAGGAACCGGCCAGGGCGCCCGAGCCGTACGGCGACACGGCCGTCCGCTCGTCCCACTGGCGCAGCCGCTCGGCGTCCCGGGACAGGGACTGCACGTGCGCGAGGACGTGGTGGGCGAAGAGCACCGGCTGAGCGTGCTGGAGGTGGGTGCGGCCGGGCATCGCCACGTCGGGATGTGCCTCCGCGAGGCCGACCAGCGCGTCCTGGAGCTCGGCGATCAGGCCGCCGATGATCCGGGCGTGGTCCCGCAGGTACATGCGGAAGAGGGTGGCGATCTGGTCGTTGCGGGACCGGCCGGCGCGGAGCTTGCCGCCGAGGTCGGGGCCGACGCGCTCCAGCAGACCCCGCTCCAGGGCCGTGTGGCAGTCCTCGTCGGCGATCGTGCCCACGAACGAGCCGTCGGCCACGTCGGCCTCCAGACGGTCGAGCCCGGCGAGCATGCGCTGGACCTCGTCCTCGGTGAGTAGCCCCGCCTTGTGGAGCACGCGCGCGTGGGCACGCGAGCCGGCGATGTCGTACGGCGCGAGCCGCCAGTCGAAGTGGACGGACGCGGACAGCTTCGCCAAGGCCTCGGCGGGACCGTCGGCGAAACGGCCGCCCCAGAGCCGTACGTCACCGCTGTTGCTGCTCACTCGCGTTGCTCCTAGGAAGGGTGGGTCGATGGTGCTCACATCTCGCATGCATGATTATGCAGAGCTCTGCATGATTCGTCAATCTCGCCGGGCTTTGAACACGGGAAACCGCTTTCGCGTACTCCTCGCCGAACGCAGGCGCCGCGTTTGTCAACGACGAACCCCCCGACCCTAGTGAGGCATCCGCATGTCCAGGGCTCTTCCGAAGTACAACAAGCGTCGCGTCGCGTTGATCGGCGGCGCCGCCGCGGTGGCGCTGACCGGAGCGATCGTCGCCGGTACCGCCCTCGCCGGGGAGACGGGCTCGAAGGGCGGCAGCGCCAACGCCAAGACCCTGGCCGGCCCCGGCACCATCAGCTGCCCGGACGTCACCGGCCAGCTGCCCGCGATCCCGGCCTCCGCGCAGGCCGAGGTGGACCGCAACCTCGCCCAGCTCCAGACCCAGATCGACGAGGCCAACAAGCGGCTGGTCGAGACGGTCGGCCAGGGCGGCCCCAACTTCGTCCAGAACGCCATCCTCGGCCCGCTGGAGGACAAGCGCGTCGCGGCCCTGAACCGCATCGAGACCTCCATCGGCCGGGCCGCGGCGAAGCCGGAGGGCCTGGAGGCCTTCGCCCCCTGCACGCTCAACGGCGCGGGCGCGGGAGCGGAGGCCGGCGCGGGCCAGGAAGCCGGCGCGGGCGCGGAGGCGGGCGGCGGAGCCGCGGCCTCGCCCAGCGAGACGGCCGGCGGGGAGCAGGGCGCCGGGGAACAGGCCGGCGGGGAGCAGGGCGGCGACACCGGCGAGGCAGGCGGCGCGGCGGGCGCCATCAGCTGCCCGGACGTCGCCGGCCAGCTGCCCGCGATCCCGGCCTCCGCGCAGGCCGAGGTGGACCGCAACCTGACCCTGCTCCAGACGCAGATCGACGAGGCCAACAAGCGGCTCGTCGAGACGGTCGGCCAGGGCGGCCCCAACTTCGTCCAGAACGCCATCCTCGGCCCGCTGGAGGACAAGCGCGTGGCCACCGTGAACCGCATCGCCACCGCGATCGGCCGCACCGCCGAGAAGCCCCAGGGCCTGGACTCCCTGGCCGCCTGCACGCTCACCCAGTGACGTGACAGGCGCTGTGGCCGCCCCGTGCGAGCGCCGGCCGGGGCGGCCACGGACCTCTCCGCCAACGGATTCCACGACCGGACCCTCCACGAGCGGATCCCGGAATTCCTTAGACGGACGAAACAACTGCGCCCATAATCGTTAGACATGGGAAAGACTTATGAGCGCATAGACGGCCGGCTCCGCACATTCATCGAGGAGCAGCCCCTCTTCTTCACGGCGACCGCCCCGCTCTCCGGCGACGGCACGGTCAACCTCTCCCCCAAGGGCCTGCGCGGCTCCCTCGCCGTGCTCGACGAACTCACCGTCGCCTACCTCGACTTCGCCGGTTCCAACGCGGAGACCGTCGCGCATCTGCGGGAGAACGGCCGGATCACGCTCATGTGGTGCGCCTTCCAGGGCCCGCCGAACATCGTGCGGGTGCACGGCCGGGGCGAGCCCGTCTTCCGTGACGACCCCCGCTTCGCGGAGCTGCTCGCCCACTTCCCGGACATCGACCCGGGCGAGCACGGACTGCGCGCGATCATCGTGGTGACGGCCGAACTCGTGCGCGACTCCTGCGGGTTCGCGGTGCCCTACATGGCGTACGACGGAGACCGCGAGCTGCATGCCAAGCGGTTCGCGCGCGAGGACGACGAATCGCTCGGCGCGTACTTCGCCAACAAGGAGCACATCGCCACGAGTCTGGACGGACTGCCCGGACTGCCGCTGCCACTAAGTCCTTTTTAGCCACTCTTAGATACCCTTAGCCGCCTTGGCGGCTCTTATCTTATCTATACATACAAACGCTCCTTGCGAATATTGACGGAATTCTCCCTTCCGCCGTTCTTGCGTGCCTACCCTGGGCGCAAGAACAGATGGGGGATTCATGTTCCGACCGACACGCGAACCTCAGAGCAAACGTCATGTCCGCACCTCGTACCTGGTGGTCGGCGAGGGCATCCTCGCCGATTCGAAGGGCGAGAGCCCGGCGGAGCCGCGGGCGGCGTCGACCGTCGCCGCGCTGCGCAAGTTCCAGTTCTCCCGGCTGGGCCCGCAGGCCAGGCCGGAGCGGCTGCTCGACCGTGCGGCCCGCAAGGAACTCGCCGAGGCGATGACCGCCACCGGCCGCCAGCCCGACTCGCAGGACCCGCCCGTCCCGGCGGGCTTCACCTACCTCGGCCAGTTCGTGGACCACGACCTCACGCTGGACGCCACGGCGACCCGGCTGGAGGACGAGATCACGGTCCGCGAGCTCCTCCAGGGCCGTTCGCCGGCGCTGGACCTCGACAGCCTCTACGGCCTGGGCCCCAACCACCGCTTCGACCGCCGGTTCTACGAGGACGACGGGATCCGGCTGAAGACCGGGACGACGCAGGGCATCCCGGGCGGCGACGCCGTCGTCAGCCAGTCGCTCGGCGGCTTCGACCTGCCCCGGGTGGGCACCGGCTCCCAGATCTCGGAGCGGCGCCGGCCGCTGATCCCGGATCCGCGCAACGACGAGAACCTGGTCGTGGCCCAGATCCACGCCGCCTTCATCCGCTTCCACAACCGGCTGGTGACCGAGCTGGCCAACAAGGGCGTCTCCAGCGCGGTGCTGTTCGAGTCGGCGCGCGAGGGCGTCGTCAAGCACTACCAGTGGATGCTGCGCCACGACTTCCTGCCGAGGATCGTCGACCCGCGCATCCTGGACGAGGTCTTCACCAAGGGGCGCAGGTTCTTCGAGCCGTCGCCGGACGAGCAGGACCGTCCGACCATGCCGATCGAGTTCTCGGTGGCCGCCTACCGCCTGGGGCACAGCATGGTGCGGGGCGCCTACAACTGGAACCGGGTGTTCGACAACGGCGGGGGCACGCTCGCGCTGCTGTTCCGCTTCACCGGCACCAGCGGCAACCTCTCCCCGCCGCCCTCCGACCCGAACGACCCCGAGTCGGGCACCTTCGAGCGCCTGCCCACCAACTGGATCGCCGACTTCCGGCGCCTGTTCGACTTCGGTGAGGCGGGCCGGGACGACCTCGGAGTACCGGCCGCGCAGTTCAACCTCACCAAGCGCATCGACACCCTCCTGGTCAACCCGCTGGCCGAACTGCCGCTCGGCTCCTTCGGCGGCCGGGGACAGCCGCCGGTGGATCCCGTCGAGCTGAACCTCGCCTTCCGCAACCTCACCCGGGCCAACACGATGCGCCTGGCGACGGGGCAGCAGATGGCCCGGCGCCTCGACGTCAGGCCGCTGCCCGCGTCCGCGTTCGACAACCGCGAGGGCGGGGCCCAACTCGGCGAGGGGCTGCGGCGGAAGCTCGCCGAGGACTGCCCGCTGTGGTTCTACATCCTGCGCGAGGCCGAGCTGAACGGCGGGAAGCTGACCGGAGTCGGCGGGCGCATCGTCGCCGAGGTGTTCCACCGCGCCATGGAGGGCAGCCGCCACTCCATCGTCCGCGACCCGTTCTGGCGCCCCTTCCTGAGCCCGGTGGCGGACCGGAACGCCAAGGACGTGTTCGAGATGAGCGACCTGATGCTCTACGCCTTCGAGAACCGGGCGGACCTGCTCAACCCGCTGGGCCCGTAGGCACGAGCGCGCCGCGAAGGTCGGCGACGGCACACCGGGACGCGGCCTCGACGGCGCTCCCGGACCGCCGTCGCCGCCCTTGCGCGTGGCGCCGGTTACCGGTGGTCACTCCAGTTCGCCATGGACTCTTCGGACAGCTGAACACACGGGCGTCACGGCACGTATCTGAGGGCCAAGGGACCACGCCACCCCCCTTGATCCGTCCCCGGAGGAACCGTGACCACCACGCTCGCAGGCGGCCGTGCCGCCCGGCGCCAGACGATGCGCCGCATCCGCCCGCGCCGTTCACCGGCGACCCTGCTGCTCCTCGCCGTGTGGGCGGGCGCGGCGGGAGTGCTGTGGCTGTGGTGGTCCAACACACCGTCCATCAGCGACACCAACGGCAAAATCCTCAACGCGGGCCGGATCACCGGGCTCCTCGCCGGCTACCTCATGGCGCTGGTGGTGCTCCAGATGGCCCGGGTGCCCGCGCTGGAGCGCCGGGTGGGCTCCGACCGGGTGGCGCGCTGGCACGCGATGAGCGGCCGCTACACGCTCTGTCTGACCGTCGCCCATGTCTTCCTGATCATGTGGGGGTACGCCCTCCAGGCCGGCAAGGGTCTCGGCGACATCGTCCAGCAGACCATGGACTCCATCAACCAGCTGCCGGACATGGGCAAGGCGGCCATCGGCACCGGCCTGCTGTTCGTCATCGGACTGATGTCGATCGGCCCGGTCCGCCGGATGATCCCGTACGACACCTGGTACCACGTGCACCTGCTGACGTACGCGGCGGTGTTCCTGACGTTCTGGCACCAGCTCACCACCGGCAACGACTTCGTCGTGGAACCGGCCGCGAAGACCGCCTGGTACGGCCTGTACGGCTCGGTCACGGCGCTGGTGATCTGGTACCGGATCCTCACCCCGATCCGGCTGAACATGCGCCACCGCATGCGGGTGGTGGCGGTGATCGAGGAGACGCCGGGCATCGTGTCGGTGCTCATCGGCGGCAAGAAGCTGCACCGGATCGGCGCGGAGGCGGGGCAGTTCTTCCGCTGGCGGTTCCTGGCTCCGGGCATGCGGTTCAGCTCGCACCCGTACTCGCTGTCGGCGGCGCCCCGCCCCGACATGCTGCGGATCACGGTGAAGGCGATCGGCGACCACAGCGAGCGGCTGCGGGAACTGACGCCCGGTACCCGGGTGTGGGCCGAGGGCCCGTACGGCGCGCTGACCGCCTCCCGCCGCAGCCGCGGCAAGGTGCTGCTGGTCGCGGGCGGTGTGGGCATCACCCCGATGCGGGCCCTGTTCGAGACGCTGCCCGGCGCGGCCGGCGACATCACCCTCCTCTACCGGGCCAACAGCACCCATGACCTGGCCCTGTGGGACGAGTTGGCGGCGATCGCCGACGAGCGCGGGGCCCGGCTGATGTACGCCGTCAACAGCCCGGACGGGGAACGCCCCGACATCTCGGCGGACCGGCTGCGGCAGAAGCTGCCGGACATCGACGACCACGACGTGTTCCTGTGCGGCCCGCCCGGGTTCGCGCAGTCCGTGTACGAATCACTGCGCGGCGCGGGTGTGCCCGCCCGCCGCATCCATCACGAGTCGTTCGAGATGTGAGCGACGGGATTCAGGAGCTGTTGAAGCGATGAGGAAGAGTCACCCCGTCCGACGTGTCGTGCTCGCGACCGCGGCCACCGTGTCCGGTGTCGTGCTGCTGCTGTCGTTGAAGCCGTCGTCCGACCCGGGCGGCGCGCAGGCCGCGGGCAACGGCGCGGTCCCGCCCGCCGCGTCGGCCCAGGGCGGCGCGCAGGCCGCCGGCACCGGCATGGTCACCGGGGACGCGGCCCAGACCCAGTACGGCGCCGTCCAGGTCCGGCTGACCGTCGCGGGCGGCAGGATCACCAAGGCCGAGGCCGTCCAGGCACCCAAGGGCGGCCAGAGCGACCAGATCACCGCCAACGCCGTACCCAAACTCAACCAGGCGGTGCTGGCCGCGCAGGGCGCGAACATCGACGCCGTCTCCGGGGCCACCTACACCAGCACCGGCTACAAGAAGTCGCTCCAGTCGGCCATCGACAAGGCGAACGCCACGGCGGACACCGGGTCGGGCGGCTCGGGCGGCGGCTCAGCCCAGGCCAAGACGGTCACCGGGGACGTGGCCCAGACGCAGTACGGCGCCGTCCAGGTGCGCGTCACGGTCGTGGGCGGCAAGATCACCAAGGCCGAAGCGGTCCAGGCACCCAAGGGCGGCCAGAGCGACCAGATCACCGCCAACGCCGTACCCAAACTCAACCAAGCCGCCGTCGCGGCCGGCACCGCCAACATCGACGCGGTCTCCGGAGCCACCTACACCAGCGCCGGCTACAAGGAGTCCCTCCAGTCGGCCATCGACAAGGCGGGGGCCACGGGCGGCTCCGGCTCGGGTGCGGCCCAGGGCTCGGGCGCGGGGCAGGACGCGGGCGCCCCCCAGGCCGCCAAGACGGTCACCGGTTCCGTCGCCCAGACCCAGTACGGCCCGGTCCAGGTCCGCGTCACGGTCGCGGGCGGCAAGATCACCAAGGCCGAGGCCGTCCAGACGCCGAAGGGCGGCCAGAGCGACCAGATCACCGCCAACGCCGTACCCAAACTCAACCAAGCCGCCGTCGCGGCCGGCACCGCCAACATCGACGCGGTCTCCGGAGCCACCTACACCAGCGCCGGCTACAAGGAGTCCCTCCAGTCGGCCCTGGACCAGGCCGGTGGCTGACACGGTGGCCGAGTCGGCACAAGCTCCCGCCGCGGTACGTCATGCGGAGGAGGTCATGGGGACGGTCTTCTCCTTCGACGTCCGCGGCGGGGATTCCGTCGCCGTTCAGGCGGCGCTCAGGGACGCGGTCGCCGGACTGCACCGGGTCAACGAGGTCTTCAGCACCTACCGGGACGACAGCCAGGTCTCCCGGCTGGCCCGGGGCGAGCTGACCGTCGAGGAGTGCGATCCCCTGGTCGCCCAGGTGCTCGACCTGGGCGCCGAGGCGGAACGCGCCAGCGACGGCTGGTTCAGCATGCGCTACGAGGGCCGCCTCGACCCCACCGGCATCGTCAAGGGCTGGGCCGTCGAACGCGCGGCCCGCCGGATGGCCGAGGCCGGCGCGACCGGCGTCAGCGTCAACGGCGGCGGGGACGTGCAGCTGCTCGGCGTCCCCGGACCGGAACGCCCGTGGCGGGTCGGCGTGTCGGACCCGCTGAGGCCGGGCGGGCTGGCGGCGGTCATCTCGGCGGCGGGCGTTCCCGAACTCGCGGTCGCCACCTCCGGAACCGCCGAACGCGGCGCCCACATCGTCGACCCGCGCACCGGCCACTCGGCGATCACCGACCTGGTGGCGGTGACGGTGGTGGCTCCCAGCGTCACCTGGGCGGACTGCTGGGCGACGGCGGCCTTCGCGATGGGGTCGAGGGAAGGCTTGGCGTGGCTGGAGTCCCTGCCGGACGTGGAGGCTCTGCTGATCACGGCAGGAGACGAGGTCCGATGCACAGGGGGCCTCGCGGCTCGACTCGGCTGAGTGGACCCACCTTCTTGGGGGCGCGGGGAACTGCGCGACCAGCCCCCACTCACCCGCACCCGACGAACAACCCTCAATGCCCGTTCTGAGCCAACCGCAACAAATGATCCGCCAACGCCTGTCCCCCCACAGGATCCCGGCTGATCAACAGCAACGTGTCGTCCCCGGCGATCGTCCCCAGAATGTCGTGCAGCTCAGCCTGATCAATGGCCGACGCCAGGAACTGAGCCGCACCCGGAGGCGTCCGGAGAACGACCAGGTTCGCGGACGCCTCCGCGGAGATCAGCAGCTCCGCGGACAGCCGCCGCATCCGCTCCTCCTTCGCCGACTCCCCGAGCGGCGCCCGGGGGGTCCGGAACCCCCCCTCACTGGGCACCGCGTAGATCAGGTCGCCGTCGGTGTTGCGGATCTTCACCGCGTTCAGCTCGTCCAGGTCCCGGGAGAGCGTCGCCTGTGTGACGGTCAGCCCGTCGTCGGACAGCAGCTTCGCCAACTGGCTCTGCGACCGCACCGGTTGCCGGTTGAGGATGTCCACGATGCGGCGGTGGCGTGCGGTGCGGGTCTGCGGCACGGCAGGCCCCGCGGTCTGCTCGTGCTCCTGCGCCTGGCTCATCGTCGTCTCATTCTCCGGATCATCCGTCTCCCTTGGCAGCGTCCAGGATGCCGGGCAGCGCCTGAATGAGCGCGTCCACTTCCTCGTCGCCGATGGTCAGCGACGGCATCAGCCGTACGACATCGGGAGCGGGCGCGTTCACCAGGAAACCGGCCTCCTGAGCCACCAGCTGCGCCTTCGGCGCGAGCGGCTCGGTGAGCACGATACCCAGCAGAAGGCCCGCACCCCGGACATGGGAGATCAGCGGGTGGCCGAGGGACTCGATTCCGTCGCGCAACTTCTCGCTCTGCCGCTTGACGTTCTCCAGCAACCCCTCGTTGGCGATGGTGTCGAGCACGGCCAGCCCCGCCGCGCACGCGACCGGGTTGCCGCCGAAGGTGGTGCCGTGGTGGCCCGGCTGGAGCAGCTCCGCGGCCCGTCCGAAGGCGACCGTCGCGCCCAGCGGCAGACCGCCGCCGAGCTGCTTGGCGAGGGTGACCACGTCGGGCAGGACACCCTCGTGGGCCTGGTACTCGAACCAGTGCCCGGTGCGTCCGACGCCGGTCTGCACCTCGTCCAGGACCAGCAGCGAGCCGGTCGCGGCCGTGATGGCCCGGGCGGCCTTGAGGTAGCCGGGGGGCGGGACCACGACGCCGTTCTCGCCCTGGATCGGCTCGATGACGACGAGCGCGGTGTCCTCGGTGACCGCGGCGGCCAGCGCCTGCGCGTCGCCGTACGCAACGTGGGTGACGTCGCCCGGCAGCGGCAGGAAGGGCTCCTGCTTGGCGGGCTGGCCGGTGAGGGCGAGGGCGCCCATGGTGCGGCCGTGGAAGCCGCCCTCGGTGGCGACCATGTGGGTGCGTCCGGTCAGCCGGCCGATCTTGAAGGCGGCCTCGTTGGCCTCGGCGCCGGAGTTGCAGAAGAAGACCCTGCCGTCCCGGCCGAAGAGCTGGAGCAGCCGTTCGGCGAGGGCGACGGTCGGTTCGGCCATGAAGAAGTTGGAGATGTGGCCCAGGGAGGCGATCTGGCCGGAGACGGCCTCGACGATCGCGGGGTGTGCGTGGCCGAGCGCGTTGGTGGCGATACCGCCGACGAAGTCGTAGTACTGCTTCCCGTCGGCGTCCCAGACCTTCAGGCCCTCCCCGCGCACGAGCGGCAGACGGGGGGTGCCGTAGTTGTTCATGAGCGAGCCCTGCCACCGCTCGGTCAGTTCCTGGTTGCTCATGAATCCCCCTGTCCGTCCGGCACGACCATCGTGCCGATGCCCTCGTCGGTGAAGATCTCCAGCAGGATCGAGTGCTGGACCCGGCCGTCGATGACGCGGGCGGTGGTCACGCCGTTGCGCACGGCGTGCAGGCAGCCCTCCATCTTCGGCACCATGCCGGAGCTCAACTCCGGCAGCAGCTTCTCCAGTTGGGAAGCCGTGAGGCGGCTGATCACCTCGTCGCTGTTCGGCCAGTCCTCGTAGAGGCCCTCGACGTCCGTGAGGACCATGAGGGTTTCGGCGCCCAGAGCAGCAGCGAGTGCCGCAGCCGCCGTATCAGCATTGACGTTGTAGACATGTCCGTCGTCCTGGCTCCGGGCGATCGACGAGACGACCGGGATGCGGCCGTCGGCGAGCAGTGCCTCGATCGCGCCCGTGTCGATCGCGGTGATCTCGCCCACCCGCCCGATGTCGACCAACTCGCCGTCGATCTCGGGCTGGTGCTTGATGGCGGTGATGGTGTGCGCGTCCTCGCCGGTCAGTCCGACGGCCAACGGCCCGTGCTGGTTGAGCAGTCCGACCAGCTCGCGCTGCACCTGCCCGGCCAGCACCATGCGTACGACGTCCATGGCGTCCTCGGTGGTGACGCGCAGGCCGGCCTTGAACTCGCTGACGATGCCGTGCTTGTCGAGGGCCGCGCTGATCTGCGGGCCGCCGCCGTGCACGACGACCGGCTTGAGACCGGCGTGGTGCAGGAAGACGACGTCCTGGGCGAACGCGGCCTTGAGGTCCTCGTCGATCATGGCGTTGCCGCCGAACTTGATGACGACCGTCTTGCCGTTGTGCCGGACCAGCCAGGGCAGCGCCTCGATGAGGATCTGCGCCTTGGGCAGCGCGGTGTGCTTGCGAGTAGTGCTCATGAGGAGTACGCGCTGTTCTCGTGGACGTAGTCGGCGGTGAGGTCGTTGGTCCAGATGGTGGCGGTCTCGGACCCGGCGGCGAGGTCGGCGACGATGTGCACCTCGCGGTAGCGCATGTCGACCTTGTCGCGGTCCTCGCCCACGCCGCCGTTCTTGCAGACCCACACGCCGTTGATGGCGACGTTGAGCCGGTCCGGCTCGAACGCGGCCTTCGTCGTGCCGATCGCGGAGAGCACCCGGCCCCAGTTGGGGTCCTCGCCGTGGATGGCGCACTTGAGGAGGTTGTTGCGGGCGATGGAACGGCCCACCTCCACGGCGTCGTCCTCGCTGGCGGCGTTGACCACCTCGACCTTGATGTCCTTGCTGGCGCCCTCGGCGTCCCGGATGAGCTGCTGTCCGAGGTCGTCGCAGACCTGCCGTACGGCCTCGGCGAACTCGGCGTACTCCGGGGTGACTTCGGAGGCGCCGGAGGCCAGGAGCAGCACGGTGTCGTTGGTGGACATGCAGCCGTCGGAGTCGACGCGGTCGAAGGTCGTCCGCGTGGCGGCCCGAAGTGCCTTGTCCAGTACGTCACTGTCGACGTCCGCGTCGGTGGTGAGGACCACGAGCATGGTGGCGAGGCCGGGGGCGAGCATGCCCGCGCCCTTGGCCATGCCGCCGACGGTCCAGCCGTCCTTGGTCACGACGGACGTCTTGTGGACGGAGTCGGTGGTCTTGATGGCGATGGCGGCCTTCTCGCCGCCGTGCTCGCTCAAGGCGGCGGCCGCGGCTTCGACGCCCGGAAGCAGCTTGTCCATCGGGAGCAGGAGGCCGATGAGCCCGGTGGAGGCGACGGCCACCTCGCCGGCGCCCGTGCCGAGCACCTCGGCGACCTTCTCGGCGGTGGCGTGCGTGTCCTGGAAGCCCTTGGGTCCCGTACAGGCGTTGGCGCCACCGGAGTTGAGGATCACCGCGGACAGCCGACCGCCCTTGAGGACCTGCTCGGACCAGAGCACCGGCGCGGCCTTCACACGGTTGGAGGTGAAGACGCCGGCGGCGGCGCGGCGGGGCCCGGTGTTGACCACGAGGGCCAGGTCCGGGTTGCCGTTCTCCTTGATCCCGGCGGCGATGCCCGCCGCCGTGAATCCGTTGGCTGCCGTGACACTCACGGTGCGACTCCGATCGTGGAAAGTCCCGTGTCCTCGGGGAAGCCGAGGGCGAGGTTCATGCTCTGGACGGCACCGCCCGCGGTGCCCTTGGTCAGGTTGTCGATGGCGCTGATCGCGATGATGCGGCCCGCGGCCTCGTCGAGGGCGACCTGCACCTGAACGGCGTTGGAACCGTAGACGGACGCCGTCGCGGGCCACCGGCCCTCGGGGAGCAGATGGACGAAGGGCTCGTCGGCGAAGGCCTTCTCGTAGGCGGCGCGGACGGACTCGGCGGTGACGCCGGGCTTCGCCTTGGCGGTGCAGGTGGCGAGGATGCCGCGGGGCATCGGCGCGAGGGTGGGCGTGAAGGAGACGCTCACCCTGGAACCGGCCGCCCCGCTGAGGTTCTGGATCATCTCGGGCGTGTGCCGGTGGCCGCCGCCGACGCCGTACGGCGACATGGAGCCCATGACCTCGCTGCCCAGCAGGTGCGGCTTGGCCGCCTTGCCCGCGCCGGAGGTGCCGGAGGCGGCGACGATCACGGCCTCGGGCTCGGCGAGTCCGGCGGTGTACGCCGGGAACAGCGCGAGGGAGACGGCGGTCGGATAGCAGCCGGGCACCGCGATGCGCCTGGACCCCTCCAGCGCAGCGCGGCCACCCGGCAGTTCGGGAAGGCCGTAGGGCCAGGTGCCGGCGTGCGGGGAGCCGTAGAACCGCTCCCAGTCGGCGGCGTCCTTCAGCCGGAAGTCGGCGCCCATGTCCACGACGAGGACGTCCGGGCCGAGCTGCTCCGCCACGGCCGCGGACTGGCCGTGCGGCAGCGCGAGGAAGACCACGTCGTGTCCGGCGAGGACCTCGGCGGTGGTCTCCTGGAGCACGCGGTCGGCCAGCGGAAGCAGGTGCGGCTGCAGCGCGCCCAGCCGCTGCCCGGCGTTGGAGTTGCCGGTCAGGGCACCGATCTCGACCTCGGGGTGCGCCAGGAGCAGTCGCAGGACCTCGCCGCCCGCGTATCCACTCGCTCCGGCCACTGCCGCACGTACCGCCATGGAATCCTCCTCTTGGATGGCATGACTATACGTTTCGCTGCACGTTTATGCAATCCAGTACGGATGCGACCGGGATCCGCCGCTCACCCCTCCCACCAGGGAGTCACACCCTCCTCCGCGACGAACTCGTGGAAGTCCATGTTGGCGAGCTCCAGGTTGACCGCCAGCGAGCCGACCTGGCGGCACGGGAGGAGCGCGGCGTGGCCCGGAGCGTCGTACAGGTCGACCACGGTCAGCGGCAGGCCGGGGTCGGTGAAGGTCCGGGCGTCGGCGAGCGCGACCAGGGTGGTGTGCTCCTCGGGCGGGACCAGCGCGGGGACCTGGCCCGGGAGCAGGCCCTCGAAGGACCTGTCGTCCACGATCAGCGCCGTCAGGGGGTAGTGCTCCACGTCGATCTCGTCGGGGTCCGGGTCGGCGCCGACCCAGCCGTCCTCGTCCTGACGGCCCAGTGCGTCGAGCAGGGCGCTCCAGCCCTCCTCGTCGGCGAAGGCGGTGCGGACGAGGAGGGCGGCGGCGCTGGAGGGCAGTGCCGGGAAGGACCGGCGCGGCGGCGGGGTCGGGGCGCGGAAGGCGGGCCGGCCGTGGTCCCCCTGGTACATCCCGCGTCGGTCCATGGCGTCCACCAGGTCGTCGAAGGCGAGCGTGCCGGCGAGCAGGGCGGCCAGGATCTCGCCGAGCCGGGCCGACGGGACCCGGACGCCGCGTCCCGGTGTGGCCGCCAGGTCCACCAGCAGCGGCCCGTCCCCGCCGTACACCACGGAGATGTCCGCCAGGACGGCGACCGGGGGCGGGGCGTCGGTTCCGGTGCCGGTGCCGGTGAGGAGCGCGGGTACGTTTCCGCCGTGCAGGTAGGTCCAGCCGGTGCCCTCGACCAGGCGGAGCCTCACCCCGGCGTCCCCGAGCACGAGCACGTCACCGTCCCGGCGGCCACCGACCTCGTCGAGCAGTCCGCCCCACCGGGCCTCGCCGTCCTCGTAGCAGGTGCAGACCAGGAGCACGTCCCCGGGCGCGGGCCGGGGCAGTTCGGGAAAGGGCATGGTTCTCCTTCGGTGGCGGGGCTCGGTGAGCGGGACGCCGGGCCGGTGTCCTCCGGTTCGGCGGCGGCCGTGCGCACCCGACTCGATCGGGCACAGGATGTCGGGTCGGGCGGGGTGCGCGCCGCCTAGCGTGATGATCGTCAAGAGGAAGGAGGCCGGGGAGTGCTGGAGCGGCTCAACCAGGTCATGGAGCACATCGAGGGCCGCCTCGACGCGCCGATCGACGTGACCGACCTGGCGCGTATCGCCGTCACCTCGGAGTACCACCTGCGCCGGATGTTCTCCGCGCTCGCGGGGATGCCGTTGTCGGAGTACATCCGGCGCCGGCGGCTGACCGTGGCGGGCGCCGAGGTGCTCTCCGGGGGTGACTCGCTGCTGGAGATCGCGGTGCGGTACGGCTACGGCTCGGGCGAGGCGTTCGCCCGGGCGTTCCGGGCCCTGCACGGCGTCGGTCCGGGCGAGGCCCGCCGCAGCGGTGCCGCGCTCGTCTCCCAGCCCCGGCTGTCCTTCCGCCTCACCGTCGAAGGAAGCAGCAGCATGCGCTACCGCGTCACGGACCGGCCGGCTTTCACCGTCCTCGGCGTCAAGGCCCGGATCCCCCTGGTCCGCTCCGGGCCGAACCAGGCCATCATCGACCTCGTCCGGGGGATCCCCCGGCAGACCCTGGAGCGTCTGGAGAAGCTGTCCGACCAGGAGCCGCAGGGCATCGTCACGGTCTGCGACGACCTCGATCCCAGCCGCGCGGAGGGCACCGAGCTGGACTACTACCACGGGGTGATCACCTCCGCGACGGACACGGACACGGACACCACTGAACCGACCGGCCTGGCCGAACTGGCCGTCCCGGCCGGCACCTGGGCCGTCTTCACCACCTCCGGCCCGGCCCCCGAGGCCATCCAGGAGCTCTGGCGGGACGTCTTCACCCAGTGGTTCCCCTCCAACCCCTACCGCGCCCGCCCCGGCCCGGAGATCCTGCGCACCCGGCTCTCCCCCGACGGCACCCACGCCGACGCGGAGCTGTGGCTGCCGGTCGAACGGGAGTCGTAGGACGGCGGACGGGCGTACCTCTTCCCGGGAATACTGCGGACGGCGATCCCCGAACGCGCTGCCGACCACGGAGGAGCGGACATGAGCGAGAGCACCACCCGCGAGGAGCGTTTCGCACACGGCATGGAGGTGCTGAGCGGCGTCAACGGCGAGGTCGGGCAACTGGTCGTCGACTCGCTCGCCGACATCAGCCCGGAGATGGGCCACCAGATCATCGCCTGGGGGTTCGGCGAGATCTACTCCCGGCCGCAGCTCGCGCCCCGCGACCGCCAGTTGGTCACCCTGGGCATGCTCACCGCGCTCGGCGGCTGCGAGCTCCAGTTGGAGGTGCACGTCCACACGGCCCTGAACGTGGGCCTGACCCCCGAGCAGATCGTCGAGGCGCTGCTGCAGGCGGCCGGTTACTGCGGCTTCCCCAGGGCGCTGAACGCCACGGCCGTGGCGAAGAAGGTCTTCGCCGAGCGCGGGCTGCTGCCACTGGGACAGCAGCCCGCGGACGGGACTCCGGCTACCTCTGCCTGATCCGCAGGAAGGTGATCGAGTTCGCCGGGAAGGTGTACGTGAACCTGTCGGCGACCCCTTCGTAGGTGGACGTCACCGGGGCCACCGCGGTGGTGGTCTCGGTGTTCACCGCGTCCGGGGCGGCGGTCAGCGTGGTGACCTTCGCCCTGGACGCGACCTTCGCGCCGCCGAGGTCGATCGCCGTACGGGCCGCCGAGGACTGGGCGTTGACGACCTTGACGATCAGGTCACCGGTCTTCTTGTCCTTGGTGACGACCTGGCGGAACGGCTCGGCCGGCTTGTTGTCCGTGAAGCTGCCCCACTCCTCGCCGTCGAGGTAGAGGGTGACCTGTCGGCCGCGCACCTTGATGTCGACGTCGTAGGCACGGCCCGTCTCGACCGACCCGGCCTTGGAGATGAGCGTCGACTTGCCGCCGTCCGAGGCCTGTTCGACGGCGGACTGGGTGTTGTTCCAGCCGCCCAGGTTCCACCAGTAGTAGTTGCCGGTGTCCTTGACGCCGAAGGCGACGAGGAAGCCCTCCTTGCCGGACTTCTTGGTGGCCTTCACGTGCAGGTCGTAGTCGTGCCAGGCCTGGTCGCCTGCCGAGACCATGGTGTTCTCGGCGGCGGTGTCGGTCTGGACGTACTGCCCGTCCTGGACGGTCCAGCTGCCGGTGCCCGTGTGGGTCCACTTCGAGGCGTCACCGGAGAAGTCGTCGGTGAGCAGCGTCTTCCCGTCGGCGTCGGTGACCTTGACGTCGTCGTAGGCGGCGCTGGTCGCCCAGGTGGACAGGCCGACCGCGCCGGTGATGGGGGCGAGCAGCGAGGGCGTGCCGGTGGCCTTGGAGGGCACCACCCGGTCGCCGACGTTGTTCATGAACAGCTTCTGGACCTCGTAGTTGGCGGAGTTCCAGGAGGCGTGGTTGTTGAACCACACCAGGTCCGGGCGCCACTGGACATAGTCCTCGTTGGCGAACAGCGGGGCGTAGGAGGCGAGTTTGACGATGTCGGCGTTGCGCTCCAGGCCGGTCATGAACGCGGCTTCGGAGAGGCCGTTCTTGAAGGCGTTGCCCTGGGAGGCGTACTCGCCGAGGAAGACCTTCGGGCCGCTTCGGTCGTAGGAGTCGTAGCGGTCGTTGTTCTGGAGGAACCACTGCGGGCTGTTGTAGTAGTGCTCGTCGACCATGTCGACCTTGGCCTCACGGTTGAGCTGCCAGGCCGTGTCGAAGGTCTGGCCGGTGTCGTCCGGGCCGGAGTTGGAGACGACGGTGATGCCGGGGTACTTCGCCTCGATGGCGGCGCGGAACTGCTTGAACCGGGCCATGAACTCGACGGGCAGGTTCTCCTCGTTGCCGACGCCGATGTGGGTGAGGCGGAAGGGCTTGGGGTGGCCCATCTGCGCGCGCTTCCCGCCCCAGGTCGACGTCACGGGCCCGTTGGCGAACTCGATGAGGTCGAGGGCGTCCTGGATGTGCCGCTTGAGCAGCGCCTCGTCGTCGGTGGCCTGGTTCTGGCCGCAGCCGGTCACCAGGGCCGGGACGACGGGCAGGGGCATCGCGCCGATGTCCTCGGCGAAGCGGAAGTACTCGTAGTAGCCGAGGCCGTAACTCTGGTTGTAGCCCCAGAAGTTGGAGTTGGTGGCGCGCTCCTCGACCGGGCCGATGGTGTCCTTCCACTGGTAGGAGCGCTTGCGCTGCCAATTCGAGGCCTCGCTGTAGTCCTCCATGGAACCGGTGTTGACCAGACAGCCGCCGGGGAAGCGCAGGAAGCCCGGGTGGAGTGCCTCGACCTTCTCGGCGAGGTCCTTGCGCAGGCCGTTGGGCTGGTGCTTGTAGGTGTCGCGCGGGAAGAGCGACACCATGTCGAGCGCGGTGGCCGCGGAGGAGGCCACGGTGAGACGGCCGGCGCTGCTGGTGCGGGTCGCGGTGAGGGTGGCGGTGTACTTGGCCCAGCCGCTCCTGGTCACGGCCACCCTGCGGGCGGTGGCGAGGGTGTTGTCGGCGTCCTGGAGCGAGACCGTCAGGGTCGTGCCGCCGGTGGCGCGGGCCCACACCGAGAAGTCGTACCTCTTGCCCGCCTCGACATGCACGCCGGTGTTGTAACCGGCGTTCGTGACGGACGAACCGGCGCCCAGGGAGAGGTAGTTGCGGTTGCGGGCGTTGAGGCGGCCGTCGTCGTCCAGCACCTGGGCCGTGCCGTCCACCGCCCACGAGGTGAGCGGGGTGTAGGAGGCGTTGTCGGCGGTGGAGTACTCGAAGGACCGGTTCTGCACGAGTTCGGCGTACAGACCGCCGTCGGCGGCCCGGTTGATGTCCTCGAAGAAGACGCCGTACATCGTGTCGTCGATCTTCGCGCCCTTGGCGGCCGGGTCGACCGTGATCGAGTAGTCGGTGACGTCCTCGGCGTGGGCGGGGGCGGAGACCAGCCCGGCGGCCACCACGAAGGCGGTGGCGCCGATGCCGATTCTCCGGCGGGTGCGTGACATGGATACTCCGCGGCTCGATGTTCGAAATATCAGACAATGATCAGCACTTCGAACGGCAAGATAGGGAGGGGGTCCGAGATCGTCAACGGGTCGCGCGGTATCGAAAGTGTCGGAAGGGACGGGCTGATGGGTGAGTTCTGGCCAGTGCCGGACGCGCTGACGTATCTGGCCGGGACCTGGCGCACGACACGCTCCGTGCGGGATCTGGCGAGCGACGACTCGGGCGAGTTCTCCGGTACGACGATTTTCGGCCCTCTGGAGGGCGGCGGGCTGCTCCAGCGGGAGTCCGGCACTTTCGTCTGGCAGGGCGTCCCGCGCCCCGCCGAACGGACCCTGTGTCTCCTGCCGGGCCCGATCCCCGGCACGGTCGACGTGCGCTTCGCCGACGGGCGGCCCTTTCACGACCTGGACCTGTCCTCCGGACGTCACCTCGCCGACCACCCGTGCTCGGCCGACCTCTACCGGGGCGAGTTCACCGTCCGGGACGCGGACCGCTGGCGGACGGTGTGGCGGGTGCGCGGACCCGCCAAGGACCTGGTCCTGACCACCGACTACGCCCGTGAGGGCTGAGCGGAGATCCCGTCGAGGCGGAGGTTCCAGCGGCCCGCCCGGCCGGTGACGACGGTCGTCGACAGGGGGCGCACATCGATGTTCCAGTACGTCGAGGGCGGCGCCTTGAGGGCGTAGACCAGGGCGGCACGCACCACCGAGGGCTCGGCCACGGCGACGATCCGGCCGCTGTCGTCCAGCGGCCGGGTGTCGAGCCAGCCGCCGACCCGGGTGATGAAGTCGCGCAGCGACTCCCCGCCGTGCGGGGTGGCGTGCGGATCGGCGAGCCAGGCGTCCACGGCCTCCGGCTCCCGGGCCATCGCCTCGCCGAGCGTCAGCCCTCGCCAGCGGCCCATGTCGCAGTCCCGCAGGGCGAGTTGCACCAGCGGCGCGTAGCCGAGGGCGTCGCCGGTGGCCCGGCTGCGCGGAGTGGGCGAGCAGTAGCGCAGTTCGGCCGCCGCGAGCGGGATCAGGTCCTGGACGACACGCTGCACCTCGTCCCAGCCGGCCTGGTCCAGCGGCCGGTCGTCCTCGAAGCGCTCGGTGAGCAGCGGTGTGCTGCGAGCGGCGGCGACGAACGTGACCCGTAGTTGCATGCGGCGATGGTGAGTCGCGAAAGAGAGCAGGTCAATAGGCGTTACTCATGAGTTACCGAGGGTGCGCGACAGCTCACCGGACGAACCGCCCGACGAACTCGTCAGCACACCTCGCCGTACGCCGCGCGCAGTCTGCGCACCCCCTCGTGGATCTCCTGCGGGCCCGCCACCGCAGCGAAGCCCAACCGCACGTGGCCGGCCGGGGGTTCGGCGCCGAAGTAGGGCCGGCCGGGGGTGATCGCGACGCCCGCGCGCAGGGCCGCGGCGGTCAGGGCGGCCTCGTCGGTGCCGTCGGGGAGGCGGAGCCAGAGGTGGTAGCCGCCGGACGGGATGTGCGGCAGGGCGAGTTCGGGGAGGTTCAGACGCAGGGCCGCGGTCATGGTGTCCCGGCGGGTCCTCAGGTCGGCGGAGACCGCCCGCAGATGGCGCGGCCAGGCCGGCGAGCCGACGAGTTCGAGCGCGGCCTCCTGAAGGGGGCGGGGCACGAAGAAGGTGTCCACGACCTGGATGGCCCGCAGCCGTTCCAGCACCGGGCCCCGGGCGACGAGCGCGCACACCCGGAAGCTGGGCGAGGTCGCCTTGGTCAGCGAGCAGACGTGGACGACGACCCCGTCGGCGTCCTCGGCGGCCAGCGGAAGCGGCAGCGCGCCCGCGTCCTCGTGCGCGAGCCGTCGTACGAAGTCGTCCTCCACGACGAACGCGCCCGCCTCGCGCGCGATGCGCAGCACCTCGCCTCGCCGGGCCGGGGCCAGCACCGCGCCGGTCGGGTTCTGGAACAGCGGCTGGCACACGAACACCCGTGCGCCGGTGGCCCGGAAGGCCTCGGCGAGGAGTTCCGGCCGCACTCCGTCCGGGTCGACCGGGACCGGCACGGGCCGCAGCCCCGCCGCGCGGGCGATCGCGAGCAGGCCGGGATACGTGGGCGACTCGACGAGGACCGGCGCGCCGGGCGGCGCCAGCGCGTGCAGGGCGATCGTCAGCGCCGACTGGCCGCCCGCGGCGATCAGCACCTCGGCCGCCGTCACGGCCCCGCCGACGTTGCGGGCGAACCACTCGCGCAGCTCCGGCAGCCCTTCCATGGGCGGCCGCCCCCAGGCTCCGGGACGGCGTGCGGCCCGGGACAGGGCGGCCGCCAGCGCCCGCTCGGGCTGGAGCGAGGGGTGCAGATAGCCGCCGGTGAACTCGATGACGCCGGGCGGCGGCGGGGTGAGCGAGACCAGGACGCCGCCGGCGTCCACCGAGCGCGGTACGAGGTCGGCGGCACCGCCCGCGCTCAGCGCGACCTCCTGCCAGGAGGTGTCCCCGGCCGGTGCGGGCGCCGTCCGCAGGGGTGCGCGGAACGCCCCGGCGCCGGGCCGGGTGACGACGAGCCCCTCGGCGGCCAGGTGCGCGAGGGCCCGCGAGACGGTTACCGGGCTCACCCGGTACCGCTCGACGAGCGCCCTGCTCGACGGGAGCTTTCCTCCCGGAGAGTAGCGGTCGAGCTCGCTCCTCAGACGTTCCGCCAGTTCACCGACGCTGCTACGCTCTTGCATGAGAGTACAGAGTAGCGCTACTGACCCCGTCGCGATAGCGGTCGACGATCCGTCGACCAGCACGACCGGCACGACCGGCACTCTCCTCGCCGCCCTAGGGGTCGTCGCCTTCTCCCTCACCTTCCCGGCGACCGCGTGGGGGCTGGAGGGCTTCGGGCCCTGGTCGCTGGTCGCCGTGCGGAGCGTGCTCGCGGCGGTGATCGCCGGCGCCTGTCTGCTGGCCCTGCGGATCCCGGTTCCGGCCCGGCGGCATCGGGCGGGGCTCGCGGTCGTGGCCGCCGGGGTCGTCGTCGGCTTCCCGCTGCTGACCACGCTCGCGCTGAGGACATCGACCACCGCGCACGCCGCCGTCGTGGTCGGACTGCTCCCGCTGACCACCGCCCTGTTCTCCGCCCTACGGGTCGGCACCCGTCCCTCCCGCACCTTCTGGGCGGCCGCCTCGGCGGGCGCGGCGGCGGTGGTCGCCTTCACCGTGCAGCAGAGCGGCGGCGCCCTCACCACCGCCGACCTGTATCTGTTCGCCGCGCTGCTGGTGTGCGCGGCCGGCTACACCGAGGGCGGCCGGCTGGCCCGGGTGATGCCCGGCTGGCAGGTCATCGGCTGGGCGCTGGTGCTGTGTCTGCCGCTGACCGTGCCGGCCGCCGCGCTCGCGCTGTCGTACGAGCCCGTGAGGCTGACCGCGCACAGTGTGGCCGGACTGCTGTGGGTGGCGGCGGGCTCGCAGTTCCTCGGGCTGGTCGTCTGGTACCGGGGGATGGCGGCGATCGGGATCCCCCGGGCCAGCCAGTTGCAGTTGGCCCAACCGCTGCTCACACTGGTGTGGTCGGTGCTGCTGCTCGGCGAGCACCTGACGGTGGCCGCTCCGCTGACGGCCGCGGCGGTGCTCGTGTGCATCGCCGTCACACAGCGGGCGCGGAGCTGAGCGGCGTGCACCGGCGGTTCCCACCGGGCTCCCGCGCCGTAGACTCAAGGCCACGGACCGCTGCTCCCGCACATCGTGAGGAGGCCCCATCCGATGCGTGCAACCGTGGGCGACCAGCTTGTCCAGCACGGCAGGGTGGTCGGACAGCAGGACAAGGTCGGCGAGATCGTCGAAGTCATGGGCCGGGAGGGCAACCCCCCGTACCGCGTCCGTTTCGAGGACGGGCACGAGGGCGTCTGCTCACCGGGCCCCGACACCGAGATCCGGCACCGGGAAACGAGCGGCTGATTCAGCGCGGGGGCTTCGCCGGCCGCTGGTAGTGGTCGGCGACCACCCGCGCCATCGCCCCGATCCGGTCCACGGCCACGTCCTTGGCCGCGAAGAACACATGCCCGCGCGCCTCGGCGTGCCCGCGGGCCAGCGCGAGGTGCCGGGACAGCTCGGCCGGGTCCTGCCAGGCCGCCGGCTGCGCCGGATCACCGGCCTTGTACAGGGCCTCGCCCAGGTACAGCCGCGTCCGGCTCCCCCGTGCCACCTCGGCCCACCAGGGCAGGAGCCTGGCGTAGTCGGCGGCGGCGAAGCCGATGTTCCAGTACAGCTGCGGGACGATGTAGTCGATCCATCCCTCACGGACCCACCTGCGGGTGTCGGCGTGCAGATCGTCGTACGTCTGCACCCCCGCCCTGGTGTCCGAGCCGAGCGGGTCGGTGCCGGCGTTGCGCCACACGCCGAAGGGGCTGATGCCGAAGCGGGCTGCGGGCCGGATCCGCCGGATGCGGGCCGCCATCTCCAGGATCAGCCGGTCGATGTTGTTCCGCCGCCAGGCGGCCCGGTTCGGGAAGCCGCCGCCGTACCGGTCGAAGGCGGCGTCGTCGTCGAAGGTCTGGCCCGCCACCGGATACGGGTAGAAGTAGTCGTCGAAGTGCACGGCGTCCACCGGGTACTTGCGCACCGCGTCGAGCATCGCGTCCTGCACGAAGGCGCGGACCTCGGGCAGCCCGGGGTTGTAGTAGAGCTTCCCGCCGTACGGCACCACCCAGTCCGGGTGCTTGCGCGCGGGGTGCGAGGCCACCAGCCGGGCCGGGTCCGTGTGGTTGGCGACCCGGTACGGGTTGAACCAGGCGTGCAGTTCGAGGCCCCGGACGTGCGCCTCCTCCACGGCCGTGCCGAGCGGGTCCCAGCCCGGGGCGAGGCCCTGGGTGCCCGTCAGGAACTGCGACCAGGGTTCGTACGGCGAGGGCCAGAGCGCGTCCGCGGTCGGGCGCACCTGGAAGATCACCGTGTTGAGGCGGTTGCGTACCGCCGTGTCCAGGTGGGCGAGGAGTTCGGTGCGCTGCTCGGCCGCCGTCATCCCGGGCCGGGACGGCCAGTCCCGGTTCTGCACGGTCGCCAGCCACACGCCCCGCATCTCGCCGGCCCGGCGCCCCGGCGTACCCGGGGCCGGGGCACCCGGCACCGGTGCGGCGGACGCACCCGAGGCCGAGGTCAGCGTCGACAGCGCGGCCAGTGCGAACGCCCGACGTGACAGTCGTCCCACCTGCACACCCCCATACACCGTGGATCCGCGCGGTCACGGATCGTCTCCGGCCCCAAGGATGCCCGACCCGAACGATCGATCATCGCTACTTAGGGGTAACGTGCTCGAACGGAGCAGGCACCGGACCACGGGCACCTGCCACCGCCGTAGATCAGCGAAAGGGACGATGTGACAGGCATCCCAACGGGAGACATCGCTCGGGTCGGAGTCGTGGGCTGCGGTCAGATGGGAGCGGGCATCGCCGAGGTGTGCGCCCGCGCCGGTCTGGACGTGAAGGTCGCCGAGACCACCGGCGAGGCCCTGGAGATCGGCCGGACCCGGCTGTTCAACTCCCTGTCCAAGGCGGCCGAACGCGGCAAGATCTCCGCGGAGGAGCTGGACGCCACCCAGGCGCGGCTCGGCTTCACCACGGATCTCGGCGAGTTCGCCGACCGCGACCTGGTGATCGAGGCCGTCGTCGAGAACGAGCAGGTCAAGACGGAGATCTTCCAGGTCCTCGACCAGGTCGTGACCCGGCCGGACGCGATCCTCGCCTCCAACACCTCCTCGATCCCGCTGGTGAAGCTGGCGGTCGCCACCTCGCGGCCCGACCACGTCATCGGCATCCACTTCTTCAACCCGGCCCCCGTGCAGCAGCTGGTCGAGCTGATCCCGGCGCTGACCACCTCCGAGGGCACGCTCAGCCGGGCCCAGGCCTTCGCCGAGAAGCTGCTCGGCAAGCACGCGATCCGCGCCCAGGACCGCTCCGGCTTCGTGGTGAACGCGCTGCTGATCCCGTATCTCCTCTCCGCGATCCGGATGTTCGAGTCGGGCATCGCCAGCCGCGAGGACATCGACAACGGCATGGAGCTGGGCTGCGCCCACCCGATGGGCCCGCTGAAGCTGTCCGACCTGATCGGCCTGGACACGGTCGCCTCGGTCGCGTACTCGATGTACGAGGAGTACAAGGAGCCCCTCTACGCCGCTCCCCCGCTGCTCCAGCGCATGGTCGACGCGGGCCGCCTCGGCCGGAAGTCCGGCTCCGGTTTCTACACCTACGGCTGATTTACAGCTGTCCCCCGGTGCACAGTGCCCGTTCCAGGGTGCCGGTTACACAGTGCGACGGCCACGGGCCCGGCACTCTTCGGAGTGCCGGGCCCACTGCATTCACACACCGTGTGCGCCCCGGGCCCGCATATGCCCCTCGCACACTCTCCCCACCTGTCCACCAGGCGAGTTGACTCTTCATGCGCATGCAAGGGATGAGCCGATCACAGAGAGGAGTGGATCCGTGACCACCGACCCCGAACATCCCGTGGTCCATGGCGAACTCGCAGAGTTACGCCGGCGCCTCGACGTCGCCTACGCGCGTGTCGAGGGAGGGCTGGCTCTGCTCAACCATCGCACCGAGGAGACGGACAAGGAACTCAGCGATCTGAGCGCACGGATCACCGCACTGGAGCACGCCCGCTGGCCGCTGCCCGCGGTCGCGGTACTCACCGCCATGGGCGCACTCGTCGTGGCGGTCTGGCAGGCCCTGGGCCGCTGAGGCGTCGGGGGACGCGGGTGGGGGGAATCAGGATCAGGGCAAGGTGTCCTGCCCGAGCCTCAGGTGGTGCAACAGCAATAACGCGGCCGCCATGTTGGCGGCCGGGACCTCCCCACGGGCGACCATGTCGGGAACGAGTTTGAGGGAGACCCATTCCCGGCGGTCGGACTCGAAGTCGTCCACGGGGTGCCCGACGTACTCGCCCTCGTCGGCCCAGTAGATGTGGTGCCTGGCATCGGTGAGGCCGTTGGACGGCTCCACGCTCATCAGGTGGTGCAGGGGCCCCGGCCGCCAGCCGGTCTCCTCCTCCAGTTCCCTGGCGGCCGCCACGGCTATGTCCTCTCCGTCCTCGACCACGCCCGCCGCGAGTTCCCATCCCCAGCTGTCGGTGATGAAGCGGTGGCGCCACAGGAGGAGGACCTCGTTGGCCTCGTTCACCACCGTGGCCACGGCGACGGGCCTCAGGCGTATCAGGAAGTGGTCCAGATGCCGGCCGTCCGGCAGTTCCACATCTGCCAGGTTGACCGTGAACCAGCGGTTTTCATACACAGTTTGTTCGTTCTGTTTCGTCCACTGCACGGTTCTGCCACCTTCCGTCGAGTAAGTGGCAATATCGCAGCAGGGACTATGAGGTGACGGTGAACGAGTACCCGTCTACAGCGGTACGCGCAGCGCGCCGTCGATCAGTTCGGCCGCCTCGGCCGTACCCGCGCAACCGCTGCGCACCAAGTGCTCACGCACCGCCCGGAGTCTGTCGCGCAGCCGCTGGGACTCCATTCCACGGGCCTGTTCGGCCATCTGCACGGCGGTGGCCACCGCCTTGTCGGCGTTGCCCTGGCGCAGCGCGATCGTGCTGAGCATGGCCAGCCGGTGCACCCGGCCCCGGTCGTGGGCGGGGTTGTCGACCGCCGCCGCGGCGTGCTCCGCCGCCGCGGCCAGCTCACCGAGGCTGAGAAGGGCCTCCGCCACCTGGACGTTGACCAGCCCCGGCTGGACATAGCCCGTCTCGTCGGGCTCGTATCCGCGCCGGATGCGTTCGGCGGCCTGCTCGGCCCGCCGGATGCAGGACAGCGCGCTCGTGCCGTCACCGAGGTGCGCGTACGCCTTCGCCTGCATCGCGTACAGATCGGAGGCGAGCGCCGGCGTGATGTGCTTGCCGGCGGCGCGCAGCGCGGCCTCCGCGAAGGCCACGGCCTGACGGTACTCCCGCATGAACAGCGACTGGTTGACCAGCAGCGCGATCACGTAGGCGCCGAGCCCGCGGTCGCCGCTGGCCTTCGCGAGCCGGAGCGCCTGGTGGAAGTAGCGCTGGGCGAGCCCGTGCGCGTCGGAGTCGTAGGCGCAGATGCCCGCGACGGCCACCAGACCGCCCGTCGCCCGGTGGAGCTGGCGGCCCGTGGCGTCGGTGTAGCTGCCGCGCAGCAGCGGGGCCGCCTCGGAGTTCAGGAAGCCGACGATCCGGGAGCGGGTCGCCACGCCACCGGTCTTGCGGTACATCTGCTCGTAGTGGGCGCGGGCCGCGCGCAGCATCTCGATGTCGGCGGTGGTCACGCGGTGCCGGCCGCCGCGTGAGACGTCCACGTCCTCGGGCGGGTTCTCCCACTCCCACACCGGCATCACGGCGGGCGTACCGGTCACCGCGGGGGCGCCCAGGATGTGCGGGCGCTGCTGCTCGTCGGAGCGCCACAGGGCGGTGGCCCGCTCGACGAATCCGGAGAGCGAGGTGCCGTGCGGGGCGGACGGCTCACCGGGGACACCGAGGCCGATGTCGTCGAGGGTGACGGGCCGTTGCAGCCGGGTGGCGAGCACCTCGCAGATCAGGTCGGGCACCTGGCCCCGGGGCCGCTGGCCCTTCAACCACCGTGCCACAGCCGTGTGTTCGTATCTGAGCGCGAGTCCGCGGGCCCGGCCCGCCTGGTTCACATGGGCGGCGAGTCCCGCGTGCGAGATACCCGCCTCGTCCAGGATCGCGTCGAGCAGAGTGTTGGGCTGCATTGGGAGGCCCCCCGGGTGGCTCGGTGCCGTCAGAGTAGTGGGTGTGCCTTCACACGGGGTGTGAACGGAGTACTCGAATCCGTAGGGTGCGCGCACTGTTGCGGAGAGTTTCCAGCCGGTTGACTGAAATGCCTCGCAAGAGGCCGGCCGGGCCGCCGGCTCCCCCTCGTACAGTGCGGCGGCCCGATTCCGCGCCGTCCGCCCAGCTGCCTGCCCGACACTCCGTGGCGGGGCGGACGGCTCCGCCGGTTCGCTGCGAGTGCGCTGCGCTGGCCAACGCCGGGTGACTAAAGGTGCGTTGTCGGCTGCGGGTGCGTGGTGGCTGGGCGCGCAGTTCCCCGCGCCCCTAAGGTCGGTTGCCCTGAACGGTCGTTTCGCAGGATGAGTAAAGCCACGTCGTCCGTCGGTTCGCCGTCCGTGTGGCGCAGTAATGCCGTGAAGACCGTGCCCAGGACGACCTGGGGCGCTGCCAGGGGGCATTCGCGGATCGCCTCGGACAGGGCGTTCTCCAAGGAAAAGAATCGGCCACGGGTGTCCCTCGCGTCCTCGGCGCCGTCCGTGTGCAGGACCAGGCCCTCGCCCGGCAGCAGGTGACCGCACCCCACGGGGGTCAGATCGCACGGCAGTGGGAACGGGCCCAGGGGTGGGAGAGGGTCCGTGCGCGAGAGGGGGTCGACGGTCGTGCCGCTCAGCAGATACGGCCACGGGTGACCGCAGTTGAGGGCGTGGACCCGGCCGTCGTGGCCGATCTCCAGCAGCAGGACGGTGACGAACTCCTCGGCGACCGGGGGGCCGGGCTCCGCACCGGTGGAAGGATGGTCCGTACGGGCCCGATCCCGCAGATGCCGGGACAGCGCGCGTTCCAGCCGGCGCAGCACACCGTCGAGTCCGGGCTCGTCGTGCACGGCCTCGCGGAAGCTGCCGAGGACGGCGGCGGCCGTACCGATGGCGGATATGCCGTGCCCGCGGACGTCGCCCATCACGACCCGGACGCCGTGCTCGGTGGCCACGGCCTCGTACAGGTCGCCGCCGATGGTGGCGCCGCGGTCGGCGGACAGCTGGGCCGCGGCGACATGCAGCCCGTCGATGCGCGGGGGCAGGGGCCGCAGCAGCACGCTCTGGGCGGCGCCCGCGACCCGGCGGGCCTGTCTCAACTCCCGCAGCAGGGTCTGCCGGACATGCAGGACCAGACCGGTGCCGACGGCGAAGAAGACGGCACTGGTGACGACCCGCGCCCCGAGGCCGTTCTGCTGGGCCAGCGGACAGACCAGCTTGTAGGTGATCGCCACGGCGCCCCAGGCGGTGGGCAGCCCCAGCGCGAGCGCACACCGCACCGGCCTGCGGCGACCCTTGCGAACGGTACGGCGGGCAGCTCTGCGGAGCGCGTCCCGCAGGTCCCGCCGAACCCTCCGACGGCCCCCGGGGACACCCCCAGCCTTGATGCGGATCATGCCGATGGCCCCCCCATTCAGGCCCTGACAGCGCAATCGGACCGACCCCGAAAGGCCGGTCCGATTCTGTCGACCCCATGGGCCGAACGGGCCAGATCACCAGCAGAACTCACTCAATCGAGTGAGGTGACCCGAGAGGGGATGCGGCCGTGCTCAACCGCGCAGCACGGCCCCCGTGCGCTCGCCCGCGAGGGCGACCGCCGTGTCCCGGGCCGCCGATGCCTCGTCGACCGTCAGCGTCCGGTCCGCGGCCCGGAACCGCAGCGCGTACGCCAGCGACTTCCTGCCCTCGCCGAGCTGCTCGTCGTTCTCGTACACGTCGAACAGCCGGATCGCCTCCAGCAGTTCGCCGGCCCCCTCGCGCAACGCGGCCTCCACCTCGGTGTGCGGGACCTCACGGGAGACGACCAGCGCCACGTCCTGCGTCGCCACCGGGAAGGTGGAGATGCTCGGCGCCTGCGGGGTGTCGTCGCCGACGCCCTCCAGCACGTCCAGGTTCAGCTCCATCGCGGACGTGCGCGCGGGCAGCCCGAGCGCCTTGAGCACGCGCGGGTGCAACTCGCCCGCGTGCCCCACGACCGTCTCGGAGCCGTCGGCCACGACCACGAGCTCGGCGCACCGGCCCGGGTGCCACGGACCGTACTGCCCCTGGCGGACGATCAGTTCGGCACCGGCCTCCCGGGCGACGGCGCGCCCCGCCTCGACGGCGTCGGCCCACCCGCCGGGACGGCCCGCGCCCCACCAGCCGGCCTGCTCACGCGCACCGGCGAGCACCACCGCGACATAGCGCGGCTGCTCCGGCAGTGCCGCGTTCAGCCCGGCGATCTCCTCGTCGGTCGGCCGCCGGTCCACGGGCAGCGCGGCGGCGACGCGCCGCTCCTCGCGCGGCAGGAAGACCAGGCCGGTCTCGAACAGCGCGAGATCGTGCGAGCCCCGGCCGTCGTTGCGCCGCAGGGCGCCGAGCAGGCCCGGCAGCAGCGACGTACGAAGAGCCGGCTCCTCGTCGTTGAGCGGGTTGGTCAGCTTCACGACCCGGCGGGCCGGGTCGTCGGCGGCCAGGCCGAGCTGGTCGAAGACCTGCTCGCTGACGAAGGGGTAGTTCGGCGCCTCGACGTATCCGGCGCCGGCCAGCGCCCGCCCGACGCGGCGGTGCAGCCGCTGCCGGTGGGTCAGGCCACGGCCGGAGGGGGGCTTGGGCAGCGTGGAGGGCAGGTTCTCGTACCCCTCCAGCCGGATGACCTCCTCGGCCAGGTCGTTGATCTCCCGGAGGTCGGGACGCCACGACGGCACGGTGACGATCAGCTCGTCCTGCCCGTAGACGTCGCAGCCGACCTCCTGAAGACGCCGTACGACGGTCTCGCGGCCGTAGGCGACACCCGCCACCTTGTCCGGGTGGTCCGCCGGGACGGTGATGGTGTGCGGGGCGGACGGGGCGATGACCTCGGTGACGCCGGCCTCGGCGGTGCCGCCCGCGAGCAGCACCAGCAGGTCGACCGTGCGCTGGGCGGCGGCGGACGCGGCCTGCGGGTCGACGCCGCGCTCGAAGCGCTTGGACGCCTCGGAGGACAGCTTGTGGCGGCGGGCCGTACGGGCGATGGCGACCGCGTCGAAGTGGGCGGCCTCGATCACCACGTCGGTGGTGCCCTCGCCGGAGTCGTGGTCGGCGATCTCGGTGTTGGCGCCGCCCATGACACCCGCGAGGCCGATCGGGCCCCGGTCGTCGGTGATGACGAGGTCCTCGGCGTGCAGGGTGCGCGTCGCTCCGTCGAGGGTGACGATCTTCTCGCCCTCCTCGGCCCGGCGGACGCCGATGGTGCCCTGGACCAGCGAGCGGTCGTAGGCGTGCAGCGGCTGGCCGAGCTCCATCATCACGTAGTTGGTGACGTCGACGGCGAGCGAGATCGGGCGCATGCCGACCTTCTGCAGGCGGCGCTGGAGCCAGAGCGGGGAGCGGGCCTCGGGGCTCAGACCGGTGACGGTGCGGGCGGTGAAGCGGTCGCAGCCGAACGGGTCGGAGACCTGGACCGGGTAGCCGAAGGCGTTCGGGCCCGGGACGTCGAGGAGCGCCGGGTCGCGCAGCGGCAGGCCGTAGGCGATGGCGGTCTCGCGGGCCACGCCACGGATGGACAGGCAGTCGCCGCGGTTGGCGGTGACGGCGATGTCCAGGACCTCGTCGACCAGTTCGAGGAGCTCGACGGCGTCCCTGCCGACCTCGGTCTCCGGCGGCAGCACGATGATGCCGTGGCTGCCGTCGTCGCCCATGCCCAGCTCCTCGCCGGAGCAGATCATGCCGTGCGAGGTCCTGCCGTAGGTCTTGCGGGCGGAGATCGAGAAGCCGCCGGGCAGCGTGGCACCCGGGAGGACCACGACGACCTTGTCGCCGACGGCGAAGTTGCGGGCGCCGCAGATGATCTCCTGCGGCTCGCCGGTGCCGTTGGCCTGCCCGACGTCGACGGTGCAGAAGCGGATCGGCTTCTTGAAGCCCTCCAGCTCCTCGATCGTCAGCACCTGGCCGACGACCAGCGGGCCCTTGAGGTCGGCGCCGAGGTGCTCGACGGTCTCGACCTCAAGGCCCGCGGAAACGAGCTTGGCCTGCACGTCACGGCCGGTCTCGGTGGCCGGCAGGTCGACGTACTCCCGCAGCCAGGAAAGCGGGACCCGCATCAGATCTCCATCCCGAACGGCCGGGTGAACCGGATGTCACCCTCGACCATGTCTCGCATGTCTTCGACGTTGTGGCGGAACATCAGCATCCGTTCGATGCCGAACCCGAAGGCGAATCCGCTGTACTTCTCCGGGTCCACGCCACAGGCGGTGAGCACCTTGGGGTTGACCATCCCGCAGCCGCCGAGCTCGATCCAGCCCTCGGAGGAGCAGGTACGGCAGGGCCGGTCGGGGTTGCCGACGGACTCGCCGCGGCAGACGTAGCACACCATGTCCATCTCGGCGGACGGCTCGGTGAAGGGGAAGAAGTTCGGGCGCAGCCGGGTCTTCATGCCCTCGCCGAACAGGGCCTGGACCATGTGGTCCATGGTGCCCTTGAGGTCGGCCATGGTCAGGCCCTCGTCGACGGCCAGCAGCTCGACCTGGCGGAACACCGGAGTGTGCGTGGCGTCCAGCTCGTCGGTGCGGTAGACGACACCGGGGCAGATCACGTAGACCGGCAGCTCACGGTCGAGCAGCGAGCGGACCTGCACGGGCGAGGTGTGGGTGCGCAGCACGACACCGGACTCGGTGCCGCCCTCCGGACCCTGCACGAAGAAGGTGTCGGCCTCGCCTCGGGCCGGGTGGTCCGGGCCGATGTTGAGGGCGTCGAAGTTGAACCACTCGGCCTCGACCTGCGGGCCCTCGGCGACCTCGTAGCCCATGGCCACGAAGACGTCCTCGATGCGCTCCGACAGGGTGGTGAGCGGGTGGCGGGCGCCGGCCGGAACCCGGTCGTAAGGCAGCGTGACGTCCACCGCCTCCTCGACCAGCACCCGGGCGTCGCGCTCGGCCTCCAGCTCGCTCTGGCGGGCGGCGAGGGCCTTGTTCACCGCGCCCCGGGCCTGGCCGACCAGCTTGCCGGCGGCGGCCTTGGCGTGCGGGGGCAGGGCGCCGATCTCGCGGTTGGCGAGCGCCAGCGGGGAGGTGCCCCCGGTGTGGGCGACCTTGGCCTCCTGGAGCGCGTCGAGCGAGCCCGCCGCGGCGAAGGCGTCGAGCGCCTCCTGCCGCATCCGCTCGATCTCTTCCGGTTTCAACGCCTCGACCTCGACAGGGTCGTACGACTTATTCGGTGCCGACATCTCTTCCCGTGCTTCCGATTGGCTGGCTGAAGGTCCCCGTCACCGACTCACGCAGAGGTCAGAGGGCCGTCCATGGGACACAAAGGTGCCAAAGGCCGAGTCTAACGGGGTGGAGGTATACGAATGCGCCCGCGGGCACTCAGCTCAAGTAGGCCGGAGCGCTCACGGGCAACGTAAATCGGAACTCGGCGCCGCCGCCGGGGGCGCGGCCGACCGTGATGGTGCCGCCGTGGACCTCGACGATGCCCTTGACGATGTAGAGCCCGAGGCCGGTGCCGCCGCGCTTGCTGCCCCGCCAGAAGCGGGTGAAGACGCGGTTCATGGACTCCTCCGGGATGCCGGGCCCCTCGTCGCTCACCGTGACCGACGTAGCGGCGTTCTCATGGCCTTCCCCCTCCCGGGGGGACGCCGTGGGCGTGACCACAATGGTGACGGTTCCCTCGCCGTGCCGCACGGCATTTTCGAGCAGGTTGCTGAGCACCTGGTCGATCTTGTCGGGGTCGGCCCACAGGTCGGGCAGGGGCTGTTCGATGCGGAGCAGGAACCGGTCGGCGGGCAGTCCCGCGGCGACGTACGCCTGGATGTGGCGGCCCACGGCGGCGCCGATGTCGACGGGCTGGCGGCGCAGCTCCAGGCGCCCGGAGTCGATGCGGGAGATGTCCAGCAGCTCCGCGATGAGCCGGGTGACCCGGTCGGCGTCGGCGTCGACGGTCTCCAGCATCAGCCGCTTCTGGTCGTCGGTGAACCTCTCCCACTTGGCCAGGAGGGTGGCCGTGAAGCCCTTGACGGAGGTGAGCGGGGAGCGCAGTTCGTGGGCGACGGTGGCGATCAGCTCGGCGTGGCTGCGCTCGGTGCGGCGGCGGGCCTCGGTGTCGCGGAGGGAGACCACCACGCGGCGCACGGGCCCGGTGGGCCGGGCACGGACGTAGCGCGCGGAGACCAGGACCTCCCGGCCGCCGGGCAGGAGGAGGTTGCGCTCGGGCTGGCGGACCCGGATGGCGAGACCGCCGTACGGGTCGGTCAGCTGCCACCAGCGGCGCCCCTCCAGGTCCTCTAACGGAAGGGCCTTCTCCAGCCGCTGCCCGAGGGCGTCCGCTGCGGACACGGCGGTGATGCGCTCGGCGGCGGCGTTGAAACAGATCACGTGGCCGTGCTCGTCGGCGACGACCAGGCCGTCGGGCAGGTGGTCGGGATCGAGGCCGAGCCCGGCGAGAGAGTCGGGACCGGACGGCGCCGCGTGCGTCGCCTCCGGTGATCCCGGTGCGCTGCCCGTGCCGACACTCATCCCCGTGCTCCACCTCTCCTGCGCAGGGCCCCCGAGCTGGTCACCCTACTAGCTCTCGGTGACGGAACGGCACCCTCCGGAGGCGCGCTGTGCCCGGGCCGACGCATAGAGACATACGGCGGCGGCGGTGGCGAGGTTCAGGCTCTCGGCCTTCCCGTGGATCGGGACGCGCACCACGGCGTCCGCGAGCGCGCGGGTCTCCTCCGGGAGCCCCCACGCCTCGTTCCCGAACACCCAGGCCGTCGGCCCGCCCATGGTGCCCCGGTCCAGCTCGTCGTCGAGGTCGTCGGTGCCGGCCCCGTCGGCGGCGAGGATGCGGACACCGGCCCGCCTGAGCCCGTCGACGGCCTCCTCCACGGGCACGCCCACGGCGATCGGCAGATGGAACAGCGAGCCCACCGAGGCCCGTACGGCCTTGGGGTTGTACAGATCGACGGACGCGTCCGTCAGTACGACGGCCTCGGCACCGGCCGCGTCGGCGCACCGCAGCACGGTCCCGGCGTTCCCGGGGTCGCGGACGTTCGCGAGCACGGCGACGAGCTTGGGCCGGGCGGCGAGGATCTCCTCGAAGGGCGTGTCGAGGAACCGGCAGATCCCGACGAGCCCCTGCGGGGTGACGGTGGTCGAGATGTCGGCGATGACGTCCTCGGAGGCGAGGTGGACCCGGGCGCCGAGGGCCCGCGCCTCACCGATGATGTCGGCGTACCGCTCCGCGGCCTCGACGGTCGCGAACAGCTCCACGAGCGTGTCCTTGTGCCCCGCCGCCTCCCGCACGGCCTGCGGCCCCTCGGCGAGGAACAGCCGCTCCTTGCCCCGGAAGTTCCGCCTGGCGAGCCGCCGGGCGGCGGAGACGCGGGGGGAACGGGGGGAGATCAGCTCAGGAGCAACGGGGGACATGCACACTCACTTTCAGCATCTGACTTCCGCCGCCACGGCGATCGGCCACGACGACGGACACCGGCGGTGCCGAACCGTCCCGCACCACTCAAAGGAACGGACCCGCAGGCAAAAACCCACGGGTCCGCACACTCACACAGTCGGCCTAGGCCCAGCGCAGCGTCACGCGGCCTTCGGCGCGTTCACGTCCGCCGGCAGCGCCTTCTGCGCGACCTCGACCAGCGCGGCGAACGCGGTGGCGTCGTTGACGGCCAGCTCGGCCAGGATCTTGCGGTCGACCTCGATGTTCGCGGCCTTCAGACCCTGGATGAAGCGGTTGTACGTGATGCCGTTGGCGCGGGCAGCGGCGTTGATGCGCTGGATCCACAGCTGACGGAAGTCGCCCTTGCGCTTCTTGCGGTCGTTGTAGTTGTAGACCAGCGAGTGGGTGACCTGCTCCTTGGCCTTGCGGTACAGGCGCGAACGCTGACCGCGGTAGCCGGAGGCCGCCTCGAGGATCGCCCGGCGCTTCTTGTGGGCGTTGACTGCCCGCTTGACGCGTGCCACTTGTTAACTCCTTGTAGCGGGGCCGTGGTGGGACTCACACGGCCCGGAATCGATTGGGTCCCGGTCCTGACGTACGGCGCTCAAGCGAAGCGCCGCGTACGTCACTTGCCGAGAAGCTTCTTGATCTTCGCGGCGTCGCCCGGGGCCATCTCGGCGTTGCCGGTGAGGCGACGCGTCACGCGGGACGACTTGTGCTCGAGCAGGTGGCGCTTGCCGGCGCGCTCACGGAGCACCTTGCCGGAGCCGGTGATCTTGAAGCGCTTGCTGGCACCGCTGTGCGACTTGTTCTTCGGCATAGCGCCGTTCTCTCCTCGTCGGTGGCGCTCCGGTGCCCGGTCACGAAAACCGGGCACGGTGGAGCGTCGCTCTTGTATCGGTTACGTCCTGGGGGCTCGCGCCCCCGGGGATCACGCCTCGGCGGAAGCCTCGGCCGGAGCCTCGGCGAGGTCCTCGGAGGTGTCCTCGTCGATCTCGGTCTCCGCGGCGTTCTGCGACTTGCCGGGGTTGGCCTTCGCTTCCGCCTTGCGGGCTTCCTGCGCCTGGCGAGCCTCGGCCATCGCCTCGGTCTTCTTCTTGTGCGGACCGAGAACCATGATCATGTTTCGGCCGTCCTGCTTCGGGTTCGACTCCACGAAACCGAGGTCCTGGACGTCCTCCGCGAGACGCTGCAGCAGTCGGTAGCCGAGTTCCGGCCGGGACTGCTCGCGACCACGGAACATGATCGTGATCTTGACCTTGTCGCCCTGCTTGAGGAACCGGACGACGTGACCCTTCTTGGTGTCATAGTCGTGCGGGTCGATCTTCGGCCGGAGCTTCATCTCCTTGATGACCGTGTGCGCCTGGTTCTTGCGCGCCTCACGGGCCTTCATGGCCGACTCGTACTTGAACTTCCCGTAGTCCATGAGCTTGCACACGGGCGGACGGGCGTTCGCCGCGACCTCGACCAGGTCCAGGTCGTACTCCTGCGCAAGCTCCAGTGCCTTGGCCAGGGGGACGATGCCCACCTGCTCGCCACTGGGACCGACAAGTCGCACCTCGGGAACGCGAATCCGGTCGTTGATGCGGGGCTCGGCGCTGATGGATCCTCCTCGGTTAGCACCACACAGCCGTCTGGCGGACGGCCGCGTATGTCTCTAGTTCGTCAGACCTAACCGCGCCGAAGCACAAAAAATGCCCCGGACGATCACAGGCGGGGCTCCAAGCACTACCGGAGCACCGCCGCGATGATCGCGGGGCGCGCTTTCGGGCGACTCCATCGTCCGTACGGAACGATGGTGGCCGCCTGACCGGGGTGACCCGCCGTCCCGGGGGACGGTCGGGTGGGAGATCGGAGCCTCCACTTGTGGGCCGAACACATGTGTATCCAGCCGGTCGTCACACAAGGTTAGCAGCAACCCGGGGGTGGTGCGAACCGGCGTGCACCGGGCCCTATCGTGTGGGACATGAGTGACACCCCTCCCGCGTCCGCCGGTACCCCTGAGTCTCCCGACTTCGACGCGATGACCCGCGACATCGCCGAGGTCCCCGCCGTCGAGGTGATCGTGACGGTCGCCGTCAACCTGATGAGCGCCGCCGCCGTGAAGCTCGGCCTGACGGAGGAGGGTGACAAGTACAAGGACCTGGACGAGGCCCGCAAGCTGATCCACGCCCTCGCCGGTCTGCTGGACGGCAGCGCGACGGAGATCAGCTCCTTCCACGCGGCCCCGCTGCGCGACGGCCTGAAGTCCCTCCAGCTGGCCTTCCGCGAGGCCTCCCTCGTCCCGGACGAGCCGGGCCAGGGCCCGGGCGAGAAGTACACCGGTCCGATCTACGGCTGACCTCTCACCCGCGTACGTACAAGGGCTCGCCCGGAGGCGTCGCCCCGGCCGGCAGGAGTGCCAGGTCGAGGCCGCGCACCAGGCGGGCCCTGAGTGTCTCGTCGGCGGCGAGGCGGCCCGCGACCGCCCGCGCGGCCTCGGCGGGAGCCGCGGCGGGATCCAGGACGAGGGCCAGGGTGCCGTCGGCCTCGCCGGGGCCGAGGTGGGCGCGCAGGACGGCGGGCTCGGCGGCCACCGCGTCGCGTACGGCGCCGATCACGGCCGGGTCGGCGAGCGGGTCGGCCGTCGCGCGGCCCTCGGCGAGCGCGAGCAGCGCGGGCCCGCTCAGCTCGTAGGGCACCGGTCCGGCCAGGTCCAGCACGATCGTGTCCGCCTTCTCGTGCGCGGCGGCCTGGAGGGCCTGGTGGAGGGGTACGGCGACGGGGCGGGCCGCCGGGTCCCAGCGCGCCAGGGAGTCGGTGGAGGTGAAGGCGGGCAGGGCGGTGCGCTGTCCGGCCTTCAGGGTGGGGACGGCCATGTCGCTGGTCTTCTCGCGGCGCAGTCCGTTCTCGTCCTCCTCGACCTCGCCGAGCACGGCCACGACGGGGACCAGCAGCCGGGCGCCCCTGAGCGCCTCCAGGACGGGCCCCTCGGCGCCGCGGTCCTCGGCCCAGGCCGCGAGCGCCGCGCTCAGCCGGGGATCGGCCGAGCCGTCGTCGTCGGAGAAGCCGGAGTCGGGAATGTTCTTGTTCGCCACGGTCACCGACCCTATCGGGGGCTTGCTGCTGGGCTTGTGCGGGCCCGGAAACCCGCCCGTGACGACTTTCACGGGTTTCTCAGAGTTCGCTGACACAGCTCTAACGTCCGGCTAACGAGCCACACAGTCGCAGGCCCGACCATCGCGGTCATGGAGTCTCCCAGAGCCGCCGGACGCCGTGCCCGCAGGTCCGCTCGCCGGGCCCTGCTGTACACCGCGCCGGCCCTCCTCGCCGTCGTCGGTGCCACGGCCGCGGGGACCGTGTACGTGAAGGCGCAGGCGCACTCCGGGGGCGGCGCCGTATCGTCGGCGGCGGCGCCGTCGGCCCCGTCCTCGCCGGTGGCCGGGAGCCAGGAGGCGGCCGGGACCGAGGAGGCGGCGGTGGAGCCCGTGGCGGAGCCGACGGTGGATCTCGACGGACTGCTCGCCGACGCCATGGAGTCGGTGCGCGTGCCGGGCGACGCGGAGATGTCGGCGGGGGTGCTCGACCTGACGTCGGGCGAGCACGCGGTGTACGGCGACGGCGCCTTCGACACGGCGAGCATCGTGAAGGTCGACATCCTGGCGGCGCTGCTGCTCCGGCACCAGGAGGCGGGCACACGGCTGAGCACGCGGGAGAGGTCCTACGCCACCGCGATGATCGAGAACAGTGACAACGCCTCGGCGTCCGCGCTGTGGGACGCCATCGGGCGGGCCGAGGGGCTCGACGCCGCCAACGAGACGTTCGGTCTGACCGGCACCGAGGGCGGCGACGGTGCGCTGTGGGGGCTGACGCAGACCACGGCCGCCGATCAACTCACCCTGCTCAAGCAGGTGTTCGGGGAGTCTTCGAAGCTGAGCGAGGCCTCACGGACGTATCTGCGCGGGCTGATGGGACGGATAGCCGACGGACAGGACTGGGGTGTGTCGGCCGCGGCCGACGGCTCCGGGTGGGCGCTGAAGAACGGCTGGCTGCCGCGCAGTACGACCGGGCTGTGGGACGTCAACAGCATCGGCCTGGTGACCGTGGCCGGGCACGACTACCTGGTCGCCGTGCTGTCGAAGGGCAACGCGACGCAGGCGCGGGGGATCTCGCTGGTCGAGGCGGCGGCCCGGGCGGCGGTGTCGGTGTTCACGGGTGACGGGGCGTCCTCGTCGGCTTCCGCGTCCGCCTCGTCGGGATAACGGCGGGGCGGGGGCTGGAGGAGGCTGGTGCAGGGCCGTCGCAGGCGCCGTACAGCGGCTCAGAAACCGTCGTAGGAGTCGTGGCTCTCCTGGTGGTGCGGGGTGCGGCGGCCGCGCCACAGGACCACCGCGGCGCCCAGGAGCAGGATTCCGGCGCCGCCCGCGACGGGGGCCGCCCAGTCGGCGGTGCCGTCCTCGGTGTCGGCGGCGTCGGGGCCGGAGCCGAAGTACTTGTCGCCGTAGGAGGCGGCCTCCAGGCCCTCGGGCTTGAGGCGGGCGGCCGCGGTGAGGGCGGCCGCCGGGTCGATGAACCCGAAGCCGCGGGAGTCGTCGCGGCCGCCGGAGGGGGCGTTGCGGGCCGTGTCCTCCAGGAGCTTCTTGATCTGCGCGGGCGTCAGGTCCGGGTGCGCGGCCTTCAGGAGCGCGACCGCGCCGGAGACGAACGCGGAGGCGGCGCTGGTGCCCCAGCCCTCGTAGTACTTGTGGTCGGGGTCGGCGATGACGACGTCGACGCCGGGGGCGCTGACCGTGGCGTACCAGCGGCGGGTGGAGAAGACGGCGCGGGTGCCGAACTTGTCCACGGCGGTCGCGGCGATGACGCCGGGGTAGGCGGCCGGGTAGGAGATGTGGTCGCCCTTCTCGCCGCCGTTGCCGGCCGAGGCGACGACGACGGCGCCCTTCCTGAGGGCGTACTGGACGGCCTCGTCCTCGGCGGGCTCGGGGTGCGCGGAGGCGGAGTCGTCGCCGAGGGAGAGGTTGATGACGTCGGCGCCGTGGTCGGCGGCCCAGCGGATGCCCTGTGCGAGGGCGTTGCCGCGGGTGCTGCGGGCCTTGGCGCGGGCCGGGTCGCCGTCCTCCAGGATGACGCGGACGGGGAGGATCTTGGCCTCGGGGGCGATGCCCATGACGCCGTCGGCGTTGCCCGCGCCGTGTCCGTGGCCCGCGATGATGCCGGCCATCGCGGTGCCGTGACGGGCCCAGGGGCGGTCGCCCTCCGTCGCGCCGAAGCCGATCATGTCCTTGCCGGTGAGGACGTTGCCGACGAGGTCGGGATGGTCGGCCTCGACACCGGTGTCCAGGACGGCGACGGTGACGCCCGCGCCCTTGGTGGTGCGCCAGGCCTCCTGGGTGTGCATGGCGTCCAGCGCCCACTGCTTGGCGCGGATGGTGTCGGCGTGCGCGGCGGTCGGCGGCACGAGGGCGACCGAGGCGGCGAGGAGGACGCTCAGGAGGCCGGCCCTGCGGGCGGTGAGGCGCGCGCTGCTCATGAGGCGTTCTCCGGGGGCGAGCTGACGGTCTTGCGCAGTCCGCGTTCGACGCGGTCGGCGAGGCCCTGTGCCTCGTTGCCGAGGCCGGCCTGGGCGGGGCCGGTGGTGGCGCCCGACGTCATCGCCTCGGCGGCGGGCTCCGGGGTGTCGACGGTACGGCCGTCCGCCCAGCCGGAGACGGCGTAGACGACGACCGGGGCGTCGGTGAGGACGGAGACGGTCCAGGACGCGCGCTGGTCGGGGCCGAAGTCGGAGGCGACGGTGCCCTTGGCGGCGTACGGCCGGGGCATGAGGTCGGTGCGGTCGGCGTAGCCCCCGTCCTTGAACCGTTTCGCCAGGGCGGTCATGGTGGCGGCGTCGCCCTTGGTGAACAGCAGGCCGACGGTGGTGACGTAGCTCTGGGTGGCGTCGGTGTAGGTGGCGCGCAGCAGCCGCTCGCAGCCAACGGGGTCGAGGGCGGTGCGCAGCAGCGGGTCGAACGCGTCCGCGCAGCCACTGTCCGGGGCTACGGCGATCCGCGTCCAGGTCCGGTCGGCGCCACCGGGTCCGGCGCCCCGGCCCTGCACGGTCCGCGGGAAGAGTTCGTCCACCGGCACGCTGTGCCACAGCCCGGCGGCCGTGGCGAAGCTGTCCCGCGCGCCCGGCTCCCCCGGCTCGCCGATCAGCCAACTCCCGGTCACCGCACCGCCGATGAGCCCCAGCCCGAGCACGACACACGCGGCCGCGCCGGCGACCCGCGGCCGCATCCACATCCCGAACGGCCGCGACCTGACCCCCTCGTCGTACACCTCCGGCTCCCCGAAGGACACGACGGGCCGCCCCGCCCCGGGAACCCCGCCCGGCGCCATCGGAGCACTCCAGGACAGCGCGGGGTCGGGAGAGACGGCCACGGAGTCCGTGCCGGGTGCACGGCGCGGGGACTCGGTGGGAAGTGGGGGCGTGTGCGGGCCCCCACCGGGCGCCCGGCCCGGAGGAACGACGGGCACGGGCGGCACCCCCACACCGACCCCGGAACCCCCCTCCGGCTCACGCACCGGCCGCGGCGGAAAACCGGGCCGCACGGGCGCGGCCGAGGTCCCCGGACGAACACCGGCCTGGGCGTCCATGCCGCCGGACGAGGTCGTCCCCGGGCGAACACCGGCCTGCGCGTCGATGCCGCCGGACGAAGTCCCCGGACGAACACCGGCCTGCGCGTCGATGCCGCCGGACCGGGCACCCGCGGCACGGGGCTGCGACGGAGGCACGTCCGATCCTGCGCTACGGCCCGGCTCGCCGTCCGGGCGGCCGCCGGCCGCCGAGTCGGGACCGGTAGGGCCGGAACGCCTACCGGACGAGGCATCCGCCCGAGCACCGGGCTGCGACGCGGGCCCGGCAGAACCGGGCCCCCAGCCCCCGGTCGCGGCCTCGGCACGAGTACCGGAAGGCGACGACGGGGTGGCCGCGCCGGGGCGATGGGCGGGCTGGGCGTCCTCTCGGGCACCGAACTGAGGTGCGGGCGCAGCCGAATCCGGGCGCCAGCCGCGCGGGGCCTCCGCGGCGGAGCCGGAGCACGGCTGCGCTGCGGGGTCGCCCGGACGACGGCCGAGTTGGGCCCCCTCACGGGCGCCAGACTGAGGTGCGGGCGCGACCGAATCCGGGCGCCAGCCTGCCGACGACGTCTCTGGACGGGTGTCGGACTGCGATGCACGCGTGGCCGGATCCGGATGCCAGCCGCGCGGGGCCCCTGCGGCGGGGCCGGCGCCCGGCTGTGATGCGGGCTCGCCCGGACGACGGGCGGGCTGAGCGTCCTCACGGGGACCGGACTGCGATGCAGGTGTGCCGGGGCGGCGGCCGGATTGGGCGTCCTCACGGGCGCCGGACTGAGGAGCAGACGCGGCCGGATCCGGGCGCCACGCGCGTGGGGCCTCCGCGGCGGAGCCGGAGCCCGGCTGCGGTGTGGGGGTGCCGGGGCGGTGGGTGTCCGGGGGCGAGGGGGTGGAGCGGTCGCGGCTGTTCGGGTCTGTGGAGGGGGTGGGGCGGATCGGTCGGAAGGGGAATGTGGTCTCCGACGCGGTCACGTCCGGGGCGGAACTACGACGGGGCGGTGCCGTCGGCCGCCGGGTCGGGCGGGGCGGTATGGGCGACGCCGGGTCCCCGGCGTCGGCCGGGGGCGGCAGGGGGCCGGCCGTGCCGGGACGCCGGGTACCCGCGTGCGGAGGCTGTGCAGGCACCGGGGTGCTCGGCGGCGGAGGCATGCGGGTCGGAGCGGTGGAGTCGGTGTTCGGCTGTGCCGCCGCACGGCCCGGCGTCGTCGGTCCGGAACCGGGGTGCGACGCGGAGCGGTGCTGGCCGGTCGCCGGGGCGTTCGATGCGGACGAGCCGGTGTGGGCCTGCGGAGGCCGGGGCGGGACGGTGTCGCCGGACGGGGGCGGAGTGTCGGGGAAGCGGGCGGATGCCATGGGAGGAGGCGGGGGCGCGGTGTTGGCGTACGGGGCCCGCACGCGCGGGAAGCGCGGCCCAGTGCCCTGCGTGGCCGACGTACGGCCTGCTCCGTCGGCCTCGGCGGCACGGCGCGACCGGAATCCGTCCCCGGGTACGACTCCCCGGGCGGCCCCGGAGCCCGTCTGCCCACCGCCCGGGACAGCTCCGCCTGCCGAGACCACGCCGCTCTCCGAATCACCCCGGCCGGTCGGCATGGCAACGGAGCCGCTCCCCGGACCATTCCCGCCCGCCGGCACGAAGGCGCTCCCCGAGCCGTTCCCCAAGCCGTTCCCGGACCCGCTGCCGCCCGCCGACGCGAAAGCACCGCCCGGCGCATTCCCGCCCGCCGACATGAAGCCGTTCCCCGAGTCGTTCCCCGAACCGCTGCCCCCCGCCGGCGCAGAGCCGTTCCCCGGCCCGTTGCCGTCCGTGGCGGTCGAGCCGTTCCGCGGGTCGTCCCAGGTCCCCGCCGCGGAGCCCGTCCGCGGGGCGGCCCCGGGGGCCTCGGTGGGCGGGGTCGGCGGGTGCGGGGGCTGTGGGGGAATGGGGGCGCGGCGCGCTTCCGTGCTCACTGCACCCCCCGTTTCCTCGTGCCCGGGCCGTCGTCGTACACGGGCCGTCGTCGTTCTCGACCGGCCCGGCGCGGACTCGGCCGTTCCGGGCACGCATACCCGCAACGGCGGACCGGCATCCCGGGCCGAACACGCGACCGGGATCGATCCTCCGTGCGTGCGCGTCACTCTACGGCTTGTCAGCCGCCGAACGGGAACCAGTCCACGAGCCCGGGGCATCTGCCCGGATCGTCCCCCTACCCTGCGGTAATCCTGTCTGGCAGGCTGCGTTCATGACTGCGCGCGCCGCCGACAGGGCCCGTTACGACCGGGCCACCGCCCATCTCGACGCCCCCCTCGCGATCGTGGACCTGGACGCCTTCGACGCCAACGCGGACGATCTCGTCCGCCGGGCGGCGGGCAAGCCGATCCGGGTCGCGAGCAAGTCCGTGCGCTGCCGAGCCCTGCTCGAACGCGTCCTCGGCAAGGAGGGCTTCGCGGGCATCATGTCCTTCACCCTCGCCGAGTCCCTGTGGCTGGCCCGGAGCGGTTTCGAGGACATCCTCCTCGCCTACCCCTCCACCGACCGCGCCGGATACGCCGAACTCGCCGCCGACCCCAAGCTCGCCGCCGCCGTCACGGTGATGGTCGACGACCCGGCGCAGCTCGCCTTCATCGACGCGGCCCGCGGCGGCGGACGTGAAGTCGTCCGCGTCTGCCTGGAGTTGGACACCTCGCTGAAGCTGCTCGGCGGCCGGGTACGGGTCGGCGCCCGCCGCTCCCCGCTGCACTCCCCCGCCCAGGTCGCGGACATGGCCCGCGCGGTGGCCCGGCGGCCCGGGTTCGAGGTCGTCGGGATCATGGCGTACGAGGGTCATGTCGCGGGTGTCGGCGACGCGGTCGCCGGCCGGCCGCTGCGGTCGCGGGCGGTGCGGCTGATGCAGGCCACCGCCCGCCGTGAGCTGGCCGAGCGGCGCGCCGAGGTGGTGCACGCGGTCCGGGCCGTGGTGCCGGACCTGGAGTTCGTGAACGGCGGCGGGACCGGCAGTGTGCAGCACACCGCCGCGGAGGACGCGGTCACCGAGATCGGCGCGGGCTCGGGGCTGTACGTGCCGCGGCTGTTCGACAACTACACGTCGTTCAGCGGCCGTCCTGCGGCGCTCTTCGCCCAGCCCGTCGTACGGCGGCCGGGTGTGGGGGTCGTGACCGTCCTCGGCGGCGGCTACCCCGCCTCGGGGGCGCCCGGCCGGGACCGGCTCCCGGTGCCGTATCTGCCGGAGGGGCTGAAGTACGACCCCCAGGAGGGCCCCGGCGAGGTGCAGACGCCGCTGATCGGCCCCCCGGCCGACGACCTCCTGCTCGGCGACAAGGTGTGGTTCCGGCACGCCAAGGCCGGTGAGCTGTGCGAGCGGTTCGACACGCTGCACCTGATCGAGGGCGACGCGGTGACGGCGACCGTCCCGACCTACCGGGGCGAGGGCCACACCTTCCTGTGACCGCTCAGCCCGGCGGGCCGAGGCTGCTGCCCACGCCGCCGCCGGTGTCCGCGTCGCCGACCGACCGGATTCCCTTGGTGATCCGGTCCATGTCGGCGAGGGGCGGCCCGTCGGGCCCCGCGTCGAAGACGAACCGCACGACGACCGGCGACTCGCTGCCCACGCTGGACGGGAAGACCAGCGACTGCACATACCCGCCGGGGCCCTTGGCGGTCTTGACCCGCCAGCGGACGAGGTACCCGGCGCGGCCCGCCACCGCGACCGGCCCGGACTTGACGCTCCGGTGGGACTCGACACCGCCGTAGGGGCGCTGGCGCAGGAGGTCGCGGTCGTAGGCGAGGTTCGTCGCGTCCGCTATGTCCGCCTTGGCGAGGGCCTCGGGGGACTGTTCGTCGGTCGAGGTCGCGGTGCGGGAGAAGACGAGACCGTGCCGGCAGGTGCCGACGCCGGCCGGGCAGGGGTAGGTCCCGTCGTCCGACATCATGACGACGTTCTCCTGGGAGACGTTCTTCGGCCTGGCCCAGCCGTCGAGGAGCGGGAAGGTGATGCCGTTGAGCTCGTCGGTGACGACGGCCGGGTCGTCGGCGGAGGGCTCGGAGGGCGGCGGCGTGGGCGAGGCGGTGTCGCTCGACGGCGCGAAGGTGGGGGTGATCGTGGGCGCGGTGTTCACGTCCGTGCCGCCCTCGTCGCCCCCGCCGAGCGCGAACGCCCCGGTCACGATCGCGGCGACCAGCACGGTCCCGGCGGTGCCCAGGGCGAGGGCCTTGGCCCGCCCGGAGGGTCCGGCGGCGGGCTGCGGCGGCCCCGGGACCTCCGGGGCGCGCCGGTGGTCGGTCCACGTGGTCCCGTCCCACCAGCGCTCCAGGTGCGGAGCGGAGGGGTCCGGGTACCAGCCGGGCGGTGGCGTCATGCTCATCCCGGCACTGTAGGCCGCCGGGCCGGGAGCCGGGGCGGGGCCTACAGGGGTGTGACGTACGCCCCCGAGATCCCGCCGTCCACGAGGAAGTCGGTGGCGTTCACGAAGGAGGAGTCGTCGCTGGCCAGGAAGGCGACCGCGGCGGCGATCTCCTCGGCCTCGGCGAACCGGCCGACCGGGATGTGGACCAGGCGGCGGGCGGCCCGCTCCGGGTCCTTCGCGAACAGCTCCTGGAGCAGGGGGGTGTTGACCGGTCCCGGGCAGAGCGCGTTGACGCGGATGCCCTCCCGCGCGAACTGCACGCCGAGTTCCCGGGACATGGCCAGAACTCCGCCCTTGGAGGCGGTGTAGGAGATCTGGGAGGTGGCGGCGCCCATCCGCGCCACGAAGGACGCCGTGTTGATGATGGAGCCCCTGCCCTGCTGCCGCATGTAGGGGATGGCGGCCTTGCAGCACAGGTAGACGGAGGTGAGGTTGACCTCCTGGACGCGCTTCCAGGCCTCCAGGCCGGTCTCCAGGATCGAGTCGTCGTCGGGCGGGGAGATGCCGGCGTTGTTGAAGGCGATGTCGACGCTGCCGTAGGTGTCGTGGGCCGCCTTGAAGAGGGCCTCGACCTGCTCGGGGTCGGTGACGTCGACCTTCACGAAGATCCCGCCGACCTCGTCGGCGGCGGCCTTGCCGCGGGTCTCGTCGACGTCGCCGCAGACGACGTGCGCGCCCTCGGAGGCGAGCCGGCGCGCGGTGGCGAGGCCGATGCCGCTGCCGGCGCCGGTGATGACGGCGGTGCGGCCGACGAGGCGGCGGCACACAATCTGATCGGTCACTGTGCGGGGCCTTCCGTGCTGATGAAGACGTTCTTCGTCTCGGTGAAGGCGGTCAGGGCGTCCGGGCCGAGTTCGCGGCCGATGCCGGACTGCTTGTAGCCGCCGAAGGGTGTCCAGTAGCGGACGCTGGAGTGGGAGTTGACGGACAGGTTGCCGGCGCGCACGGCCTGGGAGACGCGGAGCGCGCGGCCGACGTCGCGGGTCCAGATGGAGCCGGAGAGGCCGTACGGGGTGTCGTTGGCGAGGCGGATCGCGTCGGCCTCGTCGGTGAAGGGCAGCAGCACGGCGACCGGGCCGAAGATCTCCTCCCGGGCCGCCTCGGAGTCGGGCCGCTCCCCCGTGAGGACGGTCGGCGGGAACCAGAAGCCGGGCCCCTCGGGGGCGCTGCCGCGCAGGGCGGGGGCGTCGTCCGGCACCAACGACCGTACGCGGTCCAGCTGCTGACGGGAGATCAGCGGACCCATCTGCGTCTTCTCGTCGGCCGGGTCGCCCACGACGACGGCGGCCAGCGCGTCGGCGAGCAGCTCGCGGACCTCGTCGTGGACAGATTCCTGGACCAGGATGCGGGTGCGGGCGCAGCAGTCCTGGCCGGCGTTGTCGAGAAAGGAGAAGGGGTCGACCGCGGTCTTGAGGTCGGCGTCCGCGAAGACGATGTTCGGGCTCTTGCCGCCGAGTTCGAGGGTGACCGGCTTGACCTGGTCGGAGCAGAGGGCCATGACGCGCTTGCCGGTCCGGGTGGAACCGGTGAAGACGATCTTGGCGACGTCGGGATGCCGTACGAGGGCGTCCCCCGCGATGTCGCCGCGGCCCGGCAGCACCTGGAACAGCCCCTCGGGCAGGCCCGCCTCCAGGGCGAGTTCGGCGAGGCGCAGGGCGGTGAGCGGGGTCGTCTCGGCGGGCTTGAGGATGACCGCGTTGCCCGCCGCGAGCGCCGGTGCCGTCCCCCACGCCGCGATCGGCATGGGGAAGTTCCAGGGCGCGATGACGCCGACGACACCGAGGGGTTCGAGGATCGTGACGTCGAGGCCGCCCGGGACCGGGATCTGCCGGCCGGTCAGCCGCTCCACTCCCCCGGCCGCGTAGTCGAGCAGGTCCCGCACATTGCCCGCCTCCCAGCGGGCGTTGCCGATGGTGTGGCCGGCTTCCCGGACCTCCAACCGGGCGAGTTCCTCCAGGTGTTCGTCGACGACCACGGCGAAACGGCGCAGCAGCCGGGCCCGGTCCCCGGGGGCGACGGCCGCCCACGCGCGCTGTGCCTGGCCGGCGCGGTGGACGGCGGCGTTCACGTCCTGCTCGACGGCGCCGGGGACGGTGGCGATCACCTCCTCCGTCGCGGGGTTGAGGATGTCCAGTTCGTGCAGTTGCGACAAGAGATGCCTCACATGCGTTCGAAGGAGCGGCGGAGCTCCCAGTCGGTCACCGCTGCGTCGAAGGCGTCCAGCTCGACGCGCGCCATGTTGCGGTAGTGCGCGACCACCTCGTCCCCGAAGGCGGCCTTGGCGATGGGGCTGTTCTCCCAGAGCTCGGCGGCCTCGCGCAGGGTGGTCGGGACATGCGCGTAGTCGGCGGTGTAGGCGTTGCCGGGACACGCCTCGGGCAGTTCCAGCTTCTGTTCGATGCCGTACAGTCCGGCGGCGATCAGCCCGGCGACCGCGAGGTGCGGGTTGACGTCACCGCCGGGCAGCCGGTTCTCGAAGCGCAGGGAGCGGCCGTGGCCGACCACGCGCAGGGCGCAGGTGCGGTTGTCGTGCCCCCAGGCGACGGCCGTCGGGGCGAAGGAGCCCGGCTGGAACCGCTTGTAGGAGTTGATGTTCGGGGCGTAGAGCAGCGAGAAGTCCCTGAGGGCCGCGAGCTGCCCGGCCAGGAAGTACCGCATCACCTCCGACATCCCGTCCGGTCCGGCCATCACGTTGTCGCCGGCCGCGTCCGTGAGCGAGAGGTGGATGTGGCAGGAGTTGCCCTCGCGTTCGTTGTACTTGGCCATGAAGGTGATCGAGACACCCTCCTGGGCGGCGATCTCCTTGGTGCCGGTCTTGTAGACGGCGTGCTGGTCGCAGGTGACCAGGGCCTCGTCGTAGCGGAAGACGATCTCGTGCTGGCCCGGATTGCACTCGCCCTTGGCGGACTCGACGGTCAGGCCGGCGGCGGTCATGTCGTTGCGGATACGGCGGAGCAGCGGCTCGATCCGGCCGGTGCCGAGCACCGAGTAGTCGACGTTGTACTGGTTCGCCGGCGTCAGCCCCTGGTAGCCGGCGTCCCAGGCCTGCTCGTAGGTGTCCTTGAAGACGATGAACTCCAGCTCGGTGCCGACCTGGGCGGTGAAGCCGTGCTCGGCGAGGCGTTCCAGCTGGCGGCGCAGGATCTGGCGGGGGGCGGCGACCACCGGGGAGCCGTCGTTCCAGGCGAGGTCGGCGATCAGCATGGCCGTGCCGGCGTTCCAGGGGACGCGGCGGAGGGTGGACAGGTCCGGGTGCATGGCGAAGTCGCCGTAGCCGCGGTCCCAGGAGGACATCGCGTAGCCGTCGACGGTGTTCATCTCGGTGTCGACGGCGAGCAGGTAGTTGCAGCCCTCGGTGCCGTGCTGGAGGACCTCGTCGAGGAAGAAGCGGGCGGCGAACCGCTTGCCCTGGAGTCGCCCTTGCATGTCGGGGAAGGCCAGGACGACAGTGTCGATCTCACCGCCCGCGACGAGGGCGTGCAGCTCCTCGACGCCGAGCGGGGGTGTGCGGTCTGCCACGGGAAAGCTCCTTCGGCATCTTCGCGCTTCTTCGCGCTTCTTCGGCCGGGCCGGGAGCCATAAGGTATTGCGGAGAACCATTGCTTGGGAAGGGGGTACGGCCATATGTCGGTGGGCGCTGACGGCGGGCCGGACGACCGGTTGACGCCGGTGCTGCGACCGGTGCGGGCGGGCAACGGCTTCGAGGAGGCCCTGGAGCAGATCCTCCAGGTCGTCCGGCTGGGTCTGGTGCCGGGGGGCGAGCGGCTGCCGGCGGAACGGGAGCTGGCCGAGCGGCTCGGGATCAGCCGGGTGACGCTGCGCGAGGTGCTCAAGGTGCTCCAGGACCAGGGGCTGGTGGAGTCGCGGCGCGGCCGGTACGGCGGCACGTTCGTCCTGTCCCGCACGGACGGGGGCGGCGAGGACGAGCTGCGGCGGCGGATCAACGCGGTCGACATCGAGGACGTGCTGCGCTTCCGGGAGGTGCTGGAGGTGGGCGCGGCGGGGCTGTGCGCCACCCATGGCCTCTCTGCGGAGCAGGCGGACCGGCTCCGGCAGGCGCTGGCGGCCACCCAGGACGCGCCGCTGTCGGAGTACCGCCGCCTGGACACGCTGCTCCACCTCACGCTCGCCGAGCTGTGCGGGTCGCCGACGCTGACCGCGCAGTACGCGGCGGCCCGGGCCTCGGTGAACGGCCTCCTGGACTGCATCCCCCTCCTGGTGCGCAACCTGGAGCACTCCCAGCGCCAGCACACCGCCCTGGTCGAGGCGGTGCTCGACGGTGACGCCGACGGGGCGCGGGAGATGATGCGGGAGCACTGCGCCGGGACGGCGGCCCTCCTCAGGGGGTTCCTGGCGTGATTTCCTTGGAAAGGTATGCGGGTGGTCCATTGAGCGGATGGAGGGGCACATGGGCGGCAGGCCGCTGATCGGTGTCAGTACGTATCTGGAGTCCGGGGCACGCTGGGGCGTGTGGGAGCTGGAGGCGGCGCTCCTGCCGGCCGGGTATCCACGCCTGGTGCAGCGGGCGGGCGGCCTGGCCGCCATGCTCCCGCCGGACGCGCCGGAGCACGCGGCCGCCACCGTGGCCCGCCTCGACGGCCTGGTGATCGCGGGCGGCCCGGACGTCGAGCCGGTCCACTACGGCGCCGAACGCGACCCACGCACCGGCCCGCCGGCCCGCGAACGCGACGCCTGGGAACTCGCCCTGATCCTTGCGGCCCTCGACGCGGACATACCCCTGCTCGGCATCTGCCGCGGCATGCAGCTCCTGAACGTCGCCCTCGGCGGCACCCTCGTCCAGCACCTCGACGGCCACGCCGAAGTGGTCGGCGTCTTCGGCCACCACCCGGTCAAGCCGGTACCGGGCACCCGCTACGCCGACGCCGTCCCCGAGGAGACCTCCGTCCCCACCTACCACCACCAGTCCGTCGACCACCTCGGCACCGGCCTCCTCCCCTCCGCCCACGCACCCGACGGCACGGTAGAGGCCATCGAACTCCCCGGCGACTCCTGGGTGTTGGGAGTCCAGTGGCATCCGGAGATGGGCGAGGACGAGCGGGTGATGAGGGCACTGGTCGAGGCGGCACGCCTCAACACCGCCCAGGCACTCTCAGCCCGTCCGGCGTTTGAGGACGAGGCCCCTTGAGGGCCGACAGCGGGGGTCTGGGGGCTGCAGCCCCCAGGGATGGGACGGGTAGGGGCGGCGGGGGCGAACCCCAAAGGCACCCACCCCCACCTACCCCCGCGTCAACGACAACAACTCCCGAGCAGGCCCCACCGGCCGGTGCCCCGTAGGCCACACCGCCCGCAAGTCCCGCGCCAGCGACACCCCTTGCACCGGCACCCGCACAAGCCGCCGCACAGCAAGCTCCTCCCCCACCGCCAACTCACTGAGCACCGCAGGCCCGGCCCCACTCACCGCAGCCGCCTTCACCGCCGTGGTCGAGGACAACTCGATCAGCGGCCGAGCCAACCCACCCAGCGCCGCATCGAGAACCTGCCGCGTCCCCGACCCCTTCTCCCGAAGAATCAACGGCGTGGCCGCCAGCTCGGCCCCCTCCAGCGGCCGCCCCCGCCGCGCCCAGGGATGCCGAGGCGCGGTCACCACGATGAGCCGATCATGGGCGATGACGACGGAGTCCAGCCCGGTCGGCACGGACACCCCCTCCACGAACCCGAGATCCGCCTCGTCGGCGAGCAGCCGCTCGGCCACGGCCGCGGAGTTCCCCGCGAGCAGCGAGACCGCCGTGTCCGGCCGCTGGGCACGCAGCGCGAGCAGCCACCCCGGCAGCAGGTACTCGGCGATCGTCATGCTCGCCGCCACCCGCAGCCGCGAGTCCCGCCGGTCGCGCAGCGCCTGCGCCCCCGCATCGAAGGCCTCCGCCGCCTCGACGATCCGCCGCGCCCAGTCGGTGACCAGGGCACCGGCGTCGGTGAGCCGGGAGCCGCGCGGCGAACGGTCGACCAGCGCGACGCCCAGCTGCCGTTCCATGGAGCGGATCCGGCTGCTGGCCGCGGGCTGGGTGATGCCCGTCTCGCGCGCCGCCGCGCCCAGACTCCCGAGCCGGGCCACCGCCAGCAGCAGCTCCAGCGCCCCGAGATCGGGCACTCTGTGCGCCACCGAGCCGCCGCCCGCGGCCGCCCGGGAACCGTTCCGCCCCTGCTGCCCCTCCACGCTGCTCATAAAGACAGCTTATGCCCTCATAGAGTCATACTCCCTGGTAGGGGCCAGTCGCGGACGAGACGGTGGACACATGCTCACCGCAGCCCGTCCGCCCCACCCCCTCCCCCGTGCCACCGCACACCTCCCGCGCGCCACCGCCGTCCGTCACCTCGGACCGAACTGGTACGCCACCGTCATGGGCACCGCGATCGTCGCCACCGCCGGCGCCGCGCTCCCGGTGCGCCCGCCCGGCCTGCGCACCGCGTGCACGGCCGTCTGGGCGCTCTCCCTGCTCCTGCTGCTCGCTCTGCTCGCCGCCCGGGCCCTGCACTGGCGGCACCACCGCGACCAGGCCCGCGCCCACCTCCTCGACCCGGCCGTCGCCCCTTTCTACGGCTGCCTGGCGATGGCCCTGCTCGCGGTCGGCGGCGGTGCGCTCACCGTCGGCGCGGACTGGATCGGCACGGGCGCGGCCGTCGCCCTCGACGCCGTGCTCTTCGGCGCCGGGACGGTCGTAGGACTGACGGTCGCCGTGGCCGTGCCGTACCTGATGGCCGTACGCCATCGGGTCGGGGCCGGGCAGGCGTCGCCGGTGTGGCTGCTGCCGGTCGTGGCGCCGATGGTGTCGGCGGCGCTCGGGCCGCCGCTGGTGCCGCACCTGCCGCCCGGGCAGCCGCGCGAGACCCTGCTGCTGGCCTGTTTCGCGATGTTCGGGCTGAGTCTGCTCGCCACGCTGGTCATGCTGCCGATGGTCTTCGGCCGGCTGCTCACCGCCGGGCCGCTGCCGCTCGCGCTGACGCCGACGCTGTTCCTGGTGCTGGGTCCGCTCGGTCAGTCGACCACCGCGGTCGGCAAGTTCGCGGACGTGGCGCCCGGGGTGGTGGCGGCCCCCTACAGCCGGGGCTTCGACGTCCTGGCGGTCCTGTACGGCGTGCCCGTGATGGGTTTCGCGCTGCTGTGGCTGGGGCTCGCCACCGCCCATGTCGTACGGGCCCGACGGCACGGCATGCGCTTCGCGATGACCTGGTGGGCGTTCACCTTCCCGGTGGGCACCTGCGTCACCGGTGCCGAGGCGCTGGCCCGGCACACCGGACTGCTCGCCTACGACGGGATCGCGATCGGGCTGTACGTCGTGCTCGTCGCCGCCTGGGCCACCGCGGCCGTGCACACCGTGCGCGGCCTGGTCAGCGGCGAGCTGCTCGCAGCGCCTCGTCCAGGATCCGGGGCGCCTCGGCGAGGGACGGGCCGTACCACGTCAGATGCCGGCCGCTGACCAGCGCGCAGGACAGGCCGGCAAACGCCTCGGGGCCGTCGTCGGCGGTGAAGCGGTAGGGCTCGTCCGGCAGCACCACGAGGTCGGGGCGCGCGGCCCGGAGCTCCTCGACCGGGATCCGGGGATAGCGCTCGGCGTGCTCGGCGTACAGGTGGTCGACGCCCAGCCGGGCCAGCACGTCCCCGGCGAAGGTGTCGCGCCCGAGGACCATCCAGGGCCGCCGCCAGATCGGTACGACGGCCGTGCGGCGCGGACCGATCGCCGCGACCGGCGACGCCCAGGCCGTCTCCGCCTCGTCCAGCCAGCGTGGCCGGGTCGCCGCGCCGCAGGCCCGCAGCACCCGGTCCAGCTCCCGGAAGGCCTGCGGGACGTCCCGCACCTCGGTCACGAGCACCTCGATGCCGGCCGCGCGCAGGGCGTCGAGGTCCGGCCGCCGGTTCTCCTCCTCGTTGGCGATCACCAGGTCGGGGGCGAGCGCGACGATCCGGTCGGTCTTGGGGTTCTTGGTGCCGCCGACACGAGTGACGGCGAGGTCCGCCGGGTGGGTGCACCAGTCCGTCGCGCCGACCAGCGCACCGGGGAGCGTCGCGGCCACCGCCTCCGTGAGCGACGGGACCAGCGAGACGATCCTCACCGGCGTGGCCGGTCCTGGACCGCCTCGATGTGCTCGGCCACGGCGACGACGACCACCCGGGTGTCCGACACGGTCGCCCGCCAGCGGTGCCGCACACCGCCGGTGAGGTACAGGGTGTCGCCGCGCCCCAGCCGGTAGGCCCGGCCCTCGGCCTCGATCTCCACGGCGCCGTCGGCGACGTACATCAACTGGTCGTTGCGGTACTGGAACTCACGGCCCGCGTCATGGTCCCCGGTGAACTCCGAGGCATGCATCTGGTGGTGACCGCGGACCAGGGAACGCACCTGGGGTTCGTACGCCGGATCCGGCGCCTCCGCGCGCACGACATCGACGCTGCACGCCGGGTCGGCGGCCGCGAGGAGTTCGACGGCGGTGGTGCGCAGGGCGTCGGCGACCTTCTCCAGGGAGCCGGTGCTGGGCCGGGCCCGGTCGTTCTCGATCTGGCTCAGGAAGGGCACCGACAGACCGCTGCGTTCGGCCACGACGGCGAGGGTGAGCTCCAGCGCCCGACGCCGACGGCGCACGGCGGCACCCACCCGCAGGGGCTGTTCTTTGTGGTCGCCCATCGCTCCGGCTCCCTCCTCGGCTCGTCGGTCCGCCGTCTGTCGCGTCGCAGTGCGCACGCACCGCTCCTGATGAGTTGTCTGCACCCTACGCAGGTTCGGCAAACCGTTTCATGTGCCCGCCACATCCCTGTCACACGGCGTGCGATCCGACCTCCCGGTTCTCGCCAGTGTTTCGGTCCCCGTACGCCCCGGTGAGAGCCCCTGCCGCCGTCCCACGGCGGGCTCCCGGGCCCACAGCCGCCGAAGTCGTCCCGTCGGCGCCGAAGTTCGGGCGAGGAGATAGCCCTCCGTGGTTGGCCGGAAACGTCCCGTGGGCGCGGGGCGTGCTCCGACATGACCCGAGGGGCGGGCCGCACCACACGCTGTCAGGACGCGTGGGGAGACCCGCCCCTCGGGAGGCGGTGCTACGGCCGCTACCGCGGTGTCATGCGGTCGACCATGCCCGGGTGCTCCGTGAGCCAGGCGGCGACCGCCTGCTCCTCCTTGCCCTGGCCGCGCTTGTTGATCTCGGCCTCCAGGCTGCCGAGCTCCTCCTCGCTCATCCGGAACCCCTTGATCCACTTGGTGAGCTGCGGATACTGCGCGGGGAACTTCTCGTTGGCGATGGTCCGGATCGTGTTGCCCTCGCCGAAGAGCTTCTTGTCGTCCTTCAGCTTGGTCAGGTCGTACTGGCTGTACGCCCAGTGCGGGGACCACAGCACGACCGCGACCGGCTGCTTCTTGGCGTAGGCGCGCTTGAGCTCGGCCAGCATCGCCGGCGTGGAGCCGTCGACGACGTCGTACTCCTTGTCGAGGCCGTAGCCGGGCAGGACCTTCGTCTTGAGGAGGTTCATCTCGCCGGTGCCCGGTTCGATGCCGATGATCTTCCCGTCGAAGAGGTCGGCCTTGCCCTTGAGGTCCTCGTAGGACTTCACGCCCTTGACGTAGGAGGGCACGGCGACCTCCAGGGAGGTCGGTTCGTACCAGGTGCCGAGGTCGGTGAGTCTGTCCTTGTTCTTGTCCCAGTAGTTGGCCTGCGCGTACGGCAGCCAGGCGTCGAAGTTGAGATCGAGGTCGCCGGAGGCGAGACCGGTGTAGACCGGGCCCACGTCCATCTGCTTGAGGTTCAGCTTGTAGCCGCGCCTCTCCAGGACGTTCTTCCAGAGATAGGTGACGGCGATGTCCTCGTCCCAGGGGAACCAGGCCACGTCGACGGGCCGCTTCGCCTCGGCGGGGACGGTGGTGTCCTGGACCGGGGCCAGCTTGTCGATCAGGCCGGGGTCGGCCTTCAGCCAGGTGCGCACGGCTTCCTGCTGCTTGCCCTTGCCCGCCTTGTTGATCGCGGACTCCAGGCCGGTGAGCTGCTTCTCGTCCAGCTTGAAGTCCTTCAGCCACTGGGCGACGACCGGGTTCTCGGCCGCGAAGCCCTTGCGGGCCACGGTGTGCACGCCGTCGCCCTTGCCCCAGGCGCCCTTGGGGTCCTTGAGCTTCTTCAGGTCGTAGTCGCTGTACGCCCAGTGCGGCGACCAGAGCGTGACGACGATCGGGGCCTTCTTGGCGTAGGCGCGCTTGAGCTCGGCCAGCATCGCCGGCGTGGAGCTGTCGACGACCTTGTACTCCTTGTCGAGGCCGTACTGCTTGAGGACCTTGCTCTTGAGCAGGGACATCATTCCGGCGCTCGGCTCGATGCCGGTGATCTTCCCGCCGAACGTGGCCGCCTTGCCCTTGAGGTCCGCCAGGGAGTCGACGCCCTTCATGTACGAGGGGACGCTCAGCTCCAGGGAGGTGGGGCCGTACCAGGAGCCGAGGTCGTCGAGCTTGCTCCCGTACTGCTTCCAGTACTGCTCGTGGGTGGTCGGCAGCCAGGCGTCGGTCTGGAAGTCGACGCTGCCCGAGGCCAGGGAGGTGTAGAGCGGGCCGGCCTCGAACTGCTTGGCGTCGACCTGGTAGCCGCGCTCCTCCAGGAGCTCCTTCCAGAGGAAGGTGGAGGCGACGCCCTCGTCCCACGGGATGTAGCCGATGGTGACCTTCTTGCCCTGGCCGACGTCGTTGCCGGAGGCCACGGGGGCGGTGGTGCCGCCGTTGCCGCCGAAGACGCCCATGCCGCCCGCCACGAGGGCGAGGACCACCACACCGATCATGGCGATCTGCGGGCGGGGGCGGTACGACCAGATCCTCAGCCCGGTGGCGGCGCGGGCCTTGGCGGCGGCGCGGCGGCCCAGCGGGGAGACCTGGGTGCCCAGGGAGCTGGTCATGCGGTCCAGGTAGATCGCGAGGATCACGATGGCGACACCGGCCTCGGAGCCGAGGCCCACGTCGAGCTGGCCGATGGCCTCGTTGACGCGGCCGCCGAGGCCGCCGGTGCCGACCATGCCGGCGATCGCCGCCATGGACAGGCCCAGCATGATGACCTGGTTGACGCCGGCCATGACGGTGGGCAGCGCGAGCGGCAGCTGGACGCGCAGCAGGGTGTCGCGCGGGGTGGTGCCGAACGCCTCGGCCGCCTCGACCAGTTCCTTGTCGACCTGGCGGATGCCCAGCTCGGTCATGCGCACGCCCGGCGGGAGCGCGAAGATCAGGGTGGCGACGATGCCCGCGGAGGCGCCGCTGCCGAAGAACAGGATCGCCGGGATGAGGTAGACCATCGCGGGCAGCGTCTGCATGAAGTCCAGCACCGGGCGGACGAGGCCGCTGACCCGGTTCGAGCGTGCCGCCCAGATGCCCACCGGCACGGAGATCACCAGCGCGATGATGGTGGCGACGAGGACGAGCGACAGGGTCGTCATCGCGTCCTCCCACAGTTCGAGGGAGTCGATGAACGCGAATCCCACGAAGGTGAGCAGCCCGGCCGCCGTGCCGCGCAGCCAGAAGGCGATCACGGCGAAGATCCCGGCGAGCAGCAGGGGTTCGGGCGCCTGGAGGACGGCGTCGATGCCGTCGAAGGTGCCCGTGAAGACACTCTTGAGGAAGTCGAAGAGCCAGGTCAGATGGGTGAGCAACCAGTCGACGGTGTCGTTGACCCAGTCGCCGAGCGGAATCCTAGGCACGGGCCACCGCCTTGTCGCCGCCCTTGTCGCGCGGGGAGTCGCAGGCCGCGGGGTCGGCCGGCTCGTCGCCGAGAAGACCGACCAGGCGCTGCCTGGGGACCACCCCGACGAGCCGGCGCCCCGCGTCGAGCACCGCCACGGGGTGCGTCAGGCGGGCGCTGATCGCGCAGAGCTCGACGAACGGCGTGTCGGGCGTCGCGGTCTCGCACCCGCAGTCGGCCTCGTCGCCGCGGAGGTCGGTGTCCATGACGGCGGAGGCGGTCAGGACGCGGGAGCGGTCGACGTCCTGGATGAAGGAGGCCACGTAGTCGTCGGCGGGCCGGACCAGGATGTCCTCGGCGGTGCCGTTCTGGACGATGCGTCCGTCGCGCATGACGGCGATCCGGTCGCCCAGGCGCATGGCCTCGTTGAGGTCGTGGGTGATGAAGACGATGGTCTTCCTCAGGGTCTTCTGGAGATCCAGGAGCTGGTCCTGCATGTCACGGCGGATCAGCGGGTCGAGCGCGCTGAACGACTCGTCCATGAGCAGCAGGTCGGCGTCGGTGGCCAGGGCACGGGCCAGCCCGACGCGCTGCTGCATACCGCCGGACAGCTCGTCCGGCCAGGACTTCTCCCACCCGGCGAGACCGCACAGGGCGAGCGCCTCGGCGGCGCGCTTCTCGCGCTCGGGGCGGGACACTCCCTGGACGGCGAGGCCGTAGGCGGCGTTCTCCAGGACGCTGCGGTGCGGGAAGAGCGCGAAGTGCTGGAAGACCATGCTGATCTTCCGGGCGCGGACCTCGCGCAGCTCGCGGTCGCTCAGCGCGGTCAGGTCCTGGCCGTCGAAGCGGACGTGCCCGGCGGTCGGTTCCAGGAGGCCGTTGAGCATGCGCAGCAGCGTGGACTTGCCGGAGCCGGACAGGCCCATGACGACGAAGATGTGACCCGGTTCCACGGTGAAGGAGGCGTCGATCACGGCGGCGGTGGTGCCGTCGGCGCGCAGTTCCTCCCGGTCGGCGCCGGAGCGCAGCCGTTCGACGGCCTCCTCCGGTCGTCTGCCGAACACCTTGTAGAGCCCTTCGGCCTCAAGTCTGGATGACAACGCGTACCTCTCGTCTCGGCGGCGGAAAGGGAGACGAGCCGCCACGGACAGTTGAATACGCAACCGGCATCGCTCCGGGGCGGCGCCTGCCCGAACCCCTGTGGCTCAAACACACGCGTGGCCCAGTTCACAGTGCGCGTACGTCTGTTCCGGCGTCTGCCAACGGGGTTACCATCGGCGGCCTTTGTCGGTGGCGTACGGCATGATGCGAGCGTGACCGGACGACTGATGCTCCTCGACACCGCCTCCCTCTACTTCCGCGCCTACTTCGGCGTCCCGGAGTCCGTGAAGGCCCCGGACGGCACGCCGGTGAACGCCGTGCGCGGCCTGCTGGAGTTCATCGACCGCCTGGTCAAGGACCACCGGCCCACCCATCTGGTGGCCTGCATGGACGCCGACTGGCGCCCCCAGTGGCGGGTCGATCTGATCCCCTCCTACAAGGCGCACCGGGTCGCCGAGGAGCACGAGACGGGCCCGGACGAGGAGCAGGTACCGGACACCCTCTCCCCGCAGGTGCCGGTGATCGAGGCCGTCCTCGACGCGCTCGGCATCGCGCGCGTGGGCGTCGCGGGGTACGAGGCGGACGACGTGATCGGCACGTTCACCGCGCGGGCGAAGGGCCCGGTCGACATCGTCACCGGCGACCGCGACCTGTATCAGCTGGTGGACGACGCGCGCGGGGTGCGCGTGCTGTACCCCCTCAAGGGCGTCGGCACGCTCCAGCTGACGGACGAGGCGTGGCTGCGCGAGAAGTATGGGGTGGACGGGCGCGGGTACGCGGATCTCGCGCTGCTGCGCGGCGACCCGAGCGACGGCCTGCCGGGTGTGCCCGGCATCGGCGAGAAGACGGCCGCCAAGCTGCTCGCCGAGTTCGGGGACCTGGCCGGCATCATGGCGGCGGTCGACGACCCGAAGGCGAAGCTCACACCGTCGCAGCGCAAGCGCCTGGACGAGTCCCGGCCGTACGTGGAGGTGGCGCCGAAGGTCGTCAAGGTCGCCGACGACGTCCCGCTGCCGGACGTGGAGACGTTGCTGCCGCGCACCCCGCGCGATTCGGCCGCGCTGGACGCGCTGGCCTCCCACTGGGGGCTGGGCGGATCACTGCAGCGACTGCTGGCGACTCTGGTGGCGTGAGCAAAGGTCTCGTTCTGATGAGCGGGACAGCCGGAGAGTGAGTACAGACTTCGCCACAAGAGGTCCAAGACTTCTCATACAGGGGACATTCACCGGGGGGAGATGTTAACTTAGGCAAGCCTAACCATAGGGATCAGGGAGGCCGTCATGGCAGAACGACCGGCACGCAGGCCACGGAAGCCCCACACCGCGCAGGTCATCCGCACCGAACGGCTGACTCCCCACATGCAGCGCGTGGTCCTCGGCGGTGACAGCCTGGCCGGATTCGCCGCGGACACCTGCACCGATCACTATGTGAAGCTGCTCTTCCCGCCCGCGGAGGGCGTGACCTACCCGGAGCCCTTCGACCTGGAGCGAATCCGCGAGGAACTGCCGCGCGAGCAGTGGCCGGTGACCCGGACGTACACCGTGCGCTACTGGGACGCCGAACACCGCGAGCTGACCCTGGACTTCGTGATCCACGGCGACGAGGGCCTCGCGGGCCCCTGGGCGCTGCGTGTCCAGCCCGGGGAGACCGTGCGCTTCATGGGCCCCGGCGGCGCCTACGCCCCCGACGCGGATGCCGACTGGCATCTGCTCGTCGGGGACGAGAGCGCGCTGCCCGCGATCGCCCGTTCCCTGGAGGGACTGCCGGCCGGCGCCCGGACCCACGCCTTCGTCGAGGTCTCCGGTCCCGAGGAGGAGCAGAAGATCGACTCCGACGTGGAGGTGGTCTGGCTGCACCGCGGCGACCGGCCCGTCGGCGAGGCGCTGACCGAGGCGGTCCGCGCGCTGGACTTCCCCGAGGGCCGGGTGCACGCGTTCGTGCACGGCGAGGCGCACTTCGTGAAGGAGCTGCGCCAGCTGCTCCGGGTGGAGCGCGGTCTCGCGCGCGAGGACCTGTCGATCTCCGGCTACTGGCGGCTCGGCCACAACGAGGACGGCTGGCAGGCGTCCAAGCCGGAGTGGAACGCCCGGATCGAGGCGGAGCAGGAGAGCGCGGTGTCGTCCTCCTGACCCCTGGAGCCCTCGCTGATCCCTGGAGCCCCTCGCTGATCCCTGGGACCCCTCGACCTCAGACGGACCGCTGGTAGGAGCGGAAGGTACGGATCGACAGCCACACCGCCGCCACCGCCAGCGCGAGCAAACCTCCCCCACGCACCAGCACGGCATCCCAGTCCGGATCCCCCGCCATCGCCGAACGCCCCGCCACCATCGCCCAGTCGAGCGGGTTGAAGTCGGCGATGTGCCGCATCCAGGACGGCATCTGCGCGGGCGCCATGAAGGCACTGGAGAGGAAGGTCAGCGGCAGCAGCAGGAAGGTGTTGATGCCGATGATCGACTCCCGCTCGCGCACCAGCATCCCCAGCGCGTTGGACAGCGCGCCGAACACCGTGCCGAGCAGCACCGCGGCCAGGACCAGGACGGCGACGCCTCCGATCCCGCCCGGGTACTCGGCCCCGCCCAGCAGTCCGAGCAGCACGATGATCACCGACTGCAGGGCGGTGACCAGGCCGTTGTTGACGACATTGCCGTTCATCAGCGCGGCCCGGCTGACCGGGGTGGTCAGGAAGCGGTCGATCGTGCCGCGCTGGATCTCGTCCAGCGTGGTCATCCCCGCCCACATGTTGGCGCTGAGGGCGCTCATCACGACCACGCCCGGGACCAGGTAGTCCAGGTACGAGGTGGTACCGAAGCCGCCCAGCTCGACGACCCCCTTGAAGAGGTTCCCGAACAGGAACAGCCAGATCACCGGCTGGATCAGGGTGATGATCGCGTACGCGGGCTGCCGTACGAAGACCATGAGTTGACGTTGCGTCATGTACCAGGTCTGGGAGACGGCGGTGCTCATCGGACACCTCCCACCAGGGCGGGGCCGGCGGCCTCGGAGTAACGGCGGCCGGCGTAGCGGAGGTAGACGTCGTCCAGGGAGGGGCGGGCGACGGTCGCGGTGGCGACACCGACGCCGGCCTGCTCCAAAGCCGCCAGCAACGCGGGCACCGAGGCCGCCCCGTCGTCGGAGCGGACGCTGATCCGGGTGCCGTCGACCAGGACCTCGTGCACCCCCGGAAGGGCGCGCAGGGCGCCGGTCAGCAGCGTGCGCCCGGCGTCGCCGACCGCCTGGCGCAGCTCCATGTGGACGGCGTCGCCGCGGAGTTCGCCCTTCAGGGCGTCGGGCGTGCCCGCCACGACGACCCGGCCGCGGTCGACGATGGCGACGCGCTCGGCGAGCCGGTCGGCCTCTTCGAGGTAGTGCGTGGTGAGCAGGATGGTGAGGCCCTCCTCTCCGGCGAGCCGGCCGATCTCCTCCCACATCGCGCTGCGGGCCTGCGGGTCGAGGCCGGTGGTGGGCTCGTCGAGGAAGAGCACCTCCGGCCGGTGCACCAGACCGAGGGCCACGTCGAGACGGCGCCGCATGCCGCCGGAGTACCCCTTGACCGGGCGTTCGGCGGCCTCGGTGAGCGTGAAGCGCTCCAGCAACTCGTCGACCCGGCGGCCGAGCGCGGCGCCCTTCAGGCCGTGCAGCCGGCCCTGCAGGCGGAGGTTCTCGCGGCCGGTGGCGGCCGGGTCGGCGCCGGAGTTCTGGGCGACCACGCCGATCGCGCGCCGCACCCGGTCCGGGTGGCGCAGCACGTCGTGACCGGCCACGGTGGCCTCGCCCGAGTCGGGGCGGGCCAGGGTGGTGAGGATCTTGACGGTGGTGGACTTTCCGGCGCCGTTGGGGCCGAGCAGCCCGAAGACCGTGCCGGGCTCGACGGTGAGGTCCATGCCGTTCAGGGCGGTGACGTCACCGGCGTAGGTCTTGATCAGGTGGCGCGCCTCGATCGCGGGCGCGGAGATGGTCATGGCAGGTGCCCTCCTGAGTGAGCGGACGACGACTGATCCGCTGGAGGAGCACCGGGCTATTCTGGGTGTGCCGCACCTCGATCGCCCGGATGTGCCTCACGGCGGATTCAGCTCGGGGTTCGAGGCCCCGGCACCGCTGCTGCAACAGCCGCGCCGGGGCCTGTTCTTGTTCGGGTCACGGCATGTGGAACGCCTTCCACTCCTCGATGCCGGGCAGTGCGCCCTCGCGGAGTTCGGCGAGGAAACCGCGCACCCACTCCGCCTCCGCCTCGACCATGTGGAGCTCGTACTCGCTCTCCACGAGGAAGAGGCGGGGCAGTGTCTCGTACAGCTTCTCCAGTGCTCCTCGCCCGCTCGCCGCCTTCACTTCGAGGGCCTTGAGCCGTTCCTCCAGCAGCCGCGCCACGTCGTCGGGGGGCAGTACCGCGAGCAGCGAGAGCGCGGTCTCGAAGACCGGGAACTCCTTGGCCGGGAAGGCGACCAGGTCCGACATCCACTCGGTGGTCTCCTGCCGGCCGTCGGCGGTGATGCCGTAGACGGTCCGCTCGGGGCGGTTGCCCTGTCGCTCCACGTCCGTGACCTCGACGAAGCCGTGCTTCTCCAGGCTCTGTACGACCGTGTACAGCGAGCCGTAGTTGATCTTCGTACTGGAGTCCTTGCCCTGGCGGCGCAGGGTCTGGGCGATCTCGTAGGGATGCATCGGCTTCTGCCACAGCATCGCCAGCACGGCGAGCGCCAGGGGGTTGCGGAGCTTGCGGCGACGCTGCATTTCCACCTCGCACCCACCCTCGCGCTTCAGCCTCGCGCCCACCTTGCATCAGAATATCCGGGACCGAACATATCGCGATCCCCGAGACTCGTCAATAGACACGATATATCGCGTACGGCGGACCGACGCAAGGGCGTGAGGACTTGGGACCAGCTCAGACATGCCCGTGTCATGCACCCGAAACAGCCCCTGCCTAATTTCTGTCGCCCGACAGGAATTCCGCGCCCAAGGCAGGTGCCGCCGTGACGACGACCGCCCCCTCCGACGTACGCCCCGATCCCCCGCACTCCTCCGACGACGGCTCCCTCGCGGAGTTCGGCTACCGCCAGGAGCTGCACCGCAGCCTGGGCCGGTACGCGTCGTTCGCGGCCGGGTTCTCCTTCATCTCCGTCCTGACGACCGTCTTCCAGTTCTTCGCCTTCGGGTACGCGTTCGGCGGTCCCGTCTTCTTCTGGGCCTGGCCGGTGGTGCTCGTCGGGCAGCTGCTGGTGGCCGCCTGCTTCGCCGAACTGGCGGCGCGCTACCCGATCTCGGGGGCGATCTACCAGTGGTCGTCGCGGCTGTCGAACCTCACCTTCGGCTGGTTCGCCGGGTGGATCATGGTGATCGGGCAGATCGTGGTGGTCGCCGCGGCCGCGCTGGCACTCCAGATGGTGCTCCCCGCGATCTGGTCCGGCTTCCAGCTGATCGGCACCGACCCGGCGCCCACCTCGGCGGACGGCGCGGCCAACGCGGCCGTCCTCGGAGTGATCCTGCTGGCGCTGACGACCCTGGTGAACATCCTCGACAACCGCGTGCTGTCCGTGGTCAACCGCGTAGGCGTCACCGCAGAGATCATCGGCGCGGTCCTGATCATCGTGCTCCTGCTGACCCACTCCGAGCGCACACCGAGCATCACCTTCCACACCGAGGGCGCCGCCCAGTCCGGTCTGCTGGGCGCGCTGCTGGTGGGCTCGTTCACGGCGGCGTACGTCATGATCGGTTTCGACAGCGCGGGCGAGATGAGCGAGGAGACCCGCGACCCCCGCCGCACCGCGCCCCGCACGATCCTCACCGCCCTCGGCTCGGCCGGCGTGCTCGGCGGACTGATCGTCCTCGGCGGCATCCTCGCCGCGCCCAGCCTCACCGACGGCCGCCTGGGCGTCGACGGGCTGAGCTACGTCCTCACCAGCAGCCTGGGCGACGGAGTGGGCAAGGCCCTGCTGGCCGACGTGGTGGTGGCGATCACGGTGGCCACCCTCGCCATCCAGACGGCGGCCTGCCGCATGCTCTTCTCCATGGCCCGAGACGGCCAGCTCCCCTTCGCCGGCCGTCTCGCCCGCGTGAACCCCCGCACGGGCATGCCGATCGCCCCCGCCCTGGTCGTCGGCGCCCTCGCGGCGTCCGTCCTCCTGCTCAACTTCGCCTCCCCCGAGGCCTTCCTCGCCATCGGCACCACCTGCATCGTGATGCTGTACCTGGCGTACGCGATGGTCACCGGCCCCCTCCTGATCCGCCGCCTGCGCGGCGACTTCACCCTCACCGGCACGGACGAAACAGGCCGCCCCCTCTTCTCCCTCGGCCGCTGGGGCACCCCCGTCAACGCCCTCGCCCTCCTCTACGGCCTCCTCATGACCGTCAACCTGGCGTGGCCCCGGGCGGCGGTGTACGACCCGGCGGGTGGGCACTGGTACTTCCAGTGGTTCACGGTGTTGTTCTTGGGGGGCACGGTGGGGCTCGGGGCCCTGTTCCGGCTGTGGCGGGCACGACGGGGGCATGCCACGCCGGAGACGGCGCTCCCCGCGCCACCCCCGGCGCCGGTCCCCTAGCCGCAGCGGTAAGTACGGCTCCGCGCGTCACCCGGCCCCTGGCCTACTGTCGGATGCTGTCGGCCAAGGGCTCGCTCTCCAGACTCTCCACTCGGACCTGAACCTTGTGAGGCGCCAAGGTCATACGGGGTTCGACGGCCGGGATCGGAAGGCCACCGTGCGAGAGTCGCCATTGAGCCACGATCGTGGACAGGGCCAGGGTCGCCAGGGTCATCGCATAGTTGTCGCCGAGGCACTTGCGCGCGCCTCCCCCGAACGGGATGAGAGTGCCGCGCGTGTGTTCACGCTCCGGAAGCCATCGATCGGGGTCGAAGACATCGGGCCGCGCATTGAATCGCGGATCGCGGTGGATGAGATAGGGGCTGTAGACCAGAGTGGTGTCAGGAGGGATCACGGCATCCGCCAACCGGGCTTCGGCGCTTGTTGTCCGCGTGAAGATCCACCCAGGGGGATAGAGACGCAGTGTCTCCGTGATGACCCTGCGCGCCAGGTCCAGTCGGGGGAGATCCTCCCACGTGGCAGTTCGGGTGCCGAGGACCTCGGTTGTCTCGATACGCAACCGCTCCTGGACATCCGGGTATTGGCACAGGAGGTGGACGGCCCAGGTGAGGGCCACCGCGGTGGTGTCGATGCCGGCCACGAGCAGAGTCATGATCTGAGCGTGGATCTCGGCGTCACTGAGAGGTTCTCCCGCGTCGTCCTGCGTCTTGAGCAGCATCGAGAGCACATCGCCGTGGGGTCCACCGTCCTGCCGGTACGAACTGATGGTCTTGCTGACCGCAGCCCACGCCCGGTTGCGAGCCCGTTCATAACGCACGTTCGGCGGGAGGGGCAGACGGCGCAGCAAAGGCGGGAGGACGGCCTGCTGGTAGATGCCGCGGAAGATGTCCGGGAGGCTGGCGGTCACGGCTTCCACCGCGGGTGCCGCGGCTTCGGCCGTGAACAACGTTCGGGCAATGGTGTCGCTCGCGAGACCGTACATCTGCGCGCCCACTTCGACGGTCTGTCCATCGCTCCAGCCGGTGGTGAGCGCGTCGATCCGGCCGGTCATGATCGTGGCGTATTCACGCAGGCAAGTGCGCGAGAAGGCCGGCTGCAAGCTGCGTCGTTGCCGCCGGTGAGCGCTGTGCGGGCAAGAGGCGATGCCGTCTCCGAGCGCATTTCCGACCCGCTCGATAATGGGTCCGCCCTTGTCGTATATTCGGTCGTTCAGCAGAACCTGCTGGACGAGTTCAGGCCGGCAGACCACGACGGCTGTTTGCGGACCGAGCCGTATCTGCACTAAATCCCCGTATGCGGGAAGGGTGCTCAGGAAATGCAGCGGGTCACGGAGCAGGGGAAGCAGATGCCCGATGATCGGCAGTGCCCCGGGAGCGTGGGTGATGCCGCCGTGGTTCTTCGCCATAGCGTGTTGTTCCCCTTCTTCTCGATCCAGGACGTCGGAGGGGCAGTGGGGCCACTGGTCAACCGCAACTCTGCCGGGACGCACCGTCCAGGCTCGGGAGCAGTACCTGCAGGTGATCATGCTGCTGATCCAGTTCGCCCGGAGTGGCGGGGATCGCGTAGCGAGTGGTGTTCCGATACCAATGCAGACATCCGTTCGTCCACTGCCGCATTCCGGCCGTGACCTTCAGAATCTCTTCACAGGTACCGGGCGGCACTCCGCGACTTTCCAGGTAGGGCACGAGTCGCTCTTCGGCCTCCAGGAAGTCGGCCACTCGCTCCTGCACCTTGGCCACGGTCGAGTCGATGGCTTCCTCCAGCGAGATTCCATCGGCATGCTGCATCACGATGACGACGTTGTGGAAATCTCCGCGCTGCTGGTCCAGGTGAATCGAGTGCAGGTCATTCTGCCAGGCGACCACATCGCTCGCGGCTTCGACGATCTCCCTGAACAGGCTCGTCTCGTATATGTCTGCGGGCACCTCCACGCCCAGACTGAGTTCAACAAGGTCGAAGCCGAACTCCATGCCCACGGACAATCGCCTGGTATGGGTAAAACTGTCGATCCCGGGAGGAGTGCCGCGGAACCGGTTCGCGGATTCCTCGGCGAACCCCTGGAAAAACAGGTCCAAGTGCCGGTTCAGCCGCCCACGAAGCCCTGGCGAGAGCCTTTCACGAGTACGGATCGACAGGTTCGTGAGCGCCTTGGTGAAGGGAGTTCGTTCTCGTGGGGGCGCGGGGTCCTTTCCGTTGTTGATGATGTCCATCAGGCGGCGGTGGACCGGTATCCAGGCTTCGGGAGCGTCATACACCTTCAAGGTGTGCAGGTCGTCCAGGATGAAGGTGAAGAAGAGCCACTCCGCACAGAGACAGAGATCGCGGAACGACGCTTCCGGATAGGTCCAGGCAACGAAGCGCCCGTAGCCGGCCTCCAGCCGCTCCTGGCCACCCTGTGTCTCTGTCAGTCCGAGGCTCCATCCGAGTGACCGGACGTGTTCCTCGATCCTCTGGGTGTACGGGCTTACGGCCGGAGGTGTGGGCTCCGCATACGTCGGGATCATGGCGAGCACGGGATCCTCCATGTGTGTGGCCCCGGTGTCGGCTGAGGCGGGCCGGATGTGGGCAGGTCTTCGGCCCTCACTCGCCGCGAGAAACCGAGGAGTTGATGGACGAGCGGTGCCTCACCGAGTCGTGTGAGGCTTTCTCCGTCCGCACGGTGGACGCGCCGGTTCACGGACGCTCCTGAAGACGGCCTGGACAACGGTGACCGCGGCAGGCGACGGCACGGGCTCCCCCTTCCGTGATGGCGCACGAAGAACGCGCTTCCTTCGGTCGTGCGGTCGTGCGCCCTTTCATCACATCGCAGTTCGATCCTGACCGGAAGTGGGCGCCATCGATCGAGTCGCGAGGACTATGGGCGCCTGAACGATCGTCAGGCAGGACGCCCGCTCAGCTGATGGGGGGTCAGGCGGGGTGGCAGGTCAACAACGCAACGGCAGTGCAGGTCCTCGAACGGGCAGCGAAGGCGTCCGCGACATCGCCCTGTGTCAAGTCGGCGCGAAGGAACAGGCCACCGCCACCATCCGTCCGATGCGTGGTGGCGGCCCCTGTCCCCGCTGCCGTCGACCGCGTACCGACCGAGGTCCCACGGCACCGGGCGAATCCGTTCGAGATCGAGAAGGAAGGCTGGCAGCTGAACGGTGACCATGGCGGCTCCCACGAGGTCCACGTCATCAGGACAACGGCTTCTGCAGGCCATGGGGCTACGCGGACGCCTCCCAGTAGACGCAAGACCGTCACACGGCTACAAGTGATCGAGTGGGGGCGTATGGGGGTGCGAAAGTGACCACGCAATCACGCCGACCGACCGGTTTACCTCATGCACCGTTGAACGAGCCCGAGCGCCGGAGCCCGTAGCTCGGGACCGGCGCGTAGAAGTGTGGAAAAGGATCAGGTTGCGCCTCACGCCGCACTTCTCGGCCACTCAGGCCTTCACGCCACGCTGTCAGTGTCCCCTCTTACCCTTGATCGTGATGAGACGTCGCACGCCACCCCCGCCCTCTCCCCTGCCGCAGCACGACGGGGTGGATCCAGTGCGCCTGAAACTGCCGGCCGACGAGACCTGGGCGACCGTACGGGATCATCTGGTGGCACGGCTGGCGCCCGCAGCCGGAGAGATCGACGACATGCTTGACGCGGGACGGTTCGTGGACATCACGGGGCGTCCGGTGTCGCGGGCCACCGCATACGTCCCGGGAATGTTCGTGTGGTTCCATCGAGACCTGCCCGACGAGGAGCGGGTGCCCTTCGCGGTCGAGGTCGTCTACCGCGACGCGCATGTGGTGGTGGCCGACAAGCCGCATTTTCTGGCCACCACCCCGCGCGGCAGCCATGTCGCCGAGACAGCCCTGGCACGGCTGCGACGAGAGCTCGGCGTCCCGACGCTGGGTGCGGCACACCGGCTGGACCGGCTGACGGCCGGGCTCGTGTTGTTCGTCGGACGACCCGAGGAGCGCGGCGCGTACCAGTCGCTGTTCCGCGACAGACAGGTCGCGAAGGTGTACGAGGCCGTGGCCCCGTACGACCCCGCACTGGAGCTGCCTCGCACCGTGTGCAGCCGCATCCTCAAGGAGCGCGGCGTCATGGCGGCTCGCGAGGTCGAGGGTGAGCCCAACGCCGTCAGCCGGGTCGAGTTGCTGGAGCACCGGGACGGGCGTGCCCGGTACCGGTTGACACCGCGTACCGGGCAGACGCATCAGCTGAGGGTGCACATGAGTGCGTTGGGGGTGCCGATCCTCGGCGATCCGCTCTATCCGGTGGTGACCGGCCCCGTGCCGGCCGGTGACTTCCGGCGTCCACTCCAACTGTTGGCGCGGATGCTGGAGTTCACCGATCCGATCACGGGGCGCGAACACCGATTCGTCAGTCCACGCGTGTTGCGGGCCTGGTCGTCGTACGACGACTGGGCGAGGTAGCCGCGGCTTCCGGTCGGCTCACTCTCCGCGCCACCAGCTCAGAAGGCGCCGGAATACGTTCGGTCGAGCGGTCGGCGCGGCTGCCGTCGCAGGTGTCTCGGCGGCTACGGGCTCGGCAGCCGGGGGCTGCGGAGCAGCGGACCGCGTGTACACCGTGCCGACCTGCCAGTCGTCCGCACGCTGCGGCGACTCCGGGTTGAGGGCGGGACGCTGCGAGACGTCCTGCTGGACCTTCGGTTCGAACCTCACCGGCAGCTCCACCAGGTGCCGGTTCAGGATGAACGACCGCCAGTTCAGTTCGTGCTCATCGCAGGCGAGCTGGACGTCCGGGATGCGGGTCAGCAGCGCGTCGACGCCGACATCGGCGATGGCACGGCCGATGTCCTGGCCCGGGCATTCGTGGGGTCCGCCGCCGAAGGCGAGGTGGGAGCGGTTGCCCTGCATATTGGCGTTCGGTTCGGGGCGCACGCGTGGGTCGACGTTGCCCGGCGCGATACCGAAGAGGAGAGCGTCGCCCCGGCGGACCCGCTGACCACCCAACTCGGTGTCCTGCTTGGCCACGTAGGGCAGGATGGTGCTGAAGGGCGGTTCGTCCCACAGGGACTGTTCGACGGCCTCGGGCACCGTCATCTGACCGCCGTTGAGCTGCGCGCGGAACCGCGGGTCGGTGAGCACCACCCGCAGTACGTTGGCGAGAAGGTTGGCGGTGGTCTCGTACGCGGCGATCAGGACCACGCGCAGATGTTGGCTGATCTCCATGTCGCTGAGCCGCGCCGGATGGTTGATCAGGTGGCTGGTGAAGTCTTCCTTGGGTTCGGCTCGGCGGCGGACGGTGAGCCGCGTCAGGGCGTCCATGATGTACGCGTTGCTGGCGATGGCGGTCTCGGTGCCCTTGAGCATGTCACGGGCGGCCTCGACGATGCGTTCGTTGTACTCCTCGGGCATGCCCAGGATCTCGCACATCACCGCCATGGGCAGGTGCTCGGCGAACTGGCTGACCAGGTCGGCACTGCCCTTCTCGCAGAACTTGTTGACGAGCAGCTGGGTCGCGCGATTGGCGTAGCGGCGAATCCCCCGATGGTCGATCGTCGACATGGCCCCGGTCACCGCGCCGCGCAGCCGGCGGTGTTCGTCGCCCTCGGCGTGGCAGCAGATGGGCTGCCAGGCGAAGTGCGGCATAAGGGGGTGATCGGGCTTGATCGTGCCGTCCTGGAGTGCGCTCCACTGCCGGGGGTCACGGCAGAAGTGGGTGGGAGTGCGCACCATGTGCATGTTCTCGCTGTGTCCGAGCACCACCCAGATCGGCACGTCGTCGTGGAGCAGCGCGGGGGCCACCGGTCCGTGCTCGGCGCGCAGCTCCTCGTACACGGCTCCCAGGTCCTCCGCGTCGGGGCCGTACAGCCGTCGCAGCCTGCCGGGGCCGAGGCCGTGTGCGGGGCAGCCGGGGGGCGGGCCGGCCGTCAGGTCTTCCGTACCGGCCGGGGAAAAGGATTCAGGCGTCACGATGATCGCTCCGAAGCTGAGGTCGATCTGTACTGAGGGAAGTGGGGGCTGCCCCGGTCCGGGCGGAACCGGGAGCGCGGAAAGGTCGTCCGGGGGTCACACCGGAGCCTTCTCCACCGCCAGCGAGTGGAGGAACTGCAGCAGCGTCATCAGCACGTCCCGGCTGGAGGCCCGTCGGCGGGCGTCGCACTCGACGATGGGGATGTCCTCGCTGAGGTCGAGCGCGGTGCGGAGGTCGTCGATGGAGTGGCGGGGGCCGTCGGGGAAGGTGTTGACGGCGACGACGAACGGCACTCCGCGCTCTTCCAGACGGCCCATGACGTCGAAGCTGACTTCGAGGCGGCGGGTGTCCACCAGGACCACCGCGCCGAGCGCGCCTTCGAACAGGCCGTTCCACAGGAACCAGAAGCGCTCCTGGCCCGGGGTGCCGAAGAGGTAGAGCACCAGCTGTTCGGTGATGCTGATGCGGCCGAAGTCCATGGCCACGGTGGTGGCCGTCTTGGTCTCGGAGCCGTAGTTGTCGTCGACCCCGACACCGGCCTGGGTCATGGTCTCCTCGGTGGTCAGCGGTTTGATCTCGCTGACCGAGCCGACCATGGTCGTCTTGCCGACGCCGAAGCCGCCGACGATGACGATCTTGACCGCGGCCTCGGCGGTGTGCGGGAGGTGGTCCTCGGTTCGCGGACCGGGGATGGTGTCAGAGCTTTTGAAGTCCATGCATCACCGCTTCGAGGAGGGAACGGTCGGCCAGCGCCTGGCGGATGATCGGGGCGCGCGCCGTCACCAGTTCGGCCGTCAGCAGCTCGGTGAGCAGGACGGTCACCACGCTGAACGGGAGGCTGAGATAGGCGGACAGCTCGGCCACGGAGAGGGGGGCCGTGCAGAGCCTGAGCAGCGCCGCCTGCTCGGGCGTGGCGGAGGGCGGTGGGTCGGCGTGCGCCACGATTAACGTGACCAGGTCGAGCTCCGAGCGCTCGGCTCCGTCGGGGCCGGTGATGACGTACAGGCGCTCGGGGTTCTTCTTCGGTCCCTCGGGTGGGTTCTGGCCCTCCTTCGCGGGTTGTGGTGTCGGTTCCGGAGTGGCCTTGGGATATCGCCGTCGGCGTTGCGGAGGAGTCATACGGTCTGCCCGTTGCGCCTGGGCGGACTGGTGAGGTGCGCGCCGATGCGGACGACCAGGTCGCTCATGCGGGCGCTCATGTGGCCGGGCTCGGTGATGATGTCGGAGAGCACCGCGAGGTAGGCGTTGGGGCCCGCGGCCATCAGGTAGAAGTAGCCCCCGTGGATCTCGATGAGGACCATCTTCATCTTGCCGTCGCTGCCGGGGATCTCCTGGGCGACGGCGCCCGCCAGGCTCTGGAGCCCGGCACAGGCGGCGGCGACACGGTCGGCGGTGTCGGGGTCTCCGCCGTGCCGGGCGATGCGCAGGCCGTCGGCGGAGAGCACCACGATCATCTCGATGCCCGGTACGCCTTTGGCGAGGTCCTGGAGCATCCAGTCGAAGTTGCCTCGCTGCTGGATCACTTGAGGTTCCCCTCGTCTTCGGCCTCTGTACGGGCCGGTTCGTCGGTCGGCTGGGTTTCTGCGGAAGAGGTGGGGCGCTTGAGGCCGTCCATGAACGCCTGGACCCACAGGCCCGGCGGGGTGTCGTCCGGCTTCTGCTCGGGTTCCGGTTCGCGCGCGGCCGTCGACCAGATGGTCGGCCGGCCCTCCCGCTCGGCGCGCTCGATCTCGGCCTGCTCGGCGTAGCGCTGGCTGAGCGGGGTCTTGACCCGGCTGCGGCGCTGCGGCAGCCCGCCCGCCGTCCACTCGGTGACCTCGGGGACGTCGTCCTCCATGGAGATCGGCGTCGTGAACTTGGGGCTGGTGGGACGGCGCCTCTTGACCGTGCGCTTGGGGCCGGGCAGGGCACCGAGTTCGGCCTTGGGCACGGCGGTGGCGCCGATGCCGTGGGCGAGTCCGACACCGGGCTCGTCGGTGAGCATGTCGCTGGGCACGACGAGGATGGCGCGGACACCGCCGTACGCGGAGGCACGCAGGGAGACCTGCATGTCGTACGTCTTGCAGAGCCGGCCCACGACGGCGAGGCCGAGGCGCGGGGACTCGCCGAGGTCCTGGAGGTCGACGCCCGCCTTGGCGCGCTCCAGCATGCCCTCGGCCCTCAGGCGCGCCTCCTCGCTGAGGCTGACGCCGGCGTCCTCGATCTCGATGCAGACGCCGGTCTGCACCTCGGTGGCGGTGACGTGCACCTTGCTCTGCGGCGGGGAGTACCGCGTGGCGTTGTCGAGGAGCTCGGCCGCGGCGTGGATCACGGGCTCGACGGCCGTGCCCTTGACGTTGACCTTGGCGATGGACGACAGGTCGATGCGCCGGTACTCCAGGATCCGGGACATGGCGCCGCGCAGCACGCTGTACAGCGCGACGGGCTCGGGCCACTGACGGCCGGGGCGGCCGCCGCCGAGGACGGAGATGGAGTCGGCGAGGCGGCCGATCAGCGCGGTGCCGTGGTCGATGCGCAGGAGGTCGTCGAAGACCTCGGGGTTGCGCCCGTGGTCCTCCTCCATCTCCCGCAGTTCGTTGGCCTGCTGGTGGACGATGGCCTGGACGCGGCGGGCGATGTTCACGAAGGAGCGCTGCGCGGCGTCGCGCATGATGTCCTCGGTGTCGACGATCTTGAGCACCGTCTCCAGGAGGTGGATCTGCGCGTCGGGCAGCCTCCCCCACGCGGGGTCGGTGTCACCGAGTCGACGAATCACCTCTGTGGGGGAACTTCCGCGGCGCAGAAGGTCCAGCGCGGTGGGCGCGATCTCCTTGGCGAACCGGATCAGGTCCTTGTCGTGCTCGGCGACGCGCTGCTGGAGATGAGCGGTGCGCCGCTCGTGCTCGCGGCGCTGGTCCCGCAGTTCACGACCGCGCCGGACCGCTTCCGCCGCCACCGCGATCACCAGCAGCGTGGCGATGGCACCGCACAAGCCGACGGCGACCCGTGCGGGCTGCTGCACTGCCGCGACGGCGGCCCCGGTCGCCGCGGCCATGACTATGGCGGGGAGCAACAGCACGCGCGCATACGGCAGTTCACGGCGTCCTGGGGGGGATTGAACACTCACCATGTGGGCCCTCTGAGACATATCGACGGGGAGTCGCACATATAGGGAACAAGCGCACGAATACACATCAACTCGGTGCGCTGCGGGCGAGCTTAGTCCGACCGGATCATCGCCGTGTCATATTCAGCAAGCACCTGAAAACGGGCATGCGGGAGGAGTACGCTCGACTCCATTTACACGCTGCGGCTTCGTTCGAACACGGTGCGTCACGGCGTACAGGCATGCGAAAACAGTCACCGCGATGAGCGACGTGCCCCTGCGGGCCGGGGCCGCAAGCCCCCCTCACCGGCCGAGCTCAGCCCTCTCGCGCCCCGCCTCAGACCCCCACGACGCGCAGCGCGGCATCCGCCGTCGCCTCCGCGAACACGGACACCGACACCGACCGCTCCGGATCGGACCGGCGGACCAGGATGACCCCCTCGATGAGCCCGAAGACCAGGTCCGTCCGCAGATCGAGCGCACCCTCGGGAAGCGCGCCCCCCGCCGCCGTCGCGGCGATCAACTGCCGGTAGGCGCCCTTGAGTTCGGCCCGCACGGCATGGAAACCGGCGAACCGCTCGTCGCGCACCTCGGGCAGCAGGTACAGCACGCCGAGGTTGTGCGCCCCGCCGCACAGGACCCCGACGTCCGCCCGGCACAGCTCCCACAGCCGCCGCTCGGCCGGGGTCGTGTCGTCGGCGAGGAGGTCACGGGCGTAGGCCAGCGAGGGGGTGACCGTGGACTCCAGGAGCAGGGCGAGCAGCTCCTCCTTGCCGGAGACGTAGTGGTACATGGACGCCTGGCGCATCCCGGCGCGCTCGGCGACGGCCCGGGTGGAGGTGGCCGCGTAGCCGAGGGTGGTGAACAACTCCGCGGCGGCGGCGAGGAGTTCCTCGCGCGGCTCCAGGCCGCTGTCCGGCCGCTGCGCGGCGCGCGGCCTGCCGACCCGGCGGCCCGCCCCTGTCCGTGCTGCTCCCATGCGTTCGATCCTCGCACACCGGCCCTCTGAGCGATCTTCGTGAGGGCCCGGTAACGGGGCGGCAACGCCACGGCAACGCAGGTGACGCGCCCTGTGCCTAATTTCTGTCGAGCGACAGAAATAGCACCAGGAGCGACAGCGGCGAAGCAGTCCCCAGAGACGCAGGCCACAGCGCAGCAGGCCACAGACCGACAGCCGGAGGTGCCGGTATGGCGACAGAGACCACGTACGGAGCCCGCGACCACGCGCGTGCCCAGGAGGGCGCCCGCGCCGAGGCGATGCCCGTCGTCCCGGCCCGGGACTGGCCCGAACCGCCCTGCGAGGCGGACCGCCTGGTGTGGGCCGAGACCGTCGCGGGCGGCAACTACACCCACCGGGTGCTGGCCCGCGGCACCGAGCTGCGCCTGACCGACCTGCGCGGCGACGCCTGCGCCCACGTCCTGCTGTACGTGGCCGACCGCCCCTGGGAGCGGCTGAACGTCGCCGACACGGTGAAGGTCCAGTGGAACGCCTACCTCGGCGCGGGGCAGCTGCTGCTCTCCGACCAGGGCCGTGTCCTCGCCTCGGTCGTCGCCGACAGCTCCGGCCGGCACGACGCCCTGTGCGGCACCTCCACCCTGGCCCGCAACACCGGACGCTACGGCGACGGCACGCCCCAGGGCCCCTCCCCCGCGGGCCGCGAGCTGTTCAAGCTGGCGGCCGCGAAGAACGGCCTCGAACCCCGCGATCTACCGCCCTCCCTCTCCTTCTTCCAGGGCGTGGAGGTCCGCGAGGACGGCGCCCTGGACTTCACCGGCTCCGCCGGACCCGGCGCCCACGTCACCCTGCGCGCCGAGCAGGACGTCACGGTCCTGATCGCCAACGTCCCGCATCCGTCCGACCCGCGCCCCGAGTACGTCAGCACCCCGCTGGAGGTCCTCGCCTGGCGCGCCGAGGCCACCCGCCCCGGCGACCCGCTGTGGGACGCCACCCCCGAAGGCCGCCGCGCCTTCCTCAACACCGCCGAATTCCTCGCCGCGAGGGGGCTCGCGTGAACACCTCCACTCCCGCGAACACCGCGGCTCCCATGACGACCACCACCCCTGTGACGACGACCGCTCCCACAAAGACCGTCGTCCCCGCCCGCGCCGCCTGGTCCGCCGTCGTCCGCACCGGCCAGACGCTGACCATCACCGACCTGCACGGCAACCAGGCCGTCGACTTCCTCGTCTACGACGCCCAGGACACCGCGGTCCGCTACAGCGCCCCCGACACCGTCCACGCCCAGGGCGGGATCTTCCTGACCACGGGCAGCGTGCTGATGTCGAACGAGTACACCCCGCTGATGACGGTGGTCGCCGACGACGTGGGCCGGCACGACACGGTCGGCGGCGCCTGCTCCAAGGAGTCCAACACCCTGCGCTACGGTCACCACACCTGGTCGCAGCACGCCTGCGTGGACAACTTCCTGGCCGAGGGCGCCAAGCACGGCCTCGGCAAGCGCGACCTCGTCTCCAACATCAACTGGTACATGAACGTGCCGGTCGAGAAGGACGGCACCCTCGGCATCGTCGACGGCATCTCCGCGCCCGGACTGTCCCTGACCCTGCGCGCCGAACGGGACGTCCTCGTCCTGGTCTCCAACTGCCCCCAGATCAACAACCCGTGCAACGGCTTCGAGCCGACGGCGGTGGAGATGACGATCACCGGGGCGGACGACCGGGGGATCACCGCATGAGCTTCGACACCCTGCTGGTGGCCAACCGGGGCGAGATAGCGGTCCGGATCATCCGCACCGCCCGCGAACTGGGCCTGAGGACCGTGGCGGTGTACTCCGACGCCGACCGCTCCGCCCCGCACGTCCGGCTCGCCGACGAGGCGGTGCGGCTCGGCCCGGCGCCCGCGAAGGAGTCGTACCTCGACGCCGACCTGGTGCTGAGGGCGGCCAAGGACACGGGCGCGGGCGCCATCCATCCCGGCTACGGCTTCCTGTCCGAGGACGCCGTGTTCGCGCGCCGGTGCGAGGAGGCCGGGATCGTCTTCGTGGGCCCCACGCCGGACCAGCTGGAGCTGTTCGGCGCCAAGCACACCGCGCGGGCGGCGGCCGAGGCGGCCGGAGTGCCATTGGCACCGGGGACCGGGCTGCTGGGCTCGCTGGACGAGGCACTGGCCGCAGCGGAGGCCGTCGGCTACCCCGTGATGCTGAAGGCGACCGGCGGGGGCGGCGGCATCGGCATGTCGGCCTGCGGCTCCGCCGACGAGCTCGCGGACGCCTGGGAGCGCGTGCAGCGCGTGGCCGCCGCCTCCTTCTCCACGGCCGGCGTCTTCCTGGAGCGGCTGGTGGAGCACGCCCGCCATGTCGAGGTGCAGGTCTTCGGCGACGGCGACGGCACCGTGGTCACCTTCGGGGACCGCGACTGCAGCCTCCAGCGCCGCAACCAGAAAGTGCTGGAGGAGGCCCCGGCCCCCGGCCTGCCCACCCACGTCCGCGAACAACTGACCGTCGCCGCACGCGATCTGTGCGCGTCCGTCGACTACCGCTCCGCCGGAACCGTCGAGTTCGTCTACGACGCCGCCCGCGAGGAGGCCTGGTTCCTGGAGGTCAACACCCGCCTCCAGGTGGAGCATCCGGTCACCGAGGAGATCTACGGCGTCGACCTGGTCGCGTGGATGCTCCGCCTCGCCCGCGGCGAGCGGCACGTCGTCCGCGCCCCGAGCCCGCCGCGCGGCCACGCCGTCGAGGCCCGCGTGTACGCCGAGGACCCCTCCCGCGACCACCGTCCCGGCGCCGGCCTGCTGACCCGGGTGGAGTTCCCGCAGGGCGTCCGGGTCGACGGCTGGGTGGAGACCGGCACCGAGGTGACGACGTCGTACGACCCCATGCTCGCGAAGATCATCGCGTACGGCCCGGACCGGCGGCGCGCGCTGGAGCGGCTGGACGAGGCCCTGGCGCGCACCCGCGTCGACGGCATCGAGACCAACCTGGGTCTGGTGCGGGCGGCGCTCGCCGACTCCCGCTTCGCCTCGGCGACCCATTCGACGGCCACCCTGGACGAGGTGCGCGACCCGACGCCCCGGATCGAGGTCGTCTCCGGGGGCACGCTCACCACCGTGCAGGACTGGCCGGGCCGCGTCGGCCACTGGCAGGTCGGTGTGCCGCCGAGCGGCCCGATGGACGACCGCTCTTTCCGGCTCGGCAACCGCGCGCTCGGCAACGACGAGGGCGCACCGGGCCTCGAATGCACCCTCCAGGGCCCGTCACTGCGGTTCACGCACCCGACGACCGTGTGCGTGACGGGCGCCCCGGCCCCGGTCGCCGTGGACGGCGCGCCGGTCGCGCGGTGGGAGCCGGTGACGGTTCCGGCGGGAGCCCTGCTGGAGATCGGCGCCCCCACCGAACACGGCCTGCGCACCTACGTGCTGTTCGCCGGCGGACTCGACGTGCCCGCCTTCCTGGGCAGCGCGAGCACCTTCACGCTCGGCCGGTTCGGCGGGCACGGGGGCAGGGCGCTGCGCACGGGGGACGTGTTGCACGGCGGCGGCATGGCCGAGGGGACGCCGGTCACCGACATCCCCTCCCACATCCCCTCCTTCGACTCGACCTGGCACATCGGCGCCGTCGAAGGCCCGCACGCCGCCCCGGAGTTCTTCACCGAGGACGACATCCACGACTTCTACGCCGCCGACTGGAAGGTCCACTTCAACTCGGCGCGCACCGGCGTCCGCCTGGTCGGCCCGAAGCCGCGCTGGGCGCGCGCCGACGGCGGCGAGGCGGGCCTGCACCCCTCCAACATCCACGACACCCCCTACTCGGTCGGCGCCGTCGACTACACGGGCGACATGCCGGTGCTGCTCGGCCCGGACGGCCCCTCGCTCGGCGGGTTCGTGTGCCCGGCGACGGTCGCTTCGTGGGAACGCTGGAAGCTGGGCCAGCTGCGGCCCGGCGACACGGTGAGATTCGTCCCGGTGCGGGTCGACGGCTCGGCCCGCCCGGCCGTCGTGGACGGCGGCATCCTCGCCCGCGACGGCGATGTGACCTACCGCCGCAGCGGCGACGACAACCTGCTGGTCGAGTTCGGACCCATGCAGCTGGACCTGGCCCTGCGCATGCGCGTCCACGCCCTGATGGAGGCGGTGGCCGAGCGGGGCCCGGACGGCATCACCGACCTCACCCCCGGCATCCGCTCCCTCCAGATCCAGACGAACCCGGCCCGTCTCCCGCAGTCCGAACTCCTCGCGGCCGTCCGGGAGATCACCGCCTCGCTGCCCCCGAGCGACCAGCTGGTGGTCCCCTCCCGCACCATCCACCTCCCGCTCTCCTGGGACGACCCGGCCACCCGCGAGGCGATCGCCCGCTACATGGCCGGCGTCCGCGACGACGCGCCCTGGTGCCCGTGGAACATCGAGTTCATCCGCCGCGTCAACGGCCTGGAGTCGGTCGACGACGTCCACCGCACGGTCTTCGACGCCGAGTACCTCGTCCTGGGCCTGGGCGACGTCTACCTGGGCGCCCCCGTGGCCACCCCGCTCGACCCGCGGCACCGCCTGGTCACCACCAAGTACAACCCGGCCCGCACCTGGACGGCCGAGAACTCCGTCGGCATCGGCGGCGCGTACCTGTGCGTCTACGGCATGGAGGGCCCCGGCGGCTACCAGTTCGTGGGCCGGACGACCCAGGTGTGGTCGCCCTGGCAGCAGCGCGGCGCGTTCGAGCCGGGCTCGCCCTGGCTGCTGCGCTTCTTCGACCGGATCAAGTGGTACCCGGTGGACGCGGACGAACTCCTTCAGCTGCGCGCCGACATCATCTCCGGCCGCTTCGTCCCGCGCATCGAGGAGGGCACCTTCTCGCTCGCCGAGTACCAGGCCTTCCTGGCCGAACACGCCGGGTCCATCGCGGAGTTCAGGTCCCGCCAGCAGACCGCCTTCTCGGCGGAACGGGACGCCTGGGAGGCCGCGGGCGAGTTCACCCGCGCCGAAGCCGCGGCCGCACCGGCCACGCCCCCGAAGGACATCGAGATCCCCGCGGGCGGACGCCTGGTGGAGGCCGAGTTCGCGGCCTCCGTATGGCAGGTGAACGTCGAGCCCGGTGACACCGTCACGGCCGGACAACCGCTGCTCACCCTGGAGGCCATGAAGATGGAGTCCAGGGTGCCCGCGCCGGTCGGCGGCGTGGTCGCGGAGATCCTGGCCGGACCGGGTGACCAGGTCGAGGCGGGAACGGCCCTGGTCGTCCTGGCCCCCGCCCCTCAGTGAGACAGGATCAGTGAGACAGGAGCAGCACATGTCCGGCACCCTCACCCGCGTTCGCGCCGCCTACGCCCGCATCGAGGCCGTGGACCGCCCCGAGATCTGGATCGACCTGCGCCCGGCGCCGGAGGTCGAGGCGGAGGCCCGTACGGTCGACGAGCGGGTCGCCGCGGGCGAGCACCTCCCCCTCGCCGGCCGCCTGTTCGCCGCCAAGGGCAACATCGACGTGGCCGGCCTGCCCACCACCGCGGGCTGCCCGTCCTACGCCTACGCCCCCGAGGCGGACGCGCCGGTCGTCGCCCGTCTGCGTGCCGCCGGCGCGATCGTGCTGGGCACCACGAACCTGGACCAGTTCGCGACGGGCCTGGTGGGAACCCGGTCTCCGTACGGCGCGGTCCGCAGCGCCCACGATCCCTCGCGGGTGAGCGGCGGCTCCAGTGCCGGGTCGGCGGTCGCCGTGGCCCTCGGCATCGTGGACTTCGCCCTCGGCACCGACACCGCGGGCTCGGGCCGCGTCCCGGCCGCCTTCAACGGCATCGTCGGCCTCAAGCCCACCCGGGGCCTGGTCCCCACGGCGGGTGTCGTCCCGGCCTGCGCCTCGATCGACTGCGTGACCGTCTTCGCCCGCACCCTGCCGGAGGCCGAGCAGGCCCTCGCGTACATGGCGTCCCCGCCCGACCGCGACCTCCCGCCCCTCCCCCAGCGCGCCCCGGGCCCCTGGCGCATCGCGGTCGCCTCGCACGAACAGCTCGGCGAGCTGGACGAGGGCTGGGCGGAGGCCTACGACGACGCCGTCGCCCGGCTGGCCGCGGCGGGCGCGTCGGTGCGGGAGATCGACCTCAGCCCGTTCGTCGAGGCCGCCGCGATGCTTTACCAGGGCGCGTTCGTCGCCGAGCGCTACACAGCGGTGGGAAGCTTTGTCGACAAGGCAACAGCCGAGGGTGACGACTCCCTCGACCCCACCGTGGCCGGCATCATCACCCGCGCCCGTGACATCCCCGCCCATCAGCTCTACGCCGACACCGCCCACCTGGCGACCCTGCGCACCCGCGCGCTGGCGGAACTGGCCGACGCCGACGCCCTGTTGCTGCCGACCACCCCCGGCCACCCCACTCTCGCCGACGTGGCCGCCGATCCCCTCGGCGCCAACGCCCGCCTGGGCCGCTTCACCAACTCCACCAACCTCTTCGACCTGGCGGCGGTCGCCGTCCCGGCCGGGGAGGTCGACGGCCTTCCCTTCGGCGTCATGCTGATCGGTCCAACCTTCACGGACGAACGCCTGGCCAGGATCGCGGCCCTACTCCAGCCGGAGACCTACCTGGCGGTGGTCGGCGCCCACCTCACGGGCCAGCCCCTGAACCCCCAACTCCTGTCCCTGGGCGCCCGCCTCGACCGCACGACCACGACGGCCCCGGTGTACCGCCTGCACGCCCTGGCGACGGAGCCGCCCAAGCCGGGCCTGGTCCACGTCGGCGAGGGAGGCGCGGAGATCGAGACGGAGATCTGGCGCCTCCCGGCGGAGGGCCTGGGCCGCCTCCTGGCCTCGCTCCCCCGCCCGATGACCTTGGGCAGGGTGGAACTGGCGGACGGCACCCAGGTTCCGGGGTTCCTGTGCGAGCCGGCCGCCCTGACGGAGGCCGAGGACATCACGGAACACAGAGGCTGGCGGAACTATTTGAAGCACGGGGAAAGGCCAACGTCCTAAGGGGCGCGGGGAACTGCGCGACCAGCCACGACCGGCGCGCAGCCACCCGGCAAGATCACCCCACAGACGAGTAGGCCACAACCCCCCGCAGCAACTGATCAACCGCCTTGCGCGCGGCCTTGGCCACAGTCGACCCCTCGCCCCCGGACACAGGCGCCGCCGCGGAAATCTGCCCCAGCACATCGATCACCTGCTTGCACCACCGCACAAAATCCCCCGCCGGCATCTCCGCCTCCCGCAGGACCTCGTCGAGCCCCTTCCCGGACGCCCACATGTACGCGGCCCAGGCGAACCCGAGATCCGGCTCCCGCTGCCCGACACCCTCGGTCTGGCTGATCCGGAAGTCTTCCTCCAGAGCATCCAGCCGCCCCCAGATCCGCACCATCTCACTGAGCGCGGCCTTGGCCTTGCCGGACGGCAGCTTCGGCGCCATCGCGTCGTCGCCGACCCGCGACTCGTACACCAGCGCCGAGACACAGGCGGCCAGTTCGGCCGGGGCCAGTCCCTCCCAGACGCCCTCCCGCAGGCACTCGCTGGCCAACAGGTCGAGCTCGCCGTACAACCGGGCCAGCCGCTTGCCGTGCTCGGTGACCTCGTCGCCGCGCAGATAGTCCAGCTCGGTCAGCAGCGCGACGATCCGGTCGAAGGTGCGCGCGATGGTGTTCGTGCGCCCCTCGATGCGCCGCTCCAACTGCGAGGTGTCGCGCAGCAGCCGGTGATAGCGCTCGGCCCACCGGGCGTGGTCCTCCCGGTCGTCGCACCCATGGCACGGGTGCGCGCGGATCGCCGTGCGCAGCCGGGCGATCTCCCGGTCGTCGGCGGCCTCCGACCGCCTCTTGCGGGCCCGCTCGGGCGGAATGTGCCCCGCCTTGGTGCGCAGCGCGGAGGCGAGATCCCGACGGGACTGCGGGGAGCGCGGGTTGAAGGACTTGGGGATCCGCATCCGCTCCAGCGCCTCGACGGGCACCGGGAAGTCCATCGAGGCGAGCCGCTTGACCTGCCGCTCGGCGGTCAGGACCAGCGGCCGGGGCCCGTCGTGGTGCTCGAAGCCGCGGTGGCCGTTGGACCGCCCGGCCGGCAGCCCGGGGTCCAGCACCAGCGCCAGGCCGGCGTACTTGCCGGTCGGCACATGGATGACGTCACCCGGCTTGAGCCTCTCCAGCGCCACGGCGGCCTCGGCGCGCCGCTGGTTGGCGCCCTGCCGGGCCAACTCGGTCTCCCGGTCCTTCAGTTCACGCCGCAGCCGCGCGTACTCCTCGAAGTCACCGAGGTGGCAGGTCATGGAGTCCTTGTAGCCCTCAAGACCCTCCTCGTTGCGCTGTACCTGGCGCGAGATCCCGACGACCGACTTGTCCGCCTGGAACTGCGCGAAGGACGTCTCCAGCAGCTCCCGCGAGCGGTGCCGCCCGAACTGCTCGACCAGGTTGACGGCCATGTTGTACGACGGCTTGAAGCTGGACCGCAGCGGATACGTGCGTGTGCCGGCCAGTCCCGCGAGGTGCTCGGGGCTGCTGCCGCGCTGCCACAGCACGACGGCGTGGCCCTCGACATCGATGCCGCGCCGGCCCGCGCGCCCCGTCAGCTGGGTGTACTCACCGGGCGTGATGTCGGCGTGCTGCTCGCCGTTCCACTTGACGAGCTTCTCCAACACCACCGAGCGGGCGGGCATGTTGATGCCCAGCGCGAGCGTCTCGGTCGCGAACACGGCCTTGACCAGGCCGCGTACGAAGAGTTCCTCGACGACCTCCTTGAACGTCGGCAGCATGCCCGCGTGGTGGGCGGCGATACCGCGCTCCAGGCCCTCCAGCCATTCGTAGTACCCGAGGACGTGCAGGTCCTCGGTGGGGATGGAGGCGGTGCGCTCCTCCACCAGGGACCGCACGCGCTCGCGCGCCTCGTCGTCGTTGAGCCGCAGCCCCGCGTACAGGCACTGCTGGACCGCGGCCTCGCAGGCCGCGCGGCTGAAGATGAACGTGATGGCGGGCAGCAGCCCCTCGGCGTCGAGTCGTTCGATGACCTCGGGCCGGCTCGGCGTCCACACCCGCGAACGCTGGCGGCGCTCCCGCTCCCGGTCGGCCTCGCGCATCGCCCGGCCGCGTCTGCGGTCCTGGTACGACGGACGCTGGGCCTCCATCCGGGCCAGCCGGGTGAGGTCGGGGTTGACGGCCTTCTTGCTGCCCTCGCCCTCCTCGAACAGGTCGTACATCCGCCGTCCGGCCAGCACATGCTGGAACAGCGGCACGGGCCGGTGCTCGGAGACGATCACCTGGGTGTCGCCGCGGACGGTGTCGAGCCAGTCGCCGAACTCCTCGGCGTTGGACACGGTCGCCGAGAGCGAGACCAGGGTGACCGACTCGGGGAGGTGAATGATCACCTCTTCCCATACGGCACCGCGGAAGCGGTCGGAGAGGTAGTGCACCTCGTCCATGACCACGTATCCGAGGCCGAGCAGGGTCTGCGAGCCCGCGTACAGCATGTTCCGCAGCACCTCGGTGGTCATCACGACCACCGGGGCATCGGAGTTGACGCTGTTGTCGCCGGTGAGCAGGCCCACCTTCTCGGCGCCGTAACGGCGGCACAGGTCGGCGTACTTCTGGTTCGACAGCGCCTTGATGGGTGTCGTGTAGAAACACTTCTTGCCCTGCTGGAGGGCGAGGTGGACGGCGAACTCGCCGACGATCGTCTTGCCGGAGCCGGTGGGCGCGGCCACCAGTACGCCCTTGCCCGCCTCGAGTGCCTGACAGGCCTCGATCTGGAAGGGGTCGAGGCCGAAGTCGTACATCTCGCGGAAGGAGGCGAGCGCGGTGGCCTGCTCGACAGCGCGCCTGCGTGCTGCCGCGTACCGCTCGGCCGGGGAGAGGTCCTCTGTCATCTTGTCTACGAGACTACCCGCCACCACTGACAGTCCACTCGATCTTTATCGACCGTCCCGCATCCCAGAACGACGACAGGGGCCCGCCGGTTCGTCCCGGCGGGCCCCTCGCACGCTGTGCGGAAGATCAGGGCAGGTCAGGTCACGTCGTCGTACCCGTTGACCCGTTCCGTGCTCGACTGCTCGGGCAGCGCCCGGCTGGCGGAGACGGTCTCGACCTCACCGACGTCCTCGGGGGTGAGGTCCAGCTCGGAGGCCTCGTCGTCGTCGGGGCCGAGGGCCTCGCGGCGGCGCCGGCGCCGGTCGTTGACCAGGGAGAAGAGTGTCGCGACGAAGTACAGCACCCAGATGGGGCCGGCCAGCGCCAGCATGCTCAGCGGGTCCGTGCTCGGCGTCGCCACGGCGGCGAACACGGTGATGCCCATGATCATCGCCCGCCACCAGCCGAGCATCCGCTTACCGGTGATCATCCCGGTGAGGTTGAGCATGACCAGCAGCAGGGGCAGTTCGAAGGAGAGACCGAAGACGATCACCATGCGGGTGACGAGCTGGAGCAGATCGTCAAGGGGCAGCAGGTTGTCGATGCTGCCGCTCGGTGTGAAGTCGATCAGCACCTTCGCGGTGGTGGGAAGCACCGAGTACGCGAAGTAGGCGCCGCCGATGAACAACGGGGCGCCGGTGAAGACGAAGGCGTAGGCGTACTTCTTCTCGTGCCGGTGCAGGCCGGGGGCGATGAACGCCCACAGCTGGTACAGCCAGACCGGCGAGGCCAGCACGATGCCCGCGGTCAGCGAGACCTGCAGGGCCAGCGTGAAGGGTGCGAGCAGGCCGTTGATGGTGATCCGGGCGCACTTCTCCGAGGCCTCGGACGAACTGGCGAGCTGCTCGAAGGTCTTATCGCAACCGATCGAGTCCAGGATCGGCTTCGTCAGGAAGTTGATGATGTCGTTGTAGAAGAAGGCTGCGACGACCGTCACGACGACGATGGCAAGCAGCGCCTTCGCGAGCCGGTTGCGAAGCTCACGCAGGTGTTCCGCGAGGGGCATCCGCCCCTCGGGATCCTTCTCCTCTTTGCGGGCAGACTTCAGCAACCCACGTTCCCATCTCGTGCAGCGGGCCGGAGGTCACCGGCCCTGCGTCAGCGCTTGGTCGTGTCCGTCGGCTCGGAGACCGGGCGCGAGCTGGTGACGTCGCCCGGGGCGGCCTGGATGGTGCGCTGCGCCGGGGTCTGCTGGTCGTCCTGCGGCGGGGCCGCGGGAGCGGAGGCGTTGTCCTGGCCCTCGGACTTCATCGCCTTGGCCTCGCTCTTGAGGATGCGCGCGGACTTGCCGAGCGAGCGCGCCATGTCCGGAAGCTTCTTCGCGCCGAACAGCAGGATGATGACGACGAGGATGAGAATGATCTCGGGGGCGCCGAGCCTTCCGAACATAAGTCTTTACCTTCTCACCGAGGCGGCTTGAGTGGGATGCTGTCCGACCGGTCGGACAGGTGTCCGAACGATCGTGCTGACAGCGATCGTAACGCTCAGGGGTGAACGACTGGCAATCCCTGTGCGTACTCCCGGTTCGCGATCCGCGCCTCGTTCTCCGGACCGCGAGCAGCAGCGTACCTGTCGGGGCCACCCAAGTGACAGGGCGAAGTGACCCAAAGCGCACCACTCGCGGAACTCACAGGCGCCGCACGAGGCCTCTCACAGCGTGTCCACGGCCCGGGCCGCGCTCATGGATGCGCGCTCCAGGTCCTCCGCGGCGCGGTTGATGCGCCGGGCGGAGTCGGTGACCTGCCTGCCCAGCCGCTGCGCCTCCAGGAAGACCCGTACGGCGAGCACGCCGAGGACGGCGAGACCCACGAAACCCACAGCTACCGCGAACATCGGCCAGAACATGAGGGCGAGCCTAGAGGGTGGAGTGCAGCCGCAGGGTCCGGACCCCGCCGCCGGTCAGCAGCTCGACGATCCGCTCCCCCGCCGGCTTGCGGACGGAGGTGCCGCAGTCGGGGCAGGTGAAGGAGTAGAAGGTGGTACGGCTCGTGGCGCCGATGGCCAGACGCAGGGCGCTCGCGGCCAGCTCGAAGCGGCCCCGGCAGTCGGGGCAGCCGGCCCTGAAGGTCACCGGGGTCACGCTTCTCATCCCGGCGAAGGCGGCGGCCACCGTCATGTCCCGCACATCCCTGTCCTGCACATCAGACGTCGACGACTCGCTCAAAGCTCCTGCTCCTGCCTGTCGTGCTGCCCGTCGTACCGGCTGTCCTGAACCGTGCGCGCCCCGTGGTCGCCGTGTGCCTCGACCCCGTCGTACGCCGCCAGGGCCTCACGGGCGGCCTCACGGGCGCTGTCGGCCAGGTCCCGCGGCGAGACGATCCGGCCGTCCCGCCCGAGCCGCAGCGCCAGCCGCCGCAGGGACGTGGGATCCGGGGTGCGCAGGGTGATACGCAGGCCCCCGTCCGGAAGCTCATCCGCACTGTCGTGCGGGTAGTACTCCGCCACCCAGCGCCCGCCGGGACCGACCTCGACGACGACCTCGGGGTCCTCCGCGGCCGGCTGCACCAGGCCCTCGGACAGGTCCCGCAGCTCGATCTCGGGCGGCGCGGACGGCTCGTCCAGGATCTTGATCTCGGCGACCCGGTCGAGGCGGAAGGTGCGGCGCGCCTCCGAGCGGCGGCACCAGGCCTCCACATAGGTGTGCCCCACGCTGACCAGCCGGATGGGGTCGATCTCGCGCTCGGTGACCTCGTCCCGGGCGGGCGAGTAGTAGCGGATCCACAGGCGGCGCCGCTCGGAGATCGCCCGGTCGACGTCCGCGAAGACACCGCCCTCCGACTCGAAGGTCACCGACAGCCGGGCGCTGGCCCCCGCCTGCTCACCGGCGGCGGTCTCCACCTTGGCCGTGGCCCGCAGCAGGGCCTGCCGGTCGCTCTCGCGCAGGCCGGGCAGGGTGGACACGGCACGGGCGGCGACCAGCAGCGCGGTGGCCTCGTCGGCGGCGAGCCGGAGCGGCTCGGCCGTCTCCTCGCCGAGGGCGGCGGGATTGTGCCACCAGATCCGCTCGCCGTCGGTGTCGATGTCGAGCAGGTCACCGCCGCGGAAGCTGGTGCCGCACATGGGCAGTACGTCGAGGTCGGAGACGAGTTCGTCCTCGGTGATCCCGAAGGCGCGGGCGACGTCCTCGACGCGGGCGCCGGGGCGCTCCTTCAGGTACGTCACCAGGGAGAGCATCCGCCTGGTCTGGTCGATCGCGTTCACGGGCCTGGCCGGTTTGCCTGCCACAGTTCTCTTCCGCTCTCCCTCAGCCCTTGGCCACGGCACGCAGCCGGTCCACCACGTCTGCCCGCAGCTCGGCGGGTTCCAGGACCACCACGTCAGGACCGAACTCCACCAGCCAGGCGTCCAGGCCGTGGCCGTACGGAATCTCCAACTCGTCCCAGCCGTCGCCCAGTTCCCGCACCTCGGTGGCCTTCGCCCGCAAGGGGTACCCCGCGTCCGTGCGCAGCCGGATCAGCGCGGAGCGGTCGGCGGTCTCGCCGGCCCAGCTCGCGACGGTCTCGCGCACGGTGACGACGTCGGGCACCGGTGCGGTGAAGCGGCTGCCGCGCGAGCGCACCCGGCCGGTGATCCGGGACAGCCGGAACACCCGCTCGGCGCCCCGGTCCCGGTCGAATCCGGCCAGGTACCAGTGGCCCCGCCAGCACTCCAGCGCCCACGGCTCGACATGCCGGGGCTCGGGGTGGGCGGCGGTGGCCTTGCGGTAGTCGAAGACGACCGGGCGGCGGTCCCGGCAGGCCAGCATCAGCGGCTCGAACGCGGCCTCGTGCACCGGGATGCGCGGCTCCAGCGCGCCGTGCGCCTCGTAGGGGTCGACGTCCTCGGGCAGTCCGGCCGCGCGCAGCTTCTGCAGGGCGCCGCTGGCCGCGCCGGCGAGGCGGGCCTGCTGCCACACCTTGGCGGCCAGACCCAGGGCCGCGGCCTCCTCGGCGTCCAGGGTGATGGGCGGCAGGCGGTTGCTGTCGCGACGGGCCAGGTAGCCGACCTCGCCGTCGAGGTTTTCCACGGTCTCGATGACCAGGCCGAGTTCGCGCAGATCGTCCTTGTCGCGCTCGAACATCCGGTTGAAGGAGTCGTCGGAGCTGGCTTCGAGGTAGGCCTCGATGGACTCCCGCAGCTCACGCTTGCTCAGTGGCCGCCGCGTACCCAGCAGACACAGCGCCAGGTTCATCAGCCGCTCGGCCTTGGCAATGGCCATCGACGCCCTTCGCCTCCCTATGGTGCTTACGAACGATGACCGTACCGCCCCGAAGTGGCGTGGCAAAAGCCGAGGGCCCATGCCCGGACAGGCATGGGCCCCAGGTGATCGGGTCCGGTCGGATGCCGACGATCAGACGCCGAGAAGGTCGACCACGAAGATCAGCGTCTCGCCGGGCTTGATCGCCGGGGTCGGGCTCTGGTTGCCGTAGGCGAGGTGGGCCGGGATGGTCAGCTGGCGGCGGCCGCCGACCTTCATGCCCTGCACGCCCTGGTCCCAGCCCTTGATGACGCGGCCGCCACCGAGCGGGAAGCGGAACGGCTGACCGCGGTTCCAGCTGGCGTCGAACTCCTCGCCGGTGCTGAAGGCGACGCCCACGTAGTGGACGGTGACGGTCTGGCCCGCCTGCGCCACGGCGCCGTCGCCCTCCCAGATGTCCTTGATCTCCAGGTCCGCCGGGGGCTCGCCGCCCGGGAAGTCGATCTCGGGCTTGTCGATGCTCACGTCTCTAGCTCCTGCTTGTGTACGGAAAGGCAACGGGCACAGTCTTACATCTCGGCGGGGTCACATCTTCGCCAGGATGTCGACCGAGAAGACCAGGGTCGAGTCCTTCTTGATGCCACTGTCGGCGGGCGGGTTGTCGCCGTAGCCGAGGCTCGGCGGGATGGTGATGAGGACACGGCTGCCCACCTTCTTGCCGGTCAGTCCCTGCGCCCAGCCCTTGACGACCTGCTGGAGGGAGAACGACGTCAGCGAGCCGCTCTTGTACGACGAGTCGAACTCCTTGCCGCCCTCCCACAGCACGCCCTTGTACTGCACGAGCACGGTGCTGGTCGCGGCGACCTCCTCGCCGTCGCCCTCGATGACGTAGTTCGCCACCAGCTTCGTCGGCGCGTCGGCCTTGGGGACCTCGATGGAGGGCGCCTTGCCGTCGGTGTTGGTGCCGACCTTGGGCAGGTCCGCGTTGTCCTGGGCGACGTCCGTGCCCTTGGCGGAGCTCTTGGAGTTGAACGTCTCCTTCAGGTCCACGACGAAGACCAGCGTGTCGGTGCCCTTGATGCCGGCCTGCGCCTGGCCCTGCTCGCCGTACCCCCAGGTGGGCGGCACGGAGAACTCGACGCGGCTGCCCGTCTTCTTGCCCGCCAGCGCGTACCGCCAGCCGTCGATGATGCTGCCCGCGGCGAGCTGGATGAGCAGTGGCGCCTTGCGGTCGTAGGAGTTGTCGAAGACCTTCGCGGTGTCCCAGATCTGACCGAGGTAGTGGGCCTGGATGTAGTCGTTCTCGGCGACCGTGGTGCCGCTGCCCGCGACGAGGGTCTTGACCGCGAGGTCCTTCGAGGGCTCGCCGCTGCCCTTGGCGACGGTCGGCTTCTGGTCGAACTTCGCGCCCGCGGTGACGGCCGGCAGCGGCCCGTCGACGATCTTCGGCGGCGCCGCGGACGCCCCGGCCGACGCCGAGGGCGAGGGCGACGCGCTGTCGCTCGCCTTACTCGAGTCGGACTTGTCGTCACCGCATGCGGAGAGCGTGGCAAGTCCTGCGGGCACGGCGATGAGAAGTGAGCGTCGGCGCACGGTGGGGGCCTCGTAATCGGTCGATCTTGTGATGGCGTGCGCGCAACTCTACGGCGTGAGAAGGGCGCCGTACGTGAAACGTACGGCGCCCGTGTTGCGTTCCGAATGTCTCTCCGGAAACGCCCCTGCTCACATTCCGGCGATCAGCTTCTCGACCCGGTCGTCCACCGAACGGAACGGGTCCTTGCACAACACGGTGCGTTGTGCCTGGTCGTTGAGCTTGAGATGGACCCAGTCGACCGTGAAGTCACGGCGCTGTTCCTGCGCCCGCCGGATGAAGTCGCCGCGCAGGCGCGCCCGAGTGGTCTGCGGGGGAACCGACTTGCCCTCGAAGATCTTCAAGTCGTTGCAGATCCGGGCGGCTTGGCCCTTCTTCTCCAGCAGGTAGTACAGGCCACGACGGCGGTGGATGTCGTGGTACGCGAGGTCTATCTGCGCGACCCGCGGGTGGGACATGGTCATGTTGTGCTTGGCCCGGTACCGCTCGATGAGCTGGTACTTCATCACCCAGTCGATCTCGGTGCCGATCCGGTCGAGGTCCTCGGCCTCGATCGCGTCCAGTGTGCGGCCCCACAGCTCCAGGACCTGCTCGACGGTGCCGGTGCGGATGCCGCGGCGCTCGCAGAAGTCCACGGCCTTCTCGTAGTACTCGCGCTGCACCTCCAGCGCGGAGGCCTCGCGGCCGCTGGCCAGGCGCACCTTGCGCCGGCCGGTGATGTCGTGGCTGACCTCGCGGATCGCCCGGATCGGGTTCTCCAGGGTCAGGTCGCGCATGACGGTGCCCGCCTCGATCATGCGCAGCACCAGGTCGGTGGCGCCGACCTTGAGCAGCATGGTCGTCTCGGACATGTTGGAGTCGCCCACGATGACGTGCAGGCGGCGGTAGCGCTCGGCGTCGGCGTGCGGTTCGTCGCGGGTGTTGATGATCGGCCGGGAGCGGGTCGTCGCCGAGGAGACGCCCTCCCAGATGTGCTCGGCGCGCTGGCTGACGCAGTAGACCGCGCCGCGCGGGGTCTGCAGCACCTTGCCGGCGCCGCACAGCAGCTGCCTCGTGACGAGGAACGGAATGAGGATGTCCGCGAGACGGGAGAACTCGCCGTGGCGTGCGACGAGATAGTTCTCGTGGCAGCCGTAGGAGTTGCCCGCCGAGTCGGTGTTGTTCTTGAAGAGGTAGACGTCGCCCGCGATTCCTTCCTCGTGCAGGCGTCGTTCGGCGTCCACCAGGAGTCCTTCGAGAATGCGCTCGCCGGCCTTGTCGTGGGTGACCAGTTCGGTCACGTTGTCACATTCGGGTGTCGCGTATTCCGGATGCGATCCCACGTCGAGATAGAGGCGGGCGCCGTTTCGCAGAAAGACATTGCTGCTGCGGCCCCATGACACGACACGGCGGAAGAGGTACCGCGCCACCTCGTCGGGAGACAGGCGGCGCTGTCCCCTGAACGTACACGTGACGCCGTACTCGTTCTCCAGCCCGAAAATGCGGCGGTCCATGACTGAACATTACGCCCGATCCCCCGAGCTGAAACGGGGTTCGGCCGCACGGTTTGGATCATTTTCCGATGAAGAAGCAACCACGGCGCCCCGCGCGGAAGTCGCCAGGACCCCTCCCGTGGCCAGCAGGACGAGCAGGGAGACGGCCCCCGCGGCCCCCGGGACGACGAAGCCCCACTGGGCCCCGCCCGCCTCGACGACCGGGCCCGTGAGGCCCGTTCCGGCGGCCGTGCCGACCGTGAAGGTCGTCACGAGCCAGGAGAACGCCTCGGTGACCGTCCCGCGCGGGGCGTGCCGGTCGACCAGGACGAACGAGCAGGCGATGACAGGTGCCAGGAAGACGCCGGCGAGGACGGTGAGCAGCGTCATGGCGACCGGGCCCGGCAGCAGCGTCAGCGGCAGGTAACACACCGCCAGAAGCGCCACCAGGACCCGCAGTCGCCGCGCCGGATCGCCGGCCCACTGCCGCGCCCCGTACAACACGCCGCCGATGAGGGCGCCGATGCCCAGGGCGGCCATCAGCCAGCCGTAGACGGCGTCCCCGCCGTTGTCGTCCGCGTATGCCACGGATGCCACCGTGATGGAGCCGAGCGCGATGCCGACGAACAGGAAGGCGCTCAGCATGGCGAGCAGTCCGGGCGAGCGCAGCGCGCCCAGCCAGTGGGCCTCGCGCGGTGCCGAGCGCCACGCGCGCGAGGGCGGCGAGACGACCACCCAGAGCGCGCCCAGCACGCCGACGGCGTGCAGCACGAGCAGCGCCGCCTGCTCCGACCACACGGCCACGCACGCGGTCACCAGCAACGGCCCCACCGCGAACATGACTTCCTGCGCCACGGCGTCCATCGCGTACGCCCTGTGCACCTGGTCCTCCCTGTGCAGGACGGAGGACCACAGCGCCCGCAGTCCGCCCTCCAGGGGCGGTGTGAGGAGTCCCGCGGCGGCGACGGAGACGTAGGCGAGGGGCAGCGGATCGATACCGGTGAAGGCGAACACGGCCATCGCCAGGGCCGACAGCACCGCCGCGGGCAGCTGGACCCGCGGCTGCCCGTGCAGGTCCACCAGCCGCCCGAGCACGGGCTGCCCCACGGCGTTGGCCACGGCGTACGCGGCCACGAGGGCACCGGCCAGGCTGTACGAACCGCCCTCGGCCCGGACGAACAGCATGACCGCGATCGCGGCGGTGGCGTTCGGCAGCCGCCCCACCAGCGTGCCCGCCAGCAGGCGTGCCGCGTGTCGCGCCCTGAGGATCTCCAGGTATCCCACGGCCATGCCCCGCCTCCAAGTGTTACGTATAACGTCCGCTCTCATACGTACCATGTGCGCTGTTCACCCGTCCATGCGCACGACCAGACAGAGGGGAGCGGATCCGCTGTGGCACGCAGCAGCACCCGCCCCACCAGCCGTGACGTCGCCCAGGCCGCGGGAGTCTCCCAGGCCGCGGTCTCCCTGGTGCTCGGCGACAAGTGGCGCGGGCGGGTGTCCGAGGCCACCGTGGAGCGCGTACGGCAGGCCGCGCGCGACCTCGGCTACCGGCCCAACCTCGCCGCCCGCAACCTGCGCCTGGGCCGCACCCGCACGGTGCTCCTGGTGGTCCCGGCCCTGACCACCGAGTTCTTCGCCGGCGTCTACACCGGCGCCGCCCGGGTCGCCGCCGACCACGGCTTCGGAGTCGTCCTCTACCCCTCCCCCGAGGGCGTCGGCCCCGCCCGCGACCCCTTCGCCTCCGCCCAGGCCGCCCTGGACGGCGTCATCGCCTCCTCCATGGCCGCCGACGCCCTCAGCGCGATCCGCGGCGACCAACTGCCGCTGGTGATGCTCGACAGCGATCCCTCGGGCAGCCTCGGCGCGGCCACGGTCAACCTGGACATCACCGACGGCGTACGCCAGGTCGCCGAGCACCTGCTGGGCCTCGGCCACCGCCGTTTCCTGCACCTCGCGGCGGACGTGCCGTCCTGGACCTTCGAGATCCGCGGGCGCGAGCTGGCGGCCCGCGTCGGGGCCGTCCCGGGCGCCTCCGTGCGCACCGCCCGCGCGCCGATCTCCATCGAGGGCGCCCTGACCGCCGCCGAAGCCGCCCTGGCCGCCCCCGGCCCCCGGCCCACCGCCCTGGTCTGCGACGACGACAAGCTCGCGGCCGGCGCCTACAAGGCCGTACGGCGGCTCGGTCTGCGGGTGCCCGACGACGTCTCCGTCACGGGCCTGGACGATCTGGCCCTGGCCACCGCCATCGACCCGGAGCTGACCACCGTGCGGCTGGACGCCGAGCTGTTCGGCGAACGCGGCATGCGGGCCCTGCTGGCCGTCCTGGAGGGCCGCGCGCCCGAGGCGGGGGACATTCCCGTCGAGTTGGTCGTACGGGCCTCCACGGCACCGCCGAGCGCCTCCTGAACGCCCTGTGCCCCGGCCGAGTCGACGGCCGGGGCACAGCGGGGTTCGCCGGGTGGGGCGGGGTCACTCCTCGTCGGAGCTCTCCGCCTCGGTCGTCGCGCCGCCCGCCTCCAGCAGGCGACCGAGCTGGCGGCCGACGATGCGCTTGAACTTGCGCTGCTGCGGACGCGTCCGGTCCAGCACCGCGACCTCCAGACGCTCCGCGGGGATCTCCCGCTGCGAGCCGTTCGACTCGCGGGACAGGGCCTGGACGGCCAGTTGCAGCGCCTCGGCCAGGCTCATGCCGTCCTGGTGGCGCTGGTCCAGATAGCTGCTGATCAACTCGGCGTTGCCGCCGACCGCGACCGAGCCGTGCTCGTCCACGATCGAACCGTCGTGCGGCAGCCGGTAGATCTGGTCGCCGTCCGGCGTCTCCCCGACCTCGGCCACGACCAGCTCCACCTCGTACGGCTTCTCGCCGGCCGAGGAGAAGATGGTGCCCAGCGTCTGGGCGTAGACGTTGGCGAGACCGCGGGCGGTGACGTCGTCGCGGTCGTAGGTGTAGCCGCGCAGGTCCGCGTAGCGCACACCGCCGATCCGCAGGTTCTCGTACTCGTTGTACTTGCCGGCGGCCGCGAAGCCGATCCGGTCGTAGATCTCGCTGAACTTGTGCAGCGCGCGGGACGGGTTCTCGCCGACGAAGACGATGCCGTCGGCGTACTGCAGCACGACCAGGCTGCGGCCACGGGCGATGCCCTTGCGGGCGTACTCCGCCCGGTCGGCCATGGCCTGCTGGGGGGAGACATAGAACGGCGTCGACACCGGTTATCCGTCCCTTTCTGTCGGAGTCACTGGATCACCTTCACAAGAACCGAGGCCGTCGGCTACAGCAGGGCGGCCCGGGGGCCGTCGGGCTGCTCCAGGCGCCGCTCCAGGATCGCGCGGGCGATCTCGGAGGACTCCTCGTCGGTGAGACGGCGGAAGCCGTCCTCGGTGATCACGGTGACGATCGGGTAGATCCGGCGGGCGACATCGGGACCACCGGTCGCCGAGTCGTCGTCTGCCGCGTCGTAGAGGGCCTGCACCACGAGCGTCGTGGCCTGCTCCTCGGTCAGGGAGTCGTGGAAGAGCTTCTTCATGGCCCCGCGCGCGAAGATCGAGCCGGAGCCGGTGGCGGCGAAGTTGTGCTCCTCGGAGCGTCCGCCGGTGACGTCGTAGGAGAAGATCCGGCCCCGCTCGCGGTCCACGTCGTAGCCGGCGAAGAGCGGGACCACGGCCAGGCCCTGCATCGCCATGCCGAGGTTGGAACGGATCATGGTCGACAGCCGGTTCGCCTTGCCCTCCAGCGACAGCTGGGCGCCCTCGACCTTCTCGAAGTGCTCCAGCTCCAGCTGGAAGAGCTTGACCATCTCCACGGCCAGACCGGCGGTACCGGCGATGCCCACCGCCGAGTACTCGTCGGCCGGGAACACCTTCTCGATGTCCCGCTGCGCGATGACATTCCCCATCGTGGCCCGCCGGTCACCGGCGAGCACGACGCCGCCGGGGAACGTCACGGCCACGATCGTGGTGCCGTGCGGCGCCTCGATCACGCCCTGGGTGGGCGGCAGTTGCCGGTTGCCCGGCAGCATGTCCGGCTGGTGCTCCGACAGGAAATCCATGAAGGACGACGACCCAGGCGTCAGGAAGGCGGCCGGCAGACGCCCGGTGCTACGAGTGTTGGCTTCCACGCGTTTCCTTCCACATAAGCAGCAGCCCGCCCCAAGACGTCGGGCCGATCCTTGAACTGCCCCGATGCCGCATCGCGGCCGAGGCACGGTACGCCTCGGACCCTACCCGTGTTGCGGCAGTGATCCACATGTGCGGCGGAACCGACAATCATCCGCGGCACGCACCCACTTGGCAGGCGTACGACTCCTCGCGCGGGACCCGCCATGCGTCGGCGGCCCGTGGGTCGCCGACGCATCGCGTCGAGCACCTCTCCCTGCCCCGTCGTTCACGAGTGTGACTTACTGTCCACCCTTTTGAACGAACGAGCGCACGAAGTCCTCGGCGTTCTCCTCCAGGACGTCGTCGATCTCGTCCAGGACGGAGTCCACGTCGTCGCTCAGCTTCTCCTGGCGCTCCTTGAGATCCTCGGAGGCCTGCGCCTCGGGCGCTTCCTCGACCTCCTCCGTGGAGCGCGTCGCCTTCTGCTGTCCGCCGCCGGTGTCCTTGGTCGCCATAACCCTCACCCCGCTCGGTTCGACGTTCTTGATCAGACCCTACAAGCAGGGTCCGACATCGGCCCCGCAGTTCCCTCAACGTCCGGGGACCACCTCGATGATTCCCGGACGGCGAGCTTTCCACCCTGTGGGACCGAGTCGGCCCCGAGTACCCCGTCAGCCGCCCGACAGGACCCTGACCAGGTCTTCCGCCGTGCGGCAGCGGTCCAGGAGCTCCTTGACGTGATTTCGCGTTCCGCGTAGCGGTTCCAGGGTTGGGACGCGCTGGAGGGAGTCGCGCCCCGGCAGGTCGAAGATGACCGAGTCCCAGGAGGCCGCCGCCACGTCGTCGGCGTACTGCTCCAGGCAGCGGCCGCGGAAGTACGCGCGGGTGTCCTCCGGCGGCTTCGTACGGGCCCGCTCGACGTCGGCCTCGTCCAGGAGCCGCTTGATGCGCCCGCGGGCCGCCAGACGGTTGTAGAGGCCCTTCTCGGCGCGTACGTCGGCGTACTGGAGGTCGAGGAGGTGGAGCTTGGCGGCGTCCCAGTCCAGGTCGTCCCGGCGCCGGTAGCCCTCCATGAGCTCCCGCTTGGCGACCCAGTCCAGCTCGCCGGCCAGGCTCATCGGGTCGTTCTCCAGGCGGTTGAGAGTGTCCTCCCAGCGGGCCAGGACGTCCTTGGTCTGCTCGTCGGCGTCCGCGCCGTACCGCTCCTCCACGTACTTGCGCGACAGCTCGTAGTACTCCATCTGAAGCTGGACCGCGGTGAGTGTGCGGCCGCTGCGGAGCGTGATCAGCCGCTGGAGGGACGGGTCGTGCGAGACCTGGTGGAGGGTGCGTACGGGCTGGTCCACCGCCAGGTCCACGGCGATGAAGCCGTCCTCGATCATGGACAGGACGAGCGCCGTCGTGCCCAGCTTGAGGTAGGTGGAGATCTCCGAGAGGTTCGCGTCGCCGATGATCACGTGCAGGCGGCGGTACTTCTCGGCGTCGGCGTGCGGCTCGTCGCGGGTGTTGATGATCGGCCGCTTGAGCGTGGTCTCCAGGCCGACCTCGACCTCGAAGTAGTCCGCGCGCTGGCTGATCTGGAAGCCGTGCTCGTGCCCGTCCTGGCCGATGCCGACGCGACCGGCGCCGGTGACGACCTGGCGGGAGACGAAGAAGGGCGTCAGGTGGCGCACGATGTCCGAGAAGGGGGTCTCCCGCTTCATCAGGTAGTTCTCGTGCGTGCCGTAGGAGGCGCCCTTGTTGTCGGTGTTGTTCTTGTAGAGGTGGATCGGCTGGGCACCGGGGAGCTGGGCCGCCCGCTCCGCCGCCTCCGCCATGACACGCTCACCGGCCTTGTCCCACAGGACGGCGTCCCGCGGGTTGGTGACCTCGGGGGCGCTGTACTCGGGGTGGGCATGGTCGACGTAGAGCCGCGCGCCGTTGGTGAGGATCACATTGGCCAGGCCGATGTCCTCGTCGGTGAGCTGGCTGGAGTCGGCGGCCTCGCGGGCGAGGTCGAAGCCTCGGGCGTCCCGCAGCGGGTTCTCCTCCTCGAAGTCCCAGCGGGCCCGCCGGGCCCGGTGCATCGCCGCCGCGTAGGCGTTGACGATCTGGGACGAGGTGAGCATGGCATTGGCGTTGGGGTGGCCGGGGACGGAGATCCCGTACTCCGTCTCGATACCCATTACTCGCCGTACGGTCATGCGGCCCTCCTTGCCCGGCGGCGCCCTCGGTCGGGGGCGGCGCTCAAGTACCGCTGGCGCTCCGGTGCGTGTGCGGTGCCCGTCCCCGCACTGCGCGACTCGGCGGTACCGAAGAGCCTAGAACGGCTTTGCGCTGGTGGGGAGATCATTTGCGTCATTGCCTTGGGGTCGAGCGTTCGCCTGAAAAACAGTCGGCTGCGGGTACCCGCTGAGGGCACCCGCAGCCGCCCTGTTTCTTACAGGTACTGACCGGTGTTCGCCACCGTGTCGATGGAGCGTCCGGTGTCCGCGCCCTGCTTTCCGGTGATCAGGGTACGGATGTAGACGATCCGCTCGCCCTTCTTTCCGGAGATGCGGGCCCAGTCGTCCGGGTTGGTGGTGTTCGGCAGGTCCTCGTTCTCCTTGAACTCGTCCACGCAGGCCTGGAGGAGGTGGGAGACGCGCAGACCCTTCTGGTTGTGGTCGAGGAAGTCCTTGATCGCCATCTTCTTGGCGCGGCCCACGATGTTCTCGATCATGGCACCGGAATTGAAGTCCTTGAAGTAGAGGACTTCCTTGTCGCCGTTGGCGTAGGTGACTTCCAGGAAGCGGTTCTCCTCGGACTCGGCGTACATGTGTTCCACGGCCGTCTGGATCATGCTCTGGACGGTGGTGGCCTTGCTGCCGCCGTGCTCGCCGAGGTCGTCGGAGTGCAGCGGGAGGCGCTCGGTCAGGTACTTGCCGAAGATGTCCTTGGCGGCCTCGGCGTCGGGACGCTCGATCTTGATCTTCACGTCCAGGCGGCCGGGGCGCAGGATGGCGGGGTCGATCATGTCCTCGCGGTTGGAGGCGCCGATCACGACCACGTTCTGCAGGCCCTCCACACCGTCGATCTCGGCGAGCAGCTGCGGGACGATGGTGTTCTCCACGTCCGAGCTGACACCGGAGCCACGGGTGCGGAACAGGGACTCCATCTCGTCGAAGAAGACGATGACCGGAGTGCCCTCGGAGGCCTTCTCACGTGCACGCTGGAAGACCAGGCGGATCTGCCGCTCGGTCTCGCCGACGTACTTGTTGAGGAGCTCGGGACCCTTGATGTTGAGGAAGAAGCTCTTGCCGGTGGCCTGACCGGTGACCTCGGCGACCTTCTTGGCCAGCGAGTTGGCGACGGCCTTGGCGATGAGCGTCTTGCCGCATCCGGGGGGCCCGTACAGCAGCACGCCCTTGGGCGGCCGCAGTTCGTGCTCCTTGAACAGGTCGGGGTAGAGGTACGGAAGCTCCACGGCGTCGCGGATGGCCTCGATCTGGCCACCGAGTCCACCGATCTGCTCGTACCCGATGTCGGGTACCTCTTCGAGGACGAGCTCCTCGACCTCGCTCTTGGGAACGACCTCGTAGACGTACCCGGAGCGTGGTTCGAGCAGCAGGGCGTCGCCGGGGCGGATGGTGACGTCCATCAGCGGCTCGGCGAGCCGTACCACCCGCTCCTCGTCGGTGTGCCCCACCACGAGGGCGCGCTCGCCGTCCTCGAGGATCTCCTTGAGGGTGACGATGTCGCCGACGCTCTCGTACTCCATGGCCTCGACCACGTTGAGAGCTTCGTTGAGCATCACTTCCTGGCCGCGCCTGAGCTCTTCGAGCTCGACGCTCGGGCTGACGTTCACCCGCAGTTTGCGGCCGCCGGTGAAGATGTCGGCCGTGCCGTCCTCGTTCGCTTCGAGGAAGACACCGAAGCCGGCCGGCGGCTGTGCGAGCCGGTCGACCTCCTCCTTGAGGGCCACGATCTGGTCGCGGGCCTCACGGAGCGTGTTCGCCAGTCGCTCGTTCTGCGCGGACACGCCGGCCAGATTGGTCTGCAGCTCGACGATCCGCTCTTCGAGAATCCTCGTGTGTCGCGGAGAGTCGGCGAGCTTGCGTCGCAGGACGGCGATCTCCTGCTCAAGGTAGGCAATCTGCCCGGCAGGGTCGTCGGACCCTCGTCCCGGGCGGATGCCGCGGTTCATGTCGTCGTCGTGGGCTGCCACGGTCCTCACCTCCTCCAAGGGGAGCTGGACGCTTCCAGACCCTACCTGGGTGGGTGTCGATTGAAACCCCTAGATCACAAAGACGGTCGGGGTGTGTCCGATCTTCACCCTTGCGCTCTCCCTCACGCCAGGGGAATACCCACCGAACATGATTGGAAAGCCGTCGGAGGTAGGGTCGAACTGTTCAACACCCGTCAGAGCTGGCCGGATTCCCGGAACGCTCTGTGTTCAAACGGCAGGAGACATGACCGTGCAGCAGGAGGCCGAGGCCGGCGGCGAGGCACTGGAGGTCTGGATCGACCAGGACCTCTGCACCGGTGACGGCATCTGCGCCCAGTACGCGCCCGAGGTGTTCGAGCTGGACATCGACGGCCTCGCCTATGTGAAGGGCTCGGACGACGAGTTGCTCCAGGACAAGGGCGCCACAACGCCCGTGCCCCTGCCGCTTCTCACGGACGTCGTCGACTCGGCCAAGGAATGTCCGGGCGACTGCATCCACGTACGTCGGGTTTCGGACAGGGTCGAGGTCTACGGCCCTGACGCCGAGTGACCACGATGGTACGAGGCGTCACTACTGTCTGATTTCTCACAGATGCCGGTGACCCGGCTCAGGCGTTGCCGGTGCCTGCCGGTGCCGAGCGGATGAACGAGCCGTTCTTCCAGCGCCACTTCGCGCTCTGCTTCACGTCGGGGCAGCAACTGGGCACGTCGGAGGTCGAGTAGCCGAGGAGTGTCGCGAGGACGGCTCCGTCACGCAGCGCGAAGTCCGTGACCGTACGGCGGTCCTTGGGGTCGACGAGGGTGGCGACCACACGCGGGGCGCCGGTCTCCTTGGCCCGGGTGAGGACGTACACGCCGTCGGGCGGGGTGCCCATCGGCGCGTCGCAGTGCACCACCGCCACCGTCTCCGGCCGGCCGTCGCCGTCGAGGTCCCCGGTGGCCTTCTTCACGACGAGGGCCTTGACCGGGCCGCAGTCGATCGGGAACGCGGCACTCGCGGGGTCCGGGGGCGTGGTGAAGGCCGGGGCGGGAGCCGTTCTGCTCTGCGGGCCGGCCGCCTGGGCCGCCGTCGCCGGATCGGGCTGGAGCACCGAGGACAGGGCCACCACGCCCGCGACGGCCGTCGCGGTGGCGACCCAGTGGATCGGGCGGGGCTGCGTGTGTGCCAGTTCCGGGACGGCGGAGTGCTGCACTAGGAAGTGTCTCCTGTGAGGGCTGTGCCGGTGGGATGGCCTGCATGGTGCCACACGTCACGGCCGGGACGGAACGGCGGGGTGGGGTTCCGGGGGCGGAGGCTTACGGAGTCCGGCGGGGTGTCAAGGACTGCCGGGCCGCTCTCAACAAGAAGGCGCCGTGGCCGAGTTCCGGGTGGTGAGGGGAACTCGGCCACGGCGCCGCCGCGTTGAGGAGAGGGAGAGCCGGGGAGAGCCGACGTCAGCGGCCGGATCCTCCGTCGGCGTTGGGGCCGGTGTAGTCCTCGCCGTAGGCGCCCTTGGCGGGGCGGCGGCGGCGCATGGGCGGCTCGACGCCGTCCGCGAGGCGGCGGGCGGTGAGCAGGAAGCCGGTGTGGCCGATCATCCGGTGGTCCGGGCGGACGGCCAGGCCCTCGACGTGCCAGTTGCGGATCATCGTCTCCCAGGAGGTCGGCTCGTTGAAGCAGCCGATCTCACGGATGGACTCCACGGTCCGCGCGAGCTGGGTGGTGGTCGCGACGTAGCAGCACAGGATGCCGCCGGGCACGAGCGCCTTGGAGACGGCCTCCAGGCACTCCCAGGGGGCGAGCATGTCGAGGATGACGCGGTCGACGTCGGCGTCGGACAGGTTGTCCTGGAGATCACCGACGGTGAGCTGCCAGGCGGGGTGCGGGCCGCCGAAGTAGCGCTCCACGTTCTGCCGGGCGATGTCGGCGAAGTCCTCGCGGCGCTCGTAGCTGTGCAGCATGCCCTGGTCGCCGATGGCCCGCAGCAGGAAGCTGCTGAGCGAGCCGGAGCCGACGCCGGCCTCCACGACACGGGCGCCGGGGAAGATGTCGGCGAAGGCCAGGATGTGCCCCGCGTCCTTCGGGTACACGACGGCTGCCCCGCGGGGCATGGACAGGACGTAGTCGGGGAGCAGGGGGCGCAGCGCGAGGTAGGCGACGTTCCCGGTGGTGCGGACAACGCTGCCCTCGGGAGCACCGATCAGTTCGTCGTGCGGGAAGGAACCCTTGTGGGTGTGGAAGTTCTTCCCGGCTTCGAGCGTGAACGTGTAGTGGCGGCCCTTGGGGTCGGTCAGCTGAACCTGGTCCCCGACCTTGAAGGGCCCGCGCCTGCGGGCGGCACCGGTCGGTTCGGACATGTGACCAGCCTACCGGTCCCGGAGGGGGCCGCCGACCACCCGGAGGAGCACCGCTTTGGGAGAGCGGGTGTCAGTTCGGCCTGGCCATGGCCTTCACGAAGGCGCGCTCCACGTCGGCCGCGGACAGGACGCCGTAGATCTCGCCGGTCTCCTCCACCACCAGGTACTCCGTCGCCGGAGTGGCGCGCAGGGCGTCCAGAAGGTCCTCCCCCGCCAGTTCCGCCGAGACGCGCATCCCGTCGGTCAGGTCCTGGGCGAGGCCGCTGACGGCGACCCAGGGGCGGCGGTGTTCCGGTACGCCGACGATGGCGGCCTCGCGGACCAGGGAGAGGGGATGGCCGTCGGCGTCCACGACGACCAGGGCGCGGGCCCCGGCGGCGTTGGCGCGGCGCAGGGCCTCCGAGAGGGGGGTGTCGGTCTCGACGGGGACCGCGCGGCGGGTGAGCGTGCGGGCGCGCAGCTCGGGCAGGTGTTCGCGCAGGCGGGCCATGCGCAGGCTGTTCCCGGCGCCGGTCCAGATGATCGCGGCGAGGATCGCGGCGAGCAGGGCGTCCATGACGGTGTCCATGCCGACGTTGTCCTCGGCGTTGGAGCCGAGCGCCCCGGACTGGGTGAGCAGCGGCAGGCCGATCAGGACGGAGACGGCGAGGGCGCGGCCGACCCAGGCGGCGGCGACGGTGCCGCTCATGGGCTTGCCGGTGATCTTCCAGATGACCGCGCGGAGCATGCGGCCGCCGTCGAGGGGCAGGCCGGGCAGCAGGTTGAAGGCGGCGACGATCAGGTTGGAGATCATCAGACCGGCCAGCAGGACGCCGGGGACCGTGCCGGGCTCGACCGGCTGCATGGCCAGGTAGAAGAGGCCGGAGAGGGCCAGGGAGAGCAGCGGGCCGACGAAGGCGAGCCAGAACTCCCGGCCCGGGGTCTCGGCCTCCTTCTCGATCTCGGAGACGCCGCCGAAGAACTGGAGCTGGATGCGGCGGACCGGGAGTTTGAAGCGGAGGGCGGCGACCGTGTGGGCCAGTTCGTGGACCAGGACGGAGGCGTAGAAGGCGACCGCGAAGAAGAGGGAGACGAGATAGCGGGCGGCACCCAGCTCGGGCAGGACCCGGTCGAGCTGACCGCCGAACACCCAGGTGATCAGGGCCGCGACGAGGAACCAGCTGGGCGCGACGTACACGGGCACGCCGAAGGGCCGGCCCATCAGCAGGCCGCCGCCGGGGCCGCGCTCCCTGCGGGGCGGACGGCCCTTGGAGAGGCCGCTGTGGGCGAGGGTCCGGTCGCCGGCGTGCTGGGGGTCGGCGGGGTTGTGCTCGGGGTGGCCCGTGTGGGCTTCGTGCCTGTGCCGGCCGGTGGCGGGGGGCTTCGTGGCGTCCGGCTTCGTCACGTCGGGTTTCGTGGCCGGGGTGTTCTCCCCGGTGGGCTCCTCCACGGCCTTGTCCTTGGGGGCGGCCTTCTCCTCGGAGTCCTTGGGTGCGGTCTTCTCCTCGGAGGGTTCCTGTCCGCTCGTCCCTCCCCCGTTCGTTCCGTCGTCCGGGGGATCCGACGGAGCGTCCAACCTCCGTACGACCATGGTCGGTTCGTCGGTGCCCCGGGGGGCCGGGTCGGGGCGTGCGGAGCCGGTGGCCGGGGTCGCAGGTGCTGCGTGGCGCTCGGTCGGCTCGTCGTTGCCGGACCGCGGCTGCCCGCTCCCGCCGCTCTCGTCCACGGTTTCCCCTCGTTCGAAGCGTCTTCCGCGCCTGCCGGGCGGAAGGGTCTCGGGTCGATGGTATGCGGCCGTCGCGACGCGTTCCGCCCCGGCACCCCCTGTGTTTCCACAGCCGTCGCACCCGTCACGACGGTGGCTGGGTCACTGTCAGTGGCGGGCCGTATGGTCTGTGGTCATGGAGACGAGCACCGAGGGCGTCGCACAGCCTGCCGACGCGGACGCCGCGCAGGCGGATCCACCGTCCGCCGCCGAGCCGACGACCACGGCCGAACCGGCGACGGCGGAGCGGCCCACGACCACGGCGGGGGCCGCGCCAGCCACACCCGCGCCCGAGACAGAGACCGACCCCCAGCCCGGGACCGAGACCAAGCCCGAGGCCGAAGCCCCGCGCCCCGTCGCCATACCGCCCGCCTCCCTCTCCCCCTCCCGTGCGGGCGATTTCATGCAGTGCCCGTTGCTGTACCGGTTCCGGGTGATCGACCGGCTGCCGGAGAAACCGAGCGAGGCGGCGACGCGGGGCACGCTGGTGCACGCGGTGCTGGAGCGGCTGTTCGACGCCCCGGCCGCCGAGCGGACCGCGCCCCGCGCCAAGTCGCTCGTCCCGGGCCAGTGGGACCGGCTCAGGGAGACGCGGCCCGAGGTCGTCGACCTGTTCGCGGACGATCCGGAGGGCGAGCGGCTGGCGCGCTGGCTGGGTGAGGCGGAGCAGCTCGTGGAGCGCTGGTTCACACTGGAGGACCCGACCCGGCTGGAGCCGGTCGAGCGCGAGCTGTTCGTCGAGGCGGTGCTGGACTCGGGGCTGAAGCTGCGCGGGATCATCGACCGCGTCGACGTGGCGCCGACCGGCGAGGTACGGATCGTCGACTACAAGACCGGCAAGGCGCCCCGCCCGGAGTACGCCGAGGGCGCCCTGTTCCAGATGAAGTTCTACGCCCTGGTCGTGTGGCGCCTGAAGAACGTGGTCCCGCGCCGGCTCCAGCTCGTCTATCTCGGCAGCGGTGACGTCCTCACCTACGACCCCGTCCTCGCCGACCTGGAGCGCGTCGAGCGCAAGCTGCACGCGCTGTGGGAGGCGATCCGGGAAGCCACCGAGACCGGGGACTGGCGGCCCCGGCCCACCAAGCTGTGCGGCTGGTGCGACCACCAGGCGCACTGCCCGGAGTTCGGCGGCACTCCCCCGCCCTATCCGCTGCCCGTCCGGGGCGCCGGCCCGGACCCGGTGGGCGGTCCGGGGGTCGTTCCCCGTGCGGAACAGGCGGTTCCCGTGAGGGCGGCCGAGTCCGGCGGCGTACCGCAGGGCAGAATGGGGCCGGACTAGCGAAGGAGACTTACGTGGCCATCCGCGTCCTACTGGTCGACGACCAGCCGCTGCTGCGCACCGGCTTCCGGATGATTCTGGAGGCCGAGCAGGACATCGCGGTCGTGGGCGAGGCCGGAGACGGCCTTCAGGCTCTCGACCAGGTGCGGGCCCTTCAGCCCGATGTGGTTCTGATGGACATCCGTATGCCGCGGATGGACGGTGTGGAGGCGACCCGGCAGATCACCGGTCCCGGGCGGGACGGCCCGGCCAAGGTACTGGTGCTGACCACCTTCGATCTCGACGAGTACGTGGTGGAGGCGCTGCGGGCGGGCGCCAGCGGCTTCCTGCTCAAGGACGCCCCGGCCAACGAGCTGGTGCAGGCGATCCGGGTGGTGGCCGCGGGCGAGGCGATGCTCGCGCCGAGCATCACGCGCCGGCTGCTGGACAAGTACGCCACGCATCTGCCGTCCGGCGACGAGCCGGTCCCGGACACGCTGCACACGCTCACCGACCGCGAGGTCGAGGTGCTGAAGCTGGTGGCGCGCGGGCTGTCCAACGCCGAGATCGCCGCCGACCTCTTCGTCAGCGAGACCACGGTCAAGACGCACGTGGGACATGTGCTGACCAAACTGGGGCTGCGCGACCGGGTGCAGGCCGCGGTGTACGCGTACGAGAGCGGTCTGGTGCGCCCCGGCGCCCAGTGAGCGCAGCGCACGCCGTGCTATGGCGCAGCGCACGCCGTGCTACGACGAGGAGGGCGTCCCCTGCCTTCGGGGGGCGCCCTCCTCGCGTGTGCGGGGTTCTCGCTCAGGCCTTGCTGAGCTCCCAGAACCGGAACACGGTCGAGGCGTCCAGGCAGTACTCCAGGCCGTAGACACCCTCGCGGGTGACCGCGTACTGCTTGGCCTGCCAGAGCGGCAGGACGGGCAGGTCGTCGGCGACGATGTCCTGGAGCTTGCCGTAGTCCTCGTCGGTGGCGGAGCGGTCGGACTGGGCGGCGGTCTGCGGGATCAGCGTGCCGGTGATCGCGCTGTTGGTGTAGTTGTTGCCCAGCACGTTGCCCTCGCCGAAGAAGGGGGCCGTGAAGTTGTCGGCGTCCGGGTAGTCGGGCACCCAGCCCTTGACGTAGACGCCGTACTTGCCGGTGGCGATGTCCTTCTCGTACTCGGGGAAGGCCACGGACTTCACGTCGGCGTCGAACAGGCCGCTGGCGTTGAGCTGTTCGGCTATCCCCTTCAGCAGGGCGTCGGTGGCCGGGCCGTAGCGTGCCGGGGTCGACCAGAGGGTCAGCTTCACCTTGTCGGTGATGCCGTCGGCCTGGAGGGCCTCGGCGGCCTTGGCCTTGGAGGGCCGGGCGCCGTAGGTGTCGAAGAAGGCCGTGTTGTGGCCGGAGATGCCGGCCGGGATGATCGAGTACAGCGCGGTGGCGGTGCCCTGGTAGACCTCGTGGATCAGCGCGTCGCGGTCGACCAGGTAGGCCATGGCCTTGCGGACGCCGAGCCGGCCTGCGACCGGGTCCTTCATGTTGAAGACGAGGTGCTGGACCTCGGCGCTGCTGCCCTCGACGAGTTCGACGCCCGCGCTGGTGTCGCCCTTCTCGATCTCGGAGATGTCGTTCGCGCTGAGACCGCGGTAGGCGATGTCGACCTCGCTGTCGACCAGGGCCTTCTTCAGGGCGCTCTGGTCGCCGTGGAAGAACTTCAGCGTCACGCCGGAGTTGCGGACGTCGGCGGTGCCCTCGTAGTTCTCGTTGACCGAGAAGACGGCCTCGTCGTCGCCGAAGGAGTCCAGCTTGTACGGGCCGGATCCGATCGCCCTGCCGTCCTCGCGCAGTCCGTCCTCGTCGTACTGGGTGTGGTTCACGATGGAGCCGGCACCGGAGGCGATCTTGCTCGGGAAGGTGGCGTCGGGCGTGTTGAGGCGGAAGACCACCGTCTTCGCGTCCGGTGTCTCGACCTTGTCGAGCATCGGGAACATGATCGCGGGACCGGCGTCGTCGTTGATCTTCAGCATGCGGTCGAAGGAGAACTTGACGTCCTTCGAGGTGAGCGTGTCACCGTTGCTGAACTTGAGGCCGTCGTTCAGGGTGCACTGGTAGACCTGGGTCCGCGCGTCCGTGAAGGAGCACTTCTTCGCCAGCTCGGGCTGTGGTTCGGTGCTCCCCTTGGGGAAGCTGAGCAGGGACTGGAAGACGTTGTTGAACAACAGCCAGGAGCCGGGGTCGTAGCCGGACGCGGGATCGGTGGCCAGGACGTCGTCGGACATCCCCATCACCACCGAGGAGCCGGTCCCCCCGGACCCCCCTGACTCCGTTCCGCAGGCGGTCAACAGGCCGGAGGCCAGTCCTGCCACGATCGGCAGGACCGGCCACTGGGTGCGCATGTTCACGTAGGAATGCCTTGTCGTCGGTGTGCGGGACCCCGGGGCCACCCTCCCTGGCCCCGGGCACGGGAGACTGTCAGCCGCTCACACCGCGGCCGAGCTCCCACAGCTGAAGCGTCGAGGAGGAGTTGAGCGTGTACGCGGTTCCGGTGATGTCGTCGCGTGCCGCCACGTACTGCTTGCCCTGCCACAGCGGAAGCACGGGCACGTCGGCGGCGACGATGTCCTGAATGTTCGTCAGGCTCGTGGCGGCGGAGAGCCGGTCCGACTCACGGCGGGACTCCGGGATCAGCGTGTTGCGGATCTGGCTGTTCACGTACGGCGAACCGATGGTGTTGTCCTTGTCCAGGAACGGGGCGAGGTAGTTGTCGGCGTCCGGGAAGTCGGGGAACCAGCCCATGCCGTAGACGTCGTACTCGCCCTTCTTCTCGGCGGGGCGGAAGGTCGACCAGGGGGCGCCCTCGATGCCGACGCGGAACAGGCCGGTGTCGTTGAGCTGCTTCTGCAGCACCTCGAACTCCTGCTTGGTGGCCGGGCCGTAGTGGTCGGTCGTGTAGTGCAGGGTGAGCTTCACCGGGGTGCTGATGCCGGCCTTGGTCAGCAGCGACCTGGCCTTGGTGACGTTCGGCTCGCCGTACTGGTTGAAGAAGGAGTTGGAGTGGCCGGTGATGCTGGCCGGGACCATCGAGTACAGCGGTTCGGCCTGCGAGCCGTAGACCTTGGCGACGAGTTCGCTGCGGTTGACGACCTGGGCCATCGCCTCACGGACCGCCTTGGACTTCACGGACGGCGCGTCGGTGTTGAAGCCGAGGTAGCGGATCTCCAGGCCGGGCAGTTCGACGAGGTCGATGTCGCCGCCCGTCTCGTTGCCGAGCTTGTCGATCTGCTCGGGGGACATGGTGCGGGTCATGAGGTCGATGTCGCCCTTCTCCAGCGCGGCGCCCATGGCGTCCGCGTCCTCGAAGGAGCGCAGGTCGACCTCGTCGTTGTTCACCTTGAGCGACCCCTTGTAGTCGGGGTTCTTGGTGAAGACGGCGTCGACCAGCTCGTCGTTCTTGACGTCGGCCTTCATGGTGTACGGGCCGGAGCCGTCCACGTCGAAGCCGTCGCGCAGCTTGCCCTTCTCGTAGTCGTCGGGGTTGACGATGCCGGCGACCGGGGTCGACAGCTTGTACGGGAAGGTGGCGTCGGCGGTCTTGAGGTGGAAGATGACCTCGCGGTCGCCCTGGGTCTCGACGGTGTCGATGGTGGACAGCAGGGCGAAGACACCGCTGTCGGCCTTCAGGGCCAGGGCACGCTCGATGGAGAACTTCACGTCCTCGGCGGTGATGGCCTTGCCGTTGGAGAACTTCAGCCCCTCGCGCAGGGTGCAGGCGTAGCGCTCGTTGCCGGTGTCGGTGAAGGCGCACTTCTCGGCGGCCTCGGGGACCGGGTCGCCGTCGCCCTTCGGCAGGATCATCAGGGTCTGCACGGTCTGGCGCAGGATGTTCCAGGAGCCGACGTCGTAGGCGTAGGCCGGGTCGAGGGGCGCGGGGGCCTCGCTCGTGGCGGTGAACCGGTCGGTGGTGCCGACGACGATCGCACCGTCGCTGCCGCTCCCGCTGCTGGACCCACCGCAGGCTGCGAGCACCGGCGCGAGCAGACCGATCACGGCCGGCAGCGCCAAAGACTTGCGGTTCATGCTCGACGTTCTCCAGAGCTCGAGTCCGTGTACCCGGCATGCATGGGTGGAGATGCCGGTCACGGGGTAAGGGCGATGTTCTCAGCAGGAGGTTAGTCCGCACCTGTACGAGGGTTGGCGGCGGCCGGAGTTGAGGGCCCATCACGCAGCGGAACCAGGTGTGGACGGACCGAACACCCACGCGGGGAAGGATTGGTGCAGGCCTTCACCAATCGGGACACAAGGGCGTGTCCGGGTGCCTCGAACGGGGGTCTTCAGCACACCTGTCCGACCCTGTCGATCCCGCGGGGAGTGGGGAACCTCACATGCTCAACGGTGTGCGGTCACACCGGAATTCGGCCGGCCCGCGTGAGGGGAATTACCCGCGGACACACCCCGCGGAATTCCCCGCTATCGGCCCCGCACGCTGAGTGAACACCCGGTGCATTTCCGTCGGCAAACCCCGTCAGAGCGTCATCAGGCCGCGCAGAAATGTCAGGTCCACCTCTTCGAGCGAGGTCACGACCGTCCGCCGCGGGGCCGGGGCGATGGGGGCGACGGAGGGCACCGCCACCACCTGGCAGCCCGCCGCCTCGGCCGCGGCGACCCCGGTCGCGGTGTCCTCGACGACCGCGCAGCGGGCCGGGTCCGCGCCGAGTCCGGCGGCGGCGACCAGGTAGGGGTCGGGGTGCGGCTTGGTGCGCGGCACCTCGTCGCCGGCCACGGTCAACGCGAAGTGCTGCGGGCCGAGCGAGGCCAGGACCCGGTCGATGATGCGCCGGTGCGAGGCGGAGACCAGGGCCGTGGGCACGTCGTGCGCGGCGAGTTCGGCCAGCAGCCGGGTGGCCCCGGGCATCAGGGGCAGCGCGCGGTCGATGCGGGCCTCGAAGCCCTCGTTGAGGAGCACCGTGAGTTCGGCGAGGGTGATGTCGGCGCCGGTGGCCTCGATCAGGAATCCGGCGCTGCGGGTCATCGGCCCGCCGACCACGACATGGCGCCAGGAGTCGTCGAGCGTGTGCCCGAGACCGGCGAAGACCTCGGCCTCCACGTCCCACCAGAAACCCTCGGTGTCCACCAGGGTCCCGTCCATGTCGAGGAGCACGGCCTGCAGGGCGGAGCCTTCGGCCGTACGGGTTGTCGGTGCGGGAACCGTGCTGGTCATCCACGTACCTCCTGGAGGGACGAGCAGGCCGGTCGCCTCCCCCTTCTCGCAGAGAGGCAACCGGCCTGCGGTGGACCGACCAGTGTACGACTGATCCGATCAGCGTGCGTTGAAGTACTTCGCCTCGGGGTGATGGATCACGATGGCGTCGGTGGACTGCTCCGGGTGCAGCTGGAACTCCTCCGACAGCTGGACGCCGATCCGCTCGGGCCGCAGCAGGTCGGCGATCTTGGCGCGGTCCTCCAGGTTCGGGCAGGCGCCGTAGCCCAGGGAGAAGCGGGCGCCCCGGTACTTCAGGGAGAACATGTCCTCGATCTCGTTCGGGTCCTCGCCCGCGAAGCCGAGCTCCGAGCGCACGCGGGCGTGCCAGTACTCGGCGAGCGCCTCGGCCAACTGCACGGACAGGCCGTGCAGTTCGAGGTAGTCGCGGTAGGCGTTGGACTCGAAGAGCTTCGCGGTCTCCTCGCCGATCCGGGAACCGACGGTGACGACCTGGAGACCGACCACGTCCGTCTCGCCCGACTCCTCCGGGCGGAAGAAGTCGGCCAGGCACAGCCGGCGGCCGCGGCGCTGGCGCGGGAAGGTGAAGCGGGTGCGCTCGTTGCCCTCCTCGTCCAGGATGATCAGGTCGTCGTCCTTGGACACGCACGGGAAGTAGCCGTAGACGACGGCCGCCTCCAGCAGGTTCTCGGTCTGGAGCTTGTCCAGCAGGCCGCGCAGCCGGGGCCGGCCCTCGGTCTCCACGAGTTCCTCGTACGACGGTCCCTCGCCGGTGCGGGCCTGCTTGAGGCCCCACTGGCCCTTGAACAGGGCGCCCTCGTCGAGCCAGGTCGCGTACTCCTTGAGCTGGACGCCCTTGATGACGCGGGTGTCCCAGAACGGCGGGGTGGGCACCGGGTTGTCGACGGCGACGTCGGAGCGGACGTGCCCCTCCTCCGGGCGCTCCTCGGTCTCGACGGCGGCGGCCGTGGCGCGCACCCGGCGCTGCTTCAGCTCCGGCAGCTTGGCCCCGGGCACGCCCCGCTTGACGCCGATGAGGGCGTCCATCAGGCGCAGGCCCTCGAAGGCGTCGCGGGCGTAGCGGACCTCGCCCTCGTAGATCTCGTGCAGGTCCTGCTCGACGTAGGCCCTGGTCAGGGCGGCGCCGCCGAGGATGACCGGGAAGTCGGCGGCCAGGCCGCGCTGGTTGAGCTCCTCCAGGTTCTCCTTCATGATCACCGTGGACTTGACCAGGAGGCCCGACATGCCGATGACGTCGGCGCGGTGCTCGGCGGCGGCGTCCAGGATCGCGGAGACCGGCTGCTTGATGCCGAGGTTGACGACGTTGTAGCCGTTGTTGGACAGGATGATGTCGACGAGGTTCTTGCCGATGTCGTGGACGTCGCCGCGGACGGTGGCGAGCACGATGGTGCCCTTGCCCTCCTCGTCGCCCTCGACCTTCTCCATGTGCGGTTCGAGGTAGGCGACCGCGGTCTTCATGACCTCGGCGGACTGGAGCACGAACGGCAGCTGCATCTGGCCGGAGCCGAACAGCTCGCCGACGACCTTCATGCCGTCCAGGAGGGTGTCGTTGACGATGTCCAGGGCGGGGCGGTCCCGGAGGGCCGCGTCGAGGTCGGCCTCCAGGCCGTTCTTCTCGCCGTCGATGATGCGGCGCTTGAGGCGCTCGTCCAGCGGCAGGGCGGCCAGTTCCTCGGCCCGGCCCGCCTTGAGGGACTTGGTGGTGGCGCCCTCGAACAGGGCCATCAGCTTCTGGAGGGGGTCGTAGCCCTCGCTGCGGCGGTCGTAGACGAGATCGAGAGCGGTGGCCACCTCCTCCTCGGTGAACCGGGCGATCGGAAGGATCTTCGACGCGTGGACGATCGCCGAGTCCAGGCCCGCCTTGGTGCACTCGTCGAGGAAGACGGAGTTGAGCAGGACGCGCGCGGCCGGGTTGAGGCCGAAGGAGATGTTCGACAGGCCGAGGGTGGTCTGTACGTCCGGGTGGCGGCGCTTGAGCTCGCGGATCGCCTCGATGGTGGCGATGCCGTCCTTGCGGGACTCCTCCTGACCGGTACAGATGGTGAAGGTCAGGGTGTCGATGAGGATGTCGGACTCGTGGATGCCCCAGTTGCCGGTGAGGTCGTCGATGAGCCGCTCGGCGATCTCGACCTTCTTCTCCGGGGTGCGCGCCTGGCCCTCCTCGTCGATGGTCAGGGCGATCAGGGCGGCGCCGTGCTCCTGCGCGAGCTTGGTGACCTTCGCGAACCGGGACTCGGGGCCGTCGCCGTCCTCGTAGTTGACCGAGTTGATGACCGCGCGTCCGCCGAGCTTCTCCAGGCCGGCGCGGATGACGGGAACCTCGGTGGAGTCCAGGACGATCGGCAGGGTGGAGGCGGTGGCGAAGCGGCCGGCCAGCTCCTCCATGTCGGCGACGCCGTCCCGGCCGACGTAGTCCACGCAGAGGTCCAGCATGTGGGCGCCCTCGCGGATCTGCTCGCGGGCCATCTCCACGCAGTCGTCCCAGCGACCCTCCAGCATGGCCTCGCGGAACTTCTTCGAGCCGTTGGCGTTGGTGCGCTCACCGATGGCCAGGTACGAGGTGTCCTGGCGGAACGGGACCGTCTGGTAGAGCGAGGCGGCACCGGGCTCGGGGCGCGGGTCGCGGGCAGCGGGGGTGAGGTCCCGGACGCGCTCGACGACCTGGCGCAGGTGCTCGGGGGTGGTGCCGCAGCAGCCGCCGACGAGGGAGAGGCCGTACTCGTGGACGAACGTCTCCTGGGCGTCGGCGAGTTCCGGGGCCGACAGGGGGTAGTGGGCGCCGTCCTTGCCCAGGACGGGCAGACCGGCGTTCGGCATGCACGACAGCGGGATGCGGGAGTGGCGGGCCAGATAGCGCAGGTGCTCGCTCATCTCGGCCGGGCCGGTGGCGCAGTTCAGGCCGATCAGATCGATGCCCAGCGGCTCCAGCGCGGTGAGGGCGGCGCCGATCTCCGAGCCGAGCAGCATCGTGCCGGTCGTCTCCACCGTCACGGACACCACCAGCGGGACCTCGTACCCGGCCGTCTCCATGGCCCGGCGCGCGGCCAGCACGGAGGCCTTGGTCTGCAGCAGGTCCTGGGTGGTCTCCACCAGCAGGGCGTCGGCGCCGCCGGCGAGCAGCCCCTCGGCGTTCTGCTGGTAGGCGTCGCGGATGGCGCCGAAGGTGGTGTGGCCGAGCGTGGGCAGCTTGGTGCCGGGGCCCATCGAGCCCAGCACCCAGCGCTGCCGGCCGTCACGGGCGGCGAACTCGTCGGCCGTCTCGCGGGCGATGCGGGCGCCGGCCTCGGACAGTTCGGCGACGCGTTCGGGGATGTCGTACTCGCCCAGGGCGGTGAGGTTCGCGCCGAAGGTGTTGGTCTCCACGCAGTCGACGCCCGCGGCGAAGTACTCGGAGTGCACGGAGCGGACGATGTCGGGGCGGGTGACGTTCAGGACCTCGTTGCAGCCCTCCAGCTGCTGGAAGTCGTCGAGCGTGGGCTCCTGGGCCTGCAGCATGGTGCCCATCGCCCCGTCGGCGACCACCACGCGGGTGGCGAGTGCCTCACGGAGGGCGGACGCACGGGTCCGGCTGTCGGCGGAAGGGGTCGGTGGCAACGAGGCCATGAAAGGGCTCCCTCAGGTGCGACGGCTGTCGGCTTTCCGGTGCCCTGGGCGACGTCCCGCGGTGGGCACACGCCGCCAGGGTAGCCGGGTCCAGGCCCGGATGGTCAGGCGGTCCACGGGACGGACGAGGATGGCGGGCGCGTCACCGTCGGCGTACGAGTGACGCAACAGTTGGGGACTGTTGGGGACTGTTGGGGACCGACCATTGGCGGGAGGTCGGCATGGACCGGTAGTGTTCGACATTGCCGAACGACGGCAGCGGCGGCGGTGACGCCGAAGGGCAACGGCCGTCGAAGGGGACGGAGGCAGGACGGCGATGGCACGGAACATCCAGTCGCTCGAACGTGCGGCCGCGATGCTGCGACTCCTCGCGGGTGGCGAACGGAGACTCGGCCTGTCGGACATCGCCTCGTCCCTGGGCCTGGCCAAGGGCACCGCGCACGGCATCCTGCGCACCCTCCAGCAGGAGGGCTTCGTGGAGCAGGACGACGCCTCCGGGCGCTATCAGCTCGGCGCCGAACTGCTGCGCCTGGGCACCACCTATCTCGACGTGCACGAGCTGCGGGCGCGCGCCCTGGTGTGGACCGACGACCTGGCCCGCTCCAGCGGCGAGAGCGTCCACCTGGGCGTCCTGCACCAGCAGGGCGTGCTGATCGTGCACCACGTCTTCCGGCCCGACGACAGCCGGCAGGTCCTGGAGATCGGGGCCATGCAGCCGCTGCACTCCACGGCCCTGGGCAAGGTGCTGTCGGCCTACGACCCGGTCGCGCACAGCGAGGCGGTGGAGACCGACCGCAAGGCGTACACCGACCGCACGATCTGCGACCTGGACGACTTCGAGCAGCTCCTCGACGTCACGCGCGCGCGTGGGTACGCGGCCGACGTCGAGGAGACCTGGGAGGGCGTCGCGTCCGTCGCCGCGCCCATCCACGACCGGCGGCGCATGCCGGTGGGCGCGGTCGGCATCACCGGTGCCGTGGAGCGGCTATGCCGGGAGGACGACAAGGGCGCGCTGCGGCCCGAGCTGATCGCGGCGGTGCGGGACTGCGCCCGCGCGGTCTCCCGGGACCTGGGCGCCGGGCGGTTCTGAGGCCCGCAGCAGCAGCGGGCGGGACGTGCGGGGAGCCGGGGCGCCAAGGGCGTCCCGGCCTTCGTCGCGCCCCGGGATGCCGTCGTCCGCCGGGCGGCGGAAGATCGATAGGACATGTCACTCAATAACGATCGTGTTTTCGACAACAGAACTCTTGACGTGCCTGTAACGCCGGAGCAAGACTCCCGTCCATCGGTCGACATTGTCGAACACCGACCGGCAATAGGCGTTACAGTGGTACGACGCCAAGGGCCGGCAGCTCTCCCCCTGGACGAAGGACAAAGGAGTCGCGGGTGTCCAGCTCCGACATCTTCATCGGCGAGACCATCGGTACCGCCATACTCATCCTGCTCGGCGGCGGCGTGTGCGCGGCCGTCACGCTGAAGGCCTCCAAGGCACGCAACGCCGGGTGGCTCGCCATCACCTTCGGGTGGGGTTTCGCCGTTCTGACGGCCGTCTACACCTCCGCGCCGCTCTCCGGCGCCCACCTCAACCCGGCCGTCACCCTCGCGCTCGCGCTCAAGAAGGACGGCATCCCCTGGGGCGACGTCCCGATCTACTGGGGCGGGCAGCTGCTCGGCGCCATGATCGGCGCGGCCCTGGTCTGGATCGCCTACTACGGCCAGTTCCACGCGCACCTGACCGACAAGGAGATCGTCGGCGCCCCCGGCGCGCAGGCCACCAAGGCCAAGGCCGTCGAGGCGCAGGAGAAGGGCGCGGGACCGGTCCTGGGCATCTTCTCCACCGGTCCCGAGGTCCGGGTCGCCTGGCAGAACGTCGCCACCGAGGTCATCGGCACGATCGTGCTGGTGCTCGCCGTCCTCACGCAGGGCCTGAACGGCGACGGCAAGGGCCTCGGCACCCTGGGTGCCCTGATCACCGCCCTCGTGGTGGTCTCCATCGGTCTGTCCCTGGGCGGTCCGACCGGCTACGCGATCAACCCGGCCCGTGACCTCGGTCCGCGTATCGTGCACGCCCTCCTGCCCCTGCCCAACAAGGGCGGCTCCGACTGGGGCTACGCCTGGGTCCCGGTGGTCGGTCCGCTGCTCGGCGGCGCCATCGCTGCGGGCATCTACAACATCGCTTTCGCCTAGCGCGTCCGAAGCAGTCGTAGACGCGTCCGAAGCAGTCGCAGAGCAGTCGTAGACCGTTCCCTCCCACTCACGGAACCTCAGGAGCACACAGTGACCGACGCCCACACCGCCGGGCCCTTCATCGCCGCGATCGACCAGGGCACCACGTCCAGCCGCTGCATCGTCTTCGACAAGGACGGCCGTATCGTCTCGGTCGACCAGAAGGAGCACGAGCAGATCTTCCCGAAGCCGGGCTGGGTCGAGCACAACGCCACCGAGATCTGGACCAACGTCCAGGAGGTCGTCGCCGGGGCCATCGAGAAGGCCGGCATCACCCGCGACGACATCAAGGCCATCGGCATCACCAACCAGCGCGAGACCACGCTGCTCTGGGACAAGAACACCGGTGAGCCCGTCCACAACGCCATCGTCTGGCAGGACACCCGCACCGACGCGCTCTGCAAGGAGCTCGGCCGCAACGTCGGCCAGGACCGCTTCCGCCGCGAGACCGGCCTGCCGCTGGCCTCCTACTTCGCCGGCCCGAAGGCCCGCTGGCTGCTGGACAACGTCGAGGGCCTGCGCGAGCGCGCCGAGGCCGGCGACATCCTCTTCGGCACCATGGACAGCTGGGTCATCTGGAACCTGACCGGCGGTGTCGACGGCGGCCGGCACGTCACCGACGTCACCAACGCCTCGCGCACCATGCTGATGAACCTCCACACCATGGAGTGGGACGCCAAGATCGCCGAGTCCATCGGCGTGCCGCTGGCGATGCTCCCGGAGATCCGCTCCTCCGCCGAGGTCTACGGCGAGGTCACGGGCGGCAAGCTCGGCGACATCCTCGGCGGCATCCCCGTCGCCTCCGCGCTCGGCGACCAGCAGGCGGCCCTGTTCGGCCAGACCTGTTTCGCCGAGGGCGAGGCCAAGTCGACGTACGGCACCGGCACCTTCCTGCTGATGAACACCGGTGAGAAGCCGGTGAACTCCTACAACGGCCTGCTGACCACGGTCGGTTACCGCATCGGCGACGAGAAGGCGGTCTACGCCCTGGAGGGCTCGATCGCCGTCACCGGTTCGCTGGTGCAGTGGATGCGCGACCAGATGGGCCTGATCTCCACGGCCGCCGAGATCGAGACGCTGGCGCTCACGGTCGAGGACAACGGCGGCGCGTACTTCGTGCCGGCCTTCTCCGGCCTGTTCGCCCCGTACTGGCGCTCCGACGCCCGTGGTGTCATCGCCGGTCTGACCCGGTACGTCACCAAGGCGCACCTCGCGCGCGCCGTCCTGGAGGCCACCGCCTGGCAGACCCGTGAGATCACCGACGCCATGACGAAGGACTCCGGCGTCGAGCTCGCGGCCGTCAAGGTCGACGGCGGTATGACCTCCAACAACCTGCTGATGCAGACCCTCGCCGACTTCGTGGACGCCCCCGTGGTGCGCCCGATGGTCGCCGAGACCACCTGCCTCGGCGCCGCCTACGCCGCCGGTCTCGCCGTCGGCTTCTGGACCAGCACCGACGACCTGCGCGCCAACTGGCGCCGGGCCGCCGAGTGGACCCCCAACATGGCCGCGGAGAAGCGCGACCGTGAGTACGAGAGCTGGCTCAAGGCCGTCGAGCGGACCATGGGCTGGCTCGAGGACGAGAGCTGAAGAGCGAGCACCCCACGCTCATCTCGCGGCTCTGATGAGGAGTAAGAACCCGACATGACCAGTCAGTCCACCCTGCAGTCCGTGCCTGCCCTCGGTACGCGCCCGGCCTCCGGCTCCAACCCGAGCCGCGCCGAGACCCGGGAGCAGCTCTCCAAGGCGTCGTACGACCTTCTCGTGATCGGCGGCGGCATCCTGGGCATCTCCACCGCCTGGCACGCCGCGCAGTCCGGTCTGCGGGTGGCCCTGGTCGACGCCGGCGACTTCGCCGGCGCCACCTCCTCCGCCTCCTCCAAGCTCCTCCACGGCGGTCTGCGCTATCTCCAGACCGGCGCGGTGAAGCTGGTCGCGGAGAACCACTTCGAACGGCGTGCGGTCTCCCGCCAGGTGGCTCCCCACCTGGCGAACCCGCTCACCTTCTACCTCCCCGTGTACAAGGGCGGGCCGCACGGCGCGGCCAAGCTCGGCGCGGGCGTGTTCGCGTACTCGATGCTGTCGGCCTTCGGCGACGGCGTGGGGCACCTGCTCAGCCCCTCGAAGGCCGCGCGGGACGTGCCCGAGCTGCGCACCGAGAACCTCAAGGCCGTCGCCGTGTACGGCGACGACCAGATGAACGACGCCCGGATGGCGCTCATGACGGTCCGCGGGGCCGTCGAGGCGGGCGCGGTCGTGCTCAACCACGCCGAGGTGAGCGGGCTGCGCTTCACCAACGGCCGGGTGACGGGTGCGGATCTGCGCGACGGTCTCACCGGTGACGAGTTCGGCGTCAACGCGCGCCTGGTGCTGAACGCGACCGGTCCCTGGGTCGACCACCTGCGCAAGATGGAGGACCCCAACGCCGCGCCGTCCATCCGGCTGTCGAAGGGCGCGCACCTGGTCCTGAAGCGGACCTCCCCGTGGAAGGCCGCCCTCGCGACCCCGATCGACAAGTACCGCATCACCTTCGCCCTGCCCTGGGAGGACATGCTCCTGCTCGGCACCACGGACGAGGAGTTCGAGGGCGACCCGGCGGATGTCTCGGTCACCGAGAAGGACATAGCCCAGATCCTGGACGAGGCCGCGTTCTCCGTCCGGGACCAGCAGCTCTCCCGCGACCTGATCACGTACTCCTTCGCCGGTCTGCGCGTGCTGCCGGGCGGTCCCGGCGACACCGCCAAGGCCAAGCGCGAGACCGTGGTGACCGAGGGCAAGGGCGGCATGCTGTCCGTCGCGGGCGGCAAGTGGACCACCTTCCGGCACATCGGCCGCACGATCATGCAGAAGCTGGAAGCCCTGCCGGGCGCTCCGCTCGGGGACGACTTCGAGCCGGTCTCCTCGCTGCCGAAGAAGCTGCCGCTGCCGGGGGTTGCGAACCCTCGCGCTGTCGCGCACCGGTTGCTGGTCGACAATCCTGCGCCTGGGCCGCGGATGGGTGCGGATACGGCGAAGCATCTCGCCACGCATTATGGGTCGTTGGCGTTCGACATCGCTCGGCTGGCCAATGAGAACCCGGAGTTGGGTGAGCGGGTGCACCCCGATGCCCCCGAGATTTGGGCGCAGGTTGTCTATGCGCGGGACAACGAGTGGGCCGAGACGCAGGATGATGTGCTGCGGCGTCGGACCACGCTGACGATTCGTGGGCTCGCGACGGATGATGTTCGGGCCAAGGTTCAGGATCTGCTCGACAAGAAGTGAGCGGTGACGCGGTAAAGGGCGGCTCCTCGTCGTGGGGGGCCGCCCTTTTCTGCCGTCTGCGGGTCGTGGGGGGCTGGTCGCGCCCGCGCGGCGGTAGCCGCATATCCAGCACAGCCCCGCGCCCCTAGGCCGACTGCACCACTGCTCTTACAGAGTTCACGTCGGTCAACTCCTCGCGGCGCACGATCAGCTCGCGGCCGATCAGCAGTGCCCTGCGTGACGCCTGAACCGGGTCCGGCAACGTCGTCAGGTCCGTCAGGTGGGCGAAGCCGATGATTCTGCGGATGATCTCCGTGCCGGCGTAGCCGAGGGACTCCGTCCAGACCCTCTTCAGGAAGCGGTCCAGGTAGGCGTCGTCGAAGAAGGTGTCGACGCGGGTGGGCCCCAGGCGGCGGAACTCCGTCTCGAACGCCTCCCAGGACAGCCGGAGTTGATCGGCGTGGTCGGTCAGACGGCCCAGGGCCCGCGCCCGTTGCTCCGAGACGAGGGTGTTGGCCCAGTACAGGCCGAGGTCGAAGCCGATGGGGCCGACGAAGGAGAACTCGGGGTCGAAGACGCGGACCACGGGGGTGCCTTCGCGGTCGCCGACCATGATGCTGCCGGTGTGGAGGTCGCCGTGGAGCAGGGCCTGGGCGCTCGTCATGAAGACGTGACGGAGATCGGCCACCTCGGTGCGCAGGCGGGCGTCGGCGCGGAACTGCGCTGCCAGGTCGGCCACGCCCTCGTGCCAGTGGTTGTGTTCGTGCTCGATGTAGGGCTCGGAGAGGACCACGTCCTCGGTGATCTTGCAGAGCTCGGGGCTCACCGAGGCCGCGATCAGGGCCTTGCGGTCGGCCGACGCCATGCCGAAGTCGCTGGTGGCGAAGGAGAACTGGGCGACGAACTCGCCGATGCGCGCCGACGTGTGGGGGCCGTACGACGCGCCCTCGTTGAGGAGCGTGCGCAGGACCTCCAGGTCGGACATGTCCTCCATGACGAGGGCGTAGTTCTCGGGGTCGTAGCCGTGGATCGCCGGGATCTTGTCCGGGGCGACCTTCGCGACCTGCTCGTAGGCGCGGGCCTCGGCGTCGGCGCGGTCGGGGTTCATCGGCCAGGAGGGGCCGGCCACCCGGACCCAGGGCAGGGCCTGCTTGACGGCGAGGCTGTGGGTGCCGTCGGGCGCGGAGGCCAGGAAGACGCGGTTCATGTTGCCGTCGGAGACCTCGCGGACCTCGGGGTCGGTGGTCTCGTCCCAGTGGCCGCGCTCGCGCAGATACGCCGGGATGTCCTCCGGCTCCAGGATGCGGTAACCCATCGGTCTCCTTATGACGTGCGGCGCTTGGACAGGGTGAAGCTGAAGACCAGGGCGAGGATGAGGACCGCGCCCTCGACGACGTCCTGGGTGTAGTACGGCAGGCCCTTGATGGTCAGGCCGGTGGTGATGATGCCGATGAGCACCGCGCCGAGGGCGGTGCCCCAGACGTTCGGGCGGCCCCGGCCCAGGACCGAGGTGCCGACCAGGGCGACGGCCACCGCCTCCAGGAGCTGCGAGGTCCCGGCGCTCACATCACCCTGGCCGATGCGGGACGCCAGGATCAGGCCGCCGATGGAGGCGAGGACGCCGGACAGGACGTAGGCCAGCGCCCGGTACGCGCCGACGCGGATGCCCGCCAGGCGTGCGGCCTCGGGGTTGGCGCCGATCGCGTAGAGGACGCGGCCCCAGCGGGTGCGGGCGAGGAAGACCCAGGCGGCGATCGTCAGACCGCCGAAGATGAGGACCGAGATGGGGATGCCGAGGACCGTGCCGCGGTCGATCTTCAGGAAGCCGGAGGTGAACTTGCCCGGGGCGGTGGAGCCGTCGTCCATCGTCATGCCCGGGGTGATCGACTGGCCGTCGACCAGGATCAGCTTGCTGCCCTGGATCACGAACATGGTGCCGAGGGTGGCGAGCATGTCGGGGATCTTCAGTACGACGATCAGGAGCGCGTTGAGCAGGCCGGCGAGGGCGCCCGCCGCCAGCACGGCGAGGATGGCGACCGTGCCGACCTGGTTGAAGACGACCATCGTCTGGGCGGCGACCGAGACACCGAGGCCGGCCACCGCGCCGACGGACATGTCCATTCCGCCGACGGCCATGGTGAGGGTGACCCCGAGGCCGAGGATGGCGGCCACCGAGACGTATCTGAGCGTGTCGAGGAGGGTCGCCGACTCGCGGAAGGAGCCCTCGCTCAGCGCGAAGTACAGGAAGAGCGCGACCGTCACGAAGATGAAGCCGTACTTGATGACGGCGTTCTGGACGCGGACGGCGGTACCGGTGGCGGGCGGGAGCGCCGTCTTCGAGGGGACCTCGGTGCTCTGGGCGGTGGTCATGGCGTAGTTCCTCAGAAAGCCGGGGTCGGGGAGCCGGGGGCAGGGGGCCGGGTCACACGGACTCCGAGATGGTCTGGATGACGCGGTCTCGTTCGGCGTCCTCGCCGTAGGCGTCGAGGTGGATCTCGCCGGCCGCCAGGACGACGACCCGGTCGGCCACCTCCAGGACCTCGTCGACGTCGGCGGACAGCACGAGGACGGCGGCGCCCTCGGCGGCGAGGGCACGGGCGCGGCGGCCGATGTCCCGGCGGGCACCGATGTCCACGCCTCGGAACGGCTCGTCCAGGATGAGGACGCGGGGAGTCTCGGCGAGCCAGCGGCCGACGACGACCTTCTGCTGGTTGCCGCCGGACAGCTCCTCGACGGTGCTGTGCTCGTCGCGGGTGACGACCCCGAGGGCGTCGATGGTGGCGCGGCCGAGCGCGTCCTCCCTGGACCGCTGGACGAGACCCGCCTTCGAGAGGGATCTCAGGAACGGCAGCGAGATGTTCTGCGCCACCGACCAGCCGGGGACGAGGGCGTCGGCGTGCCGGTCCTCGGGGACCAGGTGGACGCCGGCCCGGATCGCGTCGGCGGGGCGGCGGGGCTCGTACGGCTTGCCGTCGAGTGCGACCGTGCCCGTCCCGAAGGGCTCCGCTCCGAACAGGCCGCGCGCCAGTTCGGTCTTGCCGGCGCCCAACAGGCCCACGACGCCGGTGACTTCGCCGGCGTGGAGGTCGAGGTCAAGAGGGGCGCGGCCCTCGAAGAGGCGTACCCCGCGCAACGACACCACCACGTCGCCGGAGGCGTCCGGCCGGACCGGGCGGGCCGTCGTCGCCTCCTGGGTCTGGGCCAGCATCGCGCGCAGGGCGGCGTCCCAGTCGAAGGGCTTGGCCTGGTCCTCGGTGAGACGGCCGTCCCGCAGGACGACCAGCCGGTCGGCCAGGGCGTCGATCTCGCCGAGGCGGTGGGAGACGTAGAGGACGGCGATGCCGTCGTCGCGCATCCGCTCGACGAGCGCGAAGAGGCGATCCGCCTCGGCGGCCGACAGGGCCGAGGTCGGCTCGTCGAGGACCAGCAGCCGGGGGCGGGTGGCCAGGGCGCGTGCGAGGATCAGCAACTGACGGTCGGAGATGCCGAGTTCGGTGACGTCCCGCTTCAGGACGGTGTCGCTCCAGTCCAGCCCCAGGCCCGCCTGGATCTCGCGGGCGCGGGCCAGCAGTCTGCCACCGTTGAGGAACGGGTTCCCGCGCTGTTGTGCCAGCTCCTCGAAGACCAGGTTCTCGGCGACGCTCAGGCCGGGCACGATGCCCTCGCCGATCCTCTGGTGCACGGTCTGGATGCCCAGCTGGCGGGCGGCGAGCGGGGACTGGAGGGCGACGGGCCGTCCGTCGACCCGTACCTGGCCGCCGTGGCCGGTGTGCACGCCCGACAGGATCTTGATCAGCGTGGACTTGCCGGCGCCGTTCGCGCCGAGCAGCGCGACCACGCTGCCCGGGGCGATGTCGAGGGTGACGGAGGCGAGCACGGTCTTGCCGCCGAACGCCATGCTGACGTCGGTGAGACCGACAGCTGCCTTTGCACGGCTGATGTCAGTGGGCGACATTCGAGATCCAGTCGGCGGTCGAGACCTGCGACAGGTTCAGCGCGGGAAGCGCCTCGCGCAGCTGGTTCATGTTCTCGATCTTCTTCTCGCGCAGGAAGTCCTGCGTGATGGCGACGGCCGGGAACTCCACCGAGGCCTTGTTCAGCTGCCCGGCCAGCTCCAGCGCGGTCGTCCGGACGACGGCGGCGCCGACGGCCGAGGGGTCGGTACCCGCCGTGGCGACCCACGGGCTGCCGTCGGCGGTCATCTGCTGGATGTCGGCGTTGGAGACGTCCGCGCCGAAGACCTTCACCTTGTCCTGGAGCTTCTTGTTCTGGACGGCGAGGACGGTGCCCTTGGCGAGCTCGTCGTACGGGGCGAAGACGCCGGTCACGTCGGAGTGCTGGGTGAGCGCGGCGGAGACCAGGGGCACGTTGTCGGTGGCGGTGGAGTCGGTGACCTTGCCGACCTTGAACTCCTGCGTCCAGCCGCTCGCGGCCGCGGCCGCCTTCCAGACCGAGTCCCGCTTGTCGAGGGCGGCGTAACCGGCGACGTTGACGTAGCCGACCTTGGCGTTCTTCCCCAGGTCCTTGGCCATCACGTCGAGCACGGCCTTGGCCATGCTGGCGTCGTCCTGCTTGGTGCTCACGACGCCCTTGGTGGAGGTCTCCACGTCGTAGACGACGACCTTGATGCCCTTCTTCACGGCCTTGTCGATCTCCGGCTGGATGGTCGCCGGGAAGCCGTGGTCGATGATGATCGCCTTGGCGCCGGAGTTGATCGCCGAGGACAGGTCGGTGGCCTGCTTGGCGTTGTCGGCCTGGGCGTCGTACACCGTCAGGTCGATGCCGAGGGCCTTGGCCTGGGCCTTGGCGCCGTTGCCCCACTGCTCGAAGTAGTCGCCGGCGCCGCTCTGCCGGACCAGGGCGACCTTGACCGCGCCCGCGCTGAAGGGGGCGGGCTTCTTGCCGGTGGCGGCCGCGGCGGAGGCCGTGGTGTCGCCGGTGTCCTTGGAGGCGTCGGTGGACTGCGAGCAGCCGGAGAGCACCAGGGCCGAGACGGAGGCCAGCGAGAGCGCGGCGAGCGGAAGACGGATGCGGGACATGTACGGCTCCAGGTGCGGGAGGGAGAAGACAGAGGGGCGCGTGTCCCGGAGCGGGCAGAAGAAGGGCGCCGCCGACATCGGACGGTCGGGGCGCGCGGGGGCTCCGGGGAGGGTCAGCGACAGCTGGCCGTGGTCGTCCGGAGCAGGTCCACGTACAGCCGACGCACGAGAAGCAGCGTCTTCATAGGCAGATCATGAGAACGATTTCAGCCACACGTCAAATGTTCTGGAACCGCTTTCTCAGCAGGTGAGACAACGACTACGTCACACCCGACCCAGGTCACGGTGCCGGTTACCATCACAAGACCGGCACCCGACCCGGCACCGTGAGGCCCCGATGACGACACCTGGCGCGAAAGCGATGTGCATGCCCGGCATGCACCGCTGTCCCGGCGCGCCGTGTCGCGGCTGACGTACCGCTCGCCGCCGCCCTGTTCCCTCCCCGCCCGTCCGGTGCTTGTCTCGGTATCCGGACTTTCCTTCCAGACTCCCGGAGTTGCCCCCATGACGCTGCTGACCACCTGGTCCGAGTCCGGCCCCGAGACCCTGGTCCGCCGCACCTCGGACCCCGCCGAGATCGCCGAGGCCCTCAGGCCGCTCGGTGTCCGCTACGAGCAGTGGCCGGTCCGCGAGGACGTGCCGTTCGACGCCGACAGCGAGACCGTCTTCGCCGCGTACGGCCCGGAGATCGAGAAGCTGAACACCGAGGAGGGCTTCACCACCGTCGACGTCCTCGGCCTGCACCCCAGCGACGACCCGGAGTTCCCGGCGAAGGCGAAGGCCGCCCGCGAGAAGTTCCTCCAGGAGCACACGCACGACGACGATGACGAGGTCCGTTTCTTCGTCTCCGGCTCCGGCATCTTCTATCTGCACGTGGACGGCGAGGTGCACGCCGTCCTCTGCGAGAAGGGCGACCTGCTGGGCGTGCCGCGCGGCACCACCCACTGGTTCGACATGGGCACCAGCCCCTCCTTCACCGCGATCCGCTTCTTCCACGAGGAGGACGGCTGGATCGGCAACTTCACCGGTTCGACGATCGCCTCCCGTTTCCCGGACTACGACACGATCGCGGCCGGCCACGAGGCCGACAGGGCCGCCGCGTGAGCCTCGCGGGCCTGTCGTACGACGTGGACGCCGTGGTGCTCGACATCGAGGGCACCACGAGCGCCACCGGCTTCGTGGTCGACGTGCTGTACCCGTACTCGCGCTCCCGTTTCGCGGCGCTGCTGTCCGAGCGCGGTGACGACCCCGAGGTGGCGCGGGCCGTCGCGCAGGTGCGCGCGGAGATCGGTGACCCGGACGCCGACGCCGTCCGCATCGAGAAGGCGCTGAACGCCTGGCTCGACGAGGACCGCAAGGCGACCCCGCTGAAGACCCTCCAGGGGATCATCTGGTCCGAGGGCTTCGCCCGCGGCGACCTCGTCTCGCACTTCTACGACGACGTCGTCCCGGTGCTGCGCGGGTGGCACGCGGCGGGCGTCCGGCTGTACGTCTACTCGTCCGGTTCGGTGGCCGCGCAGCGGGCGTGGTTCGCCAACAGCCCGGAGGGCGACCTGACCCCGCTGGTCTCCGGTCTCCACGACACCGAGACCGCGGGGCCCAAGCAGGAGCCGGAGTCCTACCGCCGTATCGCGGAGTCGGCGGGCGTCCCGGCCGCACGGCTCCTCTTCCTCTCCGACCGGCCCGGCGAACTGGACGCGGCCCGTGCGGCCGGCTGGCACGCGGTGGGGATCCGGCGGCCCGGGGAGCCGTACTTCGAGCAAGGCGTCGGCAACCACGCGCAGGCGGGGACGTTCGACGAGATCACCGTTTCAAGGAGCGCTTCGTGACCGCCGACATCAGCACACTCGACCTGGAGGAGGCGGGGGCGGTCCTCGCCGCGGAGTCCGCCCGGTTCGCCTCCTTCGGCTGGATGCGGGGCACCTCCGGCAACCTCTCCGTGGTGCTCTCCCGCGACCCGCTGCGGCTCGCGGTCACCGCCAGCGGGCACGACAAGGGTGAACTGACGCCCGCCGACGTGGTGCTGGTCGACGGCCGAGGCGCCGCGGTGCACGGCGGCAAGCCCTCCGCCGAGGCCGAACTGCACGCGCGGGTCGCCGCTTTGACGGGGGCCGGAGCGGTCGTCCACGTGCACACGGTCGCCTCGGTCGCCATGGGGCGCCGGGAGCCCGGCGGGATCGTCTTCAGCGACCTGGAGATGCTCAAGGGCGTCGGCCAGCCCGCCCACGACGTCGAGGTGACCCTGCCGGTCATCACCAACAGCCAGGACATGAAGGTCCTCGGGGACCGCCTGGAGGCGGCCCGGGACCCCCGGATGCCGGCGGTGGTCGTCGCCGGGCACGGGCTGTACGTGTGGGGCGACGATCCCCGGCAGGCGCGGCATCACACCGAAGTGGTGGAGTGGCTGCTGGAGTTGGAACTCTCGCAGCGCTGACGGTACGTCAGGAGGGGGCCCGGTCACGGTGACCGGGCCCCCTCTTCGCCATGACCGTGAGGAGGTCTAGCGCAGGTACTCCCCCGGCAGCTGTCCCGCCGCGACCTCCAGCACGCCCCGCTCCGTGACGAGCCCGGTGACCAGGCGGCCCGGGGTGACGTCGAAGGCGGGGTTGTGGCCGCGCGACTCGGCGGGAGCCGTCCGTACGCCGCCCCACGCCAGGACCTCGTCCTCGCCGCGGAGTTCGATGTGGATGTCGTCGCCGGTCTTGGTGGACAGGTCGACCGTGGTCGTGGGGGCCGCCACCAGGAACGGGATCCCGGCGTCGGCGCAGGCCAGCGCGACCCCCACCGTGCCGACCTTGTTCGCCGTGTCGCCGTTGGCGGCGATGCGGTCCGCGCCGACGATCGCCGCGTCGATCTCGCCGCGCAGGATCGTTCCGGCGGCGGCGCCGTCCACCTGGACGTAGTGCGGGATGCCCTCCTGGACCAGCTCCCAGGCGGTCAGGCGGGACCCCTGGAGCAGGGGGCGGGTCTCGTCGGCGTACACGACCTCCAGCAGGCCGCGGGCGTGCAGTTCGCGGATCACACCGAGGGCCGTGCCCCAGCCGGCCGTGGCGAGCGCGCCGGTGTTGCAGTGGGTCAGGACGCGCAACGGCCGCTCCAGGCGCAGCCGGTCGAGCAGCCAGTCGGCACCGAAGGCGCCCATCGCCCGGTTGGCCTCGACGTCCTCGCGCTGGACGGCGGCGGCCTCGTCCAGGACCGCGTCGAGGCCCTCGGGCAGCCGGCTGGTGACGCGGTCGACGCAGACCATGAGGTTGACGGCCGTGGGCCGGGCGGCACGGACGCGGGCGACGGCGGCGAGGATCTCGCCGTCCGTCCACCCCTCCCGCTCCCCCTGGATCAGCGCGAGCGCCACACCGTACGCGCCGGCCGCCCCGATGGCGGGCGCGCCGCGCACCACGAGCCGCTGGATGGCGTCCACCAGGGTGTCCACATCGCGGACATGCACCGTCTCGGTGCGATGCGGCAGCACGGTCTGGTCGATCAGCGCGAGGCCCGTTCCGGTCCACTCGACAGCGCGCAGGTCCTGGGGCATATCGGGATACTCCTGATGTTCCGATGGTCTCCGCCACCGTACATGACCTGGGAGAACTGCCGTTCGATACATTCGAGCGGCCGTCCGGGGCCGACCGGCCTCCGCCGACGCCGAGCCGGGAGCCGCCACATGACCCACGATCCGCCCGAGGACCTGCTGCCCGTCACCCGGATACCCCGCACCGGACTACCCGCGCACGCGGTCGTCGTCGGCGACCCGGCGCGCGCCGCGGCCGTCGCCGCGCTCCTCGACGGCGCCGAGGAGGTCTCCCACCACCGCGAATACCATGTGTTCAGGGGGAGTTGGAAGGGGCTGCCGGTCACCGTGGCCTCGCACGGGGTGGGTGCGCCGGGCGCGATCCTGCTCTTCCAGGAGCTCGCGGACGCGGGGATCCGCACGATCCTGCGCTTCGGTACGGCGGGCGCCATGCGGCCCGGCATCGGCGACGGCGATCTCGTCATCGCCGAGGCCGCCGTACGGGACGACGGGGTCACCCAGCAGCTGCTCCCGCCCGAGTACCCGGCGGTCTCCGCGCCCGAGGCGGTCCTCGCGCTCCAGCGCGCGGCCCGCGAGAGCGGCGCCCCGCACCACCGGGGCATCGTCTGGACCCGGGCGGCCTTCCAGCCGGGCCTTCTGCCCCTCTTCTCCTACGCCGGTGCCGGGCTCGCCGCGATCGAGATGGAGCTGTCGGCGCTGCTGGTCACGGCCTCGCTGCGCGGGCTCGTCGCGGGCGGGATCGTCGTCGTGGACGGGGTGAACGCGGACGAGCTGGTGGACGAGGAGGGCACCAGCGTCTACGACCCGCACCGCGAAGTCGTCGCGGCGGGCGTGGAGCGGGGTGCCGTGGTGTCCCTGGAGGCGCTGCGGCTGCTCGCCGAGGGGGCGCCGGGAAGCGCTCCGTAACGGGTGGGCGGGGCACCGGACGCGGCCGCGCTGATCGCCGAACTGATCGCCGAGCTGGAGGCGGCCCTCCGCGCGGCGCCATAATGAGGGCCGAGACATCGGATGTCTCGGCACAGGTGCGGGGCGACAGGGAGGCCGTCATGGCAGTCACCGACGAGGCGATCGAGAAGATCAAGGGCATGATCGTCTCCGGCGCGCTGCGCCCCGGGGACCGGTTGCCCAAGGAGAGCGAACTCGCCTCCGAGCTGGGACTGTCCCGCAACTCCCTGCGCGAGGCCGTGCGCGCCCTGTCCCTGATCCGGATCCTGGACGTGCGCCAGGGCGACGGCACCTATGTCACGAGCCTCGACCCGCAACTCCTGCTGGAGGCGCTGAGCTTCGTCGTCGACTTCCACCGCGACGACACCGTGCTGGAGTTCCTGGCCGTGCGGCGCATCCTGGAGCCGGCCGCCACGGCGATGGCGGCCCTGCGGATCAGCGAGCAGCAACTCGACGCCCTCTCCGCCCAGTTGGCCAAGCTGGGCGACGCGCCCTCGGTGGAGGAACTCGTCGCCTGCGACCTGGACTTCCACCGCGGCATCGTGCAGAGCTCCGGGAACTCGGTGCTCTGCTCCCTCCTGGACGGCCTGTCCGGCCCCACCACCCGGGCCCGCATCTGGCGCGGCCTCACCCAGGAGGACGCCGTCAGCCGCACCCTCCACGAACACCGCGCCATCCTGGCCGCCCTCCGCGACCGCGACGCGGAGGCCGCCCGCTCCTGGGCGACCGTGCACATCGCGAGCGTGGAGCAGTGGCTGCGGTCCACGCTGTGAGTCACCGGCCGACGGAGTTCTCGTCGGCGGCGAGCCGGTGTTGCAGCTCGATGTGGCGGAACTGGTAGACGGCACCGACCCGTCGCAGGACGCCCCGGTCGTGGGCGTCGGCGAGGAAGCCCATGAGGTCGCGGGGCAGCCCCGACCGCAGCGCCAGGTAGTGCCGGGCGGCGGTGTAGCAGGGCCACGCCGCCTGTCGCAGGGCGGCGGCCAGGCCCACCAGCAGCGCCGGCACCAGGCCCACGAGGACCGGCCAGAGACGGTGGCCGCTCAGTTCCGAGCCCCATACACGGACCGGAACGATGACCGTCATCAGCCAGTTCTGGGCACCGATCACCGCGGTGCCCAGCAGGGTCGCCGTAGCGACGCAGGTCGTCAGGATGCGGCGGTCGTTGCGCAGCAGTGCTCTGCCGTCGACCGCGGCACCCGGTTCCACGGGCGCCATGCGCATGCCTCGGAGCAGCAGACAGGCCACGGCGAACATCGCCCCCTGCTGGGTCGCGAACCAGATGGCGGTGATCGGCCCGCCGGGCGGGGCGACGGACCCGGTGTACGTCGACCGGTCCACGAGGACACCGGCCAGCAACCCCTCCACGAGGAAGACCGCACCCAGCAGGGCGCCACCCGCGCACCCCATGAGGACACCGCGAGGGCTCCAGGACCACTGGACCCGGGCCATCGGAGGCGCGTAGTGCGGACGGGGGCCGTCGGCCCCGACGGCTGCGGCGAGGAGGCCGTAGAGAAGGGCGCCGACCGTTCCGCACCCGTTGCGGAACGCGACCGCGTAGAGGCACGCGGCGCCAACCCCGGCGAGCAGGGCCCGCCGGTCCCAGGCCGACGGCGGACGCAGCACAGGCCGGACACCGTCCGAGAACCCGGCGATGACCATGCCCGCCAGCGTCATGGCGGTCCCGGCCGCCAGGCCGTTCAGTACAAGACCCGCCGAGAGCGTGGATCCCGCGGCGACCGCGCAGAGTCCGGTCGTCAGCAGCGCGGCGGTGAGTCCGCCCACCAGACCGCCGCAGATCCCCGCCGCCAGCACGCCGAGCGCCCCCGCCTGTTCCCAGTGCGGCTCGTCCGCCCGGGCCCGGGTGAGGTGGTGCATCAGCTCCCCACTCGCGCCTTCCAGCAGCCATCCCAGGGTGCCCAGCAGCAGTCCGGCCAGCACGCGTGGCAGCACGCCAGGCACCACCGCGTTCACCGTCCACCAGGCGACCTCCGCCGCTCCGTCACGGCCTCGCCGCAGGTGCCGGGCCACGAAGGTGAGCGCGACACGTGCCTGTCGTGCCGTCCAGCGGCCGGTGCGGCGTGCACGGGGCCGGTAGGCGGATTCCACGAACGCGTCGAGCAGATGCCGTTCCACCACCGCCCGCGTGGGACACCGCACCAGCTCACCGGGGTCCGGCAGGTCCCCGTCGCCCTCCCCCGGGCGCGGGTTGTACACGGACCGGGCCAGCGCCACCATCAGCGGGCTGGTCAGCGCCTGTGCCACGGGCGTGTCCGTTCCCAGTACCGCCACCACGGGCGCCCATCGCCGTGCCGCCGAGGTGTCGGCCCCGCCCGCGTCCCGCAGCAGGTAGGCGGCCACGTCCTCGGCGCCGAGCGGTTCGAGCCGGATGCCCGCCGTCCCGGACAGCCGCGCGGGCACTCCCGCCCGCGGCCGCAGCGCGGCCCGGTACTCCGCGGGCCGGCTCGACAACACCAGTCCGCGACCGTACGGCAACGCCTCCCCGATCCGGTGCAGGGCCGACGCGCTCACCTCGGCGGCCAGTTCGTCGAACCCGTCCAGCACGGGCAGCACCAGGCGCCGGTCCAGCAGCATCGCGGCGAGAGTGGACCGCCCGTACTCGCCCGGCGCCGTCGCACCCAGTTCGGGATGGTCCTGGACCAGCTTGCGCTCCATCCAGCCGCGCAGATCCACGGCCGTCGGATCCCAGGACGCCAGCGGAAACAGCACCGGCACCGGATCGCCCCCGGCCCGGTCCTCGATCAGCGCCAGGACCAGCCGTACGAGCAGCAGCGTCTTGCCCGATCCGGGGTCGCCCAGCACCAGCAGCCGGCGGTCCGGTACCCGTGCGGCGAAGATCGCGCCGAGTTCCCCGTCCCGGCCGGACAGGCCCTCGGTCACCTCCGCCAGGCCCGGATCGGCGCCCCGCCAGGCGACCGGCAGCGGCCAGGGATCCGCCAGCCGCCGCACCTGTGCCTCCGCCTCCCATTGCCGTCGTACGGCGGTGGCGAGCCGGTCGGCGATGACACCGGGGGACGTGGAGGCGGCCGCCGCCTCGACCCGGTCCGCCCGATAGGCGCTCCACGCCAGATAGGCACCCGCTCCGGTCGGCAGCAGTCCCGCGATCACGGTCGCGGGGTCGTCGACCCATGGGACCACCAGCAGTACCCCGAGCGTCCCCGTGCACAGAAGCGTCACATACACGATCCCGACCCGCCGTACCCGCGACCTGGGGGCAACTCCGCTCACCCGAAGAAGAGTTGCGCAGGACCGCCCCGACGGGAGCGGGTTCCCCGCACCGCCACCCGAGTGGGTGAAGCCCCCCGGCCCGGAACAGCTCCGATGACCGCGGGGTGTTCCGGGACGGCTATCGGGGCAGTGATCCGTTCACTCCCCCGTGCAAGGGGGCTGCGGGCGCCCCCGCGGGACGCCGTAAGGTTGGGTGGTCAAGCGAGGGCACGTCGGAAGGAGGCCTGGGTGATCGAGCTCGAGGGGGTTCCCGAGCTGATCGACCCGGTCATGGTGGCCGCGTTCGAGGGCTGGAACGATGCCGGCGACGCCGCCTCCACCGCGGTCGCTCATCTGGACAGGGAGTGGAAGGGCGAGGTGTTCGCGGCGCTGGACGCCGAGGACTACTACGACTTCCAGGTGAACCGCCCCACGGTGTGGCTGGACGGCGGCGTGCGCAAGATCACGTGGCCGACGACAAGGTTGTCGGTCGTCCGGGTCGGCGGTGACAAGCCCCGCGATCTCGTCCTCGTGCGCGGCATCGAACCGTCGATGCGGTGGCGCTCGTTCTGCAACGAGCTGCTCGGCTTCGCCCACGAACTGGGCGTGGAGCTGGTCGTGGTCCTGGGCGCCCTGCTGGGCGACACCCCGCACACCCGCCCGGTCCCGGTCAGCGGTGTCACGTCCGATCCGGACCTGGCCCAGCGGATGGACCTGGAGGAGACCAAGTACGAGGGCCCCACGGGCATCGTCGGCATCCTCCAGGAGGCCTGCACGCACGCGGGCGTACCGGCCGTGTCGCTGTGGGCGGCCGTACCGCACTACGTGTCGCAGCCGCCGAACCCGAAGGCGACGCTGGCCCTCCTGAACCGCCTGGAGGACCTGATCGACGTGCGCATCCCGCTGGGCGAGCTGCCCGAGGACGCGCGTGCCTGGCAGGTGGGCGTGGACCAGCTGGCCGCCGAGGACAGCGAGGTCGCGGAGTACGTCCAGACGCTGGAGGAGGCCCGGGACACCGCGGAGCTGCCGGAGGCGTCGGGCGAGGCGATCGCCCGCGAGTTCGAGCGGTACCTCAGACGCCGGGACGGGGGCCAGCCGGGGCCGCCGGGCGGACACGCCACGGCGGACGGCAGCGACAGCACGTCGTATCTGCGGGACAACCCCAGCGGTCGTACGAAGCCGCCGAAGCCCCCGAAGCCGGGGGCGGACGACGAGGACTCGTCGTCGGAGGACTGAAGCAGGCCGGACGGCCGGGGGCGGTGCGCGTGACGCGCACCGCCCCCGGCCGTTCTCAGACCTGGTCCACGGCCACCGCGTCGTACTCCGTCTCCGGCGTCGGTGTCACGTCGAAGCGGGCGTTGGGCAGGTACAGGCGCCTGCCCCACGCGGCGGCCGTCGTCGGGATGCGGAAGCGCGGGTCGGTGATGCGGGCGATCGCGGTGCCCCGGGTGCCGGAGTCGTTCAGCCGGAAGACGTCGATCGCGTTCTGCTGCTGCTGGACGGCGTAGAGGATCCGGCCGAGCAGCAGCAGGCCGTCGCCGTTGGGGAGTTTCGCCGTGCCGAGGTCGACGGTCCGGGCCACGCCGGTGCGCGGGTCGACCCGGGCGAGGCCGCCGCCGTTCGCGAAGGCGTTCACCACGAGCAGGGCGCGGCCGTCGGGGGTGCGCTCGATGCCGTTGGCGGTGAAGTCGGGCCCCTGCTGCCAGTCCCCGGTCAGCGGTACGGTCTCCACCGTGCCCCCGGCCAGCTTGTAGAGCACCGGTTCGAAGGAGTCGGTGAACCAGGCGGCGCCCGGGGTGAGGACGACGTCGTTCACGAAGGTGCCGCCGGTGGCGTACACCTTCTCGATACGGCCGGCGCGGGCGTCGGCGATCCGGATCTCGCCGCTGTCGCCGCCGGCCAGGAAGAGCCGGTCGTGCCGGTCGGTCTTCAGGCCCACCGTCGGGCCTCCGGTGCCCTTGACGACGACCGAGCCGCGGCCGGTGGCGAGGCTCGCCCGGTAGATGTCGCCGTCCGCCAGCGAACCGAAGTAGGCGACAGGCTTCGAACCGATGGTGATGCCCTCGGGCTGGAAGCCGTTGGGCAGCGGGAACTCGGTCGGCCAGGCGGTGCGCCCGGTTCCGGCCGCGTGCGCGGTGCCGCCGAGCAGGGCCGTGCCGGACAGGGCGGCGGCCGTGGTGAGAAGTCTTCGACGTGCGAAGGAGCGGTCCGTGGGAGCCACTGTGCGTCCTTCCGCGGAAGGGCCGGCCCGTGGCCGGCCGTACGGTCAGCAGACGCTCCCACCCCATCACATGACCGTCACCCCCGCAGCCTTCGGCCGGATTGTGACGTGACATCTGTTTCAGGACGGATTGCACACGGTACCCAATTCAACTTGTTTTCAAACCCAGTTGGGCACCACGGGTGGACGAGTCGCCGTCCTGGTGCTTGGTTGTCCCCCGGAAGGCGCACCCGCACGGACCGAAGGGAGCGGAATCCGATGACCGAACAGGTACAGCCGGCGCAAGGCCCGGGGGCGGCCGGGCCGGGGCCCGACGGAGCGGGATTCACCTATCGCGGAGCCGAGCAGGAGCTGATCGTCGTCGCACGCCCGGAAGCCGGGCTGCGGGCCCGTGCCGAGGGCGTCCGTTCGGCGACGGACGCCGATGTGTCGGCCCTCAACATGTTCCTCAGTGACGAACAGCTCGCCCTGGAGCCGCTGTTCGGCGGCGAGGAACGACTTCAGCAGTCCGCCGCCGGGCAGGGCACCGAGAACGTGCCCGACCTGGCGCTGTTCTACCGGGTGCGCGGCGGTGAGGACCGGGCCCAGGAACTGCGGGCACGGATCGCCGCGTTGCCCGGCGTCGACACGGCGTACGTCAAGCCGCCCGCCGTGCCGGCCACCCTCGGGCAGGTCGGGGAGGACACCCGGCGGCTGAAGGAAGGGGCGCCCGCCACCCCCGACTTCACCGGCCGTCAGGGTTATCTGCGCCCCGCGCCCGAGGGCATCGACGCCCACTGGGCCTGGCAGCGACCTGGTGGGACGGGTCACGGGGTGACGGTGATCGACGTCGAGGGCGCCTGGCAGTTGGGCCACGAGGACCTGGCCGCCAAGCTGGCCGGCGTGGTCGTCGGCACCCCGCTGACCGATGTGGCCTGGCGCAACCACGGCACCGCCGTGATCGGCGTGATCAGCGGCGACCAGGGCGGGCACGGGGTCACCGGCATCGTGCCGGACGCGGTGACCGCCGCCGCGTCCTTCCAGGGCATCGGCACCGCGGCCGCGATCCACGCGGCGGCCGACCGGCTCGCGCCCGGCGACATCGTGCTGATCGAACTCCACCGGCCCGGACCGCGGTTCGACTTCGAGGAGCGCGACGACCAGCGCGGCTACATCGCGCTGGAGTGGTGGCCGGACGACTTCGCGGCGATCCGGCACGCGACCGCCCGGGGCATCCTCGTGGTGGCCGCCGCGGGCAACGGCGGCGAGTCCCTCGACGACGGGGTCTACGAGCGGCGCCCGGACGAGTTCCCGCAGGGGTGGCGCGGCCCGTTCAACCCGTCCAACCCGTCCTCCGGCGCGGTCCTGGTCGGTGCGGGCGCCCCGCCGCCCGGCACGCACGGCCGGGACCACGGCCCGGACCGCTCACGGCTGGAGTTCTCCAACTACGGCGCCCGCGTGGACGCCCAGGGCTGGGGCCGCGAGGTCACGACCACCGGCGGCTCCTGGGACCGGCCCGGCGACCTTCAGGGCGGGCCCGAGGAGATCGCCTGGTACACGGACACGTTCTCCGGGACCTCCTCCGCCTCCCCGGTGGTGGTCGGCGCGCTGGCCGCACTCCAGGGCATGCTCAAGTCGGCCGGACGGCCGGCGATGTCCCCGGAACGCGCCCGTGAGGTGCTGCGCGCCACGGGCTCCCCGCAGCAGGACGCGCCGGGCCGGCCCGCCTCCCAGCGGATCGGCAACCGGCCCGACATCCGGGCGGCCGTGACCCGCCTGCTGCCCGAGGCGGTCGGCTCGGGCCGGGCCGACCGGTACTGGGACGAGCTTCTGCCCTATCCCCGTGAACTCCCGCCCCGGCTCCGGCTGTTCGTCGCCGGCGCCTGGCGCAACCTCAACCACCCGTCCCCCGAGATCCGCCAGGCGGTGCACACCGCCTTCGCGGGGGGACGGCCCGACGTCCGTGTCTGGTTCGCGGACGACGAGATCGTCGGCCTGGTCATCACGGGCTGACGACTCCGCACGGCAAGACCCATCACCTCAAGGGAAGGTGGCACCCGCATGAGCATCACCCCGCAGATGGGCCAGCAAGGTCAGCAACAGGGCCAGCAGTTCCCGAGCACGTCGCCCTACCAGCAGCAGGGCGGCCAACAGGGCTTCGGCCAGGGTCAGCAGGGCTTCGGCCAGCAAGGCGGCCAGCAGAACCCCGGTATGGGCGGCGGCACGATGGAGCAGCTCCAGCAGCTCGGCCAGCAGCAGCCGTTCCAGCAGTTGCTCCAGCAGCTCGGCCAGCAGTACGGCCAGCAGGGCGGCTTCGGCCAGGGTCAGCAGCAGGACCAGCAGGCGCAGCAGCAGGAGCGCCAGGTGCAGCAGGAGCTGACGCAGCTCGCGCAGCAGGTGGTGCAGCAGATCGTCCAGCAGGTGCAGGCGCAGGCACTCGCCTCGGGTGTGGCGAACGGCTTCATCGACATCGCGCACCCGCTCCAGGGACAGCCGCAGCAGATCTTCCTGCGCGTCAACGGTCAGTTCCGGGTCCTCAACAACCCGGCCCCGCACGTCCACCAGCAGATCCAGGAGGCCTTCGCCTTCGGCCACCAGGTCGTCGGCATCTGGGACACCCAGTCCCCGAACGTCCTGCGCAGCGTGCGGATCCAGCGGATCTGACGCACTGAGCCACGCAAAGGGGCGCTTCCCTCCGCGAGGAGGAAGCGCCCCTTTACCTATGACTGCCTATGACTGCCTATGACTGCCTACGACCGCCTACAGAGCCACGCCCAGCAGCGCGTCCACAGCGCGAGTCACCACGCCCGGCGCACCCTCGTCGGTGCCGCCGTGCTCCTCCTGGGAGGCGGCCCAGCGGTCGACCGCGGCCAGTGCGGCCGGGGCGTCCAGGTCGTTCGCGAGGGCCTCGCGGATCTCCTCGACGAGGGCCTCGGCGGGCGGGCCGTCGGGCCGGGAGACGGCGGCACGCCAGCGGCCGAGCCGGTCGACGGCGTCCCGCAGCACCTGGTCGGTCCACTCCCAGTCGGCCCGGTAGTGGTGGGCGAGCAGCGCGAGCCGTATGGCGGCGGGGTCGACGCCCTCGCGGCGCAGCTTCGACACGAAGACGAGGTTGCCCTTGGACTTGGACATCTTCTCGCCGTCCAGGGCGACCATGCCGGCGTGGACGTACGCCTTGGCCATGGGGAACTCGCCGGTCAGCGCCTGGGCGTGGGAGGCGCCCATCTCGTGGTGCGGGAAGGCGAGGTCGGAGCCGCCGCCCTGGACGTCGAAGCCCATGCCCAGGTGGTCGAGGGCGATGGCGACGCACTCGATGTGCCAGCCCGGCCGGCCGCGCCCCAGCGAGGCGCCGTCCCAGCTGGGCTCGCCCTCGCGGGCGGCCATCCACAGCATCGGGTCGAGCGGGTTCTTCTTGCCGGGCCGCTCGGGGTCGCCGCCGCGCTCGGCGGACAGCAGCCGCATGGCGGCGGCGTCGAGGCCGGAGACCTTGCCGAAGTGCGGGTCGGACTCGACGGAGAAGTACACGTCCCCCTCGAGTTCGTAGGCGGCGCCCGCGTCCCGCAGCCGCTCGACCAGCGGCACGATGCCGGGTATGGCCTCGACCGCGCCGATGTAGTGGCGCGGGGGCAGCATCCGCAGGGCGGTCATGTCCTCGCGGAAGAGGGCCGTTTCCTTCTCGGCGAGGGCGACCCAGTCGATGTCGTCGCGCTGCGCCCGCTCCAGGAGCGGATCGTCGACGTCGGTGACGTTCTGGACGTAGTGAACCTGCCGCTTGGTGTCGAGCCACACGCGCTGCACGAGGTCGAACGCGTTGTAGGTCGCCGCGTGTCCCATGTGGGTGGCGTCGTACGGCGTGATGCCGCAGACGTAGATACGGGCGACGGGACCGGGGTCGAGGGTGACCAGACCGTCGGTCGCGGTGTCGTGGATCCTCAGGTCGCGGCCCTGACCAGGCAGGGCGGGGACCTCGGAAGCGGGCCAGGCATGCATGTCATGAGCCTAACCGGACGGATGTTCCGTATACGAACCGGACCGGGCCGGATGGCCGGTAAGGCCTTCTTGCGCGGTACGGCCCGGTGTGCAGTACCGCCCTGTGCGCAGTGTGCTCCTAGACGGGCGGCCAGGGAATGGCCGGCCACTCCCCGCCCGGTTCCGGGTGCTTGCCGGACGCCAGGAGCGCGTCCACCCGCGCGCGCGTGGCGTCGAGTTCCGCAGCGGTGATCAGGCCGGTCAGCCGCTCGGTCAGTGCTCCCGATGCCGTCAGGCCCTCCTGGAGTCCCTTGAGGACGGCGACCGCCTCGTCCGTGAGCGGCTCCCCCGCCCACCCCCACAGGAGCGTCCGCAGTTTGTTCTCGGTGTTGAAGGTCACGCCGTGGTCGATCCCGTACAGCCGGTTCTCCGCCGCGGGCAGCAGATGGCCGCCCTTGCGGTCCGCGTTGTTGATCACGGCGTCGAGCACGGCGAGCCTGCGCAGCCGTTCGTCGTCGGCGTGCACGAGCAGCGCCGTCTTCCCTTCGCCGACCTCGGCGAAGCCGATCGCCTTCCAGCCCGGCTCGGGCTCCTCGTCGTCGACCAGGGCCAGCAGGTCGGCGCCGGGCACGCCCTCGATCCACAGCTGGCACATGCCCTCGCCGTAGGGCCCGTCGCGCAGCACGGTCGGCGGCACCAGGCCCCAGCCGGTCGCCTCGGACACCTCGTAGGCCGCGACCTCGCGCTGGGCGAGGGTGCCGTCGGGGAAGTCCCACAGCGGTCGCTCGCCGCGGACGGGCTTGTAGACGCAGAAGGCCTCCTGCCCCTCGTGGGAGACGGAGCAGTACAGCACCGCGTTGGAGGCTTCCCGGATCTGCCCGCGCACGGTGAGCTCACCACGGGTCAGCAGTTCGGCGGTGGTCACGCTCCGCGGCGGTATCCGTTCTGGCGCGGACATACGTGTCCTTCCGGGTCCAGCGGGAGGCTGCACAGCGGGCACGGCGGCCGCCCGGCGTTGACGACGTCCAGGGCGCGCTTGGCGAAGGCTCTCGCCTGCGCGCCGGTGAGCCGGACCCGCAGCATCGGGGGACCGTTCTCCTCGTCCTGGAGCAGCCGCTCCTCGGCCTCGGCGAGATCCTCCTCGGAGTCCGCCTCCAGCTCCACGAGGGCCTGCGCCTCGACGATCATGCGCTGTTCCTCGCCGTCCCAGGCGAGGGCCATGGTGCCGACCCGGAACTCCTCCTCGACGGGGGTGTCCAGGGGGCGGGTGTCGGCGACTTCGGTGGGCGCCACGGCCGGGACGGCCGCGCTGCCGCCGCTGCGGCGGACGACCTCGTCCAGCAGTTCGTCCATGCGCTCGGCGAGCGCGGCGACCTGGGTCTTCTCCAGGGCCACGCTGGTCACCCGGGCGCCGGCTGTGGCCTGGAGGAAGAACGTACGGCGTCCGGGCAGTCCGACCGTACCGGCCACGAAGCGGTCCGGGGGATCGTAGAGGAACACCTGACGGGACACGTCCTGTCTCCATTGGAATCGTGAGTACGTGCGTGTGTGCGTGGCTGTGCGGGGACGTCCATGGGTGAACGCGCTTGCGCGAACCGCTTCACCCTACTGCGCCCGACGATCACGGTGCGCCCGCACCGCCCCCGACCGGGGCGTCGTCGGCCGGGGGCTCCTCACGGGGCACCAGGGACGCGAAGTCACCGGTGTCGCCGAGGCGGACGAGAAACGGCCTGAGACGGGTGTAACGGATCGCGGTGATGGAACACGGTTCGACGGAAATCCTCTGGAAGAGGTCGAGATGAAGTCCGAGTGCGTCGGCCACGAGCGACTTGATGACGTCGCCGTGGGAGCACATGAGATAGACGGCGTCGGCCCCGTGGTCGCGCTCCACGCGCGCGTTCCACTCGCGTACCGCCTCGGCGGCGCGGGTCTGCATCGCCCGCATCGACTCGCCGCCGGGGAAGGCGGCCGCGGAGGGGTGTGCCTGGACGACCTGCATCAGCGGCTCGTCCATGAGTTCGGCGAGCTTGCGGCCGGACCAGTCGCCGTAGTGGCACTCCCCGATCCGCTCGTCGGTGTGCGCGGTGAGGCCGGGCCGGGCCTCCAGCAGTGGCGCGAGCGTCTCCTGGCAGCGCTGCAGCGGGCTGGTGACGACCTCGGAGATCGGCAGCCCGTCGAGCCGTCCGGGCAGCGCGGCGGCCTGCTCGGCGCCCCGCTCGTCCAGGGCGACACCGGGCGTCCAGCCGGCGAGCAGGCCCTCGGTGTTGGCGGTGGATCGTCCGTGCCGGACGAGGATCAACGTGGGCATGCGGCCCAGCGTAGGCGTACGCCCGCGTGCGGCGGCCCCCGGGCGACGGGAGAATACGCTCCGTGATCGTCGACTGTGCCATCTACCGTGACGGACACCGCAGCGAGGGCCCCGAGGACCTGTCCGACGCGCTCGCCGAGGCCAGGTCGGCGCACGGCTTCGTCTGGATCGGGCTGCACGAGCCGTCCGAGAAGGAGTTCGACCACGTCACCCAGGAGTTCGGGCTGCACCCGCTGGCGGTCGAGGACGCGCTCAAGGCCCATCAGCGGCCCAAGCTGGAGGTCTACGACGACTCGCTCTTCCTGGTCCTGAAGCCGGTCGTCTACGAGCCGAGGAGCGACGAGGTCTCCACCGGCGAGGTCATGCTCTTCCTCGGCGACTCCTTCGTGGTCACCGTCCGCCACGGCGAGGGCGCCCCGCTCAGTGCCGTACGACGGCGTCTGGAGCAGGAGCCCGACCTGCTGGGCAAGGGCCCCACCGCCGTGCTGTACGCGATCGCCGACGCGGTCGTCGACCACTATCTGGACGTGGCGACCGAGCTCCAGACCGACCTGGAGGAGCTGGAGGCGGAGGTGTTCTCGCCGGACGACGGCGGTTCGCGCCACACCGCGTCCCGGATCTACAACTTCAAGCGGCAGATCCTGGAGTTCCGCCGCGCGACCGGCCCGCTCGCCCTGCCGCTGACCAAGCTGGCGGGTTCCCCGGCCTACGGCGGGACGGTGCCGTTCGTGGACGAGCGGGCCCGGCCCTTCTTCCGTGACGTCAGCGACCACCTCACGCGCGTGAACGAGTCCGTGGAGGGCCTGGACCGGCTGGTCTCCGACATCCTGTCCGCGCATCTCGCGCAGATGAGCGTCCGGCAGAACGACGACATGCGGAAGATCTCCGCGTGGGCGGCCATGGCCGCGGTCCCCACGATGATCGCGGGGATCTACGGCATGAACTTCGACCACATGCCGGAGCTGCGCTGGGTGTGGTCGTATCCGGCGGTGATCGGGCTCATGGCCGCCCTGGAGGTGCTGCTCTTCCGGCTGTTCAAGAGCCGCGGCTGGCTGTGAGGGGCCGCCCGGGACCTGGCTCCCGGCTCCGGTCTCAGGCGAACTCGGGGGCGGAGGTCGCCGGTCCGCCGAGCGCGTTCCGGCGCTCGGGCATCCTCAGGGAGACCATGCGGCGCCAGCCGCCGAGCCGCTCGTAGGCGTACATGGCGTGGATGCCCGCCGCCAGGGCCGCCGACTTGGCCTTCGGCCAGCCCAGGATGCGGCCCATGTGGCCCATCACCGCGAGGCTGACGTCCCGGTAGACGCCGATCTCGGCGAGCGCGCACTCGCGCAGCGTGCTCTGGATGAGCCGGCCGTGCCCGGCGGCGGCGAACCGCAGCAACTCCTCGTGGGTGTACGCGAGGTGGTTGTCCTCGTCGTTGGAGATCATCCGGACGGCCCTGCCGACCTCGGGGTGGTCGGCGAAGAACTTCCGCAGCATCACCATCTGGTCGGCGGCCCGCTGCTCGGTCACCCGGCTGTGCGCCAGGTACGTGATGATGTCCCGCACCGTCAGCGGCTGGTCGGCCTTGAGCTTCTCGTGGGCGAGACCGATGCCGTGCCGCTCCAGGAGCATCGTGTAGTCGGCCTCGGGCGGGACGGGAACGGGCTCCACGCCGCGCTTCTTCATCAGGGCGTTGAAGATCCGCCCGTGCTTGTCCTCGTCCGCGCCGTGCCGGGTGATCTTGGGCGCCATGGCCCGCTCGCTCTCGGGCACCAGCGCCGCGATGCGCGCGTTCTCCCAGCCGCCCTGGGTCTCCCCGCTGGCCGCGATGGAGCAGAAGAGCTGGTACGACTCGTCGTTGTCGACAATCTCCTGGAACAGACTCTTGGCCGTCAGCATCGATGGCACCTCTCTGCGTTCCGCAGGGTTCCGTAAAGAACGAGTCAAGTGCGGTACGAGGGGCGCGGCAACAGCTGTGTCGGACAACTCCGCCAAAAGGATGACGCCCAGGGCCATGACGGGGCGTAACCCCGGGCCTCCGGGCGCGTTGATCCCTGTGACGGCCGTGGCGGGGAAGACCCCCGAGCCCCCACCACGGCCGCTGACACTTCCGGGGTTCAGGCGAGGCCCGCGCGCTCCAGCGCCTCACTGCCGGCCCGCAGCGAGGCGATCCGCTCCTCCAGCGTGAAGCCCGCGGGCGCCAGGCTCAGCGTGGTCACACCGGCCGCCGCGTACTGCTTCATCCGGTCCGCGATGCGGTCCACGGAACCCAGCAGCGTCGTCTTGTCGATCAGGTCGTGCGGTACGGCGGCCGCGGCGCCCTGCTTGTCGCCGGAGAGGTACTTCTCCTGGACCTCGGCGGCCGCCTTCTCGTACCCCATGCGACGGGCGAGCTGGTTGTAGAAGTTCTGCTTGGCGCTGCCCATGCCGCCGACGTAGAGCGCGGTGTAGGGGCGGAAGGTGTCGGCGAGCGCGGCCACGTCCTTGTCGTCGCCCACCGCGAGGGGCAGGGTCGGGCAGACGTCGAAGCCGTCGAGGGTCTTGCCCGCCTTCTCGCGGCCGGCCCGCAGATACGTGATCGCGGTGTCCTCCAGGTGCTCGGCGGACGGGAAGATGAGCAGCGCCCCGTCGGCGATCTCCCCGGTCTGCTCCAGGTTCTTGGGGCCGATCGCGGCGATGTACAGCGGGATGTGCTCGCGCTCCGGGTGCACGGTCAGCTTGATCGGCTTGCCGGGGCCGCCGGGCAGCGGCAGCGTCCAGTGCTCGCCCTCGAAGGAGAGCCGCTCGCGGGTCATCGCCTTGCGGACGATCTCCACGTACTCGCGGGTCCGGGAGAGCGGCTTGTCGAACTTGACGCCGTACCAGCCCTCGGAGACCTGCGGTCCGGAGACGCCGAGGCCGAGGCGGAACCGGCCGCCGGAGAGCGAGTCGAGGGTGGCCGCTGTCATCGCGGTCATCGCCGGCTGGCGGGCCGGGATCTGGAAGATGGCCGAGCCCACGTCGATGCGCTCGGTCTGGGCGGCGACCCAGCTCAGCACGGTGGCCGCGTCGGAGCCGTAGGCCTCGGCGGCCCAGCAGACGGCGTAGCCGAGCCGGTCGGCCTCCTGGGCCACGGCCAGATTGTCCGCGTCCATGCCGGCACCCCAGTAACCGAGGTTGATCCCGAGCTGCATGCCGCATTCCCCTTACCGATCAGTAACGTCCCTTGTCCGCAGACCTTAGCGCGGGCGGGCGGATCGGGGCAGGTCGCGGTCGGTGTTCGTGGCGCGCGCCGGGCCCGGCTCCAACTCCCGTGCCCCTGGGGAAACTGGTTGTCCACAGGCCCCCACACGGCAGGTTCTGGCCAGTAATCTCGGCGTTCATGGAGCAGAGGCATCTCGGCCGCACCGGCCTGCGTGTGTCCCGGATCGGGCTCGGCACCCTCACCTGGGGGCGGGACACCGACGAGCACGACGCCGCGGACCTCTTGAAGACGTTCTGGGAGGCGGGCGGATCCCTCGTCGACACCGCGGACGTGTACGGCGACGGGGAGTCCGAGTATCTGCTCGGACGTCTCATAGAAGGGCTCGTGCCGCGCCGGGACCTGGTCATCTCCACGAAGGCGGGCAGCGTGCCCGACCCCGACCGCCGCTTCGACGGCTCGCGCGGCCACCTGCTCTCCGCGCTGGACGCCTCGCTCGCCCGGCTCGGCACGGACTACGTCGACGTGTGGCACGTCCACGCCTACGACCCCGACACCCCGTTGGAGGAGACCCTCCAGGCCCTGGACCTGGCCGTGAGCAGCGGGCGGGCCCGCTACGCCGGGGTCTCCAACTTCTGCGGCTGGCAGCTGGCGAAGGCGGCCACCTGGCAGCTCGCGGCGCCCGGTCTGCGCACCCGGCTGGCGAGCACGCAGATGGAGTACTCGCTGCTGCAACGGGGAGTGGAGCGAGAGGTGCTGCCGGCCGCCCTCGACGCGGGGATCGGCATGCTGCCCTCCTCGCCGCTCGGGCGCGGGGTGCTCACCGGCAAGTACCGCGACGCCACGCCGGTCGACTCGCGGGGCGCCTCGGAGCATCTGGCGCCGTTCGTCGCGCCGTACCTCGACGACACGGCGAGCCGGATCGTGGACGCCGTCGCCACGGCGGCGGACGGGCTCGCGGCGACACCGCTCCAGGTCGCCCTGGCCTGGGTCCGGGACCGGCCGGGCGTGGCCGCGCCGGTGGTCGGCGCGCGCAACGCGCAGCAGCTCGCGGCGGCATTGTCAGTGGAGGCCCTTAGTCTTCCTGACGAGATCTGCCGGGCGCTCGACGACGTGTCGGCGCCCGTGCACCGCTATCCCGATCACGACTGGAGCACGCTGTGAGCACGGAGCCGGAGACCGCCGGGGACGCCGAGGACACCGAGTCGGGGACGCCGGACGTCGCGGAGGCCGTGGAAGAGGGCGCCGGCCCCGCGGCCGGTGAAGGCGCCAAGCAGTTGTCCGAGGCCGAGGCCGAACTCGCCGCCCAGCGGATCGAGCGCGAGCGGATCGAGAAGCGCAAGGCCGAGAAGAGGGCGGCCGTCGCGGCCGGGGCCAAGCTCAGCGGGACGGCGGCCGATCTGCTCGCGGCCGTGCGGGCCGTGGAGAGCGGCGAGAAGCCCGCGGACACCGTCTTCAGCGAGCCGGAACCGCCGCGGCGCCCCGCTCCGGGGGCGGTACGGCAGGCGGGGCCGGTGCCGGCGGCGGTCGCCGCCCCGGCCACGGCTCCCGCGCCGGACACCGTCGAAGCCGTACGGCGGGTGCTGGCCGGGGGCGGTGCCCCGGAGTCCCTCGCGGCGCAGGCCGCCACGACGCTCGGCGACGGGGCCGAGGACCACCTGCGGGCGGATCCCTGGCAGTTGCTGCGTGTCGGCGGGGTGCGCCCCGAGCAGGCCGACGGTTTCGCGCGGGCGCTGCTCGGCGCGGAGTGCGGTCCCGAGGACGAGCGGCGCGGCCGGGCGCTCACCGTCTGGCTGCTGGAGCAGGCCGCTCTGGCCGGGCACACCGCGCTGGAGATGTCGGCCCTCACCGCGGCGCTGACCCAGCGGCACGTGCCGGATCCCGTCGCGGCCGTCCAGGACACCCTGGCGGAGGGCGAGGCCCTGGTGTTCCAGGACGCCCTGGACGAACCGGGCGCGCCCGTCCGGCGGGAGGCGGCGGAGGGCGAGGAGGACGAGGACGAGGAGGAGCGGCCGGTCCGTGTCCTGGTGGGTCTGGAGCGGTACGCCCTCGCGGAGGAGAGCCTCGCCGACGGACTGGCCCGGCTGATCAACTCCGTGCCGAAGGAGGACGGTTCGGCCGCCGCGTGGGAGGAGGCCGCCGCCTCGGCCCCGGGCTCGGCCGCCGAGCTGATCCGCGCGGTCGCGGGCCACGGCCTGGTCCTGCACACCGGCGGCGAGGCCTCCCTCACGGAACCGGCGGCCCTGCTGGGCGCGGCGCGTGGTCTGGGCCTGCGGGCCTGGGCCGCCACCCACAGCCCGATCGGCCGCTCCCGCTTCACGGCCCTGACAGGCAGTTCGGCCGGAACGGACGGCCCTGCTGACGGCTCTTCGGACAGTGCCCAGGAGGCCGGTGTCGCCACCGTCGCCGGACTGCTCTCCGGTGCCGAGGGTCCCGGGCGGGACTCCGACGGGGCGTTCGCGCTCGATCTGCTCGTCGTGCTCGACGCCCCGGCGCTGGACGTGGAGACGGCGGCGCTGCTCGTGGAGTCGCTGCCGGACGGCGCCCGGCTGGTGCTGGCCGGTGATCCGGCGGTGCTGTGGTCCGCGGGTCCCGGGCGGGTCTTCGCGGATCTGCTGGCCGCGCGGATCTGCCCCCAGGTCGCCTCCCGCCGGCCGGACCCCGGGCCGCTGGGCGAGCTGGTCTCGGGCATCGGCGTCGGTGAACTGAGCCAGGTCGAGGCGCCCGGCAAGGAGGTCGTGATCGTGCCGGTGAGGGACGCGGGCGAGGCAGTCCACCGGACCGTGCAGCTCGTCGCGGACTCGGTGCCGCGGGCGCTCGGGGTTCCCGCCGAGGAGACCCAGGTGATCACCCCGGGACACGGCGGCGCGGCCGGCACCCGGGTGCTGAACGCGGCACTGAAGGAGCGGCTCAACCCCGGTCCCGGCCGCTTCGGCGGCTTCGACCCCGGTGACCGCGTCGCCTACTCCCCCGTCCCGGGCCGCACGGTGCCGGGCCGGGTGGTCGGGGCCGACGCGGGCGGGCTGCACCTGTCGTGCGCCGGCGAGGCGGTCGTCGTACCGAAGGAGCGGGTGGAGCAGTCCGTGCGACACGGGTGGGCGCTGACCGCGCACCAGGCGGTGGGCGGCAGATGGCCTGCCGTGGTCGCGGTGCTGCCCGGGGACGCGGCGCAGGCTCTCAGCCGGCCGTGGGTCTACACGGCGTTCGGACGGGCGGACCGGCATCTGTCCGTGGTCCACGGCGTGGAGCAGGCACTGCCCCGGGCCGTGGCCGAGGTCGTGGCCAGGCCGCGCACGACCCGGCTTCCCGTGCTGCTGGCCCCGCAGGTACCGACGGCCGACTGACCCGGCGCGGGAGTCCTCGTGACGAGGGCCCGTACAGGACAGCGGCGGCGCCGCCGGAGGTCGGTCTCCGGTGGCGCCGCCGCTGCCGTACGGGCCCGGCCGTCGGATCAGCGATCCGCGTCCAGGGGCTCCAGGTCCTCGTCCTCGTCCAGTTCCGCGTCGAGGTCGTCGGCGTCCTCGATGTCGTCCCCGTCGTCCACGTCATCGATCTCGTCGTCGAAGACCGCGCTGACGTCGAAGCGACAGACCACCCGCTGCTCGTCGACCTGCTCGAACGGGGCTTCCAGCCACTCGCCGGGATCGGCCGCTTCGTCCGAGGCCGTGACCCAGAGGGTGGAGTCGCCCTCCTCCAGACCGAACTCCTTGTGCCGGGAGGCGATCTCGTCCGGTTCGAACTCGCCGAACAGCAGGCCCAGTGCGCCGTGGACCGTGCCGGACGCCACGCCTGCCGCGGCCTCGTCGTCCGCGGCCTCCACCCGCTGGGCCTGTGCCAGCAGCCGCTGCGGCTCCACCACGGCGTAGTCGCGGCGGATCAGCACGCTCAGCGCGTTCGGCTCCTCCGGGCCGGTGTACGGGGGCAGCGATTCCTCCGCCGCGGGGATCTCGAAGGGCGTGACCTCGTCGTATCGGTCGTAGAGCAGTTCGTCGTACGTCTCGGCGGCCGCGGCCAGCTCGTTGAACGCTTCGTAGACGGCCGGGTCGTCCTCGCCCGACCTGCGCTCGACCGCCGCCAGGTGGCGGTCGAGCGCGGTCTTGACCGCCTCGGCGGCGGCGCGTACCTCGGCAGCGGTGGGCTGCACAGCATCAGACATAGTGCAGACGCTATCCGTAGCGGGGCTCTGCCCGCACAATAGATGCGATGCCGGAATACGAATTTGTCGACGTGTACGTACCGCGCGGGGTCTCCCGCAAGGACGCCACTCGTCTGCTGACGGACCATGCCGAGTACGGTCACTGGGAGTTGGACCGCCTGAGCCTGCTGCGCGACGGCAGCCGCAGGGTGCGGCTGCGACGGCGGATCATCCGCCAGGTACGCGCCACGTGGTGAACTGAGGCGACAAAAACGGAGCGGGCCCACCGAGGCAGGGCCCGCTCCGCGGCGTGCACCGCCGGGGAGGTTCGCGGTGCTTCGATCACTCCTGCCCCGGTTCACACAGAGGCGCGGGCCTTGCGGTAGAGCACGACTCCCGCCAGCAGCGCCCCCGCACCCACCGGAAGCGCGAGGCCCATCGGCAGGTCACTGCCGGTGTGCGCGAGCTGGGCCGAGCCGCCGTGGGGCTGGGTGACGGTCTGGGTACCGGGCTGGTTGCCGCCCGGCTTGCCGCCCTCCGGAGCGGGCGGGGTGGCGGGGTCGCCCGGTCCGCCGGGCTGTCCCGGGCCGCCCGGTCCACCGGGCTGCTCCGGGGTGCCGGGGTTGCCGGGGTGCTCGCTGCCGGGCGGGGTGGTTCCGCCGGGAGGCGTGCCGGTGTGCCCGCCGCCGTTGGAGCAGTCGTTGCCGGTGGTGCTGTTGCCCACCCCGACGACGTCCACGCTGTTGCCGCAGGCGTTCACCGGGGCGTGGATCGGCACCTCGACATGGTTGCCCGAGCCGACGCCCGGGGAGTCGCCGGTGTGTCCGCCGGAGTGCGAGCCTCCGGAGCCCCCGTAGCCGTCATCGGTCTCGACGCCGGTGTTGACGCACTTGTTGCCCATCGCCGGGTTGAGCACCCCGACGACATTGACCGTGTTGCCGCAGACGTTGACCGGTGCGTTCACCGGCGCCTGCACCGAGTTGCCCGACAGCACACCGGGCGAGTTGGAAGCGGAACCGTGCGCGCCCGAGTCGGCGTGCGCGGCACCCCCCGTGGCGGCGATCACGCCGGTCGCGGCGGCCACGGTCATCAGGCCTTTGCGGGTGACCTGTCGCATTTACTGATCCCTGCCTTTCGACGTTGTCCCGTAATTTCTCGAACATGTATCGAGATCATCAACGTTCTCGGTGCTCGAAAAGAAACCGTTCCGAAAAGGCCCGTCGGCCCCGGAGCACATGGCGTGTGCTCCGGGGCCGACGGGCTCAGCCCCTCACGGGGCGAGGCACAACGTCACTTGTTGATGCAGGTGTTGCCGAAGGCGGGGTTCAGCAGCCCGATCACGGAGACCGTGTTGCCGCAGACGTTCACCGGGATGTGAACGGGAACCTGGACCACGTTGCCGGACAGGACGCCCGGGGAGTGCACGGCGGCACCCTGGGCACCCGAGTCGGCGACGGCCATGCCCGCACCCGCGAGAACCAGGCCACCAGTGGCAGCCGCAGCAGCGACGACCTTCTTGATCATTATTCCTCCTTGTTGGCAATGCGATCCCAAGTAGCGGATCGCATCACCTGTAACGAGGAGGGAGTAATGGAGCTACGAGCTTATCGTCGCATTCACTCTTCCCAGTGGGGTCCGCACATCCGAGCGAATACTGAAGTGTCGTTTCAGTAAGGCAATTCAGGACGCGCTGATTCAGGACGCGTCGATGAACCGGTCGAGCACCCGCACGCCGAATTGCAGCCCGTCCACCGGTACCCGCTCGTCGACGCCGTGGAACATCCCGGCGAAGTCCAGCTCCGGCGGCAGCTTCAGCGGCGCGAAACCGAAGCCGCGGATGCCGAGGTCGTCGAAGGACTTGGCGTCGGTGCCGCCGGAGAGCATGTAGGGGATGGCCTTCGCGGTCGGGTCCTCGGCGAGCAGCGAGGACTGCATCGCCTCGACCAGCGCGCCGTCGAAGGACGTCTCCAGGGCCTTGTCGGAGTGCACGTCCTCGCGCCGCACGGTCGGGCCGAGGATCCGGTCGAGGTCGGCGAGGAACTCCTCCTCGTGCCCCGGCAGGAAGCGCCCGTCGACGTGGGCGGTGGCCTCGCCGGGGATGACGTTGACCTTGTAGCCGGCGTTCAGCTGGGTGGGGTTGGCGGTGTTGCTGAGGGTGGCGCCGATCAGCTTGGCGATGCCGCCGAGCCGGGCGAGGGTCGACTCCATGTCCTCCGGGTCGAGTTCGGTGCCGAGCGCGTCGCCGAGTTCGTCGAGGAAGGCCCGGGTGGTCTTGGTGACCCGCACCGGGAACGTGTGCCGGCCGAGCCGGGCGACGGCCTCCGACAGTTCGGTGATGGCGTTGTCCCGGTGGATCATCGACCCGTGCCCGGCGGTGCCGGCCACGGTCAGCTTCATCCAGTGCATGCCCTTCTCGGCCGTCTGGATCAGATAGAGCCGCCGCTGCTCGCTGACCGTGAAGGAGAAGCCGCCCACCTCGCTGATCGCCTCGGTGACGCCCTCGAAGAGCTCGGGGTGGTTCTTCACGAGGTGCTTGGCGCCGTACGTGCCGCCCGCCTCCTCGTCCGCGAGGAAGGCCAGCACGATGTCCCGGGGCGGCCTGCGCCCGCTGCGCATCCGGTCGCGCACGACCGCCAGGGTCATCGCGTCCATGTCCTTCATGTCGACCGCGCCCCGGCCCCACACGCACCCGTCCGCGACCTCGCCGGAGAAGGGGTGGTGGGTCCAGTCGACCGCGTTGGCCGGTACGACGTCGAGGTGGCCGTGGATGAGCAGGGCCGGCCGGGACGGGTCCTCGCCCTCGATGCGGGCCACGGTGGAGGCGCGACCCGGGTGCGACTCGAAGATCCTGGGTTCGAGGCCGACCTCGGCGAGCTTCTCGGCGGCCCACTCGGCCGCCTTGCGCTCACCCGGGCCCGAGTGGTCGCCGTAGTTGCTGGTGTCGATCTGGATCAGCTCGCGGCAGAGGTCCACGACCTCGTCCTGACCGGTGACTCCCCTGGCCGTGTCCGTCTCGCTCACGCTGTTCCTCCCGCGCTGTCGCTGCTGGTGGTTCCCCCTCATCCTCTCTCTCCGGCGGCACCCGCCCAAGACCGGTCCCGGCCCGTCACAAGCCGTTCACGCCGGCGTGGGGGGGTTGATCGGGCACTCTCGGAAGCCTGGTAATGTTTCCTTCGTCGCCGCGAGGGAAACCCCGCACGACAGACACCTTGTCCGGGTGGCGGAATGGCAGACGCGCTAGCTTGAGGTGCTAGTGCCCTTTATCGGGCGTGGGGGTTCAAGTCCCCCCTCGGACACTGACGGTGAAGGCCGCGACCATCAGGTCGCGGCCTTCGCCCGTTGTGTGGGGCATGTCTCGTCCGCACGAAGATCACCAGGTCAGCCGGGGTGCCGTCGGCCCCGTACGGCCGCTCCGGGTGGCGAAGCGAGAGGCCCGAACCTAGCGTCGTACTAAAATTTCCGGCTTGTTACGGACAGGAGCTGGACCCGGACAACCCCAGGCAGACCTGCGGGCCCCGCCAGCGCCCCGGACTTCCGGGATCGAGACGCGAGGACCCGATGGCAGCCACACACGAGAGCAGCGCTCTCGGTCTGCTCGACGAAGAGATACGCGAGCGGTTCGGCGACACGGCACGTTTCTCCGGGGGGCCGGCGGCTTCCGCGCGCACGCTCGTCGACATCTTCGACGCCTCCGTGCGGTCGTACCCGAACGAACTCGCCCTGGACGACGGGACTTCTCGGCTCACCTACCGGCAGCTCGCCGTGGAGGTGGAGGACCTGCGGCGCGCGCTGGCCGGTGCCGGGGTCGGGCTCGGGGACCGGGTGGGGGTCCGGGTGCCGTCCGGGACCAATGAGCTGTACGTGGCGATCCTGGCCGTGCTGGCGGCCGGTGCCGCCTATGTGCCCGTGGACGCCGAGGACCCGGACGAGCGGGCCGAGCTGGTGTTCGGGGAGGCGGAGGTCCGGGCCGTGATCGGGGCCGGGCACGAGCTGGTCCTGAACGGGCGCTCCGACGTCCCCGCCGCCCGGCCCGGCATCGAGCACGACGCATGGATCATCTTCACCTCCGGGTCGACCGGGAAGCCCAAGGGCGTCGCCGTCAGCCATCGCAGCGCGGCGGCGTTCGTGGACGCCGAGGCGGCCCTGTTCCTCGCCGAGGAGCCGATCGGGCCCGGTGACCGGGTCATGGCGGGGCTGTCGGTGGCCTTCGACGCGTCCTGCGAGGAGATGTGGCTGGCGTGGCGGTACGGGGCCTGTCTGGTGCCGGTGCCCCGGTCGCAGGTCAGGAGCGGGGCTGATCTCGGGCCCTGGCTGGTCGAGCAGGAGATCACCGTCGTCTCGACGGTGCCGACGCTGGCCGCGCTGTGGGAGCCGGAGACCCTCAACGACGTACGGCTGCTGATCTTCGGCGGTGAGGCCTGTCCGCCGGAGCTGGCGCAGCGGCTGGTGACGGAGGGGCGCGAGGTGTGGAACACCTACGGGCCCACCGAGGCGACCGTGGTGGCCTGTGCCTCGCTGATGAGCGGGGCCGAGCCGATCCGGATCGGGCTGCCGCTGAACGGCTGGGAGCTGGCCGTCGTCGACGAGGCCGGGGAGCCGGTGCCGATGGGCGGCACCGGGCAGCTGGTGATCGGCGGGGTGGGGCTGGCCCGGTACCTGGACGCCGAGAAGGACGCGGAGAAGTACGCGCCGCTGAAGTCGCTGGGCTGGGAGCGGGCGTACCGCAGCGGGGACCTGGTCAAGGCCGAGCCCGAGGGGCTGGTGTTCCTGGGCCGGGCGGACGAGCAGATCAAGCTGGGCGGGCGGCGGATCGAGCTCGGTGAGGTGGATGCCGCCTTGCAGGCGCTGCCCGGGGTCGCGGGGGCCGCGGCCGCCGTACGGACCGCGCGCAGCGGCAATCAGCTGCTGGTCGGGTATGTCGTCACCCAGGACGGGTGGGACCACGCGGCGGCCGTCGAGAAGCTGCGGGCCGAGCTGCCCGCCGCGCTCGTCCCGCTGCTCGCGCCGGTCGAGGACCTGCCGACCCGTACCAGCGGCAAGGTGGACCGGAGCGCGCTGCCCTGGCCGCTGAAGGAGCTGGAGAACGCGGGTCCGGTCGAGCAGCTCTACGGCACCGAGGCGTGGCTCGCCGAGCAGTGGAGCGAGGTGCTCGGCATCCCCGTGGCGAGCGCGCGGGACGACTTCTTCGCGATCGGCGGCGGCAGCCTGGCCGCCGCCCAGCTGACCACTCGGCTGCGGACCCGCTACCCGAGCGCCGCCGTCCTGGACATCTACCAGCAGCCCGTGCTGCGCAAGCTGGCCCGGCACCTGGAGGAGTCCGCGCAGGACGACGGGGCCGAGCGGGTCGTCGCCCCGGTGCCGGTGCGCGCCCAGGTGATCCAGCTTCTGCTGCTGGTCCCGCTGTTCACGCTGATGGGGCTGCGCTGGAGCGTGGTGCTGGCCGCTGCCGGGAATCTGTTGCCCGGGTACGCCTGGCTGCCGACGGCCCCCTGGTGGCTGGTCGCGGCCGGGGCGGTGCTGCTGTTCAGTCCGCCCGGTCGGCTCGCGCTCGCCGCGGGCGGGGCGCGGCTGCTGCTGCGCGGGGTGCGGCCGGGACGGTACGCGCGCGGCGGCGGGGTGCACTTGCGGCTGTGGACCGCCGAGCGGCTGGCCGAGTTCAGCGGCGCGACCTCGCTGACCGGGGCGTGGCTGGAGCGGTACGCGCGGGCGCTGGGCGCCAGGATCGGTCCCGACGTGGATCTGCACTCGCTGCCGCCGGTCACCGGCATGCTCAGGCTGGGGCGGGGCGCGGCCGTCGAGTCCGAGGTGGACCTGTCGGGCTGGTGGCTGGACGGCGACCGGCTGGAGATCGGCGCGGTCAGGGTCGGCGCGCACGCCGTGGTCGGCACGCGCAGCATGCTCTTCCCGGGCGCCCGGGTCGGCAAGCGGGCCGAGGTGGCGCCGGGTTCGGCCGTGACCGGCCAGATCCCCACCGGGCAGCGGTGGGCGGGCGCCCCCGCGGTCAAGCTCGGCAAGGCCAAGCGGAACTGGCCCAAGGAGCGGCCGGTGCGGGGCACGTACTGGCGTGTCATGTACGGCATCACGGGCTTCGCGCTCACCGCGCTGCCCGTGCTGGCCGGAGCGGCCGCGTTCCTCGTGGCCCGGGTGTTCTTCACCCCGGACGCGCCGCTGACGGGCGCCGCCCTGGCTCTCATACCGGCGACGCTCGCCTTCGGCCTGGCGTACGCGCTGCTGCTCCTGATCGCCGTACGGCTGCTGAGCCTGGGGCTGCGCGAGGGCACGTATCCGACGCACAGCAGGGTGGGCTGGCAGGCCTGGACGGTCACGCAGCTGATGGACCGCTCGCGGGAGACGCTGTTCCCGCTGTACGCGGGCCTGGTCACGCCGGTGTGGCTGCGGCTGCTCGGAATGCGGATCGGGCGGGGCGCCGAGGTGTCGACGGTGCTGGCGCTGCCGAGCCTGACGACGGTCGGCGAGGGCGCGTTCCTGGCCGACGACACGCTGACCGCGCCGTACGAGCTGGGCGGCGGCTGGATGCGGATCGGGCGGGCCGAGATCGGGCGGCGGGCCTTCCTCGGGAACTCGGGGATGACCGCTCCGGGGCGGTCCGTGCCGGACGGTGGGCTGGTCGGGGTGTTGTCGGCGACGCCGAAGAAGGCCAAGAAGGGCACCTCGTACCTGGGGCTGCCGCCGGTGAAGCTGCCCCGCAGCACGAGCGGCGGGGACCAGAGCCGGACCTACGACCCGCCGGCGCGGCTGCTGTGGGCGCGCGGTGTGGTGGAGCTGTGCCGGATCGTGCCGGTGTTCTGCTCGGCGTGGCTGGCGGTGCTGACGGTGGCGGCGCTGTGTGCGCTGGCGTCGCTGGGCGCCTGGGCGCCGCTGCTGTCGGGGCTCGTGCTGTTCGGCGCGGGGATCACGGCCGGTCTGGTGTCGGTGGCGGCCAAGTGGGCGCTCGTCGGCCGGCACCGCGCCGGGGAGCATCCCCTGTGGAGCGGGTTCGTGTGGCGCAACGAGCTGGCGGACACCTTCGTCGAGGTGCTGGCCGTGCCCTGGCTGGCCGGTGCCGTACCGGGGACGCCGGTGATGACGGCGTGGCTGCGCGGGCTCGGCGCACGGATCGGCAGGGGCGTGTGGGTGGAGAGCTACTGGCTGCCCGAGACCGACCTGGTGACCCTGGGCGACGCGGCGACGGTGAACCGGGGCTGTGTGCTCCAGACGCACCTCTTCCACGACCGGATCTTGCGGACGGATACTGTGGTCCTCCGTGAGGGCGCGACGCTGGGTCCTGGCGGAATCGTCCTGCCCGGCAGCTCGGTGGGGGCCCGTACGACCCTGGGCCCCGCGTCGCTGGTCATGGCCGCGGAGTCCGTCCCCGACGACACCCGCTGGCTGGGCAATCCGATCGAGGCATGGCGACCCTGAGCACGGGCCACTCGGAACGGGAGGGCGGTGCACCGAGTCCGAGCGCAGTGCAGGGAGCAGACGCAGCAGTGACGGTTCAGCAGGCAGTGGGTCCGGACCCGTACTTCCCGGCCAACGGCGACCCCCGTTACCGGGTCCATCGCTACGAGCTGGCGCTGGACTACCGTCCGGGCCCCAACCGGCTGGCGGGGACGGGCCGGATCAACGCCATCGCGGGACGGTCGCCGCTCGCCGAGTTCGTGCTGAACCTCGCCGACTTCAAGGTCGGCCGGGTGCGGGTGGACGGCCGGCAGGCGCACTACACGCACCGGGGCGGACGGCTGCGGGTGCGTCCGGCCAAGCCGCTGCGGGCCGGGGCCGCGTTCACCGTCGAGGTGCACTGGTCGGGCAATCCCAAACCGGTCAACAGCCCCTGGGGCGGGCTGGGTTGGGAGGAGCTGGAGGACGGAGCGCTGGTGGCGAGCCAGCCCGTCGGAGCGCCGTCCTGGTACCCGTGCAACGACCGGCCCGCCGACAAGGCCTCGTACCAGATCTCCATCACCACGCCGTCGGCGTACGCGGTGGTGGCGGGCGGGCGCCTGCTGACCCGGACGACGAAGGCCTCCACGACGACCTGGGTGTACGAGCAGTCGGCGCCGACGTCCAGCTATCTGGTGGGGCTGGCGATCGGCAAGTACCAGACGGTGGTGCTGGCCGACCCGGGCCTCGGCGGGGTGCCGCAGCACGGGCACATCCCGGCGCAGCTGCTGCCGGAGTTCTCCCGGGACTTCGCGCGGCAGCCGCAGATGATGCATGTCTTCCAACAGCTCTTCGGGCCCTACCCGTTCGCCGAGTACGCGGTAGTGGTGACCGAGGAGGAGCTCGATGTCCCCGTCGAGGCCCAGGGGTTGTCGCTGTTCGGCGCCAACCACGTGGACGGGGCCCGGGGTTCGGAGCGGCTGGTCGCGCACGAGCTGGCCCACCAGTGGTTCGGCAACAGCGTGTCCATCGCGGACTGGCGGCACATCTGGCTGAACGAGGGGTTCGCGAAGTACGCGGAGTGGCTGTGGTCGGAGCGCTCGGGTGGCCGCAGCGCACAGCAACTGGCCGCCGCCGCGCACCGGTTGCTGTCCTCGCTCCCCCAGGACCTGCGGCTGGCCGACCCCGGGCGCAAGTCGATGTTCGACGACCGGCTCTACGAGCGCGGCGGACTGACCCTGCACGCGGTGCGGTGCGCGATGGGCGACGAGGACTTCTTCCGGATGCTGCGCGGCTGGGCCGGGCTGCACCGGGGCGGGGCGGTGAGCACGACGACGTTCACCGCGCATGTGAACCGGTTCGCCTCCGAGCCGCTGGACGAGGTGTTCGAGGCGTGGGTGTACGGCGCGGCGCTGCCGCCCCTGCCCTCGGCCGACACGCGGATGGCCGGGTAGGGGCGGCGGGGCCGCGGATGTGAGCCGGGCGCTCAGGAGTTGGGCACTCTGAGCTTCTCCCAGCTGACCCGGCCCGGGATGCCGTCGGCGTCCTTTCCCTTGAAGTGGAGCTTCTGCTGCCAGGCCTGGTAGGAGAGGCGGTCGGCCTCGGTCCACTCGGGGCCGGGGCCCTCCTCGTAGCGGCCGCAGCCCTCGGCGACCAGGCGGCGGCCCATGGCCGTGATGACCGGGGACTTCTGCCCGACGTGGAAGAAGCCGCTGCCGGGGAACGGCTCGTACGACGGCTTCGGCGGTGTGGGTTTCGGGGCCTGTGCCTTGCCGCCCAGCAGATCGGTCGTGCGGCTCGGCATGCTGTCCCTAGCGTTGGCACATGGATCTTCAGAGCCGCTCTGGGTACCCGACAACCTTGCCTTGGCTTTCCCGGTCTGGATCGATGCCCTCGATGCCTGGGGGGCATGGCCAACATGTCACGACTTTGAGGTCGCTACTCGAACTCATTCGAGATCACTGTCATTTGGCGGACGAGATTCCCTGGCCGACCGACAGAACAACCACAGTCCGCGACGCCATGCACAGACTGGGTGCCTGCGGTCTTGCAAAGCGGGTCGACCGCAAGACCGTTCAACTGACAGACGCAGCTCAACTATGGCTGGAGAAGAACGACGACGAGCTGCTTATGGCGACGCTACATGCGCATGTCCGATTTGTTGGCGAAATCCTCAGCGTTTTGAAAGATGGCGACCTCAGCCATGACGAACTAAGGAGTCTCGCCAATGAGCGCTTCGGACTGGGATGGTCATCTCTCGATCAGCTGCGCCGCAGAACCAACTGGCTTCGGTGCGCGGCGCTCATCGAGCTCAGATTCGACAAAAAGCTAACTCTCACTCAGGCGGGTCGCGACTTCCTCCCCTCCATAGAGGTGGCTGACGCTTCCAAACTTCCACATTCCCAACAGGCCGATCAAACCCGAGTGGTTGACGTTTCCAAAGCATCTGAAACCACTCAATCCCTACTCAACGATCTTGACGAACTCCGCCTCAAAGCCCGGAAGTCAACGATTGGATTTATCCCTAAGGGAACCAATGGTGATGCCATCGCAAGTCTTCAGGCGCTAGTTAGCTGCACAATCCCCAGCGTCTCACGCAAGGATTTCTATAATTTCTGCCAGACAGAATTCGGCAGCAAGGAATCTTCCACTTCGGCAACTATCTCCATGTTGCGTGGCACCGGCTTGGTCGAACAGATCGGACTGGACACCTTCGCCGCGACCGCGGGATGCCACGCGAGGACGTGGCCGGCATCAGAACTCGATTGCAGATCCTCCGCGGATGCGGATTGATCGAAGAAATCTCGTGTGCTCGATTCAGGATCACACCTCTGGGCGAAGCCTTCAAGGAGACAATCCCACTCCTGCCACCTGAAGTCGGTCGTAGTATCGAATTCCCAGCTGTACAGAACGAATCCCGGGCATTGCCAAAAGAAGAATCCCTAGCACTGGAGCTGCTTTCCGCTTCAAAGGATTCCGCCAACCCGATCCGGTTCAGAACTCGATCGCAGCAGCCTTCGAGTACCTCGGACTTGACGCAAGGCGAGACGGTAGCCCGGGAAACACCGACGTCATTATCACTGTACCTTTTGGGCAAACCAAGATGAAGCTGATCATCGTCGACGCCAAGAGCTCAGCTTCGGGCCTCATTCGAGAGCAACAGGTGGACTTCGACACGCTGCGTGAACACAAAAAGAAGCATGAAGCCGATCAAGTCGCCATCGTCGGACCTTCCTTCACCGAGAATCGAATCAAAAAACGTGCAGCGGAACATGGTGTTGCGCTCATCAGCGCGGAATTTCTGGCTGATGTTCTTCGGCGTCAATCAGACACTCCTCTGGCCCCTCATGACCTGGTCGGGCTGTTCGATACGAGGAGAGATGGAGTCGAAGCCGGACCCTCAGGAGATCGAAAAGGTTCTGACTCTGCTGTCGTCTCCATTGATTCTGGCGGTCTCCCAGAAGGGGAAGAACTATTTCTCTTTGGAGTCTGCGAACGTAACAGCACTGCGTCTCGAATCTCTGGCACAAGCACTCCGACAGGTCAGCATGATGCTGGAATAGGCGCGGCAAGCAACCCCGATGAGTGACCGGTCGATGGTGCAGCAGAATAGAGTCCATGTCCCGACGCGCCTCTCGATCCCGGCAGCAGCACGGTCCCGCCCCTGCTCGCAAGCCCTCCTGCCCTTGCGGTCCTGCGGAGACGTACGACGCGTGCTGTGGCCGATTCCATCGGGGTGAGGCGCAGCCGCCGACCGCCGAATCGCTGATGCGTTCGCGCTACAGCGCGTTCGTGAAGCGCGACGAGGCCTATCTGCTGAGGACCTGGCATCCGCGCACCCGCCCGCCACGCGTCGAGTTCGACCCGGGGATGCGCTGGACCGGACTGGAGATCCTCGCCACCGGTGAGGGCACGGCCTTCCATGCCACCGGGACGGTGACGTTCCGCGCGTCCTTCAAGGGCGGTTCACTGCACGAGCGCAGCCGCTTCGAACGGGTCGAGGGGGCATGGGTGTACGTCCACGGGGAGTTCCTGGACTGACCCGGCGGGAGCTCGCCGAACGGTCAGGGCGCCAGGATGTCCAGTTCCTGGAGGGCGCCGACCGTGATCTCGCGGGTGAGCGCCTCCGCGCGCATCGCGTCGCCGCCGCGGACCGCCTCGGCGACCTGGACGTGCAGGGTGACGGCGGCCGGGTCGGGGTCCTCGAACATGACCTCGTGATGGGTGCGGCCGGCGAGGACCTCGGCGACGACGTCGCCGAGGCGGGCGAACATCTCGTTGCCGGAGGCATTGAGGATCACCCGGTGGAAGGCCATGTCGTGGATCAGATAGCCCTCCAGCTGATGGCCGCGCGAGTGGGCGACCATGCCGAGGGCGCACTCGGTGAGCTCGGCGCACTGCTCGGCCGTGGCGTGCTTGGCGGCGAGGCCCGCGGCGACCGGCTCGATCGCGGAGCGCAGCACGGTCAGGGAGCGCAGCTGGCGGGGGCGGTCGGTGCCGGCCAGCCGCCAGCGGATGACCTGGGGGTCGTAGACGTTCCACTCGGCGGTGGGGCGGACCGTCACGCCCACGCGGCGGCGGGACTCGACCAGGTGCATGGACTCCAGGACCCGGACCGCTTCGCGCATCACCGAGCGTGACACCTCGAAACGCTGCGCCAGTTCGTCGGTGCGCAGAACGCTGCCCGGCGGGTACTCGCCCGCGGTGATCGCGGGACCGAGGATCTCCAGTACCTGGCCGTGCAACCCCCGGCCCGATGTGCTCATGCACTCAGCGTACGGGGCACGTCACGGGAAGAAAAAGTCAGACTTATTTATGTCAGGGTCTTGAATTCGTCGTACCTAATGGGTTTCAGTGTGGCCGACGTCAGATGTCGACGTCGGATGTCGAGGAAGACAGCGAGGCAGTGATGCGTACCCCTCACGTCGTCGTGGTGATGGGCGTCGCCGGCACGGGCAAGACCACGATCGGTCCCCTGCTGGCGGACCGGCTGGGCGTCCCGTACGCCGAGGGCGACGACTTCCACCCGCAGGCCAACATCGACAAGATGTCGGCCGGCACCCCGCTTCAGGACGCGGACCGGTGGCCGTGGCTCGACGCCATCGGTGACTGGGCGCACGGGCGGGCCGGGCTGGGCGGAGTGGTCAGCTGCTCGGCACTGAAGCGGTCGTACCGCGACCGGCTCAGGGCCGCCGCTCCCGGGATCACGTTCGTGCACCTCACGGGCGACCGGAAGCTCATCGAGGACCGGATGGCGCACCGCAAGGGCCACTTCATGCCGACGGCCCTGCTGGACTCGCAGTTCGCCACGCTCCAGCCGCTCGGGCCCGACGAGGCCGGGGTCGCCGTGGACGTCTCCGGAACCCCCGAGGAGATCACCGAGCGCGCGACCAGGGCGCTGGACGCCCTTCCCGACGCATCCGCGTAACACCCCCGCGGTAACGCCCCCGCTGTAACGCCCCGTTGTAACGCCACCCCCCACGGCACCTCCCCCTCCCCCATCCCCGTACCTGCAAGGGAACCACCCCCGTGACCAGACTCAGCGTCGAGATGCTGGCAGCGGACGCGCCCGAGCCGATCACCTCGGCCGGCCACGCCCAGCTGGGCATCGCCGTCCTGGCGGGCATCGCCGTCATCGTCCTGCTCATCACCAAGTTCAAGCTCCACGCGTTCCTGTCGCTGACCATCGGGTCGCTGGCGCTGGGCGCGTTCGCCGGGGCCCCGCTCGACAAGGCCATCACCAGCTTCACCACCGGGCTCGGCACCACGGTCGCCGGTGTGGGTGTGCTGATCGCGCTCGGCGCGATCCTCGGCAAGATGCTCGCCGACTCCGGCGGCGCCGACCAGATCGTCGACACGATCCTGGCGCGGGCCAACGGGCGGACGATGCCCTGGGCGATGGTCCTGATCGCCTCCGTGATCGGTCTGCCGCTGTTCTTCGAGGTCGGCGTCGTCCTGCTGATCCCGGTCGTGCTGATGGTCGCCAAGCGCGGCAACTACTCGCTGATGCGGATCGGCATCCCGGCGCTGGCGGGTCTGTCCGTGATGCACGGCCTGGTGCCGCCGCACCCCGGCCCGCTGGTCGCGATCGACGCGGTCAAGGCCGACCTCGGGGTCACGCTGGCCCTCGGCGTCCTCGTGGCGATCCCGACGGTGATCATCGCCGGTCCGCTGTTCTCGCGGTACGCGGCCCGCTGGGTGGATGTGCCCGCCCCGGACCGGATGATCCCCCAGCGCGTCTCGGAGGACCTGGACAAGCGTCCCGGCTTCGGCGCCACGCTGATCACGATCCTGCTCCCGGTCGTCCTGATGCTCGCCAAGGCGCTGGTCGACATCGTCATCGACGACCCCGAGAACACCGTCCAGCGGGTCTTCGACGTCATCGGCTCCCCGCTGATCGCCCTGCTCGCCGCCGTGCTCGTGGGCATCTTCACGCTGCTGCGGCCCGCCGGCTTCGGCCGCGACCGGCTCACCCCGCTGGTCGAGAAGGGCCTCGCCCCGATCGCGGGCATCCTGCTGATCGTCGGAGCGGGCGGCGGCTTCAAGCAGACGCTGATCGACACCGGCGTGGGCCGGATGATCCTGGACATCTCCGAGGACTGGTCGATCCCGGCGCTGCTGCTGGCCTGGCTGATCGCCGTGGCGATCCGCCTCGCGACCGGCTCGGCGACGGTGGCCACGGTCTCCGCGGCCGGACTGGTCGCCCCGCTGGCCGCCGACATGTCCACGACCCACGCGGCCCTGCTGGTCCTGGCCATCGGCGCCGGTTCGCTGTTCTTCAGCCACGTCAACGACGCCGGGTTCTGGATGGTGAAGGAGTACTTCGGCCTCAGCGTCGGCCAGAACATCAAGACCTGGTCCGTGATGGAGACGATCATCTCGGTGGTCGCGGGCGGCATCGTCCTGCTCCTGTCGCTGATCATCTAGGAGTACGAGGATGAGTCACCCTCTGTTCGACATCACCGGCCGGACCGCCCTGGTCACCGGGTCCAGCCGGGGCATCGGCCTCGCGCTGGCCCGGGGCCTGGCCGAGGCGGGCTGCCGGGTCGTCCTCAACGGACGCGACGGCGACCGCCTCACCAAGGCGGCCGCGGACCTGCCCGGCGAGGTCCACACCGCCGTGTTCGACGTGACCGACGGCCCGTCCGTGGCCGCCGGGATCGCGGACGTCGAGGAACGCGTCGGCCCGCTCGACATCCTGGTCAACAACGCGGGCATGCAACTGCGCGCCCCGCTCCTGGAGTTCACCGACTCCGACTGGCATCGCGTCCTCGACACCAACCTCACCAGCGCCTTCCTGGTGGGGCGTGAGGCGGCCCGGCGGATGACGGAACGCGGCCACGGCAAGATCGTCAACATCTGCTCGTTGCAGAGCGAGGTGGTCCGGCCCGGCATCGCGCCCTACGCCGCCACCAAGGGCGCGCTGAAGATGCTCACCAAGGGCATGTGCGCCGACTGGGGGCCGTACGGCGTCCAGGTCAACGGCCTCGGGCCCGGCTACATCGAGACCGAGCTGACCCAACCCCTGGTCGAGGACGCGGAGTTCAGCGCCTGGGTGCGCAAGCGCACTCCGGCCGGGCGCTGGGGCCGCACCGAGGACCTGGTGGGCGGGGTGCTGTTCCTGGCCTCCCCGGCCGCGGACTTCATCGGCGGACAGATCCTGTACGTCGACGGCGGCATGACGAGCGTTCTGTGAAGGGGGCCGCGCTGATGCTCGGTTGTGTGATCCACGGTCAGGACGACCTGCGTGTGGAGGAGTTGGCGACTCCGGCGCCCGGTCCCGGTCAGGCCCTGGTCGCCGTCCGCTACGGCGGGGTGTGCGGCTCGGATCTGCACTACTGGCGGCACGGCGGGGTCGGCGACTTCCGCCTCAAGGAGCCGATGCTGCTGGGCCACGAGGTGGTCGGCACGGTCGTCTCCTACGGTGACGGGGCGTCGGGTCCCGTTCCCGGTACGGCCGTCGCGGTGCACCCCGCGACCCCCTGCGGGGTGTGCCCGGAGTGCGCCGACGGGCGCCGGAACGTCTGCCGGGACACGCGCTACCTCGGCAGCGCGGCGCGCTTCCCGCACGTGCAGGGCGGTTTCGCGGCTCAAGTGACCGTACCGGCCGAGCAGTTGCGGCCCCTGCCGCCCGGTCTGGAGCTGCGTCGGGCGGCGCTCGCGGAGCCGCTGTCGGTGGCCCTGCACGCGGTCCGGCGGGCCGGGGACGTGCGGGGACGGCACGTCCTGGTCACCGGGGCCGGGCCGATCGGCTGTCTGGTGGTCGCGGCGGCCAGGGCCGCGGGCGCCGCCCACGTGACGGTGACGGACCTGCTCCCGGCGGCCCTGGCGTACGCCTCGGCCGCGGGCGCCGACACCCTCGTACGGGCGGACGATCCGGCTGATCCCGGGTGGCCGTCCGAAGTCGACATCGCCGTCGAGGCGTCCGGGGTGGCCGCGGGCCTGGACACCTGCCTCCGCCTGGTCCGGCGCGGCGGGGTCCTCGTCCAGCTCGGCATGCTGCCGCCGGGGCCCAGTCCCTTCGCCGGGAACCTGGTGGTGAGCCGGGAGATCGAGCTGCGGGGCGCGTTCCGCTTCGACGGCGAGTTCGACGAGGCGCTGGCGCTGCTCGCGACGGAGCCCGCCTTCGACGAGCTGATCAGCGCGGTGGTCCCGGTCCGGGAGGCCGAGTCGGCGTTCGCGCTGGCGGCGGACCGGAGCCGGTCGTGCAAGGTGCTGCTCGACTTCACGCCCTGACGTCGGCCGAACCTCGCCCCCCTGGCATCGATTCGCCCCAGCTTTCGCAGCCTGGGCGAAGCCGCTTCCCGGACACGGGGGCGCGTCCCATCATGGGAACACTCCGGGGCGCCGCCCGCCGTCATCGGCCTGCGCGGCCGACGTCCCGGGGCCTATGGCTTCGGGGGCGTCATGGCGATTTCACTCGGGATGCGCATATCGGGGCTCCTGCTCGCGGGAGCCCTGGCGATCGGCACGGCCGCGGCGTGCGGTGGGGGCGGTGACGAGTCGGGCGGTGGGTCCGGCGGCGGTGGGACGAGTACCTCGGGCGGGGGTTCCGGCGAGAGTTCCGGCGGGGACGACGAAGGGACCGGCGGCACGGGCGGCTCGGGCTCCGGCGAGGGGACACCGACGTGGCGGCCGGACGACGGTACCGGCGGCGGTGACGGGTCCAACGGGTCGGGTGGCGGCGGGAGTTCGAGCGGGTCGGGCGGATCTGGGGGTTCCGGGTCCGGGGGTTCCGGGTCCGGAGGCTCTGGCGGATCCCAAGGGTCTGGAGGCTCGGGCGGCTCGGAGGGCCCAGGCGGTTCCGGCGGTTCCGGCGGCTCGGGGAACGGTGGGAACTCCGGCGGCGGGGGCGGACGTATCGAAGGACCCTCGTGGTTGCCGCCGGGCCCGAGGTCGCCCAACACCAATGGCACGATCGACCCGGAGACGGCCTACGACCTGCTCGGCACGTCCCCGCAGAGCTGCGCGGACACCGCGGGGAAGATCCCGGCGAACCCGTCGTCCCCCGAGTGGCGGGTGCTGCGCGGGCTGGCCGAGGCCTGTCAGGCCGTACAGGGCGGGAAGGGAAGTTGGGACACGGCCGCGGCCGACTACGCCGCTGCCCAGGGCCGGCTCGGCGACTGCAAGGGACGCGCGGCCCTCGCCGTACTCGGCGACGTCCTGCGTTTCCACCGGCAGCATCCCTCCGCCACCGCGCGACTGACGCCGTCCTCGGCCAACGGGAGTGCCGTCTGCTCGTTCCGGATCGCCTCCGTGGACGTCGGCGAGGACGGCAGGGCCGCGCCGGGCGAGAGGATCAGGATCAAGCTCGACGGCATCTTCTTCGACAAGGCGGAGCTGCCGGGCGGTGCGAGTGTCCTCACCGTCGCGGGGATCGGTGTCGACCTGCCGGACGTGCCGAGCCCGCCGGCCGGGCGACCCGACCAGTGGACCTTCGAGGTACCCGCCCCGGAAGGGGGCGACTACCCGCGCGAGGCCACCGTGCACCTCGACCACAACGGCGGCTCCGCGACGGCGACCGTGGAGAACGCCTTCACCCTCGTCTCCCCCGGTCCGTCGCCGGTCGAGTCCCCGGAGGACTCCCCTTCCACCACCGGCTCCCCGTGAGCGGTAACACCACCCCGCTCGGTCGCCTGCGTACGGCGGCGGCCCGAGCCCGAGGCGCGCTCCGCCGTACACCGCCGCCGCCCGATCCGGACCCGAGACCCACGCCGCCGACGCCCACGCCCGAACCGGCACCCCCGCCTCCGCCTCCGCCTTCGCCCCCACCTCCGCCCGAGCCGGAGCCCTCGCCCGAGCCGGAACCCCCGCCCGCCACCGCCCCCCGATGGCTCGAACTCCTCGGCACCGCGGGCTCGTTCCTCTCCCTCTTCACCGCCGTCCTCTTCTACTTCGGCTGGGCGAGCACGGACGCCGAGACCCGGGCACTGGGCCTGCGGGACACCCTCTTCCGGTTCTCCACGGCCGACTATCTGCTGCGCAGTGTCGACGCGCTGTACCTGCCCGTGCTCGTGGCGGCCGCCGTCTGGATCGGGGCGGCGGCGCTGCACCGGCGGGTGGAGCGGGATCCGGAGCGGGCCGCTCCGGTGTTGCGGGTGCTGCGGCACGCGTGGGTGCTCTCGGTGCTGCTCGCGCCCATGTACTACGTGGCACGCGGCCTCCTCGAACTCCTTCTCCCGCTGGTGATCCTGGCCGGGGCACTGGTCAGCGCCTACGCGCACGCCCGGCCGGGAGGATCCGGCGCGAGGACGCCCCGGCCCCGCGTCGCGCGGATCTGGGCGCCCGCTCTCCTGGTCGCCGTGATCGCGCTGTTCTGGGCCGTGTACGCCTACGCCGGGATCGTCGGCCGGGGGCGCGCGGCGACGACGGCCGCCACGGTCGACGAGGGGTTCCCGGCCGTCGTCGTGTTCAGCGAGCGGGACCTGCTGATCCGGGGCGACGGCAGTTGCTTCGCCGTCGTGGACGCCAAGGGCAGCCCCTATCGCTACCGGTACGCCGGGCTGCGGCTGTTCCATGTCTCCGGTGACCGGCTGTTCCTCGTGGCCCGGGACTGGGCGCCCTGGCAGGGCAGGCTGTACGTGCTGCGGGAACAGGACGAGAGCCTGCGCGTGGAGTACGTCAGCGGCGGTGCGTACCGCGCGACCGAGTGCCCCTGACCTCAGTCAGGTCACGGCCGCCACAGCGGGTGTTCGCGCTCCGCCCACTCCCGGCTCACCGAGCCGGTGCGCAGGCCGCGGCGGGCCTCCGGGTCGGCGAGGGCCATGCCGATGTGGCCGGCGAGGACGATGCCGAGGGTGAGGGCGAGCCAGTCGTGGACGAAGGTGGCGCTGGTGCGCCACTGGATGGGGGTGAGGTGGGTGAACCACATCAGCAGGCCGGTGCCGAGCATGACGAGGGTCGCGCCGGCGATCCAGGCGGCGTAGATCTTCTGCCCGGCGTTGAACTTGGCGGCCGGCCGGGCCGCGCGCCGCTTGTCGCGGCGCAGCGCCGCGCGCAGCCAGACGCGGTCGTGCGGACCGAAGCGGTTCAGGCGGCCGAGGTCGGCGCGGAAGGCGCGGGAGACCAGGCCCGCCAGGACCGGCACCGGAAGGGCGAGGCCGGACCACTCGTGGACGCGGACGACCAGCTCGCGGCGGCCGACGAGTTCGGCGAGCTGGGGGAGGTAGAGGCAGGCCGCCGTCAGCACGCACACGCCCATCAGCGCGGCGGTCGTGCGGTGCACCCACCGCTGGGAGCGGCCGAAGCGGCGGATCCGCGCGGGCGCCGGGGCGTCAACTCGTAGGCTCATCGTCGCGTCCGTTCGACCGGCCGACCCAGGCGTCGACGTCGTAGCCCCGTTCCTCCCAGTAGCCCGGCTCCACGTCCTCGGTGACGGTGATGCCGGAGAGCCACTTGGCGGACTTGTAGAAGTACATGGGCGCCACGTAGAGGCGGACGGGGCCGCCGTGGGAGTGCCCGAGGTCCTTGTCCTGCATGCGCAGGGCGACCAGGACGTCCGCGCGGCGGGCCTGTTCGAGGGTGAGGCTCTCGGTGTAGGCGCCGTCGAAGCAGGTGAAGCGGACGGCGCCCGCATTGCCGCGCACGCCCGCGGCGTCCAGCAGCCGGGACAGCCGTACGCCTTCGAAGGGGGTGTCGGGGACCCGCCAGCCGGTGACGCACTGGACGTCCTTGACCATCCGGGTCTGGGGCATCGCCCGCAGGTCGGCGAGGGTGTACTCGGCGGGGCGCGCGACCAGGCCGTCGACCTTGAGGCGGTAGTTCCCGGCGTTCTTGCGCGGGACGGAGGACGTCACCGAGTAGTAGCGGAAGCCGCCGCCGTTCGGGAGCAGGCCGGTCAGGCCGGTGGGGTCCTTGTCGGCGGCGCCGCCGAGGAAGGACTCCAGACCGCGTTGCAGGGTGGGCGCGGCGATCACGCCGAGCGCGCCCAGGCCGAGGGTGCCGAGGAGGACACGGCGGCCGATGGGCGCGCCCTGCTGCTCCTCGGAGTGTTCGGGGTTCACCTCCTCATTCGAACACCCGTGACCCCGGCGGGGCCAGGAATCGCGGGTGCCCGTCAGACTTCCGTAACCACTTCTTACGGCGTTCCCGGGGTGCTACGGCGTCCGCTCCGCCGCCTTGTCCAGCTGGAACGCCTCGTTGCCGAGCCCGATCCGGGCGTGCGCCCGGGGGTTGCGGGCGCGCAGGACGAGTCCCTGGACCAGGCCCGCCACGAGGGCGAGGCCGATGATGCCGGGCAGCGCCCAGCTCAGCGAGGAGTCCGGGCCCGCGCCGACGAGGACGTCGAAGTCCTTCACCGTGTAGACGGCGATGACCAGCAGGGCGAGGCCCGCGAGGGTCGAGGTGGCCAGCCGCCAGGCCTGCGCGCCGGCCGCTCCGCGCCGGACGAAGAAGGCGACCACGGAGGCGGAGGCCGCCGCCATCAGCAGGATCACGCCGAGGGCGCCGATGTTGCCGAACCAGGTGAACAGGTGCAGGACCGGCTCGGTCGGGTCACCGGCGGGCTTGTCGTCGGCGATCGCGAAGGCGGCCACGACCAGCACGGCCACAGTGGTCTGGAGCAGCGAGCCGGTGCCGGGCGCGCCGCTGGTGCCGGTGGTGCGGCCGAAGGCGGCGGGCAGCAGTCCCTCGCGGCCCATGGCGAAGGCGTAGCGGGCGACGACGTTGTGGAAGCTGAGCAGGGCGGCGAACATGCCGGTCACGAACAGGACGTGCAGGACGTCGGTGAAGGTGCCGCCGAGCCGGGACTCGGTGAGGGAGAACAGCAGTCCCGCGCTCTGCTTCTGCGACTCGCCGACGATCGCGGACGGTCCGGCGGCGACGGTCAGGGCCCAGCTGCTGAGCGCGAAGAAGACGGCCACCCCGCCGACCGCGAGGAACATCACGCGGGGCACCAGGATGTGCGGGCGGCTGGTCTCCTCGGCGTACACGGGTGCCTGCTCGAAGCCGAGGAAGGCGGCGATGCAGAAGCACAGGGCGGTGCCGACGCCGGCGCCGCTGAGGGTGTCCGGGTTGAAGGCGTGCAGCGACAGCCCTTCCTTGGCGGGGTCGGCGACGGCCGCGATGTCGAAGATGACGACGAGGGCCACCTCGATGATCAGCAGAACGCCGAGCACGCGCGCGTTGACGTCGATCTTCAGCCAGCCCAGCGCGCCGACGACCAGAGCGGCCACGATCGACGGGATCCACCAGGCCACCGAGAGATCGGCGTAGGTGGCGAACAGGCCGGAGACCTCGAAGCCGAAGATGCCGTAGATGCCGACCTGGAGGGCGTTGTAGGCGACGAGGGCGACCATGGCGGCGCCCGCTCCGGCGGTGCCGCCGAGGCCGCGGGAGATGTAGGCGTAGAAGGCGCCGGCGTTGTGGACGTGGCGGCTCATCTCGGCGTAGCCGATGCCGAACAGGACGAGGACGACGCCGAGGACGACGAAGAGCAGGGGCTGTCCGACGATGCCCATCACCGCGAATGTGGTGGGCATGACACCCGCGACGACCATGAGGGGGGCGGTCGCCGCGAGCACGGAGAGCAGCAGGCCGCCGGTGCCCAGGCGGTCGGCGCGCAGGGCCCGCTCCTGCCCCTTGAACGTACTGATGCCGTCGGCGGCGGCTCTGCTGGGGCTCGAACTGTCCGTTGTCACAGGGAGACCGTCCTTCTCGGGGGTGAGGGCGTTACGCCGTGCCGAGCGCGCTGTCGCGTGCGGCACGGAAGGCGGGGTACGGATCGCGGTCCGGGTACGACCAGGGCGCCGGGGTGGCGTGCTCGCCGATGCGGTGGAAGAGGGCGGCGGCCTCGGCGCCGCGGCCCTCGCAGACCTTGGCGTGGGCGAGGAAGTTGAGGTCGACGAGGCGGCGCGGGTGGCCCTCGTGCTCCCACTCCAGCCACCAGTCGAAGGCGGCCTTCATCACCTGCCGCGCCCGGCGCCCGACCCAGTGGCCCGAGGCGGTGGGGTCTCCCGGTTCGTGTCCGGCGGCGGCCAGCACGCGGTAGCGCTCGGCGTGCGCGACGACCGGGAGGATCGCCAGCGGGGAGTCGGCGGGCGCCTGTTCGGCGGCCCAGTTCGCGAAGTCGTAGACCTCGTGCAGCGGGTCCGGACCGGCCTCGGCGCGGGTCTCGGCGAGGCGGGCGACGATCAGGTGGTGGGCGTGGTGGTGGTCGGCGTACCGGGCCCGGACCTCGCCGAACAGGCTCAGAAGCTCTTCCTTGGTGGCCCCGGCGTGCTCCAGCATCAGCAGGCCGAGCCAGGGGGTGGGGTCGGCGGGGGCGAGGGCGGCGGCGGTCCGGCAGGCCTCGCGGGCCTGATCCGGCTTGCCCTTGCCCCGCAGGACGCGCCGTACCTCGGCGAGGGCGAGCAGGACGGCGGCGTCGCCCGAGTCGGGCTCGACGCCCAGCCAGTCCTGGGCCCAGGCGGCGCAGTAGGGCTCCTGGGCGAGGACGGTGACGCGATGTCCGCGCCGGTCCCAGTCGTCGCCGGTCTCGGCGAGCAGAGCGCGGGCCGCCTGCCATCGGCCCTGGGCCAACGCGGCGCGTGCGGCGACGAGTTCGGTGTCGTCGAGGGCGGCGTCGAGAGCCTGGGCGGCGGCGCGTCTTCGACTGCGCCCAAGAGGGGGCGGGGGTGGGGACACCGCGGGGACTTCCTCACGCGACGCGGCTCGTCGTCGGTCGGGGCCGGCCTCGTGGCCGGACTGCTGGTCTGGACATGGCCGGGCTACTGGTCGGGACATACGGAGGGGCCGGACGTCATGGTCCGGACTTTTCTGTCGGCCATCGGCTGATCACGCACAGCCAATCCCCCGCCCATGCTTTCCGTCAAGGCCCGATCGGTCGTTACACGCGTCAACTCCCTTGATCCACAAGGCACTTGCCTCCCGTCCGGAGCGACCCCCTCCGGATCCCGGGCCGTCCCTGTGGCGTACGCCATGGCGCCGTGCGCCCGGGCCCCTCACCATGACGGGACGGACACCCCGGGCCCCCGGCCGCTACAGTCGGTCTCCACGCACCCCGAAGCCCGGCCGGATGATCTCGAGGTACGCAGCGTGTCGGTTCTGGTTCTTGTTCTCGCCGTGAGCGCTGCCTGCTGCCTGGGCCTGGGCTTCGTGCTCCAGCAGAACGCGGCCCGGCAGGCGCCCCTGAGCGACTTCCTCTCGCCGCGGCTGCTCCTGGACCTGATGAAGGTCCGGCGCTGGCTCGCCGGCATCGGCCTGATGGCGGTCGGCATGGCCCTCGGCGCGATCGCGCTGGGCCGGGGCGAGATCTCCCTGGTGGAACCCCTCCTCGCCACGAACCTGCTGTTCGCCCTCGCCCTGTCCCGCAAGCAGACCGGGCAGCCGCTGGGCCGCCAGGGCTGGTCGGGCCTGCTGCTGCTCGCGGGCGGGGTGACGGCGTTCATCGTGGCGGGCGAGCCGCGCGGCGGCACCGCGCTCACCGACCCGTTCCGGCACTGGCTGATCATCGGCTCCATGCTCGGCCTCGCCCTGCTGCTCACCACCTACGCCAAGCGCTCCCGGCTGACCTCGGGCCCGGTCCTGCTGGGCGTGGCCGCGGGTCTCGTCTACGGCGTCCAGGACGCCCTGACCCGGGTGAGCGGCCAGCGCTTCGCCGAGGGCGGCCTGCCGGCGCTGCTCACCGGCTGGCAGCCGTACGCCGTGCTGGTGCTCGGCGTCACCGGCCTGATCCTGGTCCAGAGCGCCTTCGAGACCGCGCCCCTGCGGATGTCGCTCCCGGCGCTGACCGCCGCCCAGCCGCTGGCCGGCATCCTCTGCGGCGTCGGCTTCCTCGGCGACCGGCTGCGCACCGACACGGGCGCGCTGGCCTGGGAGGCAGCCGGACTCGCGGGGATCGTCGTCGGCATCGTGCTGCTGGGCATGCACCCGGCGATGCCGCGCGGCGTGCCCCGCCAGGAGCCGGTGCGCGACCTCCAGCCGAGCTGACCGAACCGACGGGGCCGACCGGCTCGGCCGAGGCCGCTGCTTGGATGGACGCATGAGCGCTGCTGACGAGATCCTCGACATCGTCGACGAGCAGGACCGGGTGATCGGCCGGTCCCCGCGTGGCGAGGCCTACACGCGGGGCCTGCGCCACCGCTGCGTCTTCATCCAGGCCAGAGACGGCCGGGGCCGGCTCTTCGTCCACCGCCGCACCCCGACCAAGCTGGTCTTCCCCGACCGGTACGACATGTTCGTCGGCGGGGTCGTGGGCGCCGGCGAGTCCTACGACGACGCCGCCCTGCGCGAGGCCGAGGAGGAGCTGGGGGTGAGCGGACTGCCCCGCCCCGAGTTCCTCTTCAAGTTCCTCTACGACGACGGCGCGGGGCAGACCTGGTGGTCGGCGGTGTACGAGGTCCGCTGCGAGCTCACCGTGAGCCCGCAGGCCGAGGAGGTCGCCTGGCACGCCTTCCTCACCGACGACGAGGTGGAGGCGCGCCTCGGGGACTGGCCGTGGGTGCCGGACGGCCTCGCGGCGTACGAGCGGCTGAAGGCGTACCGTTCCGGCCTGTCCGGCGCCTGAGCGCGGACCGGCAAATGCGCCCCGCGGGAACCGTCCGGATAGGGTCCTGCGCGTGATCGGATTCGCACGGAACGTCCGGCTGTGGTTCGCGCCCCAGGAGATCCGGCAGGAGGGCGACACCCCCGACTACCGCTTCTCGCTGGCCAACGAGCGCACCTTCCTCGCCTGGCTGCGCACCGCGCTCGCGCTGATCGGCGGCGGTTTCGCCGTCGACCAGTTCCTGCCGGACCTGCGCTGGGCCTGGCGCGTCGGGCTCGCGCTCGCGCTGCTCGGGGCGGGCGTGCTGTGTGCGCTCAGGGCGGTCAACCACTGGGTGCGCTGCGAGCGGGCGATGCGCCGGGGCGAGGACCTGCCGGTGTCACGCTTCCCGGCGCTGCTGAGCCTGGCGGTCGCGGTGGTGGCCGTCGCGATGGTCGTGGTGGTCCTCGTCGGGTGGGAGGGATGAACCCCCGGGCCGCCGAGGACCGCGATCCCGGGCTCCAGCCCGAACGGACCCGGCTCGCCTGGCGCCGTACGACACTGGCGAGCACGGTGGCCGCCCTGCTCGCCGTGAAGACCGCGCTGCACGGCGGGGTCTCCCCCGGCCGTGTCGCCGTCTGCGCGGTGAGCGGCGGCCTGTGGCTGGCCTTCCTGCTCGTCGCCCACCACCGCATCCGCACCCTGGCCACCACGCCCCGCCCGCAGGCCCTGGCCCCCCGACACGCGACGGCCGGCGCGCTGCTCACGGTGGCCCTAGCCGTGTGCGCGGTGGCGCTCGTCCTCTGAGCGGTCCCGGCCCTGGGGTCGTGCGGCTGAGCGGTCCCGGCCCCGTGGACGTATGGCTGAGCGGCCCCGGGGGCGCGCGGCCCACCCGCCCCGATGGACGACCTTGAACCGCTCTTGGTGGGCGAGTCTCCCCGTGTCGTCCTACGGTCGGTAGGTGACGGTCTGCCTCCATGGGTCCGGCCCTCAGGGGCACCCGGACGCCACGCAGGCCGTATCGCCGCACACGCCCCGTTCGCGTGGCGGCCGATCCGATCACCCGCACCCCCGAAGGTGAGCACCATGACCACCCTCCACCAGGAACACGCCTCCCACACGCACACCCACGGCCCGGACTGCGGCCACTCCGAGGTGCCGCACGGCGACCACGTGGACTACGCGCACGACGGGCATCTGCACCGCGAGCACAGCGGTCACTGGGACGAGTGCGAGCCCGCCGAACACCTAGCGCACAACGGCCACGACCACCGCCACGGCCAGGACTGCGGTCACGAGAGCGTGCTCCACGGCGACCACGTCGACTACCTCCACGACGGTCACCGGCACGCCGAGCACGAGGGCCACTGGGACGACCACTGACCCCGTCACACCGACCCCGTCACGACCAGGGCAGGACCAGCGTGCCCCAGGCGACGACGGGACCGAGGGCCACGATGCCGCCGGTGTAGCCGATGACCTGGCGGTAGAAGCGGCGGCCGTCCACTCCGCGGGCGTTGCTGAGGACGAGCGCGCCGTTGGTGGAGAAGGGCGAGGTGTCGACGATCGTCGTGGAGACGGCGAGCGCGGCGATCAGTCCGGCGGCGCTGAGGTGGCTGGAGAGCAGCAGCGGTACGGCGATGGGGATGATCGCGGTGAGGATCGCGGTGGAGGAGGCGAAGGCGGAGGTGATGGCCACGGTGAAGCACAGCAGCAGGGCGACGGCGACGGGGGCGCCGAGGTTCGCGGCGTGCTCGGAGATGTTCTCGATGATGCCGGCCTTCTCCAGCATGGCGATGTAGGTCATCATCCCCGCGACCAGCAGCAGGGTCGACCAGCTGACGCCGTCCACGGCCTTCTCCTGCCGCTTCATGTCCACCAGGGCCAGCAGCGCACCGGCCGCGAGGGCCAGGAAACCGATCTCCAGATGGAAGCCGAGGGCGCCGACCACCAGGGCCACCAGGCAGGTGAGGGTGAGCCACTGGCGCCAGTCGGGCCTGCCGGACACGTCGAGGTCCTCGTCCTCGGCCGCTTCCCCGGAATCCTCGGCCAGTGGAGCGGGGCGCTTGGCGAGCAGCACATAGGTGAGTGCGGAGAGCACCAGGTTGATCAGGAAGCTGGCGCTGAACAACGTGACCGCGGAGACGTGCAGGTCGGTCTTGTCGACGAGGCCGAGGACCAGCGCACCGGACACGGCCAGCGGGGAGAACGCCCCCGCGTGTCCGCCGCTGATCACCATCATGCCGACGACCAGCGGGTTGAGCCGGTAGCGGTAGGCGAAGTTCATGCCGATCGGCGCGAGGATCGCGACCGCGGCGGGGGTGAAGGTGCCGAACGCCGTCAGCAGGGCGGCCACCAGGAACAGCACCCAGGGGATGAGCGCGACCTTGCCGCGCACCAGCCGTACGCCGGCGGCGACGAGCCAGTCGATGGTGCCGTTGCGACGGGCCACGGAGAACAGGTAGGTGACCCCGACGATGGTGACGAAGAGTTTCGCCGGGAACCCCTCGAAGATCTCGTCCTCGGTGAGGCCGAGCGAGGCGGTGCCGACCGCGAAGGTGGCGACGAAGGCGAGGATGCCCAGGTTGATCGGCAGCACGGTGCCGACCACGAACATCACCAGCAGCGCGCCTATGGAGATCACTTCAGCAGACATCTTTGTCCTTGGTGCGATGGGGAGGGGCGCGCCCCGAGGGCGCGAGAGTGCCCCGGTGCGGACGGCTGCGTGACCGGCCGACCGAGATGATGTCCGACCCGGTTCAGGCGGCTTGTGCGCGGACTGTTCCCGGGACGTAGATGCGGGCGTCGGCGAGCAGCCGTGCCGCGCGCTGCACGGTGACCCGCCGTGGCAGACCGTCCCGTACGTCGGTGCAGCGGACCGCGACGACGCCGGCGGGTGTGCCCAGACGCAGCCACTCGTCGGTCGGGCCGCCCGTGATCCGACAGACCACGGAGCCCTCGACCAGCCCGGCCGCCGCGACGGCGACGGCGGAGGTCAGGCCGATCGCGGGGTGCGGGGCGTTCATGCTGAGCATCCGCACCGAGATGTCGTGGTCCTCGGCCGCGATCCGCTCGCCGAGGGTGGTGGTGTAGGGCACCGGCGGGCCCACCAGGCCCACCTTCGGCACCGCGTCGCCCGGTTGTCCGCCCGGCTCGATCAGTCCCATGAGCGGTGCGGCGGCATGGCGGACGGTGCGCAGCCAGGGCACGTCCGCGCCGATCCGTTCCAGAGGCTCGGCGCCGCTGCGGCCGGCTTCGAGGGCGTCGATGAGGACGACGGGTGCTCCGGCGTCCACCATGCTCACCCGTACCGGTTCGGCGGCGACCGGGAGATCCTGCGCGGCCTGCCCGGTGGGGAGCAGTGAACCGGTGGTGCCACCGGCCGGATCGCGGAAGGTGAGGCCGACGGCGACCCCGCCGGCCCGGGTGCCGGGCACGGTCTGGCGGCCGAAGTGGTGCACGACGCCGCCGGTGGTGTCCACGAGCCCTTCGAGGACCGCGCCGGTGTTGGTGTTGCGCATCACCACCCGCGTCCGGTCACCGGTGATCGCCACCATGCCCTTCGCGACCACGTACAGGGCGACCCCGGTGGCGCAGTTGCCGCAGTTGCTCGTCCACTCGACCTGGCCCGTGCCGATGCCGACCTGGGCGAAGAGGTAGTCCACGTCCACCCCGGGTTCGGGGGAGGCGCTGACGACCGCCGCCTTCGAGGTGGTGGGGGTCGCCCCGCCCACGCCGTCCAGTTCCACGGGATCGGTGGCGCCGTACGCGGAGACCAGCAGTTTCTCCAGTTCGCCACGGTCGGCGGGGACGTCGACCTGGTTGAACAGCCAGCACTTGCTGGTGCCGCCACGCACCAGGGTCGCGGGAATGTGCACGTCAGAGGTCTTCCTTGATCAATGAGAGGGGGAGAGATTGCGGAGACCTTCGCAGAGGCGTGACTTCGGAACAATCGCAGTTCGCTTCACATGGGTTTAGCTCCGCTAAAGTCACAGGCATGCTGAACACGCGTCGCCTGCTGCTGCTCACCGAGGCCACCGAGCGCGGTTCGCTCACCGCGGCGGCGGAGGCGCTGGGCATGACGACGTCCGCCGCCTCACAGCAGATGTCCCTGCTGGAGCAGGAGGCCGGGCAGCCCCTGATCGAGCGGCTGCCGCGCGGCATCCGCCCCACCCCGGCCGGTGCCGCGCTGGCCGGACGCGGTCGGGTGATCCGCCGTGAACTGCGTGCCGCGCAGGCCGACCTGGACTCCTTCACGGCCCTGGACCAGGGCACGCTCCGGCTCGGTTCCTTCCCCACGGCCAGCGCGTCCCTGCTGCCGCTCGCGCTCACCCGTTTCCGGCGCGGCCACGCAGGGATCCGTATCGAGGTGCGCGCCGGGGTCCTCTCAGAGCTCCGGGAGATGCTCCACACCGGCGAGGTGGAGCAGGGGCTGCTCTGGGACTACGAATGGAACCGCCTCGACGATCCGGCGCTCTCCCTCACCCACCTCCTGGACGACCCCACGGTGCTGGTCGTCCCCGCCGACTCGCCCCTGCGCACCCACCCCGCCGTGCGCCTGGGCGACCTCGCCGACCAGGAGTGGATCATCCGCGCCGACAACCACCCCGTCGCCGACGTCCTGCGCCGAAGCTGCCGCCAGGCGGGATTCGAGCCGCGTATCGCCTACTCCTCGCACGACTACCAGGAGGCACAGGCCATGGTCGCCGCCGGTCTCGGCATCGCCCTCGCCCCCCGCCTGGCCCTCACCAGCCGCCGCAGTGACGTACGCCTGCTGCCCTTCGCCTCGGACGTCCCCGCCCCCACCCGCCGCATCCTCCTCGCCCGCGCCACGGCCCGCCCCGCCACCCCACCCGCCCAGGCGATGGCCCGTGTCCTGCGCACCGTGGCGCAGCGATTCACCGCACCCGGCCTGCACCGGGCACAGCTCGGGGCGGTCCGACGCGGCTGAGGTCGTGGCGGGTGTCACCGGCGGCCTATGGTGGCTCCGATCACGTTCGGCCCCCACTCTGGACGACATACCGACCGGTCGGCATCATTGAGGGGGCAGCTTCACCGCCGTACAACACGCGCACACCCGTGAGGAGCATCGATGAGCCCCGACCATCCACCAGGACTCGATCTCGACAGGCTGCGCGCCCTGCTCGACCGTGAGCGGCCCGGTCTGGTGCACGGCCCCCTGACCGGCCGACTGATCGAGGGCGGACGGTCGAACCTCACCTACGCGGTCTCCGACGGCACGGCCCGATGGGTCGTACGACGGCCCCCGCTCGGCCATGTCCTGGCCACCGCGCACGACATGAGGCGCGAGCACCGGGTGATCAGCGCCCTGCACCCGACGGACGTGCCGGTGCCGCGCCCGGTGCTGCTGTGCGAGGACGAGGAGGTGCTGGGGGCGCCGTTCTACGTCATGGAGTACGTGGAGGGCACGCCGTACCGCACCGCCGAGCAGCTCGCCCCGCTCGGCCCGGAGCGCACCCGGGACGCCGTGCTGTCCCTGGTGGACACGCTCGTCGAACTGCACGCCGTGGACCCCGCCGAGGTGGGCCTGGTCGACTTCGGCCGCCCCGAGGGCTTCCTGGACCGCCAGCTGCGGCGCTGGGGCAAGCAGCTGGACGCCTCCCGCAACCGCGACCTGGCCGGCGTCGACGAACTGCACGCGGCCCTCGGCCGCCGGCTGCCCGACTCCCCCGCGCCCGCCGTCGTGCACGGCGACTACCGGCTCGACAACGTGCTCATCGGCGAGGACGACCGCATCAAGGCCGTCCTCGACTGGGAGATGTCCACGCTCGGCGACCCGCTCACCGACCTGGGCCTGCTGGTGATGTACAGCCTGCCGCTGGGCATGCCCGAGTCGCCGGTCTCCACGACCGGCGAGGCCCCGGGGCATCCGGCACCGGCCGAGCTGATCGAGCGGTACGCGGCCCGCTCGGGGCGCGATGTCTCGGCCGTCTCCTGGTACACGGCGTTCGCGTGGTTCAAGCTCGCCGTGATCCTGGAGGGCATCCACTACCGCTACACGCTGGGCCAGACGGTCGGACCGGGCTTCGACCGCATCGGCGAACTCGTGCCCGTCTTCATCGAGCACGGACTGACCACTCTTCAGGAAGGCTGACCGGCCATGGACTTTGCGTTCGACGCACGCACCGAGGAACTGCGGGCCAGGCTGCTCGCCTTCATGGACGAGTACGTCTACCCGGCCGAGGCGGTGGCGGAGGAGCAGCGGGCCGCGCTGGCGTCCCCGTGGGACACACCCGCCGTGGTCGAGGAGCTGAAGGCCGAGGCCCGCCGCCAGGGCCTGTGGAACCTCTTCCTCCCGGACGCCGAGTACGGGGCCGGGCTGACCAACCTCCAGTACGCCCCGCTCGCGGAGATCACCGGCCGCTCCCCGCAGTTGGCGCCCACCGCGCTGAACTGCGCGGCGCCGGACACCGGGAACATGGAGGTGCTCTCGCAGTTCGGCGACGAGCAGCAGAAGAAGCAGTGGCTGGAGCCCCTGCTCGCCGGTGAGATCCGCTCGGCGTTCGCGATGACCGAGCCCGAGGTGGCCTCGTCCGACGCCACCAACATCACCACACACATCGAGCGGGACGGCGACGAGTACGTCGTCACCGGCCGCAAGTGGTACATCTCCGGGGCGATGAACCCGGACTGCAGGATCTTCATCGTGATGGGCAAGACGGACCCGGACGGCACCGACATCCGCCGCCAGCAGTCCATGGTGCTGGTCCCGCGCGACACCCCGGGCGTCACGGTCCGGCGCGCGATGCGGGTCTTCGGGTACGAGGACCACTCCCACGGCGGCCACGCCGAGGTGGTCTTCGACCACGCGCGCGTGCCGGTGTCGAACCTGATCGGCGAGGAGGGCGGCGGCTTCGCCATCGCCCAGGCCCGGCTCGGTCCCGGCCGTATCCACCACTGCATGCGGCTGATCGGCATGGCCGAGCGGGCGATCGAGCTGATGTGCAGGCGGGCCGTCTCCCGTACCGCCTTCGGCAAGGCGCTGGCCCAGCAGGGCGTGGTCCACAACTGGATCGCCGACGCGCGCGTGCAGGTCGAGCAGCTGCGGCTGCTGGTCCTGAAGACGGCCTGGCTGATGGACACCGTCGGCAACCGGGGCGCCCACACCGAGATCCAGTCCATCAAGATCGCCACGCCCCGCGCGGTCGTCGACATCATCGACCGGGCGATCCAGCTGCACGGCGCGGGCGGCGTCAGCCAGGACTTCCCCCTGGCCGAGCTCTACGCCGGCGCCCGCACCCTGATGATCGCCGACGGCCCGGACGAGGTGCACCAGCGGTCGCTGGCACGACGGGAGTTGAAGAAGTACTCCTGACCGATGATCCATCATTGACGTCGCCCTGCCCTGGGTAGCCTCTTTCCTCTCGGGGAGGGCGACATGACGAACACGGCGCGCAAAGCGCTCAAACGCCTCGTCGTGGGGCAGAGTCAGGCCGTCGCAGCGCTGAGCCGACTGATCGACATGCACTTCTCATGGTTCGACATGCCGGATCCGCAGCACCGGCCGCCGAACGCGCTGATCGTCGGTCCGACCGGCACCGGCAAGACGCACGCCATCAAGGTGGCAGCCGCCGCGCTCCAGATCCCGTGCCTGGTGGTCGACTCGACTCGCCTGGTGAGCACGGGCAGTTCAACAAGTCTCACTCTTGAGGACATTCTGCAGTCGCTGGTGAAACGGGCCCGCCCGGTGTCCGGTCACAGTCGGCCAGAGGACGTCGCAGCCCGCGGAATCATCTTTCTGGACGAGTTCGACAAGCTCCGGTACCTCAAGCCGACCGACGACACGGCGGCCGTGCAACGACGGTTGCTGCAGTTCATCGAGGGTGACAGTGTCGATCTGGCGCCGGGCGAGTACGACGTACCGCGCGACCTTGACACGCAGGGGATCCTTTTCATCGCGGCAGGCGCCTTCACCAATATTCAGAGCGTCGTGCACAAACGGGCCGTGGGTCGGGGCTGGGGTGACCTCATCAGACCCGAGGATGTGCACCGGTACGGATTCCTGGAGGAACTCGCCGCCAGGCTGCCCATCATCATCCGTTTCGACGATCTGGACGCGGACGCGCTGCGCGAGATCCTGGTGCGGGACGAGGTCTCACCGTTGAAATTCTACCGGGAGTACTTCAAACGGCACGGAATCCAGCTGGACATCGCACCCGACGCCCAGCAAGCCGTCGCGGAAGCCGCCGCCCAGTCGCAGCTGGGCGCTCGCGGTCTGCATCAGGAGCTCTTCCCCGTGCTGAACGACCTGGCGAACCAACTCATACCCGCCGACTCCGCGGCCGACGCTCAGGACCCGCACACCCGCTTCGAGTTGACGTCGACGATTCACCGCCAGCTCAAGAACGGCAGTTACGAACTGCACCCCGAACACAAGACCGCCATCGACAAAGAGGTCATGGAGCGCGACGTATGAATGACGAACTGGAGCGGGCCCTGCGCGACCGCAACTACGCCGGCGTGTTCCTCGACCAGGTGGCCTGGGACGACTTCTGCACCGGGTTCACTCCGTTCGTCGGAAACATCCGCGGGTTCACGTTCGAGGCCATTGTGTCGGGCGTGGGGCGGTGGGCGAATCTCGTCGACTCGAGCCGTGTCGCACTGCGCCTGCACGGTGCCATCGAAGAGGCCCTCACCGAAGCACGGTTCGCCAACATCGCCAATCTGGAAACCAACATCAGCGACGAGCGACTGAATTTCGAGTTCAGGGACACCGATTACGCCTTCGGTCTGGACTTCTACGGGAACGGGCGGGTCGTGATCACCCGTCTCGGCTCCACGCTGCGCACCTTTCACCGCTGGTACACGCATTTCATGCCGACCGTCCCCGACATCCTTTCCAAGGCCATCGCCGCCTTCGACACGGAACTCCACCGCACCCTGGAGGGAAACGACAACGGCTCGGTACCTGCTGACGAAATCCCACAGCGGGTGAAACTCATCACCGCTTCCTTCACCTTCGACGTCGTGTGCCACAACTTCCGCCCGTACCGCGAACAAGACCGTCAGGTTCGCAATCTCGACGTCATGATGGAGAACATCGCGATCCGGCTGCCCGATGCCGACGGCCGTATCGACCGCTCGGCCAACGGTGCGACGCCTCCCAGTGATTTCGGTTCCTACGGCCGGATGGACTACCGGGTGAGTCGTACCCATCCGCTCCGCGAGGGGATCGTCCAGCAGATGCAGGTGATGGCGCCTTCGGCCTCCGACTGGAGCGGACTGTTCTTCCAACTCGTGTACAGCGGGGCCGCCTTCGGATCCGACGCACGCGGCGAGCGCTTCCGTCTGGATTCGCAGCACTTCCTTCAGCCGGCCGCCGCGGCCGACGCCTACATCTCGTTCTTCCGCGACATCGGACTGAAGGGATTCGTCCACTCCGTCACCGACGGATACCACTTCGACACCACGTCCGGCAGTCTCGCCTGACACCTGCCGGACGACGATCGGGACAAGGAGGACGGCCGTGGCCGGCAAGCAGAGTGGTTCACCTCTCCGGACGCCCCCGGACGCGGATTCCCGCCACCGTGTCGCCATGGGCTCCACCGAGGGCGTCGTACACCGCTGCGAGGTACTCCAACCGCTGATCGTCTTCGGTCCGCAGCGCAGCGGGAAGACCACCAGCGTCGTCATTCCCGCTGTGCTCGAATGGGCGGGCCCCAGCCTGGTCACCTCGGTCCGTTTCGACGTGATAGCCGCCACCCTGGAGTACCGGAGCTCGGTGGGCGAAGTGTTCATCTTCGACCCTGCCGGGCTCACCGAGTCCATCGGCCAGCGCTTCGCGGCGCACTGTGTGGGGTGGAGCCCACTGGACTCGATCACGGTCTGGGACGATGCTGTGCGCCAGGCGGAGAGCCTCTCCACCGGCACGGACTTCCGGGATGTCAGCAACGGCGACTTCTGGTCGAGCCAGGGACGGCTGCTGCTCACCCCTCTCCTGTACGCGGCCGCGCGTACCGGCGGCACCATGGGCAACGTCCTGGACTGGCTGGGCATGAGCGCGTCCGATCTGGTCTACCTCATCGCCGAACGGCGTCGGTCACTCGACGACGAACCTGATTCCAGCGGCTGGCGCAGGTGCCTGTCCCGCTTGATCAACTACGAGGAGTACAGCGAGAACACCTACGGCTCCATCTGTGCCACCGCCGCGACCACCTTGGAGGTCTTCGCGCTGGAGGGTGTCGACCGGCGCTGTTCACAGACCCGTCGGCTGTCCCTGTCGACCTTTCTCGACTGCGGCCGCCACACATTGTTCCTGTGCGCTCCCCCTCATCAGCAGCGGCAGTTCATGCCCTTGTTCACCGCTCTCGCCCGGCAGGTCGTCAGTGAGACGATCGAACGCAACGGTGTGCCGAGCAAGGACGGTCAGGGAATCATCGAGATCCCCCTGATGCTCTGTCTTGACGAAGCAGGCAACATCGCCAGGCTCGACGACCTGGACACCTTCGCGACGACGGCCGCGGGCAGCGGCATCCAGTTGATCTCCGTCTTCCACGACATGAGCCAGCTCTACGCCACGTACGGCGAGGACCGCGGCGCCCTCATCGTGAACAACCACCGCGGCAAGCTGTTCCTGCCGGGGAACAGCGACACCCGGACCGGCATCTTCCTCCAGGAACAGCTCCACACCACCGCTGTACGCCGCCACAACCGGCTCGGCTGGGACCGATCCGACCTGCGCGAGATGCCGCCCGAATCCGCTCTGTGCCTGTACGGCGGGATGCCGCCCGAACTCATCGGACTACGGCGTTGGGACAACGATGCGATCCTCCGGCGCCAGGTCGACGAGGCTCGCGCCCGCTACCGCCCGCCGCATCGGGACGAGACGGCCCCGGCACCGCCTGTCACCGCCGCAGAGCCGGTGTCCGTCGCCTCGTACGATGAGTTGCTCGAACTGCGAGACTTCGTCCTCACTGTCATCGAGCAGCACGATCTGGGTCGTTCGGTGCTGCCGTGCTGGTATGCGCATCGCGGAGTCGTCGACGAACTGCTCGCGCTGAAGGACACCTGGGGCACGCGTAGCGATGTCAACTGGTACTACAACCTGAGCACGTCTTCGCGGCGCATCTCGATCCTGCTGCGACGGTGCCGAGCCAGCCACGTCCCGGCACCGTCGCAGCGGGCCGGGGCACGTGACGAGCACCGCATCCAGATCGACCGGCAGCTCGAGTTGCTGCGGCCCCCGCCACCCCCGCCGCCTCCATTGCCGCTACCGCCATGGGCGGACAACGATGGTTCGGTGTGGTGAGGGCGGGCCAGGCCCATGTCACGGCGAGGCCGCCGCCGGGCCCCTGTAGGTGCGGCTGCGCTTGGCCACCGATCCGCGGACGATGTCCAGGTCCTGGAGCGTCAGGCGGGATACCTGGTCGAGCCGGAAGGCCGGAATCTCCCGGGTCCAGGTGTGGCTGTCGAGGACGCCGCCGCCCAGGTCCTCGGCACGCACCTCGATGCTGTGTCGCCAGCGCCCTTGGGCGGTCCGCCACTCGTCCGCCGTGCGCTCCTCCTCGTGCGGGAAGGTGTGCTCGCCGGACGGTGCGATGCGGATGTCCTCGGTGGTCGACGGAGCGACCGGGTAGTGCACCACGACTGGCTCTGTGCCCCAGTTCTTGACGACCCACCGGGTCGCGAGGCGTACCGCGAATTCCGGGGCGCCCTCGGGGATGGCCGTACCGGGCTGAATGACAGTGGTGCGACCGCCGTTGACCAGATGCGCCGTCCAGGTGTCGAAGGTGACGCTCACGCGGGGAGCAGACTGGTCGAGGCGGGCCCGCACGGCCTCTTCGTAGGTGGCCAGCGCGTTGCGGTACTCATGTCTCCATGCCTCGCTCTGGGCCCGCGCCTCGCTGCGCATCTGGGCCAGCTGCTCCTGACCTGCCTTGAACACCGCCCAGGTGAAGATGACGAAGGCCATATTCGCCCCGGCCACCACGGCGTTCACCAGGTTGCCGGCCAGATCGGCGTCGCCCATGGACAGCACCAGGCCGACGAGGAGCACGAGCGACGCGCCGCCGAGGACGGCAGCCCACCGCGTGACGGCACGCTGCCAGCGCTCGGCCTGCAGCGAACCGCCCGGTGACGCGGAGGCGTCGGGATCCAAGGTCATAGCGGCATGGTGGCGGCCAGGAGCAGGCGCCACAAGAACACCCTGCCCGGTAGGCAGTCGCCCGCCAGGGCGGACCCCTAGGGACGCAGCGCCCGCAGCAGCAGGTCCGCCAGGTGGTCGGCGACCTCCTTGGGGCTCATCGGACCGTCCGGGCGGTACCAGGTAGACAGGTGGTGGACCGAGCCGAAGTGGTAGTCGACGACCAGGTCGGCCGGGGTCGCCTTGGAGAAGACGCCCGCCTCCTGGCCCTCCTCCACGAGGGCGCGGAAGCGCTCGTGGTAGCGGCGGCGCTCGGCACGGACCTGCTTGTTCTTCTCGGGGCTGAGGTGGTGCATCGAGCGGAAGAAGATCATCGCGTCGTCGAGGTTCTCGATCGTCGTCACGACGACGTCCGCGGCCGCTCCTCTGAGCCGTTTCTCGATCGGCTCGTCGGCGCCCGCGAAGGCGTCGAGGCGCTCCTGCTGGACGCGCAGCACGCGCGCGTACACCTCGTGCAGGAGGTCGTCCTTGGAGCCGAAGTAGTGGTACAGCGCCCCCTTGGTCACGCCCGCCGCCTCGACGATCTCCTGCACCGAGGTGCGGTCGTACCCCTGCTCCGCGAAGAGCCGGGTGGCGGCGGCGAGGAGCCGCTGCGGTACGGGGGTCCCGTCACCGTCCGTCGTCCTGGGCACTGCCGCCACCTGCCTTCCGAGTCCTTCTGCCGTTGCCTTGCCGGCCGTCGCTGTTACCGGCCGTCCACCTGGGAACGCAGTTCCCGTCGGAGGATCTTCCCACTCGCCGTCTTCGGCAGGTCGGGCAGGATCTCCACCTGGCGCGGGTACTTGTAGGCGGCCAGTCTCTCCTTGCAGTACGCGGCGAGATCGTCGGGGTCCGTCTCGGCACCCGGACGGAGGCTGATGTACGCCTTGACGGTCTCCCCGCGGTACCCGTCGGGCACCCCGACGACGGCCGCCTCGCGCACCGCCGGGTGGGTGTACAGCACGTCCTCGACCTCGCGCGGCCACACCTTGAAGCCGGAGGCGTTGATCATGTCCTTCTTGCGGTCGACGACGTACAGCCAGCCCTGCGGGTCCATGAACCCGATGTCGCCGGTGCGCAGTTCCCCGTCCGGGAAGGTCTCGGCGGTGGCGTCGGGGCGCCGCCAGTATCCGGGCACCACCTGCGGCCCTCGTACGACGATCTCGCCCTGCTCCCCGAAGGGCACCTCCGCGCCCTGGTCGTCCACGATCCGGACGACCGTCTCGGGACCGGGCAGGCCCACGGCCAGCGTCCCGGAGACCGGGTCGACGGGCGCCTCCAGCTGGGGCGGTACGGAGGCGCAGGGCGCGGTGCACTCGGTGAGGCCGTAGCCGTTGCGGATGTACGGCCCGAAACCGGCCCGGAACTTCTCCACCAGGGCGGGCGGCAGCGGCGCGCCGCCGGAGGAGATGTTCCGGAAGGACGAGAAGTGCTCACGGGTGACGGACGGGTGGGCGGCCAGCGCCATGAACGCGGTCGACGGGCCGACCGTGTAGTGCGGCCGGTGCTCGGCGAAGGCGTCCAGCACGACCCCCGCCTCGAAGCGGTACGCCAGCACGAGCAGCCCCGCGCTGTTGAGGCACGCGCCGAGCTCGCAGACCATCCCGGTGATGTGGAACAGCGGCGCCAGCGCGAAGTACACGGGCGCCTCGGGCAGGTCCAGGCCGACTCGCTGCCGCTCGGCGTTGCCCATGATGTTGCCGTGCGTGTTGGTGGCGCCCTTGGGGGTGCCGCTGGTGCCCGAGGTGTAGCTGATCAGCGCGAGGTCGGACGGTCCCAGGTCGCGCCCGGCGGGCGCCTTGTGCCCCGCACGGGCCACGGCCGTCAGGTCGTCGGCGTCCTCGGCCCGCGGCAGCCGCTCGAAGGCCAGCACCCGGGTGTCGCCCCGTGTCTGGAAGTCCAGCTCGCAGCCGGTGAGCACGATCCGCACCGGCGAGTCGGCGGCCGTCCCGCGCAGATACGACTCCCAGGCCCGGTCGGAGCAGACCAGCGCGGCCACCTCGCCGTCGCGCAGGACGTGGCCGACCTCCCCCGCCTTGTACATGGGGTTGACGGGTACGACGATCGCGCCCGCCTTCCACGCCCCGAGCAGGGCGATCACGAAGTGCGGCGAGTTCTGGAGCAGGATCGCCACCCGCTCGCCCCGCTCCAGTCCGCGGGCGGCGAGATGACCGGCGACCGAGTCGCTCAGCTCGTCGACCTCGCGATAGGTCAGACGGCCGTCGAAGTAGGCCAGGAAGTCCCGGTCCGGGGCCTCGGCGACGGCCCGGCGCAGGGCGTGCACCAGGGAGTCGGCGGGTTCGATCGGGCCGCGCTGGGCGTCGTTCAGCAGCGCCACCCAGGGCTTGGCCGCGTAGCCGGAGTCGTGCACGGTCATCGGGCCTCCTCCCACTTCCGCTGGATGTGGTTCATGCCGGCCAGCCAGCGGTCCGGATCGGCCGCCCGTGCCTGGTAGTACCCGGCCACCTCCGGATGCGGCAGGATCAGGAAGCGGTCCTCCTCGATCCCCCGGAACAGTGCCTCGGCGACATCCTCGGGCTCGACCGCCGTCGGCTTCAGCACCAGGTCGCCCGCCCTCCCGGTCGCCGCCAGCATGTCGGTGCGCACCCCCTGCGGACAGATCGCGTGCACCTTCAGCCCCCGGTGCCGGTACGTCAGCGACAGGTACTCGGCGAAGGCGTACGCCCCGTGCTTGGTCACGCTGTAGGGCGCGGCCCCGATCATCGTCAGCACCCCGGCCGCCGACACGGTGGACACGAACCGCCCGCTGCCGCGCTCCAGCCAGCCCGGAAGCAGCGCGTGAGCGGCCCGGACATGTGCCATCACGTTCACGTCCCAGGACGTGGCCCAGACGTTCTCGTCCAGCGGTCCGTCGGCGTCCCCGCCCGCGAAGCCGACCCCGGCGTTGGCGCAGTACACGTCGACGGTCCCGCCGAGCGCGTCCCGGGCCTCCCCGACGATCGCGGAGGCGTCCCCGGCGACGGCGATCCCCCCGATCTCCTCGGCCACGGCCTTGGCCCGCCCGGCATCCAGATCATTGACGACGACCCGGGCACCTTCGGCGGCGAACCGCCGGGCGAGAGCCGCCCCGATGCCACCTCCCGCCCCGGTGACCACGACTGAGGCATCTCGCAGGGCTTCCACCATCGGTCTCCTTCGACTGCGGCTCGACGCCAGTCAGACTAACCGGTCGGTATGTTGTAAGAAAGGGGTGTCGGAGATGCTTCCTCGCGCCCTTCGGGAGCAATACCGTGCCCCCCATGCGCCTATCCAGACGAGCCCTCCTCGCAGCGACCACGGCAGCCACCTCCCTCACCTCCGCATCCCCCGCCGCGGCGGCCACCCACCCCCGCCGCGTCCGCACCGGCTTCGAGAACCTCGCCGCGACCGGCTACAAAGCCCTCAACGGCCGGCGGGTCGGAATCGTCACCAACCCCACCGGCGTCACCCGGGACGTCCGCCACATCGTCGACGTCATGCACGCCGACGACCGGGTGAACCTCACCGCCGTCTTCGGCCCCGAGCACGGCTTTCGCGGCACCGCCCAGGCCGGCGGCTCCGAGGGCCGCTACGACGACCCGGCCACAGGGCTCCCCGTCTACGACACGTACCTCAAGAGCGGCCGCCCGCTGGCGGACATCTTCACCGCCTCCGGCGTGGACACGATCGTCTTCGACATCCAGGACGTCGGCGCCCGCTTCTACACGTACATCTGGACGCTCTACGACTGCATGGAGGCGGCCCAGCTGGCGGGCAAACGCTTCGTCGTGCTGGACCGCCCCAACCCGGTCACCGGCCGCGCGGCGCTCGGCCCCGTCCTGCACAAGGAGTTCGCCACCTTCGTGGGGAGGCAGCCGATCGCGCAGGCGCACGGGATGACGGCCGCCGAGCTGGCACGGCTGTTCAACGGCGAGTTCCTGACCGCGCCGGTGGAGCTGGACACCGTGGAGATGACCGGCTGGCGGCGGTCGCAGTGGTACGACGACACAGCGCTGCCCTGGGTGCCGCCGAGCCCGAACATGCCGACGCCGGACACCGCCCTGGTGTATTCGGGGACGTGTCTCTTCGAGGGCACGAACCTGTCGGAGGGGCGCGGGACGACCCGGCCCTTCGAACTGCTCGGCGCGGAGGGCGTCGACGGGCGGTGGGCCGCCGCGGCGAACGAACTCGCGCTGCCGGGGGTGCGCTTCAGGGAGGCGTACTTCGCGCCGACCTTCTCCAAGTTCCAGGGGAAGACGGTCGGGGGCGTGCAGGTCCATGTGCACGACCGGGACGCCTACGACCCCGTACGCACCGGGATCGCGCTCCTGGTGACCGCCAGGAGGGTGTGGAGCGGCTTCGCCTGGCGCCCGGACAACTGGATCGACAAGCTGACGGGGTCCACGCTGGTGCGCACGATGATCGACGCCGGCGCGGACACCGACGAGGTGGTGGCCGCCTGGCAGGAGGAGCTGGCCGCGTTCCGCGCGATGCGCCGGAAGTACCTCCTTTACAGATGAGCCATACGAATGGGTGACGACTGAGCCACGACGTCTGGCCAAGTTCCCCCGACAGCAGGACGATGCGCCCATATCGCATCACTTCGGGGGACAAGGGGATCGTCATGGCGGAACCGACGATGAGCGTGACACCGTACTGGGAGCTGACGTTCGACGCGGACGGGGATCCGGACACCGGGCGGCGGGACAGGCTGCTCGCGGGCGTGGTGCAGCACGGCGTCAAGGATCTGGTCGTCTTCGCGCACGGCTGGAACAGCGACCGTTCGGGCGCGACCCGGCTCTACAGCCGTTTCTTCGCGCCGTTCCCGGCGCTCGTCCCGAAGGCGAAGCTCGGGTACGTCGGCGTGGTGTGGCCGTCGATGCGGTTCTCGGACGAGCCGATCCCGGACTTCCCGCGGGCCGTGGCCGCCGAGCTCCCGCCGCGTCCGGTGCTCGACAAGGACACCCGGCACGCACTGCTGGAGACCTTTCCGGGCCGGGCCACCGTGATCGACCGGATCGCGCGACTGCTGGACCAGCAGCCGCGCGAGGAGGCCGAGTTGGAGGAGTTCGGGCGGCTGGTGCGACTGCTGGTGGAGGTGGTCCCGGCCGGGCCGCAGGTGCTGTTCGCCGCGGACACGCTGGCGGAGGGCGTGCCGCAGGACGAGCCCCTGATGTTCGCGCGGTCCGCGGCGGAGGTCTGCGAGGAGTTCGCGGGGGCGCTCGCCGAGGCCGAATCCCCGGACGGGGCGGCCCAGTTCGCGATTCCCAACCCGTGGCACGGGGCGCACGAGCTGTTGCGGCAGGCGACGTACTACGCGATGAAGCGGCGCGCGGGGACGGTCGGCGAGCGCGGGCTCGGCCGGGTGGTCGGGCAGCTCGCCGCGAAGGCGCCCGCCCTGCGGGTGCATCTGGTGGGGCACAGTTTCGGCGCGCGGCTGGTGTCGTTCGCGCTGCGCGGGCTGCCGGAGGGGGTGCGGTCGGTGAAGTCGGTGACCCTGCTCCAAGGGGCCTTCTCCCACTACGCGTTCGCGCCCCGGCTGCCGCACGACACGCGCGCGGGAGGGGTGCTCCAGGGGCAGCAGTTGCGGATCGACGGGCCCTTGGTGTGCTGCCACTCCCGGCACGACTCGGCCCTCGGGAGCATCTATCCGCTGGCCTCCCGGATGGCGGGCCACGACCGGGAGTTCCGCGACGACGACACCCCCGAGGCCGCGGCGGGCCTCGACATGGGGAGGTCGCTGCGGACCCGGTGGGGGGCGCTCGGGTACGGCGGTGTTCAGGCGCTGCCGGGCACGCGGGCGCTCACGCTCGCCGCCGCGCTGACGGCGAAGCTGCCCGCCTCGGGGTGTGTGAACGTGGACGCGGCCGAGGTGGTCAAACGGGGCGGGGCGCCCTCCGGCGCGCACAGCGACATCGTGCACCGGGAGCTGGCCCAGCTGGTGGTGGCGGCGGGCCGCGTCCGCTGACCCGCCGCCGACCGTCGTCGGCCTACCGGTGCGAGGTGAACTCCACGACCTGCTGGTAGGTCGGCCGGTTCTGCCAGCTGATGTTGTAGTGCTTGATGCCGCCCAGGGTGCGCTGGACGATCGAGTCGGCGCACCACTGGTTGCCCGCGGCGCACAGGTCGTCGCCGGGGTAGACCTGGGCCGCGGTCCTGCCCGCCGCCTGCTTCAGCGAGGCGATCAGGACGTCCCGGCAGGCGCTGAGGCTGCCGCCGCCGCAGTACTCGCGCGCGAGCGGCCCCTGGACCGACTCGCCGAGCACCGAGCGGATGTCCTTGTCGACATAGCTCCACCAGCCGTACTGGAAGGAGCTTCCGGCGTGCGCCCCGGTCGGGCCGTGGGCGGCGGAGGGGGCCTCGTCGACGGGCAGGTTGGCGGTGAAGGCGGTGTACAGGTCGCTGCCGAGCCCCGGTTCGAACTCGGCCTTGACCAGCAGCGGCCACCAGGCGTCCAGGATGCGGATCGCGTCGGCGTGGGCGTACGTCTTCGAACCGGCCGAGGTCTCCGTGCGCCTGGCACCGGCCGTCACCCACGCCTGGAGCTTGCTCACCGCCGCCGCGGCGGTCGAGTCGGTCACCGGCGAGCTGGTGACGACCTTGAGCAGGTCCGGCAGGACGTCCTCCGCCCTGAGGTCGGCGAGACCGGCGTCGGCCATGGCCTTCACCAGCTGGGCCCGGGTGACCCCGCCCGCGGCGACCAGCTTCTTCACCCGGTCGTCCAGGAGGTTGCCGCGGTGGACCGAGCCGTTGCCCCAGGGGGCGGTGGTGTAGTCCCTGGCCTGCTTGTTGTTCCAGGAGATGTAGTAGTCCTGGTCCATGGAGTTCGGGTGGGCGGAGGCGGCGGTGTACTGGGCCGTGTTGGTCGTCGGCGTCCAGTTCCGCCACTCGTACGCCGGCCGCGCCCACACCGGGAACTCGGCGTCGACGCCGGTGGCCCGCACCGGGTTGTCGCCGCTGTTGTAGTACGCGGTGTGCTCGGAGTCGGCGTAGAACCAGTTGAAGGTGTAGTTGATGTGCTGCACCGCCTCCTGGAAGTCCTCGGGGCCCTTGACGTAGTCCGGGTCGTTCAGCATCTGGAAGCCGATGATCGAGTCGGCCTCGTGCAGATAGGAGGAGCGCAGGGTGGTGTAGGCGACCTTCTTGCCGCCAACGGTCGCGCGGTACTCGACCGGTCCGTACGCGGTGCGCCAGACCCGCATCGTGTACGACCCCGCGGCGGTGCCGTCGGCCGTGGTCGGCACCCAGGCGTTCTTCCGCTCGACCTTCTCCATCGGCGTGCAGGTGCCGCGGTACAGGTAGTGGTAGTCGTCCTGGCACAGTTCGACGGCGTAGGTGTCGATGATGTCCTGGCCGGAGGTGGTGGCGCTCCAGGCGTAGTCCTGGCCGCGGCCCAGCTCGACGTACATGCTCAGGCCCGCGAAGGAGGCGCCGCGGGCGCTGATGCCGGGGCCCTGGATCTCCTGGAGCATCAGCAGCTGGGGCGCGAAGTAGCCGGTCTGCGGGCCGAAGACGGCGATCGGGTTGCCGCTCGCGGTGTGCGCGCCGCTCACCACCAGGGCGTTGGACATCCCGCGCCTGGCGGAGCTGACGGCCGCCTTCGCCGCCGTGGTGGAGGCGCTGGTGGCGCCCGTGGTGGCCGCGCTGCCGGTGCGGTCGTACACGAGCTGTTCCGCGGCCACCGTGCCGGCGTCGGGCAGGGCCTCGCCCTGCGGGTCGGCGGGCTTGGTGGCGTACGGGAAGCTGCCGTCGTGGACGGTGAGGACGGCCTCGGGGTCGTTGCGCTCGCGGAAGGACTCCCAGACCTCGGTGCCCTCGGCGACGCCGTACTTCTCCTGGGCGGCGAGCAGCGAGAGGGCGTTGTTGACCTCGCCGCCGCCCCCGGCGCCGAAGAGCGCGCCGATGACGGAGGCCAGCGCGACCAGGTCGGTGGGCTTGAACTTCTCGATCGTGCCGGCGTTGGTGACGGAGTCCTTGTGGCCGGTCAGGACGTACTCGCCGGGGAAGTAGCGGCCGCTGTCGGAGGCGTCGATGTAGGCGTTGATGCCGGCGACGTAGGCGTTGACGTCGGCGAGGGCCAGCTTGCCGCGCTCGCCGGCCGCCGCGGCCGCGTTGTCGATCTGGGCCTGGAGATCGGCCTCGGTGTAGGGGGCGCTGCGCCAGAACTGCTGCTCCAGGCCCTGGTTGGACGGGGCGCCGCCCGCGAAGGGGGTCAGCTGGCCGCGTCCCACGTGCCGGAAGACGTCCATGAGCCACAGGCGGTCCTGGGCCGCCGCATAGCCCGCTCCGAACTCGGTGCCGTATCTGGTGGTACCGGTGATGTGCGGCACACCCGTCTTCTTGTCGCGGACGATCGTCACGTCACTGCGGCCGGCGGGCTTGAGCGTGGAGGCGACTTGATCGGCGGGGACCCCGAAAGACGCGTCGTTGAAGAACGTGTTGATGGTGGAGTTGGTGAGCGACGGGTAGCCCTTGGCCAGGTTGGCGTACGGGCCGAGCTGGTCCTCGGCGTGCTCGGGCTGGCTGCCGAACGCCTGGTTGAGCAGGATCTGCGCGAGGGTGGCGTTGCCGTTCTGGCCGGGCGGCAGGATGTCGGAACACTGGTTGCCGCAGTGGTCGTTGGCCACCGCCGCCTCCGCGGCCACCGAGGGGGCCTGGGCGAGCGGGGTCAAGAGACCGGCGATCAGCGCGCATACGGATGCGGACTTCAGGAACCCGGTGAGTCTGCCGGGAGTTCTCAGTCTGTCGAGAGCGGTGCGTGAGGTGCGCCGTGACATGGCAGCTCCTACCGACGGGGGGTGAGCCGGGATGTTACCGGCGGTATCCCCGGGATTGAAGGTGAACATGCGTCACTTTTCGGAGTCGGTGCCATGGGTTATGGAGGCCATCGGAAATCGGATGGAGCCAAAACGCTTGTCGATACGTCTATTCGGCAACGTCGTGCGAAGTCCGTACGACGACGCCGAAGTGACCGAAGTACAGGTGCAGGTGTGACGGAGGTGCAGGGCGATGGCCGGTTTCCGGAGTCTGGCGAGACAGGTGCGCGATCCACGGTGCGATCTGGCGCTACGGCGTTACTCGCTCCGCAAGTGCCTCGAAAGGTTCGCTCCTTACGGGCACAGGGCGACCTGGGACCATTTGTGCTCCCGGGCAGGATTCGGTCCTGAGGACCGCTCCCCCGACCCAGCGCGGCTCGTGGCCGCACTGGAGGAGTTGGAGGAAGCGCGTTCGGTCTGGCTGGCCTACGAGGTCGAGTTCGCCGAGCGGCGCAAGAAGGAGAAGCACGACGGGCTGCGCAGGCCGGGCAGCGTGGACGACTGGCACCGGCTGACCTGGGGCGGTTTCGGAGTCGCCTGGTGCGACGACCCCAGGGTCCATCCCCATCAACCGCTGGCGGAGGTACTGCGCCGGCTGATCTCCGCGCTGGAGCGGGAACCGGGCTCGGAGTGCCCGGCGTGTGGCGGCGAGCGCCTCGTCTGGAAGTACGAACTGGACCACGAACCCTCCACGGGTCCGGTCTGCACGGACTGCGGAATTCTTGTACCGCGTCCCGTACTCACGCCCGAGGCCCTGGCGGACGCCAGGCGCGGACGGCTGCTGGTGTCGGCCTGACCGCACCGGCGGCTTCGACCGGACCGACCGGGCGAACCTAGGAACCGAGCGTGCGGGGGTGCGCCGGGGATGCCGCACCCCCCGACTGTTCACCGTCGGGTCCTCATGAGTGGGCTTCCGGGCCGTTGTCCGTGGCGGCTGGCACCATCGAGTCATGATTCAGGTGTGCCTCAACGGCTCTCGCGGAGCCGTCGACGGAGCGACGGTGCCGCTCACGCCGCAGGCGATGGCCGACTCCGCGGCCGAGGCCGTCGCGGCCGGGGCGACGGACATCCATGTCCACCCCAAGACGCCGTGCGGACGGGACACCGTGTCGCCGCGGGTCGTCGCGGAAACGCTGGAGGCGCTCCGCGCCCGGGTGACGGTGCCGGTGGGTGTGACCACGGGCGCCTGGGCGGAGCCCGATCCCTCGGCACGTCTCGCGCGGATCCGGGACTGGACCGTGCTGCCCGATCACGCCTCGGTGAACTGGCACGAGCCGGGCGCCGAGGAGGTCGCCGCCGCCCTGATCGACCTGGGGGTCGGCGTGGAGGCCGGCGTCTGGTCGGGGACGGACGGGGCGGCCAGGTTCGCCGTCTCCCCCCTGCGCCCCGAGGTGCTGCGCGTACTGGCGGAGGTGACGGACACCTCGCCCGAGACGGCCGAGAACACCGCGCGGATGCTGCTGACCGAACTGGGACCGGCCCTCTCCCGCAGCCCCGTCCTGCTGCACGGCGAGGACGGCGGCGCATGGCCGGTGCTCCGGCTGGCCGGGCGGCTCGGGCTGGCGACCCGGATCGGCCTGGAGGACACCCTGCTCCTGCCGGACGGGGACCGGGCACTGTCCAACGCCCAGTTGGTGGCCCGGGGGCTGTCCCAGTACGAGTCGGCCCGGCGCTCGTCTTAGGGCCGGGTCAGGAGTGCGGCGTGGATCGCCGTGTCACGCCCGCCCCGGGCGCGCGGCCGGGCGGCGCTCCCGCCCGCGAGGACCGGGCCCGCCCGCCTCGGCCGGACCACTCCGGGACCTACCCGCACCGCTCCCGACGATCACGCCGCTTCTCCACCAACAGCCGCGACCCCGCCCCCAGCCGCTCCCCGAACACGTCGTCCGGGTTGGACAGGACGCAGGTGTCCATGGACAGGCACCCGCACCCGATGCAGTCGGTCAGATGGTCCCGCAGCCGGTTCAACTGCTTGATGCGTTCGTCGAGTTCGGAGCGCCAGGCCTCGGAGAGACGGGCCCAGTCCTCGCGGGTGGGGGTGCGTTCCTCGGGGAGTTCGGCGAGGGCCTCGCGGATCGTGGCGAGGGGGATGCCGACGCGCTGGGCGGCGCGGACGAAGGCGACCCGGCGCAGCGTGTCACGGGAGTACCGGCGTTGGTTGCCCGCGGTGCGGCGGCTGCTGATCAGGCCCTTGGACTCGTAGAAGTGCAGGGCGGAGACGGCGGCGCCGCTGCGGGCGGCGAGCTGGCCGACCGTGAGTTCATGGATCTTCTCGGGAATCTGGGGCACCTCTCGAACCCTACCCAGTCATACCGCGAGGGGTCCGTTGACAGGGGCTCCCCAGCCGACCATGCTAAGCAGTCGCTTAGACTTTTGCGGCAAGGAGGCCGGGACATGGCAGAGCCGAGGATCTTCACGGGTGCCGACGCCCTGAAGGCGGCGGTGGGCGAGCAGTTGGGGTACACCGACTGGCTGGAGGTCGACCAGAAGCGGATCGACCTGTTCGCCGAGGCCACCGGTGACCACCAGTGGATCCACGTCGATCCGGAGAAGGCCGCCGCGGGGCCCTTCGGCACCACCATCGCGCACGGCTATCTCACCCTCTCGCTGCTGCCGCTCTTCGGCCCGCAGCTGATCACGGTCGAGGGCGTGCGGATGGGCGTCAACTACGGGACGAACAAGGTCCGTTTCCCCGCCCCGGTCCCGGTCGGCTCCCGGCTGCGCGCCACCGCCACGATCACGGCCGTCGACGAGGTGAGCGGCGGCGTCCAGGTCACCGTCGCGTTCACCGTGGAGCGCGAGGGCGGCGACAAGCCGGTGTGCGTGGCGGAGTCGGTCTCCCGGTACTACCTGTAGGTGCGTGCCTCTCGGCCGGGGGTCTACTTCCCCGCCCCCACCATCCGCAGCACGAGGTCGGCGTAGAGCGCGCCGACCTCGTCGGGCGTCCACGGGCCGTCGACGTTGAACCAACGGGCCACGTCGATGCAGAGCGAGAGCACGGCGAGGGTGGTGCCCTTGACGTCCAGGACGTCGAACTCGCCGGAGGCCACACCGTCCTCGACGATCCCGCGCACCTCGGCGTCGCACTGCCGCCGCAGGGCGAGGATCTCCTCACGGGCGTCGGGGCCGAGCGAGTCCAGCTCGTACTGCACGACCCGTGCCGTGGTGCGCCCGCCGGCGTGCCAGCGGACGAAGGAGCTCACCGCGTCGGCGAGCCGCTCGGCCGCGGTGCCCTCGCGACGGGCCGCCACCCGCAGGATGTCCAGGGCCTTCTCGTGGCCGATCCTGCTGATGCGGTGGAGGAGTTCCTCCTTGGTCTTGTAGTGGATGTAGAGCGCGGCCGGGCTCATTCCGGCACGGCCCGCGATGTCACGGGTCGTCGTGGCGTGGTAGCCCCGCTCGGCGAAAGCCTCCACCGCGGCAATGAGCAGCCGTCGCGCCGCGTCGGGCGTGACCTCGCCCCACGCCGACGTCTCGCCGCCGGCCGTCTCCTCCGCCGTACTCATCGCTCTCTCGCCCCTCTCGATGGCAGGGGCACCACCATACCGCCGAGGGTGAGCGAGCGCTTAGTCTGCCCGCTCAGAGCTTCTCGAACGGGTGGTAGGCCGGCTGTGCCGCCTCCTGGCGGTCCCGGATCACCTTGGAGAGGGTGAAGGCGGAGGTCACCAGGTACAGGACGGCGATGCCGAGGAAGGCCCGCACCCAGGCGTCCGCGCTCAGTTTGAAGATGCCGATGGCGGTCGCGGCCATGGCGATGGAGAAGGACGCCACGGCCTGGCCGTAGAAGGCGGCGGTGTTCTGCTGCTTGCCCGGTGTGTCACTCATGGGGTCGAGTCTCGGCGGACGTGGGGCACACCACATCCGTGCGGATACTCAGACGGGGTACTCAGAACGCCGAGACACCGGTCAACGCCCGCCCGATGACCAGCTTCTGGATCTGACTGGTGCCCTCGTAGAGGGTCATCACCCGGGCGTCGCGCAGCAGTTTGCCGACCGGGTACTCGTCGATGTAGCCATAGCCGCCGAAGACCTGGAGGGCGTTGTTGGCGGCGCGGACGGCGGCCTCAGAGGCGAACAGCTTGGCCTTGGATGACTCGGTGGCGAAGGGCAGGCCGCGGTCGATCAGGTCGGCGACCCGCCAGGTGAGCAGCCGGGCCGCGTCCACGTCGACGGCGATGTCGCTGATCAGCTCCTGCACCAGCTGGTGCCCCGCGATCGGCTTCCCGAACTGCTCCCGCTCCCCCGCGTACCGCACCGCCGCGTCGAGGGCGGCCTGGGCGATGCCCACGCAGCCCGCCGCCACCGACATCCGCCCCTTGGCGAGGGCGGACATGGCCACCGAGAAGCCCTTGCCCTCCTCCCCCAGCAGCGCGGAGGCGGGGACGCTCACGTCCTCCAGGGTCAGTTCGGCCGTCGCCTGGCCGCGCAGGCCGAGCTTGCCGTGGATGGTGCGGCGGGTCAGGCCGGGTGTGTCGGTGGGCACCAGGAAGGCGGAGACCCCCTTGTGGCCCGGAGCGTCGGTGGAGCGGGCGAACAGCAGGACGACATCGGCCCAGGTGCCGTTGGTGATGAACATCTTGGCGCCGTTGATCACGTAGTCGTCGCCGTCGCGGACCGCACGGGTGGTGAGGTTCCCTGCGTCGGAGCCGGTGCCCGGTTCGGTGAGGCCGAAGCAGCCGATGGACGCACCGGAGGTGAGGCCCGGCAGCCAGCGCCGCTTCTGCTCCTCGCTCCCCCATCCGGCGATCGTCTTGGCGACCAGGCCGAGGGAGACGGAGACGATCCCGCGCACGGACGAGTCGCCCCGGCCCAGCTCCTCCGTCACCAGGCAGTACGCCAGGTGGTCGCCGCCCGAGCCGCCGTACTCCTCGTCGATCGTCAGCCCCAGGAAGCCGACCTCGCCGAGCTTCTTCACGATCGAGCGGTCGACCTCCTCGGCGCGGTCCCAGGCGACGACATGGGGAGCGATCTCGCGGTCCACGAAGTCCTTGGCGAGCCGCCGGACGGCTTCCTGCTCCTCGCTGAGCCCCAGGCTGACCACGGGATCACCTCACTTGAAAGCCGTACATTTAAATTAGCACTGCTAGTTTCTCTGCGCAGCCCTACTATGTGCGCCATGGCCCGACCGCGCAAGCCCCTCCTCAGCACCGACCGGATCGTCGAGACGGCCCGCGGACTCGTGGACGCGGAGGGCCTCGCGGCCGTCTCCACCCGGCGGCTCGCCGCCGAACTGGGGGTCAGCGGGCCCTCGCTCTACAACCACTTCCGCACCAAGGACGAGATCCTGGAGGCCGTCGCCGACTCGGTGAGCTCCCGGGTCGACCTGTCGATGTTCGAGGACGGCCGCGACTGGCGGACCGCGCTCCACGACTGGGCCCTGTCCTACCGGGCCGCCCTGCGCGACCACCCGAACATCGTGCCGGTCCTCGCCCGGGGCCCCGGCCGCCGCCCCGCCGGACTGCGCCTGGCCGACGCCGTCTACGGCGCGATGGTCGCCGCGGGCTGGCCACCGGCGCAGGCCACCTCCATCGGCGCGCTCATGCGGTACTTCGTCATGGGCTCCGCGCTCGGCTCGTTCGCCGGGGGTTTCGTGGCCGACGCCGGCGCCTACGACCCCGCCGACTATCCGCACCTCGGGCAGGCGCACCTCCTCGCCGAACGGCAGGAGAAGATCGACGAGCGGGCCTTCGAGACCGGGCTCAGGGCGCTGCTGGACGGACTGTCCCAGCAGTACGAGCAGGTCGGGCGCACCGCCTAGGGATATTTCGGTGGGCGCCGAAGTGTTCCTGTCCCATGCTGGGACGCATGACCCCGAGGGACCCGCAGGCACCGCGACTGGCCGGGCTCGCCGCGCTGATCGCCGACGAGACCCGAGCGGCCTGTCTGCTGGCCCTGCTCGACGGGCGGGCCTGGACCGCCGGTGAGCTGGCGCGCCACGCGGGCGTCGCCCCGTCCACGCTGAGCGAGCACCTGGGCAAGCTCGTCGCGGGCGGCCTGCTCACGGAGGAACGCCAGGGGCGGCACCGCTACGTACGGCTGGCCGACCCGCGCGTGGCCCACCTGGTGGAGGACCTGACCTCGCAGATCTCCCCGGAACCGGCCCACCGGCCGCGCGGTCTCAGGGAGTCGAGCGCGGGATCGGCGATGGCCCGGGGCCGCACCTGCTACGACCATCTCGCGGGCCGGCTCGGCATCGCGATCACGGATGCCATGACGGAACGTCAACTCCTGCTCCAGGACACCGGTTTCGCTCTCACGGACGCGGGACTGGAGTGGTTCGCCGACGCCGGCATCCCGCTCGACCGCACGGGCCGCCGCCCCTTGTCCCGCGCCTGCCTGGACTGGACGGAACGCCGTCCTCACCTGGCCGGGGTGGCGGGCGCGGCCCTGTGCCGGCACGCCTTCGACGAGGGCTGGTGCGTCCACATCGGCACGGAGCGCGCGGTGAAGGTGACGGCGGCGGGCGAGCGGGCCCTGTCGGACCTGCTGGGCATCCGCCCACCGACATCGCGCTAAAAGCACGACCGGCCACGACGCTCCCGCACCTGCCACCCACCCGTCCGAATCCCGCCAGCCCCAGCGCCCCGCCCTCCCTAGCCTCAGGAGCATGATGCACGTCTCCCGCCGCACGGAACTCCTGGCCACCGGTGCCGCCACCGTCACCGTCGTCCTGTGGGCCTCCGCCTTCGTCTCGATCCGCAGCGCGGGCTCCGCGTACTCGCCGGGCGCCCTCGCGCTGGGACGGCTCCTGGCCGGAGGGCTGGCCCTGGGAGCGATCTGCCTGCTGCGCGGGGAGGGCCTGCCGCCCCGCTCCGCCTGGCGGGGCATCGCGATCTCGGGGGTGCTCTGGTTCGGCCTGTACATGGTGGCCCTGAACTGGGGTGAGCAGCAGGTGGACGCGGGCACGGCGGCCCTGGTGGTGAACATCGGCCCGATCCTCATCGCCCTGCTGGGCGCCCGGCTGCTGGGCGACGCGATGCCGCCCCGCCTCCTGGCGGGCATGGCGGTGTCGTTCGCCGGGGCCGTCGCGGTGGGTCTGTCGATGTCGGACCACGGCGGCTCGTCGGTCCTCGGCGTCGCGCTGTGTCTGCTCGCCGCGGTGGGTTACGCCGGCGGTGTCGTGGCGCAGAAGCCGGCCCTGGAGCGGGCGAGCGCGCTCCAGGTGACGACGTTCGGGTGTCTGGTCGGCGCCGTGCTGTGCCTGCCGTTCGCCGGGCAGCTGGTGTCGGAGGCGGCGAGGGCACCGGCCTCCGCGACGCTCAACATGGTGTACCTGGGGGTGTTCCCGACCGCGCTGGCCTTCACGACCTGGGCGTACGCCCTGGCCCGGACGACCGCGAGCCGGATGGGGGCGACCACGTACGCGGTGCCCGCCCTGGTCGTCCTGATGTCGTGGCTGGCGCTGGACGAGGTGCCCGGTCCGCTCACGCTGGCCGGTGGGGCGTTGTGCCTGGCCGGGGTGGCGGTGTCGCGGTCCCGGCGGCGGGCCGCGGCGCCGGAGGTCGCTCCGGGACCGCGGCCCGAGAAAGCGTCGGACTCAGCGTGAACCGGGGAAGGCGTCGGACTCAGTGTGAACGGGAACGGTCGGCCAGCACCTTGATGGAGGCCAGGGCGATCACCGACAGCACGATGATGTAGCCGGACACCGCCATCGAGGTGCCGGTCGCCTCCAGGAGCAGCACCATCAGGAAGGGCGCGAGTCCGCCGCCGAGCACCGCGGCGATCTGGTAGCCGAGCGAGGCGCCGGTGTAGCGCATCTCGGGCGTGAACAGCTCGGCGAACAGGGCGGCTTGAGGGCCGTACATGATGCTGAGGAAGCAGCTGGCGACGAAGGTCCCGACGGCCAGCCACAGCAGCGAGCCGGTGTCGATGAGCAGGAACAGCGGTACGGCCCACAGGGCGATGCCCGCCGCGCCGATCGCGTAGATCCGGATCCGGCCGAGGCGGTCGGAGAGCGCGGCGGCGGCCGGGATCAGGATCAGCTGGGTGAGGCTGACGCAGAGCGAGACGGTGAGGACCGCGCTCCTCTTCATGTCGAGTTCGCGGGTCGTGTAGTCGAGGACGCCGGTGATGAGGATGTAGAAGGTCGCGGTGTTCACGGCGAAGGAGCCGCCGGCGAGGAGCACGGTGCCCAGGTGGTGCCGGAGGATCGTGCGCAGCGGGGAGCTCCGCTCCGTCCTCGCCTTCTCGGCCAACTCCTGTTCGGCCTGCCGGAATGCGGGGGTCTCCTCGACGCGGGTGTGGATGTACCAGGCGAGCCCGAGGACGAACAGCCCGATCAGGAACGGCACCCGCCAGCCCCAGGCCGCGAACTCGGTGTCGGTGGTGAAGGCCCCGGCGAGCAGGAAGACCGTGTTGGCGCTCACCACGCCGATGGGGACGCCGAGTTGGACGACACTGCCGTAGACACCGCGCTTGCCCTCGGGGGCGTACTCGGTGGCCAGCAGCATCGCGCCGCCCCACTGGGCGCCGACGGCGATGCCCTGGAGGACGCGGAGGGCGACCAGCAGGATCGGGGCGGCGACGCCGATCGTGTCGTACGTCGGCAGCAGGCCGATGCCGGTGGTGGCCAGGCCCATGAGGGTGAGCGCGAGGACCAGCATCGGCTTGCGGCCGCGCTTGTCGCCGAGGTGACCGGCGACGATGCCGCCGAGCGGCCGGGCGAGGAAGCCGACCGCGAAGGTGGCGAAGGAGGCGAGGACACCGGCGGTGGAGCTGCCCGCCGGGAAGTACAGGTCGCCGAGGACGAGCGCGGCGGCGATGCCGAAGACGAAGTAGTCGTACCACTCGACGGCGGAGGCGAGCGCCGCCGCGGTGGCCACACGACGCCGGTTCACCGTGGGGAGGACGGTGCCGGGGAGGGAGGGAGCGGAGGGGGCCATGTCCATGCGTGCACGCTCCGTTGGGTGCGAGGGGACGTTGGCGGCGAACATACTGACCGGACGGTATGGGGTCAACGGGTGTGCGGGAAGGTTGCCCGGAGCACCCGTGAGGGGTCCGGGCGACTCGTGGGGCTCCTGGCGACCCGTAGGGCTCAGAACAGCACGAGGGCCCGTCCGCCCTTGCCCGCCAGCATGTTCTCGAACGCGGCCGGGATGCCCTCCAGTGCGATCCGCTCCGTCACCAGCGCGCCCAGGTCCAGGCGGCCCGCCCGGACGTGGTCGGCGAGCACGGGCAGGTCCGCGGCCGGATCGGAGTTGCCGTACACGCACCCGGACAGGGTGCGGCCCCAGTGGAAGATCTCCAGGGCGTTGAAGGTGACCTGCTGGTCCTTGCCGCCGATGCCGACGACCGTGGTGCGGCCGCCGCGGCGGGTGGAGTCCCAGGCGGTGCGGATGGTACTCGCGCGGCCCACGCACTCGACGGCCACGTCGACGCCCTGCTTGCCGGTCAGGCCCCGGATCTCGCGTGCGGTGGTCTCCGAGGCGATCACGTAGTCGGTGGCTCCCGCGGCGCGCGCCAGTTCCTCCTTCGCCGGGGAGACGTCGACGGCGACGATCCGCGAGGCTCCCGCGATCCGGGCCGCCTGGAGGGCCGCCAGACCCACTCCCCCGACGCCGTACACCGCGACCGTCTCGCCCTCGCGGACCCGCGCCGCGTGGTGGACGGCTCCGTAGCCGGTGAGCACCGCGCAGCCCAGCAGGGCCGCGTCGGTGAGGGGGATGCCCTCGGGGAGCGGCAGGACACAGGACTCCGCGACGACCGTCTCCTCGGCGAACGCGGCGACGTTCAGGCCGGGGTGGAGGTCGGTGCCCGTCGCCGTGCGGGCGTAGACGTCGGCGGCGCCGTTCAGCGCGTTGGCGCACAGCCAGACCTCGCCGAGCGAGCAGGCGTGGCACGTGCCGCAGGACGGCGCCCAGTTGAGGACGACCTCGTCACCGGGGCGGACGGCGGTGACGCCCTCGCCGACCGCGAGGACCGTGCCCGCGCCCTCGTGGCCCAGGACGGCGGGGACGGGGACGCGCATGGTGCCGTTGGACAGGGACAGGTCGGAGTGGCAGACACCGGCGGCGGCGAGCCGGACCCGGACCTGCCCGGGGCCGGGGTCGGGCAGGTCGATCTCGGCGATCTCCAGGGGAGCGCCCACGGCGGGAAGGACGGCGGCACGGACCACGGAAGGGCTCCTCAGAACTGGAGGGACTGGGTCTGGAGGTACTCGGCGAGGCCGTGGACGCCGAGTTCGCGGCCCACGCCCGACTGCTTGTAACCGCCGAACGGGGCACGGGGGTTGAAGCGCCCGCCGTTGATGTCGACCTGCCCGGTCTCCATGCGGCGCGCGAAGGCCACCGCCTCGGCCTCGTCACCGGCCCAGACGGCGCCCGCGAGGCCGTAGACCGTGCCGTTGGCGATGCGCAGGGCGTCCTCCTCGTCGGTGTAGCGGAGGACGGACAGGACCGGGCCGAAGATCTCCTCCTGGGCGATCGTCATGTCGGGGGTGACATCGGCGAAGACGGTCGGGCTGACGAAGTAGCCCCGCTCGCGCGGCGCTTCGGGCCCGCCGGCGATCAGCCGGGCGCCTTCCGCGATGCCCTTCTCGATGTAACCCCGCACCCGCGCCTGCTGCCTGGCGCTCACGACCGGGCCGATGCGGTCGCCGTACTTCGCGGCGGCGGTCGCGGCGAGGCCGAGTGCCTCCTCGTACTGCGAGGTGTGGACCAGCATGCGGGTCCAGGCGCTGCACGTCTGACCGGAGTTGGACATCACGTTGGCGACGCCGACGTTGACCGCCCTGGCGAGGTCGGCGCTCGGCAGGATCACGTTGGCGGACTTGCCGCCCAGCTCCAGGGCCACCTTCTTGATCGCCGCGCCCGCCGCGGCGGCGATCTTCTGTCCGACGGCCGTGGACCCGGTGAAGGAGACCAGGTCGACGCCCGGGTGCTCGACCAGGGCCTGTCCGGCGACCGGGCCGAGGCCCGTGACCAGGTTGAAGACGCCCGCCGGGACGCCGGCCTCGTGGACCGCCTCGGCGAAGAGCTGGGCCACGAGCGGGGTGTCCTCGGCGGGCTTGACGACCACCGTGCAGCCCGCGGCGAGCGCGGGGGCGACCTTGGCGACGATCTGGTGGAGCGGGTAGTTCCAGGGCGTGATCGCGCCGACCACGCCGACCGGCTCGTGGTGGACGACCGAGTTGCCGACCTTCTCCTCGAAGGCGTACGTCGCCGCCAGCTCCGCGTACGAGCCCATGACGGCGATCGGTACGGCCGCGTGGACGGCCTGCGAGAGCTTCGGCGGCGAGCCGAGTTCGGCCGTGACCGTCTCGGCGATCTCCTCGGCGCGGGCCTCCAGGGCGTCCCGGAGGGCGGCCAGGCGCGCGGCCCGCTCGGCGGGGGCGGTCGCGGACCAGCCCGGCAGGGCGGCACGGGCGGCGCGCACGGCGGCGTCGACGTCCTCGGCGGTGCCGGCCGGGACCCGGCCGACGATCTGCTCGTCGGCCGGGTTCACGACCTCGACCGTGTCGCCGCCGGCGGCGGGGCGCCACCCGCCGTCGATGTACATGCCGTCGTGTGCCTTCATCGCGCTTCCTCCGGGGCCGGGCCGTTCCGTCGTCCGGCACCTAAACTAGCGATGTTAGTTTTCTGGCGCCAGGGTGGGCCCCAAGGCCTGTCCGGCGGTTCAGAAGTCGACGCGCGCCCGGCCGTCCACCCTCGCCACCGCCTCCTGGCCGAACGCCTTCCGGTAGTCCCGGCGGATCTCCTCGATCCTCGGGTCGTTCACGGCCGCCTTCCGCACCGGGTACAGCAGGACCAGTTCGTACGACCGCTCCTTCTCGATCGCCCCGCTCGCGTCCCGCCACTGCCCGCGCCCGCTCCGCACGGTGAGCCCTTCGGGGAACTCCGGGGTGACCTCGCGGTCGACGAAGCGGGTGAACTGCGCGTCGGTGACGGCCGGGCCAGCGTCGGGGCGGGCGGTGCCGAACAAGAGGCGGCTCTCGACGTACGGCTCGCCGCGGGCGGGAGCCGGCGCGGGTGCCGATGCGGGCGCGGCGGTGTCGTCGTCGAGGGCGGCGTACGCGGTCGGGGCCGCGACGGTCAGCAGGAGGCCGACGGTGGTGAGAATCGCCCGGCTTCGGGTGAAGTGCACGTTCATGGGCCCATGCCTAACGGGCCCGGTCCCGCCAAGTCCCGCAGCCGCGCCGGAGGTTCACTCCTCCAGGTCGGGCAGCCGCGCCGGGGCCGGGCAGATGCGTTCGCCGTGCTGGTCGAAGACGAACAGGTGGGCGATGTCCACGAGCAGGGGGACCTGCATACCGCGGCGGAGGTCGATGTCGGGGGTGGCGCGGACGACCAGGTCGCCGGGGAGGCGGGTGTCCGACGGATCCGGTTCGGGTTCGGGTCCGGCACCCTCCGGTTCGTCCAGCATCACCGGCGGGCCGGCGCGCAGGGTTCCGGCCCGCTCCCGGAAGCGTCCCAGGACGGATCCGCCGTCCCGGCGGCGGCGCCTGGACGGACGGGCGGCGGGGCGCGGCGCCTCCAGCTCGGGTACGACGGCGGGCCTGGAGCCGGTGTTGAAATGGACCAGGACCTCGTGCCCCTGGAACTCCACGTGCTCCACCAGGCCGCTGATCGCCGCCTCGCCGGGGCGGGCAGCGGCCGGCTTGGCGAGCCGGATCGCCTCCGAACGCAGCCCCACGATGACCTCGCGGCCCTGCTGGACACGGAGCAACTGGTGGTCCAGGGACAGCGGTTCGGGCAGCCGCAGGGACTGCTTGCCCAGGCTGATGGTCATCGCGCCGTCGAGCGGGGCCCGGACCAGGCCGCGCAGCAGGTTGATGCGCGGGGTGCCGATGAAGGCGGCGACGAAGACGTTGCGGGGCAGGGCGTAGACCGAGCGCGGAGTGCCCAGTTGCTGGAGCACCCCGCCGCGCAGGACGGCGACCCGGTCGCCGAGCGACATGGCCTCGGCCTGGTCGTGGGTGACGTAGACCGTGGTGACGCCCAGTTCCCGGGTGAGCGCGGCGATCTCGGCGCGTAAGTGGTTGCGGAGCTTGGCGTCGAGGTTGGAGAGCGGTTCGTCCATCAGGAAGGCGGAGGGGTGGCGGGCGATGGCCCGGCCCATGGCCACGCGCTGGCGTTCGCCCCCGGAGAGCTGTCCGGGGAAGCGGTCCAGGAGGTCCTGGATGCCCAGCATGCGGGCGGTGGCGTCCACGCGGGGGCCCGGGTCCTCGCCGGGGGCCTCGATGCGCAGCGGGAAGCCGATGTTGCCGCGGCCGGTCATGTTCGGGTACAGCGCGAAGTTCTGGAACACCATCGCCATGTCCCGCTGGGAGGGGACCAGGTCGTTGGCGTACTCGCCGTCCAGCAGCAGCCGTCCCTCGGTGATGTCCTCCAGGCCGGCGATCATCCTGAGCACGGTGGACTTGCCGCAGCCGGAGGGGCCGAGCAGGACGAGGAACTCGCCGGGCTCGACGTCCATCGACAGCCGGTCCACCACGCGGACGCCCCGCGTGTAGGTCTTGCTCACGTCGTGCAGAGAGATGGCGCGTGTCATGGCAGATGCCCCCGAGGGCTGACTGAGCGCTGATGCTCCGTGGTCGGATGCCCCGCGCGTGCCGAACGGGGCCTGTGGGTCACGGAAGTTAACGGAATGTGCGCGGCCCGGGGAAGGGAAACGGCCGGATCGGGCATCGCGGTCCAGCAGATGAGAAAGCGGACGTCCGGATTCAGCGCCGGACCGCGGCCCCGGGCGGTTCTCGGGTCTGCACGAGGTGGGCGAAGACGACGACATTGCCCGAGTAGCCGGTCCTGCGGTCGTAGTCGCCGCCGCAGGTGATCAGCCGCAGTTCGGGGCGGCCCCGGGCGCCGTACACCTCACGGTTGGGGAACCGGTCCTTCTCGTACGACTTGACGGCGTCGACGGCGTAGACGGCGATCCGGCCGTCGGCGCGCGTCACCTCGACCAGGCGGCCGCGCTCGGCTTCGGCCAGGCCGGCGAAGACGGCGGGGCCGGTCGCGGTGTCGAGGTGGCCGACGGCGACGGCGGTGCCCTGCTCACCGGGGGACGGTCCGCCCTCGAACCAGCCGACCAGGTTCGGGTCGTCGTCCGGCGGTGCGGGCAGCCGGCGCCGGCGGTCGAGGCGCAGGCCCGTGACCGGGGCGTCGACGTCGAGGAAGGGAACGGCGAGTCGCGTCGCGCGGGAGCGCGACAGGGGGCGGAGGGGGGGCGCGGGAGCCGGGCGGGTCGAAGGGGTCGAGGGGGCCGGGCGGGTCGAGGGGGTCGAGGAGGCCTTGGGGGCCCGCGGCGGCACGGCCGGGCGGCCCGGCGCCGCCGCCCCCTCGGTCCGCTCCGCACGCCGCTGCGGCGTCCCCCGCACGTCGCCGCGGTCCCCGGCGGGGGACGCCTCGCCGGGAGCCGCCGGGGAGCCCGGCCGGGCGGCCGAAGCCGCCCCGCCGGGCTCCTCGCCCTGGGCCCACCAGACGCCGCCCGCCACCAGCGAGACGGTCACGGCGACCGTCCTCACCAGGCGGTAGGCGCGCGTCCGGTACCAGGGCCTGCGTCTGTGCCTACGCGCCATGCGGGCGACGGCGGAGCCGGAGCCACGCCACCCCGCCGACCGCGGCGATGCCCACGGCCGCGGCACCGGCGACCGGGGCGAAGGCGTCACCGCGAGCGAGCCCGCCGCCGCCGGCCGGCGGACCGCCGTTGGGACCGCCGGGGCCGCCGGGGCCGCCAGGTCCGCCGGGCGGGGTGACGCAGTCGACCCGGAACACCTTCTGCTTGCCCGTACCCGACCCGCCGGTGATCTTCCAGACGAGCTTGTACATCCCGTCGGGCAGCGTCAGGTCCTCGGTGTGGCCGGCGCCGCCCGCGAGCGTGATCTCACCGTCGAGCGTGGCGCCGCCGGGCTCCGTCGGCTGGGTCTCGATGTTCCAGGTGATCTGCTGGACGGTGTCGAAGTGCGCCGCGTCGATGTAGAACTTGCAGACCTTCGGCTCGTCCCGCGGGTCACCGTAGGGGGTGCGCGGGACGGAGTCGTACGGAGCTGTGTGGATCTTGACGGTGCCGTTGTCCCCGGGGGCCATCGGCGCGGCACCCGCGGCGGGCATCCCGGCCAGCGGGCTCGCCACGACGGTGAGTACCGCGAGAGCCGCGGTGCGCGCTCCCGCGCGGCGTGGCAGAGAAGTGGTGGGCATGCGAAGTCCTCCGAGTCAGACGATTGTCGTATAAATCGCACTTCACCTGACTCTTTGTCACATATCCACGGCGAACGGGATGAGCCTCGCCCTACGACACGTCAGTCATCGCTCTTCCGGCTCAACGCCACCCCGCTCCGGCGGGGCTCGGGCGCCTCACCGGTGTCCCCGGCCGACCGCGCCGGCGAGCGCAGCGCGACGCCGGAGGACAGCAGCAGCAGCGCGCCCAGCATCACGAACGGGGCCGCCACGCCCGCGACCCCGGCGACCAGGCCGGCCGTGGCGGGGGCGGCGACCTGGCCGAGGCGGTTGCCGGTGAGGCGGAGGGCGAGGGCGGTGGAGCGGGCGCCGTCGGGGGCGGCCTGGACGACCGTGGTCATGGACAGGGGCTGGCCGACGCCGAGGCAGAAGCCGAGGACGGCCAGCATGACGGCCAGCGCCCACACCGGCACCGGGAGGGCGATCCCCGCGCACAGCACGGCCGCCAGCAGACAGGTGACCGTCAGGAGCAGGGAGCGGCCCAGCAGGCGCAGCAGCGGTGTCAGCACCAGACGGCAGGCGATCGTGGCCGCGGCGCGCAGGCTGAGCAGCAGGCCGATCACGGAGGGGGCGATGCCCCGGTGCTCGCCGACCACCGGGAGGTAGGCGGTGAGGATGTCGGTCGCGGAGAGCACGGCGAGGCTGACGAAGATGCCCCCGGGCACGCCCCGCGCCTTCAGGATGCGCCCGACGGGGACCCGGTCGCCCTTCTCCGCACGGGACTTGGACGTCGTGTCGCGGTGCTCTATCCGCCACAACGACGTGAACGCGACCGCCGCTCCCGCGCCTGCGACCACCAACGCCAGCGCGCTCGTACGGGCCATGTCGGAGCCGCCGATCAGCGCACCCGCCGCGATCGGGCCGACCAGCTGGCCGAGCGAGGCGCCGATGGTGAAGTGGCCGAAGTTGCGGTCCTGTTCGTGCGGGGCGGACTGGCGGGCCACCAGCGACTGGGCGCCGATCACGAAGCAGAGGTGGCCGAGGCCCATCACCCCGCTCCAGACCGCCATCGCCCACAGGGAGTTCGCGATGCCGCTCAGGGCGCAGCCGCCGGCGATCAGGACCACGCCGACCGGCAGCAGGGGCGCGCAGCGGCCGTGGTCGGTGCGGCGGCCCAGCGGGACGGCGGCGAACAGCGGGAGCAGGGCGTAGACGCCCGCGATGACGCCGATGGCCCGCTCGTCCGCGCCCAGCGCGAGGGCCCGGTAGGAGACGGCGGGCCGGGCCATCGACACCGCCCCCTGCGCGAAGCTGAAGGCGATGACGAGGCGGAGCAGCCAGCCGCGGTTCCCACCGGGCCTCACGACGATGTCCTCCATGAACGTCAGATGATTCCGAAGAGGATCCCTGCCCCGAGGATGATGAGGCATGTGAGCGCGGCCCACTTGACGACGAACTTCGTGTGGTCGCCGAACTCCACCTTGGCCATGCCGACCAGGACGTAGACGGCCGGGACGAGCGGGCTCGACATGTGCAGCGGCTGGCCGACCAGGGAGGCGCGGGCCATCTCCAGCGGCGAGACGCCGTGCGCGGCGCCGGCCTCGGCGAGCACCGGCAGGACACCGAAGTAGAAGCCGTCGTTGGACATGAAGTAGGTGAGCGGGAGGCTCAGGACGCCGGTGACCAGGGCCATGTGCGGGCCCATGCCCTCGGGGATGACGTCCACCATCCAGCGGGCCATGTGGTCGACCATGCCGGTGCCCTGGAGGACGCCGGTGAAGACAGCGGCGGCGAAGACCATGCCGGAGACGTTCAGGACGTTGTCCGCGTGGGCGGCCAGGCGGGCCTTCTGGTCGGGGATGTGCGGGAAGTTCACGGTGAGCGCGAGCGCGGCGCCGAGCAGGAACAGCACCGGGATCGGCAGCCACTCCATGATCATGCAGGTGAGCAGGGTGACCGTGAGCAGCGCGTTGAACCAGTAGAGCTTGGGGCGCAGGGTGGACCGGTTGGGGTCGAGGACCTGGAAGCGCTCGGCGTCGCCGGCCTCGTCGTCCTCGGCGTCGGTGCCCGAGCCGGACCCGCCGGTGGCGACCGCGCCCTTGCCCGTGCCGGAGGCACCCGAACCGGTGCTCGTGCCCGAGGCACCCGAACCGGCGCCGACCAGGACGGTCTCGGTCTCCTCGACCTTCACGTCAGCCTTCAGGGAGGCCTTCTCGTCGACCAGGACCTCGTTCAGCGTGAGCACGCCGAGCCGCTTGCGCTCACGCATGCCGAGCACGTACGAGAGGACGAAGACGCCCAGCAGGCCCACGGCCAGGGCCGGGATCATCGGGACGAAGATGTCGCTGGCGTCCAGCTTCAGCGCGGTGGCGGCGCGGGCGGTCGGGCCGCCCCAGGGCAGGGTGTTCATCACGCCGTTGGCCATCGCGGCGACACCGGTCATGACGACCAGGCTCATCTTCAGGCGCTTGTACAGCGGGTACATCGCCGAGACGGTGATCATGAAGGTGGTGGAGCCGTCGCCGTCCAGCGAGACGATCGCGGCGAGGATGGCCGTACCGACGACGATCCGCATCGGGTCGGCCTTCGCGAACTTCAGGATCCCGCGCACGATCGGGTCGAAGAGGCCGACGTCGATCATCACACCGAAGTAGACGATCGCGAACATGAGCATCGCCGCGGTGGGGGCGAGGCTGGTGACGCCGTCGATGACGTAGTCACCCAGCTTGGCGCCCTTCCCGACGAAGACGCAGAACAGTGCCGGGATCAGCACGAGCGCCGCGATCGGCGACATCTTCTTCATCATGATCAGGACCAGGAAGGTCGCGATCATGGCGAAGCCGAGGATGGTCAGCATGTGTGGATACCTAACGTTCGCCCTTGAACATCCCACCAGGGACGGCGGTGCGATGACGTTAGGTCCCGTCAAGCGGCGTTAACAAGACGTTGACATGCGAGCAATAAGCGCAAAACTCCTGGTCACAGCTTTGCTCAGGTCAGAGCGGTGAGCTTTTCGGTCACGGAGGGCTCCACGGCGGGCTTCTCGGAGGGCTTCTCGGCGGGCTTCTCGGGTGCCACGTCGACGGGCACGCCGTTGAGGACCGCGTTGCCCGAGAGCGGGTCGAGGAGGCTGCCGTCGAGGAGCTGGTTGACGTTGACACCGGGGTCGGCACCGGCGTGGCGGAGGCGGGTGCCGGGCCGGTCGTGGCCCCAGCCGTGCGGCAGGCTGACCACGCCCGGGCGCACGCCGTCGGTGACCTCGGCGGGGGCGGTCACCTCTCCGCCGGCTCCCTTGACGCGGACCGGCGCCCCGTCCACGACACCGAGGCGTTCGGCGTCCTCGGGGTGGATCTGGAGGGTGCAGCGGTTGCTGCCGCCGGTGAGGGCGGGGACGTTGTGCATCCAGCTGTTGTTGGAGCGCAGATGGCGGCGGCCCACGAGGACGAGCCCGTCGGGACGCCGGGTCATCGCCTCCCGGAGCCGGGGCAGGTCCTCGGCGATCGGTCCCGGCAGCAGCTCCACCTTGCCGCTCCTGGTCTTCAGCGGCTGCGGCAACCGGGACGTGAGCGGCCCGAGGTCGATGCCGTGGGGACGCGCGAGCAGCCGGTCCAGGCTCAGGCCGTCCGGGCGTACGCCGAAACCGTCGCCGTAGGGGCCCAGGCGCAGCATCATGTCGAGCCGCCGCTCGGGGCCGCTGACGCCGGTGAGCTGTGCGGCGAGCTCCTGTGGGTCGCGGCCGTGGACCGGGGAGTGCGGTTCGTTGACGGCCTTGCCGAGGGTCTGGCCGATGACCAGGTCGTCCACGGCGGACGGGTCGGCGCCGTGCATGCCGGTCGCGGCCAGGACCAGCCGGGCCAGGATCTCCGTCTCGGCCGTCCGGCCCGGCTCCAGCGGGACGGCGGGGCGGGTGTAGCGGACCTGGTTGCGGACGGCGAGGGTGTTGAACGCGAAGTCGTGGTGCGGGCTCTGCGCGGGCGGCGGCGGGGGCAGCACGACGTGGGCGTGGCGCGAGGTCTCGTTGAGGTACGGGTCGACGCTGACCATGAAGTCGAGCGCGCCGAGGGCCTTGTCGAGCCGGTCGCCGTCGGGGGCGGAGAGCACCGGGTTGGCGCCGACGACGATCAGGGCCCGGATCGGCTCGCCCTCCTCGGTCGCGGTGTCGATCTCCTCGGCGAGCGCGGACAGCGGCAACTCCCCCTTCGCCTCGGGGTGTCGGCTCACCCGGGAGTGCCACCGGCCGAGGCTGAAGCCGTGGCCGGGTCCGGCGGGCCGGGGCGTCCGGTCGGTGGCCGCCCGCGGGAAGAGGGAGCCGCCGGGCCGGTCGAGGTTGCCGGTGAGGACGGCGAGAACGTCCACGAGCCAGCTCGCGAGGGTGCCGTGCGGCACGGTGCAGCTGCCGATGCGGCCGTAGACGGCGGCGGTGGGAGCGGCGGCGAGCTCGCGGGCGAGGGCCCGGATCGTCCCGGCGTCCACGTCACAGGCGTCGGCCACCGCGTCGGGCGTGAACTCCCGTACGGCGTCGGCGAGTTCGTCGATCCCCTGCACATGGGGCGCCAACGCGCCCAGATCCACGAGGTCTTCCTCGAACAGGACCTGCGCCATCGCCGCGAGCAGCAGGGCGTCGGTGCCCGGCCGGATCGCGATGTGCCGGTCGGCGAGGCGGGCCGTGCGGGTGCGGCGGGGGTCGATCACGGTGAGGGTGCCGCCGCGGGCCTTGAGCGCCTTGAGCCGGCCCGGGAAGTCGGGCGCGGTGCACAGACTCCCGTTGGACTCCAGGGGGTTGGCCCCGATGAGCAGCAGATGGTCGGTGCGGTCCAGGTCCGGCACCGGGATCGCGTTGGCGTCGCCGTACAGCAGGCCGCTGGAGACGTGCTTGGGCATCTGGTCGACCGTCGAGGCGGTGAAGACGCTGCGGGTGCCGAGCCCGGCGAGCAGGACCGGCGGGTAGAGGGCACCGGCCATGGTGTGCACGTTCGGGTTGCCGAGCACGACCCCCACCGCGTTCGCCCCGTACCGCTCCACCGCGGGCCGGATCCCGGCGGCGACCGCGTCGAACGCCTCCTCCCAGCCCACCTCCCGCAGCTCCCCGTCCTTGCGCACCAGCGGGGCGCGCAGCCGGTCGGGATCCCCGTCGACGGCCCCGAAGGCGGCCCCCTTCGGGCAGATGAACCCCTTGCTGAACACGTCCTCCCGGTCCCCGCGGGCCCCGGTGACCCGGGTGCCCTCGATGGTGAGCGTCAGGCCACAGGTGGCCTCGCACAGCGGGCAGATGCGTAGGGCGGTGCGGGACACGGGTCCTCCCGGAGGGCAGCGGCGCCTGTCCGGGTGAGCATACCGAGCGGTATGGACGGGCGGGAGGGGGGCGGGCTCACCGTTCGTCGGAGGGTGCGGGGACCTCGGACGGCACTTCCAGGACGACCAGTCCGTTGGGGGTGGCGACGGCCAGCGTGCCGTCGGGGCCCGCGGAGAGGCCGACCACCACGGACGGAATCGTGACGGGCACGTCCCGGTCGAGGATCCCGGGTCCCAGCAGGGCGAGTTCGCCGGGGCCGTCTCCGGCCACGGCGCACCTGGGCCCGGGCAGCGGAGCAAGGTGCCGGATCGGGAAGGGCGCGTACCAGGCGCCCACGAGCTCGGCACGGGCGGGATCGTCCGGATCGACGCCGTAGACGTGCACCCTCTCGTCCCAGCCCAGGAAGAGTTCCGGGCGCACGGGATCATCGCGCGCCACCACGTGCTGGGCCCCGAAACCCATCACGTCTCCCTGGAAGAGCGTCCCCTCGTCCAGATCCCGGAACAGCAGCCCCGTCAGCGAAGGATCCGGGGCACGGCGGGCGAGCTTCTGGCGCACCATCATCCGCAGGCCGTCACGCACCGCCGCCCACACCTCCGTGCGGGTCTCCAGCCGCCTGGAGAAGTCGGGCCAGGACGCGAGGACGCGTCGCCGTCCCAGCCGCAACCGCCACTCCCCGGGGGTGTCCCGGTGGCGCAGGTCGGCCACGCCGAGCCAGGCGCGGGCCGGCTCCGTGAGATCCCAGCGCTCCACGACACCGTGGGCACTGCGCGAGAGCAGTACCGGACCCGAACCGTCCTCGGTGCTCAGGGCGGCCACTCCGCCGTCGGAGATCGGCCGCAGCCGCCCCCGGGCCGTGCCGTCGCGCAGGTCGCGGACCGCGATCTCGCCGTCCGGACCGCCCGCCACCACATCCGTCCGGTCCGCCCCCTCGACCACGGCGACGGCGGTGACCGGGCGCACACTCTCCAGCGCCCGCAGCGTGCGCCATTTCTGCCCGGAGCGGCCCAGCAGGAAGACATCCCCTCGTTCGTCCCCGCACAGCACGCCCTCCGTCGTGGAGGTCAGCACTGTGGCGGGGGCGGGAAGCCCGTGTCCAGGGCCCCCCGAGACATCCTCCAGGCGCCCGTCGCTGCCGGCGCTGACCAGCGACGGCCCGTCCGGTCCGGGCAGATGGGCCACACCCGTGACCCGTGCCGTGGAACCGGGCAGGGGGTCCCGGGCGGCCACCCGCGTGTGCACGGTCCGCGGCGGCCCGAGGGGACGGCAGGCCGGCAGCAGCCACTCCTGGACGGTGCCGTCGTCGGCGCCGACCGCGAGCCGACCGTCGGGGCCGAGGGCGACGGCGGTGGTCCACCGTTCCCGGTCGGGCGCCGGTCCGCGCGCGTACCAGCGGGCACCGGTCACGTCCCAGCACGACACCCGCCCGGTCCCCGTGCCGACCACCACGACGTCCCGGCCGCGCACCCGCCCCACGCACAGCGCGGTCACCGTCTCCGGGACCGTGAACCGCTGTTCGGCCACGGCGAGTCCGCCGCGCAGCACGAGCACCCGGACCAGGCCGCCGTACTCCCCCGTCACCACCACGTCCCGGCCGTCCGCCGTGGCGCCGACGGCGGCCGCCCCGATCAGCGGAACCTCCCAGGGGTGCGGACGGGGCACCGACCGGTGCCACAGCTCGTGGGCCGTGCCGTCCGCCGACCAGCAGCGGATCATGTGGTCCTGGCCCACGCTGACGACCGCCGGTACGCCCCGGGGGCCACGGATCACGCCGAGCGCGAGGATCCGCTCGTCGTGCGCGTCGACGCGGGTGGTGTTCGCCGCGTGCTCGGTCGGCCAGCAACGGACGACCCCGTCCGAACCGCCCACCCACACCGTGCCGTTCACGGTGCACAGGGCGGTGACCTCGTGCCGCGTGGCCGGGGCGCCGATGCGCTCCCCGGTGTCGAGGGCGTACACCTGGGCGCCCGGCCGGCCCGGCAGCCGGACCAGCACGCTCGGCCTGCCGTGCAGGTCGAGCGTGGTGAGCGCGCGCTCACCCGCGCCGCCGCAGCGCGTCGGGCGACCGACCGGGCGGCCGCTGGCGACGTCGATCCGGTGCAGCAGGCCGTCGGCGGTGGCCACGGCCGCCAGCCACTGGCCGTCCGGTTCCACGCCGCCCGGTTCCACGCCGTCCGGTTCCACCCGGTGCACGGCGACGGCGCTCACCGCGGCGGCGCCCCGGTGCAGGGTACGGACGGGCTCTCCGGTGTCCAGCGCGGTGAGCCGGACCGATCCGTCCCGGCCGGCCGACACCAGCAGGCGTCCCTCGCCGTCGGGCCGTACCACTTCCAGCGCGGTCACCGCTCCCTCGTGCCCGGGAGCGAACCGGCGCGTCAGGTGCCGGTCCGCCGCGTAGACGGTGACGCTGCCGTCCGCGTGGCCGAGCAGCAGCTCGTCGGGCAGGGCCCCGGCGGGGGCGCAGCGCGTGACGGGAGGCAGCCTCAGGTGCCTGCCCGCGCCCGGTACCTCCGGTCCCAGGGTGGCCGAGACGGTGGCCATGCGCTGGGCGCGCAGCTGGTTGTAGAGCGCCTGGTCGGTGGGGTGGATCTGACGCCAGCGCCGCCGGGGCAGGCCGGGCAGGTCGCTGGTCTCCGCCAGCGCGTGCACGACGACCTGTCCGCCAGTGAAGCGCAGGGCCGCGTACCGCGGTCCGCCCCGCGCCCGCAGCACGGTCAGCTCCTCGGCGGGCACCAGGCCACGCGCGTGCCCCTCCTGGTCCAGGGTCGGGTGGGCCGGCAGCCGCCAGGTGTCCGTGCCCGCGGTCCCGTCGAGCCGCCAGACGTGCAGCAGGCGCGCCTCGGCCACCTCACGCCGTACCGTTGTGCCCCGCCCGGCGGGGTCGGCGCGCCCCGGCAGTCGGTGCGCCAGAGGGAAGCCGGGCCTCTCCTTCGGTTCCGAGCTGCCGAGGACACGCCGGGTGACACTGCGGACGTCACCGAAATCGGCGGACAGGACGGCCACGCACGGGCCGAGCGCCGGCAGGACGGTCAGTGTCGTGTCGTACAGAGTGAAGGGCAGCCGTCTGGTGCGCACCGCCCGGCCGGTGACGAGGTCCCGTCCGCGGACGAGGGCTTCTCCGCGGTCGCCCGGCTCCACGACCCGGGCGCCGCCTCCCGGCATCGGCACGACGACGCCCCGGCCGCCGGGGAGCCCGGCCAGGGAGCGGTCACCCTCCCGGGCGTCCCACACCGCCCAGCGGGCTCGCCAGGGCAGCGGTACGCCCTGGTCGCAGGAGCGCGCCAGCGCGTCCGCCCGTCGGCATACGGCGGCCAGCCGCAGCCTGGCCAGGGCGGTGGGGTCCGGGCCGCCGCCCTCGTGGTCGCGCAGCAGGGGTTCGAGGTCCCGCAGAGCCTGCCCGGCCGCCTGCCCGGCCGGTGTGCGCAGCGCGGGCAGCGCGGCGAGCAGCGGACCGGGACGGGCCCGGAGCACGAAGGAGGCGTCCTGCACCAGGTCGTCCAGGACACCGCCCTCGGCGGCGTGTCGCGCCAGGTACCGCCGGGCGTAGGGGTGATCGGTGGCGCGCAGGACGCGGGTGACGGTGCGCTGCGCGAAGCCGGTGGCGTGCCCGGCGCGCAGATGGTCGATGAGCGCGCGATGGTAGACCCGGTAGACGGACTCTCCGTCCTCCTCGGTCTCCACCAGGTAGGAGCCGGCCACCTCCCGCAGCCAGACGATGTCCTCGCTGGTGTACTCGCGACCGGCCAGCGCGGTGGCCAGGCTCGGCCACACACCGCCCCAGGGCAGTCCGGCACCCTGGGCGAAGGCCAACGGGAGCAGCAGGTCCCGGGCCCGGCGGGTGCCGTCGCCGAGCCGCCGCTCCAGATCGCGCTGCATGGCCTGACCCGGGCGCGTGGGCAGTCCGGCCCGCCAGGCCGGGTCGTAGGGGTCGGCGGGCGGCTCTTCGCGGATCAGGGTGCGCGCGGTGATGAGGGCCACGAGGAACGAGCGTCCCGCGGCCTCGGCGACGGCGTCCGCGATGGCGCCGAGATGGTCGGCCCGGTGGTCCGCCAGGGTCGACCCGGGTGCGCCGAAGAGCTTGCGGACGTAGGCCCGCACGGCGGGCGGATCGACGTACCGCTCGTCGTCCAGGTCGACGCGCAGCACGCCCGAGCTCAGCTGGTCGGTCACGTGCCGCCGGGCCGCCACCAGCAGGCGCAGGGGCAGTCCGAGGGCGGGGTCCGTCAGCGCCAGCACCAGGTCGACCACCTCCTGCGGGACGAGTGCCTCGTCGACCGCGTCCAGGACCACGACCAGCGGTTCGGTCCGTCGTTGCAGCGTCCGCACGAGCGCGGCGGACGACTCCACGGTGCCCATGCCGGCGGCGGCTCCGAGCCGGTCGAGGATCTGCCGGGTGGACTTGTGGCTGGCGAGCACGGAGTCGTGCAGGGCTCCCGGGGCCGGCAGGGCGTCGGCGGGCAGACCGTCGCGCGGGAGGGAGGCCCGCCGTCGCGGGTCGGCCAGGACGGTCACCAGTCCGAGGAGCGCGGACTTGCCGGAACCAGGGTCCCCGGTGACCAGGCAGAGCCGTTCGTCGGCGCGTTCGGGGGCGAGCCAGGCGCCGATCGTACGCAGCGCGGCGTGCCGGCCGGTGAAGTACGCGACCTCGGATGCCGGTACGTCGGTCCCGCGCGCCCTCGGGTCGAAGTGGGCGGTCAGTTCGGCCTTGCGTTCCTCCCGGCCGCGGGTGAACCGGGCGAACAGTTCGTCGCCCTCGTCGACCCTGCGGCCCTGGGCGCCGCGCACATGGCGGGGGTTGGGCAGGAAGCTCGGCAGGCCGGAGGTGCAGTGCGCCGTGGCGACGACGGGCTCCTGCCACGTCGGCACGTCGGGGTCGCTCGCCACCCGCTTCAGGACGTCGTCCAGGCGCAGATGCTCGGGTACCCGGCCCGCGAACGTCGCCTCCCGGCGCACGGCCCGGTCGAGGGCGGCGGACAGCGCACCGGGCGCGGTCTCCTGCTTGCGCCGCGACGAGGCGACCATGACCAGGCCGTTGCCGGGGCCCCGCCCGGAGGTGGGCCGGAACCGGCGGTCCTGGAGGGCGCCGCGCAGCGCCTCGTCGAGGCCCGCCTCGGCGTGGCAGGCGTCCAGCAGGACCAGCAACCGCTCGATCCCGGTCTCCTCCCAGAGCTGGGCGACCAGTTCCTCCGTCGGCAGAGCGGTGCCCCGCAGGTCGCGGTCGCTGTCCGCGGTCAACAGGTAGTGCCGGCCGCTCTGTTCGGCGAGCGCTCCATGGCCGGCGAAGTAGAGCACCACGTAGTCGTCGGGGCGGCGCTCGTCGGAGACGGCGAACGCCCTCAAGGCCTTGAGGAGTTGCTCCTTGGTGGGGTCGGGGCCGGTGACAGCGACCCGTTCGTGGCCGAGCAGCCCGACGAAGAGGTCCTCGACCCGGTGTACGTCGGAGGCGAGTTCCGGCCGTTCGAGGTCGGGGAAGGCGTGGACCCGGGGGACGGTCGCGGTGATCAGGTAGCGGCGGGGCGGCGGCTCCGGGGGCCCGCCGTCCTCAGTCGGGAAAGCAGCCATCGGCGATCGCCCGGCCCGCCTCGGCGGTGTTGAGGTAGCGCGTCGCATCGTGCGCCCGGGAGCCGTTGTGCACGGTCAGGCACCGTATGTCCGGTCCGAACAGCGGGCGCAGGTCCTTCACCAGGGCGACGACGTCCCCCTCGTCGGCGAGGTTGGTCCAGGTCGTGACGGAGCCCGGCCAGTCCCCCGGTGTGCCGCTCCCGCCGACCCGCAGCCGGTCGAAGACGAGCCGTCGGATGCCGAGCGGCGAGCCGACGGTGAGCAGGGCCCGCACCGGCCACTCGGGATGCGCGCACAGCGCCTCGTAGGCGACCACACTGCCCAGGGAGTGACCGACGACGACCTCGGTGCGGTCGGTGACGGCCGCCTCGACGCGTGCCTGCACGGCGGCGTGCACCGCGGGGTCGTGCAGGTAGGCGCGGACCTGTTTCAGGTCGAGGACCAGGGCGCGCAGGGCGAGGGAGGCGAAGAACCGCGACTGGCCCAGGGCGTCGAGCGCCCGCTGCACCGTCCGCGGCGTGCGGACGAGGGTGCGCGCGTCGGGCGGCATGACGCCCGGATCCGTACGGGCCGCCTCCTCCCACAGCGCGAACAGCAGCTCCGTCTCGAACCCCTCGCCCACGTCCGTGGCGTCCAGCGGTGGGTCGCCGAAGGCGAGGGTGCGGCCGGGTGGGCGGAACAGGTCGCCGTAGAGGACGCAGTGGACGTCGTCGGGGGCGAGGGTGAGCGGGGAGGCGGCGCGGCGCAGGCCGTCGGAGAGCGCGGTGTGCCAGGCGCCGGTCAACTCCGCTTCTCCCGCGTACTGTTGGCCGATCCCATGGATGCAGACCACCCGAGCCATCGCGTCCCCCCATGCCCGACCCAAGGGTGTGATCACCCTAGCAACGACGGGGCGCGGTGGGGCCCTTGGCGCATCGGCCGGTTCAGTCCAGCACCCGCGCCAGATAGGCCCGCAGCATCTCCCGCGTCTCCGCGATGATCCGCTCGTCGCCCTCCGGCGCGACCCGGAAGGCGAGGTGGACCAGGGCGTCGGCGGTTTCGACGGCGACGAGGAAGACGCGGCGGAGGTCGTCGTCGGGGGTGCGGGCGAGATAGCCGGAGAGCAGGTCGGTGAGGCGGTCGGCGACACGGTGGTTGGGTTCGGCGTGGCGGACGCCGACCGGGATCTGGTTGCCGAAGTCGACGAGGGAGAAACCGGGGGCGGTGCGCTTCATGGCGAGGTACTCGTCGAGCACGGCGTCCATGGCCACGCGCCAGCCGCCGTCGCCGGCGTCCTTGAGGCGGTCGGTGACACGCTCGGTGTAGCGCTCCAGGTTGCGCTCGGCGAGCGCGTCGGCCATCGCGCGCTTGTTGCCGAAGAAGCGGTAGACCGAGCCGATGGGCACCTCGGCGCGCTGGGCGACGGCCCGGGTGCTCAGGGCGTCGTAGCCGACCTCGTCGAGCAGGTCGGCGCAGGCGTCGAGGATCCTGGTCAGCCGTTCGGCGCTGCGCCGCTGCACGGGAGCGCGACGGAGCGATGTCACGTGGGGCACGGGCTTCATGATGCCTCTCCGCCGTCGTCCGGGGAACCTCGCCCCCCGGTACGCAGGACGGTGGCCGGGGCACTCAGCGCACCGCTCCCGCTCGCATCGGGGGCCGGTTCGGAGGCGGTGATGTCGGCCGTGCTCTCGACGGGCTTGCCGTCGACGGCCCAGACGGTGGAGTCGTCGGCGTACAGGCGCGCGGTGAGGTGATGGGTGCCGTGCGGGACGTAGCGGGCCGGGAGGCGGTACTCGGAGGTGCGCAGCAGGACGACCGGACGACCGTTCACGAAGAGGCGGGCGAAGCCCCGCCCGGCCACGGCCCGCGCCGGCGTACCGGCGGGCGAGAAGCGGAAGTCGCGCACGGTCAGCCGTACGTCCCAGGCGCCGCCGGCGGCGGGCTGCACCTCGATGCCGACGTCGGGCGCGCCCTTCTCGTCGACCTCGCGGTAGCGGTGGCCCTGCTTGTCCCGGTCGTCGAGGAGCTCGCCCACCGGGGAGGGCGAGGATCCGCCCTTCCCGTCCTCCTGCTCCCGCGCACCACTGGACCCGCAGCCCGCGGATCCGGTCAGCAACAGGACACAGACCGCGAGCACGGCCAGAACTCCCCGCCTCCACGACATGCCCGGGAGCGTAGAACACCGGTCCGACACCTCGAATCCCCCTGGGGTCGGGTTCCGGTCTCCTTCCGGTCGTTCTCGATGAGGACGTCCTGCGTCTCGATGAGGACGTCCTGCCGACCTCTTGCGCCCGAGAAACCGCAATCCTACGGTGTTGCATAGGAATCAGAGATCCAGGGAGTGATCATGAGCGGGGAAGCGCGCAAGACCGCCGAGGGACTGACCCACCTCTCCGGTTTCGGCAACGAGCACGCCTCCGAGGCGGTGCCCGGCGCCCTGCCCGAGGGCCGCAACTCGCCGCAGCGCGCCCCGCTCGGGCTGTACGCGGAGCAGCTGAGCGGTACGGCCTTCACCGAGCCGAGGGCCCACAACCGCCGCTCGTGGCTGTACCGGATCCGCCCGTCGGCCGCGCATCCGGCGTTCACCCGCACGGAGAACGGCTCGATCCGAACGGCCCCTTTCACGGAGTCCGTGCCCGACCCGAACCGCCTGCGCTGGAACCCGCTGCCGGAGCCCGCGCCGGGGACCGACTTCCTGGCGGGGCTGTGGACGCTCGGCGGCAACGGCGACGCGACCCAGCGCACCGGCATGGCCGTGCACCTGTACCACGCCACGTCCTCGATGGAGCGGGTCTTCAGTGACGCCGACGGCGAGCTGCTGATCGTCCCGGAGCTCGGCGGGTTGCTGCTGCGCACCGAGTTCGGGCTCCTCCATGTGGAGCCGGGCCATATCGCCCTGATCCCGCGCGGGGTCCGCTTCCGTGTGGAGCTGCTGGACGCCTCGGCCCGCGGTTATGTGTGCGAGAACTACGGCGCCCCCTTCCGGCTCCCCGACCTCGGCCCCATCGGCGCCAACGGACTCGCCAACCCCCGGGACTTCCTGGCACCCGTCGCCGCCTACGAGGACACCGAGGGCCCGGTGGAGGTGGTCAACAAGTTCTGCGGCACTCTCTGGACGGCCACCTACGACCACTCCCCGCTCGATGTCGTCGCCTGGCACGGCAACCATGTGCCGTACAGCTACGACCTGCGCCGCTTCAATGTGCTGGGCACCATCTCCTACGACCACCCGGACCCGTCGATCTTCACGGTGCTGACGTCTCCGTCCGACACCCCGGGGCTGGCCGGTGTCGACTTCGTCGTCTTCGCGCCCCGCTGGCTGGTGGGCGAGGACACCTTCCGGCCGCCGTACTTCCACCGGAACGTGATGAGCGAGTACATGGGCCTGATCGAGGGCGCGTACGACGCGAAGACCGCCGGTGAGGGGGGATTCGTGCCCGGGGGCGGCTCGCTGCACAACATGATGTCGGCGCACGGTCCGGACCGGGAGACCTTCGACCGGGCGAGCGCGGCCGAGCTGCGGCCGCAGAAGGTGGACGACGGCCTGGCCTTCATGTTCGAGACGCGCTGGCCGGTCACCCTGACCCCCGGGGCGGCCCGGGCGGAGCACCTGCAACAGGGCTACGACGACGTGTGGTCGGGCCTCGAACGTCACTTCCGCCCGTTGCACTGACCGAACCGCGAAAGGTACGGATAGCCCGTGACCTCCTTCGCTCCGGACTCGATCGTCCTGAACCGCAAGCTGCCGCTCTGGTACCAGGTGTCGCAGTCGCTGCGTGCCTCGATACTGGGCCGCTCCCCCCGGGACCCGCTGCGGCTGCCCACCGAGGAGCAGCTCGCTGGGCACTACGGGGTGAGCGTGCTGACCATGCGGCAGGCGCTGAAGGAGTTGGAGGACGAGGGCCTGATCAGCCGGCACCGCAGGCGCGGCACCTTCATCGAGCCGGACGCCCGCCGGGGCGCCCCCGTGCGGTTGCTCGGCTCGGTGGACGCCATCGTGGCCCAGCAGTCCGGCATGACGACCGAGCTGCTGGAGCACGGCACGCGGCCGGTGCCGGCCGAACTCGCCGAGCACTTCCCGGATCTCGGCGAGGTGGCGACGTACCACCGACTGCGCGGCGACGAGAAGACCGGCGAGCCCACCAACCACGCCCGCAACTACGTCCGTCCCGAACTGGCCGCGCGCATCGACCTCGACGACCTGCTGCGCTGGCCGATGACCAAGGTACTCAGGGACGCCGTGGGCGCGGACATCAGCCGCATCACGGACACGGTGGAGGCGCGATTGGCCGATCCGGAGACGGCCCGGCTGCTCCAAGTCCCGCTGCTCAGCCCGATCCTGCACTACACGGGCGTGACGTACGACGCGAGGGGCCGCGTGCTGGACGCGGCGGTGATCCACTACCGGGGCGACCGCTTCTCCTTCACGGTGACGCTCGACGCCACCTGACCCGGCTGTCGGCACCAAGTCGTACGATGCCCAGCGTGACGCACGACGACGCTCCGCTGCTGGCGGACCTCATGCCGTGGTCCGTCGCACCGCCGCGGCTCGGCCGGGGGTGGCCGACGGGACCCGACGCGGCATCCCTGAAGGCCCGCTGGGACGCGCTGATGAAGGCCGAGGGGCCCGACCGCGAGGCCCTGTTCGAGCCGACGCGTTCGCGCACCCTGCGCTCGGCGGTCGGGCAGCTGCCGGGGCAGAGCGGCGGCACGGAGAAGCTGGCCCGCACCTCGGGCCCCTGCCCGGAGCCCGTCCGCGTGCTGGCCGCCCCGTTCGACGAACAGTGGCTGATCCCCGACCACCGGCTGATCGACGCGGCCCGGCCGGAACTGTGGCGGGTGGCCGACGAGCGGCAGGTCTTCGTCACCGAGATCCCGGCCGCCGCCGAGCCGACGGGCCCCCTTCTGCTGGCGTCCTCCCTGCTGCCGCTGCTCCGGCCGGGCCGGATCCGCCCGCTCTTCCGCCGCCCCGGCGGCACGGAGCCCAACCTCGCGCCCGGCCTGCTGGAGCATCTGGGCACCCGTCTCGGCCACCCGCCCGAGCCGCTGGACGTGCTCGCCTGGACGGTGGCGGCGGTACGCCCCGGCCTGGCCGTCCCGCTGACCGAGGACCCCGAACTGTGGGCGCGGGGCGTCGAGTCGGGCCGCCGCGCCCTGTGGCTGATGCGCCGCGACGGCGAGCGCCCCAGGCTCCCCGGCGGCCGCCGTCCCTACGTCCGCGCTCCGCTGCCGTCCCGGCCGCTGACCCTGCACTACGACCGCGAGGAGGAGAGCCTGCACCTCGACGGGGGCCGCGTCTCGCCCGTGCCGCCCGAGGCCTGGGACTTCGAGGTGGGCGGGGTGCGGGTGCTGGAGCAGTGGTTCACGGCCCGCACCGCGGAGGCCGAGCCCGGCACGCTGGCGGCGATCCGCCCGGCGGGCTGGACGCAGGGGTGGACGTCGGAACTGCTGGAGCTGATCACCGTGCTGGCGCTCCTGGCGGAGCCGCGCGAGGAGCCGGCCGTGACCGCGCCGATCACGGCGGCGGAGCTGCGCGAGGCGGGTGTCCTGCCGGTACCGGACGCGGCCCGCAGGCCGGCGTCGGTACTGGACGGGCACGAGGAGGGACCGGAGGGACAGCTCGCGCTGATCTAACGCGGCCCGGGGCGCGGCCCGGGGCGCGGCCCGGGGTCGAAGCCGTCGAGCACCCTGCCCAGCATCCGCTGGAACACCGCCTCCAGATCGATCGGCCCCGCGTCCTCCATGAAGGACGCGGCGAGCCTCGGATAGGCGCCGGAGGCCACCTGGCTTCCCAGGTACGCGATCCGCACCGCCGTCTCCTGCTCCTGCGACCAGGGCAGCGACCGCGCGCGCTCGGCCGTGGCCAGCTCGTTGGAGACGTAGACCGTCACGCATCCGTTGAGCATCGCGATGAGCTCCACCTTGGTGCCGGAGGGCGCGTCCAGCGGATCGAGGCAGGCCAGGCAGTGCTCCAGATACCGCAGGGCGTTGGGGCTGAAGCCGTAGACCCCTGACATCAGGCGCGGCATCCACGGATGGCGGTGCATCAGCTCGCGGGTCTGGTGGGCGACGTGGAGCATGTCGGCCCGCCAGTCCCCCGTCGGTTCCCACAGCTCGTGCTCGCCGCTGGCCGCGTCCACCATCAGCTCGTACAGGTCCTCCTTGCGGGGGACGTAGTTGTACAGCGACATGGTGCCGCAGCCCAGTTCGGCCGCGACATGCCGCATCGACACCGCGTCCAGCCCCTGCGCGTCGGCGATCCGGACAGCCGCCGCCGCGATGTCCGCGCGCGTGAACGCCGGTTTGGGCCCGCGGCCCGTCCGCTCGGGACGGGCCCAGATCACTTCGGGTACGGCCGCTCGGCCCGCCATCGATCATCACCTCGTCCACCATCCTAGTTACGTACACCGTACGTAGTGCGCTATGGTCGACCCATGACTTCTACGTACGCCGTACTTAGTGAAGGTCTGGAGAAGCGCTTCGGCGCCGTCCACGCGCTGCGCGGGCTCGATCTCGCGGTGGCGCGGGGCACGGTCTGCGGAGTGCTCGGTCCGAACGGGGCCGGCAAGACCACGGCCATCCGACTGCTCACCACGCTGCTGCGGCCCGACGCGGGCTCGGCCCGGATCGCCGGGTACGACCTGGTCGGCGAGGCCGCGGCGGTCCGGACCCGGATCGGTGTCACCGGGCAGTACGCCTCGGTCGACGGGGACCTCAGCGGCCGCCAGAACCTCCGGCTGTTCGCCCGGCTGCACCGGGTGCGGGGCCCTGCCGAGCGGGCCGGCGAACTGCTCGACCGCTTCGGTCTGACCGAGGCCGCCGACCGGGCCGTGTCCACCTACTCCGGCGGGATGCGCCGCCGCCTGGACCTGGCGGCGAGCCTGATCCGCCGCCCCGAGGTGCTGTTCCTGGACGAGCCGACCACCGGCCTCGACCCGGCCAGCCGCAACCTGATCTGGGGCGCGGTGCGCGATCTCACCGCGGAGGGCACGACGGTGCTGCTGACCACGCAGTACCTGGAGGAGGCCGACCAACTCGCCGACGACATCGCCCTGGTGGACCGGGGACGGGTCGCGCACACGGGCTCCCCGGCCGAGCTGAAGGGACTCATCGGGGCGCATGTCGAGGTCGTCGTCGCGCACCCGGACGTGATGGTGCGGGCGGCGGGCGTCCTCGATCAATTCACCGGCGGGCAGCCCTCGTTCGACCACGACCGCAACGCGGTCGGCGCGGTCACCCGCGACACGACGCTCACCCTCCCGCGCCTGGTGCGCGAACTGGACGCGGCCGGCGTCCCGTTGCTGGACGCGAGCCTGCGCCCACCGACCCTCGACGACGTGTTCCTCCGGCTGACGGAGGACCTGGGACAGAAGGAGACCGCGGCATGAGCACACTGGCGTACGACGGGACCGCGATGCTGGGCCGCCAGCTGCGGCGGCTGCGGAACAACCCGGGGCTGCTGATCCTGACCCAGACCATGCCGGTCAGCATGCTGCTGTTCTTCGGCTACGTCTTCGGCAGCGCGCTGGCGATGCCGGGCGAGGAGTACCGGGCGTTCCTGGTGCCCGGCCTGCTCGTGGCGACCGCCTCGGGCGGGATCATGGCCGGGATGTTCCAGGCCGCCCAGGACACGCACCGGGGTGTGATGGACCGCTTCCGGACGCTGCCGATGAGCCGGGCGGCGGTGCCGCTGGGGCAGGCGGGCGCGGACCTGGTGGTGACGGCGGCCGGGACGGTGCCCTTCCTGCTGGTCGGGCTCGCGGTGGGCTGGCGGGTCGAGGGCGGCGCGGGGGAGGCACTGGGCGCCTTCGCCCTGTTGCTGCTGTTCCGGTTCACCATGACCTGGATCGGGATCTTCCTCGGCCTGGCCACCCGCAACGAGGAGGCGGCGGGCCAGCTGGGCGGCGCGACCTTCCTGCTGCCGCTGCTGTCCAACGCGTACATCCCCACCGAGGGGCTGCCGGGCTGGCTGCGGACGGTCGCCGAGTGGAATCCGATCAGCGCGGTGACGGCGGCCCTGCGGGACCTGTTCGGGAACGCGCCGGTGCCGGAGGACGCGGCCTGGCCGGTGGCGCATCCGATCGCCGGGTCACTGGCCTGGTGTGCGGTCCTGCTGGCGGTGTTCGTGCCGGCGGCGGTGCGGCGGTACGCGCGGGGCGAGCGGTGAGGCACCACCGCCGGGTGGTCGGCCTCCGCATATGACGGCACTGTCGGGCACGCGGGGTGGGAGCGTGCCGGACGACGGGGGACGGCGGGGCGTGGGCGGGGACGGGGGTCTCGCCCGCGCCCGGGGCCACACCGGTGCGCCGCTGCGCGCCGTGGGGGTGACGGGGACGGGAGCGCGGCGACATGCCGGGACGGTGTGGCGACCCGAGCGAGAGCCCTCGGGCAGGTCCCGAGGTACGACGGTGTCGCTCAGCGCCCGCCGAACAGCGAACGCCGCAGGCGACGCAGCGGTGCGAAGAGCGAGACACGGCTCACCCGCGTCCCCCTGGCACTGCGGTCCTTCGCGGTGTCACGTGTGGTCAGCTCACGCATCAGCGAGGTCGCCTCGGCCGTCTCCCGCTGCGGGACGGCAGGTCCCGCCAGCACCGAAAGATGGCGGTCGAGACGCGAACTGGTCGCGCTGCTCCCGCAAGTGATCGCAGGGACCCTGGCCCTGCTGCGCACTGTTATCTGCTCCATGTCACTCCCCACCCGTACGAGTCCACCCGGCCCGGGCAGAGTAACCCTATCGCTCCCCCGGGGCACTCGTGTATCGCGGTCACAGGATTCACCTTCCCCATAAGGGGGTTGACGACCCATCGGCGGTTACTCTCCGAATCCAACCGATTTCAGGGCGAGTTGGACAATCGGCTGGGTAGTGGGCTGCGGTGAGCCCCCGCCCGGCTCGACGGTCACAGCGAGTGATGTCGCCGACTTGTCCAGGCCGGATGTGACCAAGGGCGTGTCGCCGTCGAAGAGGCCCAGGGAGCGCGGTTGCGCGTCGGGGCGCATGAGCCACAGCTGGTGCACCCGGTCGCTCGGCAGCCCCCCGTATCCGCTGAGGGTGACCACCGCACGCCCCTCCGCCGCCGAGGCGATCGCGCCGATACTCCGGCCCCGGGCGTCCCGTGCGGTCGTCGCCCGGGCGTCGGGGGCTCCCAGAACGTGGGCGATCTCACGCGCCTGGGCCTGCTGGGCGTTCAGCTCGTCCTGGGCCTCGTTCGCCTGGACGGCGAACAGTGAGGCGACGACGAGCGCCGCGGCGGCCGTCGCGGTGGCGAACGGGACGAACAGCGGGCGCGAGCGGGCCGCGCGGGCACGGGCCGGCGGTGGCTGGGTGCCCCACACGTGCGGCGGCAGCTGGGTCGCCCGCGGACGCGCCGCGGCCTGCGGGGAGGGCTCCTGCGGTGTGGTGCGTACGGCGGCCAGCACGCGGTCGCGCATCGCGAGCGGCGGCGGGGCGGCCGTGGACCAGGCGAGCCGGACGGCGTCCTCGGACAGGGTGCGCACCTCGGCGGCGCAGGCGGCGCACTTCTTCAGATGCTTCTCGAAGCGGCGCCGCTCGTCGGGTTCGAGGGCGTCCAGGGCGTAGGGCGCGGCCAGGGAGTGGATGTCCTCCCGTCGGAAGAGACTCACGCCGCACCTCCCAGGCACTCGCGCAGACGGGTCAGTCCGTCCCGCATCCTCGTCTTCACCGTGCCCAGCGGCAGCGAGAGCCGCTCGGCCACTTCACGGTACGTATAGCCGTCGTAGTAGGCGAGGGTGACGGACTGGCGCTGGAGGGCGGTGAGGCGGTCCAGGCAGCGGCGCACCCACTCGCGTTCCAGTCCGGCCTCGACCTCCTCGGTGACCTGGTCGAAGGCGGGGTGGTGGGACCGCCGCGCCTCGCGCTGCTCGCGTTCGCCGGCCGCGCGGGCGCTGCGCACCCGGTCCACGGCCCGGCGGTGGGCGAGCGTGAGGACCCAGGACAGGGCGCTGCCCCGCCCGGGGTCGAACCGGGCCGCGGACCGCCACAGCTCCAGGAGCACCTCCTGCGCCACCTCCTCCGACTGCGCCGGGTCGCGTACGACCCGTCTGACCAGTCCGAAGACCGGTCCGGACACCAGCCCGTACAGATCCTCGAACGCCTTCTGATCACCACCGGCCACCCGCACCAGCAGCTCGTCCGCCTCCACCTCGTCGCCCCCTCCGGCCAGGCCGCATCGGGGCCGTCCCGCCCCACGAGACATTCGCAACGAACCCACCTCCGGATGGGGTTACGGATCGCGGAGCGCAAAACGCGGGTCGCAGGACGATGAAACAACTTCGGTGCCGCGCCGTAAGAACGTTTGGCATTCGACCAATCCGCCCTGCCGACCGCTCCGAATCGCGTTCGTCAGGCAAGTTGGGACTGAGGACGGACGGCATGACACCTATCTCCAGGAGCGGCTCGGGACGCAGGAGCGTCGCGACGCTCGTATGTGGTGCGCTGGCCGCCGGCGGCCTCGCAGCCGCCGGCGTGGCCACGCTGGAACCGGGGGCGGCCTCCGCCTCCAGCCACCGGGAGGCCCCGTTGATCTCGGGGCAGCCCCAGTACGACAACACGGACGTGTACGCGTTCGTCAGCCCGGACCACCCGGACACGACGACGGTCGTCGCGAACTGGATCCCCTTCGAGGAACCGGCGGGCGGACCGAACTTCTTCACGTTCGCCGAGGACGCGCAGTACGACCTGCACATCGACAACGACGGTGACGCGCAGGGCGATCTGCTCTTCCGCTACACGTTCAAGACGCACACGAAGAACGACAAGACGTTCCTCTACAACACCGGTCCGGTCACCAGCCTGGACGACCCGGACCTCAACATCACGCAGACGTACGACATCGAGATGATCAAGCTGCGCAAGCAGAAGGTCACGTACAAGACGAAGATCGCCGACGACGTCCCGGTGGCCCCCTCGAACGTCGGCAAGGCGTCGATGCCGGACTACGCCACGCTGCGCAACCAGGCGGTCCACAAGCTCAGCAACGGCTCCAAGACCTTCGCCGGCCAGGCGGACGACCCGTTCTTCCTGGACCTGCGGGTCTTCGACCTGCTGTACGGCGGGAACCTCACCGAGGTCGGCAACGACACCCTCAAGGGCTACAACGTCAACTCGATCGCCCTCCAGGTCCCGACGGACATGATCGCCGAGTCGAAGGACCAGCCGGTCGTCGGCATCTGGTCGACCACGCAGCGCAAGAACGCGCAGGGCTACTTCTCCCAGGTGTCGCGTCTGGGCATGCCGCTGGTCAACGAGGTGGTCAACCCGCTCAAGGACAAGGACAAGTTCAACGCGTCCTCGCCGTGGGAGGACGCCCAGTTCCTGAAGAACGTCACCAACCCCGAGCTGCCCAAGCTCATCGAGGCGATCTACAAGATCCCGGCTCCCAAGGAGCCGCGCAACGACCTCGTCGACGTCTTCCTCAAGGGCGTCGAGGGGCTCAACCAGCCGCCGCACGTGACACCGTCGGAGCAGCTGCGCCTGAACACCTCGATCAAGCCGGCCGCCGAACCCAAGCGGCTCGGTGTACTGGACGGCGACAACGCGGGCTTCCCGAACGGGCGTCGGCTGACCGACGACGTGATCGACGCCTCGCTCCAGGTCGTCGAGGGTGAACTGGTCGGCGCGAAGAACGACCTCGGCGACGCGGTCGACAAGAACGACAAGGACTTCGAGAAGGCCTTCCCGTACGTCGCGCTGCCGACGGAGGGCTCGCGCGGTCCGCTCGCCAAGGGCACGTCCGAGGGCAACGACGTCCGCAGCCAGCTCGGTGACGCCCTCCAGCCGGCCGGCGCGAGCGGTATGGACGACACCACCCTGATCGCCGGCTCGGCGGGCGCGGGCGCGCTGGGCATCCTGCTGATCGGCGGCGCGCTGCTGTGGTGGCGCCGGATGCGGGACCGGGCGTACTAGAGCGGTGCCGGTCGGCTCACCGTCCGGGAGCCCACCCCCCTCCCGGACGGGCCGACGCACCCCACCGACCGGCGCGGCCCGCTCGTAACCCATCCCCCACGGCGCGGGCCGCGCCGCCCCACGCACCAACCCGACCGAGGAGAGGGCATGTCCCCGCGCACCGACGACACCGAGCCCACCGAGGCCCCACCCCCCGCGAGGGCGGGGGCCCAGATCACCCCGGAGCCGAGCGCGGAGGCGAGTGAGCGGGCCACCGCGGACACGGAGGAAGGGGTCACCGCACGCGGGGGCGGCCGGAGCACCGGGGATCCGGTGGCCCGAGCCACCACGCCCGAGGACGAGCGGGCCACTCCGGCCGGCCAGGAACCGCCGAGCCCGCCGACCGGGGACGCCGGCCCGGCTCCGGCTCCGGCTCCGGCTCCGGCTCCGGCTCCGGACGAGCGCACCACCGACGAGACCAGGCCCTCAGCCTCCCCGGCCCCGGACTCGGACCACCGGCCCACCCCCGAGGCGAGCGAGCGCCCCTCTCGGGCAAGCGCCGACGAGCCGCCCAACTCGGCGCATCCGGGCGGCACGCCCACACCCGCCCCGGCCCACAAGCCCTCCCTCACCACGGACGGACTCCCCACCCCCGACCAACGCGTCGCCGCCGTGCGGCGGGTCGCGGCAGCCGGGCGACGGTGGCGAGCCGCGCAACTGGCGGGCTGCGCGGCCCTGTTGGCCGTCGCGATGACCGCGGGGGCGATCGCGTTCGGGGCGGTGCGGGACGGGAACGGCGCGAAGGCGGCGACGGCCGCGTCGGCCGCGCTGTCGCCGGAGCTGTTGTCGAGCGGGGACCTGGACACGGGCATCGGCGCGTTGCAGGCGCATCTCCGGGACCAGCCGAGGGACTTCGGCGGCTGGGCGACGCTCGGGCTGGCCTACGTGGAGCAGGCCAGGACGAAGGGCGACCCCTCGCGCTACCCGCAGGCCGAGGAGGCCCTGAAGCGCTCGCTCGACCTGAAGCCGGAGTACGACCAGGCCCTGGCCGGCCGCGCCGCGCTCGCCGCCGCCCGGCACGACTTCGAGGACGCCCTGAAGTACGCGGACAGCGCCCTGGAGCAGAACCCCTACAACGAACGCGCCCTGTCCTCCCGCATCGACGCCCTCGTCGAACTCGGCCGCTACGACGAGGCGTCGAAGGCCGCCGACACCGCGGACAGCAGGCGCCCCGGCGTCCCCGTCTTCACGCGGTACGCGTACGTGCGCGAACTGCGCGGCGACGTACGCACCGCACAGCGCGTGCTGGACCAGGCGCTGGCCTCCGCGACCACCCCGGGAGACATCTCCTACGTGTCCACAGCGCTCGGCCAGCTCGCCTGGAACCAGGGCGACCACAAGGCGGCCCTCACCCACTACGCCCGTGCCCTCGCCGCCGACGACACCTACGTCCCGGCGCTGGAGGGCCGCGCCCGGGCGCAGGCCGCGAGCGGGGACCGGGCGGCGGCGATCAAGGGCATGGAGGACGTCGTCGCCCGCTACCCGCTGCCCGGCCCGCTCGTCGAACTCGGTGAGCTGTACGAGGACCGCGGTGCCGAGGGCGACCCGGCGAAGGCCCGCGACCTGTACGCCCTGGTGGACGCCTGGACGGCGCTGGCCCGCGCCAACAAGGTCAACGCCGACCTCGACACCGCGCTCGCCGCCGCCGACCACGGCGACAAGGCCGCGGCCCTGCGCGCCGCCCGCGCCGAGTGGGCCCGCCGCCACACCGTGCACACGGCGGACGCCCTCGCCTGGGCGCTGCACGTCAACGGCCGCGACAAGGAGGCCCTGCCGTACGCCCGCAAGGCCACCGCCACCGGCTACCGCAACGCCGCCTTCCTCTACCACCGCGGCATCATCGAGCGGGCCACCGGCCACCCGGACGACGCCCGCACCCACCTCACCGCGGCCCTGGAGCTGAACCCCGGCTTCTCGCCGCTGGGCGCCCGCGAGGCCCGTAAGGCACTGGAGGCCGCCGAATGAACCCCCGTCGCCTGCTCGCCTCCGGCGCGGCCGTCCTCACCGCGGCCTGCGCGCTGGTGCTCGTCCCGTCGGCGACCGCGAGCGCGCACCCCCTCGGCAACTTCACCGTCAACCACTACGACGGCCTGGTCACCGCCCCGGGCGAACTGCGCGTCGACCACGTCGAGGACCTCGCCGAGATCCCGGCGACCCAGGCGAAGGGGGACCTGGAACGGCTGGGCACCACCGAGTGGGCCCGGCAGCGGTGTGCGACGGCCGCGCGGGACAGCGAGGCCACCGTCGACGGCCGTACGGTCGCCCTCACCGCGCAGAGCGGTGTCGTGCGGGTGCGTCCCGGCCAGGCCGGGCTGGACACCCTCCGCGTGGAATGCGACCTGAGGGCACCGCTGCCCGAGGGCGACACGGTGGCCCTCGGCTTCCGCAGCGCGGGCGCGTCCTCCGGCCCCGGCTGGCGGGAGATCACCGCGCGCGGCGACCGGACGACGCTCACCGCTTCGGACGTACCGGAGGAGTCGCTCTCCCGTGAACTGACCACGTACCCGGCCGAGTTGCTGTCCTCCCCCGCCGACACCACGTCCGCGTCGCTCCGGGTGCGCCCCGGCGGCCCGGCGCTCGCCGACGGGTCCGAGGGGGCCGCAGGGGACGCGCCCGCCGCCTCCGTCCTCCCGCGCGGCGCGGACCGCTGGACCCGCGCCCTGGACTCGCTGGTCGCCCGCCACGACCTCACCGTCGGTTTCGCCGCGCTGGCCGTCCTCATCGCCGTGGTCCTCGGCGCCATGCACGCGCTCGCCCCGGGCCACGGCAAGACGCTGATGGCCGCGGTGGCCGCCGCGCGCGGCGGCAGGGCCCGGATGAAGGACGTCCTCCCGCTGGCCGCCTCGGTCACCGTCACCCACACCCTGGGCGTGGTCGCCCTCGGCCTCCTCGTCACGGCCGGATCCGCGGCGGCCCCCTCGGTGATCGCCTGGCTCGGCATCTCCAGCGGCCTCCTGGTCACGCTCGCGGGCCTCACCCTCGTACGCCGGGCCTGGCACCACCGAGCCCACGCGCGCGCCCACGAGCACGAGCACCCGCACCCCCACGAACCGGCCAAGGCCCCCGAGCGCGCCCTGGTCCTGGCGTCCGTGAGCGCGGGCGCCGCCGACTCCACCGCCACCACGGGACACACCCACGAGCACCCGCATCCCCCGCACCACCACGAGCAAGAGCACGAGCACGCGCCCGATCACGACCACAGCCACCCGCACGGCGACCACGACCACCATCACCACCACACACACGATCACAAGCACGACCACACCATCGAGCACTCCCACGGCGGCTTCACCCACACCCACGCCGTCGCCCCCACCCTCCGCGGCACGATCCTCCTCGGCTTCGCCGGAGGCCTCGTGCCGAGTCCGTCCGCGGTCGTCGTCCTGGTGGGCGCGGCGGCGCTCGGGCAGGCCTGGTTCGGTCTGCTGCTCGTCGTGGCGTACGGCGTCGGCCTGGCGCTGACATTGACCGCGGCGGGCTTCGCCGTCGTCAAGCTGGGTACCGGTGTCACCCGGATGCTGGACCGGCGTCCGCGGCTGGCGGCGGGCCGGCTGACGCGCCTGGTCCGCAGGGCCGTACCCCTGGGATCCGCGCTCATGGTCGTGGCCCTTGGGGCCGGATTGGTGCTCAAGGGGGCGGCATCCGCACTCGGCTGAGCTACTTTTGGGGAGAAATCACTCGGATGCGCAGAGGGGGAGCCCGTGTCCGAAGAACCGGGCAGTGAACGGCTGATCGCGGGCCGCTACCGGCTGCTGTCCCCGCTCGGCGAGGGCGGTATGGGCACGGTGTGGCGGGCCCGCGACGAGCTGCTGCACCGCGAGGTCGCCGTCAAGGAGGTACGCGCGCCGCACGGGCTGCCGGCCTCGGAGGTCGAGCGGATGTACGCCCGGCTGGAGCGCGAGGCATGGGCCGCGGCCCGGGTCGCGAACCGCAACGTGGTGACGGTCTACGACGTGGCCATGCAGGACAACCGCCCGTGGATCGTCATGGAGCTGGTGCGCGGCATCTCGCTCGCCGAGCTGCTGGACGCCGAGGGCCCGCTCTCCCCGCAGCGCGCCGCGCACATCGGCGCCGAGGTGCTGTCCGCGCTGCGGGGCGCGCACGCGGCGGGTGTGCTGCACCGGGACGTGAAGCCGGCCAACGTCCTGCTGTCGAACGACGGACGCGTGGTGCTCACCGACTTCGGCATCGCCATGGTCGAGGGCAGTTCCGCGCTGACGATGACCGGTGAGGTCATCGGTTCGCCGGAGTTCCTGGCACCGGAGCGGGCGCTGGGGCGTACGCCGGGTCCCGAGTCCGACCTGTGGTCGCTCGGTGTCCTCCTCTACGCCTCCGTCGAGGGCCACTCCCCCTTCCGGCAGGACACCCCGCTCAGCACCCTGCGCGCGATCGTGGACGAGGAACTGCCGCCGCCGCACCGGGCCGGTCCGCTGGCCCCGGTGATCGAGGGGCTGCTGCGCAAGGACCCGGCCGAGCGGCTGCCGGCCGAGCGGGCCGAGGCGGACCTGCGGGTGATCGGGGCGGGCGGCACGCCCCGTACGGACGACATGGCCGCGGGGCCGTACGCGCCGACGATCGCCGCCCCCTCCCCGCAGACGCAGCCCCGGACGACCGCGGCGCCGGTTCCGCCGCCCCCGCAGCCCTGGACGCAGCCGTCCCCCGCGACGGGTCCGACGACCCCCACGGGAGCACCCCCGGACACGGGCCCGCGCCGCAACCGCCGCGCCGCCGTGGTCCTGGTCGCGGGCATCGCCGTCCTGGCGCTGGCGATCGCCGGTCTGACGTACGCGCTGCTGAACGGCGACGACGGCAAGCAGGCGGAAGGCGGCGGCCCCAAGAACCAGACGTCGGGGCTGAGTTCACCCTCGCCGAGCGACACCGCCCCGCAGGACACCTCGCAGCCCGAGGAGACGCCCGGCCCGAGCGACGAGACCACCACGTCGGCGCCGCCGCCGCAGTCGGTACGGGTCTCGCTCGCGGGCTCCAACACGGAGTACTCCGGCACCTGTCCGCCGCCGCAGGGCCGGGCACCCGGTTTCACGGCGACGTTCACGGTGGGCAGCCTGCCGGCGCAGGTGAGCTACCGCTGGGTGTCGCGGGACGGCGAGATCATGGATCCGGGGTGGAAGACGCTCTCGTTCCCGGAGGGCGGCGCGACCACCAAGCAGGACACGGCGTTCGTGACCACGAACGACGACAGCGGGAGCTTCGAGAACGAGATCAGCGTCGAGGTGCGCGACCCGGTGGAGACGGAGTCCAACGCGGTGCCGTTCTCGGTGACCTGCGTGACGGAGACCCCGTCGGACGGGGCCTCCGCTTCCGTGTCGCCGGAGGAGTGACGGTCAGGCGGTGCTGTCGAACACCGGCAGGTAGCCGCCGGACTGGCCGGCCGCCTTCGGGTGGTACGACTCCCCGACGTTGAGCAGGTTCAGGCTGTGCAGCCAGGGGCTGCCCGAGCAGAGCTCGTGGCCGGTGAACGGGGGCCGGACGTCGCCGAAGGCGAAGCCGTGGTTCGCGGCGCGCTTGGCGATCGCCGTGTCGAGGTAGTCGGCCGCGTCGTTGATCGCCTTCCGCTTGGTCTCGGAGAGGCCGACGCAGGTGGTGCCGAGCTTGTAGAAGCGGGGGTAGCCGAGCACGACCACGCGGGCGTTCGGTGCCTTGGAGCGGATCGCCGAGTACACGCTGTCGAGCTTGCCGGGCAACGTGGAGTCGACGTACGCCCTGGCGGTGTTGATCCGGGACAGACAGGAGCTGTCGGACTGCAGGACACAGGTCGTCATGACGTCGGCGAACCCGGCGTCGTTGCCGCCGACGGTGATCGAGACGAGGGCGGTGGAGGCGCTGAGCGGGGCGAGTTGACCGGCGAGAACATCACCCGTTCGAGCGCCGGAGCAGGCGGTGAAGTCGAAGGACGAGGGTGAGTTGGCGGCGGCCCAGAGGTAGGGATAGGCCTTCGTGCTGCGCTTGCAGTCGCCGCTCGCGGAGAGGTAGCTGCCCGCGCCGACCCCGGAGGAGTAGGAGTCGCCGAGGGCCACATAGCCGCCGGGGGCGGCGAGTTGGGACGCCTGCGCGGTGGCCGCTCCGGTGAGGGCGGTGCCGGCGGCGAGGAGGAGTGAGCTGACGTATACGGCAAGTCGGGAACGTCTCATGGAACCTCCCTTAGCAGGATCTCTGCCACAACTTTCGTAGCAACTACGCGGGTTGACGGGAAGTGTTCATGCCAAGACTTTCCAGCCGTTTACGGGATCGTCCCGGCGCGTTGACGGCGCGTTCGATTACGCGTCCATGACAAATATGTGACATGCCTTCAAGTCCCTTGATCTACACCCGTAGACCACTGATTCTTTACTCAGCCGTAGGGCGGAACGCGACGCTCCACGGCCGTGCCCGCGACGACGCGGGCACCCCCCACGGACGGCGCCCCACCCAGGCGCCGTCGCCTATGAGGAGGACTCCCTCGTAATGGCACAACTGCGTAGCAAGAAGCTCCGGATCGCCGCGATAACCAGCCTGGCGTCCGCCGCCCTCGTGGGCGGACTCACCGCCCTCCCCGCCCACGCCGCCCCCGCCGAGGGCACCGTCCTGGCCGCCGGCTCCCCCACGGCGATCAAGGACAGCTACATCGTCACGCTGAAGAAGAGCGTGGACTTCAAGGCCGCCTCGACCGAGGGCCGCAGCCTGATCAAGGAGTACGGCGGCTCGGTGAACAAGACGTTCGGCGCCGCGCTGAACGGCTACACCGCCACCCTCTCCGCGGCCGAGGCCCGCAGACTCGCGGCCGACCCGTCGGTGGCCACGGTCGAGCAGAACCAGAAGGTGCACGTCACCGACGTCACCCAGTCCAGCGCCCCCTGGGGTCTGGACCGCTCCGACCAGACCTCCCTGCCGCTCTCGGGCACCTACACCTACCCGGACAGCGCGGGCAGCGGCGTGACGGCGTACGTCATCGACACCGGCGTCCGCATCACGCACGCCCAGATCAGCGGCCGGGCCAGCTACGGCTACGACGCCGTCGACGGCGACACCACCGCCTCCGACGGCAACGGCCACGGCACCCACGTGGCCACCACCATCGCCGGCTCGACCTACGGCATCGCCAAGAAGGCCAAGATCGTGGCGGTCCGGGTGCTCGACAACGCCGGCTCCGGCACCACCGCGGGCGTCATCGCCGGCGTCAACTGGGTGACCCAGAACCACAGCGGTCCCTCGGTGGCCAACATGTCACTCGGCGGCGGCGCCTCCACCACCCTGGACAACGCGGTGGCGAACTCCATCGCCAGCGGCGTGACCTACGCGGTCGCGGCCGGCAACAGCAACACCACCGCCTCCTCGTCCTCCCCGGCCCGCGTCGCCTCGGCGATCACGGTCGGCGCCACCACCAGCACCGACGCCCGCGCCAGTTACTCCAACTACGGCTCGGCGCTGGACATCTTCGCCCCCGGCTCCTCCATCACGGCCGGCTGGTACACCAGCGACACCGCGACGAACACCATCTCCGGTACGTCGATGGCGACACCGCACGTGGCGGGCGCGGCCGCGGTCTACCTGGCGAACCACACCTCGGCCACCCCGGCCCAGGTCGCCACGGCCCTGATCAACGGCTCCACCACCGGCAAGGTCACCAGCCCGGGCACCAGCTCCCCGAACAGGCTGCTGAAGATCGTCCCGTAACGGAACAACACGCGTTCCCCGCGCCCCACCTCAGGGGCGCGGGGCCCCTTACATGTGCGGCTCCGCCGCGTGGGCGCGACCAGCCACATCGGACCCGCAGCCGAACAAGTACCTCTCAGCACCCCGGTCTTGACTGGCCCCCGCGGCCTGCGCGACATTGAAGCCCGGCATCCGGCGCGTCGGGGGGCAAAGTCGCCAATGCAGACCATACGCATCAAGACATCTTCAACAGCGCGGACGAACGGCACCGAACGGGCACGGCCAGGACCGGGGAGGGACCTGGCAGCGCTGCTCGCGGGGGCCGCGACGGCCATAGGGGGATGCGGCGCACTGCTCGCGCTCGCCGACTCGGACTCACCCCTGCGCGCCCCGCTCACCCTGTTCTTCCTGCTCGCGGCGCCCGCCGCCGCCATCGCCGCCGCGCTGCGGGGGCTGGATCCGTTCGGCCGGCTGCTCACCGCGGTTGCGGGTTCGGTCGTCCTGAACATGCTGGTGGCCCAGGGCATGCTGGCCACGCACCGCTGGTCGGTGAGCGGCGGGATCGTGGCCGTGACCGCGCTCAGCGCCCTCATCCTTCTGCCGGCCTCGGTACGGCGCCTGCGGAGCCGTACCGCGAGAAGACAGGGCGACTGACGTGGACCTCAGCGTGTACCGGCCCGGCGAGCTGAGCGCGGCCGACCGGGCGGCCTGGACGGCGATGCAGTCCAAGGCCCATCTGCACGGTTCGCCCGAGCTGGCGAACCCTTTCCTCTCCCCCGAGTTCGCGCTCGCGGTGGGGCGGTGCAGACGCGGCGTACGGATCGCCGTCGTCCGGGAGGGCGGCGAACCGGCCGCGTTCCTGCCGTACCAGAGAAGCGCCGCCGGCGTCGGCCGGGCGATCGGTCTCGGCGTCTCGGACGCCCAGGGCCTGGTGCACCGGCCCGGATTCGCCTTCGAGGCCCGGGAGCTGCTGCGGGCCTGTGGACTGGCGGTCTTCGAGTTCGATCATCTCATCGAGGGACAGCGGCCGTTCGAGGCGGAGGCCTCCGGCACCTTCCCGTCCCCGGTCATGGACGTCGACCAGGGCTACGAGGTCTATCTGGCCCAGCTGCGTGAGCGCTCGCCCAAGTTCACCCGCACCACGCTGGCCAAGGAGCGCAAGCTCGGCCGGGACGCGGGCGAGGTGCGCTACGTGCACGACGAGCGGGACCCGGCCGCCCTGCGCGCCCTGATGAACTGGAAGTCCGCGCAGTACCGCAGGACCGGGCGCAGCGACCGTTTCGCGCACGACTGGATCACCCGGCTCGTGCAGCAGCTGTTCCACACCCGCTCCGAGCCGTTCGCCGGGATCCTGTCCGTGCTGTACGCGGGCGACAAGCCGATCGCCGCGCACTTCGGGCTGCGCACCGAGCGGGTGCTCGCGTGCTGGTTCCCGGCGTACGACACGGCGTACTCGAAGTACTCCCCCGGCCTGGTGCTGCATCTGCGGATGGCCGAGGCGGCCGCCGCCGACGGCATCGCCTATCTGGATCTCGGCCGGGGCCAGAAGGAATACAAGGACTCCCTGAAGACACGCGAGCTGAACGTGTCCGAGGGGTGGGTGACCCGCCGTCACCCGGTGGCGGTCGGGCATCGGGCCCGTCGGGCCCCGGTCCGGGCACTGCGCAACGTGGTGGTGTCCCGGCCGGAACTGTTCGAACCCGCCGACAAACTGCTCAAAAGGGTCGGAAAGATCCGCTCGGGCCGTACGTAAGTCGATCGGTAACGGTCAAACCATCAAAAACGTGAGGCCTAGTTCCAGGTCTTGCCATACAGGCTCAATCGTCAATACCGTCGTACATCTCACCCGCATCGGCCCCATCAGCCAGCGGCTCCAGGGGAGGGCTCAGGGACCGCGATGGATCCCGGCGCGGGGCGCGGTAGGGGGGTGCCGTGCTCGGTGACCGCAACTGTGACCGAGTCGTGCCGCGCGGTCGGCCGCCACTGTGCGGGGCCGGCCAGCTTTGCCAGCTCACTCGGCAGGTACGGAGTTCCGTGCCGTCGTGCCGTGTGTGAAAACCCCCCTTTCGAACCGGACAAAGAGCGGGCCGCCCAGGGGCGGGCGGTCCACCGGACGAGAGGGACCAGACTCATGAGTTCTGTTCTGCGCCCGGCCAGTACGGGCCAGGAAACGTTCATATCCGCCAACTACCGACCGATCTCCTCCCACTTGGCGATCACACCGCCGGTGAGCGTGGTGATCCCCGCCATGAACGAGGCGGAGAACCTTCCGTACGTCTTCAAGACGCTGCCGGACTGGATCCACGAAGTGGTCCTGGTCGACGGCAACTCCAGCGACGACACCGTCGAGGTGGCGCGCTCGCTGTGGCCGGACGTCAAGGTCGTGCCGCAGCGCGGCAAGGGCAAGGGGGATGCCCTGATCACCGGCTTCCAGGCGTGCAGCGGCGACATCATCGTGATGGTCGACGCGGACGGCTCGGCCGACGGCAACGAGATCGTCAGTTACGTCTCCGCCCTGGTCTCGGGCGCGGACTTCGCCAAGGGCTCCCGCTTCGCCAACGGCGGCGGCACCGACGACATGACCTTCATCCGCAAGCTGGGCAACTGGGCCCTGTGCACGGTCGTCAACCGCAAGTTCGGCGCCCGCTACACGGACCTGTGCTACGGCTACAACGCGTTCTGGCGGCACTGCCTGGACAAGATCGACCTGGACTGCACCGGCTTCGAGGTCGAGACCCTGATGAACATCCGGGTGGTCAAGGCGGGGCTCAAGGTGCAGGAGATACCGAGCCACGAGTACCTCCGCATCCACGGCACCAGCAATCTGCGGGCCGTGCGGGACGGGCTCCGGGTGCTCCGGGTGATCCTCAAGGAGCGCTCCAACCGGCGGGCCCTGCGCCGCCGTACACAGCCCTCCCCGATGCTCGACACGGTCCGGGGAGAGGTGTCTTGAGCGGTCCCGACATCTCCGTCGTGATCTGCGTCTACACCGAGGACCGCTGGGAGGACATCCTCGCGGCGGTCGCCTCGGTACGGGCGCAGTCACGGCCGGCCCTGGAGACGCTGCTGGTCGTCGACCACAACGCGGCGCTCCTGGACCGGCTCGCCAAGGAGTTCAAGGAGTACACGGCAGCCGGGGACGTGCGGGTGCTCGCCAACGCGGGCCCCCGTGGCCTGTCCGCCGGCCGCAACACCGGGATCGCCGCCGCGCGCGGCGACGTGATCGCCTTCCTGGACGACGACGCCGTCGCCGAACGGGACTGGCTCCGGCACTTCGCCGAGGGCTACGCCGATCCGCGGGTCATGGCCGTCGGCGGCCGTACCGAGCCCGTCTGGGCCTCGGGGCGCCGGCCGGCCTGGTTCCCGGAGGAGTTCGACTGGATCGTGGGCTGCACGTACAAGGGCCTGCCCACCGGGCTGGTGAGGGTCCGCAACGTGCTCGGCGGCAACGCCTCCTTCCGTCGTACGGCCTTCGACGCGGCGGGCGGCTTCGCCACCGGCATCGGACGCGACGGCGACAAGCGTCCGCTGGGCTGCGAGGAGACGGAGCTGTGCATCCGGCTCACCCGGGCCAGACCGGACGCGATCCTGCTGATCGACGACCGTGCGGTCATCCATCACCGGGTGCCCGAGGCGCGCGAGCACTTCGGGTACTTCCGCACGCGCGCCTACGCCGAGGGCCTGTCGAAGGCCCTGGTGGCCCGAAGTGTCGGGACGGACAAGGGCCTTGAGTCCGAGCGCCGGTACGCGACCCGGGTGCTGCCCGCCGGGGTGGCGCGCGGGCTGCGGGACGCCCTGCTGGCCCGGCCCGGCGGCGCCGGACGGGCGGGGGCGATCGTCGCCGGGGTGCTGACGGCGGCCGGTGGGTACGTCATGGGGAGCGTCCGGGCGCGCCGCGCCGGAACGGTCTTCACGGTCGCCGAGATCGAGGGGGGCCGCAGATGACCGACACACCCGTGCCGATCCTCATGTACCACTCGGTGGCGACCGACCCGAACGAGGCGACCCGGGAGCTGTCGGTGACCCCGGACGCCTTCGCGGAACAGATGGCGGCCCTCGGGGAGTCGGGTCTGACCCCGCTCACCACCGCCGATCTCGCCGCCCGTTGGCGCCACGGCCGCGCACTGCCCGGACGGCCCGTCCTGATCACCTTCGACGACGGCTACGAGGGCGTGCACCGGCACGCCCTGCCCGTGCTCGCCAAGCACGGCTTCGCCGCCACCCTGTTCGTCTCGACGGGCTGGATCCGGGGCGCCCACGACACCGGCGGCGGCCTCGACACCATGCTGGACTGGGACCAGGTCCGCGACCTGGCCGCGGCCGGCGTCGAGATCGGCGGGCACAGCCACAGCCACCCGCAGCTCGACCAGCTCGACGACGCCTCCTTGCGCCACGAGCTGATCCACTGCAAGGAGATCGTCACCGACGAACTCGGCACCGTCCCGGCCTCGTTCGCCTACCCCTACGGCTACTCCAGCCGCCGGGTGCGGCAGGCTGTGCGCGAGACGGGGTACGCCCAGGCGCTCGCCGTCGGCAACGGCCTCGCCCGGCGCCGGCAGGGGCCGTACGCCCTGCGTCGCGTCACCGTGCGCCGCGCCACGGACGCGGAGGAGTTCGCGCGGCTCGTCGAAGGCCGTGCGCTCACCCGGAACTTCGCCAGGGACCGCGCCCTCACCAAGGGGTACGCAGTGGTCCGCAGAGCACGACAGGTCCGCCGGAAGGCCATCCGTTCCCGTGTCTGACACGACGACCACGACCGAGGCCGAGTCGACCGCGCCCAAGGCGCCCGAGCAGTCGGGGCGCCGCTTGAGGCTGCCCGGCCTCGGCCGGTCCGGCGGGGGCAGCCAGCTGTTCCGCAACGCCTACGCCCTGATGCTGAACACCGGCATCTCGGCGGTGCTCGGCCTCGGTTTCTGGCTCGCCGCCGCCCGCTACTACTCCGAGTCGGCGGTCGGCCAGGGCTCCGCCGCGATCGCCGCCATGAAGTTCCTGGCGGGTCTGACCGCGGTGACGCTCACCGGTGCGCTGGCCCGCTTCATCCCGGTCGCGGGGCGTGCCACGGGCCGGTTCATCCTCCGTACGTACGTGGGCAGTTCGGCGATCGTGGCGCTGGCCGCGGCGGTGTTCCTGCTGACCCTGGACATGTGGGGGCCGTCGTACCGCTTCCTGCACGGGCCGGTGCCGGCGCTGGGCTTCGTGGTGGCCGTCGTCGCCTGGAACCTGCTCACCCTCCAGGACGGGGTGCTCACCGGGCTGCGCAGCGCGCTGTGGGTGCCGGTCGGCAACACGGTGTTCTCGGCCGTCAAGCTGGGGCTGCTGGTCGCGTTCGCGGTGGCGATCCCGACGACCGGTGTGTTCGTCTCCTGGGTCGCGGCGATCGCGTTCTCCGTGCTGCCGCTGGGCTGGCTGGTCTTCCGGCGGCTGGCGCCCCGGCACGTGGAGGCGACCGACGAGCACGCCCGTCCGCCGACGCTGAGGGAGATCGGACGGTTCCTGGCGGGCGACTACACCGGCTCGCTGTTCTCCCTGGCCGCGGTCTACCTGATCCCCGTGATCATCGCCTCGCAGGTGAGCGCCGCGGACAACGCGTACTTCTACATCACCACCACGATCGGCGGCACGGTCAACCTGCTCGCCATCAACATGGGTGCCTCGCTGACCGTCGAGGGCTCGCACGACCCCCGGCGGCTGGCCGCCAACACCCGGGCCGCGCTCAGGAGGATGGCCCGGATCATGCTGCCGGTGGCCGGTGTGCTGTTCTTCGGGGCGCCCTGGATCCTCGGTGTCTTCGGCGCGGGCTACGCGGACGCGGCCACCCCGCTGCTGCGCTGGTTCGCGGTCGGCGCGGTCCTCAGGGTCGTCATGGAGACGTACTTCGCGGTGCTGCGCGCCCAGAGCCGTACGGCCGGACTCGCCTGGCTCCAGGGCCTGTTGTGCGTGCTGGTGCTCGGCCTCACGCTGCTGCTGCTCCCCCGGATGGGCCTGACCGGCGCGGGCGTCGCCGAGATCTCCGCGCTCGCGGTGATCGTCGCCATCGCCGCGCCCAAGCTGTACAGGACCGTGCGGAGCGTCTCGGACCCCGGGCCGCCCGAGGACGCGGCACCCGACGGGGACCTCGCCGACCTGGGGGCGCGCGAGACGCCGGCCCCGGCGCCGAAGCGGCCCGCCTGGGCGCTCGACCAGGACACCCTGGCCCTCGGCATCCACGTCGACTTCGACCACCTGGAACGCCGGCCCGACGTCCGCCCGGGGCCCGGCACCCCGCCCACCGGTACGGCGATCCCGCCCGAGCTCTCCAGGCACCGGCCGACCTGGGCGCTGAAGCCGGAGCTGGGGCTGGGGCTGCCGGTGGAGAGGCGCGAACCGGGATCGGAGGCGTCGCTGGGCCCGGCGGAGACCGAGGTGGACGCGCCGTTCGAGGCGGACTCACCGTTCGAGGCCGCCGTGGACGCCGACGAGGACGAGGACGAGGACGTCGTACGGGAGGAGCCGGACGCGGAGGAGGCCGCCGTACGGGACGAGCCGCCCGTGTCCGAGGAGCCGCCGCCCTCGGGGCCCGCCCGGCTGCTGCCCACCCGGCTCGGGGTGATCCTGGGCTGTCTGCTGACCGCCGCGCTCCTGCTCTACTGGATCCCGGCGCTGCGCCTCGGTGACGCCGATCTGGACGCGATGGGCGGGCTCGGGCTGATCTCGGTCCTGCCGGCCACGACGCTCCTGGGCGCCGCGCTGCTGGTGGTGGTCTTCGCCTCGCTGCTGTGGCTGGGCCGCGAGCACCGGGCGCTGCTGATGGTGACGCTGCTGGCGACGGTGGTCTCGCTGCACGCGCTGCCGGCCGTGATCGAGACGGAACCGCGGTTCGCGACGGCCTGGCAGCACCTCGGGTTCCTCGACTACATCGACCGGACCGGGTCGGCCGTGCCCGACCTGGACGCGCGCTGGAGCTGGCCGGGGTTCTTCGCGGTGGCCGCGTTCGTCCTCAGGGCCTGCGGGGTCTCGGACTTCACCGAGGTCATCCGCTGGTGGCCGACCGCCATCCAACTCCTCTATCTGGCACCGATGTTCCTGCTGGTCCGGCACATGCGGGCGAGCTGGCGGGCCAAGTGGACCGGCATCTGGGTCTTCGTGCTCAGCGGCTGGGTCGGCCAGGACTACTTCTCCCCGCAGGGCTTCACCTATCTGCTGTACCTGGTCTTCGTGGCGATCCTGCTCGTCTGGTTCCGGGCACCCGGCGTGATCTGGACCAGGCGGCGACCGGGCGAGATCGAGGTCGAGCCGACCGACCGCCGCCAACGAGCCGTCCTGCTGGCCGTGGTGATCGGCCTGTTCGCGGCGAGCGTGCCGGCGCACCAGCTGACTCCGTTCGTGATGCTGGGCGTCCTGACGGTGCTCGTCCTGATCGGCCGCAGCGAACTGCGCGGCCTGCCCATCCTGTTCGGTGTCCTGGTGGCCGTCTGGATCGGCTTCATGGCCGAGCCGTACTGGTCGGGACACTTCGACGAGCTGTTCGGCGGGGTCGGCGGGGTCGGCGGCAACGTGTCCTCGTCCGTGTCGGGCCGTATCGAGGGCGGCAGTTCGACGCACAAGCTGGTGCTGTACGTGCGGGTGCTGCTGGCCGGCGGTGTGATGGCCTTCGCCTGCTGGGGCTGGTGGCGCCGCCGCTGGCACCGCTACCGCGAACGCTCCCTGCTGGTCCTGACCTTCGTCCCGTTCCTGGGCTTCGGCATGCAGTCCTACGGCGGTGAGATGGCGCTGCGGGTCTTCATGTTCGCCCTGCCGGGCGCGGCCCTGCTCGCCGCCCTCGCCCTGTTCCCGCGCACCGGCGTCACCACGGAGGAACGCGACAAGGACCGGGTGAGCCTGGCACCGCTGGCCGCCCTGATGGCGGGCCTGGTGCTCATGGGCGGCTTCCTGGTGGCCCGGTGGGGCAACGAGCCGTTCGAGCGGATCCGGCCCGGCGAGGTCGCGGCCATGGACTACGTCTACGCGCACGACGATCCGACGGTACGGCTGCTGTGGATGACCGACGACACGGTGAACAACGTGACGCCGGCGATGCCGTGGGGCGCGCAGGACATGGAGAAGGTCCAGTACCTGCCGACGCTCGCGCCGGCCGACCCGGTGCTGGTGTCGGGCCTGGTGAAGGCGCTCAAGGACGCGGGCCCGAACTCGTATCTGATGATCAACCGCAGCCAGGTCGTCTCCCTGCAGATGGACGCGGGCTACTCCAGGACCTGGGAACCCCGGCTGGTCCAGAACCTCGACGCCCGCAAGGAGCTGAAGAAGGTCTTCGTCAACGAGGACGTGACGATGTACGCGCTCGGCCGGCAGCCCGAGGGCAAGGTCCCGGCCGCCGACCCGGGCCCGATCGGGCCGCAGATCACCTGGACGCCCTGGTCGGTCGTCGGCGCCCTGGCCGCGCTCGCGCTGATCGTGCTGCTGACGGCGCGGGAGGTCGTGCGGGTCGCGGTGCGGCCGAGCGTGCGGCAGCTGCGCTGGCTCCAGAGCAGCTTCTGGTTCTCGCTTCCGCTGCTGGCGGTGCTGTTCGCCTCGCTGGTGCAGCGGTTCCTGACGATGAAGTGAGGAACGTGGGAAACAGGTGGCTCAGCGGGTGAGCCACCTGACCTCGTAGGCCTGCATGTCGAAGCGCCTGCCGTCGACCTGGGCGCTGATCCGCCGGTCCAGAGTGTTCACGACCAGGACCGTCCTGTCGCTGGCCAGGACCCGGACGCCTGGCACATCGTCCTTCGCCACGGACACCGTCCGGTGGGCGGTGCCGGGCGGGAAGGCCTCGGCGAAGCGGGAGACCAGGTCGTACATGGGCAGTTCGGCGCCGCCGGTGGCCTTGTCGGTCGTGGTCCACAGGCAGCCCGCGCAGGAGCCGCCCTTCTCCTTCTCCGGGTTCCAGTAGAAGCCGGAGGTGGCGCCGCCCCTGACCATGGCGATCATGCCGGTGGCCTGGACGGCGGTACGGCGGGCCTCGGACCAGCCGTCGCGGTCGTCGTCGCCGTCGGCGGGCTCGACGTAGTACTCGGCCCACCACAGCGGCAGTTCGCCGGTCCGCTGCCGCACCCACCGGCTCACCGCCGTGAACTTGTCGGTGGCCGCGAACTCGTCCGGCAGCAGTTCGTCGTCCTTGGTGTAGCTGGAACCGTCCACGACCACGAAGTCGGCGCCGGCCTTGTTCCTGTTCCAGTAGGAGAAGGCGTCCAGGACGCGCTGGTCCATGGCGCCCCACGCGCCCCTGAAAGTGGCGGAGGCGTCCGGGGAGCGGGGGTCGACGCTGTCCATCACGAGGTAGGGCCCGCCGACCATGATGTCGGGGTCGACCTTCTTCAACGCCCGATACACCAGGTTGTAGAGCTTGGTGTACCCCTCGTAGTCCCAGCGGGCCTCGGCGTCGTTCCAGAAGCCCTTGAACTCGTTCCAGACGATGAAGTGGCGTACGTCCGGGTAGCGCTTGGCGACGGTGGCGGCCAGGTCGGCGAAGTCCTGGTAGTGCCCGGGCGTCGGCGCGGTCTCCAGGGCGGCCTGGCTCCAGTCGGTGCTGTCGACGCCCGGCCTGCCGCCCTTCATCCAGTCCGGGGAGCAGCACAGGGTGATGACCGGGGTGGAACCGGAGGCACGCATGAAGTCGACGCGGCGGTCCAGCGCCTCGAAGTCGTAACGGCCCTTCACCGGCTCGGGGTTGTCGGCCCCCCAGCCCATGATGTGCTGGTTCTGTGCCAGCCCCCCGGCGTCCGACAGCCGTCCCTCGACACGTCGTACGGCGGCCGCGCTGCCCTCGTCGGCGCTGAACTGGGTGTGTGTGAAACCCCAGCCCACGTCCGGTGCCGTCGACTTCCCGGGCGTCGCGGGCGTGCCGTGCACCTTGTCGCCGTCGGGCGAGGTGCCCGCCGTACCGCCGCCCCCGGGCAGCGTGTTGAGCAGGGTCACCACCAGGGCCAGAGCGGCCAGGCCCACACCGAGCAACGCGGTGAGCCGCCACCGCCGTGCCCCCGAATTCCACCCATGACGTCCCATCGAGGACAACGGTATCCGGGAGGCCCCCCGCGGGGCAGAGGTCGTCGGCGCACAGCTCTGTAACAGGACGGAGGGGATACACCGGGTGGTGGGGATCCTGGTCGACACGGGCCGCGCGCCGCGGAAACCGGGTGCGGGCGGGGCCCTCGTGACGGATCATGGCGGTCATGTCTGCCAACCCTCACGAGGCTCCGCCGATCCGGTCTGCCCACCCTCACGAGGCTCTGCCGATCCGGCTCAACGTCGATGACAGCGACTCACCGTCCGACGTCGTCGACGCGCTGTTCCTCGGCCGCTTCGCGACGGGCGAGCAGCCGTACTCGCACGCGGCCAACGTCGACCGGGTTCGCTCCGGCGCGACCCTGCTGCCGCCGGACTCCCGGGTGCTGCGCGTGGCCCGGGACGGCGACCGCAGCGCGACCCTGGCCGAGGGCGAGGGCTGGACCCTGCTGGTCTCCCGCTGGAACCGGGGCGCCGACGTCACCGTCACCGCGACCAGCGCCGAGCTGGCCCGGAAGATCCTCGACCAGGCCACCGAGGGCGCCGCGGACGAGCCCGAACCGCAGCCGGAGAACGTGACCATGGGCTTCTGGTACGTCTCCCCCAGGCGCGGCCCGCACCGCACCACCCGGCAGATCTCCGCCGGTACCTGGGACGAGGTGCGGGGGAACTACACGGCACCCGTCGCGGACGCGATGGACCGCCTGATGAGGACGACACCGGAGGACATCGCCGGCCGGCTGCTCCTGCTGCACGGCCCGCCCGGCACCGGCAAGACCTCGGCGCTCAGGACGCTCGCCCGCTCCTGGCGGGAGTGGTGCCAGGTGGACTGCGTCCTGGACCCGGAGCGGCTGTTCAACGACGTCGGCTACCTCATGGACATCGCGATCGGCGAGGAGGACGGCGCCGGCCAGGACCGCTGGCGGCTGCTGCTCCTGGAGGACTGTGACGAACTGATCCGCGGCGAGGCCAAGCACACGGCGGGGCAGGCCCTGTCGCGGCTGCTGAACCTGACCGACGGCCTGCTGGGCCAGGGCCGCAACGTCCTGGTCGGCGTGACGACCAACGAGGACCTGGAGCGCCTGCACCCCGCCGTCGTCCGCCCCGGCCGCTGCCTGGCCCGTATCGAGGTGGGTCCCCTGACCCGCGGGGAGGCGGTGACCTGGCTGGGCACGGAGGAGGGCGTCGGCCGCGAGGGCGCCACCCTGGCCGAGCTGTACGCACTGCGCCGGGGCACCTCTCCGACGGCACTGCCGGAGCCGCGGACGGGGGCGGACGCGGGGCTGTACCTGTGATGCGCTGTACCTGTGATGCTTTGATGGAGGTATGACCCTGTTCGTCGGTACGTCGGGGTGGCAGTACAAGGACTGGCGCGGCGCCTTCTACCCGGAGGGGTGCCCCACCCGGTTGTGGCTGGAGGAGTACGCGACGCGCTTCCGGACGGTCGAGATCAACAACGCGTTCTACCGTCTGCCGTCCCGGGAGACCTTCGAGGCGTGGCGGGAGCGGGTTCCGCCGGACTTCGTCGTCGCGGTCAAGGCCAGCCGCTTCCTGACCCACATCAAGCGGCTGCGCGACCCCGAGGAACCGGTGCACCGCCTGATGACCCACGCGGAGGGCCTCGGGGACCGCCTGGGCCCGGTCCTGCTCCAGCTGCCTCCCACCCTGCGCGCCGACCCCGGTCTCCTGGACGCCTGCCTGGCCCGCTTCCCGTCCGGCACCAGGGTCACGGTCGAGCCCCGCCACGACAGCTGGTGGACACCCGAGGTCCGCGAGGTCCTTCAGTCCCGCGGCGCCGCCCTGTGCTGGGCCGACGCCCACTCCCGCCCCGCGACACCTCTGTGGCGCACCACCGACTGGGGTTACGTCCGCTTCCACGTCGGCCGCGCCAGGGCCTGGCCGCACTACGGCCGGCAGTCCCTGCGCACCTGGGCGAAGCGGCTCGCCGACACCTGGTCCGACGACGAGACCGTGTACGCGTACTTCAACAACGACCCGAACGCGGCGGCGGTGCAGGACGCGGCGGTGTTCGCGAGGGCGGCGGACAGGGCGGGCCTGAGCCCGACGCGCACACCGTGAGACTTCGGCCCCGCCGCTTCCAGCACCCCTGTCTCCGGCGCCCTTTCCCTGTCGGCGCCCTTCTCCTTCCGGCACCTTCTTCTTCCGCCGCGACGGCGCTCAGCCGCGGCGGTGGGTTCCGGCGGTGCCGAACTTCGCTCAGCCCGCCCCGTAGGCAGCCCGCACCGCGTCCCGCACGGCGCCGAGCGCCACGTCCTCGCCCACGCCCAACCGGCGAGCCCGCTCCACGTACGCCTGGGCGGCCGATGCCAATTCCCGCTCCGCGGCCGAGCCGGCGGCCGCCACGTACGTGCCGTTGCGCCCCCGCGTCTCGATCACCCCGTCCGCCTCCAGCGCCCGGTACGCCTTGGCGACGGTGTTCGCGGCGAGCCCCAGCGACTCGGCCAGCCCCCGCACCGTGGGCAGCCGGTATCCCACCGGCAGCACTCCCGACCGCGCCTGCTCGGAGATCTGCGCCCGCACCTGCTCGTACGGCGGGGCGCTCTCGTCGATGTGGATCTTCAAGGTCACGCAGGCGATTGTCCCGCACCCGCGCGAAAATGAGAGGCACCGGGAGGCATCTCCCGCATAACGTGCGCCCATATGACCATGACTGTGCGCGATCTCCGCCCCGAGGTACGAGCCGACGTCGAGGGTTTCGCCCGCGTCCGCCACCTCGCGCTGCCCTTCTATCTCGTCACCGCCGACTCCCTGGCCTACGACGCCTCCCACGCCCACCCCGACTCCCACTACCGCCCCCTGGTGGCGGAGGAGGACGGCGAGGTGATCGGCACCGCCCAGGTGGGACTCGTCCACGACAGCCCGGACCCCGGGCAGGGCTACCTCAACGTGTACGTGCACCCGGAGCGCACGGGCCGCGGCGCCGGCTCGGGCCTGGTGCGGGCGGCCGAGGAGTACCTCGCCGCCAAGGGCGCGACCAAGCTCTACGCCTGGGTGCTGGACAGTCCCGGCAACCGCGCCTTCGCCGAACGGCACGGCTACCGCGGCAGCCGTTCCGCCCACTTCCTCCGCCTGGACCTGGCCGGCGGCGAGCTGCCCGCGCTCCAGGACCCGCCCCCGGGCGTCGAACTGCGCACCGGCGCCGACTTCGCGGACGACCCGCGCCCCTTCTTCGAGCTGGACTCGGAGACGATGTCGGACGAGCCGAGCGACATCGCCTACGAGTTCACCGACTACGAGGCCTGGCTGCAGGAGACCTGGAACCACCCTCTCTTCAGCGCCGAACTGACCACGATCGCGCTGGTCGACGGCCGCCCCGCCGCCTTCAGCGCGGCCCGTACGGACGGCGGCACCCGCTACGGCACCGTCATGACCGGCACCGCCCGCGCCTTCCGCGGCCGGGGCCTGGCCAAGCTCGCCAAGAACGACTCCCTGCACCGCGCCCGCGCCGCCGGACTCACCGAGGCGTTCACGGGCAACGACACCGGCAACGGCCCGATGATCGCGATCAACAAGTGGTTCGGCTACGAGATCTGCGCGACGGAGATGCGTTATGTCCGCGAACTGGGCTGAACAGGCACGGCAGGACTCGGCCGATCAGGCACGTCAGGTGGACGTCGTCCTCGTCAAGGCGGGCCGTACGAAGATCCGTTACGCGGCCGAGCTGCTCGCCGACGACGGCACACGGGTCGCCGTCCGCGCCCCCTGGGCCGGCGAGGGCGTCCGCGACTTCGGCTTCGTCCGCTTCGAGCCGGGCGACGTCTTCACCGAGTACTACTGGCGGGACCGCTGGTACGCGGTGAAGGAGGTCCGCGACGCCACGGGCGCGCTGAAGGGCTGGTACTGCGACGTCACCCGGCCGGCCACGCTCTCCGGCACGGACCTGGTCGTGGAGGACCTCGACCTGGACCTGTGGGTCTCGGGCGACGGCACGGAGGTCCTGCGCCTGGACGAGGACGAGTTCGCCGAGAGCGGTCTGGCGGAGCGGGACCCCGAGGCGGCGGCCGCGGCAGTGGCCGCCCTCGACGAGTTGGAGAGCCGGGCCCGCGGGGGCGGAGTCGCCGAGCTGTTCGGCTAGCCCTCGGCGGACGCCACGACCGCGTACCGCTCGTCGGTCACTTCCTTGCCCCACAGCAGCGCGTCCCGCGACAGCGGGACCACCCGCACGTGCTCGGTGAGGGGTGCCAGGAGCGCCGCCAGCCGGTCGGCGGGTATGCCGACCGGGGTGACCGTGCCCCACACCCCCTCGACGAGCACCAGCCGTCCCCCGGGACGCAGCAACCGCCACCAGTGCCGCAGCGCGCGGCCGGGATCGGGCAGCGCCCACAGCACATGGCGTACGAGGACGACGTCGAAGCGCTCCTCGCCCACCGGGGGCTCCGCCGCGTCACCGACGAGGAACACCGCGTCACGCCCGGCGAGCTTCGCACGCGCGAGGTTCACCATGGCCGGGGAAGCGTCCACGCCGGTGACCCGGTGTCCCTGTTCGGCGGCGAGGAGCGACAGGCTGCCGGTGCCGCAGCCGAGGTCGAGGACGTCGGCCGCGGGCCCCGGCAGCCAGTCGCCCAGCCGCTCGGCCCAGGCGTGGCGCACCCGTGGGTCGCGCAGCCCGTGGTCCGGCTCGTCGTCGAAGGAGGCGGCCTCGGCGTCCCAGTCGACACGCGGCGCGGTCGTGGCGTCACTTTCGTTCGTCATGCGCCCAAGAGTGACACCCGCCACTGACAGTCGAATCGTGACAGCGGCCACTGACAGACCGGCAACCGATGAGGAACTCTCCCTCAACGGGTCTATCTCCGTGAGAACGCGGAACTCGATAGATCCTCAAGGAGGCAGCCATGCGCCGTGTGACCGTGCAGAAGCCCCTGAAGAAGACGGACTCCCGCAAGGTCCTCAAGGAGGCCGACGAGCGCCCCGCGGGACGTCCGGAGGTACGAAAGGACATCGCGCGCACGTGGTGGCCGGACGGCTGACGCCCACCGCCCTCACTCCAGCCGCTTGCGATAGTGAACCCGGTCGTACGGCCCGTCGACACGCCGCTCCACGACCTCGTACCCGTACTTCGGGTAGATCTTCTGGTTCTCCCACATCATCGCGTTCGTGTAGAGCCTGATCTCGGGCAGGCCGAGCGCACGGGTGTGTGCGTCCACGAAGTGCAGCAGCCGCCGTCCCACGCCGGTGCCCTGGGCGTCGGGACGGACGGCGATGTTGTCGACGTAGAGATGGTCCGCGCGCACCTCGACCACCACCAGCCCGACCACGGGATCCCCGGTGACGAACACGCGCCCCTCCGCCACGGTCGCCGCGTGGTCCCGCTCCATGGGCTGCGGCACCTGTCCGATGCGCTCGACGTAGTGCTGGTAAGCCGCGTCGGTCACGGCCTTCACGGCCGGGACATCTGCCGCGCCGGCAAGCCGGATCTCCTCGTTCGTCATGTCCGCACGCTACCTACCTGATCTCAGGCTCAGCACTCCCTTAAGCGGGCCATAAAGATCGCCGGCGACCGCCACAAGCAGGGGTTTTCACGGTTTCTTGGACCCGGCACCCATCAGCACCGGTTCCGAGGAGATCCCCCATGCCCGCACGCCGCAAGGCCGCCACCGTCGCCGCCGTCGGCCTGGCCCCGCTCGCCCTGACCGTCCTGGCCGGCGCGCCCGCCGCCGCCCACGGCTCGATGGGCGATCCGGTCAGCCGGGTCGCGCAGTGCTACGCGGAGGGCCCGGAGAGTCCGAGATCCAACGCGTGCCGGGCGGCGGTCGCGGCCGGCGGCACCCAGGCGCTCTACGACTGGAACGGCGTCCGCATCGGCGACGCGAACGGCCGGCATCAGGAGCTGATCCCGGACGGGAAGCTGTGCAGCGCGAACAACGACGCGTTCAAGGGCCTCGACCTCGCCCGCGCCGACTGGCCCGCGACCGCCGTGCGCCAGGGGTCGTACACCTTCAAGTACCGCGTGACGGCCCCGCACAAGGGCACCTTCAAGGTCTACGTCACCAAGGCCGGCTACGACCCGACGCAGCCGCTGGCCTGGGACGACCTGGACCTGGCGCACCCGGTGGCGACGGCCACCGACCCGGTCGCCTCGGGCGGCTTCTACACGTTCTCCGGCACCTTCCCCGAGCGCTCCGGCAGGCAGCTGCTGTACGCGGTGTGGCAGCGCTCGGACAGCCCGGAGGCGTTCTACTCCTGCTCGGACGTCACGTTCGGCAGCGCCGGAGATGGTTCGGCTCCGGCTCCCAGTGCCTCCGCGCCTTCCAAGGAGCAGATAGAGAACGGTACCGACAAGTCGACGATCGAGCACGGCGGGCACGGCGACCAGGACGCCGGTACGTCGGCGGAACCGACGGCAAAGCCGGTGGCGGAACCGGTGGCGGGGGCCGCCGTGAAGTCACCGGCCCCCGCGGCCCACGCGCCGAAGGCGGCCGGTGCCGCCGAGAACCTCGCCGAGACGGGCGGGAGCGGCGGCACCGCGTACCTCGCCATGGGCGGGGCGGCCGCCCTGGCGCTGGGCTCGGCGGCGCTGTTCGCCTCGGTCCGCCGCCGTGCGGCGAGCGGCGGCCGGCACGGTCGCTGAGGCCGCCCCGACGCTCCGGGGCCTGACCGGCGGCTCAGGCCGGACAGGCCCCGGCGGCGCGTCGGCGGCTCAGCCGGCCGCCGACGCGCAGGTGGTGGGCCTGGCGTGGACCGGATCGAGCGCGTTGGTCACCTCGTGGAAGGCGATCCGGTCGAGAAGCCCGATCGCCGCGTGCTCGGAGAGGTCGAGCGGACACAGGTCCTGGATCAGGACGTTGCGTACGCCGGGTCCGCCGAGGAACTGGCTGCGGTACGGCGTGACCACCTCGTCGTACTGGGTGGCGAGGACCGTGTACGTGACGCCGGGCACGGTGTCGCCGCCCTCGTTGAGCTTGGTGAGGAAGGCGGAGCCGGCGACCTGGTCGGCGAGGGCGGGGGTGTTCGTGGAGAGCAGGTCGGCGGCGCCCGGGAAGTACGCCAGCAGGTGGGTGAGGCCGTTCAGGGTGGTGCCGTGGTTGCTGGGCGCGATGCCCACGAGGGCGTTCACCTTGGCGGCTCCGCCGAGGAACTTCAGGTAGTAGCGGGGCATCATGCCGCCCTGCGAGTGGCCGACCAGATCGGCTTCGGCCGCGCCGGTCGCGGAGAGCACCTTGTCGACGTAGGCCTTGAGCTGCTCCGCCGACTTGTCGATGGGTCCGAGGCCGTGGAAGAAGGGCACGCCGGGGAGCTGCCCGTAGTCGAGGGAGAAGACGCAGTAGTCGCGGTTCTTCAGGTAGGGGGCGAGGCCCAGCCAGTTGTCGACGGAGTTCGCGAAGGTGCCGTGCACGAGGACGACGGGGCGGGGATGGGCGGCGGACGGCTTGCAGGAGTAGTCGTTCCAGCCACTGCTGGGCGCCTGCGCGGCCTGAGCGGTGGTGGCGGGGACGACGGCGACGGTCGCGGTCAGCAGCAGCGCGGCCAGCGGTCTGAGCGCTCGTTTCCAGGGCAGCATCGTGTGATCTCCTTGCGGCTCAAGGGAGGTGCGACGGCTCTACGCCCTGTGATCCGGATCACGAGGATGCTGTTTCACTCGTCAAGTTACGGACGAGTAGTTCACATGTGAAGTTACGTGTCAGTAAAAACTTCCAGTGGTAACTGCCGACAACTGCGGCATCTGATAGGGGATCACCAGGCGGGCCTGAGGGGACCATAGGGGGCAATGCGTCCCAATTGCTGGCGCAACACCCGCACTTCACCCTCACCGAGCAACTCGACCCACGCGCCGACCGCCTCCGCGGCCGCCTCCTCCGCCGCACGCGTACAGGCCCATCCCCGCTCGGTCAGCACGACCAGTCGCGCCCGCGCGTCCTCGGGGTGCGGCCGCCGCTCGGCGTAGCCCTTGCGCACGATCTCCTCGACGAGCTGGCTGGCGGCCTGCTTGGTGACCCCGAGGTGGGCCGCGAGATCGGTGACGGTGGCGCCGTCCGGGGCGAGCCGCGCGAAGGCGAAGCCGTGGGCGGGCCTGACCCCCTCGAAGCCACGGGCGACCACGCCCTCGTTGATGCGGTGTGTGAGCTCGCCGGCAACGGAGAGCAGGGCTGCGGACAGGGCCATGGCCTCGGAGGTGTGCACGAGGGCATTGAAACACCCTTGACGGGTTGGTCAAGCTGCTTGACTATAGAGCCACATAGTCAAGCAACTTGACCATTTATCGAAATCGAAGGGGTCCTCACATGCCAGTCATCCACGCGTCCGACGCCCGCACCCACGAGATCCACGGCGCCCGCTTCGTCTCGTACGCCACTCCCCTCACCGGAAGCAAGGAGCTGTGCGCCTGGCGCGGCGAGATCCCCGCGGGGACCAAGGCCCCGGTGCACACCGTGAACCGGGAGGAGATCCTCCTCCTGCTCGTCGGTGAACTGATCGTCACCCTCGACGGCCACACCGAGCGGATCAGAGCGGGCGACACCGTGATCGTCAATCCCGGCACCGCCTTCGCCGTCGAGAACCCGACCGACCACACCGCGCTCACCTGGGTCACCACCTCCATCGGCCTGGAGGCGGTACTCGCCGACGGCACCAGGATCACTCCGCCGTGGGCCAACTGAACTTCGGAAGAAGGGAGTTCGGAAGAAGGGAGTCACGCCGCCAGGGCCCCCGGCATCACCGCTCGGGGGCCGAACTTCTCCCGGGCACGGTCGGCGACCTCCTCGATACGGCGGAGCTTGTCGTCGGCGGGGTCGAAGGTGAGCTGGTGGGAGGAGTGCTCGGCGGGGTCGAGCCCCTCGGCGCGCAGGGCGAGGGAGCGGACCCGGGCGCGCTGGAGGCTGAGCGCCTCGTACATGCCGTAGGCCACCCGCGTCAGGGCCGCGGAGTGGGCGGTCGGCTCCTCCAGGGTGCGGGTGCGGGTCGTGGAGGTGGGGGTCCCCCCGCTCGAGCCTGTTCGAGAGTGGGGGAGGTCGGCATAGCGGACGGTGAGGGTCAGGGTGCGGCAGACCTTGTCGAGGGCGCGCAGCCGGGCGCCCAGCTCCTCGGCGGCGGAGAGGAGCGCCCTGCGGTGCCGGGCCGGGTCCAACTCGTCGCGGGTGAAGGGGCGTTCGGTGGCCAGGGAACGGGAGACGCCGTTGGGGACCACCCGGCCGCGGTCCACACCGGCGGCCTTCTCGTGCACCTCCCGCCCGGTCTTCGCGCCGACCAGGCGCTGGAGCGTGGACAGGGGCGCGGCGGCGACCCGGCCGAGGGTGTCGAGGCCGTACTCGCACAGGGTGCGGGCGGTGGCGGCGCCGACGCCGGGGAGCGCGGCGACGGGCTTGCCGGCGAGGAACTCCCCCGCGGCCTCCTCGGACACCGCGCAGGTCGCCCCCGGAGCGGCGTCCCGCAGCGCCATCCGGGCCAGCATCGTGCCCGGCCCGGCGCCGATCACACAGTCGACCCCGTACAGCGCGAGGGCGCGGACCCGGATCACCGACGCCAGCTCCACCGCGTCGCGCCCGAAGTAGCGCTCGGCGCCCCGGAGATCGGCCAGCGCCCCGTCCGGCGGCAAGGCCTCGACAACCGGTGTGAACTCCCCCAGCAACCCGAGCAGCCCCGGCAGGGCCGTCTCGCCCGTCGGCGGCAGCTGGAAACGTACGCACAGAATGGTCATCCCGCACTCCCCGGACTCTGGTGCCACAACTTCCGTACCTGTGAAGGCTCTTGGCCCGCCGGCCGCAGATCGGCCCACGGATGCAGTTCGTATCCCGTCGGCATTTGGATTCGCCGGCCCCCGGTGGAATCACCGGTCCCTTCCGGCGAAGGCCTCGCCAGCCGTGCGGACACCTCGTCCAGGCCGCCCTCGACGCGCAGTTCGACCAGTTCGGCGAGGTTCCAGGCCGCGGCACCGACCACGCTGAGGCTGCGCGGGCCGCGCCGCTGCACCACCCCGCGCACCAGCAGCAGCCAGGAGTGGAAGACGGTGTGGGCGCAGGCGTCGTGCGAGTCGTCGAAGAAGGCGAGGTCGACCAGGCCGGTGCCGTCGTCCAGGGTGGTGAAGATGACCCGTTTACCGGACCGGATCGGCGGGGTCTGGGTGGCCGCCTTGGCCCCCGCCACCAGCACCGTCTCCCCGTGCCGCGCCTCCCGCAGCCGCCGCGCCGACACCACGCCCAGTTCGTCGAGGAACGCCCGGTGGTCGTCCATCAGGTTGCGCGAGGCGTCCATGGACAGCACGCCCAGCTCGGCGCTGAGCCGCTCGGCGGAGGACAGGTCGGGCAGCCCGGCGGGCGCGGTCCTCCGCCCACCGCTCAGCGGCAGTTGGCCACCCCCGGCGCCCCTGGCACCGCGATGCAGCTCGGTCAAGTGCAGTTGCAGATCACGCCGGTTGGCCCCAAAGGCGTCCAACGCCCCCACCTGCGCCAGCCGTTGGGCGAGCGGCCTGCTCGGCCGGGCCCGCTCCCAGAAGTCGACCAGCGAGGCGTACGGCTGCCCGTCCGCGATCCGCGCCGCCTCGGCCTCGCTGATCCCGTGCACGTCGGAGAGCGCCAGCCGAAGCCCCCACTCCTTTGGTCCTTCCGATTCAGCTGAATCAGACACCAGTTCGATACGGTGGGCGACTCCCGACTCGTTCACGTCCAACGGCAGGATCGGCACCCCGCGCCGCCGCGCGTCCGCCAGCAGCAGCCGCTTCGGATACATCCCCGGGTCGTGCGTGAGCAGCCCCGCGTAGAAGGCCGCCGGGTGATGTGCCTTGAGCCACGCCGACTGGTACGTCGGTACGGCGAAGGCGACCGCGTGGGCCTTGCAGAAGCCGTACGACCCGAAGGCCTCGACGATCTCCCAGGTCCGCTGAATCGTTTCTGCGCGATAGCCGTTCGCCGCCGCGCGCTGCGCGAACCAGACCTTGATCCGCCCCTGCGACTCCGGGTCGGACAACCCGCGCCGCACCCGGTCCGCCTCGCCCCGCCCGCAGCCGGTCATGACGGCGACGATGTCGATGATCTGCTCGTGGAAGACGACGACCCCGTACGTCTCCCGCAACGGCCGCTCCAGATCCCGGTGCGGATACCTGACGGGCGCCCGCCCGTGCCGCGCCTCGATGAACGGCCGCACCATGTCGGCGGCGACCGGTCCCGGCCTGAAGAGCGAGATGTCGACGACCAGGTCGTGGAAGGTGGCCGGCTGGAGCCGCCCGACCAGGTCCCGCTGCCCCGGCGACTCGATCTGGAAGCAGCCCAGGGTCTCGGTGGACCGGATGAGTTCGTACGTCGCCGGATCGCCGTCCTGCAGCGCGTCCAGGTCGATCCGCTCCCCCGTCGCCCGCTCCACCTCCGCGACCGCGTGTGCCATCGCCGACTGCATCCGCACGCCCAGGACGTCGAGCTTGAGCAGCCCGAGCTCCTCGACGTCGTCCTTGTCGAACTGCGCCATGGGGAACCCCTCGCCACTGGTCGGCATGACCGGCGTACGACTCAGCAGGGACGCGTCCGACAGGAGCACTCCGCAGGGGTGCATGGCGACTCCGCGCGGCAGGGCGTCGAGGGATTCGACCAGCTCCCAGAACCTGCCGTACCGCTTCCCCTCCCGCTGGAACTCCCCCGCCAGCTGCCTGAGTTCGGGCAGTTCCGCCAGCGCCGCGCGGGCGTCGCGGGCCCGGATGTGCGGGAAGGACTTGGCGATACGGTCGATGTCGGCCGGGTCCATGGACAGGGCCGCGCCGACGTCACGGACCGCGTGGCGCACCCGGTAGGTCTCCGGCATCGCGACCGTGGCGACCCGCTCGGTGCCGAACCGGCCGATGATCGCGCGGTAGACCTCCAGCCGGCGTGCCGACTCCACGTCGATGTCGATGTCGGGCAGCACGACCCGCTCCTTGGACAGGAACCGCTCCATCAGCAGCCCGTGCTCGACCGGGTCGGCGTGCGCGATGCCGAGCAGATGGTTCACCAGCGAGCCGGCGCCGGAGCCGCGGGCGGCGACCCGGATGCCCATGTCCCGTACGTCGTCCACCACGTGAGCCACCGTCAGGAAGTAGGAGGCGAAGCCGTGGTGGGCGATGATGTCCAGCTCCCGGTGCATCCGCTCCCAGTACGTACGCCTGTCCGCGTACCCCTTGCGCACCATCCCCGCCGCCGCCCGTGAGGCCAGCACCCGCTGAGCGGTGCGACGGCCGGCGCCGACGAGGTGCGGTTCGGGGAAGTGGACGGTGCCGATGCCGAGGTCGTCCTCGGGGTCGACCAGGCACTCGGCGGCCGTGGCCCGGGTCTGCTCCAGCAGCCGGAGGGCGGCCTCGCGCCGGTAGCCCGCGGCCTCGACGATCCGCTCGGCGGCCCCCAGCATGGCGCCGGCGTCCTTGAGCCAGGCCTCGCCGGAGTCCAGTTCCCCGCTCCCGTCGATCGGGACCAGGCGGCGGGCGGCGTCCAGGACGTCGGCGACCGGGCCGAGGCCGGGGTCGGCGTACCGGACGGCGTTGCTGAGCACGGGCCGGATCCGCTGCTCGGCGGCGAAGCCGACGGTACGGGCGGCCAGGCGCAGCGAGCCGGGGCCGGTGCCCTCACGGCCGTGCCAGACGGCCTCCAGGCGCAGGGCGTCGCCGTAGACCTCGCGCCAGGGGGCGAGGAGTTTCGCGGCGCGGTCGGGGCGGCCGGCGGCGAGGGCGCGGCCCACGTCGGAGGCGGGGCCGAGCAGGACGGTCAGACCGTCGGCGTGGTTGTCGGACCGGGGCAGCAGCGGGGTGCCGTCGGCGGTGTGGGCGGCGGTGACCAGCCGGCACAGGTCGGCCCAGCCGCGGGCCCCGTCCCGGGCGAGGAAGGTGACCCGGGGTGTCGACTCATCGATGAAGGCACCGCCGCGTACGGGGGTGCGGCGGCGCTCCTGTCGTGGCGCCCCGGGCACCTCCACCGCGAGGTCCACGCCGAACAGCGGGCGGACGCCCGCCTTCGCGCAGGCCTTGGCGAAGCGGACGGTACCCGCGAGGGTGTCGCGGTCGGTGAGGGCGAGGGCGTCCATGCCCCGCTCGGAGGCGCGCTCGGCGAGGCGTTCCGGGTGGGAGGCGCCGTAGCGCAGGGAGAACCCGGAGACGGCGTGCAGATGGGTGAAGCCAGGCATCGCACCTCCCGCCGTCGCCATTATCGAACATCAGTTCCCAACGTCCCCACCCCCACCATAGACCAATTTTCGAACCTCTGTACGACATCCATTCGGCCGCCTCCCACCTGCGGAAACGTCCACCGCCCCGGACCGTGAGGGCATGGCACCGACCTCCTTCCGCGACGAGGTGAAGGATGCCGTCACCCCGCGGGCCACGTTGCTGGTCATCGGCGTGATCGCCCTCCATCTGCTCTTCATCGCCTCCTATGTGGGGGCGCTGCACGATCCGAAGCCGAAGGACGTGCCCTTCGGGGTGGTCGCGCCCCAGGCCGCCGCCCAGCAGGCGGTGGCCCGGCTGGAGAAGCTGCCCGGGGAGCCGCTGGACCCGCGGGCGGTGGCCGACCCGGCCACGGCGCGGAAGCAGATCATGGACCGGGAGATCGACGGTGCCCTGGTCATCGATCCGACCGGCACGACCGACACGCTCCTGGTCGCCACCGGCGGCGGGAAGGTGCTGGCCACCACGCTGGAGACACTCACCACCACCCTGGAGAAGTCCGAGGGGCGCACGGTACGGACCGTCGACGTGGTCCCGGCCGACCCCCACGACGCCAACGGCCTCTCCTCCTTCTACGTGACCGTGGGCTGGTGCGTCGGCGGCTATCTCTGCGCCTCGATCATGACGATCAGCTCGGGCGCCGGCCGCTCCACTCCCCGCCGCGCGGTGATCCGCCTGATCGCCATGGCCCTCGTCGCGGTCGTCGGCGGGCTCGGCGGCGCGCTGATCGTCGGCCCGATCCTCGGCGCCCTCCCCGGCAGCCTCCTGGCCCACTGGGGCCTGGGCGCCCTCATCGTCTTCTCCGTCGGCGCGGCCACCCTCGCCTTCCAGGGCGTCTTCGGACTCGCCGGCATCGGCCTGGTCATCCTGCTCGTCGTCATCCTCGGCAACCCCAGCGCCGGCGGCGCCCTCCCCCCACCCCTCCTCCCCACCTTCTGGAAGGACATCGGCCCCGCCCTGCCCCCCGGCGCCGGCACCTGGTCCGCCCGCTCCATCGCCTACTTCAAGGGCAACGACATCACCGGCTCCCTACTGGTCCTGTCCGCCTGGGCGATCGCGGGCGTCACCCTCACCCTGCTGGCGGCGACACTACGCACGCGCCACGGGGAGCGGGACGAGCCCCCACCGCCCCGAACCCCGTAACCTCCGCCATCCTCCTGGTCACCGGCGCCGCCCTCCTGCCGGCCCGCAGCCGCCGTAGGACATGAGGCACCGTCCGGCCCTTGGACGGACAGCCGCCCAAGGCGCCAAGCAGATCCGGACCGTGGGCGAATAGCCGCCGACGGCGGTGAGGGGACGGGGCGGGGGGTGTCCGCCCGCAGCGGCCGGCGTCCGACACGCAGCACAGCCAAAAGCCACAGCACCGCCGGACCGAGGACGGACACCCCCCGCCCCGTCCCCGACCCACCACACAACCGTAGGCGCTACATCCGCCCCCACCGAAGCCGCACAGCGCGCCGCAGGCATCCAGGGGCGCGGGGAACTGCGCAGAACACCAGCCCCCACCGCCCCGCAGACACACAACGACCCCCCAACCCCCCACCAGGGCCACCCGCACCCGACCACGAGACCCGCACGGGTGGGCGGGTGGGCAAAAAACGAAAATCCCGCCCCTCGCGCGCGGGGCGGGATCTCGCAGAACCCAAAAGCCGTACTCGCGTCAGCCGATCTGCGTACCGGTCGCCGACAGCGCCTCGGTCACCGGCTGGAAGAAGGTCTCCCCACCGGAGGTGCAGTCACCGCTACCACCGGACGTGAGTCCGATCGCGCTGCTGCCCGAGAAGAGCGACCCGCCACTGTCACCGGGCTCGGCGCAGACGTCGGTCTGGATCAGGCCGTTGACGATGTCGCCGTTGCCGTAGTTCACGGTGGCGTCGAGGCCGGTGACCGTCCCGCTGTGCACCTGGGTCGTGGACCCACTGCGGGTCACCTTCATACCGACGGTGGCCGCCGCCGCGCCCGTGATCTTCTGGGTGGACCCGTTGTAGAGGTTCACCTCGCTCGGGTGGGCCACGTCCGCGGTGTACTTGACCAGCCCGTAGTCGTTGTCCGGGAAGCTGGAGACCTCGTTGGTGCCGATCTCCGTGCCGCCGGCCGACCAGGTGGAGATCGACTCGGTGCAGTGGCCCGCGGTCAGGAAGAACGGCTCGCCGCCCTTGACCACGTTGAAGCCGAGCGAGCAGCGCCCGCTGCCACCGGTGATCGCGTCACCGCCGGCCACGAAGGGCTTGAACTCCCCCTTGGTGCGCTGGAGTTCGGCCGTGGCACCGAGCCCGTCGACGACCTTGGTGAGCTTGGCCCACTCGGCGTCGGAGACCGTGCGGTCGGCGGTGACGACGACCTTGTTGGTCGTCGGGTCGGTCGCCCAGGCGGTGCCCGGGATGCTGGCGTCCTGCTTGAGCGTGCCGCGGGTGCTCTTCAGCTCGGCGAGGGAGTTCTCGACGATTCTGGCCTTGGCGCCGGCCGCCTCGACGGTCTTCGCCGCGCTCTCGTCGAGCACGTTGACCACGAGACTCCGGGCCTTCGCGTCGTAGAACGTACCCGCCGCGTCCGCGCCGAGTTCCTTGCCGAGCGTCGAGGCGAGGTTTCCGGCCGCCTGTACCGACAGAGTCTTGAGTGCCGGGGTCGCGGCCGGCTCACTCGCGTTCGCAGTCTGCAAAGTGACTGCCCCGGCGATCAGTGCGGCGACACCCGCACCTGCCATGGCCGCCCGTCGCCTGGGTATGCGTCGGTGCTTCAACTCGCGTCCTCCTGTGGGGGGTCGGTCCGTTCGGTTGTGGGGACCTCACGGACCGGAAGGCTGGTTGACGAGGGACCACTCTTCCCTCACCCACAGGGGGCGCACAAGGTCGACTTCCGGACGCGCGTAGAACGCGGTTGCACTCCCCCTTCTTTTTGACAGACCACGGTCACACCAGGCCATTCGCGCTGCAAACATTACGCACGAGTAACAGGCCGTCAGCCCGAGCGGTCTAGTCCTGTCTTGAAATCGACCCTTCGGGGTCCGGATCCGGCCGGGGTTCGGCGGGAGACAGTTGCTCCTGCACCGGTTGCTGCGCCACCGCGCGCCCCTGTGGTGCCGCTGGATACCCCTGCTGCGCCTTCTCGAGGAACCGCAGCAGCTCCACCGGGAACGGCAGAACGAGCGTCGAGTTCTTCTCGGCGGCCACCGCCACCACCGTCTGGAGCAACCGCAGCTGGAGCGCGGCGGGCTGCTCGGACATCTCCTTGGCGGCCTCGGCGAGCTTCTTCGACGCCTGGAGCTCGGCGTCGGCGTTGATGACCCGGGCCCGCCGCTCCCGGTCGGCCTCGGCCTGCCGGGCCATCGAACGCTTCATCGTCTCGGGCAGCGACACGTCCTTGATCTCGACGCGGTCGATGGTGACGCCCCACTCCACGGCCGGGCTGTCGATCATCAGCTCCAGGCCCTGGTTGAGCTTCTCGCGGTCGGAGAGCAGATCGTCCAGGTCGCTCTTGCCGATGATGGACCGCAGCGAGGTCTGGGCCATCTGCGAGACAGCGAACCGGTAGTCCTCCACCCGTACGACCGCCTCGGCCGGCGCGGTCACCTTGAAGTAGACGACGGCGTCCACGCGCACGGTCACGTTGTCCCGGGTGATGCCCTCCTGGGCCGGCACCGGCATCGTGACGATCTGCATGTTCACCTTGCGGAGCTTGTCGATGCCCGGAACGATCATCGTGAAGCCCGGCCCGCGCACGTCGTCCCGCAGCCTGCCGAGCCGGAACACCACGCCCCGTTCGTACTGTTTGACGACCCGCGCCGCCGCCATCACATAGACCGCTCCGGCGGACACGAGCGTCACTCCCGCCGCCACCAGCTCCTCGACCATCACGGCCCCCAGGGTCCGAAGTGGGCGCATCAGAGGTGCATCAAGGCCTCTTATGACGGTAACTCCGTGGTCCGGACAAGGGCGAGCCCCCGCACGACGGTTGTGTGCGGGGGCTCGTGTTCATCGGCGGTCAGGGCCTGCCCGGCCGATCGGGCCGTCCGTGTGGGGCGGATACGGCCCTGGGCTCGGGTCTCAGTAGACGCTGACGCCGTAGGCGCTCAGGGCCTCGGTGACCGGCTGGAAGAAGGTCGTACCGCCGGAGGAGCAGTTGCCGCTGCCGCCGGAGGTCAGACCGTAGGCGGTGCCGTTGCTGCCGTAGAGCGAACCGCCGGAGTCGCCGGGCTCGGCGCAGACGGTGGTCTGGATCAGACCGCCGACGACGTCGCCGCCGCCGTAGTTGACGCTCACGTTGAGAGCGGTGACCCGGCCGCTGTGCGTGCCGGTGGTGGAGCCGTCGCGGATGACGGTGGTGCCCACGCTGGGCGTGGCCGCGCGGGTGATGTCCACGCCGTTCGCGGTGCCGGGCCGGCTGACGGAGCCGGAGTAGCGCACGATGCCGTAGTCGTTGCCCGGGAAGCTGGAGCCGGCCGTCGAGCCGATGACCGTGGTGCGGCCGGAGTTGGAGTACCAGGTACCCGCGCCGTCTGTGCAGTGACCGGCGGTCAGGAAGTACTGGTTGCCGCTGCTGTCCTGGACGTTGAAGCCGAGCGAGCAGCGCCAGCTACTCGCATAGATGGCGTCGCCGCCTTGGATGAACTTCTGGAACGTGCCGGGCGTGCGCTTGATCGTGAGCGCGTCGGCGTTGGCGCCGGCCTGCTCCTTGATCTTCGCGATCTCGGCCTGGGAGACCGTGCTGTCGGCGGTCACGACGACCCGGTTGGTCTTGCTGTCGACGGCCCAGGCGGTACCCGGGACGTCCGCCTTCAGCACGGAGCCGTTGACGCTCTTGAGCTCGGCGGCGCTGAAGGTGCTGGGGGTGTCGGCCGCGTTCGCGTGGGGGACTGCGATCGCGGCGGCGGCCACGAGGCCGGTGGAAACGGCGATCAGCCGGGTCCGTCTCGAAATGCCGCTACGGGGAGTGGTGCGCTTGATCCTCACTTTTCGTTCCTCCACAGGGGAAGTAGGGGGCCCTCGTGGGGTGGGGCCCGTGAGGCGCAGCCAGGGGCCCGGGTGCCCGGATTCCGAACACGCCGTGTTCCTGACAAGCGCTGTGGGGGAGTATTCGGCCGAACGACCGGTCGGCGCAAGAGCGCCTTTCGGCCGTCGGCCCGTGCACGGTTCTTGCGGTCCGGGCGAGGTGACGTCCCCTCAGAGCAGGTTCCGCTCCCCCGCCTCGACCGCGATGCCCAGCGTATTGCCCGGCGGCGGGAAGGGGCAGACGAAATGGTCGGCGAACGCGCACGGCGGCAGCAGCGCGCGGTTGAGGTCGACCGTGGTGCGCCCTTCGCCGTCGGGCGCGGCGGGCCGCAGGAAGCGGAAGCGGTAACTGCTGTCGCCGCTCGTGAGGTCGCCGAAAACCGCCCACAGCGAGCCGTCCCCCCGCACCGCCACCTGGAGGGTGCGTTCCTTCCCGTCCAGGGTGAACGCCAGCTCCCCGCCGAGACCGAGGCCGCGCGCCCGTCCGTCCGCGTTCTCCACGCGTACGGTGCGGTCCTCGTCGTACGGCGTGAAGCGCCCCGGCACCGACCAGCGCGGGTCGTACGGTGTGGCCTCGATGCCCCGGAACTCCCGGCGCGCCCCGGCGCCGGGGTCGAAGTCGCGCACGCCCCACACGCCCTCGCGGACCAGCACCACCAGCCGCCGCTCCCCGTACGCCACCCGGGACGCGCTCGCCGGCCCCGGATCGGCCGACAGCCTCGCCTTCCCGGCGAAGGGCAGACCGTCCACGCTCAGCCCGTCCCCGGCGGCGGCCGTGAGCAGGACCGCCTCACCGTCCGTGTCCCAGGTCCCGGGGACGCCCGGCAGTAGGCCGTCCGGGTGGTCCTCGATCCAGTGCGTGCCGGTGAGCGCGAGCGGTCCGTAGGGCGCGGACACCGCCTCCACGCGGTGTTCGTGCCACCGCTTCCACTGCTCCCACGCGTCGGACGCTTCCCCTACGGTCATGAGGCCCCCTCGGTCGTCTCGTACCGGTTGGCGGGCCGGGTGAGGCCCAGATGCTCCCGGAGGGTGCTGCCCGGGTAGAAGGTGCGGAACAGTCCCCGGTGTTGCAGCAGCGCCACCGTGCCGTTGACGAGGCGTTCCAGGTCACGGCGGGGTTCGGTGGGGACGAGATGGAAGCCGTCGACCGTGCCGTCCCGGTACCAGGCGGTGATCAGCTCGGCGAGATCGACGGGCCCGCCCCGGTACAGCGGGCCCCGCGCGGTCGGCCGGGGGCCGCCCCCGCCGTGACCCGGCTCGGCCGCGTACTCCCCGTCGCCGAGGTCGACAGCCAGGCTCGCGAGGACGCGCAGCGCGTCCGGGTCCCGGCCGAACTCGACGGCGTACCGCCGCAGTTGGTCCCGTACGGCGATGACCTGCGCGGGGCTCACGGCCCGCACGAGCACCACGTCGGCGTAACGGCCCGCGGTCCGCCGGGCGGGCCCGTCGGTGGCGTCGACCACCCGGACCACGTCGGAGAGGCGGGCCTCGCCCTCGGTGCCCGACACCTCGATCCGCCAGCCGGCCCGGCCGCGGCTGACCCGGTCGAGGGTCTCGACGGCGGCCTGCGCGTGGCAGGGCTCGGTGTGGGTGGTGGTGACGGTGGGGACCAGGCCGATCCGGCCGGTGACGGGCGCGATCCGCGACAGCACCGACAGCGCGTCGGGCCCCGGGCGGGCGAAGGTGTCGTCCAGGGTCACGAAGTCGAGGCCGCCGCGTTCGGCGAGCCGCGCGAGGGCCGTGTAGGCGTCGTGGACGGACGGCTGGTCGAGGGCGGACGGCTCGTCGTGAGCGGACGGCTGGTCGAGGGCGGCGGCCAGATGCAGCATCACAGCACCTTCGAGAGAAACGCCCGGGTGCGCTCGTGCCGCGGACGGTCCAGTACGTCGGCCGGCGGGCCCTGTTCGACGATGCGCCCGTCGTCCATGAACACGACGGTGTCGGCGACCTCGCGGGCGAAGCCGATCTCGTGGGTGACGACGATCATCGTGGTGCCCTGGTGGGCCAGGTCCTTGATGACGTCGAGGACCTCCCCCACCAGCTCGGGGTCGAGCGCGGAGGTCGGTTCGTCGAACAGCAGCAGGCGGGGCTCCAGCGCCAACGCCCGTGCGATCGCGACCCGTTGCTGCTGTCCGCCGGAGAGCTGCCGCGGATGGGAGTCGGCCTTGTCGGCGAGCCCCACCCGGGCCAGCAGCCGCCGCGCGCTCTCGACGGCCTCCCGGCGTGGCCGCCCGAGCGCGGACACCGGCGCCTCGATGACGTTGTCCAGCACGGTGAGGTGCGGGAACAGGTGGAAGTTCTGGAAGACGAAGCCGATCCGCGTGCGCTGCCGGAGCACCTCGCGCTCGGGCAGCTCGTACAGCTTGTCGCCGGAGCGCCGGTAGCCGATCAGCGTGCCGTCCACACTGATCGCGCCCCGGTCCACCTTCTCCAGGTGGTTGACGGTGCGCAGCAGGGTGGACTTGCCGGAGCCGGAGGGACCGAGGATCACGGTGACCTCGCCGGTGCGGACGGCGAGGTCGATGCCCTTGAGCACCTCCAGTGAGCCGAAGCTCTTGTGGACGGACCTGATGTCGACCATGACAGTCATCGATGGACTTCCTTGCCGTAGAGGCCGTAAAGGCCGTAGAGACCGCGCGGGGGGTCAGGCTGCCGCGCGACCGGCGAGCGCGCTGATGAGGACCAGCGCGGCCCGTGCCGTCGCGTCGTTCTGCCGGAAGGCGGGCCCGCCGGTACGCGGCCGGGTGAAGGCGCCGGGTGTACGGCCGTCGGTGTAGGGCCCGAGCGCGAACCGCCGGGGATGCGGCCGGCCCGACCGGTCGAGGATCCGCCCGTCGCCGGGATCCACCCTGAGCAGCCCCTCGGGTGTCTCGGCGGCCCCTTCGGTGTGCAGCCGCCGCAGCAGGGGGTCGCGGGCCCGCCCGACCGCGGGCTCCGGCAGCCGCGCCTCGACCAGCGCCCGAGCCTCGATCACCGACCCCGGCACGGTGGCGCTCGTCGCCCGGAACACGCCGTCCTCGGCGGTGACGGTCATGTCGGCGCCGACGAACTTCAGCAGACCCGCCCGGGACAGCGCCGCCATCTGCCGCAGCCGGGGCCCGGGCGGCCCGGAGGCGAGATGGCTGAAGAAGCCGTGCCACCAGGGGCCGACGTCCCCGAGCCGGACCAGCTGGCCGTAGACGGACAGCAGCCCGAAGAAGACCGCCAGGTCAGGGCTGTGGGACGGATCATGGCGTCGGTCCAGATCCCGTTCGATGTAGCCGCGCAGCCCCTCCTGGAACGCCTCGAAGGAGCCGTACCGCACCCCGTCCAGCGGTCGGTCGAGCGCGGTGAGGTCGAGCCGGTCGGCGGGGTCGGGCACGGCGGACGCGACCAGGGCGGCCCGCCCGGCCGGATCCCCGACGGCCGCGTACTTCTCCTCGAAGGCGCTCCAGGACAGGGTCGTCCGCTCGGGGTGGACCGTGAACAGCCGGTGGTAGTGCGCGAACCCCAGCTCCTTCTCCACCAGCGGCCACACGTCCCGCCGCCCGAGTCCGGCACCGGCTCCGGCTCCGGCTCCGGCTCCGGCTCCGGCTCCGGCTCCACCGAACCCCTCCGCGCGGGCGAGCAGCGCGTCGACCTCGGCGGGCCCGAAGTACCGCGGCAGCGGCGGCCGTTCACCGGTCCAGTCGTAGCCGATCTTCGAGTGGTACGGCACTCCGCGCCGCGATCCGACGTACAGCACCGGTTCCCGGCCGGAGGGCACATAGGTGTCCCCCTCGTACCGCCCGCCGCGCCCCTCGGTGAGCAGCACCATCAGGTCCACGAAGGCCAGCCCGAAGCCGCGGACCAGGACGGGTTCGCCGGGAGCGAGCGCGGACAGGTCGCTGTCGGCGGTGAAGTCCGGCGGCAGGTGGACGAGACCGTGCTCACGGGCGTACGCGGCCAACCGGGTCTGCTGCTCGTCGAGTTCGGCGTCCAGGTGGCCGAGGGCGAGGACGACGAGGTCGGCGAGGAGCGGACGCGGACGGCCCTCCAGCCACACCTGCTGGCGGCCCTCACGGGGACCGCTGACGCGCAGGGCGCGGCGGGGGTGATGGTGCACGCGCACGTCGGGCGGAAGCGCGGCCACCGCCTGCTCGTGCACCCAGCGCAGATATGCGCCCTGGAGCTGCCGGTCGGCGAAGGCGGTGCCGTCGATGCCGGCCCACTCGTGCAACGTGGGACCTTCGCGCACCGGCCCCGCCATCTCCACGGTCTCGTCGGTGAACATGGTGACGTCCTCGGCGTGCGAGTTCATCCACAGCAGCGGTGACTGCGCCTGCCGCCAGATCCGTCCGGAGCCGGGCCGGTGCGGGTCCACCAGATGCACGTCGAGCCCCGAACCGGTGTACAGCTCCGGCGCGTTGGCGGCGATCCGCTCGATCAGTCCGGTCCCCCGGGGGCCGGCCCCGACGATGACGACGGAGGGCCTCATCGGGTGCTCCCGAAGCCACGCGCGTAGTGCTTCTCCACGTAGTACTGGCCGGCGCTGAGCACCGAGGTCACGACGGTGTACCAGACGGTGGCCACCATCAGCAGCGGGATGACCTGGTAGGTGCGGTGGTACACCAGTTGCACCGAGTAGAGCAGGTCCTGCACGGCGATGACACTGACGATGGAGGTGCCCTTCAGGGTGCCGACCAGCATGTTCCCGGCGGGCGGCACGATGGAGCGCATCGCCTGCGGCAGCACGATCCGCCGCCAGCGCCGCCACCGGCTCAGACCCAGCGCCTGCGCGGCCTCGATCTGCCCCCGGTCGACGGAGAGGATCCCGCCGCGCACGACCTCGGCGGCGTACGCGGCCTCGTGCAGGGTCAGGCCGATGATCGCGACGGTGACCGGCCCGAGCAGGTCGACCGTCCGCACCCCGAGGATCTGCGGGTACAGCGCCCCGATGTTGAACCAGAGCAGCAGCTGCACCAGGACCGGGATCGACCGGAACAGCCAGACGTACCCCCAACTGACGCTTCTGAGCACCGGGTTGGAGGAGAGCCGGGCCGCCGCGAGGAGGGTGCCCAGCGCGAAGCCGAGCACCATCACGACCGCGGTCAGCCACAGGGTGAGCCACAGGCCGCGCAGGACGGCGCCCGAGGTGAAGTAGTCGGCGACGACGTCCCACTGGAACGCCTCGTTGCGCAGCACGGAGGTGAGGGCGAGAGCGAGGAGCGCCAGGACGGCGACGGCCGCCGCCCACTGACCGGGGCGGCGGTGCGGGACGATCCGCAGGGACTCCGCGTGTTCCGGTGTATCCGGTACGGCGGAGGCTTTGGCGAGGGTGTCGGAGGACATGCGGGGGCTCCGTGACATCGAGTCAGAAGAAGAACTCGGACGGGTGCCTTCACACGGATGCGGCCGAGCCCCTCAGCAGGGCCGCCCTTCGAGACTACGGGTGTGTTCGCCGGGCCTGTCAAGGCTGTCCGAACTGTGAGCCGTACGTCTCAACTCGGTTGACGCACCACCGGATGCCTGTTCCACTTGGCCCATGCATCCACAGCAGTGGCTGGTCAAGCGCTCCCACATCGACTTCGGTCGCGTGTGGTCCTCCTCCTGTTGAGCCGACCCCGCTGCGCGCCCTGATTCCGTAGGGCGCCTTTCGCATTCGCTTTCTCCAGCACCTCTTTCTGCTTCGCCTTCACACGCGCCCTCGCCCTCCCCTCACTCAGCGCCCTCCCCTCACTCAGCGCTTTCTCGCTCCCAGGAGACCGCCACGCCATGCGTACGCCCACGCGTGCCCGAAACGCCCTCTTCATCCCCTTCGCTCTCATCACCGCGGGCACTCTGCTGCTGACCGGGTGCGGTGCCGGCACGGACGACGCCGTCAACGCCTCGGCGCGGTCCGAGGCGATCCCCACCACGGACGTCGTCTCCGCCGTCAAGGAGGACCGGGCGGCGGCGAGACTGCTGCCCTCCGGCACCAGAACCCTCACCCTCGCGGTCAGCGTCTCCGGCCAGCCGCCCGGTACCTCGATCCTGGACGACGGCACGACCCTGGCCGGCCAGGACGTCGACTTCGCGCGCGCCGTCGCCAAGGTCCTCGGCCTCCGCCTCAGGACGGAACAGGCGAGCTTCGAGGCGATCCTGCCCGCCCTGGACAGCGGCAAGTACGACGTCGGCGTCGGCAACTTCGGCGTCACCGACGAGCGCCGCAGGGCGATCGACTTCGTCACGTACATCAACGACGGCCAGGGCTTCGCCACCCGCCGGGACAGCAGGCTCTCCCCGGTGACCGACCTCCAGCAGCTGTGCGGCCTGAAGGTGGCGACCGGCGCGGGCACCACCTTCGAGGCCACCCTGGAGAAGAACAGGCACCTGTGCGCCGACGCCGGCGAGAAGGCCTACGAGGTGCAGACCTACAGCGAGCAGAGCGCCATCTGGTCCTCGCTCCAACAGGGCCGCAGCGACATCGTGATGTCCACGATCAACGGCCTGCGCTACGCCGTCGCCCACCAGCAGGGCCTGAAGTTCCTCAACGAATTCCACCGCCTCGACGTCGGCTTCGCCTTCAAGAAGGGCACGAAGCTGGCCCCCGCCTTCCAGGCCGCCGTGAACAGACTCATCGCGGACGGCACGTACGCCGACATCCTGAAGAAGTGGAACACGACAGGCTCGGCCCTCACCAAGTCCGAGATCTCCCCGCCGGAACTGCCGGAACGGAAGGACCAGTGACGTCCGGCCGCCCTAACAGCAGTCGCAGCAGCAGTCGCACCCGTCGTCGCAGTCACGGCAGACGCCCTCGCGCTTCTTGCGGGACCACGGGCCCTCGTACTCCTTGGCGCAGCACAGTTTGCAGGTGCAGCACAGCAGCCAGAACATCCCGCAGCCGGCCCAGAACCCGCGCCGCCCCCTCGGGGGCTGAGGCGCGGGCCCGCCCCCGAACCCGCCGAAGCCTCCACCCCCGCCATCGCCCGGCGCTCCCCCACCGCCCGCGAAGGGGTTCCCACCGGCATACGGATTCCCGCCCTCGGACGACCGCTGCCCGTACGGATCGTGCGGGCCGGACTGACCGGACGACCCGGACGGCCCGTGCTGATGGGAGGCGCACACGGGCACGGTGCCGAACGCCCGGTCCACCGAGCGCCGCAGCTCGTGCACGAGCAGCAGGTGCGCGAGCCCCGCGTCCGTGAACGCGACCTCGCGCAGCGCGAGCCGGATCCCGTGCAGGGCGTCGTCGGCGAGCCGTCGGGCCTGCGCCAAGGACGTCCCGGTCGCCGCGAGGGGGTTCCAGGCACCCGACACGGCGTCGGCCTCCCGGTCCTCCACGGCGTCCAGGAGGTGCGCGAGTCGCCCGAAGAGGCGTCCGGCCTCAGCGAGCGGCTGGACGTTGCCCGGCCGCCCGGCCAGCAGCGCGGTGTGCGCGAAGGCCGCGGCGGTCGCGGTCTCGGTCGGCTCGGTGACCGTCAGCAGAGGCGTTCCGGGCCCGGCGAGCGTCTCGATGCCGAGCTGCCGGTCCACGGCGTCGACCAGGACGGCGGTGTCGAACCCGACGCCGAGACCGGAAGCCTCCCCTGCCCGCCCCCAGCTGGTGGCGATCCGGCGGGCGGCGACCGCCACCGGCCTGCGGGCCAGCAGCCCGTCCCCGTCGGCGACATGGTCGCGCACCTTGGCCGAGGCGAGCACCAGCGAGACGGCCGCCGCGAGCCGCGCCCCCTCGCCGTGCGCGACGGAGGCGGTGCGCATTCCCCGCAACGGGCAGGGTCCCGCCGTACGACGTCCGCCGGCGGATTTCTCCGCCTGAGCCTCCGTCAAAACCGATATCAGCAGCCCGTCATAGTTCGTCACGAGCCGAGCGAACTGCCCGTGGTCCGTGCGCAGCGCGAGGCACAGCCCGCACAAATGCGCCATCCACTGGTCCTTCAGGCTCCGGCCCAGCCGGTGCGAGCAGGGTCTGACCATTCCGAACACGACATCCCCCCGTGGTGCGTGCGACGTTGAACCGCGCTGAGCTGCGGCATCGTACCGGTGCTCGGTTCACCCATACGCACCGTCCCTCACCCATACGCCGTGAAGAATCATATTTCACTCACAGTCAGCAGCCGTTTACGACACGACCCTTGGGACACATGGACTCTGTACGAATCCGCTGTGCACCAGTACCGTCACAAACCCCCCGCGCGGCGTCTATCCACTTGGCGCGACGTCCGCATCATGGATGACCATAGGGATGCGGAAAGCAAGAAAGACCGCTGTGAGAGGAGGCGTCCATGGGATCGGTGCGCAAGGCGAGTGCCTGGCTGGGCCTCGTTGACGACAACGATGACGAGCGTTACTACGACGACGACTACTCCGAAGGGGCCGAGCCCGGGGAGGCCTGGGTCACCGACCCGCGGGTCAAGGTGGCGTCGGACGTGGCGGAGGAGAAGGGCCGTCGGATCGGCACGGTCACGCCGGACAGCTTCCGGGACGCCCGTGCCATCGGCGAGCTGTTCCGGGACGGTGTCCCGGTCATCATGAACCTCACGGCCATGGAGGCCGGCGACGCCAAGCGGGTCGTCGACTTCGCGGCCGGGCTGATCTTCGGCCTGCGCGGTTCGATCGAGCGGGTCTCCACCCGGGTGTTCCTGCTGACCCCCGCCAACACGGAGATCGTGAACGGCGACCCGGCCGCGCACCGCTCGGACGGCTTCTTCAACCAGAGCTGAGGCAGGGCCGCTCACCGGCCCTGCCCCCGCACGCAGGGTCCACCGAGAGGCTTTACCGGAACGCGTCGAGTCCGGTGAGCGCCTTGCCCAGCACCAGCTGGTGCATCTCGACGGTGCCTTCGTAGGTGAGCACCGATTCGAGGTTGGTCGCGTGCCGCATCACGGGGTATTCGAGCGAGATCCCGTTGGCACCGAGGATCGTCCGGGCCGTGCGGCAGATGTCGATGGCCTCGCGGACGTTGTTGAGCTTGCCGAAGCTGACCTGCTCGGGACGCAGGCGGCCGGCGTCCATGCGCCGCCCCAGATGGTGGGCGAGCAGAATCCCCTTGTGCAGCTCGACCGCCATGTCGGCGAGCTTGGCCTGGGTGAGCTGGAAGCCGCCGATCGGCCGGCCGAACTGCTCCCGCGACTTCGCGTAGTCGACCGCCGCCTCGAAACAGGCCCGCGCCGCCCCCATCGCACCCCAGACGATTCCGTAGCGGGCGTGGGAGAGACAGCTGAGCGGCCCCTTCAGTCCGACGACCTCCGGCAGCACCGCGTCGGCGGGCAGCCGTACGTCGTCGAGCACGAGCTCGCTGGTGACGCTCGCGCGCAGCGACCACTTGTGCTTGATCTCCGGTGCGGAGAAGCCGGGGCTGTCGGTGGGGACGACGAAGCCGCGGATGCCCTCGTCGGTCTGCGCCCACACGACGGCCACCCCGGCGACGGAGCCGTTGGTGATCCACATCTTGCGCCCGTTCAGGACCCAGTCCGTGCCGTCCTTCTTGGCGTACGTCCGCATGGCGGCGGGGTCGGAGCCGTGGTCCGGCTCGGTCAGCCCGAAGCAGCCGATGACCTCACCGGCGGCCATGCGGGGCAGCCAGGTCTGCTTCTGCTCCTCGCTCCCGAACCGGTGGATGGCGTACATCGCGAGCGAGCCCTGCACGGAGACCAGCGAGCGGATCCCGGAGTCGGCGGCCTCCAACTCCAGACAGGCCAGCCCGTACTGCACCGCGCTGGCGCCGGCACAGCCGTAGCCGGTGAGCGACATGCCGAGCGCGCCGATCCCGCCGAGTTCGCGGGCGAGTTCCCCGATGCCGGGCAACTCCCCCTGCTCGTACCACTCGGCGACATACGGCAGGACCCGGTCCGCGGCCCAGTCCCGCACGGTCTGCCGGATCGCCAGGTCCTCCGGCTCCAGCAGGTCGTCGATCCCGAGGGGGTCGGCGGGGTCGAAGGGGGGCAGCTTGGTGGACGCGGACATGGGGCACCCTCCGGCAGGAAACTCAAAACTAGCAGCGCTAGTTACGACTCTGGGGCCGACGTTACGGCGCGGTCCTCCGCACGTCCAGAGGACCCGGCCGTCCACCAGAGGACCCGGCCGCCCGAAGAACCCGGCCGTCCCGGGCGTCAGGCGGTGACGCGCGATTCGCGGGATTCGCTGACTTCCCTGGGCGAGGGCAGCTCCACGGTCCCGGGCTCCTCGTCGCCGCACTGCATGGTGCGCGGCAGGCGCAGCGCCATCGCCGCGCCCAGGAGCAGCAGGCCCGCGCTCACCAGCAGGGTCACGTGCAGCCCGTGCACGAAGCACTCCTGGGCGGTGCGGCGCAGGGCGACACCGGCGGGTCCGCCGAGCCGGTCGGCGATCTCGTAGGCCTCCCCCAGTGAGTGCCCCGCCGCCGCGGACGCGGACGCGGGCACCCCGGGCACGGAGCTGAGTCCGGGCGCGTAGGCCGCGTTCATCACGCTGCCGAGCAGGGCGATGCCGATGCCCGCACCGAGCTGGTAGGAGGTCTCGCCGATCGCGGCCGCGCCGCCCGCCTGCTCCGGCGGGGCCTCGCTGAGCATCGACTCGTAGGCCCCGAACAGGGTCGTCTCCAGGCCGAAGCCCAGCAGGACGAAGCCGAACAGCAGCAGGCCCGTGTTGTCCTCGCCGCCCATCGCGGTCAGCAGCACCACCGCCACCGCGGTCAGGCAGAAGCCGAGGCTCACCATCCGGCGCGGCCCGAACCGCCGCAGCATCCGCGCGCCCGCCAGTCCGGCGGCCATCGCCGCGACGGTCAGCGGCAGCAGCCGCAGCCCGGTCTCCAGCGGGGACAGTCCCAGCACCAGCTGGAGGTACTGCGCCGCGATCAGCTCCAGGCCCACCAGCGCGAGCATCGCCAGCACGATGCAGCCCACCGAGGTACTGAAGGCCGGCCGGGCGAACATCCGCAGGTCCACCAGGGGATGCTTCAGCCGCCGCTGACGCCGTACGAAGAGGACGACCAGCAGCGCGCCCGCCAGCAGCGGCACCACGGAGTACACGTCCAGGTCGCCGCTGCCGAGCCGCTTCACGCCCAGCACCAGGGCGAACAGGCCGGCCGCCGCCAGCAGCGCCCCGACCACGTCCCACGGGCCGTTGCGGTCACCCTTCGACTCGGGCAGCAGAAGTCGCCCGACGGGGAGGCTGACGATCATGAGCGGGATGTTGACGAGGAAGACCGCACCCCACCAGAAGTGCTCCAGCAGGAAGCCGCCGAGCAGTGGTCCGACGGCCGCGCCGACCGCGGCCACCGCGCTCCAGATGCCTATCGCGAGCGCCCGCTCACGCCGGTCGGGAAAGACCTGGCGGAGGATGGACAGCGTCGCGGGCATGATCATCGCGCCGCCGACACCGAGCAGCGCCCGCGCCACGATCAGCACCTGGGCGGTCTCGGCGAGCGCCGCCAGGGCGGAGGCGACGCCGAACAGGCCGTAGCCCAGCAGCAGGACGCGCCTGCGGCCGACGCGGTCGCCGAGCGTGCCGAACAGGATCAGCAGCGAGGCGCAGACGAGGGGGTAGACGTCGACGATCCAGAGCAGCTCTATCGCGCCGGGCCTGAGGTCCTCGGTGACGGCGGGCACCGCGACGTGCAGCACGGTCGCGTCCACGGCGACCAGGAGCAGGCTGACACAGAGGACGACGAGGACGACCCAGCGGTTGGCACCGGCCCCGGCCGCCCGACGGCGCAGCCCGACGGCGGCCGTGGTCGTCCCGGACATGTACGTACCTCCCAGATGTTCCCTCGCGTTCGGCGGGCTCACGGGGTGGGGACTCCCCGCGACTCGGCCGGAGAGGAGCGGTGGTCTCCGGCCCGCGCAGCAAACGCGAGTGACACGTCAGCGTACGCGAGTTCGCGCCAAAGCCGAGTGGCGGACCTCTCAGACTTCCGACGGAACACGTGTGGCGTACGCCACTCCGCTCCCCCGCCGACCCGCCCCGCCGGGTCCGGCGGTGCACCCCGCGGTCGATAATCGGGCCCGTGACCGATCTTGAGACGCGCGCGACGCCCCGCGCCACGGCCCTGCGCCGGGCGGCCCCCGCCCTCCTGGGGTACGCGGCCGTCCGTGCCCTGGGGCTGCTGACGCTGGCCCTGTGGAGCGCGGCGCGCGACAAGAGCGCGTACACCCTGCTGACCGCCCGCTGGGACGCCCTCTGGTACACCAGGGTCGCCGAACTGGGCTACGGCTACGAGGTGCGTCTGCCGAACGGCGACGTGCACTCCAATCTCGCCTTCTTCCCGCTCCTGCCCTGGCTGGAGCGGCTGTTGGCCAGGACGACCCCGCTGTCGTACGCCGACGCGGGCTTCGCGCTCTCCCTGGTCGCGTCCCTGGCGGCGGCCTGGGGGATCTTCGCGGTCGCCGACCACGTCTACGGCCGTCGCGTCGGCGTCTGCGCGGTCCTGCTGTGGGCCGTGCTGCCCGTCGGGATCGTGCAGTCGATGGCGTACAGCGAGTCCCTGTTCACCGCCCTGGCCGCCTGGTCGCTGTACGCGGTCCTCACCGGCCGCTGGGTGACCGCGGGCGCCCTGGCCGCCCTGGCCGGACTGACCCGCCCGGTGGGACTCGCGGTGGTCGCGGCGCTGTGGGCGGCGGCGATCGCCGCGCACCTGCGCGACCGGCAGTCCCCGGGCGCCACCACCGCCCGCCGCGCACTCGGCATGCTGCTCGCCCCTCTCGGCGCCGCCGCCTACGTCCTGTGGGTCGGCCATCACACCGGCAAGGGTCCGTTCGGCTATCTCGACGTCCAGGCGGGCTGGCGCAACGGCTTCGACGGCGGCTACGCCTTCGCCCGGTTCGTCGCCGACAAGTTCACGTCGTTTCCCTCCGCGTTGGCGGGCGTGGGCCTGATCGTCGGGGTCGGGCTGGTCGTCTGGCTGTATGTCGTCTGCGTACGGCAGGGCCAGCCGCTGCCGCTCCTGGTGTACGCGGGGGTCGTCACCGCCCTAGCCCTGTGCGCGTCGAGCTACTTCGGCTCGAAACCGCGCCTGCTGCTGCCGGCCTTCCCCCTGCTGCTGCCCCTCGCCCTGGCCCTCGCCCGGCTGCGTCGGCCCAGGTCGACGGCGGTGCTGAGCGTGATCGCCGTCGCCTCGGCGCTCTACGGGGCGTTCTGGCTGAACGGCTCCGGTCCGCCATGATCCACTCCGGGGCCTCGATGAGCGTCCGGATAATTCCAGCCCATGATTCGGTGAACGAATTCATAAGCCACCTAAAACCGTCACCCGAAACGATCAAAGGAATTGAAGGGCGCAGCCCCTCACCATTACGGATTCCTCGGAAATAAACCTCTCGCTGAGAGGAATCCCACATCACATCGTCATCACAAAGCCGTGGATTCGACCGGGAACTGCGCTCACTCGCTGTAACGTCGATTGGGTGCGTACCGAACGAAAGCTCACCCGTCTGGACCGGGTGTTCGCGAGGCTGGACCGTGAGCCGGAACGGCCGGCCCACATCGATGTGCCGAGGATGAGCCGGCACCGGGTCGTGCTGCTCCTGGCGACCCTGGCCTTCTATCTGGCGATCGTGTGGGCCGTCGTGATCACGTCCTGGCTGGTCCGTCTGGACTGGCAGGTCATGTTCTTCCGCCCGTACCAGCAGTGGTCGGAGATCCACTGGTTCGTCGACTACTACGTGGTGCTCGGCCAGCGCGGCCCGACCGCGGTGATGGTCGCGGCCTGGCTGGGCTGGCGTTCCTGGAGACAGCACACCCTGCGCCCGCTGCTGACCCTGGGCGCCTCCCTGCTGCTGCTGAACATCACGGTCGGCGCCGCCAAGTACGGCATGGGCAGACTCGGTCCGCACTACGCGACCACCATCGGCTCGAACGAGATGGGCCTGGGCGGCGATATATTTCCCAGCGGCCACACCGCCAACGCCGTGGTGACCTGGGGGATCCTGGCCTACCTGGCCTCCACCCCGCGGGCCCGCCGCTGGCTGTCCGCCCTGTCGGCGGTGGTCTCCCTCGGGGTCGGCATGGCCACCGTCTACCTCGGTACGCACTGGCTCAGCGACGTGCTCCTCGGCTGGGCCGCCGGTCTGCTGATCCTGCTGGCGCTGCCCTGGTTCGAGCCGTTGATCGACCGGGCCGAGGCCGAGATCTTCGATCTGCGCGACCGCTGGCGCGCCCGCCGCGGCGCCCCGGCCAGGGCCCCGCTGTCGCCCGTGGAGACTCCCGTACGGCTCAAGCCGCGCACCGCCCCCCAGAACGAGACCGCGGCCCGCTCGTCCCGGGCACCGGTCTACCTGGCCCCGGGCCCGCACAGCACCCGCGCGGAGCGCACCCCGGTCACCCCGGCGGGCAGCCGCCGGCCACCGCACCCGGACCGCGTCGTACGGGGTGCGGCCTCGACGCCTCGCCCGCTGACGGGCGGCTGACGCGCTCCCGACGGACACTGGAGCGGGGTTCGGTACGCACAACCGCCCCGCGATGACGACGGCCCCGGTTCCTTCCGAGGAACCGGGGCCGTCGTCATGTGCCGGGCGGGCGGTCAGCCCTTCCAGGCGCGGGTCACCCGGCCGTCCTTCACCTCGAAGTTCAGCCGTCCCACGCGGTACTCCATGGTGATGATGGCCCCCGGCGGCAGCGAGCGCACCGCCGACCACCCCCGCTCGCGCGCCAGCCGTTCGGCGCCATCGGAATCCAGACCGACGTAGCTGTCGGGATTGTCGTCGGGTTCGGCGGGAGGTGTCGGAATGGGTGCCATGGGCCCACGCTAGGCCCTGTCCGTCGGCCGGGGAAGTCCGGCCCCGCACCCCGCGTCACGCGTCCCTCTCCGGTCACGCTTCTGTCACAGAATCACGACACGCGTTTCGGGCAATCCCAGTCACACGTACGAGCGGTTCACTGGTCCTTCCGCAGGGAATCGAACGTAATTCCCGCGTGTCGCACCGGCCCAGCGAATAGCCCGGCGGAAAGTTCCCGGGAGAACCGTCCCGGGTCCCTTTCTCCGGCCGATTCCGCGGGTGTCGGCGGGAACTGACGCCACATAGGGAATACACGGGCGCGGCACAGATCCCCGGTACGCCCCCTGTCGGAGTGTGCGACGGCGCGAGCATCATGGCGTGAGCTCGCGGGTACGCGTGGCGCGGGCTTCGGGGCCCGGGGCGCGACGAGCGAAGGGGCGAGCGAGCGATGGGGACGCAGACCGCGCAGGCGACGGCAGGACCCGTGCGGAGCAAGCGGCACGGCAGTGTGGTCGTCGACTGGCTGACCACCACCGACCACAAGAAGATCGGGCACCTGTACCTGATCACGTCGTTCGGGTTCTTCCTGATCGCCGGTGTCATGGCACTGCTGATGCGGGCCGAACTGGCCCGGCCGGGGCTGCAACTGGTGGACAACCAGCAGTTCAACCAGTTGTTCACCATGCACGGCACGATCATGCTGCTGCTGTTCGCGACCCCGAGCTTCGCCGGCTTCGCCAACGAGCTGATGCCCCTGCAGATCGGCGCGCCGGACGTGGCCTTCCCCCGGCTGAACATGTTGTCGTACTGGCTGTTCCTGTTCGGCGGCCTGATCGTGCTCGGCTCGCTGCTGGTGCCCTCGGGCCCCGCCGCCTTCGGCTGGTTCGCCTACGCGCCGCTCAACGACTCCGCGCATTCCCCCGGTGTCGGCCCCGACCTGTGGATCATGGGTCTGGCGCTGTCCGGCTTCGGCACGATCCTCGGCGCGGTCAACTTCATCACCACGATCATCGGGATGCGCGCCCCCGGCATGACGATGTTCCGGATGCCGATCTTCGTCTGGAACACGCTGTTCACGTCGATCCTGATCCTGCTGGCGTTCCCGGTGCTGGCGGCGGCCCTGCTGGTGCTGGAGGCGGACCGGCGGTTCGGCTCGCAGGTCTTCGACGCGGCCAACGGTGGGGCGATCCTGTGGCAGCACCTGTTCTGGTTCTTCGGGCATCCCGAGGTGTACATCATCGCGCTGCCGTTCTTCGGCATCATCACGGAGATCATTCCGGTGTTCAGCCGGAAGCCGATCTTCGGTTATCTGACGCTGGTCGCGGCGACGATGTCGATCACCGGTCTGTCGGTGGTCGTGTGGGCGCACCACATGTTCGCCACCGGCGCGGTGCTGCTGCCGTTCTTCTCCTTCATGAGCTTCCTGATCGCGGTGCCCACGGGCGTGAAGTTCTTCAACTGGACCGGCACCATGCTCAAGGGCTCGCTGTCCTTCGAGACGCCGATGCTGTGGGCGGTCGGCTTCCTGGTGTCGTTCCTGTTCGGCGGTCTGACCGGGGTGATCCTGGCGTCGCCGCCGCTGGACTTCCACGTCACCGACACCTACTTCGTGGTCGCGCACTTCCACTACGTCGTCTTCGGCACGGTCGTCTTCGCGACCTTCGCCGGGTTCTACTTCTGGTGGCCCAAGTTCACCGGGAAGATGCTCGACGAGCGGCTGGGCAAGATCCAGTTCTGGACGCTGTTCGTCGGCTTCCACACCACGTTCCTGGTGCAGCACTGGCTGGGCGCGGAGGGCATGCCCCGCCGGTACGCCGACTACCTGGCCGCCGACGGCTTCACCGCCCTCAACACGCTGTCGACGATCGGCGCCTTCCTGCTCGGCATCTCGACGCTGCCGTTCCTCTACAACGTCTGGAAGACCGCGAAGTACGGCAAGAAGGTCGACGTCGACGACCCGTGGGGCTTCGGCCGGTCCCTGGAGTGGGCGACCTCCTGCCCGCCGCCGCGGCACAACTTCACGACGCTGCCCCGGGTCCGCTCGGAGTCCCCGGCGTTCGACCTGCACCATCCGCAGTACGCGGCCGAGGCTCCACAGCCCGAGCCGAAGAGCGAGCAAGCGCGCGAGCGAGGCGGCCACTAGCCGTCCGGATCGCCTCGGTCAGCTCGGCCGGCTCCAGCACCTCGAACTCGAAGCCCAGCAGCATCACGTGGATCACCATCACGTCGACGCTCCCGGCGCCGGTGCGCAGGATGCAGGTGTCGGGGCCGTCGGCTTCCAGGGTCCCGGCGGTCGGTGAGATCCGCTCGGCGGCCTCCTCGACGGACGCGAAGAGCCGGACGACGGCGTGCGCGGCGTAGACGCGGGTGGAGACGCCCTGGGAGACATAGGCGGCCAGGTCCTGGGCGGGCGGGGTGCGCGGGGCGAAGCGCGGCCCGTGCGGCGGCTTCGGCGTGACGCGGTCGACGCGGAAGGTCCGCCAGTCGTCGCGGTCGAGGTCCCAGGCCACCAGATACCAGCGGCGCTCGCTGCACACCAGGCGGTGCGGTTCGACGGTACGGCGGGTGGGGGTGCCCTCGTGGTCGCGGTACTCGAAGCGCAGGCGCTCGGCGTCCCGGCACAGGTTGGCCAGTTCGGTGAGGACGGCCGGGTCGGCGGCCGAGGGCAGCGGGCCGCGCAGCATCGGCACCGTGAAGGCGTTCAGGGCGCTCACCCGGCGGCGCAGCCGGCCCGGCAGGACCTGCTCCAGCTTGGCGAGGGCCCGCACCGACGTCTCCCCGATGCCGTCGACGCCCTGTCCGGCGGCCGTGCGCAGCCCCACGGCGACGGCCACGGCCTCGTCGTCGTCCAGCAGCAGCGGGGGCAGTTCGGCGCCCGCGCCCAGCTGGTAGCCGCCGCCGGTGCCCGGACTGGCGTTGACGGGGTATCCGAGCTCCCGCAGCCGGTCCACGTCCCGGCGGATCGTGCGCGGGGTGACGTCGAGGCGCTCCGCCAGGGCGGCGCCGGACCATTCGCGGTGGGCCTGGAGCAGCGAGAGCAGACGCAGCAGCCGTGCCGAGGTCTCCAACATGGTCCGAGTCTGCCAGCGATCGCGGACAGGTACTGTCCGCGAGGCGTCTCAGTCGCCGGCTCGGTTCACGGACACCGACAGGTCGTTGTCCCGGGTGAAGTACGGCCCCGCCTCCACCGGCCCGTGCGGGGTCCCTACGCGCGTGCGGGGGTAGGTGAGCACGGCCTTCTTGTCGGCGACGTCGTCCAGCAGCCGCGCGATCCGCACCCCGGGCCCGGCCGCTCCGCCGGGCCTGAGCCACAGGTCCCAGATGCCGGGTGCCAGCGGCGCGTACGCCACCGAGAGGTCGAACCCGTCCTGGTCGACGGCGACCTCGACGCGGTGGGCGGTCCCGGCGGAGTGCCGGTCGCGCAGCTCGGCGTACGCGTCGGCGGTGAGGCAGGTGCCGTAGACGCGTCCGCGGACGGTCAGCCCGGTGTCCTCAAGACGCAGGTCGCCCGCCTCGGCGTGCGGGGCGCGCAGCCAGCTGCGGACGGTGAGGTTGCCCTGCCGGGTGGCGTACGGGATGCGCACGGCGACATGGCCGCGGGAGCCGCTCGGGGTGCGGGCGGCGAGGGAGCGCAGGTCGGTGGCGCCCGGTACGAGCCGCCGGGGCTCGTCGTCCGCCACGCACACGTACGCGTCCCAGCGGCCCTCGGGCAGGGCGACCGTGCTGGGCAGCGCGGCCCGCAGACGGCCGTCGCCGGCCGGGACCAGAGGCAGGGCGACCTCCTCGTGCCCGTCAGGCTCCTCGTGCCCGTCGCGTCTGCGCAGCACCAAGCGCGCCACGTCGCTCGTCCCGCGGGCGGTGACGTCGAACGTCAGTCCACCGGCGGAATCGGCGAGGCAGTCGGCGCGCAGCGGTGCGACCCGCGGAGCGGGCATCGTCATACGGTGGGCGTCCTCCCTCGGCCTTTGCTGCCCCTTTAGACCGCCGTTCGGTCCTTTTGGTTGCCTCACACGGCATCTTCACCGTCGTCACGGCTGATACGGCAGTTGTGGAACGTCGAAACAAGTGGTGTTCATGTCCCCCTGCGAGACCCATCCCCGCCCGTCCTCCCAGCGGGCCACCGACAGACAGGTCCGGCGGCTCCTGGGTGGCTCGGACAGTCGTTCGAACATCACCGGGACGAGGAGTCCGCCCGCGGTGTATCCCTCACTGCGGTTCAGGAACGCGTCGACGCACGCGCGCGTGACGCCCGTCTCCCGCGCCGCGCAGTCCTTCGCCGCGTCCGCGAACCAGCGCGCGGCCGCCCACCCCTCCAGCTGCCACTGCGCGTGCGTCCTCAGCCCCTCGGTGGCGTCCCGGAACTCCCGTACGGCCGGATGGCCGGTGTCCTCGAAATTGCGGCTGGACCCGGTCGCCCAGAGGGCGTTGCGGCAGCGCGGGGCGTCCTTGTAGTCGTCGGGGACGGTGGAGGTCCAGTTCTGTACGTTCGTGACCTTGGCGGTGACCCGGACGCCGACGTCGTCCATCGCCTCGCACAGCCGGGCGTTGCCGTGGCTGTCGATGGCGTCGAAGACCAGGTCGGCGCCCTGCTCCTTCAGATCGGCCGCCACCGCGCGGAAGTTGGGCAGCGCGAAGTCGACCTGCTCGGTGACGACCTCGTAGCCCTCGGCCTTCAGCCCCCGCGCGACGAGCGAGGCGTAGGCGGCGGACGCGGCCTGGTTGTAGGAGACGACGGCGGCGGTCCGGGCGCCGTGCTCCCGCTTGAAGTACCGGTAGACCTCCGTGCCGCCGTACTGCTTGCCGTCCCAGCCGGTGGTGCCGTTCCGGGGCGCGAGGCTGCCGTAGATGCCGTACAGGTGCGGCCAGGTGTCGTAGGCCGCCCCGATGGGCTGGCCGCCGATGTCGGGCACGCGCGCGCGGGAGACGCGGGAGGCGCCCGCGTAGTCGAGGGCGGTGGTGGCGACCAGGGCGACCACCTTGTCCTCGTCGATCAGCCGGTGCACGCAGGTGTTGTTGCCGACGCCGCTGCCGCCGTCGTCGCACTCGCGCACCTCGATCTTCCGGCCGTCGACGCCCCCGCGCGCGTTGAGGCGCTCGAAGTAGGCCTTGGCGCCGTCGCGCGGGCCGGTGAAGGCGTTCCCGCCGACCGGACTGGTCACGCTGGTGATGATGCCGACACGGATCGGGGCGCTGTCCCGCGTGCCGTCCCCGGTGGGCGTGCCCCGCTCCCGGTGCTCGAAGTCGCTCTCCGGCAGGCGGCTGCCGCAGGCCGTGGCCAGGGCGAGCAGCAGCACCGCGGCGAGGGCCTCAGCAGCCCGGGAGCGCCGAGGCCGAGGCATTGCCGCTCATCGCCACCAACGCGCACAGGGTCTTCGCCGAGACCTTCCAGGTGTCCTCCTGCTCGACCGCGGTCCCGGCGGCACCGGGAAGGGCTGTGGCGCCGTTCAGCGCCAGGTCGTACGTCACGTTCGCCTCGGTGGGCGAGGTGAACTCCACCTGGGTCACCGTCGCCTGGACCTGCCCGCCGCGCTCGTCACCGCTGAAGGCCGCCAGGACGGGTGCCATCTGCTCGCCGTTCTCCAGGACGGCCTGCTTCTCCCGGGTGGAGGTCTTCGGGTCGAAGAACTTGCTCCAGTTCGTCTTGATCTCCCGCTCGGCCGCGGCGGCGTCGGCGGGCCCGGACGCCGACGGGGACGCCGGTTCGCTCGTCGTCCGTTCCACCGGGGGAATGGGGGGCGGGGTGTCGCCGCTCCCGCCCCCGCTGTCGTCACTGCACGCCGTCAGGGCCGCGGCGAGGACGAACACCGCCGCCACCAGCCCACGGCTGCCGTTCCCCCACTTGCGGTCGCTCCCGAGAACCATCTGGCTCACCACCGGGTGTCGGTCCGGGCCGTGCGCGCCCGGTGCTTTCAGGGTCAGCTCGTAGAGGGCATAGTGCAAGCCATTGGCTGACATGGACAGGCACGTGCACAGACAACCGACGTGTGGGAGCCGGAGATGCGGACAGGCCGACTGCGGAGCGCGCACCCCGTCCTCTGGGCCGGCTGGGCCGCCCTCGCCGCCGGCGCCGTGCTGTGCGTCCTCGGCTGGTACGGCGTCTCCGGCGAGCGCTACGCCGAGCGGCAGCTGCCCTACCTGGCGTCCTGCACGGTCCCCGGCGCCGCCCTGATCGTCGCCGGCGCGGTCCTGCTCACCCACGGCCGGGGCGCGCTCGCCGCCGCGCGCGTGGAGGAGCTCCACGCGCTGCTGGTGGCCGCCGAGCCCGCCGACGCGGAGGAACCCGGCGGGACGGCGACGATGCCCCTCGCGGTCAGCGGGGACCTCCTGATGGTCCCGGGCGGCACTCTCTGGCACCGGGCGGACTGCCCGCTGGTGGCCGGGAAGGTGGAGGCCGTACCGGTGGACGCGAAGCTGCTGGCCGGCGGCGAACTGGGCCCCTGCCCGATCTGCGACCCGGCCGAAGACACCGACTGATGTCCTCCCTGACCTACGACCTCACCCTGGCCGGTCTGTCGGTCGGCGGCGCGGCCGCGCTCACCGGGATCGGCCTGATCGTGACGTACCGCGCGACCGGTGTGCTCAACTTCGCGCACGGGGCCATCGCCATGGTGTGCGCGTACGTGCTGCGGCAGTGCGTGGTCGAGTGGGGCTGGCCGCTGTGGCTCGCCGCCACGGTGACCCTGGTGTTCCTGGCCCCGGCTCTGGGAGTGGCGCTGGAGCGTTTCGTCTTCCGGCCCCTGTCGGTCCTGGGAAGCGATCCCGCGCAGACCCTCGTGGCCTCCCTCGGGGTGTTCGTGCTGCTGGTGGGCGGGGCCGCGCTGGTGTGGGGGCAAGGGGCGCGGGACGACGCCCCGGAACTGGTGCCCGCGGATCCGTGGGGGCAGCTCACCGTCGCCCTGGTGCTGGCCGCCGGGGTCGGGGCGGTGATCCGCTGGACGCGGTTCGGCCGGGAGCTGCGGGCGGTGGTGGACGACCGGCGGCTGGCGGTGCTCGGCGGCATCGACGCGGACCGGGTTGCGGCGGCCGGCTGGGCCTTCGGCTCGTTCACGGCGGGCCTGACGGGCGTCCTGCTGGCGCCGTACGTACGCCTGGACCCCTACGGTCTGCCGCTGCTGGTCATGGAGGTGGTGGCGGTCGCGGTGGCCGCGCGGATGCGCAGCCTGTCGGTGGCCGTCGTGGTCGCCCTCGGCATCGGCGTGGCGCAGAGCCAGCTGACCCGGCTGCACCCGTCGGGCTGGGGCGAACCGCTGCTCCAGGCGGTCGGCGCGAACCTGTTCGTGGTGGCCCTGCTGGTCGCGGCGCTGGTCCTGCCCCGCGTCGGCACACGCGACGCGCTCCCGCGCACCGCCACCGCGCGCGTGCCGACCCCGCCGGGCGCGTGGATCGTGGCGGCCGTGCTGTTCCTGCTGCCGCTAGGCTTCGCGGGCTCGGACCTGCACACGTCGGTCCAGGTGCCGGCGCTCGGCGTGGTGCTGCTGTCCCTGGTGGTGGTCACCGGCCGTGGCGGCCAGATCTCCCTGGGGCAGGCGGCCTACGCCGGTCTCGGCGCCCTCTTCACCGCCCTGCTCGCGGCCGGGCGCTTCCCGGGCCTGCCCCGGCTCCCCGAACTGGCCGCGCTGGCCGTGGCGGTGCTGCTGGTGGCCCCCCTCGGCCTGCTGACGGGCTGGCCGGCGATCAGCCGCCGCGGCCTGGCCCTGGCGCTGGCCACCTTCGCGGTGGGCGTCGGGGTGAGCCGCTTCGTCTTCGCCCAGCCGTACGCGGTCTCCGGGCTCTCACTGGGCCGCCCGGCGGGCTTCGACAGCGACCGCGCGTACTACGTCCTGGAACTGCTCCTGCTGGCCGCCGCCCTGCTGGCCACCCACGCCCTGCGCCGGGGCCGCACCGGCCGGGCCCTGGCCGCCATGCGGGACCACGAGGCGGGCGCGTCCGCGGCGGGCGTCCGCGTCCCCTCCCTCAAGCTCCTCGCCTTCGTCGCGGGCGCCGCCCTGGCCGCCCTGGGCGGCGGCCTGCTCGGCATGGGCCTGCGCGCCTTCGACCCCGCCGCCTACGACCCCGTCCGCGGCCTCCTCTGGTTCGCCGCGGTCGTCGTCCTCGGCGCCGACAGCACCCTCGGCGCCCTCACCGCCGCCGCCCTCCTCGTCGGCCTCGACGCGGGCACCCGAGGCGGAGTGGCGGCCGCCCTCATCGGTCTCCTGGCCGTCCTGGTGGGCCGCTTCCCGGGCGGCCCGTACGAGGCGCTGCGCACGGCGACCGCCCGCCTGCGGACACGGCGCGCTCCCCGCCTGACCCCGGCGGGCGCACAGACCCGACGACGCCTGCACCCGACACCACGGGACACCACCGCCCCCGCACCCCCACGACAACAACCCGCGGCCGCCGACGGCGCTCCGCCCCCACAGGGGCCACCCGCACCCGACAACGCAACTCGCACGGGTGGTGCGGGTGGGAAGACAGATCCGGCAGGAGGCCGGATGCCCACGCTCCGGGCCCGCCGCCTCCACGCCCACTACGACGGCTTCGCCGCCCTGGACGGCGTCGACCTGGACGTCCCCCCGGGCACGATCACCGCGATCATCGGCCCCAACGGCGCGGGCAAGAGCACGCTGTTCCACTGCCTCGCAGGCACCCACCGCCCGACCCGAGGCCACATCCGGCTGGGCGACCACGACATCACCCGCCTCGCCCCCCACACCCGAACCCGCCTCGGCATCGCCCGCACGTTCCAGCAACTCGCCGTCTTCCCGACCCTGACCGTGGCCGAGAACGTGAGAGTGGGCGCCGAACAGGGACGCGTCACGGACCCGGCCGCGGCGGAACAGGCCCTCAGACTGCTCGGCCTGGACGGCCCCGTACGAGCCCGCCCCGCCGCCGGCCTCCCTACCGGCACCCTCCGACGCGTCGAACTGGCCCGAGCCCTGGCAGGCTCCCCGAGGATCCTGCTCCTCGACGAACCCGCCGCCGGCCTGGACACCGCCGAGGTGACCACCCTGACCCGCGTCCTCAAGGCCCTCGCCGCCGACGGCACCGCCCTGCTCGTCGTGGAGCACGACCTCGACCTGGTCGCCGATCTGGCCCACGTCGTCCACGTCATGACGGCGGGCCGCATCGTCGCCTCGGGCCCACCCGACCGGGTCCTGGACACCCTGGGCGCCGAGGAGGCCGTATGACCGCCACCTTGGAACTGCGCCACGCGCGCGTGCGCTACGGCCCGCTGGAGGCCCTGCACGGCATCACCCTCGCCGCCCCGGCCGCCGGCCTCACCGTCCTGCTGGGCCGCAACGGCTCCGGCCGCACGACCGTCCTGCGCGCCCTGGCCGGAACCGTCCCGCTCTCCGCCGGCACGGTCGTCTGGGACCGCACCGACATCACCCACGTGCCCCCGTACGAGCGCGCCCGCCTCGGCCTGTGCCTGGTCCCCGAACGCCAGGCGGTGTTCGGCTCCCTCACCGTGCGCGAGAACCTCGAACTGGCCACCGCCCGGGCCCGCGCCGGGTCATCGCCCTACGACCTCGCCCTGGACGCCTACCCGCAGCTGGCCCCCCTGCTCCCCCGCCGCGCCGGCACCCTCTCCGGCGGCGAGCAGCGCATGCTCGCCCTCTCCCGCGCCCTGCTGGCACGCGCGCGCGTGGTGCTCGTGGACGAACCGGCGCAGGGCATGTCCCCCACGGTCGCGGCCCGCACGTACGACCTGCTGTCCTCGCTCGACGCGTGCGTGGTCGTCGCCGAGCAGCGCCTGCCACCCGCGCTGCACGGCCGGGCGGCGACGGTGGTCGTGTACCGATTGCGGCGCGGAGCGGTCGAGTTCGGCGGAGAGGCGGGCGAGTTGCGGCGCCGGGAGGCGGAGTAGCGGAGCAGAGGCCGCCGCCGGCATCGGCGTACCGGGAACGAACGAGGGCTGGGCCCCGCCCGGCGTACCGGACGGGGCCCCGTGCCCGGGGAGGGGTGCGGCTCAGATGTCGAGGCGCTGCCCGGGCACGATCGTGTCGGGATCGTCGCCGATGACGGCCTTGTTGGCGGCGTGGATCCGCTGCCAGCTGGTCCCGTGCCGGGCGGCGATGCCGCTCAGCGTGTCGCCCGCGCGGACGGTGTAGTCGCCGCGGGAGGCACTGCGGTCCGTGTGGCCGCTCGTGCGCGTCGGCGCCTCGGCGGGCCTGGACGGGGCCGACTTCGCGCTCGCCGCCCCCGACGAGGCCGCGGGCACGTCGCCGCTCGCTCCGGCCCGGGCCGAACAGGTCGGCCAGGCGTTCCACCCCTGGGCCCGCTGGACCTTCGTGGCCACGGCGATCTGCTGGTCCTTGCTCGCCCGGTCGGCGGTCGGCGCGTAGGCCGTGCCGCCGTACGCGCGCCAGGTGCTCGCGGAGAACTGGAGCCCTCCGTAGTAGCCGTTTCCGGTGCTGATGTGCCAGTCGCCGCCGCTCTCGCACCGGGCTATGCGGTCCCACACTCCGCCGTCCGCCGCCACGGCGTTGCCGGTCGCGGCCAGCAGCCCCAGCGGGGCGAGCAGTGCGGCCCCGGCGAGGACCGCCGTCGTACGGGTCTGCGTCTTACGAGCGTTGTCGCGAGTGGTATCGGCACATTCGGACATGAAGTCCCCTCTCGAACAACCCGGGGTCCCCCGGACGTACCCGAGCGGTGCTCGTTGCACACGGCCGAGGAATGTAGAGAGGGCGACCGCCCGGTATCAACCAACTCCTCGTCGCTCCAGGCCAGTTCACCGTTACCGCAGGTATCGGCATTTTCCGGCCACCCACTTCATTCGCCGATATCAGGATTTGTCGACCAACCGACTCGACGATCTGTGACTCACCTCACCGCATCAACTTCCTTTGATATCCGAGGAATTGACGATGAGTGCCGGATTCCGCATCCGCCGTGACCCTGCGCGTCGGATGGTTCGATTCCGTTCGCCGTGGGGCGTGACTCCCGCCACAGATCGCCCGTTGTCTTCTTCATGAGCCCGGGACCCGCCCGGTTCACGAGCCGGGAGCCACCCGGCCCCGCCACGCATCACATCCCGAGGGAGCCACCCGTGCCGCGCATGCTCGACGTCAGCGACGAGGTACGCGCCGAGATCGGCGACGAAGAAGCCGACCGGCTGCTCGCCGGCGAGAACGCCCCCGGCAGCTACGACTGCACGTCCTGCCGCACACCGGGCGACTCCGAACAGGAGCGCACCAGCACCGTCCTGTTCATCGGCGACGAGACCGCCGTCCTCGCCTTCGCCCACGCCAGCTGCCTGCCCTCGCAGGTCGTCCAGGTCACCGAGGAGCAGCTCCAGGGCGCGGTGAAGTCCATCACCGGCGACAGCGTCGACCTGGAGCCCGACCGGATCGCCCCCGAGCAGGCCGTGCTCGGCGTCACCAGCGGACTCGTCCTGATCGCCGGGGAGTTGCACCCGGCCCTGGTCGTCGAGCCCACCGCGCCCATCGTGCGGCCCGGGGCGACCGGCGCCGGAGACGACTTCCTGCCGCTGCTGATCGAGCAGGGGTTCATGCCACTGACGTCGATCGACGCGGCGCCGTCCGTGCTGCACGGGTGGTCGGTGCTGCTCGCCATGGGACAGCTGCACGCGGTGCTCCAGCCCGGCGCGACCGGGGGCCAGCCGGTGGCGTGGTGGCAGGCGCACCAGCCGCTCCAGGTGACCGAGAGCTGGCGGGCCGCCGCCAACAAGCACCAGCAGGTACTGATGTTCGCCGCGCCGGTGGGGTCGATCGGCCGGCAGCCCCGCGAGGACCTGCTGCGGGACGCGCTGGACAAGGCCGCGGCCAACGGGAAGCTGGTCGCGGCGGCCATGCCTCTCGCCGGTACGTGAGGGCGAGCGGTCGCGCGGTTCCCCGCCCCCAAAGGGCGACGCCCCGGCCGCATCCCCTGAAGGTGCCGGTCGTTTGGACATACGTGCACGCATACGACGTTTCGCGCCGCCACTCGTTCCCGTCGATCCCGTCCTCGCGGTCGACGCAGGAGCCTTTCAGCGGCCCATCGGTCACGCCGATCTACGACGCGCTCTACGCCGAGTACGTCAAGTCGTTCCGTTCCCTGCCGGGTGACCGCAGCGGCGAGGACGAGTTGGGCTTCACGGCCTTCGGGAACATCCCGCACGGCTCGGGGTCGTTCCGCGACTCGTACAGCGCCTACAGCGCCGGTGCGTACAGCGCCCGCCAGCAGTCGCAGTGGCAGCGCGTGGGGCAGATGCAGCACGTACCGGCGGCGCTGCCGCCCGGTCCACGCCGGGGGTTCTGAGACGGATGACGGAGGGCGGCCTCCCCGACCGGGGAGGCCGCCCTCCGTCATCCGTGCGTCACTTCTTGCGGCCGCGCTTCTCGCGCACCCGCACCGAGATGTGGATCGGGGTGCCCTCGAAGCCGAACTCCTCGCGCAGGCGGCGCTCGATGAAGCGCCGGTAGCCGGCCTCGATGAAGCCGGAGGCGAAGAGCACGAACCGCGGCGGCCTGGTACCCGCCTGGGTGCCGAAGAGGATGCGCGGCTGCTTGCCGCCCCGGATCGGGTGCGGGTGGGCGGCGACCAGCTCGCCGAGGAAGGCGTTCAGGCGGCCCGTGGGGACGCGGGTCTCCCAGCCGGCGAGGGCGGTCTCGATCGCCGGGACCAGCTTCTCCATGTGCCGGCCGGTGGTCGCCGAGACGTTCACCCGGGGCGCCCAGGCGACCTGACCGAACTCGGTCTCGATCTCCCGCTCCAGGTAGTAGCGGCGCTCCTCGTCGAGGGTGTCCCACTTGTTGTAGGCGATGACCATGGCCCGGCCCGCCTCGACCGCCATGGTGACGATCCGCTGGTCCTGGACCGAGATGGACTCGGAGGCGTCGATCAGGATGACCGCCACCTCGGCCTTCTCGACGGCGGCCGCGGTGCGCAGCGAGGCGTAGTAGTCGGCGCCCTGCTGGAGGTGGACGCGCTTGCGGATGCCCGCCGTGTCGACGAACTTCCAGGTGATGCCGCCGAGTTCGATGAGCTCGTCGACCGGGTCACGAGTGGTGCCGGCCAGTTCGTTGACGACGACGCGCTCCTCGCCGGCCACCTTGTTCAGCAGCGAGGACTTGCCGACGTTCGGGCGGCCGATGAGGGCGATGCGGCGCGGGCCGCCGATCCCACCGGCGCCGAAGGTCTGCTCGGGCGCGTCCGGCAGGACCTCCAGGACGGCGTCCAGCATGTCGCCGGTGCCCCGGCCGTGCAGCGCGGAGACGGGGTGCGGCTCGCCGAGGCCCAGGGACCACAGGTAGGCCGCGTCGGCCTCGCCGCTCGGCCCGTCGACCTTGTTGGCACACAGGACGACCGGCTTGCCGGCCTTGCGCAGCAGCCGTACGACGGCCTCGTCGGTGTCGGTCGCGCCGACCTTGGCGTCCACGACGAAGACGACGGCGTCGGCGGCCTCGATGGCGTACTCGGCCTGCGCGGCCACGGAGGCGTCGATACCGAGGACGTCCTGCTCCCAGCCACCGGTGTCGACGACCTTGAAGCGGCGGCCCGCCCACTCGGCCTCGTAGGTGACGCGGTCGCGGGTGACGCCCGGCTTGTCCTCCACGACGGCCTCGCGGCGGCCGATGATCCGGTTCACCAGAGTCGACTTGCCGACATTCGGGCGGCCGACGACGGCGAGCACGGGCAGCGGGCCGTGGCCGGCCGCCTCGATCGCGCCCTCGACGTCCTCCGGGTCGAAGCCCTCTTCCGCGGCGAGCTCCATGAACTCCGCGAACTCGGCATCGCCAAGCGCCCCGTGGTCGTGCTCCTCGCCCGAGCCGTCGGAGTGGATGTGGTCGTTCATGAAGTCCGTACCTCGTTCATCGTGGTGATCGGTGGACCTCCCGGCCCTTTTCGCCGGATTGATCCACTACTCAGTGTCGCCTAACGGCCGGTGAGCCGCCTGGCGTTTTCCAGGTGTGCGGTGAGCTGCTTCTGGATGCGTTCGGTCGCCTCGTCGAGGGCCTTGCGCGTACGTCGTCCGCTGCCGTCGCCCGCCTCGAAGGGGTCGCCGAAGACGACGTCGACGCGGCTGCGCAGGGGTGGCAGCCCCTTTATCAACCGGCCGGGCCGGTCGGAACTTCCCAGCACGGCGACCGGGACGATCGGGGCGTTGCCGCGCACCGCGAAGTACGCGAGCCCGGCCCGCAGCGCGGCGAAGTCGCCCTCGCCCCGGGTGCCCTCCGGGAAGATGCCGAGCGCACCGCCGGCCGTCAGGACGTCGATCGCCCGGGTGATCGCCCCGCGGTCGGTGCCCGTGCGGTCCACCTTCACCTGGCCGATGGCCGTCAGGAAGGGGTCGAGCGGTCCGACGAACGCCTCCTTCTTGATCAGGAAGTGCGTCGGCCGGGGCGCCACGCCCATGACCATGGGGCCGTCGATGTTGTGGGAGTGGTTGACCGCGAAGATCACGGGGCCGGTCACGGGAACCTTCCAGGCGCCCAGCACCCGCGGCTTCCACAGTCCGTACATCAGGCCGACGCCGATGCGCCGCCCGACCTCGGCACCCCGCTCCGAAGGCACCCCTTTCGAAGGCAGCTCGCTCACTTCCCGGCCCGCTTCTCCTCGACCAGGGTGACCACGCACTCGATGACCTGCGCGAGCGTGAGCTCGGTGGTGTCCACCTCGACCGCGTCGCCGGCCTTGGCCAGCGGCGAGGTCTTGCGGCTGGAGTCGGCCGCGTCCCGCTTGATCAGCGCCTCGCGGGTGGCGTTGACGTCGGCGCCCTTGAGCTCACCGCTGCGGCGGGCGGCCCGCGCCTCCGCGGAGGCGGTGAGGAAGATCTTCAGGTCGGCGTCGGGCAGCACGGTCGTACCGATGTCCCGGCCCTCGACGACGATGCCCCGCTCCGCGGCGGTGGCGATCGAGCGCTGGAGCTCGGTGATCCGGGCCCGCACCTCGGGCACCGCACTGACCGCGCTGACCTTGGAGGTGACCTCCTGGGTGCGGATCGGGCCGGCCACGTCCGTGCCGTCGACGGTGATCGTGGGGTTCGCCGGGTCGGTGCCGGAGACGATGTCGGCCTTGCCGGCCGCGGCGGCGATCGCGTGCGGGTCCTCGATGTCGATCCCGTTGTTCACCATCCACCAGGTGATGGCCCGGTACTGGGCGCCGGTGTCGAGGTAGCTCAGACCGAGCTGTGCGGCCACGGCCTTCGACGTGCTCGACTTGCCCGTGCCGGAGGGGCCGTCAATGGCGACAATCACGGGCTGGGCGGCGCCGTTTTCCACGGGGGGACACCTTCCTGGTGCGGTGTGGCGGGGTGTGGGGGCGTGAAAGTGCCCCGCACAAGGTTACTGGCTCCCCGGAATCTCTCTGACAGGCGGATCCGGCAGACGGATCCGACAGGCGGACGCCCCGGAGGCTCACTGCCTGAGCGCCCACCCGCGTTCCCGCAGCGCCGCCGTCAGCACGGGCACCGCCTTGGGCTCCACCATCAGCTGCACCAGACCGGCCTGCTGCCCGGTCGCGTGCTCGATCCGCACGTCCTCGATGTTGACCCCGGCCATCCCGGCGTCCGCGAAGATCCGGGCCAGCTGTCCCGGCTGGTCGTCGATCAGCACCGCCACGACCTCGTACGCCCGCGGGGCGGACCCGTGCTTGCCGGGCACCCGGACCTGGCCGGCGTTCCCGCGCCGCAGCATGCCCTCGATACCGGTGGTGCCCTCGCGCCGCTTGTCCTCGTCGGAGGACTGCAGGGCCCGCAGCGCGCGGACCGTCTCGTCGAGGTCGGCGGAGACGTCCGTCAGGAGGTCGGCGACCGGACCCGGGTTCGCGGAGAGGATGTCGATCCACATCCGGGGGTCGGACGCGGCGATCCGCGTGACGTCCCGGATGCCCTGCCCGCACAGCCGTACGGCGGCCTCCTCGGCGTGCTCCAGGCGCGCGGCGACCATGCTGGACACCAGGTGGGGCATGTGGGAGACGAGCGCGACGGCACGGTCGTGGGCGTCGGCGTCCATGACGACCGGGACGGCACGGCAGTGCGAGACCAGCTCCAGGGCGAGGTTCAGCACCTCGGTGTCGGTGTCCCGGGTCGGGGTGAGCACCCAGGGGCGGCCCTCGAAGAGGTCGCCGGTCGCGGCGAGCGGGCCGGACTTCTCGCGGCCGGACATCGGGTGGGTGCCGATGTACGGGGACAGGTCCAGGCCCAGCGCCTCCAGCTCGCGGCGCGGGCCGCCCTTGACGCTGGCCACGTCGATGTAGCCGCGCGCGGCGCCCCGGCGCATGGCGTCGGCGAGCACCGCGGCCACATGGGCGGGCGGGGCGGCGACGATCGCGAGGTCGACGGGCCCCTCGGGCGCCTCGTCGGTACCGGCGCCGAGCGCGGCCGCCGTACGGGCCTGCTCGGGGTCGTGGTCGGCGAGGTGGACGACGACGCCCCGCTGGGACAGCGCGAGGGCGGCGGACGTACCGATGAGTCCGCTTCCGATGACGAGGGCGGTCCTCACTGCGCGATGTCCTTGCGCAGGGCGGCCGCGGCACCGAGGTAGACGTGGGCGATGTCGGCGCGGGGCCGCTCGGACTCGATGTGCGCCAGGACCCGGACGACGCGGGGCATGGCGCCCTCGATGTCCAGTTCCTGGGCGCAGATCAGCGGTACGTCCACGATGCCCAGCTTGCGGGCCGCGGCGGCCGGGAAGTCGCTGTGCAGATCGGGGGTGGCCGTGAACCAGATGCTGATGAGGTCGTCCTGGCTCAGGTCGTTCCGCTCCAGGATGGCGGTGAGCAGGGCCCCGACCTGCTCGTCCATGTGCCCGGCCTCGTCCCGTTCGAGTTGGACGGCGCCCCGGACCGCTCGTACCGCCACGGCGATGCTCCTTGCTGATGTGCGTATCGGCTCTGTGCCCGTCCAGCCTAGTCAGCCCCCGTCGGGCCGGTGCGGGCCGCCCGCCCGCTGAGACGGGCCGGCGTCCGCCGTATCAATGTCACGGGAATCACCCAATTCCGCTATTTGGGGCTGGAAGGCCCGGTGCGCCTCTTTACGCCGGGGCCGCCGGTCCGCTCTGATGGCAGGACACTTCGCCTCGGGGGAGGCCCTTCATGAAGCGTCTCGGACCGCTCGCCACTCTGCTCGCGGGACTGCTGCTCGGCCTGTTCGTGCTCTCGCTCAACGCGACCACGGGCGAGAAGACCGCCTCGTCCTCCGGGTACCGGCCGCCCGACACCAAGGTCTCTCCGAAGCCCTCCGCGACCAGCGCGTCGCCGTCGCCCACGAACTCGCCCACCAAGTCGCCCACGAAACCGCCGCCGGCACCCGTGCCCGACGCCGACTACGCGGGCCGCACCGACGACGACTCCGCCTCCGTCGCCGTGACCACGGAGGACGGCAGGGCGGTCGCGTACTACTGCGACGGTCGCACCAGGGAGGCGTGGCTCAAGGGTGACGTCGAGGACGACGGGTCCATGCGGCTCATCGGCAAGAACGGCGCGGAACTGAACGGCACGCTCAAGGAGGGCAAGCGCATCAGCGGCACCGTGGCGGTCGCCGGCGCACGCCAGGCCTTCACGGCCGACCGGACGAAGGAACCCGCGCTGTACCGGGCGACGACGACGGTGAACGGCACCGAGACGGACGGCGGCTGGATCGTCCAGGGGGACGGCACCCAGGTCGGCATCCTCAACCGCGCGGGCACGCCCTCACCGGCACCCCGGATCGACCCCGGCACCGGTGCCGTGACGATCGACGACCGGCAGCTCACGGCCCGACCCGTCACCCCCTGACCTCTTGTTCCCTCCCGTCGACCCTCCTGGAGTCGTTCATGACCGTCGACCCGAACGCCGCCACCCAGGACTTCCCCTCCCCCCAGCCCTCCCACCGGGCCCCGCACCCCGCCCGCTATCTGGTCCCGGCGCTGGTGGCGGGCGCGGTGGCGGTCGGTCTGGGCGCGTACGGCAAGGTCCACGACCCGGCCGGCACCGCGTTCAACCTCGCCGGCTTCAGCAGCACCCAGGCGGTGAAGTCCTGGCTGGCCACGGCCGCGATCCTCTTCGCGCTCGTCCAGGTGGTCTCGGCGGCCATGGTGTACGGCAAGCTGCCGGGGCCCCGCTGGTCGTCGGTGCTGCACCGCTGGTCGGGCCGGGTGGCCTTCCTGGTGTCGGTTCCGGTGGCGGTGCACTGCTTGTACGCGCTGGGCTACCAGACGTACGAATCGCGCGTTCTGTGGCACTCCCTCCTGGGTTGCTTCTTCTTCGGTGTCTTCAGTGCGAAGATGCTGCTGCTCCGCTCGGAGCGACTGCCCGGCTGGCTGCTGCCGATCGTCGGCGGTCTGGTCTTCACCGCCCTCACGATCATCTGGCTGACCTCTGCCCTCTGGTTCTTCCGCACCTTCGGAGTGACGACATGACGCAAGACCCGACGCGGCGCTCGATCCTCCTCGCGACGGGCGCGGCGGCGCTCGCCGTCGGGTGCAGCGAGTACGGCGGCGACGACGACTCCGGGTCGTCCTCGGTCGCGGCCTCCGCCGGTCAGGAACTGGCGAAGACCGGCCACATCCCGGTCGGCGGGGGCACGATCTTCAAGGACGAGAAGATCGTGGTGACCCAGCCGACCCAGGGCGAGTTCAAGGCCTTCTCGAACATCTGCACCCACCAGCAGTGTCCGGTGGCGAACGTCTCCGACGGCACCATCAACTGCACCTGCCACGGCAGCAAGTTCAAGATCACGGACGGTTCGGTGGCCAACCCGCCCGCGACGAAGCCGCTGGCCGAGAAGCAGATCAAGGTGACGGGCGACTCCATCACCCTGGCCTGAGGGGGCTCACGCGTCCCACAGCGCCCCGAGCGTCACCAGCTCGCCCTGGTACTCGATCCGGTCCGCCCAGTCCCGGGGCCAGACCTCGGACCCCAGGTGCGCGCCCGCGAAGGCGCCCGTCAGACAGGCGATCGAGTCCGAGTCACCGGAGGTGCAGGCCGCCCGGCGCAGGGCGGTCAGCGGCTCGTCCACGAAGAGCAGGAAGCACAACAGGCCGGTCGCCAGCGCCTCTTCGGCGATCCAGCCCGCCCCGGTGGCCAGGCACGGGTCGGTCTCGGGCGAGGGCACGCGCAGGGCGCGCCGGAGACGCTCCAGGACCTCCAGGCACTCGTCCCACCCCCGGGTGATGAAGTGCTCGGGCGTCGGGTCCTGGCTCCGCGTCCACAGATCGCCGAGCCAGCGCTCGTGGTAGTGGCTGCGGTTCTCCAGGGCGTACGACCGCAGCAGCCCGACCAGTCCGGTCGGCTCGGCCCCCTGCGCGAGCAGCCGTACGGCGTGCGCGGTGAGGTCGGAGGCGGCCAGGGCCGTGGGATGCCCGTGGGTGAGGGCGGCCTGCAACTGGGCGGCGCCGGCGCGCTGTTCGTCGCTCAGCCCGGGGACGAGCCCGAGGGGTGCGACCCGCATGTTGGCCCCGCAGCCCTTGGAGCCGATCTGGCTGGCCTCCTGCCAGGGCAGGTGCGCACGCTCCAGCAGTTCGCAGGCCCGCAGACAGGTGTTGCCCGGGGCCCGGTTGTTCTCGGGCGAGCGGTTCCAGGCGATGAACTCCTGCCGTACCGGCTCGACCATCTCCTCGGGCCGGAGCACGCCCCGGTCCGTCGCCGTCCGCAGGCCGCGCCCCAGGGCCAGGGTCATCTGCGTGTCGTCGGTGACGATGGCGGGCGTCGGCAGCGGCATCTCGCGCCAGGGGCCGCACTTGGCGAGGATCGACGGCACGTCGTTGAACTCGGTCGGGAATCCGAGCGCGTCCCCGAGGGCGAGTCCGATGAGCGCTCCGGTGGCGGCACGCTTGGTGACGGTCATGGTCATGCGGGGCGTCCTTCCCGGGACGGTCGGAGGAGCGGCGGGTGGAGGGCGGTGGCCGTACCCGCGCGGTACACCGCGGCCGGTTTGCCGCGTCCGCCGGTCAGCCGCGCGGCACCCGGCACCGCCTCCACGAACCCGGGCGTGGCGAGCACCTTGCGGCGGAAGTTGGGCCGGTCCAGGGCGGTGCCCCAGACCGTCTCGTAGACCTGCTGGAGCTCGCCGAGGGTGAACTCGGGCGGGCAGAAGGCGGTGGCCAGGCAGGTGTACTCGAACTTGGCGCCGACGCGTTCGTGGGCGTCGGCCAGGATCCGGTCGTGGTCGAAGGCGAGCGGCCCGGCCTTGTCGTACGGCACCCAGCGGGCCTCGGCCGCGTCGCCGCCGCCGTGCGGCTCCGGCGCGTCCGGCAGCAGTGCGGCGAAGGCGACCGACACCACCCGCATCCGGGGGTCCCGGCCCGGCTCGCTGTAGGTCCGCAGCTGCTCCAGGTGCAGCCCGGAGACGTCGGCCAGGCCGGTCTCCTCGGCGAGTTCGCGCCGGGCCGCCGTCTCCGCCGACTCGTCCGGGTGCAGGAACCCGCCCGGGAGCGCCCAGTGGCCGCGGTAGGGCTCCTGTCCGCGCTCGACGAGCAGGACGTGCAGCGCGCCCTCCCGCAGGGTGAGGACGGCGAGGTCGACGGTCACCGCGAAGGGCTCGTGGGCGTACTTGTCGTAGCCCTGCAACACCCCCACCCCCTTAATAGTCACTTCGACTAATAGTCACTACGACTATAAAGAGGGCGGGGGTGTCCGCACAACCCCTGAGGCGTGGGGTCTACGTACCGGAGGCGGCTCGCGGCGGCGCGAACACCGCGACCAGCGCCCCGGTGGCCGCCACCCCCGCCGACACCCACAGCGCGGGCGCGGCCCCGTCCACGAAGTCGGCCGGTGAGGCGTAGCCGCCGTAGGTGGTGAAGACCGCGGCGACGGCGGCGACGCCGAAGACCCCGCCCAGTTCGCGGAGCGCGTTGTTGACGCCGGCCGCGATGCCCGCCTCGCTCAGCGGCACCGAGGCGGTCACGGCGTTGGCCACGCTCGGGAACACCAGGGAGATGCCGACGCCCGCGATGACCAGCGGGACGACGAGACGGCCGTAGCCGACGCCGGGTTCGACCTGCCAGGCCAGCAGGGCGAGGCCCAGACCCTGGAGGGCCAGACCGGCCAGCATGAAGGGCCGGGTGCCGTACCGGTCCGCGAGGGCGCCCGCGATCGGGGCGACCAGCAGGGGCATGCCGTTCCAGACGAGCACGCGGACGCCCGCCTCCAGGGGTGAGTAGCCGAGCCCGAACTGGAGGAGCTGGGTGACCGTGAAGAGGGCGCCGAGCAGGGAGGCGAAGAGGAGGAAGGCGGCCGCGTTGGCGGTGGAGAAGCCGCGTCGGCGGAAGTGTTCCAGGGGCAGCATCGGATACCGGGCGCCCTTGCGCTCCCACCCGAGGAAGGCCGCGGTGAACACCACCCCGGTGACCAGCGCGGTCAGCACCTCCGCGCTCCCCCACCCCGCCTCCGGCGCCCGCACCGGCGCCCAGGCCAGACCCGTCAGACCGACGGCCGCCAGCACCAACCCCACGATGTCGAGCCGGGGCCGCGTGCCGTAGCTCTCCTGGAGCCTCGTGGCGGCGAAGGGGAGCATCGCGAGCCCGATCGGCACGTTCAGCCAGAAGATCCACTGCCAGGACAGGCCCTCGGTGACGGCCCCGCCCAGCACCGGCCCGGCCGCCACACCCAGCCCGGTCACCCCGCCCCACAGGCCGATCGCCACGCCCCGCTTCTCGGCCGGGAAGGCCTCGCTGATGAGGGTCAGGGTGAGCGGCAGCAGGACGGCGGCTCCGACGCCCTGGAGGACACGCGCGCCGATGAGCTGGTCCGTGCCGCCGGACAGCGCCGCGGCGGCGGACGCCAGGGTGAACACGGCCAGTCCGACGACGTACATGCGCCGCCGCCCGAACCGGTCGCCGAGCGCGGCGCCGGTCAGGGTGAGGCAGGCGAAGGCCAGGTTGTAGGCGTTGATCGTCCATTCCAGCTCGGACAGGCTCGCCCCGAAGTCGGTCCGCAGGGCGGGCAGCGCGGTGGCGACGACCACGACGTCGAGAGAGCACAGCAGCGCCCCGAGCCCGGCGAGAACCACCGTCCACACGCGCGGTGGTGGTGACTTCTCGGGGGGCGGGGTGCCGAGGGGGGCCTTGAGGAGCTCGGTCATGACCGTGCCTTCCGTGAGTTCTTGAGGTCACTCACGGAAGGCAGACCCGCCTCACCCCGGAAAGGAATCGCGGCGCCCCAGGAAGGCCAGCAGACGGGCGTCCGGGCCGGCGCGTTCCGGCACGGCGACCGGCGCGGCGAACCGCACCCCCCGGTCCTCCTCCGCGACCAGACAGCGGACGACCGGCAGCAGTTCGGCCGCGAGGGCGACCGGGACGGGCCGGGACCGCCCGCAGGCCTGGGCCACGTCCCAGCCGTGCACGGCGATCTCGACGGCGCCCACGGCGGCCATCACCCGCACGTCCAGCGGCCGTTCACCGACGAGGACCCGGTCCGGCGGGCCGGCGGACCAGGCGCCGAGCACCGCACGCGCGCGCGTGCGGAAGCCGCAGGCGCGGTCGGTGTGCGGCAACAGCCCGATCCGTCCGCCCGTGAGCCCCTCGTACAGCGCGTCCAGCGAGTCGTCGAGGTGCCCGAGCAGTTGCTCCAGGTCCCACGCGGCACACGGTGTGCGCCGCTGCAGACCGGCGTCGCCCACCTCGGCGACGCTCCCCCACGCGTAGGCGAGCGAACGCTCCAGCAGCTCCCCGGGGTTCACGACAGCACCGGGGACAGGCCGAAGCGGGCGAACAGCGCCGGTTCCAGGAAGGCCGTGATCCGCGCGACCTCGTCACCCTCGACGGTGAGCACCTGCACGGAGTGCGCGCGCAGCACACCGTCCGCGCCCCGCTCGTACATCGCGACGGCCGGCTGTCCGTTGGCCCGGATCGACACCATCCGCAACTGCCCCGGCTCGCGCACCCGCGCCGCGAAGAACCGCAGCGCGTCCTTCTTCCCGCTGAACCACTCCAGGTGGGGCGGCATCTCCAGCTCGACGCCGTCCTGGAGGAGCGCGAGCAGGGCGTCCAGGTCGGCGTTCTCGAAGGCGGCCATGTAGCGGTCGAGCACCTCGCGGTCGGCGGCGCCCCCGGGCTCGACGACGAGTTCCTCGTCCGGGGCCACCTCGTCGAGCCGGGCACGCGCGCGCTGGAGGGTGCTCTTCACCGCGGCCGTGGAGGTGCCGAGCATCGAGGCGACCTCCGGCGCCCGCCAGGCCAGCACGTCCCGCAGGATGAGCACGGCCCGCTGCCGGGCCGGCAGGTGCTGGAGCGCGGCGACCAGCGCGAGCCGCAGACTCCCGCGGGCCGCCACGACGGCCGCGGGGTCCACGAGCGCGTCCGGAAGCGGCTGGAGCCACGGAACGTCCGTCGCGGAGGCCCTCAGCGGCTCCTCAGGGGCCTCGGACGGCCCGCCGAGCCCCGAGGGCAGCGGACGCCGCGCGCGGCTCTCCAGCGCCGTCAGACACGTGTTGGTGGCGATCCGGTGCAGCCAGGTCCGCAAGGACGCCCGGCCCTCGTAGCCGTCGTAGGACCGCCAGGCCCGCAGATAGGTCTCCTGCACGAGGTCCTCGGCCTCGTCCAGCGAGCCCAGCATCCGGTAGCAGTGCGCCAACAGCTCCCGCCGGTACGGGTCCGTCAGCCGTACGAACTCATCGTGGTCCTCGTGGTCCTCGTGCTCCGACGTCGTCGCGGTCATGGTGCTCCCTCCGTCACCGATACAGACCGGCGGGGAGGCGAAAAGGCATCGGCCGGTCCCGGAGGGATCCGGGACCGGCCGACGTGATCCGTCGTTCGCGAGGGCTTCCTAGAGGTCGACTTCCTTCATCAGCATGCCGACCTCGGTGTTGGACAGCCGCCGCAGCCAGCCCGACTTCTGGTCGCCCAGGGTGATCGGACCGAAGGCGACGCGCACCAGCTTGTCGACCGGGAAGCCGGCCTCCGCCAGCATGCGCCGGACAATGTGCTTGCGGCCCTCGTGGAGGGTGACCTCGACCAGGTAGTTCTTGCCGGTCTGCTCCACGACCCGGAAGTGGTCCGCGCGCGCGTAGCCGTCCTCCAGCTGGATGCCGTCCTTGAGCTGCTTGCCCAGGTCCCGCGGGATCGGGCCCACGATGTGCGCGAGGTAGACCTTCTTCACACCGTACTTGGGGTGGGTCAGCCGGTGCGCCAGCTCGCCGTGGTTGGTGAGGAGGATGACGCCCTCGGTCTCGGTGTCGAGCCGCCCCACGTGGAAGAGCCGCGTCTCACGGTTGGTGACGTAGTCCCCGAGGCACTGCCGGCCCTCGGTGTCCTCCATCGTCGAGACGACACCGGCGGGCTTGTTCAGCGAGAAGAACTGGTACGACTGCGTCGCCACGGTCAGGCCGTCGACCTTGACCTCGTCCTTCTCCGGGTCGACGCGCTTGCCCTGCTCCAGGACGATCTCGCCGTTGACCTCGACCCGCGCCTGCTCGATCAGCTCCTCGCAGGCCCGCCGGGAGCCGTAGCCGGCGCGCGCGAGGATCTTCTGCAGCCGCTCGCCCTCCTGCTCGGCGCCGGGGAAGGTCTTGGGCGGCTTGACGTCCTTCTTGCCCGCGTACCGGTCGCGGTTGCGCTCCTCGGCCCGGGCCTCGTACTCACGGGAGGTGCCGGGAGCCGTACGGCCACGGCGCTGCTGCTGGGACTGCTTGGGCCCGCCCTTGGCCCCGCCCCGCGCGGCACCGCCACGCCCCGCCTTCGGCCCGTCCGGGGAGGCGCCGGGCCCTACGTCGTAGCGCCGCTCCTCCGGGCGCGGCTTCTTCGGCCGGCCGCCCTGCTTGTCGTCCCGGTCGTTCCCGGCGCCGCGGTGGTTACCGCGGCCACCGCTGCTCCCGCCGCGGCCGCCGCTGTTGCCACCACGGCTCCCGCCGTTGTTTCCGCTGCTGTTCCTGCCGCTACTGCTTCGCATCAAAGTTCCGTCTAGTCGTCTGTCCGGTGTGCGTCCGGCGCGTCAGGCGCGTCCGGATCGAACGACGGGACGCCTTCCTGGGTCTCGGCCTCGATCGCCTCCGCCTCCGGGAGGAAGGGCGCGAGCTCCGGGAGCTCGTCCAGACCGCGCAGGCCCATCCGCTCCAGAAAGTAGTTCGTCGTCGTGTACAGGATCGCACCTGTTTCGGGTTCCGTGCCCGCCTCCTGGACCAGACCGCGCTGGAGGAGGGTGCGCATCACGCCGTCGCAGTTCACTCCGCGCACCGCGGAGACCCGGCTGCGGCTGACCGGCTGGCGGTAGGCGACGACCGCGAGCGTCTCCAGCGCGGCCTGGGTGAGCCGGGCCTGCTGGCCGTCCAGGACGAAGCCCTCGACGGCCGCCGCGTACTCGGGACGGCTGTAGAAACGCCAGCCCCCCGCGATCAGCCGCAGCTCGAAGCCGCGTCCCTGCACGGTGTACTCGTCGGCCAGCTCGCGCAGCGCGTCCGCGATCCGCCGCTTGGGCCGTTGCAGGATCTTCGAGAGGTGCTCCTCGGTCGCGGGCTCGTCCACGACCATGAGCACGGCCTCCAGGGCCGGCTTGAGATCGAGGTCGGCGACGGTACGCAGCCCGGCCGGGACCTCGGTGCTCTCCTCGCTCACGCCTTCTTCTCCTTGGCTTCGTCCTGGGGCACCTCGGGCGGCCGGTCGAACTCGTCCGTGACCGTCGGCGTCTCCTCCCCGTCCCCGCCCGTCCACCGCACGAGCAGGTCCCCGAGGGCGGTCTCCTGGTCCAGGGCCACGGCCTTCTCGCGGTACAGCTCCAGCAGCGCCAGGAAGCGCGCTACGACGGTGAGGGTGTCGTCGGTGTCCTCGACCAGCGTCCGGAAGCTGGCCTCGCCGAGCTCCTTCAGCCGCGCGACCACGATGCCCGCCTGCTCCTGCACGCTGACCAGCGGCGCGTGGATGTGGTCGACGTACACCTGCGGTCGCGGCTTCGGCTGCATCGCCTTGACGGCGAGCTTCGCGAACCCCTCCGCCCCGATGCTGATGACCACCTCGGGCAGCAGCTCGGCGTGGTGCGGTTCCAGTCCGACGGTACGGGGGTAGCGCCGGGCCTCCTCGTCCAGCCGCCCGCTGAAGATCTCGGCGATCTGCTTGTACGCCCGGTACTGGAGCAGCCGCGCGAACAGCAGGTCCCGCGCTTCGAGCAGCGCCAGGTCGGCCTCGTCCTCGACCTCCGCGGCGGGCAGCAGCCGGGCGGCCTTGAGGTCGAGCAGCGTGGCGGCGACGACCAGGAACTCGGTCGTCTGGTCCAGATCCCAGTCCGGCCCCATCGCCCTGATGTGCGCCATGAACTCGTCGGTCACCTTCGACAGCGCGACCTCGGTGACGTCCAGCTTGTGCTTGGAGATCAACTGGAGCAGCAGATCGAAGGGGCCCTCGAAGTTGGCCAGCCGCACCTTGAAGACACCGTCGGGCGTTTCGTCGGGCGCGGCGGACGGTTCCACGGGACCGTCGACGGTCTCACCGACGTCAGGCCGGGACTCGACCTCAGCCCTGGACTCGACCTCAGGTACCGGCTCGGGCACCGGCGCGACCTCGGGCACGGGTTCGCTCTCCGGCTCAACCCGCGGAGCGCCCGGCCCCCGCCCCAGCGCACGCCGACGACCGGCTGCTGAGCCGGAGGCGGTGGCGTCGTTCGAGGTCATGGCCCTCGCAGGCTACCGCTACCGCCCGCGCAGTCGTCGTACGAGAATGCTCGCGTCCCCACGGGACTCCAGATCGGCCAGCACGACGGCGACCGCCTCGCGGACGATCCGCCCCCGGTCCACGGCGAGTCCGTGCTCGCCGCGCAGGACCAGACGCGCGTGCTCCAGGTCCATGAGCTCCTCGGCGGAGACGTAGACCGTGATCTTCTCGTCGTGGCGTTCGCGCCCACTGGGCCGGCGCGAGGGGCTCCGCCCGCGTTTGCGGGGCTGGGCGTTGGCGGAGGCAGAACCTTCCTGCGCCCCCTGCCGCCGCCCCGAGCGGTCTCCTCCGGCCCCGCGGCTGCGGGACTCACCGGTGTCGGCCGGCTCGGGCTCCGCGGCCACGTGCTCCGCGCCCTCGCCGTCACCGCCCTGGGCGGGCACCGACTGCGGCGCGTCCTCCGGCGACGGGGCCGCGGCCCCGTCGGACTCCCCCGCGGGCGCCGGCACCCGGGCCTCGCCGTTGGCCGGGCGCCGGGGAGTGGACGGCTGGAGCGCCATTCCCCCTGTCGTACGGAACAGTTCGTCGGCCCCCGGCAGACTCACTCGGCGTGACACCGGGCGAGCACCTCCCTGGCGAGCTGGCGGTAGGCGGCGGCGCCGACGGAGTTGGAGGCGTACGTGGTGATCGGCTCTCCGGCGACCGTGGTCTCCGGGAAGCGGACCGTGCGCCCGATGACCGTGTGGTAGACGTGGTCGTCGAACGCCTCGACGACCCGCGCGAGCACCTCACGGCTGTGCACGGTGCGCGAGTCGTACATCGTGGCGAGGATCCCGTCGAGCTCCAGCTCGGGGTTGAGCCGCTCCTGGACCTTCTCGATGGTCTCCGTCAGCAGCGCGACACCACGCAGCGCGAAGAACTCGCACTCCAGTGGCACTATCACCTTGTGCGCGGCCGTCAGGGCGTTCACCGTGAGCAGGCCGAGCGAGGGCTGACAGTCGATCACGATGTAGTCGTAGTCGGCCATGAGCGGCTTCAGGGCGCGCTGGAGCGTCGACTCGCGCGCGACCTCGGAGACCAGCTGGACCTCCGCCGCGGACAGGTCGATGTTGCTCGGCAGCAGGTCCATGTTGGGGACCGCGGTCTTCAGCAGGACCTCGTCGGCCGCCATGCCCCGCTCCATGAGCAGGTTGTAGACGGTGAGGTCGAGCTCCATCGGGTTGACACCGAGACCCACCGACAGCGCGCCCTGCGGGTCGAAGTCCACGAGCAGCACCCGACGGCCGTACTCCGCGAGCGCGGCACCCAGGTTGATGGTCGACGTCGTCTTGCCCACGCCGCCCTTCTGGTTGCACATCGCGATGATCTTCGCGGGTCCGTGATCGGTCAGCGGACCCGGGATCGGGAAGTACGGCAGCGGCCGGCCCGTCGGGCCGATGCGCTCCCGGCGCTGACGGGCAGCGTCGGGCGCGAGCGTGGCCGCGTACTCGGGGTCGGGCTCGTACTCGGCGTCGGGGTCGTAGAAGTGCCCCTCGGGCAGTTCGTCGTAGTCGGCGAAGTGGTTGTGGGGCGCGCCACTTCCGTCGCCGGCCATGGCGTTCACGTGATGGCCATCCATGCTGTGGTGTGTCCGAGTCGCCTGCGGACTCTGGTGGGCTGCGAAGGTGCGCACCGCGACGGAGCCGACAGCCTCGAACCCCGCGGGACCCTGGGCCCCTGCAGGCGTTCCTGGTTGACCACCCCCGGGAGAAAATGTCGACTCATTCACAAGTCGTCTTACCTCCTTGGTGACCAGGAAACTTCTAGACAGGTCAGCGTGGCACCATGCCGACGGTTGGCGACTCTATGGCGTGTCGGGCGTCCGCAGCAACACAATCCGCCGGACCCGGCAGGATGTGTCGGCAATGAAACATCCCTCTGTCAAGGGCGTACGGCCGTCGCACGGTGGGTTTCGCCGGTGTACGAATCGGTTGAAGAGTTACGTTCGAGGCGAGTTGACCTAGAGCCGCAAAGTGACCATACACACACCTGACCGGACCTTGTCGGGCAAGGTCCGGCCGGGTGCGCGGGGTTGACGACCTGTGTTGACGTATCGACCTTTACCAAAAGGAGACTTAACGTCGACGGTCAGCCGAGCAGCGACTCCAGCTCGACGTGCTCCAGGCCGTGCGCCTGGGCGACCTCCCGGTAAACCACCTTGCCGTCATGGGTGTTGAGACCCCTGGCCAGCGCGGGATCCCGGCGCAGCGCCTCCACCCAGCCGCGGTCCGCGAGTTCCACGATGTACGGCAGCGTGGCGTTGGTGAGGGCGTAGGTGGAGGTGTTGGGCACCGCGCCGGGCATGTTGGCGACGCAGTAGAAGACCGAGTCGTGGACCGCGAAGGTCGGCTCCGCGTGGGTCGTGGGCCGTGAGTCCTCGAAGCAGCCACCCTGGTCGATCGCGATGTCGACAAGGACACTTCCCGGCTTCATCCGGGACACCAGCTCGTTGGTGACCAGCTTCGGGGCCTTGGCGCCCGGGATGAGCACCGCACCGATGACGAGGTCGGCGTCCAGGACCGCCTTCTCCAGCTCGAAGGCGTTGGACATGATCGCCCGGACCTTGGTGCCGAACACCTTGTCCGCCTCGCGCAGCTTGTTGATGTCGCGGTCGAGCAGCGTGACGTGGAAGCCCATACCGACGGCGATCTGTGTGGCGTTCCAGCCGGAGACACCGCCGCCGATGACGACGGCCTTCGCGGGCTGGGTGCCGGGGACACCGCCGGGGAGCACACCGCGGCCGCCGGCCGAGCGCATCAGGTGGTAGGCGCCGACCTGCGGGGCGAGCCGGCCCGCGACCTCGGACATGGGGGCGAGCAGCGGGAGCGCGCGGCTGGGCAGCTCGACCGTCTCGTAGGCGATCGCGGTGGTGCCGGACTCGACGAGCGCGTCGGTGCACTCCTTGGAGGCGGCCAGGTGCAGGTAGGTGAAGAGCGTCTGGTCCTTGCGGAGGCGGTGGTACTCCTCGGCGATGGGCTCCTTGACCTTCAGCAGCAGGTCGGCGGTGGCCCACACCTCGTCGGCGGTGTCCAGGATCCGGGCGCCCTCACGGACGTACTCCTCGTCGGGGATCGAGGAGCCGACGCCGGCGCCGCGCTCGATGACGACCTGATGGCCGTGGCGCACCAGCTCGTGCACACCGGCGGGGGTGATGGCCACCCGGAACTCGTTGTTCTTGACCTCGCGGGGGATGCCGACCTTCACGTCGATCACGGTCCTTGGCTCAGAGAGTGTGGTGGGGCAATACAACACATACCCAGGCATGCGAGGGCACACCAGGAGACACCGCAGGAGAAGGTGCGGCAGAGCCAGTCTAATGAAGGTGTTCCCGCTGTCTAGCCTTTCATTGCCTCAATCTTCAGCGGATGTACTACGGATTTCGCAGGCGTTAGCGTCGTGTTCCGGCAGATCGGGGGTCTCCGGCTGAGTCTCCGGCTCCGGTTCCGCCCCGGAAAGCTCCTCGCCCAGCAGCCGTTCGGCCGTCCCCCGGTGCAGTGCCGCCGCCGTGGGATCGCCGAGGTGGTCCAGCGTGTCGGCGAGCCGCAGCTGGAGCGCCGCCTGGAGGCGTACGTCCTCGGCGCGGCGGGCCCACTCCACGGCCTCCTGGCAGGTGCGCAGCGACTCCTCGGGCCGGCCGGCGTACTCCTGGACGCGCGCGAGCTCGCTCAACGCCCGCGCGTGGGAGGCGACATCGCCGTTCTTGCGGTGCCCGGCGGCCGCGGCCCGCCAGTTCCTGAGGGCCTCGCCGTAACGGCCCGCGTAGGTGTGCGCGGCCGCGATCCGGCCGTAGAGCCGGGCGGCGTCGGCGCGCTCGTCCCGGGCCAGCCGCTGGGCCAGGGCGCGCCCGAACCAGTCGGCGGCCCGGTCGTAGTCCCCGGTCTCCAGATGGGCACCGCCTACGGATTCCATCGCGCGGCCGGTCGCATACGGGTCGTTCGCCTCGCGCCCGGCGTCCAGCGCCGCCCGGTACCGCGCCAGCGCGTCCTGGGTCCGGCCGGTGCGGGCGTCCAGGTCGGCGAGGTTCAGCAGGGCGGCGGCCTTCTCGCGGGGCAGGCCGCGCCGCTCGGCGACGTCGAGGACGAGCCGGTGGATGCCGTACAGGTCGGGGGCGGCCGCCTGGGTGCCGAAGTGGGCCACCATCGCCCGCACGAGCTGGGACATCAGGCGCCGGGCGAGGGTGTCCAGCTCGCCGTCGGCGACCGCGAGGCGGGCCGCGGCGAGCAGGGCGGGCCTGCGGACGCTCAGCCATTCGGCGGCCGCCCGGGGGTTCGGGAAGCGCAGGGCCTGGGGCATGGCCAGGAGCTTCTGGCGGGCCTCGGGGCTGTCGGTCTCGGTGATCGCCCGGCAGGACTGGAGCAGCCGCAGGGTCCGCTCCAGCATGCGGGCGCGGGCCAGCTGGAGTTCGGCGGGGCGGTCCTGGCTCTCGGCGAGGGCCTTCAGCAGGGGGTGCAGGCAGCCGGGGACCTCGTACTGCGGCAGCGGCGAGTCCACCGCGTGCAGCAGGCCGAGGGCGACGAAGTCGTCCAGCGTGGTGCGGGCGCCGCTGACCGAGCAGCCGGCGAGCGCGGAGGCGGTCTGCGGGTCGACCAGGCCGGCCGGGGCGAGGGAGAGCAGGCGCAGTATCCGGGCGGCCGGGGTCGGCAGGGCGGCGTAGACGAACCGGAAGACCCGGCTGAGCGGGGTGCCCTCGTCGCCCTCGGCGCGCAGCTGCTTGGCCAGGTCGGAGACGGCCGCCTTGGGGCGGGCGGCGAGCCAGCCCCCGGCCAGCATCAGCGCGGCGGGCTGGCCCTGGCACTCCTCGGCCAGGCCCTCGGCGGCACGGGGGTCGACGGTGATGCGGACCGACCCGGTGTGCCGGGACAGCAGGTCCACCGCGGACTTGGTGTCCAGGCCGCCCAGGGTGCAGGGCCGGACGTCGGAGATCCCGGTGAGCGGGCCCCCGGAGACGGCGACGACCAGGCACTCGGGGGTGTCCGGCAGCAGGGCGTCGACCTGCTCGGCGGTGGCCGCGTCGTCGAGCAGGATCAGCATCCGGCGATCGGCGAGGGCCTCGCGGAGCGTCTCGGTGAGGTCGTCCTCGTCCGCCCCCGCCGGCGCCGACACGTCGAGAGCGGTGAGCAGTTCACGGGCCGCGCGCTCCACCGGCACGGGTGTGCCGTCCGGCTCACCGAGACGGGCCCGGAGCACCCCGTCCCGGTAACGGTCCGCGACCTGCCGTACGAGTTCCTCGGCGAGCGCCGTGCGCCCCGAACCGGGCTTCCCCGCGATGAGCAGCACGCGTGCGCGGGGGGCTTTGCGGCCGGCGAGGGTGTCCAGACCGGCCCGTTCGATGTCGGCCCGGAGTTCTTTCAACTCCCTTGTACGGCCCAGGAATCGACTCTCCGCAGCAGCGTCTCCCGACAGCCGAACGCCGCCTGTGTCCACCGCCTGATCCGTCACGGGCACACTCCCGTCCCACCACACGCGCAAAGCCCCACCGGGACTCCGGCTCGGGCACTTTCAGAGCCTAGTTCACGCTCTGCAACGTTCCTGGTGGAGCACGGCGATAACGGGACGAGACTCCCTCGATCGGATCAACGGATCATAGGATCGCCGGTTCCGGTTGCGCCCCGTTAGGGGCGCGGGGCTGTATCAATATGCGGCTCCGCCGCGTGGGCGCGACAAGCCACAACGGACCAGCACCCCGCAACGAACCGGCACCCCAACGACGCGCCCCGTCACACCTCGAACGGCCGCGCCGGCCACTCCGCATCCGCCACACGCAACCCGTCCAACCCGCCGGAGGCCCTCGCCGCCACCAGCGAAAGCACCCCCACCACCAGGCAGTTGTTGTGCAGCTCACCGGCGAGCACACCCCGGGTCAGCTCATCCACCGGCACCCGCGCGTACTCCAGATCCGTCTCCTCGTCCTCGACCTCGAACCGCTCCCCCTCGGCCTCGGACAGATTCCGAGCGAGGAAGATCCGCACGGCCTCGTCACACCCACCCGGCGTCGTGTAGACATCCGTCAGCACCCGCCAGTCCTCCGCCTTGACGTGCGCCTCCTCGTACAGCTCCCGCTGCGCGGCGTGCAGCGGGTTCTCCCCGGGCACGTCGAGCAGCCCGGCCGGGATCTCCCACAGCTTCTGCCGTACGGGGTGGCGGTACTGCCGGATGAGCAGCACCCGGTCCTCCTCGTCGAGGGCGAGGACGGCCACGGAGCCGGGGTGGACCTGGTAGTCGCGCTTGACCACCGAGCCGTCGGGCATGACCACCTCGTCCGTGCGGACGGAGGTCTTGTTGCCCACGAAGGGGGTCTCCGTCGCCCGGATCTCCCACGCCTCGGGGGTGTCCTTGATCGTCATGCCCTCTCCTCCCACGTGCACAAAGAAGCCGGGACGCCCGCCTTTTGAATGCGCGCGCCCCGGCCACCGTACAACTGTCGTGCTACTGGGAAATCTTCCGCTCGACCGAGGCCTTCACCAGCCCGGCGAACAACGGGTGCGGGCGCGTCGGACGCGAGCGCAGCTCCGGGTGCGCCTGCGTGGCGACCAGGTAGGGGTGGACCTCGCGCGGGTACTCGACGTACTCGACGAGCTTGCCGTCCGGGGAGGTGCCGGAGAACAGGATGCCGGCCTTCTTCTCCAGCTCCGCGCGGTAGGCGTTGTTCACCTCGTAGCGGTGCCGGTGCCGCTCCTCGACGTACTCCTTGCCGTCGTAGACCTCACGGACGATGGAGCCCTCGGCGAGCTTGGCCGGGTACATGCCGAGCCGCATCGTGCCGCCCATGTCGCCCTCGCCGGCGACGATGTCGAGCTGCTCGGCCATGGTGGAGATCACCGGGTGGCCGGTGGCCGCGTCGAACTCGGTGGAGTTGGCGTCGGGGATGTCGGCGAGGTTGCGCGCGGCCTCGATCACGATGCACTGCAGGCCCAGGCAGAGGCCGAGCAGCGGGATCCGGTTCTCGCGGGCGTACTTGATCGCGCCGACCTTGCCGAGCACACCGCGGTCGCCGAAGCCGCCGGGGATGCAGATGCCGTCCACGTCACCGAGCTGCGCGGCGGCGCCGGCCGGGGTCTTGCAGTCGTCGGAGGTGACCCACTTGATCTTCACGCGGGCCTTGTTGGCGAAGCCGCCCGCGCGCAGCGCCTCGGTGACCGAGAGGTAGGCGTCGGGCAGGTCGATGTACTTGCCGACCAGGGCGAGGGTGATCTCGTGGTCGGGGTTGTGGACGCGGTCGAGCAGGTCGTCCCAGGTCCGCCAGTCCACGTCCCGGAACGGCAGGTCCAGCTTGCGGACGACGTAGGCGTCCAGGCCCTCGCCGTGCACGGTCTTGGGGATGTCGTAGATCGAGCGGGCGTCGGGGCAGGCGACCACGGCGGCCTCGTCGACGTCGCACATCAGCGAGATCTTCCGCTTGATCGCGGTGGGGACCTCGCGGTCGCAGCGCAGCACGATCGCGTCCGGCTGGATACCGATGTTGCGCAGAGCCGCAACCGAGTGCTGGGTCGGCTTCGTCTTCAGCTCTCCCGACGGGCCGATGTAGGGCAGGAGGGAAATGTGGACGACGAAGACGTTGTCGCGGCCGACCTCGTGACGGACCTGGCGGACCGTCTCCAGGAACGGCAGCGACTCGATGTCGCCGACCGTGCCGCCGACCTCGGTGATCACGACGTCGACCTCGTCGGTCGCCATGCGGCGGATGCGGTGCTTGATCTCGTTGGTGATGTGCGGGATGACCTGGACGGTGTCGCCGAGGTACTCCCCGCGCCGCTCCTTGGCGATCACCGTCGAGTAGACCTGACCGGTGGTGACGTTGGCGGAGCCGTCCAGGTCACGGTCGAGGAAACGCTCGTAGTGGCCGATGTCCAGGTCGGTCTCGGCGCCGTCGTTGGTGACGAACACCTCACCGTGCTGGAAGGGGTTCATCGTGCCCGGGTCGACGTTCAGGTACGGGTCGAGCTTCTGCATCACGACGCGCAGGCCCCGCGCCTTGAGCAGCATGCCGAGGCTGGAGGCCGTCAGGCCCTTGCCGAGCGAGGAGGCGACACCCCCGGTGACGAAGATGTGCTTGGTCGTCGTAGCTGTGCCCGATCGATAAGAGGGCGTCGGCATGGCCAAGAGGGGGCTCCCGTGGTCGCGATCTGGAGTGCGGGGCGGCTGCCGACCGGAGTTTTCCGGGGGTGCCGTCGCTGCGGTTCGGGGGTTTCGTGCCCACCGGTCCACGGGCTACCAGGGTATCAGCGACCGGACGAGATGGCTTCCGGCCACGCTCCGCACACGACTCGACACGAAGCCGCACGAACACACGTCTTTCTCACCCGGTGCTCACCCGTTCGGCTCATTCGCGTTGTCCGGAGCGGCACGCAGATCATCTACGTGCGTCGTATCCTGCTCGGACACTCGCTGCCGAGCCCGGCCGGGAACACGGCATCACCCCCGCCCGTAATCACCGGAACAACGAGAGCTCGTCAGTTCGTTGAGCAACAGTTGCCGTTTTGCCTCACAGCGGCATGACTGTTTTGCTTCACCGCTCAACGACGCATTACAACGACCCCCTTGACCGCACCAAGCGACAGCCCCCTGCTTGCAGGGGGTGACGTGGCCGTTCGACTGGAGTTGCACGTGGCCGGGCGCATCGAAGACTACGCACTCATCGGAGACATGCAGACCGCTGCCCTGGTCTGCCGGGACGGCACGGTGGACTGGCTGTGCCTGCCCCGCTTCGACTCGCACGCCATCTTCGCCGGTCTGCTGGGCACGGAGGAACACGGCTTCTGGCGGCTCGGCCCGGCCCACGCGGCCGACGCCGAGCCGCCCACCGCCGCCCGGCGCAGCTACCGCGGCGACTCCCTGATCCTGGAGTCCGAGTGGGACACCCCGCGCGGCACGGTCCGGGTGATCGACTTCATGCCCCCGCGTGACGGCGCGCCGCAGCTCATCCGCATCGTGGAGGGCGTCTCCGGCCGCGTCCCGATGCGCTCGGCCCTGCGGATGCGCTTCTCCTACGGCCGGGTCGTGCCGTGGGTCCACCGGCACGAGGGCCGTACGGTCGCCGTCGCGGGCCCGGACAGCGTGTGGTTCGACACAGAGGCGGAGACCTACGGCAAGTCGCTGACGACGTACTCCGACTTCACCGTCGCCCCGGGTGAGCGGATCGCGTTCACCATCTCCTGGGAGCCCTCGCACAAGCAGCCGCCGCCGCTGCCGGAGCCGGAGCAGTCGCTGGAGGCCACGGAGGACTTCTGGCGGGAGTGGGTCGAGCACTGCACGTACCACGGCCCCTACCGCGAGGCCGTCATCCGCTCGCTGATCACCCTCAAGGCCCTGACCTACGCCCCGACGGGCGGCATCGTCGCCGCGCCGACGACCTCCCTGCCGGAGGACATCGGCGGCGTCCGCAACTGGGACTACCGCTACACCTGGCTGCGCGACGCGGCGATCACCCTCTCCTCGCTGCTGCGCACCGGCTACCGCGAGGAGGCCCGCGCCTGGCGCGAGTGGCTGCTCAGGGCGGTCGCCGGCGACCCGGAGAACCTCCAGATCATGTACGGCATCGCGGGCGAACGCGAGCTGGGCGAGGCCGAGCTGGACTGGCTGCCCGGCTTCGAGGACTCCGCCCCGGTCCGCGTCGGCAACGGCGCCGCGCACCAGCTCCAGCTGGACGTCTACGGCGAGGTCACCGAGGCTCTGCACCTGGCCCACATGACGGGCCTGGCCCGCAACGACTACGCCTCCCTGCTCCAGCTCAAGCTGATCCGCTACCTGGAGCAGCACTGGGACGAGCCGGACGAGGGCATCTGGGAGGTGCGCGGCCCGCGCCGCCACTTCGTGCACTCCAAGGTGATGGCCTGGGTGGCCGTGGACCGTACGATCAAGCTCATCGAGTCCGGTGACGCGGACGGCCCGCTGGAGAAGTGGCGCGAACTGCGCGACGACATCCACCGGGACGTCTGTGAGAAGGGTTACGACAAGGAGCGCAACACCTTCACGCAGTCGTACGGCTCGAAGGAGCTGGACGCCTCCCTGCTGCTGATCCCGCAGATGGGCTTCCTGCCCCCGGACGACAAGCGCGTGATCGGCACGATCGAGGCGATCCAGCGCGAGCTGTCCACGGCGGACGGCTTCATCCTGCGCTACCCGACCTCCGGCGCGGACGAGGGCGTCGACGGGCTCCCCGGCGACGAGGGCGCCTTCCTGGCCTGCTCGTTCTGGATGGCGGACGACCTGGCGATGATCGGCCGCGTGGACGAGGCCCGCAAGCTGTTCGAGAAGCTGCTGTCCCTGCGCAACGACCTCGGTCTGCTGGCCGAGGAGTGGGACCCGCACCTGCAGCGCCAGGTCGGCAACTTCCCGCAGGCTTTCAGCCATGTTCCGCTCATCGACACCGCGCTGAGGCTGACGGCTTCGGGAGCCTACGGCGGCTGACGCCGTCCCCTCCGGACGGAGGGGACGGACCGTGCCCGTGCGTCCGGGAAGCAAGCGATTGCTCCCCCGGACGCGCGCGAGCCGTGGGGGGTCACGCGGAGGCGGTCCTCAGCCCGGTGCGAGGGCCGTCAGCGTCCGCTCTCCGCCCGGGTCGCCGGCCGTGGCCGGGACGAGCGCGATCTCGTCGAGCCCGGCCTCGGCGTAGACCGCGATCCGGGCCCGTACCGTGTCGAGGTCGCCGACCAGGCCGACCGCGGAGGCGGCCTCCTCGGGCAGCGTCCGGACCAGGGTCTCCCGGTCGGCGCCGGACGCGGCCAGCTCGACCGCCTCGCCGAGACCGGCCTCGACGAACACCTCGCGGTAGCCCGCCACGGTCAGGTATCCGGCGATGCTGCCCAGGACCTGGTCGAGGGTCTCCGGTGCCGGGTCGACGGCCGCGGGCAGCCAGGCGGCCAGCGTGGGCGGGGTACGGCCCGCCTTGTCGGCCGCCGCGAGCAGCCTGGCGCGCAGGTCGCGCACCTGCTGGGGGGAGACCACGTCGAGCAGCATCCGGTCGGCGTGTGCCGCGGCCGTGGCGATCGCCCGGTCACCGAAGGCCGCCACGGTGAGAAGACCGCCGGGCGGCGGGAGGCGGCGGCGGAACGGGCTGCCGGGGACGACCGGTTCGCCCGGGGTCGCCCGCAGGAGCCCGCGCAGGGCCGCCGCGCTCTGCTCCAGCGTGGCCGCGGGCCGCTCCCGGGGCCGCTCGTGCACGCCCTCGACGACCCGCTTGCTGGAGGTGCCCAGCGCCACCCCGACCGGCCGTCCCACGACGGCAGCGGCGCCCGCGGCCCCCCGGGCGATCGTGTACGGGTCACGCACGTTCACCGGCACCGGACCCGCGGTCAACGCCGCCTGCCCGGTGGCCTGTCCGATGGCGGTGGCCAGGACGAAGGAGTCCCAGGTCGGCCCCTCGCCCACCCACACCTCCCGGTACCCGAGCCGGTCGGCGAGCACCCCCACCCGCAACGGCTCGTCGATCGGACTGTCGTCCTCCCGCCCCACGGCGACCACGCTGATGTCCATGGCGGGGCCGCTACCCGGCCGCGCGCCCCTCAACCCCCACACCTGCGCGGCAGCGGCTCCGGAACCGCGGATGTCGCTGGGCGGGCCGCGCGGGTAGCGTCCGCTGCATGGACAGCCGCACGGATCACCGTTTCGACAGCCGGGGCGCCGGGATCACCGTGCAGCGGGCGCTGGAGCTGCCCGGGCTGCGCAGCGGGCTCCCGGAGGTCCTCGCGGGCGCCGACCGGCTGCACCGGACCGTGCGCTGGGTGCACGCGGGCGAGGTGCCGCACATCGCCTCGCTGCTCAAGGGCGGCGAACTGCTGCTGACCACGGGCTACGGCCTCGGCACCCGGCCCGCCGAGCAGCGGGCCTTCGTGCGCACCCTGGCCGAGCGGGGCATCGCGGCCCTGGTCGTGGAGCTGGGCCCGCGCTTCACGCGGCTGCCGGCCGCCCTGGTCGACACGGCCCGCTCGGCCGGTCTGCCGCTGGTCCAGCTGCACCGCGAGGTGCCCTTCGTCACGGTCACCGAGGAGATCCACACCGAGATCGTCAACGGCCACTACGCACTGCTCCAGCAGGCGGAGGAGGTGCACGGCCAGTGCACCCGGGCGCTGCTGGACGGCGGCGGAGTGCCCCAGGTCCTCGGGATCCTGGCCGACTTCAGCGGCAATCCGGTCTTCCTGGAGACGACGGACGGACGGCTGCTGTACGCCGCCGGGGCCGGGCCCGAGGGCGCGGATCCGCTCCAGGTGTGGGAGGGGCTGCGCGGCCGGCACAAGGACGCCCCCACGGCCGGCTCGGTCCTGGTGGACGTGCCCGGCGGCGGGCCGGGGACGGGCTCGGTGCGCGCCCGGCTCGTCCTGCTCCCCGTGCGCGCGCCGCTCGCCCCCGTGCACCGGATGGCCGCCGAGCGGGCCGCGGGCATCCTGGCCGTGGTCCTGATGCAGGCCCGCCAGGAGGAGGAGTTGGCCGCGCGCGGACGCGGCGACTTCCTGACCGACCTCGCGGAGGGCCGTATCGCCGCCGAGGACGCGCCCGCGCAGGCGCGCGTGCTCGGTTTCAAACCGGGCGCCGATCCGCTGCTGCCGGTGGTCATGCGGCTCGGCGACACGTTCGCCCCCGGCGGGGGCTGGGCGGTCCTGGCGCGCGCGGTCGCGGAGGAGCTGGCGTCCGTGGGCGTACCGGTCCTGCTGGGGGTACGGCCGGTCGAGGGCCGTGTTCCCGTTCTGCTGGGCCTGCGGTCGGAGTCGGAGCGGTCGGCGGTCGCGGACCGGGTCGCGGCGGCGCTGAGGGCGGGGGTGGAGCGGGCCGGGATGCAACGGCCGGGCGGCCGGCCGCCGGTGGTGGTCGTCGGGGTCGCGGGCGGCTGGGCGGCGGCCTCGGCGGGCCTGCGGCACGCGGCGGAGACGGCCGCGGCGGCCCAGGGGCTGTCCGACCGGCCGTGGTACGACGCCCGCCGCCTGGACATCGACCTGCTGCTGTGGCGGCTGCGCGACCACCCGGATCTGGCGGCCTTCGTGGACCGCGCCATCGGGCCGGTCCAGGACCACGACGACCGCTCCAAGCCGCCTCTGCTGCCCACGCTGGAGACGTATCTGGCGCACGCGGGCCGCAAGGCGGAGACGGCCCGCGAACTCCACCTCAACCGGCAGACGCTCTACAACCGGCTCGCCCGCATCGGGGAGTTGCTGGGCACGGACCTCGACGACCCGCAGACGGTGCTGGCCTTGAGCCTGGCGCTGCGGGCCCGCAGGCTGGTGCCCTGATCAAGGGAGGTCTCAGACCAGGGGCCGTAGCTGGGTCAACTCGTCGTAGACGCTGAGCACTTGGGCGACGGTCTCGTCCTCGGTCGGCCAGCCGGCCGCCTGTCGGACGCCCTTGTCCCGAAGCTCCTCCTGGCGTCCGGGGTCGCCGAGCAGCCGGACCACGGCGGCGGCGAACGCCTCGGAGTCCCCGGAGGGCACGAGTTCGGCGGCGTCCCCGACGAGTTCGGGGATGCCGCCGCCCCCGGTGGCGACGAGCGGCACGCGCGCGTGAAGGGCCTCCTGGGCGAGCACGGACCGCGACTCGCCGCCGCTCGGCAGCAGGGCGAGGTCGGCGGCGGTCAGCAGCTCGGAGGCGTCCTCCCGCCGCCCCAGGAGCCGGACCGGCAGCCCCTCCTCCTCGATCCGGCGCTGGAGTTCGGCGCGCAACGGCCCCTCCCCCGCGACGGCCACCAGCGGCACCGGATCCAGGCGGCGCCACGAGCGCGCGGCGTCCAGCAGCATGTCGTAGCCCCGATGCCGGTCGAGGGAGCCGACGGCCATCAGCAACGGGCGTCCGGTGGCCCCGAGTTCGGCCCGCACCTTGGCCCGCAGCCGGTCGGGGTCCTCCGCCTCGACGGTCGCGCGGGGGCCGGGCAGGGCGACGGCGGCGAGCCGCGCGTCCCGCGCTCCCGTGCGGCGGGCCCGGTCCACGAGGGCCGAGGTGGTGCCGAGGACCACGGCCGCGGTCCTGACCACCCTCCGCTCCAGCAGGCGCAGGAAATGGGCGCGCGCCCCCTCGGCGTACGCCCGGTCGTGCCAGGTGACGATCAGCGGGGTACGGCGTCCGCTGAGCGCGAGCACGGCGCGGAAGGAGGCGTGCAGTCCGTGCGCGTGCACCAGGTCGGCGTTGGTGCACGCCATCCGCAGCGCTGCCACCGAGGCGGGGTCGCTGCTGCGTGGCACGTGCACGTGCTCGGCGCCGGCCCCGGTGAAGTCGTAGGCGCGATCCGCCTCGGCGGGGGCGCACACCGTGACCCGCACGCCCCGTGCGACCAGACCCGAGGTCAGGGAGCGCACGTGCGCGCTGCTGCCGGCGTTGCCGCCGCCCAGCACCTGCACGGTGCGCAGCGACGACTGGCCGTGCGGTGAGTGGCTGCTCACGGGGGTCACGTGGCCGGGGCTCCTGGTTCGGCGTCGGGCGGTCACGAGGAAACGTACAGAAGGTGTCGAGCGGAGGGGTGTACCGCGCGCTTCCTACGCGTACTGCGTTCTGTGCCAAGGATGCCAGCACGTACGGGTGTTCCGGGAACGCCGGGGGTCCGGCGACCGGTCGAAACGCCACGACGGGCCACCCACACGAGTGAGGGAAGGCGCCATTCCGCACAGCTGTACCCACACCGGCGGACCCGCCGACGACACGCTGACGGACACTCCGGCAGCCGAACCGACCGACAGGCCGGCGCATGCGCCCCTCGTCCCGCCGGCCGCCGCCTACCCGTCCGCCCTGGCCGTGGCCAGCAGCTCCTCCGCGTGCGCCCGTGCCGTCTCCGAGTTCTCCTGGCCGGCCAGCATCCGGGACAGTTCGCGGACCCGGTCCTCGCCTTCCAGGACCTTCACCCCGGACCGGGTCACGGACCCGTCGTTGGTCTTCTCGACCAGCAGTTGCCGGTCGGCGAAGGCGGCGACCTGGGGCAGATGGGTCACGACGACGACCTGGGCGGTCTTCGCGAGCCGCGCCAGGCGCCGCCCGATCTCCACCGCGGCCTTGCCGCCGACACCGGCGTCGACCTCGTCGAAGAGGTAGGTCGGCACGGGATCGGTCCCCGCGAACACGACCTCGACGGCCAGCATCACGCGCGACAGCTCACCACCGGACGCGCCCTTGGCGATCGGCCGGGGCGGGGCACCCGGGTGCGGGGCGAGCAGCAGCTCGACCTCGTCGACACCGGCCGGCCCGTACGCGACCGTCCGCCCGCCGACCTCCACGCCGGCCGGGTCCTCGGTCTGCCGGATGTCGAAGGACACGCGCGCGTGCGGCATGGCCAGCGAGGCCAGCTCCGCGGTCACGGCGGCCGCGAACCGCTCGGCGGCGTCCGCCCGCGCGTCGGTCAACGCCTGCGCCAGCCCGCCCAGTTCGGTACGGAGCGCGTCCCGCTCGGCGGTCAGCTCGTCGATCCGCTCGTCGTCACCGTCCAGTTCGGTGAGCCGGGCGGCGCTCCGCTCGGCCCAGGTGAGCACGGCGGCGACGTTCTCGCCGTACTTGCGGGTCAGCGCGGTCAGCGCGGCCCGCCGCTCCTCCACGGCCGCCAGCCGCAGCGGATCGGCGTCGAGGTCGTCGGCGTACCCCGCCAGCTCACCGGCCACATCGCCGAGCAGGATCCCGATCTCCCCGATCCGGTCCGCCAGCGCGGCCAGCGCCGGGTCGTAGGACCGTACGGCGTCCAGGGCCCGCTGTGCGCCCGCGACGAGCGTGGTGGCGTCGATCCCCTCGGGGTCCTCGGGATTGCCCGCCAGCGCGGCATGGCCGGCCGTGGCGGCGGACGACAGCGCCTCCGCGTGCCCGAGCCGCTCGGCCTCCTCCGCCAGCTCCACGTCCTCACCGGCGCGCGGCTCCACCCCGGCGATCTCGTCGAGGCCGTAGCGCAGCATGTCGGCCTCCTGGGCCCGCTCACGCGCGCGCGTGGTGATCTCGTCCAGCTCGACGGAGACGGCCCGCAGCCGCCGGTACGCCTCGGTGTACTTGGCCAGCGGTACGGCGACCGCGTCCCCCGCGTACCGGTCGAGCGCCTGCCGCTGCCGGGACAGCTTCAGCAGCCCCTGCTGGTCGGTCTGCCCGTGCACGGCCACGAGCTCGTCGGCCAGCTCGGCGAGCACCCCCACGGGCACGCTGCGCCCGCCCAGATGCGCCCGGGACCGCCCTTCGGCGGAAACGGTACGGCTGATCAGCAGCGCCCCGTCGTCGATCTCCGCCCCGGCCTCCTCGGCCCGTACGACGACCGAGTCCCCGGCGGACACACTGATCCGCCCCTCCACGACCGCCTTCTCGGCCCCGATCCGCACGAGCGCCGCATCCGCCCGCCCACCGAGCAACAGCCCCAGGCTGGTGACCACCATGGTCTTGCCCGCACCCGTCTCACCGGTGACAGCGGTGAACCCGGGCGACAGCTCGACGACGGCGTCATCGATGACTCCGAGCGACCGTATCCGCATCTCTTCCAGCACGATGAAGACCTTACGAGGTCGGGGCGGGCAAGTGCGAGGTGCCCTTGTCACCCGGGGGAGTGTCAGGCTTTTAGGGGCGCGGGGAACTGCGCGAGCAACCACAAACCACCCGCACTCGCCGACGCTCCGCAACCAGCCCCCACAGATGGCTAGTGAGGCGCCCCCCGCCATCCAGACACCGGCAACGCAAACTTCGCAACCAACCGATCCGTGAACGAAGCATGATGCAGCCGAGCCAACCGCACCGGCACAGCCCCCCGCCGCACCTCGACCCTCGCCCCCGGCGGCAACTCGAAAGTCCGCCGCCCGTCACACCACAACACCCCCGGAGGAATGTGCGGCAACAACTCAACAGCCAGCACAGAGTTCGGCGACGTCACCAACGGCTTCGCGAACAACGCGTGCGCGGAGATCGGCACCATCAACAGCGCCTCCACCTCGGGCCACACCACAGGCCCCCCCGCGGAGAACGCGTACGCCGTGGACCCGGTCGGCGTGGACAGCACGATCCCGTCACACCCGAACCCCGTCACCGGCCGCCCGTCGATCTCCAGCACGACCTCGAGGAGCTTCTCCGCACCGGCCTTCTGCACGGCCGCCTCGTTCAGCGCCCAGTCGGTGTGGACGATGTCCCCGTTGCGGTGAACGACGACATCGACGGTCATCCGCTCCTCGACCTCGTACGACTTGGTCACCACCCGGTCGACGACCTTGTCGAGGTCGTCCCGCTCGGCCTCCGCGAGGAACCCGACGCTGCCGAGGTTGACGCCGAGCATCGGCACCCCGGACGCGCGGGCGAACTCGGCGCCGCGCAGCAGCGTCCCGTCACCGCCGAGGACGATGAGCAGTTCGCACCCTTCGAGGCACTGCGGAGTCGCCTCCTTGACGAGCTCCACCTCGGGCGGCAGCGGCAGGTCGGCGGCCTCGTACGCCAGGACGCGCACGCCGATCTCCGAGCGCAGCAGCCCCTTGACCACGAGCTCGGCACTGCGGATGGCGGCGGGCCGCCCCGTGTGGGCGAGCAGGAAAACAGTACGAGCTCGGTTCGGTGTCAACGCGGCCCCTCCGCCACTGCACGGTCAACATCGGCCGGGTCCAGAGCGGGCGCCCCGGCACGCAGCCACAGAAAGTACTCGACATTGCCCGAGGGTCCGGGCAAGGGACTGGCCGTGACCCCTTGCACCCCGAGCCCGAGCTCCCCCGCCTTGCCCGCCACTCCGCGCACCGCCTCGGCGCGCAGCTGCGGACTGCGGACCACTCCCCCGCTGCCCAGCCGCTCCTTCCCCACCTCGAACTGCGGCTTGACCATCATCACCAGATCGGCGTCCGGCTTCACGCACCGCACCAGGGCGGGCAGTACCAGGCCGAGCGGGATGAAGGACAGATCCCCCACGACAAGATCCACAGGCTCCCCATCGATCGCTTCGAGCGTCAACTCGCGTACGTTCGTACGGTCCTTGATGGTGACCCGTTCATCGCTCCGAAGAGACCATGCGAGTTGTCCGTACCCGACGTCCACGGCGACGACGTGCGCGGCCCCGGCGCGCAGCAGCACATCGGTGAATCCGCCGGTGGACGCGCCGGCGTCCAGAGCCCGCCGCCCCTCGACGACGAGCCCCTGCGGCACGAACACCTGGAGCGCGCCCGCAAGCTTGTGCCCGCCGCGCGAGACGTAGTCGGGGTCGCTCTCGTCGTTCTGGACCACGATGGCGGCCGCCGTCTCCACCTGGGTGGCGGACTTGGTCGCGACGGTCTTGCCGACGGTGACCCGCCCCGCGGCGATCAGCTGCCCAGCGTGCTCGCGCGAGCGCGCGAGCTTCCGGCGGACCAGCTCCGCGTCCAGACGGCGACGTGCGACTCCTGCCACGTTCGGTTCAGCTCCTAGTGCCATACGAGGATGAAGGTGCCCTCTTGTCATACGACGGGGAGGGCGCCGGAGTTTCCGGCCGGGCGTCGAGCGCGGTGAGCGCGTCGCGCAGCCCTCGGTGTACATCCTCGTACACCTCCAGGTGGCCGTCGGTGGCGAGGTGGTCGGCATCACCGAGCCGCTCCAGACCGGCGTCGACCTCGGCGTTGCCCGTGGGGGTGCGGGGGACGTGCAGAGGGGCCGGGGCGGCCGGGTCGTGCTCGGGTTCGACCGCGGCCTCCGGGGAAGGCTCGGGAACTGCGTCGCTCATGCCCAGACGCTACCCCGAACCGCTGGGGTACCGTCGATCGCGATGGCCACGATCGAGGAGTGCCGCGCCGCACTCGAGAAGCTCTCCGACAACATGCGCAGCGCCGAGGGGGACGTCCGCGCGGCAGCCGCCATGGACCGCTCGGTGAGCTGCCGTATCACCGACCTCGACATCACGTTCGTCGGCCGGATGACGGGCGGCCGGATCGTGGTGCACGACACCCTCCAGGGCCCACCGCGGGAGAAGGCCCAGATCAGGCTCACCATGACCGGCGACGACCTGGTGGCCCTGGTGAACGGCGAGCTGCACTTCGCCAAGGCCTGGGGCTCGGGCCGGGTGAAGCTGGAGGCCGGTCTCAGAGACCTGCTCCAGCTCAGGAAGCTTCTTTGACCTCCACGCGCGCGCGTGCCTTGCGGGCCGCCGGCACCACCAGCGGCGTGTCCGTCTCCGGGTCGTCGATGACCTGGCAGCGCAGCCCGAAGACCTCCTCCACCAGCTCCGCGGTGACGATGTCCCTGGGGGCGCCCTCGGCGATCACCTTGCCGCTCTTGAGGGCGATCAGATGCGTGGCGTACCGGGCGGCGTGGTTGAGGTCGTGCAGCACGGCGACCAGGGTGCGGCCCTGCTCCTCGTGCAGTTCGGCGCACAGGTCCAGGACGTCGATCTGGTGCTGGATGTCGAGATAGGTCGTCGGCTCGTCGAGCAGCAGCAGCGGGGTCTGCTGGGCGAGCGCCATCGCGATCCACACGCGCTGCCGCTGGCCGCCGGAGAGCTCGTCCACGTACCGGTCGGCCAGCTCGGCGACCCCGGTCTGCCGCATGGACTCCTGGACGACCTGCTCGTCCTCGGTGGACCACTGGCGCAGGATGCCCTGGTGCGGGTAGCGGCCCCGGCCGACCAGGTCGGCGACGGTGATTCCGTCGGGCGCGATCGAGGACTGCGGCAGCAGCCCCAGGGTCCGCGCGACCTTCTTGGGAGCCATCGACTGGATGGTCTTGCCGTCGAGCAGCACCCGGCCCTCGGTGGGCTTGAGCATCCGCGACAGCGCCCTCAGGAGCGTGGACTTGCCGCACGCGTTGGGGCCGACGATCACGGTGAACGAGTTGTCGGGTATCTCCACCGACAGCTGCTCGGCGATGACTCGCTGGTCGTAGGCCAGGGTCACGTTCTCGGCGGACAGGCGGTTCACAGTGCTCCTTCGGTTGTTCAGCCCGCTGTCGGTGCTGTGGTCGGCGCTCGTGTCCGGCCGGTCGGCGCTGGGGTGGGCGCTCATATCCGGCCCGCCCTGCGCTCGGCGACCAGCAGCCACAGCAGGTAGACGCCACCGAGGACGCCGGTGACCACGCCCACGGGCAGCTGGTCGGCGCCGAACACGCGCTGCGAGACCCAGTCGGCGGTGACCAGGAGGGTGGCGCCCATGCACAGGGAGGGCAGCAGGTTCGGGCCGGGCGAGCGGGTCAGCCGGCGGGCCACCTGGGGCGCGATGAGCGCCACGAAGCTGATCGGTCCGGCGGCGGCGGTGGCGGTCGCGGTGAGCAGGACGGCGGCCACGAGCAGCAGCATCCGCACCCGCTCGACCCGCACCCCGAGGGCGTACGACACGTCGTCGCCCATCTCCATCATCCGCAGGTCCCGCGCGCGGGTGAGGACGAGCGGCACCAGCACGACGCACAGCGCGAGCAGCGGCCAGACCTGGTCCCAGTCCCGTCCGCTGAGCGATCCGGTCATCCAGACCACGGCACGGGCCGCGTCGGTGAGGTCGGACCGGGTCAGCAGATAGCCGTTGAGCGCGGTGAGGATCGCGGACACACCGATACCGACCAGGACCAGTCGATACCCGTGCACCCCCTGTTTCCAGGCGAGCAGATAGATGGCGATCCCGGTCGCGAGTCCGCCGAGCAGCGCGCCCACGGTGACCTGGGTCGCGCTTCCGGACATCAGGACGATCACGATCAGGGCACCGGCCGCCGAGCCCTGCCCGAGCCCGAGGATGTCCGGACTGCCCAGCGGGTTGCGGGAGATGGCCTGGAACAGCGCTCCCCCGAGCCCGAGCGAGGCGCCGACCAGCAGCGCGACCAGGACCCGCGGCAACCGCAGCTCGTTGATGATGAACTCCTGTCCGGCGTTCCCGTTGCCGGCCAGCGCCCTGAGGACGTCGGCGGCCGGGATCGGGAAGTCGCCGGTGCCGATCAGCACGACACTCGCGGCGAGCGCGGCGAGCAGCAGCAGGAGAACGACGGTGAGGGAACGGACGTCCAGCCGGACGGACATTCCGCCGGGGGTCCTGACGGCACGGTTGGTCTTCACAGCTGGGCCGTCCTCCGACGTCGTACGAGAAGGATGAAGACCGGGCCGCCGAGGAGCGCGGTGACGATCCCGACCTGGAGTTCCGCGGGGCGCGCCACGACCCGGCCCAAGATGTCGGAGGCCAGCAGCAGCACGGGCGACAGGACGGCCGCGTACGGCAGGATCCAGCGCAGGTCGGGACCGGTGAACGAGCGGACGACGTGCGGGACCATCAGTCCTACGAAGACGATCGGCCCGCAGGCGGCGGTCGCGGCCCCGCACAGCACGGTCGCGGCGAGCATGGACAGCGCCCGGGTCCGGTTCAGGTTGGCGCCCAGCGCCTTGGCGGTGTCGTCGCCCATCGCCACGGCGTTGAGCGGCCGGGCGAGCGCGAGGGCGAGCACCGAGCCGGCCAGCAGGAAGGGCAGCACCTGCACGACGGTCGAATCGGTCGCGGAGGACAGCGAACCGACCGTCCAGAAGCGCATCCTGTTCAGCGCGGCGTTGTCCAGGATCATCACGGCCTGGAGGTAGCCGTAGAGCGCGGCGGTGATCGCCGTACCGGCGAGCGCCAGCCGCACCGGCGTGGCGCCCCGGCTGCCGCCCAGGAACCAGACCATCGCCCCGACGGCGGCCGCACCGACGAACGCGAACCAGACATAGCCGTTCAGCGAGGTGACGCCGAGGAACGAGATGGCCGTGACGACCGCGGCGGACGCGCCCGCGTTGATCCCGAGCAGTCCCGGATCGGCCAGCGGATTGCGGGTCAGCGCCTGGAGCACCGCTCCGGACAGTCCGAGCGCGGCACCGGCCAGGACTCCCAGCACGGTCCGCGACAGCCGGTCGGCGACGACGACGTCGGCGTAGGTCCCCGAGTCCTCGAACAGACCGTGCCAGACCTCCCCCACGGACAGCGCCTTGGCGCCGATCGCGATACTCGCCACCACGGCGAGCGCAAGGAGCGCGAGGGAGGCGAGGAGCCCGATGGCTCGTATCGCCCGGCGGTTCGGGGGCGCGGGAGCGGTCTCCGCGCGCTGCTCGGGAGGACTGTCGACCAACACGTAGTTAGGTTAGCCTACCCTCTCGATCTGGCTCGATCCGTGTGCACGGCCCCGCCGGGAGGAACGCCCCCGTGAACTCGCCCCTGTCCGCTTCCCGTTCCCTTTCCACCGGTCACAGCACTTTCACCGACCGCGCCCTCAGCCGTCGCACTCTCCTCACCTCCGTCGGCGCCCTCGGCCTCGGCGGCCTCCTGACGGCGTGCGGCGGTTCGGACGACGAGCCCGCCGACGGCCGAGCCGGAGCGTCCACGTCCGGCGGACCGTGGACCTTCAAGGACGATCGCGGTACGACGGTCAGAACAGACTCCACGCCCAAGCGCATCGTCGCCTTCGTCGGCGCCGCCGCCGTCCTGCACGACTTCGGCATCGAGTGCGTCGGCGTCTTCGGCCCCACCAAGCTGGAGAACGGCGAGCCCGACCCCCGGGCCGGCGGCATCGACGTGAACAAGGTGACCATCCTCGGCAACACCTATCCCCAGTTCAACGTCGAGCGGTATGCCGCGCTGCGCCCCGACCTCCTGGTCGCCCAGATGACCGACCCGCCGGCGCTCTGGTACGTGCCCGAGGAGTCGGCGAAGAAGATCGAGTCACTCGCCCCCAGCGTCGGCATCCTCACCACGAAGAGCTCGCTGACCGAGGTGATCGACCGCTTCACCGAGCTCGCCGCGTCCCTGGGCGCCGACGTGAAGTCCGCCGAGCTGGCCGCCGACAGGACCATCTTCGAGACGGCCTCGGCCCACCTTCGGCGGGCGGCGACGCGATCGAGCGGCCGCCTGAAGGTCATGGCGATCTCCGCGGCGCCCGACCTCATGTACGTGGCCAACCCGGACGACTTCACGGACCTGCGCTACTACAAGTCCCTCGGCGTCGACTTCGTCACCCCCGCCAAGCTGAGCGAGGGCGGCTTCTGGCATCAGCTCAGCTGGGAGAACGTCGACACCTACGACGCCGATGTGATCCTCGTCGACAACCGCCCCGGCACCCTCCAGCCCGCCGACCTGGCGAAGGCCGAGCCGACCTGGGCGCGCCTGCCCGCCGTACGGGCGAAGCAGATCTTCCCCTGGGTCAACGAGGAGCGCTTCAGCCACGCCGGGTACGGACCGCGGATCGACAGCCTCGCGGCGGCCCTGGAGAAGTCGAAGAAGACGGCCGCCTGACCGCTGCCCCGACTTTGGGCGCGTGCCCGGCGTCGCCGCTCACACCCCCAGCCGCGCCAGCGCCTTCTCCCCATCCAGGCGGCAGACCCCTTCCCCGGCCGCCGTCCAGGCGGCGGCGCACAGCGCACGCAGTCCGTCCAGGGCCTCGCCCTCACCGTCGAGTTCCAGCCGCTCGGCACCCGCGACCGCCGTCCAGCCGCCGCACCGGAACCCGTCCCCCGCCTCGACGACCTCCGGCTGTCCCGTGAGCAGTCCGCGCAGATCGGCGTCGACGTACGTCGGCCGGTGCTGCGGCGGCGCGGCCAGCAGCTGGGCGCCGTCGGTCACCCCGGTCAGCACGAGCAGCGAGTCCACCTCGCCGTTGAACGCCCCCTCGATGTCCGTGTCCAGCCGGTCCCCGACCACCAACGGCCGCTCGGCGCCGGTCCGCAGGATCGTCTCCCGGTGCATCGGAGGCAACGGCTTGCCCGCCACCTGCGGCTCGGCACCGGTGGCGATCCGCACGACCTCCACCGCCGCCCCGTTGCCCGGCGCGATCCCCCGCCCGCTGGGAATGGTCAGGTCGGTGTTGGACGCGAACCAGGGCACCCCCCGTGCCACGGCGTAGGACGCCTCGGCGAACCGCCCCCACGGCAGGTCGGGCCCGCCGAACCCCTGCACCACCGCCGCCGGATCGTCGTCCGCCGACTCCACGGGCTCCAGGCCCCGCTCCCGCAGCGCCACCCGCAGCCCCTCCCCGCCGATCACCAGCACCCGGGAGCCCTGCGGCACCTGCTCGGAGATCAGCCGGGCGACCGCCTGCGCCGAGGTGATGACGTCCGAGGCGCCCGTCGGTATGCCCAGCTCGGTGAGGTGCCCGGCCACGGTGTCCGGAGTCCGGAGCGCGTTGTTGGTGACGTACGCGAGACGCATCCCGCCCGAGCGCGCGGTGGCCAGCGACTCGACGGCGTGCACGATGGCGTTGCCGCCCGCGTAGACCACTCCGTCCAGGTCGAGCAGCGCCGTGTCGTACGCCTCGCTCAGAGCCTGTCCACTGGCCTCGGGCCTGGTCCTGACGCCCTGGCTCATTCCGCATCGCTCCTCGTTCGACGGCTTTCCCCCGATCATCCCCCATGCCACCGACACCCGTACGATGCCGGGATGAACACAGCAGGTCACTCGGAATCAGCGGTGCGCCGAGGCCTGGAACTCACCCCGTTCCGAGGCCTTCGCTACGACCCCGACCGGGTCGGCAGCCTCGCCGCCGTGACATCCCCGCCGTACGACGTCGTGGTCCGACCGGACGGCCTGCACCAACTCCAGTCCAACGACCCGTACAACATCGTCCGACTGATCCTCCCGCAGGCCACCACTCCCGCCGAACGCAACGACCAGGCGGCCCGCACCCTGCGCCGCTGGCTGTCCGAGGGAGTCCTCGCCGCCGACCCGGAACCCGGCCTGTACGTCTACGAACAGAGCGACGGCAACGGCCTGCTCCAGCGCGGTGTCATCGGCACCCTGCGCCTGTCGGATCCCGCGGAGGGCGTGGTCCTGCCCCACGAGGACGTGATGCCGCACGTCGTGGCCGACCGCGCCGCCCTGATGCGCGCCACCTCCGCGAACCTTGAGCCGCTGCTCCTGACCTACCGCGGCGACGGCTCCTCGTCCGCCACCTCCGAGCTGGTCGAGCACACCGCCGGACAGCCGCCGCTGCTCGCCACGACCACCGAGGACGGCTTCCACCACCGCCTCTGGTCCCTCACCGAGCCCGCCGACCTGGCCCGCATCCGCTCCGACCTGGCCCGCCACCAGGCCCTGATCGCCGACGGCCACCACCGCTGGGCCACCTACCGGCGTCTACGCGCGGAGCACCCCTCCCCCAGCCCCTGGGACTACGGCCTGGTCCTCCTCGTCGACACGGCCCGCTACCCCCTGCGCGTCCGCGCCATCCACCGCCTCCTGCACGGCATACCGGTGCCGGAGGCCCTGACCGCAGTGGACGGCCTCTTCCGCGTACGCCGCCTGGACGTCCCGCTCGCAGCGGCCCTGGACACCCTGGCCGACGCGGCCTGCGCGGGCAACGCCTTCCTCCTCGCCGGCGACGGCGCCTTCCACCTGCTCGACCGCCCGGACCCGGACCTCCTGGCCCGCACCATCCCCGCCGACCGTCCCGCCGCCTGGCGCACCCTGGACGCGACGGTCCTGCACGCCGCTCTCCTCGACCACGTCTGGCACATCCCCGAGGACGACCCCACCCGCATCGCCTACATCCACGACACGTCCGCCACGGTGGAGAAGGCCGAACGCGACGGCGGTACGGCGGTCCTCATGCACCCGGTCCGCGAGGAGGTCGTCCGCGACCTCGCCCGCCAGGGCGTGACGATGCCCCGCAAGTCCACGTCGTTCGGCCCCAAGCCGGCCTCGGGACTGGTGCTGCGCGCGCTGGACCTCTGACCTGCGAATCTGACATGCGAAAGGGCAGACCCCGGTCTGGGCCCGCCCTTTCACTCACTCACTGACTCATGCACGCACGTCAGTCGTCGTCGACGTCATTTCCGTTGTCGTCCCCGGCGTCCTCGGCAACCTCGGTGTGCCCGGTGTCCCCGGCGTCCTTCGCGGACTCGACCACGCTCGCGTCGTCGTCCTCGACCACACTCTCGTCGAAGGCGTCGACGAACTCGACCCCGTCCAGCTCGGCGAGCCGGTCCGACGCGTCCGTGCTGCCGTCCTTGTCGGCCTCGACGGCCTTCGCGAACCACTCCCGCGCCTCGCCCTGCCGCCCGGCGGCCAGCAGCGCGTCGGCGTACGCGTACCGCAGCCGCGCGGTCCACGGCTGCGCCGAGCTGGACGCGAGCTCGGGGCTCTGAAGCGTCACGATCGCCGCGTCCAGCTGCCCCATGTCCCGCCGGGCACCGGCCGCCACGAGCCGCATCTCCACCTGCCCGGCCTTGTCGAGCTTGTGCACCTCGGGAGCCCCGGCCATGTCGAGCGCCTTCTCCGGCCGCCCGAGCCCACGCTCGCAGTCCGCCATGACCGGCCACAGCTCCACGCTGCCCGTCATCCGCCGCGCGGCCCGGAACTCGGCGAGGGCCTCCGCGTACTTCTGGTTCGCGTACGCGGCGAACCCGCCCGCCTCCCGTACGGCGGCCACACGCGACGCGAGCCGCAGCGCCACCTTGGAGTAGGCGTAAGCCCTCTCCGGGTCCTCGTCGATGAGCCGGGCGACCATCACCAGGTTCTTGGCGACGTCTTCCGCGAGCGTCTTGGGCAGGCTCTGCAGCTCCTGCCGTACGTCCTGGTCGATCTCCTCGCCCGTGACGTCCTCGGGGATCGGCAGCCGCTTGATCGGCTCACGGTCCCGCTCCCGCTCATCGCGGAAACGGCCCCCACCACGCCGGTCGTCCCGGCGACCGCCGTCCCGACCTCCGTCGCGCCCGCCGTCCCGACCCCGGAAACCTCCCGGCCGTCCACCACGATCGTCCCGCCGAGGGCCGCCCTGCCCACCACGGTCGTCCCGACCCCGGAAGCCGCCCCGGTCACCCCGGTTGTCGTCACGCCGGAAGCCACCACGATCACCGCGGTCATCGCTCCGACGGTCGTCGCGGCGATCGTCACGGCGGTCGTCACGACGGAAGGGAGGCCGATCATCGCGCCGGTCATCACGACGGTCGTCGCGCCGGAAGGCGGGACGGTCGTCACGGCGGTCATCGCGCCTGTCGTCACGGCGGAAGGCAGGCCGGTCATCACGACGGTCGTCGCGCCGGAAGGCAGGACGGTCATCGCGCCTGTCATCACGACGGTCGTCACGTCGGAAGGCAGGCCGGTCGCCATCCCTACGCGGCCCACGATCCCGGTCGTCCCGACGCGGCCCACTGGGACGATCGTCGCCCCGGAAGCCCCGGTCACGATCCCGGTCATCACGACGGAACCCACCGCGGTCATCGCCACGGCGATCGTCACGCCGGTCGTCGCGCCTGTCATCACGGCGATCGTCACGCCGGAAGGCGGGCCGATCATCGCGACGGTCGTCACGGCGGAAGCCGCCACGGTCATCGCGCCGGCCCTGACCAGCGCGGTCGTTGTCCCGGCTGAAGCCGCCCCGGTTGTCGTCCCGACGGAAGCCACCACGATCACCGCGGTCATCGCCCCGACGGTCGTCACGGCGGTCATCGCGTCGGAAGGGAGGCCGGTCGTCGCGCCTGTCGTCACGGCGGAAGGCAGGACGGTCGCCATCCCTACGCGGCCCGCGATCCCGGTCGTCCCGACGCGGCCCGCTGGGACGATCGTCACGACGGAACGGAGGACGAGGCCCACGGTCCCCTTCGCGTCGGTCGTCACGACGGTCGTCGCGTCGGCCAGAGCCACCCCGGTTGTCGTCGCGACGGAAGCCACCACGGTCGCCGCGGTCACCACTGTCCCGTCGCCGCTGGTCGCGCTCCGGTCGATCGTCGGGAGAGTTGGTGGACATCGGTGACTCCTGTCTTCGGTACCGCAAGCATTATAAAAACGAAAGGACCCCTGGTCCCAGCTGAACGCTGGGGACCAGGGGTCCTTCCCAAAGATTGTTCGGCGGCGTCCTACTCTCCCACAGGGTCCCCCCTGCAGTACCATCGGCGCTGTAAGGCTTAGCTTCCGGGTTCGGAATGTAACCGGGCGTTTCCCTCACGCTATAACCACCGAAACCCTAATGGTTTCGAGCGAACAAGCACACTTTTTAATTGGGCGTTCTACTCAAAGCCGGCAACAGTCGTTGCCTCAGAACTAACACAGTGGACGCGAGCAACTGAGGACAAGCCCTCGGCCTATTAGTACCGGTCACCTCCAGCGGTTACCCGCCTTCCAGATCCGGCCTATCAACCCAGTCGTCTACTGGGAGCCTTAACCCCTCAA
>NZ_JAIHON010000082.1 GCF_021173675.1 Streptomyces lincolnensis | reverse complement strand
ACACCCAACAGCGTGCCCGGCCGGCTCCCGCCCGGAGATCATGCTTTCCACGCTCTTGCGAGCAGTACTTGCAGCCTCCGACCCGTGAAACCGGCCGAATAATCAACGTTCCACCCATGAGCAACCACCGTCGGACGTGTGCCGACGTAATGGCCCTGGACCACCGGGCAAGCCCGGCGGCCTAGATGCTCCTTAGAAAGGA
>NZ_JAIHON010000081.1 GCF_021173675.1 Streptomyces lincolnensis | reverse complement strand
AGGGTCCCCCCTGCAGTACCATCGGCGCTGTAAGGCTTAGCTTCCGGGTTCGGAATGTAACCGGGCGTTTCCCTCACGCTATAACCACCGAAACACTATGAAACTGTCAGCCGCACCACGCCCTAACGGGAACGTGGGGCTGTTCGTGGTTTCAGAACCAACACAGTGGACGCGAGCAACTGAGGACAAGCCCTCGGCCTATTAGTACCGGTCACCTCCAGCGGTTACCCGCCTTCCAGA
>NZ_JAIHON010000080.1 GCF_021173675.1 Streptomyces lincolnensis | reverse complement strand
TGCCAAGGCATCCACCGTGCGCCCTTAAAAACTTGGCCACAGATGCTCGCGTCCACTGTGCAGTTCTCAAACAACGACCAGCCACCCACCACCCCCAACCAAAGGCTGGAGTTCACCGGGGCCGGCACTGAAGGCAGCCGACACGGCCATACCCTCAGACACCCAACAGCGTGCCCGGCCGGCTCCCGCCCGGAGATCATGCTTTCCACGCTCTTGCGAGCAGTACTTGCAGCCTCCGACCCGT
>NZ_JAIHON010000008.1:449074-589687 GCF_021173675.1 Streptomyces lincolnensis | reverse complement strand
ACTAAATCTGGCGTTGATTTTTGGCACGCTGTTGAGTTCTCAAGGAACGGACGCTTCCTTTGTACTCACCCTCTCGGGCTTTCCTCCGGGCGCTTCCCTTCGGTCTTGCGTTTCCGACTCTATCAGACCGTTTCCGGTTCCGATTTCCTCGGTGCTTTCCAGGTTCCCGCTTCCGCGTTTCCCTTTCCGGCGTTCCCAACATTATCAGAAGTTTTGGGCCGTACTAACCGGCCATCAATTTCCGAGTTCATCAGGAAGGGGGGCTTCTTCGAAATCAAAGTTCTTGGAAGCTGACAGACACTCACTGTCACCGAGCCGGATCTAGCCGAGCTCCAGGCAACTGTTCGAATCTACCTCCCCACTTGCTCCGTGTCAACGGCTCTTGTGGGGCGTGGAAGAGAGTAACAGCTCAGGCGGGCGGTCCGCACATCAGGCGGCCGTGGGTACCGCGGCGCTGCGCTCGGCCTCCTCGACGTCGCCGGTGTCGCCGGTCCGGGCGGCGCGGCCGCCCAGGACGTAGACGTAGGCGAGGAAGGCCAGCTCGGCGAGGATGCCGATGCCGATGCGGGCCCATGTGGGCAGGCCGGAGGGGGTGACGAAGCCTTCGATGGCACCCGAGACGAAGAGGACGAGAGCCAGGCCTATCGCCATGCCCACGGCGGCTCGGCCCTCCTCCGCCAGGGCGGAGCGTCGGGTGCGCGGGCCCGGGTCGATGACCGTCCAGCCGAGCCGTAGACCGGTGCCTGCGGCTACGAAGACCGCGGTCAGTTCGAGCAGGCCGTGCGGAAGGATGAGGCCGAGGAAGGTGTCGAGGCGGCCGGCCGAGGACATCAGGCCGAAGCCGACGCCGATGTTGAGCATGTTCTGGAAGAGGATCCAGAGGACCGGAAGGCCCAGGAAGACGCCCAGTACCAGGCACATGGCAGCGGCCTGGGCGTTGTTCGTCCAGACCTGTGCGGCGAAGGAGGCCGCCGGGTGGGACGAGTAGTAGGTCTCGTACTGGCCGCCCGGGCGGGTGAGCTCCCGGAGTTCGTCGGGCGCCGCGATGGTGGACTGTACTTCGGGGTGGGTGCCGATCCACCAGCCCAGGAGGGCTGCGACGATCGTGGACAGCAGCGCGGTGGGTACCCACCAGTGGCGGGACGTGTAGACGGCGGCCGGGAAGCCGTGGGTCAGGAAGCGTGTGACATCGCGCCAGGAGGCGCGGCGGGTGCCTGTCACGGCACTGCGCGCGCGGGCCACCAGTTGGCTGAGCCGACCGGTCAGCTGCGGGTCGGGAGCGCTGGACTGGATCAGCGAGAGGTGGGTGGCGGTGCGTTGGTAGAGCGCGACGAGTTCGTCGACCTCGGTGCCGGAGAGGCGGCGCTGACGCCGGAGCAGGGCGTCGAGGCGGTCCCACTCGGCACGGTGAGCGGTGACGAAGACGTCGAGGTCCATCGGTTCGGCTGCTCCTCGGCTGGTCGTCGGCGGTCCGTCGCGTGTGTCAGCTTGTCGTACTGCGGCGCGATGCGCCCTCAGCTTGGCAGACTGACTGCTCACAGGGCAGGTCAGGGGAAGGGCGGCGGGCGTGAGTGAGCTGGTGACGGGCGAGGCGGTGGCGCTGGAGTTGCGCCCCGCGAGGCTGCCCAGCAGGGCGTTGGCCGTACTGATCGATCTGGCCGTGGCCATCACCCTCTATGTCGTCGTCACGATCGTTCTGGTGGCTTCCACCGCTTCTCTGGACGAGGCGGCGCAGATCGCGTTGTCGATCGCCGCTTTTCTGCTGGTGCTGGTCGGCGGACCGATAGCGGTCGAGACGCTGAGCCACGGGCGTTCGCTGGGGAAGCTGGCGTGCGGGTTGCGTGTGGTGCGGGACGACGGCGGGCCGATCAGGTTCCGGCATGCGCTGGTGCGCGGTGCGATAGGGACGGTGGAGATCCTGATGACGTTCGGGGTCGTCGCCACCATCGCCTCGCTCGTTTCGGCACGTGGGCGGCGGCTCGGTGATGTCTTCGCCGGGACTCTGGTCGTGCGGGAGCGGATTCCGACGGCGCGGGCCGGGGTCGTGCCTCCCCCGCCGCCGTGGCTGGCCGGGCGTTTCTCGGGGCTCGATCTGTCGGCGGTGCCCGACGGTCTGTGGCTGGCGATCCGCCAGTACCTGACGCGGATGCACCAGTTGGATCCGCGGGTCGGCTGGGCCATGGCGGAGCGTCTGGCCGGCGACCTCGCGGCTCGTACGGGGGCCCCGGCGCCGCAGGGCGTTCCGCCGGCCGCGTACCTGGCCGCGGTGATGCAGGAGCGGCAGGCCAGGGAGGTTCGGCGGGCCTTCGGCGGCGGTGCGGGCGGGGCTACGGCCGCGGGGGCGCCACAGGGCTACGGCGGGCCCTCGCACGGAGCGCCGGGTGGGTATGGACCGCCGTCGGACCGGTCTGCGGGATTTTCTCGGACTGCCGGGCAGGACGTCACGGGTGCCGGTGCCGGTGCGGTAGAGGCTCCGGTCGGGGGTTCGGCGGAGGCGCCGGTCGGAGATCGGTCCGGTGGCCCGGCGGACGAGGGCGGGCCCGCGGTGCCCCGGAGCACGCCGTCTGCCGAGCGGCCGGGGACCGGGTTCGTGCCGCCCGCCTAGCGGGGTGTCGGAGCAGTGGCCTGAGCGTGCTGGTTCCGCTCAGGTGAACGCGGAGGGCGGCGAGTCGAGGTTTTCCAGCTCGATGCCGGGTGCCGCGAGGACGACATCCCCGGCGATGTGAACGGCGTGCTGTTCGCCGGTGTCCAGGGCTGTGACCTGGTATTCCTCCACGGTCAGAGGGCCGTTGTCAGTGGCGTGTGCTTGTCTTCTCAGCAGGGCCCAGGACTGATCCACGGTGCGCGGGGCGAGGACCGGGTCCGTGAAGGCGACGAGGCGTACGCGGGTGGCCGGAGCGGAAGGGGTGAGGCGCAGGAGACGGGTGGTGGCGATGAGGAACGCGGGGGATGTGCCGGTGAAGGCGTGGGCGGCGACGTTGCCTTCTGTGGCGTGTGTCCCGGTCGGGTCTGTGCGGACCCAGGTGACGCCGTCGAGCGCGGCACCGCGCACCTGCCAGCTCGCGGCGTGCAGTTCGAGGCGGAGAGGGCGGCCGAGTTCGTCGAGGGTGAGGTCGACGGAACCGCTGTGCTCGCCCGAGGACGTGGTCAGTTGGGAGACGTAGCGCCAGCCGGACGGGCCGGGGGCGCACTGGAAGTGTTCTTCTGCGAGGGGGGTGTGATCGTGCGGATCGTGGAGCGAATAACGGCCGCGGGGCATGGGGGTCCTGGGTCGTGACGGGCTGGTCGGGCGCCGCGGTGAGCTGGTCCGGCCAAAGGGGCAGGCCCCCGACACGGGGGTGCGGGGGCCTGCCTCGAAGGTCCTGCTGGTGGTGAGCGCGTCGGTGCACCGGCGTGCTCACCCCGGACCGCGGTCCGTACTCAGCGGGTGAGTCCGTGTTCAGCGGGTGAGCCGCTGGGTGACGCGGGCTCGGTCCCGGTGGTGCGGGCTCAGTAGCGGTAGTGGTCCGGCTTGTACGGGCCCTCGACCTCCACGCCGATGTACGCGGCCTGCTCGGGGCGGAGCTGGGTGAGCTTCACGCCGAGCGCGTCCAGGTGGAGACGGGCGACCTTCTCGTCGAGGTGCTTGGGCAGCACGTAGACGCCGGTCGGGTACTCGTCGGGCTTGGTGAACAGCTCGATCTGGGCCAGGGTCTGGTCCGCGAAGGAGTTGGACATCACGAACGACGGGTGACCGGTGGCGTTGCCCAGGTTCAGCAGGCGGCCCTCGGACAGGACGATGAGCACCTTGCCGTCGGGGAACTTCCAGGTGTGGACCTGCGGCTTGACCTCGTCCTTGACGATGCCGGGGATCTTGGCGAGGCCGGCCATGTCGATCTCGTTGTCGAAGTGGCCGATGTTGCCGATGATCGCCTGGTGCTTCATCTTGGCCATGTCCGAGGCCATGATGATGTCCTTGTTGCCGGTCGTGGTGATGAAGATGTCGGCCTTGTCGACGACCTCGTCGAGGGTCGTGACCTGGTAGCCGTCCATCGCCGCCTGGAGGGCGCAGATCGGGTCGATCTCGGTGACGATGACGCGGGCGCCCTGTCCGCGCAGGGACTCCGCGCAGCCCTTGCCCACGTCGCCGTAGCCGAAGACGACCGCGGTCTTGCCGCCGATGAGGACGTCGGTGGCGCGGTTGATGCCGTCGATCAGGGAGTGGCGGCATCCGTACTTGTTGTCGAACTTCGACTTGGTGACGGCGTCGTTGACGTTGATCGCCGGGAACAGGAGGGTGCCGTCGCGCTGCATCTCGTACAGGCGGTGGACACCGGTGGTGGTCTCCTCGGTCACGCCGCGGATCTCGGAGGCGACCTGCGTCCACTTCTGCGGGCTCTCGGCCACCGTGCGGGTCAGCAGCTGGAGGAACACGCCGTGCTCCTCGGACTCGGCGGTCGCGACGTCCGGGACCTTGCCGTCCTTCTCGTACTCGACGCCCTTGTGGACGAGCATGGTGGCGTCGCCACCGTCGTCCAGGATCATGTTCGGGCCGCCGGTGGGGGTGTTCGGCCAGGTCAGCGCCTGCTCCGTGCACCACCAGTACTCCTCCAGGGTCTCGCCCTTCCAGGCGAAGACCGGGATGCCCTGGGGGTTGTCGGGCGTGCCGTTCGGGCCGACGGCGATGGCAGCGGCCGCGTGGTCCTGGGTGGAGAAGATGTTGCAGGACGCCCAGCGGACCTCGGCGCCGAGGGCGGCCAGGGTCTCGATGAGGACGGCGGTCTGCACGGTCATGTGCAGGGAGCCGGTGATGCGGGCGCCGGCCAGCGGCTGTGCCTCGGCGTACTCCTTGCGGATCGCCATCAGGCCGGGCATCTCGTGCTCGGCGAGGGTGATCTCCTTGCGGCCGAAGTCGGCCAGGGAGAGGTCGGCGACCTTGAAGTCCTGTCGGTTCTCGACAGTCGTCATTGCGAGCTGCTCCTCGGGGTTGGGGCGAGGTGGGTACGGCTGGTCTGCGCGGCGGCGGACACAGGGGTGCCCGAAGGAGGACACAGGCATGCCCACGTGCGCGCAGCGCAGTCCGTCGGAGGCCCTCTCTCCCTCGGTCGGTCCGCGGTGGGACCGCCCGACCGCCATCAGCAGCGACGTCTGGCTCCCACCCAAGCTACACCGGCGGGCCCGGACGTCCCCAGTCCCCCTTCGAACTCATCACGCCATCACGGTTTGTGGTGCGGAGTCGAACCGGGAGGCCGGGTGGAGGGGTTCGGGGGCGAGAACAAGACATCGGTGAAGGGGGAAAGAGTGACGGATCGGGAGCGATCAGACCACCGCTAGCAGGGGCTTTTGCGTCTGTGGGGCTGCGGGTAGGTGCGGCAGGATGCGAGGCGATCGGAACCTCTGATCGATCTTGCGGGGCGTCCGGGACGGCGTTCCGCGTGACAAAGGCGTTAGGAGATCGACGTGACCAATCCGGCCGGTCCTCCCCCCACGGGCGGCGGCGATGGCGAGCGCAGGCGGTTGAGGCTGCTGGCGGTGACGGCGTGCCCGACCGGTATCGCCCACACGTACATGGCGGCGGAGAAGCTCGCGCAGGCCGCCGAGAGCCGCGGCATCGAGATGAAGGTGGAGACGCAGGGGTCCATCGGGGCTGAAAACGTCCTCACCGACAACGATGTCAGATCAGCGGACGGCATCATCGTCGCCGCGGACAAGGATGTGGATCTGAGTCGTTTCGTGGGCAAGCGCGTGCTCACGGTCGGCGTGGCCGAGGGGATCCGTCATCCCGAGCGGCTGATCGAGCGGGTGCGGTCGGCGCCGGTGCACGCGGAGGGCGGCGACAGGCCCTCGACGGAGGGCGGCACGGAGCGCGGCGTCGGGTACAAGGCGCTGATGAACGGGGTCAGTTACATGATCCCGTTCGTGGTGGTCGGCGGGTTGTTGATCGCGATCTCGCTCTCGCTGGGCGGTCACACCGACCCCTCCGGTGGTCTGGTCATCCCGAAGGACTCCTTCTGGATGGACGTGAACAACATCGGTGTCATCGGCTTCACGCTGATGGTGCCGATCCTGTCGGGCTACATCGCCCATGCCATCGGGGACCGTCCGGCCCTGGTGCCGGGCATGATCGGCGGGTGGATCGCCAACACCGGTTCGCTCTACGACTCGAAGGCGGGCGCCGGGTTCATCGGGGCGATCGTGACCGGGTTCCTGGCCGGGTATCTGGTGCTCTGGATCAAGAAGGTGAAGGTCCCGAAGTTCGTCCGGCCGATCATGCCGATCATCGTGATCCCGATCGTGGCGACCACGGCTCTCGGACTGTTCTTCATCTACGTCATCGGGAAGCCGATCTCCTGGGTGTTCGAGCATCTGACCAGCTGGCTCAGCGGGATGACGGGCACCAGCGCGATCCTGCTCGGCGCGATTCTGGGACTCATGATCGCGTTCGACATGGGCGGACCGGTCAACAAGACGGCGTTCCTGTTCGGCACGGGGCTGATCGCGACCGGCAACCAGACGGTGATGGGGATGTGCGCGGCCGCGATCCCGGTCATGCCGCTGGGTCAGGGGCTGGCCACGCTGATACGCCGGCGGCTCTACACCGAGCAGGAACGGGAGACCGGTCTCGCCGCGCTGTTCATGGGCTGCTTCGGCATCTCCGAGGGCGCGATCCCGTTCGCGGCGGCACGGCCCGCGCAGGTCATCCCGGCGAACATGCTCGGCGGTGCGGTGGCCGGTGCGATCGCCGGGGTCGCCGGGGTCGAGGACGCGGTGCCGCACGGCGGGCCGATCGTGGCGGTGCTGGGCGCGGTGAGCGGCGTACCGATGTTCTTCGTGGCCGTGGTGATCGGCTCGGTGGCCACCGCGCTGACCACGGTGGCGCTGGTGGACATCGGTGAACGCAGGCGTGGGGGCGGGCAGTCGATCGCCGGTGCGGGCGCGGGTGGGCCCGAGCCCGCGCTCGTCGGGGTCGGTGGCCTCGCGACCGGTGGGAGTGGTGCGCAGGGCGCCGCCGGCGCCGTGGCGCGGCAGGCCGTGGTGGTGAGTTCTTCCGGAGCGGCGGCTGAACCGGCGGAGGCCGGCGGGAGTGGTGAGGGCGTCCTGTCCGGATATCTCACCGAGGAGACCGTGAAGGTCCGGCTGGAGGCGCGGGACAAGGACGGGGCCGTCCGGGAGATGGCGGAGTTGCTCGCGCGGGCCGGCGGGGTCGCCGATGTGGACGAGTTGGTGGCGACCGCGCTGCGGCGTGAGGCGCAGGGCACGACCGGGCTCGGCGAGGAGATCGCGATCCCGCACGCCAAGACGGACGCGGTGACCGCGCCGGTGGTCGGCTTCGCGCGGTCCGCCGAGGGTGTCGAGTGGGGCTCCCTTGACGGTACGAAGGCCAGGCTGGTGTTCATGATCGCCGTACCGGAGGCCGCCGCCGGCGACGAGCATCTGCGGATTCTGGCGTTGTTGTCGCGGAAGTTGGTGGATCCGGACTTCCGGGAGCGGCTCACCGCCGCACCGGACGCAAGAGCCGTCCTCGACGTGCTGAGCGAGATCCGGTGAACAACAGCGGTCGGTAGGCGTCGGCCCGCGCCTCTGACCTGGGGCGCGGGCCCGCACCGGGCGTTCACGGTGAGCCGCTAGTCTCTGCCGGCGCGGAAGGGCCGCGTGGGGAGGGCCGGGCAGTGGGCAAGGCGCGGAAGTTGGGGGTCACGGCGTGGGTGCTGGGGCCGTTGGGACTGCTGTTGGTGATCGGGGCGTTGGCGGCTCTGTGGACGGGCTACCACGGGGCCACGGTGTCGAGCGACAGCATGTCCCCGACGTACACGCAGGGGCAGCAGCTGGTCTACGAGCGCGTCGACGGGACGGAGGTACGCCGCGGGGACGTGGTGCTCTTCACCGCGCCCGAGCGCTATCTCTTCGACGGCCCCGTCATGCAGCGGGTGATCGGCGTGGGCGGTGATCACGTCGTGTGCTGCACCGCCATGGGGACGCCGCAGGAGCGGCTCACCGTCAACGGCAGGCCGCTCGGTGAGTCGTACGTGAAGGACGGCGTCGCCGACGGGATGCGGCGGCCCTACAACGTGCGGGTGCCGCAGGGGCGGCTGTTCCTGCTGGGTGACCACCGGGTGAACTCGATGGACTCCCGGTTCTTCGCCGAGGACCACGAGGGGACGGTGCCTGTCGGTGCGGTACGGGGCCGGGTGACGGACGACTACACCGTGCCGCTGCTGCTCGGTGGGGGCGCGTTGGCCGGGCTCCTGCTCGCGCTGACCGGGCTCGGCCTGGGGATCGCCGCGTTCGCTCTGCGGCGGCGGACGCCGGCCGCGGTGCAACCGCCCTGGCCGACGCAGGTCTGACGACGGCCGACGGGGCCCGCCGGACATTCCGGCGGGCCCCGTGGTCGTACGGCGGGAAGGGGTCAGTGCTCGGCGGGGTGCGATGCCGGTCCGCCGGGGGTGGCCTCGCGGTCGGCGCCCTTGGCGGCCTCGGTCTCGCTGTAGATGTCGGGTTCGAGATAGATCACGCGGGCGATCGGGACGGCCTCGCGGATGCGGGCCTCGGCGGCGTCGATGGCGTTCGCGATCTCGGTGGCCGTGTCGTCGTGCTGGACGGCGATCTTGGCGGCGACGAGCAGTTCCTCGGGGCCGAGGTGGAGCGTGCGCATGTGGATGATGCCGGTGACCGTGTCACCGTCGACGATCGCGGCCTCGATCTTCTGCACCGCGTCGACACCGGCGGCCTCGCCCAGGAGCAGCGACTTGGTCTCGACGGCCAGGACGATCGCGATGAGGATGAGCAGGACACCGATGCAGAGGGTGCCGATGCCGTCCCAGACGCCGTCGCCCGTGGCGAGGGCCAGGCCCACGCCGCCGAGCGCGAGGATCAGGCCGACGAGTGCACCGAGGTCCTCCAGGAGGACGACCGGCAGCTCGGGCGCCTTGGCGTGGCGCACGAACTCCTTCCAGGACTGCCCGCCGCGCAGGGTGTTGGACTCCTCGATGGCCGTCCGGAAGGAGAAGGTCTCGGCGATGATCGCGAAGACCAGGACGCCCACCGGCCAGTACCAGTGCTCGATGTCGTGCGGGTGCTTGATCTTCTCGTAGCCCTCGTAGATGGCGAACATGCCGCCGACCGAGAAGAGGACGATCGAGACGAGGAAGGCGTAGATGTACCGCTCGCGGCCGTAGCCGAAGGGGTGTTGCGGGGTGGCCTCGCGCTGGGCCTTCTTGCCGCCGAGGAGCAGCAGGCCCTGGTTGCCGGAGTCGGCGAGCGAGTGCACGGACTCGGCGAGCATCGACGACGAGCCACTGAAGAGGAACGCCACGAACTTCGCTGCCGCGATCGCGAGGTTGGCTGCGAGTGCCGCCACGATCGCCTTGGTACCGCCTGACGCGCTCATCTGTTCGCGTTGTCCCTTCGCCTTCGTCTGCCCTGCGTACGCCGTCCGGGCCTTTGCCCGGGCTTTGCCGGTGGGCCATTGTTGCAGCCCCGCGGAGGTGCTTCGTGTCAGCTGTCCACAGGCCCGGTCATACGATCACAGTGGCTCGGAAGACCGTGCCCGCACCGGTGACTTCGGTCTTCTCGCCCGCCGGTACGAAGACCGACTGCCCCGGCGACAACTCGTGTTCCCCGGTTCGCACGGAACCTGCCGTGCAGAGCAGGATCTGCGGGGTCGCGCGGGTGAGGTCGTGGGCGGCGGCGCCCTCGGGAAGGACGTACCGGGAGAGCCGGAACTCGTCGATGGGGGTCTCGTAGACCTCTTCACCGTCGGGGGACGCCTCCGGGCGGAGGACTCCGGGGTCGGCGGCCTCGAAGCGGACGATGCGCAGGAGTTCGGGGACGTCGACGTGCTTGGGGGTCAGGCCGCAGCGCAGGACGTTGTCGGAGTTGGCCATGATCTCCACGCCGAGTCCGCTGAGGTAGGCGTGCGGGATGCCGGCGCCGAGGAACAGGGCTTCGCCGGGCTGGAGTCGGACGTGGTTGAGCAGCATGGCCGCGATGACGCCCGGGTCGCCCGGGTAGTGGTGGGCGATGTCGGCATAGGGCGCGTAGTCCCCGCCGAGCCGGGCGCAGGCGGCCGCGGCTGCCGTGACCGTGCGGGACATCTCGTCCGGGTCGGCGGTGAGGACCGCCGTGAGGACCTCGCGCAGGGCGGCGTCCTCGGGGCGGGCGTGCAGGAGATCGACGTACGGCTTGAGGCTGTCGACGTCGAGGCCGGCGAGGAGGCGGGCCGCGTCGGCCGGCGCGCGGAAGCCGCACAGGCCGTCGAACTCGGTGAGCGCGCAGATGAGTTCGGGCTTGTGGTTGGCGTCCTTGTAGTTGCGGTGCCCGGCGTCCACGGGGATGTGGCGGCGCTCCTCGTCCTCGTACCCCGCCTTCGCCTGCTCCAGGTCGGGGTGCACCTGGAGGGAGAGGGGAGCGCCGGCGGCGAGGATCTTCAGGAGGAAGGGCAGGCGGGGGCCGAACCTGGCCACGGCCTTCTCGCCCAACTCCCGTTCCGGGGCGGCCTCGATGACCTCGACGAGGGTGCCGCGCTCCGTGCGGGAGGGTGCGCCCGGGTGGGCGCCCATCCACATCTCCGCCTGCGGTTCACCGGTCGGCTCGACGCCGAGGAGCTGCGGGATCGCGGTGGTCGAACCCCAGGCGTAGGGGCGGATGGTGTTGTCGAGGCGGTCCATCGGGTTCTTTCTGCCGGTTCTCAGTACGTACGACGGTCAGGGCGTCGGGTTTACGACGGTCGGGCGTCGTGTCCACGACGGTCAGGACGTCCTGGGCAAGGTCAGGCCCCCGAGGCGAGCGCCAGGTAAACGGCGGCGAAATCCGTCATGGCGATCAGTTCCGCGAGGGTCTCCAGCTCGCCGCCGGATTCCGGCTCCAGCTCGCTGATCGGTGTGTCGTGGCTGAGGGCCACGTCACGGGCGGTCGGCGCGGCGGTGAGGCCGCCGATCGGACGGTCGCGCAGCAGCACCACGCGCGCGTGCAGGGCGGGCGGCTCCTCCACGCGGTCGCGGAAGAAGTCGTCGGGGTCGGAGCCGGCGGCGAGCGGGCCCGCGAGCAGGGCGCTGTGCGCGGCGAGCGCCTCGGGGAGTTCGGAGACCAGGGCCGGGCGGCCGGAGAGCTCGGCGAGCGCGGCGGCGAAACGGCGTCCCGCGGGGCCGGCGGAGGTGCCCTCGGTCCAGATCACCGGAAGGGCGTCGGCCAGCTCGGAGGCCAGCGTCTTGGCCGGGTTGCTGTAGGTGGCGATCGCGGGCCCACAGCGCTCGGCGATGTGGTCGAGGCGGTCGGCGACCTTGTCCAGGGCGTCGGGCGGGGCGCTGAGCACGCCGGTGCGATCCAGGAGGGCCAGGAGCGGGGTGAGCAGGGCCCACAGGACTCCGGGCGCCGAGGCGGCGAGGGGGGTGGCCTGCTCGTAGGGGGCCGTGGCCATCGGCATGAAGAGGCCGTGGGCGCCCTCCACCGCTTCGGCGAGCGGGGTGCCGGCGGGGGCCACGGCGACGACGGTGCAGCCGCGGCGGTAGGCCGCGTCGGCGAGCAGGGACAGGCCCGGTTCGGTGCCGTCGGGGGTCGCGATCAGGAGCAGGTCGACGGAGCCCGCCCAGCCGGGGAGTTCCCAGCGCAGGGCGCCCGCGGCGGGGGCGACTCCGGTCGGGGCGAGGCGGATGACCGGGCTGCCGGGGCCGGCGAGCGTGCCGAGGAGGTCGGCGGCGCAGATCGCCGCGGCGCCGGGGCCCGCGATGAGGACGGCGCGAGGGCGGCCGTCCGGCTTGAGGTCGTGCACGCCTGCCTCGGCGGCGTGCCGGGCCGCGGTGCGGACGCGGGCACCGGCCTCGGCGGCGCCGCGCAGGAGGCCGCGGTGGTCGGCCTCCGCGAGTGCGGCGGGGGTGTCGAGCAGCGATTCGTCGAGCATGGGCGGCAGCCTCCGGTCGCCGGGTCGTCGGATTCGCGGGGTTCCGGGTTTCCGGGTCGCCAGATGGTCGTCTGTTGCGCGGGCGGCGGGCCTCGTCGGGTCGCGCGGGTGGCGGTCCCGGCGGTTGTTCCTAGGCGGGGCGGCGGGCCTCGTCCACGAGGAGGACGGGGATGCCGTCGCGCACGGGGTACGCCAGGCCGCAGTCCTGGCCGGTGCAGATCAGCTCGGTGTCCTGCTCCTTGAGGGGGGCGTGACAGGCCGGGCAGGCGAGGATCTCCAGGAGGCCGGCTTCGAGCGGCATGGGGGTTCCCTTCGAGGGGCGGTGCGTCTGCTTGTGCGGATGTGCCTGGTCAGGGTACCGCCGGTGGGGGTGGTGTGCGGGGGTTGGGGCGGTCGGGCATGGGTGCGGGTGCGTGGTGGTTGCTGTCTTTGGTTTTCGCCCCCGCCGCCCCTACCCGTCCCGTCCCTGGGGGCTGCGCCCCCAGACCCCCTTATCGGCCCTGAAGGGGCCTCGTCCTCAAACGCCGGACGGGCTGGGAGTGCCGGACGGGCTGGAAGTGCCGGACGGGCTGGGAGTGCCGGACGGGCTGAAACGTCCCCCGGACTCTTGCTCGTCAGCTTCTGATGATGGCGAGCACCTCGTCCCGCACCTTCGTCATCGTCGCCTCGTCCCTCGCCTCGGCGTTGAGGCGGAGGAGTGGTTCGGTGTTGGAGGGGCGGACGTTGAACCACCAGTCGGCGGAGGTGACGGTGAGGCCGTCGAGGGTGTCGAGGGTGATGCCTTCCCGGCCCTCATAGGCGGCTCGGACGGCGGCGAGGCGGTCGGTCTGGTCGGCGACGGTGGAGTTGATCTCGCCGGAGCCCGTGTAGCGGTCGTACTGGGCGACGAGAGCGGAGAGGGGGCCGTCCTGGCCGCCGAGGGCGGCGAGGACGTGGAGGGCGGCGAGCATGCCCGTGTCGGCGTTCCAGAAGTCCTTGAAGTAGTAGTGCGCGGAGTGCTCGCCGCCGAAGATGGCGCCGGCCTTCGCCATCTCGGCCTTGATGAAGGAGTGGCCCACGCGCGTGCGGACCGGTGTGCCGCCGTTCTCCTTGACGACCTCCGGGACGGACCAGGAGGTGATGAGGTTGTGGATGACGATGCCCCGGCCGCCGTTCCTGGCGAGTTCGCGGGAGGCCACCAGGGCGGTGATGGCGGACGGGGAGACCGGGTCGCCGTGCTCGTCGACGACGAAGCAGCGGTCGGCGTCGCCGTCGAAGGCGATGCCGAGGTCGGCGCCCTCCTCGCGGACGCGCTTCTGGAGGTCCACGAGGTTGGCCGGGTCGAGGGGGTTGGCCTCGTGGTTGGGGAAGGTGCCGTCGAGTTCGAAGTACAGGGGCACCAGGTCCAGCGGGAGGCCCTCGAACACCGTCGGGACCGTGTGCCCGCCCATGCCGTTGCCCGCGTCGACGACGACCTTCAGGGGGCGGATGGCGGTCAGGTCGACGAGGGAGCGGAGGTGGGCCGCGTAGTCCGTCAGCGTGTCGCGCCGCGTGATGCCGCCCGTGCCGGCGGCCGGGGCGGGGGCGCCCTCGTCGCTCCACTGTTCGGCCAGCGTACGGATCTCGGCGAGGCCGGTGTCCTGGCCCACCGGGGCGGCTCCGGCGCGGCACAGCTTGATGCCGTTGTACTGGGCCGGGTTGTGGGAGGCCGTGAACATCGCGCCCGGCAGGTCCAGCGCGCCGGAGGCGTAGTACAGCTGGTCGGTCGAGCACAGGCCGATCTCGGTCACGTCGGCGCCCTGGGCGGCCGCTCCGCGCGCGAAGGCCCGCGACAGGCCGGGGGACGAGGGCCGCATGTCGTGCCCGGTCACGATGGCGCTCGCGCCGGTCACCCGGACGAAGGCGGCCCCGAAGAGTTCGGCGAGGGGCTCGTCCCACTGGTCCGGGACGACCCCGCGCACGTCGTACGCCTTCACGAGCTGTGACAGATCAGCGGCCACGGCCAACCTTCCTGAAAGTCCTTTGGTCACCACAAACTACCCGCCGCCACCGACAGCGCGCCGTGTGATCCCCGAGCGGACTCCCGGGCATAACCGGAGGTCAGGACTCCGGACGGCTCAGGGCAGCATCCAGCCCAGCACCGGTGAGCTCTGTCCGACCACGATCAGACACATCACCAGCAGCAGTCCGATGCTCCAGGGCAGCACCTTGCGCAGCAGGTCCCCTTCGCGGCCCGCGAGGCCCACGGCCGCGCAGGCGATGGTGAGGTTCTGCGGGGAGATCATCTTGCCGAGGACGCCGCCCGAGCTGTTCGCGGCGGCCAGCAGCTCCGGGGACAGCCCCGACTCCCGGGCGGCGGTCACCTGCAACGCCCCGAAGAGCGCGTTGGCCGAGGTGTCCGAGCCGGAGACCGCGACCCCGAACCAGCCGAGGACCGGCGACAGGAAGGCGAGCCCGGCTCCCGCCGCCGCCACGAAGTGGCCGATGGTGGCGGCCTGTCCGGAGAGGTTCATGACGTAGGCGAGGGCCAGGACGGAGGTCACGGTGAGGATCGCGAACCTCAACTCGTGGACCGTTGCGGCCCATTCCCTGACCGCCACGCGCGCGTGTACGCCGAGAACGACCGCCGTGAGGATGCCCGCGAGCAGGACGAGCGTGCCGCCGGTGGACACGATCGGCCAGCTGAAGACGTTGGCGCCGACCGGATCGCCGTCGGCGTTCACGACGTCCAGGAAGGGCCAGTCGTAGGTCTGTGTGGTCCTGGCCAGCCAGTCCTTGACCGCCGGGATCTGGGCGACAGAGAAGATCACGACGATCAGCGCGTACGGGGCGTAGGCGCGCACGACCTCGCCGCGCGGGTCGGCCTCGTCCAGGTCCTCGCTGCGCGCTCCGGTCAGCACGGCCGCGCGCACGGGTTCGGCGACGGGCCTGCGTGCCTGCGGTACGGCGACCAGGGCGCCCGCGCCGGCCAGGGCGGCCCCGATGTCGGCGAGTTGGGCGGAGACGTAGTTGGAGGCGGCGAACTGGGCGACGGCGAAGGCGATTCCGCACGCCAGGGCGGGCACCCAGGTCTCGCGCAGGCCGCGCCGCCCGTCCACCAGCCAGACCAGGACCAGGGGCACCACCAGGGCCAGCAGCGGGGTTTGACGGCCCACCACGGACGCCACGGTGTCCAGGGGCAGTTCGGTGACCTGGGAGAGGGTCACGACGGGCGTGCCCATCGCTCCGAAGGCGACCGGCGCGGTGTTGGCGACCAGGGCGACGACCGCGGCGCGCACCGGCTCGAAGCCCAGCGCCACGAGCATGACCGAGCAGATCGCGACGGGCGCCCCGAAGCCGGCGAGGGCCTCCAGGAGGGCACCGAAGCAGAAGGCGACGACCAGGGCCTGGATGCGCGGGTCGTCGGAGAGCCCTCCGAAGGAGCGGCGCAGGATGTCGAAGTGCCGGGTGCGGACCGTCATCCGGTACACCCACAGGGCGTTGACGACGATCCACAGGATGGGGAAGAGGCCGAAGACGGCTCCCTGGGCGGCACTGGAGAGCGTCTGGTCCAGCGGCATGCCGTACGCGAGCCAGGCGACCAGAGCGGCCGCCAGGAGGCCTGTGAGGCCCGCCAGGTGCGCCTTCAGGCGGACGCCGCCGAGCAGGACGAGGACGATCACCAGGGGCAGGGCCGCCACCAGGGCCGACAGGCCGAGTGAGCCGGCGACGGGTTCCAGTTCCTGGACGTACACGGGCGCCTCCCCGATCCGTCGGTCCCGCTCCCCCGCCCATTCCGTCATGCGGAAAGCGATTTCTCGTTTCGGCTTACGGAATGGTCGTGTCCGCGCCAACGACGCGTCAATGGGCGTGCGCCACTGAGTGGAACGTGCACGAAATACACACGCACGAGCGGGCGTCGCCCGTCAGTTGTCCGGCGAGCGCAGTACCCGCAGGTGGCCGCGGCGTGCGACCTCCCTGGGGTCCGCCGCCCGCGCCCCGCCACCGCCGGCCGCGCGCTCCTGGGGACGGGCCGCCTCGCGCACCGCGTTGGCGAGCGCTTCCAGATCGTCGCCGCTGGGCCGGGCCGGGGCCGAGCCGTCGAGCAGGCGGACGACCTCCCACCCGCGCGGGGCGGTGAGGCGCTCGGAGTGCTCGGCGCACAGGTCGTAGCAGTGGGGTTCGGCGTAGGTGGCGAGCGGGCCGAGGACCGCGGTCGAGTCGGCGTAGACGTACGTCAGCGTCGCGACGGCGGGACGGCCGCAAGCGGTGCGCGAACAGCGACGTACAGGGCTCACGACGTTGGACGGTACCGCACTCTTGAGCGGGCCGCGACGACTCTCCCCCAGGTCACTCCACCGTGTCGTGCTGTGAAACGCCCCACACGCATCTCCGGTCACACGGCGCTGACCAGGGCGGACACCCGCGTCTGAGGCGTCGAACGGTCCTGTGCCCGATCACCACTCGGTACAAACCCTGTCAATTGCCTTGAGGTCGACGGTCTCGGAGAGATACGAAATCGAGCCCAACCTTGGCTGGAATGATCAACTGCCGACATGCCGTACGGGTGGACGGACGTCGTTCACCCTGCCGCGTGGGGGCCGGGCGGCCGGCTGCGGCGAGGACTACGCTTCACCAGTGATGGACAACCCCGTACCGCCCCGCGCCCTCGGCCCCGGGCCCCGCCGCCGTGATCGCCACGGGCGGGGCATGCGCGGCCCGATCGCCCCGCCGCAGGTGCCGCTCGCCGCGAGCCGTTCCGATGTGTTCGCGGATCTGGTGCAGGACTCCGTGGAGCGGCTGGAGCGGCGGTGGCCGCAGCTCGCCGACATCGATTTCCTGGTTCTGGAGGTGCCGCGGCTGGACGGGCCGGGGCAGGAGTGGAACGACGAGGCGGTGCCCCTGGGCGGCACGGTTCCCTCTCGGGAGGGACGGCCGGCCCGGGTGATCGTGTATCGGCGGCCGGTGGAGATCCGCACCAAGGGGCGGGACGAGCGGGCCGCGCTGGTGCACGAGGTCGTGGTGGAGCAGGTCGCCGAGGTGCTGGGACTGACTCCGGAGACGGTGGACCCGCGGTACGGGGAGGACTGAGCCGCCGGGGCCTCGGCGGCACGCCCGCCCGCGCCGCGAGCGCACCGACCGGCTACTTCTGGAGCACTTCCAGATCCTGGTCCGCCTCCGGTACCGCCACCGTGCCCCGGTCGTCCGGGAGGGTCTGGATGGTGAAGCCGGAGACGCCGTCCTCGGTGGCCGCGAGGGTTCGGGCGGCGTAGACGGGGCCTCCGGAGAGGGGCTCGACGGTCAGGGCGTAGGTGCCCTTGAGGCCGCTCGGGACCGGGGCGTCGACGTTCTCCGTGGTGCCCGCCTTGATGGTGAAGGTCTTGGAGACGGCCGTGCCGCCGTCGCTGCCCGCCGAGGCGGTGACCTTGACCTTCGCGGCGCGGGTGGGGGCGACGAGGGAGAGCGTGGTGCCCTTGGCGCTGTTGTCGGCGACCGTCGCGCGCGTGCCCACGGGAGCCGTGGCCGGGATGAACGCCGTCTCCTGGTCGGCGCCCTTGCCGCGGACGACCCGCAGGGCGGCGACGACCGGGACGGACTGGTCGGTCGGGGTGAGGATCAGGGAGCCGGCCTCGCCGCGGGTGAGGTCGCCGAGGTCGACGGCGGTCGTCATGCCAGCCTTGACGTGCAGTGTCTCGTTGCCGGCGGGGGTGATCGCGCCGGACGGTGAGGCGAGGCGGACCTTCAGGTCGGCGTCGGAGTCTCCGGGCGTGAAGGCGACCAGGCGTACGGCGGTGGCGTCCTTGGGGATGCCGGGCAGGACCAGACTGGGCGCCGGGTCGGTGGACGCGGCCAGCCAGTCGCCGCCGAGCCGGTCGTCCAGCGCCTGTACGGCGGCGCCGACGCGTCCGCTGCGGACGTTCACATGGACGGTGAGGTTCTCCTGCTTCTCGTCCGTGAGCGTGGACAGCAGGACCGGCTCGCTGGAGTGCGGCTGGACCGTGATGCCCTCCCCCACCGAGGAGTCGATGGCGCCGTCCTGGCCGTAGAGCTCGATGTCGACGACGGCGGCGGAGTCGTCGGGGTTCGTCAGGTGCACGTAGTCGGTGCGGTCGGCGGCCGTGCTGGCACCGGGGAACCAGAACTCGGTGTCCGGAGCGGTGCAGTTGACGCCCTGGAGGCCGCGGCCGGTGCCCGCGGCGACCTCGGTGGTCTCCTGGAGGGCCCAGCCGGGCGCGAACTTGCCCTCGGCGGTGCCGAGGAGTGCGGGGGTGTCGCCGCCGGAGGCGTCCCCGGTGACCGGGGTGCCGGGCTCCTTCGGGGTCAGGACCGGCTTCTCGGTCTTCTTCTTGCTCTTGTCGCCACTGTCCCCGCCGCCGCCCTCCGCCGACTGCTCGGTGGCGGGCCGGAGTTCGGCCCTGCCCTCGCCTCCGGTGCCCTTCGTGACGGGCGTGAAGGAGGTGTACGACGTCTCGGCCAGGTCGGAGATGCTGGGCGCCGGGCACATCAGGCTCGTGCGCTCCACGGGCAGTTCGGCGGCCGCCTTGGCGGTGTCGGTGCCGGCGGCGTCCGGTGAGCTGAGCGTGGCGAACCCCGTGACGGCGGCGAGCGCGGCGGTGCCGACGATCAGGGACAGGGTGGTGCGCTTCACTGCTGACTCCCGTCGGGGCGCTCACTGCCGGGGCCGTCGGGGTGCGACCGCGCCGGGTCGTACGTGGGGTCGTAGCCCTGGCCCTGGTCGTAGCTCTCGCCCTGGTCGTAGCCCTGCTGCTGGTACTGCTGGTCGTAGCCCTGGTCGTACGGCGCCTGCGGGGACTGGCCGTTGTAGGCGTACGGGTCGTACTGGCCGCCCTGGTAGGGGTCCGCCTGGTAGGGCTGCTGGTCGTAGCCGCCCGCCTGGTACTGCTGGGGGGCCTGCTGGTACTGGTCGTTGCCGTAGCCGCCGTACTCGGCGCCCGCGTAGCTCGGGGTCTCACCCCACTCGCCGTAGGGCTGCTGCTGGGGTACGGCGGCGGGGACCTGCTCCGGCGGAGGCGGGAACTCGTCGGGCCTGACGCCCTCTTCGGCCTCGGCCTCGGCCTGGGCGCGCAGGCGGCGGGCGCGGCGGCCCTCGCCGGCGACGGCCTGGGCGGGGACGGACGGCTCCTCGGGGAGGTCGTCGTCGACGTCTCGGCGGCGGCCGGGCAGGGCCAGCACCACGAGGACGACGGCGAGGGCGCCCTGGGTCCACAGCCAGACGGTGTGGGTGAACGGGGCGTCGAAGGTGACGTCCAGTCTGCCGCCGGTGGCGGGGAGTTCGAAGCCCTGGGCCCAGCCGTCGACCGTGGTGCGGGTGAGCGGTTTGCCGTCCAGGGTGGCCGTCCAGCCCTCGGCTGCGGTGTCGGCGAGGCGCAGGACACGGCCGTCGGCGCCGGCGGGGATCGTGGTGTGGATGTCGACGGGTCCTGCGGCCACGGGCTGCGGATCGCCGGACCCGGTGGTGATCACGGCACGGGCGACCTCGCTGTCGATGCGCCACAGTCCGCTGCCGTCCTGCTGGCTGAGCCGGGACAGGCCGGGTGTGGCGTCCAGGACGCGGGTGACCTCGCGGGGCGCGCCCTTGTGGACGAGGACGTAGCGCACGGCGAACTTGCCGAGCTGGTCGGCCTGGTCGGCGCCGGAGCCGGCCACGAGGTTGGCGACGACCTTGTCGAGGGCGCTGTTCTCGCCGTCGGCCGCGGCGATCTCGGCGTCGCCGAGGCGGGCGCCGGAGCCGCGCACCAGCATGTAGCCGACGTGGGCGGCGGAGTCGCTGTCGAGGACGAGGGTGCGGGCCTGGTCGCGGGTGCCGCTCTCCTCAGCGACGAACGCGGGCACCTGGGTGGGGTCGCGCCGTTCCAGCGGGCCGTCGGCGCCGCCGATCATCCAGCCGGCGGCGACGAGCAGCGGGCCCGCGGCCGAGGCGAAGGCGATCAGGGCGGCGACCGGCTGGCGCCAGCCGAAGCTCTGCTCGGCCACCCGCGCGCGTGCTCCGTCGGCGCCGAGGACGGCGGCGGCCAGGAGCGCGAGGCCGTAGACGAGGGTCGCGGGTCCGGCCCAGGCGGAGTTGTTGGACAGGACCGCGAAGACGAGGCCCACCAGAGCGGCGGCCCAGGCGGTCCAGATGCCGAACTGCCGCTCGGAGCGCAGCAGGGCGGACAGCGCGGCCAGGACGACACCGATGAGCATCAGTCCGCTGACCGTGCCGGGGCCGCCGGGGCTGATGCCGAGCAGGTCCACGGCGGAGGCCGCCGAGGCGCCGTACTCCAGGCCGGCTTCCTCGAAGAAGCCGAACGGCAGGAGCGACAGCGACCAGGGGGCGAGGATCAGCAGGGGGGTGCCGAGCTGGGCCAGGAAGCGCAGGCCGTAGGGGGTGATCTCGGCGCGGCGGACGGCCAGCAGGGCGATGCCGAGGACCAGCGCGATGGGCCACACGATCGGCGTGAACGCGGTGGTGACGGTCAGCAGCAGGGCGTAGGCCCAGGTGGCACGCCAGCTGCCGCGTGTGCCGGAGGAGTTCGCCAGGCCGCTGGCCGCGATGCCCGCGCGCGCCATGAGCGGCAGCAGGACGGCGAGGACGGCGGTGCCGAGTCGGCCGCCGGCGAGTGCGCCGGTGGCGGCGGGCAGGAAGGCGTAGACGACGGCCCCCCAGGCGCGCAGCAGGCGGGACTCGACGAGCGGCCGGGAGGCGAAGTAGGCGGCGAGACCGGCCAGCGGTACCGAGCAGACCAGCAGCACGGTGATCGCGAGGCCGGTCGAGCCGAACAGCACGGAGGCGAGCATCGCGACGATCGCCAGGTACGGCGGCGCGGCGGGGGTGCCGCCGGCGCCCACCGCGTGCCAGGCGTCCAGGTAGCGCGACCACAGCTCGCCGGAGTCGGCGGGCGCGGGCAGCAGGGCGCCGCCCGCGAGCGCGCCGGAGCCGAGCAGGGCGCGGCAGGCGACCAGGGAGACGAGCAGCAGCACCAGGAAGAGCACCGGGCCCGGCTTGCGGGCGATGCGCTTGAGGCGGGCGAACTGTTCGATCTCCAGGAAGTCGGCGTCGTCGCCGCCGGGGCCGGACTCGATGCCGCCGCCGTGCCGTCCGGCGCCGGAGGTGACCTCCGGGTCGGAGCTGCCGAAGAGGCTGCCCGCGGCCTGTTCCACGGTGGCCCGCACGGTCGCGCCGGGCGGCGGGAACAGCGCGCGTGTCTCCTCCTTGTCGAGGGCGGACGTCCCGCGCTTGCGGCGCCCGGCGAGGATCCGCTCGGGCCGCAGCAGGGTGCCCATGAGGCCGCGGATCTCGTCGACGGCCTGGCCGGGGACCTTGCCGACGAGATAGGCGACGGTCCGCAGCACGGTGCCGACCATCACGCGCAGCAGCACCCAGGGCAGCAGGGCCGTGCGGCTGTTGACGAGCAGGGTGTAGACGGCACCGGCCTTGTCGACCTTGTGCGGGGAGGCGGTGGTGCGGCCCGCGCAGTCGACGGTGCGCCGCTCGCGCGAGGCGGCCTCGGCGTGCCGGACGACGGCGTCGGGGGCGATCAGGACGCGGTAGCCGGCCGCGTGGGCGCGCCAGCACAGGTCGACGTCGTCGCGCATGAGGGGCAGGCGGCGGTCGAAGCCGCCGAGCTGTTCGAAGACGTCGCGCCGGATGAGCATGCCGGCGGTGGAGACCGACAGCACCGCGCGGACGTGGTCGTGCTGGCCCTGGTCCTGTTCGCGGCGGTCCAGGCCGGTCCAGCGGCGCCCGGAGTGGGCGATGGTGACGCCGACCTCCAGCAGCTGCCTGCGGTCGTACCAACCGCGGAGCTTGGGGCCGACGACGGCGACGTCGGAGCGGCCCAGCTCGTATTCGTTGTCCACGACGCGCAGCAGCTGGGCCAGGGCGTCGGGTTCGGGGGCGCAGTCGTCGTGCAGCAGCCACAGCCACTGGACCGGCTCTCCGTGCGGGAGCTCGGGCAGGTCGTAGGCGTCGTCGCGCCAGGTGCGGGTGACCGGGTCCCAGCCGCTGGGCCGCTTCAGGTAGGGCAGGTCGTCCGGGGTGAGGACGGGGGCGGTGCGGCCCGCCTCCTCGACGGCCTGGCCGAAACCGGTGCGCCGGGCCAGGTGCAGCACCCGGTCGGCGCCGAGGGCGTCGGTGACCAGCTGGGCGGAGGTGTCCGCGCTGCCGGTGTCGGCGCCCATGGCGAACTGCACGGGGCGCTCCTGGCCGAGCAGCCCGGCGAGCGCGTCGGGCAGCCAGCGGGCGCCGTCGTGGGAGACGAGCACCGCGGTCACCACATGACGTGGGAACTCGGGTGGGCGAGTCGGGTCAAACGCCGCTGTGGCAGCTGTGTCGTGACGCGCTGCCGTGTGGCTGTGCACGGACATCGAGGTACGGGCCCCGGTTCGGTGGACTGCGGTGGACGCCTGTGCCCGCTGGGGGCGGCGAGGCGTCTCGGACGAGCGACCACACTATCGGCTGGGCATGAAGGAGGCCCGCCGCCTGTGGACAACCACCTGCGACGGGCCTTTCGTGAACGGACGTATGTGCGGACGTGCGCCTCTCGGAGCCACGACTCCGCCGGAGCCGCGGCTCAGACCGCGGCCTTCTTCAGCCGGCGGCGTTCGCGCTCGGACAGCCCGCCCCAGATACCGAATCTCTCGTCGTTGGCCAGGGCGTACTCAAGGCACTCGGAGCGGACCTCACAGGCGAGACAGACCTTCTTGGCCTCCCGGGTGGAACCGCCCTTCTCGGGGAAGAAGGACTCGGGATCGGTCTGGGCGCACAGCGCGCGCTCCTGCCAGCCGAGTTCCTCGTCCGCGTCGTCGACCAGCAGTTGCTGCACCGTCTCGGTCATGTGCGCCCCTCGTCTGTCTACTCGCGTCCCCGTGATGTGGCCGTTACCGATTTCGGCTGAACGACACGAGTGAAATTACAAGTGTGCTGCTCCGGGCGAGTCAAGCCGAGATCTGCTATTGGGCCCCTTATTCACTCTGCGGAACCAAGGCCTTGCGGAAAGTGTTCAAATCGGCATAAACCTTGACACACAGACGAGGGCCGGAGGGTTCCCCGTCCCACACACGGCCTCTTTCGACCCTGTACGAAGAAGGACGCCCAGACGTTCGATCCCGTTGCGCCCCGTCCGCCGAAGCGAAACTGATCACAGTCGGATCACGGATCGCGCCGGGGTCGTGCGCCCGGTTGTGCCCTTGTGTCCCGGCCACCCCATGAACAAACCTTTCGCCTCGGAGATGAACCGGATGAGGTGAAACCTGTCCCACTTACCGGGTGCCGAGTTGACAGTGAAGGTATGAACCGATGTCCTTGTGGGCATGCTCGCGAACTTGGCACTCACCTCGACCCGCTCCGCCGGGTCCCTCGGTGCTGCCCACGCTCGCTGTAGCTGTTGTTGCTGTCCCAGCTGTTGAGCCCAACGCGCTCCGGCTGCCTCTGAGTCCACCGCGACTCGGCTGCTTGTTCCCACGCCCGGACCAGGGCACCTCTGTCTCCCGTGACCCGGGCGGACGGTACGCGACACCCAGCCAGCCCCCACTCTTCCGCCTCTTCCGCCGAGGAACCACCGCACTCCATGAACAGCGACAGCGACCTCCAGATCGCCGGCGACATCCTCGAAGTCCCGCATCTGCTCCAGGCCCCCCGCGAGCACCCGGCCACCGTCGCCGACTTCGTCGGCCTGGCGCGCTCCATCGCCGCCGACCGCTCCCGGTGGGAGCACCTCGTCCGCTACGACGCGACCACCCGCTGGTACCACCGGCTGCGCACGGGCCCCGGCTACGAGGTGTGGCTGCTGTCCTGGGTGCCGGGTCAGGGCAGCGGGCTGCACGACCACGGCCGCTCCTCCGGTGTCCTGACCGTCCTGGAGGGCACGCTGACCGAGCGGACCGAGCGGGGCACGCGCGCGTTGGGGGCGGGCGCGCAGCGGGTCTTCGCGCCGGGGTATGTGCACGAGGTGGTCAACGACGCGCTGGAACCGGCCATAAGCCTGCACGTGTACTACCCGGGGCTGACGGAGATGCCGATGCTCCCCCAGTCTCAACTTCGTTCGACCGGGGGGACCCCCATGACCTGCGCCGGCCGTGAGGCGCACGACGAGGTCGACGTCGTGACCGCCTGAGGCACGAGGGCAGCGTGGCCGTGACCGACTGACACGTTGTCGTACCCGCCTGCGAGACTTGCTCCCATGCGCATTGTGGTTCTGGCAGGCGGCATCGGTGGTGCACGGTTCCTGCGCGGTCTGAAGCGGGCCGCGCCGGACGCGGACGTCACCGTCATCGGCAACACCGGGGACGACATCCACCTCTTCGGGCTGAAGGTCTGCCCGGACCTCGACACGGTGATGTACACGCTCGGCGGCGGCATCAACGAGGAACAGGGCTGGGGGCGCGCGGAGGAGACCTTCCACCTCAAGGAGGAGCTCGCGGCGTACGGCGTCGGGCCCGAGTGGTTCGGCCTCGGTGACCGGGACTTCGCCACGCACATCGTGCGGACCCAGATGATCAGCGCCGGATACCCGCTCAGCGCGGTGACTCAGGCGCTGTGCGACCGGTGGAAGCCGGGCGTCCGGCTGATCCCGATGACCGACGACCGCGTCGAGACGCATGTCGCCGTCGAGGTGGACGGGGAGCGCAAGGCGGTGCACTTCCAGGAGTACTGGGTGCGGCTGCGGGCCTCCGTGCCGGCCGAGGCGATCGTGCCGGTGGGCGCCGAGCAGTCGAAGCCGGCGCCCGGCGTGCTGGAGGCGATCGCGGAGGCCGACGTCGTGCTGTTCCCGCCGTCCAACCCGGTCGTCTCCGTCGGCACGATCCTCTCCGTGCCCGGCATCCGCGAGGCGATCGCCGAGGCCGGGGTGCCGGTGGTCGGCCTGTCCCCCATCGTCGGGGACGCGCCCGTGCGCGGGATGGCCGACAAGGTGCTCGCGGCGGTCGGCGTGGAGTCCACGGCCGCGGCGGTCGCCGAGCACTACGGGTCGGGGCTGCTGGACGGCTGGCTGGTCGACACCGTCGACGCGGGCGCGGTGGAGCGGGTCGAGGCCGCCGGGATCCGGTGCCGGGCCGTTCCGCTGATGATGACCGACGTGGACGCGGCCGCGCAGATGGCGCGTGAGGCGCTGGCGCTGGCGGAGGAGGTGCGGGCGGTTTGAGCGGCCTGTCTGTGGACGGTTACCGGGTCTGGGCCGTCGCCGGGCTTCCCGAGGTACGGCAGGGCGACGACCTCGCCAAGCTGATCGCCACCGCCGAGCCCGGCCTGCTCGACGGGGACGTGCTCCTCGTCACCTCGAAGATCGTGTCCAAGGCCGAGGGGCGGGTCGTACAGGCGTCCGACCGGGAGGCGGCCATCGACGCCGAGACCGTCCGGGTCGTGGCGCGGCGGGGTCCGCTGCGGATCGTCGAGAACCGGCAGGGGCTCGTGATGGCCGCCGCCGGGGTGGACGCCTCCAACACCCCGTCCGGGACGGTGTTGTTGCTGCCCGAGGATCCGGACGCCTCCGCTCGGGCGATCCGGGACGGGCTGCGGGACGTTCTGGGGGTGGACGTCGGCGTGGTCGTCACCGACACGTTCGGCCGACCCTGGCGCGCGGGTCTCACGGATGTCGCCATCGGCGCCGCCGGGGTGCGCGTACTGGACGATCTGCGCGGGGGCACGGACGCGTACGGCAATCCGCTGGCCGCGACCGTCGTCGCGACGGCCGACGAGCTGGCCGCCGCGGGTGATCTGGTCAAGGGCAAGGCCGCCGGGCTGCCCGTCGCCGTGGTGCGCGGGCTGCCGCACGTGGTGGCCGAGGAGCACGGGGAGGGGGCGCGGGCCATGGTGCGCTCCGCGCGCGACGACATGTTCCGGCTGGGCACCTCCGAGGCGGTACGGGAGGCGGTCACCCAGCGGCGTACGGTCCGGGCCTTCACGGACGAGCCCGTCGACCCGGACTCCGTACGACGGGCCGTGGCCGCGGCCGTGACGGCACCGGCTCCGCACCACACGACACCGTGGCGGTTCGTGCTGCTGGAGTCGGAGCGGTCCCGGACCCGACTGCTGGACGCCATGCGCGACGCCTGGATCGCCGATCTGCGGCGGGACGGCAAGAGCGAGGAGTCCATCGCCAAGCGGGTCCGGCGGGGGGACGTCCTGCGCAACGCGCCCTATCTCGTCGTCCCCTGTCTGGTCATGGACGGGTCGCATTCCTACGGCGATCCGCGGCGGGACGGGGCCGAGCGGGAGATGTTCGTGGTCGCCGCGGGGGCGGGTGTGCAGAACTTCCTTGTCGCACTGGCCGGGGAGCGGCTGGGGTCGGCGTGGGTGTCGTCGACGATGTTCTGCCGGGATGTTGTGCGGGAGGTTCTTGGGCTGCCGTCGGACTGGGATCCGATGGGGGCGGTCGCCGTCGGGCATCCGGCGGAGGCGCCTCGGCCGCGGCCGGAGCGGGATGCGGGGAGTTTCATCGCGGTGCGGTGAGATGGGCCTAACCTCGTAGGGCCCGTGCGGCTCGTACGGCTTCTCTCGTATTCCAGGGGCTTCATCACGTGGCAGGACGCTTCTCTCCCCGGCCCACGCGTACCACCGTGCGCGGCGGGGAGGTCGTCGTGCCCTCGGGGGTGCCCCGGCAGGCGCCGGTCGCGGGGCGGGTGCGGACGTGGGTGCCGGGGTGGCCGGTGGATCTCGGGCTGGTGCTCGGGGCGCTGCGGCGCGGGCCGGGGGATCCGACGTTCCGGGCGATGCCGGACGGGTCCGTGTGGCGGGCCAGTCTGACGCCCGTCGGGCCGGGGACGCTGCGGGTGTCCGTCCACGGCGGTGAGGTGCGCGGGGAGGCGTGGGGGCCGGGGGGTGAGTGGCTGCTCTCGCGGTTGCCGGAGTTGTTGGGGGCCGCGGATGATCCGGCCGCTTTCGTGCCTCGGCATCGGGTGGTGGCTCAGGCGTGGCATCGGCGGCCGGGGTTGCGGTTGACGCGGACCGGGCTGGTGCTGGAGTCGTTGATTCCGTCGATTCTGGAGCAGAAGGTCACTACCGATGAGGCGTATCGGGCGTGGCGGTTGCTCGTGCGGAAGTTCGGGGAGCCGGCGCCGGGGCCTGCGGCGGGTGGGCGGTTGTTCGTGATGCCGGCGCCTCGGACGTGGGCGTTGATTCCGTCGTGGGAGTGGCATCGGGCCGGGGTCGACAACAAGCGGGCGTCGACGATTCTGCGGGCGGTTCGGGTGGCTTGGCGGTTGGAGGAGGCCGTGGCCATGTCGGCGGTGGAGGCTCGGGCTCGGTTGGAGGTCGTGGTGGGGGTGGGGCCGTGGACTTCGGCGGAGGTGGTGCAGCGGAGTCATGGGGCGGCGGATGCGGTGACCGTGGGGGATCTGCATCTGCCGGGGATCGTGGGGTGGGCGTTGGCCGGGGATCGGTCGGCGGATGATGCGGTGATGTTGTCGTTGCTGGAGCCTTATGCGGGGCAGCGGCATCGGGCGGCTCGGTTGATCTTGTTGAGTGGGCGGGGGCCGGGGCGGCGGGCGCCGCGGATGCCGCGGGGGGATATCGGGCGGTTGTGAGTCGTCTCCGGGTGCGTGGTGGTTGCTGTCTTTGGGTTTCGCCCCCGCCGCCCCTACCCGTCCCATCCCTGGGGCTGCCGCCCCCAGGGGGCTCCGCCCCCTGGACCCCCGATCGGCCCTGAAGGGGCCTCGTCCTCAAACGCCGGACGGGCTGGAAGTGCGGGACGGGCTGAAAGTGCGGGTGGGTGGGGGATCGGGACGGCAAGAGGTCGTCGTCGAACGCCGGACGGGCTGAGGAGGCCTGGGGCGGGGTTCGGCCTCGGACTCGGGCGAGCTGAATGTGCCTTGGGCAGGGGGCAGCCTGAGACGCCGGGCGGGCTGAATGGGTCTGGCCCGGCCGGCGGTTGGGTTGGCGGGTGGGGTGGTTACTGGTCTGAGGAGAAGCGGACTGCTCCTGCGGGGATCTGGGCGTCGCACCAGATGCGCATGCCGTCGCGGAGTTCGTTGTCGGGGCCGATGACGGCGCCGTCGCCGATGACGGTGTTGGTGAGGACGGAGCGTTCGCCGACGCGGGCGCGGGTGCCGATGAGGGAGTCGGTGATGACGGCGCCGGGTTCGATGACGGCGCCGGGGAGGATCGTGGAGCCGAAGACACGGGCCCCCTCAGCGATGAAGGCGCCCTCGCCTACCACCGTGCCGCCGGTGAGCTTGGCGTCAGGGGCCACGCGGGCGGTGGGCAGGACCAGGCGGTCGCCGCAGCGGCCGGGGACCGCGGGGGACGGGGCGCGGCCCAGGACCAGGTCGGCCGAGCCGCGGACGAAGGCCGCCGGGGTGCCGAGGTCCAGCCAGTAGGTGGAGTCGACCATGCCTTGCAGGTGGGCTCCGGCCGCCAACAGGTCCGGGAACGTCTCGCGTTCCACCGAGACCGGGCGGCCCTGCGGGATCGTGTCGATGACCGAGCGACGGAAGACGTAGGCGCCCGCGTTGATCTGGTCGGTGACGATCTCCTCGGGGGTCTGGGGCTTTTCGAGGAACGCCAGGACCTTGCCCGTCTCGTCCGTGGGGACCAGGCCGTAGGCGCGGGGGTCGGTGACCTTGGTGAGGTGCAGCGACACGTCCGCGGAGGTGCGCTCGTGGGTGTCCACCAGGGCCCTGATGTCCAGGCCGGTCAGGATGTCGCCGTTGAAGATCAGGACCGGGTCGTCGGGAGCCGAGTGCAGGCGGGAGGCGACGTTGCGGATCGCGCCGCCGGTGCCGAGGGGCTCCTCCTCGGTGACGTACTCGATGTGCAGGCCCAGGGAGGAGCCGTCGCCGAAGTACGGCTCGAAGACCTCCGCCAGGTAGGAGGTGGCGAGGACGATGTGGTCCACGCCCGCCGCTCTCGCTCTGGCCAACTGGTGCGTGAGGAAGGGGACCCCGGCCGCGCGGACCATGGGTTTCGGCGTGTGCACCGTGAGGGGGCGCAGCCGGGTTCCCTTGCCGCCGACCAGGAGGATCGCTTCTGTCACGTCGTCTCCGCTTCCTGCCGGGACCGGCCGAACTGACTCCGAACTGACTTTCGGCCGGTCAGTGTATGCAGACCGTTGTGTGGCGCCTTCGTTGGCCGTGCGGCATTCAGCCTCTTGTCCCCCGACGGCGAAGAACGTACCCCCCGAACAGACTGTCCGGCGCCCCACACGGTTCCCGGATCACGGCCCCGACCTGGCCCGTTCTAGCGCCCCTGGAGACGGGCCGCCTTCGTGCGGGTCGTGTCGAGCTTCCGGTAGAGCTGCCAGCCGGGGCACTCCGTGGCGAAGCCGTCCCGGTGACCGGAGATCACGTTCAGTCGTACGTTCTTTCCCTTTCGGTAGAGATTGCCACCGCCGGACTTCAGATATGTCTTTCCGCGGGGATTGGCGCCGTGCAGTCCGAGCTTCCACGCGGTGAGCCGGGCGATGGCCTTCACGGTGGCGGCGGGCGGCTTGGTGGCTCCGTGGCTGCCGAGGACGGCGATCCCCATGCTGTTGGTGTTGAAACCGAGCGTGTGTGCGCCCAGAACCGGCTTCGCCACGCCCCCGGCCCGGCCCTCGTAGATGTTTCCGCACTTGTCGACGAGGAAGTTGTAGCCGATGTCACGCCAGCCCATGCTCTTGACGTGGTAGCGGTAGATACCGCGAATGACGGAGGGCGCCTGCGCGCAGCGGTATCCGTTGCCGGAGGCCGTGTGGTGGACGAAGGCGGCCTTGACCTTCTTCGTGTAGACGAACTTCCTCTCCCGCAGCTTCTCGTTCGCGCCCCAGCCGCGCCGCGTGACGATCCGCGGCCGTGGGCCGATGTACGGCTTCGCGCGCTGCGCCGGCGTCAACTGGCCGTCCCTCAGGGCGAGCAGTTCGCGTTCGGTCGTCCGCCGGTCGAGGGCGGGGATCTCGGTGGCGCCGAGCGGGGCCGACAGTTCGAGGTTGACGGCGGAGGCGTCGACGGCGGCGAGGGCCTCGGCCGGTTCGGCGGTCGGGGCGATGTGGTCGGGGGCCGCGATCGCGCGGGCCCGTTGGACCGAGGGGGGCTCGGCCGAGGGGGCCTCCACCGGGGGAGGCTCCACCGGGGTCTCCTCGCCCGGGTCGACCAGTTCGAGGCGGAGGCCTGCCGGGAGGGGGGTGACGGGGGTCGCCGTGCGGGGGCCGCGGGCCGTGTCCTCGGTCCGCGGTCCCGTCTCCGCGCGGACCCGTACCTCCACGCCGTCCGAATCGCCCACCCACAGGGGTGCGGTGGCGCCCCGGACGCGGCCCGAGGTGCGCTCGGCGGTGTCCGGGTCGGCCGCGTGGTCGGCGTTGTGGGTCTCGACGTCCTGCCAGCCGGACCAGACGTCCGTGCCGGCGGCGCGGGTACGGACCTGGACGCGGCCGTGCAGTTCGACGTCCGGGTCGTCCCAGATGACGCCGACGAGCGAGAAGTGCCGTACGTCCTGGCGGAACAGGCCCTGTTCGGTGGCGGGGCCGAGGGTGCGGTCGTGGGTGCGGGGGGCGAGGGGGAGCGACTGGGTGCCGCCTCGTACGTCCGGCGCCGATCCGTTCCGCGCCGGGTGTGCCGGGGCCGGTCTCGCCGCCGCGGTCGACGCCGGTCTCGCCGCCGTGGCCGACACGCTCGCCGGGACCGGGGCGTGCGCCGCGGTCGCCGGCGGGGTCAGCGGGAGGGCCAGAGCGGCCGCACAGGTGACACCGATCGAGGAAGCAAGAAGTCCACGCATGCCCCTGATCTTGGACATAGTCATACATATCTGTCCATCGGGGAACTGACGGGCCGTTGGGCGGCGTTCCGCCGAACCGGTGGCCGTGCGGGGGCTCGGGGCTCGATCCGGGGGCCGGGGCCCGCGTACGCTTCTGCGGGTGACTGCCACCGATCGCACCCCTGCCGACCTGCTGCGTTCCGCGCTCGCCGCGGATCCCGGACGTCCCCTGGTGACCTTCTACGACGACGCCACGGGCGAGCGGGTCGAATTGTCCGTCGCCACCTTCGCCAATTGGGTGGCCAAGACCTCGAACCTTCTCCAGTCGGACCTCGCGGCGGCGCCCGGGGATCGGGTGGCGCTGTTGCTGCCCGCGCATTGGCAGACGGCGGTGTGGTTGCTGGCGTGTTCGTCGGTGGGGGTGATCGCGGACGTCGGCGGGGACGCAGGGGCGGCGGATGTCGTGGTGAGCGGGCCCGACTCGCTCGACGCGGCTCGGGCCTGTTCCGGGGAGCGGGTGGCGTTGGCGTTGCGGCCGTTGGGCGGGCGGTTTCCGCAGACGCCGGACGGGTTCGTGGACTATGCCGTCGAGGTGCCGAGTCAGGGGGACCGGTTCGTGCCGTTCACTCCCGTGGATCCCGAGGAGCCCGCGTTGATCGTGGCCGGGCGGGAGTTCAGTGGGGCGGAGGTTGTGGAGCGGGCTCGGGCGGAGGCGGTGGGGCTGGGGCTCACGGGGCCGGGGTCGCGGTTGTTGTCGGGGTTGCCTTATGACACGTGGGAGGGGCTCAACGCGGGGTTGTTCGGGCCGCTGGCCACGGGTGGGTCCGTGGTGTTGTGCCGGCATCTGGAGCGGCTGGGCGAGGAGGCGTTGGCCAAGCGGATCGAGAGTGAGCGGGTGAGTGTTACCGCGCGGTAGGCTCCGCCGGTTGCGCGGGTGGGGTGGGTGGGGTGACCGTCCCTGGGGGCTGTGCCCCCAGACCCCCGGGCTTTTTCGCCCCCGCCGCCCCTACCCGTCCCATCACCAGGGGCTGCCGCCCCTTCGACCCCGCCCAGGGGGCTCCGCCCCCTGGACCCCCGATCGGCCCTGAAGGGGCCTCGTCCTCAAACGCCGGACGGGCTGGCAGTGCGGGCTTGTTCTCAAACGCCGGACGGGCTGACAGTGCGGGCTTGTTCTCAAACACCGGACGGGCCGGCAGTGCGGGACCGGCTGAAAGTGCGGGTGGGTGGGGGATCGGGACGGCGTCAGCTCGTCCTCGAACGCCGGACGGGCTGACAGCGCGGGCTGGTTCTCAAACACCGGACGGGCCGAGAGGGCCTGGACCGGGATTGAGATACGCCCCCGCCCACCGCCCCATCCACCCGTTCGGCCCAGCTCCACCCACCCCCCTCCCCCCGCCCACGGCATCGTCGTAGGAGGAGCCCGCACTGCACGCTCGTATGCCATGAGGGGTGGATTTCGACGTGAGCGAGACCGGAGGTGGTGGGGTCGGGCTCGGGCCCGGGGTGGGGGCGTCGGCCGGTGGGGGTGGGCTGAGGCGGCGGCGTCGGCGGCGGTGGGTGCGGGGTGGGGGGATCGCGGTGGTGGTGGTCGTGGTGGCGGCCGCCGGGGTGGGGTGGGGGGTCTACGCCAAGCTGGACGGGAACATCAGGTCGGACGACGCGGCCGCGACGGAGCTGGCGCGGTACGAGAAGGAGCGGCCGACGGCGCTGGTGCGGGGTGCGCAGAACATTCTGCTGATCGGGTCGGACTCGCGGTCGGGGGACGGGAACCGGCGCTACGGCAGGGATTCCGGGACCGAACGGTCGGACACGACGATCCTGTTGCACCTGGCGGCGGGGCGGCGCAGCGCCACCGCGGTGTCGTTGCCGCGGGACCTGATGGTGGACGTGCCGGGGTGCGCGCGGCCGGACGGCAGTCGTACCGAGCCGATGTTCGCGATGTTCAACCAGGCGTTCCAGGTCGGGGGTTCGGCGTGCACGATCCGGACCGTGGAGCGGTTGACGGACATCCGGGTGGATCACCACATGGTCGTCGACTTCCACGGGTTCAAGGACATGGTGGACGCGGTCGACGGGGTCGAGGTGTGTCTCGCGGAGCCGATTCGCGACAAGGCTGCGAAGCTGCGGCTGCCGGCGGGGCGGGTGAAGCTGAACGGGGAACAGGCGCTCGGGTACGTGCGGGCGCGGAAGTCGTTGGGCAACGGCAGTGACACCGACCGGATGGACCGGCAGCAGCGTTTTCTCGGGGCGCTCGTCAACAAGGTGCGCGGCAACGACGTCCTGCTGAATCCGGTGAAGCTCTATCCCGTGCTGGACGCGGCCACGTCGTCGCTGACGACCGACCCGGGACTGGCGAGCTTGCGTGGTTTGTACGAACTCGTGCGCGGCCTGCGTCACATCCCCACCGAACGTGTGCAATTCCTGACGGTGCCGCGGGAGTCGTATGTCTACAACGCCAATCGCGACCAACTCGTCGAGCCCGAGGCGGAAAGGTTGTTCGAACGATTGCGCGCGGACGCGCCGGTCGAGGTGACACGGAACACGTCCCGGGATTCGGCGACGGAGGACGGCCATGCGACCGACACAGAACGCGAAGGCGGAGAAAACGGGAGTTTGTGCGAGTGCTCCGACTACGGGGAGTACACCGATCGCGACCTGAGCGGTAGTTCGGGCGAGGACGGGAAGGCGGAAAACAAGCGGCCCGACGAGCCCGCCCCGATTCCGTCCCCGACGCCCACCTTCCGTGGAAACACCGCTGCCCAGGACTCCTGCGGGTAAAGCGTTCACCAAGGCGACGAACCACCGTCCGAGAGAATGGGCGAATTGCCCGGTTGTAGGGACGTGGAATGCGTCACCGGCGTCCCTCCGCGTCATAAACGGCGGTTAGTGTGAGCGATCCGGTGCAACCGGCCAGAGGTCCGTCCTGGGGTCGAGCACTGTGACCGAGACCCGGGCGCCCTGGAGGGGGAGGGTGCCGCGCTGCCCCGACGGAGGAATCGGACAATCGTGGACGCGCAAGGCCGTGGGCGGGCGGACGACATCGACCCCGCAGACCAGTGGGTGCTCAATCCGAACACCGGCGAATACGAACTGCGACTGACCCCATCCGCACCGCAGTCGGCGGTCCCCGGACCCCGCAGATCCCCCGTGCGTGGAGCGGGCGGCGCGGACGGCGTGATCGGCGGCAGGGCGGTCAACCGTACGGCGGCCCCCGGGCGCGCGGCTCCCGCGGCGCCCGGTCGTGACGTGCCGCCCCCGCGCAGGCGGCGCGGTGTGCCGGAGGAGCCGCTGCCCGGGCGGCGCGGACGCCGGCCGGTGAAGAAGAAGTCCAAGGGCAAGAAGGCCCTGCTGTGGACCGGCGGGACGATGGCGTTCCTGCTGGTGGCCGCGGCGGGCGGCGCCTACCTCTACATCGAGCACCTCAACGGCAACATCACCTCCGTCGCCGACGACGGCGCGAGCACCGGTGGCTTCCAGAAGGACAAGGCGATCAACATCCTGTTGATCGGCACGGACAAGCGCACGGGCTCCGGCAACGAGGGCTACGGCGACGCGGGCAGCGTCGGCCACGCGGACACCACGATCCTGCTGCACGTCTCCAAGGACCGGACGAACGCGACCGCGCTGAGCATCCCGCGCGACCTGATCACGGACATCCCGGACTGCCCGACCACGCAGGAGGACGGCACCCAGAAGGTCATCCCGGGCACCGAGGGCGTCCGTTTCAACACCAGCCTCGGCCAGGACGGCCGGACGCCGAGCTGCACCATGCGGACCGTCACCGAGCTGACGGGCGTCACTCCCGACAACTTCATGGTGGCCGACTTCAACGCCGTCAAGACGCTGACCACGGCGGTCGGCGGCGTCGACGTGTGCCTGGGCAAGGACATCGACGACCCGGACTCGCATCTGAACCTGAAGAAGGGGATGCAGCACATCTCGGGCGAGACGGCGCTCGCGTTCGTGCGCACCCGGCACGCGGTCGGGTTCGGCGGCGACCTGAGCCGGATCACGCTCCAGCAGAACTTCCTCAGCGCGCTGATGCGGAAGCTGAAGTCCAACGACACGCTCACCAGCCCCTCGAAGATGATCAAGCTGGCCGAGGCGGGCACCAAGGCGCTCACCGTGGACTCCCAGCTGGACAGCATCACCAAGCTCAAGGACCTGGGGATGGAGCTGGGCAAGCTCAACGTCAAGAACCTCACCTTCACCACGGTCCCGGTGATCGACAACCCGGCGGAGAAGGTCAAGGCGACCGTCGTCGTCAACCCGACGTCCGCTCCCCAGGTCTTCGACATGATCAAGAACGATGTGTCGTTCACCGAGGTCAAGGCGGAGAAGAAGAAGGAGGCGGCCGCCGTCGCCGCCCGTCTGAAGGGCACCAAGGCCGACGCCTCCGAGGTCCGGGTGCAGATCATGAACGGCGGTGCGGAGGCCGGCAGCGCGCAGGCGGAACTGGAGTACCTCCAGAACAGCGAGGGCGTGCTGAAGTCGGAGAACGCGGGCAACGCACCGGCGGAACTCACGAAGACCACCCTTGAGTACGCTCCCGACCAGGCCGACCAGGCCCGCCGTCTCGCGGACATCCTGGGGCTGTCCGGCTCGGCGATGAAGCCGGGCGAGAGCGTGACCAACTCCCAGGGTCTGCCGACGATGACCCTGACCCTGGGCAAGGACTTCAAGGGCGCCGGAGTGAAGCTCAACTCCTCGTCCGGGGCAACCCCCGAGGGGGTTCAGAAGTCCACTGCTGACAAGGTCGAGTGCGCCAAGTGACCTGACGGGCCTGTCGTACGTCTAACGGGACGTACTGGCAGGCCCGTTCGACGGCGCGAGGGTGGGGAGACAGGGGATGACGCACAGCAGTGTGCACGGGGAGGGGACCCGGCCGGACGTCCGGGAGAGCCGTCGTGGGGGCGACGGACCCGGCCGGGACGAGGACGGCGGCAGACCGGAGGGCTCCGGGAGCGACGGCGCCAAAAGCACCGGCGGTGGGCACGGCGGGCGGCGTGGCCGTCCCAAGGCCGGACGCAAGCACCGCGTGCTCCGCTGGTCCGCGACGACGCTCGCGGTGCTGATACTGGGGACGGCGGGCGCCGGTTACCTCTACTACCAGCACCTCAACGGCAACATCGAGAAGGGCGAGCGCAGCAGCGGCGACTCCAAGGCCCACAAGGCGGAGCCGAACGCGGCCGGGCAGACGCCGGTGAACATCCTGCTGCTCGGCTCCGACAGCCGTAACTCCGACGAGAACGTGGCGCTCGGCGGCAGCCGGGACAACCGCGGCAACCCGCCGCTGGCGGACGTGCAGATGCTCATCCACCTGTCCGCGGACCGCAAGAGCGCCGCGGTGGTGAGCATTCCGCGCGACACCCGCGTGGACATCCCCGCGTGCGAGGACCCGGAGACGGGTGAGAAGTTCCGGGCGACCAACCGGATCATCAACGAGTCGCTGGCCCGCGGCGGTGCCGGCTGCACGCTGGCCACCTGGGAGAACCTCACCGGCATCTACATCGACCACTGGATGACGATCGACTTCGCGGGCGTGGTGAGCATGGCGGACGCCATCGGCGGCGTCGAGGTCTGTGTGAACCAGAACGTGTGGGACCGCCCGCTGCCAGGCTCATCCGGCGGCTCCGGTCTGAAGATGAAGGCCGGCACGCGGAAGGTCGAGGGCAAGCAGGCGCTCCAGTGGCTGCGCACCCGGCACGCCTGGGGCAGCGACCCGCTGCGGGCGCGGGCCCAGCACATGTACATGAACTCGATGATCCGCACGCTGAAGGACCAGAACGTCTTCACCGACGGCGGCCGGCTGATGGACCTGGCCGAGGCGGCCACCGACTCGCTGAAGGTCTCCGAGGAACTCGGCTCGGTCAAGGAGCTCTACGACCTGGCGATGCAGCTCAAGACGGTGCCCACGGACCGCATCACCATGACGACGATGCCGACCGTCCAGGACCCCCAGGACATCAACCACCTGCTGCCGGCCACGGACGACGCCGAGAAGATGTGGGCGATGCTCCGCGACGACGTGCCCTTCGACGACAGGGGCACCGGCGACGCGAAGGCGAAGCCGCAGACACAGACACAGCGGACGGAGAGCGCCGACCCCTCCGCCGCGAAGGACGAGATCGGCGTCCTGGTGCAGAACGCCACCCGGACCTCCACGCTCGGCCCGGTCTCCGGCCGGGCCTCCGAGATCGCCGGGGAACTGGTGGACAAGGGCTACGCCCAGGCGGCCAGGGACACCGGGTCGGCGGCCTCGGAGGCGAAGACCGTGGTGCGCTATCCGAGCGCCGAACTGGAGGGCGACGCCCAGGAGGTCGCCACATCCCTAGGGATTCCGACGAGTTCCGTGAAGCGGTCGACGGATGTGTCCGGTGTCACCGTCGTCGTGGGCGCCGACTGGCGTACCGGGACGTCCTATCCGAAGCAGGCACCGCCGAAGGCCGGTGATCTGCCCAGCACGTCGGACGCCATCAACGGCTCGGACACCAAACAGTGCATGGATGTGTACCCGCCCTATCGCTGGTAGTCCCCGGGCGGTCGCCAACTGCCCCTGCTCGAACTCTCTTTCAAACAAAACCCGAGGAAAGTTCACTCGATGCCCGGGCGTGCGGATAGTGTGAGCGATTCAGTGGGGGTTGAAGGTGCCAGTGTGGCCCTGACGAAGGACTCGGACAACCTTGGACGCACCAGGCCGTGGGCGGGCGGAAGACATCGATCCCGCAGACCAGTGGGTACTCAATCCGAACACCGGCGAATACGAACTGCGACTGACTCCTTCCACACCGCAGTCGGCCGTTCCCGGACCTCGCAGAACCGCCGCCCCGCGCCCGGGGGCGGTCCGCACGCGTACGACGGCGCCCGCCGCCCCGGGCCGCCAGGTCCCGCCCCCGCGGCGGCGCCAGGAGCCGCCCGGGGCCGTGCCGCCCGGACGCCGCGGCCGTCGGCCGGTGAAGCAGAAGTCGAAGGCCAGGAAGGCCGTGCTGTGGACCGGCGGCGGCCTGGCGTTCGTCCTGGTCGCCACGGCCGGGGCCGGCTACTTCTACCTCCAGCACCTCGCGGGCAACATCGACACCACCGACGTCGGTGACGCGGGCGCCAGCAGCTTCAAGAAGGACGAGGCCTTCAACATCCTCGTCGTCGGCACCGACAAGCGCACCGGCGCGGGCAACGACGGCTACGGCGACAAGGGCAGCGTCGGCCACGCCGACACCACGATCCTGCTGCACGTCGCCAAGGACCGCTCGAACGCGACCGCGCTGAGCATCCCGCGCGATCTGATCACGGACATCCCGGACTGCCCGACCACACAGGAGGACGGCTCGGAGAAGATCGTGCCGGGGTTGCAGGGCGTCCGCTTCAACCGGAGCCTCGGGGAGAGCGGCCGGGACGCGGGCTGCACCATGCGGACGGTGAAGGAGGCCACCGGCATCCAGCCCCACCACTTCATGATGGCCGACTTCAACGCGGTCAAGACGCTGACCTCGGCGGTGGACGGCGTCGACGTGTGCGTGTCGAAGCCGGTCAACGACAAGCAGTCCAAGCTCGTCCTGCCCGCGGGTGAGTCCACGGTCGAGGGCGAGCAGGCCCTCGCCTTCCTGCGCACCCGCAAGAGCTTCGGCAACAGCGGCGACCTCGACCGCATCAAGGTGCAGCAGCAGTTCCTGGGCTCGCTGATGCGCAAGATGTCCTCCAGCGACACCCTGACCAACCCCAAGAAGCTGCTGAGCCTGGCCGAGGCCGCGACGAAGGCGCTGACCGTGGACTCCGCGATCGGCAAGGTCGGCACGCTGAAGGACGTGGCGCTGGAGCTGAAGAAGGTACCGCCGAAGAACATCACCTTCATGACGATCCCGGTGGTGGACAACCCGGCCGAGACGATCAAGGCGACGGTGGTCGTCGACGAGACCAAGGCACCCCAGATCTTCGAGATGATCAACAACGACATCTCGTTCACCGAGGTCAAGGCCCAGGAGAAGAAGGAGGCGGCCGCGGTCGCCGCCCGCCTCAAGGGCACCAAGTCCGCCGCCTCCGACGTGCGGGTGCGGATCCTCAACGGCGGCGCGGCCGCCGGCAGCGCGCAGAAGGAACTGGACTACCTCCAGAACACCGAGGGCGTGCTGAAGTCCGAGAACGCCGGCAACGCGGGCGCCGACCAGGCGAAGACCACCCTGGAGTACGCCCCCGACCAGGCCGACCAGGCCCGCCGTCTGGCCGACATCATGGGCCTGTCCGGCTCCGCGCTGAAGCCGGGCGAGAGCGAGCCCAACGCCCAGGGCCTGCCCACGATGACGCTGATCCTGGGCAAGGACTTCAAGGGCGCGGGCGTGAAGCTGAACGGCAGCTCGGGCAAGGCCCCGGACGTGGGGCAGTCCACGGCGGACCAGGTGAAGTGCGCGAACTGACCGGATGACGGCGGCGTCCGGGGCGAAGGGGTCGCCCCGGACGGCCGTGCGTCAGCTCGTGGTGGTCGCGTCCGCGTCCGCGTGGACCGCCGGGCGGCGCGAGGCGATGACCTTGCGGGCCAGCGAGCGCGGGCTCGTCAGGAAGCCCCAGCCCCAGGACATGTGCATGGTGGCCAGGGCCACCGGGATCTGGAGCCGGGCCTTCAGCGGCAGCCCCTTGCCGGCCGGGAGGGACCCGAGCACGATCGCCGCGAGGTAGCCGCCGGGGATCACGAAGCCCAACGGCGTGACCAGCGCGCCCACGACGATCCCGGCCGCGATCGCGCACAGGGCGGTCGGCGGGGCGAGGTAGCGCAGGTTGATCGAGCCCTCGTGGTAGCGGGCCACGACGTGACGCCAACGGCCGTAGTCCTTGTACTGCTTGGCGAGGGCCTTCATCGACGGCCGCGGGCGGTACGACACCTTCAGCTCCGGCGAGAACCAGATCAGGCCGCCCGCCTCACGGATCCGGAAGTTCAGCTCCCAGTCCTGGGCGCGGATGAACTCCTCGTTGTAGCCGCCCTGTTGCTCCAGGGCCGCGCGCCGGAAGACGCCGAGGTAGACGGTCTCGGCCGCCTGCGCCCCGCCACCGGTGTGGAAGACGGCGTTGCCCACGCCGATCTTCGAGGTCATGGCGGCGGCGACCGCGTGCTCCCAGTCGTTCTCGCCCTCGGCGTGCATGATGCCGCCGACGTTCTGCGCGCCGGTCTCCTCCAGGAGCCGTACGGCGGTGGCGATGTAGTTCGGCGAGAGCATGCCGTGGCCGTCGACGCGGACCACGATCGGGTGCCGGGAGGCCTTGATCGCGGCGTTGAGGGCGGCGGGGGTGCGGCCGGTGGGGTTCGGGACGGTGTGGACGCGGGGGTCGTTGCGTACGAGCTCGGCGGCGATCTCGTCCGTGCGGTCCGTGGACGGACCGAGGGCGATCACGACCTCCATCTCGCCGGCGTACTCCTGCGCGAGGATCGCTTGGACGGCTCCGCGCAGATGCCGCTCCTCGTCGAGGACGGGCATGATCACAGAAACGGCGGGGAGCTGCACGTCGGGCTTGGCGTTCATAGGGGGCTCACGTTACCGCGAACGGGGGACACCGGTGCGCGCCGCCCGGCCGGTGCGCGGGGTCGCAGATCGTATGGGCCTACGGTGCTCAAGATCCCCTGTTCGGCCTCAGTGCCCGCGCCCGCGGAGGTGTCCCCCCATGTCCACACCGCCCCGCCGCTCCCCCGCCGCCCGTCCTCCCCGCCGCCGGCCACGACCCCCCGTCCGGCGGAAGAAGCCGCGCTGGGCCATGCGGGCGGTGACCACGCTGTCCGTCGTGGTGCTGGCGTCCGCCGGGATCGGGCACGCGGTGGTGACGAGCATCGACGCGGACATCGAACGCGTGGACCCCTTCAAGGACATGAAGAACCGGCCGCGCGCCGGGCACGGGATGAACGTGCTGCTCGTCGGCACCGACGGCCGGGACAACATCACCGAGGCCGAGCGGCGCAGGTACCGGCTCGGCGGGGCGCCCTGCCACTGCACCGACACGATCATGATCGTGCACATCTCGGAGGACCGGGAGCGGGCGAGCGTGGTGAGCCTGCCGCGCGACTCCTACGCCATGACGCCCCCGCACGTCGACCGGACGACCGGGAAACGGCACCAGGGGCACCCCATCAAGCTCAACGCGGCGTACGCGGAGGGCGGGCCGAACCTGACCGTGCGGACGGTCGAGAAGATGACCCGGGTGAAGATCGACCACTACCTGGAGGTCGACTTCACCAGCTTCATGAAGACGGTGGACGTGCTCGGCGGCGTGAAGATCTGCACGATCGAACCGCTGAAGGACTCCTACACCGGCCTCGACCTGCCGGCCGGCGCGCACACCCTCCGGGGCGGCCAGGCGCTGCAGTACGTGCGCGCCCGGCACGTCGACGGCGCCTCCGACCTCGGCCGCATGCAGCGTCAGCAGCGCTTCCTGGCCGCTCTCATCGACCGGTCGACGTCCTCCGGGATCCTGCTCAACCCGATGAAGTTCCGGGACGTGACCCGGGCCGTGCTGGGCTCCGTCCGCGCCGACAAGGGCTTCGGCACCGACGAGCTGATCGACCTCGGCCGGGCGATGCGGAACTTCTCCCCCTCCTCCTCGGAGTTCACGACCGTGCCGATCGGGCAGATGGGCTACGCCGTGAAGGGCGTCGGTTCCACGCTGAAGTGGGACCCGAAGAAGTCCGAGCGGCTGTTCCGGACCCTGCGCGAGGACAAGCCGCTGAGCGCGCACAAGCCCCGGAGCAGGGCCGCGCGGGTGGCCGTGGCCCCGCAGCAGATCCGCGTCCAGGTGGAGAACGGGACGCCCACGGCCGGGCTCGGACAGCGGGTGGACGCGCAGCTGGCGGCGACCGGCTTCCGCACCACCCGGCAGCCGGTGAACTCCGCGAACCGTGCCGTCAAGCGCACGGTGGTCGCCTACGACCCCCGCTGGGACCGCTCGGCGCACTCGCTCGCGACGGCCCTGCCGGGCAGCGAGCTGCGGCCGGTGAAGGGGCTGGGGCCGACGCTGAAGGTGATCGCGGGGGCGGACTTCGAGCGGGTGCGGAAGGTCAGGGCCGACGATCCGTACCAGGGGGAGTTCGGGGTGATGACGGGGGACGAGGCCGGGTGTTCATGACACCCACGGACCCGGTGGGGGCTCAGTCCTCGATCCCCTCCGCCGCCCGCCGCTCCCGCAGTTCCATGATCGCGCGGCGGCGGGCGAGGCGGTGGGTGCGGCGGATCTGGGCCTCCTGGTTGCGGCGCTTGTCGCGCTCGGTCTCCGGGAGCACCGGCGGCACCCGGCGCGGCTTGCCGTCGGCGTCCACGGCGGCGAAGACGAGGTAGGCGGAACCGACCTGGGTGGCCGGGTTCGACTCGTTCCAGCGCTCGGCCAGGACCCGTACGCCGACCTCCATCGAGGTCCGGCCGGTCCAGTTGACCTGGGCCTTCACATGGACGAGGTCACCGACGCGGACGGGCTCCAGGAAGGCCATCTCGTCCATGGAGGCGGTGACCGCGGGTCCGCCGCTGTGCCGTCCGGCCACGGCACCCGCCGCGTCGTCGACGAGCTTCATGATCACGCCGCCGTGCACGGTGCCGAGCAGGTTCGTGTCGGCGTTGGTCATGATGTGGCTGAGCGTGGTCCGGGACGCGGAGGTCGGCTTGCCGGGGATATCCGGAGTTTCCGATTCCGTGGCGGAGGCCTGGTCTGTCATGGCCTCCACCTTATGACGAGCTGACATCCGGGGAATTTGTGTCAGCTTGGCAACAGGAGGGCCCTGATTTTCCGACGAACCTTGTAAGGCACACTGCCCTGCCCTGCACACTGGGGCGCATGAACGATTGGCCCGAGGGATGGCACGGCGACAACCGCGGCGACCGGTACGGACGCGGCAGCGCGAACGCGCAGCCCGAGAGCGCCCGTGTGATGCGGCAGGTCCGCCGTGGCCAGGCGGCTCCGCCGGGCCCCGGTGGCTACGGCCCCGGTCCCTCGGCCCAGCAGTACGGCGGCGGGGTGCCGCCGCAGCCGTCGTACGTCAACGGCGGTGACGACGGCGCCTACGGCAACGGCTACGACAGTGGCTACAACACGGGCCAGGTCTACGGCTCCCCCGGCGGCGGTGGCCACGGCGGCGGTCCCGGCGACTACGACCACGGTCCGCGCCCCGCGCCGAACTGGCGCAGGCGGATCAAGTGGACGGCGATCACCGTGGTGACCGTGTTGGTCGTCACGACCGTGGGCACCTACTTCTGGGCCGACTCCAAGCTCAACCGCGAGGTCGACCTGTCCAAGGTGATCGACCGCCCGGAGCAGGGCGAGGGCACGAACTACCTGATCGTCGGCTCCGACAGCCGCGCGGGCATGTCCGCCGAGGAGAAGAAGAAGCTGCACACCGGGTCCGCCGAGGGCAAGCGCACGGACTCGATGATGATCCTGCACACCGGGAGCAACGGCGACACGCTGATCTCGCTGCCGCGTGACTCGGACGTGGAGATCCCGACCTTCGTGGGTTCGGAGTCCGGCAAGACGTACAAGGGCACCGGCCGGCACGTGAAGCTGAACGCGGCCTACGCCGAGGACGGCCCCGAGCTGCTGGTGCGCACCGTCGAGTTCAACACCGGGCTGCGCATCGACCACTACGTCGAGATCGGCTTCGCCGGCTTCGCGAACATCGTGGACGCGGTGGGCGGGGTCGAGATCGACATCCCCAAGGGCGGCATGAAGGACACCAAGTCCGGCGCCGACTTCCCGGAGGGCAAGCAGACGCTGAACGGCGAGCAGTCCCTCGCCTTCGTCCGCACCCGGTACGCGCTCAAGGGCTCCGACCTGGACCGCACGAAGAACCAGCAGAAGTTCCTGAACGCGCTGGCCAACCAGGTCGCGACCCCGGGCACGATCCTGAACCCCTTCAAGCTCTACCCGACGATGGGCGCGGGCCTGGACTCGCTGATCGTCGACAAGGACATGGGCCTGTACGACCTGGGCAAGATGTTCTGGGCGATGAAGGGCGTCAACGGCGGCGACGGCACCTCGATGAACATGCCGATCGGCGGGTCCTCGGGCGGCAACCTCGTCTGGGACAAGGCCAAGGTGAAGCAGCTCGTCGAGGAGCTGAAGAACGACGAGAAGGTCACGGTCTCGGGTGAGTGATCCCACCGGCCCCGCCGCCGCCCCGGCCGACGGCGGGAGGGCCCCGTTCGACGCGGTGCTCTGCGATGTCGACAACGTGATCCGGTTCTACGACCCCTCCCGGCTGTACGCCCTGGAGCGGGCCGCCGGGCTGGCCGAGGGCACCACGATGAAGATCGCCTTCGCGCCGGAGCGGGATCTGCCGGTGCTGCTCGGCCGTATCGACGGCCGGGAGTGGGTGGAGCTGATCGCCAAGGGGCTGCTCGGGATGGTCCCCGAGCCGACGACCTGGGAGCTCGGCAGGGCCCTGCTGGAGTCCCCGTTCCACGCGAACGAGGAGGTGGTGGATCTGCTGCGCCGGGCCGGCACCCGGATCCCGCTGGTCCTCGTCAGCAACGCCACGCTCGCCCTGGAGGACGACCTCGCGACGCTGGGTCTGGCCGACCTCGCGGACCACGTCGTCAACAGCGCCCGCGTCGGCCTCGTCAAGCCGGACCCCCGCATCTACCACCACGCCGCCGCGCTGGCCGGTGTCCGCCCCGACCGCTGCCTCTTCGTGGACGACACCGAGGAGAACCTGACGGCCGCCGCGGCCCTGGGCATGTCCCCGGTCCACTTCCGCGAACCGGCGGACCTGGAGCGGGCGTTGCAGCCGCTGTTCGACCGGGACCGGCCGGTGCGGGTCAGGTGAAGTCGGCGTAGCGCTTCCAGCGCGACGAGCATCTCCAGGGCGTCCGGAGGGCCTCAGTGGCCCTTGCAACCAGTGGAGCCAGCCGCGTGGACGTTTCGGCAACGCGGCGAGGCGCCGTGCCAGACCGGCGACCCGGGCGGCCACAGTGCAGGACCTCGAACTCGCGGGCGCCCACCCGGCCGAAGGAGACGGCGGCGTCACCGCAGCGCGTGAGCCACCGGGACTGCTGCCAGGCGGGGAAGCCCGGCCTCGTAGCGGTCGGCCGCGCTGCCGTCGGCGCAGCCGCAGGGTCCGTACACGGGGCTGCAAGGGCACCCACGGGGGTGCCCTTGCAGGTGGGGCGGGTGGCGGTGGGTGTCACATCGCCATGCCCGCCATCGCGCGGCAGGTCTCCACGCAGCGGCGACACGCTTCCGCGCAGCGCATCATCTGGGCATCGTCCGGCATGGACATACACGCCTCGGCGCACATCTCGCAGGCCTTGGCGCACATGGCGCACATGTCGGCGTGGAGGGGCGAGCGGCGCATCATCATGTCCGCGCACATCCGGGTGGTCTCGGCGCAGTCGATGAGCGCGCGCATGATCTGCATCTGGGCCTGGCCGCCCTTCTGCATGCAGGCGCTCATGGTCTCCTCGCAGAGGCTGTGGCAGTTCATGCACGCCTCGACGCAGTCCTGCATCTCCTTGCTCATCACGGACATGCTCTCGGCCTGGGTCATGGCTCCTCCTGGGAGGTGCGGGAGCCCGGGGCGGGCCCCGTGCCCTTCCGTCCTACGCCCGCCGGGCGCCGGGCGCCATCCGGCGTACACGGGTAATCCCGGGCATCGGCCGGGCACCGCCTGAGGCCCGCCACGGCCGGCGCACGACAAAGGGCGCCCGGCGTCCGGGCGCCCTTCGACCGCGTGAGCCGTTACGGCAGGTTGCGGGCCATCACGATCCGCTGGACCTGGTTCGTGCCCTCGTAGATCTGCGTGATCTTGGCGTCGCGCATCATGCGCTCGACCGGGTAGTCACGGGTGTAGCCGTAGCCGCCCAGGAGCTGGACGGCGTCCGTGGTGACCTCCATGGCCACGTCCGAGGCGAAGCACTTGGCGGCGGCGCCCTGGAAGGTGAGGTCGCTGTCGACGCGCTCGGAGGCCGCCGCGGCCTGGTAGGTCAGGGCGCGGGCGGCGGCGATCTTCATGGCCATGTCGGCGAGCATGAACTGGATGCCCTGGAAGTCGGCGATCGCCTTGCCGAACTGCTTGCGCTCCCGGACGTAGCCCTTGGCGTAGTCCAGGGCGCCCTGGGCGACACCGAGGGCCTGGGCGGCGATGGTGATGCGGGTGTGGTCCAGGGTCTTCATCGCGGTGGCGAAGCCGGTGCCCTCCTCGCCGATCATGCGGTCGGCGGGGATGCGCACGTTGTCGAGGTAGACCTCGCGGGTCGGGGAGCCCTTGATGCCGAGCTTCTTCTCCGGGGCGCCGAAGGAGACACCCTCGTCGGACTTCTCGACCACGAAGGCCGAGATGCCCTTGGAACGCTTGGTGGGGTCCGTCACCGCCATCACCGTGTAGTACTCGGACTCGCCGGCGTTGGTGATCCAGCGCTTCACGCCGTTCAGGATCCAGTGGTCGCCGTCGCGGACCGCCTTGGTCTTCATGCCGGCCGCGTCGGAGCCGGCGTCCGGCTCGGAGAGCGCGTACGAGAACATCGCGTCGCCCTTGGCGAGCGGGCCGAGGTACTTCTTCTTCAGGTCCTCGGAACCGGAGAGGATCACCGGCAGCGAGCCCAGCTTGTTCACCGCGGGGATCAGGGAGGAGGAGACGCAGACCCGGGCGACCTCCTCGATCACGATAACGGTGGCCAGCGCGTCGGCGCCGCCCCCGCCGTACTCCTCGGGGACGTGCACGGCGTGCAGGTCGTTGGCGACCAGCGCGTCCAGCGCCTCCCGGGGGAAGCGGGCCTCCTCGTCCACCACCGCGGCGTACGGCGCGATCTTCGCCTCGGCCAGTGAACGGATCGCGTCACGGAGCATGTCGTGCTCCTCGGACGGGCGGTACAGGTCGAAGTCAGCCGTTCCGGCCAAGGTCTCTCACGCTCCAAAGACGCTGCGGTGCTGGCGCTAATTACCGTTAAGTAACTCAAATTTTAGGGGCCTGCCCACGCCAGTGATACGTGAGCTTGGCGACAGCGGGAAAGTTGCCCGCTGAAGGCTGTCCGCACACCCGGACTATGCTCTTCCACCGCACCCCACGGCCCTCCCACCTGGAGCACCCATGAGCCTCAAGATCACCGTGATCGGCACCGGCTACCTCGGCGCCACCCACGCCGCGGCCATGGCCGAGCTCGGGTTCGAGGTACTGGGCCTCGACGTGGTCCCCGAGAAGATCGAGATGCTCCGGCGGGGCGAGGTCCCCATGTACGAGCCGGGCCTCGACACCCTGCTGCGCAAGCACGTCGCCGGGATCGAGGGGTCGACCGGCCGGCTGCGGTTCACCATGGACTTCGCCGAGGCGGCGGCCTTCGGGGACGTGCACTTCGTGTGCGTGAACACCCCGCAGCGGCACGGCGAGTACGCCTGCGACATGTCGTACGTGGACTCCGCCTTCGCCTCGCTCGCCCCGCATCTGACCCGTCCCGCGCTCGTCGTCGGCAAGTCGACCGTGCCCGTCGGGTCCGCCGACCGGCTCGCCGCCTATCTCGCGGCGAACGCCCCGGCGGGCGAGGACGCCGAGCTGGCCTGGAACCCGGAGTTCCTGCGCGAGGGCCTCGCGGTCCAGGACACCCTGCGCCCGGACCGGATCGTGGTCGGTGTGCGCAGCGAGCGGGCCGAGAAGCTGCTGCGGGAGGTGTACGCGACGCCGGTCGCCGAGGGCTCCCCCTTCGTCGTCACCGACTTCCCGACCGCCGAGCTCGTGAAGACCTCCGCGAACTCCTTCCTGGCCACCAAGATCTCCTTCATCAACGCCATGGCGGAGATGTGCGAGGCCTCCGGCGGCGACGTGGCCAAGCTGGCCGAGGCCATCGGCTACGACGACCGGATCGGGAAGAAGTTCCTGCGGGCCGGGATCGGCTTCGGCGGCGGCTGTCTGCCGAAGGACATCCGGGCGTTCATGGCGCGCGCCGGTGAGCTGGGCGCGGACCAGGCGCTGACGTTCCTGCGCGAGATCGACTCGATCAACATGCGCCAGCGCGGGCAGATGGTGGAGCTGGCCCGGCAGGCGCTGGGCGGCGGATCGTTCCTGGGCAAGCGGGTCGCGGTGCTCGGCGCCACCTTCAAGCCCGACTCGGACGACGTCCGCGACTCGCCCGCGCTGAACGTCGCCGGGCAGATCCACCTCCAGGGCGGCCAGGTGACGGTCTACGACCCCAAGGGCATGGACAACGCCCGCCGTATCTTCCCGACCCTCGGCTACGCCGACACCGCGGTCGACGCCGTGCGGGGCGCCGATGTCGTCCTCCACCTCACGGAGTGGCGGGAGTTCCGTGAGCTGGACCCGGCGGCGCTCGGTGAGGCCGCGGCGACCCGGCTGATCCTCGACGGGCGCAACGCCCTCGACCCCCAGCTGTGGCGCAAGGCCGGCTGGACGTACCGGGCGATGGGGCGGCCGAAGGCCTGAGAGCCGGGGCCCGATGTGAGTTCCACGAATTCCTGGCGGATATCCGGGACGTTCGGGAATTCACGTAAGGCGAGTGAAGAACTGGGCGCACCTGTGGGGATTCCGGGTGCGCCCCACGCCGTCCCGCCCTCTTTCCGAAGGCTCGGCACCCCAAGTACGGCAAGGGCGGAGGGCCTCCCCGCGGGGGGCATATGCGGGCGCACCCGAAATCATCAACACAGGTTCGAATCGAATTCGAGCAGCATGCGGAATCGACCGTTCTCACAGACCAAGCCCCCGCAAAAGAGAGCTAGGTAATGATCGGTTAACAGACGCGTAGTCGCGCGGAATCCGCACTCCACTCCACTGGTCGTCATTCGCCCCACCCTTCTCTGGGGTTGTTCTGACCATGCCAGGCCTGACCATGCCAGGAGTGAGACATGCGTGACGAAGCGGTGGCGGGAGCGCTCGTCGGCGCCGTCGTGATCGTGCTGGGCTACGCCTCGGGCATCGGCGCCCCCGCCGCCTCCCAGGACACCGCGACGCCCGCGACGACACCGCCCCCCGCGGCCACGGCACCGGCGACGCCCACGCCCACCACCCCCGGGACCGGCGGGGGCCAGTACCCCGTCGGCACCGGTGAGCTGCCGTCGTACGGCGGTGTGGGCGGGGGCTTCGGCTACGGCGGCGGGGGCGTGGCCGGGGGCACGGGCGGTACGGGTGGCTCGGGAGGGTCCGGGCACTCCGGCCACCATCCGACCTCCCCGCCGGCCGGCCCGGGCTCCCCGGCCCCCTCCCCCACGCCGACCGCGCCGGGCTCCTCCGCACCTCCCGAGGGCGACACCTGCGGGACAGGCGAGGTCAGCCTCGTGAAACCCCTCCTGACCGGGCTGACCACCCCTGTGTTCGGGCTGCTCGGCGGCGGGGCCACGAGCCCGGAACCGACGCCGACACCGACGCCGACCCCGACTCCCTGTGTCGGCCTCACCCCCGTCTCCGTCCCCGGCCTGCTCGGCATCGACGCCTCCCCGCTGCCGGAGGCGACGCCATGACACCGACCGTCCGGCCCGTCAGCCGCGCCCTGCTCCTGCTCGTCCTCACCCCGCTCCTCTACGCCCTCGTCGGCGCCTCGGGGACCGCCGCCGCCCACACCGAGCTGGTCTCCTCCTCCCCCAAGGACGGCGCGGCCCTGAAGAAGGCCCCCGACCACCTCACCCTCGCCTTCGACGAGGCCGTCGACCCGGCCGACGTACGCGTCCTGACCATGGACGGCGACCGGCTGCCGGTCTCCCGCACCGGAGCGGACTCCGTGCGGGTGTCCCTGGCGGCACCCGAGCAGGGCCGGATCGCGGTGGTCTGGTCGGTGGTCGACGAGGAGGACGGCCACGCCTCCTCCGGCCGGCTCGCCTTCTCCATCGCCACGACCGGCACGACGGCCACCACGACCGGCGGCGACGAGGCCTCCGTCCCCGCTCCCGCACCCTCCCCCTCGGTGCGGAAGGGCCTCGTCGCCGCCCGCTGGGCCGGCTATCTGTCCCTCGCCCTGTTCGTCGGCGGGCTCGCCTTCGTCGCGCTGCTGTGGCCGCGCGGGGCGTACGAGCCCCGGGCCCGCGCACTGCTCGGGCCGGCCTGGGCGGGCGGGCTGCTCGCCACCGTGGCGGCGACCGGACTCCAGGGCGCCTACACGAGCTTCGGCGGCCTGCGGGACGCCCTGCGCCCGGCGACCTACGCGGACGTCCTGGCCACCGAACCCGGCCTCGCGCTCGCCGCACGCGGGCTGATGTGGGTGCTCGCGGCCGTGGTCCTCGGCGCCCTGCTCCAAGGAGCCGCCCGCTCGACGGGGTGGCGGGTGGGGGCGATCGCGGTGACCTTCGGACTGCTGCGCACCACCGGCATGCGCGGCCACAACGCCGAGGGCAGTGAGCCCGCGTGGGGCGCGATCGCCGACTTCGTCCACCTGCTCGGCGCCTCGCTGTGGATCGGCGGGCTGGCCATGCTCACGATCGCCGTCCTGCCCCGTCGCCGGGCCGGGGAGCTGGCCGCGGTGGTGCCGGGCTACTCACGGGTCGCGGCCGTCAGTGTCACGGCCATCGTCCTCGCGGGACTGGTGCTCACCTGGCAGGTGGTGGGGTCGTACGACGCCCTGCTGCACACCTCGTACGGGCAGCTGCTGCTGGTCAAGACGGCCGTTCTCGGGGGCGTCCTGGTGGCCGCGTACGCGAGCCGCCAGTGGGTGCGCACCCGCCTCGATCTCGCCGTGCTGCTGCGCGGCGACGCCGCCACCGTGCGGTCCTTCGGCTACTCGGTCGCGGCCGAGACGGGGCTCGTCCTCGTCGTGCTCGCCGTGACGAGTCTGCTGGTCACGGCCGATCCCGGCCGCTGAACTTCCCCACAGTACAAAGGAGTTGACGTGAAACCATCCGAACGGACCGAGCGGACCGAGGTGTCCGGCGACCGGCGGCACAAGCCGCCGGCCGGCAACCGGGCCCTGCTGGTCGCCGGGCTCGGGGCGGCCCTGGCCGCGGTCCTCAGTCTCGGACTGCTGAGCGCGGTCACGGGTTCCACCAAGGCCTCGCAGCAGGCCGCGGGCGCGGCTCAGGCGCCCGCGGCGGCCGCGGCCGAGATGCGGCCCGCCGCCGCGGCCGCCCCCGACCACCAGGTCGACATCATGGGGTACAAGTTCGGCGACGGTAAGCAGCTCGTCGTCGAGGTCGGCGAGACCGTCCAGTGGACCAACCACGACAGCGCGCCGCACACGGTCACCACCACCAAGGCGCCGGTGTCCTTCGACTCGGGGACGCTGGAGCAGGGCGACTCGTGGTCGTACACCTTCACCAAGGTGGGGACGTACGAGTACTACTGCGCGGTGCACCCGGACATGGTCGCGTCGGTGAAGGTCGTGGCGGCGGACGGCGGTGGCGGTTCCACCCCGGCGCCCACGCCGACTCCGACGCCCACGACACCTCCCGGGACGCCGGCACCGACGCCGACGCCCACCACTCCGCCGACGACCGGCCCCACGCCCACCCCGACCCCGTCGGGCGGCACGGGTGGCGGCTCGGGCGGTGGCTCCGACGAGCAGTGCACCAGCATGAAGAACGTGCTGATGCCGATCCTCCAGCACCTGTACTCGGCGCACCTGGAGCAGTCCCCGGGTCAGCAGGTGAAGGACGCGCTGGCGCTCGACTCGTACATCAAGATGCACACGGTGTGGATCGAGAGCATCCTCAAGCCGGCCGTCGAGGGCGGCGGGACGGTGGCCGACAGCACGCTCGGCACGCTGCTCCAGCACATCTACGCCGCGCATCTGAACGAGTCGCTCGGACAGCAGGTCACCGATCTGCTGAACGTGGACAGCTACGTGAAGATGCACACCGTCTGGGCCGGGCAGCTGCTCACACCCACCACGGACTTCATCACCGACAACTGCTGACGCGGTCCGCGATACGGGTGGACGCCGCTCCGGCCGAGGCTCAGTCGGCCGGAGCGGCGTCCACTCCCCATTCTCCACGCCCCCACCACACTTCGGGAACCGCTTCCAAGGAGACCCGGGATGACGACCGTCACCCTGCCCACCGTCCCGCCCCCGCCCGAGTCGCAGAACTTGGCCTCTCCCCTCCCCCTGCCCGGCCGGTACACCGTGCCCCCCGGCCGCTCGCTCGTCGAACTCACCGCCTGGTACGGGCCGCTGCCGACACTGCGGCGCCGGGTGCGGCTGACCGGGGCGTCGCTCGACGTGCCCGACGACGGCCTCGACCACCCCGCGTTCCGCTTCGAGTTCGGCGGACGCCCGCTCGCCGCGACGCTCGTCTCCGAGCGGGTGGAGTGGGACGAGCGGGCCGAGCCGGCCGACGGGGGGCTCCGGCTGGCCGGTGACCTCGATCTGGACGGCACGGCCTTCCCCGTCCTGCTGCGGCTGCGGGTGGTCCGCCGCACCGACGACCTGCTGCTCGTCGTGGGCACGTCCCGGCTGCCGTACCGGCTGCTGCGCCGCGCCACCGGATTCCGGCTGCCGTGGCGCCGGCCGGCCACGCGGGTGCGGCTGCTGGTGGCGGCGGAGTTCACGGCGGAGTGCACGACCGAGGTCACGGCGGAGTCCTCGTGAGGGCGCCCCGGAAGGCGGCCGTGGCCGCCGTGCTCGCCCTCCTCGCCCTGCCGTTGCTCCCGGCCTCGCAGGCGTCGGCGGCCACGTACCGGGTGACGATGAAGGGGTACGCCTTCTCGCCCGCGTCGCTGACCGTCCCGGCCGGCTCCACGGTGACCTGGACCAACCAGGACACGGCCCCGCACGACGTGAAGACCACCTCCGGCCCGGCCTCGATCCACTCGCCCATGCTCGACAAGGGGCAGAGCTGGAGCTTCACGTTCACCGCGGCCGGGTCCTACGGCTACTACTGCACCGTCCACCCGGACATGACGGCCGGGATCACGGTCAGCGCGCCGGCGCCCACGCATCACCACACGGAAGACCCGGGCACCTCCGGCTCCGGCTCCTCGCACACCACGCCCGAGCACCACGCGCCCACGCCGAGCCGGCCCGCGATGAGCCGCATGCCGTCACCGACCAGGCCGTCGACCGCGCAGGCGTCGCCCACGGCCACGTCCCCCGGGGCGGCCGCGCCCCAGCCCTCGCAGCCACCCGCCGGGTCACCGCAGCCCGCCCAACAGCCCCAGACCGTGACGACCGCCTCGACGGCCCGCCCGCTCGACCCCCTGCTTCTGCTGGCCGGCCTCGTCGCCGGCGTCGCGGTGATGTGCCTGCTCCTGGTGGGCTCGCGGGCGGCGGCAGCGGCGGCCCGGGACGAGGAGGACGCGTAGGAGCCACCGAGGAGGACGCGTAGGAGCCACCGAGGAGGACGTGAAGGGGCCTCCCGGCGGCCGGCCCCGTCCTCGGGCTCGCTCGGCCCCGCGCTCAGTCCTTCGCCGCCCGGTAGCGGCGCATCTTGGCGCGGGCTCCGCAGACCTGCATGGAGCACCAGCGGCCGCGGCCGGCCGGGCTGCGGTCGTAGTAGGCCCAGTGGCAGGTGGTGGCCTCGCAGGCCTTGAGGCGGGTCCAGGTGCCGTCGACGAGGGACTGGGCGACGGCTGCCGCCACCCGGGAGAGCAGGGGCCCCGTGTCGGAGGGGGCGAGGGCGGCCGAGCCGTCGGACGGGTGGACCGTGACGACGAGGGGGGCCCGCGCGAGCAGCTCGCCGAGCGGGGTCACCGGGCGGTGCGGCGGGTGGCCGGCGTGGGCGAGGAGGGCGGCGCGCAGGGACTCGCGCAGTTCGCGCGCGCCCGGCAGCTCCTCCTCCGTGAGCCCGAGACGCGCCCGTTCCTCCGCGGTGTCCAGCGCGTCGGCGCCCGCCTCGATGTCCAGCGTGTTCACCAGGGACTCGATCAGGGCGAGTCCTCCGGGCGCGGGCGATCTCTCACTCATGCTTGCCACGTTACCGCCAATGGGGCAGCATGCAGTAACCGTTACTGGTTGCCCGCTTCAATAGGTAACAGTGACCACGCGCGATGACCTCAAGGAGGAAGTCATGGCTCTCGCCGAACTCGGTGCCGTCGTCCTGGACTGTCCCGACCCGCGCGCCCTCGCCGGTTTCTACGCCGACGTGCTCGGCGGCACCGTCGAGGGCGAGGGGGAATGGGTGGACCTGAAGCTGCCCGACGGACGGTCGCTGGCGTTCCAGGCCGCCCCCGGATTCGTACCGCCGCGATGGCCCGCGGCCGACCACTCGCAGCAGTTCCATCTGGACCTGACCGTCGAGGACCTGGACGCGGCGGAGAAGGAGGTCCTGGCGCTCGGCGCGAAGCCGCTGGACGCGGAGGACCACACGCGGACCTTCCGGGTTTACGCGGATCCCGCCGGGCACCCGTTCTGCCTCTGCGCCTGCTGAGTCAGGAGGACGCTCATGGAACCGGCCGCCCGTTTCCGCACCGTCGTGATCGACTGCCCCGACCCGCCCGCGCTCGCCGCCTTCTACGCTCAGGTCGGCGGCGGTACGCCCGAGGCCGCGGACGAGGACTGGGTCGTCCTGAGGATCCCCGGCGGCCCCCGGCTGAGCTTCCAGCGGGCGCCGGACCTCACCCCGCCGGAGTGGCCGCGCTCCGACCGCAACGCGCAGCAGTTCCACCTCGACTTCGACGGCGGGACCACCTGGGAGGAGATCGACGCCGCCGAGGAGAAGGTGCTGGCACTGGGGGCGCGGGTGCTGGACCGGGAGGACTACGAGAAGAAGGACTTCCGGGTGTACGCCGATCCGGCGGGGCATCCCTTCTGCCTCTGCCGGATCGACCCGGTCTGAGACCCGGTCCGAGACCCGGTCCGAGAAGAACTCACCCGTCCAGCTCCGCGATCTTCGCCGTGGACGGCTCGCGCCGCTGCTGGGCCGCCCGGGCGGTGAAGTCCGCGCCGCGCAGGACGCGTTGGACGTTGCCCCAGGTCAGCAGGGCGACGTCGTCGTCGGTCCAGCCGCGGCGGAGCAACTCGGCGATGAGGTGCGGGTAGCAGGAGGCGTCGGCGAGTTCCTGCGGGTGGGCGGTGCCGGCGTCGTACGTACCGGACAGGCCCACGCACTCGGCGCCGGCCACCGTCCGCACGTGGTCGAGGTGGTCGGCGACGTCACGGACGGTCGCGCCGGTCTGCTCGGCGGTCAGCGGCACCATGCACAGGCCCTTGGCGGCGCCCAGCTCGGCGAGCAGGTCGTCGGGCAGGTTGGCGGGGTGCGGGCGCAGGGCGCGGGCGGCGGAACGGGTGCACAGGACCGGCGACTTGGAGACCGCGATGGCCCGGCGGACGGTCTCCTCGGAGGCGCCGGAGAGGTCGGCGAGGACACCGAGGCGGTTCATCTCGCGCAGCACCTCCTCGCCGAACCGGGTGAGTCCGGCCTCGCTCGCCCAGGACACCCCGGACAGGGTGAGGGCGCGCAGGCCGAGGGCGTGCAGGGAGCGCAGGATGCCGAGCGAGTCGCCGAGGGCGGCGGCGCCGGCGGGGCCGAGCAGGACGGCGATCCGGCCGCAGTGGCGCACGTCCGTGGTCTGTCCGGCGGTGTAGGCGAGGCGCAGGCCCTCGGGGTGGGCGCGCACCACCGTCCTGACCAGGTCCAGCTGCTCCAGGGTGGCGCCGACGGCCCGGTCGCCGTCGAGGCCCTCGGGCAGGTGCAGCGACCACAGCAGCGCGCCGACATGGCCCTCGCGCAGGCGTGGCACGTCCGTGTCGACGGCGCTCTCACCGAGTTCCAGGTCGAACCAGGGCAGATGCCGGAGGGCCCACGGCAGGCCGCTGTAGCCGTCGGCCACGGGGTGCGTGTCGAGAAGCGCGCGGGCCCGCTCCAGCGGGGTGGCGCCCGGATCGGCGACGGCGGTGCGGGCCGCCCCGACGGCATCGGAGAGGGACTCCGGCAGGTCGTCCGGGTCGGGAAGGGACGGGGGAAGGGACGCGGGAAGGGACGGGGGCAGGTCGTCGAGCGCGCCCACCTCGGTCGTGGTGTGCAGTTCGTCCTGGAGGTCTGCCATGACGGGCTCCGTACGTCGTGATCACCGTAGGGTCACCGTGCCACGGAGCCGGGGGGCCTTCCTGGTGGGCGGGGCGTTCGGGGTATGCGGCCGCCGGGCACCTTCAGCGGCCCTTCTTCGTATGTAAGTACGTGAACCTTCAAAAACCCCCCACCCCGGCCCGCGTCCTCGTGGTGGACGCCGACCACCGCACCAGACCCCTGATCGCCGCCCTCAACGAGCTGGACTTCGACGTGTTCGCCGCCAACCGCGGCCGCTTCGCGATACCCATCGGCCGTTCCGTCCGACCCGACCTGGTCGTCCTGGACACGGCCCTGCCCGACGGCGACACCTTCGAGACCTACGACCAGCTGCGCGCCGCCGGTGTCCAGGCGCCGGTGCTGTTCCTGACCTCCCCGGGCGACCGGGAGGCCGGGGCCGCGGTGCGCCGGGTGATGTCGGACGCCGACGGCCACCTCACCAAGCCGCTCGCGGTCCCCGAGGCGGTGGCCCGCGCCCAGGAACTGCTGGAGCGCGACCGGGCCGACGAGAGCCGGCTGCTGCGCAACGGCGCCCTCTCCGTGGACGCGGGCCGCCGCGCCGTCTGGCGGAACGGCGCCCGCGTCGACCTGTCGGACCGCGAGTTCGAGCTGCTCGCCTACCTCATGGACAATGCCGGCCAGGTCGTGTCCAAACAGCAGATCCTGGAGCGGGTCTGGGGCGCGCCCTTCCGCTCCGGGACCGTCGAGACGTACGTCTACTACCTGCGCCGCAAGCTCGGCGACGACGACCAGTCCCTGATCAGGACGGTACGCGGCGTCGGCTACACCATGACCCGCGGCTGATCCCCGCCCACGGCCCGGCGCCCGCCTCAGCGCCCGCGTGCCGCGTCGATCACCTCGTCGAGCGTGTCCCGGGACCGGACCAGGTCGGCGATCATCCGGTCGATGCGCTCGCGCTCCTCGGTGAGGTCGGCGACGAGTTTCGGCGTGGCGACGACGGAGGGACCACCGTCGGCGTCCCGCATGCAGGGCAGCAACCGCGCGATCCTGGAACTGTTCAGCCCGGCGGCGTACAGCTCCTGGATCCGGATGACCCGGTCGACGGCCACCTCGGCATAGTCCCGGTGGCCGCCGGCCGTACGCCCCGCCGTCAGCAGCCCCTGCTGCTCGTAGTAGCGCAGGGACCGCTCGCTCACGCCGGTGCGCCGGGCGAGTTCACCGATCCGCACGATCGCCTCCCCTGCCTCCCTGACGGACGTGAATCCGGCACTTGAATCTGACACCTGTGTCAGGTTCTACCGTGCGTCCATGACGCGCACAACAGCTCCCACGGACCTTTTCTCTCCCACTCGGCTGGGCCCTCTGACCCTCCCCAACCGCCTGGTCATGGCCCCGCTGACGCGCAACCGGGCCGCGGCCGACGGCACCCCGACCCCGCTCATGGCCACCTACTACGCCCAGCGGGCCTCGGCCGGCCTGATCGTCGCCGAGGCCTCGACCCCCAACGCGGTCGGGCAGACGTACCCCAACATCACGGCGATCCACACCCCGGCGCACGTGGCGGGCTGGCGGCGCGTGACGGACGCGGTGCGCGCGGCCGGCGGGGGCCCGATGGTGCTCCAGCTCCAGCACGGCGGCCGGGTCGGCCACCCGGCGACCAGTGGACACACCCCGGTCGCGCCCTCCCCCGTCCCGCTCCCGGAGACGATCTTCACGCCCGGGGGCCACCGGGAGTCCGTCGTCCCCCGCGAGATGACCCTCGCCGACATCCGTTCCACGGCCGCCGACTTCGCCCGCGCCGCCCGCAACGCGCTCGACGCCGGCTTCGGGGGCGTCGAGGTGCACTCCGCGAACGGCCACCTCCTGCACCAGTTCCTGGCGGGCAACACCAACCGCCGCACGGACGCCTACGGCGGCTCGGTCCCCCACCGGATCCGCTTCACGACGGAGGTCACCGAGGCCGTAGCCGCCGAGATCGGCGCCGACCGGGTGGGCCTGCGCATCTCCCCCGGCCACACCGTCAACGGCATCACCGAGGACGACACGGAGACCCTCTACCCAGCCCTCGTCAAGCGCCTCGCCGGCCTGGGCCTCGCCTACCTGCACATCGTGTACGCCGACCCGGCCTCCCCCGTCTACCACCGCATCCGCGCCGACTGGCCAGGCATCCTCATCGCCAACCCGGTCCTCCCGGAGATCACCACGGAGGCCGTCACCCAGGCCTCCGCCCGACTCCTCACCTCCGGCGCCGACCTGATCGCCCTCGGCCGCCCCTTCCTCGCCAACCCCGACCTGACCACCCGCCTCCACCTCGGCGCCCCCCTCAACCCGGTACGGGACCGCTACCTGATGTACGTGGGCGGAGCGACCGGCTACACGGACTACCCCGCCCTCGGCGATCAGCCGTCCAGTGCGCCGATGGTGGCGTTGGACGGGCCGCGCGTGGCCTGAAGATCCCGCGCCACGTCCTCCGCCGCGCCCAGCACCCGGACCGCGTTCTGCCAGGTGAGCTTGGCGAGGTCGGTGGTGGACCAGCCTCGGTCGAGGAGTTCGGTGATGAGGTTGGGGTAGCCGGAGACGTCGTCGAGGCCGTCGGGGGTGAAGGCGGTGCCGTCGTAGTCGCCGCCGATGCCGAGGTGGTCGATGCCGGCGGCCTCGCGCATGTGGTCGAGGTGGTCGGCGACCGTGGAGACCGTCGCGACGGGGCGCGGGTGGTGTTCCTCGAAGGCGCGGTGGACCTTCATCGCCTCCGGGGTGGTGGCGAGGTGGTGGAAGCCGTGGGCGCGCATGTTGTCGTCGGCGGCGGCCGTCCAGTCGACGGCGGCCTGGAGGACGAACTTCGGGACGAAGGTGACCATCGCCATGCCGCCGTTGGCGGGGAGGCGTTCCAGTACGTCGTCGGGGATGTTGCGGGGGTGGTCGCAGACGGCGCGGGAGGAGGAGTGGGAGAAGATCACCGGGGCCGCGGACGTGTCCAGGGCGTCTCTCATCGTCGTCGCCGCCACGTGGGAGAGGTCGACGAGCATGCCCTCGCGGTTCATCTCCCGCACCACCGCCCGGCCGAAGGCCGTCAGGCCGCCGGCGCGCGGCTCGTCGGTGGCCGAGTCCGCCCAGTCGTTGTTGTCGTTGTGCGTGAGGGTCATGTAGCGCACGCCCAGCGCGTACAGCGCCCGCAGGGTGGCGAGGGAGTTGGCGATCGAGTGGCCGCCCTCGGCGCCCATGAGCGAGGCGATACGGCCTTCCGCGCGCGCCGCCTCCATGTCGGCGGCGGTGTGCGCGGCCCGCAGGTCGGCCGGGTGCCGCGCGATCAACTGCCGTACGCAGTCGATCTGTTCCAGCGTCGCGGGCACCGCGTCGGGCAGGTCCGAGCGGACGTACACCGACCAGTACTGCGCGCCGACCCCGCCCGCCCGCAGCCGGGCCAGGTCGGTGTGCAGGTGGGCGCTCTGGTCGGTGGCGATGTCCCGGGCGTCGAGGTCGTAGCGGACCTGCTCGCGCAGTGCCCAGGGCAGGTCGTTGTGCCCGTCGACGACCGGGAACGCGCGCAGGAGTTCCCGGGCCGCCTCCGCCGAGGGCGAGGGGGAGGGAGAGGCCACGGCGGTCACTTGCCGAAACCGAAGCCGCCGCCCGCCCCGTCGACCTTGGCCCGCAGCCGCTTGCCCTTCTCGGTGGCCTGGTCGTTCAGCTCCTGCTGGAAGTCCCGCATGCGGCCGAGGAGTTCCTCGTCGTGGGTGGCGAGGATCCGGGCCGCGAGCAGGCCCGCGTTGCGGGCACCGGCGACGGAGACGGTGGCGACCGGGACACCGGCCGGCATCTGCACGATCGACAGCAGCGAGTCCATGCCGTCGAGGTACTTCAGCGGCACGGGCACGCCGATCACGGGGAGCGGGGTGACGGAGGCGAGCATGCCGGGCAGATGGGCCGCACCGCCCGCGCCCGCGATGATCACCTTGAGCCCGCGGTCGGCCGCCTGCTCACCGTAGGCCACCATCTCGCGCGGCATCCGGTGCGCGGAGACGACGTCGACCTCGTAGGCGATCTCGAACTCGTCCAGGGCCTTGGCGGCGGCCTCCATGACGGGCCAGTCGCTGTCCGACCCCATGACGATGCCAACAACGGGGCTCATTCTGTGATCGTGCCTCTCAGGTAGCCGGCTGCGTGACGGGCGCGCTCCAGCACGTCGTCCAGGTCGTCGCCGTAGGTGTTGACGTGGCCGACCTTGCGGCCGGGCTTCACGTCCTTGCCGTACATGTGGATCTTGAGCTGGGGGTCGCGGGCCATGCAGTGCAGGTACGCGGAGTACATGTCCGGGTAGTCACCGCCGAGGACGTTGACCATCACGGTCCACTTCGCGCGCGGGCGCGGGTCGCCGAGGGGGAGGTCCAGGACCGCGCGGACGTGGTTGGCGAACTGGCTGGTGATCGCGCCGTCCATCGACCAGTGGCCGGAGTTGTGCGGGCGCATCGCGAGTTCGTTGACGAGGATGCGGCCGTCGCGGGTCTGGAACAGCTCGACGGCGAGGTGGCCGACGACGTCCAGTTCCTTGGCGATCGACAGGGCCATCTCCTCGGCCCGCAGGGCGAGCGTCTCGTCCAGGTCGGGTGCCGGGGCGATCACCGTGTCGCAGACGCCGTTCACCTGCTGCGACTCGACCACCGGGTAGGCGACCGCCTGGCCGTGCGGCGACCGTACGACGTTGGCGGCGAGCTCGCGGACGAAGTCGACCTTCTCCTCGGCGAGGACGGGGACGCCGGCCCGGAAGGGGTCCGCGGCCTCCTCCGCCGAATCGACGACCCACACGCCCTTGCCGTCGTAGCCGCCGCGGACGGTCTTGAGGACGACCGGGAAGCCGTCGCCCTCGGCCGCGAACGCGACCACGTCCGCCGGGTCGCTCACGATCCGGTGCCGCGGACACGGCACCCCGATCGCGTCGAGCCGCGCCCGCATCACGCCCTTGTCCTGGGCGTGCACGAGCGCGTCCGGGCCGGGGCGGACGGGGATGCCGTCCGCCTCCAGGGCCCGCAGATGCTCGGTGGGGACGTGTTCGTGATCGAAAGTGATCACATCGCAGCCCCGCGCGAACTCGCGCAGCGTGTCGAGGTCGCGATAGTCACCGACGACTACATCGCTCACCACCTGCGCCGCGGAATCCTGAGGGGTGTCACTGAGGAGCTTGAATTTGATGCCGAGCGGGATGCCTGCTTCGTGTGTCATACGAGCGAGCTGGCCCCCGCCGACCATGCCGACTACCGGGAACGTCACGCCCCCAGGGTATCGGCCGCGCCACGGTGGCCGAATTCCTGCCCACCTGAGCATGTTCTTACCGATCCGTGAGCCGACGCACAAGCGATCACGAAGGGGGGTGGTTAGCATGGCTGAGTTGACGAAATCTACGGACGGGGGCCTCACAAGCCATGGGACGTGGTTCCTCGGGGCTCCGTACGGGGCCTCCGGCTCCCCGCAGCGCGGCGCGGCAACGCCTGGACCGGCTGGTCCGTGAGGCGGTCAAGTTCGGCGCGGTGGGCGGGGCCGGAGTGCTGGTCAACCTCCTCGTCTTCAACCTGGTGCGGCACGGCACCGAGCTCCAGGTCGTGCGGGCCAGTGTCATCGCCACCGTCGTCGCGATCGTCTTCAACTACATAGGGTTCCGGTACTTCACCTACCGGGACCGCGACAAGAGCGGCCGTACCAAGGAACTCACCCTGTTCCTGCTGTTCAGCGCCGTCGGCCTGGTCATCGAGAACGGCGTGCTCTACGCGGCCACCTACGGCTTCGGCTGGGACAGCCCGCTCCAGAGCAACATCTTCAAGTTCGTCGGCATCGGTATCGCCACGCTGTTCCGCTTCTGGTCCTACCGCACCTGGGTGTTCAAGGCCCTGCCCGCCAAGGAGGCGGTCGCGAGCGCGGAGTCGTTCCTGGCGACGGCCACGGAGGTCAAGAAGCCGCGACCGACGCAGCGCGTGCCGTAGCCGGTCCGCGCCTGCCGTAGCCGGTTGCGCCCTACGACAGCCCCGGCCCCGGCCCGTCAGCGGACCGTCTGGTCCGCCGTCTCCTCCGCCGCCGGCTTCTTCAGGTGCGTGCGGGACAGGAAGAGTCCGAAGACCGGCGGCTGGGTCTGGAGCATCTCCAGGCGTCCCCCGTCGGCCTCCGCGAGGTCGCGGGCCACGGCGAGGCCGATGCCCGTGGAGTTGCGGCCGCTGATCGCCCGCTCGAAGATCCGCGCCCCGAGGTCGGCGGGCACGCCGGGCCCCTCGTCGGTGACCTCGATCACGGACTGGTTGCCGGTGACGCGGGTGCGCAGCGCCACCGTGCCGCCCCCGTGCATGAGGGAGTTCTCGATCAGCGCGGCCAGCACCTGCGCCACCGCCCCCGGCGTACCGACCGCCGTCAGGTGCCGCTTGCCGGAGCTGACGATGGCCCGGCCCGCGCTGCGGTAGGCGGGGCGCCACTCGGCGAGTTGCTGCTGGATGACCTCGTCGAGGTCGAAGGTGACGGCGGAGCCGGTGCGCGGGTCGCGGGAGTTGGTGAGCAGCCGCTCCACCACGTCCGTCAGCCGCTCCACCTGCGTCAGCGCGATGGTGGCCTCCTCCTTCACCGTGTCCGGGTCGTCGGTGAGGGTGATCTCCTCCAGCCGCATGGAGAGCGCCGTCAGCGGTGTCCGCAGCTGGTGGGAGGCGTCGGCGGCGAGCCGGCGTTCCGCGGTGAGCATGCGGGCGATGCGCTCGGCGGAGGAGTCCAGCACATCGGCGACCCGGTCCAGCTCGGGGACGCCGTACCGCTTGTGCCGGGGGCGGGGGTCGCCGGAGCCGAGCCGCTCGGCGGTCTCCGCGAGGTCGGTGAGCGGGGAGGCGAGTTTGTTGGCCTGGCGGATCGCCAGCAACACCGCGGCGACCACCGCGAGCAGCGCCACCAGCCCGATGATCAGCAGTGTCCGGCCCACCTCGCGGGTCACCGACGAGCGGGGCTCCTGGACGATGACGGTCTCGCCCTCCTCGCCCTTGGCCTTGCCCTCGATGACGTCACCGGCCGCCCGCGTGCCGACCTCGATGTCCGGCTTCCCGGGCATCCGGATCACGGCGTACCGTTCCTGCGCCACCTGGTCCCGGAGCACCTTCGCGTCGACGGTTCCGGCGGCCAGCAGCCTGCTGTCCACGATGCTCGCCAGCCGCTGCGCCTCGGAGTCCACCTTCTCCTGCGCACTGGTGGAGATGGTCCGCGTCTCCACGATGACGAGCGACACCCCGAACACGCCGATGACGACGAGCACCACGGCGAGGGTGGACTGGATGAGACGGCGACGCACGGGGCCCCTCCGGAACAGTGATTTTCGACCAAGGGCGAGGGCAGCCCCCTAGGGGCGCGGGGAACTGCGCGACCAGCCACAGGGGACCCGCACCCGACGACGTACCTCTAGCTCTTTTCGAACCGGAACCCGACACCGCGGACCGTGGCGATGTACCGAGGATTCGCTGCGTCGTCCCCGAGCTTCTTGCGAAGCCACGAGATGTGCATGTCCAGCGTCTTGGTCGACGACCACCACGTCGTGTCCCAGACCTCCCGCATCAGCTGGTCCCGGGTCACCACCCGGCCCGCGTCCCGCACGAGGACGCGCAGCAGGTCGAACTCCTTCGCCGTGAGCTGGAGCTCCTCGTCCCCCATCCACGCGCGGTGCGACTCGACGTCGATCCGCACGCCGTGGGTGGCCGGCGGCTGCGCCGGCTCCGCGGCACCGCGCCGCAGCAGGGCCCGCACCCGGGCGAGCAGTTCGGCCAGCCGGAAGGGCTTGGTGACGTAGTCGTCGGCGCCCGCGTCCAGACCGACGACGGTGTCCACCTCGTCGGCGCGCGCGGTCAGGATGAGGATGGGCACGGTGTGGCCCTCGGCACGCAGTCGGCGGGCCACTTCGAGGCCGTCCATGCCGGGCAGACCCAGGTCGAGCACGACCAGGTCGATACCGCCCTGGAGTCCGGCGTCGACCGCGGTGGGTCCGTCCTCACGCACCTCGACCTCGTACCCTTCCCGGCGCAAAGCACGGGCCAGCGGCTCCGAGATGGACGCATCGTCCTCGGCGAGCAGTACACGGGTCATGACCTGATGGTAGACCGCTCTTGACCGAACCTGGGGTGTGACCGTGGGCCCGTGATTCTTACCTTTGGCGGAACTGGGGCGAACCTGTGGGTGTGGGGTGCGAACTGTGAAGGGACCTTAGAAACAGGGTGTACGGTTCCCGGGTTGCCTGTGATCCGTGTCTCAAGCCCTTCCATTTTCGGCCACATCCTGCCGTATGGTGAAAAGATCGCCTGTAGCACCGCGGGGACCTTTGGCGATGTTGTGACGCTGAAGGTCTCTTTTGTGTGCGGAAAACCCCCACCAGCAAGGATCGACCATGGCGTCCAGCCTGACGAAGGACTCGGTCTCCCCCGGCACCCCCGGGTCCGAGAAGACCTTCTTCGGCCACCCCCGCGGACTGGCCACTCTCTTCATGACCGAGATGTGGGAGCGGTTCTCCTACTACGGCATGAAGGCCCTGCTCACCGTCTATCTGCTCTCCGGCGGCCCCGACGCCGGCAAGGGCAGCATGGGCGGCGGCCTCGCCATGGACGTGGCGACCACCACCGTGATCGTCTCCGTCTACTCGGCGATGGTGTACCTGCTCGCCATGCCCGGCGGCTGGCTCGGTGACCGTGTCTGGGGCCCGCGCAAGACGGTGGCCATCGCGGCCGTCACCATCATGGCCGGCCACCTCACCCTGGCGCTGCCGGGCGGTCAGGCCCCGTTCTTCGCGGGGCTCGCGCTGGTCGCGGCCGGTTCCGGTCTGCTCAAGGCCAACATCTCCACGATGGTGGGCCACCTGTACGACGGCCCCGAGGACCCGCGCCGCGACGGCGGCTTCACGATCTTCTACATGGGCATCAACGCGGGCGCGTTCTTCGCCCCGCTGGCCATCGGCACCGTCGGCCAGGAGGTCAACTGGCACCTCGGCTTCGGCATGGCCGCGGTCGGCATGGCGATCGGCCTGATCGCCTTCCTGCTCGGCACCCGCCACCTGAGCCCGCAGAGCAGCCTCGTCCCGAAGCCGCTGTCCGTCGAGGAGCGCCGCTCCTGGCTGACCAAGGGCCTGACCTGGGTGATCGTCGCGGCCGTCTTCTACGGCGTGGTCGGCTTCACCGGTCACTTCACGCTGAACTGGGCGATGATCCCGCTCACGGTCATCGGCCTGGTCGTCCCGGCGGGCGTGCTGCTGCGCATCAAGCGGGACAAGGAACTGACGGCCACCGAGCAGTCGAAGATGACCGGCTACATCTGGTTCTTCGTCGCGGCCGCCGTGTTCTGGATGATCTACGACCAGGGCGCGTCCACGGTCCAGGCGTTCGGCGAGGGCAAGGCGGCGGGCTCGCTGCTCGGCTTCGACTTCCCGTCCTCCTGGTACCAGTCGCTGAACCCGCTGTTCATCATGGCGCTGGCGCCGGTCTTCGCCTTCGTGTGGGTGTGGCTGAACCGCCGGGGCAAGGAGCCCAGCACCATCGTGAAGTTCTCGATGGGTCTGATCCTGGTCGGCGTCTCGTTCTTCTTCTTCCTGATCCCGCTCGGCATGGCCGCCAACGGCACGGCCGTCAGCCCGATGTGGCTGGTCGGCATCTACTTCATCCAGACCGTGGGCGAGCTGTGCCTGTCGCCGGTGGGTCTGTCGGTGACGACGAAGATGGCTCCCGCGAAGTACGCCTCGCAGATGATGGGCGTCTGGTTCCTCGCGGTGACCGCGGGCGACTCGATCACGAGCCTGCTGTCCAACCCGGCGATCGCCGGGGTCGATCTGAGCGGGACGCCCGCGGTGTTCGGTGAGGCGGCGCTTGCGGCTCTCGCCGGGTTCGCGGTGTGGATGTACCGGCGGAAGGTGAAGTCTTTGATGGGGGACGTTCACTGAACCGACGAGGCCGCCGCACTCACGTGGGTGCGGCGGCCTCGTCTGTTTCGGCCAGGTGCGCCCACGCGGCGGAGCCGCATAATGATGCAGCCTCGCGCCCCTGGAGGCCCGACTACCGCGTCCTGCGTCCTGGCAGGAACGTGAAGACTGCCGCGCCGAGCAGGACCGCCGTTCCCGCCACCAGGCCCAGGGCCTTCAGGCCGCTGTCGTCCTCGGCGCCTGTCGCGGCCAGGCCGCCGCTCGTAGATCCGGACGATGACGAATCGCCGGAGGACGACGAGCCGCCCGACGCGCCGCCCTCCTGCTCCTGCGTGGTCAGGGTCAGGGAGACGTCCGTCCGGTCCGGCCTGCACGTCGTGGTCGTGCCCAGCGCCTCGATCGTCAGGACACCCGGTGACAGGGTCGACTCACCCGTCGCGCCCGGCTTGTACGCGCCCGTCATGTCGGAGATCTCCATCGGGTCGCCCGCCTTGATCGCCTCGGAATTGGTGGGGCCCTCGACGTGGACCGAGCCCTTGTCGTCGCCGCCGAGAACCACCTCCATGGACGGCTTGACCGAGTCCGCGGGGATGTCGGCGGGGCTGTCCATCGGGGAGTTCTTGAACCGCACGGTGAGGCCGTAACCGCCGCCGTCCTTCTTGGCGTTGATCTGGATCGTGGAGGTCGCCTTCTTCTCACCGATGGGCGACTGGCAGGTGTAGGGGATGTCGACCTCCTTGCCGGTGAAGTCGGTCTGCGTCCCGGTGGGTGTGGAGGTCGGAGCCGGAGTCGGTGTGGAGGTCGGGGTCGGAGAGGGTGTGGAGGTCGGGGTCGGTGTCGGAGTCGAACTCCCCTCCCCCGCCGTCACGTCGATCGTCGCCGCCGCCTTCACGGCCTCCGTGGGCGCGCACTTGGTGTCCGTCGACATGGCGTTGACGACGTACGCGTCCGGAGTCAGCGTCACCCGCCCGGCCGTCGTCGGCTTGAACGTGCCCTTCATGGCGGACAGCACCATGTCCCCGCCCTTGGGAATCGCGGGGTTCTGGCGCGGCCCCCGCATCGCGATGTCCGCGGTCTGGGCGCCGGCGGCCTTCAAGGTGCCGGACGGCTGGACCGAGTCGGCGGGCAGGTCGATGATGTCGGGGTTCTTCGAGGCGGCCCGGACGAACCTCCACACCACCTCGACCTCCTGGCCCACCCGAGCGGTGGCCGGTGCGGTGATCTCCACCTCGGTGGTGCCCTCGACCGGGTCGAGCCCGACGCCCGCGGGCGGGACGCAGCGCGTCGCGTACGCCACCTCCGCCGCCTGAGCGGTCCCCGCGGCCACGCCGAGCAGGGCGCCGGCCCCGCCGAGCACCAGCGCGACCGCGGCCGCGCCCGCTCTTCTCCTCTTCGTCCCGGCCGGTGCGGCTCTCCTTCGCATGCTCACGTGGGTCCCTTCGTGGTGGGAGTCGTCGGACTCGACGTACTCGACTTACTCGGCGGGCTCGACGTACTGGATGGACTCGTCGGGCTGTCGCCGTGCGGTGCGGAGAGCCGCCCGGCCGTGCCCGGATCCTCGTCCGGGGTGAACCACGGCAGGGTCGGAGAAGAGGGGACCGCCCGGTGTGCGGCCCGGGAGGGCTTCACCCCCGGGAGGTGCAGGGCCAGTTCGGGCAGGCGCAGCCCGCGGTGCCGGACACCGCCCGCGCGGCGCGGCCGGACCCGGTCGACCACCGCCATCCCGACACGGAAGAGGGCCGCCGGTACGACCAGGCAGACCAGGATCCAGAACAGGGTCACGCCCCAGGGCCGCCCCACGTCCCAGGGCTGCTCGGCGAGGACCTTGCCGCCGTACTTGAGCGAGACGGTGTAGTCGCCGTGCGCCCCGCCGGGCAGCTCGACGGGTAGTTCGATGCGCGCCTTCCGGCCCGGCTGGACGGTGCCGCGCCAGCGCTGTTCCTGCCACTCGGGGGCGAACACCCCGTGGGAGGTGCCGACTTGGAAGACGGGGTCCTTGACGGCGGAGGTGCCGACGTTGCCGACGGTGAGCACGATCGTCCGGGCGGGTGCCGCCCCGAACCAGGTGAGCAGCCCGCCGGAGCCCTCCAGCCGGGTGTCCGTGAGCACCGACAGCCGTCCCCCGGCCGTGTCGGCGGGCAGCGGCTCGACGGCGTGCCCGGCGACCTGGAAGATCGCGTCGGCCTCGGCCTTCGCGCCCGTCACCGTCGCCACGTGCACCACACAGGGGCACGGCACCGGCGGTTCGGCGACCGGCAACTTCCGGCTGAAACGTCCTTCGGCGTCGGTGGTGGCGGCCCTGCCGTCCGCGTTGGCACAGGAGTTGGTGCCGCCGACCACGCCCCGCGAGGGCACGGACTGCCCGCAGATCAGGATCATCAGCAGGGTCCGGGCCCGCCATCCCTCACCGGTGACGGTGATCGAACCCCCGGTCCCCGCCTGCGTCTTGGACAGCTTCACACGCGGCCCGTCCGCCGCCACCGCCGACGTGCCCACCAAGGGCAGCACGAGCAGCGCGAACACCGCCGCCAGCACCACCGGCACCGCGGTCCGCACCTTGCCGCTCACGTCATCGCTCCCGTCAACTCGACGTCCGTACCTGGGGATTCGGGCCCGCGCCCGCTCCTACGGCGCCTTCGTCGTCGTACGGCGAGGAAGGCGCCGGCCGAGAGGGCCGCGCCCCCGGCTCCGGCGGCCGTGCCCCAGGGCACGAACCGCGCCGATGTGCGTGCCGTGTCGCGGGCCCCGCCCGCCGCCGTCACCGTCAGCCGTACGTCGACCGCGTCCAGCGCGGGCCGGTCGGGCCACGGCTCGGTGAGCCTCAGCCGGCGGCCCGGGGGCAGCTCGACGGGCAGGGTACGCGGGGCGCGCTCCAGGACCGGGCCGAGCAGGCCGTCCACGCGCACCGCGAGTCTCGGCGCGAGGGTGGTCGTACCGCGGTTGACCAGCTCGTACGCGATACCGTCGGGGCGTAGGGACAGGTGCTCGACGGTCAGCGCGGACAGGTCGGGAACGGCCGAGCGCAGGTGCAGCGGGACGCGTCCGGTGCGCCCCGCGGTGTCGCGCGCGACGATCGCGCCGGTCCGGTCGCGGTCCGGGACGGTCACCGTGAACGGGACGTCGGCGCGGGTGCGGGCCGGCACGCGGACGGTGCCCTGCGCGAAGGCGGCGCCGGAGAGCCGTACCGTGACCGGTTCCGTGCCCCGGTTCGTCACGGACAGCGTGTCCTGGAGGACCGTCCCGGGGGCGCCCTCGGCGTAGAAGGCGGGCCGGCCGCCGCCGGAGGGCGCGACGGACCACCCGTCGGCGGCGGATACGGCGACAGCCGACGGGACGGGTCCGACGAGGACGACCAGCAGCGACAGGCCGGCCAGAGAGAAGCCGGACAGAGACAGACCGGACAGAGACAGGCGGGACAGGGCACGGGTGGCGGCTGACAGCATCGGCGGCTCCAGCTGTCGTCAGGCACGACGGGATCAGCGGCGGACGCGGGCCGCCTGGTTCCTCCGGGTCAGCCACAGCGCTCCCGCCGCGCCCACCAGCAGCACCGTGCCGCCGAGCGTGCCGAGGGCGATCGCGGAGTCCTCGGGCCCGGTCTGCGGAAGCTCGTCGCCCGCGCCGCTGTTGTTCTGCGTGCCGTCGGAACCCGAGCCGGATCCGGACCCCGAACCCGATCCCGATCCGCCCGCCGCCGTCACGTCCAGGCTCAGCGACGGGCCCGGACTGTTGGTCGGCGTGCACGTGGTCGTCGTACCGAGCGCCTTGATGGTGAGCACACCCGCGGTGAAGGTGACCTTGCCGGTCTTCTTCGGGGTGTACGTACCGCTCAGGTCGTTGATCTTTATGGGGGTGTTGGCGGGGACCGTCGCCTGGTTGGCGGGACCGGTCACGTTCAGGGTGCCGCTGTCGGCACCGCCCAGCTTGATGGTGGCGCTCGGGTTCATCGCGCCCTTGCCGAGGTCGACCGGGCTGGAGGAGACGCCCTTCTGCCAGGACATGGTGATCTTGTAACCAGCGCCGTCCTCGACGCCCTCGATGTCGATGGGCGAGACGGCCGTCTTCACTCCGATCGGCGTCTCACAGCGGTAGTTGACGTTCACGACCTCGGCGTTGGCTGCGGGGGCGGCCATCAGCACCACCGAGCCGGCCAGGGCCGCGACGGACGCGAGCGCGGCGGTTCGTTTCGGGTACGACACGGTTCCGCTCCCCTTACTCGTTCCTGACGGCACATCAGATCGGCCGTCAAGGTACGCCGGGGCACGTAAGGAGGGAAGACAAAGGGATGACAAAGGCGCCCCGATAGGGGCGCGGGGCTGTATCGATTTGCGGCTCCGCCGCGTGGGCGCGACAAGCCACAGCGACGCCGCAGCCGCCAGACAAAGGGACGCACCCACCCCCTTAGGCAGGCGCCCCCAACTCAGCCCACACCGTCTTCCCGGCCACCCCAGGAGTCCGCACAACCCCCCAGTCCAGACAAAGCCGCTGCACGATGAACATCCCGTGCCCCCCCGGCCGCCCCGCCCGGTGAGGGCTACGCGGCGCCGGCTGCCCCGTCCCCTTGTCCGAGACCTCGACCCGGATCACCTTCCGGTCGCAGGCGATCCACAGCTCGTCCGGCCCCTCGGCATGCAGGCACGCGTTGGTCACCAGCTCGGAGACGACGAGGAGCACATCCTCCGCCGCCGCCCGCTGATCCGCGGTAGCGGCCGGCAGCCATCCCCACGCGTACAACGCCTGGCGGGTGAAGTCACGGGCGAGCGGGACGACACCGCTCTGCCCGTCGAAGCTCAGCCTGCGGGCCTGGCTGCCCCCCGACGACCCGTCTGCGCCCCCGTCGGACGCCCCGGTCGTGGGCACGCCCCCCTCGGACGCCCCGGAAGCGCCGCTCGGCTCCGGGCCGCGGTCGCCCGGCGGGTAAGGCCGGGTGGTGCTCATCAGCGCTTCACCTCACCGATTCACCGGTTCACGATTCAAAAGGTCACTGCACGGTCGGTGCGGCCGACCCGTCCCCGTGTCGGCCGCCGCACAGTCAGTACGGATGTCTCCTGCCCGACCGGACCGGACGAACACCCCCGTATTCGGCACGAAAAGGCGTGACACCCGAAAACGCCGATCGCAGGGGGGACGGGTGGGACAGCACCCCGGGCCGGTCACGCGGATCAGCCGGTCTCGCCCGACTCGCCGGCCAGGGCGGCCTCAAGGGTGTCATGCACGGTGAAGACCGCATCCGCCCCCGTGATCTCGAACACACGCGAGACCACCGGCTGCATGCCGGCGAGATGCACACCACCCCCGGCGGCCTCAGCCTTGAGCCGCGCGCCCAGCAGTACGTTCAGTCCGGTCGAGTCACAGAACTCCAGACGTGCGCAGTCGACCACCAGTCGACTGAATCCCTTCGCGAGGCAGTCCTCGAGTGGCTCACGCAACAGATCGGCGGTGTGGTGATCCAACTCACCCGCCGGGGTCACGACAGCACTGGAGCCCTCTTCGCGCACTTCAACCAGAAGCCGGCCCGACTGTGCGCTGCCGACCGTCCCGCGGTCCATGCGTCTCTCTCTCCCGACGTCCTGACTGCTGACTGACGCCCTCGAACACTACGCCTTCTCCACACCCTCTGACACCCGAACAACCGCCCACAAACGGACATAACCACACATAACGCACTTGCGGCGGGCTCGGGAAAGCGGGTAGGGCTAGTAGAGACACGTACCCGACACGGCCGGCTTTGGAGGCGCCGCACACCGCAGTGCACGAATTGGCTTCGGCAGCCATATGCCGAGAACGATGGAGGACATCATGTCACCCCGGCTCGACGCATCGCATACCCATGAGGCGACGTCGACATCCCCCCCGGAACATCTGGATCCCATCGAGCAGGACAGCGACGTACGTCACGAAGTCGACGACGTGCTCGCCGGGCTTCCGGAGATCCCACCGTACGACGAGGTGGGGCCGGTGGACGCACGGGCCCTGTCCAAGACCCTCTTCGCGCGGCTGGAGTCGCTCGAGGAAGGCACCCACGAATACTCGTACGTCCGCAACACGCTCGTCGAACTGAACCTCGCCCTGGTCAAGTTCGCCGCCTCCCGCTTCCGCTCACGCAGTGAGCCGATGGAGGACATCATCCAGGTGGGCACGATCGGTCTGATCAAGGCGATCGACCGCTTCGAGCTCAGCCGAGGGGTGGAGTTCCCCACCTTCGCGATGCCAACCATCGTCGGGGAGATCAAGCGTTTCTTCCGCGACACCTCGTGGTCCGTGCGCGTCCCTCGCCGGCTCCAGGAGCTGCGGCTCGACCTGGCCAAGGCCGGCGACGAACTGGCCCAGAAGCTGGACCGGGCCCCGACCGTCGGCGAACTCGCCGAGCGCCTCGGCCTGTCCAAGGACGAGGTCGTCGAGGGCATGGCCGCGTCGAACGCGTACACCGCCTCCTCGCTGGACGCCCAGCCGGAGGAGGACGACGCGGAGGGCGCCCTCGCCGACCGCATCGGCTACGAGGACCACGGGCTCGAAGGCATCGAGTACGTCGAGTCCCTGAAGCCGCTGATCGCCGAACTTCCCTCCCGGGACCGGAAGATCCTCTCCCTGCGCTTCGTCGCGGGCATGACCCAGTCCGAGATCGGCGACGAACTCGGCATCTCGCAGATGCATGTGTCCCGGCTGCTGTCGCGGACGCTGGTGCGGCTGCGGAAGGGGCTGACGGTCGAGGAGTGACGGCGGCCGCGTCCGCCGGGGTCGCGCATCCGCCACGGGCAGCCCGGCCCTTCGGGGGCCGGGTTGCTGTGTGGCTTGTTGCGCGGCGGCTCAAAAGTTTCTGTTACCCGGGGGAACCTCTTTTCTCTCCGGGCCCCCTCGACCACTATGGGCACCCTTCACAGACTGACCGGTCCGTCAGGGACGGAGCTGGCGGGGAGGGTGGGTCATGGCTCGGGCCGACGGGACCGGCGAGGTCGGGGGCGGTGCGTTCGGGCGTGCGTACGGCGATGCCTCCGACACGCGCCTGACCGACCTGCTGCGCGCGGACTCGGCCACCGCCTACCAGGCCCTCCAGGAACTCCGCGCCCGCCACCACCCGTCCGTCCTGGCCTACGCCCGCCTGTGCGCCACCGGCGAGACACCGGCCCGGCAGCTCGCGGCGCAGGCCTTCACACTGGCCGCCCGCGAGACGGCACGCGGCATCGATCCCGGCGTCCCGTGGCGGCACCGGCTCCTGCTGCTGACGGTCCGGGAGGCGGCGACCTGGGCGGCGGACGCCCGCGCGGCCGGCCTGGACCCGACGCTCCTCCTGGTCCTGAACTCCACAGCCACCGACGATCCGCCGCTCCCACCCCTCCTCGCCCCGTTCCAGTCCCTGCCGCCCCGCGCGCAGGGCCTGCTCTGGTACGGCGTGGTGGAGCAGGAGCCGCCCGGTCGCACGGCCGCGTACACCGGCCTCTCCCCCGAGGACGCGGCCCACGACACCGACCGCGCCCTCCAGGCCCTCTCCCAGGCCTGCCTCCGCTCCCGCCTCGCCGCCTCCACCGATCCCCACTGCGCCGACTTCCGCCGCCTCATCTCCGAATCCGTACGCCCGGACAGCCCGCGCGAGAGCGCCGACCTGCGGTCCCACATGGCGCACTGCGTCCACTGCACGACAGCCCACGAGGAACTGTCCGCCCTGCGGGACGCTCCGCCCGGGGCGCTGGTGGAGGGTTTGTTGCCGTGGGCGGGGACGTCGTACGGCAACCGCAACCGCGACCGCGGCAAGGACGTGCCGGAGGTCGGCACAGGCCCCCGTACCGCTCCGACGCGCCCTCGGCAGCCGCCGCCCCGTCGCCTGCTGCTGACGTCCGCGGCGCTGGGGGTGGCGCTGGCGCCCCTGCTGGCCTTCCTGCTGACGCAGGGGGACTCTGCGTCGCCGCGGGAGTCGACGGGGGCGACGGGAGCGGCGGTGAGCACACCACCGGCCCCGCCCCCGGTGACGGTGACGGTCTCGCCACCCCCGACGACGGCGTCGGCCTCCCCTTCCCCGACTCCTTCGAGGACACCCTCCAAGCGCCCTACGAAGCCCCCGTCCGCCGCGCCCACACCGCCGCCCGGCACGGCCTACGCGCAGGTCGTCAACGTCTCCTCGGGCCGCTGCCTGGACATCCGCGACGCCGACCTCTCCAAGGGCACGGACGTCATCACGTCCCCCTGCTCCACCTCCCCCACCCAACGCTGGCGCGTCGACTCCACCCGCGGCGCCCTCCAGTCCTACGCCGACCCCGACTTCTGCCTCGACAGCCGCGGCGCCACGGACGACGGCGTCGGCATCTGGGAGTGCGCCTCCCTGGAGGGCCGCAACGCCCAGAACCTCCGCTTCGCCGTCGACGCGGCGGGGGTGATCCGCCCGGCGGTGGCCCCGGACTTCGCGGTGACGCCCGGCGGGGGCGGCTCGGTATCCCTGGTGAGGGAGACGGGCCGGGCGGATCAGCGGTGGCGGGCGGGGGCGGGCTGACGGCTCAGGAGCCGCCGCCGTTGAACAGCTCCCAGGCGTCGTCCACCTGGTAGGAGCGTTCGAGCCAGGTGCCGAGCTCGTCCATGTCGGTGGAGGTGAACACGCGGTCACGGACGGCCTCTGGGACGTCGATCCCACGCCACTGCAGCGTACGCAGCACGCTCTCCGCCCGCTCCTGAGCCCGGCCCTCCTCGCGCCCCTCCTCGCGCCCCTCCTCGCGGACCTGCTCCGCCAACGGGTGCCGCCAGAAGTAGTTGATCGCCGTCATCAGGTCCCTCCACATCTGCTGCGCCTGGGGGTCGGCCAGGCAGGAATCGACGAACTGCACGAAGGCCGCGGCACTCTCCGCGTCGATGGTCCGCAGGGCGGCTGCCAGGGATTCCAGTATGGCGGCGGCCATCGGCCCCCGGCCATGTGTCATCGCCGAAAGCACCGCGAGAGGTACGTCCCGTTCGGCCTCCCGCTCGTCGGCGATGACCGGCACATTGTCCGGGCCGAGCACGAGCGGGCGCACCGTCAGGGACGGACAGCCCCGTACCCCGAGATGAATCGGCTCGGCAGCCCAGCGGGCCGTGGCACTGTTCTGGGTGATGACGATGAGCACGGGGTCGCACTGGTACTTCGCGTGCAGATAGCTCAGGTAGTACGGCCAGCTGCGCCGCTTGCCCTCGTCCTTCTTCCCCTGTGACTCGACGACCAGGAGGTAGACACCCTCGTCGGTTTCCGCTCGCAGCAACGTGTCCACCCGCCGCTCGACCGGCTCGATCTCGGTGAGGTCCACATTCATCGCGGCGAATTCACGCGGCTCGGGGAACGGGATTCCTAAGACATGTTGCAAGGCGCGGGTGAGCAGCGCGGGATCCTTCTGGAAGATCCGGTGCAGCGCCTCGTGCGACGAGCTGACCATCAGCTCTCCCTTCTGTCCGATGTGATCAACGATCTAGGCGGCGACGAGGTCACACCACACGTACTTGCCGCGGCTGCCGTACCTCGACAGCGGCTGCCAGCCCCAGACGTCGGCACAGGCTCGGATCAGGGCGAGACCTCTGCCCGCCTCGGCGTCCACGAGGCTCGTCAACTCGCCCGGCGGTTCGGGGGGTTCGGGATCCGCGTCCCACGCGCCGATGCGCAGGACGCCGGGCGACCAGCGGACGCGGAGGGTGGCGGGGCCCTCGGTGTGCAGTACGGCGTTGGCGACCAGCTCGGTCGCGAGGAGTTCGGCTGTGTCGGCGAGGCGGATCAGGCCGTGCATCGTGAGGATCAGGCGGAGGGTGCGGCGACAGACGGTGACGGCTCGGGGGTCGTTGGGGATGGAGAGGGAGTACTCCCAGGGTTCGGCGTCGTTTTCGGGCATGCGTCAGCTCCAAGAGGGTGGGGAGAGGTCGGGTGAGGGCGGTGGCATTGCCGCAGCCGTCGTGGCAGGACGGAGCGGTGCGCTTCCGCAGCGTGAAGTTCGCGTCACTGACGGTAGAGCAAAAATTTTTCCTCGCGCAAGCCGATGCCGTAATCTGACGCCCGAACGAGGAGGGACGCATGGCGCCAAGGAGCCAGCCAACGGCACGACAGGTGCGCCTGGGCACCGAGTTGCGCCGCCTGCGGGAGGCGGCTGGCCTGAAGGCCCGTGAGGTGGCAGGGCTGTTGAACTCGACGTCGGCCCAGATCAGCCAGGTGGAGGCCGGGCTGGCCGGTGTGAGCGCGGAACGCGTACGCCGACTGGCAGCCCACTACGCCTGCACGGACGAGGCGTTGATCGACGCCTTGGTGGCGATGGCGACCGATCGCACGCGGGGTTGGTGGGAAGACTTCCGAGGCGTCCTGCCAACGCCGTTCCTCGACGTCGCCGAGCTGGAGCACCACGCGACGTTCCTGCACGACGTGGTCATCATCCACGTGCCGGGGATGCTCCAGACTCCGGACTACGCCCGCGCGGTGTTCTCGTACATGAATCCGGGCCTGCCGCCGAGCGAGCTGGAACCACGGGTCGAACACCGGATGCGGCGCCGCACGGTCCTGGAGGGAGACAAGCCCACCCCTTACGAGGCGATCGTCCACGAGTTCGCTCTGCGCATCCGCGTCTCCGACCGCCGCGTCGCTCACGCGCAGCTCAAGCAACTGCTCGATCTGAGCGAGCGGGACCACGTCACCGTACGCGTCATCCCCGTCGACCAGGACGACTTCGCCGGCGGTGGAGCCGCGATGATGTACCTCGGGGGCCCGGTGCCAAGACTGGACACCGGACTCCGGGACGCTCCCGTGAACAAGGGCCCCATCGATGCCGAAGCTCAGCTGCAACGGCTTCGGACCCTGCTCCTTAAGGTGAGCAAGGCGTCACTCGCCCCCGCGCAGTCGCGGGATTTCATCCACCGGGTGGCGAAGGAACTGTGAGGACCCGCATGGCCCAGGCAAGGCACTGGCAGAAGTCCAGCTTCTCCGACGGGAGCGACGGAGACACCTGCGTAGAAGTGGCCGCCACCCCCACCACCCTCCACCTCCGCGAAAGCGACACCCCGGACACCGAACTCACCACCACCACCGCACCGTTGGCCCACCTCATACGCGCCCTGAAGTCAGAGCTGGCGTAGCCCCCGCCGCCACACGCCCGCAACCAGCGGAACCCCCGGCCGATACGCCAGATGCACATGGCTGGGCGCGTCCAACAGGATCAGGTCGGCGTACGCGCCCGGCGTCACGCGGCCGACGTCCTCGCGCCGCAGGGCCGCCGCGCCGCCCGCCGTCGCGGACCAGACCGCCTCGTCCGGGGTCATCCCCATGTCGCGGACGGCGAGGGCGACGCAGAAGGGGACCGAGGACGTGAAGGACGAGCCCGGGTTGCAGTCGGTGGACAGGGCGACCGTGACGCCCGCGTCGAGGAGGCGGCGGGCGTTCGGCCACTCGGCGCGGGTGGAGAACTCGGCGCCGGGGAGGAGGGTGGCGACCGTACGACTGCTGGCCAGCGCGTCCACGTCCGCGTCCGTCAGGTGCGTGCAGTGGTCGGCGCTCGCCGCATCCAGCTCCACAGCCAACTGCACGCCGGGGCCGTAGGACAACTGGTTGGCGTGGATGCGCGGGTGCAGCCCCTTCGCCTTGCCCGCCGTGAGGATCGCGCGGGCCTGGTCGCCGTCGAAGGCGCCCTTTTCGCAGAAGACGTCGATCCAGCGGGCGTAGGGCGCACAGGCGTCGAGCATCTCGCCGGTGACGAGGGAGACGTAGGCGGCGGGGTCGTCGGCGTGGTCGGGGGAGACGATGTGGGCGCCGAGGTACGTGACCTCGTCGGTGTGCGCGGACGCGATGCGCAGGGCTCGGGACTCGTCGGCGACCGTGAGGCCGTAGCCGGACTTGGTCTCGAAGGTGGTCGTGCCCTGGCGGAGGGCCTCGGTGAGGTAGCGGGTGAGGTTGGCTTCGAGTTCGGCGTCGGTCGCCGCGCGGGTCGCGGCGACCGTCGTGCGGATGCCGCCCGCGCTGTAGGGCCGCCCGGACATACGGGCGTTGAACTCCTGGGTGCGGTCGCCCGCGAAGACGAGGTGGGAGTGGGAGTCGACGAAGCCGGGGAGGACGGCCCGGCCGCCGGCGTCGACCCGATTGTCAGTGGCGGGTGCTTTGCTTTGATCACCGGTCCACGCGATGCGGTCGCCTTCGATGACGACGGCCGCGTCCTGGATCAGTCCAAGGGGGGATTTGTCACCGGAGGAGGGGTCGTTGGTGACCAGGGCGGCGATGTTGGTGATGAGCGTGCTCGCGGTGCTCGCGGAGTGGGCGGGGCTGACGGTCGTCGCGTTGCTCATGGCGTCCTCGGTGGCCTGGGCGGCGGTGGGGTGGGGGTCGGGGTCTGAGAAGGGCCGCGCGAGTGGGCGGCCCGGCGTCATCCGCGCAGGGCTGACACCGCGTCCGCGAGGGCCTTCGGTACATCCGGTACGAGGGCGTGTGCCCCGTCCCGTACGACGTGCCGACCTCCCACCACCGTGTGCGACACGTCTGCTGCCGACGCGGCGAATACGGCCGTCTCGGCTCCGAGCCGCGGAAGCGGCCCTGCCGTCCTGACCGAGTCCAGGGCGATGGTGGTGAAGTCGGCGAGCGCGCCCGGCTCCAGGGTGCCCGCGCCGTCCCAGCCGAGGGCCGCGTGGCCGTCGGCCGAGGCCGCCCGCAGGAGGGCCGCCGCCGTCCAGTGACCTCGGGTACGGGTGCGCAGGCGCTCGTTGAGCTCCATGGCGCGTGCCTCTTCGAGCAGGTCGATGACGGCGTGGCTGTCGGAGCCGAGGGAGAGGGGTGAGCCCGCCTTCTGGAGGTCGGCGGCGGGGCCGATGCCGTCCGCCAGGTCCCGTTCGGTGGTCGGGCACATGCAGGTGCCGGTGCCTGAGCCGCCGATCAGGGCGATGTCCTCGGCGGTGAGGTGGGTGTTGTGGACGCCGGTGGTGCGCGGGCCGAGGACCCCGTGGTCGGCGAGGAGCTGGGTGGGGGTGCGGCCGTGGGCGTCCCGGCAGGCGTCGTTCTCGGCGGTCTGCTCGGACAGGTGCACATGGAGCGGGGCGCCCCGCTCCTCGGCCCAGCGGGCCACGGTCGCCAACTGGTCGGCGGGCACGGCCCGTACGGAGTGGACGGCGGCACCGATCCGCGCGTGATCCCGTTCCTTGAGAACTGAACAGCGTTCGGCCCAGGCGTCCGCGCTGCCGTCGGAGAAGCGGAGCTGGTGGCTGGTGGGCGGCTGTCCGAAGCCGGAGGAAAGGTAGGCGGTGTCGAGGAGGGTGATGCGGACACCGGCGTCGGCGGCGGCCGCGATCAGGGCCTCGCCCATCGCGTTGGGGTCGGCGTACGGGGTGCCGCCCGGGGCGTGGTGCACGTAGTGGAACTCGCCGACGGCCGTGATGCCGGCCAGCGCCATCTCCGCGTACACCGCCCGGGCGAGCGCGTGGTAGGTCTCCGGGGTGAGCCGGTCGGCCGTGGTGTACATGACCTCGCGCCAGGTCCAGAAGGTGCCGGATCCGACCTGGACGGTGGAGCGCAGGGCGCGGTGGAAGGCGTGCGAGTGGGCGTTGGCCAGGCCGGGGAGGGTGAGGCCGCGCAGGATCTCGGCGCCCGGGGGCGGGGTCTCCACGTCCGTGCGGACGGCGGTGATGCGGCCGTCCGCGACCTCCAGGGCGACGCCCGGCTCGACGTGGGTGTCGAGCCAGGCGTGCTCCAGCCAGTACGTCTTCGAGGTCACCTGCACGCCAGTCCTTCCAGTACGTCGGCGAGGGCGAGCACCCCGGCCACGCAGTCGTCCTCGGCCGCGAACTCGGCCGGGGAGTGCGAGACGCCGGTGGGGTTGCGCACGAACAGCATGGCGGTCGGGACGCTCCCGGACAGGATCCCGGCGTCGTGTCCGGCGCCGGTGCCGAGCACGGGCACCTTCAGCTCGGTGCCGGTGCCCAGGATGCGGGCGAGTTCGTCGCGCAGGGCGTGGTCGAACTCGACGACGGGCGTGAAGGACTCCCGGACGATGTCGAGGTCGATCCCGTGGGCGTCGGCGTAGGCGCGGGCCGCCTTCTCGATGCCGCCGAGGACGGCGTCGAGGCTCTCCTGGTCGGCGGCGCGGGAGTCGAGCCAGCCGCGCACCAGGGAGGGGATGGCGTTGACGCCGTTGGGCTCGACGGCGATCTTGCCGAAGGTGGCGACGGCACCGGCGAGTTCGGCCTCCCGGCGGGCGGCGAGCACGGTCTCGGCGTACGACAGCATCGGGTCGCGCCGGTCCACCAGCCGGGTGGTGCCCGCGTGGTTGGCCTCGCCGCGGAAGTCGAACCGCCAGCGTCCGTGCGGCCAGATGGCGCTGGCGATGCCGACCCGGTCGCCGGACAGGTCCAGCGCGCGGCCCTGCTCGACGTGCAGTTCGACGAAGGCGCCGATGCGGGCGAGCCGCTCGGGGTCGGGGCCGAGGGTGTCCGGGTCGTAGCCGGCGGTCTGCATGGCCTGCGGGAGGGTGATGCCCTCGGCGTCGGTCAGCTTGTGCGCCTGCTCGACGGTGAGCTGTCCGGCGGTGAGCCGGGAGCCGACGCAGGCGAGCCCGAAGCGGGCGCCCTCCTCGTCGCCGAAGTTGACGATGGCGAGGGGCCTGGTGAACTCCGCTCCCCTGGCCCGCAGTTCGTCCAGGGCGGCGAAGGAGGACACGACCCCGAGGGGCCCGTCGAAGGCCCCGCCGTCGGGCACGGAGTCGAGGTGCGACCCCGTGACGACGGCGTCCCCGGCCGCGGGATCCCCGAGCCAGGCCCACTGGTTGCCGTTGCGGTCCACCTCGTGGGTGAGCCCGCGGGTCTCGGCCTGCTCCTGGAACCAGGCCCGGCAGTCGAGGTCGGCGCCGGTCCAGGCGTAGCGGCGGTAGCCGCCGGAGGTGGAGCTGCGGCCCAGCGGCAGCAGCTCCGCCCACATGCTGTGGAAGGTCACGCGTCGTCACCTTCACGCATCGGGACGCGCACGCCCCGCTCGTCGGCGACGGACTTCGCGATGTCGTACCCGGCGTCGACGTGCCGGATGACGCCCATCCCGGGGTCGTTGGTCAGCACCCGGCGGATCTTCTCGCCGCCCAGCTTGGTGCCGTCGGCCACCGTGACCTGCCCGGCGTGGATGGACCGGCCCATGCCGACGCCGCCGCCGTGGTGGAGGGAGACCCAGGAGGCACCGGAGGCCACGTTGACCATGGCGTTCAGCAGCGGCCAGTCGGCGATCGCGTCGGAGCCGTCGAGCATGGCCTCGGTCTCGCGGTAGGGGGAGGCCACCGAACCGGAGTCGAGGTGGTCGCGGCCGATGGCGAGGGGGGCCGCCAGTTCGCCGCTCGCGACCATGTCGTTGAACCGCTCGCCGGCCTTGTCCCGCTCGCCGTAGCCGAGCCAGCAGATACGGGCGGGCAGGCCCTGGAAGTGGACGCGCTCGCCGGCCATCCGGATCCAGCGGGCGAGGGACTCGTTCTCCGGGAACAGCTCCAGGATCGCCTTGTCGGTCTTGGCGATGTCGGAGGCCTCACCGGACAGGGCGGCCCAGCGGAAGGGGCCCTTGCCCTCGCTGAACAGTGGCCGGATGTAGGCGGGCACGAAGCCGGGGAAGGCGAAGGCCCGCTCGTAACCGGCGAGTTGGGCCTCGCCGCGGATGGAGTTGCCGTAGTCGAAGACCTCGGCGCCGGCGTCCATGAAGCCGACCATGGCCTCCACATGGCGGGCCATGGACTCCCGGGCACGCTCGGTGAAGCCGGCCGGGTCCTTGGCGGCCGCGTCGGCCATGTCCTCGAAGGCCACGCCCACCGGCAGGTAGGCCAGCGGGTCGTGGGCAGAGGTCTGGTCGGTGACGATGTCGATGGGCGCGCCCTCGGCGAGCATGCGCGGCAGCAGTTCGGCGGCGTTGCCCAGCAGGCCGATGGAGAGCGGCCGGCGGGCGTCACGGGCCTCGACGGCGAGCTGGAGCGCGTGCTCCAGGTTGTCGGCCCGCACGTCCAGGTACCGGTGCTCGATCCGCCGCTCGATCGCGCGCGGGTCGCAGTCGACGCAGATCGCGACGCCGTCGTTCATGGTGACGGCGAGGGGCTGGGCGCCGCCCATGCCGCCGAGGCCGGCGGTGAGGGTGATGGTCCCGGCGAGGGTGCCGCCGAACTTCTTGGCGGCGACGGCGGAGAAGGTCTCGTAGGTGCCCTGGAGGATGCCCTGGGTGCCGATGTAGATCCAGGAACCGGCGGTCATCTGGCCGTACATGGTGAGGCCGAGGGCCTCCAGGCGGCGGAACTCCTCCCAGTTGGCCCAGTCGCCGACGAGGTTGGAGTTGGCGATCAGGACGCGCGGGGCCCACTCGTGGGTCTGCATGACGCCGACGGGGCGGCCGGACTGGACGAGCATGGTCTCGTCCTGCTTGAGGGTCCTCAGGGTGCGGACCATCGCGTCGAAGGAGCGCCAGTCGCGGGCCGCCTTGCCGGTGCCGCCGTACACGACGAGCTTGTCGGGGTGCTCGGCGACCTCGGGGTCGAGGTTGTTCTGCAGCATCCGCAGGGCGGCTTCCTGCTGCCATCCCAGGGCGCTCAGTTCCGTTCCTCGCGGGGCTCGGACGGGGCGGGGTCCTGACATGGGCTGCCTCCTGGGGACTGGTGCCGGCGCGGCGGACTGTTGCTGTCGTTATTCACATCCTGACTTCATGAATAGAACTAGTCAATACGTTCTCGCGTCAGGCTCGGTGGGGAACGGATGTTTCACCGGCCGGGTGAGCGTGGAGGACGGGGACATGATGAACGGGAACGGGAACGGGCACAGCGGCATCGCACAGGGCCGGGACGACAGCGACGCGGCGCGGGCCGTGCGCCGTGACGAGGCGGTGCGGGCCGCGGTCGAGCAGGGTCTGCTCGGGCAGGACACCCCGATCGTCGGCCTGCTCGACGTCACCGGGATCCGGGAGTCGGCGGCGCTGCTGCGCGCGGCCTTCGACGAGGTCACCGCGCCGGGCACACCCGTGCTGCACGCCTTCGCGGTGAAGGCGACCCCACTGGTGCCGGTGTTGCGACTGCTGCGGGACGAGGGGATCGGCGCGGAGGTGGCGAGTCCGGGCGAACTGGCGCTGGCGCGGGCGGCGGGGGTGGCGCCGGGCCGGACGGTCCTGGACTCGCCCGCGAAGACGCCGGCCGAGCTGCGGGAGGCGCTGGCGCTGGGGATCGCGGTCAACGCCGACAATCCGCAGGAGCTGGACCGTATCGACGCCCTGATGCGGTCCGCGCCCAGCCGCTCGCCGCTCGGCATCCGGGTCAATCCGCAGGTCGGCGGGGGTTCCATCGAGGCGACGTCGACGGCCACGGCGACCTCGAAGTTCGGGGTGGCGCTGCGCGACGAGGGGGCGCGCGAGTGGGTGGTGCGGGCGTACGCGGAGCGGCCGTGGCTGTCCCGGCTGCACGCGCACACCGGTTCGCAGGGCATCCCGCTCGCCCTGCTCGTCCAGGGCGTCGCGGAGACCTACGCGCTCGCCGAGGAGATCAACCGGCGGATCGGGCGGCCCCAGATCGACACGATCGACATCGGCGGGGGGCTGCCGGTGAACTTCGCCTCGGACGTGACGACACCGACGTACGCGGACTACGCGCGGGCGCTGAAGGAGGCGGTGCCGGGGCTGTTCGACGGGCGGTACGGGCTGGTCACCGAGTTCGGGCGGTCGCTGCTGGCCAAGCACGGCACGGTGGTGGCCCGCGTCGAGTACGCCAAGAGCGCGGGCGGACGGCCGGTCGCGGTGACCCACGCGGGCGTGCAGGTGGCGACCCGGACGGTATACGCGCCCGGGGCGTGGCCGCTGAGGATCGCCGCCTACGACGGCAAGGGGCGGCCGAAGGAGGGGCCCGACGTGGTCCAGGACGTGGCGGGGCCGGCATGCTTCGCCGGCGACCTGCTCGCCCGGGAACGCCCGCTGCCGCTGCTCCAGCAGGGCGACTACGCGGCGGCGCTGGACACGGGGGCGTACTACTTCGCGCACCACTACGCGTACAACTCCCTGGCCCGGCCCGGGATCTACGGCTACGCGCCGGACGGGGACGGCGGTGTCGTGTTCGCGACCGTGCGGGAGCCGCAGACAGTCCAGGAGATCGTGGCCGAGTCCGGAGGGGCGCACGCCGGGTCACTCACCACTCTTCGCGCACCCGGAAGCGACTGACGTGCGCCGGTGGCCCCGCTGATCAACTGGCCTGAAAATGAGGACAGTTGACCCACATTAGCCCCCGGGAGCATGTTCCACCGGAAAATGCCAGAACCCTCACCCCTCCCGCACACGGTGCGTAGCTTCGTCGTCACTCGGCCGAAGCCCACGCAGGAGGGGAGCCACGGTGCCCGGAATCGACGAGTGCCTGCTGGAGGCCATGCGACTGCCCGGTGCCCGGGGCGCCGCGTTGGTCGACTGGACCAGCGGGCTGGCCCTGGGCACCGTCGGGGAGTCCCCGGGCGGTGACCAGGAGGCGGCCGCGGTGGAGACCGCCGAGCTGGCCCGGCTCGCCGCCGAACAGCACGCCTTCGCGCCCGGCGCCGACGGGGGAACCCACGAAGGCGGCACCCACAAAGTCGGCATCCACGAAGGCGGCACCCCCGGCGGGAATCCCCTCGGCGGAGACGATCCGCCGATCGAGGACCTGATCATCAGCAACCGGGACAGCTACCACCTGCTGCGGTTCGTACGGACGTCCTTCGACAGCAGCGTGTGCCTGCACCTGTGGCTGACCCGCGCCGAGGGCAATCTCGCGCTGGCCCGCATCCGGCTCGGCGAGATGGCCGGACGGCTGGTGCTCGAATGACGGCCGTCAGGACCACCCCGGCCGCCCCGCCGCCCCGGCTGCCCGCGCGGGACAAGGCCGCGGCCCGGGACCGGGGCTGGGGCGGCGGCTCCCCGATGCTGACCCGGCTCGCCGCCGAGCGGGCCACCGGCGTCCTCGTCCGCGAACGCGGCACGCTGCGGCTCTCCCGGGGCCGGGTGGTGGACGCCGAGAGCCCGGCCGCGCCCGGCCTGGACGTCCTGCTCACCGCCCGGGGCACACTCGACGGCGAGGTCTGGCGGCAGGCGCTGGCCGAGACCGGGGACCGGCATCACGCGGGCCACCGGCTGGTCGAGGGCGGGCTCCTCGCGCCCGGCGCACTGGAGCTGTGCCGACTGGTCGCGCTGTACGACGCCGCGTACTTCACCCTCGCCCCCAGCAGCACCCCCGGCCGCTTCCGCTACGCCGCCGAGGACGGCCCCGACTGCGGCTGCCCCGTACCGGTGGCCGCCCTGGAGCGCGAGACCCTGCGCCGCCGCGACCTGCTGCACCGCATCTGGCCCGACCCGGCCACCGACGAACGGCCCCTGACCCGGGCGCACCGGGCCACGCCCCCACCGTCCACCGTCCGCCAGCGCGCGGTCCTCGCCGAACTGGACGACGTCCGCACGGCGACGGACATCGCGCGGGGCCTGGGCCGCCCGGCCTTCCACACCCTGGTGGACCTGCGGCGGATGGCGGCGGCCGGAGTCGTCGCGGCCCGCGAGCCCGCCCCCGCCGAGGCGTCCGACCCGCTCGAAGGGATCCCGGCCGACGCCGTCGACCCCCACATCACGTTGCTGAAGAGGCTCAGGGATGCGCTGGAGGCCCTTTGACCGACAGCGGCAGCGGATCCGCGCCGAGAGGAGAGACCTGATGGCGGCGGAGGCCGAAATACAGGAGGAGCTACGGCGGCTGAGGGCGCGTGTGCCCCAGCTGACCGGTGCCCTCGCGGCCGGGGCCGACGGACTCGTCCTCGCCCGGGACACCCCCGGCGTCGCCCCGGAGGCGGTCGCCGAACGCACCGCGGAGGCCCAGGCCCTCGCCACGGGACTGGCCGACGCGGCCGGCCGGGGCGAGGTCCGCGAACTGCTCGTCCGCGGTGTCCACGGCTATGTGGCGGCGTATCCGGCGGGCCGCGCCGCCCTGCTGACGCTGCTCGCCGAGGACGGCGTGAGCGTCGGCCGCCTGCGCCTGGAGGGCCGCCGGGCCGCCGCGCGGATCGGGGAGCTTCTCGACACGGCAGAGCCGACACCGACTCCGACACCGACTCCGACAGCAACACCGGCGGCCCAGACACCGGCACCGAAGCCCGCCACCAAGAGAGCGCCCCGTACGGCCAAGCCCAAGCCCGCGGCCACCCCGCGTACCGCGAACCCACGTACCGCGACCCCCGAGACGCCCGCCGCACCGACGGCGGCGCGTACCACCGAAAGTTGAGAGGAACCGAGGAATCGTCATGGCCAACACCGAAACCTGCCTGAAAGAGGCGCTCGCCTCCATCGAGGGCTCCACCGCCGTCGCGCTCGTCGACTACACCAGCGGGATGGCGCTGGGCACGCTGGGCGGCAGCAAGGGCTTCGACCTCAATGTCGCCGCCGCCGGCAACACCGACGTGGTCCGCGCCAAGATGCGCACGATGGAGCACCTCGGGCTCAAGGCCCAGATCGAGGACATCCTGATCACGCTGTCCGACCAGTACCACCTGATCCGGCTGATCAGCGGCCGCGGCGGCAACGGTCTCTTCCTCTACCTGGTCCTGGACGCCAAGCGGTCCAACCTCGCGATGGCCCGCCACCAGCTGCGGAAGATCGAGGAGGACCTGGAGGTCTGAGCCGCCCGGCTACACCAGGGCCGCGGTGCGGCGGCGCGCTCCGCCCGGGGCCGCGTCGCCCGCCGCGATGCCCGTGCTGCGGTAGCCCTTGACCGCCTTGCCGGCCGGTCGGCCGCCGCCCGCGGCGAGCCAGTCGACCCGCACCCACAGCAGCGCGTCCCCGTCCCGCTCGCGCCGCCCGAGCCAGGCGGCCTTCAGCCGGAGCCCCGTCCCGCACCCGGCGAGCAGCATGCCGCCCGCCGCGGGCACGGCGAACGCGCTGCCCAGCGCCGCCGCGAAGGCGAGCAACAGCCACCAGCGGTGTCCGCGCCGCCAGGTGCGGACGCTCACCGCACGGTCCTGGAGGATGTCGTGCTTGCCGGCGCGGACGGCCGAGCGGGCCAGGGCGACGTACCGCCTGCGACGGCCGTACGCCACGACCGCCGCCCCGATGATGAACAGGGCCGCTCCGGCCATCACACCGATCCGGCGGCCGGTCAGTCCCGGTACCAGGACGCCGATGCCCGCCGCGCACACCCCGAGCCACCACATCGGCGCGGCTCCGGCCCGTACGACGACCGCCACCCGAGCCAGTCCCTGAGCTCCCGCGCGTGCCACGTTCCGCCTCCTCGTCGCCTCGGCACAGCCGTTCGACACGGCCGTTTCTCGGTCGCACAGATTAGCGAGCGAACGTGAGACGAGTCTGAGAGCGCCGTGCGAGCGTCCCCGGCGGCGCCGTCACTCCACGAACAGCCCCCGGGCCGCCGCCCGCGCGTCGAACTGCTCCAGGCGTGCCTGCGCGTCCGGCAGGTCGTCGCACATGGCCTCCAGCAGGACCCGGCCGAGCAGCATCGGCGCACAGGCCGTGTCGAAGGCGAGCCCGGTGCCGACGGCGGCCGGCAGCAGCAGGTCGGAGACCTTGGCGACCGGCGCGAAGGCGGAGTCGGCGACCGTGACGACCGTCAGGCCCGCCTCCTTGGCGTAGGCCAGCGTGTCCACGACCTCGCGCGGGTGCCGGGGCAGCGCGAAGCACAGCAGGGTCGAGGCGCCCGCCCGGACGGCGGCGTCGATCCGGTCGTGGATCATCGTGCCGCCCTCGTGCAGCAGCCGTACGTCCGGATGGACCTTGGCGGCGAAGTACGCGAAGCCGTACGCCTGGGAGGCGGCGGCCCGCAGGCCGAGGACGGGCAGCGGCCGTGAGGCCGCGAGCAGCCGGCCCGCCCGCTGCACCGGCCGCGGGTCGGCCAGCACCTCCGCCAGGTGCCTGAGGTTCTCGATCTCGGCCTCGACGGCCTGCTGGTACTCGTTGTACGAGGCCGTGGACGCCGTCGGTTCGCCGGGCGCGACCTCGCGCAGGTGCCGGCGCAGGGCCGGGTAGCCGTCGAAGCCGAGGGCGACCGCGAAGCGGGTGACGGAGGGCTGGCTGACCCCGGCGAGCTCGGCCAGCTCGACGCTGGACAGGAACGGCACGTCGGCGGCCCGCCGCACCATGCTGTGCGCGATGCGCCGTTGAGTGGGCGTCAGCCGGTGCCCCTCGAACAGCGCCTGCAGCCGTGCGGCGGGAGTGTCCGTCACACCCATGTCGCTCATGCCCCGCTCCCCCTCCAGATGTCCGTGAACCGGTCGAGCAGTGCGGCCGCGGTCGTCACGTCGTACGTGAGCGGCCGGTCGGCCGGGTCCTCGTCGAGCACCGCCTCGGCGAGCTCCAGAGCGCGGCCCACCGGCAGGTCCGGGTCCGCCCTGAGGCCGCGCTGGCGCAGCGCCCGTACGGCGGCGACCAGTTCGCAGCCGACGACGAGACGGTACGCGCCGCACGCGCGCAGTGTCTGACGTGCGGCGAGCGAGGCGAAGCTGGCCTGTTCCTCGACGCCTCGGGAGAGTACAGCGTGCCCGAGCGAGGCGGGTGCCGAGAAGGCCCGCAGGTCTCCGAGGGCGGCCCCGGCGGCGTACTCCAGGATCATCACGCCGGAGGAGGCGGGCTCGGCGTCGGCGAGGAAGGGCTTCAGGCGGGTGAAGGCGGGCTCGTTGAGGGTGGACAGGCGGGAGGTGGACAGCCGGGCCACCTGGGTCAGGGCCAGCCTGAAGTGGTCCAGGGCGAGGGCGAGTTGGGCCTGGTAGAAGCCGCCGTGGTGGTAGGCGGCCATGTCCTCGGGGGAGATGAGCGGGTTCTCGGCGGCGGCGTTGATCTCGATGGCGAGGACCTCCTCCAGCGCGTCGGCCGCGTCCTGCGCCGGACCGTGGATCTGGGGCAGGCAGCGGAAGCCGTAGGGGTCCTGGATCCGGCCCAGCGGAGGGGTGGGCCGGTCCTCGGCGCCGATCAGCTCCCGCATCCGGCGGGCCACCTCGCCGGAGCCGCGGTGCGGTCGGGCGGCGTGCACGGGAGCGGCGTACGCCTCGTGCGAGCCGTCGACGGCGAGCAGGGAGAGGGCGGCGACGACCTGGGTGGCCTCCACCAGCCCGCGCAGTTCGTGCAGGGCCAGGGCGGCCTGGCCGAGGGTGAGGGCGTTGCTGCTGATGAAGGCGAGGGCGTCGTTGTTGTCGAGGGGCTGGGGCTCGGGGGCGCCGAGGACACCATGACCCGGGACGCGCCCCGCGCCGTCCGCCGCCGTCCGCCAGGGATGCTCCCCCGCGAGCGCCAGCCCCACCTGTGCCAGCGCCGCGATGTCCCCGGTGCCCACCGAACCGAACTCGTTGACGGCCGGGTGGGCGCCGTTCTCCAGCGCCTCGCACAGTGCCGTCACCACCGTCGGCCGGAGCCCCGCCCCGCCCGCGAGCAGTTGGTTGGCCCGCACCGCGAGCATCGCGCGCACCTGCCGGGCGGGCAGTTCCTCGCCGATGGCGCCGGCGTGACTGCGCAGCAGCCGCAGCCCGTGCTCGGCGGCCGCCTCGGTGGGCACGTCCTCGTTCCGGTTGGCGCCCACGCCGGTGGAGCGGCCGTAGACGCGTCCGGTCGCGGCGATCTGCCGGGCGGCGTCCCAGGACTCGGTCACCCGCTTCATCCCGTCGGTCGCGGGAACGGGCCGCGCGGTCCCGTCGGCGAGGCGGACGACGTCCTCGACGCCGAGCCCGATCCCGTCGAGGACCACCAGGCCGGTGTGCACAGGACTCGGCGTGTCCACGATCCGAGACGACATAGAGGCCAAACTCCCATCAATCGGGACATTCGATCTTGCTCTCTGGTCATTCGTTACCTCGGATTAACGTCGAGGCGTTGACAACCTATTCAGACACCGAGAACTCTGCATGACGTTATACAGCCGGGCAAGGGACAACTCATGATCCAGTTCGACGCGGTCCACAAGCGCTTCCCCAACGGCACGACAGCGGTCCACGACCTCTCCCTGCGCATGCCGGAAGGCGGCGTGACGGTCCTCGTCGGATCCTCCGGTTGCGGCAAGACGACCACCCTCAGGATGATCAACCGGATGGTCGAGCCGACCTCCGGCACCATCCGGGTGGGCGGCAAGGACGTCACCGAGCAGGACGCCGCCGAGCTGCGCCGCTCCATCGGGTACGTCATCCAGCAGGCGGGCCTCTTCCCGCACCGCACGGTCCTCGACAACATCGCCACCGTGCCGCTGCTGCTCGGCCACGGCCGCCGCCGGGCACGGGCCCGGGCGGCCGAGCTGCTGGAGACCGTCGGCCTCACCGCCGAGGCCGGCAAGCGGTACCCGCACCAGCTCTCCGGCGGCCAGCAGCAGCGCGTGGGCGTCGCCCGCGCACTCGCCGCCGACCCGCCCGTCCTGCTCATGGACGAACCGTTCGGCGCGGTCGACCCGGTCGTGCGCACCCAGCTCCAGGACGAACTGCTGCGGCTCCAGAAGGAGTTGAACAAGACCATCGTCTTCGTCACGCACGACATCGACGAGGCCGTCCGGCTCGGCGACCGCATCGCGATCTTCCGCACCGGCGGCCACCTCGTCCAGTGCGCCCCGCCCACCGAGCTGCTGGCCCGGCCGGCCGACGACTTCGTGGCCGACTTCCTCGGCGCCGAGCGCGGTCTGAAGCTGCTCTCGCTGACGACGCTGGCGGACGTTCCGCAGGGTCCCGCACCGGAGGGCGCCGCCTGGAGCCTCGTCCTCGACGCGCGGAACAGGCCCCTGCACTGGGCCTCCCGGGACGCCGAGGTCCCCGTACGACCGCTCAAGGACGGTGACTCCCTGCTCGCCGCCCTCGACGAGTCCGTCGCCTCCCCCACCGGCCTGGTCGCCCGGGTCGACGCCGACGGCGCCCTCACCGGCGTCTCCTCGCGCGACGACATCCACCGGCACGCGGGCCGGGCGCACACGGAAGCCCGGGTGGCGGCATGACCATCGACTGGTCGTGGATATCCGGCCACACCGACGACCTCACCACCCTCACGCTCTCCCACCTGCAGGCCGCCCTGACCGCGGTCCTCCTGGGCCTGATCATCTCGCTGCCCCTCGCGGTGCTCGCCCACCGGGTCCGGCCCCTGCGCGGACTCCTGCTCGGGCTGTCGAACGTCCTGTTCACGATCCCCTCGATCGCCGTCTTCGTGCTCCTGCTGCCGGTCAGCGGCCTCACCCGCACGACGACCGTGATCGGCCTGACGATCTACACCCTGGTCGTCCTGCTCCGGAACACCGTCGAGGGCCTCGACTCGGTCCCCGCGCGGACCAAGGAGGCGGCGAAGGCGATGGGCACGCGCCCCCTGCGCACGCTGCTCACCGTCGAGCTGCCGCTCGCGCTCCCCGTGATCATGGCCGGCGTGCGCATCGCGACGGTCATGTCGATCTCCCTCGTCTCCGTCGCCACCTACATCGGCGACGGCGGCCTCGGCCAGCTCTTCACCGACGGCTTCCAGCGCAACTTCCCCACCCCCGTGATCGTCGGCGTGGTCCTCACGCTGCTGCTCGCCGTGGTGGCGGACGCGGCGCTGGTCGCCCTCCAGTACGCCCTGACGCCGTGGAAGCGGAGGCGAGCCTGAGATGTACGAGCTCCTCAAGAACCTCGGTGCCTGGCTGACCAGCGGCGCCCAGTGGGCCGGCTCCGACGGCATCGCCCACCGCCTCGCCGAACACCTCCAGTACTCGCTGCTCGCCACCCTCGTCGCGACCGCGATCGGCCTCCCCCTCGGCCTGCTCATCGGCCACACCGGCAAGGGCGCGTTCCTCGCGATCAACCTCGCGTCCTTCGGCCGCGCCCTGCCGACGGTCGGCCTGGTCGTCCTCGTCTTCCTGGCCGGCGGCCTGTCCATGCTCCCGGTCTACGTCGCCCTCGTCGCCCTCGCGGTCCCGGCGATCGTCACCAACACCTACGCGGGAATGACGGCCGTGGACCCGGACGTCCGCGACGCCGCCCGCGGCCAGGGCATGCGCGGCCACCAGGTCCTCTTCCAGGTCGAGCTGCCCCTCGCGCTCCCCCTGATCATGACGGGCCTGCGCCTCGCCCTCATCCAGGTCGTCGCCACGGCGACCATCGCGGCCTACGTCTCCTTCGGCGGCCTCGGCCGCTACGTCTTCGACGGCCTCGCCCAGCGCGACCTGGTCCAGGTGCTCGGCGGCGCGGTCCTGGTGGCCGCGGTCGCCGTTGCCCTCGACCTGGCCCTCTCCGCCCTCCAGCGCTTCCTCTTCCGCCACCGCACCGCCTAGGGAATCCGAACCATGAACCGTCGCAACCTCCTCGGCGCACTGGCCGGGACCGCCGTCGCGATACCCGCCCTCTCCGCCTGCTCCAGCGGCATCACCTCCCTCGAAGGCCAGGGCTCCTCCTCCGGTGGCGGCGGCTCCAGCAAGGGCGGCCTCACCATCGGCACCGCCAACTTCACCGAGAACCAGGTGCTCGGGTACCTGTACGCGGCCGTGTTGCAGGCGTCCGGTGTGAAGGTGACGGTCCGCCCCAACCTCGGCACCCGCGAGATCCTCATCCCCGCGCTCAAGGGCGGCGACATCGACCTCCTCCCCGAGTACCAGGGCGCCCTGCTCCACTACCTGGACCCCAAGGCGACGGCGACCGAGGAGGGCGAGATGCAGAACGCCCTCACCATCGCCCTCCCGGCCGGCCTCCAGGTGCTGCCGTACGGCATGGCCGAGGACTCGGACGCCTTCGTCGTCACCCGCGAGACGGCCAGGAAGTACGGCCTGACCTCCCTCGCCGACCTGAAGAAGCAGAACGGCAAGCTGGTCATCGGCGCCGCACCCGAGGTGAAGAAGCGCCAGGTCGGCGTCATCGGCCTCAAGGACGTCTACGGCGTGGACTTCAAGGAGTTCAAGTCCCTCGACTCCTCGGGCCCCCTGGTCAAGGGTGCCCTGAAGAAGGGCGACGTCGACGTGGCCAACCTCTTCACCACCGACACCGACATCGTGGCCAACGACTGGGTCGTCCTGACCGACCCGAAGAACCTCATCCCCGGCCAGCACGTCGTCCCCCTCATCGCCGACCGCAAGGCCGACTCCCCCGTCCGCAAGTCCCTCGCCCGCCTCGGCAACATCCTCACCACCGCCCAGCTCACCGAACTCAACCGCCAGGTCGACAAGGACAAGAAGGACCCGGAGGACGTGGCGAACACGTACGCGAAACAACACGGCCTGGCCTGAACCCCCTCGGGGAGAACCCGCCCGGCACGGCGTCCGGACTCCCCGCGGCCTGCTCAGACGTGGTCGCGCTCGTACTCCTTGTAGCCGTCCGGGACACCGATGGTGATGTCGTGGATACGGGCCCAGCCGCGGGCGATCAGGTCGCTGTCCCGGAGGCCCTCGACGAAGTGGTAGTACGCCCTGAGGTCGTCGGTCTCGATCAGCAGGAAGTCGGAGTAGTCGGCGGCGAAGGCCTCCGCGTCGAAGTGCCGGACGGTGAGACGGTCGGCGTACGGGCCGACGACGTCCTTCCGGAAGATCTCCCCGTACTGGTTGCGCTCCGCCCTGCTCAGACGCAGCCAGGAGGAGTCGAACCGGTAGCGGATGACGATGCCGTAGGTCATGTCAGCACGTTATGACGGACCGTCGTTTTTTGACACCTCGTTCAGGTAAGAGATCGGTCAGGAGCAAGCTGCTCGGCCGCTCCCACGATCTCGGCGACCACCTGCTGGATCGAGGTCAGCTCCTCGGTCTCCAGCCGGGGCCAGCCGAGCCCCTCGACCATCGAGGCCAGCACCTGGAGCCGGCCGCGGAGGCTGTCCTTCTCGGCCCACAGGAAGCGGCGGGAGAGCAGGTGCATCGCCGCGTAGCCGAGGATGTACGAGCGCAGGGCGTCCACGGCGACGGCGGGGGTCAGACGCGGATTGTCGAACGGGCCCTCGGTGACCGCGCGCTCCACGACCGAGCCGACCACCTGCGACATCTGCGCCTCGACCAGCTCGCGCCGCTTCAGCCGGGCCTCGGACGCGGCCTCGCACACGGCGTCGGTGCGGGCGGTGATGCTGCACTCGAACAGGACGGGGGCGACCTCCGCGTGCCGCATGTAGGCGAGCATCAGCGCGTACAGGGCCGGCACCCCGCCCCACGCCAGGTCGGCGATCGCCTGGTAGTAGCGCAGTTGCCTGCGCGCGCTCTCGGCGGACAACTCGATGAGCAGGTCCTCGCGGCAGGTGAAGTGGTTGTAGATGGTCCCCTTGGAGTAGCCGGCCTCCTCGGCCAGGCGTCCGAGGGTGAGGTTGTGGAAGCCGTCCCGCTCGATCATCTCGAGCGCCAGACGCACCAGCGCCTGGTCACGCTCCGCGACCTCTTTGGCTTTCCTTTGAACGGTACGCATGGGCGTCAGTATGAATGACCATCAGTCGGATATCGACCAGCGGTCAAAGATTCTTTCCCTCGACGCCACCACAACTCCACACAGCCACCCCGAACAGGGGGGCTATCCCCAGTGCCGCGGGCCGCGTGGCTCCCTACCGTGGGGCGTATGAGCGGAATGGACGCGCGGGACACCGAGCTGAAGAAGGAACTCGACGCCACCTTGCAGGCCCGCAGGGAGCTGGGTGAGGAGTACGAGTCCGCGCTGGTCGACTCCTTCATGGAGAAGGTCGACCAGCGCATCGACGGCGCCGTGGAGCGCCGGATGCGGCGGAGTACGGCCGAGCGGCAGATGGTGGCGGCCCGGGGCTCCCGGTCGCCGCAACCCACCGATTCCTGGGGCGACCGCTTCGGCTTCGGCATCGTCTCCCTGGTGCTGGCGATCCCGCTGTCCGCGATCGGCGGCGGTGTGGCCCATCTGCCGGGCCTGCTCGTCGCCTGGGCGGGCATCGTGGGGGTGAACGCCTTCCAGGCGGTCCGCACGAACCCGGGGCTGTTCCGTGGCCGGGACAGCCGTAAGTCCTCCCAGGACAGTGACTGGGAGGAGTGACCGGAAGTATTTCGCGGGGACCGCCGCACCCCCGTGAACGGGGGGCGGGACGACGGCGGTCCCCGCGAGGGACGCGGGCCGGGTCAGGGCCAGGCTGGCGCGTCCTAGGCGTCTGTGGAGGTCCGGGAGCCGCTCCGGAGGTCCGTGACGCCGTTCTGTTGCCGCCGGGGCGGGGAGCCGCTCCCGCCCTGCCGACATCCACTAATGTGCCCGACCCGTGTTAAGCGGGTGCTGCGTGGACGTGACGCGCTCGTACCACTTCCGCGAAGTCGACGATTTCGGTAGGCAATCGCAAGTTCGCCGGGTACACCGGCCGTTCACCGGAGGTTTCCCGGCGAGCCGCGGGAGCCGGGCGGGAAATCGCCACCCGCCCGGCCACGAGGGCTACTTGGCGCCCAGGCTGCCCTTGCTGCCCTTGGCGAGGAAGGCCAGGAGGTCCTGCCGACTGACGACCCCGGTGGGCTTGCCCTCGACGAGGACGATCGCCGCGTCGGCCGCGCCCAGCACCGACATCAGGTCGCCGACCGGCTCACCGGAGCCGACCTGGGGCAGCGGCGGCGACATGTGCTTCTCCAGCGGGTCCTCCAGCGAGGCCTGCTGGGCGAACAGCGCGTTGAGCAGCTCGCGCTCCACGACCGACCCGACGACCTCGGCCGCCATCACGTCCGGGTGACCGGCGCCCGGCTTGACGATCGGCATCTGCGAGACGCCGTACTCGCGCAGCACCTCGATGGCCTGGCCGACGGTCTCGTCCGGGTGCATGTGCACGAGGGACGGGATGGCGCCGTGCTCCTTGTCGTTGAGGACGTCACCGACACGGGCGCTGGGGCCCTCGTCCTCCAGGAAGCCGTAGTCGGCCATCCACTCGTCGTTGAAGATCTTGCTGAGGTAGCCACGGCCGCTGTCGGGCAGCAGGACGACCACGACGTCGTCCTCGCCCAGCCGCGAGGCGACCTCCAGCGCCGCCACGACGGCCATTCCGCAGGAGCCGCCGACCAGCAGCCCCTCCTCCTTGGCGAGCCGGCGGGTCATCTGGAAGGAGTCCTTGTCGGACACGGCCACGATCTCGTCGGCGACGGTCCGGTCGTAGGCGGTCGGCCAGAAGTCCTCACCGACGCCCTCGACGAGGTACGGCCGTCCCGAACCGCCGGAGTAGACGGACCCCTCCGGGTCGGCGCCGATGACCTTGACCCTGCCGTCGCTGGCGTCCTTCAGGTACCGCCCGGTCCCGGAGATGGTGCCGCCGGTGCCCACCCCCGTCACGAAGTGGGTGATCCTCCCCTCCGTCTGCTCCCACAGCTCGGGGCCGGTGGAGTGGTAGTGGGAGAGCGGGTTGTTGGGGTTGGAGTACTGGTCGGGCTTCCACGCGCCCGGCGTCTCACGGACGAGCCGGTCGGAGACGTTGTAGTAGGAGTCCGGGTGCTCGGGGTCCACGGCGGTGGGGCAGACGACGACCTCGGCGCCGTAGGCGCGCAGGACGTTGATCTTGTCGGTGCTCACCTTGTCGGGGCACACGAAGATGCACTTGTACCCCTTCTGCTGGGCCACGATGGCGAGCCCCACGCCGGTGTTACCGCTGGTCGGCTCGACGATGGTGCCGCCCGGCTTGAGCGCGCCGCTGTCCTCGGCCGCCTCGATCATGCGCAGGGCGATGCGGTCCTTCACGCTGCCGCCGGGGTTGAAGTACTCCACCTTGGCCAGGACGGTGGCCCTGATGCCCTTGGTCACGCTGTTGAGCCGCACCAGCGGGGTGTTGCCGACGAGGCTGATCATCGAGTCGTGGAATTGCACCGTTGTCTCCGGATGCTTGCAAAAGAAGTGGTCGTGATTGGTTCCGCCAGCCTATGGCTTCCCGATGATCCGTGGCGGCCGTTCACTCGCCGTTGAGATTGGGCGACGGTCCGTACGGGGCAAGGAGTGGTTGTACGGATTCGAGGAGGTGGCGGCGACGCATGACGAGCATGTCGAGGGCACGGGTGGCCCGGCGGATCGCGGCCGGTGCCGCGTACGGCGGTGGCGGGGTAGGGCTGGCCGGGGCGGCGGCCATGGGCCTGCTGCTGGCGGAGGTACGGCTGGCGAGGCGCCAGGTGGGCAACGGCAGCACCCCGCACGTCCCCCATTCGGAGGGCCGCTACGGCCACGTCTACACCGTCCCCGACGAACCTCCCCTGCGCATGGTGATGCTGGGCGACTCCACCGCGGCGGGCCAGGGCGTGCATCGGGCCGGCCAGACGCCGGGCGCGCTGCTGGCGTCGGGCCTCGCGGCGGTGGCCGAACGCCCGGTGGAACTCCGTAACGTCGCCCTCCCCGGGGCCCGCTCCGACGATCTGGACCGCCAGGTGGCCCTGATCCTGGCGGACCCCGCCCGGGTGCCCGACGTCTGCGTGATCATGATCGGCGCGAACGATGTCACCCACCGGATGCCGCCCACTCGGTCCGTGCGGTATCTGTCGGCCGCGGTACGGCGGCTGCGCACCGCCGGTGCGGAGGTCGTCGTCGGTACCTGTCCCGACCTCGGCACGATCGAGCCCGTGCAGCAGCCGCTGCGGTGGCTGGCCCGGCGGGCCTCGCGGCAGCTGGCGGCCGCGCAGACGATCGGGACCGTGGAGCAGGGGGGCCGTACGGTGTCCCTCGGTGATCTGCTGGGGCCGGAGTTCGAGGCGAATCCCCGGGAGCTGTTCGGGCCCGACAACTACCATCCCTCCGCGGAGGGGTACGCCACCGCGGCGATGGCCGTTCTGCCGACGGTCTGTGCGGCGCTGGGGTTGTGGCCGGCAGAGGAGGAGCGGCCCGATGTGTCCCGCCGCGAGGGCTTCCTGCCGGTCGCCCGTGCGGCCGCGGAGGCCGCGTCCGAGGCCGGTACGGAGGTCGCCGCCGCGATGCCCACGGGGCCGCGTGGTCCCTGGGCCCTCCTCAAGCGCCGCCGCCGGCGGCGGGTCTCGGAGCCCCAGCCGGTGACTCCGGCCCCCCAGCCGTGATCTCGCCCCCCGCCACCCCTACCCGTCCCGTCCCCCAGGGGCTCCGCCCCTTCGACCCCGACCTGCGGGTGGGTGGGGGCTGGTCGCGCCCGCGCGGCGGTAGCCGCATATTCAGCACAGCCCCGCGCCCCTGGGTTTCTCAGCCCGTCCGGCGTTTGAGGACGAGGCCCCTTCAGGGCCGACAGCGGGGGTCTGGGGGCGCAGCCCCCAGGGATGGGACGGGTAGGGGCGGCGGGGGCGAAAATCCGCTCCCCCGCCGGAGGCCCAAGCAAGCGCTTAGACAATTGCGGTCAGGGTCACACCCCCACCCCCGTGACCGAGGCCATACGGCCGGGTAACTTCCCACACAGCCCTGCCCGACCCCCCGGTATGTCAATGGAGCCGTGATGCCCGAAGCCGTGATCGTCTCGACCGCCCGCTCCCCCATCGGCCGCGCCTTCAAGGGCTCGCTCAAGGACCTCCGCCCCGACGACCTCACCGCCACGATCATCCAGGCCGCCCTGGCCAAGATCCCCGAGCTGGACCCGAGGGACATCGACGACCTGATGCTCGGCTGCGGCCTCCCCGGCGGCGAGCAGGGCCACAACCTCGGCAGGATCGTCGCCGTACAGATGGGCATGGACCACCTGCCCGGCTGCACGATCACCCGCTACTGCTCCTCCTCCCTCCAGACCAGCCGCATGGCCCTGCACGCCATCAAGGCCGGCGAGGGCGACGTCTTCATCTCGGCGGGCGTGGAGATGGTCTCCCGCTTCACCAAGGGCAACTCCGACAGCCTCCCGGACACGCACAACCCGCTCTTCGCCGAGGCCGAGGCCCGCACCGCCGAGGTCGCCCAGCAGGAGGGCACCACCTGGCACGACCCGCGCGAGGACGGCCTCGTCCCCGACCCCTACATCGCGATGGGCCAGACCGCCGAGAACCTGGCCCGCGCCAAGGGCATCACCCGCCAGGACATGGACGAGTTCGGCGTCCGCTCGCAGAACCTCGCCGAGGAAGCCATCAAGAACGGCTTCTGGGAGCGCGAGATCACCCCGGTCACCACCCCCGACGGCACGGTCGTGAGCAAGGACGACGGCCCGCGCCCCGGCGTCACCATGGAGGGCGTCCAGGGCCTGAAGCCGGTCTTCCGCCCGGACGGACTCGTCACCGCCGGCAACTGCTGCCCCCTCAACGACGGCGCGGCGGCGGTCGTGGTCATGTCCGACACCAAGGCCCGCGAGCTCGGCCTCACCCCGCTCGCCCGCATCGTCTCCACCGGCGTCTCCGGCCTCTCCCCCGAGATCATGGGCCTCGGTCCGGTCGAGGCGAGCAACCAGGCCCTGCGCCGCGCCGGCCTCACCATCGACGACATCGACCTGGTGGAGATCAACGAGGCCTTCGCCGCCCAGGTGATCCCCTCCTACCGCGAGCTGGGCATCGACCTCGACCGGCTGAACGTCAACGGCGGCGCCATCGCCGTAGGACACCCCTTCGGCATGACCGGTGCCCGCATCACCGGCACACTCATCAACTCCCTCCAGTTCCACGACAAGCAGTTCGGCCTGGAGACGATGTGCGTCGGCGGCGGCCAGGGCATGGCAATGGTCATCGAGCGTCTGAGCTGATCACCCGGAAGGGCGCCAACCGCCCGTAGCCGTAAGGGAACCCAGCGTCACCCATCGGCCCGGAACCCTTGAACCACCAGGGTTCTGGGCCGATTTGTGATCCAATCTCCCTCAGGATGTGACCTATCTCCCTTTCGGAAGGGATTCACGCAGGTCAGCACCCCTCCATCAGCACCCCCCGGGCCCAAAGTCCTGTCCGATTCGTGACGTTACGCACTGACAGCTGGATAGTCCGCCCTTCAAGCTGATGTAGGAAGTCGGGGGTCGACTTTGAACCGGGAGTACGTCAGTGAGCGCCATGCCGATCGCCTTGCTGGTCACCACGGCCGCCACGGGCGCCGTGGGCGTCGCCGTCCTGCGCACCCTCATGGTGCTGCGCCGACAGGTCGCCGCCCTGCACACGGAGCTCGCCGCGGGCAACGCCGCCGCGGCGAAGGCCCTCGTGCCGCCCGCCCGCCAGTCCGCCGACGCCGAGGGGATACGTGCCGCCGTGGCCGAGGCCCTCGCCGAGGAGCGAGAGCGCGAGCTCGCCGAGGCGCGCGCCTTCTGGGCCGCGCAGGAGGCGCGAGACGCCTCCGACGCACCCTCGCTGCTCGGCCTGCCCGACAGCGAGCTCTTCCTGCCCCGGCAGGCCGATTTCGTGGGCCTGGAGCCGCTGGAGCCGGTCGCCGAGCCGACCGCCGACAGCGAGGAGTACGTCGCCGACTCCCCGGAGCTGGCCGCGGCCCGTCGCCGCCACCCCTCCCACCCGGACTTCGTCCCGGTCGCCTCACCCGTCGTGAACGACCACGAACGCACCGTCGCCACCCTCGAGGACCTCGCGGCCTCCCGGACCGAACTCACCGACGTCCGCCCCGGCCCCCTCGGCACCCTCGACGTCTACGTCTTCGCCGACGGCACCACCCTCTGCATGACCCCGGGCCACCGCGAAACAGCCGAACGCCTCGCCACCGCCCTCCGAGCCGGCGAAACCCCGATCCTGCTGGGCGGCTCAGGCATCTCGGGCGCCTACACCCTCACCTTCGCCTGCGGCGAGGAAAACGTCTACATCCTGGCGGACAGGGTCATAGCGAGCCTTTAAAAGGTTCACAGGAAAACGCAGGGCAACCGCGTCCCCCAGGGGCGCGGGGAACTGCGCGACAAGCCACGACGAACCCGCACCCGCCAACGCACCTCAAACCCCCGCCCTCTTCTGCGCCTCCTCCACCAACCTCACAGCCTCAGCAACCTGGCCCTCGTCCTCCAGGACGAGGGCCAAGTCATGCACAGCCACAGTGATCTGATCCGCCGCAGCGAACATCCCCGCGTCCGGCATCTCCCGAGGCTCAACCCCGGGCGCCTCCACCAACTGAGCCCGCCGCACAAACTCCCTGGCCAACCGCAAAGCCTCAGCGGCAGCGCCTCGCTGCAAACGACTCTGCGGCGCCGCCCGCAAACGGTCGGCAAAGTGATCCACAGCCCGGGTCAGACGCGTCGTATCCACCACGGCGCAACCGTACGCGTCCCACCGGGACTGTTGCCAACAGGCCAACGCTCAGGCACGGTGACCTGAAGGACCGGCTTACATCCCCTTTGCGTCCGGAGGCGCCGATGTCCCACGTCCTCTCCGAGGAGACCCACCGCAACATGCTCGCCCGCATCCCCCACTGCACCGGTCGTGAAGTGTCCGACTGGCTCCGCACCGTCGAAGAAGGCCCGGCTCTCTTCCGCTTCGAGGAAAAGGTCAGCTGGCTCCGCCACGAACACAACCTCGCGTACGGCCACGCGAAGGCGATCGTCCACGAGTACGACCTGAGGAGGGCGGCGCGCAAATTCCTCTAGGCGCGCGAAGACGACGAAGGGCCCCGGGTCGGCGACCCGGGGCCCTTACTCCGTACGACTGTTCCGTACGACCGTGCTGGACGACCGTCGGAGACTAGTCGTTGCTGTTGAGGATCGCGATGATCCTCAGGAACTCCATGTAGATCCAGACCAGCGTCAGCGTCAGGCCGAACGCCGCCAGCCACGCTTCCTCGCGCGGCGCGCCGTAGGCGATGCCGTCCTCGACCTGCTTGAAGTCCAGGGCGAGGAAGGCGGCACCGAGCAGGATGCCGATGACACCGAAGACGATGCCGAGCGGGCCGCTGCGGAAGCCGAGGCCGTCACCGCCGCCGAAGACGGCGAACAGCAGGTTCACCATCATCAGCAGGACGAAGCCGAGCGCGGCCGCCATCACGAAGCCGTAGAACCGGCGGTTGACGCGGATCCAGCCCGCCTTGTACGCCACCAGTACGGCGGCGAAGACCGCCAGGGTGCCGATCACCGCCTGCATGGCCGCACCACTGGCGATGCGGTTGTCGACGATGCTGGAGACGACTCCGAGGAACACACCCTCGAAGGCGGCGTACGTCAGGATCAGCGCGGGCGAGGCCTTGCGCTTGAAGGACTGGACGAAGGCCAGGACCATGCCGATCAGGGCGGCACCGATACCGATGCCGTACGAACGGCTGATGTTCGCGTCGTCCACGGGCAGCAGCGCCCAGGCGAGCGCGGCCGTGACGACGAGGACGCCGAGCGTGGTGCCGGTACGCAGAACGACGTCGTCGATGGACATCCGGCCGGTGGTGGCCGGGGCCTGCGGCGGCGCGCCGTGCTGCACGTCCTGCTGGGCGTAGGGATTCTGCGCGTACGGGTTCTGGGCGTACGGGTTGCCGGACTGCGGCTGCGCGTACGGGCTGCCCTGCGTGCCTACGGCTGCGCCCCCGGCCTGCGGCGCGGTGTTGAAGCCCGCGTAGCCGTTGTCGCGGCTGAACCCCCGTCGCGAGAAGACCGGGTTGCTGCTCCTCATTTCACTCCTCCATGGCCACCGTCTGTGGGCCTTGGCTCAAGAGTAATAGGTAGGCAAAGGAATGACCCTAGTGCTTGGGGAGGATCTTTCCCTCGTCGTGATGGCCAACACGCTACGCGCACCGCTGATTCCCGGCGCCCGCAGGGCCCGGATCATGACCTGACCGGGACGAATCCGTCACATGGCTCAGCCGAGGGGGAAGCCCGTGTACGCCTCGGCCAGGTCGGTGTCGGCGGCCCGGGAACCGGCGATCCGCTCCAGCCGGGCGAGCTGCAGCCGGTCCTCGAAGGGGGTGGCGTCGGGGGCCCGGTGCAGCAGCGTCGTCATGTCGTAGGAGAACCGCTCGGCCTGCCAGATCCGGCGCAGACAGGTCTCGGAGTAGGCGTCGAGCAGCTCCGCCGAGCCCTTGTCCTTCTGGTACGTCAGGGCGCGCGCGAAGGTCACGACGTCGCCGACGGCGAGGTTGAGCCCCTTGGCGCCGGTGGGCGGGACGATGTGCGCGGCGTCACCGGCCAGGAAGAGACGGCCGTGGCGCATGGGCTCGTGGACGTAGGAGCGCATCGGGGTGACGGACTTCTGGGTGATGGGCCCGCGCTCCAGGCGCCAGTCGTCGTCGGTCTCGAAGCGGCGCTCCAGCTCGTCCCAGATCTCCTCGTCGCCCCACGACTCGGCGTCGGTGCCCTCGGGCACCTGGAGGTAGAGGCGGGAGACGGAGGGGGAGCGCATGGAGAGCAGGGCGAAGCCGCGGTCGTGGCGGGCGTAGACCAGCTCGTCGTGGGAGGGCGGGACGTCGGCGAGGATGCCGAGCCAGCCGAAGGGGTAGGTGCGCTCGAACACCTGGGTGAGTTCGGCGGGGATCGCCCCCCGGGCCACGCCCCAGAAGCCGTCGCAGCCGACGACGTAGTCGCACTCCAGGACGGATTCGCGGCCCTCGTGGCGGAAGCGGACGCGCGGGTGGTCGGTGTCGGCGTCCTCGACGGCGAGCGCCTCCGCCTCGAACAGCAGGGGGCCACCCTCGGCGAGCTGGAGGGCGATGAGGTCCTTGCAGACCTCGGTCTGGGCGTAGACCATCACGGACCGGCCGCCGGTGAGGGCGGGGAAGTCGACGCGGTGGCGCTTCTTGTCGTAGCGCAGCTCGATACCGTCGTGGCGCAGGCCCTCGCGGTCCATGCGCTGTCCGGCGCCGGCCTCGCGCAGCACGTCGACCGTGCCCTGCTCCAGGATCCCGGCCCGCTGCCGGTGCTCGACGTAGGCGCGGTCGCGGCTCTCCAGGACGACCGAGTCGATGCCCGCGTTGTGCAGCAGCCGGGCGAGGAGGAGGCCGGCGGGTCCGGCTCCGATGATGCCGACGGTGGTGCGCATCGACCCACCCTCTCTGTTCTCTCGCGTTCGCGTAGTGAAGTTTCCTTCACTTACTTTCAACCATGAGTCTCCGACCGCGCACGGCCGCTGTCAACGGTCACGCGGGGAACGCTTCAGTGAAGTGAAGTCTTCAATGGAGGGTGCAAGTGTCGGAAGTGCCCGGAGCCGGACTTGAACCGGCACGCCCGCGAAGGGGCAGCGAGGTTTAAGCTCGCCGTGTCTGCATTCCACCATCCGGGCAGGCCATGGGCTCCGCATCGAGGTTCCCGAGCCTATCGGGACCCCTCCCCCGAACAGGGGTCGGGTGGCCCGATGTTGTCTTATTTTATTGAGTTCTGAGGGAGCATCAGCACCCGGAACAGTCCATCCGCACTTGCCAATAGCCTTACGCGGGACGTCTCACCACGCATGCGGAATGACGGAATTTCACCGTCTGAACGAGGACGCTCCACCTGTTCTCGACGCGCCGGGTCGTCAGGGGTGACCGTCATCCCCAGGTATGACACCGCGCGGTGTGGTCCGACTCGAGTCTGCCTTCGGAACCGGAACAGCGGCTGACTACACGGCGGTCCGCGGCGACGACGATGGAGGCATTCCCCCAGTCGTCGTTCCACAGGAGTGCCTTCTCGTGACCACCACATCCATCGCCGGCCGGACCACCGCTGTGGCCGCGCGTGCCACGGATCTGTCGAAGATCTACGGTCAGGGCGAGACCCAGGTGGTCGCCCTGGACCGGGTCTCCGTCGAGTTCCGGCAGTCCGAGTTCACCGCGATCATGGGCCCCTCCGGGTCCGGCAAGTCCACGCTGATGCACTGCGTGGCGGGCCTGGACACCTTCTCCTCGGGCTCGGTGCGGATCGGCGAGACCGAGCTGGGGTCGCTGAAGGACAAGCAGCTGACCAAGCTGCGCCGGGACAAGATCGGGTTCATCTTCCAGGCGTTCAACCTGCTGCCGACGCTGACCGCCCTGGAGAACATCACGCTCCCCATGGACATCGCGGGCCGCAAGCCGGACAAGCAGTGGCTGGACACGGTGATCCGGATGGTGGGCCTCAGGGACCGTCTCGGCCACCGTCCCTCCCAGCTCTCCGGCGGCCAGCAGCAGCGCGTCGCCGTCGCCCGCGCCCTGGCCTCCCGGCCCGACATCGTCTTCGGCGACGAGCCGACCGGAAACCTCGACTCGCGCTCCGGCGCCGAGGTGCTCGGCTTCCTGCGCAACTCCGTGCGGGAGCTGGGCCAGACGGTGGTCATGGTGACCCACGACCCGGTGGCCGCGGCCTACGCGGACCGGGTGGTATTCCTCGCGGACGGCCGCGTGGTCGACGAGATGATCCGCCCGACGGCCGACGGGGTCCTGGACTTCATGAAGCAGTTCGACGCCAAGGGCCGCACCAGCTGATCCCGGTCGGGACCGACAGGACTGAGAAGAAAAAACACCATGTTCCGTACCGCCTTGCGCAATGTGCTCGCGCACAAGGCCCGGCTCCTGATGACCGTGCTCGCCGTGATGCTCGGCGTGGCCTTCGTGTCGGGGACCCTGGTCTTCACCAACACCATCTCCGACGCCTACCAGAAGAGTTCGGCCAAGGGCTTCGACCAGGTCGACGTCGCCGTCACGGCGGGGTACCAGGACGCCGAGGGCGACCGGGTGGGCAAGTCCCACGACCTGACCCAGGCGATGCTCGACGAGAGCACCCGGGTCCCCGGTGCCGCGTCCGCCATCGGCGTCGTCAGCGACTTCACCGCCATCGCCGACAAGAACGGCAAGCTCATCGGCCAGGGCTTCCAGTCGCAGGGCGGCAACTACTGGGGCACCAAGGACCCCCGCTACCCGCTGGTCAGCGGCCACGCCCCGCAGGGCGAGAACGAGATCCTCATCGACGCCGAGACCGCGAAGCGGGCCGGCTACAAGGTCGGCGACACCGTACGGATGTCGGTCGACGGTCCGGTTCTCACGCCGAAAATCACCGGCATCTTCACCACCGACGACGGCAATGTCGCCGCCGGCGGCAGCCTCACCCTCTTCGACACGACGACCGCGCAGCGCCTCCTCGGCAAGCCGGGCACCTACGACGAGATCGACGTCAAGGCGAAGCCGGGCGTCACGCAGGCCGCGCTGAAGACCCAGCTGGACAAGGCGCTGCCGAAGGACGTCACCGAGACCACCACCGGCAAGGAACTCGCCGACGACCAGGCGCGGATGATCTCCCAGTCGATGAGCGGCATGCAGACGGGCCTGCTGGTCTTCGCCGGCATCGCCCTGTTCGTCGGCACCTTCATCATCGCCAACACCTTCACCATGCTGGTCGCCCAGCGCACCAAGGAGCTGGCGCTGCTGCGCGCGGTCGGTGCCTCGCGCCGGCAGGTGACGCGGTCGGTGCTGATCGAGGCGTTCGTGGTCGGCGCGGTCGCCGCGGTGGCCGGACTGCTCGCGGGCATCGGCATCGGGGCCGGACTGCGCTCCCTGATGGGCACGTTCGACGCGACCGTCCCCGACGGTCCGCTGATCATCAAGCCCACCACGATCGCCGTCGCGCTCGCGGTCGGCATCCTGGTGACCATGCTGGCGGCCTGGCTGCCGGGCCGCCGGGCCGCGAAGATCCCGCCGGTGGCGGCCATGAGCAGCCTGCACGCCAAGGCCACCACCAAGTCGCTGGTGCTGCGCAACACGCTGGGCTCGCTGGTCGCGGGCGCGGGTGTCGCGGTCGTCCTGGCGGCCACCACGATGGACGGCTCGGACGGCCAGATGCCCATGGGGCTCGGCGCGGTCCTGCTGATCATCGGCGTGTTCATCCTGACCCCGCTGCTGTCCCGCCCGCTCATCGCCGCAGCGGCTCCGGTGCTGCGCGTCTTCGGCATCTCCGGCAAGCTGGCCCGGCAGAACTCGGTGCGCAACCCGCGCCGCACGGCCGCCACGGCCTCCGCGCTGATGATCGGCCTGACCCTGATCACCGGGATGACGGTGATGGCGGGCAGCCTCCAGCAGGCCATCGACAAGATGGCGGCGTCCTCGATCAAGGCGGACTACGTCGTCTCCATGGCGAACGGCAACTCGCTGTCGCCGGACGTCGAGAAGAAGCTGAGGCAGACCGACGACGTCACCGCCACCAGCCCGCTGACCAACGCCGCCTCCCGGATCGGCGGCGAGACCGAGTACCTGACCGGTGTCAACGGCGCCGCGATCGGCGACCTGGTGGGCCCGAAGGTGGACGACGGCTCCTTCAAGGTCGGCGGCACCCAGGTCGTCGTGGACAGCGAGACTGCCAAGTCCAAGGGGTGGAAGGTCGGTTCCGGCTTCACCGCCTCCTTCGAGGACGGCGAGAAGCAGCGGCTGACGGTCGCCGGGACCTACGAGAGCAACGAGTTCCTGCGCGGCATCCTGCTCGACGAGGCGACCCTCGCCCCGCATGTGACGGACCCCTACGTCATGCAGGTCATGGTGAAGACCTCCGACGGCGCCTCCGGCACGGTACAGGACAAGCTGGAGAAGGCCCTCGGCACCAACCCGGCGATCAAGGTCCAGGACAAGAAGGACATCTCCAACGAGATCGCGCAGATGTTCACGCTGATGCTGAACATGGTCTACGGCCTGCTCGCGATGGCGGTGATCGTGGCGGTCCTCGGCGTCATCAACACCCTGGCCATGTCGGTCTTCGAACGCTCCCAGGAGATCGGCATGCTCCGGGCGATCGGCCTGGACCGCAAGGGCATCAAGCGGATGGTCCGCCTGGAGTCCCTGGTGATCTCGCTGTTCGGGGCGGTGCTGGGCATCGGTCTGGGCGTGTTCTTCGGCTGGGCGGCCGGTGAGCTGCTGGCCTCGAAGATGGCGACGTACGAACTGGTCCTGCCCTGGGCCCGGATGGCCGTCTTCCTCCTCCTGGCCGCGACGGTGGGCATCCTCGCCGCCCTGTGGCCGGCCCGGCGGGCGGCCCGGCTGAACATGCTGACGGCGATCAAGTCGGAGTAGCGGTACGGAGATCGGCATACGACAGGGCCCGGTTCCTCCTGATGAGGAACCGGGCCCCGCTGCCGTACTCAGTTCCAGGTGCGCGCACGCAGCGGCAGCCCCGACGCGCCGGACTCCGGGGCGCGGACGGCGAGGACCTGGTTGACGCCGATGCGGTTGCGTTCGAAGGCGAGCGCGCAGGCGGCCATGTACAGCCGCCAGACCCGGGCCCGCCCCGGGCTGGTGAGCCGCACCGCGCGGTCCCAGTCGCCCTCCAGGTTGGCGACCCAGCGGCGCAGGGTCAGTCCGTAGTGCTCCCGGATCGACTCGACGTCCCGGACCTCGAACCCGGCGCGTTCGAGCTGGGTGACGGTGGTGCCGACGGGGGCGAGCTCCCCGTCGGGGAACACATAGGCGTCGATGAACTCGTCCACGTGGTACGACGACTCGTCGCGCTGCGGACGGCGGCCGATCTGGTGGTTCAGGAGTCGCCCCCCGGGCTTGAGCAGCCGGAAGAGGTCCTCGGCGTACTCCAGGTACCGGTCGGCGCCGACGTGTTCGGCCATCCCGATGGAGGAGACGGCGTCGTAGGGACCGTCCTCGACGTCCCGGTAGTCCTGGACGCGGATCTCGATCCGGTCGGTGAGGCCCTCGCCGGCGACGCGCTTGCGGGCGTAGGCGGCCTGTTCCTGGGAGAGGGTGACGCCGACGACGCTCACGCCGTACTCCCGGGCGGCGTGGATGGCCATCGAGCCCCAGCCGCAGCCGACGTCCAGCAGGCGCATGCCGGGCTTCAGGCCGAGCTTGCGGGAGATCAGGTCCAGCTTGTCGTACTGGGCCGTCTCCAGGGTGCTGTCCGGGGCCGGCCAGTAGGCGCAGGAGTACACCATGCTCGGCCCGAGGACGATCTCGTAGAAGTCGTTGCCGACGTCGTAGTGGTGGCTGATGGCCCGCTTGTCACTGCTCTTGGTGTGCAGGTGCCTGCGGGGTCTGCGCACCTCCTCGCGCGGCGGGGCGGGCGGCAGCGGGGGCCCGGCCAGCACGATCAGCCGGCGTACGGCGGCCCGCACCTCGGGGTCGCGCAGTGCGTCGAACAGGGTCCTGGCGTCCTCCCCGCGCTCCCACACCAGCCCCGAGATCAGCCCCAGCGCGGTGTAGAGGTCGCCCTCGATGTCCAGGTCACCGGCGACCCAGGCACGCGCGAGCCCCAGTTCACCGGGCTTCCACAGCAGCCGGCGGACGGCCCTGCGGTTGCGTACCACCAGCGCGGGGGCGTCGGGCGGCCCCGCCTCCGAACCGTCCCAGGCCCGGATGCGTACCGGCAACGGCACACCGAGCAATTGTCCGAAGAGGTCCCTGAGCCGCAGCGCGGCATCTGCCATGGCGCACACCTCCGTGACGAGGATCCCGGAATTGTCCACCTTGGTAAACAGCGACGCGGCCGGGTGCAGTCCGAGTGAGTGGTCACGACTGGGCAAAACAGATGCACCGACCACGCACTGCTGTCGCCGGCGTTTCAGGAATGCCGAAGGGCCCCCTGCACCACGGATGGCAGGGGGCCCTTCGGTCGGTTCAGCGACCGGAAGCGGTCAGGAGGCCTTGGCCTTCTGCTCGGTCTTCTCCTCGGTCTTCTTCGGCTCGGCGGCCGCCGGTACGGGCCTCGCGGCCTCGTAGAACTCCTCGCGCGGGTGCTCCATCGCGCCGAGGGAGACGACCTCGCGCTTGAGGAACATACCGAGGGTCCAGTCGGCGAAGACACGGACCTTGCGGTTCCAGGTCGGCATGGCCAGACCGTGGTAGCCGCGGTGCATGTACCAGGCGAGACGGCCCTTGAGCTTGATCTTCATCTTGCCCATGACGATCATCGCGACGCCCTTGTGGAGCCCGAGACCGGCCACCGCGCCCTTGTTGGCGTGGCTGTAGTCCTTCTGCGGGAAGCCGCGCATCCCGGAGATCACGTTGTCGCCGAGGACGCGGGCCTGACGCAGCGCGTGCTGGGCGTTCGGCGGGCACCAGGCGTTCTCGTTGCCCGCCTTGCGGCCGACGAGGTCCGGGACCTGGGCGTTGTCGCCGGCGGCCCAGATGTAGTCGGTGCCCTGGACCTGGAGGGTCGGCGCGCAGTCGACGTGGCCGCGGGGGCCGAGCGGCAGGCCGTAGCGGGACAGGACCGGGTTCGGCTTGACGCCGGCGGTCCAGACGATGGTGTTGGAGTCGACCTCCAGGCCGTTCTTCAGCACCACGTGGCCGTCGACGCAGGAGTCCATGGAGGTGGAGAGGTAGACCTCGACCCCGCGGGCCTCCAGGTGCTCCTTGCCGTACTGGCCGAGCTTGGGGCCGACCTCGGGGAGGATCTTGTCGGCGGCGTCGACGAGGATGAACCGCATGTCCTCGCGGGAGACGTTGGTGTAGTACTTGGCCGCGTCGCGGGCCATGTCCTCGACCTCGCCGATGGTCTCCGCGCCCGCGAAGCCGCCGCCGATGAAGACGAAGGTGAGCGCCTTGCGGCGGATCTCCTCGTCGTTCGTGGAGTCGGCCTTGTCCAGCTGCTCCAGCACGTGGTTGCGCAGGCCGATGGCCTCCTCGATGCCCTTCATGCCGATGCCCTGCTCGGCGAGGCCGGGGATCGGGAAGGTGCGGGAGACCGCGCCGAGCGCGATCACCAGGTAGTCGAAGGGCAGCTCGTACGCCTCGCCGACCAGCGGGGCGATCGTGGCGACCTTGCGGTCCTGGTCGATGGTGGTGACCCGGCCGGTGAGGACCTCCGCCTTGGGCAGCACGCGTCGCAGCGGGACGACGACATGGCGCGGGGAGATGTTGCCGGCGGCGGTTTCGGGAAGGAAGGGCTGGTAGGTCATGTACGACCGGGGGTCGACGACCGTGACGGTCGCCTCGCCGTAGCGCATCTTCTTGAGAATGCGCCGAGCTGCGTACAGGCCTACGTACCCACCGCCTACTACGAGGATCCTGGGACGCTCCGTGGTGCTCATGCCATCGAGTATCCACCCGCCTCAGGGGGGTCGCTCGTGCGCCCCTTCACAAGCTTCCTCCGGGTGTGTGCTATCCTCCGCGGCTCGCGTGATCCAGGTCATGACGGCGACCGGGAACCCCCGTACCGGACGGGCCGTTGTCAATGCCGCGTGAGCTGCCTCTCCGTGGGTCCGGACCCCCTGTGAGAGCCCTCGCCGTCCCCCTCGCACACCACCTTCGCGACGCCCCCTTGTGTCCGATCTGAACACGTTCAAGGGCATGTCCGGGCCCCGGAAGGGTCAACGCGATGCCTTTCGTGCTCCGACAGGGCCGAATTCCTTGTGAAGAACTTCACGAACTTTCTCGACGGCACGTCATCGAGGGGCCCCGAAGGGCCCCTCGAACGTGCTCATACGTTGTCCGACCTGCTCAGCAGAGGCTCAAGCGACCGACCACGCGATGCCGTCGAGGATGTCGTGCTCGCTCACCACGACCTCCTCCGCGCCGATCCTTTCCATGATCGACAGCAGGACGAGGGCACCGGCGGCGATCACGTCGACGCGCCCGGGGTGCATGGAGGGAACGGCCGCCCGTTCGGCATGCGTGGAGTGCAGCAGCCGGTGGGTGATCTCGCGGACCGTGGCGCAGGGGATCCGCGAGTGGTGGATGGCCGTCGAGTCGTACGCGGGCAGGTCCTGCGCGATCGCGGAGAGCGTGGTGACCGAGCCGGCCAGGCCCACCAGGGTGTGCGCCTCGCGCAGCGGCACCGTCCGCTCGGCGAGGTCGAGGGCGGCCTCGATGTCGGCGCGCATCGCGGCGACCTGCGCCTCGGTGGGCGGGTCGGTCACCACCCCGTCCTGGACGAGATGCCGCTCCGTCATCCGGACACAGCCGACGTCGACGGAACGCGCCGCCCGCACCCGCTCGTCCCCGACGACGAACTCGGTCGAGCCGCCACCGATGTCCACCACCAGGTAGGGCTTGGCAAGGTCGTCCCGGCCGGTGAGCTCCTTGGTGGCACCGGTGAAGGAGAACTCCGCCTCCCGGTCCCCGGTGATGACCTCGGGCTCGACTCCGAGGATGTCCAGGACACCCCGTACGAACTCGTCCCGGTTCTCCGCGTCCCGGGAGGCCGAGGTCGCCACGAAGCGCAGCCGCTCCGCCCCGTGCTCCTTGATCACCGCCGCGTACTCGCGACAGGCGGCGAAGGTCCGCTCCAGCGCCTCGGGCGCCAGCCGCCCGGTGCGGTCCACGCCCTGCCCCAGGCGCACGATCGTCATACGGCGGTCCAGGTCGACCAGTTCACCGGTCTCCGGGTCGGCGTCGGCGACCAGCAGCCGGATGGAGTTCGTACCGCAGTCGACGGCGGCGACCCGGGTCACTGCTCGTCCTCCTTCACGGCCGGCACGCCCGTCACGCACGTCCCCTTCAGCCACCACTCCGGCAGCATCTCCAGCGCCTCGTCGCCGAGCGGGTTCACGCCGGGCCCGGCGGCCAGGGAGTGCGCCACGAGCACGTGCAGGCACTTCACCCGGTCCGGCATGCCGCCCGCGCTCGGGAAGCCCTCCAGGACCTCGATGGCGTCACGGCGCGCGATGTAGTCCTCGTGCGCGGCACGGTAGGCGGCGGCCAGCTCCGGATCGCTCTGGAGCCGCTCCGTCATCTCCTTCATGACCCCGTTCGCCTCCAGCGTGCCGATCGCCGAGGCGGCGCGCGGGCACGTCAGGTAGTACGTGGTCGGGAAAGGGGTGCCGTCGGGGAGGCGGGGGGCCGTCTCCACCACGTCCGGCTGTCCGCAGGGGCAGCGGTGCGCGATCGCCCGCAGCCCGCGCGGCGGCCGTCCGAGCTGCTGCTTGAAGGCCTCGACATCCGCGTCGGTCGGCTCGGTGCGCGGTGTGGAGGGCGGAGGCGTTTCCATGCCTGTCTTTCTATCGTTCCATCGGTCGGTTCACTGGTCGGAGGCGTCGGACTTGTCGACGCCGTCCCAGACGTTCGCGTACCAGGGGCGGTCGGCCGCTCCCAGGTCGGCGCGGGACTGCCGGGCCGCGTTCGGGTCGATGACGATGAAGCCCGTCTCGCCCGGCAGGACGTAGTGCAGCCGCTCCCGGATCTGCTGCTGCGCGTACGCGTCGTCCTGCCAGCGTGCCTTGAGGTCCCGCAGCTGCTCCACGCGCTGCCTGGCCTGCTCCTTCTCCCGCTGGAGGTCGGAGATCTCGGCCCGCTGGGAGACGTACTGCCTTATGGGATACGCGAGCGCCACGACCAGCGTGCACAGCACGAGGGCCAGCAGCGCGGCCCGGCCGGTCAGCCGGGAGCGGCGGGCCTGCCGTCTGGTCTGGGAGCGGTACACCCGGGCCGCGGTCTGCTCGCCGAGCAGCCTGATCCTGGTCGTGGTGGAGAAACGGTCCCGGTCCTTGACGGCCATCTCTCACTCCCGTTCTCACACGCGCGTACGTCCCCGCACACGGTACGGGACCGGTACGGGGACGTACGTACGACTGGCTAAGCCTTAGCCCTGCCGAGGTCAGCCCTTGCTGTGCCTAATGGTTCGCAGAGCGAAACCGCGGGAAGGCCGAGCGGCCGGCGTACACCGCCGCGTCGTCGAGGATCTCCTCGATGCGCAGCAGCTGGTTGTACTTGGCGACGCGGTCCGAGCGGGCCGGGGCGCCGGTCTTGATCTGGCCGCAGTTCACCGCGACGGCGAGGTCGGCGATGGTGACGTCCTCGGTCTCGCCGGAGCGGTGGGACATCATGCACTTGAAGCCGTTGCGCTGGGCGAGCTCGACGGCGTCCAGGGTCTCGGTGAGGGAACCGATCTGGTTGACCTTCACGAGCAGGGCGTTGGCGGAGCCCTCCTCGATGCCGCGGGCCAGGCGCTCGGGGTTGGTGACGAAGAGGTCGTCGCCGACGATCTGGACCTTGTCGCCCAGCTTCGCGGTGATGGTGTTCCAGCCGGCCCAGTCGTCCTCGAACAGCGGGTCCTCGATGGAGACGAGCGGGTACGCCTCGACGAGCTCGGCGTAGTACTCCGTCATCTCGGCGGCGGAGCGCTCCTTGCCCTCGAAGGTGTAGACGCCGTCCTTGTAGAACTCGGAGGCGGCGACGTCGAGCGCCAGGGCGATCTGCTCGCCGGGGGTGTAACCGGCCTCCTTGATCGCCTCCAGGATGAGGTCGAGGGCGGCGCGGTTGGACTCCAGGTTCGGGGCGAAGCCGCCCTCGTCGCCGAGGCCGGTGGACAGGCCCTTGGTCTTCAGCACCTTCTTGAGGGTGTGGTAGACCTCGGCGCCCCAGCGCAGGGCCTCGGAGAAGGACTCCGCGCCGATCGGGGCGATCATGAACTCCTGGATGTCCACGTTGGAGTCGGCGTGCGAGCCGCCGTTCAGGATGTTCATCATCGGAACGGGCAGCAGGTGCGCGTTCGGGCCGCCCAGGTAGCGGAAGAGCGGGAGGTCGCTGGCCTCGGAGGCGGCGTGGGCGACGGCGAGGGAGACGCCGAGGATGGCGTTGGCGCCGAGGGAGCCCTTGTTGTCGGTGGCGTCCAGGTCGAACATCGCCTGGTCGATCAGGCGCTGCTCGGTGGCGTCGTAGCCGACGAGCTCCGGGCCGATCTGCTCGATGACCGCGAGGACGGCCTTCTCGACGCCCTTGCCCATGTAGCGGTTGGGGTCGCCGTCGCGGAGCTCGATGGCTTCGAAGGCGCCCGTGGAGGCGCCGGAGGGGACGGCGGCACGACCGGTGCTGCCGTCGTCGAGGCCGACCTCGACCTCGACCGTGGGATTGCCTCGGGAGTCCAGGATTTCCCGGGCTACGACGACGTCGATGGACGGCACGAGCATCTCCTTCTGGGATGTGACGCGGTTGCGCGGGCCGCGGGGCCCGTGGTGCACGGAGCCACCGTCGGCTCCGCGAGACGAGCCTAACCGGCCCGGGGCGATCGGCCATGCGGTCGCCCACCCCTTGGGCAGAACCGAGAGTAAATTGTTTCCGAACGGAACAAAAAGCTCCCGGGGCGCCGCATGAAAAAGCCCCGCCCCGGTGCGTACGGGGGAACACGCACCGGAGCGGGGAGCCCGTGGGGACGGGGGGGACCCTCACGAGGCCCTCATCATGAAGGACACGGATATGAGGACCCTGTGGTTCAGCCGTCCTGCCGTCCTCTTACTTGAGGTGCAGCTGCTGACCCGGGTAGATGAGGTCGGCCTGGTCGACGATGTCCTTGTTCAGGTCGAACAGCTTCGCCCAGCCGCCCTTGACGTCGTGCTTCTCGGCGATCGAGCTGAGGGTGTCGCCCTTGACGACCTTGTACTCGCCGTCGCCCTTCTTGACCTTCTTGCCGGTCGGGGTGGTGACGGTCTTCTTGGCCTTGGCCGCGGGGCGCTCGGCGGAGCGGGAGGCCGACTGCTCGGAGGAGCGGGTCTCGGTGCTCTGGTTCTGGCCGGCGCTGCCCGAGCCGCCGTTGTAGGAGGCACCGGACAGGTTCTTGCCGCAGACCGGCCAGGCACCCTTGCCCTGGCCCGCGAGGACCTTCTCGGCTATCTCGATCTGCTGCGCCTTGGTGGCCTGGTTGGCCTGCGCGGCGTACTTCGTGCCGCCGTACGCGGCCCAGGTGGAGGCGGAGAACTGCACGCCGCCGTAGTAGCCGTTGCCGGTGTTGATGGTCCAGTCGCCGCCCGACTCGCACTGGGCGACGGCGTCCCACTCGGAGGCGGTGGCGGCGGAGGCGTTGCCGGCCGCCATCAGCGGGGCGGCGATGGCGACACCGGTGACGCCGGCGAGCGCGACGGCACGGGTGGCCTTGGACGGACGGCGGTGCTTGCCCTTGCCGGAAAACAGCATGGAAGGATCCCCTCACCGACGCCTGCGAGGTGAGCTGTCGGGTTCGGGCCGGTTGAGTTGCCCGGCCGCGCACCTCTCGGTGCACGGCTTCACCCCAAGCCGGTTCCGGTGTCAACCACCGGGCCCGGCACTTACCTTGGGTCCCCCGCTCCTGCCTACGGCGCTTGACGCGACGACTGTTCCCATGTGGCCGCTGGCAGGATTCGGCGTTGCGGCCGCCGGGGCTCGGGTTGCCGAGCGGTGATGACCGTAGACACGCGATCCGCGGAATTTCAAAGACGATCAGGGCTTCTGAGACTCATCCCACACTTTCGCCAATCCGGACATTCGGCGCGAAGTATGACGCGAACTCCCGTTGCTTTTCGCCCTATTCGACACCAAGTCCGAGGGTCTGACCGGGCACGATGCGGCTCGGGTCGGCACCGATGGCCACCTTGTTCTCCTCGTAGAGCGCGCGCCACCCGCCCTGGAGGTCAAGGGAGTCGGCGATGGACGCGAGCGTGTCCCCGGGGCGCACGGTGTACGAGTCGTCGCGGGCGGCGTGCCGGCCGGTGGACGTGGCGGTGTCGGCGCCGCGGGTGTCCGCGCTCTCGCCCGCGCTCTCGTCGGCACTGCCGCCGCGGTGCTTGCCGCCGCTGAAGGTGTCCCCGAGGGCGCCGATGTCGACGAGGCCCGAAGAGCCGCCCTCCCGCCATGAATTATCCGACTCGTCCTGTTTCGGCGAGCCTGTGGAGGCGCTGTCGGAGCGCTGTGAGTCGTCCTGCGGGGTGGCGCCGGTGGTGGGATCGGCTGATGTATCGGACTTGTTCGAGTTATTCGAGTTGTCCGCCGTGCCCGAGTCGCCCGACGGAGTGCCGGACGGCGAGGGCGACGACACGTCTCCCCCGGAGCCCGTGGAGCCCCCGGACGAACCGGCCGTGGACTCGGAGGAGTCGGTCAGGCCGGAGCCGATGCCGGAGTCCGAGTCGTCCGAGGAGCCCGTACCGCTGGACACGCCCGTGTCGACGTCGGCCGCCTGGGAGTCCTGGCTGAGCCCCTTGAGCAGGCCACAGGTGGCCCAGTAGCCGACGCCCTTGTCCGCGAGGATCTTCTCGGCGACCGTTATCTGCTGGTTTCTGCTGGCCTGGTCGGGGCGTTCGGCGAAGTCGAGTCCGCCGTACTTGTCCCAGTCCTCCTGGGCGATGTTCAGCCCGCCGTACTCACCGTTGCCCTGGTGGCTCCAGGCGCCTTCGGTCTCGCAGTTGGCGACCTGGTCCCAGGTGGCCCCGGTGGCCGCGCTCGCGCCGGTGGCTCCGAGGAGCGGGATGGCGATGGCGGAACCGGTCACTCCGGCCGCGACGAGGATGGCCGGAGCCTGGCGGGGGCGACGGTGACGACCGTTCCCGGAGAGCATGCGGAAACCTTTCGCGAGACGACGGTGACGGGCGCGGAGCCTGGTGCTCGGCGCCGCGTTGATCCGTGAACGTATAGGCAGCCGATCACTTGTCACAAGTTAATGCCGCGTAGATCACGTGAAAGTCACAGACTTGAGGGCGTGTCACCTTTACGCAGGTGGGAGCGGGCGACCACGGGGCGTGAACGCGGCGCTCAGCGGGCGGTGAACTCCACGGGGAGGGTGCGCAGTCCACGCATGATGAGGCCTCCGCGCCAGCGCAGATCGGTCGGATCCGCCGCGAGTTGCAGGTCGGGGAGTCGGGTGAGGAGGGTGGCGAGCGCGATCTGGCCCTCCAGCCGGGCGAGGGGCGCGCCGAGGCAGTAGTGGATGCCGTGGCCGTACCCGAGGTGTTGGTTGTCACGCCGGCCGAGATCGAGCACGTCCGGGTCCGCGAACCGCTCCGGATCCCGGTCCGCGGCGGCGAGGACGACGAGGACGGGGTCGCCGGCCGCGATGTCCTGTCCGCCGATGCTCAGCGGGCGGGTCGCGAACCGCCAGGTGGCCAGTTCCACGGGGCCGTCGTAGCGCAGGAGTTCCTCGACGCCGGTCTCCAGCAGGCCGCGGTCGCCCTCGGAGAGCGCCTTCTGCAGGCGGGTCCGCTGCTCGGGGTGGGTGAGGAGGGCGTAGGTGCCGTTGCCCACCAGGTTGACGGTGGTCTCGAAACCCGCGAAGAGCAGGATGAAGGCCATGGCGGCGGCCTCGTTCTCGGTGAGGTGCTCGCCGTGGTCGGAGGCCCGGATCAGACCGGAGATGAGGCCCTCACCGGGGGTGGGCTCGTCGGGCAGTGCCTCCCGCTTGCGGTGGATCAACTCGGCCAGGTAGCCGCGCATCTTCTTCACCGACCGCGCGACCCCGCCCCGGGGGCCGCCCTGGTGACGGATCATCATCCCCGCCCAGTCCCGGAAGTCGTCCTGGTCCTCGCGGGGGACACCGAGCAGGTCGCAGATCGCGTAGATGGGGAGCGGGAAGGCGAACTCGTGGATGAGATCGGCGCTCCCCTTCTCCGCGAACCCGTCGATGAGCTGATCGGTGAGCTCCTGGACCCGGGGCGCGAACTCCGCGACCCGGCGCGGGGTGAACGCCTTCGACACCAGCCTGCGCAGCCGGGTGTGGTCCGGCGGGTCGATGTTCAGCAGATGCGTCATCAACTCCGCCTTGCGCTCCCCGGGGATGCCGGTCTTGCCCTTGGCGTGCGCCGGCTCGTCGTGATGCGCCGGGTTCTTGGACAGCCGGGGATCGGCCAGCGCCTGCTTGGCATCGCGGTAACGGGTGACCAACCAGGCCTCCACCCCGCTGGGCAGCCGCGTCCTGTGCACGGGGGCGTGCTCACGCAGCCAGGCGTACGCCGGGTAGGGGTCGCCGGCGAACTCCCAGGTGAAGAGCTCGGGTGCGGGGCTGAGGGGGAGGGGCTGGTCGGTCACTCCTCGACGGTATCGGGGCGGGGGCGGTCGTGGCCGGGTGGGACCGGGCTACGGCCGGTGCTGGTCGGCCAGGCCCTCGGCCGCTCGTACGGCGTCCCGGTAGGCGCGGGCTGCCGCTCGCAGGGCCGCCTCCGGGTCCACACCGGACGCCTCGGCGCGGACGGCGAGGGCCAGGAGGTCGTAGCCCATGCCGTCGCCGGTGGGGAGGGGGACGTCGAGGCCGGCCGTGCGGACTCGGGAGGCGAGTTTGGAGGCGAGGGCGAGGCCCGGCTGGCCGAGGGGTATGCCGTCGGTCACCGATTCACGTCGCTTCTCGACGGCCTTGGTGCGCAGCCAGTGTTCCTTGACCTCGTCGGGGGTGGTGGCGGTCTCGTCCCCGAAGACGTGCGGGTGGCGGTGGATGAGCTTGGTGACGATGCCGCCGGCGACGTCGTCGACGGAGAACGGGGTGTCCGGGTGCTCCTCGGCGATCCTCGCGTGGAAGACGACCTGGAGGAGGACGTCGCCGAGTTCCTCGCGGAGTTCGTCGCGGTCGCCGTCCTCGATGGCCTCGACGAGTTCGTACGCCTCCTCGATGCCGTACTTGGCCAGGCCCTCGTGGGTCTGCCGGGAGGACCACGGGCACTCGGCGCGGATGCGGTCCATCACCTGGACGAGGTCGAGGAGACGGGCGCCGGGCAGGTCGTAGGAGGCGGGCAGCAGCTCCAGCTCGGGCATGGTCACGCGTCCGGAGCCCGCCAGGCGGGCCAGTCCGTCGGTGAGGGCCGGTTCGCCCTCGCCGGTCGCCACGACGACCACGGTGGCGCCGTCGGCGCAGGCGGCGACCAGTTCCTCGGCGGTCGGTGACGTCTCGTCGACGCCTATGCCCGCCTCGCGCAGATACGGCAGCTGCGGGTGCGCGCCGTCCGCGCAGAGCACGCGGTCGGCGGCGTGCAGCGCCTGCCAGGCGGGCCAGGAGAGCAGTCCGGGCGCGACGCGGTGGCTGGTGGTGAGCAGGACGATGCGGCCGGGGGCCGCGGCATCGGGGCCGGTGCCGGTGCCGGAGGCGGGGGCGGCTTCGGGACTGGTTGCGTTCACACCTCGAAGCTAACGCACGGCGCGGACGGCACCACGAGTTGTCCACAGGGGCGGGTGTTCACGGCCCGCGGTTGTCCACAGGCCGGGGATCCGCCGTACTCCCCCGTAGTCCGTCGGAGTCCGCCGTACCGTTACGCCACCTCGTGACCGTGGCTCGGTCTCATGCCGGCTGCTCGGGCTCCGGCGCCGTCACCTCGCGCACCCACGGCGTCTTCGCGTCGGCGCGGCTGCTCTTCTGGACGTCCCAGGTGCCGTAGCGCGGGTTGAGATCGACGCCGAGCTCCTTGGACGCCTTGGCGAGGGCGTTCCAGAAGGCCGGGTCGCCGGTGTCGGTGCCGACCTTGGCGGCGAGCTTCTGGGCCTCCAGCTGGAAGCGGAGGTTGTCGTCGAGGCGCTCGGGAGCGATGCCGTACTGCTGGAGCCAGGCGGTCTCCAGCGCCTTGGCGCCGCCGGTCTGCTGCTCCAGGCCGGCGCGCATCTGCTGGACCTCGCGGCGGCTGACGGTCACGCCCGCCTCCTGCGCGGCGCGGTGCACCACCTGGTCGAGGACCATGTTGTGCAGGGTGTCGCGGGTGAGGGTGCCGGTCCTGGCGACGGCCTGTGCGTACTGCGCCTCGTCCGGCACCGCGGCCCGCTGCGCCTCGCGGACCTCGTTCACCCGGTTCTCCAGCTGGGCGACGGTGATCCGCTGGCCGCCGACGACGGCCGCCGCGCCGGGGTGCGCGTCGTTTCCGCAGGCGGTGAGGAGGGGCGCCGCGGCGATCGCGGCGGAGAGGAGGAGCGCGGTGCGACGACGGCGGTGCAAGGAAGCCTCCCGAGGAGATTGTGCAGACAGGTGCGCCGCGTAGCGGCTCGTTGAGGGGTGGTGGTCGGGCGACGGGCGGGCGCACAAAGTCTTGCGGTGATCGATGGTAGGCAGTGGGCAAGCTCTGGCCAACCCATTCGACCAACGATTCACCAGGACTTCGGGCACCGACGCGGATCCCGGGCCACTCCGGGTGCGACGACGGGCCCCCAGCCGTGGACCTAGCCGTGCACCTGGCCGAGCCACTCCAGGGTCCGGCGGACCTCCACGGCGAGCGGGTGTCCGGGGCCGTGCAGGTGCTCCGCGTCGTGCAGCAGGCGGGCCAGGGTGTCGTGGGCGGCGGCGCGGTCGCCGAGGGCGAGCAGGAGGTGGCCGATGCGGCGGCGGACGTCGTGGGCGAGTCCGGGGTCCCCGGCCACGTACTGGTTCTCGTAGTACGGCAGCAGCGCGCGGTACTCGGCGAGCGCGGCCGCCGGTTCGCCGAGCTGTTCCAGGCACTGGGCGGCCTCGTAGCGGAAGCGCAGGGACCGGGGGTCGGCGTGGCCCGACTCGGCGGCGCGTTCGGTGGCGAGGGAGCGCAGGACGGGCAGCGCGCGCCGGTACTGGCCGTCGTCCATGAGGGTGGCGGCGTACTGCTTGCGCAGGGTGCGGACGACCGGGGAGTTCTCGCCGTGCTGTTCGGCGGCGACCGGGAGGATCGCGCCGAGGATGTCGACGGCCTGGGTGATCCGGCCCTCACCGAGGAGGCGCTTGACCTCGTCCACGGCACGGGCCACGTCCGGTTTCCCGGCGGGCGGCGCGGCCGGAGCGGCGGGGGCGGGCTGCGGGGCGGGCGTCCGCGCGCGGTCGGGCCAGGGGGCGTGCGGGCGCAGGAACGGGCGCGTGGGGTCCAGGGGCGCCCCGGTGGGCATCCCGCGCGCGGGCAGCAGCGGTGTCAGGTCCTCGTACACGTCCTGCGCGGAGGCGGGCCGGTGCTGCGGGTCCTTGGCGAGCAGCCGCAGCACCAGTGCCTCAAGCGGCTCGGGCACCTCGGGGCGCATACGGCGGACGGGCAGCGGAGGCTCGTACAGGTGCCGGTGCAGCACGCCGAGCGCCGTCGATCCGGCGAACGGCACATCGCCGCTGAGGAGTTCGTGCAGCACCACGCCGAGTGCGTACAGGTCGGTGTACGGGCCGACCGCGCCTCCCATGGCCTGTTCGGGGGCCATGTAGGCGGGCGAGCCGATGGGCGTGCCGGTGTGGGTGAGGCGGGTGGTGTCGGCGTCCATGACGGAGGCGACGCCGAGGTCGAGGACGGTGACCGTGCCGTCCTGCTTCACCATCACGTTGCGCGGCTTGAGGTCGCGGTGGACGATCGGCACGGCGTGCACGGCGCTCAGCACGGCGCACAGTTGCGCGGCGACCGCGACGGCCCACGGCCAGGGGTACGGGCCGTGCTCGGCGAGATGGTCGGAGAGGTCGGCGCCGTCGACGTACTGCATGACGAGGAACAGCTCCTCGCCCTCGCTGCCCGCGTCGTGCACGGTGACCAGGCCCGGGTGGTCGACCTGCGCGGTCACCCGGCACTCGCGCACGAACCGGCGGCGCAGTTCGTCCGCCTCCTGTCCGGCCACCTTGTCGGGCCGCAGCAGCTTCACCGCGACCCGCCGGTCCAGCCGCCGGTCGTACGCGGTCCAGACCTGGCCCATGCCGCCCTGGCCGATGAGCGTGGACAGTTCGTAGCGGTCGGCGACGACCCGTCCTGCCGTCACGGTCACCTTCCGCCCTCGGAGTTGCCGTGGGGGCGGCCTTCGTGGTTGCGCAGGTAGTCACTGAGCTCGTCGAGCTCGGCGCGCACCTGGTCGATGCGCGCGGGCGCGGGGCGCTGCGGCGGCGGGGCGGCGGGCAACGGCGGCTGCGGCATCGGGGGCGGGCCGTGCGGCGTCCGGGAGGTCTGCGGCAGGGTCGCCGCTGTGTACGGCGTGGGCGGCGCGGGCTGCGGATAGCCGTACCCCGGAGCCGTGGCGGCCCGCGGCGGGTGGCCGCCGTGGCGGAGCTGGTGGAAGTGGCGGATGTCCGCCGCGAGGTAGTACGCGATCCCCGCGACGAGCGTGCCCAGGAGGAGCAGCATGCCCGTCCAGCCGCCCACGGTGTGGACATCCTCGCCGGGCTCGGTGCCGACCAGCACGAGCGCGAGGACGTCGGCGACGAACGCGGCCACGAACAGGCCCCAGTCGAGCGACTTGCGCGTGACGATCGCCAGGCGCAGCAGCATCGTCCAGGCCAGGAGCCCGACGCTGAGGATCGAGACCACCACGAACAGCACGCGCAGGAAGACCAGCCACCCCGTGTGGGGCGGCTGCTTCACCGGCTGCGTGTAGCCGTGGCCATGCATGACAGCTCCTGGTGTCCGAGTGTCCGAGTGTCGCTTCGAGCGTATAGGCCGACACCTGCGAGCGGTCCTGGGTTGTACCGAACCGTTGTCGTCCTGATCACGTCACCCGGCGGGGCAGGTCGGCGCGGCGGATCGGCCGAACGGATCAGGCCGGGTGCGGGGATGCCGTCAGCGGATGCCGCATCCACACGTTCGGCTCGACGTACACCGCGTACCCGCGCTCCGGCTCGCAGCGCACCGGAACCAGCGCCCCCGGTACCTCGACGTCGCCCGCCGTGTCGAACGGCAGTCCGGTCCAGCGGCGCCACTGTTCCAGGGAGCCGGAGACGGTCATGGAGGCCGGTGCCACGGAGTCGACGGTGGCGCCGGCCCGGGCGTGCACGCGCATCCAGGGGTCGTGCGGCAGCCCGTCGGGGCGTACGCGGCGGGCGTACTCCTCGATCGGGGTGTGCGGTTCCCGATGCTTGGCGTTGGGGCGGACCGGGGCGACGACCTCGCCGAAGCCCCGGGCGCGGGCGTTGTCGCGCATCGCGGACAGCATCAGGCCGGACAGTCCGCGGCCCTGGGCGTGCGGGGCGACGGTGACGGAGATCGCGCTGACGGTGTCGGGGCGGGTGCCGCGGCGCAGGTCGGCGAAGGCCCACAGGAGCACCTCGTCCCAGCCGCGGGCGGGCAGTTCGCGCCGGCCCTCGACGTCCAGTGCGAACGGCACGCTGTAGGCGTGCGCGACGATCTCACCCCGCTCGTCCTCGGCGAACTGCACGTACTGCGGGAGTTCGGTCGCGATCCGGCCGTAGTGGTGGTAGCCCACGAGGTCCTGGATCACGTACTCCTGCCAGCTGTCGGCCATCGCGACGATCCGCTCCCGCGCCTCGGGCCGGTCGGCGAGGCTCGACACCTTGATGTCCTGCGCCTTGATGTCCTGCGCCTCTGTGTCCCGCGCCTTCATGTCCCCCACCTTCACGCCCCGCACTGCCTCAGCATCATCTGCCGGTCGGGGGCGGTGACCGGCAGTTCGTACTTGACGGCTACCTGCGCGAAGCGGATCACGTAGGCGCAGCGGATCCGTTTGTTCGGGGGGAGCCAGGAGGCGGGGCCGGAGTCGCCCTTGGAGGAGTTGGCGCGTCCCTCGGCCGGGATGAGGTTGAGGGGGTCGTTGGCCAGTTGCTCGCGCTTGGTCTCCGGCCAGCGGGAGGCGCCCATCTGCCAACTGTAGGAGAGCGGCACGACGTGGTCGATCTGCACCTCGGTGGCCTTCTGCTTGCGCCACTCGATGACGGTGCCGGTGTAGGGGTCGTCGAGGGTCATGGAGACGACCACGCAGTCGGAGCCGGAGCGGAAGCGCACGTCCTGGCCGTCGCGTTGGAGGAGGTCGTTGCGGGTGTCGCAGCCGTTGCGGGACAGCGGGACGCCCTCGGCGGTGTCCATCCAGGCGTAACCGAACTCGTCGCGGTCGTAACCCGTCTTGGGGCCCCGCCCCTTGGTCCGCACCGACTCGATGAGCTTGCGGGCCGTGGCCTCGTCGCTCTCGCTCGTCACGGGCGCGAGGCCCGGCTCGGTGCCGTCCGGATTCTTCAGCGGGCTGACGGCGCGGCCGTCCGCCGCGGGTGCCGCCGCGCCGCTCTCCCCGGCGGAGCCGTCCGCTTCGAGGCCCTCGCATCCGGACACGAGCGTCATGGCCGCGCACACGGCCAGTCCGGTCATGACGACGGACCCGACCCCACCCCTCAGACGCATCATGATGCGCCCCTCCCCTTGCCTGCCCGGTCCGCCCGGCGTGGGCGGTTGTCACTGGTCCCGGTCCCACCGTAGCGGCCGAGAGGTCCAGACCACATCGGCCCTAAATGGGCATTGCTCACAAGTCGGGCGTATGGTCGATTCGGAATCTTCTCCGGAAGGAGCTCTGGATGGGCATCTTCGACAAGCTCAAGAACCAGATGAAGGGCGGCAAGGGGAAGGACATGTCCGACGCCGCCGAGCGGAAGGTCAACGAGAGGACCGGCAACAAGTACGAGAGCCAGGTCGACGACGCGCAACAGCGCATCGAAGGCCAACTCGGCATGGACCGCGACCGGCCCCCGCAGCCGTAAGAGCCTGACGCAGGCTCTAAAGGCCCAGAAACGCGGAAGCCGCCCGCGGAGGCGTACTCCGCGGGCGGCTTCACACCATGCATGAGGCCTACGACCCCAGGATCGACGCCAGGAACTCCCCGACCCAGCCGAGCAGTTCCCGCCCCACCAACGGCTTCCCGCCTACCTTCGCGGTCTTGGGACGCGGGACGAGGAGCTGGTGGACGGCCGGCTTGATGACGGTCCCCGGGTACAGGCGCTTGACCCTGAGTTCCTGGGACTCGCGCAACTCCACCGGCGCGAAGCGGATGTTGTTGCCCTGCAGCACGATCTCGCCGACACCGCACGCGCGCGCGAGCATGCGCAGGCCGGCCACGAGGAGCAGGTTCTCGACCGGTTCGGGCAACTTGCCGTAGCGGTCGACGAGTTCCTCGCGGACGGCCTTGACGTCGTCCTCGGTGTTCACCGAGGCGATGGCCCGGTAGGCCTGGAGCCTGAGCCGCTCGCCGGGCGCGTAGTCGTGCGGGACGTGCGCGTCGACCGGGAGCTCGATCTTGACCTCCAGCGGCGGTTCCTCCTCCACCCCGCCCTCCAGGGAGGCCCGGTAGTCCGCGACGGCCTCGCCGACCATACGGACGTACAGGTCGAAGCCGACGCCCGCGATGTGGCCGGACTGCTCGCCGCCGAGGAGGTTGCCGGCGCCCCGGATCTCCAGGTCCTTCATCGCCACGTACATGCCCGCGCCCATCTCGGTGTGCTGGGCGATGGTGGCCAGGCGCTCGTGGGCGGTCTCCGTGAGCGGCTTCTCCGGCGGGTACAGGAAGTAGGCGTAGCCGCGCTCGCGGCCACGGCCGACCCGGCCGCGCAGCTGGTGCAGCTGGGAGAGGCCGAAGTTGTCGCCGCGCTCCACGATCAGGGTGTTGGCGTTGGAGATGTCGATGCCGGACTCGACGATCGTGGTGGAGACGAGCACGTCGAACTTCTTCTCCCAGAAGTCGACGACGACCTGCTCCAGGGACTGTTCCGACATCTGGCCGTGGGCCGTCGCGATGCGCGCCTCGGGGACGATCTCCCGCAGCCTGGCCGCCGCCCTGTCGATCGACTCGACGCGGTTGTGGATGTAGAAGACCTGGCCCTCGCGCAGCAGTTCACGGCGGACGGCCGCGCCGATCTGCCGCTCCTCGTAGGGCCCGACGAAGGTGAGCACCGGGTGGCGCTCCTCCGGGGGTGTGGTGATCGTCGACATCTCGCGGATGCCGGTGACCGCCATCTCCAGGGTGCGCGGGATCGGGGTGGCGGACATGGTCAGGACGTCGACGTTGGCGCGGAGCTTCTTCAGCTGCTCCTTGTGCTCGACGCCGAAGCGCTGCTCCTCGTCGACGATGACCAGGCCGAGGTCCTTGAACTTGGTCTCGGACGAGAACAGCCGGTGGGTGCCGATCACGATGTCGACCGAGCCCTCGCGCAGGCCCTCCAGGGTCGCCTTGGCCTCGGTGTCGGTCTGGAAGCGGGACAGGGCCTTCACGCTGACCGGGAACTGCGAGTAGCGCTCGGAGAACGTCCCGAAGTGCTGCTGCACCAGCAGGGTGGTCGGCACCAGCACCGCCACCTGCTTGCCGTCCTGAACCGCCTTGAAGGCGGCCCGGACCGCGATCTCCGTCTTGCCGTAGCCGACGTCGCCGCAGATCAGGCGGTCCATCGGGACCGACTTCTCCATGTCCTCCTTGACCTCGGCGATCGTGGTGAGCTGGTCGGGCGTCTCCGCGTAGGGGAAGGCGTCCTCCAGCTCGCGCTGCCAGGGCGTGTCGGAGCCGAAGGCATGGCCGGGCGCCGCCATCCGCGCGCTGTACAGCTTGATCAGGTCGGCGGCGATCTCCTTGACGGCCTTCTTGGCGCGGGCCTTGGTCTTGGTCCAGTCGGCGCCGCCGAGGCGGTGCAGGGTGGGAGCCTCGCCGCCGACGTACTTGGTGATCTGCTCCAGCTGGTCGGTGGGGATGTAGAGGCGATCGCCGGGCTGGCCGCGCTTGGCGGGGGCGTACTCGACGACCAGGTACTCGCGGGTCGCGCCCTGCACGGTCCGCTGCACCATCTCGATGTAGCGGCCCACGCCGTGCTGCTCGTGGACGATGTAGTCGCCCGCCTCCAGGGTGAGCGGGTCGATGGTCTTGCGGCGGCGGGCGGGCATCCGGGCGCCGTCCTTGCCGGCCGCCTTCTGCCCGGTCAGGTCGGTCTCCGTGAGGACCGCGAGTCTCAGGGCCGGGTCGACGAAGCCGTACTCGATCGAGCCGCACGCCACGTGCACGACCGAGGGGGAGATCTCCCCGAGTTCCGCGTCCTGGCGGGCCGCGATGCCCTCGCCGCCGAGCACCTCGACGGTACGGGCGGCCGGGCCGTGGGCCTCGGTGACGTAGACCGCGCGCCAGCCGTCGGCGAGCCAGCCCTTGGTGTCGGCGAGCGCCCTGGCGGTGTCGCCGCGGTAGGTCTCGGGCGCGTGCATCCCCAGCTTCAGGGTGTCCCCCGCCGCGTCAGCGGCAAATGTCTCCGTCAGCTCCTCGTCCGCCGCGAACGGGGACACCGACCACCACATCATGTCCAGCTCGCGCGCCCGGTCCCGGACGTCCGCGATGGACCACAGGGAGGCCGCGCCGACGTCGATCGGCGCCTCGCCGCCGCCCGCGGTGGCCGCCCAGGACGCCTGGAGGAACTCCTGACTGGTGGCCACGAGGTCGGAGGCACGCGTGCGCACCCGCTCCGGATCGCAGACGACGGCCATGGAGCCCTTGGGCAGGACGTCGATCAGCAGCTCCATGTCGTCGACCAGGACCGGCGCCAGGGACTCCATTCCTTCTACGGCGATCCCCTCGGCGATCTTGCCCAGCAGCTCGCCGAGCTCCGGGTGCTGTTCGGCGAGGGCACGCGCGCGTGCCCGGACGTCGTCCGTCAGCAGCAGCTCGCGGCAGGGCGGCGCCCACAGGCCGTGCTCGGCGACCTCCAGGGAACGCTGGTCGGCGACCTTGAAGTAGCGGATCTCCTCCACGTCGTCGCCCCAGAACTCCACCCGCAGGGGGTGTTCCTCGGTGGGCGGGAAGACGTCGAGGATGCCTCCTCGTACGGCGAACTCGCCGCGCTTCTCGACGAGCTCCACGCGCGCGTACGCGGCGGCGGCGAGGGCCTCCACGACCTCGTTCAGATCCGCGGTCTGTCCGCTCCTCAGGGCCACGGGCTCCAGGTCGCCCAGGCCCTTGACCTGCGGCTGGAGCACCGAGCGGACGGGGGCGACGACGACGGAGACCGGGCCCGTCTCGGGGTCGTCGGGGCGGGGGTGGGCCAGGCGGCGCAGGACGGCGAGGCGGCGGCCGACGGTGTCGCTGCGGGGGCTGAGGCGCTCGTGCGGGAGGGTCTCCCAGGAGGGGTACTCGACCACGCCCTCCGGGGGCAGGAGCGAGCGCAGGGCCGCGGCCAGGTCCTCGGCCTCGCGGCCCGTCGCGGTCACCGCCAGGACCGGGCGGCCGGCCTCGCGGGCCAGGGCGGCGACCGCGAAGGGGCGGGCCGCGGGCGGGCCCACCAGGTCGACGTGCATGCGGTTGCCGTCTGCGGCCGCCCTGATCGCTTCCGCGAGGGCGGTGTCCTTGACGACGGCGTCGAGCAGACCGTGCAGGCTCATTCTGGGGCGGCTTTCGTCGGGGTGGGCAACGCGAATCGCCCGACGCGCGCGGCGGGCCGGGGGTATCTCCAGCGTACGACGACGCCGACGTCGAGGTGGCTGTCCCTGGGGGCTGCCGCCCCCAGACCCCCGCTTCGGCCTTAAGGGGCCTCGTCCTCAAACGCCGGACGGGCTGGGAGCGCCCCGGCCAGACGAAATAGCCGCAGTACCACACATCTCCCCCACAACACCTCCCACCCCCGGTCGCCCCCTCCTGATCTCCGCAGACCACCCTTGGTGCACGCCCCGAGCCCGCCCCGACCCATGAGGCCCGCACATGCACGCCCCCTCCCTTCCCGCGACCGAGACCGCGGCCCGCCCCCACATACCCGCGCCGGTCGCGCCTCCCCCGCGTGACCGGCGTCCCCTGGCCCCCCGACGGGATCCCTGGGTGCTCGCGGGGGCCCTGTTCCTCGCCTACGCGGCGGTGTCCGTGGGGCGGTACCGGCACATGGCCTCGCGGTCGTGGGATCTGGGGATCTTCGAGCAGGCGGTGCGGGCGTACGCGCATCTCCGGGCGCCGGTGGTCGATCTGAAGGGGCCGGGGTTCGACGTCCTGGGGGACCACTTCAGCCCGGTGACGGCGTTGCTGGCGCCGCTGTACCGGCTCTTCCCCTCGCCGGTGACGCTGCTGGTGGCGCAGGCGGCGTTGTTCGCGCTGTCGGCGGTGCCGGTGACGCGGGCGGCGGCGGGGCTGCTGGGGCGGCGGCGGGGGCTGGCGCTCGGGGCGGCGTACGGGCTGTCGTGGGGAGTGCAGCGGGCGGTCGACTTCGACTTCCACGAGATCTGCTTCGCCGTACCGCTGATCGCGTTCTCGTTGGAGGCGGTGCTCGCGCGGCGGTGGCGGCACGCGCTGTGCTGGGCGCTGCCGCTGGTCCTGGTGAAGGAGGACCTGGGACTGACGGTGGCGGCGATCGGGGTGGTGGTCGCGCTGCGGGCCCGGGGCGCGGCGCCGCGGACGGTGCCGTACGCCCTGGCGGTGGCCCTCTTCGGGGCGGTCGCGACCGCGCTGACGCTCACGGTCGTGATCCCGGCGTTCAACACCACGGGGGCGTACGACTACTGGGACAAGGTGGGCGAGGCGGGCGGGCCCTGGGACGGCCTCGGCACCAAGCTGCGGACGCTCGCCTGGCTGCTGATCCCCACCAGCGGCCTGTTCGCGCTGCGCTCGCCGCTCCTGCTGGTCGCGCTGCCGACGCTCGGCTGGCGGTTCCTCTCCGGCGACCCGCACTACTGGGGCACGGACTGGCACTACAGCGCGGTCCTCATGCCGGTGGTCGTCCTCGCGCTGGCCGACGCGCTGTCCACCGCGCGGCACAGCCCGAGCGCCCGCGTGCGGTCGTACGCCTCCCATCTGCCGGCCGCCGTCGTCGCGGCGGCGCTGGCGCTGACCACCTCGCTGCCGCTGTCCGCGCTGACCGAGGCGGACCTCTACCGCAAGCCGGCCGAGGTGAGGGCCGTGGAGCGGCTGCTGGACCGGATCCCGGACGGCGCGAGCGTGGAGGCGAACATCGGGCCGATCAGCCGGCTGACCTCGCGGTGCCGGGTGTTCTGGATCGGCGACACGCGCGGGATCGCCCCGGACTTCATCGCCATCGACAACTCCACCAAGTGGGTGGACGACGTGGCGGAGTACGCGCGGCAGCTGCATCCGCGGGCGACGTACGTCGTGGCGGGCGCCTCCGAGGGGTACGTGCTGATGAAGCGCACGCGGCCCTGAACGCAGCCCGGGACACAGCGACGAACACGGACATGCCCCGGCGCCGAGAAGTCCCCCGTGACTTCTCGGCGCCGGGCGCTCCCCCGTGCGGGATGGCTACTCGGTGGCGATCGCGTTCAGGACGTTCATCCGGCCCGCCCGGAACGCCGGGACGAGGGCGGCGAACAGGCCCACGAACGCGGAGCCGACGAACACGCCGATGATGGTCGGCCAGGGGATCTCCAGGACGCCGAGGCCCTCCAGCGCGAGCAGCTTCTGCGCGGTGGTGCCCCAGCCCATGCCCAGGCCGAGGCCGAGCAGGGCGCCGAAGAGGGCGATGACCACCGACTCCATGCGGATCATCCGCCGCAGCTGGCGCCGCGAGAGGCCGATCGCCCGCATCAGGCCGATCTCCCGGGTCCGCTCGACCACCGACAGCGCCAGGGTGTTCACCACACCGAGCACGGCGACGATGATCGCGAGGGCCAGCAGGCCGTAGACCATGTTCAGCAACTGCCCGACCTGGTCCTTCAGTTCCTGCTTGTAGTCGGTCTGGTCGCGGACCTGGTACTGCGGGTAGGTGTCCAGGGACTTCTTCAGGGCGGCGTAGGCCTGCTCCTCCTGGCCGTCCTTGGCCTTGGCGAACATGATCGAGTTGGGCGGGACCTCGTCGGCCGGGACGTACTTCCGCATGGTCTCGATGCTGAGGTAGCGCGAGCCCTTGTCGAGTGCCCCGCTGTCGTCGGTGATGGCGGCGACCTTGAGCTTCGCCGTCCCGCCGCCCTTGAAGGCGACCGTGATGGTGTCGCCGACCCGCACGCCGTGGGCCTTGGCGTAGTCGGAGCCGACCGACATGGAGTCCTTGCCGTAGGCGGCCGAGAGGGTGCCCGCCGTGGTGGGGCGGCGCAGGTCCTGGGCGTACGACGGGTCGGCGGCGGTGACGCCCTCGGTGTCCTTCTTGCCGTCGGGCGAGGTGAGGGTGGCCTCCAGCTCCTTGTAGCTGGTGACGTGGGCGAGGCCGGGGCTGCGCTCCATGGCCCGCTCGGCCTGGGGCACGATCCGCTGGTTGCCCTGGACGATGAAGTCGGCGCCGACGGACTTGTCGAGCTCGCTGGTGGCCGAGGCGACCATCGAGGAGCCGACCACCGACAGACAGGCCACCAGGGCCAGGCCGATCATCAGGGCCGCACCGGTGGCGCCGGTGCGGCGCGGGTTGCGCAGGGCGTTGCGCTCGGCCAGGCGGCCGACGGGTCCGAAGCCCCGCAGCAGCACCGCGCTGATCGCCCGGACGACACCGCCGGCCAGCAGCGGGCCGATGACGACGAACCCGATGAGGGTCAGCACGACTCCGCCGCCCAGCAGCAGCGAGCCCTCCTTCGCCTTGTCCGCGTTGGCGGCCGTGTAGAGGGCGAAGGTGCCCGCGCCGGTCAGGACGAGCCCGATCAGACCGCGCACCAGGCCGGCCCTGCCGTCGGCCGGGGTGCCGGCGTCGCGCAGCGCGGCCATCGGGGAGACCTTGCCGGCCCGGCGGGCGGGCAGATAGGCGGCGAGGACGGTGACCACGACACCGAGCACGAGTCCGGCGATCGGAGTCGTCGCCGTCACGGTGAGGTCGTCGGTGGAGAGGTTCATGCCGGCCGCCGACATCAGCTTCATCAGGCCGATCGCGATACCGACTCCGGCGCCGACGCCGAGGATGGACCCGACGACTCCGAGGAGCAGCGCCTCGACCAGCACGGACCGGTTGACCTGCTTGCGGGAGGAGCCGATCGCCCGCATCAGGCCGATCTCGCGGGTGCGCTGGGCGACCAGCATCGAGAAGGTGTTGATGATCAGGAAGATGCCGACCAGGAACGCGATCCCGGCGAAGCCGAGCATGGCGTACTTGATGACGTTCATGAACTGGTCGATGCCCTGACGGTTCTCGTCGGCGTTCTCCTTGGCCGTCTGGATCTTGACGGTGCCGCCGAGGGCGTCGGTGACGTTCTGCTTGAGCTGCGCGTCGGTGGCGCCGTTCGCGGCGGTGACGTAGATCTGGGTGAACCGGCCGGTGGCGCCGAGCAGTTCGCGCTGGGCGGTGGCGGTGTCGAAGTAGACGACGGCCGCGCCGGGGTTGGTCACCTTGAAGGCGGCTATGCCGCTGATCCGGGCCTTGAAGTCACCGGCGACGGAGATGGTGCGCAGTTCGTCGCCGAGCTTGAGATCGTGCTTGTCGGCGGTGTCGGCGTCGACCATCACCTCGGTGGGGCCGCGCGGGGCGTGCCCGGAGGTGATGTCCATCGTGCGGGCGTCGCTGCTGGTCCAGTTGCCCGCGATGGTCGGGGCGCCGCTGTCGGAGCCCATGTTCTTGTTGTCGCTGTCGACGACGGTCACGTTCATCGAACTGACCGCGCCCTCGGCGGACTTGACATCCTTGGCCTTCTCCACCTGCGGCAGCAGGGAGGCGGGCACCGACGCGGGCTTGCCGTTCTGCGGGGTGTCGTCGCTCTTGGCGCCCTTCGGGGAGACGGTGACGTCGGAGGCGGTCGACGCGAAGAGCTTGTCGAACGTCGTGTTCATGGTGTCGGTGAAGACGAGCGTGCCGCAGACGAAGGCCACCGACAGCATGACCGCGATGGCCGACAGGGCCATGCGTCCCTTGTGCGCGAAGAAGTTGCGCATCGAGGTCTTCAGGACGGTCATGACGTGCGCCCCCGGGCGTCGAAGTCCTTCATGCGGTCCAGGACGGCCTCGGCGGTCGGCTTGTACATCTCGTCGACGATCCGGCCGTCGGCGAGGTACAGCACACGGTCCGCGTAGGAGGCGGCGACCGGGTCGTGGGTGACCATCACGATGGTCTGGCCCAGCTCGTCCACCGAGCGGCGCAGGAAGCCCAGCACCTCCGCGCCGGCACGGGAGTCGAGGTTGCCGGTCGGCTCGTCGCCGAAGATGATCTCGGGGCGGGCGGCCAGGGCGCGGGCCACGGCGACGCGCTGCTGCTGACCGCCGGAGAGCTGGGTGGGCCGGTGCTTGAGCCGGTCGCTGAGCCCCACGGTGTCCACGACCCGGCCCAGCCAGGCCCGGTCGGGCTTCCGGCCGGCGATGTCCATGGGCAGGGTGATGTTCTCCAGCGCGTTCAGCGTCGGCAGCAGGTTGAACGCCTGGAAGATGAAGCCGATCCGGTCCCGGCGCAGCTGCGTGAGCTTCTTGTCCTTCAGGCCGGTGATCTCGGTGTCGTCCAGGTAGATCTGCCCGGAGGTGACGGTGTCGAGCCCGGCGAGGCAGTGCATCAGGGTGGACTTGCCGGACCCCGAGGGGCCCATGATCGCGGTGAACTGTCCGCGGGCGATGTCCACGTCGACGTGGTCGAGGGCGACGACACGGGTCTCCCCGGACCCGTACGCCTTGACGACCTGCCGCGCCCGCGCGGCAACGGCCGTACGCCCTCCAGTGCCCCCGTGCCTGGTGATGGTTACAGCCGATGTCACGGTATTTCTCCTATGTCGGTCAGCAGGTGAGTCGCCGAGGCCCGCTCGGTAGGTGCTGCGTGCTTGGGTACGGCGTTCAGTCTGGTCCCGGGAGGGTCCCCGGCGCGCTGGTGCCCAGCGCAGTCTTCTGCTGGGGAAAACCCCACCCCGGCCGGTTCGGTCAACCACCCCCCGACCGCTCCCCAGCGGCGTAAAGCCAGATTAAGGAGCGGACCGGTCCCCTCTCGTCCTCCGGCGGTACGAACCCTCCCCGAGCCGTAGTACGGAGGTACCCCTAGGGGCCCTCCACCGGTGGGTGGAGGCGTCCTCGGGGTCCGCTCCACCCACCGGTCCAGTCAGGCTGCACCCTGCCGTGACGTGAGGCTCAAGTGAGATGGTGGTGCGCGGCAGATAGGTGCAGGGGGAAAGGAATCCGGTGGACGACACCAGACCCGTGCTGCGCGCGGAAGCGGCGCGCACCGCACCCGACCGGCGGGGGGCCGTCGTGGCGGCCCTGATGCTCGCGATGGCGCTGGCCGCGCTCGACTCCACCATCGTCTCCACGGCCGTACCGCAGATCGTGGGCGACCTCGGCGGGTTCTCGGTCTTCTCCTGGCTGTTCTCCGGCTATCTGCTGGCCGTGACCGTCACCCTGCCCGTCTACGGCAAGCTCTCCGACACCTTCGGGCGCAAGCCGGTGCTGGTGGTGGGCGCGGTCCTGTTCCTGCTCGGGTCGCTGCTCTGCGCGGTGGCCTGGAACATGGGGGCGCTGATCGCGTTCCGGATCGTGCAGGGGCTGGGCGGCGGGGCACTGCAGGGGACGGTGCAGACGCTCGCCGCCGACCTGTACCCGTTGAAGGAGCGCCCGAAGATCCAGGCCAAGCTGTCCACGGTGTGGGCGGTGTCGGCGGTCGCGGGGCCGGGTGTGGGCGGGGTGCTGGCGACGTACGCGGACTGGCGGTGGATCTTCCTGGTCAACCTGCCGATCGGGGCGGTCGCGCTGTGGCTGATCGTCCGGTTCCTGCACGAGCCCGACCGGGGAACGCGGGGCACGCGCGCGCGGGTCGACTGGGCGGGCGCGCTGGCGGTGTTCGCGTGCGGCGGGGTGCTGCTCACCGCGCTGGTGCAGGGCGGGGTGGCGTGGCCCTGGCTGTCGGCCCCCTCGCTCGCCCTGTTCGGCACCGGGCTCGCGCTGGTCGGTGTCGTGGTGCTGGTGGAGCGCCGGGCGGCCGAGCCGATCATCCCCGGGTGGGTGTGGCGCCGCCGCACCATCGCCGCGGTGAACCTGGCCCTGGGCGCGCTGGGCCTGCTGATGGTGGCGCCGGCGGTCTTCCTGCCGACGTACGCCCAGTCGGTGCTGGGACTGGCCCCGGTGGCCGCCGGGTTCGTGCTGTCGGTGTGGACGCTGAGCTGGCCGGTGTCGGCGGCGCTGAGCCAGCACGTCTACCGGCGCATCGGCTTCCGCAACACGGCGATGCTCGGGATCGGCTCGGCGGCGCTGATCCTGTTCGCGTTCCCGTTCCTGCCGTACCCGGGGCAGGCCTGGCAGCCGACCCTGCTGATGCTGCTGCTCGGCGCCGCGCTCGGGCTCTTCCAACTCCCCCTGATCATCGGCGTCCAGTCCACGGTCGGCTGGGAGGAACGCGGCACGGCCACCGCGTCCATCCTTTTCTGCCGCCAGACCGGCCAGACCATCGGCGCCGCGGTCTTCGGCGCGATCGCCAACGGGGTGCTCGCCGCACGGCTCGGCGGCGTCGGCGACCTGGACTCCGTCACCCGCGCCCTGGACGCGGGCACCGCCCCCGAGGCGACCCGGCGGGCCATCGCGGACGCGGTCCACTCGGTCTACCTGGGCGCGTCCTGCGCGGCGGCCCTGGCGTTCCTGGTCCTGCTGTTCCTCGCCCCGCGCCGGTTCCCGGTGCTCAAGGAGCAGTGATATTCGCGTGCCCCAGGAGCCACGGCTGCCTACCCTGCGTCTCATGGTGAGACTGGAACGGCTGCGGGCCGATCACGCGGACGCCGTGCTGGCCTTCGAGCGGGCCAACCGCGCCTACTTCAGGCAGTCGATATCGGACCGCGGGGACGCGTACTTCGCCGAGTTCGCCGACCGGCACGCGGCACTGCTCGCTGAACAGGACGCCGGTGTCTGCCACTTCCACGTGATCAAGGACGACCGGGAGGACCAGGTCGCCCGGGACGAGCTGATCGGCCGGGTCAACCTCGTCGACGTCGAGGACGGCACGGCCGAACTCGGCTACCGGGTGGGCGAGTCGGCGGCGGGCCGGGGCGTGGCGAGCGCGGCGGTGGCCGAGGTCTGCCGGCTGGCCGCGACGACGTACGGCCTGGTCTCGCTCACCGCGGTCACGACTCTCGACAACCTGGCGTCCCGAACCGTCCTCGAACGCAACGGCTTCACCGTCACCGGCGAGCTCACCATCGGCGACCGGCCCGGCGTCCGCTACACGCGCCCGACCTGACCGGGACCGAGGTCACCGCGCCCGTCCCGACCGGACCGGCGTCAGCGCTCCCGGTCGAACCAGGCCGTGGACTCCCGCAGGAACAGCAGGACGACGACCGGTGCGCCGAGCGCGACGCGCAGCGCGGCGTCCAGGAACTCCGTGGCCTCACCGGCCCCGAGCAGTCGCCTCGCGGACGGCACGACGGTGAACACCATCAGCACGATGGTCGTGATCCGGACCCCGCCCCGCGCGCCGCCGCCGTAGGTCAGGGCGAGCAGCGCGCAGATCCACGCGGGCAGCCAGGCCCCGACCAGCGCGCCGAGTCCATAGGAGCTCAGACTCCCGGAGAGCGCGAGCACCATGACCAGGCCGATGAATCCCAGCGCGAACAGCAGCAGTTGAGCGGCCCGCACCAGACCCGGCATCACCACGGGCACCACGGACTCACGTACGTCGGACATCGACACTTCCCCCCGAAAAACGTCCCCCGGTCGACCGCCGCATCGTAGCGACCCGGACACGAAACCAGGGTCACCGCCCTCCCCACGCAGGACGCCCGCCCCGGCCCGGTCCGCGTCTGCTGGAGTCATGGACATCGACAGGCGTACGGCGATGGCGGCGGGCCTCGGAGCGACGGCGGCGGCGGTGACGGGCCCGGACCCGGCACGGGCGGGGACCGGCTCGGCACGGGCGGGGACCCTCCCGGTGCGGACGATCACCGTGCAGGGGGAGGCAGCGGCCCGCACCAACATCCCCGTGGTCCGCGACCGCCGCGCCTCCGGCGGCCGTCTGCTCGTCCTGCTGACGACCGAGCGGCCACCGGGGACGGCCGGCTGGTACGCCACCTACCGGGTCCGCGCCCCCGAGGCGGGCGTGTACGCGCTGACCGCCGTCACGACCGCCCCGGTCGAGACCCCGCACACCGAGGCCGTGGCCTCGTACCTCCGACTGGCCGTGAACGACGCCCCGTTCACCGACCTCGACCACGCCCAGCCCCACTGGTACGACTCGCCGCCCGCCTGGGGCGACCTGTCCGTCCTCGACCTCGGTGTGGTGGAACTCCGGGGCGGCCCCAACACGTTGACGCTTCGCGTCAACGAGAAGACGGTCCTGGACACCACCACCGCCTACGTCCTCACCCTCGACCACCTCACCCTCCGTCTCCGCCCCGGCCACCCGGCCCTGCGCACGGCCACCGTCGCCCGCCACCGCGCCGGCGAACCCGCCCGCCTGCGTCTCGCCCTGGACGGCCACGCCCGCCGCCCGCACCCCGTGCGCTACACGGTCACCGACCACGTCGGCCACCAGGTCGCCGCCGGCCGTACGACGATCCCGGAGGGCGCCACGAGCACGACCGTCGCCCTGCCCGAGGACCTCCCGCCGGGCCACTACCGCGTCGACGCCGACGGCGTCACCGGTGCCTTCGCGCGTCTGCCCGCGCGCCCGGCGCCGACCGGCGCGGCGAGCCGCTTCGGCGTGAACGTCTGGGCGTCCTCGCTGGTCCCGCCGTCCCGGCTGGCCGAATTCGCCGCCGCGGTACGGGACATGGGGGCGGGCTGGGTGCGCGACGGGCAGTCCTGGCCGGCCGTGGAGCCGACGCCGGGCCGGTACGACACCGCGCACCACGACCGCGCGACCCGCACGCTGCGCGCCCACGGCCTGGCCGTCCTGGACGTACTCTCGCCCGCGCCCGAGTGGGCGATGACGGAGGCGTCCCTGCCGCTCCCGGCGGACCTCAGGCACGCCTACCGCTACGCCCGCCGGCTGGCCGCGGCCGCCCCCGAGGCGCTCCAGCTGTCGAACGAGCCCGATGTCGACACCACCCGCTCCACCGGCGACGCGCACGCCGCGTTCGTGAAGGCGGCGGCGCTCGGCGTCAAGGACGCCGCGGACAGGCCGCCGCTCGTGGTCCTGCCCGGCCTCGCCCAGCGGGGCCCCTTCCAGGACCTGATGCTCGCCAACGACGTCGTCCGCTACGCCGACGCCTGGGCCTTCCACGGCTACCCCGACCCCACCCGGCCGGGCGAGCCCGAGTTCCCGGGCGCGGCGGACGAACAGCACGCCCTCGCCCGCGAACACGGCGCGGACGTCCCGCTGTGGATGACGGAGTGCGGCGCGTTCCAGACCGCCCGCCCGGGGCAGGACCTGACGCCCGCCGAGCAGGCCGTACAGGCCCGCTATGTGGTGCGTTCCATGGTGGAAGGGCTGGCCGCGGGCAACGCCCGCCAGTTCTGGTTCGCGGGCCCGCCCCTGCACGACGACGGCGTCTGGTTCGGGCTGCTGGACCGGAAGTGGGCCCCGCTGCCCGCCTACAGCACCCTCGCCGCGCTCACCTCCCTCCTCGGCGCGGCCCACTTCGTCGGACCGGCTCCCCGACTGCCCGCCGGGGCACGCGGGTTCGTCTTCGACACCGGACGCGGCGAGCTGGTCACGGTGGTGTGGGCACCCCGTCCGGTGCGCGTACGGCTGCGGGGGACGGCGTACGACATCATGGGCCGCCGCCTGCCCGGGACCGGCCCCCTGACCGCCTCCCCCGACCCGCTCTACGTCGTCTCCCGCGGTGCCTCACCCCACGCACCGGCGTCGGACGGCCCCGCGCCCCGCCCGCTCTCCGCCGCCGAGCACATCGTGCTCGCCCAGCGCTTCTCCGCCCGGAACGCGGCCCCCGGCAAGGAGGACGGGGACGCGCCGCCCCCGCACGGCTACCGCCTGGGCCGCCGGACGCGGATGCGGGTCGAGGTCTACAACTTCTCCTCCGTGGCCCGGACCGTGACGGTGACGGCCGGTCCGCCGGGCGGTGGTTGGTCGGTGCGGGCGCAGGCCGGGACGCGGGTGCGCGTGACGGCCGGGGGCCGGGCGGGGGTCGACTTCGTGGTGACGGCGGGGCGTTCGGTACCGCGCCGGGTGGACCGGCGGCTGTCGTTCGGCGCGGTACTCGAAGACGGCGTCGACAGGGGTGAGCAGGTGCCCGGGAGCGTGGCGCTCGTGCACCAGAAGTAGGCGCCCGGACACCGGGCGTAGGGGTTCGGGGCGGCGAAAAATCTGAGTTAACGGCGGTAACACCGCAGGTCAGCGAAGTAAGCGCATACCGACCAATCAGTTTGGCGAAACCCTTCTCGGCCGTGCCTACCTGCGAGTAGCGTGCGTCACTCCGTTCGCCCAAGGAGTACCGGGATGTCCTACGACCGACCGCCGTACGCCACCTACCCGTGGCAGCCGCCCACCCCGCCCGAGCCCGTCGAGCGACGGCCCCGCCACCGGACCGCGCTCGGGCACCACAGCGACCTGCGGCTGCTGCGCAGCGCCTACCGCTGGCAGCGGCGCACGGCCACGCTCACCGCGCTCGGCTACTTCACGCTGTTCCTGATCCTGTCCGCGTTCGCGCCGTCCTTCATGACCGGCACGGTCGCCGACACAGTGCCCACCGGTCTGCTGCTCGCCCTGGTCCAGCTGCCGGTCACCTGGCTGGCGGTGGGCCTCTACGAGTACACCGCCCGCCGTCATGTCGACCCGCTCGCGGACCGCATCCGCAAGGAGTCCGCGCTGAACGCCAAGCGGGGGGAGGCGGACCGGCGATGACCGGCTTCGACGACTCCTCGCAGGCGATGTCCCTCGTCGCCTTCTCCGCGGTCGCCACCGTCACCCTCCTGCTGTGCGTGATGACCGGCCCCGACAGCGACGACCTCGACGAGTTCTACACCGGCTACGGCTCCCTCTCCCCGATGCGCAACGGCCTGGCCATCGCGGGCGACTACATCTCCGCCGCGACCGTCCTCGGCACCGGCGGCGTCATCGCGCTCTACGGCTACGACGGTGTCGTCCTCGCCCTCAGCACGGCCCTGTCGCTGATGCTGCTGATGTTCCTGCTGGCCGAACCCCTGCGCAACGCGGGCCGGTTCACCATGGGCGACGCGCTGACCCGGCGGACGCCCGGCCGCGCGGTCCGGATGACGGCGTGCGTGGTGACCCTCGCCGCGCTGCTGCCGCTGATGCTGGTGCAACTCGCCGGCACCGGGCAGTTGCTGGCGTTCATCCTCGGCTTCTCCGACGACTCCCTGAAGACCGGCTGCATCATCGGGCTGGGCGCGCTGATGATCAGTTACGCGGCGATCGGCGGGATGAAGGGCACCGCCCTCATCCAGATCCTGAAGATCGTGATGCTGCTCGGATCCGGCGCCGTCGTCGCCGTACTCATCCTGAACAGGTTCGACTGGAACCCGGGCGCCCTGTTCGACACCGCGGCCGAGAACAGCGGGGTGGGCTCCGCCTTCCTCGGCTCGGGCCTGGAGTTCGCGGGCGGCCCGCACCCGCGCCTCGACATGATCACCTCGCAGCTGGCCGTGGTCCTCGGCGGCGCCTGTCTGCCGCACGTCACCATGCGCATGTACACCGCCTCCAGCGCCCGCCAGGTGCGCCGCTCCATGTCCTGGGCGGTGTCGTCGGTGGCGCTGTTCGTCCTGGTCATCACCGTCGTGGGGTTCGGCGCGACGGCGTTGATCGGGCGGGAGGTCATCGCCGGGGCGGACCCGCAGGGCAACACGGCCTATCTGCTGGGCTCCCGGGCGGCGTTCGGCGAGGACGTGTCGACCGCCGAGACGCTGCTCTTCACGACCGTCACCACGGCGCTCTTCCTGACCCTGCTCGCCTCCGTCGCCGGCATGATCCTCTCCTGCGCCAACTCCCTCGCCCACGACGTCTTCGCGGCCCGCGTCCACGAGATGTCCGAGCGCCGCGAGATGCTGCTGGCCCGCCTCTCGGCCCTGGCGGTCGGGGTCCCCGCGATCATCCTGGCCACCCTGGTCCAGCACCACAGCCTCCAGCCCCTGGTCACCCTCTCCTTCTGCCTCGGCGCCTCCGCCCTGGCCCCCGCCCTCGTCTACAGCCTCTTCTGGCGCCGCTACACCCGAACGGGCCTGCTCTGCACGCTCATCGGCGGCTCCGCGGTGGTCCTCGTCCTGATGCCGGGCACCAACCTCGTCTCCGGCTCCCCCGCTGCGGCCTTCCCCGACGCCGACTTCAACTTCTTCCCCTTCACCACCACCGGCCTCGTCTCCGTCCCGGCCGGCTTCCTGCTCGGTTGGCTGGGCACGGTGGCCTCCGGCCGGCGCGAGTCGGAGGAACAGCGCAAGCAGTACGAGGCGGTGGAGGGGTGGATCCTGGCGGGGGCGGTACGGAAGGGCAGCTGACGTCGGCACGGCGGTCGAGGGCCTGCGTGCCGCCGGGGGCGCCGCACGGTCGCGGGCCTGCATGCCGCCGGGCACCGGGCACCCCGCACCCGGTGGCCTCCCGCCGGGCGGTGCGGAGATCCGGACCGCGCCCGCCCGGACAGCCCGCGGCCGACCGACACCGCTGAACACCCCCGGCCACCGCGCGAGGCTGGGGTCAGGCACGCCTACGCCGCCCGGCACCCGGGCCGGCCACAGCCGCGACCTGCGAGGCAACGCGGCCGGACCGGCTACAGGCTGTCCGCACGGTCGCGGGCCTGCATGCCGCCGGGCACCGGG
>NZ_JAIHON010000008.1:278783-448974 GCF_021173675.1 Streptomyces lincolnensis | reverse complement strand
CACCCCGCACCCGGTGGCCTCCCGCCGGGCGGTGCGGAGATCCGGACCGCGCCCGCCCGGACAACCCTCGGCCGACCGACACCGCTGAACACCCCCGGCCACCGCGCGAGGCTGGGGTCAGGCACGCATACGCCGCCCGGCACCCGGACCGGCCACGGCCGCGACCTGCGAGGCAACGCGGCCGGACCGGCTACAGGCTGTCCGCACGGTCGCGGGCCTGCATGCCGCCGGGCACCGGGCACCCCGCACCCGGTGGCCTCCCGCCGGGCGGTGCGGAGATCCGGACCGCGCCCGCCCGGACAACCCTCGGCCGACCGACACCGCTGAACACCCCCGGCCACCGCGCGAGGCTGGGGTCAGGCACGCCTACGCCGCCCGGCACCCGGGCCGGCCACGGCCCGCGAGGCAACGCAGTCGGAGACCCCGCACACGGCGGGCGTCACTCCGTCGCCGCTCGCCCCGTGAGCGCGGACAGGCTGTTGCGTACGTGTTCCATCTGCGCCTGCATGTCGTCCCACATGACGCCGTGCTCGCGCAGCACGCGCTCGGTCTCCCGGGCGATGCGCTCCTCGCGTGCCCGGGCCTCGGCGACGATCTCGGCGGCCCGCACCCGGGCCTCCTCCTGCCGCTGCTGCCCGGAGAGTTCCGCCTCGGCGAGTGACTGTTCGGCCTCCGACAGCGCGGCCTCGGCGTGAGCCACCCGCTCGGCGACGCGGGTGTCGGCCGCGGCGGCCCGCTCCTCCGCGGTGCGCTCCAGCTCGGCCAAGCGCTCGGTGTGTTCCCCGGCCTGTTCGGAGAGCATCGCGGTGGTGCGCTGCCGTACCTCGCGCAACGCGGCGAGCGCCTCCCCGCGCCCCTCCTTCACCGCACGCCGGGCGGAGATCCGGATCTCGTCGGCCTCGGCACGCGCCGCGAGCAGCCGCCGCTCGGCGCGTTCGTCGGCGTCGGCACGCAGGGCGTCGGCCTCCGCCCGGGCGGCCTCCCGCACGCCGTCCGCGTGCTCCCGCGCCTCCTCCACGACCCGCCGCGCCTCCTGCCGGGCGCGTTCCCGCACGGCCTCGGCCTCCTCCCGCCCGAGCGCGAAGAGCCGCCGCGCGCCTTCTCCGAGCGACTCGTACGTCTGCGGGGCGAGCGCGGCCACGGCCTCCCGCATCCGTACGGCCTCCGCCTCCATCTCCCTCGCGAGGACGGTCAGCCGGGCGGCGCGTTCCCAGGCGGCGTCGCGGTCCCGGGACAGCGCACGGGCGTACGTGTCGACCTGGTCGGGGCGGTAGCCACGCCCCCGTCCGGCCACGAACCCCACGAATCCATGGGCCGACGCCGCTGCGCTGCTCATCCTGGAACACCTCTCCGCCGAACGGACGCGACACGATGATGTGCGCCACATCTTGATATATCGGACGGAAGTGTTCATAACGCGACACTCCGCGCACAGGTTACGGCCACGCTCGCGCAGATCACGGTCACGCCCGCACGTGAAAGGGGCCGGACCCGGTCACACGACCAGGTCCGGCCCCCTTCTTACGCACGCGTACGAAGCAAGCGGTGTTCAGGCGCGGGGCGTCACAGCAGCCCGTCCCACATCTGCTCCAGCAGCACCGACCACCAGCTCTCCGGCGAACCGAGCGCCGCCGGGTCCAGCGCGGCCAGCTGGGCCTGGAAGTCGACGGTCCAACGGCCCGCCTGCTCCTGGTTCAAGCCGAAGCGCAGCCGCCACATCCGGCCCAGCAGCGCCAGGCACCGCTGGAGCTCCGGCAGCCCCGTGTTCACGAACTGCGGCGGCACGGACGCACCGCCCGGCCCCGCCTCCACCGGCACCGCCACGATGTTCGCCGTGCCGTACTGCACACAGATCGCCCGGCCGAAGTCGCTGCCCATGACGAGGTACGAGCCCGCGTCCGGGGCCGGCTGCACCCCTCGCTCGGCCGCCAGCTCCGCCAGCGTCGGCACCGGCCGCCCCGGCTGGGCCTGCGCCCAGAAGAACGGCCCCATGTCCATCGGCAGCCCCGCCGCCACCAGCGAGTGCGCCACCACCGGCGGCACACCCTGCCGGGACACCGCGGCCTGCTCGAACCGGAAGATCCCCGGCCCGAACGCACCCGCCAGCTCCTGCGCGATCGCCTCCGGCGGAACCGGCGGCACCGACTGCACCTGCGGCAGCGGCGCCCGCACCGGGGCCGGACGGGCGGGCCCGTCGGCGACCTGGTGCAACTCGCCCTGGTGGGCGAGCAGTTGCCGCATGCCCTGCTGCCGGCTCGCGTGATCCGTGCCGTAGGGCGCGATCGACGTGATCCGCGCCTGCGGCCACTGCTCCCGGATCATCCGCGCGCAGTACGCGCCCGGCAGCTCGCACGACTCCAACTCGGTGTGCAGCTCCAGCACCTGGTCCGGCGGCACGTTCATCGCGCGCAGCTCGTGGAAGATCTGCCACTCCGGGTGCGGCGTCCCCGGCGCGGAACGCCGGATCAGCTGCTGCTCCGACCCGTCCTGCGCGCGGTAGCGCAGCACGGCCTGATAGCCGGGGCCGACCGTCGGCTGCCCCTGCGGCGGATAGCCGTACGACGGCTGCTGCCCGGGTCCCGGCGGCGGAGGCGGCGGCATCGCCCCCGGCGGCACGGCACCCGGCGGGGGCATCGAGCCGAGCGGCGGCGGAGGCATCGCCCCGGGCGGCGCGGCGGGGACGCCGGGAGCCATACCGGGTGCGCCGGGTGCACCGGGAACCCCGGGAGCCTGCGGCGGCGGAGGCACACCGGGACCGCCCACCGGGGGCGCGGACAACATGGTCTCCGCGTGATGTACGGCCCCCCGCGGACCCCCGGCGGAGCCCTGCGCACCAGGGGTGCCGGGGGCACCCGGAGGCTGGGGAGCACCGGGCGTACCCGGAGCGCCGGGAGGGTGCGGGGCGCCGGGAGGGTGCGGGGCGCCGGGAGGCTGCTGAGCGCCCGGCGCGCCAGGGGCACCCGGAGCGCCGGGAGGTCCCGGCGGCTGCGGCGCACCCCCGCCCGGGCCCATCCGCCCGGGGTCGGCCAGCATCGTCGCGGCATGGTGAACCCCACCCGGCGGCGTACCACCGGGCACTCCCGGGGCACCGGGAGGATGCGGGGCACCAGGAGGCTGCGGGGCACCGGGCGGGTTGGGAGCACCGGGGGGCTGCTGCCCACCCGGAGCCGCGGGAGCCCCCGGCCCACCCGGCCCACCGGGGCCACCCGGCCCCGCGGGTCCGTCGGGACCGAGCGACGAGACGAGCTGGGTCGGCACGTACCCACCCGCCGGCGCACCCGGCACCCCGGGCCCGGGCGGTGCGGGCGTGCCCGTCTGCCCCGCGCCCGGCACCCCGGGGGCACCCGGCGGAGGCGGCGGGTTCGCGCCCGCACGACGCGGCGGAGGCGCCGCCTTGCTGGTCGCGGCATCGGCGATGTCCGCGGCGTTCGGGGCACCCCCCGGAACACCGGCACCGGCACCGGCACCGGCACCGGGGATCGGAGGCGGCGGCGCACCCGCGCCCCCACCGGGAGCCTGCGGATAGCCGTAGGAGGACCCACCCGGTCCGGACGGCGAAGGCGGAGGCGGCGTCCCCGCACCTGCCCCGGGGGCCTGCGGGAAGCCGTACGACGACGCGGGCGGCGCCGGCGGGGGCGGCGGTGTCCCCGGAGCAGCACCGGGACCCGCGCCCTGCGGATAGCCGTAGGAAGAGGCACTCGGCCCGGACGGCGGAGGCGGCGTCGCGCCCTGCGTGTTCGGCGCGTTCGGGTCGTCGACCGCCGGGGCCACCGCTGTCGGCGGGAGCTGGCTGCCGCCGGACATCAGGGCCGTCTGGGCGTCCGGCGTGGCCGCGGGCGGCCGGTCCTCGGCCTCGTCACCGCTCAACGGCGGCGAGAACACGGTCGCGGGCAGCGGCACGGAACGGTCGTCCTCGATACCGGCGTTGGTGTCCGTCCCGGCCCACGGAGTGGCCCCGGGCGGCACACCGGGCGAGGCGGGCGAAGCGGCGGCGGGACCCCCGACCCCAGCACCCGCACCCGCACCCGGCATGCCGCCCTGCGTCTCCGGCAGCGCGTTCCCCCCGGCCCCGCCGGAGGCACCCGCACCCGCACCGGAACTCCGCCGGTCCGGAATCCCCAGCTTGTCCGCCGCCTCCTGCAACCACTCCGGCGGACTCAACAGGAACGACGTCTGGTTGAGGTCGACCCGGGCCGCCGGAGCCGGTGCCGCGTCGGCGGCCTCGTCGTCGCGGCCGTACTCCTCCTCGTACCGGCGAATCACCTCGCCCACCGGCAGGGACGGCCACAGCGTGGCCTCGCCGCTGTCCCGGGCGATCACCAGCCGCTGCGCGCCACCGTCCGAGCGCGGCCCCTCGGCGCGGTCCTCGGCCCACACCACGAACCCGAGCCCGAACTCCCGCACCCGCACCTCACGGTGCTGGTACGCCGGCACATCCCCGTTGATCCACTCCTCGGCGCGCTCCTGCGCCTGCGCGAAGGTCACCATCGTCAGCTCACTCCCCCACCGAAGACGCCGAAGACGCCGAAGCTCCCGCGGACGCGGCGGACGCCCCCGCCGGCACCGACCGCGCGAACCCGCCGTCCACCATCAGGTTCGCCACCGTCTCCAGCTCCGGCGGATTGCCCGCCAGCCGGGACAGGAACCCGTCGAAGTCCTCACCGCACGGCAGCAGCAGCCGCTCCACGCGTTCCGCCGGGGCCATGGAAGGGTCCACGTCCCGCGCGTCGTCGTAGGCGCAGAACCACACCGAACCGACCCGGTCGCCCTTGACCTTCACGGCCAGCAGACCGCCCTGCACGAAACCGACCCCCAGGTAGTCCTTGGTCAGATGGTCGCGCAGGCACTTGTTGACGTACACCAGGTCGTTGACCGCGGCCTCGTCCCGCACCGTGAAGAACGGCTGGTCGACCAGCAGCCCCAACTCCGCGTCCAGGGCGGCCCCCACGGGCGCGCACCCGCCGGCCGCCTTCAGGAACGACCGGTAGGCGCCCGGCAGCCGGTACCCGAGGTCCTCCTCGACGCCCAGCACCTGCGACTCGGTCACCGCCACACCCGACTTCGGCAGCCCGAAATGCGCCGGACGCGTCTCCTGCAACGGCCGCGTGCCCCGCTTGTTCTGGTCCACCGCCGCCGTCGCGATCCCGCCGTGGTGCCGCAGCAGCGCCTTCACCTCGACCGGGACCAGTTCGAGGCGCCGCGAGCCCACCACGTGGTGCCACGTCCAGCCGTGCGGGGTCGCCACCGCGGGCACCGTGTCCCACAGCTCGTGCCCGGTCGCGGCCAGCGCCGCGTTCGCCGAGACGTAGTCCGTCAGCCTGAGCTCGTCGACGCCGAAACCCTCCGGCGGATCGGCGATCTCCACCGCCGCACGCGCGTACGCGGAGAAGTCGGGGTAGCCGCGCTCGTCCACCCGCACCCCTCTCGGGTGACGGGCCGCCCGGACCGGGTCCGGGAAATGCACGACCTGCCCGGCGTAGGCCGCGTTCGGCGGCGCGGCTTGCTGCCCGAGCCGACCTGTCGTCATGGCGGTTGCCCCCTGCGGCACTCTGGTACGACCCGCAGCGACCCTCATCGGCCACTACGCCCCGTATGGACTGACTCCTCCGGCTCCACACGTCAACCGCGTGGATCGCGGTGCCGACAGCCTATGCGGTACGACGACACCGGTCACCGGGCACCGGTCAGCGCCCCTCCGCTTCCGTGACCAGCCGTCACCCCCTCGTGACGGACCGCCCAAACCCGGGCGTGTCGCAGCGCCCCAGCTTCCGCACCAGCCACGCCATTTGGCAGTCTGTGGCATCCGGGGGATGCTCGGGAGGGGATGATGATCATGAATGCGACGCAGACGGGACCACACCCGGGACCGCGGCCCGGCACATCCGGCGACCCCAGGAACGCCGGCCGCGCGGCCCACCACCACGGCGCCTCGGGCGACCCCCGCGTCGGCTGGAGCAGCGCCGAGACGCCCCACGCGCCCACTCTCCGCCACCGCCGCGACGGCATACTCCCCACCATCGCCGCCGCCCTGTCCGTCCGCGGCGCCACCCTCACCGGCACCGCCGCCCGTGGCGACCAGCCCCCCGCCCTGCACCCGCTGGTCCAGGACTTCCTCGACACCCTCCCCAGCGACCGGCGCGACCGCTTCACCGGACGCTGCGCGGAGACCATGCTCATCTCCCGCCACATCGCCGCCGTCGACGCCACCCGCAGCAAACGCGCCGCCCGCAGACCGATGACCAACGGCGAGGCCCGCAAGGCCCTCAAGCAGGCCAAGCTCACCGCCCGACGCATCCGCGAGGACGGCGACCCCCTCCACGGCAGCTTCGCCGCGCCCTGCCGCGCCTGCACGGCCCTCAGCGACCACTTCGGCGTCTACATCGTCGACCCCACGACGGAGCGCTGACCCCACCCCCCGCACGACGACGCACAGCACCGCACGGGAACGCGGAGCGAGCCGCACGGCGGCCCCACCGGCGCCGCGCCGCGAACCCATGACCTCGACGAACGAAGGGCAGATGCACACCGACCGCACCTCGACCACCCGCTTCGCCGTACCCGTCGACGCCGCCCTGCGCGCCGCCGGCTGGCACCCCGGCCGCTGGGACATAAAACAGGCCGAGATCTGGGCCGACACCCTCCGCGACCACGCCTCGCCCGCCGGACACCGGCACGCCGTCTTCCCCGCCGCCGTCGAGGCGTGGGCCGAATTCGGCGGACTGCACGTCACCCCCGCGGGCCCCGGCCGCCAGGTCGCCCCCGTCGCCCTCCACTTCGACCCCCTGCACGGCCTCCACATGGCCCGCACCCTCGGCGACCTCGGCCGCGCCCTCGACACCGAGGTCTGTCCCCTCGGCACCGAGACCGACACCCAGGCCCTCCTCGCCATGGACACCGAAGGCCGGGTCTACGCCCTCGACCACACCGGCGACTGGTATCTCGGCCCCGACCTCGACCAGGCCCTCGCCTGTCTCGTCTCGGGCACCACCCCCGCCCGCCTCACCGCGGGCTGACGACGGGTCTCGGAAGGCGGCCGCACAAGGCCCGCACCCCCCGCCGAGAACCCGGGAACAACACGGCCTACGCCGCCGGAATCACCGCCGGAACGCGGAACCCGGAAGAACCCGGAACCGGGAAAGGCAGGCCGCACCGGGCACCCGGAGAAGACGGCCCGAGCCGGCGCGATCACCGCCCACTCCCGGAAGCCCCCGCCAACGCCGCCGCGATCACCGCCCGCTCCCGGAAGCCCCCACCTACACCGCCGGAATCACCGCCCGCTCCCGGAAGCCCCCACCTACACCGCCGGAATCACCGCCCGCTCCCGGAAGCCCCCACCTACACCGCCGGAATCACCGCCCGCTCCCGGAAGCCCCCGCCTACGCCGCCGGAATCACCGCCGACACCCGGAAGCCCCCCGCCTCCGTCGGCCCCGACACGAACACCCCGCCCAGGGCGACGACCCGCTCCTTCATCCCCACCAGGCCGTTGCCCCCCGACGGCAACCGCGCCGCCGACGGCGACACCTCGCCCGGCGGCTCGTTCTCCACCTGCATCGCGATCTCCGAGCCGCGGTGCGCCAGCCGCACCCGCGTCTTCGCCCCCGCCGCGTGCTTGTGGACGTTCGTCAACGCCTCCTGCACCACCCGGTACGCCGTCTGCTCGACCTCCGCCGCGTACGACCGCGTCTCCCCCTCCACCGACAGCTCCACGACCATCCCCGCAGCCGCCGACTGCCCCACCAGCACATCCAGGTCCGACAGACACGGCCCGTCCGCCGCGCCCTCGTCACCGACCGCCCGCGAGGCCGCCGCCGCGGCCGCCGCCCCCACCGCCGCCAAGGGCACGCTCCGGCCCCGCACCGGGCCGCTCTCGCTGCCGCTGCGCAGCACCCCGAGCATCTCCCGCAACTCGGTCAACGCCTGCCGGCCCATGTCACCCACCAGCGCCGCGTTCTTCACGGCCTTCTCGGGATCCTTCCGGGCGACCGCCTGGAGCGCCGCCGCGTGCACGACCATCAGGCTCACCCGGTGCGCCACCACGTCGTGCATCTCCCGCGCGATGCGCGTGCGCTCCTCGCCGCGCGCCCACTCGGCCCGCTCCTCGGCCCGCTCCGCCAGCAGCTGCAACTCCCGCTCAAGGCTGTCCGCCCGCTCCCGCAGGCTCTCCATCAACCGCCGCCGCGCCCCCACGTACATCCCGAGCAGCAACGGCGGCGCCGTCATCCCGATCGCCGTCGTGATCGAGATGAACGGAACGAACCAGTCCCCCAGGTCCAGATTCCCCTGGTCCGGACTGCGCCCCACCCGCACGAACATCACGATCAGCATCCCGACCAGCGACATCCCCGCCAGCGAGCCGATGATCCGGCGCGGCAGCTCCGACGCGGCGAGCGTGTAGAGGCCGACGATGCCCATCAGATAGCCCATCTGGGCCGGCGTGATCGCGATCGACACCAGCACGACGGCGATCGGCCACCGCCGGCGGATCAGCAGCACCCAGCCGGCCATCACACCGAACGTGATCCCCGCGACCATCGGGATCCCCGCGTCCTCCGCGAACCGGACCCCCTCCACACCGCACTCCAGCGCGGACACGAACGCCAGGCCCACATCCAGTACCGCGCTTCGCCACCGCGTCCACCACCACGGCCCTCCCCGGGCCGTCTCGGCGTCTTCCCCCGTCGTGGTCATGCCTCCAGCCTACGGTCGTCCGCCGTCCCTTTTCCGGCGAGTTTCCGCGACTGGCCTACACCACACTCCGTGACCCCTCGGACACGAAACCGCCCGATATCCCTCGAACTGCTGAACCAGCCCCTGTTCGACCACGGAAGAGGTGATTCCGCCCGGACGGTATGCCCATGGCACATTCAGAGGGCAAGTACGCGGACTTCGAGGGATTGCGGGAGCGTGCACTCGCACTGCGGCGGGCAGGCCTCAGCCGACGCCAGATCCGCGACCGACTCCACGTCGACAACAACGACATCCTCAACCGTCTCCTGGAGGGCGAGCCACCCCCGGAATGGACGAAGCGCCCGAACGCGAAGGACGACCTCCGGGACAGAGCGAGGGAACTCCGCCTCCAGGGCTGGACCTACGACCAGATCCAGGTGGAGCTGGGCTGCTCGAAGAGTTCGATCTCGTTGTGGGTGCGGGATCTACCGAAGCCCGAGCGACGCGACTCGGCGGAGCAGGCCAGGCTGGCGGGCCGGAAGAGGTGGGAGCATGAGTTGGCGGTGCGGGAGGAGCGGCGCCAGCAAACCAAGGCAGCCGCCACCGCAGAGATCGGCGAGCTGTCCGACCGGGATCTGTTCATGGTCGGCGTCGCCCTCTACTGGGCCGAGGGCGGCAAGGACAAGCCGTACGCCCGCCGAGAGAGCGTCACCTTCGTCAACAGTGACCCCGGGATGATCGAGATCTTCCTTGCCTGGCTGGACCTGCTTGGCGTTGAACGCGAGCGACTGCGGTACTCCGTCATGATCCACGAGAGTGCCGACACATCCGCCGCCGAAGCGTATTGGGCCGGACTCGTGGGCGCCGACCGCTCCGCGTTCTACAAGACAACCTTGAAGAAGCACAACCCGAAGACGGTGCGGAAGAACACCGGCGACTCCTACCGCGGCTGCCTGGCTGTCAGAGTCCTGAAGGGATCCGACTTGTACCGTCGCATCGAAGGCTGGTGGTACGGCATAGTAGGGGCTGCACGCCATGTCGATCTACAGAATCAGACATAGCGGACGAGCCATCCCGGGTCGTCTAAAGGCAGGACAAATGGTTTTGGTCCATTGAATGAGGGTTCGATTCCTTCCCCGGGAGCCCCACTGAACGTGGGCCCTGACAGCTCAGTCAGGGCCCACACTCATATCCCCCACGAAACCCCCCGGTATCCTGCGGATGTCCACCCCCTCCCCAGAAGCCGAAGGGCAACCCCGTGAGCGCCATTCGCCCGGCAGCCGTCGTCGTTCTCGCAGCGGGTGAGGGCACCCGTATGAAGTCGGCCACACCGAAGGTCCTGCATGAGATCTGTGGCCGTTCCCTCGTGGGCCATGTGCTGGCCGCCGCACGGGAGTTGGAGCCCGAGAACCTGGTCGTGGTCGTGGGTCACGCCCGGGAGAAGGTGACCACGCACCTCGCCGGGGCCGACACCGACGTCCGCACCGCCGTGCAGGCGCAGCAGAACGGCACCGGGCACGCCGTACGGATGGCGCTGGAGGAGCTGGGCGGGGCCGTCGACGGGACCGTGGTCGTCGTCTGCGGGGACACCCCTCTGCTCACCGGCGGGACGCTCCAGGCGCTCGCCGCGACCCACTCCGCCGACGGCAACGCCGTGACCGTGCTGACGGCCGAGGTGCCGGACGCGACCGGTTACGGGCGGATCGTGCGGGACGGGGTGTCGGGCGCGGTGACGGCCATCGTCGAGCACAAGGACGCGAGCGAGTCGCAGCGGGCGATCCGGGAGATCAACTCGGGGGTGTTCGCCTTCGACGGGCAGCTGCTCGCGGACGCGCTCGGCAAGGTGCGTACGGACAACAGCCAGGGCGAGGAGTACCTCACGGACGTGCTCGGGATCCTGCGGGAGGCCGGGCACCGGGTCGGGGCGTCCGTCGCCGGTGACCATCGTGAGATCGCCGGCATCAACAACCGTGTGCAGCTCTCCGAGGCCCGGCGGATCCTGAACGACCGGCTGCTGACGAGGGCGATGCTCGCCGGGGTCTCCGTCATCGACCCGGCGACCACCTGGGTCGACGTCGACGTCACCTTCGACCAGGACGCGATCGTCCACCCGGGGACCCAGCTGCACGGCTCCACGCACCTCGGCGAGGGCGCGGAGGTCGGCCCCAACTGCCGGCTGACGAACACCCGCGTGGGCGCGGGCGCCCGGGTCGACAACACCGTCGCCTACGACTCCGAGGTCGGGCCGCAGGCGAGCGTGGGGCCGTTCGCCTATCTGCGGCCGGGGACGCGGCTCGGGACGAAGGGCAAGATCGGGACGTACGTGGAGACGAAGAACGCCTCCATCGGGGAGGGGACGAAGGTGCCTCACCTCTCCTATGTGGGTGATGCGACCATTGGCGAGTACACCAACATCGGCGCCGCGAGCGTGTTCGTGAACTACGACGGCAAGGACAAGCACCACACGACGGTGGGGTCGCATTGCCGCACGGGTTCGGACAACATGTTTGTGGCTCCTGTCACGGTCGGGGACGGCGCGTACACCGCGGCGGGGTCCGTGATCACGAAGGATGTGCCGCCCGGTTCGCTGGCCGTGGCCCGTGGCCAGCAGCGGAATATCGAGGGTTGGGTGGCTCGGAAGCGTCCGGGAAGCGCTGCGGCGAAGGCGGCGGAGGCGGCTTCCCGGGAGGGCGAGCGCGGAGACTGACCGGAAACAGGTGCGCCGAAGTCGTCGTACCGTGATAAGTGCACACCCGCACCCGACCAGCTGTGACGGCCCGCCGCGCCCAGCGGCGCGATCTTCCGTCGGCCGGCTGAGACACCTCTGAGGAGACAGTGCTGTGACCGGGATCAAGACGACCGGCGAGAAGAAGTTGATGTTCTTCTCCGGCCGCGCCCACCCCGAGCTTGCCGAGGAGGTCGCCCAGCAGTTGGGAGTCGGGGTCGTCCCGACGAAGGCCTTCGACTTCGCCAACGGCGAGATCTACGTCCGCTACCAGGAGTCGGCGCGCGGTGCGGACTGCTTCGTGATCCAGAGCCACACGGCTCCGATCAACCAGTGGATCATGGAGCAGTTGATCATGATCGACGCCCTGAAGCGCGCCTCGGCCCGCTCCATCACCGTCATCGTGCCGTTCTACGGTTACGCGCGGCAGGACAAGAAGCACCGCGGGCGTGAACCGATCTCGGCGCGTCTGATCGCGGATCTGATGAAGACGGCGGGCGCGGACCGCCTGTTGACCGTCGATCTGCACACGGACCAGATCCAGGGCTTCTTCGACGGTCCGGTGGATCATCTGTTCGCGCTGCCGCTGCTGGCGGACTACGTGGGCGCGAAGGTCGACAAGGACAAGCTGACCGTGGTCTCGCCGGACGCGGGCCGGGTGCGGGTCGCGGACCGTTGGTGCGACCGGCTGGGCGCTCCGCTGGCGATCGTGCACAAGCGGCGTGACAAGGACGTCGCCAACCAGGTCACCGTGCACGAGGTCGTCGGTGAGGTGAAGGGGCGCGTGTGTGTCCTGGTCGACGACATGATCGACACGGGCGGCACGATCTGCGCGGCGGCCGACGCGCTGTTCGCGCACGGCGCCGAGGACGTCATCGTGACGGCGACGCACGGTGTGCTCTCCGGGCCGGCCGCGGACCGGCTGAAGAACTCGCGGGTGAGCGAGTTCGTGTTCACCAACACGCTGCCGACGCCGAGTGAGCTGGGCCGGGATCTGGACAAGCTGACGGTGCTGTCGATCGCGCCGACGGTCGCCAACGCGGTGCGCGAGGTGTTCGAGGACGGTTCGGTGACGAGCCTGTTCGACGAGCAGTAGAGATCGTTTTGGGTGCGGCCTCCGGCTCCGAGTAGACTGCTGAAGTTGCTCGGCGAGGGAGGCCGTTCTCCGTTTCTACGACGGTGGATCGGCTGTCCGTTATCGACGCGCTCTTCGTAGCAGGCCGTTCGTGGCCGGGTGACCACGTCCGCTCTACCTCTACGAGGAGTGATCACCATGTCCGAGGTGAAGATCGCCGCCGAGACCCGTACCGAGTTCGGCAAGGGTGCGGCCCGCCGCATCCGCCGTGACAGCAAGGTTCCCGGTGTTCTCTACGGTCACGGTTCCGACCCGATCCACCTGACCCTTCCGGGCCACGAGCTGCTGCTGGCGCTGCGTACGCCGAACGTTCTGATCGCGCTGGACATCGACGGCAAGTCGAACGAGCTGGCGATCCCGAAGTCCGTGCAGCGCGACCCGATCAAGGGCTTCCTGGAGCACGTCGACCTTCAGCTGGTCACGCGCGGCGAGAAGGTCAACGTCGAGATCTACGTGCACACCGAGGGTGACCTGGCCCCCGGCGCCTTCCTGCTGGAGCACGTCCTGAACGCGCTTCCGGTCGAGGCCGAGGCCACGCACATCCCCGAGTCCGTCACGGTCTCCATCGAGGGTCTGTCGGCCGGTGACTCCATCCTCGCCAAGGACATCCCGCTGCCGTCGGGCACCAAGCTGGGTGTCGACGGTGACACCGTCGTCCTCCAGGTCCTGGCCGCGCAGGCCGAGGAGGCCGCCGCGGACACCGAGGGCGAAGAGTCCGCCGAGGCCTGATCCTCGTCCCGGTAGTTCTCGTCAGCCGCTGTTCCCGTGGGGGACGGCGGCTGGCGCGTATCAAGATGACGTATCGAGAAGACGTACCAGGGAGACGTGTCAAGGAGACATGACGTGACGACCGATGCCAACGCCCCCTGGCTGATCGTGGGGCTGGGGAATCCGGGGCCGGAGTACGCGGCCAACCGGCACAACGTCGGCTTCATGGTGGCCGACCTGCTCGCGGAGCGGGTGGGGGGCCGGTTCAAGCGGGCCGGCAAGGCGCAGGCGCAGGTCGTGGAGGGGCGGATCGGGCCGCCCGGTCCGGCGAACCGGCGGGTGATCCTGGCGAAGCCGATGTCGTACATGAACCTGTCGGGCGGGCCGGTGAACGCGCTGAAGGACTTCTACAAGGTGCCGGTGGCGAACATCGTGGCGATCCATGACGAGTTGGACATCGACTACGGCGTGCTGCGGCTGAAGCTGGGCGGCGGGGACAACGGGCACAACGGGCTGAAGTCGATGACGAAGGCGTTCGGCGCCGACTACCACCGGGCGCGGTTCGGGATCGGGCGGCCGCCGGGTCGGATGCAGGTGGCGGACTTCGTGCTGAAGGACTTCTCGTCGGCGGAGCGCAAGGAGCTGGACTACTTCGTGGACCGGGCGGCGGACGCGGTGGAGTGTCTGGTGATCGAGGGCCTGGAGCGGGCGCAAAGCACGTACAACTCCTGACTTGTCCCCCCGCTTGTTTGACTGACCGCACGGGCATGGCCAATGATCCCCGCCATGCCTGCCACAGCCCTCTCCTCCCGTCAGGCCCGCCGGACTGTCAAGGCCCGTCCCTCCCTTCAGGCCCGTCGGGTCTCGTTCGCCGCGCTGCGGTTCGGGCGGCTGGCGGCGATGGGGACGGTGGCCGTGCTGATCCTGGTCGCCGGCGTGTGGGGGTCCTGGGGGTCGGCGCAGTACGTGATGCTGACCAAGGGGCGGGAGCGCGGCACGGTCGAGGTGACGCGGTGCGGAGCGGACACCTGCACGGGGCCGTACACCCCGCTGTCGTCGGGGTCGCGGGCCCGGGAGCGGGTGGTGATCGAGCACACGGCGGCCGTGAAGAAGGGGCAGACGTACACGGTCGTGGTGAAGCCCGGCACCGGTGAGGTGGTGCGGTCGGGTCCGGCCGGGGTGCTGTACTCCTGGGTGCCGATGGGCGGTGCGCTGCTGCTGGCGTCGGTGGTGGTGGCCGGGGGGCTGGGGCGGACGCGGCCGGCGTGGGTGCTGGCGGGGTCGGGAATCGCGCTGTTGACGGCGGCCTTCGTGACGATCTGAGGGGTTTCGGCGTTCTCGATTCCTGTGGGGGGATCGAGTGTTGCCTGTTCGTGATTGACCGGTGGTCAGTGCGGGCTGGAAGCTGAGCCGCCCCCTCCACATCTTCCCGTTCACATCTCGAAGATGGACTACTGCCCCATGCGAACCCTTTCCCGCGCCGGCGCGCTGTGCGCCGTCGCCACGGCGGCCTTCCTGGCCGTCCCCTCCGCGCACGCGACCCCGCCCGGGGACAACGGCACCGTGAAGATCCACGACGCCACCACCGGCGAGGAGTTGCGCAAGAACGAGCCGCACGTCTGCACCTTCTACCTCGACGCCTTCGGCTTCGACGCGGTCCAGGAGGTGGACTGGCACATCGAGGCCTGGGCGCCGTCGGCCGGCGTCAAGGGCGAGACCGTGAAGTCCGGCGCGATCACGCTGGACGGCGACGGTCACGGCCGTACGCAGGAGCTGTCGCTGCCCGACGGGCACTACAAGCTGTTCTGGAACTTCGACGGCGAGAAGGGGGCCGCCAAGCACAAGGTGTTCTGGACGGACTGCGAGAACGAGGAGGGCGGCGGCCCCGGTTCGACGCCGGGCACGTCCGCGTCCCCGTCGACGGGTCCGTCCGCCTCCGCGTCCGCGCCGGGCGAGGAGACGGGCGGCGGCACTCCGGAGCCGTCCTCGTCGTCCCCCGCCGGGGCGGCCGGATCGCCGTCCCCGCAGGGCGGTGCCTCCGGTGACCTCGCCGAGACCGGCAACGGCGCCCCGGTCGGCCTGTTGTCGGGGCTGGCGGCGACGCTGGTCGCGGCGGGCGGCTACCTGGTGTTCCGCCGTCGTCGTAACGCCTGATTCCGATGACGGCGATGCCCCGGGCCTTCTCGCGAAGGTCCGGGGCATCGCTGTGTCCGGAGCGGGTTCAGCCGGTGTTGCGCAGGCCCGCGGCGACGCCGTTGACCGTCAGGAGCAGGGCCCGGGACAGCAGCGGGTCGGGGGTCTCGCCGGCGGCCGCGGCGTCGCGCTGGCGCTTGAGAAGGGTGACCTGGAGGTAGGAGATCGGGTCCAGGTAGGCGTCGCGGATGGTGAACGTCTGCTTCAGGACCGGGGTGGCGTCGAGGAGTTCCTGTTCGCCGGTGACGCGCAGCACCTCGCGGACGGTGAGTTCGTGTTCGGCCCTGATGGTGTCGAACACGTGCTTGAGCTCGTCGGGGACGAGGGTGTCGACGTAGTGCTGGGCGATCCGCAGGTCGGTCTTGGCGAGGGTCATCTCGACGTTGGAGATGAAGTTGCGGAAGAAGTGCCACTGCTCGTGCATCTCGTCGAGCACGGTGTCCAGGCCCGCCTCGCGCAGCGCCTTCAGGCCGGAGCCGACGCCGAACCAGCCGGGGACGATCTGCCGGGACTGGGTCCAGCCGAACACCCAGGGGATGGCGCGCAGTCCGTCGAGCGAGACGCCCGAGCCGGGACGGCGGGAGGGCCGTGAGCCCAGGTGCAGGTCGGCGAGCTGGTCCACCGGCGTCGAGGCGAGGAAGTACGTCGGCAGGTCCGGGTCCTCGACCAGCCTGCGGTACGCGGCGTGGGCGGCGTCGCTGACCACGTCCATCGCCGCGTCCCAGCGGGCGAGGGCCTCGTCGGACTGGCGGGGCGCGGTGTGCAGGGCGGAGGCCTGGAGGGTGGCGGCGACGGTCAGTTCCAGGTTCTCCCGGGCCAGGGAGGGCACGAGGTACTTGTCGGAGATGACCTCGCCCTGCTCGGTGACCTTGATCTCGCCCTCCAGGGTGCCCCAGGGCTGGGCGAGGATCGCGTCGTGCGAGGGGCCGCCGCCGCGGCCGACGGTGCCGCCGCGGCCGTGGAAGAGGCGCAGCCGGACGCCGTAGCGGTGGGCCACGTCGCGCAGGCGGCGCTGGGCGCGGTGGATCTCCCACTGGCTGGTGGTGATGCCGCCGAACTTCGAGGAGTCGGAGTAGCCGAGCATGACCTCCTGGACGTCCCCGCGCAGGGCGACGAGCCTGCGGTACGACGGGTCGGAGAGCATGTCCTCCAGGATGGTGTCGGCGGCCTTGAGCTCGTCGGTGGTCTCCAGGAGCGGCACGATGCCGATCTTCGCCCAGCCGGCGTGCAGGTCGAGCAGTCCGGCCTCGCGGGCCAGGACGGCGGCGGCGAACACGTCGTCCGCGCCCTGGCACATCGAGATGATGTACGACTCGATGACCTCGGGTCCGAAAACCGCCAGGGCGCGCTTGACGGTCTGGAAGACACCGAGGGTCTTCTCGCCGGCCGCGTCGACGGGCGCCGGGGTCGGGGCCAGCGGCCTCCTGGAGCGCAGCTCCTTGGCGAGCAGCTTGGCGCGGTACTCGCGGGGCATGTCGACGTAGCGCCAGGACTCCTCGCCGAGGCGGTCGAAGAGCTGGCCGAGGGCGTGGTGGTGGGCGTCGGCGTGCTCGCGTACGTCCATGGTGGCGAGCTGGAGGCCGAAGGCGCCCAGGGTGCGGATGGTGCGGTCCAGGCGGCCGTCGGCGAAGAGTCCGCCGCGGTGCTCGCGCAGCGAGGTCTGGATCAGGGTGAGGTCGGCGATCAGTTCGCCGGTGCCGAGGTAGTCGCGGCCGGGCTCGTGCGGGATGCCCCTGGCCAGGCGCGTCTTGGTGTTCTCCAGCTTCTGCCGGATGCAGGTGGCCTTGAGCCGGTAGGGCTCCTCGGCGTTGAGGCGCTTGTAGCGGGGGCTGATCTCCGGCAGGCGTTCCAGGTCGGTGCCGAGCGAGTCCAGGAGCTCGTCGGTGGCGCCGGTGTAGCGGATGGAGTTCGACAGGAAGCCGCGCAGCTCGTCGATCATCTCCAGGGCGTCGTTGATGCCGTGCTCGTGCTGGAGGATCAGGACGTCCCAGGTGACCTGGGGGGTGACGTTCGGGTTGCCGTCGCGGTCGCCGCCGATCCAGGTGCCGAAGGTCAGGGGGCGGGTGTCGTCGGGGATCCGGACGCCGACACGCTCCAGTTCGGCGGTGAGGTCCTCCAGTACGTCCCCGACGGCGCCGGCGTGCAGCTCGTCCAGGTAGTAGATGGCGTTGCGGGCCTCGTCGGCGGGCTCGGGGCGGACCACGCGCAGTTCGTCGGTCTGCCAGACGAGGTCGATGTTCTCGGCCAGACGGGTGTCGTGGCGGCGCCGGTCCGACTCGATGACCGGGGTCTCGAGCAGCGCCGCGATGCGGCGGAGCTTGTTGAGGACCGAGCGGCGGGCGGCCTCGGTGGGGTGGGCGGTGAACACCGGGCGGACGTTGAGGTTGGCGACCGTCTGGCGCAGGTGCTCGGGGTCGGCGTCCTTGAGGCGGTCGGCGGTGCGGGCCAGCAGACCGCCCTCGGCTGCGCGCCGGGCGCGCAGTTCGCGGCCCCGGTGGACCTGCTCGGTGACGTTGGCCAGGTGGAAGTAGGTGGAGAAGGCGCGGACCAGCTTGGCCGCGGTCTGGAGTTCGGTGCCGCGCAGCAGCTCGGCGGCGGCCTCGCCGTCCTCGCGGGTGAGGCGGCGGACCTTCTCGACCAGTTCGAGCAGCTCCGGACCTTCCTGGCGGACAAGAGTCTCGCCCAGGAGGTCACCCAGTCGCCTGATGTCGGCTCGCAGTTCACTGCTGGTGGTCATCCGGGACACAGTCTGGTCGTCGGCACTGCTCACAGGTGCGGCTCCTTGCAGTGTTGAAGCTCGTCCGAGAGGGAAGAATTCAGAGCGGACCGCGCTGTCCGACCGACACAAGGATAGGTGTCCGCGCCGCGGCGCAGGTGGTCGGGCTCTTGCCGACGCGTATCTCGCTGCCATACTTACGATGCCGTAGGTTACGGACCCGTAGGAACGGTTACCCGGCCACTTTCACCACCCCCTTTCCCCACCCTCGAAACCCCACAGGGGACGCGCATGACCTCAAGCTCCGATGTGATCGAAGACCCCTCCAAGGCGGGGGCCCTCGGCCCCGACGCGCCCTCCGCCACCCTGGGTGGCGAGCAGAAGCGCTCGATCGAGCAGATCACGCTGCTGCTCTTCATCATCGTGCCGTTCCTCGCCGTGCTGGCGGCCGTGCCGCTGGCGTGGGGCTGGGGCGTGAGCTGGCTGGACGTCGGCCTGCTGGTCTTCTTCTACTTCCTGGGCTGCCACGGCATCACGATCGGCTTCCACCGCTACTTCACCCACGGATCCTTCAAGGCGAAGCGACCGCTCAGGATCGCGCTGGCGATCATGGGCTCGCTCGCGGTGGAGGGACCGCTGGTGCGCTGGGTGGCCGACCATCGCAAGCACCACAAGTTCTCCGACGCGGAGGGCGACCCGCATTCGCCGTGGCGGTTCGGCGAGACGGTTCCGGCGCTGATGAAGGGCCTGTGGTGGGCGCACATCGGCTGGATGTTCGACGAGGAGCAGACTCCGCAGGACAAGTACGCGCCGGACCTGATCAGGGACCGGGCGATCCGGATGATCTCCCGGCAGTTCATCTTCTGGGCGATGCTCTCCCTCGCCCTGCCGGCGCTGATCGGCGGCCTGGTGACGATGTCCTGGTGGGGCGCGTTCACCGGCTTCTTCTGGGGCTCCCTGGTCCGGGTGTGCCTGCTGCACCACGTGACCTGGTCGATCAACTCGATCTGTCACGCGGTGGGCAGGCGGCCGTTCAAGTCGCGGGACCGCTCGGGCAACGTGTGGTGGCTGGCGGTGCTGTCCTGCGGCGAGTCCTGGCACAACCTGCACCACGCCGACCCGACGTCCGCGCGGCACGGGGTGGAGCGGGGCCAGGTGGACTCCTCGGCGCGGTTCATCCGCTGGTTCGAGATGCTGGGCTGGGCGTACGACGTCCGCTGGCCGTCACGCTCGCGTATCGATTCACGCCGGATCACGGGTGAGGACGGTTCTCGACGCAAGAAGGAGACCGCCGAGGCGGCATGATTGACGCCGTGGCGACCGACTCCAGCAGCACCCCGAGCAATGAAAAGCCGCGGCGTGCGCGTCGCACCCGGATGACAGGTGCCGAGCGCCGCCAGCAGTTGCTGGAGATCGGCCGCACCCTCTTCGCGTCGAAGGGGTTCGAGGCCACGTCCGTGGAGGAGATCGCGGCGAAGGCCGGGGTGTCCAAACCGGTGGTGTACGAGCATTTCGGCGGCAAGGAGGGGCTGTACGCGGTGGTCGTGGACCGCGAGATGCGCCGCCTGCTGGACATGGTGACGAGTTCCCTCACCGCCGGTCACCCCCGCGAACTGTGCGAGCAGGCGGCCTTCGCGCTCCTGGACTACATCGAGGAGTACACGGACGGTTTCCGCATCCTGGTCCGCGACTCCCCCATCCCCCAGTCCACCGGTTCCTTCGCGTCCCTGATCTCCGACATCGCCACCCAGGTCGAGGACCTTCTGGGCCGCGAGTTCAAGAGCCGCGGCTTCGACCCCAAGCTGGCCCCCCTCTACGCCCAGGCCCTCGTCGGCATGGTCGCCCTCACCGGCCAGTGGTGGCTGGACGTCCGCCGCCCCAAGAAGGCCGAGGTCGCCGCCCATCTCGTCAACCTCGCCTGGCACGGCCTGGACGGCCTGGAGGCGAAGCCGCGGTTGATAGGGCGCCGCAAGAGCTGAGGCGTCACTCTTTGTGATGACGGCAGCGGATTCCGGCCGCTACCGTGATGTCGCAGGGCCGAGGATCCCGTCCATGGGAGGAACCATGACCCCCGAGCCGACCGCCGAGCACGGCTGCCGCTGGCCGGTGCCGCCGCAGGACGGGTACACCGTGGACGACCTGTTCACGCTGCCCGACCTCCCGCCGCACACCGAGCTGATCGACGGGAGCCTTGTCTTCGTGAGTCCGCAGCGGGATTTCCACAGCATCATGATCGACCTGCTGGTCGCTGGACTGCGGAGCGCGGTCCCGAAGCAGCTGAAAGTCCGCCGTGAGATGACGGTCGTCCTCGACCGGCGCAACGGCCCCGAGCCCGATGTGTCCGTCGTCCGCGCCGAGGCCGTTACCGGCATGAAGCAGACCCGGTTCGAGGCCGCCGACGTGCTCCTCGCCGTCGAGGTCGTCTCGCCGGACTCCGAGGCCCGCGACCGGGACACCAAGCCCCGCAAGTACGCCGCTGCGGGCATCCCCCACTTCTGGCTGGTCGAGATGACCGGAGAGAGCCAACACCCCGTGGTGCGGGTCTACGAGCTCGACCCGCTGTCGAAGACGTACGCGCTGACGGGCATCCACCACGACCGGCTCAAGCTCGGCGTCCCCTACGACCTCGACCTCGACATCACACTGGACGCCCTCAAGGAGCTGTGACCGGCTCCAGGAACTCCAGCCGGTTGCCCACCGGGTCCTCGGAGTAGAAGCGGCGGTGGCCCGGGAGGGTGTCGTCCCAGCTGACCGTGGCTCCTCGGGCCGTCAGATGGGCCGCGTACGTGTCGATGTCCCGTACGCGCAGGCCCGGGTGGGCCTTCCTCGCCGGGCGGAAGTCCGGCTCGATCCCCAGGTGCAGGTGCACCGCGCCCGCCCGGAACCAGCAGCCCCCTCGCGCCGCGAGCGCCGGCGGCTTGGGAGTCTCCGTCATGCCGAGGACGCCGGTGTAGTAGGCCCGCAGCCGGTCCTCGGAGCCGGGTGGGGCGGCGAGCTGGACGTGGTCGACGGCGACGAGCATCACGCCTCCTTGCGGGCCACCGCGAAGATCCGGCGGAAGGGGAAGGGCGTGCCGTGCGGCCCCGCCGGATAGGCCTCGCGCAGGGCGGCCCGGTAGTCGCTCACGAATTCCGACCGCGCCTGCGGGTCGTCGGCCAGCACGGTGAGGACCGGCCGCAGCCCCGTCCCCTTCACCCAGTCCAGCACCGGGTCCTCGCCCTCCAGGAGATGGATGTACGTCGTCTCCCACACGTCGGCCGCGCAGCCGAGGTCGGCCAGCCGCTCCGCGTACGCCTGAGGGGTGTGGACGGCGTCGGCGTGGCGGAGGGTGTCGGCGAGGCGGGTCTTCCAGCGGGCGGAGTGGGCGAGGTCGCGCATCAGGACATGGCTCGGGGAGTCGAAGTTCCCGGGCACCTGGAAGGCGAGGGCGCCGCCGGGGACGAGCCCGGCGATCCAGTCGGCGAAGCGGTCCGCGTGGCCGGGGACCCACTGGAGCGTGGCGTTGCTGAGGATGAGGTCGTACGACTCCGTGGGCGCCCAGGTGCGGACGTCGGCGTGGGCGAAGTCGAGGCGGCCGCCGCCGGGGGTGGGGCCGGCGTGGTCGACGTGGGCCTTGTCGAGCATCTCGGCGGAGTTGTCGTAGCCGGTGACGCGGGCGGTGGGCCAGCGGGCGGTGAGCAGGGCGGTGACGTTGCCGGGGCCGCAGCCGAGGTCGGCGATGCGGGGCGGGTCGCCCGGCAGGTCGGGGACCCGGGCGAGGAGGTCGGTGAAGGGGCGGGCGCGGTGGCCGGCGTGGCGGAGGTACTGGGCCGGATCCCAGGCGGGAGTGGTCATGGCATCCACCTTCCCCGGACATTTCTCTTGATGTCAAGAGACTTCGCGCCAAGAAGCTCTATCTCAAGAGACTTCACATCGACACAACCACTACACTGATCGTCATGGAGGACGAGGTCGATCGGCTGGTCGCAGCGTGGCGCCGGGAGCGCCCGGACCTCGACGTGGAGCCGCTGGAGGTACTCAGCCGGGTGAGCAGGCTGGCCCGGCACCTGGACCGCGCACGTCGGCTGGCCTTCGCCGAGCACGGGCTGGAGCCCTGGGAGTTCGACGTGCTCACCGCGCTCAGGCGCGCCGGGACGCCGTACCAGCTCTCCCCCGGACAGCTGCTGACGCAGACCCTGGTGACGTCGGGCACGATGACCAACCGCATCGACCGGCTCGCCAAGAAGGGCCTGGTGGAGCGGCTGCCCGATCCGAGCGACCGGCGCGGTGTGCTGGTGCGCCTCACGACCGAGGGCCAGGACCGGGCGGACCAGGCCCTGGCCGGTCTGCTGGACCAGGAGCGCGCCATCCTCGCGGAGCTCTCCCGCGCCCAGCGGGGCGAACTGGCGGGACTGCTACGCCAGCTGACCGCCCCGTTCGACAACATCCCCGGCTAGGTCCACGGGGCCGACGCCCGCGCGGCGGGCCAGGGCGACGGCGGCCAGGGTGGAGTGCACGCCCAGCTTGCCCAGGACGTTCTGCATGTGGGTGCGCACGGTGTGCGGGGAGAGGAACAGTCTCTCCGCGACGGCCTTGCGGCCCAGCCCGGCGACCATGCACCGCAGCACCTCCCGCTCGCGCGGGGTGAGCGACTCCACCAGCCGCTCGCTCTCGGTGCGGTGCTTGCGGGCTGCCGTCAGCTCGCGCAGCACCCCGGTGAGCAGGGCGGGCGGCAGATGCGTCTCCTCGCGCAGCACTCCCCGGATGACGGTGAGCAGCCGGGACAGCGAGCAGTCCTTGGCGACCCATCCGGAGGCACCGGCCTGGAGGGCGAGCGCGGCCCGGCGGGGATCGTCCTTCTCGGCGAGCACGACGATCCGTACGCCCGGCTGCGCGGTGCGCACCCCGGCGACCAGTGATATGCCGTCGACGAGACCGTCCTCGCCCACCTCCTGGACCGGCACGGCGGGCCGGACGCCCGGCACGTTGCCGCCGAGGTCGGAGTCGACCAGCAGGACGTCGTACCGGCGGCCCTCGGCGGCCGCGCGCTCCAGGCTGCGCAGCGCGGCGGGACCGCTGCCGGCGGCGGAGACGTCGACATCGGGCTCGGCCGCCAGTGCGGCTGCGAGCGACTCGGCGAAGATGCGATGGTCGTCGACGACCAGGACTCGGATGCGAACCACGAAACCCCCTTCCCCGATGCTCCTGACGGAGCAGGGGATACCCCAAGGTCGGGAAACGATGACCTGCGCGGGTACGACGCCCGGGGTCGGCATCGCCGCACGGCCGCCGCCGTGCAGAAACCGCTACCCCCACATCGGGCGTCGTACCCGACTGTCTCGCCCCCTGATCAGCACCGGCCCCCACCGGTGCTGTTCATCAGGGTACGGCCGGGGGGCAGGAGCGGAAGGTAATTTGCAGAACTGGCTGTCCAACGCGTTTATGGTGAGCCGCATGTTTCGCATCGAGACAGAAGTCGACAAGGAGCGGCGCGATCTTCTTCGAAGTCGGCTTCGGGAGACCAACACGGCCGCCTCTCCCGTCCTGCGGGCGCTGCGCGGCACCCCCGGTGCCCGCGAGGTCCCGCTGCACGTCTGGGTGCTGGACGACGCCGGCGCGCTGGCCGGCGGTCTGGTCGGCCACACCTGGGCGACCTGGATGCACGTGGCCTATCTGTGGGTCGACGCACGGCACCGGGGCGCCGGCCTGGGCTCCCGGCTGCTCGGCGAGGCGGAGCGGATCGCCCGGGACGAGCGGGGCTGCGCGGCCGTACGCCTGGAGACCTGGGACTTCCAGGCGCCGGCGTTCTACCGGCGGCAGGGGTACGAGGTGGTGTGCGTGATCCCCGACTATCCGCCGGGGATCACGGAGTACACCCTCACCAAACGGCTGCGGTGAGCTTCTGTGCGCCGGTGCCGTGCGCCGTCGCGCGGGCTCAGACGCGGAAGAGGTCGACCAGAGTGCTCCAGAAGCCCCTCTTCTGCGCCGGCTGCCCCTGACGTGCGGGCTCGGCACCGGTCTGCAGGCCCGGCTGCTCGGCCGTCGGCTGGGGCGCCGCGCTCTGGAGCGCCGCCACCATGCGGGTGGCCGGGGTCGGGGTGAACCGCACCGGCAGCCCGACCAGCGCGTGCTGGAAGGGCCCCGGCCGCCACTGCAGCTCGTCGTCCGACGCGCCCAGGGTGAGATCGGGCAGCGCGTTCAGGAGCCGCTCGATCGCGGTGACGGCGATGACCAGCGCCGGGTCCTTGGCCGGGCAGGCGTGCGGCCCCGCACCCCAGGCCAGGTGAGCGCCCTTGTTGCGGGACTCCCGGGCCTCCTTGAGGGCGGGGTCGCTGTTGGCGCCGCCGAAGCTGATGACGACCGGGGTGTTCGCCTCGACGATCAGCCCGCCGAGGTCCACGTCCTGCACGGGGAAGTGGGTGGCGTAGTTGGCGATGGGCGGGTTGTTCCACAGGATGTGGTCGATGGCCTCCTCGACCAGCATGCCGGAGCCGCCCGCCCCCTCCTCCGACAGCAGCAGGTGCAGGGCGTGGCCGATGAGGTTGCGCAGCGGCTCGAAGCCGGCGCCCATCAGGATGATCAGCTGGTCCTTGAGCTCCTCGTCGGTCAGACCGGCGGGGTGCTGGATGAGCCAGGAGGTGACATCGTCGGCGGGGCGGCGGCGCTTGATGGAGACCAGCTCCATCAGACTCGCGGTGAGCTCCTCGTTGGCGCGCTGCACGTCGACGCCGTCGAAGAAGGCGCCCAGCGCCACGGTCACGGTGTCGCCGATGTCGGCGGGGCAGCCGAAGAGCTTGTTGAACAGCAGCGCCGGCAGCATCTTGGCGTAGTCGTTGATCAGGTCGGCGCGGCCGCGTTCGCTGAACTGGTCGATGAGGAAGTCGGCGATCGGTTCGACGTCCCGGCGCAGCCGCCTGGTGTTGAGCCGGTCCAGGCTCGCGGTGACGGCCTGGCGCAGGCGCAGGTGCACGGCGCCGTCGGTGTACAGGCAGTTGGGCCGGTAGGCCATCATCGCCAGGACGGGGCTGTCGAGCGGGACCTTGCCCTCGTTCAGGCCCTTCCAGCGGCGGGAGTCGCGGGCGAACAGGGACGGGTTCTGCAGCACCCGGAGGGCCATCTCGTGCTCGACGACCAGCGTGGCGTCCACACCGGGGGCGAGTTCCACGGGTCCGGCGGGGCCGTGGGCCCGGACGAAGTCGTAGATCGCTTGCGGGTCGGCGGTGAAGGTGCCGTCGTGCATGGGGCATCTGGCGCCCGCGGCGGCGGGCGAGTGGTGAGTGTCCACGGGGGTGTCCTTTGGAGGTCCGGGCCTCGCGGCCCGGCCGGGGAGGAGGGAGGTGGAAGGGGAGCCGACGTGCGAACCGGGGCTCTCACGCCGCGCGATCGAGCAGATGGCGCACGAGCGCGATCAGCGCGGTCGCGGACGACCGCTGGTCGCGGGCGTCGCAGTAGACGACGGGGGTGTCGGGCAGCAGGTCGAGGGCTTCGCGGATCTCCTCCTCCTCGAACCGGGTGCCCGCCTGGAAGCTGTTGACGGCGATGGCGTACTCGAGCCCGTACTCGTCGATCAGGTCGATGACGGGGAACGTCTCCTCCAGCCGGGCGGGGTCCACCAGGAGCAGTGCGCCGAGCGCGCCCCGGGCCATGTCCTCCCACAGCTGCATGAAGCGCTGCTGTCCGGGGGTGCCGAAGAGGTAGAGGACCAGTTCGTCGGTGAGGGTCAGCCGGCCGAAGTCCAGGGCCACGGTGGTGGTCTGCTTGTCCGGCACGCCCCGCAGGTCGTCCACGTGCACGGACGCCTGCGTCATCTTCTCCTCGGTCCTGAGCGGCGTGATCTCCGACAGCGATCCGATGAAGGTCGTCTTGCCCACCGCGAAATGCCCGACGACGAGGATCTTCGCGGCCGTGGTCACCGCGTCGGACACATAGATCGTGCCGGTCGACGGCTTCTCAGACGATGAGGGTTTCGAGTCCATGCAGAACCTTCTCGAGGGTCGCTCGGTCAGCGAGTTGGGCACGGGGCGGCGCGGCGCGGCGCAGGAGGTGACCCTGCTCGAATAAATCGGTCAGCAGCAGTCGGGCCACGCCGACGGGCAGCGACAGGTGGCCCGCCACTTCCGCGACGGAGAGGTAGCCGCCCGCGCACAGCTCCCAGATGGCCCGGACCTCGGGTCCGGCCCCGAGCGGCATCTCCCTGTCGGGCGCCAGGGTGACCAGGGTGTGCAGGGCGAGATCGTCGGCGGACGGCAGTCGCCGGCCGCCGGTGATGACGTAGGAACGGACGAAGTCGCTGGTGACCGGAGCTTCCTCGCCGTGGCTGGTCATGCGTCCACACCGGCGTTCAGTCGGGGCGCCGCGCTCATCGCCTCGCGCAGTGCGCTGACCGTCTTCTGCATCCGGAAGGACATCGCCTCCATGTCGACGTCCAGGGCGGCCGACACCGCGAGATAGGCGCCGCTGCCCGCGGCGACGAGGAAGATCCAGCCGCCGTCGAACTCGACCAGCGTCTGCTTCCAGGTCCCCCCGCCGCCCACGAACCCGGCCACCGCCCGGCACAGGGACTGGATGGAACTCATCGCGGCGGCGTTCTTCTCCGCCTCGTCACGGCTGATGTCGTCGGAACGCTGCATCAGCAGACCGTCCGCGGAGACGAGGATCGCGTGGCGTGCCCCGCGCACCTCGAGCACACCGTTCAGTACCCACGTGAGGTCGGGATTCACTGGTTCTGGGATCCTTCCGTGTTGTTCGAGACCCGCCCGAGGTGCGTGCCGCGGGCGAACGCACCGATCCGCGAAGCGGTCACTTCGCTGTTCTCCGCATCGGCTCCGGAAGGCGCCGCCGTCTGCTGCTCCGGCTCCGGCACCACGGAGACGGCCCTGTTGCGCCGCCTGCGCCGGGGCAGTCCGCCGGTCGTCGTCCCGACGACGAGGGTCGGACCGGGCGCGGGTACGGCGGCACGCGGGCGCGCGGCCACGTCCTCCTCGTACTCGTGGTCGTCGTGCGAGGCGGCGGGCTGCGGGGCTTCGGTCGTCAAGAGGCCCTCCGGAACTCGGATGACGGCCCGCACCCCGCCGTAGGGGGAGACCGAGTCGACGGACACGGAGAATCCGTAGCGGGCGGCGAGCATTCCGCAGACGGCGAAGCCGAACTTGGGCGGGTCGCCGAGACCGGTGATGTCGACGACGCCCTCCGGCGACAGCAGGGCCGCCGCACGGGCCTTGGTCTCCTGGCTCATGCCCACACCGGCGTCGTCGACGACCAGACAGACTCCGGTGGGCACGGCCTGGATGTTGATCTCGACCGGGGACTGGGGCGCGCTGTACTTGGTGGCGTTGTCCAGGAGTTCGGCCAGCACCACGGCGACCGGCTCCACCGCCTTGCCGGTGATGGAGATGTTGACCTGGGCGTGGACGCGGACCCGGTTGAAGTCCTTGATCCGACCCTGGGCGCTGCGCGCCACGTCGTAGACGGAGGCGCTCTCCTCACGCCGGCCGAGCCAGCCTCCGCACAGCACGGAGATGCCCTTGGTGCGGCGGCTGAACTGGCTGCTGGTGTGGTCGATCAGCATCAGGTCGGCCAGCACGCCGGTGTTGTCGCCGTACCCCTTCTGGAGGTTGTCCAGCAGGACCTGCTGCTCCTCGGCGAGGGACTGGAGGGTGCCCATCGCGGACTTGAGGACCGACTTGGTCGCCGACTCCGCGTCCGCCCGGACCTCCGCGAGGTCCTCCACGTGCCGGGCGGTCAGGGACTCGTAGCCCGACTGCGTCTGGCGGAGCTGGCCTTGCACCGCCACCAGGTTGCTCTGCAAGTTGTCGTTGTTGCGGCGGAGAGCCATGTTGGTTCTCCGTGCGCGCATCACTGCGAAGGCCGCAGCGATGATCACGATGAGCAGGATCCAAACCAACGGATCCTTGATGAATGACGTCATGAGACTCTCTTCAAGTCGCCTCGCGCCGGGGGCAGAACAACAGCCACTCCTTCGCGATGGGGCCCTAGAGACTGTCCCCCCGTACGCGTCATGACGCGCCGTCAGCCTACTGAAAAGTGCAATGATCGTATCAGCAGGCACACCAGCAACAGGCGTACCAGACAGCCCATTTGAGGACCTTCACAAACACCACGCGCACTGGTCGATCCTCAGTTGTCCTCAGTCGACAAAGAGATGACCCCGCGCTCTTACCGAGCGCGGGGCCTTTCTTACCAAGTGATGGCCGAAGGACGTCAGTTCAGCCGGCGCGCACCCGCCGAGGGCACCGCCTCGAAGACGCGGGGCGCGGTGAATCCGGCCGCCGCGAAGGCCTCCTCGACGGCCTTGGTGACGGCCTCGACATCGCCGGCCTCGACGAGCACGATCGCCGAGCCGCCGAAGCCGCCGCCGGTCATCCGGGCACCGATCGCACCCGAGGCCAGCGCGGTGTCGACGACCAGGTCCAGCTCCGGGGCGGAGATGCGGAAGTCGTCGCGCAGCGAGGCGTGCCCGGCGATCAGGACCGGACCGATCGCCCGGGTGTCACCGGCCTCCAGCAGGGCCACGACCTGCTCCACCCGCGCGTTCTCGGTGACGATGTGACGCACCAGGCGGCGCACCTCCTCCTCGTCGCCGAGCCGCTCCAGCGCCGCGTCCAGGTCCGCGTAGGGAACGTCCCGCAGGGCGTCGACGCCCAGCAGGGCCGCGCCCTTCTCGCAGCCGGCCCGGCGCTTGCCGTACTCGCCGTCGCTGTGGGCGTGCTTGACCTGGGTGTCGACCACCAGCAGGCGCATGCCCTCGGCGGCCAGGTCGAAGGGGATCTGCTTCTGCGACAGGTCCCGGGTGTCGAGGAAGAGCGCGTGGCCCTCCTCGCAGCACGCGGACGCCGTCTGGTCCATGATCCCGGTCGGGGCACCGACGTAGACGTTCTCCGCGCGCTGGCACAGCCGCGCCAACTGCCAGCGCTTCAGGCCGAGTTCGTACAGATCGTTCAGAGCGAGCGCTACGACGACCTCCAGCGCCGCCGAGGAGGACAGCCCGGCTCCCGAGGGCACCGTGGAGGTCAGATGGACATCGGCGCCGGTGATCGGGTGACCCGCCTCGCGCAGCGCCCAGACCACACCCGCCGGGTACGCCGTCCAGTTCTTGTCCGACTCGGGGACGAGCTCGTCCAGGCGCAGTTCGGCGACACCGGCGTCGATGTCGGCCGAGTGCAGCCGCAGTACGCCGTCGTCCCGCCGGGACACCGCGGCCACCGCCATGTGCGGCAGCGCGAAGGGCATCACGAAACCGTCGTTGTAGTCGGTGTGCTCACCGATCAGGTTGACGCGGCCGGGCGCCGCCCAGACACCCTCGGGCGCGGCCCCGTACAACTCGACGAAGGCGTCCGCGACCTGCTGTTGTGCCCCCACTTACTGCTCCCTTGCAATGTTCTGAGCGAATTCCCACGCATCCGCGACGATCCCCGCGAGGTCCGCGCGGGACGGGTTCCAGCCCAGCTTCTCGCGAGCGGTCCCGGCGGAGGCCACCAGGATCGCCGGGTCGCCGCCGCGGCGGGGCGCCACGACCTCCGGGATCGGGTGGCCGGTGACCTGCCGGACCGTCTCGATGACCTCGCGGACGGAGAAGCCGTTGCCGTTGCCGAGGTTGCAGATGAGGTGCTCGCCGGCGGTGGCGGCCTCGACCGCGAGGAGGTGCGCCTCGGCCAGGTCGGCGACGTGGATGTAGTCGCGGACGCAGGTGCCGTCCGGCGTCGGGTAGTCCTCCCCGAACACCGAGATCGCCTCCCGCCTGCCCTGCGCGACCTGGAGGACCAGCGGGATCAGGTGCGACTCGGGGTCGTGCCGCTCGCCCTGCTTGCCGTAGGCACCCGCCACGTTGAAGTAGCGCAGCGACACCGCGCCCAGCCCGTGGGCGTTCGCCTCGCTGGTGATCATGAAGTCGACGGCGAGCTTGGAGGCGCCGTACGGATTGGTCGGCCGGGTGGGCGCCGACTCCACGATCGGCACCTCCTCGGGCTCCCCGTAGGTGGCGGCCGTGGAGGAGAAGACGAGCTTGCGGACCCCGGCCTCCCGCATGGCGCCGAGGAGCGCCATGGTCCCGCCGACGTTGTTGTCCCAGTACTTCTCGGGCTTCACGACCGACTCGCCGACCTGCGAGAAGGCGGCGAAGTGCAGCACACCGTCAAAGGACGAGTCCAGCCACTTGGCGGCATCCCGGATGTCGCCCTCGACGAACACGGCCCCCGCCGGCACGCCCTCCCGGAACCCGGTGGAGAGGTTGTCGAGCACGACGACCTCGTGACCGGCCTCAAGCAGATGCTGGGCGACGACACTGCCGACGTACCCCGCGCCACCTGTGACCAGGTACTTCCCGCTGCTCATGAACTCGCTACCTCTCGCAGTCGCTGGGCCGCGCGCTCCGGCGGCACGTCGTTGATGAAGACGTTCATGCCGGACTCGGAGCCCGCGAGGAACTTCAGCTTGCCGGACGTGCGACGGATGGTGAAAAGCTCCAGGTGCAGCGCGAAGTCGTCACGGTTGACGCCCTCGAACTCCTCCAGCTGCCCGAACGGCGCCTGGTGCCAGGCGGCGATGTAGGGCGTAGGAGGCTCACCCGCACCTTCTTCCCCTCCACCCGGCCCATCGAAGATCCGGTCGAAGCGCCTCAACAGTTCCAGATAGACCTTGGGGAACTCTGTGCGCGCCCCCTCGTCGAGCCCCAGCAGATCGGGCACCCGGCGCTTCGGATACAGGTGGACCTCGTAAGGCCAGTGCGCCGAGTACGGCACGAAGGCCACCCAGTGCTCACCCTCCAGGACGACCCGCTCCCCGGCGAGCTCCCGCTCCAGGACGGCGTCGAAGAGGTTCTCCCCTCCCGTCGCCTCCTTATGAGCTGCGACGGAACGCAGCATGAGCGCGGTGCGCGGAGTGGTGAAGGGGTAGGCGTAGATCTGCCCGTGGGGGTGGCCCAGCGTCACACCGATCTCGGCGCCCCGGTTCTCGAAACAGAACACCTGCTCCACGGAGGGCAGATGCGAAAGCTCCGACGTCCGATCGGTCCACGCCTCCAGCACCAGCCCCGCCTGCTCCTCCGTCAGATCGGCGAACGAGGCGTCGTGGTCGGACGTAAAACAGACGACCTCACACCGCCCGGAGTCACCGGCCAGTGAGGGAAACCGATTCTCGAAGACCACGACGTCGTATTGGGACTCGGGAATCTCACTCAGCCGCTCACCCTGCGTCGGGCACAACGGGCACTGATCCACCGGCGGGTGATAGATCCGCCCCTGCCGATGCGAGGCGATGGCCACGGAGTCTCCGAGGAGCGGGTCCTGCCGGACCTCGGACGTGGTGACGGTCGGCTCCAGCGGCCGCCGGTCGACGGCATCACGGACGGTGTCGTCGCGCTGGTCGTAATAGATCAGCTCGCGACCGTCGGCCAGCCGGGTCGAGGTCTTCTTCACGCCGCACTCCTCAGTGCCCAAACCCAGTCAATCACTCAACACAATCAAACATAACACACCACAACCCACCAGAGGTCCGACGATCACAATCAAACAAAGAACACCACCGCGCATGTTCAATTACTGAACGCGGAGGCGTAGGTTCCGCGCTGGATCAGTTCGCGCAACGAAGCGAGTACTCATGCAGACCCCCACATATCTCTCAGCCGAGCTACGGCTCCCCACGAACTGGCTCGACTACACGATCCTCGGCATCTACTTCGTCGTCGTCCTCGGCATCGGCTTCGCGGCCCGCCGCTCGGTCAAGACGAGCCTCGACTTCTTCCTCTCCGGCCGCTCCCTGCCCGCCTGGGTGACCGGCCTCGCCTTCATCGCCGCCAACCTCGGCGCCACCGAGATCCTCGGCATGGCCGCCAACAGCGCGCAGTACGGCGTCTACACCACCCACTGGTACTGGATCGGCGCCATCCCGGCGATGGTCTTCCTGGGCCTGGTGATGATGCCGTTCTACTACGGCAGCAAGGTCCGCTCGGTCCCCGAGTTCCTCCTCCTGCGCTTCGACAAAGCGGCCCACCTGCTCAGCTCGGTCCTCTTCGCCTTCGCGGCCATCCTCATCGCCGGCGTGAACCTCTACGCCCTCGCGATCGTCGTAGAGGCCCTGCTCGGCTGGCCGGAATGGGTGGCGATCGTCGTCGCCGGCGCCTTCGTCCTCGCGTACATCACCCTCGGCGGCCTCTCCTCCGCGATCTACAACGAGGTCCTGCAGTTCTTCGTGATCCTGGCCGCGCTCATCCCCCTCTCCATCCTCGGCCTGAAGAAGGTCGGCGGCTGGGACGGCCTGTCCGACTCCCTCACCAAGAGCCACGGCGGCGACTTCATGACCGCCTGGGGAGGCACCGGCATCGGCAGCGCGAACCCCCTCGGGGCGAACTGGCTGACGATCGTCCTCGGCCTCGGCTTCGTGCTCTCCTTCGGCTACTGGACGACGAACTTCGCGGAGGTCCAGCGGGCCCTGTCCGCCAAGAACCTCTCGGCCGCCCAGCGCACCCCCCTCATCGCCGCGTTCCCCAAGATCTTCATCGTCTTCCTCGTGATGATCCCGGGCCTGGTGGCGGCGGTCCTGGTCCCCCAGATCGGCACCCCCGCGTCGGACCTCCAGTACAACGACGCGATCCCCTACCTCATGGAGTCTCTCCTCCCCAACGGCGTCCTCGGCATCGCCGTCACCGGCCTCCTGGCGGCCTTCATGGCGGGCATGGCGGCCAACATCTCCTCCTTCAACACGGTCTTCACCACGGACATCTGGCAGAAGTACGTGACCAAGGACCGCGAGGACGAGTACTACGTACGCTTCGGCCGCCTGATCACAGCGATCGGCGTCCTGGCCTCCATCGGCACGGCGTTCCTGGCCTCATCCTTCTCGAACATCATGAGCTACCTCCAAACCCTCTTCTCCTTCTTCAACGTCCCGATGTTCGTCGTCTTCATCATCGGCATGTTCTGGAAGCGCGCGTCCATGAAGTCGGGCTTCTGGGGCCTCCTCGCCGGCACCACCGCCGCGATGATCAACTACTTCTGGATCTACAAGGAGGGCATCATCGACATCCCCTCCGACCAGGGCGCCAACTTCGTCTCCGCGATCGCGGGCTTCGTCGCCGGCGCGGTCGTCATGGTCGCCGTCTCCCTCTTCACGGCCCCCAAGCCCACGGCCGAGCTCCAGGGCCTGGTCTACGGCACCCGCTCCCCCGGCATGTCCGAGCCGGCCGCCGTGGGCGACGACGCCTGGTACCGCAGGCCGGCCCTCCTCGGCTGGGGCGCGGTCATCCTCGCGGCCGCCTGCTACATCCCGTTCTCGTTCTGACGCGGGAGGATTGGAAGCACCATGTCTGACCCCTCCGGATACTCCGAGAAGGACCTCCACCGCGAGGTCTCCGACCTCCAGACCAAGTCCGCGACGGCGGCCCGTCTCTTCGACATCCGCCGCATCATCGGTGGCCTCTTCGTCGTCTACGGCGTCATCGTCACGATCGCCGGGCTCACCGACGACGACGCCGCCATCGACAAGGCCCAGGGCATCAACATCAACCTCTGGACCGGGCTCGGGATGCTTCTCCTCGGCATCTTCTTCCTCGCCTGGCTGAAGCTCCGCCCCACGGCTCCGCCGACCCCGGCCGACACCCCCGACGACCAGCCCTCCCCGTAACACCCCCGCGGGCCCCTCCGGGGGGTTCCGTAGCGTTCCTCGCCCCCGCCGCCCCTACCCGTCCCATCCCCAGGGGCGCCGCCCCTTCGACCGCGACGGCTCAGGATCTGCCGCGGACGGTTGTGTGCCGGGTGGGGGCTGGTCGCGCAGTTCCCCGCGCCCCTCAGGTGGGTGCCAGGGAAGGTCGTAGGGCGGCTGCGGGTGCGATGTGGCTGGTCGCGCAGTTCCCCGCGCCCCTAGGGAAGCTGCAGTCGCCCTGGGACGTAAAGCACCGTCGGCCGTTGGCGTCGTAGCCGCCCACGGCGGTGAGGGGACGGGGCGGGGGGTGTCCGCCCGCAGCGGCCGGCGTCCGACACGCAGTACCTCTTGCCGGAACAGTTCCGCCGGACCGAGGACGGAGACCCCCGACCCGGCCCCGACCCACCCACCGGACCCAAGGCGCTACGCACGCCCCCACCGGACCCGCACAGCGCGCCGCAGGCATTACGGCTCGGCCCCCGGGGGCCCCGCCAGGGGGCCGGCGCGGTCCAGGAGGCCTGTGCGTGCGGCCAGAGCGGCGGCCTCCAGGCGCGAGCCCACGCCCAGTTTCATCAGGACGCGCTGGACGTGGGTACGGGCGGTGGACGGTGCGATGCCCATGCCCGCCGCGATCAGCCGGGTGTCCTCGCCGTCGGCGACCCGCACCAGCACCTCGACCTCGCGAGGCGTCAGCATCTGGAGGAGCCGCTGGCCCTCGTCGTCCGGCTGGGCCGCCGGGTTGAGGAGTTCGCTGAACGCTCCTTGCAGCAGCTGCGGCGCCACCGCCGCCTCCCCAGCCCTCGCCTTCATGATCGCCCGCTCGACACCCTCGATCCGCTCGTCATGACGGACGTACCCCGACGCCCCGGCCGCGAAGGCCGCCGCGATCCCACGAGGGCTCGGCACCGGCCCCAGCACCAGCACAGCCACCTGCGGCCGCTCCCGCTTGATCTTCACCACGGGATCGAACATCCCCGGCTCGGCAGGAGTCGCCGTCCCCAGCAGACACACCTCCGGCGCCCGACTGATCACCAGCTCCGCCGCACCCGCGGCAGGCGCGGCCGCGGCAAGCACCCGGTGCCCCCGCAGCTTCAACGCCGAGGCCAACGCCTCGGCAAGCAATCGGTGGTCGTCGACCACCATGAGCCGCACTCCCATCGACCTACCCCCCAGTCCCCCCAGTCCCCCCAATGGATCCCCCGGTGGCTGCCCCACCATGGACGCCCACTGGTCCACACGGACAGGAGCCCCCTCCCGGCTCCCCCCGCCTTTCATGCCCCCGGAAGCTACACGCTTGTTCGACGTTGCGCTTCCCCTACCGGTGAGAAGTGCCCCGGATCGCCGAAATTCCTCGCATTCGAGGGTGATGAGCGGTACGCGCACGGCCCCGCCCCTGAGCAGGGACGGGGCCGTGATCAAAAACCCGTACGGACCGAATCGATCAGTTCGTGCCGAACGCGAGCGCCAGATACTCCTCCTCGTCCGACGAACTCCCCAGATCACTGGCGAAGATCGCGGACATGTACAGGTGCCCCTGCGAGTACAGCAACTCGGAGTAGTCCGGCGAGAACCCGGTCTCCGCGTCCCGCACGGACTCCGTCGCCGGATTCTCCAGCAGCTTCGTCTCCTTGAACGTGGAGCCGTCGATGCTGACGATCTGCCCGCCCTTGTCGTACGGCGGACGCTTGTACGCGATGATGTTCGTGCCGTCCATCCGCAGCGGCATGATCGTGTAGTCCTCGCCCGCGTCGGCCCGCTGCCCGGTCTGCTTCCCGGTCGCGAGGTCGAGGGCGACGATCTCGTTGGTCTGGCTGAACTTCCCGCTGCCGTCGTGCTCTTCCGTCGAGATGTAGAGCCGGTCGTTGCCGACGGCGACCTGGTGGCACTCCTCGACCTTGGTGATGCCGTCGCAGCTGGCCGCGTACTGGTCACTGGGCGCGGAGATCCGGGTGCGCAGCTTGCCGGTCTTGTTGTCGATGGAGAAGAAGTCCGAGATGCCGCTGCCGTCCTTGGCGGACTCACCGACGTCGGCGGCCACGACCAGCGGATCGCTGGACACCACGCTGGCGTAGGCGATGCCCGAGCCCATCTGGTAGTCGGAGATCACCTTGCCGGACTTGGGGTCGATGGTCTGGATGTGCAGCTCGGGCTGGTCGTAGGACCCGCACCGCCGCACCGCGACCAGCTTCGCGCCGCCGCCGTAGCCGGCGTCGTAGCAGGTGTCGGTGGGCTTGGGGGCCCACAGCTGCTTGCCGGTGCCGAGGTCGAAGGCGGCGCCGCCGCTGGTGCTGCCCACGGCGGCCGTGCCCCCGCTGACGGTGATGTTGTTGAAGCTGATGGGCTCGTCACCGGAGTTGGCGGTCTTGGTCCACAGCTTCTTGCCCGTGTTCAGATCGAGCGCGGCGATCTGGCTGCACCCGTGCGAGGGCTTGTCCTTGGTCGGCATGGCGGGCTGGTAGATGATCGCCGTGCGGCCCTCGGTGGTGGCGTGGTTGCTGCCCTGGCAGACCGGGCCGGGGAGCTTGATGTTCCACAGCTTGGTGCCCTTGTCCGGGTCGTAGCCGGTGATCTCGGCGACGCCGCTCTTGGCGTACACCTTGTCGGTGAGCCAGGAACCGGCGGTCGAGATGGTGGTGTCCTTGGAGACCTTGGGCGCCGGGACCTGGAAGAGGATCTTGGAGGCGGGGTTGGCGGGCACCTTCTCCAGCGGCTTGGTGGAGGTGCCGGTGGTACCGCCGCCGGTGTCGGTGCCACCGGTCCCGCCGCTGCCACCGTCCTTGCCGTCGTCCTTGCCGCCGGTGCCGCCGCTGGAGTTCGCGGTGTCGTCCTTCTTGTCGCTGTCACCGGAGGAGGTGGCGTACCAGACACCGCCGCCGACGATCAGCGCGATCGCCACGACGGCCGAGACGATGATGGCGAGCTGCGCGTTGAACTTCTTCCCGCCGGGCTGCGCCTGGGGCTGAAGCGGCATGGTCGGCTGCGCATAGCCGTACGGAGGCTGCTGCCCGTACGGCGGGGTCGGCTGCCCGTACGGGTTCGGAGCCTGCCCCGGATAGCCGTACCCGGGAGGAGCCTGCGGGGGCGCCTGCGGAGGCGGAGCCGCCTGCGGATAGCCGTACCCGGGCGGAGCCTGCGGAGGCGCCTGCGGCGGCTGCTGCTGCGGATACCCGTACCCAGGCTGCTGCACCGGCGCGGGCGGGGCGGCAGGCGGCGGGGTCTGCGGAGCCTGAGGCGGCTGCGGCGGGCCGAACCCGGGCTGCTGCCCAGGCTGCTGCGGGGGCTGATGGGGCGGCGGAGGGGGCGGCTGGGTCATGACGTGAGTACCTCGGTGACAGGGGACGACAACAGCGGAAGGGGATGCGGAAGGGGAAGGGTCACTTGCCGTAGGCGAGCATCAACTTCTCCTTCGTGTCGTCGTTGCCGGACAGCCGGGAGGTCGAGAGGTAGAAGCGTCCGCCCACCCAGGCGACCTCCTTGGAGTAGAAGCCGCTCTCGATCTCCGCGACGCCCTGCGGGTTCTGCAGGAGCGTGGTCGGCGTGTGCTTGCTGCCGGTCGTGGGGATCGACACGACCCGTCCGCCCGCGTCGTAGGACGCCTCCACGTACGCGATGAGCTTGCCGCCCTCGACCTTCATGGGCTGCATGGACTCGGCGACCGGGGACTTCACCCGCCACTTCTCCTTGCCGTCGGAGAGGTTGATCGCGACGATCTCGTTCGCGCCGCTGGTCGCCTCGGTCGGCAGGTACAGGGTGTTGGCGTCCGCGGCCAGGCCCCGGCAGCCCTCCAGGTCACCCGTGAGGGCGATGCCGCCACCGCAGTCGGGGGCGAATTCCTCGTCGAAGGCGACCTGGGAGCGGAACTTGCCGGCGGCGGTGAAGGTGGCGATGTTCCAGGAGTTCTTGTCGTCGTTGGTGCTGTAGATCACCAGCGGGTCGACGGAGTAGGTCTTCTCGATCCGCCAGCCCTTGTCGAACTTCTGGGTCCACTTGACCTTGCCGGTCGTGGGGTCGAGTTCCTGCACCTCGTCGTGCTCGGTGTCCTGGGCGGCGTCGCAGGAGGCCACCGAGATCAGCCGGGGGCCGCCCGCGAAGGAACTGGGGAAGCAGGCCTCGCCGTAGCGCTTCTTGTCGAACAGCTTCTTGCCGGTGCGGACGTCGTACGCCGTGCCGGACTGCGAGCGGCCCACCATCAGCGTGTTGCCGCTGAGGGTCAGGGAGACCTGGATCGCGCTGTCGAAGGCGGCGCCGTCGGCGACCTCGCCGCTCCAGCCCTTCGCGCCGGTGTTGAGGTCGACCTGCTGGAGCTGGCTGCACTTGGCGCGGTCGGTGGTGCCGTTCTTGTAGGCCACGACGATCTTGTCGTCGGACGTCTTCTGCGGGGTGACCGCGCAGATCTCGGCGGGGAAGGTGATGGGGGCCCAGGTCGGCCTGCCGTCACCGACGTTGTACGCGACGAGCTGCTTGTACGCCGACTTCACCGCGGTCTTGTCGGTGATCCACATGCCGTTGGCGTCGGCGCCGTTGCCGGGGGCGTCGGGCGCCTCCTTGTACCAGAGGACCTTGGACTCGCCGGCCTGGCGGCCCTCGTTGAGGTTCTCCGGGTCCTGGGCGCCGTCGCCGCTGCCGTCACCGGGGTTGACCGGGGCGCCGGAGGCGGAGGCGGAGGGCTTGGCGTCGTCGGTCGGCTTGGCGACGGGCTCCTTGTCGTCCCCGCCGGAGACCGCGAAGACGGTCCCGCCGATGACGAGGAGCGCGGCGACCGCGGCGCCGATGACGAGGGCGGGCCTGCCCCGGAAGGGGTTGCGCGACCCGGAGCCGGGCGGCGGGGTCCCGGGGCCGCCCGGGTACTGCGGCTGGGGCGGATAGCCGTATCCGGGCTGCTGCCCGTAGGGCCCGGGCGGCTGCGGCTGACCGTACGGACCGGGCTGGGCGGCGCCGGGAGCACCGTAGGGACCGGGCTGGGCGTACGGCCCCGCGGGCTGGCCGTACGGACCCGGCTGGGCGTAGGGGCCGGAGGGCTGCGGCGGCTGGCCGTAAGGACCGGGCTGCGGAACCCCCGGCTGCTGAACCCCCGGCTGCTGCGGCGCTCCCTGCTGCGGGGCGGCCGGCGGCTGCTCGGGATAGCCGTACCCGGGCTGCGGCGGCTGGTCCTGTGGCGCTCCGAAATCGCCTTGTGGCGCTCCGAAGCCGTCCTGCGGCGGCTGGTTGGGCGGCTGAGTCATCAGCGGTTCCCCCGTTCGATCACTGATTTTTAGCCACGCCCTGAGGTACGTAACGGACCCAGAGTCGTACTCAGAAAGTTCTCAGACGGCTCTTTCTATCACTCTGCACCGACAGCGCACCGGGCCGTGTCCTCCCCTGTTCCCAAGGGCGGACCGGCCCGTGATGCCCCCGTTATCGGCCTTCACGCACCCTTCACGCGTCCTCGGCGAGTTCCAGCCACCGAAGCTCCAGTTCCTCTCGCTCGCCGGTCAAGTCGCGAAGCTGGGTGTCGAGTTCGGCCACTTTCGCGAAGTCCGTGGCGTTCTCGGCGATCTGTGCGTGCAGCCTGGTCTCCTTCTCGGAGAGCTTGTCCAGCTGCCGTTCGATCTTCTGGAGCTCCTTCTTGGCGGCGCGCTGGTCGGCCGCGCTCTTCTCGGCGACGGGCTTGTCGGCGACCGGTGCCGACGCGGCGGCCGCCTCCTCGATCCGCCGGCGCCGCTCCAGGTACTCGTCGATGCCGCGCGGGAGCATCCGCAGGGTGGCGTCGCCGAGGAGGGCGTAGACGCGGTCGGTGGTGCGCTCGACGAAGAACCGGTCGTGGGAGATGACGATCATCGAGCCGGGCCAGCCGTCGAGGACGTCCTCCAGCTGGGTCAGGGTCTCGATGTCGAGGTCGTTGGTGGGCTCGTCGAGGAAGAGGACGTTGGGTTCGTCCATCAGCAGCCGCAGCAGCTGCAGGCGGCGGCGCTCACCGCCGGACAGGTCGCCGACCGGCGTCCACTGCTTCTCCTTGTTGAAGCCGAAGGTCTCGCACAGCTGCCCGGCGGTCATCTCGCGCCCCTTGCCCAGGTCGACGCGCTCGCGGACCCGCTGGACGGCCTCCAGCACGCGCAGGTTCGGGTCGAGTTCGCCGACCTCCTGGGAGAGGTAGGCCAGCTTGACCGTCCGGCCCACGGCGACCCTGCCGGCGGCGGGCTGGGCCTCGCCCTCGGTGCGGGCGGCCTCGGCCATGGCCCGCAGCAGGGAGGTCTTGCCCGCGCCGTTGACGCCGACGAGACCGATGCGGTCGCCGGGCCCGAGCTGCCAGGTGACGTGCTTGAGCAGCACCTTGGGGCCGGCCTGGACGGTCACGTCCTCCAGGTCGAAGACGGTCTTGCCGAGCCGCGAGGAGGCGAACTTCATCAGCTCGCTGCTGTCGCGGGGCGGCGGCACGTCCGCGATGAGCTCGTTGGCGGCCTCGACGCGGAAGCGCGGCTTGGAGGTCCGGGCGGGGGCGCCGCGCCGGAGCCAGGCCAGCTCCTTGCGGACCAGGTTCTGCCGCTTGGTCTCCTCGGTGGCGGCGATGCGCTCGCGCTCGGCCCGCGCGAAGACGTAGTCGGAGTAGCCGCCCTCGTACTCGTGGACGACGCCCTTCTGCACGTCCCACATGCGGGTGCAGACCTGGTCGAGGAACCAGCGGTCGTGGGTGACGCAGACGAGCGCGGACCGGCGCTCGCGCAGGTGCTGGGCGAGCCAGGCGATGCCCTCGACGTCGAGGTGGTTGGTGGGCTCGTCCAGGACGATCAGGTCCTGCTCGTCGATGAGCAGCTTGGCCAGCGCGATACGGCGGCGCTCGCCGCCGGAGAGCGGGCCGATGACGGTGTCGAGTCCCTGCGGGAAGCCGGGCAGGTCGAGCCCGCCGAACAGCCCGGTCAGCACGTCCCTGATCTTCGAGTTGCCGGCCCACTCGTGGTCGGCGAGGTCCCGGATGACCTCGTGCCGGACGGTGGCGGCGGGGTCGAGGGAGTCGTGCTGGGTCAGGACGCCCAGGCGCAGTCCGCCGGAGTGCGTGACGCGTCCGGTGTCGGTCTCCTCCAGCTTGGCCAGCATCCGGATCAGGGTGGTCTTGCCGTCGCCGTTGCGGCCCACGACGCCGATGCGATCGCCCTCGGAGACGCCGAGCGAGACGCCGTCCAGCAGGGCACGGGTGCCGTACACCTTGCTGACGTTCTCGACATTGACCAGGTTGACGGCCATTTCTCTCCTGACAGGGGGGACGATCGACCCTCCAGGGTAGTCGGGCGGGCCCGCGCCCCTTCAAACGGAGGCCGAGCGCCTCGGGCCCGGGGTTCAGGCCCCCGAGGCCACCACGGTGGCCCCCGGCACCGGCCCCGACGCCGTGCGCACCGTGCGGCAGGTGCCGGACGTCCGCAGCGCCTGGGCGACCTTCTCCGCCGACTCGGCGTCCCGCGCGAGGAAGGCCGTGGTCGGGCCCGAGCCCGAGACCAGCGCGGCGAGGGCGCCGGCGGCGCGGCCCGCGGCGAGGGTGTCGGCCAGCTCCGGGAAGAGGGAGAGCGCGGCGGGCTGGAGGTCGTTGGAGACGGCGGCGGCGAGCGCGTCCGGGTCGCCCTTGGCGAGGGCGTCGAGCAGTTCCCGGGAGGCGACGGGCTCGGGGACGTCGAGCCCCTCGGCGAGCCGGTCGAACTCCCGGAAGACGGCCGGGGTCGACAGTCCCCGCTCCGCCATCGCGAACACCCAGTGGAAGGTCCCGCCGACCTCCAGGCCCGTCAGCCGCTCACCCCGCCCGATCCCGAGCGCGGCTCCGCCCACCAGGCTGAACGGCACGTCGCTGCCCAACGCGGCGCAGATGTCGAGGAGTTCCGCACGGGAGGCGTTCGTCCCCCACAGCACGTCACAGGCCAGCAGCGCCCCCGCCCCGTCCGCGCTGCCGCCCGCCATGCCCCCGGCGACGGGGATGTCCTTGGCGATGTGCACATGAACGGCGGGTTCCAGTCCGTACCGCTCCGCGAGGGCGATCGCCGCGCGCGCCGCCAGGTTCGTACGGTCCAGGGGCACCTGGCCGGCGTCCGGGCCGGAGCAGGTGACGCGCAGTTCGTCGGCCGGGGTGACCGTGACCTCGTCGTGGAGGCCGACCGCGAGGAAGACGTTGGCCAGGTCGTGGAAGCCGTCGGGCCGGGCGGCGCCGACCGCGAGCTGGACGTTGACCTTGGCGGGGACGCGGACGGTGACGCTCACGGGCGGGTCTGCTCCTCGGTGTCGTGGCCGACGCGGTGCTCCGCGATGCGGGCGAACTCCTCGACCGTGATGGCCTCTCCGCGCGCCTGCGGTGAGACCCCGGCGGCGACGAGGGCGGCCTCGGCGGCGGCGGCCGATCCGGCCCAGCCGGCGAGCGCGGCCCGCAGGGTCTTGCGGCGCTGGGCGAACGCGGCGTCCACGACGGCGAAGACCTCGCGCCGGGACGCGGTGGTCTTCAGCGGCTCGGTCCGCCGCACCAGCGAGACCAGCCCGCTGTCGACGTTCGGGGCCGGCCAGAAGACGGTGCGTCCGATGGACCCGGCCCGCTTGACCTCGGCGTACCAGTTGGCCTTGACCGAGGGGACGCCGTAGACCTTCGAACCGGGCCCGGCGGCGAGGCGGTCGGCGACCTCCGCCTGGACCATCACCAGGGTGCGTTCGATGGTGGGGAAGGTCTCCAGCATGTGCAGCAGGACCGGCACGGCCACGTTGTACGGCAGGTTCGCGACCAGCGCGGTCGGGGCGGGCCCGGGCAGCTCGGTGACCTGCATCGCGTCGCTGTTCACCAGCGCGAACCGCTCCGCCCGCTCCGGCATCCGCGCCGCGATCGTGGCGGGCAGCGCGCCCGCGAGGACGTCGTCGATCTCCACCGCGGTGACCCGGTCGGCCACTTCGAGCAGTGCCAGGGTGAGCGAGCCGAGTCCGGGTCCCACCTCGACCACCACGTCGTCGGGCCGGACGTCCGCGGTGCGGACGATCCGGCGGACGGTGTTGGCGTCGATGACGAAGTTCTGGCCGCGCTGCTTGGTCGGGCGCACGCCGAGGGCCGCCGCGAGTTCGCGGACGTCGGCGGGCCCGAGGAGGGCGTCGGGGGTGGGGCTGCTCACGGCGACAAGGGTACGGGGCGGCACGGGGCCGCCGCTCACCCGTGCAGTCGCCGCCCGCAGTGCGGCCAGGGACTCGCCCCGCGCTGGACGTACAGCTTCTTCGCGCGGAAGGTCTGCTCGGCGGCGGGCGCGTCCTGCGGGCGGCCCGAGCCGCCGAGGCTCTGCCACGTCTGGGTGTCGAACTGGTAGAGCCCGCCGTACGTCCCCGAGGGGTCGACCGCGCCCGGCCGGCCCCCGGACTCGCAGGCGGCCAGTCCCTGCCAGTTGAGGCCGTCCGCGCCCCGCACGGAGGTCGGCATGGGCTTGGTGCCGACCTTGACCAGCCGGGTGCGCGGCTCCCGCACCACCTCGGTGCGCACCCGCCGCGGCTTCTGCTTGACGCCGTTGACGGTCCGCAGCGAGTAGGTGACCCGCCTGAGCCCCTCCTGCCCGGCCCGCTCGACGACCTCGGTGCCCCGGAACAGCGAGGGGTCCTCGGTCCGCTCCACGTCGAAGGGGATCAGCTCCTCGCGGACCTCCTTGGTGCCGGTGATCCTGAGCACCGTGATGGTCTGGCCGTCGCGCGGGAAGCTGTCGGGGGCGACGGAGGTGGTGTCCTGGCCGCGCAGGGTGATCCCGGCCTGTTGGACGGCCTCGCGCACGGTCGCCGCGTTGGTGCGGATGGTGCGGGCCCGGCCGTCGGCCATGATCGTCACGGAGCGCTCGGTGCGCACGTCCAGCGCGAGCCCCTCGCGGCCGATGGGCAGGGAGCGCGAGACCGACAGATACGCGCCCTCGGCCCGCACCCCCAGCTGTTCGAGCGCCCCCTCGACCGTGCGCGCCGTCGTCCACACCTCGCGCCGCTGCCCGTCGAGCGTGAGCCGTACGGGCCGTCCGAAGCGGACCGCGACCTCGTCGCCGCTGTCGAGGTCCTCGCCGGGGGCGGGGGCGACCACGTCGTGCGCGCCCACCCGCACGCCCTCCTCGGCGAGCAGTTCGGTCACGTCGTCCGCGAAGGTGTGCAGGGTGCGCGGTTTGCCGTCGACGCTCAGCTCGATCGCCTTGTCCTTGGCGACGAACGCCGAGGTGCCGCCCGCGAGGAACGCCACGACCAGCGCCTGCGGGACCAGCCGGCGCATCGTGCTCTCCGAGCGCTCCGCCGAGCGCGCCCGGCGCCGCCGCGCGGACCGCCCGTCCGGGACCTCTGCACGGCCGACGGAGGCATCGGCGCGCGGGGCCGGGGCGGGCGCGGGGACCTGTGGCGTCTCGTAGGCAGGCCGGTAGGTGTCCTCGTACGTCCCCGGTGCCACATGCACCCCGTACGCGAGGGTCTCGGCGGCGTGCAGATCGGTCGGCGGCGCGTCATGACCGCCGCGGGGCGGTGGCGCGTACGGCGCGGTCGGGCCGTACGCCTCGTACGTCTCGTACGTCTCGTACTGCGAAGGGCTCACGCGGACACGCTCCAGGGTCCGGATCGGGCCCACAGAACCTAGCGGAGCGGCCGTCACTCTCCAAAGCGACGCGGCTACTCGCAGTCACGTTCGAGTCGTTCAGTAGCCGAACGCGCGTGCGGTGTTGGCGGCGAGTGCCGACGCCAGGGCGTCCTCGTCGATGCCGCGTACGGCGGCCATGGCACGCACCGTGACCGGGACGAGGTAGGGGGCGTTGGGCCGTCCGCGGTACGGCACGGGTGTCAGGAAGGGCGCGTCGGTCTCCACCAGCACCAGGTCCAGGGGCGCCACGGCGAGGGCGTCGCGCAGGTTCTGGGCGTTCTTGAAGGTGACGTTGCCGGCGAAGGACATGAAGTAGCCCGCGCCCGCGCAGATCTCCGCCATCTCGGCGTCGCCGGAGTAGCAGTGGAAGACGGTGCGCTCGGGGGCGCCCTCCTCCTTCAGCACGCGCAGGACGTCGGCGTGGGCGTCGCGGTCGTGGATGACCAGGGCCTTGCCGTGCCGCTTGGCGATCTCGATGTGGGCGCGGAAGGACCGCTCCTGCGCCTCCTTGCCCTCGGGCCCGGTGCGGAAGTAGTCGAGGCCGGTCTCGCCGACACCCTTGACCTGGGGGAGCGCGGCCAGGCGGTCGATCTCGGCGAGCGCCTCGTCGAGCGCCTGCGCGCCCCCCGGCTGCCGTGCGCCCTGCCGGGACCAGCCATCGGGGTCGCCGTGGACGATGCGGGGTGCCTCGTTCGGGTGCAGGGCGACGGTCGCGTGGACGGCGTCGTACCGCGCGGCCGTCTCGGCGGCCCACCGCGAGCCCTTGAGGTCGCAGCCGACCTGCACGACCGTGGTCACGCCCACCGACGCGGCCTTCGCGAGCCCCTCCGCCACCGTGCCGGACTGCATGTCGAGGTGGGTGTGGGAGTCGGCGACGGGCACCCGGAGGGGTTCCGGGAGCGGCGGCGCCGCGTTCTTCTCGCTCGGGCTGTTCGAAGGCATGCCCCGATCCTACGAAAGGGGCATGCCCACGAGGGGCCGAGGCGTCAGCTCGCCCTGCGCTGGAACGGGTGCAGCAGGTCGGAGAGGTGCCAGTGGTGATCCCCACCCTCACCGTGTTCCCCGGCCTCGCCCGCCGCGGCGGGCGCCCGCACCGGTCCGGCCGGCGGCGTGCGGTGGGACTGGTGCGCGGCCTCCCGCGCGGACGCGACCCGGCCCGGCCGCATGATCCGCACCAGGTGGTTGTCGCAGTTGGCGCAGGTGGGCCGGGAGAGCGGAGAGGGCACGACCTGACCGTTCACCACGTACTGCACGAACTCGTGGCCCTGGGCGTCCACATGGTGCTCTATCTCGTACGACTGCTCCCACCCGTGCCCGCAGCGCATGCAGGCGAAGGAATACGACTCGTGGACGACGGCGGTCTCACTCATGCCAGCTCCTCCAGTCCGCTGGTTCGGAGGACGAGTACGTCCCCTGCTCCAGTGGACTGCTCCGCCGTGGCGGGCGCAGCACCCCTGTCGAGTGTTGGAGTCGTTTTGGGTGTTCCTTGCCCTACCGGCCCGTTGACAGCCCCGTGGGCTTTGCTTTGCAGGCCGGCTCTTTGCGCCACCATGGGGCGCACGCTCAGAGGAGATACGCCCTGCTCAGAGCCCCGTGCGCCCCTTTGTGCGCGGGGTCACACCGTCCCGGCGTTCTTCGCCGCCACCACCGCGTCGAACACCTCCCGCTTGGGCAGCCCCGCCTCGGCGGCCACCGCGGCGATCGCCTCCTTGCGGCGCTCCCCCGCCTCCTCGCGCACCCGCACCCGCCGGACGAGCTCCGCCGCGTCGAGCTCCTCGGGCCCCTTCTCCGGCGCCCCCTCGACCACGACGGTGATCTCCCCGCGTACGCCCTCGGCCGCCCACGCGGCCAGCTCGCCCAGCGGACCCCGCTTGACCTCCTCGTACGTCTTGGTCAGCTCCCGGCAGACGGCGGCCCGCCGGCCGGTGCCGAAGACCTCGGCCATCGCGGCGAGGGTGTCGTCGAGCCGGTGCGGGGCCTCGAAGTAGACGAGCGTGCGGCGTTCGTCCGCGTTCTCCCGCAGCCGGGACAGCCGCTCGCCGGCCTTCCTCGGCAGGAACCCCTCGAAGCAGAACCGGTCGACGGGCAGCCCGGACAGCGCGAGCGCGGTGAGCACCGCGGACGGACCCGGCACGGCGGTGACCCGGATGTCCTTCTCCACGGCGGCGGCGACGAGCCGGTAGCCGGGGTCGGAGACGGACGGCATCCCCGCGTCGGTGACGAGCAGCACCCGGGCGCCCCCGGCCAGCTCCTCGATCAGCTCGGGCGTCCGGGCGGCCTCGTTGCCCTCGAAGTAGGAGACGACCCTCCCCTTCGGCGTCACCCCCAGCGCCTGCGTCAGGCGGCGCAGCCGGCGGGTGTCCTCGGCCGCGACGACGTCGGCCCCCGCCAGCTCCTCGGCGAGCCGGGGCGGGGCGTCGGAGATGTCACCGATGGGGGTACCGGCAAGGACCAGGGTTCCGGGTGCGACTGTCACGCCTCCCATCCTCCCAGGGACCCCGGGATCGGGACGCATACCCGCCTCTCCCTCGCAAGCACGGGACTCACACAGCACCGTTCCCTACGATGGCGCGGTGACCAGTACCGCGTCCTCCACGGACACCCGGCAGCACCAGGCCCTCCCGGACCAGCGGCCGTCGTGGCACCAGCGGCTGCGCCGTTTCGGATACACGGCGGAGCCCAGAAGCGACGTGCGCGAGCGCCTGGTGCCGCCGTACGTGACCCCCAGCCCCCGGCTGTGGGCGCTGTTCGGGGTGTCCGGGCGGCCCGCCGAGCGGCTGGCCCGCTGGTCCGGCTGGGGCGGCCCGCTGCTGGTGACGCTGTTCGCGGGCATCCTGCGCTTCTACCACCTGGGCAGCCCCAAGGCGGTGATATTCGACGAGACGTACTACGCCAAGGACGCGTGGGCGATCGTCCACCGCGGGTTCGAGGTCAGCTGGGACAAGAACGTCAACGACCTGATCCTCCAGAACAACGGCAATGTCCCGATCCCGACCGAGGCGGCCTACGTCGTCCATCCGCCGGTCGGCAAGTACGTCATCGGGCTCGGCGAGCTGATGTTCGGGTTCAACCCCTTCGGCTGGCGGTTCATGACCGCCCTGCTGGGCACGCTGTCGATCCTGATGCTGTGCCGGATCGGCCGCCGGATCTTCCGCTCCACGTTCCTCGGCTGTCTGGCCGGCGCGCTGATGGCGGTGGACGGGCTGGCGTTCGTGATGGCGCGCACCTCGCTGCTCGACGGGGTGCTGATGTTCTTCGTGCTGGGCGCGTTCGGCTGCCTGGTGATCGACCGGGACAGGGCGCGCGAGAAATTCGCCGCCGCGCTGCCCGCGGACGCGCACGGCCGGGTGCGCCCCGACGCCCACGTCGCCGGGACGCTGCGCCTCGGGTGGCGTCCCTGGCGCTGGGGGGCGGGCCTGATGCTGGGCCTGGCCGCCGGCACCAAGTGGAACGGCCTGTACGTGCTGGTCTTCTTCTGCGTCCTGGCGGTGCTGTGGGACGTCGGCACCCGCAGGGTCGCGGGCGCGCACCGCCCGTACGCGGCCGTGCTCCGCCGGGACCTGGGGCTGGCCTTCGTGGCCACCGTCCCGGTCGCGATCGTCACCTACCTGCTGTCCTGGCTGGGCTGGATCCTCTCCCCCTCCGACGGCACCGGCGGCTACTACCGCAACTGGGCCGCCGTCAACGACCAGGGCAACAGCTGGTCGTGGCTGTTCCCCGACTGGCTGCGCAGCCTGTGGCACTACGAGCAGCAGGTCTACAACTTCAACATCAACCTGCACTCGCCGCACACCTACCAGTCCAACCCCTGGAGCTGGATCGTCGACGGCCGCCCGGTGTCGTACTTCTACGAGACCGTCGCGCCCGGCACACAAGGGTGCCCGGCCGACGCGGTGGAGAAGTGCCCGCGCGAGGTGCTGGCGCTCGGGACGCCGATGCTGTGGTGGACGGCCGGCTTCGCGCTCCTGTACGTGCTGTGGCGCTGGTTCTTCCGCCGCGACTGGCGGGCGGGCGCGATCGCCTGCGGAGTCGCGGCCGGCTATCTGCCATGGTTCCTCTACCAGGACCGCACGATCTTCTTCTTCTACACGATCGTCTTCGTCCCGTTCCTCTGCCTGGCCGTCGCCATGCTCGTCGGCGCCCTCGTCGGCCCACCCGGCTCCACCGACACCCGCCGCGTGGCCGGCGCGACCGGCGCCGGCGTCCTGGTCCTGCTGATCGCCTGGAACTTCATCTACTTCTGGCCCATCTACACCGGCACGGCCGTCCCGATGGACAGCTGGCGGGCACGGATGTGGCTGGACAGCTGGGTCTAGGAGGTCTCGGAGACCCCGGGGACCTCGATGATCCGGCCCTTGCTGTCGAGGGTGTGGGTCTCCCAGTAGACGTCCCACTTGTCGCCGACGTGCTCGGGCGCCTTGCCCTCCGGGTAGCGGGCGTAGCCCTTGGGCGGGTTCTCGTCGTCGGACACGCAGGCGCTGCCGGTGCTGCCGACGGCGAGGACGGGGTATTCGCCGTCGCTGCAACTGGCGTCCTGGAACGACAGCGACGAGCAGCCGGTGAGTGTCACGGCGGCGGTGGCGGTGGCCAGGGCGAGGCCCAGGAAGGTCTTGCGCATGATCGGTTCCCCCTTGTTCGGCTTGTGGCACCAGCCTGGACGAGAGGGGCGGGGCGGACCTGAGTAGCCGTACTCAGGCGCCGCCCGCGCACATACTCGAACATGAATTCGCGCAGGTTCACTCAACAAAAGGGAAACTCCCGTTACGGAGGCCCCTGCTTGCGCATAGGCTGCCTCGCACAGCCACGTTTCTGAACATGTTCAGAAATAGGGAGCGGTCTCAACGGGGAGGGGACGTCTTATGGCCAGGGGGGTCAAGGCCGCCGTCATCGGCGGTGTGTTCGCGGTGATGGTCGGCGGGGCCGGGTACGGCGCCTACAACATCGTGTCCGCGCTGAACGGCGACTCGGGCACCGGCGCGGCCGGTCCCGCGCCCGTGAAGAGCGGGCCGCCGAGCGCCGACGAGGTCGAGGAGACGACCGCCAAGTTCTTCGCGGCCTGGGAGAAGGGTCAGGCGGCGACCGCCGCCGCGCTCACCAACAACGACACGGCGGCCGAGCCGCTGCTGACCGCGTACGGCACGACCGCGCACATCACCGGCGTGACGATCACGCCCGGCAAGGCGTCCGGCGCCACCGTGCCGTACACGGTGAAGGCGAAGGTGGACTACGACGGCACGTCGAAGCCGCTGGCCTACAAGAGCAGGCTGACCGTGGTGCGCGGGGTCACCACCGGACGGGCGCTGGTCGACTGGCAGCCCTCCGTGGTCCACCCCCAGTTGCGGCGCGACGACACCCTGGTCACCGAGGAGTCCAAGAACCCGCCGATCGAGGCCGTGGACCGCGACGGCACCGTGCTGACGAAGGAGAAGTACCCCTCCCTCGGCCCGGTCCTGGACGCCCTGCGCGACCGCTACGGCGACAAGGCCGGCGGCACCCCCGGCGTCGAGCTGGTGATCAGACACGCCGACCAGGCCGTCGCCGACACCCCGCTGCTGACCCTGGCCAAGGGCGAGCCCGGCAAGCTGGAGACCACGATCAGCGAGAGCGCGCAGGCGGCGGCCGAGACGGCGGTGAAGAAGTACGCCCAGTCCTCCGTGGTCGCGGTCAAGCCCAGCACCGGCGAGGTGCTCGCGGTGGCGAACCACCGCACCGACGCCTTCAACGCGGCCTTCGAGGGCACCGCCGCCCCCGGCTCCACCATGAAGATCATCACCGCGGCCATGCTGATCGACAACGGCGTGACCTCGATGAACGGTCCCGCGCCCTGCCCGGACGACGCCATCTGGCAGGGGCAGACCTTCAAGAACCTCAAGGGCATGGAGCCCAACCCGAACGCGACCCTCGCCAACAGCTTCCTGCGGTCCTGCAACACGGCCTTCATCAAGCTGATCGACGAGGAGCCCCTCACCGACGAGTCGCTGACCACGGAGGCCGAGACCCGCTTCGGGATCGGCAAGGACTGGAAGACCGGCATCGTCTCCGTCGACGGCAAGGTCCCCGCGGTCAGCGGCCCGGACCGCGCGGCGGGCGCCATCGGCCAGGGCCAGGTCCAGATGAACCCGCTGAACATGGCCTCGGTCACGGCCACCGCGATCACCGGCACCTTCCGCCAGCCCTACCTGGTCTCCCCCGAGCTCGACGACCGGCAGCTGGCGACCGCCAAGGGGCTGCCGGCGAACACCGCCGACCAGCTCAGGCAGATGATGCGGCTGACCGCCACCCAGGGCACCGCCGTCCGGGCGATGCGGGGGCTCGGCGGGGACATCGGCGCCAAGACCGGTTCCGCCGAGGTCGACGGACAGGCCGTGTCCAACAGCTGGTTCACGGGATTCCGCAACGACATCGCCGCGGCGGCCATGACCGAGGAGGGCGGCCACGGCGGCGACGCGGCCGGTCCGATTGTCGCAGCTGTGCTACGAACCGGAGGCTGAACTCACCCCCGCGCGACGGGACTCTAGGGTGGTTGTCGTCGTTGGGACTGAAGAGGGCAACGGGGACCCTGGGGAATGCGCGGAGGAACGAAAGCTGTGGGCAACAGAAGGCGCGTCGCCGCCGAGCGACGGAAGACGAAGCCGGCCGTGATCGGCGGGGCCATCGCGGTGGTCGCCGCCGGCGCCGGTTTCGGCGTCTACGCGCTGTACGGCGGCCAGGCTGCCGAGGACCGGACGCAGTCGACGTCCGCGAGCGCCGACCAGAAGGCGAAGGCCGTCAAGACCGGCCCGCTGTCGGCGACCGAGGTCACCACCACCGCACGGACCTTCCTGACGTCCTGGCAGCAGGGCAAGGTGAGCGCGGCGGCGGCCGCGACGAGCGACGCCGAGGCCGCGACGAAACTGCTGACCGGCTACACCAAGGACGCCCACATCAAGGACGTCACGCTCACCCCGGGCACTCCCACCGGCGCCAAAGTCCCCTTCACCGTGAAGGGCACGGTGGCGTACAAGGACACGACCAAGCCGCTGACGTACGCCGGCGCGCTGACCGTCGTCCGGGACACCGACACCGGCAAGCCGCGCGTCGACTGGCACTCATCGGTCGTGCACCCCGACCTGAAGGACGGTGACACCCTGGTCACCGGCGAGTCCGGGACCCCGCCGATCAAGGCGGTCGACCGGGACGGCGGCGAGGTCACCGAGGCCAAGTACCCGTCGCTGGGCTCGGCCCTGGACAGCCTGCGCGAGAAGTACGGCAAGACGGCCGGCGGCAGGGCGGGCATCGAGCTCCGGGTGATCCGCGGCAAGGCGGCCGAGGCGGACGAGCTGTCCGACAAGACGCTGCTGACGCTCAGCAAGGGCACGCCGGGCACGGTGAAGACGACCCTGAACCCGACGCTCCAGGCGGCCGCCGAGGCCCAGGTCGCCAAGAAGGCCAAGTCGTCGGTGGTCGTCCTGCGTCCGTCGACCGGGGAGATCCTGGCCTTCGCAAACGCCTCCCACGGGTTCAACGTCGCCCTCCAGGGCTCCCTCGCCCCCGGCTCCACGATGAAGGTCATCACCTCCACGCTGCTGATCGAGAAGGGCCTGGCGTCGGCGGACAAGACGCATCCGTGCCCGAAGTACTTCACCTACGGCGGCTGGAAGTTCCAGAACGACGACAAGTTCGAGATCAAGAACGGCACCTTCAAGGCCAGCTTCGCCCGCTCATGCAACACCGCCTTCATCAGCCAGGCGCCCAAGCTGGACAACGACAGCCTGACCAAGCAGGCCCAGCAGGTCTTCGGCCTGTCCATGAACAACTGGTCCGTCGGCGTCTCCACCTTCGACGGCTCGGTGCCGGTGCAGTCGCAGGCGCAGATGGCGGCGTCGCTGATCGGCCAGGGCGGGGTCCGGATGAACCCGCTGAACATGGCGTCGGTCTCCGCGACCATCCAGTCGGGCACCTTCAAGCAGCCCTACCTGGTCTCCCCCACGGTCGACGACCGCAAGCTCGCCACCGCCTCCCGCACGCTGTCCGCGGGCACGCTGGGGCAGCTGCGGGAGCTGATGGCGTACACCGCGGGCTACGGCACGGCGGCCGAGGCGATGTCCGGGGTCACCGGCGATGTCGGCGCGAAGACGGGTTCGGCGGAGGTCGACGGCCAGAAGAAGCCGAACGGCTGGTTCACCGCCTACCGCGGTGATCTCGCGGCCGCGGGTGTCGTCCAGGCGGGCGGCCACGGCGGCGACACCGCGGGGCCGATCGTGGCGTCACTGCTGAAGCTGGGCGGCTGATCCGCCGCGTCCCACCGGGGTCGCCGTATAGGTCCGGCGCAGAAACCTGAGCAGGGCCTTCGTGTCGAACTGGACGACCGAGACGCCCTGCGCGGAGTGGAACTCGACCACGGCCTGCACCCGCCCGCACGGCCAGACGCGGACCTCTCCGCTGCCGGCCGGGGCCCGCAGGCCCTGTTCGAGGAGGGCGCGGGAGAAGGTCCACTCGTCGGTGCCGGGGAGACCGACCCGTACCGAGCGGGGGTCGGTCTCGGGGTCGTAGCGCAGCATCACCGGCACCGCCTCGTCCTCCGCGATGTCCGCGTCCGAAACGATGTGGGCTCGCGCGTACTGTTCGACTACAGACATCGTGACGGGCCTCTCACGCTGCGTAACCTGTGTGGAAGCTATGCATCCACTCGCCTTCCAGCCTCGCACATTTCCCGGATCGCGCCTCCGTGAGCGGACATGCTGTTCCTCACGCCGTTTTTACGTTTGTCGGGAATCGTTCGCTGTTCGTTGCTTGGGCCTCTTGCAAGGGGTTCGCAACAAGCCACATCATCGGTGTCGTGCATGTGCCTGACGGATTCATCGACGCCCCCGTGTCCGCCGCGACCGGAGTGGTCGCCGCGGCCGCCGTAGCCGTGAGCCTGCGCGGCGCCCGCCGTGAGCTGGACGAGCGCACCGCGCCGCTGGCCGGACTGGTGGCGGCGTTCATCTTCGCCGTGCAGATGCTGAACTTCCCCGTCGCGGCCGGGACCAGCGGCCATCTGCTGGGCGGAGCGCTCGCGGCGATCCTCGTCGGGCCCTACACGGGCGTGCTGTGCATCGCGGTGGTCCTGCTCATGCAGGGCATCCTCTTCGCGGACGGCGGCCTGACCGCGCTCGGCGTGAACATCACGGTGATGGGTGTCGTCACGGCGGTCGTCGCCTACGCGCTCTTCCGCGCGCTGGTGAAGATCCTGCCGCGGGGCAGGCGCGCGATCACCGTCGCCTCCTTCGTCGCCGCGCTGCTGTCCGTGCCGGCCGCCGCCCTCGCGTTCACGTTCCTGTACTGGATCGGCGGCACCACCGACGTCTCCATCGGCAAGGTCGCCACCGCCATGGTCGGTGTGCACATCCTGATCGGCATCGGCGAGGCGGTGATCACCGCGCTGACCGTGGGCGCCGTCGTCGCCGTCCGCCCCGACCTCGTGTACGGCGCCCGTGACCTGCGGCAGAAGCTGAAGCTGCGGGTGAACGGCGAGCTGGTGGACGTGCCCGAGGCGGAACCGGTGCCGGTGGCCGCGCGCTCCCACCGCAAGCTGTGGATCACGGGCCTGGCCGCCTCCCTCGTGCTGGCCGGCTTCGTCAGCTTCTACGCCTCCGCCAACCCCGACGGCCTGGAGAAGGTCGCCGCCGACAAGGGCATCGACGCCAAGGCCGAGGAGCACGCGAGCGCCGACTCCCCGCTCGCCGACTACGGCGTCGAGGGCCTGGAGGACGCCCGGCTGTCCGGCGGTCTCGCGGGCGTGATCGGCGTGGGCGTCACGGTCGTCGCGGGCAGCGCGGTGTTCTGGTCGGTGCGCCGGCGCCGTGGCGCCGAGGACGTCTCGCCGGTGAGCACGAGCGGCGTCTGACGTGGGGGCGGGACACGCGCACAGGCTCTACCGGCACGGGCACTCGCCGGTGCACGCGCTGCCGCCGCACACCAAGCTCGCGGCGGTCTTCGCGTTCGTGGTGGTCGTGGTGTCGACCCCGCGCGAGGCGATGTGGGCGTTCGGCCTGTACGCCGTCCTGCTGGCCGGTGTCGCCTACGCCGCCCGGGTGCCCGCGGGTTTCCTGCTGCGGCGGCTGCTGATCGAGGTGCCGTTCGTCGCGTTCGCCGTGCTCATGCCGTTCGTGGCGGAGGGCGAGCGGGTCGAGGTACTGGGGCTGTCCCTGAGCGTGAACGGCCTGTGGGGCGCCTGGAACGTGCTCGCCAAGGGCACCCTCGGCGTCGCCGCCTCCGTCCTGCTGGCCTCCACCACCGAACTGCGCGAACTCCTCCTCGGCCTGCAACGGCTCAAACTCCCGCCGCTGCTCGTCCAGATCGCGTCCTTCATGATCCGCTACGGCGATGTCATCGCCGACGAGATGCGGCGGATGCGGATCGCGCGGGAGTCCCGGGGCTTCGAGGCGCGGGGCATGCGGCACTGGGGCGTGCTGGCCAAGTCGGCCGGGGCGCTGTTCATCCGCTCCTACGAGCGCGGGGAGCGGGTGCACCTGGCCATGATCAGCCGCGGCTACGCCGGGTCGATGCCGGTGATCGACGAGGTGACCGCGTCCCGGGCGCAGTGGTCGTACGCCTTCGCCCTCCCGTTCGCCGCCCTCGTCGTCTGCGTGCTGGGATGGACCCTGTGACAGCTTCCCTGGAGGTCTCGGGCCTCGCCTTCGCCTACCCCGACGGGCATCAGGCCCTGTTCGGCGTGGACTTCTCCATCGCGCGCGGCGAGCGGGTCGCGCTGCTCGGGCCGAACGGCGCCGGCAAGACGACCCTCGTGCTCCACCTGAACGGCATCCTGAGCGGCGGCACGGGCACGGTGACGGTCGCCGGACTGCCCGTCGGCAAGCGGCACATGGCCGAGATCCGGCGCAAGGTCGGCATCGTCTTCCAGGACCCGGACGACCAGCTGTTCATGCCGACGGTCCGCGAGGACGTGGCCTTCGGACCCGCGGCGGCCGGAATGAAGGGGCCCGAGCTGGAGGAGCGGGTCGACCGGGCGCTGAAGCAGGTCGGCATGGCGGAGTTCAAGGACCGGCCCCCGCACCACCTCTCCTTCGGGCAGCGGCGCCGGGTGGCGGTGGCGACCGTACTGGCCATGGAGCCGGAGATCCTCGTCCTGGACGAGCCGTCCTCCAACCTCGACCCCGCCTCCCGGCGCGAACTCGCCGACATCCTGCGCTCGCTGGACGTGACCGTGCTGATGGTCACCCACGACCTGCCCTACGCCCTGGAGCTGTGCCCCCGCGCGCTGATCCTCAGCGAGGGCACGATCGCGGCCGACGGCCCGACGGGCGAACTGCTCTCCGACGACGCCCTGATGCGGGCCCACCGGCTGGAGCTGCCCTTCGGCTTCGATCCGCGGTCCGTGACAATGGGCGCGTGACCGAGGAAACCGAGGGGACACCGCTGCTGGACGAGCAGCTGTGCTTCGCCCTGTACGCCGCTCAGCGCGCGGTGACGGCCGCGTACCGCCCGCTCCTCGACGAACTCGGGCTCACCTACCCCCAGTACCTCGTGCTGCTGGTGCTGTGGGAGCGCGGCGAGACGACCGTGAAGGAGCTGGCGGGCGCGCTGCGGCTGGACTACGGCACGATGTCGCCGTTGCTCAAGCGGCTGGAGGGCGCGGGGCTGGTCCGCCGGGAGCGCGCGGTGGACGACGAGCGCTCGGTGCTGGTCGCGGGGACCGAGCGCGCGGAGAAGCTCAGGGAGCGCGCGGCGCTCGTGCCCGAGACGCTGCTCTCGGCGACGGAACTCGGCGGCCCGGAGGTCGCGCGGTTGCGCGAGGAGCTGTGGCGTCTGGCCGAGCGCGCCGACGCGGTGGCCGAGCGCGCACGCTGACCTCGGGTTACCCCCGGTTGCCACCCCCGGGTGGCGGCAACCGTATTACCAGCCAGTACCTTGTGCACGATGTATTTGTGCACACCGGGGGGAGCCGGTCATGACTGACGACACCGCTGTCGACACCCGTCCGACAAAGATCATGTACGTCGCCGAAGCCACCGCGCACGGCGGCCGGGACGGCTATGTCACCAGCCAGGACGGACAGATCGAGCTGAAGGTGGCGATGCCGCCGCAGATGGGCGGGGACGGCAACGGCACCAACCCCGAGCAGCTCTTCGCGGCCGGCTACAGCGCCTGCTTCCACAACGCGCTCGTCATGGTCGGCCGCCGGGAGGGCTACGACCTGTCCGGCTCCACGGTCGCCGCGAAGGTCGGCATCGGCCCCAACGCCCAGCGCGGCTACGGCCTGGCGGTCGCCCTCAGCGTCTCCCTGCCGGTCCTCGACGCGGACATGGCGGCCAAGCTGGTGGACGCGGCCCACGCGGTCTGCCCGTACTCCAACGCCACCCGAGGGAACATCGACGTGACGATCCTGCTTGGGTAGGTGAGGGGTCGCCGCAGCGAGACGAGGAGTACGGGCGTGGACGTGAACGGCACTGTGGCCGAGGGCTTCGAGCCGGTCAGGGACGCGTTCGCGCGGAACTTCGAGCTGTTCGGGGAGCGGGGCGCGGCCGTCGCCGTGTACCGGGACGGGCGCAAGGTGGTCGACCTGTGGGGCGGCACCCACGACATCGACGGCACCGAGCCGTGGCGGCAGGGCACCGCGCAGGTCGTGCGCTCGGCGACCAAGGGCGTCGCCGCCGCCGTACCGCTGCTGCTGCATCAGCGCGGGGAGCTGGACCTGGACGCGCCGGTGGCCGCGTACTGGCCGGAGTTCAAGGCGCGCGGCAAGGAACGGGTGCTGGTCAGGCAGGTGCTGAACCACCGGGCCGGGCTGCCGGTCCTGGACCGCCCGCTCACCCCCGAGGAGGCGCTGGACCCGGCCAGGGGCCCGCAGGCCGTGGCCGCCCAGGCGCCGGCCTGGGAGCCGGGCACGGACCACGGCTACCACGCGCTGACCTACGGCTGGATGCTCGACGAGCTGGTGCAGCGGGTGACGGGCCGGCGCACGGGCGAGTGGATCGCGACGGAGATCGCCGCGCCGCTGGGCCTTCAGCTGTGGCTCGGACTGCCGGAGGCCGAGGAGGCGGCGGGCCGGGCGGGCCGCGTCGGCCGCATCGAGACGCCGGAGCCCGCCACCGGCGGGACGAACCTGCGGGTGCGCCCCAAGCGGTCGGTCACCGAGGCCTACGACGACCCGGCCTCCCTCACCCGCCGGGCCTTCGCCGCGATCACCCCCTTCCCCGACCAGAACGCCCCGGCGTACCGCGCCTCGGCCCTGCCCGCCACCAACGGCATCGCGACCGCCGACGGGCTGGCCCGCTTCTACGCGGCGCTGACCGGCCCGGTCGACGGCGTCCCCGCGCTGTTCACGCCCGGGACGCTGGCCGCGGCCCGTACCGAGGAGTCGGCGGGCCCGGACCGCGTCCTGGTGGTCGGCACGCGCTTCGGCCTCGGCTTCATGCTGCACGGCAGCGCCTCGCCGTTCCTCGGCCCGGGCTCGTTCGGACACCCGGGCCGGGGCGGTTCCCTCGGCTTCGCCGACCCGGAGACCGGCGTCGCGTTCGGCTATGTCACCAACGGCTTCCGCAAGACCGTGACGGCGGATCCACGGGCGCAGGCGCTGGTCAGGGCGGTGCGCGCCGCGCTGTAGCGGCCCTGTAGCGGCTCACACGTGGATCGGGTGGGACGTCCGGCCGGACGCCGCGTCGATCTCCCCGTGCGCCTTGGTCAGCAACTGCATGGCGAGTTCGTTGAGGGCGCGGGCGGCGGCGACCTCCTCCCCCACCCTCGGCTGATTCGGGTCGGAGTGGTGGCGGGACGCGTGCCCCTGCGTGCGTACCTCCGTACCGTCGGGCAGGCGCACCATCGCCGCCGCCCGGGTGTGCTGGTCGTCCTCCTTGAACTCCAGCTCGACGTGCCATCCCACTGTGGTGTGCGTCATGACGATCACCTCCGGAACACCTGCTTCCAGGGTGCTCCCACGGGCCCGCGGATGCACGGGCGCGACCCAAGGTCGCGTCACCCCGCGTGCAGCATCAGCCCGATGCCGACCACCAGCAGCCCCGCCGCCGCGATCCTCGGCGCTCCGAACCGCTCCTTGAACAGGACGGCCCCGATCGCGGCGCCCACGATGATGGACGACTCGCGCAGGGCGGCGATGGGCGCCAGTTCCGCCTTGGTCTGCGCCCACAGGACCAGGCCGTAGGCGGCGAAGGAGAGGGCGGCACCGATCAGGCCGATGCCCGCGAACGGCCGCAGGACGGCGACGAACCGCCCGCGCCAGCGGTACAGCGCGTAGGCCGGCAGCACCACGCCCTGCACCGCCATCAGCCAGGCGATGTACCCGAGGGAGGAACCGGAGGCGCGGACGCCCAGCCCGTCGACGACGGTGTACGCCGCGATGGTCAGGCCGGTCGCCAGGGCCGCGCCGATCGCCGCCCAGTCGGGCCGCCGGCCGCGCAGCCCCCACAGCGCGACCCCGGTCAGCCCGGCGCAGGACACCGCGATCCCGGCGGCCTGCCAGCCGTCCGGCACCTCGTGCGCGAAGAGCGCGGCGAGCAGGGTGACCACCAGGGGCGCGGTACCGCGCGCGATCGGGTACGCCTGCCCGAAGTCGCCGAGCCGGAAGGACTTCATCAGCAGCAGGTAGTACGCGATGTGGATGACGGCCGAGCCGATCAGATACGGCCACGCCCGCGCCGCCGGGAACGGCACGAACGGCACCGCCGCCAGCCCGATCAGCATCCCGCCGCCCGCGATCAGGGTGAACCCGACGAGCTTGTCGGTGATGCGGTGGGCTATCGCGTTCCAGCTGGCGTGGGTGACCGCGGCCAGCAGCACGGCCGCGGTGACCAGCGGCGTCACGAGCTGCGCTCGCGCACGTCCACCAGCGTGGCGCCCGCGTGGGCGATCAGGTCCTTGGGCTCCATGGGGAACACGGTGTACGGGGTGCCGGCCGCGGCCCACACGACCTCGTGCGCCAGCAGCGAGCGGTCCGCGAGCACGCGGGTCCTGGTCCGGTGGCCGAAGGGGGGCACACCGCCGATGGCGTACCCGGTCGTCTCCCGTACGACGTCGGCCTTGGCCCGGGTGACCTTCTCGGCGCCGAGCTCGTGCCGGACGAGCTCCAGGTCGACCCGGGACGCGCCGTCCATCAGGACGAGGACCGGGACGCCGTCCGCCGCGAAGATCAGCGACTTGCAGATCTGGCTCAGCTCGCACCCGATCGCCGCGGCGGCCTCGGCGGCGGTCCGGGTGGCGTCCGGGAAGCGGCGGACGCGCCCGCGCAGCTCGTCCAGCCCCAACCCGCTCAGTGCCTCGGCGAATCGGGGGTGGGCTCCGGAGTCTTCGGTACCGGTGGTGTCGGTCGTCGTCATGCACGGCACGCTAGCGGTGCGTGTACGGGACACGCGACCTGGTTAATACGTTCGCCCTCCGGGGCGGGGCGGGTCATGATCAGCGGTTGTGACATCGACATCTCAGGAACTCCTGGTCCGGGCCGCCGCGCGCAACAACGCCGAGTGGTGTGCGGCGATGAGCCGATCGCACGGTGTGGAGGGGGAGTTCACGGCGGGGGCCTGGGCCGCGGCCGGGCGTACGCCGTTGTACTACCCGGATGCGGTGACGCTGGAGCCGGGGGTGGACGCGGGGGCGGTGGTGGCGCGGATCGACGCGGCGCCGGGGGCTTCCGTGAAGGACAGCTTCGCCGACCTGGATCTGTCGGGGGCCGGGTTCGGGGTGCTGTTCGAGGCTCGGTGGATCCATCGGGCGGCCGAGGTGCCCGTGCGTCCGTCGGGGCTTTCCTGGGAGGTGGCGGTGGACGCGGGCGCGCTGCGGGACTGGGCGGCGGCCTGGGGTGACGACACGGGGCTCTTTCGGGCCGAACTGCTGCGGGAACCGGAGACGTTCGTCCTCTCCGGGCTGGCCGGGGACGGGCGCGTGGTCGCGGGGGCGGTCGCCAGTCGGAGTGAGCGGGTGGTGGGCATCTCCAACGTCTTCGCGCGCGAGGGGGAGTCGGAGGCCGGGGTGGCGTGGGCTGTCGTACTGGAGGCGGTGGAGTCGCTGTTCCCCGCGCTGCCGGTCGTCGGCTACGAGCACGGGGACGCGTTGGCGGCCGCGGTGGAGCAGGGGTTCGAGGAGCTGGGGGCGCTGCGGGTGTGGGTGCGGTGACGCGCCCAAGGGCGGGACGCCCGACGGCAGGTCGCTCTAGTGAACGGAGAACCCGCCGTCCACGAAGATCGACTGGCCCGTGACGTAGGCGGAGGCCCGGCTCGCCAGGAAGACCGCCGCTCCCTCGAAGTCCTCGGCGAGGCCGTTGCGGCCGGTCATCGTGCGGGCGGCGAGGGCGGCGACCTTCTCCGGGTCGGAGGACAGGCGGGTGTTGAGGGGGGTCATGACGAAGCCGGGGACCAGGGTGTTGCAGGTGACGCCGTACGGGGACCAGGCCTCGGCCTGGGAGCGGGCCAGGGATTCCAGGGCGCCCTTGGAGACGCCGTAGGCACCGCTCTGGACGAAGGCGCGGTGGGCCTGCTGCGAGGTGACGTGGATGATGCGGCCGTAGCCGCGCTCGGCCATGCCGGGGCCGAAGCGCTGGCCCAGCAGGTGTGGCGCCTCCAGGTTCACGGCCATGGTGAGGTCCCAGACGTCGTCGCCCAACTCCCCCAGCGGCGGCCGGAGGTTGATCCCGGCGCTGTTGACGAGGATGTCGGGCTCACCGAAGGCCTCGACCGCGCCCTCCGCCGCCGTGCGCACGCCCTCGCGGGTGCCCAGGTCGGCGCTCACCCAGGCCGCCCGGCAGCCCTGTGCCGTCAACTCCTCGACCGTGGCCGTCAGTTCCTTCTCCCGGCGGGCCACGACCACCACGCTCGCCCCCGCCCGCGCGAGCGCCCCGGCGACGGCCCGGCCGATACCGGAACTGCCGCCCGTCACCACGGCCACCCGGCCGTCGAGAGAGAACAGGTCGGAGAGGTAGGTCTGCGAGGTCATGTCCGCAACACTAGATCGTGTGACCCCTACGCCTGCCGTACGCCCCTACCGTCCCGGGGACCGGGACGCCCTCGACGACATCTGTGTGCGCACCGCGCACGCCGGCCGGGACAGCCGGCCCGTCTACGCGGACCCCGGCATCTTCCCGGTGACCTTCGCCGCGCCGTACGCGCACCTGGAACCGGAGCTGGCCTTCGTGCTGGACGACGGCCGGGGACAGGCCGTCGGCTATGTCCTGGGCACCGCGGACACGCCCCGTTTCGTCGAGGACTTCCGGACGAAGTGGCTGCCGCGGGTCGCGGACCGCTACCCCGAGGACAGCGCGCCGCCGGGCACGCCGGACGCGGACATCGTGCCCCTGCTGCACCACCCCGAGCGGATGCTCGTGCCGGAGGTGGCCGCCTACCCCGCCCATCTGCACATCGACCTGCTGCCCGAGTGGCAGGGCCGCGGCCACGGCCGGGAACTGCTGCACACCTTCCTCGACGCCCTGCACCACGCGGGCGTCCCGGCCGTGCACCTGTCCATGGTCACCGCCAACACCCCCGCCCGGGCGTTCTACGACCGGCTCGGTTTCCACGAGATCGACGTGCCGGACGCCGGGCCGGTGGTCGCCTACCTGGGCCGGTCCACGGCCCGGTTCACGTCCCCGACGTGAACACCACGTCCGCGGCCCCGGTCACCGCGGCGCTGCGGCCGGGCGCGGACTGCCACGTCCAGTACAGGTTGGTGTGGGCGACGACCTGCTCGGTCGGCGGGGCGCCCCACGCGCTCTTGTCCGAGGCGGTGTGGGCGTCGCCGACGAGCGTGACGTCGTAGCCGCGGACGAACGCGCCGTGGAGCGTGGAGCGTATGCAGGCGTCCGTCTCCGCGCCGGTCACCACCAGGTGTCCCACCCCGGCGCCGGCCAGGACGGCTTCCAGTTCGGTGTCCTCGAAGGAGTCGCCGTAGGACTTGTGCACCAGCGGCTCGGTGTCCCGGCGGGTCAGCTCGGGGACGTACGCCCACCCCTCACTGCCCTTCGTCAGTTCCTCGTCGGAGTGCTGGACCCAGACGACCGGGACGCCCTCCTCGCGGGCCCGGTCCACGAGCGAGCCGATGGCGGCGACGACCTCGTCCCGCCGGTGCGCCCCGGCGACGACGTCGTTCTGCACGTCGATCACGAGCAGTGCGGTACGGGGCCGTTCGGGGAGTGTGGTCATGGTCGTCACGCTAGACGACGGCACTGACAGTCACACCGATGCCGCAGCACGAATTAGTAGCCATGTACGGTACCTGTCGTGAGTGACGCACTGAGGAACGCCACCCCCGGCCACCTGGTCTGGCTGCTCTCCAACCGCTGGCGTACCGCCATGGACCAGGCGCTGGCGCCGCTGGACCTGACCCACGCCCAGTACGTGCTGCTGGCCTCGCTCTCCGGGATGGAACGCTCCGGTACGCGTCCGAGTCAGCGGGAGCTCGCCGACTTCACGGGCCTGGAGCCGCTGTACGTGTCGAAGCTGGCCCGCTCCCTGGAGGCGGCGGGGCTGGTCCGCCGTGCCCGGGACAGCGAGGACACCCGGGTCGTACGGCTCGCTCTCACCGACGCCGGGCGCGCGGCCGTGCGGCCCGCCATCGACGCCGTACAGGTGCTGCTGGACCGGCTGCTCGGCCCGCTGGGCGGCCTGGACGGTCCGCGCACCGAGGAGTTCCGGCGGACCCTGACCGCTCTCCTCGACGTACCCATGGGCCCGGAATAGGAAGAAGCCGGTGAAGGCGCCCGTCCCCACGGAGCCCTCACCGGCCGGTCCTGCTCAGGTGTCGTACGTCAGAACCTGTATTACACGCGGACCAGTTCCCGGTCCTCGTCCGGGTCCACGTCCTTGTCGTCGTCCATCGCCCGCAGGCCCTCGCCCTCGACGTCGACGTTCGGCAGGGCGCGGTCCAGCCACTTCGGCAGCCACCAGGCCTTCTTGCCCAGCAGGGCCAGGACGGCCGGGACGATCGCCATGCGGACGACGAACGCGTCGAAGAAGACGGCGATCGCGAGGCCGAAGCCGATCATCTTGATCATGGACTCGCCGGAGCTGATGAAGCCTCCGAAGACGGCCATCATGATGACCGCGGCGGCGACCACGACCCGGGCGCTGTGCTTGAACCCGGTCACCACGGCCTGGCTCGGGGACTCGCCGTGGACGTAGGCCTCCCGCATCCGGGTCACGAGGAAGACCTCGTAGTCCATCGCGAGGCCGAAGACCACGCCCACCATGAAGATCGGCATCATCGACATGATCGGGCCGGTCTCCTCGACGCCGATCAGGCCGGCCAGCCAGCCCCACTGGAAGACCGCGACCACGGCGCCGAGCGCGGCGAGCACCGAGAGCAGGAAGCCCAGGGCCGCCTTCAGCGGGACCAGGATCGAGCGGAAGACCACGATCAGGAGCAGGAAGGCGAGGCCGACGACCAGGCCCAGATACGGGATCAGGGCGTCGTTGAGCTTCTGCGAGAAGTCGATGTTCATCGCGGTGGTGCCGGTGACCAGGACCTCCGCGCCGGTGTCGGCCTTGACGTCGGCGCCCTTGTCCCGGATGGCGTGCACCAGGTCCTCGGTCTGGGTCGAGGACGGCTTGGAGTCCGGGATGACGGTGATCGTCGCGGTGTCGCCGGCCTTGTTGAACGTCGCCGGCGTGACCGTCACGACGTCCTTGAGCTCCTTGATCCCGTCGGTCACGGTGGTGGCCGCGGCCTTGGGGTCGGCGCTGCCCTTGGCGTCGACGACGATCATCAGGGGGCCGTTGAAGCCGGGGCCGAAGCCCTCCGAGAGGGTGTCGTAGGCGCGGCGCTGTGTGGTGGACGTCGGCTGCGAGCCGTCGTCGGGCAGGCCCAGCTCCAGCTGGGTGGCCGGCAGGGCGATGGCACCGAGGCCGACCACGCCGAGCAGCAGGACGGCGGCCGGGCGGCGGATGACGAAGCTCGCCCAGCGGGTGCCCATGTTGGGCCTGGCCGACTCCTCGCTCGCGGCGGCCTTCTTGCGCTTCTCGCCCGCGGGGCGGATCTTGCGGCCCGCGTATCCGAGCATGGCCGGGATCATGGTCAGCGCGATGAGGACGGCGATCACGACCGTGCCCGCCGCCGCGAGGCCCATCTTGGTGAGCATCGGTACGTTGACGACCGCGAGGCCGGCCAGCGCGATGACGACCGTGAGGCCGGCGAAGACCACCGCCGAGCCGGCGGTGCCGGTGGCCCGGCCGGCCGCCTCCTCGCGGTCGCGGCCCTCGGCCAGTTCACTGCGGTAGCGGGAGACGATGAACAGCGCGTAGTCGATGCCGACCGCGAGGCCGATCATCAGCGCCAGGGTGGAGGTGGTGTCGCCGAGGTCGAGCGCCTTGGCGAGGGCGGTGATGGTGGAGACGCCGATCCCGACGCCGATGATCGCCGTCAGCAGCGGCAGCCCGGCCGCGACCAGCGAGCCCAGGGTGATGACCAGGACGACCGCGGCGATGGCGAGTCCGATGACCTCACCGATCGCCCCCGCCTCGGCCCCGGCCTGGAGCGCGTCGCCTCCGACGTCGACGGTCAGCCCGTCGGCCCTGGCCTCGTCCGCGGTCGCCTCCAGGGCGTCCCGCGTCGAGTCCTTGAGCTCCATGCCGGGGACCTTGTACTGCACCGACGCGTAGGCGACCGTGCCGTCCTTGCTCACCGCGTTCGTCGTGAACGGGTCGCTGACGGAGACGACCTCGGAGCCGTCGCCGAGGGCCTTGACGGTCTTCTCGACGGTCGCCTTGTTGGCGGCGTCCGTCATCTTCTCGCCCTCGGGCGCCTTGAAGACCACACGACCGGTCGCACCGTCGGCGCTGGCTCCGGGGAAGCGCTGCTCCAGCAGGTCGAAGGCCTTCTGGGCCTCGGTGCCGGGGATGGAGAAGGAGGTGGAACCCGCGGCGGGCGCGCTGGCGGCGCCGGCTCCGGCGAGCACCAGCAGGGCCACCCATATCAGGGCGACGAAATGCCGTCGCCGAAAGGCGAGCCGGCCGAGTCGATAGAGGAATGTGGCCACGTGGGCGTACTCCCGGTCAGGTCGTGGGAATTCAGGGCAGGGGTGATCAGCCCGACGACGTGAGCGGATACGTCAGGTGGAGGGCTTGCTGGGGAGGAGAAAAGGGGGAGGGAGGGAAGGAGTCAGTCGTTCGAGATGCCGAGAGCGGGGAGGATCACGGCGTCGATGTACGACAGGAGGAAGGCCTGGGTCGGCGGCTTCTCGTCGATCATGGTGCGGGCGGCGAATCCGCCCATCATCATGTGGATCATGAAGTCGATCGCCGGGTTGTCCGCACGGACCTCGCCCCGGTCGACGGCCCGCTGCACCACACGGCCGAACTCGGCCATCTCGGGTTCGATGAGATGTTCGCGGAACGCCCGGAGCAGATCCGGGTTGCCGTGGATGGCCATGGCCAGACCCCGCATCAGCGCGGAGTTCCGCTCCATCTCGCAGTCGTCCGAGCGCTTGGTGAGGGCGTGCAGGTCCCCCTTCAGGGAGCCGGTGTCGATCTCCTGGAGACCCATGCCACCCGGCTTGCTGTGCCGTACCGCCTTCGCCACCAGTTCGGCCTTGCCGCCCCACTGGCGGTAGAGGGTGGCCTTGCTGGAGCGGGTGCGGGCGGCGACGGCGTCCATGGTGAGGGCGTCGTAGCCGACTTCGCGGAGCAGGTCGAGCACGGCGCCGTACAACTCGGCCTCGCGCTCGGGGGTGATACGACTGCGACGCACCGTCGCGACCTCAGTCATGCCTCACACCTTCTCCCACTCCGAACGACACGGTCCCGCAGGCGACTTCGCACATGACGTTGTACGTGACCGCCTGCGTAACTTCCTACGTGATGAATGTAGCGCACCCACGTGCGAAACGAAACTGTTTCGTTCGTGTTGTAGGTCACGCCCGGGTAAAGCGACTCGGACGAAGCCACAGGAGGCCACAGGAGGCCGCCGGAATTTTCACAAGTTGCTCCGGTCCATCCCCCGGCAAAGCATAGGGAGGTGAGCTATCTGCGCCTTCCGCACCTGAGCGGCGACCTGTTGTGCTTCGTGGCCGAGGACGACCTCTGGCTGGCCCCCCTCGACGGACCGGGCCGCGCCTGGCGGCTCACCGTCGACCGCACCAAGGTCGGCCACCCCCGCTTCTCGCCCGACGGCCGCCACCTGGCCTACACGAGCTGGCGCAGTCTGGTCCCCGAGATCCATCTGACCCCGGTGGACGGCGGCCCGGCCCGCCGGCTCACCCACTGGGGGTCTCCCGACACCCAGGTGACCGGCTGGACCCCCAACGGCGACATCCTCGCCGTCGCCTCCCACGGCGAGCCCTTCTCCTACTTCACCTGGGCCTACAAGGTGACCCCCGACGGCGACCCCGGCCGCAAGCTCCCCTGGGGACCGGTCTCCGACATCCAGGTCGCCGAGCTCGACGGCGAGCGCAGGACCCTGCTGCTGACCGGCACCCCGCCGCACGAACCGGCCGCCTGGAAGCGCTACCGGGGCGGGGCGACGGGCCGCCTGTGGCTGCACGGCGAACGGCTGCTGGAAGGCCTCGACGGCCACCTCCACTCCCCTCTCTTCGTCGGCGACCGGATCGCCTTCCTCTCCGACCACGAGGGCGTCGGCAACCTCTACTCCTGCGCCCACGACGGCTCCGACCTGCGCCGCCACACCGACCACGACGCCTTCTACGCCCGGCACGCGGCCAGCGACGGCACTCGGGTGGTGTACCAGTGCGGCGGCGATCTGTGGATCGTCGACGACCTGACCAGTGAGCCGCGCAAGCTCGACGTACGGCTGAGCGGGCCGCGCACCGGACGGCGTCCGTACCAGGTGCCCGCCTCCCAGCACGTCGACGGCCTCTCGGTCGACGAGACGGGCCGCGCGAGCGCCGTCGTCGTCCGCGGCAGTCTGTACTGGCTGACCCACCGCGACGGCCCCGCCCGCACCCTCACCGACACCCCGGGCGTACGGGTCCGGCTCCCGGAGATGCTCGGCCCGGCCGGTCAGGTCGCCTACGTCACGGACGCGGAGGGCGAGGACGCGATCGAGATCGCCCACCTGCCCCGCGCGACGGGCGACCGCGCGTCCCGGCGCCTGGCCTCGGGCAGCCTCGGCCGGGTCCTGGAGCTGGTCTCCGATCCGCGCGGCGAGCGGCTGGCCATCGCCTCGCACGACGGACGGCTGCTGCTGATCGACGCGACGGAGAGCACGGAGGACTCGGAGGACTCGGAGCACTCGGACGGCGAGGTCACCGAACTCGTCCGCTCCGTCAACGGACCCGTCCGCGACCTCGCCTTCTCCCCGGACGGGGCGTGGCTGACCTGGTCGCACCCGGGCGTCGGCCGCTCCCTGCGCCAGATCAAGATGGCCCGCATCTCCAGGATGGAGCAGGGCGACCCCCTGATCGTCGACGTGACCGACGGCCGCTTCGAGGACGAGAACCCGGTCTTCACCCGGGACGGCCGCTACCTGGCCTTCCTCTCCTGGCGGGGCTTCGACCCGGTCTACGACGTCCACACCGGCGACCTGTCCTTCCCGCTCGGCTGCCGCCCCTACCTGGTGCCGCTGAACTCGGCCACCCCCTCCCCCTTCGCGCTGACCCCGGAGGGCAGGCCGGCCGCCGGGGGCCTGGACCCGGTGGAGGAGGACGAGGGCGCCGACGGCACGGTGACGGTCGAGGTGGAGGGCCTGGAGAGCCGGGTGACGCCGTTCCCGGTCGCCGCCTCCAAGTACTCGGCGCTGTACCCGGTCGCGGGCGGCGGACTGGTCTGGCTGCGCTGGCCGATCTCCGGTGCGCTCGGCGAGACCTTCGCCAACCCGGACGACACCACCGGCCGCCCGACCCTGGAGTACTTCAGCATCGGCAAGGCGAAGAAGTCCGAACTGGTCGAGCACCTGGACTGGTTCGCGGTCAGCGGCGACGGCACCCGGCTGGTCGTCGTGGACGAGGGCGAGCTGCGCGCGGTCCCCTCCGGCGAGTCCGGGGACGGCGACAGCACGGTCTGGATCGACCTGCGCCGCATCCTGCACGAGGTCGACCCGGCCGCCGAGTGGCGCCAGTCGTACGAGGAGGCGGGCCGGCTGATCCGGGCCTACTACTGGGACCCCGGGATGTGCGGCATCGACTGGGACGCGGTCCTCGACCAGTACCGCCCCCTCGTGGAACGGGTCGCCTCCCCCGACGAGTTCGCCGACCTGCTCCGCGAGCTCCTCGGCGAACTCGGCACCTCCCACGCCTACGTCACCGCCGCCCGCCGCAACGAGGGCCCCCCGCACTACCAGCGCCGCCAGGGCCTGCTGGGCGCCAACTTCGTGCGCCGGGACGCCGGTTGGACGGTCCGGCGGATCCTGCCCGGCGACTCCTCCGACTCCAAGGCGCGCTCACCGCTGGCCGGCACGGGCATCCGCGAGGGCGCGGTCCTCACCCACGTCGACGGCCGCCCGGTGGATCCGGTCACCGGCCCCTACCCGCTGCTGGCCGGGGCGGGCGGTACGACGGTGGAGCTGACCTTCACCCCGGCGGAACCGGCTGAGGGCGAGGTCCGCTCCCGCCGGGTCGCGGTGGTCCCCCTCGTCGACGAGCGCCCGCTGCGCTACCAGGACTGGGTGGCCAAACGCCGGGAGGTCGTCCGGCAGTTGAGCGGCGGCCGCTGCGGCTACCTCCACATCCCCGACATGGGCGGCTCGGGCTGGGCCCAGTTCAACCGGGACCTGCGGATGGAGATGTCCCGCCCGGCCCTCATCGTCGACGTGCGGGGCAACGCCGGCGGCCACATCAGCGAACTCGTCGTGGAGAAACTCACCCGCACGATCCTCGGCTGGGACCTGACCCGCGACGCCCAGCCCGTGTCGTACGCCTCCACCGCCCCCCGGGGCCCCGTGGTCGCCCTCGCCGACGAGGCCACCTCCTCCGACGGCGACATGATCACCGCCGCGTTCAAGCTCCTGAAGCTCGGTCCCGTCGTCGGCCAGCGCACCTGGGGCGGCGTCGTCGGCATGACCGGCCGCCACCAACTCGGTGACGGCACGGTGATCACCGTCCCCATGAACGCCGCCTGGTTCGACGCCTACGGCTGGTCCATCGAGAACCAGGGCGTCACCCCCGACCTCGAAGTCCTCCGCACCCCGTTGGACTGGGCCGAGGGCAGACACGTCCAACTCGACGACGCCGTACAACTGGCCCTGGACCTCTTGGAGACCAACCCGCCGGCGACGCCCCCGGGTTACGAGAACGTCCCGAACAGGGCAAGGCCGAAGCTGCCGCCAAGGGTTCGCTGACCAACCCAGGGGCGCGGGGAACCGCGCGCCCAGCCCCCACCCAGCCGCACCCAAAACACAAACGTGGGGCGCCCCAACAAACAGGGCACCCCACGCTCAACCGGCAACGTCAGGCGTCGTAGTCCTGACGGAACCGGTCCTCCTCTTCACGCTGCAGCCGCTCGGTCTCCTCGTCACGCTCCCGCATACGCTCGGAGCCCTCCTGCTGACCCCGCTGCGGCCCGCGCTCACCGCGCTCACCGCGCTCCTTGGCCTGCTGGGCCTTCTGCTTGGCCTGCTCCTGCCACTGCTCCGACTTGTCCTGGAACTGGTCCTTCATACCCATGTGGGTTCACTCCCGTGGGGTGAGGGGTTGGGGGCCCCGTGGCGGGGCCTCGACCAGATTCACACGGGCCGTCACAGTGCGCATGTCGATCAGTCACGCTGAGTGATACGACCCTCCGCCCGAGCCGCCTCATCGGCCTCCCCACCTGCACCGACGAGCCCGGTCCGCACCCCCTCCAACCGCGCCCCGAACCGCCTCATCTCCCGCTGCCCGACGGTCCCGACGAGCCCCGGCAGATACCCGCGTACGCCCTGCATCCCGCGCAGCCACCACTGCCCGTACACCTGACTGGACCGCCTCTCGATCCCGGCGACGAGCCGGTCCACGGCGGGCCCGAGCGGATACGTCTTGCCGGCCGGCCACGGCAGCCGCTGCCGCAGCTCCCGCATCACCTCGTCCCGGTCGGCCCCGCGCACCATGTCCGTGTCGGTCCAGGACAGATACCCGACGCCGACCCGCACGCCCTTGTACCCGACCTCGGCCCGCAGACTGTGCGCGTAGGCCTCCACGCCGGCCTTGGACGCGCAGTACGCGGTCATCATCGGCGCCGGGGTGAGGGCGGCCAGGGAGGCGATCTGGAGCAGGTACCCCCGGCTCTCCATCAGCACCGGCAGGAAGGCCCGCGCGGTCACCGCCGATCCGATGAGGTTGACCTCGACGACCCGCCGCCAGGCCACCGGGTCGGAGTCCACGAAGGGCCCGCCGGTGGCGACCCCGGCGTTGGCGACCACGATGTCGACCTTCCCGAACCGCTCCTTGACCTCGCGTGCGACCCGGGTCATCGCCTCGTGGTCGGTGACGTCGGCGTACCAGTGGTCGGCGTCGCCGTGCAGCCGGTCGGCGACCTGCTTGAGCGCGTCCGGTTCCAGGCCGACCAGCGCCACCTTCGCGCCGCGCGCGGACAGCTTGCGGGCGAGCAGTTCCCCGACCCCCCGCGCGGCGCCCGTGACGACGGCGACCTGTCCTTCGAGACTCACCCTGCTCATGCGTCCTCCTTGATCGTCAGGTAGGTCGCGGCGAGTTCGCGGATCTTCGCGCTCACCGGTTCGGGCGTCTCGACCGGCGTCATGTGGCCGGCGCCGGGCAGTTCGGTGACGCCGAGGCAGTCGGGCAGCGCGGCGGCCAGGGCACGCGACTGCGCCGGCGGGGTCAACCGGTCCGCCGTACCGACGAGGACGGCCGTCGGCACCCTCAACTCCCGTACCCCGTGGTCGAGATCGAGCAGATCGAGCACTTGGGCCCAGGCGTACCGCACCCGGCGCGGGCAGGCGTGCACGATCCGGGCGCACGCCTCGACCATGGCGGGGGCCGAACCGGCGCCCATCGTCGCGTACCTGAGGATCCGCCGGGCGAGCGGCGTGACCGGCCCGAGCGGGGCGCGCGAGCCGAGGATGTGGTGGGTCAGCCAGGTGCGCGCCCGCCCCGGCCGCAGCGGCAGCAGCGTCGACTCGGCGACCAGCCGCGACGAGCCCGTGCTGCACAGCAGGACGGCGGCCGCGTGCTCCCGCAGGCCGGGGCGTTCGGCCGCGGCCATCACCGTCATCCCGCCCATGGAGTGCCCGGCGATCACGGCCCGCTCCCCGGGCGCGAGGGCCGCTTCCAGTACGGCTTCCAGGTCGTCGGCGAGTGCTTCGGGACTGCATGCCGGGCTCGCCGGGCTGCGTCCGTGGCCGCGTTGGTCGTAGGCGATGACGCGGTGGTCGGCGGCCAGGGCGTGGATCTGCGCGGCCCAGAAGGCGGTGGAGCAGGTCCAGCCGTGGGCGAGGACGACGGCGGGGGCGCCCTCGGGGCCGTGGAGCTCGACGTGCAGCCGGGCGCCGTCGGCGGAGACGGCCGTCAGCTCGCGGGCCGGGACGGGCGGGGCGTAGGGACCGGTGGTGACGTGCCGGAGGCGGCTCACGCGGCGACCTTCTTCCGGGCCCGGAGCACCTCGTACTCGGCGAGGTCCACGCGCCGGGTGGCCCGCCGGAACTCGCTCGTGGTGCCGGGCCAGATGGTGGTGTTGCGGCCGTTGGCGTCGAGGTACCAGCTGGTGCAGCCGCCGGTGTTCCACACCGTGCGCTTCATCCGCTCCTGCACCCGGTGGTTCCAGTCCCGTACGGCTTCGGGGCGGGCGTCGAGGGCGGCACGGCCGCCGAGGACGTCGAGCTGGCGCACGAAGTCGGCGAGGTAGTTCAGCTGCGACTCGATCATCAGGATCATCGAGGAGTTCCCGAGCCCGGTGTTGGGTCCGATCATCGTCATCCAGTTGGGGAAGCCGGCCGCCGAGGCCCCGCGCAGGGCCTCCATCCCGCCCTTCCAGGCCTCGGCCAGCGTCCTGCCGTCGGCGCCCACGACGCGGTCGGCGATCGGCATGTCGGTGACGTGGAAGCCGGTGCCGAAGACGATCGTGTCGGCCTCGGTCTCGGTGCCGTCGGCGGCGACCAGGGTCGAGCCGCGCACCTCGGCGAGGCCGCTCGCGACGACGTCGACGTTGGGCCGGGCGAGGGCCGGGTAGTAGTCGCTGCTGAGCAGGATCCGCTTGCAGCCGATGCGGTAGTCGGGGGTGAGCCGGGCGCGCAGGGCCGGGTCCTTGATGGCGCGGGCCATGTTCCGCTTCGCCAGCTGTTCGACCAGGGTCAGCTCGTCGGGGTGCTTGGTGAAGGCCTGGACCTGCAACTCCCTGATCCCCCACAGCAGTCCGCGCCGGAGCCGGGTGGTGAAGGGCAGCGCCCGGTGCAGGGCCCGTTCGGCGCCGCCGATGGCACGGTCGACGCGGGGCAGCACCCACGGCGGGGTGCGCTGGAACAGGGTGAGGTGACCGACCCGCGGCTGGATGGCGGGCACGATCTGGATGGCGGAGGCCCCGGTGCCCACCATCGCGACCCGCTCGCCGGCGAGGTCGTGGTCGTGGTCCCAGCGGGCGGAGTGGAAGACCTTGCCGGGGAAGGAGTCCAGCCCCGGGATGTCGGGGACCTTCGGGTCGGACAGCGGCCCGGTGGCGGAGACGACGATGTCGGCGGTGAGCCGCCCGCCGCTGGTCTCGATCTCCCAGCGCAGCTGCTCGGCGTCCCAGGTCATCAGCTTGACCTCGGAGTCGAAGCGGATGTGGCGCCGCAGGTGGAAGACGTCGGCGACATGCTCCAGGTACGCGCGGATGTGCCGCTGCCCGGAGAACGCGCGCGGCCACTCGGGGTTGGGCGCGAAGGAGAACGAGTACAGGTGGGAGGGCACGTCGCAGGCGCACCCGGGATAGCTGTTGTCGCGCCAGGTGCCGCCCACGCTGCTCGCCCGCTCCAGCACCACGAAGTCGGTGACGCCCTCGCGCCGCAACCGCACGGCGGCCCCCAGCCCGCCGAACCCGGATCCGATCACCGCCACCCGTACATGTTCGTGTTCGGTCATGCCGCCGCTCCTCCGCACACTCCATGACTCTGCCAGTGGATACTGGCGCAATGGGGAGAGTAGAGCAGCTCCGTACTCATGGGTAGGGGTCGGGCGAGGACGTTTTACATCAGCGGCTGCCGCCGCGGGTACCGGCGGTACAACATAGAGTTCGGGCGTGGCTGACAAGCGTGAGTACCGCATGGAGGAGCTGGCCCGGCTGGCCGGAATCACGGTGCGCACCCTGCGCTTCTACCGCGAGCGCAAACTGATCCCGCCGCCCCGCCGCGAGGGCCGTATCGCCTGGTACGACGACCACCACCTGGCCCGCCTGCGCACCATCGCGGCACTCCTGGAACGCGGCCACACCCTCACCGGCATCGCCGAACTGGCCGAGGCCCTCGACCACGGCCGAGACGTCGCCGACGTCCTGGGCGTCACCCCGCCCACCGAGGAGGAACCGGTCCGCCTCACCCCCGAGGAACTCGCCGCCCGCTTCGAGGGCCAGGTCACCCCGGAGAACCTCGCCGCCGCCCTCGAACTCGGCTACCTCGGCACCGACGGCGACGAGATCGTCCACATCAGCCGCCGCCTCCTCGACATCTCCTCCGCGCTGGTCCGCGAGGGCATCCCCCTCGCCGAGGTCCTGGCAGCCGGCAAACACGTCCGCGAACACGTCGACGCCCTCGCCGAGAACTTCGCCGTCCTGATCCTCCGCCACGGCACCGAATCCGACCTCCAACGCCTGCGCCCCCTGGCCCGCAGCGTGGTGGACGCGGAACTGTCCTTGGCGCTGGACCGGCGGTTGCGCAAGCAGGAGTAGAGCGGCAGGCCCTGGTCATCGGCGGCCGCCGGACCGGAAGCGTCTGCTCCGGCAGGTGACGGGTACCTGCCGCCCATGGCCCTGGCCCGATCCCTGCCCGACAGCGCCACCGAGTGGTGGGACTTCCTCGGCGCGGTCGCGCTCTACGTGTTCACCCGCTGGGTCCTGACCTGGCACCAGGCCCGCCGCGACGGGGACCGGCACCCCGTGCGAGCCGCCTTCGGCGACGAGGACCGGCTCCGTGTGACCCTGCTGTGCACGATCGGACCGGTGCTGGTCGCAGGAGTGGCGTACGTGGACTTCCGGTACGCACGCCGGTCACACAACGCACGCCGACCACGCGGCGCCCGGGCCTAGAGGTCGTAGACCACCGTCACCGGCGCATGATCCGACCACCGCTCGTCATGCGTGGCCGCGCGCTCCACGAACCCCTTGACCGCCTTGGCGGCGAGTCCCGGCGTAGAGCAGTGGTAGTCGATGCGCCATCCTGAATCGTTGTCGAAGGCCCGCCCCCGGTACGACCACCACGTGTACGGCCCCGCCACCTCGGGATGCAGCGCCCGCACGACGTCGACGTACCCGCCGTCGGTCTCGTCGAGGACGCGGGTCAGCCACTCCCGCTCCTCCGGGAGGAAGCCGGAGTTCTTCTGGTTGGCGCGCCAGTTCTTGAGGTCGGCCGGCTGGTGGGCGATGTTCCAGTCGCCGCAGACGAGGACCTCGCGGCCGTCGGCGGCGGAGCGCTCGCGCAGGTCCTTGAGGTGGGCGAGGAACTCGCCCATGAAGCGGACCTTCTCGTCCTGCCGCTCGGTGCCTACCTCGCCGGAGGGCAGGTAGAGGGAGGCGACCGTGACACCGGGCAGGTCGACCTCGACGTAGCGGCCGCTCGCGTCGAACTCGGCCGAGCCGAAGCCGACGCGAACCCGGTCGGGCTCGCGGCGGGTGTAGAGGGAGACACCGGCGCGGCCCTTGGCGGCGGCGGGCGCGTGCACGACGTGCCAGCCGTCCGGCGTACGGACGTACTCGGGCAGCTGCTGCGGCTCCGCGCGCACCTCCTGGAGGCAGAGCACATCGGCGGAGGTCCCGGCGAGCCACTCCACGAAGCCCTTCTTCGCGGCGGCGCGCAGTCCATTCACGTTCACGGAGGTCACAGTCAGCACCCCGGCACCCTACCGGCACACTGGACTCTGTCCCGTTCTGGAATGAATTGATATACGGTAATCAACATGAATATACGACAGGTTCCCTTCGACCACCCCGACGCGGTCAAGCTCAACGACCAGGTCCAGGCGGAGTACCACGTCCGCTACGGCGACGGCGGCGACGCCACCGTCCTGGCCCCGGAGGACTTCGAACCGCCCAAGGGGGTGTTCCTGATCGCGTACGACGAGACCGATGCCCCGGTCGCCACCGGCGGCTGGCGTGCCCAGGACACGAACGAGGAGGGCAACCTGGACGGGGACGCCGAGCTCAAGCGGATGTACGTCGTCGACGCGGCGCGCGGCCGGGGTCTCGCCCGGCGCATCCTGGCCGCGCTGGAGGAGGACGCCCGCGCGGCCGGCCGCAGACGCATGGTCCTGGAGACCGGCGACCGGCAGCCGGAGGCCATCGCCCTCTACACCTCCAGCGGTTACGAGCCGTGCGCCAAGTTCGGCTACTACCGGCACTACGAGTCGAGCCGGTGCTTCGCGAAGCCCCTGTGAGATCAGGCCCGTAGGTACGCCAGCACCGCCAGCACTCTCCGGTGGACGTCGTCCGCCGGAGGCAGGTCCAGCTTGGTGAGGATGCTCCCGATGTGCTTGCCGACCGCCGCCTCCGACACCACCAGCGTGCGCGCTATCGCGCCGTTGGAGCGGCCCTCGGCGATCAGCGCCAGCACCTCCCGCTCGCGCGGGGTCAGCCGCGTGAGCGGATCCCGCCGCCGGCGCAGCAACTGCCGTACGACCTCCGGGTCCACGACCGTGCCCCCGGCCGCGACCTCGCGCAGCGCGTCCACGAACTCCTCGACCTGGCCCACCCGGTCCTTGAGCAGATAGCCGACCCCGGTGCCGTCGCCGGAGTCGAGGAGCTCGGCGGCGTAGGCCCGCTGCACGTACTGGCTGAGCACCAGCACCGACAGCCCCGCCCGTTCCTCGCGCAGCCGTACGGCCGCGTGCAGTCCCTCGTCCTGGAAGCCGGGCGGCATCCGGACGTCGGTGACCACGATGTCGGGCCGGTGCTCGGTGGCCGCCGCGAGGAGCGCGTCCGCGTCGCCGACGGCCGCCACCACCTCGTGGCCGAAGCGGGTGAGCAGTGCGACGAGGCCGTCGCGCAGCAGCACGCTGTCCTCGGCGAGGACTACGCGCAGGGGTCGGTCGACGGTCGTGGCCGGCAAGGAATCTCCACACGCAGCAGGGTCGGTCCGCCCGGTGGGCTGGACAGGGAGAGTGTGCCATCGAGCACCGACACCCGGTCGGCGAGACCGGTGAGCCCGGTGCCGCCGCGTCCGTCGTCGCGGATGTGCAGGGTCAGCCGCCCGTCGCCGTATCCGCCGCTGACGGCGGCCCGGTTCGCCCCGCTGTGCCGGGCGACGTTCGCGAGGGCCTCGCCGACGACGAAGTACGCGGCGGACTCCACGGGTTGGGGAAGCCGCTCCGGGAGGTGGAGGTCCAGGTCGACGGGGACCGGGCTGCGGTCGGCCGCGTCGGCGACGGCGGCTTCGAGGCCGTAGTCGGTGAGAACCTTGGGGTGGATGCCGTGGATCAGCTCACGCAGGTCGGCGAGGGCCTGCCCGGCCTCCGTGTGCGCCTTGGCCAGTTGGTCGGCGAGCGGCCCCGGCGGGACGTCGAGGCGGGCCAGCCCGAGGCTCATGGTCAGGGCGACGAGCCGCTGTTGGGCGCCGTCGTGCAGATCGCGCTCGATGCGGCGCCGTTCCGCCTCGAAGGCGTCCACCAGGCGGGCACGGGAGCGCACGAGGTGCAGGACCCGCTCGCCGTCGTCCTCCTTCGCGCCCAGCACCGCCCGCACCAGTTCCGCCCGCGCACCGGCCACGACTCCCAGCGCGTAGGCGCCGGTCGCCAGCAGCGCCAGCCCGAGCACGGCCACCCCGAGGGCCCCCGGCCAGGTGCCCACGGTCCACAGCTTGACCGCCTTCGCCTCCCCGTCGAGCGCCAGGAACACGGGCGCGGCGACCATCGACAGCGGGATCCCGAGCGCACAGAACAGGACCAGCGCGTCCAGCGGCCACAGCACCAGCCCGAGCAGCACGGCGTACGCCAACTCCCGCCAGGTCGCGGCCTCCCGCACCCGCGTCACCAGCCACGCCCACAGCCCCGGCGCGTCCGGCACCCGATGCCCGCCGCCGAGCGCCGGTCCCATCCCCGTCACCCGCAGCCGCCACCGCTCCACGGCGGCCACCGGGATCCCGGCCAGCGCGGTCAGCACCAGCAACGGAAGCCCGAGGAGTACGACGGCCAGGGCCCCGCCGACGACGAGCCCGCCCAGCACCACGACGAGCACGACCGCCCCGAGCAGCGCCCCGCCCGCCAGGTAGGCGACCGCCCGCCAGGGCCACGCCGACCTCAGGTATCCACGCCCCGCGAGGGCCCGCCACACGCTCATGGGGATCACCGTAGGAGCCGGGCGGCCGTCGCGGCCATCGGTCTGGGCGGAGACCTGGGGGTATGCCTGGCCCTACCCCAAGTCTCCGTCCCGCCGCACTGATTCGCGGGCCGGCCGGCGGTTGGCTGGATCCCACGGAAACCGAGCGGATTACACAGCGGATCACCACAGGCGGGAGACGAGGCCGACATGAGATCTCAGGCGATCGAACTGCGGGACGTGCACAGGCGGTTCGAGGCGGGCGGCACCGCGGTGACCGCCCTGGACGGCGTCACGCTCGCCTTCCCCCGGGGCACCTTCACCGCCGTCATGGGCCCGTCCGGCTCCGGCAAGTCGACGCTGCTGCACTGTGCCGCCGGCCTGGACCGGCCCACCTCGGGCTCGGTCCGCCTCGGCGACACCGAACTGACCTCGCTGAGCGAACGCCGGCTGACCCTGCTGCGCCGCGACCGTATCGGCTTCGTCTTCCAGGCGTTCAACCTGCTGCCCTCCCTGACCGCCGCGCAGAACACCGCCCTTCCGCTCCGTCTGGCCGGCCGCCGTGTGCCCCGTGCGCGCGTGCCGGCCGCGCTGCGCCAGGTGGGCCTGGCCGACCGCTCCCACCACCGCCCCTCCCAACTCTCCGGCGGCCAGCAGCAACGCGTCGCCCTCGCCCGCGCCCTCATCACCCGCCCCGAGGTCCTCTTCGCCGACGAACCGACCGGCGCCCTGGACTCCCGGACGGGCCGCGAAGTCCTCACCCTGCTCCGCGCCCTGGTCGACAACGAGGGCACGGCGATCGTGATGGTCACCCATGATCCGGTGGCCGCGTCGTACGCCGACCGGGTCGTGTTCCTGGTCGACGGGCGGGTGCACGGGGAGTTGGCCGGGGGGTCGGCGCCGGAGATCGCGGGGCGGATGGCGAGCGTGGAGGACGCGGGACGGATGGCGAGGGCGGAGGACGCGGGACGGATGGCGAGGGCGGAGGACGCGGGACGGATGGCGAGGGCGGAGGACGCGGGACGGATGGCGAGGGCGGAGGACGTGAGGGCCGGGGCGCCCGAGATCGCGCCGCTGCCGGAGGCCACCCCGTGCTGATCATCGCCCTACGCGGCCTGCGTGCCCGCTGGACCGCCTTCACCGGCACCTTCCTGGCCCTCTCCCTCGGTGTCGCCCTGCTGACGGTGATGGGCCTGGCCCTCGCCTCCTCCTCCGACGCCCCGGATCGCAGGCCGGAACGTTTTGCGGCGGCGCCCGTCGTGGTGCGCGGCCAGGACACCCTGCGCGTGCCCACCCCCACCGGTGAGCGCACCCGGAAGCTGGCGCACCCCCGCCCGGTCCCGGCCGGAACCGTCGCCGAGCTGCGCACGCTCGGCAGGGTCGTCGAGGACCGCACCTTCGCCGTACGAGCCCCTGGCGCGCCCGGCGATCTGGTCGGCCATCCCTGGTCCACGGCCGCCTGCGCCCCGTACGACCTGACCGCGGGGCGGGCCCCACGCGCCGCGGACGAGGTCGTGGCCACCGGCGACTGGACGAGCGTGGGGCAACGGCTGCGCACCCCCGAGGGCCCGGTACGCGTGGTGGGCACGGTCACCGCCCTGGGCTTCGAGAACGCCCTCTTCTACACGGACGCCCGCGCGGCCCGCCTGTCACCGCGGATCCCCCAAGTCGTCGTGGAGGCGGCCCCGGTGGCGGTACGGCGGGCGGCCCCCGGTCTGGACGTCCTCACCGGTGACGCCCGGCGGCTCGCGGACGCCGATCCCGACCGGGACCGCGAGGCGGTGACCGCGCTGAACGCCCTGTTCGGCACGGCGGGCGGGGTCGCCGGGTTCGTGTCGGTGTTCGTCGTGGCGTCGACGTTCGCCTTCGCGGTCGCCCAGCGGCGCCGGGAGTTCGGCCTGCTGCGCACCGCGGGTGCCACGCCGGGCCAGATCCGCCGGACGGTGGTGGCGGAAGCCCTGCTCGTCGGCGTCCTCGCCTCGGCGGCGGGCTGCGCGCTCGGCGCGTACGCCGCCCCGCACCTGGCGTCCCGGGTCGTGGCCGACGGCCTGGCCCCGGCCTGGTTCACCATCGGCGACCACGTCTGGCCGTACCATCTGGCCTTCTGGACGGGACTGCTGGTGGCCCTGTGCGGTGTGCTGGCCGCGTCATGGCGGGCCGGGCGGACGGCCCCCACGGAGGCGCTGCGCGAGGCCTCGGTCGACACCGGCACGATGACCCGCGGCCGTCTGCTCGCGGGCACGGCCCTCCTGCTCACCGCGGTGGTGACCCTGGTCCCGGCCCTGCTCACCGACCCGGGCGACCTGCTGCACCGCAAGACCTACATCAGCCGCCCCATGCTCCTGATCACCGCGACCGCCCTGCTCTCCCCGCTCCTGATCCGCCCCTCGATCCGCCTCCTCACCTGGCTGCCGGCCACCCGGCTCCCGGGCGCCACCGCTCTCCTGGTCCGCGAGAACACCACCACGTCCCTCCGCCGGACCGCCTCCCTCACGGCCCCCGTCCTGATCACCGTCGCCCTCACCGGCTCCCTGCTGGGTGCCACCGCGACCCTGAACGAGTCGCGGACGAAGGAGCTCCGGGCCCGCACGACCGCGGACTTCGTGGTGACCCCGACGGGGACCGCCACCGGCACCGGGGCCGATTCAGGCGCTGTTTCTGCGACCGGGACCGGCCTGCCCCCGGAGACCGTGCGCCGCCTGCGCGCCGTGCCGGGCGCCGAGGTCTCGGTCACGTCGGCGAGCGAGGTGTACGCCCTGGAGGACGACGTGGCCCTGATCAGATCCGAGGCCCGCGCGGCCGCCCCGGAGGACCTCGCCGCGACGACGCACCTGCCGCTGACCTCAGGCCATGTCGCGGACCTCGACGACGACTCGATCATCGTCAACGAGGAGTGGGCCCGCCACACCGTCGGCGACCACGTCACCGTCCACCTCGGCGACGGCACCCGCCGCACCCTGCGCATCGCGGCGGTGATGCCCACCGGCACCGGCGACAACGGCGTCTACATCACCCCGGCCAACGCCCCACAGGCTCCCGTCGACCGCGTGGACGTGAAGGTCGCCCGAGGCGCGGACGCGACCGAGGTGGAGGCGGACCTACGACAAGCGGTGGGACGGGGACAGGGGGGACAGGACGCGACCGCGGAAGCGCAAGTCCTCACGAGAGACGCCTGGCTGCGAACCGTCTCCCCCGGCCCCGACGACACCACCCGCCTCGGCTTCCTCCTGGTCCTGGGCCTCGCCCTGCTCTACACGGGTATCTCCCTGGTGAACACCCTGCTCATGCCCACCTCGGACCGCACCCGAGACCTGCGCTCCCTCCGGCTGGCCGGAGCCACCCGGGGACAGCTGCTGCGCCTGCTGACAGCGGAATCCCTGACGATCGTCACCCTCGGCACCCTCCTCGGCCTCCTGGTCACCACCCTCAACCTCCTCACCCTCAGCACCGCCCTGACCCTGCTCTCCGCGCCCCCGGCTCTCCAACTCCCCTGGCTCCCCCTCACCACCACAGCCCTCGCCTGTGCCCTCCTCGCGGTGACCGCCTCACTGATCCCAACGCCCCGCACACACAAAAAAGATCCCGCCCGATCAACCGATCGGACGGGATCTCATCAACTACCCCAGGTTTCCCCGGGAAGTTGTTGCGGTGGACCTGAGGGGATTTGAACCCCTGGCCCCCTCGATGCGAACGAGGTGCGCTACCGGACTGCGCCACAGGCCCTTGCAACGAGTGAAACTCTAGCATCCCCGTCCGGGTGCTTGGAAATCCGTTCCCGGCTGGTCAGAGAGGGCCGGTCGGGGCTTGATCCGGTCGGCGGGGCGGTGGGCGGGGCGGCCGTCGGGGCGGTCGGCGGGCGGGTCACTCGTTGGCGGCCCGAGGCCGGTCGCCGTCCTCGTACTGGTCGAAGAGGGGGGTGCGACCGCGCTCGCGGGCGCGACGGGCGGAGGCGGCGCGACGGGCGTCACTGCGGCCGTCGGCCGCCGGCCTGTCCTCCGGGTCGGAGGACGCGTCCTCCGATCCCCCGTCGCACTCGGCGGGCTGCGCCTCCTGCTCCGGGGTGACGGAGCTGGACCGAGCCGAGCTCCAGGCGTCCGGCGCGCCGAGGTCCACGTCGGAGGTGGCCCGTGGCGCGACCGGCGCGGTCACGTAGGTGGGCAGGGGCACCGGGACGGGGTCCCAGCTGTCCCCGTGCGCCGGCCGCTGCTGGCGCTCGCGCTGCTGGTCGACCCACTCCGCGTGGTCGGTCTGCTCGACGAGCGCCCGCCGGTCGGCGGCGAGCGCCGACAGTCCGGGATCCGTCTCGGGCTCCGGGCCTTCGTCCGGCTCGTCGGAGTCGGCGCTCGCGTCGACCGTCGCGCGCCGACGCGGCTGGCGCGACCGTTCGCGCAGGCGCTGCGCGGCGGCCTCGGCCCGGCGCCGGTCCATCTGGTAGGCGAAGCGGCGGCGCTCCTGGGAGCGCAGATAGGCGATGTACGCGCTGAGCAGCACGGCGGGCACGCCGGGCGCCCACAGGAACGCGAGTCCTCCGACCGCGGCGACGATCGCGCCGAGCGTGAAGGCGAGGAAGAGCATGACCGTCGTACGCCGACGGCGTGCGAGCACCTTCGTGCGCCGGGCGCGCGCGGCGGCCGCCTCTTCGGCGGGCGTGCGCCTCGCGGCCGACACCCGCTTCCGCGCCGGTGCGGCACCGGACTCGGCCGCCGACGGGGCGTGCTCTTCGCGCGCGGAATCGCGTACCGATTCGCGTACCGACGCACGCGCCGGCTCGCGTACCGGTGCCTGGGTCCGGGGACGGGTCGGGGGCATGGCGAAGGCCCGGACGTCCACCGAGTCGGTGACGGCGTCCGGGTCGGCGACGCTGGACTCCCCCTCCTCGGTGGAGCGCGCCCGCAGGTCCTTGGCGTATCGGCGCTCCATCCCCGCCCGGCCGGACAACAACCGGATGGCCGTGCTGAAGCGTTCCGTCGGACGGGCCTCGTTCAGCTCGTCCTGCCTACGGAGCCACATCGGCACCAAGTAGGCGGCCCAGGCCCCGACAATGACTGCGTAGATGAGGCCGCTGCTGCTCACGCCTCACACGGTAGAGGGGTTTGCGTGAGGCCATCTGCCAATTGAGCCGGTGTGTCGCACGATCTGGCTGATATTTCGAGCTTTTTTTGTGATCGATGCGATCAGCAGGCCGCCGAGGACGCGAATTCAATGCCCTCAGACGGTCATCCGCCGATCATTTTCGAACACTTATTCAATTTCTCGGTTACGCGGGATTGTCGTGGGGCGTGCTCCTGGATCGTGCCCGCTGCCAGCGCCGGAGCAAACCGTCGGGCACCTCTTCCGCCGTGAGCGCGAAGACGAGGTGGTCGCGCCAGGCGCCGTCGATGTGGAGATAGCGGGGGCGCAGCCCCTCCTCGCGGAATCCGAGTTTTTCCACGACCCGACGGCTGGGCCCGTTCTCCGGGCGAATGCAGACCTCGATGCGGTGCAGACCGACGGTTCGGAAACAGTGGTCGACCGCGAGCGCCACGGAGGTCGGCATCACACCGCGGCCGGCCACCGACTCGTCCACCCAGTACCCGACGTGCCCCGAGCACATCGAGCCCCAGGTGATGCCGGCGACCGTCAACTGCCCGACCAGCCGCCCCTGGTACTCGATGACGAACGGCAGCATCCGGCCCGCGCTCGCCTCGTGCCGCAGATGGCGGACCATCTGACGGTAGGTGGGCCGGTGCGCGATCGGCCCGCTGGGCGTGGGCGGCGGGATGGTCGCCTCCCAGGGTCGCAGCCAGTCCCGGTTGCGCCGGTTGACCTCGCGCCAGGCCCGCTGGTCGCGCATCTTTATGGGCCTCAGGACGACATCGCCGTCCGCCAGTACGACGGGCCAGGAGGGGCTGTTCAGCTCGCACCCCCAGCGCCGGCCCCGGGTCTGGGGTGATCACCGCCGCGGATCTGGTCGACGGCGTGCGTCAGGAGGGGCTCCAGGACGGCCAGTCCGTCCTTCACCCCGCCGCTGGAACCCGGCAGATTGACGATCAGCGTCCGCCCCGCCACTCCGGCCAGCCCCCGGGAGAGCGCCGCCGTCGGCACCTTGTCCCGTCCGTATGCCCGGACGGCCTCCGCGATGCCCGGGACCTCGTGGTCGATCACCGCGCGGGTCGCCTCGGGGGTGCGGTCGGTGGGCGAGATGCCGGTGCCGCCGGTGGTGACGATCACGTCGTAGCCGGCCTCGACACCGGCGCGCAGGGCGGCCTCCACGGGGTCCCCGTCGGGGACGACCTGGGGGCCGTCGACGGCGAACCCGAAGTCCCGGAGACCCTCGGCGACCCTCGGGCCGCCCTTGTCCTCGTAGACACCGGCGGCGGCGCGGTTGGAGGCGGTCACGACCAGCGCGCTGTAGGGCGCGAGAAGTGCGCCGCCGGCCGCGGCGTCCCCTGTCATGCCCGGCTCCAGTCGCCCGACTTGCCGCCCGTCTTCTCCTCCACCCGCACGTCCGTGATGACCGCTCCCTTGTCGACCGCCTTGACCATGTCGATCACGGTGAGCGCGGCGACGGAGACCGCGGTGAGGGCCTCCATCTCGACACCCGTACGGTCGGTCGTCTTCACGGTGGCCCGGATCTCCACGGCGTCGTCCGCGACCCGCAGGTCCAGTTTCACACCGGACACCGACAACGGGTGACAGAGCGGGATCAGGTCGGGGGTGCGTTTGGCGCCCATGATGCCCGCGATCCGGGCGGTGGCCAGGGCGTCGCCCTTGGGGACGCCCTCGCCGCGCAGCAGCTCGATCACGCGGGGCGCGACCAGGACCCGGCCACTGGCGCTGGCGGTGCGCGCGGTCACGTCCTTGCCGGACACGTCGACCATGCGGGCGGCGCCCGCCTCGTCGATGTGGGTCAATCGGTCCTGCACTGGGGCTCCGGGGGTCTCCCCCCGGGACGGCTCAGTCATGCTGTGTGGCGCTCCCGGTCCGGGCCCTGCGCGGTACGGCGTGCGGGCCTGTTGTGCGCGACACGGTACCCCCAAGTCGGGGCGCGCAAGGGCACGGGACCGGGCGGTGGACACCGAGGGCGCGCGGCTCCGGGCCGGGCGCCCGCGGCTCCGCGCACGCCGGGTCAGCCGAGCAGGACGACCTCGACCTCGGCGCCGGGCTCCACGGACTCCACGTCCTCGGGTACGACGATCAGCGCGTCCGCGTGCGCGAGGGCCGCGACCAGGTGCGATCCGGCGCCTCCGACCGGGGTCACGGCACCGTCGGCGTACGTGGCGCGCAGGAACTGCCTGCGGCCCTTCGGCGAGGTCAGCGCCTTGTCCGCGGTCAGGGTCGCCGTGGTCCGGGGGCGGTGGACGTCGTCGAGGCCCATGAGGGCACGGATCGCGGGGCGGACGAACAGCTCGAAGGAGACGTACGACGACACCGGGTTGCCCGGGAGCGCGAGCAGCGGGGTGTGGTCGGGGCCGATGGAGCCGAAGCCCTGGGGCTTGCCGGGCTGCATGGCCAGCTTGCGGAAGTCGATGCCGCTGCCGGCCTCGTCCTCGTCGCCGACGTGGGACAGCGCCTCCTTGACGACGTCGTACGCCCCGACGCTGACACCGCCGGTGGTGACCATGAGGTCGGCGCGCACGAGCTGGTCCTCGATGGTGGAGCGGAGGGTCTCGGCGTCGTCGGCGACGGCGCCCACGCGGTAGGCGATGGCTCCGGCGTCCCGGGCGGCGGCGGTGAGGGCGAAGCTGTTGGAGTCGTGGATCTGCCCGGTGCCCAGTTCCTCGCCGGGCTGGACGAGCTCGCTGCCGGTGGACATGACGACCACGCGCGGGCGTGGACGCACCCGGACGGTGGCGCGGCCGATCGCGGCGAGCAGGCCGATCTGCGGCGGGCCCAGGACGGTGCCCGCGTCGAGGGCGCGGTCCCCGGCCTTGACGTCGCTGCCCTTGGCCCGCACATGCGCGCGTGCCGCGGCGGGCCGGTACACCTGCACGTGCCCCTCGGCGCCCTCGGGGGCCAGGGCGCGGGCGCGCATCCCGGTCGCGGGGCCCTCGCCGAGCCCGCCGTCGGTCCACTCGACGGGAACGACGGCCTCCGCGCCGGGCGGCAGGGGGGCGCCGGTCATGATGCGGGCGGCCTGGCCGGGGCCCACGTGGAGCAGGTCGGCCTGGCCGGCGGCGACATCCCCGACGACCTCCAGGGCGGCCGGGAACTCCTCGCTCGCGCCCGCGACGTCCGCGACCCGCACCGCGTACCCGTCCATGGAGCTGTTGTCGAACGGCGGCAGGGACACCGGGACCGTGACGTCCTCGACCAGGACGCAGCCCTGGGCGTCGAGCAGTTGCAGCTCGATGGGTTCGAGGGGGCGGACGGTCGCGAGGATGTCCTCCAGGTGCTCGTCCACCGACCACAGGTGGTCCGGGCCGACGGTGCGGGGCGCGGCGCTGCTCAACGTTGCTACATCTCCTCGGCTACGTAACTGCGAAGCCAGGTCCGGAAGTCCGGGCCCAGGTCTTCACGTTCGCACGCGAGTCTGACAATGGCACGCAGATAGTCGCCGCGGTCGCCGGTGTCATAGCGGCGGCCCTTGAAGACGACGCCGTGCACCGGGCCGCCGACCTTCTCGTCCGACGCGAGCTGCTGGAGGGCGTCGGTGAGCTGGATCTCGCCGCCGCGACCGGGCTCGGTCTGGCGGAGTATGTCGAAGATGTGCGGGTCGAGGACGTAGCGGCCGATGATCGCGTAGTTCGACGGGGCGTCCGCCGGGTCGGGCTTCTCGACCATGCCGGTCACCTTGACGACGTCGCCGTCCTCGGTGGCCTCCACGGCCGCACAGCCGTAGAGGTGGATCTGCTCGGGCGCGACCTCCATGAGGGCGATGACGCTGCCGCCGCGCTGTTCCTGGACCTCGACCATGCGCTTGAGGAGCGGGTCGCGCGGGTCGATGAGGTCGTCGCCGAGGAGGACGGCGAAGGGCTCCTGGCCCACATGGGGGGCCGCGCACAGGACGGCGTGGCCGAGGCCCTTGGGGTCGCCCTGACGGACGTAGTGCATGGTGGCGAGGTCGCTGGACTCCTGCACCTTGGCGAGCCGGCTCGCGTCGCCCTTCTTCTGAAGGGCCGACTCCAGCTCGTAGTTGCGGTCGAAGTGGTCCTCCAGGGGGCGCTTGTTGCGGCCCGTGATCATGAGGACGTCGTCGAGGCCCGCGGACACGGCCTCTTCGACCACATACTGGATCGCCGGCTTGTCGACGACCGGCAACATCTCCTTGGGAGTTGCCTTGGTGGCCGGCAGGAAGCGGGTGCCGAGGCCTGCCGCCGGGATGACAGCCTTACTGATCCGAGGGTGGGACTGAGTCATGCCCGCACCTTATCCGGTGCCTTTGCGCGGAATCTGGGGCTCCGGTTAATTGGCTCTCATATGAGCGTATTGAGAGGGTACGGGTGCAACCTTTGAGTCACGCCGGACGTCCGGGCGAGCCTGACAAGCGAATGTTGCGGCGGGAGTTCCTCGCGGTGAGGAACAGGTTGACGGCGGATGACGTGCGCGAAGCCGCCGCCGCGCTGGCCGAACGGGCGCTTGAGCTGCCCGAACTGGCCCGTGCGCGCACGGTGGCGGCGTACGTCTCCGTGGGGAGTGAACCGGGAACGCTCGCGCTGCTGGACGCGCTGCGCGCGCGGGGCGTGCGCGTCCTGCTCCCCGTGCTGCTGCCCGACAACGACCTCGACTGGGGCGCGTACACCGGAGAAGGCTCCCTCGCGCGCGTCCAACACGGCGGAAAAATGGCCCTCTTCGAACCGGTCGGCGAGCGCCTCGGTCCGGCCTCCGTGACCGGGGCCGACGCCGTGCTGCTGCCCGGCCTCGCGGTCGACGCGCGCGGGATGCGCCTGGGGCGCGGCGGGGGCTCGTACGACCGCGTCCTCGCGCGCCTGGAGCGTGCGGGCGCGCACCCCGCGCTGGTCGTGCTGCTGTACGACCGCGAGGTCGTCGAGCGCGTCCCGGCCGAGGCGCACGACCGGCCGGTGCGGGCGGTGGTGACGCCGTCGGGGGTGCGCCGCTTCCCCGGCGCCTGACACACGGGAACGGCCCGCCCGAGACACGGGAACGGCCCTCCACGCGCGCGTGGAGGGCCGTTCCCGTCGTCCGTGTCAGCCGGTCATGGTCTCAGGACCAGGGTGTCGCTCGTACTGTCGTCGACCGCCTTGTCCGAGAAGGACCAGTCCAGCAGCTCACCCTCGGCCCACTTGTCCGTCTGGTCGGTGTAGTGGGCGCTGTAGGCGTGCCCGGAGGCTCCGCTGAGGTTGATCCACTTCGACTTGTCGAGGTCGGCGAGGTTGACCACCATGCGCATGGACGGCACCCATACGACCTCGTAGCCGCCGGCCGCGTTCCAGCCGGTCGCGTTGACCGCCGCCTCGCCGCCGCTGAGCTTCCAGGGGCCGCGGTTGAGCATGTACTGGAGGAAGCCGGGACCCTCGGTGCCCAGGGTCTGGTTCTTCAGGAACAGGCGGTGCAGCCGGCCCCAGCTCCAGGTGTCGATGTCCTTGCCGAGCTTGGAGGTCAGCTCCCAGCGGGCGTCGATCATGGCGCGCTTGAACAGCTGGTCGCGGTTGGTCGCCTTGGGGCGGCTGTCGCCCACCCCGGCCGGCGTCGTCCACCAGTCGCTGTTCGGCTCGTTCATGAGCTTGCGGACCACCTCGAACCAGCGGTCGCCGCCGTCCGGCTGCGCCTGGTCGGCGTCGCGCTGGCCGCACTCCAGCACCTTGCCGGTCTCGTCGACCGGGGCGGTGGAGTTGACCGGGTCCACCCACAGGCACTGGCCCTTGACCCGCAGCTCCTTGGGGAGCTTGTTGCCGAAGGCGAGCTTGAGGATGTTGCGCCAGACCGCGTTGAAGTAGGCGGCCGCCGCGGAGTCCGCGTCCTGGGTGTAGTCCCAGCCCTCCAGCAGCTCCTGCGCCTCGCGGACGTCCTTGTCACCGATGTCGATCTTCAGCAGCTTGGGGACGAGCAGCTTGGCGATCTCACTGCTGTTGTCCAGCTGCATCTGGCGCATGTCGTCGGTGGAGATCTTGCCGTCGCCCTTGATCTTCTGCTCGATCAGGTCGGTGATCCGCTGGCTGCGGGTGCCGTAGCCCCAGTCCGTGGTGAGCGTGAAGGGGTACTTGTCCTGGTCGATCACGGCCTGGTTGGCGGTGACGATGTAGCCGCGCTCCGGGTTGTACTCGTAGGGCAGCGCGTCCTTGGGGATGTAGCCGGTCCACTTGTACTTGGAGTCCCAGCCCGGGGCCGGGAGGGAGCCGTCGTCGCCCTCCGCGCGCGTGGGGATCTTTCCGGGCAGCGTGTAGCCGATGTTGTCGTCGGTGTCGGCGTAGATCAGGTTCTGCGACGGCACGTCGAACAGGGCTGCGGCCTCGCGGAAGCCCTTCCAGTCGGTGGCCCGGTCCATCGCGAAGACGGCGTCCATGGAGGTGCCCGGGTCCAGCGCGGTCCATCTCAGGGCGATGCCGTAGCCGTCGCCGCGGTCGGGGGCGGCGGTGTCGACGGTGGCCTTCTTGCCCACCTTCACCAGCTCGTTGTCGCGGTCGGACAGCAGGGGCATCCCGTCGCTGGTCTGCCTGACGACGATCTTCTTGGACTTGCCGCCGGCGACCTTGATGGTCTCCTCGCGCGTGGTGAACGGCTTGACCTTGCCGTCGTAGAGGTAGCCGTCGCCGGTGAGCTTCTCCAGGTAGAGGTCGGTGACGTCGACACCGGAGTTGGTCATGCCCCAGGAGATGTTCTGGTTGTGGCCGATGATCACGCCGGGCATGCCCGCGAAGGTGTAGCCGGTGACGTCGTACTGGCACTTGGCGGAGACGCTGCGGCAGTGCAGGCCCATCTGGTACCAGACGGAGGGCAGCGAGGGCGACAGGTGCGGGTCGTTGGCCAGGAGCGGCTTGCCGGTGATGGTGTGCTGTCCGCCCACGACCCAGGAGTTGGAGCCGATGCCGTTGCCGTTCACGCCGACGGCCGTGGGGACGTCGTCCAGGACCCTGTAGAGGCCCTCCAGCTGGCTTTCGAGGGCCGAGGAGGCGGACGTCGAAGTGGACGCCGAGGCGGACGAGGTGGAGCCCTGCGTGCCGATTCCGGTGCCGCCGGAGCCACTCGTGCCCGTGCCGATCCCCGTGCCGGTGCCGGTGCCCGTGCCGGACGTGCCGCTCTCCGAGGTGCCGGAGCCGTCGTCGCCCCCGTCGAAGGTCTTGGTCAGCTCGTCGTACTGGCCCTGCTGGACGATCGCCCGGTTGCGGCTGTAGGGGTACGCCGGGTACAGGTCGGCGATCTGCTTCGGGCCGAGACGGCTGGTCATCAGGGCGCGGTCGATCTCGTCCTGCATGTTGCCGCGCAGGTCCCAGGCCATCGCCTTCAGCCACGAGACCGAGTCGACGGGGGTCCACTGCGCGGGCTTGTAGTCGTTCTCGAAGCCGAGCGCCGCGTACTCCAGGGAGATCTCCTCGCCGCTCTTGCCCTGGAGGTAGGCGTTGACCCCCTTGGCGTAGGCCTGGAGGTACTTCTTGGTGGAGGACGACAGCTTCTTGTCGTACTCCTCCTTGGCGACCCGGTCCCAGCCGAGCGTGCGCAGGAACTCGTCGTTGTCGACCTGGCTCTTGCCGAACATCTCCGACAGGCGCCCGGAGGTCATGTGGCGGCGCACGTCCATCTCGTAGAACCGGTCCTGCGCCTGGACGTAGCCCTGCGCCATGAACAGGTCCTCGTCGGAGGAGGCGTAGATCTGCGGGATGCCGTAGCTGTCACGCTTGACGTCCACGGGGCCCGACAGGCCCTGCAGCGAGATCGAACCCTTGGTCTGCGGGAAGGAGGCGCGCACGGTGCTGATGGTCCAGTACGCCCCGAACGCCACGCCTCCGACGATGGCCAGGACCAGGACAAAAACGACGAGGCGGGCTCTGCGCCCCTTCTTCCTGCCGGACTTGCCGGGCTTCTGACCCGATGAGGCGGTGGTGTTGGGGGGCATCGCTGTCCTTGCTGTCCTAACGCGAGCGGCAGGCGGGCTGTGACTTCGAATGAGCGCTGGAGCAACCATAGGCGCAGGGCCCGGTGCGACTTGACGCGGAGTCGGGAACCAGCACGGACGGGCGTTCGATCATGCACCGGGAAGCGTCAAGAAATCGTCAAGAGTTAGGTAAGGTAACGAAGTACTTGGGTGCGGAGTCCTGCCTCTTCGTGTCCTATGTACGTGAGCCCGCGCGCGCGTGATGCGTGCGGGCCAGGGAAGGGAACGGCCGCTGACTGTCCACCACCTCAACCAGCTCCTGCTCGTCTGCTCGCTCGTCCTGCTCGTCGCCGTCGCCGCGGTCCGGATCTCCTCGCGCAGCGGGCTCCCCAGCCTGCTCGTGTACCTGGGGATCGGCGTCGCCATGGGCCAGGACGGCATCGGCGACATCCACTTCGACAACGCCGAACTCACCCAGGTCATCGGATACGCGGCCCTCGTCGTGATCCTGGCCGAGGGCGGACTCGGCACGAAGTGGAAGGAGATCAAGCCGGCCCTGCCCGCCGCCACCACGCTGGCGCTGGCCGGGGTCGCGGTGAGCGTCGGGGTCACGGCGACGGCCGCGCACTACCTGATCGGGCTGGAGTGGCGCCAGGCGCTCATCATCGGGGCGGTGGTGTCCTCCACGGACGCGGCGGCGGTCTTCTCCGTACTGCGCCGGATCCCCCTGCCCGCGCGCGTGACGGGCACCCTGGAGGCCGAGTCCGGCTTCAACGACGCCCCCGTGGTCATCCTGGTGGTCGCCTTCTCCACGGCGGGGCCGGTCGAGCACTGGTACGTGCTCATCGGCGTGATAGCGCTCGAACTGGCCATCGGCGCCGCCCTCGGCCTCGCGGTGGGCCTGCTGGGCGCCTGGGGCCTCAGACACGTCGCCCTGCCCGCCTCCGGCCTCTACCCCATCGCCGTCATGGCGATCGCCGTCATGGCGTACGCGGCGGGCGCGCTGGCGCACGGCAGCGGCTTCCTCGCGGTCTACCTCGCCTCGATGATGCTGGGCAACGCCAAGCTGCCGCACTGGCCGGCCACCCGCGGCTTCGCCGAAGGGCTCGGCTGGATCGCCCAGATCGGCATGTTCGTCCTGCTCGGCCTGCTGGTCACCCCGCACGAACTGGGCGACGACGTGTGGCCCGCGCTCGTCATCGGGCTGGTGCTGACCATGGTCGCGCGCCCGCTGAGCGTCGTGCTGTGCCTCAGGCCCTTCCGGGTGCCCTGGCAGGAGCAGACGCTGATGTCCTGGGCCGGGCTGCGCGGCGCGGTGCCCATCATCCTGGCCACCATCCCGATGGTGGAGGGCGTCGAGGCCAGCCGCCGGATCTTCAACATCGTCTTCGTCCTGGTCGTCGTCTACACCCTGGTCCAGGGGCCGACCCTGCCCTGGCTCGCCCGCAAGCTGCGGCTGGGCGAGGACTCCGAGGCCTCCGACCTCGGCATCGAGTCGGCGCCCCTGGAGCGGCTGCGCGGACACCTGCTGTCCGTCGCGATCCCCGACGGGTCGAAGATGCACGGTGTCGAGATCCACGAGCTGCGGCTGCCCGCGGGAGCCGCGGTCACCCTGGTCGTCCGGGACGGAAAATCGTTCGTCCCGCTGCCGACGACGGTGCTGCGGCGCGGCGACGAACTCCTCGTCGTCGCCACGGATCCCGTCCGGGACGCCGCCGAGCGGCGCCTGCGGGCCGTGGGCCACGGCGGCAAGCTGGCCGGATGGCTGGGGACGGACGGCGCGAACGGCACGGGCAGCGATCATTAAGGGCGCGTTTCATACGATTCACACGACCCTCGATCGCAGGTGAACGCCCTGATGGTGGTCACTTTCACAGGGGCACCAGGCATTACCCCCTGTATGATGAAGGCACACCTGATCGAACCAACTCTGCCTGACGCAGAGCTGGCGCGACCGTATGGCGGCCGGGACGTCCCCTGAGCAGTGGATCCCGGCATCTACCGCAGTCCGCGCACCAAGGACAGCTCTCGGCGCCCCCGCACGGACGCGCTACCAGGCGGCAGAAAGGCACGGGCCGTGGCATCCACGGTCACCTCCCGCCCGGGATACGGACAGCTGCTGCGCACGCGCGGCGCCTGGACGTTCCTGCTCCCCGGCTTCGCGGCACGCCAGCCGTTCGCGATGCTCACCGTCTCCATCGTGCTGCTGGTGCAGCACACCACCGGCTCCTACGGCGCCGCGGGCGCCGCCGCGGCCGTCACCGGCGTCTCCATGGCGCTGTTCGCGCCCTTCGGCGGACGCCTCGCGGACCGCTACGGCCAGCGCGTGGTGCTGATCCCCGGCGTCGTGGTCCACGCGCTGTCGGGCCTGACCCTGACCGCGCTCGCGCTGTCGCAGGCGCCCCTGTGGGCACTGCTCGTGGCCGCCGTGCCCACCGGCGCCTCCACGCCCCAGATCGGGCCCATGGTGCGCGCCCGCTGGGGCGTCAAGCTCCAGGGCTCGCCCCTGATGTCGACCGCGGCCGCCTTCGAGTCGGTCACGGACGAACTGACCTTCGTCGTCGGCCCGCTGCTGGCCACCGCCCTGTGCACCGCTGTGGACCCGGCCGCCGGCCTGGTGACGGAGGCGTCGCTCACCCTGCTGGGCGGTCTGCTGTTCGCCGCGCAGAAGAGCACCCAGCCGCCCGTCGGCGTCGACGGCCACGCGCGCGTGGAGCGCGGCTCCGCCCTGCGCATTCCCGGAGTGCGCGTGCTGATCGTGGCCTTCCTCGGCATCGGCGCGGTCTTCGGCGGCATGCAGGTCTCCCTGGCCGCGTTCTCCGAGTCGATCGGCGAACCCGGCCTGAACGGCGTCCTGTACGGCACCTTCGCCGCGGGCAACATGCTCTCCGGTCTCGTCTGCGGGGCCATCGCCTGGAAGGCGGCCCCGAAACAGCGCCTGATCGTCGGCTACACCGCTCTCGCGCTGACCGCCTCCGGTCTGTGGGCCGCGCACTCGGTGCTCGTCCTGGCCGGCCTCGGCCTCCTGGTCGGCATGTGCATCGCCCCCTCGCTGATCACCGGCTACACCCTGGTCGAGAGCCTGGTCCCGGCCGGTGCCCGCACCGAGGCCTTCACCTGGCTGACCGGCGCGGTCGCCCTCGGCCAGGCGGTCGCCGTCACGATCGCCGGACAGCTGGAGGACCGCTACGGCGACGGTGCCGGATTCCTGGTGCCGATGGGCGGCACCCTGCTCGCCCTGGCGACCGTGCTGGCCCTGCGTTCACGGCTCGCGGCACGGCCCCACAGCCGCACCGTCGCACGTGGCGTCGGTCACCGCGTGCCGGTGGCAGTGGACTGATCCTCAGGAATACGTCACTATGGACCGTCGTTAGCACTCATTGAGTGAGAGTGCCAGGAGGAAGACAGTGCCGACCTACCAGTACCAGTGCACCGAGTGCGGCGAGGGCCTCGAGGCGGTGCAGAAGTTCACCGATGACGCCCTGACCGAGTGCCCCAGCTGCAACGGCCGCCTCAAGAAGGTGTTCTCCGCCGTCGGTATCGTCTTCAAGGGCTCCGGCTTCTACCGGAACGACAGCCGCGGCTCCTCGTCGAGCAGCTCGCCGGCGTCGGCGTCCTCGAAGGCGTCGACCTCCACTTCGTCCTCGGAGTCGAAGTCGTCCTCGTCGGAGTCCAAGTCGGACTCGAAGCCGTCGAGCACGTCGAGCGGCTCGTCCAGCAGCAGCTCCGCGGCGTAACCCTCACTTCCGGGACCCCGTCGTCATGGGACGGCGGGGTCTTCGGCGTGTCCGCTTCCCGGTCGCCGGGGCCGCGGATGTTTCACGACCCCCGCTCCCGGGGCGGAGGGCGCCCGTTAGTGTGCTGGTCATGGCGAACGCAGAGATCGGCGTAATCGGCGGCTCGGGCTTCTACTCGTTCCTCGACGACGTGACCGAGATCCAGGTGGACACCCCCTACGGGCCGCCCAGCGACTCCCTCTTCCTCGGTGAGGTCGCCGGCCGGCGGGTCGCGTTCCTGCCCCGGCACGGACGCGGCCACCACCTGCCGCCGCACCGCATCAACTACCGGGCCAACCTGTGGGCGCTGCGGTCCGTCGGCGCGCGCCAGGTCCTCGGCCCGTGCGCGGTCGGCGGGCTGCGCCCCGAGTACGGACCGGGCACGCTGCTCGTGCCGGACCAGCTGGTCGACCGTACGAAGTCCCGGGCGGGCACCTACTTCGACGGGCTGCCGCTGCCGGACGGCACGGTGCCGAACGTGGTGCACGTGTCCCTGGCCGACCCCTACTGCCCGACCGGCCGGGCGGCCGCGCTGAAGGCGGCGCGCGGTCAGGACTGGGAAGCGGTGGACGGCGGCACGCTCGTCGTGGTCGAGGGACCGCGCTTCTCGACGCGCGCCGAATCGCTCTGGCACCAGGCGCAGGGCTGGTCCGTGGTGGGCATGACCGGACACCCCGAAGCGGCGCTCGCCCGTGAACTGGAGCTCTGCTACACCTCGTTGACCCTGGTCACCGACCTCGACGCGGGCGCGGAGACCGGCGAGGGCGTCTCCCACGACGAGGTGCTGCGGGTCTTCGCGGCGAACGTGGACCGGCTGCGGGGCGTGCTGTTCGACGCCGTGGCCGCACTGCCCTCGGCCGAGGAGCGGGACTGCTTGTGCGTGAACGCGCTGGGCGGGATGGACCCGGGGATCGCGCTGCCGTAGCGGACGGGGGTGCGGGCGGCGGCCTCGTGGTCGCGGAACTCCTCGTTCGGGTGGCGGAGTTGTCCACAACCCGTCAGTAACCCACCGGCCCCGGCGGGAATCGGCGCGAAGCCGCATCGTGGCATCGCAGGCCGATCTCTCGTCACAGGTGGTGGTCCTTTCCATGTCCTACGCTCCCGCGCCCTCGCGCTCGCCCTCCCCTTTCCCGTCCCCCTCCCCCTCTCCCTCCCCCGCTCCCTTCTCCTCCCCCGCTCCCTTCCCGTCGTCGGTCCCGCTCCCGCCGGGGGCGGACGCCCCGCCGACCTGCGAGGTGCCGCACTTCGCCCCCGTGCGGGTGCGCGGCGGGCGGTATGCCTTGCAGCGGCTCGTGCGACACCGCAGGCGTGCCCTGGCGATCGGACTCGCCGTCACCGCGGCCGCGCTCGTGGCGGCGGGTCCGCGGGACGCGGAACGGGCCCGTGGGCATCCCGTGGCGGATCCCGTACGGGAAAAGCGGGCCGTCCACCTCGTCAGGGCGCCGGTGCGGATCGCCGACGGGGCGGCGGTGCGGCTGCTGCGCCCGGGCGACCGGGTGGACGTCATCGCCGCCGAGGAGACGGCGACGGGCGGTGACGCGCGCGTGGTGGCGCGCGGGGCGCGGGTGACGAAGGTGCCGGAGGCGTTGGAGGCGTTGGAGGCGTCGGAGGCTCCCGACGGCGCGTCCGGGGGCGGGGCCCTGGTAGTGCTCTCGGTGCCCCGCGCCACCGCGGCGGACCTCGCCGGCGCGAGCACGACGGCACGGCTGGCGGTGACGCTGTGTTGAGCGGTGTGCTCCGGTTCGTCTGTGCGTTCCCGTCAACTACCCCGATCGAGCTACCCAATTGGACAAGGTTGCCTCGCCCTGACGTAGGTTGCGGAGCTGTTTGTTCCACAACCGGTTCGTACGAGGAGAGTCCCCCAGTTGAGCGAGAAGAAGCCGAGCGTCTGGGATGGCTTCAAAGCCTTCCTGACCCGTGGGAACGTCGTCGATCTGGCCGTCGCGGTGGTCATCGGCGCCGCCTTCACCAACATCGTCAACTCGGTGGTGAAGGGGATCATCAACCCGCTGGTCGGAGCGATCGGCACCCAGAACCTCGACAGTTACAGCACCTGTCTGAAGGACCCGTGCCGCAAGGCCGCGGACGGCACGGTGACGGACGGCGTCCTGATCATGTGGGGTTCCGTCCTCGGCGCGACGCTCAGCTTCGTGATCACCGCGGCCGTCGTCTACTTCCTCATGGTCCTGCCGATGTCGAAGTACCTGGCCCGGGTGGAGGCCCGCCGGAAGGCGAAGGAGGGCACGCACGAGATCATCGAGGTGAGCGAGCTGGAGGTGCTCAAGGAGATCCGCGACGCGCTGGTCGCGCAGCAGCGGGGGTCGGGGCACGACGAGCGCTAGGGCCTGTCCTGGCTCACAGGTGGTGGGGCGGCTTCTCGTCGAGGAAGCGCTTGAGGTCGGCCGCCCCGTCCGTACCGGGTCGCTCGCCCCACCCGCGGTCCGTGTCGTCCGAGGACTGCTGGTCCAGGGGATCGTCGAAGATCAACGCGGCCTTGGGCCGGCGCGGCGCCGGTGGCTCGGCGGGGTCGGCGGGCGCTGCGGGGTCGGCAGGGTCGGCAGGGTCGGCAGGGTCGGGGGCGGTGCTCATAGGCCCAGGGTACGGCCCGGCGTCTCCGGCACGGACGGTCGCGGGCCGCTCCCAGGGCCGGGCACGGGCTTCTCGTCCCGGTCCGCCCATGCGCGGGCGATCCGGCGCCCCGTCTGGTGTGCTTGGACTCATGACATCCAGCTCGCCACCGTCCTCCGACCCTTCCGGCCCTTCCGGCCCCTCCGGCCCCTCCGGTCCGCCCCCACGCCTCAGTCCCCTGCGCAGGCTCACGGCCCGTGGCCGCGAGGAGGTGCATCGGGTGGCCTCGCCGCTGGAACTCTTCTTCGACCTGTGTTTCGTCGTGGCGATCGCCCAGGCCGGCATCCAGCTGGTGCACTCCGTGGCCGAGGCGCACACGGGCGAGGGGATCCTCAACTACGCGATGGTCTTCTTCGCCATCTGGTGGGCGTGGATGAACTTCACCTGGTTCGCCTCGGCGTACGACAACGACGACGCCCTCTATCGCGTGGTCACCCTGCTCCAGATCGCCGGTGTCCTGGTCCTGGCGGCCGGGGTCTCCCGGGCCTTCGAGGACCACGAGTTCCTGGCCGTCGTGGTGGGCTACCTGATCATGCGGCTCGGGCTGACGGCGCAGTGGCTGCGCGTGGCGCTGTCGAACGAGGGCCCGGAGAGAACGATGGCCCTGCGGTACGCCGGCGGTGTGCTGCTCTGCCAGATCGGCTGGCTGGGGCTGCTGGTCCTGCCCGAGGGCGCCAGGCCGTGGGTGTTCCTGGTGATGGCACTGCTGGAGATGTGCGTACCGCCGTACGCCGAGAAGGACCACCCCACGTCCTGGCATCCGCACCACATCGCGGAGCGGTACGGCCTGTTCACGATCATCGTGCTCGGCGAGACGATCGCGGCGGCCACGGTCGCCGTGAAGTCGGGCATCGACGAGAACGACGCGCTGGACGAGCTGCTGCCGATCGCCGCGGGCGGTCTGCTGATCATCTTCGCCGCCTGGTGGATCTACTTCGTGGTGCCCATCCACGGTCATCTGCGCTCCAACAGGCAGGCGTTCCTGTGGGGTTACGGCCACTACGTGGTCTTCGCCTCGGCCGCGGCGATCGGCGCGGGCCTGGAGGTGGCGGTCGAGCAGGCGGTCGGCAAGGCGCACATCTCCACCCTGGCCGCGTCGGCTGCCGTGACCCTGCCGACGGCGCTGTACCTGCTGACCGTGTGGCTGCTGCACGCGCGCCACTTCAAGGTGGGCACCGCCCAGCAGCTGGTGCTGCCGACGACGGCTCTGCTGGTGATCGGCTGCACGTTCCTGGGCGACTGGGCGGTGCTCACGGCGGGCGTCGTGGCGGCGCTGGCGGTGGTGGTCGGTACGACGCTGACGGCGCGCATGGTCACCAGGGAGAGCGTGGCGGCGGCACGGGCGGCCTGAACGCGGGGTGCCGGAGCTCCGGGTACCGAAGGTCGAGGCGCCGGAGCTCGGAGCCGGTGCGGGCTCGTCGTGGGGAGGGGCGGGCTGGACGAGACTGGGCCGCATGACAGTTGACGCATTGACGGATGTCGCCGGGGTGCGGGTGGGACACGCGACGCGGACCGGTGGCGGTTGGCTCACGGGCACCACGGTGGTCCTGGCGCCGGAGGGCGGGGCCGTCGCCGCCGTGGACGTGCGCGGTGGCGGCCCCGGCACCAAGGAGACCGACGCCCTCGACCCGCGCAACCTCGTGCAGAAGGTCGAGGCGATCGTCCTCACGGGCGGCAGCGCCTACGGGCTCGACGCGGCGTCCGGGGTGATGGCCTGGCTGGAGGAGCGGGGGCGCGGGGTGCGGGTCGGGCCGGATCCGGCGCATGTCGTGCCGGTGGTGCCCGCGGCCTGTGTCTTCGATCTGGGGCGGGGCGGTGACTTCCGGGCGCGGCCCGACGCGGCCACCGGCCGGGCCGCGGTGGAGGCCGCCGCCGCGAGCGCGCCCGGTGACCCGGTGCGGGAGGGAGGCGTGGGCGCGGGCACGGGAGCCGCGGTCGGGCCGCTGAAGGGCGGGGTCGGCACCGCGAGCACCGTCCTCGCCTCGGGGATCACGGTGGCGGCGCTGGTGGTCGCCAATGCCGCCGGGTCGGTCATGGACCCGGAGACGGGCGTGTTGTACGGGGAGTTGTTCCAGGGGCGGGCGACGTATCCGGAGCCGGAGGTCCACGAGGTCGCGGGCCGGCACCTCGCCGAGGCCGCCGCGCGGAATGGCCTTCCCCCGCTCAACACCACGCTGGCCGTGGTCGCCACCGACGCGGAGCTGTCGAAGGCGCAGGCGCAGAAGCTGGCCGGCACGTCGCACGACGGCATCGCGCGGGCCGTACGGCCGGTGCATCTGCTCAGCGACGGGGACACGGTGTTCGCGCTGTCGACGGGCGCGCGCCCCCTGGACGCCGGGAACCCCCTGGCGCTCAACGAGGTGCTCGCGGCGGGCGCGGACGTCGTGACGCGCGCGATCGTGCGGGCCGTGCGCGCCGCCGAGCCGGTGGACGGGCCGGGTGGGGTGTGGCCGTCGTACCGCGCGCTGTACGGGGAGTCGTAGGGAAGTCGCAGGGAAGCCGCAGGGCAGTCGCAGGAGGGGGTGCGGGGGAATCGATGACGGTGAGGGGTTGTCGTCCCGCGCTGCGGGGGCACCCACGCGGGGAGGGTCCGCAAAGGTGCGGGCGTGGCGGCCGATTGTCCCGGTTCCGTCACGTGACGGCACTCATGGTGGCCGGAGGGAACCTCTCCGGCCACCATTCCCCTCTTTCTTGACGCAGTGGAGCAGAACGCACACACCACACGAACCTGGAGCAGCCCGTGACAACGCCGGACACCACAGCACGGCGCGCTATCGGGGCCTGTGCCGTCCTGATGGTCGGCGCCCTCACCCTCACCGCGTGCGGCGGTGGCAGCGACAGCGGCAAGGACGACGGCAAGGGCGGCAAGGAATCCCCCAGCGCGTCGGCCGCGAAGATCGCCATCTCGGCCCGGAACGGCTCGACGGGCGCGTCGATCAACACGACCGGGGTGAAGGTCACGGACGGCGACCTGACCGCCGTGAAGATGACGGTCGCGGCCACGGGTGCGGCCGTGCCCGGCGCGATATCCGCGGACGGTGCGGCCTGGAAGCCGAAGGAGCAGCTGGAGCGCGGGACGAAGTACGAGATATCGGCGACCGCGAAGGACACGGACGGCAGGACCACCACCTCCAGGTCGACCTTCACGACCGTCAGCAAGGCCAACAGCTTCATCGGGACCTACACGCCGGACGGCGGTACCACCGTCGGGGTCGGGATGCCGGTGTCCTTCACCTTCGACAAGGGCATCAGCGACAAGAAGGCCGTGCAGTCGCACATCACGGTGTCGTCGAGCAGTGGGCAGAAGGTGGTCGGGCACTGGTTCGGCTCGCAGCGGCTCGACTTCCGGCCCGAGGCGTACTGGAAGGCCGGCTCCAAGGTCACCATGAAAATCGACCTCGACGGGGTCCAGGGCGCGAACGGCGTCGTCGGCGTGCAGAAGAAGACGGTCACCTTCACGGTCGGGCGCTCGCAGGTCTCCACGGTCGACGTGAACACGCAGACCATGACGGTGGTACGGGACGGGAAGACCGTCCGGAGCGTGCCGATCTCGGCGGGCAGCCCGGAGCACACCACGTACAACGGGCAGATGGTGATCTCCGAGAAGTACAAGAAGATCCGCATGGACAGCAGGACGGTCGGCCTGGAGAACGCGTACAACATCTCGGACGTCCCGGACGCGATGCGCCTGACCCAGTCGGGCACCTTCATCCACGGCAACTACTGGTACAACAAGGGCAATCCGCCCTTCGGTCGCACGGGCACCAGCCACGGCTGCGTGGGGCTGCAGGACGTGCGGGGCGGAGGGGCCTCGATGCCCGCCACGTGGTTCTACGACAACTCGCTCCTCGGGGACGTGGTGATCGTGAAGAACTCCCCCGACAAGACGGTGGCGCCGGACAACGGGCTCAACGGCTGGAACATGTCGTGGACCGAGTGGGTCGCCGGAAGCGCCGTCTGAGCGCACACCCGGGCGCCCGGCGCACCGGAAACAGGCCCGGCACCCTGAACCCGCCGGACCCTCCGGGCCCCCGCAAGTAGCGTCTGACCGGCGGTTTTTGACGGATCCTCGGGCCGCGTGGGAACTTTCCCCGCGGCCCGCGAGTTTTCCGGACGTACGTTTTCTCGGTTCCCGGACATGATGTCCGACCGAGGGGCTACGGTATGCACCCACAAGGTGACATGCAGCAACGCCGGGAGAAACCTTGAGCGTTCCGTACGAGACGGCAGCGTACGAACCACCCGAGTCGCCCGAGTCTCCGGAGGAGCACCTCGCGCGGCTCCTCGGCCGTGCCCTGAACTCCTTCGAGCTGCCCGACGAGACGATACGGCGACTGGACTGGGCGCTGGCGCACGACAGTTCGCTGCACTCCGCGCACCACAGCGCGGGGCTGCACCGCGAGACGTACCGGCACACCTGGCTGCTGGCGGACGGCTCGGCGCTCACCCTGTGGGAGCTCGTCCACAACACCGCGCCGGGCAGCGTCCCGCAGCACGAGGTGTACGTCGACGCGGAGGAGCTGCGCGTCGCCACCGCGCGGCTGCCGCTGCCCCCGGACGCGCCGGACTTCGAACTGCCGGTGACGGTGCAACTGTCGCCGGTTCCCGCCCCGCGGCACGCCTATGTTCCGGACGACTCGGCGGACCACGCGCGGCGGCTGCTGCGCCGGGCGGAGAACACCGACCGTCCGGGCGCGGACATGGCAGCGCTGCTGGCCACGGCATGCGCGCACCAGATCACGCAGGCCTTCGGGCGCCCCTGCCGCGCGGGCCGCGCCGGGCTGGGCTACTCGCTCTACGAGCACGCGTTCCTGCTGCGCGACGGCGAGGAGATCTCCCTCTGGGAGGTCGAGCACACGGCGACGCCGGACGGGCGGCACATGTGCGAGGTGTACGTCAGCGAGGACGCCGCGCGGGACGCGATGGAGCGGCGGGCGGCGCAGGTCTCCTGAGCGGGTTGTGACACCAGGGCGCTCACACGGTCCGGGGCGTTCACACGGTTCGGGCCGTGCACGGGGTCCGGGTCGCGCACGGCGTTCGGGCCCCGCACGGGGGTCAGGTCAGCGGTCGACGCCGAGCCGTCGTACCAGTACCGCGAACGCGTCCCGCTCCGCCGGGCTCAGCTCGACGGACTCCCGTGGCGGGCCGACCTGGCGTTGCCCCGGCAGCGCGGACAGGGGATGTCCGGCGCGCCACAGGGCGGCCCGCTCGCGGCCGCGGCGCAGCACGAGGACCAGTCCGATCCCCCAGGCGACGGTCACCAGGACGAGGAAGGTCATACCGAGCAACTGGTAGAGCGAGACGTGCGCAGGCATGCGCCCAGTAGACATCACGGTCCGGGACGGATGCCCCGGACCGTGACGTATCTCGCATGAGCCGTGAACTACGCGGCTGCCGTGTGCCGTGAGCCCCAGGCCGTGGTGCCGTGCCTTACGCGGCGACCGGCTGCTTCGCCTCCGCAGCCGGGGTCGCGGCGCCGTCGGCCGTGCCGGGTGCCCCGGCTCCGGGAGCCGTCTTGCGCAGGCCCTTGAGGATGATCACCAGGCCGGCCGTCACGACCGTACCGATGGCGATGGCCAGCAGGTACAGGACCGGCTTGCCGATCAGCAGGGTGACCCAGATGCCGCCGTGCGGGGCGCGCAGGGTCGAGCCGAAGGCCATGGTGAGCGCGCCGGTGACCGCGCCGCCGGCCATGGAGGCGGGGATCACCCGCAGCGGGTCGGCCGCGGCGAACGGGATCGCGCCCTCGGAGATGAAGGAGGCCCCGAGCACCCAGGCGGCCTTGCCGTTCTCGCGCTCGGCCGGGGTGAACAGCTTCTTGCGGACGGTGGTCGCCAGCGCCATGCCCAGCGGGGGCACCATGCCCGCGGCCATCACGGCGGCCATGACCTTCATCGCGGAGTCGCTCGGGTCCTGCACGGCGATACCGGCCGTGGCGAAGGCGTACGCGACCTTGTTGACCGGGCCGCCGAGGTCGAAGCACATCATCAGGCCGAGCAGCACGCCGAGCAGGATCGCGTTGGTGCCGGAGAGGCCGGAGAGCCAGTCCGTCATGCCCTTCTGGGCCTCGGCGATGGGCTTGCCGATCACCACGAACATCAGGAAGCCGACGACGATCGAGGAGATCAGCGGGATCACCACGACCGGCATGATGCCGCGCAGCACCGGTGGGATCCTGACCCGCTGGATCGCGAGGACCACGCCACCGGCCAGCAGACCGGCGGCCAGGCCGCCGAGGAAGCCCGCGGCGATGTTGGAGGCGATCATGCCGCCGACGAAGCCGGGCACGAGACCGGGCCGGTCCGCCATGCCGTAGGCGATGTATCCGGCCAGGACCGGGATCAGGAAGCCGAAGGCGACGCCGCCGATCTGGAAGAACAGCGCGCCCCAGCTGTCGATCTGGGTCCAGGAGAAGTGGTCCATGACCGAGGGCGCCTTGTTGATCTCCCAGCCGCCGATCGCGAAGCCGAGGGCGATCAGCAGACCACCCGCGGCGACGAACGGGACCATGTAACTCACGCCGGTCATCAGCCACTTGCGGAGCTTGGTGCCGTAGCTGTCGCCGGCGTCACCGGCCCGCTCGACCGGCGTGCCGCCCTTGGAGGCCGCGGTGACCTCACCGCGCTCGGCCCGGCCGCGCACCTCGGTGATCAGTTCGGCGGGGCGGTTGATGCCCGCCTTCACGCCGACGTCGACGGTCGGCTTGCCGGCGAAGCGGTCCTTGTCGCGTACGGGGACGTCGTGGGCGAAGATCACGCCGTCCGCCGCCTCGATGACGGCCGGGTCGAGCCGTTCGAAGCCGGCCGAGCCCTGCGTCTCGACGACGAGTTCGACACCCGCCTCGCGGCCGGCGTTCTCCAGGGACTCGGCCGCCATGTAGGTGTGGGCGATACCGGTCGGGCAGGAGGTGACGGCGACGATCCGGAAGGGCCGCTCGGAGTCACCGGCAGCGGCACCGGAACCGGCACGCTCGCCTTCGCCCGAGGAGGTCTCCGGGGTGTCGGCCGTTGCGGCATCGGCGGAGGCCGCCGCCGATGCCGCAACGGAGTCTTCGGAGGCGGTGCTCGCCTCGTCGGCCGCCGCAGGCGCCTCGTCCCCGTGGATCAGCGCCGCCGCGGCCGCCGCGTCGCCCACCGAGCGCAGCGCGTCGGTGAACTCGGTGTTCATCAGCTGGCGGGCCAGCGAGGACAGGATCGTCAGGTGGGCGTCGTCGGCGCCGGCGGGCGCGGCGATCAGGAAGATCAGGTCGGCGGGACCGTCCGCGGCGCCGAAGTCGATGCCGGCGGCGCTGCGCCCGAAGGCGAGCGTCGGCTCGGTGACGTGGGCGCTGCGGCAGTGCGGGATGCCGATGCCGCCGTCGAGGCCGGTCGGCATCTGTGCCTCGCGGGCGGCCACGTCGGCGAGGAAGCCCTCCAGGTCGGTCACCCGGCCCAGGCTCACCATGCGCTCGGCGAGGGCACGCGCCGCCGCTTCCTTGGTATCGGCGGACAGGTCGAGATCGACCAGGTCCGCGGTGATCATGTCGCTCATCGCGGGCTCCTTCGCACGCGGGCCGCCCGGGGAGTGGGGTGGGCGGGGGTGGGGACGGGGATGCTGTGGGGGTTCTGGGGGGTGGCGGGGGCGAGGCCGGGAAGGCCCCGCCTCCGCCGGGCGGCGGGGCGGCTCAGGTGGCCCCGCCTCCCTTCGGCCGCGGCGGGTAAGGGGGAGCCCCGCCGCACTATGGCCGGTCCGCGCGGCACACGGGTCGTCATGACACCGGCTCCTTCAGTACGCGGTCCACCGGCACCTCGGCCGTCACGGTCACCGCCGACGGGTCCAGGTCGTCCGGCGTCGGCATCACGCTGCCGGGCAGCTGTACGGCCGCCGCGCCATGGGCGACCGCCGAGGCCAGAGCCTGCGGGCCCCTGCCGCCGGCGATCAGGAAACCGGCGAGCGAGGAGTCGCCCGCGCCCACATTGCTGCGTACGACGTCCACGCGGGCGCTCGCGAACCAGGCGCCGTCGTCGTCCACGAGGAGTTGTCCGTCCGCGCCCAGGCTGGCGAGGACGGCCCGCGCGCCCATCGCGCGCAGTTCCTCGGCCGCCTTGACCGCGTCGCCCACCGTCGACAGAGGACGGCCGACGGCCTCCGCGAGCTCCTCGGCGTTCGGCTTCACCACGTCCGGGCGCTCGCGCAGCGCTTCGAGCAGGGCGCGCCCCGAGGTGTCCAGCGCGATCCGCGCGCCCCCGGCGTGCGCCCGGGCGACGACATCGGCGTACCAGGACGGCGCGAGCCCGCGGGGCAGGCTGCCGCAGCAGGCGATCCAGTCCGCGTCGCGCGACTGCTCGCGGACCGTCTCCAGCAGCAGTTCCTGCTCGGCGGCCGACAGTTCGGGACCCGGCGCGTTGATCTTCGTGAGCACCCCGTCGGACTCGGCGAGCGCGATGTTGGAGCGGGTGCCCCCGGCGATCGGCACCCGCGCCACCTCGATGCCCTGCGCGTCCAGCAGCTCCGCCACGAGGGCGCCCGGCGCACCGCCCAGGGGCAGCACCGCGACCGTGCGCTGCCCGGCGGCCGTGACGGCGCGCGAGACGTTCACGCCCTTGCCGCCGGGGTCCATACGCTCGCCGGTGGCGCGGATGACCTCGCCGCGCTCCAGCGAGGGGACCTCGTAGGTGCGGTCCAGGGACGGGTTCGGGGTGACGGTGAGGATCATGCGCACTCGTTTCTAGACACACAGCACTTCCGTGCCGCCGCGCTCGATCGCGGTGGCGTCTTCGGGGCTCAACCCGCTGTCGGTGATCAGCAGGTCCACGTCGCTCAGGTCGCCGAAGCGGGCGAAGTGCTCCTGGCCGTGCTTGGAGGAGTCGGCGAGCAGCACCACGCGGCGGGCGGCGGCGAGCGCCGCGCGCTTGACCGCGGCCTCGGCGAGGTCGGGGGTGGTCAGGCCGTGCTCGGCGGAGAAGCCGTTGGCCGCCACGAAGAGGACATCGGCCCTGATCTCGCCGTACGCGCGCAGCGCCCAGGCGTCGACGGCGGCGCGCGTGCGGTGCCGTACGCGTCCTCCGACGAGGTGGAGCTGGATGCCGGGGTGGTCCGCGAGGCGGGCCGCGATCGGCAGGCTGTGCGTGACGACGGTGAGGGAGGCCTCCAGCGGGATCGCGGCGGCGAGGCGGGCCACCGTCGTGCCGGCGTCGAGGATCAGCGTGCCCTCGGTCGGGAGCTCCGCGAGGGCCGCCTTGGCGACGTGGTCCTTCTCGTCGGCCGCGGTGCTCTCGCGTTCGGCGAGGTCCGGCTCGAAGTCGAGACGGCCCGCCGGGATGGCCCCGCCGTGCACCCGGCGCAGCAGACCGGCGCGGTCGAGGGCCTTCAGATCCCGGCGGATCGTCTCCGCCGTGACCTGGAACTCCTCCGCCAGCGACACCACGTCCACCCGGCCGCCGTCACGGGCGAGCCGGAGGATCTCCTGCTGCCGCTCCGGTGCGTACATGTCCGTTCGCCTCCGACTCATGCCCGAACGTGTGGTTTCAGTCGGAGGCTACGCCCGGATTTCCGGAAAGTAAACAGGTTCGGACGCGATTCGGGCGCGACCGGGCTTCCGGGTGTGTCCGGATACGGCGTCGGATACGGCAGGGGGCCCGCACCTGATCCCAGGTGCGGGCCCCTCGCGGCACGGTCACGCCACGGCCGCGTTCAGGACACGAGCTCGGGCGCCTTCTCCGCCGTCACCGTCACGGTCGCCGTCGGCTCCGGCTCCGCGGAGCCCTCCACATGCTGCGCCGGCCGCTTGGGCAGCGCGAACATCAGCAGGAAGATCACCGCCATCACGGCCGCGACCCAGCCCAGCGCGTGCTGGAAGGCGTCCACGAAGGCCGGGCCGACCTCGGTGGGGGGCAGACGGTCGCCGATGACGCCGTAGAAGACGACGGAGACCAGGCCGAGGCCGAGGGCGTTGCCCATCTGCTGGACGGTGTTGATGAGGCCGGAGGCCGAGCCCGCGTGTTCGCGGGGCACCTCGGAGAGCACCGCGTCCGTCAGCGGGGCGACGATCAGGCCCATGCCGACGCCCATGACGACCAGGGGCAGCGCCATCTGCCAGGAGGCGATGCCGAGGCCGTAGCGCTCGGACTCCCAGATGTAGAGCAGCACGCCCGCCGCCATGGTCAGCGCGCCGGCCTGGAGGACCTTGCGGCCGAAGCGCGGGACCAGCTTCTGCACCGAAAGGCCGGCCGCCGTCGAGACGGCGATCGAGAACGGGACGCCGGTCAGCCCGGCCCGCAGCGCGGTCCAGCCCAGCCCGATCTGCATGTACAGGGTCCACACCAGGAAGAAGATGCCGAGCCCGACCCCGAAGACCGTCTGCACGGCGATACCGGCGGCGAAGCTCTTCACGCGGAACAGGGACAGCTCGATCAGCGGGGAGCCGTCGCGTGCCGTCTTGCGTCGCTCGTACGCCACCAGCGCGCCGAAGACCACGACCGCGCCGCCCATCGTGACGTACCCCCACAGCGGCCAGCCCAGCTCGCGGCCCTGGGTGAGCGGGTAGAGCAGCATCAGCAGTCCCGCGACGACCAGCGCGACGCCGACGAGGTCCAGCCTGAGGGCCTTCGGTGCCTTGGACTCGGTGATGAAGCGGCTGCCGAGGACGAGCCCCGCGATGCCGACGGGCAGGTTGATCAGAAAGATCGGCCGCCATTCCAGGCCGAAGAGGTTCCACTCGGTCAGCAGGGCGCCCAGCAGCGGGCCGGAGACCGCGCCGAGGCCGACGATCGCGCCGAAGAGGCCGAAGACCTTGCCGCGCTCGTGGGCCGGGAAGGTGGCGTGCACGATCGACAGGACCTGCGGGACCATCAGCGCCGCCATGCCGCCCTGGAGGATCCGGGAGGCGACCAGCATCTCCGGGTTCGCGGCGAGGCCGCAGAGCGCGGAGGCGACGGTGAAGCCGCCGATGCCGAGGAGGAACACCCGCTTGCGGCCGTGGATGTCGCCGAGCCGTCCGCCGGTGACGAGGCCGGCGGCGAAGGCGAGCGCGTACCCGGCCGTTATCCACTGGATCTGGCTGACGGAGGCGCCCGCGTCCCGCTGGATCGACGGGATGGCGATGTTGACGATCGTGACGTCGACGAGGTCCATGAAGGCCGCGGTCATCACGATGGCCAGGGCGAACCAGCGGCGGCGGTCGCCCGGGACGGGTGACGCGCTGTCCGGCCGTACGCCGTCCGGCTGGGTGCTGAGGGTGGTCTCGGTGGAGGTCATGCTTCGAAGCTATGACCTCAATAGGTCAGATCATGTCCTAGTTCTACGGCATCCTCGAACTCATGACGACGGATACGCCGGCCCGGCTCCTGACGCTCCTCTCCCTCCTCCAGACGCCCCGCGAATGGCCCGGCGGCGAGCTCGCGGACCGGCTCGGGGTGTCCCGGCGCACGGTCCGGCGGGACATCGACCGGCTGCGGGAACTGGGCTATCCCGTGCAGGCGACCAAGGGCAGCGACGGCGGGTACCGGCTGGTCGCGGGCAAGGCGATGCCGCCGCTCGTCCTCGACGACGAGGAGGCGGTGGCGATCGCGGTGGGGCTGCGGGCGGGCGCGGGGCACGCGCTCGAAGGGGTGGACGAGGCGTCCGTGCGGGCGCTGGCCAAGCTGGAGCAGGTGCTGCCGTCGCGGCTGCGGCACCGGGTCGCCACGCTGCAGGCCGCGACGACTCCGCTGACCAGTGGGGACGGGGCCAGGATCGCGCCCGAGACGCTCACGGTGATGGCCTCCACCGTGGCCGGGCAGGAGCGGCTGCGGTTCGCCTACCGGGCGCGGGACGGGGTCGACTCACGGCGCGTCGTGGAGCCGTACCGGCTCGTGTCGACCGGGCGGCGCTGGTATCTCGTGGCCTACGACCTCGACCGTGCCGACTGGCGGACGTTCCGGGTGGACCGGGTGAGCGAGCCGTTCGCCACCGGGGCGCGCTTCGCTCCTCGGGAGTTGCCGACGGGGAGCGCGGCGGAGTATCTGCGGCGGTCGATGTACCAGCGGCAGGAGGCGTACGAGTTCTCCGTGCTGTTCGAGGCGCCGGTGTCGGTGGTGGCGGAGCGGGTGCCGGGGTGGTTGGGGGTGCCGGAGGCTGTGGGTGAGGGGCGGTGTCGGGTGCGGGGGTCTGTGGGGGACGCGGTGGAGTGGCTGGCTGTTCGGCTGGCGATGCTGGATGTGGAGTTCCGGGTCGAGGAGCCTGCGGAACTGGTGCGGGGGGTGCGGGAGTTGGGGGAGCGGTTGGTGCGGGCGGCTGGGTGAGGTCGGGGGCTGTTGGTGCTGCTGGGCCTGGGTGTTCCAGTTGCCCGGGGTGCGGCTGGGGGGGTGGGGGCGCTCGCCCGCGCTTGCGGGTGCCGCCTGCGCCCACCCGTGCCGCCCTGGGCGGCACGATTGCCCGCAGCTTGAGCGGACCACCCCCCGTGATCCCCGTATGACAGAATCTGCCCTTCGGCGGGTCACCCCGGGGTTCAGGTACGGGGTGGCTCGCCACTTGTGTGAGGGGAGCCGGACCCCGGCGCCCGGGGGGAGGGGCGCCGGAGTCCGGCTCGGGGAGAGTCCCGGCGCCGGGGGGAGTGCGTCGGGACTTGGCTCGGGGAGGGTCCGGGAGTCGGCTCCGGACTCGAACACAGGGGCCCAGAAAGGTTGTTCCCGTGGCTCCGTGTGTTGAAGCGGCGTTACACAGCCACGTTTGCGCTGTCTTTCGCCACCGGGCGCACGCCGACCATCGCGTCGCACGCCCCCGGGGCGGCGGCCCTACGCCGCCGCGTCGAACCCGGTGGAACGGGCCAGCTTCTTCAGTTCCAGCAGGGCGTGCTTCTCGATCTGGCGGATGCGCTCGCGGGTGAGGCCGTGTTCCTTGCCGACCTCGGTGAGCGTGCGCTCCCGGCCGTCCTCGATGCCGTACCGCATCTTGATGATGGAGGCCGTGCGCTGGTCGAGGCGGCCGATCAGGTCGTCCAGTTCCTCGCTGCGCAGCAGGGTCAGGACCGACTGCTCCGGCGACACCGCGGAGGTGTCCTCCAGGAGGTCGCCGAACTGGGTGTCGCCGTCGTCGTCGACCGACATGTTCAGCGAGACCGGGTCGCGGGCCCAGTCCAGGACGTCCGTCACCCGCTCGGCGTTGGAGCCGAGCTCGGCGGCGATCTCCGCGGGCTCCGGGTCGCGGCCGTGCTCACGGTTGAACTCGCGCTGCACACGGCGGATCCGGCCCAGCTCCTCCACCAGGTGGACGGGGAGCCGGATGGTGCGCGACTGGTCCGCTATGGAGCGGGTGATGGCCTGACGGATCCACCAGGTCGCGTAGGTCGAGAACTTGAAGCCCTTGCGGTAGTCGAACTTCTCGACCGCGCGCACCAGGCCGGCGTTCCCCTCCTGGATCAGGTCCAGCAGGGGCAGGCCGCTGCGGGGATAACGGCGGGCCACGGCGACGACCAGGCGCAGGTTGGACCGGATGAAGACGTCCTTGGCCCGCTCACCCTCCTCGACCAGCGCCTCCAGCTCCTCGCGGGAGGCGTCCGCCTTGGACTCCTCGTATCCGTCGAGGACCTGCCGCGCGAAGACCCCCGCCTCGATGGTCTGGGACAGCTCGACCTCCTTGGCGGCGTCGAGCAGCGGGGTGCGCGCGATCTCGTCGAGATACATGCCGACCAGGTCGCGGTCGGCGATCTCGCCGCCATGGGCGCGAACACTGCTTGCCGCGCCGGTCCGGCCGGTGGCGGACTGACGACGGGCGACGGCACGGGTTGCCATGCGTGCTCCCTTGCGATGTGAGGTCAGCGGGTCCTGGGGATGCTCGGCACTCTCCTCGGGTGCCCTGCATCTGTTGGATACAACGACTGGAATCCGGACAGAATTCCCGACCCGTACCTCTATTTTTCTGATCATGCAGTACCCTGTGCCGCCACACGCGCAGGAGTGATGTCGCCGGAACGTACGGAGGCGCAGGTCAGGCCGGGAGTCGAGGGTGGCCCCGCCTCCCTCACCGGCAACCGCGACCACTGCGTACGCGAGACGGCCATCACAGTCGGCACTGAGATCTTCGCCGAGATCTCCGCTGAGGTCTTCACTCCGGAAGGGCGCCGCCCTTGGTCACCCTCCCACCCAGAAGACGGCCCGCGCCGCCCGATGGTTGCCAGGGCGGGTCATCCGAACTGCACGGACCGCTTCGCCAGCCCCATCCAGAACCCGTCGATCACCGACCTGCGCGTGTCCAGCTCGCCGGTCGCGTCCGCCGCGCCCATCGTGACGAAGAGGGGGGCGAAGTGCTCGGTGCGCGGGTGGGCGAGGAGGCCCGCCGGGGACTTGCGGGTGAAGTCGAGCAGCGCGTCCACGTCGCCGGAGTCCAGTGCCCGGCGGCCCCAGTCGTCGAACTCGGCCGACCAGCCCGGCACCTCTCCCCCGTGCCGCAGCGCGGCCAGGTTGTGGGTGAAGAACCCGGAACCGACGATGAGTACGCCCTCGTCCCGCAAAGGGGCGAGCCGGCGGCCGATGTCCATCAGGCGGACCGGGTCGAGGGTCGGCATCGAGATCTGGAGGACGGGAATGTCGGCGTCGGGGAACATCTCGACCAGTGGAACGTAGGCACCGTGGTCCAGGCCGCGGTCGGGTATGTCCTGGACGGGCGTACCCGGCGTACGCAACAGCTTGCGCACGGCTTCGGCGAGCTGGGGGGCTCCGGGCGCCGCGTACGTCACCTTGTAGTAGTGCTCGGGAAAGCCCCAGAAGTCGTAGACGAGAGGGACGGTCTCGATGGCGCCGAGGGCCAGGGGGGCCTCCTCCCAGTGGGCGGAGACCATGAGAATCGCCTTGGGCCGAGGCAGGTCGGCCGACCAGGCGGCCAGTTCACCGGGCCAGACCGGGTCGTCGGCGAGCGGTGGGGCGCCATGGCTCAGGTAGAGGGCGGGCATGCGCTCCTCGGTGGCGGCGGACATGGCTGCGGCTCCCTCCGGCGGGACAGGGCACTTGAAACCTCAAGCTATTTCTTTCCAGAGCTTACGCCGAACTTGTTTAATATTCAAGGAGAGTCCTCGTACAGTGGAGTACATGAATACGGCACCTACATCCGCTGAAGAGCCTCGCTGGCTCACCGAAGAGGAACAGCTCGTCTGGCGCGCCTACGTGCACGCCAGCACGCTCCTCGAAGACCACCTGGACCGTCAGCTCCAGCGCGACGCGGGCATGCCGCACATCTACTACGGCCTCCTCGTCAAGCTCGCCGAGTCCCCGCGGCGGCGGCTGCGGATGACGGAGCTGGCGATGCACGCGAAGATCACCCGCTCACGGCTCTCCCACGCGATCGCCCGTCTGGAGAAGAACGGCTGGGTCCGGCGCGAGGACTGCCCCGACGACAAGCGGGGCCAGTTCGCCGTCCTCACGGACCAGGGCCTGCAGACCCTGGAGCAGGCCGCCCCGGGCCACGTGGCGGTCGTACGCAACGCGCTCTTCGACCGGCTCACCCCGGAACAGCAGAAGTCCCTCGGCGAGATCATGCAGATCGTCGCCGAGGGACTTCAGCCGAACGAAGCGGGTGCGGACCTGCCCTGGTTGCGCTGAGCCGCTCACTCGGCGCAACCGGGGCAGGTCCGGGGATCGTACGTACGGAGCGTCCCCTCCCCGTACGTACGAAGGCCCGAAGGGGGTACGACGGGACGGTCGGCGTCAGTGGGCGACGACCGGTACCGCCACCTCATCCTCGGCGTTCTCGCCGGAACCCGCGACCGCGTGGGTGTCGGGCTTGCCGGCGTTGACGAACGTCACGACGATCACGGCGGCCAGTACCAGCATGCCGACGGCGAACCAGATCGCGTTGGTGTACCCGTGCACCTGGCCCTCCAGCGCCACCAGCTGCTGCTGCGACCGGGAGGTCGCGGAGCCGATGTGGTCGGCGACGTAGGAGGTGGTGGCCGAGGCGGCGATGGTGTTCAGCAGGGCCGTACCGATCGCGCCGCCCACCTGCTGCGAGGTGTTGACCATCGCGGAGGCGACACCGGAGTCCCGGGGCTCGACGCCCAGGGTGGCCAGGGACATGGCGGGCATGAAGGCCGTACCCATGCCGAGACCGAGGAGCAGCATCGCCGGCAGGATGATCGAGGCGTACGACGAACCGATCTCCAGCTGGGTCATCAGGAGCATGCCGACCGCGGCGACCAGGAAGCCGGGGCCCATCAGCATCCGCGCCGGGACCCGGGTCATCAGCCGGGTGCCGATCTGGGTGGAGCCGATCATCATGCCCGCGATCATCGGAAGGAACGCGAAGCCGGTCTTGATCGGCGTGTAGCCCTTCACGATCTGCAGGTAGTAGGTCAGGAACAGGAAGGTGCCGAACATCGCGATGATCGCGACACCGAGAGAGAGGTAGATCCCGCCGCGGTTGCGGTCGGTGACCACGCGCAGCGGCAGCAGCGGGGCCTTGACCTTGGCCTCGGTGACGACGAACGCGATCAGCAGGACCGCGGAGGCGACGAACATGCCCACGGTCACGGAGTTGCCCCAGCCGTCGGACTCGGCGCGGGTGAAGCCGTAGACCAGCGCGACCAGACCGAGCGTGGAGAGCAGGACGCCGGGGATGTCGAGCGGGTTGCGGTTGCGGCCGCCCTTGGGCTCACGGATGACGAAGTACGCGCCGAGCGCGGCGACGACCGCGAACGGGATGTTCACGAAGAAGGTCCAGCGCCAGTCCAGGTACTCGGTGAGCACACCGCCGAGGATGAAGCCCACGGCACCGCCACCACCGGCGATCGCGCCGTAGATGCCGAAGGCCTTGGCGCGCTCCTTGGCGTCCGTGAACATCACGGCGAGCAGGGAGAGCGCGGCGGGCGCGAGCAGGGCGCCGAACACACCCTGGAGGGCGCGGGAGCCGAACATCATGGCCTCGTTGGTGGCCGCGCCACCGAGCGCGGAGGCCGCGGCGAAGCCGATCAGGCCGACGACGAAGGCGTTCTTGCGGCCCCACAGGTCGGCTATGCGGCCGCCGAAGAGCAGGAGACCGCCGAAGGCGAGGGCGTAGGCCGTGACGACCCACTGCCGGTTGCCGTCGGAGATGCCCAGGTCGGCCTGGGCCGACGGCAGGGCGATGTTCACGATGGTGGCGTCCAGGACGACCATCAGCTGGGCGAGCGCGATGAAGACGAGCGCTTTCCAGCGGTTGGCGTCGCCGGTGTCGGCGGCGCCGCGAGCCTTGGAGGCTGTTTCAGACATGGGGATACCCACTTCGGGACTTCGTAACGGAAAAAGCGTGTCGAAAGGGACGGCTCGGCGACGACTGCGTCGCGAGCTGTTGGAGCTCGGAGTTCTGATGTCGGAGTACTGACTGAGGTGGCGCGCTGAACTGATCGGTCAGAGCCGGCCGGTCAGGCCTGGCGGAGATCCTCCATGGTCACGGCCGTGCCCGGCAGGACGGACGGGGCCGGGGCCCGCAGTCCGTCCAGGAACACCTGGAGATGGCGGTGGACGAAACGGTCCGCCTGGACGCAGGCCGTGCCCGCCGGAGGCCGGCTGAGCTGGGCCACGGCGACCATCAGGTCACCGGAGTCCACGTCCGTGCGGAGCTGACCGGCCGCCTTGGCCCGGTCCATGAGTGCCGCCACGAGTTCCTCGGACCGCACGCGCGCGGCCACCAGGTCCGGGTGGTACTGGTCGAAGGTCCCCCGGACCATCGGGCACAGCGCGCTGATGCGCTCGTCGGCGGCGGCGTGCACGAAGCGTTCCAGGGCCTCGAAGGCGTCCCCGGTCTCCGCGAGGGCACGCTCGGCCGCCTCGGTCGTCCGGTCCATGACGGAGCAGACGACCTCACGGACCAGCGCGTCGCGGTCGGGGAAGTTGCGGTACACCGTGGCGTTGCCGACGCCGGCCCGGCGGGCGATCTCGTCGAGCGGCACGTCAGGGCCGAACTCGGTGAACATCTCCCGGGCGGCGGCGACGATCCGCTCCCGGTTGCGCAGGGCGTCGGCTCGCGGCCGGGGCACCTTGCGCTGCACGGTCGTGGCGGTCACGGCGTACTCCTCGATGGGCGGTGGGTGAACGATCCGGGGACGCTCTCCCCGTTTCGCTCGGACACATGACTAAACGGGGAGACGCTCCCCGGTTATTTCAGGTTGAGGAGAACTTATGTTGTGACCTGAGTCACAAGTCCAGCGGCGAGAAACCCACGTTCGGTCTCCTCCAACGCGCGCCCCTCCACCCCTCGGCACAGGGTGATCGAAAGGGTGCAGCCGGTCACCGGTGGCTGCCTGGACGAAAGGCCCGTGCATGGAGCCACAGGCGACCAGCCGTCGCAGCCGGATACGCCCGCGCCGCGTGGCCGCCCTCGCGTCCGTGGCCGCGCTGACCCTCGCGGTCGGCGGCTCGGCCGGCACCGGGCACCTCACGGCGAGCACCCCGACCGCCGCCGGGGCGGGCCCGATCGCCAGGGCCGACGCGGCCACCCACGGCGCCTGCATGATCAGCGGCCGCCCCACCGTCCAGATGTCCGAGGGCGTCCCCACCCCGAGCGGCTACTCCCGCTCCACCGGCACGGTCCGCGCCCTCACCCTGATGGTCGACTTCTCCGACGCCCCCGGTCCGGGCAGCGCCCTCGACCGCTTCCGCGAGTTCTTCCCGCAGACCCAGGACTGGTTCCGCACCAGCTCCTACGGCCGCCTCGACTACCGCCCCGAGACCCCGGTCGCCGACTGGCTGCGCATGCCGAAGCCCTTCCGGTCGTACGGCATAGAGCGCGGCGCCCCCTTCGACCCCGGCTACCGGGAACTGGTCCAGGACATCGTGGCCGCCGCCGACCCCCGCGTGGACTTCCGGACGTACGACTTCCTGAACGTGCTGGTGACGCCGAACGCGGGCCCCTCCGCGCTGGACACGGTCCTGTCGGTGACCTTCGCCGGGAACACCGAGGCCCCCGTCGCGGACGGCGTGCCGGTCGCCAACGCCTCCTTCGTCTACTCCCGTCAGGACGACGGCTCCGGCTCCTACGCGCAGACCGGCTACCGGGTCCTGCCGCACGAGAACGGCCATGTCTTCGGTCTGCCCGACCTGTACACCCAGGAGGGCGGGGGCGCGGTCGGCCACTGGGACATCATGAGCGAGGACTGGGGCGCCAACAACGACTTCCTCGGCTGGCACAAGTGGAAGCTGGGCTGGCTGGACGCCGACCAGATGAGCTGCGTGACGGCCCGCGGGACCACCGAGCACACCCTGACCCCGCTGGGCCGGGCCGGCGGCTCGAAGCTGCTGTTCGTGCCCCTCGACCGGCGCACCGGCTACGCCGTCGAACTGCGCACCCGCGAGGGCAACGACGAGACCGTGTGCCGCCCGGGCGTCCTGATCTACAAGGTCGACGCGAACGTGGACACCGGCCAGGGCCCGGTCACCGTCTACGACTCCCGCCGCGACAGCGGCGGCTGCACCCGCAGCCCCAACATCCACGCGGAGCTCTCCGACGCGCCCTTCGCCCCCGGCCAGGACTTCCAGGACGTACGGCGGGGACTGCGGATCTCGGTGGCGGGGGCGGACCTGGCCGGGAACTACCGGCTGCTGGTGACGCGACGGTGAGGACCGAGGTGCTTCCGGTGACGCGGTGCTGAAGGGGGCGGCCGCCGGTTTACGGTAGGCCTGCCGCGATCGTCGTACCGGAGAACCCATGCCCGCTGAGACGTCCTTGGACGATGCCCCCGCCGGGGCGGCCGTACCGGCCGAGGCGGTCGCGCCGTTGATGCGGGGCATCACCGTGCTCAACCGGCTGACCGAGGCGGGCGGGACGCTGAGCCCCAGCGGGCTGGAGCGGGCCACCGGCCTCGCCCGGGCCACGGTCGACCGGATCACCGCCACCCTCGCCCGCATGGGATACGTCCGTCTCGACGGCCGGGACGTGGTCCTCGCCCCCCGGCTGATGGAACTCGGCAACGCCTATCTGGCCGCCCTGCGCCTGCCCGACCTGCTGGCCGCACGCGCGGACGCGCTCGCCGACGAGCTGGACGAGTCGGTGTCGCTGGCGGTCGGCGACCGCGACGGCATCCGCTTCATCCACCAGGCCACCCGCCGCCGCGCGATGTCCCTCAGCTTCCGCATCGGCGACCTGCTGCCGGCCGAACGCACCGCGCCCGGCCCGCTGTTCGCGTCCGAGTGGACCGAGGAGGACTGGCGCGGCTGGCGCGCGCGCCGGGCGGCGGACCCGGAGGACCGCGGCTTTCCCGCCGTACCGCCGAGGGAACGCGGGGGCACGGACGGGGAGTTCGAGGCGCGGGCCGCGCAAGCCAGGTCGGACGGCTGGGCGTTGGACGACGAGCTGATCGAAGCGGGCCTGGTCGCGGTCTCCGTGCCCGTACGGGATCCCGCCACCGGCCGCATCGCCTGCGTGGCGAGCGTGGTCAGCCACACGAGCCGCCATACGGCGGCGGATCTGCGCGACACCCTCCTGCCCCGGCTGCGTTCGGCGGTCGCCGACATGGAACGCGCCCTGCGGGACGCCCCGGCCGCGCGGCCGGCACCCGGGCCGCAGCCCTCGGGACTGGCGGCCTGGACGGGGGCGTCGAAGCAGGAACTGGGCCGGGAGTTCGTGGAGTCGCTGGCCCGGGGGCTGACCGTGCTCACGGCGTTCGGCGAGGGCAGGGCGGCGCTGACCCTGACGGAGGTGGCGAGGGCGACCGGGCTGGCCCGGGCCACGGCCCGCCGGGCGCTGATCACGTACGAGCATCTGGGCCTGGTGGTGTCGGGCCCGCGTCCGGCCGCAGAGCCGCGTCCGGCCGGGATCCCGCACCGCGTGTTCGTCCTCACCCCCCGCGTGCTGTCCCTGGGCTTTCCGCTCCTGTCCCGTACGTCCCTCCCCCGCATCGCCGGTCCCCATCTGGCGGATCTGGCCGCGCGCGTCCACGAGTCGGCGTCGCTGGCGGTGCTCACGGGTGACGAGATCCAGTACACGGCCCGGGCGGCCGCGGACCGGGTGATGAGCGTGGACATCACCGTCGGCACCCGTCTGCCGGCGGCGGCCACCTCACTGGGGCGGGTGCTGCTGGCCGACCCGGAGACCACCGCGCGCGGCTACGCCCTGCTCGACGAGGAGTGGGAGGAGGGGCTGCGCTCGATCGCCGTCCCCGTCCACGACCGCACCGGCCGGGTCGTCGCCGCCGCGAACGTGGCCCTGCACGCGGCCCGCCGCACGGCCGAGGAGTGCGTCCGCGACATCCTGCCCGAACTGCGGGCCACGGCGGGGCGGATCGAGGGGGAGATGGCGGTGGCGGGGAGGTTCGTGCGGGTGGCGCTCCACTGAGGGCCGAGGCCCGCCGGGGTCCCGGGCGGGCCGCGCGGACCTCAGACCGCGTACGCCCGGACGGCGCGTCCTTCCCTCAACGTCGCTCCCCACCAGGCGAGTTGGTCCAGCAGCACGGTGGCGGCCTTGGCGGCGCCGTCCTCGTCGTAGGGGCGACCCTGTTCGTCGAACCGTTCCCAGGCCATGGGGAAGCTGACGGTGTCGCGCAGGGTGACGGCGTGCAACTCGGCGAAGACCTGGCGCAGTTGCTCCACCGCACGCTGCCCGCCGGCCATGCCGCCGTAGGCGACGAAGCCGACCGGCTTGGCCCGCCACTCGGCGTAGACCTGGTCGATGGCGAGCTTCAGGCCGGCCGGGTAGCCGTGGTTGTACTCGGGGGTGACGACGACGAAACCGTCGAGTTCGCCGATGCGGGCGGCGAGTCGCGGGCCGCCGTCCGGGGCGCCCGCCCCGTAGAGGCTGAGCCGGAGTTCCTCGGCGAGGACGGGCTCGGCCAGGTCGATGACATGGACCTCCATGTCGTCGCGCCGGCCGGCCTCGGAGACGAACCAGTCGGCGACCTTGTCGGCGAACCGGCCGGGGCGGATGCTGGCGACGAGGACGCCGATCTTGAGCGGGTTCTGGGGCATGGGAGTTCCGTCCCTGGTGTCGGGTACCGGGTGGTGTCGGGTACTGGGCTGCCGGCCCCGGAACGGGGCCACATCAGGAACGTAGAAGCTCGACTTAACTTGAGGTCAAGCCCGGCTCGGCGGCGGCCACTGGTACCGGATCACCGGAATCGGGTCGCTGGTATTGATAGAGGGGATGACTGACACCACTGCGCCGGCGGCGAGCGAGATCCTCACCGATGTCCACCAGGGCGTCGGCAGGATCCGGCTGAACCGCCCCAAGGCCCTCAACGCCCTCACCACATCCATGGTCGCCGCCGTCGACGACACCCTGGCGACCTGGGAAGGCAGCCCCCTCACGGCCGTGGTGCTGTCCAGCACGTCCGCGAAGGCCTTCTGCGCCGGAGGGGACATGCGGGCGATCCGGCAGAACGTGCTCGCCGGTGACGCGGAGGCGAGCGAGCGCTTCTTCGCCACCGAGTACCGGCTCAACGCCCGGATCGCCGAGTACCCCGTCCCGGTCGTGGCCCTGGTCGACGGCATCTGCATGGGCGGCGGCCTCGGCCTGTCCGTCCACGGCCGCTACCGCGTCGTCACCGAGAACACGGTCCTGGCCATGCCCGAGACCGCCCTCGGCTTCTTCCCCGACATCGGCGCCGGCTACTTCCTCCCCCGTCTCCCCGGTGCCCTCGGCATGTACCTGGGCCTCACCGGCCACCGCCTCGACGCGGCCGACGCCCTGTACACCGGACTCGCCACCCACTTCGTGCCCGCCGACCGCGTCCACCTGGTCCCGGAGGCCCTGGCCGCCAACCCCCACACCCCGGTCGACACCGTCCTGAAGGACCTGGGCGACGGCTCGGTGGTGCCGCGCAGCAGGCTGGCGGCGGTACGTCCCGAGGTGGACCGCGCTTTCGGCTCCCCGACCCTCGCCGGCATCAGGGCGGAGCTGCGCCGCCTGGACGGCGCCTGGGCGGCCGGGGCCCTGGCCACCCTGGACGCCGTCTCCCCGCGCAGCCTGGAGATCACCCACGCCCTGCTGACCGCCGGCCGGGACCGCACCCTGCGCGACTGTCTCGCCGCGGACCTCCGCCTCGCCCGGACCACCATCGTCCAACCGGACTTCCTGGAAGGGGTCCGGGCCGTCCTCGTCGACAAGGACCACACCCCCGTGTGGCAGCCGGCCTGAGCACGGTCCGCCGGCCGGCGGGGACGTGGGTCCGGGTCACGGCACGGGCGTGAACTCGGGCAGGGTGAGGGCCGAGTGGACCGGCCGGGCCTGTGCGGCGGGCAGCGTGCGGAGCTTGCGCAGCATGTCGTTGCGCCGCTCCAGGGCCCGGGCGGTGGCCGGGAAGAGAGGGGCGTCGCCCACTCCGACCTGGTCCTGGTTCAGGGTCACGAACGCACGGGTGCCGTGTTCGTAGGCGGCGAAGCCCTCGGCGGCGTCCCGGCCGGCCAGGGAACCGGCGAGCATGTACGCGCCGACGAGCGCCAGGCTCGTGCCCTGCCCGGTGAGGAACGAGGGCGCGTACGCGGCGTCGCCGACCAGCGCGACCCTGCCGCTGGACCAGCGGGGCATACGGATCTGGCCGACCACGTCCACGAACAGGTCGTCCGCGTCGCGCATGGCGGCGATCAGGCCCGGGACCTCCCATCCCGCGTCGGCGAAGACCGCGGCGACCAGGTCCCGTTGGGCTCGCGGGTCCCGGAACGCGTCGTCGGCGGTGGGCGGTTCGGGACGGGCGAAGTTCAGGAAGGCGTGGACTGTGTCGTCGTCCGCCACGGCGTAGAGGGCCGCGGCCCTGCCCGGGGTGTTCCACATCATGATCTCGTGGGAGAGACCGAAGGTGTTGCGCAGGGTGAACACGGCGAAGCAATACCCGAGGTACCGGTGGAACTGCTCCTCGGGGCCGAACAGGAGCTCCCGGGTCCGCGAGTGCAGACCGTCCGCGCCGAACACCATGTCGAACGTACGCCTGGCGCCCCCGTGGAAGGTGACGTCGACGCCGTCGCCCGACTGGTCGAGGGTCTCGACCCAGTCGTCGAAGAGGAACTCCACGTCGTCGCGGACCGCCGCGTGGAGGGCGGCGGTCAGATCGCCGCGCCGCACCTCCAGGTCCCGGCCCGCGGCACTGCCGTCGACGGCGTGCGGGGGGATCGAGGCCACCTCGGCGCCGTCGCCGTCGAGGAAGGTGAACCGACGGGAGTCGACGTGGGCCTCCCGCAGGCGGGGCAGGAGGCCCATCCTCCGGACGACCTCCAGGGCGGTGCCGCGCACGTCGACGGGGTATCCACCGCTGCGTAACGTGCCCGCCTTCTCCACCACGGTGACCGCGTATCCGTAGCGGTTCAGCCAGTACGCGAGGGCGGGACCCGCGATGCCGCCCCCCGATATCAGGACCCGGCGCCTCGGCGTGGTGCGGATGTCGGTCGACCGGTCGGTGGGGGTCATTCCTTGACTCCTTTGGTGAGGCGCCGGACGGCGAGCAGGGACAGTGCCGTGACGACACCGGCGATGAGGAAGCCGGTGACGAAGGCCGATTCGGCCGGGTCGTCCGCTCCGGGGCGGGTCCCGGCGGTGAGGAAGGCGCCGCTGACCTGCGCGCCCGCGGCGAAGCCGATCACGCGGGTCACCAGGACCAGGCTGGTGGCGGTGCCGGTGTTGCCGTGATCGACGGAGGTGGCGGTCCTGACCACCATCGCCGTGACGCAGACACCGCCGGCCAGGGCGATCAGCGTCTTGCCGACGACGAGGTGCCAGACCTCGGTGTGCACGAACGCCATGGCGGTCAGCGTGGCCGTCATGGCGACGATTCCGGCCGTGACCACGGCCCTTGAGCCGAACCGCCGCGCCGCGATCCCGCCGAGCGGCCCGCTGACCGCCCCCGCGACGGTCCCGGGCAACAGGTACCACCCGATGTCGGTGGAGCCGGCCCCGAAGCCGTATCCGTCGGCGGACGCCGCGAACAGCTGCGGGACGAGGAACATCGAGGACGAGGTGCCGACGCAGACGGCGAAGGTGATCACATAGGAGCTCCACATCGCGGGCCTGGCCATCAGCTTCAGATCGACCATCGGCCAGGGTGACCGGCGTTCGACGGAGATCCATCCGGCCACGAGGAGGGCCAGGAGCACGACGAGGGCGCCGAGCACGAGGGGGCGTCCGCCCAACTCGGGTGCCACCAGCAGGCCGAGCATGAGCGTCAGCAGAACACCGCTCAGCAGCACCAGGCCGGGCCAGTCGATCCTGGCGTCCGGCCGGGCCGGCGGGTCGTCCGGCATCAGCCGGTGGACGAACAGGGTCGCCACGACGATCGCGAGCGTCGGTACGGCGAACATCCAGTGCCGGGACAGCCCTTCCGCGAGGGGCCCGGCCATCAGCGTGCCCAGCATGTTGCCGCCGACGAACAACCCGCTGACCAACCCGATGGCCACCGGGGACTCGCCCGTCGGGCGATACTTGCGCACCAGGATGAACGACAGCGGCATCGCGCCCACCATCGCGCCCTCCAGCACCTGACCGAGCAGCAGCACCGGCATGTTCGGCGCCAGCGAGGACACCAGTCCGCCCGCCACGACCACCGCCATCAGCCGGACCATGACCCGTTTCCCGCCGTGGCGGTCACCGAGGTTGCCCGCGACGGGCGCGACGAGAGCACCGGTGATGAGCAGCGCGACGCTGAGAAGAGCCCCTTGGGTGGGGCTCATCGATAACTCGCGTTGCAACAGCGGGAGCGTGGGTGTCACCACCGCCTCCAGGGCCCCGGTGGCGGCGGCCAGCATGCCGAGAGCCCAGACGGCGGCCTTCCCGACGCGGACCGGGGGAGCCAGGGTTGTGGTCATGGACGTCCTTTCCCTCGTTGCGGAGGCGAGCGGGACGGATCCCGGCTCCCCTCTCTTCGCATCCATCCGAAGAACTACACTACACCGTGCAGTGTAGTCAGGTTAGGGTATGGCCATGCCGACCACGAAGACGCTGCGCGAGGGGTCCACGCAGAAGCGGGCCGCCATCCTCACCGCGGCCCGGGAACTGTTCCTCGCCGACGGCTTCGACCGGTCCAGCGTCGACGCCGTCGCCGCCCGGGCCGGGGTGTCCAAGCGGACGGTCTACGACTACTTCGGCGACAAGCAGACGCTGCTGCAGGCCGTCGTCGACGCCATCGGCCAGTCACTGATCAGCACGATCCGGCGCATCCTCGACGACACCCTCACCGGCCTCACCGACGCCGCCGAACTCGAAGACGTCCTGGTCACGTTCTCGATGCGCATCGCGACCGACATGCTCGACTCGGCGGAGTACGCGACGCTGCAACGGCTGGTCCGGGCGCGGTCCGGACATGTCCCCGGCCCGGGTGAGAACCCCATGGCCGACACCCCGGACGAGGCCCTGGCCGAACGGTTCGCCGACTTCGCCGCGGCCGGGCTGCTCGACGTCCCCGACGCCCGGCTCGCCGCCGACCAGTTCATCGCGCTGACCTTCGGCGTCGCGCTCAACCGGTTCGGTTCCGTGAACGCAACGGAGGACAGCCGTGTCCGGCCGCTCATCGTGGCGGGGGTGCGGACCTTTCTCCGGGCGTATCGGACCGGGTCCTGATCGGCCTCACCGGCTTCCCGGAGGCTCGCCTCGGACCATCCCGCCAGGTCGGCGCGCGGCAGTTCTACGCGTCGGCCCCGGGCGGTGCCGCCTGCCCGATGCGCCGAGATGCGGGAGCAGACCATCGAGCGACCATGAGGGCGGGCATCAGCCTCTCCACGATGAAACCCCCAGGTCGAAGACGTGGGGGTTTCATCGTCAGCTTCCGGTGGTCCGTGCCGGTCGAGGCGCTCGACGCGTCACTGGCGGCCGGTGCAGCGGAAGTTGGCGGCGTCGTTCGTGCTGCCGTGTCCGTCGTAGCGGGCCACGGCCGGCCAGCGGCACAGCGGCCTGCTCATGGACCCGTTCTCGGCGCGCAGGGTGGTGGGGGCCTTGCCGTGTTCGACCCACTTCACCAGGGCCGTCAGTGGGTCGGCCGGGGCGGGGCCGGAGCCGCCCCTGCAGTGGCCCACGCCGGGGGCCGTGAAGAGGCGGGCGAACTGCTCGGTCTTCGCCCGGCCGCCCATCGCGGCGGTGACCTGCTCGTAGTACCTGATCGTTCCCTGGGGAGGGATCAACTGGTCGGCCAGGCCGTGCCAAAGGAGCAGTTTGCCGCCGGCGGCGCGGAAGGCGCTCAGGTCGGGGTCGTCCGTGCCGACGACGGGGCCCCACTCCTGACGGGACTGGTCGGCGTAGTGGGTGAAGTTGGCCGTGGTCAGGCTGTGCCAGTCGAAGGAGGGGTCCTTCGCCAGCCAGTAGGTGAACCAGCCCGACGCGAGAGGCGTCGGGACTCCGTCGCCGTTCGCGGTGGCGGCGAGTCTGGCGAACGAGGCGCCGGGCAGGATTCCGTACCACAGGCGGCGACCGTCCGGGCGTCGCGGCCCGTCCCAGATCTTTTTCACCACGGCCGCGTCCTTGGCCGTGACCCGCGCCGCGAACACCGTGACGGTGCTCGGCGGCCCCACCGCACTCATCCACCTGGCCGGCTGGACGCTGCTGACCGACCCGACCTTCGACGCCGCCGGCACCGAATACCAGGACGGCCCGGTCCCGGTCCGCAAGACCGCCGACCCGGCACTGAAGCCCGCACAACTGCCCGCTCTCGACGCCGTCCTGGTCAGCCACACCGGGCATCTGGACAACCTCGACATCGCCGGGCGTACGGTGGCCTCCGCTGCCTCGCAGGTGTTCACCACCGTCGCCGGCGCCCCCGAGCTCGGGGGCGCGGCCGTCGGCCTGGAGCCCTGGCAGACCCGGACCCTGTCGAAGCCGGGCCGCACGCCGCTGAACATCACCGCGGTTCCCGCCCGTCACGGTCCCGCCGGCACCGAGGACATCACCGGTCCGGTCACCGGCTTCCTCCTGCACACCGACGACGGCTCGGCACCGACGGTGTACGTCTCCGGTGACACCGTCGACCTGGACGCGATGAGTGCCCTGGCCGGCCGGTACCGCATCGACGTGGCGCTGCTGCACCTGGGCGCGGCCGGCTTCGAGGCATTCGGTGACATACGACTGTCGCTGACCGCGGACCAGGCCGTCGAGGCCCGCCGCCTGCTCGGCGACCCCCTCGTGGTGGCCGTGCACGCCGAGGGCTGGGCGCACTACACCGAGGACCGCGGCCACGTACAGCAGGTCTTCGACGCCGCCGGCGCCCCCCTGCACTGGCCCACCCCGGGCCGGCCCGTCCCCCTGCCGGACCAGCACACCCGCTGACACCTCACCCAGGGCCGCCGACCCGCCCGTCCGCGACGAAGAAACGAAACGACAAGGAAAGAACATGAAGCCGGAAGCCGTGCACGAGCGCTTCGCCCAGTACCTCAAGGACCGCGACCTCGACGGACTGGGTTCCCTCTTCGACGAAGAGCCATGTTCGTACCGGGACCAGGACAGAAGCCGGTCTACGGCAGGGAAGCCATCAAGGAAGCGCTGAAGCCCTACCTCGCCTCGCCCAGCACCATGGAGGTGGTGGCCGCGTCGGTCCATCAGAACGGCGACCTGGCGACGGTCCAGCCGTCCTGGCGGATCACGAGCGAGAGCGGCATCGTGGAAGGAAAGGCGGTCGAGGTGATGAGGAGGACGAGCGAGGGGGACTGGGTCTACATCATCGACAACCCCTACGGCGTCTGATCCTCGTCATCCCGGCATCACCGCCGGGCGACGGAACCTCGGCACGGCAGCGGCGGCCGCATCGTCTTTCTCGATGCGGCCGCCACTTGCTGTCCGGCGCCGGCGACACGGTCATGATCGGGTGCGGTCCGGGCGCGGTTGGCCGGTGAGGGTGAGCAGGTCTGCCGGGTTCAGCGCGAACGGCTCACGACTGGTGCGGCGAGCCTCCCTCACGGCGGGCCGTCCGGAATCGGGGCCGGGACGACAGCAGAGGGCCGGTCACCGGGCGGACTCCGGGGCGGCTGCCGGTTGTTCGGCCTCGGAACCGGACGGGACGCCGATGCGCAACGGCCCGGGCCGCTGTGCTCTGTCCATGCGGGCCAGGGTGAGCGCGGCACTCATGGCCAGAACGACGAGGGCGGCGCCCGAGAGGAGGAAGGCGTCCTGGACTCCGGTGAGTGCGATGGTGGTCGAGGCCACGAAGGGGGAAACGGCCAGGGCCCCGGCCACTCCGGCCTCCCACAGACCCAAGGCCTTCGCCAGATGGTGACTCGGTATGCGCTGCTGCACCAGTGCGATCAGCGGGATGTCCGTGAGGGCCGAGGCCAGCCCGGTGGCGATCAGGAGCACCACGGCCCCGGCGGTGGAGGTGACGATCCCGAGCGGCGCACGGAAGATTCCGAGCAGGGCCCAGGCCAGCACCGCCACCAGGGCGAGTCTGCGCATCCGCAGGCCGGCCAGCACGAGCGCCCCCGCCACCTCCGCGACCCCGGCGACGCCCAGCAACAGGCCGTAGCGGCCGCCCTGCCCGACGACCGCGACCAGCCCCACCGTCAGGAAACCACTGGTCAGAGCGAGGGCGAGCACGAAGGTCACGATGACCACCAGCACGTCGGGAGCGGCCCGAACGGCCCTGAGCCCGGCGGCGAGATCGGCCCACAGCCCCACCTGCCCCGCGGCCGGGACGGGACGGGTCACGCGGATGGCGGCCACGGCGCCCGCCGAGCCCAGGAAGGTCAGTCCGTCGACCACCAGCGCCGCCCGCATGGAGCCGTAGGCCAGCAGCGGCGCGAGCATGAGCGGGCCGACGAAGAAGGCGGCCCGGAAGGCGACCTGCAGCAGGCCGTTGGCCTGTTGCAGACGGTCGGCCGGGACGATCTGCGTGACGATGGCGTTGCGGGCCGGGGCGAACGGGGCGCCGATCAGGGCCAGCAGCGCCGTTGTCACCACGAGCAGGGGCAGGTTCAGCAGACCGAGGGACAGCAACACCGCGGCCACCGCCACCACGGCGACCCGGGCCAGATCGGTGGCGATCATCAGCTTGCGGCGGTCGTAACGGTCGGCGTACGAGGCGGACACGAACGTGGCCAGGAACGCGGGCGCGAACGCGGACACGCTGACCACGGCGACGGCCGTCGGGTCCTTCGTCAGCGACCAGGCCAGCCAGGCGGTCGCGGCGGTGTACAGGCCGTCGCCGAAGCGTGAGACGGCCTGGCCGACGAAGAGAAACAGGAAGTCGCGGTCCCTGAGCAGTGACATGCCGCCACTGTCGGATCTCCTCCGGCACCTGATCCACTTATTAGGCAGATGGCTAATCAATGGGGTCGGTGGTGTGGAGAAAGCTCTCCAGGCTGGGAGCGAGACCCGCCACCTGCCCGGGCACGAGCCGGTACAGGACGTAGTAGCCCTCACGGCGGCGTTCGAGCAGGCCCGCGTCCGCAAGGACGCGCAGGTGCTTGGACAGGGCGGCCTCGCTGACGCCGACCAGCGGGGCCAACTCCTGGGTACTGCGCGGGCGTTCGGCGATCAGCCGGAGGGCGCGCAGGCGGGTGTCGTCGGCGAGCGCGCGGAGCATGCCGACGAGCTGTGCGGGAGGGATCCTGGGGCGGGCTTCCCGGGCGATCGACGAGACGGGAAAGACGAGCCCGAGGGGCCAGGGGCCGTCGCAGTTGACCCGGACGTGCGGCCACACATACGCGCTGGGGGCGAGCAGCAGGGTGTCGTCCGGGCCGATGGCGACCTCGTGGTCGTGGGGGCGCTCCAGCCAGAAGCGTTCGGTCTGCCGGTCGATGCGCACCTCCGGCCACAGGCCGCGGAGCATGCCGTACAGACCGCGCTGTTCGATCTGATGCCCGGCCTCGCTCACCCCCGCGGCCAACTCCGGTTCGATCCGCGCCCATTCCTCCTCGAACGCCTCCCGCCAATAACGCTCCAGCATGCTCAGGAACCTTTCGAGGAGGGCGCGGGGGTCGTCCAGGAGCATCGCGGCCATCGCTTCATCGCTTTCCCGCGCGAGACGCTCCCGCAGCAGGGCGCGTACGTCCGGTTCCCGCAGCACGTGAGGATCCCGGCCCTCGCCGCCGCCCGGCCACGGCGACAACAGCGGGACGGCGAACTCCAGCCGGACCAGCTCCGGGTCCGCCGTACGCAGGCCGGCCAACTCGCTGCCGAAGTCCGCCAGCCCACCGGTCGGCCGCGGAAAGAGGAACTCGGGAAAGTACGAGCGCACCGCGTAGGAGAACGCCTCGATCTCCCGCTTCAGCGCCGGCGACAGCTTGCGCATCGCCCGCACCCAGCCGTGCTGGACGGGGTGGTGCTTGGGCTCCACCAGCACATGAAGGCTCAGTACGGCTTCCATCGTCGGCGAGTAGGCGAACCCCACCCGCTCCGCACCACCGGCAGGCACCCGGAACACGATCGTCATGACCCGCCATCCTCGCCGCCCGGCGCCCCCGGAGGGAGCCTGCCGCGCGAGAGGCCCACCACAGGTCAGAGGCACTCCAGCTCGCCGCCCCGACCTCCTGCCCCCAGACAGAGGACCCTCACTGGCGCGCATCCGCTAAGCTACCCTGGTCAGTCGTTGGTACGTGACGTTGTCTGCTCAAATGACCCGGCGGAGAGCGTCGCACCACATCTGACCAGCGGGCTTGCGCTCCTCGTCGAAGATCCACACCCTGGATTTTCAACAAGGCTTCCCACAAGCCCCCGCCTTCGTAGCTCAGGGGATAGAGCACCGCTCTCCTAAAGCGGGTGTCGCAGGTTCGAATCCTGCCGGGGGCACAGTGCGTTACCGCTCTGACCTGAGGTTTCTCCCTCAGGGAGGGGTTTTACTCGGCCTCGGACTCCTCGTCCGGGGCCGTTTGCGTGAGCGGGCGGAGCGCCAAGACCCACGCGCGCCGCAAAGTCCCTACGCCCCGCACGCCCTGGCTCCGACCTTCCCGGACAAAGCATGAAGCGGCTGCCGAGGAGGCGGCAGCCGAGGCACCCACCCGCAACACACAGGACATGGCATACTTGAAGTATGGCAACTCGGAAGATCACTATCACCGTGCCGGAAGAGCTGGTGGAATCGATCAAAGAACGTGTCGATGCGCGCGGGGTGTCCAGTTACATTGCGGCCGCCGCCGCTCATCAGGACGCCATGGACCGACTGCGCGAGCTGGCTGAACGCCTCGAAGAAGAGCACGGCGCCGTGACGGACGAGGAGCAGCAAGCGGCGCTGGACCGTATCGCCGAGATTGACGGCTGGCACGACGAGCAGCACTCGCATTCAGACGAGACAGCGTGAACCGCATCCCCCGAGCGAAAATGCACCGGCCGCGACAGCGCGTCTTCGTGTTCGACTCCGAGGCCCTCTCCAAGGCGGTTCACGGCGATCGGGAGATGGCCGCGCTGATCAAAACGGCTCCGCGGCTCGGCATCCCGATCATCACGTCGGCGCTCACGACCTTGGAAGCATGGGACCCTCGCGAAACGTCGAAGCAGGCGCTGTGGAACTGGACGCTGTCCCGGATCCGCGTCGTACACACGGACGACCAGGTGATCGCCATGGCGCGCGACATGCTGAAGGCGGCCGGTCTACATGGTCACAAGTACGCCATCGACGCCATCCTGGCGGCTGCGGCAGGGCGGGAAGCCGTGCAAGGAGCTGAGGCAACCGTCTTCACGTCCGACACCGACGACATGACTCAACTCCTCGCGGGACACTCCGTGCGAGTCGAGAAGGTCTGACGACTCGCCGCCCGCACCTCACTCCGACGACTCGCCGGCTCCCGACTGACCACCGGCCGTACGCCGATGGGATCCTCCGCTACCTGTGGTCAAGCCGACCGCCGGGACTAAGAAGCCACGCGCTCTCCACAAGCCGCGGGGACAGGAGGACACCGGCCCGGAACCAGCCGTCACCGGCCTCGCCGAGCATAGTGGACAGTCGGTCGCGCCGCCGTTAACCCCGCAGGCGGCTCCGCGTTGTTGACGGAGGCGATCAGATACGGATCGATCTGAAGCCAGAAGGCGTCACCGTCCCATTGGACCGCTCCGTCGAATCCCATCGCAGCAGCATGACGCGTCCATGGTCATCCGGCAGGGACGAGGCAGCGCCTTGCCTGGCAGGGCGGCACACGCGCGCGTGAGCGAACAGGCAGTCGTCAACGACGAGGAGAACTTCGGCCTCGTCTTCGACAACGTCTTCGCGGACAAGATGGCCGACCACATCGACACCATCGCGGGCATGGGTCGCCAGTACTTCGGCCCCGACAAGGGCTTCAAGTCCAGCCTGGACCGCAGCGCCCGCAAGGCGGCCTGGCGGATGATCCGCCGCGAGGAGGGCCTGGACGACGGGGTCTGATGCGTACGCCCTGGCTTGAGGGGGAGCGCGGCTTCGGCTATGCGGAGGGGTCGGGGGTTTCGGGGGAGGGCGGCAGGGGGTCGGCGACGAAAGTCCCCAGCCCGACCTCGCCCCGCGTCCACCCCTGCTCCCGTACGTGCCGCATCGCCTTCGCCGCCGTCGCATTAACCACGCCGAACTCCTGGGCGATCTCCAGAGTGGACGGCACGCGGCTTCCCGGCGGATACGTGCCCTTCTCGATACGCCGGATGATCTCCGCTGCGATCTGCCGCCACAGCGGGCGTGTGCGGTCAAGCTCCATGACATCAGCGTGGGTGACCACAGCATTCCACGCATCCGTGGTTATCTACGGTTATCCACGCTATCTTGGTTTCGCAACGCAAAGCGGCCCCGACGGGAAGCGGCTACTTCCCTACCGGGGCCTCAGCCGACTGATTGGGAGTCGACCTATGCGCAGCCTACTGGCCGCGATTCTGACCCTCCTCCTGCCCGCCCGCGGTACCCACCGCCCCGCGGCACCCCCACCACCACTGCCCCTCACCCCCTGTCCGCCCGCTCCGGAACCCCCGCCCGTGATCACGCGTCCGCACCAGGCGGATCTCATCACCGCCGACGGCCTGCCCCTGGTCCGGCCGTACGTCGTCGAGTGGGAGCGTGAGCGGGACGAACGGGACCGGCGGCGTCTTCAGCGCGAGCGGCGCCGGGCTGCGGTCCTGGCGACGCTGGGGCAGGACTACGTTCCGGTTCCGTGGGAGGTCGCCGTATGAGCACGAGTACGCCGCGTCTGCGCAACCTCGGCCTCGACCCGGCCACCGGCAAGGAGGCTCTGGCGGTCACGCGCCCCGGCGGCCGCCTTGAAGAGCTGGCCGACGCGCACGCCCTGAAGGCCGCCGCAGTCCTGGTGACGGTCGTCGGCGCAGTGCTGGAGGTGGGGAAGGCGTCGGACGCCGAACTCGCCGCCTTCGTAACGCCGTTGCACGCCGCGCTCGAAGAATGCGTCGGCATCATGGCGGCTGGCGAGGAGTGACGGCGTACGCAAGTCGGCCGCAGGGCCGGTGGCAGCTTCTGGTCTCCCCCGCCATCGCCCGCTCCACCGCTCTGCTCGAAAGCGAGGACGAGGACGACTAGGAGACGGCGGAGGGCTTCCGCGCCGACCTCAACGACTACGCCAGGAAGTACGGCGACCTGGCGGATGATCCGCCGCGAGGAGGGGCTGGACGACGACAGCTGATGCGTGTGCCCCGGCTGGAAACTCTGGCCGGGGCATCCCTTGGAGGACATCGTGAGCACACAGCCCGACCACGGCACAGAGCTGATCCCGCGCCCCGCGCGGACCCCCGAGGCCCTCCGGGCCGCCCTTGCCGCCATCGCGCCGGAGCGGCTGCCGGAAATGGACGCCGATCAGCGCAAGGCCGTCGCCGCCGTCATCGAGCAGAGCAGCATCAAGCCCCTCCAGCTCTTCATGATCGCGTGGGCCGCCAACATCGAAATCGAGCGGTTTCCCGAGGCGGCGCGTGAGTTGCGCCGCGCCGAGTACATGGCCAACGCCGCCGAGACTCTTGAAGAAAGCCGCCGCTACGTAAGGATCTCCGGCGACATCATCCGCGCCGCGTACAAGGCGGTGTCCGAGTGACCTGGAGATGGGAGTACGACCCTGGCGAGAAGTACGTGGCCGGCGGAGCTCCGCCGGCCTTCATCGCCGAGGTCGAGAAGAAAGCCGACGAGTTGATCCGCGCCGCTGAAACAGGGACGCCGGGCCGACCGGCGCGCCCGACCCCACGGGCGTGTTCCGTCGCCCGTTCGCGCCCCGCGCCCGCGCCCAGGCCCCGGCGCCCGGCGGTCGGGGCCGACGGCCGTCCTCCCGGGGGCCCCGCCGGTGCCCGTCCCCGCCCGGCTGCGCGAGGACATCAAGGAGGCGTACGCGCATTCCGACGCCCTGCTGGAGGAGGAGCGGTTCGCGCAGGCCGCCGAGGTGCTCGGCGAGGTCATCGCACCCGCCGCCCTCGCGCTCGGCTCCGAGAGCAGGCAGGTCCTGGCGCTGCGGCGCCAGCGGGCGGCGATCCGCCTCCTCGGCGGCGACTACCGGGCCGCCCTGCCCGAGTTCGACGCCCTCGCCGACGCCTACGCCCGTATCGCCGGGCCCACCGGCGAGCAGGCCCGCGCCTGCCGCGCCCAGGCGGCCCGGTGCCGCGCCGAGCTCGGCCAGGTCACCGACGCGCTGGCCGCGCTCCAGGGTGTGCTGAACGTCGTGCGGGCCGTCGACAGCGACGTGAGCGAGGAAGCCGTGGAGCTGCGGCACAACATCGGGATGCTGCTGCTCGCCCAGGGCCGGACCGCCGAGGCGCGGCAGGTCCTCGAACCGCTCCACCAGGACATGTGCATGGTGTTCGGCCCGGAGGACGAGATGACCGTCGAGATCGCCGAGGCGCTCGCCGTGATCCGCCTCAACCTCGACGGTTCGGCTTCCTGACCCGCTTCCTCCAGAATCGGCATCGCCAAAAACCATGCTGCTCTGCGGCCGAGGGTTTCGCGACGGCCACGTCGCCGGGTGGTTCAGCGCTCACCGGTGTGACCGTCAGGCCAGTGGTGCCGCCGGCCGTGTTCCGATCCTCTGGTGAGGAGTCCACCGCGCCGGTCTCCCACTTGTCGTGGGCTTGCTGGACGGATGTCGGCCGACGGGAGGGAGCGTGCGCGAGATCAGCGTGCCGGAAGGACGGCAGACAGTACGCTGAATCCAGCGGGATCGGGCCCGCAGCACAGTGTCCGGGAGGTGCTTCATGACGGCCGAGATGGTGGCCCCGGCGTGGATGCATGAGCAGATCACGGCGGAGGAGTACGACTCCTGGTCCGAGGAGCAGTGCGCCGGGATCGAGATCGTGGACGGGATGGTCGTCGTGAGTCCGAGTGCGTCCAAGCGGCACCACCGGCTGGCGCGGATTCTGGCGAACGCCCTGGATGCCGCCGCGGGCCCGGAGTGGAACGCCGACACGGACTTCGACGTCCGGCTTCAGGACGTTCCGCTCACCAATCGCCGCCCTGACGTCGTCGTGTACCGCGCAGACACGATCGACATCACCCCGACCCGCCCTGAGCACGTGCTGCTGGTCGCGGAGGTGGTGTCGCCGGGCTCGGAGACCACCGACCGGATCGTGAAGGTCGACCAGTACGCCAAGGCGGGCATCGGCTTCTACTGGCGGATCGAGCAGGCCGCGACAGGCGTTCCTCTCGTGTACACCTATGTTCTCGACCCGGCGACGAAGACTTACCGGGAGGGAGACGTGTTCACGGGCGTCCTCAAGGTAGTAGCCCCCTTCCCGGTGGAGATCGACCTCGGCCAGGTCTGAACCACGCGCTGCTCAGCACAGGGGAAACAGCACCGCGCGGCAGCACCAGGCACCGCCCGGCAAGGATTCGATCCCACTCCTGAAGCGGGTGTCGCAGGTTCGAATCCTGCCGGGGACACAGTGCGAGGCGAGGCCCTCCCCCGTCAGGTCAGGCTGAACTTTTCGGCGTGGATCTGTTGGGTGGGGACGTGCAGGTCTCGGAGGGTGGTGAGCACGGTGCTGGTCATGGCGGGTGGGCCGCAGACGTATACGTCGCGTTCGGTGATGTCGGGGACCAGGCGGTGCAGGTTGTCCGGGGCGAAGGGCGGGGTGGCGTTGTCGCGGGTTCGGCCGGTGAGGAGGTGGAGTCGGCCGCCGTGGAGGGCCAGGAGGTGACGTACTTCGTTCAGCAGAACGGCGTCGGCCTCGCTGCGTACGCGGTACAGCACGACGACGTCGCCGGTCGGCTGCTCCTCCAGCATGGCGCGTACGGGTGTGATGCCCACGCCGCCCGCGATCAGGAGGGTGCCGGGCCGGGTTCGGTGGAGTGAGGTGAAGGCGCCGTACGGGCCCTCGACGAAGGCTCGGGTGCCGGTCGGGATGTTCCGGAGGCCGGCGCTGGTGCTGCCGACCGCCTTCGCCGTGAGGCGGAGTCCCTGGGTGCCCGGCGCCGCGGACAGGGAGAAGGGGTTGGCCGACCACCAGTGGTTGTGTCCGGGGAACCGCCAGATGCAGAACTGGCCGGCGCGGGCCGGGAGTTTGTCGAGGTGGCGGCCGGTGACGTACACGGAGACCACGGTGTCCGACTCCGGTACCACGGCGGCGACGGTGAACCGGTGGTAGGCGTTGCGCCACAGCGGCATGACGACCCGCCCGGTCAGCAGGGCGCCGAAGGCGAGCAGCCAGAGGGCCCACCAGTAGGCCGTGGCGAACGCGGAGGAGGTGAACGTCGTGGTCTCCAGCAGCTGGTGGACGAACGACAGGCCCAGGGCGACGTAGAGCAGCAGGTGCAGGCCGTGCCAGACCTCGTAGCGCAGTCGTCGGCGCAGGGACCGGGTGGAGGTCACGGCGACCACGAGGACGGTGGCGGCGGCCCACATGCCCAGCAGGGAGGCCGGTACGCCGCTCAGTGCGACGAACGTCTTCGCCATGGACGTGTCGTCGAGGGTCGCGTAGCCGAGCACCACCAGCGTGGCGTGGGTGAGGATCGTCCAGAGCAGGGTGAAGCCGAGCCAGCGGTGCCACACCGTGAGCCGGTCCATCCCGATCCGGCGGTCCAGCCAGGGCAGCCGGGCCACCAGCAGGAGTTGGAACAGCAACAGCAGGGCCGCGTGCACTCCGAAGAACTTGGCGACCGTGAGGACGTCGTTCTTGCCCGAACCGGCGTTGAGGAACAGCGTCTCGACGATCACCACGTTGACGAGGACGAACGTCCACATCGCCCAGCGTGCCGCCCGCACCGGAAGCACGGTGCGTGTGCGCACCGTGTTGCTCGCCGTCGTCATGGTCGCCCCACATCCCCCCGGGGCCACGGCACCCGTGACCCGTATGCGCAAACCTACGAAGATCGAGTGATTCCTCCGGATACATGCCTCGATCGGAGAAGCATACGGATTGCCGGTCCGATCCGTTCACGCCGGAACCGTCGAATTCGAGTGGCCTTCGGTGACGCGATGTCCGCGCCTCTCGGGCAGGGCCCGGGACTACGGTGCCCGGCGTCCCGTGCGGAGGCCCGGGCCCACGAGTCCGGTTTCGTAGGCGACGATGACGAGTTGGGCGCGGTCGCGGGCGTGGAGCTTGGCGAGCAGGCGGCCGATGTGGGTCTTGACCGTGGCCAGGCTGAGGTGGAGGTGTTCGGCGATCTCGGTGTTGGACAGGCCCCGGGCGGTCAGGCCGAGGACCTCCAGCTCCCGGTCGGTGACGCCGTCCAGGGAGCGGATGGGCGGACGGGCGGGCTCGGGGCGGCGGGCGAACTCCGCGATGAGGCGGCGGGTCACCGAGGGGGCGAGCAGGGCCTCGCCCGCGGCCACGACGCCGACGGCGGCGAGGACCTCGGTCGGCGGGGTGTCCTTGAGCAGAAAGCCCGCGGCGCCGGCGCGCAGGGCGGCGTAGACGTACTCGTCCAGGTCGAAGGTGGTGAGGATGAGGACGCGGACGTCGGACAGGGCCGGGTCCGAGGAGATCCGCCGGGTCGCCTCGATGCCGTCGAGGTCGGGCATGCGTACGTCCATCAGCACGACGTCCGGCCGTTCGCGGCGGGCGAGTTCGACGGCCTCCGCTCCGTTCGCGGCCTCGCCCACGGACGTCATGCCGGGCGTGTGGTCGACGAGGGCCCGGAAGCTGCCGCGCACCATCGCCTGGTCGTCGGCGATCAGCACCCGGACCGGGGGCACGTCGGTCATGGTCATCGGTTCCCTTCGACGGGCAGGCGGACGGACACCGCGAAGCCGCCCTCCGGCCGGGGGCCCGCCTCGAAGCTGCCGCCGTACATCATCGCCCGTTCGCGGATTCCCAGGAGCCCGTGTCCGCCCGGGAGTTGGCGGGCGGGATGCCGGGGCGCGGACGGTGGTCCCTCGTCCGTGATGTCGATACGGACCTCTCGTTCACCGGCCTCCACCGTGACCCGGCAGCGGGTCGGGGCGGCGTGCCGGACCGCGTTGGTGAGGGACTCCTGGACGATCCGGTAGACGGTCAGCTGTGTGCCCTCGGCCAGGCCCTTCGTGGCGCGCACCGTCAGGTCGACGTCCACCCCCGCCCGGCCGGCCTCCGCCGCGAGCGAGTCGAGGTGGTCGAGGCCCGGTGCGGGCCGCAGCGGTGTGCCCTCGGTACGCAGTACGCCGAGCGTGCGCCGCATCTCGGCCAGCGCGGAACGGCTCGTCTCCTCGATGACCTTGAGGGCGGCCCGTGCCTCGCCCGGGTCGGCCTCCGCCACATGCCCGGCGACGCCCGCCTTGACGGCGATCAGGCTGAGGTTGTGCGAGACGATGTCGTGCAGTTCACGGGCGATCCGCAGACGCTCCTCGTCCAGTGCGCGCTGCGACCGGCGCCGCTGCTCCCGGACGGTCTCGGCCCGGCGGCCACGCACGACGAACCCCGCGCCCCAGGCCCCGCCGATCACCAGCAGCGCGAGCCCGGCCACCCCGGCGGCGGCCTGCCCGTCCCCGACGGGAGTGACCACCGCCTCGCCGAGGTACACGGCACCGCCCGCCACCGGCAGCGCCACCGCGAGGGCGGGCACGGACCGTCGGGCGGGCTCGGCCAGTGCGACGAGGTAGGCCGCGAGCCCGGCGGCGGCGTACGGCTCGCGCGGGATGTCGAGGAACGACGCCGTGGCCAGGGCGGCCAGGACGGTCACCAGGACCGCGAGCGGCCAACGGCGGCGTACGGCGATCGGCAGGCCGACCGCGCAGGCGATCAGGCAGCCGAGCCAGAACGGCCCTGTGTAGACGGGCTGGCCGTCTACGGCGGACAGCCGGGCGAAGCCGATGTAGACGGCGGTCAGGGCCAGGGCCGCGCCGAGGTCGAGGGCGTGGAGATGGCGCTGTCTCCTGGGCTTCATGCGCCGACCGTACGTGAACGTGCGCACTCAACCGGCCTGTCCGAGCAACGTCATCAGTCCGAGCGTCACCAGTGCCAGCGGTACCCAGCGCAGCACCACCGCCCGGCCGGGGCGGGGCGCTTCGGAGAGCAGGGCCCATCCCAGCGGCACCAGTGCCGCGCACAGTCCGGCCAGTGCCAGCAGCGACAGCGGGGTGGTTCCCTTCAGGACGCCGAGGGGCAGTGCCGCGGTGAGGGCGAGTGCGGTGGCGCGGAGCGGGCCGAGCACCCTGGTGCGCCAGGCGCCTAGGGCGACGACGATCCACCCGGCGACGATGGCGAGGTTCAGCGTGGCGAAGACGTGGAAGGCGCCGTAGCCCGCCGAGACGGTGTCGGCCGCGGGCCCGGCCCCCTGGGACCGCGCCAACTGGAAGGCCAGGTGGTCCGCCCCCGCGTGGAAGGCGCGGGCGAACAGCCCGAACATCACCAGGACCCCGCCCCACAGGCCCCAGCCCGCACTCCGCGCCCCGATCCGCGCGGCCAGCACCGCGACCGCGGGCCACAGCAGCACGCCGCCCGCGGCGAAGAGGCCGTACGCGGTGGCCATCAGGGTGGGGTGCCGCTCGTACGCGGCGAGTTGGCCGGGGAAGAAGAACGGGAAGCGGGCCCGCAGCAACGCGCCGGCCAGCATCAGGAGGGGGCCCAGCACCATCGCGGTGCCGCCCACCCAGCGGCCGGGGAAGCCGGTCGTGTCCCACCGGTCCACGGGGAGCGCGTCCCGCAGGCGGACGCCGATCGGGGTGGCCGGAGCGGCTGAGGCGACCGCGGATGTCGTCGGATTCGTCATGCCGAAGACGATGCCGTCATCGTCCCCGCGGGTCGTCGGACCAGGACCTGAACCGCGGGGTCAGACCTGGGTATGACCCGGCGCCCGAACAGGACGGCCTCCAGATCGTCTACGACGGATTCCCCGGCGTCGACGCGCGCTCCCTTTCTCGCCCTCTCGCCCTCTCGCCCTCTCGCCCTCTCGCCCTCTCGCCCTCTCGCCCTCTCGCCCTCTCGCCCTCTCGCTCCTAGCCTGTCGGTGGTTGAGTGACGGTGATGCGCCAGATCACCGAATTGGCCGCCGCGAACTTCCATGCCAACTCGCGTATATCGGCGCGCGGTATTTCGGCGGTGAACGCTCCGTTCCCATCACCGCACCGGGATCCGGCGAGGGTTTTCCCGGCGGCGGTGATGTCGAACGTGGAGGGGCCCGCGCATGTCCACATCACCGTGACGGACGCGGCTTTCCGCGCGGACTCGGGGAGGGTGACACCGCCCGTGCCATGACCCGATCCCGTGTACAGCGTCTTCGAACCGACAGGCACCGGTGACTGGACCGGATCGGGAAGGCGGTCGGGGCTCGTCGGGGTCTGCGGTGTCGCCCCCGGGTTGGCGGTCGCCCCAGGGGTGGCGGTCGCCCGGGCGCCGGCCCCGCCGGAACAGGCCGACACGAGCACCAGGGCCGACAGGCCGAAGGCCAGCAGGGAGGGCTTCATCAGATCGTCCTCGACTCAGGAGTGGGCGATGTAGGGCGAGAGCGCCGGGAGCTTGGCGGTCCCGTGGTTGGAGACGATCCACTTGCAGCCACCGTTCGTGGAACCCCGTTCCCACTTGAAGGAGTATCCCTTCGAGCCGAGGGCCAGCCATCCGTCCTTCTGGCTCGCCGGGACCTTCCACGACCCGCTGAGGGTGACGGTGGTGGTCTTGGCGTAGGAGATCGAGCCACTGATCGTCTCCTCGGCAGAGGCGACGAGGACCGACTCGCTCAGCTTGGCGGCGTACGTGAAGGTGCCGGTCCAGGTGTGGCCCTTGGCCACCGATACCGAGAGCGTGACGCCGGACTGGCCGTAGACGGTCTTGCTCTTGTCGCCGACGAAGACACTCTTGACGTTGTAGAAGCGGAAGCCCGGGTCGGGCGGACAGCCGTCCGGGTGCACCGGGACGTCAGCGGCGTCCGGCGCCTGAGGGATCGGGTTCCCGTCCTGATCGACGTTGACGGTCGTGGGGGCGTCGTCCGCAAAAGCGGTACTCACTCCCCCGGCCCCTGTGGTGAGAAAAACAGTCAGCGCAGCGGCTGTGCATGCGCGAGTGAACGCGGCATTCATCGTTGCCTCCCTTTGACCCCCGTGCGGGAGTGGCGTGAACAGAACATCACGCAATGCCTGGGTGATCGTCAAGAAAATGCGAACGATCTGAGCGAGCCTTGAGCTTGGCGTCGGCGATATTCCCGTTCCGTCAGCACGAAGAGACCGGACGAGCATGAAAAGAATTACCTTCCCCATGCCTCCCTTTACCCAATTAAGGGAAATCAGGACTTGATCCTTGATCCCGGAATCGATCTTTCATGACAGTCCGCCGGACGGCGCCAAGCCGCTGCCCTCGGGAGTGTGTCGGCGGCTGGATGCCGTCACTGATGCCGTCGCCGTGAGGGAGGCGGCTGCCAGCAGGGTCATTGCCGTGGTGGGTGAGGTGAGTTGGGCGATGGTGCCTGCCAGGGCGGCGCTCAGGCCCTGGAGGGTGAGCATTCCGGCGGAGTGCAGTCCCAGGGCGTGGCCGGTCAGTTGGGCGGGGACGAGGGTCATCAGGCGTTCCTGCTGGACGAGGCTCGCGCCGAAGCCGACGGAGGCCACGGTGACGGCGGCGGCCGCGAGGGGGAGGTTCGGGCCGAGGGCGAAGAGCAGGTAGGGCGCGGCCAGCAGCAGGAGCAGGGGTGTGCCGAGGCGGGGGCGCAGGGCGGGTGGGGCGAGGCGGCCGACGGTGACGTCTCCGACGAACATGCCGAGGGCCGCGCAGGCGAACAGGGTGCCGGCCGCTTCGGGGGCGTAGGAGACGTAGAGCGATTCGCAGCCGACGATCAGGCCGTTGGGGATCCACAGGGCGAGGTAGAGGTGGCGGCGGGGGCGGGAGGACCACAGCAGGGCGTTGGTACGCCAGGTCTCGGCCGCCGACGGGCGGCCCTGGGCGCGGGGCGGGCGCGGGGTGAGGCCCAGGCGCAGGACGACGGCCGCGGTGACGTACAGCGCGGCCGACAGCAGCAGGGCGGCTCGCGGGGACAGGGCAGCCAGGAGGACGCCGGCCACCGCGTAGCCGGTGATCTGGAGCAGGCCGCTCATCATGTTGAACAGCGAACGGCCCAGCAGGTAGCCGCCCTTGCCGTCCGCCCCGGCCCCGGTGCCCGCCCCGGTGCCCGCCGGCGACAGGATCTCGTTCAGCAGTCCCCAGCGCACTCCCCCGCCCAGCGAGGCGATCAGGCCCTGGAGGAGGACGACGGTGAAGAGGGCGGCGAGCGGGAGGCCGGGCAGCGCCATGAGCGCCGTACCGGCGGCGAAGGCCAGGGAGATGCCCGTCATCGTGGCCCTCGGGGGCAGCCGGTCCGCGCCGGAGAGGAGGACGGTCGCGCCCAGCACCTGGGCCAGCTGCGGGCCGAGCATGCTCACCGCCGACAGCAGCGGCGACTCGGTCGCCCGGTACACCAGCGTGCCGAGCGCCAGCCCCGCGATCGTCTGGGCGGCGACGTTGGCGGCGGAGGAGAGGAAGAGCGGGGTGAACTCCGGGGTGCGGAAGAGGTGGTGGTAGCTGCGCATGGCGAGAGTCTTCGGCGGGCCGGACGTCGTCGTTATTGTTTCGCGCGGACGCGAAAGGTCGGACGGGGCGAGGGAAGCGGGAGGGTTGCTCATGGGGTGGTGGCAGGTCAACGCCGACACCCTCGCCGGCAGCCGGTTCGTCCTCTCCCCGCTCGCCGAGGTCTTCGCCTGTCTCCAGCTGCTGCACCGGGGCAGGCCCGCGCACCCGGGCGAACAGGCCTGGCTCCGCGCCCACCTGCCCGGCTACCGGGCCCGGCTGGCCGCCGACCCGGTGGCCGCGCGGCTCGTGCGGGCCGGACTGGGCCGGTCCTGGATCGCCGACTTCCTCACGCCCACACCGAGGGACCGGGAGACCTTCGAGGAGGGCGTGGCCCGAGTGCGGGCCGCCGACCCCGGCGAGGCCCGCGCGCACCTGCGGGTCTCCCTCGCCGGCCCGCTGCCCGCCGCACTGGAACGCGACGACCTGCCCGAACGCGCGGCCGCGCTCCTGTCGTACGTCTGGACCGAGACCGTACGACCGGACTGGGACCGGCGTCGACGGGTGCTGGAGGCGGACGTGGTGGCCCGGACCGCGCAGGTGAGCCGGGGCGGCTGGGCGGCCGTGCTGGGCTCGCTGCGGCCGGGGCGGACACGGTGGCTCGGTGACAACCGGCTCCAGGTGAACCCGCACGAGTACCCGCCCCGCGAGATCTCCGGCGCCGAACTGCTCTTCGTGCCGGTCACCCCGAAGACCGGCTGGGTGTCCTGGGAGGAGCCCGACCGGTACGCGGTCGTCTACGCCTGCGCGGGCGTCCTCGCCGACCCCGGCGCCCGGACCGTGCCCGCCTCGCTCGGCGCGCTGCTCGGGGGCGCGCGGGCCGAGGTGCTCGGCCTCCTCGGCTCCCCCCTCAGCACCAGCCAGCTGGTCGCCGTGACCGGGCAGGCGCTCGGCTCCGTCGGCCGGCATCTGCGGGTGCTGCTGGACGCGGGGCTGGTGGAGCGGCGGCGGGCGGGGCGGTCGGTGCTGTACTCGCGGACCGCGGCGGGCGAGGTGCTGCTGAAGGCGGCCGGAACCTCGGGGTCCGGTCAGGGGGACGCCACCTCTCGGAGTTAGGCTCCGCTGCATGACGACTGTAGACAGCAACGGTGTTTCCCCCCTCCATGTCGAGATAGGCGCCCTCCAGGGCGGCGCCGCCGACCTCGCGCAGTACGCCGGTCAGGCCGTGCTCGTCGTGAACGTGGCCTCCAAGTGCGGCCTGACCCCGCAGTACACCGGTCTGGAGCGGCTGCACGCGCAGTACGCCGAGCGTGGCTTCACGGTCCTCGGGGTGCCCTGCAACCAGTTCCTCGGGCAGGAGCCGGGCAGCGCCGAGGAGATCGCCGAGTTCTGTTCGGCGACGTACGGCGTGACCTTCCCGATGACCGAGAAGGTCGAGGTGAACGGCGAGGACCGGCACCCCCTCTACGAGCGCCTGGTCGGCTTCGCCGACGCCGAGGGGCACAACGGGGACATCCGCTGGAACTTCGAGAAGTTCCTGATCGGCCGGGACGGCCAGGTCGTCGCCCGGTTCTCGCCGCAGACCGAGCCGGAGGCCGCGGAGCTCGTGGCCGCGGTGGAGAAGGCGCTCGGCTAGACGGTCGTTGACCTTGCCCCTGGGGCAAGGGCGAGCCTCCTGGTCACCGGGCGGACAGAGCCGCCCGGTGACGGAGGATGACTCGGGTGGACGACGAACTGCTTACCATCGGCGCGTTCGCGGCCCGGTCCCGGCTCTCGGCCAAGGCGCTACGGCTGTACGACCGGCTCGGGCTGCTGGCACCGGCGCACGTCGACGAGGTCAGCGGCTACCGCTACTACCGCGCCGACCAGATCGAACGCGCCCGGCTCGTGGCCCTGTTGCGGCAGCTGGACATGCCGCTCGCCCGGATCGCCGAGGTGGTCGGGGCGGCCGGGGCGGGCGACGGGTGCCGGGCCGCCGACCGGCTCGCCGCGTACTGGGCGGACGTGGAGGCGAGGTTGGCCTCGCAGCGGACGCTCGCCGAGTACCTCCGTGGACGGCTGTCGGGGAGGAGCTCCGAGATGTACGGGAAGTTCGCGGTCGAGACGGTGGACGTGCCGGAGCGGGTGGTGATCACCGAGAAGCGGCACACGCTGGCGGACGAACTGCCCGCCTGGATCGGCGCCTCGCTGGGGCGGCTGGAAAAGGCCTCCCGGGAGTGCGGGGGCAGCACGGCGGCGCCGTACGTCGTCTACCACTCCGAGGTGTCGATGGAGAGCGACGGCCCGGCCGAGTCCTGCGTACCGGTGGCCGACGAGGCCGCCGCCCGGGCGTGGGCCGCGCGGCACGGGCGGGCCTGGGAGACGGCGGTACGGGTGGAGCCGGCCCGGCGGCTGGCGTACACCCGGATCACCAAGGCTCAGGTGGCCCATCCGCAGATCCTGGCGGCCTTCGAGGCGGTGGAGGAGTGGATGGCGGCCCGGAGGCTGAAGCAGACGGGGCCCTGCCGCGAGGTGTACTTCGCGGACTGGGAGACGGCGGGCGCCCAGGACCCGGTGTGCGACGTGGCGTTCCCGGTGGGGTGAAGCCGGGCCCGGACACAGGCCGGGCGGTGACACAGGCCGAGCCCCCTCGGCTAGGACGGCGATCTGGTCGAGAGGGCTCTTCACTGTGGCGCTTGTGCAGTTGTTTTTCGTCTGTTTCTCGTGATCGTGATCGTGGTCGGGCCGGATCGGAAGGACCCGGCCTCCTACTTGACCGAGGCCACGAAGGCGTTCCACGCGTCTGCGGGGAACGCCACCTTGATCCCGTCGGGGCCGACCTTGGTGTCCCCCACGTGCAGTGAGGTCTCGTCGGTCGACCGCACCATCACGCACGCGCCGTTGTTGTTGGTGTACGAGGACGTCATCCACGTTTCCGTGGCACCCAGGCGAATCGCCATGTTTGCTCCGTTAGACAGTAGCGCCGTTCGGTTCTCGCCAACCTTTGCTGATCGTTGGCGTGATCGACGCTACTCGCCGCCCTCCCCTTTAGGAGCAGTCGTTCACTCTTCTGGATGGCATATTCCAGAGGATTCTTCCAGTGGAACCGGTCCGTGGTGTATATTCCCGCCCTTCCCACCGGAAACGGCTCAGCGGGCGTACTCCTTCGCCACGTCCTCGATGAGTTGGCGCGACTGGTCGACGTTCAGCGCCTGGGCCCGCAGGTGCTCGTACATCACCGTGTACTTCTGCACGTCGTGGGCCTTCTCCAGGTAGAGGTCGCTGGTGACGCCCTCGATGTACACCACGCTGGAGTCGGCCGCGTCGGCGAACTCCAGGATCGAGTACTGGCCGTTGATACCGGGATGCGCGCCGACGTCGAACGGCAGCACCTGCACGGTGATGTGCGGCCGCTGGGACGCCTCCGCCAGGTACTCCAGCTGCTCGCGCATCACCGGCCGGCTCCCCACGACCCGGCGCAGCGCGGCCTCGTCGAGGACGACCCAGAGCCGGAGCGAGTCGTGGTCGGCGGCGATACGATCCTGCCGCCGCAGCCGGACCTGGGCGCGCTTGTCGATCTCGGTGTCCGAGGTCTCCGGCGAACCGCCCCTGATGATGGCCTCGGCGTAGGCGCGGGTCTGCAACAGGCCGGTGATGATCTGGGGTTCGTAGACCCTCAGCGACTCGGCGTCGGTCTCCAGGCCGATGTAGACGCTGTACGGGATGTCCCCGAACGCGTGCCACCAGCCCTGCTGGCGCGAGTCCTTGGCCATCTGCATCAGTGAGTCGACGACGCGCTGGTCGTCGACCTCGTAGACCCCGCACAGGTCGCGGACGTCACGCTGGCTGATGCTGCGCCGCCCGTTCTCCAGGCGGCTGATCTTCGACTGCGACACCAGGAGGCGCTCGGCGACCTCCTCGGCTGTCATGCCCTTGAGCTCGCGGAGCCGGCGCAACTCCTGGCCCAGCCGGCGTCGCCTGACGGTCGGATTGACATTGGACGCCACGGGACGTGCACCTCCGGCTGCGTGCCTCGTACTTACCACTTTGCGTATCTGCTGTTGAGCAGACTGCCACCAAGGTGCTTTCTACCGCTGGGAAACGAGGGATATGCGCTGTGCGCGGGCTTGTCGGCGGATGTGCGGTCCTGTGCCCGCATGGCGCGCGATCCGGGTGGGCCGCAGGGCCGTGTGGTTCGCGCTGCCCGGAAAAGCGGCCGCGCGGGGCGGCGGAGACCGGTCGCCCGGTATGTCCGGACGAACGGTTCCGTCGCCCCGCGCGGACCAGCGGCTCCCGTACCGGGTCTGTTGGGGGACTGCGGTGCGGCGCTCGGTGGAGCGTGGTGCATGGTGCCTGGTAGTGCCTGGTGCGTGGTGGTGCCTTTGCTGCGGTGTGCCGTGGGACTGCGGCTCAGTGAGCCACGGCACGTGCCATGGGCCCGCGGCGCGGCTGCATCGGAACGCCGCGCGCGGGTTCCGGTGCGGGCCTGGCTCCGGGGGCGGCCTGACGGCCGGCCGGGGCCGGGTTGCGGCGCGGCTGCGCCGCCACGCCGTTCTGGACGTCCATCACGGCGTGCGCCACGAGGCCGCCCATCGGGTCGTGCCTGATCAGATCCCTGAGCCGGGAGCGGGAGGACCGCCCCTCGTTCCCGGGGTACAGATGCTTGCCGAGGCCCACCGCGTGCGCCAGCGCCGCGAGCGCCGCCGTCCGTGGGTCCGGTGGCACGCCGGTGCGGATCGCCGAATCCAGTCGGGCTCTGATCTCCCGGCTGATGTCGTTGTCCGTCGCCTGATAGCGCGTCGTCGGCAACACTCCGCACATCTGTCCCGCCACGGCATGCACCATGCCGCACCGCTCCAGATGCGAGAGGTAGGTCTGGCGCAGCCCCAGGCGGGGCCCGCCGATCCAATGGACCGCCCGCACAGGAGCGCCACGCCTTCGCAGCAACTCCAACGCGCAGTCCAGTGTTGGGTCTCCAGTCGGCCGTGGTGCTACCACGGCGATACGATCCCCGTCTGGGGCTATCCGTCCGGCCAGCGCCAGCTCCACTAGCTGTGCTCCGGCCAGACCGAGGTCGAGCGACTGCGGCTGTGCGGTGGTTCCCGTGGTCGGGTCCAACGCCAGCAGCAGAAGCTCCTCCGGAAGTGTTCTGCGGCTCCTGCCCATCCATGCCTCCCCGCGTGGATGAATGACAGGGTGACCCCTCTCACATCGGTCTGTCGAGGGTGCGTGACCTGTTTGTAGTGGAACCAGTAGGTATGTCGTTCTCGTCTACCGCTTGGGTCAGGCCCACACACAGGACACTGGTACATGGTTCGGACAGCGCGGGGGAGCGGTGTCCGGGCGGCGGTTCACGGTTCAGCAGGCGCACGGCTCACGTGCGGCAGGAGGAGGCATCGGTGGCGGGCGAGTCCCCCGACAGGTCGAAGCAGCACGGGTCGTCGGCAGAACCGACGTCGGGGAGCGCGGCTCCGGTTCCCGAGGCCAGGACCGGAACGAACGAGCCCCGCGATCCCCGCCTCGCCATGACCCGCCTCGGCGGCGTCGACACGGCGACCAAGGTCTTCTCGGTCCGCGAGGTCGCGGACGCGGCGCGGGGCGCTTCGCGCACGGACACCGGGGACGAGACGGCGGGGGCCGCGGCGTCGAGCGGGGGCTCGGGACCGGAGGGCGCCGACGCGCGGTCCGAGGGTGCCGGGCGTGAGGACGCCGGGGAGGAGCGGGGCGCCGACACCGGCGCCGCTGAGACGCGGGGCGACGCCGACACCGACACCGACGCCGGTTCGGACGCGTCCGGCGACGAGCCCCCGGCGGGTGACGACCGGCTCCGGGACGCTGTGGCCGCGTGGGTGGCCAAGGGCACCGGTGGCGCTGAGGGCGCCCAGGACGCCGGTGAGGGCGGTACGGAGGCGGAGGGCGCCGCGGAGGGCTCCGGGGGCGAGCAGGAGGCCGTAGAGCCCACTCAGGGCGAGACCGAGGATCAGAGCGGGTCGCCTGCCGGCGCGAAGGGCCCCGAGACGGACGAGACTCCGGACGACCGGGCCGACGCCGAGGCCTCCGACGGAGGCGCGGGCGAGGACGCCCGGGGCGACCGGGGCGACGCGGACGCGGAGCCGGAGAACGACTCGCGGGACGCCGCGCGCGACGAGGTCGTGGCGGCGGAGGGCCGGGAGCCGGTGACGGCGGGAGCGGCTGAGGCCGGTTCGGAGTCGACCTCCGAGACCGGCGCCGAGGCCGACGCTGACGCCGAGGCCGACGCTGACGCCGAGAGCGGCGCGGCCGGCGAGGACGGCACGCCCGCGTCCCCGGACGCGGAGGACGCCGACGTGAACGGCTCCAAGGAGGCCGGCGCTGCGGCAACGGCCGCTCCGGACGCCGAGGCCGACGCCGGCACCGACGCCAAGGCCGGTGCCGACACTGAGGACGCCGAGGACGCCGACGCGGAGCGCTCCAAGGGCGCCGACCCGAAGGGTTCCGGCTCCCCCGAGGACGGTGACGGTGGGCCCGTCGTGGATCAGCCCACCGCCGTTTTCAAGGCGCCGCGGGTGACCGGTCCCGCCGTGGACCAGCCGACGACGATGTTGAAGCTCGGCGGGGTGGCCAAGGCCGGGGAGACCAAACCCGGCGCCGACGGAAAGTCCGGGCCGGACACGAAGGCCGGGGCGGACGCCGAGTCCGAGGCGGACGCCGAGTCCGGCACGGGCAAGAAGTCCGGCACCGACACCAAGCCCGGCACGGATGACAAGCCCGGCACCGCCGACAAGCCCCCCGCCGCCGACAAGCCCGACACAGGCACCAAGCCCGGTGCGGATGCGAACGCCAGCCACAAGGCCGGCGTAGAGGCCGAGCGGGAGGCCGAGCGGACCAGTCGGTTCGTCGCGTTGAAGCCGTTGGACGATCCGGCGGCGCGGAAGCCGGCGAGGGCGGACGCGACGACGGCGTTTCCGCGGGTGTCGGGTCGGACGGACGCGACGACCGCGTTGCCGCAGGTGAAGGGGCGTGCGGATGCCACCGCGGCGGTGCCGCAGGTGGGCCCGGAGCGGACGACGCAGCAGCCGTTGCCGCCGAAGCCGCCGCTGGATCTGCTGGCGGAGCTGACGAACACGCCGCCGCCCCCGGACACCCCGGTCCGCACGGCCGTGCGCCGGGTCAAGATCTGGACCCCGCTGGTCCTGCTGCTCGCCGTGGTGTTCGCGGTCGTACAGTCCGTACGTCCGTTGCCGACCCCCGAGCTCCAGCTCACCGCCGAGGACAGCTTCACCTTCGACGGCGCCAAGGTCGACATCCCGTGGCCGGCCGACGGACAGGCCGCGCTCGACGTCCAGGGCATCGGTACGTTCGGCTCGTCCGGTGAGCAGAAGCCCGTACCGATCGCCAGTGTCGCCAAGGTCATGACGGCGTACGTCATCCTGCGCGACCACCCGCTCAAGAGCGGCGCCGACGGTCCGAAGATCGAGATCGACGCGACGGCCGAGAAGCAGTCGAACGCCGGTCAGGAATCCACCGTCGACGTGACCGCGGGCGACTCCATCTCGCAGCGCGAGGCCCTGGAGAGCATTCTGATCGCGTCCGCGAACAACGTGGCGCGGCTGCTCGCCCGGTGGGACGCCGGTTCGGAGAAGGCGTTCGTGAAGAAGATGAACGACGCCGCCGCCGACCTCGGGATGAAGAACACGACGTACACCGACCCCTCGGGCCTGAACAACACGACCGTCTCCACGGCCGTGGACCAGGTGAAGCTGGGCAAGAAGGCGATGGAGTACCCGGCCTTCCGCGAGGTCGCCGCGATGATGTCGTACGTCGACTACAAGGGACAGAAGCACGACAACTGGAACCGTCTCGTCGGCTCCAACAACGTCGTCGGCATCAAGACCGGCACCACCACCTCCGCCCTCGGCAACCTGGTCTTCGCCGCGAAGAAGGACGTGAACGGCGAGACGCGCAGGATCGTCGGCGCGGTGGTGCGCCAGCCCGCGGGCGGTACTGACAACACCATCCTGGGCGCCGCCCTCTTCGAGAGCGACAAGCTGATCCGGGCCGCGCAGGACGCGCTGAGGGCCGAGACGATCCTGAAGAAGGGCGATGTCGTCGGGTACGTCGACGACGGCCTCGGCGGCCACACCCCCGTCGTCCTCACGGAGAACGTCACGGCCGTCGGCTGGGCGGGTCTGACCGTCAAGCTCACCTTCACCGCCGACGACCTTCCGCACACGGCGAAGGCGGGCACCAAGGTGGGCTCGCTCACCGTCGGTGACGGCTCCGGCAGCGCGGTGAAGGTGCCGGTCGCCCTTCAGGACGATCTCGTCGAGCCGGGCTTCACGGACAAGTTGACGCGCCTCGGCTGATACGGGCGGAAGAAGTGCGCGGTCGCACCCCGTCGACCGGAACCCGTCCTGGTTCCGGTCGACGGGGTGCGTGCTAGCGTCACGAATCGGGGCAGGTGCCACCGTAGGGACGCGGTCACCCAACCCCGCGGGACACGACCGGCAACGCGCGGGGAACGGAACGCGTCCTAGAACAGAAGACGGGAGACCACGGGGAGTGCCTTCAGGTGGCCACAGCGGAGCCGACACGCGCCGACGACACCGATCCGGGCCCGGAAACCGGCCCGCGAATACGGCTGCCCGCACACCCGGGTCCCGACCACGGACCGACTGACGACGAGAGCACCGAGGACCGCCCTGACAGCGGGAGCGGTTCCACGCTGCTCGACCGCCTCGCCGACCGCACCACCCCCCTGCGCGAGTGGGTCCAGCGGCACCCCGTGCTGTCCCTGACGGGACTGTCCGGGGTTCTCCACGTCGTCTGGTTCTTCACCTTCGCGAACAGCGGGGGCGACCTCGCCGCGCAGGACGCCTGGGCCGAGTTCGTCGGCCGGCACCCGGACTCGGCGTACAACCTGGCCTGGTACGGCGGGATGCACCCCGTGTCGTACAGCGTGGTGTCGCCGTATCTGATGTCGGTCCTGGGTGTCCGTACGACGATGATGATCGCGGGGACCTTCTCGGCGACCCTGCTGATGCTGATCCTGCTGCGCAGCCGGGCGGTGCGGAATCCGCTGTGGCCGGGGCTGGCCGGTGTCTTCGCCTTCCTGTGCAACGCGGCCTCGGGCCGGGTGACGTTCGGGCTCGGCACGCTGTTCGCGCTGGGCGCGGTCGCGGTGGTGTTCTGCTGGCCGTACCGCTGGCGCTACAAGCGGTGGGCGAAGGCGCTGTGCGCGGCGCCGCTGGCCGCGCTGGCGACCATGTCCTCGCCGGTCGCCGGTCTGTTCGTGGGGCTCGTGGCGGCCGCGCTGTTCCTCCAGAAGCGGCGGCCGGGCGCCTGGGCGCTGGGGATCGCCCCCACGGCCGTGGTGGCGGTGTCGGCCTGGCTGTTCCCGTTCTCCGGCACCCAGCCCATGTCGTTCGGGTCGGCGGTGCTGCCGCTGGCGTACGCGATCATCGTCTACGCCGTCGTACCGCGCGCCTGGAAGACCGTACGGATCACCTCGGCCGTGTACGGGCTCTCGGTGCTGCTGGTGTGGCTGATCAGCTCGCAGATCGGCTCCAACATCACGCGGCTGCCGATGCTGTTCGCCGGGGTGGCGCTGGCGGCGGCGCTGCCGTTCACCGTGCCGCGCACCCGCAAGTGGTACGTCGTCGTGCTGGCCTCGGTCGGGTTCACCGGCTGGATCGGGTTCAAGACGGTCGACGACGTCGTCCACACCCAGCCGGCCGCCTCCTGGGCACGCGAACTCGCCCCCCTCGTCAACGAACTCCAGGAGGTCGGCGCCGAGAAGGGCCGCGTCGAGGTCGTCCCGGCCCGCTCCCACCGGGAGGCCTCCGCCCTCGCGCCCTACGTCAACCTGGCCCGCGGCTGGAACCGGCAGGCCGACATGGAGCGCAATCCCCTCTTCTACGACGACACGCTCAACTCGGCGAACTACCACGAGTGGCTGCGGCGGTGGGCCGTGCACTTCGTGGTGCTGCCCAAGGACGAGCCGGACGGGGACGGGGGCGAGCGGGAGCGGGAGCTCGTGCAGCGCGGGATGCCGTATCTGAAGCAGATCTGGGGCGACGCGAACTGGCAGCTGTTCCAGGTCGTCGACCCCGCGCCGCTGGCCGAGCCGAACGCGGTCGTCGAGCGGGCCGCGCAGGGTGAGATGACCATGGAGGTCAAGGAGGCCGGGCGGGTCCTCATCAAGATCCCCTACTCGCCGTGGCTGAGCATCGTCGACGCGGAGGGCAACAAGCTGAAGGCGCCGGAGGAGACAGAGGCGTCGAAGAACCGGCCGGACGATCAGCCGAAGTCGTACGACAACGTCAACGGGTGTCTGATGGAGACGGAGGAGGACGCGGAGGGGGATCGCTGGACGATGCTGATCGCGCCGAAGGCGGGGACGTATCGGTTGGCGGCGCCGTACTCCATGCCTCGCGGGACGCCTTGTCCGGAGGAGCTCAGGTAGTTGCGCGGCTGCGGGGCGGTGGGGGCTGGTCGCGCCCACGCGGCGGAGCCGCACATTGATACAGCCCCGCGCCCCTTGGGTCAGCGCAGTCCATCCACGTACTTGTCTGTACCCGGGATTGTCGGGACGAAAGGCGCCAGGAGCTCCAGCCGGCCCAGTCCCGACTCCCCCACCGCCTCCTCCAGCCCCGCGAAGTGCCCCTCCCAGCACTCCCTGGGATCCGCCTCCAAGAACCACAGCAACGTCAGGCGGGTGTCGATGCCCTCCACCTGCTTGACGTAGGACATGCGGTCGCCCGGCAGTGGGGTGGGGCGGAAGACCGTCACCATGGCGGTGGGGGAACCCGTGAGCCGTTTCGGGAGGTGGCGGGAGATGAGCCACTCCAGCAACTCGGCGCGCTGCTCGGAGGATTCGGCGTCGAGGACCTGCAGCACCAGCCCCGCGTACGGGTGGTCCAGGGCGTGGAAGTCGCGGGGGCCGGCCGCGCCGTCGCGGTAGACCGTGGACTCGTGGTCCTGGAAGGCCGTGAAGACGTGGGTGCGGTCGCGGTAGACGCGGCTGTCGCGGTTGAGGCGTTTGTTGATGGCGACGGTCCAGCGCATGTGGTCGTCGTAGCGGCCGTCGGTGATCCAGTACGTGGAGAGGTAGCAACCGGCGGTGACGGGCTCGGCGATGGCGGACTTCTCGGGGCGGCGCAGGAGTTGGAGGTCGCGGGTGGCCACCCAGCGGCGGCCGGCGAACATCCAGGGCATGGCCATCGCGCCGGCGTAGTAGTGGTCGTCCTCGTACCAGCGGTTGTAGGCGTACTCGTGGCCCGGATGCGGCTCGACCATGGTGATCAGGGCGTGGCCGGGGCGGATTCCGTACGGGCCGACGGCGGCCAGTTCGGCGTAGGTCTCGCTGCGGGTGTCCTCGCTCATGCCCTTCCCCTTCCTCGGCGGCTCGCCCATACTCTGACGCTCCGTCAGATAATGCGCCAGGGGTCGGAGTCGAGGAGGCCGCCATGTCGTTGCTCGCGGGCAGGACCGTCGTCGTGTCGGGGGTGGGCGCGGGGCTCGGCCACCAGGTGGCCGCCGCGGTGGTGCGGGACGGGGGGAACGCGGTCCTCGGGGCGCGCACCGAGGCGAACCTCGCGAAGAGTGCCGCGGAGATCGATCCGGACGGGGCGCACACGGCGTACCGGGCGACGGACGTCACCGACGAGGGGCGGTGCGAGGCGCTGGCGGGGCTGGCGCGGGAGCGGTTCGGGCGGATCGACGCCGTGGTTCATGTCGCCGCCCTGGACTCCTGCTTCGGGGGGCTTGAGGACGCCGACTTCTCCACCTGGCAGTCGGTGATCGACGTCAATCTGCTGGGTACGCTCCGGATGACGCGGGCCTGTCTGCCGGGGCTGAAGGAGCGCGGAGGTGCGGTGGTGTTCATCGGGACGCAGTCGGCGGTGGCCGCTCCGTCGCAGGTGCGGCAGGCCGCGTACGCCGCTTCGAAGGGGGCGCTGACCAGCGCGATGTACTCGCTGGCGCGGGAGCTGGGGCCGCACCGGATCCGGGTGAACTCGGTGCTGCCGGGCTGGATGTGGGGGCCGCCGGTGCAGGCGTACGTGCGGTTCACGGCCCGGGCGGAGGGCAGGCCGGAGGGCGAGGTACTGACGCGGCTGACCCGGCGCATGGCCCTGCCGGAGCTGGCCACGGACTCGGACGTGGCGGATGCGGCGGTGTTTCTGAGCTCGGACCGGGCGCGGGCGATCACGGGACAGTCCTTGCTGGTCAACGCCGGTGAGTTGATGCGGTGAGGGATCTGAAGGTCGGTTCATGTAGGTGAACGTAGGCCATCAGCTCGAATATCTTTGCCTCCCCTTGACCTTACGCTTACTTGTCGTGTTCACGCGGCACCCCAGACGATGAGCGCCGGGCTGAAACCCTGGGAGGGCGCACATGAACGGTCTCGACTGGGCCGTGCTCATCGGCTACTTCGGCGTGATGGTCGCGATCGGCGTGTGGTCGCACAAGCGCGTGGACAACGTCAGCGACTTCTTCACCGCCGGCGGCAAGATGCCCTGGTGGCTGTCCGGCATCTCCCACCACATGTCGGGCTACAGCGCGGTGATGTTCACCGGGTACGCGGGTATCGCCTACACCTACGGCGTGACGTCCTTCGTGACCTGGTCCTTCCCGATCGCGCTCGGCATCGCCATCGGCTCGAAGCTGTTCGCGCCGCGCATCAACCGGCTGCGCTCACGGCTCCATGTGGCCTCTCCGCTGGAGTACCTGAAGAACCGCTACGACCTGAAGACCCAGCAGGCGCTGGCCTGGTCCGGCATGCTGCTGAAGATCGTGGACGTGGGCGCCAAGTGGGCCGCGATCGCGACCCTGTTGTCCGTCTTCACGGGCATCTCCCTCAACCAGGGCATCCTCATCACCGGCACCATCACCGCCGTCTACTGCACGATCGGCGGGCTGTGGGCGGACGCGCTGACCGAGCTCGGGCAGTTCATCATCCAACTCCTCGCCGGTGTCGCGATGTTCGTGGCCGTGATCATGGAACTCGGCGACAAGGGCATCGGGTTCATCGACGCCTGGGACCAGCCGGCTCTCCAGGGCCACGACAAGCCGCTGGTCGCCGACTACGGCGCGGTGTTCCTGCTGGCGTTCCTGTTCATCAAGCTGTTCGAGTACAACGGCGGCATGCTCAACCAGGCCCAGCGCTACATGGCCACCGCCACCCCGCAGGAGGCCGCGCGCTCGGCCCGTCTGTCGGCGGTGCTCTGGCTGGTCTGGCCGCTGGTCCTCTTCTACCCGATGTGGATGTCCCCGCTGCTGGTGGACGCGCAGAAGCCGGACGGCTCCGACTCCTACGGCCTGATGACCGAACAGCTCCTGCCCCACGGCCTGTTGGGCCTGGTCATCGTCGGCTTCTTCTCGCACACCATGGCCATGTGCTCCTCCGACGCCAACGCCATCGCCGCCGTCTTCACCCGTGACGTGGCCCCGGTGATCTCGCAGCGGGCGCGGACCTGGACCCAGCGCACGGGGCTGATCGCCGCCCGCGTCGCGACCGTGGTCTTCCTCGGCCTGTCCATGGCGGCGGCGACCCAGGTCAACTCGCCGACCTTCAAGGACATCATCACCGTTGTGATCAAGTGGGTGGCCGGGCTGATGGGACCGATGGCGATCCCGATGATGCTGGGCCTGCTGCGGCCGTTCCGCCGCTCCGGTCCGACCGCCGCGATCACCAGCTGGGCGATGGGCCTGTTCGCCTTCTGGCTGGTCAACTACCCGATCAACTGGAACGTCGAGGGCGGCGTCCCGCTCCAGTACCAGGTGTCGATCCCGCTGGCCGTGTCCCTCGTGCTGTACATCCTCATCGGCTTCATCAAGCCGGAGGACACCCCGGAGCGGCTCGCGCTCATCGAGAGGATCAACACCGACGACGACGGGTCGGCGGCGGCCGCGATCCCCACCCCGGCGGGCGGGGTGGAGGACGCGCTGGGCAGGACCCCGGTGAAGGACTGAGCCCTCACCGGGGCCGGGAGTCACGGCGTCACGGTCAGCGTGGTCGCGCCGACGGTCTCCGTGCCCCTGCCGTAGTGGACGACACCGACGTAGGCACCGCCGGCCTTGAGGTCACGCCAGGAGACCTTGACCTTGGGGCCGGCACCGGAGGTGACCGACTGCTTCGCCGGGGTCACGGTGGCCTGCTTGTCCGCCTTGGTGCCCGGACCGACCAGCCAGGTGTGCAGCGTGTACTTCTGGCTGGTCGCGCCCTCGGGCAGGCCGTACTGGTTGACGTACACCTGGTACGTGCCGGGCCTGAGGTCGACGTGCTCGTCGCTGCTGCGGACCGGCAGCGCGGAGACCAGCCTGCCGTCCTTGTCGAGCACCCACAGGTCCAGGTCACTGCCCTTGAGGTGGTCCGAGGGCAGGATGCCGACGCGGGCCAGTGAGGTGTTCTCGGGGATCGTGACCTCGGTCCTGGCGGAGGCGGCCGTGGGCTTCGACGGGTCGAAGCTCTCCGCCGTACCGGTCAGGGTCCCGGTCGTGGTCGTCCCCGCGTACAGGCCGTACACCTTCGTGGTCAGCGAACCGCTGAAGCCGGCCTTCGCGGAGAGGGCCGTCGAGCCGGTCCTGCCCTTGCCGGTGGCCTCGGCCGCCGCCCGCAGCGGTGCGGCGCGCAGGGCGACCGCGCTGCGGACCGTGTGCCGCTGGTCGGTGAGGGTGACCGCGCCGAACGCCCATGAGTCGAAGGCGGCGGTGGTGCGGGTGAAGGCCACCTTGTAGGTGGCCGACTTCCCGGCCGGCACCTTCAGGGTCTTCGGCGAGATCGTGGCCTTGTAGCCGGCCGGCGCCTCGACCGCGGCCGTGTACACACCGGCCGTCCCGGTGACGTTGGTGACCCGGCGGGTGACGGTCTGCCCGGCGACGAGGTCGCCGACCGCGATCGTCGGGTTGTTGAGGTCGCTCGGGTCGGTCTTGCGGGCGGTGGCGCAGGCGTCGCCGCCGTCGGCGGTCAGCGGCGGCTGGCCGATGGCGCACAGGTACGCCGTCCACTCCGCGGAGGTGGAGTCGTAGACCAGGCCCGGGTCGTAGGCCGTGTTCGGCACGACGTGTCCGGCGCCGTAGTCGAGCGGCGTGGCCGCCTTGCCGGAGCGCTGGATCGGCTTGCCCGTGTTGTCCTTGGTGGTGGCGGTGGTCATCAGCGCCGACTTGACCTCCATGGGGGACCAGTCGGGGTGCAGCTGCCGCAGCAGCAGGGCGAGGCCGGAGACATGCGGCGCCGACATGGACGTACCGGACATCATGCCCTGATCGCCCGGGAAGGTGCCGTGCGCGGCGGTGCCGGCGACGATGTCCACGCCGGGCGCCGTGATGTCGGGCTTGAGCAGGTCGCCGCCGCTGTTGAGGTCGGGGCCGCTGGAGGAGAAGCCGGCCATCTGCGGCGCCTGCTGCTTCACGGCCTTGGCCGCGGTGAGCGCGGCGGTCGCACCCGAGCCGGCGGCGTACGCCTTGATCGCCTCACCGGCGGCCAGGGGGACGTGGACCGACGGGACGGTGTGGGCGTCGGCGACCTCCTCGTCGGCGGCGCTGACGTTGTACAGCACCATGCCGACGCCGCCCTCGGCCTTGACCTGGGCGCTCTTGTCGAGGCGGGCGTTGCCGCCGCGCGCGCAGATCACCACGGCGCCCTTGACCTCGGCCGGGTCGAGGGAGTCGGGCTGGCACTGTCCGGCCGCGGTGGCGTCCACGCCGCTCCTGGCGGCCTCCGCCCCGTCGACGAGCGGGGCGGACGGCACGCCCTGCGCGGCGATGCTCACCCCGTCGTAGGTCTTGCCGTCGCCGAGGGTGAGGGTCCCGCGGTAGCCGGTGTCGTGGGTGGAGGCGGCGACGGTGGTGACCCACGGGACGCCGTTGGAGCCGGTGCCCGGGCCGCTGTTGCCCGAGGAGGCGGAGATGAAGACGCCGGCCTTGGCCGCGTTGAACATCGCCGTGTACTCGGGGCGGTTGGCGGGCTCGTCGTTCGGGCCGCCGACCGAGTAGTTGATGACGTCCACGCCGTCGGCCACGGCCTTGTCGAAGGCGGCGACGATGTCGGAGGTGGAACAGCCGTCGGTCCAGCACACCTTGTAGGCGGCGATCCGGGCGGCCGGGGCGAGCCCGCGTATGGACCCTGCTATGCCGCTGTCGGGCACGGTGGCGTTGACGCCGGTGTCGCCCGCCGCGGTGGTCGCGGTGTGGGTGCCGTGGCCCTCGGCGTCCATCGGGGACGCCCAGTCGTCCGGCTTGGGGTCGGCGATGCCCTTGTTGAAGTACTGGGCGCCGATCACCTTGTTGTTGCAGGTGACCAGGTGCGCGAGGTCCACCCCCGGATCGCAGGCGCCCTTCCACTTCTTGGCGATGACCGCGGCGTCGGGGCGGGGCTCCGGCAGGGCCTTCAGCGACGGGTTGGCGGTGGCGATGCCCGTGTCGATCACACCGAGGATCGTGCCCTCGCCCGCGCGCTTCCGGCCCCCGGGGATCTTGGAGTAGAGGCCGCCCTTGGCGTCCAGGCCGAGGAACTTGGCGGTGTCGGCGGGCGCGAGGGCTCCCGCGGCGGCCGCGGTCTCTGCCTCGGTGGTGGCCGTGGACGTGGCTGTGGACGTGGCCGTGGGGTGGCTGACCATGTTCTTGGCCACCGACAGGACGCCGGGCGTGCGGGACAGCGCGGTCGCCTGACCGGCCGTCAGCTCGGCGGAGAACCCGTTGAGCACGTACTGGTAGGTGTAGAGCGGCTTGACGCCCCGCACCGCGTCCAGCACCTTCTCGCGCTCGCGCTTCAGATGGCGGACGTACTCGCGTACGGCGCCCGTCGCGGTGTCGAGCCGCTCGCCCTGGTCGGGCGCGGTGCTGGACTCCGTGGCGACGGGCCTGTCGGCGAGCTGGACGACGTACAGGCCGTCGGTGAAGGTCTGCTGGGCCTGCCGGGAGGTGCCGGGCGTCGCGTCCTGCGACGCGGCCTGGACGGGAGTGCCGTAGGAGAGCACCAGGCCGCCGGCGAGCGCCGGGGCCAGGAGGGAAACAGTTCTGCGGCCGACGCGACGGCGGCGGCCGGGGTGTTCCTGGGACAAGTGGATGCCTTCCCCCGCGCACGCCTGACGCAGACGTGCGCACAAAGGTCGCAGTGAAAGTGGTCGGGCCCCCGAGATCGCCGTCATCGTGTTACGCGTGAGGCTGGTGTGAGAAGAGCAAAGTCCTTGAAAGCTGCGTAACTTCACAGCAGATTCACGGCGTTCTTCAGGTCCGTTCCTCTACCGACCAGTACAAACACCGGAGTTGTGCAGAGGTGGCGGTGGCGCTCAGGGGGGGCGGGTCCCCGGTTCCGGGTGCCCGCCCCCACAGCTGTCCTGCCAGGACTTACGCAGTGACGGTCAGCTCGGTCGTGCCGACGGTGTCCGTGCCGTTGCCGTAGTCGACCAGGCCGAGGTAGACGCTGCCGGTCGGCAGGTCACGCCAGGAGACGGTGACCTTCGCGGTGTCGCCCTGGGTCACCCGTTGCTCGGCCGGGGCCGCGGTGGCCTGCTGGTCCGGCTCGGTGTCCGGGCCGATCAGCCAGGTGTGCAGGGTGTACTTCTGGCTCGTCGCGCCCTGCGGCAGGGCGTACTGGCTGACGTACACCGTGTAGGTGCCCGGCTCGAGGTCGATGTGCTCGTCGCTGCCGTCGACGGGCTGAGGGGGGACCGGGTTGCCGTCCTCGTCGAGCACCCACAGGTCCACGTCGCTGCCCGCCAGGTGGTCGGCGGAACGGATCGCGACGCGGGCGAAGGCGGTGCCCTCGGGGACGGTGAGCTCGGTCCTGGCCGTGGCGGCCGTCAGCTTCGACGGGTCGAAGGCGGTCTCCGTGCCGGTCAGGGTGCCGGTCTTGGTGGTACCGGCGTACAGGCCGTCGACCGTGGTGGTGAGGGTGCCGTCGAAACCGGCCCTCGGGGTGAGGGTGACCGAGCCGGTGGCGTCCTTGCCGGTGGCCGTGCTCGCCACGCTGATCCGTACGGCTCGCAGGGCGACGGCGCTGCGAACCTTGTGGTGCTGGTCGCTCCAGGTGACCGAGCCGAACGCCCACTCGCCGTAGGCCGCGTCGGTACGGGTGAAGGTCACTGTGTACGTAGCCGAACCGCCGGCCGGCACGACCAGCCTCTTCGGCGAGACCTGGGCCCGGTAGCCGGGCGGCGTCTGCAGCGTGGCGCTGTACACGCCGGTCGTGCCGGAGACGTTGGTCACCGTACGGGTCACCGTCTGCTTCCCGGTGAGGTCACCGACCGAGATCGTCGGGGTGTTGAGGTCGCTCGGGTCGATCTTCTCGGCGGTGGCGCAGGCGTCGCTGCCGTCGTCGGTCGCCGGCGGCTGGCCGATGGCGCACAGGTACGCCGTCCAGTCGGCGGAGGTGGAGTCGTAGACCAGGCCCGGGTCGTCGGCGGTGTTCGGGACGACGTGCCCGGCGCCGTAGTCGAGCGGAGTGGCCGCGCTGCCGCCGTAGGCCCGGATCGGCCTGCCCGCGTTGTCCTTGGTGGTGGCGGTGGTCATCAGGGCCGACTTGACCTCCATGGGGGACCAGTCGGGGTGCAGCTGGCGCAGCAGCAGGCCCAGGCCGGCCACGTGCGGGGCGGACATGGACGTGCCGGACATGATGCCCTGCTCGCCCTTGAACATGCCGCGGTTGCCGCCCGGAGCGGTGCCCGCGGTGATGTCCACGCCGGGGGCCGTGATGTCGGGCTTGAGCAGGTCGCCGCCGCTGTTGAGGTCCGGGCCGCCGGACGAGAAGCCGGCCATCCGGGGCGCTTCCTGGTGCACGGCCCGCGCCGCGCCGAGCTCGGCGGTCGCGCCGGCGCGGTCGGCGTACGCCTTGATCTTCAGGCCGGTGGCCTCGTTGACGTGGACGGACGGCACGGTGTGGGCCAGGGCGACCTCGTCGACGGCGGGGCCGACGTTGTACAGCACCATGCCGGCGCCGCCCGCGGCCTTGACCTGGGCGCTCTTGGTCTGGATGACGCCGCCGAACTTGCAGAGCACGATGGCGCCCTTGACCTTGGCCGGGTCGAGGGTGTCCGGCCTGCAGAGCTCGGCCTGGGCGGAGGACACGCCGCTCCTGGCGGCCTTCGCCGCGTCGACGAGCGGGGCGGACGGCACGCCCTGCGCGGCGATGCTCACCCCGTCGTAGGTCTTGCCGTCGCCGAGGGTGAGGGTCCCGCGGTAGCCGGTGTCATGGGTGGAGGCGGCCACGGTGGCTGCCCAGGGGACGCCGTTGGTGGCGGTGCCGGGGCCGTCGTTGCCCGACGCGGCGGAGATGAAGACGCCGGCCTTGGCCGCGTTGAACATGGCCATGTACCAGGGGTCGTTGGCGGGAGCGGCGCTCGCGGGGACGAGGGAGTCGTTGATGACGTCCACGCCGTCGGCCACTGCCTTCTCGAAGCCGGCGACGACGTCCACCGTCCAGCAGCCGGAGTTCCAGCACACCTTGTAGACCGCGATGCGAGCGGCCGGGGCCAGCCCGGATATGCGCCCCTTCATGCCGCTGTCGGGCACGGTGGCGGGCACGTCGTAGTTCCCCGCCGCGGTGGTCGCGGTGTGGGTGCCGTGGGCTTCGACGTCGATCGGGGACGCCCAGTCGGTGGGGCCGGGGTCGGTGACGCCCTTGTTGAAGTACTGGGCGCCGATCACCTTGTTGTTGCAGGTGACCCGATGGTCGGCGTCCTGGCCGGGGTCACAGCTGCCCTTCCACTTCTTGGCGATGACCTCGGCGTCGGGGAGGGGCTCCGGGAGGGCCTTCAGCGACGGGTTGGCGGTGTCGATTCCGAGGTCGAGAACACCGAGGATCATGCCCCGGCCCGCGTTCCGCTGACCGCCGGGGATCTTGGAGTACAGGCCGCCCCGCTCCTTCAGACCGAGGAACCTGGCGGTGTCGGCGGGCGGGAGGGTGCCGGCGGTGGTCGCGGTCACGGCGGCACCGGCTGTGGCGGTCGTCGTGGCGGGGTGGCTCACCTCGTTGCGGACCAGCGAGACGACGCCCGGAGTACGGGCCAGTGCGTTGGCCTGACCTGCCGTCAACTTGGCGGCGAACCCGTTCAGTACGTACTGGTACGTGTACAGCGGCTTGACGCCCTGCACCGCGTCCAGCACCTTGTCGCGTTCCCGCTTCAGGTCGCGGACGAGGTCGTGTACGGCGTCGGTCGCCGTGTTGAGCCGCCGGCCCGGCTTGGGCGCCGTCCTGGGGTCCGTGGCGACGGGGCGGTCGGCGAGTTGGACGACGTACAGGCCGTCGCTGAAGGTCTGCCGGGCCTGCTGGGAGGTGCCGGCCGGAGCGTCCTGCGGCGCGGCCTGGACGGGAGGGCCGTAGGTCAGGATGAGGCCGCCGACGAGAGCCGGGGCCAGCAGAGAAGCCATCCTACGGCCGACGCGAGTGCGCCGGCCCGGCTGTTGTGGGTACAAGTTGATGCCTTCCCCTGCGCATGCCTGACGGAGGCGTGCGCTCAAAGGTCGCGGTGAACGTGGTCGAGTCCCCGAAGATCGTCGCCATCGTGTTACGCATGAGGCCGGCGCGGAAAGAGGAAAGTACTTGAGAGTTACCCAACTTCACAGGATATTCACGTCTGCCTCCAGCCGCGTCCCTCTACCGCCCAGTACGAACACCGGGGTTGCGAAGAAGTGGCAGCGGGCGCTCAGGCCCTCGGATACCGCGCCAGCCACCCCGGCGACGCCCCCGCGGGACCGTGCAGGGCGGGCCCCTGGGTCATCTCCATCGCGAAGTCGTCGGCGAGTTCGAGGAGGGTGGGCCGGCCCTCCAGTTCGGCCAGCCAGGCCGGGGGCAGGGCGGTCTCGCCGTGCAGGGCGCCGAGCAGGCCGCCGGTCAGGGCGGCGGCCGCGGCCGAGGGGCCGTCGTGGTTGACGGCGAGGCACAGGCCCTGGCGGACGTCCTCCCCCACCAGCGCGCAGTACACGGCCGCCGACACCAGCCCGGCCGCCGTCCCGTCCCCGATCAGTTCCTCGACCCGGGCGGGCGTCGGCATGCCCTGCCGTACGGCGCCCAGGGCGTGCTGGAGTCCTTCGGAGACGGGCTCGTGTCCCGGCCGCGGGGCGAGCAGGGCCAGCGCCCGCTGCACGGCCCCGTCGAGGCTCTCGCCGCAGGCCAGGGCGTGCACGATCACGGCGTACGCGCCCGCCGAGAGGTACGCGACGGGGTGGCCGTGGGTCTGCGCGGCGCACTCCACGGCGAGCTGGACGACGAGCTGCGGTTCCCAGCCGACGAGCAGCCCGAAGGGCGCGGAGCGGGCGGCGGCCTCGGGGCCCGTCTCGCCCGGGTTCTTGGGCGTGTCCAGCGTGCCCATGGTGTCGTCGCCGAGCCCGAGCAGCAGGGCGCGGGTCGGGTCGCGGCGGGCGTAGAGCCACTCCTCGCGGGCGAGCCAGCCGTCGTCCTTGCGGCGCTCGTCCGGTCCCCAGTCGCGCTGGGTGGCGGCCCATCTGCGGTACGCCCGGTGCAGGTCGGTCGGCGGATGCCAGGCGCCGGTGTCTCTTCGCACCTGGGCGCGGATCAGCCCGTCCACGCTGAACAGGGTCAGCTGGGTGAGGTGCGAGACGGCTCCGCGCCGCCCGTGCCCGAGGCCGAGGTCGAGCAGCCCCTCCGCGCCGTACTCCTCCCGGATCTCCGCCAGCCCCAGCCCGTCCACGGGTGCGCCGAGCGCGTCCCCGACGGCGGCCCCGAGCAGCGTCCCCCGCACCCGGCTACGAAAATCCTGCTGCTCGGCACGTCCCCACACGGCCCCGGCTGTCGCACCCACCAAGACCTCCCCTGTGGCACCGCCCGTTTGTACGACAGCTCTGCACTGTAATCGAACGGGGACGGTGGGTTCAGGGGGGCGGCGGAAGGTGCCTGTGGCATGGGCGCCGGGGGCATGGGCGCTAGGGGAGGTCGTCGTCCGGTCGGTGCGCGTACCGGGCCCGTACCGCTTCGGCGGCGGCGGTGACCTCCGCGACGAGCGGGGCGATGCCGTCGCGGTCCGCGTCCGGGCTGTTCAGGAGGTCGGTGAGGATGTCGGCGAGGTTGGCCAGCGTCATCCAGCCGGGGTCCAGGGCGAGGAGGTCCGCGAGGCCCTGTGCCGCCTCGGTCCGGTCGTCGAGGGCGCAGCCCAGGAAGCACCGCCCCTGCGCAAGTTCCGCCGCGTCCAGTCCGTTGCCGTCGCCGCCGTCGCCGTTGTCGTCATTGCCGTCGCGCACCAGTTGCGCCAGCTCACGCCACAGCGGTCGCGCGGCCCGCAGTCCCTCGGTCCGGCCGACGGTCACCGCCAGTTCGAAGGTGCCGACCACCGGCTCCGCCGCCCGCACCCGCTCGGCGACGAGTCGCGCCTCGCCCCAGCGGCCGGCCTGCCGGTACAGCTCGACGCGCAGGTCGTCCGCGTCGTCCAGATCGGCGAGCCGCGCCTCCGCATCCTCCCGACGGCCGCACAGGAGCAGCAGCTCTACGGCCTTACGGCCCGCCCAGTCCGGCTCCGTCCCCAGCTCCACGCACCGGTCCAGGTCGGCGAGCGCCTGCTCGGTGCGGCCGGTCGCGAGGCCCACGCGGGCGCGGTGGGCGTGGGCCGGGCCGTGGTCGGGGTTCAGCGCCAGGGCGCCGTCCAGGTACCGGAGAGCCTCCGTGTGGTCCTGCACGACGCGGCGGGCCGCACCGAGCACGAACAGCGCTTCGGAGTCGTCCGGGTCGAGATCGAGGATCCGGCGGAAGACGTCGGCCGTCTCCCGGTACCGGCCCGCGTACAGCAGGGCCACGCCCAGCTCATGGCAGATCCACTCGGCGTCCGGATCGGCCTCGACGGCCAGTCGGAGGTCGTCGAACATGCCCTCCCGGTCCCCGAGCCGCTTCTTCACCCGGGACCGCATCACCAGCGCCCAGCCGTAGCGGGGCCGCAGCTCCACGGCACGGTCGAGGTCGGTCAACGCCTCCTCGTCCCGGGCCAGTGCGTGCAGGGCCACGCCTCGGCTCGCCAGCGCGGAGGCGTGCCCGGGCTCGAGGGCGACGGCCCGGCCGAGTTCCGTGACGGCGTCCTCGAAGCGGCCGGCGAGCCGGTAGGAGTCACCCCGTTCCGAGGCGACCCAGGCCGCGTCGGGCGCGAGCGCCACCGCCCGGCCGAACTCGGCGAAGGCCGTGTCCAGGTCACCCCGGGAGCGGAGCAGACGGGCCCGGCGCACTCGCGTCCACAGGTCCTCCCCGTCGATGCCCAGCGAGCGGTTGAAGTCGGCGAGCGCCTCGTCGTACCGCCCGAGCGTGTGCCGGCACACGGCCCGCCCGGTCAGCGAGCGGGTGTCGGTCGGGTCCAGGGCGATGGCCCGGCCGAAGTCGGCCTCGGCTTCCTCGAAGTGGCCCGCGAGTCGGTGGGTCTCCGCACGCTCGGCGATGATCCAGCCGGTGTCCGGGGCGAGTTCGTCGGCGCGGTCGAGGGCGGCGAGGGCGGCCGGGAAGTCGTCCGTGAGCTGCAGGGTGAAGCCGCGGCCGTAGTGGGCGAGGGCCAGGTCGGGGGCGAGCTCGATCGCCCGCTCGTACTCCTCCAGCGCCCGCCCGTACTCCTGCCCGCGACGCAGTTCCCGGCCACGCAGCGCATGGGCCTCCGCCCGCCCCCGCGGATCCAGCCCGGGACGCGAGAGAAGCACGCCCATGGCCCGTGCGACCCCGGTCTCGGCGACGGCCCGGATCGCCCCGACATCCACCGCGACCCGGGCCACACCGGTGCCGACCATCACCCCGCCCACACCGGTCCCGGCCGGGGCCACCCCGGTGTCGCCCTCGGCCGCAGCCGCCCCGCCGTCGGCCGTGACCGGAGCCGCCCCGGGGCTACCCCCAGCCGGCCCCACCCCACGGTCGCCCGCGACCGGAGTCACGCCGATGGGGCCCACTACGGGACCCGCCTGGCCGCCCCCAGCCGGACCCGCTCCGCCGTCGCCCCCCGCCGGAGCCACCGCACCGTCCTCGGCCAGGGCCTCGCCCAGTTCGCGGCCCCATTCCCGAAGGGCCGTGTGGTCGGTCGCCTCACCGGCGTCCTCCAGCATCCGGGCCCAGCGGCGGCCGAGGATCTCGTCGTTACGGCAGGCGGCGACCAGGGACCGCAGTGCCTCGCCGAGCGCGGCGGGTGGACGGGCGCAGAGGAGGTGGTGGGTCTCCTCCAGGAGGAGGTCACGCCATTCCTCGTCCTCCCACAGGTCCTCGGTCGCCCGGCCGGCCTCGGTCTCGGCCCGCCACTCGGCGAACGCCTCCGCCAGCCGCCGGTGCCGCCGCGCCCACTCGCGCGGGGAGCGGCGGCGCTCCAGGCGCAGCATCTGTGCGCGTACGACGTCGTGGTACCGCACCCGGCCGCCGCGCTCGCCGACGAAGGGCAGGGCGGTCAACCACTCGTAGAGCACGTCGAGTTCGTCGTCGGGGCGGTCGACCAGGACCCGGAAGACGTCGGCGTCCAGCCATCGCGGGAGGGCGCAGATCCGGGCGGTCTCGCGGCGGTCCTCCGGTTCGCGCCGCAGGAACAGGCCGACGGCGGTGGTGCTCGGGTCGCGCAGGTTCTCCGGGTCGCCGGGGCGGTTCTGGGCGAGCGTCGACACCAGGACGGGCAGGCCGCCCGTCAGGCGCAGCGCCTCCTCGACGACCGGTTCGGCCGCCACTCCCCGCGCGGCGAGCAGGGTGCGCGTCTCGGCCTCGGTGAAGGGGGCGAGGGGCAGGTCCGTCACGGCGTCCAGGCCGCTCCAGCGGGTGGCGTCCAGGGGGCGCTGCCCGGCGGTGACCACGACGACGGTGGCGGGCAGGCCGCCGTCGCCCCGGTGCCGGGTGACCATCTCGTGCAGCCACGGGTCGAGATACGGCCCGGTCCGCTCGTAGGTGTCGAGGAACAGGACGATCCGGCCGGCCGCGGCGGTGGCCGTGCGCAGGTCCGCGAGCAGGACCGGGGTGAGGACCTTCTCCGGGGTCAGGACGAGGTCGATGTCGTCCTGGTTGCGGAAGCGGGCGGCGAGTCCGGCGCGTACGCGGTCCGTGCCCTGGGCGAGCCGGTCGGCGGGCAGGGCCCTGGTGAGGAGGGACACGCCGGGCAGGGCGGCCTCCAGGGCGCCCATGCCCAGTTCCACCGCGACCCTGCTGCCGGTCGACGCCGTCTCAGGAACCGGGCCCGGACCAGGACCCGGTTCCGGGGCGAGGGCGGCGAGCGCGGCGGCCTCCGCCTCGTGCCGGCGCTCGTGGTAGGTGGCCAGCCGCCGCTCCAGGTCCTTCAACCGGCGTCCCTGGTCGGCGAACTGACGGCAGATCTCCGACAGGGCCTCCGGGACGCTTCCGGCGCCCTCGTCGACGTAGGCCGTCAACGCGCCCCGCTCCCGGGACAGTTGCTCCAGCTCCTGGAGGAGGTAGGTCTTGCCGACACCGGCGGTGCCGTGCACGTGGAAGCGGAAGCGCCGACGCGGGTCCCCGGGCTGGAGGTCGAAGTTCCGCAGGAACACGGCCCGTTCGGCGTCCCGGCCGACGAATCCGGTCCGGGCGTGCCGCTGGATCAGCTCCTGCCACGTGGGCTGCGCCTGCGCCATCCGCCTGTCACCCCGTCCACTCGCCCCACGGTCTCACCGGCATTCTGGCCCAATGGTCCCGCGGCACGGCCGGCACCGGTGAAAATGATCGACATGTCCACGACCCCACGCACCCCCCGCAGCGCGCTCGCTCTCAGCGCGACCCTTCTGACCGCCACCGTCGCCCTCTACATGGTGCTCGTCGCCTTCGGGAACATCACCGACTTCGGCACCAACCAGCAGTTCGTCCGGCATGTGCTCGCCATGGACACCACGTTCAAGGACGAGGACCTGATGTGGAGAGCCGTCACCAGCAAGGGACTTCAGGACGCGGCCTACGTCGCCATCATCGTGTGGGAGACGATCGCCGCGCTCGTCCTGGTCTTCGGCACCTGGCTGTGGTTCCGGGGCGACGACCACGCCCGCCGTTTCTCGACGTACGGCCTGCTCATGGTGATGTTGCTGTTCGGGGCCGGGTTCATCGGGATCGGTGGTGAGTGGTTCGCGATGTGGCAGTCCGGGGACTGGAACGGGCTGGAGGCGGCGACGCGGGCGTTCCTGTTCAGCGGGGTCGTGCTGATCGTCAACCACCTGCCGTCCGGGGACGGCCGGAAGGTCAGCTGACCACCACGACCGTGGTGCCCGTGTCCCCGAACGTCCACAGCGCGGAGCCGTCGGCCTTGCCCATGCGGATGCCGCTGGTCTGCGTGCCGGCGGCGACCGCGGGCGGCGAGGAGCCGTCCACGGCGTTGGAGAACGCGATCGACAGGCCGGACTTGGCGGCGAAGTACAGGATGTTCTCGATCTGTACGCCGTCGGAGCCGGTGGTGGCCTCCGTGCGCTGCGAGACGGTGTAGCTGCCGGGGTCCGGGCTCACCGTGCCCGGCCACACCGCGAAGGAGCGGCGGGCGGCGTCGCTCGCGTCGACCAGCCACACCCGCTTCTGGCTCAGCGAGTACACGACGCGCCGCCCGGTGCCGGAGTCGTCCGGCACCGGCGCGGGTGCCGCGGGCTTCGTCGGCTTCGGTGTCGCCTCCGCCGGGGCGGAGGCGCTCGGGCGGGCGGCCGTGGGGTGCGGACCCTTGTCCGCCTGCACGGCCAGGACGACGACCGCAGCGACCGCGCCCGCCGTCAGACCGGTCACCCAGACCCACGAGGGAAGCCGTCGGGCAGGCACGGGCACGCATCTCCTCAGCTACGGGGCCCCTCCACCGAGGGGCTCCGATCATCGTACTGGGCCGGGAGGTGCGTACGGTTCGCGGCGAGAGGGGCCCGAGAGAGACCGGCAAGGGCCTCTCCCTACACCTCCGTGTCCCCGTGGGTGATCCCTCAGTACCCCGGTAGGGATCAGTCCAGCACCGGCAGCAGCTCCGGCAGATGCCCGTCCGACACGGCCGCCGCCCGCTGCCGTTCCTCGGACACCTCCCCGTAGAGCGTGGTGCGCGGCCTGGCCGGCCGTCCGGCCGCCTCCGCCACGGCGATCAGGTCCTTGACCGACTTGTACGAGCCGTAGGAGGAGCCCGCCATCCGGGAGATCGTCTCCTCCATCAGGGTGCCGCCCAGGTCGTTGGCGCCCGAGCGGAGCATCTCGGCGGCGCCCTCGGTGCCCAGCTTCACCCAGCTGGTCTGGATGTTGGGGATGTACGGGTGCAGCAGCAGCCGGGCCATCGCGGTCACCGCCCGGTTGTCCCGCATCGTCGGGCCCGGGCGCGCGATGCCCGCCAGGTAGACCGGCGCGTTGGTGTGGATGAAGGGCAGGGTCACGAACTCCGTGAAGCCGCCGGTGCGTTGCTGGATCCCGGCGAGGGTCCTGAGGTGCCCGAGCCAGTGCCGGGGCTGGTCGACATGGCCGTACATCATCGTCGACGAGGACCGGATGCCCAGTTCGTGGGCCGTCGTGACGACCTCGATCCAGGTCGCCGCGGGCAGCTTGCCCTTGGTCAGGATCCAGCGGACCTCGTCGTCCAGGATCTCGGCGGCCGTACCCGGGATCGTGTCAAGCCCGGCCTCCTTGGCGGCGGTCAGCCACTCGCGGATGGACATGCCGGTGCGGGTGGCGCCGTTGACGACCTCCATCGGCGAGAAGGCGTGCACGTGCATGCCCGGCACCCGCTCCTTCACCGCCTTGGCGATGTCGAAGTACGCCGTCCCGGGCAGGTCGGGATGGATGCCGCCCTGCATGCACACCTCCACCGCGCCCACCTCCCACGCCTGCTGGGCGCGGTCGGCGACCTGGTCCAGGGAGAGGGTGTAGGCGTCGGCGTCCGTCCTGCGCTGCGCGAAGGCGCAGAAACGGCAGCCGGTGTAGCAGACGTTGGTGAAGTTGATGTTCCGCGTGACGATGTACGTCACGTCGTCGCCCACCGCCGACCTGCGCACGTCGTCCGCGATCCGGGTGAGGGCGTCCAGCGCCGGACCGTCGGCGTGCAGCAGCGCCAGCGCCTCGTCGTCGGTCAGCTTCGTCGGGTCGTCGGCGGCGGTCGCGAGGGCCTGGCGTACGTCGGTGTCGATGCGCTCGGGCGCCATGCCGGGGGCGGCGGCCTCGCGCAGGGCGCCCCAGTCGCCGTAGACCTCGTCGAAGTCGTCGCGGCGGTCGGAGGTGCGGCCGTCGGTGTCGATCGTGCGGTGCAGGTCCGTGCGGCCGGTGGCCTCGAAGACCTCCTCGGGCTCCTGCCACGGCCGGCCCTCGACGGTCGCGTCCGGGAGGGCGAGGCCGGTCTCCGGGTCGGCGAGCGCCGCCACGTGCGGCCGCAGCCTCGGGTCCAGCCAGGGTTCGCCGCGCCGGACGAACTCGGGGTACACGCACAGCCGTTCCCGCAGCTCGAACCCGGCGGCACGGGAGCGCTCGGCGAGTTCCTCGATCTGCGGCCAGGGCCGCTCGGGGTTGACGTGGTCGATGGTCAGCGGGGAGACCCCGCCCCAGTCGTCGATCCCAGCGCCGATCAGCCGCTCGTACTCGCTGTCGACCAGGTTCGGCGGGGCCTGGATGTTGCCGCTCGGGCCCATGATCAGGCGGGCGACGGCGACCGTGGCGACCAGTTCGTCCAGTTCCGCGTCGGGCATGCCGCGCATCGCGGTGTCCGGCTTGGCGCGGAAGTTCTGGATGATCAGTTCCTGGATGCCGTGGTAGGCGCGGGATATCCGGCGCAGCGCGAAGAGCGACTCGGCGCGCTCCTCGTACGTCTCGCCGATGCCGATGAGGATGCCGCTGGTGAAGGGGACGGAGGAGCGGCCGGCGTCCTCCAGGACACGCAGGCGTACGGCGGGTTCCTTGTCGGGGGAGCCGTGGTGAGGGCCGCCGGGCTCGGACCACAAACGGGTCGCGGTCGTCTCCAGCATCATGCCCATGGACGGCGCGACCGGCTTCAGCCGCTGGAAGTCGGTCCAGGTCATGACGCCCGGGTTCAGGTGGGGCAGCAGGCCCGTCTCCTCCAGGATCCGGATGGAGATCGCGCGGACGTAGGCGATGGTGTCGTCGTAGCCGTGCGCGTCGAGCCACTCCCTGGCCTCCGGCCAGCGGTCCTCCGGCTTGTCGCCGAGCGTGATCAGGGCTTCCTTGCAGCCGAGCGCGGCGCCCTTGCGGGCGATGTCGAGCACCTCGTCCGGGGACATGAACATCCCGTGCCCGGCCCGGCGCAGCTTGCCCGGCACGGTGACGAAGGTGCAGTAGTGGCATTTGTCCCGGCACAGCCGGGTCAGGGGGATGAAGACGCTCTTCGAGTACGTGATGACACCGGACCGGCCCGCCTGCTCGAGCCCCGCGTCCCGCACGCGGGCGGCGGACGCGGTGAGGTCGTCCAGCTGGGCGCCCCGCGCCTGGAGCAGCACCCCCGCCTCGGACACGTCGAGAGCGACGCCGTCCCGGGCGCGTTTCAGAGCGCGACGCATGGAGTTCTCGGTGGGGCCGGTTCCGGAGGTCGCGGAAGTCGTCATCCTTCGAGCATACGGACGGGCTCCGCCGGTTCAGCGGGGACGGGGGTGGTGCGGAGGGTGGTGCCGGGGCGCGTCTGAGCTCGGGGGTTCGGGTTCGTCGGCGACTGCGGGTGGTGGGGGTTCCC
>NZ_JAIHON010000008.1:0-278686 GCF_021173675.1 Streptomyces lincolnensis | reverse complement strand
CCCCGCGCAGTTCCCCGCGCAGTTCCCCGCGCAGTTCCCCGCGCAGTTCCCCGCGCAGTTCCCCGCGCAGTTCCCCGCGCAGTTCCCCGCGCAGTTCCCCGCGCAGTTCCCCGCGCAGTTCCCCGCGCAGTTCCCCGCGCCCCTGAAAGGCCGGGGCCGCGCCCCGTGCCTCCAGGGGCGCGGGGCCGTATCGACCTGCGGCTCCGCCGCGTGGGCGCGACCAGCCATGACGGACCCGCACCCCGGCCACCCAGCGCGCCCGGCAGACGAGACTCCGACTACCCCACGAACGCTCCGTACTCGTCCAACGCCCGCAATACTTCCGCCTCCCCCGCCGGAGGCAACTGCGCCACGACCTCCTCGATGCCGAGGTCGGCGTAGTGGGCGAGCTTGCCGGGGCTCGGAAACACGGCGTACGGCACCACCTGGAGCGCGGCCGGATCCCGCCCCGCCTCGGCCCACACACCCCGCAGGACCGGCAGCGAGTCGGACAGCCCGCGCCCGCCGATGGGCAGCCACCCGTCGGCGTACTCGCTGATCTGGGCGAAGAGCTTCGGCCCCGCGGCTCCGCCGATCAGTGTGCGCGGACCCACGACCGGTCCGCGCGGCTTCTGCGCGGGCTTGGGATACGCGGCGCTGGCCCGGACGCTCCCGAACTCGCCCTCGTACGCGGTGGGCTCCTCCGCCCACAGGGCCCGCATCAGGGCCATCCGGTCCCGGACCAGCTCCCGCCGACTGCGCCACTCCACGCCGTGGTCGGCGGCCTCCTCCACGTTCCAGCCGAAGCCGAGGCCGAGCGTGAAGCGGCCGCCGCTGAGGTGGTCCAGGGTCGCGACCTGCTTGGCGAGGTCGATCGGGTCGTGCTGGGCGACGAGCGTGATGCCGGTGCCGAGGCCGAGCCGTTCGGTGACCGCGGCGGCCTGGCCGAGCGCCACGAAGGGGTCGAGGGTACGGCCGTACTCGGGCGGCAGGTCGCCGCCCGCCGGGTACGGCGTGGTCCGCTCGACCGGGATGTGCGTGTGCTCGGGCAGATAGAGACCGGCGAACCCGCGCTCCTCCAGCTCACGGGCGAGCCGGGTCGGGGTGATCGTCTCGTCGGTGAGGAAGATCGTCACGGAGATACGCATGGTCCATCTGTACCGGGGACGGGGACGGATGTCCATACCGACCGGTCGGTAACACTGCTTGGTGTGGCATCGGACCCGGCGTCCGACTCCCGCCCCTCCCCTCACCGTTCCCGCCAATTTCCCCACCGTTGTGGACAGTTCACGCCCACGGGGAACACTGCTCCCCATGTGTGACGACGACGCGAGACCCGAATCGGCCCTGGGAAGACGCACACTGTTCGTGACGAGTGCCGCCGCCGCGCTTACGTTGGGAAGCGTGAGCTTCGCTTCAGCGGCAGACGCGGGCGACCCGGCCGACGGGAGCCAGGAGACGAGGACGCTCCGGGGCACCCTGCCCACCGGCTCCCCCGACTTCGTGTACGTACCCGTCGAGATCCCCGCCGCCGTGCGGGAGATCAGGGTCGCGTACACCTACGACCGGCCCACCGTCCCCGCGGGCACGGCCGGCAACGCCCTCGACATCGGCATCTTCGACGAGCGCGGCACCGACCTGGGCGGCCGGGGCTTCCGCGGCTGGTCCGGCGGGGCCCGCACGGAGTTCTTCGTCCGGGCCGACGACGCGACACCCGGCTACATCCCGGGCCCGGTGCGCGAGGGCACCTGGCACATCGCGCTCGGCCCCTACACCGTCGCCCCGCAGGGACTGTCGTACGAGATCACCGTGACGCTCATCTACGGCGAGCCGGGCGAGGTCGTGCCCCCGAAGTACCCGCCGTCCCGGGCCAAGGGACGGGGCCGGGCCTGGTACCGCGGCGACTGCCATCTGCACTCCTGGTACTCCGACGGCCGCCGCACCCCGGCGGAGATCGCGGCGCTCGCGCGGGCGGCGGGCCTGGACTTCATCAACTCCTCGGAGCACAACACGCACGCGGCCCACCCGCACTGGGCGGACCTGGCCGGCGACGACCTGCTGATCATGCTGGGCGAGGAGATCACCACCCGCAACGGCCATGTGGTCGCCCTCGGCACCGACCCCGGCACCTTCGTCGACTGGCGCTACCGGGCCCGCGACAACCGTTTCGGCCGCTTCGCCCGCCAGATCCGCCGCGCCGGCGGCCTGGTCGTCCCGGCCCATCCGCACGCCACCTGCATCGGCTGCAACTGGAAGTTCGGCTTCGGCGAGGCGGACGCGGTCGAGGTGTGGAACGGGCCCTACACACCCGACGACGAGGTGGCGCTGGCGGACTGGGACGGCATGCTGGTCGCGTCCGTGCGGGAGGGTCGTGACGGCCGGGGCTGGATCCCGGCGATGGGCAGCAGCGACGCCCACCGGGACCCGGACGCGGTGGGTTCCCCGCAGACGGTGGTGCTGGCCGACGACCTGACCCGCGAGGCGATCCAGGAGGGCATCCGGGCGGGCCGGTCGTACGTCGCCGAGTCCAAGAACGTGTCGGTGTCCTTCACCGCGACCGCCGGACCCGGTCAACACGCGGACATCGGCGGCCGGTTGGAGGTCGCCCCCGACACCCCGGTCACCGTCCGCGCGGAGGTGACGGGCGCGCCGCGGTGCGTGGTCCGGTTCGTCACCGACCAGGGCGTGCTGTTCACGAGCCCGCCGCTGCCGGTCTCGGGGGCGGGGGTCGTGGAGTGGCGTACGACGCCGTCCTACGCGGCCTATGTGCGCGCGGAGTTGCGGCACGACACGGCGGCGGGGCCGCTGCCGGGGGCGTTGGCGGCGTTCACCAATCCCATCTTCCTGGCCCCGTAGATCAATCCCATCTTCCTGGCCCTGCAGGTGATGACGCATCAGTACGTGAAAGTTCAAGGAAAATTGGGAAGGACGGGCGCGATCGCCCCTTGTCACCCACCCATGCGCCGCAAACTGACCTCGTGAAAACGATTTTCTGTAGCACGGGCGCATATGGCCACACTTATCCGCTCATCCCCTTGGCTCTCGCCGCGCACGACGCCGGCCACGACGTCCTGTTCGCCACGGCCGACCCCTTCGACACCGAGCTCAAGGCTTTCGGGCTGAAGACCGCGAGGGTGGGCCTGAGGATTGCCGACGCCTTGGACCTCGAACCCGGCGGTCACCTGGACTTCGACGCGATCGCACGCATGTTCGCCGAGACGCTCCCGCGCGCCGTCCTGGACGATCTGGGCCCGTTGCTCGCCGAGACGAAGCCCGATCTCGTCGTGCACGAGGCGGCCTGCGTGGGGGCGTTCTTCGCCGCGAAGCTGGCCGGTGTCCCGGGGGTCTGCCATGGCTTCGGGAAGGTCGACGGCTTTGTGACGACCGACCCCGCCGCGCCGGCCACGACCGACCTCCTCGCGGCCTTCGCCGACACCATCGGAGTTCCGTACGAGGGCTTGGCCATGGGCGGCGGTGGCGACCCCTACCTCGACATCTGCCCACCCGTGCTCCAGACCCCGGAACTGCTCGCCGCACCGAACCGCATTCCCCTGCGCCCGGTCGCGGTGAACGCCGAGGACGAGGAGCTGCCCGCCTTCGTACGCGAACGGAGGCAGGAACGGCCGTTGGTGTACCTCACGCTGGGGACCGTCTTCGCCGGCCTCGCGCAGGAGGTGCTGGCCGGTGCCGTCGAGGGCGTGGCCGCCCTCGACGTGGACCTGCTGGTGGCCACCGGCCCGGCCCTTGATCCGGCCGCGCTGGGTACCGTGCCGGACAACGTCCGCCTTGAGGCGTGGGTGCCGCAGTCCCGCCTGCTGCCCCACGTCGACCTCGTCGTGCACCACGGAGGAAGCGGCACCACGCTCGCCGGCCTGGCCGCCGGGCGCCCCCACCTCGTCCTGCCCCAGGGCGCCGACCAGCTCGCCAACGCCCATGCCGTCACCAACGCGGGAGCGGGCGACTGGCTCAGCGGCGAGGAGTTCGGCCCGGGCGCGGTGACCGCGAAGGTGCGCTCACTGCTCGCCGACGACAGTGTGCGCGGGGCCGCCCGGAGGGTGGCGGCGGACATCGCGGCGATGCCGTCGCCGGAGGACACGGTGCAGCGGCTGGTGCGGATCGCCGACGGGGCCAGGTCTTGACCTGGGCCTTGGGCTTGGGCTTGACCTGGGCCTAGGCGCGGCCGCGGGCGCGGGCGTCGCGGCGCAGGCCGATCAGTTCGGTGACCGTGTCCAGCCAGCGGGCGGTGCGGTCGGCGCGGGTGTCCCGGTCCTGGCCGGGGGCGGCCTGCGCGGCCGTCTCCAGCCAGTCCCGCAGATGCGCGGACGCCTCGCGAGAGGGCAGCGGCTCCGGCAGACCGGCGGAGTAGGCCAGCCCGCCGGCCCGGACGATCTCCGCCACGAAGTGCACCGACCGCGGCACGACACCGAGCCGGTCCAGCGTCACGGCCGCGGCGACGGCACCGTCCCCGAACAGGGCCGTACGGAAGGCGTCCTGGGTGAGGCCGTAGCGCAGCAGGACAGGGATGTCGGTGGCGGCGAGAAGCTCGTCGTCGGTGCGGGTGGCGGGGGTGGGGTCGGGTGACATGAGGGCCTCGTTCAGGGTCCGGTGCGCCGCGGTCAGCGGACGGTGATCTCGTACACGAAGTACTCCACGCGGTCGTCCGGCGCACCGGTGGCCGTGGGGACGGGGCTCGCGGCGGGGGCGCCGCTGGGCGCGGGCGAGGCGGTGACCTCGTCGGCGCCGTGACAGAAGCCGTTCGGACAGTGCAGCAGCTTCACGGTGGCCCGGCCCGCCTTCACACCGGTGAAGTCGAAGTACTCCATGCCGTCGTCACCGGCGTCGGTGTCCTCCCGCTTGCCTCCGTGATCGAGGACGCCCGGGTCCGGCTTCGGGTCGGCGAGATACCAGTTCTCGCCCATGGCCGAACTGGCCGGGACCTCCAGGGTGAAGTCCTGGCCGACGTCGATGGTGATGGTCCGCTGCGAGGTGCCATAGGCGGTGGAGCCGGAGTCCGAGGAACCGCAGGCGGTCAGGGCGAGGGCGGTCAGCGCGAGGGGCAGCGCGGCCACGACGGTCATCCGGCTCACTGCGGTGGGAGTACGCAAGGTCAGTCCTGCTCGATGTAGACGCGGTTGACGCTGTCGATGCCCCTCAGTTCAGTAGTCGGAGAGGGCCGAGGGACGCTCGGCGTACGTCGGCATGGTGGTGAGGTGACGGGCACCGGCCGGAGTGGGGGAGGTCGTCAAGGAGCCGTTCCCGGTCTCCACGGCGGCCGCCCGCGTCGAGACGAGCCCGTCGCTGCCCGCGTACGCCCCCTTCGCGAGGTGCACCTTGTCCGCGAGCTCGTGCAGGGCGTCCCGCAGGGTGCGGGTCTCCGCCTCCCACGCGGCCGCGTACGCGTTGAAGGCCGCGGCGGAGTCCTCACCGCCGAGCGCGTCCTGCGTGTAACACGCCACCGGCGCCACGGCCGCACGGATCTTCTCCGCGTCGTCCCCACAGCCGTCCAACTCCTTGGCCGGCCCCGACATCCTCGCCGTCGCTACCTGATAACCCTGCCCAGCGGCCATCGCCGTCCCCCGTACCCGTTCCCGTCCCACCGAACCGTCAACTCGCCTGCCCCCAACGGCAAACGACGAGCAAAGCGATCAAGCCGACGGGAGGCTAACACGCGCCATGGTGGCCGGATCCTGTGGATCGTGTGGTGTGCACAGGGCTCGCACATCGTCAGCCCCATCAGGTGCCACGACGTACGACAGTCCCCCGCCGTTGGAGCCGACGACCAGAGCCCAACCAGGCGGGCGACAGCAGACGTTCGCCGGTCTCCGGCGCGCCGCTCACCGTGACCTCCTCCGGCCCGCCTCGATCGTGAATACGGCGGTCAGGCAGATGGCCGCCACGGCCATCGAGCCGTAGAAGGCGCCGTTGAGGAGTGGGCTGTTCGCGCCCTCCGTCGTGCCGTCCGGGTGGGTGCAGGACTTCTCGAAGGGGAAGGTGGCGGTGTGCGGGCCGGCGCAGCGGTTGTGCAGGTCGTCGTCGAGTACGTGCGCCTTGACCCAGGAGAGTCCCCAGACGAGGAGGAAGATCCCGACGGAGGCGCACGCGGCTCCCCACAGCCGGTTCAGGCGGGCGTCGCGCGCGGCGGCTCCTGTCATGCGGCGGAGCGTACCCGGCCCAGGCCCTGGCGGATCGCGGTCTCCACGGGTGAGTACGCGCCGTCGGCCCGCTCCAGTTCGTACGGCGTGGCCGGGAGCAACGGCGGCTGGGCCATGAAGCGGGGGCGCGTCCCGTGGTGTGGCTGTGCCGAGTGCACCAGGAAGGGGTGGCAGAGGAAGACGTCGCCCGGGGATCCGGTGGCGAGGGCGAGTGGCCGGTGGTCGGAGGCGGCGACCAGATCGGGCGCGAGGGTCAGGCCGCTCGCCCCGTCCTCCCCGTACTTCTCCAGCACCTTCGGCACGTCGAGGTGTGAGCCGACCCGGATCCGGGTCGGGGCGTCCTCCTCGCCGACCTCGGTGAAGAGGTACAGCATCAGCAGCGCCCGGCCCCGGGAGCGCAGGTTGGTGAAGTACCAGGTCTCGCCCTCCGGCAGATAGCTCCCCTCGATGTGCCAGCCCGCGTCGTCCGGCTCCTCCTCGTGCGGGAAGCGCAGCGGGAACGTGCCGAGCGAGTAGCGCGGCTCCCAGCGCCCCGCGCCGACGAGCAGGTCGTACGCGTGGTGCAGGGCCGGTGAGTTGGGCGCGGCGGCGAAGGGCCCCTGCGCCATGCCGGGCACCCAGTGCACGGGCCGCGTCCACGTCGCCGGGTCGTCCGGGTCGCAGCCCGTCTCCCGCCACAGCAGCCGCGCGCAGTCCGCGGCCACGCGGGGCGCGACGGCGCCCTCCAGCTTCACGAAGCCGTCGCGGAGGAAACGGGATACCAGGGTCGTGTCGTCCATGCCCCCATCGTGCGGCGGCACGGACCCCGGCCACCCGACATTCCCGGCACGGCCTTTGTCGGGTGGGGCGCCGGTTCCCCCCTCGGCCCCCTCCCCGTTCCTGTGACGGTCAGCGCGAGTTGAGAGGTGACCTGCCATGGATACGGGTCAGTCGGTCGTGTCGGCTCTCGCGGGCGGCCGGGACCGGTGGTTCCTGTGTCCCGGAGGGAGCGAACACGATCAGATACGCCTCCAGGGCCGGGGCTCTCTCGGTATCCGCGCCCGGAGCCGCGGCGTCGAACCGCTCGCGGGAGTCCGAGCGGCCTTGGGCCCACACCCGCACGTCATACGTCCGGGACGGATCCAGCTCGATCGCCGGCGCCCCCGGGACGGCCTGCCGCCCGAACACGCCGACGGCTTCACCGGCACTCCCCGCCAGGCCGTTCATCGTGTCGAACGCCGCCATACGGCCCGCGTGGACAGGCCGGTACGCCACCGAGGCGAGTAGCTCCCACCCGTCCCCCGGCGCCTGGTCGTGCCGGCTGCTCAAGGCCAGGACAACGGGCGCGGTGTGCACCTGCACGCGTGATCTCACGATGATGCAACCAGGGATGGCGACGACCGCTTCGCTCGTCCGGAAGTCCAAGTCCGGTCCGTCATCCCTCTGTTCGAAGCCTGGTTCCCACAACTCCCCGACACGGAAGTGGCTGTACTCGATGCGGACGGCGCCGGCTCGGCTGATGTGCGGCATGCCCAGAGGTTGGCAGGAAGAGCCGTACCGCGCACGCCAAGAAGGCGACGCCTGCGTCCACCTGAAGGGGGCGCCCTGACATCTGTCAGGGACCGGAGGGCCCCGGCGGCCTTCTAGGTTGCGGTGCGCACCGCCTCTGTCGGTCCATCCACCGCTCCCCCCACAGACACAGGAGGAACCGAACCCATGCGTACCAAGAGCTCACTCCTCGGCGCGGTCGGCACCATGACCCTCATGCTGGCCTCGGTCTTCGCGTCCGGCACGGCCCAGGCGGCGTCGTCCGGCGCCTCCGCGGTCGCCCCGACCATCTCACCGGCGGCCGACTCTCGGCTGGTGCCCGACGGCAGCCACATCACCTGCGACACGGGGAACTTCTGCGCCGGGGTCTGGGACCCGACGGTCAACCAGTGGCGGGTCTTCTTCCTCTACCACTGCAACCGCTACTACCTCTCGAACTGGCAGGGCACGGGCGAGGTCATGAACAGCCAGACCGACAACGCCCAGGCCACCACCTACGGCCAGAGCGGCAACGTGATCCAGACCTTCCCGGTCAGCACCGACGCGCCCGACGTGGACTGGGACCCGGTCTGGTCGATCCGCAACTGCTGAACCTTCAGGGAGCCGGTGGGCTACTCGTCGCTGTCGAAGGCGATGTGCAGGTGGTCCCTGTGCACCCGGTCCGAGAAGTACGTCCCGCCGCCCCTGCCCAGCAGCCGCGGGCCGCCCACCCGGTACGCCCCCGCCCTGGCCGCCGCGCGCATGAAGCCGTCGATCAGGGCGTCGGGGGTGGTGGGGTCGATCACCGTACGGCCGTTCACGGCCCAGACGTCGAAGGCACGCATGCGGGTGTGGTCGCTGAGACGGCCGGTGCCGAAGACGTTCCGCGGGTGGCCGGTGCGGACGACGCTGACGTCGATGTCGTAGGACTCGGCGAGGGTGAGCAGGGCCCGCAGGGGGGCGGGGCGGAGGTGGCCCGCGCGGACGTCGGCCTCGGCGGCGGGCGGGAGGTGGATGCGGTCGTGGGTGACGGTCCGCCGGATCAGAGGGCCGGGACGGGCGAGGGGGCGTCCGGGGCAGGAGGGGAGGAGGTCCCGGACCTGCCAGCCGGAGGGCGCGCGGGTCAGGCGTACGTCGACCGTGGCGCCGCCGTCCACGACGGAACCGTCGGCCGCCCGCCGCCACTGCCGCAGCGGAACCAGGACGCTGGCGCGGTCCCCGGCGAGGCCGCCGTACTGGGCGGCGATGACCCGGACCGTGGCCTCGGGGGCGGGGGTGAGCAGCGGGGCGGCCCGGGAGACGAGGTGCGCCGCCCGGGCGGGCGGTACGTCCTGGGCCCGGGCCCGCTGCCTGGCAGGGCCGGGTCCCCGCTGTCCCCGGGGCCAGGTGCCGAGTGCCTCCAGGAGCCGTACCGCCGACGCCTTCGCCAGTGGTTCGACCTCCGTGCGGGCGAGGGGCCACGGGGAGGCGGTGGGGAGCGGGGGCTCCGGGGGGATGGTGGGGGTCGCGGGAGGCGCGGGGGGCGTGGAGGATGCCCCCGAGCCCGGTGAGCCCGGTGTGTGCGCGGGCGTGCGCCGCGTCGACGCGGCGGTGCCCGCCGTCGTTCCCGGCTCCCCGCCGCCGTCCGACGTGCAGCCGGCACCGCCGAGTCCGGCCGCGCCGAACCCGGCGGCGGCGGTGGCGGCCAACAGCAGCGTGCGTCTGGCTGGTTCGGTCACGCCTCCAGGGTCGCGCCGGGGGCGCCGCGGCTGTCAAGGAGGGGCTGGGGCACCATCGACAGCAGCACCCTCACCCGATCACGACCGCCGCGCACGCCCCAGGCTCGCACCCCGAGCACACATCCAGGAGGCCCGCCCATGCCCCGCCGAGCCGAGCAGAAGTACCGGATCGTCACGGCCTTCCAGCGCCGCCTCAATCCCCTCATGCGCCGCCTGCCCCTCCAGACCGTGCTGGAGACCACGGGCCGTACGTCGGGGCTGCCGCGCCGGACGCCGCTGGGCGGGCGGCGGGTGGGGGACTCCTTCTGGCTGGTCTCGGAGTTCGGCGAGCGGTCCCAGTACGTCCGCAACATCAAGGCCGATCCGAGGGTGCGGGTGCGCGTCAACGGGCGGTGGCACACCGGTACGGCCCATCTGCTCCCCGACGACGACCCGGTCGCCCGTCTGCGCACCCTGCCCCGCTTCAACAGCACGGCGGTACGGGCCATAGGGGCGGACCTGCTGACCGTACGGGTGGATCTGGACACCGGCCGCCCCTGACGCCGGGCTCAGGACGCCCGCGCCCACACCTCCCCCACCATCTCGGCCACGACCCCCGGCACCCGCAGCGTCGGCAGATGGTCGCAGTCCGCGGACCGGACCAGGCGGCAGTCGGGCAGCGCCTGCGCCATCTCCTCGTTGCAGCGGATCGTGCGGAGCTGGTCCTGCTCGCCGAGGAGGAGGGCGCTGGGCATGGACAGTTCGCCGAGGCGCGGGAAGGCGGGCGGGTCCTCGGCAACATGGCCGTAGGTGGTGAACCAGGCCGGGATCGCGGCTCGGATCAGGGTCGCGGCCTCGGTGTCGGGGGGTGTGCCCGCGGCGGCCCAGAGACGCAGGGAGAGGGCGAGGAGGCCGTCCATGTCGCCCGCCTGAGCCAACTCGGCGATCCGCCCGGTCAGTTCCTTGTCCTCCAGGTCGGGGTAGCCGGTGATGCCCGGCACCAGCAGGACCAGTCCGGCGATCCGCCCGGGCTCGTTCAGCGCCCCGCTGACCGCCGTCGCCCCGCCCATGCTCGTCCCGACGAGCACGGCCCGCCCGACCCCGAAGTGGTCCAGGACCGTCTTCAGGTCCCCGGCTGCGGTGTACGACACCGTCGGCGCCGGCGACCGCCCGAACCCCCGGGCGTCGTACCGGATGACCCGCCGCCCCTCGGCCAGCGCCGGCAGCACCGGCTCCCACACCCGCGAATCGGCGACCCCGGGATGCAGCAGGACCAGCGGCACCCCTTCGCCACCCGTGTCGTCCGCCCAGACCTCGCCGCCCTCGACGCGCACCATGGTTTCCATACGCCGAACTCTGCCCGACCACCCACCCGGACACCAGGAAGCGGTCGGCCAAGCCAAGCCCTCCGTCCGACGGCCAAGCCCTACGTCCGGCGACCGGCCCCAAGCCCGTCCCCGCCCTCGGCGGCCGCTCCCTCACCCCGGCCACACGATCGCCTGCACCTCGCTGTACGCGTGCAGCGCGTACGAGCCGACGTCCCGCCCCACGCCGCTCTTCTTGAAGCCGCCGAAGGGGGCCTCCATGTTGCGGCCGACGGTGTTGACGCCGACTCCGCCGGCCCGCAGCCGCCGGGCGACGCGGAAGGCGCGGGCGACGTCGGCGGACCAGACGTAGTCGATGAGGCCGTAGTCGGTGTCGTCGGCGAGGGCGACGCCCTCCTCCTCGTCGTCGAAGGGGAGGACGCAGACGACGGGGCCGAAGATCTCCTCGCGGGTGACCCGCATGTCGGGGGTGCAGTCGGCGAGGAGGGTCGGGGCGACGTAGAAGCCCCTCTCCAGGGGCGGGCGTTCGCCTCCCGCCACCACCGCCGCTCCCTCCTTGCGGCCCAGTTCGACGTACGACTCCACGCGGTCCCGGTGGGCCGCCGAGATGACCGGGCCGACCACCGTGCCGGGGGCCGAGGGATCGCCCACCTTCAACCGGCCCGCGTAGGCGGCCAGTTGCTCCACCACGCGGTCGTACACGCCCCGCTGGGCCAGCACCCGGGTCGGGGCCGTGCAGATCTGGCCGCTGTAGAAGGAGAAGGTGGTGCCGATGCCAGCGACGGCCGAGCCGAGGTCGGCGTCGTCGAAGACGATCGCGGTGCCCTTGCCGCCCAGTTCCATCAGCTGGCGCTTGATCGCGCGCCCGCACACCTCGCCGATGCGCTGTCCGACGGCCGTGGAGCCGGTGAAGCTGACCATGTCGACGTCGGGCGAGTCGACGGCCGCCGCGCCGACCGCCACCGACCGGCCGCTGACGACGTTCACGACCCCGGGCGGCGCCCCGGCCGCCTCCAGCGCCTCGGCCATGCGGTAGACGGACAGCGGGTCCTGCGGGGCGGGCTTCACGACGACCGTGTTGCCCATGGCCAGGGCGGGGGCGACCTTGCCGGCCGGGTTGGCCCAGGGATTGTTGTAGGAGGTGACGCAGGTGACGACGCCGACGGGCTGGCGGACGGCGAGCGCCCCCATCACGGCCGCCTTCCCCATGGGTCCGGCCTCGTTGATCTGCGGCGGGATCGCCCACTCGGCGGGTTCGACGCGGGCGTAGCGCTGGAAGCGGGCGGCGGCGACCCCGACCTGCAGGGACCGCGCGGTGCCGGTGGTCGCGCCGGTCTCCGCGCGGGCGAGGTCGGCGTACTCCACGAACCGCGCCCGGATGAGTTCGGCGGCCCGCGCGAGGACGGCCGCCCGCTCCTCCGGTGTCGTCCGCGACCACGGCCCGAAGGCCTCGCGGGCCGCGGCGCAGGCCGCGTGCACCTGATCCCGCGAGGCCTCCGGCGCCCACCCGACGGTCCGTTCGGTCGCCGGGTCGATCACCTCGTAGTGGCCGCCGTCCGGCTCCACCCAGGAGCCGCCGACGAACAGCCGCTGCCCGTCGGTCACTTGGCCGCCATCGGCCACTTGACCGCCATCAGCCACTTGGTCACCACCGGTCACTTGGTCGCCACCGTCCGGGTGTCACGCCCCGAGCGCAGCACCTTGCCCGGCACGGCCCCGCTCACGACGTCGTCGCGGATCGCCTCGACGCCGTTGACCCACACGGCCCGGATCCCGATGGCCTTGGAGTCCAGCCGCGGGCTGTCTCCCGGCAGGTCGTGCACCAGGGTGGCCGTGCCCGCGGCGATCCGTTCCGGGTCGAAGAGGACCAGGTCCGCATGGAAACCCTCCCGGATCCGGCCGCGCTCACGCAGCCCGAACAGCCGCGCGGGGTCGTCGGTCAGCATCTTCACGGCCTGCTCCAGGCTCGCCAGCCGCCGCCCGCGCAGACAGTCGCCGATGAAGCGGGTGGTGTACGGCGCTCCGCACATCCGGTCCAGGTGCGCGCCCGCGTCGGAACCGCCGAGCAGGACGTCCTCGTGCTGCCAGGCCTCGGCGCGCATCGACCAGGACGCCGGGTCGTTGTCGGTCGGCATCGGCCACAGAACCGTCCGCATCCCGTCGGCCGCGCAGATCTCCACCAGGCACTCGAACGGCTCCTGGCCGCGTTCGGCCGCGACGTCCGCCACGACCCGCCCGCTCAGGCCCCGGTTCGCCTCGCTGTAGGTGTCCCCGATGACGTACCGCCCGAAGTTCGTCAGCCGCCGGAAGACCCCGGCCTCCTTGGACCCGGCCCGCTCCAGCATCCCGGCGCGTACGTCCGGATCGCGCAGCTTCTCGATCCGCTCCGGGATCGGCAGCCCGAGGACCGGCCCCCACCCGGGGATCAGGTTCAGCGCGCAGAAGGTCCCCAGCGACATGTTCATCGGCGTCAGGATCGGCATCGTCAGCGCGACGACCCTGCCGCCCGCCTTCCGGGCCCGCTCGCTCGCCAGCAACTGCCGGGGCACGCGCTCCGGGACGGAGGAGTCGATCGTCAGGACGTTCCAGTTCAGGGGCCGTCCCGCCGCCGCGCTCATCTCCACGAACAGCTCGATCTCCGCGTCGCTGAACTGGTCGAGACACCCCGCGACGATCGCCTCGATCTGCGTCCCCTCGTGCTCCCCCACGGCCCGCGACATCGCCAGCAGCTCGGCGGGCAGCGCGTGCCGCGACGCCACCGGCTTCCCGTCACCGTCGGAGTGCGTGGACGACTGCGTCGTGGAGAACCCCCAGGCCCCGGCATCCATCGCCTCGTGCAACAGCCGCAGCATCGCGTCCAGTTGCTCCCCGCTCGGTTGCCCCCCGACCGCCTCCGCCCCCATCACGTACCGCCGCAACGCGCAATGCCCCACCATGAAGCCCGCGTTGACCGCGATCCGCCCCTCCAGCGCGTCCAGATACTCCCCGAACGAACTCCAGCTCCACGGCGCCCCCTCCTCCAGCGCCACCAGCGACATCCCCTCCACCTTCGACATCATCCGACGCGTGTAGTCGGCGTCCTCGGGACGGTCCGGGTGCAGCGGCGCGAGCGTGAACCCACAGTTCCCGGCCGCGACGGTGGTCACTCCGTGGTTGAGGGAGGGCGTGGCGTAGGGATCCCAGAACAGCTGGGCGTCGTAGTGCGTGTGCGGGTCCACAAACCCGGGCGCGAGCACGAGCCCGTGGGCGTCCTCGGTGGTCCGGCTGTCCCCGGTGACCGACCCGATGACGGCTATACGTCCGTCACGGATCCCGACATCGGCGGTGTAGGCGGGCGCGCCCGTGCCATCGACAACGGTCGCCCCTTTGATGACGTGATCGAACATGAGCGTTGCCTCCTCGAATACGGGACGGGCATCCCCACCCAGGGGCGCGGGGCTGTATCGATATGCGGCTCCGCCGCGTGGGCGCGACCAGCCACAACGCACCCGCACCCGCCATCGCTCCTCAGCCAGCCGCCCGGAACCGCGTAGTCCTGTGCACAGGATCCGTATCGATCTTCGGAATCACGTGCTCCCCCACCAACCGAATCGTCTGCAACGTCTCGGTCTTCGGCACCCCCACCGGCAACCCGAAACTGATCTGATCCGCCCCCGCCTGCTCCCACCGCTTGCACTGCCGCAGCACCTCGTCCGGATCCCCGCAGATCAGCAGCTCCTCCTGGATCATCAGCTCGATGAACTCCTCGGTGTACGGAGGCAGCGTCTCCGGCCACACGGGGAACCCCTCGGGCCGCGGAAACGTGTCGTGGTACCGGAACACCAGCGAGGGCAGATAGTGCAGCCCGCCGGCGACGGCGATCCGCACGGCCTCCTCGTGCGTCGGCGCACAGATGGCCGTGGTCGTCACCATCACGTTGTCGTTGACGAAGTCCCCCACCGGCTCCGCGTCCACGATCGCCGTCTTGTACTGCTCCAGGACCCACTCCATGTCGGAGACCTTCTGCACGCTGAAGCCGAGCACGCCGAGCCCCTTGCGCGCGGCCATGGCGTACGAGGGCGGCGACCCGGCGGCGTACCACATGGCCGGGTGGGACTTCCCGTACGGCTTGGGCAGCACCTTGCGTGGCGGCAGGGACCAGTGTTTGCCCTGGAAGCCCTCGTACTCGTCCTGGAGCCACATCTTGGGGAACTCGGCGATGGTCTCCTCCCAGATCTCCTTGGTGTGGTTCATGTCGGTGATGCCCGGCAGGAACCCGAGGATCTCGTGGGAGCCGGCGCCCCGCCCGCTGCCGAACTCGAAGCGGCCCTCGCTGAGGTGGTCCAGCATGGCCACCTTCTCGGCGACCTTCACGGGGTGGTTGACCTGGGCGAGGGGGTTGAAGATGCCGGAGCCGAGGTGGATCCGTTCGGTCGCGTGCGCGAGGTAGCCGAGGAAGACGTCGCTGGCGGAGAGGTGGGAGTACTCCTCCAGGAAGTGGTGCTCGGAGGCCCAGGCGTACTTGAATCCGGACCGGTCCGCCTGGATGACGTACTCGGTCTCCTCCATCAGCGCCTTGTGCTCGGCGAGCGGGTCGGTCTCGCGGCGCTTGCCGACGTATCCCTGTACAAAGAGCCCGAATTCCAAGGAGGTTCACCGTCCCCAGTCGTTTCTGACGAACCGTCAGATAGGTGCTGCCGCCGACTGTGGCACCGGCCGCATACACCGTCAATAGCTGACGGACAGTCAGCCGGGCTCCCGGCCGATACCTCAGCCCACAGAGACCCCCGCCAGCCACCCCCCGTCGATCACGAACGGCTGCCCGGTGATGTAGGAGGAGTCCGCGCAGCTGAGGAAGAGCGCGAGCCGGGCGACCTCCTCCGGCTTCCCGATCCGCCCGAGCGGGACGACCTTGCGGTAGAAGCGGTCGAGCCCCCGGGAGGCCGCCTCGCCGTCCACGTCGGGATCGAGGAGTGCCGGGTTGGACATCGCGGTGTCGATGGCGCCGGGGCACATCGCGTTGACCCGGATGCCGCGCCGGGCCAGCTCCAGGGCGGCGACCCGGGTGAGGCCGAGGACCGCGTGCTTGGTGGCGGCGTAGGCGCCCACGCCCGCCATGCCGGTCATCCCGGTGTACGAGGCGGTGTTGACGATCGTGCCGCCGTCGGACATCACCGGCGCCACGGTCCGGATGCCGAGGAAGCAGCCGACCTGGTTGACCTCGACGATCCCCATGAACTCGTCGAGGGGGGTGTCGACGAGGGTGTTGAAGCGGAGGACGCCGGCGTTGTTGACGAGCCCGTCGAGGTGGCCGTACGTGTCGACGGCGGCCCGTACCGCGGCCTGCCAGTCCCCCTCCCGCCGCACGTCGAGGGAGACGTACAACGCCCCGAGTTCGTCGGCGAGTTCCTTTCCCTGCTCGTCCAGCACGTCCGCCACGACGACCTCGGCGCCCTCCTCACGGAACAGCCGGACCTCCTGTTCCCCCTGCCCGCGTGCCGCGCCGGTGACGAGGACGACACGTCCGTCCAGCTTGCCCATGCGAACCCCCTCGGGATCGGTGGATACGGGCATCGTAGCGCCGAAACTGACGGTCCGTCAGGTGACCGAGGAGTAGGGATATTTGACTCTGTCTATACCGTCACGTGACCTCAATAATCACGCCCATGGCCAAGCGCAAATTACGCAACAGAAAAGTCAGGCTCGTGGCGATCGGGGCGGCACTCGCCACCGGAGGTGCCGTCGTCACCCTTCTCCCGTCCGCGAACGCGGCGGAGGAGAAGACGCCCGAGCAGATCATGTCGATGTGTCACCGGTCCGCCGTGATCAACGGCCAGCAGCGGTCGGTGCGTGATTTCAACGCCAGTTTCGGTGACGGTTTCGCCGCCGACAACTGCGACTTCGTGGAGACGAACTTCGAGACCTTCGACGGCCCCGCCGAGAAGTCCTCCATCGACTTCCCCAACTGCGAGCCGAACGCCACCGAACCGGCCAAGGTCTCGGTCACCTGGTCGGCGACGGTCGCCCAGGGCAAGGGGAAGTACACCGTGACCCAGCAGGGCGGCGGCGCGGGGATCTTCGGCTTCCTCAGCGGGTCCTGGCTCAAGCACAAGGGCACTCTCGACATGACGGTCGCGTCGGTGACCGCGGGCGACACGGAACAGCGGGAGGTGCCGGTCGGCAAGGTCCTCCACATGGAGTTCACGCCGAAGATCCAGCGCATGACCGGCGAATGGCGCGTACGGATCGACGCCAACCCGGGCAGCTTCGCGGTGAACCCCTCCCCGGAGCAGAACTTCGTGGCGCCCGAGGTCGTCGAGGGCCCGGTGATCCTGCCCGGCGCCGCGGGCGCCCCGGGCATCGCGGACGGCACGTCCAGGGCCGTCCTGACCGACTGCTGACCCCACCCCCCGCCCAGCACCCCCACATCACAGGAGACACCCATGCCGAGAAGGCATCGGAGCAAGAAGAAGCGCCTCACCCTCGTCCTGGCCCCGCTCGCGGCCGCCGCCGTGGCCGTGCCGCTGATGAACCAGGCGGGCGCCGCGACCCCCGACGAGGTGACCGCGGACTGCGCGGCGGACGCCGACACGCTGGAGAACTGCGAGTTCGTCGACGTCCAGTTCAAGCGGAACAGCCTCGGCCCGAACCAGCGGGTCTCCGCGGTGACCGACAACTGCGGTACGACGGGCACCGCGTCGAAGACGTTCAACGTGAGCACGTCCGTCACCAGGACCATCCAGCTGGAGGACGGGTTCACCGCCGCCGCGGACACCAAGATCGGCAACTCGGTCTTCGAGATCGGCGTCAAGTTCAACACGTCGGAGATCAACATCACGCGTGACGACAAGACGACGGCCCTGCAGTTCAGCCGTACGGACACCGTGCAGGCGGACAGCATCGGCTTCTTCATGTGGTCCGCCAAGCGCACCGACGTGAGCGGATTCCTCAGGGCCACCTACAAGGAGGAGCAGAACGGCCAGAAGGTCTTCTTCTCCCCGAGCGAGGGCGCCACGAGCGTGCACGTCTTCTATCCGCAGATCCTGAAGAACGGAACGCCCGACGGGCGGCTGTGGCTGCGGAATGTGAAGTGCGGCACTCCTGAGGCATCCGGCCTCCGGAATTCCACGCGTGCTCTCAGGTCCGAGCCGGGATTCGGCGCGGGCGGCGGGAACGTCACCGACGTGGAAATACCGCTGACGGAGATTCCGTCGTCATAAGTCCCCAGTCCCCAGTCCCCCGGACAAGTCCCCCGACCTGATTTTCAGGTGCGAAGCACGGGCGCGGCTCCCAGCCATCGCAGGACCGCGTCCGTGCTTCCGCGTGCGTCGAGCTTGGCGTAGATGTTGCTGAGGTTGTTGCGCACGGTCTTCTCGCTCAGCCTGAGGCGCAGCCCGATCTCCTGGGCGCCGAGGCCGGTCGACAGCAGCTCCATGATCTGCCGTTCGCGCGGGGAGAGCAGCCCGCGCAGCCGCTCCATCGCCTCGCCGCCCGCGGTCAGGTGCCGGGCTCCCTCCCGCAGGGCGGCGCAGGCCGTCGGGGAGAGATAGGTGTGCCCGACGGTGGCGCCGAGCACGGCCGAGGAGAGCATGCAGGTGCAGTAGTCGCCCGCGACGAGGTACCCGGCGCCGTCGCGGAACACCTCGACGATCGTCTCGGTGTCCCGGCGCGGGCTGACGACGATCACCGGGACGCCGGTGCTCTCCAACTGCCGTAGCGCGTGCGTGGGTTCGTCGCAGTGCAGGACGACGACGTCCACGCTCGCGGGGACCCGGAAGGGCGGGGTCAGGCGCACGGCCCGGCCCACGTGCGGATCGTCCGGGGCCGGCCAGTCGTCGTGCGGCCACTCACCCTCCGCGCAGGCGAGAGCGACACGGACTCGCTCGACCGGGGTTCGCTGGGAGGATCGCACGTCACGTGTCCTTCCGCCGGAGCTGTCACGTCCGTACGTCCGTACATACGCGACCCGGCGTGGACATGTTCAAATCTTCAAGAGCTGTGGGCCCACCTGCTCCCCGAACGCCGCGATCTGGTCCGTGAGTTCGGTACGGCTCCGGCTGCGGAAGCGCACCTGGATCTGGTCCACACCCATCGCGGAGTACGCCCGCAGCGACTCGGCGAGTTCCCCGGGGCTCCCGGCGAGGGTCCGCCGGCCGACCTCCCACCCGGGCTCCCCGACGTACAGCGGTTCGGCGATCGCGCCGACCGTGAGGGGCTCCTCGATCCCCGCCTCCGCCCGCAGCCGTTTCAGCGTGGCGATCTGCGCGGGCAGCCGGTCCCGCGGATCCCCCTGCGGCAGCCAGCCGTCCCCCTTGAGCGCGGCACGGCGTACGGCGGCGGGGGACGATCCGCCGACCCACACGGGGACGCGCTCCTGGGCGGGCCGGGGCCGCTGGGCGAGGCCCTCGAAGTCGTAGAGCTTGCCGTGGTGTTCGGGGAACTCCTCGGGCCCGAGGGCGGCCCGCAGCGCGTCGACCGACTCGTCCAGCACGGCCCCGCGCCGCTCGAAGCCGACGCCCAGCGCCTCGAACTCCTCCCGTACGTGCCCGGCCCCGACCCCGAGGATCAGCCGCCCCCCGCTGAGGTGGTCGAGCGTGGCGTACTGCTTCGCGGTCAGCAGGGGGTGCCGCAGCCCCACCACCGCCACATGGCTGAGCAGCCGGACCCGCTCGGTCACCCCCGCGAGGAAGGCGAGGGTGGCCACGGGGTCGTACCAGACCGTCCCCATCGCGGCCGCGAGACGGCGCGGAATCGCCACATGGTCGCAGCTCGCCACGTACGCGAACCCGGCCCGGTCGGCCGCACGGGCGATCTCGACAAGATCGACGGGTCCCGCGGCGGCCTCCCAGGGTTCGGCGTAGAGCGTGCTCTGGGACTGGACGGGGAGCTGGATGCCGTACGCCAGGCTCACCGCGGCCCGTCCCAGAGGCCGTCCTTGGTGAGCCCCAGCAGCTCGATCGCGTTCCCCCGCACGATCCGTTCCACGACGTCCGGGGCGAGGTGGCCCATCTGGGCCTCGCCGACCTCGCGGGACTTGGGCCAGGTGGAGTCGGAGTGGGGGTAGTCGGTCTCGTAGAGGACGTTGCCGACGCCGATGGAGTCGAGGCTGCGCAGGCCGAAGGCGTCGTCGAAGAAGCAGCCGTAGACGTGCTCGGCGAAGAGTTCGGACGGGGGCCGGTGGACCTTGTCGGCGACGCCGCCCCAGCCGCGGTTCTCCTCCCAGACGACGTCGGCGCGCTCCAGGATGTACGGGATCCAGCCGATCTGGCCTTCCGCGTACATGACCTTGAGGTTGGGGAAGCGCTCGAACTTGCCGCTCATCAGCCAGTCGACCATCGAGAAGCAGCAGTTGGCGAAGGTGATGGTGGAGCCGACGGCGGGCGGGGCGTCGGCGGAGGTGGAGGGCATGCGGCTGGAGGAGCCGATGTGCATGGCGACCACCGTGCCGGTCTCGTCGCAGGCGGCGAGGAAGGGGTCCCAGTCGTCGGTGTGGACGGAGGGCAGGCCGAGGTGCGGGGGGATCTCCGAGAAGGCGACGGCACGGGCCCCGCGGGCGGCGTTGCGGCGGACCTCGGCGGCGGCGAGTTCGGCGTCCCACAGGGGGATGAGCGGGAGGGGTATGAGCCGTCCCCGCGCGTCGGGGCCGCACCACTCCTCCAGCATCCAGTCGTTGTAGGCCTGGACGCAGAGCAGGCCCAGTTCGTGGTCCTGGGCCTCGGTGAAGGTCTGGCCGCAGAAGCGCGGGAAGGTGGGGAAGCAGAGCGCGGACTGTACGTGGTTGACGTCCATGTCGGCGAGGCGGGCGGGCACGTCGTAGGAGCCGGGCCGCATCTGCTCGTAGGTGATGATCTCCAGCCTGATCTCGTCCCTGCTGTAGCCGACCGCCGTGTCGAGGCGGGTGAGGGGCCGGTGCAGGTTCTCGTAGACCCACCAGTCGCCGATGGGGCCGTCGTCGCCGGGGGCGCCCATCACGGGCCGGAACCGGCCACCGAGGAAGGACATCTCCTTCAGCGGCGCGCGGACTATGCGCGGACCGGTGTCCAGGTACCTCTTCGGGAGCCGGTCCTGCCACACGGTGGCGGGCTCCACGGTGTGGTCGTCGACGGAGATGATCAGGGGGAAGGTCGCGTCGTTCGCCGTGCCGGTCTGCGTACCGGTCTGCGTGCCGGTCTCGATGCCGGTCTCGATGCTGGTCTCCATGGCGCTCACGGTAGCGCCGATCTGACGACCCGTCAGCTGTGCGGACCGGACCCGGTTCGCCCGTCCCCCGCCCCTGGTCATGGTGGTTCCTGTGCGGATGTGTGCGGAGAGTGCGTGAGGGCCTTGTGATATACCGCGCGCCTCGCTGTGATGGCTCTCTCCACAGCTGACGCATCTGCCATGAACAAGGCAAACTGGCGGGGTGGCTCAGTGACCTAGGGGGACGACGGTGATGGACGGTGTACCGCGCGTGCCGAAGCAGTGGCGTCCCGGCTCCGAGGAGGAGGCGGTGACCGCGCTGCTGCGCTTCGGCGTGCTCGGACCCGTACGCGCCTGGCGCGGCGAGGAGGCACTGAGCACCGGCTCCCCCCAGCAACGCGCCCTGCTCGCCGCCCTGCTGCTGCGCGAGGGCCGCACGGCGACCGCGGGCGAGCTGATCGACGCCCTGTGGGGCGAGGATCCGCCCTCGCAGGCGCTGGCGGCGGTGCGCACGTACGCGTCCCGGCTGCGCAAGGTGCTGGACCCCGGGGTCCTGGTGAGCGAGTCCGGCGGGTACGCGATCCGCGGGCTGCCCGAGGGCGCCCTGGACCTGGCCGTCGCCCAGGACCTGGCGACCGAGGCGGAGAAGGCGAAGAACGCCGGGGACCTGTGCCACGCCCGGGACGTCCTCGGCCGGGCCCTGGCCCTGTGGGACGGCGAGGTGCTGGCCGGGGTGCCGGGCCCGTACGCGGAGGCCCAGCGGGTCCGCCTGGAGGAGTGGCGCCTGCAACTCCTCGAAACCCGCCTGGACATGGACCTGGAACAGGGCTGCCACGCGGAGGCGATCAGCGAACTCACCGCCCTGACGGCCGCGCACCCCCTGCGTGAGCGCCTGCGCGAACTCCTGATGCTCGCCCTGTACCGCAGCGGCCGCCAGGCCGAGGCCCTGGCCGTCTACGCGGACACCCGCCGCCTCCTCGCCGACGAACTGGGCGTGGACCCGCGGCCCGGGCTCCGCGAACTCCAGCGCCGCATCCTCCAGGCCGACCCGGCCCTCGCGGAGCCGTCGGCCCCGCTGGCCGAGCCCGCGCCCGTCGCCGTCCGCCCGGCCCAGCTCCCCGCCACCGTTCCGGACTTCACCGGCCGCGCCGCCTTCGTCTCCGAGCTGGGCGAGGTGCTGGCCTCCGCGGAGGGCCGCGTGATGGCGGTGTCGGCGCTGGCGGGCATCGGAGGCGTCGGCAAGACCACGCTCGCGGTGCACGTGGCTCACCAGGCCCGGACCGCCTTCCCGGACGGCCAGCTCTACGTCGACCTCCAGGGCGCCGGAGCCCGCTCGGCCGAACCGGAGACGGTCCTCGGCTCCTTCCTGCGGGCGCTGGGCACCGCCGACTCGGCGATCCCCGACTCGCTGGAGGAACGGGCGGCGCTGTACCGCTCGGTCCTGGACGGCCGCCGGGTGCTGGTACTGCTGGACAACGCGCGGGACGCCGCCCAGGTCCGGCCGCTGCTGCCCGGCACCGAGGGCTGCGCGGCCCTGATCACCTCCCGGGTCCGGATGGTCGACCTCGCCGGAGCCCACCTGGTCGACCTCGACGTGATGTCCCCCGAGGAGGCCCTCTCCCTGTTCACCAAGATCGTCGGCGAGGAGCGGGTCGGCTCCGAGCGGGACGCCGCGCTGGACGTGGTGGCGGCCTGCGGCTTCCTGCCCCTCGCCATCCGCATCGCCGCCTCCCGGCTCGCCGCCCGCCGCACCTGGACGGTGTCGGTGCTCGCCGCCAAGCTGGCCGACGAGCGCCGCCGCCTGGACGAGCTCCAGGCCGGCGACCTCGCCGTCAAGGCCACCTTCGAGCTCGGCTACGGCCAGCTGGAGCCCGCCCAGGCCCGCGCCTTCCGCCTCCTTGGCCTGGCCGACGGCCCCGACATCTCCCTGGCCGCCGCCGCGGCGGTGCTCGACCTGCCCGTGGAGGACACCGAGGACCTGCTGGAGGCCCTCGTCGACACGTCCCTGCTGGAATCGGCGGCTCCCGGCCGCTACCGCTACCACGATCTGGTGCGGCTCTACGCGCGTGCGTGCGCCGAGCGGGACGAGTGGCCGCCGAGCGAGCGGCACGCGGCGATGTCCCGGCTGCTGGACTTCTACCTGGCCACGGCGGCCGGCGTGTACGTCCTGGAGCGCCCCGGCGACCGGCTCGTCGACCACCTGGCCACCCCCGAGTACCCGGGCCTGGCCTTCGCCGACCGGCACCGGGCACAGGACTGGCTGTACGCGGAGGCGGTGTCCCTGCTGGCCTGCGTCCGCCAGTGCGCGGGCACGGACCTGCTCCGGCGGGCCGTGGACGTGCTGTGGGCCGCCGTGGACCTGGCCGAGTCGGGCACCAACTCCAAGGCGTACGAGCAGGTCGCCTCGGCACTGCGCGAGGCGGCCCGGGAGGCCGGGGACCGGCGCGCGGAGGCACGGGCGCTGATCACCCTGGCCTACGCCCACAGCGTCACCGGCCGCTTCGACCTGGCCGACGAGGAGGCCGCCCGGGCCCGGGAGCTGACCGCCGGCTCGCACGACCCGCTGGCGAGCTGCTGGTCGTCCAACATCCTCGGCGTGATCGCGCTCTACCAGAGCCGCCACGACGACGGCGAGGCCCATCTCGCCCGCGCCATCGAGGGCTTCCGGTCCTGCGACGACCGCCCCGGCGAGGCGAGCGCCCTGTGCAACCTCTCCCGCATCCACCTGGCCACCGGCCGCACCGAGAGCGCGGTGGCCCTGGCCCGGCAGGGCACTCAGATGTACGACGCCATGGGGCACGCCCTCAAGGGCGCCAACGGCCGCTACGCCCTCGGGCTCGCCCTCACCCAGCACGGCGCGCTCCCGGAGGCGGCGGCCCGGCTCCAGGAGGCGCTGACGGTGTTCCAGGACAGCCGGCAGCGGCTGTGGGAGGGCATGTCCCTGTTCCGGCTCGCGGAGGTCGACCTCGCCGCCCGGCGCCCGGCCCAGGCCGCGTCGAACGCCGAGACGGCGCTGACCGTGCTGCGCGGCATCGGGGGCGACTGGCGGCGGGCCAACGTCCTCGTCGTCCTCGGCCACGCGCTCAGCGGCATCGGGCAGGTCGGCCGCTCACAGGTCTGCTGGCAGGACGCGCTGGAGGTGTTCGAGGCACTGGGCGCCCCCGAGGCCGACACGGTCCGCTCCCTGCTCAACCCGCTCGCGGTGGCCTGAGAGCACGACGCCGAAACGGCCGCCCGGACAGGCGTTCATCGTTCGTTTATCGCCGCCCGGCACTCTCGGTCCTGTCGTTCCGTCGCGTCGGGGGGCATGCGGGGCGACCTGGGCCGTTGCACTACGGTGAACGGTCCTACGCCTGTCCGGCGGCCCTCGGGGGAGTCGCCGGGCGGGCGGTCATCTGCAGGGCACCGAACTGTCAGGGGAGGCAGTCAACATGAGCGACGACAACAGCACCGGCACCGACAACATCCACGCCACGGGCACCGAGGACGAGACCGCCGTCGGCACGGAGAACATCCACGCCACGAGCGAGCCGGTCACGGCGAACCCGCTGAAGGCGGACGAGAACACCGAGGTGGGCACGGAGAACATCCACGCCACGGACAATCCCGCCTGACGAGCCACCTCGAAGACGGGGACCGGCCGCGGCGGCGCGGAGGGGGAGCCGCCGCGGCCGAGGTGACGCACTGTGGGGCCGGGTCGGGGGACCCGGCCCCACAGTCGTGTCCGGCCCCGGGTCTCAACCCACCTCGCGCAACTCCCCCTTCACCACCTTCCCGCTAGCGTTCCGCGGCAGCTCCCCCACGAACTCCACCGCCCTCGGCACCTTGTAGTTGGCCATCTCCCGGCGCGCCCAGGCGATCAGGTCGTCGCCGGACAGCACGGCTCCCGGGCGGCGGACGACGTACGCCTTGCCGACCTCGCCGAGACGCGGGTCCGGGACGCCGATGACGGCGACGTCGGCCACGTCCGGGTGGAGGCCGAGGAGTTGCTCGATCTCGGCGGGGTAGGCGTTGAAGCCGCCGACGATGAACATGTCCTTGATCCGGTCGGTGATGCGGAGGTTGCCGTAGGAGTCGAGGACGCCTACGTCGCCGGTGCGGAGCCAGCCGTCCGTGGACAGGACCTCGGCGGTGCCGGCCGGGTCGTCGTAGTAGCCGCGCATGACGTTGAAGCCGCGGACCAGGACCTCGCCGGGCTCGCCGGGCGGTGCCTCGACGCGGACCTCGGTGCCGGGGATCGCGCGGCCGGAGGTCGAGGCGATCACCGGCAGGGGGTCTTCGCGCCGGCACATCGTCACGATGCCGCTCGCCTCCGAGAGGCCGTACGCGGTCAGGACCGTCTCCACGCCCAGTTCGCCCCGCAGGCGTTCGACCAGCCGCAACGGCACCACCGCCGCACCGGTCACGACGAGCCGCAGGGCGGAGAGGTCGTAGGAGTCGCGCGCCGGGTGGTCAAGGAGCGACTGGTGGAGGGTCGGCGGGCCCGGCAGGACGGAGACGCGTTCCGCGGCGATGTTCGCCAGGGCCGTGCCGACGTTGAACACCGGCTGCGGGATCATCGTCGCGCCGCGCATCAGGCAGGCGAGCACCCCGGCCTTGTAGCCGAAGGTGTGGAAGAAGGGGTTCACGACGAGGTAGCGGTCGCCCTGCCTGAGGCCCGCCAGGTCGCACCAGACGCCGTACGCCCGCAGGGTCTGCGCGTGGGTGATGACCGCGCCCTTGGGGCGGCCCGTCGTACCGGAGGTGTAGACGATGTCCGAGGGCGTCTCCGGGTGTATCTCCGACGCCCGGGCCCGTACCTCGGCCGTCTCCACCCCGTCCCCGCCCGCCAGGAAGTCCTTCCAGGTGCGGTAGTCGGCCGGGGCGTCGTCCGACAGCACCACCACCTGCTCCAGGTCCGGCAGCCCCGGCCCCCGCGCGACCGCGCGGCGCAGCGAGGCCACGTACGAGGTGCCGAGGAAGGTGCCGGTCACGAACAGCAGCCGCGCCCCGCTGCGCCGCAGCACGTCCGCCGCCTCGGCGCCCTTGAAGCGGGTGTTGAGCGGGACGAGCACCGCGCCCGCCGAGACCGCGCCGAGCGCGGCCACGATCCAGTCCAGCGAGTTCGGCGCCCAGATCGCGACCCGGTCGCCGGGCTCGACACCGCTCGCCATGCACGCGGCGGCCGACCGCTCGATACGGGTGCCGAGTTCGGCGTACGTGATCCGGGTACGGCCCTCCACCACCGCCTCGACGTCCGGATAGTGCTCGGCCGCCGACCGGACGAGTCCCGGAATGCTGCCCCACTGAACGTCTCCGCGCACGGCACGCCTCCCAACCCCGGAGCTGACTACCCGTCAGATTAGCTGTACCCTGACGACCTGTCAGCAGCCCTTCGGCAGTGTGGAGGTGTGCGCATGGCCGGACTCAAGGACGCCACCGCGATCGTCGGCATCGGCCAGACCCCGTTCGCCAAGCACCTCCCCGAGGACGAGAAGACCCTCGCCTGCCGGGCCGTCCTCGCCGCCCTCGACGACGCCGGGATCGCCCCCTCGGAGGTCGACGCGCTCGCCTCCTTCACGATGGAGGAGACCGACGAGGTCGAACTCGCCAAGGCCGTCGGCCTCGGCGACCTCACCTTCTTCAGCAAGGCCGGTTACGGCGGCGGCGGTTCCTGCGCCACCGTCGCCCACCTCGCCACCGCCATCGCGGCCGGACAGGCGACGGTGGGGGTGGCCTGGCGGTCCCGCAAGCGCGGCTCCGGACCCCGCCCCTGGACCGACACCACCGTCCAACTGCCCACCCCCGCCCAGTGGACCCGCCCCTTCGGGCTGCTCAGGCCCGTGGACGAGATAGCCATGCTCACCCGCCGCTACCTCCACGAGCACGGCGCCACCCGCGACCACCTCTTCAACGTCGCCCTGGCCTGCCGCAACCGCGCCAACCAGAACCCCGCCGCGATCATGTACGACCGCCCGCTGACCCGCGAGATGTACATGACCTCCCGCTGGATCAGCGAGCCCCTCTGCCTCTTCGACAACTGCCTCGAATCGGACGGGGCGTTGGCGTGCGTGGTCGTAGGGAGGGAACGCGCGAGGGACTGCCGCCACCGGCCCGTCTACGTCCACTCCGCCGCCCAGGGGCTGCCCGCCCAGCACCACGGCATGGTCAACTACTGGAACGACGACCCGCTCACCGGCCCCGCCTGGACCGCCGCCCGGCACCTGTGGAAGCACGCCGACCTCACCCCCGAGGACATCGACGTCGCCCAGATCTACGACGCGTTCACCGCGCTCGTCCCCCTCTCCCTGGAGGGCTACGGCTTCTGCGGGAGGGGAGAGGGAGGGGCGTTCACCGAGGGGGGCGCCCTGGAGATCGGCGGCCGGCTGCCGATCAACACCGGGGGCGGCGGGCTCAGCGAGGCGTACGTGCACGGCTTCAACCTCCTCACCGAGGGCGTGAAGCAACTCCGCGGCACCAGCACCGCCCAGGTCCCGGGGGCCGCTTCCTGTCTGGTCACCGCCGGGGAAGGGGTCCCCACCTCGGCCCTGCTGCTGAGGAGCCCCTGATGCTGAACCCGGTCGTGGACACCGACGGCGCCCCCTTCTGGGAGTACGCCGCCCGGGGCGAGCTGCGCGTCCAGGCGTGCGCCGACTGCGGCGAACTCCGCTTCCCGCCCCGCCCGTGCTGCCCGCACTGCCAGTCCTTCGCGAGCGAGTGGCGCCCGGTGTCGGGGCGCGGGCGGATCTGGTCCTACGTCGTCCCCCATCCGCCCCTGCTGCCCGGGTACGCGGAGCAGGCGCCGTACAACGTGGTCGTGGTCGAGCTGGCCGAGGCGCCGCGGATCCGGCTGGTGGGCAACCTGGTCCGCGAGGCGGGAGCACCGCTGAACTCCCTTCCCGCGGACCGGATCCGGATCGGCGCCGGAGTGCGGGTGGTCTTCGGTCCGGACGGGCTGCCCCAGTGGGTCCTGGAGCGGCCGTGAGCGCCGTGCGCCTGGACACCGACAAGGACACCGGGGTCGCGGTCGTCACCCTCGACCGGCCGGAGCGGCTCAACGCGATCGACCTGGCGACGGTGGAGGAACTCAGGGCGGTGTGGCGGGAGGTGCGGTTCGACGCGTCCGTGCGGGCCGTGGTGCTCACCGGGGCCGGGGAGCGCGCCTTCTGCACCGGGATCGACCGGGACGCGGCGGTGCCGCAGCCGGAGTCGCCGTACATGGCGGACGATCCGCTGCTGCGCGTCGGGCCGAAGTCCAACGACCTGTGGAAACCGGTGATCGCGGCCGTGCGCGGAATGGCCTGCGGCGGGGCCTTCTATCTGCTCGGCGAGAGCGACTTCCTGGTGGCGGACACCACCGCGGAGTTCTTCGACCCGCACACCACGTACGGCATGGTCAGCGCCTACGAGTCGGTCCTCATGGCCCAGCTGATGCCCCACGGGGAGGCGGCCCGCACGGCACTGACGGGAACGGCCGAACGGCTGTCCGCGCACCGGGCGCACGCCGTCGGGCTGGTCACCGAACTCACCGAGCCGGGCGGCGCGTTGGCGGCCGCGACGGCGGTGGCCGCGGTGATCGCCGGGCATCCGACGGAGGCGGTGCAGGGCACCGTGCGCGCACTGTGGGCGGCGAAGGAGGCCGCTCTCACCCAGGGGTTCGCGCAGGCGCCACATCTCGTCGCGCTGGGCAATCTGCCCGGCGAGCGGCAGGCCGAACTCTTCCGGGCCCGACAGCGCACGTACAGATTGCGTTAGCAATTTAGATGTCCTGTACAGGCGTATGCTCGGCTCATGGTTGAACATCGCATGGTCGACGTGAACGGCATCCGGCTGCACATCGCGGAGCAGGGCGAGGGCCCCCTCGTGGTGCTCCTGCACGGCTTCCCCGAGTCCTGGCACTCCTGGCGCCACCAGTTCGCGCCGCTGGCCGCCGCCGGGTTCCGGGTGGTCGCGCCCGACCAGCGCGGGTACGGCCGCAGCGACCGTCCCGAGGACGTGAGCGCGTACAGCATCCTCCACCTGGTCGGTGACGTGATCGGCCTGATCCACGCGCTCGGCGAGGAGCGGGCGTTCGTCGTCGGGCACGACTGGGGCGCCCCGGTGGCCTGGCACACCGCGCTGCTGCGGCCCGACGTGGTGCGCGGGGTGGCGGGGCTGAGCGTGCCGCCGCCGTTCCGCGGGGAGCGGCCGCCGCTCCAGGCCATGCGGGAGCGGTTCGACGGGCACTTTTACTGGAACTACTTCAACCTGCCGGGCGCGGCCGACGCCGAGTTCGGCAAGGACACCCGCACCACGCTGCGCAAGCTCCTCTACGGCGCCTCGGGCGACTCCCCCACGGCCGGCCGCTACGAGCAGGCCCTCGTCGCCGACCTGGAGCGCGGCTGGCTCGCGGACAGCCCGGACCCCGAGACGCTGCCCGACTGGCTCACCGAGCAGGACCTCGACGAGCTCACCGACAGCTTCGCCCGGGGCTTCACCGGCGCCCTCAACTGGTACCGCAACCTCGACCGCAACTGGGAGCTCACCGCCCCCTGGCACGGCGCCGTCGTCAGCCCGCCCGCCCTCTACATGTACGGCGACCGCGACCTGGTCCCGGCCTTCCCGGGCACGCCCGAACTCATCGCCGCGCTCCCCCGCTCGATGCCCAACCTGGTCCGCGACCCGATCGTCCTGCCGGGCTGCGGCCACTGGACCCAGCAGGAGAGGCCGGCCGAGGTGAACGCGGCGCTGGTGGAGTTCCTGACCGGGCTGCGCGGCTGACCGCCGGCGCACGAGCGCTCAGCTCATGAGGTCGGCCTCCGGGTCGGCCTCGCAGCGGGCGACCGACGTCACGAGCTGCTTGCCGAGCTCCACCCGGGTCTTCGCGGTGCCGTCGGCGGGGACGCGGACGGTGACGGAGCTGCCGTAGAAGAGCATGCCGCCCTTGTCGTCGTAGAAGGTGACCGCGGCCTGGAACTCGGCCGCCCGGTTGTTCGGGTTCGTGATCTCGACCGTCGCGTAGGGACGCGTCTCGGTCGCGCAGCTGACCAGCCGGGCCGTCCCGTCCCTCAGCGCCCTGCTGCTGCCGGTGCCGGTACCGCCAGAGGTGCTGCTGGAGTTCGAGCCGTTGTACGAGCCGTTGTACGACGAGGAACCGTTGTGGTTCTGGCTGGAGCTGCTGCATCCGCCCCCGCCGCCGTCGCCGCCGCTCCCGCTCTTGTGGCCGTGGCCGCGGCCCGTCGAGAAGCCGGTCAGCGCCAGCCCCATCATCGCGACGACCGCCGTCAGCCTGAGTGCACGCCGTGCACGCCCCCGTGTCCGCATGTGATCACTGTAGCGACGCCCGCGGCGCCCGCCTCACGCGGTACGGGCCGTTCCGGTTCCCTTCTCCGCGTCCAGGGCGTACACGCAGCGGTCCTTGCTGCACGCGTACACGACCCCGTCCCTGACGACCGGGGAGCCGGTGATCTCGCCGCCGGTGGCCAGCTTCCAGCGCAGGCGGCCGTCGTCGGCCTTGAGGGTGTACAGCAGGTGGTCGGTGGAGCCGAAGTGGATCCGGCCCTCCGCGACGGCGGGGGCGCCCACGATGTCCCCGCCGGCCTGGAAGCGCCACTTGGGAGTGCCGGTGACGGCGTCGAGCGTGTAGAGGCCCTTGCCGCTGCCGACGTGGACGTGGCCCGCGGCCACCAGGACCGGGTCGACCGAGGAACGCGCCTCGGTGGCGATACGCCAGCGGTCGCGGCCGTCGGTGGCGTCGAGGGCGTAGACCGTGCCCAGGTAGTCGGCGAGGTAGATGCCGCCGCCGGTGACGGCCGGGCCCGGTACGAAGGTCGGCGGGCACAGGAAGACCGCCGGGGCCTCGAAGTGCCAGCGGACCCGGCCGGTCGCCACGTCCAGGGCGAGGACCCGGGTGCCGGCGGAGACGTACACATAGCCGTCCTGCGCGGGGGCCACCCGGACCGGTACGCCGCCGCAGGAGGCCGCGTCGCCGATCGGGTACGACCAGCGCTCCTCGCCGGTGCGGGCGTCCAGGGCGCGCAGCCGGGCGTCCTGCCAGGCGTAGACCGTGCCCGCGTGCAGGGTCGGGCCCGCCTCGGGGGACTCGAAGTCGGTCTGGCAGCCGGCGATCTCCCACAGCTTCTGTCCGTTGGACGCCTCCCAGCCCTGTACGCCGCCGCCGCGGGTGCCGGTGATCACGGTCCCCCGGTCGGCCTTCAGGGAGTACACCCAGGCGTCGGTGTTCAGCCGCCACAGGTCGGCGCCCTCCCGGGCCTCCAGGGCGAAGAGGGTGGGTCCGTCGGAGGCGTGGATCCGGCCGTCCGCGACCGCCATCGACCAGGCCACGTCCCGTGTCTTGAAGCGGCGGCGGCCGGTGGCCACGTCCAGGGCGTGCACCTCGAAGGAGGTGACGTAGACCAGGTCGTCGGCGACCGAGGGGGTGCCCCAGACGTCGTTCGACATGCGGAAGCGCCAGGGCCGCCAGCCGCTCGCCGTCTCCGGCGGCAGCGCGGGGGCCGCGGGTACGGCGGGGCCCACGGCGGGGTCGGTGCCGTTGACGCCGGGGCGGGGCTTGGACCAGGAGGCGACCAGGCCGGCCTCCGGCGGGGGCGCCTTCACGGCGGCGGCGCGGGCGTCGGCGACGCGCGGACCGGGTCCGATGGGCACCTGGGCGCCCGCCAGGCGCACCGGGCCGGTGTCGGGGCCGCCGGCGGGCACGGGCGCCACGGCGGACGGCGCCGGGCCCGGGACGACGGGGTCGTGGGACGGCGGGGGCGGCACGGGAGCGACCCGGCCACCGGCGCTGCGGCCGCCGCTCTGCACCGGTTTCGCGGGCCGGCCGCCGCGCCGCGACTCGATCAGGCTCACCGCCCGCTCGGGCAGCCACGCGGACGCCGTACCGCTGTCGTCGGAGCCGGAGCCGTAGAGGTGGGGGGCCAGCTGGGCCTGGAGGTCGGCCGGGTTGGGGCGGCCGGTGGCCTCCATCTGCATGAGGGACTCGATCAGCGGACGCAGCTCGTCCGGGAGTCCTTCGAGGTCGGGGCCCTCGCGCAGCAGCATGAAGACCGTCTCGACCGGGTTGGCGCCGTGGAAGGGCGGGTGGCCGGTGGCGGCGAAGACCAGCATGGAGCCGAGCGAGAACACGTCGCTCGCGCCGGTGACGCTGCGGGAGTCCTTCGCCTGCTCGGGGGACATGTAGGCGGGGGTGCCGACGGCGACGTTCGTCATGGTCAGACGTGTGTTCGATACGCCGGAGGCGATACCGAAGTCGATCACCCGCGGGCCGTCCTCGACCACCAGGACGTTGGACGGCTTGAGGTCGCGGTGGACGAGACCGGCGCCGTGGATGGACTGGAGGGCCTCCGCCACGCCGGCCGCCAGCCAGCGCACCGCCTGGGCCGGGAGCGGCCCGCACTCGTTCACTATCTCTTCGAGCGAGGGGGCCGGGACGTACGCGGTGGCCAGCCACGGCACGGCGGCGCGGGGATCGGCGTCGACCACGGCCGCCGTGTAGAAGCCGGAGACCGCCCGGGCGGCCTCCACCTCACGGGTGAAGCGGACCCGGAAGAGCTGGTCCTCGGCGAGTTCCGTACGGACGGTCTTGATCGCCACCCGACGGCCGGACGCCGAGCGCGCGAGATAGACCAGCCCCATGCCACCGGCACCCAGCCGTCCCAGCACCTCGAACGGTCCGATCCGCCGCGGATCGTGCTGTGTCAGCTGATCCACCACTGCCTGCCACCTCCCCGTACGCGCCGCCTCACACCCACGTATGTACACGACCGCGTGCAGCGTCTCACCACCGCACCGCCCTGGCGGCACGCACCCCGATTCTTCCTGGCCGGGGCGCTGGTTGCGAACCCGGTGACGAATGGGGTGTCTCACATCAAATCAGGACTGAACGCCGATTCGGCGCCACTACCGCCGCTCCAGCACCGCGAACGACGCCCCCTGATTGTCGGTGACGACGGCCACCCTGCCGTACGACGTCTCAAAGGGTGGCGCCTGGACGCGTCCGCCGAGCCGGTTCACCGCGCCGAGGACCTCCGCGCAGTCCGCCACCCGGAAGTGGACCAGGAAGTGCGGCGGCATCTCCGGCGGGAAGACGTCGGAGACCGGGGCGCGGCCGAAGTCGGGGTGGGCGTCGGGTCCGAAGAGGGCGTCGTGGAAGAGCCCGCCGTAGAAGGTGTTGGCGCTCTCGGTGTCCCGGGCGTACAGCTCGGCCCAGGCGAAGGTGCCCGGCTCGTGCCGTACGCCGAAACCGGCGTGGGTGCCCGCCTCCCAGAGGCCGAAGACGGCGCCGTCGGGGTCGGTGACCAGGGCGGCGGTGCCGAGCTCGCCGACCGGCATGGGGGCGGTGACGACCTGCCCGCCGGCCGCCCAGACCCGGTCGGCCAGGCCCTCGATGTCCGGGGTGGCGAAGTACACCGTCCAGACACTGGGCAGCCGGCCGTCCGCCTTGCGGGCCAGCGCGGCGACCGGCCTGCCCTCCTGATGCGCCCATACGGAGCCGCCGTACGCCGTCGGCGGGTCGGTGAAGGTCCACCCGAAGAGCTCACCGTAGAACCGCTTGCCCGCCTCGATGTCGGGAAGCTGCGCGTCCACCCAGCAGGGGACGCCCTCCCCGAAGACGCCCTCCCCGAAGACGCCCTCTCCGTACCGCGATGCCCTGTTTTCGGCCATGTCGCCAACGTAACGGTCTCTCACGCGACGCGCAGACCAGCGCACCTGCCCCAAAGGGCCCGTGCACCCCATTTGCAGTCGGCCGAATCGCGCTCCGATCACCCCTCGGTAAGCTGACGGCATGACAGGACAAGTGCGTACCGTCGACGGCCGCGTGGCCGGTCGGCGTGGGCAGGCGACCCGGCAGAAGCTGCTCGACTGCCTCAGCGAGATGCTCAGCTCCTCCCCCTATCGGGACGTCAAGGTCATCGATGTCGCCCGGAAGGCGGGCACTTCGCCCGCGACCTTCTACCAGTACTTCCCGGACGTCGAAGGCGCCGTCCTGGAGATCGCCGAACAAATGGCCACCGAGGGCGGCCAGTTGACCGAGCTGCTGGCCGGCCGGTCATGGGTCGGCAAGGCCGGATGGCAGACCGCGCAGGAACTCGTGGACGGCTTCCTGGACTTCTGGCGCCGCAACGACGCGATCCTCAGGGTCGTCGACCTCGGGGCCGCCGAGGGGGACAAGCGGTTCTACAAACTCCGTATGAAGATCCTGAACTCGGTCAACAACTCCCTCGCGGACGCGGTCACCGAGCTTCAGTCCAAGGGCAAGGTCGACAAGGACGTCAACCCCGCGGCGGTCGCGGGCTCGATCGTCGCGATGCTCGCGGCCGTGGCCTCCCATCAGAAGGGTTTCCAGACGTGGGGCGTGAAGCAGGCTGAACTCAAGCCGAACCTCGCGCTGTTGGTCCACCTCGGTGTGACGGGGAAGAAGCCGACGAAGTAGAGACCGAGACCAGAGATATCCACGGATCTTTTTCCGGCCCAAGTCCTGTCACGCAGGCGGCAGTCCACACCGGTGGACTGCCGCCTGTCGCGCTGTACGGGCGCGTGGCGCGGTCCCGCTACGCGGGCAGCGGGCGGTCCTTGACGACGTGCTTCATCACCAGCGTCGAGTTCAGCCGCTGCACCCCCGGCAGCGTCGCCAGCCGCTCGTCGTACAGCCGCTGGTAGGCGGCCAAGTCGGCGGCGACGATCCGCAGCAGGTAGTCCGGCTCCCCGAACAGCCGCTGCGCATCCACCACTTCCGCGATCTCGCCGACCGCCCGCTCGAACCCGGCGACGGTGTCCCGGTCCTCCTGCCGCATCGAGACGAAGACCAGCGCCTCGAAGCCCAGCCCCACGGCCGTGCGGTCCACCACCGCCCGGTAGCCGCTGATGGCCCCCGACCGCTCCAGCTCGCGCAGCCGCCGATGGCACGGCGAGACGCTCAGACGCACCCGGGCGGCCAGCTCGGTCACGGTCAGCCGCCCGTCCTGCTGAAGCTCGGCAAGAATCTTCCGGTCCATGTCATCCATGAGGGAAATTCTCCCTCACTTTCGCGGATCATGGGCAAACTTCGACAACACATTCGGACCGATCCCACCTAATCTCGCCCCCATGGATTCCGCGACGCTCCTCTCCTTCCTCGCCGTCGACCTGCTACTGGTGTGCGTACCGGGCGCCGACTGGGCGTACGCGATCTCGGCGGGGCTGCGCGGCCGGTCGGTGGCGTGGGCGGTGACGGGCCTGGTCGCCGGGTACGCGCTCCACACGGCGCTGGCCGTGGCGGGGCTGGCGGTCCTCGTGGCGCGCTCGCCGGGTCTGCTGACCGCGCTGACGGCGGCCGGGGCGGCGTATCTGGTGTGGCTGGGCTGGAGCGTGCTGCGCCGGCCCGGCACCCCGGGGGCGGCCGGGGAGGACCTGGCCGAATCCCGCGCCCGGGTCTTCCTGCGCGGCGCCACGATCAGCGGGCTCAACCCCAAGGGACTGCTGCTGTACCTGTCGGTCCTCCCCCAGTTCCTGGTGACCGGGAGCGGGCACCCGCCCGTGGCCGCGCAGACCGCCGCCCTCGGCCTCCTCCACATGGCCTGCTGCGCCGCCGTCTACCTGACCGTCGGCGTCACCGCCCGTGCCCTCCTCGGCGCCCGCCCGGCCGCGGCCCGGGCGGTGACCCGGACCTCGGGGGCGGCGATGCTGGGGATCGGGGCGTTCCTGCTGGTACAGCGGCTGGCGACGCTGTAGCCGTCATGACCGGCCGCGGCCTTCAGCGTCGTACGATGCGAAAGAGCCGTATCTCCCGCTCCACCCGGCGCTGGTACGTGGCGTACGGCGGCCAGAAGGCCAGCACCTGCTTCCACGCGGCCGCCCGCTCCTCCCCCTCCAGCAGCCGGGCCGTGACGGGGATGTCCCGCCCCTTCCAGCTGACCTCGGCGTCGGGATGGGCGCGGAGGTTGGCGGTCCAGGCGGGATGGCCGGGCCGCCCGAAGTTGGAGCCGATCAGGATCCAGCTCTCGCCGCCCCGCTCGGGCATGCAGGCCAGCGGTGTGCGCCGGCGCTGCCCGGTCCGCGCGCCGGTCGAGGTCAGCAGCAGGCCCGGCAGCACCTGGGCGCTGACCAGCAGCCGACCGCGGGTGAGGCGGTGGACGGCCTTGTCGAGCACGGGGAAGACGTACGGGGCGACCTTGGCGAAGCCGCGCAGCGAGGAGATCTTCTGCACGATCCGCATCCCGTTCACCGGAGGCCTCCGAGGATGCCCCGACCTTCAGTCCGGGGAGGAATTGCACTCCTGCGGGGCAGGGCAGGGAGAGCCGAATCGCCGTCAGGGCGATTCGGTGTCTGGCATGGCGGCTCGCTCGGCCTCCAGGCGGTAGACGATCTCGGAGTTGAGGGACCTGCGGGCGGACCTGGCCTGTCCGGCCAGCCATTCGTGGAGGTCGGCGGGCAGGCGGAGGGTGATGCGCTTCTCTTCATCCATGACTCCACACTAGTGGGCTTCGAGTGGCTCGACAGTGGTACGGTGACACCATGGCGACACCAAGCAAGACTTCGGGGGATGCGGGCCACGCCCGGTACACCTACCGGCTCCGCGCGTCGTCGACCGCCCGCACGGCTCTGCTCGCCGAGTGGGACCGCTGCCGGTGGATCTGGAACGAATGCGTCGCCAAGTCGAAGCAGACCCACACCGCCAACCGGGCCCTTGCCGAGGACGCGGAGAAGCTGGTGTGCGGCCCGGCGGGCCTGGACAGGATGCCGACCTGGGCCCGTAGCGCGAACGCGTGGCTGCGCGAGGGCGCCTCGGTGCCGCAGCAGCAGATCATCCGGGACTTCGCGAAGTCCCGCGCCAAGGCGCTGAAGGACATCAAGGAGCGCCTGCCCATGCGGCAGCGCGCCGGGATGCCCCGGCACAAGAAGAAGCGCGAGGCGCTGCCCACGCTGAACTACACCACCCGCGGCTTCCGCCTGAAAGACGGCCGCCTCCACCTCGCGGGCGGCATCGCCCTGATCGTCGTGTGGTCCCGCGACCTCCCGGCCGCGCCCTCGTCGGTACGCGTGTACCGCGATGCGATCGGCCACTGGTACGCCTCGTTCGTCGTCCCGGCGCAGGTCCAGCCACTCCCGGCCACCGGCGCCGTCCTCGGCGTGGACTGGGGCGTCAAGGAAACCGCGACCACCACGTCCGACGCCCACGACCTGCCCCACCCGCAGCACGGACGCAAGGCCCAGGCCAAGCTGTCGCGGTACGACCGGATGGTCGCCCGCCGCAGACCCAAGAAGGGACAGGCCTCCTCGAAGGGCCACCGCGAGGCCAAGAAATCCCGCGCCAAGGTCTACGCGAAGATCGCCCGGCAGCGGCAGGACACCGCCCGCAAGTGGGCCAAGCGCGTCGTGACCGACCACGACGCCATCGCCGTCGAGGACTTCCGCCCGAAGTTCCTCGCCAAGTCCACCATGGCCCGCAAAGCCGCCGACGCGGCGATCGGCGCGACCAAGACGGCCCTGATCGAGATGGGCCGCAAGCACGGACGCGACATCCGCCTCGTGCACCCTGCCTACACCACCATGGACTGCGCGTCGTGCGGAGCGAGAACCAAGCACGCACTGCCCCTTTCCGAACGAACCTACGCATGCACCGCATGCGGAGCCGAGTCCCCCAGGAACAAGAACTCCGCCCGCGTGATGCTCCTCCGGGCTGGTCTCAACCCGGCTGGCGTCGAGGGCGCAAGACCCCCGGGAGCGCTGCTCCCGGAGGCAGCCTGAGCCAGGAATCCCCTCCCCTACAGGGAGGGGAGGACGTCAAACCGTCACCTCCTGGCCCCGGAAGAGCCGTGCCGTGTCGGCGGCGTGCGCCCGCAGCCGGTGCACCGGGCCGCACAGCAGCTCGTCGCCCGAGGCGCGCTTGAAGTACAGATGGGCCTCGTGTTCCCAGGTGAAGCCGATGCCACCGTGCAGCTGGATGCCCTCGGCGGCGGCGGTGCGCAGGGCCTCCAGGGCCTGGGCGAGGGCGAGGCCGCCGACCCGCTCCCCCTGGGCGGTGGCCCAGGCCGCGTAGTACGCCGCCGAGCGGGCCGCCTGGAGCTGGACGTACACGTCGGCCAGCCGGTGCTTGACCGCCTGGAAGGACCCGATCGCCCGCCCGAACTGCTCGCGCTGCCCCACGTACTCCACGGTCCGCGTCAGCGCCTGGTCGGCGGCCCCGACGGCCTCGCAGGCCAGGACGGCGGCGGCGGTGTCCCCGGCGGCTGCGAGGGCGGGAAGGACACCGGTGGTCTCGTCCCCCAGCAACTCGGCGTCCACGTGCCGCAGTTGGACGCGTGCCTGCGGCCGGGTCTGGTCGAGGGCGGTCTGTCGTACCCGGACGAGGCCGGGCGCGTCGCCGGGCACGAGGAAGAGGAGAGTGCGGGAGCGGGCGAAGCCGCCGGTGTGCGCGGCGACCAGGAGGAGCCCGGCGCTGTGCCCGTCGAGCACCTGGTCGGCCTGCCCGTACAGCCACCAGCCGTCGCCGGCCCGCGTGGCCTGCACTCCGCCGGCCCGACCGCCGCCCGCCCAGTCGCCTCCCGCCCAGTCGCCTCCACCGCTCTCGCCGCGCCCCTCGCGGTTCCCGCCGTTCTCGCGGTTCCCGCCGCCCCCGCCGTTCTCGCCCGTGAGCGCGAGGGCCGTGGCCAGGTGGGTGCCGGGGACGGCGAGGGTCGCGGTGAGGGTGCCGGAGGCGAGGCGGGGCAGCAGGTCCGCGCGCTGGGCGTCCGTGCCGAGGGCGAGGACGAGGGGCGCGACCAGGACGGCGGTGGCGAGCAGGGGCGAGGGGGCGAGGAAGCGGCCCGTCTCCTCGCAGGCGAGGGCGAGGTCGGTCACCGTGCCGCCGACACCGCCGTACCGGTCGGGGAGGGCGAGGCCGGGCAGACCGAGCTGTTCGGCGAGGGCGGTCCACAGCGCGGGGTCGTGCCCGGCCGGGGTGTCGACGGCGGCCCGCAGCTCGTGCGGGCCCAGGCGGCTGCGGAGCAGCTCGCGGAGGGTACGGCGGATCCCGTCCTGCTCGGGAGTGAAGCTGGCGTCCATGGCTCTTCCCTCCGTATCTGACGGTCCGTCATATTAGGAGCGCCGCAACGAGATGCACAGAGGCCGGACGAGATACCCAGAGGCTGGAGGCCGCCCATGACTCCCGGGAACCGGAACGTCGCCGTGGTCGGGGTGGCCCTCTCCGACTGCGGCCGGGTCGAGGACGCGACCCCGTACGCCCTGCACGCCCAGGCGGCCCGCCGGGCCCTGGCGGACGCGGGCCTGGACCGCTCGCTGGTGGACGGCCTCGCCTCGGCCGGACTCGGCACCCTCGCCCCCGTCGAGGTCGCCGAGTACCTGGGCCTGCGCCCCACCTGGGTCGACTCCACCTCCGTCGGCGGCGCCACCTGGGAGGTCATGGCCGCGCACGCGGCGGACGCGATAGCCGCCGGGCACGCGAACGCGGTCCTGCTGGTCTACGGCTCGACGGCCCGCGCCGACATCAAGGCCGGCCGCCGCACCGGCACCCTCTCCTTCGGCACCCGGGGGCCGCTCCAGTTCGAGGTCCCCTACGGCCACACCCTCATCGCCAAGTACGCCATGGCCGCCCGCCGCCACCAGCTCGAACACGGCACGACGATCGAGCAGTTGGCGTCGGTGGCGGTCCAGGCACGGGCCAACGCGGCGCTGAACCCGGAGGCGATGTTCCGCGACCCGATCACCGTCGAGGACGTGATGGGGGGACCGATGATCGCGGACCCCTTCACCAGGCTGCACTGCTGCATCCGCTCCGACGGCGGGGCGGCGGTCCTGCTGGCCGCCGAGGAGTACGTCCAGGACTGCCGCACCTCCCCCGTGTGGATCCTCGGCACCGGCGAGCACGTCTCCCACGCCTCGATGTCCGAGTGGCCCGACTTCACCGTCTCCCCGGCGGCCATCAGCGGCCGCCTCGCCTTCCAGCGGGCCGGCGTGCGCCCCGACGACATCGACCTCGCCGAGATCTACGACGCCTTCACCTACATGACCCTGGTGACCCTGGAGGACCTCGGCTTCTGCGGGAAGGGCGAGGGCGGGGCCTTCGTGGAGAAGGGCCGGCTCCTGGTCGAGGGCGGAGAACTGCCGGTCAACACGGACGGGGGCGGGCTGTCGGCCCAACACCCCGGAATGCGGGGCCTGTTCCTGCTGGTGGAGGCCGTACGGCAGCTGCGGGGCGAGGCGGGGGCGCGGCAGGTGCGGCGCCGGGGCGGTGGCGGCCTGCCGGAACTGGCGGTGGCCTCGGGGACGGGCGGCTGGTTCTGCTCGTCGGGGACGGTGGTGCTGGGGCGGACACGAGCGTAGGGATGCTTCGCCGCGTGAGCGGGAACAGGGCCCACCCCGACGGTCGTTGAGGCGTGACAGGACGACGACGCCCGAACCGCTGGAGGAAAGCATGGCTGCCCTGACCCGCGAAGAGCGTGAACAGTTCCTTGCCGAGCCGCATGTGGCCGCGTTGGCGGTGGACGCGGGAGAGGGGCGGGCGCCGCTCACCCTGCCGATCTGGTACCAGTACGAGCCCGGCGGCGACATCTGGATCCTGACCGGGCTCGATTCCCGCAAGCATCAACTGATCCGCGCGTCGGGGCGTTTCGCCCTGATGGTCGACCGAGTCGAGCCCACGCTCCGGTACGTGTCGGTGGAGGGGCCCGTCGTCGACACCAAGCCCTTCACCGAGGAGGAACTGCGGGAGATCTCCGCCCGCTACCTCCCGGCCGAGAAGGTGGACGGCTATGTGGAGTACGCCCTGAAGAGCCACGGCGAACAGGTGATCATCCGGATGCGGCCCGAGCGGTGGGTGTCGTCCGAGATCGGTTCGCTGTGAACCGTGCGGGCGTCCATGCCTGGAGGCATGCAGGCGTGACAATCAGGGGATGGGAACCGATCTTCATGAGCTGCTGAGGTCGCTGCGGGTGTGGGACCCGGAGGTCACCGCGCTTCCGGCCTTCGACCCGGCCACCGCGCCCGCGACCCCGCTGGACCTGTTCACCTCCTGGTTCGCGGAGGCGGTGGCGGCCGGGCAGACCGAGCCGCACACCATGTCCCTCGCCACGGCGGACGCCGAGGGCCGGCCGGACGTACGGACCGTGATGCTGCACGGCGCCGACACCGACGGCTGGTCCTTCGCCACGCACGCGGACAGCCGTAAGGGAGGGCAGCTGGCCGCGCGCCCGTACGCCGCCCTGGGTTTCTACTGGCCTGCGCTGGGGCGGCAGGTGCGGGTGCGGGGGCCGGTCACCGCCGCGCCCTCCGAGGAGGGGCAGGCCGACCTGCACGCCCGCTCCACCGGCGCGCTGGCCGCCGCCCTCACCGGTCGGCAGAGCCGGGTCCTGGGCTCGCTGGAGGAGTTGGCCGAGGTGTCCCAGGCCGCCTGGGAGCGGGCCCGGCGCGAGCCCGCCGCCCCCGTCCCCACCTGGACGCTCTACCGGCTGCGGCCCGACGAGGTGGAGTTCTTCCAGGGGGACGAGCGGCGACGGCATGTGCGGCTCGTCCACCGCCGTACGGACCAGGGGTGGGTTCAGGAACTGCTCTGGCCCTGAGGGTCATGCGGGTCATGCGGGTCATGCGGGCCCTGTGGATCTCGGGGGCTGCGTGTCCTGGAAGGCGTACACCGCGAAGTCCGCGACCGGGCGGTAGCCGATGCGCTGGTACAGCCCGTTTCACGGGCTCGGCAGCGGATCCGTCGCCAGCCGGCCGTGCACATGGGCGTCGCGGAACGCGTCCTGGCGGCCCGCCTCGAACATCGAGCCGCGCAGGGTGCCCTCGTAGCGGTATCCGCACCGCTCGGCGACGCGGCACGAGGCGTCGTGGCCGACGGCGTGGTCGAGTTCCAGGCGGTGCAGGCCGAGGTCGGTGTGGCCCCAGTGGGTGACGAGCGCGAGGGCGCGGGTGGCGACGCCCTGCCCGCGGGCCTCGGGCAGGACCCAGTAGCCGATGCGGGCTCTGCCCAGGACCTCATGGATGGCGTTGACGCCGATCTGGCCCAGCGGCACGCCCGTCCCGGCGTCCGTCACGCAGTACGTCGCCATGCTCCCGTCCTCCGCCTGTGCGGCCTTGGAGAGCAGGGAGGCACGGGCGCTGTCGGCGTCGGTGACCGGTATCAGCGGTGTGTTCCAGCGCCGGAACTCCGGGTCCGTGCACCCTCGCAGCCAGCTCTCGACATCGACGTCCGACTCCGCGTCCCAGGCGCGCAGCCGCAGTCCGTGACCGTGCAGCTCGGGGAAGGGGAAGCGGGGGGACGGGGACGGGGGGAACGAGGGACCTGTCCTGTGCTGGTCGTCGATGTGGGCCATCGGGCCATTGAAGCCGGTCCCCGGCGCCGTTTCCTCCGGAATACCCGGCCGCCCCTCACCGCGCCGGCCGGAACACCGGGACCCCCTCGCGGAAGGCGACCTCCAGCGCCATCCCGGCCCGCAGGGCGTCGTGCGCGCACTCCACGACCTCCGTCATCATCCGCGGCCCCTCGGCGAGGTCGACGACGGCGGCGACGTACGGAGTGCGGTCGCCGAAGGGGGGCAGGTCGTTGCGGTGGACGACGGACCAGGTGTAGAGCGTGGCCCGGCCGCTCGCCGGCTCCCAGGCGACCTCCTCGCTCCAGCAGTGCGGGCAGAACTCGCGCGGGTAGTGGTGGACCCGCCCGCACGCCCCGCAGCGCCGGAGCAGCAGCATCCCCCGCGCGGACGCGTCCCAGTAGGTCCGGGTGAAGGCGTCGGCCTCGGGGACGTCGTAGCGCACCCCGCTCCCACCGGGGGACGCGGCGGAGGGCCCGGCGGAGGGCGCGGTCACTGGAACAACCCCAGCGCGCTGTCGAGCGACCAGCTCTGCCAGGACATCCCGAACAGCGCCACCAGGGAGATCAGCGCCATCATCGAGTTCTGCCCCTGCTCGGCCCAGTCATGGATCATGAGGGTGAAGTAGAGGACGTTCAGCAGCAGTCCGCCGACCAGCGCGAGGGGCGTCAGGAAGCCGAGGATCAGCCCGAGCCCCAGGGCGAGCTCGGCGTAGGCGACGACGTACGCCATGGTCCTCGGGCGCGGAGCGACGACGACGTCGAAGCCGCTGCGCACCGCGGTCCACCGGTGCTTGGCGGCGATGCCCGCGGCCCAGGTGATCCCGCCGCCCTCGAACCACGTGCTCTTGTCCTTGTGCCGCCAGCTCTCCAGCCACCACACCCCGAGCCCTATCCGCAGCACGGCCAGCCACTGCGCACCCGTGAGCCAGATCGAGTCCATGAATCTGACGGTACGTCAGATGACGGGTGCCGGGAAGCCCACGCGAGACGGGACGAGTGAAACCTGTGGGTCCGGCATGAAGCTGTGGGTCTCCCATGAACACCCCGGAATTGTTGGCAATTTCGTCCACACCGCTACTACCTTCACAGACGCAAGCAGCGAACCCGAAGGAGTCGAACGTGAAGCACAGGGCAGTCAAGCGCAGGAGCGTCGTCATGGGGATCGGCGCGACGGCGGGCGTCGCGGCGGTCGGTGGCATCGCCCTGAACGCGAACGCCTCGGCCGGCGGCACCTCGAACGGCGCGAACGGCGCCCTCGTCTTCGACCCGGACGGCTACACCGAGCTGTCCACCACCGTCACCGACACGGCCGGCAACGACCACAGCGTGACGTACCACTTCTGGAAGGCGATCACCTACGTCGCGAAGCCGGTGGACGAGGCCTACCAGTCCCTGAACGTCAGCGTGCCCGTCACGATCGACGGCAAGGCGGTCGACGCGTCGGACGCCCCCATCCTCCTCGCGAACTCCGTCGGCGGATACATGCCGTCCTCCGTGGCGGACGCGACCGGGATCGGGGGCGCGGGCATGGGCGGCGGAGCAGGTGGCGGGGCGCCCTCCGCGAGCGCCTCCGCCTCCCCGTCGGCCGGCGCCCCGGCCCCCGGCGCCAACGGCAACACCAACGCCGACGGCGGCGCCATGAACGCCAACCAGCTCCTGGCCCTGGCCGCCGGCTACGTCGTCGTCGAGCCCGGTGCGCGCGGCCGTACCCTCAAGGACTCCTCCGGCGAGTACTACGGCACCGCCCCGGCCGCGATCGTCGACCTCAAGGCGGCCGTCCGCTACATCCGCTCCAACAGGGGCCGCATCCCCGGTGACGTCGAGCGGATCGTCTCCGCGGGCACGAGCGCGGGCGGCGCCCTGTCCTCGTTGCTCGGCGCCTCCGGCGACAGCCCGCTCTACGACCGGTACCTCAAGGAGATCGGCGCGGCCGACGCCTCCGACGCGATCTTCGCCACCGGCGCCTGGTGCCCGATCATCGACCTGGAGCACGCCGACGGGGCCTACGAGTGGTGCTGGGGCACCAACACGCTCAGCACCGGCGAGCAGGTCGACCAGACGGTCTCCAAGGAACTGCGGTCCCAGTTCGCCGAGTACCAGGCCAAGCTGAGGCTGCGCGGCCTGAAGGGCTCCGGCTTCGGGACGCTCACCGCGCGCAACTACGACGACTACCTGGTCGAGCAGTACCTGGAGCCGTCGGCTACCGCCTACCTCAAAGGCCTGTCGGACTCCGCCCGCGCGACCTACCTGGCCGCCAACACCTTCATCGACTGGGACGGCACCAGGGCCACCTTCACCTGGGCCGACTTCCTCACCCACGTCGGCGCCCGCAAGAAGGACGCGCCCTCCTTCGACGCCTGGGACCTGTCCTCGGGCGAGAACAACGAGTTCGGCGCCGGCACCACCGAGGCACGGCACTTCACGGCGTACGGCGCCAGGAACGACACCACGGGTCTGGCCACGAAGCGGATCGCGAGCGACATCCCCGAGAAGCTGAACCTCATGAACCCGATGTACCACCTGGTGGAGAAGGCCAACGGGAGGCGCTCGAAGCACTGGTGGATACGCCTGGGCACGAAGGACTCCGACACCTCGCTGACGATCGCCGCGAACCTGGCCGCCGCCGCGAGCGGCCTGGGCGACGACGTCAACCACCTCTACTACTGGGACCAGGGCCACGGCGCGAACACCGACCCGGGCGACTTCATCACCTGGATCGCCGAGGTGACGGGACACAAGAAGTAGCCCAGGGCACTCCACCGCCACACGCAGGAGACCTACGTCACAGGCCCCACCCACATCTCCTACAGCCGTGATCGATCCGCAACCAATTCCGGTCTTGACCGAGACCCATCAATCCGGTGCCTGGTTACGCTCGCGCACATGGCCGACTCCACAGCGTCCTCTCCCGCGTCCGCGCACCCCGCGCAGCCGCACCCCGCAGACCGCCCCGTCTACGTCATCGGCGGCGGCCCCGGCGGACTCGCCGCCGCGTACGCCCTGCGCGCCCAGGGCATCCGTGCCGTGGTCCTGGAGAAGTCCGACCGGGTCGGCGCGTCCTGGCGGCGCCACTACGACCGGCTGCACCTGCACACCACCCGCCGCCTCTCGGGCCTGCCCGGACTGCCGATGCCCCGCCGGTTCGGCCGCTGGGTCTCCCGGGACGACGTGGTGCGCTATCTGGAGAAGTACGCCGAGTTCCACGAGCTGGAGATCGTCACCGGCGTCGAGGTCTCCCGCGTCGAGCGCTCGGCCGACGGCGCCGGCTGGCTGCTGCACGCCACCGGCGGCCGCGAACTGACCGGCGCCGCCGTGGTCGTCGCCACCGGCTACAACCACACCCCGCGCGTCCCGGACTGGCCCGGCCGCGCCACCTACACCGGCGAACTGCTGCACGCCGGCGACTACCGCAACGCGAAGCCCTACGCGGGCCGGGACGTCCTCGTCGTCGGCGTCGGCAACACCGGCGCCGAGATCGCCGTGGACCTGATGGAGGGCGGCGCCGCCCGGGTCCGGCTCTCGGTGCGCACGGCCCCGCACATCGTGCGCCGCTCCACGGCCGGCTGGGCCTCCCAGTACACCGGTGTCCTGGTACGGCGCCTGCCGGTGGCCCTGGTCGACCGGCTGGCCCGGCCGGTGGCGAAGGTCAGCGTGCCGGACCTCTCGGCGCACGGCCTGCCCCGCCCCGACACCGGTCTGTACTCCCGGGTGACCGAGGGGTCCATCCCCGTGCAGGACGTCGGTCTCATCGACGCCGTCCGCAAGGGCGTCGTCGAGGTCGTCGCCGCCGTCGAGAGCTTCGAGGACGGCAAGGTGGTCCTCGCCGACGGCTCCCGGATCGAACCCGACACCGTCATCGCCGCCACCGGCTACAGCCGTTGCCTGGAGGACCTCGTCGGCCACCTCGACGTGCTCGGCCCCCGCGGCAGGCCGGTCGTCCACGGTCCCCGCTCCCCGGAGCACGCGCCCGGCCTCTACTTCACCGGCTTCACCAACCCCATCAGCGGCATGTTGCGTGAACTGGCCATCGACGCGGTGCGGATCGCGAAGGCCCTCGCGAAGGACGGCGGCCGGCGCATCTCCCGACTCCCCTCCTGACGGCCCGCATTTCGGCGAGAAAGCCGCCTCCCCTTCCCCGCGCGTCCTGCGACTCTGGAGCGACGGGCCTTGAGCCGGGTCGGTTCTTTCTGTGTGCACGCCCATTCCTGACACTCCGTCAGTTCTGTAATCTGACAGGGCGTCAGTTACTTGCTGTCACACACTTGCTGTCACACAGGAGCGGGCGGACCGATGCTTGGATCAACCCACGGCACCCTCACCACCGACTCCCGCCGGGCCCGGGTCATCGCCTGTGGCGAGCAGCCCGGGCCCACCGTCCACGGCCGGCCCGCCGAGGTGGACGATCTCGACGTCGGCGGACGGCCGTTGTACGCCGCCGTCCCCGATCTGGACCGCTTCTTCCGGCCCGAGTCCGTCGCCGTGATCGGCGCCTCGGACGCCGAGGGCCGGCCCAACACCGGTGTCACCCGGCAGCTGCTCGCCTGGTCGGAGCGGGTCGGGGCCCGGCTGCACCCGGTGCATCCGACCCGTACGACCGTCTTCGGCATCCCCTGCTCCCCCTCCGTCGCCGCCCTGCCCGAGCCGGTCGACCTCGCCGTGCTGTTGGTCGCTGACCCGCTTCCGGTGATCGAGGAACTGGCCGAGGCCAAGGCGAGGTTCGCGGTCGTCTTCGCCTCCGGGTTCGCCGAGACCGGCCCCGAGGGCGCGATCGAGCAGGCCCGGCTCGCGGCGGCCGTGGGCAGGTCGGGGATGCGGATGCTGGGCCCCAACACCAACCTCAACGCCTTCGAGCGCTTCCGGGACGACCTCGACGGGCCCGCCATCGCCCTGATCACGCAGTCCGGCCACCAGGGCCGCCCCGTCTTCGCCCTCCAGGAGCTCGGCATCCGGCTCTCGCACTGGGCGCCCACGGGCAACGAGGCCGACCTGGAGACCGCCGACTTCGTCTCCTACTTCGCCGAGCGGCCCGAGGTCGGCGCCATCGCCTGTTACGCCGAGGGGCTCAAGGACGGCCGCTCCTTTCTGCTCGCCGCCGACCGGGCCGCCCGGCGCGGGGTGCCCGTCGTCGCGGTCAAGGTGGGCCGCACCGAGACCGGCGCCCGTACGGCCGCCTCCCACACCGGCAAACTCACCGGCGCCGACACGGTGGTGGACGCGGCGATGCGCCAGTACGGCGTGATCCGCGTCGACGGCCTGGACGAACTCCAGGACACCGCCGCCCTGTTGGCGCGGTCCCGGCCACCGCGCGCGGACGGGGTCGTCGTCTACTCGATCTCGGGCGGCACGGGCGCGCACTTCGCCGACCTGGCCACGGAGGCGGGGCTGCGCCTGCCGGCCCTGTCGCGGGCCAAGCAGGCCGAGCTGCACCAGTGGATACCCGAGTACCTGAGCGTGGCCAACCCGGTGGACAACGGCGGCCACCCGGTCGGGGACGAACGCGGCCGGAAGATCATCGACGCGATCCTCGACGACCCGGAGGTGGGCGTGCTGATCTGCCCGGTCACCGGGCCCTTCCCGCCGCTCAGCGACCGGCTCGTGCGGGATCTGGTGGACGCGGCCGAGCACACGGACAAACTGGTGTGCGTGGTGTGGGGCTCGCCGGTGGGCACCGAGCCGGCGTACCGCGAAGTGCTGCTCGGTTCGTCGCGGGTCGCGACCTTCCGTACCGTCGCCAACTGCATCACCGCCGTACGCGCCTATCTCGACCACCATCGCTTCGTCTCCGGCTACCGCTCCCCGTTCGACTCGGCGCCCCGCACCCCGTCGCCGTCGTTCCGCAAGGCGCAGGCGCTGATGCGCCCGGGCCAGCAGCTGAGCGAGCACGCGGCGAAGCAACTGCTGCGGGCGTACGGCATCCGGGTGCCGCGCGAGCAGCTGGTGACCAGCGCGGCGGCGGCCGTGCGCGCGGCGGGCCTGGTCGGCTACCCGGTGGTGATGAAGGCGTCCGGGGCGCGCATCGCCCACAAGACCGAGCTGGGCCTGGTCAAGGTCGGGCTGACCTCGGCGAGCCAGGTCCGGGACGCCTACCGGGAGTTGACCGACATCGCGCGCTACGAGGACGTCTCGCTGGACGGCGTCCTGGTGTGCCAGATGGTCGAGCGGGGCGTCGAGATGGTCGTCGGCGTCACCCGGGACGAGCTGTTCGGGCCGACCGTGACGGTCGGGCTCGGCGGGGTGCTGGTCGAGGTGCTGCGCGACACCGCCGTACGCGTGCCGCCCTTCGGGGAGGAGCAGGCGCGGGCCATGTGCGCCGAACTGCGCGGGCGGGCCCTCCTCGACGGGGTCCGGGGGCGTCCGCCGGCGGATCTGGACGCGCTCGTCGAAGTCGTCCTGCGGGTGCAGCGCATGGCGCTGGAACTCGGCGACGATCTCGCGGAGCTGGACATCAACCCGCTGATGGTGCTGCCGCACGGGCAGGGCGCGGTGGCGCTGGACGCGCTGGTGGTGTGCCGGTGACGAAGGAGACGGAGGTGATGGAGGTGACGCAGGCGACCGACGGCCAGGTCTCGTACCTCACCCTCAACCGGCCCGAGACCCTCAACGCCCTCACCCCCGGCCAACGGGACCTGGTCATCGAGCTGTTGGGGCGGGCCTCGGCCGATCCGGACGTCCGCGCGGTCGTCCTCACGGGCACGGGCCGCGGTTTCTGCGCGGGCGCCGACCTGCGGGGGGCGGCCACCGGCGGGGAGCGGGTCGCGGGTGACGTGGCGCGCACGCTGCGCCTGGGCGCGCAGCGCCTGATCGCCGCCGTACTGGACTGCGAGAAACCGGTGATCGCGGCCGTGAACGGCACGGCGGCCGGGCTCGGCGCGCATCTGGCGTTCGCCTGCGACCTGGTCGTCGCGGCCGAGTCGGCGCGGTTCATCGAGGTGTTCGTACGGCGAGGACTCGTGCCGGACGGGGGTGGCGCGTACCTGCTCCCCCGGCTGATCGGGCCGCAGCGGGCGAAGGAGCTGATGTTCTTCGGGGACGCGCTCACCGCGGCGGACGCCGAACGCCTCGGTCTGGTCAACCGGGTCGTGCCGGACGCCGAGTTGGACAAGACCGCCCGCGCCTGGGCGGAGCGGCTGGCCGCCGGGCCCACCCGGGCCCTCGCCCTCACCAAGCAGCTCGTCAACGCCTCCCTCGACACCGACCGTGCCGGCGCGTTCGCCGCGGAGGCCGCCGCGCAGGAGATCAACATGACGACGGCGGACGCGCGGGAGGGCGTAGGAAGCTTCGTGGAGCGCAGAAGCCCTGAGTACAGGGGCCGCTAGCCTTCTCATCTGACGACCTGTCAGGTTCAATGGAGGGCGTGATGGGACAAGCCGGAATGGCCGAAGCCGCCGTCCGCTACCTCAGGGCAGCCGGGGCGCAGCCCGTGGAGGCGTTGCCGCGGCCCGAGTTGCGGTGCGTAGGCGAGGACGAGCGGGCGCCGGTCGACCAGGCCGAGTTCCGCCGGGTGCTGGGGAACTTCGCGACCGGAGTGACCGTGGTGACGGCACCCGCCACCGACAGCGGGGCCCCGCCCGCCGGTTTCGCCTGCCAGTCCTTCTCCTCCCTCTCCCTCGACCCGCCCCTCGTCGCCTTCATGGTCGGCCGTACGTCGACGACCTGGCCGCGGATCGCCCGCGCGGGCGTCTTCTGCGTCAACGTCCTCGGCGCCCACCAGGGCGAGCTGTGCCGCGGCTTCGCCGTCAGCGGCCGGGACAAGTTCGCCGGCGTCGTCTACGACGCGTCCCCCGCCTCCGGCTCCCCACGCCTCGCCGACGCCCTCGCCTGGATCGACTGCACGATCCACGCGGTGCACACGGGCGGCGACCACCTCATCGTGGTGGGCCGGGTGGACGACCTGGGGGCGTCCGACATGGACGAGCCGCCGCTGTTGTTCCACAAGGGGCGGTTTCTCTGACCGAAGGCCCGGAGGTCCCTCGGCGAGGGGCCGAGCGGGGCGGATCGCGCGTGCTCGCGAGGGTGACGCGCATTCTCATCGAATTGATTGACGCTCTCCGGCGCCCCGGAGAAGGCTGGCTCCTCGGGTGTCTCCGGAGCGCGCTCGAGTGCCGACAGGACACGCGGGCCGCGAAGGACGTGCGAACACTCACCGGACGAGCGCCATGGAACGGGTCGTCACGCAAACGTGGGGAGAAGTTCATGACCGAGTGGATTCTGGCATTCGACGCCGACTGCCGTTTCTGTGAAGAAGTCGTCGATCGGGTGGGGAACTCCGTCGACGGAACGCTGACCACCGCGGGCCTCACAGAACCCAGGGTCCGTGCGCTGCGCGCGCGTGCGCTGGGGGACGGGGCCGAGTGGGCCCCGACCCTGCTGGCGGTCGACGGCGACCGTGTGCGGGCCTGGACCGGTACCGCGCTGTCCCTGCGCCTGGCTCGGCTGTTGGGGCCGTCGGACTCGCTGCGGGTGGTGCGCGCGCTGCGCGGCCTCGACGCGCTGCGGTCACCGGGCCGCCGGGGAATCCTCAGGGCGGTGCCGGGGCTGGCCCTGGGGACGTTCCTGGTCACCGGCGGCCTGGCGACCTCACCCGCACAGGCGGTGTCCCGCGCCAAGGGGAGCAAGGCGTCGCGATGGGTGCACGCCCATCGCGACCGACTGCCCACCGGCTACGCCGAGTTCGTCTCCTATCCCGCGGACTACCGGCGCGCCGTCTACGGAGCGCTGCCCGCCTCGGCCCGGAGCGATCTGTGGGTGGCGCACTTCGCGCACTACCGGAAGACGCACCCGGGTCTGTCGGCCGGGCAGTCCGCCGTCCTGGACGACGCGACACGGCTGGCACCGCAGATCATCGCGGGACGCGGGAAGGGAGCGGCCGCCGACGATCTGGAGACGGCGGTGGTGTCGGCGTTCGGCGAGAGCGGCGCCCGCGCGGTCCTCAGGACGCTCGGCCCCGCCGACACGCACAGCGCGACACCTCGGCGCGCCCAGGGCGTCCAGGCCGAGGACTGCAATTCCCGGTGCGGAGTGGGGACCGGCAGCTGCTCCTCGGTGTGCTACAGCGGGTGCACCTGGACGGACTTCGGCTGCGGCCCACTGTGGCTGGCGCCGTGCAGCGGGCTCTGCAACTGAGCTTTCCCGCACGTGGGTTGCGCCTTCCGCCAGCGGCCGGCCGTGGCACATGAGGTCGGTGGTGAACGGGTCCGGGCGGTCCGGGGTCCCGGACCGCCCGGCGATCCGCCGCCCCTGTTCCACGGCCCTCCAAGCCGGCGCCACCTCGCTCGACAAGGGCCAGGCCGACACCGCCGCCGTGTCGTGCGCACAGACGGCGAGGGTGCCGTATCCCTGTGGACCGAACAGAGCGGGGACGACGAGCACCGCATCGGGGATGACAGAGCCGTACCCCACCTGAACTAGGCCGTCACCGGCACAGAGGCCACCGGCCGGCGCCGGATCACCAGCGCCATCAGCGCCGCCGCCGCGCAGAGCGCGCCCGAGGCGTACCAGACCATGTCGTACGTCCCGAAGACGTCCCGCGCGACGCCGCCGAGGAAGGCCACCAGCGCGGCGCCGACCTGGTGGGAGGCGAGGACCCAGCCGAAGACGATGGCGCTGTCGTCGCCGTAGTGCTCGCGGCACAGCGCGACGGTGGGCGGGACGGTGGCGACCCAGTCGAGGCCGTAGAAGACGATGAAGAAGACCATCGGCGGGTGGACGGACGGGGCGAGCAGCATCGGGAGGAACAGCAGCGAGATGCCCCGCAGCGCGTAGTAGACGGCGAGCAGCCGGCGCGCTTCGAAGCGGTCGGTGAACCAGCCGGAGGCGATCGTGCCGATGACGTCGAACACGCCGATGACCGCGAGCAGTGAGGCGGCCGCCTGGACCGGCATGTGCTCGTCGTGGGCCGCGGGAATGAAGTGGGTCTGGATCAGGCCGTTGGTGGAGGCCCCGCAGATCGCGAAGGTGCCCGCGAGCAGCCAGAAGGGGCCGGTGCGGGCGGCCTTGAGCAGGACGGTGACCGCGCGCCGGGCCGCCCCGGGCACGGGTTCCGGCTTCGGTACGAACTCCTTGGCGCCGTAGGGCTTCAGGCCCACGTCGGCCGGGTGGTCGCGCAGCAGCAGCCAGACGAAGGGGACGACGGCGAGGGCGGCCAGCGCCACGGTGACCGCCGGCGGGCGCCAGCCCTGGTGGTCCACCATCCAGGACAGGACGGGCAGGAAGATCAGCTGCCCGGAGGCCGAGGCGGCGGTGAGGATGCCGGTGACCAGGCCGCGCCGCTCACTGAACCAGCGGTTGGTGACCGTCGCCGCGAAGGCGAGCGCCATCGAGCCGGAGCCGAGACCGACCAGCAGGCCCCAGCACAGCAGCAGTTGCCAGGCCGCCGTCATCCACACGGTCAGACCGGAGCCGAGCGCGATCAGGCTCAGGGCGACCGCGACCACCCGCCGGATGCCGAAGCGGTCCATCAGGGCGGCGGCGAAGGGCGCGGTGAGCCCGTACAGCGCGAGGTTGATGGAGACCGCCGCGCCGATCGTGCCGCGCGACCAGCCGAAGTCCTGGTGCAGGGGGTCGATGAGCAGGCCGGGCAGGGAACGGAAGGCGGCCGCGCCGATGATCGTCACGAAGGTGACGGCGGCGACGAACCAGGCCCGGTGCACACGGACGCGGCGGCGCCCGGGGCCGGTCTCCTGGACGGCATCGGCATCGGCGACGGCGTCGGTTGTCTGGGTCACGACATACAGCTTCCGGTCCGCGCCCGCCACGATCGAGTGGCCCGAAGGTCAGCGTTCGCTAGGATCGGGCCATACGATGGAGCCATGAGCCGTGACCCGGAGCAGCGCCCGCACCGCGTGACCGTCCCGCACCGCGTGACCGTCCCGCACCGCGTGGCCGTCCTCGCCCTCGACGGCCTGCTCCCGTTCGAGCTGGGCATCCCGCACCGGATCTTCGGCCGCCCCAGGGACGCCGGGGGACGGCGCCTGTACGAGGTCCTCACCTGCTCGATCCGCCCGCCGGGCCCGGTGCAGACCGACGCCGACTTCACCGTCCACGTCGAGCACGGCCCGCAGGCGCTGGCCACCGCCGACACCGTGATCGTCCCGGCCTCGTACGAACTCGGCCCGGTCTTCGAGCAGGGCGTCCTGACCGAGGAGCTGGCCGCCGCCCTCGCGCACATCCGACCCGACACCCGGCTCGCCTCGATCTGCACCGGCGTGTACGTCCTGGCCGCCGCCGGCTACCTCGACGGCCGCCCCGCCACCACGCACTGGGCCGACGCCGAGCATCTCCAGCGGCTCTTCCCGCGGATCGAGGTCGACCCGGACGTGCTGTTCGTCGACGACGGCGACGTCCTGACCTCCGCGGGGGTCGCCGCCGGGATCGACCTGTGCCTGCACATGGTGCGCCGTGACCACGGCACGGCGGTCGCCAACGAGGTGGCCCGCCGCACCGTCGTACCGCCGCACCGCGACGGCGGACAGGCCCAGTACATCCACCGTCCCGTCCCGGACCCGCAGCAGGCCACCACGACCTCGGCGCGCGCCTGGGCGCTGGGGCGGCTGCACGAGCCGATCCAGCTGCGGGACATGGCCGAGCAGGAGGCCATGTCGGTCAGGACCTTCACCCGCCGCTTCCGCGAGGAGGTCGGCGTCAGCCCCGGCCAGTGGCTCACCCAGCAGCGCGTGGAGCGCGCCCGGCACCTGCTGGAGTCCACGGACCTCTCCGTCGACCAGGTCGCCCGCGACGCGGGCTTCGGCACGGCCCAGTCGATGCGGCAGCATCTACAGGCGGCGCTCGGGGTCACCCCGACCGGGTATCGGCGCACCTTCCGCACCGGCGGCGATGTCGACGACCGGTCCCCGAGCCGTACTTGACCGCTGCTGTCGGCTCTCTCCCCACCAGCCGAGCGCCGTCAGCAGCAGGCCCAGGCCCACGCCGGCCAGGATGGCCGTCGACGGAGCCACCACCTGGAGCAGGGCACCGGCGAGAGAGCCCGTCGCCGCGTAACCGGCGCCCGCGGCCGCGTACATCACGGAGTACCCGGCGGCCACCGCGCCGGGCGGCACGGCCTCGCGCAGGGACAGGTTGCGGGTGATCAGCGCGCCCGACTGGAGCGTGCCCGCCAGGACGAGGGCGACCGCGATCCCGGCCGCGCCCGGTATCAGCGCGGCGAGGGCCACGAAGGCCGCCATGCCGCCCATCAGGACGAGACTGCGGGTCCGCAGCCGCCCCGGCCACGACCGCAGTCCGTACAGGAACGCCCCGACGCCCGCTCCCACCGCCAGCCCCGCCAGCATCGGACCGGACCAGCCGACGCCGATCCCGCGCTGCTCCAACAGGGCGGGCAGGGTGAGTTCGGCCAGGCCGAGCAGGGTGAGGCTGGCCGCGCCCGTGACGTACACCGGCCAGGCGCGTATCAGCACACGGAGCTTCACGCGGCCCGTGTCCCCGTCGTCGTCCGCCCTGCCCCAGCCGGCGGGCAGCAGTCGGTGGGCCACGATCGCCGCGGCCATGAGCGCGGCCCCGAGGAGCAGCGGGACGCGCGGGGCGACCCCGAGGGCGAGTCCGGCGACCGCGACGGGGGACACGGCCCACACCCCGGACATCAGCATCGACTCGGTGGACAGCGCCTGCGCCACGGCACGTTCGGGCACCAGCGAGGTCAGCAGCGTCCGCTGACCGCCGGCCACCGCGGCCGGCGCGGCACCGGCCAGGAACGCGAACGCGCCGAGCACGAGCGGATGCGCCCCCGCCAGCACCCCCAGCCCGGCGAACCCCACCGATCCGCCCACGAGCCCGACCGTGAGATGCCGACGCCCCCGGGCCGGATCCATCCGCATCCCGAGGACCGGAGCCCCGAGGATCTCGCCGAGCACATAGGCCGCCGCGAGCGCCGCACCCAGCGGGTAGCCGCCGGGCCGCTCCCGCACCAGGAAGACCAGGGCCAACGGCGCCATGGCGACCGGCATGCGGGCGGCGACGGCCGCGCCGGCCCAGATCAGGACCTGCTTGGAGGCCACATCACGGTAGGTCATGCGTCGACGCTAGGCGCCGCCACCGACAACGCCCCACGGATTTTCCGCCACCTGTGGACAACCCCGACGAACAACCCTTATGGGCAGGCCGATGGTCGACCCCGACCGACCCTAGAACGTCAGTACCCCCCGAGCCACCCGCCCCGCCTCCGCGTCCCCGGCCGCCTTCTCGAAGTCCTCGACGGGATAGGTCTGCGTCACCAGCTCGTCCAGCAACAGCCGCCCCTGCCGGTACAGCTCGGCGTACAGCGCGATGTCCCGCTGCGGCCGCGAGGACCCGTACCGGCAGCCCAGGATGGCCTTGTCCAGGTACATCGACGAGACGAGGAAGGACGCCTCGGCACCAGCGGGCGGGACGCCGAGCAGCACCGCCTGCCCATGACGGTCCAGCAGGTCGATCGCCTGCCGGATCAGCTCGACCCGCCCGACGCACTCGAAGGCGTGGTCCGCGCCGTTGGGCAGCAGCTCCCGCACGCCCTCCGTGGACGTCAGGAAGTCGGTCGCGCCGAACCTCCGGGCCACCGCCTCCTTCGCCGGATTGGCGTCCACGGCCACGATCCGCAGCGCGCCCGCGATCCGCGCCCCCTGCAGGACGTTGAGCCCGATCCCGCCCGTGCCGATCACCAGCACGCTGTCCCCGTGCCGCACCCGGGCCCGGTTGAGCACGGCACCGACGCCGGTCAGCACCCCGCATCCGATGAGCGCGGCCGAGGGCATCGGGATGTCCTTCGGGATCCGCACCGCCTGCACGGCCCGCACCACGGTCCGTTCCGCGAAGGCGGAGTTGGACGCGAACTGGAACACGGGCCGCCCGTCCCGCGTGAACGGCCGCCCCGGCCGCCCGATCGCCTGCCGGCACATCGTGGGCCGCCCCCGGTCGCAGTCGGCGCAGGCCCCGCAGTTGGCGAGCGTGGACAGGGCCACATGGTCCCCGGGCGCCACATGCCGCACCCCCGCGCCCACGGCCTCCACCACCCCCGCCCCCTCATGCCCCAGCACCACAGGCACCGGGAAGGGGATGGTCCCGTCCACCACGGACAGGTCGCTGTGGCACAGCCCCGCCGCCGAGATCGCGACCTGCACCTCACCGGGCCCGGGATCCCGTACGACGAGATCGTCCACGACCTCGATCCGCTTCCCGTCGAACACCACGCCACGCATCACACGGCCCCACCCTTCGGCTCCCTCGGCAGACCGAGCACGCGCTCGGCGATGATCGTGCGCTGGATCTGGTCGGAACCCCCGTAGATGGTGTCGGCCCGCGAGAACAGGAACCGCCGCTGCACATCGTCCAGTTCATACGGCTCCGAGGCCGTCCACTCCCCCGGCCCCACCGCCCCCGCCGCGCCCCGCACCAGCATCGCCAGCTCCCCCAGCCGCTGGTGCCAGCCGCCCCACAGCAGCTTGGCCACGCTGGGCGCCCCCGCGTCGCCCGAACGCCCCAGCGTCCGCAGCGCGTTCCACCGCATCACCCGCAACTCGGCCCACTGCCGCACCAGCCGTTCCCGCACGACGGCATCCCGCACGGCCCCGGTCCCCACGGCCAGGTCCACGACCCGCCCCAACTCCTCGGCGAACCCCACCTGTTGGGCCAGCGTCGACACCCCCCGCTCGAACCCGAGCAGACTCATCGCCACCCGCCAGCCGCCCCCCTCGCCCCCCACCACATGCTCCGCACGCGCACACGCCCCGTCGAAGAACACCTCGTTGAACTCACTCGTCCCGGTCATCTGCCGAATCGGCCGCACCTCGATCCGCCCCGGCTGATCCATGGGAACGAGCAGAAAACTCAGCCCGTGATGCCGCCGCGACTCCGGGTCGCTCCGCGCCAGCACGAAACACCAGTCCGCCTCATGAGCCAGCGAGGTCCAGATCTTCTGCCCGGTGACCCGGTACGTCCCGTCCGAGCCCCGCTCGGCCGTCGTCCGCACCCCCGCCAGATCCGACCCGGCCCCCGGTTCGCTGTACCCCTGACACCACAACTCGTCCCCGGCCGCGACCGCCGGCAGAAACCGCGCCTTCTGCTCCGCCGACCCATGCGCCAGCAAGGTCGGCCCCAACAGATTCTCCCCAATATGCCCCGACCGCGAAGGCGCCCCCACCCGCACATACTCCTCGGCCCAGACGACCTGCTGGGTAAGAGTGGCGGTTCGATTGCCATAACCGCCCTCACCCCAACCCAGCCCTATCCAGCCGGACTTCCCGAGCGTCCGCTCCCAGGCCCGCCGATCCTCCGAGCGACCGTCGGCATGGGCAGCGAGCCATCCCCTGGCCTCACTCCGAAAGGCCTCATCCTCACCAGTGAACCCGAACTCCACGAGGGGTCTCCTCCCAACAAGGGCCGCGTGCAGACGCCTTCAGGGGCGCGGGGAACTGCGCGACCAGCCACAACAAACCCGCAGCCGCCACACGACAAAGCCCCCCGAGCTCTTAGGCATCAGACCTCCGAGAAAGCAACGGCATCGGATCCACCCCCACAGACCCCGGCAAGAACTCCGCGATCATCTCCGGACTCCAGGAACCGCCGGAGGCATACGCGGCCCGCAACTCCCTCGGCTGCGCCCACACCGCAATCTTCGCCCCCGCAACCGTGTACACCTGCCCGGTGATCTCCCGAGCCCGCGACGACAACAGGTACACCACCAGCGCCGCCACATCCTCCGGCTCACCGATCTCCACCAACCCGCCCGGCACCTTCGCCGACATCCGCGTACGAGCCACCGGCGCCACCGCATTCGCGGTCACCCCATACTTGTGCAGCCCCAGCGCGGCGCTCCGCACCAGCGAGATCACCCCACCCTTCGCCGCGCTGTAGTTCGCCTGGGACACCGACCCTTGGTGATTCCCACTCGTGAACCCGATCAACGTCCCGGCCCGCTGCTGCCGCATCACCGCGGAGGCGGCCCGGAACACGGTGAACGTGCCTTTCAGATGCGTGGCGATGACCGGGTCCCACTCCTCCTCGGCCATGTTGAACAGCATCCGCTCGCGCAGGATCCCGGCGACGCACACCACGCCGTCGAGCCGGCCGTAGGAGGAGAGCGCCACGTCGACGACCCGCTGCCCGCCCGCCATCGTGGAGATGTCGTCGGCGACGGCGACCGCTTCCCCGCCCGCCGCCTCGATCTCCTTCACCACACCCGAGGCGATCTCACTGGTGGGGGACGCGCCGTCCACGGAGACGCCGTAGTCGTTGACGACGACCCGCGCCCCCTCGGCCGCCGCGGCCAGGGCCACCGCCCGTCCGATGCCCCGCCCGGCGCCCGTCACGGCGACGACCTTGCCTGCCAAGAAGTTCCCCACGCCGGACCCCTTCCCGCGGTTTCTGACGGACCGTTAGATTTTATGACCCGTCAGACCGCAGGACACAAGCCCCGGGAGGGCCCCATGTCGCTGCCCGCCGCTTTCCACGAGATCGCCAAGCGCGTGAACAACTGGGGCCGTTGGGGGGCGGACGACGAGATCGGCACGCTCAACCTGATCACCGACGAGGTGGTGCGCCGGGCCGCGGCCGAGGTCCGCACCGGGCGCCGGATCCCCCTCGCGCTGCCGCTCCGGCAGGACGGCGTGCAGACCGGGCTGATCCCGGGGCGGATCAACCCCCTGCACGCGATGACGCAGATCAACCAGGAGATCTTCGGCCCGGGGACGGTGGCGTGCAGCGACGACGCCGTGACGATGGGGCTCCAGGCGGCCACCCACTGGGACGCGCTCACCCACGTCTCGCACTCGGGCCTGCTCTACAACGGCCGCCCCGCCACCACCATCACCGCGCACACCGGCGCCGAGTTCAGCGGTATCGACAAGGCACGGCACATCGTCTCGCGGGGCGTGCTCCTGGACGTGGCCCGCACGCTGGGCACCGACCGCCTGGACGGCTCGCACGCCGTCACCCCGGAGGACCTGGACGCGGCCGAGGAACTCGCCGGCACTCGGGTGCGCGCCGGTGACATCGTGCTCGTACGGACCGGGCAGGTGCGGGTGTATCTGGCGGGCGGGAGGGAGGCGTACGGGCATCCGTCACCGGGGCTGTCGATCCGCACCCCGGAGTGGTTCCACGCGCGGGACGTCGCCGCGGTCGCGAACGACACACTGACCTTCGAGATCTTCCCGCCCGAGATCGAGGATCTGTGGCTGCCCGTGCACGCGCTGCACCTCGTGGAGATGGGCATGCTCCAGGGCCAGAACTGGAATCTCGAAAAGTTGTCCACAGCCTGTGGAGAAGTTGGCCGCTACAGCTTCCTGCTGTCGGCGATGCCCGAGCCGTTCGTCGGGGCGACCGGCACACCGGTGGCACCGGTCGCCCTAATGTGAGCGAAGCCCCGCGCGAGGAGGGCGGGCCGGCGGTACGCCCTGCTCACCCCGAGCCCGGCACGACGCACCACCGACCACTTCCGGCGTACCCGCCCCAACCCCTCTCGGCCCCGAGGGAGCCTGACGCCGAATCACGACCCACACTCGCCGAGGGCCTCCGTCACCGAAGCCCTCGCCGTCCCCTCACGGCGAATCGCTGACCACCAGCGTGATCAAACGGTCACGCGGCGTCAACACCCGTTCGGGGATTTATTACTTATGCACGGTTTCCCGGAGGCGCGCACGGAAGCATGTCGGGCGCACGAACTCCCCGCCGACGCAGGGGCGACAGCGTTTTCCGCGACCGTGCGCCAGGTCACCGGAGGGTGGGCACGCGCCCGGAACGCCGTGCGCCGGTCATACGACCTCGAAGGCCAGCCCTTCGTAGGCGGAGGCGTCACCGGCACAGGCCGTGGCGGACTCGCGGGACTGTTCGCACCGGTCCAGTTCGCACCAGATGCGCTTGCCGGCCCCCTCGGGGCTCCAGCCCCAGCGGTCGGCGAGACCGTCGACGAGGGCCAGACCCCGGCCGCCCGTCTCCTCGCCGTCGACACAGCGCGGCACCGGCGCCCGGTCACTGCCGTCGGCCACCTCCAGGCGGACGGTGGCCGACTCCGCGACCACCCGCGGCAGACTGAGCCGCAGCACGGCCGGACGGCCGGTGTGCACCACGGCGTTGGTGACCAGCTCGGAGACGAGCAGGATCAGCGTCTCGGCGAGCGGATCGTCGGACCCTATCCCGGACCCGGCGAGCCGCGAGCGGGCCCAGCTCCGGGCCCGCCCCACCTCCGCGGGGTCGGGCCGGATCTCCAGCTGCACTTGAAGCACCTGCACCGCTCACACCATCCGAACCGGCGGACACATAGCCCCGCGCCTCACGAGGGCCACGATCGTAGCCATTTTTTGCATGACCAGAACAACGGCCGGGGGAGCGGCCGGGGCCGGGGTCACGGAACGTGAGTCCCTTGTGGGACAGCATGGTTGACGGAAAGTCACGCCAACAAGCGCTTCGGGCATATTCCAGCGCGAAGGAGTACCCGTGCGCGATACTGTGCGACGCTCGTCGCCAAGGGTCGAACAGGCGGGAGCCCGACGGCTTCCCACCCCGCGAACAGCGACGCGCACCGCCGGGTCCGGAGCCGCCCCAGGGGCAACACCGGCACGGCTCGTGCTCGGAACCACTCGCATCCCACACAAGGTACCGGAGCCCACCCGCCCCTCCGGGGCGCAACGAGTCACGCCTAGGACACAACCCGATATCAACGCTCCGTGATTCCGGTATGCCACAATCCGCGACACGCGTTCGGGCCGACCCCCCGGTATCGCAGTCCAGCGGCCCTGACGGTCGGTCAGGACAACAGGTCGGCCGCGAGGACTTCCTCACTCTCCGTGTCGGCTCCGGCACGTTGCGCCCGCACCCAGGCCCGCTTGAGATGCAGATGCACCTCGCTCTCCCAGGTGAACCCCATGCCGCCGTGCACCTGGAGGCAGTCCCGGGCACCGCGCACGGCGGCCTCGTCGGCGAGCAGCCGGGCCGCCGCGATGTCGGCCGGTCCGGCGGTGACGGCGGCGGCGTACACCGCCGCACGGGCCACCTCCGTCCGCACCAGCATGTCGGCGCACAGATGCTTGACGGCCTGGAAGGCCCCGACCGGCCGCCCGAACTGCTCGCGCGTCCGCGCGTGTTGCACCGCCAGCTCGCACACACGCCCGGCCGTGCCCAGTTGTTCGGCGGCGGTGAGGAGGACGGCGACGGGATCCGCGGCCGCCGGCGAACGCACCGCGTGCAGGGGTGTGAGCGGATCGACGGACCGGATCGCCACCGCCCCGTCCGTGTCCCCCCGCACCACGTCCGCCGCCTCCAGCCACTCCACCAGCTCCCCGTCGACGGCCGCCACGACCGCCTCCCCGGTGGCCGCCCCCGGCACCGTCCCCGCCGCGAGGTGCGTGGCCACCAGTGGCCCCGGCAGCAGCGCGCGGCCCGTCTCCTCGAAGGCCAACACCGCCTCCGGCAGCCCGAGTCCGACCCCGCCCTCGGCCTCGGGCATCCGCAGCGCGAAGAACCCCGCCGCGCCGAGCTCCCGCCACAGCGCACGGTCCACCCCGGGCCGCGCCACGGCCGCCCGCAGCGCCGCGCCGTCGAAGCGACGGGCCAGCAGCTGTCGTACGGCGTCCCGCAACGCCCGCTGTTCGTCGGTGGGTTGGAAGCGCATCGTCACGGCCCCTTCGGCAGGCCGAGGATCCGCTCGGCCACGATGTTCCGCTGGATCTGCGAGGTGCCGGCGGCGATGGTGTACGACAGCGAGGACAGCCGGTCCAGGGTCCAGGGGCCGTCCAGGTCGAGGGAGCGCGGCCCCAGGACATCGGCGGCGGCGTCGTAGAGCTCCTGCCGTGCGTGCGAGTACCGCAGCTTGAAGACCGACCCGCCGACGCCCGGTACGCCGCCCGTCCGCTCCGCCTCGCTGACGTTCCACTGGGTGAGCCGCCACAGGGCGCGGAACTCGGCGTTGAGACGGCCGAGGCGGCGGCGCAGGACGGGGTCGTCCCAGCGGCCGTTCTCCCGTGCCGTGCGGGCGAGTTCGCCGAGGACGCGGCGGCAGGACACCACCTCGCCGACGAAGGCCGTACCGCGTTCGAAGGAGAGGGTGACCATGGTGACGCGCCAGCCGTCGTTCTCCGCGCCGACCCGGTTGGCGACCGGGACGCGGACCTCGTCGAGGAACACCTCGGCGAACTCGGCCGACCCGGCGAGGGTGCGCAGCGGCCGGACCGTGACGCCCGGCGCGGACATGGGCATCGCCAGCCAGGTGATCCCCCGGTGCTTGGCCGCCGTCGGGTCGGTGCGCACCAACAGCTCGCACCAGTCGGCCACTTCGGCGTGGGAGGTCCAGATCTTGGAGCCGCTCACCACGTAGGCGTCCCCGTCCCGCCACGCGCGCGTGCGCAGCGACGCGAGGTCGGAACCGGCGTCCGGTTCGCTGAAGCCCTGGCACCAGACCTCCTCGCCGCGCAGGATCGGCGGCAGCCAGCGGGCCCGCTGCTCCGGCGTGCCCTCGGCGGCGACGGTCGGCCCGGCGTGCAGGAGTCCGACGAAGCCGGCGCCCACATAAGGGGCCCCCGCCCTCTCGGTCTCCTCCAGGAAGATCAGCCGGGTGGCCGGGGACGCGTCCCAGTGCACCTCCCCGTACCCGGCGTCGTACAGCGTCCGCTGCCAGCCGAGGTCGTAGGCGCGGCGGGCGGGCCAGTCGTCCGGGGACGGCTTGGGCGGCAGGGTGGGCAGCACCTTGGCGAGCCACTCCCTGAGCCGCGCCCGGAACTCCTCCTCCTCGGGCGTGTCCGACAGGTCCATCGCGGACTACCGGTCGAGGTCCAGGTCGAGCATGCGGATCGCGTTGCCCCGCATCAGCTTGTAGACCGTCTCGTCGTCGAGGCCCTTGACGTGGTCGAGGGCGACCTCCTTGGTGTGCGGGAAGGTCGAGTCGACGTGCGGGTAGTCGGTCTCGAAGGTGGCGTTGTCGCGGCCCACCACGTCCAGCGAGGCCACCCCGTGCTTGTCGCGGAAGAAGCAGCAGAAGATCTGGCGGTAGTAGTACGTCGACGGCGGCTCGGGGATCGTGTCGCGGACCCCGCCCCAGGCGCGGTGCTCCGCCCAGACGTCGTCGGCGCGTTCCAGGGCGTACGGCACCCAGCCCATCTGGCCTTCGGAGTAGGCGAGGGTCAGGCGCGGGAACTTCACCAGGACGCCGCTGAAGAGGAAGTCCATCATCGAGGCCATCGCGTTGTTGAAGGACAGCGAGGCCTGCACGGCGGGTGGGGCGTCGGGGGAGGCGGCCGGCATCTGCGACGACGAGCCGATGTGCATGTTGACGACCGTGCCGGTCTCCTGGCAGACCGCGAAGAAGGGGTCCCAGTAGCCGGAGTGGATCGACGGCAGGCCCAGGTGGGTGGGGATCTCGGAGAAGGTCACCGCCTTCACCCCGCGGGCGGCGTTGCGCCGGATCTCCGCCACGGCGAGGTCGACGTCCCACAGCGGGATCAGACAGAGCGGGATGAGCCGGCCGCCGCTGCCGGCGCACCACTCCTCGACCATCCAGTCGTTGTAGGCGCGCACACAGGCGAGCGCGACCTCCTTGTCGTGCGCCTCGGCGAAGGTCTGGCCGCAGAAGCGGGGGAAGGAGGGGAAGCAGAGGGACGCCTCGACATGGTTGAGGTCCATGTCCTTGAGCCGCTCGACCGGGTCCCAGCAGCCGGGCCGCATCTCCGCGCGGGTGATGCCCTCCAGCGTCATCTCGTCGCGGTCGAAGCCGACGGCGGCGATGTTGCGCTTGTACGGGAACTTCAGGTCCTCGTAGATCCACCAGTCGGTCGGCTGGCCGTCCGGGTCCATCGTGATCCGGTACTTGCCGCCCACGTAGGCGAGTTCACCGATCCCGGCGGTCAGGGGCTTCGGGCCGCGGTCCCGGTACTTCCTCGGCAGCCAGGTCTCGAAGAGGTGCGCGGGCTCGATCACGTGGTCGTCGACGCTGATGATGCGGGGCAGTTCGGTCATGGGTCCCCCCACTCGGCCGTACCGATACCTGATGGACCGTCAGATCCGTCGTCACAAGCAGGCTAGTGCCGGGCCCCTGGACCGACAAGGCGCCGAGCCCTACGCTCTGGCCACCGATCTGACTACCCGTCAGCTACCGGCGAGTGAGCCGAAGGGGCGCGCCGGTGTCGAGAGTGCGAGCGCGCGGAGGCCCGAAGGGTCGAGCACGGTCGTGGTCTCGACACCGGCTACTGCGCCCCGGAGGCGAACCGAGCCTCAAACAAAAGGAGCGGCCGCCGTGAACGACACCGCGCACGCGCTCAGCACCTCCCGCACCCTCTGGGACCTGGTCACCGCCCGCGCCGACCTCACCCCCGACCGGCCGGTCCTCCTCCAGGACGACCGCACACTGGGCTTCGGCGAACTGCGCGACCGGGCCGAACGGGTCGCGGCCGGCCTGTACGACCTCGGCGTACGCCCCGGCACGGTGGTCGCCTGGCAGCTGCCCAGCCGGGTCGAGACGGTCCTGCTCTCCTGCGCGCTGGCCCGCCTGGGCGCCGTCCAGACCCCGGTCATCCCCTTCTACCGGGACCGCGAGGTCGCCTTCGCGCTGCGGGAGTCCAAGGCGGAGTACTTCGCCGTACCGGGCGAGTGGCGCGGCTTCGACCACACCGAGATGGCCCACCGCCTGGGCGCCAAGGGCGTCTTCGAGGCCTACGACCGGCTCCCCGACGCGGACCCCCGGGTGCTCCCCGCCCCGCCCGCCGACGGCCGCCCGGTCCGCTGGATCTACTGGACCTCCGGCACCACCTCCGCCCCCAAGGGCGTCCTGCACACCGACCGCTCCCTGATCGCGGGCGGCTCCTGCCTCGCCCACGCCCTGCGCCCCACCGCCGCCGACATCGGCTCGATCGCCTTCCCCTACGCCCACATCGGCGGCCCGGACTACCTGGTGATGATGCTGCTCTACGGCTTCCCGGCGGTGTTGTTCGAGCAGTTCGCGATGCCGGGCGCACTGGAGGACTACCGCCGGCACGGCGTGACGATCGCGGGCGGGTCGACGGCGTTCTACTCGATGTTCCTGGCCGAGCAGCGCAGGCGGCCGGACGGGAAGGTCGTCCCGACGCTCCGGCTGCTCGCGGGCGGCGGGGCTCCCAAGCCGCCGGAGCTCTACCACGCCGTCGTACGCGAGATGGGCGTCCAACTCACCCACGGGTACGGCATGACCGAGGTGCCGATGATCACGATGGGCTCGCCGGAGGACAGCGCGGAGATGCTGGCGACGACGGAGGGGCGACCGCCGGAGGGGATGGAGATACGGATCGTGGACGGGGAGGTGCGGCTGAGGGGGGAGGCCGTCTGTCAGGGGTATCTGGATCCGGCGCAGACCGCGGCGGCCTTCGACGAGGAGGGGTTCCTGCGCACCGGGGACCTGGGGCGGCTCACGGAGAACGGGCATCTGGTGCTCACCGGGCGCCTGAAGGACGTGATCATCCGCAAGGGCGAGAACGTCTCGGCGCAGGAGATCGAGGACCTGCTGCACGGGCACCCGCTGGTCGGCGACGTGGCGGTGGTCGGGCTGCCGGACGCCGAACGCGGTGAGCTGGTGTGCGCGGTGGTGGAACAGCCGCCGGGGGCCGGGGAGCTGACCTTGGCGGCGGTGACGTCGTACCTGCGCGCGGCAGGGCTGGCGACGCACAAGCTGCCGGAGCGGCTTGAGGTCGTGGACGCCCTTCCGCGGGGCGAGACGCTGCGCAAGGTGCTCAAGTACAAGCTGCGCGAACGCTTCTCGGGAAGCTGACGGTCACTCGGGGACGGTGGGGAACGGTCACTCGGGGACGGTGGGGAACGGTCACTCGGGGACGGTGGGGAACGGTCACTCGGGGACCGTGAAGAAGCGGGCGAAGGCGGTCACGATCTCCGTCTCGCCGATCCTGCCGTCGGTGTCCGCGTCGAGGGCGGTGGCGGCCGTCCGGGCGGCCTCCTCCTCCGCGCCGAGGGCCTTCAGCACCCGCACGGTGTCCTCGACGGTGGCCCGGCCGTCCCCGTCGCCGTCCGCCACGGCCAGGGCCGCGTGCAGGAAGGGGCGGGCGATCTCGGCGAACCGGTCGGGGTTGTCGCGCAGGCGCTTGACCGCGCCGCCCACGAACTCCTCCCGGGTGATCCGCTGGTCACCGTCCCGGTCCGCTATGCCGGCCATGCCCTGCCAGAACGCCTCCGCGCCGATGTACAGGGCCTGGCCCTTGTCGGAGCGGGCCGCCGTACCGAACTCGTCCAGCAGCGCCTTGGCCGCCGTGTTGAAGTCCGCGCGGTCGATGTAGCCGTTGCCGTCCTGATCGAAGGTGGCGAACCGGGCGGCGATCCTGCGCTCGTACTCGCTGCTGACCATGTCTTTTCGGGCCGCCTTACGTCACGTCGGGGTGCGTCTGGCACGGAGCGTACGACGAGCCGGGGCCTTCGGGCGCGCGAAAGTGGCGGTTGTGCCAAGACCGGGGGAATTTCGGGACAACGATGTGGCAGTGGGGGTGAGCGATGTCACTCCGGCGGTGGCCACGTCGGCAGGGGTCACGCCGGCCGTGGGTCACGCCGAGAGCGGGTCCGCGTCCTCTCTGACGGCCGAGTCCACGTCCGGGTGGACGTCGAACAGCCGGCGGACGCCCAGGGCGCCCAGCACCCGGTTGACGTGCGAGCCGTCCACCGCGCCCTGGGCCGGGAGTATCAGACGCAGCCGTCCCTGGCACGAGCGGATCAGGCGGCGGGAGGCGATGAGCACGCCGACGCCGCTGGAGTCGCAGAAGAACACCTCGGAGAGGTCCAGGACGATGCTGTGGCCGCCCTCGGCCACCACGTCGTGCACCCGTTGCCGCAGCACGGGCGACGTCACCAGATCCAGCTCGCCCGACACCAGGAGCACGGCCCAGTCGCCCTGCCCCTCGCCGGTCACATTGAACGCCACCACCATGCCCTTCGATCGCCGGAAAGCAAACGGAAGCCTTTCCTACGCTTCCTTGCAGCGCGGCTGCCCAGCGGCCGTTCCCTGAAACACGGGCCCAGAAACGGAAACCGATCGAAAGAGGCTTGTTCTGGTCGCCTTCGATCCTGTTCGATCGTTCATGGATCGTGTCTGATCGCCGCGCGAGCGGGTAGGCACGCCGCAGGACGGCAGAAGGAAGGTCCACTACCACCCACGGCCTCTCCGGGGGCGCACATTGCCACAAAGGGGCGTGCGCCAGGAGAGGTGCCGACTACATTCGAGGAGACGGTGGGCGCAGGCTTGACGGGGACACGGGCAGGGTGAGGGGGCCGCATGGCGAAGAAGGACGCACCGCCCCGCTGGGACCGCAAGATGCAGCAGCGACTCGCACGCGGTGAGGCGGCCGCCCTCGGCGAGCTCTACGACCGGTTCGCCTCCCTGGTGCACGGCCTGGCCCACCGCGTGCTCGGCGACGAACGCGCCGCCGACGGCATCACCCGCGAGGTCTTCGTCCACGTCTGGGAACACCCCGACGCCTACGACCCCAAGCAGGGCCCCCTGCGCTCCTGGGTCGCCGGCCTCACCCACCGCCTCGCGGTGCAGCGGCTGCGCGCCACCGAGACCGCCGCGCTCGCCCAGGAGGGCCACGGCTCCACCGAGGACCTGGAGCTGAAGGTCCGCCACGCCTCGGTCGCCGCCCGCGCCGACTACATCGTCCAGGCCATGCCCGTCCCGCTGCGCGCCGCCCTGGAGCTGGCCTACTTCCAGCGCCGCGACTACCGCCAGACCGCCGCCGACCTCGGCGTCACCGAGGACGAGGCCCGCCGCCGCCTCCGCCTCGGCCTGCAACTGCTGGCCACGGCCCACGACTCCGCGGCCCCCGGGGCACCGCCCGGATACGGGGGTGCCGCGTGAGCGGAGCCGGCCGCTTCGAGGCGTACGACGGTCCCGACGACGCCGAGGACAAGGAGCACGGGGAGAACACCGGCGACTGTCAGGAGCCGTGGAAGCACCACACCGACGGCCCTGACACCTGCGGCGGCCGTGGCGGTCCCGCTCGCCCGGGCGGCCCCGGTGGGCCCGGCGGCCGGGACAGTTCCGGCGCTCCGAATGGTCCCAACGGCCTTGGCGGGCCCGGCAGCCCGAGCGGCCCCGGCCTCCCGGGCCACCCCGGCGAGTCGGGCGATTCCGGCCCGGGAGGCACCGGCGCCTCCGGCTCCTCGGGTCAGGGCGGGCCCGGCGATCCCGGCGGCCCGGACGGCTCCGGCGGTCCGAATGGTCCCGACGGCTCCGGGAACGGTGACACCCCCGACCCGGACCGCCCGCCCCGCATACCCATGCCCCGTGCCTCCGTCGAGGACAGCGGGCGTCCGCTGCCCACGCTGGAGGAGCTGGGTGACCTGGCACCGCCGCCCGCCCCGCTCGTCCTGGAGCACCGCGTCCTGAAGGCGCTCCTGGGGGCCTGGGCGCTGTCCGCCTGCTCGCCGGAGGAGACGCTCGCCGTCGAGGAACACCTCGGCGACTGCGGCAGCTGCGCGGACGAGGCACTGCGGCTGCGCGAGGCGGTCGGCCTGCTCCAGCGCCCCGAAAGCCTCGACCTGGACCCCGGCCTGCGCACCCGCGTCCTGGACAGCTGCCTGGACCGGCGCCCGCCGCGCATCCCGGTGCCCGAGTGGGCGACGCCGTACGACGCGGAGACCGCCCGCCTGGACGCGCTGCTCCAGGACTTCGGCGACGCCGAGTGGCACGCGCCGGTCCGCCTGCGCTGGTTCGAGGGCACCGGACAGGCCAGCCGCCGCACGACGGTCGCCGGGGTCATCTCCCACCTGCTGACCGTCGACGGCCTGGTCGCGGTCGCCCTCGGCCTCGACGACCCGCTGGGCGACGCCGCCGCCGAGGCCCCGACGCCCGACGCGCGCACCGAGGCGTACTGGCGTGCCTCCCACTACCCGCCGACCCGGTCCGTGCGCGCGCCCTGGCGCGAGCAGAGCCACGATCTGGTGCGCACGGTCTCCTTCACGGGCGGCACCACCGGCCGGCTGGCCGTCTCCTACGGCGACTTCGAGCTGCCCCTGCACGACGCGATGCTCGACCGTGCCTTCGAGTGCTGGGTCCACGCGGAGGACATCGCCGAGGCGGTCGACTACCCGTACGCCGCGCCCTCCGCCCGCCACCTCAACCGCATGATCGACCTCGCGGCCCGCATGCTGCCCGCCGTCCTCGCGGCGCGCCGGCAGAGCGGCCTCGCCGCGCCGGCCGCGGGCCGCCACCTCGTCCCCGCCGGCGAGCCCGGCCGCAGCCTCCGCCTGGAGATCGAGGGCCACGGCGGCGGCAACTGGCTCATCCCCCTCGACTCCCCCGGCGCGGTGGGCTCCGCCGAGCGGGAGGTCGCGCACGTGGCGTTGGACGGGGTGGAGTTCTGTCATCTCGCCGCGGGTCATGTGTCACCGGAGGAGGCGGCGGCGGGTCAGCAGGGGGATCGGGACGCGATCAGGGACGTACTGTTCGCTGCGGCGGCGTTGAGCCGGATGTAGGGGCGGGTTGCGGTTCGTCGGCGGGTGCGGGTGAGTGGGGCTGGTCGCGCGGTTCCCCGCGCCCCTAAAAAGGTGGGACCAGCTGCCCAACCTCTTTGGGGCGCGGGGAACTGCGCGAGCGACCACGAACCACCCGCAGCCGCCAGACGACAAGAACCCCCGAGCTCCTAGGCGAACACAACCGTCCGCCGCCCGTTCAACAGGATCCGCCGCTCCGCATGCCACTTCACGGCCCGCGCCAGCGCCTGGCACTCGACGTCCCGCCCGATCGCCACCAGTTGGTCCGGCGTGACATCGTGCCCCACCCGCTCGACCTCCTGCTCGATGATCGGCCCCTCATCAAGGTCCGCGGTCACGTAATGCGCCGTCGCCCCGATCAGCTTCACACCCCGCGCATGGGCCTGGTGATACGGCTTCGCGCCCTTGAAGCTCGGCAGGAACGAGTGGTGGATGTTGATGATCCGCCCGCTGAGCTGCTTGCACAGGTCGTCGGAGAGCACCTGCATGTACCGGGCGAGGACGACCAGCTCGACGTCCTGCTCCCGCACCAGCTCCAGCAGCCGCGCCTCCGCCTCGGCCTTGGTGTCCTTCGTGACCGGAATGTGGTGGAAGGGAATGTCGTAGGACTTCACGAGCTCGGCGTAGTCGGTGTGGTTGGACACCACCGCGGCGATCTCGACGGGCAGTGCCCCGATGCGGGCGCGGAACAGCAGGTCGTTCAGGCAGTGGCCGAACTTGCTGACCATGAGGACGATCCGCATGCGGTCCTCGGCCCGGTGGATCTGCCAGTCCATCTGGAAGGCGTCACCGATCGCCGTGAAGCTGGCCCGGAGCTTGTCCACCGTCACCGGCGGCTCCGCCGAGAAGTGGACGCGCATGAAGAACAGCCCCGTGTCGTGGTCGCCGAACTGCTGGCTGTCCTCGATGTTGCAGCCGGTCATGAAGAGGTAGCTCGACACGGCGTGCACGATGCCCTGCTTGTCGGGGCAGGCGAGGGTGAGGACGTACTGGTCGGAGGAGGCGGCTTGACCGGACTGCGCGTTCATGCAGGACAGGGTCGCATATCACGCCACCCCCACCGGCCCGCTGTCTCGCCACGCGGACCTCAAACCACTCGGAACACGCCACCGACCGGAACACGCCACTACGCGGAGCGCGTCATGATCCGCAGCACCTCCAGCGTGCGCGGCGGCGCGTCCGGGTCCTCGCTGTCGGCCGTCGCCATCCGCACGTGCGCGTCCCGGGCCGCGCGGACCGCGTCCGGCCAGCCCTGGTGGTCCATGTAGGCGGAGACCGGGGCGTCGGGACCGACCTGGTGCATGATCCGCAGCACCCGCAGGACGGCGGTGTCGACGAGGGCCGCCTCCTGGGAGTCCCGGAAGATCGTGCCGACGTACTTCTCGGCGGACCAGTTGTCCAGCCAGGTGTCCTCGACCAGGCGGTACACCGCGTCGGTCACGTCTCCGTACCCGTCCGCGCCCGCCAGCCAGACGTCCCGCTGGAACACGGGGTCGGAGAGCATGTGCAGCGCGGAGCGCACATTGCTGCGCCAGCGCCACCACGGCATGTCGTTGAGTGGCATGCCGCCCATGGTGGCCGAGCGACGGCTGCGACGGGAAGAGTTCTCCGAACCTTGCACGGTCATCGATCGTACGTTCCCCTCCTCGGAGGTCCCCCGACCCCCTCCCTGTTCACCTTCACGTCACCGGTCGATAACCAACAGTCACTCCCGGGTTAGTGGTGTGACGGAAGCGTGTGTACGCATGACCGGCAGGCGACGCACACGCAGCACCTTCCTCCCCAAGCTCCCCCGGCCCGTCAGAGCCACCGCCCTGGCGGCGGGAGCACTCGCGGCGAGTGTGTCGCTCACCACCGGATGCGGGGTCGTCCCCGGTGCCACGGGGGGCTCCGGGGACGATCCGATCAAGGTCATGACCTGGGCCCCGGAGGATACCAACGCCACCAACAAACCGGGCATGCCCGCCTTCGCGCAGGCCTACGCCCGCTGGGTCAACGCCCACGGCGGTCTCGACGGCCGCAAGCTCACCGTCCTGACCTGCAACGAGCGCAACGACAGCCTGGCCGCCGCGCGGTGCGCCCAGCGCGCGGTCGACGAGGGCGTGGTCGCGGTCGTCGGCTCCTACAGCCAGTACGCCGACTCGTTCCTGCCGCCCCTGGAGGGCGCGGGCATCCCCTACATAGGCGGCTACGGCCTCACCACCGACGAGTTCACCAGCCCGCTGTCCTACCCCGTCAACGGCGGCCAGCCGACCCTTCTGGCCGGGCTCGGCAGCGCCCTGACGGGCTGCGGGCCCGTCGCGCTGGTCCGGCCCGACACCATCGCGGGCGACGCCCTGCCCTCCCTCCTCGACTCCGGCCTCACCGCGGGCGGCCACGCGGGCACCCAGGACGTGCGGGCGGCCGAGGACGCCACCGAGTACTCCGCACAGGCGGACCGGGCACTAGAGAGGACCACCACGGACCCGGCGAAGCAGGGATGCGTGGTGCCCGCGCTCGGCGACCGCACCGACACCTTCATGGACTCCTTCCGGCGCGCCCGCGAGGACCACCCCGACGTCCGCACCGCGATGGTGCTCGGCAACGTCGACCAGACGATGATCAACGCCTCCGGCGGCGCGTCCGGACCGTACGAGGGCTCGTACATCACCGGCTGGTACCCGGTGGAGACCGACCCGCGCTGGGATCCGATGAAGAAGGTCATCAGCGAGCAGGCCTTCGACGACAACCGCATCGACGCCGCGGACGCCGGGGTGCAGACCACCTGGATCGCGTACACGGCCTTCAAGGAGGTCGTGGAGTCGCTGGGCGGCGGCCAGGTGACCGCCGACGCTGTCCACAAGGCCCTGGACAACGGCCTGGAGGTCACCACGGGCGGGCTGACGCCGACGCTGAAGTGGCGCTTCCAGGGCCCGCTCGCGGCCGTCGGCTATCCGCGGCTGGTCAACACGGACGTGACCCTCCAGGTCGTCCGGGAGGGCCGGCTGGTGTCCGCCAGGAAGGGCTTCACCGACGTGACGGACACGCTGAAGAACGCCGACCTGGACTGAGCCGGGCGCGTCGAGCCGCCCGGGTCGGGTCCGCCCCGGCCCGGGGTCACAGCTGGGTGGGCTGCCGTTCGGTCAGGCCGTAGGTCTTCGCGATCGCGTTCCACAGCTTGGCCGCCTCGACCTTCTCGGTGCTGGCGGTGCCGCTCGCCCGGTTGCCGGCCTGGGTCTGGCCGGTGACGACGGCCCTGCCCTTCTTGCAGCCCTTCTTGCCGGCCGTCTGGTCGGCCCAGGCCGCGTAGTGGTTGTCGGCCGACGCGGACGCCTGCCAGGCCTTGGTGAGGGCGTCGGTCAGCGCCGCGTGCCCGGGCAGCCTGTCGACCGAGATCCCGGACAGCCGGGTCACCAGACCGGTGCGCTGCCGGGCCGCGCCCCGCAGGTCCTTGGCCGCCTGGCCCAGGTCCTTGCAGGACTTCACGTCCTCCACGGCGTTGATCACGGTCGTCCGGCTGCTGCCGCTGTCCGCGAGCAGCTTGTCCAGCGCGACCGCCTGCTGCTCCGCCGGATCGGCCGACGGCGAGGCGGACTCGTCCGCGGGAGCCGTGGCGGAGACGGGCTGGTTCTTGTCGTCCTTCTGGTCACCACCCCCGCCCCCGGCGAGCAGTGCCCCGGCGCCGATCCCCAGGACGGCGATCCCGATGCCGACGGCGGCGATCACCGGCACCCGCGATCTGCTACGACCGCCCCGGCCGCGTCCCCCGTCGTCGTAACCGCCCGGACGGCCGCCGTCCGCCCCCGGGGGGAAGTACCCCGACGGTCCGGCCGGGGCCGGCTCGGGCTGCTGGATGCGGGGCATGTGCTGGGTGGCCCCGGCCGGGCCGGGGTCGCTGCGGAAGAGGTTGTCGAACTCGGAGGGCGGCTGCCGGTCCCCGCCGTGCGGCATGCCCGCGGGCTGCTGGCCGGGCACGAGCGCGATGTACTGCGTGGCCTCGGCGTCCGGGTTGGCCGCGGGCAGCGGGCCCGCTCCGGGCCGGGATCCGTCCCTCGGCGTACGGCCCAGGAACTGCGTCGACTCACCGGACGGCGCGGTGTCCGTCTCCGGCGGCAGCGCCCCGGGGCCGACCGGCGGTATGTACTGGGTCACGCCTTCCGGACCGGCGTCGGCCGCGACCGGCGGTATGTACTGTGTGGCGCCCTCGTCGGCGGGCGGCAGCGGCCCGGAACCGGGTGCCGCGTGGCGGGCGGCCGGCAGCGGCCCGCCCTGGGCACCGTGCCCGGCGGGCGGCATCGGGGTCCCGCCCGCGTGACCGTCGTAGGGCTGGGCGGGAGGCAGGGGCGCTCCCCCTGCCGGGGAGTCGTAGGGGCTCGCGGGGGGCATCGGAGCGCCGCCGGCGTGCGGGTCGTAGCCGCCGGTGTGCCGGGCGCCGTGGTGGCCCGTCTCGGGCGGCAGGGGGGAGCCGTAGGCGTCGGCCTGCGGGGCGGGAGGCTGCGCGTCCGGTCTGACGGGCGGCAGGTAGTACGAGGTGGGCGGGTTGCTGTCGTGCCCGGTGGGCTGCTGCGGGGCGCCCGTCCCCGCGGAGTAGCCGCCCGTCCCCGCGGAGTACGCGTCGGCGCCGTACGCCGGGGCCTGCGCGCCCTCGGAGGGCAGCGGTTGGGACTGGGGCTGGGACTGGGGCGGCATGCCGCCCGGGGTCTCCTGCTGGCTCCAGTGGGCGGAGGGCGCCTGGTTGTTCTGCTCGGGGGTGCCCCAGGACGGCGCGGGCTGCGACGACCAGCCCTGTCCCTGCTGTTGAGGCTGGTGGGCCGGATCCTGCTGCTGGGCGTCGCCCTGCTGCTGGTCGGGTCCCCAGGGCGTGCCCCAGGCCTGGCCGCCGGCCGGTGCCGACGCGGGCGGCTGCCCGGGCGCCTGTCCCTGCGGCTCCGCGGACGCCTGCCCGTAGACCTGGTCGTACGCCGAACCGGAGGGGGACTGGCCGTACCCGGGCGTCGGGTCGGGTGTCCGGGGCTGCTGCGGGCCGGGGCGGCCCCCGTAGCCGCCCGTCATTCCCGGCAGCAGGGGTTCCCCGCCGTCGGAGGGCAGCACGATGCCTTCGCGCGCTTCGCGCGCTGAGGGCTCCTCGCCCTGTCCACTCTGCGTCACCGGGACTCCTACTAATGGGGGACCTTCGGAATCGTCGGCTCACGCTACCGGGTCCCCGGAGCCAGGTGCTACGCAGCACATGAGGTGACCTGCGTCCCTGTGACCGCGGTAACAGATCACCACGGCCGCAGCGACGGAACCGGCCCCTCACGCCTTGGAACGGGCTCCTTTCACGCGGCCGCCTGAAGGTCCAGGCGAGCCCCGAACTCCCTTACCACGGGCTCGTCCCGGAACGGCTCCAGCCGCTGCTGGAAGTCGTCCAGGTACTCGGCGCCCCGGTTGGACCGCAGGGTCTCCAGGAGTTCCACGGCCTTCAGACCGGTGGCACAGGCCTGTTCCACCTCCCGCTGCTGCACCTGGGCGGTCGCCAGCAGGACGTAACCGATCGCTCGCCGGCGCGCCTTGGTCTCGGGGAGGCCGTCCAGGGACTCCTGCGCGGCCCGCGCCGCCGCCTCCGCCTGCCCGAGGTCGCGGTGGCAGTGCGCCAACTCGTCGGCGAGATAGGCCTCGTCGAAGTGCGCGATCCACGCCGGGTCGTCCCCGGCCGCCGGATCCGCCTGCTCCAGCGCGCTCACCGCGCGCCCCGACGCGCCCTGCGCCGCCCGCACGTCGCCCATCAGCGCGTGCCCCCGGGCCTCCGCCGCGTGGAACATCGCCTCCGCCCGAGGAGTCACCCGCCCGCGCGCCCCCTCCTGCGCCGCCCGCGCCAACTGCGCGATCTCCCGCGGGTTTCCGAGCTGCGCGGCGAGGTGGCTCATGGACGCGGCCAGGACGTACCCGCCGTAGCCGCGGTCGCCGGCCGCCTGGGCGAGCCGGAGCGCCTGGATGTAGTACCGCTGGGCCAGGCCCGGTTGGCCGGTGTCGACGGCCATGTAGCCGGCCAGCTCGGTCAGTCGGGCCACCGCGGCGAACAGGTCCCGCCCGACCGCCTCCCGGTACGACCCCGCCAGCAGCCCGGAGACGACACTGTTGAGGTAGTGCACGACGACCGGGCGTACGTGCCCGCTGCCGTACTGGTGGTCGAGGTCGACCAGCGCCTGTGTCATCGCGCGCACGGCCGCCACGTCGGACTGCCCCACCCGGGGCCCGGCCGCGCGCGAGACCTGCGAGTCCGGCGAGGAGATCAGCCAGTCGCGGCTGGGCTCGACCAGCGCCGACGCGGCGACGGAGGAGCCGGACAGGAAGTCCCGCCGCCCCACGTCACTGCGCCACAGCTCACACACCTGCTCGATGGCCCCCAGTACCGTCGGCGAGAACTGGAGGCCGACCCCCGAGGCGAGGTTCTTGCCGTTGGCCATGCCGATCTCGTCGATCGTGACCGTACGGCCGAGCTTGCGGCCGAGCGCCTCCGCGATGATCGCCGGGGCGCGGCCCCGCGGCTGCTGGCCTCGCAGCCAGCGCGCGACGGAGGTCTTGTCGTAGCGCAGGTCGAGACCGTGCTCGGCGCCGCACATGTTGACCCTGCGGGCCAGCCCGGCGTTCGAGCAACCCGCTTCCTGGATGAGCGCCTGCAACCGTTCGTTCGGCTGCCGCGCGACGAGAGGCCTTGCGGCCATGGCGTACCCCCTGTGGCTGCGGTGCCTGCCCACGCACCGAGTTGACGTGTCTTCCACCGAAAAGTTCCGGCCGTGAAGATCAATGCCCCGCCAACGTGGCGAAAATGCGAGGCATGCGAGGATTGCCGGGGATGTGACACAGGCTCTTAGACTGTTGCCGCCCCCACACGTGGCTACCCAGCCAGGGCCGAGGTTCCTCCTCTGCGCCCCCACCCGTGCACCCATGCGCCCCGGATGCGGAATCGATGCGCTTCCCCCGCGCCAGGACCTGGCCGTAACCCGAGGTGGGTGCGGGAGTTGTGTTCAGCGTGGAAGAGACGATCGCGGGTACCGAAGCCGCCCAGATTCCGAAGCAGCGTGGCGAATCGCTGCTGGAGACAGCCGTACGTTACGCCGAGGAGCGCCACTGGGACGTCTTTCCCGGGACGTGGCTGGAAGCCGTCGACGGGGCGCAGCGCTGCTCGTGCGGCGACGCCGCGTGCGCCGCCCCCGGCGCGCATCCGGCGCGCGGGGACTGGGGGACGCAGGCGACCGGGAGCGCGACGGTCGCGCGGCGGATGTGGCAGAAGCAGCCGACCGCTTCGATCCTGCTGCCGACGGGGCGTACGTTCGATGCGATCTCCGTCCCGGAGACGGCCGGGTTCCTCGCGCTCGCGCGTATGGAGCGGATGGAGTTGACGCTGGGTCCCGTGACGTTGACTCCGGATCGGCGGATGCACTTCTTCGTGTTGCCGGGGGCGTCGGTGAAGGTGCCGGAGCTGGTGCGGAAGCTGGGGTGGACTCCCTCGTCGCTGGATCTGGTCGCCCTGGGCGAGGGTGCGTATGTGGCTGCGCCGCCTACACGGTTCGGGTCGTCGGGGGCTGTGCAGTGGGCTTGTCGGCCCACGCCTGCGAATCGGTGGCTGCCGGATGCCGAAGAGCTCATCTCACCGCTTGCTTACGCGTGCGGTCGGGATCGGTGACGTGCGCCCGCGCGGCGGAGCCGCATAGTTGAGCACAGCCCCGCGCCCCTAAGGTTGACGTCCATGACGTCGGCTGTGAGTGTGCGGGGGCTCTGGAAGCGGTTCGGGCAGCAGGTTGCTGTGGCCGGGATCGATCTGGAGTTGCCCGCGGGGAAGTTCATCGGGCTCGTGGGACCGAACGGGGCCGGGAAGACCACCACGTTGTCGATGGTGACCGGGCTGCTCAGGCCCGACGCGGGAAACGTGGAGGTCGTCGGGCACGACGTGTGGCGGGACCCGGTGGAGGTGAAGGCCCGGATCGGGGTGCTGCCGGAGGGGCTACGGCTCTTCGAGCGGCTGTCCGGGCGTGAACTGCTGGGCTACACCGGGCGGTTGCGGGGACTGCCCGGTGCCGAGGTCGACAAGCGGGCCACCCAGCTCCTGGACGTCCTCGACCTCGCGGGGGCGCAGCACAAGCTGGTCGTGGACTACTCGACCGGCATGCGCAAGAAGATCGGCCTGGCCGCCGCGCTCCTGCACAACCCCGAGGTGCTCTTCCTCGACGAGCCGTTCGAGGGCGTCGACCCGGTGTCCGCGCAGACCATCCGGGGCGTCCTGGAGCGGTACACCGCCTCCGGCGCCACCGTCGTCTTCTCCTCGCACGTGATGGAGCTGGTCGAGTCGCTGTGCGACTGGGTGGCCGTCATGGCGGCCGGCCGGATCCGCGCCCACGGGACGCTCGCGGAGGTGCGCGGGGACGCTCCCTCCCTGCAGCGGGCGTTCCTCGAACTCGTCGGGGCGCAGGGCCGGGACACCGGCTCGCACCTCGACTGGCTGGGCGGCGGGGCGACCCGGTGAGCACCGACGGCGCCCTCGCGGCGAACATCGACTCCGTCGTCGTACGGCTGAAGCTGTCGCTGCTGAAGAACGGGCTGAAGCAGTCCGGCGGGCGGCGGGCCGCGTACATCGGTTCGGCCGTGGCCGTGCTGCTCTTCTCGGTGGTGCAGTTCCTCGGGCTGATCGCGCTGCGCGGGCACGCGCACGCCGGGTCGGTGGTGGTGCTGCTGGTGGCGGTGCTGGCGGGCGGCTGGGCGGTGATGCCGCTGTTCTTCCCCAGCGGCGACGAGACCCTCGACCCGACCCGGCTGGTGATGCTGCCCCTGCGGCCCCGGCCCCTGGTGCGGGCGCTGCTCATGGCCTCGCTGGTCGGCATCGGGCCGCTGTTCACGCTGTGCGTGCTGACCGGGTCGGTGATCGCGGTCGCGCACGGCGGTGCGGCGTACGTCGTCGGCGTCATCGGTGTCGTGCTCGGGCTGCTGGTGTGCGTGGCCCTCGCCCGGACCGTCGCCGCGGCCAACATCCGGCTGCTGACCAGCCGCAAGGGCCGTGATCTGGCGGTGCTGAGCGGACTGGTCATCGCGGTCGGGGCGCAGGTGGTGAACTTCGGCGCGCAGCGGCTGGGATCGCGCGGCCTCGGACAGCTCGACGGGCCGGCCGAGGTGCTCAAGTGGGTGCCGCCGGGCTCCGCGATCGGGGCGGCGGACTCCGCGAGCGAGGGGTCCTACGGCATCGCCTTCCTCCAGCTCGCCCTGTCCGCGCTGGCGTTGGTGGCACTGCTGGCCGTGTGGTCGCGACACCTGACCAAGCTGATGACCTCGCCGGACGGCTCCACCCTCCAGGGCGCCGACGCCAAGAGCCGGGAGCGCAGCTCGACGGGGCTGTCCCGGCTGCTGCCGGCCGGCCGTACCGGCACGGTCATGGAGCGCAGCCTGCGGTACGTGTGGCGGGATCCGAAGACCAAGGCGGCCTGGGTGACCTCGCTGGCCATCGGGCTGATCGTGCCGGTGTTCAACGCGCTCCAGGGCACCGGCTCCATCTACTTCGCCTGCTTCGCCGCCGGGATGCTGGGCGTGCAGATGTACAACCAGTTCGGGCAGGACACCTCCGCGTTCTGGATGGTCGCGATGACGATCTCCTCGACCCGGGACGCCTACGTCGAGCTGCGGGCGCGGGCGCTGGCCCTGCTGGTGATCACCCTGCCGTACGCAACCCTCGTGACCGTCCTGACGACGGCGATGCTGGACGACTGGCCGAAGCTGCCCGAGGTGCTGGGGCTGTCCTTCGCGCTGCTCGGCGCGATGCTGGCGACCGGGGCGTGGACGTCGGCGCGCTTTCCCTACTCCATCCCTCAGGAGGGCTACAAGAACGTCGCCCCCGGGCAGTCCGGGCTCGCCTTCATGGCCATCCTGGGCGGCATGGTCTCCGCGGCCCTGCTGTGCGCTCCCGTCATCGCGGGGACCATCTGGCTGAACGTCAGCGAGGGCGGCGAGCAGTGGAGCTGGCTGCTGCTGCCCGTGGGGACGGTCTACGGCGTGCTCGTCACGGAGGCGGGGCTGCGGCTGGCGGCACCGCGGACGGCCCGTCGGCTGCCGGAGATCCTGGCGCTGGTGAGCAAGGGGTGAGCGGAGATCCTGGCGCCGGCCGGCAAAGGGTGAGCAAGGCTGCGGGGAGCGGAGGGGAGCCCCGGGGGGGGAGCCGCGCCGACGGCTCCCTCGGCAGCGGGCGGGGTCAGCCCGTGCGGTCCGTGAGGACGCTGTCCAGGAACGGTTCTATGGCGGCTCGCCAGGCGTCCGGCTGGTCGTAGTGGACGAGGTGGCCGGCGTCGGCGACCTCCGCGTACTGGCCGCGGGGCAGGACGCGGACCATCTCCTGGGCCTCGGCGCGGCCCAGCTCGCCGTCCAGGCCGCGGACCACCAGGGTGGGGCAGCGCACCTGGGCGAGCTCCTCCCAGTGGGCGTCGTAGACCCAGGTCTCGCGGGACTCCAGCATCTGTTCCGGCTCGAAGACCGGGCGCCAGCCGTCGGGGGACTCCTGCATGACCTCGGCGTAGAACTCGCCGCGCGCCCGGCTCGGGCGCTCCACCCAGGGGTCGTCCTCGCCGAACCACTTGCGTACGTCGGAGAGGGTGGCGAAGGGGGCGGGCCAGGCCTTGAACCAGTCCTCCCACTCGCGCTGGGAGGCGGCGCCTAGGGCGGAGGCCCGCATGTCGCAGATGATCAGCCCGCAGACCAGGTCGGGACGCTTGGCGGCGAGCTGCCAGGCGGTCAGGGCGCCCATGGCGTGGCCGACCAGGACGGCGGGGGCGAGACCGAGCTGTTCGAGGGCGGCTTCGGCGTCCTCGACGTAGGCCTCGCGGGTGAAGGCGGCCCTTGGGGGCTTGTCGCTCTGGCCGTGTCCGCGCTGGTCGAGTGCGACGGCGCGGTGCCGTTCGGAGAGCCAGCGGGCGGTGGAGGCCCAGTGCGAGGCGCGGCCCATCAGGCCGTGCAGTAACAGCACACCGGGCGCCCGATCCGTCTCGCCGGAGCCCGGCGTGCGCGGCGCGGGCACGGGGTGCGCCCCCTGCGGCAGGTCCCTGCCCTGATCGCTCTTGGGAGGGTCGCCGAACTCCCAGGCCGCCAGGCGTACGTCGCCCGCCCCGGTCACGTCGATGCGTCGCACCATGGTTCCGGCACCCCCCTAGCTCCGCTCGGACCGTCCGTTCTCTCGCCGACCGGTCCTGGTGAACCCCGTCCTGGCCTGCTCTGTCCGTCGTCCCCCGCCCTACCCCTGAAGCGCGTGGGCCGCGTGATGCGTCACCCGCACCCCCGCGAGACTATCGAATGCCTATTCGAAGATGCCGTTCTCGCCGCCAACACCCCTCGTTCGAGTGACCGCACTCAAGGAATGATCGCCGCTGCCGAGGGGAGATCTTCAGCGGGAGGCGGACCGCTCGGGGAAATCGGTCCGAAGGGGATGACCCTGGGAGCTCGGGGCTCCGGGTCAGCACAGGGGAGGACAGGCCCCGGCGCCACACGGCGCCGGGGCCCTCTCCATGTTCACCACGGCACATCGTCCCCGTCCCCTCCCCGGCCGGACGGCATCACTGCCGGCCACGGCCAAGAGCCCCTCAGGTCATATGCCTCACGCGACAGCCTCGCACGGGACGCGCCCGTGCGCTGCCATTCCACACACTGGATCTTGCTTTCGGCGCCATCGGCGGAGCGCCACAACTGCCTCCCGGTTCACGGCAGTTGACGGCCGCCTGTTGGAAAGGCGCGGAAGGACGCACTCCACAGGACCGGCACTCGGCGCCTTCGCTCGGCACCTTCGCTCGGCACCGGCCACGCGGCGCCCGGCGCCGCTCAGCGCTTGGCGACGAACACGTGGGAGGCCACGTCCGACTCCAGCTCGGCCGCCTCGCCGCCGCTGCCCACCAGCACACCGCCCGCCGACTCCGTCACGCTGACCACCGAGCCGGGCTGCACGCCCGCCCGCCGCAGCGTGTACATCAGCTGGGCGTCCGTCTGGATCGGCTCCCCGATCCGGCGCACCACGACCGTCTTGCCCTCCACCCCCGGGTCGAGGTCGGCGAGCGACACCATGCCCTCGTCCAGGAACGGGTCGGCGCCGTCCTTCTCGCCGAGCTCCTCCAGCCCCGGGATCGGGTTGCCGTACGGCGACTCGGTCGGGTGGCGCAGCAGCTCCAGCACACGGCGCTCCACGGCCTCGCTCATCACGTGCTCCCAGCGGCACGCCTCGGCGTGGACCTGCTCCCACTCCAGGCCGATCACGTCGACGAGCAGACACTCGGCGAGGCGGTGCTTGCGCATCACGCGCGTGGCCAGCCGACGGCCCTCGTCGGTGAGCTCCAGGTGCCGGTCGCTGGCGACGGCCACCAGGCCGTCCCGCTCCATCCGCGCCACCGTCTGGCTGACGGTCGGCCCGCTCTGGTCCAGCCGCTCGGCGATCCGGGCGCGCATGGGGACCACACCTTCCTCCTCCAGCTCGAGGATGGTGCGGAGATACATCTCCGTGGTGTCGATCAGTCCGGACATACGTGCCCCTTGATGAGATCTGCCGGAAGCACGACAGCTTCGCGGCGCGTGCGCTGGCCCTGGAGTCAATTCTGCCGGATACCACTGACAACCGTGCCGCGCCGGTGAAACCAAGGGGTTACCAACGGCCGCACGGCCGTATTGACATCCCACTGGTCCAGACCGCACGGTGATCCGCGACACGGCGACGAAGGGGCTGGGTTCTCGCATGGGCGACACGGGCAACAGGAGTGGCAGTGACGATTCTGGCGTCACGAATGTCACCGACGTCACGACCGAGGGCACGCTGTCCGGCCGGTTCTTCGATTCCGCGATCCGTCTGCTGGAGCGGGTCCGGGACGAGGAGGCCGAGCCCGTCCGGGCGGCCGGCGGACTCCTCGCCGACACCGTCGCCTCCGGCGGGCGCCTGTTCGCCTTCGGCGCCGGACACTCCTCGCTCGCCGCGCAGGACATCGTCTACCGCGCCGGCGGACTCGCCCTGATGAACCTGCTGGCCGCGCCCGGTCTCGTCGGCGTCGACGTCATGCCCGCCACGCTCGGCTCCGCCCTGGAACGCGTCGAGGGCCTCGCGAGCACCGTCCTGGCCTGCTCCCCGCTCCGCGCGGGCGACGCCCTCGTGATCATCTCGCTCTCCGGCCGCAACGCGCTGCCCGTGGAGATGGCGATGCGGGCCCGTGAGCTGGGCATCCGCGTGATCGGCGTCACGTCGGTGGCCTACGCCACCGAGACCTCCCCCCGGCACGCCTCCGGCACCTTCCTCAAGGACCACTGCGACATCGTCCTCGACTCCAAGATCGCCGTCGGCGACGCCGAACTCACCCTCGACAGTGTCCCGGCCCCCTTCGCCCCCGCCTCCACCGTCGTCACCTCGGCCCTCCTCCAGGCCGTCATGGCCACCGCGGCCGGCGACCTGGCCGACCGGGGCATCGAACCGCCCCTGCTGCGGTCGGGGAACGTGGACGGAGGGCCGGCCTGGAACGACGAGGTGTTCGAGAAGTACGGGGAGCGGATCTTCTACCGGCGGTGAGGGCACTGCTGTACCGGCGGTAGGGGTACGTCGTTGTCGCCCTACCCCCGCCCCAGCACCTCGCCCAGATCCAGCGCCGCCGCGATCCGAACGGCCACGTCCTCCGCGTACACCGCGTCCCCGCGCTCGAACTGACTCCGCCCGGCCCCGCGCAGAAACGTCACGACACCCAGCGTCCGGCCCCGGCTGCGCAGCACCGCGCACAGGGCGTGCACCGAGTCACCGGGCCACTGCCGGGCGACCGCCCAGTCCCGGGCCGCCTCCGCGGACACCGCCCCCACGCTCGCCCGCACGGACCCGATCCGGTCCGCGCACTGCAACGCCGGATGCCCCTCGGCGTACCGCACGGGCAGCCCCGCCTGCCCGGTGTGCAGACTCGGCCCGGGCGCCCCGGAGGGCGTCGCGGCGACCCGCACGAGCCGCAGCGGCCCCTCGGCCTCACCGTCGGCCACCGCACCGCCCGCCACCCGGTCGATCAGCGCGTGATCGGCGAAACCGGCCAGCGCGAAGTCCAGATGGACCGTCGCCGCCTCCCGCGGATCCTCACACTCGGCGGCGGCCCGAGCGGCCCGGTGCAACTGGTTCGTACGGAACCGCAGCAGCGACGCCTCCTGCTCGCCCTGCTTGCCCTCCGTCACGTCCTGGAAGAGCCACCCGACACCCAACGGCACCGGCTCCTCCGCGAGCGGCGACGCCAGCCGCACGAACCCGCACCGCCAGCAGCGCCGCTGCTCGCCCTCCGGGGTCCGCACACTCACCCAGATCTCCGCGGGCGCCGGCGGCGCGCCCTCGGCCAGCACATGCGTGAGCGCGCTCTCCAGCTCCTCCACGCCCTGCGCGAGCAGCTCGCCCAGCGGCCGGCCCAGGACGGACGTACGCCCGATCCCCAGCGCCCGCGCCGCGTGCGCGTTGACGACGGCGGGGCGCAGATCGGCGTCGACCAGCACGACACCCCAGGAGGCGTCCTCGAACAGGGCCTCGCTCAGCGCGATGGACCGCTCCAGGTCGATCTGCGCGTGCACCTCGCTGAAGGCGCAGTACAGACCGGCCGGCTTCCCGTCGGGCCCGCGCACGGCCGCCGACTGCGTCCGCACCAGCACCCGCCCGCCGTCCTTGGTCAGCAGCGCGAACTCGTGCACCTGCCGTCCCGGGGCGTGCATCGCCGACAGCAGCCGCCCCTCGATGTCCTCGGCGTCCGCACTCCGTACGGCCCACCCCGCGAACCCGTGCCGCCCCACCGCCTCCTCGGCGGTCCAGCCGAGGATCCGCTCCGCCTCACGGTTCCAGTGCGTGACCACCCCGTCCACGTCGAACGCGCACAGGGCCGCGTCCATCCCGTCGAGCAGCGCGGCCAGCAGATCCGAGCCACCCGGACCCTCCGAGCCGCCCGATCCGCCCGAGCCCTGCGGACCCTCCGGCCCTTGCTCGTCCGGTCCGATCTCGTCGGTGGTCCCACTACGCCGGGAAGCACTCACCTGGACCCCCTGCAGGCTGCCGCGTCCGTCGCACTTACAACACGCCGGTTCGCTCACTGACCATCATTGAACTCGAACGTGACGCAGCACACACCGGGTTCCCACAAGATTGAAGGAATCGTTGTACGCCGGAAACGTCCCAAAACCGCACTACCCGCCGACGGGCGACTCCAGCCGCAGATCGATCCACAGGTCGGTCTCGCCGTCCAGCACATACCGATCGACCTCCCGGAACCCGCGCGCCTCCGCGAACCGCACCCCGTCCTCGTTGGCGGCCGGCACACACGTCTCGACCACCCGGGCACCGAGCACCCGCGCACGATCAAGACCCTTCTCGTACAGAGCCGTCCCGAAACCCCGCCGCCGACACCCGGGCAGCACCCGCGCGATCACGGTCGCCACAGCCCCCTCCCCCTCCGGCGGCCGCACGGTCGAACACCCCACGAGCTCGTCCCCGACATACGCGTTCTCCAGCCGGTACCGCCGCGCTCGCTCCGGCGTGGCGCTCGGCCCAATCGCCTTGCCGCCCTCATACCGGCCAGCGATTCTGTTCCGATGCCAGGACAGGGGAAGAGAAAGCGGCGGCAACAAACGGAGAGACAGCGGGCGGCCGCCCGAACTGCGCCGGACGCGGGGCGATGGGAGGTGACCCTGGAGACGCGGGACAAGGCGGAGCTGCGCGCCCACCTGCACCGTCTCGGGGAGGAACGCGTCGACGAGTCGATGATCCGGATCGACACACTGTGCGGCCGCCTGGAGCACCCGACCACCTATCGGCTGAGCCGGTTCGTGGCGGACCCCACATGATCTTGTGGCGACGGATACGGCTACAGCACCCGGCAGGAACCCTCAGAGTCAACTTCTCGAAAAACCGGTTGATCGGTGCCGGACCGCTTCCTAATGTGTGGCCTACGCCGAAAGGAGGTGATCGGGTAAATGAGTGAAACCCGGACGCGCGAGGTGGCTGCGGGCTAGCGGCTCGCCACCACACCTAGTGCGGTGCCGGACCAGCGTGTGCGCGAAACACGCAGCCGGCCCAAACCAACGCAGTCACCCGACCCGCGAGCTCGCCGGTAAGTCCGGCCGGCTCCCCGCCGTCAGGCGAGGGAACCCGAGCTCGCGGGTCGTCTGCGTCCAGTGCGGGCGACTACCGCACGATGTCCCCGTACCCCTCGATCTCCCGCGGGTCCCGCGTGCCCGGGCCGATGTACCGCGCGGACGGCCGCACCAGGCGGCCCGTGCGCTTCTGCTCCAGGATGTGCGCGGACCAGCCGGCCGTGCGGGCGCAGGTGAACATGGACGTGAACATGTGGGCCGGGACCTCGGCGAAGTCGAGGACGATGGCGGCCCAGAACTCGACGTTGGTCGCGAGGACACGGTCGGGGCGGCGGGCATGGAGTTCCGCGAGGGCGGCCTTCTCCAGGGCCTCGGCGATCTCGAAGCGCGGGGCGCCGAGCTCGCGGGCGGTGCGGCGCAGGACGCGGGCGCGCGGGTCCTCGGCGCGGTACACGCGGTGCCCGAAGCCCATCAGACGCTCGCCCTTGTCGAGGGCCTGCCGGACGTACGCCTCCGCGTCGCCCGTCCGCTCGATCTCCTCGATCATGTGCAGGACGCGGGAGGGCGCGCCGCCGTGCAGCGGCCCGGACATGGCTCCTACGGCGCCGGAGAGCGCGGCGGCCACGTCCGCGCCGGTGGAGGCGATGACGCGGGCGGTGAAGGTGGAGGCGTTCATGCCGTGCTCGGCGGCGGAGGTCCAGTAGGCGTCGACGGCGGCGACGTGCTTGGGGTCCGGCTCACCGCGCCAGCGGATCATGAACCGCTCGACGACGGACTGCGCCTTGTCGATCTCCTTCTGCGGGACCATCGGCAGCCCCTGGCCGCGGGCGGACTGGGCGACGTAGGAGAGGGCCATGACGGCGGCGCGGGCCAGGTCCTCGCGGGCCTGGGCGGCATCGATGTCCAGCAGCGGCTTCAGGCCCCAGACCGGCGCGAGCATCGCGAGCGCGGACTGCACGTCGACGCGGATGTCACCGGAGTGCACGGGGATCGGGAACGGCTCGGCGGGCGGCAGGCCGGGGTTGAACGCGCCGTCGACGAGCAGGCCCCAGACGTTGCCGAACGAGACGTGCCCGACCAGGTCCTCGATGTCGACGCCCCGATACCGGAGTGCGCCGCCCTCCTTGTCGGGTTCGGCGATCTCCGTCTCGAACGCGACGACTCCCTCGAGCCCGGGTACGAAGTCGGACATCAGGCGGCTCCTCATGATGGGTACGACGGATGGCGCCCCGCGGATCCACGGTCGTACGGTCGACTCGCGGTCCCGGGCGGTCACCCCGGTGATGCCCCGTGCGGTCGGCGGTCATCCCTCGGGACGGCATCAGCACCATATCCCCGAGTGCCACCTTTGGGGAGCGTTCGCGGCACTCAGTGCCACCACGTGATCCGGTACACCGGCCCGTGCGGCGTCCTCCCATACGGCAGGATGACCGCGTGACCGACCGAGACGCCGCCCTCGACCCCGCCTCCATGCGCAAGCAGTACCGCGCCGAGGGCCTTGCCGAGACCGACCTCGCCGCCACCCCGGTGGAGCAGTTCGCGCGCTGGTTCAAGCAGGCCGCCACCGAAGGCCACCTCTTCGAACCCAACGCCATGGTCGTCTCCACCGCCGACGCCGAGGGCCGCCCCAGCTCCCGCACGGTCCTGCTGAAGCACTTCGACGAGCAGGGCTTCGTCTTCTACACCAACTACGGCTCCCGCAAGGCCCGCGAACTCGCCGGGAACCCCTACGTCTCCCTGCTCTTCCCCTGGCACCCGATGGCCCGCCAGGTCATCGTCACCGGCGTCGCCCGCCGCACCGGCCGCGACGAGACCGCCGCCTACTTCCGCACCCGCCCGCACGGCTCCCAGCTCGGCGCCTGGGCCAGCGGCCAGTCCTCGGTGATCGCCGACCGCGCCCCCCTCGACGCCGCCTACACGGAACTCGCCGCCCGCTACCCGGAGGGCGAGCAGGTCCCCGTCCCCCCGCACTGGGGCGGCTTCCGGGTGGCCCCGCAGACGGTGGAGTTCTGGCAGGGCCGCGAGAACCGGCTGCACGACCGGCTCCGGTACGTGGCGGAGGCGGACGGGAGCTGGCGGGTGGAGCGGCTCAGCCCCTGACGCGGCCGCCGTAGGCACACCGGTCTGCCGTCACCCCAGCGTCTCGTCCAGGAGTGCCGCCCACTGGGTCACGACGCGTTCGCGGCGGGTGGTGTCGTCGGTGAGGAGGTTGGCGAGGCCGAGGCCGCGGGACATGTCGAGGAGGCCCTGGACGGTTTCGCGGACGCCGGGGGTGGATTCGTCGGCGCCGAGGAGGTCTACGGCGATGCGGTGGGTCTCGCGGCCGACGTGGGCTTCGAGTTCGGTGACGCGGGGGCGGAGCTGGTCCTCGTTGGAGGCGGCGACCCAGAGGTGGAGGGCGGCGCGGAAGAGGGGGCCGGTGTAGAGGTCGACGAGGGCGGCGATCACCGCGCGGCGGTCGCCGGTCGCGCCCTGGGGGAAGAGGGCGCGCAGGGCTGTGGAGCGTTCCTCGGCGACGTATTCGACGGCCGCGGTGAAGAGGTCCTCGCGGGTGGGGAAGTGGTGCTGGGCGGCGCCGCGGGAGACGCCGGCGCGTTCGGCGACGACGGAGACGGTGGAGCCGGCCCAGCCGTGTTCGGCGAGGCAGGCGACGGCGGCTTCCAGGAGGCGTTGCCGGGTGGCTCGGCTGCGGTCCTGTTTGGGAGTACGTTCCACACGGTCACCGGCCGTGCTCACAGTGCCCATGGCGGATCCCGTCGTTCGAGGAAGGCCGTCATGCCCTCGCGGGCTTCGGCGGAGGCGAAGAGGCGGGACGAGACCGAGGTGAGGTGTGCCGCGTCCTCGTCGAAGGCCTCCAGCACCTTAGTCGTCAGGAGTTGTTTGGTTTCGGCCAGGGCCCGGGGGGCGGCCCGGCGCAGGCCGTCCAGGACGGGGGCGAGGACTTCGTCCACGTCGGTCCGGTCGCCGGCCGTGGTGAGGAGGCCGATGCGGGCGGCTTCGGCGGCGTCGAAGGTCTCGCCGGTGAGGTAGTAGCGGGCGAGGGCGCGGGGGTCGACGCGGTAGGTGAGGGGGAGCGAGATCAGGGCGGGGGCGACTCCGATGCGTACTTCGGTGAAGGCGAAGGTGGCGGTGCGGGAGGCGACGGCGATGTCGCAGGCGCCGAGCAGGCCGAGGCCGCCCGCCCGTACGTGGCCGGTGACGCGGGCCACGACGGGTTTGCGCAGCTTGATGATCTGCCGCAGCAGGGCGAGGAGTGCCTTGGGTCTGGGTGGGTCGCGCAGGTCGGCGCCCGCGCTGAAGGTGGTGCCGGTGTGGGTGAGGACGACGGCGCGTACGTCGTTGTCCTTGGCGCACCGCTTCAGCGCGTCCGACAGGTCGTGCAGGAGGGCGGCGGACAGGGCGTTGCGGTTGTCCGGTGAGTCCAGGGTGAGGGTGGTGATGCCGCGTTCGTGCGTGGCGTGGACCAGGGGTGCCGTCACGCTCGCTCCCTCAGCCGGCGGCGCAGGATCTTGCCGGAGGCGGCACGTGGGACGCCGTCGATGAAGGTGACGCGGCGGACGCGTTTGTAGGGGGCGACGCGTTCGGCGACGTACATCATGACCTCGCTCTCGGTGAGGTCGGGGGCGGTGGGCCGGCGGACGACGTGGGCGTGGGGGATCTCGTTGCCGTCGTCGTTGTAGGTGCCGATGACGGCGGCGTCGGCGATGCCGGGGTGGGTGAGGAGGAGGGCTTCGAGTTCGGCGGGGGCGACCTGGAAGCCCTTGAACTTGATGAGCTCCTTGACGCGGTCGACGACGAACAGCCAGCCGTTCGCGTCGACGTGGCCGACGTCCCCGGTGTGCAGCCAGCCGTCGGGGTCGATCATCGCGGCGGTGTCGTCGGGGCGGCCGAGGTAGCCCTTCATGACCTGGGGGCCGCGGATGAGGATCTCGCCGGACTCGCCGGTGCCGAGGTCCTTGCCGGGGTCGTCGAGGGAGACGATCCGCATCTCGGTGCCGCCGATGAGCTTGCCGACGGTTCCGGGGGGTGCCTCGCGCATGGCGTCCCGGGGGACGACGTGGGTGCCCGGGGAGAGTTCGGTCATGCCGTACGCCTGGCCGACGGGCGGCAGGCCGAGGCGCCGGGAGCAGGCGGCCGCGAGGTTCGCGTCGAGGGGGGCGGCGGCGCTGATGACGTACTCGAGGGAGGAGAGGTCGTACTCGGCGACCAGGGGGTGCTTGGCGAGGGCGAGGACGATCGGCGGGGCGACGTAGAGGCCGGTGATGCGGTGGTTCTGGATGGCGGCGAGGAAGGTCCCCAGGTCGAAGCGGGGCAGGACGACGACGGTGGCGCCCAGCCGCAGGGGCACGTTCATGAGGGCGGTCAGGCCGTAGATGTGGAAGAACGGCAGGACGGCGAGGATGCGGTCGCCGGGGCCGGCGGGCATGACCGGCTGGAGCTGGGCCAGGTTGGTGGCGATCTGCCGGTGGGTGAGCATCACGCCCTTGGGGGTGCCGGTGGTGCCCGAGGAGTACGGCAGGGCGGCGACGTCCTCGGCCGGGTCGATGTCGATGACCGGCTCGGGGGCGGTCGAGGCGAGCATGTCGATGAGGGAGCGGTGTCCGGGCGCGCTGTCGCAGACCAAGATCTCCTGGACGCCGCCCGCGAGTTCGGCGGCCCTGCGTGCCGTCTCCAGCAGGGGCGAGACGGTGATGATCCAGCGGGCGGCGGAGTCGCTGAGCTGCTTGGCGAACTCCTCCGCCGTGCAGAGCGGGTGCACGGTCGTGACGGAGGCGCCCGCGCGGGTGGCCGCGTAGAAGGCGGTGGGGAAGGCGATGGTGTTGGGGCTGTGCAGGGCGAGGACGTCGCCCTTGCGGACGCCCGCCTCGGCGAGCGCGGCGGCCACGCGGCGGTGGAAGCGGTCGAGTTGTTCGTACGTCAGGGTGGTGCCGTCGGTGCCGTCGATCAGGGCGGGTGCCGCCCCGAACTCGGCGGCGCGGCCGAACACCGCTTCGTGGATGGGGAGTTCTACGGGTAGGACATCCGCGTACTCGCTGCGGAACATGGTTCCTCCTCGCGCGACCGGCTCGGCGCCGGGTCAGTACGACTTGGGCAGGCCCAGGGTCTGGTGGGAGACGTAGTTGAGAATCATCTCCCGGCTCACCGGTGCGATACGAGCGACGCGCGACGCCGTGATCAGCGAGGCGACGCCGAACTCGCGGGTCAGGCCGTTCCCGCCGAGGGTGTGCACGGCCTGGTCGACCGCCTTCACGCAGGCCTCCCCCGCCGCGTACTTCGCCATGTTGGCGGCCTCCCCCGCGCCCACGTCGTCGCCCGCGTCGTACAGGTGGGCGGCCTTCTGCATCATCAGGCGGGCGAGTTCGAGGTCGATGTGCGCCTGGGCGAGGGGGTGGGCGATGGCCTGGTGGGCGCCGATGGGGGCGTCCCACACGGTGCGGTCGCGGGCGTAGGCGACGGCCTGCGCGAGGGCGTAGCGGCCCATGCCGATGGCGAAGGCGGCGGTCATGATGCGTTCGGGGTTGAGGCCGGCGAAGAGCTGGAGGAGGCCGGCGTCCTCGTCGCCGACGAGCGCGTCCGGGGGGAGCCGTACGTCGTCGAGGGTCAGCTCGAACTGCTTCTCCACGGCGTGGAGTTCCATGTCGATCTGGCGGCGCTCGAAGCCGGGGGCGTCCCGGGGGACGATGAAGAGGCAGGGCTTGAGGCGGCCTGTGCGGGAGTCTTCTGTGCGGCCGACTATGAGGGTGGCGTCGGCTATGTCCACGCCCGAGACGAAGACCTTGCGGCCGGTGAGGATCCAGTCCCCGGTGTCCTGGTCGCGGCGGGCCGTGGTGGAGATGCGGTGGCTGTTGGAGCCGGCGTCGGGTTCGGTGATGCCGAAGGCCATGGTGCGGGTGCCGTCGGCGAGGCTGGGGAGCCAGGTTTGTTTTTGGGTGTCTGTGCCGAAGCGGGTGATTACTGTGCCGCAGATGGCGGGCGACACGATCATCATCAGTAGGGGGCAGCCTGCGGCTCCCAACTCTTCCAGGACTATGGAGAGTTCGGTGATTCCGCCGCCTCCTCCGCCGTGTTCCTCCGGAAGGTTGACGCCTAGGTAGCCGAGTTTGGCGGCCTCGGACCAGAGGGTTGCTCGGTCGTAGGTGCGGCCGTGGTTTTTGCCGAGGGTTGCTACGGCGGTGCGGAGTGCCTTGTGCTCTTCGGGTTCGATCGTGGTCATGTGGCTCCTTCGTCGTGGCTGGTCGCGCAGTTCCCCGCGCCCCTAAGGTGCCTCCACCACCGCTAGCAACGAGCCGACCGTTACCTGTTGGCCGGGTACGACACCCAAGGCACTCAGCGTTCCTGTGACCGGAGCGGTGATCTTGTGTTCCATCTTCATCGCCTCCAGCCAGAGGAGAGGTTGGCCCGCTTCTACGGCGGAGCCGACCGAGAGGCCCTCCGCGACCCTCGCCACCGTGCCCGGCATGGGAGCCACCAGGGAGCCCGGGGCCAGCTGGGTCGTCGGGTCGGGGAAGCGGGGCACGGCCCTGAGGGGGGTGTTGTTGACGTAGAGGAGGTCGTCGTCGTAGCGGGTGATGTCGAAGCGGTGTTGTAGGCCGTCCACTTCGAGTACGACGAGACGCGCGTCGGCGTGTATGACGCGCGCCCCGTCCGCCTCCGGGCCCCGGCGGGTGTGGCGGTAGCGGACCTCGGTCTCCTCGCCCGCCATGACGTATCGCTTCACCTGTGGCTGGGACGGCACGTTGCGCCAGCCGCCGCCGAAGCGGGAGCGGCCGTGGGCGTCGGAGAGGGCGGCGGCGAGGGGGGCGTACGGGTCGGTGATGGGGGTGGTGAGGTCCGGGAGGTGGCGGGCGTAGAAGCCGGTGTCCATGCGGGCGTCGGTGAACTCCTCGTGCCGCAGGGAGCGGACGAGGAGATCGCGGTTGGTGGTGGGGCCGTGGATCGTCGCGCGTTCCAGGGCGTCGGCGAGGCGGCGGACGGCGGCGGCGCGGGTGGGGGCGTGGGCGACGAGTTTGGCGAGCAGGGGGTCGTAGTGGACGCCGATGTCGTCGCCGTCGGTGAAGCCGGTGTCCAGGCGGACGCCCTCGGGGACGGCGAGGCGGTGCAGGGTGCCGGTCTGCGGGGCCCAGTCCTGGGCGGGATCCTCGGCGTAGAGGCGGACCTCGACGGCGTGGCCGGAGGGGGTCGGCGGGTTGCCGTCGAGGGCGGTGCCGTCGGCGATGTCGAGTTGGAGGGCGACCAGGTCGAGGCCGAACACGGCTTCCGTGACGGGGTGCTCGACCTGGAGGCGGGTGTTCATCTCCAGGAAGTGGACGCGGTCGCCGGAGACGAGGAACTCGACGGTGCCGGCGCCGACGTAGCCGATCGTGCGGGCCGCGGTGGAGGCGGCCGAGCGCAGGCGCTGTTCGGTGTCGGTGCTCAGGCCGGGGGCGGGGGCCTCTTCTACGACCTTCTGGTGGCGGCGTTGGAGGGAGCAGTCGCGGGTGCCGAGGGTCCAGACGGTGCCGTGGGTGTCGGCGAGGACCTGCACCTCGACGTGGCGGCCGTGTTCGACGTACGGCTCGACGAACACCGTGCCGTCGCCGAAGGCGCTCTCCGCCTCGATCGAGGCGGCCCTCAACTCCTCCTTCAGCGAGATGAGTTGACGTACCACTCGCATTCCCCGTCCGCCACCGCCCGCGGCGGCCTTCACCAGGACCGGGAGGTCGGAGTCGGTGACCGTGTCCGGGTCGAGGGGGGTGAGGAGGGGGACTCCGGCGGCGGCCATCAGGTCCTTGGCGCGGGTCTTGGACGCCATCGCCTCGATCGCCTCGGGGGGCGGGCCGATCCAGGTCAGGCCGGCGTCGAGGACGGCGCGGGCGAAGTCGGCGTTCTCGGAGAGGAAGCCGTAGCCGGGGTGCACGGCATCCGCGCCGGCGGTGAGGGCGGCCTTCACGATCAGGTCGGCGCGGAGGTAGGTGTCGGCGGGGGCGGTGCCCGGCAGTCGTACCGACACGTCGGCGGTGCGGGTGTGGAGGGCGTTCTCGTCGGCGTCGGAGTGCACGGCGACCGTGCGGATCGCCGACGCGCGGCAGGTGCGGAAGATACGGCAGGCGATCTCGCCCCGGTTGGCGACGAGCAGAGAAGTGATCACGGAAGGGTCCCTCACATCCGGAAGACGCCGAAGCCGCCGCGCGCGCCTTCGTAGGGCGCGGTGTGGATGGCGGACAGGCACAGGCCGAGGACGGTTCGGGTGTCGCGCGGGTCGATGACGCCGTCGTCGTAGAGCCGTCCGGACAGGAACATCGGCAGCGACTCGGACTCGATCTGCTGCTCCACCATGGCCCGCAGGGCCGCGTCCCCCTCTTCGTCGTACGGCTGTCCCTTGGCCGCCGCCGACTGGCGGGCGACGATCGACAGCACGCCCGCGAGCTGCTGCGGGCCCATGACGGCGGACTTGGCGCTGGGCCAGGCGAAGAGGAAGCGGGGGTCGTAGGCGCGGCCGCACATGCCGTAGTGGCCGGCGCCGTAGGAGGCGCCCATGAGGACGGAGAGGTGGGGCACCCGGCTGTTGCTGACGGCGTTGATCATCATCGCGCCGTGCTTGATGATGCCGCCCTGTTCGTACTCCTTGCCGACCATGTAGCCGGTGGTGTTGTGCAGGAACAGGAGCGGGACGTCGCGCTGGTTGGCGAGCTGGATGAACTGGGCGGCCTTCTGGGACTCCTCGGAGAACAGGACTCCTTGGGCGTTGGCCAGGATGCCGACGGGGTAGCCGTGGAGGGTCGCCCAGCCTGTCGTCAGACTCGCCCCGTACAGCGGCTTGAACTCGTCGAAGTCCGAGGCGTCGACGATTCTCGCGATCACCTCGCGCGGGTCGAAGGGCGTGCGCAGGTCGCCGGGGACGATGCCGAGGAGTTCGTCGGCGTCGTACTTCGGCGGCTCGGCGGGGCCCGGATCGCCGTACGCCTTGCGGTGGTTGAGGCGGGCGACGACGCGGCGGGCCTGTCGAAGGGCGTCCTTCTCGTCTACGGCCATGTAGTCCGCGAGACCCGACACGCGCGCGTGCATCTCGGCGCCGCCGAGGGACTCGTCGTCGCTCTCCTCGCCGGTGGCCATCTTGACCAGGGGCGGGCCGCCGAGGAAGACCTTGGCGCGCTCCTTGACCATGATCACGTGGTCGGACATGCCGGGGATGTAGGCCCCGCCGGCCGTGGAGTTGCCGAAGACGACCGCGACGGTCGGGATGCCGGCGGCGGAGAGCCGGGTGAGGTCGCGGAAGATGGCGCCCCCGGGGATGAAGATCTCCTTCTGGGAGGGCAGGTCGGCGCCGCCGGACTCGACCAGGCTGATGCAGGGGAGCCGGTTGGCGAGCGCGATGTCGTTCGCGCGGAGGGCCTTCTTCAGGGACCAGGGGTTGCTGGCACCGCCGCGCACGGTCGGGTCGTTGGCGGTGATCAGGCACTCGACGCCCTCGACCACTCCGATACCGGTGACCAGGGACGCGCCGACGGTGTAGTCGCTCCCCCAGGCGGCCAGCGGGGACAGCTCCAGGAAGGGGGTGTCGGGGTCGAGGAGCAGTTCGATGCGCTCGCGGGCGAGGAGCTTGCCGCGCTTGCGGTGCCGTTCGATGTACTTCTCGCCGCCGCCCGCGAGGGCTTTCGCGTGCTCGGCGTCCAGGTCGTCCAGCTTGGCGAGCATGGCCTCGCGGTTGGCCCGGTGGTCGGGGCCGGTGGTGTCGAGTGTGCTGGCGATGACCGTCACAGGAGGGCCTCCGGGATGTCCAGGTGGCGGGAGCGCAGCCATTCGCCCAGCGCCTTGGCCTGCGGGTCGAACCGGTGCTGGGCGGCGACGCCCTCGCCGAGGATGCCCTCGACGACGAAGTTGAGGGCGCGCAGGTTGGGCAGCGGATGCCGGGTGACCGGCAACTCGGCCGTCTCCGGGAGGAGTTCGCGCAGGCGGTCGACGGTGAGGGTGTGGGCCAGCCATCGCCAGGCCTCGTCGGTCCGGACCCAGACGCCGATGTTGGCGTTCCCGCCCTTGTCACCGCTGCGGGCTCCGGCGATGAGGCCGAGGGGGGCCCGGCGGGTGGGTTCGGTGACGTGGAGCGGCTCGGGCGGCGGATCGGGCAGAGGCTCGGGGAGCGGCTTGGGCAGCGGCTTGGGCAGCGGTGGCTGCGGCACGTCTTCGAGTACGAGGGTGTCGTGGGCCGGGGGCACAGGGAGCCGGTGTCCGTCGTGGAGGACGGCCACATGGTCGACGGCGCTGTGGGGGACGTACACATCCTCGAAGACCCCATAGGGCGTGCCCTTCCCCGGTGGGGCCAACACATGGAAGCCGGGGTAGCTGGCGAGGGCCAGTTCCACGACGGCTCCGCTGAGGGCGCGTCCGACGACCTCCTGGTCGGGGTCCCGTACGACGAGACGGAGCAGGGCGCTGGCGGTCTCCTCGGTGGGGGCGTCGGGGCGGTCGGCGCGGACGAGGTCCCAAGTCGCTTGTGCGGGGCGGAACTTGGCCATCGCATCGGCCATCTGTTCTTGGACCAGCCGGGCCTTCGCCTCGATGTCGAGGCCCGTCAGGACGAAGGTGACCTCGTTGCGGAAGCCGCCGAGGCGGTTGAGGCCGACCTTGAGGGTCGGGGGCGGGGCCTCGCCGCGTACGCCGTCGATCCGGACCCGGTCGGGCCCGTCCTGGGTGAGCCGGATCGTGTCGAGGCGGGCGGTGACGTCGGGGCCGGGGTAGCGGGCGCCGGCGGTCTCGTAGAGGAGCTGGGCGGTCACCGTGCCGATGTCGACGAAGCCGCCGGTGCCGGGGTGCTTGGTGATGACGGAGGTGCCGTCCTCGTGGATCTCGGCGAGGGGGAAGCCGGGCCGGCGTACGTCGCCCTCCTGGAAGTGGGCGTAGTTGCCGCCGGTGGCCTGCGCCCCGCATTCCAGGACGTGCCCGGCGACGACGGCCCCGGCGAGCCGGTCGTAGTCCTCCGGGCCCCAGCCGAAGTGGGCGGCGGCGGGCCCGGTGACCAGCGCCGCGTCCGTCACCCGCCCCGTGACGACGATGTCGGCGCCCTCTTGGAGGCAGGCCGCGATGCCGAAGCCGCCGAGGTAGGCGTGGGCGGCGAGGTTGCCGGGGTGGCGGGTGGTGAGGTCGTCGCCCTCGACGTGGGCGACGCGAAGCCCCGGAAGGCCGAGACGGTCCGCCAACTCCCTTATGCGGGAGGCGAGTCCGGCGGGGTTGAGGCCACCCGCGTTGGTGACGATCCTGACGCCGCGCTCGTGGGCGAGGCCGAGGCACTCCTCCACCTGGCGCAGGAAGGTGCGGGCGTATCCGGCGCCGGGGTCCTTGAGACGGTCGCGGCCCAGGATCAGCATGGTGAGTTCGGCGAGGTAGTCGCCGGTGAGGACGTCGAGTTCGCCGCCGGTGAGCATCTCGCGCATGGCGTCGAAGCGGTCGCCGTAGAAGCCGGAGGCGTTGCCGATGCGGAGGGTCACCGGATGCCCTTCTTGGGCGGGCGTCCGGAGCCGGGCGGGCCCGCGAAGGCCTGCGCGATGTCGAGCCAGCGGTCGGCGTCGGGGCCGGTGGCGTCGAGGGCGAGGTCGTCGCGGTGGGCGCGCTGGGTGACCAGGAGGCAGAAGTCGAGGGCGGGGCCGGTGACGCGTTGGGAGGCGTCTTCGGGGCCGTATGCCCACGCCTCTCCAGAGGGAGAGGTGAGTTCGACGCGGAACTCCTCGAACGGCGGAGTCGTCCCGTGCACGCCGAAGGAGAAGTCGCGGGTGCGGACGCCGAGCCGGACGATGTGCCGGATGCGGTCGCTTGGCGGGCGGGTGACACCGAGCGCGTCGGCCACGTCCAGGCCGTGGGCCCAGGTCTCCATGAGACGGGCGGTCGCCATGGAGGCGGTGGACATGGGCGGGCCGTACCAGGGGAAACGGGCGGTGGAAGGTGCGGCGCGCAGGGCCTCGGCGAGGTCCTCCCGTCCGGCACGCCAGTAGGCGAGCAGCCGGCCGGGCGGCTTCGCGGCCCCCTCCTCCGCCCCCTCGTCCACGAAGTCCCCGGGCGCGGCGAGCGCCTTCTCCACCTCCCGCGCGAAGGCCTTCGGGTCGGTCACGGCCAGCAGGGAGGAGTGGTCGGTCCAGGCCAGGTGAGCGATCTGGTGGGCGACGGTCCAGCCGGGGGCGGGGGTCGCGAGCGCCCACTGCTCGGCACTCAACTCGGCGACGAGCAGGTCGAGTTCGTCGCTCTCCGCACAGAGGTCGGTGATGACGGGGGTGGGGTCGGCCATGGGAGGAGCATGGCAGCGGACCCGAAAACAAGCAAGCGTGCTTGCATTGATTTAATGGTGGGACCGTGCCGGGCTCTCGCCCCCCGGCACGGTCGACCTCGGCCGGTCAGCGGCTGCCGGTTGGCCTCAGCCGGTCAGCGGCTGCCGCTCAGCGGCTGTCGGTCAGCAGCTGTCGGTCAGCAGCTGTCGGTCCAGGAGTGCGAGGAGATGTTGTCGTTGACCGACTCGTTCTTCCCCGACCACCACGGCAGGCCGAAGTTGAAGATGTAGTCGCCGCCCGTAAGGTCGTACCACGCGTCACCGTGGCCGAGGCAGGCGTACACCCCGCTCTGGTCCTGGTTGTAGTAGAGGTCGACATCGTCGTAGCCGCCGCCGAACCCGCGGTTCTCCAGCGACGAGGCGCGGTTCCGCATCGGCTCGCAGTTGCCCGTCACACCGTCGTCGCCGTAGTCCCAGTCACGCTTGTTGCCCGACCAGGAACAGTGGGCGCCCCGCTGGTTGGGGTCCACCCACGCGTGCAGTCTGCCGTCCTCCGCGGCGGCGGCGCGCGGCGCGGCGGCCGGTCCGTCCGCGGCCTGCGCGGCGACCGCCGGGCCGACTGTCGCGAAGAGCATCGCGGCACCGGTGGCGAGCAGAGTGAGTCGCTTCATTTCCTCATACCTCTCAGATGGGGAGTCAGCCGGTCTTGACGATGTCCCGGGCGCGGTTCAGCGCCCCGGACTCCAGCGTCTTCCTGTTGATGAAATCGGTGGAATGGTCGGACTCGGTCCTCGCCCGTTCAGTGCGCTCGAGCGTGCGGGCCGTCCTGGCGAGACCCGAGGTGCTCGCGCACCGGGCCTCCGCCCTCGCGGTCGCGATCTCGGTGGCGCGGGACTCCCCGGATCCGGTCGCGCCCGCCGGACGCACGAACCGCTGACGCGCCTCCAGGGGGGAGCTGTAGGAGTGGCCCTTGGCGCGCATGCAGGCCGACCACCGTGAGACCGCCGTCGTGAAGCGCTCGTTCCGTGCGACCGCGGGCGGGATGGACCGCTCGAGAGCGTCCGTCACCTTCCACGCGCTGTACCACTTGCGCAGGTCCGAGTAGAGGGACCGTTGCGCCTCGGACTCGCACCCCTGATCGCTGTGCCGGACCGTGCCCATGCCGGGAATCCGCGCTTCCAGCCCCTTCGGCTCCGGTCCGTTCAGCGCGTCCACCGCGGCTTCCCTGCGCTCCGCGGAGAGGCTCCGGAAGTAGAGCTGGTTCGGGTCCTTCGCGGCGAGGGAGTCCCGTTTCCGCTGGATGTCGCTGCCGTAGCCGTGCTCGGCGGCCCAGCCCTCGTCGTCGACGACGTACGGGAAGAGGCGGTCCACCCCGTCCGGCAGGTCCTCGGTGACGTGGTAGGAGAATCCCCGCTCCTCCATGCAGTCCCGCGTCAGGAGCGCCTCGGCCTTGGCCAGGATCTCCCGTTCCGCGGGCGTGAGTGCGCGGGCGGCGGCGGTCGGCTCGGGGCCGGTGCCCCTGGGAGAAGGGGGTGGTGCTGCGGCCGTGCAGGCCGACAACGCCGGGACTGCCAGACAGAACAGCAGTGCGGCCACGGCCTTGCCGCGCCCTGGACCGGGCCCGGTGCGTCCGGCCATGTTCATCCCTCTTCCCCCGACTACGCTGCGACACCTCGAACCGTAGGAGGACCGGCTCGCCCGCGGTCCTGACATGTGTCAGGACCGCGGGCCGGGGCCGCAGCACTAGGGCACAGCGGGGCGGAGGGGTCGGGGCGTCGCCCCGGAGCAATCGCGTGACCTCGGACGACGACTGCGCAGGAATCACTCACCGCGGCCTTCGCCCCCTACGTAGAGGGCGGCCCTGAAGCAACCGGCCGAGGAGTTGTGAGGTCCGGCAGTCGGTGAGAGTCGTCAACGCCCCGAAAGCCGCCGGGGATCACTCCGGATGGGCCACCGCCTCCCTCTGCAACTGCACCGCCGCCAGCAGACTCAACCGCGGCTCGGCCTCGCGCAGCGCCTTCACGGCCGCGACCGACGAGACGTCCCCGGTGAAGCCGACCGCGGCCAGCCGGGACCGCACCCAGCGGGCCCGCAGCTGGTCGTCGGTGGCGGCCGCGGTGGACTCCACGAGCGCCGCGGCGCGCTCCAGGCCCGGACGCTCCTCGGGCGCGGCCTCCGCCAGCGCCTGTGTCAGGGCCGCGGCGACCATGTCCGCGTCCCGGATGACCAGCACGACGTCCTGCTTCTTGTTGCGTCCCATGATTCCCGTGATTCCCGGCATGCGGATCATCGTGGCTGTCGTGGTCCTGGGTCGCCAAGCGACTTGAGGAGGCTCAGAGGGTGGGACGGGGGGTGCGGGGGGGTGCGGAGGGTGCGGGCATCACGCGAGGGGAGTCAGAGACCGGGGGCGTTGCGTACGTTCTGCTCGCTGGTGTCGGGCAGGAAGTGGGCCGGTGGCGCCGAGAGCACCCATTCGGCGCACCTCAGGCCGCAGCGAGCTCGCACCACACGTACTTGCCCCGGCTGCCGTTCCTGGTGTGCGGCTGCCAGCCCCAGACGTCGGCGCAGGCCCGGACGAGGGCGAGCCCTCGGCCGTCCTCGGCCTCGACCCCTGCCGGCTGATCCCAGGACCGTGGGGGTTCCGGCGGCTCGGGGCTGGCATCCCACGCGCCGATGCGCAGCACGCCGGCCGACCAGCGCACACGTAGGGCTGCGGGGCCCTTCGTATGGCGTACGGCGTTGGAGACCAGCTCCGCCGCGAGCAGCTCCGCGAGGTCGGCGAGGGTGATCAGGCCGTGCATGGTCAGGATCAGACGGAGGGTGCGGCGACTGATCGTGACGGCTCGGGGGTCGTTCGGGAGGTGGAGGACGTACTCCCACGGTTCGGGTTCGCGTCCGGTTTCGGGCATGCGGCAACTCCGGTCGGGTGGTGGGGGGTTGCGGTCGGCGGGCGGTGGCAGTGTCGCGGCCGTCATGGCAGGGCGGGGCGGTGCGCTTCCGGGGTCCCGGGGTTCCGCAGGGTGTGCGTCGCATCACCCACAGTAGACATTGATTTATAGGTCCAGCAAGCAGCTCGCGTAATCTGTCCCCGAACGAGTCGCGCTCACAGGCGCGTTGAACCGAGGAGCGGTGCATGGCCGGGTTGAGGCGCGAACCGACAGCACGCCAGATGCGCCTGGGCGCCGAACTGCGCAGACTGCGCGACGCAGCAGGCCTCACGGGCCGCGAGGCGGCGGCGCTGCTCGGGGTGAGCTCCGCACAGATCAACCAGATCGAATCCGCCCTCACCGGCGTGAGCGAGAAGCGGCTGCGCAGACTTGCCGCCAACTACGCCTGCTCCGACGAGGAGCTGATCGCCGCCCTCGTGGCCATGGCGACCGACCGGACGCGCGGCTGGTGGGAGGAGTACCGGGAGCGTCTGCCGACGCCGTTCCTGGACTTGTCCGAGCTGGAGTACCACGCCAGATACCGCTGGGACGTCGACTTCCTCCACATCCCGGGCCTTCTGCAGACCGAGGATTACGCTCGTGCCCTCTTCTCCTACGTGAACCCGGAGTTCCCGGAGAGCGACGTGGACCTCTGGGTGGAACACCGGATGAAACGGCGGGTCATCATCGAGCGCCCTGCCCCGATCCCGTACGAGACCCTGATCCACGAGGCCGCGCTGCGCATCAGGGTCGGCGACCGCGCCGCGTCACAAGCTCAGCTCGCCCGCGTTCTGAAGCTCTCCGAAGCCGACCACATCACCGTGCGCGTCATCCCCTTCGACCTGGACGGCTTCGCCGGAGCGGGAAGCGCCATGGTGTACGCCGGTGGCCCCACGCCCAAGCTGGACACCGTGGTACGCGACGGGCCCAACGGCCCTGTGTTCGTCGACGCCGAAGCCCAACTCAGCCGCTACCGAACGCTCTTCCGTAGGGTAGAAACGGCGTCACTCGACCCCGAACGTTCGCGTGACTTCATCCACCACCTGGCGAAGGAGCTGTGAGTCATGACGACCCCCGACACCTGGCAGAAGTCCTCGTACTCCGGAGGCGGCCAGGGTGACGCCTGCGTGGAGATCGCCCACCGCCACCCCCACACAGCCATCCGCGACTCCAAGGCCCCCACCAAAGCCACCCTCACCTTTCCCACCGCGGCCTTCGTCACCTTCGTAGACGCCCTGAAGCAGCCGACCGAGGAACTGTGAAGCCCGACACCGGCGAGATGCGGGGCATGCCGGCCACGCTTGAACCCAGCCAGTTCCTCGGCTTCCTCAGGGGTCGGCCCTCGCGGATCGCGCCGCCGGGCCTGCTCTCCGGGAGAGCCATGAGGAAGAGCGGGAGGCAGTGAGGCTGCGTCCCGCTCTTTCACGGCTCACGCCAGGATTCGAACCCCGGCGCCCCTCAGGCCGCCATCAGCGCCGCCAGGGCGCGGTCCATCGCGGCGTTGAACTCCTCCGGCGTCAGCGGTAGACGGGACTTGATGTCCCGGCTCCACTGGTCGGCGAGGACCTCGGCGGAACCCGCCTCGACGCCGTCGAGGGCCGCGTCGGCCAGGTCCGGCGGGGCGATCTTGGCCACGGGCCAGCCCGCCGCCATGTCGGTGTCGGCCAGGCCGAGGTGTACCGCTGTGACGAGCGTGCCCTGCTCGGCGAGTTCCAGGCGGACGCCGTTGGTCATGGCCCAGGCGGCGGCCTTGGTCAGGTGGTAGGCGTTGGCGCCCCTGCCGCCGAACCACGACATGGCGGAGAGGACGTTGACGATCGCGCCCCCGCCGTTCCTGGCGAGCGTCGGCGCGAACTCCCGGATCATTCCCAGGTGGCCGAACATGTTGGTCTCCAGCTCGTGCCGCACCGCGTCCAGCGAACCGGTCACCAGGTCGGTCCCCGTGCTGATTCCCGCGTTGTTGACGAGCAGCGAGACGTCCGGGGCGGCCTCGGCGGCGGCCCTCACGGATGCGGGATCGGCGATGTCGAGGGGCAGCACCTCGACCCCGGGCAGGTCCACGGCCTCCGGTCGGCGGGCCGTCGCGTAGACCTTTCGGGCTCCCCGTTCGAGCAGGCGCTGGGCGAAGGCGCGGCCCAGGCCACGGTTGGCTCCGGTGACAAGGGCGACGGAGTTGTTGATGTCCATGGCCGGTACGCTAAAACCTGACGCCTACGTCAGAGGCAAGTGCTGGTCGGTCGTCAGGGCCGGGGGGAGGGGAATCGCCATGTCCGTCACAGAGGCCGCGGCCGAGCCGCTGATCCGCATCGGCGAAGTGGCGCGGGGTGCCGGGGTCTCGGTGCGTGCCGTGCGCTACTACGAGCAGCAGGGGCTGCTCGTCGCGGAGCGCAGCCCGTCCGGCCAGCGCCTGTACCGACAGGATGCCGTCCCCCTGGTCCGCTTCTTCCAGCAGATGTTCGCCGCCGGCCTGACCAGCCGAAGGATCGCGGAACTCCTTCCGTGCTGGGACGCCGGGCACACCGACGCCGGGCAGCGAGCCATGCTGCGAGCCGAGCGCGAGCGCATCCAGGCCAAGCTCGACGACCTCCAGGCCACCCTGGACCAGCTCGACGGGGTCATCGCGATCACCGACACGCACCCGTAGGCGCGGCCGGCCGGACGGCTCATGACGTTCGGCGGTTTGCGGTCGGCGGTCGGCCCCGGCGCACGGTGTGCCGTGGCGTACCCCCGCGGAACCGGTGTTCCGCGGGGGCGGCGGCTCAGCGGCCTAGGCGCTGCTTGATCTTCTTGCCCTTGGCGGACTCGTCGAGTGTGTTCCACAGCTCGTCGGAGCCGGGGTACGTGTACACGCCCGGGGCACCCTGTTCGGCGCAGCCCCAGCCGTAGGACGTGATGCCTATCTGGTAGACGCGGCCCTGTATCTTGCGGACCATGGGGCCGCCGCTGTCACCCTGGCAGGAGTCCTTGCCCTCCACTCCGGCGCAGACGTTGACCTCCCTGTCGTACTCCGGGTAGGTCGCGCTGCACTCGACGTGCGACAGGATCGGGACGTCCACCGCCCGCAAGCGGTCGGGGTAGGACGTGATCTCGGTGTCGGTGTTGCCCCAGCCGATGACGGTGGCCAGGGCTCCGGGGCGGAGCAGCGCGTCCGTGCCGGCGGTCGGCAGATGGACCGGCGCGATGTCCCTGACGGGCTTGTCCAGCGTCAGGAAGGCGACGTCGTAGGCGAACTGCCCGGCGGTGTAGCGGGGGTGGACGACGATGTCGGTCACGTTGCGCAGCTGGCCCTGGTCCGTCCGGGACAGCACGGTCCGGCCGACGGCCGTCTCGATGTCCTCGGGCTTGGTGTCCTCGACGCAGTGTGCGGCCGTCATCACGACGTCCCGTTCGAGCAGGCTGCCGCCGCAGAACTGCCGGTCGTACGGGCTCTCCGCGCCCTTGTACAGCAGTGCGGTCATGTAGGGGTGGGCGCCGTCCGCCTGCTCGGTGCCGCCGATGATGCGGGGGCTCGGGCGGCTCTTGTCCGGCGAGGTGTCGGCGTGTGCCGTCGAGACGGACGCGAGGGCGAGGCCGAGGGCGGCGCCGGTCGCGACGACGCCTGAGAGGGTTTTCCGGACCGCTGGTCTGCGAACCGAACTGAAACGCATGGGGGGTTCTCCATTCTCCGAAACAGCCGTACCCGGCAGAAACGCCGTGGGTACGACATGGCGGCAGACAAAACCCCCGGAGTGAAGTCCCTACTCACGGAGGGGTGTTGACCCACCGAACTCGTCCGCTGCCAGAGCCATCATCCTTGCATCAGCCCAACTCCCGCTTATTTCAAGGGCGGTGAAGAGCCGGTGAAAGTATCCGGACAGCCCCGGCCGAAGCCGGAGATGGTAATTACCGTCCAGTAGGATTACTGGCCAAAATAAATTGACGTCCCGGCCGGGGGCCGCAGTACGGTCGGCCCGTGGACGATACGGACGGGTACTTCGGAGAGTCGATCGCGGCCGGGTACGACGAGTCGTCGGCCGGGATGTTCGGCGCGGACGTGGTGGGACCGGCGGTCGACCTGCTGGCCGAACTGGCCGGTGACGGGCGGGCGTTGGAGCTGGGAGTCGGGACCGGGCGGATCGCGCTGCCGCTCGCCGGGCGCGGGGTCGAGGTGCACGGGATCGATCTGTCACGCGCCATGGTGGAACGGCTGCGGGCCAAGCCCGGCGGGGACAAGGTGGCCGTCGCCATCGGGGACTTCGCCACGACGAAGGTGGACGGGTCCTTCTCGGTCGCGTATCTCGTCTTCAACACGATCATGAATCTGACCAGCCAGGACGAACAGGTCGCCTGCTTCCGGAATGCGGCCGAACATCTTGAGCCCGGCGGGACGTTCGTCGTCGAGGTCATGGTTCCGCAGCTGCGGAAACTGCCGCCCGGGCAGAACGCGGTGCCGTTCCACACGAGTACGACGAAGTGGTCGTTCGACCTGTACGACGTGGCCACCCAGGCGATGAGTTCCAACTACGTCGAGGTCGTGGACGGACGGGGCTCCTACTGGACCATTCCTTTCCGCTACGTCTGGCCCGCCGAACTCGACCTGATGGCCCGGCTCGCGGGGATGCGGCTGCGGGAGCGGTTGGGCGGGTGGGGGCGGGAGCCGTTCACCGGGGAGAGCGAGCAGCATGTGTCTGTGTGGGAGAAGGTCTGAGGGGGCGTGGCGTTGTCAGTACGGCGTGGTCAGCACGGCAGTGCTCCCGCCGGGTGGCCGTGTTCGCGGCCGCAGGTGGTGAGGGCCAGGACGCCGGTACCGGTGACGTGGGTGTGCGGGCCGAGGGCGCCGGGGTTCACGGAGAGCCGCGACGCGACGACGGTGGCGTAGCAGGTGTCGGGGATGCCGAGTTCCTCCTTCACCTGGCGGTGCCGGGCGGTGAACGCGTCGAAGTCCCTGAGGTCGACGCCGTCGAAGGCGTCGTCGGGGAGACCGTCTCCCTGATGTGGGAGGAGGTGGCCGGCCTCGGCCGGGTGCGGGGGACCCACCTCGGTGTTCTCGCCCTCCGCCGCCTCGAACGCGTCGTAGTACCGCACCACTTCCCCGCCCTCCGCGACGCACCACGCCGTCCACTCGTCCCCGCAGCTCATCCCGTACCACTGCGCCGCCCCGAACCGGCGCCCGAGCTCGGCGCAGCGCCCCCGGACGACGGACCCCAACACCCGCTCCGGGTTGTCGGCGTCGAGGACGCGGTGGGTGCTCTCGGAGGAGTCGCCGAAGACCAGGGTCCAGCCGTCCAGGACCGGGCTGACGAAGACACGCGCGCACTTGTAGTGCGTGCGGGTGCGATGCCATGCGTGACGGTCCTGGTTCCAGGCCGCCGCGCCCGTCCGGAGGGTGACCGGCTCGGGGGCGACCAGGTCGAAGACTTCCAGCACGGCGTCCTGGTCGGCGCTCGGGACGGCGTACCAGGATCCGCACAGGTGCATGCCCTCCGGGATCTCGGTCTGCCGCTTGATCCTGGTCAGGCGGCGCCAGGCCGCCCGGTCCCGGTGGTCGAGCGCGGCCGGTCCCCCGACGGCCGCGAGGGCCTCCAGGGCGCCGGCCCGGACCCCCGGCGCGGGCGGGGACGCGGGCGCGGACTGCCGCCGTATGCGCCGCAGTCGGGGTACGGCCTCCGCTCCCACCGTTTCGAACAGCAGCACCGCCCGCCGCCGCACCTCGGGGTCCGGATCCCCGAGCAACGGCACCGCCGGGTCGGCGAATCGCCCTGGCGCCGCCTCGTCCTGGTGCCGGAGGACGGAGAGCGCGAGGGCGCGGACGCGGGCGTGCGGGTGCTTCAGCAGCGGGACGTAGACGCCGGGGTCGGCCACCTCCAGCCGCGCCGTCGTCCAGGCGATCCGCCGCGCCACCTCGGACGACTCCGCCGCCCGCGTCGACCCGACGGCCTCCACCAGCGGCAGGAGGGCCGGTTCCCCGATCCGGCACAGCACATCCGCCGACACCGTCCACTCGACGGGCGCCCCCTCGTCACAGAGCACGTCCAGCACGACAGCCACTACGGCCGTCCCCCGCGCCACCAGCGAGTCACGGGCCGCCCGGGTGTCCTCCCAGGAGCCGGAGAGACTGTCGATCAGCGCCGCCTTGTCCATGGCGGGGACCATAGCCGGGGGCACTGACAATCAGGCGGCAGTCCGCTGTGCCAGCCACCGGCGGGCGCCGACCTCGCTGGGGTACTCGCGGACGGTCAGCCAGGCGGCCAGCCAGCCGACCAGGTAAGCGGCGAGCGCGGGCATGACGGGTGCCGCGAGCGCGAGGAGGAGGCGTCCGCCGGCCTGCGCGCCGGCGGCCCTGCCGGAGCGGGCGTTGTGGGTGCGCTTCGCCACCCAGGTCTGTTCGGGGGTGGGCGGGTCGAGGAGTGCCGCCCGGTGACCGCGACGCTGCTTGATCCATCCCCAGACCACCGCCACGCAGGACCCGGCCACCTGGACCACGTCACACACGGTACGGACCGCGGGCGGCATCTCCCCACGGAACCCCTGGTAGAGGCTCAGCGACACGAAGCAGGCCATGGCCATCACGAGGACCAGGAAGGCGGTCGTGCGGGCACGGCAAAGCCAGTAGAGCGCGCCCCGCCGGTACCAGGTGGTGCCCAGTTTCGGCAGCGTCGGGATGCCGGCGGGGGCTCCCGGAGCGGGAACCTCAGAAAATGCTCGTGACGCCATGCCAGATGTCCTTCGCCATTCGTACGTCGTCCTCCCCGGTCTCCGACAGGACGTGGCCCGCGCCTGTCAGCACTCCTCCGACCACGCCGTGGTCATGAATGTCCTCGCTCCAGTGCTCGTGAAGGGAGTGGTCGAGGACCTCGGTCGCGGTGACTGCGGCCGCGACCCCGACGCCGGCCACCGCCACCGCGCCCTCCACGGGCAGCGCCGCCGTCACCGCCGCGCCGACGGCGACACCTCCGAGGGCGGCACCCCCGTCGACGACGACCGACTTCTGCCAGGACCAGCCCTTGTCGTGATCGTCCTTCGCCTCCACCAGACCGCAGGCGGCTGCCGCGGCGACGTCCAGGACCGGGATCTCCTTGAGAAACTCCGGCAGTTCCGCGACGCCCTTGCCCAACCGCAGCGCGTCCGCCGCGTCCGCCAGCTTCACGTTCAGGGCCCGGTCGTACGGGAGCGCCGTACTGCCGTGGTCGGCGCGGGCGATGGCCTCCTCCAGGGAGTCGACGCGCATGACGGCGTCGGCGTAGGCGCCCTTGGCGGGAAGGTCCTTGGGGAGCCCGCGCCCCGCTTTCTGGTACGCCTTGCGCTCGGCCCGGAGCTCCTTCTTCGCGGCCTGCTCCTCCGCCTTGGCGCTGTCGAGCGCGGCGCGGGCCTCGCGGCCCCCGGCGCGGGCGTCCTCGGCGTCGTAGGCGTACAGACCGCGCAACGCGTCCGCGAGGGTGACCTTGTCGCCGGTCGAGACCGGTGCCGTGACCTGCGCGTACAGCCCGCGCAGCTTGTCCGCAGCCACCAGCCGGGCCTGCTGGGCTGTGTGCAGGATCTGGCGGCGGACGGTGTCGTACTCGGTCAGCGCGGCGGCGGTCCTCTGGTCGTCGGCGCTGGGCGGGGCCGGCGTGACGACCGGCAGCGGGACCCCCTTGGGGCCGGTGGTGACGCCCTGCCGGGTGGCCGTGTGCTCGGCGTTCTGGAGGGCCGTCTCGCAGGTGGTCAGGGCGTCGACGAGGTCGGAGACGACGTCGCCCGCGCTGTGCACGAGGGTCGCGAAGCCGCCCGCCGCCATGAGGTCCTCGCTCCACTTGGCGCGGAAGGTCTCGGCGGCCTCGCCCTGCCAATGTGTGTCGGCCGCCAGGTTCTCGACCGCGCGGCCGAGGGGCGTGACCACGCTCTCCAGTTTCTCCTTGGCGGCCCTGTACGTCTCGGCCATCGTGCGCAGTCCGCCGATGTCCCCGCCGACCCAGCTGTCACCCACGGTCCTCAGCCCTCCCCCGCCATCAGGTCCTCGAACAGCCCGTGTACGTCGATGTCGTGCCGCTGGAAGGAGTCGCGGGCGTGGGCCACCTTGTCGCCGTGGTCGTCGAGGCGGTCGGCCAGACCGGTGTGCAGGCCGACGATGAGCTGGGCGACCTCGTGCAGGGCGTGGTCGAGGCCGGGGTCGCCGCCGTCGGCCACGGGCGGGGCGACGGCGGTGCGCAGGCCGCGGTAGGTGATGGCCTCGTCGTGGAAGGTCTTCGCCATCGCGGTGAGGTCGCTCTGGACGGCCTTGAGGTCGGCCATCACGCCACCTCGCGCGCGTATGCGGCCAGGTCGGCGGGGCGCCAGTTGGGCGGTCCGGGTGCGAGCCTCGGGTCCAGCCGGACCGTGACGCCGAGTGCGCCCACACCCTCGGCCAGCGGGCCGAGCGAGGTGGCCACCCAGGGCTGGGCCTCGCCGAGCGCGGCCACCAGCCCGGCCAGGGTGGTGAAGGCGAGGGCCACGGTGCCGTCGGTGGGGTGCGCGAAGAGTTCGTACGCGATGAAGGGGACGCGGGTGGGGGTGCCGGCGGTGTCGCCGTTCGTGTCGTTGCTCGTGTCGCCGTCCCTGTCGTCGCTCGTCTCGACGTAGCGCGGATGGGCCGGGACGAAGACGGGGGTGTGGTAGGCGGGGATGCCCGGGCGGGGGCTCGGCGGCGCCGTCTCCACCGGGTCGCCCTGGTCGACGTAGTCGAGGAGACGTGACCGGCGGGGCTCCGGATCGTCGTGCCCCGGCCCTGGCCTCGACCCCTGCCCCGGTCCCGGATCTATGTGATCGATGTAGTCGAGAAGGCGCGAACGTATCGGTGTACCCACCGCTGTGTCCTCTCCCCGTCGTCCCACCCGATGTGGCGGCACCAACTTAGCCAGCACACAAAGGGCCAGATCGTTGGATACCGGTGCGATGAGGACAGGGCATGCGGAACCCATACGCCGCTTTGGCCACGGTCTGGCCAGTCCTTGACCGCCCGATGACCACGAGCGCCGTGATCCCGCCCACCGTCACCCCTCCGGCAACGCCGCCCTCCCCCGCCCCACCTGCGTCCGCAGCGCACCGATGCTCGCCGCGATGACGAGGGCGATGGCGAGGGACTCCAGGGCGGTCAGGGCCTGGTTCAGGATGAGGAAGCCGGCGGTGGCGGCGAGGGCCGGTTCCAGGCTCATGAGGATCGCGAAGGTGGAGGCGGGCAGGCGGCGCAGGGCGAGGAGTTCGAAGGTGTAGGGCAGGACGGAGGACATCAGCGCGACGGCCGAGCCGAGCAGCAGCGTGGTCGGGTCGAGGAGCTTCGTGCCGGACTCGGCGATGCCCAGCGGCAGGAACGCCACCGCCGCGATCCCCATGGCCAGCGCGAGCCCGTCGGCCTGCGGGAAACGGCGGCCCGTGCGCGCGCTGAAGACGATGTACGCCGCCCACATGGCGCCCGCGCCCAGGGCGAACGCCGCGCCCACCGGATCGAGGTTGCCGAAGCCTCCGCCGCCGAGGAGGAAGACACCGCCGAGGGCGAGGCCCGCCCACAGGAGGTTGATCGCGCGGCGGGACGCCAGGACGGAGAGCGCGAGGGGTCCGAGCACCTCCAGGGTGACGGCGGGCCCGAGCGGGATGCGGTCGACGGCCTGGTAGAAGAGGCCGTTCATCGCGGCCATGGTGAGGCCGAAGAGGGTGAGCGTGCCCCAGTCGGCGCGCGAGTGGCCGCGCAGCCGGGGGCGGCAGATCAGCAGCAGGACGACCGCGGCGGCCGCCAGGCGCAGCGTGACCACGCCGAGCGCGCCCGCCCTCGGCATCAGCGACACCGCGAGCGCCGCACCGAACTGCACGGACACACCGGCCGCGAGCACCAGCCCCACCGGACCGAGGGCACCCCGGCGGGGCGACGCACCCCCGGGCGGGGAGGAGACCGGGATCGACGAAGGGGCGGCGTCGGCGCTGGGTGTCGTCACGGGGCTTCCAGGGATCGGCTCGGGGCAGGCAAGTTCATCACGGCGTACTTCTCAGTCCACGGTAATGGACTTCGACAGGTGTGTGAACCCGTTTTGTGGCTGACCTCGACGGCTCAGGCGCCCAGGGACCCCCGCCCCTGAAGTCGCCCTCATCCCCGCGAACGCCCGTCCCGCGGCCCGAACGCTCCCAGCGCCTCGGCATCCGTAGCCCGCGCGTTGAGGTAGTAGTCGGCCCACTCCGCGATCCCCGGGTACGCGCACTCCGCGGTGAGCCGGGCGACGGCCGCCCCGATGTCGTACGACGTGACCCGGAGATCGGCCCCGGGTCCCAGCAGGCACCAGTGGGCGCCCGGACGGCCGTACGGCATGCCGACGCTGCCGGGGTTGATCACCAGGCGGCCGTGGGCGAGACGGACGTAGGGCATGTGGGTGTGGCCGCAGACGACCGTGCGGACGGTTTCGGGGAGCGGTGCGAGCACCTCCGCCCAGCGGTCGAGGCGGGAGTCGACCAGGACGACCTCCTCGTCGTCGCGGGGTGTGGCGTGGCAGAAGAGGACCTCGCCGAGGCCGCGGACGGTGAGGGTCAGGCCGGCGGGGAGCCGGGCGAGGAACTCGACCTGGTCGTCGGTGAGTTGCCCGGAGGCGTAGGGGCCGATCGGGTCGGGGATGTCGTCCCGGACTCCCCTGCGGTACTCGACGAGTTCGCGGTCCGCGTTGCCCGACACCCACAGCACGCGGTCGCCCTGGGCCCTCAACAGGTCGATCACCTCGGCCGGTTGGGGTCCGGCCGTGATGTCGCCGGTGAGGACGATCCGCTCGGCGGCGGCCACCTCCGGCTCCGCGAGCACGGCCTCCAGTGCGGGGAGCACGCCGTGGATGTCGGAGAGGACGGCGACCCGCCCGAGATCACCCCCCACTGCCGTCCCCACTGCCGTCCCCACTCCCGTCTTCCTCCAGCGCTTCCGCCAGCACCTCCGCCAGGTGCCGCCCCCGCACCCCCGCCAGCTGTTCCAGCTGAGTCCGGCAGGAGTACCCGTCGGCCAGGACCACGGCCTCCTCGGGCGCCCGGCGCACCGCGGGCAGCAGCTGGTCCTCGGCGCAGGCGGACGACACCTCGAAGTGCCCTTTCTCGAAGCCGAAGTTACCGGCGAGGCCGCAGCAGCCGCCGCTCAACTCGCCTGACAGCAGAGCGGCTTGACGCAGTCGGCGGTCGGCGGCATCGCCCAGGACCGCGTGCTGGTGGCAGTGGGTCTGGCCGGTGACCGGGCGGTCGAGGGCGGGCGGGGTCCAGTCGGGGGCGAGGCGTTCCAGGGCCTCCGCGAAGGTCAGCACCTTCGCGGCGAGGCGGGCGGCGCGGGGGTCGTCGTGGAGGAGTTCCGGCAGGTCGGTCCGGAGTGCCGCCGCGCAGCTGGGCTCCAGGACGACGACCGGGGCGTCCGTCTCCAGCACCGGTGCCATGAGGTCCAGCGTGCGCAGGAGGGCCGTACGGGCGCGGTCCAGCTGGCCGGTGGAGACGTACGTCAGACCGCAGCAGACGCGGCTGCGGCGCGTGCTGAGCAGGGAGACCGCGGCCTTGGACGTGCCGTCGCCCACCGGGCGCACCTTCATCCGCAGGGTGGGCGGCAGCGCCACCCGCAGTCCCGCCGCCTCCAGCACCCGTACGGCCGCCCGCCCCACGGACGGCGACAGGTGCTCGGTGAAGGTGTCGGGCCACAGGATGACGAGCTCCCCCGTGTCACGGCCGCGGCGGCCGCGGTCCTTGGGCCGCCTCCCCCACCACCGGCTGAACGTCTCCGTCGCCACCCGGGGGATCCGCCGCTCGGGCGCGATCCCGCCGAACCGCTTGGCCACCGCGGCCAACGGCCCTACGGCGGCGAGGGCGTTGACGATCCGGGCCAGGCGCATCCGGGTGACCGCGCGCAGCCACACCGGCAGCCATCCCATGCTGTAGTGGGCGGCCGGGCGCCGGCGGCCCTCGTAGTGGTGGTGCAGGAACTCCGCCTTGTACGTGGCCATGTCGACCCCGACCGGGCAGTCGGACCGGCACCCCTTGCAGGACAGGCACAGGTCGAGCGCGTCCCGGACCTCGGTCGACCGCCAGCCGTCGGTCACCACGCCTCCCGCATCCCCCGCCAGCATCTCGTGCAGCAGCCGGGCACGCCCGCGCGTGGAGTGCTCCTCCTCCCCGGTGGCCCGGAAGGACGGGCACATGGCGGCGGGCCCGGACACGGACGTCGTACGGCACTTGGCGACGCCGACGCAGCGCCGTACCGCGGCCGAGAAGTCACCGCCGTCGGACGGATAGCCGAAGGCGACGTCGACGAGCTCGCGGGGCAGGACGGAGAAGCGCAGGTTCGTGTCGAGGGGGGCGGGGCGCACGAGCATGCCGGGATTGAGGAGGTCGTCCGGGTCCCAGACACCCTTCGCCCGCTCGAACAGCCGCACCATGTCCGCCCCGTACATCCGGGGCAGCAGCTCGGCCCGGGCCTGCCCGTCCCCGTGCTCCCCGGACAGCGACCCGCCGTGCGCGACGACCAGATCGGCCAGCTCCTCCGAGAAGCGCCGGAAGCGTCCCACGCCCGCCTCCGTCAACAGATCGAAGTCGATCCGTACGTGGATGCAGCCGTCCCCGAAATGTCCGTACGGCGTCCCGCGCAGCCCGTGCGCGCCGAGCAGGGAGCGGAAGTCCCGCAGGTAGGCCCCGAGTCGCGCGGGCGGCACCGCGCAGTCCTCCCAGCCGGGCCAGGCCTCGGAGCCGTCGGGCATGCGGGTCGCCGTACCGCTGGCGTCCTCGCGGATCCGCCACAGCGCGCGCTGCCCGGCCGGGTCGGTCACGACCAGCGCGTCGAGGACGTCCGCCGCCCGCACGATCGCCTCCGCACGCGCGCGTGCCTCGTCCTCCGACTCCCCGCCCGTCTCCACGAACAGCCAGGCCCCGCCCCGCGGCAGACCGGCCGTCGAGGGCACCAGGTCCACCGCCATGCCCTCCACCGTGAGAGGGCGGTGCGGCAGCAGCCCGGCGGCGGCCTCGGCGGCCCCGCCCTCGTCCGGATACCCGAGCACGGCCAGCGCACGCGCGCGCGGGGCCTCGACCAGCGCCACGACCGCCTCGGTGAGCACCCCCCAGGTGCCCTCGCTCCCGCAGAAGGCGCGGGCGACATCGGCACCCTTCTCGGGGAGCAGCGCGTCCAGGGCGTACCCGGAGATCCGGCGCGGCAGCTCGGGGAAGCCGGTGCGCAGCCGTTCCAGCTCGCCGCCGGTGAGGTCCCGCAGTCCCGAGGGCGCCCCGCGCCAGTCCTGCCCCAGCCGCAACCGCTCGCCCCGCGCGGTGACCACGTCCAGCTCCCGCACACTGTCCGCCGTCGTCCCCCACGCCACCGAGTGCGACCCGCACGAGTTGTTGCCGATCATCCCGCCGAGCGTGCAGCGGCTGTGCGTGGACGGATCCGGCCCGAAGCGCAGGCCGTGCGGGGCGGCGGCGTCCTGGAGGCGGTCGAGTACCAGGCCCGGCTGTACGACGGCCGTGCGGGACGCGGGGTCGAGGGAGAGGAGCCGGTTCATGTACCGCGTGAAGTCCAGCACCACCCCCGTCCCCGTGGCCTGCCCCGCGATGGACGTCCCGCCCCCGCGCGGCACCACCGGCACTCCCTGCGCCCGGCACACCTCCAGCACGGCCGCGACGTCGTCCGCGTCCCTGGGAGCGACGACGCCCAGGGGGACGCGCCGGTAGTTGGAGGCGTCCATGGTGACCAGCGCCCGCGAGGTGACGTCGAAACGGACGTCACCACGGACGGCGTTGCGCAGCCCGACCTCAAGATCCGTCATGACCCCAGCCAATCAGCACGTGGCGGCCGTGTTCACCCCCTCCGGCGTTCCTCTCGCAGCGCGCGTCTCATCCGACGGACTACGTTTCGACCAGGTTTCCCCCACCGGCTACGCTCGCCCCGTGGCCGACATCCAGATTCCCGCTGACATCAAGCCCGCCGACGGACGCTTCGGTGCGGGCCCCTCCAAGGTGCGGGTGGAGGCGCTCGACGCCCTCGCCGCGACCGGTACCTCCCTCCTCGGCACCTCCCACCGCCAGGCCCCGGTCAAGAACCTGGTCGGCAAGGTGCGCGAGGGCATCAGCGAACTGTTCCAGCTCCCCGAGGGCTACGAGGTGATCCTCGGCAACGGCGGTTCCACCGCCTTCTGGGACGTCGCGACCCACGGCCTGATCGAGAACAAGTCGCAGCACCTCAGCTTCGGCGAGTTCTCCTCCAAGTTCGCCAAGGCGTCCAAGCTCGCCCCCTGGCTCGCCGAGCCCACCGTCATCTCCTCCGACCCGGGCACGCACCCGGAGCCGCAGGCGGAGGCGGGCGTCGACGTGTACGCCTTCACCCACAACGAGACGTCCACGGGCGTCGCGGCCCCGATCAAGCGGGTGCAGGACGCCGACGCCGGCTCCCTGGTCCTGGTCGACGCGACCTCCGGCGCCGGCGGCCTCCCGGTCGACATCTCCGAGACGGACGTCTACTACTTCGCCCCGCAGAAGTCCTTCGCCTCCGACGGCGGCCTGTGGATCGGCGTCTTCTCCCCGGCGGCGATCGAGCGCGCCGAGCGGATCCACGCCTCCGGCCGCCACGTCCCGGAGTTCTTCTCGCTCCCCACGGCGATCGACAACTCCCGCAAGAACCAGACGTACAACACCCCGGCCCTCGCCACGCTCTTCCTCCTGAACGAGCAGCTGGAGTGGATCAACGGCCAGGGCGGCCTCGCCTGGTCCACGGCCCGCACCAAGGACTCCTCGACCCGCCTCTACAGCTGGGCGGAGGAGTCCAAGCACGCGACCCCCTTCGTCACCGACCCGGCCAAGCGCTCCCAGGTCATCGGCACCATCGACTTCTCCGACGAGATCGACGCCGCCGCCGTCGCCAAGGCCCTGCGCGCCAACGGCATCGTCGACACCGAGCCCTACCGCAAGCTCGGCCGCAACCAGCTCCGCGTCGCCATGTTCCCGGCGATCGCCCCGGCGGACGTCGAGGCACTGACCAAGTGCGTCGACTACGTCATCGAGAAGCTGTAGCGGCTTCCCGTACGACGGCGAAGGGCGCCCTGCGAAGCTTCACGGGGCGCCCTTCGTCGTCGTAGGCGACTACTCCCCGGCGAACAGCTCCTCCGCGGTGGCCACGCTCAAAGACCGGTCGAGCCAGAGCCCCAACACCTCAAGGTCGGTACAGGCGATGACCCGAGCCCGGACGGAGTCGGAGACCTCGACACCGCGGGCACGAAGAATGCGAAGGATGTCCTCGGCCCTGCCTTTGGCCTCGCCTTCCTCGCGCCCCTCCTCGCGACCCTCCTCGCGACCTTCCTCACGTCCCTCGGCCCGGCCCTTGAGCCACGACTCTTCGACGATCGTGCCGCTGCCAGGAAATTTCGGCCTGTAGCTGGCCATCAGGTGCCTCCAGTAGTCACGACCCGGGCCGTCGCCCAGACCGATCTCGACGAGTTCCGCCCAGTCCACGGGATCAGAGACCCCGTCCCCATCCGCGTCAGTCCCGGCGTTCGCCCTGGCCTCGGCCTCCTGATCCGCCATCACTGCCGCCAGCGATTCCAGTATCGCAGGCAGACCCGGATCCTTGGCGTGCGCAAGCGCCGAGAACACACCGAGCGGCACGTCCTGCGCCACCTCGTCCGGATCCGTGTTCACGGGGACATTCCCGGGCCCGAGGACAAGAGGGAAGACGACCATGCTGGTGTGGAAGCGGCGGCCGATACGAATCGGTTCCGCCGCCCAGGCCGCGGTCGACTTGTCCCTGCACAGCACCACGAGGACCGCGGGCAACCGGTACTTGGCGTGTATGTGCGCCAAGTAGTACGTCCAACTGTTGCGCTTGTCCGGGTCCGGCTTGCCCTGTGCCTCGACGGCGAGCAGGAAGCCGCCTTCGTCGTCGGCCACATGAACCCTGAAGAGGCTGTCCACCCGCCGCTCCAACGGCCTGATCTCGGTGAGATCAGTGTCCAGCGGCTCGATCGAGTGGTACTCGGGGAAGGAGATGCCCGCCCGCGGCAGGACCCGGGCGAGCAGCCCCGGATCCTCCCGGAAGATTCGGTGCATCGCCTCATGCGGTGAACTGACCATGCGACGGAACGTAGTCGGCCGAACACATCACCCCTGGCCGTACAGCCACATGATCAGTCTTACGGGTGAACATGCCACTGGCCTATGCCATTCACCCTGTGCCGGTTGCCTCACGCCCAGGTCAGAGTCACACTCACGCACCGGGGGCCGCACCGGAACCGCAGGAGACCGCGCGTAGCCGACGCCACGGCCGGATGAAAAGGGCTGCCCCTCGTTCATCCGGCCGACGGCGCTTCCGCCCGCACGATCAGCGTGCCGATGTGTCCGGCCTCCGGAGCGTCGAGCACCCGCGCCTCGGCCGAGGCGAAACCGACCCGCGTCAAAAGCCGTTCCCAGACGGCCGGCCGGTAGCTGTACCGGTAGGTGTACATCGCCTTGCCGGCGAAGCCGCCCTTGTACATGCCCTGCGGCGGGCGCCGGACCCCTACGCATGGAGACTCCCGAACCCCCACGACGCCCGTTGGCGCCGCTGGGCCAGGCGCTCCCGCGCGGCCGGGCACCGCCTGCCTCTCCTCGAAGAAGAGGAGTGCTGGCACGCACCCTCACACCGACACCCGCGCGGATCCCGCTGGGAAACCACCGACGACATGGTCCGGCCGTACGTGCTCCGGCCTTGAAAGCTCCACGCAGAAGAGGGGCGCCCGGAAGACACCGGGGCACCCCTCCCTCGTTGTCGATGCCTCAGCCGCACAGGCCGAGTGCTCCCACCAGGGTGCTCACGGTCGTCGTGAGCTTCGACGTGGTCGTCGGGGCTGGCTCGGGGTCCGGGGACTTCTGGCAGGTGGCGTCGGCGACGCCGGTGCCGTGGGGGCCGTGCCGTCGGCCAGGTGGGCCGCCAGGTACTTGTCCAGGCAGGCGTCGCCGCTCACGGAGATGCCGTGGTTGCCGATCCGGAGGCACTCGGGCCACGCCGGGCAGCAAGCACCGAGCACCCCCGTCACACCACGATCACGTCGCCGTACAGCTCACACTCGGCACACCCCCGCCACCCGGCGCGCCCCCGAACCCGAAGCTCGCCGAACCGCCCGCCGGGACCGCCCCGTTGTGCGTGGCGTTCGTCGCCGTGACGGTCGCGCCGCTCTGGGTGTGCGTCGCGTTCCACATCGACGTGACCTTCTGGCCGCCGGGCCAGGTCCACGTCACCTTCCAGGACTTGAGCGCGGTCGTGCCGGAATTGGTCACCTTCACCTCGGCGTTGAAGCCGCCGCCCCAGTCGCTGCTGACGGAGTACGCGGCGGTGCAGACGGCCGTACCCCCACCCGGGTCACCGGGACCGCCGGGACCACCGGACCCGCCCCCGGCCGGGAAACCCGGCGCCTTGACGCTCGCCAGGTACCCGTCCTTCACGGTGTCCACGGACTGCCAGTCGTCCTTCAGGATCCCGCCCGTGTCACCGGAGTTGGGGTTCCAGGACCAGAAGGTCCAGTGGAAGGAGTCGGAGCCGTACGTCGAGGTCGGCCGCAGATACTCCACCAGCGCCGCCAGCCACTTCTGGTCCACCGGCGACTGGAGCGTCGTACCGAACTCCCCGACCCAGACGGGCGCGATGTTCTGCTTGAAGATGTAACCCCAGTACCTGTCCCAGATCCCCGGCATGTTGGCGGGGAAGGACGGATCGCTGAACCAGCTCTGCTGGGCGACGGACGTGGCGTAGTCGTGGGCGGAGTAGACGAGCCGGTTCGGCACGTCCAGCTGCACCGGATGGTCCGCGACACCCATGAGGTTGCCGCCCCACCAGCCGGAGACGCCGTTGTACGTCTGCACGCCCTCGACCATGATCAGCAGATCGGGGTTGACGGACAGGACCGCGTTGCCGGCCCGCTGCGCGGCCAGCCGCCAGTCCCTGGCCGTGTCCCCGCAGCCCCAACAGGCCGGATCGTGCGGCTCGTTGTGCAGGTCGATGCCGACGACCGTGGGGTTGCCCTTGTACCGGGTCGCCAGGGCCTTGAGGTTGGCGATCCAGGTCGACTCGGGAACCGCCGCCGTGTACCAGAGCGCCGACTGGCCGGCGGCGTCCGGGCGGTGCCGGTCGAGGACGATCTTCAGTCCGGCCTGACCGGCGTACGCGACGATCCGGTCCAGGACCTGGAGGGAGTTCAGGCCCTGGAGGTCGGCGTTCTTGCCGGCGGAGAAGTCGATGCTGTTGGGCATCGCGCCGCTCTTGAGGATGTCGTCGCTGAAGGGCATGCGGATGGTGTTGTAGCCCAGCGACTTCATCTGGTCGATCATGGACTTGTAGTCGCGGGCCCACAGTCCGTGGGTGACGTTGTTGCTGGTCTCGAAGCCGAACCAGTTGATCCCGGCGATCCGGACGGGCTGTCCGGCCGCGTCCAGGATCTGGCGGCCGCTGGTGTGCCAGTAGCCGGCACCGGCGTCGGCCGCGGAAGCGGCACGGGCCGTCTGCGCACCGGCCCCCAGCGGTATCAGGAACGCGGCCGCCACCGCGCACAGCGCTCTTCGCAAGCTGCGGAACATGTCGCTGCTTCCTCTCGGGGGTGCGGGCCCGGAACGGATGGGAGCGCTCCCACCACCCACACCCCCCATGGAAGCCAGATCACATGAACACGTCAAGACACCGAACGTCACCCGGTACACAAGGCGCAATTGACTGCCTGCGAGGCACTACCGGCTCAGCTTCTGGAACCTCCGCACCGCCAGCGGCAGAAAGATCAGCGTCAGCACCACCGGCCACACCCCGGCCATCAGCAGGGCATGCTGCTCGACCCAGGAGTCGCCGCCGCCGACCGGCGTACCGAAGAGCTCGCGGCTGGCCGCGGCCGTGGAGGAGATCGGGTTCCAGGCGGCCACCGTGCCGAGCCAGTCGGGCATCAGCTGGGGGGCGACGAAGATGCTGGAGATCATGGTGAGCGGGAACGCGACCGCGAACAGCCCGCCCGCCGCCTCCGGGTTGGGGACCATCAGCCCCAGCCACACGCCGATCCAGATCAGCGCGAAGCGGAGCCACAGAAGCAGCCCGAACGCGGCGAGGAAACCGAGTCCGCCGTCCGGGCGCCACCCCATCGCGACCGCCGTCAGCATCATGATCGCCAACTCCGCGCAGGCGGCGAGCAGATCGGTGATCCCCCGTCCGGCGACCACCGCGGACGCGGCCATCGGCATGGAGCGGAACCGGTCGATCACGCCCTTGGTGGAGTCGTAGACGACGAGCGTGGCGGTGTTGATGAAGCCGAACGCCATGGTCATCACGAACATGCCCGGCATCAGGAAGTCCTTGTAGTCCCCACCTCCGGGCACCTTCATCGCACTGCCGAAGACATAGCCGTAGAGCAGGACGGAGAGGATCGGGAAGCCCAACTGCCAGGCGATGTTGACGGGTTGGCGCTGATAGTGGGTCAGTCCGCGACGAACGATGTTCCATACATCGGCGAGCACCCAATAAACACGCCCGTGTTCGCTCGGTGCACTCAGGTCGACGGCGGTCATGCGGCGGCCTCCTTGCCGGTCTGTTCCGTGCGGTGTCCGGTCAGGCGCAGGAAGACGTCGTCGAGGCTCGGCCTGCGCAGCCCGATGTCCTCGACCTTCACGCCCTCGTCCTGGAGGGTCCGCGCCACCTCGGTCAGCGCCGACACCCGGTCGGTGACCGGGGCGTGCACCCGCGACTCGGTCTCGTCGGACTCGGGTTCGCCGTCCGAGACCCGGGCGACGACCTTCACCGCGCGGGGGATGTCGGCGGGATCGGCGACCACGACCTCGATACGGTCGCCGCCGACCAGGGTCTTCAGCCCGTCCGGGGTGTCGTCGGCGATGGCCCGGCCCTGGTCGATGACGGTGATGTGCGAGGCCAGCTTGTCGGCCTCCTCCAGATACTGGGTGGTCAGCAGGACGGTCGTGCCGCCGGCCACCAACGCCCGTACGGAATCCCAGACTTCACCACGGCTACGGGGGTCGAGACCCGTGGTCGGCTCGTCGAGGAAGAGGACGGCGGGCGCGAGGATCATCGAGGCGGCGAGGTCGAGGCGGCGCCGCATACCGCCGCTGTACTTGCCCACGCCCTTCTCGGCGGCGTCGGTCAGATCGAACTGCTCCAGCAGCTCGGTGGCCCTCACCCTGGCCCGCCTGCCGCCCAGATGGAAGAGCCGCCCGAACATCTCCAGGTTCTGCCGGCCGGTGAGCACCTCGTCCACCGCCGCGTACTGCCCCGTGAGGCCGATCCGGGCGCGCACCTCGCGCGGCTGCCGGGCCACGTCCAGGCCGGCGACGGTCGCCCGGCCGCCGTCGAGCCGGATCAGCGTGGACAGGATGCGTACGGCGGTGGTCTTGCCGGCGCCGTTCGGCCCGAGCAGGCCGTGCACGGTGCCCTCGCGGACGGCGAGGTCGAAACCGTCGAGGGCGCGCTTCTCGCCGTAGCGCTTCTCGATCCCCTCGGCCCGTACGGCGTATCCGTCACTCATTGCTTCCCCCAAGTCGACAGGCGGGCGATAACTGAGTACACCGTACCCGATTGCGCGTACGTTGTACCCAGTTTTATTTCGGGGATCTTCGGGAGGGAGTGATCTGATGGGCTGCTCATATCCGCACAGGACCAGGCAGCAGGAGAAGACATGACCGGATCGCCCAGAGCGATCACACGCTTATGGACGTGGCTGATGGCCACGGTGACCGCCGCGACGGTGCTGGTGATCGCCGAACCCGCGCCCGCCCCCGTGCACGCTGCGCAGATGGAGCAGACACCCTTCATCACGTGGAACATGCAGGGTTCCAGCCGTGGCGCGAAGTGGACGCAGACCGTCGGGCGTCTGTTGTCCCAGGTGTCGCTGATGATGCTCCAGGAGGTGGGGCCCACGCCGCCGCCCCACTCCGACCGGCCGGGAGTCGACCCGGTCGAGTTCCTGACCCGCGGGAACGAGACCGTCACCCACACCCGCTGGGACTACGCCAGCGCGAGGACGGGCGCGACCCCGGCCCACATCTACTTCCTCCAGACCGACAGCAACGGCGGAACCGCCGTGGGCGGCCGGGTCAACACCGCGATCGCGACCCACGAGGAGCCGGACGAGGTCCAGGTGGTGGCCAACCCCCGCAACCGCGGCCGTACGGCACTGGGCGTGCGGTTCGGGGACGACTGGTACTTCAGCTTCCACGGCCTGTCCGGTGGCGGCATCGACTCCGCGGACATGGTCAACGCGATCGCGAGGGAAGTCGCCTCGTGGTCCGCGACAGCGGGACGGACCTACGCCTGGACGCTCGGGGGTGACCTCAACGTCGAACCGGGCCCGCTCGTGGGACGCCTGGCGAATTCCCCGGCCGCCCAGGCCACGCTGTACCCCAGCGGGGAGGCGACCCACCAGAGCGGGCACGAGCTGGACTACGCGATCGGCTCGCGCTACGTCGGCGACGACTACCCGGTGTACCGGCTCGACGGCGCCGGTTCGGACCACTACCCGGTGCAGGTCGGCGGGATACGGGCCCGTGGCGAGGTCGATCAGCCGCCGTTCCCCGAGGACCTCCTGCTGGACACCGCGGGCGATTCGACCACCCAGGGGGTCAACAGCACCGAGGGGAGCGGCTACCGGCTCCAGCTCTTCGAGGACATGTGGGGCAAGGTGCAGAGCCACGGCGCGCCGCCTCCGTACATCGTCGTCGAGGGCACGCGGTACCGGAGGGACTTCGTGGGCGACCAGCGATCGGGCAGCGTGCCCGATCCCGACCACGACGGTGTCTCGGGTGAACGGATCGACGAGATCGCACAGCGGCTGGACTGCACCATTCCCGCATACCGCCCCAACGTCGTGACACTGCACGTCGGTCTGAACGACATGAACCAGCAGTGGGACCTGCCCGACGCGCCCCGCCGGGCCGGCGCCCTGATCGACCAGATCCTCGAGGACGCGCCGGAGACCGTCGTCATCCTCGCCGGTGTCATCCCGGCCTCCAAGCCGGGCATGCAGCCCCGGATCGACGCCTTCAACGCCGCGCTCCCCGCTCTGGTGAAGGAACGGCAGGATCGGGGCGAGCACGTTCTGCTGGCGCCCATGGACATGGTGCCCGTGACCGAGGTCGACGGCGCGCATCCCAACGACGCCGGGTACCGCAAGATGGCCGAGGTGTTCGGCAACGCGATCTGGCGAGCCCATTACCTCGGCTGGATCAAGGACCCCGTCCCCGGCAACGGACAGGAGTGCCCCGCCGAGTCCGAGTCCAAGGCCGGTCCCGGCTGGCGCGCTCTGGGGATCGTCGCCCCCGGCATGGCCGCCCCCGAGGGCCGCACCGACCTCGCCGACTTCAACGGCGACCGGCGCGCCGACTATGTGCGCGTCCCCGACGAGGGCCCGCTGCGCATCGCCCTCAACACCCAGGACGAGCCCGGGAAGCCGCACTGGGTGGACGTGGCCTCCGGCTTCGACGTCACCGAGTTCGAGGTCGACGGCATCCACTTCGCCGACCTCAACGGGGACGGGCGCGACGACATCGTCCGCGTCCGCCGTCCGCGCGGCGACTCCACCGACGGATGGGTGGTCTACCACGAGAACAAGGGCGTGAGTGACGGCCAGGTCGCGTGGGGAACGGCCGTATCGGTCGAGGTGGGTGTCATCGGCGTCCCCCGCGAGGCCGTCCGCTTCGCCGACGTCAACGGTGACGGCCGCGACGACTACCTGCGGGTCGGCGACGGCGGGGCCGTCCACGCCTACGTCAATCTGCCGACGGAGGACGACTGGTACTCCTGGGAGGAGCACCTGAACTGGGCTCCCGGGGTCTCCTACGGCTCCCGCGACAAGCTGCGCCTCGCCGACGTCGACGGGGACCGCAGGGCCGACTACCTGATGGTGGGCGCCGACGGTTCCGTGCACGCCTACCTCAACAACGGCCTGAAGGACACCGACGCCGACGGACGCCGCTTCACCGAGCGGCTCGACTTCGTGAGGGCGACGGGCTACCCCGGGGACAAGGCCGCGTTCCGGGACATCAGCGGAGACGGAAAGGCCGACTACGTCGTGGTCTACGACGGCGGCTCGGTCCGCGCGTGGCTCAACCGGGGAGGCAACACCTGACCCGATGACGGCCCCTGGCCCCCGGCGGAAACGGTGAGGCCGGGGGCCGTCCCGCAGGACGGGCCCGAGGGCGGTCGGGCCACGGCCGGTCGGGCGGCCCGTGAGCCGTGTTCGGCGGCGAGCTCGTGCCCGGTCTTCATCGACCACCGCCCAGCGGGGCACCCGAGGAGACTGAGCCACCGCTCGCGCGTACACCGTACTCAGTTCTTCCCCGGGGATTTAAGCTGGACGCCATGGCGAGCGGCAAGGGCGGTACGGAGACCAGTGGCAGCGGCGACATCGTGCGGACGCTCCACCTGCTGTGGGACACCGGTCGGCGGCCCAGCCGGGGTCCCAAACCGGGTCTGACGGTGGACCGTATCGTGGAAGCGGCCGTCCGGGTCGCGGACACCGAGGGGCTGGAGGCGGTGTCGATGCGCCGGGTGGCCACCGAGCTGGGCACCGGCACGATGTCGCTGTACCGGTACGTCCCGGGCAAGGGCGAACTGCTCGACCTGATGCTGGACCGCGTCCAGCGGCCCTCCGAGAACCCGGCCGACCTCGGCGACGGCGGCTGGCGGGCGGCGCTGGAGGCCATGGGCCGCGAGACACTCGCCCTCTACCGGCGCCACCCCTGGCTGCTCCAGGTCAACCAGACCCGCCCGATCCTCGGCCCGAGCGCGATGGACGGCATGGAGAAGGTGCTCAGCCTGATCAGGCCGATGGGCCTGACCGATCCCGAGCTGATCTCGGCGATCATCATGGTCGACGGCTACGTCGTCGGCGTGGCCCGCACCCATCTGTACGTGCAGGAGGCGGAGCGGCTCACGGGGCTGACGGACAAGGAGTTCTGGGAGGCACAGACGCCGGTGCTGGAGAAGATCCTCGCCTCCGGCCGCTACCCGATGATGGCCTCGCTCTCCGAGGACTCCTTCGGCCCCGACTTCGACCACTTCGAGTTCGGGCTCCAGCGGATCCTGGACGGGCTGGAGGCGTTCGTGGCGCGGCGCGGGAAGGCTGCGGGCGGGGCGGCGCCGGGCCGACCGTAGGACCGAGCCGCCCCTGCGGGCATCACTTGCGGCGGAACAGGCGGCGGCCGAAGAAGAGGACGGCGAGGGCGGCCACGGCGAGCGCGCCAACCTTGACGGTGCCGCCGGAACCGGAGGATCCGTCACCGGAGGACTCCGCCGAAGCACCGCTCCCGGAAGGGGACTTGGACCCGCCGTCCCCGGGCGCGTCCTGCGCCTCCACCTCGCTGTCGGCCCCCTCCATACCGAGCAGGATCTTGCTGCCGTCGGGGGAGTAACTGATCGACTCACCCTGCCCGATCGGCACGCTGATCCGGCCCCCACGCTTGAGGTCCCCGCCGTTCCAGTCGTACCAGATGCCGCCGAAGTACCCCCGTACGGCGAGCTGTCGGCCGTCGGGCGAGAACGCGGCGTCGGTGGCCCACAGGTCGACGGCGGCGACCGGCTTGTAGACGTTCGTGCCGGACGAGGAGAGCTTCGCGGGCCCCTCGTAGAGATGCCCGCCGTCCTCCTGCTTGTCGATGATGTAGACGCGCCCGGTCTTGGGGTGGACGGCGAGCGACTCGGCGTCGCGGGGACCGTCCGAGTACTTCACGACGTACTGCGTGGCCCGCACGCTCTGGTCCTTGAGCCCCTTCGGCTCGGGGAGCTTGTAGATCCACACGTAGGGCCAGGTCACACCGTCGTTGTCGCCGATGTCACCGACGTAGAGCTGGTTGTCCGGGCCCATCGCCACGGCCTCCACGTCCCGCGGGGTGCCGACGCCGGTCAGGGTGATCCGCGCGACGGTCTCCCCCGTGCCGCTGTCGACGGCGTACAGATAGGCGCCGGTGTCCTGGTCGTTGTGGGTCCAGTAGATGCCGGGGTGCTGCCGCGAGGCCGCCAGTCCGCTCGACTCGGTGATCCGCGGGTCCTTGATCGTGAACCCCTCGTCCCCGTCGGCGGCGGCCGCGGGCATGGCGAGAACACCGGTGAGGACACCCGCGGCTAGAAACACAAGGAGGCGACGCATGCCCCCAAGCCTGCCATTCCCTCCGGGGGTTCGGCGGGTGGGTGGGAGTGGGTGCCGTGCGCCTATGGGGGGGCCGGGTGCGGTCGTGGGGCGGGTGCGGGTGCGTTGTGGCTGGTCGCGCAGTTCCCCGCGCCCCTGAGGTGGGTGCCTCGTGCGGTCGTAGGGCGGGTGCAGGGTGCGTTGTGGCTGGTCGCGCAGTTCCCCGCGCCCCTAGGGGAGCTGCAGTCGCTCTGGGACGTGAAGCACCGTCGGCCTTTGGCGTCGTGGCCGCCCACGGCGGTGAGGGGACGGGGCGGGGGGTGTCCGCCCGCAGCGGCCGGCGTCCGACACGCAGGACCTCTAGGCAGAACAGTTCCGCCGGACCGAGGACGGAGACCCCCCGACCCGGCCCCGACCCACCACACACCCGTAGGCGCTACATCCGCCCCCACCGGAGCCGCACAGCGCGCCGCAGGCACCCCACAACGAGCCCGAGGATGGCGGACTGCGCGTGGTCGGGCTCACACGCCGTCCCGTCCCGTGATCGTTCATGATGAGCGGATGCTCAGGTTCATGCCCGTCGGTGATTCCATGACGATCGGGAGCGCAGGCGAACACACATGGCGTTACCGGATGTGGCAGCACCTGCGGGACACCTACGGCGGCCCCTTCGCTCTCGTCGGCCCGCGTGAGGCGCTGCACGACAAGGCGACCGAGTCCCCCACCTCGTACGAGTACGCCGACCCCGACTTCCCCCGCGCCCACCTGGCCGGCTGGGGCGAGGGCTGGCTGCACATGGCCCCGCTGATCGGCGAGGCGGTACGGACGCACCGGGCGGACGTGCTCCTCGTGTCGCTCGGCCTGATCGACCTGGGGTTCTACACGAACGCCGAGCAGACCGCGGAGAACGTCGGCCGCTTCGTCGCGGAGGCACGCGCGGCCGACCCCCGCGTCCGGATGGTCCTCCTGCCGGTCATCCCGAACGTCCGCGCCGAGTCGGACCCCGCCTTCGCCGCCCAGGTCGCCCTCTTCAACGAGCTGCTGGCGAAGACAGCGGCGGACCTGGACGAGCCCCGCTCCCCCCTGCTGCTGGCCTCGATCCCCCCGTCGTACGACATCCACGCCGACACCTACGACGGCACGCACCCCAACACGAGCGGCGAGCACAAGATCGCGGCGGCCTTCGCGGACGCGATGCACCAGGGGTGGGCCCTGGGCGAGCCCTACCAGGGCTGAGCGGCCCCGATGGCGGCGACGAGGTGCTCGGCGCACGGCCGCACCGAGGACCGCAGGTCGTCCCACCCCTCCTCCCGCTCCCCCAGATAGACCGCACGGGCCCGCTCCAGCACCGGCCGGTGCTCCGACGGCAACCGCTCGACCACCCACGCCGCCGCCTCGTCCTTGGACCGGATGGTCCCGGTGGCGAGGGTCACCCACACCCGGGCAAGCGTGAGCAGCACGTTGCGCGTGTCCGTCTCCACCTCCGCCATCAGCTCCGGCACCCCGGCGACGATCGCCCGCCGCAGGTCCTCGTGCGGCACGGGGTCGAGGAGCGCGGCGGGCGGCGGGCCTTCGAGCGGCGCGTCACCCCGCAGCACCATCGTCAGGAGCGGCGCCAGATCCGGCATCACCTCCCGCCCCGGCACGACCCCGCTCTCGTACCCCGCCCGCAGCCACTCCCCGTACAGGAAGTCGCAGGTGGGCGGGTACCGCCACGGCCGCACGTCGCCCTGTACGACGACGATCAGCTCCACGGGCCGGGCCCCGTTCGCAACGCCGGACACCCTCATCAACTCGCCCAGCAGCGCCCGGCGTTCGTCCCCGCCCAGACTCCGGCGCACGACGACCAGCACATCGACGTCACTGTACGGCCGAAGCCCCCCGAGCACCGCCGAGCCGTGGAGGTAGACGCCGAGGGGATTGTCGCGGAGGGCCCGGTGGAGGAGGGGGAGGAGGGAGCGCGCGTCGGGCTCTGGCATATGTCCTCACCTCCGTGTCTTGGTCACCGTGCGTATCGTTGTACTGCGCGGCCGTCCTTGCGTAAGGGCGTGCCGGGGAGGAGCGCCACGATGACCGTCCTTGAAGACAGGATCAAGATGGCCGACGAGAGCGGCGAGCTGACTCTGGACGTCATGTTCGAGTGGCTCGAGAAGATGCCCGTCCCCGAGGGAACCAAGGTCGAGATCGTCGGGGGGAACATCTTCATGACGCCTCAGCGGGACACCCACTGGGAGATCATCGCAGCCGTCTACGACCAATTGCGGGAGAAGTACCCCCGCCAGCGCGTGAAGTCCGACGTACGCATCGACTACCCCGGCCACCTCAACGGCTTCGCGACCGACGTGACCCTGCTCGCCAAGGACGCCGAGAAAAACGAGAGGGGCCTGTGGCGATACCAGGACGTCGTCTTCGTGGCCGAGGTCATCTCCAAGCGCACCGCGGTCAACGACTACGGGCCGAAGAAGACCGCCTACGCACGCGCCGAAATTCCCGTCTACCTCATCGTCGATCCCTACCAAGGCCGCTGCCGCCTCTTCACCCACCCCAAGGATGGTGACTACGCCACCGATACGAAACTCGACTTCGGCCTTGACGTCGACCTCACCGGCAGCGTCGTCGGCCTCACCCTCAAGACCGACGACTTCCCCCGGGACTGAGCCGCTCCCCGGAACCGCCTAGAACATCGTGTTGTCGTTCGCCGAAGTCGCCGGCACGTCCTGGATGACGTCCCAGTGCTCCACGATCTTCCCGCCGCGCACCCGGAACAGATCCACGATCGCCTGCCCCCGCTCCCCCGGCGCGTTCACGTAGTGGCTGTGGACGGCCACGAGGTCGCCCTCGGCGATGATCCGCTTCGGGGAGACCGTCAACTGCGGGAACTGCTTGAAGTAGCCGCCCAGACCGGCCTTCGCGCCCGCCACCCCGTCGGCGATGTTCGGGTTGTGCTGGTGGTACTCGGGCCCCCAGTACCGGTCGAGGGCGGACAGGTCCTTCTTCACGATCAGCTGGTCGAAGGCCTTGGTGACCAGCTTCTTGTTGTACGCGGTGAGCCACCCCGGCCCCGGCTGCCCGGTCCGCGGCCAACTCACCGTCGAGAACATGTCGTTGCCGTTGGCGGTGGTGTCGGGCACGCTCTGGCCCACGTCCCAGTGCTCGGCGATCTTCCCGCCCTGGAAGCGGAAGATGTCGAAGACGGCCTGCCCCTTCGTGCCCGGCGCCATCACCACGTTGGAGTGGACGAGCACGAGATCGCCCTCGGAGATGACCCGCTTGACGTCGTACTTCGCGTCCGGGAACTGCGCGTGGATGGCCTTACCGAGGTTCTTCAGGGTCTCGGCGCCGTCGGGCGCGAGCGGGTTGTGCTGAATGTAGTCGGGGCGGACGTACCGGTCGACGACTTCGGTGTCCCCGCGCTCGAAGACACCCTTGAGGACGCGGACGGTGACGTCCTTCTGGTAGGCGAGGCGAGCGGAGTCACCAAAGCCGAAGCCAAAACCGGAGCCGGAGCCAGAGCCGGAGCCGACGTGGGAGCCCGGTGCGGCCGGAACCGCCACGGCGGGCAGCGCGGCGGCACCCAGCAGGGCGGCGGAGGCGGCGAGGGCGACGAAGGCCCGGCGGGCAGACGTGGTGGGGGTCACGAGGAAGTTCCCTCTCATGAATCACGAAACACGAATATTGAAAGTTCAAGATGACGCTCACCAGAGGAAAGCACTAACCACCAGTTAGCGTCAAGAGAAGCCAAGATCGGCCTTGCCTAGAGCGCACTCCACGTCGTTGGCTAGGCAGACATGAAGTACACGCAGCTCGGACGCACGGGACTCAAGGTCAGCAGGCTGGTGCTCGGCACCATGAACTTCGGTCCGCAGACAGACGAAGCCGACAGCCACGCCATCATGGACGCGGCGCTGGACGCGGGGATCAACTTCTTCGACACGGCCAACGTCTACGGCTGGGGCGAGAACAAGGGCCGCACGGAAGAGATCATCGGCACCTGGTTCGCCAAGAGCGCGGCCCACCGCGACAAGGTCGTGCTCGCCACGAAGGTGTACGGCACCATGGGCGCGGACGGCGAGGCCTGGCCCAACCACGACAAGCTCTCCGCCGTGAACATCCGGCGCGCGGTCGACGCCAGCCTGAAGCGGCTCCAGACGGACTACATCGACGTCTACCAGTTCCACCACATCGACCGCGCCACTCCCTTCGAGGAGATCTGGCAGGCCATCGACGTGCTGGTCCAGCAGGGCAAGATCCTGTACGTCGGCTCCTCCAACTTCCCCGGCTACAAGATCGCCCAGGCCAACGAGATCGCCGCCCGCCGCGGCGGCACCATCGGCCTGGTCAGCGAGCAGTGCCTCTACAACCTCGCCGAGCGCCGCGCCGAGATGGAGGTCATCCCGGCCGCGCAGGAGTACGGCCTCGGCGTCATCCCCTGGTCACCGCTGCACGGCGGTCTGCTCGGCGGTGTCATCAAGAAGCAGGTCGAGGGCGGCCGCCGCGCCTCCGGCCGGGCCGCGGACTCCCTGAACGACCCCGCCGTCCGCGCCCAGATCCAGTCCTACGAGGACCTCCTCGACAAGCACGGCGTCGAACCCGGCGAGGCCGCCCTCGCCTGGCTCCTCACCCGCCCCGGCGTCACCGGCCCCATCGTCGGCCCGCGCACCGCGGAACAGCTGGAGTCGGCGCTGCGTGCGGTGGAACTGGAGCTGAGCGACGACCTGCTGAAGGGCCTGGACGAGATCTTCCCGGGCACGGGACCGTCCCCGGAGGCCTTCGCCTGGTAGCACCCTGGTGGGCACCGCACCGACAACAGCCCTGTGCCCTCTGACGGGCACAGGGCTGTATCAACGTACGCTCACTTCCCGAGCGCAGCCGCCAAGGCAACCACCACGAACATCAACACAAGCACACCGGCCATGATCCGGTTCCGCGTCTTCGGGTCCACGCACCGAGCCTAACCGGCCGCTCCAAGCCCCCAGCGACCGACCACCTCATAGCGCGGCTGCTCCCCCGGCACCCCCGACTTCGGCAGGTTGCTCCGCACGAGGGCCAGCTCCTCCACGGCCCAGGTGCGGCTGGAGAACCCCGACAGGGCCTCCACGAACTCCCGCACATCCACATCCGTCCGGCTCCGCGCCACCGTCAGATGCGCGCGGTACCGCCGATGCTCCCCCATCTCCACCCCCGCCTTGCGCGCCGCCGCCTCCGCCCGCTCCGCCAGCAACCGCAACGCGGCCAGGTCCCCCGCGGCCCCGGCCCACAGCGCCCGCCCGTGCCCGAACTGCCCGCCCCCGCGTACCGCCAGCGCGAAGGGATCGGTACGCCGGGCGGCCCGCGCGAGCCGTTCCGACAGCTCGGGTACGACGTCGTCGTCGACCTCGCCGTAGAAGGCGAGCGTGTAGTGCCAGCCGGGAACCCCGGTCCAGCGCAGCCCGTCCGCTCCGGGAAGCCTCTTCAACTCGGCCACGGCCGAGACGAGTTCGGCGGTGACGTCCTCCGGTGGCAGCACGGCGGCGAAGAGTCTCATGGAGGCCAGCCTGTCACCATGGGGGCATGGAGATCACCATCAGAGACGGCGGCCCCGACGACATACCCGTGATCCTCGGCATGCTCGACAGCTGTGTGGAGTGGCTGGTCGCCCAGGGGCGGACCGGGCAGTGGGGCCAGAAGCCGCTGTCGGAGAACCCGAAGGTGGCGGAGTCGGTCGCCGGCTACATGGAGACCGGCAGCGTGTTCATCGCCGAAGTGGACGGCGTGCCCGCCGCCACCCTGACCCTCACCGACGGCCCCGGCTCCTACATCCCGCCCGTCGACGAGCCCGAGCGGTACATCCACTGGCTGGCCTCCGACCGCCGCTTCAAGGGCCACGGCACGGGCAGCGCCCTGCTCGCCCACGCCGTCGAGGAGACCCGCCGCGCGGGCGTCTCGCTGCTGCGGGTGGACTGCTACGCGGGCGACGACGGCAAGCTCGTCCGCTACTACGAGAGCAACGGCTTCACCCGCGCCGAGGCCTTCACGGTCGGCGAGAAGGAGTGGCCGGGCCAACTGCTGACCCGGAGGGTGTAGCCGTACGACACCCCCCGGACCGTGAGGTCAGGACCCGCGAGATCACGCCACCGTCGCCAACTGCTCCCGCTCGCGCGGCACGAACCGCACCTGGGGATGGCCGCGGCGCCAGCACACCGTCAGGCGCAGGTTGCCGACGCGGGCCAGGACCAGGGCGATGCTGACGGCGGCCACCGCGGAGATGACACCGCCCGCCGCGAGGCCCGCGCGGACGCCGTACGCGTCCGTTATCCAGCCGGCGATGGGCGCGCCGAGGGGTGCGCCGCCCATGAACACCATCATGTAGAGGGCCATCACCCGGCCGCGCATGGCCGGGTCGGTGGTCATCTGGATGCTGCTGTTGGCCGTGACGTTGACCGTCATGCCGAACATCCCTATCGGCGCCATGAACAGGGCGAACAGCCACAGCGACGGGGCGAGGGCGGCCACTATCTCCATCGTGCCGAAGGCCACCGCGCCCGCGATCAGCACCCGCATCCGGGCCGTGCCGCGACGGGCCGCGAGCAGGGCGCCGGCCAGGGAGCCGACGGCCATGAGCGTGTTGAAGAGGCTGTAGGAGCCCGCGCCCGACTTGAAGACATCGTTGGCGAAGGCCGACAGGTAGACGGGGAAGTTGAAGCCGAAGGTGCTGACGAAGCCGGCCAGGACGATGGTCCAGATCAGCTCCGGGCGTCCGGCGACGTAGCGCAGGCCCTCCCGCAGCTGGCCCTTGCCGCGCGGTGCCCGCTCGACGGCGTGCAGATCGCGGGTGCGCATCAGCAGCAGGCCGGTCAGGGGCGCGACGAAGGAGAGTCCGTTGGCGAGGAACGCCCAGCCGGTGCCGACACCGGTGATCATCAGGCCGGCGACGGCGGGGCCGACGAGCCGGGCCGACTGGAAGTTCGCGGAGTTCAGGCTGACCGCGTTCTGGAGCTGGTCCGGGCCGACCAGTTCGGAGACGAAGGACTGGCGGGCCGGGTTGTCCACGACGGTCGCGAGGCCCACGGCGAAGGCGGCGACGTAGACGTGCCAGACCTGGACCTGGCCGGAGAGGGTGAGGACGGCGAGGCCGAGCGCGGTGAGGCCCATCGCGGACTGCGTGACGAGCAGGGCGGGCCGCTTGCGCAGACGGTCGACGAGGACACCGCCGTAGAGGCCGAAGAGCAGCATCGGCAGGAACTGCAGGGCCGTCGTGACACCGACGGCCGTGGAGGAGCCGGTGAGGCTGAGCACCAGCCAGTCCTGGGCGATGCGCTGCATCCAGGTGCCGGTGTTGGAGACGACCTGCCCGAGGAAGAACAGGCGGTAGTTCCTGACCTTCAGCGAGCTGAACATGGACGAGCGCTTGGGGGTGGGCGGGGAGTCGTGGGCGGTAGGCGCGGGGGCGGAATCTGCTCCGGGTCCCGAACTCAAAAGGGTCGCCTCCTACTTCGCTGCTTACAGGTGTGCGAGCTTCTCCAGCACGGGGGCGGCGGCGCGGAGTTTCGCCCACTCGTCCTCGTCGAGGCCGTCGACCAGGGTGGCCAGGAAGGCGTTCCGCTTGGCGCGGCTCTCCGCGAGCATGGCCTCGGCCTGCTCGGTCTTCGTGACGACCTTCTGGCGCCGGTCCTCGGGGTGCGGCTCCAGGCGGACCAGTCCCTTGGCCTCCAGGAGCGCGACGATGCGGGTCATCGACGGCGGCTGGACGTGCTCCTTGCGGGCGAGTTCGCCCGGGGTGGCCTGGCCGCACAGGGAGAGGGTGCCGAGCACCGACATCTCGGTGGGGCTCAGCGACTCGTCGACCCGCTGGTGCTTGAGCCGACGTGACAACCGCATCACGGCGGAGCGAAGGGAGTTCACGGCGGCAGCGTCGTCGCCATGGGTAAGGTCCGGCATCTCTTTAGGATAACTCATTACTCTCGCTAAACAAGCTGGGGCGCACGGCGATTCCCGTGACACCGGCCACCGAAACCCGATCGTCACCCGTACGGGTGAGTCGGCAGCGGAAAGTGAACGTCGGCCCCGGCATCCGGCGACCCTCGTGTCATGGGGACCAGTGTGCTCAGCCTGCGGATAGACGGGGAGCTGCTAGAGCGGCTCCGGGACCATGCGGCGAAAAGGGGAATGAGCGTCCAGGACTACGTGGTCCGAACGCTCATTCGCGACGACTTCGACGAGCGGTTCCAGACCGCCGTCGACGAGACGGAGAAGTTCTACGGGGTCGGATGACCCCGGGGGGCTCGGGCGCCCCCGGAACTCAGGCGCCCCGGCGGCTCAGGCGCCCCGGTGGCTCAGGTCAGACCCAGCGCCGGCATCAGGTAGTAGAAGCCGAACACGGCCGCCACCACGTACATCGCCACCGGGACCTCCCGGCCCCGGCCGGCCGCCAGGCGCAGCACCACGAAGGTGATGAAGCCCATGCCGATGCCGTTGGTGATCGAGTAGGTGAACGGCATCATCACCATCGTCACGAAGGCCGGAATCGCGATGGTGTGGTCGGCCCAGTCGATCTCCCGGACCGAGCCCGCCAGGATCAGGAAGCCGACCGCGAGCAGGGCCGGGGTGGCCGCCTGGGACGGCACCATCGTGGCGATCGGGGTGAGGAACAGCGCCACGGCGAACAGGCCGCCCGTGACGACGTTGGCGAAGCCGGTGCGGGCGCCCTCGCCGACGCCTGCCGTGGACTCCACGAAGGCGGTGGTGGCCGAGGAGGAGCTGGCGCCGCCGGCGGCTACCGCGAGACCGTCGACGAAGAGGACCTTGTTGATGCCGGGCATCTGACCCTGGGCGTCGGTCAGCTTCGCCTCGTCGCTGACGCCCATGATCGTGCCCATCGCGTCGAAGAAGCACGACAGCAGGACAGTGAAGACGAACAGGACGCCGGTCAGGACGCCCACCTTGTCGAAGCCGCCGAACAGGCTGACCTCGCCGAGCAGCCCGAAGTCCGGGGTGGCGACCGGGTTGCCGGGCCACTTCGGGGTGGTCAGGCCCCAGGACGGGACGGTGGCGACGGCGTTGATGATCACCGCGAGGACGGTCATCGTGACGATCGAGATCAGGATCGCGCCGGAGACCTTGCGGACGATGAGGGCCAGGGTCAGCAGGGCGCCCAGGACGAAAACGAGGACCGGCCAGCCGTTGAGGTGGCCGTCGCCGCCGAGCTGGAGCGGCACGGTGGTGTGGGCGACGTCCGGGATCCGGGAGACGAAGCCGGAGTCGACGAGCCCGATCAGCATGATGAACAGGCCGATACCGATGGAGATCGCCTTGCGCAGCCCGTAGGGCACCGCGTTCATCACGCGCTCGCGCAGACCGGTGGCTACCAGCAGCATCACGATGAATCCGGCCAGCACGACCATGCCCATGGCGTCCGGCCAGGCCATCCGGGGTGCGAGCTGGAGCGCGACGACCGAGTTCACGCCCAGTCCGGCGGCGAGCGCGATCGGCACGTTGCCGACGACGCCCATGAGGAGGGTGGTGAACGCCGCCGTCACGGCCGTCGCCGTGACGAGCTGCCCGTTGTCGAGCTGGTGCCCGTACATGTCCTTCGCGCTGCCGAGGATGATCGGGTTCAGCACGATGATGTAGGCCATCGCGAAGAAGGTGGCGAAGCCGCCCCGGATCTCGCGGGGCACGGTGCTGCCCCTCTCGGAGATCTTGAAGTAGCGGTCGAGGGCGGTCGGCATTGGATGTTCCTACGAGCAGAAGTGGACAGACATAAACCGTTTCAGTATGAACGTATGAGTCGATGGAGGCCATCTCCGCGCGTAGACCCGATCGCCTCGTAAGCTGTCCCCCATGGCGAAGTGGACTCCCCAGCACGAGGCACCCGAGCCCCTCGAAGGACCGATCGTCCCCACCGTGGTCGGCGGGACGATCCTCTGGTTCGCCCTCTTCCTGGTGCAGCTCCCCTTCTACGGCTGGTTCGACGACCGCGGCACCACCTGGTGGGTGTGGACCTGCCTGGCCGGCGCCGGACTGGGGCTCATCGGCATCTGGTACGTCCGGAAGAGGGACGCGGCGATCAAGCGGGCGGCCGCGGCCGAGAAGGCACCCGCTCCCGCCGCGGAGTGACCCGGCGGCCCGTAGTACCCGAAGTCCCGCGTAGTACCTGAGCAGCACGCGGCCGGTCCCCCTCTCCTCCCCAGGTCGTAACTTCCGCCGACTCACCGGGTGAAGCCGTAAATCCGCACGTACCGTCGAATGCATGACGCACATCGACGCGGGCGCCGAGCTCGACCCTGCGCACCCCGCCCCGGTCCGGGCCGCCCCCGCCACGGCCGGGCTGAGCACCGCCGAGGTGGCGGAGCGGGTGGCACGCGGGCAGGTCAACGACGTTCCGGTGCGCTCCAGCCGGTCCATGGTCGAGATCGTCCGCGCGAACGTCTTCACCCGGTTCAACGCGATCATCGGTGTGCTCTGGGTGATCATGCTGGGCGTCGCGCCGATCCAGGACAGCCTGTTCGGCTTCGTGATCCTCGCCAACACCGGCATCGGCATCATCCAGGAGTGGCGGGCGAAGAAGACCCTGGACTCCCTCGCCGTCATCGGGGAGGCCCGGCCCACCGTGCGGCGGGACGGCGCGGCGGTCGAGGTCAGCACCTCCGAGATCGTGCTGGACGACCTCATCGAGATCGGCCCCGGCGACAAGGCCGTGGTGGACGGCGTGGTCGTCGAGGCCGACGGGCTGGAGATCGACGAGTCGCTGCTCACCGGCGAGGCCGACCCCGTGGTCAAGCAGCCCGGCGACCAGGTGATGTCCGGCAGCTTCGTCGTCGCCGGCGGCGGCGCGTTCACGGCCACCAAGGTCGGCCGCGAGGCCTACGCCGCCCAGCTCGCCGAGGAGGCCTCCCGCTTCACGCTGGTCCACTCCGAGCTGCGCTCCGGCATCTCCACGATCCTCAAGTACGTCACCTGGATGATGGTCCCGACCGCGATCGGCCTGATCATCAGCCAGCTGTTCGTCAAGGACAACGACCTCAAGGACTCCATCGCGCGCACGGTCGGCGGCATCGTGCCCATGGTCCCGGAGGGGCTGGTGCTCCTGACCTCGGTCGCCTTCGCCATCGGCGTCATCCGGCTCGGCCGGAAACAGTGCCTGGTCCAGGAACTTCCCGCCATCGAGGGGCTCGCCCGCGTCGACACGGTCTGCCTCGACAAGACCGGCACCCTCACCGAGGGCGGCATGGACGTCACCGAGCTCAAGACGCTCCAGGGCGCCGACGAGACGTACGTACGCAAGGTGCTGGGCGCCCTCGGCGAGTCCGACCCGCGGCCGAACGCCTCCCTGAAGGCCATCATCGACGCCTACCCGGACGCCGAGGACTGGCGCTGCACCGAGTCCCTCCCCTTCTCCTCCGCCCGCAAATACAGCGGCGCCTCCTTCAGCGAGGGCAACGGCGAGTCCAGCACCTGGCTGCTCGGCGCCCCGGACGTCCTCCTCGACCCCGACGACCCCGCGCTCGCCGAGACCGAGCGGCTCAACGAGCAGGGCCTGAGGGTGCTGCTGCTGGCCCGTGTCGACCGTGACCTCGACGATCCCCGGGCGGCCGTCGGCGCCAAGCCGACCGCGCTGGTCGTCCTGGAGCAGCGGCTGCGGCCGGACGCGGCCGACACCCTGCGCTACTTCGCCGAGCAGGACGTCCGCGCCAAGGTCATCTCCGGGGACAACGCGGTGTCCGTCGGGGCGGTGGCCTCCAAGCTCGGCCTGACCGGCACCACGATCGACGCCCGCCGGCTCCCCGCCGACAAGGAGGGGATGGCCACGTCCCTCGACGAGGGCACGGTCTTCGGGCGGGTCACCCCGCAGCAGAAGCGGGACATGGTGGGGGCGTTGCAGTCCCACGGCCACACCGTCGCCATGACCGGCGACGGCGTCAACGACGTCCTCGCACTCAAGGACGCCGACATCGGCGTCGCCATGGGCTCCGGGTCGGAGGCGACGCGGGCCGTCGCCCAGATCGTGCTGCTCAACAACAGCTTCGCGACGCTGCCGTCCGTGGTCGCCGAGGGGCGCCGGGTCATCGGCAACATCACCCGGGTGGCCACGCTCTTCCTGGTGAAGACCGTCTACTCCGTGCTGCTGGCCGTCCTCGTGGTGTGCTGGCAGGTCGAGTACCCCTTCCTGCCCCGCCACCTGACCCTGCTCTCCACCCTCACGATCGGCGTCCCGGCCTTCTTCCTCGCCCTGGCGCCCAACAAGGAACGCGCGAAGCCCCACTTCGTGCGGCGGGTCATGCGGTACTCGATCCCGGGCGGGGTCATCGCCGCGTTCGCGACCTTCGCGACGTACCTGATCGCCCGTCACCACTACACGGGCGCGGGCGCGTTGGACGCCGAGACCAGCGCGGCCACGCTGACGCTGTTCCTGATCTCCATGTGGGTCCTGGCGATCATCGCCCGCCCGTACACCTGGTGGCGGATCGCCCTGGTCGCGGCGATGGGCCTCGGCTTCCTGCTGGTCCTCGTCGTGCCCTGGCTCCAGGAGTTCTTCGCGCTGAAGCTGGTCGGCGTGACGATGCCGTGGATCGCCGTCGGCATCGCGGTGGCCGCGGCGGCCGTCCTGGAGTTCTCGTGGAGGTGGGTCGACCGCCGCTTTCCTGCCTAGGGGTTACCGGACGTCGACGTAGTCGCCGGTGGCGTTCACGGCCGGGGTCGTGCTCGTGCCCGCGAAGGCGAAGCGCCAGTAGCCGTCGTACTGGGCGGTGGCGGTGGCCTTGACGTTCCCGTAGGTGTCGGAGGTGACCGTCTTGACCGTGGTGTACGCGCTGGTGCCGGCCTTGCGGAACTGGAGCTTGACCGGCTGGCCCGCGTAGCCGTGGTACTGGTGGTCCTCCCAGTTGGCGCGGGACAGCTTGCCGGTGGAGGTGATGGTCCTGCCCTTGGTGACGGGCTCGGGGCCGGCGTTGACGGTCAGCTTGGAGTAGCGCTGGACGAGGGTGGTGGCGAGGTCGCCCTGGTCCTTGTAGCCGATCTTGCTGTAGTCGAGGTCGGTGCTGCTCGGGTCCTGGCCGTTGAAGGCGGTGGCGTCGGCGGCGGCCTTCCAGGTGCCGGCCCAGGCGTTCTTCAGGTCGCCGTCGGCCGGGTGGATGTCGATCGTGCCGGTGCAGGTGGCGGTGGTCGCCGAGGTGCTGGCGCAGGTGGCGAAGTCCTCGCCGTAGAGCTCGGGCGTGGTGTCGGCGCCGAAGGTGCCCCGGTAGAGGAAGGGCTCGGTGTAGAAGTCGTCGGCGGTGATGTCGACGCTCGAACCGTGGGTCAGCGTGTAGGTGACCTTGGTGCTCACCACGTTGGTCGTGCCGACCTTGATCGCCTTGGCGACCTTGAAGTTGGAGAAGCTGACGTCCAGCGCGTACGGCGTACCGGAGTCGGCGGCCTGCGCCGGCGAGGCGAAGGCGGTCAGGGCCAGGGCGCCGGTGAGGACGGAGACGGCGACCGACGTGGCTCTTTTTGTGCGCATTGCGTTCCCCTGGGGGAGAAGTGATCTAGGAGTCTGTTGACTCACGCGATCAGATCCGCGAGGGGGGCGATGGGTTGTAGCCAGGTGGCCGGATTTTTACTCGGCGTGGGCAACGCTTGGCGGCCGTATGAGGAAAGCGGAACGCCGACCCCCGGAAACCCGGGAGCCGGCGTTGTGCACCTGCTGGAGGGGCCTACTTCACGTCGACGAAGTCACCCGTGGCGTTGACGGCCGGGGTGGTCGAGGTGCCCGCGAAGGAGTACCGGAAGTAGCCGTCCACGGACGCCTTGACGGTCGTCTTGAGGTTGCCCGTGGAGTTGGTCTTGATGGTCTTGACGGTGGTGTAGGTGTTGCTGTTCTTCTTGCGGAACTGCAGCTTCACCGGCTGGTTGGTGTAGCCCGCGTACTTGTGGGTCTCCCAGTTGGCCCGGGACAGCTTGCCCGTGACCGTGATGGTCTTGCCCTTCTTCACCGGCTCCGGCGCGGCGTTGACCGTCAGCCGGGAGACACGCTGGACCAGGGTCTTGCCCAGGCCCCCCTGGACGGTCTCGTCCTCGGTGGCGTAGTTGAGGGCGAGGCCGCCTGCCTGCCAGGTGCCCGCGTCGGAGTTCAGCAGCTCGTCGTAGTCCGGGTAGATGTCGATCAGGCCCTTGCAGGAGGCCGTGGTCGCCGAGGTGGCCTTGCAGGTGGCCTCCTTGTCACCGAGCAGCACGTTCTCCGGGCTGTCGAGCGAACCCTTGTAGATGAAGGGGCCGTTGGCGAAGTCCTCGGACGTGATGTCCACGTCGGCGCCGTGGGTCAGCGTGTAGGTGACCGTGGTGGAGACGTGCTGCGTCGTACCGACCCGGACCGCCTTGGCGATCTTCAGGTTCGAGAAGCTGACGTCCAGCTCGGCCGGCGCGGCCGCGGCACTGAACGTGGACTTGGCCGACGCGTGCGAAGTCGCCTGCGCGACGGCCTTCGCGGCATCCGCACGGTAGGAGGAACCGTCGGCCTGCGCGGCCGGGACGGCGAGAGCGGAAAGGGCCAGGGCGCCGGAGACGGCGGCCACGGTGGCGCGAATACGCATGTGTTCCTCGAAAGGGAATGCCCCGGCGAACCGGGGAGCGTGACCCGGTGAACCCGGGACGGAGGGGCCGCCCGGCCGCGGACTGTGCCGTGGCCGGGCGGTCGGGAGGCACCGGAGCGGTACCCCCGTCGCTTACTTCACGTCGACGAAGTCACCCGCGGCGTTGGCCGCCGGGGTGGTCGAGGTGCCCGCGAAGGAGTAGCGGAAGTAGCCGTCCGCGGACGCCTTCACGGTGGTGCTCAGGTTGCCCGTGGAGTTGGTCTTGATGGTCTTGACCGTGGTGTAGGTGCTGGAGTTCTTCTTGCGGAACTGCAGCTTCACCGGCTGGCTCGCGTAGCCCGCGTACTTGTGGGTCTCCCAGTTGGCCCGGGACAGCTTGCCGGTGACCGTGATGGTCTTGCCCTTCTTCACCGGCTCCGGCGAGGCGTTGACCGTCAGCTTCGACAGACGCTGGACCTGGAAGGTCTTGGCGTTGTCCTTCTGGACGTAGTCGGCGTCCTTGCCCGCGGCGATCGCCCACACCTTCCAGGAGCCGGCGACCTTGTTGATGAGCTCGTAGCCCGCCTCGACGGTGTAGCTCGACTTGCAGGTCGAGGTCGTGGCGTTGACCTTGGCGCAGGACGAGCGGCCGTCACTGCTGTTGGCGACGGCACCGCTGTCGGCGTCGTCGATGTTCGCGCCGTGGTACAGGATCGCCTGCGCCCAGTCGACGCCCGAGCCGTCCGTCACCGTGAAGGAGACGGAGAACGTCTTGGAACCGGTCGCGCCGACGACGACCGGCTTGCCGCCGTTCACCACGACGTTCGAGATCTTCGTGTCCCCATGGACCTCGTCCGCCTGGGCCGCCGGGACGGCGAGAGCGGACAGGGCCAGGGCGCCGGTCACGACGCCAAGGGTGGCACGCATACGCATGTGTTCTTCCCCCGGTGGAGAAAAGGGGCCCCGACACCGTTCGGTCCACACGGCTCGTGGTCTCACAGGGGCCCGAGTGATCAGGGAGTCTGTTGACTCACGTGATCAGATCCACGACAGAAGGGAATGGTTGTACGGTTCGTGAGAAGTTTGTGCGGGAAGTTTCAAGATCCTTCGATGGGCGGGGGCCGGGAGCCGAGTGAAGGACAGAGAGGTCATCGAGGCGATCCGCGACCACCCGCAGGGGTACGGCCTGGACGGCACCTACTACCCAACGGCCATGTTCCTCACCGGGATCGACGTCGGCCGGTCGAACGAGACCCTGCGCGGCTTCACCGAGTGGCTCGTCGTCCGCCGGGGCGAGCTCAACAGCTTCTACTGGCACAAGCTCGTCCTCCTGGACCTGTTCCCCGACATGAGCCTCTACACCTGGAGGTCCCCGGAACACCTGACTCCAGAACAGCACCAACAGGCCGTGGAGCACCTGTTCTCCCTCGTCCTGGAGTTCCTGGACGTGCGGAACAGTCCGCAAGAACTTGGCCGGATGTATACGCGGTACGAGGCGATGCACGCGCATGTCGGGGAATAGCTCTGGCCCGAGAACGACATCCTCGACGTCGGATTTCCGAGGGAGCCCGTGAACGACAGGGAACTGATCGAGCAGATCCGTGCCAGGCCCGGAATGTTCGGTCTCAACGGTTTCTCCTACCCGACCGCGATGTTCCTCACGGGCTTCGACCTGGGCAGCTCGAACCGGCTGCTCCACGGGTTCGAGGAATGGCTGATCGCGCGCAGGGGAGAGCAGAGCAGTCTCGGCTGGCCGGCGCTCGTCCTTGAGGACGCCTTTCCCGGGGCCGACATCCGGTACTGGGGAACCCTGACCGAGGAGCAGCAACAGCCCGCTGTGGACCACTTGTTCCGCCTGGTGCTCGACTTCCTGGATAAGCGGGAGGCCGGCTAGGCGGCAGGAGGCGTCTCCCCCGCCGGGAATCTCCGGCGGGGCAGGCGCCCTCCGGTGGGCGCCCTCAGTCGAACCAGCGGTCCCGGGCCAGTTCCTGCGTGCGGGACGGGTCCTCCAGCAACGCCGCCACCTCGAACCGTCGCGGCCACTGCCCCGCCGCCCAGGCCAGGCCCGCCGCCACGCCCTCCAGCGTGGAGGCGTGGAGGGTGCCGTCGTTCGTGACGCGCCAGTCGATCTCGACTCCGTCGACGAGGAGTTCGTCGTGTTCGACGTAGGTGGAGGGGGTACGGGGGCCCAGCAGCACGCGGACCGGGTCCGGTACGGAGTGTTCCGTGCCCTCCGAGTCGATGGCGGCCGTGACGGATTCGCTGAGGCGGCGGACCTGGAAGAGGTCGGCCAGCTCGGCGGCGCGGGAGGGGCGTACGGGGAGGAGGGGGACGGCGGAAGTGAAGGGGAGCAGGTCCGGGGAGTCGCAGACCACGGCGGAGGACGCGTCCACGACCTCCACGCGGCCGTCGACCACGGCACGCAGCTCGTCCGGGAGGGTCACCTGCTCGGGGTCCAGGTCGGCCAAAGCCCCGTAAAGGGCGTGCAGTTGGGTGCCGGACACCTGCCGATCGGGGTCCGCCAGACGGTCCAGCAGCTCCGCCGCTCCGCCCGGTTCGTCCAGCAGTGCGGCGACTGAGGTGCGTACGCCCAGCGCCCGCAATACCTGCTCGTCGTCGAAGCCGGTCGCGTCGGCCTCGTCGTAGAGGCCGCGCAGGAGGGGGTCGCCGCCGGAGGCGAGGAGGCCGGCGGGGCGGCGGCCGTCGAGGACGGGGTTGCCGCGCAGCCACCAGGCCGTGTAGGGGCGTACGACTTCGTGCGTGCCGTCGGGGAGGAGGATGCGGACGGGTTCGACGAGGGCGTCGCGCAGGGGCGGCTGGGACAGAAGCGCCAGGGCCTGGGGCCACTTGTCCTCGTCCACCAGGTCGAGGTCGCGGACGGCGACCAGTTCCGTGGCGACCGGCGGGACGGGGGTGTCGGGGAAGCGGTCGAGGATGTCCTCGCACCAGACGTCCACGGCGTCGAGCAGACCCGCGTCGTCCGGTTGCGCGAAGTCGCCCTCGCGGGGCTCCAGTTCGTCGGGGTCAAGGACGACGTCGGTGGCGCGGACGAGGGCGAAGCCGGCGAGGACACCGCAGGCGGCCAGCGGTTGTTCGCCCCATTTGTCCGCCAACTCGGCGTCGACGGTGGCGAGTTCGTCCTCGCGCATGACCTGGTGGAAGGGGCTGCCGGGGAGGACGAGTTCACCGGCGGGGGCCAGTTCGCCGTCCTCGTCGGGCAGGGCGAGCGCGCCGAGCCAGGGCTCGTCGCCGGGCTCCAGGCCCGCTTCCCTGACCAACGCCAGGACGGTGTCGGCCAGTTCCTCCGCGTCCGGCGCCTCCTGCTCCCAGTCGAGGCCGCCCTCGTCGTCCAGGGAGGCGGCGACGGCGGCGCGGACCTGCGGGGTGGTGAGCACCGCGCGCGGGGTCGCGGGCAGGGCGCCGAGCTTCTCCAGGAGCGGGTGGGCGGCGTCCGGGTGCGCGACCTTGAGGCCGAGCCGGGCGAGGGTCTCCGGGTCGATCCGGGCGCCCTCCGGGGTGGGCAGCAGCACCTGCCGGGGGCCGATCGTCGTCCGGCCGTCGGCCAGCGGTACCGGCAGTCCGGAGAGCCGGTCCGGGTCGACGCCCGCGAGGCTGTCGTAGAGCCGCCGCCACCACTCCGGGGCCTTCTCCAGGCCCGCCAGCCGGTCCACCGCGTCGGTCAGCGGCACCCGGGCCACCCCGAGCGTGCGCAGCTCCACCCGGCGCTCCAGGCCGGCGGGGAGCAGCGTGGGCAGCACCTCGGCGAGCACCCGTACGGTGTCCGCGCCCGCGCCCTCCACCACCTCGGCGTCCCGGGGCCGCAGCGCCTCGGGCAGGTCGTCGTCCGGCTCGCCCTCGCGGTCGGGCTCCAGGGCGGGCGGGAGAAACGCAGGGAGGGCGGGCGGGAGAAACGCAGTACGCGGCAGCCGCTCCAGGATCGCCGACCGCAGCCCGCCGTCCAGTTCGCCCTTGCCCAGCGGGCCGGGCACGAGGTCGATGATCCCCGCGGTCACCGGCCGCCAGTCGGCGAGGAGCCCGGCGTAGGCGTCCGCCGCGCGCTGCACCAGGAAGTCGGTCAGCGGGCCGGGGGCGGTGTGCCGGCGGGTGGTGTCCAGCGGGAAGGACGCGATGAGCAGGGCGGGCACGCCGAGGGGCTCGTCGCTGGGCGTGGGGGCGTGCACGACGGGCGCGGTGCGCGGGCGGGCCGGGCTGCCGTCGGCGTCGACGGGGACGGCCCAGGTGACCGACCAGTGCGGCCTCAGCCGCTCCTCGACGGGCCGGTCGGCGAGCAGGTCGGGCGTGAGCGGCCCGTTCGCTGCGACGGCACGCCACCGGGTCGTGCCGTCCCGTGAGTCCTCCACGACGGTGAGGGCGCCCTCGGTGCGGCGGCGCAGGGTGCGCACGGTGTCCGTCTCGATCACGACCTCTTCGAGGCCGGGCAGGGCGAGCAGCAGGGCGTCGTCGACGGCGGCCAGCAGGCGCTCGGCGAGGTCGGCGGCGGCCGGGTCGCGCAGCGGCAGGATGACGGCCGTGTCGTAGGGGTCGGGGGCGGTACCCTCGGCGGCGAACGGCAGCCGCAGCAGCGGGACGTGCCCGTCCCGGCGGCGGATCTCGTCCCCGAGCCCGGGGCTGTGCCGGGCCACGTCCGCGGCCAGCACCCGCGCCTCGCCCAGCGACCAGCGGACCCCGCCGTGCCGGCCCACGACGGCGGGCTCGTCGGTGACGGAGAGGACGGCGGCGAAACCGACACCGAAGCGGCCGATGGTCTGTTCGTGGGTGTCGCGCTTGGCCGAGGCCCGCAGCGTGGCCAGCGACTCGACGCCGGCGGCGTCCAGCGGGGCGCCGGTGTTGGCGGCGACCAGGACGCCGTCGCGGAGGGTGAGGCGGAGCCGGCCCGGACTTCCGGACCGGGCCGCCGCGTCGGCGGCGTTCTGCGCGAGTTCGACGACCAGCCGGTCCCGGTAGCCGCCGAGGACGAGGTCCTCCTCGGCGTTCGCGTCCTCGCGGAACCGGGCGGGGCTGGTGGCCCAGGCGTCCAGCACCCCGCGGCGTAGCCGGGCGGTCCCGAAGGGGTCCGCACCTTCGGCGGCGGGTCGCACGAACTTGCTCACGCTCACACTCTCCATCATCGGCGTGAGGTCGAAGGTACCGCTTGTGGAGGGGGGCTCCGGCGCCGGACCGTGCGTCGATTACGGAGGCGAACCGTTCACAACCCGTCGGCCGGTGATCAGGCCCGTCGCATCGACGCGGATTTTCCACCCGAAGACGGGACACTCCGTCGTGCGGCCGTCCGCCGGACCAGACTGGCCGCCGTGTCAGGCGACTTTCCCGAAGAGGCGGCGGTGGCCGGGGCGGCCGGGAACCTGCCGGTGCGGACCCGTGGTTTCGTCGGGCGGCAGGACGAACTCGCCCTGCTGGCCACTCTGTTGCGCCCGGACGGCTGGAGAGGGGCCCATCGGCGGCAGCTGGTGACCCTGGTCGGACCGGGCGGCGTCGGCAAGACCCGGCTGGCCCTGCGGGCGGCCCGGCGGACGCGGTCCGCGTACCCGGACGGCGTGTGGCTGGTGGAGCTGTCCCCGCTGTACAACGCCGGTCTGACGGGCCCCGCCGTGGTGGGGCTGGCCGTGCTGGAGACCCTGCGGCTGTCCGACGAGACGACCCGCCCGGTGCTGGAGTCGCTGATCGAGTGGGCTCAGGACAAGCGGCTGCTGCTGGTGCTGGACTCGTGCGAACACGTCCTGGCCGACTGCGCGGCCGTCGTCGACAGCCTGCTCCTCGCCCCCGGTGTGCACGTCCTGGCCACCAGCCGCCGGCGCCTCGGCGTGCCCGGCGAGCAGTGCGTGGAGGTCGAGCCGCTGCCCGTGGGCACGGGGCGGGACGACGCCCTGGCCCTGTTCGCCGACCGCGCGGCCGCCGTCCGCCCCGGCTTCACGCTCGACGGCAGCACCCGGCCCGTCGCCGCCGCGGTCTGCCGCCGCCTCGACGGCATCCCGCTGGCCGTCGAACTGGCCGCGGCCCGGCTCTCCACGCTGACGCTCCAGGAGCTGCACGACCGACTCGGCACGCTGCCCGAGGCCGAGCCCCCGTCCCTACCCGAGGCCGAGCCCCCTCAACAGCCCCACCCCCGCTTCGAGCCCCGCCTCGACCTGCTGACCGCACAGGACGACCGCGCCGAGCCCCGGCACCGGACCCTGCGCACCACCATCGGCTGGAGCCACGAGCTGTGCGCCCCGCTGGAACGCCTGCTGTGGGCCCGGCTGTCGGTGTTCGCCGGCGGCTTCGGCCTCGACGCCGCCCAGGAGGTCTGCGCCGCCGGGCCGCTGTCCGCCCGCTGGATACCCGCCCTGCTCGACCGGCTCGTCGAGCAGTCCATCGTGCGGCGCCGGGGCCCGGACCGCTACGGGATGCTGGACACGGTGCGCGAGTACGGGGCGGGCTGGCTGCGGGAGCTGGGCGAGGAGGACGGCGTACGGCTGCGGCACCGCGAGCACTACCGGCGGCTGGCCCGCGAGGCCTGCGCCGAGTGGAACACCCGCCGCCAGGCCCTGTGGTGCGCGCGGGTCCGCACCGATCACGCCGACTTCCGGGCCGCGGTGGACTGGTCCCTGGACCGCGGCGGGGACCGGGCCGCCGCGCTGGAGATCACGGGCACGGTGGGCTTCCTGTGGCGCTACAGCGGCCACACACGCGACGCGCGCCCCCGCCTCGACCGCGTCCTCGCCACCGGCCCCGCGCCCCTGCCCGACGCAGACACCGCCACCGGCCCCGCGCCCGTGCCCGCCACCGACACCGGCCCCACGCCCGTGCCCGTGCCCGCCGACACCGACCCCACCCCCGGGGCCGATCTCGTACGGGCCCTGTGGGCGCGCGGTGCCGTGGCCCTCTTCCAGGGAGATCAGGACACCGAGGGCTGGATCCGGCGATGCGCCGACGCGGCACGGCGGCAGGACGACCCGGTGTTCCGCACCGCCGCCACGTACATCGCGGGCGGCCACCTCGTCATCTGCGGCCGGCCGGCCGAGGCGCTCGACGTCCTGTCCACCGCCGAGCGGCTGCCCGTCCGGGACGACTGGCTCGGCGCGGCCCAGCTCTCGGTGCTCCTGTCCGTGTCCTTCGCGCACCTGATGCGCGCCGAGTACGGACCGGCCCGCACGGTGGCCGAGGAGGTCCTGGAGGAGAGCACCCGGCGCGGCGAGTCCTGGGCGGGCACGACGGCCGCCTACATGCTGGCGCAGGCCGACCTCGGCGAGGGGGACATCCCCTCGGCGATCCGCAACGCCGTCCGTGCCCTCACGGGCAACCGGCTGATGCACGACACCACCGTCGTGGCCGTCTCCCTCGACCTCCTGGCGAACGCCGTCGCCGCGGCGGGCGACGGCCACCGGGCCGCCCGGCTCCTCGGCATCAACGAGCACGTCTGGGACATCACCGGCAGCACCCAACGCCGCTCCCCCGCCCTCGCCGCCGCCCGCCGGGCCTGCGAACACCGCGTCCGCGACACCATCGGCGACCGGGCCTACGAGGACGCCTACGCGAAGGGGCGGAGCATGTCGTACGAGGAGGGAATGGCCTATGCGACGGACACGCCGGCATAGGACACGCCGTCACCCGGTCCGCCGTACCCCTGCGACAGGCCCCCGTACGGCAGGGCTCCGTACGGCAGGGCTCCGTACGGCAAGGCTCCGTACGGCAAGGCTCCGTACCGCAGACCTACGAGTGCCCCAGCTCCGCCGCTTCGTCGTCGGAGACGTCCGGGACGGACCCGGAGTCGCGGGCCGGGCGGAGGGGGAAGGGATCCACCCGCGTCTCGTCGATCACCGGCAGGGCGGGCTGCGGAGGCTTGGGCATGACCGCGGCCTCGGAGTGCCCGCCGCAGCCGTACGCCAGCGACACCACACGGCCGTCCGCCGGGGCGAACTCGTTGGCGCACAGGCCGAAGGCCTGGCCCAGGGAGCCGCCGAGCGGGACCAGGAAGCCGCAGCTGACGCAGGAGGCGGGGGCGGCCTGGGCCATCGGGGTCTTGGCGCCGTAGGACTCCTCCCAGCGGTCGGCCGCGATGTGCAGGCCGTAGCGGGACAGGACGCGCGCCCGGCGCATGCCGAGTTCCTCGGCGACCGCGGTGATGGAGCCGCGCAGGGGGGCCACCGGGAGGTTCGCCGGGGTCCGCGCGGTCACCTCCGCGTCCTCCGCCTCCACGAGTTCGGCCATCTCCTGGGAGACGGGCGCGCTGGGCAGCGGCTCGTCCTCGCCGGTGTAGCCGGGCTCCAGACGCAGGTCCTCGGCGTCGGTGGGGAGCAGATCGCCGGGTCCCATGTCGCCGGGGCGCAGCCGCTCGCTCCAGGGCACCCACTCGGGCGCGAGCAGCGCGTCCGGGCCGGGCAGCAGCACGACCTCGTCCAGGGTGACGATCTTGGCGCGGGAGGCCCGGGCCACGGTGACGGCCCAACGCCAGCCCCGGTAGCCGAGTTCCTTGCACTCGAAGTGGTGCGTGACCACCCGGTCGCCCTCGGACACCACTCCCGCGTGCTCCCCGACGACACCGGGGGCGGCGGCCTCCTCGGCGGCGGTGCGGGCGAGGTCGACGGCCTCGGCGCACAGGCGGTCGGGGGTGCGGCTTCGCGTGGTCGCTGCGCTCACAGGTATCGCTTCTCTCCTACGCCGTCTCTCTGGTGCGGCGGCCGGTCGGCGGCGGGGCGGACGGAGCGGACCCGGGGACCGCGTCGACGTCCACGCCCGCTCACGCTCGGGCGCACCTGTCCATCCATTCTGCGGGATGGCTGAGATACGCACGCTACCTGTTCGCGTGCGCTTGGCCTACACCGACGGGTCGGTTCACCGCCCGCCGGGGAGGATTTCCCTGGCGTGCCGGGGAGCGGCTTGGTCAAGAAGTCCGCGCCCATACGTGCGGTAACCGCACTACGCGCGGCTTTCTCGGGGCACTATGACGGGGTGGCAGCCGCGAAGACGCCCCAAGGTGCCACCGGGATCGGTGGGTCCAAAGGGATCAAGGGAAACAAGGGCAGCAGGGTCGGCAAGGGCAGCGGTCGAGGCGGCGGGACGGGCCGGGTACGCGGCTCCCTCCGCTCCGTCGGGCGTGCCCTGCACCTGCCCGCCCGCGGCATCCGCAAGGCGACCCACGCGCACGGAGCCGGCGAGTCCGGTCTGGGCAAGCTGATCGAACTCCACGGGGTGAACGGCGCCGGTGACGTGATGATCACCGTCGCGCTCGCCTCCACCGTCTTCTTCTCCGTCCCCACCGACGAGGCCCGCGGCCGGGTCGCGCTCTACCTGGCGATCACCATGGCGCCCTTCACGGTGCTGGCCCCGGTGATCGGCCCGCTCCTGGACCGGCTGCCGCACGGCCGCCGGGCCGCCATGGCGGGCGCCATGCTCGCCCGCGCCCTGCTCGCCCTGGTCCTGTCGGGCGCGGTGGTCACCGGCAGCATCGAGATGTATCCGGCCGCGCTCGGCGTGCTGGTCGCGTCGAAGGCGTACGGCGTGGTCAGAAGCGCGGTCGTGCCACGCCTGCTGCCACCGAAGTTCTCCCTGGTCAAGGCGAACTCCCGGGTCACCCTGGGCGGACTCCTGGCGACCGGGATCGCGGCGCCGATCGGGGCCGGGCTCCAGGCGATCGGACCGCGCTGGCCGCTCTACGGCGCCTTCGTGATCTTCGTGGCGGGGACCTTCCTGTCGTTCACGCTGCCGCCGAAGGTCGACTCGGCCAAGGGCGAGGACGTGGCACTGCTGGCCGCCGACGAGGACCATCTGCACGGCCCGCACCTCAAACCGGTCAAGCGGCCCGGACTGCGCACGGTCGGCATCGCCGTCACGCACGCCCTCGGCGCGAACGCGGCCCTGCGCTGCCTGTCCGGGTTCCTGACCTTCTTCCTGGCCTTCCTGCTGCGCGAGCATCCGCTGAGCGGCGAGAGCGCGGCGGTGTCGCTGGGCATCGTGGTCGTCGCGGCGGGCGCGGGCAACGCCATCGGTACGTCGGTGGGGGCGTGGCTGCGCTCCAGAGCGCCGGAGCTGATCATCGTGACGGTGGTGGCGATCGTGGTGGGCACGGCGATCACCGCGGCGATCTTCTTCGGCGCGTTCCTGGTGGCGTGTCTGGCGGCGATCGCCGGCTTCGCGCAGGCCCTGTCCAAGCTGTCGCTGGACGCGCTGATCCAGCGGGACGTGCCGGAGCAGGTGCGCACCTCGGCCTTCGCCCGCTCCGAGACGCTGCTGCAGGTGTCGTCGGTGTTCGGGGGCGTGGTCGGGATCGTGATGCCGCTCAACGGCACGCTGGGTCTGTTCGTGGGCGCCGCGGTGGTCGCGATCGGCTGGCTGGCCACCGTCAAGGGGCTCCTCGGCTCGGCCCGCCACGGGGGGACGGCGCGGGCCCGGGTGGCGTGAGCCGGGCCCCACGCGCGGCACGCCGTACCCCCGCATAGGAAGAGCGTGGGACCCGCCCGATAGCCTTCGGTCATGACCACGCTGCAATCCGTTGTGCGACGCCGCCGCGCCGTCGCTGTCGCCGGTGCCGTTTCCGCCGGACTGCTTGTTCTGTCGGCCTGCGACAAGCCGACGCCTCGCGCCACCGTGACGGTGGGCAAGGACTCGGTGAGTGCCGAGGCCGCCTGCTACGACGACGGCAAGGACATCGGCCAGGAAGAGGCCACCAAGTGCGCCCAGAAGAAGGGCGGCGACAAGATCGAGGTGCCGCAGAGCGAGACCCTGCGCATCGGTGTCGACCCCGAGATCGCGGACACCGGCTGGGCGCTGTGGATCAACGGCCAGCAGGTCACCAGCGTGTACAAGAAGACGTACTACTCCTTCCAGGGCGTCGACCTCTTCGCCGACCAGCAGGGACAGGCCGCCCCGAAGACGCTGAACATCAGCGTCGTCCAGCAGAACAAGGCGGCCCAGAGCAGCGACTTCAAGGGCGTGTGGAACTTCCGGCTGGAGAACGGGGACGCCTGATCCGCGGCCCCTTCCCGTCATGCGCGTACTCGTAGCCACCGCGGTCCCGGTCGAACGGGACGCGGTGGCACGCGCGTTTGCCGGGCCCTTCGAGGAGGTACGGCTGCCCGGCGCGACGCTACGACGGGCGGCCGGCCACGACCTGCTCGCCGTCGGTGTCGGCCCCGCCCTCGCCGCCGCCTCCACCGCCACCGCCCTCACGGTCGCCGCGCTCGACGGCAGCCCCTACGGGCTCGTCGTGTCGGCCGGGATCGGGGGCGGTTTCGCGCCGCTGGCGCCCGTCGGGTCGCTCGTCGTGGCCGAGGAGATCACCGCGGCCGACCTGGGGGCGGAGACGGCGGAGGGGTTCGTGCCGGTGACCGAGCTGGGGTTCGGGGTCGTCACGCACCGTCCGCCGGAATCACTCGTACGGGAGGCCGCGCAGGCGACCGGGGCGCGCCCCGGCACCGTGCTCACCGTGTCGACCGTGACCGGGACGGCCGCCCGCGCCGACGCGCTGCGGGCCCGTCACCCGCGTGCGCTCGCCGAGGCCATGGAGGGCTTCGGGGTCGCCGAGGCGGCCGCCGCGCACGGCGTGCCCGTCCTGGAGCTGCGGGCGGTGTCCAACCCGGTGGGCCCGCGCGACCGCGCCGCCTGGCGCATCCCGGACGCCCTGGCGGCCCTCACGGCGGGCTTCGGGAAGCTCGCACCCGTACTGGAGAGTTGGAACCCGTATGACGACCAGTGAGCCCCTGCGGATCGCGTACTCGCCCTGCCCGAACGACACCTTCACCTTCGACGCGCTCGCCCACGGCCGCGTCCCCGGCGGCCCCGCCCTGGACGTGACCTTCGCGGACATCGACGTCACCAACGGCATGGCCGAGCGCGGTGAGTTGGACGTGCTGAAGGTGTCGTACGCCGTGCTGCCGTACGTCCTCGACGCGTACGCGCTGCTGCCGTGCGGCGGGGCGCTGGGCCGGGGCTGCGGGCCGCTGGTGCTGTCCCGGGAGCCCGGCCTCGACCTCACCGGCCGGACGGTGGCCGTGCCGAGCGAGCGCTCGACGGCGTATCTGCTGTTCCGGCTGTGGGCGGCGGACGTGCTGCCCGGTCCGGTCGGCGAGATCGTCGTGATGCCGTTCCACGAGATCATGCCCGCCGTGCGGGACGGCAAGATCGACGCGGGACTCGTCATCCACGAGGCGCGCTTCACGTACCAGAACTACGGACTGCACAAGCTCGCGGACATGGGCGCGCACTGGGAGCACACCACCGGGCTGCCGATCCCGCTGGGCGCGATCATCGCCAAGCGCTCACTGGGCGCGGAAACCCTGACGCTACTGGCCGATTCCATTCGCACATCCGTCCGCGCGGCCTGGGACGACCCCGAGGTGTCCCGTCCGTACGTCATGGAACACGCCCAGGAAATGGACCCGTCCGTCGCCGACCAGCACATCGGTCTGTACGTCAACGAGTTCACCGCCGACCTCGGTGAGGACGGCTATGCGGCGATCCGCGGCTTGCTCACGCGTGCCGCGGCCGAGGGGCTGGTGCCGCCCCTCGGCCCCGGCGCGCTGGAATTTCCGTAGGAAACGTCCCGTAGGACGTGGTTATACGTCGAGTTGGTCGGCGACCGCGCGCAGCAGGCCCGCGATCTTCTTGCCGGCGGCCTTGTCGGGGTAGCGGCCCCGCTCCAGCATCGGCGTGATGTTCTCCAGCAGGGTCGTCAAGTCCTGGACGATGGAGGCGAGTTCGTCCGGTTTCTTGCGGGTCGCGGCCGCCACCGACGGCGTCGGATCGAGGATGACGACGGAAAGGGCCTGGTCACCGCGCTGGCCGGCGACCACTCCGAACTCAACTCGCTGCCCCGGCTTGAGTGTCTCGACTCCGGCGGGGAGGACCGAGGAATGGACGAAGACGTCACCGCCGTCGTCGCGGGAGAGAAAGCCGAAGCCCTTCTCGCTGTTGAACCACTTGACCTTGCCGGTAGGCACGTCTGTCCTCGTCCTCGTACTCGTCGGAAAACTGCTTCTGAAACGGCTCTTGATAGCACTCGGGCGGGTCGTCGGACCCGCCGGTACCAAGGCTAATGGTCTTCAGGCCGGTGACAAGACGTCGCCCGGTTGTTCCTTCGCGCTGGGAACTACCCTGGTCCGGTGCGTGACAAAACCCAAACGAATTCCGCCGAGCCCGGTGACCGACTGATCCGCGCCGGTGCTGTCCTGTTCTTCATCGGTGCCGTGGCCACTCTCGTCACGGTGGCCCCGTTTCTTCTCGGTACGACGCCTTTTCCGACGTACATGTTCGGACTGAGCATGCTCATGGGCGTCGGGTTCCTGGTCGCCGGTGCCGGGGTTTTCCGGTCGATCGCGGCGGGACGGCGTCAGGCGCGGGCGGGGAGGTAGGCCGCGAGCCACTCCGGGAACTCGGTCAGATCCGCGAGGACGACGTCCGCGCCGGCCTCGGTCAGCTCCCCCGCGTCGCACGGACCCGTGGCCACCGCGACCGACAGGGCGTCCGCGGCCCGGGCCCCCCGGATGTCCCCGAGGTGGTCGCCGACGTAGACGCCAGCCCCGTGCTCGCGCAGCGCCTCCGCCTTCTGCTCCGCCCACAGGTCGCCGATGACCGCGTCCGGTTCGATGCCCAGGTGCTCCAGGTGCAGCTTGGCGTTCGGCTCGAACTTCGCGGTGACGACGATCGCCCGCCCGCCGGCCTCCCGTACGGCGGCGATCGCCTCCCGGGCGCCGGGCATCGCGGGGCTCGCGGCGATGGCGATCGACGGGTACATCGAGCGGTACAGATCGGCCATGGCCGCCACCTGCTCCGCCGGGAACCAGTGCACCAACTCCTCCACGAGCGGCGGCCCCAGCCGGGTCACCGCCAGGTCGGCGTCGATGTACGCCCCCGTCCGCTCGGCCAACGCCTGGTAGCAGGCGCGGATCCCGGGCCGGGAGTCGATGAGCGTCATGTCGAGATCGAAGCCGACGGTCGGGGCGGCGGTGGCGGCGGAGGCGGGTTCGGTCGTGGAGGCCATATCGGCCATTGTGCCCAGTGGGTGCAAACAGCAGGCATCCGCGGGGTGTGACCTGTCACCTCCGGCGCTGTGACCGCCACACCAGGAACAGTGCCGATGTCACCGCCGCGCCCCGGACCACCCAGGGCCAGGTCTCGCCGATGGCCGCGTTCATGTGGCCCTCGGGGATGGGGGTGCCCCAGCGGCCCTCGGTGCGGCCCCAGAGCCACAGGACGCCGGCCGCGAGGGAGAGGCTGGGGAGGATGACGACCGCCCACTTGGTCTCGGCGTCGCTGAGGCGGCGGGAGGCGTAGGCGATGGCCCAGCCGAGGACGAGGGCGATCCAGTTGCCGAGGATCGCGCCGACGACGAGGAGCGCGGCGGCCAGGAGCAGGAAGGGGTTGTTCCAGCCGGTACCGACGGCCGTGCGGCGGGGCAGCAGGCGGCGGCGGGGCGGAGGAGCGGGGGTGTCGGCCACCGTCTCCTTGGCCGATGCGGCGGATGCGGCCGGTGTGGGCTTCCACCAGGTCCTGCCTGGCTTGCCCGGGGTCTTCTCGACGGCCGGGGGTGCGGCGGCCGCCTTCTCCGCTGCCGTCTCCTCCTTCTCCTTCTCCGTCTCCTTCGGTGGCGGGGGCTTCAGCAGTTCCGGGATCTCCACGCCGCCGACGAAGCCGGGCACGCTGTCCCCGACTCCGAAGGGGCTGTCGTCCACCCGCCACCAGTCGGGCTGGGTCGCGCTGTCCCCGAGTTCGTCGGTGCTCGCGAAGTGCGGCGGGGAGACGACGTCGGGGTCCGGGGCGGCGGGGCGGGGGCGGGGCACGGCCCGGCGCAGCCGCCTGGACCGGCCGGTGTCCTCGCTCTGGCCGTCCCGTTGGACGGGCACGGCGGCGGCCGGTTCCTCCGCCACGGCCGCGGGCCGGGTGCCGTCTCCCGCCGCGTCGACGACCTCGTCCGGACTGCCGAGCCGGGCGATGATGCGGCGGACGGCGGCCGGACTGTCGACGGGCGCCTTGGACCGCCGCCGGTCGATCTCGTTGCGCAGCTCCGAGACCAGGCGCATCCGGGTGGACGACGGCAACTGCCGCTGCTGCGCCACGTCGCCGACGCGGCTCAGATACTCGTAGACGACCTGGTCGCTCTCGATACCCACGAAGTCCCCTCCGGGGTCGGTGCGTTGGATACCCCGTGGGACGACGGTAGCGCAGGCCAGGCGGGAGGTGTGGGTGCCGGGCGGGGGGTTGAAGGGGGTTACGTCGGCTCGCAGACGTAGGGATTCTCGACCTCCGAGCAGAGCCGGTTGCCGTATTCGCGCAGGACGTCCCTGCCGCCCTGGTCGGTGAGGTAGGTCAGGAAGGCGGCGGCGACGGAGCCGGCGGGCGGCTCGCCGTAGGTGTAGGCGAACTCGGTCTGCCAGTACGGGTAGTCGCCGTTCTCGACGGCGTCCAGGGTGGCCCGCTGGCTGGCGATGGGCAGCTGGACGATGTGCTCGTCCTCCTTGGTCTTCGCCGCGGCGCTGCTGACCTCGCTGTAGCCGAGGGCGCCGGGGGTCCCGGCCACGGTCTCCAGCATGGTCTGGGTGCTGTCGACCTCGCAGACGCCGTAGCCGTCCTCCTCCAGGGCGGCGCAGTTCTCCACCGTGGGTCCGAGTGGCTGCTTCTTGTCCAGGACGCGGGAGACGAGGGCGCTGCGGGTTCCGGAGGTGACGTGCCGGTTGACGAGGTGGACGGGGACGTCGGCGCCGCCCAGCTGGGACCAGTTCCTGACCTTCCCGGCGTACAGGCGGCGGATCTGGTCGGGGGTGAGGTTGCCGACGCCCGCGTCCTTGTTGACGACGAGGGTGAACACGGAGTAGGCGATGGCCCGGCTGAGCACGCGGGCGTGGTCGCCGCCGACGATGCCGTCCGCGAAGGTGATGTGGTCGCCGAGTCCGTCGCCCACCTCGATCTTCCTGTCCCGGCCGGCCTTCTCCAGGTCGGCCAGGCCCTCGCCGCTGCCGTCGAAGGTGCCCTCGTCGATGGGGATGCTCACGTCGGCGCCCTGGCAGGCCTCCTCGTAGCGGGCGGCGGCCTCCCGGACGGCGGGCGCGAAGGCGGTGGAACCGTTGAGGTGAAGCGTTCCGCCGACGCAGTCCAGCGGGGTGCGGTTCTCGGGCAGGAACAGGGTGATGCTCTGGGCGGTGACCGCCAGCGCCAGCAGCCCTATGCCGATCCAGGCCGGGCGGGAGGCGAAGACATGGCTCTCGGTGCGGGCCAGCTTGAACCTGAAGTACCGGACCAGCGGCTCGAACCAGCGGCGGGGCCCGCCGACGGCGCCGACGAAGACCGGCCTGGGGAAGGGCGCGCCGGTGTCGTCGTCCGTCCAGCGCTCCAGCACGACGAGCACCTTGTACTCGGCCCGCAGCGGCAGCTTCGCCTTCGGCAGCCTGACCACTCCCCTGCGCAGGTCGCCCTCCTCGACGTTCTGGTAGCCGAAGCCCTCGTCCTCCGGCGTGAAGAAGGTCTCCAGCTCCGGCTGGCTGAGATGGGTCACGACGAGACCGGCGACCTGGCGGTCCCGGAAGGTGACCGTGATCCCGCAGGGGTTGGTGCCACGGGTCAGGTAGTCGGTGTCCTCGATCGGCGCCGAGCCCGCGTTCTCGATCCGCAGCAGGACGAAGGAGGGGTCCTTCAGCCGGTGGCCGTCCCGCTGCATGTCCCGCAGCACTCCGGCGTACGGCGACTGGGTCGCGTCGGCGGCGAGCGCGTCCATCTGCACGCGGTAACCGAGCCGCTTGCGGCCGACGACCGCGAACTCCCAGAGGAACGCCAGGGAGGGGATCGCGATACTGACCACGGCGACCCAGTTGTCGAAGTCGAGGTCCATCCCGGGATCCCCCCATCCCCTTGACCCGGCCGATGGTTGAAGGGCCGAGTAGTTGTCAGGGTGCCCAGGGTGACGAGTGCGGGCGAAGCGTTGCCAGGGCCGCGGAAATCCTCCGGCGGAAGTTCATCCCGGGGTCACCTGGGCAACGTTTCGTTCGCCTGACGTGCACCCGCCGCACAGGCCACCCGCTACCGTTGACCGGATGAGCAGCGATGAGAAGCCGGCGGTACCCCGGTCCCTCGCGGAGGCGCTCCGCGCACGGGACGACGGGTCCCTCGCCGCGCTCCTGCGCGCCCGCCCGGACCTCATCACCCCCGTCCCCACCGACCTGACCCAGCTCGCCACCCGCGCCGGCACCCGGGCGTCCGTGGTCCGCGCCCTGGAGCGCCTGGACCGGTTCGCCCTCCAGACGGCGGAGGCGCTGGCCGTGGCGGGCGAACCGGCGCCGTACGAGGAACTGCTCTCCCTGCTGGCCGGCGACGACGGCGATCCGGCGGTCGTCGGCGCGCTGCCCCGGGCCCTGGCCACCCTGCGCGAGCAGGCCCTGGTGTGGGGCGCGGACGACCGGCTGCGGCTGGTCCGCACCGCCCGCGAACTGCTCGCGCCCACCCCGCAGTACCCGTCCCCCACCGGCCTCGGCCCGACGGTGCAGGAGGCCACGGCGGGCATGTCGCCGGGCCGCATCCAGGAGATCGTGACGGCGGCGGGCCTGCCCTCCACCCATGACTCGGTGTCCGCGGTGACCGCGCTCACCGGCCTGTTCGGCGACCGCGGACGCATGGCCGCGCTGCTCGCCGAGGCCCCGCCGGAGTCCCGGGAGGTGCTGTCCCGGCTGGTGTGGGGGCCGCCGTACGGGCAGGTCACCGCCGAGCCGGCCGCCCATGTGCGCTGGCTCCTGGACCGGGGGCTGCTGCTGCCGACTGCACCGGGGACGGTCGTACTCCCGCGTGAGGTGGCGCTGCATCTGCGGGCGGGGCGCGCGCACCGCGCGACCGAGCCGCTGCCGCCCGCCGTGGAAGCCGCGGGCACGCACCGTCCACAGGTTGTGGACGGAACGGCGGCCGGGCAGGCGTACACCGCGCTCGCGACCGTCGAGGAGCTGCTGAAGGACTGGGACGAGGGCGGGCCGACCGTGCTGCGGGCCGGCGGGCTCAGCGTCCGCGACCTGAAGCGGACGGCCGTCGCCCTGGACGTGTCCGAGCCGATCGCCGCCTTCTGGGTCGAGCTCGCCTACGCGGCCGGGCTGCTGGCCTCGGACGGCGAGGCCGACGAGCGGTACGCGGCCACCCCCGCCTACGACGAGTGGCTGGAGCAGCCCGCGCCGCAGCGCTGGGCCCGGCTCGCTCAGGCGTGGCTGACGGCGACCCGGACGGCGGGGCTGGTGGGCGGGCGGGACGCCAAGGACCGTACGTTGTCGGCGCTCGGGCCCGGCCTGGACCGCTCGGCCGCCCCCGAGGTGCGGCACCGGGTGCTGACCCTGCTGGCCGGACTGCCGGAGGGCGCCTCCCCGAGCGCCGATTCGGTACTGGCCCGGCTGCGGTGGGAGCGCCCCCTGCGCGGACCCCAGCGGGAGGACGACCTGCGCGGGCGGCTCGCCCGGTGGACGCTGACCGAGGCGGAGCTGCTCGGGGTGACCGGGCGGGGCGCGCTCTCGGCGCACGGGCGGGCCCTGCTGGGGGCCGCGGCGGCCGTCCCGCAGGCGGCCGTTCCGACGGCGGCCGAGGAGCCGTCGGGGCCCGGTGACAAGCTGCCGGTCCACCACGTGCCCACCGTCGTGGAACCCCTCTCCCCCACCGAGCAGGCGGTCGCCACCGCCGCGGCCGGCCGGCTGCTGGCCCCGCTGCTGCCCGAACCGCTGGACCACGTCCTGCTCCAGGCCGACCTGACGGCCGTCGCGCCCGGACCGCTCAAGCGCCCGCTGGCCGACATGCTGGACGTGCTCGCGGACGTCGAGTCCAAGGGCGGGGCGACCGTCTACCGCTTCACGCCCGGCTCGGTGCGCCGCGCCCTCGACTCCGGTCGCGCCGCCTCCGACCTGCACGCCTTCCTCGCCGAGCACTCCCGTACGCCGGTCCCGCAACCGCTGGCGTACCTGATCGACGACGTGGCCCGCCGGCACGGCCACCTGCGGGTCGGCTCGGCCTCCGCCTACGTCCGCTGCGACGACGACGCGCTGCTCAACGAGATCATGGCGGACAAGCGGGCGGCGGGCCTGCGGCTGCGGCGCCTGGCCCCGACCGTGCTGGCCACCCAGGCCGATCCGGCCACGCTCCTCGACGGACTGCGCGCGATGGGCTTCGCACCGGCCGCCGAGTCCGCCGAGGGCGACGTCCTGATCACCCGCGCCCTCGCCCACCGCACCCCGCCGCGCACCGCCCCCGAGCCCGTCCCGGACGGCCCGCCGGTCCCCGACGCGACCCTCCTGACCGCCGCGATCCGCGCCATCCGCGCCGGCGACCTGGCCTCCACCACGCCCCGCAAGCCCACCGCCACCCCGGCGGACGGCGGCGCACTGCCCCGCACCAGCTCCGCCGAGACCCTCGCCACCATGCAGGCCGCCGTCCTCACCGGCGAGGCCCTCTGGATCGGCTACGTCAACGCCGAGGGCTCCGCCAGCCAGCGCGTCATCGCCCCCATCCGCGTCGAGGGCGGCTTCGTCACGGCCTACGACCACACCGCCGACGAGGTCCGCACGTACCCGCTGCACCGGGTGACGGGAGTGGCGGAGCTGGCGGAGGAGTAGGAGCTTCCGGTGGTGCGGGCGTCGTGCGGGGTGAGATCACCCCTGCGGGTGTACGTCCGTGATCATGCACGCCACGCCGGAGACTTCCCACCCATGAGGGAGCTTGATCGGCGCGCCGCATTCCGGCGGAAGGCGCAGGGCAGCCACGGGATGTCCTGATCAACTCCGGGCCGCTCGCAGCGGGCCCGGGGCCTGCAAGAGAGGAAGCCGCCTCATGCGCGCTGCCCGTCGTGTCGCCGCCGTTCTGACCGCCACCGCCCTGCTGATCGGCGCCTTCGCCACCCAGGCCGCCGCCGTCGGCATCGACGTCGCCGGCCTGGTCATCGAGACGCCGCAGATCTGACCCGCCGCGCTCGTCCCTCGGGCCGGCCTCCGCTGTCCGGGCCGGCCCGGCCTTCCCCCTCCCCTTGGGTACAGCCGCTGCTGTACGTCCGTACGTCCGTGAAAGGCCTGCACGTCCCCATGCGCTCCAAGATCCCCGTCCCCGCCCGCGCCACCGCCGTCGCCGTCTCCGTAACGGCCCTGCTCTCCGCCGCCGCGCTGGTCGGCGCGCTCGCTCCCGAGGCCTCGGCCGCGCCCTCCGCTGCCGCGCTCCCGCTGCCGATCCCGGCCGCCGGGGTCGAACCGCTGATCACCGAGGGGGTCACCGTCGAAGGGCCCCTGATCAACACGATCGCCCTGCCCTCGCTGAAGTAGCCCGGCACGGGAGCCCACCGGGTGCCCCGCCGCATGATCCGCCGCGTACGGGAGAGGAACCTGTGCGCGGCGATCAGGCACACTGGACGTTTGGCCGAGACTGACGGCCTACGGAAAGGGTGCCGCGTGTGAATGGTCCACTCATCGTCCAGTCCGACAAGACCCTGCTCCTGGAAGTCGACCACGAGCGGGCCGACGACTGCCGTCGGGCCATCGCGCCCTTCGCGGAGCTGGAGCGGGCACCCGAGCACATCCACACCTACCGGGTGACCCCGCTCGGCCTGTGGAACGCGCGCGCCGCCGGGCACGACGCCGAGCAGGTCGTGGACGCGCTGGTGGAGTACAGCCGCTACCCGGTGCCGCACGCGCTGCTGGTCGACATCGCCGAGACGATGGACCGCTACGGTCGGCTGACCCTCAGCAAGCACCCGGCGCACGGACTGGTCCTGACGACCACCGACCGCCCGGTGCTGGAGGAGATCCTGCGCTCCAAGCGGGTCGCCCCGCTGGTCGGCAACCGCATCGACCCGGACACCGTGGCCGTGCACCCCTCCGAGCGCGGGCAGATCAAGCAGACGCTGCTGAAGCTGGGCTGGCCGGCCGAGGACCTCGCCGGGTACGTGGACGGCGAGGCGCACGCGATCGAGCTGGTCGAGGACGGCTGGGCCCTCAGGCCGTACCAGAAGCAGGCGGTGGAGAACTTCTGGCACGGCGGCAGCGGGGTCGTCGTCCTGCCCTGCGGCGCGGGCAAGACCCTCGTCGGCGCCGGGTCCATGGCGCAGGCAAAGTCGACCACCCTGATCCTCGTCACCAACACCGTCTCGGCACGGCAGTGGAAGCACGAGCTGGTGAAGCGGACCTCGCTGACCGAGGACGAGATCGGCGAGTACAGCGGGACGAAGAAGGAGATCCGGCCGGTCACCATCGCCACCTACCAGGTGCTGACGACCCGGCGGAAGGGTGTCTACCCGCACCTGGAGCTCTTCGACTCCCGGGACTGGGGCCTGATCCTCTACGACGAGGTGCACCTGCTGCCCGCGCCGGTCTTCAAGTTCACCGCGGACCTCCAGGCGCGGCGGCGGCTCGGTCTGACGGCCACCCTGGTGCGGGAGGACGGGCGGGAGTCCGACGTCTTCTCCCTCATCGGGCCGAAGCGGTTCGACGCTCCCTGGAAGGAGATCGAGGCGCAGGGCTACATCGCGCCCGCGGACTGTGTCGAGGTGCGGGTCAACCTCACCGACTCCGAGCGGCTCGCGTACGCCACCGCCGAGACGGAGGAGAAGTACCGCTTCTGTGCGACGACCGCGACCAAGCGGAAGGTCACGGAGGCGATCGTGCGGCGGTTCGCCGGGCAGCAGATCCTCGTCATCGGGCAGTACATCGACCAGCTGGACGAGCTGGGGGAGCATCTGAACGCGCCCGTGATCAAGGGTGAGACGTCGAACGCCCAGCGCGAGAAGCTCTTCGACGCCTTCCGGGAGGGCGAGATCAGCGTGCTGGTGGTGTCCAAGGTGGCGAACTTCTCCATCGACCTGCCGGAGGCGACGGTCGCCATCCAGGTCTCGGGCACCTTCGGGTCGCGCCAGGAGGAGGCGCAGCGGCTGGGGCGGGTGCTGCGGCCGAAGGCCGACGGACACCAGGCCCACTTCTACTCGGTGGTCGCCAGGGACACCATCGACCAGGACTTCGCGGCGCATCGGCAGCGGTTCCTGGCGGAACAGGGGTACGCGTACCGGATCATGGACGCGGACGAGCTGTTGGCGGAGGGCTAGAGGCGTACGCGGGATGCCTTACGGCATACGCCGGGTCACTTACGGCGTATGCCGGCTTCCTCGCCGTACTCGCCGAGGATGATCACGTCGAAGGCGGCGCCGGCGAAGACGCGCACGGCGCGCAGGGCGTCGCCGAGGCGGTGGCGGGGGGCGTCGGAGAGGGAGGTCGCGCCGGACGGGCGACCGGGGGCCGGGGTGAAGGTCGCTGCACTCATGTCTCCATGGTCCCTTTTCAGGCATAAGGAGAGCATCGGTCTGTGGGGCGAACCGTCGTGGTCATCGCGTAGTACTCAGGAGTGACCCACTGCCCTCAGGGTGGAGGGGCCCGTCCCCTAGGGGACGGCACAGGAACGGCGCGAGGCACAGCGCGGGGGCGGGAAAACGGTTGGCCTCCCGCGCCCCCGCTCGCCTAGAATCCCCGCTCTTGCCCGCCTCCTCCCGGAGCGCCGCCGACCGGACGGAAACCGGCCGGCATCTCTCGCAGTACGCACCTTGCAGTCCTCCCGGAGGCACCCCCTTGTCCACGCCTACGCCCACGCCCGCCGACGATCCCCTCTCCCGCGAGCGCTCCCACCTCGCCGCGTCCCGCACGGCCCTGCGCGCCATGCGCGAGGACGTGGAGTCCCTCGACATCACCGACGTCACCGCGAACTGGGTCAACGCCGAGGTCCTCTCCCGCCAGATCGACGACCGCATCAAGGCCCTCGCCGACCTCAGCGACACCCCGCTGTTCTTCGGCCGCCTCGACTACCTGCACGCGCCCGGCTCCGACCGGGCCGAGGGGGCGGAAGGGGAGCGCTTCTACATCGGGCGGCGCCACGTCCACGACCAGGACGGCGACCCGATGGTCATCGACTGGCGTGCGCCGGTCTCGCAGCCGTTCTACCGGGCCTCCAAGAAGGACCCGATGGACGTCGGGCTGCGCCGCCGCTTCGGCTACACCGGCGGCGACCTGACCGCGTACGAGGACGAGCACCTCTCCGACCCCGCCGAGGCGGCGGCCACCAGCAAGCTCCTCCAGCGGGAGATCGAGCGTCCCCGCGTCGGCCCGATGCGCGACATCGTGGCGACCATCCAGCCCGAGCAGGACGAGATCGTCCGCTCCGGGCTCGGCGGCACGGTGTGCGTGCAGGGCGGCCCGGGGACCGGAAAGACGGCCGTCGGCCTCCACCGGGTCGCGTATCTCCTCTACGCCCATCGCGAGCGGCTCGCCCGCACCGGCACGCTGGTCATCGGACCGAACCGGTCCTTCCTCCACTACATCGAACAGGTCCTGCCCGCCCTGGGCGAGTTGACGGTCCGCCAGGCCACCGTCGACGACCTGGTGGCGCACGTCGAGGTACGCGGTACGGACGACACGGCGGCGGCGGTCGTCAAGGGCGACGCCCGGATGGCCGAGGTGCTGCGGCGGGCCGTGTACTCCCACGTGACCATGCCCACGGAACCGGTCGTCGTGGTGCGCGGCTCCCGGCGGTGGCGCGTCCCGGCGTACGAACTGGAGGACATGGTCCGCGAGTTGCTCGCCCGCGACATCCGCTACGGCGCCGCCCGCGACGCCCTCCCGCAGCGCATCGCGCACGCGGTGCTGGTGCAGATGGAGCGGTCCGGCGAGGCCCCGGACGACCGGGTGCAGGACGCGGTGGCCCGCAACAGCGCGGTCAAGGCGGCGGTGAAGGCGATCTGGCCGCCGGTGGATCCGGCGAAGCTGGTCCTGCGGCTGCTGACCGACGCGGACTTCCTCGCCGCCCACGCGGAGGGGTTGTTGAGCGAGGACGAGCAGAAGACCATCCTGTGGGCGAAGGTCGTGCGCTCGGTGAAGTCCGCGAAGTGGTCCCCGGCGGACGCGGTGTTGATCGACGAGACGCGGGACATCGTCGAGCGCACGCACTCCCTCGGGCATGTGGTGCTGGACGAGGCGCAGGATCTCTCCCCGATGCAGTACCGGGCGGTGGGGCGGCGCTGCACGACCGGTTCCGCGACGGTTCTCGGTGACCTCGCCCAGGGCACCACGCCCTGGGCCACGCGGAGTTGGGACGAGGCGTTGGGGCATCTCGGGAAGTCGGACGGGGTGATCGAGGAGCTGACGGCGGGGTTCCGGGTGCCGACGGATGTCATCGCGTACGCGTCCCGGCTGCTGCCGCACATCGCGCCGGGGCTGACGCCGGTCGCTTCGGTGCGGGAGAACCCGGGGTTCTTCGAGGTGCGTACGGCGACGGGGGTGGGGGATGTCGTCGCCGCGTGTGAGGAGTTGCTGGGGAATGAGGGGTCTGTCGGGTTGATCGTTGCGGATGCGCGGGTGCCGGAGTTGGCGGGGGCGTTGACTGCGGCGGGGGTGGGGTATCTGGCGCCGGGTGAGGAGACGACGGCGGAGACTCGGTTGACGTTGGTGCCGGCTTCACTGGCGAAGGGGTTGGAGTACGACTACGTGGTGCTGGATGAGCCCCAGGCTGTGGTGGATGGGGAGCCGGATGAGCGGACCGGGTTGCGGCGGTTGTACGTGGCGTTGACCCGGGCGGTGTCGGGGTTGATCGTGGCGCATGGGGCGCCGTTGCCGGTTCAGCTTTGAGTGTCGCGTGCGGGTGTGTGGGGGCTGGTCGCGCCCGCGCGGCGGAGCCGCATATCGACACAGCCCCGCGCCCCTTAAGTGGGACTGGTCACCGCTCGTCCAGGATGTGCCGCCACTCGGCTACCGCCTTCGCCGACACCGGGTGCTCCCAGCCCTCCGGCCTCGCCGCGCCCCCGATGTGGAAGGCGTCGATGCCTGCCGCCCTGAGGACCGGCACGTGCTCCAGCCTGAGTCCCCCGCCCACCAGCAGGTGCTGCTCGTACCGCCCCGCCTCCGCGAGCAGAGTGTTGAGCCCGGTGTCGACCCCGGCCGCCGATCCCGCCGTGAGGTAGGTGTCGAGGCCGGGCAGGTCGGCCAGCTGCTTCCGCAGCGCGTCCCGGTCCGCCGCGTGGTCGAGGGCCCGGTGGAAGGTCCACCGGCAGCCGTCCAGCACCTCGATCACGCGCTCCACGGCCGCGAGATCCACCGCCCCGTCCGCGTCGAGGAAGCCGAGGACGAACTCCTCGGCCCCGGCGTCCCGCATCTCCTGGGCCACCCGCACGAGCCGGTCGACGTCACCCGCCGCGAACCCGTCCGACAGCCGCAGCATCACCCGCAGCGAGAGGTCGACGGCGGACCGGATCCCGGCGAAGGCCGCGACGGACGGGGTCAGGCCGTCGGCGGCCATGTCGGTGACCAGTTCGAGACGGTCCGCGCCTCCGGCCTGGGCGGCGACGGCGTCCTCGGGGGTGAGGGCGATCACCTCCAGGACTGCACGCTTGCTCATGGGACCCCATTCGTGTCGTCGTCACCGGCCGGACTACAGGTCTAGTCCAATTTAGCCTACGACGATACGCGCCACCGGTCAGCCGTAGCTCGACACCGGCCGCCGTAGCTCGACACCGGTCAGCCGTAGATGTTCAGCTCCGCCTCCTCCACCCCCGCCAGCTCGTACGACACCCCGGCCGCCGGCCGCCGCCCCGTGTACAGCCGTACGAGAGTCGTCGCGTCCCCGATGTACCGGGCCGGAGTCCGCTCGCCGCTGGGGTCGCCCAGGAGCAGGGGCTCGTCCCGGTCGTCGAGGTCGGCGTGGAGGGGGAGCTGTCCGCGCTCGCGGGTGATGCGGGCGAGGAGGGCGAGCGCGTCGGGCAGTCCCGGGCCCCCGTAGGCCCCAGGCTCGCCGAGGACCTCCCGTACGTCCCCCGCGTGCACCCATTCGCCGAGCCCGACCCCGTCCAGTACTCCGCCCGCGGCGGCGATCACGGGCCCCGCCTCGGTCATGCCCCGCTCCAGTTCGTCCAGTACCCGGGCATCGGACCACTCGGCCCGCTCGGCGATGTCCCGGTCGTTCGACTCGGGCGAGAAGACCCCCCTCTCGAACCGGCTCTCCACGACCCGGGTCAGCACGGACGAACAGTGGGCCAGCACGTCCCGCACGGTCCACCCCGGACACGCGAGGGTCGGCAGGGCGAAGTCCTTGTCGGGCCGGGACCGCAGCAGCGGGATCAGCGCGTCGCGCTCGGTGGCCAGCAGCCGTCCGGGCAGCTCGGGGTCACGTGCGTCAGCGATAGTCATGACCACCACGCTAGGGCTCCCGCCCGGGCCGCGGGGAGAATCCGGCGACGGGGAGAATGGCGACGGGGAGAATAAGGACATGGCCGATCCCGACGCCCTGCGCACCCGCTTCACCCACGCCCTGGAAGCCGCCCGGGGCGGGCCGGACACCCCCGGCCCCGACCCGCTGCCCTACGCCGACAACCTGCTGGCCCGCTGGCGGGAACCGCAGCGCCGCTACCACACGCTCACGCACCTCACGGCGGTCCTGGACCACATCGACGTACTGGAGAAGCACGCGGCCGACCCGGACGTCGTCCGCCTCGCCGCCTGGTTCCACGACGCGGTCTACTTCCCCGACCGCTCCGAGAACGAGGAGCGCTCGGCCCGCCTCGCCGAACGCGCCCTGCCCGAGGCGGGCCTGTCCGCCGCGAGGACCGCCGAGGTGGCCCGGCTGGTCCGCCTCACCGTCACCCACGACCCGGCCGACGACGACCCCGACGGCCAGGTCCTCTGCGACGCCGACCTCGCGATCCTCGCCGCCCCGCCCTCCGCCTACGCCGCCTACACGGCCGCCGTCCGCGAGGAGTACGGCTTCGTCCCCCAGGCCGCCTTCCGCGAGGGCCGCGCCGCGATCCTGCGCCAACTCCTCGACCTCCCCCGGCTGTTCAGGACGCCGTACGGGGAGCGGGAGTGGGAGGCGACGGCACGGTACAACCTGGCCGGCGAACTGGCACTGCTCGAAAGCTGACCAGGCGGGTCGCCGCCCACGAGGACCCTTCGGATCAACCCCCGTCCGGGCCCGGTAAATGAGGTTCGTTCGGGCGGCCGAGCCCATAGTCTGCGCCGTATGCGACACATGGGCGGGGACCGAGTCGAAGAGGCCGTGGCAGGCAGCGTCGCGCTGCTGCGGACGGTGGCGGAGCGGGACTGGGCGGGGGTGAGGGCGGGCCGGCTGGAGTGGGACTGTGCCACGACCGCGTTCCACATCGGCGAGGATCTCGTGGCGTACGCGGCGCAGTTGGCGGGGCGGGCGCGGAACGCCTACGTGCCGTTCGAGATCACCCTCGACGAGGGCACCGACAACGCGGGCATCGTGGATGTCATCGAGGCGACCGGCGCCCTGCTCGCCGCCGCCCTCCGCACCGCCCCCCGGGAGGCGCGGGCCTTCCACCCGTACCCCTTCCGCAGCGCGAACCGGGACGGCTTCGCGGCGATGGGGGTCGCCGAGGTGCTGCTGCACACGCATGACATCGCCGAGGGCCTGGGCATCGCGTACGAGCCCGCCGCCGAGCTCGCGGAGTACGTGCTGACCGGGATCTTCCCGCACGTCCAGCCGGGCCAGGACCACTGGCGCACCCTGCTGTGGGCGACCGGCCGCGGTGAGCTGCCCGGGCGGGCCCCGGTCACCCAGTGGCGCTGGAACAACAACCTGGTGATCGACGCGGACCGGCTCACCCTCCAGGGCGTCACCCCCGCGGCCGCCGCCGACCTGGCCGCGGGCGGCGACGGCGGCTTCGAGTGGCTCGGCGACGGGCCCTTCGAGGGCACCCGGGAAGCGGCCGGGATGGTCCTCAAGGCCTACGAAGGGGGCGTGCACCGCCCGGAGTTCGGCCTGTTCGCCCTGGTCCGCCGCGCGGACGGGATCGCCGTGGGCGGCATGGGCTTCCACGGCGCCCCCGACGAGGACGGCCGCGCCGAGGTCGGCTACGACCTGGTCGAGGCCGCCCGCGGCAACGGCTACGCCACCGAGGCCCTGACCGCCCTGTCGGAGTGGGCCCTCGCCCGCGACGACGTCCACGCGCTGTGCGCGACGATCGAGACCGGCAACGCCCCCTCGCAGCGCGTGATCGCCCGCGCCGGATTCACCCGCGCCTCCGTGGAGGACGAGCGGACGGCCCACGCCGAGCACGACGACCCGGAGGGGGAGCTGCGGCTGTACGTGCGGCGCGCGGGAGACCGGCCCTAGCGCCCGGTCTCCGGATCGCAGCATCCCTCCCGCCGCATGTGCCGGCTCACCTCCAGCCAGTGAGACTCCCCCGCGGCCCTCCGTGCGGTCGCCGTCTCGAACGCCCCGACCAGCTCCGACTGCTCGAACAGCACGCCGCCCCGGAACACCGCCGGTGTCCGGATCAGGTCGGTGAAGTCGGTGAACGGGTCGCCGTCCACGAGGGTGAGGTCGGCGAGCTTGCCCTCCTCCAGCGTGCCGAGGTCGGAGTCGGCGCCGAAGACCCGGGCGGGCAGCAGGGTGGCGGTGCGCAGGGCCTCGGCCGGGGACAGTCCGGCCCGGTGGAGGGCGCGCAGGCCCAGGTGGAGGTGGAGGCCGACCGGGACGAGCGGCTGGTCGGTGCCGAGGGCGACCAGGCCGCCGCCCGCGAGGACACGCCGGTAGAACGACAACTCGCGGTCCAGCGTGGAGAGTTGGGCATCCGTCGGCGGCTGTGCGGCCAGCTGGCGGACCATCGCGGTGTCCCACGGCGGCATGAGGGTGGTGACCCGCGGATCCTCGGCGAGGGACGGGTCGGCGCCCAGCAGGGGCAGGGCGGTGAACGGGGTGGCGACGAGGTGGAAGTCGGTGCCGGTGTAGATCTCCTCGACGTCCTGGAAGGAGTTGCCCGCGGCGGTGGTCGCGTGCCCGAACTCCAGGCGCTGGGTGGCCTGGAGATGGGTCGTCAGGTCCTGGCCCAGCTGCACGCCCGGAGTGCACAGATGGCTGCCGCTGCGCACACCGAGCCGGTGGTGCGCGAAGTCGGCGGCCTCCTTCATCACCCAGCCCGGGGCCCGTACGTACGTCTTGACGAAGTCCCAGTCGAGGGCCGCCGCGCGCTCCAGCGACCTGCGCAGTCCCTCCCGGGTGCGGTGGGCGCGGCCCATGCTGTAGGCGACGCGGGAGCCGTCGAGGAGTTCGCCGGTGGACAGCAGGCGCGGTCCGGCCAGGTCACCGGCGGCGACCGCCTCCCGGATCCTGGCCTGCTCGTAGGCGAAACCGCCCAGGGAGACGGCGGTGGTGATGCCGTAGGCGAGTTGGAGTGCCGTCTGACGGCCGCCGTACGTCGTCTGCCAGGGGTGGGTGTGGGCGTCCCACAGGCCGGGGAGAACCGTGCGGTCGCTCGCGTCGACGCGACGGGCGGCGGGGCGGCCGGTGCGGTGCGGGGCGACCTCGGCGATACGGCCGTCGCGGATGACGACGTCCATGTCCTCGCGGACTTCCGACCCCGTGCCGTCCCAGAAACGTCCGGCACGTACGACCGTGTCGGCGGGGCGCGGTCTGCGATGGTCCAGCCGGATCCGGACGGTACGGGTGGTGCCGCTCGCGAGGTCGTGCAGGCGCGGGGTGCCCGCGGAGAGGTAGAGCAGGGTGCGGGCGTCGGCGGACCAGGACGGATGGTCGGCGGGTTCGTTCGTCAGGCGGCGCGGCTCGCCGTCGGGGGTGCCGTCGGCGCGCACCGGGAGCAGCCAGAGCGCGGACTCGGCGACGACGGCCATCCAGCGGCCGTCCGGGGACCACACGGGTCCGGAGTCGTAACGGTCGGAGAGGGAGGTGTGCGGGGCCAGCGGGTGCAGGACCGCGCTGCCGTCGGTGGTGTCGACGACCCGGATGAGGTTGTAGCCCTCGCGGAAGCGCTGGTTGAGGCGGTTGCGGTCGCACAGCGCGAGATACCGGCCGTCGGGCGACCAGCTGGGGCGGCCGGGGAGCCCGCCCGCGCCGAGCGGGGCGGCCAGGACGCGTTCGGTACCGGCGGACAGGTCCCGCACGACAAGATTGCCGGACATGTCCAGGCAGGCCAGCCGGGTGCCGTCGGGCGCGAGGGCGGGGAAGATCCGGCCGCCCTCGGCGAGCACGGTGTCCTGCCCGGAGGCCAGGTCCCGGCGGCGTACGGCGAACAGGCCGTCGCGGTCGTCGGTGTACAGCAGTGCCTTGCCGTCCGGGCTCCAGGCGGGCGCCGTCACATAGCGGGTGGGCGGCACCCGGAGGATCCTGCGGGGAGCGCGGCGGCCGTCCGTGCCCGCGGTCCACAGCGCGTTGAGCGCGACGAAGGCGACCGTGCGGCCGTCGGGCGAGAGGACGGGCAGGTGCAGCGCGCGCACGGGCCGGGTGCCGGTGCCCTCGAAGTCGTAGGCCTTGACGCGGTAGCGGGGCCGGTCCACGGGCAGCCCTGCGGTGAACGGGATCTCCTCGCCTCGCTCCTCCGGCTTGTCCGGGTCGACGAGGCGGACATGCCCGTCGGCCATGAGCAGCAGCCGCCCGTCGTCGGCCCAGCGGGGCGGCGCCGGCTGGACGTCACCCTCGACGGCGACCGGGGTGCCGTCCACGACGAGCCGGCAGGAGGCCGTGGGGGACGGCGTGGTGCGCAGGTAGGCCAGGCGGCCGGCCGGTGAGACGGCCGGGGTCATGAGCTGGGCGCCGGAGGTGTCGGTGTGCTCGGTGGTGACCGGTCCGGTGCCGTCGGCGGCGACCGAGGCGACGGTGTCGGCGCGCAGGGTGCCGGACGCGGTGACGGCGGCACGGACGAACAGCACCCGCTCGCCGTCGGGCGACCAGGCGGGGTCGAAGTCCTCCCAGGCGCCGTCCCGGGCGGGGCCCTCCTGTCCCGGACGTCCGGTCAGCCGGGTCAGGGCGCCGGTACGCACGTCCAGGACCCAGATCCGGTACGGGCTGCCGGTCACGGTGTCGCCGCCGCGCTCGGAGGCGAACGCGATCCGGGTGCCGTCCGGCGACCAGGCGGGCGCCCGGTCGTCCCACGGCCCGTCGGTGAGCTGCCGCGGCTCGCCTCCGTCGGGGCTCAGCGTCCACAGGTGGAAACCTCCGCCGTGGTATCCGCATACGACGAGACGCTTGCCGTCGGGCGAGAACTGCGGGCGGGTGGGCTCCAGTTGGGGCACGGTGAGCGCGGTGGCCGCTCCGCCCGAGCGCGGGACGGACCACAGCACGTTCTGCGCCTCTACGACGACCCGGTCGCCGGTCGGCGAGAGGGTCGCGGAGCCGCCTGTGGCGGTGGTGAAGGTGAGGGTGGTGGTGGTGGAGGTGGAGGTGGCGGCGGTCCGGGAGGGGGCCGCCACGGCCGGTGCGCCGACCGCACCGACCGTGGCGACGGCTCCGGCCACGACGGTGGCCTGGAGAAAGCCGCGGCGGGAGACGGAGATGTCAGAAGAGACGGAGATGCCGGAGGAGACGGAGGAGTCTTCCAAGTCCATGAGAGTTCCCTGCGGTGTGGGGGATACCGAAGAGAATGCCCATGACAGTCCGCGCTCACGCGGCTCCTAGGACCCCGCCCGCCCCTTCGGCCGCCGCAACCCCGCCCCGACCAGCAGCCGCACCACCTCCCGGCTGCTGACCTCCACCGCCCCGGCCGCCACCACCTCCGCGTACCGGTGCGAGGGGATGTCGTAGTGGTCGCGCTCGAAGGCCCGGCGCGGGACCCCCGCCCGCTCGGCGAAGGTGTGGAGTTCGTCGAAGGAGGTGTCGCTGACCAGGTGGGACCACATGCGGCCGTGGCCGGGCCAGGTCGGCGGGTCTATGTAGACGGTCACGAGGAGGGCGTCCCGCCGGTCGCGGGGTTCAGGGATCCCACGGCGGCGACCTTCACGCCGGCCTGGTGGCAGACCCAGTGCGGGTCGGCGCCGAGTTCCGGCTCGACCTCCAGGGCGTGCGGGTCGCCGGAGCCGCAGACCGGGCACAGGGGCCAGCGGCCGTAGGCCTCCAGCAGGGCGTCCTGGACGTCCTGCGCGACCAGGCCCGCGACGAACTCGGCGCCCTCCGGCCACTGCTCCACCCACCATCGCCGCTGTACGACGGAGTCCTCGACCATGGACACCACGTCCGCCGCGGCGACCTCGTTCGCGGCCAGATCGGCGAGCACGAGGGCGCGTGCCGCGTGCAACGCCTGCTCCAGGGGGCTGATGGGGTGGTCGGAGGGGTCCATGAACCCATTGTGCGCACTCTTGACCACGACACCGAGCCGAAAATATCTTTCACATGTGACACAGAACGTGAAGGAAATTTTCGGAGGCGGGAACGGAGCCGGAGGTGGCCGGGTGGGTGCGCAGGCGCAGGTTCCTCCCGCCCCCGCCGCCCTCGCCGCCAAGGTGCGCACGCTGGCCCCGTCCATGACCCGTTCCATGCAGCGGGTCGCCGAGGCCGTCGCCGGCGACCCGGCGGGCTGCGCGGCCCTCACGGTCACCGGCCTCGCCGAACTCACCGGCACCAGCGAGGCCACGGTCGTACGGACGGCCCGGCTGCTCGGCTACCCCGGCTACCGCGATCTCCGCCTCGCCCTCGCCGGCCTCGCCGCCCAGCAGCAGTCCGGGCGAGCGCCCGCCATCACCACCGACATCGCCGTCGACGACCCCATCGCCGACGTCGTCGCGAAACTCGCCTACGACGAGCAGCAGACCCTCGCCGACACGGCGGCCGGCCTCGACACGGTCCAGCTCGGAGCGGCCGTGGCGGCCCTCGCCTCGGCCCGGCGCACCGATGTCTACGGGGTCGGCGCGAGCGGGCTCGTCGCCCAGGACCTCACCCAGAAACTGCTGCGCATAGGGCGGATAGCCCACGCCCACAGCGATCCCCACCTAGCCGTCACCAACGCCGTCCAGCTGGGCTCGGGCGACGTGGCCATCGCGATCACGCACTCCGGGTCCACCGGGGACGTCGTCGAGCCGCTGCGGGTCGCCTTCGAACACGGGGCCACGACGATCGCGATCACCGGGCGGCCGGACGGGCACATCGCCCAGTACGCCGACCACGTACTGACGACGTCCACGGCACGCGAGAGCGAGCTGCGGCCCGCCGCGATGTCCTCCCGGACGAGTCAACTGCTGGTGGTGGACTGTCTGTTCGTGGGAGTCGCCCAGCGGACCTACGACACGGCGGCGCCCGCGCTGTCGGCGTCGTACGAGGCGTTGGCGCATCGGCATCGGCGGTAGATCGTAGGGCTGACCGTATGTGGTGATCTGCGGGCCGGATGTGGCTGGTCGCGCAGTTCCTCGCGCCCCTAAGGCATGACATCAGACCGCACACTGGAAAGAGCTGCCTGCCACCATGACCTCCACCTCCAACCACCGTGATCTGCAAGCGCAGTTGGAATCCCTCACCACCGAGGCCTTTCGGCCCGACCTGGCCGACATCGACCGTCTGCCCACGCTCGACATCGCCCGTCTGATGAACGGCGAGGACGCCACCGTGCCGACGGCCGTGGCGGAGCGGCTGCCGGAGATCGCCGTCGCGATCGACGCGGTCGCCGAGCGGATGGCGCGCGGCGGGCGGCTCATCTACGCCGGGGCCGGCACCGCCGGGCGGCTCGGCGTGCTGGACGCATCCGAGTGCCCGCCGACGTTCAACACGGATCCGTCGCAGGTGGTGGGGGTGATCGCGGGGGGCCCGGAGGCGATGGTGACCTCGGTGGAGGGCGCCGAGGACTCGGTGGACCTGGCGCGGGCCGACCTGGACGGGCTCGGGGTGAGCCCGGTCGACACGGTGGTCGGGGTGTCCGCGTCCGGCCGTACCCCGTACGCCATCGGCGCGGTGGAGCACGCGCGGGCGCGGGGCGCGTTGACGATCGGGCTGGCCTGCAACGCGGACAGCGCGCTGGCGGCGGCGGCCGAGCACGGGATCGAGATCGTCGTCGGCCCGGAACTGCTGACCGGCTCGACCCGCCTGAAGGCGGGCACGGCCCAGAAGCTGGTCCTCAACATGCTCTCGACGATCACGATGATCCGTCTCGGCAAGACCTACGGGAACCTGATGGTCGACGTCCGCGCCTCCAACGACAAACTGCGCGCCCGTTCCCGCCGGATCGTCGCCCTCGCCACGGGCGCGGAGGACGACGAGATCGAGCGCGCCCTCGCCGCCACCGACGGCGAGGTGAAGAACGCCATCCTGTCGATCCTCGCGGAGGTCGACGGCCCGACGGCCGCTCGTCTGCTGGAGGAGGCGGACGGGCATCTGCGGGCGGCGCTGGGGGCGGCGCGGGACTGACCACTCGCCAACTCGGCTTGTTAGCGTGGGTGTTCGACAGGGGGAGACACCATATGACCACGCCCACGCCCACCTTCCGCATCGGCGGGGATCTCGAAGTACGGCGGCTCGGATTCGGCGCGATGCGCTTGCCGACGGAACCGGCGGACGCGCGAGCACGATCCATCCAGCTGGCCCGGCGAGCCGTCGAACTCGGGGTCACACTCATCGACACGGCCTACATGTACGGCTGGGGAGCCAACGAAGAGCTCCTGGCCGAGGCGCTCCACCCGTACCCCGCCGACCTGCTCGTCACCACCAAGGTCGGCCCCGCCCTCTCACCGGCGGGCGAGTGGTGCCTGGACGGCCGCCCCGCCGCCCTCCGCGCCCAGGTGGACAACGCGCTACGACGTCTGCGCGTCGACCGTATCGAGCTGCTCCAACTCCACCGCCTCGACCCGGACACCCCGCTCCCCGACCAGATCGGCGCCCTCCGTGACCTGCGGGCAGAGGGCAAGGTGGGCCACATCGGCCTGTCCGAGGTCACGGTCGCCGAACTGGACGAGGCCCGCTCGATCGTGGACATCGCCAGCGTCCAGAACCGCTACAACCTCCTCGACCGCCGCGAGCACGAGCCCGTCCTCAAGGCCTGCGAGGCGGCCGGCATCGCGTTCCTCCCCTGGCGCCCGCTGGCGCCGGGCGCGGCGGACGCGAACCCCGACATCACCGCCATCGCCTCCGAGCTGGACGCCACCCCGACCCAGGTCGCCCTGGCCTGGCTCCTCGCCCACTCGCCGGTGATCCTTCCGATCCCCGGTACGGCGACCCTCGCGCACCTGGAGGAGAACGTGGCGGCGGCGAACCTGACCCTCACCCCGGCCCAACTCGCCCGTCTGGACAGGCTGGACGAGGCGGCTCACTGAGGCAGCCGCCCCTCCCCGTTGATCTGCCGCACCCGCGCCCGCAGCACCTCCGCGCGCGGCGCGGGCCCGGTCTCCTCCGGCAGACAGTCCCACTCCCTGCCCCCGCCCACGGGCCTCAGCTGCACCCTGCCCCCGACGTGCCCCATGACCTCCCCGATCCGCCCGTCCCGCACGTCGACCACCTGCGCCCCCACGGCCGGCCGCTCCCCGCGCAGCACCGACGCCAGCCGCTCCGCCGTCCGCACGTTGCACCTGCCGAGGCTGACCAGGGGGAACGGCTCGTCACCGGCCGCCGTGACGGGGTCGACGTCCAGGGACGGGAGCACGACCCCCGCACCCACCAGCGCCGCCCTCAACACCTCCAGCACTTCCTCGGTCGACCGCACGACCATCTCCCGCCACCTCCACACTGAGTTGCCGATTCCCTACACAGCGTGTCCGCGACGCCCCTAACCTGGCCAGATACAACACCCCAACAACATCGTCCGTTGGACCGGGAGTCACCCATGGCAGGACCGAAGGACCTGGACCCGTCATCGTCCCCCCGCGCCCTCCTCGGCGCGGAGCTGCGCCACGCGAGAGAGAAGGCGGGACTGAGCCAGGACGAACTGGGCCAACGGCTGTTCGTCAGCGGCTCGTTCATCGGCCAACTGGAGGCGGGCACGCGGCGGATGCTCCCGGAGTACGCGCGGTCGCTGGACGAGGTCCTGGACACGGGGGACTTCTTCCGGCGGAACTGTGGGGCGGCGGCGAGGTCGCGGTATCCGGATCACTTCGCCGAGGCGGCGGAGGCGGAGAGCACGGCCAAGGAAATCAGGGAGTACTCACAGCTCCTGATCCCAGGCCTGCTGCAGACAACGGCATACGCACGCGCCGTCTGTCGGGCCTACCAACCGACAGCTCCGGACGAGGCGATCGAGGAGGTGGTGTCCGCACGCGTGGAACGGGCCCGCCTCCTCGCCGACCCAACAGAGCCGTTGTTGTGGGTGGTGATGGACGAGTCCGCTCTACGTCGGGCGACCGGCGGACCCACGGTGATGTCGGAGGCGTTGCAGCACATCGCGGGCCTGATCCGGCGGAACAGGGTGATCGTGCAGGTGTTGCCCTTCGATGCCGGAGCGCATCCCGCGATGGAGGGCTCCGTCAAGCTGATGGACTTCGAAAACGCACCCCCGCTCGCCTACTTCGAGGGTGTCGGCACCGGACGTCTGGAGGACGACCCCGCCACCGTCAGGCACCAACGGCTCACCTACGAGCTGCTCACAGCCTCCGCGCTCTCCCCACGGAATTCCCTGGTCCTGATCGAGGCAGTGGCGCAGGATTACGCCCATGAGGAGCATCCCTGAGTACGACCTGGACACCGCCACCTGGCACAAGTCCAGCTACAGCGGAGGCAGCGGCGGCAACTGCCTCGAAGTCGCCGCCGGCAACCCCACCGTCATCCCCGTCCGCGACTCCAAGCACCCTCAAGGCCCGAAGCTCGCGTTCCGGCCGGAGGCATGGTCCGCGTTCCTCGAAGCGGTGAAGGCACCCTAGGCGCGGAAGCCACGTCAGCAGATGTCGAGGCGGTTGAAGTCGTACGTCGCGTAGTCCGGCACCGTGGTGATCACGCCGTTCGCGGGGATCTTGGTGGAGTACCTGGGCCCCCAGAAGTGGACCTGGGCCCCGCCGGTCTGGTTGTTGCGAACGGCGAGCGCGTCGACGAAGTTCGAGAGTGACCGCGTATCGCACTTGAACAGGTGGAAGACGCTGTGTTTGCCGTCGCCCTGGCCGGCCGACACGCAGGCGATCCCGGATGCCAAGGAGCACGCGACCAGCGCCGCGTTCCGATTGTCGTTCGACACGTTCCGCTGCACCCACTCGCCGGAGAACAGCGGGTAGATCTGCGGTGTCCACGCGGCCGTTCCGGTCGCACCGTTCGTGGCCGCCTGTGCCGGTGCCTGCGCCGCCAGTGGAACGAGGACTGCGGCGACCATCGTCGCGACCATCGCGGCCGCCCGATTCCTGAGCCTTGTCGATCTCATGTGATCCCCTCTGTAGTCGCACCCGAGTCAGCGCCTCGAAGCGTAGGGATCGCCAGGGACGTCGTGACCCTGAGAACTGCCAGGGTGGGCACCGCCACGCGAAGTGGCGGTGCCCCGTGGGCCGACGGGCCGTGCCGTCAGCAGTCGAGGTAGGAGTCGTAGATCCAGACGCCGGTGGGGCCGCCCACCAGGTCGCCCATGATCCAGCGACCGTCGTAGTCACGGTAGATGAGCTGGTCCCCCCTGTTCACCTTGCCGAGGACCGGGTAGTTGGTGCCGGGCCCGCCGCGGAAGTTGACCCCGTCGTCGTTCACGGTGCAGACGAGGTCCTGCCGCACGACGGAGGCGGGAGCTGAGGCCGAGCCGGAGGCCTCCGTGGCCTGCCCGGTCTGTGCCAGCGGCCCGGCGATCAGTACGACTCCGCTGATCAGAGCGGCCGCGGCCAGCATGCGCTTCTGCATGGGATTTCTCTTTTCCGTTCGTTGCCGGGTCCTCGGTGCGGGACCCGATGCACCGTTTGTAGCCGCTAATCTGTTGTTCAAGACCGGTCGCCCGAAGCTGAACAAACGGATGCCGAACAATCCGTGTGACCAGGGGGAAGGGGTGGGCGTGTGCCACGGGGAGAGATTCCTTTGGACCCGGACGGCGGTCCATTGTTCGAATTCGCGGCACGCTTACGGAAACTGCGGGAACAGGCCGGTTCTCCCACCTACCGGGACCTCGCACGGGACGCGCATTATTCGATCGCGTCGCTGTCCTCGGCCGCGGCGGGACGGCAGCTGCCCAGCCTGGCCGTCACCCTCGCCTACGTCCGCGCCTGCGGCGGTGACGAGCGGGAATGGAAGCTGATCTGGCAACGGACGGCCGACGCGTGCACAGGCGCGGGCACCGACGCGGGCGCATCGGCCGAGACCGGCCCCGAGGACCGGAGAAGCGGTGGCGCCAAGCCGCCGTATGTCGGTCTGGCGGCTTTCGGAGAGGCCGACGCCGGTGTTTTCTTCGGACGCGAGAAACTCACCGCCACCCTTGTCGAACATCTGAAGGAAAAACGGCTTCTTGTCTTGTTCGGGGCATCCGGATCCGGAAAGTCGTCGGTGCTGCGCGCGGGTGTGCTTCCCGCTTTTCCCGGTGTTTCCTCACTGGTCTTCACACCCGGCCCGCATCCGCTGGAGGAATGCGCCGTCCGGCTGGCGGCCCGTGCCGGGGCCGCCCCCGGCGAGGTGCGCGACGGACTCGCCGCCGAGCCGCACACCTTCCACCGGCTGGTGCGGCAGATCCTCGCGCGGGAGCAGGAGGCGGGCTCCACCGCGGACGAACTGCTCGTCGTCGTGGACCAGTTCGAGGAGGTGTTCACGGTCTGCCGCGACCCGCGGGAAAGGGAGCGGTTCCTCGCCGCGCTCCTGCACGCGGCGCAGGCCCCCGACAGCCGCACCCGGGTCGCCATCGCCGTACGGTCCGACTTCTACACGCACTGCACACGGCTGCCCGGCCTCGTCGACGTCCTGCCCCACGCCCACCGTCCCGTCGGCCCGATGACCGTCGAGGAGTTGCGGGCGGCGATCGTCCAGCCGGCCGCCCGCTCCCGGCTCACCGTCGAGAGCGCCCTGCTGACCGGCCTCACGGCCGAGGCCCACGGCCGGCCGGGAGCCCTGCCCCTGCTGTCGCACGCACTGCTGGAGACCTGGGGCCGACGGCGGGGCAACGCCCTCACGCTGGCCGGATACCGTGCGGCGGGCGGCTTCGAGGGGGCGCTCGCCCAGACCGCCGAGGCGTTCCACCACGCCCTGGGCGACAGCGGGCGGTGGGCCGCGCGACGGCTGTTCCTGCGGCTCGTCGCGCTGGGCGAGGGCACCGAGGACACCAAACGCCGGGTGCCGCGCCAGGAACTCGACGACGGTCCCGACACCGGGACCGTCCTGGAACAGGCGACCCGGGCCCGGCTGCTGACGGTCGACGGTGACCATGTGGAGATCGCCCACGAGGCGCTGATCCGCTGCTGGCCCCGGCTCGGCGACTGGCTGGAGGAGGACCGCGACCAGGAACGTCTGCGACGCGCGCTGACCGAGGCCACCACGCTCTGGGAGTCCCTGGACCGCGACCCCGACCTCCTGTACCGCGGGGTACGCCTCGCCGCCGCGAAGGACCTCCCGCCGCGGGCGCTGACCGCGCGGGAACGCGCCTTCCTCGACGCCTGCGAGTCGGCGGCACGGCAGGAGCGGCAGCGCGAGGGCCGCCGACTGCGTCGGCTGCGCAGGCTGGTCGGCGCCCTGGTCGTCCTGCTGGTGTGTGCCGTGGCCGCCGCCGGTTTCGCCGTACAGGCGCAGGGCACCATCACACGGCAGCGCAACGAGGCCGTGATCCTGCGGGCCGCCGACGAGGCCGTGCGCCTCAGCCCGAGCAATCCGTCACTGGCCGTCCCGATCGCGCTGGCCGCCTACCGCCAGGCCCCGCAGGGCCGCACCCGGGACGCCCTGCTCAGCACCCTGTCCATCGCGTCGACCGACCCCCGGCCGACCGGGCACACACCGGCCGTGACCGCCGACGGCCGCACCCTGGCCATGGCCGACCAGGCGCAGATCGTCCTGTGGGACCTGAGCGATCCACGCCGGCCCCGTCGGCTCGGCGCCATCGACACCCGCGAATTCGCCCTGAACGGAATCGAGTTCACCCCGCACGGCGACACGCTGGTCGGCGTGGGCAGTGACCACACGCTCCGGCTGTGGGACGTGACCGACCCGCGCCGTCCCACCCTGTTGTGCAAGCGGCCCACGGGGCACACCGAAGCCGTCTACTCCCTCGCCGTGCGCCACGACGGCCGACTGGCCGCCACCAGCGGTTACGACGACGTCCTCCACCTCTGGGACATCACCGACCCAGCACGTCCCCGCAGGCTCGACAGGCTCGTCGGCCACACCGCCAACGTCAAACCCGTGACCTTCAGCCCCGACGGAAGGACCCTGGCCTCGGGCTCCGACGACCGCACCATCCGCGTCTGGGACGTCACCGACCCGCGCCACGCCACCCCCGTCGCCGTCCTCAAGGGACACCGGCACTTCGTGGACGCCCTCGCCTACAGTCCGGACGGCCGCACCCTGCTGAGCGGGAGCGACGACCACACGGCACGGCTGTGGGACATCGGCGGTCTTCCCCGGCACCGGCGACTGGGCGAGCTGGTGAGACACGCCGACATCGTCGCCGGCGTCGCCTTCGCCTCCCACGGCCGCACCGCGGTCACCGTCGGAGTGGACGGCGTGGTGAACGTCTGGGACGTGACCGACCGCGCCCGCCCCGCCCCGCTGGCCCACCTCACCAACCCCCGCGGCACGGTCAAGGAGGTCCGCCACCTCACCACGCACGGCCTGTTCCTCACCGTGACCGCCCACCGCAGCGTCCAGATCTGGCACACGGACCTCGACCGGGTACTCACCAACGCCTGCGACCACTTCCCCGGCACCATCACCCGCGCCCAGTGGTCCCGCCACTTCCCCCGCCTCGACTACACCCCACCCTGCCCCCGCCACACCTGACCCGAAGCTCAAGCCCCGAACTCCGAGCCCTGTTTTCAAGGAATGGGTGGAGGGCCTCAACCCGCCCTCCCACCCGGCGAGTTGACGCGCCGCATCCGGTTTGCCACGCAGGGTGACGATCCTCTAGCGTGCCCGCATAACGAACAGCCCCCGCCAGGCGCTAGCAACACCTGCGGGGGCTTAACCGCCGAGATCAGGAAACGTGATCCCGTGGCTGACGCCAACTTTAGTGGTATGCCCCTGCCCGCGCACGCGACCCCGCACCCGATGGCCAAACCGGGCTACGGAAAACGCACCGCGCCGGCCCAACATCCCCGCACCGCGCACGACTTCGCGCACCTCCCACCCCGCGAAGCCGCCATCGCCGCCTACGTGGACCGCCTCCCCGAGGGCGCCGACATCTCCGTAAAGACGCTGGCCAAGGAGCTGCCCTACGGACAGTGCGCCCTGCGGACCGCCCTCAACAACCTCCAGCGCGCAGGGCACTTGCGCCGGGGACGCGAACATCTGACCGCCGCCGACGGCGGTACCCGCTGGATCACCCGATCGTGGTTCTCGCGCACCGCACACGAGGATGACTGGTGGGCGGCGTTCACCAGAGGCGACGTACCGAAAGAACCCCCACAGAGCGCACCCACCCGTTCCCGCGCCCACATCCTCCTCGCCGCCCTCGGTCGCGAGGCCCCCACGCTCTCGCTCTCCGCCGCGGACTGTGCCGCCCTCGCCCCGCTCGTCACCGAGTGGTACGCACGCGGCGCCACCGACACGGACGTGCTCCGCGCCCTGACCACCGGCCTGCCCACCCCGGTCCACCACCCGGCCGCCCTGATCCGCAACCGCCTGACCACGAAGCTCCCACCGGAGCCGGAGGTAGCACCCGCTCCCCGCCGGATCCTGGAGTGCGCCGAATGCGGACTGCCCGGGCGCCCGGAGGCCCTGCCCGGGGGCGTGTGCGCAGGCTGCCGTACCGGACGCGCCCCCACACGCTCCCCCGCGATCCTGCCCGCCCCCGAGATCCACGCACGCGCGGGCGAGATCCGTGCCGCAATGTCCCAGAGGCGACGAGAAGGGACACCCGTATGACAGCGCCCACGGTCCGACGAGACCACTCCAGGGCACGATGGGGGGAAGGAGGCAACGCCATGAACCCTGATACCGCCGAGCACCCGCAGATGTCCGTCGAGGACTTCGACGAACTCGTCCGCAGGGCTCCGAGGGAGCTGCGCAACCGGCTGGAGTTCCTCGGCGGGAGGCTCTCCGTCCGGCACGGCCCGCTCGACGTCGACGAATTCGAGGAGCTTGCCGCCGCAGCCCCGGAAACCGTGCGGCTTGAGTACATCAACGGAAAGGTAGTAGTCAAGGCCATGCCGGACGGGAAACACACGTCGATCTTCATGTGGCTGCTACGCCAGTGCATGCAGCATCGCCCCGACCTGGACCTCGCGCCCGAGCGGGGCGTCAGGGCTGAGGCCTACCGCAAGGGCCGTGCCCGTACGGATGGTTTCCTGGCACCGGTGGACCACTTCGTGGGGGACGGCGAATGGTCCGAGGCAGACGGAGCACTCATGGCCGTCGAGATCACCTCCCACGACCGGGACACCAACCAGCGCGACCGCATCGACAAACCCGTCGGCTACGCGGAGGCCGACATCCCCGTCTACCTCCTCATCGACCGCGACAACGCCACCGTGACCGTCTTCAGCGAACCCAAGGACGGCCACTACCAGCAGTCCCCCAGCTACCCCTGGGGCGCCACCGTCGAGATCCCGGCGCCCGTGAACATCACCCTGGATACCGAAAAACTCAAGGATTACGCAGACTGACTCCATGAACCACGCCCAGCTCACCGCCCTAGGCCGAGCCCTGCGACTCCTCGGGGAGCACGGGGAGGCGCTCACCGGGGACACCCCGGACGGCAAGTTGCACGAGGTCAAGGCCGATATCAAGCGGGCCCTGGACCTGCTGGACGAGAGCGTGACCGGGGCCGCGCCCACCACTCGCTGCGCCGAGCATCCCAACGGCCCCGTGGACGAGGCCGCCCCCGACCTGTGCCTGCTGTGCGAGACGCGGCGCCGGGCGGCCCGGCGTTCCGAGTACGACGGGCCCGCCGCCCCGCCCCGGCACACCGAGCCCGTGCCCTCGCGGTACGGCGTCCGGGAGGACCGGCCGCAGCCGCAGCAGCGCTGGCTGCCGGAGCGGTGGAACGGGCAGGTGTGGGAGCTGTGCGGCACGCCCCGGCGGGACCGCCGGGAGGCCGAGCTGTACATCGCCGCCCAGCGTCGCGGACCGCGCCCCGCCATGGCCTACCGGCTCGTGCACGAGTTCACCGACTACGAGGTGCTGCGGGTCTGGGGCACGCCGGTCAAGGTGGACATCGAGCCCCTGGGCAACCTCTGAAACACCTCGCCCACCTCTAAAAAACCCTCGCCTGCAACCCCTGTCACTTCAGCAACGGCAGGGCCGCGAACTCGTACCCCTCCCACAGCCGCCGTACGGCCTCCTCCGGGTACGCCCGTACCTCCGGCTCCGCGTCCAGCACCTGCGTCAGGCGCCCGCTCGCCTCGTCGTACGCCGGCCAGCCCGGATCCCCGGTCCGCGCGAAGCCCGTCCAGGCCGACTGGAAGCGGGCGGTCAGCGCCCGCGCCCCGGCCGGGACCCCGCTGCCCGCGAAGAGCAGGTTGCCGAGATCGGCCCCGTACGTGCCGAAGAGCAGCGGGATGTCCAGGCCGTGGCACGCGCCGAGGATGCCCCCGGCGCCCGGTGCCGGCCAGGTGAGTTCGTAGAGGTGCGCCCGCCCGCCGCCCGCGACCTGCGCCTGGGCGAGCCGCACGGACGGCATCCCGAACAGCCAGTCCGTCTGCACGCGTTCGTACAGCTCGGTCGGCGTGGCCTCGGGGAAGGCGGCGCGGTAGGAACGTTCGCCGTCGGGGCCGGGGGCGAACGTGCGCAGCGCCCAGGACGCCTGCTCGTCGGTGATCCTGCCGAGCTGTTCGCCGAGGACGAGGAAGAGCCGGAACTCGTCGCGGTTGTGCCCGACGAGCAGCTCGACGTCCCGGGCCGAGCCCGCCGCCAGCGCCTCCCAGGGGGTGCGGGGCAGAATCTCGCCGTCGACGACCGGGGAGAAGGGGGTGACGGTGGGCGCCGCCTGCCCCCACCGGTCCTCGTACTGGCGCATCTTCGCGCCCAGGGCCTCACCCGCGGAGGTGAGCCGGCGCGGATCCACGGTGGCGAGGTCGGCGGCCGTCGGCCGCAGGCCCACCTCCGCGGCGAGTTCGCGTCCCATGTCCCGGGCGAGGTCGTCGGAGAAGTACGTGCCGGGCACGCTCTGGGCGATCGCCCGCCGGAACAGACCGCGCGCCCTCGGCATGGCCAGCAGCGCGGCGACGGATCCGGCGCCCGCCGACTCCCCGAAGACGGTGACCTGCCCGGGGTCGCCGCCGAACGCCGTGATGTTGTCCCGTACCCACTCCAGCGCGGCGACCTGGTCCAGCAGACCGCGGTTGGCGGGCGCCCCCTCCAGGGAGGCGAACCCCTCCATGCCGACCCGGTAGTTGAGGGATACGACGACCAGGTCGCCGGCGCGGGCGAGGTGCTGGGCGTCGTAGCCGGGGCTGCCCGTGTGGCCGAGCTTGTAGGCGCCGCCGTAGATCCACACCATCACGGGGCGGCCGGCCGCCGGGTCGGCGTCGGGCGTCCAGACGTTGACGGTCAGCCAGTCGTCGCCGGTGGGCGCGTCGAGGACTCCGGTGCGGCCCTGGATACCGAGGTCCTGCGGGGGCGGCGGGCCGAAGGCGTACGCCTCCCGGGTTCCCTCCCAGACCCGCACGGGCCGCGGCGCCTGGAACCGCGCCTCCCCCACCGGGGGCTCGGCGAAGGGGATGCCCCGGAAGACCGCGAGCCCCTCCTCCGTGCGCCCGCGCACCGCGCCGGCCGTGGTGCGGACGACCGGCTCTTCCGGTCCCTCGGCTGTCGTCATCGTCGGACTCCTCACGGGTGGGGGTGATCAGCTGCGGCCTCGCTCCACTCCAGCCCATCCCCTTGCGTAGGTCAACCAATGTGTCGGTCGATGACATGGGGGATTCGGGCGCTCGGCCCGTGCTTCTCCACCATCGCCCGCGTCCGCTCCTCGTCCAGCTCGTACACCGTCTCGTGCGCGCGGGGGTCGCGGGCGTGGAGGGTGTGGAACATCGGGCTCGTCGGGCCGCCCAGCTCGACCAGCGACGCCGACGCCCCGCGCACCGCCCGTTCCGTGCCGGGCCGGGTCGTCAGGTCGATGCGGTTGACCACCCCCGGCGTCACCCACACCGGCACCGACTCCAGCGTCCCGAACAGCTGGAGGTGGTAGTGCCCGGTGAGGATCACGCGTACGTCGCTGCCCCGGATGGTGTCCGCCAGCTCGCCCGGGTCGACCAGCCCGAAGACCGGCTGGGTGGCCGAGAGGTCGAGGCTGATCGGCGGGTGGTGGAAGGCCAGGACGGTGCCCTGCTCGGCCGGGGTGCTCAACACGCCCTTCAGCCAGTCGAGTTGGGTCGCGCCGAGTCGGCCGTAGACCTTGCCCGGGACCAGCGAGTCCAGGGTGACCAGGCGCCATCCGGCGACCGTGCTCACCGCCGCCCGCTCGGAGGCCTCGGCCTCCAGGACCACCTCCGGCTCGGAGTGTCCGCTGCCCAGCACCTTGACGAAGGCGGTCCGCTCGTCGTGGTTGCCGGTGGTGTAGAAGACGGGCGCTCCCAGAGGGCGCGCGAAGTCGCCGATGAGCTCGCGGAGCGCCGCGTACGCCTCCACCGACCCGTCGTCGGCGAGATCGCCGGTGACGACGACCGCGTCCAGGCCCCGCAGGTGGCCGAGCTCGGCGAGCATCAGGCGCAGGGACGCGGTGGCGTTGACGCCGTACTTGTTGGGAGTGTCGGTGCGGTCCAGGTGGGTGTCCGAGAGGTGCAGTATCCGCATCTCCCGGACACTAGACGGGAGTCGGCGATCAGGACAGCGACTTCAGGGACGCCGCCTCGTACGGCTTCAGCTCGTCGACGCGGCCGGAGAGGACCTTCTCGGCCCAGTGCGGGTCCTGCAGAAGGGCGCGGCCGACGGCCACGAGGTCGTACTCGTCGCGCTCCAGGCCGTCGAGGAGGTCCTCGATGCCCTTGGTCGGGGACCCCTCGCCCGCGAACGCGCCGAGGAACTCGCCGTCGAGGCCGACCGAGCCGACGGTGATGGCTGTCTTGCCGGTGAGCTTCTTGGTCCAGCCGGCGAGGTTGAGGTCGGAGCCCTCGAACTCGGGGATCCAGTAGCGGCGGGTGGAGGCGTGGAAGGCGTCGACACCGGCCGCGGCGAGCGGGGTGAGGATGGCCTCCAGCTCCTCGGGGGTCTCGGCGAGCCGGGCGTCGTAGGCCTCCTGCTTCCACTGCGAGTAGCGGAAGAGGATCGGGAACTCGGGCGAGACCGTCTCGCGTACGGCCGCGACGATCTCCGCCGCGAACTTCGTACGGGCGACCGGGTCACCGCCGTAGGCGTCCGTGCGGCGGTTGGTGCCCGCCCACAGGAACTGGTCGATGAGGTAGCCGTGGGCTCCGTGCAGCTCCACGCCGTCGAAGCCGATGCGCTCGGCGGCGGCCGCGGCCTCGGCGAACGCGCCGATGACGTCGTCCAGGTCCCGCTGGGTCATCGCCTTGCCGGTGGGCTCGACCGCGCCGATCCGCAGGCCGGACGGGCCCACGGCCGGGGCGTCGGCGTAGGGCGGCTGGCCCTGCTCGCGCACCATGCCGATGTGCCACAGCTGCGGGACGATCGTGCCGCCCGCGGCGTGCACCTCGTCGGCGACCCTGGCCCACCCCGCCAGCTGCTCCGTGCCGTGGAAGCGCGGGATGCTGTCGCTCTGCCCGGCCGAGTCGTGCCCGACGTACGTGCCCTCGGTGACGATCAGGCCCACTCCGGCGGCGGCCCGGCGGGCGTAGTACGACGCCACGTCCTCGCCGGGGATCCCGCCCGGGGAGAAGGCGCGGGTCATGGGCGCCATAGCGATGCGGTTCGGGACGGTCAGGCCGTTGATGGTGGTCGGCCGGGACAGGATCTCGGCGGCACGGGAGGCGGAGGGAGAGGCGGCGGAGGAAGCGGAGGGGGAAGGAGATCCGGCGGGGGAAGCGGCGGGGGCGGTCACGTGGCGATACTCCTCGGTATGTGCATACGCATGGACCCTACCCGGGCGACAACCACCTCATCCGTCACGGCATTTCCCGCTGCCGTGTGAGACGGGACACCCCCGCCCACGCCCGAGGGCGGCACCCCCTGTCGGAACAGGAAGTGCCGCCCTCGGTAAGGACGTTGATCAACCAGAGGTCGATCAGAAGTCCATGTCACCGCCCGGCATGCCGCCGCCGGCCGGGGCGGCGCCCGCCTTCTCCGGCTTGTCGGCGATGACGGCCTCGGTGGTGAGGAACAGCGCGGCGATGGAGGCGGCGTTCTGCAGAGCGGAACGGGTCACCTTCGCCGGGTCGATGATGCCCTCGGCGATCATGTCGACGTACTCACCGGTCGCGGCGTTCAGGCCGTGGCCGACGGGCAGGTTGCGCACCTTCTCGACGATGACGCCGCCCTCGAGACCACCGTTGACGGCGATCTGCTTGAGCGGAGCCTCCAGGGCGAGCTTCACGGCGTTGGCGCCGGTCGCCTCGTCACCCTCCAGGTCCAGCTTCTCGAAGACCGTGGAGGCCTGGATGAGGGCCACGCCACCACCGGCGACGATGCCCTCCTCGACGGCCGCCTTCGCGTTGCGAACGGCGTCCTCGATGCGGTGCTTGCGCTCCTTGAGCTCGACCTCGGTCGCGGCACCGGCCTTGATGACGGCCACGCCGCCCGCGAGCTTCGCCAGGCGCTCCTGGAGCTTCTCGCGGTCGTAGTCGGAGTCGGAGTTCTCGATCTCGGCGCGGATCTGGTTGACCCGGCCCTGAACCTGCTCGGAGGAGCCGGCACCGTCGACGATGGTGGTCTCGTCCTTGGTGATGACGACCTTGCGGGCACGGCCCAGAAGGTCCAGGGAGGTGTTCTCGAGCTTGAGACCGACCTCCTCGGAGATGACCTCGCCACCGGTGAGGATGGCGATGTCGTTCAGCATCGCCTTGCGGCGGTCACCGAAGCCCGGGGCCTTGACCGCGACGGACTTGAAGGTGCCGCGGATCTTGTTGACGACCAGGGTCGACAGGGCCTCGCCCTCGACGTCCTCGGCGATGATCAGCAGCGGCTTGCCCGACTGCATGACCTTCTCCAGGAGCGGGAGCAGGTCCTTGACGGAGCCGATCTTGGAGTTGGCGATGAGGATGTAGGGGTCGTCGAGCGACGCCTCCATCCGCTCCATGTCGGTGGCGAAGTACGCCGAGATGTAGCCCTTGTCGAAGCGCATACCCTCGGTGAGCTCCAGCTCCAGACCGAAGGTCTGGGACTCCTCGACGGTGATGACGCCTTCCTTGCCGACCTTGTCCATCGCCTCGGCGATGAGCTCGCCGATCTGGGTGTCGGCGGCGGAGATGGAGGCCGTCGAAGCGATCTGCTCCTTGGTCTCCACGTCCTTGGCCTGCTCAAGGAGGGCACCGGAGACGGCCTCGACGGCCTTCTCGATACCGCGCTTGAGGGCCATCGGGTTGGCGCCGGCGGCTACGTTGCGCAGACCCTCGCGCACGAGCGCCTGGGCGAGCACGGTCGCCGTGGTCGTACCGTCGCCGGCGACGTCGTCCGTCTTCTTGGCGACTTCCTTGACCAGCTCGGCGCCGATCTTCTCGTACGGGTCCTCGAGCTCGATCTCCTTGGCGATGGACACACCATCGTTGGTGATCGTGGGGGCGCCCCACTTCTTCTCGAGGACGACGTTGCGACCCTTGGGACCAAGGGTGACCTTGACGGCGTCGGCGAGCTGGTTCATCCCGCGCTCGAGACCGCGCCGTGCCTCCTCGTCGAACGCGATGATCTTGGCCATGTGAAGTGGTCCTCCCAGGACTGGGGGTGATTACCTCGTGGACCGCGCCCGCGCCCGCGACGGACGGCACGCCGGCCGGCGGTTCCTTGCCCCACCTGGCCTGCGGGCCTCACCGACCCGGTCCTTCGTTGTCACTCTCACCTTCAGAGTGCTAACGCCAATGATTAGCACTCGCCCATGCCGAGTGCAAGCGCCTCAGGGAGATCCGCAGGTGAACAGCGCCCCCCCGGCGGGGCACGCGGAAGGGCTCGCACCCTGGGGTGCGAGCCCTTGCGTGATGTACAGAAGAACGTCGCTGCAGTCGGCGCGCGCTTCAGCCGGTCGCGAGCCGGACCATGTCCGCCTGCGGCCCCTTCTGACCCTGCGAGATCTCGAAATCGACCCGCTGGCCCTCTTCAAGGGTGCGGTACCCGTCCATCTGGATGGCGCTGTAGTGGACGAAAACATCCGCACCACCGTCGACCGCGATGAAGCCGTACCCCTTCTCCGCGTTGAACCACTTGACGGTGCCCTGAGCCATGCCTAACTCCCCTATTACTGGCCCTTGCGCAGATCCACACTTCGTGAATCCGGGTCAGACCTCACCCCCCACAGGATTGGGGGCGTGCGCCGGAACGCGTCGACCGCGGCTGAATGTATCTGTCCAACTGCCGTCTGCAACAGGTCAATCAGACGAGAATTCTGGACGCTCAAGGTCGGGAATGTGGCGAGAATTCGCCTGAATTCAGGGCAAGTCGGGCCCCGCAAAGCACACAAAAGCCACGAAAGAGGCGCACACTTTGGCTACTTCTTGTCGGGCATAAGGCAGGAACCAAGGCGGCCGACCCGGGGATCAGCGACGCGTTCCCCAACTGTACCGCGCTCAACCACACTGAATTGCCCCCTCCGCTTCTCTCACGGAGGGGGCAATTCGATGAACTCTCGGTAACTGGCGTTACCGACGGTAATGATCAGCCGCCGGCGACGGCCGGAATGATCGAGACCCCGGCCCCGTCGGGGGTCGCCGTCTCCAGCCCCTGCTCGAAGCGGACGTCGTCGTCGTTGACGTACACGTTGACGAACCGGCGCAACTTCCCCTGGTCGTCCAGCACCCGGGCGGCGATCCCGGTGTGGTTCTTCTCCAGATCGGCGATGACCTCACCGAGCGTGGCACCTTCGGCGGCGACCTCGGCCTGGCCGCCGGTGTAGGTGCGCAGGATGGTGGGGATGCGGACGTTGACGCTCACGTTGAAACCTCCGGTCAGGTGGACACGCTTAGGGGCGCGGGGCTGTGTCGATGTGCGGCTACCGCCGCGCGGGCGCGACCAGCCCCCACCGGCCCGCAGACGAAACGGATCAGGCGAGACCAGCTTCGCGGAACGACTCCAGACTGGGACGGATGGTCGCGGTGAGCCCCGTACCCGCCACCGCATCCAACGTCTTCAGACCGTCCCCGGTGTTCAGCACAACAGTCGTCAACGTCGGATCCAACACCCCGGCCTCGATCAGCTTCCGCGTCACACCGACGGTCACCCCACCCGCCGTCTCGGCGAAAATCCCCTCGGTCCGGGCCAGGACCTTGATCGCGTCGACGATCTGCTCGTCATTCACGTCCTCCACCGCACCCCCGGTACGCCGGGCGATGTCCAGGACGTACGGACCGTCGGCCGGGTTGCCGATCGCCAGCGACTTGGCGATCGTGTTCGGCTTCTGCGGCCGTACGACGTCGTGCCCCGCCTTGTACGCGACGGAGACCGGGCTGCACCCCTCCGCCTGCGCACCGAAGATCTTGTACGGCCGGTCCTCGACGAGACCGAGCTTGATCAGCTCCTGGAGCCCCTTGTCGATCTTCGTGAGCTGCGAGCCGGAGGCGATCGGCACGACCAGCTGGTCCGGCAGCCGCCAGCCGAGCTGCTCGCAGATCTCGTACGCCAGGGTCTTGGACCCCTCCGCGTAGTAGGGCCGCAGGTTGACGTTGACGAAGCCCCAGCCCTCGCCGGCCGGGTCGCCGATGAGCTCGGAGCAGAAGCGGTTCACGTCGTCGTAGTTGCCCTCGATGCCGACGAGCTCACCGCCGTAGACGGCGGCCATGACGACCTTGCCCTGCTCCAGGTCGTGCGGGATGAACACGCAGGAGCGGAAGCCGGCGCGGGCCGCCGCGGCACCCACCGCACCGGCGAGGTTGCCGGTGGAGGAGCAGGACAGGGTGGTGAAGTCGAACGCGCGGGCGGCCTCGATGGCCTGGGCGACGACCCGGTCCTTGAAGGAGTGCGTCGGGTTGCCGGAGTCGTCCTTGACGAACAGCTTGCCGGCGTCGACACCCAGCTCGCGAGCGAGGTTGTCGGCCTGGACGAGCTTGGTCCAGCCGGGGTTGATGTTCGGCTTGGTCGCCACGTCCGCGGGGACGGGCAGCAGGGGCGCGTAACGCCAGATGTTCGCGGGGCCCGCTTCGATCCGCTTGCGGAGTTCCTCGGTGTCGTAGGCCGAGAAGTCGTAGGCGATCTCCAGCGGGCCGAAACACTCCTCGCACGCGAAGACCGGACCGAGAGGGACGCGGTGACCGCATTCGCGGCAGCTCAGCGCGGCGGCGGGGCCGAGGTCGACGGTCTTCGTGGATTCGGTTGCAACAGTCTGCGCAGCCATGTGAGGCGAGGCCCTTTCTCCTCATCTTCCTCACGACGCATCTCGCCGTGAGACGGATTTGGCACCTTCCCGAGCCGGGAGCCTCGCGGTGACGATCAACGGTGATCGGTTACGAGACCGGCTGGAGGGTTGCCGGGGCTTCATCGGGCCGTATCCCTCTGCCCCTCTGGATGAGCGGTATGAAGTTGTGTGCGTCGGGCCACCCAGGACATGCGATGGTCATCCGCGTTGTTCAAGACTGTAACCGAAGGCCAGGACAGTTGAGATAGACGTCCGAACCGCGAGATGGATCACATCGTAAGGAGCCGCCTACGTGCTGAAAGAAGTCGAAAGCTGGCTGAGCACCCGCTCCTGGTCCAAGACCGATCGCCCTCTTCACCGGATCCTGGCCGCCAAACAGCGCACGAACCAGTCGGTCAGCGTCGTGCTGCCCGCGCTCAACGAGGAGGAGACGGTCGGTGACATCGCCGCCGTCATCCGTCACGACCTCATGCAGCAGGTTCCGCTCGTCGACGAGATCGTGGTCGTCGACTCGGGATCCACCGACCGTACCTCCGAGGTGGCCGCCGCGGCCGGGGCGCGGGTCGTCCACCGCGACGACATCCTCCCCCGTCTTCCGGCCGCCCCCGGCAAGGGCGAGGTGCTGTGGCGCTCGCTGCTGGTCACCGGCGGCGACATCGTCTGCTTCATCGACGCCGACCTGAAGGAGTTCTCCTCCGACTTCGTCTCCGGCATCGTCGGCCCGCTGCTCACCGACCCCGGGGTCGACCTGGTCAAGGGCATGTACGACCGTCCCCTCGGCGGGGCGGCCGGCCAGGGCGGCCGGGTCACCGAGCTGATGGCCCGCCCGCTGCTGAACATGCACTGGCCGCAGCTGGCCGGTTTCGTGCAGCCGCTCGGCGGCGAGTACGCGGCCCGCCGCTCCCTGCTGGAACAGCTGCCGTTCCCGGTCGGCTACGGCGTCGAGCTCGGCATGCTGGTGGACGCGCTGCACCTGGTGGGCCTGGACGCCCTCGCCCAGGTCGACGTCGGCGTCCGCAAGCACCGCCACCAGGACGGCCAGGCCCTGGGCCGGATGTCCGCCGCGATCTACCGCACGGCCCAGCTCCGGCTGGCCCGCGGCCACATGATCCGCCCGTCCCTCACCCAGTTCGAACGCGGCGAGGACGGCTTCGAGCCCCGCACGTACTCCGTGGACACCGAGGAACGGCCGCCGATGGTGGAGATCGCGGAGTACATGGAGAGAAAGGCCGCGTAGAACGCGGGGCTCGGTCCCACGGGAACGTTTGAGCGGTTCGGACTGGGGCTAGATTTCGTGGCATGGCTTCAACGCACAGTGCCCACGTGCTGGTCGCGTCCAACCGCGGCCCCGTCTCGTACGAGGTCCGCGAGGACGGCTCGCTGCACACCAAGCGGGGTGGCGGCGGGCTGGTCTCCGGTCTGTCCGCCATCGGGTCGGACGCGGACTCCCTGTGGGTGTGCTCCGCCCTGTCCGACGGCGACCGGGAGGCGGTGCGGCGCGGGGAGGGCGAGCCCGGTGTCCGGATGCTCGACATCCCCGCCGACGTGCACGCCGACGCGTACAACGGCATCGCGAACTCCGTGCTGTGGTTCGTCCACCACATGCTGTACCAGACCCCGCTGGAGCCGGTCTTCGACGCGGAGTTCCGGCGGCAGTGGACGTCGTACGAGAGCTACAACCGCGCCTTCGCCGAGGCACTCGCGGAGTCGGCGGCGCCGGGGGCGGCCGTGGTCGTGCAGGACTACCACCTGACGCTGGTGCCGGGCATGCTCCGCGAGCTCCGCCCCGACCTCAGGATCGGCCACTTCTCGCACACGCCGTGGGCGCCGCCCGAGTACTTCCGGATGCTGCCGGACGACATCGCCGAGCAGGTTCTCAGGGGCATGCTCGGCGCCGACCGGCTCGGTTTCCTGACCCACCGCTGGGCCGACGCCTTCACGGCGTGCGCGGGGCAGGTCGTCGGGGGCGTCGGGGACACCCGGATCGGCGTGCACGGGCTGGGCGCCGACGCGGACTTCCTGCGCGAGCGGTCCCACGAGGCCGACGTCGAGGAGCGGATCACCGCGCTGCGGGCCGAGATCGGCGAGGGCCGCAGGACGATCGTGCGGGTCGACCGGACCGAGCTGTCGAAGAACATCGTGCGCGGGCTGCTGGCCTACCGGCAGCTGCTCGACGACCGTCCCGAGTGGCGCGAGCGGGTGGTCCACGTCGCCTTCGCCTACCCCTCACGGCAGGACCTCGCGGTGTACCGGGACTACATGGCCGAGGTGCGGCGGGTGGCCGAGGAGATCAACTCCGTCTACGGAACGCCCGGTTGGACGCCCGTCCTGCTCCACCTCAAGGACGACTTCGCGCGCTCCCTGGCCGCGTACCGGCTGGCCGACGTGGCCCTGGTCAACCCGATCCGGGACGGCATGAACCTGGTCGCCAAGGAGGTGCCCGTCGTCTCCGACGAGGGATGCGTGCTGGTGCTGTCCCGGGAGGCCGGCGCCTTCGAGGAACTGGGCGAGGAAGCGATCGTGGTGAACCCCTACGACGTCGTGGGGACCGCCTCGGCCCTGCACGAGGCGCTGTCGATGACACCGGAGGAACGGGCGGAACGCACCAAGCGGCTCGCCGCGGCGGCGACGGCCCTGCCACCGGCGCAGTGGTTCCTGGACCAGCTGAACGCGCTGCGGTCCTGACCCGGGCGGGCCTTTTCTGGCTTTCCGGCGCTCAGCCGATCCGGTCCGCCAGCGCCCTCAGCAGGCGTACGACCCCTTCCGGACCGTCGACCACCAGGTCCGCCCGTTCCCTCAGCTCGGTCACCTCGTCGCTGCCGCTGCACACCAGCAGGCCGGGGGTGCCGTCGGAGCGGAGCTTGTCGACGGCACCGAAGGCGGGCAGGTCACCGAGGTCGTCACCGGCGTAGAGGACGGACTCGGCGGAGATCTCGCGGGCGTACTCGGACAGCGCGACGCCCTTGTCCATGCCCGGCGGACGGAGTTCGAGGACCATCCGGCCGGGCTCGACGATCAGTCCGTGACGCGTGGCCAGGTCGGTGAGCGGGGCGCGCAGGGCCTCGAAGGCGGCCTGGGGATCGGAGGCGCGGCGGGTGTGGACGGCGACCGCACGGCCCTTCTCCTCGATCCAGGTGCCCTGCCAGGCGCCGATCCGGTCGAGGAACCCGGGCAGCTCGGCCCGGGCGGCGGCGACTCCGGGGTGCGGGGCGGGGGCGTTGACCGTGCCGGTGACGGCGTCCCAGCGTTCGGCGCCGTAGTGACCCAGGACCACGAGGTGCTCCAGTCCGGCGACCCCGGCGAACCCGCCGTGCCGGACCGCCACGCCCGCCGGGCGCCCGGTGACCACGGCGACCGCGGCCACCTTCGGCGCGAGCACCGCCAGCGCCGGCACGGCCTCCGGGTGCGCCCGGGCCTGCTCGGGGTCGGCGACGATCGGTGCCAGCGTCCCATCGAAGTCGAGCGCGATCACGGCGCGCTCCGGCCGCCTGAGAATCGCCGCCAGGCCGTCCCGGCCCGCGGGAGTCACCGGGGCCGGCAGGGAGTCGTCGGTGTCGTACGGGTCCGTGGAGTCCGTGTGGCTGCCCATGCGTCGAGCCTATCTTTCAGCCCGTCCGGCGTTTGAGGACGAGGCCCCTTCAGGGCCGACAGCGGGGGTCTGGGGCGGCAGCCCCCAGGGACGGTCACCGAGACGGACGGTCACCGGGACAGACGGTCACCGCTCCTCGCGGCGAGCGTCCCGCACCCGCCGCAGCCGGTTCACCGTCACCGGATCATGGGCCAGCGCCAGCTCGTCGTCCAGCAAAGCGTTCAGCAACTGGAAATATCGCACCGGCGCCAGCCCCAGTTCCTCCCGTATCGCCCGCTCCTTGGCCCCGGGCCCGCCGAACCCGCGCCGTTCCAGCGCGAGAATGTCCCGCTCCCGGCGCCCGAGCCGCCGCTCGCCTTCCTGGTCCATGCCGGGAACGGTAACCGCCGCCACTGACAGCGCCTACTCCCTACTCCGCGCTCTGCGCCGAGGAGGCCGTGGCCTGGATCTGGTTCAGGATGCCCCTCGGGCTGCCGCTGGACGACACGGCCTGTCCGATCCGCCGCTTGACCTCGGCGCTGACCTGGGCCCAGGACGTCTGCCCGACGGGGTAGAGCTCGGAGACGGGCAGCTCGTCCAGGAACGGCTTGAGGTCGGAGTCCTCCTTGGCCGTACTCATGGTCTCGGACGCGGAGGTGGTCACGGGCAGGAGGTCGTACTCGCGGGAGAACCCGAGGACGTTCTTCTCGCTGTAGACGAAGTCGAGGAAGTCGCCGATCTCCTTGGCGTGGCCGTTCTTCTTGAAGGCCATCATCCAGTCGGCGACCCCCATGGAGGTCCTGCTCGGCCCCTCGGCACCGGGCATCGCCACCGTGCCGAACTTCACGCCCTTCGACTCGGCCATCTTCATCAGCGAGGGGTGCCCGTTGAGCATGCCGACCTCCCCGTTCGCGAACGCGGAGAAGGCGGCGGCCCGGTTGAGCCTGCCGGGCGCGACCGGTCCGGTCAGCCCCTTGCCGACGAGGTCGTCCTTGAGCCAGGTGAAGGTGCCGATGTTCTCGGCGGAGTCGATGGCGTAGGCGCCGGTGGTGCCGGTGTAGCCGCCCCCGCCGCTGAGCAGCCACTGCATCGTCTCGGCCTGCGCCTCCTCGGGCCCGAGGGGCAGCGCGTAGGGGTACTTCACGCCCTCCGCCTTCAGCGCCTGGGCGTCGGCGGCGAGGTCGTTCCAGGTCTTGGGCGCGTCGATGCCGGCCTTGGCGAAGAGGGTCTTGTTGTAGAAGAGCACGCGGGTGGAGGCGGCGAAGGGGATGCCGTACTGCACGCCCTGCACCTGGCCCGCCGCGGCGAGCTGGTAGACGAGGTCGCCCTGCACGGGTATGGAGAGCACGTCGTCCGCCGAGTAGAGCAGCCCCTTGGCCGCGTAGTCGGCGTAGGCGCCGATCTGCGCCATGTCGGGCGGGTCACCGGCCGCGACCATGTCCTTGACCTTGCGGTCGACGTCGTTCCAGGAGTAGACGCTGACGTCGACCTTCACCCCCTCGTGGGCCGCCTCGTACTCCTTGACGAGCTTGTCCCAGTACTTCCGGGAGCTGTTCGCCGGGTTGTCGCCGTAGTCGGCGGCCACCAGCTTCAGGGTCACCTCGTCGGAGTCCCCGGTCAGGCCGCAGCCGCCCAGGGCCGCCGTCATGCCCAGTACGGACGCCACCGCGATCGTTGCTGTCCTACGCCGCCGCACTGCCAACCGCCTCAAGATCACTGATCGAAAAACTCTCGAAAGGTCATACATATTGCCGCCCTAAGGTCTACACCACGTGAGTGGACTAGACCTCTTGCGGGTCCTGGGGTCACACTGTCCCCCGTGAGACATGTCATCGCCCTCGACGTGGGCGGCACCGGGATGAAGGCCGCCCTGATCGGGGCCGAGGGCCGCCTGCTGCACCGGGCCCGCCGCGCCACCGGGCGCGAACGCGGGCCGGACGCCGTGGTCGAGGGCATCCTCGACTTCGCCGCCGACCTGCGCTCCCACGGCATCGAGCGGTTCGGCGAACCCGCCTCCGCCGCCGGCGTCGCCGTCCCCGGCATCGTGGACGAGGAGCGGGGCATCGCCGCCTACTCGGCCAACCTCGGCTGGCGCGACGTCCCCCTGCGCGACCTGCTCGCCGAGAAACTGGGCGCCCCGGTCGCCCTCGGGCACGACGTACGCACCGGCGGCCTCGCCGAGGGCCGCATCGGCGCCGGCCGGGGCGCCGACCGCTTCTTCTTCGTCCCCCTCGGCACCGGCATCGCGGGCGCCATCGGCATCGGCGGGCGCGTGGAGGCGGGCGCGCACGGCTTCGCGGGCGAGATCGGCCACATCGTCGTACGGCCGCAGGGCGCCGCCTGTCCCTGCGGGCAGCGCGGCTGCCTGGAGCGGTACGCGTCGGCGGCCGCCGTCAGCGAGGCATGGGCGGCCGCCTCCGGCACCCCCGAGGCGGACGCGGCGGACTGCGCCAAGGCCGTCGTGTCCGGTGACCCGAACGCCGTACGAATCTGGCAGGACGCCATCGACGCCCTCGCCGACGGCCTCCTCACCGCCCTCACCCTGCTGGACCCGCGGACGCTGATCATCGGTGGCGGCCTCGCCGAGGCGGGGGAAACCTTGTTCACACCACTGCGGGACGCCGTCCGCGAGCGGGTCACCTTCCAGAAGCTGCCGTCCGTGGTCCCAGCGGCCCTGGGGGACACGGCCGGCTGCCTGGGCGCCGGCCTCCTGGCCTGGGACCTCCTCGACCACACCAACCGCACGGAGGATTCAGCCTGATGGCAACCCCCTCAGGGGCGCGGGGAACTGCGCGACCAGCCACAACGCACCCGCACCCCGCAACGCCCGGAACCCCCCTCGTGCTCACCGGTGCCAACGTGGTCCTCCCCACCGGAACCGTCGAGAACGGCCGGCTGTCCATCGACGGCCCCCGCATCACCGCCGAGGTCTCACCTAACGCCCACGTGACCGACCTCACCGGCCACTACGTGGTCCCCGGCTTCATCGACATCCACAACCACGGCGGAGGCGGAGCCTCCTTCACCTCGGGCACCGCAGACGACGTGGTCACCGGCATCCACACCCACCGCCTCCACGGCACCACCACCCTCGTCGCCTCCACCGTCACCGGCGACATGGACTTCCTCGCCCAGCGCGCCGGCCTCCTGTCCGAGCTGGCCGAGCAGGGCGACATCGCGGGGATCCACTTCGAGGGCCCGTTCATCTCCCCGTGCCGCAAGGGCGCGCACTCGGAGGAGCTGCTGCGCGACCCGGACCCCGCGGCCGTACGCAAGCTCATCGACGCGGCGCGCGGCCAGGCGAAGATGGTGACGCTGGCCACCGAACTGCCGGGCGGCATCGACTCCGTACGCCTCCTCGCCGAGCACGGCGTCATCGCGGCGATCGGGCACACCGACGCCACGTACGAGCAGACGGTGGAGGCGATCGACGCGGGCGCCACGGTCGCCACGCACCTCTTCAACGCGATGCCGCCCCTCGGCCACCGCGCCCCCGGCCCGATCGCCGCCCTCCTGGAGGACGAGCGGATCACGGTCGAGCTGATCAACGACGGCACGCATCTGCACCCGGCCGCGCTCCAGCTGGCGTTCCACCACGCGGGCGCGGCACGGGTGGCGTTCATCACGGACGCGATGGACGCGGCCGGGTTCGGCGACGGCACGTACATGCTCGGCCCGCTGGAGGTCGAGGTCAGCGAGGGGGTGGCCCGGCTGGTGGAGGGCGGCTCGATCGCGGGCTCCACGCTGACCCTGGACCGCGCGTTCCGGCGGGCCGTGACGGTGGACCGGCTGCCGGTCGCGGACGTGGTGACGGCCCTGTCCGCCAACCCGGCCAAGCTGCTGGGCCTCTACGACACCGTGGGCTCCCTGGAGCCGGGCAAGTACGCCGACCTCGTCGTCCTGGACGCCGACTTCGCGCTCAAGGGCGTGATGCGCCGGGGTGAATGGGTGGTCGATCCCCAACTGGGGTGATGTGTCCCGCTGTTGAGGGCGGCGGTTGTGCTGGGAGACTGGGCCGACCGCCGCCCGTTTGGCATGATCGTCCCTCCGGACGGCCCGGCAGCCGGACGGCAGGCACATGTACGTCGTTTCTGCGGGGGAGGTCGGCCCAGGTGATCCTCACGGTCACGCTGAACACCGCTCTCGACATCACCTACCGCGTCCCGGCGCTCAGGCCGCACGCCTCGCACCGCGTGACCGGGGTGATCGAGCGGCCCGGCGGCAAGGGTCTGAACGTGGCCCGGGTCCTCGCGGCCCTCGACCACGAGGTGACGGTCACCGGTTTCACGGGCGGCGCCACCGGGCGCGTGGTGCAGGAGCACCTCACGGGCGTGCGGGGTGTGGTGGACGCCCTGGTCCCGGTGACCGGCGCCACCCGCCGCACGATCGCCGTCGTGGACGACCGGACCGGCGACACGACCCAGCTCAACGAACCCGGCCCGACGATCACCCCCGCCGAGTGGACGGCCTTCCAGGAGGCCTACGAGGACCTGGTCCCGTCCATGTCCGCGGTGGCCCTGTGCGGAAGCCTGCCGCCGGGCGTGCCGGTGGGGGCGTACGCCGGGCTGATCCGTACGGCCAGGGCCGCCGGGGTGCCCGTACTGCTGGACACCAGCGGGGAGCCCCTGCGCCGGGGTGTGGCCGCCCGCCCGGACGTCGTGAAACCCAACGCGGACGAGCTGGCCGAGCTGACGGGCTCCCACGAGCCGTTGCGCGCCACCCAGGACGCCCGACGCCGCGGCGCCCACGCCGTCGTCGCCTCCCTCGGCCCCGACGGCCTCCTCGCCGTCACCTCCGAGGGCCGCTGGCGAGCCACCCCGCCCACGCCTCTCCACGGCAACCCCACCGGCGCCGGCGACTCCACCGTCGCGGGCCTGCTGTCGGGATTGGTGGAACGCCTCCCCTGGCCCACGCGTCTCTCCCGCGCGGTCGCGCTGTCCGCGGCGACGGTCGTGTCACCGGTGGCGGGGGAGTTCGACCGGGGGGTCTATGAGGAGCTGGTGGGGCGGGTGTCGGTGACGGGGGAGGTCAGCGCGGCCTAAGACTTGACCCAGCCGTTCACCAGCCACGCCTGGTCGAGGAGGGCGTCGCACTGGTTGCCCTGCTCGCAGGAGAGCTTGACGGTGTTGGCGCCCTCGTTGAGCTGGACCCAGTTGTACGTCTTGGTCCAGCCCTTCTCGTAGTCGCCCTCGGGGGCCTTCGCGTAGTTGTCCATGCCGACCGGCGTGGAGGAGGCCGTGCCGTTGATCGTGAGCGTGGCGGTGGCGTCCTTGCCCGGGACGCTGTACCCCGTGTACAGGGTGTACTTGCCGGCCTTGGGAACCTTGACCGACCAGGTCACCGAAGCCCCCACCTGGTTGAACCCCTGCACATACACGCCACCGTCGGCCTGCGCGCCCTTCACCGAGGAGGCGACGCTCGTGCCGCCCTCCAGGCGCATCGTCTTCGCGTCGGCCTTCGGCAGTTCCGCCGCCTCGCCGGACGACGAGTTCGACGGGGTCGGGTCGGAGCTCTGGGACGTCGAAGGCGTACTCGACGCGTCGCCGCCGCTCGCGTCCTTGTTGTCGTCGCCGCCCGCCATCGCGATGCCGATGCCGATGACGACCGCGGCGACGACCGCGATCGCGCCGATCAGCAGGCCCTTGGTGTTGGGGCCGCCCCGGCCGCCACCACCGCTGTAGGACGGCTGGGGGCTCTGGGTGGTGGGGGCGGCGCCGCCGGGGAAGGTCTCGGGGGCCGCGTAGTGCGCGCTGGGCTGGGCGTACTGGCCGGCGGGCTGCTGCTGCGGGACCTGGCCGTAGGGCGCGGTCGCCGCGGGCTGCTGCTGTCCGTACTGGCGCTGTCCGACCGAGCGCACCCGGTTGACGGAGTTCGGGTAGCCGTAGCCACCACCGGACGGCGGCTGGGCCCCGTTGGCCTGGCCGTCGGCGTAGAGGTAGCCGAACGGGTCGTCGTCCTCGGGCGTGCTCGCCCCGTTGTTGCCGGACGTCATCCCTTGTACTCCTCGAGCAGGTGCGGATCGGATGCGATACGTAGGGTCAGAATGGCGAGCCTACCCGCTCCTGAGGGCCCAAACGGGTGACTCGGATCGCATCAGCTCGCTGACCTGGGAGTCATCCCGCGCGTCTGTGTTGTTTGGGACGAGATCGTTTCTCGACGTACATCCGCTCGTCGGCCGACTTCAACACTTCGTCCGCCGTCATGCCGCAGTGCGCCCAGCCGATACCGAAGCTGGCGCCCACCCGTACGGCCCGTCCCTCGGCCCGGATGGGCTGGATGATCTCGTTGCGCAGCCGGACCGCGAGGTCGGCGGCGTCGGCCTTGCCGAGCCCGTCCGCGAGGATCACGAACTCGTCGCCGCCGAGCCGGGCGACGGTGTCGCCGTCGCGCACGCACTGCGACAGTCGCCGGGCGACCTCGATGAGCACCGCGTCACCCGCGTTGTGCCCGAACCGGTCGTTGATCGACTTGAAGCCGTCGAGGTCGCAGAAGAGCACCGCGAGCCCCTTGGTGCCGTCGTCGCGCTCCCCCTCGGGGGCGACGGTGTGCACATGGTGGTCGAAGCCGTCGAAGGTCTCCGTGCCCCGCGGGAAGTCGAAGCCGTGGCCGTTGGCGTCGAAGGCGGGATGGCCGTAGGCCGCGTCGATGGACTCCAGGGCGGCCGGGTGGGTGGGCCGCTGGCAGAGCCGGGAGGAGAGGCGGGCGCGCAGCTCGGCGGAGTTCGGCAGGCCGGTGAGCGAGTCGTGGGAGGCGCGGTGGGCGAGCTGGAGCTCGCGGCGCTTGCGCTCCTCTATGTCCTCGACGTGCGTGAGCAGGAAACGCGGCCCGTCGGCGGCGTCGGCGACGACGGAGTTGCGCAGGCTGACCCAGACGTAGGTGCCGTCGCGGCGGCCCAGACGCAGTTCCGCGCGTCCGCCCTCGGCGGAGGTCCGCAGCAGCGTCCCTATGTCCTCGGGGTGGACCAGGTCGGAGAAGGCGTAGCGGCGCATCGCGGACGCGGGGCGGCCGAGCAGGCGGCACAGCGCGTCGTTGGTGCGCAGGATCCTGCCGTGCTGGTCGCCGCCCATCTCGGCGATGGCCATGCCGGAAGGGGCGTACTCGAAGGCCTGCCGGAAGCTCTCCTCGCTGGCCCGCAGCGCCTGCTGCTCCCTTTCGAGCCTGACCAGCGCGCGCTGCATGTTGGCACGCAGACGCGCGTTGCTGATCGCGATGGCGGCCTGGAAGGCGTACATCTGGAGCGCCTCGCGCCCCCACGCGCCCGGTCGGCGGCCGTTGCGCGGGCGGTCCACGGAGAGCACGCCGATCAGCTCGCCGCACGAGCCGCCGCCCGGCGCCGCCGGGGTGTACATGGGCGCGAAGAGCCGGTCGGAGGGGTGCCACTCGTCCTCGAAGCGGGGCGCGGGCCCGTCCGTGTACCACTGCGGGACGTCGTCGTCGTCGAGGACCCAGCCCTCGGTGTGCGGTATGAAGACCAGGTCGCCCCAGTTCTCACCCATCGAGAGGCGGCGCTCCCAGGACTCGCGGGAGCCGACGCGGCCGGTGATCAGCGACTCTGCGGCCTGATTGCCGGAGAACGCGGCGACCACGAGATCGCCGTCGGGGCGTACGAGGTTGACACAGGCCAGTTCGTACCCGAGGGCGTGGACCACGCCGTCGGCGACCGTCTGCAGGGTGTCCGCCAGGCTGCGGGCCGTGTTCATGTCGGCCATGACCTGGTGCAGTTGTCGCAGGGACGCAAGACGGACGTAGGGTTCCGACTCGGTCTCCATGCTCGCCCTCCCCCCGAGACCTCGCAGCGAATCAAGGGTTCTCATCGGCGTTCGTCAGTGCATATCGTCAGTGCGCTTCGTAAGTGGAGCTTCCCCGCCACTGAATCACAGCGCGCTGCCCACTCGGTACACAGGGTCAACAATTAGTGCCCCTTGTGACTCAAGTCACAGCGAAAGATGAACAATTGAGTGGGGTTTCTGCGGTTTCACAGTGCGTTTACTGAACATAAATTTTGTGCCTTTGTGGTGACCTGTCCGAGGACACCCCGTGAGCTCGGTCGGGAGACCTAGGTCCGGTCTCGGGCGGAGGCCCGATGTGGTGCGTGCAGGGCGGAGATTAGCGTTTCCGGCGTGCCCCACACTTCCCCCGCCACGTCCCCGATGATCCCCGCGCCCGCCTCCGGGCATCCTGTGGGGGTGAGCAACGACGAGTTCCGCGCCGCCCTGTCCCGGCTGGCCGCCGGCGTGGTCCTGGTGACCGCGTTCGAGGCCCCGCTCGACCCCGACGGGCCGAAGGGCGAGGACGTCGGCATGACGGCGACGGCGTTCATGTCGGTCTCCCTCGACCCGCCCCTGGTGCTGGTCAGCCTGCGCAACGGCTCCCGCATGGACGACCTGCTGGACGAGCAGCCCCTGTGGGCGGTGTCGGTCCTCTCCGAGAGCCAGCGGCACATCGCCGGCCGCTTCGCCATGAAGGGCCGCATCAGCGACCGCCTCCTCTTCGAGGACATCCCGTACGTCCGTGGCGAGGCGACCGGCGCCCTTCTGGTGGGCGGCGCCCTGGCCACCCTGGAGTGCCGCACGGAGCAGCGCGTGCCGGCCGGCGACCACACCCTCGTGATCGGCCGCGTCCTGACGGCGTCCGTCCCCAGCGCGGACGGCGGACCGCTGGCGTATTTCCGGGGCCGGTACCGGCAGTTGGGATGACCCCCACCGGGCTCTACCCGGCCGGGCCCCCGGAATTCGCTCGCCCGGCCGTGATCCGCCCGCTTAGGGTGCGCGCATGACGACGCCCTCCGGACTCCGCCTCGAAGAGATCACCACCGGGAACCTCGAGGCCGCGATCGCCATCCGGGTCCGCCCCGAGCAGGAATTCGCGGTCACCTCCGTGGTGAAGTCCCTCGCCGAGGCCTACGTCCATCCCGACACCGCCTGGCCCCGCCTGATCGTCGACGGGGAGCGGCCGGTCGGGTTCCTGATGGCCTTCTTCGACATCGACTGGCGTGACGACGGCACCCTCTTCCGGTCCGGCCTGTGGCGCCTGAACATCGCGGCGGACGCGCAGGGCCACGGCTACGGACGCTTCGCCGTGGAGTCCGTCGCCGCCGAGATCCGCCGCCGGGGCGGCAAGGAGTTCCACGTCACCTGGCACCCCGGCCGCCACGGCCCGGAGGACTTCTACCTGCGGCTCGGCTTCCGCCCCACCGGCGAGACGGTCGAGGACGAGACGGTGGGCGTGCTGGACCTGTCCGCCGACCTGTCCTAGACGCCCTCTCGGGGCTCTCGGGGCTCTCGGGGCTCTCGGGGCCCTCAGGGCTCTCGCGGGCGCTGGTGCGGAGGTACGCCTCCTTCGCGCCGGCGTTCTTCTTCCGGCTTCTTCCGGCCGCTGGGCGCGGTCCTGTTCGGGCGGCTCTTCGGGCGGCTCGGCGTCCTCGCGCCCTCGCGCCCTGGCTCCCGGCCTTCTCGCCCTCAGGGCTCTCGCGGCCCTCGGAGCAGTTCCACGTCCAGCAGGGCGAGCCGGGCCGGGTCCGTGGTGATGTCGATCACGGCGATCCGGTCGCGTACGAAGGTGAAGGCGAGGGTGCGGTCCAACCGGCCCTCGACGAACACCGCCATGGCCGTGCGGCCGTCCACCAGCGCGGGTACGGGGACACCCGCCCGCCGGGAGAACCGGCTCGCACCCCGGGCCACCGCCGCCGCGCCCGTCGTCACCCCGACCTCGGTACGCGCCACGACGTCCGGATCGAGGACCGCGACCAGCGCGTCGAAGTCCGCCGCCCGCGCGGCGGCGAGAAAGGCGTCGACGACCTCCCGCTGCCGGACCAGGTCCGCATCGGGCACCTCGGCGCCCCGCACCCGCCGCCGGGCCCGGCTGGCCAGCTGGCGCGCCGCCGCCGGGGACTTCCCCACGATGGCCGCGATCTCGTCGTAGGGCACCGCGAACAGGTCGTGCAGCACGAACGTCAGCCGTTCGGCGGGCGTGAGCGTGTCCAGGACGACGAGCAGGGCGACGCCGACCGAGTCCGCGAGGAGGGCGTCCCGCTCGGGGTCGGGGGCGGGACTGGGGCCGGTGCCCGTTGTCGGGACGGCGGGGCGCTGCGGGACGGTCTCCAGCGGCTCCTCCGCGCGGGAGCGGCGCGAGCGGAGCATGTCGAGGCAGACCCGGCCCACCACGGTCGTCAGCCAGGCCCCGAGGTTGTCTATCCGCCGCGTGTCGGCACGGATCAGCCGCAGCCAGGTCTCCTGGACCGCGTCGTCGGCCTCGGTGACCGAGCCGAGCATGCGGTGCGCGACCGCCCGCAGATGACCGCGGTGCGTCTCGAAACGCTCGGCAAGGTAGTCGTCGTAGCCCATGGTCACTGCCCCTCGTCACGGTCCGTCCGGCGTGCTGTCAGTGGGTTGACGGGTGACGGGCGGTGGATGTGACACAGGGGCGGGGAGCCAGGGGGCGAGGGGTGGTGGGTGGGGGGCTAGCCCCAGCCCTGTCCGGAGCGGCCGCGCTTGGTGTCCGAGCGCTGCTTCTTCTCCCGGAGGCGGCGTTCGTTGATGCCGCGCGGGATGCGGGTGGCCTTGCGGGGCTTGGGCGGGGGTGCCGTGGCCTCGGCGAGGAGGGAGGCCAGGCGTACCGCGGCGGTCTCGCGGTTGCGCCACTGGGAGCGGTGCTCGGAGGCGCGGACGGTGACGACACCGTCGACCAGCCGGCCCGCGAGCTTGCTCAGGGCCCGCTGCTTCCACACCTCGGGCAGCGCCTCGGTCTTGGCGAGGTCGAACCGCAGCTCGACCTGGGAGTCGCTGGTGTTGACGTGCTGTCCGCCCGGACCGGACGACCGCGAGAAACGCCACATGAGCTCGGCCTCGGGGAGCGAGACGGAGCCGCGGATACTGAGTTTTCTGGGGGACGAACCCCCAGACCCCCGTGAAGGACCGGACATGCCGTCCATGTTCCCCTCTCTGTCCGGTCCACGTCACGCGAATATCGCCTGGCCGTGGTTCGGTAAAGAAAGTAAAACGAGCAGGAACCTTCGGTACCCCTCTCGGCGTTCATGGGGGTAGCTGTAGCTTCATGCCCGTACTGCCGTACAAAAACGAGGGAAGGGACTCCCAACAATGGCTGTAAGCCTGTCCAAGGGTGGCAACGTCTCGCTCACCAAGGAGGCTCCGGGCCTGACCGCCGTCACCGTGGGCCTCGGCTGGGACGTCCGCACCACCACCGGCACGGACTTCGACCTCGACGCCTCCGCGATCGCGGTCAACCCTCAGGGCAAGGTCTACTCGGACGCCCACTTCGTCTTCTTCAACAACAAGCAGACCCCGGACCAGACCATCGTCCACACCGGTGACAACCGCACCGGCGAGGGCGCGGGCGACGACGAGGCGATCAACGTCAACCTCGCCGGCCTCCCGGCCGACGTCGACAAGATCGTCTTCCCGGTCTCGATCTACGACGCGGAGAACCGCTCGCAGAACTTCGGCCAGGTCCGCAACGCCTACATCCGGATCGTGAACCAGGACGGCGGCACCGAGATCGCCCGCTACGACCTCTCCGAGGACGCCGCCACCGAGACCGCCATGGTCTTCGGCGAGCTGTACCGCAACGGCGCCGAGTGGAAGTTCCGCGCCGTCGGCCAGGGCTACGCCTCGGGCCTGGTGGGCATCGCCCAGGACTTCGGCGTCAACGTCTGACGGACACCGCGCTTGCGGGGACCCCTGGCTCCGGCCGGGGGTTCCGGCGTTTTCCGGGGGTTCGGCCGTTTCCCAGGGCCTCCGGCCTTTTTGCGGCCGTCGCGGATTCCGGGCGTCACGGAACCCCGGCGCCACAGGTCCCGGGCGTCACCGAACCCCGGCGCCACAGGTCCCGGGCGTCACCGAACCCCGGCGCCACAGGTCCCGGGCGTCGCCGGGCTCTCCCCGGGGTACCTTGCCCGCGTGATCCTCACCCCCCTCCCCCTCACCCCCGACCGTGACATCCCGGCCCCGCTCCTGACCGAACTCACCGCGCTCTACGCCACCGACCGTGAGTTCCAGGCGCTCAGCGGTGACTTCCCGGACCCGGACGACATCCGGCCGGAGCAGGTGGCGACCGCGTTGGCGGACGAGTTGACGAACCCGGACGTGGAGGTGCTGCTCGCGCGGAGCGAGGGGCGGCTGACCGGAATCGCGATCACGCTCGCCCGGCATCCCGACCCGGCCGACCCGGACCCGTGGATCGGCCTGCTGATGGTGGACACGAGCGTCCGGCGGCAGGGCCACGGACGGCGGCTGGCGTCCCGGCTGGAGGACCGCTTCCGCGCGGCGGGCCGCACCGCCGTCCGCCTCGCCGTCCTCGACGGCAACGACCGTGCCCTCGCCTTCTGGACCTCCCTCGGCTACGAGCCGATCGCCCACCGCCCGGACCGCGAACGCGGCCGCCCGTGCACGGTGCTGCGCAAGCCCCTGGCCGCCGGCTGACCGGCGCCCGTCAGTGCCCGTCAAGCGCCCGTCACGCGCGCTCCGGCTTCCCCTCCCCGTACAGCCAGTCCGCCCAGATCGCGTCGAAGTCCTCGTCGGGGGCCTGCTTCTCGACGTACGCCGTGAAGTCGGCGGTGTCCGCGTTGCCGTGGCGGTGGGTGGTGGCCCAGCCGCGGACGATCGCGCGGAAGGTGTCGTCGCCCACCGCCTGACGGATCTTGTGGAGGACCATCGCGCCGCGCTGGTAGACGGGGCTGTCGGAGAGGTGCGCGGCGCTCGTGGGCTGCGCGGGCGGGAAGGACCAGAGGTCGTCGTAGGTGTCCTCGCCGTCGTCGTACAGCGCGTCGAAGGTCTGCTGGGCGGTGTCGCCGCCGTGGTCCTCGGCCCACAGCCACTCCGCGTAGGTGGCGAAGCCCTCGTTGAGCCACATGTCCCGCCAGGTCTTCGGGGTGACGGAGTTCCCGTACCACTGGTGGGCGAGTTCGTGGACGAGGAGGGCGGTGTCGGGGGCGCCGGGGAAGACGGGGCGGTTCTGGGTCTCCAGGGCGTAGCCGACGTCGGGGGCGTGGTCGACGATCGCGCCGGTGGCGGAGAAGGGGTACGGCCCGAAGACGGACTCCGCCCACTCCATGACCTCGGGGATCCGGGCGAGCACCTCCCGGCTCGCCTTGTCCTCCGCGGGGTCCACCGCCACGTACACGGGCAGGCCGTCCGGGGTGGTGGAGCGGCGGACGGTGTAGTCGCCGATCGCGAGGATGGCGAGGTAGCTCGCCATGGGTTCGGCGGTGTGCCAGGTGGAGGTGGTGCGGCCCTCGGTGGTCGTCTCCCCGGTCGGCTCCCCGTTGGACACGGCCCGCAGGCCCTGCGGCACGGTCACGGACAGGTCGTACGTCGCCTTGTCGGAGGGGTGGTGGTTGCCGGGGAACCAGGTCATCGAGCCCGTCGGCTCCCCGAGGGCGAGCGCGCCGTCCGACGTCGGCAGCCAGCCCTCCTGGGAGCCGTCCGGGTCGGTGATCGTCTCCGGGGTGCCGGAGTAGCGGACGGTGACGCGGAAGGTCCTGCCCTTCTCCAGGTCGTCGTGCGGGCGGACGGTGAGTTCCTGGCCGGTGCGGTTCCAGCGGGCGCCCGCGCCGTCGACGGTGATCTTGCCGACCGTCAGGCCCTTGAGGTCGAGGTCGAAGGCGGACAGGTCCTGGGTGGCACGGGCGGTGATCGTCGCCGTGCCGGTGAGGCGGAGCCGGTCGCCCTCCCGCGCGCAGGCGAGCGTCAGGTCGTAGTGGCTGACGTCGTACCCGCCGTTGCCCGCCTTGGGAAAGTACGGGTCCCTCAGCCCGGAACCGCCGGGAGTGCCCTGGACCCCCGTCCCACCGCAGGCGGTGAGCAGAAGGGCGAGGGCCACGGTCACGGACAAACGGACCGGGACGAGCCGTGGGGCCGGGACCGGGGATCGGGAGGACACGCCAGTGATCCTATGAGGGCCCGTGACACCATCACGTACGTGCTCGACATCGGATACGCCCTCTCCAACCGCTTCCCGGACCCCCCGCAGACGGACTACCGCCGCGCGGACGTCCACGCGCTGCGGCACGACCTGTTCTGCGGTGACGTCTACCTCGCCGACACCAAGGCGGACCGGGAACTGTCCACATCCTGGGGATGGGTACCGGTGCTCGACTTCGCGTGGGCGCTGTGCGACATCGTCGAGCAGATCGACCGCGACCCCGCCGGCTCCCGCGCCGCCCGCCCCCAGCGCGCCGAACTCGACTTCACCGAGTCCACCGACCGCATGCTCTTCGAGCGCCGCTTCGGCTGGGTGGACATCGAGGCCGACTGGATGCCGGCGGAGGAGCCCGCCCTGACCTTCTCCCACACCGAACTCCGCCGCGAGGCCCGCGACTTCCTCCAGGACCTCATCGCCGACCTCACCGACCTCCACGACGACCTGGCCGAGAACCCGGCAATCTGGTCCCTCCAGGCCCGCTTCCCCCGCGTGGGCTGATCCGGGACCCTACCGGGTCTCCCCCGTCACCCCTCCACCCGAATCCCCAGCTCCCCCGCCAACACCGGCGCCAGATCCAGCAGTTGCCCCGTGCTGATCACCGCCCCTCTTAGCCGGTCCACCCCGCGGACGATGTCCAGGGACGTCACGCCGCGCAGGTCGACGTCGGTGAGGGTCGCGGCGGTGAGGTCCGCGGCCTTGAGGGTGCAGTCGACGAACTCCACGCGTTCCAGGCGGGCACCGCCGAAGTCCGGCTCGACCAGGACGCAGCTCTCGAAGACGACGTCCCGGAGGCGGGCCGTGCGCAGGTTCAGGTAGTCGATCTTGCCGCCGCGGACGACGACGCGCTCCAGGACCGCTCCGTGCAGCTGGGTGCCGCCGAGGCGGGCGTCGAGGAGCTCGACGTCACGGAAGGTGGCGTCGGCGAGGTTGGTGCCGACCCCTCGTAGGCCGGTGAGGACGGAGTCCAGGAAGCGGGCGCGGGAGAGCCGGGTCTCGTCCAGCGCGCAGCCCGTCAGCGCGCAGTCCATGAAGCGGGCGCCGCCGCCGTCCTGCCCGGCGAGGTCCAGTTCCCGGAAGTCCAGCCCGTCGTAGTCCCCGTCCGGCTCCAGCCCTCCTCCGGCGTACGGCTCCAGGGGCGGCAGCCGCACCTCCGGCCGCCGCGCCGCCTTCACTCCGGCCCGGCCGCCCCCACCGGCCCTACCGGCCCCACCCGACCCGCCCACCGCTCGCCTCGTCATGCCCCCATGCTGCACCCCACCACTGACAATCCCCCTGACCTGCGACAACACCCCCCATGTCACATTCCGGCCCGCTCGATCAGTCGTAGATACAACGAACAGACAGGCACCCAAGAACAAGAAGACGCAAGACCAAGACCGACACCCTGCCCAACCCCGCCCGACTCGCCCCAACCCGACCCGAAGGAGACCCCCCATGCACCGCATCACCGTCATCGGCGGCGGCTTCGCCGGCCTGACCGCGGCCATCACCGCCGCCGAGGCGGGCGCCAAGGTCACCGTCTACGAGGCCCACCACACCCTCGGCGGACGGGCCCGGACCGCCGAAGGGCCGTACCGGACGAACGAGGGACCGCACGCCCTCTACAGCGGCGGCCCGCACTGGTCCTGGCTCCGCCGGCGGAATCTGATCGGCCCGCTCGCACCCATCCCCCCGCTGGAGGCGGCCCGGCTGCGGCTCCGGCACAAGGGCACGCTCCGCCGCACCCCGCCGTTCGCGATGCTCAAGCTGCTGCGCCACAGCGCCCGACAGGCGCCCGTGGACCGGGACTTCATGTCCTGGGCGACCGAACAGGCGGGCGAGGAGGGCGCACGGGCGGCCGCGAACTACTCGGCCGTCGCCCTGTTCCACCACGACCCGGGCGCCCTGTCCGCCGCGTTCGTGCAGGAACGGTTGCGGCGGGCGACCAAGCTGCCGCCGGAGGCCCACTATCCGTGCGGCGGCTGGGGCAGCCTCATCGACCGGATGGCGGCCCGCGCCTGGAACCTCGGCGTCCGCATGGAGACGCTGTCCCGCGTCGACACGCTGCCCACGGACACCCCCGTCGTCGTCGCCACCTCCCTCGACGCGGCCCGCCGCCTCCTCGGCGATGACTCGCTGACCTGGACGAGCGGCCGTACGACACTGATCGACCTGGCCGTCCGCACCCGGCGCGGCGACGCCTTCGCCGTCTCCGACCTCGACTCCCCCGGCTGGATCGAACGCTTCACGGCCCAGGACCGCACCCTCGCCCCGGCCGGCGAACAGCTGATCCAGGGCCAGATCCCGATCGCCCCGCACGAGTCGAAGGCCGACGGCGTCGCCCGCGCCGAGCACCTCCTCGACCTGGCCTACGAGGGCTGGCGGGAGCGGCTCGTCTGGCGGCGGGAGTCCGTGGCGAACGGCCGGACCGGCGCCGTGGACCTGCCGGGCACCAGCTGGCGGGACCGGCCCGCGATCGACCGCGGCGACGGTGTCTACCTGGCCGGCGACCAGGTCGCCGCGCCCGGTGTGCTCTCCGAGGTCTCCTTCAACAGCGCGCTCACCGCGGTGTCGTTGGTCCTCGGCCGGAGCCACCTTGACCTCAAGCATGCTTGAGGTTGAAGAGTGGTCCCCACGGAGAACGGCCGCCCGCCGGCACCACGGCACGGCCGTCCGCCGACGACCCAGCCGATTCCACGGCACCGCCGTGCGACACCGACCCATGGGGGACCCGATGCGCGCCATCCGCCTGCACACCTTCGGCCCGGCCGAGAACCTCACCCTGGAAGAGGTCGAGGCCCCGCGTCCGGGCCCGGGCCAGGTCCGTATCGCCGTGGCCGCGGCCGGTGTCCACCTCCTGGACACGGCCCTGCGCGAGGGCATGCGGGGCCCGGCGCCCGAACCGCCGGTCCTGCCCACGATCCCCGGCCGCGAGGTCGCGGGCACGGTCGAGTCCCTCGGCGAGGGCGTCGCCGACCTGTGGCTCGGCAAGCACGTGGTCGCCCACCTCGGCTTCGCCCCGGGCGGCTACGCCGAACTCGCCGTCACCGACGTCGACCGCGTCCACGAGATCCCCGCGAACCTGGACGCCGCCCAGGCCGTGGCCATGATCGGCACGGGCCGTACGACCATGGGGATCCTCCAGTTCGCCGACCTCGGCCCCGACTCGGTGGCCGTGATCCCGGCCGCGGCGGGCGGCATCGGCACCCTGCTCGTGCAGTACGCCAAGAACGCCGGCGCCACCGTCGTCGGCCTCGCCGGCGGCCCCGCCAAGACGGCCCTGGTCGAGCGGAACGGCGCCGACCTCGCCGTCGACTACAAGGACCCGTCCTGGCCCGACAAGGTCCGTGCCTACCTCGGCGGCCGCCCGGCCACCGTCGTCTTCGACGGCGTCGGCGGCACCGTGGCCCGCGAGGCCGTCGCCCTGCTCGGGCCGGACGGCCGGCACATCGTCTTCGGCTGGTCGGGCGAGGGCCTGCACGACGGCGAGCCCTACCTCGTCGACGGCGTCTCCGAGCAGGTCCTCGGCCCCGTGATGCTGCGGAAGGCCGGCGGCCCCAACCCTGTCCGCACCCTGGAACTCCGCGCCCTCACCGAGTCCGCCGCGGGCCGCCTCACCCCCGCCGTCCAGCGCTTCCCGCTCGCCGAGGCGGCGGCGGCACACCGGGCCCTGGAGAGCCGCGGCACGACCGGCAAGGTGGTCCTGGAGCCATAAAGCCGCGGCGAGCAAAGGCGCCCCTCCAGGGGCGCGGGGAACTGCGCGATCAACCACCACGCACCCGCAGACGCCTACGCGGCGCACCCGGCACCCCGTGAAGCGCTCAACCCCGCCCCGCCACGCGGTCAGCGACCCGCGCCAACCACGACGACTCCACCCCGGGCCGAGCCATCTCCCGCCGGTCCGCCGACCGATACGTCACATACAACCCCCGCACACCCAGCCACCGCAGAGGCTCCGGCTCCCACCTGCGCACCCTGTGGTTCACCCAGGGCAGTTCGGTCAGTTCGGTGCGGCCGGACTGGCCGGAGTCCTGCTGGACGAGGTCGCGGAGGGTCCGCGCGGCGAGGTTGGCGGTGGCGACGCCGGAGCCGACGTAGCCGCCCGCCCAGCCGAGGCCCGTAGACCGGTCCAGCGTGACCGACGCACACCAGTCACGCGGCACGCCCAGCACCCCCGACCAGGCATGCTCGACCCGCACCCCCGCCAGCGACGGGAAGAACCGCACGAGAATCTCCCGCAGCGCCTCGACCGTCGCGTCCTGCGTCCGCCCGTCGTTGTCGGTCCGCGACCCGAAGCGGTACGGCACCCCGCGCCCGCCCAGCGCGATCCGCCCGTCGGCGGTGCGCTGCGCGTACATGTAGGCGTGCGCCATGTCGCCCAGCGCCTCACGCCCCTCCCAGCCGACCGACGCCCACTGCTCGTCGGTCAGCGGCTCGGTCGCGATCATCGAGGAGTTCATCGGCAGCCAGGTCCGCCGCTGCCCCTTCAGCGCCGCGGTGAAGCCCTCGGTGCAGCGCAGCACATAGGGCGCCCGCACAGTCCCGTACGGCGTCACCGCGTGCTTGGCCCGGATCTCCGTCACCGGGGTCCGCTCGTACACGGTCACCCCCAGCGCCTCCACGGCCGCCGCCAGCCCCTTGACCAGCTTCACCGGGTGCACCCGCGCCCCGTGCGGCGTCCAGCTCGACCCCACCGCGTCCGCCACCCGGATCCGCTCGGCGGTCTCCCGGGCGCCGTACAGCTCACGGTCCTTCTCGCCGTACGACAGCTCCTGCGCGTGAAAGTCCTTCAGCCGCGCCAACTGCGCGGGCGTACAAGCGACTTCGAGGACGCCGCCCTTGTGCACATCGGCGTCGAAGCCCTCCTCCTCCACCACCCGCACGACCTCGTCGACGGTGGCGTTCATCGCCCGCTGAAGCCGTACGGCGGCCTCGTGGCCGTGCAGTTTCGCGTACCGGTCGCGGCCCGCGACGCCGTTGTACAGCCAGCCGCCGTTGCGCCCCGAGGCGCCGTAGCCGCAGAACTTCTGCTCCAGGACGACGATCCGCAGGAAGGGCGCCGCCTTCTTCAGGTAGTACGCCGTCCACAGCCCGGTGTACCCGCCGCCCACGATCACGACGTCCGCGGACGCGTCACCGCCCAGCGGCTCCCGCATCGCCGGGATGCCGTCGTCCGCGTACCAGAAGGAGATGCCACCGTTGACGACACCACGGACGACACCGCTGCCGACACCGCCGACGCCACCGCTCACCGAGCTGCTCATGGCGGGAAGGTAACCGTTCCCTCAGGCCGCTGTCTCCTTCGGATTCCGCACTTTTCCACGCCCCACGACCAGCGGATAACACCCGAACCCGATCAACACGGAGACGAAATGCCCGAGATCGGTGAAGGTGCGCCCGAACACCAGCGGCACCCCGTACACCAGGAGCACCCCGAAGACGTACGCATACCGCCAGCGCACCGGAATCCGGTAGGCGAGCACCGCCACCACCCCCGCCAGCGCGTAACTCACCCCCACATCCAGGGTGTTGACCGCCGACTCCGGCGCCATCCCGTGCCTGATCCCCCACAGCAGCGCCCCCTCGCTGATCAGCGTGGCCAGCACATGCGCGGCCCCGCACACCACCAGCCACCGCACGGTCCCCAGCCACCGCTCGACCGGCGCGTGGAAGACGGAATAGAGCACGGCGTACGGCAGCCAGTACCCGCCCTCGATCCACATCGCGCTGGCCACCAGCACCCGCACCGGATGGTCGGACAGCTCATGGATGTTGGTGGACCGCTGCCGCAGGAACTCCTCCTCGAACTCCGGCGACATGTGGTGCAACGCCACCGACGTCCCGAACAGGACCGCCAGCCACACATAGGTGCCCGGGGCGCCACGGACGTACATCCACACCCTGTGGAAACCCCGGCGCATACCCATGAGCCGATTCACGCACGCCGATAGGGTCCGAGGCGTGATCGACATTCCGGAGGAGTTCGCGGCCGCACAAGAGCTCTACAACGGCCCTGAGGGACGCGCCTTCGTCGCCGCGCTCCCCGACCTGGCCGCCGGCTTCCTCGACCGCTGGGACCTGCGGCTCGACGGACCCGCCATGCACGGCGTCGCGGCCCTCGTCCTCCCCGTCGTCCGTCGCGACGACGACACCCCCGCCGTCCTCAAACTCCAGCTCCCCGACGACGAGACCGAGGGCGAACCCATCGCCCTGCGCGCCTGGGACGGCGACGGAGCCGTCCGCCTCCTCGACCACGACGAGACCACCGGCACCATGCTCCTGGAACGCCTGGATCCCACCCGCATGCTCGCCCACCTCCCCGACTCCCGCGAGGCCGTCCAGGTCATCGCCCGCCTGCTCGCCCACCTCACCGCGACCCCCGCACCCCCGGAACTACGCCGCCTCGGCGACCTCACGCGGGACATGCTCGACGAGACCACCCCCGAGACCCTTGCCGGCATCCCCGACCCCGCCGACCGCCGCCTGATCGCCGACTGCGCGGCAGCCGTACGCGAGGTCGCGGGCGAACCCGGCGACCGCCTCCTGCACTGGGACCTCCACTACGAGAACGTCCTCGCCTCCACCCGCGCCCCCTGGCTCGCCATCGACCCCAAACCCCTCGCCGGCGACCCCGGCTTCGAACTCCTCCCCGCCCTGTGGAACCGCTACGACCCCGCCGAGACCCGCCGGCGCTTCGACGCCATGACCGACCACCTCGGCCTCGACCGCACCCGGGCCCGCGCCTGGACCCTCGGCCGCGTCCTCCAGAACACCCTCTGGCACCTGGAGGACGACGACCCACCCGCACCCGAACACCTGGAAATCGCCAGGTGCCTGCGCGACCACGGCCGCTAGCGTGACCCCATGATCCGCACCGCCACCCCCGCAGACATCCCCGTCCTCCACACCCTCATCCGCGAACTCGCCGAGTACGAACGGGCCCTGGACGAGGTACGGGCCACCGAGGACCAACTGACGCAGGCCCTCTTCGGCGAACACCCGGCCGCCCACGCCCACCTCGCCGTCGACGACACCACCGGCGAGGTCGTCGGCTACGCCATCTGGTTCCTCAACTTCTCCACCTGGCGCGGAGTCCACGGCATCCACCTCGAAGACCTCTACGTCCGCCCCACCGCCCGCGGCGGCGGCCACGGCAAAGCCCTCCTCACCGAACTCGCCCACCTCTGCGTGACCCGCGGCTACCAGCGCCTGGAATGGTCCGTCCTGAACTGGAACACCCCCTCCATCGCCTTCTACGAGTCGCTCGGCGCCCGACCGCAGGACGAGTGGACGGTGTACCGGCTCACCGACGAGGCACTCGTGAAGGTTTCCCGCATGACACCCCACCGAATGGGCACGGCTCAATGACATGAGCACCACTGGCACCGCCGGCATGAGCGCCCCGAACCCGCCGGCCTTCTTACCCGGCCTCGAACTCTCCCGCCGCTTCTACACCGAAGCCGTACGCCCCCTGCTGGAGGAAGCCGCCCCCGGCATCCCGCACTCCGCCGCCCGCATCGGCAGCGGCTCCGAGGTCCTCGGCTTCGACACCGCCCGCTCCGCGGACCACGAATGGGGGCCGCGCCTCCAGCTCTTCCTCCGCGCCCGGGACGTGCCCCGACACGCCGGCCGCATCAGACACGTCCTCGCCGAACACCTCCCGAAGACCTTCCACGGCTACCCCACCCACTTCGCCCCCACCGGCGAGGCCAAGGACATCCGCGTCATGCGGGCCACCGACGGCCCGGTCCACCACCGCGTAGAGGTCACCCACACCTCCGCCTGGTTCACCGCCACCCTCGGCTTCGACCCCACCTCCCCCCTCAGCACCGCCGACTGGCTCACCACCCCCACCCAACGCCTCGCCGAGGTCACCGCGGGCGCCGTCTTCCACGACGGCCTCCACACCCTCACCCCCATCCGCACCACCCTGCGCTGGTACCCCCACGACCTCTGGCTCCACGTCCTGGCCCGCCACTGGCAACACCTCTCCCACGAGGAGGCCTTCGTCGGCCGCTGCGGCGAGGTCGGCGACGAACTCGGCTCCGCGGTCGTCGCCGCCCGCCAGAGCCGCCACCTCATGCGCCTGTGCCTGCTGATGACCCGCCACTACCCGCCGTACGGCAAATGGCTCGGCAGCGCCTTCGCCCGCATCCCCATCGGCGAACACCTCACCCCGGTCCTCACCGCCGCCCTCACCGCCCCGGACCGGCACACCCGCGAGACCCACCTCGCCACCGCCTACGAAGCCGTCGCCGACCTCCACAACCATCTCCGCCTCACCGACCGCGTCGACCCGGCCACCCGCCCGTACCACTCCCGCCCCTACCGCGTCCTCCACGCCGAACGCTTCGCCCAGGCCCTGATCGCCCGGATCACCGACCCCGCGATCCGCGACCTACGACTGCCCGGCCCGGAAGACCTGGAGCCCGGCCACCCCACGCACTGACGGAAGAGACCAGTGGACGCAGCAACGGCACACCTTGTGGACGACCTCACGAAGGCCCTGCGCGAGTCCGGCGACCCACGAACCGCCGAGCAGACCAGGCGCTACCTCAAAAGCACCCTCCACCACCACGGCGTACGCATGCCGACCATCCGCACCCTCGTCGCCGAAGCCACCCGCACCCACGGCCCCCTGGACCACCCCCACCTGCTGTCCTGCACCCGAGCCCTCTGGCGCCCCGAGGTCCACGAGACACGCATCGCGGCCGCGGTCCTCCTGGAACGGCACGTAGACGTCCTCAAGGCCGAGGACACCGCCCTCCTGGAGGACCTCCTGCGTGACAGCGACACCTGGGCCCTGGTCGACCTCCTCGCCGGCTCGGTGGCGAGCCGCCTCCTCCTCCGCGAACCCACCACCCTCGACACCTACCGCCGCTGGGCCACGGAGGAAGACCAGTGGATCCGCCGCTCCGGCATCCTCACCTTCCTCGTCCCCTTGAGCACCCCCGCCGCCTTCCCCCACCACTGGCCCGCCTTCACCCGCACCGCCGCCCCCCTCCTCACCGACCCCCGCTTCTTCGTCCGCAAGGCCCTCGGCTGGGTCCTCCGCCAGGCGAGCCGAAAACACCCCGCCGAGGTCTACGACTGGTTCCTCCCCCACGCCGCCGATGCCTCCGGCATCACGGTCCGCGAAACGATCCGCCACCTCGACCCGGCCCGCAGCGAGGCCATCCTCAAGGCCCACAAACAGCAAAAACCCCAGGTCAAAGACTCCTGACCTGGGGTTCCACCAGAGCCCCCTGTCGGATTCGAACCGACGACCTACGCATTACAAGTTGTCCGATCTTGGTCCGGGGATGTCCGCGGGCATCTGCGAGATGGGCATCGTCCCCAGCCCCGATGGATTCTCGGCCCCTGAGGAACAACAGCGGACATGACCGGAGCCTGCACTAATTGAGACCACGATTGAGACCAAGCTTGCCCTGATCGAGGACAGCCGGGCGCTCAGCAGCGACTGGTCTTCTTTGCATCGAGCTAGGCCGTGGCCTGCTGCGAAACGGATCCCGGGGCACGCGCTGCAACACCTTCAGCGCATTCTCTGGAACACGCCGCTTCAGCCATCTGCCTACCTAGGTAGACAGATGACTTCTACCTAGGTAGATTGCCCCTATGTCAGGAGTGAAAATGACGCCGCACACTCAGACGGTGCTGCGTGCGCTCCTCGGGCAGGGCGCCGACGGTGGACGTCGATCGGCCGCACTGACCGATGGGCTCTACGGACTTGAGTTGTCCAAGCTTTCCGGTCTGCCAAACGGGACGCTTTTCCCCCTCTTGGAGCGATTGCGTCAGGCCGGATGGGTCGAGAGGTACTGGGAGCAGGACGATATCGCCGAGGCCGAGGGGCGACCCAGGCGCCGCTTTTACCGCCTCACGACGAAGGGGGCCGACCACGCTCCCCTCGCCTTGGCGGAAGCCATGGCCACCACACCTGCTGACGCGGGACCGACGTTCGGACGCCCTGGCTTGGTGGAGGGGACCTGATGGACGACACCTCTGGGCCTCCTCCGGCCCCAACCCCGCTTAATTTCGAGGAGGACGACGACTCCCCCTCACAGCCGATCACCAAGGACGCCGTACGTCAGGAGCCGAGCCCACTGCGGGCCTTCCTTACGAGCGACGATGATCCCTCGGGCCTGGAAACCGGGGAATTCGAGATCTCATACGAGCCACCGCAGTGGTACACGCAAAGCACAATGAAGACCGACCTGCCACCCGACAACGACACGACGAACCTCCCCAGCAGCGACTCCGCTGCGCAGCAGGGTCGTCCTGAGTCGGGTCGGCACGTGCTTCGGTTTGTCGCCGCACTCCTCCCTGTCGATGAGCGGTCCGCCTGGTTGGAAGAGCAGCGTCGGTACCTAGCGGACTTGCCCAGGCGCCGGGCTCGATGGGCATGGGTCGTCGCGCAGCTACTCGCGATGCCCCGTTACGCGTACACGGTACGCACGAGCAACGAGACGGAGCGAGCATGACCAGCCAGCCCCCGTCTCACCCGTCCGCCTCGAACTCACCGGAACCTAATCCTCCGCCACTTCTGCCGCAGCGGACGGTCTTGGTGCTACTCGCAGCCGCATTCATGGGCGTAATCGTCGGGGTTCTCACGTTCTTGAGTGCAGGGAACGTTGCAGCCTCCCTGCTCGCGGGGCTGACTGGCTTCGGTGCCAGCACCCTCGGTCTACATACACTGATCGGTGACTGACCCTCGGACTTCCACTGACGAGCTGTGGCTTCCCGACACCGCAGCCTTGGCATCAGCGTGCGCCTCAGGGCGCCCGAGCACATGCGGGACCGTGGTGGTGCTCGATGTGACCGTGTCAAGAATGATCCGGAGATCAGGGCTCGCTCCGGGAGGAGGCATGGCGGCCGTGCTGCGTCTGCGGTCTCGAGTACCACACCTCCCGCCCGGTCGACTTTCCCGGATACGGGCTGCGCTGGGTGGACCTGTGCCGGGACCACTCGCTCGCTGTCAGGCTGCCGACGATGCCGACTACCGTCGAGGGCGCTTTCGCGGACATCGGGGAGATCGCCGCCAAGTACGGACTCACGATGCGTACCGTCAGCCACGAGGCGTGGCGGGAGATAGGCCGCAGAGCAAGACGCCGCGGTGACCAGTGCCCAGGAGCGCTTCCCGTCACGGTGTCCTCAGCCGCGCGTACGGCGGCACCCTGTTGACCAGCTGGCCAGAAGAGCCGCGCTCTCTGGATGACTACTGATCCAAGACCAGGAACGACGTCATCTCTGGCATCGGCAGGCATCGGGTCGACAAGCTTCAGCCGGAACAACTGAAGCGGATATACCGTGTGATGCTCGACGAGGATCACGCCCCCTCCCACATCCTCAAGGTGCACCGCATCCTGTCTCGCACCCCCGAAATCGCTCACCGCCGCCGACTCATCGTCGAGAAGGTGGCCACCCTCGTGGACCCACCCACGGTGGACGAGACCGAGGGGAACCCGTTCATGACAGGAGAGGCGAAGGCGTTCCTGGAGGCCGCCGCCAAGCGCCCCACCTTCATGCGGTGGTGCGTCGGCGTAGGCATGAGCTTCCGGCAGGGCGAGAACCTGCCTGCGGTGGCCGTACATCGACCTCGGCAATGAGCTGTTCCACCCCCAGTGGCAGCTTCAGCGGCTCACGTGGCGCCACCGGCTGCCAGTACCCCAAGCCTGCTGTGAGCGCCTTCACCGGTTCGATCCGTGCCCGCCGGACTGCAAGACCCACAAGCGCGGGTGCCCCAAACCCTGTCCGAGGGACTGCACAAAACACGCGAGCGCCTGCCCGGAACGCGAGGGCGGGGACCTGGTCTTTACTCGTCTGAAGACCAAGAAGCGCAGGAACACCGTGCCCATTCCACCGCCGTTCATCTCCCACCTGCGCGAGCACAAAGCACAGCAGGAGCAAGTGAGCATCGCGGCCGGAGACAGGTGGCAGGAAGACAAGCTGGTCTTCACCCGCCCGGACGGCAGCCGCCACACCGTCGGCACGATCCTCAACGAATTCGGGGTGGACATGCCGACCATCATGGAAATCCTCCGGCATACCCAGATCAGCCAGACCCGCCGGTACGTGAGGGGCAGATCACACCTCTCCAAGGGTGCCGTGCGCCGCATGGGAGACCACTCATGCCTCGTCCCGAACCCGCAACTGAGACCGAGGACCCCCGCGCCGCCTGCGCCCGGCAGCGACTCCGAGTGCACTGAACGCAAAAGCCCAGCTCAGACACTGTCTGAGCTGGGCTCGAAACGAGCCCCCTGTCGGATTCGAACCGACGACCCTTCCCTTACAAGGGGAATGCTCTGGCCATCTGAGCTAAGGAGGCGCTGCCTACAGCGCGGTGCGCGGAGGCGGCACCACTGTACACAGAGCCCTTTTCCCCTGGCCATGTAGTTCTCCGCACCCACGGTCCCAAATCCGCGCGTAACCATCCGTGCACCCGTTCGTTGATCGAGCTGACGTGCTGTTCCGAAGATCGGATCGTCGGGGAGGGGCCCATGGGGGAGACAGCGGTGAAGCAGAAGCCGCAGGCAGTGAAGGGCGAGGATGCCCAGCGCATCAAGCGCGAGGTCCTCGGCATCGGTGACCGCACCAAGCACCACACACGCAGGGCGACGCCACTGAAGTCCCACGCAAAGGCGTCGGACACGCAGCACCGTCTCTACCGGTTCCGCTTCTATCCGACCGAGGAGCAGGCCGAGCAGTTGGAGCGGACGTTCGGGGCCTGTCGGTGGGTCTACAACGAGGGGCTGGTTCTGCGTGCTGAGGCGTGGGAGCGGCACCGCGTGAATGTGGGGTTCGCGGAGACCTGTCGGGCTCTGACCGGCTGGAAGCGGAGGGAGGAGACGGCCTGGTTGCGGGAGGTGTCGTCGACGGTCCTTCAGCAGTCCCTGCGCCATCTGGATCGGGCTTACGGGCGCTTCTTCAAGGGGGAGGCGCGGTATCCGAAGCGTAAGAAGAAGAGGCGGTCGCGGGATACGGCGACGTATGTGCGTACGGGTTTCAAGTGGGTGGAGGATCCGGGGCGGCCGGGAACCGGGCTGGTCACGCTGGCCAAGCAGTCGGAGCCGTTGCGTGTCCGGTGGTCGCGGGCGCTGCCTGCGGGTGTGGTTCCGGTGCGGTTGTCGGTGACGCGGGACCGGGCGGGCCGGTATTTCGTGTCGATGCTGGTGGACGAGCGAATAGCGCCGCTGCCCACCGTGTTCGTGTCAGGTTCGCGGGAGCCGAAGGCGGTGGGGATCGATGTGGGTCTGGCGTCGCTGGTCATCCTGGATGACGGGACGAAGTTCGATCATCCGCGGTTGTTGAGACGGTATGCGGAGAAGCTGGCGCGGTTGCAGCGGGAGCTGCACAGGAAGGTGAGGGGTTCGAAGAACCGGCAGAAGGTCAGGGAGAAGATCGCGCGGCTCTACGCGCTGATCAGTGACGTACGCAGAGACATGCTGAACCGGGTCACCACCCGCCTCGTGCGCGAGAACCAAGTGCTCGTGGTGGAGGACCTGTCTGTCGCGACTCTGCTGCGTTCGGCGCGCGGCAAGGGGCGGCGGCGGAAGGCGAAGCTGAACCAGGCGATCTTCGACGCTTCGTGGGGTGAGTTGCTGCGGCAGCTGCGCTACAAGTGCGAGTGGTACGGCCGGACGCTGGTGGTCGTGGGCCGTTTCTTCCCTTCGACTCGGCGATGCTCCGCCTGCCACGTCGTGGGGCCGAGGATGGACGTCTCGGTCCGGCAGTGGACGTGTGAAGAGTGCGGCGCGCTTCACGACCGCGATGTGAACGCCGCCGTGAACCTTCGGGACGAGGGTTTGCGTCTGCTGGCCGCATAGGCGGCCGGTGCGGTACGGACCGACGGGCTGTCGGCCGGAATGCCTGTGGAGTCTGCGTAAGACCTGTCAGGCACAGCTCGCCAGGGCTGTGTATGACCGGGCAACAGACAGTGAAGCAGGAAGCTTGTCAGCAGGGTCAAAAGTGCGATGCTCTGCCCCGCTCGAAAATTTCCGCGAAGTTCACAGTCCTCCAGGTACTGACATACGAGTGAACGCCGGGTACCGTCCTGAGCCAGTCCCTCTGTGGACTACACCACCACCTTCCTACAACGGATCGTCCGGCACGTTCCTGCCGGTAGAAGGGGGCCTCTGAGCCATGGCCACTGTTTCGTTCGACAAGGCGACCCGGATCTACCCCGGTTCCACGAAGCCCGCCGTCGACGGTCTCGACATCCACATCGAGGACGGCGAGTTCCTCGTCCTGGTCGGCCCGTCCGGCTGTGGCAAGTCGACCTCGCTCCGCATGCTGGCGGGGCTGGAGGACGTCAACGGCGGCGCCATCCGCATCGGTGACCGTGACGTCACGCACCTGCCGCCGAAGGACCGGGACATCGCCATGGTGTTCCAGAACTACGCGCTCTACCCGCACATGTCCGTCGCCGACAACATGGGCTTCGCGCTCAAGATCGCCGGCGTGAACAAGGCGGAGATCCGGCAGAAGGTCGAGGAGGCCGCGAAGATCCTCGACCTCACCGAGTACCTGGACCGCAAGCCGAAGGCCCTCTCCGGCGGTCAGCGCCAGCGTGTCGCCATGGGGCGCGCGATCGTGCGTGAGCCGCAGGTGTTCCTCATGGACGAGCCGCTGTCGAACCTCGACGCCAAGCTCCGTGTCAGCACCCGTACGCAGATCGCGTCGCTGCAGCGCCGTCTCGGCATCACCACGGTCTACGTCACCCACGACCAGGTCGAGGCCATGACGATGGGCGACCGGGTGGCCGTCCTCAAGGACGGTCTGCTCCAGCAGGTCGACTCGCCCAGGAACATGTACGACCGGCCCGCGAACCTCTTCGTCGCCGGCTTCATCGGCTCCCCCGCGATGAACCTGGTCGAGGTCCCGATCACCGACGGCGGTGTGAAGTTCGGCAACAGTGTCGTCCCGGTCAACCGTGACGCTCTGAAGGCCGCCTCCGACAAGGGTGACACCACTGTCACCGTCGGTGTCCGCCCGGAGCACTTCGACATCGTGGAGCACAACGGCGCCGCCGCCTCCGCCCTGTCGAAGGACACCGAGGACGCCCCGGCCGGTCTCGCGGTCTCCGTCAACGTCGTGGAGGAGCTCGGCGCCGACGGTTACGTCTACGGCTCCGCGAAGGTCGGCGACGACCTCAAGGACCTGGTCGTCCGTGTCAGCGGCCGTGCGGTCCCGGAGAAGGGCGCCACGCTGCACGTCGTGCCGCGTCCGGGCGAGACCCACGTGTTCTCGACCTCCACGGGCGAGCGCCTCACCGACTGACCCGCGCACCTGCAGCACAACCCCGGGTAATTCACCCAGGTTGACGAAGAGGGCCCCGCAGACCCCTGCGGGGCCCTTCTCGTTGTCGACAAATACCCCGGCAGACCGGTCATTTCGAGCAGTGTGCGTCAACCCACTACCCCTTCGGAGGCACTACTTCATCCCCCGAACCGGTGACTAAATGTCGCCAAATCATCACCCCGCGCTACCCTCACACGCGTGAAGCACTCCACTAACCAACAGATGCGACGCGGACGGGGTCCCGCCCGCCGGATCGGCCAGTCCCTCGCCCTCGTCCTGCCCGTCGTCCTGGTGCTCTCCGGGACCCTCGCGGTCACCCGAGTCAACTGGTCGGGGAACCCCTCCTCGAACTCGGTGCTCACCGCGTCGGACGCCTCCAACGGGGACACCTCCGCACGCACCGCCCCCCAGGCACCGCACGACGTACTGCGCGACCAGCTCCTGACCGAACTCCAGGAGAAGGACCCCGGCATCGCGCTCACCCACCTCCAGCAGGCGGTGAACGACCGTCCGTCGCTGGCGAAGCACTGCGCGTCGATCGCCCGAGCCCTGGGCAGGGCGGCGGTCCGTGTCTACGGCCCGACGCGTGCCCAGTCCTTCGCCCGCCCGGTCTGCGACACGTCCTTCGCGACGGGCGTCGCGGCGGCCTTCGGCTGAGGGGCGGCCCGTGCACTGAGCGGCGGCCCCCGGGCCGAGTGCCTACCGCCCTCCTACGGGGAGCTTCCCGAGCCGGCTCCCCCAGGAGGGCGGTAACGGCAGGTTAAGGAACGGTTGCCGGGCCCGGTCGCGCCCGGACCGCCACGTACAGTTCGAATCATGACCGATCCGAACGCCGCGTCCCGCCCGGTTCAAGCCGTGGTCCTGGCCGGGGGCCAGGGCTCCCGGCTGCGCCCCTACACCGACGACCGGCCCAAGCCGATGGTCGAGATCCCCGGTACGGGGACGCCGATCATCGGCCATCAGCTTGTCTGGCTCGCGGAGGAGGGCGTCACGGACGTGGTCGTCAGCTGCGGCCATCTCGCCGACGTCCTGCAGAAGTGGCTGGAGACGGCCGACCTGCCGGTGAACGTGAAGACGGTGGTCGAGCCGGAGCCGCTGGGCCGCGGTGGCGGCCTCAAGTACGCCGCCGCGCATCTGCCCCACCCCGACCGGCCCTGGTACGCCACCAACGGCGACATCTGGACCCGTTTCTCGCTGCGCGACATGGCGGACTTCCACGGCGAGCGCGACGCGGTCGCGACGCTGGCGCTGGCGCGGCCGCGGATCCCCTGGGGCGCGGTGAAGACCGACGGGTTCGGGCGGGTGACCGACTTCATCGAGGCGCCGCAGTCGACGGTCGAGATCAACGCGGGTGTGTACGTGTTCTCGGCGGAGTTCGCGGGGCTGCTGCCGGAGCGCGGGGACCACGAGCGGACGACGTTTCCGCGGCTGGCCCGGGAGCGGAAGCTCGCCGGGTTCCCCATTCCACAGGGGGCGTACTGGCGGGCCATCGACACGGCGAAGGACCTGACCGAGGCGGCGAAGGAGCTGGCCGCGCTGGGGCGCTAGGCGTCCGAGCGCGGGGCCGAGGGCGCCCGCGAGGGTCGTACGGCGGAGAAGAGCCGTACTACGGAAACCACGGAAGGTCCCGCACGTTCTCGTGCGGGACCTTCCGTGTGGGCTTGTGTGGTTCAGCCGGCGGGTGTGCCCAGGATTCCGCCCACCGGCTCGGTTACCCCAACAGGCCGCCCACCAGGCCCGGCTGGGAGGTGGAGCCTCCGCTGTCGGAGCCGCCTGTGGAGCCGCTGGAGGTGCCGCCGCCGTTGGTGGGGCCGGTGGTGGTGCTGGGGGCCTGGTCGGCCGGGGAGGACTGCTGGGGCGGGGCCTGGCCGGTGCTGCCCTGGGTCTGGCTGGGGGCGCCGCCCGTGGTGGCGCCGGTGTCGCGGGTGGCGCCCGGGGTGGTGGCGGTGCCGGCGGAGGGGCTGGCGCCCGCGGTGGCGCCCTGGGTGGGCGAGCCGGAGGCCGAGGGGGTCTTGTCGCGGCCCTTGGCGGAGTCCTCGGGGAGCGGGGAGCCGGGCAGGTTGTTGCGCGGGGCCTCGCCGGGTCCGGGGACGATCACGCGGTCGGCGTCGCGGACGGCGCCGCCGAGCAGCGAGCCGATGAGCAGGGTGAGTCCGGCGACGATGGCGGTGATGAGGGCGCCGCGGCGCAGGACGTAGCGGCGCAGGTCCCAGAGTTCGGCGCGGGGGCCGAGGCGGCGCCAGGCGCCGGCGGCGAGGCGGCCGTCGATGGAGTAGACGGGGGCGCCGGCGATGATCAGCGGGGACCAGGCGGCGAGGTAGATGATGTCGGGGGTGTCGTAGGCGGGGACGCTCTTCCAGCTGACGGTGACGAGGAGCGCGGCGGAGAGTCCGGCGCCGACGACCGCGGCGACCCGCTGCCAGCAGCCCAGGATCGTGAGGACGCCCACGATGACCTGGAGGAAGGCGATGACGAGTCCGGCGCCGACGGGGTGCTCGAGGGCGAACTGCCTGAGGGGTTCGGCGACTTCCCAGGGGTGCAGGGTGTTGAGCCACTTCACCATGGAGCCGCGTTCGCCGCCGTCGAAGTAGACGGGGTCGCAGAGCTTGCCCATGCCGGCGTAGATGGAGATGAAGCCGAGGAAGATGCGCATCGGCAGCAGGACGACGCCGAGGTTCATGCGGCGGCCCGGGTAGTAGGCGTGCCGGGCGGCGTCGTCGCCGTAGCGCTTGGCGGGCCGGGGGTCTTCGGGGCCCGTGTCCTCCTCGAACTCCTCACCCGCGTAGGCGGGTTCGTCGTAGGCGCTGCCGACCGTGCGCATGGTGGGCAGGAGTCGGGTGCCGTCGGCGTCGGGGGTGCGCTGGGCGCCTACGACGGGTGTCTCGACGGTCTGGTCGAGGGCGTCGTAAACGTCGTCGGCGTAGCCGCTGTTGACGTCGATCCGCGGGATGACCTGGGTGGCTCCGGCGTCGGCGGAGGGGGCGGTGGGGTCCTCCGTGTGGCGGACGCTGCCGCCCCGCACGGCCTGGAGCAGGCGGTGGGCGCCGGTGTCGTCGGGGTCGGACTTGCCGCTCCAGACGACGGGCCGACGGCGGGCGCCGGCCGCCGCGCCCGGTCTGCCGGCCGCGGCGCCCATGGCCGGCATGCGGGTGGTGTCCTCGGTGGCGCTCAAGTGCCGTGCGATCCGCGCGGATTGGGAGGTGCGCCGCGTCGACGCGCCCAACTGCACGCGGAAGCTCGCATGATTGACGATGATCTGCGCCGGATCGCTCGGCACCTTCACCATGCTCAGCGCGGGAGCGTCGTCGAAGCCCGACGGGCCGTCCCCCGTGGGTGTGCGGGGTGTTCTGGTGTCCACACTCATCTAACCGAGTGACGTGTGTTTAGGACACTGCTTTGACTCGCCGGAAGTGTCCGGACCGCGTCAAGCTCGCCCCGCGTCCCCAGATTGACCCGTACGGGTGAGCAGGGGCACGCGCGTTCAGCCGCGTCGACGCGCCGCCTCGTAGAGCACGACGCCCGCCGCCACGCCCGCGTTCAGGGACTCCGCGCCGCCCGGCATCGGGATGCGCACCCGGTAGTCGCAGGTCTCGCCGACGAGCCGGGACAGGCCCTTGCCCTCGCTGCCGACCACGATGACGACCGGGCCCTGGAGGGCCTCCAGCTCGCCGATCTCGTGTTCGCCGTCGGCGGCGAGGCCGACGACCACGATGCCGGACTTCTGGTACGCCTCCAGGGCGCGGGTGAGGTTGGTGGCGCGGGCGACGGGCGTCCGGGCGGCGGTGCCGGCGGACGTCTTCCACGCACCGGCGGTCATCCCGGCCGCACGCCGCTCCGGTACGACGACGCCGTGGCCGCCGAAGGCGGAGACGGACCGGACGACGGCACCGAGGTTGCGCGGGTCGGTCACGCCGTCGAGGGCGACGATCAGCGGGTCCTGGCCGTTGTCGTAGGCGGCGTTCGCGAGGTCCTCGGGGTGGGCGTACTCGTAGGGCGGGACCTGGAGGACCAGGCCCTGGTGGTTGAGCCCGTTGGTCATGCGGTCGAGCTCGGGGCGGGGGGCCTCCATGAGGTTGATGCCGCCGCGGTCGGCCGCGAGCTGGAGCGCCTCGCGCACCCGCTCGTCGTTGTCGATGAACTGCTGCACGTAGAGCGTGGAGGCGGGCACGCCCTCGCGCAGCGCCTCGACGACCGGGTTGCGGCCGACGACCAGCTCGGAGGCCGACTTGCCGCCGCGGCCCCTGGGCGCGGGACGGCGGGTGGTCTGCCGCGCCTTGGCGCCCGCGATGCGGTTCTTCTTGTGGCCCTTGCGCATCTCGGCGGGCGGGGTCGGGCCCTTGCCCTCCAGGCTCTTGCGCCGCTGGCCGCCACTGCCGACCTGCGCGCCCTTCTTGCCGGACATGCGGCGGTTGTTGGCTGCCATGACCTACCTGTTCTCTACGGATGCACTTGCGAGCGCTGTGGACATCTTCGTACGTCTGTCTATGCAGTGTGCCGCCCGGAGGGCCGGGCGGCACAATCGATCTTCGGTGACCGCCGCCGGGTCAGCGCGGGCCGAGGCTCCAGCGCGGTCCCTGCGGGCCGTCCTCGATGGTCAGGCCGGACTGCTTGAGCTGGTCGCGGATGGCGTCCGCGGTGGCCCAGTCCTTGCGGCCGCGCGCCGCCTCCCGCTGGTCGAGGACGAGGCGTACGAGGCTGTCGACCACGCCATGAAGGTCGTCACCGCGGTCGGTCTCGCCGGCCCAGTGCGGGTCGAGCGGGTCCAGGCCGAGGACGCCGAGCATGGCGCGCACCTCGGCGAGGCGGGCCACGGCGGCTTCCTTGTCGTCGGCCGCGAGGGCGCTGTTGCCCTGCCGGACGGTGGTGTGCACGACGGCGAGGGCCTGCGGGACGCCCAGGTCGTCGTCCATCGCCTCGGCGAAGGCCGGCGGCACCTCGGCGGAGGGCTCGACGTCACCGGCCTTCTCCACGACCCGCTGCATGAAGCCCTCGATCCGCGCGAACGCCGACTCGGCCTCGCGCAGGGCCTCCTCGCTGTACTCGATCATCGAGCGGTAGTGCGGGGTGCCGAGGTAGTAGCGCAGCACGATGGGGCGCCACGTCTTGACCATCTCGGAGACGAGGACCGAGTTGCCGAGCGACTTGGCCATCTTCTCGCCCGCGATGGTGACCCAGGCGTTGTGCACCCAGTACCGGGCGAACTCGTCGCCGTAGGCCTTGGCCTGGGCGATCTCGTTCTCGTGGTGGGGGAAGATCAGGTCGAGGCCGCCGCCGTGGATGTCGAAGGCGGAGCCGAGGTACTTGTGGGCCATCGCGGAGCATTCGAGGTGCCAGCCGGGACGGCCGCGGCCCCAGGGGGTCTCCCAGTCGGGCTCACCGGGCTTGGTGGCCTTCCACATGGCGAAGTCCCTCGGGTCCCGCTTGCCGCTGATGCCCTCCTCGGCGGGCTGGCGCATCTCGTCCAGGTCCTGCCGGGACAGCTCCAGGTAGGCGGGCCAGGACCGCACGTCGAAGTAGACGCTGCCGTCGGCCTCGTAGGCGTGGCCGCTCTCGATGAGTCCGCGCATCATCTCGACCATCTCGGTCACGTGCCCGGTGGCACGGGGCTCGTAGGTCGGCGGGAGGCAGCCGAGGGCGGTGTAGCCGTCGTTGAACGCCCGCTCGTTCTCGTAGCCGATGGACCACCAGGGGCGGCCCTGGTCGGCGGCCTTGGCGATGATCTTGTCGTCGATGTCGGTGACGTTGCGGATGAACGTGACGTCGTAGCCGCGGTACTCGAACCAGCGGCGCATGATGTCGAAGTTCAGGCCCGAGCGGATGTGCCCGATGTGCGGGGCGGCCTGCACGGTGGCACCACACAGGTAGATCGAGACACAACCCGCTGTGAGCGGGACGAAGTCACGGATCTGCCGGGCGCTGGTGTCGTACAGGCGAATAGTCACGAGTCCAAGGGTAGTAGGCGTTCCCCGGTGCCTCCGACGGTTGTGGATAACAGTCGGCCTGCGGTTGTGGACGACCGTCAGCCCGCGGTTCTGGCCACCAGCGCGGTCGCCACCGCCATCAGGCCTTCACCCCTACCGGGGAACCCCAGTCCGTCGGTCGTCGCCCCGGAGACCGAGACCGGCGCTCCGGCCGCCTCCGAGAGGATCTTCTGGGCCTCGTCGCGGCGCTTGCCGATCTTCGGCCGGGGGCCGACGACCTGCACCGCGATGTTGCCGATGACGAACCCGGCCTCGCGGACGATCCGGGCCGCCTCCGTCAGCAGGGTGACGCCGGAGGCGCCGGACCACTCGGGGCGGCCGGTGCCGAAGTGCTGGCCGAGGTCGCCGAGCCCCGCCGCGGAGAACAGCGCGTTGCACGCGGCGTGCGCGACGACGTCGGCGTCGGAGTGGCCGGCCAGCCCCGTCCCCTCACCCTCCCACTTCAGGCCGGCGCACCACAGCTCGCGGCCCTCCTCGAAGGCGTGGATGTCGGTGCCGATGCCGACCTGGGGAAGCAGCGGTGCGTCAGAAGCCATCGTTGAGCCTCCTGCGGGCCAGGACCGCCTCCGCGAGGACCAGGTCCAGGGGGCGGGTGACCTTGAAGGCCTCCTCGTGGCCGGGGACGACCACGACCGTCTCGCCGAGCTGCTCGACCATGCTCGCGTCGTCGGTGACGTTGTCGGTGACGGTCTCGTGGGCGTGGATCAGGGTGGCACGGTCGAAGCCCTGCGGTGTCTGCACGGCGCGCAGCCTGGCCCGCGCGGGCGTGGCGACCACCGGTTCCGGTTCCCCGGCGGTCGTGGCGGGCTCGACCTCCTTGACCGTGTCCGCGAGGGGCAGCGCGGGGACGACCGCCCGGGCGCCGTCCCGTACGGCCTCGATGACGGCGTCGACCGTGTCGACGGGGACGAGGGGGCGGGCGGCGTCGTGCACCAGCACGATGTCGTAGTCGGCGGGCAGCGCGTCCAGGCCGAGCTTCACGGACTCCTGGCGGCTCTCGCCGCCGGGCACGACGAGGAAGTCGGTGCGCTCGGGCAGCGCGTGGGCGTCGAGCAGGGACTTGACCTCGCCGGCGCCGTCGGGCGGGGCCACGACGACGACCAGGGAGACGGCACGGGAGGCGGCCAGGGCGCGCAGAGCGTGGATGAGCATGGGAGTGCCGTTCAGCGCTCGAAGCGCCTTGGGGGCGCCCGGGCCCAGTCGTACGCCTCGGCCGGCGGCCGGGATCACTGCGGCGGTGCGGGCCTTCGGCCGGGCGTTCACCAGGGGTTCCGCCGCGGCTGCCACCGGGGCTTGCACCGAGGCTTGCGCCGGGGCCGCCGTGGACGCCTCCAGCGGTGGTTCCGCGGGCGAAGGGCGCGAATCGTCAGACATCGGTTCCTGTCAGGTTTGTGTGCCGGGCCGTCGTGGGTATGGCCTCAGCGTGCCGGGCGCGACGCCTTGACCGGACCCTTCCGTGACACCGGTCGAGCCAGCTGCCCGGGCCCGGCACGCCAAGTATCGGGGGATGTTTTCCCCGAGATGAACCCGCGCACGGCGTTCCGAGTGCGAACATGCCGCAGCGCCCGGCGACTGGAAATACGTCATCGGGCACCGCGGCACTTATGTGAAACCCCTCAGCACTGTTCTCAGCTAGGTGATGCGCTGAGACCGGTCGCTGCGCCGAGACCGGTTTGCGTCGGCGTCAGGACGCGAGGACCTCGTCGAGCAGGGCCTCGGCCTTGTCCTCGTTGGTGTTCTCCGCGAGGGCGAGCTCGCTCACCAGAATCTGGCGGGCCTTGGCGAGCATGCGCTTCTCACCTGCGGAGAGTCCGCGCTCGCGCTCACGACGCCACAGGTCACGCACGACTTCCGCGACCTTGATGACATCGCCGGAGGCGAGCTTCTCCAGGTTTGCCTTGTAACGACGAGACCAGTTAGTGGGCTCCTCGGCGTACGGCGCGCGCAGCACCTCGAAGACCCGGTCCAGACCGTCCTGACCGACCACATCACGCACGCCGACGAACTCCGCATTGTCCGCTGGCACACGCACTGTCAGGTCACCCTGGGCGACCTTCAGCACCAAGTAGGTCTTGTCCACGCCTTTGATCTGGCGAGTTTCGATGGCCTCGATCAGCGCGGCCCCGTGATGGGGATAGACCACGGTGTCGCCAACCTTGAACGTCATGTGACAGGTACCCCTTCCGTGGCTATCCAGGGTAACACGGAAACTGCGGGTTCTGAATGGCGTTTTCGCAGGTCAGGGCATATCTCGGGGCTTGACAACAGCAACAGGAACGTGCTTCGCGGGCCGAACGGAAGAAGGTATTCGCAGGTCGGAGCGGCTCTCCGGGGGAGGTGAAACGCCGACGTTACACGCATCCGGAGGGCCGTCCGGGCGACCTAACATCCCCATATGTCCGCTTCCAGGCGTGCGACTTCCGCTACTCCGTTCGATGTCCGGAGTCGCTTCCCCGCCGAATCCGAAATTGATCACGAGCACCCGCCGCATCAGGCGGTGATCAATTCTGTGGGCGATCGCGCATTCCTTCACTGAAGTTTTGCGAGCCATCGGAAGGGGGAGCGAGGGGTGCTTATGTGAATGGCGGACGAGCGCGGGGTCAAAGTGACTCAGGAGTCACTTGTGACGGAGGTGACTACCCCGCGCTCACCGAAGACGACGCTTCGGGGAGGGTCGGGTGCGGCGGCGCGGGAACGGCTCGGTAACCTAAGGCCGCTGACAGACACTTAGCGCGGCTTTACAGGCCGCCTCGTTCAAGTCAAGGAGTTGCCGCCGCCGTGAGCAGCAGCCTTCGACGCGGCGCCCTCGCCGCCGCCGCCATCGCGTTCTCGATCGCCTCGCTCTCCGCGTGTGCGGCCGGCAACAGCCCTCAGACCCTGGAGATCAAGCCGGACAACGCGGCCACGTCCCAAGGGGACATCAAGCTCCAGAACGTCGTGATCATCACCCAGCCCGACCCGGAGACCAAGGGTCCCGCCGTGATCTCGGCCACCATCTTCAACAGCGGCCGCACCGCCGAGACGCTGGACTCGGTGAGCGTCCAGGGCGCCGGCACCGTCGCGCTCAAGCCCGCCAAGGGCAAGGGCAAGCTGACCGTCCCGGCCGGCGGCTCCGTCATCCTCGGCGGCAAGGGCAACGCCTCCGCCGTACTGAACGAGCTCGGCGAGTCCGTCGAGAACGGCAACGCGCAGCAGACCACCTTCACCTTCAGCAGGACCGGTGAGGTGAGCCTGCGCGCCTTCGTCGTCCCGGCCGAGAGCTACTTCTCCACGTGGGGCCCGACCGAGATCCCGAAGGCGCCGGGCACCGCGAGCCCGTCGCCCGGCACCAGCGAGACGCCGGGTGCGGGCACCGCGGGGTCGCCCAGCCCGTCCGCCACGCCCACGGGCACCGGCGCGGGCGCCGCGACCGGCGGGACGACCGGTGGGACCGGGACGACCGAGGGCGCGGCCGCCGGCCACTGAGCATCGCCGCACGCAACAAAGCTAGGGCGGGAACCTTGGTTGTCGGTTCCCGCCCTTGGCGTTGCCGAGCTTTACGGCTCGAACTTTTGGCGCGCCCGCAAGGGGCTTCCTGCTTCATCACATCGCGCCCGAATCTCTCCGGGTCTCACCGACGCTCCACAAGCGTTTAGCCTCTCCGCCCACCCGACGGCGAGGATCACCTACCGTAGCTGCTCGACCACTCAGGGCTCGAACTTGTACCCCAGCCCCCGCACCGTCACCAGGTAGCGCGGCGCGCCCGGGTCCGGTTCGATCTTGGCGCGGAGGCGCTTGACGTGGACGTCGAGGGTCTTGGTGTCGCCGACGTAGTCGGCGCCCCAGACGCGGTCGATGAGCTGCATGCGGGTCAGGACGCGGCCGGCGTTGCGCAGGAGCATCTCCAGGAGGTCGAACTCCTTGAGGGGGAGGTCGACCTTGGAGCCGGAGACCGTCACGACGTGGCGGTCGACGTCCATGCGGACGGGGCCCGCCTCCAGGGCGGCCGGGGTGACCTCCTCCGGCTCGCCGCGGCGGCGCAGGACGGCCCGGATACGGGCGACCAGCTCGCGCGAGGAGAACGGCTTGGTGACGTAGTCGTCGGCTCCTATTTCCAGGCCGACCACCTTGTCGATCTCGCTGTCCTTGGCGGTCACCATGATGACGGGGACGTTGGAACGGCCGCGCAGCTGACGGCAGACCTCGGTGCCCGGCAGGCCGGGCAGCATCAGGTCGAGGAGGACGAGGTCGGCGCCGTTGCGCTCGAACTCGTCGAGTCCGTCGGGCCCGGTGGTCGCGACCGCGACCTCGAAGCCCTCCTTGCGGAGCATGTACGACAGGGCGTCGGAGAAGGACTCCTCGTCCTCGACGACGAGCACTCGGGTCACGGAAGGACCTCCGGGGAGGGAAGCGGTTCGTAAGAAGCCGTTGGCTGGGGGGACGGGGACGAGGGGTCGGCCTCTCCGGTCTCATCGTCGAGACCGTCGACGTCAGGGTGCTGGTGCGCACGGTCACGGGCCACACCCGCCTCCGGCAGCCTCAGTGTGAAGGTGGAGCCCTGTCCCTCGGAGCTCCACACCGTGACCTCCCCGCCGTGCGAGGCGGCCACGTGCTTGACGATCGCCAGCCCGAGCCCCGTGCCGCCCGTCTGGCGGGAGCGGGCCGGGTCGACGCGGTAGAAGCGCTCGAAGATGCGCTCCTTGTCCTTGTCGGAGATGCCGATGCCCTGGTCGGTCACGGCGATCTCGATGAGGTCTCCGCCGGGCGCGTTCACCCGGCGGGCGGCTATGCCGACGCGGGTGCGGGCGGGCGAGTAGTTGACGGCGTTCTCGACGAGGTTGCCGAGAGCGGCGGCGAGCTGGCCGCGGTTGCCCCAGATGCGCAGATCGGCGGCGCCTCCTGCGGCCATGGTGATCTGCTTGGTGCCGGCCTGGTGGCGGCAGCGGTCGACGGCCTCGGCGACGAGTTCGTCCACCCGGACGGGCTCGGCGTCCTCCAGCGGGTCGTCGTTCTGCACGCGCGAGAGGTCGATGAGCTCCTGGACCAGGTTGGTGAGCCGGGTGGCCTCGATCTGCATCCGTCCGGCGAAGCGTTCCACCGCCTCCGGGTCCTCCGAGGCGTCCATGACGGCCTCGGACAGCAGGGAGAGCGCGCCGACGGGGGTCTTGAGCTCATGGCTGACGTTCGCGACGAAGTCGCGTCGTACCGCCTCTATGCGCCGGGCCTCGGTGAGGTCCTCGACGAGGAGCAGCACCAGCCGGGAGCCGAGGGGCGCGACGCGCGCGGACACGGCGAGGGCCTCGCCCCGGCCGGTCCCGCGCCGTGGCAGATCCAGCTCGACCTGGCGTATCTCCCCGTCGCGCCGGGTGTCGCGGGCCATCTGGAGCATGGGCTCCACGGAGAGCTTGCCGCCGCGTACCAGCCCGAGGGCGTACGCGGCGGAGCTGGCCTTGACGACGGCGTCGGCCTCGTCGAGGACGACGGCGGACGAGCGGAGCACGGACAGGACGGTGTCCACGCCCGGCGGGAGCACCGGGTCGGTGTGCAGGGAGGTGCGGGTGGGGCGTTTCTGCTCCCGCTCGCTCCAGCGGAACGCCAGCATGGCGATGACGCCGGTGAGTACACCGGCGATCGCTGCCGCTGCGGCGACCGCCGCGTTCACGTCCATGCCTCCAGGTTAGGCACGGGATCGGTCCTGGCCACAGCTGTCGAGGTGCGACCTCGAACACTCGTCGCCCAGAGTTCACCTTGGAGCCAGTATTGGTTCATTTGGGGTGACGGAAACGGACGCGTAGGAGCCGGAACGTGGGAGCGTGGGGTGCGAAGCACCGGTTTACACGTACGAGAGGGAACCCTGATGCGGGACGCGTACCACGAGGAACTGGACTCGATCAGCGACAGCCTGGTGGAGATGGCCCGGCTGGTGGGGTCGGCGATCGGGCGCGCCACGACGGCGATCCTCGACTCCGACCTGAAGCTGGCCGAAAGCGTGATCGAGGCCGATCAGAAGGTGGACGACCTCCAGCACGACCTGGAGGCCCGGGCGATAGCCCTGCTGGCCCGGCAGCAGCCGGTCGCGACGGATCTGCGTATCGTCGTGACCTCCCTGCGCATGTCGGCCGACCTGGAGCGTTCGGGTGACCTGGCCCAGCACGTGGCGAAGCTCGCCCGGCTGCGCTTCCCGGAGCGCGCGGTGCCGCACGACCTGCACGCGACGATCCTGGAGATGGGCCAGCTCGCGCAGCGCCTGATGGCCAAGGCCGCCGAGGTCATCATCACCAAGGACGTCGACCTCGCGCTCCAGCTGGAGCAGGACGACGACGAGATGGACCTGCTCCACCGCACGCTCTTCCAGCACCTGATCGACGACCGCTGGAAGCACGGCATCGAGACCGCGGTCGACGTCACCCTCCTCGGCCGCTACTACGAGCGCTTCGCCGACCACGCGGTCTCCGTCGCCAAGCGTGTGGTGTACCTGGTGACGGGCGAGCACGCGGACGAGATCCAGGCGGACGTCCAGCCGGAGATCCAGCCGGTGGCGGGGGCGGACGGGGCGTGACCCTCCGGGGGTAGTGCCGTGACCCTCCGGGGGTGGTGCGGAGGCCTGTTCGGGGCGTGTACGAGCCTCAGTGCGCCGTTGATGCGCCCAGCCGGGCGGGCATGCAATGGGCACAGGCACCAGCCTTGATATGGAGGGACCATGGCCGAATCCCCCAGCACCCCCACATCCGACCCCACCCAGCAGCACCCCACCGAACAGCCCACCGAGATCAAGAGCCTCCCGCTCTTCGGCGCGTGCGGCTGCGGGTCGGGGTGCGGGTGCGGTTGCCAGTCGGGCAATCCCTGCCAGTGCGGCTGAGGACGTCACGACTGTTCTTGTACGGCGGTGAAGGGCCCCGGTGGTGATGCCGGGGCCCTTCGTCGTGTGCCCGTCCGGAGGGAACGTTGGCCCCGGCCGCCCCACAGGCGCACTCTGGAGGAAGAACGGAAAGAAGAACACCAGAGCCCTGGGGGGACGAAGACAAGGAGGTGCCGGCCATGTCCCAGTTCATGGACGTCCACCACGGCATGCAGGGCATCACAGCCGACCAACTCCACGAGGCCCACCAGGCCGACCTCGCCATAGAGAAGGAAGAAGGCGTCCACTTCGAACGCGCCTGGGCCGACCCGGCCTCCGGCACGGTCTACTGCCTCTCCGAGGCCCCCTCCGCCGACGCGGTCCAACGCATCCACGAACGCGCGGGCCACAGGGCGGACGAGATCCATGAGGTACCGCTGACGGTCTGAGCGCGCAGAACAGTCAGTGACGGACCCCGCACCACCCGGCATACACACTGCTCACGCGGCGATCCAGCCGGGGAGAAACGTCTTGTCGCCAATTACCGGCAACTCGACCGCAGCACCGTCCGGCCCGGGCTACACAGGAAGATCGGGAACGTTCTTGCCTGAGGGAAGGACCGGCCGGATGGTACTGACGATCAACGTGGCTCTGCTGCTGGCTGTCGTGATCTTCGTACGATTACGCCGACGCACACAGGCCCGGAGCCGTGCCGACGAGAAGATGACCGTGGCCATCGTCCTGGTCTTCGGAATCCTGATCGCCCCGACCGCTTTCGGCCGGGGAGTCCTGGACATCGTGAGCCAACTCGCGCGGAGCATCTCGGAGTCGGGGAGCCCCTGACTCCTCAGGAGCGACTTCGGGACCTCTGAGAGGAGCGCAGGGGGTGGACATCCCCCTTCGGGGTGCAGTCAGCACCACCCTCGATCCGGTGGGGCACTCCATGGTTCCGGCGGGTGGTCGGCGGCATCGTAGGAGCATCGGATCCCAGCGGGGCGCAGTCCCCCTCCGGAAGGGAAACTCCCATGAAGTCGCCGCTCACTTCCCAGACTGGCACCCCGACGGCCACCGCCCTGTCCGACGCGGCCGACCTCGCTCTCCTCCTCACCGCCTGGGACCAGACCCACCCCACGGCCACCGCCCCCGACCTCGACTGGCGCCACCTTTTGGACGAGATGGCCCACCCGACCACGACCGAGGCCTTCCACCACCTGGCGGAGGCGGCGGCTTGATCCGCCCGCGGCCACTCGGCCCCGCCGCGCTCCGCCCAAGAGGCCCCGGACTCCCTCCGGGGCCTCTCTCATGTGCCCGGTGACACATATCCGCCGCCCTGCGCTCTTCGAACGGAAGGTCGAAAACCTTCGACCGACCTCGAGGAGGTTCTGTTCACTTGCGCATTCACAGACGCACCGCCGCAGCGGTCACCACGGCACTGATCGGTTCGTTCATGCTGATCGGGACGGCGACGGGGACGGCCACGGCCGAGGAGACGACGAGCGTGGCGCTGCCGAGCGCCTCGTTCGGGGACATCGTCGTCGACGGGGTGCACGACCGGGTGTTCGTCAGCGACCCGAGTGGCGGCACGGTCGTCGTCACCGACTACGCGGGTACGGTCGTCCGGCAGATCACCGCCGAGGAGGGCGCCGCGGGCCTCGCGCTCTCGGCGGATTCCGGCACGCTGTACGTGGCGCTGTCGACGGTGGGCGCGATCGCCGAGATCGACACCGCCACCCTCACCGAGACCCACCGCTACCCGACCGGCACGGACACCTCGCCCCAGAGCCTGGCGATGGCCGGCGGCAAGCTGTGGTTCGGCTACACGGTCGGCAGCAGCGGCGGCATCGGCTCGCTCGACGTGGCCTCCGCCTCCCCGGCGGCGACGCTCGTCCCGAGCGGCCGGTACTGGTACTACGCCCCGGCCCTGGCATCGTCCCCCGCCGCCCCGAACACCCTGGTGGCGGGCGAGGAGGGGGTCAGCCCGGCCACCCTGGCGGTCTACGACACGGCGACCGGCACCCTTGAGAAGCGCGCCGAGCGCGGTTTCACCTCGTCGCCCTCGATCTCGTACCTCAACGACTTCGCGGTGACGGCGGACGGCCAGAACATCGTCGTAGCCGCGAACAACCCGTCCGACCACCAGATCGTCCGCCTGACGGACCTGTCCTCGAACGGCTCCTACTCCAGCTGGCAGTTCCCGAACGCGGTGGCCGTGGCGACCGACGGCACCGTGGCGACGGGCGCGGACGGCGACTTCGTGAAGACCTACCGCCCGGGCACCACCTGGCCGGCGCTCCACGAGTACGCCGTGAACGACCTCCAGCGCGACGGCCTGGCCTGGGCCCCGGACGAGAACCGCCTCTTCGCGATCACAGGCTTCTCCTACGGCGCCGCCCCCACGCTCCACGTCCTCCCGGACGCCGGCAAGCTGGACACCACCCTCTCCCTCCAGGCCCCCACGACCTCCCGCAAGAACAAGGACCTGACCGTCACGGGCTGGCTGTCGGCAACGGAACCCTTCCCCGCGGGCACGACGGTGGACGTCACCCGCACGGACACGACCCACCCGACCGGCACCCCGGTCGGCACCTTCACCGTCTCCCCGACGACGGGCGAGTTCACCTTCACGGACAGCCCGAGCGAGACCGGTGACATCACCTACACGGCCACATACCAGGGCGACGGCCGGCACACCCCCGCCACCGCCCAGGCCACGGTGACGATCACCAGGTAGCCCCGCGCCCACGACAACGCCCCCGAGTCGCACGACAGGCGTCGTAGGTCTCGGGGGCCGCCGTCCCGTCCGTACGAGAATGCAGCCATGCGTCGTACAGGTCGTACAGACAAGGACCGCGAGCTGTGCAGGTTGATCCACCGCTATGTCACGCCCGGCCGGAGGTACCTCAAGGTCGGCGGCGCCCTCCTCGGCATGAGTGAACACGACCGAGCCGCGTTCCTGCGGAACCTGGGCCAGGCAGCCGGTGAGATCAGTCCCCCTGAACTCGACATGCTGCTCGACCGGGGATGGCGCGAGCGCAAGACGGCGGCCTGGCTCATCGCCGTCGCCGGCCGGACCGCGTTCCGCGAACGCCTCGGCGAACTCCTGCTCGCCAGTGAGGGGCCCTACGCGGGCCAGGCGTACTGCGTCGCCCTGGCCACCTTCGGCACCCCCGCCGACGCCGACCTCCTGGCCGCCTACCTCGACCGCTACCTGCCCCGCCCCGACCTCGACTACGACCAGACGGCCGCCCTCGGCGCCCTCCTGCTCCTCGACACCGAACTCGGCACCGACCACACGGCCCGCTTCCTCACCCCGAACGGCCCCTGGCAGCAGTGGCTCGACGGACCACCCCGCAAAGACCGCGACTCCCCCGACAGCCTCCGGGAGTTCATCGGCCGACTCCGCACCTTCGCCGGGGAAAGTGCCCAGCACTGCCCCACGGTCGTTCCGGAGAAGGTCGCCTGGGTCCTCGTGCGTGACGGGCGGGTGCTGGTGACACGCAGCCGCGGTGTGGACGTCTTCTACTTCCCCGGCGGAAAACGGGAGCCGGGCGAGTCCGACGCCGAGACCCTGGCCCGCGAGATCGACGAAGAACTACAGACCCGCGTCGACACCACCACGATGACCCACGTCGGCACCTTCGAGACCCGGAACACCCACGACGGCCGCCCCGACTTCCGGATGTTCTGCTACACCGCCGACTACACCGGCCCCCTGCTCCCCGCCATGGAGATCGCCGAGCTGGACTGGTTCGGCTACGGCGATCGCGCGCGGGTCTCACCGGTGGACCAGATGGTCTTCGACGCCCTCCACACCTCGGGCCGACTGGCCTGAGAAGGCCGACCCCACGGGCCGGGCCCGGACAGCGAGAAACCCCCTGCCCACGGCAGACGCGGGCAGGGGGCTCGATGGTCGGGCCTACTTCTTCTTGCCCTGGTTCTTGACCGCCTCGATCGCCGCCGCGGCCGCGTCGGGGTCGAGGTAGGTGCCGCCGGGGTTCAGGGGCTTGAAGTCGGCGTCGAGTTCGTAGGAGAGGGGGATGCCGGTGGGGATGTTGAGGCCCGCGATGTCGGCGTCGGAGATGCCGTCGAGGTGCTTGACCAGGGCGCGCAGGGAGTTGCCGTGGGCGGCGACCAGGACCGTGCGGCCGGTCAGGAGGTCGGGGACGATGGCGTCGAACCAGTAGGGGAGCATGCGGACGACGACGTCCTTCAGGCACTCCGTGCGCGGGCGCAGCTCCGGGGGGAGGGTGGCGTAGCGCGGGTCGGAGTACTGGGAGTACTCGGCGTCGATGTCGAGCGGCGGCGGAGGCGTGTCGTAGGAGCGGCGCCAGAGCATGAACTGCTCCTCGCCGAACTCGGCGAGGGTCTGGGCCTTGTCCTTGCCCTGGAGGGCGCCGTAGTGGCGCTCGTTCAGGCGCCAGGAGCGGTGGACCGGGATCCAGTGGCGGTCCGCGGACTCCAGGGCGAGCTGGGCGGTGCGGATGGCGCGCTTCTGGAGGGACGTGTGGACCACGTCGGGGAGCAGGCCGGCGTCCTTGAGCAGCTCACCGCCGCGGACTGCCTCCTTCTCGCCCTTCTCGTTGAGGTTGACGTCCACCCAGCCGGTGAACAGGTTCTTCGCGTTCCATTCGCTCTCGCCGTGGCGGAGGAGGATCAGCTTGTACGGTGCGTCGGCCATGCGTATGAGCGTAATCGAAGGGTCCGACGCCTTGGGCGGTGCGCCCGGTACGCGGACGGTTGACGGGATCTGTTAATTGAGTGGTCATCCGGCACGGACCACTCGTAAGTTGCTCTTGCCGCCCGAGCCGCTTACATCTGCTGACATCCGTTGACATCCGTGGGGGATCCGTCATGTCCGTCGTTGCCCTGAGACGTGCCGTCCGGGAGACCGTCTCCGGGCTCCCCCGCGAGTTCTGGTGGCTGTGGACCAGCACGCTCGTCAACCGGCTGGGTGCCTTCGTCGCCACCTTCATGGCCCTGTACCTGACCATGGACCGGGGCTACTCCGCCTCCTACGCCGGACTCGTCGTCTCGCTGTACGGGCTGGGCGGAGTGGTCTCGTCCCTCGGCGGCGGGGTGATGACCGACCGGCTCGGCAGGCGGCCCACGCTGCTCATCGCGCAGGCGTCGACCGCGGTCTCCGTCGCGCTGCTCGGGTTCGTGCACCATCCGGTCGCGATCGCCGGGGTCGCCTGTCTCGTCGGCATGGCGTCCAACGCCTCGCGGCCGGCCGTACAGGCGATGATGGCGGACATCGTGCGGCCCGAGGACCGGGTGCGGGCCTTCTCGTTGAACTACTGGGCCATCAACCTCGGGTTCGCCGTCTCCTCCGCGGCCGCCGGGTTCATCGCCGAGACCAGCTATCTCGCGGGCTTCCTGATCGAGGCCGGCATGACCGCCGTGTGCGCGGTGGTCATCTTCCTCAAGCTGCCCGAGTCGCGGCCCGAGCGGAAGAAGGCCCAGAAGGGGTCCGTGGAAGACGTCCGGCTCGGGACCGTGCTGCGCGACGGGCGCTTCATGGGCGTCGTCGGGCTGTCCTTCCTCGTCGCGCTGGTCTTCCAGCAGGGCTCGGTCGGTCTGCCGGTCGCCATGGGCGAGGCCGGGTTCACGCCCGCGGACTACGGCGTCGCGATCGCCGTCAACGGCGTACTGATCGTCGCGCTCCAGATCCCGGTCACCCGGTTCATCGAACACCGGGACACCAAGCGGCTGCTGGTGGTCTCCTCGCTCCTCGCGGGCTACGGCTTCGGCCTCACCGCCTTCGCCGGGTCCCTCGGCCTGTTCGCCCTCGCCGTCTGTGTGTGGACCCTGGGCGAGATGATCAACGCGCCGACCCAGACCGGCCTGGTCGTCCGGCTCTCCCCGACCCACGGCCGCGGGCGCTACCAGGGCATGTACACCCTGTCCTGGTCCGTCGCGGGCCTGGTCGCACCCCTGATGTCCGGCATCGTCATCGACCGCTACGGCGCGGAGTGGCTGTGGGGGCTGTGCGCGGTCGTCGGCACGGTGGCGGCGATCGGGTACGCGGCCCTCATGCGGCGCCTGCCGGACGAGGAACAGGCCATGGCCGGTGCCGTGGAACCGGTCACGGGACCTGTCACGGGACCTGTCACGGGACAGGCCGCCGCCGAACCCTCGTCGGCCTCGGCCGCGCCCGGTGCCGCCACCACTCCGTGATCATGATCCGTCACAGGCGCTACGGCGGCCGTCCTCACGGATGCATCCGCGCCCCCTTCACCACCTTGTCCACGGCGTTCCGCGGCCCGTACACGGCCAGTCCCACCAGGTCCAGGTCCGCCGTGGCCACCGCCCGCACCGCCGCCCGGTTGTCGCGGTCGTTGCCCGTGGCGAACAGGTCGCTCGTGAACACCGCGCACGGGAGCGAACGGGACAGCACGCGCGCGTGGGCCGTCGTCAGCGTCTCCTTCGTGGCCTCGAAGACCATCACGGGCTGGCGGAACATCGGCAGGTAGACCACGCCGTCGGCGTCCTCGTACGGCTCGCCGACCACCTCGGGGACCTGCGTGCCCAGGCCGCTGACGAGGAACGCGGTGACGTTCAGGCGCTGCCAGGGCTCCAGGTCCTCACGCAGCAGGACGGCGATCTTGGTGTCGAAACGGATGGGTGCGTCGTTCATGCGTGAAGACTGCCGATCGCCGCCGGGTGTCGTCTTGTACGTTCTTTGCATGGCCACCCGGCAGGAAGTCACCGCCTGGCGCCCGGCCGTCCCGGGCGTCACCGAGGTCTTCCACGCCCACTTCACCGAGTACGCCTATCCGATGCACGTCCACGACGCGTGGACGCTGCTCATCGTGGACGACGGGGCCGTGCGCTACGACCTGGACCGGCACGAGCACGGGACGCCGGGCGACACGGTGTCGCTGCTGCCGCCGCACGTCCCCCACAACGGCTCGCCCGTCACCCCGGACGGCTTTCGCAAGCGGGTCGTCTATCTCGACGGCACGCACCTCGGCGACGACCTCATCGGGCCCGCCGTGGATGGTCCCGATCTGCGGGATCCCGTACTGCGGCGGCGGGTCGGGCAGATGCACACCGCGCTCGCGCGGCCGGGCGAGGAACTGGAGGCGGAGAGCCGGCTGACGCTGATCGGCGACCGGCTGCGGGTGCTGTTGCGGCCCCGGCTGCACGCCCGGCCCGCGCGCCGGGATCCCGCCCTCGCCGGACGGCTGCGCGAGCTGCTGGACGAGCGGGTGGTGGAGGGGCTGTCGCTGGAGGAGGCGGCGCGGGTCGTACAGGCTCATCCGGCGCATCTCGTACGGGCGTTCAGTGCCGCGTACGGCATCGCGCCGCACCAGTACCTGAACGCCCGCCGCGTCGACCGGGCCCGGCGGCTGCTGCTGGCGGGGCGTGGGCCTGCGGATGTCGCCGCGCTCACCGGCTTCCACGACCAGGCCCATCTCACCCGGCATTTCCGGAAGTTGGTGGGGGTCACGCCGGGTCGGTACGCGAGATCGGCGGAAGGCGTCCGTCCGTGATCGGCGGCGGTTAGCGTCCTCTCCATGGAGGACACACAGACATCACCGGAACCACAGAAGCCCGATATGTCCCCCGCGGGCGGCGGTCCACGGCTCAGACGGGTCTCTACGGCTCTCGCCGGCGCGGCGGCCCTGATAGCGCTCAGCGTCGGCGGGCTCGCCTTCGCGGCGAGCTCCGACGAGGGGCCCACCCCCTCGTCCACCGAGACGACCGAGATGCCCGAAGTGACCGTCCCACCGGACGGGGGCTCCGGGGGCACCAGCGGCGGGGGCGGGACCGGCGGTGCGGACCCGAGCCCGACCTTCACGGACCCCGACGGGCCGACCGATCCCGACGAGTCCACCGACCCGGGGGATCCCAACGACCCGCAGCCGTCCACGCCGAGCGAGCTGGACGAGCTCAACAGGCGCATCACGGAACTCGACAAGAAGGTCGACGAACTGCCGACGAAGAAGGAACTCGCCGACGCGCTGCGGGCCTTCGCCGACGAGCTGGACCGCGCGGAGCAGCCGAGCGATCCCGGCGACGAGCCCGGCCCCACCGACGGTCCGCGACCCACCTCGTCGCTGCCGCCGGATCCTTCCTGATCGCGGAGACCAACTACTGGGTCAGTCGGCCGGCCGCTGGGTGAGGTGGGCGAACGCGTCCAGGTTGCGCGTCGACTCGCCCCGGGACACCCGCCACTCGTACTCCTTGCGGATGGCGGTCGCGAAGCCCAGTTCGAGGAGGGTGTTGAAGGCGCCGTCGGCCGCCTCCAGGACCTGGCCGAAGAGGCGGTCGAGCTCGTCGGCGGTGATGGAGGACAGGGGGAGCTTGGCGGTGACGTAGACGTCACCGAGGCGGTCGACGGCGTAACTCACGCCGTACAGCTTGAGGTTGCGCTCCAGGAGCCAGCGGTGGACGCCGGATTCGTTCTCGTCGGGGTGGCGGACGACGAAGGCGTTCAGGGAGAGGGAGTGCCGGCCGACCAGGAGGGACACGGTCGTGGAGAGCTTGCGGGTGCCGGGGAGTTTGACGACGTAGTTGCCGGGAGCAGGGCTCTCCCATTCGAGTCCGGCGTCCTTCTGGGCGTCCCTGAGGAAGCTCTCGACGACTTGTCCCGCCTGTTCCGCCTGCCCCGCCTGTCCCGTCCGGTCCGTGTCACCCATGGTGGGAGCGTACGTGACGGCGGTGCGACTGGGTCGCGGCCGTGTAGACGTCCGCCGTGGCGGCGGCCGCGGTGTCCCAGCCGAAGGACTCGGCGTGCCGGGCTGCGGCCTCGCCCATGCGGGGCGCCAGCTCGGGACGGTCGGCGAAATCGCGCAGCACGCGCGCGTAGTCGGCGGGATTGTGCCCTCGTACGAGGAAACCGGTCTGCCCGTCCCGGACGGCGACCGGGAGTCCGCCGACCGCGGCGGCGAGCACGGGGGTGCCGGCCGCCTGGGCCTCTATGGCGACCAGTCCGAACGACTCGCTGTAGGACGGCATGACGAGCACGGAGGCGGCCCGGAACCAGTCGGCGAGCTGCTCCTGGCCGACGGGCGGATGGAACCGTACGACGTCCGCGATGCCGAGGCGCGAGGCCAGCTTCTGGAGGCCCTCCGGCTTGGCGAGGCCGCTGCCGCTGAGGCCGCCGACGACCGGGACGAGGAGGCGGGAGCGCAGGTCGGGGCGCTCGTCCAGGAGGACCGCCACGGCGCGCAGGAGCACGTCGGGGGCCTTCAGGGGCTGGATGCGGCCCGCGAAGAGCGGGATCAGGGCGTCCTGGGGGAGCCCGAGGCGGGCGCGTGCGGCGGCGCGGCCGTCGGCGGGGCGGAAGCGGTCGAGGTTCACGCCGGGGTGTACGACGGCGACCTTGTCGGGGTCGGCCGCGTAGTGCCGGACGAGTTCGTCGCGCTCCTCGGCGGTGTTGGCGATGAGGCGGTCCGCGGCGGCGACGATCTGGGTCTCGCCGATGACCCGGGCGGCGGGCTCGGGGGTGTCGCCGTCGGCGAGGTTGGCGTTCTTGACCTTGGCCATGGTGTGCATGGCGTGCACCAGGGGGGTGCCCCAGCGCTGGGCGGCGAGCCAGCCGACGTGGCCGGAGAGCCAGTAGTGCGAGTGGACCAGGTCGTAGTAGCCGGGGCGGTGGCCGGCCCAGGCCTGCATCACACCGTGCGTGAAGGCGCACAGCTGCGCGGGCAGCTCCTCCTTGGCGAGGCCCTCGTAAGGGCCGGCGTCGACGTGCCGGACGAGGACGCCGGGGGCGAGCTGGACCGAGGGCGGGAGTCCGCCGGTGGTCGCCCGCGTGAAGATCTCCACCTCGATGTTGATCGCGGCGAGGCGCTGCGCGAGCTCCACGATGTAGACGTTCATGCCGCCCGCGTCGCCGGTGCCCGGCTGGTGGAGCGGTGAGGTGTGCACGGAGAGCATCGCGACGCGGCGGGGGCGGCGGTGCAGGCGCAGCCGGGGGGCGGCGGCCTGGGAGCGACGCTGGAGCCTGCTGACGTACTGGCTCACGTGGCGTTCCTCCTTGCTGCGGGCATGCCGGACGGAGGGTGTGGGGCGCCCTCCAAGGGTGTCCAACATCGGAGGGATGGGTTCCCATTCCGGGCACGGGGGTTTTTGCCGAGGCATTACCCGTGGTCGCTCAACCGTTCGAAGGTGGGGCGCGTTGGCGGGGCGGGGGCGGAGCAGGGGGCGTGGGGGCGGAGGCGTGGAGTGTGGGGCGTGGGGCGGGCCATGGCCGAGGGGTCGCCAAGGGGTGCGGTCGGGAGCAGGCTGGAGAGATGACGACCGACTACGGGAATCTGCCCGAGGTGGTGTCGCGCGAGGAGTGGCTCACCGCCCGCAAGGAACTGCTGGCCGAGGAGAAGGAGCTCACCCGCGCGCGTGACCGGGTCAACGCGGCGCGGCGGCGGCTGCCGATGGTCCGCGTCGACAAGCCGTACCGCTTCGAGGGCCCCAAGGGTCCCGTGAACCTGCTCGACCTGTTCGAGGGGCGGCCCCAGCTGGTCCTGCACCACTTCATGTGGACGTACGACATCGACGCCGACGGTGCCGAGCACCCCCGTGACACCGGCTGCCCCAGCTGCTCCTCCGCCGCCGACACCATCAGCGGGCTGCGGCAACTGCACGCCCGCCGCACGACGCTGGCCGCGGTGTCCCGGGCGCCGTACCCGAAGCTCGCCGCGTACCGCGAGCGGATGGGGTGGACCTTCCCCTGGTACTCCTCGGCCGGCGACGACTTCAACTACGACTTCCACGCGACCGTCGACGAACGCGTCGCCCCGGTGCGGATCTTCGACCGCGACGAGGCCGAACTCGCCGCGGCCGGCATGCCCTGGTCACCGGAGCTGCGCGGCGACTGGCCGGGCATCAGCGCGTTCCTGCGCGTCGGGGACGAGGTCTTCCACACGTACTCCGCGTTCGGCCGCGGCATCGAGCAGTTCCACTACAACATCCCCTACCTGGACCTCACCGCCCTTGGCCGCCAGGAGCCCTGGGAACAGCCGGAGGGGCGCGCGGTGCCTCTTGGGCGGGAGGTGGGCGGGGCGGATATTCGGCTGCCGGACGAGTACGGGTAGGGGTGTGCGTGCGGATGCCTGCGGCGCGCTGTGCGGCTTCGGTGGGGGTGCGCGTAGCGCCTTGGGTCCGGTGGGTGGGTCGGGGCCGGGTCGGGGGGTCTCCGTCCTCGGTCCGGCGGAACTGTTCCGGCAAGAGGTCCTGCGTGTCGGACGCCGGCCGCTGCGGGCGGACACCCCCCGCCCCGTCCCCTCACCGCCGTGGGCGGCTGCTTCGAACACCAGACGCCTGTCCTCACCTCAGGGGCGCGGGGAACTGCGCGACCAACCACAACGCACCCGCACCCGCCCTACGACCTCACGAGGCACCCACCTAAGGGGCGCGGGGAACTGCGCGACCAACCACAACGCACCCGCAGCCGCCCTACGACCTCACGAGGCACCCCGCGAGGCGCACCCCATACCCTCGTAGGCATGACCTCCCGTGCCGCCACCCGCCCCGTGGGCACGGTCACGCGCGGGACCACGAATCCGAACCGGCTGCGGCGGATGGACCGCTGGATCGCGGCGACGCACGGGGTAGAGATGCGTCGGGCCGTGGATCCCGTGGCCGTGGACCTGGGGTACGGCGCCGCGCCGTGGACGGCGGTCGAGCTGCTGGCCCGGCTGAGGGCGGCGGCGCCGCACGCGCGCGTGGTGGGCGTCGAGATCGAACCGGCCAGGGTCACCGCGGCGAAACCGTACGAACGCGACGGGCTCGTCTTCCGGCACGGCGGCTTCGAGATCCCGGTCGAGGGCCGGCCGCATCTCATCCGGGCCGCCAACGTGCTGCGCCAATACGACGAGCCCGAGGTCGCCTCGGTGTGGGAGCGGCTGTGTGCCCGGCTGGCCCCGGCCGGTGCGGGCTCGCGCGGCGGGCTGCTCGTCGAGGGGACCTGTGACGAGATCGGGCGGCGGCACGTGTGGGTCGCGCTCGGTCCCGAGGGGCCGCGCACGGTGACCTTCGCGACCCGGCTGGGCTCGCTGGAGCGCCCCACGGACCTCGCCGAGCGGCTGCCGAAGGCACTCATCCACCGCAATGTGCCCGGCGAACCGGTGCACGCCTTCCTGCGCGACTTCGACCGCGCCTGGGCGGCCGCCGCTCCCTATGCCTCCTACGGCGCACGCCAGCGCTGGATCCGGGCGGTGCGGGACCTCACGGCCGACTGGCCGGTGACGGACGGGCCGGTGCGCTGGCGGCAGGGTGAAGTGACGGTGGCGTGGGAGGCGTTGGCCCCGCGGACGTGACCGTCGTGCCGTGCCCTGCCGTTCTGCCGTGCCGGCGGATGGGAACGATCTCGGTGAGTCGTTCGTCACACAGGTGGGGAGATCGTCATGCCGGGGGCGTCACGAGGGGAGGAACCGACCGCGCCGTTCCGAGTCGTCGTCACGCACGTGTCCACAGCCGTTCACGACCTCTGTCGTTTTGCGCGCATACGTGACACGATCCCCCCGGCGTCCGTAAGTTACTGACGGTAAATCAGATACAGCAGCTCTGGGGGCAAGCTATGGGTGCGGGCAAGCGCGGGCTGATCACAGCGGCCGTGACCCTGGTCTGCGCGGTCACCGCACTGGCGGCACCGGGCACGGCGTTCGCGGCACCGACGCCGACACCCACCCCGACCGCGACACCGGGCTCCACACCGGACTCCACCTCGACTCCTTTGCCCGACAAGGACCTTGAGGCCGTACGCGAGAAGCTGGACGACCTTTATCACGACGCGGCCGTCGCCACGGACGCGTACAACGCCGCCGAGGAGAAGGCCGAGACCCAGTCGGCCCAGATCGTCGCGCTGGCCAAGAAGATCGTCGAGGGCAAGGAGAAGCTGGACCGGCTGAAGGACCGCGCCGGTGCCGCGGCCCGCGCGCAGTACCGCAGCGGAGGGCTGCCGGACGAGGCGCAGTTGATGCTCAGCGACGATCCGCAGCAGTTCCTCGACGGCGCGGGCCGGGTGCTCCAGGGCCAGCGCGGGACCAAGGCGCTGATCGGGGAAATGACCCGCACCCAGCAGGACTTGGAGCAGTACGCCAGGGACGCCTCCGCCCAGTGGCAGAAGCTGGAGGAGAACCGCAAGGCCAAGGCGAAGGCCCAGAAGCGGATCGAGAAGCAGATCGCGGAGGCGGAGAAGCTCGAGTCCCAGCTGGAGAAGGAGGAGAAGGAGCGCCTCGCCGAACTGGAACGGCAGGCCGCGCTCAAGGCGCAGACCGCCTGGCTCGGCTCCGGCGTCCTCGACGACATCAGCGGCAATGCCTCCGCCCAGGGCCAGAAGGCCGTCAAGTACGCCACGGATCAGATGGGCAAGCCCTACGAGTGGGGTGCCGAGGGCCCGACGTCGTACGACTGCTCCGGCCTGACCTCCCAGGCCTGGGCGAGCGCCGGCAGCGCCATCCCGCGCACCTCGCAGCAGCAGTGGCAGCAGTTGAAGCACGTCGCCGTGAAGGACATGCGTCCCGGGGATCTGATCATCTACTTCGGCGACGCCAGTCATGTCGCGATGTACATAGGGGACGGCGCGATCGTGCACGCTCCGCGTCCGGGACGGACCGTGACGGTCGCGGGGGCCGGGTCGATGCCGATCCTCGGGGTGGTCCGGCCGGACGCGTGACGGCGGGAGCGTGCGCCGGCGTTCCGGGGGGCGGTAATGGCTCAGTGACCCCTGGGCCCGTGGTGGCCCGGACCACACGGATGCGGGTGACTGTGACCCGTGCCATGTGACCCAGGGCACGCCCAACCGGCCCGCAAACCCGTGCCGGACGTGACCTTCGTCATTCCCGGGCCGTCGCCGACCTGTCCAACTGCGGTACGGATCACGGCATATGACAGCGGCCAGGGTCGAGGATGCGTGCCGTACACCATTCCGTTGCGGCGCCGACTACCGCTATGGTCCCCGTCGGTAGGTCGAGACCCCTCGCCCTGCCGTGCCCGCGGGGGGAGGGAAGGAACCCAAGACGATGCCCGTACCCGTACCGCGGCAGAGAGCGATCCCGGCCGTGGAGAGTGGTCAGGCGCAGGCCGCGTCCCCAGGCAGCGGCCCTTCTGAGGAAGGGGCCCGGCTCACGGAAGCCCCTGACACGAACGCCCCGAGCACGGAAGCTCCCAGCACGGAAGCTCCGGCCGCGAACTCCACGGACGAGCGGACCGGCCCTGCCGCCGCCACAGCCACATCGGTCACCGGCGTGACCGGTGCCTCCGGTGTGCCCGCGCCGGCCGGTGCGCCCGCATCGACCGGTGTGCCCGCGCCGGCCGGTGTCCACACCACGCTGACCCTGCTGGTCATCGAGGACGATCCGGGCGGCTCCACGGTCGTGCCCGAGCTGCTGGATTCGGCCGGCAAGCCGATCCGCGTTCGCACGGCCCGCAACCTGACCGAGGCCGAGCGGCTGCTCACCGACGACGTCCACTGCATCCTGCTGGACCTCGCGCTGCCCTCCCACGGCCGCGTCGAGGACAACGACGACGAGCTGGCCGTACTCCGTCATGTACTGGAGCTCGCGCCCCGGCACGCCGTGCTCGCGCTCACCGCGTCCGGGGACGCCGAGCGCGGCACCGAGGCCGTGCGGGTGGGCGCCCAGGACTACCTGTTCCGCGACGAGCTGGACGGGCGGCTGCTGAGCCGGGCGATCCGGTACGCGGTGGAGCGGAAGCGTTCCGACACGGCCGAGCGGCGCCTCGCCGAGGGCCGGGTGCGCGCCCAGGAGAACCGCCGTCTGGAGCGCGGCCTGCTGCCCACGCCCCTGCTGGACGGATCCTCGCTCCACTTCGCCGCCCGCTACCGGCCGGGCCGCTCGCGCGCCCTGCTCGGCGGTGACTTCTACGACACCGTGCGCACCCCGGACGGCACGGTCCACGCCATGATCGGCGACGTCTGCGGGCACGGCCCGGACGAGGCGGCCCTCGGTGTGGAGCTGCGCATAGCCTGGCGCGCCCTGACGCTGGCGGGTCTGTGCGGCGACGAGCTGCTCGGCACGCTTCAGCAGGTGCTGGAGCACGAACGCTCCGACGACGAGATCTTCGCGACGCTGTGCACGGTGGACATCGCGCCCGACGGCCGCCGCGCGGGCCTGTGCCTCGCCGGGCACCCCGCCCCGCTGATCGCCCGCCCGGGCCGGCCCGCCCGGCTGCTGCCGTACGACAACAACGGCCCGGCGCTCGGGCTGCTGCCGGGCGCCCGCTGGCCGCGGACGCAGGTGGAGCTGGGCCGCGAGTGGAGTCTGATGCTCTACACCGACGGTCTGATCGAGGGCCGTGTCGGCAAGGGCGGCGAGCGGCTCGGTCAGGACGGCATGGTGGAGATGGTGCGGCGGCAGCTGGCCGAGGGTCTGCGGGGCGAGCAGTTGCTGCGGGCCGCGGTGAACGAGGTGCGTGAACTCAACGGGGGCGAGCTGACGGACGACGTGGCGGTGGTGTTGCTGGACCGGGTGGCCTGAGCGGGCTGTCGGCCGCCGTTCGGGGTTCTCCCATCGCCGCGCGTGCGCCTGGGGCTCAGCGGCCGCCGTTGTACGGGCCGTAGGGACCGTCGCTGCTCGATCCCCGGTTGCTGCGGCCGCCGCCCGGGAGGCTGCGGATGGCCGGTCGTACGTCGACCATGTACACGATCGTCGCGATGAGACCGATGATCGGCAGGAACGACAGGATCGGGAAGATCAGGTTCACGACGAACGCGATGCCGAGGATGATCAGCCAGAAGGGCTTGGTCTTCTTGTCGGCCGCGCGGTAGGCGTCCTCACGCCGGACAGCGGCGTCCACCAGCGCGAAGGCGCTGAACACGATCAGGGCCATGCTCAGCAGCCACATGAAGTTAGCGAAACCCTGCACCAGCACTACGCCCACCACCCGACTCGGCTCGTCCCTACGCGGTCACCGTACCCGTCCGGCGGGACCGCTACCCGGACAACGGGCCGGGCACTCCCAGAGTGCCCGGCCCGGTCGTGTACCGCGATGCCTTACTTGGCGGGCGGCGTCGTCTTCTTGGCGGTGGTCTTGCGCGCGGCCGGCGCCTTCTTCGCGGCGGGCTTCTTCGCCGGGGCGGGCGCGGGCGCGGCCTGGGCCTCGGCGGGCTTCGGCTCGGCCTTGACCTCGACCGGCTGCGGGGCCGGCTCGGGGTTCGGCTCGACCGCGACGGCCAGCTCCTCGATCTCCTCGGCGGCCTCGCCGCGCCAGGTCTTCACGGTCTGCTCGCCGTGCTCGGCGACCTTCTCGTAGGTCTCCCGGGCCTTGACGGCGTACTCGGCGGCGACGCCGACGCTCCGCAGAGCGAAGTCCTGGGCGGACTCGCCGAGCTTCTTCAGGTCCGCGTCGAGGGTGCTGCCGAGCTTCTTGAGGTCACCGTCGAGGGTGCCGAGGAACTCGCCGACCTTGGTCTGGATGCTCTCCTGAGCCTCCTTGGCCTTGGCACCGGCCTCCTTGGCACGCGCCTGGGCCTTCTCCTGGACGACCTTGGGGTCGGTGTTGCGAACGGCCTCGATACGGGCCGGCGCCTCGGCGCGCAGCTGCTCCACCAGACCGGGCACCTTCTTGGCCTGCTGAAGGGCCAGGTCGGCGGTACCGGCGGCGAAGTAGAGCGGAGTCGGGTCGCTGAGGGTCTTGCGCAGGTCGTCGGTGATGGCCATGGTGATGGTCCTCCCGGATTCTCTTTCGGCTGAGGGTTGTGTGGTCCGCAGTCGGGCGGCCGGTGCCCTGGTCCGGCTCAACTGGCCGTCTGCTGCGGGTCGGCGTCGCCGCCGTCGTTCTTACCGGCCTTGTCGTTCCTGCCGGCCCTGTCGTTCATCTCGACCGCGTCGGCCTTCTCGGTCCCGTCAACGTCGTCGGTCCCGTCAACCTCGTCGGTCTTGTCGGTCCTGCGGGTACGGCGCGGGGTCGCGGACTTGCGCCCACTCGCCGTACGGCTGCCGCTCGCGACGGTGTCGTCCACGGCGAGGTCGCTCACAGCCGTATCGCCGTCCCAGGTGTCCGCCGCGCTCATGGTGGCGATCTCGAACCCGTTCTCCTTGCGGAAGGACTCGTAGATCTGGAGCAGCACCTGCTTCTGCCGCTCGTTCAGCGTGGGATCGGCGAGGATGACGGCACGTGTCTCCACCTCGTCCCGGTCCCGCTCGGCGTCGAGGATGCCGGCCCGCACGTACAGCGTCTCCGCGGAGATCCGCAGCGCCTTGGCGACCTGCTGGAGCACCTCCGCGCTCGGCTTGCGCAGCCCGCGCTCGATCTGGCTCAGATACGGATTGGACACCCCGGCGGCGTCGGCGAGCTGCCTGAGCGACAGCTGCGCGTTGCGCCGCTGCTCGCGCAGGTACTCACCGAGATTGCCGACGTTGAGCGTTGCCATGCCCCCACCTTGCACCATCCCCGCTAACTATTGCAAGCAGCCGCTTGCAAAAGTGCGCCAAGCCACTCAAGGGGCCGACTGCGCCTTGGCACGGCGCTAAGGTCGGATCCCATGATCGTATGGATCAACGGCACTCATGGGGCGGGCAAGACGACGACGAGCGCGCTCGTGCAGCGGCTGCTCCCGGATTCGCGGGTGTTCGACGCCGAGAAGGTCGGCGAGACGCTCATGGACATCAGGCCGGGGCTGCCGGAGACGGACAACTTCCAGCACTGGCCGCCGTGGCGGCCGCTCGTGGTGGAGACCGCTCGCCGCGTACTCGACTACACCGGCGGCACGCTGGTGATACCGATGACCGTCCTGGTCGAGGAGTACTGGCGCGAGATCAGCACGGGCCTGGCCCAACACGCCATTCCGGTACGGCACTTCGTCCTCCACGCCGACCAGGACACCCTGCGCGAGCGGATCGCGGGCGACACGGTCGTCGGCCCGAACTCCTGGTTCCGTCTCAAGTACCTCGAGCCCTACGCCGAGGCGGCCCGGACGTGGCTGCACGGCGAGGCCGAGGTCGTCGACACCACGTGTCTCACGCCCGACCAGGCCGCGCTGCGGATCGCGGAGGCCGTCAAGGACTGAGAAGGAGTGAGGAGGAGTGAGAAGGGCCGCGAAGAGCTGCGAAGGGCTGCGGCTTGGCCGGTCGGCGCGGCTCTGGGATAGCGTCCCTCTGACTCCGGACGAGTGAGAGGGACGTCGTGCAGGTTCAGGTGCGGGACTGGGGCGTCCGTCGATGGGTGTCGTTCGGGCTGATCGCGTTCGGGTCGGTGTTCCTGATCATCGGGCTGATCCTGACGGGGAAGTCGATCTCGCTCCTGGCCGACGCACAGCGCGCCAAGGGCACGGTGGTGGCGCTGGAGTGGCGGGACGACGACAGCGACAGGGGCGTGTCCCGCAAGACGCGCGTGCCCGACAAGCCCTCGGCGTACCCGGTGGTCGAGTTCACCTCGGCGGACGGCACGCACAGGACGTTCCGCAGCTCCACGGGCTCCAATCCGCCCTCGTACGACGAGGGCGACCAGGTCGAGGTCCTGTACCGCGCCGGCTCCCCCGAGGACGCGGAGATCAACGGGTTCGCCTCGCTGTGGCTGCTGCCGCTGATCTTCGGCGGTCTCGGGCTGGTGATCGCGGGGATCGGGACGGGCATCGCGATGGTGGGGCGCCGGCGTTCCTAGGCGCGTCTCACACGCCTTGATTCCACGGCGTTCCTAGGCGCGTCTCACCCGCCCTGATTCCACGGCGTCCCGAGCCCGTTCGGGCCGCCGCGCCACGAACACGAACTCCTTGCCGGGCCGGTCGGGCGCGTCGCGGACGTCCTCCACGACGTACCCCTGGGCGAGCAGTTCCGTCTCCACCTCGCGCCGCTCGCGGAACCGCAGGGTCGAGTCCGACGTCAGCGTCCGGCCGTCCGAGGCGAAGGTGTAGGTCCAGCGGAACGTCACGAGCGGGCCGTCCACCTCGATGACCTCGACCCAGGTCTCGACGGGACCGACGTCCACGATCTCGGTCACGGCGTACGACATCTCGCGGTTCCACTCCTCCCAGGCGCGCCGGGCCGGGTCGCGGGTCTCGAAAACCAGGCGGCCACCGGGCCGCAGGGCGTCGTAGGCGCGGCGCAGGGTCTGTCGCCATGCCTCCGGGCCGGTGATCTGCTGGGCGGCGTTCGCCGTCATCGTCGCCAGGCCGACGCGGAGCGGTGGCAGCGCCGTCGCGTCCCCGCGGATCCAGCGCACCCGCTCGCCGCCCGGCTTGGCCCTGGCCACGTCGAGGGAGGCCCGCGCGGGATCGACGCCTACGACCTCGACGCCCCGGTCGGCCAGGAGGTGCGCGAAGACGCCGGTCCCGCAGCCGATGTCCAGCACCCGGCGCGCCCCGAACTCCTCGGTCATGCGGACGTACGCGTCGAGATCGCGGCGGTCCGGATCGAGCTCGTCGTAGATCGCGGCGAGTCGTGGATGCCCGAAGCACTCGTCAGCCATGGGCCGACGGTACGGGGGAGGCGGGCGCGAGCTCGAACCAAAAACACACAGAGGGTTGCCTAAAGGCTTTAGGCATGGGCATAATCGACTCAGGCGAATGGGAGGGTGGTTATGGTGCGTGCGGGACTGACCCCGGAGCGGCTGACCCAGGCGGGGGCGGAGCTGGCGGACGAGGTCGGATTCGAGGAGGTGACGGTCTCGGAGGTCGCTCGGCGCTTCGACGTCAAGGTCGCGAGTCTGTACTCGCACGTGAAGAACTCACGGGACCTCAAGGCCAGAATCGCGCTGCTCTCCCTGGAGGAACTCGCCGACCGGGCCGCCGACGCCCTGGCCGGGCGGGCCGGCAAGGACGCCCTGATCGCCCTGGCCGACGTCTATCGCGACTACGCCCGGGAGCACCCCGGCCGCTATGCCGCGGCCCAGTTCAGACTCACCCCGGCAGAGGCCGCCGCCAGCGCGGGCATCAGACACTCCCAGATGACACGCGCCCTCCTGCGTGGCTACGACCTGCCGGAGCCGGACCAGACCCACGCGGTCCGGCTGCTGGGCAGCGTCTTCCACGGCTACGTCGACCTGGAACTGGCGGGCGGCTTCAGCCACAGCGCCCCCGACTCGCAGGAGAGCTGGTCACGGATCCTCGACGCCCTCGACACCCTGCTGCGGAACTGGTCCGCGGAGCCACCGGAAGGAGACCGCGAGAAATGAAGGGAGAAGAAGTGAACGGAGGAGAAGTGAGCGGGGAAGTGACCGGGGAGCCAACCGGAGACACGACCGCGGAGACGACCGCAGAAGTGACCGCAGAAATGGACACCGCACGCCGCTGGATCACCACGCCCGTGACCGCGGACCTCCTGCGCGGCGCCCTCGACGTGGAGCGCACCGAGGACGGTGTGCTGCCCCACCGGCTGCCGGCCTGGGCACGCGCCCAGTGCGCCGACCCGCAGCTGGCCATGGCCGAGGCCCAGCCCTCCGGGGTACGGCTGGCCTTCCGCAGCCGGACCACCGTCGTGGAGCTGGACACGCGGCCCACCAAGCGGGCCTATGTGGGCGCCCCACCCCGACCGGACGGTGTGTACGACCTGCTCGTCGACGGCCGCCCGGCCGGCCGGGGCAGCGTCAGCGGCGGCCACACCCTGACCATCGACATGGCCGCCGGGACGGCCGAACACCGCCCGGGCCCGGCCGGCACGCTCCGCTTCACCGGTCTGCCCGACGGCGCCAAGGACATCGAGATCTGGCTGCCGCACAACGAGACCACCGAGCTCATCGCCCTGCGCACCGACGTCCCCGTCGAACCCGCTCGGGATCCGGGCCGCAGGGTGTGGCTGCACCACGGCAGCTCGATCAGCCACGGCTCCGACGCCGCGAGCCCCACCACCACCTGGCCCGCCCTCGCCGCCTCCCTCGGCGGTGTGGAACTGATCAACCTGGGCCTGTCCGGCGGTGCCCTGCTCGATCCGTTCACCGCTCGCACGCTGCGCGACACCCCCGCCGACCTGATCAGCGTCAAGATCGGCATCAACGTGGTCAACGCCGACCTGATGCGCCTGCGCGCCTTCGGTCCCGCGGTCCACGGCTTCCTCGACACCGTCCGCGAGGGGCACCCCACCACTCCCCTGCTGGTCGTCTCCCCCATCCTGTGCCCCCTCCACGAGGACACACCCGGCCCCAGCGCCCCCGACTTCAGCGCCTTCAGCTCCGGACGGCTGCGGTTCGTGGCCCTGGGCGATCCGGCGGAACGCGCGAGCGGCAAACTCACCCTGAGCGTCATACGGGACGAGCTGTCCCGCATCGTGAAGCAGCGGGCGGCCGACGACCCCCACCTCCACTACCTCGACGGCCGCGACCTCTACGGCGAGACCGACGCGGCGGAACTCCCCCTCCCCGACGACCTCCACCCGGACGCCGCCACCCACCGCCTGATGGGCGAGCGCTTCGCCCGGTCGGTGTTTGCCGGGGAAGGGCCCTTCGGCGGGGGGGGAGGGGCCCTTCGGCGGGGGCTTCACGGACGACAGAGCTCGGGTGAGGGGAGACAGGGTGAGGAGGTGAGGAGGTGAGGGAGTGACGGGGAGACGGGGTGCCGAGGTGCCGGGGTGAATAAGTCCGGGTAAGTCCGGGGCGGTGTCCGGCCGGCTTGGGTCAGCGCTGTCGGGTCGGGCGGATGACGAGTTCGTTGACGTCCACGCCGGGCGGTTGGCCGATCGCGTAGGAGATGGCGTCGGCGATGGCATCCGGCGGGATGGAGTCGGCGCGGTAGGCACGCATCGCGTCTCGGGCGAGCGGGTCGCTGATCGAGTCGGCCAGTTCGGACTCCACGACACCGGGGGACACCGTGGTGACGCGGATGCTCGGGTCCAGCTCCTGGCGCAGGCCCTCGGTGACGGCCCAGGCGGCGTACTTCGTGGCGCAGTAGACCGCGGCCGTCGGCACCACCTGGTGGGCGCCGATCGAGGCGACGGTGATGAAGTGGCCGCTTCCCTGCTCCTGGAAGTGCGGGAGGGCGGCGGCGATGCCGTGGAGCAGACCGCGCAGGTTGACGTCGATCATCCGGTCCCACTCGTCGGTGAGCAGGGCGTCCAACCGGGACAGTGGCATCACGCCGGCGTTGTTGACGATCACGTCGATCCGGCCGTGCCGCTCGACGGCGGCGTCCGCGAAGGCGATGACGTCCTCGCGGTCGGTGACATCGAGGCGGTGCACGTCCGCCTTGCCGCCGGCGGTCTCGATCTCCTGCGCGATCTCCGTCAGGCGGTCCTCGCGGCGGGCGCCGAGGACCACCTGGTGGCCCTCGCGGGCGAGCCTGAGCGCGGTGGCCCGGCCGATGCCGCTGCTCGCGCCGGTGATCAGAACGGTCTTGAAGGGGGTGGCGACAGCGTCCGGTGTGGTGGTCATGCGGTCTTCTCCTCGGTGGCGGGGTAGTCGGCGCTGAGGGTGAGATCGCGCCAGGTGTCGAAGGTGGTCCTGAGCGTGTCGAGGCGGGCCGAGGCGATGTCGTAGGCGACCTGGCCGAGCAGGAGCCGCAGGGGCGGGGCGTCCGCACCCACGGCCGTGATGATCGCTGCGGCGGCACGTGCCGGATCTCCGGGCTGGCGGCCGTAGGTGGCGAGGGTGGCCGCGCGGCGGGCGCCGGCGGTGTCGGTGTAGTCGTCGATGTGGATCTGCGACTGGCGCATGGAGGGGCCGGACCAGTTCGTGCGGAACGCGGCCGGTTCCACGAGCGTCACGCCGATGCCCAGCGGACCGACCTCGGCGGCCAGTGACTCGGACAGGCCCTCCACCGCGAACTTGGTGGCGTGGTAGTAGCCGGTGGCGCCGAACGCGGCCAGGCCGCCGAGAGAGGAGACGTTGACGATGTGGCCGCTGTGGCGGGCCCGCATGCCCGGCAGGACCGCCTTGGTGACGGCCGCCAGCCCGAACACGTTGGTGTCGAACAGGGCGCGGACCTGCTCGTCCTCGCCTTCCTCCACGGCGGCCAGATAGCCGTAGCCGGCGTTGTTGACCAGGACGTCGATCTGGCCGAACGCGGCTTCCGCCTGCTTGACGGCCCGCTCTATCTGGTCCGGAACGGTCACGTCGAGCGCCAGGGGCAGGGCCCGGCCGGGGTGCTCGGCGGCGAGGTCGGCCACCTGGCCGGCGTCGCGGGCGGTGACGACGGCTCGCAGTCCGCGTTCCAGGACCGCGGTGGCCAGGGCCCGGCCGAGGCCGGTCGAGCAGCCGGTGATGAACCAGACGGGGGTGTCGAGGGTGGGGATGTCGTTGACGGTCATGGGGTGGTGCTCCTCCGATGGGAGTTGGAGTGGGGGGAGTTCAGGTAGCGGAGGGGGGAGATCCGTCGTGCGGACACTGCGGCCCGACGGCAAACCGTCACGACGGCATGGCGTCACGACGGCATGGCGACACGGCGGCATGGCCGCATGGCGCGGCGGCGTCCGACGCGCAGGGAGATGGAGTTGAGGGAGTGTCAGGCCATGCTCGGGTCCGGCGGCGGCCGGTGCTGACGCGTGGGCTCGGGCTCCTGCGAGATGGGCCCGGATCGCCGCTGCCGGGCCGCTTCGGCGGAGGCGCCGTCGGCCGCGTAGCTGCCGAGCAGGGACAGCGCCTGTTCGGAGGGGCTGCCCGGGTCGGCGTGGTAGACGACGAGTTGCTGGCCGGGGGCGCTGTTCACGGTCAACGACTCGTAGTGCAGCGTCAGTTCACCGACCACGGGGTGGCGGAAGCGTTTGGTCTCGTGGGTCTTCTGGCGGATGTCGTGTCGGGCCCAGAGCCGGCGGAAGGTCTCGCTCTTGAGCGACAGTTCGCCGACCACCTCGATAAGGCGGGGATCGTCGTGGTCGGTGCCGACGGCCGCGCGCAGACCGCCGACGGTGTTGGCCGCGACCCGGTCCCAGTCCGGGTAGAAGTCATGCGCGTCGGGGTCGAGGAAGACCAGCCGGACCAGGTCGTCGCGGTAGGTGTGGCCGTCGAAGAGGGCGGTGCCGAGGGCGTTGGCGGCCAGTACGGTCAGGCAGCGGTCCAGCACCACGACGGGTGTCCGGGGCCAGGCCTCCATCATGTTCAGCAGGTGCGGGCTGACGCGTTCGCGCCGGGCAGCCGGGCGTCGCCTCCCGGGTGTCGGGAGCGCGAGCCGGTGCAGGTGCGCGACCGCGTCCTCCTCCAGTTCCAGCGCCCGGGCCAGCGCCTCGACCACCTGAACCGACGGGTGGCGCTCGCGGCCCTGCTCCAGCCGCACGTAGTAGTCGGTGCTCACCCCGGCGAGCTGCGCGACCTCCTCGCGACGCAGTCCGGCGACGCGGCGGCGGCCGTCGACCCGTATCCCGAGGTCCTCAGGCCGGAGCCGCTCACGGCGGGCCCGCAGGAACTGCCCCAGCAGGTTCTCGGTGTCGGTCTCCATGACCACGAGGCTAGGCCGAGCACCCCACCCGGCACGAGCGCCAAGGGTGGCCGCGAAACTCCTACCCTCACGACCTGCACCAACCCGAACCCTCGTCCACCGCACCGCTCACCCACCGCACCCCCGCGCCCACCGCACCCACTCCTCCAGCGCGGCGAAGTCGGCCGCGATGAGCCCGCACCGGTGATCCACACGGTGGAGCAGGGCCGGTGCGGGGTGGTGAGCGGCCACCCATTCCCGGTCGGCGGCTGCTACCTCGCCTCCGACCTCGCCCTGACCCTCCCCTTCGCCGCAGCGCCGGATCGATCCAGGTCAGTCCCCGACCCCGCCCCGCGCCAAGATCTCGTCGATCCGGGAGCGATGGGCCGTCTCCCAGTCGTCCAAGGTCTCGGCGGCCTCCTTGGCGAGCTTGGCGCGGGCGGTGGTGAGGGTCTCGGTGTGGCGGGCGGCGGGGACGGTGACGACGCCTTCCTCGTCGGCGACGACGATGTCGCCGGGGGCGACGGTGACACCGCCGCAGCGGACGGGTTCGCCGAGGGGGGTCACGGCGGCCTTGGTGCCGGGGATGGGGATGATGCCGCGGGCGTAGACGGGGAAGCGCAGGTCGCGTACCTCGGCGAGGTCGCGGATCAGGCCGTCGGCGACGAACCCGGCGATGCCCCGGCGTTGCGCCACGGCACAGACGTTGCCGCCGGCGAGGGCGTGGTCCAGGTCGCCGGACTCGACCACGACGACCGAGCCGGGCTCGGCGCGGTGGATCGCCGCGTGCAGCATGAGGTTGTCGCCGGGAGGGCACCGTACGGTGAACGCGGGCCCGGCGATCCGGGGCGCCGGCCCCCACAACGGCCGTATTCCTATGTCCATGACCTGCTCACGGCCCAGGAGATCGGCCAGGGTGGTCGTGGGAATGTCCAGAAACTCGGTGGCGTCGATCATGCGGACGACGCTACCGTCCCGTGTCATGACTGCCGGGTCGGCCTCGTGCCGTGAGCGAGTTGGGTGCCCGGCCTCTGAGTGAGGCCAGGGCGGGCCAGGAGCCCGCCCTCTCTCCGTGCCGCTTCGAAGGAAACCAGCGACCGGAGAGAGAAAGAAGAACACAGCGTGCCCAACCCCTTCAATGAACCGATCATCGATGAGTTCCGCGCCAACAAGGGCCGCGTGGGCGGCATGTTCGAGGGTGCCCGCCTGATCCTGCTCACCACCACCGGCGCCCGTACCGGCACCCCGCACACCACGCCCGTCGGCTACCTCCCCGACGGCGACGGCCGCATCCTCGTCATCGCCTCGGCGGGCGGCTCACCGAAGCACCCGCACTGGTACGGCAACCTCCTCGCGAACCCCCAAGTCACCGTGGAGACAGGGGCGTTCACCTACGAGGCACGGGCCGAAGCACTGACGGGCAGTGAACGCGACGAGGCGTTCGCCCGGGCCGTCGAGGCGGACCCCGGCTGGGCGGAGTACCAGGAGAAGACGGACCGGTTGATCCCCGTGGTCGCCCTGCACGAGATCGCCCGGGGCGGCCCGCCGAACATCAACGCGGGCTCCTTCGGCGAGGCGATCAAGGTCGTCCACGACGCCTTCCGCCACGAACTCGCCCAGATCCGCACGGAGATGAGCACCGGCACCTCGACGCTCGGCGCCCAGCTCCGCGTCAACTGCCTGACGTTCTGCCAGGGCCTGCACAACCACCACACCGGCGAGGACATCGGCATGTTCCCCGTCCTGGCCGACCGTCACCCGCAGGCCGCCCCCGCGTTGGCACGGCTGCGCGAGGAGCACGAGCGGATCGCGGCCCTCGCCGACGACCTGCGCCGCGCCGTGTCCGCCGAGCACACCGACCGGGCCACCGCCCGCGCGGAGGTCGAGCGCCTCACGGCCGAGCTGGAGGCCCATCTGACGTACGAGGAGGAGCAGTTGATCCCGCTACTCGACACTGTCGCCTGACGGGCGGGGCGGCCGGCGCCTCCACCCCGCGTTCTCAGAACGGCAACGGCCGCCCATGCACCACCTCCAGCCGCGACACCGCCCGCGTCAGCACCACGTACAGCCGGTGCAGCCCCCGCGCCTCCGCCTCCGCGATCGCGGCCGGTTCGACGGCGACGACATGGTCGTACTCAAGTCCCTTGACCAGGCTCGCGGGCACGAGGTTCACGCGGGCGGCCGACTCGTCCGGCCCCGCCGCGGTGATTCCGGCCGCGGCGAGTGCCGCGCCCACCCGGTCCACGTCCGCGTCCGCCGCGACCACCCCGACCGACCCCTCGCGCGCCAGCGCATCGCGTACGGCGTCCACGACCGCGCCCGGCACCTCCGCCACCGCCGCCTCCCGGAACCGCAGTTCCCCGTCCCCGCGCAGGGACCGCCCGGCCGGCACCTCCACGTCCAGCCGCGCCAGCAGCCGGTTGGCGAGCGCCACGACGGCCTCCGGCACCCGGAACCCGACGGTCAGCGGCACCACGGCCGCGTCCGGCTTCCCCAGGTGGCGCAGGACCGTGTCCCAGGACCTCGCGGCCCACGGCGTGGTCCCCTGGGCCAGGTCGCCGAGCACGGTGAGCGAGCCGAAGGACGCGCGCCGCGCGATGGCCCGGCACTCCATCGGGGAGAGGTCCTGCGCCTCGTCCACGACGAGATGGCCGTAGCCCTCGGGATGCTCGACCAGCCCGGCGACCTCGTCGAGGAGCACCAGGTCGGCGGCCGACCAACGCGCCGACTTCCACGACCGCGGCGGCCGCGCCCACAGCAGCGCCTTCTGCTCGTCGGCCTCCAGCACCCCGTCGGCGGCGGACGCCAACGCCCGCGGATCGCCGAGCAGTTCGGCCACCACTTCCTCCGGCCGCACCCGCGGCCATACGGCGTCGACGTACTCCTTCACCGCCCGCGCCCGCGAGATCCGCTGCACCCAGGCGTTGTTCTGCGGCCCGGCCCGCCGCTCGGCCTGCAACTGGACACTGCGCACCACCCGGCTGCGCACCCGCTCCCGCCCAACACCGTACGGCGGCTCCTCGGCACGCACGTCCGCCACGATCCGCGCGAGCTCCCCGACGCCGACCCGCCACCGGTAGGAACCGTCGGGAACCTCGACGGCGCCGACCGGACCGTCGTCCCACACGCGCGCGTACAGAGCCCGCCGCAGCACCTCCGCCATCCGCGCGTCGTGCTTGACCACGGCGGTCCGCTCCTCGTCGGTCCCCCTGACCGGGTGCCGCGCGATCTCCTCCTGAAGCGTGGACTGCCGTACGCCGGTCTCGCCGAGGGCGGGCAGCACCTCGGAGATGTACGTCAGGAAGGTGCGGTTGGGGCCGAGGATGAGCAGTCCCCCGCGGCGGATGCGCTGCGGGTGGGTGTAGAGCAGGTAGGCGGCCCGGTGCAGTCCGACGGCGGTCTTCCCGGTGCCCGGAGCGCCCTGCACACAGACGGACAGGCCCAGGTCGCCTCGTACGAGATCGTCCTGCTCGGGCTGGATGGTCGCGGCGATGTCCCGCATGGGGCCGACCCGGGGCCGCTCGATCTCCTGGGCGACGATGCCGCTGACGCGCGACTCCCCCCGCGCGAGATGCTCGTCCTCCATCCCGGTCAGGTCGGCGGAGTCCCCGCGGCTGCCGGGCGCCCACCCGAACCGCCGCCGCACGGCCACGCCCTGCGGATCCCGGGCACTGGCCTGGTAGAAGGCGCGGGAGACGGGCGCACGCCAGTCCACGACCAGTGGCGCGGCGGCCGGATGCTCACTGATCCGCAACCGCCCCACGTGATAGCTCTGCCCGGAGTGGTCCCCGGCGTCGTCCGTGAAGTCCAACCGCCCGAAGAACAACGGCCCTCGGGGCAGCTCCCGCATCTCCTTGGCCCGGCTCCGCAGCCGGTACCCGAGCACCTCGGCATCGGCACCGGAGGCGGAGACGTCCTCGCCGGTCACGACGTGTTCCTGGGCGCCGTCGACCATGGCGGCGAGGGCGGCGCGGCAGAGGTCGTGGTGGGCACGTTCGCGGTGGAGGGCTTCCTGAAGTGCTGACGTCATTCCAGGAAGGGTACCGGAATGACGTTACCGAGTTAAATAATTTACTCAGTCACACCCACGTCTTCCCCCAGATACGGCAGCCCCGCCTCCAACAGCCCGAAGGCCCGCCGCGCCGCCGCCTCGGCATCCCCCCGCACCTCCTCCACCGACTCCCCCTCCGCGATCCGCCGCCAGTTCTCCTCGGCGAGAATCCGCTGTACGGCGATGATCTGCCCGGCGGCCAGCCGCGCCTCCAGTCCTCCACCGAGCGCCTCGGCCAACGCGGCCTCCGACCGCTCCAGGTAGCCGTACAGCCGTGCCACCAGCGCGGGAGTGCCGTACAGCAGCGAATGAAAGGCGAGCACCCCGGGATGGTCGTTCAGCCCGGTGACCGGGTCCCCCTCCGCCAGCCCCTCCAGGAACCGCCGCCGCAACGCCCGCAACGGTGCCTCCGCCGACCCGCGCACCACCCGCGCAGCCTCGTCCTCATGATCGGCGAACCGGTACAGCACGAGGTCCTCCTTGGCCGGGAAGTACCGGAAGAGGGTCGGCTTCGAGATCTCGGCGGTGGCCGCCACCTCGGCCACGGAGACGGCGTCGAAGCCCCTCTCCAGGAACAACCCGATCGCGATCTCCGACACGACCTCGTACATCCGCTGCTTCTTGCGCTCGCGCAGCCCGATCTCAGCCATGCCTGTGAGCCTACGCAGCTCTCGCCACCCCGCCTTGACCTCAACCCTGCTTGAGGTCGAAGACTGCATGCACGCGCATCCGAATTACTCGAAATTACTCGCAATCACTCGAACCGAGCGGTGGGGGCATGTCATGCGAGCAGCACAGGTGAAGGAGTTCGGCGGCCCGGAGGTCCTGGTCCCGGTCGACCTGCCGGACCCGGTCCCCGGCCCCGGCGAGGTACTCGTCGACGTCGCCCACGCCGACACGATCTACGTCGAGACCCAGATCCGGGCCGGCTGGGGCCGCGACTACTTCCCCGTCACCCCTCCCTACATCCCGGGCGGCGGCGTCTCCGGCACGGTCATCGGCCTCGGCCCCGGCGTCCCGGCACAGTGGCTCGGCCGGCGCGTGGCCGCCTTCGTCCAGGGCAGCTACGCGTCACGGGCCGTCGCCCGGATCGACGCCGTGACGGCCGTACCGGACGCCGTGGACCTGGTGACCGCGGCGGCCCTCGTGCACGACGGGGTGACGGCGGCGGGTCTGCTGGAGCTGACGGCCGTCACCTCCGGCGACCGGGTGCTGATCCTCGGCGCGTCGGGCGGCATGGGCACCCTGCTCGTCCAGCTGGCCCGGGTCCGCGGCGCCCGGGTCGTGGCCCTCGCCCGCGGCGCCGAGAAACTCGCCCTCGTCCGCGAGCTGGGCGCCACCGCCGCCGTGGACATCAGCACCCCCGACTGGCCGGCCCGCGCCCGCCAGGCCCTGACCGGCGCGGCCGACGTAGTCCTCGACGGCATCGGCGGCCAACCCGGCACCCTCGCCTTCCCCCTCACCGCCGACAGCGGCCGCTTCTCGGCCCACGGCGCCCCGACAGGCGGCTTCGCCCCCGTGGACGCGGACGAAGCGGCACGCCGGGGCATCAAGCTGTTCGGCATCGAGCATGTGCAGTTCACCCCCGCCGACGCCCAGCGCCTCAGGGCGTACGCGCTGGAAGAGGCGGCCTCGGGGCGGATGCGGGCGGTGATCGGGAAGGTGTTTCCGCTGGAGCGGGCGGGGGAGGCGCATGCGGCGGTGGAGGGGCGGGGGCTGGTGGGGAAAGTGCTGCTGGAACCCTGAGCGGATCGCTGTTCGCGCGACCGCTCAGGCGAGCGCCCTGGGGCGGGCTGACAGACCGAGCACGCGCAGGGCCACCCCCAGTGTGCTCTGGTACGAGTTCAGAGCCAAGGCCCGCTGGACGTTGGGAGCCGCCCGCCCCGCCCCGGTCACCTGGCGATCGAGGTCGACGTATGCCGACCGCACGAACTCGAGTCCGTGGTAGACGTCGTAGTCCCTCAGGTGGTCGCGGGTGTACACCGGGTCCAGCTTCGAAGCCCATCGGCTGAACATGCGCATACGCGTCTCGGGCGCGGCCCGGGTGAGGTACAGGTGCCGGGCCAGGTCGTAGAGCGGGTCGCCGACGAGTGCCCTCTCCCAGTCGATGAGGGTCAGCAGCAGGTCGTCGTCGCGCCGCACGAGGTTCCACGGGTGCAGGTCGCCGTGCAACAGGGCCGGAGCCCGTCGCGTCACCCGCCGGTCGGCCAGGATCTCACCGAGCCGGTCGGCTTCCGGCAGACCCAGGAGCACTGCCATGCGCAGCGAGCTCTCCGGCAACTCGCGTACCAGCCGTACGAGTTCCGCGCACAGCAGGGCGAAGAAGTCCCTCTCGCCGGCCGCCGGATCGAGTCGGCGGTGGTCCACCCTGGCCAACTCACAGAGCTGGTCGACGAGCGCGTCCGTCTCGCGGGGAAGCAGACCGTCCACCGGATGGCGGGGCGGTAGGTCCAGGTCGGGCTCGCCGGCGTAGGTGTGGATGGCGAACGGCTCACCGCCGTAGCTGCTGCCCTGGGCGAGAATCGTCGGTGCCGCCACTCTGGCGCCCGACTGCTCGATGGCCCGGAGCACGGCCCACTCCTGGAGGTGGCGCCGCTCCCGCCGGTCCGCCTTCGCCGAGGCGCGCCGCATCACGACGGGAGCGGGGAACTCCGCGGGCCACATGACGGAGTTGCGGTGCGCCGTACCTTCGATGAAGCGGTGGGCGGGTGTCGCGCCCTCGGCGGCGAGGGCGAACGGCACCGCGGTGTGCGGGAATTCGGGGCGCTCCGGAAGACGACGGTCCGGCTGCCAGTCGATCTTCCGGACACGGGTGGTACGACGGCCCGCCGGCGCGAGGGGGCGCCCCGCCCACCAGCGGAACAGGATCTGCTCGATTTCGGACGTGCTCCGCACGCTCGGCAGCTGGAGCGGTTCCTCGGCCGCCTCCAGGGCGCGGCGTACCGATGCCGTCGCCTCGTTCAGGCTTCGCTCGTCGGACGAGGAACCCAGGTCGTGGGCAGCGCGCATGACGTCCGGGAAGACGGACTGCGCCCGCTCGAAGGCGATGTAGTGGGGCAGGTCCTCGGCCAGCCCCTCGACCGCGGCAGGCCCTATTCGTTCCAGGGCCGCCGTCGCCCAGGCCTCGATCACCTCGTCCCACTGATGGCTGGGGTACCGCATCCGCACGAGATGGGTGGAGAGGTCGTACAGAGGGTCGCCGTAGGTCGCCAGTTCCCAGTCGATGCAGGCGAGGGGCGTATCGGCTCCCTCCGAGACGATCAGGTTCTCGCGGTGCAGATCGCCGTGGACCAGACCGAAGGGCCGAGACCGCAACGCGGGCACGCGCTCGCGCAGCCGGACGAGAGCGTCGGCGGGGACGCCGAGTTCGGTGAGCAGCCTCCCGAACTCGGCCCAGTGGGGCCGCCTGATCCCCCACTCCGCGAGGCCTGTCACCAGCCTCCAGAACTCCTGGCTGTCATCCGCTCGGGGCCAGCCCGACGGCAGCGGGGGCAGCGCCTGTGCCTTCACCCTGTTGGTCTCGGTCAGCCGGTTCACCACTGCCTCGATGTGCAGGGAGTCGACGGGCTTGTGATTCTCGGAGTGGTCCGAGAGCGGTCGGCCCTCCACATAGCTGTGGATCACGAAGCCGCGTCCCTCCGCCAGGCACTGGGGGGCGCTCGGCTGAACCTCCCGCAGGCTCCGGAGAATCGCGCCCTCGTCGACGAAGGTCCTGACGACCACGGGCAGTACGTCGGCCTTGCGGACCCTCACCACCACCTTCGCGCCGGGCTCCAGACAGAGCAGCGGGGCCAGAGAGGGGGTCACCTTCCACACGTGGTTCGTGTTGTGGTGTCCTCCGCCGATCTCGCTGTGCCGTCGCGAGAGCCGGAGGATCTCGTCACTCGCCGCGGGCTCCAGTCGCACGGGGCGGGCGGGACGGGAAACAGGCCGTGCGCTCACAGGCCGCTCCTGGTGGTCGGACAGTCGCCGAAGCCGGACTCGGGAAGAGGAACCTACTGCACCCGTGCGGCGCTTTGTTGCACACACCGCCAACCCGCGACTACGAAGCGTCAGAGGTGTTCATCCGGCCGCGCCTGTCTCCCGGTGCCGGCGGACGAGTGCCGCCATGATCTGTGCGTGGGTCGGCACCGCCTCCAGCCCCAACGGCCGCGCCGCCGCCGTCAGGATCCGATGCAGTTTACCGGCGGCGAGAGGAAGGCCGGCCCAGTTGAAATCCTCGTTCTGGCTCAATTTCAACGACACGCGAATGACGTCGGTGAAAACCGACTGTGCTCTTTTGAAGTCGAGGATCCGGCTCAGGTCATTTTCCCAGCCGCGGGATCCGGTCGGAAGAGCGCGCTCGACGACCCTGCGCCATTCCTGGACCATCCGCCTCTCCTGCGGGTCCGGATATCGCATCAGGTAAAGGTGGGTCGCGAGGTCGTAGAGAGGGTCGCCGAGCATCGCCAATTCCCAGTCGATGACCCAGAGTTGACCGCGCGGATCGACGATGAGGTTCTTACGGTGGAGATCCGCGTGCAACAGGCAGAACGGACGGGATGTCAGACCGGAAACGCTCTTCCTCAGCAGGGTGAACGATTCGTCGGTCACACCCAGGTCCGCGAAAAGACCCTCGAACTGCGGACGGTTCCGGTCGTAGACCTGGTCCTCCATGAAGACGATCAAACGTTCCAGGAAGCCGTCCGTATCGCCGTCCTCGGGACGGTCCTCCGGCTCACATCGGCGCTTGGCCGCGAGCATCCCCGGTCTGATCCGGGTCATCTCCCGAAACAGGTCGACGATCTGGTCGAAGACCGCGTCCGACACCTGCCCGCTCGACCACCAGCGCCGCAGAGGAAGGGTCCGTCCTTCGATGAACCGCTGGAAATCCGTGTCACCGACGCCCACGACGTCGGGTACGCACACGATCTTGTGCTCCTTCAGCGCCCGGAGCAGCTCCTCCTCCGACGTGAAGCACCTGCGATCGAGCCACAGGATCTCCGCGCGCGGCTCACGGCACTTGACCCATGTCCTGTCCGTCAGGGGCAGCAAGTGCAGCACATGATGGTTCCCCTTGAGCGGGCGCCTCACCGGACGCGCATCATCGCTCAGCTGATCGACCTGCGGCCGACTGTCAGGGATCGAGGGCGATGTCATGCGCTGTTTTCAGGCCGTTCCGGTCGAGCCGATGGAGGCGAGGGCACGCACCCTACTACTCAGGAATCAAGCTTCGGTGGAGAACCCGTGTATTGGACGCGCCGGTCGCCTGCCTGGTCCAACCGCCGTACAGGCGAACGAGCGGCTCGACTCCTGAGTGTGAACCGGCCGCAAGCGCTGGCGATCGAACCCGACGGTGAGTCACACTGTCGCCTCGACCTCAAGGAGGCCCGTTGGGTGGCGCGATGATTGACCGGGATTCCCTGGCGAGCCTTCTCGGTCGGGCAAGGGCAGTCCTCTTCGACTTCGACGGGCCCATGTGCGCTCTCTTCGGGCGCCTGCCCAGAGACCCTTCCGGAGCCCCGCCCACGAAGAGCATCGCGGAGCAGATCAAGAAGGTCGCGCGAGGTCATTGGGGCTTCCTCGCTCCGCGGGTCGAACGCTGCGACGACTCGCACGACATCCTCCGGCTCCTCAGGGTCATGTGGGAAGCAGACCCGAACGGCCTCAGCCCCATGCCACTCAAGGCCGCCGAGGACATCGTGGCGCGGGCGGAGGACGAGGCCGCAAGGACCGCGGTACCGGCACAGGACATCGCCGCTCTCGTGGACGTCCTGTCCGAACTGGGCGTTCACCTCGCCATCGTCAGCAACAACGCCGAGGACCCGATTCGGGTGTTCCTCGACCGTCCCGGAATCCTGCTGGGCCAGAAATTCGACGGCGTGTTCGGCAGGGATCCCGAAGACGCACGCCTGATGAAACCCTCGCCCCATTGTGTGCGGCGTGCCATCGAGAAACTCTCCCTCGACGCCTCTGAATGCCTTCTGGTAGGAGACAAGCCCTCCGACCTCGAAGCCGCACGATCGGCCGGAACCCGTTTTCTCGGCTACACCCACAAACCGTTCCGGGCCGAGCAGATGAGGGAGGAAGGTGCCGACGCCGTGGTCTCCTCACATCGGCCCGTCATCAAGGCCGCGCGGGAAATCCTCGCCGCCCGCCAGGAATCGCCTCAGACTTTTCAGTAGCGAGGAACTCCCAGTTGGAATCAAACCAGGCCTGCCACTGATCGACCAGTACGGATTCCTGGGAGTTGAGGTCATCCTCCTTGACGTGGTGGGTGAGCCCGGCGTCCCTGCCGAACACATCGGTCGCCTCGATCTCCTCCTCACCCAGGGTGATGGGCCGCTTGAACACCTTGTAGGGGCCGAACAGCAATTCCGTCTGGTTGACGAGGTAGATCTTGAGAGACGGTACGAGCGGCACGTGCCGGACCTCGAACTTCACCGTGGGCACGAGCCCGATGCTCTGAAGGTCGTTCAGCTTCTCCCGCAGTCCCGCGGTGTGCCGGCGCATGATGCCCAGGAACCGGTCCTTCAGCTGCTGGTCGTGCACGCCGTCCGCGGTCCGCCAGTAGGGGAACGGGAGGGATTCGTCAGGAAGCAGCATCCGCAGAGCGAGGCGCCGGGGAGCGATCAGCCCGTTCTGGATCCGTTCCGCCTGTACCCGGATATGGGTGTCCAGGGATTCCGACGACAGCGTGAAGACGTCCAGCGTCACCTCGTCCTGCTCGAAGGCCCGGCTGATGAGTGGTCCCAACGTGACGGTACGGTCCGGCCGTTCGCTGCTCTTCGGCGAATGGACCACCTGGGTGCGCACCACACGCGAACCGCTGCCCTGCCGTGACTCGATCCAGCCTTCCTCGCGCAGCTCCCTGATCACACGCTGAACGGTGTCCCGGGAGACCCCGAACTCCTGCGCCAGTTCCCGCTGGGCCGGAAGCATCGACCTCACGGGGTACACCCCTTCGGCCATACGAGAGCGCAGTTCATCGGCGACACGATCGAACTCCCTGCCGCTTCCGTCACCGCCATGTACGCCGCTCACACCGCGACCGTACCTCTCGAGGCGGCCGGACAAACCCGCTTCCAGTCAGATTTGCCGGTCCAACTTGACTGCCGGTTAAGGGATCAACCGATCAGGGCATCAACCAATTACGTCAAGCAGTCCAATTGGACCGCTAGTTGATCGCTTCCCCGAAAGTGGCAGCAGGAGGACACCCATGAACCTTCGCTGGCTGATCGCCGCCTTCAACCTGGGCGCGGACCAGCTGATCGAGACCCCTCACGGCATACTCGTTGTCATCGCCCTCTTGATGCTCGGCTACGGCATCAAGGCAGGTCATACGAAGAGCGCGTTCTTGGGAGCCACCGTGCTCGTCCTGCTCACGACGCTGGCCTGAGACCTACTCGGCGAGCAGGTTCCACACCGAGTCGAACCATTTCTGCATGCTCTCCACGAAGACGGAGCCCGAGGAGTTCGGGTCGTGGTCCGCCACGTGGTGCGTCAGTGTGGCGCCCAGGCCCAGGACGTCGAGGGCGGTGATCTCTTCGTCGGAGTCCAGCATGATCTTGCGCTCGATCACTTCGTACGCACCGTGCAGCGCCTCGCTGGCGTTGAACAGGTAGAGCTTGAAGGCCGGCGTCAGCGGAGCGTGACGGATCTGCACGTCGACGGAGGGCACGAGGCCTTCGGTCCGCAGATCGTTCAGTGCGCTCAGAAGCGACGCCGTGTGCCGCTCGGTGATGACCCGCAGGCGCTCCCTGAGGCGTGGGTCGTGCTGGTCGTCCTTGGCGCGCGGGTACGGCATGGGCAGTGAGGCGTCGGGAAGGAGCATGCGCAGGGCGATGCGCTGCGGTGCTGTGTAGCCGCCGTGGATGCGTTCGACCTGCAGCCGGATGTGCACGTCCAGGGTCTGCGAGGTCAACGTGTAGACATCCACCGTGACTTCGGGATGTTCGAACGCCTCACTGATGAGCGACCCCAGCCTCAGGCCGTGTCGCGACCTGGTGGCCCTGGGTGCCGGGGACTGGATGCGCTGGGTCTTGACCACCCTCGACCCGCTGCCCTGGCGCGACTCGATCCACCCCTCGCCGGCCAGCTCGCGCAGTACCCGCTGCACGGTGTCCCGGGACACCCCGAGTTCCTCGGCCAGATCACGCTGTGACGGCAGGAAGGACCGCAGCGGGTACGTTCCGTCGGCCATGCGACCGCGCAACTCGTCGGCGATCCGCTGGAATTCGTGAGGATCGGTGTGCCCCTCAGCCTGCACACGGCGTACCTACCGCGGACAGGCCTACGACAAACCAGTCGGTACGGTCGACCGGTCAGGCCCGCCGGCTGCGCCACAGCAGTCGAAGCAGCGGTTGCAGCGATCCGACCAGCACCTCGACGCCCGCCTCCCGTAGTTCCTCCTGTTTGGCCGCGTTACGCGCGTAGCCGAGGAAGGGAACCTCCGCCTCCACCGCGGCCGAGTAGTCGGAGGGCGCGTCACCGATCATCAGGGCGTCCGACGGGGCGGCGCCCACGGCGCTCAACGCGCGGTTGAGACAGTGCGGGTCCGGCTTGAGGAGACTGAGGTCCTGGGTGCGGCCGTAGATGTGCGGGGCGAAGCAGGACAGCATGCCGCGGTCCTCCAGGTATGCGCGGACCACCTGCGGCGAGTTGTTGGTGGTGATGGCCAGACGGGAGCCCACAGCTTGCCAGGTACGGATCAGAGGATCTGCGAACGGCGTCGGCATCGCGGTGGACACGGCCTTCAGCTCCTCCTCGGTGAGACGTTTCTCCATCTCGACCACGAGGTCGCTGCCGGGGCGTCTGCGGTTGACCGCGTGCAGCACCGCCTGCGGGTCCGTGTACTTCCGCTCGGTCTCCGTCAGCAGGTCTCCCAGGCCGATCCGGTCGAGCCAGTGCACAAATCCGGCAGCCATCTTCTCCGAGGGGTGCCCCGCGAACAGCGTGCAGATCGGGCCGTCGAAGTCCCAGAGCACGACTCGGGCACCTTCGATCAGTCCCCGAAGTGCCTCGATCTCTGATGTCACCGAACCAGTGTGCGTCGTATCAGGAGTCACTAGGAGAGTGTCAGGTCCGTCGTGATGGTTTCCCAGAGGGCGTCGAACCACATCTGCGATTGCTCCACGAACGCGGCGTCGCGCTGGCCTGCTCCGTGTTCGAAGGAGAAGAGGAGGGATTCGGTGCCGAGGACGTCGTACATGTCGAGGGTGCCGGAGTCGGAGGGCTCTTCGCGGCGGGTGACCATGTAGTAGGCGATGAGGGCCTCTTCGCCGTTGAGGAGGTAGAGCTTCACCGGTGGGGTGAACGGCAGGGCGCGGAACGTGACACGGACGTCGACGCCGTGGGAGGAGCGCAGGGCGCGGAGGTTGTGGCGCAGGACATGGGACTGGGCGTTGCGCATGTCGAGCCAGCGCTGGTGGACCGGGTCGTCGTCGCCGCGGCCGTCGACGGGGACCGGGAAGGCGAGGGAGATGTCGCGGGACGGCAGCAGGATGCGGACGTCGATGGAGTCGGGGCGTATGCGGCCCTCGTGAATGTGGCGGATGGGCTCACCCAGGGCCAGCATCAGTGTCTCGGCCGTCAGGCAGGCCGCGTCCACGCGGACGTGGGGAACGGCGAAGGCCTCGACCAGGCGGGGGGCCAGGCCGACCATCGTCGGCTGGGGCTCCTCCGCGCGGCCGGTGCGCGGGGGTTCGGCGATCCTCGGGGGGCTGCCCTTGCTGACGTTGCTGAGGAGGCCGTCCTCCTGGAGCGCGCGGAGAGCTTGGCGGACGGTGCCGCGTTCGACCCCGAACTCCTCGGCGAGTTCGGCCTGGGTGGGCAGGCGGTCTCCCGCCTTGAGGTCGCCCACGCGAATGCGTTCCCGCAGGGTGTCGGCGATCTCCTGGGGCGAGAGTCTTCTGCTGCCGTTCACTGCCACGTTCTCCTGGGTCACGACCAAACGCTACAACTTCCATCCATCTATGTGGAGTTGTTTGAAAGTTGTTTTGAAACATCAGCCAAGTGGGGACAACTATCAGTGAGTTGGTTGCCAACTTGGCCTAGTTGGCCAAAGGTTTGCCTCATCCGAACCATCATGACCCCCCACGCCCGCCTCGCACCGCCTCGCACCGCCTCGCCCGGCACGACCGAAGGGGGAACCACCGTGCCTGCTCTCGCCCTCCTCGCCGCCATCTTCGTCGTCGGTATCGAGCAGACCGTCCAGTGGAAGTACGGCGCCGCCGGCGTCGTCGGCCTGCTGCTGCTCACCATCGGCATCAAGGCCAAGAGCCCGGCCGTCAGCTCCGTCGGAGCGGTCATGCTCGCCCTGCTCGTCGCGGGGCCCGCCCTGTGAGTCGACGGCCCCGCCCCGTCACCGTTGCTGTGGGAGACCTCAGGTCGTGAGCGTCAGCTCCGAACTGATCGTCTCCCACAGTGCGTTGAACCACAGGTGGGACTGCTCGACGAACGTCGTGTCCCGCAGCCCGGCCCCCTGCTCGAAGGCGAACAGCATCGACAGGGCGCCCGTGGCGTCGTACATCTCCAGGCTCTCGTGGTCGATCTCCGCCTCCTGGCGCGACAGCGTGTAGTACGCGAACAGCGCCTCCACACCGTTGAGCAGATACAGCTTCACGGGTGGGGTGAAGGGCAGGGCGCGGAAGGAGACCCGCACGTCGATCCCGTGGGTGGCGCGGAGGGCCAGCAGGTTGTGCTTGAGCACCTGGCCCTGGGCGTTGCGCTGGGCCAGCCAGCGGTCGTGGACCGGGGCGTCGTGCTCGGCGCGGCCGTCGACGGCCACCGGGAAGGCAAGGTCGATGTCCCGGCTCGGCAGCAGCACCCTGACGTCGATCTTGGCCGGTTTCAGTCGCCCTACGTGGATCTGGCGCAGCGGTTCACCGATGGCGAGCGTGAGGGAGACCGAGGTCAGGCACAGGGCGTCGATCTCGACCTGCGAAGCCGCGAAGGCGGACTCGATGCGCGGCGCGAGGGCGACGGTGGTGGGCAGCGGGGGTGCGGCGGGGCCGGCCAAAGGCCTGGTCAGGGATGGGTCGGGAGCCACGGTCGCGGGGCTTCCCTTGGATACGTTGGTCAACAGGTGCTCGGACTGCAGGATGTGCAGTGCCTGCCGTACGACTCCCCGCTCCACCCCGAACTCGTCGGCCAGCTTGGCCTGTGTGGGCATGCGCTGGCCCGGTCGCAGCTGCCCGGAGCGGATGCGGGCGCGCAGTTCGTCGGCCACGTCACGGTGTGACTTGTGTGGCTGCTGTGCCCTCCTCCGCCCATTGACGGCGGCGTGTTTGGGGTCCACAACCAAACACTACAACTTCCCGCCATCTTTCGGCAGTTCAGTGGAAGGTGGTTATGAGCCGCATCCAAGCGGAGATAAGTACTGTGAAGTTGGTCGCCAACTTGAGCAACATGGTCAAACTTCCGCAAGGTTGGCCGTTCTGGTGACCGGCGGGGACCACGTCCCGTTGGGGGACCGTCCCGAAGGAGGGACCGCATGCCGATCATCGCCCTCGCCATCGCCGCCCTTGCCGTCGGCTTCGAAGCGCTCGTCCAGTGGAAGTGGGGTGCGATGGGCATCGTCGCCTTCGTCGCCCTGACCGTCGGCGTCAAGGCGAAGAACATCGCGATCGGCGGTATCGGTGCGGTCATCCTCGTGATGCTGCTCGCCCAGTCCGGCTGATCGGGCTCCCTTCCGGAGGGGAGCCGGGAGCCCGGTCGGTCCGCACAGCCACAACTGAACATGGGTCATGAATCCGCACAGCCACAACTGAATACCGGTAGCAGTCAGTACAGCCACAACTGAACAGCTCGCTACGGATGCGAAGCAGCAAGGCAGTTCAGAGCAGTTACTGATGTCGGCAGGAAGGGGGTCAGAACATGTCCGGGCACCACGGTCGCCTGGACGTACGCAGCAGGGCGTCGGCCGACCGGGCGGCGCCCGCTCGTTCTTCCCGGACCCGGCCCAGCGCCGTCAGCCGCTCGGCCGACTCGTCGCCCAGCCACAGGGCCGCCAGGTCGGCCACGTCCAGGGTGAGGTCCGCGGACGCCGTCGTCGGCGTCACTGAGCCGCCCTCCTCGGACGCCTCCAGCCGGTACCGTCCGGCGGTCAGCCCGTTCCTGTCGGCCACCTCCAGCACCAGGGCCCCCTCCCCCGCGTACGTCCGCGCCTCCAGCGCCCGTGCGACGTCCAGGATCCGCACCCACAGCCAGTCCGCCTGCGCGGTGATCCTGGCCGCTCTCGGGTCCGGCAGGTAGAGCGGGAGCAGGTCGTCCGGGGAACGCCAGCCGCTCTTCACCCGCGTGATCCAGTCGATCGAGCAGAGGTAGTGCCACAGGGCGCGTTCCGCGGCCGGGGTCGACGCGATCAGCCAGTGGACGGTCGCCGTGTTGTGCGGCTGCTTGTCGTGCCAGTTGTCGTCCGACTTGTACGCGACGAGCCCCTGTACCTCGCCGTCCGCCGAGCGGTACACCGCGTAGAACGGCTCGGTCCATGTCGGGTCGTACCGTACGACGCCGGTGTTGAGCTTCCACCACATCTCGTCGCGGCTGACCGCGCCCGGCTGGGCGCGTCGCACCTTGTCGTGCAGGTCGGGGCCGAGTTTGCGTACGTCCTCGCCGTCCACGAGGTCGATGCGGCCGCCGTCGTCCGGGGTGGGGCTGCGGCGGTCGAGGCCGGTGCGGGGGACGTCGATGGCCCACTCGGTCATCCAGGTGGCGGGGCCGAAGCCGTAGCGGCCGTAGATCGGGTACTCGGCGGCGATCAGCGTCGCGACCACGTCTCCGCGTTCCTTCGCGGCGGCCAGGTCCTGGGCCATCATGCGGGTGAGGATGCCGCGGCGGCGGTGCGTGGCGGTGACGGTGACGCCGGTGATGGCGTCGGCCTGCACTGCGGCGCCGCCCACGGCCGTGACCTGCTGGGCGAACGACCGGAAGGTCGCGACGCAGCGGCCGCTGTCGAAGGCGCCGATGAAACGGCCGGGCTCGAACTGTCCCCGGCGGCTCTCCAGTTCGCTGTCCGGGACGGTCGGCGCGCGCAGGAAGCCGGTGTTCACTGCTCGCAGCCAGTCTCCGAGCTCGGGTTCGGTGATCGGGCGGATGTCGGTGTCAGCGTGCGGGCGGGTCATGAGGTCACGGTAGGCGGGCGGCTGGTGGGTGTCGCGAGGATTTCCGTGGCGGGCGTGCGGATGCCTGCGGCGCGCTGTGCGGCTCCGGTGGGGGCGTGCGTAGCGCCCACGGTTGTGGGGTGGGTCGGGGCCGGGGCGGGGGGTCTCCGTCCTCGGTCCGGCGGAACTGTTCCGGCAAGAGGTCCTGCGTGTCGGACGCCGGCCGCTGCGGGCGGACACCCCCCGCCCCGTCCCCTTACCGCCGT
>NZ_JAIHON010000079.1 GCF_021173675.1 Streptomyces lincolnensis | reverse complement strand
GGTCGAACCGGGTCCTGTTTCGATAATGCCGCGGCGGAGAGTTTCTTCGCCGTCCTCAAAGCCGAGATCGGCACGACGGTCTGGGAGTCGATCACGCAGGCTCGGCAGGACGTTTTCCGGTGGATCGCGGAACATTACAACCGGGAGCGGATCCACTCGACCATCGGCTACATCACGCCGTACGAAGCGAGAACCCGCTACCGACAACGACTCGGCCTTGCGGCATAGAACGGAAGTGTCGGGCCCCG
>NZ_JAIHON010000078.1 GCF_021173675.1 Streptomyces lincolnensis | reverse complement strand
ACCGCCTGTCCACCGGCAGCATGGAAGAGGCCCTGGCCGCCCACCCCGACGTCGCCGAATGCGCCGTCATCGGCGTCGCCGACGAACTCAAGGGCCAGATCCCGCGCGGCTTCGTCGTCCTGAAAGCGGGCAGCAACCGCGCACCGAGCGAGGTCGAGGCCGAACTCGTCCAGCTCGTACGCGACCGCATCGGCGCCATCGCCTCCCTCAAGGACGTCACGGTCGTGGCCGCCCTGCCCAAGACCCGCTCGGGAA
>NZ_JAIHON010000077.1 GCF_021173675.1 Streptomyces lincolnensis | reverse complement strand
CGGGGCCCGACACTTCCGTTCTATGCCGCAAGGCCGAGTCGTTGTCGGTAGCGGGTTCTCGCTTCGTACGGCGTGATGTAGCCGATGGTCGAGTGGATCCGCTCCCGGTTGTAATGTTCCGCGATCCGCCGGAAAACGTCCTGCCGAGCCTGCGTGATCGACTCCCAGACCGTCGTGCCGATCTCGGCTTTGAGGACGGCGAAGAAACTCTCCGCCGCGGCATTATCGAAACAGGACCCGGTTCGACCGACGCTC
>NZ_JAIHON010000076.1 GCF_021173675.1 Streptomyces lincolnensis | reverse complement strand
CGTGCTCCTGGTCGACGCCCGGGAGGAACCCGGGGACGTCCAGGAAAGTGACGATCGGGATGTTAAAAGCGTCACACATCTGGACGAAACGCGCAGCTTTTTCGGAGGCCTCGATGTCCAGGACGCCGGCCAGCGTCGACGGCTGGTTCGCCACGATGCCGACGACCTGGCCGTCCAGGCGGGCCAGCGCGCAGATGATGTTGCGGGCCCAGCGCTCGTGGACCTCCAGGTAGTCGCCGTCGTCGACGATCTCCT
>NZ_JAIHON010000075.1 GCF_021173675.1 Streptomyces lincolnensis | reverse complement strand
AGCTGGGCGCCGGACACGCCGTCGGGGAAGCCGAGGTAGTTCTCGATGCGGGAGCTCTGCCCGGCCTGCCCGCCGGTCGCCGACCGCTCCACCAGTACGGTCCGCAGCCCTTCCGAGGCCCCGTAGAGGGCCGAACCGAGCCCGGCCGGGCCGCCGCCGATGACGACGAGGTCGTAGAAGTCGGCCGTCGGCGTGGTGGCCAGACCCACCCGGGCGGCCAGGTCGGGGGCCTCGGGCTCGACCAGGGGTGCTCCG
>NZ_JAIHON010000074.1 GCF_021173675.1 Streptomyces lincolnensis | reverse complement strand
AGGAGATCGTCGACGACGGCGACTACCTGGAGGTCCACGAGCGCTGGGCCCGCAACATCATCTGCGCGCTGGCCCGCCTGGACGGCCAGGTCGTCGGCATCGTGGCGAACCAGCCGTCGACGCTGGCAGGCGTCCTGGACATCGAGGCCTCCGAAAAAGCTGCGCGTTTCGTCCAGATGTGTGACGCTTTTAACATCCCGATCGTCACTTTCCTGGACGTCCCCGGGTTCCTCCCGGGCGTCGACCAGGAGCACG
>NZ_JAIHON010000073.1 GCF_021173675.1 Streptomyces lincolnensis | reverse complement strand
ATACAGCCATCCCTCTGCAGTCGGCAGGCAGGTGATGTCACCGACGAGCTTCAGGCCGGGCATCGGCGCCGTGAAGTCCCGCAGGATCAGATCCGGCGCTGGCGCAGCCGAGCGGTCCTGTTTCGTCGGGGAGCGCGATTTCCGTCGCGTTATCCCGGCGATCTGCCTCTCCCGCATGATCCGCGCGACCCGTTTACGGTTCACGACCTGCCCGCGACGGCGCAGTTCGCGGGTGATCCGCAAGGCGCCGTAGGA
>NZ_JAIHON010000072.1 GCF_021173675.1 Streptomyces lincolnensis | reverse complement strand
CACCATTCCCTCACGGTACTATCCGCTATCGGTCACCAGGGAATATTTAGGCTTAGCGGGTGGTCCCGCCAGATTCACACGGGATTTCTCGGGCCCCGTGCTACTTGGGTGTCTCTCAAACGAGCCGCTGACGTTTCGACTACGGGGGTCTTACCCTCTACGCCGGACCTTTCGCATGTCCTTCGCCTACATCAACGGTTTCTGACTCGTCTCACGGCCGGCAGACCATGAAAGAGAGATCCCACAACCCCGTAT
>NZ_JAIHON010000071.1 GCF_021173675.1 Streptomyces lincolnensis | reverse complement strand
GGAGTGAAGACTTGTCTTCACTCTCGTGACTGCGTGCCTTTTGAAGAATGAGCCTGCGAGTTTGCGGTGTGTTGCGAGGTTAACCCGGGTGGGGTAGCCGTAGCGAAAGCGAGTCCGAATAGGGCGATTGGAGTAGCACGCTCAAGACCCGAAGCGGAGTGATCTAGCCATGGGCAGGTTGAAGCGGAGGTAAGACTTCGTGGAGGACCGAACCCACCAGGGTTGAAAACCTGGGGGATGACCTGTGGTTAGGGG
>NZ_JAIHON010000070.1 GCF_021173675.1 Streptomyces lincolnensis | reverse complement strand
GCAGAGACCAGCGAGAAGCGACTGTTTACTAAAAACACAGGTCCGTGCGAAGCCGTAAGGCGATGTATACGGACTGACGCCTGCCCGGTGCTGGAACGTTAAGGGGACCGGTTAGTGCGCTTTCGGGCGTGCGAAGCTGAGAACTTAAGCGCCAGTAAACGGCGGTGGTAACTATAACCATCCTAAGGTAGCGAAATTCCTTGTCGGGTAAGTTCCGACCTGCACGAATGGCGTAACGACTTCTCGACTGTCTCA
>NZ_JAIHON010000007.1 GCF_021173675.1 Streptomyces lincolnensis | reverse complement strand
AACCGGGAGCGGATCCACTCGACCATCGGCTACATCACGCCGTACGAAGCGAGAACCCGCTACCGACAACGACTCGGCCTTGCGGCATAGAACGGAAGTGTCGGGCCCCGAGGGGTCACTTCAGTGGTGGGCAACCCCACGACCATCACCCAGGCGTGGGACGCCGCCCGCCGCGGCGGGACGGTCGCCCTCGTCGGAATGTCGGCCGCCGACGCGATGATCACCATGCCCGCGCTTTCCCTGGCCTCGGACGACAAACCGCTGTGCGGCAGCCTCTACGGCGGTACGCAGGCTCGGCGGGACATTCCGCTGATCGTGGAGTTGGCGGAGACAGGCCGCCTCGATCTCGCGTCGATGGTCACGCGCCGCGTACCACTGCACGAGGTGAACGACGCCATTCGAGCGTTGGAGGCGGGGTGAGCAGATCCGCACCGTCGTCGTATGACCCTCTGAAGTCAATCCAACCGCCATAGAGGCCAGCGCCGCACGCGGAGCTGGCCTCCGGGTTTCTTCCTCTCACCCACAAAGAGGAACACCTGTGCCCTACGACGCGTCGCCGTCCCCCACCTACTGCTTGTCGGAGCTGGAGCAATGGGCGTCATAACCGGATACCACCTGCAGTTAGCCGCGCCGAAGTGATGTTCCAGGTACGGCCGGCACACGTGGAGAAGCGGTCGCTGCCCCAGACGCTCTCCTCCTAGGACAGCGCGACCGTGAATCACTCCGCTGGCTACCGGGTGATTTCAGATGTCTCGGAAGTCGCCGACCAGACCTACGAGTACGGCATCGTCACCCTTGACGGCGCCTCCTCGTACTCCGTTGAGGGCACCACACTGCTGAACCACCTTGGCGACGCCGTCCGTGAAAGATCCGACACCGTTGTCATCGGAGGCATCGCGGTGCCGGGAGATCGGCCGACAGGTCGACCCCGTTGGGCATCGGCACCCGTAGCTCCGCTGGACCACGACATCCCGGGTCAGAGTGGGGGACAGCTTCAGCCGGCGCTCGACGAGATGGCCGATCAGGTTCACCACTGACGCTTCGTCCGTCAGCGCGGTCCTTTCCGGACGCCGGATCGAGCGGCATGAAGAGGAGCGCACGCCCGACATCCTCGAGATCACGTCGGCGGCCAGGCAGTCCATGTTGTCGATACGTCCTGACAAACCTCTTGACACCGCCGACAGGGCATTCGATAGTACGGGCATCTAGAACGTACTAGTAGCACGTTCTAGATGCTGCCGAGCCGCACACACCCGATGGCTGCCGCAGACGACACGTTCCGCCGCACACGGCGTTCTCATCAACCGCTCGCCCGCGTCACTCGGCCGGGCGCGGCCCTCCCGAGGCCGGAACCCCATTCCCACCCTGATCAGCACAGCGAGGTGCAAGGGACATGCACAGACACCACAGAGCCGCCGCACTGGCCGCCACCGTTCTCACCGGCGCTCTTCTCGCCACCGGCTGCTCCAGCAGCTCAGGCGGCAAGAAGTCCGAGGAGACCGCGAACGGCGCGTCGGCGGGCAAGGCCACCACTCCCCGCATGACCGTCGCGCTGGTCACCCACCAGGCCCCCGGCGACACCTTCTGGGACACCGTCCGCAAGGGCGCCGAGGCCGCCGCGGCCAAGGACAACATCAAGCTCATCTACTCCGCCGACCCCAACGCGGGCAACCAGGCCAACCTGGTGCAGAACGCGATCGACCAGAAGGTCGACGGCATCGCCGTCACGCTGGCCAAGCCGGACGCCATGAAGTCCGTCCTGGCCAAGGCGGAGCAGGCCGGCATACCCGTGACCGGCCTCAACGCCGGCCTGAGCCAGTGGAAGAGTCTGGGCCTCCTGGAGTACTTCGGCCAGGACGAGACCGTGGCGGGCGAGGCGTTCGGCAAGAAGCTCAATGACATCGGCGCCAAGCACGCCGTCTGCGTCGTCCAGGAACAGGGCAACGTCGCCCTGACCCAACGCTGCGACGGCGTGAAGGAGACCTTCTCCGGCAAGACCGACGTCCTCTACGTCAACGGAACCGACATGCCGTCGGTGAAGTCGACGATCACCGCCAAGCTCTCGGCAGACAAGTCCATCGACGAGGTGGTCACGCTTGCCGCGCCGATCGCGCTGACCGCCACGCAGTCGGTCTCGGACGCCGGCAGCAAGGCGAAGGTCGCCACCTTCGACCTCAACAAGGACCTCATCAAGGCCATCCAGGAGAACTCCATCCAGTTCGCCGTCGACCAGCAGCCCTACCTCCAGGGCTACCTGGCCGTCGACGCGCTGTGGCTCTACAAGAACAACGGCAACTACAGCGGCGGCGGTGAGCAGCCCGTGCTGACCGGCCCGGCCTTCGTCGACAAGTCCAACGTCGACAAGGTCGCCGCCTTCGCCGCAAAGGGAACCCGGTGACGAGCATGACCCAGCACGCCGAGCCGGCGGTGACCACACCGCCGGCCCCCGGCCCCAAGGACACCGACGGGCGCACCGCCGAACGGTCCATGATCGTAAGGTTGTTGGCCCGCCCCGACGTGGGCGTCTTCCTCGGTGCCGTGGCCGTCTACGTGTTCTTCCTGATCGCGGCGCCGCCGGTGCGCGACGCCAGCTCGATGGCGAACATCCTCTACCAGTCCTCCACTCTGGGCATCGTGACCGTCCCGGTGGCACTGCTGATGATCGGCGGCGAGTTCGACCTGTCGGCCGGCGTCGGAGTGATCACCTCGGCGCTGACCGCGAGCATGACCGCCTACCAGCTGAGCATGAACGTCTGGGTCGGCGTCATCGCCGCCCTGATCGTGTCGCTGGCGATCGGCTTCTTCAACGGCTGGATGGTCGTCAAGACTGGCCTGCCGAGCTTCCTGGTCACCCTGGGCAGCTTTCTGATCCTGCAAGGGGTCAACCTCGCGGTGACCAAGCTGGTCACCGGCAACGTCGCCACCGACGACATCAGCACCATGGACGGCTTCGACCAGGCCAGGAAGGTCTTCGCCTCCAGCTTCGACATCGGCGGCGTCCAGGTGAAGATCACCGTCTTCTGGTGGCTGCTGTTCGCGGCGATCGCTACCTGGGTGCTGCTGCGCACCAAGTACGGCAACTGGATCTTCGCGGTCGGCGGCAACAAGGAGTCGGCCCGCGCGGTCGGCGTCCCGGTCGCCTTCACGAAGATCTCGCTGTTCATGTTGGTCGGCGTCGGCGCCTGGTTCGTCGGCATGCACCAACTGTTCTCGTTCAACACCGTGCAGTCCGGCGAGGGCGTCGGCATCGAGCTGATCTACATCTCCGGCGCGGTGATCGGCGGCTGTCTGCTGACCGGCGGCTCTGGTTCCGCAATCGGCCCGGTCTTCGGCGCGTTCATGTTCGGCATGGTGCAGCAGGGCATCGTCTACGCCGGCTGGAACCCCGACTGGTTCAAGGCCTTCCTCGGCGTGATGCTCCTTGGCGCCGTCCTGATCAATCTGTGGGTCCAGCGCACAGCGACCCGGAGGTGACCCGAATGACAACCAACGAAACCGGCACCCACGGCGCTGTCCTCGCGGACAGGGCCCCCGAGAAGAACTTCCCGGTCGTTGAACTGCGCAACGCGGGCAAGGCGTACGGCAACATCCGTGCCCTGCACGGCGTGAGCCTGACGGTGCATCCCGGCCAGGTCACCTGCGTGCTCGGCGACAACGGCGCCGGCAAGTCCACCCTCATCAAGATCATTTCGGGGCTGCACCAGCACACCGAGGGCGAGTTCCTCGTCGACGGCGAACCGGTGCGCTTCTCCACCCCGCGCGAGGCGTTGGACAAGGGCATCGCGACCGTCTACCAGGACCTCGCCGTCGTCCCCCTGATGCCGGTCTGGCGCAACTTCTTCCTCGGCTCCGAGATGACCAAGGGCCACTGGCCGATCCGCCGCCTGGACATCGAGGCGATGAAGAAGACCGCCGACGAGGAACTGCGCAACATGGGCATCATCCTCGACGACCTCGAACAGCCCATCGGCACCCTGTCCGGCGGCCAGCGCCAGTGTGTCGCGATCGCCCGCGCCGTCTACTTCGGCGCCCGCGTCCTCATCCTGGACGAGCCCACCGCCGCCCTCGGCGTCAAGCAGTCCGGCGTCGTCCTCAAGTACGTGGCCGCAGCCCGCGACCGCGGACTCGGCGTCATCTTCATCACCCACAACCCGCACCACGCCTACATGGTCGGCGACCACTTCAGCGTGCTGCGCCTGGGCACCATGGAACTCTCCGCCGAGCGCAGCCAGATCACGCTCGAGGAGCTGACCAACCACATGGCCGGCGGCGCCGAACTCGCCGCACTCAAGCACGAGTTGTCCCAGGTCCGCGGCGTCGACGTCGAGGAACTCCCCGAAGAGGCCGACCTCACCGCACCCGTAGCAGTCACCAAGGAAGCCGCCTCCTGATAACCGTGGCGGCCGGCCCCGCCCACACGTCTCCGCCACCGACGGGCGCACCCAACTGAGACGCCAAGTCCACCTCTCCACCCCCGGAGTCTCCGGAGCGAAGGGAAATCAGTGTCATGCCGTTCGAAGTGCTGACCATTGGCCGCGTGGGAGTGGATGTTTATCCACTTCAGACCGGCGTGGGGCTGGCGGAGGTCACCTCGTTCGGCAAGTATCTCGGGGGTAGCCCGACCAATGTGGCGGTGGCCGCGACCCGGTACGGGCACTCCTCGGCTGTGATCACAAAGACGGGCAGGGACCCGTTCGGGGACTTCGTCCGGCAGGCACTGGAGAGCTACGGCGTCGACAGCCGGTTCGTCGGTACGTCGGACATCGCACCGACGCCGGTGACCTTCTGCGAGATCTTCCCACCGGATGACTTCCCGCTGTACTTCTACCGGCTCCCGAAGGCCCCCGACCTGGACATCACCGCTGGTGAGCTGGACCTGGGGGCAGTACGGGACGCGGCGGTCCTCTGGGTGACAGGTACCGGGCTCAGCGAGGAACCGAGCCGCTCGGCCACGCTGGCCGCCCTCGCTCACCGGGCCAAGGCGGGGACGACGGTCTTCGACCTGGACTGGCGGCCGATGTTCTGGGCCGACCCGAACCAGGCGCGCGGGTTCTACGCGCAGGCCCTGCGGCACACGACGGTTGCTGTGGGCAACCTTGACGAGTGCGAGGTGGCCACCGGTGAGCGTGAGCCGTATGCGGCGGCGAAGGCGCTACTGGCCGCCGGAGTGGAGCTGGCCATAGTCAAGCAGGGCCCCAAGGGAGTCCTGGCAATGGACCGGGACGGTTCTACCGCCGAGATCCCGCCGGTTCCGGTGGAGGTCGTCAACGGGCTCGGCGCCGGAGACGCCTTCGGCGGCGCGCTGTGCCACGGCCTGCTGTCGGGCTGGGACACCCGCCGCACCGTGATCTTCGCCAACGCCGCCGGCGCCATTGTCGCGAGCCGACTTTCCTGCTCCGACGCGATGCCGACCGAGGCCGAGGTCGACGCCAAGCTCGGCGAGGCGGCCGGAACATCCACCAACGACTCCCAGCAAGAGGTGTGACGACGTGCTGTCCGAGATTGTGAGCCGGATCGTGAACGCCCGGGTGGGCGACCCCGGCGCGGTCGCGGCCGCCGCTGCGCGCCGGGTGAAGGCTCCTTCCCTGCTCGGCGAGCACGGCAAGGCGATGATCATCGCCGCCGACCACCCTGCCCGCGGCGCCAACGGCGTCGGCGGGGACCCGAATGCGATGGCGGACCGGTTCGAACTGCTGGAGCGCCTGTGCATCGCGCTGGAACGGCCCGGCGTGACCGGTGTCCTGGGAACCGCGGACATCCTCGAGGACCTGCTGCTGCTCGGCGTGCTGGACGGCAAGAGCGTCTTCGGCTCCATGAACCGGGCGGGCCTGGCCGGGTCGGTGTTCGAGATCGATGACCGGTTCACCGGCTACGACGCCGCCACGATCGCCGCGATGGGCTTCGACGGCGGCAAGATGCTCACCCGCATCGCGCTGGGCGACCCCGCCACACCGGCCGTCCTGGAGAACAGTGCCCGAGCGATCGACGAGCTGAATGACCGTCAGCTCATCGCGATGGTCGAGCCGTTCCTGTCCGCCTGGCAGGACGGGAAGATCCGCAACGATCTGTCCACCGATGCCGTCGTCAAGTCCGTCACCATCGCCTCGGGGCTCGGCCGGCGTACCGCCTACACCTGGCTCAAGCTTCCGGTGGTGGAGGACATGGGACGGGTGCTGGCCTCTTCCACCCTCCCGGCGCTGCTGCTGGGCGGCGAGGTCAAGGACGCGGACGCGGCCTTCGCCTCATGGGGCAAGGCGCTCAAGCAGCCGACCGCGCAGGGGCTCGTCGTGGGCCGGTCTCTGCTCTACCCCTCGAACGGTGACGTCGCCGGTGCGGTGGACAAGGCGGTGAGCCTGCTGTGAGCAAGTACCACCTGCCGACGGGGACTTCTTCCGATGGCCCCTATGACCTCCTGGTCACGCCGGAGTCGGCGGGCTGGGGATACTCCGGCCTGAGGATCCTGACCCTCAAGCCGGGCGAGGCACACGCCGTGTCCACCGGCGACTCCGAGTTCCTGGTCCTGCCGCTGACGGGCTCCTGCACCGTCACCACGGACGCCAGCGTCTTCGAACTCACCGGTCGGACAGGCGTGTTCGCCTCGGTCACCGACTTCGCCTACCTCCCCCGCGAGTCGGAGGCCCTGATCAGCAGTGCGGCCGGCGGCCGGTTCGCACTGCCCAGCGCCCGTACCGGGCGGAGCTCACTCTCCGCCCGGTACGGGTCCAAGGAGAACGTGCCCGTGGAGCTGCGCGGTGCCGGGGCCTGCTCAAGGCAGGTGAACAACTACTGCCTGCCGGGCACCTTCGAGGCCGAGCAGCTGCTGGTCTGCGAGGTCCTCACACCCGGCGGCAACTGGTCGTCGTATCCGCCGCACAAGCACGACCAGGCCCGGCCCGGCCAGGAGTCGGAGCTGGAGGAGATCTATTACTTCGAGGTCTCCGGCGGCGAGAACGGCTTCGGCTACCAGCGGGTCTACGGCACCGAAGCACGGCCGATCGACGTGCTGGCCGAGATCCGCTCCGGCGACACGGTGCTGATCCCGCACGGCTGGCACGGCCCGTCGATCGCGGCGCCCGGCTACGACCTGTACTACCTCAACGTCATGGCGGGTCCCGGTCAGGACCGTGCCTGGCTCATCTGCGACGACCCCGCCCACGGCTGGGTCCGCACCACCTGGGACGCCCAGGACGTCGACGACCGGCTGCCGTTCGGCGCCGAGGAGAACCACTGATGAACACGATCAGACTGACCACCGCTCAGGCCCTGGTGCGCTTCCTGGCGAACCAGTACAGCGAGCGCGACGGCCAGGAGCAGCGCCTCATCCCCGGGGTGTGGGGCATCTTCGGCCACGGCAACGTGGCCGGCATCGGCCAGGCGCTGCTGCAGGCGGCCACGACCGGCGAGGCCGACCTGCCCTACTACCTCGCCCGCAACGAGCAGGGCATGGTCCACGCCTCCGTCGCCTACGCGAAAATGCGCGACCGGCTGGCCACCTTCGCCTGCACCGCCTCGACCGGCCCCGGCTCCACCAACATGATCACCGGTGCGGCACTGGCCACCACCAACCGGCTCCCGGTCCTGCTGCTGCCGTCCGACATGTTCGCCACCCGCGCCGCCGACCCGGTGCTGCAACAGCTGGAGGACACCCGCGGCGGCGACGTCACCGTCAACGACGCCTTCCGCGCCGTATCCAAGTACTTCGACCGCATCTCACGCCCCGAGCAGCTCATCCCGGCCGCCCTCGCGGCCATGCGGGTGCTGACCGACCCGGTCGAGACAGGTGCCGTCACCCTCGCGTTGCCGCAGGACGTGCAGGCCGAGGCGTACGACTGGCCGGTGTCGTTCTTCCGGCGGCGGGTGTGGCACGTGGGCCGCCCGGTGCCGGAGGCGGCCGCCGTCGAGCGGGCCGCCCGTCTGCTGCGCAATGCCCGCAAGCCGCTGATCGTGGCGGGCGGCGGGGCCGTGTACTCCGGCGCCGAGACCGTGCTGCGCGCGTTCGCCGAAGCCACCGGGATCCCGGTCGCCGACACCCACGCCGGCAAGGGCGCCGTCCCCTGGGACCACCCCTACGCCGCCGGCGGCATCGGCTCCACCGGCTCGTATGCCGCCAACGAACTCGCCCGCGAGGCGGACGTGGTGCTCGGCATCGGCACCCGCTACTCCGACTTCACCACCGCCAGCCACACCGTCTTCGGTAATCCTGGCGTCACCTTCGTCAACCTCAACGTGGCCCGCCTGGACGCCGTCAAACACTCGGCGGAGCCCTTGGTCGCCGACGCCCGGCTCGGCATCCAGGCCCTCGCCGGAGCGCTGGACGGCTGGGAGGTCGAGGAGACCTACCGCCGTCACATCCGCCGGCTGATCGCCCGGACGCGGCAGATCGAGGACGAGTGCTTTGCTCCCGAGCGGAACACCGGTGATCTGCCCGCCCAGACGCAGATCCTCGGCGCCCTGAACGAGGTCCTCGGCGATCGTGACGTGGTCATCAACGCTGCCGGCTCCATGCCCGGCGACCTGCAGCAGCTGTGGCGCGCCAGAGACCCGAAGGCCTACCACGTCGAATACGCCTATTCCTGCATGGGATATGAGGTCGCCGCCGGTGCCGGTGCCAAGATGGCCGACCCGACCCGCGAGGTCGTCGTGCTGGTCGGCGACGGCTCGTATCTGATGATGGCCCAGGAGATCGTCACCATGGTCTCCGAGGGACTGAAGGTCATCATCGTGCTTGTCCAGAACCACGGCTTCGCGTCGATCGGTTCGCTGTCCGAGTCACTCGGCAGCCAGCGCTTCGGCACCAAGTACCGCTTCCGCGACGGCGATTCGGGCCTACTGGATGGCGACGTCCTCCCGGTCGACCTCGCCGCCAACGCCTCCTCCCTCGGCGCGGACGTCCTGCACGCCACGTCGGTGGAGGAGTTCCGGGCGGCGATGGAGAAGGCCAAGGCCGCCACCCGCACGACCGTCGTCCACGTCGAGACCGACCCCTACGGCCCCAACCCGCCTGGCCACGGCTGGTGGGACGTCCCCGTCAGCCAGACCTCCGCCCTCGACACCACGCGCTCCGCTTACGAGACGTACGCCGCTCAGAAGCAGAACCAGCGCCACTACCTGTAAGTCCCGTCCCCGCAAAGGAAACCCGCACCGTGACCACCATCCAGCACTGGATCAACGGCGCTCCCGTCCAGGGCACCGCCACCGCCACCCAGCCGGTCTTCAATCCGGCCACCGGCGCCGAGCAGGCCCAGGTCGTCCTCGGCGGCGCGGCCGACGTGGACGCCGCCGTCCAGGCTGCCTCTGCCGCCTTCGAGACCTGGTCGGAATCGTCGCTCACCCAGCGCACGCAGGTGATGTTCGCCTTCCGCCAGCTGCTCCTCGAGCACGAGGAGGAGCTGGGCCGGATCATCTCCGCCGAGCACGGCAAGACCGTCGACGACGCCCGCGGCGAGATCACCCGGGGCCGCGAGGTCGTCGAGTTCGCCTGCGGCCTCGGCGACATCCTCAAGGGCTCCTTCTCCGACCAGGTCTCGCGTGGCGTGGATGTGCACACCTTCCGCCAGCCCCTCGGCGTCGTCGGCGGCATCACCCCGTTCAACTTCCCCGCGATGGTGCCGCTGTGGATGCACCCCATGGCCATCGCCACCGGCAACACCTTCATCCTGAAGCCGAGTGAGCGCGACCCGTCGGCCGCGAACTTCGTCGCCGAGCTGTACAAGAAGGCCGGACTGCCCGACGGTGTCTTCAACGTGGTGCACGGTGGCAAGGACGCGGTCGACGCGATCCTCACCCACCCCGGCATCGAGGCCGTCTCCTTTGTCGGGTCGACTCCGATCGCCAAGTACGTGCACGAACAGGCCACCGCGCACGGCAAGCGCGTCCAGGCCCTGGGCGGCGCCAAGAACCACGCCGTCGTCCTGCCCGACGCCGACCTCGAGTTCGCCGCCAACCACATCACCGCCGGCGCCTACGGCTCTGCCGGCGAGCGCTGCATGGCCGTCTCGGTCGCCGTCGCCGTCGGCGACGCCGCCGACGGACTCGTGCAGGTGCTGGAGCGCAAGGCCCGCGAGGTGAAGGTCGGCCCCGGTGACCAGCCCGGCACCGAGATGGGGCCGCTGGTCACCAAGGCCGCCCAGGAGCGCGTCGAGAGCGCGGTCGGCGTCGCCGCCACGCAGGGCGCCACCGTCGTCGTCGACGGCCGCGGTCTCAAGCTCGACGACCCCGCCTACGCCGAGGGCTTCTTCACCGGCCCCTCCCTCCTGGACCACGTCACCACCGAGATGGCGGCGTACAAGGAGGAACTCTTCGGCCCGGTGCTGGCGATCCTCCGAGTCGAGACCCTGGACGAGGCGATCGACGTCATCAACACCAACCCCTACGGCAACGGCACCGCCCTGTTCACCGCCTCCGGCGAAGCCGCCCGCCGCTTCCAGCGCCACATCAAGGTCGGCATGATCGGCATCAACGTGCCGGTGCCCGTGCCGATGTCCTACTACTCCTTCGGCGGCTGGAAGGACTCCCTCATCGGCGACTCCCCCATCCACGGCCCCGAAGGCATCCGCTTCTACACCCGCCCCAAGGTCGTCACCACTCGCTGGCCCCAGCCCAAGCAGCAGGTCAGCGCGGGCTTCAACTTCCCCACCTCCAACTGAGTTTCCGTGCCGCACTCCGAAGGACACACCATGGCAACGGCGCCACCTCCCTTCCGCACCACTGCGGGCAACCTCTGCCTGGGCTCGGCCCCCGACTCGTGGGGCGTCTGGTTCCCCGAGGACGAGCACCAGGTGCCGTACACCCGCTTCCTCGACGAACTCGCCCAGGCCGGCTACGAGTGGCTGGAGCTCGGCCCCTACGGCTACCTCCCCACCGACCCGCAGCGCCTCAAGGACGAACTCGACGCCCGCGGCCTGCAGGTCTCCGGCGGCACCGTCTTCAGTACGCTGCACCGCCCCGAGGCCTGGGACGACATGCTCGCCCACGTCCGGCAGATCGCCGGCCTGACCGCCGCCGCCGACGCCCACCACCTCGTCTTCATCCCGCCCATGTACCGGGACGAGAAGACGGGCGCGTTCACCGAGTCGCCCGAGCTGACCGCCGAACAGTGGGCGGGCTTCGGCAGGGCCGCCGACCGGCTCGGCAAGCTGCTGCTCGACGAGTACGACGTACGCCTCGTCATCCATCCGCACGCCGACAGCCACATCCAGACCCAGCCCGAGATCGAACGGCTGCTGAACGAGTCCGACCCCCGCTACACCAACCTCTGCCTGGACACCGGCCACGTCGCCTACGGCGGCGGCGACAACCTCGACCTCATCCGCCGCTTCGGCGAACGCGTCGGCTACGTCCACATCAAGCAGATGGACCCCGCCGTCCTGGCCCAGGTCGCCGCCGAAAACCTCTCCTTCGGCGAGGCCGTCAAGCGCGGGGTGTGCGTCTCCCCGCCCGCCGGCGTGCCCAACCCCGCCGACGTCGTCACCGCACTCGCCACCCTCGACGCCGAGCTGTTCGTCATCGTCGAACAAGACCTCTACCCCTGCGCACCCGAAGTACCGCTACCCATCGCCGTCAGCACGCGCGAGCACCTGGCCGGCTGCGGCCTGACCGGCACCCGACGCCCGAGGCTGACGCTCCCTGCCGACGAGCGGCCGAGCAGAGCCCCCGAGTAAGCAAGCCACCGGCTCGCGCGGTGACCGGCGCATGGAGACCCCCGGCGCAGTTGACGCGCCGTGGCGGGCTTCTACGCGGTGCCGACGGCTTCCGCGCGAGATTTCTGGAACGTTACAGGCTTCATGGCCGCCGGACACTTGACAGCGGCTCATGGTGGCTGGCGTACTGGTCAGAGTATATAGAACGTTCTAGTTCCCGGTCGTCCGGAGATGAGGAGAACCACGATGTACGCACTGGCGGTCTGTGCGGAGATGGTCTTCCGCGACCTTCCGATCGAGGAGCGGGCACGGCGTATCCACGAGGCCGGTTTCCAGGTCGAGATCTGGGACTGGACGAACCACGATCTCGATGCCCTCGCCCGCTCGTCCGCCGAGATCGTCTCGATGACGGGGTACGTGAGCGGCAGCCTCACCGATGACGACGGCGCCGCCGAACTGCTGCGCACGGCCGAGGAGTCGCTCAAGGCGGCCGAGCACCTGGGCTGCACTCGCCTGAACCTCCACGGAACCGGTCTGGACGGCCAGGGGCTGCCCGTGGTGCCGGTACCCGGGGAGCCCACCGGCGCGATGTGGATGGCCGCGCACCGCACACTCACCCGGATCGCCGAGCTCGGCGAGAACGCCGGGGTCATCTTCACCCTGGAGAATCTCAACACCGCCGTCGATCACCCCGGGGTGCCCTTCGCGAAGGCTGCCGACACCCTGGCGCTGGTTGCCGCCGTGAACCGGCCCGGTCTGCGCATGAACCTGGACCTGTACCACGCCCAGATCGGCGAGGGGAATCTGATCGAGCTGGTGCGCAGCGCCCACGGCGCGGGACTCATCGGTGAGATCCAGGTGGCGGACGTGCCGGGCCGCTGCGAACCGGGCACGGGAGAGATCAACTACCCGGCCATCGCCCGCACCCTCGCGGACATCGGCTACGACGGCACCGTCGCCATGGAGGCATGGGCCTCCAGCGACAGCGAGGCCGCTCTGGAACGCTTCCGGGCCGCCTTCACCGTCTGACAGGAGCGGCCGCGGGACATCTGCCCCGCCCTCGCGTCCGCGCACCACGGCAGCCGCCACCACCGAAGCCACGACGTAGATCACGGAGTATGTGCCATGACCTCCCCCCAGTCCCTCGCGGTCGGCCTCATCGGCGCCGGACGCATGGGCTCCTTCCACGCCGAGACCCTGGCCCGCCGCCTCCCCGGGGTACGACTGGCGGCCATCGCCGATCCCGCACCCGGGGCCGCGAAGGCTCTGGCCGATCGTCTCGGCTGCCCCAAGACGTACACGGAGATCGGTGACCTGCTCGACGACCCCGAGATCGAGGCGGTCGTGATCGTCACGCCCGCCCGCACCCACGCCGGACTCATCGAGGCCGCGGCACGCGCCGGCAAGTCGGTCTTCTGCGAGAAGCCGATGGCCGTCACCCTCGACGAAGCCGACCGCGCCATCACCGCCGCACATGAGGCGGGCGTGGTGCTCCAGGTGGGCTTCAACCGCCGCTTCGACGTCGGCTTCCGCGCCGCCCACGAGAAGATCACCGCCGGTGACATCGGTACCCCGCAGCTGCTGCGTTCCCTCACCCGGGACCCCAACCTGCACGACCCGTCGCGCATCCCGCCGTGGACGATCTTCCTGGAGACGCTCATCCACGACTTCGACGTCCTGCGCTACCTCAACCCCGGCTCAGAGCCCGTCGAGGTCTTCGCCATGGCCGACGCCCTGGTCCGGCCCGACTTCAAGGACCACGGACTGCTCGACACGGCCGTGGTGACGATCCGCTTCGACAACGGCGCCATCGCCACGGCGGAGGCCAACTTCCAGGCGGTGTACGGCTATGACGTCCGCGGTGAGGTCAAGGGCTCGACCGGCATGCTCACCCTGGGTGACCTGCGCAGCAGCCACCTCACGTCCTACGGTGCGGCCGGCGCTGCCGCCGAGTGCGTCAGCTACGACCAGGATCTCTTCCACGCGGCCTACGTTGCCGAACTGGCCGAGTTCACCGACAGCGTCCGGGACAAGCGTGCTCCGTCGGTGACCGGCGAGGACGCTCGGGCCGCGCTGGGCATCGCCCTCGCCGCGATCGGTTCGATCGCCACGGGCGGTGCGGTCAGCGTGGGTGACGTCAGGGAGAGCCCGGTGACAGTGCGGCCGTAGCACCGAGCACACGACGCCGACTCGGCGGCGCCTTCTCCAGCCCGAGCGGCCGCCGCCAGGGTCGTACCTCTCCCGTCACCGTGCCGTTGCCGAGCCCCCTCCTGAAGCAACGCCCACGTGGAACGTTCTACAATCGGTCCCCAACAGACGAGACCGACCAGGAGAGGACAGCATGCCTGCGACCCCGGCGGTCCCGGACGGGAAGCGGCCGACGCTCGCCGACCTGGCGACGCGGGCAGGCGTGTCCACCGCGCTGGCCTCCATCGTGATGCGCGGGGCGAAGGGGGCCAGCGCCGCCACCCGCGAGCGTGTCCTGGAGGCCGCGCGGGAGATCGGCTACCGCCCGGACGCCCGGGCGAGACTGCTGCGCAGCCACCGCTCCCACCTGCTCGGCGTGCAGTTCGGCCTCCAGCATCCCTTCCACGCCGACCTGGTGGAGGGCATCTACGCCACCGCCGAACCAGCCGGATACCAGATCGCGCTGAGCGCCGTGACCGCCGAACGGGGTGAGCAGCGTGCCGTCGAAACCCTGCTCGACGACCGCTGCGAGGCGCTGATCCTGCTGGGCCCACAGGCCCCCGCCTCACGGCTGACGGAGCTCGCCGGGCAATTGCCGGTCGTCTCTGTGGCCCGCCACCTGCGGCCACCCGTCCCCGGTCTGGAGGTCGTACGGACCGCCGACGACAAGGGCGCCCGCCAGGCGGTCGACCACCTCGTGGCGCTGGGCCACCGCGCCATCGCCCACATCGACGGCGGCAAGGCACCCGGCGCAGCCGACCGGCGACGCGGCTACCGCACCGCCATGAGCCGCCACGGTCTCACCGAGCACATCCGCGTCGTGCCCGGGGGCCTCACCGAGGCAGAGGGCGCCGAGGCCGCCCAGGTTCTCGCCGCCTCCCACCCGTGCCCCACCGCGGTCCTCGCCTTCAACGACCGCTGCGCGACCGGTGTCCTCGATGTCTTCCTCCGCAGCGGCATTCCCGTCCCCGGCGCCATCTCCGTCGTCGGCTTCGACGACAGCCATCTGGCCCGCCTGGCCCATATCGACCTCACCACCGTCGGGCAGGACATCCCCCGCCTCGCCCACCTCGCCGTGGACCGGGCCATCGCACGCCTGGACGGTCGCGACACCGGTACCGGGGAACAGGTGGTGGCTCCACACCTCGTGGTCCGGGGGACGACGGCCCCGCCCTCTACCGCACCGGCCACCTGAGCGTGGTCTGGGCCAACCTCGCACCGCACACAGTCCCACGCGCCTCCAATACCTGAGGAATGGGGCACAACGGCGAACTCGGCGACTTTCTCCGCTCCCGTCGCGCCCTCCTCACCCCAGACACCGCCGGACTGCCTCCGGGCGCGGGGCGCGCCGGGTGCCCAAGCCTTGAGGAGGTCGCGCCCCTGGCGTGTGTCACCACCCACTACACCCGCCTGGAGCAGGGCCGCCACCCGAACCTCTCCGAAGCCGTCCCTCCGTCCCCCACGCCCTGCGTCTCGACGACGAACGCGGCTACCTCTTCGCCCTCACCCGCCCCGCGTCCCACCGCACCGTAGCGCCGACGCACGCCCCGAGCGGAGCGGACCCGGTCCGCGGCCCGCCAGAGGCTGGAGTTCACCGCGTTTCGAGGCATTCCCGGTGACCAGGTGCGTGCTCGGCGGACGCGGCACGGAGCAAGAAGTGCCCTACACAGTCATCACTTCCCTTTGCCAGGTTTGCCGAGGCGTGACACAACGGCCTGCCGGACATGTCCACTGTCACCTCGCAGACACTCCCCACGTCGCCTTCCGGCTGGCCCAGTCGCACCTAGGGACTTTCGTTTGGATCATCGTGCGGACCAAAGAAAGATGCCTGCGATGTAGAGCGATTGCTATCTGCGGGGGCTGATGCTGGACGGCCGGTGCAAGTCGATCCAGCCGATGGCGCAGCGGCTGCCGGACGGGAACATGTAGGCCCTGGAGCAGTTCGTCAACCAGTCGCCGTGGCAGTGGACGCCGGTGCGGCGGCGGATCGCCGAGCGGCTGGTCCAGGTCGTCAAGCCCGAGGCGTGGGTCATCGACGACGTCGCGTTTCCCAAGTGCGGGCGGGCGTCGGTGGGGGTGGCCCGGCAGTACTGCGGGGCACTGGGGAAGCGGGCAACCTGCCAGGTCGCCGTCAGTGTGCATGCGGCCACGGATACCGCCTCCTGCCCACTGGAATGGGAATTGTTCCTATCCGAGGAACGGGCGCACGACACACGGCGTCGCACGGCTGCGGGCGTGCCCGATGAGGTGGGGCATGTGCCCAAGCCCCGCCTGACCCTGGGGCTGCTGGAGAGGCTGGCGGGTTGGCTTCCGTCGGTGCCGGTGATTGTGGCCGACTGCGGTTACGGCCGCAGTGTCTGCTTCCGCCTGGCCCTGGAGGAACGCGGCTGGTCCTACATCGTCGCTGTCGAGCCCAAGGAGATCGCCCGCCCGGCCGGTGCCAAGCCGGAGCTGCCGCCCTACCAGGGATGGGGCCCGCCCACGTTGCCGCGCTATCGCGAGCCGGCCCGCCCCCTGCACCAACTGATCGATGCGCACACCCGCTTCGAGGACGTCACCTGACGAGAGGGCAGCAGGGCTCAGTCATCCACCGCCCTCGAGTCCGCGAACGGCATCCAAGATCCCCGCCAGAACGGCCGCTGCCGATGGTGTACGCCCACGGGCACCTCGGACGCGGCGCCAGCGGAGAACTTCAGCCTGGCAGGCGGTAAGTTCTCGATCTTGAGTTGGAGCCGCCATCGCCGCGAAGTCGCAGTCGACGGCGTTTCCAGTGCTCGCGGCGAAGTGCCAACTGCCGCATCACGGCTCGGCCGTCATCCTGATCCCACAGAATCACGGTGCCAACTACCCTCGGTATGTGACAACTAAGGTCTGTGGTCACACACTCAGCGCCGCACGCGAGGCATCCCCAGCCCGATCCACGAGATGATCTCCCGCTGGATCTCGTTGTTGCCGCCGCCGAAGGTGAAGATGACGGCCGAGCGGTAGCCGCGTTCCAGTTCGCCGTGGAGGACCGCGCCGGCCGAGCCCTCCTTGAGGGTGCCCGCGGTGGCGACGATCTCCATGAGCCAAGCGTAGGCGTCGCGGCGGGCCTCGGAGCCGTAGACCTTGACGGCCGAGGCGTCCTGGGGGGTGAGGGTGCCGTCCTGGACGGCGCTGACCATCTGCCAGTTGAGGAGTTTCAGCGCGTCCAGGCGGGTGTGGGTGCGGGCGAGGAGGCGGCGCACCCAGGGCAGGTCGACGACGCGGCGGCCGTCGGCGAGCTTGGTCTCCATGGCCCAGCGCTGTACGTCGTGCAGGGCACGGATCGCCATGGTGCCGTGGGCGGCGAGGGTGACGCGTTCGTGGTTGAGCTGGTTGGTGATCAGCCGCCAGCCCTGGTTCTCCTCGCCGACCCGGTGGGCGACGGGGACGCGGACGTCCTCGTAGTAGCCGGCCGTGGTGTCGTGCGAGGCGAGGGTGTTGATGACGGTGCAGGAGTAGCCGGGGGCGGTGGTCGGCATCAGGAGCATGGTGATGCCCTTGTGCGGGGGCGCGTCGGGGTCGGTGCGGACGGCGAGCCAGACCCAGTCGGCGGTGTCGCCATTGGTGGTCCAGATCTTCTGGCCGTTGACGACGTACTCGTCGCCGTCGCGCACCGCGCGGGTCTTGAGGGAGGCCAGGTCGGTGCCGGCGTCGGGCTCGCTGTAGCCGATGGCGAAGTCGATCTCGCCGGAGAGGATGCGGGGCAGGAAGTACGTCTTCTGCTCGTCCGTGCCGTACCGCATGATCGTCGGACCGACGGTGTTCAGCGCCATGAGCGGCAGGGGTACGCCGGCCTGGGCGGCCTCGTCGAAGAAGATGAACTGCTCCATCGCCGTCAGGCCGCGGCCGCCGTACTCCTTCGGCCAGCCGACGCCGAGCCAGCCGTCCGTGCCGAGGCGGCGGATGGTGTCGCGGTAGAACCGTTTCTGGGCCGCCCGGTCGGTGAACCGGGCGTGGGCGTTGTCCGGCACCAGGTCGGCGAAGTAGGCGCGCAGTTCGGTGCGCAGTCGCTGCTGCTCGGGCGTGTGGGCGAGATGCACGGCGCCTCCAGGCTCCCCAGGGCCGGTCCTGACGGCGCACACGGTAGAACGTGTTCCAGTAATTGGGAATGGGTGTGCGGGCACGCCCTGGTGGAGGTCAGGCCAGCGTCGCGATGAAGTCCGTGCACGCCCGCGCGCACTCCCGGCACGCCTTCGCGCTGTCCTCTGCGCCCGGATGGCGGTCGAAGAGCTGCGCGCACTCCAGGCAGACCGACCGGCACCACTCCAGCTGCACCCGGATGCCGTGCTCGTCGATGCCGTTCTGCTCGGAGAGCACACGGCAGGTCGCGTCGCAGACCTCCGCGCACATGATGCCCTTGCGTCGTACGAGTTCCTGCTCCTCGGTCCCGTCCGGATCCACGAGGCTCGCGCGCAGCGCACACGCCCGTGCGCACTCGGTACATGCCTGGGCACACGCGAACCTGTCCTCCAGGAACTGGAAGAGCTCCTGCTGGGATGTCGTCTGTGTCACACCGCGCGGGTAGCCGCGGTCCCCCGCGTCAAACCCGCTGTTCCGTTCCAAGAGGCTGCCGCCGGGCTCCGGCCGGGGTCGGTTCACCGCCGGGGGCAGGGGTACTCGCGTGCCATGAATAGCTCATGGATGGACATCGCCGCAGGCCGGGGCGCTCTCGGCATCGGCCTGGTCGTGGCGGGTGTGGTGGTCGTGGCGGTGCTGATCGGCGCCTTCTGGCTGGGTGTCCGGGTCAAGCGCCGTGAGCTGCCCCCGCCGACCCCCGACGAGCAGCCGAGCATGCCGGAGGGCGGCCCGGTGCGTGAGGTCCGGGAACGACGGGAACCCCACGAGGTGCCCAAGGGCCGTCACCGGCTGACGCCGCACGAGATCCCGGGCCACGGCAACGCCGGAACCCGGACCAGCGCGTCGAAGGACCGGCCGCGCTGGGACGAGGGCGGCAGCGGGTCGTTCGGGAGCGGCGGGCCCGGCGGCCGCTGACAATCCGGCGCCGCCCCGCAGCCACACCGCGTTCGTGCAGACCATCGCAGAGAGGGACGTGAGATTCATGGCCGACTCCGGTCGCAGCACCCTGCCGCTGCCCGACTACGACCATCTGCCGATCGGCGGCCTGGAGAGCCGCGTGCGGTCGCTGACCGCCGCGGAGGTGGAGGAACTGCTCGCCTACGAGCGGACCCACGCCGACCGGCTGCCCGTGACCCAGTTGCTCTCCACCCGTCTGGAACAGCTGGAGGCGGGCGCCGAGCCCACGTCCGGCGACCCCGGGGCCTTCCGCCCCGAGCAGGGAGCGGACCGCGGCGGCTCCCCGGTGTCGCCCGCGACCTCCCCGCAGCCCTTCAGCCCGCCGCCGCACGGCACTCCCGACCAGCGCGGCAAGCCCAAGGGCGATCGCACCTAGGCCGCCCGTGAGGCACAGTCACCGCCCGTGAGGCTCAGTCACCGAGGGGCGCCCCCGTCCAGGCGGGCGCCCCTCAGGTGTGCCGCCGGAGGTGCGACGCGGTCATGCGCCGAGGCGCGCGGACGTCTCCAGGAGCAGGGCGTGCACGAAGGCCTGCGGGAGGTTGCCGCGCAGCTGGCGCTGGGCGATGTCGAACTCCTCGGCGTACAGGCCCGATGCCCCGCAGGCGCCGCGGTTGCGTTCGAACCAGCGGTACGCCTCGACGGTCCGGCCCTGCTGGTGCTCGGCGAGCGCCGTCGCGAACCCGCACAGCAGGAAGGCGCCCTCGGCCTCCTCCAGCGGGCGGTCGTCGTGCCGGAAGCGGTAGACGAGGTGGTCCCGGGCCAGGTCCCGGCGGCAGGCGTCGAGGGTGGCGCGGGTGCGCACGTCGGCGGCGGGCAGGGCGCCGCGTACGGCGGGCAGCAGCAGGGCGGCGTCCACCGCCGGGTCGTCGGGGGCGCGTTGCCAGTGCCCGTCGGGGTGCACGCAGGTCCGGGCCGTGGCGTCGAGAATGGTGTCGGCCAGGCGGGCGCACGTCTCGGCAAGCGGATGGCCGGGGGCCGCGTCGGCCATGGCCCGCAGTCCGGCGACGCAGATCAGCCTGCTGTGGGTCCACAGCCTGTTCCCCAACTCCCAGATGCCGGCGTCCGGTTCGCGCCAGCGTTCGCCGATCGCGTGGACGGCGGCGGTGACGGCCCCGAGGTGGTCGGCGTCGAGGCGGCCGTGCCGCTCGGCGGCGGCGAACAGCAGCAGGGCCTCGCCGAAGCAGTCCAGCTGGAACTGTGCGCGCACCCGGTTGCCGACGCGGTCGAAACCGCCCGGATAGCCGGGCAGTTCGAGGTCGCGTTGGTCGGGTACGGGGCCGCCGTGCACGGTGTAGGCGGGGGCCAGCCGCGGCCCGTCGGCGTTCAGCCGGGCGGCGACGAAACCGACGGCGGCGTCGAGGAGGTCGTGGGCTCCCGCCGCGGCGGCGGCCTGGCCTGCGAGGCTCTGGTCGCGGATCCACACGTACCGGTAGTCGTAGTTGCGGCCTTCCTCGGCGCGCTCGGGCAGGCTGGTGGTGGCCGCGGCGACCATGCCGCCGCCCCGGGTGGTCAGGCCGCGCAGCACGGCGTACGCGCGACGCGCGTCCGCGACGGCCACGGTGTGGTCGAGAGCGGGCACGGCCCGGTGCCAGGCGGTCTCGGTGGCCGACCAGACCTCGTCGGCCCTCGGCAGGTCGTACGGCGGTGGGGCGGCGGCGCACTCCAGGACCAGGTCGTGCCGCTCGCCGGGCTTTAGCGTGATCTCGGCCGTCAGCCCCTGCTCGCCTGGGACGGCGTGGGCGGCGCCCTGCCAGCGCAGACCGTGGGTGCCGGTGCGCAGCTCCCACACCCCGTCGTCGCCGCGCCGGACGGAGTCGAGCGCCTTCGTGCCGTAGCCGCCGTGCGGGTCCAGGACGACACGGACGCGGGCCGGGCCCTCGACGGCCCGCACCTGCCGCAGCAGGACCAGGCGATCGGGGTCGCCGGGGAAGGCCAGGGCCTCCCGGCACTCCACGATGCCGTCGTCGGTGACCCACCGGCTGCGCCGGATCAGTGTGCCCTCTTCGTAGTAGCCGCCGAAGACGTACCGGCCCGCCGGGGTGACGGCGTAGACCCCCTCGCCGCCGACGAGGGCGGCGAAGACCGCCTCGTCGTGCCAGGACGGGGCGCACAGCCAGCCGATCGCCCCGTCCGGCCCGATGAGCGCGCCGCGCTCCCCGTCGGCCAGCAGCGCGTAGTCGTGCAGCGCGTGGGGCGGGAACGCTGGGCGCATGGACGCGGCCTCCTGTCGCCGTCGGCGGACACGATCAGGAGGTACGGGTACCCAGGGAGCGCGGTCGATGGGTGGTGTCTACGCGCCCTTCAGCGCCACGGGCAGGGAGCCGAGGCCGCTGAGGAAGTTGGAGTAGACGGGACCCGCCGGGCCGGTCTGTTCCATGTCGGCCACCTGGTCGCGCAGTCCGGCGAGCACGGCTCCGATCTCGGCGCGGGCCAGATAGGCGCCGAGGCAGAAGTGCGGGCCGTAGGCGAAGGTGACGTGCTTGTTGGGCGTGCGGTCCAGGCGCAGCCGTTCGGGGGCTTCGAAGATCCGCTCGTCGTGGTTGGCGGAGGCGTTCCACACGGTGACGATGTCCCCGGCCCTGATGGCCCGGCCGCCGACCTCGGTGTCCGTGGTGGCGGTGCGTCCCGAGTGCAGGGCGGGGGTCGTCCAGCGCAGGATCTCCTCGACGGCGGTGTCGATGCCGGCGTCGCCGTTCCTGAGCGCCTGCCACTGATCGGGGTGTTCCAGGAGGGCGAGGGCGGCACCGACCATGGACAGCCGGGCGGTCTCGTCGCCGCCGAGGATGAGGCTGTAGCAGTTGAGCATGATCTCGTCGTCGTCCAGCGGCAGCCCCTGGACCTCGCTGCCGGCCAGGAGCGCGATGACGTCGGCGTGGCCGCCCTCGCGCCGGTCCCGGGCCAGGCCCGCGAAGTAGAGCAGGATCTCGCTCTTGGCGATCCACGCGTCGGCGGCGGTGCTGTCCGCGTCGTGCGAGCCGAGCGCCGAGGAGGTCAGGCTGAGCACATGGGCGCGGTCGCCGTCGGGCACGCCGAGCAGGTCGCAGATGGCACCGAGCGGGATGCCCGACGCGACGTCGGCGGCGAAGTCGCAGGAGCCCTTGTCGACGGCGTCCCGCAGCAGCCGCTCCACCGTGCGCCGCACACTGGCGACGATCGGTTCCAGGGCGCGGGGCGAGAAGGCGGACAGCAGGATGCGGCGCAGCGCGGCGTGCCGGGGCCCGTCCGTGATGGCGAGCATGCGGCCGGCCGCCGAGTCTCCGCCGGCGAGCAGGGTCTCCAGGACGTTGCCGCCCTGGGAGGTGAAGCGGGTGCTGTCCCGGTAGACGGCGGTGACGTCGGCGTGCCGGGTCACCGCCCAGAAGCCGGGCGCGGAGTCGGTGGCCGGGTTCCAGTGGACCGGCTCGTGCTCCCTGAGGTGGCGCCACACGGCGGACAGGTCGCTCTCGGCGTGCAGCCGTGGATCGGCCAGGTTCAGCGTGTCGAGCTCGTCCGGAGCGATGGTCCGCCGCGTGGTCATCAGTTCGTCCTCCACCGTCTGGTCATTCACCCATGGCCCGGATCAGGCTCTTGGGCCGCATGTCGGTCCAGTGCTCCTCGACGTACTCCAGGCACGACTGCCGGCTCGCCCGGCCGTGGGCGACGGTCCAGCCGGCCGGGACCTCGGCGAAGGCGGGCCACAGGGAGTGCTGGCCCTCGTCGTTGACCAGGACGTAGTGCTCGAGGGTGTCGTCGTCGAAGGGGTTGGTGGTCATCGGGGATCGCTCCTGTCGGGTCGGGGCGCGAGGGCACGCAGCCGGCGGTCGAGCACGGGCCCGATCCGGTCCAGCGCCTCGGGCCGGGTCATCTCGCCGTGGGCACACGGGATGTCGTGGTGGTCGATGCCGCCCCGGACGTACGGCAGCCAGGTGCCGTGCCGTCCGGGGTGTGCGTCCGGATCTTGTGCGGCGGTGAAGAACAGCAGGTCACCGTCGTACGACGTGGGGGCGAACTCCTCCAGGAGGCGGCGGTTGTTCGCGGTCACCTCGACCAGGGCGGCGAGTTCGGCGTCGTCGAGGCTGCCGGGCAGGTCGGGGACGCGGCGCACCAGTTCGGCGAACCGGGTGTCGGTCAGCTCCTCGTCCGGGGGTGGTGCCGGGCGCCCCAGGATGGCGAGGAGGCCGCGCAGCACGGCGTCCCGGTCGGTGGGGCGCGGACCCTGGCCGATCCAGGAGCCGGGGAAGGAGTCGAGCATCGCCAGCAGCGCCACCCGTTCCCCCGCCGCCCTCAGGGTCGTGGCCACGCCGTGGGCGACGATGCCGCCCATCGAGTAGCCGAGCAGGTGGTACGGGCCGTGCGGTTGGACCTCGCGGATCTGTGCCGTGTGCTGGGCCACCGTCTCGGCCAGGCTGCCCGACCGCTCCGCTCCGGGGACCAGTCCGCGGGACTGGAGTCCGTACAGGGGCCGTTCGGTGTCGAGGTGCCGGGTGAGCCCGGCGAAGCCCCAGGCCAGTCCGGAGGCCGGGGGGAGGCAGAACAGGGGTTCGCGCTCACCTCGGGCACGCAGCGGGAGGAGCACGTCCAGGGCCGTGGTCCCCGAAGACGCGGCGCCGGTCCCGCCCACGGCCGGGTCCACGACAGCGGTGCGGGTGACGCGCCGTGCGAGCCCCGCCACGGTCGGCGTCTCGAAGAGCGCCCGCACCGGCAGTGCGGTGCCGAGGTCGGCGCGGACCCGGGTGGTCAGCCGGGGAACCAGCAGGGAGTGCCCGCCCAAGTCGAAGAAGCTGTCGTCGACACCGACGCGCAGGGGGTCGAGGCCGAGGACGTCGGCGAAGAGGTCCCGCAGCTTCTGTTCCGTCCCGTTGCGTGGGGCGACGCGCGCCTCGGCCGCGGGCGCCCCGGGTGCGGGCAGGGCCTTGCGGTCCAGCTTGCCGCTGGCGGTGAGCGGCAGGGCGTCCAGGACGACGATCGTGGCGGGGACCATGTGGGCGGGCAGCGTCCGGGCGAGGTGGGCGCGCAGGGCACCGGCGTCGGCCGGGCCCGCGCCGCCGTCGGGCACGGCGTAGGCGACGAGCCGGTGCTCGCCCCGCGTGTCCTCACGGACGGCGGCGGCCGCCTTCGCCACGGCCGGATGGTCCGCCAACACCGCCTCGATCTCGCCGAGTTCGACGCGGAAGCCGCGGATCTTCACCTGGTGGTCGGCGCGGCCGAGGAAGCGCAGCTGTCCACCGGGGCCGCGCACCGCGAGGTCGCCGGTGCGGTACATCCGCTCCCCCGGCGCGCCGAACGGGTCGGCGACAAAGCACTGCCCGGTCAGCGCGGGGCGGCCGAGGTAGCCGCGGGCCGGTCCGCCGCCGGAGAGGTAGACCTCTCCGGGGACTCCGTCGGGCACGGGGTGGAGGGCCTGGTCGAGGAGGTGGAGGCGGTTGCGGGCCAGGGGGCGGCCGAGAGGCGGCGGGCCGTCCTTGCGGTACGGGTCGAGGTCGGACTGCCAGGCGGTGGCGTAGATCGTCGCCTCGGTGGGGCCGTAGAAGTTGATGACCCGCGCCCCGGGGAAGGTGGCTTCGAGGTCGGCGAGCAGGTGCTCGGGGATGGGCTCGCCGCCCAGCGCCACCACTCGGGGGTCGACGGCCGGGCGGTCCGCGACGACCGTCGCCATGACCGAGGGGACTCCGCTGATCAGGCTCGCGTCCCAGCGGTCGCGGTCCCGCGCGGTGAGGGCGAGCAGGTTCTCGACGATCTCGATCCGGCCGCCGCACAACAGCGGCGAGAAGATCTCGAAGACGGAGACGTCGAAGTTGAGCGAGGTCGAGAACAGCACCTTCGCCAGGCGCTCGGGGCCGAGTTCGGCGTGGGTCCACCGGACGAACTCCGCCACGCTCCGGTGGGTGGCCGCGACTCCCTTGGGGCGACCGGTGGATCCGGAGGTGTAGGTGATGCAGGCGAGGTGGTCCGGCACCAAGTCCGGCCGTACCACCATCTCTTGATCGCCCGTCAGTCCGTCGAGAAGGAGCAGGTCGGTCCCCTCGGGCAGCGCTGTCGCCGTCTCGGCCGTGGCGAGGACCACGACCGGCCGGGCGTCGGCGACGATGTGAGCGAGGCGGTCCGGCGGATAGGCGGGGTCGAGGGGCAGATAGGCGGCCCCCGACTTCAGGACGGCCAGGACGGCGGCGACCAGGTCCGCGGTGCGCGGCAGCGCGATGCCCACGATCCGCTCGGGACCGGCGCCCAGCGCGGCGAGCCGGCCCGCCAACCGCTCGGCCCGGGCGTCCAGTTCGCGATACGTCAGAAGCTCGCCGCGGTCGAGTACGGCCTCGGCGTCCGGGGTGGCCGCCACCTGGGCGGTCCACAGGTCGGTGAGCGCTCGGGTCGCGGGGGCCTCGACGGCGGCGGCCGGAGCCGAGTCGCGCGCCGCGAGTCCGAGCCGGCCCAGGGGCAGGTCCGGGTCGGCCGCCATGCGCTCCAGGAGCCGTACCAGCCGGGCCAGGGTGGCGTCGGCCCAGGCGGCGTCGAAGAGGTCGGGCCGGTAGGCCAGGCGGAAGCGCGGCCGGGGGCCGGGGAGCGCCACGAGAGTCACCGGGTAGTGGGTGGCGTCGCGCCCGCCCGTGCCGATGACCCGCAGGCCGTCGCCGGGGTCGGTGGCCCGCTCGTCGACCGGGTAGTTCTCGAACACGACGAGCGTGTCGAAGAGTTCGGGGACTCCGGCCGCCCGCTGGATGTCGGCGAGTCCGAGGTGGTGGTGGTCCAGGAGGCGGACGTAGCCCTCCTGGACGCGGCGCAGCAGGCCGCTCAGCGGCTCGTCGGGGCGCAGCCTCACGCGGGTGGGGAGGGTGTTGATGAACAGGCCCACCATGGACTCGACGCCGGGCAGGTCGGCCGGGCGGCCGGAGACGGTGGCGCCGAAGACGATGTCGTCGCGTCCCGTGGTGCGGCTGAGCAGGATGGCCCAGGCGGTCTGCACGAGGGTGTTGACGGTGACACCGAGGTTCCGGGCCAGGGTGGTCAGGTCCGTGCCGGACGCGGTGGGCAACTCGGTGCGGGCCTGGACGAGTTCGCCCGAGCCGAGGCCGTCGGCGGCGTGCGGGGCGAGGCGGGTGGGTTCCGTCACCCCGGCCAGCGCGTCCCGCCAGGCGGACTCGGCGACGGCACGGTCCCGGCGGCCGAGCCACTCCAGGAAGGTGCGGTAGGGCGGAGCGGGCGGCAGCGCGGCGGGGTCGCCGCCGGAGTCGTAGAGGGCGAGGAGTTCGCGCAGCAGGACGGAGACGGACCAGCCGTCGAGCAGGATGTGGTGGTGGGTGATCAGCAGCCGGTGCCGCTCCTCGCCGGTGCGGGCCAGGGTGCAGCGCAGCAGCGGTGGGGTGGCCGGGTCGAAGCCGCGGTCCCGGTCCTCGTCGAGCAGCCGGGACCACGCCTCCTCGGCGTCGGCGCCGGTGAGGGCGCTCAGGTCCGTCTCGGTCCAGGGCAGGACGGCCCGGCGCGGTACGACCTGGACCGGCTGTCCGCCGCGGCGGCGCCGGAAGGCGGCCCGGAGGGTGGGGTGGCGGTCCAGCAGGGCCTGGGCCGCGGCGCGCAGCCGGGCTGCGTCGACGGTGCCGCCGAGGTCGAAGACCAGCTGGACGAGGTAGACGTCCGGGGCGTCGCGCTCCTGCTCGTAGAGGGCGTGGAAGAGAAGCCCCTCCTGCAGGGGGGTCAGGGGCAGGACCTCCACCGGTGAGGACGGCGCGGACCGCGACGGCCGCGTGGCGGGCGTGGAGGGCGCGGGCGGGTTGGTCATGGGGTGTCTCACCGGCTCCTTCGGGCTCTTGCGTGCGCGGTCAGACATCGAGGCCCGCGGCGAGTTCGTCCAGTTCGTCCTGGGAGAGGCCGAGGTCCTCCGCCCGGCCGTCGGCGGGCCGGCCGGCCCGGGCGGCGAGTGCGGTGAGCGCGGCGAACCAGCCCTCGCCCAGGGCGCGTACCTCCGTCTCGGTGAGCACCGCGTCGGGCCATGACCAGTCGGCGACCAGGCGGGGGCCGGTGGCGGTGTCGTGGACGACGGCGTTCAGATCGAGTGCGTGCGCGGCGGCCAGGCCGGGGTCGCTGCCGGCGCCGAGGGCCGCGGACTCCGGGGCGAAGCCCCATGCGGCGGTGTCGGCGGGGGCGGTGAACCGGCCCAGGTAGTTGAACCCGAGCGCGGGTGCCGGGTGCTCGGCCAGGCCCGGCGCGGTGTCGGGGTTGAGGTACCGCAGGAGCCCGAACCCGAGCCCGTGGTCGGGCAGTTGACGCAGCCGCTCGTCCACCCGGCGGGCCGCGTCCTCGGCGGCGGGTCCGGCGGCGAGCGCGTCCGCGAGGTCGAGGCCGTCGAGGTCGAGGTGGACGGGGTAGAGCGAGGTGAACCAGCCGACGGTGCGGGACAGATCGAGTCCCGTGGCCGGTTCCTCGCGGCCGTGTCCCTCGACGTCGACGAGGACGTGCCCGGAGCCCTGCCGGTCGGCGACGGCCAGGGCGAGGCCGGTGAGCAGCACGCCGTGGGTGCCGGTGCCGAGGGCGGACGGGACGGTGGTGAGCAGCGGGCCGGTCACCTCGGGCGGCAGGGTGAGGCGGAGTGAGCGGGTGGTGGCGGCGGTGTCCCGGCCGGGGTCGAGGTCCCGGGTGCCCAGGGGTGTGCGCGGGGCGGCGAGCATACGGCGCCACAGGTCGCCCTCGGCGACGCGCGCGGGCCTGCGTGCCTCCTCCGCCAGCAGGTGGGACCAGCGGCGGAACGAGGTGCGGACCGGCGGGAGTTGGGCGCTGCGGCCCTGTGCCAGCGCCGTCCAGGCCGCCTCCAGGTCGGGCACCAGGATCCGCCAGGACACACCGTCGACGGCCAGGTGGTGGACGACGAGCAGCAGCCGCCCGGCGCGGTCGGGCCCGGCGTCGAACCACACGGCCCGCACCATGGCGCCGGCCGCCGGGTCCAGCAGGCCGAGGACCCGGTCGAACTCGTCGGCGACGGGGGCGTGCAGGTCTTCGACGCCGGTGGCGTCGTACCGGTCGAGGAGGTCGGCCGCGCGCACCGCGCCGACCGGACGGACGTCCAGTTCCTGGGAGGGCGTGAGCCGGGACCGGAGCAGGGCGTGGTGGTCGATCAGGGCCTGGAGGGCGTCGGTCAGGCGGGGCAGGTCGGCGTCCGCCGGGACCGTGAGCAGCACGGACTGGCTGAGCCGGTCGATCGGTCCGCCGCGCTCCAGCAGCCAGCGCATCACCGGCAGGAGGGGCACGGTGCCGACGCCGTCGTCCGTTGCCGCGCCCTCGGCGCTCCCGGCGCCCACCGGCCCTCGGGCGACGGCGGCGAGGCCTGTCACCGTCTGCTGTTCGAACACATCCCGGGGGCTGATCACCACCCCGGCCTCGGCGGCCCGGCTGACCAGGCGGATCGAGGAGATGCTGTCCCCGCCGAGGGCGAAGAAGCCCTGGTCCAGGGGGACGTCGGCCAGCTTGAGCAGGTCGCCGAACAGGTCGGCGAGGACCCGCTCGGCCGGGGTCGCCGGTTCCCGGCCGCCCGGGGCCACGGACGTCGTGGGGGCGGGCAGGGCCTTGCGGTCGAGCTTGCCGTGCGGGGTCAGCGGGAGGGTGTCGAGGACGACGAGCGCCGCGGGCACCATGTAGTCGGGCAGGGCCTCCTCCGCGTGCCGTCGCAGCTCGGCCGGGTCCGGCACCGCTCCGGTCCCGGGCACGACGTAGCCGACGAGGCGGCGCTCGCCCGGCTCGTCCTCCCGGACCACCACGGCGGCCCGGGCGATGTGCGGGTGCCGGGCGAGGACGGCCTCGATCTCGCCGGGTTCGATGCGGAAGCCGCGGATCTTGACCTGGTCGTCCGCCCGGCCCACGTAGGCGAGTTCGCCGTAGGCGGTCCAGCGCACCAGGTCGCCCGTCCGGTACATGCGGTCACCGGCGGCGCCGAACGGGTCGGCCACGAAGCGTTCCGCCGTCAGCCCGGGGCGCCCGAGGTAGCATCGCGCCACGCCCGCGCCGGACAGGTACAGCTCGCCCACCACGCCGGGCGGGACCGGCCGCAGCCAGGCGTCCAGGACGTGGGTGCGGGTGTCGGTGACCGGCCGTCCGATCGGCGGGGCCTGGTCCCCGGTGAGGGGCGTGCTGATGGTGGCGCACACCGTCGACTCGGTCGGGCCGTAGGCGTTGGCCATACGGCGGCCGGGCGCCCACCGGGCCACCAGCTCGCCGGGGCACGCCTCGGCGCCGACGATCAGCGTCCGCAGCTCGGGGAAGTCGCCGTCGGGCAGCGTGGCGAGCGCGGCCGGCGGGATGAGGGCGTGGGTGATCCCGCCGTCCGTCAGGGCGCGTTCGAGGCTCTCGCCGACCAGGGGGCCGTCGGCGGGCGGCACGATCAGCGCCCCGCCCGAGGCGAAGGCCATCAGCAGTTCCATCACCGACGCGTCGAAGCCGGGCGCCGAGAACTGGAGCACCCGGGAGTCCGGGCCCAGGCCGAACCGCTCGATCTGCGTGCGCGCCAGCGCGGCGAGCCCCCGGTTCTCGACGACGACGCCCTTGGGTACGCCGGTGGAGCCCGAGGTGTGGATGACGTAGGCGGCGTGGCGGGGGTGGTAGACGGCGGGCAGGTCGCCGGGCGGGCCGTCCGCCGCGATGTCCCGGATGACGTACGACGGTCGGGCATCGCCCAGGACGAGATCCACGCGCTCGCGGGGCAGGCCCGGATCCACCGGCAGGAAGGCGGCACCGGCGAGGGCCACCGCGAGGACCGCGACAATCCGGTCGGCGGAGCGCGGCATCAGGACCGCCACCACGTCGCCGGGTGCGACTCCGCGGCCGGCCAGGACGCGCGCCAACCGCTCGGCGCGGGCGTCGAGTTCGGCGTACGACAGCTCGTTCAGGGCCGGGGCGTCCGGGGTCCGTCGGGCCTGGGCGCGGAACAGCTCGGCCAGGGAGGCCGGGGGGATGTCGCCCGGGGCGGTGCTCCAGTCGGTGAGTGTCCGGTGTTCGCCGGTGTCGAGGAGGTCGAGGTCGCCGATGCGCCGGTCGGGTGCGGCGACGGCGGCGCCCAGCAGGCGGACGAGCCGCCGGGTGAGCCGCCGGGCGGTCTCGGGGTCGAACAGGTCGGTGCTGTACTCGGCGACGCCGTCGATGCCGGCCGGGGTGCCGTCCTCGGTGCGGTGTTCGGTGAGGTAGAGGGAGAGGTCGAAGCGGGCGGCGCCGGTCTCGACGGGCTCGCGGTCGGCGCGCAGGCCGGCCAGCGAGGGGCGGGGCTCGACCGCGTGGCCGGTGAAGGCCAGCATCACCTGGAACAGGGGGTGCCGGGCGAGGGTGCGCTCGGGGCTGAGCGCGTCCACGAGGAGGTCGAACGGCACGTCCTGGTGGGCGTAGGCGGCCAGGTCGGTGTCCCGGACCCGGCGCAGCAGTTCCCGGAAGGTGGGGTTGCCGGAGGTGTCGGTGCGCAGGGTGAGGCTGTTGACGAAGAAGCCCACGAGGTCGTCGAGCCGGTCGTCGGCGCGTCCGGCGACCGGTGTGCCGACGGGGATGTCGGTTCCGGAGCCGAGCCGGGTCAGCAGGGCGGCGAGGCCCGCCTGAAGGACCATGAAGAGGGTGACACGCTGGCTCGACGCGAGGTCGGTGAGCGCGGCGTGCAGCTCCGCGTCCAGGGTGACGGCGGCGCGGTCGCCCCGGCCGGAGGGCTCGGCGGGCCTGGGCCGGTCGGCCGGGAGCGGCAGTTCCTCGGGTGCTCCGTCCAACGCCTCCTTCCAGAACTCGATCTGACGTGTCATCAGGCTGTCGGGCACGTTCTCGTCCCCGAGCAGGTCGCGCTGCCAGCACGCGAAGTCGCCGTAGCGGACGGGCAGTTCCGGCCACCGCGGTGCGTGTCCGGCGGACCGGGCCGCGTACGCGGTCTCCAGGTCGCGCATCAGGGGCGCCATGGAGCCGCCGTCCACGGCGATGTGGTGGGCGAGCAGCAGCAGGACGTGGGTGTCGGCGTCGAGGGCGTAGAGGGTGGCGCGCAGCGGCAGGTCGGTGGCGAGGTCGAAGCGGTGGCCCGCCGCGGCGGTGAGCAGGGCGGGCAGCTCGGCCTCGGTGGCCGGTACGACCGTCAGGCGCGGCCGGGCCTGTGCCGGGTCCAGCACCCGCTGGTAGGGGGTGCCCCTCAGGTCCGGGCAGAGGGTGCGCAGCGGTTCGTGGCGCTCGACGAGGTCGGCGAGTGCCGCCTCCAGCGCCTCCCGGTCCAGCGGGCCGGTCAGGCGCAGCGCCCAGGGCACGGTGTAGGTGGTGTGGCCTCCGTCGAGGCGGCTCATGAACCACAGCCGCTGTTGGGCGTACGACAGCGGGAGCGGGTCGGGGAGCCGGTCCCGCCGGGCGAGTTCGGGACGCCGCTCGTCCGCCGCTCCGCTCGCCCGGGCCGCGAGCCCGGCCGGGGTCGGGGTCTCGAAGACCGCCCGGACGGGCAGTGCGGCGCCGAGCGCGGCCCTGATCCGGTCGGCGAGGCGCATGGCGAGCAGGGAGTCGCCGCCGAGCTCGAAGAACCCGTCGTCGACGCCCACCCGGTGCGCGTCGAGGCCGAGGACGTCGGCGAACAGCCCGACCAGGATCTCCTCCTGCGGGGTGCGCGGGGCACGCCCGGTCCCGGAGCCGCCGACGCCGGTGGGAGCGGGCAGGGCGGCGTGGTCCAGCTTGCCGTTGGCGGTCAGCGGGAGCCGGTCCAGGACGACGACGGCCGAGGGGACCATGTGGTCGGGCAGCCTCCGGGCCGCCTCGCCGCGTACGGCCGCCGGGTCGAGCGTGTGCGTGGGCTCGGCGGGGACGACGTACCCGATCAGCCGGCCGTCGCGGACGAGTACGACCGTCTGCGCCACCTGGGGGTGTCCGGTGAGCGCCGCCTCCACCTCGCCCGGTTCGATGCGGAAGCCGCGGATCTTGACCTGGTGGTCGGCGCGGCCCAGGTACTCCAGGTCGCCGTCGGCCGTCCGGCGGGCCAGGTCGCCCGTGCGGTACATGCGGGCGCCGGGCGGGCCGAAGGGGGCCGCGACGAAGCGGCCCGCCGTCAGCTCCGGCCGCCCCAGGTAGCCGCGGGCCAGGCCGGCGCCGGAGACGAAGAGCTCGCCGGTGACGCCCGGGGGGACGGGGCGCAGGCCCGCGTCCAGGACGTGGGCGCGCAGGTCGGGGATGGGCCGTCCGATGCCGTTCTCGGCGCCGGTGGTCAGCGGCAGCCCGGTGACGTGGACGGTCGTCTCGGTGATGCCGTACATGTTCACCAGGACGGGGGCGTCCTGCGGGTGGCGGGTGTGCCACTCGGTGACCAGGGCGGGGTCGAGCGCCTCGCCGCCGAAGACTATGTGACGCAGGGTCAGTTCTCGGGAGATCTCGGGGAGTTCGGCGTCCGCGCGGAGCAGTTCGCCGAACGCCGACGGGGTCTGGTTGAGGACCGTGACCTGCTCGCGTGCCAGCAGCCGCAGGAACTCCTCGGGCTCGCGGCTGACCGCGAACGGCACGATCACGAGGGTGCCGCCGTGCAGGAGGGCGCCCCACAGCTCCCAGACGGAGAAGTCGAAGGCGTAGGAGTGGAACAGCGTCCACACGTCGTCCGGGCCGAAGTCGAACCAGTGCCGGGTGGACGCGAACAGCCGGATGACGTTCCGGTGCGGGACGGCGACGCCCTTGGGGCGACCGGTGGAGCCGGAGGTGTAGATGACGTAGGCCAGCTGATCGGCCGTCGGCCGCGCCGCCACGGGCGGTGCTTCGGGCAGCGGTTCGTCCAGGGACAGGGCCAGGACCGGGACCGGGGTCGGGGAGGCGGGCAGGACGGCGGCAGTCTCCCCGGTCGTCACCAGCAGCACCGGTGCGGAGTCGGCCAGCATGAAGGCGAGCCGGTCGGCCGGGTACGCGGGGTCCATGGGCACGTACGCGGCGCCGGTCCTGAGCACCGCGAGCACGGCCACCACCAGCTCCGGGGAGCGGGGCAGCGCGAGGGCGACCAGCCGTTCGGGGCCGGCGCCGCGTGCCGCGAGCACGCGGGCGAGACGGTCCGCGCGGGCGTCGAGCTCCGCGTAGGTGAGGCGGGTGCCCTCGTGGACCACGGCGGTGGCGTGGGGGGTCCGGGCGGCCTGGCGGGCGAAGAGGTCGGCGAGGGTGGCCCGGTCGCCGTCGGCTTCGCCTTCCCACGCACCGGGCAGGGCGTCCTCGCCGAGCAGCCGCTCCCGCTCTCCCGGCAGCAGTGCCTCCACCTCGCGGGCGCTGCGGTGCGGGTCGCTGACCAGGGCGTCCAGGACGGCGGCGAAGCGGTCCAGGAGGGTGCGGGCGCCGGTCTCGTCGTACAGGTCGGGCCGGTAGGACAGGCGCAGGGCCAGGCGGCGGGCGGGCAGGACGGCGAGGGTGAGCGGGTAGTGGGTGGCGTCGCGGCCGGTGAGCTGGGTGATCCGGGGCCCGGGTGCTGCGGGGCCGGTGGCGCCCGGGTGGTTCTCGAAGGCGAGCAGCGTGTCGAAGAGGTCGCCACCGGTTCCCGTGCCGGTGCCCGCCGCACGGCGTATGTCGGCCAGGCCCAGGTGCTGGTGCGGGAGCAGCGCGGCCTGGCGCCGCTGGAGGGCGGTGAGCAGGTCGGCGACGGTGGCGTCCTCGTCCCACCGCACCCGGGTGGGCACGGTGTTGATGCAGAACCCGACCATGGAGGCGATGTTCGCCAGCTCGGGCGGGCGGACGGTGACGGTCTGGCCGAAGACGACGTCGGTGCGGCCGGTGAGACGGCCGAGCAGCAGGCCCCAGGCTCCCTGGACGAGGTTGTTGAGGGTGACGCCCAGGGAGCGGGCGGCGGTCTCCGCGGCGGCGGTCAGCGTCTTGGGGAGTTCGACGACGAGTTCCTCGGGCAGCACGGTCGCGGCGGCGGTCCCGGTGGGCGTGAGCAGGGTCGGCTCGTCGGTGCCGGACAGCGCGTCCCGCCAGGCGGACTCGGCGGTGCCGCGGTCCTGCCGGGCCAGCCAGGCCAGGTAGTCGCGGTAGGCGGGCGCCGGGGCCAGGGCGGTGGGGTGCTCGCCCGCGTACAGGGCGCCGAACTCGCGGACCAGGAGCTGCTTCGACCAGCCGTCGAGCAGGATGTGGTGGTTGGTGACGACGAGCCGCCGGCGGTCGGGCGCCCAGCGCACCAGCAGATACCTCAGCAGGGGCGGTCGGGTGAGGTCGAAGCGGCGGGTGCGCTCCTCGTCGAGGAGCCGCTCCCACTCCTTGTCCCGCTCGTCCTCGCCCAGGTCCGACAGGTCGGCCTCGGCCCACGGCAGTTCGACGTCCGTGGGGACGATCTGCACGGGCGGTCCGGCCTCGCGGCGGCGGAAGCAGGCGCGCAGGTTGGGGTGCCGGTCGAGGAGGGCCTGTCCGGCGGCGCGGACGGCGGCGGGGTCCACCTCGCCGGTCAGCTCCAGGATCTGCTGGGCGGCGTAGACGTCGGGGGCGTGCTCGTCGTCGTAGAGGGCGTGGAAGAGCAGGCCTTCCTGCAACGGCGACAGGGGCAGGATGTCGGCGATTCCGGACCGAGTCACCTTGGGTTACCTCCACTCGCTTCCGAACTCGGCTTCGAGTTCGTCGATCTCCGATTGGGACAGGGCCACCAGGGGCAGGTCGGACGGGGTGTGCCCGCCCGCGGGGGTGCCGGCCGCCTGGGCCGCCAGCTCCTCGCACCACAGGTCGGCGAGGTCACGTACCTCGCTCTCGGACCAGATGCCGGGCGCCCAGGACCAGGTGGCGGACAGCCGGCCGTCGGCGGTGGTCACGGCGGTGATCTCCAGGCCGTGCGCCACCGGCATGCCGGGGTCGTGGGCGGCCCCCAGGTGGGACAGTCCCGGGGGTTCCTCCGGGGCCGCCGACCAGTCGGCGACCGGTTCCCCGGGCCTGCGGCCCAGGTAGTTGAAGCCGATCTGCGGGGCCGGGAGCGCGGCGAGCACCGGTGCGGTGTCGGGGTTGAGGTGGCGGAGCAGACCGTGGCCGATGCCGTGGTCGGGGACGGACCGCAGCTGCTCCTTGACGCGCTTGAGCACGTCGGCCGGGTCGTCCACGTCGGCTCCGGTCAGGTCCAGTCGGGCCGGGACGACACTGGTGAACCAGCCGACCGTGCGTGACAGGTCGACGCCGTCGGCGATGTCCTCGCGCCCGTGCCGCTCGATGTCGACGAGCAGGGCCCGGTGGTCGTGTTCGTCCTTCGTGCGCCGGTGGCGTACGAAGGCGGCGGCCAGCGCGGCGAGCAGCACGTCGTCGGGGCCGGCGTGGAAGGCGGCGGCCACGGTGGTGAGGAGCTCGGTGGTGGTGTCGGCCGACAGGTCCCTGGCGAGGTGCCGCATCGTGCCGGCGATGTCGCGGGCCGGGTCGAGGGGCCGGACGCCGAGCAGCGGATCGGGGGCGTCCGACAGCCCTTTCCATACGTCGAGTTCGGCCGCCCTCCGGGGAGCGCGGGCCTCTCGCTCCAGCAGGCGTGCCCAGTGCCGGAAGGGCGTGCCCGGTTCGGACAGCGGCTCCTCGCGCCAGGCGGCGGCCAGGTCGGAGCGGAGGATGCTCCAGGAGACGCCGTCCACGGCGAGGTGGTGGATCGTCAGCAAGAGGCGTCCCGGCCGTTCCGGGCCAGGGTCGAACCAGACGGCGTGCAGCAACTCGCCCTTCTCCGGGCTCAGTTCGACGACCGCCGTGGTCAGCGCGGTCGCGAAGTCGCCGTCCGGTACGGCGACCCGTTCCAGCAGCGGCCCGGCGTCCATGCTCCCGGCAGGCGGCACCACGGCCGTCCGCTCGTCGGCCACGATGCGCATCCGCAGGACGTCGTGCCGGTCCAGCAGCGCCTGGAGGGCGGCCGTGAGCCGCTTCTCGTCGGCATCGGCGGGGGTGACGAGCAGGGCCGACTGTCTGAACGAGCCGATGGGGCCGCCGCGTTCGTAGAGGCGGTGCATGGCCGGGGTGAACGGCAGCTCGCCGATCGCCGGCTCCTGCTCCGGGCCCCGGCCGGCCACCGGGCGTCCGGCCGCGACGGCGGCGAGCGCGGCGATCGTCCGGTGCTCGAACACGTCCCGTGGGGTCAGCCGCAGCCCCGCCGCCGTCGCGCGGCTCACGAGGTGGATCGAGGTGATGCTGTCGCCGCCGAGGTCGAAGAACCCGTCGTCGACACCCACCTCCTCGGCAGGTGTCCCCAGTACCTCGGCGAAGAGGTCCCGCAGGGTCTCCTCCTGCGGGGTCCGCGGGGCGCGAGGGGCATCGGAACCGCCGGGAATGCGGGACCCCACACCCGTCGATGCCGGCGCCTCGCGGTCGAGGACGGGTGCGGGCAGGGCCGCCCGGTCCAGCTTGCCGTTGGGTGTCATCGGCAGGGCGTCCAGCGGCACCAGCGCCTCGGGAACCATGTGGGCGGGCAGCTGCCGTGCGGCGTGGCCGAGGAGCGCGGTGCGGTCGGTGTCGGCCGCCGCGACGACGTACCCGACGAGTCGCCGGACCCCGGCTCCGTCCTCCCGTACGACCACGGCGGCCTGGGCGACCGAGGGATGGGCGGTGAGCACCCCTTCCACCTCACCCGGTTCGATCCGCAGCCCCCGGATCTTGAGCTGGCCGTCGGCCCGCCCCCGCAGCTCCAGGGTGCCGTCGGCGCGGCGCACGGCCAGGTCGCCGGTGCGGTACATGCGCTCGCCGGGCGGCCCGAAGGGATCGGCGACGAACCGCTCGCCGGTCAGACCGGACCGCCTCCAGTAGCCCCGGGCCACATGGTCCCCGGCCACATACAGCTCACCCTCGACCCCGGCGGGAACCGGGCTCAGCCGGGCGTCGAGCACATAGGCCCGGGTGTTCCACATGGGCCGGCCGATGGGCACGGGGCCGGTGGGCAGGTCCTCTCCGGGTTCGATGCGGTGGTCGGTGCAGCCGACGGTGAGTTCGGTGGGGCCGTAGTGGTTGACCAGGCGCACGTGCGGGTGGTCGCGGCGCCAGGCACGCAGGGCCTCGCCGACCAGGGCCTCGCCGCCGAGCATGAACTCCTCGGTGGGCGACAGGTCGTGCGGCAGGACGGGCAGCAGCGGGAGGTGGCTCGGCGTGGCCTTGAGGAAGGTGTAGCCCTGGGGCAGCGGGGCGGTCCCGGCTTCGTGGAAGGCGGCGATGTGCACCCGGCCACCTGTGGCGAGCGCCCCGTGCAGGGTCGTCACCGTGGCGTCGAAGGACATGGTGGCGTGCAGCAGGGAGGTGCCGCGCAGGCCGGGGTAGGCCTCGGCGCACCGGGCCACGTAGGTGGTGAGGTTGCGGTGCTCGACGACGACACCCTTGGGGCGCCCGGTGGTGCCGGAGGTGTAGATCAGGTACGCGGGGTCGGCGGGCCGTGCCGTGGCGAGCGGCAGGTCGGGGTCGTCCGGTACCGCGTCGGGGTGGACGACCGGGACCTCGCCCGGGGACGGGTCCCGGCTGATCAGGCACACGGGATCCGCGTCCGACAGCAGATAGGCCGTGCGCTCGGCCGGATGCTCCGGGTCGAGCGGCAGATAGGCCGCGCCTGCCTTGAGGACGGCCAGCACGGCGAACGCGAGGTCCACCGACCGGGGCAGCGAGAAGGCGACGACCCGACCGGGCCCGGCGCCGTACGCGGTGAGCGTGCGTGCCAACCGCCCGGCGCGGACGTCGAGTTGGCGGTAGGTGAGGGCGGTTTCCGCGTCCGAGACCGCCACGGCGTCCGGGGTCTCGGCCGCGCGCGCCTCGAAGAGCCGGGGGAACGTGGTGTCCGGGACCTCCCGTGCCGTGTCGTTGAACTCGACCAGCAGCCGGTGGCGTTCCTCCGGGGCGAGGATGTCGAGCGTGCCGATCGTGCGGCCCGGATGGGTGACGGCCGCGTGCAGCAGCCGTTCCAGGCGGGCGGCCAGTTCCTCGGCCGTGCCCCGGTCGAAGAGGTCGGCGCTGTACTGGAGGACGCCCTCGATGCCGTCCGGGGTGCCGTCGGGCGCGCGGAGTTCGCCGAGGTTGAACGTGAGGTCGATCTTGGTGGCGCCGGTCTCCACCGGCAGGGTCCGCGTGCGCAGGCCGGGCAGGTCGAGCCGGGGTCCGGCGGTGGGGCGGAAGGCGAGCATCACCTGGAAGAGGGGGTGCCGAGCGAGGGACCGGGGCGGGTTGAGGGCCTCGACCAGGTGCTCGAAGGGCAGGTCCTGGTGCGCGTAGGCGGCCAGGTCGGTCTCCCGGACCCGGTCGAGGAGGTCCCGGAAGGCGGGGTCGCCGGAGGTGTCGGTGCGCAGGACGAGGGTGTTGACGAAGCAGCCGACCAGGTCGTCGAGCCGCTCGTCGGCGCGGCCCGCGACCGGGGTGCCGAGGGGGATGTCGGTGCCGGCGCCCAGCCGGGTGAGCAGGGCGGCGAGTCCTGCCTGCACGACCATGAACACCGTGGTCCCGCTCGCGTCGGCCAGCTCGCGCAGCCTCCTGTGCAGGACCGCGTCCCACCGCACGGGGACGTCACCGCCGCGGTGGGTGGCGACGGCCGGCCGGGGCCGGTCCGCGGGGAGCGGGAGTTCGTCGGGCAGTCCGGCGAGCGCCTCGCGCCAGTGGGAGAGTTGGGCCTCCTCTACGGCGGCGATCACCTCGTCCTGCCACAGGCCGTAGTCGGCGTACTGCAGGGGCAGCGGCGGCCGGTGCGGCTCCTGTCCGGCGAGCCGGGCCCGGTAGGCGGCCGCGAGGTCGCGCAGGAGGGGGTCCAGGGACCAGCCGTCGGCGGCGATGTGGTGCAGGGCCAGCAGCAGGACGTGGTCCTGCGCGCCGACGGCCAGCACATGGGCGCGCACCGGGATGTCGGTGGTCAGGTCGAACTCCTCCGCCGCCGACTCGGCCAGACGCCCGGGCAGTTCGGCCTCCACGACGTCCTCTACGGTCACCCGGGGCCGTACGGACTCCAGCAGCCGCTGACGGGGGCGGCCGTCCGCGTCCGGGTAGACCGTCCGCAGGATCTCGTGCCGGGCGACGACGTCGGCGAGCGCGGCGCGCAGGGCGTCCACGTCGAGGGGGCCGCCGGTCAGGCGTACGGCGAGCGGGACGGTGTAGGCGGCGCCCGCTCCCTCCAGCCGATGCAGGAACCACAGTCGCCGCTGGGCGGAGGACAGCGGGGCCGCCTCGACCGGGACGGCACGCGGGGCCGGCCGCGCGACGGTGGATCCCGCGCCCGTCCCATCGTCGGTCAGGAGTGCCAGTCCGGCCGGGGTGGGCGTGGCGAAGACCTCGCGCAGGGTCAGGTCGACGCCGAGGGTGTTGCGGATCCGGCCGATCAGCCGCAGGGCGAGCAGCGAGTGGCCGCCGAGGGCGAAGAGGCTGTCGTCCGGACCGACGTCCGGCAGACCCAGCACGTCGGCGAACAGGGCGCACAGCACTTCTTCGCGCGGGGTGCGCGCGACCGCGGCGCGTGAGGTCCCGGCGCGCGGGCCCCCGGCGTGTGTCGGCGCGGGCGTGGGGGCGGGCAGCGCGGCACGGTCGAGCTTGCCGTTGGCGGTCAGCGGGAGGCGGTCCAGGACCACGACGGCGGAGGGCACCAGGGCCTCGGGCAGCAGCCCGGCGAGGTGGGCGCGCAGGGCGTCGGGGTCGGCCTTCTCCCCCACCACGTAGGCCACCAGGCGCCGGTCGCCGGGGCGGTCCTCGCGGACGACGGCGACCGCGCGGGCGACCTCGGGACGGTCGGTGAGGGCCGTCTCGATCTCGCCGGGTTCGACGCGGAACCCGCGCAGTTTGATCTGGCCGTCGGCACGGCCGTGGTACGTCAGTTCGGCGTCCGGGGTCACGTGGACGCGGTCGCCGGTGCGGTACATCCGGGCGCCCGGCGGGCCGTAGGGATCGGCGACGAAGCGCTCGGCGGTGGCGGCGGGCCGGCCCAGGTAGCCGCGGGCCACCCCGGGGCCGGCGAGGTACAACTCCCCCACCGTGCCCGGCGGGACGGGCCGGAGGGCGCCGTCGAGCACGTACGCGCGCATGCCGTCCAGGGGGCGGCCGATGGGCAGGGGATCCGGTACGGGGCGGTCCGAGGGACAGGGCCGGGAGGTGGCGAACGTCGTCGTCTCCGTCGGCCCGTACCCGTCGGTGACGGTCAGCCCCGGACACGCCTTTAGGACCCGGCGCACCGCCGCTGCCGGGACGGCCTCTCCGCCGGTCCACACCTGGCGCAGTCCGGCGAAGCACTCCGGGTCCTGTTCGGCGGCGAGTCCGAACAGCCCGGCGGTCAGCCACAGCGCGGTGAGCCGGTGCCGTGCCGTCAGCCGGGCGACGGCCGCCGCGTCCACGTCCTCGTCGGCTCCCGCGACCACGGCGGTGCCGCCGTTGAGCAGCGGTACCCACATCTCGTAGGTGGAGGCGTCGAAGGCGGTCGGCGAGTGCACCAGGACGCGCGCGTGCGCTCCGTCGGCGAACGCCGAGTCGGCGGCCAGCGCGGTGATGTCGCGGTGGGTGACGGCGACCCCCTTGGGGGTGCCGGTGGAGCCCGAGGTGAAGCTGACATACGCCAGTTGGTCCGGGTGCGGGCGGACGCGGGGGTCCGTGTCCGGTTCGGTGGCGAGGGTCGGATCGTCGACGGCGACCGGCGTGACGCCCTCGTACGTCTCGGTGCGGTCCGTCAGCAGGACGGCCGAGCCGGTCTCGCCGAGGATGCGCCGCGTGCGCGCGGCCGGGGCACGCGGGTCGAGCCCGACGTAGGCGCCGCCCGCCTTGAGGACGGCCAGCAGGGCGACGATCAGGTCGTCGGAGCGGCGCATGAGGACGGCCACCCGGTCCTCGGGGCGGACACCGAGGCCCAGCAGCCGGTGGGCGAGCCGGTTGGCGCGAGCGTTCAACTCCCGGTAGGTGGTGCCCCGTTCACCGTGCACCACGGCCGTGGTGTCCGGGTCGGCGGCGGCGCGGGCCGCGAGCAGGTCCGGGACGGTGGCCTCTCCCCCGCGCGCGGGAGCGCCGTCGAGCCGGGCGGATGCCGTCTCCTGCGGCAGCGTGAGCTCCAGGGTGCCCACACAGGCCGACGGTTCGGCGGCGAACCGCTCCACGAAGTGGATCAACCGCCGGTGGTGGGCGGTCAGTTCGGCGTCCGTGTAGTGCGCCGGGCTCGCGTCGAGGTCGAGGCGGATGCCCTCCGCGTCGGCGCGGTCGTACACGTTGACGGCGAGGTCCTCCACCGGGCCGGTGGAGAGGTTGTGGCGGGTGGTGGCGTACCCGGCGAAGCGCAGTTCCGGCCCGAAGGCCATGATGTTGACGACGGGGCCGAAGAAACGGCGCCCGTCCCGCGGCCAGTCCAGGTCCCGGCGCAGGTCCTCGCCCCGGTAGCGCTGGTGCGCGAGCAGGTCGCGGGTGACGGTCGCGGTCTGCCGTACGAGGTCGTGGGCGGTGGTGTCGGGTCGTACGGTCAGGCGCAGCGGGAGGACGTTGGACGCCATGCCCGGGGTCGCGCGTTCCGTCGCGCTCTCGCGGCCGGTGACGGCGAGGCCGAGCACGATCTCGCGGGCTCCGGTGAGGCGGTGCAGATAGGCGGCGGTGGCCGCGAGGACGACGCGTGACCAGCGGGTTCCGGCCTGCGCGGCGACGGCGTGCACCAAGTCGCCCGCGGTGTGCGGGAGATGACCGGTGCGGCGCTCGAACCGTCCGGCGACCTGCGTGGGCCGCGTCGACAGGCCGACCGGTTCGGGGCGGTCGGCGAGGGCGTGGGTCCAGTACGCGCGGTCCGTCGCGTGCCGTTCGCCCGCCTGGTAGGCCGCGTCCTCGGCGACCAGTGCGGCGAGGGGCGCCGGGGGCGGGGCGGGGGTGGTTCCGGCGGCGAGGGCGGTGTAGGCGTCGGCCACGCGGGCCGCGAGGAGGGAGCAGCTGTAGCCGTCGACGGCGATGTGGTGGTAGCGCTGGTACCAGATCCAGTGGTCGTCGGCGAGCTTGAGCAGTGCGTACCGGAAGAGCGGGGCGCGGTCGAGGGCGAAGGGGGTGGCGAAGTCGGCGGCCCGCCAGGCCTCGGCGGCGGCGCGGGGGTCGTCCTCGCCGGTGAGGTCGACGACGGGCAGGTCCCGGTCGGGGGCGGTCTCGACGATCGGGCGGACGGTGTCGTCGTCGGCGACGAAGCGGACCCGGAGCGTCTCGGTGGCGTCCACCACCGCCCGTACCGCGGCCCGCAGGAGGGCGGGGTCGACGGGCCCGTGGATCTCGGTGTACTCGCCCACGTTGTAGGCGGGTCCGGCGGGGTCGAGGCGCTGCCCGAACCACATCGAGCGCTGCGCGGCGGACAGGGTCACACGCCCTCCCCGACGACGACGGCACCGGTGCCGGTGCCCATGAGCCGCCGTTCCACCTGCTCGGCGACCAGCCGCGGCCCCTCCTCGCGGCCGGGCCACGGCACGCGCAGCCAGGGCCGGGCGGGGACGAGGGCGAGGTCGCGGGCCTGGCGGGCGCGGCCGCCGCCGGTGATGTTGAGGAGCACCAGTTCGTCCCGGCGGACCTGTCCGGCCACGACGGCTTCGGCCAGGGCGGCCAGGGCGACTCCGGCGCCGGGCTCGATGTCGATGCCCTCGACCTCCTCGAAGAGGGCCAGGGCGGCGAGCGCGGCCTCGTTGTCGGTACATCGCACGTCGCCGCCGCTCTCGGCCAGCACGTCGCGCACGCCGCCGCGCACGGTGAACGGCGGGCGGCGGTTGGTCAGTTCACGGGCGAGCGGTTCGTGCTCGCGGTGCGCGGGGGCCTGGCCGGTGGCCCGCCAGGCCTCGTGCAGGGGTGCGAAGGGCGCGTTCTGACACATCAGCAGGCGCGGCAGGCGTTCGCCCTCGCCGCGGACGCGGCGCGCCGCCTCGTGGGCGCCGATGGCTCCGGTGCCGCTGCCGACGGCCTGCACGTAGGTCTCCGGGAGCCGGCCGAGGGCCTCGGCGGCGGCCAGCATGACGGTGCCCAGGCCGTCGCGGCGGCCGACGTTGCGGGCGCCGCCCTCGGCGTGGTGGCCGGGCAACCGTGCCAGCAGGTCGGCGCAGGCGATGGTGTCGCTGTAGGTGGCGGCGCCGTCGAGGACGACGATCCGCACGCACGGGTCGAGCGGGGCGGGGAACCGCATCCGTTCCATCGCCGGTGCGGGCACGACCAGCAGACAGGGCACCTGGTGCCGGGTGGCCGCCCAGGCGAAGGCGGCGGCGGTGTTGCCGGCCGAGGGGATGACGAGGACGGGCGGCGCGGCGGGCAGCCGGCCGAGCACCGTGTACGCCTCCAGGTCCTTGAAGGTGCAGGTCGGCAACTGCGCCCCGCGTTCGGGCCAGTAGCCGTTGAAGGCGACCCAGAGCCGGTCGAGGCCGATCCGCCGGCCGAGGCGTTCGGCGTGGTGGACGACCGGTCCGGGCACACCGGGGAAGGTGCGCGCCACCGGCAGCAGCGGGGCGTGCCGGAACAGCCCCCTGTCCGCCCCCACACGGGCACCGGCACCGGCCGGGCTGTCGGCGTATTCGGTGCGCAGGAATGCCGGTTCGTGCCGACGGGAGCAGTCGAGTATGAGTCCATCGTCCTCGTAGCGGGTTCCGCATGAGGAACAGACAACCGTGTAGTGACGTGTTCCCGGGCGTCCTCGGGACATCTTCCCTTGCCTTCCGCAGTGCCGCATGTCGCTGATCAATTGGAACCGTCTCCGCAGTACGGGAAGGAGACGCGCGAATTGCTTCTTACTGAACGCCAGTTGACACATGGCCCGCACGGTCGCCGCTCACCTGCGCATTGTTCAGGCCCACTTCATCTACCCGTACCGGTGCGGTGGTGGAGAAAGAACCGTGGCCGTAGATCATCCGAGGCGCGCACACCGTTCACGAAAGGTTGACGGGAAAATGATGGATTCGCCGACGCTTACGGACGATGAAGACAGGGAAGACCCTTCCGCTTGGCTTCCTTCCGCGGTTCCGGTTTCCTTTTTGCCGACGCCGCTGTCGCTGTCTCCGTCACCACAGTCCACGAATTCGTCATCGAATGGCAAAGGCCGGGAAAAACACCCGGCGGCACGGGCGGAGCGCCGGTCGTACGCCGAGCCGCCGCCCGACGCGCTGCTGGCGGCGTACCGGAGGATGGTCGTCGGGCGCCGCTTCGACGAGCAGGCCACGGCGCTCGCCCGGCAGGGCCGGCTGGCGGTCCATCCGTCCAGCCTCGGCCAGGAGGCCTGCCAGGTCGGTGCCGCCCTTGCCCTGCGCGACTCGGACTGGCTGTTCCCCACCTACCGCGACTGCGTCGCCCTGGTCAGCCGGGGCATCGACCCGGTCGAGGCGTTGACGCTGCTGCGCGGTGACGCCCACTGCGGCTACGACCCCGTGCGGCACCGCACCGCGCCCCAGTGCACGCCGTTGGCCACGCACACCGCCCACGCCACCGGGCTCGCCCACGCCGAGCGCCTCAAGGGCACCGGCACGGTCGCGCTCGCGCTCCTGGGCGACGGCGCGACCAGCGAGGGCGACTTCCACGAGGCGGTGAACCTGGCGGGTGTGCTGCGGGCGCCCGTGGTGTTCCTGGTGCAGAACAACGGATACGCCATCTCCGTCCCGCTGTCCGAGCAGTGCGCGGCGCCGAGCCTGGCGTACAAGGGCGTCGGGTACGGCGTCCGCTCGGAGCAGGTGGACGGCAACGACGCCGCCGCGGTCCTCGCCGTCCTGACCACCGCCGCCGAGGACGCGCGAGCCGGCGGCGGTCCCTGGCTGGTCGAGGCGCACACCTACCGCATGGCCCCGCACACCAGCGCCGACGACCCGTCCCGCTACCGCGCGGCCGAGGAGACCGAGCGCTGGCGGGCCCGCGATCCGATCGCCCGGCTGGAATCCGCCCTGTTCGAGCGCGGACTGCTGACCGACGACGACGTGAAAGCGGTGGCGGCCGAGGCGGAGGAGTACGCCGTCGGTGTGCGTGAACGCCTCGCGGCGGACCCCGAGTTGGATCCGCTCGGTCTCCTCGACCACGTCCTCGGTGCGCCGACCCCGCAGCTCGCCGCTCAACGCGCCGCTCTGCGGGCCGAGTTGGAGGGTTGCTGACATGGCGGACGGCACGACGATGGCGCAGGCCCTCAACCGCGCGCTGCGGGACGCGCTCGACGCGGACGAGCGGGTCGTGGTCCTGGGCGAGGACGTCGGCCGCCTCGGTGGCGTCTTCCGGGTGACCGACGGCCTCACCGACGCGTTCGGCTCCCGGCGCTGCTTCGACACGCCGGTGTCCGAGGCGGGTATCGCGGGACTCGCGGTCGGCATGGCGATGGGGGGCTTCCGGCCCGTGGTGGAGATGCAGTTCGACGCGTTCGCCTATCCCGCGTTCGAGCAGATCGCCTCGCACATCGCCAAGATGCGCAACCGGACCCGCGGCGCCCTCCCCCTCCCCCTGGTCGTCCGGATCCCCTACGGCGGCGGCATCGGCGGGGTGGAGCACCACAGCGACTCCAGCGAGGCGTACTACGCGCACACCGCGGGCCTGAAGGTGGTGACCCCCGCGACGGCGGCGGACGCCTACTCCCTGCTCCGCGAGGCGATCGACGACCCCGATCCGGTGGTCTTCCTGGAGCCCAAACGCCACTACTGGACCCGCGAACGCGTCGAACTGCCCGTCCGCACCGAGCCGTTCGGCACCGCCGCGATCCGCCGCGCCGGACGTGACGCCACGCTGGTGGCCTACGGTCCCTCGCTCGCGGTGGCCCTGAAGGCGGCCGAGCGGGCCGCGGCCGAGGGCCTGGACGTGGAGGTGCTGGACCTGCGCACCCTGGTCCCGCTGGACGACCGGACGACGGCCGACTCCGTGCGGCGCACCGGCCGGTGCCTGGTGGTGCACGAGGCGCAGGGCTTCGCCGGGGTGGGCGCCGAGATCGCGGCACGCGTGCAGGAGCAGTGCTTCGACGCCCTGCGCGCACCGGTGTTGCGGGTCACGGGCCTCGACATCCCGTATCCGCCGCCGCTGTTGGAGGCCGCCCACCTGCCGGGCGTCGAGCGAGTGCTCGACGGCCTGCGCCGGCTGCTGCCCGACGGCGCCGAACGGCCTTCCGTCCGCGAGGACTTGGCGTCTGCCGGGCAGGCGTCCGCCACCCGGACCTTCCACCTCCCCGACCTGGGCGAGGGGCTCGCGGAGGCCGAGGTGCTGGAGTGGAAGGTCGCCGTGGGCGACACCGTCGAGCACGATCAGGTCGTCGTGGAGGTGGAGACCGCCAAGTCGGTGGTGACGCTGCCGAGTCCGTACGCCGGGACGGTGTCTGCCCTGCACTGCGGGACCGGTGGGGTCGTGCCGGTGGGGGCGCCGCTGTTCACGGTGGCGCCGGAGGCGGACGCGGGTACGCAGGTATCGGAGGCGGACGCGGCCGCGAAGGTGCTGGGGGCCGATGTGGCCGCGAAGGTGCCGCAGGCCGATGCGGGCTCACAGGCACCGGAGGCCGACACGGCCCCGGATTCGGGTGCCGTGCTCACCGGTTACGGAACCGGCGCGGCGAAGGGGTGGTCGCGGGCGGGCGGTTCCCCCGCGGACACCGGCGTCCGCGTCCCCCTGGACGCCTCCGCCGACAAGTTCGTGCGCGGGCATCGCGACACGCCGTCCGTGACGATCTGGGCCGACGCCGACGCGACCGGTCTGCTCGCCGCCCGCACCTCCCTCGGGACGGGCCTGCTGCCCCTGCTCGCGCGGGCGTGCCTGGCCGGGCTGGCCGCCTTCCCCGAGCTCAACGCCCGGGTCGACGCCGAACGCGGTGAGATCGTCCGCCCGCCCCGGGTGCACCTGGGCATCGCCGCGCAGACCGCGCAGGGTCTGATCGTCCCGGTCGTCCGCGACGCCGACCGCCTGTCCCCGGACGACCTCGCGGCCGAGCTGCGGCGCCTGACCGCCCTGGCCCGCCGGGGCACGCTCCCGGTGGAGCACCGCACCGGCGGCACGTTCACCCTCAACAACTACGGCGTCCTCGGCGTCGACGGCGCCACCCCGATCCTCAACCACCCGCAGGCCGCGATGCTCGGCGTGGGCCGCGTCGTCGAGCGCCCGTGGGTGGTGGACGGCCGTGTGGAGGTGCGCGAGGTGGTCCACGTGTCGCTGACCTTCGACCACCGTGTGTGCGACGGCGGCACCGCGGCGGGCTTCCTGCGCCAGGTGGTCGCCGGCATCACCGCCCCCGAGGGAGGGACCGTCTGACGCTCAGCACCCACCCGGCGGCGAGGAGGGCGCCCGATACCCGGAGCCGATCCGGTACACCCCCGGTCCGCCCACCGAGAGCCGGGTGAACTCGCCCTCCTGCCGCAGACAACCGCCCTCCACCCGGAGCCAGGGCGAGTAGGCGACCCGGACACCCACCGAGCCGGGCGCCGGCATCCACACGTCCAGTTCGTCCTGCGTGGCGCGCACCACGCGCGCGGGCGCCGACACCAGAGGTACGGCGTTCCGCACCCGGTAGATCCGCCAGTGCGCGTCCCTCCACACCGGTTCCAGCCACGCGGGCCCGCTGCGCACCAGGGCGGCCTCGGCCGCGCCATGGCGGTCGGGCACGGCATCGGGCAGCACCACGAAACCGACCGCCCAGCGGTCCAGCCAGGCACGGTAGGCCGACGGCGAGAACGTGCCGTCGTAGAACAGCCGGCCGCGCTCCATGTCCAGCTGGGTGTTGAAGCCGCGGGCCAGGTTGACGTACGGGGACAGGACGGCGGCCTCCCGGTGGTCGTCGGCCGGGACCGCCTCCACCCGGGTGTCGTGCGCGCCGAGCCGGTCCAGGGCCCGGACGACTCCACGGGTGTCGGCCGCCCAGGCCGGGACCTGGGCCGAGCCGCGCAGGAAGGTCAACGGCGTCCCCGATCCCAGCCAGGCCAGGGAGGCGACGAGCGCACAGACCAGGCCGCCCCGCAGGCGCCGCGCGCTCCGCTCCGTCGAGAGCAGGGCGGCGAGCAGCACGGCGGGAGCGAACAGCAGCGCGAGGCGCTCGACGTTGGTGCCGATCGGCGAGGGGATCAGATAGGTCAGCAGGACACCCGCCCCGTAGACCGCGGCTCCCCGCCGCACCACGCGCCACCCGCGCGGCGCCAGGAGCGCGACCGACAGGCCCAGCAGGGCGGGCCACAGGATGCGGGCCGCCGGCATCGGCTGCTGTCCCTGGAAGGGGAACAGCAGCGTGGTCGTCCCGACGACCACGAACGGGGGCACGAGCAGGGCCAAGGCCCTCGGCCCATCACGCAGCAGGCCGTAGGCCGCGCCCGCCACCACCAGGAACAGTCCGGCCACCGGGCTCGCCGCCGTCGCGAGCAGCGCGTATCCGGCGGTCAGCCCCACCCGCCGCTCCCCCACCAGCGGCACACAGGCCGCGAGGGCGAGGGCGACGCCGAGCGCGAACGTCACCCGGCCCGCCGCGACATCGGCCCACAGGCCGAACGCGGCGAGCAGGGCGGGCGCGAGCGGGCGTCGGATCCCCGACCGTACGAACAGGACCGCGGCCGACCAGCCGGCGGCGAGGCCCGCGGCGACGGCCACCGTCCGCACCCCGAAGAAGCCCATCAGATACGGCGAGAGGAGGCTGTAGTTCGCCGTGTGCGCCCCGCCGAACCAGAACAGCCCGTACGCCGACCCGCCGTGCTCGGCGGCGAACCGCGCCCAGGTCTCCTGAGCGGCCAGATCACCACCGCCGTTGGCGCGGAAGAACGCCCACACCCCGTACAGCGGGAGCATGGTCACGGTGGCCAGCAGCGGCACCCGGTGACGGCGGAGGAGCGTCCCGGGCGCGCCGGTGGGCGGGGGCGCGCCGCGCGTGCGGGCAGGGCTCAGCTCGACGACAGCTGTCATGAAGGGCCACGTCTCCGATCAGGGATGTCCGCAGCCGGGTCGGGCGGTGCACGGGCGCGCGAAGGGGCGCGCCCCGAGGCCGTCGGGACGGCGCCGGCTGCCCTGCCAGTCTTGATCGCGGCGCTTCACAGGACATCGGCCGTTCGACCGAGGGACCGGCGCCCGCGTCCCCGGCGGCTCGGCTTTATGGCCGAGGCCCGAGGCCAGAAGGCCCGAGGTCAGACGGCCCGAGTCCGCCCTCCGCAAGCGTGACCGAACGACCGTCGGCAGGCGTGACCGAGCCCACCTTTGCATGACCATGCGAGATGATGCATAATCTTCCTATGTCCAAGGTCCTCACCTCCCTTCCCGCCGGCGAACGCGTCGGCATCGCCTTCTCCGGCGGCCTCGACACCTCGGTCGCGGTCGCGTGGATGCGCGACAAGGGCGCCGTCCCGTGCACCTACACCGCCGACATCGGGCAGTACGACGAACCCGACATCGCCTCGGTGCCCGGCCGCGCCAAGACCTATGGCGCCGAGGTCGCCCGCCTGGTCGACTGCCGCGCGGCGCTGGTCGAGGAGGGCCTGGCCGCGCTCACCTGCGGCGCGTTCCACATCCGCTCGGGCGGACGGGCGTACTTCAACACCACCCCGCTGGGCCGTGCCGTCACCGGCACCCTGCTGGTCCGGGCGATGCTGGAGGACAACGTCCAGATCTGGGGCGACGGCTCCACCTTCAAGGGCAACGACATCGAGCGGTTCTACCGCTACGGCCTGCTCGCCAACCCGCACCTGCGGATCTACAAGCCCTGGCTGGACGCGGACTTCGTGACCGAGCTCGGCGGCCGCAAGGAGATGTCGGAGTGGCTGGTCGCCCATGACCTGCCCTACCGGGACTCGACGGAGAAGGCGTACTCCACCGACGCCAACATCTGGGGCGCCACCCACGAGGCCAAGACCCTGGAGCACCTGGACACCGGTGTCGAGACCGTCGAGCCGATCATGGGTGTGCGGTTCTGGGACCCGTCGGTCGAGATCGCCGCCGAGGACGTCACCATCGGCTTCGAGCAGGGCCGTCCGGTGACGATCAACGGCAAGGAGTTCGCCTCCGCCGTCGACCTGGTCATGGAGGCCAACGCCATCGGCGGCCGGCACGGCCTGGGCATGTCCGACCAGATCGAGAACCGGATCATCGAGGCCAAGAGCCGCGGTATCTACGAGGCGCCGGGCATGGCCCTGCTCCACGCCGCCTACGAGCGTCTCGTCAACGCCATCCACAACGAGGACACCGTCGCCCAGTACCACAACGAGGGCCGGCGCCTGGGCCGTCTGATGTACGAGGGCCGCTGGCTGGACCCGCAGGCGCTGATGATCCGCGAGTCGCTCCAGCGCTGGGTCGGCACGGCGATCACCGGCGAGGTCACCCTTCGGCTGCGGCGCGGCGAGGACTACTCGATCCTCGACACGACGGGCCCCGCCTTCAGCTACCACCCGGACAAGCTCTCCATGGAGCGCACCGAGGACTCGGCGTTCGGCCCGGTGGACCGGATCGGCCAGCTCACCATGCGCAACCTCGACATCGCCGACTCCCGCGCCAAGCTGGAGCAGTACGCCGGGCTCGGCCTCATCGGCACCGGCAGCCCCGCCATCGGCGCCGCCCAGGCCGCCGCGACGGGCCTGATCGGCAGCATGCCGGAGGGCGGCGCGGAGGCCATCGCCTCCCGCGGCGAGGTCTCCGACGAGGACGCGATGCTGGACCGCGCCGCGATGGAGTCCGGCACGGACTGACCTCCGAGGCACCCGCACCCAAGGCCGGCCCGGCGCTCCCCGCCCCGGGCCGGCCTTGTGGCATCGGTCGACGGCTCCCGCCGACGCCCGCCCGGTGGTCGGACTCGCCGTCAGTGGGAAGGGGCGCCGTCGCCCTCCGGTACGCCGGAGGTCTCCCGCGCACCGGAGGTGCCGACTTCCGTGACCGCCGCATCCGTGACCGCCGCTTCCTTGACCGCCGCGGCGAGATGGCCGGCGAGGGGCTCGGGCAGGGCCTGGCCGTCGACGGTGCCCAGGACGGCTTCGGCGATCAGGTGCAGCTTGACGTTGCTGCGCTGGGAGGCGGCCACCAGGACCTGCCAGGACTGCTGGACGGTCAGCTGGAACGAGGCCATGAGGATGCCGCGGGCCATGTCGATCGCCGGACGCGTCTCCATGGCCCGGCGCAGCTGGGCGATCTCGGCCGCCGGGTTTCCGTCGGAGGCGCCCGCCGTCCGAGGCGGCCGCTCCGAGGGCGGCGAGGGACTCCAGGCCGTGGCGGCACCGTCCGCCTGCTCCTCGTCGGTGGAACCGGTGAAGAGCGAACGAGTGCTGGTCAGACCGAGCAGACGTTCCACGGCCGGGCTGGCGGCACGCAGGGCGAGGCTCTTGGACGTCCGCACGGCACGGTGCCGCACGCGCAGCAGGACGTTCAGGGCGGAGCAGTCGCAGAACTCCACTCCCGCGAGATCCAGGTCCACACCGCCCTCGGCATGGTCCAGCGCGTCGTTGAGCGACTGGTACAGCACGTGGTCGCTCTCCAGGTCCAGCTCGCCGGACACAGTCACGACGACACGGTCACCGACCGTGTCGACACTCAGTTTCAGAGGCACCGGCGTGTGCGACTGCCGGAACGCGGTGCCGCACTCGGTGCACGACTCCTCGTCTCGGGGACGAACCGCGGGATGGGACATGGGGACTCCCGGCGCCGACCGATCTTCTCTGCCCTTCCAGCATCACCACACCTCGGTTTCACGTCAACCATTACACGAAACGCGATTCGTACTTTTGAATACGTGAAAAAGGCGTCGTATCGTAGGGGCATGGACCGAGCGTTGGAACCGCATGCAGGCTGGACGTTCCTGACCAATCACGCCCGAGTACTGGCCACGATCTTCGACGATCACACGGTGCGTGTCCGCGACATCGCCGCCCGCTGCCAGCTCACCGAACGCGCCGTGCAGAAGATCATCTCTGACCTCGAAGAGGGCGGATACCTCACCCACGAGCGACAGGGCCGCTCGAACGTCTACCGCATCGCGCAGGGCACGTTTCTGCGGCACCCGGCCGACGCCGGCGCCACCGTCGCGGACCTGCTGTCCCTCCTGGTCCATCAGGACAACACGCGTGCCACCGCCGCCGAGGCGCAGGAGACGCACTGAGCAGTGGTGCCCACCGCGTCGGGCCGACGCCTCGGCGCCGAGCGGCAGGTGTCAGCGCAGCCTGCTCGTCAGACGGTACGAGCCGGACGGCAGCCGGTACGAGGCCACACCGCCCGAGTGTCCGAGGAAGCGCACGCCGTCCACGCGGGCCAGCGGAGAGCGCCCCTCGCGGACGGAGTCGGCCGAGACGGCCGGCAGGCGTAGCGTGGCCTCGCTGTTCGCCGGCACCAACGCGTCGTAGGACAGGCTCGCGCCCCGGTCGCCGACCGTCCACTCACTCCTGATCTTCCCGTACGGCGACTCGTGCGCGCCCGCGACGTGCGTGATCCTCCCGGTGGGATCGAGATGCGGTCGCAGGACGAAGTGCTTGAAGCCGGGGCTGTCCGGGTCGCGGGCGATGCCGGCCATGTAGGCGTACATCCACTCCATCACGGCGCCGTAGGCGTAGTGGTTGAAGGAGTTCATGCTGACCGGGCCGAACCCGTCCTGCCCGGAATAGGAGTTCCAGCGCTCCCAGACGGTCGTGGCGCCGTTCTTCACCGAGAACAGCCAGGACGGCATCGCGTCCTGGTGGAGCAGCTTGTACGCCAGGTCCGCGCGGCCCTCGTCGGTCAGGACGGGGGCGAGGACGTTGACGCCGAGGAAGCCCACCGACAGCGTGTTCTCGGCGTACTTGACCCGGCTGCTCGTCGGATGGGCCGCCTTGTAGGCCGCGTCATTGCCGATGTTGTCCGCCAAGTGGGCGACGAGGGCGCGGCGTTGGGACTCGGTGTCGTAGAAACCGAGCTTGAGCACCCACAGCAGGGCGGTCTGGCTGTTGTCCTCGGTCTTCTGGTTCGGGTCGGCGCCGGGTTCGATCGGGGAGGCGTCGCCGAGGCTGGACCTCACGGTGACCGTGCCGCCCTCGGTGCTGAGGTACTTCCTCATGAACGCCTTCTTGATGTCCGCGAACAGCCGCTCGTAGGCCGCCGCCTCCGCCGGCCGGCCGACGGCTCGGGCCATCTGTGCCATCAGGCGGGCGACATGGCCGTAGTAGACGTCGCTCATCAGCTGGGCGCTGGTCTTCTGCGGCGCCAGCCAGTCGCCGGTGAGGGAGCCCTGTCCGGCGTGGGTGTCGCCGGTCTGCCGCCGGATCCAGTCGAGGTAGCGGGTCATGGCGGGCCGGCTGCTCTCGATGACGGCCGGGTCGCCGGTCATCTGCCACAGGGTCCACGGCAGGACGACCCCGCAGTCCGCCCAACCACTGCCGCCGCCGGGGAAGTTGTACCGGCCGCCGGGAGAGACTCCGGTGAACTGGGCCTTGTCCATGCCGTAGATGGTCTGCGAGTCGGCGACCGAGGCCTGGAAGTGGCCGAGGAAGGGCCCGGCGTCGGCGTTGTACAGGCCCGTGGTGGCGAAGACCTGGGTGTCCCCGGTCCAGCCGAGGCGTTCGTCGCGCTGCGGGCAGTCGGTGGGCACCCACAGGTAGTTGCCGCGCTGGCCCCAACGGATGTTGCTGATCAGCCGGTTGGTGTCGGGGTCGTCGGTGACGACGGTGCCCCTCTCATGGATCGCGGAGGTGGCGACCCTGCCGGTCAGGCGGGTGATCGTGACCGTCTCGGTCGCGGTGACGGACGCGTAGCGGAAGCCGTAGAAGGTCAGGGAGTCCTGGTGGGTCTCGCCCCGGCGCGGTCTCCCTTGAGGCTGTACGTGCTGGTGGCCTCGGCGCTGCGCAGGTTCGCCCGGTAGGCGCCCAGCGGCGCGGCCTTCATGACGAAGGACAGCACCTTGAAGACGACCTCGGTCAGCCGCCCCACGGCGGCGATGATCGGCTCGCCCGTCCTCCCTCCTCATCGACCGTGCCAAGGCCACCGGCCGGCTGCGCGCGGACTTCGACCCCTCGGACCTGGTGCTGATCCACATGGCCAACGCCGGTGTCGTCAACGCCTGCGGCGACGCCGCCCCCGACGCCTGGCGACGCGTCGTCGCCCTGCTCGTCCAGTCCCTCCGGACTCCGGCACACGGCCCCCTGCCCGACTCACCCGGGCACGAACCCCTCTACAAGGCCATGCTCCGCGCCGGCCAGGGCACTTCCGCACCTCCGTCGGGCAAGAGCGGCTGACCTGGAAAGCATGCCGGGGTCGGGCGCGGCAGGCGGGGTTGGCCCGGGGGTCCGCTCCGGGCGGCGGTGTCATGCCGGGTGGATGAGACGGCTTTCGTAGGCGAAGATCACGGCCTGGATCCGGTCCCGGAGTTCGAGCTTGTGCAGGATTCGCCCCAGATGGGACTTCACGGTCGCCTCCGCGAGGTAAAGGGTGGCCGCGATCTCGGTGTTGGACAGGCCGCGGCCCACCTGGACCAGCACCTCGCGCTCACGGGCGCTGAGCCGGCTCAGCCGCTCGTCGCGGTCGGCGCCGCCGCCGTCGGGGATGTGCGGGCGGAGGCTCTCCAGCAGGCGGCGGGTGATCCGCGGGGAGACCACCGCGTCGCCCGCGGCCACGCTGCGTATCGCGGTGAGCAGTTCCTCGGGCCTGGTGTTCTTCAGCAGGAAGCCCGAGGCTCCTGCGGTGAGTCCGGCGAAGGCGTACTCGTCCACGTCGAAGGTGGTGAGGATCAGCACTCTGGTCCGCGGGGAGACCCGGATGACCTGCCGGGTCGCCTCGATCCCGTCGGTCCCGGGCATCCGGACGTCCATGAGGACGACATCGGGGCGCACCTCCCGGGCGAGGCGTACGGCCTGGGTGCCGTCCGCGGCCTCGCCGACCGGTGACATGTCGGGCTGGGCCTCCAGGACCGTACTGAAGGCCATACGGAGCAAGGCCTCGTCGTCGGCGATCAGGATGCGGATCGTCATGCGGACGCCGCTCCGCCGCTGCCGAGGGAGAGGCGGGCATGGACGCCCCAGCCACCGCCCGATAGCGGTCCGGCGCGCAGCTTTCCTCCGTAGGCGGCGGCGCGCTCGCGCATGCCGGGGATGCCGTGGCCGGACGGTGTGGCGCCGGGAAGGGGCGAGCAGGGGCCGCTGTCGGTGACGTCGACGGGGACGGTCTCGGTCGAGCAATGTACCCGGACCCGCGCGTGTGTGCCGGTGGGTGTGTGCTTCAGGGTGTTGGTCAAGGCTTCCTGTACCAGGCGGTAGACGGTCAGTTGTGCGGTGGCGGGTATGTGGGTGTGGCCGCCGTGGACCTCGACGCGGGTCGGCAGACCGGCGGCGCGCATCTGGTCGGTGAGGACCTCCAGTTGTGCGATGCCGGGCAACGGGTGGCGCTCCGCGTCCGGTTCGTCGGTCCGCAGGACGCCCAACGAGCGCCGCATGTCGGTCAGGGCCTGCCGGCCCGTCTCGGAGATCTGGAGCATCGCGGTGGTGGCCCTGTCGGGCGAGCGGTGCTGGGCGTAGACGGCGGCGTCGGTGAGCGCGACCATCACGGACAGGTTGTGGGTGACGATGTCGTGCATCTCCCGGGTGATACGCGCCCTCTCCTCGGCGACGGCCAGTCGCGCCTGCTGGTCCTGTTGCTGCTCCAGGCGTACGGCCCGTTCCTCCAGGACCGCGAGGTAGGCGCGCGTGGTCCGCACGTTCACGCCCAGGACCGTGGCGGCGACGACCATCGCGGACAACGCGACGAAGAGGGTCGGGAACGCGCCGTCCACCGCCCAGCGCAGGCAGGCCAGCAGGGCCCCGCCCTCCACGACGGCAGCGGCGACAAGCGCGCCGCGCCGGCCCGAGTGCGCGGCCACCGTGTAGAGCGCCACCAACAAGGCGACGTCCGCGGGCAGTTGGATGTCCACCAGCCACTGGACGAAGGCCGCGGCTGCCACCAGCCCGAACACCGTGAGCGGGGCCCGGCGCCGCCACACCAGGGGCAGCGCAAGGGCGGCGGTGAGGGCCACGGCCACCGGGAGCTCCGGGTGCGCGCGCGTGGTCAGGATGTTGAGCAGGAGCAGCGCCGACAGCAGCGAGTCCCCCACCATGGGCGGCAGCCGGAGCGCCCGGCGCCGGGCCGCTCTCACCGGTCCACCGCTCGCACCGAGGCGGCCGGGTCGGCGTACCCCGTCAGCCGTACGGCTGTCCCCACCCGCCGCACACGGTCCCGGGGGCGCACCGCGTTGGGGGGCTGCCTCGGTCATCTCACGTCCCTGTCGGTTCAGCAGCGTGGTGACCCCGGCCGGGGTCACCACCGCGTGCGGCCGGAGCCGGGTCGGGTACGGGGAGCGCGCACCCGGCGCTCCCGGCGTGCGCCGCGGCCCTGTCACCGTAGGCCGCGGGCCCGCGCGGCACATGAGTCCACCGGCTGATCGCACCGCGCCGAGGTACGACCGCAGGAGGAGTCCCGTCACCTCCCGCGGTCGCAACGCGGCCGTTCATACGGCGTGCTCGATTGCGACTCCGGTCGCATGCCGGGGCGACCCGGGATCGATGTGGCCTCGCGGGCCGCGCCCCGAGGATGGCCGGGTGACCGAGATCATCGCGGGGCTGTACATGTCCCCTCCGGAACTTCTTGCCCTGCTGGGTGCCGTCGCGCTGGTGGGGGCGCGCCGGCTTCCCCCCATCGCCCGCCCACGCGTCACGGTCGCGGCGGGGGCGGTTCTCGTGCTGTCCGCGATCGTGCTGAGTGCGGTGGGGATCCGCTGGCAGATGCTGCCGGTCCTGGCCGGCGCTGCCCTCGCGTCGCCGTTCGCCCTCTCTCCCCTGCTGCGACGCCGTACTGGCCGGCCGGCGCGGCGCGCCCGATGGTGGCTGGCATTGCCGGGGACGGTGGCCTGCGTCGGCCTGATCGCCGCGGGTCCGGTGGCCGCCTGGGCCTTTCCCGTCCCCGTGTTCCCCGAGCCGTCGGGCCGTTTCGCGGTCGGCACCCGCGTGGTGCAGTGGACCGATCCACGCCGCCCCGAGACCTTCACGGCCGATCGGCACGACCGGCGCACGGTCGTGGTCCAGCTCTGGTACCCCGCGCGGAAGAGCCCCGCCGGCACGGAGCGGGCCCAGTACCTCGGACGCACGGGGCACGAGGCACGCACTGTTTCCGAGGCCCTCGCAGACTATGCCGGCCTGCCCGCCTTCCTGATCGACGGCGTCCCGCGGGCCCGCACCCATGCGGTCTTCAACGCCCCGGTGGCCGACCGGGGCGGACGGTTTCCGGTCGTGCTGTTCTCTCCCGGATCGGGTGGGGTGCGCACCCAGAACACCGCCTGGGCGGAGGAACTGGCGAGCCACGGCTATCTGGTCGCCGCCCTGGACCATCCGTACGACTCCGCCGCCGTCGTCCTCACCGACGGCCGAACGATTCGCACCAGGACCACCTCCACCGGCGACCGGGACAAGGACGACCAACTGGCGGCCGAATGGACCGCTGTTCGGGCCGCCGACCTCCGCTTCGTCCTCACCCAGCTGGACCGTATGGGCCGAGGCGAGATCGCCGGCCCGCCGGCCGGACGCCTGGACACCGGCCGAGTCGCGGTCGGCGGCCACTCCATGGGGGGCGCCGCCGCCCTGCAGGCGGCCCGGCAGGACTGCCGGTTCGACGCCGTCATGGATCTGGACGGCTACCCCCACGGCCCCGTCTCCCCCTCCCTCCACCGACCGACGCTCGCGCTCACCCAGGCCATCACCCCGGGAACCGACCCGGACTACCTGCCCCGTCTCACCGAGGCCCTCCAGCACAACACCGCGACGAGCTACCGGCTCACCGTCCCAGGCGCCGCGCACCTCACCTTCATGGACGGCCCCCTCTACCTGCCGCCCGTGCCCTCGACGGTCGGCTCCCTGGGCCGCACCGGGAGCCCGCACGTCGTCGCCGCGACCACGCTCGCCTTCCTGGACACCACCCTGCGACACAAGCCAGGTGACCTGGCCGGCGTGCTGTCGGCCTACGGCGACCTCAGCGTCCACGAACCGGGCGACAGCCGCCGGCCGGGCGCGATCAAGCTGTGTGACAAATGAGGTACAGCTGAGCCACGTGATCGTCAATCGCCGGCCACTGCACGCAAGTTGCTGCCACCATCATCGCTGGTGTGGGGTGGCGGTCGGGCGCGGGGAGAGTCGTGGTGGCGAACGGATGGGTGGTGCGCTTTGGCTGCGCCGTCGCGACGGGGGCTCTGCTGGTGACCGGTTGCACCTCCGGCGCCGGCGAACAAGCGGCGACGCCGCCGCCCCAGGCCCGCGCCACCGGCTCCGCCGCCCCTTCCCCGAGCACCGCCGTCGACATCGATCCGGGAAAACTGCCGACGACGGCGGCCCGGGCCACCGCCCTGATCCGCGACGTCATCGCGCAGCCCGCCGCGTTCGGACCGGACACCGAGCGCGACACTCCCTATGAGAGCGACCCGCGCAGGTGGGCGGTTCTCCGGAAGAACTGCGTCTGGGAGCAGCAGGCGCTCCCGAAGGACGTCCTCGCCACCCTGACCCGCCACTACGAGGTGCCGGCGGGCGGCGGCAAAGGACCGATCCTGCTGACCGCCGTGGTCACGGCCCACCGGACCGCCGAGCAGGCCGACTGGGAGAACGCCGAGGTCCTGGAGGAGATGATGCGGTGTCCCTCGCAACTGCTGCGCGCCGGTGAGGTGTTGTCGAACCTGACCGATGTGCCGACCGCCCTCGGGGACGACGGGATCACCTACGCCGACGACGTCCTCACCGAGATGGGCGAGTACACGAGTGACGAGGCCGGCGGCCCGCACGCCTACGTCTGGTCGCAGACCCGCATCGGGCCGTTCACCGTCGCGGTCTCGGCCAAGGGGTCCAAGGGCTGGTCCCGGACCGATCTCTTCGACCGGCTGAGGCAGCCCCACGCCGACATGCGCGGCCGTCTCGCCGGCGCGATCGAGCGGGGCACCGCGGCCGCCTCGCCCTCCGCCTCGGCGTCGACCACCGCGAAGGACACGCGCTGATGGCCGAGAAGCTCACCCCCACCGACCCGTCCCGCATCGGCGGTCACCGCCTGCTCGCCCGGCTCGGCGCCGGTGGCATGGGCGTGGTCTATCTCGGCCGTGCGGAGTCGGGCGAGCTGGCCGCCGTCAAGGTGATCCTGCCGGAGTACGCCGACCAGCCCGAGTTCCGTGCCCGGTTCCGCCGTGAGGTCGCCGCCGCGAGGCGGGTGGACAGTCCCTGGGCCGTGCCGGTGACCGGTGCCGATCCGGACGCGGCGGCGCCCTGGCTGGCCACCGCGTTCGTACCGGGCCCCGCGCTCGCCGAGGCCGTGGCCGCCTGCGGTCCGCTGCCGTCGCGCGGGGTGCGGGTCCTCGGCCGCATGCTGGCCCGCGCGCTCACGGCCGTGCACGCGGCGGGACTCGTGCACCGGGACGTCAAGCCCGGCAACGTCCTCCTCGCCGTCGACGGCCCCCGCCTCATCGACTTCGGTATCGCCCGCGCCACCGAGGACACCGCGCTCACCTCGGCCGACATGGTGGTCGGCACCCCCGGCTTCCTGGCTCCGGAACAGGCCCGGGCCCGGCCCGCCTCGCCCGCCAGCGATGTCTTCGCCCTCGGCTGTCTCCTCGTCTACGCCGCCACCGGGCGCCCGCCCTTCGGCACCGGAGCCGTCGACGCCCTGCTCTACCGCACCGTGCACGACGCGCCCGACCTCGACGGCGTCCCCGACGACCTGCGCGCGCTGCTCGACGCCTGCCTCGCCAAGGACCCGGCCGCCCGGCCCACCGCCCGCGCGCTGGACGAGGCGCTCCTTCAGCACACCGAGGACCTTCAGGACACCGAGGACACGCCTGCCGGCACCGCCGACTGGCTGCCCGACCCCGTCGTACGGCTCATCGCGGACCGCTCCGCCGCGATGCTGGCCCTGCCGGACATCGAGGCCACGTCTGTCGACGTGGCAACGGACGGGCCCGCGGCAGAAGTTCCCGAGGACGCTCCGCCCCCGGGCCGCCCGAGCCGACGCCGGCTGCTGCTCCTGGGCGGGGCAGCCGTCCTGGCCGCGGGCGGTGGCGCCGCCTGGTGGGCGAGCGGTCGCGACGACGAGCCCACGCCTGCCGCCCGCCGCTGGGTGCTCGGCGTCCAAGCCGACCTGACCGGCCCGCAAAGAGCCGTCGGACAGGCCCAGGAACGCGGCACACGCCTCGCCGTCGAGCAGTTCAACTCCCGTCAGGACAAGCCCTTCACCCTCACCCTCCAGGTCGCCGACGACCAGGGCGACCAGACCCGCGCCACCGAGCGCGCCCGTGCACTCGCCGCCGACCGCGACCTGCTCGCCGTCATCGGCTCCACCGGCGACGCCACCACCGGGGCCGCCCTCGACGCCTACGACGCACAGGGCGTGCCCCAGCTGACGGCATCCTCCGCGCAGGCGGTGTACGGCACCGCGCAGCCCCGCCGTTTCCTCCAGGCCGTGCCCGGCTACATGGTCTCGCCGGCCCTGATCGCCTTCCGGCTGCGGGACTTGGGGGCGAAGAGCGTGGGCGTGCTGATCGACCGGGACGGCGGCCAGGCGTCCTGGGAGATCGGCCATACGACGTTCCAGTCCCTCGGTGTCGTGAAGATCCCCGTCGAGCCGCGGGTGGTGCCCGTCCTGGCCGCGGATCTCGCGCCGGTGGTGGCAGAGATGACCGCGCGCGGACCCGACGGCTTCGTCTACACGGGCACACCCGCCCGCGCGGCAGCCGTCGCCCGCGCCCTCGCGCAGCGCGGCTTCACCGGCCCGCGCGTCCTGGGCTACCCGGCCGCCGAGCAGGAGTTCCTGACCACCGCGGGCAGCGCCGCCGAGGGCTGGCAGACCTTCGCCCCGTACATCGACCCGGCGAGCACCCCCGTCCGCGCCTTCACCACCGCCTACCGCAAGCGCTACGGCTCCGCTCCCCCGCACTGGGCGGCGGAGGCCTACGACGTGGCCCGCATGGTCATCACCCGTCTCACCCAGGCCCGCGGCCGCCCCTCCCGCGCCCAGCTGTACGCGCTGCTGGCGAAGGGCACGTACAAGGGCCTGGTGCGCACGTACGCGTTCGACGGCCAGACGCTGAAGGGCTACGACGTCTTCCGCTACGAGGTGAAGGGCGGCCGGTTCGCCTACGCGGGCGAGGCGGCGTTCTGATGCGGCCGCTCACGGCCGACGATCCCGACGACATCGGCGGGCACCGGCTGCTGGCCCGGCTCGGCGCGGGCGGCATGGGCGTGGTCTACCTGGCCCGTACGGCGGGCGGGGCGCTGGTCGCGCTCAAGGTGATCCGGGCCGAGCACGTGGCCGATCCGGCGTTCCGCACCCGTTTCCGGCGTGAGGTGACGGCGGTCCGCTCGCTGACCGGGCGCCGGCTGGTGCCGGTCGTGGCCGCCGACCCCGAGGCCCGACAGCCCTGGCTGGCCACCGAGTTCGTGCCCGCGCCCTCCCTGGTCGAGGCGGTCGACGGCCAGGGGGCACTGCCCGTCGCCGCGGTACGGGCCCTGGGCATCCGGCTGGCCGAGGCGCTGACCGCCGTGCACGCCGCGGGAGTCGTGCACCGGGACGTCAAGCCGGGCAACGTCCTGCTCGCCCTCGACGGGCCGCGCCTGATCGATTTCGGCATCGCGCACGCTGTGGGGGCCACCGCGCTCACCGCGCCGGACGCCGTCGTCGGCACGCCCGGCTTCCTCTCACCGGAACAGGCACGTGCCCGTGCCGACGAGGTCGGCCCGCCCAGCGACGTCTTCTCGCTGGGCTGCGTCCTGGCGTACGCGGCCTCGGCGCGGCGCCCGTTCGGCACCGGGCACGCGGCGGGCGTCCTGTTCCGTACGGTGCACGAGGAGCCGGACCTGACGGACGTACCCGCCGCACTACGCGAGCCGATCAAGACCTGCCTGGCCAAGGACCCCGCCAGGAGGCCGACCGCCCGGCAGCTCGCGACCGCGCTCCAGGATCCCCGGACCTCACTGGCACGGAACGGGCCGACGGGACAGGCGGCGGAGCACTGGCTGCCGCCCGCCGTCGTACGCCTGGTCGCCGAGCGGTCCGCGCGGGCGCTGGACGTGCCCACACCCCAGCGATCCCCCCAGCGCCCGGCGGACGACGGCACGGCCCTCGACCCGACGCCGCCGGGCCCGGCCGAACCCGACCCGCCGACCCGGCGGCGCGTACTGCTCCTGGGGAGCGCGGCGGCCTCCGTGGTGGCGGCCGGCGGCGGGGTCACCGCCTACCTGGCGGCCGGGCAAGGATCCACAGGCGGCTCCGACACCCGCCTTCCCGTGCACACCCTCGGCTTCCAGGGGACGCTGAGCGGCACCGGCCGGGCGGACGGCGTGGCACAGGAGCGCGGGGCGCGGCTTGCCGTGGCGCAGCACAACGCGCACAAGGACATCACCTTCCGTCTCGCCCTCGACTCCTTCGACGACCGCGGTGAGGCGGCACGGGCCGAGCAGGCGGCCCGCCGTTTCACCGAGGCCCAGGTCAGCGCGGTCCTCGGACCCACCGCGGCCGCCACGGCGATCGCCGCCGGACCGCTCTACCAGGCCGCCGGCACGGCCATGGTGCTGATCTCCGTGGACGACCCCCGGCTCACCGACGCCGATCTGCGCACCCTGTGCGTCACCCGGGCCCCGGAGCAGTTCCTCGCCCTCGCGCTGACCTCGTACTTGTCCCAGGTGCGCCCCGTCGACCGCACCGCCGTCATCGACGACAGGGCGGCGGGCCGGGCAGGCTCCGACGTGACCGACACGCTGACACGGCAGCCGCCCCACGAGGGCACGACCAGCGTGCACCCCGTCGCCGCCGACACCGACGACTTCGCGCCCGCCGTCCGCGCCGCCCTCGACGCCCGGGCCCAGGCCGTCGTCCTCACCGGGACCTCGCCCGAACGCGCCGCCCGCTGCGCCCGCGCCCTCGCCGCCGCCGGATTCACCGGGCCGCGCCTCGGCACCTGGCACATCATGCGGTCCTCCTTCCTCCAGCAGGCCGGATCAGCAGGCCAGGACTGGCTGTTCGCCACCCCGTTCACCGACCCCGACAGCGTCTCCCCCGCCTTCCGCACCGCCTACCGCGCCAAGTACGCCACCGCCCCGGCCCGTTGGTCCCCCGAGGCCTACGACGCCGTAGGCCTCGTCGCGCGTGCCCTGTCCTCCCTGGGCGGCTCGCCCGACATCACCCCGACCACCGTCTCGCAGCACCTCTTCGGCATCACCTACCAGGGCCTGGCCAAGCCCCTCCGCTTCAGCGACGGCACCCTCGACCGGGGCCCGGTGTACTTCCTGTTCCAGGCCAAGGGGAACGGCTTCCGCCTCGTGGGACGCTACGGGTAGAGCACGCGAGCCCGCCGACACGATCGGGGCAGCGGCTGTGGCCGCTCACGACACCGGTGACTCGGCGTCGGTCAGCGGCTTCTGCGGGTAGGTGCGAAGTACGAGGGATGTGGTGACGGGGCCGAAACGGGCGAGTGCGTCGACCACTTCTTCGAGTCGTCCCGCCTGCGGGCAGTGGACGTCGAAGATGAGGCAGTCCTCCCCGGTGACCCTCAGGGTGGAGGCGATCTCGGTGGTCCGGGAGGCGAAGTCCAGGGCGCGTGCGAGCTGGGCATGTGTGGTGCGCAGCCGGATGACCGCGTGAATGTTCAGGCCGAGGGCCACCGGGTCGACCACGGCTCGGTAGCCGGTGATGATCCCGTTCTTCTCCAGCCGCTGGATACGCGCGCTTGCCGCCGGCTGCGAGAGTCCGACACGGCGCCCCACCTCGGCGCCGGTCAGCCGGCCGTCGGTCTGGAGCAGGGCGAGGATGTCCCGGTCTATGCGATCGAGTGATTCCATCGTCGTCAGCACCACTTCCCTTGAGATCACTTGCGCCACCGCCACGGTCCTGATGCATCCAGCAGAATCTGCGCCAGGAGCCCCCGCGATCCTAGGGAGCGACGAGTGAAGGAGTGGTGGGCGGTGGCCGCGTACGTCATCATCCCGGGCATCGACGGCTCGGACGAGCAGCACTGGCAGTCGGTGTGGGAGCGCCGGTGGGGCACTTCGGCGGTGAGGATCTCCCCTGCCTCGTGGTCCGCTCCCGACCTGGACGACTGGGTCGACGCCGTCCAGGAGGCATACGACCGGACTCGCGAGCAGGACAGCCGGGTTGTGCTGGTGGCCCACAGCCTGGGCTGCTGGGCGGCATCCACCTGGCTGACCAGGAACCCGTCGAACCCGACGGCCGGCGCGTTCCTGGTCGCGCCGCCCGACCCGGGTGGGCCGGCGTTCCCACGCCAGGCGGCAGCGACGTTCACCGGGCTGTCGGCCCAATCGTTGCCGTGCCCTGCTCTGGTGGTGGGCAGCGCCGACGATCCGTACTGCGCCACCGAGGCAGCCGCCGGCTTCGCGACACGGTGGGACGCACGATGGCATCTGGCGGGCGCCCACGGACACATCAACTCCGCCAGCGGCCTGGGCCCGTGGCAGCAGGGCCGTCACCTCCTGGACTCCCTGACCGAGCAGTGATCCACCCGGATGTGTCGACCCGCGTGTGCCCGGGAGGGGCCCCGGGCCGTCAGGCGTTGCCCGGTGTCACCAGGCCGGATTCGTAGGCGAGGACGACGAGTTGGGCGCGGTCGCGGGCGTGGAGTTTGGTCATCGCCCGGTTGATGTGGGTTTTCGCGGTGAGCGGGCTGATCACCATGCGGTCGGCGATCTGGTCGTTGGACAGGCCCTGCGCGACGAGGGCGACGGCCTCTCGTTCGCGTTCGGTCAGTCCGTCGAGGCCGGTGCCGGTGCCGGTGAGGAGGGACGGCGGCTGGGCGACGTACCGCTTGATCAGCTTGCGGGTGATGGACGGCGCCAGGAGCGCGTCACCGCGGGCGGCGACCCGCACGGCGTGCACCAGGTCGTCCGGCACGATGTCCTTGACGAGGAATCCGGCGGCTCCGGCGCGCAGCGCGTCCAGGACGTACTCGTCCATGCCGTAGTTGGTGAGGATGACCACGTGCACCTGGGCCAGGGCGGGGTCGGCGGCGATGCGGCGGGTGGCCTCGATGCCGTCGACGACCGGCATCCGGATGTCGATCAGTACGACGTCCGGCAGGTGCCGGGCGGCCAGCGCCAGGCCCTCCGCGCCGTCGGCGGCCTCGGCCACCACCTCGATGTCGTCCTCCAGGTCGAGAAGGGCGCGGAACCCGCTGCGGATGAGCGGCTGGTCGTCGACCAGCAGGACACGGATCATGAGGTCTGCTCCACGGGTCATGAGACCTGCTCCACGGGAAGTTCGGCCCGGACGGTGAAGCCGTGCTCGTCGCGCGGCTGCGCGCGCAGCCGGCCGCCGAGGGCGGTGACGCGTTCCCGCATGCCCAATAGTCCCAGGCCGGGCGTCGGCACGGTGTCGGGTGTGGCCTTGCCGTCGTCGTCGACCTGGACGGCCAGTGAGTCGGCGCGGTAATCGATGCGGACCGACGCGGTCGCGGCGCCGGCGTGCCGGGCGACGTTGGTCAGCGACTCCTGCACGATCCGGTAGGCGGTACGGCTCACCGCGGCCGGCACGTCGGACCGCTTCCCGTCGATCGTCAGCGTCGTGTCCAGACCGGCCCTGCGGGACTGTTCCACCAGTTCCGGGATGTGGTCGAGCCCACGGGGCGGGGTGGTGTCGTCGTCGCGCAACGCCTCCAGGGTGGCGCGCAGTTCCCGGGTCGCCTCACGTCCGGCCTCCTGGATCGCCAGCAGCGCCTCGGAGACCTGCTCGCCTCGTCTGCGGGCCACATGGACGGCGACTTCGGACTGCACCTTGATGATGGAGATCTGGTGCGTGAGCGAATCGTGCAACTCCCGCGCGATGTGCAGCCGTTCCTCGTCCGCGCGGCGCCGCGCGGTCTCCTCCCGGGTGCGTTCGGCCTCGTCCGCCCGCCGCTCGGCCTGCCGCAGCGCCTCCCCCGCGGCGAAGGCAGCGATCAGCCAGGCGATCTCCAGGACGTGCCGGGCCTGTGCCCACCCCTCCCCCACGGGCCCGTCGCGGAGGACCAGGGCGGTCAGCTGAAGCACGACCAGCATCGTCACGGACACCACCACCGTGAAGGTGCGGTGCCCGGCCCGTACCGCGCCGTACACCGCGACCAGATACGGCACGGAGAGCGCGTCGAAGCCGGCCGCCAGATACCCCACCGCGCACACCCCGGTGACGGCCAGCACGGCGAGCGGGGCACGGCGACGCGCGACCAGGGCCAGACCGCCGGCCGCCAGCAGTACGTAGCCGAGCACGTCGAGGTCCGTGCCGGGGGGCTCCCCGGACAGCCCGGTGCCCAGCAGCAGGGCGGCCGCCCCGAGGGCGATCGTCCCGTCTGTGACCCCGGCCGGCAGGCCGAACCGTCCTTCGTCCATGCGCGCACCTTAGACCGGCGGCCACCGGCGGCAAGTCCCGCTCCGGGACGAGCCGCCCACTACCGCACCCGTGGTAGTCACGCGCCGTCTACCACGTCCGCGGCAGCAGCCTGCGCCGGCTGCGGCAGCGCGAAGTGTCTGCGGCTGCGGGACGACCGGCGGGGCGTCCGGCAGAGATGCTCAGGTCGCGGCGAAGCGACGGGATCGTTCGCGTGAAGAGCGCGAAGAACCCGAAGAGCGCGAGAACGCGAGAACGCGAAGAAGGTCATGAGAAGTAGGTCATGAAGGGGAGAGACATGAACGCATCAGGCGTGGTGATGGCCGCCGCCGAGGGCGGAATCATCGGTGACGGGCGTACCGGGGCCAACCTGGCCCTAGGGGTCGGGCTGGTCGGCGTGGCCCTCGGCTGGCTGGCCCTGGCCCGCGTCTCCGGCCGCATCAGCGCCGGCAACGCACGCACCGGAGCCCTGTCGGCCATGGCGGTGGGGCTGGTCGGCACGGTCCTCGCGGTACTGCACCTGGCCACCTCCAGCGGCGGCCCCGGCACCGGCAACGGCCTCGTCGGCGCCATCGTGGCCGTCCCCCTGGGGCTGCTCGCCATCGGCCTCGGCGGCCGCGTCCTGACCCGCTCGCGTACGGGGGGCTCGGTACGCACGGGTTGAGCGCGGCGAGTCCGTGGGCGGCCGACCGGGCGGTTCAGCCCGCGCTCTCCGGGCTCGGGCATGGCGATCACTTCCCGGGTGCCCGCTCGGCTGCCGCGCGCTGGTCGGTACTGCCCGCGAAGAGGACCTCGGTCGGCGGCGGCCCGTCGCGGTCAGCCGAGTGGGTTGGAGGCGGGCAGGTGCTGGTCGGCGGCCCAGGAGGCGAGGATGCGCAGTCGTTCGTGGGTGGCGGAGCCGGGGGCGGCGGTCCAGACGGTCAGGTGCTGGTCGGGGTCGGTGTTGGCGGTGAGGGTGTCCCAGTCCAGGACGAGTTCGCCGACGACGGGATGGTGGAGGGTCTTGGTGCCGACGGTGCGGGCGGCGACGTGGTGTTCGCCCCACCACTTGGCGAACTGCTTGTCGCGCAAGGACAGTTCGCCGACCAGTTCGATCAGGCGGGGGTCCTCGGGGTACTTCGCGGCCTCCATGCGCAGCTGGGCGACGGCGATCTGCGCGGAGGCCTCCCAGTCGGCGTACAGGGTGTGCATGGGCGGCTCGGTGAAGATGATCCGGGGATAGTTGCGGTGTTTCTCCGGCAGGTGGGAGAAGTCGGTGACCAGGGCGGCGGCCAGTGCGTTCCAGGCGAGGATGTCTCCGCGCCGGCCCTGCACGATGGCGGGGGTGGCGGTGAGGTCGTCCAGGACCCGTTGCAGTTGTGGCTGGACGGTCTGCCGGCCGCGGCGCCGGGTGCGGGTGCTGGTCCTGCCGGCGAGCTGGAAGAGGTAGCCGCGCTCGTCGTCGTCCAGATGGAGTACCCGGGCGAGGACGTCCAGCACGGGTGCGGAGGCCTGCATGCGGCCCTGTTCCAGGCGGGTGTAGTAGTCGGTGCTGATGCTGGCGAGCTGGGCGACCTCCTCGCGGCGCAGTCCGGCCACCCGGCGGGGCCGGTCGGTCTCGGGCAGCCCGACCGTGCGCGGGCTCAGTTTCGAGCGGCGCTTCTTGAGGAATTCTCCCAGCTCGTTGAGGGGGACGTTGGCGGTCATGCTGCCCAGCATGACACCGGTCGCACCGGGGGAAGGGGGGAGAATTTCCTCCCCGGATGTTTTCCTCCCGGGATGGATTTCTCCGCTTTTCCCGCCTGCCCCTGCGTGTGAGGGTCGATGACGAGCAGCCGACCACGAACTGGCCCGGCCGCCGCACACCGACCTCGCACCGAAGGAAGCACCCCCATGCGCGCAGCAGTCATCCACGCCCCCGGCGACGTGCGCTTCGTGGTCGGCCCGTTCGCCACCTCGGACAACACCGCGCCAACTGCATCGGCGCCGACTCCGTGCTGGAGTGCGTCGGCGCCCCGGAGTCCATGCGGCAGGCCCTGCACTGCGCCCGGCCCGACCCGGCCCGGCGGCAACGTCGGCTTCGTCGGTGTCCCGCACGAGGCGCCGCTCGACGGCGAGGAGCTGTTCGACCTCGCCCTGCCCCTGGAGCAGGTCGCCGAGAACTACAAGGCGATGGACGAGCGCCGCGCCGTCACACCCCTCCTCAAGCCCTGACCGCACGCCTCCCCACAGCGGAACCGCACCCAGGTGTGCCGCTCCCGCCGAAAACCACGACCGCTCGCACAAGGAGCACCCATGACGACCTTCGCCCTCGTCGGCGCCGGCCCCGGTCTCGGGCTGGCCACCGCCCGCCGCTTCGGAGCCGCCGGCCACACCGTCGCCCTGATCGCCCGCGACGCGGAGAAGCTGGACGAGTTGACGGCCGACCTCGCCCGTGACGGCATCCAGGCGCGCGGCTACCCGGCCGACGTCCTCGACATCGAGTCCCTGACCGCGGCCTTCCACGCAGCCGCGGCCGATCTGGGGCCCGTCGAGATCCTCCAGTACAGCCCGGTGCCGCGCACCGACTTCATGAAACCGGTCCTCGACACCAGCGCCGACGATCTCGACGCCCCGCTCGCCTTCTCCGTCAAAGGCCCGGTCACCGCGGTGAACGCCGTTCTGCCCGGCATGCGCGCGCTGGGCCGCGGCACCCTGCTGTTCGTCAACGGCGCAAGCGCCGTACGACCGAATCCGAAGGTCGCAGGCACCTCGATCGCCTTCGCCGCCGAGAGCGCCTACGCCCGCATGCTCCACGACACGCTCGCCGCGGAGAACATCCACGCCGCCCAGCTGATCATCCCCGGAGCCATCCGACCCGACGCCGAGCACAGCAGCCCCGACCGGCTGGCCCAGCGCCTGTACGACATCCACACCGAGCGGGACGCCTTCCGCCACTACTCCGAGCCCCTGCCCAACTAGCCGGCCACTGGACGCCTCCGTGAATCCCGCCCCCTTCCGCGCTCTCGCCCGCGTGGCCCCGGCCGCCGCCCTGCTCCTGGTCACGACCGCCTGCGCCGACGATTCCCCGCCCGCCTCCTCAACCTCCGCCGAGTCCGTGCCCGGGTCCGCGTCGCCGCAGGCCTCGACCGCCCCGGCAGCCACCCCACCCACCGGCAGGACCACCACCATGAACATCCGGCTCACCCTCGACGGCCACCCCGTCGACGCCACCCTCAACGACAGCCCCACCGCCCGCGACCTCGCCGCCCAGCTCCCGATGACCCTCTCCCTGCGCGACCTCAACCAGGCCGAGAAGATCGCCGACCTGCCCCGGAAACTGTCCACCTCCGGCGCCCCGGAAGGCGCCGACCCCGAAGTCGGCGACCTGGCGTACTACGCCCCCTGGAACCAGCTCGCCACCTACTACCGCGACGCCCCCTACGCGACCGGCCTGGTCATCCTCGGGCACATGGCCGACGACGGCACCGAGCAGCTCGCCACCGCCGAAGAGATCACCATCGAAGCCGCGCCCTGACCCACCCCACCGCACCCGAGCGTTCGAAGGGACGAGCACACGTGAATCCCCGCTACGACTTCACCGGCCAGGTCGCTCTCGTCACGGGGGCCGGTGCCGGTATGGGCCTGGCGACCGCCCGCGCGTTCGCCGCCTCCGGAGCCGCCGTCGCCCTCACCGACATCGACGAAGCGGCCCTGACCGCGGCCGCGAAGGAACTCACCGACGCCGGCCACCAAGTCCTCGCCCTCACCTGCGATGTCGGCGACGAGGACCAGGTCGCCGCCGCGGTCGACCGCACCGTCGAGACCTTCGGCCGCCTCGACATGGCCTACAACAACGCCGGGATCCAGATCCCGTCCAGCGACGCCGCCGACGAGCCGGCCGAACGGTTCGACCGCGTCAACGCCGTCAACCTCCGGGGCGTGTGGGCCTGCATGAAGCACGAGTTGCGGCACATGCGGGCCCAGGGCAGCGGAGCCATCGTCAACTGCTCCTCCCTCGGCGGGCTGGTCGGCCTGCCCGGCCGCGCCTCCTACCACGCTTCCAAACACGGCGTCATCGGCCTGACCAGCAGCGCCGCCCTCGAATACGCCCCACGCGGCATCCGCATCAACGCCGTCTGCCCCGGCACCATCGACACCCCCATGGTCAGCGACATGATCGCCAAGGGGGAACTCGACCGCGCCGAAGCCGAGGCCGACCAGCCCATCAACCGGCTCGGCACCGCCGAGGAGATCGCCCAGGCGGTCCTGTGGCTGTGCAGCCCCGGTGCAGGCTTCGTCGTCGGCGTCGCCCTCCCCGTCGACGGCGGCTACGTCGCCCGCTAGATACAGCCCACGCACGGAACAGACCTGGGAGACACCATGGAATTCGTCGAGCAGCAGCCCACCAGCAAGGCCCCGGCCCACTGGTTCACCGGCGACGTCTGGTGGGACGTCATCGTGGCCGGCCGGGCGCCGTCCCGGATGCGCGCCAATCTCGTCCGCTTCTCCCCCGGCGCCCACACCAACTGGCACTCCCACGCCGTGGGCCAGACCCTCCACGTCGCTTCCGGCATCGCCCTCATCGGCACCCGGGACGGCACCGTCTTCGAGGCCCACCCCGGCCAGACCGTCGCCTGCCCGCCGCACGAAGAACACTGGCACGGCGCCGCCCCCGACCGGTTCATGGAACACCTCGCCCTGTGGGAAGCCACCGACGACGGCACCCCCGAGACCACCTGGGCCGAACCGGTCACCGACCAGCAGTACAACAGCCCCCGCACCCGCGCCCAGTAGCCCCGGCCGGGCGCCAGGTTGCCCGAGCGGGTAGTGCTCAGTCGTCGTCGGGCCGCCACAGCCGGCGCAGAGCGTCCGGCAGCAGGACGCCGCCGTGATTGGGACTGTGTCCGCCGTCTCCCAGGACAAGGCGGAAGTCGTAGCCCGCTTCGGCGAGAGCGGCTGCCACGCGCAGGTTCTCGGTGAGCCAGTTCCGCTGTGCCTCATTCCAGTGCAGGTCGCGGTGGCCGCCCTGCAGGAAGATGCGCAGCGGCCTGCGGGGAGTTCGCCCCCAGCAGCTCACCTACGACCGGCGCAAGAACCCGGCCGTCAACGGTCAGGTTCCCCTTGCCCCCGTGGGCGACCCGGCTCGCGGAGTGCTCTTCGACTCCGTCGGGATGCGGTGCAGTCCCTTGCGGTCGTACCACCCGAGCATGCCGAAGCCGAAGAGGGCGGCTGCCGCGAGGGCGGCGGCCATCATGACCCAGCCCCGAGTCAGGCCGGCGTCGCCCTGGGCGTCGTAGTAGAGGATCGAGCGGACACCGGCCGTGATCTGCCGCAGTGGTTCGAACTCCGCGAGGAAGCGGTAGAAGCCGGGCAGCGCCTCGAGGGGGGTGGTGGCCCCGGCCGTGGGCACCGCCATCCCGATGAAGACCAGCGTGACCACCAGCATGCCGGGTGTGCCGAAGACCGCGAGCAGGGTGAGCGCGCCGATCCCGGCGACCGCGACGGCGCACACTGAGTACAGCCACAGCAGCGGCAGATGGGGCGCGTCCATGCCCATGACGCCGACCGCGCCCGCCATGACCAGGCTCCCCGTCAGCAGCGACAGACCGGCCATGAGAGTGCTGCTGATGGCGAGGGTCTGCACCCGGGACGCCCTGATCAGCGGGCGGTGCAGGCGCAGCGGGCCCATGTCGTTGTGGGTGTAGCCGAGGGCGTGGTCGACCTGGCCGCTGATGACGTTGGCGGAGAGCATGCCGACGACCACGAGGGTGAGTGCGTAGTAGAACGCTGTCAGGCCCAGGCCGCTGTGCGCATCGAGGGATGGCCGTCCTCGACGGTGACGGCGGCCGGGTCGGCGTCGACCAGACCGACGGGCAGATGCTTCATGGGATCGACGGGATCGACGTTGGCCCCGACGTAGAACACGGCGAAAAGGAGCGCGAGTACGCCGGTGATGACGCCGTTGGCGATCCACAGCGGTTCGGCGCGCAGGACGCGGAGGGGGTGAATGCCACTCAAGACGTACGTTTCTCCCGCTCGGTGGGCGCGGAGCGGCGCGCCGGGGGCTGCCAGCCGCCGGTGACTTCCTTGACGGGCTTGTGAGGGAAGCGGCGTTGGGCGTACTCCTGGGCGTGGGATCCCGGCAGGACGTAGAGGGTCTCCTTCTTGTCCCGGAGCGGGCGCAGCACGGTGTCCATGAACGTTTTGCGGTCGTCCAGGTAGGGGCCGAGGACGTCCTCGCCGGCGGGGCAGACGGCCAGGCAGTAGCCGGACTTGTAGCCGGGGGGTGAACTCAGGCTCTGCCACATGGAGGCGTTCTCGGAATCGGTGACCCGGGAGCGGTAGTCGGCGGCGTCCTCGCTGTCGGCCAGGGTCTGGGCCCAGTCGGTGAACCCGCTCATGAACTCGCGGTAGTTGTGCGTGGTGCAGGCCGGCGCGTCGAAGGCGCCGTCCTTGGCGATGGCGCCGACCGGGCAGGCCGCGACGCACAACTTGCAGTCGATGCAGGGGTTGTAGTCCAGCGCCTGCCCGTATTCGCTCACCTCCGCGTCCACCAGGACGGTGACCAGCAGGATGAAACTGCCGAACTTCGGGTGGATGACGTTGCGGTGCAGGCCCATCACACCGAGCCCGGCGGCCACCGCGACCGTCTTGTGTGCCACGACCCAGATCCGCTCACTGGGGAAGCGGTCCATCTCCTGGGGGAAGCCGACGGACGGATTGAGTGCGCGGTAGCCGGCGTCCTGGAGCGCCCGGGTGACGCTGCGCGCGGCATGGTTGGCCTGTTCGTCGGCCTGGTGGAACTCCTGGTTGGCCACGCTGCGGGCCGGGGAACGGCAGTTGTCGCGGTTCATCCGGACCGCCATCGCGATCAGGGTGCGGGTGCCGGGCAGTGCGGCCTGCGCGTACTCGCGCTCTCCGGCCAGGTCGGGGTGGTCCAGGCCGACCGCGGCGGCGTCGTCCGCACCGGCCGCCAGACACAGCTCGCGCAGCCACCCGGCATCGATCACCGCCGGTGGACTCCCCCCGTCACCGGCCCTGCGCCGGGCGAGTACGGCCTGCACCGACGGGTGGGCGGCCAGCTTCGCCGGAAGCCTGGGGCCGGTCTGTGGGCCCTCGGGGTCGCGCGCGGCAGTCATCCGTGCTCCTGGTGATTCGGGTGCGAGACTCGCCCGACGGACGAGAAACCGATCAGTTCCATCACCGTAAACCGATCAGTTTTCCCATGCAAGTCCAGGCCGTGGACCAACCACCACCCGACGGGACTTGCGCACGGAAACCGATCGGTTTACGGTGGCGGAAACCAATCGGTTTCTCGCCGACCACATCCCGGGCTTCCTGAACAGCTGCCGCCGCCCTCCGAACCAAACACCATCTCCCTGAGACCGCAAAGGATATTGGCAATGAGTGAAAATTCGCAGAAGAAGTTTTATGCCCTGAACTTGTTCGACGTGGTCGACGTGGAGAAATACCTTGAGTATTTCAGTCGCCTGCCCGAAGTGGCCCCGCAATACGGTGGCCGAATCGCGGCATTTGCCCGCTTCCGTGGCAACGTAGCCGGTGATCTCACGCCGCGGCAGGTGCTGTTTCTCGTTGAATGGGAGTCCGAAGAGGCCTTCAACAGCTTCCGGGACGATCCGGAACTGGCCGACTTGCATCCGCTGCGGGAGAACGGGACGGCGTCCTACATCTGGCAGACCTTCGACGGCTCCGACATGAGTGACCCCACCGACGTTTCGCTCGACGACGTGCTGGCGGTGCTCAAGCCTTGAGCCCGTATCGCTACTGGATCAGCTCGATGTGCGGATGGTCCGGCGACACCGGGCAGACGTGGAGTTGCAGGTCGTAGCCTCGGGCGAGGTCGAGCATGGTGAAGTTCGCCGGCGGGGTGCCGGGGAGGAGCGGTGTGGGATCGGTCTGCTCCTCTTCCGGGGCCCAGCTTTCGGTGCCGTCGTTCCATTCGGTCGAGGCGATCGTCAACAGCGGGTCCGCGTCGGTGCCGCATGCGGGGCAGAGCCGGGGCAGGGGGTCGGTGAGGCCCCAGCGGGTCCAGCCGCCGACCTTCCAGCCGGGGGAGAGGGACACCATGTCCATGTAGAGCTCTTCCGGTGCGACCTCGTAGGAGCTGTCCAGCGCCGGTCCGGCCGCCTGCCACCTGCTCCAGTCGTCCAGTTGCTCCTGGAGGTCCTTGCTCAGCTCCAGGTAGTTGGGGTACTCGGTGACCTGCTCGGGTGCGAGCAGACACGGCTCCGGCAGACAGGTGGGGAACTGGATCGCGGGCGGCTCGGGCGGTGCGTCGAGTACGTCCGTCACGGTCGCAGCGGACCGCCAGAACAGCGCGGTCCTGGGATGCGCCGGGTGGTCGAAGGGGCACCAGAGCACCTGAAGCAGATCGGCCTCGGAGGCTCCGGGCGGGCGCAGCCCGGGGATGTCGCGGACGTACAACTGGGCCACGGGCAGCATGGCGATGGGGCCCTCGGGCCAAGGGCGGCCGGCCATGAGGCGCTTCTCGGTCTCCAACTCCTCGGGTGTGGCCCAGGGTCCTTCGGGATCGCGGCGCCGCCGGCTCTCCGATTCCGCCCGGTTGCGGCGCCACTGTCGTACGTCCTCCGGCGAGAGCGGGGCGTTCACCCGGTCCCACTGGTGCGGGCCCTCGCAGTGCGGCCATGGCTCGTCGGCGGGCCACAGCAGCGGCCCGCCGACGGAGCTGTCGTGCGGTGACGGCGCCCCGGGGCGGGGATGCAGCCGGGTCGCCGTACGTGCCAGGGGAGCCAGTCGAGGGAAGAGCGCGGCGACGTCGAACGGCCGCGGCGGGGTGGTGAGACTCATACCGGCTCCCGTAGGCACGAACTTGCTGAGATCAGTTTCCGAGGTTGAGCAGCCCAGTGTCGGCCCGGTTGTTCTGCCCGCCGTCCCGGATCAGTACGTCGACGATGACCTGCGGTTACCCGGACTACGTGATCGATGTCCAACGACTTCTCCGCCCGGATGTTCGTCACCGGGCTCGAATTCGGGTGCACAGGATTGAGTGCGGAGGTTACGGGCGGGTCATTTCCCGATGCCATGGGCGAGGAGACTCTCGGCGGTCTCCGCGACGGTGTCCTCGATGGGACGCGCCTGCCACCCGAGGAGCTTCTCGGCCTTGGTGCTCGTGGCGTCGAGATCCCGCCCCAACTGGTGCCTCAGCAGCCGCAGTTCCGGGTTCACGGCGCCCAGGGCGCGCGCGAGCCACACGGGCAGTTCCCGGGTCGGGACCTGCGCGGCGCGCTGACCCAGACGGTCGCGCAGGATGCCCGCGATCTCCACGACGCGCAGACTGTGCCCGGCGACGGCGAGGAAACGCTCGCCGGCGGCCGCCGGATCGGTCATCGCGCGCAGGTGCAGATCCGCGACGTCCCGCACGTCGACGAAGCCCATCCCGAACGGAGGGCACGCGGGCACCCGGCCTTCGAGCATTCTGCGCACCAGCCGCAGGGAAGGCGGGTCGTCCGGGCCGAGCAGTGGTCCGAGGACCGCGACGGGATGAACCGCCGCCATTTCCAGTCCACCACCTTCCTCGCCGACGAACTGCCAGGCGGCGCGCTCGGCGAGCGTCTTGGACCGCTGGTAGGGCGGGATGTCGCCGTCGACGTCGGTCCAGTCCTCCTCGGTGAACGGGGTCGACCGCCGGGGGTGCCCGATCCCCACGGCACCGAAGGCACTCGTCAGGACGACCCGACGTACCCCGGCGTCGCGGGCGGCCCGCAACACCCGCAGGACACCCTCGCGTGCCGGGACGACCAGCTCGTCGTCGTTCGCCGGTGTACGGCGCAGGGTCGGCGAGGCGACGTGCAGGACGAAGTCGCAGTCGGCGACGGCCTCGTCCCAACCGTCGGGGTGTTCGAGGTCGGCGCGGACGACGGTGAGACGGTCGTCGTCGAACGGTGCGGCCGCGCCGAGCCAGGAGCGCAGTGCCGGCTCGCGCCGCAGGTCGCGGACGGTGGTGCGGACGGTGTGCCCGGCGTCGAGCAGGGCCGTCACACACCAGCTCCCGATGAATCCCGTCCCTCCGGTGACCAGTACCCGTGCCATCCGTCTCTCCTCAACTCGCGAATCGTGTATCGAGAGGCATCAGCGGGCGCGTCGCAAGATGCCGTTGGGCAGCGGCCACACTGCTTCCGAGGAGGGCGTGGCCGATCATGATCGGGTAGATGACCGCGCGCTCCAACATGCCGACGTTCCACATCCAGCCGGTGTACACATCGGCCAGGAAGACGGGGAACGCGATCAGTCCGACGGTGCCGAGCGCGATGCTCACGATCGACCGGCTCCTGCTGAGACCGATGCGGGCTCCGCCGGCTCCGGCCACGATCGCCATGACGTTGCCGGCGAGCATGACGCTCTGCGCGCCGAAGGTGTGGAACGCGATCAGACCGTTGTCGACGTTCGCGTTGGAGCCCTGGAAGACGCCGACGAGACAGACCCCCACGCCGGCCAGGACGGCGAGGATCATGATGATCACCGGGCGGACGCCCTTGCGCGGGTCGAACACGAGGAACACCCCGACGACCAGGAGGATGCCGTAGATCACCCAACCGGTGTCCATGACGGCGCCGAGGGGGGAGTTGGCGGCCTGTCCGAACGCGGTCTGCGGCGGGCCGGTCAGTCCGAGGTGGCTGACCCAGTGGTGCAGGGGCGCGTACGGCGGGTCCTGCCACGCGGCGGCGGTGACGAACTCGGCGAGCCAGGACACCAGCGGGCCGAGGAGGATGAGGAGGGCTCCGGCGCGGGCGGCCGCGCCGGAGCGGACGATGGGGTTCATGCGAGAGCCATGCCGGGGACGCGCCGGCGGATGGCCTCCATCTCGGCCTCGTCGGAGACGCCCTGCCAGTCGTGGCGGGGGGTGTACGGGGCCTCCAGGGCGTGTACCTCGTCGTCGGTGAGCCCGATGTCGAGGGAGGCCACGGCCTCGTCGATCTGCCGGATCGAGCCCGCCCCGACCAGGGGTGCGGTGACGACCGACTGGCGGCGCAGCCAGGCGAGCGCGACCTGTGCGCGGCTGACGCCGTGGGCGTCCGCGACCTGTCCGACCGCCTCGATGATCGCCCGGTTGGACGCCTCCTGCGCGGGCGAGTAGAGCAGGTCCGCGTAGGACCCGTCCGTCGCGGAGCGCGCCGTCGACCGGGCGTCGTCCCAGCCCCGGGCGAGACGGCCGCGGGCCAGCGGCGACCAGACGATCGTGCCGACGCCTTCGTCCAGGCACAGCGGGATCATCTCCCGCTCCTCCTCGCGGGCGAGCAGGTTGTAGTGGTCCTGCATCGACACGAACCGCGCCCAGCCGTGCTCCTTCTGCAGGTGCAGCGCCTTCGCGAACTCCCAGGCGTGCATGGACGAGGCGCCGAGGTAGCGGACCTTGCCGGACTTCACGAGGTCGCCGAGCGCCTCGAGCGTCTCCTCCCACGGCGTGCCGTGGTCGTTGCGGTGGATCTGGTAGAGGTCGATGTAGTCCGTGCCCAGGCGGCGCAGGGAGTGGTCGACCTCGGTCATGATCGCCTTGCGCGACAGTCCGCGGCCGTTGGGGCCCAGCCGCATCGGATGGCGCAGCTTGGTGGCGATCACCACGGCATCGCGGTCCGCGTAGTCCTTGAGCGCGCGGCCGAGGATCTCCTCGCTGGAGCCGTTGGAGTACATGTTCGCGGTGTCGAAGAAGTTGATCCCCGCCTCCAGCGCGTGCTTGATGAGCGGGCGCGCGTCCTCCTCGCCCTTCGACCAGATGGGGTGGCCACGGTCGGGTTCGCCGTAGGTCATCGCGCCGATCGCGATCGGGGACACGTCAAGGCCGGTCGTGCCGAGCTTGATGTATTGCATGACGCTCCTTAGAGTAAGTGGAGAGCTCTCCAAATAACGTAGTGGAGAACTCTCCACTTAGCAAGGTGAGGTCCCGTGGTCCGTTCAGACGCCCGTGAGAACAGGGCTCGCATCCTCGCGGCCGCCCGCGAAGCACTCACGGCGGACGCCAGTACGTCGATGAACCAGATCGCCCAGCGCGCCGAGGTCGGCGCCGGCACCCTGTACCGCAACTTCCCCACCCGCGAGGCGCTGCTGCTGGCCGTCTACCAGGACGAGGTGACGCGCATCACCGCCACCGTGCCCGGACTGCTGGCCGAGATGCCGCCGCTGGAAGCGCTCCGCCACTGGACGACCGATCTCGTCGAGGCCATGCGCAGAAAGCACGGCCTCGGGGAGGCCCTCAGCGCGGGCGCGCACCAGGCGATCGCCGAGCAGAGCCACGGCCCCGTCATCGCCGCCATCACGGAGCTCCTCGACGCCGGAAAGAAGGACGGCACCATCCGTGCCGACGTCGATCCCGCCGACTTCCTCCAGCTCACCGGCGCACTCTGGCGCGCCGTGTCCACCCCCGAGGACCGCGCTCCCCACCTGCTCGCGCTCATCCTCGACGGACTCCGCACGCGCCGATAGACACGGCGCACCCGTCGTACTGGGGGTGGGCCGGTGGGGCGACGTGCTGTTCGAGTCGCGCGATGCCTCGCCGCGCACGGACGGTCCGGTGCGGCCGCCGGCCGGCCTGACGGGGAGGCCACCGCGGAGGTGATCGATCGGGCCGTTCGAGTGCGCTGCCGTACACGTCCGGTCCGGCAGAACCCACTCGGGCCCTGTTACGCAGAAGCGGTCCGCCGGACGAGCCGACGAACCGCGGTTCTCACCGGAACAGGTCAGACGCTGCCGGCGGCAACGACCTTCCGGAGTTCCTCACCGTCGTAGATGACCTCGGCGCGGACGAGGACACCGTCCTCGACGGTGAGCAGTTCGGCCGCGTCGGTGGTTCCGCTCACCTGGGGCAGGTTCCACCGCACGATCGAGCACACCAGGTCTCCGTCGGTGAACTGGTGGCGGACGGAGAAGTCCTGAGCGATCGGCCCGAACTGCGCCGCCATGGCGCGAAAGTCCGCCGCGGAATCAAAGGAACCCACCGGGCCGACGAATACGAAATCGTCGGCGAGGGGCACGTCGGTCATGTCTCCGTCGAGATTGATCCACGCGTCGTAGTAACGCTGTACGGCATCCATCGTCGTCATACGTCGAACTCCTCTGCCAGTTCAGTGCTGCACGAATATGGCGGGAATCGACGCGAGGGGTCACTGGATGATGCGCTCGATCAATTCCCGCAGGACCGGGTCGGCACCCACCCTGTCAAAAGCAGCGGCAAGTGTCTGCAAATAGACGGGTGTCGCTTCCTTCAGTGTCTCCCGGCCGGTTTCCGTAATGCTGGTGAAAACGCCGCGCCGGTCGCGCTCATTGAGACTGCGCTCGGCGAGTCCCTGCCGCTCCAGTCGGGCGACCAGACGGCTGACGGAACTCTGGTTGAGACCGATCGCCTCGGCGAGCGCCTGCATGCGCAGGCCCGCGGGTCCGGGCGCCTCGGCGAGCGCTTCCAGTGCGCTGTACTCCGTGAGCGACAGCCCGAAGCGGTCCTGCAGGGCTCGTTCCACCAACTCGGACACCTGCGCGTGCAGCGCGACGAGTTGGTTCCATGTGCCCTGCTCGCGCTCACTGGCGTGACGCTCACTCATGGCACGCTTCACCGCCACCAACCTCCCAACGCCCGAGGGGGAGCCCGCGGCCGAGAAACCAATATCACCCGTACATATAGCAAGACCGCGCTGGGCATGTAAAGATTCGCGCATTCATTGCACGGGTCTGTACCGCCCATCTACGTTACCCCAGGTGAGCGGGCGATGATTTCGAACCGGTGGGCCGCTTCGCGCCGCACGCTCTCCTCCAGCCGCCGTATGAGGGCCAGGTAGGAGCGTGCCGGACCGGCACCGAGAGCCGTGTGCAGGGAGTCCTGGACCAGACGCGCCGTCTCGGCGAGCGCTCCGTAGTGCCCCCGTTCGACGGGGAACCTGGCCATCCGTTCGATGACGAAGCCGGCCGCCTCCAGTTCCTCGGCCCACTGCCGGGAGACCGGCTCCCCCGCTCCCTCCGCCACCGCTATGTCGGTGCCGGTGACGACGACGGCCCCGGATTCGGGTTCGATGACACGGCGCCAGACCTGGGCCGTGGTGGAGATCGCGGTCGGCGGTGCGCAGTCCAGCGCCACCACCGCGTCGAACACCTCGGCGGGCGGGGCGGTCCCGTCCTCGCCGTCGCTCTTGTGCGCGGCGCGTAACCGGAATTCCTCCGGCTGCGATGCGTCACACTCGGGCAGGTGGTCGCCTATATGCAGAACCCGCTGCCCTGGGCGTATGCCGGCGCGGGCCAGAAGTCGGCGTACCTGGCCTGTTCTTGATTCATCCTTCGGCCAGGATGAATGGCTGACATCCGGATCGATGGGATCCCGGACGGAACCCCGATGCGTGGGCTGTCGTGCGGACATGGACACCCCGTCCCCCGTTCGGATCTGCGGCCGACGTGCTCCGCTTCCCTGAATCTCTGCCCGACTGTACTTCAACGGCCTCGAAACAGACGGAGTTGACCTACGATCGGTCATCATTTGGCGTGTCGATGGAACGGTATTCAGTCACCCGCGGATCAGAATTCCGCCATCATCTCGTCGGCGAAGCACTCCACCGCCTCACGGGTCTGATCGGCATTCAACCGGGGGTCGCAGGCGGTGAGATAGCGATCGGGCACCTGGCTCTCCAGGGTGCCGCAGCGTCCTCCCACGCACTCGGTGACCCCGTCGGGCGTGGCCTCCAGATGCAGCCCGCCGGGGCGTCCGCCGCCGCGCCGGACGGCCCTGGTGAACCCGCGGATCTCGCCGAGTACGGCGCTCATGTGGCGCGTCTTCAGCCCGCTGCGCGAGCGGACGGTGTTGCCGTGCATGGGGTCGCACAGCCAAATGGCCGGATGTCCCGCCCGGCGCAGGGCTTCCACCAACCCCGGCAGTCCCTCCTCCACGCGGTCCGCGCCCATCCGTGCGATCAGGACGAGCCGGCCGGGCCGGCGGTCGGGGTCGAGGACCTGGGCGAGCCGGACGATGTCCCGGGGCGTCGTCGTCGGCCCCACCTTGGATCCGACGGCATTGGCCACCCCGGCGAGAAAACGCACATGGGCGCTGTCCGGATGCCGGGTGCGCTCGCCCACCCACGGGAAGTGCGTGGAGCACAGCACCCACCCGCCGTGCCTGTCGTCCCACCTGGTCAGCGGTTCCTCGTAGTCGAGGACCAGCGCCTCGTGACTGGTCCACAGCGCGGGACGGCCGCCCTCGCCGGACTCCCGCAGCAGGGACAGGGTGCGCGCGGCGTGCTCGTACCCCCACAGCAGCCTGCGCGGCTCCGGGCGCCGGGACAGTTCGTCGGGCCGGCAGTCATTGACCAGGTCCCCGCGGAAGGCGGGCAGCCGGACACCGTCCACGTCCTCCGTGGGGGACGACCGGGGCTTGGCGAACTGCCCCGCGATACGCCCGACGTTGATCACCGGTGTGCGCAGCCGGTCCCCGACGATCCCCGCCACCTCCCGGGAGAGCGCCACGGCTCCCGCGATGTCGGCCCGCGCGGGAAGGGCGAACGTCTCGGCGCAGTCCCCCATCTGCAGCACCAGGGCACGCCCCTCGGCGACATCGGTCAGCTGTCGCCGTAGCGCGAGGACCTCTTCCGGAGCCACCAGCGGTGCCCGCCGCAGGAGTTGCGCCCGGATTCCTCGCAGGCCGACGCTCTCCGGCCAGCCGGGAGGCTGCAGCGCCCGGAACCGCCGCCAACGCGCCGGATGCCAAGAGGCTCGGGTGCCGTCCGGATGGGAGACGACTTCTGTCCGCATCGCTCAACTACCTCTCCGACTGTGCCAGTTCGGTTCTCTGGGCTGCCTCGACCATTCTAGACCCATACAATGTATGCATGAGTCTAGACTCTCGCAGTATCATGAACGGCGACGAGACAGACGGGGGTGGAAACATGGGGCTGCCCGAACACGATCCGCACGACCCGGTGGAGAGCGCCGTGATCGCCCGGCTCTCCGGCAACTGGCACCGGCGCGCCGCGGTCAAACGGCCCGAACCGGATCTGGACGATCTCTTCGAGGTGCAACGGCCCGACTATCCCGAACGACTGCTGCCCTTCCACGACCACCCGACGTACCGCGCGCTGGACGACGAGGCGAAGGCGAAGCTGCGTGCCTGGGGCTGGGTCGCGTTCAACAAGAACGTGATGGACATCGAGCAGCAAGTGGTGAACCCGGGGTTCACCCTGATCGCCACCGACGCGTTCGACACGGGTCTCGGCGAGCCCATGGCGATCGCGGTGACCCAGGCCATGGTGGACGAGCAGTACCACACGCTGATGCACCTCAACGCGAGCGCGGTGACCCGGCGCAGGCGCGGCTGGCGGATGCCCGAATCCGCGCTGCCGCTCGGCCACAAGGCGCGCCGCTACCGGCAGCGGATGGAGAAGGCCTCGCAGGCCGGGCACCGCGAGATCGACACCCTGGCCTACACGACGGTCGCCGAGATATCGATCAACGCGTATCTCGACCTCATCGCCGACAGCGACGACATCCAGCCGATCAACCGGGCGACCGCCGAACTGCACAACCGCGACGAGTACTGCCACTCCTCCATCGCGGACGAGATCGCCAAGTCCGCCTACAGCCGCTTCGGCGATGAACAGCGCGGGCTCTTTCTCGAAGCCCTCGCCGACGGCATGGAGGCCTTCGCGGCCAACGACTTCACGACCTGGCACCGGATCGTCGAGCTGGTCGGCGTGCCCGGTGGACGGCAGATGGTGCTGGACGTCGAGCACGACGCGGCCCGCCGCCGCCTGCTCCAGGACTTCGGTGCCCTGCACCGGCTCTGCGCGGACATGGAGGTGCTCGACCGGCTTCCCTTCGACTGGTCCACGGTCAGGACCGGCTGACCGCACCCGGTGCCCGCACACCCACAGGTGACCGTTCCTACCCTCCGAGGGGCCCATGCGCACACTGCTGATCGACAACTACGACTCCTACACCTACAACCTCCATCAGCTGCTCGCCGAGGTGTACGGCAGTGAGCCGACCGTGGTGCGCAACGACGACCCGGACTGGGACCGGATCGACCTGGACGACTTCGACGGCGTGGTCATCTCGCCGGGGCCCGGCCGGCCCGACCGGCACCGGGACTTCGGCCACTCCCGTGACGCCCTGCTGCGCCGCCCGGCGCTGCCCGTCCTCGGGGTGTGCCTCGGCCATCAGGGCATCGGCCTGCTGGCCGGGGCGCAGGTGCGCAGCGCGCCGCAGCCGCGGCACGGCCACCTCACGACCGTCGACCACACCGGCGAGGGCCTGTTCGCCGGGATTCCGGACCGGTTCACCGCTGTGCGGTACCACTCGCTGTGCGTCGCCGAGCCGCTGCCCGAGGAGCTGGAGGCGATCGCCTGGGCGGAGGACGGCGTGATCATGGGGCTCCGCCATCGCGAACTGCCGCGCTGGGGAGTGCAGTTCCACCCGGAGTCGATCTGCACGGAGTACGGTGCCGAGCTGGCCGCCAACTTCCGTGCGCTGGCCCTCGGTTCGGCGCACCGCCCGTCCGTCGCCGCGTCCCGGCCGCAGACGGGGCAGGCCGGCGCCCGGCCCGCCGGACAGGCTTCCGTGCCCGGCCAGGGTTCCGTACCCGGCCCGGCGTCCCGGCCCGGGCCGCACGTCGTCGAACTGCGGGCGCACGTACGCCGTATCGACCGGCCGACGGACACCGAGGCCGCCTTCCACACGCTGCACGGTGCGAGCGACCGGGCGTTCTGGCTGGACAGCGCGCTGGTCGAGGAAGGCCTGTCGCGGTTCTCCTTCCTGGGCGACGCCGAGGGACCCGGCGGCGAGGTCCTCACCTATCGGGTGGGGGACAACGCGGTGATCGTCGAACCCTCGGGCGGCATCCCCTATCTCGAGACGGGAGGCATCTTCGAGGTGCTTCGCGACCGGCTGGAGACACGGGTGAGCGGGGCCGAGGAGCTGCCGTTCGACTTCACCGGCGGCTACGTCGGGTACTTCGGCTACGAGTTGAAGGCCGAGACCGGCTCCACCGCGACCCACCGGGCGCCCACCCCCGATGCCGTATGGCTGCGGGTCAACCGCTTCCTCGCCGTCGACCATCTGGAGGGACGGACGTACGTGGTGGCGGTGGCCGAGCCCGGGCAGTCCGGCTCCGCGCAGGAGTGGGTGGACCGCACCACCGCGCGGCTGGAGGCGTTGCCCGACATGGCGCCGGACACGGAGGCGCCGGCGAGGGCGACGAGCGTGGACGCCGCACGCCGCCTGGTACGCCCGCGCGACCGGTACCAGGCCGACATCGCGGAGTGCCGGCGTCAGCTCCAGGCGGGCGAGAGCTACGAGATATGCCTCACCAACAGCCTGAGGCTGCCCGCACCCCCCGACGATCTCGCCTACTACCGCAGGCTCCGGCGCCTGAACGCGGCCCCCTACTCCGCCCTGCTCCGCCTGGGTGAACTCACCGTCTTCAGCTCCTCCCCCGAGCGGTTCCTCCGTATCGACAAGGACCGCACCGTGGAGAGCAAGCCCATCAAGGGCACCACGCGGCGCAGCTCCGACCCGCAGCTCGACGGGGAACTGCGCGACTCGCTGCTGAACGACGCCAAGACCCGCGCCGAGAACCTGATGATCGTCGACCTGCTGCGCAACGATCTCGGTCAGGTCTGCGAGATCGGCAGCGTCAGCGTTCCGCGGTTCATGGCGACCGAGTCGTACGCGACGGTGCACCAGTTGGTCTCCACCGTCCGGGGAACACTGCGCAAGGACACCACCGTCATCGACTGCGTCCGGGCCTGCTTCCCCGGCGGCTCGATGACCGGGGCACCGAAGCTGCGCACCCTGGAGATCATCGACAGGCTGGAGGAACAGGCCCGGGGCATCTACTCGGGAACCCTCGGCTACCTCGGCTTCTCCGGGACCGCCGACCTCAACATCGTCATCCGCACCGCCGTGCGGTGGCGGGACGGGCTCACGGTCGGTGCGGGCGGCGCCATCGTGCTCGACTCGGACCCCCAGGCCGAATACGACGAGATGCTCCTGAAGGCCGAGGCCCCCCTGCGGGCGCTGCCCGCGCCCGTCCGCGACACTCCCCAGGTTCCGTCCCCGGGCTTCGCCGACGACAGCCGATAGCCTGACGTGCCGGGGCCCGGTGCCCCGGCACGCAGGACACAGAGACGACCGTGTCGGAGGTGGCGGTGTTCGCGGACGAGCAGATCGAGTTGTTGGCCGCGTCGGGCTGGAATACCTGCGAGTCCGTCCGCGAGGGCCTGCTCAGAGCCGGACTTCCCGTCCCGACGGCCGACTATCTCAAGAAGGCGGTTCCCGCCGCGCGTTGGGAGCGGGCCCGGCGGGCCACCGAGGCGCTGCGCGAGCAGTTCCAGGAGGCACGCTTCGCCGATGAGGCCACCTTCGGTGTGCTGCTGGTGCCGGACCCGGACAAGCTCGACACGCGCGGCGCCGTCGATCCCGCCATCCGCGCGGACCAACTCGGCAAGCCCACCCCGGACGTCGTGGACAAGTCCCTGCCGGCCGGTGCGCTGCCGGTGGGGCCCGGCACCGACTGGACACCGGTGGCCACGATCACCGGCCCGGCCGGGCTGCACTTCGGCAGCTACCAGGACATCCGTGACGAGTACGACGGGAAGACGTTCGAGGTCGACGACGTCGACACCCGGGACCTCATGGTGCGTCAGTTCTGGGGTGCCCGCGTGCTGCAGTCCGGCCGGGAGCTGCCGGACTGCGAGGAGGGCGGCGGATGGACGTTCACGCTCTTCCCCGGTGAGGACCTGGTCGGTGGCCGGGCGGTCTCCGGGACGGTGCTCCACGGCAAGGTCCGCTTCCGGCTGGGCAAGCCCGACCGGGGCATCGCGGTGGTACGGGTGTGTCCCGCGTTGGTGATCCCCTGACACCGCTGCGCACATCCGGCTGACTCGCTCCGCACACCCGACGCCGGCCCGAAGCGAGTCCGTCCCGTCAGGTCGTCATACCGCGGCCCGCGACGGCGGCCACCGGTGCGGCGGCCTCGTCCAGCACGCGGCTCCACTCCTCCACCCGCCGGGACGCACCCGCTTCGACGACGTCCGGCAGACCGGTCCAGGCCGTCACCGGACGGATACCGTGCAGCGCGTTGACCGCCCAGACCTCCAGACCGTCCAGTTCGTACGGGGTCGGCCGCTCCAGGGCCACGTCGACTCCCGCGTCGGAGGCGGCCCGGAGCAGCAGGGCGCGGGTCACGCTCGCCAGGACGTCCGGGCCCTCGGGGACCGCGCACAGGGTGTCTCCCCGCCACCACAGCAGGCTGGTGGTGGAGCCCTCCCGGATCCGGCCGTCCGGCGCCAGGATCAGCGCTTCGTCGGCGCCCGCGTCGAGGGCCTGCTGCCGCAGCAGGGTGAGGTGAGCGAGGTCGGCTCCCTTGACCGAGGGCCTGATCCGCCGGTCCGGGTGCGGCGGCGTCCACAGACGCACGCGCTCACCGCGCGGCGGGGCGGGCCTGATCCACAGCTGAAAGCACAACGCTCCGTCGGCCAGGACGAGTTCCACCCGGGGGAACCAGCGCCCCTGCCGCGGGAGACGCTCGACAGCCGCGCCGAGGAACGCGGTGGTCCGCCGCGCCGGAATCGCGCGGAGCGCGGCGCAGGCGGAGGCGAAGCGCTCGACGTGGGCCTCCAGGGCCTTGACCCTGCCGTCGTCCACCAGCCACGAGTCCATGGCCAGCAGCGTGGTGGGCTCCTCTGTGGATCGCCACGTGGACTGCTCCGTGGACTTCTCCGTGGGCTCCTCCCCCGGTCCGAAGCCGCGTTCGGGGCCCACCCAGCGCAGTCGTGCCCCGGCCCGGGCGCCGGCCATCAGCCGCAGCCGCCCGCGTGTCCGTAGTCGCTGGACCGGGCAGCCGTGACGGCCGCCGGGTCGGGTGACACCGCGCGCCCCGAAGGGGCATCGCCGGCGTCGAGAGAGGCGACGAAGTCGGCGAGCCGGTCGACGCCCCAGAACTTCTGGCGCCCGTTCAGGAAGAACGGCACGCCGAAGACGCCGTCCTGGTCGATGTCCAGCAGCGCCCGCACGCCCCGCGCGCGAATGTGCTCGTCGTCCGGGGCGTGTGCGGCGGCCTCGGAGACCCCGGCCTCGGCCGCCAGCTTCGCGACCGTCTCCCGGTCCGAGATGTCCAGGCCCTCCTGCCAGCGCGCACGCTGGACGCGGTCGATGAACTCCATCCCCCGGCCCTCGTCCGCGGCCACCAGGTAGGCGAGATGGGAGACCTCCCACCAGGCGTCACGATCGTCCGGCCAGGTGACCGTCAGCCCGCGCCGCGCAGCGAGCCGCCGTACGTCGCCCAGCATGTAGAGGTGCTTCTCGCGGGACATCGGCACGTAGATGAACCGGCCGTCCGCCTCCTTCAGCGCCTGCTCGCTGTGTTCGTCCGGTTCCCAGAAGGGCCGCCACTCCGCCGCCCGGACCACGTCCGGGTGCTCGTGGAACAGATCGTGCAGCGCGAGCCAGGAGTAGGGGCTGCGGAAGGAGAAGTAGATCCGGGGACGGCGGGGTCGCGCCATGGTGTGCTCTCCTCGGGCTGCTCAGATGGTGATGCCGCCGTCGACCTGGACGACGGCGCCGGTGATGTAGGAGGCCCGCGGCGAGGCGAGGAAGGCGACGAGATCCGCCACCTCCTCGGCGCCGCCGAACCGGCCCAGCGGAATGCGGTCGACCGCGTCCCGCTGCCGGCGCTCCCCGAGCCCGGCGGTCATGTCGGTCTCGATGAAGCCGGGGGCGATCACGTTCGCGCGGACACCATAGGCGCCCGCTTCCTTGGCGAGCGCGCGGGTGAAGCCGATGATCCCGGCCTTGGAGGCGGAGTAGTTGGTCTGCCGGGCATTGCCGTAGACCCCCGACACGGACGAGAGGTTGAGGACGACTCCGCGCTTGCGCTTCATCATCGGCAGGATGACGGCGTGGCACACGTTGTACATACCGTCGAGGTTGACCCGCAGGACGCTGTGCCAGTCCTCGTCGGTCATGGTCACCAGCGGCTTGTCCCGGGTGATGCCGGCCGAGGTCACCACCACGTCGATGGGCCCGAGTTGCTCCTCCGTGGCCTGGACGAGCCCGCGCACGGCATCCGCGTCCGTCACATCGGCCTCCCGGGTCAGCACCTGGGCCCCGAGTTCCTTGGCCTCCCGCTCGACCTCCCGCGCCTCCTCGGAGCGCGACCGGTAGCAGAAGCTCACGTCGTGGCCGTCCTCGGCGAGCTTTCGTACGACGGCTCGCCCGATGCCCCTGGAGCCCCCGGTCACGAGGGCCACAGGCCTTCGGCCGCTGTCCATTGCGTACCCCTTTCCGTACTGATTCAGCTGCGATCGACGCGTCAGCGTCGTCCCTGCTCCGGCCCGGGGAAGCGCAGCAGCGCGCAGCCCACCACGCCTTCGCGGTCCACGGTCGTCACGACTCCCGCCCGCCCCGCCGACTCCGGGTCGCTCTCCGCGGCGCTGAGCAGGGCCGTGATCTGGAACGCGGCGGAGACGGCGCCGGTGTCGCCGAGCAGTTCGGTGCACAGCGGGCCGCGTGGAGTGCGGCCGCCCAGCGCCTCGTCCAGGGCATGGCGTTCGGCGGTGCCGAGGGTGCCCGGCAGGTCCGCGGGTGCCACCGCCCAGACACGGTCGGCGTCGAGTCCCGCCCGCGCGAGGGCCCGGCGTACGCAGTCGGCGAGTACGGGGGTGACCTCCGACTCGGTGTGCGGCAGGCCGATTTCGACGGCAGCCAGTTCGGCGAGCGCGGCGCCGCCCCGAGGAGCGTCGGCCTCCAGCAGCAGCACCGCGCTGCCCTCGCCGGTCAGCGGCGCCCGTCCCTGTTCGGTGTGTGCGTGCCAGTCCAGCCAGGCCCGCTCGGCGGAGAACTCCTCCACCGCGCCGCAGACCACGCTGCGGGCGTGGCCGGAACGCTGCAGCCGCTGGGCGTGGTTGAGGGCGAGCAGCGCGGACGCCCGGCCGCCGGCGATCGTCACGTTGGGGCCGCGCAGCCCGTGCCGGATCGCCGACTGTCCGGCGGCGCAGTTCATCACGGTGTTGGGGAAGCGTGCCGGGTCGACGTGGTAGGGCTTGTCCTCGGTCAGCGCGTCGCGGGTGAAGCTCATGATGCTGCGCACGCTGCCGTTGGAGGTGCCGAGCACCAGTGCGGTGCTCTCGTCGACTCCGGGGATGCGGGTGCCCGTACCGTCGTCGAGGAGTTGGCCGACCGCGGCGACGGCCAGTCCGGTCGCCCGGTCCATGGAGCGGGTGCCTTTGCGGCCCAGCAGTTCGCGGGGATCGCCGCCCGGCACGAGGCAGGCCTCCGTTGCCGGAGCCGACCACTGATCGGGGTCCAGCGCGGTGACGACCGGCTTCCGGTCCCGTAGGCCCGCGCTGAAGCTCTCCCGGCCGACTCCGAAGGCGGAGACCGCCGACCAGGTGGAGATGAAGGGGCCCGTGACCGGGGCCGCCCCCGATGTGCGGTCTCCGCTCGTCCGCGTCATCCCGGTCATCGCTGTCCTCCCGCGGGTCCCGTCGGGCCGCCCGTGTCGTACCGGCCCAGCATCAGCACGGCGTTGTTGCCTCCGAAGGCCAGCGCGTTGTTCTGTACGACCCGCAGATCGGCCTCGACGGCCTCGTTCGGTACGCAGTCGATGTCGCACTCGGGATCGGTCTCGACGTGATTGATCGTCGGCGGGATGAATCCCTCCCGGATGGCGAGTGTGCAGGCGATCGCGGCGATGGCGCTCGCCGCACCCATCGTGTGGCCGATCATCGACTTGATCGAGACGGTGCGCGGGGTCTTGTCGCCGAAGACCTGCCGGATGGCCCGTGCCTCGCTGACGTCGTTGGCCTTGGTGCCGGTGCCGTGCGCGGAGATGAGGTCGACGTCGTCCGCGGCGATGCCGGCGTTGTCGTGGGCCAGCCGCACGCACCGGGCAAAGCTGTCCTCGTTCGGCGCCACGGGGTGGTCGGCGTCGCAGTTGAGGCCGTAGCCGAGCACTTCCGCGTGGATGGTCGCGCCCCGCGCCAGGGCGGACTCCAGGCTCTCCAGCAGGAGTATCCCGGCCCCTTCGCCGGTGAGGATGCCCTTGCGGTGGCGGTCGAACGGCTGGCACCGCTCGGGTGCGATGGTGCCCAGCCGGTAGAACCCGGCGAAGGTCTTCAGGCACACGGCGTCCGCGCCCCCGCACAGCGCGAACTCCACCTCGCCGGTACGGACCGCGTCGTACCCGTAGCCGATGGCGTAGTTGCCCGCCGCGCACGCGGTCGGCAGGGTCACCGCCTCGACGTTGACCAGCCCGAGTTCGCGGGCGGCGGCCACGGACAGCCGGCCGGCCGGGACCCGCCGGGCCACCACCGGGTCCATCCGTTCGGGGCCATGGGCCACTTCCTGCTGGACGAGCCGGTCGAGGTCGCGCGACTCGCCGTCCGTGGTGCCGACCGTGACCAGGGAGCGGGCCTGCCTCAGGTCCTCGGCCGGAAGCCCGGCGTCCTCGACCGCCATCCGCGCGGCGGCGGCGGCGAAGTGGCTGGCCCGGCCGTACTCGCGCAGCGGGAGGTTGTGCACGTACGCGGCGGCGTCGAAGTCGTCGATCTCGCAGCCCTGGGCGTGTTCGAAGCCGGTGACGTCGAAGGACGTGACCGGCTTGGCGCCGCTGCGGCCCGCGCGCAGTCCCCCGAGGAACTCCGCGACACCGGTTCCGATGCTGGTCACCGCGCCGAGGCCGGTGATGACGACGCGTCGCGGTGATGACATGTCAGACAGCGTCATCGCGGCCTACTGCCGCCGGGCGGCGGCTTCCGCCACCACCTCGCACACGCCTTGCAGGTTCACCATGTGCACGAGTTGCTCCTGAGCGATGGTGATCTTGAAGGTCTTCTCCAGCGACGCGAGGATCTCTATCGCGAGCAGCGAGTCCGCGTCGTGGTCCTCCTTGAAACGGCTCGTGAGGGTCATGTCCTCGGGTTCTATCTCGAGGATGTCGGTCACGATGTCCTTGACCTTGCTCTCGAGGTCGGTGTCGATGCTCGGACTCGTCATGGCCGCTTCCTTCTTCCTCTTGGTGACTGGTTCTTCGTGACTGACTCTTGGTCCGTGGGTCCGGCGTCAGGCCAGCCGGACGACCGCCCGTGCTCCCGACATCACCTCGCGCCCGCCGGACGAGGCGGACAGGCGGACCACGACCTGGTTGTCGTCCAGCTTCTTCTCGATCCGGCCGCTGACGTCGAGGCGCGCTCCCTCGTCGTCGTCGGGGACGACGACGGGGTGGGAGAAGCGGCGTACCGAGTACTCCACCAGCGCCCCGGGGTCGCCGGCCCAGTCGGTGACGACACGCACCGCCTCGGCGATGGTGAAGGTGCCGTGGGCGATGACGTCGGGCAGGCCGACGGCCTTGGCGACGCGCTCGTTCCAGTGCGTCATCGTGTAGTCCGAGCAGGCGCCGCAGAAGCGCAGCAGATCCACCCGTTTGACCGTGAACTCGCGGCTCGGTATCTCGGTGCCGACGCCGACCTCGTCGTAGCGCACTCGCGCGGCCATCGTCGTCATCCCTCCCCGGGCGCGGCGGTGCCGCGCGAAAGGATCGTGTTGACGACGGTGCACACGTGCTCGCCGTCGACCGTGTCGATCGTGTGGGTCATGGTCCACTGCTCGTGTTCGCCCAGCACCCGCATGTCGTCGACCGTGGTGGTCTGCACGAGCCGGTCGCCCGGCTGGATGGGGCGCCGGTGGGTGGTGCGCTGTGCGCGGTGCACGCAGACGGGTTCCTTCTTCTTGCCGAACTCCGGGTCGTACAGCGGCCAGCCGCCGAAGCGGAAGAAGAGCATGACGGCGAAGGACGGCGGTGCGATCACGTCCGGATGGCCGAGTTCCTTGGCCGCCTCGGGATCCAGGTAGGCCGGGTGGGTGTCGCCCGTCGCCAGGGCGTAGTCGCGGATCTTCTCGCGGCTCACCTCGTAGATTTCCGTGGGCTTGTGGGTGCGCCCGACGAAGTCGTGGTTGAGTGCCATGACCGCCCCCAATTCGGTGTCTGGCGTGGTGCGTTCGGCCGATGGACCGAGCGCTTCAGTCGCGGATCACGGTCTTGGTCCGCATGAGGAACTCCGCGAGATAGCCGTCGTGCGGGGTTCCCGGACGCATCCAGTACGTCGGGTGGTCGCCCACGTGGACGTTGCTGATGGTGGGTTCGTCGACCAGGTGCCCGATCAGCTGTTCGTCCTCGGTGATCGCGGTGAGGACGAGGCTGTTCTTCAGCGGCTCGATCCCGTCGGCCCTCGACCAGGGGGCCACCCAGACGCAGGGGAAGCCCAGTTCGATGCCGGCCTGCCGGGCGTCACCGCGGGGCAGTTGGAACACGGCGGGCCGCAGTACGGCGCTGCCGTCGCCGAGTTCGTCCACGATGCCGTCCCCGCCGAGCCGGGCGGTGGTGCCCTCGGCGCTGCGCAGCAGATACCGCTCGACGGCGCGCGCCTCCTTCACGGGCTGTACGGGCAGGACGGCCTTCGGGTCCTGCGGCGGCAGGCTGGGGATGGCCGCCAGCCGGTCGGCGATGGCCTCCGCCACCGGGGCGGGGTCGCCCTCGACGAAGACCGCGGTGGCGTTGACGCACGCCGTCCCGCCCTCGTCGCCGATCGAGTCGACGATGACGTCCAGATGCGAGCGCCAGTCGTCGCCGGTGATCAGGATCTTCGACCGGCCCGGCCCCTGCGGGAGCACGGTCGGGTGACCGCCGTACTTCTTCATGACCTCGTCGCCGCCGTAGACCATCGCCAGGTCCGCGCCCTTGATGACGCCGTCGGCCACCGCGTGGTCGGTGGGCAGCAGGACGACGTGGTCGTCGGGGAAGCCCGCCTCGCGCAGGGCGCTGATCAGGCGGTGCGGGGTGAACGGCTCGCGTCGGGACGGGCGTACGGCCACGCGGTAGCCCAGGACCAGGGCCTCCAGCCACAGGGCGTGCACGCCGGGGTGGTTGCCGGCGGCGTGCACGGCGAAGACGTCGCCGCGCCGGGTCCACACCGCCCGGCCCTGGCGCGTCGACGGGTCGTTCCAGTGGTCGACGGCGCCTCGCGGGCGTGCCTGGGACGTGGTGTCCCGGGCCTGGGCGGCGGCGTCCGCCACGATCTCGGCCGCCGCGGTGACCACCGCGACGGGCAGTCCGGAACAGCGGCTGACGAGGGCCCGGTACTCCTGCGGGGTCAGTCCCCCGACGGTCTCGGTCGCGAAGATCCTTCCGGCCCGGTCCAGGGCGGCGGCCCGCTCGTCGGCGGGCAGGGTGCCGGCCCTGTGCAGCGCGGCCATGCTGCGCTGGACGTACAGGGACGGCACCAGACTGAGTTCCGCGACGGGTGTGCCTCCGACGTCGGGCACGGTCAGGCGGTTGCGGGCGCGGAAGGCGCCGCGCGGCCCGAGGGCGTCGAGTTGCACCAGTCCCTGTATCTCCTGCGCCCCCTCCATCCCTTCCATCAGTAGACCCCTTCGATGACGACCTCGTCGTCGAAGCTGGCGACCGGGGCCACCTGGGCGACGGAGTCCCCCAACTGCCCCTCCGGCGGGCGCATCCGCACGGCGGTGTCGCGTTCGAGGTTGTTCGGCAGCAGCATCCCCTTGCTGATGTGGTTCATCACGACCTGGCCGCGCTCGCCGTACGGGACGTTCTCCCCGGTCGCGGGATCGATGACCGAGAAGGAGATGTAGGGCGAGAGGGGATCGAAGACGCAGGCGTCCTCACCGGTGGTGTCGACGCGCTCCAGGGAACCGCCCAGGATCATCGTGCTGCCGTAGGCGCCCTGCAGTTGGATACCGGGGAAGACCTCGGTGCGGAACAGGTGCCGGGTGTCGGCGTCCATGTGCGCCCCGCCCCACTGGATGAGCGAGACCTTCCTGTTGATCAGTTCGACCAGCCGCTCGTCCTGGGCCAGGCGCTCCAGCAGCGGCGGAGTCGTGATCATCACCCCGACGTCCTGCGTCTCCAGCAGGTGGCGGGCCTGGTTGACGAGGTGCTCGGCATAGCGTCCGGCGTCCTCCGCGCGTCCCTCGCCGATGCACTTCTTCACCCACCGGGGGTCCATGTCGATGGTGAAGAGGATGCCGCCGTTGCGGCGTGCGCCCTCGCGCAGCGCGGCTCCGAAGATGTGCGGGCCGTCCGGCATCAGGGCGAGCCAGTTGACGTTCCGCGGACAGTCCCGTTCGTCCAGCTTGCGCTGACTGAACGTCAGCCAGCGCTCCATCCAGTCGTTCATGCACACGACGCGCTTGGGCGCCCCCGTGGTACCGCCGCTCTCGTAGACGCCGTAGAGGTCGTCGAAGGAGCCGTAGCCGCGGGGGATCAGCTCCTCCGCGCGGACCTCGCGCAGTTCGTTGACGACATTGGGAAACAGCTTCAGGTCGTCGAAGGTGTGCACGTCCGCGCGCGGGTCGAAGTCGAGCTTCTTGGCCCGCTCGAGCCAGAACGGGGATCCGGTCTCCGGGCTGAAGTGCCACTGCATCGCCGCTTCGAGCAGGTCCCGGGCTCCCGGAGTCTCGTCCATCGGGCAGTCGAGCACCCGGTCCACGTGACTGTGGTTCGACATCTGCGTCCTTTCACTGCTCGGTCCCACCGGCCGTTCCCACCGGAGATCGTTGCCACGCCATGGTGGCACGCAATATATGCACGGTCAAGAGATGTGCACACCTTGATGGTTGAGTTACCCTCGGACGGCAGAAGGGGGGCCAAGATGACGGAGATCCAGGAACCGACCGCCGCCGCGACGGATGCGCGGGGACGGGTCGCGGAGCTACGGACGCTGCGCGAAAGGGCGTTGCGGGGCCCGGACGAGCGGGCGACCCGGACGCAGCACGCCCGGGGAAAGCTGACGGCGCGGGAGCGGATCGAACTCCTGCTGGACGACGGATCCTTCTGCGAGACGGAGCCCCTGCGCCGGCACCGGGCCACGGGGTTCGGGCTGGAGGACAAGAGGCCCCACACGGACGGCGTGATCACCGGGTGGGGGACGGTGTACGGGCGGACCGTGTTCGTCTACGCCCACGACTTCCGGATCTTCGGCGGCGCGCTGGGCGAAGCCCACGCCGCGAAGATCCACAAAATCATGGACATGGCCATCTCGGCGGGTGCGCCCCTGGTCGGCCTCAACGACGGCGCGGGGGCCCGCATCCAGGAGGGCGTCACGGCGCTCGCCGGGTACGGCGGCATCTTCCGGCGCCACACCCTGGCCTCCGGAGTCATTCCGCAGATCTCGGTGATCCTCGGCCCCTGCGCGGGCGGCGCCGCCTACTCCCCGGCACTCACCGACTTCGTCTTCATGGTGCGGGAGACCGCGCAGATGTTCATCACCGGCCCCGACGTGGTCCGGGCCGTCACCGGGGCGGAGGTGTCCCACAACGGGCTCGGCGGCGCGGATGTGCACGCGACCACGTCCGGCGTCTGCCACTTCGCCTACGACGACGAGGCCGCCTGCCTGGAGGACGTGCGCTACCTGCTCACCCTGCTGCCGGCCAACAACCGCGAGATCCCCGAGGCGTTACCCACCACCGACCCCGCCGAACGCCGCTCGGACCTCCTGCTGGACCTGGTGCCGGCGGACGGCAACCGGCCCTACGACATGCGCCGGGTCATCGAGGAACTCGTGGACGACGGCGACCACTTGGAGATCCACGAGCACTGGGCCACCAACATCATCTGCACGCTGGCCCGCCTGGACGGCCACGTCGTGGGCATCGTCGCCAACCAGCCCCAACGGCTGGCCGGCGCCCTGGACATCGAGGCCAGCGAGAAAGCGGCCCGTTTCGTCCAGCTGTGCGACGCCTTCAACATCCCCCTCGTCACCCTGCTCGACGTCCCCGGCTTCCTGCCCGGCGTCGACCAGGAACACGGCGGCATCATCCGGCACGGGGCCAAGCTGCTGTACGCCTACTGCAACGCCACCGTCCCCCGGGTCTCCGTCGTGCTGCGCAAGGCCTACGGCGGTGCCTACATCGTCATGGACTCCCAGTCCATCGGCGCCGACGTCACCTACGCCTGGCCCACGAACGAGATCGCCGTCATGGGCGCCGAGGGCGCGGCCGACATCATCTTCCGCAAGCGCATCGCCGAGGCCGACGACCCCGAGGTGATGCGCGCCCGCCTCATCAAGGAGTACAGGTCCGAGCTGATGCACCCGTACTACGCGGCCGAACGCGGCCTCGTCGACGAGGTCATCGACCCGGCCGACACCCGCCCCGTCCTCGTCCGCACCCTGGCGATGCTCCGCACCAAGCACGCCGACCTGCCGTCCCGCAAGCACGGCAACCCACCCCAGTAGGCGGCAAGCACCCCCGGCCCTCCCGGGCAGGCCGAGGGAGCGGCTGCGACCCGCTCGGCCACGGGCAGGGTCAGCCAGCGCAGTAGGTGTTGCGCAACAGCGTGTTGATCCGCTTGCCGTCGGCCACGGTCACCTCGTGGGTCCCGGTGCTGAACCGCCGCGCGGCGACCCGGTCCGGGTCGGCGATGTTCCGCCGGAGGTCGGCGCATTGCGCGTCGGCCTTGGCATCGGCCGTGGCCAGGCCCTCGGGTGTGCCGAGTGCCGGATCGATGTAGCGCAGATTGCTTTGCAGGGCGACGCTGCGGGCCGCGCGAAACGCCTCGTCGACTTCGTCGTTCGCGTCGGGCGTGGTGTCCGGACCCGGTGACAGCGCGGCCGTGCTCGCCGACGTCCGGGCCTCGCTCGGTCGGCCGGAGGCGGACTTGTCGTCCGTACCGTCGCTCCCGCACCCCGCCAGCAGCAGTGCCAGACAGGTGACGAAGGGCGCGACGAGGACGCCTGGGCGTCGTACGGAAAGCTTCTGTCGCATGGGCTCCGCTCCGTGGTCAGAACCACCGGTTGTCCTTGGCGAACGCATGATGGCGTACGGCGTCCGGGACCGGTCCCGGACGCGCGAAGCCGGGGGGGCTCGTCGCCGCAACTGGGGCTCCGATCCGGTAGAGAACCTTCCCCCCCTTCGCTCCAAAGGGCCGCCCAGGAACGCCGGTCCGGTCGGTCCGAGGGCGACCGGATACAGTGCGCGGGACGGCAGCCTGGTTTGTGAGGGGAAGCGTGACCGACACCAGCGACACCCGGCCCACCGAGGATGAGGCGCGAGCGCCGCGGCAGAGCCGACTGCACCGCCTGATGCGCTATCTCCCCCTGATCGCCCCCGTCCTGCTGTGGGCCGTGCCCTGCTGGATGCTCCTGTACGCCGGCCAGCGCTGGCCGCTGCCGGTCACGCTCGCCGGTACCGCCCTGTTCGCCCTCGGCCTCATATGTATGCCGCTCGCGATGGCGCGCGGCCACGGCCGACGCCAGCAGGACCGGGCGGCGATCGTCGGAGACACCCTGCTGGGCGCCAGTTGGGTTCTGTTCACCTGGTCCGTTCTGCTCGGCGTCCTGCTGCGGCTCGCCCTGACCGTGGCCGGTGTTGGGGGAAGCCAGGACCGGGCCCGGATCGTCGCCTGGGCCGTCCTCGGCACCGCCGCCGTACTCCTCGCCTGGGGATACGCCGAAGCCCGCCGCGTGCCACGCGTGCGCCGACTCGACGTGCAACTCCCCCGACTGGGCGCCGGGTTGGACGGTCTCCGCGTCGTCCTCATCACCGACACCCACTACGGTCCCCTCGATCGCGCCCGCTGGTCGGCACGTGTGTGCGAGACGGTGAACACCCTGGAAGCCGACGTGGTCTGCCACACCGGTGACATCGCGGACGGCACCGCCGAACGCCGCCGCGCCCAGGCCGCCCCGCTCGGAACCGTGCGGGCCACCCGGGCCCGGGTCTACGTCACCGGCAACCACGAGTACTACAGCGAGGCCCAGGGCTGGGTCGACCTGATGGACGAGCTGGGCTGGGAGCCGCTGCGCAACCGCCATCTGCTGCTCGAACGCGGCGGCGACACCCTCGTGGTGGCCGGCGTGGACGACGTCACCGCCGAGTCCTCCGGCCTGGCGGGCCACCGTGCCCACCTCGCCGGAGCCCTGAGCGGCGCCGACCCCGACCTGCCCGTCCTGCTCCTGGCGCACCAGCCCAAGTTCGTCGACCGGGCGGCGGCCGCCGGCATCGACCTCCAGCTCTCCGGCCACACCCACGGCGGCCAGATCTGGCCCTTCCACCACCTGGTCCGCCTCGACCAGCCCGCCCTCGCCGGCCTCACCCACCACGGCCCCCGCACCCTCCTCTACACCAGCCGCGGCACAGGCTTCTGGGGCCCGCCGTTCCGCGTCTTCGCCCCCAGCGAGATCACCCTCCTCGTGCTCCGCTCCCCACACCTGCCCACCGCGCCGTAGCCGCGTCCTCAGTGCCGTGGCGCAGCTCGACGCAGGGCCGCGGTCACAGCACCGCTGATTCGGTCGTCCGGTCAGCGGTCCACCCACCCCGGTGTCCACACCTCGCGCGGAGTTCGCGGGCCTGTGGTGCGCAGATGGTCGCGCAGCGCGGTCAGCACGGGGTGCTGGTCTCCGCTGCGGAACAGCAGCGTGTGCGGGTAGACCGGGGTCGGGTCGTGCAACGGGATGCGCCGGAGGTCGTGGTTCTGGGGCCACAGGTACCGGTCCCCGCTGCCGACGAGGGTGGCCAGCGCGGCCGAGTCGGCCAGCGCGTCCATCAGGGCCTCGTCACCGAAGTTGGGGCCGAGCGCGTCGATACTCAGTCCGAAGGCCTCGGACAGCGCCTGGTAGAACGCGGCCCATTCCGTGCCCGGCCTGATCCCGGGGATCCAGATGCGGTGGCCGGCCAGGTCCGCGGGACCGACCCGAGGCGCGTCGGCCAGCGGATGGCCGGGGCCGACCAGGAGCTCCAGGGGTGCGTCCAGGAGCCGTTCGGCGCTGATCCCGGTCGGCACCTGGTCCGCCGGCAGGGCGCGGAAGGACGCGTCGACGGTCCCTTCGAGCACCGCCCGGGCGGCTTGGGCGGCGTTCTCCTGGCTCAACGTCACCGCGTCCAGGTCCGCCCCGGGGTGGGAGCGGTAGAACCGGTAGACGGCCTGGGCCGGGGCGATGCGCCGGTTGAGGACATCGACGCGCAGGGGACGGCTTCCGGGGCGCACGGCTTGCTCGGCCTGTTCGACGGCCGCCAGGACCTTCTTGGCGTGCGGCAGGAAGACCTGCCCGTCCAGGCTCACCCGGGAGCCTCGGGAGGTCCGCACCAGGAGCGTGACCCCGATATGCCTCTCCAGGGTCGCGATCCGCTTGGAGGCCGCCTGCTGGCTGATCCCCAGCTCGTCGGCCTGGAACTGGCCGGTCTCGGCGACGGCCACGAACGTGCGCAGGGCTTCGACATCCACGCTCGCACCCTACTTTCACAACCGATGGTTGTGTCCGGTGTGGTGCTGGGTTGTTTGATCGCGTGTTCCGCGCGGTGATGGGATCAGGGCATGTCTCCTCGCACAGAGCAGGTCATGTATGTCCGGACGCCCGAGTTCGCGCGCCATGCGGAGCGGATCACGGAGGTCACCGATGCGACGTCTCGACTGAATGTGCTTCCGTTCGGCGACAGCGAAGGTCGGGCGGAACTACTTTCTGTTGTGTTCGGTGGCCCGCTGCCGGAATCGGTGACGATCTATCCGCCGTTCTTCACCGAGTACGGGCTGAACACGACGTTCGGGGAGAACGTCTTCGTCAACCAGGGATGCACCTTCATGGACAAGGGAGGCATCCGTCTCGGGAACGGCGTCATGATCGCCCCGAAGGTCAGCCTCATCACCGGAGGCCACCCGCTGCCCCTGGCCGAACGCCGCGAGTACCTCTCCTTCGCCCCGATCGTCATCGAGGACGACGTCTGGATCGGGACGGCCGCCGTGATCACGCAGGGGGTGACCATCGGTGCCGGTGCGGTGGTCGCCGCCGGTGCGGTGGTCACCCGTGATGTTCCTGCCGGCACCCTGGTCGCGGGAGTGCCCGCCCGGGTCGTCAAGAAGATCGACTGATCCCCCGGCCAGGGCGCTCGATGCCCGCGGGATCACGGCGGCCGATCGCCGGTGCGGGGCGGTGTCAGCCGTCGTGTCCGAGGCCGCGGTCCGGTGCGGCCATGTCTCCTGTCCCGGGTGTGCCCTCGGCGAGGCCGTAACGCAGGTACACCGTGCCCTTGGCGCTGGACACCGGCGGTTCGAGGAGGGTCAGGTTCGTGGGCACCGCGCCGCCCTCGAACACCTTCTTGCCGACACCGAGCACGATCGGGTGCACCCAGAGGTCGAGCCGGTCGAAGAGCTTCTCCCGCAGGAGGGTCTGGACCAGGTTCAGACTCCCTACGACCTTCACGTGCTTGTGCCGGTCACGGATCTCGCGGACCGCATCCGCGAGATCCGGGCCGAGTTGCGTGGACCCGGCCCACGAGAGGTCGGGCTCGCCACGGGAGGCCACGTACTTCGGGACGCTGTTGAAGAGCGCGGCGATCTCGCCGTCCTCGCCGCCCTTCTGGTGCGGCCAGTAGGCGGCGAAGATGTCGTACGTCCGCCGGCCGAGCAGAAGGGCGTCCGTGCCCTCGTACGCGGCACCGATCTGTGCCCCGGCGACCTCGTCCAGCAGAGGCGCCTGCCAGCCGCCGAACGGGAACCCCGCCGGGTCCTCGTCAGGGCCGCCGGGCGCCTGCCCGACGAGGTCGAGGGTCGCGAACATCTCGATGTGGATGAGGCCCATGTCCTGCTCCCGATGAGTTGGATGTCTCCTTCAGGGAGGTAGACCTGTCGGGGCGGGCAGAATCATCGCGCGCGGGGCTTCCCGGGCCGACCAATGTCGGTGGCGATCTTCAGAAGACCCAGTCCAGCTCATCCTCGTCGACCGCGACAGGCTGGTAACCGTCCACCGCCTCGCCGGTCTCCAGGGCCGTGGCCGTGGCGTCGAGGAGAGCCGGGAGCGACGCCCACATGGGGTGGGGCGAGAAGGAGCATCCGGTTTCGTGATCGGCCTCGCCGATGCGTCCACGCCGGCGGTAATGGCGTTGGTCGATGATGAGGTAGTCCCCTGCCCCGTCGAAGGCGAAGGGGATCCACCGGGCGTGCCACCACGGCCCGTACTCCCCGTCCGGGTCGCCTTCCTCGGCCCCCGCCGGCTCCTCTCCGTAGATCTTCATGCGTGTCTGCCAGGACCTGACGATGCTCTGCACATCGAGCAAGGACCAGAAGGGTGGCAGCAGGTCGTAGTGGCCCATGCCGTTGTGCCGCAGCAAGGACTCCGTCAAAGGATCGGGGAACGGCTGCCCGATGACCTCTTCGGCCAGGGCGACGGCGGAGCGCTCCGCAGGGGGGCCGAGAGCGGCGAACGTGCGAGGCGTGTGCCGGGCGAGCCATGCCTCGATACGGGTCCACGACTCGGATGTCGACGTAGTCATCCTGGGATGGTGCCAGTGGCGTGTCGCTCGACGGGCGGATTCAGGGCGACTGCCACGGCCGCCGTGCGAGGCGGTCGGTGTTCAGCGCGGGGCCGCCGCGGCCGCGGTGAGGATGCGGTGCAGGACGGCGACCGGGATCGCCGGGTTGGTGACCGCCGTGCTTGCCGTGTCGCGGTCGTGCAAGAGCCCGGCCAGGACGCGGGCCGGCAGCCGTGGACTGCGCAGCGCGGTGTCGCGGACGTGGGCCTCGGGGTCGTTCAGCAGCCGTACCGCGTCGGCCGGTGACAGCCGGGTGTCCTCGGCCGCGCGGCGGCGCACCTCGGCTTCGGGATCCCGGGCCAGGCGTGCGACGTCGGCCGGTGTCGACTCGGGATCGTCCAGGGCCAGGCGGCGCATTCGCCCGCTGGGGTCGTCTGCGTGGCGCAGCAGGCCCGCGCGGGGGAAGTTGGGGTGGCCGCGAGGCCGGTCGGGGTGGCTGAAGCTGCCGTCCCACCAGCGCCAGACGTCCAGCAGCAGGTCGGCCGGCGCGTCCTCGCACGACTCGGCGAGGACCAGGTGGACCACCCGGTCCCCGTCCCGCGCCAGGCGCGCCACGACGTCCGGCGGGAGGTGCCGGGCTCGCGCCACACTGCGGCGCACCAGCGGGTGGGACGACGCGGCGAGACGACGCATGGCATCGGCGTCGCCGTGCAGCTCCTCGACCCAGGGCAGGGTGTGCGCCATCGATGCCGGGTCGAAGTCGTGGCGGACCGCGGCACGTTGCTCCTCGGTGAGGTCGGGGCGCAGGGCCACCTCGGAACGGATGGCGGCCTGCGGGTCCCGCGCCAGCACGGCGACCCCGTGCGTGCTAAGGCTCGGGTTGGCGGCCAGTGCCCGCCGTACCTCCGGGTCCCCGTCCCGGACCAGCTCCGCTTCGAGCCCGGGCGCGAGGCGGCACCGTTCCAGCGCCCGCCGCGGGTCGGGCAGGGCGGCGAAAACCTCGCGAGGCATGGGTACGCCGGTGTGGTGGGCGAGCAGCGCGGCCGTTCGCACCGCCTCGTCGGTGTCGGCCAGCAGGCGCTGCCGCAGCGGCGCAGCGAGCTCCTCCCACCGGGCACAGGCCGCCGCCCGCACCAGGGGATCGGCGTCGGCCGCGAGGCCGGGCAGGTGCGGTGCGGGCAGCCCCGGAAGTTCGGCGGCTCGCGCGCGGGACGGGCCGGCGAGGAGGTGGTCGTACAGGTCCTCGGGGAGTTCGGCGCCCCAGACGCCGGCGCGCTCCGCCCAGAGCACGCGTCGATCGGGCGACGGCTCGGCGCGGACGAGACGTACCCACTGATCGGACGTGAGCCTGGGCCGGAAGGTGTCGGCGGGCGTTGACCGCACCCGCGGATCGGGGTGCGCCACGGCGGCGTCGAGGACGGCGGGCCGGTCGCATCCGTGCAGGAAGCCCTCGTCCACGTCCAGCAGCCGGATCAGCAGTTCGTCCGGCGCGGCCGGATTGGATCCGATCCCCCCCGCCCAGTGCAGAGGCCACCCGCGTCGGCCGGGCACCGCCGCCCATACCTCGGCGCGCTCGACCTCCGTCTCGCGTCCGGCCGTCTCGGCGGCCTCCTCCAGCCGCTCCGACAGCCGGTCGAGGGCCGTCACCCGGGACCCGCCGGCCCCGGGCACCTCCGCCAGCAGCACCTGCCCGTCGAGGGAGAGCGCCACGAACCCGGGGTCGCCGGTCAACCCCGGCACGCCACTTTCGGCGTGCCGGACCCTGGTCCACCAGGAGTCGTTGCCACCGATCCGGTGTCCGAGGACGGCCACCAGGAACTCGCCGTCGGCATCGCGCAGACGCCGCCACCAGGCGGCATCGAGCGCTTCCCGGGCCACGCCGTCCGGCGCCGCGATCCCCCGCGCGATCCGCCAGGCGGCCTCCGGCGGGAACAGGCTGCCGGGGCGCACGTCCTCGACGACCGTGAGTCCGGCGCGCGCCAGTACGTCGTGGAGTTCCTCTCGGTGCTGCACGCGATCATGATCTCCGTCGGCTCGCGGCGGGACAAGGCCCTCCGCCCAGGCCCAAGAGGCGCTCGCCTTCTCCCGGGCGAAGCGATGCCGGTGCCCCCGCCGACCGGCACTCCGGGTCATCCCGAAGGAATGCGGAACTCGAATTCGGGGCGGTCCCACGGCACGGCGGGCGGGTTCGCGAAGGCCGTACCGGTCCGCACCGCACCGACGCGGTGGTAGAAGTCCTCGGCGGGAACGTGCGACACGACCTTGAGACGGTCGAGCCCGGCGGCACGGGCCTCGGACTGCATGTGCGCGATGAGCAGCCGTCCGATACCCCGTCCCTGCACCGCGTCGGCGACGAAGAGCAGGTCGAGCTCCGGCGGAGCGAGGACGAGGGAGTAGAACCCGAGGATCCGGCCGCCGTGCTCGTCGGCGTCGACGGCCACGAAGGCGCGGTGGGCCTCGATGTAGTCGGGACCGACCCGATAGCCCTCGACCGCGGCCGCGTACTCACCCTGGTAGGCGCCTGAGCCCCGCACCAGCCGCGTGAGCCGCTTGGCATCCCGCGCGACGGCCCGCCGTATCGTGATCGGCCGGCTGACCGGGGACGTGCGTGAACTCATCGGGCGAGTATGTCGCACCGGTGAATGCCGTCGTGCGGCGGGTCTGCTGCTCACGCGGGCGCTCCCGCCCGCACCACTCCCGGGACACGGGGTACCGCTCGGGTCACGGGGCGTCGAGAATTCCATGCCCCTGGATGGGCACGTCCTTCGTCCGAGCGTCCTCGGCCTCCCAGCGCAGCAGGTCGCCCGGCTGGCATTCGAGAACCTCGCAGAGCGCGGCGAGCGTCGCGAAGCGGACCGCCTTGGCACGGCCGTTCTTGAGGACCGCCAGGTTGGCGGGAGTGATTCCCACGCGGTCGGCGAGCTCGCCCACGGACATCTTCCGCCTGGCCAGCATCACGTCGATGTCGACGGCGATCGGCATCAGATCACCCCGTCCAACTCGGCCTGCATCTGCGCCGCTTCGACGTCGCGCGCGACGGCCTGGGCGAGCAGCATCCGCAGCACGAGCACGATGAGCGCGACCCCCAGGACGGCCACCCCGACCCCGCCCATGATGACGGTGACGCCCGGGTCGTCCCGCTGGCCCGGCGCGTTGACGACGGTGACCGCGAACCACACGAGGGCCGCCGCCACGATCGCGCCGATCACGCCGTCCACGTAGCGGAAGGCGGCGTCGGAGAACACGGTTCCGTGTCGCACCATCGCCACCAGCCGCCATACGCAGACCAGGGCGACCTGGACCGACAGCATGCCCAGGATCGTGATCACGCGCAGCGCGGTCAGCGGGAGCGCCCCGTCCTCCGGGTCGCTCCCGCTGATCAATGTCCACAGCATCAACACCTGCACGAACACGGTGCCGACGAGCACCAGCACGAGCACCGCGCGCAGCGCACGCACGGTCAGCTTTCCCATGCCCGTCCTTCCCTTACTCATCCTCACCCGACCCACCCGGCCTTCCATCCACCCGGCATTCCATCGAATCGCGATGGAAATCTATCGAGATTCGATAGGTCGCGCAAGCTGCTCGATCTCGTCGAGGTCGGCCTCACTTGTGTGCACGCTCGATCCAACCTGCCGTGCACGCGACCGCTCACCGTCGTCGATCGGCGTGACCTTCGCTGCCACAAGGTCGATACTGCCGACAGTGATGCTCCGAGCCGACTCACGTCCGACCGATCCACGCACCCCGCCCATCTGTCACCGAAGTCGGCATCAGTACCAGGAGGTACCCGTGAAGATGCTCATCAACGTCCCGGAAACCGTCGTCGCCGACGCGCTGCGCGGTATGGCCGCCGCCCACCCCGAGTTGACGGTGGATGTGGAGAACCGGGTGATCGTGCGGCGGGACGCGCCGGTGGCCGGGAAGGTGGGGCTGGTCTCGGGTGGCGGGTCGGGGCACGAGCCGCTGCACGGCGGCTTCGTCGGCCCGGGGATGCTGTCGGCGGCCTGTCCCGGCGAGGTGTTCACCTCCCCCGTGCCGGATCAGATGGTGCGGGCCGCGGCTGCCGTGGACAGCGGGGCCGGGGTGCTGTTCATCGTGAAGAACTACACCGGTGACGTGCTCAACTTCGACATGGCGGCCGAACTCGCCGAGGACGAGGGCATCCGGATCGCCAAGGTGCTGGTGGACGACGATGTCGCGGTCACCGACAGCCTCTACACGGCCGGCCGGCGTGGCACCGGCGCCACGCTGTTCGTGGAGAAGATCGCGGGGGCAGCGGCGGACGAGGGGCAGCCGTTGGAGCAGGTGGAGGCCATCGCCCGGCTGGTCAACGAGAACTCCCGCAGCTTCGGTGTCGCCCTGAGCGCCTGCACCACGCCCGCGAAGGGCAGCCCCACCTTCGATCTGCCGCCCGGCGAGCTGGAGTTGGGCGTCGGCATCCACGGCGAGCCGGGCCGCGAGCGGCGGGCGATGATGACCTCGCGGGAGATCGCCGACTTCGCGGTCGGCGCGATCCTGGACGACTTCACCCCGGGCAATCCCGTCCTCGTCCTGGTCAACGGCATGGGCGCGACACCGCTGTTGGAGCTGTACGGCTTCAACGCCGAGGTGCAGCGGGTCCTCGCCGAGCGCGGTGTCGCCGTCGCCCGCACGCTCGTCGGCAACTACGTCACCTCGCTCGACATGGCCGGCGCCTCGGTCACCCTGTGCCGGATCGACGAGGAACTGCTGCGCCTGTGGGACGCCCCGGTGCGCACACCGGGGCTGCGCTGGGGCATGTGACCGGGTGGCGACAGCCGATCACGACGTACCGACCACGCAAGGAGACCCAGTGCTCGACGCCGATTTCTTCCGCCGTTGGATGACGGCGACCGCCGCCTCCGTCGCCCGTGAGGCGGAGCGGCTCACCGCCCTCGACTCGCCGATCGGGGACGCCGACCACGGCAGCAATCTGCAGCGCGGGTTCACCGCGGTGACCGCGACGCTGGAGAAGGAGGCCCCCGACACCCCGGGCGCAATCCTCACGCTCGCCGGACGACAGCTCATCTCGACGGTCGGCGGCGCCTCCGGTCCGCTGTACGGGACGTTGCTGCGCCGCACCGGCAAGGCGCTCGGGGAGGCGGCCGAGGTCAGTGCGGAGCAACTCGCCGAGGCACTGCGCACCGGGGTGGACGCGGTGCGCACGCTCGGGGGCGCTGCACCGGGCGACAAGACCATGATCGACGCCCTGGTGCCCGCGGTGGACGCGCTCGGTGACGGTTTCGCCGCCGCGCGGGCCGCCGCCGAGGAGGGTGCCGTCGCCACCACGCCGTTGCAGGCCCGCAAGGGTCGGGCGAGCTATCTGGGTGAGCGCAGCATCGGGCACCAGGATCCGGGCGCCACGTCGGCCTCGCTGCTGATCGCCGCTCTCGCCGAGGCCGTGGAGGCGTCCGGTGAGTGACGAGAAGCTGGTCGGGATCGTGCTGGTGTCGCACAGCGCGCAGGTCGCCGCGTCGGTGGCGGAACTGGCGCTGGGGCTCACGGGGGGCGGCACGGCGGTGCCCGTGGCCCCGGCGGGCGGTACCGAGGACGGCGGGCTCGGGACCAGCGCGGAGCTGATCTCCGCCGCGGCCGCCTCCGTGGACCGGGGCGCCGGAGTCGCCGTCCTCACCGACCTCGGCAGCGCGGTGCTCACCGTGAAGACGCTGCTCGCCGAGGGGGACGAACTCCCCGACGGCACCCGGCTGGTGGACGCGCCGTTCGTCGAGGGCGCGGTGGCCGCGGTCGTCACGGCAGCCACGGGCGCGGACCTCGCGGCGGTGGAGGCGGCGGCCGCGGAGGCGTACACCTACCGCAAGGTCTGACGCCCCGGAGGTCTCACACCGGGCAGACCGGCGGCGCCGGTCGGGGCGGGCCCGCGGTCTCCCGCCCCGAAGGCGTCCGGTCCGCGTCTGTCCGGCGGCCGACCTCCCACTGAGGCCCGGTCAGCTCGCGTGCGGCGCCCCGGCGACCCACGTGCATCCCACACCCCACCTCCCCCTGGCGAATCGTCACCTGAGCCCCTCCGCCGCGACGGCGAGTGCCGAGCGCAGGGTTCCCGCCAGTTCGGCCTCCGCCGTCGCCGGGTCGCCGGGGGTCGCGGCGGAGTGCCACGCGTGGTGCTCCACGGCCGCGCGCAGGGCCGCGTTGAGCATGGCGGCCCGGAGAGTCGGCCTGAGGTCGTCGGCGGGGAGTCCGGCCCGTTCGGCCAGGGCGCGGGCGAACACCGGCTCGGCCTCGTCGTAGGTCTGGAGCCAGACCGCGCGCAGGCCGGGCTCGGTGCGGGTCAGCCGGACCAGGTCCCCGATCGTGGCCCGGTCGAACGGGCCCACCGGACCGCGCCCGTGCACGAACTCCCCGTCGAAGAGTTTCTCCAGGGGCTGCCCCGGGAGCCAGGCCCGCAGCAGGGCGGCGATCATGTCGATGCCCTCGGAGAAGAGCGGTCGTACGCAGCTCTCCTTGCTCGGGAAGTACCGCCACACGGTCCGCGCGGAGACGCCGGCCCGCTCCCCGATCTGCTCTCCGGTGGTGGCCGTGACGCCCTGGGCCACGAACAGGTCCACGGCGGCCCGGGCGATCTCCAGCCGTATCTCGGCCCTGCGCTCCTCGGTGAGGGGCGGTCGTCCCGTGCGTCCGCGCGACGCGGTCATCGGTTCCTCCGGCTGGCTGGCCTGCACTCCCGGAATTCTCCCCCACGACTTTATGTCACTCAGAGACATTAAGTCGTAGGGTGGAGGCACCCACCGGGCAGGGAGCCCCGTGGCACGACAGGCGGGAGCACCTCATGGCCGGCGCGGCAGAAGGACGCAGTGTCATCGTCACGGGAGCGGGCTCGGGCATCGGGCGCGCCACCGCTCTCGCCTTCGCGGCCCAGGGCGACTCAGTCGTGGTGGCCGACCTGAACGCGGAGGGCGCCAAGAAGGTCGTCGAGGAGATCGAGGCGGCGGGCGGCACCGCCGTGGCCGTCACCGGGGATCTCAGTGAGCAGACGGTCGTCGACGAGGTGACCAAGGCCGCCGTGGAGCGCTTCGGCGGGGTGGACGTCCTGGTCAACAACGCCGGGATCATGGACCGTATGTCGGCGCTCGCGGATGTCGGCGACGCGGAGTGGGAGCGGGTTCTGCGGGTGAATCTCACCGCGCCGTTCCTGCTCACCCGGGCCGTGCTGCCGCACATGCTGGCGGCGGGCGGGGGCGCCATCGTGAACACCGCGTCGGAGGCCGGCCTGCTCGGCAGTGCGGCGGGGGCCGCGTACACGGCCTCCAAGCACGGGATCGTGGGGCTGACCAAGAACCTCGCGGTGATGTACCGCAAGCAGGGCATCCGCGCGAACGCCATCGCCCCCGGCGGTACGGCGACCGCCATCGTCGTGGACGCCGACCAGGAGGCGCACGGCCCGGCCGCGCTCGGCCCGCACTTCGTCAACCTCGGCCGGATGGCCCAGCCCGAGGAGCAGGCCGCCGCGATCGTGTTCCTCGCCTCGAAGGCCGCGAGCAACATCAACGGCGTGGTCCTGCCGGTGGACGACGGCTGGTCCGCGGTCTGACGCACCCTCAAGCCACACCCACACCGATCCCCGGGTCCTACCCGCCGCGCACGAACCTGCGCGCCAGCCGCTCCCCCATCGCCACCGCCCCCTCGTGGTCCTCGATGGGGGTCACCCGGGTGTCCTTGAAGACGATGTAGGTGACACCGGAGGGGGTGCCGCCGCCGCGCGGGTCGGGGCGGATGCCGAGGGCCTCGGCGGCGGCGTAGGACGCCTCGCCGATGATGTCGCGGGGGCCGACGTCGCCGACGACCGCGTACCGGACCCGGTCGCGGTGGACGACGGCGACGACCGAGCCGCCGCGGACGCCGCTCGCGCGGTAGTCCCAGCGGCGGCTCGGGGCGGGTACCACGACGTAGGGGAGCCGTTCGGCGGACAGGTAGCGGCCGTCGGACTGCTGGAAGGCCGTGGCGCCGGTGAAGAGCGGGTCGGTGCGGCGGTTGCAGTGGCGTCCGGGCCGTCCGTCGCAGTCGATGTCCATGTCGGCCTTCCAGAACACGGCGTCCCGGGTGCCGCAGACCGGGATCGTGGCGGATCTGCCGCTGTCGCTGCGGTACCGGCCGCGGGAGACGGGGGCGCAGTCACGCACCTTGGCCAGCAGGTCGGCGGCGCGCACGGTGCCCGCGTGCCGCACGACCGGTTCCCCGTGGGCCAGTTGCCCGGCGCCCGCGGCGGGCAGCGTGGTCGGGGCGAGCAACGCGGCTCCTGCCGCGGCCAGCGTCAGGGACTGAACACGCACGATGGAAGACCCTCTCCTGGGCGGCACTGACGGACACTCAGCCCAATCTGGTGCCACCGGGATCACGCGGCCACCGTTAGGGGGCCGGACGGTGCACGCGCAGAAACTCCCGACAGGAGCCGGGAGCCTGAGTCCGCATCAGATCCAGGTCTCCCGGCCACCCGCGACGGCGCGGCGACAGCGACGACAGCGGTCCGCGCCCACGGCTCGAACTCCCCAGCCCTCCAGGAGAGTTCGGCCGCGAAGAGCTTCAGCATACGTAACCCCGCCCACCGGTTCGCAACGACCGCCCCCTTGATGTGCTCGCACCACGGGGGCATATTGGTCCGGACCTTTACCGTGTGTCGTCCGCCCCCGGGGAGGCAGCGCCGTGAGACCCAGCCCGCCGCCCGTCCCCCTACGGCGTTGGCTCACGCTCTGCGGCGCGCTCGTCCTCGTCGCCTCCTGCGGCTGGAGCGCCGCCGGCGACGGCGAGACCGGCGGACCGCCCGGCGCGCCCCTGGGCGTCACCGCCACCGCGGGCAGCGCGACCAGCGTGCACGTCATGTGGAACGCGGTCTCCGCGAGCGCGGGAATAGACGTCTACGAGGTGTATCGCGGCACCACGAAAGTCGAGGAGGTGCCCGGTTCGCGGCACATGGTGGACGTCACCAGGCTCAGGCCGTCCACTCCGTACGTCTTCACCGTGCGGGCCCGCGACACCGAGGGACGTCTCGGCCCCGCCGGCCGGGAGGTCCGGGCGACCACCGCGGCGGCGGGCATCGCGGACGACTCCGCACCGACGCGCCCGGCGGGGCTGCGGGCCCGGGCCGTCGGGAGCCGGGCGGTCCAGCTGTCCTGGTCCGCCTCCTCGGACGACCGGGGCGTGGTGTCGTACGACATCCACCAGGGCGCGACGAAGATCCACAGCGTGGGCGGGGCCCAGCGGGCGGCCGTGGTGACCGGGCTGCGGCCCGGCACCCGGTACTCCTTCACCGTGCGCGCCCGGGACGCCGCCGACAACGTCTCGCCCGCGAGTGCGCCGGTCCGTTCGAGGACCCCCGGCACGGACGACGGGCGGGACACCGCCCCCACCGGCTTCCGGGCGACGACCCACCGCGCCGACGGCGCCTTTCACATGGACCTCTCCTGGCTGCCGCCGCGCACGGACGGCGTGGTCGCGGAGTACCAGATCCACCTCGACGGCCGCCCGGCCACCTCGCTCGTCTACGGCGGATCCGCGCCCGGCGGCCGGAGGGCTGCCCACAGCTTCTACCTGGGTCCCGAGGCCGGTGTCACCCACCGGGTGCGGATCCGGGCGAGGCTGCCGGACGGCACCTGGGGCGGGTTCTCGGCGGAGCGGACGGTGACCACCGGGCCGTAGGAGAAGCGGGCGGGTGTGCGCCGGACGTGGGGGTGGGTCACCTGCACGGGTGCGGTCCGCATGCGGTCCGGGCCCGGGGCGCGTTGGCTTTGGCTGAGGCAGCACGGGCGTTCCCCGACCTTCGGCGGCGCAAGGGATGTACCGCCAACCGTGCCGCCGGAGGGCAGCCCGATGCACACTTCCCAGCCACTCCTCCGCTCCTGCCTGACCGTGGCGGCCGCCGCCGCGCTACCGCTGACCCTGACCGCCGGGCAGGCCGCGGCCGCTTCGGGGATCTCCGTGAGCACCAACGGGAGCACGGTCTCGGTCACGACCAGCGCGTGCGCGAGCAGCAACAACGGCTTCGGCAGGGCCTCGCTGCTCACCAGCAGCCAGGCGAACTTCGCCCAGGGACGCCAGGCCGATCTGGCGGGCACCAACAGCACCCAGACGGCCCTGTGGTCCAACGTGAGCCCGGGGACGTACACCGTGATCGTGATCTGCAACAGCACCGGGCAGACCGCGGGCACCCAGTCCGTCATCGTCTCCGGCTCCGCCACCCCCTCGATCTCGGCCACGGCCTCGCCCTCGCGCGGTGTCATGGGCGGACTCGGCGGAGGTACGAAGGACTACGGCACGCTCACTATGGCGGCCGGCGGAGGCCTGGTGGCGGCGGGCGCCCTGGCGACCGTGATGGTCCTGCGTCGCCGTCGCACCAAGCCCTACCGGCTCTGACACGGGCCGTCTCCCCGACGGCCCCGACGCCGTCCTGTCCTACCGGTTTCGCTCCGTGGGCAGGTCGGCGAACTCCTCCAGGGCGCGGGTCAGCCACCGCGTCCAGAAGGTCTCCAGATCGATGCCCGCCTGGAGCACGAGGTGCCGCAGACGATCCTCGGGGCCTTCCTTGCCGGGCGGGAAGTCACGCTGCTCGATCTCCTCGTACTCGGCCAACTGCCGCCGGTGCAGGTCGAGATGGCGGCGCAGGTCGTCCTCGATGCCGGCGGTGCCCACCACGGCCGCCGCCCGCAGCCGCAGCAGCAGTACGTCCCGCATCGGCTTGGGGTCCTGTGAGGCGGCGCTCCAGCGGGCCAGTTCGGCGCGGCCCGCGGGCAGGACCTCGTAGCTCTTCTTCTGCCCGCGCGCCGGCTGCTCCGTCGGAAGGGTGCGGATGAAGCCGTCCGCCTCCAGTTTTCCCAGCTCGCGATAGATCTGCTGATGCGTCGCCGACCAGAAGTAGCCGATCGAGCGGTCGAAGCGGCGGGTCAGCTCCAGCCCCGAGGACGGCTTCTCCATGAGGGCGGTGAGGATCGCGTGCGGGAGTGACATGAGGTCATCCTAGGGACGGGTCACCGCGAGGACGGGCGTCCTGAGGGCAGGTTCTAAAGGGCGGCCGCGACCTCGGTGCCCTGCTTGATGGCGCGCTTGGCGTCCAGTTCGGCGGCGACGTCGGCGCCCCCGACCAGGTGCGCGCTCACGCCCGCGGCGACCAGCTCGTCGTACAGATCCCGCCGCGGCTCCTGGCCGGTGCACAGCACGACGGTGTCGACCTCCAGGACGGTGCTGTCGTCGCCGACGGTGACATGCAGGCCGGCGTCGTCGACACGGTCGTAGCGCACGCCCGGGACCATGGTCACGCCGCGGTGCTTGAGCTCGGTGCGGTGGATCCAGCCGGTGGTCTTGCCGAGGCCCGCGCCGACCTTGGTGGTCTTGCGCTGGAGCAGGTGGACGGTGCGCGGCGGGGCGGGCCGCTCGGGGGCGGTGAGGCCGCCGGGCGCGGTGTAGTCCATGTCGACGCCCCACTGGCGGAAGTACGTCTCGGGGTTCTCGCTCGCCTTGTCGCCGCCGTCGGTGAGGTACTCGGCGACGTCGAAGCCGATGCCGCCCGCGCCGAGGACGGCGACCCGGTCCCCGACGGGGGCGCCGTCGCGCAGGACGTCGAGGTATCCGACGACGCTCGGGTGGTCGATGCCGGGGATGTCGGGGACGCGGGGGACCACGCCGGTGGCGACGACCACCTCGTCGTAGCCGGACAGGTCGGCGGCGGCCACCCAGGTGTTCAGGCGGACGTCCACGCCGTGGGTGTCGAGCTGGTGGCGGAAGTAGCGCAGGGTCTCGTCGAACTCCTGCTTGCCGGGGACCTTGCGGGCGACGTTGAGCTGTCCGCCGACCTCGCTCGCGGCGTCGAACAGGGTTACCTCGTGGCCGCGTTCGGCGGCGGTGACGGCACAGGCGAGGCCCGCCGGGCCCGCGCCCACGACCGCCACGCGTTTGCGCAGCCGGGTCGGGGAGAGCACCAGCTCGGTCTCGTGGCAGGCGCGCGGGTTGACCAGGCAGGAGGTGATCTTGCCGCTGAAGGTGTGGTCCAGGCAGGCCTGGTTGCAGCCGATGCAGGTGTTGATGGCCTCGGGCGTGCCGGCCGCCGCCTTGTTCACGAACTCCGGGTCGGCGAGCATCGGGCGGGCCACGGAGACCATGTCCGCGCAGCCGTCGGCGAGCAACTCCTCGGCGACTTCCGGGGTGTTGATGCGGTTGGTGGTGACCAGCGGCACGGACACCTCGCCCATCAGCCGCTTGGTCACCCAGGTGTAGGCGCCGCGCGGGACCGAGGTGGCGATGGTGGGGATACGGGCCTCGTGCCAGCCGATGCCGGTGTTGATGATCGTCGCGCCGGCCGCCTCGACGGCCTTGGCGAGGAGGATCACCTCGTCGAGGGTCGAGCCGCCGGGGACGAGGTCCAGCATGGACAGCCGGTAGACGATGATGAAGTCCTCGCCGACGGCCTCGCGCACCCGGCGGACGATCTCGACGGGGAAGCGCATGCGGTTCTCGTAGGAGCCGCCCCAGCGGTCGGTGCGGTGGTTGGTCTGGACGGCGATGAACTCGTTGATGAGGTAGCCCTCGGAGCCCATGATCTCGACGCCGTCGTAGCCGGCCTGCCGTGCCAGGCGGGCGGCGCGGACGTAGTCGTCGATGGTGCGTTCGACGTCGGCGTCGGTGAGCTCGCGGGGCGGGAAGGGGCTGATGGGGGCCTGGAGCGGGCTCGGGGCGACGAGGTCGCGGTGGTAGGCGTAGCGGCCGAAGTGCAGGATCTGCATCGCGATCCGGCCGCCCTCGCGGTGCACGGCGTCGGTGACCGTCCGGTGCTGCTCGGCCTCCGCGTCGGTGGTGAGCCGGGCGCCGCCCTCATAGGGCCGCCCTTCGTCGTTGGGCGCGATGCCGCCGGTGACGATCAGCCCCACTCCCCCGCGCGCCCGGGCCGCGTAGAACGCCGCCATCCGCTCGAAGCCCCGCTCGGCCTCCTCCAGGCCGACGTGCATCGAGCCCATGAGGACGCGGTTGGGCAGGGTGGTGAAGCCCAGGTCGAGCGGGGTCAGCAGATGGGGGTAGCGGCTCATCGGGCCCTCCGTGCACGGCGGTGTCGTCCTCTTGTTGTAGAGGACCGCGCAAGCCTTATGCAACTAGTTGCATAAGGCTGGAGGGGTGATGCCTGCCACTCAGCCTGCCCTTACCGCTCCCTTTCCGCCGCTCCCTTTCCGCCGCTCCCTTTCCGCTCCCTCACCTGCTTTCGAGCCGTACGTGCAGTTCCTTTTCCTGGTCCCCCGAGGCCGTCGACAGGTCGTGCACGGAGAACAGGGAGTCCAGCGTGGTGCGGAACCGGTCGATCGCCCAGTAGCCGCCCTGTACGTCGGCGATGACGGAGGACGACAGCCGGCCGGCGGGGCCGGTGCCCTCGTGCGCCTCGGCGACGTCGAACGTGCCGAGCCACACGGTGGGGCGCGTGGTGGACAGTTCCTCGGGTACGTCCTCGGCGCACCGGTCGGACTCGAAGCATGAACACAGGGCGTCGAACACGATCCGGGCGTCGTCCTTGCTGCATCCGCTGATCTCCACCGAGACGGATTCCGGGTGCGGTCGCTGACCGTCCATCGTGAGCGCTCCTCTCGTGGCCGCGGCGCGGTACCACGGACACGCCGCGAAACCGCCTCCCTCCCCAGAAAAGCACCGCCTCGGGCGGAGCACTACCGGCGGGAAGAGCTGCGTGGCGGGCCGTCACGGCGCATGGTGGTGCTATGGACGAGGATCCGCCCGTGGTCGTGCTCGCCCCCGCGCCGGACGGCGGGCGGCAGGTGATGGTCCGCGGTGAGCGCGCGGGCATCGCGTACAACTTCTTCGACGTGCTGGAGCTGGTGCATCAGGCGGGCCTGCCCGCCGAGGACACCGCCGTCGACGATCCCCATCTCATCGAGTGGCGGGGCGGCGGCCCCTACGACTGGAACGGGACGGCGTAGTCGTCTGCAGCCGTCTGCGGCCGTCTCTTCCGGCGTCGCGCGGTCACCCCTTCGGGCGTACCGGCACCGGCCGGCTGCGACACCGGTGCCCGGACACCCGCAGGCCCTGGCCGGAGGTCACCCGCGAGCCACCGGCCGGAGGTCACCCGCAGGGCCCCTGCGCGGATCCCCGCTGCCCCTCGCAGGGGCCCCGGCACCCGCGGTGCGGGTCCAGCAGCTCCACGGCCACACCGCAGAGCACCAGACCCGTGGCGATCAGCAGCCCGTCGGACAGCACCACGCCGGTCGTCAGGACGACCACGGCGACGGCCAGCGTCCACCAGGCGCCGGTGCGCCGGTACTCGCGGGGGCGGGCCGGGCGGCCGGACCTGAACGCGGCGGCGAACCGGGGGTCCTCGCGTGCCAGGTGTGCTTCGAGATCGAGCAGGCGTTCGTCGTCGGACCGGGCCACAGCTCCACCTCTCCGCGACGTCCGTGCCGCTCACTTTCCGTCGCCCTTCTGATGCTGCCCGTACGGACGGCGCGTGACGCGTGCCGCCGTGCACCGGCGGCGCCGGGGCACGAGCTCACAGGCTCACAACCTCCCTAGCGGTCCGCCTCCACCGGCACGGGCGGGGCCGGCGCACGCGGGGAGTCGCCCTCCGGTTCCACCGCGGGCGTGGGCGTGGCCGTGGGGCCCCGGCGGGAGAGCCTGGACCGCCCGGAGCGCAGGGCGCGGGCCAGCAGGTGCGCGCGCCCGGCGGCGACGGGACCGAGGACGGCGAGGACCAGGACGTAGCCCGCGATGAACGGGGCGAGGCGCCCGTCGAGCCCCGCGCTGGTGGCCATGGCGGCGAGGATCAGCGCGAACTCCCCGCGGGCCAGGAGGGTCGTGGCGATGTCGGCGGCGGGCTCGGCGCCGTAGCCGTACAGGCGGGCGACGAGCAGCCCAGCGGCCACGTTCATGACGATCGTCAGAGCGGCCGCGACGGCGACGGGTCCGGCGACGGAGGCCACGACGCCGGGGTCGATGGCCAGCCCGAACGCGAAGAAGAAGATCGCCGCGAAGGCGTCGCGCAGCGGGTGCACCAGCTCACGGATGCGCGGCCCGGACGGGGTGCCGCCCAGGATCAGCCCCACCATGAAGGCGCCGATCGCGTCGGCCACACCGAGGACCTCGGAGACACCGGCGACCAGGACCGCTGCGCCCAGGAAGCTGATGACCAGCAGTTCGTTGTCACGGACCTGGATCAGCCGGCCGATCCAGCGGGTGCCGTAGCGGGCCGCGGCGGCCAGCACCAGCAGGAACCCGAACGCCTTGCCCGCCTGAAGGAGCACCTCCCCGGCGCCCTGCGCCCCGCTGATGACCGGTTGCAGGGCCGCGAGATACAGCGCCAGGAAGATGTCCTCGACCACGATCACGCCCAGGATCAGCCGGGTCTCCGGGCGGCCGATGCGCCCCAGGTCGATGAGGATCTTGGTGACGATGGCGGACGAGGAGATGCCGAGGACACCGGCGAGGACCAGCGCCTCGCGCGCTCCCCAGCCCAGGGCGAAGCCGAAGCCGAGGCCCGCGCCGACGTTCAGGAGCAGATACACCCCGCCCGCCGCGGCCAGGCGCCGGCCGCCGCTCCTGAGGTCGTCGAGATGGAACTCCAGGCCCAGGTAGAACAGCAGCAGCACCAGCCCGAGCGCGGAGAGCATCTCGAAGTCATGTGCGTCCTCGACCAGTACCAGGCCCGGGGTGTGCGGGCCGAGCAGGATGCCGGCGAGCATGAACAACGGGATCGTCGGCAGCCCGATCCGGCCGCCGAGGCGGGCGAGGAACGCGGCGGCCAGGAAGGCGCCGCCCATGGCGAGCAGGGTGTCAGCGTGTCCCACGGGTCACCGCCTTCGACCGCGTCGGGGCCAGGACGTACAGGACTTCACGGGGGTGGATGCGGTGTCTCCTTCGTCGGCAGGGGGTCCAGGTCTCCCTGCCACCGTCGCACCCCGGGGGTCGGGCCCACCATCGGTGACAACACTCATTTCGGGCCCGGCGATCCGGACCGGCCGCCCCCGGCCGGCCCGTCCGCCGACGAGCGGGGTCTCCCTCAACTCCGGGTGAAGCGATACGTCTTGCTGTCCGTCAGGACGCAGAAGCCCGGCGACAGGACGATGACCCGCAGGGTGCCGGTGCGCCGGTCGTAGTCGATGCCCTCCGCCTCGAAGGTGCCGGAACAGGAGCTGCGCAGCGGGAGTTGGCGCAGGGCGGTGACGTGGCCCGTGACGTCGGCCGTGCCGTTCGGTTCGGCGGAGAGGTCGATCCGCAGCAGCGGCTTGGTGAGGCCGAAGAGCGTGCCCGCCGGGTCGTCGGAGGAGCACAGCAGCTGGGTCGCGGTGACGAAGTCGCAGCCCTGGACGTCGCGTACGGCGTGGTCGAGGCGGACCGTGGACACCTGCGGGAGGTTCGCCGACGGCGAGGTGCCCGGGTTCACGCCCGGGGTGGGGAAGACCAGCAGCCGACTCATGGTGCCGTACTCGCCGGCGAGCATCCACTGTCCGGCGGGGGCGACGGCGACCCAGGAGTTGTTCCGGGCCTCGCCCGGGCCGAGGGTGTGGACGTACTCGGACCAGGTCCCGCCCGGCGACTGCACGCGGAACATCTTCGTCGTGCCGTCGTCGCGCTGGTAGGGCTCGATGTAGTGGCCGTCGTAGGAGGCGTCCGGGTCGCCGATGTGGTTCCAGCCCCGGCTGCTCACGCCGACGGGGATGGTGCCGATGCCGGTGTACCTGTTGGCGGCTCCCGCCGGGACCTCGACCGAGGTCAGGCCCTGGCTCTCGGTGAGGGCGTCGGCGCGGTCGGAGCCGGCCTCGGTCCAGGTGTCGGCGGCGGAGGCGGGCGGCGCCGAGGTCAGCAGGGCGGCGGCCGTGAGCGGGGCGAGGACGGCGAGGACCGTACGGCGGCGTCGGGCGCGCAGGGGCATGGAGGCGTCTCCTCTGGGGGGGGTGGGGGCGGGTCCGGCGGACAGTCTGACCGCCCGAAGTGGTCATGTACAGACCAATCAGAGGAACGGTGGCTGTCGGCGGGATCACAGGCTCGCGCCGTGACTTTCCCGGACGGCCGCCGCCGTGTCAGGAGATGGTGGAAGATGCGGACGGCGGCGTCGCAGAGCCGGTTGAACGCGGTAGAACAAGGGGAGTCGGCACGGGGGGGGAACGACGTGCCGTGAGAGCGGCGAAGGCGGTGCGTGGCATGAGATCAGCCGGGGTTCCCGCGCCGGAGGGCGGCGAGCCGATGCGCGGCCCCGGGCGGCCGAGCGGGCTGCTCGACGAGCTCGGCGTGGCCTCGGTGGTCCTGGACACGCAGGGGCACATCGTGCTGTGGAGCCCGCAGGCCGAGGAGCTGTTCGGCTACCCCGCGCGGGAGGCGCTCGGACAGTACGCGGCCCGGATCATGGTCCACGAACAGCACGTCGACCTGGTCGTCAAGCTGTTCTCCGACGTCATGGACACCGGCCAGGGCTGGGCCGGGGCGTTCCCGATCCGGCGCAAGGACGGCGGCACCCGGCTGGTGGAGTTCCGCAACATGCGGCTCCTCGACGACCACGGCGACGTGTACGCGCTGGGCCTGTGCGCCGACCAGTCGACCGTACGGCGGGTGGAGCGGGACGTGGCGCTGTCGACCCGGGTGGTCGCGCAGTCCCCGATCGGGCTGGTCGTCCTCGACACCGACCTGCGGTACGTCTCCGTCAACCCGGCGCTGGAGCGGATCAACGGCATCCCGGCCGAGGACCATGTCGGGCGCACGATCCACGAGATCCTGCCGCAGATCGACGCCGACGCCGTCGAGGCCGCGGCCCGCGAGGTGCTGCGCACCGGCACACCGCTCGTCGACCGGCACACCTTCGGCCGTACGCCCGCCGACCCGGACCGGGAGCACGCCTGGACGATCTCCTTCTACCGGCTGGAGGACGCGCTCGGCACCGTGCTGGGCGTGGCCGGTTCGGTGGTGGACGTCACCGAGCAGCACCGGGCCGCCGTCGAGGCGGAGGTCGCCCGGCGGCGGCTGGCCCTCGTCGCCGACGCCACCACCCGGATCGGCACCACCCTGGACCTGGAGCGCACCGCCCGGGAGCTGGCGGCCGTCGCCGTGCCGGAACTCGCCGACGTCGCGGCCGTGGACCTGCTGGAGGCCGTGGTCCAGGGCAGGCCCAGCACCCTCGGTCCCGCCGAGGCGGCACTGATCCGCGCGCTGGCCGTCGAGGCGGACCGCGTCCCCGACGCGCTGCGGGCCGCCGACCCGCCCGGGGAGGTGGCCCGGTACGCCGCCGACCGGCTGGTCACCGAGTGCGTGCGCGGCGGACAGCCCGTGCTGGTGGCCCGGGTGGAGGCCGAGGACCTGCCGCGCATCGCCCGCTCCCCCGAGGCGGCGAAGCTGCTGGAGCGGGCGGGCGTCCACTCGTATCTGGCCGTACCCCTGATCGCGCGCGGCGAGGTGCTCGGCTCCCTCGATCTCAAGCGCACCCGCAACCCCGTGCCGTTCAGCGAGGACGACGTGCTCCTGGCGCGGGAACTGGCCTCCCGCGCGGCCCTCCAGATCGACAACGCCCGCTGGTACCAGAACGCCCGCGACACCGCCCTCACCCTCCAGCGCAGCCTGCTGCCGAGCCATCCGCCGGTGATCGGCGGCCTGGAGGTCGCCTCCCGCTACCAGCCGGCGGGCGCCACCGCGGAGGTCGGCGGCGACTGGTTCGACGTGATCCCGCTGGACGGCGGCAAGACCGCGCTCGTCGTCGGTGACGTGATGGGCAGCGGCATCAACGCGGCCGCCACGATGGGCCGACTGCGCACCGCGACGACCACTCTGGCCTCCCTCGACCTCGATCCGGCCAGGCTCCTGGAACACCTCGACCGGATCACCGAGGGCCTGGACCACTCCATCGCCACCTGTGTCTACGCCGTCCACGATCCGCGGCTGGGGCAGTGCCGGATCGCCAACGCCGGGCACCTGCCCCCGGCCCGCCTGCGCCCCGGCCACCCGCCCGAGCTGCTCGACCTGCCCACCGGCGCCCCGCTGGGCGTGGGCGGGGTCGCCTTCTCCACGACCACCGTCGACCTGGCGCCCGGCGACCGGCTCGTGCTCTACACCGACGGTCTCGTCGAGACCCGCCAGCACCCCCTCGACGAACGCCTCGACGCCCTCCTGGCCCTCCTCGACGGCCCCGACCGCCCGCTGGAGGAGGTCTGCGACCTGCTGCTGCGGACCCTGCACCAGCCGGACAACTCCGACGACGTGGCCCTCCTGATCGCCCGGGTGCAGACCTCCCAGCCTGCCTGAGGCGGCAGGGACGCACGTCTCGATTCACAGGAACCCGTTACCGGTTCCTTACCTGCCGCGTCCCACAATCGCAGCAAGGCGAGGCACGGCAGTGCGCCGATGCCGCGGTGCCACGTCCGAGGGGAGCGAACCGTGACGCACGATCCGGACCAGCCGCACACCACCGGCGGGGAGCCGCCACAGCCGCCGAAGCCGCCCGCGCCGCCCGTGGTGCCCCAGCCACCCGCGCCGCCCGCCGGGACGACCCCGGAGTGGGAGGTGGTCACCGGTCCCGGCGGCGCGGAACCACGGAGCACGGGAGGAGGGCGGCGAGGCTCCGCCCGTACCCGCGCGGTCCTCGCGGCGACGGCCGTCGCCGTCCTGGCTGTGGGAGGCACAGTCGCCTACGCCGCCACCTCCGGGAACTCGGGGCCGTCGGCCATCGGGACCGCCGCCTCCGGATCCGCTTCTCCCTCGGCGTCACAGGACGACCGCCCCGGCGACGGACCCGGCCGCGGACCGTGGTTCGGACGCGGCGGACTCGGCGTGCACGGCGAGTCGACCGTGAAGGACCCCGACTCGGACGAGTGGGTGGTCCGGATCTGGCAGCGCGGCACCGTCGAGAAGGTTGACGGCGACCAGGTCACGGTCAAGAGCGAGGACGGCGCAGCGTGGACCTGGACCGTGGACGAGGACACCAAGGTCTTCCCCGAGGACACGTCCGGCTCGGACGCCCTCGCGAAGGGAGACACGGTCTTCCTGAGCGGTACCCGCGCCGACGACGGCGACAGGACCGCCACGCGTGTGCTCACCGGTACCTGGGACAAGCCGGACGGCCGCGGCTGGCTCGACCGGTTCCCCGGCCACGGCCCGCGCCACGAGCACGAGCCCAGCCCGTCGGGGAGCGGCGCGACGGCCTGAGACCGACCGGGCCTGCTCGCCGAGGGCCTCCGCCACCCGCGACCGGCACTCACGCAGGGCTGTCGGCCGTCGCGTGGGCCGCCTCGTTCTCGTCCCCGTGAGTCCGCTCGCGCCACGGCAGCAACAGCGGTGTCGCCAGCAGGAGCAGTCCCGCCACGGCGAGGGCGGTGCGGGTGCCGGTGAGGCCGGCCAGGAGTCCCCACAGGGCGGTGAGGGTCGCGGTGGTGAGCTTGCCGGTGATGGACCACGCGGTCAGGGTGCGGGCGACCCGGTCCGACGCGGTCTGGTTGAGCCGGTGTGTGGCGAGCACCGGGTTGTACACGCCGATGCAGGTGATCAGCCCGAGTTCCACGGCCATGACGAGCGCGAGTCCGGCGTTTCCGGGCCCGATGAAGGCCAGCCCGACGGGCCAGCAGGCGCGCAGTGTCCCGGAGACGAGCAGCACCCGGTGCTGTCCGAACCGTGCCACGAGCGGACGGGACAGCCGGGAGCCGATCAGGCCGCCCAGACAGGGCACCGCGAAGGCGAGGCCGTACTGCCAGGGGGCGAAGCCGAGATCGCCGAGCATGAGGACGGCGAGCAGGGGCGCACCCACCATGATCAGGGCGTTGACCAGGACGGTGTTGAGGAACAGGGGGCGCAGGACGGGGCTGGTGAGGATGTACCGCCAGCCGTCGAGGAGGTCGGCCGCCCGGAACCGTGCCGGTGGACCGGTCCGCTCGGGCCGTGCCTCCTTGCCCCCGATCGCGCAGAGGCCGAGGGCCGAGAGGAGGTAGCTGACGGCGTCGGCGACCACGGTCATCACCGGGCCGAACATGCCGACGGCGGCCCCGCCGGCGGGCGGTCCGAGGACGGTCGCCGTCCAGGTGGTGGCCTCGAACCTGCCGTTCGCGACGAGCAGGTCCTCGCGGGGCACGAGCGACTTGAGGAAGGCTCCGGAGGCGGCCGTGAAGGTGATGTCGGCCGCCGCGACGACGACCGCCACGATGAGGAGCTGGGCGAAGGTGAGCCGGTCGAGGGCGAACGCGAGGGGCACGGTCGCCATGGCGGCGAACCGGATCAGGTCCATCGTGATCATCACCGGCCGCTTGCGGCGGAACTCCACCCACGGCCCGAGCGGCACCGCCACGGCGGCCCCGACGGCGAGCCCCGCCGCCGCCAGCACGGACACCTGGGTCGGTCCGGCGTGCAGCACGACGACCGCGATCAGGGCGAACGCGTCGAAGGCGAACCGCGTGCCGAACGCGCTGACGCCGTAGGCGGCCCACAGCCACCCGAACGACCGCCCCAGCGACCGCTTCTCTCCCACGCTCCGCCCCTCCCCCTGCCCACGCCCGACGCCCTCGCGACAACCTCGCGTCGACCGCCGACATCAAAGCGGGAGGCGGGGCGGCAGATCAAACAACCACCGGGACCGGGCGGTCACAACCAGGTGTTGTACCTCTAGGGTGGCCGCCGTGGATCTCGATGCCGTGCGCACCTTCGTCGCCGCCGCGGACACCGGCCGGTTCCAGGAGGCGGCCGACGCCCTGTCGATCACCCAGCAGGCCGTGTCGAAGCGGGTGGCCGCGCTGGAGAGGGACCTCGGGGTGCGGCTGTTCACCCGGACCGCGCGGGGCGCCCGGCTCACCATCGACGGGCAGGCCTTCCTGCCCCACGCCCGCGAGCTCCTGCGGGCCGAGGAACGGGCCGCGGCCTCCGTACGGCCCGGACGGCGCGCCCTGCGTGTCGACGTGATCGGCCGCCGGCTGGCCCCCGCCGACCTGGTGCGCGCCTTCCACCGCGCGCATCCGGAGATCGAGCTGGACGTCGTGACCCTCTTCGACGCCGACGCCGCCTTCGCGGCGGTACGGTCCGGCACCATCGACGCGTCCTTCCGGGCCGTCACCCTGCCCGCCCGGGAGCTGCCCGATGGCATCGCGGCCCTTCGCGTGTACGACGAGCCCCTCCAGCTCGTCACCGGGCCGCGGCACGTGTTCGCCGGGGCCCGCTCGGTCCGTCCCGGGGAGTTGGCGGGGCACCGGATCTGGATGCCCGGTCTCGTCGCGGGCACCGAGTGGGCGACGTTCTACGACGATCTCGCGGCGGCCTTCGGGCTCACCATCGAGGCGACCGGCCCGCACTTCGGCACCGAGCCGCTGCTGGACACCGTCGCCGACTCCGCGACCGTGGCGACCTTCGTCGGCGAGGGGACCCGCCTGGTGTGGCCCGCCGGCCAGGACCTGCGGCGCATCCCCGTCCACGACCCGACACCGGTGTACCCGCACTCACTGCTCTGGCGCGCCGACAACCCCCACCCCGCGCTCGGCGCCCTCAGGGCCCATCTCGGCTCCGCCCGGCGCGAGGTCGGGACGTGGACGCCGCAGTGGGCCCGGTAGGTCGCCGTCGGGCGAGGCCGCCCGGCGAAGGTGCTCGGCGAGCGCGGCGGCGGACGCGGGCTGTTCCTTGGCACCCCGGACCAGCGCCAGCCGGCGGTCTGCCCAGGCGTCCTGGAGGCCGCACACGTCGACCGGCGGGCCCGCGTCGAGGGTGCGGCGCGGTACGACGGCGAGCCCGACGCCCGCGGCCGCCAGGGCGACCAGGACGTTGAGGTCGGCGACGGTGGTGCGGTGGCGTGCCGCCGGGGCATGGGATCCGAGGCTCTCCTCGATGAAGTGGCGCAGCGCGGAGTCGGCGTCGAGCCCGACCATGGGGTGTTCCGCGGCCTCGCGGTACGCCATCGTGGTGCGGCCGGCGAGGATGCCGTCCCGCTGGCCGATCACGACGAGGGAATCGTCGCAGAGGGGTTCCGTGTCGAGTCCGCTGTCCCGGGCCTCGTTCTCCAGGACGATCCCCAGGTCCGCCGCTCCGTCGGCGAGGCGGCGCACGGTGTCGCGGCTGCGGCTCTCGCCGACCGTGACGTCGGCGTCGGGGTGTGCCCGCAGGAAGGAGACCAGGGTCCGCGGCACGAGCCAGTGCATCGCGGAGCCGCCGGTCAGCAGGGCCAGCGGCGCGTTCGACGGGCGGGTGTAGCCGGCCACCGCGCTGTCGAGCCGGATCGTCCGGTCGATGACCTCGCGGGCGTGCCGGGCCAGGGTCGTCCCGGCCGGGGTGGGCCGCACGCCACGGCGGCCGCGGATCAACAGGGGCACACCGGCGTGGTGTTCGAGGGCGCGCACCCGTGCGCTGGCGGACGGCAGGCTCAGGTGCATCCGGCGGGCGCCCGCCGTGATCGTCCCCTCCGCCACGACGGCGAGGAAGAGACGCAGATCGTCCAGGTCGTAGCGCATGCGCTTGAGCCTATGGCACAGGCTTAGGCTGGGTGCGGCAAAGGCGCATTGTGGACCCGCCCGTCACGGCGTGATGCTCGACGGGTGTCGGAGACCTTGCTCGTCCTGTTGGCCGGTCTCGCCGCCGGAGCGCTGAACGCCGTCGGCGGGGGCGGCACCTTCGTCGCACTGCCCGCGCTGGTGGCCGTCGGCCAGTCGCCGGTGACGGCGAACGCGTCCTCGACGATCGCCCTCGTCCCCGGCGCGGTGGCCGGCGCCTGGGTGTACCGGCGCGAACTCGCCCCGGTGGGACCGGCGTCCACCAGGTACCTGACCGCGGTCAGTGTGCTCGGGGGCGGCCTCGGTGCCGGTCTGGTGCTGGCGCTGCCGTCGGAGTCCTTCGATGCCGCTGTGCCGTGGCTGCTGGCCTTCGCCACGGTGTTGTTCGCCTTCGGCGGCCGACTGTCCGGGGCCCTGCGCGGGACGCTGGACCGCCCGCTCGCCCTGGGCCCGCGGGCGGTTCTGGTCCTCCAGTTCGTGCTCGCCGTCTACGGCGGATACTTCGGCGGAGGCGTAGGCATCATGATGCTCGCCGTGTGGAGCGTCGGCCTCGGGATCGACTCGGCGGCGGGGAATCCGATGCGGATCGCGCAGCTCGCGGCGGTCTATCTCAGCGCGACGGCGCTGTTCCTCGTGGTCTCGGACGCCCGGAGCACTCCCCTGGTGCTCACGACCATGGTGGCCGGCGCGGTGGCGGGCGGCTTCGGCGGCGCCCACCTCGCGCGCCGCCTGCCCGCCCGGCTGCTGCGGGCCGTCGTCCTGAGCACCGCCGTGACCATGACCGTCCTGTATTTCCTGCGCAGTTGAACCAAGGGGGCGTGATGACCGATCCACGAGACGCGAGGCACCGGGGTGAGGCCGCCACGGAAGCCGCCGCACCCTGCACCGAGGCCCGCACCGACGACACACCCTTCACCGACGCCTCGCGTGCGCGCGTGGTGCTGGCCCACGAGGCGTACGAGCTGGCCGACCTCGCCCGCGCCGCCGTCCCGATCGGCGCGGGCGAGCTGCGTCCCGACGGCACCGTGCGGTCCCCGGGCGCCGCGCTCGCCGACGCCGCCCGGTTGCTCGACGCGGCGCGGCTACTCCTGGAAGCCGCCGCCGTGTTCGAGCGCGTCGGCGGTGCGGGCTGGCAGCGCGTCGGCGAGGTCCTTGGCGTGTCCGCGCAGGCCGCACGGGCCCGTTTCGGACCGGCCGAGGACCGCTTCCGCGACGGCCGCCGCTCCCCCGGGGACGCGACGGCCGACTGCTGGCGGGCCTATCTCGCCCGGGAACCCCTGGAAGCGGCCCTGGACCTCGACGACTGGGTCCTGCGCCACGCGACCGCGGACGGCGACCGCGCTCCGGGCCCGGCACCGGTGTCCGGCGGCCTGGTCCGCACGGACGGCGACTTGGCCCGCAAGGACGACGACTTGGCCCGCGAGGATCCGGCCGCCGGGCACTCCGGCCGTTAGCGCGCGACCCCGATCACGACGTCGGCGTACATCTCCTCGGACACGGCCAGGCGGGTCTCCAGGCCGGCCCGGCCGAAGGCGGCGACGGCCGTCCGGGCCTGGCGTTCGCTCGTCTCGACCAGCAGACAACCGCCGGGGGCCAGCCATCGCGGTGCCTCGGCCGCGACCCGGCGCAGGACGTCGAGGCCGTCCGTGCCGCCGTCGAGGGCCACCCGCGGCTCGTGGTCGCGGGCCTCCGCGGGCAGCAGGCCGATCTCGCCGGTCGGGACGTACGGCACGTTGGCCGCGAGGATGTCCACCCGGCCCCGGAGACGGTCGGGCAACGCCTCGAACAGGTCGCCCGAGTGGACATGGCCGCCGACGGCGGCGACATTGCGGCGGGCACAGCGGACGGCCGCCGGATCGATGTCGGCGGCATGCAGCTCGACGGGTCCGAGCGCGGTGGCCAGGGCCGCGCCCACGGCACCCGAGCCGCAGCACAGGTCCACGACGACGGAGGCGTCCGGGACCTGGGCGAGGGCCTGCTCGACGAGGAACTCCGTACGACGGCGGGGCACGAAGACTCCGGGTTCCACGGCGACGCGCAGGCCGTGGAACTCGGCCCAGCCCAGGACGAGTTCGAGGGGCTGTCCGCCGACCCGGCGGCCCACCAGGTCGGCGAGCTCGTCCGCGTCACGGGCGGCGGCCAGAATCAACCGGGCCTCGTCCTCGGCGAAGACACATCCGGCGTCCCGCAGCGCGGCGACGACGGAGTCACGCGAGGCCACGGAGCACGAGGGGCGCGAGGAGGAAGACGGCGAGGAAGACGGCGAAGCTGAAGAAGGGGAAAGTGAAGGCATGGAAGCCGAGAGCCTTTCGGGAGCCGAAGGGTGCTCCCGCGGTCACCTACCGACGGTGATCCGGGCCGGTTCGAGGGACGAGCACCCGAGCTGACACAGCGGTAATGGGTCTCACCTCCTCGGGACTTCACGGCCGGGACCGCCCGCAGCCGGGCGTCACAGTACCTCACCGCATCGAGTTGTACTATGCAACCACCAGTATCAGGGAGGTCCCGGTGGACGCAGGGGAAACGGCCGTGGAGACCATCCAGCGCGAGATGACCGCGTTCGCCCGCCGGGCCCGGGCGTCCGCCGGGCGCATGCATCCCGAGTTGTCGCTGGTGTCGTACACCTTGCTCGGGCATCTGGAGGAGAGCGGCGGCTGCCGGGCGACCGACCTGGCCGCGCACTACGCGCTGGACAAGTCCACGGTCAGCCGTCAGGTGAGCGCGCTGGAACGGGCCGGGCTCGTCGAGCGGCGCCAGGACCCGGAGGACCACCGCGTCCAGGTGCTGGACCTGACCGAGGCGGGCCGGCGCATTCTCGCCCAGGTCACCGTGCGCCGCCGGGCCGCCGTCCGGGAACGGCTGACGGACTGGCCGCAGGAGGACCTGGAGCGGTTCGCCGGGTACCTGGTCCGCTACAACGGCGGTTCGGCGGCCGCGCCGCCCGGGGACGACTGACCACGCCTACGGCAGCGGGACGGTCCCGCCTTCCGTGGTCGGCCACCGCGGCACCCGGGCCGCCAGGAAGGCGGTCTCGCGGCGCAGGCGGAAGCCCAGGGACTCGTAGAGCCGGATGGCGCCGGTGTTCGTGGCCGCGGTGTGCAGGAACGGGGTCTCGCCGCGCTCCCGGATGCCGTGGGCGACGGCCCGGACGAGCCGGGTCGCGAGGCCCTGGCCACGGGCGCCGGGGTCGGTGCAGACCGCGCTGATCTCGGTCCAGCCCGGTGGGTGCAGCCGCTCCCCCGCCATGGCGACGAGGGTGCCGTTCCGCCGTATGCCGAGATAGGGGCCGAGTTCGACGGTGCGGCGCAGGAAGGGGCCGGGGCGGGTGCGGGCGACCAGGTCGAGCATCTCGGGCACGTCGGCCGGCCCGAGCCGGACGGCCTCCGGGTCGGGGGCCGCGTCCAGGTTCTCGTCGACGAGTTGCACGCCGGATATGCGGAACGTGACCTCCCAGTCGTCCGGGACGTCGCCGCAGTAGCCGGTCAGCGGGACCTCGGCGCCGGGACCGGCGAGCGCCGCGAGATCCGCCCAGTCCTCGGCGTCCGGCTCGTCGGGCATCGCCACCCATCCCGACACGTCGACCGGGTAGCGCAGCACACGGCCGCGCCGTTCGGCGAAGCGGGCGTGCGGGCCGGTGAGCGCGGCGAGGGCGGGATTGTCGAGGAGGTGCGGGGTGCTGGCGGGGCGGGTGCCGGGCGGCCCGGGGCGGTCGGTGACCGTCGGGGCCGTGCTCGTCTCCGTGGTCATCGGGCGACCTCGATCACGACCTTGCCGCGGGCGTGGCCCTCCTCGACCGTGCGCAGTGCCGCGCCGGCCTGTTCGAGGGGGAACGTGCGGGTGATGTGCGGGTCGAGGTCGCCGTTCACGACGAGGCGGGCGACCTCTTCCAGGACGGCCGCGGTGCGTGCCCGGATCACACGGGCGCCGCCGAGCCGTTCCACCTCCTCGGCCGAGGCGCCCGCGGTGATCAGGCGGGTCCGGTCGGTGAGCAGGCCGGCCGCCTCGGCCAGCACCTCGCCGCCCACTAGGTCGTAGACGCCGTCGACGCCCTCGGGTGCCGCCGCCCGCACCCGGGCGATCCAGCCCGGACCCGACGGGACGTGGACGGCCCCGAGTGCCTCGACGAAGTCCTTCTTGCCCTCGCTCGCGACGCCGACGACGCTCAGCCCGAAGGCGCGGGCGATCTGTACGGCCGCCGCTCCGACACCTCCGCCCGCGCCCGCGACCAGCAGGGTCGCCCCGGCGGGCAGGTCGAGCTGGCGGATCCCGTCGTACGCGGTCGCGGCGGCCACCGACAGGGTCGCGGCGCGGGTGAAGGACAGGGCGGCGGGCTTGTGCGCGGTGACCTCGGCGGGCAGCAGGGCGTACTCGGCGTAGCCCCCGGCGACCGTGTTGCCGAAGACCTCGTCCCCGACGGCGAACCCCTCGACGCCTTCGCCGATCTCCTCCACCACCCCGGAGACCTCGCGGCCCAGGACGGCGGGGAACACCTGCTCGCCGCCACCGGGCCCGGCGTGTCCCGTGCGCAGCTTCCAGTCGACGGGGTTGATCCCGGCGGCTCGCACCGCGACCAGCACGTGCCCCGGTCCGGGCACGGGCCGGGCGACCTCGACGAGGGCCTCGGTCTCCGGCCCGCCGAACCGTGTGAAGACATACGCCTTGGGCATTGCTCCCACTCTCCTTCGCTGCCGACGGGTCACCGGTTGTATGGGCCACCGGTCTCACCACCAGTCGGCAAGGAAGATCGGCGGCCCGCTATTCCCGGGCCGCCGCGGAGTTCATACGGCCGTCACGATCCGCGGGCGCGGCGGGGTGGGGCCGGGCGCGGGGCACCCCTGAGATGCACGTACGGTTGAGCGGGTAGGACATCGCCCCGTCGACCTGTTGTCACGTCGCCCGTTGTCACGCTGGAACGCTGGAATCGTATGAACGTCACCCGAGGCTTCACCGGACGCGACCGCGTCCACAACCCCGGCCTGCCGCCCGGCCAGTACGACGCAGGCGAGGACTGGCCCGTGCTGTCCGCGGAGGTCACGCCCGACCTCGCGCCCGCCGACTGGACCTTCCGCGTCGACGGACTGGTGGAGCGGCCGCGCACCTGGGACTGGGACGAGGCGCACGCCCTGCCGCCGTCGGCCTACGAGGGCGACATCCACTGCGTGACGAGCTGGTCGAAGTTCGGCGTGCGGTTCGGGGGCGTGTCACTGGACGCGTTCCTGGACGTGGCGCGCCCCCATGGGTCCGCCACCCATGCCGTCGCCTACTCCCACACCGGCTACACCACGAACCTGCCACTGGCCGACCTCACCGGCGGCCGGGCCTGGATCGCCTGGGAGTACGACGGCGAGCCGCTGCCCGCCGAGCACGGCGGGCCCGCCCGGCTGCTGGTGCCGCACCTGTACTTCTGGAAGAGCGCCAAGTGGATCGCGGGCCTCAGGCTCCTCGACCACGACGAGCCCGGTTTCTGGGAGCAGAACGGCTACCACGCCCGGGGCAACCCCTGGGAGGAGCAGCGGTACTCCGGTGACTGACATCTCCGCCTCCTCCTTCACTCCCCCGACCCGGTTCGCGGTGCCGGGCCGGATCGCCGTCAGCAACCGGGCCGCCGCCGTGTGGCAGACGGCCACGCTCACGGAGATCCGCCGGGAGACCCCGCACGCCGCCACGTTCCGGTTCGCGGTGCCCGCCTGGGCGGGCCATCTGCCCGGCCAGCACCTGATGCTGCGGCTGACCGCCGAGGACGGCTACGCCGCCCAGCGGCACTACTCGATCGCCTCCGCGCCCGACGACACCGGGCACATCGAGCTGACCCTCGATCATGTCGAGGGCGGCGAGGTCTCCGGCTGGTTCCACACGGTGGCCAAGCCCGGCGACGAGGTCGAGGTCCGCGGCCCCCTCAGCGGCTTCTTCGCCTGGCCCGGCGACCGGCCCGCGCTGCTGATCGGCGCCGGTTCCGGTGTCGTACCGCTGATGGCGATGGTGCGCCACCACCGGGCTCGGGAGCTGTCCGTGCCGCTGCGGCTGCTGGTGTCGGCGCGCAGTCCCGAGGAGCTCATCTACGCGCGGGAGTTGGGCGCCGAGACGACACCGGTGTTCACGCGGAGCGGGCCGGAGGGTGTGGCCGTGGGACGTATGACGGCCGCCCATGTGGCGCCCGTCCTGTCGGAGCCGCCTCCAGGTGGGTGGGAGGCCTATGTGTGCGGCTCCAACGCCTTCGCCGAACACGCCTCACGGCTGCTGGTCGAGGCCGGCCAGCCCGTCGACCGGATCCGGATCGAACGCTTCGGCTGACGGCCCGACGAGCGGACCGCCTGACGCGCCCGACGTTTCGCGGCGTCACCACAGGGCACTCCTGAGCGACGACGGGGGCCGTTCGCCCGGAAAGACCGGGTTGGTGTTGTGGTGGGCGATGCCGGTGCATGGGTACCAGATTGGTGTGGACACTCGCATGCGCGTACGCGCGCGGCACGGCAGGACGCACCGGTGTGTGCGACTCCTCCGGCCGCGGTGACGGGCCAGGAGGTCGACATGGGAACCCGGGTGCGCGGATGGCGCTGGCGGAGCAATCCGCTCCGGCGCCGGTCGGATGTCCTGGAGGCCTGGACGGTGCTCGCCGTCGCGGTCCTGCTGCTCGTGGTGGCGCCGGTGGCCGGAGCGATCGCCGCCTGGTGGGCGCACGGCGAGGCCCGTGCGGTCGCCACCGAGCAGCGGGCCGACCGTCAGCGTGTCCGGGCCGAGGTGGTCGGCAGGACGCCTGACTCGCTGCCTTCGGTGCAGGGCGGGCGGGGGCAGACCGTCCGGGCCACGGTGCGCTGGAGCGAGCCGGGCGGCGGCCCTCGGACGACGACCGCGCGGGTCCCGGCCGGGACCGACCGCGGGGACACGGTCGAGGTCTGGTTCGACACCCGGGGCCGGAACGTGCCTCCGCCGCCGAACGAGACCTCCGTCTGGCAGCACACCCTCACCGTCGGCACCTGCGCCACGGGCGGCGCCTGCGCGGTGATCCTGCTCGGCCGCGCCGTGGTCCTGGGCGCCGTCAACCGTCGGCGGATGGCCGAGTGGGAACGGGACTGGGCCCTCATCGAACCCCAGTGGACCCGCCGCCGGGCCTGACCGCACCCTCGCGCGGGGCGTCTCCAGGGACGCCCCGGCCTACCCGCCCCGCTGCATCCGCCGCGCGATCCGGCCATGGGTCCGCAGCGCGTCCGCGAGCCCGGGCAGGACCGGCTCACCCCGGTCGACGAGGACGCGGCCGGCCACGATCGTGGTCCAGGCGCGGGCGGGTCCGCAGCGCAGCCAGGCCTCCACGGGATCGCTGAACGCCCCGGCGAGGGCCACCTCGTGCAGGTCCCAGACGACCAGGTCGGCGCAGGCGCCGGGCCGCAGGTGCCCCAGTTCGTCGGCGCGTCCCAGACAGCGGGCCGAGCCGCGGGTGGCGATGTCGAGGGCGTCCCGCGCGGTCATCGCACCGGGTCCGCCGCGGTAGCGGCCGAGGAGCAGGGCGCCGCGGGTCTCCATCCAGAGCGAGGCGTGGTCCGTGGAGGCGGATCCGTCGCAGCCGATACCGACGGGCAGGCCCAGCTCGCGCATCTCGCGCACCCGGGCCGTGCCGCCGCCGATGAGCATGTTGGAACTGGGGCAGTGCGCCACCCCGACGCCCGCCGCGGCCAGGCGGCGCAGCTCGGCGTCGTTCGGGTGGATGCAGTGCGCGACCCAGGTGCGGTCGCTCATCCACCCGGTGTCCTCGAAGTACTCCACGGGTCGGCAGCCGTACGTGCGCAGGCAGTAGGTGTCCTCGTCGGGGTCCTCGGCGAGGTGGGTGTGCAGGCGGACGTCGTGGCGCTCGGCGAGTTCGGCGGTCGCCGTCATCAGCTCCTTGGTCACCGAGAACGGCGAGCAGGGCGCGAGGGCGACCCTGACGAGCGCGCCGGGCGAGGGGTCGTGGTGGGCCCGGATCAGCCGCTCGCTGTCGGCGAGGACCTCTTCGTCGGTCTGGGTGACGCTCCGCGGCGGCAGCCCGCCGTCCTCGACGGAACGGGTCATCGAGCCGCGGGTGGCGTGGAAGCGGAAGCCGATGTCGCGGGCGGCCCGGATCTCGGCGTCGACCAGGCCGGGGCGCGGATGGACGTAGAGGTGGTCGGAGGAGGTGGTGCAGCCGCCCATCAGCAGCTCGGCCATGCCGACGTAGGCCGAGACGTGCGCGGCCTCCTCGTCGAGGGCGGCCCACAGCGGGTAGAGGGTGGTCAGCCAGTCGAAGAGGGTGCCGTTCACGGCGGGCGCGTAGGCGCGGGTGAGGTTCTGGTAGATGTGGTGGTGCGTGTTGACCAGGCCGGGTGTGACCAGGCGTCCGGCGGCCGAGAGGGTCTCCCGGGCCTCGGGTTCGGTCCCGGCGGGGCCGACGGCGGTGACCCGACCACCGGCCGTCGCCACCCAGCCGCCCGGGATCTCCCGCTCCCCGTCCACGACGAGCAGTTCTGCATCCCTGACCAGCAGCTCCACTGCGGTGACCGACGCGTCGGCGGCAGACGTCATGACGCCATCGTAGGCGCGTACCGGGGCAAAGACCTGGCGATACGTCCGATCACCCACGTACGGTGTGATCATCCGCACCCACCCTTCGCAAAGGCGGCCACAGATGCCCCTGTTCGACCTGCCCCTCGACGAACTCCGCGCGTACCGCAGCGAGTCGGCCGAGCCCGAGGACTTCGACGCGTTCTGGTCCAAGACCCTCGCGGAGGCCCGCGAGCACGACCTGGACGCCCGTTTCGAACTCGTCGACACCGGCCTGTCGACGGTGAAGGTGTACGACGTGACGTTCGCCGGGTTCGGCGGTCACCCGGTGAAGGGCTGGTTCACGATCCCGGCCGAGGTGTCCGCGCCGATCCCGGTGGTCGTGGAGTTCATCGGGTACGGCGGCGGGCGCGGTCTGCCGCACGAGCATCTGCTGTGGGCCTCGTCGGGCCGGGCGCACTTCGTGATGGACACCCGCGGCCAGGGCAGCGCGTGGGGCGGTGGCGGTGGCACCGCGGACCCGGTGGGCGGCGCGCCCGCGTTCCCCGGGTTCATGACGCGGGGCATCGACGACCCCGAGAACTACTACTACCGCCGGGTGTTCACCGACGGCGTCCGCGCGGTGGAGGCGGCCCGCTCGCACCCGCTGGCCGACCCGGCGCGCACGGTCGTCACCGGCGGCAGCCAGGGCGGCGGCATCTCGATCGCGGTGGGCGGTCTGGTGCCCGACCTGACGGCGGTCGCGCCGGACGTGCCCTTCCTGTGCGACTTCCCGCGCGCGGCGATCCTGACGGACCGGCACCCCTACCGCGAGATCGGCCTCTTCCTCAAGACGCACCGCGGCCGCGCGGCGGACGTCCAGCGCACCCTGGCCTACTTCGACGGCGTGCACTTCGCCGCCCGCGGCCGGGCCCCGGCGCTCTTCTCGGCGGCACTGGAGGACCAGACCTGCCCGCCCTCCACCGTGTTCGCGGCCTTCAACGCCTGGGCGCACGACGAGAAGGACATCGAGGTCTACGACTTCAACGACCACGAGGGCGGCGGCCCGTACCAGGAGGCGGCGAAGCTGCGCTGGCTGCGGTCGTACGCCTGAGCGGCCGCACGCCTGAGCGGCCGGACACCCGCGACGCCGGGTGTTCCCGCTCGCGCCCGGCGTGTTCCCGCTCGTCCCCGGCGTCTTCCCTTCCGGTCCGACCAGTCGGTACGTTCAAGGATGCCCGGACCGCAGCGTCGCGGCCCGGGCTGTTCCGGGACCACGGAGGGTTCATGTCCGAGCGAGAGCCACAGGTGCACGGTCACTGCGACGAGCGCTTCGCCGCGGTGCGCACGGCGTTCGAGGAGAATTTCCGGGAGCGCGCCGAGGTGGGTGCGGCCGTCGCCGTGACGGTCGACGGCACGACGGTCGTGGACCTGTGGGGCGGCTGGGCCGACGCGGCGGGCACCCGTCCCTGGGAGCGGGACACGCTGGTCAACGTCTGGTCGACCTCCAAGGGCCCGGTGGCGCTGTGCGCGCACCTCCTGGCCGACCGGGGGCTGCTCGACTTCGACGCGCCGGTGGCCGCCTACTGGCCGGAGTTCGCCGCGGCCGGCAAGGAACGGATCCTGGTACGGCACCTGCTGTCGCACCGGGCCGGACTGTCCGGTCTGCGGGAGCCGCACTCGTTCGCCCAGCTCTGCGACTGGGAGCTGACGACGAAGCGGCTGGCGGCGATGGAGCCCTGGTGGGAGCCGGGGACGGTGTCGGGGTATCACGCGCTGACGTACGGCTTCCTGGTCGGGGAGGTCGTACGGCGGATCTCGGGACTGCTGCCGGGAGCCTTCCTGGAGCGGGAGGTGACCGGGCCGCTGGGCATCGACTTCACCATCGGCCTGCCGGAGAAGGAGGCCGACCGGGCGGCCGAGCTGGTGCAGCCGCCGGTCGCGCCGAGCAGTGAACAGGCGGCGATCTTCAGCCAGTTGGTGCCCGCGGCGCTGGCCGCCCTGACCAATCCCGGAGTGGGCGCGGCGGCGGCCAACTCCCCCGGCTGGCGCGCCGCCGAAATCCCCGCCGCCAACGGCCACGGCACCGCACGGACCGTCGCCGCGCTCTACGGCGTCTTCGCCGGCCGGGGTCTGTACGGCGGCCGTCGCGTCCTGTCCGCCGAGGCCGTCGAGCGGGTCCGCGAGGGGCAGGGCAGCTGCCGCGACCTGGTACTGGGCGCCGGATTCGAGCACGAGACGGAGATCGGGCTCGGCCTGTGGCTCAGCGGCCCCAACGGCTCGTACGGGCCCGACCCCCGCGCCTACGGCCACGACGGCTTCGGCGGCTCGTGCGGACTGGCGGACCCGGACGCGGGGGTCTCCCTCGGTTACGTCATGAACCGCATGGGACCCCACATCGCCGACGACCCGCGGAAGATGGCCCTCGTCGACGCCCTGTACGGCGCCCTGTGAAGCCGGACCCCCCAGGGTCCGTCCGGCGGATCATGTCGTGGGGCGTCGCCCCACGACCATGCGCACTCGTGGGCTGCCGTCGCGGCGCCGTCCGAACTCGGGCAGCGCCTCCCGTTCCACGTCGAATCCGGCCCACTCCAGCTCCCGGAGCACCTCCCCCGGTCTGAAGGCCCGGTAGTACATGACGAACGGCGGCCGCCACAGGGCGTTGCGCACCCGCATCACCGTGTCGAAGCCCAGCAGCGTCCAGTGGGCCGGGGAGGTCACGCGCGGCGGGGCGAGGACCGGGAAGGCGAAGCTTCCACCGGGCCGCAGGACGGAGTGGACCTGGCGGAACAGGCCGGGCAGCTCACCCGGCAGGAAGTGCCCGAACGCCCCGAAGCTCACGACGAGGTCGAACGCGGGCCCGAAGGGCAGGGCGCGGGCGTCGGCGCGTACCCAGGAGACGGGCGTACCGGCGGGACGTTCCCGCTCGCGGGCCACCGCCAGCATCCCGGCGCTGAAGTCGACGCCGACCACACCCTCCCGGCACACCCGCGCCAGCACGTCGACGCCCGCACCGGTGCCGCAGCACAGGTCGAGGCCGGTGCCGAACGGGCCCCTTCGCCGCAGCGCGGTCGCGACGGCGTCGAGGACCGCGTCCGGCGTACGGAAGGGGGTGTGGTCGAACTTCGGCGCGAGCAGGTCGTAGCCGCGCTCGACGGACGACAGGGCCTGGACGGCGAGTTCACGGAGACTGGGACCTTCGGGGCTGAACATCCGCGTCAGCTTAAGGGAGCGCGGCGGACGGCTTCAGTGTCCGGACCGCTCAGGGCAGGGCCTGTTCGGTCCAGATGACCTTTCCGTCGGGGGTGTAGCGGGTTCCCCAGCGGTCGGTGAGCTGGGCGACGAGGAAGAGGCCGCGGCCGCCCTCGTCCTCGGTGCGGGCGCGGCGGAGCCTGGGCGAGGTGCTGCTGCCGTCGGAGACCTCGCAGATCAGGGCGCGGTCACGGAGCAGGCGGAGCTGGACCGGGCCGGTGGCGTGCCGGATCGCGTTGGTGACCAGTTCGCTGGCGACGAGTTCGGTGGTGAAGGCCAGGTCGTCCAGACCCCAGGCGGTGAGCTGTTCGGTGACCGCGGCGCGGGACCGTGAGACCACGGCCGGGTCGCTGGGCAGCTCCCACTGGGCGACCCTTTCGGGACCCAGGGTGTGGGTGCGGGCGACGAGCAGGGCCACGTCGTCGCTGGGCCGGTTCGGCAGCAGGGCGTCGAGGACGGCCTCGCAGGTGTCCTCCGGTGCCCGGTCGGCATGGGCCAGCACGGTCCGCAGCAGGTCCAGGCCGGAGTCGATGTCCCGGTGCCGGTCCTCGATCAACCCGTCGGTGTAGAGGACGAGTTGGCTGCCTTCGGCGAGTTCCAGCTCGGCGGTCTCGAAGGGCATGCCGCCGAGTCCGAGCGGTGGCCCCGAGGGCAGGTCGACGAACTCCACGGTGCCGTCGGGGGCGACCACCGCGGGGAGCGGGTGCCCGGCGCGGGTCAGCGTGCAGCGGCGGGACACCGGGTCGTAGACGGCGTACAGGCAGGTCGCTCCGACGATCCCGGAGTCCGCCTGACTGTTCTCCACCGCCCAGCCCTCGCCCCGGTCCAGGCGCCCCACCAGGTCGTCGAGGTGGGTGAGGAGATCGTCGGGCGGCAGGTCGACGGAGCAGAAGTTGTGGACGGCGGTGCGCAGCCGGCCCATGGTGGCGGCGGCGTGCAGTCCGTGTCCGACGACGTCGCCGACGACCACGGCGACCCGGGCGCCGGAGAGCGGGATCACGTCGAACCAGTCACCGCCGACCCCGGCCTGCGCGGGCAGGTAGCGGTAGGCGACGTCGACGGCGCTCTGGTCGGGCCGGCCCCGGGGCAGCAGGCTGCGCTGGAGGGCGAGGGCGGTGTTGTGCTCGCGGGTCCAGCGGCGGGCGTTGTCGATGCAGATCGCCGCGCGGCCGGCCAGTTCCTGGGCCAGGGAGAGGTCGTCCTCCTCGAAGGGGGCGGGCTTCTCGGAGCGGTAGAAGCTGACCACGCCGAGGGTCGTTCCGCGCGCCCGCAGCGGCACCGTGATCAGCGAGTGGATCCCGGCCGCGAGCACGCGTTCGAGGCGGGCCGGGTCCTGGGCGAGCCAGCCCTCGGCCGCGACGAGCGCGGGTTCGAGGACGGACTGCCGGTCCTCCAGGCTGCGGGCCTGTGGCGTCGAGGGCACGTACCGGAGGGAGTCGCCGACGCCGTACAGATGGGACTCCTCGTGAACGGCGCCCAGCGCGACCCGGCGCATCAGGGTGTCCGTGCCGAGCGGGCCAGGCTCGTCGCCGCCGAGGACCGCGTCCGGCAGGTCCACGGCCGTGAAGTCGGCGAACAGCGGCACGGTCACCTCGGCCAGTTCCTCTGCGGTGCGGGTGACGTCCAGGGTGGTGCCGATACGGCCGCTCGCCTCGTGCAGCATCTCCAGGCGCCGCCGGGCGAGTACGGCGAGCCGGCCGACGCCGGGTTCGCCGAGGAGCAGCAGCCTGCCGTCGGAGCCGGACGCGTCGCCGTCGGAGCTGGACATGTCACCGTCGGAGCCGGAGTCGGCGCCGGGCGCGCCGTCGTCGCCGTGGGCAGGGCGGAGTTCCGGGGCATCGGCGGGCGACGGGGCCGGCGCGACCGGGACGGTGAGCCGGGCCGGGAGGGTGGACAGGACCGCGGTGGCCGCTGGGGCCGCCGGGGCCGCCGGGGCGGGTTCGGCGGGGATGTGCCGCAGGCGGGGTCCGCCGAGGATCCTCGCCTCGACGACCACGCCCGCCTCGCCGGCCGCGCTCATGACCGTGCGGCGCAGCAGGGTGGCGGTACGGCCGCCGGAGAGGACCACCTCGTCGAGGGTGCGTCGGGGCGAGGCGAGGAGTTCCTCGGCCTTCTCCCGCAGCACGGCGAGGTCGATCCGGCCCAGCTCTCCGCCGCCGGGGCCGTCGCCCGGGCCCGGTGTGCCGATGCGGGGCTGGCGCGGCCAGCCGCCGATGTCGTGCCCGGCCCGGCGGTAGGCGGCGAGCAGGTCCCGTTCCCGTTGCGTGGACTGCTCCAGCAGCCGTGCCTCGATGCCGCGCGCCGCGTCCCGGACCAGTCGCAGCATCGCGGGGTCGCCGTCGTCGCGCAGGCAGGTGAGGTCGAGGACGGCCTCGATGCGCCCGCTGAGCGGGTCGCGGACCGGCGCTCCGGCGCAGGCGAAGGGTTGCAGGCAGTCGGCGAAGTGCTCCCGGCCGACGACGTAGACGGCGCCGCGCTCGACCAGCGCGGTGCCGACGCCGTTGGTACCGACGACGCGTTCGGAGGCGTCGAAGCCGGGGGCGAAGTTCACCTCGTCCAGGCGGTGGCGCAGCTGCCGGTCCCCGCCGAGCCGCTGGACCATGCGGCCCCGCGCGTCGCACAGGGCGATGGTCATGCCCGCTTCGCCGAGCGAGGCGTCCAGGTCCCGCAGCACGGGATCGGCCGCGCGCAGGAACCCCTCCTCCAGGGCCAGGTCCGGAGTGTGCGGAACCAACAGCTGGTGCGGCTCGAGTCCGGCGGAGCGGCACCGCTTCCAGGAGTCGAGCACCGAGTCCCGGACCGTGGAGTCGGCCAGCGTTCCGGCCAGAAAACGTTCGTGCGCATCGACGAGTCCGCCGATGTCGTCCCAGGCGACGGTCAAGGGGATCACTTCCTCGCCCGGGGGACGTCCCGGGTCGCGCGCCGCGGTTCGACGCGCAGCCCGGAGGTGTCCCCCAGGCGCATTCACCCTAGACCTTTTGTGACTCACATCACAACAGCGGTCAGCCGCCGAGGCGGAGTCCGGCGAGCCAGACGTCGGGCCCGCCCGGTCCGTCCCGGAGGTCGGATGCGGTCGGCGGCTCTGTCCGGTCGGGCCGGAACAGCGGGGCGAGGAGTCGGCGGATCGTCGCGGTGAGGGTGTTCATCGGAACCTCCGGTGGTGTGGGCCGTTCTCACCCCACCGACGAACGCCCCTCAGCCGGATCGACACTCCGCGAGCCGTTTCTCCAGGAACCTGCGCTCCGCCTCGTTCTCCACCAGCTCCAGGGCCCGCTCGTAGGCCGTGGCCGCCTCCCGCGGGCGGCCGCCCCGGCGCAGCAGGTCGGCGCGGGTGGCGGGCAGCAGGTGGTAGCCGGCCAACTCGTCCTCGTCGGCCAGCTCCGCCACGAGGGCGAGCCCCGCGTCCGGGCCCTCGGCCATGCCGACGGCGAAGGCGCGGTTGAGGCGGACCACGGCCGACGGCACGAGCCGCTCCAGTTCGCCGTAGAGCCCGGCGATGTCGGCCCAGTCGGTGGCCCCGGCCGTGGCCGCGGTGGTGTGGCAGGCGGCGATCGCGGCCTGGACCTGGTACGGGCCGGGGCGCCCGCCCCGCAGGGCGGTCTCCAGCAGGCCCGCGCCCTCCTCGGCCTCCGCCCGGTCCCACAGCGAGCGGTCCTGGTCCTCCAGGCTCACCGGCTCACCGGCCGCGTCCACGCGGGTGGCCCGGCGGGCGTCGTGCAGCAGAAGGAGCGCGAGCAGGCCGAGCACCTCGGGCTCGTCCGGCATCAGGTCCGCCAGGACCCTGGCCAGCCGGATCGCCTCGCCGCACAGGTTCGCCCGGACGCGGTCGGCGCCGGAGGTGGCCGCGTATCCCTCGTTGAACAGGAGGTAGATCACGCCCAGCACACCGGTCGTGCGCTCGGGCAGCAGATGGGCGGGCGGCACCCGGTACGGAATGCCGGCGTTGCGGATCTTCCGCTTGGCCCGCACCAGCCGTTGCGCCATGGTCGCCTCGGGGACGAGGAAGGCGCGTGCGATCTCCGGTGTGGTGAGTCCGGCGAGGGTCCGCAGGGTCAGCGCGACCCGTGCCTCGATGGGCAGCGCCGGGTGGCAGCAGGTGAAGAGCAGGCGCAGCCGGTCGTCCCGGACGCCGCTGTCGTCGGTGTCGTCGGTGTCGGTCTCACGGCCGTCCGACGGCTCCTCGCGTGCCGTCACGGCCACCTCCCGCAGTTTCGCCGCCCCCACCGCTTCCCGGCGCAGCACGTCGAGGGCGCGGTTGCGGGCGGTCGTGGTCAGCCAGGCACCGGGGCGGCGCGGCACACCGTCGCGCCGCCACCGGTCCAGGGCCTGGGCGAAGGCGTCCTGCGCGCACTCCTCGGCGAGGTCCCAGTCGCCGGTCACCCGGATCAGGGTGGCGACGACCTGGCCCCACTCCGCGCGGAAGGCGGCGGCGACGGCTTCCTCCACGGCGTTCGTGTTCTCTCCGCCTTTCATCGGGTCGGTGTGGCCCCTCTCGCGGATCGTGTGCGGTTCAGTCCCACACCGGCCGTACCTCCACCGGGCCGCCGCCCAGCGCGGCGGAGTGCCGTGCGGCCAGGGCCACGGCCTCGTCGAGGTCGGCCGCCTCCACGAGGTCGAGGCCGGCGACGTACTCCTCGCCGCGGGCGAACGGCCCGTCGCTGAGCAGGACTTCGTCGTCCCGGGCGCGCACGGTGGTGGCGTCGTCCGGCGGGCGCAGACGGGCGGTGAGTCCCTCACCGGGGCGTGTCACCTCGTCGCTCTCCGGCAGGCAGACGAACAGCACGTACTTCACGGCCGTCCTTCGACCGCCACGGACACGTGCTCGTGGACGATCACCCAGCGCGGCCCGATGTTCCGGTAGCCGGTGGTCACGCGCACCACCTCCTCCAGCGGCGTCCCGTCCGTGCGGGTGGCGTGGACGCGGACGAGAGCGTGGCCGAGGGCGATGCTCTCGTCGGCGTGGACGCGGAACTCCCGTGTCTCGCGTCCGACGGGTCCGGTGGTCCTCGCGAACTCGCTCTCCCACAGCTCGCGCAGGGCGTCGGTGCCCCGCCGCTCCCGGCCCGTGCCGGAGTGGAAGACCTCCGCGTCCGGCGCGTAGCAGGACAGCAGCCGCTCGACGTCCCGTTCCCGCAGCGCCTCGGCGAGGTCGGCGTCGAGGCGGCGGATCTCCGTCCCGGCGTCCTCCTCGTCCCACAGGGCGCGCACCTCCACGGACCCGTCGGCGGCCCCCGGGTGCCGGGCCGCCACCCGTACCGCCTGGTCGAGGTCGGCACATTCCAGCAGGTCGAATCCGCCGACGTACTCCTTCGTCTCCGCGAACGGCCCGTCGGTGCGCAGGACTTCGCCGTCCCGCACCCGTACCGTGACCGCCTCGGCGGCCGGCCGCAGCCGGTGCCCGTGCAGCCTGACACCGTCGGCGCCCTGCTCCTCCACCCACGGCTCGACGGGCTTCGCGGCGGCGGGGTCGCCGGAGTCGTCACCGCGGACGAGCATCATGTACTTCATGGATCCTCCCGATCCTCGTGACCTTCCTACACCTCACCGACGAACGGGACCCGACCGAATCGACACCCGGTCGCGGAAATCCAGCACCGCGACCGGAGCGGGCCGGGCGGGCTCGTATTGCGCGCCCGTTCGCGGTTGGATGGCGTCATGACCACCGAGGACCACGCGCGGCTCATGCGGGCCAACCAGGCGAACTGGGACGCCCGCACCCCCGTCCACCTCGCCAGCCGGTTCTACGGCCTCGACCAGGACGTCGACCCGGAGCGCTGGTTCGCCGCGTTCGAGTGGGAGGACCTCGGCGAGCTGGGCGGCCGTGACGTGCTGCACCTCCAGTGCCATCTGGGCACCGAGACGATCGCCTTCGCGCGGCGCGGGGCGCGCGCGGTCGGGCTGGACTTCTCCGCCGCGTCCGTGACGGCCGCGACCGACATCGCGGCGAAGGCCGGCGTGGACGTCGACTACGTGCGGGCCAATGTGTACGACGCCGTCGAGGCCTTGGAGGGACGACAATTCGACGTCGTGTACACCGGCAAGGGCGCGCTGTGCTATCTGCCGGACCTGGCGCGATGGGCCGGGGTGATCGCTCGACTCCTGCGCCCGGGCGGCCTGTTGTACATCGTCGAGTTCCATCCGCTGCTCAACTCCCTGGGCCCCAAGCCCGCCCCGGACGAGGGCCCCGAACTGCTGCTGCGCCACGACTACCTGGGCGGCGCCGGCCCCGTGCACCGGGACGCCACGCACACCTACACCGACGGCCCGGCCGTCGAGCGAGCCACCGACAGCTTCGAGTGGATGCATGGAATAGGAGAGGTCGTCAACGCGTTGACGGGGGCAGGACTGAGTGTCCGCCGCCTCCGCGAGAGCGACGAACTGCCGTGGCCGCGCTGGCCGCACATGCACCGCACGGCGAGCGGCTGGTGGCGGCTTCCCGAACCGCGGATCCCGCTTCTCTACGGCCTTCTGGCCGGCCGCTGACTGACCCTGTGCTACTCTCTGGCTAGCACTTGTGTACGCCCCGCTGTGGGCGCCGGTGCCGGTTTCCTTTTCTCATCGCCGACCGACATGTCGGCTCTTCAACACCACCTCGTCATCACGGCACTCCTGTCGTACCCGAGGTGCTGTTTCCGCCGCCCGAAGGCGCTGTCCGCCTTCCCCTCGCGGCTTCTCCCCTTCCCGCATGTCCCATGCCTTCCGTCCGTGAGAGGACCCCCCTTCATGACCAGCACACTCGAACACTCTCCCGCCCAGCAGCAGCTTCCGGCCCTGGTCGCCACCGGTGTCCTCGACATCGACGCGCACGGCAAGGGGCACCTGCGGGGCCTCGACCTGCTGCCCTCCCCCACCGACCTCCAGGTCCCGGCCGCACTCGTACGCCGGTACGGCCTGCGCAGGGGCGACCTCGTCGACGGCGTACGCGGCACCCAGCGGGCCCTGACCGAGGTCGCCCGGATCAACGGGCGCCGTCCCGAGGAGCAGCGCGACCGCCGTCACTTCCGTGACCTGACACCGCTGCACCCGCGGGAGCGGCTGCGGCTCGAACACCCCGCGTCCGGGCTGACCGGCCGCGTGACCGATCTGATCGCCCCCGTCGGCAAGGGCCAGCGCGGGCTGATCGTCGCTCCGCCCAAGACCGGCAAGACCGTGATGCTCCAGCAGATCGCGGCCGCCGTCGCCGGCAACCATCCCGAGGCCCGGCTGATGGTCGCGCTGCTGGACGAGCGCCCCGAGGAGGTCACCGACATGCGCCGCTCCGTGCGCGGCGAGGTGTACGCCTCGACCTTCGACCGGCCGGCCAAGCAGCACATCGCCCTCGCCGAACTCGTCGTCGAACGGGCCATGCGGCTCGTCGAGGCGGGCGAGGACGTGGTCATCCTCCTCGACTCCCTGACCCGGTTGTGCCGGGCCCACAACAACGCGGCCGCCACCGGCGGCCGCACCCTCAGCGGCGGTGTCGACGCGACCACGCTGCTCGGCCCCAAGCGGTTCTTCGGCGCCGCCCGGCTGGCGGAGGAGGGCGGCTCGCTCACCATCCTCGCCACCGCGCTGGTGGAGACCGGCTCCCGTGCCGACGACTTCTACTTCGAGGAGCTCAAGAGCACCGGCAACATGGAGCTGCGGCTCAGCCGCGACCTCGCCTCCCGCCGTGTCTTCCCGGCCGTCGAGATCAACCCCTCCGGCACCCGCCGCGAGGAACTCCTGCTTCCCCCGGCCGAGTTGGCCACCGTCAGCGGCCTGCGCCGCGCGCTCCGGAGCCGGGACGGGCAGACCACCACCGAGATCCTGCTGGAGCGGCTGCGCGAGACTCCGGACAACGCGACGTTCCTGCGCCGGATCCAGCCGACGCTGCCCGCCGGCTGACCGCGAGGGCGATTCCGTGTGGCATCCGGGTGCTCACGTGCCCCGTACGGCCCGGGCACCGTCGGGTTCGGCGCGTCCGTTCCTACGTTTGCGGTATGACGATCGGATTTACTTCCCGGGCTGCCCTGTCCACCTGCGCGCTGTGCGCGGCGGGCCTCCTGGTGCTCGCGCCGGCCGCGACGGCGGCCCGTACGACACCGGGCCCCGATGTTCCCGGCGGGCAGCGGGTGGCGGCCCCACAGCCGGACGTGCTGTACCGCCCCGGCACGCATGTCAGACCGCGGGCCGGCGCTCCCCGGGTGCCGCGTGTCTCGGCACTGTCGTGGGTGGTGGCCGACGCCGGTACCGGTGAGGTGCTGGCGGCGCGCGACGCGCACCGCAGACTGCCGCCCGCCAGCACGCTCAAGACCCTCTTCGCGCTCACCGTGCTGCCCGTCCTGCCGGGCGGTCTGCGGCACACGGTCCGGGAGGACGAGCTCCGGGGAATCGGCCCGGGCAGCAGCCTGGTCGGGGTCGCGGAGGGACGGACCTACCGGGTCTCCGATCTATGGCGCGGGGTGTTCCTCAACTCCGGCAACGACGCCGTGCACGTCCTGGCCGCACTCAGCGGCGGCCGGCGCTCCACGGCCGCCCGGATGCAGGCCAAGGCCCGCTCCCTCGGCGCCCGCGACACACACGTGCTGTCGCCGGACGGATACGACACACCGGGCCAGGTCTCCTCGGCCCACGACCTCGCCGTCTTCGGCCGGGCGGGGCTGCGCAGTCCCGAGTTCACGCGGTACTGCGGCACCGTGCGGGCCCGGTTCCCCGGCGGGCGCGGATGGTCGTACGTCATCCAGAACACCAACCGGCTGCTGACCGGCTCCGACGGTGTGGAGCCGTACCGGGGGCTGGTCGGCGTCAAGAACGGCTACACCAGCGAGGCCGGTCACACGCTGATCGCGGCCGCCCGTCGGGGCGGGCGCACGCTGGTGGTGACGGTGATGAACCCTCAGTCGGGCGGCGGCTTCGCGGTGTACGAGGAAGCCCGCGCCCTGCTCGACTGGGGGTTCGCCGCCGACGGGCGGGTCGATCCGGTGGGATCGCTCGACGCGCCGCGCGCCCGCCCGCGTCCCGGGCCGGAGGTGCGGCCCGCCGCCGCCGTGGCACCCACCGAGGAGGACACCTCGGGCTGGTCGGCGACGGGCGCGATCGCGGCGGCGGCGCTGGGCGGAGCGGCGCTGACGGCACTGTTGCTGAGGCCCAGGGCCCGCCGGTCGGCGGGGAGTTGACCGACGGGCAGCCACCCCAGCAGGCCCAGGGTGATCCAGGTGTAGGCGTTGCTGCCGAGGAAGCCGTCCACGCCCGAGGCGTCGTCGAACCAGAGCCAGACCACGCTCGTGCACAGCACCGCGTACAGGGCGGCGGCGACGCGCGGTCGCCCGGCGCGGACCAGGACCGCGAAGGACGGCAGCAGCCAGACGAGGTGGTGGACCCAGGTGATCGGGCTGACCAGGCACGCGGTGAGACCGGTGAGGGCGAACGCCGTCACCCACTCCCCCGCCGCGACCGCCCGGCGGGCGCGCACCACCCACACGCACAGCACCGGCACGACCGCCGCCGCCCACACCATCCGGTCCGGTTCGCCCAGCCGGGCCAGGATGCCCTGGAGCGACTGGTTGGAGACGTAGTCGAGACGGCCCACCCGGCCGGTGTCCCACATCGCCACGGTCCAGTAGAAGCGGGAGGCGCCCGGGGCGACCCAGGCCGCGAACGCCGTCGCCCCGGCCGCCACGAGGGTCGCGAGCGCCGCCGCCCGTCGGCGCCCGGCGAGCAGCAGCAGGCCGATGAAGATCGCCGGCGTCAGCTTCACCGCGGCCGCAAGACCGATCCCGATGCCCGCCCAGCGCTCCCGGCCGGTGGCCAGCAGCCAGGCGTCGATCAGGACGAGGGCCAGCAGCAGGAGGTTCACCTGCCCGAAGCTCACCGTGTCGCGCAGCGGTTCGAACAGGGCGAGCGCGCAGACGCCCAGCGCGCACCCGTACCAGCCGTGGCGGCGCCAGCCGGGCCCGACCAGGACGCGCAGCACCACCGCGAGCGCCACCAGATCGAGCAGCAGGGCGACGGCGATCGCGGTGTGCAGGCCGAGGAGCGCCATCGGCAGCATGGCGACGGCCGCGAAGGGCGGGTAGGTGAAGCCGTACGTCGTCCCGGGCACCCGGTAGTCGTAGAGCCGTCCGCCGTGGTGGATCCAGGTGTCGACGGCTCCGTGGTAGACGCGCAGGTCGAACCAGTCGCGCAGCAGCGGCACGGTCGCGGTGAAGACCGTCACGCAGGTGACGACGGCGAGCACCAGCAGCAGGCGCCCCCGGTCCGTGGTCGGCGCCCTCATGCCGTACGTCCCGCCATCGGAGCCAGTTCCGCCTGGTGGGCCTGCCACAGGACGATCACCGCGAGGACCCCGCCGGCGACGGCCAGCACCAGCTGGCCGGTGTCGGCCGGGCCGCCGCTGGGCAGGGTGGCGAGCGCCAGCACACCGGTCACCGCGGCCACCCGGCGCCGTACCGAGGTGCTGGGCGCGGCGGCCGCTATCAGGAACAGGCCCCACAGGGCGTACCAGGGGCGGATCGCCGGGCCGAAGGCGGCCACGGCCGCGAGGCTCAGGCCGAGGGCGTACACCGGGCGCGGGCCCAGGCGCAGCCATATCGCCACGACGGCGACCACGGCGGCGACGATGCCCAAGGCGTGCCAGGCGGGGACGGCCAGGGGCGCCAGATCGCTTCCCAGGTGTTCCAGCAGGGCCCCGGTGGCCCGGCCGAGCAGGCTGGTGAGCGCCCAGTTCTGCGGGGAGACGGGGGTGTTGAGCGCCCTTATCCAGCCGTAACCCGTGCCGGCCACGGCCGTCGCGACGACCGTGGTGACCGCCGCCGCGACGGCCGTGACGACGACGGCTCTGACCCGGTCCCCGCCCGCCCGCACCTGGAGGACGACGACCGCCGCGAGCCCGAGCACGGCGGGCGCCTTCACCAGGGCGGCGAGGGTGGCCAAGACGGCGCCCAGCACCGGCCACCGGCCGAGCGCGGCGACCAGGCCGACGCCGAGCAGGCCGAGCATGACGGCGTCGTTGTGGGCGCCGGCGACCAGGTGGAGCAGGACGAGCGGGTTGAGGGCGCCGAGCCAGAGCGCGGCGGCCGGATCGGCGCCGCTGTGCCGGGCCAGGCGGGGCAGCGCGGCGGCCATCAGCGCGACCCCGAGCAGCGCGACGAGCCGCATCCCGAAGAGGCCGGCGGGCAGTTCACCCCGGGTCAGCCCGGACAGCACCGAGGCGACACCCAGGAACACCGGGCCGTACGGGGCACCGGTGTGCTGCCACAGCGGGGCGACCTCGGCGGCGAGCGGACCGCCGAGCCGGGCGGGGCCGTGGGCGTAGACGTCCATGTGCGCGTCGACCATGGCGCCCTGGGCGAGATAGCTGTACACGTCCCGGCTGAACAGCGGGGGTGCGAGCAGCAGCGGGGCCGCCCAGATCACCAGGACGGTGAGCAGGGCGCGCGGGCTCGGGGGTTCGGAGCCGCGCACCAGCCGTCCGAGCAGCGCCCAGGCCGCGATCAGCAGGACGACCCCGAAATAGGCGCCGACCAGGCCGAGGGCGGCGTGCGCGGAGGACGGGGCCAGGAGCTCCCGGACGGGCAGGGCTCCCGCGGTCTCACCGCCCGCCGCGAGGAAGGCGGTGCCGGCCAGACCGAGGATCTGGCAGCGGCGGAGATCGACGGGGAAAGCCATGGCCAACACATGGGGAAGCCTGGCAACGCCGGGTGGCCGGAAAGCGACGCGGGACCCTCCGGGCGGGGGCCTGTGTGTGACCGGCCCGTGAGGGGTCCCGGCACCAAGACGCGGCGGCCGGCCCCGCGGTCCCGCCAGGCCGGGCCTCCGGTGACCACCCCGACGGCCCCGATACGACGACCCGTCTAGAACACCGAGACACCGGTGAGGGTCGTGAAGCGGTCCAGTGCCGCCACGCCCGCCACCGAGTTGCCCCGTTCGTCGAGCCCCGGGCTCCACACGCACAGCGTGCAGCGGCCCGGGACGACCGCGATGATGCCGCCGCCCACCCCGCTCTTGCCGGGCAGGCCGACCCGGTAGGCGAAGTCGCCGGCCGCGTCGTAGGTGCCGCAGGTCAGCATCACCGCGTTGACCTGCTTGGCCTGGCTCTGGCTGAGCAGGCGGCTGCCGTCGGCGCGGACGCCGTGCCGGGCCAGGAAGGTGGTGGCCAGGGCGAGGTCGGCGCAGGAGGCCGTGATCGAGCACTGGCGGAAGTACTGGTCGAGCAGGACCGGAATCGGGTTGTCGATGTTGCCGTAGGACGCCATGAAGTGGGCCAGGGCCGCGTTGCGGTCGCCGTGCGCGGCCTCGGAGGCGGCGACGTCCCGGTCGAAGTCCAGTTTCGCGTTGCCGCTCTCCGAGCGGAGGAAGGCCAGCAGTTCGCCGGCCGCGTCCGCGGTACGGGTCTGGAGGCGGTCGGTGACGACGAGCGCGCCCGCGTTGATGAACGGGTTGCGCGGGATGCCGTTCTCGTACTCCAGCTGCACCAGGGAGTTGAAGGGGTTGCCGGAGGGTTCGCGGCCCACGTGCTCCCAGAGGTCGTCGCCCTCGCGGGCCAGGACCAGCGCGAGGGTGAAGACCTTGGTGAGGGACTGCGTGGAGAACGGCTCGCGCCAGTCCCCCACGCCGTACACCGTGCCGTCCAGCTCGGCGACGGCCATGCCGAAGCGGCGCGGGTCGCGGGCCGCGAGCGCCGGGATGTAGTCCGCGGGCCGGCCGCGGCCGGGGGTGCGCTCGATCTCGGCCGCGATGCGTTCCAGAACCGGCTGGAAGGTCATCGACGACGTCATGATCACCATTGTGCCTCTCCGCCGGTCCCGGTGCGCTCTGCCGGGTCAGGCCGGGAGCGGTCCGCTGCCCGCCAGGATCTCCGGGCGCAGCAGGTCGGCGAGCGTCTCGGCGGGCAACAGGCCCTTCTCCAGGACGAGTTCGGCCACTCCCCGGCCCGTGACCAGGGCTTCCTTGGCGATGTCGGTGGCGGCCGTGTACCCGATGTGCGGGTTCAGGGCGGTCACCAGACCGATGGAGTTCTCCACGCTCGCCCGCAGCGCCTCGGTGTTGGCGGTGATGCCGTCCACGCACCGCTCGGCCAGGGTCAGGCAGGCGGCCCGCAGATGTGTGACGCTCTCCGACAGGGAGTGCAGGATGATCGGCTCGAAGGCGTTGAGCTGGAGCTGCCCGGCCTCCGCGGCCATCGTGATGGTGACGTCGTTGCCGATCACCTCGAAGGCCACCTGGTTGACCACCTCGGGGATCACCGGGTTCACCTTGCCCGGCATGATCGACGAACCGGCCTGCACGGGCGGCAGGTTGATCTCCCCGAGGCCCGCGCGCGGCCCGGAGGACAGCAGCCGCAGGTCGTTGCAGCTCTTGGAGAGCTTCACGGCGATCCGCTTGAGCACCCCCGACATCTGCACGAACGCCCCGCAGTCCTGGGTGGCTTCGACCAGGTTGGCGGCGGTGACCAGCGGCAGCCCGGTGATGGCGGCGAGGTGGCGACGGGCCGCCTCGGCGTATCCGGCGGGAGCGTTGAGTCCCGTGCCGATCGCCGTGGCACCCAGGTTGATCTCATGGATCAACTGGACGGCCTCGTCCAGACGTTGACGGTCCTCGCCCATCATGACGGCATACGCGGAGAACTCCTGACCCAACGTCATGGGCACCGCGTCCTGCAACTGTGTACGGCCCATCTTGAGCACGTCATGGAACTCGACCGCCTTGCGGGCGAAGGAGTCCTCCAGTACGGACATCGCCTCCAGCAGTCCACGCACCGCGTACACCGTCGCGATCTTGACTGCCGTCGGGTAGACGTCATTGGTGGACTGGCCGAGATTGACGTCCTCGTTGGGGTGCAGATGCCGGTACTGCCCCTTCTCGAACCCCAGCAGCTCCAGCGCCCGGTTCGCGATGACCTCGTTGGCGTTCATGTTGGTCGAGGTCCCGGCGCCGCCCTGGACGACGTCCACGACGAACTGCTCGTGCAGCTTGCCCTCCCGGATCTCCCGGCAGGCCTCGACGATCGCGGCGGCCTTCTTCGGCTCCAGCAGCCCCAGCTCCTCGTTCGCGAGAGCGGCGGCCTCCTTGACGGCGGCGAGGGCCTCGATCAGGTGCGGGTAGGCCGAAATCGGCGTTCCGGTGATCGGGAAATTCTCCGTGGCACGCAGGGTGTGCACACCCCAGTACGCCTCGACGGGGACGTCACGGTCGCCGAGCAGATCGTGTTCGCTACGGGTGACGACGGCGGTCATGGTAAACGGGTCCTCTTTCGGAGGGGGTGAGGGTGGCGCGCCCTTTAGGGGCGCGGGGAACTGCGCGACCAGCCACAGACGGCCCGCAGTCGCGGAAACTACAGATCCGGCACACTCTTAGGCGCAGGCAGGCACAACAACCGGCTCCAGCGACCGAACGGGCCGCACACGCCCAACCTCACGGCCACCCCCAAGCAGCGCCTCACCTTGGAACTCCGCGAGCAACTCCGCCGACACCCCGGCCCGAGCCAACGCCATCGCCGCGACAGGCACCCGCGCCCGATTCGCCCCATCCGCAATCTTCACGGCGACGGCCCGCCCGTCAGGAAGCGCGGCCACCTGAACACCCTCGAAGCCGTCCTTGGACAACAACCCCGGCACGGCCCGCATCAACGCCGCCACATCCCGCCCCGCACCGGACGCCATCTCGGCATGCTCCCGCATCGCGTCGGCCACCCGGGCCTCCGGCGTGCCCGGCGCCGCGGAGGTGATCCGTGCGGTGGCGCGCGCGAGGCCGTGCAGTGACACGGAGAAGAGCGGCGCCCCGCACCCGTCGACGGTCACCTGGGCGATCCGCTGTCCGGTCAGGTCCTCGACGATCTCCGCGACGGCCTGCTGGAGCGGGTGCCCGGGATCGAGGTAGCCGTCGAGCGGCCAGTCGTTGAGCACGCAGGTGTAGAGCATCGCCGCGTGCTTCCCGGAGCAGTTGTGGGCGATCCGGGAGGGCAGTCGCCCCTCTCGCACCCAGGCATCGCGGACGACGGGGTCGAACGGCATGTCCGGCACGTTGCCCAGGGCGTCCTCGGTGACGCCGGCCAGCTCCAGGATCCGCCGGGTCCCGGCGAGGTGGCGTTCCTCGCCGGAGTGGCTCGCGGCGGCGAGGGCGAGCAGGTCGCCGTCCAGCGGCAGCCCGGCCCGCACCATGGCGACGGCCTGGACGGGCTTGATGGCCGAGCGCGGGTAGAACGCGGCCTCGATGTCGCCGAGTTGGAAGTCGACCCGGCCGTCCGCACCGAGGACGACGACGGAGCCGTAGTGGATGCCCTCCACGACACCGCCGCGTATCAGGTGGGCGACGGGGGCGTGGAGGGGCTCGCGGATCAGGGGTGCGTCCGCGACGGAACTGCTGTACATCACTACCTGTTTCTCGGGAGGCGTCCCGCGGATCGCGCGGGGCGCGGGCGGGTTAGGGCCTGTCGGTGGACGCACTGGCCACCCGGCCGCGGACGGCGAACCACCCGGCGACCAGGGCCCCGACGATGAGCGGCAGGCACAGCACGGTGGTGCGGCCGGCGCCTCCGTCGGCGTACATGAGGACCAGGACGGAGGCGAGGAAGGCCAGCGTCACGAGTTCGGTCCAGGGGGAGCCCGGCAGTCGGTAGCCGGGGCGGCTGAGGTCGCCCTTCTGGGTCTTCTGCCAGAAGAGCAGGTGACAGACCATGATCATGGCCCAGGTGGACAGGATGCCGATCGCGGCGAAGTTCAGCACGATCTCGAACGCGTCATCGGGGACGACGAAGTTGAGGCCGACGCCGAGCACGCAGATGCCGCTGGTGAGCAGGATGCCGCCGTAGGGGACCTGGCTGCGGCTCATCACCGAGGTGAACTTCGGGGCGGAGCCGGACATCGCCATGGAGCGCAGGATGCGGCCGGTGGAGTACAGGCCGGAGTTGAGCGAGGACATGGCCGCGGTGAGGACGACGAGGTTCATCACGCCGCCGGCCGCCGGGATGCCGATGTTGGACAGCACGGTGACGAAGGGGCTCTGGCCGGAGGTGTACTTGTTCCAGGGCAGGAGCATCGACAGCAGGAGGACGGAGCCGACGTAGAAGAGGCCGACGCGCCACATGATCGAGTTGATCGCCTTCGGCATGATCTTCTCGGGGTTCTCGGTCTCGCCGGCGGCGACGCCGACCAGTTCGACGGAGGCGTAGGCGAAGACGACGCCCTGGATGATCAGCAGCATGGGCAGCAGACCGTTGGGGAAGACGCCGCCGTTGTCGGTGATCAGGGCCGGGCCGGGGGTGGTGTCGCCGACCTCGTGCTGGGTGACCAGCAGGAAGATGCCGATCAGCATGAACGCCACGAGCGCGCCCACCTTGATGATGGCGAACCAGAACTCCAGCTCGCCGAACATCTTCACCGAGATGAGGTTCACGGTGAGGACGACCGCGAGGGCGATCAGTGCGATCACCCACTGCGGTATGTCGGAGAACATGCCCCAGTAGTGGGTGTAGACGGCCACCGCGGTGATGTCGGCGATGCCGGTGGTGGCCCAGTTCAGGAAGTACATCCAGCCCGCGACGTAGGCGCCCTTCTCGCCGAGGAACTCCCGGGCGTAGGAGACGAAGGCGCCGGAGGACGGGCGGTACAGGACGAGTTCGCCGAGGGCCCGGACCACGAGGAAGGCGAAGATTCCGCAGACCGCGTAGGCGATGAACAGGGAGGGGCCGGCGTCGGCGAGGCGGCCGCCGGCGCCCAGGAAGAGGCCGGTGCCGATCGCGCCGCCGATGGCGATCATGTTGACGTGCCGGTGCTTGAGGGTCTTGCTGTACCCCTCGTCTCCGGCATCGACATGGCTGGAACGTTTCTGCACGCCGTCGTGCAGGGACTGCTCGCTCACGCCTGGGGCTCGCCTTCCGTGGGGGTGTCCGTGCCGGTGTCCGTGCCCGCGTTCGGGGGACGCACGATGTCGGTGAGGGTGGTCTCGACGCGGTCGAGGTGGTGGGACATGGCCTCCACCGCGTCGTGTTCGGAACCGTCGATCAGCGCCTCGACGATGGCCCGGTGCTCGCGGTTGGACTGCTCGCGCCGGCCGCCGAGTTCGTTGAGAAACGCCGACTGGCGGGCCAGTGCGTCGCGGATCTCCTCGATGACCCGGCGGAAGACCGGGTTCTGGGCGGCCTCGGCCACCCCGAGGTGGAACAGCGTGTCCATCGCGACCCACGCGGTGGTGTCGGTCTCCCGCTCCATCCGGTCCAGGAGGTGGGCCAGGTGGTCGAGGTTCTCCGCGGTGCGGCGCCGGGCCGCGTACCCGGCGACCGGGATCTCGACGTGGCGGCGCACCTCCAGCAGGTCGCTGGCCGCGTAGTCGCCGAAGGTGGGGTCCTCGACGGCGTCGGCGACGACGAAGGTGCCCTTGCCGGTCTTGGAGACGGTCAGGCCCATGGTCTGCAGGGCCCTGAGGGCCTCGCGCAGGACGGGCCGGCTGATCTCCAGGGTGCGGCAGAGCTCCGCCTCGGAGGGGAGCTTGTCGCCGATGGCGTACTCGCCGCGCTCGATGGCGCCGCGGAGGTGCGCCAGGACCGCTTCCATGGCGCTGACGCGCCGCGGAGGCTGACTGGCTGTCCGGCTGTCTGACAGGTTCACGGGAGTGATACTCCGGGTGGCGTGAGCCCCCTGTCAAGACAGCTGAAAGGATCTTTTCAACGAAGGTGGGGCCTGAAAGAGGCCCCACACCCGGTGGGCCGGCGGCGCGGGGCGCCCGCTGTCAGCTGCTGATCCCGCCCATGGCCAGCAGTCCGAACAGCAGCACGCCGACGAAGATCCGGTAGACCACGAAGGCGTTGAAGGAGTGCTTGGCCACGAACTTCAGCAGCCAGGCGATGGAGGCGTAGGCGACCACGAAGGAGACGACGGTGCCGGCCGCGAGCGGCACCGCGCCCACGCCCGTGCCCAGGGCGTCCTTCAGCTCGTACAGGCCGGCGCCGGTCAGGGCGGGGATGCCGAGGAAGAAGGAGAGCCGGGTGGCGGCCACGCGGTCCAGGTCGAGGATCAGCGCCGTGGACATGGTGGCGCCGGAGCGGGAGAAGCCCGGGAAGAGGAGGGCGAGGATCTGCGAGCTGCCGACCAGCATCGCGTCCTTGAAGGAGGTGTCGTCCTCCCCGCGCTTGTGCCGGCCCATCTGGTCGGCCGCCCACATCACACCGCTGCCGACGATCAGCGAACCGGCGACCACCCACAGCGAGGCGAGCGGCCCCTCGATGAGCGGCTTGGCGGCCAGGCCCACCGCGACGATCGGGACGGTCGCGCAGATCACCCACCAGGCGAACTTGTAGTCGTGCCGGTCGCGCTCCTCCCGGTGGACGAGCCCGCGGCCCCACGCGGAGACGATCCGCACGATGTCCTTGAAGAAGTACACGAGCACGGCGGCGATCGCCCCGACCTGGATCACGGCCGAGAACCCGACGACGGCGTCGTCGTCGACGGGGATCCCCATGAGCCCCTCGACGATCTTCAGATGGCCGGTGGAGGAGACCGGCAGGAACTCGGTCACCCCCTCGACGGCTCCGAGGACGACGGCCTGACCGACGCTGATGACGCTCATGGGATCCCGTTCTTCTCAAGGGGGGCGCGAGGCACGACGTGTGCGGCGGGGACAGTCTTACTACACGCGTACGTGAGCCGATTCCCTACGCCCAGGCCGCCTGCGCCAGCGCGACTCCCACGAAAACCGCCCCGAGTCCGGCCGTCACACTGCCGATCACGTTGACCGCGGCGTAGAACCCGGCCCCCGTCTCGGTCAGCCGGAGCGTCTCGTAGGAGAAGGTCGAGTACGTCGTCAGCGCCCCGCACAGGCCCGTGCCCAGGAGCAGTTGGAGGTGCGAACCGGCGGCCCCCGCGGCCGCGGCACCGGTGAGCGTGCCGAGGACCAGACAGCCCGTGACGTTCACCGCGAAGGTGCCCCAGGGGAAGACCGAGTCGTGCCGGGACTGCACCGCGCGGTCGGTGAGGTAGCGCAGCGGGGCACCGACCATCGCACCCATGACGACCAACAGCCAGTTCACAACTACTTCTTACCCTTCACGCCCGGTTTGCCCCGGTTGCCGTCGCGGCCGACGTACCGGACGACCTCGCAGTCGTCGAGCGTCACCAGGCCCTCGGTGACGAGTTCGTCGAGCTGCGGCAGGAACGCCCGTACGCGCTCCTCGTCGTCGACGATCACGACGGCGACCGGGAGGTCCTCGCTCAGCGACAGCAGGCGCGAGGTGTGGATCAGGGAGGAGGCGCCGAATCCCTCGATGCCCCGGAAGGCGCTGGCGCCCGCGAGACCCGCCGCGTGGGCACGGTGCACGATCTCGCTGTAGAGCGGCCTGCGGTGCCAGGTGTCGTGCTCGCCGACGAAGACGGTCAGGCGCAGGGCACGACCGGTCGGACCCGTCATGACTGCCTCCACTTCAGGACCCGGCGGGTGGTCGCGGCCGCGAGCCACACCGCCGTGAGCGCCGCGAGGACGGTCGCGGCGAGGTAGGCCAGGCCCGTGCGGGGATGGCCCGCGTCGACCAGCTTCTCGATGTCGACGGCGTACGTCGAGAAGGTGGTGAAGCCGCCGAGGACGCCGGTGCCGAAGAAGGGCCGGACCAGGCGGTGGGCGGCCCACACGTCGGTGATGACCACCATGAACACGCCGATCACGGCACAGCCGACGACGTTGGTCCAGAAGGTCGCCCAGGGAAAACCGCCCGGCGGCGCGGGCCAGTGCAGGGCGAGCGCGTAGCGGGCGGTGGCACCGAGGGCACCGCCGAGCGCGACCACGGCGACGACGGGTGCCTGCCCCTGACGGACGCGCGTCCGCGCGGCCGGGACGTCGGTGGTGGTCTCCTGGGTGCTCATGTCGTGCGTCTCCTACTCGCCGGGGCCCGGGCAGCCGGGCGCGCGCCATCGCAAGTAGGGACCGTTGGCGGCCTGAGCCGCGGTTCGGGTACGGCGGGCCCCACCGCCGCGCCGCGAGGTGATCGCGGCCGGTCAACAGGTTAACCCCGGGGTCGGGTCCGGGTCATTTCGGGGCGGGCGCCTCGCAGACCGCGATGCCGTGCTCCCACAGACTGCCCAGGATCAGGTGGTCCCCGCTCCGGCAGACGCTGGTGACGAAGCGGAAGCCGGAGTGGCGGCGGGCGAGGTGGTGCACCACGTCACCCTCGTCATCGACGGCCAGGACGCCGATCATGCCCGTGGGACGGTAGGGGGCGCGGACCGCCAGGCGCGCTGCGCCCCGGCGGACGGCCGGTGCGGCGCGGTGCAGCAGGTCCAGCGGCGGGACGCGGGGTCCGGCCAGCGACACCCAGATCGGGCCGCCCTTTCCGGCCCGCCAGAGGTTGTCGGGCATCCCCGGCAGGTTCTCCAGGAAGGGGTCGCTCTCCCCCGCGCGGGGGCCGGTGAGCCGGTAACGGGTCAGGCGGCGCGCGCCCGTCTCGGCGATCACGAGGAAGGACTCGTCGCCGCTCACCGCCAGTCCGTTGGCGAACTGGAGCCCCTCCAGCAGGACTTCGGGCGTCTCGCTGTCGGGGGCCAGGCGCAGCAGCCGGCCGGTGCCGGTGTGTTCGACAATGTCGCCGATCCACTGGTCGAGGGGGTAACGGCGACTGGAGACGGTGAAGTACATGCTTCCGTCGGAGAGGGCGACGACGTTGCTGGCGAACCGCAGCGGCTGCCCCGCGACCGAGTCGGCGAGGATGCGCACGGTGCCGTCGGAGAGCTCGACACGCAGCAGGCCGAGGTCGGCGTCGCACACCAACAGCCGGTCGTCCGGGAGGAGTTCGAGACCGAGCGGCCTGCCGCCGGTCTCGGCGAGCACCTCGACCCGCGCCGTGGCGGGATCCGCCACCCCGTCCACGCGGACGATACGGCCGTCCTCCAGCCCGGTCAGCACCCGCCCGCGGGAATCGGCCACCACGTCCTCGGGGCCGCGGCCGCCGAGCACGAGGTAGTGGTGGGGGACGAGAGCCGCTGGACGGTCCATGGAGGTCTGCCCTTCGCTGTCGGGACGGTGCAGGGCGGACGTGTACCCCCGCGGTCCGTCGGCTACCAGCCCTTTTCGAACATGCGCGCCACCTCGGCGATCCGCATCTCGTCGCGCCGGTAGTGGGTGCGCCGCCGGATTCTCCTGGTGCGCAGCAGGCCGATGTCCGCGAGCAGGTCGAGATGGGTCTCGGCGACCTCGCGACGGACGCCGAGCTTCGCGGCGACGGCGTCCGCGGTGACCCCGTCCTCGACGAGGTCGCCGTGTTTCGGGGGCGGGAAGTGGGCGGCCGGGTTCTTCAGCCATTCGAGGATGTCCAGGCGCCTGTCACCGGTCGGAGCCCTCAGCATCGTCGTCCCCTCCGTCCGAGCCGCCTCGTGCCGCGTCCCCCTACTGTCCCGCAGTCGCGGCCGCCCTGTCCGGGACTCCCCAACCTTGTCCGACATCGAACTCTTTTGCCACGTAGGTCAGTTCGATACAGGGTGTCACCGACGGGCCCGGGGACATACCCCTCCGCCCGCGGCTCGTGGCACGCGCGGGCGGAGGGGGGTCGGTTCAGCCGTCGAGTCGTACGACCCGGACGTCGCCCGCCGGGACCGGCAGCCGGCCCGCGGCACGCTCACCCGTCAGCAGCTCGGTGCCGTCCGCCTCCAGCGGCACCTTGACGTCGGCGGCGGTGTGGTTGATCGCGAACAGATAACTGCCCGACTCGCCGGTGCGGCGCACCACTTCGACGTCGCGGGGCAGGTCGGCGCGGGCGTCGACGCCCGCGTCCTCGATCGCCCAGCCCAGCAGCGCGTCGAGACCCTGGGCGCCGAGGCGGGTGGAGACGTACCAGGCGGTGCCCCGGCCGTGGCGGTGCCGGGTGACGGCGGGATGTCCGGCCGTCAGCCCGTCGGCGTACGTCCACACGGGCTCGGCGCCGCGCGGCACCACGACCTCGGTCCACACGTCACCGGTGAGCTCCGAGCCGTCGGGGCCGGTGACCCGCACCGACTGCCCCGGCAGCAGCGGCGAGAACTCCTCGACGGTCAGGCCCAGCACCTCGCGCAGGGCGCCGGGGTGGGCGCCCTCGTGGACGGCGTCGTTCTGGTCGACGATGCCGGAGAAGTACGACACGACGAGGGTGCCACCGTTCTCGACGTACTCCCGGAGATTGCGTCCGGCCTGCTCCGTCATCAGGTACAGGGCGGGCACGACGACAAGGGGATAGGCCGACAGGTCGGCTTCCGGGTGGGCGAAGTCGACCGTGAGGTGACGGTCGTAGAGGGCCTCGTAGAAGGCGTCGGCGCGCTCGCGCGGGTCGTGGTCCTCGCTGGGCCGCCAGTCGAGGGTCTGCGCCCACCAGGAGTGCCAGTCCCACAGGACGGCCACGTCGGCGGAGGTGCGGGTGCCGCGCATGGTGCTCAACGAGTCGAGGGACGCGCCCAGTTCGACCACCTCGCGCCAGACGCGGGTGTCGGTGCCGCCGTGCGGGACCATCGCCGAGTGGAACTTCTCGGCGCCGCGCCGGGACTGGCGCCACTGGAAGAACATCGCGCCCTCGGAGCCGCGGGCGACGTGGCCGAGGGAGTTGCGGGCCATCTGACCGGGGGCCTTGGCGGGGTTGCGGGGCTGCCAGTTGACACCCGAGGTGGAGTGTTCGAGCAGCAGCCAGGGGGCACCGCCCGCGACCGAGCGGGTCAGGTCGGCGGCCATCGCGAGGTTGACGTGGGTGCGGCGGCCGTCGGTGATCAGGTAGTGGTCGTTGGTGACGAGGTCGACCTCGCGGCCCCAGGCCCAGTAGTCGACCGAGTCGCACTGGCTGAGCGCGACCATGAAGTTGGTGGTGACCGGGATGCCGGGCGACAGGCGGTGCAGGATGTCCCGCTCCGCCACGAAGTTCTCCCGCATGGTGGCGTCGGCGAACCGCTTGTAGTCCAGCGCCTGGCCGGGGTTGCCGACGGTGGCCGCCGTGCGCGGCGGGTCGATCTCGTCGAGGTCGGTGTAGTGCTGGCCCCAGAAGGCGGTGCCCCAGGCCTCGTTGACCCCGTCGACCGTGCCGTACGTCGTGGTCAGCCAGCGGCGGAAGTGGGCGGCGCAGGAGTCGCAGTAGCAGGCGGAGACGGGGACGCCGTACTCGTTGTGCACGTGCCACATCGCCAGGGCCGGGTGGCCGGCGTAGCGCTCGGCGAGCTTCGTGGTGATGGTCGTGGCGGCCGTGCGGTAGTCGGCGTTGCTGTGGCAGATGGCCCCGCGCGAGCCGAAGGCGAGGCGGACGCCGTCCGCCGTCACCGGCAGCGCTTCGGGGTGGGCGCGGTAGAACCACGCCGGGGGCACGACGGTGGGGGTGCCGAGGTCGACGCGGATGCCGTTGTCGTGCAGCAGGTCGAGGATGCGGTCCAGCCAGCCGAAGTCGTACGCGCCCGGCCGGGGCTCCAGCAGGGCCCAGGAGAAGATCCCGACGCTCACCATGGTGACGCCGGCCTCCCGCATCAGCCGGACGTCCTCCTGCCAGACGCTCTCCGGCCACTGCTCCGGGTTGTAGTCCCCGCCGAAGGCAAGCCTGGTGAGGCCCCTGGGGGTGGTCTCCGGCATCGATCTCTCCTGGTTCGGATGATTGGGAGCGTGCACACACGGTGTCACAGCGCGACGGCCAAGATAACCGCATAGAGGTGATCCTTGCCAAGAGGCGAGGCAGCAGCTTCTGCTGTGCACGATCACAGTCCGTGGTCGATCCCGGTGTCCATCCGGTGGTTCGGACGGACGCCGTCCGCCCTCCGGGGCCTTAAAGTCATGACCATGAACAGTTCGGGGGGCCGGCGCAAGCCGCCGACGATCCACGACGTCGCGCGGGAGGCGGGTGTCTCGCGCGGCACCGTCTCGCGCGTGCTCAACGGCGGCCACTACGTCAGCCCCGCCGCCCACGAGGCGGTCAACGCCGCCATCCGCAAGACGGGTTACGTCGTCAACCGGCATGCCCGGTCACTGATCACCGGGCGTTCCGACTCGGTGGGCTTCCTGCTCACCGAGCCGCAGGAGCGGTTCTTCGAGGACCCGAACTTCAATGTTCTGCTGCGCGGCTGCACGCAGGCACTGGCCGCCCACGACATCCCCCTGCTGCTGATGCTGGCCGGCACCGAGGGCGAGCGGCGGCGCATCACGCGGTACATCACCGCCGGGCACGTCGACGGGGTGCTGCTGGTCTCCAGCCATTCCGGGGATCCGATCGCCGAGCAGCTGCGCGCGGCGGACGTGCCGCTGGTCGCGTGCGGTAAGCCGATCGGGCTCGGTTCCCGGGTGAGCTACGTGGCGGCCGACGACCGGGACGGCGCCCGCGAGATGGTGCGGCACCTGCTGTCCCTGGGCCGCCGCCGGGTCGGCGTGGTCACCGGGCCGCTGGACACCCCGGGCGGTGTCGAGCGGCTCGCCGGCTACCGGGAGGTGCTCGCCGAGGCGGGGATGGAGGCCGACGAGCGGCTCGTCGTCTCCGGCGACTACAGCCGGGTCAGCGGCGAGCTGGGCGCCGAGCGGCTGCTGGCACAGGCCCCCGACATGGACGCCGTGTTCGTCGCCTCCGACCTGATGGCCCAGGGCGTGCTGACCGCCCTGGAGCGGGCCGGACGCCGGGTGCCCCAGGACGTGGCCGTCGGCGGCTTCGACGACTCCCCGGCCGCCCTCGCCACCCGCCCCGAACTCACCACGATCCGCCAGCCCTGGGACCGCATCAGCTCCGAGATGGTCCGCGTCCTGCTGGCCCAGATCGGCGGGGAGGAAGCGGCGGCGGTGATCCTGCCGACGGAGCTGGTGAAGCGGGAGTCGACGTGAAGGCGTCGGCGTAAGGGCTCCGGATCGGCTCGATCGGCTCGCCCCGGCGACCGGTCAGGATCGGAGAAGCCACCCGCCGCTCCCCCGGCCTAGCGTGAAACCACCGACACGGACAGCCGTCGGCATTCACTCACAGGCATTCACTGACCGAGGAGCACGCCATGACCGCCGGACTCAAGACGATCATCTACCCCGTCAAGGACCTCGCCGCGGCGAAGGCCCTGTTCAGCGCGCTGCTGGGGACGGAGCCGTACGCCGACGAGCCGTACTACGTGGGCTTCAAGGACGCGGGTCAGGACGTCGGACTCGACCCCAACGGGCACGCGCGGGGCATGACGGGGCCGGTCCCCTACTGGCACGTGACCGACATCAGGACCTCTCTCGCGGCCCTGGTGGACGCCGGCGCGGAGACGCTCCAGGAGGTCCAGGACGTCGGCGGCGGCAAGCTGATCGCGTTCGTGAGGGACGCGGACGGCAACCTCATCGGCCTGACGCAGGATCCGGTCGCCTAGCGATTCCCACGGCGCGCCGTGCGGGGCGGTGCCCGATGCGCCCGGCGAGCCCGGCGGGTCTCAGGACACCACCGGCTTCGCCGTCGCCGCGATGATGCCGTCGAGGAAGTCCTGCCCCGGCTCCTCCCATGGAGGCAGTTCCGGCACCTCGCGGATGATGTCGAACGCCTCGTCGATCATGCCGCGGTGGATCGTGGGGGCGTGGCAGGACGCCGCGGTGTCGATGCCGAGGTCCTGGACACGGTGCACGTGCTGATTGAACTTTCCGGTGTCCAGCCACAGGTGCCACGGATGGTTCAGCCGGTTGCCCAGCAGCATGCCTTCCCGCCACGCCTTCGGGTCCAGGTCGGCGGCGTCCTCGGCGGGGTGCGGCACGGCTGTGGCGAAAGTGTCGGCCGCCCAGTAGACCCGTGTCGTGGCGTCGAAGAGTCCACGCGTCGTCGGGTTGTCGAAGAACGGCGGCCTGACCGCCAGGAGTGTGCGGTCCCCGGCCTGGAAACTCTCGCCGTCGCGCACCCAGCGGGCGCGGTTGAACGGCATCCAGAACTCCTCGGTGTCGATGGCGTAGCGGGCCATCGAGAACCACGTGGTGACCAGGGTGGCGTTCGGGCAGGCGGCCATGACCTCACGGACGTTCCCCGCGTGGTCGTGGTCGTCGTGGGTCAGGAAGACCCAGCGCACATCGGCCGGATCGACGAGGCTCCAGGCGTGGTCGAGCCACTGCCGCCGGTTCGAGGGCGCACCGGTGTCGACCAGCACGGGCTCCGTACCGGTGATGACCATGGAGTTGACGTAGAACATGCCGACCGGTGGCGCCTCCAGCAGCTGCGGGATGACATACGTCTCCGGCGCGATCCTGTACGGCTCGACCTTGGGCTCGAAGATTCCTTCGGCGGTGGTCATGGCCCCGCCTCCTCGTGAGTGTGAGACCCGTGGAACAGAACGGGCACTCCGTGGTGCTTCACTCCATCCTGCGCCGGTGCGGCGCGCCGGCACCACCGCTCACGCACGTAACGCACCTTACTTGCAAGCGCACAAGTTGCACGCTCAACAAATGGCCGGTTCGGTGTTACCGTGCAGATATGGCAGTGAAGACGGTCGAAGCCGACCTCGAGGAACGCTGGCGGGACATCCTGTCGGTGCACGCGCGCACGATGTGCGAGATCGACCGCGTGCTGCATCCGCACGGACTGGGCGCGAGCGACTTCGAAGTGCTCGACATGCTCGCCACCGAGTCACCCCGGGAGGGCGACCAGTGCCGGGTGCAGAACCTCGCCGGACGGGTGCATCTCAGCCAGAGCGCGCTGTCCCGGCTCATCGGCCGGCTGGAGAAGGACGGCCTGGTGGAGCGTTCGGTCTGCATGGAGGACCGCCGGGGGGTGTGGGTGTCCCTCACCCGCAAGGGCCGTGATCTGCACGCCGAGGTCCTGCCGCTGCAACGCGCGGTCCTGGACCGCATGCTGAACGGCTGATCCCCGCCCCTCCCCGCTGTCGGCTCGGCCCGCTGTCAGCTCAGCAGATCCCGTACGGCGGCGAAGGCCGCCTCGACCGTCGCCGGGTCCGCGCCGGGGCGGGCGAGCGCGCTCATCGGGATCGGGGGAACGGCGGGCAGCCCGTCGTAGGGCGCCAGGCCGTCCGGGGCCGGGCCCACCGACGCCAGGAGCGCCACCCCCTGGCCGGTGCGGGCGATGTCCAGGACCCCCGCGAGATAGCCGGCGTCGCCGACGACCGTGGCCGACACCCCCTGCGCGGCCAGCGTCGCGATGGCCCGGCGACGGATCGCGCAGGGGTCCTCGATGGCGACCAGCGGCACCGGGGCGGGAGCGCGCGGCGGCTTCCAGCCGGGGACGGCGTGCCAGGTGAGCGGGAGGCCGCCGACCGGTGTGCCCTCGGTGGCGGCGGCCTCGGTGACGTACACCGCCACGTCGACGCTGCCGCGTTCCACCGCCTCGACCAGGCGGGCCGAGCGGTCGATGCGGAAGCGGACCCGGCTGCCGGGGCGCACCTCCCGCACCGCGGCGGTCAGCCGCGGCAGGAACTGGTCGGCGGCGTGCTCGGTGGAACCGACGGTGACGGTGTCGCCGTCCGGGTCGAGCAGGGTGCGCACGGCCTCGTCGTGGACGGCGAGGATCCGGCGGGCCTGTTCGAGCAGCAGACGGCCCTCGGGGGTGAACCGGGTGCCGCGGCCCTCGCGTTCCACGACCGGCCGCCCCAGGGTCTTCTCCAGTCTGCGGACGTGCTGACTCACCGCGGACTGGCTCAGGGACAAGGCCCGGGCGGCGCGGTGGAAGCCGCCGCAGTCGGCGACCGCGGTCAGGCTGCGCAGGGCCACGATGTCCAGGACCGGTTGGGGCATGCGGGGACAGTAACCCGCACGGACGATCGATCGCGATTCCTGATCGGTTTCGATGCGGAATCGTCGTTGGACGCCGTCCGCGGGGCCGGTCATGATGGGCACATGCTGCACGCAACCGCCAACGCTGCCCTTCTGACGCAGCGCCGGGTCATCGACTTCGGCGTCGCGTGCAGCGCGCGCTGTTGCTGACCGCGCGCCGCGTCTCGCCGTAGTCCGCGCCGCCCCTTTCCGCAGCCCCCGTCCTCTCGCCGACGCGTGACCGTCGGCCCGGGCTGCCCTTTTCCACCTCTTTCCGTATGGATGCCCCCTGCCCTGAAACGGGAGCTGCCCCCTCATGTCCTCATCTTTCTCCCGGAAATCCTTCTCCTGGGACGAACCCGAAGGCCTCGCCGCGCGCGGCACGCTGGTCGTGCTGGCAGGTCGGGGTGAACACGGCGGCGTGTACGAGCGGTTCGGCCGCCGTCTCGCCTTCGACGCCTACCGGGTCCGCGCCCTGGGCGACCCGGCCGCCGATCCGTCCGTGCTCGACGAGGCGGCCGAGCTGCTCGCCGACGAGTCGTCGCCCGGCCCGAAGGTGCTGGTCGGCTCGGACACCGGTGCCCAGTACGCCGTTCATCTCGCCGCCGGGCGAGCGGCGGCCGTCGACGCGCTGATCCTGGCCGGTCTGCCCACCACTGCCTGGACGGCGGGGAGTTGGGAGTCCGAGGTCGAGGCCCGCACCGCCTGCCCCACCCACCGGGCCCGGCTCACCGACGACCCCGCCTTCCGTCGGGGCGCGCTGGGCGAGTCCCCACGGCTGCCCGAGCCGCGCCTCGACCTCGTCCGCGTTCCCGTCCTGGCCCTGCACGGCAAGGACGACACGGTGAGCCCGGTGGAGCAGGCGCTGAAGGCGTACGCCGGACATCCCTCGGTGCGCACGGTGACCTTCGACGGCGGCCGGCACGACGTCCTCAACGACGCCTCGCACCGCACGGCCGCCGCGACCGTCGTGCTGTTCCTGGAACGCCTGCGCCTGTCCCCCGAGCTGCCCGTGATCGCGGAGGGACCGGCATGAGCGCGCGGGTGACGACGACGGTCGCCGAGCTGCGCGAGCTGCTCGCCTCGGACGAGCCCCCGGTCGTCCTCGACGTCCGCTGGGCGCTGGGTGATCCGCACGGCCGCGCCCACTACGCCGAGGCGCACATCCCGGGCGCGGTCTACGTCGACCTGGACACGGAGTTGGCTGCCCCGCCGAGCCCCGAGGGCGGTCGGCATCCGCTGCCGCGGACCGAGGATCTCCAGGAGGCGGTCCGCCGGTGGGGCATCCGGCAGGGGCAGCAGGTCGTGGTCCACGACGACCTGGGCAACACGGCCGCCGCCCGCGCCTGGTGGCTGCTGCGGCACGCCGGACTGACCGGAGTGACCCTCCTGGACGGGGCCCTGGGCGCCTGGCGTGCGGCAGGGCTGCCGCTGGAGTCGGGCGTGCCGGCCGACCCGCCGCCCGGTGACGTCGTCCTGGCAGAGGGCGCGCTGCCCACCGTCGACGCGGAGGGAGCCGCCGAACTCGCCCGGTCCGGGCTGCTGTTGGACGCGCGCGCCGCCGAGCGCTACCGCGGCGAGGTGGAGCCGGTGGACCCACGGGCCGGGCACATCCCCGGTGCGGTCTCCGCGCCGACCGGCGAGAACCTGGCCGCGGACGGCACGTTCCTGCCCGCCGGGGAACTGCGCGAGCGGTTCGCACGGCGGGGCGCCGGCACCGCGGAGCGGATCGGCGTGTACTGCGGTTCGGGCGTCACCGCCGCCCACCAGATCGCCGCGCTGGAGATCGCCGGTTACCGGGCCGCGCTCTTCCCCGGCTCCTGGTCCGCCTGGTCCGCCGACCCCGCTCGCCCCGCCGCACGGGGAGGCCGGCCATGACGACGAACGCACCGGTGCTGGACACCACCGTGGACAGGCCCGCGCCGTCCGCCCGCGTCACGGTCCGCGGCACCACCAAGGCCGGTCACCGCTTCACCGTCCCTCGTTCCGTACGCCGTTCCGCGGGCCCGGTGGGCCTGGTGCTGCTGTGGTTCCTGGCCTCGGCCACCGGCGTCCTCCCGGAGTCCGTGCTGGCCTCCCCCGTGGACGTCGTACGGCAGGCCGTGGAGCTGACCAGGAGCGGTGAACTCCCCGACGCCATCGCCGCCTCGGGCCGCCGGGCCGCCGTCGGATTCCTGATCGGCGCGTCCGTCGCCCTGAGCCTGTCCCTGCTGGCCGGCCTGTTCCGGCTCGGCGAGGACGTCATCGACTCCTCGATGGGCATGTTCCGGGCGATCCCCTGGGTGGGCCTGATCCCGCTGTTCATCGTCTGGTTCGGCATCGAGGAGACCCCGAAGATCGCACTGGTCGCGCTCGGTGTGACCTACCCGCTGTACTTCAACATCTACGGCGGGATCCGCTCCACCGACGCCCAACTCGTCGAGGCGGCCCGGATGATGGGGCTCGGCAGGCTGGGGCTGATCGCCTACGTGATCCTGCCGAGCGCCCTGCCCGGTGCCCTGGTGGGCCTGCGGTACGCGCTGTCCACCGCCTGGCTGGCGCTGGTCTTCGCCGAGCAGATCAATGCGGATGCCGGGCTCGGCTATCTGATGAGCAACGCCCAGCAGTACTTCCGTACGGACGTCATCGTGCTGTGCCTCGTGGTGTACGCGCTGCTCGGGCTGGCCTGCGACTTCGCCGTACGGATCCTCTCGCGCCGGCTGCTGACCTGGCGCGCCAACTTCGAGGGCGAGGCCTAGAGATGCCCAACAGCGTGGAAGCACGCGGCCTTTCGCGGGCCTTCGACGGCACCACGGTGCTGCACGAGCTCGATCTCGACATCCGCCAGGGCGAGTTCGTGGCCCTGCTCGGGCACAGCGGCTGCGGCAAGTCGACGCTGCTGCGGATCCTGGCCGGACTGGACGAGGAGATCGGCGGCGAGGTCACGGTGCCCGCCCGGCGCAGTGCCGCGTTCCAGGCGCCACGGCTGCTGCCCTGGCTGAAGGTGTGGCGCAACGTGGTCCTCGGACTGCCGGGGCGCCCCGACCGGGGGCTCGCCGAGAAGGCCCTGGACGAGGTCGGCATCGCGGACCGCGCGGGTGTCTGGCCGAAGACGCTCTCGGGCGGACAGGCCCAGCGCGTCTCGCTGGCCCGCGCCCTCGTCCGCGAGCCCGAACTGCTGCTGCTCGACGAGCCGTTCGGGGCGCTGGACGCCCTGACCCGCGGCCGGGTGCAGCAGCTGGTGGCCGAGCTGTGGCAGCGCCACGGCTGCGCGATCCTCCTGGTCACCCATGACGTGGAGGAGGCGCTGCTGCTCGCCGACCGGGTCCTGGTGATGGACGAGGGCCGGATCGCCCATGAGCTGACCGTGGACCTGCCCCGCCCCCGCGACCTGACCGCACCCGAGTTCGTCACCCTGCGCGCCCGCCTGCTGAGCTGGCTGGGCGTGCACCGCACCCTGGAGGGAACGCCGTCATGATCCGCAGAATCGCGGCCGCCGCGCTGAGCCTGACCGCCCTGATCGCGCTGACCGCCTGTGGTGCGGACTCCTCGGCGGACGCCTCCTCGCGGCAGGTCACGCTCACCATCGGCGACCAGGCCAAGACCCTCCAGACGATCGTCGCCGCGTCGGACGCGTTGAAGGGCGCCCGGTACAAGGTGAAGTGGGCCGAGTTCGAGGGCGCCGCCCCGCTCTACCAGGCGGTGCAGGCGGGTGCCGCCGACACCGGGTACTCCGCGGACCTGCCCGCGCTCCAGGCCCTCAGCGGCGGGGTCCGGGTCAAGAACGTGGCCGCGCTGAAGAACGACGGCAGGCATGTCGGGCTCGTCGTCCGCAAGGACTCCGGGATCGACAGCGTGCGGGACCTCAAGGGCCAGAAGGTGGTGGTGTCCTCCGCCAAGGGCAGCGTCGCGGAGTATCTGCTCGCCAACGTGCTGAAGCAGAACGGTCTGGACTACGGGGACGTCCAGGTGCAGTACCTGCTGCCGACCGACGCGCAGGCCGCGTTCGCCTCCGGCAAGGTCAAGGTCTGGGCGACCTTCGGCGTCTACCAGGCCGTCGGCCTGGAGGAGGGCGGCAGGCTGCTGGTCGACGGGGCGGACGGCCGGGTCAGCGGGTTCGGGTTCGTCAACGCCTCCGACCAGGCCCTCGGCGACCCGAAGAAGAAGGCCGCGCTCGCCGACTTCCTCCAGCGCCTGGGGGCGGCCCTCCGGTGGACCAGCACCCACCAGGACGCCTACGCCCGGGCCATCGAGACCCGCAACGGCGCCGACCCGACCGTGGCCAAGACGCTCGCCTCCGCCGCGTACAGCGAGGTCCTGCCGATCACCGACGAGGTGAACACCACCGTCCAGGGCGTGGCCGACCTCATGCACGGCATCGGCGTCCTCGATCCGAACGTCGACGTGGCGAAGTCGGCCGACACGTCCCTGCTCAAGTAGCCGACCCGTCCCCACTCAAGCAACCACGGGAGTCGCTCATGCCTGTCGAGTTCATCAGTGCCGTCCACACCGACGCCGGGGCCTCGGGTCCGGCCGCCGCGAGCCGTACCGGGCTCGACGTCGACCATCTGCGCACGTACGCTCGCGCCCTGGACGACGGCGGCTTCGACCACACCCTGGTCGCCTACCACTCGGCCTCGCCCGACGCCTTCCAGATCGCCCAGTTCGTGGCCACCCACACCGAACGGATCCGCCCGATCCTGGCCCACCGGCCCGGCGTGATCTTCCCGACGCACGCGGCCCGCGCGCTGGCCACCCTGGACCGGATCAGCGACGGCCGGCTGACCGTGCACATCATCTCCGGCGGCAGCGACGAGGAGCAGCGCCGGGAGGGCGACTACCTCGGCAAGACCGAGCGGTACGAGCGCTCCGACGAGTACATCCAGATCCTCAGGAAGGTCTGGCGGTCCGACGGGCCCGTCTCCCACGAGGGGAAGTACTTCCGCTTCGAGGGCTACCACTCGGACGTGAAGCCGGTGAACGGGCTGGTCCCGATCTCGGTGGGCGGCTCCTCCCAGGACGCCTACCGGGTGGGCGGCCGGCAGGGCGACATCTTCGGGCTGTGGGGCGAGCCGCTGAAGGAGACCGCCGAGCAGATCGCCGCCGTCAACAAGGTCGCGGCGGCCGCCGGGCGCCCCGATCCCCGGATCTGGGTGTCGTTCCGGCCCATCATCGCGCCCACCGACGAACTCGCCTGGGAGAAGGCGCACCGCACACTGGGCGTGCTCAAGGACCAGGCACGCAACACCGAGTTGCTGCGCCACCACCGCACCACCGGCCGCCCGGCCAACGTCGGTTCCCAGCGGCTGCTGGACATCGCCGACCGGGGCGAGGTCCACGACCGCTGCCTGTGGACCGCCCCCGCGGTCGCCACCAACGCCGCCGGCGCCTCCACCGCCCTGGTGGGCTCTCCCGAGACCGTCGCCAAGGCCCTCCTGGACTACGTCGACATCGGCTGCGACCTGCTGTCGATCCGCGGCTACGACCCGCTGAACGACGCGATCGACTACGCCCGTCACGTGCTGCCGCTGGTCCGGCAGGAACTCGCCCACCGCGCCACCACCCACGCCGCCTGATGGAGTTCCCGTGTTGTTCCCCCGTACCCTCCGCTCGTCCGCCGCCGCGCTCGCCCTGCTCCTGCCGTTCGCGGCGGCCTGCGGCACCGAGGCGCAGGCGGAGTCCTCCTCCGCGATCACCCTGAGAGTCGGCGCCACCGGCTGGAAGGCCGAGGAGGCCGTCCTGAAGTACGCCGGCCTCGACGACACCCCGTACAAGGTGCGGTGGAGCCAGTTCCAGGGCGGCGACCAGCAGCTCCAGGCCGTCCGGGCCGGGGCGCTGGACCTGGCCTCCTCCAGCGAGATCCCGCCGGTCTTCGCCGCCGCCGACGGCGACCCGAACTTCAAGGTCGTCGCCGTGCAGCGCGGAGCCACCCTCAACCAGGAGGTGGTCGTCCCCAAGGGCTCGAAGGTGACCGGCATCGCCGGCCTGAAGGGCAAGAGGGTCGGCTACGTCCAGAACACCACCGCCCACTACTTCCTCTACGAGCTGCTGAAGCGGGCGGGCCTGAAGTGGTCCGACATCCAGGCCAAGCCCCTCCTGCCCAACGACGGGCTCGCCGCCCTCAACGGCGGCGCCATCGACGCCTTCGCCTCCTACGGCACCTCGATCATCACCGCCCACCAGCAGGGCGCCACCACCGTCGGCTCGGGCAAGGACATCCTGTCCGGCAACTTCCTGTGGTCGGCGCGGGACAGCGTGCTGGAGAGCCCGGCGCGCACAGCGGCCGCCGCCGACCTGATCGCGCGGATCACCAAGGCGTACGCGTACGTCCGTGACGGCCACGAGGAAGGCTTCGCGCAGATCACCGCCGACGCCACCCACCAGCCCCTGGCCCAGGCCAGGAAGGACCTGGTCGACGCCCAGGCCCAACGCCCGACCCGGGCCCGCCCGGTCGGCGCCGCCGCCATCGCCTCGCAGCAGAAGGTCGCCGACGCCTTCACCGAACTCGGGGCGCTCAAGAAGCACCTGGACGTGAAGTCCTTCTGGACTACCGAACTGAACGCCGACCTCAACGCCGACCTGAAGAAGGCCCTGTGACCGAGCGCATCGCCGACCTGGCCGCCGAGTACGACCGTTCGGCCGCCTTCCCCGCGGAGTCCCTGCGGATCGCGCACGAGGCGGGCCTGCTCACCGCGACCGTCGGCGAGCGGTACGGCGGCCGGGGCGGAGGCGTCGAGGACACCGCCCGCATCCTGCACGCGCTGGGGCGGCTCGACCCGTCGGTCGCGCTGATCGCGGCGATGACGCTGACCACGCACGCCCGGCAGGCCGCCGTACCGCACTGGCCCGAGGAGCTGTACGCGCGGGTGGCCAAGGAGTCGTTCGCGCGCCCGGTGCTCGTCAACCACGCGCGCGTGGAGCCCGAGTTGGGCTCCCCCGCGCGGGGCGGGCTGCCCGCCACCCGGGCCCGGCGCACCTCCGACGGATGGGCGGTCAGTGGCACCAAGCGGTTCGTGACGGGCGCCGAGGGGCTGGACTGGTTCCTGGTGTGGGCACACACCGACGAGGACGAGCCGCGCGTGGGCACCTTCCTGGTGCCCGGCGACTCGCCCGGTATCGAGGTCACCGGCCGCTGGGACCAGTTGGGGCTGCGGGCCAGCGGCAGCCACGACGTGACCTTCCACGCGGTGGAGATCCCGTACGAGCACGTCATGGGGCTCGCCCCGCACGGGCCGGCCGCCGAGCAGGACAACCGTGCGGGCGCCGCCCTCCATGTCCCGCTCGCCGCCCTCTACCTGGGCGTGGCCCGCGCCGCCCAGGCGTTCTTCCACGCCTTCGCCGGGGAGCGGGTGCCCGCGAACCTGGGTCATCCGGTGGCCCGTACCGAACGCTTCCGGCGTGCGGCCGGGGAGATCGAGGTGCTGTTGGCGTCCGCCGAGCAGCTGGTGTTCGACGGGGCCGCGAAACTCGACGCCGCCGATCCCTCGTACAGTCCCGAACAGGCCCTGGGCGCACGGGTGCTGGCCGACCGGCACGGCGTACGGGCCGTGGAGCTGGCCGTACGTCTGCTGGGCAACCCGGGTCTGGCCCGCGGCAACCCGCTGGAGCGGCACTTCCGGGACATCCAGTGCGCGCCCGTGCACGCGCCCCAGGAGGACATCTCCCTGCTCGCCATCGGAACGAAGGCCCTCACCCCGTGACCACGGCACCTGACACGACCGTCTCCGCCCGGCTCCTCGGGCTGCTCGCCCGTGACCTGCCGCCCGACCGGCTGGCCACCGACCCGGCCGCCCTGGCCGCCCACGCCACCGACCGCTCCGGCACCCGCCCCGCCGGGGAGCCCCTGGCCGTGGTGCACGCCCGGAGGACCGCGGACGTCACGGCCACGCTCCGGCACGCGCACGCCCTGCGGGTGCCGGTGGTGCCGCGCGGGGCGGGCACGGGGCTGTCGGGCGGGGCCACGGCGAGTGAGGGATGCCTGGTCCTGGACCTGTCCGGGATGCACCGCATCCTCGAACTGTCGGCCGACGATCAGCTCGCCGTCGTGGAACCCGGCGTCATCACGGCCGAGTTGGACCGGGCGGCCGGCGTCCACGGCCTGCGGTACGCGCCGGACCCGGCGAGCGCCGCGTGGTCCACCATCGGCGGGAACATCGCCACCAACGCGGGCGGCCTGCGCTGCGCCAAGTACGGGGTGACCCGGGACAGCGTGCTGGGCCTGGAGGCGGTCCTCGCCGACGGGACGGTGGTCAGGACCGGCCGCCGTACCGTCAAAGGAGTCACCGGCTACGACCTGACCGCGCTGCTCACCGGCTCGGAAGGCACCCTCGCGGTGATCACCGCGGCGACGCTGCGGCTGCGGCCCGTCCCGGTGGCGACGGCCACGCTCGCCGCGTGCTTCGCCTCCTTCGAGGCGGCGGCCGAGGCCTCGTACGCGATCACCCGGGCCGGGGTCGAGCCCGCGCTGGCCGAGCTGGTCGACGGGCCGGTGCTGCACGCCATCGACCCGGCGCTGCGGGAGCGGGGAGCGGCGCTGCTGGTGGTGCAGTGCGACGGCGCGGGCGCGGCGGCGGAGGCCAAGGCGGTCGCGGAGCTGCTGGCACCCCTGGCCACGACGGTGGAGGCCACCGAGGACCCCGCCGAGGCCGAGGCGCTGTTGGCCGCCCGCCGGCTCGCCCTGCCGGCGCTGGAGCGGCTGGGCCGGCCGCTCATCGAGGACATCGCCGTGCCGCGCTCCCGGCTGGCGGAGGCGGTCCGGGAGATCCGGGCGATCTCCGCGCGCCACGAGGTGCCGGTGTTCACGCTCGCGCACGCGGCGGACGGGAACCTGCATCCGATCATCGTGGTGGACCCCTCGCTCGACCGGCTGCCGGAGGCCGCCTGGGAGGCAGCCGGGGAGATCTTCGCGCTCGCGCTGCGGCTCGGTGGGACGCTCACCGGCGAGCACGGTGTGGGAGTGCTCAAGCGGCAGTGGGTCGCCGAGGAACTCGGGCCCGCGGCCCACGCGTTGCAGCGCGGACTCAAGGACCTCTTCGATCCCCGCGGCATCCTCAACCCCGGCAAGAGCCTGTGAAATTCGGCCGGCCGCGGCTCGGCATGTCCGGCGTCCCAGGGGCCATGCTCAACGAAGAGCGAGCGGGAGGGGAGCTGACACCACTGTGGCCGACAACCCGGACCGGCCCACCGAGTTCAGCAGTTACACGACACGCTCGGTGGACGAAGCCCGCGATGCCATCGCGGCGCACTACTACGACCTGCGGCTGGAGGTGACCGGCCGCCCCGGGGACTTCGTCACCGGGCTGGGGGTGGTCGAACTCGGCGCGCTCACCGTGGGCGACATCAGCTTCGGCACCGAGATGCGGATGCGATTCGGCGAGCCGGGCGTCTACCACCTGGCCATACCGCTGGAAGGCTGTTTCAGCATTCAGGAAGGGGCGGCGCGGCCCTCGATCGCCACGGCACGGCACGCCGTGCTCTTCGACCCCGGGCAGGACATCCGCATCGACGCGTGGTCGGCCGACTGCCACACCCTGACCGTGAAGATCGACAAGGCGGCGCTGCTGCACCAGCTGGAGCTGCTGCTGGGCAGGCCGCCGCGTCGGCAGCCGTCCTTCGAGCCCTACGTGGACGTCTTCGAGGGCGCGGGTCACAGCTGGGCCCAGCTGGCCCTGTGGTGCCTGCGGGAGCACGAACTCGCGGGCGGGCTGCTGCACCGCCCGATCGTGCGCGGGCGGATCGAGCAGACCCTGCTGGAGGGGGTGTGGCTCGCCGCGCGGCACTCCTACCGGGGCGAGCTGGAGGCCCCCGCGCCGCGGATGCGCCCGGCCGCGGTGAAACGGGTCATGGACGCCGTACAGGAACTGCCGACCGAGCCGTACGACGCCGCCCGGCTGGCGGCCATCGCCCAGGTGAGTCTGCGCACCCTGCAACAGGCGTTCCGCACGCACGTGGGCATGACCCCGATGGCGTACGTCTGCGAGGTACGCCTGCAGCGGGTGCGGGCCCAGCTGCGCACGGCGGCTCCGGGGTCGACGACCGTCGCCGCCGTGGCGCACGAGTGGGGGTTCGTGCACCTCGGCCGCTTCGCTCGGCGCTACCGGGAGCGGTTCGGCGAGCCGCCGTCGCGCACGCTGCGCAACGGGTGAGAGCGCTCGGCGCCAATCCCCCGCGTTTTGCGGACATGCGCCGCGCAATGCGGAGCGACGAAACGCGTGTGACGGCCCTATGGTCTGGGCACGGCGATCGCGGCTGCCGGGGCCGAGCGGAGTCGGCGCCACTCGTCACCTGCCCGCGAGAACCCGGGTGCGGAAGCGGGAGAGTTTCCGTGCCCCTCAGCGGGCCCGGCCGCTCCCCTCCCGCTCCGGCGGCAGGCCGGGCCCGGTCCGTTCAGCCCTGCGGCCTGGCCAGCAGGGTGCGCACCCCCTCGGACGTGAGCGTCAGCGGGTGCGCCGAACTGGCGTCGATGGTCAGCGACAGGTCGTCGGTCGGCCACTGGGCGGCGAGCGCGCCCAGCGGGACCAGCCGGTAGCGGGAGACGTACGGAAGCAGGTCGGCCATCTCCGGTTCGGAGGTGAAGACCGGCACCACGGCGGCGCCGTCCGACTGCTCCAGCACGGGCAACGCCACCGTGGTGGGGTCGGCGCCCGTCTCCTGGCCGGCGTCGTCGGGCACCGGGACGAGTACCTCGCTGCCGGCGAGGGTCTCCAGTGCCGCGGTGTCCTCGGTGTTCTGGGCCAGCGCGTCCAGCGCCCGCCGGGCCGGTGTGACGGTGTTGTCGTGCGCGGGTGTGTCCATGGCTGATGTCCCCTGGTAGCGGCGGTCGTGCGGCCCGCCCGGGGCAAGATCGCCCAGGGCGCGGTCCTGCTCGCGTACCCGGAGGCGGGCGGAGCATGCGTGCGAATGCGAACGCCTCGGGTCTTTCAGGGGATGAGAGGGATGTCCTGCGACGGCAGGCCCAGACGGTCGCGGCCGACCCTGCGGTACAGCGGCTCCGCCATGCTCGCGCCGACGTGGCTCCAGTAGGTCGCCGCGTCCCGGAAGTAGCGCTGCATGCGCTCGCCGTCGCGCGCGTACCGGGAGCCCGCCGTGCGGAACAGGCTGCCCTGGAGGACGTCCCAGGCCATGCGTCCGGCGTTGAGGAACATCAGCGCGAGCCGGTTGTCCTCCACGAGGGTGAAGGGCGCCGCACCGCTGACGTTGCGGCGGCAGGTCTCCATCCAGTCCTCGGCGGTCTGCCGCAGCGCCGCCTCGGCGGTGTCGATCAGGCCCAGTGCCTCGCCGAGGTGCCGCTGGTAGTCGTGCAGGTCGGCGCGGGTGCGGTCGGGTTCCATGAGCAGGGGGCGGGCGGCGATCACCCGGGCGTACTCGTCGGCGGCGGCGTACGCGGTGCCGATGATGATGGCGGCCAGCTCGCCGTGGAAGAAGCTCGGCGCGCGCCCCGCGTACAGCGGGTTGCCGTGCAACCGCGAGCCGACGCTGCCGCCCTGCACCGGCAGGTCGAGCAGACTCGCCTCAAGGGCGAGGTGGGCCGGTATGCGGGCGTTGTCCATGCGGATGCTGTTGGAGCCGCTGCCGCGCAGACCCAGGACGCCGTGCCAGTCGTCGAGCACCGTCCACACCGACCGCGGGGCGACGAACAGCACCGGCGGCCCCGGCGGGTCGCCGGGCTTTTCCGGGGCGCCGAGGCTCTGGCCGACGTAGTGCGTCGAGTAGGGGGCGCCGGAGGAGTACGGCCAGGTGCCGTCGAGGACCACATGGCCGTCGCCGTCGGGCCGCGCGATGCCGACGGGTGCGGCCGTGGAGGCGGCCCGGAAGTCGCCGTCGGCACCGAAGATCTCGTCCTGGGCCTTCTCCTCGAAGACGGAGGCGACCTGGAGGACGTGGGCGGCGGTCAGCGACAGGGCCCAGCCGGTGGACGGGCAGCCGCGCGCGATCTCCACGACCACGCGGTAGAAGACGGGCAGGTCCACCTCGTGGCCGCCGTACCGGCGCGGCTGGAGCATGCGGTAGAAGCCGGCCTTCAGGAAGTCCTCGTGGGTGTCCTCGGGGTAGTGCGTGAGCCGTTCGGTCTCCGCCTGGCGTTCCAGGAGGGCGGGCCTGAGGGCCACGGCCCGTTCGACGAGGTCGTTCGCGGTCGGTCCGGGTTCGGGAGCGGCGAGCACGCTGCCTCCTGGTGTGGGGGGCCGTCCGTTCGTGACGCGATACGAGTGATTGAACACGGCAAGCGGTTCCCGGTACCGACCGGATATCGCCAAGTGCGGAGCCCGGCCCGCGGTGGTGACGGCCGTGGTGAAAACGGACCACCAGTGGTGATCACCGCCCACGCGCCGCCGGCCGGTTCCCGCCTAGCGTGGTGCCATGCCGATGCAACCCTGGTTCCGCGACGCCAAGCTGGGCGTCTTCGTCCACTACGGCGTCTACGCGGTCGACGGCGTCCCGGAGTCCTGGTCCTTCTACCTCGGCCAGGTCCCCCACGACCGGTACATGCGCCAGCTGGACGGTTTCACCGCCTCCCGGTACGACCCGCGCGCCTGGGCCGGTCTGTTCGCCCGGGCGGGCGCCCGGTACGCGGTGCTCACGGCCCGCCACCACGACGGCGTGGCCCTGTGGGACACCGCCCACGGCGACCTGGACGTCGTCCGGCGCACCCCGGCGGGCCGCGACCTGATCGCCGGCTACACCGACGCGCTGCGCGAGCGGGGCCTGAAGGTGGGTCTGTACTACTCGCACTCCGACTGGAACCACCCGGACTACGCCAGCACCCGCCACCCGTCGCTCGACGACGACAACCCCTACTCCGCCGCCGCCCCCGGCACCGAGGACCCCGAGGCCTGGGCCCGTTACCTCGACTACCGCGACGGCCAGGTGCGCGAGCTGGTGGAGCGGTTCCGGCCGGACCTGCTGTGGTTCGACGGGGAGTGGGAGCGCACGGAGGAGCAGTGGCGGATGGGGAGGCTGGCGGAGTTGATCCTGTCCGGCAACCCCGACACGGTGCTCAACGCCCGCATGCTCAGCCACGGCGACTACGCCACCCCCGAGCAGGGTGTGCCGCTGCAAGCTCCCGACGGGCCCTGGGAGTTGTGCCTGACGGTCAACGACTCGTGGGGTTTCCAGCACGACGACCACAACCACAAGTCGGTGCGCCAGCTGGTGCGTTACTTCACCGAGACGATCGGCATGGGCGGCAACCTGCTGCTGGACGTCGGCCCCCGGGAGGACGGCACGATTCCCGAGGCGCAGGCGGAACGCCTGGAGGGGCTGGGCGAGTGGATCGCCCAGCACGCCGAGGCCGTGTACGGCACGGTCGCCGGGCTGCCGGCGGGGCACCACTACGGCCCGAGCACCCTCGCGGCCGACCGCCGCACGCTGTACCTGATGTGCTTCGATCCGCCGCGCGAGACGTTGTCCGTCCGCGGCCTGCGCAACCGGATCCGCCGGGTCACCGTCCTGGGCACGGGGACCGAGGTCGGGCACCGGGTCTCCGGCGGACTGCACGACGTGCCCGGCGTGACCTGGATCGACGCTCCCGGTCCGAAGGACGTCGACGAGTACGCCACCGTCCTGGCGGTGGAGCTCGACGGGGAGCTGGATCTTTACCGGGGTACGGGGCGGGACTGACGGCCGGGACACGGGGAGGGCCCGGCGACCGGGACGCGGGGAGGGCCTGGCGACCGGGAGGCTCCGGGACCCGGGCAGGGCCTGACGGCCGGGGTATATGGAGAGGGCCTGGCCGCCGGATTCAGGCTCGCGTCAGGGTCTCGACCGTCACCACCCGGATCAGCGGCCGGTACAGGTCCATCACCGCCAGCGCCTTGGCGTGCGAGGCGTCGTCCGCGCCCGCGCACGCGTCGGCGGCCACCAGGACCTCCACTCCCGCGTCGGCCGCGGCCAGGGCGGTGGACAGCACGCAGCAGTCGGTGCTCACCCCGGCCAGGACGAGACGGCCCTCCGGGCCGACACGGGCGGCGAATTCCGGGCCCCACTTGCCGAAGGTCGGCGCGTCCAGCACATGGCCGTCCCGGGCGGCGAACTCGTCGGTGAGCCGCCACAGTTCGGCCTGCGGCGGCTGGAGCGCGAAGGGCCACTGCGCGTAGTAGGCCCGCCAGGCGCCGGCCGGCTGGTCCGGGGCCAGGAAGCGGGTGAACGTGACGCGGTCGCCGAAGGCCGGCAGCAGTCGTCGTACGCCCTGGGCCGCCTCGGTGAAACGCGGGGTGGCCCAGGGGCTGCCGGGGTCGGCGAAGACGCGCTGCATGTCGATGACGGCGAGCAGTCCGGCGCTCATGCGACCGCCCCCTCGTCCGCCGTCGGGCTCGGCGCCTGGGCCTCCTGGGCGCGGATCCGGCCGCGGCCGAGGGCCAGGGTGCCGAGGAAACCGAGGGCGAGGGCGGCCAGGACGCCGAGGTTGGCGTAGGCCCAGGAGCCGGACTTGCCGCCGAGGCCCAGGGGCTCAAGGAGGTAGCCCTGCCACTCCAGCCAGCTCGCGGCCGCGTTGGTGACCAGGCCCCAGCCGAGAGCGGTGGCGCCGAGGGTGAGCAGCAGCGGGGTGAGCGGTACGTCGCCGTAGCGGCCCCGGGGACGGTAGAGGTCGCCCTCGTCGTAGTCGCGGCGGCGCAGCGCGAGGTCGGCGAGCATGATGCCGCACCAGGCGGCGATGGGGACGCCGAGGGTGGTGAGGAAGCCCATGAACTGGCCGAGGAAGTCGTCGGCGACGAACACGATGTAGATCGAGCCCGCGATCATCAGGACGCCGTCGAGCAGGGCGGCCAGGTAGCGGGGCACGCGCAGACCGGCGGAGAGCAGGGCCAGGCCCGAGGAGTAGATGTCCAGGACCGCGCCGCCGACCAGGCCGAGGACCGCGACCACGGCGAAGGGGACCAGGAACCAGGTGGGCAGGAGCGTGGTCAGGGCGCCGATCGGGTCGGCGGCGACCGCCGTGTTGAGGTCGGTGGAGGAACCGGCGAGCAGCAGGCCGAAGACCAGCAGGAGCAGGGGGGCCACCGAGGCGCCGAAGGTGGTCCAGCCGATCACGCCCCGGCCCGAGGAGGTGCGCGGCAGATAGCGGGAGTAGTCGGCGGCGGCGTTGACCCAGCCGAGCCCGAAGCCGGTCATCATGAACACCAGCGCGCCGATGAACTCCTGCGCGGAGCCCGCCGGGAGGGCGCTGACGGTGCTCCAGTGGATGTGGTCGACGACGAGCGCGATGTAGACGAGGGTCAGCACGCCCGTGACGACGGTGATCAGGGTCTGGAGCCGCATGATCACGTCGTAGCCCATGACTCCGCCGACGACGGTGAGCGTGGCGACCACGATCAGGGCGACGACCTCGGTCTCGGTGCCGCCGCCCCAGCCGAGCCGTCCGAACACGGTCGCGGTGGCCATGGTCGCCAGGGAGCACAGCACGGTCTCCCAGCCGACCGTGAGCACCCAGGAGATCACCGAGGGCAGGCGGTTGCCGCGTACTCCGTAGGCGGCGCGGCTGAGCACCATGGTCGGCGCGGAGCCGCGCTTGCCGGCCACTCCGACGAAGCCGCACAGCAGGAACGAGAAGACGATGCCGATCACTCCGGCGATCAGCGCCTGCCGGAAGGAGATCCCGAAGCCGAGCGCGAAGGCGCCGTAACTCAGCCCGAGAATCGACACGTTGGCCCCGAACCAGGGCCAGAACAGCGTGCGCGGGGTGCCCTTGCGCTCGGTGTCGCCGATCACGTCGAGGCCGTGCCGCTCCACCTGGAGCTGCCGGTTCGCGGATCTTCCGTCGGTGGGTCCCGGGACGTCAGCCATCGACGAAGAGTAGCCGGGGCTCCGGCCCACCCGCTTCCTCACCGACCCCCGGGGACCGACCCCCACGACCATGTGTTTAACATATGAGCGCCGCCTAGCTCGAAAGATAGAGACTGTGACTGTCAACGACGACTCGTTCACCGACTGGAAGACCCGCGAGGAGATCGCGGAGTCGATGATCCCCCTCATCGGGAGGCTGCACCGCGAGCGGGACGTCACCGTCCTGCTGCACAGCCGCTCCCTGGTGAACAAGTCGGTGGTGAGCATCCTCAAGACCCACCGCTTCGCCCGTCAGATAGCCGGCGAGGAGCTCTCGGTCACCGAGACCCTGCCGTTCCTGCGGGCGCTCACCGCGCTCGACCTCGGCCCGTCCCAGATCGACCTCGGCATGCTCGCCGCGACCTACCAGGCCGACGACCGCGGTCTGTCGGTGGCGGAGTTCACCGCCGAGGCGGTCGCCGGCGCCACCGGCGCCGACAAGATCGAGCGCCGTGAGCCGCGTGACGTCGTCCTCTACGGTTTCGGCCGCATCGGCCGCCTGGTGGCCCGGCTGCTCATCGAGAAGACCGGTTCCGGCAACGGCCTTCGCCTGCGCGCCATCGTCGTCCGCGGGGGCGGTGCGGGAGCCGACGGGGACCTCGTCAAGCGCGCCTCGCTGCTGCGCCGCGACTCCATCCACGGCCAGTTTCAGGGCACGATCACCGTCGACGAGACGGACAGCACGATCATCGCCAACGGCAACGCGATCAAGGTGATCTACGCGAACGACCCGTCCGAGGTCGACTACACCGCGTACGGCATCGACAACGCCATCCTCATCGACAACACCGGCAAGTGGCGCGACCGCGAGGGTCTGTCCGAGCATCTGCGGCCCGGCATCGACAAGGTCGTGCTGACCGCGCCGGGCAAGGGCGACGTCCCCAACATCGTGCACGGCGTCAACCACGACACGATCAAGCCGGACGAGCGGATCCTGTCCTGCGCGTCCTGCACCACCAACGCGATCGTGCCGCCGCTGAAGGCGATGGCCGACGAGTACGGCGTGCTGCGCGGCCACGTGGAGACCGTCCACTCGTTCACCAACGACCAGAACCTGCTGGACAACTACCACAAGGCCGACCGCCGGGGCCGCTCCGCGCCGCTCAACATGGTCATCACCGAGACCGGCGCCGCCTCCGCCGTCGCCAAGGCGCTGCCCGACCTCAAGGCGCCGATCACCGGCAGCTCGATCCGGGTGCCGGTGCCGGACGTGTCGATCGCGATCCTCAGCCTCCGGCTCGGCCGCGAGACCACCCGCGCGGAGGTCCTGGACCACCTGCGCGAGGTGTCCCTGACCTCGCCGCTGAAGCGTCAGATCGACTTCACCACCGCCCCCGACGCCGTCTCCAGCGACTTCATCGGCTCCCGCCACGCCTCGATCGTCGACGCCGGTGCCACCAAGGTCGACGGCGACAACGCCATCCTCTACCTCTGGTACGACAACGAGTTCGGCTACTCCTGCCAGGTCATCCGGGTCGTCCAGCACGTCTCCGGGGTGGAGTACCCGACGTTCCCTGGCCCGGCGGCCTGACGTCACGGCGGCCGGGCCCGGTGTCGGGTCCGGCCGGTGGCGGTCTCAGGACGCGGCCGGTGACAGTTCTCCGGACCCGGCGGTCAGTGCGACTCGCGGCTGACCTCCGACCCGCTGGAGCCGACCAGGAAGTCGAGGTCGGCGCCGGTGTCGGCCTGGAGGACATGGTCGACGTAGAGCCGTTCCCAGCCGCGCCGCGGCTGCGCGAAGCCGGCGACGGTCTCCTTGTTGGGGACCCTGCGGGCGAGTTCGTCGTCGGAGACGTCGACATCGATACGGCGGCCCGGGACGTCGAGGGTGATGACGTCCCCGGTCCGCACCAGCGCCAGCGGGCCGCCGGCCGCGGCCTCCGGGGCCACGTGCAGGACGACCGTGCCGTACGCGGTGCCGCTCATCCGGCCGTCGCACACCCGGACCATGTCGCGGACGCCCTCGGCGAGGAGCTTGCGCGGCAGGGGCATGTTGGACACCTCCGGCATGCCGGGATAGCCCTTGGGGCCGCAGCCGCGCAGGACCAGCACCGAGTCGGCGTCCACGTCGAGGTCCGGGTCGTCGATGCGGGCGTGGAAGTCCTCGATGGAGTCGAAGACGACGGCCCGTCCGCGGTGCCGCAGCAGGTGCGGGGAGGCCGCGGCGGGTTTGATGACCGCGCCGTCGGGTGCGAGGTTGCCACGGAGTACGGCGATGCCGCCCTCGGCGACCAGCGGCTCGGCGCGGGTGCGGATGACCTCGCCGTCCCAGATCGGGGCGTCGTCGAGATGGTCGACCAGCGGGGTGCCGTCGACGGTCAGGGCCTCGGGGTCGAGCAGGTCGCGGACCTCGCGCAGGACCGCGAGCAGTCCGCCGGCCCGGTGGAAGTCCTCCATGAGGAAGCGGCCGGCCGGCTGGAGGTCCACCAGGACCGGCACCCGCGAGCCGATGCGGTCGAAGTCGTCCAGCGTCAGGTCGATGCCCAACCGGCCCGCGATGGCCAGGAGATGGACGACCGCGTTGGTCGAGCCGCCGACGGCCGCCAGCGCCACGATCGCGTTGTGGAAGGAGGCCCTGGTCAGGAAGGTGCCCGGCCGCCGGTCCACGGCGACCATGTCCACCGCGAGCCGTCCGGTGTGGTGCGCGGCCTCCAGCAGCCGGCTGTCGGGGGCCGGGGTGCCGGCCACCCCGGGGACGACCGTGCCGAGGGCCTCGGCCACCAGGGCCATCGTCGAGGCGGTGCCCATGGTGTTGCAGTGTCCGCGGCTGCGGATCATCGCCGACTCGGAGCGGGTGAACTGCTCCTGCGAGAGCGTCCCGGCCCGCACCTCCTCCGACAGCCGCCACACGTCGGTGCCGCAGCCCAGCGGCCGGCCGCGGAACGTGCCGGTCAGCATCGGGCCGCCGGGCACCACGACGGCCGGCAGATCGACCGAGGCGGCGGCCATGAGCAGCGACGGGATCGTCTTGTCGCAGCCGCCCAACAGCACCACGCCGTCGATGGGGTTGGCCCGCAGCATCTCCTCGGTGGCCATCGCCGCCATGTTGCGCCACAGCATCGCCGTGGGCCGCACGTTCGTCTCGCCCAGCGACACCACGGGCAGGTCCAGCGGGATGCCGCCCGCCTCGTGGACACCGTCGCGGACGGAGGACGCCACCTCGTCCAGATGCGCGTTGCAGGGCGTCAGGTCCGAGGCGGTGTTGGCGATGGCGATCTGCGGGCGCCCGGTGAAGGCGTCGCCCGGCGCCCCCCGCCGCATCCACGCCCGGTGAATGTAGGCGTTGCGGTCCTCACCCGCGTACCACTGGGCACTGCGGAGCCTCACCATGGAGCCCCTTCCGGTAATCGGTACGACGATCTACAGTCGGGATCGTCGTGAAGGATACGCAGCGGTACGGCGGCCCGACAGACCCCGACGAGGACCTCCCCACCAGCGGGCACCCCCCGATCCGTCGAGCACTGGAGAGCTGAACCCGTGTCTGTCATGCGCGCCTTCGAGCTGACGGCCCCCGGCGAGTTCGCGGTGCGCGAGGCCCCCGAACCGGTGGCGGTCCCCGGTGAGGTCGTCGTCGCCGTCGAGCGGGTCGGGCTGTGCGGAACCGACGTGGAGTTCTTCACGGGTGCGATGGCCTACCTCCACGAGGGGCACTCCTCCTACCCGATGCGGCTGGGCCACGAGTGGTCCGGGCGGGTGACGGCGGTCGGCGACGGTGTCGACGCCGACTGGATCGGCCGACGGGTCATGGGGGACACCATGCTCGGCTGCGGCACCTGCCGCCGCTGCCGGCGCGGCCATCAGCACGTCTGCGAGCGCCGGCAGGAGGTCGGCATCCGCGGCGGCCGGGACGGGGCCCTGGCCGAACGGCTCGCCGTACCGGTGTCCTCGCTGCACGCGCTGCCCGATTCCGTCGACGCCGCCCTCGGCGCGCTGGTCGAGCCGGGCGCCAACGCCATGCGCGCCGCACGGGCCGCGGCGCCGCGCCCCGGCGACCGGACTCTGGTCCTCGGCCCGGGGACGATCGGCCTCCTGGTGGCGATGTTCCTCCGTGCGGCCGGAGCGGAGGTGCACCTGATGGGGATCACCGACGCCTCGCTCGCCTTCGCCCGCGAGCTGGGCTTCGAGCACACGTGGACCGAGGATGCCGTCCCGGACCTGCCGTTCGACGCGGTGGTCGACGCCTCGAACGCCGCCCATCTGCCCGCCCTGGCACTGGAGTCGGTCGAACCGGCGGGCCGCCTGGTCTACATCGGACTGGCCGGCGAGCCCAGCAGGTTCGACACCCGGACGCTCGTCCTCAAGGACGTGACGGCGGTCGGCATCCTCTCCGGCTCCCCCGGCCTGGCCGCCACCATCCGCGCCTACGCCGACGGCCTCGTCGACCCCCGCCCGCTCGTCGCCACGACGGTCGGCCTGGACGAGGTCGGCGACGTCCTGGCCGGCAAACGACCGGACCGGGCCGGGCCGGGTCCGAAGATCCATGTCGACCCGCGCGTGGACCGCGCGGACGGCGGACGGTGATCTCCGCCCACGCCGTCCGGTGCGCCAACGGCGCCGAGGGCGGGAACGCGTCCAATTGATGTGCGTGTGACAGGCGTTGACCAGGACAACTCACCGCAGCAGAATGAGCGCGCGGCCTTGAGAGCGCTCTCACAACGGCGGATCTCCGCGGCCCGCACCGTGCCGACCCGCGACGTCCAGGGAGTCCCATGACCGGCAGACAAGGCCCGGTGTTCAGCCGCCGAGCGCTCCTCGGGACCGGGCTCGGGGTCGGCGCCGCGGTCGTCACCGCGGCGGGTTCCGGTCCGGCCGGGGCCGTGGGGCGTGCGCCCGTCACCGCCTCCCCGCAGCGCCGGGCGCACGCCTTCCTCGCCGCCGCCATGGACGCCTACCCGGACCACGGCACGGTCCGCCTGGCCCAGAGCTATACCGACCAGGCCGGCCTGTTCAGTACGGCGTTCACCTACGACAACGCCCTCACGGTCCTGGCCTGCCTCGCCACCGGCACCCGCGACGGCCGGTCCCGAGCCTCGGCGCTCGGCGACGCGCTGCTGTACGCCCAGGCCCACGACCCGGTGTACGACGACGGCAGGCTGCGGCAGGCGTACAACGTCGGTCCGTACACCTTCTACGACGGCTCCCGGCAGCCGGACGGCTTCGTGCGGGCGGACGGTACGGCCAACGTCGGCACCCAGTTCGGCTTCACCGGTACGGCGGTGGGCGACATGGCCTGGGCCGGTATCGCGCTGAGCACCCTCGCGGGGCGGACCGGCGAGAAGCGGTTCCTGGCCGGCGCGGTACGGATCGGTGAGTGGATCGAGCGGGTGGGCCGTACCGACGAACCGCTCGGCGGCTACAAGTTCGGCGTGAACGGGGCCGACGAGAAACTGCCCTTCACCTCCACCGAGCACAACACCGATCTGATCGCCCTGTTCGGCAAGCTGGCCCGGCTCACCGGCGACCGGGTGTGGCGGGAGCGGCGCGCGCGTGCCGAGGCCTTCGTGCTGAGGATGTGGGAGCCGACCGGGGGCTTCTTCTACACCGGCACCAACGACGGGGTGACGATCAACAGGTCGCCGATCCCCGAGGACACCCAGACCTGGACCCACCTCGCCCTCTCCTCCGCCGCCCACGCCCGGTCCGTGGACTGGGCCGCGAAGGAACTGGCCGTCCTGGACACGGCCGACCGGCCCAACAGCACGGTCCCGGCCGGGCAGTCGTACGAGGGTGTCACCTTCAGCTCCGCCAGTCTGCTGGCCGATGAGAGCGCCCCGATCGCCGACAGCCAGCCCAAGCCCGACCGCAACGGCGTGTGGTTCGAAGGCACCGCCCATCTGGCCCTCGCCCTGCGCGAGCGGCGCGCGCCCGGCGACGAGTCACGCGCCCGGCGCCTGCTCGCCTCCGCCGAGCGGGCCCAGGACCTGCTGGGCACCGACCAGACCCTCGGCGGCTCCGCCGCCCCGGCGCGCTCCGGTGTCGTCTCGGCGAGCAGCCCCCTCGACACCGGTTTCGGGTTCGGCTACTACCCCTACCGGCACACCGGCGCGACCGCGTGGTACCTGGTGGCGGCCACGCGTACGAACCCGCTGCGCGGCTGAGGCGCCGCGGCCGCCGAGGAGCCGTAGCCCGGGGGGCGTGACGGGTGTATTCGGCGGGCGCAGAAGGGCTGGAACAGGGTCAACCACCCTCGCGGGGCTGGATACTGGTGCCTTCTCACGACGTGGCGATCAGGGGAGCGCATCGGTGAACTCTGCCGGAGGAACGGGCGGTTGGGGCGTGGGCGGCAGTCGGGAGGGGCGGCACGCGGTCGTGGTGGGCGGGAGCCTCGCGGGGCTCCTGGCGGCGCACGTCCTGGCCGGGCACGCCGACCGGGTGACCGTCGTGGAGCGCGACAGTTTCCCGGAGGGCGCGAAGTCGCGGTCCGGTGTGCCGCAGGGCCGGCATCCGCATGTCCTGCTGGAGGGCGGGCAGACGGCCCTGGAGTCGCTCCTGCCGGGCTTCCTGGCGGAGCTGCGGGCGGCGGGAGCACCCCGCGTGGGCATGCCGTCGGACATGGCGCAGTGTCAGGACGGGCGCTGGTTCCGGCGGCTGCCCGCGACGACGCACATCTACACCGGTTCCCGCGCACAGCTGGAGGAGCTGGTGCGGCGGCGCGTTCTCGCCAATCCGGTGATCGGCATGGAGGAGGGCTGCGATGCCGTCGGGCTCCTCGGTGACGCCTCACGGGTGCGGGGGGTGCGACTGCGGGACCGCTCCGGTGACGCCCGCGGGGAGGAGCGCGTCCTTGAGGCCGACCTGGTCGTGGACGCGTCCGGCAGCGGTACGAAGGCTCCGCAGTGGCTCACGGCGATCGGCGCCGAGGCCCCGCGGGAGGAGACCATCGACACCGGGCTCGCGTACGCCTCGCGCATCTACCGGGGCAAGCCGGGCGTCCTCGACGGCGACACCCTCGGCTACTACGTGTATCCCAGCCCGGCCCAGGTCCACGCCGGCGGCGCGCTGCCGCTGGAGGACGGCAGCCACCTGGTCATCGTCTCGGGGCTGCGCGGCGACGAACCGCCCACGGGCGACGACGCGTTCGTGACGTACGCCAAGCGGCTGCCGCATCCGCTCCTGCACCGGTGGCTGGACGAGGCCGAACCGCTCTCGCCGCCGTTCGGCTACCGGCGCACCTCGAACGTCCGCCGCCGCTACGACCTGCCCGGCCGCCGCCCGGCCGGGTTCCTCGCCACCGGCGACGCCCTGTGCACCTTCAACCCGATCTACGGGCAGGGCATGGCGGTCGCCGCGATGAGCGCGGTCGCCCTGCGCGACGCGCTGGCCGATCCGCGCGAGACGCCCACGACACGGCGCGTGCAGCGGGCCGTCCTCGCGGCGTCCCGGCAGGCCTGGGACATCTCCGCCGGCGCGGACCGCAAGATGCCGGGCGCGATCGGCACGGCGGTCGACGGCAAGCGCGCGGACCGCGCGGCCGACTGGTACCTGGCGCGTGTCCAGGAGCGTTACCCCAGCGACCCGGTCGTGGGCCGCGCCTTCCGCTCCGTCCTGACCCTCTCCGCCCCCGTCACCACGCTCTTCGCCCCACCCGTGGCCCGCGCGGTGCTCTTCCAGCCCCCCGCCCCGGCCCTCACCGAGCCGCCGACGACACCGGAACAGCCGGGGGCCTGAGCGGGGCGGGCGGCCCGGCCGTCGACGGACGGCTACGACTCCTCGCCACGGCACAGTTCCCGGTCCACGAGCGTGTTCATGGCCTTCTGGGTGTCCGGGCCGCCGTCACTGGTCACGTAGACCACGGCGGTCCGGGTCCCGTCTCGGGTGACGCCGGCCAGGGTGTGATAGCCGAGCAGTTCGCCCAGGTGGCCGAAGTAGCTTCCGCCGCAGGACAACGGGAGCTCGCCCAGTCCGAGGCCGTAGTTCACGCCCAGTTGGGGGGCGGGCACGGTGGTCGTCATCGCGTCGAGCTGCGCGGGCTCCAGCAGCCGGCCGCCGAGCAGCGCGGTGTAGAAGCGGTTCAGGTCGTGCGCGGTGCTGATGATCGAGCCGGAGCCGACGCCCATACTCGGGTTCAGTGTCGTTACGTCGATGCCGGTGTCGGTGTCGGTGTCGGTGTCGGTACGGAACGAGGCGTAGCTCCGGGCGTGCGGGCCCGGGACGAACGGGAAGGCGCCGGGCACACTGGTCCCCTCCAGGCCCAGCGGGCGGATGATCCGGTCCTCCACCTCGTCCGCCCAGCTCCGGCCGGTGACCTCGCGGACGATCATCGCGGCGAGGACATAGTTGGTGTTGGAGTACGACCACTCGTCGCCCGGGGAGGGCATCGTGGGCGCGTCCCGCAGCGCCGTCTCCACCAACTCCCCGGGGGTGTAGGTGCGGAACCGCTCGGCCCGGTAGCCGGCCGCGCTGTTCAGCGCGGCTATCCGCGGCAGGGCGTCGGGAACACCGCTGGTGTGCTGCAACAGCTGCCGCACGGTGATCCGGCCGCCGTCGTTGCCGTTGCCCCGGACCACTCCCGGCAGCCACCGCTCGACGGTGTCGTCCAGGGACATGCGCCCCTCACCGACGAGCTGGAGCACGACCGTGGCGGTGAAGGTCTTGGTGGCGCTGCCGATCCGGAACCTGCCGTTCCATGGCATGGGCCTGTCGGTTCCCCTCTTGGCCGTCCCGGCTCGCGCGACCTCACGCGCATCCGGTGACGACGCCTCGGCGAACACGCCGACGGCGCCGGTGTCGCGGATCGCGTCCACCCCCTGTTGCAGCGGATCGGCCCGCTGCGGCTTCGCCGCGGCCGTGGCTCCGCCGGACGCGGCGAGAACCACGGCGAGCGAGGTCAGGACGAGCAGATGTCGCCGTCGCCTTCCTGGCACATGCATGGCGATCCCCCTTCTTTCGGCGACCATCCCACGCGCGGACGAGAGCGACCCATCCGGCCATCCCCCGGTCGGTACCTACGGCTGTCCCCCCGCGGCCCGATCTCTGTGTACGTACCCATGCCAGCCGACCGAACAAGAAGCCGACTACCTGCACAAAATACAAACGACACGTGTATTTACAGCACTTGAAACCTCTCCTACTGTGAACGATCACAGAAACAGCCCCATGCGCATGTCAAGCCGTTGGCTTCGACTCGCCCTCGTCTCGATCGAAGGAGTTCGGGATGACCCTGCACGGTCCAGGTCGCATCGTGAAGGCCGCCCTGTTCTTGGCGGCCGTCGCCCTGCCCGCGTCCCTGCTCACCACGCCCACCGACGCCACGGCGGCGAACTCGCTGAGCATGCGGGGCGCCGACGTGTCGACCGCCCAGAGAGCGCTCGACCTCGGAGCCAAGTACTACGACGCGGGCGGCACCGCGAGGGACCCGCTCGACATCCTCAAGGGCCTGGGCGTGAACTACGTCCGCCTGCGGGTGTGGAACAACCCGGCGAGCGGCTACAACAACAAGGCCAAGGTGCTGGCGTACGCGAAGCAGGTGAAGGCCAAGGGTCTCCAACTGCTGGTCGACTTCCACTACTCCGACACCTGGGCGGACCCGGGCACCCAGAAGAAGCCGGCGGCCTGGTCCGGCCACACCATCGGCCAGCTCCAGACCGACGTCTACAACTACACGTACGACGTCTGCAACAGCCTCAAGGCCCAGGGCACCACCCCGGACAGCGTGCAGATCGGCAACGAGATCAACGTCGGCATGCTGTGGGACGAGGGCAAGGTGGTGAACAACGACTTCACCAACCTCAGCCTGCTGCTGAAGTCGGGTTACAACGCGACCAAGGCGTGCAACAGCGGCACCAAGGTGATCATCCACACGGCCAACTCGGACAGCGACGAACACGCCCGCTGGTTCTACGACGGGATCAAGTCGAAGGGCGTCAACTGGGACATCACCGGCCTGTCCTACTACTGCCCGTGGCACGGCACGATCGCCAACATGGGCAATGTCGTCGCCGACATGAAGTCGCGGTACGGCAAGGACGTGGTCATCGCCGAGACGGCCTACCCGTTCACCTCGGCCAACGCCGACAGCACCGGCAACTCGATCACGTCGGGCTGCTCGGGCTATCCGCTCTCCTGGCAGGGCCAGGCGGACAACTTCACCGCCGTGCAGAACGCGGCCCGCACCTCCGGCGCGATCGGCGTCTTCTACTGGGAGCCGACCTGGTACGCGGTGAAGGGCAACGGCTGGGACCCGGCCGACATCAACAACAGCGGCAACGGCTGGGACAACATGGCCATCTTCAACTGGACCGGCCAGGTGAACCCGAACATCAAGTGGGTCCCGTAGCCCACCCCGTAGCGCTGTGACGCCCATAAGACGCCCATGAACGGCACCGTGCCCGGCGGACGGTGCCGTTCGTGCGTCCGCGCCCGCCCGCACGGATACCGCCAGATTGCGTCCCCTGTATTGACGTGTTCATTTCCGTCGTTGAGCATGCCTTGAGCCCGATCGCTTCTGGTCGATTCTGTTTCCCTCTGTTCTGTGAAGGGAGTTCCGTGTCCAGTCGACATCGCATCGCCCGGGCGTTGACGCCGGCGATACCCGTGGTCCTCGGGGCGGGTCTCGTCACCGGCCCCGCCCCCACCGCCGCAGCCGCCGAGGCCCCTCCGCCCGGCTCGGTGACCGTGCGCGTCGATCCGTCGTACCAGCAGCAGGAGTTCGAGGGGTGGGGGACGAGCCTGGTCTGGTTCGCCAACGCCACCGGCGGCTATCCCGAGCCGATCCGAAGACAACTCGTCGACATGCTCTTCGGCGAGGACGGGCTCGCCCTCAACATCGCGCGCTACAACATCGGCGGCGGCAACGCACCCGACGTCCGCAAGGACTACATGAAGGCCGGCGCGACGATGGACGGCTTCTGGAAGGCCCCCGAGGGCACCACCCGCGCGGACATGGACTGGTGGGACCCGGACAACCCCGACCACTGGGACTGGGGCGCCGACGCGGGACAGCGCTGGTGGGTGGACCAGGTCAAGGACAAGGTCACCAAGTGGGAGGCGTTCAGCAACTCCCCGCCCTGGTTCCAGACGGTCAGCGGGTATGTCTCCGGCGGCTTCGACGCGAACACGGACCAGATCCGCGCGGACCGCGTCGAGGACTTCGCGACGTATCTGGTGCGCGTGACGGAGGAGATGGAGAAGCGACACGGCATCGACTTCGACACCATCGATCCGCTCAACGAGCCCAACACCAACTACTGGGGCACCCAGTTGGGGGCCGACGGGCAGCCCACGGGCGGCCGCCAGGAAGGCGCGCACGCCGGACCCGCTCTCCAGCAGAAGGTGATCCTCGCCCTCGACAAGGCACTCGACGGCGCGAGCACCGACGCGGACCTCTCCGCGATGGACGAGACCAACCCCGGCATCTTCACCCAGAACTGGAACGCCTACGGCGCCGACGCGCGTGCCGCCGTCGACCAGCTCAACGTGCACACCTACGGCACCGGCCAGCGCACCAGCGCCCGGGACATCGCCAAGGGCGCGGACAAGAAGCTGTGGATGAGCGAGGTCGAGGGCACCTGGGGCACCGGCACGGACTTCACCAGCATGGAACCGGGGCTCGGCATCGCCACCCGGATGGTGGACGACATGCGGGAACTGGAGCCTGCCGCCTGGGTGTTCTGGCAGCCCGTCGAGGACTCGATCCCCCAGGCCGCGGCCGGCAAGAACTGGGGCAGCATCCACGTGCCGTTCAACTGCACGGCCCGGGACACCCTGGAGACCTGCCCGATCCGCGCCAACTCGAAGTTCCACACCATCCGGAACTTCACCCATCACATCCGCCCCGGCGACCGCTTCGTGAAGACCGACGACACCAACAGCGTCGCCGCGGTGAAGAAGTCGGGCCGTGCGGCGACCGTGGTGCACGTCAACGGCGGCACGTCCGCGCGCTCCGTGACCCTGGACCTCTCCCGTTTCGCCAAGGTCGCCTCACGTGCCACCGTCACGCCCGTGGTGACCAGCGCCGACGGCGCGCTCGTCCGCGGCACCCCGGTGAAGGTCACCGACCGCTCGGCCACCCTCACCGTCCCCGCGAAGTCGGTCACCACCTTCCTGGTCGAGGGTGTCTCCGGGGTCGCGAAGGACGCCGCCCTCGTCCAGCCCGGCCACGTCTACCGGCTCCAGGGCGCCCAGAGCGGCAAGTCGCTCGCCCCGGCGGCGGACGGCAGCGGTATCGTCATCCGCACGACCGACCCGGGCAGCGCCGAACAGCTGTGGTCCGTACGGCAGTTGACGCCCGGCAACGAGCACGGTGAGCGCTATGCCCTGACCAGCGCCACCACCGGCAAACAACTCGCGGTGCGCGAGAACCAGGCCGTCCTGGAGGACCCGGCGGACACCGCGCCCGATCCGGCCGCCCAGTGGATCCTGTCGACCACCGGCGACGGCACCTGGACCTTCGTCAACGCCGCCACCGGCCGCCTCCTCGACGTGGCCGGACAGTCCACCGCGGACGGCGCCCGGGTGTCGACGTACACCCCGACCTCGGCGGCGAACCAGCGCTGGACCGTGACCGACGAGACCGTGCAACGCACCGAGCAGGCCGAGGTGTTCACCGTCCCCGGCCTGGCACCGAAGCTGCCGCAGACGGTGACGCCGGTGTACCGGGACGGCGCCCGCGGCGCGCTCCCCGTGGTGTGGCAGGTGCTGCCGGACCGCAAGTGGCGTGAGCCCGGCACCGTGCGCGTCACCGGCCGGGCGACCGATCCGCTGGGCCGGCTGGTCGCCGCGAAGGCGGTCGTCACCGTCGACACGATCGCCTCGACCCTGCCCGGTCGCACCAAGACCTACGTCGGCGGCAGCCCCGCGCTGCCGGTCACCGTCGTCGGCGTCGGCACCCACGGCGGCAGGACCGACCTCCCGGTGACCTGGGACGCGGCGCCCGACGGGGCGTTCGACGCGGCCGGTGTCGTCACGCTGCGGGGCACCGCGCGGATCGTGGACGGCGGTACGGCCGGGGCGAGCGTCCGTGTGCAGGTGAGCGAACCGGTGCAGACCAACATCGCCCCGGACGCCGGTGTGTCGGTGGCGGCCACGTACACGGAGAGCGGCTACTCCGCCGAGCGGCTGCGCAACGGCGACACCGCCGAGAAGGCCTGGTCCAACTGGAGGTCGGGCACCAAGAACCCCTCCGACACCATCACCTTCGCCCTGCCGGCGGCCCGCGACCTGAACCGGGTCGTGGCGCACTTCCACCGCGACGGGACCAACGTCTCCTTCCCGTCGGCCCTCAAGGCGCAGGTGCGCGGCACCGACGGCACCTGGACCGACGCGAGCGGCGAGATCGCGGTGGGCACCGAGGGCACCCCGGTGGTCGACATACCGTTGGAGGCGACCGGCCCGGCGACGGGCGTACGCGTGGCCATGACCGCCCGGCCCGGCGGCTACATCACCCTGAGCGAGATCGAGGTGTACGCCGACGCCCCCGGCGTCTCCTCGGACGCCGCCGCCGCGTCGATCGAGGTCGCCGGTGTGCCGGTGGCCGGCTTCGACCCCGACACGACCGGCTACCGGGTCGTCACCCGCGATCCGGCCCGTGCCGTGGTCACGGCCACCACACGCGACCCCTATGCGAGCGTCACGGTCGACAAGGTCCGTGAGCACGGTCGGACCCGGGCCGTCGTCACCGTGACCGGTGAGGACGGGTCCCGGACGACGACGTACCGGATCGATCTCGTACGGCGCTGAGCCCTCAGTTCCTGAGGTCCGCCCGGACCGCGGCGGCGACGACAGCGTCCCGCTCGGTCCGGGTGAACAGCCCGGCGGACAGCCAGGTGTCCGCGAGGGCGCGCACCGCCTCCACGAACCGCCCGGCCGTGGCGAAGGGCGCCTGGTCCCACAGGACGTCCAGGAAGGTCAGGCGGTCGCCGCGGGCGCGGTTGGGGACGCCCGAGTCGGCCCTGCCGAACACCACGACGGGCTCGGAGCGCCGGAAGTAGGCGTGGTAGCGGGTGTCGTCCGCGACGAAGAACGGCGCGAGGGTCAGCCCGTGCGTGGTGAAGTGCAGGGGCCGGCCCTCGGGTCTGATGGCGCCGGCGAGGTCTCCGCGCAGGGTGAAGTCCTTGTAGAAGGAGAACGCGCGGAATCCCTGCGCCGGGCTCTGCGCGACCAGCAGCACGGGCCCGTGGAACACCGACTGGACGGCAGGGTCGTCCAGCGCCCGTTCGATCCGCAGCCGGTACGGCATCGAGACGCGCACCCGGTCGCCGGGGCGCCACGATCTGCTGAGGGTGAGATAGCTGCCGGGCACGGCCTCGGCCGGGTGCCGGACGCCGTTGACCGTGACGGTCACGCCGGCCGTGGCCCAGGACGGGATGCGCAGCTTGAGGTCGAGCGGGCCGCTGCCCTCGCGGACGGTGAGGGTGCGGACGCCCTCGGCCGGGAAGCCGCTGGTCTGCTCGACGACGAACCCCCGTTCGGGCCACCTCAGGGTCGAGGCGAGGTAGAGATTGACGTACAGGGCGCTGCCGTCGGCGGAGCGGAAGTACACCGAGTCCTGGTACTTGGTGTGGTTCTCCATGCCGGTGCCGCCGCAGCAGGTGCCGGTGTTGCCGTACTCGCGCACGACCCCGGGCCCCATGCCGACGAAGTAGGTGACCTCCGGGCTGCCCGCCACGGCCGTGTCGCGGCGCGAGGCGAGGATGTGGTTGGTCAGGCCGCGTTCGTAGTAGTCCATGTACTTGGGGTCCGGCTCGCGGAAGAACAGCTGCCGGCTCAGCTTCAGCATGTTGTACGTCGCGCAGGTCTCGGCGTTCTTGTCGTCCACGGTGGCCGCGATGGCCGCCCGGGCCCGGAACATCTCCCCCTGTCCGGTGCCGCCCAGGCTGTAGGTGCGTGGCCCGACGACCATGCCCCAGAAGTTGCGGGCCGCGGTGGCGTAGCGCTCCTCCCCCGTCCGGTCGAACACCCGCAGATAGCCGGTGAACTGCGGGATGTGCTGGTTGGCGTGCCGGCCGTCCAGGATGTCGCGGTTCTCGGCGCAGGCGGCCAGCAGGGCGGTGTTGTCGAAGCAGCGGGCGGCGGCGAGGTGCTCCGCCTTGCCAGTGAGGGTGTGCAGGTCCGCCATCACCTCGTTCATTCCGCCGTACTCACCGGCTATGTAGATCGACCACATACGCTCCAGCTGCGCCCGCGGGAGGTGCCCGAGTCTGCTGTGCACCCAGTCGCCCATCCGTGAGGCGATCTCCAGGGCCTGCTGGTTGCCGGCCAGGGTGTGCGCGTCGAGGAGCCCACGCATGATCTTGTGGCAGGTGTAGTACGGCGCCCAGATGGTGGGGTACGTCGTGTAGCTCTCCAGCAGGATGAACTGCGTCTCCGGATACGCCGCCAAGTAGCCGGGGTGACTCGGTCTCGGGGTGCCGTGCTCGGCCAGGGCCTGCTGGCACTCGCCCAGGGCGCCGACCAGCTGGTCGAGCTTGGACTTGAGGGCGGACTCGCGGGTGTCGGCGTACGCCTGGGCGACGAGGGTGAGGAAGTGGCCGCCGAAGTGGCCGCGCAGGTTGCCGTCGGAGGTCTCCCATCCGCCGGGCGGCCGGGCGCCTCGGGTGTCGAGTCCGGCGTTGGCCCGGAAGACGGCCAGGATGCGGTCGGCCGGGTAGGTGCGGGCGTAGTCGAGCAGGAGGTCGCGCTTGCGGCGGAACACACTGTCGCCGAGGGCCACTTGGTGCGGGGCGAAGGGGTGGACGGCCCAGTCGGGCGCCTCGGCGGGGGTGGCGGCGGCCGGGGCGGTGGCGGGTGCCGCGTGGGCCGGCGTCGCCGCGTGGACCAGGGGGACGGCGGCCGCTGTTCCGGCGGCGAGGCTCAACAGGCGGCGTCGGGTGGGGGGTTGGGACACGAGCGTACTCCGATCGTCGGTCGTCGGCGGGCAGGGGTGGCGCGGAGGCGGCCCGTTCACGACCGGCCTCGCGCGTCGGTCGTAGGCAGCCATACGCGCATGGTCGAGGGACCGCGGTTCGCCCAGGAGTGGTAAGGCACCAGGACGATCCCCGAGCGCTCACCGGCGGGAGGGGAGGCCAGGTCGGCCGGACCGTACGGCCAAGTGGCGTCGTGGGATTCGCCCGGCGCGGTGAGGTCACCGGCGGCGACCACGGTGCCGTCCGGGCCGTCGGCCGGTTCGGCGGACGGATCGACCCGTACGGCGTCGACGTCCCGTCCGCCCGGCAGGTCCACGGACTCGGCGCAGTACACCAGCGGGCCGCGCTGTACGGCGAGCGTGCCGCGAACCGCGTCGATGCGCGGGTCGGGCGCGATCCAGCGCGGGGCCACCGGCAGGTCGAGCCGGATCTCCTCACCGGGCCGGAAGCGGCGGGTGAGCTCGGCGGTGCCGGGGGCGGCGGCGCGCTGGGCCCCGTCCGGGGCGGTCAGCCGGGCGGTGGCGCCCCGCGCCCAGGCGGGGATCCGCAGCGAGAGGGTCCACGGGTGGTCCGGGGTGGCATCAATCCGTATCGTCACGCGCCCGTCGGAGGGGTAGTCGGTGCTGACGCGCAGCGCGATGCCGCCGGTGGTGATCTCCGCGTCGGCGTACTGGTGCAGTTGGACGCCCCGGTCGTCGGCCGTCGCCAGGTAGCCCGGCAGCAGGGCCAGGGTGCGGGCCACGTTGGTCGGGCAGCAGGAGACCGCGAACCAGGGGGCGCGCAGGCTCGATTCGGCGCGTGGGCTCACGGCGTCCGGGGCGGGGAGGGTGCCTCGGCGGCGCCGGTGCAGGGTGTTGGCGTAGAAGAAGGACCGGCCGTCCTCGGCCGGGGAGGTGGCGACGACGTTGAACAGGGTGCGTTCGGCGAGGTCGGCGAAGCGGGGCTCGCCGGTGGCCAGGAGCAGGCGCCAGCTGAGCATCACGGAGGCGACGGCGGCGCAGGTCTCGGAGTAGGCACGGTCCGGGGGCAGGACGAAGTCGTCGCCGAAGGACTCGTCGCGGTGGTGCGAGCCCATGCCGCCGGTGAGATGGGTGCGGCGGGCGACCGTCCTCTCCCACTGGCGTACGACCGCGGCGAGCAGGTCGTCGTCGCCGGTCTCCACGGCCACGTCCACGGCACCGGCGGCGAGGTAGAGGGCGCGGACGGCGTGGCCGCGCAGGACGGTGGCCTGCCGTACGGGGATGTCGTCCTGGTAGTAGGCGCGGCCGAACTCGGGGTCGGCGAGGGTGCGCTGGCCGCGGCGGTCGACGAAGAGGGTGGCCTGGTCGAGGTAGCGCTGCTCACCTGTGGCGCGGGCCAGTTCGACCAGGGCCGTCTCGATCTCGGGGTGGCCGCAGACGCTCTCGATGCCGCCCGGGCCGAAGGTGGCACACACGTGGTCGGCGGCCCGCCGGGCGACCTTGGCCAGTTCGCCTTCGCCCTGGGTGCGGATCTGGGCCACACCGGCCTGGATCAAGTGGCCGTAACAGTAGAGCTCGTGGCCCCATTCGAGGTCGCTGTAGCGGGGATGCTGGCCGGGGCGGCCGAAGGCGGTGTTGAGGTAGCCGTCGGGTTCCTGGAAGGAGGCGACGGCCTGCACGACGGGGTCGGGAACGTCGTACGCGTCCTCCCAGCTCATGGCCTCCAGCAGCTTGTAGACGTCCGAGTCGGCGAACTCCCGTCCGCGCCGGGCCTCGACGGGCGAGGCGAAGTTGCCGAGCCAGCCGACGCGTTCCATCCAGTCACGGCAGTGGTCGAGGGAGACGGTGGCGTTGAGGTGCCGGCGCCGGGCCCAGAATCCGCCGGTGATCCGGACCTCGTCCAGGCCGAGCGGCCGGAGCCTGCCACGGCTCGGTGCCACCGGTACGACGGGTGACCCCATGCTGTTCTCCTTCACGCATCATCCCTTCAGCGCACCCGACATGAAGCCTCGTACGTAGTGCCGTTGCAGGAGCAGGAAGAGCAGGAGGCAGGGCACGGCGAGGACCACCACGCCCGCCTCGGTGGCCCCGTAGTCGACGGCGCCCATGCTCTGCTGCCGCAGGTTGGCCACGGCCAGCGGCAGGGGTGCCTTCTCACTGTCGGAGATCAGGATCAGGGGCGCGATGAAGTCGTTCCAGGCGGCGAGGAAGGCGAAGAGGCCGACGGTGATCAGGCCGGGGCGGACGGCCGGGAGGAGGACGCGGCGCAGGGCGCCCGCGGTGCCGCAGCCGTCGACGAGCGCGGACTCCTCCAGCTCGCGCGGCACCGCCTCGAAGGAGATCCGCATCATGAAGGTGGCGAACGGCAGTTGGAACATGGCCAGCACCAGGCTCAGCCCGATCAGCGAGTTCTGGAGGTGGAGCCGGCCGAGGAGTACGTAGAGCGGGATGAGGAGGGTGGCGTACGGGACCATGAGGATGGCCAGGGTCAGCAGGAACAGCAGGTTCTTGCCGGGGAAGCGGAAGCGGGCGAAGGCGTAGCCGCCGAGGAGGGACACGCCGAGGGTCAGGGCGACGGTGAGCGCCGAGACGACGGTGCTGTTGAGGAGGTAGCGCCAGAGGCCGGCGTCGTAGTCGAGGAGGGTGCGGTAGTTACCGAAGCCGTAGCCGGACTCCTGGGCGGTGCCGGGCTGGGCGCTGAAGGAGGCCCAGGTGTTCCACAGCAGCGGGAACAGGAAGATGACGGCCAGGCCTCCGGCGACGACGTAGTGGGGCGTCCGGCCGAGGGCACGGGTGAGCACCGGGGTGTCCCTTCTCATGGCGGCGGGTGTCACGAGTCGTCCGCGTGCCGCAGTCCGCGGAACTGGAGGACGTTGAGCAGCAGCAGCGCGGCCAGCACGATGATCGACAGGGCCGCGGCGGTGCCGAGGTTCAGCCGCTGGAAAGCCTCGCGGTAGATCAACTGCACGACGGTGACGGTGCTGTTGTCGGGTCCGCCCTTGGTCAGGACGAAGAACTGGTCGAACGCGAGCAGCGAGCCGGTCACGCACAGCAGCAGGGACAGGGCGAGGGAGGGCCGCAGCAGCGGCAGGGTGATGGAGCGGAAGATCTGACCGCGGCTCGCGCCGTCCATCCGCGCCGCCTCGTACACCTCGTGCGGGATGCGCTGGAGGCCCACGAGCAGGATCAGCATGTAGAACCCGGCGAACTTCCAGACCACGAGGAACACCGTCGACAGCAGGGCGGAGGTCGGTGTGCCCAGGAAGGACACCGGGTCGTCGACCAGGCCGAGCCGCTCCAAAGTGCGGCTGAGGGGGCCGGTGGAGGGGCTGTACAGGCCCCAGAACAGCAGGGACGCGGAGGCGAGCCCGAGCGCGCCGGGCAGGAAGTAGACCGTGCGGAAGAAGCCCGCGCCGGGGCGGGACTCCTGCACCAGCAGGGCGAGCAGGAGCGCGAGGCCGAGCAGGACGACCGTGACGAGGACGGTGTACAGGAGGGTGAAGCGGACGGCGGGCCAGAACAGGGTGCTGTCGGTGGCGTCGGTGTAGTTCTCGGGCGCGTTGCCGCCCCGGTCCCCCGCGAGCAACGGCCAGTCGCTGAGCGACATCTGGCCGACGAGCAGCAGCGGCAGGAGGAAGAAGACGGCGACGAACACGGCCGTGGGCGCGGCGTAGGCCATGCCCTGGAGGGTGCGGGAGCGCCGCAGGAGGGCGGGGGTGCGGGAGCGTCGGTCGGGGGTGTCCGGCCGGACCGGGTGCTCGGCTGCCGCCCGGTCCGGGGCCTTCACCTGCATGGTCCTCCTCTGCCGTACGGGCGGGGGCGGTCGGCGTGGTGGGGCCGCCTGGTCGGTCTGGTGGGGCCGCCTGGTCGGTCTGCGGGCTCAGTCGGCCAGGGAGGCGGTGACCGCGTCGTTGTTCTTGTCGACGGAGGCCCCGTCGCCGAAGACGGCGTCGCGCATCAGGGTCAGCCAGGGCCCGTTGGGGTCGTTGAAGGTCTGGCCGAACTTCATCGCGTACGGAGTGCGTCCGTCGGCGACGAGTTCGTTGATCGTGACCAGCCTCGGGTCGGCCTCGGAGTGCTTGTTGGAGGCGAGGTCGGTGCGCGCCACCACGTCCTTGTGCGCGGCGACCACGTCGACCTGGGCCTTGTCGCCGACGGACCAGGCGAGGAAGTTCCAGGCCTGGTCGGCCTTGTCGCTGGTGGCGGAGATCCCGATGGCGTCGCCGCCGACGAAGGTCGACCTGCCGCCGTCGGGTCCGGGGATGGGGGCGACGCCGAGGTCGAGGCCCTTGGGCATCAGCCCCAGGGTGGTCGACGGCATGGGCATCACGCCGATCTTGCCCTTGGGGAACACCCCGGTCCAGGTCACTCCGGTCTCGTCGCGTGCGCCGGGGGCCACGATGTCGTCCTGCACCCAGCCGCGGTAGGTGTCGTAGACCTTCTTCGCGGTGGGGGAGGCGAGTTGTGCCTCGGTGCCGTCCTCGTTCATGACGTCGTCCCCGGCGGCCCAGATGGACGGCCACCAGGTGAAGACCCCGCAGCCGCCGCAGTTCCCGCCGAAGAAGGTGCCGTTCACCCCGCCGCCGAGCGCGTCCACGGCCCGGGCGTGGCGGTCCCAGTCGGCCAGGGTGGCGGGCGGCTTCTCGGGATCGAGCTTCGCCTTGCGGTAGAGGTCCTTGTTGTAGAAGAGCACCGACAGGTCCAGGGTGTGCGGCACGACGTACTTCTTGTCCTCGTAGGTGCCGGCCTTGATGTGCGACTGGGCGAGTTTGTCGGCGAAGGGCAGGGCGTCGACGCGTTCGGTGAGGTCGGCGAAGAGGCCGCTGGAGGTGTAGTTGGGGACGAACACCACGTCGGAGGCGAAGAGGTCGGGCAGGTCCTTGGAGCCGGCCGCGGCGCCGACCTTGGCCTGGTAGTCGTCGGTGGGGATCACGGTCAGCTCGATCTTGTTCTTGTGGGCCGCGTTGTACGCCTTGACCAGGGCCTCGCTCTGCGGCCGGGTCGCCGCGCGCGTCCACATCGTCAGGGTGGCGCCGTCGTCGACGCCCCCGACGCTCGCCCCGCCCCCTCCCCCGTTGCCGGAGTCGCCGTCCCCCGAGCCGCACGCCGTGACCAGACTCGCGGCGGCGAGCAGCGCGACGGCACCGGTGACCAGGCGGCGGGCGGGTCCTGCTGGTCCGGCCGTGCTCCCCATGGCGATCCCCCTCGTGTGGCGGCGGCCATGAGCAGGCCGACCGGTCGGGACGACGGACGTGGTGGCACTGAACTCCGGGAGGCGATCAACTCGGTGAACCGAAAAGGCTTTCAGAAAGTTAGGACTCGCCTCACAGCCCGTCAATCCCCTTGCACGGAACGGGTTCGGGGCCCTCACGGAAACCTGTGGAAACCGCCGGTCCCCACCTGGACCGAAACATGTCGCGTACGGTTTTACGCGCGACGTGCCACCCTCGACGGCCTCGCCCGCGCAACGCGAGACAGGAGATCACCCGTGACCCAGACCGCCGACCCCTCCCGTCCGCAGCCCGCCACCCTCAACGACGTCGCCCGACTGGCGGGCGTGTCGATCGCCACCGCGTCCAAGGCGCTCAACGGCCGCAGCCAGGTGCGCGCCGAGACCCGGCAGCGGGTGATCGAGGCGGCCGAGCGGCTGTCGTTCCGGCCGAACCAGCTGGCCCGCGGGCTGCTGGCCGGGCGGACGGGCACGGTCGGGCTGCTCACCAGCGACCTGGAGGGCCGGTTCAGCATCCCGATACTGATGGGTGCCGAGGACGCCTTCGGGGCGGGCGAGGTCGCGGTGTTCCTCTGCGACGCGCGCGGGGACTCCATCCGTGAACAGCATCATGTGCGCGCGCTGCTCGGGCGCCGGGTGGACGGCCTGATCGTGGTGGGCAGCCGCACCGACCCGCGTCCGTCCCTGGGCCGTGAGCTGGCCGTTCCCGTCGTCTACGCGTACGCGCCCTCGGACGATCCCGCCGATCTGTCCATCGTCCCGGACAACGTCGACGCGGGCCGGATGGCGGTGGGCCACCTGCTGGCCTGCGGCCGCACCCGGATCGCGCACATCACCGGCGACCCGGGGTATCTGGCGGCGCGGGAGCGGGCCGAGGGGGCGCGGGCCGCGCTCGCCGACGCCGGGCTCCGCCTGGTCGGCGAACCGCGGTTCGGTGCCTGGTCGGAGGGCTGGGGGCGGGCGTCCACCGCGCTGCTGCTGGACCAGCAGCCGGACGTGGACGCGGTGCTGTGCGGCAGCGACCAGATCGCCCGCGGTGTCATGGACGTGCTGCGCGAGCGCGGCCTGCGGGTGCCGGAGGACGTGTCGGTGATGGGTTTCGACAACTGGCAGGTGCTGACCTCCGGTTCGCGCCCCCACCTTACGAGCGTCGACATGAATCTGGAGCAGGTGGGACGCGCGGCCGCCCAGGCCCTGTTCGGCGCGATCGGCGGTGCCACGCGCTCGGGCGTGGAGGCACTGCCCTGCCGGGTGGTGATCCGTGGGTCGACGGCCCCCTTGTCGTGAACCTGTCCTGAACGTCGTGGACCTGTCCTGAACGTCGTGAACCTGTCCTGAACCGTGCGGTCGGCGAACTCGGGCCCCAGCGACCTCTCTTGACACTCCATCAGCCCGCTCCTACGTTGCGAAAACCTTTTAGGTCGTTTCAGCAAAGGGGAGCCTCCGATGCGAAGACGAACCACCGAGACCGTTCTGCACCGCCTCCTTGTCGCCCTGGCGCTTCTCGTCTGTTCCGTCTTCGCCGCCGCCCCGCCGGCCCACGCGGCGCAGACCATCGGCTTCCCCACCTTCACCGGCCCCGCGGTCCCGGCACCGCCCGTCGCCCACACCACCGGCGACATGATGCGCAGCATCTACGACGCCGAGAGCTCGGGGACCGACTTCTGGATGGACCGTCTGCTGGCCCGCTCCGGCAACGACCCGGCCGGGCCCTGGCTGATGACCCGTGGCCGCGCGCTGTTCATGAAGGAGCACGACCCCGCCCGGCTGGGCTTCGCCGGCAAGGTCGCCTACTGGGAGAGCATCAACGACAACAGCGCCTACACCGTCGCGATCACCCCGGGCACCTTCACCGAACAGGTCGCCCAGCGCCGCCAGACGCCCAGCCACTGGAAGAGCGTCCACACCGGCGGCTCGGTCACGGTCGAGCAGACCAAGTTCGTCACCGACAACAACGTGGCCGTGACGAACCTGTCGATCCGGAACAACGGCAGCGGCTCGACCACCCTGCAACTGCGGGCGACCTCGCCGTACGCCACCACGGGCACCGGCAGCGAGCTGACCGGGCAGGTCAACGCCTACAACAACCTGACCACCATCCGGCCACGCCTGACGGGCGACGGCTTCACCGTCTCGAACGGCGGCCTGGGCCGCTCGGTGACGATCCCGGCCGGAGCCACGGTGACCACCAAGGTCGTGATGGGCTTCGTCACCGACGAGATCCCCGAGTCGCTCACCGAGTACACCGCCTACGCCGGCCACTCCTCCGCGACCGCCTTCGCCACCCATGTCCGGGCCTACAACCTGTGGTGGGCGCAGAACGTGCCCTACATCGACGTGCCCGAGCCCGCGATCAAGAAGAACATCTACTACCGCTGGTGGCTGATGCGCTTCAACAGCCTCGACGCGGACCTCCCCGGGCAGACCTTCCAGTTCCCGACCTCCACGGAGGGCGTCCTCGGCTACAACAACGCGATCGCCCTCACCCAGCCGATGCACATCGACGACCTGAAGTACCTGCGCAACCCGGCCTACGCGTACGGCGACTGGCTGAGCGTCGGCCAGACCTCCAAGGGCGGCCGCTTCATGGACAACCCCGGCGATCCGGAGAACTGGTCCAACAGCTACACGCAGTACATCGCCGAGGCGGCCTGGAAGAGCTACCAGATCCACGGCGGCCAGCCCGCGATCGCCGCGAGCCTCGCCCGCTACGCCGAGGGCGACGTCAAGGGCCAGCTCGCCCACTACGACACCGACAACAACAAGCTCATCGAGTACGACTGGGGCGCCCTGACCGGCAACGACGCCGACGCGGTGTCCTTCCACTGGAAGCCCGGCCGGATGGACCGCGCCGAGTCCGCCTACCAGTACAGCGGGGCTCTCGCCGCCGCGCAGGCCTACGAGGCGAGCGGCAACACGGCCAAGGCCGCCGAGATGCGCACGCTCGCGGGCCAGATCAAGGACGCCATCGTCAACGTGCTGTGGAATCCGAACCGGCAGCTGTTCGAGCACCGGCTGAAGTCGACCAACGAGTGGGTGCCCTGGAAGGAGATCAACAACTACTACCCGTTCGCGGTCGGCGCGGTCCCCGACACCGCGACCTACAAGCAGGCGCTGCGCCTGTACGACGACCCGGCGCAGTACCCGATCTTCCCCTTCTACACGGCCAACCAGGTCGACAAGAAGGCGGCGGCCGAGGCCGGGGAGCCCGGCTCCAACAACTTCTCCACCATCAACTCCACCGTGCAGTTCCGGCTGTACTCCTCGGTGCTGCGCAACTACCCCAACTCCTGGATGAACGCCACCGACTACAAGAAGCTCCTGTACTGGAACACCTGGGCGCAGTACGTCGGCGGCAACACCCAGTGGCCCGACGCCAATGAGTTCTGGGCCGACTGGAACGGCAGCTCCATCACCTACCGCTCCTGGATCCACCACAACATCCTGGGCAGCAGCAACTGGACGGTCATCGAGGACGTGGCCGGCCTGCGCCCCCGCAACGACGCCAAGGTGGAGCTGTCCCCCATCGACATCGGCTGGTCGCACTTCACCGTCAACAACCTCCGCTACCGGGGTGCCGACCTGTCGGTCGTCTGGGACGACCCCGCCGACGGCGTGGTGCGCTACCCGGGCGTCCCGGAGGGCTACTCGGTCTACGTCAACGGCACTCGGGTCGCCACCGTCTCCTCCCTGGTGCCCCTCACCTGGGACCCGGCCACCGGTGACGTGACCACCAGCGGCACGGTCACACACCACACGGCCGCTCCCGGCCTCAAGGCTCCCCAACAGGTCGTCCAGGACAGCCCCCGCATGGTCGACATGCTCGCCAAGGCCGGTGTCGACCTCACCGCCGACCTGACCAACTTCGCCTCCGGGGCGACCGCGTCCGCCTCCCACACCGGCTCCGGTACCGCCGTCTCCGGCGCCGTGGACGGCTTGCCCACCAACGAGCCCTTCTGGGGCGCGGGCGGCTCGCCCAACAGCCAGGACTGGTACGAGCTGAACTTCGGCACGGCCCGCACGCTCAACGAGGTGCGCCTGTACTTCAAGGACAGCCGGCCCGCCAGCGGCACCTACCGGGCGCCGTCCGCGTACACCGTCCAGTCCTACAACGGCAGTTCCTGGGTGGACGTGCCCGGCCAGACCAAGAGCCCGGCCGCGCCCCGGGCCAACTACAACCTGGTGCGGTTCCCCGCCGTCACCGCCCAGCGCATCCGGGTTCTGGCCACCAACGCCTCCGGCGCCAAGACGGGCCTGACCGAGATCAAGGTGTACAACCGGGGCGGCGCCCAGCCCCCCGCCAACCAGGCGACGTCCGCGACGCCGTCCGCGTCGTACACCTCCCCCTGGGAGAGCGTCACCGCGCTCAACGACGGCATCGATCCGCCGTCCTCCAACGACACCGCCAACCCGCGCTGGGGCACCTGGCCGGAGACCGGCCAGCAGTGGGCCGAGCTGACCTGGCCCACGGCGAGGACCGTCGACCGGGCCGAGGTGTACTTCTTCGACGACGACCAGGGCATCGACATGCCGGCCTCCTGGAAGCTCCAGTACTGGAACGGCGGCGCCTACGTCGACGTGCCCGGCGCGAGCGGCTACTCCCTGGCCAAGAACCAGTACAACACCGTCACGTTCACCGCCACGAGCACCACACGCCTGCGGGTGCTGCTCACCGGCAACGGCTCCAGCTCCGTCGGCCTCCTGGAAGCGAAGGTGTACGGCCCGTGACTCGTTCCCGATGGCTCTCCGCGCTCCTGGCCGCCCTCACCCTGGCGGTCGCCTTCCTGGTGGCGCCCGCGCCCGCCGCCGCGGCCGTCGCGTTCACCTCGACCGGGGTGAACCAGAACGGCGGCAACTGCCTGGACCTGGCCGGCGGTTCGTCCACCAACGGGACCCAGTTGCGTGCCTTCGCGTGCGCGTCCGGGGCCAACCAGAACTTCGGCTTCACCCCGGTCGCGGGGTCCGAGGACACCTACACGATCACCACGCGGTCCGGTCAGTGCGTCGACGTGTACGGCGCGTCCACGGCGGACAACGCGGCGATCATCCAGTGGCCGTGCCACGGCGGCACCAACCAGCGGTGGCGGCTCGTCCCCGTCACGGTCTCCGGGACCGACAGGACCTTCAACCTGGTGTCCGTGAGCTCCGGCAAGTGCATGGCGCCCAGCGGTGGTTCGGCGGCCTCCAACACCAACCTGGTGCAGCTGCCGTGCTCCACCGCCAACGGCCGGGTGTGGCGGCTGCCGAGCTTCACCGGCGGCGGCACGAGCCCGGGCACCTTCACCAACCCGATCGCCCAGCGCGGGCCCGACCCCTGGCTGACGTACTACAACGGCTTCTACTACCTCGCCACGACGACCTGGAACTCGACCGTCACCATGCGCAGGGCGAGCACGCTCGCGGGCCTGGCGACCGCGACCGAACAGGTGATCTTCAACCTCACCCGGCCCAACGGGGCGGGCACGATGTGGGCCCCGGAGTTCCATCTGCTCGACGGGCCCAACGGCAAGCGCTGGTACTTCTACTACACGGCCGGACGCGAGCCCTTCGACCTGGGCACCCAGCGCATCCACGTACTGGAGAGCGCCGGGCTCGACCCGATGGGCCCCTACACCTTCAAGGCGGACCTGCTCGACCCCACCCAGGACAACACCTGGGAGCTGGACCCGGGCATCCTCCAACTCAACGGGCAGCTCTATCTGTTGGGCACCTTCTACAACGGCTCGCAGCCCATGTTCATCCGGCCGCTGTCGAACCCGTGGACCGCGAGCGGCACCCGCCGCATCCTGTCCACGCCGACGTACAGCTGGGAGACGGTGGGAGGGGCGGTCAACGAGGGGGCGGAGGTGCTCCAGCGCAACGGGAGGACCTTCATCGTCTACTCCGCGAGCCACTGCTCCACGCCCGACTACAAGCTGGGGATGCTCACCTACGACGGCGGTGACCCGCTGAACTCCTCCTCCTGGGTCAAGTCACCGAACCCGGTCTTCCAGCGGTCCAACGCCAACGGCGTGTACGGGCCCGGTCACAACGGCTTCTTCAAGTCGCCCGACGGCACGGAGGACTGGATGGTCTACCACGCCAACAGCTCGGCGAACGGGGGCTGCGACATGAACCGCTCCACCAGGGCGCAGAAGTTCACCTGGAACGCCGACGGCACTCCGAACTTCGGCACCCCGGTGGCGCTCGGGGTTCCGCTGACCGCGCCCTCAGGCGAGTAGCACTCCGCTGAGGAAGGGGACGAGCGTGCGGGTCAACGCGTTCTGCGACGGGGCGGCGAACAGCGGGTCGAGGTGGTTCATCCCGTTGTCCGTCTCATAAGCCCCGTACGGGATACGCGAGTTCGCGACGACCTCGCGGGCGGCCGACACGATCGTCCCCTTGGCGTAGCTGGTCTCGAAGGCGTACAGGGGTACGTCCAGGCCCGCGGCGTGCCGGAGCCGCAGCCCCAGCGAGCGGGCCGACTCGCTGTCCCGGTAGGGGTCGGTGACGTCGAGGTCCACCGACAGCCGGGCCGGCCAGTACCACTGCCACACGGCCGGCTCGGGGCCGCCCGCGTAGGCGGTGGCCACGCGGCCGATGGAGGTGATACCGGTGTCGACCCAGCCGCGGACATCACCGCTGTCGGCGAGGTGGCCCGAGTGGACGCTGATGTCGTTGGGCCAGCCGAACCCGGCGTCCACCAGGACGCCCAGCAGCCCGGCGTTGGTGACCGGCACGCCCGGCCGCAGGGCGTCGGGCATCCGGGGCTGGAGGACCGAGCGGCCGTCCGGGTCGCGGTGGGCGTACCAGCCCGCGAGCTGGTACCAGATCTGGGTGCTCTCGGCCCGGGCGCCCAGCCCGACTCCGCTCAGGGTCATGTCGAAGACGGCTCCGCCGTTGATGGCCGCGAGCCGCTCCTTCACCTGCTCCGGCGCGTTCTGCACCGGCGCGCCCGTTCCGTCGAAGGCACCCCGCACACCGCCGTCGACCAGGACGAGGGCGGACACGTCCCGGTACCCCGGGTGGCCGTCGAAGTCCCAGGCGGCGTACGCCATCGCCGTGGTGGCGCCCCAGGAGTGGCCGCCGAGCACCACCCGGCGGCCGCCGCCCCGGCCGGCGGCCCGGACGACCGTACGCAGGTCCGCCAGCGTCCTGGCGAGCCCCCATCCGGCGGCGAAGCCGGAGGCGGCGGGGTCCAGTGAGCGGTAGTGGCCGTCCAGGTAGTACCCGGCCGGGTCCGCTCCGGTGAAGCCGGAGCGGTCGGCGAGGTTCTCCTCGCGCCGGTCGAACGACCACACCTGTATGCCGGGCAGGGCGGCGACGAGGTCCCGGGCGACGAGCCGGAAGTCGTTGGCGGCGCCGAACATGCCGGGCACCATCACCAGGACGGTGTGGGCCGTGTCGGGGCCGACCTTCAGCACGTGCACGCGGTCCGAACCGGCCGGACCGCCCCCGGCACCCACCGCCAGCGGGACGTACCGCTCCCGGTGGCCCGGCCCTTCGCCGCTCCACCGCTGGTCCGGCCCTGTGCTGCTCCACGCCGTCCCGGCCACGGACGACAGGGCGAGCCCGCCGACCATGCCGCCGATCACCGAGCGGCGCGAGAGACCGCCCGTCATGACGCGCACCCGCCGACCCGCTTGCCGCTCAGCGCCACGTCATCCATGCGCATCTCGTACGACGAAGGAGTCGGGTCGGCCTGGTACAACTGCCAGCCCAGCTTGAGCTGGTCGAAGCGGGGGAAGACGAAGTCGCCCGCCGTGCCGCCGTGTTCCTTGGTGGAGACCGTCAACTCGGGCTTCTCCAGCCCGTCCTGATAGACCGTCACGCGGTTGTCGGTGGCGTCGAGGTGGAACTCCACGCAGCTCCAGACGCCGGCCGTGGCGGGAGCGGAGGTCTTCCAGGCGGTCCAGTCCCCGGTGGGTCCGAGGTCGGAGCCCACGCCCCAGAAGTTGCCCTGGTCGGTGGGGGCGTACTGGCCGCCCAACGGCCGTACCAGCGTGGGGGTGTCGGAGCCGGAGGCCTCCGCGAGGGTCCAGTGCGCCCAGTCGGGAGCGGTCGGGAACCGGTCCACGCGCAGGCGCAGCCGGGCCCAGAAGCTGTTGCCTGCCGGGGCGAGGTCGGACAGGACCATGAAGGCCCGGCCGTTGCCCTCGGTGCGCAGCCGCAGTTCGCGGCCGTGACCGGTGGTGCTGGGTTCGACGCTCAGCGAACCGTTCGCGGAGTCGGTGGTCCAGCCGCGGCCGGCGGTGACCGGGCCGAGGGGAAGACGGTCGAAGCTCTCCCGTACGAACGTCCCGTGCGGAACCGGAGAGGCCGAGGCGGTGGGGGGTGTCGCGATCAGCACGGCCGCTGCTGCCAACAGCGCGGCGCCGGCCTTCCTCATGCGTGTCATGGGAAGAGTGTGCAACATCAGTCACAGGAGTCGGCAAAAAGAAAAGGAAAGGGGTCACCGACTCCTTTCCACTCTCAACTTATAGCGCACCAGGGGGCTTGCGGCAAGGCCCCCGTCGTACCGCAGAATCAACGGCCTCAAGCCAGAACCTGCGAAAACGGGGAGATTCACGAAGTGCGTGTGCTGTTGTCGACCTTTGGGTCGCGTGGAGACGTCGAACCGATGGCGGGACTCGCGGTGGCGCTGCGCGAGCGCGGCGCCGAGGTACGGATGTGCGCGCCGTCCGACGAGGAGTTCGCGCGGCGGCTGGCCGGTGTGGGTGTGCCGGTGGTGGCGGTCGGTCCGTCGGCCCGGGCGCTGATGAAGTCGTCCACGGCCCCCTCGGCGTCGAACCTGCCCCAGCGCGCGGCGGCCGTGATCGCCGCCCAGCTCGACGCTCTCACCGAGGCGGCCGAGGACTGCGATGCGATGCTGGCGACCGGCCCGATCCCGGCCGCGGCCGGGGCCCTGTCGGTGGCCGAGAAGCTGGGCATCCCCAGCGCGTCCGTGACCTTCCAGCAGCTGACCGTGCCGTCGCCGCACCACCGGCCGATGGCCTATCCGGGGCACCCGCTGCCGCCCGAGGTGACCGACCACCGGGTGCTGTGGGACATGGACGCCCGCAGTATCGACGCGCTGTTCGGTGAGGCGCTCAACACGAACCGGGCGTCGATCGGCCTGCCGCCGGTGGACGGCGTCCGTGACTACGTCCTCGGCAAGCGGCCGTGGGTGGCGACGGATCCGGTCCTGGACCCGTTGCTGGACCGGCCGGAGCTCGATGTCGTCCAGCCCGGCGCGTGGTACCTGCCCGACGAGCGGCCTCTTCCCGAGGACCTCGTGGCGTTCCTGGAGGCGGGCGAGCCCCCGGTGTACGTGGGCTTCGGCAGCATGCCTCTGCACGCGTCGCCGGACGCCGCCCGGGTGGTCGTCGAGGCGGTCCGCGCGCAGGGCCGCCGTGTCCTGCTCTCCCGGGGCTGGGCCGAGCTGGCGCTGGTCGACGAGGCGGAGGACTGCTTCGCCGTCGGCGAGACCAACCACCAGGTACTGTTCTCCCGCGTGGCCGCCGTCGTACACCATGGCGGCGCGGGCACCACGACGACCGCCGCCCGGGCCGGTGCGCCCCAGGTGGTGGTGCCCCAGCTGGCGGACCAGCCGTACTGGGCCGGCCGGGTCGCCGACCTGGGGATCGGCGCCGCCCACGACGGTCCGACCCCCACCCTCACCTCCCTGTCGGCCGCGCTCGAGACGGCCCTGACCCCCGAGACCCGCACACGAGCCACCGCCGTCGCCGGCACGATCCGCGCCGACGGGACGACGGTGGCCGCCCGACTACTGCTCGACGAGATCAGCGGGGACAGCCCGCCGGTACCCGCGTGAGCGCGCGGGACCGCCGAGCCCCCACCCGACCACCTATCGGAGCTGATGCCGTGACACCCCTGACCTCCAGCGCCTTCGCCCTTCCCGACCGCCTCGCCGCCAAGGCCGACCCGGCGCTGATCGCCGACGACGAGCGGCACTTCGCCGCCATCGCCGCGTGCCTGGAGCAGACGATCGCCGAGCTGACCGACCGCCTCGACACCGCCCGCAGGGCGCCCGGCGGCATCGGCCAGGAGGCGATGGACCGGGACCTCGAGATCCACCGTCTGACCTCCCGTCTGCGCACCCTGCGCCGCTTCGGCCTGGACCTGTGCCTCGGACACATGGTCGGCGCGGACGACCCCGAGCCCGTGTACGTCGGGCGGCTCGGTCTGACCGACAGCGAGGGGCGCCAGCTGCTGGTCGACTGGCGTTCGCCGGCCGCCGAGCCGTTCTTCGGCGCCACCCACGCCAACCCTATGGGTCTGGCGAGCCGCCGCCGGTACCGCTGGAGCGGCGGCCGGATCGGCGACTACTGGGACGAGGTGTTCACCCCGGACGCCTTCGCCGGGCACCACGCCGCGCTGGACGACCAGTCCGCCTTCATCGCCAGCCTGGGCAGCGACCGCTCCGCCCGGATGCGGGACGTGCTCGGCACCATCCAGGCCGACCAGGACGCCATCATCCGCGCCGGATCCCGCGGCGCCCTGGTGGTGGACGGCGGTCCGGGCACCGGCAAGACGGTCGTCGCCCTGCACCGCTCCGCCTACCTCCTGCACTCCGACCCACGCCTGGGGCACCGCCGGGGAGGCGTCCTGTTCGTCGGCCCGCACCGGCCCTATCTGGCCTACGTCTCCGACGTCCTGCCCAGCCTCGGCGAGGAGGGCGTGCAGACCTGCGTCCTGCGGGACCTGGTCGCCGAGGGCGCCTCGGCCGGGGTCGAGACCGACCCGGAGGTGGCCCGTCTGAAGTCCTCCGCGGACCTGGTGAAGGCGATCGAGAAGGCGGTCAGGTTCTACGAGGAGCCGCCCACCGAGGGGATGACGGTCACCACCCACTGGTCCGACATCCTGCTGACCCCCACCGACTGGGCCGTGGCGTTCGAGGCGGCGGAACCCGGCACACCGCACAACGAGGGCCGGGGCCAGGTCTGGGAGGAGCTGCTCACCCTCCTGGTGGACAAGCACGAGGGGGACGCCTCGGCGGAGGACGGCGAGGTCTCGCCCGAGCTGCTGCGCAAGTCGCTGCGGCAGAACCGGGAACTGCTGACGGCCTTCAACCGCGCCTGGCCGCTGCTCGAAGCGGCCGACCTCGTCTCCGACCTGTGGACGGTCCCCGCCTACCTGCGGATGTGCGCTCCCTGGCTGAGCCGGGACGAGGTCCGGCTGCTCCAGCGCGCGGACGGACAGGCCTGGACGGTCTCCGACCTGCCGCTGCTGGACGCGGCACGCCAGCGCCTGGGCGATCCGGAGGCGGCACGGCAGAAGCGCCGCAACGAGGCGGCCCTGGCCGCCGAACGCGAACGCATGAACACGGTCGTGGACAGCCTGATCGCCGTCGCGGACGACGAGTACGGCATGGGTCTGGTGACGATGCTGCGCGGCGAGGACTTCCATGACGCCCTGGTGGACGAGACCGCGTTGACCGGCGCCGACCCCGACCGACTCGCCGGGCCGTTCGCGCACGTCGTAGTCGACGAGGCCCAGGAACTGACGGACGCGGAGTGGCAGATGCTGCTGCTGCGGTGTCCGTCGCGGAGCTTCACCATCGTCGGCGACCGTGCCCAGGCACGGCACGGGTTCACCGAGTCGTGGCGGGAGCGGCTGGAGCGGGTCGGCTTCGACCGGATCGACCTGGCCTCCCTGACCGTCAACTACCGGACGCCCGAGGAGATCATGGCGGCGGCCGAGCCCATCATCCGGGCCGCGCTCCCGGACGCCAACGTCCCGACCTCCATCCGCAGCGGCGGCGTCCCCGTCGGCCACGGATCCGCCGCGGACCTGGACGCGGTCCTCGACGGCTGGCTCGCCGAGCACGACGACGGGATCGCCTGCGTCATCGGCGATCCCGCCTTCCGGGCGACGTCCCGGGTCCGGTCGCTGTCCCCGGAGCTGTCGAAGGGGATGGAGTTCGACCTGGTCGTCCTGGTCGACCCGCAGGACTTCGGCGAGGGCATCGAGGGCGCGGTCGACCGCTATGTCGCGATGACGCGAGCGACCCAGCGGCTCGTGATCCTCAGCACCGCCTGATCCGGATCCTCAGCACCGCCTGATCCGGACCGGACGGCCGCCCCTCCTCCGCGGGGGGCGGCCCACGCCGGGCCGGGCCCGCTGAAGCGGGGTCCCCGTACAGCCCGCGGCGGCCCTCGCTCAGCCCAGCTGCTCGGCCAGTCCGACGATGATGCCCTCCGGGCCGCGGACGTAGCAGAGCAGGTAGCTGTCCTCGAACCGGGCGATCTCGCCGACGAGTTCGGCGCCGTGTGGCCGCAGGCGGGCCACCGTGTCCTCGATGTCGTCGACGGCGAACATCACGCGGTGCGTGCCCAGAATGTTGTGCGGCCGGTTGCGCGGCCCGGCGCCGGTCGCCGCGGGGCTGCGGTACCTCGCCAGTTCGAGTCGGCTGTGACCGTCCGGGGTCCGGACCATCGCGACGTCGCAGTGGACGCCGTCGAGTCCGGTGCACTGGTCGGCGACGAGGCCCTTGACCTCCGCCCTGCCCTCCAGCTCCAACCCGAGTTCCACGAAGAACGCGATGGCGGCGTCCATGTCCTCGACGACGATGCCGACGTTGTCCATCCGCTGAACAGCCATGCCGGTCTCTCCTTCTTCCATGTGCGGCTTCCCTGTGCGGCCGGTGGTGGCCGCTGATGTCCCTGGGACGGAGCCGGTGACACGTTCTCGACATCCTCGGACGCCCGGCGTCCGGCGTCTTTCGTCGCGCACCGAGCAGATCCGGCCACGACCCCCTCGGTGACGGCCGGAAATCTTCGTCCGCCCCCTTGTCAAACGGATAGTTCCCGTTCACGATGAGGCAATTCGTTTGGACAGAAACGACCCTCATCCCTCCCCGTCCCCGACAGGTGATCCGAGTGGACAGTCAGACGGCGCTCGCCCCGCACTCCGCGTACGATTCCTCCACGACAGGCAGGCTCAAGCCCGATTCCCTGGGCGTCCTGGGCATCCTCTTCTTCGTCCTCTCCGCCCAGGCACCGCTCACCGGGATCGCCGGAGCCGTCCCCATCGCCGTCGCCATCGGCAACGGTGCCGGGACTCCCGCCGCGTACCTCGCGGCCGGCGCCGTGGTCCTGCTGTTCTCCATCGGCTTCGTGGCCATGGGCCGCCACGTGGTGGACGCCGGCGCCTTCTACACGTACATCGGCAAAGGGCTGGGCCGCTCCGCCGGCTCCGGGAGCGCCGGCGTCGCCCTCTTCGCCTACTGCGCGATCCAGGCCGCCATGTACGGGCTCTACGGCGCCACGGTCAGCTCCCTGGTGGCGCACTACGCCGATGTCCACATCGCCTGGTGGGTCTGGACGCTGGTCACCATGGCGGCGGTCCAGGTCCTCGGCACCGCCGGGATCGAGATGGGCGCCAAGGTCCTGGCCGTGTTCGTGCTGGCGGAGTTCAGCATCCTCATCGCCTTCGCCCTCGTGACCTTCTTCAAGGGCGGCGGCCCGGAGGGGCTCGGCCTGACCGGCAGCTTCTCGCCGTCCGCCGCACTCCAGGGGGCTCCGGGGGTGGCCCTGATGTTCGCCGTGGCGTCGATGTTCGGCTTCGAGGCCACCGCCATCTACGGCGAGGAGGCCCGCGAACCGAGCAGGACGGTCCCCCGGGCCACCTACCTGTCGGTCGCGGTGATCACCTGCTTCTTCGCCTTCACCTCGTGGATGCTGGTCTCCGCGCACGGGGCGTCCCGGGCGACGGCCGAGGCGGGAGCGGCGCTGGAGTCCGGCGACGCCGCCGGCTTCGTCTTCGCGCCCATCGCCGCGCGGTTCGGCGCCTGGACCGGCGATGTGCTGCCCATCCTGCTGGCCACCTCGCTCTTCGCCGGCATCCTCGCCTTCCACAACTCGGCCAACCGGTACCTGTTCTCCCTGGGCCGTGAAGGGCTGCTGCCGCACCGGCTGACCGCGCTCAACCGGCGCCACTCCCCCTGGGCGGCCGGCCTGGTGCAGACGGTGATCGCGCTGGCCCTCGTGATGCCGTTCGCGATGCTGGGCAAGGACCCGGTGCTGACGCTCTTCTCCTGGTTCAGCGGGGTCGCCGTGCTGGGGATCATGCTCCTGTACTTCCTGACCTCCGTCTCCGTGGTCGTCTTCTTCCGCCGCTCCGGCGCCGACACCCGGCCCTGGAACACGCTGGTCGCTCCGGTACTGGGCGCGCTGGGCATCGCCGGGGCGATCTGGCTGATCATCCAGAACTTCACCACGCTCATCGGCGGCGACCGGACCACCGCCCTCTGGCTCCAGCTCACCGTGCCGGCGGTGCTGCTCGCGGGGCTCGTCGTGGCACGGCTCACGCGCGGCCGGCCTGCCGCCACGGGCTGACCGCACCGTCCCGCCCGTTCCACCCGGTCCTCCCCCTCACCCCGCGAACCCCGTAGGAGCGCCCATGCCGGCCCTCGCCCACGACGACCTGCTGCGTCGTGCCAAGGAGCTGACCCTGCCCACCCAGCACCACATCGACGGGACGGACGAGCCGGGCGGAGGCGCCGCCTTCGCGGTCGTCTCACCCCGCGACGGACAGGTGCTGCGCGACGTCGCCGACGCCGGCCCGGCCGAGGTCGACCTGGCCGTGGCCGCCGCACGCCGCGCCTTCGACTCCGGCCCCTGGCCCCGCCTCGCGCCCGCCGACCGCGGCCGGATCCTGCTGCGCGTCGCCGAACTGCTCGAAGAGCGGCGGGAGGACCTCGCCCTGACCATCAGCCTGGAGATGGGCAAGCCGATCTCGGACGCGTACGCCGTCGAACTGCGCGCCGCGATCACCACCTTCCGCTGGTACGGCCAGCTCGCCGGCAAACTCACCGACGAGTCGCCCCACACCTCCCCGGACGCACTCGCCCTGGTCACCCGGGAACCGGCAGGTGTCGTCGGCGCGGTCGTCCCGTGGAACTTCCCCCTGACGCTGGCGAGTTGGAAGGTCGCGCCGGCCCTGGCCGCGGGCTGCACGGTCGTCCTGAAGCCCTCGGAGAACTCACCGCTGTCCGCCCTGCTGCTGGGCCGGATCGCCACCGAGGCCGGGCTGCCGCCGGGTGTGCTCAACGTCGTGACCGGAGACGGGCCGGTGACCGGCCGGGCGCTCGGCCTCCATCCCGACGTCGATGTCCTGGCCTTCACCGGCTCCACCGCCGTAGGACGCCACTTCCTGCGGTACGCCGCCGACTCCAACCTCAAGCGCGTCTGGCTCGAACTCGGCGGCAAATCACCGAACATCATCCTTCCCGACGCCCCCGACCTGGAGAAGGCCGCCGCCACGGCAGCCTGGGGCATCTTCTTCAACCAGGGCGAGATGTGCACCGCGCCCTCCCGGCTGCTCGTGCACTCCTCCGTCGCCGACCGCGTCACCGAGGCGATCGTGGCCCGGGCGGGCGAGCTGCGGGTCGGCGATCCGCTCGACCCGGCCACCGAGATGGGCGCGCTGGTGGGCGAGAGCCATCTCGGGCGCGTCCTCGGCCACATCGGCACCGGGCTGGAGGAAGGCGCCCGGCTGCGGGCCGGCGGCGGCCGCACGCTGGCCGAGTCCGGCGGCAGCTACCTGCGCCCCACCGTCTTCGACCGGGTGGACCCGGGGATGCGGCTGGCCCGCGAGGAGATCTTCGGCCCGGTGCTGTCCGTGCTCACCTTCGACGACCTCGACGAGGCCGTACGACTGGCCAACGCCACCGAGTACGGCCTCGCCGCCGGGCTGTGGACCTCCGACCTGTCCACCGCCCACCGGGTCTCGCGCACGCTCAAGGCAGGAACCGTCTGGGTCAACTGCTACGAGGAGGGCGACCTGACCGTCCCCTTCGGCGGCATGAAGCAGTCGGGCAACGGCCGCGACAAGTCCGCCCACGCCCTGGAGAAGTACACCGAACTGAAGACCACCTGGATCCAGCTGTGACGACGACGTCCCCACGGCCGCTCATCGCGATCCCCGCCCGCTTCGCCGCCACCACCTCCGCGCTGCGGTACGCCGCCGAGGTCAACGCCCGTGCCCTCGTCGAGGCCGTCTGGCGCGCGGGCGGCGAACCGGCGAGCATCCATCCCGCGGCCTCCGGGGCCGCCTCCCGCCTCACCCGTTTCGACGGCGTCCTGCTGCCCGGCGGCGGTGACCTCGCCCCGCACCGCTACGGCGCCGCCGACACCCACGACAGCGTCTACGACGTGGACGAGGTCCAGGACGCCTTCGACCTCGACGTCGCACGCCACGCCCTGGACCTGGGCCTGCCCCTCCTGGCGGTCTGCCGCGGCCTCCAGGTCGTCAACGTCGCCCTCGGCGGCACCCTGGAGCAGGACATGGGCGGCCCCGCACACGAACACCGGCACCTCGTGCACCCGGTGGCCGTCCGTCCCGGCACCCTGCTGGAACAGGCCACCGGTGCGCAGAAGTTGGACGCGTCCTGCTACCACCACCAGCGCGTGTCCCGCGCCGCCCCCGGCGCCACGGTCACCGCACGCGCCGCCGACGGCACCGTGGAGGGTCTCGAACTCCCCGCCGCCCCCGGCTGGTTCACCGCCGTCCAGTGGCACCCGGAGGACACCGCCCACGAGGATCCCGCCCAACAGGGCCTGTTCGACGCCTTCGTCACTGCGGCCCGGAACAGCCGCTGACACCGGCACGGCGGCGCGGGCTCAGCCCTGGGCCCGCCGTCCGCTGCGGCGCGGTGCCGGGGGCGCTCCGTCGAGGAGGGTGAGACGGCGTTCCTCGCCGTGTTCCTCGACCTGGAGGACGACGCGCCGCAGGCCGTCGGCGACGGTACGGCAGTCCTCGTCGTCGAGCCGTGCGGTGACGAAGGCCTCCTCCTCGTTGAAGGCGGGGAAGACGCGCCGCATCAGCTCCTCGCCCTCCTCGGTCAGGCTGAGCAGGACCAGCCTGCCGTCGGTGGGGTGGCCGGCCCGCTTGATCAGTCCGCGCTTCTCCAGGGTCCGTGAGACGCCGGTGAGGGTGCCCTTGGAGATGCCCGCCTCCTCCGCCACGTGCCGGGTCTCCGACTCGCCCCAGACCCAGACCACCCACAGGACGACGAACGCCGTCCAGGTCAGGTCCGCGCCGCGCAGCACGGAGTTCTCCAGGTGCTGTCGTACCGCCGAGGCGGCGCGGTAGATGTTGGCGACGACGGCCATCTGTTCGTGGCGGACGGGGATGCCGCCGAGTTTGGCCTCCGCCAGCTTCTCGGCTTGCGTGATGGATCGTTGGCCGGGCACGGGCACACTCCTTCGCGCCCTGGGGGCGCATCGGATCGCAGATGTCGTTCGCACCCAAATTGTACGGATGCCCCTTGCCGACAGGCTTGCGACGCGTGGCCACCTGACATACGTTACCACCTTGACCGGTGACGAATGGGAGTGCGCATGACCGAGGCCCCTGACATCGAGGTCGTCGTCCTCGACGTCCTCGGCACCCTGGTCGACGAACCCGGTGGGCTGCGCGCGGCGATCCGCGAGGCGGTGCCCTCGGCCGACGACACGTACCTCGAAGAGCTGCTCACCCTGTGGCAACGCCACATCGAGGACGAGCAGGAACGCATCGGGCGGGGAGCCCGCCCGTACGTCACCACCGAGGTCCTCGACGCGGAGGCCGCACAACGGGTGGCCGACCACGCCGGACTCGCCGATCCGGCGACCGTCGCGCGGCTGGCCACGGCGGGACAGCGGCTGCCCGCCTGGGACGACTCCGGCGCCGCGCTGGAGCGGCTGGCGCGGCGGCTGCCCGTCGTCGGGCTCTCCAACGCGGGCCGCACCGCCCTGCTGCGGCTGGCCGCGCACGCCGGGCTGCGCTGGCACCAGGCCCTGTCCGCCGAGGCCGTCGTGGCCTACAAGCCCGCCCCGGAGGTCTACCGGCTCGCCGTGGACACCGCCGGATGCCCACCGGAACGCGTGCTCATGGTGGCCGCCCATGCCTGGGACCTGCGCGGGGCGCGGGCGCAGGGCATGCGGACCGCCTACGTCCGCCGGCCGGCCGCGGATCCGCCGACCGGCTCCGACGCCTTCGACCTGCGGTTCGACACACTGGACGACCTGGTCACCACGCTGACGGCGAGCCGGCGGGGCGAAGCCGCCGGGTCGGGATCGGGTTCGGGGGCGGGTTCGGCCCGGTCGCAGATCCGCCGGTAGGGCGCGTCCGGTACGTACGTCCGCCACTGCGCCTCGTCGAGTCCGGCGCCCGCTCGGGCGCAGACCCGCAGGACCGCCCAGGACGGCTCGATGGTGTACCGCTGGAGCGGGACATGGGCACTGCCCGCGTACAGGGTCCCGCTGTCCGGGCTGAAGGCGAGGGTGCGCAGTTCCTCGCCGGAGGTGGGCAGCGGGCTGCCGAGGGGCTGGTGGGTGGCGGTGTCCCAGAGCTGCAGGGTGCCCGCCGTGCCGGCGACGGCGAGCGTCTGACCGTCCGGGCTGACCGCGAGGGCGCTGACGGCCTCCGGGGTGGTGTCGAGCGGCGCGGGAAAGATGTTCCGCAGCACGCCGGCGCGGTGGCCGAGCGCCCCGTCCCACAGGGCGACCCGGCCGGTCCGGTCACCGGCCGCCAGGCGTGAGCCGTCGGGGCCGAAGGCCAGGGCGCCGATCCGGTCGCCCTGCACGAGGTCGCGTGCCGTGGCGGCCCGGCCGGGCGGTCGGACGAGCCGGTTGTCCCCGACCAGGAGGCGGCCCTCGGGGTGCAGGGCCAGGTGGCCGCTGGCCAGACCGGTGAGGACGGACGTGCGACGGCGCCGCTCGATGTCCCACGCCTCGTTGACGAACGCGCCGCTGTCGAGCCGCCGGGCGGTGTAGAGGACGCGGCCGCCGGGACCGAGGGCCAGTCCCACGACGGCGGACCCGGACGTGGCGAGGTCCAGCGTGGAGCGGATGCGCAGGCGCTCCGTGTCCCAGACGGAGAGGTGCTGGGGCGCTGCCTGTCGCCCGGGGGCCGAGACGCCGTACGCGAAGTCGGTGCCGTCGGGGCTGAACGCCATCACCGGCAGGGTGCGGTGCGCGGGGACGGGCCGCTCGGGGGCGCGGGCAGCGGGGAGCGGTGGCGGCGGCAGGGGGATCGGGGGCAGGTCGTGGCGGGTGTCGCGGAGCTGGAAGCGGTAGGTGGTGCCGAAGCGCTGGGCGGTGGCGAGCGTACGGCCGTCCGGGCTGAGCAGGACCCCGTCCAGGGGGCGTGCGCGCCAGGCGGAGGTGACCGCTCCGGTGAGGTCGAGGGAGTGGACGGTGCTGCCTTCGAGGTAGCGCAGGACCGGTCGGCGCGGGTCCCAGGCGAGACCGCCGCGCAGCTGCCGGTTGTTCAGGGAGTGCCGGAGGACCGGGTTCCCGGGGGCCGACAGCCGCCAGACCCGGATCTCCCTGCCGTCGGCGGTGGCCAGGAAGGCTCCGTCCTCGGCCCGGCCGAAGGCGGCGTACCGGGCGCCGGGGTGGCCGACTTCGGCGAGTTCGTCCCCGGTCGAGGTCCGCCAGATCCGTACGCCGTCCGACGACAGGAGCGCGAGCCGGTCGTCCCCGAGGACGAGGGTGCGGCAGTCGCCGGACCGCTCCCAGGGGCCGGGCAGGGTACGCCGTCGTGCGGTGTCCCAGACCTGTGGCGCGTCGCCGGAGGGACAGACGGCCACCAGCCGGCCGTCCGCGCTCGCCGTCACACTCGCCGGGCCGCTGGAGCGGGTCTCGAAGAGCGGCGTGCCGTCCACGGCGGAGGCGACCCGCACCCGGTCCTCGCCCGCGCCGTACAGCAGATAGCCGCCCCCTCCGGTGACCGTCACGCCCGACGCACCCGGGTGAGCGGCTCCCTTCCAGCGGCCGTCGGCCCTGTCCCACAGCCTGATGCCCGCTCCCCCGGCCAGGGCGAGCACGCGGGCGTCCGGTCCCGCGGCGACCGCCTCGCCCTGCGGCAGCCGGCCCGATCCGAGGGCGCGGTGGGCCGCCACGTCCCAGCGGTGCCAGGTCCGGCCGTCGGTGCTGAGCAGCGTACGGCCGGAGTCGACCAGAAAGCGGCGGTGCCCCTCGCCCACCGCGGGGTCGGTGAACGTGTCCAGTTCGGGCTGGGCCAGTGCCCCGAGCAGTGCCCGGCGCGACTCGGGCAGCGGCGAGATCCGCCAGGCGGCGACGCCGAGCAGTTGGGCGGTCCGCGGATCGGTCGTCCGCATGGCGTCGGCGACCGCGGCGACCCGGCGGGCGGCGGTGTCCGTGCGCTGCCGTCGGTTGTCGGTGTGCTGCTGCCAGGCGACCAGGCCCACCACCGACGCCACGGCCAGGACGCCGGAGAGGGCGACGGTGAGGACCCGTGCTCTGCGGGTGGCGTGGGCCGCGGCCCGGCGCTCCGCCTCCCGGACCTCCAGCGCCTCCCGCAGGAAGGCCTGCTCCTGGGCCGTCAGATCGGCGTCGTCCGCGAAGAGCTCCTGGGCCGCGGCCAGTCGGGCGCCCCGCCACAGCGCTCCGGGGTCGCGGTCGTGGTCCAGCCAGACGCGCGCGGCCTCGGCGATCTGCCGTCGGTGGCGCAGCAGGTCGCGGTCCTCCTCGATCCAGCCGCGCAGCCGGGGCCAGGAGGTGATCAGGGCCTCGTGGGCGAGCTGGACGCCGTCCTCGTCCACGGTGAGCAGCCGGGCCTCGGCCAGGTGTTCCACCACGGCACGCACCGCGGGGTCCGCCCACTCGTCCAGTTCGGCCCTGGTGAGGGGGCGCCGGGTGCCGACGGTGTCCTGGCCCGGCTCCACCATCCGCAGCAGCAACTGCCGGGCCGCGCGGGCCTGCGCCGCGTCCAGCCTGCCGTACGCCTCCTCCGCGCTGGCCGCGATCGCGCCGCGCACGCCGCCCACCGCCTCGTAGGCGGCCACCGTCAGCAGGCGTCCCTTGCGCCGTCGCCAGGTCTCCAGCAGCGCGTGCGACAGCATCGGCAGCCCGCCCGGCTCGCCGAGCACCTCCTCGACGATCCGCGCCGTCAGCTCCCGTTCGACGAGCAGACCGGCGGCCTGCGCGGGCCTGACGACCGTCTCGCGCAGTTCGTCCGCCGTCATCGGGCCGACCAGCAGACTCGCTCCGGACAACGCGGCCGCCAGGCCCCGGTGTTCGGCGCAGCGGGCGTAGAAGTCCGCCCGTACCGCGATGAGCACGCGCACCCGGCTGCCCGGCTCCCGGGCCGCCAGCAGCAGGTCGAGGAAGCGGGCCCGCTCGGCCCGGCCGCGGCACAGCGTGAAGACCTCCTCGAACTGATCCACCACGACCCAGCTCTCGGGCTCGCCCGGCGCCGGTGCCAGCAGCTGCCGGTAGGTCGCGGCGGGCCGGGCCCCGGGGGTGAACACCCGCAGCACCGCCGGGCGGTCCTGCCGTGCGATCTCCTCCCGCAGCCGGGGGAGCAGCCCCGCCCGCAGCAGCGAGGACTTGCCGCTGCCCGACGCCCCGAGCAGCACGGCGAAGCGGTGTCCGCGCACCAACTCCAGCAGTTCCGCCGTCAGCCGGTCCCGTCCGAAGAACAGCGCGTGGTCGTCCCGCTCGAACCGGGCCAGCCCTCGGTACGGCGGCACGGCGTCCTCGGGATCCGCCCGCGTCGCGCCCTCGGACTCGGCCTCCTTCCAGCGCCGTTCCCACTCCGCCGGATCGGCGCCGCACGCCCGCGCATATCCCTGGACCACCGCCAGGGACGGCAGCCGCTCGCCCCGCGCGGCCTCGGACAGGGTGGTGGCGGAGAACCCCGCCGACTCGGCCATGAGCCGGTATGCCGGAGTGCCCACGGTCCTCCGCAGCTCCCGAAGATCGTGGGCGAACCGCTGCACGGGTCCCGCCTCCGGATCCAGGGGCCGTTCCGGACGCCCCACGCTCCCACCCACTTCCGCGCATTCGTGCCGTACATGCCGTACAGGAGGACAAGGTGCGGTTCGGCCGGCACGAGGCCGGGTCGAGCTGTGGAAACCCTTTCCGCACGAGATGTGGCGTTGATGGCCGTGGCATGACGTGCCGCCGCACAACTGCACCGGCTCGCGCGAGTTGAACGCTCCGATCGTAGGACGTGCCTTTCAACTCCGGCCTGTCCAGCCTCGGAAGTGCCACGCCGGACCGTCCGGCACACCGAGCCATCGGAGCACCCCCCATGCCCCTGAATCCGACGCGCAGGACTCCCCGTCTCGGCAGGTCCGCGCTCGTCGCGCTCAGCGCGGGCGCCCTCGTCGTCGCCCTTCCCACCAGTGCGTCGGCCGGCGTCCTGACACCGCTGGGCGAGAGCACCACGTCGTTCCAGAAGACGTTCCGGCCCTACTTCGACTACGACAGCGACAGTTGCTTCCCGGCGACCGCCATCGACTGGAACGGCAACCTCAACGGCGGCCTTCAGGACACCGGTTCGGTGACCGGGGGATGCCGGACCGACCACCTCGGCAAGGCCAACACCTATTCCCGCGTCAAGTGCAACAACGGCTGGTGCGGGATCATCTACACGCTCTACTTCGAGAAGGACCAGAACGCGCCCGGCAATGTCGTCGGCGGCCACCGCCACGACTGGGAGGCCTGCGCCGCCTGGGTGCGCCAGGGCGACCCCCAGCCCTCCCACGTCTCCGTCTCCGCGCACGGCCAGTACACGACCAGGGCCTTCACCTCGGTCCCCAGGGACGGGGCCCGCGTCAAGTGCGTCTACCACAAGGAGGGCGCCGGCACCCACTCCATGCGCTTCGCCAAGGACGGCGAGCGCCCGGAGGCCTGGGGCGACGGCGGCTGGGACCAGCCGGCCCTGGTCAGCTGGAACAGCTTCCCGCGCGGCAAGGACAACCTCGACCTCCAGGCCAAGCTGAACGGCGCCTCGTGGGGCAATGCCAACTTCCCCCTCAAGGACGGCAGGTTCGAGGTCGAGCTGGAGCGCGCCAAGCCCTCCGGCATCCCCTTCGACCCCCGCGGCAGCGGCTGACCCGCACGCACGCCATGACCGCCGCCACTCCCCCGGCGGCGGTCATGGTGGACGCGTGAGGCCTGGAGGAGGCGTCCTTCGTCACCGAACTGGTGGTCAGCGAGCTGGCCACCAACGCCATCCGCTACGGCGAGCCCCCGATCAGGCTACGGCTGATCCGCGACACCTCCCTGATCTGCGAGGTCTCCGACGCCAGCAACACCGCCCCGCACCTGCGCCGGGCCCGCGCCTTCGACGAGGGCGGGCGGGGCCTGCTGCTCGTCGCCCAGCTCACCCAGGGGTGGGGGACCCGGCACACCACCGAGGGCAAGACGATCTGGTGCGCGCAGACGCTGCCCGAGGCCGATCCCCTCTGAGTTCTCGCCCGGCGGGCACACGGTGAAGGGGCACGCGGTGAGGGGCACGCGGTGAAGGCGCACGCGGTGAAGGCGCACGCGGTGAAGGCGCACGGGCCGAGCCGTGCGCCGTCACACTCCGGCGGCCTCGATGAACTCGCCCACCGCGCCGCGCGGGTCCCCGGAGCGGACCAGTGCCTCACCGACCAGCACCACGTCGGCTCCCCAACCGCGGTACTCCGCCACGTCCTTGGGGCCCGTCACTCCCGATTCGGCGACCTTGACCGTGCCTTCGGGGATGCCCGTCACGAGGTCGGCGAACACCGTGCGGTCGACGTCCAGGGTGGTGAGGTCCCGTGCGTTGATTCCGAGGAGCCCGGCCCCGGCGGCGACCGCGCGCCGTACCTCTTCGGCCGTGTGCGCCTCCACGAGCGGCGTGAGACCCAACTCCTGGCACAGCCCCATCAGTTCGGTGAGCAGGCCGTCGTCCAGCGACACGACCATGAGCAGCGCGAGATCGGCGCCGTGCGCGCGGGCCTCCCACAGCTGGTAGGGGTCGACGATGAAGTCCTTGCGCAGGACGGGCACGTCCACCCGGGCACGCACCGCGTCCAGATCGGCGAGGGAACCGCCGAACCGCCTGCCCTCGGTGAGCACGCTGATCGCGGCGGCGCCGCCGGCCGCGTACTGGGCCGCGAGGGACGCGGGGTCCGGGATGTCCGCCAGCGCGCCCTTGCTGGGGCTCTTGCGCTTCACCTCGGCGATGATGGACACCCCGGGCGCGCGGAAGGCGGGCAGGGGGTCGAGCGCGGGTGCGACGTCCGCCACCCGGGAGCGCAGCTCCGCCAACGGCGTCGCACTCTTTCGTTGTTCCAGGTCCTCGCGCACACCCGCGAGGATCCCGTCGAGAACGCTCATTGCCCGCTCCTTGTCGCATCGTCTTTCGGATCGATCATGGCGCGCGGACGGCCGATATGGCCAGGAGCGAGGTGAACTTCTCGTGGAGGCTCGGACCATGACAGGGCGCCGGCCCGCGACGGCGGGGAGTCAGGGCATGGTCCTCGTCACCGCACGGGCACCGCGAGGTACTGGTACTCCAGGAACTCGTCGATGCCGACCCGGCCGCCCTCGCGGCCGAGCCCCGACTGCTTGACGCCACCGAAGGGAGCGGCCGGGTTGGAGACCAGGCCGGTGTTCAGCCCGACCATGCCCACCTCCAGCCGCTCGCTCACCCGCAGGGCCCGGTCGAGGCCCTCGGTGAAGACATAACCGACCAGGCCCCAGGGCGTGTCGTTGGCGCGGCGGACCACCTCGTCCTCGTCGTCGAAGGTGAGGAGCGCGGCCACCGGGCCGAAGATCTCCGTGCCCGTCAGACGGCTGCCGGGGTCCACGTCGGCGAGCACGGTCGGCGGGTAGAAGCAGCCCGGGCCCTCCGGCGTACGGCCGCCGACCAGGACCCGCGCGCCACGCTCCACCGCGTCGGCGACCAGCGCCTCGACCTTGCCACGCCCGGTCCGGTCGATCAGCGGGCCGACGTCGACGCCGTCCCGGGTGCCCGGACCGACGACGAGCGCGCCCATCCGCTCGGCCAGCCGCCGCCCGAACTCCTCCGCCACCGAGCGGTGGACGAAGAAGCGGTTGGCGGCCGTGCACGCCTCGCCCATGTTGCGCATCTTGGCGACCATCGCCCCGTCCACCGCCTTGTCCAGGTCGGCGTCGCCGAAGACGATGAACGGCGCGTTGCCGCCCAGCTCCATCGACGTGCGGACCACCGCCTGCGCGCTCTGGGCCAGCAGCAGCTGCCCGACGGCCGTGGATCCGGTGAAGGACAGCTTGCGGATCCGCCCGCCGCGCAGGAGCGGTTCGCACACCTCCCCCGCTCGGGAGGTGGTGACGACGTTCAGCACTCCGTCCGGCAGCCCGGCCTCCTTCAGGATCCCGGCGAGGGCCAGGCTGGACAGCGGGGTCTGCGGGGCGGGCTTGAGCACCATCGTGCAGCCGGCCGCGATGGCCGGGCCGATCTTGCGGGTGCCCATGGCCAGGGGGAAGTTCCACGGGGTGATCAGCAGACAGGGGCCGACCGGACGGCGCGAGAGCAGCATGCGGTTGCGGCCGTCGGGCAGGATGCCGGCACCGCCGTCGATGCGCACGGCCTCCTCGGAGAACCAGCGGAAGAACTCGGCCGCGTACGCCACCTCTCCCCTGGCCTCGGCCAGCGGCTTGCCCATCTCGGCCGTCATCAGATGGGCGAGTTCGTCGGTGCGCCGGACGACGATCTCGTAGGCGCGGCGCAGGATCTCGCTGCGCGCCCGGGGCGCCGTCCGGGCCCACTCCTGCTGCGCCTGCACGGCCACTTCCTCGGCGAGCTTGGCGTCCTTGGGGCCGGCGTCGGCGACGTGGCAGAGGATCTCTCCGGTGGCCGGGTCGTCGACGGGCATGGTGGCACCGTCCGCGGCGTCCGCCCAGGCGCCGCCGATGAACAACTGCGTGGGCGTGTCGGTCATGACGTCTCTCCTGGTTGATCGGGGCGATCGGAGCGGTCGGGGCGATCGGAGTGGTCGGCGGCGGGGTCGAGCAGTTCCGCGAGGTGCAGGGCCCGGACGCCCCGGTCACCGGCGAGGTGGTCGATCTGGGTGGCGCAGCTGAAGCCGTCGGCCACGACGACGGTCGGGGTGTCCTGGGCGATGCCGTCGAGGCGGGGCTTCAGGGCCAGGTCGGCGACCGCCATCGAGGTGGCGTAGTGCTGTTCCTCGAAACCGAAGTTGCCGGCGAGTCCGCAGCAGCCCTCGGCCTCGTCGACCGTGCGGACGCCGAGGCGGGTGAGCAGGTCCCGGGGGTGGCGGCTCGTGAAGGTCGCGTACTCGTGGCAGTGGGTCTGCAGGACGATGCCGTCCGGCAGCGCGGGCGGGCGCCAGCCGGGTGCGGCGAGGTCGGTCAGGGCGCCGGTGAGGGTGTGGACGCGGGCCGCGACGCGCCGGGCGGCGTCGGTGCCGAGGAGTTCGGGCACATCACGCTTGAGGGCGGCGGCGCAGCTCGGTTCGGCCACGACGATGGGCCGGTCGTCGCCGGTGTCGCCGTTGTCCAGGCGGGCGACCGTGCGGGCCATGACGCGGCGTGCGAGGGACAGCTGTCCGGTGCTCACCCAGGTCAGGCCGCAGCACAGGCCGTCCTCCGCCGTGCAGGGAATGCCGGCGTCGGCGAGGACGCGGCCCGCCGCTCCGGCCACCTCGGGGCGGAAGGCCCGGGTGAAGCTGTCCACGAACAGCAGCGCCCGCGCCGGTTCGCCGGTCCGTGCCGTGCGCAGGGCCCGGCGCAGCGCCCGCCGGGAGGCGAAGGCGGGGATCCGGCGCTCGGTCGTCACGCCGCCCAGTCGCGCGAGCAGCTTCCCGAGGGGGCCGCGCAGCAGCGCGTTCACCGGCCGGGCCAGGTGGCCGACGATCCTGGACGTCAGGGGCAGCCAGCCCAGGGAGTAGTGGGAGCGGGGCCTGACGCGGCCCTTGTAGTGCTGGTGCAGGAACTCCGCCTTGTACGTGGCCATGTCGACGCCGACCGGACAGTCGCTGGAGCAGGCCTTGCAGGACAGGCACAGGTCGAGGGCGTCCCGGACCTCCTCGGAGCGCCAGCCGTCCTGGACGGTGCCGCCCCGCACCAGCTCCTGGAGCAGGCGGGCCCGGCCCCGGGTGGAGGCGTTCTCCTCCCCGGTGGCCCGGTAGCTGGGACACATCACGCCGCCGGAGTCACTGCGGCAGCGGCCGACCCCGACGCAGCGGCGCACCGCTCCCGCGAAGCCGTCCTCGTCGTGCGGGAAGGAGAACAGCGTCTCGACGGGCAGCACCTCGGAGGGTGTGTGCAGCGCCAGGTCGGCGTCGAGGCGGGCCGGGTCCACGATGACGCCGGGGTTGAGCAGCCCCTCGGGGTCGAGGATCTGCTTGAAGGCGGCGAAGGTGCGGATCATCCGGTGGCTGTACATGACCTCCAGGAGCTCGCCCCGGGCCCGCCCGTCACCGTGTTCGCCGGACAGGCTTCCGCCGTGCTCGACCACCAGGGCGGCGGCCTCCCCGAGGAACCGGCGGGTCGCGGCCCGCCCCGCGTCCGTGGCCAGGTCGAAGTCGATGCGCACGTGGACGCAGCCCGCGCCGAAGTGGCCGTACAGCACGCCGGTCAGTCCGTGCGAGGCGAGCAGCTTGCGGAAGTCGCGCAGGTAGGCGGCCAGGTTCTCGGGCGCGACGGCCGCGTCCTCCCAGCCGGGCCAGGACTCCCCGCCGTCGACCAGCCGGGCGGCGAGTCCCGCGCCGTCCTCCCGCACCCGCCACAGCGAACGCCGCTCGGCCGGGCCGGCTACGACCCGCCCGCCGGTCAGCCGACCGCGGGCCTCCAGGACGTCCAGCAGTGCGGCGGCGCGGGCGTCGACGGCCGCCTGGTCGTCGCCGTCGAGCTCGACGTACAGCCAGGCCCGCCCCTCGGGGAGGCCGGTGACGGAGTCGGGACCGCGCCGGGCCCGCATGGTGGCGACGATCGCCTCGTCCATGCCCTCCACGGCGGTGGGGTTCCACCGCAGGATCTCGGGGACGTCCTCGGCGGCGTCGACCACGTCGTCGTAGCCGAGGGCGAGGAGGGTGGACGCCTGTGCGGTCGCCACCAGGCGGACCGTCGCCGCGGTGACGACCGCGCAGGTGCCCTCGGTGCCCACCAGAGCGCGGGCCATGTCGAAGCCGTGCTCGGGCAGCAGGTGCTGGAGCTGGTAGCCGGAGACCTGGCGCGGCACGCGGCCCAGTTCGGTGCGGATCGGCGCCAGGTTGTCGCCGACCAGAGCCCGCACGTCCGCTTCGAGACGGGCGACGCGCTCCGCGTCGGCGGCGTCCACCGGGTGCAGCCCCGTACGGTCGGCGACGGCCCGCACGCCGTCGGCCGTCACGATCTCCAGCGCCTCGATGTGCCCGCCGGTGCGCCCGTGCCGCACGGACCGGTTGCCGCACGCGTCGTTGCCGATCATGCCGCCGAGGGTGCAGCGGCTGTGCGAGGAGGGGTCGGGTCCGAAGATGAGCCCGTGCGGGGCGGTCGCGGACCCCAGCGCGTCCAGGACCACGCCGGCCTCGACCCGTGCGGTGCGGGCCACCGGGTCGAGGGCGAGGATCCGGTTCATGTACCGGGAGAAGTCCAGGACGACGCCGGGTCCCACGGCGTTGCCCGCCATGCTCGTGCCGCCACCGCGCGCGGTGACCGGAACCTGTGCCTCGCGGCAGGCCCGCAGCACCGCGACGACGTCGTCGGCGCCGCGGGGGAAGACCACGGCCCTCGGCGGGACCCGGTAGTTGGAGGCGTCGTAGGCGTAGAGACCCGTGGAGCCGGGGCCGGTCTCCACCCGCAGGCCAGGAGCGGTCTCGGCGAGCCGCGCGACCAGCGGCTCCAGGGCCGTGGTGGCGTCGGTCATCGCCGCGCCGCTCCCGCGGTGCCGGCCTCGACCGCGGTCGCCCACGCCTGGAGGCCCTCGTCCACGGCCGTCTCGTCGATCACGAGGGCCGGGATCATGCGGACGACCTGGTTCCAGGCGCCGCACAGCAGCAGGAGCAGGCCCTCGTCGACGGCGGCGCGCTGCACGCGGGCCGCGGTCTCGGGGTCGGGGCCGCCGTCCTCGGTGACGAACTCGGTGGCCAGCATCAGCCCGAGGCCGCGCACGTCGCCGATGCCGGGCGTCCGGTCGGCCACCGCCTCCAGTCCCTGGCGCAGCCGCTTGCCCATCGCCTCGGCGTTCTCCACGAGCCCCTCCTCGCGTACGACGTCGAGGGTGGCGCAGGCCGCGGCGCAGGCGACGGCGTTGGCGCCGTACGTGCCGCCCTGCGAGCCCGGCCACGCCTTGGCCATCAGCTCCTCGGGGGCGGCGATGCCGGAGAGGGGGAAGCCGCTGGCCAGGCCCTTGGCGGTGACGAGGATGTCGGGCGTGACACCGAAGTGGTCGTGACCCCAGAAGCGGCCGGTGCGGCCGACGCCCGTCTGCACCTCGTCCAGGATCAGGAGGAACCCGTGCCGGTCCGCCCGCTCCCGCAGCCCTTCCAGGAAGGCCCGGGTGGCGGGCACGTAGCCGCCTTCTCCGAGCACCGGCTCGACGATGATCGCGGCCGTGTCGGCGGGCGAGGAGATCGTCTGGAGCGTGTAGTCGAGTTCCTGCAGGGCGAAGCGGGTGGCGGTCTCCTCGTCCCAGCCGTACCGGTAGGCCGAGGGGAACGGGGTGACGACGACTCCGCTCATCAGCGGCGAGAACCCGGAGCGGAAGCGGGTGCCGGAGGTGGTCATGGCGGCGGCGGCGACCGTACGGCCGTGGAAGCCGCCGTGACACACGATGACGTTCGGACGGCCGGTGGCCTGGCGGGCCAGCCGCAGTGCCGCCTCGACCGCCTCGCTGCCGGAGTTGGTGAAGAACAGGCTGTCCAGGCCGGCCGGCAGCACCTCGCCCAGCTTCTCGACCAGCCGTCGCAGCGGCTGGTGCATCACGGTCGTGTACTGGCCGTGGATCAGCGTGCCCACCTGCTCCTGCGCCGCGGCCACGACCTTGGGGTGGCAGTGGCCCGTGCTGGTGACACCGATGCCGGCGGTGAAGTCGAGGTAGCGGCGGCCGTCCTGGTCGAAGAGGTGGACGCCCTCGCCCCGGGCCGCGACCACGGGGGTGGCCTGGCGAAGGTGCGGCGACAGTGCGGTCATGTTCGTCTCCCGGCCTCGGTGCGGTCTGCGCGGTGGTCTGCCGCGGTGGTCTGCCGCGGTGGCCTGCCGCGGTGGCCTGCCGCGGTGGCCTGCTGCGGTGGCCTGCTGCGGTGGTCAGTTGCGGTCTACCGAGCATCTCCGCGGACCGGTGCTGCGCCAAGGTGCGATCTGTCCAGCCGGGCCACGACATCCGGACGATGTGTCAGCCCGATCGAGGGCCCCGGCGGGCGCCGACCGCTCCGGGACCGCTCTTGCGCAGGTCAGCGACGCTTGTCACAGTGGCCGGGCACTCCCGGGCAGGTGCCGTGCCCGATCAGGGGATCCCATGGAGACACTGTGAACGACGACCGTCCGCCCTGCCATGCGCCCACCCGCGCACTCAGCGTCGCCGACGTCCTGGCACTGCCCGTCCTGGCCAAAGGACAGCCCCAGGTCGTCACCGGCGTGCCCCAGCTGGACCGGCCGGTCCGGTGGGTCCACATCACCGAACTGACCGACCCCGCCTCCTTCCTCAAGGGCGGCGAACTCGTCCTGACCACCGGAATGCCGCTCCCGCAGGACGGGGCCGGCGTGCGCCGGTACGTCGACGAACTCGCCGACGTCGGGGCCGCGGCGCTGGTCATCGAACTCGTCCGCCGCTACCACCGCCCGCCGGACACCCTCGTGGACGCCTGCCGCCTGCGCGGGCTGCCCCTCGTCACCCTCGCCAAGGACGTCAACTTCCTGGAGGTCACCCAGGTCGTGCACGCCCTCCTGCTCGGCAACCAGGCGGAGGCGATGCGGCGCACCCAGCGCGTCCACGAGGCGTTCACCGCCCTGACCCTGCGCGGTGCCGGCCCCGAGGACGTGGTGCGCGCGGCGGCGGAGATGTGCGGGCGCACGGTGGTCCTGGAGAACCTGGTGCACCAGGCCCTCATCTGCGAACCCTCCGGGAGCACGGTGGAGGAGGCGCTCACCGACTGGGAGGAGCGCTCCCGGGCCACCGGCGCCAACGGCCGCACGACCGCACGCGGCCCGGCGGAGTGGCTCACCGCACCCGTGGAATACCAGGGCGAGCGCTGGGGCCGTGTGGTCATGCTCCCGGCCCGCGCCGACGATCCCGCCCCGGGGCCGGAGGACGTCACCGTGCTGGAGAGGACCGCGATGGCCCTGACCGTCGCCCGCCTCATCCATCCCACCCCCTGGGAACGCACGGCCCACCGGAGCGCCCTGCGCGACCTGGTCGAACAGCGCCACCGCTCCGCCGAGGACGCGCGCGCCCGCTGCACCGCGCTGGGCCTGCCCGCCGACCGAGACCGGTTCGTCGCGGCCCTGGTCGAACTGCGCACGGCGGGAGAGGGAACCGAGCCCGAGGTCCGCCTGTTCCAGGAACTCCGCACGGCAGGCGTGTCGGCCCTCGTCGGCGAGCTGGCCCCCGGCCGCCTGGGCGTCCTGCTGGCCCTGCGCCCCTCCCAGCCCTGGCGTCCCGTCGTCGAGCGGCTGTGCGGCCTCGCGCTGGGCCTGGACCCGCGGGCGGTGGTGACGGTCGGTTGCGAGGTCACGGATCTCGCCGACACCGCCCGTTCGTTCCGCGAGGCGGCCCGCGTCGCCGAGGCCACCCCGCCCGGCCAGCCCCGCCCCGCGGACCGCTCCTTCCACGAACTGTCCGACATCGGCCTGCCCCGCCTGCTCTACGCCCTGCGCGAGGACACCCGGATCCAGGAGTACGCCGAACAACAGCTCGGGCGACTCATCGATCACGACACCCAGCACGGCACCGACCTGCTGACGACCCTGCGCCACTACCTCGACGCGGCCGGCAACAAGACCACCGCCGCACGCCGGGGCGGCCTCTCCCGCGAAACCATGTACCAACGTCTGCGCGTCGTCGAGCGCCTCCTGGACCGCGACCTGGAGTCCGGCGCGCAGCGCACCGAACTGCACGTCGCCCTCACGGCACTCGACACCCTGCGAGGCCACTGACGCGGCACGCGCCGCGCTGCCGAAAGGACCTGACGCGGGGCCTGCGGTCGGTCCTGTGGCGGCGCCCCGCGATGGTCCATGACCGCGTCGCCCAGGACGGCCGGACAGCCGAGGTCTTCCGGCCACCCTCTCCGCGTGATCGGCCAACTTCCGATCACCGCAGGCCCGTTCGACGGGATAGGTTCGCCGTGTGTCCTCGTCTGCGCTCGCCCTCGCCCTCGCCGACCTGCTGGTGCGCCCGGCCTTCCGCTCCCGGCACGACTCCGGCCGGGTCTTCGACAGGATCGCCGCGAAGGCCGGGGAGGCGGCCGGGGACCGGCAGTTCGTCGAGGACTTCCGGTCGCTGCTGGGCTGGTGGGCGAAGGCCGAGCGGCTCACCCCGGTCGGCTGGCAGTCGGCGCAGGCGCATGTGCGCCGGCATCTCACCAACCGGGCCCGGGTCCGGCGGCTGATCGCCGAGCATCCGGAGATCGAGCGGGAGCCGATCGAGAGGCCGGTGTTCGTCGTGGGCCTGCCGCGCACCGCGACCACCGTCACCCACGCCGTGCTCGCGCTGTCGGACGAGCACCGCTCCCCGCTGCTGTGGGAACTGCTGGCGCCCGACCTCGAGTTGCCGCCCCGGCAGCGACGGAAGGCGATCACGGCCGGGCGCCGCATGGTCCAGGGCGCCGACCTCTTCGCGCCACGCTTCCGTGACATCCACGCCATGGCGGCCGAGGGCCCGGAGGAGTGTACGTTCGCGCTCCCGCACGCCCTGATGCCGTTCTCCCAGGCCCGCATCCCCGAATACCGCGACTGGCACTGCGCGCGGGAGGACTTCGTCCCCGACTACCGGTACCTCAAGCAGGTCTACCAAGTCCTCCAGCACGGCCGCCCGCGCCGCCGCTGGATGCTGAAGTCCCCGATGCACCTGGAGAACCTGGACGCCCTGCGCACGGTGTTCCCCGACGCCACCATCGTGTGGTGCCACCGTGACCCGGTCACGGCCGTGGCCTCCTTCTGCAGCCTGATCGAGCACGGCATGGCGATCAGCGCCCGCCCCCTCGACCCGGCCGGCATCGGCGCCGACTGGCTCGCCCTGCTGGGCCGCGCCATGACCCGCGGCCTGGCGGCCCGCGCCACCATCCCCGCGGAGCAGCTCGTGGACGTGCCGTACTCCTGGCTCGGCTCCGATCCAGCCTCCGGCGCCCCGAAGCTCTACGACGCCGTCGGCGCCCCCTGGACCCGGGCGGACGCGGCCCGGCTCCCCGCGGCCGTCGCCCGCCCCAAGGGCACCCGGCGCCACACCTACGACCTGGCCCGCTACGGCCTGACCCCCGCCGACGTCGAGGCCGCCTTCGCGGACTACAACGCGCTGCGGGCCGACGTCGACCGCGCCGTGTCACCGACATAGCGCCAACACGCACACCCCGCCCTCGAACTGTGTAGTCCCACCACATGTGCCCTGGACTTGTGGATTCCTACCGTGTGCCCACGTACCCGTCCCCACCGCACACGAGGAAGTGGCGCACATGGCCTCCGCAGCAACCGCTCCCCCACCCCCGGGCAACCTCAAGCGCATCGTCGCCGCGTCCCTCATCGGCACCACCATCGAGTGGTACGACCACCCACTCGAACAGAGCTACGACCTGCGGTTTTAGTCAGGAACGGGCGTTCGAGTCAGCACCGAATCAGCACCGGGATCTCCCCGTGCTGGTAGGCCATCACCAGGCGTTGCGGGACGGTCCGTCTGAGGCGCCGATCCGCCTCCATCGTTGATTACGCACCGTGTTCGCACGGCGGTGGACGCCTATACAGTCGGCCTGCTCTTTTGGCATGTCCCACGCGTCGCCGCTCTACGTCCCGGCAGCCGTTGTTCACCGGATGGAGCGAGGTGGCCCTCGATCAGCAAGGTCTCGCCACGTGGCATGTGGCCGACTCTCAGCAGGGAGTCAGCGTCTCGTGCGGCGCTTCGAACTGGAGCGGGAGGACGAGCTGGGTCTTCAGAGTGAGCACGTCGTCCATCACTGACCGCAGGCGCTCAGGAGCGTCGGGCAGGACGTGGGCGTAGGTCTGGTAGGTCGTGCGCGGATCACTGTGGCCCAGCCAGGCGGCCATGTCCGTCACGGGTACACCCTTGGCCAGGCCGACCGAGGCGAAGAAGTGCCGCAGCCACTGCGGCGTGACCCTCCGGGTGATACCCGCGGCCTTCCTGGCAGCCTGCCAGAGCCGATGCACCAGGGCATACATCAGGATGTTCGTCCGCCCAATGTTGGCGAACAAGTAGTCCCCGGCCATGTGGTTCGGGTCGTCAGCGACGCGGAAGGTGCCATGACTCCGCACATGCTCACGGACCTTGGCCGCGATCACGCCCGGCAGCGGCACGAGCCGCCCTTCACCCGGCGCGCGCCACTTCAGGTGCCGGATCCGATGCGCCCGGCCCCGCCCCTTCACCGCAGCACCCCGACGCCCGCGCCGCCCAGGATTCGGCGCTCCCCCGTCCTGCGTGATCTGCCGGTCCACGAGCAGCATGCCGGCCACGAAATCGAACTGATGCAGGCACACCGCGCTCGCCTCACCGATCCGCAACCCGCACCCGGCCATCAACCACACCAACAACCGGTAAGGCGCGGGAAGATACTCGGCAATGACCGTGATCTCGGCCAGCGTGGGCAACCGCACCGCCTTGCGCCTGCCCCGCCGGCTGTAGTGACGGCTGGTGCTCCAGCCCCGGGACGGATCCTGGGCCCGATAGCCATTGGCGACCGCATACCCGAGCACCCCACGCAGGATCCCGTAACGGTTGACCACCGTGCTGCGCGCATACCCATGCTCCTCGACCATCCACGTCAGCCAGCTCCGAAGATCCTTGGGCTTGAGAGAACCGATGGTGCGCTGCCGGAAGTACGGTTCGACGTGCAGACGCAGGCTCGCCTCGTACTGATACCGCGTGGACCCCGCGTACGGCCCGCCATCGATGTACTCGCGATACACATCAACCAAGGTCCGTGACGACCCCAACACCCCGGCACGGACACCGAGAAGCTTCTCCTGCTCCACAGCGACGGCAAAACTCCGCGCCTGCCCCTTCCGGGAGAACGACGCCTCCCGCTGTCGGCCACGACGCCCTCCCGGCTCCCGATAGCGCACCGTCCACGCATGACCACACCGCGACCCGCCACAGGGATAATCGCGGTTCCTCTTATCGGCCTTGCACTTCTGAAACACACTGGCCAACCGCGCAACCGTTCCCTACTTAGCACACCTTGAGGCCAATGATCGCTACCCGCACCGCTTGGCCGCAATGCCTCGGAACGAGGTCGTGCGAACCGGATGGATCACCTTCGCTCGGCCAACAACTTCATGGCAACGTCGTGTTGCACCTAACAGCAACCGCCACCGATGTTCGGTCCCATCCACCGACCAGCAGCGATGCCGCCCATGGATCGCCTTCCATGGCCCATACCACCCCAGAAGACAAGGAACGTCGCATGACACTCACAATGGCCTGGGTCAGGAAGGTCGGCGAGACAGAAGAGATGATCATCGCGAGCGACAGTCGACTCAGGTCTCTAGGAGCCTGGGACGCGGCACCTAAGATCATCCCGCTGCCCCGCGGGGATGCGGCGATCGCTTTCGCGGGTGAGACCAACTACGCCTACCCGATCATGCTTCAGGCCATCAACTCCATCAACGCTTATGGCGGTGCGCTCAGCCGGAGGCAGCCCTTGGCGAAGCTCAAGGGGCATCTCATCCGCGTGGTCAACCTGATGCTTGACCAGCTCACGGACATCCCAAGGGACCTGTGGGAAGCTCCTGCAGCCTTCTTCCTCCTAGCGGGGTACGACTGGACCACTCACGAGTTCAAGATCTGGAAGCTGCATTTCGACAAGGCCACCCGTAGGTTTACCTTCAGCCCCGGCAATCCGTGGAGGGGTGAAGGACACGATGAGAAGGTACTTTCGATCATCGGTGACGAGATCGACGAAGCGCGGGCAGTTCTTGTGGAGTTCCTGCGCACACCTGACGGGATTCGCCCGGGTGCGTTCGACATGGAACCCATGAAGGCATTGGCCTTCATGATCGACTCCGACAGGTTCCACTCGATTGGCGGACACATCCAGATGGTTAAGGTCTACAAGGCCCTTCAGTGCGTGCCGTTCATCATTTCCCGCGACGGAACGAGGTCTCTCATGGGGCGCCCGCTGCTCGACTATGAGAAATCTGAGTCCGTCCCGACCCTGACGCTGGACTACTAGAGCCAGATCTCGTGCTCGTTCCGGTAGTGCGGCCACGGCCTCCCAACACGGCGTTCGGCGAGCACACTCTTGATGCCTGCGATCCATGAGCCCGGTTGGACGAGTTCGATCAGATAGCGGTCAAGTTCGGATCGACCCATTTGCAGCGTCCAACCCGGGGTCATCGTCAGACCTCCCGGCAGTGGCAGGGCACGCAACTGCTCCTGCTGGTGAATCTCCATGACAACCTGGCCGGGCCGGAGATCTGACTTCCCCGGCGGGCGGACCCAGTGGGCGTCAAGGCCGGCGACCTTCAGCAGGCTGGCCAGCGCTGGCCCGGAGGCTTCGACGGTCACAGAAGCGTAGTCGCCGATCAGGCGAGCGCAGACCACTGGGTTCAGCGGATAGTTCGCCCACGGCACCCGTAGCGGGTTGCGGGCGGTGCTGTCCATGCTGGTGACGTGGACGTTGTGGTCCTCGCGACCAGCCGCGATGCCTGCACGCTCCAGCGCGATGCTCACGTCCCGCCCAAGGCGCTCGTTGAACTGCGCAGAGGAAAAGCCCTGTTGGGCACAACCGTATTGGTCGACGACGTACAGGACCCTGCTGCCGGGCACCACGGTGGCGTGGATGCCGTCGGTAGCGGCCTCCTCAAGAGCCACACGCATGACGTCCAGGTGTGTACGCAGGGGCAGGTCCAGATCGTGAAGGATCTCCGAGGCGTTGCTCCCCGGGAGTGGACCGCCCTCCAGCACTGCGGCCCTGGCCTGGTTGATGCGCCGGATCTGGGCACTCTTGCGGGCCTTCGGATTGGTCTTGACCTCCTCGGTGTGCGGCGGATGGACGCCGTCCCACACCGTGATGTCGCCGATACGCAGGCAATTGGTCAGGTCATGGAGGAGTGCGAAGGAGCCGTTCTCCTTGAAGACTCTCTCGACGTACTCAAGCTCAGCCTGCAACCCGGCTTTGCCGTACATCGGGCCGGGTGGGTCATTGCGGCACAAGGCGACGATGAAGGGCCGGTGGAAGCCGAAGGCTCGCCAGGCCAGCGCATCGCCGACGGAACGCAGTTGGCGAGCCAGTCTCTCGTACACATCGTGCTCGAACCGCCAGGTCTGCACGTCCCGGAGATCGCGACCGGACTGCGGCACGGGGGCCTCCGGCTGGGGCGCCTTCCCCTTACGCACACGGTCTGCGGCACGCTTAAGCTCCCTGCGCCTTTTCTCCACGTCCAACAGTCGGGTGAGCAGATCCCGCTGGAACGCGACGCCATCCTCCTCCGTCGTGCATTCCCGAAGTTGCTGGATAAGCGTGGCCAGGACCGGCTGCATCTCCTGGTGTCGTGGATGCGCCAGCATCTCGTCGGGATCGTAGTAGTCGGCGTCGAACAGACTCATCCCGCAAGTGTGGCAATCAGCTGGCCACCCTGCTCCAGTTTTTTTGGGCTTCAGGGGAAATGCCGCTCTAGCCAGAGTGCCTACTGCGGCGTTCGGTGCGTGTGGGTGGACTTGCCCACATCCAGGGCGCAGAACACATCGATCGATACCAAATCGCTGCTGGTCACCGGGCTTTGCCTCCCCGGCGGCCACGAGCCCGAACCGGACTCCACGAAGACGGCAGTGGCCGGAGGGCCGCGTACGGCGGCCAAGGCTCACGCTGCAGCAGGGCGCACTGTTGTTGGGGATCTCGAAGGGCGGGGCTGAACTGATCCTGCACTATATCACCCCGCAGTGGTGAACTCGCCGACCCACTGTTCGCGGCCTCGTGTAAGGATTCCGGCTGGGCGTAACGCGCCATCGAAGCGGATCGCTGCTCACCCGGAATCAAGCGCGGATACCCCTCTCCGCCTCGATGCTTCGCATTCAACTATTCATCCAGTTGCTGAAGTGCTGCGGCTTGGGGATGCCCGCTCAAAGCAAGACCGTCGACAAGGGACTGGTAGTGAACGCGCGTGGCTTTCGTCAGGAACGGGTGAAGGTTTCGCAACCAATCTGCCAACGCAAAGCCGTGGGATTCTGCCTCTCCGGAGGGGGCAACTACCAGCTGACGGAGCCATCGCAAGCCTGGATCCAGTTGCTTGGTGACTGGTTGAGTCTTGAGGAAGTCGATGAGGTGATCGGCTGCAAAGCGGCTCTGGGGCTTATGGGCTGTCCATGTCTCGATAAGTTCCTCAAATGGCTCAAGCTGCAGCCATCGAGCCCGTGCTCGACGCAAGGTCGAGTCCATGTCCGCATCCCCCATGGAGAGGGTTGGTTGAGGAACGAGTTCCCCCATCAACTGCTCTTGGGCGTACGTTCGAAATGACTCATCGTGCTGCTCTCGCGCCGCCCACGATTCTTCGTCGGCGCAGTCATTGTCGCGCGGGTCGGGGTCCCGGCGCACCGGCTGTGTCAGAACCAGTTCCATGAGGTGGGGCCAGACGGCACCCAAAGGCTCAATGAGTTCGGGTTCGTAGGTGGCGGTGAGCTTGAGCCCGTACAGGACATGGCTGAATGCTGCCGGTGACTGAACGAGCTCCTCACCCAGCGAGTGAACCATTTCAGGATCGTCTACCGCAGTTCTCAAGAGAGCGGCTGCCATCGCGCTCTGCTGCTCGCCGATTCGGTGGTGGTCGATGTCGGACCACGCGCAAGCGACGCGCGCGTAGGCTTTCAGTAAGGGCGTGCGAAGAGCGCGGGCGTCAGTTGTCAGGCAGTGACGCGTCCGTGCCGCTTCCAATACTGCAGGCGCCAGAGTTCCCAGAGCATGCAAGGAACCCTCTTCACCGACCAGCTGTTCGAGACTGCTGACCGGTGGTCGCGATGAGCCGTGTCCGCAGAGATAGGCATTGGCGCGCGCCAGCACGACTTGCAAGCCCGCCTGCACTGAATCCCATGCCACTTCGTGATGGCATGGGCGATCCCCTCTATTGCAAGCAGCAGACCAGACCGGCCGTAGCCCCTCGACCACGAATGCACGCACCTCGTGCACAAGGGAGCCGGCGCTGGCTATGACGGCTGACCTGACTCGACTGTAAGTGGCGCTGTCTAGTTGGAATGAGCCCAGACCTGCCGTACTCGTCAGCGCACTTGGCAGAGCCAGGGCAGCTAGGCGATGCACACCCCAAGGAAAAACGGAATGCGAATCCGGGCTACCCTCTGCCGGTTGCTCCAGTGCAATTGAGGTCAACAGGCTCAGCGACCATTCGAGATCATCCGGCGGAACTCGGAAGCCCTGTGCGACAGCATGTAGCGAAGCCGCTGCTACCGCGCAGACTCCGTCCCAGGCATCCACCTCGCTTTCGGCGAGAGCGCGCGCCGCAGCGATGTCGGTCAGCAGGCGCTCCTGATCGAAGTTTTCAGCTGCCAAGGGGCGGTGCGGCAGGCGTCTGCCATGGGCGTACCGATTCAGTAGTTCATAGCGTGTGTGGGCCAATTGGGATGCCGCCTGGCGCTGACCCAGCCCTTCAGCAATGTCGACGGAGGGCTGCACCTCAACGACGGCCTCGCGTCCCTCCCGCGCCACGCTGTACCGCTCCCAGTCCAGATGGTCCGCCCAGTAGCCCACGGCCAGGACATCGAGGCCGGGTGACGGCGCCTCGCGAAGTCTTCTGCCCACGTCTTGCAGTCTCTTCAGCGCAGACTGATCGTTGCGCTGGCCCGCTGCCACAACCAATGACATCGCTACTCTTTGGGGAGGTTGCGCCCGAAAGTCATCACTGGATCTATTCCCAAGCCTGTTGAATACCTGCCCGGTGGTCACCCGTTGCAGCTCCAGTTCCCATACCGCAGGGCATGCCAGGAAGCCGTCTAGCTCGTCTTTCACCTGCTCAATGTGCCGAACGAGCAGACCGTAAGCCAAGCCCGCTCCGGCCGGCGTCCCCACATTCTGCAGAACAGCCTTGGCCGCCTGCTGTACAGTGACCGTGTCTGTCTGAATCAGGTCGTCCAAGAATCGTTCCAGGGCCATCAAAGCACTCATGGAAGGCTGAGGGCCGTTGAGGCCGCCTCGGTACCAATCCCACGAGTTCAGATCACCAAGGTAGTCACGGGTTTCTAGTCCCGGAAAGTCGATACATAGAAGCCCATCCCGCGCTTCTTCCCCTTCAGACACCACGTCCGACTTCATCTGCGCATCAAGTAGCCTGTTGATCAGCCTGGTGCCCTGCTGGGGAGAGGCAGACAGGAGTACGTAGAACGGCCCTCGGTACCAAGCTGCTCGAGTTTGCTCGCGGATGTCACGGAACTCATGTTGCCCTCCCTCTCTGTAAGATCTGGAGGCTCCGTGCCTCGGCCTCGAGGGGCGCGGTCGATAGTAGGCCAGCGCCAGTTCCGCCAAGAGCGGTGCATCGGTTGTCGCAAGACATCGCGCTGCGTCCAGGCGATCAACCGCATGCATCAGCCGTTGAGGCCGCTCACTGGCCAGCTCACGCAACAGGACGCCAACTTCATCACCACGGTCAGTCCCAAGCAAGGCGAGCGCCTCAACGAAACCGTCAGATGGGTATTGCGGTGCCGCTTGCAGCAAAGCGTCCCGCAGCCGAACGCGCAGTCCGCGGTGCTCGGTGATGTCCAGACTACAGATCTCCGCTTCGGCTACCGCGCGCAGCCACTGCAGAACGATTTCATCGGCTGACTCATCCTGCGCACGATCAAGAAGCGGAGTGCGTTGTTGTACCAACCAGGCGACGACAGGTGCGAGAACCAACGCATCGCCCCGCCCTCCCTGGACGAAGCGCAGCAACACGCATTTCAACAGTGCCGTGAGAAGACCAGGCTCCCGCAACAGCCTTCCGGTAAGGACTTCGAGAGCTTCACCGCACCAGCCGGCTGACAGCAGGGCTTCCCACGGCACTTCCTCCCAGCGTGGACCGTGCAGGCTCGCCAAGTGCTGAAACTGCGCGTACGTCTCATCCCACCGGTCCGCGAAGGAACCCTCGGCCGACGGTCGCAGCGTGACTTGACACGCGATCCGCGCGGCTCGAACTGCGCACCGCGGGCCATGGCGATCCAGCATCTCCAGACCGTCGTGCAAGAGAAGCCGACGCGTAATGGCGAAGTCCCGTAGCACATCATGTGCGAAAGCATGCTCGTCGCTGGACACCGCAGACGCAGCTCCCAACGGCGCGAGGAGACCATCCGAACGCAAAGCGCCCACTACCGGGCCCGACAACGCCTGGCCCCTACGTCCCGTCAGTCGGGCTTCTGCCAGAGACATGAGCGCCCCCGACCGATCGTCAGGCATCACGCCCCTAACCTGGCGACCGTTGTTTTGCACCAGCGCCAGCCAGACATGGATATACACGTCGGCCTCACTGGCCAGTGCTGGTGGCATCTCCCCTCCCTGCTCCACCGAGCGCAGGAGGAGATCGACAACAACCAGCCTTCGGAGCAACCAGCGAGATCGCGGATCACGAGCCAGTGTCGCCAGCGCGGGCGCCTTGCCGACGACTGTGCTGATTTCTTCATCGTCCAAAGGCGGCACGCAGAAGTCCGTCACCTCGGAGGCGCTGAGCCGCGAAGCCAACGCACGAAGCGCGTCTGCAGCATCATCACGGCTCACCAGCACAGGCGTGATCCTCGCGGCCAACGCCACTTCCACGGCCTCGGCGCAGAGGTCCTCATTCCCCTCCAAGACGCCTTCCGCTCCGTCCAGTACCAGTACCGCGGGGCCTGCACTCGCCGTGGCCGCCTGCTCAATCAGGTCCGCCAGCGCACCTGGGTGCCGGCGCATTGCGACCAGGGAAGCCACGAAAGCCGATGTGGACCGATCCCTCAGCGCGTCAACAGCCCTCAGAGCGAGGGCCGTTTTGCCTACCCCAGGTTCACCCCGCAGCACAACAACCCGGCCATCCGGACCGTGCTCCAACGCCCCGACCAGATCTGCCAGTACACGGGTGCGCTCCAGGAGAACTTCCTCACCATCTGCAACCTTGATCGCGCGCGGCTCCCGCCGCAGCAGCAGCTCCCACCTGCGGAACTGACCTAGCCCGCCGGAACCCCGCACAACCGCGGCAGGCTCAGGCAGGGCGCTCTGCCTCGGTGCGGCCATCAAATCGCGCGGAGCTAGCCCACCGATATGATCGATCTCAGGATGTGCGTCCCCGTGCCGTCTCATCAGGGCAGCGAATTCAGGGTCGGCGACGAAGGCGTGGGCCGGAGTCGCGTGCAAACGCCGGTTGTCGAACTCCGCATCGTCCCGCACAACCACTCCCACCAATAGGTCGGAGCAAAAGACCGCAGCACCGGAGACCCCAGACCACGCTCTCTCCCCACCTGGGCGGACGCGAGGCGCCGCTGCTTGGTCCAAAACGAAGGCTCCATGGGGACCGCTGGCCAGGGATGGCAATTCGCCACGCAGCTGCTCTACCCTGCGCTGGGCGTCCTCGTACTCGGCCAGAAGCGGGAAGCCGAGCCCTTGGTAGGACAGGATCTCTCCTCCAGCAGGCCGGCCCCATCGCACCAATCCCTCAACCGCCACTGGCTCATTCAGCCAGACCAGGGCAACATCGGTTCTGTCAGGACCTGTCCAACACACTTGTCCTGAGCGGCGGGAAGGTTCGCCGTGTGCCGGGTGTCCCACGCGCACATCGATGCGTGAGAACTGCTGCGTGGAACCGCGGTCAAGTACAGCGTGCGCTGCAGTCAACACCAACTGCGGGGCCACCAAATACCCCGACCCGTAGGAGCGGGAAGCATCCGCGTCACCGCAACGCAGGTCGACAAGCCGCTGCGGATCCATGACTTCTATTCCTCCCCCTCCCAGGGGCGACTTTGCCTTCTGCTCACCTCAGCATTCCGCCCACCCAAGGCTTCGTCCTTCACCTTGAGCTTCAACGTCAACCGATGTGTGCGTGCCACACCCACTGCACCGTCCACACCAGCCGCAACGACACCGAACTTCAACTGTGCCCCTGCCTTCACATCACGCCGAAGCTCGAGCAACAGTTCCAACTGCGCCTCTTCAACCTCGAACCGCAACTGCTGGTCGGCCCCTGCGTCCTGGGCTGCACCAAGTTCAGCCCTCAATGACTCGATCGCCTGCGCCAGTCCTGTGCTGTCTAGATCGACCACGCCCGGTTCAAAATCATCCACTTCACTCATTTTCCAGCCTCTCCCCTGCACCAGGCGGCTTGGCGCCGGCCGCGTGAGATCAAGTCTGCCGACAGCCGGAGCTGCTGTACAACCGACGAACGGAGCGGTCGGCACCGTACGCCGTCATCTCACTGTTGCGGGTGCTGCGGGAGGTCGGCGCGGATGCGCAGGTCACCGCGCTGCTGACCCGTGACCCCGCAGCACACGTCACCCTCGACAAAACAGGCGCCATCGCCCCGCTGTTGGGGGAGCTTCGGGAGGCCGGGGCCGACGACTACGTCACCACCCTGATTAAGCGGCTTGCTGCTGAGGGACACTTCGATCTGTTCATCGACCTCGGAGGAAGCCGGGAGCAGTTCCGACTCAGACGTGAACCTGACGGGAGTGCTGCACCGTCGTGGACGTGGAACGACATGGATTGACTGACCAGCACGGCCCCCGCAAACCCTGGCGACCATGGGGAACGAGGAGCAGCTCCGGCGTCCGCATGAGGACGAAGGCGGTGGCACCGCGATGCCACCGACCCATTCCGTGAAGTTCCGGCTGGGGAATTGCGTGAAGTTCCACCAGGTGTGGAACTTCACGCAATTCCCTACCCGCAGACTCACCTTTCCCGCCCATCTGTTCGACCGAGCGCGCAGTTCGACGCCGGGTGGGGGCTGTGGAAGCGGTGCCTACGCGGCCCCTGACTTGTACCGCCAGACGGCATGTTCCAGCCCACTTCTTTCGTGGCGGAGAAGTGTGGCGGCTTCCTCGTACACAGCGCGCAGATGCTCGTAGCGGAGATCCGGAACGCCAGCATCCGCAGCAAAGGTGCGCAGATGTACGTCGACGGCAATGTGTGAACGGCCGACAAGGTTGCCGATGTAATCGATGCTCTTCGGTCCCACCCCCTTCACCGTGCGCAGAGCGGCGCGATTGGCCTGCTGGGCGAGCCACGTGTGGAGGTCCTCGCGGGTATCGACCCCGTGGTCAGCTAGGAGGTCGGTGATGGCGTGGGCTGTCGCGACCTTCTGAGCATGGTTGAACTTCATGGCGACGGCGAGGTCTTCCGTGGCGAGCCGGCCCTGGAATCCACGGACTGTTCTCGCGTCCGGCCAGCTCTTTTGCAGCCGGAGAAGCCGCGGCCGGAGGGTTGCCTCATAGTCGCACCGGGGTTGGAAGCTGACGTCGCAGATGACAGCACCCATGTGGTTCCATCCTCCGGGCTGGGGAAACGGACCGTCCCCCAGAAGATGCTGGACGTGGTCGGCGAGCCGCTGGGCAGGGCTGGAGACGGGCATGGGCCAATGATGGTGCTCTTGTCTGCCGATCCGGGAGGAAAGCGCAAAACCTGCGAACGGTTTAGGGGGAAGGGGGCGGTGCTGGTGGGGAGTTGCGTGAGCGTCGACCTTCAGGCACGGCCGCGGCGAGGATATCGCCGAACTGGGTGATGCCGCTGGCCCGTCCCGCCGAACGCCGTGACGTCGCCCACGGCTACGTGCTGCCGGAAGCTGCCTGACCTGCACCTCAGGACTTGAGGAGGTCCTCCCACTGACCAAGCAATCCGCTGAACGCCAGCCCTTGGAAGAAGTCCCCACGCGCCTTGGCCGGCCGCGTCTCTTCGACGGCCTCCCCTTTCTTCTCTGCATTGATATTGCGGACTGCTTCGCTAAGGAGGCTGGCGGTCATTCCGACAACGGACGTAGGCATGAGGCAGACGAGAAAGCCACCGGCGAGACACCGAGTCGCTTTGGCCGTCCAGTCGTCCCTCCCCGCCATCGCCCTTCGTGCCGCGTCCATAGCGGCAGCATCAATACCCCCGAACTCGGCCGTGAGTCCGACCGTCGCCGCGTCCCAGGGAAGAGAGGGAATTCCCTCCTCCCCGCGCAGGGGACAGACCGCAGCGATGGCATGCGCGCCCTGCTCACGAACAGGGTAGAACTTGATCGCGAGATGCTTGACGCGCTCATTGGCTTCCGCGCAGGTCGCCGGGACGGGTTCCCTGGCGAGCTCTCTGCGAGCACTGTCTAGAACGATCTCCTCGTTGACGAAGACTGGAACGTCGTAGGTCAGATCCATCGTGTGATCAGTCGTCCGATCGGACGACCCGAGCTCAATTCTCGTCACCTTCTGATCTGTCGTTGTACCTGAGCGCTCGGTCAGCCAAGCACTCCAGGGCAACTCTTCATTTTTGACCTCACGGAGCCCACTGGCATAGCGAAGCTCTCGCCGCAACTCCCCTTCCCTAGAGGGGTCCCGGCGCCCCTCATATGGCGTTCCCATATCCCGATCCCTCATGTGCCCCCCATTTTTGGGCCTCTGGACGGGGTGATACGTCCATTAGAGCGCAGCACCCCCGCCAGCGTTCCACGCAGTCGACAATTCCGGCACATTTTCATGCAGGGCTCAGACGCAGGCTCTGACTGCTGCTGGGCCCAGGCCGTGGACCAAAGACCTGCATGAGGGAACCTAAGACCTGATCTACTGGCGCGCTGGCCACCCGGACGATGCGGTCGACCACCTCGCAGCGCCGCCCGGCCGCCTGGCCGTCCCGGCGTACGGACGGTGATGGGCGGCTGGCCGCGGCTGGCCATCGAAGACATGCCGTAGTGAGAGGTCCGTGCTGTTCAGGACGGGCTGCCTGGAAATCCTCCGTTCGGTCTCGGCTGACAGCGGCCTGGAACGGGCGGTGTTCGCGACCACACGGCGACAGGGCATCTTTCCCCAAGGCTTGCGCCGACATCGAGGACGCCGTCACCGGACTGTTCCGCCCGGTTCGTGCATGCTCCGACGCGGCTGCGGGAAGTGCGGGGGCCCGAGGCACTACCGACGGCCTACCGGCGCTGCTCGGTGATCAGTTCGAGGTAGCGGGCGTAGTGGGTGTCCGCGATCTGCCGGTTGCGGACAAAGCTTCCCTCTTCCATGCGGTAGGTGCGCTCAGGGTCGCCCTTGAAGGAGAGCCAGTTGAAGGAGGTGGTGACCCAGACGTCGTCGTAGACGAGGACCTTGGCGTGGGTGCTCTTGAGACGAGTGAAGGTGAACTTGTCCTGGTAGCGGCTGGCGAGATTCGTGAGCTTGCGGACGGCAGCCGGGTCGGTCTTGGTGTCGTTCTCCTCGTACCCGTAGGCGATGTCCACCTTCACGCCGCGGGCGAGACGCCGTTCCAGTTTCCCGAGGAAGTCCGTGGTGATGATCGCGTTCTTAATCCAGGGCGAAATGATCAAAAGACGGCGGCCGGCGTTGGTGAGAGCCTCGTCGAGAACATCGGGGTGCTCGAATACGCCGATCGCGCGGATCTCGTCGGCCTGCGGCTCCTGTGCCACGGGCGGGCCCGGTGTGGGTGTCTGCGAGCCGAGCTGGAAGGCTGCCTGCTCGGCCCGTTGTTGGGTGACCTCCGGCAGGGGGACGCGGGCCTGTTCGAGATCGGGGTCCAGCAGGGGGCGTTCGGAGGGCGGGGCAACGGTGATACCGAGGGTCTTGGCGCCGCCGTGGCCGATCAGCTCAAGTTCGTGGGCATGGCTGAGTTCACCGTCGACGACCACGCCGATCTCGATGTCGGTGCGTTCCTGGTCGGCGTAGACGAGGAGCTTCACCGGCAAGATGCGGCGCGCCTTGGCCTGGGTGATGCCTTTGACCTGCAGCACTTCGCGGTTGGTGGTGCCGTTCTCACGAAGCAGGGCGGTGATCTCGGCCGCAGTGACGGCGCCATCGTCGATCGGGCCGGACCGCGCCACAGGCAGCATGATCATGCCGTCTTCAACGGCCTGCCCGCGCGGGATGGTGGTGTGGCGGTCGTAGGGGGCCGCTCTGTTCAGCAACTGGTCGTACACGAGTGGCTGGTTGACCCGGACCGGGGCCACGGCGGCCGCCTTCTGCGCCGTGAGGTGACCCTTGTCGGTGAGACGCAGCGTGCGGGAGCGGGCGTTGTCTGCGGCGGGGCGGGCCCAGCGCAGGTCGTCCGAGGTGAACAAGGTGGCGACGGTCTGGTCGACCATGCGGCCGTCCAGACCGAGCACGCCGGCAATGCTGGGGACACTCGTGATGTCGTGACCGACCAGCCGCAGCACGAACTCCTCCATCAGGGGGAGTTCCTTGCTGTCCTGAGCAAGGACGTCGGCCGTGATCCGGGCGACGGGCAGCGCGGCGTCGACGACCTGGACGAGTTCGAGTCCGGGGCGGGTGTGCTGGAAGCGGATGGCCAGGAGGCTGTCGGGACTAAACGTAGGCATCGAGGATCTCGCAGTCTTCCGGGTGGCCGCTCATGTAGTCGAGGACGTCGCGCAGGGCGCCGGGTTTGCTGCGGCAGAAGCCGGCGTCACCGACGATGATCAGGCCGTAGCGGGCGCGGGAGAGCGCGACGTTGATGCGCCGCCAGTAGGGCTCGCCGAGAAACCCGAAGCGCCCGTCTCTGTTGCTGCGGGTCACTGAGAACACGACGAGATCACACTCGCGGCCCTGGACCGCGTCGACGGAGAGTGCTTCCGGGGTGATGTGCTTGAGTCTGCGGGATGCCAGGCGCTTGTTGAGTTCCTCGACCTGCCGGCCGTAGGGAGCGATCACCAGGACCTCAAGCGGTTTCCCTGCAGGTGTCTTGATGACCTGTTTGCCGATGGCCCGGTCGATGACCTCCAGGCGTTGCATCGCCAGTTGCGCCTCGACGCGGTTGGAGATGCTGGTCTCCGCCGTCGAGCGCTCGGATTCACGCCGCCCGGGCAGGGTGCTGGTGTCGAGCCAGAGCACGGGCTTGTTGACGATGTCGTAGCCCGGCAGCACATGGTTGTTGGGGGAGATCAGTTTGCCGCCGTAGAAGCAGCTGCTGATCAGGTTGCCGATCGCCGGCGTCATCCGGTACTGCTCGCGCAGCAGGTGCTTGACCGGCTCCTCGGTGCAGTTGGCGAGGTACTGGAACAGGGTGGTCTTCACCAGTTCAGGGATGAGCTGGTGATCATCCATGATCTTCTGGTTGCGCAGCAGATCCTCGTCGATCGGGGGCAACTGGTTGGTGTCGCCGACCAGCACCCACCGCTTGGCCCGGGCCAGCGGCACCAGCGCCTCGGTCGCGGTCGCCTTCGACGCCTCGTCGAAGATGCACAGGTCGAACTCGAGGTCCCGTGCCGCCGGGTGCCCGAGGAACCCCAGTGCGGTGCCGCCGACGACATGGCGGGTCCGCAAGAAGCCCGCGATCAGATTCTGGTCGGTGCCGATGCGTGTCAGCCACTCGCCCTGCAGACGCAGCAGGTTCATCAGCGCACGCCCGGGGCCGGACGGGCCGAGCAGCGCCTCGACCGCGTGACGAGCGTCCTGGGCACTGAGGTCTTCTCGCAGCGTGAGTTCGCCAACGAGCATGGACTGGGTCTGGGCGAACAGTTCGGCACGCTGTTCGAGCAGCTGTTCCTGGCGGGCGCGAGCGGTGACGAGTTCCTCACTGAATTCGCGTGCGGAGGTGGTGCGCTCGGGGACAGGCTGGCTACTCAGTGCTTCCAGTCGGGAGGTGACGTGGGCCAGGTCGGCTGCCACAGCGGCGAGCTCTTCGAGGACCAGGGCCGCCTTGAGGTGGCGGGATTCCAGGCCGTTGTTGGCGGCGAGGGTCTCCAGGTACTTCTCTGCCTTCGCCCGCACGCCCTGTGTCCACTTCTTGACCTGCTTGTCCAACAGGAGCGGCTGGGCGCTCTCGGCGACCCGCGGGTCGTCCACCCGGCCCAGGCGGACCAGGCCGTTGATGCCGGCGTCCTCGAGGCGCTTGAGCGCGTTGTCGATCGCGATGTGGGTCTGGCTGACGATGAGGATGCGGGCGTTTGGATTGCGGCTCAGGGTCTGCTCGACGATCTCCGCGATCACCGTGGTCTTGCCGGTGCCGGGCGGCCCCTCGACGAGCAGCAGGTCCTGGGTGCCCAGAGCGTGGGCGACGACATCCCGTTTGCTCTGGTCGAGGTCGGCGCGGGCCCACTTCGTGATCTCGGCGGGCGGGCTGACCCGGAGGACTGCCGGGTTGTCGATGATCTCCCGCAGGCTGGGGTTGCTGGTCTGGCCGGCCGCGACGGCGCTCAGGGCATCCCGCTGCCGGTTGATGGCATTCCGGCTCGGCCCCAGGAAGGGCAGCAGGAAACCCCGGCCCGGCAGGACCGCCCTGGGGCGCGTCATCCGCAGGACCACGGTGTCGCCGGTCTGGTTGGTCACCTCACCGCGGTCGATCGTCCTGCTGTAGGGGTACTCCGCCACCGACCACTCTTCGCCGACCTCCGCGGCAGTGTCAGCAGTTGCGGCGGCCAGGTGGAAGGCCCGCGTGCGGCCGCCGCCCTCCATCCGCTCATACGCGATCGGCTGTCGCCCGTTGGCCGCGACCTCCTCACGGGCCTCCAGCACCCGCCGCCAGCCGTCGAACAGATCACCGAGCTGCTGTCGCTGGCCCTCTTTGGCCCGCTGCTCCCGCGCGTCCAGGTGCGCTTCGAGGCTGTCCAGCAGCAGGTTGAGCCCGTCGTTTGCCGGGTCCTCGCCTGGGTCGTCGAACGTGAAGGTCAGCACCGGCCCGAGCTTGAGGGAGGAGTCGCGGCGTTTGGTCATCCACTCCTCCGACTGCTCCTCCGCCGCCACGATCACACAACGGTCGCGGTACTCCTCGTCGTTGACCAGGCGCAGGCACAGCGTCCGGCCGAACACCCGAATGGTGCTCGTGTCGGTCTCGCCGTCCCGTGGATCAAAGCCGTAGTCGACGTGGACGCTGCCGGAGATGTCGGCCAGGACCGTGCTCTTCACCTGCGCCCAGTCGATGTCCTCCCCCGCTGGCGTGCTAACCAGGTTCTGGGCGGCACGCCGGGTCATCTTCAGCCAGAGCGCGTTGCGATGACGGGAAGCCACGTTGCCGCAGACCCGCTCCGCTTCCAGGAGCCGGTGCTCCAGCACGATGGCGTTGGCTGGCCGCTTCTGCGGGTCGTAGTCGATGCAGGACTTCAGGACCGCGCGGATCCCGGCGTCCAGCGTGAGCCCGTCAAGGACCGTGGCCAGGTCGGGGTAGTCCTGGGCCTGGTTGCGAGACAGGACCTGGATGGCCAGCACGGCGTAGGCGTACACGTCACGGACGTAAGGGATGGCGTCGCTCTGCTCCGGCGGCGCGTACAGGGTTGAGCGGAAGTCGGCCACCGTCTCATCGGTGACGACCGCGGCCTTGGAGAAGATCTTCGCGATCCCGAAGTCGGCGAGCTTGACCGTGCCGTCCTCCGTGAGCAGCACATTGGCCGGCTTCAGGTCCCGGTGCTCGATCTGCTGCTCGTGCGCGTAAGCGAGCGCAGAGGCCAGCGGCCCGCCGATCCGCTTGAAGAACGCCGGCCAGTCCAGCGGCCGACCGTCCGCCATCTCGTCCTTGAGACTGCGCTCGATCCACTCCAGCGCGATGAAGTACCGCTCCAGGTCGGTATCCCAGCCGGAGTCGAGCATCCGCACGATATGCGTGTGGTCCAGTGCCTTGAGCGCGGACGTTTCCCGCTCAAGAAAGAGCTTCGTGATCACGTCGTCGTCGCGCTGCTTGAGCAGCTTCACCGCAACGTAGTCGCCGCTCACACTGGTGACGTCCACTGCCTTGCGGACCTCGGACAAGCCCCCGTGGCGTGCCTCTTGAGGCAACAGCAGAAACCGGCCCTCGATCGTCTTCCCCACCCACGGCTCCTTGCTCGCCTTGCTGCCGGTGCAGCCCCGCCCGAAGCGCCATCCTGCCAGCGCACCCCTTGATGATCAGCCACTTCATCAGAATCAGACATGACTTGACGGGGTATCACCTCTTGCGAACCATTGAATGGCTCTCCATCGCCCACAGCACCAGTTGGCAGCGACCCAGAGTGCATAGGGATTCACCCCGAGGACGCAGAAAGCGGCAACCTGTGTCGTCCGGCGTACCCCGCTACCTCGGGCATGGGTGCTAACAAAGTGAGGGGCGGTGACGCAGCGGGCGACACGAACGGTTGCACTGGTCACCCGGCCCCGGTTGCTGGCCACCCGTGGCGGCACATGCGCCTTCGTCGTCTCGCGCACCACACCACACAGCCCACACGGGCGAAGCCCCGACTTACGCAGGTCAACCCCCAACGTGCCCGGAGGCCGCTTATCAGACATCCAGCGAGGGTAACGGGCTCTCGCGCTGGGCCGCAGTTCCTATTGCGTGCGCCGGAGCAAGACCGGCCGCCACGCTGCCTGTGCACCCGTCCTTGTGCCTGTGGCGCCAGTGGGCGACCTGCTGCGCCGCGTCGCTCAGGCGCCCTGTCGGCAGCAATGGGGGCCGTTCCAGCTCCGCGCGCGTCGGCCGGGTTGCCGCACGCTACCTGGTACGCGAGGATCGCGGTCCACTCACCCTAGGCAGAGCAGGCAGTCGCCATGGCATGGGAAGACGGCAGAACCCGGTACGTGGGCACTGGCATGGTCACGCTCGCCGACGGGCGTCAGGTGCCGGTCGTCACTGCCCTGGTACTCAGACTTGATCCCGAGACGGTGCCGGACTTCACCTACGACCGCCATTCCACCTGGGCGGGCAGCATCCACACCGACACCGACGCCGATCTCTGGGATGCCGCGCCCGGCCTGCTGAGCCTCCCCGATGGCCGGGCCGGCATCTTCATGGCCACGAGCGGACCTCCCGATCTGGTCGGCGTCTCCGGCATCGGCCCGGCCCCCTTCGGTCCATTGCGGAGCACCGACACCGCCTGGCAGGCACCCCAACTCGCCGTCGATACAACACCGTTGCAGACAGAGGCAGACGACGCGCAGCGGGCCGACGCCGAACGCGAGCGGGCACAGCGACGGGGCATGACAGCCGAACAGCTTCAGGCCCGCTACCGGGTCCGCTGGATTCCCGACTGACGCCCCCCGCTACAATGCGGGACGAGATCCCCGTCCGCTGCGGCTGGCAGTGCTCCTACGGTCAAGACACACTTGCCTACGCAGCCTGCCTGTTTTCGCCCGGGTAGGGGCTCACCACTGTTGCCGCGCACGGCGCAAGGCCTCCATGAGCGCCGAAATCAACACCGGGCGGCGACCTGCGGGGTTCCTGGATACCCCCGTTATCTTCTTCGCGGTTCCGCAATGGGACCGCTGGCCTCCGGGCCCGGCATGACTGTTCCCCCCTGTCGAAGGCATGACCTGGGGGGGGTGGTGTCACCGGGCCCGAGAGGCGCCATTGGAGACGGATCTGGCAGACCGCGATGATGTGCAGCACGCAGTTCAGCGCGCGGTTCCCCCCGTGTTGAGGCGGTGGCGGGTGTTCTTGCCGCTGGAGGCGTCCAGGGGAGCTGTGCCGGTGTAGCTGGCGAAGTGGTGCTCGGTGGGGAAGCGTGTGACGTCGCCGGCGTGGTTGAGGACAGGCACCCATACCTCGACGACCCGCGCTTCATCCATCCCGACCCGCTCCGTCGATCCCTGCTCCTATGGGATTCACTGCGGGCGCTGCGGGACCTGGTCGTGGATGCGCGCGTCGGCGCCGGTGGCGTCGACGGGCTGCAGAGTGAGCTTGATCCGGTGCACGGCATCCGCGCTCACCGCAGCGCGCGCCTCAGCGGACCACGGCAGCACGAACACTTTCGCTTTCGCTTCACCCTCTTTGCGCACCTCAACGGAGAACTCCAGCTCCACCGGTCCGGTACGGAACTGCAAGGCATGGCCCACGCCCTCGTCCATGGCCTGTTGCAACTGGGCCCGAATCGCGCTGACTGTTTCACCCAGCTCCGCCCACAGTTCCTGCCCCATTGCGCCCCCAACACGTGAGCCACAGCGATGAATTCAGGGTAAGCCACAGCCACCATCACAAGCTCGCCGAGTGGGACTCGGGCCTATCACTGGTACGAGCTCCCGGTGACAGACCCGGCAAAGTCCGTGATCGCCATCGAGAACGCGCTCACTGACCGTTACGGAGAGGGGACGCTCGTCGAGCACCTCAAGAAGGCCCACGTTGACGGATTCCTCACCGCCGATCAGTACGGCATCGCCGACTGCCTCGCCCACTGATCCGAAGCCAGTACGCGCACGGCGACCTCACGCATGCCATTCTCATCCCGCCACTGGCGCTCGGGACAGCCCCCACCTCGCAGGCCTCACTGGGCTGCACGCCCCGCATAGCCCTTGACGAAAGAGCGTCAGGGAATTCCGTGAGGACGCGGCCCGGTGGGCATCTGAGAGGCGTCGCAACCTCGGTGCACGCCTCAATTCCCAAACAGCAAAGGCTGTGGGCCGCACCTCGGCGTCGTGGGAATGCACGATGGCCCGTACCGCAGCGGCTGGCTGGGTACCGTAGTTAGAGAGGCGCATAAGCAGACAGGGGTGGCCTCGTGACTGGGGAACTGTCGGCAGAACTGGGCTAAGCAGCCAGCGCCGTTCGCGAACAGTTGCAGCAGGCGATGGATGCGGGCGAGGGGGAGCGTCTGAGGTTCAGGACCGGGCCGGTAGAGCTGGAAGTTCACGGTGGATGTGGAGATGGAGACGAAGGTCTTCGTTCTGCCCTGGTCCGTCGAAGCCCGGGCTGGGGCCGGTAGGGAGCGCGCCCATCGCTCAAGATCACCTTGCAGCCGATCGACCAGCACTGTGAGGATGCCAGGATCGCGGGCAGGAGTGCGGACCGACCCTGCCGAGTTGGCCCGAGCACACTGCGGAATAGGAAGCCGGGCATGGACATCCGCCGGGTGACACAGATCTGGGCACCTCAAATCGGCCGGGCAGCCACTGGCTACCTGATCGGTGACCGAGTCGTCCTCACGGCCTGGCACGCCATTGCTGAACCGGGGGACGCAACGCAACACCCGCTTGAGGTCCGCCTATTCGACGAAGAGGGAGAATCCGAGTGGGCCACAGCGCGTCGGCTCTGGCCCACCGAGTCTCCCGATCTCGCCCGAGACCCCGCTTCCGATGTGGCTCTCCTGGAGATCACTGACTCCCGGTGGGCGCCCCCCTCGCTTCCGCCGGTACGCTGGGGACGCGTCAGCGGGCGTGACCGTATTCCGTGTCGGGCAGTCGGCTTCCCGCGCTCCGAGGCGCAGCCCGACTACAGCCGCGGCACCAAGGACATCAGCGGTCACATCGAGCGTTACACCGGTCTGGGCACTGGCCTGCTCACCATCCACGTGGACACCAGCGCCGTCCCCCGGACAAGAGACGGACAGTCCGCCTGGGCCGGCGGTTCAGGAGCAGCCGCATTCTGTGACGACCTGCTGACCGGCGTCCTAGTCGAAGACCGCCGCGCGGACTACACAGGAGACGCATTGCGCGCCGTCTCCATCGCTGCTCTCGTCGATCGTTGCGGATTCATCCGAACCCTCAGCGACATGGGCCTATCGCTGGTACTGGATAACACCGATCGTCTGGAGACTGCCGACGAACTCGCCGCCATCCTGGGCACCGGCTCCATGGTGCCGTGCGCATCCGTCGACCCGTACCAGATCGGTGTCTTCCCCTCGGACATCGCACATGCTGCCAACGCTCAACTTCCATACGTCCCGCGCGTGATCGACCAGGATCTACGCGCCCTGCTCAGCGACGAGGACGCTCTGGAGGCATGCATGCGCTTGGTCGTGGTACGCGGTGCACCCAAGGCAGGGAAGTCACGCACACTGTTCGAGGCGCTCAAATCCACGCACCCAACCCGCCCGCTCCTGGCACTGCGTACCCCATTGGAGTCCGATCCGGACAGCCCCGCGCACCGCCCGCTAGCCGTCCTCCTGCAACAGCCCGCCGATCGTTTGTGCGACTCCACCGAGCCGCCCATCGTATGGATTGACGACGCTCAGCGTCACTTCCAACGCGGATTCACCAGCGACAACCTGCGCCAGCTGTGCGCGCGCATCCCCGGTGTCATCATCGCTGCCACGCTGCACGACAGCGCCATGGACGCGATCGCGGAGCTTGACGAACCCCTAGCCCGTCTACTGCGCGTAGCCAGCCGATGTAGCGCCCTCGCCCCCGTACTGACCACCGAGGAGACCGAACGAGCACGAGCCCTCTACAGATTGCGGGACGCCCCGAACCTGCATCTCCAGCGGCTACCAGAGTTTTTCGCTGCAGTGAATATCCTCCAGGACCGCTACCGGTTCCACCAGCACGACCAGCCGATAGGCATCGCCATTGTGCGGGCGGCAGTGGTCTGGCGTCGCACCCGGCTGCCAGCCGTCATCGACCAGATCAGCTTGCTGGAGCTGGCGAAGGATGCTTTGGCACAGAGTTTCCCTAACCGAGAGATCACTAAGGCCGCCTTCCGGGCCGGGCTGGCGTGGGCCACGCATGAGGTCGCTGCCTTCGCCTCACTACTGCGCAAGGTCCCCTACACAGACCCGCCCGCCTACGAGGCATTCGATGCCATCGCCGAGTGGATAGCCGACGAGGAACCGACCGTCCCCCCTCACATCTGGTCCTACCTAGAGACCCGCACCACCCCTGAGACAGCCCTATGGTTCGCTACGGCTGCCAAGGCCGCAGGACAGACTGCCATTGCGCAACGTCTGTACGGTGAGTTGATCCGCAGACGGCACGATGATGCTTCCACCGCGGCGCTCTTCCTCAGCAGCCTGTTGGAAGACGAGGGAGACGAGGAAGGAGCCCGTGCGGCACGCCAGCAGGCAATCGACCTCACCCCTCCGACCGAGGACCCCAATACTGCCTTTAACCTCGCCATCGTGCTGAAACAGAGTGGGCACACGGAGGAAGCGCTGATCGCGTTCCAGCGGATCATCGACTCTCACCATCCCGACATGGCCCCCATCGCCGCCCTGGCAGCTATCAACATCGGCGAACTCCTGGGCGAGTCCGGGAACACAGAGGGAGCCCAGGCAGCCTTTCAGCGCGCCATCGACCTCGGACAGCCGCAGGCGGCGTTTTACCTCGGTAACCTGCTCGCGCCAACCGGGGATACGCAAGCTGCACGGACCGCGTTCCAAACAGTCATCGACTCCGAACTGCCCGGCTTCGCACCATCAGCAGCCATCCAGCTCGGCCTCCTCCTGGCCGGAATCGGCGATGTCCAGGGAGCCCAAACGGCTTACGCGACAGCCATCGAAATGGCTCGCGCTGTTACCCCAGACATGGACGGCTGGACTGACTTGGCCCGCGACACCTACGAGCCGGCGGCCGCGTACAACTTGGGCAACCTGCTCTACAGAGCTGGCGACTGGGAAGGCGCACGAGAGGCCTACCAACAAGCCATCGACACCCAGGAGGCTGAGTACGCACCTCCCGCCTGCCTCAATCTGGGCATCCTCCTGTCTGACACCGGCAACCTGCAAGAAGCACGGGCAGCGTACGAGACGGCCATCGAGCTGGCCCATGCCGAATACTCACCCCGAGCCGCCCTAAATCTCGGCACCCTCTTGGCCACCACCGAGGATACGGACGCGGCACAGGCCGCATTCCAGTCCGCCATGGACTCCGGCCACCCCGACAGCGCGCCCGCCGCCGCAAGCCACCTCGCCATCCTGCTGCGCGACACCGGGGATCTAGAAGGGGCTCGAGCAGCGTTTCAGGCGGCCGTCGACTTCGGTCACGCCAAATACGCACCTATAGCTGCGCTGCATCTCGGTGACCTGCTGAGCGACATGCATGACGAGGAAGGGGCACGGGCGGCCTACCGGTTGGCGGTTGGCTCTGGGTACCCAAGCGTCGTACCCGAGGCAGCTCTTCGACTCGGTGTCCTGCTGTGGGATGCCGGGGAGGTCGAGGGCGCGCAGGAGGCTTTCCAGCGGGCCATCGACTTCGGGGACGAACAACCAGCTCTCGAGGCCGCGTTCTGTCTGGGCATCCTGCTGGCGAATGCCAGAGACACAGACGGGGCACGAGCCGTCTTCCAAACGTTTGTCGACGCCGAGGGCCCTGACCAGGGTCCGTCGGCAGCGTATGAACTCGGCAAGCTGCTATGCGAGTCGGAGTACGAAGAGGCAGCGCGGGTGGCCTATCAACTCGCCATCGACTCCCACCATGAGCAATGGGCTCCCATGGCTGCCAACGCTCTCGGCGCCCTGTTGACAGCTGCCGGAGATATTGACGGGGCACGCGCCGCCTTCCAGTACGCCGTCAACTCCCAACACAGCGATTGCGCAACTGCGGCTGCACAGAACCTCAGCCAACTGCCAGCTGCAGGCGGGACCTGAACAGGATCACAGCGCTGGTGGGCCAAGCCCCGGACTCGTTCGCAACGTTGTCGCAGCTCTCACAGCAGCAACACCCCCGGCATCAGCCCGATGAGGCGGCGCCCAAACTGCGGCTCCCAACTACCTGACTCACGGCTCAATTGCGTAGGCAAGCTGCGGGGGCATAAGCCGCGCACCGGCGAATCACCAAGCTGAGACGGACGTTCTTGTGGAACTGCCCCATCCAGGATGACCGATGTCCCGATTCGGAATCCGTCCATGGAGAGGAACCCGCACTGGCAGGTCGCCAGGTCCGACTCATCGCAGACCACACTCAGGACAAAGCAGCACCAGACGAACAGTCAACCAGCACGGTACGGGTTACTACAGGTGACAACCGGTGCCGACAAGTGGCCCAACGAGGCACCCTCCACGGTCTCGCGCACCATCAGACGGCATCAAAGTATGGGCTCACACCACATGGGGCGACGCTGCAGCAGTTCCTAGCCTGTGCAGCACCCAAAGCACCCTCGTCCCCGCCCGGAAGTGACCGATATGACCGCACCCGCAGCGCCCGCTCCAACCCTCCGTCAGATGCGGAAAGTTGTAGCAGCGAGCTTCATAGGAACAACGATCGACTGGTACGACTTCTTCCTCTACGGATCCGCCGCCGCCCTCGTCTTCAACAAGCTGTTCTTCCCCGACTCCGATCCCCTGGTGGGCACGCTCCTGTCGTTCCTGACCTACGCCGTCGGATTCGCCGCGCGTCCGCTGGGCGCCCTCGTCTTCGGGCACTACGGCGACCGGCTCGGACGCAAGAAGCTGCTGGTGCTGAGCCTGCTGCTGATGGGCGGGGCGACCTTCGCGATCGGGCTGCTGCCCACGCACGCGACGATCGGGACCGCGGCTCCCGTGCTGCTGACGGTGCTGCGCCTGGTGCAGGGCTTCGCGCTCGGCGGCGAGTGGGGCGGCGCGGTGCTGCTGGTGTCCGAGCACGGGGACGCGCGGCGGCGCGGGTTCTGGGCCTCGTGGCCGCAGACCGGGGCACCGGCGGGGCAGCTCCTCGCGACCGGTGTGCTGTCCCTGCTGACCGCCGTGCTCTCCGACAGCGCGTTCGGCAGCTGGGGCTGGCGGATCCCGTTCCTGCTCTCCGGCGTCCTGGTGATCGTCGGTTTGTGGATTCGTCTCTCCGTCGATGAATCACCCGTCTTCAAGCAGGCGTTGGCGCAGGCCGAGGCCCGCAAGGCGGAGCGGACGGGAGAGGTGGAGAAGCTGCCGCTGGTCGCGGTGCTGAAGCACCACTGGCGGGACGTCCTGGTGGCGATGGGCGCGCGCATGGCGGAGAACATCAGCTACTACGTCATCACCGCGTTCATCCTCGTCTACGCCACCACCTCGGCCGGTGTCTCCAAGCAGACCGCGCTCAACTCGGTGCTCATCGCGTCGGCGGTGCACTTCGCCGTCATCCCGGGCTGGGGCGCGCTGTCGGACCGGATCGGGCGCCGTCCGGTGTATCTGCTGGGCGCGGTCGGTGTCGGCCTGTGGATGTTCCCGTTCTTCTCGCTCATCGACACCGGCGGCTTCGGCAACCTGATCCTCGCGGTGACCGTGGGCCTGGTCCTGCACGGCGCGATGTACGCGCCCCAGGCCGCCTTCTTCTCCGAGATGTTCGCGACCCGGATGCGCTACTCCGGCGCCTCCATAGGAGCGCAGTTCGCCTCGGTCGCGGCCGGCGCCCCCGCACCGCTCATCGCCACCGCCCTGCTGTCCGACTACGGAAGCTCCACGCCCATCGCGCTCTACGTCATCGGCGCGGCCGTCCTGACCGTCGTCGCCGTCGGGGTGGCCAAGGAGACCCGCCACCGGGACCTGGCCGAGGTCGACTCCGCCACCGGTGCCGATCCCGGCACGGGGCCCACGACGGTCCGGCCCGCCGACGCCGAGGCCCGCACTCCCTGACACCCCGCACGACCGGTGACGCCCTGCGGCTGCATCGGTCGACCGGCCCCCGTACGATGCCGCGTACGGGGGTCAGCGGCGTACCGGCGCGGACAACCGATGCAGCCGCAGGGCGAGTTGGATCTCCAGAGCCCGCCCGGGGCTCTGCCAGTCGTCGCCGAGGAGCCGCCCGACGCGCTCCAGCCGTTGCGCGACGGTGTTCACATGGACATGCAGATCGTCCTTGGTACGGACGGGGCTCATCCCGCACGCGAAGTACGCGTCGAGGGTGCGCACCAGGTCGGTGCCGCGCCGCTCGTCATACGCGACGACCTGGCCGATCGTGCGCTCGACGAAACCGGCGATGTCCCGGTCCCCGGCCAGGAGCAGGCCCAGGAAGCCGAAGTCCTCGGCGGCGGCGCCGTCACCGGCGCGGCCGAGCAGGCGCAGGGCGTCCAGGCACCGTCGGCCCTCCTCGTAGGCGGCGGTGACGGTGTCCGGGTGGGCGGCGAGGTCCCGCACGGGGGCGGAGGCGCCCACGGTGACCGGCTCGTGCACGGCGCCGCCCAGCTGCCGGGCGGTGCGTCTGGCCAGGTCGGTCGCGGTGTCGCCGGCCTCCAGGGGCAGCAGCAGGACGGTGCCGCCGTCGCGGGCGGCGGCCAGTCCGCGCCGGGTGGCGGCCAGATGGGACGCGGCGGACCACAGCCGGCGCCTGGCGGCGGCCTCCTGGTCGGCGTCGGCCGCGGTGGAGTCCAGGCGGGCGGCCAGGACGGCATGGGTGGCGTCGAGGTCGGCGTGCAGCCGGGCGGCGCGCTCGCGCAACAGGCGCGGGTCGCGGTCGCGGGCGTCGAGCAGGTCGTCGAGGAGTTCGCCGCGGACGCGTTGTTCGGCCTCCGCCGCCGAGCGGCGGGCGAGCAGCAGCAGGGAGGTGACCATGGCGGCACGCTCCAGGGTGCGCTGGTCGACGGGGTCGAGTCCGGGATGGCCGTGCAGGACGAGCGCGCCGAGGAGTTCGCCGCCCGCGGCGACGGCGGCGATCCAGTCGTCCCCGTGCCGCACCGCGTGTCCTTCGGCGCGGGAGGTCTCCAGGGCCTCGGCGGGTGTGGCGGCCGCGTCGGTGAACTCGACCGTGCCGTCCAGGACTTCGGCCACCGCGGCGGCCACGTCGTGCACCCCGCCGCCGCGCAGGACGAGTTCGGCGAGGCGGTCGTGGACGTCCGAGGCCCGCTCGATGACCCCGCTGCGGTCCTGGATGATCTCGTTGGCCCGCTCCAGTTCGGTGAGCGCGGCCCGGGTCTCGGTGAGCAGGTTCGCGGTGTCGATGGCGGCCGCGGCCAGTGCGGCGAAGGAGCCGAGCAGGGCGATCTGCTCGCGCTCGAAGACCCGGGCACGCCGGTCCGCGGCGAACAGCACCCCGATCACGTGGTGCCCCAGGGTCAGCGGCACGCCGAGGATGGCGACCAGGCCCTCGTCCCGCACGCCCGCGTCGATGGTGCGGGTGTGCTGGAAGCGGTCGTCGGCGAAGTAGTCGTCAGTGACATAGGGCCGGGCGGTCTGCGCGACGAGGCCGCCGAGGCCCTCCCCCATGCCGAGCCGCAGCTGCTGGAAGCGGGCCGCGACCGAGCCCTCGGTGACCCGCATGTAGGTGTCGCCCCGGACCGGGTCGTTCAGGCTGAGGTAGGCCACATCCGTGCCGAGCAGGGAACGGGCGCGCTGCACGATCGCCCGCAGCACCGCGTCCAGATCGCGCAGCCCGGCCAGGTCGTGGGCGGTCTCGAAGAGCGCCGACAGCTCAGCCTCCCGGCGGCGCCGTCCCTCCATGTCCGAGCGGACGCGCAGCGCGAGCAGCTTGGCCTTCTCGAGCGCGACGATCCGCTCGGCCGGCCGGCCCTCGGCGCGGGCGAGCAACACCGGCTGCTCATAGGCGTCGGCGGACGCGCCCCGGGCCAGCAGTTCGAGGAACGGCGCCTCGGCACTCCCCTGCGACGCCAGGGCGGCGGCGGAGTGCTCGGCGGACTGCACGTGATCGCTGGACATGCCCACAGGATTCACCATCTCCGGCCCGCCCCGTCGGGCCTGTGGAAAACTCCGCGGGCCGGCGGCGTCACCCCGTCCACCACCGGGGCCGTGCCGCTCAGTGCGCGGTCCAGCCACCGTCGAGGACGAGCGAGGTGCCGGTCATGAAGGACGCCTGCGGGCCGCACAGATACGCGACGGCCTCGGCGACCTCCTCCGGTTCGATCAGCCGTTTGACGGCGCTGTCGCGCAGCAGCACCTCGGACAGCACGCGTTCCTCGGGGATCCCGTGTGCGCGGGCCTGGTCGGCGATCTGCCGCTCGACCAGTGGGGTGCGCACATAGGCGGGGTTCACACAGTTCGAGGTGACCCCGTGGGGGGCGCCTTCGAGAGCGGCCGTCTTGGACAGCCCCTCCAGACCGTGCTTGGCGGCCACGTAGGCCGACTTGAAGGGCGAGGCGCGCAGGCCGTGGACGGAGGAGATGTTCACGATGCGCCCCCACCCCTGTCCGTACATGTGGGGCAGGGCGCCGCGCATCAGCCGGAACGGGGCCTCCAGCATCACCGTGAGCACGGTGTGGAAGACGTCGGGCGGGAACTCCTCGATGGGGCGCACCAGTTGGAGTCCGGCGTTGTTGACGAGGACGTCGGTGCCCGCGGCGGCGAGTTCGGCGGCGTCCAGGTCGGTGAGATCGAGGGCGTGGGGGGCGAGGGCACCCGCCAGGCCGCGCGCTTCCTCGGCGAGCGCGTCGAGGCCGGCGGCGTCCCGGTCCACCGCTCTGACCTTGGCTCCGGCGGCCGCGAGCCGGAGCGCGCAGGCGCGCCCGATGCCGCCGGCGGCGCCGGTGACGAGGGCGGTGCGGCCGCCGAGGTCGAGCGTGGGGGTGTGGGGGCCCGGCAGGGCGCTGCGAGCGGTCATGCCTCGACCCTAGACAGCGCCCGCCTCCCGACCCATATGGTCACGACCCATACTTCACTCGGAACTCGTAGTGTCGAACCATGTGGGTTCGTCGGCGAGGGCCTGCTTGATCCGCTGGTGTGCGAACTCGTTCAGCTCGGGCAGCGCGTCCACCGCGAACCAGCCCACGTCCAGCGACTCGTCGTCGTTGACCCGCGCCTCGCCGCCGACGGCCCGGCAACGGAACCCGATGTCCATGTACTGGCACATGTCGCCGTTCTCGTACGTGACCGGCTTCAGCGCCTGGACGACGAGGACCCGCTCCACGACACAGTGCACCCCCGTCTCCTCCTCGACCTCCCGCACGGCACAGACCGCCGGCTGCTCGCCGGGCTCCGGGATGCCGCCGATCAGCGACCACTTGCGGGTGTCGGAGCGGCGGTTGAGCAGCACGCGGCCCTCGTCGTCGAGGACGACGGCGCTGACACCGGGCAGCCACAACAGGTCGTTGCCGATGGAGGTCCGGAGGGTGCGGATGAAGTCAGGAGTAGCCATGACCCCGACCCTAACGGGCCGCTCTCACGGCCCCGGTGATCTTCGCAGGGTGCGCGACGGGCGTACGGCTACACGTCACCGGCGCGACGGCGGCGCACACCGGCGCCGATCGCCCAGCCCAGTCCGCCCGCGGCGACCAGGACGAGGGCGATCTCCGGCAGGACGCCCAGCCGGGTGGCGGGCGTCTGCGAGGACCGCAGGGGCACCTTCTGCACCAGCGAGTCGGCCACGAACATGCCCGTCCTCTGCGTGATCCGCCCGTCCGGCATGATGATCGCGCTGACGCCGCTGGTCACCGGGACGGTGACGGTCCGGCTGTGCTCGACGGCGCGCACCCTGGACATGGCGAGCTGCTGGTAGGTCATCTCGCTGCGGTCGAAGGTCGCGTTGTTGCTGGGCACGGAGATCATCTGAGCGCCGTCGGTGACCTCGGAGCGCACGGCCCAGTCGAAGGCGGCCTCGTAGCAGGTGACCAGGCCGACCTTGGCGCCGTCCATGGTGAACACGCCCGGCTTGGTGCCCCGGCTGAAGTCCTGGCGGACCATGGAGGTCCACTCGCTGTTGATCGCCCCGATGAGGGAGCGCAGCGGGAGGTACTCGCCGAACGGCTGGATCTGGCGCTTGTCGTAGGTGTCGGTCGGTCCCTTGACCGGGTCCCACAGGATCTGCTCGTTGTAGAGCTTGCCGTCGCGCTCGACGACACCGCCCACCGAGATCGGCACGCCGATCGCCTTGGCCGCCCGGTCGATGACGGCGGCCGCGTCGGGGTTGGCGAAGGGGTCGACGTCGGAGGAGTTCTCCGGCCACAGCACGAAGTCGGGCTGGGCGACCTTGCCCGCCTTGACCTCGGCGGCCAGCCGTTCGGTCTCGCGCACGTGGTAGTCGAGCACGGCCCGGCGCTGGGCGTTGAAGTCCAGGCCCGCGCGGGGCACGTTGCCCTGGATGGCCGCGACGGTCACGGTGCCGTCCTCGGCCTTGTCGCTCACCAGCGGTCGGGCGGCCACCGCGCCGACGACCGGGACGGCCACGCTCAGCAGCGCGACGGCCGCGGCGGACCGCCGGACGACCCGGGTGCGCCGCCGCTCCAGGAGCAGCCGCACGACCTCGTACAGGCCGAAGCCGCACAGGACGACCGCGAAGCCGAGGACCGGGGTGCCGCCCACGGCGGCGAGGGGGAGGAAGACGCCGTCCGCCTGCCCGAAGGCGATCTTGCCCCAGGGGAAGCCGCTGAACGGCACGCGCGCGCGTGCCGCCTCTCCGGCGATCCAGACCGCGGCCGCCCACACCGGCCAGCCGGGCAGTTTCGACACCGCGGCGACGCCCGCGCCGACCAGCGCGACGAAGATCGCCTCGATCGCCACCAGCGCCAGCCAGGGGCCGGGGCCCACCTCCACGCCGGTCCACACCAGCAGCGGCAGCAGGAAGCCCAGGCCGAAGAGGTAGCCGAGCCCCAGGCCCGCCTTCCAGCCACGGCCGCGCAGCACCCAGCCGAAACCGGCGAAGGCGGGCACGGCCAGCCACCACAGGGTGCGCGGCGGGAAGCTGACGTAGAGCAGCACTCCGAAGAGGGCGGCGGAGGCGGCCGGAACGAGTCGCAGGAGCCGCGCCCCGAGCGTTGCGGGGGCGCCGGTCGGGGGCGTTACCTGGTCCGACTCGTCCACGGAGGTTGCGGTGACGGTCACGGTGGGAGTGTACGGCGGCCGCTCCCGGGCCCGACAGCGCGGTCCGGCCCGGCCCTCCCCCACCCCGGGCCGCCGCGCGGGACCGCACGAGCAGCATCGTTCCTGCGCAACTCGGTCCAACTCGTCCACAAACCGGCCATCAGCGGTTACGGTGTGGCCCAGTCTCTGTCGTACGGGCCGGTAACGCCCGGCGCGACCGGGACCTGTACGGGTCGGGGGCGACCGGGGTGCGGGGGGCGCGGTGGGTTCCACAGGGATGACGTCGGCGGCCGGCCAGGAGCCGACGTCCGACGACGACAGACGCGACGGAGCGGACGCGGCGGGGGTGGTGATCCTCGGCGCGTGTGCCACCTGGTCGCTGATCACGGCGGCGGTGCACGGCGGTCGCCCGGAGGGGGTGCTGCTCGCGGTCCTGGCCGTGGCGGCCGGTTATGCCACCGGGCGGATCGGCGGCGCCCTGCTGCCGGTCGCCGCGCCCTGTGCCGGCGCGCTGGCCGGTGTCGGTCTGACGGTGGGGCTGCCGCGGCTCTCCCCGGGACCGGAGATCTTCACTCCGCTCGGGCACGCCGGGGCCAGCGCCGCGCTGCTGACCCTGTCCACCGGTGCCGCGTGCTGTGCCGCCTGGGCCGCCGAGGCCCCGGCCGTGCGGCTGGCCCTGCGTGTACTGGCCGCCGGGGTCGCGGTGACCGCGGCCGCGCTCGGTTCGGTCGGCGGGTTCGTCGCCTGTGTCGCGGTGCTGCTGTGCTCGCTCGCCGCGGGCCGGATGCGCCACCGCGGTCCGGCCCTCGCCGGGCTGGCCCTGGCCGTGGCCGTGACGACCGGGCTGACCTGGGCGGTGGCCGGCAACGCGGTGCCGAGCGGGCTCGCGGTGCCCCTGGAGGGCCAGCTGACCCAGCACCGCGTCGACCTGTGGCACGACGCCCTGCGCATGGCCCGCTCGGACGCGGCCCTGGGGGTGGGCCCGGGGCGCTTCGGCGAGCTCAGCGGGACCGCGACCCGCACGCTGATCTCCGACGGCAAGCCCCATTCGGCGCCGCTTCAGCAGGCGGCGGAGCAGGGGATCGTCGGCGTGGCCCTGCTGGCGGCGGCCTTCTGCTGGGTCCTGTACGCCTTGTGGCGCACTCGGCGCCCGACGCCGGTGGCTCTCACCGCGGGCGCGGCCCTGACGGCGCTGGCGGCGATCGCCTGCGTGGGCAACGCGCTGAGCTTCACCACGGTCTCGGCGGGCGCGGGACTCCTGGCGGGCCTGGCCACCGCGCGGCCCCTGGTCGACGGCTCACCGCGTCACGCGCCGGACGCACGCCGCGGCGGCGACGGGGCGGTCCGGTGAGTCAGTGCGTGGCGCCCGACCGCAGCCGGTCCCTGATGACCCGGACGGCCGATTCGGCGTCGTCCACGGTGATGGTGAACGTGTGGCCGTCCCACAGCCGCAGCACGACACCCTCACCTCGTCGTACGACGACCGCGGTGCCCTTCTCGGGGCGCCAGCGGTAGCCCCAACCGCCCCAGTGGCGGGGCGTGACGAGGGGGGCGAAGTCCGCGCCGGCGACGTGGTTGAGCGGGATGCGACGGCGCGGCAGGCCGATGTGGCCGCAGCGCACCTCCAGGCACTCCCGGTCGACCTTCATCGCCACGTGCACGAAGGCGAGCGTGCCGAAGAGGACCAGCAGACCCGCGGCGATGCAGCCGACGACGGACATCGCGAGCGGTGCGACGCCGGACGTCCAGGCCGAGTCGACGGCCAGCTCGATGCCGAGCGCCAGGAAGGCGGCTCCGCCCAGTGCCAGCAGCCACTGGAACCGGTTGGAGGCGCGGCCGTGCCAGACCTCGGGGTGCGGCGTGGTGTCGCCGTGGGGGTGGTCCCTCATGCCTACGAGACTACTCAGGTTTCGCTGCGGGGGTAGGTCGTTGCGGAGGGTGACTGCGCCGGGCGGGGCACCGGGAACGCCGGGCGTCCGCTGCCACCGTGCTCAGGCGGGCGGGAACGCGCGCGTGTGCCGTCGGTCACCGGGCGGGACTGATCTCCTTGAGGAGGCGCCCCTCCTCGTAGGCCAGGGCGGCCTCGGGCAGGGCGGTCCCCTCGCGACCGCTCAGCAGCACCGTCAGGGTCCCGTCGGCGCTCGCCTGCGGGGCGGGCAGCTCGCCGATCCGGCGCAGGGACTGGGCCGCGACCGCTCCGGCGGAGCCGTGCAGGACGAGCGGCGGGGAGCCGGGGCGCTGCACGGCGGCGCGGATGCGCTCGGAGACCAGTTCGTAGTGGGTGCAGCCCAGGACGACGGTCGTCACGTCGTCGGGGGTGAGCGCCGCGGCCGCCGCGACGGCGGCGTCGATGGCCGCCTCGTCCGCGTGCTCGACGGCCTGGGCGAGCCCGTGGCAGGGCACCTCGGTGACGGTGACGCCGTCGGCGAACCGCTCGATGAGATCGCGCTGGTAGGGGCTGCCCGTGGTGGCGGGGGTCGCCCAGATCGCGAACGGGCCGCCGCCGGCCGCGGCCGGCTTGATCGCGGGGACCGTGCCGATGACCGGGATGCCGGGTTCGAGGCGGGCGCGCAGTGCGGGCAACGCGTGCACGGTGGCGGTGTTGCAGCCGACGATCAGGGCGGCGGGCCGATGCGCTGCGGCGGCCTCGGCGACGGCCACGGCACGCCGGGTGAGGTCCTCGGGGGTGCGCGGACCCCAGGGCATGCCGTCGGGGTCGAGGGAGAGCACGAGATCTGCGTCCGGTCGTAGACGCCGTACCGCGGCGGTGGCCGCCAGCAGACCGATTCCGGAGTCCATGAGCGCGATCTTCACCCGGCCACGATAGACGATGTGCCGCTGCGGGCCGCTCGCGTGGGGCAGACTGCGCGCGTGAGCGCCCTCGCGTGGACCGCCTTCGGATCACTCGTCGCCTGGTTGTGGCTACTGCTCGGCCAGGGCTTCTTCTGGCGTACGGACGTCAGGCTGCCGCCCGGGAGGGAGCCTCGGCGGTGGCCGTCGGTCGCCGTCGTCGTACCGGCCCGTGACGAGGCCGCGGTGCTCCCGACGAGCCTGCCGTCGCTGCTCGCCCAGGACTATCCGGGTCCGGCGGAGGTCTTCCTGGTCGACGACGGCAGTACGGACGGCACCGGCGAACTGGCGCGGGAGCTGGCGGACCGTCACGGCGGGCTGCCGTTGACCGTGGGCTCCCCGGGGGAGCCGCCCGCGGGCTGGACCGGCAAGCTGTGGGCGGTGCGTCACGGCATCGGCCTGGCACGCGCGCGTGGGCCCGAGTATCTGCTGCTGACGGACGCCGACATCGCCCACGCCCCGGACAGCCTGCGGCGGTTGGTCGCGGCGGCCGACACCGGCGGCTTCGACGTCGTCTCCCAGATGGCCCGGCTGCGGGTGGAGAGCCTGTGGGAGCGGCTCGTGGTGCCCGCCTTCGTCTACTTCTTCGCCCAGCTGTACCCGTTCCGCCGGATCGGCAGGAAGGGGGGCCGGACGGCGGCCGCGGCGGGGGGCTGTGTGCTGCTGCGGGCCTCCACGGCCGAGCGGGCGCGGATCCCGGACGCCATCCGGCACGCCGTCATCGACGACGTGGCGCTCGCCCGCGCCGTCAAGGGCGGCGGCGGGCACATCTGGCTGGGGCTGGCGGAGCGCGTGGACAGCGTGCGCCCATATCCGCGGCTGCACGATCTGTGGCGGATGGTGTCGCGCAGCGCCTACGCGCAACTGCGGCACAACCCGCTGCTGCTGCTCGGCACGGTGGCCGGGCTGGTGCTGGTCTATCTGGTGCCGCCGGCGGCCGTGGTCCTGGGGCCGGTGACGGGCAGCGCGCCGGCCGCCCTCGCCGGTGGGCTCGCGTGGCTGGTGATGGCCGGGACGTATCTGCCGATGCTCCGCTACTACCGGCAGCCGGTGTGGCTCGCTCCCCTGCTGCCGTTCACCGCGTTCCTCTATCTCCTCATGACGGTCGACTCCGCGGTGCAGCACTACCGGGGGCGCGGCGCGGCCTGGAAGGGCCGCACCTACAGCCGTCCGGACGCCGTCGGGGACGAGGGCTGAGTAGCGGTCACTTCCGGCCGGGGGTCCAGTTCATGCCCCACCCGTAGGCGTGGTCGACCGTGCGCTGCGGGCTCACCCCGCGGTCCGGTACCAGGTAGCGGGCCTCGCGCTGGACGACGAGGTCGTCGCCGGTGTTGGTGATCAGGGCGAGCGCGCACACCGTCGAGGGGACCGTGCACTCGTCGAGGGAGAAGTCGATCGCGGCGCCGTGCTGCGGCCGGAGGGTGACCGTGGCGTGCAGGTCGGCGAAGGACCGGGCGCCTTCGTAGATGGTGACGAAGACGAGGATGCGCCGGAAGTCCCGTGTGTGGTCGAGGTTGACGGTGAGGTTCTCGCCGCTGCTGACGGCGCCCGTGCGGTCGTCGCCGTCGAGGTGGATGTACGGCGGCCGGCGCAGGTCGCCGAAGGCGTTGCCGAGGGCCTGGACGACCCCCTTGCTGCCGTCGGCCAGTTCGTACAGGGCGCACAGGTCCAGGTCGAGGCCGGCGTGCGCGGCGATGGCCCGGCCGAGCCTGGCGCCCCAGCCCGAGACCTGCTTGTTGTGCACCTCCCAGTTGAGGTTCACGTGCAGCGCGCCCGAGGTGCCGCCCTGCTTGGCCAGGGAGACGGAGGGGGCCGCCTTGGTGAGCGTGACCTTGCTGAGGCGGACCGGAGCGGCGGCGGGGGGAGCCGGCGGCGGGGGCGGCGGAGCGGTGGCCGGGGAGACGGGAGTGGCCGGGGAGACGGGAGTGGCCGGGGAGACGGGAGTGGCCGCGGGTGCGGGGGCGGTCTGCTGTGGCTCGTCGACCGAAATACCGAAGTCGGTGGCGAGCCCTTCGAGCCCGCTGCCGTAGCCCTGTCCCACCGCGCGGAATTTCCACGCGCCCTGCCGCCTATAGAACTCACCCAATACGAAAGCGGTTTCTACGGTTGCTCCGTTGCTCTCGAAACGGGTGATGGCCGTTCCCCGACCGGCATCCCGCACCTCGATGTAAAGATCGGGCACCGCCGCAAACGTGCCCCCGTCGCAGGAGGCGGCCAGCACCACGGTCTCGACCGCGGGTTCCACGCGCGCGAGATCGACGAGCAGGGTGTCGGTCACCCGGCCGCCCTCGTGCCGTTTGCCCTCGTGCCGGACCGCGCCGGAGGAGTGCGCCGGCTGGTTGTAGAAGACGAAGTCCCGGTCCGAACGGACCTTGCCGCCCACCAGCAGCAACGCCGAGGCGTCCGCGTCGGGCACCCCCGGTCCGGAACGCCAGCCCAGTTCGACGCGCAGCGCCGTCGTGGGTACCGGAGCGTTGGATCCCTTGGGCATCGACATGCCTGTCCCCCTCACGTGTCCGCGCGCCAGGTCTCGCCCCGGCCGTCCCGTCGGCTTGTCTACCCGGCCAACCTATTCTCCGGCACAGCGAACTCCCATGCGTCGTACAGGAAGACGGTCCGCCAACCCCCGGTAACCCGCCAGGAACTCGGCTTTTACACACGGTCAAGCCACCGCGCCGCCCCTTTTTGCCGAGTTCGCTCGCATTGGGGATCCCACGTCACTGCCGACACGGAAAACAACCCTCTTATCGGTCTCCCCAACCAGCACATCGTGGGCTTAACTTATGTGCCATGACCTCCCCCCGCTCCACTTATGGCGGCGGCTACTACTCCGCCTCCTTCCCGGACACTCCGATCTACGACAGGCTCGTGGCCGAGCGGGGGACCCCGCAGATCGCTCCGATCCGGGTCCCCGCCGAGTACGACACGCCGCGCAGCTATCTGCCCGCGCTGCCGTCGGCACTCCCCGCCCTTCCGGCGGGCCCGTCCCAGCCCTCCTACGGCTATCCGCAGGCGCAGCAGCCCGCACCGCTGCAGCAGGCGCCCGCGGCGTACATCCCGCAGCAGGCCGCCGCACCGCGCGGTTACCCGGGTCAGCAGCCGCAGCAGCCGCGACCGGCCGGTCCCGGTATGGGCATGGGCACCGGCTACGAGGCCATGCGCCCCGCCGCGCCCCGGCCGACGCCGGCTCCCTATCAGGACCAGTACAACAACCAGCAGCAGTACCGCGGCTACTGACGCCCGCCCCCGGGCTGTCCGTGCCACCTGGCACGATGGCCTCATGGGGAATGCGCTGCTGCGATCGATTCACGTTCATCCGGTCAAGGCGTTCCGGGGCCTGGCGCCCCGGGAGGCCGCCGTGGAGCCCTGGGGGCTGGCCGGAGACAGGCGTTGGGTGCTGATCGACGACGGGGGAAAGGTCGTCACACAACGCCAGCAGCCGCGCCTCGCGACGGCCGCCGCCGAGCTGCTGCCCGGCGGCGGTGTTCGGCTGTCCGCGCCCGGTATGGCGCCGTTGACCGTGTCCGTCCCGGAGCGGTCCGTCGCGGTCCCGGTGGAGATCTTCCGTGACAAGGTCGAGGCGGTGCCCGCCGACGACGCGGCCGCGCACGCCTGGTGCAGCACGTATCTCGGCGCCGACGTGCGCCTGGTGTACATGGACGCCCCGGCCACCCGCCGCCCGGTCGACCCGGAGTACGCACGGCCCGGTGAGACGGTCTCCTTCGCCGACGGCTACCCCCTGCTGCTCACCACCACGGCCTCCCTCGACGCCCTCAACTCGCTGATCTCCCAGGGCACTCACGCGCAGGAGGGCCCCCTGCCCATGAACCGCTTCCGGCCGAACGTCGTGGTCTCGGGCACCACCGCCTGGGCGGAGGACGACTGGACGCGTGTCGCCATCGGCGAGGTCTCCTTCCGGGTCGCCAAGACGTGCGGCCGGTGCGTGGTGACGACGACCGACCAGGACACCACCGAACGCGGCAAGGAACCCCTGTTCACCCTCGGACGGCACCGCAGGCTCGGCGGGAAGCTCGTCTTCGGCCAGAACCTGGTGCCCGAGTCCCGCGGCACGATCCGGGTCGGCGACCCGGTCACCGTCCTCGGCTGAGCCCGAGGGAACCCGTCCCCGGGGCCCGGGCGTTGGGCCTGTGGACGAGACGTTCATACGCGGTCCCGGCACTGGTGATTTCGCTCTCTCTTTGGCCGGGTCGGCGCGTGAACGGCGGCGACGGGGGTTATCACGGAGCGGGAAGGGGGTGCGGGACGGTGCGGGCAATCAGTGGACTCTGGCGCTGGCGGCACAACCCGCTGCGCCGTGGGACCGATCTGCTCGAAGCCTGGACGGCACTGGCGGCGCTGCTGTTGATCCTGGTCGCCGGGCCGGTGGCCGGCGCCCTCGTCGGCGGCGTCGCCCAGGACGCGCTCCAGCGGTCCGTGCGCGAGCAGCGCGAGATCAGACACGAGGTGACGGCCACCGTGGTCCGCAAGCTGGACCGCTCGCCGCTGGACGCCGACCCCGAGACCTCCTCCGGCCGGGACCTGCGCAGCCGGGTCGTCGCCGACTGGACCGCGCCGGACGGCACCTCCCACCACGGCACGGTCCTGGCCGCTCTCCAGAATCCGCGCCCCGGCGACCACTTCAGGCTCTGGACCGACCCGCACGGCCAACTGGTGGCCCGGCCACTGGACTCCGCCACGGCGACCACCCACGCCGTCCTCGCCGGCTTCGGCGCGGCGCTGCTCACGGCGGGTGTCGTGGAGGGCTGCAGACGCCTGGCGGTGTGGCGCATGGTCCGTCGCCGGTACGCCCGTTGGGACCGGGCCTGGGACCGGGCGGGCCCGGACTGGGGCAGGACCGGCACCGGCAGCTGACGGCCTTCCGGCTCTGGTCAACCCACCACCTGCGCGCACGCTACGGTGGACCGGCCGAACGCATTCGGTATCGACCCGCGTATCACGAGGTGGGGGCACATCAACGCCATGGCACAGGGCACGGTCCAGGTGACGCACACCGGTACATCGCGGTGGCGGCGCCGCACGGGTGAGTACGCATCGCTCGCCGCCGCCCTGGAGGCCGCGGCCGAGGGCGACGTCCTCACCGTCGCCCCCGGCACCTACCGGGAGAACCTCGTCGTCCAGCGGGCGGTGACCCTGCGCGGCCCCGAGGGCTCGCCCGGATCGGTGCGGATCGCGCCCCTGGACGGGGTGCCGCTGACCGTGCGGGCCTCGGCCGTGGTGCAGGACCTGCACGTCGAGGGGCAGGACGCGGCGGCGCCCGCCCTGCTCGTCGAGGAGGGCACCCCGGAGCTGACGGACCTGCGGATCGTCACCCGGTCCGCGGCCGGCATCGAGGTGCGCGACGGCGCGCGGCCCACCGTGCGGCGCTGCTCCGTCGACAACCCGGCCGGCATCGGCATCGCCGTACTCGACGGCGGGGGCGGGGTGTTCGAGGAGTGCGAGGTCCTCGCCGCCGGCCAGGCCGGTGTCGCGGTCCGCGGCGGCGCGCATCCCCGCCTGGAGCGCTGCCGGGTGCACCACACCTCGGGCGTGGGCCTGTCGGTGACCGGCGAGAACTCCGCGCTGGAGGCGGTGGGTTGTGAGGTCTACGAGGTCCGCGGCAGCGGCGTCCAGGTGACCGGGCGGGCCACCGCGCACCTCACCGACTGCGATGTGCACCGCACGACCGCCGACGGTGTCACGCTCGACACGGACGCGGTGCTGACCCTGGCGGACTGCCGGATCCACGACATCCCGGAGAACGCGGTCGACCTGCGGTCCCGCTCCGTCCTCACGCTGACCCGGACGACCGTGCGTCAGTTCGGGCGCAACGGCCTGTCGGTGTGGGACCCGGGCACCCGGGTGGACGCCAACCAGTGCGAGATCTTCGACAGCACCGGCGACTACCCGGCCGTCTGGGTCAGCGACGGCGCCACCGCCGTGCTGGACTCCTGCCGGGTGCACGACGTGCCGGACGCCCTGTTCGTGCTCGACCGCGGCTCCCGCGCGGACGTCGTCGACAGCGACCTCTCCCAGGTCCGCAACACGGCCGTCTCGGTCAGCGACGGCGCCACCGCGCAGCTGGACGACTGCCGTATCCGGGACGCGGCGACGGGCGCCTGGTTCCGTGACCACGGCAGCGGCGGAACCCTGAACAACTGCACCCTGGACGCCACCCAGACCGGTGTGATCGTCACCAAGGGCGCCGACCCGACGATAGAGCGCTGCACGGTCGACTCCCCCGCCGAAGCGGGCTTCTACGTCTCCGCGGGCGGCCGGGGCAGCTTCCTGAACTGCCGGGTGACGGGCAGCGGCGGCTACGGCTTCCATGTCCTGGACGGCTGCCGTTCGACGCTGCGCAAGTGCCGGACGGAGCGGTGCGCGCGCGGCGGGTACGAGTTCGCCGAGGACGGCGCGTCCGGCGGGGGCCCCGTGGTGGAGGACTGCTCCAGCGACGAGAGCGCGGGCCTGAGGTCGCCCGCCGCCCCGGAGACCGCCGTGCAGACGGTGCCGTCGTCCCCCGGCCTTTTGGGCTCCATCCCCGGTCAGCGCACCAGCGAGCCCGAGCCGCCGGCTTCCCCCGCCGAGCCCGAGAAGCCCGTGCGGACCTCGAAGGACGTGCTCGGTGAGCTGGACGCCCTGGTGGGGCTGGACAGCGTCAAGCGCGAGGTGCGGGCCCTGACCGACATGATCGAGGTGGGCCGGCGCCGCCAGCAGGCGGGTCTGAAGGCCGCCTCGGTCAAGCGGCACCTGGTCTTCACGGGCTCCCCCGGCACCGGCAAGACCACGGTCGCCCGTCTCTACGGCGAGATCCTCGCCTCCCTCGGGGTGCTGGAGAAGGGTCATCTCGTCGAGGTGTCCCGGGTCGACCTGGTCGGCGAGCACATCGGGTCCACGGCGATCCGCACCCAGGAGGCCTTCGACAAGGCGCGCGGCGGGGTGCTGTTCATCGACGAGGCGTACGCGCTGTCCCCGGAGGACTCGGGCCGGGACTTCGGCAAGGAGGCCATCGACACCCTGGTGAAGCTGATGGAGGACCACCGGGACGCGGTCGTGGTGATCGTCGCGGGCTACACGGCCGAGATGGAGCGGTTCCTCTCGGTCAACCCGGGTGTCGCCTCCCGTTTCTCACGGACCATCACCTTCAGCGACTACGGCTCCGAGGAGCTGCTGAGGATCGTGGAGCAGCAGGCCGAGGAGCACGAGTACCGGCTGGCGCCGGGCGCCTCGGAGGCCCTGCTGAAGTACTTCACGCAGCTCCCCAAGGGTCCCGCCTTCGGCAACGGCCGTACCGCCCGCCAGACCTTCGAGGCCATGGTCGAGCGGCACGCCAGCCGGGTCGCGCAGGTCGCCGACCCCAGCACGGACGACCTGACGCTGCTCTACGCCGAGGACCTGCCCGACTCGCCCTGAGGCCGCGGCACGGGGGCCGGCGCCTCGGGCCTGAGCCGGTCCAGCAGGCGTCGGCGTTCCTGCGCGAACGCGGGGTCCTCCTGGTAGTCGGAGTGGCCGAGGATCGGCGCGGGCAGCGGGTGGTCCTCGGTGCGGCCGTAGGCCAGGGGGTCCTTCAGGGCGTCGCGGTCCACCTCTGGGCCGCACGCGCCGGTCAGCCGGACCGGGCCGCCGATGGGGTCGGTGGGCCGGTGCAGATTGCGCCAGCAGTCCACGTCGTGGTGCAGGGCGCTCAGCGCGCCCGGCCCGAAGTGGGCCGGGAACCAGCGGCCGTAGAGGCGCTCCAGCGGGGAGCCGTAGGTCAGCAGGGCGACGCGTTTGCGGACGGCCGGCTCCAGCTGCCAGGCCGCGGCGGCGGCCAGGACGCTGCCCTGGGAGTGGCCGGAGATCACCAGCCGTCCGCCGGTGGCGCGGGTCCAGGTCGCCATCCGCCAGGTCAGGTCGGGGACGGCGCGCTCGGCGTAGCAGGGCGGCGCGAAGGGGTGGGCGGCGCGGGGCCAGAAGGTGCCGACGTCCCACAGGATGCCGATGGTGCGCCGGGCGGAGGGGTCCGTGTAGGCGCGGCGGCCCCAGGTGACGAGGAGGACGAAGCCGAAGCCGATCAGCCAGGAGCCCAGGGCCTGCGCGGTGTCCGCGGCGCCCTGGACGACGGCGTAGGTGCCGTGGGCGGCACGACCGGGTGTCCGTCCGGTGGTCATCGCGCCCACCAGGGCCGCGGCGCCCAGCAGCAGGGTGGCGGTGGAGACGACCGCGATCAGCAGGGGGGCGCGGTCGGTGAGGGTGGCCATCGCGCGGGCGCGGGCGATGAGCCGGGTGCGGGTGGCGTCCTTCGCCCCGTCCGGGTAGTCCCCGTCCACCGAGGCCATCTCCGCGCGGCGCAGGAGCCAGGTGCGCCGGCCCAGCCAGGCACAGAGCACCAGCAGCACCAGCAGCAGCGGCGGGATCACGGAGGCCTGCCAGGTCAGCAGGACCGGCGGGCCGGGGATGTCGGTGCCGGTGCCGTCCAGCCAGTCGGAGACCCGCTGGGAGACACCGCCGGACATCACCCCGCCCAGGGCGCAGGCCAGCATCGCCACGGCGGGCCCGGCCAGGCCGCGCATCGCCGCGCGCGGGTCGGGGTGGGTGCGGTGCAGCACGTGGGCGACCGCGCCGAGCGCGATCACCAGCAGGCCCTGGAGGAGGGTGATGGTCCCGAAGGTCATGTCACCGGGCAGCCGGCCCGCCGATTCCCAGCCCGGGCGGTCCCAGGCGGCGTACACGGCGGTGAGCAGGAGCAGGGCCAGGGCGGCCAGCGGCAGCCGTCGTACGAGATGGGCGTCGAGCTCGCGGTCGAGGCGGTGCTCGCTTCGGCCCCGGCGGCAGACCACCCACACGACCGCGGCCGCGCCGGCGACCAGGGAGGCCTCCAGCAGCCGTCCCAGGAGGTCGAGCAGGGCCGGTCCGCCGGAGCGGTGGTCGAAGCGTGCCGCCGAGGTGCCGACGGCGGCGGCGGTGGTCAGCAGACCGGCGGCGGTGTGGGCGGCGCGCAGCCGGGCCACCAGCCGGCGGCCGTACCAGAAGCCGGGCCTGCCCAGCGCGGTGCGGCCGCTCTCCTCGTCGGGCTCGGTGGCGCGGGACATCGGCTGCTGGGACTCGTAGGCGCTCCAGGTGCGCTGCGACAGATACCAGAGCAGGCCGGTGAGCGCGGCCGGGACCAGCGCGGCGAGGGCGAGACGGCGGCCGGGCGCACTCCACCAGCCGTCGTTCGAGACCACCGGTGACAGGAAGCCCAGCCAGGAGTGCCGCTCGGCGCAGGGCCGGGTGCCCGCGCACTGCCAGGCGGCCAGATCGAGGGCCACCTCGCAGCAGCCGGCCACGAGCAGCACCGTCAGGGTGAGTCCGGTCAGCCGCACCAGCAGGCCGTACAGCCGTACGGTCTTCCGGCGGCCCTTGGTGGTGGGGCGCATCCAGTGCGCGAGGTTGACCACCATGAAGGGCAGCAGCAACAGCCACAGCGCGCGGCTGCCGTTGCCGGAGGTGAGGTTGCACCACACATAGGCCTCGCGCACCGCCGTGCCCCGGTACTCCTCCGGCCTGGACTCGGCGTCGGCGTCGTCGGCGCGCCGGAAGACGGCCGCCGTGTCGTCGCCGGTGATCCGCACGGTGCGCGGATCGTCGAGCATGCGCTCGGGTGTCGTTCCGCCCACGCCGTGGACCAGGAGTTCCAGGGCGGTTCCGGCTTCCTCGGACCGCGGAACGGAGCTCTTGGCCCCGTTGGTCGCGGCGCGTTCCTGCGCGCGTTCCACTGTTCGCACTTCCCCCGTGACGTGCCGTCGGCATCTGTCCGTGCGGGCACAAGGATCGCCGTTCGGCGCGCTGTGTGCACCTCTCGTCACGGAATCTCCCCGATCCGTGCGACAACACGGGCCCCGGCGTCCACCGGGATGACATGCGCGCGTCGGGGTGGTCGGTGACGCGACGTGCGACACCGCGTGCGAGGATGGGACGTCCGCGCACCGGGTACAGGCAAAATGGCCTGGTCGACGGGGGTCCCCAGGCGCGAGCGGAGGCAAGCGCCCAGGGAGGCGCGAGGCGTGTCGGACGGCTTGAGGCGAAAGGACCGGAGCGTACGTGAGTGAGAATCAGAACCTCCTCGCGGAGCAGCGCCGCGCCCTGATCCTGGACGAGGTCCGGCGCCGTGGCGGCGTCCGTGTGAACGAGCTGACCCGCAAGCTCGGCGTGTCGGACATGACCGTACGGCGCGACCTCGACGCGCTCGCCCGGCAGGGCGTGCTGGAGAAGGTGCACGGCGGAGCGGTGCCGGTGGTGGAGGCGAGCACGCACGAGCCCGGCTTCGAGGCCAAATCGGGTCTTGAGCTGTCCGCCAAGGAGGACATCGCGCGGGCCGCGGCCGAACTGGTCGCGCCGGGCAGCGCCATCGCGCTGTCGGGCGGTACGACGACCTTCGCGCTGGCGCACCGGCTGGTGGACGTGCCGGATCTGACCGTCGTCACCAACTCGGTGCGGGTGGCCGACGTCTTCCACTCGGCGCAGCGCACCTCGGGGCCCCGGCAGGGCGCGGCCACGGTGGTCCTCACCGGTGGTGTGCGCACCCCGTCCGACTCCCTGGTGGGACCGGTGGCCGACCAGGCGATCGCGGCGCTCCACTTCGACGTGCTCTTCCTCGGCGTGCACGGCATATCGGTCGAGGCCGGCCTGTCCACACCGAACCTCGCGGAGGCCGAGACCAACCGCCGTCTGGTGCAGTCGGCGCGGCGGGTCGTGGTGGTCGCCGACCACACCAAGTGGGGGACGGTGGGCCTGAGTTCGTTCGCCGCACTGGAGCAGGTCGACACGCTGGTGACGGATTCCGGGCTGTCCGGCGAAGCGCGCGCGGAGGTGTCGGAGCACCTGCGGCGCCTGGTCGTGGCGGGCGAGCCGGGCGCGGACGACGACATGTGACCGAGGGCCGGTTAGGGTGACGCCCGGTCAACGATCCACCTCACGGAGGGGGTTTTCGTCCGTGGCACGCCAACTGCGCCCGGTGGGCGTCGAGTTCGTCGAGTCCGCGCCCGTACGCCTGGTCTTCGCCCGGCAGATCTCCGCACCACCCGAGGCGGTCTTCGCCGCGCTCGCCGAGGACGTGCCGGGCTGGACCGAGTGGTTCGCGGCGGTGACGGCGGCCCGGTCCCTCGACGAGGGTGCCCGGCGCGAGATCCGTCTCAAGGGCGGCACCCGCTTCCTGGAGACGGTCCTGGCCGCCAAGGGGCCCGAGGTGTACGCCTACCGGGTCGACTCCGCCAACGCGCCCGGCGCCCGCGCACTGGTCGAGGAGTGGCGGCTCACCCCGGCCGGTACCGGCACCCGCGTGCGGTGGACCTTCGCCGCCGACGGAACGGCGCCCTTCCGGCTCGCCCTGCGGCTCGGCCGTCCGGGCCTCGGGCGGGCCTTCCGGAACGCGGTGACCTCCCTGGACCGGCGGTTGACCGCCGCCTGAGGGGTCTCTCTTGGATCACCCACCCGTCCACGCGCCGTCCCGGGCGGCCACCGCTTCCTCACCACTCTCACGGCCCGGCGTGTGCCCACCGACCGGGTCGACACGGCCGCCCGCTCACCCGGGAGTTCAGGCGTAGTAGTGGATCGTGCCGCGCAACGCGGGCTCGGCCCCTTCGCAGTGCTGGACGAACGTGGCCGCGAATGCGGTGACCGTGCCGTCGTCGTCGAGCGCGAGCTTGGTGATGGTCAGGGTTCCGTTGCTCTGGTTGCAGCCGCCGAAGCCGGACACGTCGAGGCCGGCGATTCCGGGGCCGTTGCCGCGTTCGGCCTGGTAGGTGCGCCCGGCCTCGAAAGTCTCGCCGGTGGGCGGGACGAGCAACGCCGACCACCGCTCCCGCTTGCCCGACACGTGGTAGGACAGGCCGCCGATGCCCCACTCCCGCAGCTCGAAGATGCTGGTGGCGCCGGTGTGGGTGCCGGAGCGGCCCTGCCCCGGGTAGTCGCCCGGATCGCTGGCGTAGCTGAAGGACAGGGGATAGGCGCGGTACTTGATGACGCCCTTGAGGGCGGGGGCGTCCGGCTCCTCGCAGCGCTGGGTGTAGGTCGCGTCCAGCAGCGTGACGGTTCCGGACGCGTCGGCCTCGATCTGGTGGACGGAGAACTGACCGTGGACCACATTGCAGCCGCGGGACTGTCCGCCCGCGTCGAGGCCGGGGGCACGGCCGGTCGCGGCGGCCGCCCGCTCGGCGTCACGGTAGACGCCGGGGTGCAGCTTCTCGCCATACGGGGCGGCGAGTTGGACGTCCCACCAGGCGCTCTCGTTCTCGACACGGAACCGCACGGCTTCCAGCGAGCCGTCGACGGTGATGTCCGCCGTCGAGGGGGTGTAGCTTGCGCTGGTCCCCTGGCCGATCCAGTCGCCCGCCTCGCTGGTGTAGCGGTAGCTGGTCACGGCTCTCGGAGTGCCGTCGGCCGCCGCGGCGGGCTGGGCCAGGCCCGTGACGAGCCCGAGAGCGGTGGCCACGCTCGCCAGGGCGCCGAGAACGGCGCGCGACCAGCGTCTTGTGCCGCTGTGATGCATGGGTTGTTCCCCCTCTGTCGGTCGACCGCCGCATCAGGCGCTCGAACAGATGTCTCCACGACAGACGGTGGACTGTCCCCGGGATCGCCTCATAAACCTCTGGAATCACGCATTCCTCACGGCAGGGCCTCAGTCGGGCCACACGCCCGTCTCCAGCAGCGAGGCGATCGCCGCCGTGTACGGCGCGATGTCCAGGCCCTGTTCGGCGAGCCACGCGTCGGAGTAGTACTTGTCCAGGTAGCGGTCGCCGGGGTCGCACAGCAGCGTCACCACGCTCCCCCGCCGGCCCTGTGCCACCATCTCGGCGACGATCTTCAGCGCGCTCCACAGGCCGGTGCCCGTCGAGCCGCCCGCCCTGCGTCCGATGGCCCGCTCCAGGGCGCGTACGGCGGCGACGCTGGCCGCGTCCGGGACCTTCATCATGCGGTCGATCGCGCCGGGCACGAAGCTCGGTTCCATGCGCGGCCGGCCGATGCCCTCGATGCGGGAGCCGCAGTCGCACGTGACGTCCGGATCGCCGGTGGTCCAGCCCTCGAAGAAACACGAGTTCTCCGGATCGGCCACACAAATGCGGGTGTCGTGCTGCATGTAGTGCACGTAGCGGGCGAGGGTCGCCGAGGTGCCGCCGGTGCCGGCCGTGGCGACGATCCACGCGGGCTCGGGGAACCGCTCCAGGGCGAGCTGGCGGAAGATGGACTCGGCGATGTTGTTGTTCCCGCGCCAGTCCGTGGCCCGTTCGGCGTACGTGAACTGGTCCATGTAGTGGCCGCCGGTCTCCACCGCGAGGCGGGCGGACTCCTCGTACATCCTGCGCGAGTCGTCCACGAAGTGGCACCGCCCGCCGTGGAACTCGATCAGGCGGATCTTCTCGGCGCTCGTCGTGCGCGGCATGACGGCGATGAAGGGCACGCCGATCAGCTTCGCGAAGTACGCCTCGGACACGGCCGTCGAGCCGCTGGACGCCTCGATCACCGGGCTGTCCGGCCGGATCCAGCCATTGCACAGGCCGTAGAGGAAGAGGGAACGGGCCAGCCGGTGCTTGAGGCTGCCGGTCGGGTGGGTCGACTCGTCCTTCAGGTACAGGTCGATGCCCCACCGCTCGGGCAGCGGAAAGCGCAGCAGATGGGTGTCGGCCGAGCGGTTGGCGTCGGCCTGCACCTTGCGGACGGCCTCTTTCAGCCAGTCGCGGTACGCCGGATCGGTGTGGTCGACGTCGAGGGTTTCGCCGGTCCTGGCCGGATGGAGGGTACTCACGGCGGGGCTCCTTAGGCTGCGCGCCGACGGGCGCGTCGCGCGGCCGCCACCTCGATCATAGACAGCTCCCACACGCTTCTCACCTGCATAAACATGCCTTTGGGCATCTCAAAGGCACGCCTGTGGACGGCTGCCGCACACCCGTGGGGGCGCATTCGCGCGAGTGCTCCGGGCGACCGCGTCGAGGCGGTCGTGCGCACTGGTGCCGGACGCCGGTGGCGGGCAGACTGCCCGTCGGGACGAAGGTCCGGACGGGGGCGCACACTGGATCACGACACGAACGGAACGACGACCTGCGCGCAGGCTCGGGTCGGCACCCACAGGCACAAGGGGGCGGGGCGGGATGGCGGAGCCGGAGTTCACGGCGACCGGCGTGCGGATCGGGAAGCGGCTGCGGTCGCTCACCCGGGCGGGGCAGGTCCGGATCACCGACGGCAGGCTCGAGTTGCTCACCAGTTACGGCAGTGAGATCGACAGCGCGCCGGTGCAGGCGGTACGCGCCTCCAAGCCCTGGTTCGCGCCCGACGACCGGGCCCTGGCGGACCTCAACGGCAAGCGGTACCTGCTCACCCTGGGCGATCACGACCCCGCTCCCGGGGAACCCGGCCCACCGGCGGCACGCCGGTTCATCGAGGCCGTACGACGGGCCGCGGGCCGTAACGGCTGAACCACCGCGAGTTGCGGGACCGCACCCCCTGCGCCACTCTGGTCTCACGTCACTCTGGGTTTACCGGCGATAACGCTGCGAACCAGCCCGCCGGGCACGACAGCAGGCGGCCGTTTCAGAGGCACCCTGCTGGATCGATCCGAACTCCGTGTTCTTCCGGACCTCTACGTCGGGGAGTCGCAGCCGTGATCAGCCACCCAAGCAGGCATTGCACGGTGGAGCTCCAAGCCCTGCCGTCGCGGATCGGCCAGGTCCGCAGAATCCTTTCAGCGCAGTTGCGCTACTGGCATCTGGATCCCCTCATAGACCGGGCCGCGCTCGGTGTGACCGAGCTGCTCGCGAACGTCCACCGCCATGCCCAGCCCGACAAGACGTGCACCGTGGAGATCGAGCTGCTGCTCGACCGGCTCACGGTCTCGGTGCGCGACCACGATCCGCGCATGCCGGTCGTGGCCGACACCGACGGCGCCCCGCACCACGAGGGTGTCGAGGACGCCGACGCGCTCGCCACCTGCGGGCGCGGGCTCGCCATGGTCGCCGCGGTCAGCGAGAGCTGGGGCGTACGCCCGGACGGCGAGTCCGGCAAGGTCGTGTGGTTCACGCTGCCGACCCCGCCGGCCGTACGCGCGGGGTCCGCGCGGCCACCGCGGCGGGCGGTCGCGGAGAAGCCGGCCTGCACGGTCGACGCGGTCAGCCTCCGCAGGGTGGAACACGCCCCCGCCCGTTCAGCCGTAGCAGGCTGAACGGGCGGTGACCGGCCGAGGCGGCCGTCGGAATCCCGAACCTCTGACGGCGCCGGCCCCTACTCCGTGGCGATGGCCCTCAGGACGTCCAGCCGGGCTGCCCTGCGAGCCGGGCGGAGGCCCGCGAGGGCTCCTGCGGCCAGGCCCACCAGGGCCACGACCGCGAGTTGGAGCGGGGGCATCGCGAAGGCGAAGGCGCTGTCGCTCGCGCCGTCGGACGCCTTGACCAGGACCCAGCCCAGGAAGCCGCCGAGGGCGAGGCCGCCGACCGTGCCGAAGGCGGCGACCAGGACGGACTCCCAGCGGACCATGGCCCGCAGCTGGGCCCGGGTCTGGCCGACGGCCCTGAGCAGACCCAGTTCGCGGGTGCGCTCGTGGATCGCCAGGGTCAGCGTGTTGGCGATGCCGAGGAGTGCGATGAGCACCGCCAGGGCGAGCAGGGCGTAGACGAGGGTGAGCATCATGTCGATGCCGCCGGCCGCGGACTGGGCGTACTCGTCGCGGGTCTGCACCTCGGGATCGCCGTACCGTGCGGCGACCTTCTCCACCGCGGCCGTGCCGGTGTCCGCGCTCACGCCGTCCTTGAAGGAGACGGCGACGAGGGTGTCGGAGTCCTGGGTGCGGTGCGGGGCCCAGGCGGCGCGGGTGATGACGTAGTCACCGGCGAGCTCGGACCGGCCGTAGACCGCTCGGACCGTGAAGGTCTCCGTCTTCCCGTCGGTGAAGGTGAGGCGGGTCTTGTCCCCGGTGCCCAGGCCCTGCTTGTCGGCCTCGCCGCGGGTGATGGCGATGCCGTCGGTGCCGAGGGAGCGCAGGGAGCCGTCGATCCTGCCGAGGTCGAAGGTGCGCTCCAGGGCGAGCGGGTCGGTGACGGTCAACGCCCGTCCCTCGCCGTCGACTTCGGCGACGCCGCGGCCGAGTCCTACGGCGGTGTCCACCTCGGGCAGCCGCTGGATCGCGGGCGCCAGCCGGGGGGTCAGGCCACTGCCGCCGGCACCGAAGGACGGGGTGCTGACGGCGACGTCGCCCGCGAAGGAGCGGGAGACCGTCTGGTCCATGGTGGCCTTCAGCGAGGCGCCGAACACCGTGAACAGGGACACCACGGCCACACCGATCATCAGTGCGCCGGCCGTCGCGGCCGTCCGCCGGGGGCTGCGCAGCGCGTTGCGCCGGGCGAGGCCGCCGGTGACCCCGCGCAGCCTGTCCAGGGGACCGCCGAGGACGCGCACGGCCGAGGTGGACGCGACCGGGCCCAGGACCACGAACGCGGCCAGGGCCAGGACGGCGCCGGATCCCGCGAGCCAGAGCGACGGCGACATCAGGACGCCGGTGAGCGCGACGGCGACCGCGAGGGCGGCCAGGCCCAGGCCGGTGACGGCGCGGACGCGGGAGGCGCCGGAGGTGTCGACGGCGGTCTCGCGCAGGGCCGCCAGGGGTGCGGTGCGGCCGGCCCGGACGGCGGGCAGCAGGGCGGAGCCCAGGCAGACCACGATGCCGACCGCGAGCGGCAGGGCCATCGACAGCGCGCTGATCACCAAGTCCCCCTCAGGGAAGGGGAATCCGATGGCCGGGAACAGCGCCTGGAGTCCGGCGGCGACGCCGATGCCGCCCGCCAGGCCCGCCGCCGACGCGATCACGGCCACGGCGCTCGCCTCGACGAGTGTGGTCACGGTGACCTGGCGGCGCGAGGCCCCCAGGGCCCGCAACAGGGCGTTCTCCCGGGTGCGTTGGGCGACGACGATCGCGAAGGTGTTGTGGATGGAGAAGGTCGCGACCAGCAGGGCGACACCCGAGAACACCAGCAGGAACGTGGTGAAGAGGGACAGGAACTGACTGGAGATCATCTCCGTGTTCTCCTCGGCCGACTCCTGACCGGTGATGGCCTCGACTCCCTTGGGCAGCACGGGAGTCAGCCGGTCCACCAGTTCCTGCTGGCTCACGCCGGGACCGGCCCGCACCTGGATGCTCGCCGCCTCGCCGGGCCGCGCCGTGAGGTACTTCTCGGCATCGGCCCGGGTCATGCCGGTGAAGGTCACCTGCGCCATGCCGTCCTCGCCGCCGAAGGTCGCCAGGCCCACGACGGTCACCTTCACCGGGTCGGGTGTGCGCAGGGTCGTGGTGTCGCCGAGCTTCAGGTCGCCGCGCTCGGCGGTGCCGCGGTCGATGACCACCTCGCCGGACTTCGCGGGAGCGCGGCCGTCGGCGAGGCGGTAGGCGTTGAGTTCGGGGTCGGTGATCCAGTTGCCGGCGAGGGTCGGCGGGCCCTGGCCGCCGATCGGCTCGCCGTTCGCGCCCACGAGCTGACCGGCGCCCTGGATGTTGGGGGCCGCCGCCGCGACACCGTCGACCTTGTCGACGGTCTTCAGCAGGTCGACCGGGACCGGCTGCCGCACGCCCTCGCTCTCGCCGGGGGTGGTGATGGCGTCGGCGCTGCGGACCACGGCGTCGGTGCCGCTGGCCGCGTTGCCGAACATGGTGTCGAAGCCGGCGCGCAGCGTGTCGCCCATCACGAGGGTCCCGGCGAGGAAGGCCACGCCTAGGAAGACCGCGAGGAACGTGCCGGCGAAGCGCCGCTTGTGGGCGCGCAGGGAGGACACGCTCAGGCGTACGGCGGCGTTCATGACGGCCCCTCCGTCCGGGTGGTGACCTCGAAGGCCTTCATACGGTCCAGGACCCTCTCGGCGGTCGGGGATTCCATACGGTCGACCAGGCGCCCGTCGGCGAGGAAGACGACCTCGTCGGCGTGGGCGGCGGCAACCGGGTCGTGGGTGACCATGACGACCGTGCGGGACGTCTGGCGCGCCGCGCGGCCCAGCAGGCCGAGGACCTCCTCGCCGGACCGGGAGTCGAGGTTGCCGGTCGGCTCGTCGGCGAAGACGACGTCCGGCTGCCCCGCGAACGCCCGTGCCACGGCGACCCGTTGCTGCTGTCCGCCGGAGAGTTCGGCGGGCCGGTGGTGCAGCCGGTCGCGCAGCCCCACGACGTCTACGAGCGCGTCGACCCACTCCCGGTCGCCCCTGCCGCCCGCGAGGTCGAGCGGAAGGGTGATGTTCTCCGCGACGGTCAGCGTCGGCACCAGGTTGAACGCCTGGAACACGAAGCCGACGCGGTCGCGCCGCAGGAGGGTGAGGCGGCGGTCGTCGAGGGAGCCCAGGTCGGTGCCGCCGATGTACGCGGCACCAGAGGTGAGCGTGTCGAGTCCCGCGGCGCAGTGCATCAGGGTGGACTTGCCGGAGCCCGAGGGCCCCATGATCGCGGTGAAGCGGCCGGCCGGGAAGTCGACGCTCACCCCGTCCAGGGCCCGCACGCCGGTGTCGCCGCTGCCGTACACCTTCACGGCGTCGACGACCCGGGCCGCCGTCCGCACGGTGGTCGTGGCGGTCATGCCGCACCGCCCTTGCCCGTACGGCCGAACTGCTCGTCCAGGACGGACAGCCGGCGCCAGTACTCGTCCTCGTCGATCTCACCGGAGGCGAAGCGGCGGCCGAGCATCGCGATCGGCGAGTCACCGCTCGGGCCCGCGTCGGCGACGGTCCGCCACGAGCCCCGGCGGCCGCGCCACACGGTGCGGCGCAGGACGGTGACGACGCCGAGCACGACGGCCGCCCAGATCAGCGGGAGGAAGAGGATCCACGGTCCCGGGCCGCCGTCCCAGTGCGCGAGTGTCTGCATCTCGAGTCATCTCCTCGGTGGGTGTGGTCGTGATGACTTGAGACTGGCTCCGGGGAGGGGCCCGGGTCGTCGTACGGTCAGCGGCAGTGCGCCTACCTCCTGGGGAGTACGTCGGGGCTCGACTTCTGTAACTACTAGTATGTACAGTCCCGGTATGAGCACCTCGGAGCGACTGATCGAGTCCACCCGCGAGCTGCTGTGGGAGCGCGGCTATGTGGGCACCAGCCCCAAGGCCATCCTGGAGCGGTCGGGCGCCGGGCAGGGCAGCATGTACCACCACTTCAAGGGCAAGCCCGACCTCGCCCTGGCCGCCATCCGGCGCACGGCCGAGGAGATGCGGGCTACCGCCGAGGGAGTACTCGGCGGGCCGGGCACGCCGTACGAGCGCATCGAGGCGTATCTGCGGCGCGAACGCGACGTGCTGCGCGGCTGCCCGATCGGGCGGCTCACGATGGACCCGGACATCGTCGCCGACGACGATCTGCGCGCACCGGTCGACGAGACACTCGACTCGATCCGCGAACGCATCGCCGGAATCGTCGAAGAGGGCAAGGAGCAGGGCCAGTTCGCCGCCTCCCTGGACGGCGAGGAGATCGCGGCGACCGTCATCGCGACCGTCCAGGGCGGCTACGTCCTCGCCCGCGCGTCCGGCTCTCCCGCCGCCTTCGACACGGGCGTCAGGGGCCTGCTGTCCCTGCTCGCCCCGCAGAGCCCGTAGGACCCTTGGAGTTGAGGACTCGATGCACGCCATGCAGTACGAACTCACCTTGCCCGCCGACTACGACATGGGCGTCATCCGCAGCCGCGTGGCCCGGGTCGGGCATCTGCTCGACGACTGGGAAGGGCTCGGATTCAAGACGTACCTGATGCGGGAGCGGGGGGTGGACGGCTCGCCGGTGAACCAGTACGCGCCGTTCTATCTCTGGAACACCGTGGAGGGCATGAACTCCTTCCTCTGGGGAGGAGCCTTCCAGGGGCTCAGCGAGGACTTCGGGCGGCCGTCGGTGCGGCAGTGGACGGGGGTCGCCTACGAGGAGGGCGGCGCCGTCGGTGCTCCGGCGCGGGTGGCGGTGCGCAGGCGTCGACCCGTGCCGGAGGGAGTGGAGTTGGCCGGGTTCATGGCGGAGGCGGTGGGTGAGGCGGAGCGGCTGGCCGGGGAGGAGGGGGCGGTGTGCGCGGCCGCCGCCGTGGATACCGCCCGCTGGGAGCTCGTGCACTTCTCGCTCTGGGCGCACCGGACGCCGAAGGCCGAGGGTGAGGTGTTCGAGGTGCTGCATGTGTCGGCGCCGGGCCGCGAGCGGCTGACGCGAGGGCGCCAGTGGTGAGCACGGTGCGCACGGTGCTCGGGGACGTCCCCGCCGAGCGGCTCGGGGTGTGCGACGCCCACGACCACCTGTTCCTCGGCAGCCCCCGGCTGCCCGGGGAGGAGCTGCGGAGCGTGTCCGCGGCACGGGCCGAACTGGCCGCGTTCCGGGCAGAGGGCGGTGCCGGCGTCGTGCAGTGGACGCCGTACGGGCTGGGGCGGCGGGCCGCCGATCTGCCGCCGCTGTCCCGGGAGACCGGGGTGCATGTCGTCGCCGCGACCGGACTGCACCAGGCCGGCCACTACGACGAGGGGACGCTCAAGGGGCTGCGCGGCAGGCTCGCGGAGGTCTTCGTCGCCGAACTGACCGGGGGCATCGGCGCGTCGGGGGTCCGGGCGGGGCTGATCAAGGTCGCGGGCGGTTTCCACGCGCTCGACGCGCACGCCCGCTGGACGATGACGGCGGCGGCCGAGGCCCACCGGGCGACGGGGGCGCCGATCGCCGTCCATCTGGAGCTGGGGACCGGTGCGCTGGACGTACTGGACCTGTTGTGCGGCGAGTTGGGGGTGCCGCCCGAGCGGGTGATCCTGGGGCATCTCAACCGCTCCCCCGACTTCGCGGCGCACCGCCAGGCCGCGCGGAGCGGCTGCTACCTCGCCTTCGACGGGCCCTCTCGGGCCCACCACGCCACGGACTGGCGCATGCCGGACGCCGTGCGGGCCCTCGCCGAGGCGGGCCACGGCGACCGGCTCCTCCTGGGCGGCGACACCACGACCGCGGCGGCCCGTTCGGTCGACGGCGGCCCGGGGATGCCCTACCTGCTGCGCCGGGTGGCGCCGCGGCTCGCGCTGGAACTGGGGGAGGAGTTGGTGCGGCGCATCCTCACCGACAACCCCGGCCGGGCGTTCGCCGTGGACTGGTTCTGAGCGGCGGGCGTCGTCGCCGTGCCTCGCTCTCGTCGGGCGTGACCTCGCCGCCGCTCCCACCCCTCTCCGCCGAGACCCGATCCTGTTGATCCCTGACCCGGCAAGCACTGATCGGCAATGGCGTACAGCGGAAGGATGGGAGGTGACCGGGCAGGCGTCCTCCGTGGGAAAGGCCTCAGACATGGCACTTGAGATGCGCGACCGATGCGAACGCTGCGAGACCGCGGCGTTGCCGCCCGACGCCCCCGCGCGTATCTGCTCCTACGAGTGCACCTTCTGCGTGCCGTGCACCGAGGCCATGCACGGCGTCTGCCCCAACTGCGGTGGCGAACTGCTCCCGAGGCCTCGCCGCGCCCCATGAGCCGCCCTGCTCATCGGCAGAGCGCGTCGATGTCGTCGGAGAAGGCCGGGAACTCGGCCTGGGCGGTGGCGACGATGTACCGGGCGGGGCGGCGCGCGGTGGTCGCGTATCGCTCGGCGAGTTCGGTGAGTGCCGCGTTCGGACGGCCCTCGTATCCCTCGTGCCGCTCGACCTCGACGACTTCCGCGGGCCCCAGGCCGTCGGCCAGCAGCCACAGGAAGTCGGACAGGCTGGCGGCCACCACGCCCCGCTCCCCCTCCGAGCCCAGGAACACCACGGGTTGCTCCACGAGGGGCAGCCCGGTTCGCACGCACCACAGCGCGGCGAGACCGCCCGTGCCGTCCTGGCCGAAGACCCGGTAGGCGTCGCCGTCGAGATCGTGGTTGCCGGTCCAGTGCCGCAGCCAGTCGGTGGTCTCCTCGGCGGAGTCGAACGCGTCGTACGGTTCGAAGTCGACGCCCTCGCCGTCGTCGTAGTCGAATTTCACCCGGGCCACGTCGGCCAGCGCGGGCGGGAATCGGCGGTCGCCGTCAGTCGTCTCGATCATGCGCGCAGGCTAACGGTGACCACTGACAGCCGCGGGAGCAGTAGTCGACCCTGTGGGCCGGCACGCTCAGCGCACGGGGTGGAAGCGCACGGTGAGCACCGCGTTCGGGTCGCCGTCGTGTTCGCGTGTGAGGCGCACCGGCGCGCCGCCGGGGTTGTCGAACAGGCGGATTCCGTCGCCGAGCAGGACCGGCGCGATGTGCAGGTCGATCTCGTCGATCAGGCCGCGTTCGAGCAGCTGTGCCCCGATCTTGGCCGACTGCACCTCGACGTTCTTGCCGTCCGCGGCGTCCAGCGCGATCCGTACGGCCTCGGCGACGTCGCAGGACAAGAAGGTGACGTCGGCCGCCGGCGCCGCGTCCTCGGGGTGGTGGGTGAGGATGAAGACGCGGCCCTTCCAGGAGTCGCTGTAGGGGCGGGCGTCGGGCAGCACGTCATAGCTGTCCCGGCCGCCGATCACGGCGCCGCAGGTCGCACCGTATTCCTCCTCCAGGCCCGGCCGCCCGGTGACCCCGGACAGCCAGTCGAAGGAGTGGTTCGGGCCCGCGATGAAGCCGTCGAGCGACATCGTGAAGTGCCAGAGCACCTTGCCGGCGGGGGTCTGCGGTCGGGGGTGGGATGTCGTGGTCATACTCACCTTCCTGATCGGGCCGGACTCAGGGCTCCGTCCTGGCGGAGTCCAGCCGCCCCACGTGGGCCACGTTCTCCCGGTCCTCGGCGTCGCCGCCGGCCTCGGCGGTGAACCAGGCGTCGAGGATTTCCTTGAGCAGGGGTTCGGAGGTCAGGCGCAGGCTGAGGGCGAGGACGTTGGCGTCGTTCCAACGGCGGGCGCCGTTCGCGGTGTACGCGTCCGTGCACAGGGCGGCGCGGACGCCGGGGACCTTGTTCGCGGCGATCGAGGCGCCGGTGCCGGTCCAGCAGCACACGACGGCCTGGTCGGCCGTGCCGGCGGCGACCTCGCGGGCCGCGGCCTCCGAGCACACGGCCCACCGGGGGTCGTCGCCGGGGGCCAGCGCGCCGTGCGTACTCACCTCGTGGCCGCGAGTGCGCAGTTCCGCCAGGAGGCTGCGCGCCACGGGCTCGTCCATGTCGGAGGAGACGGAGATCCGCATGCTCCGAGCCTACCCGGGGCGCCTGGACGGGTCTGACGGGTTTCGTCAGTCCTCGTTGTCCCGACGTTCGCCGCGCAGCGCCGACCACCGATCCAGGCGTCGGCGGATCTGCTCCTCGTAGCCGCTCCCGGTGGGGTGGTAGTAGGTCTCGCGGTCCATGTCGTCGGGGAAGTAGTCGGCGCCGGAGAACCCTTCCGGTACGTCGGGGTCGTACTGGTAGCCCTCGCCGTAGCCGATGTCCTTCATGAGCCGGGTGGGGGCGTTGAGGATGTGCGCCGGTGGCATCAGCGAGCCGGTTCGGCGTGCGCGCTGCTGTGCGGCGCCGAACGCCCGGTAGACCGCGATGGACTTGGGGGCGGTCGCCAGGTAGGTGACGGCCTGGGCGATCGCCAGTTCCCCCTCGGGCGAGCCGAGGCGTTCGTACACGTCCCAGGCGGCCAGGGCCTGCTGCACCGCCTGGGGGTCGGCCGTGCCGATGTCCTCGTTCGCGAAGCGTACGAGGCGGCGGGCGATGTAGAGGGGGTCCTCGCCGCCGTCGAGCATGCGGGCGAGCCAGTACAGGGCCGCGTCGGGGTCGGAGCCGCGCATCGACTTGTGCAGCGCCGAGATCAGGTTGTAGTGGCTCTCCTGGGCCTTGTCGTACAGCGGGGCACGCCGCTGGATCTGCTCGGTGAGCGCGGCGGTGTCCAGCGGCGGTGTGCCGGCGGGCAGCGACTGGAGCTGCTCGACCATGTTGAGCAGGAACCGGCCGTCGCCGTCCGCCATGGCGAGCAGGGACCGGCGGGCCTCGTCGTCCAGCGGCAGCTCGCGCCCGGTGAGCTGCTCGGCGCGGGCGATCAGGGTGTCCAGGGCGGCGGTGTCGAGGCGTTGGAGGACGAAGACGCGGCAGCGGGAGAGCAGGGCGCCGTTCAGTTCGAAGCTGGGGTTCTCGGTGGTGGCCCCGACCAGGACGACCGTGCCGTCCTCCACGTACGGCAGGAAGCTGTCCTGCTGCGCCCGGTTGAACCGGTGGATCTCGTCGACGAACAGCAGGGTGCCCCGGCCCAGCTCGCGCCTGCGACGGGCCGCCTCGAAGACCTTCCTGAGGTCGGCGACGCCGGAGAAGGTGGCCGACAGCGGTTCGAAGACCAGGTCGGTCCGCTGTGCCAGGAGCCGGGCGATGGTGGTCTTCCCGCATCCTGGCGGCCCCCACAGGACCGCCGACACCAGCCGCCCCTGCTCCACCATGCGTCCCAGGGGAGCGTCGGGCGCGAGCAGGTGTTCCTGCCCGACGACCTCCTCCAGGGTGCGCGGACGCATCCGGTCGGCCAGCGGACGCTGCGTGTCGTCCTCGAACAGGGACGGTGTCTGTTCTTCGTGCCTCATGGAGGGGTCCGTGTCTGCGCGTGGGCGGGTGTGCGTCAGTCGGTGATGCCGCCGTACGCGATCACCTTGTCGGGGTGCAGGCGGACGACGACCTCGCCGGGGACGGCGTTGCGCCTGCCGAAGTCCTCGGCCTGCTCCGGGCCCATGTACCGGGCGCCGGCCCGGGTCGCGACGTCGAGGAGTTCGTCCATATCCTCGCTGAGCGTCACGTCCCCGCGCACCTCGACGTAGGCGAAGGGCGGGGCGTCGTCGGCGACGCACAGGGAGGCGCGGGGGTTGCGGCGCAGGTTGCGGGCCTTGGCCGTGGCGCCGCCCGTGGTGAACAGGAAGTCCCGGCCGTCGAAGACGTACCAGACGGGGGCGATGTTCGGGGTGCCGTCGGCCCCGACGGTGGCGAACCGGCCGGTGGGCGCGCCGCGGGTGACGAAGGCGTGCCATTCCTCGGTCGACATGGTGTGCATGGGCGTTCTCTGTCCTTGCTCTGAGTACGGGCGACTGCTGCTGAGTACGGCTCCGGACTGTGTCTGGGTACGGCTCCGGACTGCTGCTGAGTCCGGAGCCGCCGATCACAGGGGGGCGCCACCATCCTCTCGTCGCGACCGGCACACAGAGTGGTGCACTGCGGACATGTGATGGTCGGCAGGCGACACTCCCCGGAGCCGCCGGATTCGGCCGCTGCTTCCGCCACCCCACCGGCCTCACACCCCGCGTCAGGTCAGCGCGCCCAGCGGGTCGTCCAGGACCGGCTGCCACGCCAGCTCGGCCGCGCCGACGAGGCTGTTGTGGTCGAGGGTGCACGCCAGGATGGGGACGCCGCCGCTCTGACCCCACAGGCTGCGCTCGGCGACGACGGCGCGCAGCCGTTCCGGGTCGGCTTCGAGGAGGAAGCGGTGGAGGCCGCCGAGGATGATGCGGTCCGGGTTGAGGATGTTGACCAGGCCCGCGAGGCCCAGGCCGAGCCGGTCGATGAGGGCCTCGGCGGCGGTGCGGATCGCCGGGTCGTCGTAGTGGTTGCGGACCAGGTCGTTGGACTGGTGGAGGAGGCTGACCTCGGGGCCCGGGTCGCGTCCGGCGGCGGTGAGGAAGGCCAGCGGGTCGGCCTCGACGTCGAGGCAGCCGCGGCTGCCGCAGTGGCAGGGGCGGCCCTCGGGGTTGACGGTGAGGTGGCCGACCTCCAGGGCCAGGCCCGAACTCCCGGTGTGCAGGCGGCCGTCCAGGACCAGCGCGCCGCCGACGCCCCGGTGTCCGGTGGCGACGCACAGCAGGTCCCGGGCTCCCCGCCCGGCGCCGTGCCGGTGCTCGGCGAGGGCGGCGAGGTTGACGTCGTTGCCCGCGAAGGCCGGACCGGTGATGCCGGCCGTCCGCACGCACTCCTCGAAGAGGCGGCGGACCGGCGCGCCGACGGGCCAGGCCAGGTGCAGCGGGTTCAGGGCGAGTCCGTCCGGTTCGGCGACCGCGGACGGCACGGCGAGCCCGGCGCCGACGCAGCGGCGTCCGGTGGTGCGCAGCAGTTCGGCACCGGCCTCGACGACGGACATGAGCACCTTGGCCGGGTCGGCGTCGACGGTCTCGCAGCCGGGCGCGGTGGCGACGATACGGCCGCCCAGGCCGACGAGGGCCGCCCGGAAGCCGTCGGCGTGCACCTGCGCGGCCAGCACCACCGGACCGTCCTCGGCGACGGCGAGCCGGTGCGAGGGGCGTCCCTGGGAGCCGGCCGCCGCACCGGGCCTGGCGTCCACCCGGATCAGCCCGAGCGCCTCCAGCTCGGCGGCGACCGCACCGGCCGTGGCCCGGGTCACCCCGAGTTCGGCGGTGAGCACCGCGCGGGTCGGCGCGCGTCCGGTGTGCACGAGCTCCAGCGCGGGCCCGAGCGCACCGCGTCCCCGGTCCAACCGCGTCCTGGAGGTGGTCCCTTCCCCCGCCGTCCGGGGGTCCGCCTTCCCGCTCATGAGGGCGAGTCTCCCATGATCCGCACGTACGGCCGCCTACAGGCCACTGACCCGCAGCGTGATGTTCAGCCGCCCGGTCAGTCCCAACTCCGGTGGCGCGGTACCGGCGTGCACCCGGGGTACGCCGTGGTAGGAGAGCCGGGAGGGGCCGCCGAAGACGAACAGGTCGCCGCTGCGCAGTTCGACGTCCGTGTACGGCCGGGTGCGGGTCTCGGTGTTGCCGAAGCGGAAGACGCAGGTGTCGCCGAGGCTCAGGGAGACCACCGGGGCGTCGGACTTCTCGTCGCTGTCACGGTGCATGCCCATGCGGGCGTCGGCGTCGTAGAAGTTGATCAGCGCGATGTCGTACCCGGCCGTCTCCTCGCCCAGGGCGTCGTGCACGGCCTGCCGGCCCAGCTCCCCCAGTCGGTCGGGGAACGGTTTCACCGGGGTGCCGTCGCCGTCGACGACCGTGCGGGCGTAGCCGTACGGATACCAGTGCCAACCGAGGCACACCTGGCGGGCGGTCATGGTGCCGCCGCCGGGTGTGCGGACGGTGCGCAGGCCGGCCGGCGGGCGGGCCCAGTCGCGGCAGGCGGCCAGCAGCTCGCGCTGGCGGTCGGTGTCCAGCCAGCCGGGGACGTGCACCGCACCGGGAGCGATCTGCCGGCGGGGCCTCGGGAACAGCTCGGCGTCCATGGTGTCCATCCTGCCTCGGGCCCGGGCGGCGGCCTTCACCCGCTGGTCCTCGAAGCCGAGTGAGTGAGCGTAACCATGTAGGAGTGAGTGTCGTTGTCAGAGCGTGAATCTGACGGAATGGGCGAAGACGCAGGGTGTGCATCCGCAGACCGCGTATCGCTGGTTCCGTGAGGGGACGTTGCCGGTACCGGCTCAGCGGGTCGGGCCACGCACGATCCTGGTGAACGTCGACGCGAACGCCACGCCCGAAGCCGTCGGAGGCCTGGGCCTGTATGCCCGCGTGTCCTCGCATGATCAGAAGACCGATCTGGAACGCCAGGTCGCTCGGCTGTCGGCATGGGCGGCGAAGGCCGGTCACCGAGTCGTTCGTGTGGAGGCGGAGACCGCGTCCGGGATGAACGGCTGCCGTTCCAGGGCCCGGCGTCTGCTGGCCGACCCGAACGTGACCTGCGTGGTGGTGGAGCGCAAGGACCGGCTGGGCCGGATGAACGTCGAGCTGGTCGAGGCCGCCTTGTCCGCGACGGGCCGTCGCCTGCTGGTACTGGACGACAGCGAGATCGAGGACGACCTGGTGCGGGACATGGTGGAGGTGCTGACCTCGTTCTGCGCCCGCCTGTACGGGCGCAGGTCGGCGAAGAACCGCGCCCGCAAGGCACTGGAGGCCGCTGAACATGGCTGACCTCCGCCCGATTGCCGCGCCGTTCGTCGCTCTCGGCCCGTCCGGCGTTGCGGTACGTACCCGGCTGGGGGACCTCACGCCCGCGGATGAGAAGGTTCTGCGCCTGGTAGGTGCGCACCTGGGCTCGCTCGCCTCGAAGGACCTCAAAGCGCGTTGCATGGACGGCCTGGAGCACTCCACCCAGTCATGGGCGGCCCGTAAGCGGGACCTGACGGCCGAGTCGTCGTCCAGGTGGGCCGGTTCGATCACGAAGGCTACGCATGACCAGTGGGCGCTCGCCCGGCGTGGCCAGGCCGCACATGTGCAGTCCCTCGAAGCCGGTATCACGACGATCCGGCACCGGCTGTCGTTGCCGGTCGGGGAGAAGGCAAGCAAACGCGCCCCCGGCGGATACCGCTCCGCGCACGAGTGGTTTAACAAGACGCGACGGCTGCATGTGCTGGAGGACCGGCTCGACCGCGTTCAAGCCGACACAGCAGCCGGACGTGTGCATGTGGTACGCGGCGGTAAACGTCTACTGGGCACCCGCCACAACCTCAAGCAAGCGCAATGCACCGAGGACGAGTGGCACGAACGCTGGGAAGCCTCACGCTGGTTCCTCAAGGCGGACGGCGAGTCGGGGAAAAGGTTCGGCAACGAGACGATCCGCATCACGCCCGAGGGCGAAGTGTCGATCAAGCTCCCCGCCCCACTCGCCGACCTGTCCAACGCCAAACACGGCCGCTACGTACTCGCTGCGAAGGTACGGTTCCCACACCGGGAACAGGAATGGGCCGACCGCGTGGAGGCCAACCGGGCCGTGGCCTACCGCCTCCACTACGACACCGGGCGCGGGCGCTGGTACATCGACGCCTCCTGGCAGATCCCGCCCACCCAGACCATCCCGCTCGATGCTGCCCTGGCCGATGGCGTGATCGGCGTGGACACCAACGCCGACCACCTCGCCGCATGGCGCCTGGACACGCACGGCAACCCGATCGGTCGGCCGCGCCGGTTCTGCTACGACCTGTCCGGCACCGCCCAGCACCGCGACGCCCAGGTACGGCACGCCCTCACACGGCTGCTGAACTGGGCCAAGAGCTGCGGCGTCAAGGCCATCGCGGTTGAAGACCTCGACTTCCAGACCGAGAAAACCAGAGAGAAGCACGGACGCAAGCGCCGCTTCAGGCAGCTCATCTCCGGCATGCCCACCAGCGGGCTCCGCGCCCGACTAACCTCCATGGCCGACGCCACCGGTATCGCGGTCATCGCCGTGGACCCGGCCTACACCAGCAAGTGGGGCGCCCAGCACTGGCAGAAGCCGATGACCGGCCCCATCCGTAGGACCACCCGGCACGATGCGGCGAGCATCGCGATCGGGCGACGCGCCCAAGGGCATCCGATCCGGCGACGGACGGCACCGCCCCGTGCACACCGGAGCGATGTGCACGGGCATCGGACCGTCCAGGCCGACCGGCGTGCCCCTGGGCGTGAGGGGCCCCGCCCCCGCATCCCCGGACCACGGACACGATCCGTGCCGCCGGACGCGGCGCGTACGCGGGTGACCAGGACATCCAAAACCGTTCGGGGTGTCCGCAGTGACCAGGTATGGGTCCAAGACTCACTCCTGCTCACTGATCAGGAACGGTGAGCTGCGGCTCGGCTAGCCTGGGCGCACGATGGACGACCGTATGAAGACCCCCTGGGGCGAGCTCGCGCTAGCCCGATTTCCGGAGGATCCGCGCGACAGGCTGCGTGCCTGGGACGCCTCCGACGAGTACCTGCTGCGGCACCTCGCCGAGGAGGGGGTGGAGCTGTCCGGCACGGTCGTGGTGGTCGGTGACCGCTGGGGCGCGCTGGTCACGGCGCTCGCGGCGCACCGGCCGACGCAGATCACCGACTCGTACCTCACCCAGGAGGCGACGCGGGCCAACCTCGCCCGGAGCGCAGTGGAGCCGGGCGCGGTCGAGCTGCTGACCACGCGGGACACCCCGCCCGCCCGGATCGACGTGCTGCTGGTGCGGGTACCGAAGAGCCTGGCGCTGCTGGAGGACCAGCTGCTGCGGTTGGCGCCCTCGGTGCACGCGGGCACGGTCGTCGTCGGCACCGGGATGGTGAAGGAGATCCACACCTCGACGCTGAAGCTGTTCGAGCGGATCCTGGGGCCGACGCGGACCTCGCTCGCCGAGAAGAAGGCCCGGCTGATCCTCACCACTCCCGCGCCGTCGGCGAAGCCGGCCGGCAGCCCCTGGCCGTACAGCTACACGCTGCCCGACGGCATCGGAGTGGTGTCGGGGCGTACGGTCGTCAATCACGCGGGGGTCTTCTGCGCCGACCGGCTGGACGTGGGCACCCGGTTCCTCCTCCAGCACCTGCCGGAGACGAAGGGCGCCCGGGTGGTGGACCTCGGGTGCGGCAACGGAGTCGTCGGCACGGCCGTCGCGCTGGCCGATCCCGAGGCCGAGGTGCTGTTCGTGGACGAGTCGTTCCCGGCGGTGGCCTCGGCGGAGGCGACGTACCGGGCGAACGGCGTGCCGGGGCACGCGGAGTTCCGGGTCGGGGACGGGCTGGCGGGCGTCCCGGCCGGCAGTGTCGACCTGGTGCTGAACAATCCGCCGTTCCACTCCCACCAGGCGACGACGGACGCGACGGCGTGGCGGATGTTCACCGACGCCAAGCGCGCGCTGCGGCCCGGCGGGGAGCTGTGGGTGATCGGCAACCGGCATCTCGGGTATCACCTGAAGCTGAAGCGGCTGTTCGGCAACAGCAGGCTGATGGCGAGCGACCCGAAGTTCGTGGTGCTCAAGGCCGTCAAGCGGTAGGACGTCACGCGGTGGGACGTCACGCGGTGGGACGTCACTCGGTGGGCGTCACGCGGTGGGCGAGCCGCGCAGCGCCCTGGGTGAGGCGCCGAGCTCGCGTCGGCACGCCTTGTTGAAGGCCTGGAGGTCGGGGATGCCGACGGAGGCGGCGACGGCCGGGATGGACAGCGTCGAGGCGCGCAGCAGGTGGTGGGCGCGATCGAGTCTTCGGCGGCGGACGTAGCCGACGACCGTGGTGCCGGTGCTCTCGCGCAGCAGCCGGGTGAGGTGGTTGTGCGAGACGCCCGCGGCCCGTGCGATCTCCGGCACGGTCAGCCGGCCCTCCAGGTGGGCCTCGATGTAGGCGATGGCGGCGCTCACCGCGGGGTGCGGCCCCGGGTCTCCGGCGGCGGGGGCCAGTTCGGCGATGCGCCACAGCGCGGCCCAGATCTCGGCGCGGGTGCGCTCGGGTTCCCTGGGCACGGCGGCGACCGCCTGCCGCAACAGGGCGCTGAGGAGGGGCAGTTCGGGTCCGGCGTCCTGGACCAGGGGCAGGGTGCGGGCGGGGCCGGTGGCCGGGATGCTCAGGTGGGCGTAGAGGTGTTCGGAGCGGCCCCGGTAGCGGTAGCGGACCATGGCGCCCGGCGGGACCAGGCTGACCCGGCCGGGGCGGATGGCGTGCGCGGTGCCGTCGACGACGAGGTCGGCCTCGTACTCGTACAGGTGCAGCTGCCACAGTTCGGGCAGCCGGAACACGTCGGTGCGGCTCGCGACGCCGTGCACGCCGACGCCGGCGTTGACCACGACGGGCGGCTGGCCGAGGTGCAGCTCCGTCTCGTGCATGGCGGGGAGGTTACCCGGGCGGGGCGTCGGTGGCCCGTCTCACGCCGTGCCGGTTTCCCCTCACGCCGTGCCGGTTTCCCCGAACCGGAACAGGTTCAGTCGGTACGACTCCAGGTCGCGGCGCCGGATCACCGCCATGACGTTCAGCAGCAGCCGCAGGGACAGCGGCAGTGCGCGGCGTTCGGCGGCGGGCAGGTCGGCGAAGGTGCGGGAGTCGGTCAGGCGCAGCTCCGGGCGCCAGGTCTCCAGCTGCCGCGGGTCGTCGCAGCGCCAGTGCATGCGGGCGGCCATCGCGCCGAGGACGTCGTGACTGTCCTGCCGGGCCAGGGCACGGCCGTTCGCGGTCTCCAGGGCGAGGTGGGCGCCGGGCAGCCGCTCGGCGACGAGGTCGAGCACCGAGCGGACCTGCCGCTCGTCGAGGTAGATCAGGACGGCCTCGGCGACCAGGAGGTACGGCCCCGGACTGGCCCGTACGGTCTCGGTCCAGGCGGGGTCGGTGACGGAGGCGGCGAGGGTGCGGCGGCGGTCGGTGTCGTCGAAGAACCGGCGCCTGAGGGCCATGACGTCGGGCAGGTCGAGGTCGAACCAGTGGACCGTGCCGTTGTCGACGCGTTCGAACCGGGTGTTGAGGCCGGTGCCGATCTCCACGACGGTCCCGGACGGGTGCCGGCGAAGGAAGTCGCGGACCCAGCGGTCGAACTGGAGGGTGCGCAGGTTGGCGCCCATGAGGCTCCTGGCGCCGTCGAAGCGCGAGAAGTCGTAGTCGATCGACTCGACCATCTCCACGGCCCGGGGGTCCTGGAGGATGCCGTGCCGTTTGCGGGTCTCGACCGCCCGCGCGTACAGAGGGATGAGCAACGTCTCCTGGACCTCGCCCAGTTCGGGGACCCGCTTCGACTTAGGCATACCTAAGTATGCACACCGGCCGGTGGTCGGGCACCCCTCAGCACACCGATGAGGCCGGCGACCGTCCGTGCCATCGCCTCCCGCCCCACACCGAGGTACGTGCGGGAGTCGACGGCCTCGGGGTAGGCGGCGAGGAACTCCCGGATCGCGCCGGTCATGGCGATGTTGAGGGCGGTGCCGATGTTGACCTTGACGATGCCGCCCGCGGCGGCCGCGGCGAGTTCGTCGTCCGGGACCCCGGAGGAGCCGTGCAGCACCAGCGGTACGTCCAGGGCGTCGGCCAGGCGTGCGAGGAGGGCGTGGTCGAGGGCGGCGGTGCGGGTGGTCATCGCGTGCGAGCTGCCGATGGCCACGGCGAGGGCGTCCACGCCGGAGGCGGTGACGAAGGCGCGGGCCTCGTCGGGGTCGGTGCGGGCGCCGGGCGCGTGGGCGTCCGACGGGGCCTGTCCGTCCTTGCCGCCGACCCGGCCCAACTCGGCCTCGATCCACAGCCCTTGGGCGTGTGCCCAGTCGGCGGCGGCGCGGGTCGCGGCGAGGTTCTCCTCGTACGGCAGCTGGGAGGCGTCGTACATGACGGAGCTGAAGCCCGCGCCGGGCGCCTGGCGCAGCAGGTCGTCGCTCTGGACGTGGTCGAGGTGCAACGCGACGGGTACGGCGGCGCGTTCGGCCGCCGCGGTGGCGGCGCGGGCGAGCGGGAGGAGGCGGCCGTAGCGGAACGTGACGGCGTTCTCGCTGACCTGGAGGACGACGGGTGCGTCCGCGGTCTCGGCGCCGGCGACCACGGCCTCGACGTGTTCGAGGGTGATGATGTTGAAGGCGGCGATCGCGGAGTGCCGGGCGGCGGCGCGGGTGACGAGTTCGCCGGTGGTCACGAGGGGCACGGCGGTTCCTTCCGTGAGGGTCCCATGGTTCAGGGCGCGAGGATCACCGAGCGGGTGAGGTGGCGCGGCCGGTCCGGGTCGAGGCCGCGGGCCGCGGCGACGGCGACGGCGAGCCGTTGGACGCGGACCAGTTCGGCGAGCGGGTCGAGGCCGCCCGCCACCCACAGTCCGCCGGTCGCGCGCACCTGGCCGGCGAGTCCTTCGGGGGCGTCGCCGAGCATCCAGGTGGCGGTGCCGTGGGTGGTGATGCTGATGGGGCCGTGCCGGTACTCCATCGCCGGGTACGCCTCGGTCCAGGCGAGGCAGGCCTCGCGCATCTTCAGCGCGGCCTCGTTGGCCAGGCCGACCGTCCAGCCGCGGCCGAGGAAGGCGAACTGGGAGAACTCCACGAGCCCGTCGGGCAGCGCCCGGCCGAGCGCGGTGCGGGCGTCGGCGACGACGGTGTCGTCGTGCAGGCCGAGGTGGGCCCGGAGCAGGGTCAGGGCGGTGGTGGCGAACCGGGTCTGCACGACCGACCGTTCGTCCGCGAAGTCGAGGACGACCACCTCGTCGGCGGCGGTCATGACGGGGGTGTCCGGGTCGGCGGTGATCGCCGTGGTGCGGGTGCGGCCCTTCAACTCGCCGAGCAGGTCCAGCACTTCGGTGGTGGTGCCGGAGCGGGTGAGGGCGACGACCCGGTCGTACCGGCGGCCGGGCGGGAACTCCGAGGCGGCGAAGGCGTCCGTCTCCCCCTGCCCCGAGCCCTCGCGGAGCGCCGCGGCGGCCTGCGCCATGAAGTACGAGGTGCCGCAGCCGACGAGCGCGACCCGCTCCCCCGGTGCCGGCAGCGCCCCGCCGTGGTGCGCCGCCTCGGCCGCCGCGCGGGTCCAGCACTCGGGCTGGCTCGTCAGCTCGTCCTCGACATGGGTCATGCCGTACCCCTCACCCGCCGCGAATGTTCGTGATTGTTCTTGCAAGATATAGCCAACTTTCGAGCACAATCAAGCATTCGGCCGCAAAGGGGTGCGCTAAGGTCGCCGGGAGGCCTGGGTGGCCGGAGATGGCCGGAGAACGGAGGGTGCGGATGTCGCGCGACGCCCGCTGGAAGGCGCTGCTGGAGCTGCTCGTCGAGCGCGGCCGGCTGGACGTCGAGGAGGCGGCCGCCGACCTGGAGGTCTCGGCCGCGACGATCCGCCGGGACTTCGACCAGCTGGCCGAGCAGCAGATGCTGGTGCGCACCCGGGGCGGCGCGGTGGTGCACGGTGTGTCGTACGAGCTGCCGCTGCGCTACAAGACGGCCCGGCACGCCTCCGAGAAGCAGCGCATCGCCAAGGCGGTGGCGGATCTCGTCGCGCCCGGCGAGGCGGTCGGCCTGACCGGTGGCACGACCACCACCGAGGTGGCGCGCGCCCTGGCCGTGCGCAGCGACCTGACCTCCGGCCCGCCCGCGCTGACCGTCGTCACCAACGCGCTCAACATCGCCAACGAGCTGGCCGTACGCCCCCAGTTCAAGATCGTGCTGACCGGTGGGGTGGCCCGTCCGCAGTCCTACGAGCTCGTCGGCCCGCTCGCGGACGGCGTGCTCGGCCAGATCACCGTCGATGTGGCGGTCCTCGGCGTGGTCGGGTTCGACGTGACGGAGGGCGCCGCCGCGCACGACGAGGCGGAGGCCGCGATCAACCGGCTGCTGTGCGACCGGGCCGGGCGGGTGATCGTCGCCGCCGACTCCAGCAAGCTGGGCCGGCGGGCCTTCGCCCGGATCTGCCCGGTGGACGCGGTGGACACGCTGGTCACCGACGCGGCGGCCGACGCCGAGACCGTTCGGCGCTTCGAGGAGGCGGGGCTGCGGGTCGTGGTGGTCTGAGCGAGGCTCTCGGTGAGAGGTTCCCGGGACATCCGCCGCCGGACCCGCCTAGGCTGATCGAGGGAGGCTGCGATGAGCGCGACACCTGGGGATCACACCGGCTACCTGCCGATCGCCGAGCACGGACTGATCGGCGACCTGCGCAGCGTGGCGCTGGTGGGGACCAACGGCACGATCGACTGGTACTGCTGTCCCTCCTTCGACGCCCCGAGCGTCTTCGCGTCGATCCTGGACGCGGACAAGGGCGGCTCCTTCGAGCTGGCGGCGGCCGTGCCGGCGCGGACCAAGCAGTTCTACTTCCCCGACACGAACGTCCTGATCACCCGGTTCTTCACCGAGGACGGCGTCGGCGAGGTGCAGGACTTCATGCCGGTGGACGGCGTCTCGGTGGTGGAGACCGAGCGGCACCGGCTGATCCGGCGCGTGCTGTGCGTGCGCGGTTCCATCCCGTTCCGGACGCGCGTGGCGCCGCGCTTCGACTACGGCACCCTGCCGCACACCGTCCGCAAGGTCGGCGACGTCGCCGTCTTCGAGTCCGCCAAGCTGTCGCTGGGGCTGACCGCGACCGTGCCGCTGGAGGCCGACGGGCTCGACGTGCGGGCCGACTTCAAGCTCGCCGAGGGCGAGTCGGCGGTGTTCGCGCTGGACCAGGTCGGCGGCGAGGTGACCCCGCGCCGCTGTGCCCGCACCGAGGCCGAGGAACAGTTCAACTCCACGGTCGACTACTGGCGGCGCTGGCTGTCGGCGTCCAAGTACCGGGGCCGCTGGCGGGAGATGGTGCACCGCTCCGCGCTCACCCTGAAACTGCTCACCTACGCGCCGACCGGCGCCATCGTCGCCGCACCGACCACGAGCCTGCCCGAGGAACTCGGCGGCGAACGCAACTGGGACTACCGGTACGTGTGGGTGCGCGACGCAGCCTTCTGCGTGTACGCGCTGCTGCGGCTGGGCTTCACCGACGAGGCCGAGGCGTTCATGCGCTTCGTCACCCAGCACGTCTCCCCAGGCGACGGCAAACCCTCCGGCCCGCTCCAGATCATGTACGGCATCGACGGCCGCACCGATCTGACGGAGCGTGAACTGGGCCATCTGGAGGGCCACCAGGGCTCCGCGCCGGTCCGGATCGGCAACGCCGCCGCCGATCAGCTCCAACTCGACATCTACGGCGCGCTGATCGACTCGATCTACCTCTACGACAAGTGGGCCAAGGCGATCTCCAGCGACCAGTGGGACGACGTGTGCGCGCTGGTGGACTGGGTGTGCGAGCACTGGGACCAGCCCGACGAGGGGATCTGGGAGACCCGCGGCGGCCGCAAGAACTTCCTGTACTCGCGGCTGATGTGCTGGGTGGCGATCGAGCGGGGCATCCGCATGGCCACCAGGCGCGGACTGCCCGCCGACCTGGCCCGCTGGCAGGCGACCCGCGACACCATCTACCGGCGCATCCACAGCCGCGGCTGGTCCGAGGAGCGGCAGGCGTTCGTGCAGCACGAGGACGGCGACGTGCTGGACGCGGCCGTGCTGATGATGCCGCTGACGAAGTTCATCGCGCCCACCGACCCCAAGTGGCTGTCCACGCTGGACGCGCTCACCCAGGACCTGGTGTCGGACTCCCTGGTCTACCGCTACGACCCGGTGGCCAGCCCTGACGGATTGCGCGGCGACGAGGGCACGTTCTCCATCTGCTCGTTCTGGTACGTCGAGGCCATGGTCCACGCCGGGCGGATCGACGAGGCCCGCCTCGCCTTCGAGAAGATGCTCACCTACGCCAACCATCTGGGCCTGTACGCCGAGGAGATCAGCCACACCGGTGAGCAGCAGGGCAATTTCCCCCAGGCGTTCACCCATCTGGCCCTGATCAGCGCCGCGTTCAACCTGGACCGGGCGCTGGGCTGAGGGACCCCTGCCCCAGGGGGCGACGGGGCCTCACGACCGTGTCAGTCGGCCGTCGGGGACGCCTTCGCGGCCGTCGCGGCCGGGCCGCCCGGGGGACCTTGCAGGGTGGCCCGGCGCAGTTCGGGCACGGTCAGGGCCACCGCCGCCACCCCGGCCAGGCACACCGCTCCCCCGACGACCGCGGCGCCGGCCGAGGAGCCCAAGGCCCGGGCCACCAGGCCCGCTTCGAGGTTGCCCACCGAGGGTCCGGCGGTGGCCTGGGCGAGCCAGAGGCTGCCGACGCGGCCCTGGAGACGGTCGGGGGTGTGGTGCTGGAGCAGCGCACGGCGCAGGATCTCCGAGGCGGTGTCCCCGAAGCCGGCCAGGGCCAGGAAGAACAGTGCGAGCCACAGGTCGGGGCTGAGCCCGAAGCAGGTGACGGCCAGGCCCCACAGGGCGACGGCGCCGATCAGGGCGCGTCCGGCGCGATGCACCCGGCCCGTCCAGCCGCTGCCCAGCGCGCCGAGGAAGGAGCCGACCGCGGGGGCGGTGTAGAGCAGGCCGACGGTGGAGGGGCCGCCGCCGAAGTGCTCGGTGCCCAGTTCGGGGAAGAGCGCGTACGGCATCGCGAAGACCATGGCGCAGACGTCGATCAGCAGCAGCCCGGCCACCACCTGGTTGCCGCGGACGAAGCGCAGGCCCTCGGCCATCGCGTGCAGGGGATGCTGCGCCCGGTGTGCGCTCTCCGGCGGCAGGGCGGGCAGCGGGGCGAGGAGCGCGAGGCCCACGACGTAGACGGCCGCGTCGAGGGCGAAGCAGATCGCCACGCCCGGCCCGGCCGCGAGGAGACCGGCCAGCGAGGGGCCCGCCATGGCGCCGAGCTGGGCGGTGAGGGTGGTCAGCGCGCCCGCGGCGGCCACCTGTCCGGGCTGCACCAGGTTCGGTGTGGCCGCCATCAGGGCGGGTGCGCCCAGGCCGTTGATCCCGCCGGCTAGGACGGCCGCCACGAAGACGAACCACACCCGGGGCTGCGGCAGTGCCGCGTTCACCGCCAGGCCCGCGATGACGGCGGCCGTGGCGGCCCGGGTGACGAGGACGATCCGGCGCCGGTCGACGCGGTCGGCGAGGACCCCGCCCGCGATCAGTCCGACCAGCAGGGCCAGGCCCAGGACCAGGCTCATCAGGCCCACCTGGACCGTGGAGCCGGTCAGGGCGTAGACCTGGATGCTCGCCGCGACCGAGGTGAGATGGGTGCCGACCATCGAGATGGTCTGGGTGGCGAACACCAGCCGGAAGTTCCTGCTCGACCGCAGCGGCGCCACGTCGACGACGATCTCTCCCAGGCGCACCGCGACCCCCCGCTTCAGGCTTGATCCCGATCACATAGTAGGCAAGCCTTGCCTAACAAGCAGGGGGTCGGTCGGATCCGTCGATCAGTGGCCGTGCGCGCCCGTCGGCTCGTGGGTCTCCGGCCGGGTCCGCGCGGCGGAGGGCTCCTCGGCCGGCGTCGCGGTCCCGGCGCGGACGGTGAAGGCCGCGGTGTGGACCTCACCGGCGTGCTTGAAGTCCAGGAAGAGCCGGTAGCTGCCGCCGCTGGGCGCCGTGGCGGTGAACGAGACGTCCGGGCCGGACCTGGTCGTGCCGTCGCCCGGTTCACCGTTGGGGTGCACGTGGAGGTAGGCGAGGTCGCCGGAGCGCAGCGCGACCAGGTGGCCGTAGGCACCCAGGTAGGGCTGGAGGTCGGTGACGGGCCTGCCGCCGCGGGAGACCTTGAGCTTGAGCTCCTCGGCCACGCCCGGACGCAGGGTCCCGTCCAGCCGGACCTCGTAGCCGTGGATCCTCGCGGTGCCGCCGGGTGCGGGCAGGCGCTGCGGCTCGTAGGGGCCGGCGGCGGCCAGGTCGGCGCCGAGGGTGAGGTTCTCGGCGCTCTTCTTCGCCGGGGTGAAGTCGGCGAGGACGCGGTAGCCGCCCGCGCGGGGCAGGTCGACCGGGGTGCTCCAGGTGCCGTCGGCGGCCCGGGTGGGGTGCAGGTGGCGGTAGGTGACCAGGTCGCGCGAGGCGATGATGAGGTGGAGCTCCTTCTCGTGCTCGCGCCGGTAGGAGGTGACCGCGCGGCCGGTGGCGTCGCGGATGACGAAGCGCAGCTCGGAACGGTCCCCGGCGGTGACGCTCGGCGTCCTCAGGTCGAGGGTGTAGCCGCTCTCGGAGATCTGGAGTCCGCCGGCCGGCTCGGTCGCGTGCCCTGCGCTCCCGCTCTCCTTCTCCCGGGCCTCGGTGTGGGTGTCGTGGCGCGGGGGCGTCTTCTTGTCGACGACGGGGTCGACGCCCTGGCCCACTCCGTAGGCGGTGCCGAACGTGGCGGCCAGTGCGGCGGCGAATGCGGTGATCTTCAGTCCGGTGTGCATGGCCGACTCCTCCGGTTCGATGGGGTCTCGTATGCACTTCACCATACCCCTAGGGGGTATGAAGTCAACTCGGTGGATTACTTGATTAGAATACCCTGCAGGGGTATACCTGAGGACGCGTCCACCATACCCCTCCCCCGTATCCAGAGGAGCAGCGATGACCACCACCGCGGGCACCGAGACAGAACTCGTCATCGGCGGTATGACCTGCGCCTCCTGCGCCGCGCGCATCGAGAAGAAGCTCAACCGCATGGACGGGGTCACCGCGACGGTCAACTACGCCACCGAGAAGGCGCGGGTCAGCCACGCCGGTGACGTGTCCGTGCGGGACCTGATCGAGACGGTCGAGAAGACCGGGTACACCGCCCAGGAGCCGGCACCCCCCGAGCCCGAGCGTTCGGACGCCCCACCCGGGGACGACGAACTGCGGCCCCTGCGGGAACGGCTGATCACCGCGGTGGTGCTGTCGGTGCCCGTCATCGCGATGGCGATGATCCCCGCCCTGCAGTTCGAGTACTGGCAGTGGCTGTCGCTGACGCTGGCCGCGCCCGTGGTGACGTACGCCGGGTGGCCCTTCCACAAGGCGGCGTTCACCAACGCCCGGCACAGCGCGGCCACCATGGACACGCTGATCTCGCTGGGCACCTCGGCCGCGTTCCTGTGGTCGCTGTGGGCGCTGTTCTTCGGCACCGCGGGCACCCCCGGGATGACTCACCCCTTCGAACTGACCATCTCCCGCGGTGACGGCTCGGGGAACCTCTATCTGGAAGCCGCGGCCGGGGTCACCGCCTTCATCCTGGCGGGGCGCTACTTCGAGGCCCGCTCCAAGCGCAAGGCGGGCGCGGCTCTGAAGGCACTGCTGGAGCTGGGCGCCAAGGACGTCACCGTGCTGCGGCCCGACGGCGCCGAGCAGACCGTGCCCGTGGCGGACCTCAAGGTCGGCGACCGGTTCCTGGTCCGCCCCGGAGAGAAGATCGCCACCGACGGCACCGTCACCGAGGGCTCCTCCGCCGTGGACGCCTCCATGCTGACCGGCGAGTCGGTGCCGGTGGAGGTGCGCGTCGGCGACGCGGTCACCGGCGCGACCGTCAACGCGGGCGGCCGGCTCGTGGTCGAGGCGACCCGGATCGGCGGCGACACCCAGCTGGCCCGGATGGCCAAGCTGGTCGAGGACGCGCAGAGCGGCAAGGCCGCGGCCCAGCGGCTCGCCGACCGGATCTCCGGGGTGTTCGTGCCGATCGTCATCGCGCTCGCGCTCGGCACCCTCGGCTTCTGGCTCGGCAACGGCGCCGGACCGACGGCCGCGTTCACGGCCGCCGTCGCCGTCCTGATCATCGCCTGCCCGTGCGCCCTGGGCCTGGCCACGCCCACCGCCCTGCTGGTCGGCACCGGCCGTGGTGCCCAGCTCGGGATCCTGATCAAGGGTCCCGAGGTACTGGAGTCGACGCGCAAGGTCGACACCGTCGTCCTCGACAAGACCGGTACCGTCACCACCGGCCGCATGACCCTGCTGGCGGTCCGCACCGCCGACGGCACCGACGAGTCCGAGGTGCTGCGCCTGGCCGGCGCCCTGGAGCACTCCTCCGAGCACCCGATCGCCCGCGCGGTCGCCGAGGGCGCCCTCGCCAAGCTGGGCTCCCTGTCCGCACCGGAGGACTTCGCCAACGTGCCCGGTCTCGGCGTCCAGGGGGTCGTCGACGGTCACGCGGTCCTCGTCGGACGCCGGCGGCTGCTGGCCGACTGGGCGATGGCCCTGCCCGAGGACCTCGCGCGGGCCGCGGAAGAGGCCGAGCAGGCCGGTCGTACGGCCGTCTCGGTCGCCTGGGACGGCGAGGCCCGGGCGGTGCTTGAGGTCGCCGACGCGGTGAAGGAGACCAGCCCGGAGGCGATCCGCCGGCTGCGCGACCTGGGACTGACCCCGATCCTGCTGACCGGTGACAACGAGGCCGTGGCCCGGTCCGTCGCCCGCGAGGTCGGCATCGCGCCCGAGCACGTGATCGCCGAGGTGCTGCCGCAGGACAAGGTCGACGTCGTCAAGCGCCTTCAGGGCGAGGGCCGTTCGGTCGCCATGGTCGGCGACGGCGTCAACGACGCGGCCGCCCTCGCCCAGGCCGACCTGGGGCTCGCCATGGGCACCGGCACGGACGCCGCGATCGAGGCGGGCGACCTGACCCTGGTCCGCGGTGATCTGCGGGCCGCGGCCGACGCCATCCGGCTCGCCCGCCGGACCCTCGGGACCATCCGGTCCAACCTGTTCTGGGCCTTCGCCTACAACGTGGCCGCCCTGCCGCTCGCCGCGGCCGGCCTGCTCAACCCGATGCTCGCCGGGGCTGCGATGGCCTTCTCGTCGGTGTTCGTGGTGGGCAACTCCCTGCGGCTGCGCTCGTTCCGGGCCGCGGCCTGACCGGCCCGGTCACGAAGGGGGCGCCGCACCCGCGGCGCCCCCTTCGTCAGCTCCGGGACATCACACGGCACGCCGGACCTGAACGGCCGTCAGCGCCAGCGCCAGCGGCCCGGGAGCGAGGAACGCCAGCGGCACCATCATCCAGGCGCACAGCACGGCCGCGGCCACCGCGAGCAGCACCAGAGCGCTCCCGCCGACATCGCGTACGGCGTCCAGGGCGGCCCCCCGCACGGCGGCCGGCCAGTCGGTGAGCGACTCGGGGCGTGCGCAGGCCCTCAGGCCCACCACCAGGGCGGCCGCACCGATCGCGCCGGCCACCACCGCGAACAGCGGCGCCCCCGGCAGCCCGGCCCCGGCCAGCGCCAGGTCCGCCAGGAACAGCAGCGCGCCGGCGACGGCGACACCGCCCGCCGCGAGATCCCCGGTCCGCAGCCGCCGTCGCAGCATCGCGAAGTACCGTCCCGCGGTGGCGGGTTGCCCCTCCCCCGCGCCCCGCAGGACCGCGCACGCGGTGGACAGGGCGGCGGGGACGGTCACCACCGGCAGGCAGACCACGGCCGTCGCCAGACCGACGCTCAGCATGTCGGCGAACAGGGTCATCCGGGGGCCGAAGACCTCGCCGGGTTCACGTGAGGAAGCGGACGGCATGTCGCTCACCCCTTCAGTCCGGAGCTGGCCATGCCCTCCACCAGGAACCGCTGGAAGGCCAGGAAGAACAGCACGATCGGCAGCAGCGCGATCACCGACATGGCGAACATCGGGCCGAACGCCGAGGTGCTGGACGCGTCCACGAACGACCTCAGGGCGAGGGTGAGCGTGAACTTGTCCGGGTCGAAGAGGTAGATGAGCTGGGTGAAGAAGTCGTTCCAGGTCCAGATGAAGGTGAAGATCGCCGTGGTGATCAGGGCGGGCCGGGTGAGTGGGAGCACCACCTGGAAGAAGCTCCGGAAGGGCCCGCACCCGTCGATGCGGGCGGCCTCCTCCAGCTCGCGCGGCAGGCCGCGCATGAACTGCACGATGAGGAAGACGAAGAACGCCTCGGTGGCGAGGAACTTGGGCAGGATCAGCGGCCAGTAGGTGTTCACCAGGCCCAGCTGGTTGAAGATGATGTACTGCGGGATCAGCACCGCGTGGTGCGGCAGCATGATCGTCGCGATCATGAAGGCGAACAGCGGCCCGCGGAACCTGAAGCGCAGCCGGGCGAAGGCATAGGCGGCGAGCGAGCAGCTGATGACGTTGCCGAGGACCGCGCCGCCCGCGATGATCAGCGAGTTGGACAACAGCCGCCAGATGGAGACGTCGTTGACGCCCTCGAAGGCGGTCTCGTAGTTGGACCACTCCAGGTGACCGGGCAGCAGGTCGAGGCTGGCGATGACCTCGTCGGCGGGCTTGAGCGAGGTGGCGAGCAGCCAGGCCAGCGGGTAGAGCATGACCAGCAGGGCGGCCAGGCAGCCGAGGTGCAGGGCGATCCGGCCCCAGCGAACGGGCTTGCGGGTGACGGCGGTCGCGGTCATCGGTCCCCCTCGGACGCGTAGAAGACCCAGGAACGCGAAGTGCGGAACAGCACCGCCGTGACGATGCCGATGACCAGCAGCAGCACCCAGGCCATGGCGGAGGCGTAGCCCATGTGGGAGGCGACGAAGCCGCGGTCGTACAGGTACATGGTGTAGACGAGCGTGGAGTCGGCGGGGCCGCCCTTGCCCGCGCTGATCGCGAAGGCGGGGGTGAAGACCTGGAAGGCCTGGATGGTCTGGAGCACCAGGTTGAAGAACAGCACCGGGGACAGCATCGGCACGGTGACGGACAGGAACTGCCGCCATTTCCCGGCCCCGTCGACGGCCGCCGCCTCGTACAGCTCGGCGGGTATCTGTTGCAGACCGGCGAGGAAGATGACCATCGGCGCGCCGAACTGCCACACCGTCAGCAGCGCCACGGCCAGCAGCGCCCAGCCGGGTTTGTTGACCCAGCCGCCGGTGCCGAGCAGGTTGTCCACCGTGCCGCCGTCGTTGAAGACCGCCCGCCACACCAGTGCGATGGACATGGAGGCGCCGAGCAGCGAGGGGGCGTAGAACGCGGAGCGGTAGAAGGCCTTGCCGTGCTTCATCGACTTCAGGGCGAGGGCGACGACGAGCGCGAGCGCCAGTTGCAGCGGCACGGCGATGACGACGTACGTCACGGTCGTCACGACCGAGCGCCAGTACCGCGGGTCCTCGGTGAACATCTGCGTGTAGTTGCGCAGGCCGACCCAGCGGGGCGGGTCGAAGAGGTTGTAGTCGGTGAAGGAGAGATACAGCGAGACGGCCATCGGGAGCAGCGTGAGGACGACCGCTCCGAGGACCCACGGGGACAGGAACACCCAGGCGGCGCCCTCGCGTTCGCGTTTGGGGCGGCGTTTGGGGGCGGGGCCGGCTGTGCGCTGTGCCTCGGCGGGGATCGCGGTGGTGGTCATGACCTCAGCTCCGCCTTCGCCTCGGTGACGTAGTTCTCGGCCGCCTCGCGGGGCGACATGCGCTCGTAGGACACCTGGTCGTAGTCGCGCTGGAAAGTGGTCTGGAGGGCGTTGTCGCCGGAGGGCGGGGCCTGCGGCGGATCCTTCAACGTCCCTTCCAGGGAGGCCTGGTAGTCGGAGACGGTCCGGTCGAAGTCCTTCAGGAGGGGCGCGGTCTCCTTGCGGATGGTCTCGTTGACGGGGATGCCACGGGTGGCGCCGAGGATCTTCGCCGCCTCGTCGTCGTTGATCAGGAAGTCGATGAGCTGCGCCGCCTCCTTCGGGTGGCTGGTGCTCGCGCCCACGCCCAGGAACATCGACGGCTTGAAGTACTGGCCGGGCGTGCCGTCCTCGCCGGACGGCATCGGGGCCAGCGCGATGCCGCTCGGGACGATGGCGAGGTAACCGCTGGCCGGGGCGTCCCAGTTGGTGTCGCTGAGGGCCGTGCCGCGGCCGAGCGGGGTGTTCTCCACCGTGCCGTCGATCTGGGTGGTCTCCTCGGCCGAGGAGACGGCTCCCTCCCGGCGGAGCCTGTCGGTGAAGGTCCACCACCGGGTGAGGTCGTCGGCGGTGAAGCCCAGTTGGCCGTCCTCGGTGTAGAGGGACTTGCCCTGTCCGCGCAGCCAGACCTCGAAGCTGTCCTCGCTCCAGCCGGGGTCGGTGGCCCCGGGCCTGCCGGTCCTCTCCTTGAGGGCGCGCATGGACTCGGCCCAGTCGTCCCAGGTCCAGCCCCGCTTCGGGAGCGGTACGCCGGAGTCCTTCCAGGCCTTGACGTCGTAGACGACGGTCTCGGTGCCCCTGCCCTGCGGGACGGCGTACTGGACGCCGTCCACGCGGCCCGTGTCGAGCAGGCCGGGGTCGATCTCGGAGGTGCGCAGGACGGACTTCTGCTTGCCCAGGTCGAACAGCACCCCGCCGGAGGCGTACTGGTCGATCTGACGGTAGTCCAGCTGCATCACGTCGGGGGCGTCGCCGCCCGAGGCCTGCACGGCGAGCTTCTGCTTGTAGGCGTCGTAGCCGGAGAACGACGGCTGCACCCGTATGTCCGGGTGCTGTTTCTCGAACAGGGCGACGGCCCGCTCGGTGCGTTCCGCGCGGTCGGGGTTGCCCCACCACGTGTAGCGGAGCACCACCTTGCCGCCGCCGACCGATTCCCCGGATCCCCCGCAGCCGGCCAGTACCGCACAGAGCACCAGTGCGGCGGCCGACGCGCAGAACCCCTTTGTCCTGTGTCCGGGCATGCCGAGGTCACCTCATCTCTCCTCGGACGTTCTGTTGGCCCCCCTGGGCTCCCCGTGATCTCCCCTGGCGGATCCGGACGGAAACCGGCCGATCGCCTCAACACCCGTTCCACGGCCCCCTGTTGGGGCCTGCGGCTACTCGCCCCCGTACGGCAGCGTGGTGCCCGGCAGGTTGTACTCGTCGCGTCGGCCGCACATCCCGAAGCCGCCGAGCCTGGTGGGCGCGGTCTCGTGGGCGGTCGCCTCGTCGAGGTAGGCCGGCTCGCCGCCGGCCAGGGCGTCCAGCTGGGCGCCGGTGCGTTCGGCGGTGGCCAGCGCGCCGGCCCGCCACAGCTCGCGCCAGTTGGGCACCTTGGCGCGCACCAGCCGGGCGGCGGCGCGCTGGAACTCCCGGTAGGGGCCGTTGTCCCCGGCGACGAGGGACTCGCGCAGGGCGAGATAGCCCTGGACGGCGAGGTCCCTGCGGCGCCGCGCTGCCGCCGCCGTGTCCTCCCCGGTGCCCGGGGGCAGGGTGGCGGCCGCCGCGTACGCGTCGGGGTCGGCGAGGATCTCGGGCGGGAAGGTGAAGACGGCGTCCCCCGCCTCCGGCAGCCCGCTGTTCTGCATCAGCACGGTGATCCGCAGGTCGCCGCCCTGCACCATGCGGTGCACGGTGCCCGGGGTGAACCACGCGACGGAGCCCGCCTCCAGGGGGATGTCCCGGTAGCCGTCCGGGCTCAGCGTCTGCACCGCTCCCCGGCCGCCGGTGACGACGTACGCCTCGGTGCACACCAGGTGCAGATGCGGACTGCCGCCGCACACGCCGTCGGCGGCCTCCCAGTCGTAGGCGCTCAGGTGGGACAGGCCGACGGCGCCGGGCAGCGGGTGCGGGAGGGTGGGCTTGGGGCCGCCGGTGTCGCCGGTCCCGGGCCCCGCGCTCACCACGGCAGGCCCTTCAGGTGCGCGTCGACGCGGTCGGCGTCCCAGGCCCCGTCCGCGAAGACCACCCGGTAGCGGTACGTGAAGGACTCCCCCGGCGGCAGCGCGAACTCCTCAAAGAACGCCCAGGAGAACGCGACGGTCGGGAAGGGCTCGGAGCGCACGAACCAGTGCGACTCGTGGATCGCGCTGTTCTCGTCCAGGTTCTCGGGCGCGTGGGCGAAGACGATCGTGGAGTGGCCGTCGACGTCGTCGTGCTCGGTGGTGAAGGCCAGCCAGGGGCCCTGACTGCCCATCAGCTTGTCGACGTCCCCGTCGGAGTCCGGCGCGAACACGCTGCCGCCGGTGAAGTCGCGGGGGCCGCGCCACTGCAGACCCGTGTAACCGGCCATCTCACGGCCCGCGGTGGTCGGGGAGCCGAAGACCAGGGGCTCGTCGCGGACGTTGGTGAGCCTGATCGTCCAGTCCAGGGCCCAGGCACCGGCCTCCTCGTCGACCGAGTGGACGGTGATGCCGCGCGTCTCGCGCGCCCATTCCGCGCCGCCGTTCTCCACCCAGGTGAGTTCCTCGGCGAAGGTGAGCCGGTCGTCCTCGACGGCGAACACCGGGAAGCCGTCGTGCCGCATCGAGCCGACGCGCTCGGGCAGCGGCAGATAGCCCTGGCCGTGCACGTAGCAGTTGCCGCCCCAGAAGTTCTGCCCGGACAGATGACTCGCCGTCATCTGCAGGCCCTTGTGCCAGCGGTGGTCGTTGGGGCGGTAGCCGGTCACCGTGCGCCCGGCGAGGGTGCGCACCGGGTGGGCGTAGGGCTTTTGGGCCTCGAAGGCCTCGGGGTCGGGGCGGTAGACGTAGCGGAGGATCTCGGTGCCGTCCGGGGCCTCGACCGCGATGTGCTCACCGTGGACGTGGCTGACGCGGATGCTCATGCGCGCTCCTTGGGGGCCCAGTGGGGGTGGTCTCCGTGCATGGCCGGGTAGAAGGGGTCGCCGGGGCCGATCTCGCCCGCGTGCACCGGGTTGCCGGTGAACGCCGCCTTGTACAGGGCGGCGGCGAACTCCAGCGTGGCGCGGGCCTCTCGGCCACTGGTCGGCGGCCTGACACCGTTGTCGTACGCATCGAGCAGGGCACCGAGCTGTGCCGTGTGCGAGCTCGGCACGTCCGAGGCGGGGGTACGCCAGGCGTCGGCGCGCGCGGCGTCGACGTGGGGGGCGGGCGTGTAGACCCAGTCCTCGTTGCGGTGGCCGTACAGGTGGGTGAGCTCGACGGTCGCGTCCGCGCAGTCGATGCGGATGCGGCTGACCTCGTCCGGGGACAGCACGCTGTTGACGACGGTCGCGAGGGCGCCGTTCTCGAAGCGGACCAGGGCCGTCGAGACGTCCTCGCTCTCGGTGTCGTGGACCAGCCGCGCGGCCATGGCCCGGATCTCCGTCCACGGGCCGAGCAGGTGCAGCAGCAGGTCGAACTGGTGGATGCCGTGGCCCATCGTCGGGCCGCCGCCCTCGGTGGCCCACTTCCCGCGCCACGGTACGGCGTAGTAGGCGGCGTCGCGGTGCCAGGTGGTCTGGCAGTGGGCTACCCGCGGGGCACCCAGCTCACCGGCGGCGATCAGTTCGCGGGCGTGGACGGCGCCGGAGCCGTAGCGGTGCTGGAAGACGACGGCGGCGTAGGCGCCCGAGGCCTCCTCGGCCGCCGCGATCTCGTCGTACTCGGCGAGCGAGAGGGTCAGCGGCTTCTCGCACAACACCCAGGCGCCCGCCTTCAGCGCGGCCACCGTCTGCTGCCGGTGCAGGGAGGGCGGGGTGCCGATGAGGACCAGGTCGGGGCGCACGGCGTCCAGCATCTCGTCCATCGCCGTGAAACCGGCGATCTCCCCGCCCGCGAGTTCCCGGAAGGCGTCGAGCCGGTCGGGGTCGACGTCGACGGCGGCGACCAGTTCCACCCGGTCGGAGTGGGCTCTGAGCGCGGGCAGATGGCTGCCGCCGACAATGGCGCCAGTACCGACGACGGCCACGCGGCGGCGGGCTGCGAGCGGGGGCATGCGGTTCTCCTGGGACGGCCGACAGACGTGAAGAAAGCGCTTGCTCTTCAGAGGTCGACCCTAGGCGCCGGAGAATGTCCGAACAACCCCCCTGCAGTGATCATTGAAAAGCCTTGCCCGCCCCGCCTCCGGATCGCCGCACCGGAGAAGCCCGAGGTCCGGGGCGGTCAGTCCGCCTTCCCGTGGGTGACACGGATCTTGGACTGACCGTGCGGCAGCTTCTCCCAGTCGTCCATGAACCGGGCCCGCAGCCCGTGCTTCCCGGCCAGCGCCACCAGGGTCTCGGTGCGGTAGTAGAAGTCCTCCCGCAGGACGTGGTGCTCCTCGCCCTCGGTGCGGTCGAAGGTGAAGTCGAACCAGCCGCCCGGCGCGAGCACCCGGCCGACATGGGCGAGGCACTCCTCGATGACGGTCAGCGGCGAGTGCGAGAAGACGCTGTGCGCGTGGACGACGTCGAAGTGCGCGTCGGGCAGGAAGCGCAGCGTCAGGTCGCGCACCGGGGTGAGCGTCGGCAGCCGCTTCTGGAGGCCCATCTCCCCGATGGTGTCCTGCGCGGCCATGAGGATGTCGGGCGAGATGTCGATGCCGTGGTAGTGGCCTGGCTCCAGGTGCCGGATGAACCGCCAGCCGGCCCGGAGGTTGCCGCAGCCGATCTCCAGCATGCGGTGCTCCGGGCGCAGTCCGTGCTCGAGCAGGTAGTCGAACTGCATCGCCCCCAGCGCCAGCCACCGCTCCCGGTCGCGGCTGCCGACGGCCGCGTCCGGGTCGGTCCTGGTGTCGGAGCGCATCACCGCGCGGTAGTAGGAGATGTGGTCGGGGTGGCGGTGGCCGAGCCACATGTCCCGGGCGGCGCGGGCCAGGTGGCGGGGCACGCGGTCGGGATGGCGCAGGGCGTAGGCGATGCGGTGGTGGAGGGCGGCGCGGTTGGCGGTGAGGTTCTTGGCGGGCATGGTGAAGGTCCTCCGGGACGGGTGTGGGGAGCGCCTCGACGCGGGCTGGTGCCAGCTTCCGTGCGGGAGGGGCGCGTGCGGCTCGGTCGACCGGCTGCGCTCCGGCGGCGGTTCGGGCGACGTACGGGTCGGCCGATCGGTTGATGCGGTGGTGCGCGGGACGCGTTAGACACGAGGGATGGACGACGGGACGGAGCACGGAATGGAACACGGGACGCACGCACACGCCGATCCGGACGAGCGCTGGCTGGCCGTGACCGTGCACGTCGCGTTCTTCCTGCTGCTCGGCTCCTCCTTCGTCCGCTTCCTGACCCGGGACCAGGGCGGGCCGCCCACGGAGTGGGTGGTGGCCCTGTTCGCCGTCTTCTGCCTGCTCTACGTCCTCGGCGGCCTGCTGGCTCCGGCCCCGCGCGCCGGCGTCGCGCCCACCGCCCGACATCTGGTCTGGCTGGGCTCGGTCACCGCCGTCTGGGTCGCCCTGCTGGTCCTCGCGCCGAGCGCCACCTGGTGTGCGATGCCCCTGCTGTTCGCCGGTCTGCACGCGCTGCCGCCGCGGATCGCGGTGCCGGTGGCCGCCGTGCTCACCGTGCTCGTCGTGGTGTCCGAGATCCGCGTGGCCGACGGTGCGCTGAACCCGAACATGGTCGTCGCCCCGCCGGCCGTCGCCGCGGTCGCCACCGCCGTACTCGTCCATCTCCAGCGGCAGGGCGTCCGGCAGCGCGTCCTGATCCAGGACCTGGTACGCACCCGCCACGACCTCGCGGTCGCCGAACGGCGGGCGGGGGTGCTCGCCGAGCGCCAGCGGCTGGCCACGGAGATCCACGACACCCTCGCGCAGGGCCTGTCCAGCCAGCGGATGCTGCTCCAGGCCGCCGAGCGGGTCTGGGGCACGGACCCCCACGCGGCCCGTGCCCACCTCGGCGAGGCCGCCGAGATCACCTCCCGCAACCTCGTCGAGGCCCGCCGTTTCGTCCATGACCTGGCTCCGGCCGACCTCACCGACCAGTCCCTGCCGGACGCGCTCACCGTCCTCGCCCGGCGGGAGAGCGGTCCCGGCCTGACCGTGGAGTTCCGCCTCGACGGCGAGCCGGACCCGGGCCGCCTGCCGGAACGGGTCGAGGCGGCCCTCCTCCGCATCGCGCAGGGCGCCCTGGCCAACATCCGCGAACACGCGGCGGCCACCCGGGCCGCGGTGACGCTCACGTTTCTGGACGATCAGGTGTCACTGGACGTCGCGGACAACGGGCGGGGGTTCGATGTGGGTGAGGGGGGGTTCCCGCAGGCGGCGGCGGAGTCGGTGGGCGGGCCGCCGGGAAGGCGCCCGGCGGGCAGGCATCCCGAGGGGACTCGTGGTCACGGGCTGCCGGCCATGCGGATCAGGGCCCGGCAGTTGGGGGGCGCGTTCGCCGTGGAGTCCGCGCCGGGTGAGGGGACTGTCGTGTCGGTGGCCGTTCCCCTGGCGCCACTGGCGCCGTCCGTCTCCGCCGAGGAGGCCGTTCTGTGAGTACGCCGTCCCCCGCCCCGCCCGTGCGGCTGTTGCTGTGCGACGACCATGCCGTGGTGCGCGCGGGGCTGCGTGCCCTGTTGTCCAGTGCGGAGGGCATCGAGGTGGTCGGGGAGGCGGCGACCGGTGAGGAGGCGCTCGCCATGGCCGGGAGTCTGCGCCCGGATGTCGTCCTGATGGACCTCCAGCTCGACGGCGGCATGGACGGTGTGACGGCGACCCGGCGGCTGACCTCCGGCGGGGAGCCGGGCCCCCGGGTCCTGGTGCTGACCATGTTCGACACCGACGCCGACGTCACCCGTGCCATCGAGGCGGGCGCCACCGGCTATCTCCTCAAGGCCGAACGCCCCGACGAGCTCTTCACCGCGATCCGCGACGCCGCGTCCGGCCGTACCGCCCTCTCCGCCCCGGTCGCCGACCGTCTGCTGACCCGCATGCGCACCCCGAGCCCCACCCTCTCGCCCCGCGAGCGGGACATCCTGCGGCAGCTCGCCCACGGTCTCGGCAACCGCGAGATCGCCCGCGCCCTGTTCATCAGCGAGGCCACCGTCAAGACCCATCTGGGCCGGATCTACGGCAAGTTGGGCGTCGTGACCCGGGCGGGCGCGGTGGCGGTCGCCAAGGAGCGGCGCCTGCTGTCCTGAAGCCCGTCTCCCGTCGCCGTGTCGAGAAGCCGACGGCCGCTCCGACGTCCCCTGCGTAAGGCGCCCCCGGTGGTCCTGAGGGCGCCAGGTCATCGGACGATCGAAGGGGACGGCCATGCAGGCACTGACTGTCGATGTGTTTCTCTCGGTGGACGGATGGGCCGGGAGCGAGAATTCACCGGGCTACTTCGGGTACCACGGCCCCGAGCTGGAGGAGTGGATCAGCGCCGAGTGGGCGCTGCCGCAGACGATCCTCCTGGGGCGGCGCACCTACGAGGCGTTCGCGGCGCTGCCCGAGGAGGCACGCGATGCCTCCTGGCGCCGGATGACCGAGGTGGACAAGGTCGTGTTCTCCACGACGCTGGAGACGGCGTCCTGGCCGAACACGCGCATCCGTCGTGAACTCGTCGCCGAGGTCACACGCCTCAAGAAGGACGGCGAGCTCCCGCTCCGCACCGTGGGAAGCCTCTCCGTGGCCCGGCAGCTGCTCGACGCGGGGCTCGTCGAGCGCCTGAGGCTCATGACGTTTCCCCTTCTCGTGGGGCGATCGGGCCGTGAGCCGTTCTTCGCGGGAGTGTCCTCCGCCGACCTGGAGCTGGTCGGCCACCGGGCCCTGGACGACCGGGTGTTGCTGATCGAGTACCGGCCCACCGGCAGCGACATCCCCCGGGCCTGACGACTCCGCGTGATCGGGACGGGTCCCGTCTGCGTCGGCCTACACATGCCGGGCGGGAATCCCCCCCCGACGACAGGAGGTCCAACCGATGGGTACAGGCACGAGCCGGCGAGCCGCGACGACCGCCGTGACACTGACCATGGCAGGCGTACTCGGGTTCGGTGCGATGACACCGGTGGCGTACGGCGCCGGACAGGGGCCCTGCTACGACGGGCGGTGCGAGATCACCGTGTCGAAGCCCACGACCATCAAGGTCGACGGCAGGAAGTTCGGCTTCGGGAAGCTGAAGGTCACGCACATCGGCTCCCGGACGGTGAAGTTCTCCGCCTCCAGCGGCGGTACGAGCTTCAGCGGCAGCACCAGCCCGGGCGGCACGGTCAAGTTCAACAACCTGAAGATCTGGGTGAAGTCGGCCTCCGGTCACAAGGCCAGGCTCGCGCTGTTCCCGACCAGGCGCTGAGCATCCCGTGTCGGCGTCAGGGTCTCGGGGCCCTGGCGCCGCTCGGTTCCGGGTCGGCGGGTGGGCGTCCCACGTCCGAGAGCGTCTCCCGGGCCCGGGCGTCGACGAACCGGGTCACGAGATGCTGACCGGCACCGAAGATGACGGCCCAGGCCACTATCTGCGGACTGGAGTCCAGGTCGCTCAGACCGGGAATGAAGGCGCCCCTGATCAGCAGCACTCCGATGAACGCGGTCAAGGCACCCGTCGGGAATTTGAGCAGGGCCGCCGCGAGCGGCAGCATGTAGGGGCTGCTCGTTCCCTGGATCTGGCGGAGAGACGCTATGACCGTGAGTGCCGCGCCGGCCAGTCCTGCCGCCTCGATGACGAGAACATCGACTTGCTGCGCGTAGCCACTGGCAACTTTTCCCTTCTCGCGAGGGATCTCTCCGGAAGGGCATGCCGCGAATTTCCTTCCCTCGGGAAGAAAGCACATGTTCAGTGAATTGGGGCAGTACCAACCCCAGGCCGCGAGCCCGCCCGCACCGAGGAGAACGAAGAAGGTCGCGATCCGCAGGATGATGCTGAGGCTGCGCACTCTGCTGAACTCGGCGTCGAGTGCGTCGTACGAGGCGCCGAGGGCGAGGACGAGGAGTGCGCGGTCTCCCGGGCGTGGTCCGTTATCCGCCACCCGTTCCGCGACCGTTTCTGCCTGCACCCGAAGCGGGTCGGCCGGGCGGAGATGCTGCTTGACCTGGCTCAGAACGTCGGTGCTTCGGCCGATCAGGTCTTCGTCCGAACACAACCGCACCAGCAGAACGTCGGCGGCGCGCACATTGGCCCACGTCCGTTCGAGAGCCGCGGCTCCGGTGAAGGGGCGGCGCGGCGCGGAGACGGCGTTGCCGGCCTCTTCCAGTTGCCGGGCGATCCCCTCGAGTGTCCTCTCCCTCTCACATTGCTCGGCCTGGTTCGCCGCCGCTCGGCAGCTCTCGCGATCCGCCTGCTGTTCCAGAAAGAGAATTCGGGCGGCGGCGCGCTCACGCCAGGCCGTTCTGTGAGTTCTGAGGGGTCTTCCTCTGGGTGTTTCCGGGCTTTCCGCACCGTTGAAGGCTTTCCCGTTGGTCATTCAGACCTCCAGCAAAGACATCCCTTCCCAGCGTAGGCCGAACAGCCAACAGGTGCACGTCAAGCAGGCGCTCGACATCCTCGACTCCCGGCCCACCGGGGCGACCGTAAGCCCTGCCGACGCGTCCCCCTAGGCGCGGGCCTCCCCGCCCTCCCCCAGTCCCGTCCCCCGCCCCCGGAACCGGTACCTCCGCTCGGGCCTCCCCGCCGCGCCGTAGCGCAGGGAGACGTCCGCCGTACCGATGGTGTGGAAGTGCTCCAGGTAGCGGCGGGCGCTGACGCGGGAGATGCCGGCGAGGGTGGCGCATTCGGTGGCGGAGAGGGAGCCGTCGGCGGTGCGTAGGGTGTGTTCGACGAGCCGGGCGGTCTCCGGGCTCATGCCCTTGGGGAGGGGGCCGATGTCCGGTGCCGGGGCGGTCGATCTGGCCAGCACCCGGTCGACGTCGGCCTGACTGTGTACGACGGCGGTCAGGAGACGGTCGCGCTGGGCGACATAGCGTTCCAGGCGGGCGCGCAGGTCGTCGAAGCCGAAGGGCTTGAGGAGGTAGTCGACGACCCCCTGGCGGGCGGCACCGCGGACCGCGTCGGCGTCCCGCGCGGCGCTGACGACCATGACGTCGCAGTCGTGCCCGGCGGCACGCAGCCGGGGGACGAGGTCCAGGCCGAAGACGTCCGGCAGATACAGGTCCAGCAGGACGAGGTCGGGGTTCAACTCGTCCACGGCGAGGGCGGCCTGCTCCCCGGTGTGGGCGACGCCGACGACCCGGAAGGGTGCGACGCGCTCGACGAAGGAGCGGTGGACCCGGGCCACCATGAAGTCGTCGTCGACCACTAGCACGTCGATCGTGTCGGCCGCGCCGGCCGCCGCGCGCCTGCCTGTCATCGGACCGCTCCTTCCCCACGGGATCCCACCCCGAGACGCTCGCAGACGAGCCGGGCCTACGCCAGGGCTCTCACCTGCGAAATCGGAGGCCGGATGGGTACGTCTGTCGGCCGGTGACCGAAAAGACCACAACCTTCGTTGGTTCCGGAACCGAGACAGGCCGTTCACCCGCGGGCAACATGTGGCCCACATCACCCTCCCCCACAGGGCTTTCCCGTTTCGCATCGACGTACCGACAGGTGGTGGCACTCGTGCGCCTGCGCACACTCCTCGCCCTGCTCGGCGCCGCCGTCCTCGTGCTGGTGGGGCCTCCCCTGCTCACGGCCGGCAGCGGCGCCGAGACCGGCACCCAGATCCCGGGCCTGCGTTTCATGGTCCCCAACACACCGGGCGGCGGCTACGACATCACGGCCCGTACGGCCGCGAAGAACGCCGAGGACGCCGGGCTCACGCACAACATCGAGGTGTTCAACCTGCCCGGGGCGGGCGGCACCGTGGGGCTGAGCCGGCTGGTGAGCGAGCACGGCAACGGCAAGCTCGCCATGTCGATGGGCCTCGGTGTGGTGGGTGCCGTCCGCTCCAACCACGCCCCCAAGACGCTCGCCGACACCACCCCGATCGCCCGGCTCACCGAGGAGCAGGACGTGGTCGTGGTGGCGAAGGACTCGCCGTACAAGGACATCGGCGAGCTGATCGAGGCGTGGAAGAAGGATCCCGGGAAGCTGCCCGTGGGCGGCGGCTCCTCCCCCGGCGGACCCGACCATCTCGCGCCGATGCTGATGGCGCAGGCCGCCGGGATCGCCCCGAAGCAGGTCAACTACATCCCCTTCGACGGCGGCGGCGAGCTGCTCGCCTCGATCCTCGGCAGCAAGGTCGCCTTCGGGGTGTCCGGGGTCGGCGAGTACCTCGACCAGATCAAGGCGGGCGAGCTGCGGGTGCTGGCCGTCACCGGGCCGGAGCGGGTCGGCGAGCTCGACGCGCCCACGCTGAAGGAGTCGGGCTACGACGTGAACTTCACCAACTGGCGCGGCATCGTCGCCCCGCCGGGACTGTCGGAGGCCGAGCGCGACAAGCTGACCCGGCTGGTCCAGGAGCTGCACGACTCGCCCGAGTGGCAGGAGTCCATGAAGAAGAACGGCTGGGACGACGCCTTCCTGACCGGTGAGAAGTTCGGCGACTTCCTGGACGCTCAAGACAGGCGCGTGGTGTCGGTGCTGAAGGAGCTGGGACTGTGACGACACACACCGAATCGCCCGCCGCCGAGCCGTCCGAGCGCCGGTCCTGGCTGCGCGAGCACTCCGAACTCGGCGTCTGCGTTCTGCTGTTGGCGCTCGGCGTACTGGTCCTGACCGACGCGCTCACCATGGACGTCGACATCACCCAGCGCGGCCCGGTCGGGCCGAAGACCGTGCCGGTCGTCGTCGGGATCGGGCTGCTGGTGATCGCCGCGCTGCTCGCCGTGGACGTGCTGCGCGGCGGCCGGGGCGAGGCGGAGGGCGGTGAGGACATCGACCTGTCCGAACCGGCCGACTGGCGCACGGTGCTGCTGCTCGCGGGTGTCTTCCTCGGCGCGGCCGTCCTCATCGAGCCCCTCGGCTTCCCGATCGCGGGTGCGCTGTTGTTCTGGGGCGCCGCCTTCGCGCTCGGCAGCCGCCGCTTCGACCGGGACCCGCTGATCGCGGCCGTCCTCTCCCTGGTCACCTACGCCGTCTTCAACAACCTGCTCGGAGTCCCGCTGCCCGGCGGCCCGCTGATGGGAGTGCTGTGACATGGACGCTCTCAACTCCCTTCTGGACGGCTTCGGTACGGCCCTGACCCCGCTGAACCTGCTGTGGGCCGCCCTCGGTGTGCTGCTCGGCACGGCGATCGGCGTGCTGCCCGGCATCGGGCCCGCGATGGCGGTCGCCCTGCTGCTGCCGGTCACCTACGGGCTGGACCCGATCGCCGCGTTCATCATGTTCGCGGGCATCTACTACGGCGCGATGTTCGGCGGCTCGACCACCTCCATCCTGCTCAACACACCCGGCGAGAGCGCGGCCGTGGTGGCGGCGATGGAGGGCAACCCGATGGCCAAGGCGGGGCGCGGCGCCCAGGCGCTCGCGGCCGCCGCCATCGGGCACTTCGCGGGCGGCATGATCGGCACGATCCTGCTGGTGGCGCTGGCGCCCGCGGTCGCGGAACTGGCCGTGGACATCGGCGCGCCGGACTACTTCGCCATCATGGTGCTGGCGTTCATCGCGGTGACCTCGGTGCTGGGGTCGTCGCGGATCCGCGGTCTGGCCTCGCTGCTGATCGGCCTGACGATCGGTCTGGTGGGCCTGGACCAGATGACCGGCCAGCAGCGGCTGACCTTCGGTTCGCTCCAACTCGCCGACGGCATCGACGTGGTGATCGTGGCGGTCGGTCTGTTCGCGATCGGCGAGGCCCTGTGGGTCGCCGCGCATCTGCGGCGCAGCCCGGGCGAGCCGATCCCCGTGGGCCGGCCGTGGCTGGGCCGCGCCGACGTACGGCGGACCTGGAAGTCGTGGCTGCGCGGGCCGTTCATCGGTTTCCCCTTCGGCGCGATCCCGGCGGGCGGCGCGGAGATCCCCACCTTCCTGTCGTACGTCACGGAGAAGCGTCTGTCGAAGCACAGGGAGGAGTTCGGCAAGGGCGCCATCGAGGGCGTGGCCGGGCCGGAGTCGGCGGCGTCGGCCTCGGCGGCGGGCACCCTGGTGTCCATGCTGACGCTGGGCCTGCCGACCACGGCGGTGGCCGCGGTGATGCTGGCCGCGTTCCAGCAGTACGGCATCCAGCCGGGGCCGCTGCTGTTCGAACGGGAACCGGAGCTGGTGTGGGGGCTGATCGCCTCGCTGTTCGTCGGCATGGTGCTGCTGCTCGCGCTCAACCTGCCGCTGGCGCCGTTGTGGGCGAAGCTGCTGCGCATCCCGCGTCCGTATCTGTACGCCGGGATCCTGTTCTTCGCGGCGGTCGGCGCGTACGCGGTCGGCGGCGAGGTCGTCGACCTGGTGATCCTGCTGATCATCGGTCTGATCGGCTTCGGCATGCGGCGTTACGGCCTGCCGGTGCTGCCCGCCGTCATCGGTGTCATCCTCGGCCCGAACGCGGAGCAACAGCTGCGCCGCGCCCTCCAGATCAGCGACGGCAGTGTCTCGGGTCTGGTGAACACGCCCTTCTCGGTGATCGTGTACGTGGTGATCGTGCTGCTGCTGGCTTGGCCGCTGCTGCGGAAGCTGGTGGTGCGTCGCGCCAACTCCGGTGCCGTGTCGGAGCGTTGACAGGGCGGGCCGTCCGCGTCACGGTGAAAGGCCCTCGCCGTGACCGGAGGTCCGCCATGGCCGACTCGTCAGCGCCGCGTTCCGATGCCGATCTGGTGGAGCGGGTCCGCGCGCTCCGCCCGCTCGTCCGCGACCAGGCCCTGCGGGCCGAACAGCAGCGCAGGGTGACCGACGAGGTCGTCGCGGCGTTGTCGAAGGCGGGGGTGCACCGGATGAACGTCCCCCGGCGGTACGGCGGTTACCAGAGCCGGCCGCACACGCAGGCCGACGTGCTGGCCGAACTCGCCGCCGGGTGCGGCTCGACCGCTTTCACGGCGGCGATCCAGGCGGGCTGCGCCTTCATCGCCTCGCTCTTCCCCGACGAGGCACAGGACGAGATCTTCACCGGTCCGGACGTCCGGGTCGGCGGCACCCTCATCCCGGACGCCACCGCGGTCGCGACGGACGACGGCTATGTCGTCAACGGCACCTCCGGTTTCGCCACCGGCTGCCGGCACGCCGACTGGCATCTGCTCACGGCCCGGGTCGAGTCCGCCGACGGGCCGCCCGAAGTGCTGTGGACCGCCGTCCCCATGGCCGAGCTGGAGATCCTCGACGACTGGCAGGTCTCCGGGCTGGCCGGAAGCGGCAGCAACAGTGTCGTCGCCCGTGACGTGCTCGTCCCCGGCCACCGCGTCCTGCCCGTCGGGCCCCTGCTGGCCGGGGAGTTCCCCTCGAAGGCCAACGCCGACGACCCCTTCTACCGGATGCCCGTCCTGCTGCTGTTCTGCGTCTGGACGGCGCCCAACGCCCTCGGTCTGGCGCGCTCGGCGCTGGCGGAGTTCCGCGAGCGGATCCATCGGCGGGGCATCACCTACTCCTCCCACACCCGCCAGCACGAGGCGGCCGTCACCCACCTCCAGGCCGCCGAGGCGGCGATGAAACTCTCCTGCGCCGAGCTGCTGACCGACGAGTTCGTCACCCTCATCGAGTCCCGCGCCACGACCGGAGCCCCGTACACCCCGGAGGAACGGACCCGCGTCCGCGCCCAGGCCGGCTACGCGACCCGCCTGTGCAAGGAGGCCGTCGACCTGCTCGCCTCCGCCTCCGGCGCCACCTCGCTCCACCTCGACGTCCCCGTCCAACGCACACTGCGCGACCTGCACGCCCTCACCCTGCACTCCTTCGTCAACCCCACGACCAACCTGGAGCTGTACGGCCGGGCCCTGTCGGGCCTCGACGCGGGCACGCCCTTCATCTAGGGACGAGTGGCCGACAAGCCGACGGCCGGCTGCCGACCCGGCTCAGGTCACCGGCAGGTCCGCCCTCAGGCGGTCGAAGAGTTGCCGGGCCCGGACCGCGTCCCAGCGGACCGCGCTGCCCTTGGAGGTGCGGAGGTCGGGGTCGGAGACGGGCACGTTGAGCCGGCTGCCGTTGCCGGAGGAGGCGCCTCGCAGGGCGTCGAACAGGGACTTGAGCTCGGGCAGTCCGGTGTCGTCGTCGACGACGAGGGTGTCGAGTCCTGCGGTGACGGTGGGGACGGTCCTGGTCGGGTCGAGGAGGGTGCCGGGGGTGGCCGCCTTGGCGGCGAGGGCCGCGAGGAACCTCTGCTGGTTGCGGGTGCGGCCCAGGTCGCCCGCGGCCTCCTGCTTACGCTGCCGGACGAACGCCAGTGCCTCGGCGCCGTTCAGCGTCTGGCAGCCCTTGCCGAGGTCCGCGCCCGAGTCCTTGTCCCTGACGGCCTTCTCCAGGCACAGGTCGACGCCGCCGACCGCGTCCACCACGCCGACGAAGCCCGCGAAACCGATCTCGGCGTAGTGGTCCACGCGCAGTCCGGTGTTGCGCTCCACGGTCTTCACCAGCAGTTCCGGCCCGCCCAGGGAGAACGCGGCGTTCAGCTTGTCCGGCGTGGCCGGGTGGCTGCGGCCGGTGCCGGGATCGACGTAGGGCGGGATCGTCACCCACGAGTCGCGCGGCAGGCTCATCATCGTGGTGCCGCGGGCACCGGTGTGCAGCAGGATCACCGAGTCCGTGCGCCGCCCCTCGGTGGAACCGGTGCGCAGGTCCCGGCGGTCCTGCGGGGAGAGCCCCTGGCGGCTGTCGGAGCCGACGACGAGGTAGTTGGTGCCCTTGCCCTGCGGTGCCCGGGCGGCGAGTTCGCCGAGGTCCACCTCCTTGTCGAGCCGCGTGTCGGCCCACACATAGGAGCCGGCGCCGAACGCGAGCACCCCGCCGAGCAGCAGGGCCAGCCCCCGCGCGGCACGGCGGCGCAGGGCCGGACGCGGCCGGGGCGTTCTGCTGCCGTGTCCGGGAGGGCCGTGCCGCCGCCCCTCGCCGGTGCGGCCGGGAGGGGCGGGCGAGGGCATACCGGGCAGGGGTGCCGTGCGGATCGACGGCGGGGGCGCGTAGGGAATCGCGCGCCCCCGCTCCGTCGGGCCGTACGCCGGCCCGGTCGGGTTCTCTCCCGCCGGGCGGTCGGTCCAGTGGTCCATCGGCCTGTCCAGTCCCTCGACGCATCGGGATCACCTCGTCGGCAGCCTCTTGTACGGCGCCGGACCGCCGATCCGTTCACCCGCCGAGCCGGACCGCTTCATGCGCTGCCACGTCAGCCGGCTGCCGAGCAGCAGGGCCACGACCGACTGAATGACGACGAGGTACATCAGCTGCCGGTAGACGAGGATCTGCAACGGCATCGACCACAGGGTCCGCCGCCGCTCCCCGTCGAGGCGCAACGCGTAGGCGGCGCTGGCCAGTTGGGTGCCGAGGAAGGCGAACCACACCCCGGCCGACTGCCACGGGTCGCGGAACAGCACGCCGTACAGGGCGTAGACGTCGATGACCGGGGCGAGCAGGGGGAGCAAGACCTGGAAGAGCGCGAGGTAGGTCAGTCCGCGGCGGCCGAAGCGCCCGGAGGTGCCGACGTCCAGGACGGCTCCGCGGTGTTTCCACATCGCCTGAAGGGTCCCGTAGCACCAGCGGTAGCGCTGACGCCACAACTGGCGCAGAGAGGTGGGCACTTCGGTCCAGGCGACCGCGGACTCCTCGTAGAGCACCCGCCAGCCCGCCCGCCACAGGGCCATCGTGAGATCGGTGTCCTCGGCGAGCGTGTCGTCGCCGACCCCGCCGACGCCCAGCAGCGCGTCCCGGCGGAAGGCACCGATGGCGCCGGGCACGGTCGTCATGCACTCCAGGACCTCGAACATACGGCGGTCGAGGTTGAAGCCGAAGCAGTACTCCAGATGCTGCCAAGTGGCGAGCAGGCCACGCCGGTTGCCCACCTTGGTGTTGCCGCTGACCGCGCCGACGGCCGGGTGCGCGAGCGGCTGGACGAGCCGGTGGACGGCGTCCGGTTCGAAGACGGTGTCGGCGTCGACCATGACCACGATGTCGTGCCGGGCGTGCGCGAGACCGGTGTTGAGGGCGGCGGCCTTGCCCCCGTTGGGGGTGCGGATCACCTCCACGCGCGGGTCGGGGATCCCCGCCGCGATCTCGGCGGTGCGGTCCGTGGACCCGTCGTCGATCACGACGATCTGAAGGTGTCTGTGGGTGGAGGCGAGCAGTGAGTGCACCGTGGAGGCGATACCGGCCTCCTCGTTGTACGCCGGGACCAGCACCGTCACCGGTTCCGTCACCTCCCTCAACCAGGGCGCGCCGGGCCGGAAGCGTTCCAGTCTGCGGACGTGGGCGCGGGCGAACACGGCGAGCAGGGCCAGCCGGAGCACGCCGAGGCCGCCGGCGATGCCGAGGACCCACGTCATGGCGCCGGCGAAGGTGCGCCCGAGGCCGGTGACGCCGATCAGGGCGGCGCCCTCCCAGCGCGCGAGGGTGGACACCGGGGTGTACGGGGTGAGGTCGAGTCCGTCGGAGACGGTGGTGAAGCGGTCGACACCGCGGTCGGTGAGCAGCTTCGCCGTCTTCCGGTAGGCGGTCGCCGTCTGGCCGAACTGGCGCACCAAGCCCTGCGCGGGCCTGCGGGAGGCCTTGTCGGCGGCGACCAGCACATAGCCGCGGGCGGTGGCCTGCCGGGCGGCCTGCCACTCCTTGTCGCACAGGGTGTCCGGCGAGGTGGTGCGCGGCATCCGCAGCAGTGTGGTGTTCACATCGGCGGCACCGGCCAACGCGGCCTGGGTCAGGTCGAGTTCGGTGGCGAAGCGGGGTGCGGAGGCCTCGCCGAGGACGGCACCGGTGTAGGTGTGGGAGCCGAGCTCGTGGCCCTCGGCTCGGATCCGCCGTACCAGCTCCGGGTGGCGGGCGGCCTGGGAGCCCAGGACGAAGAAGGTGGCGCGCGCCCGGTGGCGGCGCAGCAGGTCGAGCAGGCGTGGGGTCCACACCGGGTCGGGTCCGCCGTCGAAGGTGAGCGCGACGGTGCGGGCGGGCATCGAGGCGGTCCGGATCCCGTCGCGGTTGACGCCGACGACGGGGCCGTCACCGTAGGCCACCGCGTCGGGCGCGGGTTTCGTGCAGGGGGAACGGGACTTGGCGGCGTCGACCTCGTGGTCGGTCCAGCCCTCGAAGAGCAGGACCGCGAACACTGCGGGGAGGACGAGAAGGAGTAACAGCCAGTGGCCGCGCGGGTCTCGGGACTGCTTGTGCCGGGCTTTCACGGGTCTTCGGACCTCCTTCCCGGCGAGCCCTCGCGAAGGATGTGCGGCTCCCGCGCGACGCGTGTTCTCCCTCCCTCGGCGCCGGAAGGTGAACAGGTGTGCCGCCGCTGGCTCATGGGGTTGGAGATACGCATGGGGCGCGAGTGTAGCCACGGCTCCCTGCCTTGCGTGGCGTCATGGAGGACCTCACACTGGTGAACTCATGGATGAGCCAGGGCCGTTATGGCGTAACCGGGACTTCGTGCTCCTGTGGTGCGGTCAGGTCGTCTCGACCGTGGGCATGCGGGTCACGGCGCTGGCGTACCCGCTGCTGGTGCTCGCGCTGACGGGTTCGCCGTTCCAGGCGGGGCTCGTCGGCTTCGCCCAGAGTCTGCCGTTCCTGGTGCTGTACCTGCCGGCCGGGGCACTGGTCGACCGCTGGGACCGCAGGCGGGTGATGCTCGTCGGCGACGGTCTGCGTGCGGTGCTGCTGGGGCTGGTGGCGCTGGGGCTGGCCGTGGACGTGTTCTCGGTGGCGGCGCTGCTGGTGGTCGTGTTCCTGGACGGCGCGTGCTTCGTGTTCTTCCAGCTCGCCGAGTCCGCCGCGCTGCCGCACATCGTCCCCGAGTCCCAGCTGCCCACCGCGCTGGCCCAGAACCAGGCCCGCGAACTGGGCGCGGACCTGGCCGGCGGCCCGCTAGGCGGTGCGCTGTACGCGGCCGGCCGGGCCCTGCCCTTCGTGTTCGACATGCTGTCCTACGCCATCGGGTTCGTCACCCTGCTCTTCGTGCGCCCCGGCCTCCAGGACGCCCGGCCGCCGCGGCGGGGCCGGAGTCTGCGCTCCGAGATCGCCGAGGGTCTGGTGTGGCTGTGGCGGCAGCCTCTGCTGCGGGCCACGGTGGTCCTGATCGGCTCGGCGAACCTGGTGCTGGCCGCGCTGCCCCTCGTGCTGATCGTCCGCGCACAGGACCTGGGTGCCTCGCCGTCGCTGATCGGGCTGATGCTGGCACTGCCCGGCGTGGCGGGCATCACCGGCGCTGTCGCCGCCCCCTGGCTGGAGCGGCGCCTCTCGCCCCGGGCGGTGATGATCGGGGCATGCTGGCTGTGGGTCGTCTGCACGGCCACGCTGGTCTGGCTGCCCTGGCCGTTGGCGCTCGGCGCGGTGGTCGCGGCGTGCGCCCTGCCCGAGCCGGTCTTCAACGTGATCGCCATGTCCTACCGGTACGCCCTGACCCCCGACCGCCTCCAGGGCCGGGTGCTGGGCGCGGCCCGGCTGGTCACCTGGGGCTCGCTCCCCCTGGCGTCCCTGACCGCCGGCTCACTGCTCCAAACCCTGGGCGCGCGGGGTGCGCTGGCGGCGTACGCGGTGTTCACGATCGCACTGGCCTCGGTGGCCACCTCCGTCCCGGTGCTACGACGGGCTCCGCGCATCCGGGACCTGAAGCGCCCCGAGTGACCTCACACCCATTGCCCCGCATACCCCTCCCCCGTATTGTCCGGGGCGGGGAAACAGCCCATGGCCCAGATGACGGCCGCGTCGGAGGCGGCGAGCGACGGGACGGAGGGGCACCATGCGCGTCAACGGATTCGCCCAGGACGGATACGAGCACATAGGCCTGGTCCTCCAGGAATTGGTGGACAGCGGACAGGAGACCGGGGCGGGCGTGTCGGTCTGGCGGGAGGGCCGCGAGGTCGTCCGGCTCAACGCCGGCTGGGCCGACACCGGACGGACCCGCCCCTGGCGGGACGACACCCTGGTCATGACGTACTCCCTGTCGAAGGCGTTCGTCACGCTGGCGGCCCTGGTCGCCGTCCGCGACGGCGCGCTGACCCTGGACGAGCCGATCGCCGCGTACTGGAAGGAGTACGGCGTGCGCGGCAAGGAGCGCACCACCCTCCGGCAGATCCTCACCCACCGCGCGGGACAGCCGCGCTTCCCGGCCGACGCCCGGGACCTCGACCTGCTGGACGAGGACAGGCTGCGCGACAGCCTGGCGCGGGCCGCACCGGAGTACGCCCCCGGCACCTCGCTGGGCGAACACGCCCTGACCTACGGCCACTTGGTCGACGGTGTGCTGCGCGCGGCGGCCGGCACCACCCTGGGGGCGGTGTTCGGCGACGTCGTCCGGCCCGCGTTGGACCTGGACGCCTGGTTCGGGGTGCCGGACCGGGCACTGGACCGCGTCGCCGAGCTGGAACACGCCCGCCCCGAGTGGCCCGAGCAACTGCACGCCGCGCCCTGGCTGCGGATTCCCGACGGCGCTCTGGACACCGGGCGGACGAACTCCCCGGCCTTTCGGCAGGCGGTGTTCGGTGCGTTCAACCTGCACGCGACGGCGAGCACGACGGCCGCGTTCTTCTCCCGCCTCACCGCCGAGGACGGCCCGGTCCGCCAACTGCTCGGACCCGAGCTGCACGCCGAGCTGCTGGCCTCGCAGGTCACCGGCCACGACGAGGTGTTCGGCACCCGGCTGACCTGGACGCTGGGCTTCGTACGCGACAAGGGCAAGATCGCCAAGGGTGGGATCGGCGGCTCCGCCGCCTGGTGGTCCCTGCGGCACGGCCACGCCTGCGCCTACCTCACCCGCCGGATGGACGACCACACCCGCGCCGCCCGGATCGCCGCCGCGCTCGGCGACGACCTGTCCGTGGTGGGCGAGGACTGACGGCCCACCCGCCACGGCACCCTGACACATCACAGGATGTGGCCGCCCTCGTTCGCTGCCATGGTCGGTGACCGTCGGCAAACGAACGGAGGAACCGATGGCATCACGTCTGCTCAGGTCCCGGGCGGGATCGGCGGCCACCGCCGGTGCGGCCGCGATCCTGCTCGCCGGGGTCGGACTCATCACGGCCGGACCCGCCCAGGCCGCTCCGCGCCCGTGCCCGGGCGCCGGTCCGGGGGATCCGGCGCGCTGCGCCCAGGTGATCGGCATCGACCCGGGCTCGGCCCTGGTGATGCGCACCGCGCCGAACTACGGCGCCACGCCGGTGGCCCGGTACGGCAACGGCCAATGGCTGGAGATCTCGTGCTGGACCACCGGCGACCCGGACGCGGACGGCCACAGCTACCGGTACTGGATGCAGGTCTCCACGCCCGGGACCTGGGGCTACGTCAACGACTGGTACCTGGACACCGGCGGTCCCAGCACCTGGAAGCAGATCATCCGCCAGTGCTGACGGGACGTCGGGTCTCGGTGCGGGTCCCGCGTCAGATCAGGTGGGCGAAGACCACCAGGTTGGCGGTGTAGTCCTTGACCCGGCGGTCGTAGTCGCCCGCGCAGGTGATGAGGCGGACCTGGGCACGGGGGGTGTCGGCGTAGACGCGGTCGTTGGGGAAGCGGTCCTTGTCGAAGGTCTCGACGCTGTCGACGACGAAGGTGGCCCGGCGCCGGTCGGCCCGCAGGACGTGGAAGCGGTCGCCCTTGTCCAGTTCGCCGAGGTCCGCGAAGACGGCGGCGGAGGTCGCGGTGTCCACGTGCCCGGCGATGATCGAGGTGCCCGCCTGGCCGGGGGCGACGCCCTTGGCGTACCAGCCCACGAGGTTGGTGTCGTCGGCGGGCGGCGGCTGCAGCTGGCCGGACCGGCCGATGGCGAGGGCGGTGAAGGGGGCGTCGACCGAGATGTCGGGGATCAGCAGGCGGGTGGGGCGCGACCGCGGCAGGTGCTTGCCGAGCGGGCGCGCGGGCGGCGAGGCGGACGCGGCGGCGGCCGGCGCGGCATGCGGGGCGCGGCCGGCGTCGGAGGGTTCGTCCTCGCCGCCGAGCAGGCTCACCACCAGGATCAGGGCGAGCACGCTCCAGAAGATGGTCGCGCCGGTGCGGGACCGGCGCCGCGGGGGCGCGGGGTCGGTCGTGGTCGGGGAAGGGGGGCTGGCTGCCATCGGACACCACCTCGCTCGGGCACGGCAGCGGACACAACACGGGGCAGGACGAGCGGGGCCGCCGCGACGCGCGGTGCACGTGCGGCGGCCGTGGCTGCTATGTCGTCGGGCATCGGTCAGGCCACGCCTTCGGATGCCTTCTTGCGCCGCAGGGCGTACACGCCGGTGCCGGCGACGGCGAGCACGGCGAGGCCGCCCGCGGTGACCCCGGGCGAGGAGAGGCCGCCACCGCCGGTGTGCATGCCGCCGCGCGGCTTGTCGTGCTCGCCCTTCCATTCGCCGTTGTCATGCTTGTCGTGCTTGCCGCTCCACTCGTCCTTGTCGTGCTTGCCGCCGTTCCAGGGCTCCTCGTAGCCCCCGTCGCCCTTGTCGCCCTTGTCGCGGTAGGTCTCCGGGTCGTGCTTGGGGTCCTTGGCCACGCCCCAGTCGTCCTCGTTCACCGCGGTCAGCGCTCCGCCACCGGTGTGGATCCCGCCGCGGGGCGTGTCGTGTCCGCGGTCGCTGTCGTGCTCCTTGCTGTAGGAAGTGTCTTCGTGGTCCCGGTCACCCGCCACAGCGGCATGAGCGGTGGGCGCGGCGAGCGCGAGAGCCGCGGCGGCCGTAGCGGTGGCCGTCGCGGTGGCGAACATCATGCGGGCAGAACGCATCCGAGAGTCCTTCCGTCGCCCCGGGCAGCTGACGCGTCGCCAGCTGAGGTGACCCGGTTCTGACGTGATCCACCGTCAGCCCTGTCCGCCGGTCCCACCATCCGGGGCGTTCACACGGGTTAAGCGCGCACCCGGTCGGCGGTGGCTCTTCCCGTGTGAGATCCCTTGACGCTGAACCGTTTCATTGCTTCCCTCGGAAGGCTGCCTCTGGGAGCGCTCCCACCCCACTTCTGAAAGGGATCCCCATGCAGATCACCCCCCACACCCCCTCCTCACACCACGTCAGACGCACTCTTCCGGCCCTCCTCACGGTGGTCCTCCTGGCCTGTCTGCTGTCGCTGACCGGCGGCTCCCCGGCCCGGGCCGCCGCGGGCGACGGGTCGGTGTCCGACCCCAACATCGTCTACGTCGGACGCTGGGACACCGGCTCCGGCACCACCGCGGTGCCCGGCTGGACCGGCGCCTATCTCCAGACCTCGTTCACCGGAACCACCGTCAAGGTCAGGGCCAGGGACGCGGTCAACCTCTACGTCAGCATCGACGGCGGGCCCGACGTCTTCCACGCGGGTGTGCGCGGCACGGTGAACCTCACGCCCCGGCCGCTCTCCTCCGGCACCCACACCCTGCGGATCTCCTACCGCTCCGGCGACACCGTCTTCCAGGGGCTGGTCCTGGACTCCGGTGCGCGCACGGTCGCCCCGAGCATGCCCTCCGGCCTGGTCGAGTTCGTCGGGGACTCCATCACCGCCGGTGCCCTCACCGACCGGCTGGCCCTCGACTCGTACGCCTGGAAGACCGGTGAGCGACTGGGGATGCGGCACACCCAGATAGCCCGCTCCGGCTACTGTCTGGTCGCCCAGTCCGGCTGCACGGGTCTGAGCGGCCAGTTCTTCAGGAACGCCAGCGCGGGTGGCACGAACTGGGACTTCTCCCGCTACCGGGCGAACGCGGTCGTCATCAACCTCGGCACCAACGACATCGGGCACGGGGTGAGCGGCGCCGCGTTCCAGTCGTCGTACACCAGGTTCCTGGCCGACGTGCGGGGCGTGTACCCGGACGCCCAGCTCTTCGCGGTGCAGACGCTCAAGAAGCGGTACGTCAACGAGACGAAGGCCGCGGTGAGTGCCCGGAACTCCGCGGGCGACTCCAGGGTCCACTTCGTCGACACCACGGGCTGGCTCACCGACGGCACGGACTACGAGGACGGCAACGGGCATCCCAACGAGGCGGGCCACACCAAGTTCGCGAACCGTCTCGCCCCGGTCGTCAACGCCCGCCTCGACGTCACGGCCACCGCGTCGACCAGGGCGGCGGCCGCTCCCGGCCAGCCCGGCGACCCCAACATCAAGCTCGTCGGCCGCTGGGACACCCAGAGTTCCGGCACCGCGTACACGCCGTACTGGGCGGGGGCGTACTACCGGGCCGGGTTCACCGGGCGGACCGTGAAGCTCAAGCAGCGGAACACGATCGACCTCTGGGCGCGTATCGACAACGGGCCCGTGACCTTCCACAACGACGTCAAGGGGACGGTGAACCTGACACCGACGCCACTGGCGGCGGGCAACCACACCCTCCAGGTCAACTACCAGGTGGTCGCGGGCTCCTACCGCGGTGACGCCGTCTTCCAGGGGCTGGTCCTCGACAGCGGGGCGACGACGTTCGCACCACCGGCGCCCACCAAGCTGGTCGAGTTCGTCGGCGACTCCATCACGGTGGGGACGACGACCTCGCAGAACGCCCGTACCGCGTACGGCTGGCTGATCGGGGAGCGGCTCGGCGTCGAGCACACCCAGATCGCCCAGGGCGGCGCCTGTCTGGTCGCGGCGGCGGACGGCTGCGTCGGCCTTGAGCAGCAGTTCGGCAGGCTCAACCCGAACGCGGCCACGCCGGACTGGAACTTCTCCCGCTACCGGGCGAACGCGGTCGTCATCAACCTCGGCACCAACGACGTCGGGCACGGGGTGAGTTCCCCGCAGTTCCAGACGGCGTACAGCAGTCTGCTGCGGAAGGTCCGCGCGGCCTATCCGCAGGCGTGGATCTTCGTGCTGGAGACCTTCCGGGGCCGGTACGTGCCGCAGACCGAGGCGGCGGTGCAGGCGGCCGTCGCGGGCGGGGACTCCCGGGTCTCCTTCGTCGACACCACCGGCTGGCTGGGCTCCGGCGACCTGTCGGACTCGGTCCATCCCAACGACCAGGGCCATCGCGTGATCGCCGACCGGCTCGCGCCGATCATCTCGGCACGGATCGGGGCCTGAGCCTGGGCCTGAGCCGACGGTCACGGCAGGAGCGTCGGACGTACGCCGGCGCCCCTGCCGTACGCCGTGGCCAGTACACGGGGTTACTCCCGCCGTCAGATGTCCGGCGGGGTCCCCCGGGGCACGGTGGTCGGGTGAAACTCAGCCGCCCCGCACGCCGGGCCTCCCTCGTCGTCCATGTAGCCGCCTCCGCGAGCTGGGTCGGGCTCACGCTCGGACTGCTCGCCCTCGGGGTCACCGCGGCCACCACCGGGTCCGCGGTGACCGTCGAAGCCTCCGTCCGCGCCATGAAGCTCTTCGCCGACTGGCTCCTGCTGCCGGTCGCCTTCCTCACGTTCCTCAGCGGTGTCGTGCTCTCCCTGGGCACACCATGGGGGCTGGCGCGGCACCGGTGGGTCTGGACGAAGTTCTGGCTGACCCTCGCCACCACCACCGCCACGGTCTTCGCCCTGCGCCCCGGGGTGAACTCCGCGGTCGCCGCCGTCGCCACGGGCGGACCACTGCCCGACGCCGGTGACGTGCTGTTCGGACCGATCGTCTCCCTGTCCGCCTACGTGTTCATGACGGTCATCTCGGTCCTCAAGCCCTGGGGCCCGACCCGTCGTGGCCGCAGGCTGCGGGAGTCGGCGCGCCGGCCGTCAGGCCGTGCGGCCGACGCGGCCACGGGGTCGGAATACCTGGTTCCGTGATATCGACGGTCCGGTCGGGGCTGTCGAGGTGTGGGGGCGTGGTGCGCGGTATACGTGCGGTCGTGGTGGCGGGTCTGGTGGGTGTGCTCGGTCTGGCCGGGTGTTCGCCCGGGGGCGAGGAGGGGTCGGGGCGGCCGACGGGCGCCGTGACGGCCTCGTCCGCAGGGCCGTCGCCCGGCTCGCCCCCTCCTCCGGTCCCTTCCACTCCTCCGGTCTCCTCGTCCCCCTCGCCGTCGGTGCGCCCCGCGCCCGTGCCCGTCACCGGTGCGGACCAGAAGCTGGTGACCATGACGGTCAGCGGCGGTTACGCCGGGGTCAGCAAGGAGGTGGTCCTCCGTGGTGACGGCACCGTCCGGGTCACGGACGAGGGCAGGACCGTCGTGCGGCGGGTCGGCGCCGCCCGGTTCACGGAGCTGCGCACGCTGCTCGGGGACCCCGCGCTGGACGAGGTCCCCGAGTTCACCATCGACATGGGCGCGGCGGACATGTTCCAGTACACGCTTCAGTTCGACGGCCGTACGGTCATGACGGACCGCTCGGCCGAGCAGCCCGCGCTGGACCGCCTGATCGGCGCCCTGGAGGCCTGGCTGCCGGAGGGCTGACGGCGTCGGTGACAGCCGGCTAGTCGCGCAGTCGGTCGTAGCGGAACGGGGCGAGGGCTTCGGGGCGGTGGCCGGTGCGGATGTACTCGGCGAGGCGGTGGCCGGTGACGGGGCCGAGGGTGACGCCGAGCATGCCGTGTCCGGTGGCCGCGTAGGCGTTGTCGTGGCCGGGGACGCGGTCGATGACGGGGAGTCCGTCGGGGAGGAAGGGGCGGCCGCCGACCCAGGGGTCACGGATCAGGGCGACCAGGTCGTCGGGGTCGTCGAACCAGCGGCCGAGGTAGTGCCGGCTGGCGAGGGCGACGGCGACGATCCGGCGCCAGTCGAGGCGGTTGTTGTTGCCGCTGAGTTCCATGGTGCCGCCGATGCGCGTGGTGGTGCCGATCGGTGAGGCGACGGCCCGGCGCTCGCCGAAGTACAGGGTGTGCCGGGGAGCCGGGTCCAGGTCCACGGAGAAGCTGTAGCCCTTGCCGGCCTGGAGGGGCAGCGAGTGTCCGAGCGAGCCCAGCAGGTGGGAGGAGCGCATGCCGGCCGCTACGACGACGGCCGAGCAGGGGATCTCGCTCTGGGCGGTGCGCAGCGCGGTGACGCGTCCGCCGGAGGTGCGGAACCCGGTGGCCTCGACGTTCTCGTGGACCTTCACGCCCATGGCGGCCAGCGCCTCGCCGAGCCCGAGGGCGAAGGCCTCCGGGTCGACCACGCCCTCGCCCTCGACGAGGTAGGCCGCCCGCACCCCGGACGACAGGGCGCCGTCCAGCAGTCTGGCCTCGTCGCCGGTGACGACGTCGTCGGGCAGCGGGTAGTGGCCGTCGGCCATCTCGCGTTGCAGGGCGAGGTGGTGGCGGGCCTCGGCCGGGGAGAGGAAGGCGTGGACCATGCCGGGGCGGGTCAGGGTGGTCTCGACGCCGGCCGCGCGCAGGCCGTCGAAGAGGTCGAAGGTGGTGCGGTTGAGCTCGGCGACGGCGGCGTAGCCGTGCCGGAAGGCAGCCGGTGTGCTGCTGCGCCAGAACCGCCACAGCCAGCGCACGAACGCCGGGTCGGGCAGGGGCCGTAGATACAGCGATGAGTCCGGGCGGCCCAGCGAGCGCAGCGCGTACCGGACGACGCCGGGTGCCGGGACGGGCGTCGAGTGGCTGAGGCAGACCCAGCCGGCGTTGCCGCGCGAGGCCCCGGAGCCCAGGCCGCGGCGTTCGACGATCTCGACCTCCAGGCCCGCCTCGGCCAGGTAGTAGGCGGTGCACAGCCCCACCACCCCTCCCCCGACGACGACCACGGGGGCGCTCATGACGCCGTCCCGTAGGAGGCGAGGAACTCCCGGGTGCGAGCCTGGGAGGGGTGGTCGAGGACGTCCCGCGGGTGTCCCTCCTCCACGATCCGGCCGCCGTCCACGAAGACGACGTGGTCGGACACGTCCCGGGCGAAGGGCAGTTCGTGTGTGACGAGCAGCATCGTCATGCCGTCGGCGGCGAGTTCGCGCATCACGCTGAGCACCTCCCGGGTGGCCTCCGCGTCCAGGGAGGAGGTGGGTTCGTCGAAGAGCAGGACCTCGGGCCGCAGCGCGAGGGCGCGGGCGATGGCGACGCGTTGCTGTTCGCCGCCGGAGAGCTGTTCGGGCTGGGCGAGGCCGCGGTGGGCCACCCCGACCCGGCTCAGCAGCGCGACGGCCCGCTCCAGCGCCTCCTGTTCGCCGATGCCCGCCTTGCGCTGGGCGAGGACGATGTTCTCCACGGCCGTCAGGTGCGGGAACAGGTTGAACCGCTGGAAGACCATGCCGACGGTGCGGCGCAGCCGGGGCAGGTCGCGGCAGACCGTACGGCCGCCCTCGTGCACCACCTCGCCGGCGACCTCGACCGTGCCGCGGTCGGGGCGTTCGAGCAGATTGACGCAGCGCATCAGGGTCGTCTTGCCGCCGCCGCTCTGTCCGATGACGCTGACGATGCGGCCGCGGGCGACCTCCAGATGCACGTCGTCCAGGACGAGCCGGCCGTCGAAGGACTTGCTGAGCCCCTCGATCCGTACGACGGCCTCGGAGGGGGTCGGCGGGGCGCCGGCCGGTGCGGTGGTCTTCTCGGTGATGACGGGCTCGGTCATACCGCCGCCTCCTTCCGCTCGGGGTCGGTCCTGAAACCGCTGCCGGTCTTGATGTCACCGTTGAGTTCGGCCGCGAGCAGGGCCCGGGCGGCCCGCACCCGGCGTCGTCGCCACGGGGACAGTGGCACTCCGGCCCGTACCTTGCGCTCCAGCAACAGCAGGAGCTGGGAGAGCGGGTAGCACAGCGCGAAGTAGATCGCCGAGATGACCAGGTAGACCTCCAGCGCCCGGAAGGTGGCCGAGGTGATGAGCCGTCCTTCGGACATCAGCTCGGCGGCGGAGACGGTGACCAGCAGCGAGGTGGACTTCAGCAGGTCCACGAGCATGGTGTTGGTGCCGGGCAGGGCCTGCCGGACCGCCTGGGGCAGCACGACGTGGCCGAAGATGCCCACCTTGCCGATGCCCAGGGCCTCGCCCGCCTCCGTCTGTCCGGCGTGCACCCCGCTGATCGCGGAGCGGAAGATCTCGGAGAGGTAGGCCGCGTAGAAGACGACGAGGCTCAGGCAGCCGGCCGTGAACACGTCGAGCCGGATCCCGGCCGAGGCCAGGCCGAAGTAGGTCAGGAAGATGATGGCGAGCAGCGGGACGTTCTTGAAGACCTCGGTGTAGACGGCGGCCACCGCCCGCGCGGGCCATGCCTTGCTCAGCCGCAGCAGTGCCACCGCCAGGCCGAGCAGGACCGCGCCGGCGAAGCTGACGGCGGTGTAGGAGACGGTGCGCCCGAGGGCGTCGAGCAGGTCGGACTGGTAGTCGGACCAGGGGACTTGGAAGAGACCGGACATGTCTGTTCCTCCCTCCTCACTGTGCGATGAACGGGGGCGTCCAGTCCTGCGGCCGGTCCACGCCCCGGCGCGCGCCGGCGACGTCGGCGGCGGGCCTGAGGAACTGCTCGGGGTCGCCGCCGTACTTCTCGACGAGCTTCTTCAACTCGCCGTCGGCATACATGGCGTCGATCTGCTCGGAGATCGCCTTCTCCAGCTTGGTGGCCTGCTTGGGGAGGTAGAAGCCGGTCTGGTACGGCTGGAAGTAGGCGTAGTCGGGCTTGGCCTTGACCTCGGCGGCGGTCGGCGGGGTGAGGTACTCGGTGCTGATCCTCAGCTCGGGGCGCTCCTTCTGCGCCGCGATGATGATCAGCGGGTCGAGGAAGCCGACGTCGACGCGGCCCGCGCCGAGGTCGTCGAAGACGCCGGTGGCGTCCGGGTAGGCGTGCAGTTTGGCGCCGGGTACGGCCTGGATGGACTTGACCCAGACGTAGCCCTCGACGGTGCCGAGGTCGAGGCCCTTGAGGTCGTCGACCGTCTTGTACGTCTTGCCGCTGCGGACGGCCATCGCCGGTGGCGAGTAGTAGGGCGGGTCGGTGAACAGGCCCTGTTTCTGCCGCTCGGCGGACCAGGCGACACCGCCGACGGTGATGTCCACGCGGCGGGACTGGACCCCGGCAAGCATGCCGGCGAAGTCGGTGACCTCGGGCTCGATCCTGAGGCCCAGCTTCTTTGACACGGCGGCGAGGATGTCGCCGTCCAGTCCGACGATCCTTCCGTCCTGGACGCTGGTGTAGGGGGCGTACGGCTGGACGGCGACCTTGATGACGCCCGGTGTGAGGGTGCCGAGGGCGGCGGTCTTCGCGGAGACGTTCTTCGGGGCTTCCTCGTCGTCGGAACCGCAGGCGGCGACGGAGGAAAGCAGCAGGATCGCGGACAAAGCGGATATGAGGGAACGCATACGGGTCATGGCTCGGGCCTTCCGTAGGGCGCTGAAGGGGCCCGCCGTTCACCACTTCGTGCCCCCGGCGGGGTGGGATTGGGCCCATACGCTAGGGATCAACCCCGTCGCGCGTCACCGTTCACTTCGTACGAACTTGTGGCCGGAATCGCTCGGTGCACTGTACGGTGCGTCCAACCCGGCCCGCCCGCGACGGGAGGAACCAGTCGTGCTGAGCCCGTCACTCGCGCAGGAGATCGCCGGGGACACCTCCGCCGTCATCGGCTTCAACGTGCTGATCACCGACGCGGAGGGCATGGTCATCGGCAGCGGGGACAGCAGCCGGGTCGGGACCTTCCACGAGGCGTCCGTCGAGGTCGTGCGCACCCAGGAGGCCGCCACGCACAGCGCCCCCGAGGCCCAGCGGCTGCGCGGGGTGCGCCCCGGGGTCACGCTGCCGCTGGTCACCGACGGCCGCGCGGTGGGGACCGTCGGGATCACCGGCACGCCCGCCCAGGTGCGCCGTTTCGGCCTGCTGGTCAAACGCCAGACGGAGATCCTGCTCAGGGAGTCCGTGATGCTGCGCTCCCGGCTGCTGTCGGAGCGGGCCGCGGAGAAGCTGCTGGCCGACATCGCCTCCTACGACCCCCAGGTCGTCGAGGGCGACTTCCTGCTGTTCCGGGCCGCCGAACTCGGTTTCGACCTGCGGCTGAGGCGGGTCGCGGTGGCCTTCGAGGTGACCGTGCCCGACACGGCCGCGCGCCGGCGGGGAGCGCCCACGCAGGACATGGCCCTGATCCGCTCGGAGCTGCTGCGCAGCGTCCGCGAGGTCTTCGCCGATCCCCAGGACATCGTGGCCGGCACCGCCCCCGGTTGGATCGGTGTCCTGCACCGGCTCCCGGCCCGTCGTCCCACCACCGCCCTGGTCGCCGACTGCCGCCGGGTGGCCGATGTCATCGCCGCGCAGGACGGACTCGCCGCGCGCGTCGGCATCGGCGAGCCCGCCACCTCCGTGAGCGGGCTGCACGACTCCTACCAGGACGCCTGCGACGCGCTCCGGCTGGGCGGCCGGTCCACCGACGACTCCCCCGTGCACCTCATCACCGACCTGCGGGTCCACCAGGTCGTCGCCGCCGTGGGCCAGTCCGCCCGCAACCGGCTGCTCGACCTCACGGCCGCCGAACTGCGCGCCCAGCCGGACTGGCCGGCACTGCGCGACACGGTCACCGCCTGGTGCGAGAACGGCTTCAACCTCGTCCGCGCCTCTGCCGCCCTGCACGTCCACCGCAACACCGTCGTCTACCGCATGCAGAAGATCGAGCAGATCACCGGCCGCCCGATGCGCGACCACCGGGCCACCATGGCCCTGTACCTGGCGTGTCTGGCGGACCGGCTGGGCGGTGGGTGACGACCCCGGTACGGGACCGAAGGGCGCCCCCGGCCTCCATGGACGCCCCCGCTCTCAATGCCCCCGGAACGCCTCCTCCAGCCACCAGGACCCCCGGTCCTTGACCACCTGGGCGTCGATGAGCAGCGGCGCGGAGCGGGGCCCCGCGACCCAGTCGGCCACCGCCTTCAGGTCGGTGCGGGTGCGGACGGTCACCGCCTCGAAGCCGTAGCCGCGGGCGATGGCGGCGATGTCCGTCGGAGGGAACTCGACCGTGTCGAGGCGGTGGCCGTCGGGGCCGAAGTGGTGCACCTCGGCGCCGTAGCCGTCGTCGTTGTAGACGACGGCCACCAGGGGGAGGCCGAGGCGGCGTACGGTGTCGAGGTCCGCGGCGCCCATCAGCGCGCCGCCGTCCCCGAGGGCGGCCACCGGGAGCCGGTCCGGGCGGGCCAGGGCCGCGCCGATGGCGGTGGCCAGGCCCAGGCCGATGGACTGGAACGCCTGGGTGAAGCAGAAGCCGTTCTCGTCCGGCACCGACAGGAACATGCTGGGGTGACCCATGAAGTTGCCGGAGTCCACGCCGACCACCCGCTCCGCGGGGAGGATGTCGTCGAGCGCGATGGTCAGGGTGCGCGGGTCGATCCGGTCACGGGTGCTCGTGTCGTCGTAGGGGATGTCCCGCCACCGCACGCGGGCGGCGACGGCCTCGGCGATGTCGGGGGTGCGGCGCCCCCGGCGTCGTTCGCCGGCCGTCTCCAGCGCGCGCCGTGCCGTGAGTTCGACGTCTCCGGTGACTTCGAGGTGGACGTCGCGGTGCGCGCCGAGCGCCGAGGGGTCGTCGTCGATCTGGGCCACGGTCGCGTCGGGGGCGATCAGTCGGCCGTGCCGCATGGTCCACATGTTCAGCGCGCAGCCCCAGCCGACGATCAGGTCGGAGTCCCGGACCAGTTCGGCCGTCAGGGGTGAGGCGAAGCCTCCGGAGACGTCGAGGGACCAGGGGTTGCCGTGGAAGAGCCCCTTGGCCACGGCGGAGGTCGCGAGCAGCGCGCCGTGGTGGTCGGCGAGCGCCTCGATCGCGTCGCGGGCGCCGGGCGAGCGGGAGCCCCGGCCGGCCACGAAGACGGGGCGCCGGGCCCGGTCGAGCGCCCGCGTCAGGGTCGCCACGTCGGCCGGGGCGGGCTCGACGGCGGCGCGGGGCGGGGGTGGCGCGGCCCGGTCGAGGACACCGTCGGGCACCTCCAGGGTCTGCACGGGCAGCGGCACGTTGAGCAGCACGGTCCGGCGTTCGTGCACGGCCCGGCGTACCGCGGTGAGGGTCTCGGTCACCGCGTCCTCGGTCGAGGTGATCCGCAGCGGCAGCGCGCCCACCGCCCGCGCCAACGCCTCCTGGTCGACGTGGAAGTTGGACCGCGGCTCGGTCACCTCGGCGGCCAGGACGAGCAGCGGGGTCCGGCTCTTGGCCGCCTCGGCCAGCCCCGTCATCGCGTTGGTGAGACCCGGCCCCTGGTGGACGCTGAGCGCGGCGACGGTGCCGCTGGTGCGTGCGTAGGCGTCGGCCATGGTCGCGGCGCCGCCCTCGTGGCGGGCGGCAACGAACCGCGCACCGGCCGCGACCATGGCGTTGGTCGCATGGAAGTTGCCCGATCCGACCACGCCGAAGACCTGCGTGATCCCGGCGGCTACCAGGGTCCGCCCGACGGCCTCGGCTACCTTCACGACCGCTCCACCAGGGCGAGCACCCGGGCGGGCGATCCGGATCCGGCGACGATGGGCAGGGGCCCGGCGACCACGACGGAGCCGGTGGCCGGCAGCTCCCCCAGGTTGCGGAGCTGGGTCAGCCCGTACTTGTCGCTGCCCATCAGGTAGGAGTGGCAGGGAAAGGCCGGGTCGAAGGCGTGTCCGCGTCCGGCGTCGGTGCCCACGGTCTCGACGCCGAGGCCGATCACGGGCGCCTCCTGGGCCACCCAGCGGGCGCACTCCGGCGACAGGCCGGGGGTGTGAGGGCCGTTCTCGTCCGCGTTCAGGAAGCTCTCCCGGGAGTGCCCGCGGGCGTCCCAGCCGGTGCGCAGCAACAACCAGCCGCCGTCGGGCAGCGGCCCGTGCTTCGCCTCCCACGCCTGTACGTGTTCCACCTCGACGAGGAAGTCCGGGTTCTCCTCGGCCTCGGCGGTGAAGTCCAGTACCGCGGCCGGGGCGATCAGCCGGGCGGCCGGTACCGATGCCACGTCGGCGAGGTCCTTGCCGGTCACCCAGTGGTTCGGGGCGTCGAAGTGGGTGCCGGTGTGCTCACCGCTGCGGAAGTTGTTCCAGTACCAGGCCGGTCCCCGGTCGTCGTACCTGCTGATCTCCTCCAGCTCGAACACCGCCGTCTGGCCGAACTCCGACGGCAGTTGGATCACCGGGGTGGCGGACGACAACGGCGAGGTGAGGTCGACGACTTCGATCGATCCCTCTCGCAGTGCGGACACCAGTGAAGCGAGTACCGACGGCTGCGCGGACATGACGGCCTCCCGGGCGTATGCGGAACTCACAGCATGACAGCAGGAGGTGACGGTCTTTCGAGTGTCGGGGTCATGAGGGGCGCGCAGGCGACGGGCCCCGGATCGGATGATCCGGGGCCCGTGGAGCACGCCGCGTCAGTGAGCGCCGAGGTGCAGGTTCGCGCCCGCCTTGACGCCGTCGGCGGAGAGGACGGCACCGGCGTCGGCGCAGACGGTGATCCCCGCGAGGTCGACGTGGAGGTCGACGGCGACGCCGCCCGCGAGACCGCCGGAGATGGTGTCCAGGTCGGCGTCGAGGATTTCGGCCGTCTCAATCGGGGAAATGGAGTTCATGGCGCGCGGTTCCTTTCGCAGCAGCAATTCTTGAAAGCGGCTTACGCCGTGCGGAGGATCGAAGCACGTCGCAGCCGTGCTGGCCAGTCACCCGGCGGCAATCCGGGAGATGCTCCGGCAACCTGCTTCACCAGCGTTGCAATGTGCTCACCGAATACACCGAATTCTTCACACGCATTCCCTTCGGGCTGCCCGCCCGGCCGTGTCGGCGCGGCGCCTTCCCGGTGGCCGTATGACCGTGCGGTGAACGGTGTGCAGGTTTGCTGGTTTTTTCTGCCGCCGTGCGACCGGCCGGCCCGGCTTCCGACGAACTGCCCGTGGCTCAGCTGATGTTCACGTCGCTGCACAGGAAGTACGTCTGGTCCATGTGCGAGGCCTGCCAGATCGTGTAGACGACGTGCCGGCCGCTCAGGCCGGACGTGCTGACGTCGATCGAGTAGTTCTGGCTGGGGGCGTACCTGCCCGTCCTGGCGACCAGTTGGAGGTCGCTCCAGGTCAGCGGCCGGGTGGTGGGGTCGAAGCCCTGGCGGGTGACGTAGACGAGGAAGTAGTCGGCGCCGTGGCTGGCCTGGTCGTACAGCCGCAGGGTGAAGTCGTCGGCGACGTTCGTCGTCTTCCAGGGGCCCACGGCGTCCAGGGAGTTGTACCGGCCGCCCTCGGTCCGGCCGCCGCTGCACAGCTGCCCGTCGGGGACGACGGCCTGGAAGTTGCCGGCCGAGCCGTTGCGGTACAGGCCGTTCCAGTTCCACATGGCGTTCGGGTTGTCCTGCCAGGCCTGCCAGCACATGGGGTCTTCCTGTGCCATGGCGGGGTTCTGGAAGTCCGACCCCCAGCGCAGCCAGCAGCCGTAGTTGCGGGACGCCGGGTCGACGACCGATCCGTGGGCGGCGGCGGTGCCGCTCCAGGGGATCAGACAGAGCAGCGCGGCGACGAGCGCACCCAGCGCGAGGGCCGGACGGGAGCGGATCCCGACGATCCTGCGTTCGATCCTGCGATTGTCCTGATCATGCCAACTCATGGGTTCCCTTTCGCGTGGGGACGGAGGGACGGATGGCGGGAAGCGAGGTGTGGGAGCGCTCCCGCACGGTTCAACGTGCACCTCACGCACCGGGCCCGCAACGCTCGTTCGCGCCACTTTCGGAACCGCACCTTCGAAAAACGTTTCACGCGTGGCCGGGGTAGACTTGCGTCGCCCATGCCGGATCACATCGTGCCTGGTCGCACGGCTGCCACAGCGAGGGGGTGGACGACATTTCGGTTCGCCCCGCCCGCATCCAGGACGTCGCGGCCGCCGCCGGAGTCTCGGTGTCCACGGTGTCGAACGTCCTGAACCGCCCCGAGCGTGTGAACGCGCGCACGGCCGCACGGGTCCGCGACGCGGTCGCCGCCCTCGACTACGTGCCGCACCCGGGAGCCGCCGGCCTGCGCACCGGCCACTCGTCCTCGATAGGCCTGGTGCTCCCCGACGTCACCAACACCTTCTACTCGCGCATCGCCCGGGGCGCCGCCGACGCGGCCTACGACCACGGCTACTCCCTGGTGCTCTGCCACAGCGCGGACGCACCCGAGCGGGAGCAGGGCTACTTCACCATGCTCGTCGAACAGCGGGCCGTCGGGGCGGTGGTGGTGCCGCTCAGCGCCGACCCCACCCGGCTCTCACGCCTGCGCGAGCGGGGCATCCCCCTCGTCCTGGCCGACCGTGCCATGTCGGCCGAGGACGGCTGCTCCGTCTCCGTGGACGACATGGCCGGCGGCCGGATAGCCGTGCAGCACCTCCTGGAGCGCGGGGCGCGCGACCTCCTCGTGGTCAACGGCGAGCGCACGATCCGGCAGTGCGCCGACCGCCACCAGGGCGCCCGGCAGGCCGTGCGCAGCCGGCGCGAGGCACGGCTGGAACAGGTCGTCGCCAAGGAGATGACCGTGGCCTACGGCCTGGAGATCGCCCGCCGCCTCGACGACCTGCCCGACGGGGTCTTCTGCACCAACGACTTCCTCGCCGCCGGCCTCTGCCGCGGCCTCGCCGAGCGCGGCGTGCGCATACCCGACGACGTCCAGGTGGTCGGCTACGGCGATCTCGACATCGCCAGCTTCGTGGGCACGCCGCTGAGCACCGTCCATCAGCCGGTCGAGGATCTCGGCAGGGCGGCCGTGGAAATGCTGCTCGACGAGGTCGAGGCACGCGCCGAACACGCCCATGAGGCGCGGGTGTTCGCACCCGGACTCGTGGTGCGCGACTCCACGCGGCCCGCCTCCGGGGGCTGAACGTCCTAGCGGGCGGTCAGCCCCGGCGGGCGGCGCCGGTCGATGACGAGCCGCGGCCCGTGGCCGTCACCAGGTGGGCATCATGGCCGCGGGGTAGCGGGAGCCGGCCGCGCCGTGCGGGAGGATCTCCTGGACGCGGGCGAGGTCCTCGGCGGTGAGGGTGACGTGCGCGGCGGCGACGTTCTCCTCCAGGCGGCGCGGGCTGCGGGTGCCGGGGATGGGCACGATGTCGTCGCCCTGGGCGAGGAGCCAGGCCAGGGCCAGTTGGGTCACGGCGATGCCCTTGCCGTCCGCCAGGGCCGTGAGTTCGCGGACGGCGGCCAGGTTCCTCTCGTAGTTGCCGGGCTGCCAGCGCTCGTCGAAGCTGCGCATGTCGTCGGCGGGGTAGTCGGCCGCGGGCCGCACCGCGCCCGTGAGGAAACCGCGGCCCAGCGGCGAGTACGGGACGAAGCCGATGCCCAACTCCCGGACCACCGGCAGGACCTCCGCCTCCACGGCCCGCTCGAACACCGAGTACTCGGTCTGGAGCACGGACACCGGCTGCACCGCGTGGGCGCGGCGGATGATGTCGGGGCCGGCCTCGCTCAGCCCGAAGTAGCGCACCTTGCCTTCGGCGATCAGCTCTCCGACCGTTCCGGCAACGTCCTCGATGGGGACGTCCGGGTCCACCCGGTGCTGGTAGAGCACGTCGATGTGATCGGTGCCGAGGTGGCGCAGGCTGTTCTCGGCGACCTCGCGAATGTGGTCGGGACGGCTGTCGAGGCCGAGGCCGATGTTCCGCGGATCGCTCAGGTCGAAGCCGAACTTGGTGGCGAGGACGACGTCGTCGCGGAAGTCCTTCACCGCCCGGCCGAGGAGTTGCTCGTTGCTGCCGGTTCCCATGCCGTACAGCTCGGCGGTGTCGAAGAAGGTGACGCCGAGTTCGTGGGCGCGGCGGATGGTGGCGATGCCGCCCTGCTCGTCACCGGCCCCGTAGGCCATGGTCATGCCCATCGTGCCCAGCCCTACGGCCGACACCTCCAGACCTTCGGTGCCGAGCCTGCGGTGCGGGAGGTTCCTGTGCTGCTGTGTCATGCCGTCCACGCTAGGAAGGCGGCGACGGGACGTCATGGGGCACCGGTCGCATAGGATTGCCTGATCCTCTCACGCAAGGACACGACTCATGGTGGACCGACTTGCCCGCGCCGTCGAACGGCACTGCGAGGGGCTGTGGTCCGAGACCGCGGTACCACGGCTCTCGCTGGTCTCGCTCGACGAGTTCATCGAGCCGACGGAGCTGATGTACGAGCCGATGATCTGCTTCATCGCGAGAGGCTCCAAGCGCACCGCGGTGGGCGAGCGCTCCTGGTTCACGCCTCGTGGCGAGATGGCCCTGATCACCCTCGACATGCCGGTCACCGCGGCCTTCGAGGAGGTGCCCTACCGCGCCGCGGTCATGCGGCTCGACAGCCGGGCACTGGCCGCCGTACAGCTCGAACTGGAGGAGACCGGGCCGCCGTCCCCGCCGGCCGTGTCCGCGGCGGTCACCGCCGCCATGGCGCCGGAGCTCGTCGACGCGGTCGCCCGGTGGGTCGAGCTCCTCGACACCCCGGCCGACATCCGGCCCCTGGCCTCCCGTATCGAGAGCGAGATCCTCTACCGGCTGCTGCGCGGCCCGCTCGGCCCCGTCCTGAGCCACTGGTCCGTGGCCGACTCCGCCGCCTCCCGGATCCGCTCGACGGCCCGCTGGATCTGCGAGCACTACACCGAACCGCTCGGCATCGACCAGATCGCCGAGGTCGCCCGCATGAGTCCGGCCACGCTGCACCGGCACTTCAAGGCGGCCACCGGCATGAGCCCGCTGAAGTTCCAGAAACGCCTGCGGTTGCAGGAGGCGCGACGGCGGCTGTTCACCGGCGGCACGACAGCGGCCCAGGTCGCCCAGGCGGTCGGCTACGTCAGCGCCACTCAGTTCAACCGCGAGTACCGCGGCGCCTACGGCCTGCCGCCCGGCCAGGACGCGGCCCGGCTGCGCACCCGGCTGACCGAGGCCGGGGAGATGCCGGTCCTGCTCGACGGGTCGGGCGCGAAGCCCTGACCTGCCACCGCCCCGCCCGGGTCGCCCCGTCGGCCGCACAGGCACGCCGGCGGGCTGACGGGCAACTCGGTGGCGGGCCGGTGCTCCGAACAGGCAGGCTCTGCTCATGAGCTCCGAGCCCGACCACGTGCCCGGCCCCTCATGGCTGGGCGACCCGATCGACCCCCGCCCGCTGTTCGGTCCCGAGCTGGAGGCGTTGCTCGGCACCCTGCGGGGGCTGCGGCCCGACGACTGGTGCAGGACGGCCCTGCCCCGGTGGACCGTTCAGGACGTCGCCGCTCACATACTCGGCGACTACCACGGGCGTCTCGGCCGCGGGTCCCGGACCGCCTTCGCCCCGGGAGAGACGCTGGAGGCGTTCATCCACCGCACCAACCAGGAATGGGTCGACCTCCGCGCCGGCGACAGCCCCGCCTCGCTCGTCGAGGCCCTGGAGGAGGCCGGCACCGAGCTCGCCGAGCGGTTCGCCTCCGCCGATCTCGCAGCACCCTCCCTCGGTGTGTCGTGGGCCGGCGTCGACCCGGCGCCGGGATGGCTGGACATCGCCCGGGAGTTCACCGAGTACTGGACCCACCGGCAGCAGATCCGTCATGCCGTCGGCCGCTCCACCGACCCGGAACCGCACACCTTGTCCACGGTCCTGGACACCTTCATGCGGGCCCTGCCCCACACCCTGCGCCGCACGACGGCACCGGTCGGGACCCAGGTCGACGTGATCACCGAGGGGCCGGCCGGCGGCAGGTGGACGGTCACCGCCGGCGCGGGCCGCTGGTCACTGGCCGTACCGCGCAGCGGCCGGCCGGCCGCGTCGGTCGTCCTGGACACGGAAACCGCCTGGCTCATGTGCACGCGGGGCATCGCACCGGGCACCGCCCTCGGCCGAGCCCGGGTCCGGGGAGAACGCCGGCTCGCCGAGGCCGTGTGCCGGATCGTGGCCATCGTCCGCTGACGGCTCGCGGCGGCCGGTCGGTCACCGGCCGGCGGTGATTCCCGCCAGGATGAGGTCGATGCCGGCGAGGAACTCCTCCCGGTCGTCGTGGGTGCGCAGTTGTCCGGCGACGGTCCGGGTGAAGGGGTACTGGTCGGGGTCGAGCCGCGCCCAGGTGGTCGCCACGGCGTCGAGGAACTCGGCGCGGTCCGTGCCCGGTTGGACCGTCCCGGTGTTGGCGGCGTTCTGGCCCGCCACGCCGAGGATGTAGTTCAACAGCGTGCAGGCCGCGGTGAACTGGGCGGCCTCGGGCACCTGGAGCGCCTGGACCTGGCGGCCGATGCCTTCGAGGATCCGCAGCAACGGTGGCGGCGCGGGGGCCCGGCCGAGCTGCGGGCCGGCCCAGGGATGGTCGTCGATCGCGTCGAACAGGTCGCCCGCGAGCGTGCGGATCGCTTCCTGCGGCGTCGCGTCGGCCGCGTCGGCGGCGTCGAGGGCGGGGGCGACGACGGCGTCGGTGGCGGCGGCCAGCAGTTCGGCCCTGCCCGCGATGTGCCAGTAGATCGCCCCCGGCCCGGTCGCGAGGCGCTCGGCCAGTGCGCGGAAGGTGAGACCGCTCTCGCCCACCGTGTCGAGGAGTTCCACGGCGGCGTCGACGATGCGCTCCCGGGAGAGCGGTTCCTGGCGTCGTTCCGGATGACGGGTCCTGGTGGCCATGCCCGCATTCTAGCCGGACTGGAACACCGTTCCAGCTTGACAGGCTCTGGAACGGCGTTCCACCCTGGGTTCGCTGGAACGCCGTTCCAGCTGGCCCGACGGGTGCCTGCCCGGCGGTCCGCGATCAGGAAGGAACTCTCATGACCACTGAGGTCACGATCATCGGAGCGGGGCTCGGAGGACTGACCCTCGCCCGCGTCCTGCACGTCCACGGGATCCCGGTGACGGTCCACGAGGCGGAGCCGTCGCCGACCGCCCGCTCCCAGGGCGGCATGCTCGACATCCACGAACACAACGGGCAGCTCGCCCTGAAGGCCGCCGGCCTCTTCGAGGAGTTCCTCGGCATCGTCCGCCCGGGCGCCGAGGCGTCGCGGGTGCTCGACAAGGACGGAACGGTCCTGCTGGACGAGCCCGACGACGGCACCGGCGGACGGCCCGAGGTGCCTCGCGGCGCGCTCCGGCAGATCCTGCTCGACTCGCTGCCCGCCGGCACGGTCCGGTGGGGGCGCAAGGTCACCGGGGCCCGGGCCCTCGGGGACGGCCGGCACGAGGTGACCTTCGCGGACGGGGCGAGTGTGACGACCGGCCTGCTGGTGGGCGCGGACGGCGCGTGGTCACGCGTCCGCCCCCTGCTGTCCGCGGCACGGCCCGCGTACGTCGGCACGGTGTTCGTCGAGACGTACCTGTTCGACGCCGACGAGCGCCATCCCGCCAGTGCGAAGGCGGTCGGCGCGGGCGCCATGTCCGCGCTCGCTCCCGGCAGGGGGATCTCCGCCCACCGGGAACCGGACGGGGTCCTGCACACCTACGTCCAGCTCACCAAGGACGAGCAGTGGATCGACACCATCGACTTCACCGACCCCGGCACGGCCGCGGCCCGCGTCGCCGAGGAGTTCGACGGCTGGGCGCCGGAACTCACCGCACTCATCACCGACGGCGAGACCGCCCCGGTCCCGCGGACCATCCACGCGCTGCCGAGCGACCACCGCTGGGACCGTGTGCCCGGCGTCACCCTGCTCGGCGACGCCGCCCACCTCATGCCGCCGTCCGGCGAAGGCGCCAATCTCGCCATGTACGACGGCGCCGAGCTCGGCAACGCCCTCGCCACGCACCCGGACGACATCGAGGCCGCGCTCACCGCCTACGAGCAGACCCTGTTCCCGCGCAGTGCCGCCGCTGCCGTCGAGTCGTCCCGCATCCACGCGATGTGCCTCGACGCCGACGCCCCGTACAGCCTCGTCGACTTCTTCAGCCCTGACCGTCGTACACCTTGACCGCCGTACGCCCTGACCGCCCTACGCCCCGATCCGGTGGCGGTCCGCCACGGAGGTCACGCCTCCTGTCGGGCGTCGACCTCGGCGATCAGCGCCTCGATCCGGGTCCTGATCTCGTCGCGGATCGGGCGGACGGCCTCGACGCCCTGGCCGGCCGGGTCTTCGAGGGCCCAGTCGAGGTACTTCTTGCCGGGGAAGACCGGGCAGGCGTCGCCGCAGCCCATGGTGATGACGTAGTCGGAGGCCTGGACGGCATCGGTGGTGAGGATCTTCGGGGTGGCCGCGGAGATGTCGATGCCGACTTCCTTCATGGCCTCGACCGCGGCGGGATTGACCCGGTCGCCCGGGACGGACCCGGCGGAGCGGACCTCGATCCGGTCGCCCGCCAGGTGGGAGAGGAATCCGGCGGCCATCTGCGAACGGCCGGCGTTGTGGACACAGACGAACAGCACGGAGGCGAGCGGACTGGAGGGCATCGGTTCTTCCTTGCTGGTATCAGTGCGGAGTGATGTGACAGTATCAGCCCATGCTGATGTCAGTCGATACTGATCTGATGCGGGTTCTCGCGGACCCGCTCCGGCTGCGGATCGTCACCCTGCTCGCCCAGGAGACGCTCTGCAGCACGCACCTGATCGAGGAGACGGGGGCCCGGCAGACCAACCTCTCCAACCATCTGAAGGTGCTGCGCGAGGCAGGAGTCGTGGAGACGGAGCCCTGCGGCCGGTTCACCTACTACCGCCTCAAGCCCGACGTCATCGCCTCGCTGGCCGGCCGGTTCGCCGACCTCGCGGAGGCGGCGCGCGCCACCGCCGAGAACAACGTCAAGCGGTCCTGTCCCTGACAGGACGCCCGTCGCCGTCCACCCGTACCGAGGAGTCCCGTTGACCGCCACCGAGGCCACCGAGCACGACAGTGCCGGCGAGTCCCCCACAGCCGCCGAAGCGCCCGGCCCCGAGCCGCGACCGGCCCCGGGTGCCACCCCGCCGCAGACGCCCCCGCTGATCGCCCGGGCCGCGGCCGAACTGGTCGGCACGGCGGCGCTCGTGACGGTCGTGGTCGGTTCCGGCATCCAGGCCACCGAGCTGACGAAGGACGTCGGGCTGCAACTGCTGGCCAACTCCACGGCCACGGTCTTCGGCCTGGGCGTGCTGATCACCCTGCTGGGTCCGGTCTCCGGCGCGCACTTCAACCCGGCCGTGACCCTGGCCGAGTGGTGGACCGCCCGCCGCGGCGGCGCCGGGGTCGGCCCGCGCGAGGCGGCCGTCTACGTCCCCGCCCAGGTCGCCGGTGCGATCGCGGGCGCGATCCTGGCCGACGCCATGTTCGGCGAACCGCTGGTGGCCTGGTCCACCCACGACCGGTCGGCGGGCCACCTGCTGCTCGGCGAGGTCGTGGCGACCGCCGGGCTGATCCTGCTGATCTTCGGCCTGGCCCGCACCGACCGACTACGCTTCGCGCCCGTGGCCGTCGCCTCGTACATCGGCGCCGCCTACTGGTTCACCTCGTCCACGTCCTTCGCCAATCCGGCGGTGACCATCGGCCGCGCCTTCACCGACACCTTCGCGGGCATCGCGCCCGGGTCGGTCGCGGGCTTCATCGCCATGCAGCTGATCGGCGCGGTGGTGGGGCTGGGTCTGGTGGCGCTCATCTTCATGCCCGGCCGGGCGGCGACCGGCGGTCAGAGCACGGCCGGTGCGACGGTGAGCAGCTTGCCCATCGCGGACAGCACCGACGGCTCGACCCGGTAGTACACCCAGGTGCCCCGCCGCTCGGAGGTCAGCAGACCGGCCTCCTTGAGCTTCTTCAGGTGGTGGGAGACGGTCGGCTGGGAGACGCCGACGTCGGAGATGTCGCACACGCACGCCTCGCCGCCCTCGTGCGAGGCGACCGCGGAGAACAGCCGCAGCCGCACCGGATCGCCCAGCGCCTTGAACATCCGGGCGGCCGTCTCGGCCTCCTCCGCGGTGAACGGCCGCTCGGTGAGCGGCGGGCAGCACGGCCCCGCGGCGGCATCCGACTCGGGCGCGAGCAGTGGCAGCGACCTGGTGTTCGACATGCGTCTATGTTGACACACGTCGAACCAGCCGGACGAGTGCCGACCGTGAACCTCCTCCATTTCGATATATGTCTATGTTGACGTCTGTCGAATCAGATGCCATGCTGGCGACCGAGAAGACATTGACAGACGTCGAAACAAGCTAGGAGTCGCCGTGAACGCGCCCACCACCGAGCTGCCCGTCGTCGTGATCGGGGCCGGTCCCGTCGGTCTGGCCGCCGCCGCCCATCTCACCGGCCGCGGCCTCACCCCGCTCGTCCTGGAGGCCGGTCCGGCCGCCGGGGCGGCGGTGCGCGAGTGGTCGCACGTGCGGCTGTTCTCCACCTGGGGCGAGCTCACCGACCCCGCGGCCGAGAAGATCCTCGCCCCGACCGGCTGGACCAGGCCCGATCCGGCGACGTACCCCTCCGGCGGAAACTGGGTGGAGCGGTACCTCCAGCCCCTCGCCGACGCCCTCGCCGAGCACGTGCGTTTCGGCGCCCGGGTCACCGGCGTCTCCCGCGCCGGACGCGACCGCGTCGTGGACGCCGACCGCGACACCCAGCCGTTCGTCGTCCACGTCACCCGTGCCGACGGCCGCGAGGAACGGCTGTTCGCCCGCGCGGTCATCGACGCCTCCGGCACCTGGACCACCCCCGGCCCCGCCGGCGGCAGCGGTCTGCCCGCCCTCGGTGAGCGGGCCGCCGGCGACCGCGTCACCTACCGCGTCCCCGACCTGAAGGACCCGGCCGTCCGGGCCCGGTACGCGGGCAGGCGGACCGCCGTCATCGGGTCCGGAGCGTCCGCGTTCACCGCTCTCGCCCAACTCGCCGACCTGGCCCGGGCCGACGACGGGGCGGGCACGAAGGCGGTGTGGATCCTGCGCCGCGGCATCTCCGGCTCCACCTTCGGCGGTGGCGAGGCCGACGAGCTGCCCGCCCGCGGTGCGCTCGGCCTGGCGGCGAAGGCCGCCGTCGACGCCGGACACGCCGACGCCGTCACCGGCTTCCGCACCGAGGCGATCGAACGCGACACCGACGGCCGCCTCATCCTCGTCGCGGAGGACGGCCGCCGCCTCGACGCCGTGGACGAGGTCGTCGTCCTCACCGGATTCCGCCCGGACCTGTCCTTCCTCTCCGAGATCCGCCTCGGTCTGGACGAACGGCTCCAGGCCCCGGTCGCGCTCGCCCCGCTGATCGACCCCAACCAGCACTCCTGCGGCACCGTCTACCCCCACGGCCACCGCGAGCTCGCCCACCCCGAACAGGGCCTGTACCTGGTCGGCATGAAGTCCTACGGCCGTGCCCCGACCTTCCTGGCGATGACCGGCTACGAGCAGGTCCGCTCCGTCGTGGCCGCGCTCGACGGCGACCAGGAGTCCGCCGACCGCGTCGAACTCACCCTGCCGGAGACCGGGGTGTGCGGTGGCGCCGGGCTGTTCGACGCCCCCGAGTCCGACCAGGCGGCGGGCGGCTGCTGCGCCCCGGCACCGCAGCTGATCCAGCTCGGCGCACCCACCGGAACGACCGCGGGCGGTTGCTGACCTCGTGACCGCACCCGGCACGCGCGGCCCCGCGGGCGGCTAGCGCCGCCCGTCCCGCGTCCACAGCGTCACCGGCCCCAGCAGTCCGGACGCCAGCTGGGAGGGGAACGCCCAGGCCGTCGGGGTGGCCTCGGCGAGATACGGGGCCAGGGTGTTGTGGACGGTCACCTCGATACGGACCGTACGCCCCGCGGCGCCGGGCAGGGCGAAACGGTACGGCGCGCAGAACGCCTCGCCGACGGGCTTCCCGTCGACGAGCACCGTGACGCTGCCCCGTACCCGCCCGAGGTCGAGCACCGGGTCCGGCCCGGCCGGTACCGCCACGGAGCGGGCGTAGGTCACTCCCCCGCTCCAGCCGCCCAGCCCCAGCGAGCACCAGTCGCCCAGCGACAGCGGGGCCGGCACGGTGCGCACGCGCACGGGCCCGCGCCAGGCGGAGCCGCCGCGCAGCACGGCGGTGGGGTCGGTGACGACCTCGATCTCCGTGGGCTCGCGCGGCACCTGATCCAGCGTCAGCGTCCGCCCGTGGAGCGGCCGTTCCCCGCCCTGGCCGACGCGCACCCGTGCGGGCAGCTCCAGCGGCAGTTCGACCGATACGGTTCCCGACGGCACGGTGAAGCGGAAGCGCTGCGCGCTCGCGTGGACGTCGTCGGTGGAGCGCAGCGGCAGCACGGGAGCGCCGAGCACCGGGGCACCGGTGAGCCACTCGGTGTCCGGCAGCGGGTGCGGCCGTACGGCGGCGTAGCAGTGCTGCACCTCGCCCCAGCGGCCCTCGTGTTCGACGGTACGGCCGTGCCAGGCGCCCGTCTCGGCCTCCCAGCCGGGGCCGCTGACCAGCGCGGTGGACTCCGCGGCCGCCACGAGGTCGACGAAGACCGCGTCCTGGGCGTGGACGCTGTCGGCCACGACCTCCAGGACGTGCTCGCCCGCCCCGAGGGTCAGTGCGTGCCGGAAGAACATCGGCACCGCGCCCCAGTCGGACTCGTAGTACTCCACCTTCTCCTGGCGGGCCACCACGGTGTCGTCGAGCGACACGGTGAGGCCGGTCGCGGCGCCCACCACGAGCGCCGCCTCCACCTCGTCGCCCGTGACGCGCAGCCGTCCGCGGTAGGTCACGCGGCCGTCCGGTCGTACGTCCTCGGGCAGGCGCATGAAGCGGGGACGCGGCGCGAAGCCGTCGGGGCGGGTCAGGCAGAAGTAACTGCCGAGCGGGGTGCCCGCGGCGCCCGAGATCAGCAGGGGCCGGTCCTGGGCGTCGGCGAGTTCGTACTCCAGGACGTTGCGGGAGCGTGCCACGTCCACCCGGGCCGTCGCCTGGCAGCCGCCGGTCGTCTCCAGTGGCTCGCCGTTCCACCACACGCGTTTGGCCGCCGCCGCGCCGACGTGCAGTTCGGCGGGGCCGCGGTGGCCGGTCTCCACGATCGCGCGGATCCTGGCGACGGTCCCGGGTCCGGGCACCGGCACACGGACGAACTCCTCGGGGACCAGGCCCTTGTTGCCGAGCAGTCCGTCCGGGTCCGGGATGCCCCGGCTCGACGAGTACAGCGAGACGCTCCAGCCCGCGTCCGGGGGGACGAGGGGCTGGTCCCCGGCCAGGATCCGTTCCACCGAGGCGCTGTCCAACGGCTCGGGTGCCTGCGCGGAGGGCACGGGAGGCAGGACGCGCACCCGGTTGCCGTAGGTCGCCCGCGTCGGCTCCCAGTCGGTGCCGGACTCGGTCCACCGCATCGTCCAGATCTGCGGCTCGTCCACGGCGGCCCCGGCGGGCAGGGCCAGGTCGCCCCAGGTGTTGTCCAGGGTGGGGACGAGGCGTCCCTGCCAGCCGGTGGAGAGGTCGAGCGTCTCCACGGAGGTGGTCGGTGGCGGTGCGGCCGGCCGGGGTGGCGGGGTGCCTTCGCGCCATACGACGAGGGCGGCCGGGGCGCCGTCCAGGGGGACCTCGATGGTCGAGACGCCGTCGGACACGGCGACCTGTGCGGGACGACGGGCGCCGGTCGCCGGGTTCCAGAGCTCGGCCTCGGCGACCGGGGCCCGCACGGTGACGGAGGAGGCGGCGGCGTAGCGCGCCGGGTCGATCTCGTGCCGGCCCTCGGCCGGATCGACGCGGGCGTCGGGGAAGGCGCCGGTCACCAGGGCGACCGCCATGTCGTCCTTGCGCCGGACGAGCAGCGGCACCTCGCCGGTCGCGTATCCGGCGAGGTCGGCCACCGCCGCCGCGCCGGTCTCCGCGTCGTCGGCCCGTTCCAGCCGCGGATGGGACAGGAGCGCGGTGACGGCGAGGTCGTCACCGGCCAGGCCGGCCGCCGTCGAGGGTGGGCGGCCGACGACCACGACCCGGCCGCCGGCGTCCAGCAGATCGGTCAGCCGACGGGCCGTCTCCTCCTCCAGGACGCTCGCCGAGGGCAGCAGCACCGCGCGGTAGGCCAGGTCCCCGACCCGCAGGGCGGCGTCGGCGGCCTTGGCGCGCTGCACCGAGGCGTCGTCGATGACGTCGAAGGAGATCCGGTGGCGGTCCAGGGTGCCGATCCGGGGCCCGAGCCAGTTGTTCGTGCCGCACAGGTCCAGATAGTGGCGCTGGGTCTCGTCGGCCTCGGCGTGTCCGGCGCCGAGACGGCCGTCCCCGAAGTGCTTGACGGGGGCGTCCAGCGGGATGAGGGACTGCATGGTGGCGGTGGGGTGCAGGACGGCGACGTCGGCGCTGTAGGTGCCCCAGGACATGAGCGAGCAGATCCGGGCGACGGCCCGGGAGAACGCCGGGTACTGCCGCCAGTAGGGCTGGCGCCAGTCGGTGGACGGCGGTGCCCACTCGAACCAGCCGCCCGCGGTGCCGAAGTAACTGGCGTGCGGGTTGTACAGGTTGGCGCCGCTGCGCAGGAACGGCAGCAGCCAGTCGTAGGTGTCCTCCAGGGTGCCGCCCCAGCCGGAGGAGTGGAACGCCTCGATCCAGACCCGCTCGTGGCCGTAGAGATGGGCCATGGAGGAGTGGACCTTGGCGTCGCCGTGGTGGTCGCTGCCGGCCGCGCTGTACCAGCGGTGGGTGCGGAAGTAGTCCGAGTAGATCTGCGTCGACTGGGCCGGGTAGCCGGAGCGGGCGGGGTGGCTCTGGTCGCAGCCCAGGAGCAGTCCGCGTTCGTCGTGCCAGGCGGCGAGCGGCCGGAACAGGGCCTCTTCGGCGAGTTCGGCGCGGACGGCGTAGTAGTCGGCGCGGATGCGCGGCGCCTGCGGGGCGTCGCCGAAGAGGGCGGGGAGGTGGTCGAGGAGGTCGTAGCCGCGCCTGGCCCGGAACTGATCGGGGAGGCGGTGGCTCCAGGAGTTGGTGCTCGGCAGTTCGTCCTGGAAGCTGCCCGCGATCACGTTGCCCAGGTACTGGGGGACGCGGCGGTCGAACTCGTGGTGGACGGCGTCGAGGAGCAGGCCGACGGCCCGCGGGTCCAGATAGTCGAAGGCGGTGGGGACGGCGACCACGAGGCGCACCTCGCGGCCGTCCGCGGCCTCGACCCGGTCGGGTCCGGTGGTCCGCAGCCGCGCGCCCGCCCCGTCGTAGGCGGCCACCAGTGTCTCGGAGCCCGTCAGGGCGACGGTGCCGCCGGTGACGACGGTCCGGCGCGAGCGCAGGGCCTGCCCGGCCACCTCGGGGTGACGGCGCGTCACACTGCCCTGGATGTTGGCGCCGGAGAACCCGATCTGGTCGTAGAACCACAGCCGCGTGCCCAGATCCCCGGCGATCTCGCAGGCGTCGGTGAAGCGGGCCCACCACTCCTCGCCGAACCAGGCCGGTTCGTCGGTGCGGGCGCCGAAGGTCGGTCCGGCCGGGGCCAGGTTGATCACGACGAGGTTGTGGACGCCCCCCTCCGCGAACCTGCGCATCTGCCAGGCCAGACGCTCACGGGTGACCCTCGCGCCCGACCACCACCACAGCGGGGTGGGGCCGAAGTCCCGGGGCGGGTCGTCGAACAGCTGCTCAAGCGCGGGAGAGATCACGAGTGCGGTCCTTCCGGGTACGGCGGACACCCTGACGGATCCAAAAACGTTTTACATCCGCATCACCGTAAGCGACCTGGGCGGGAGAGGCCAGGTGCGCGACATCCCACACGGTTGGCCCTTCTTTGCGCGGATGTGCGCGAGAACTATTGTTGGAACGTTTTATGGCTCCTATAGTCACCGTCGATCGAGGACCACCCCAAGGCCAATCCCCAGCCGACGGAGTCTCATCATGGCCCGAATCCCCTCTGCTCCGGAGCACCCGGAACACCCTGAACAGCCCATTCCCAAGCGCCTGTGGAAGGTCGCGGCGCTGTCCGGCATGGCCTCGTACCTGGATGCCGCTCTCATCGTCAGCATCGCCGTCAACCTGGCCATCTACCGGGACAGTTACGACATGGGCGTGTGGATGGCCGGTGCGATCAGCGCGATCGTCACCGGCTGCATCGCCGTCGGGTCCCTGGTCGGCGGCCGGCTCGCCGACATGTTCGGCCGCCGCCGCGTGTACAACCTGGACATCTTCTGCTTCGCGCTGGGCGCGATCGTCATCACCCTCGCGCCCAACGACATCGTGCTCTTCATCGGCGTGCTCATCGCGGGACTGGCCGCCGGCGCCGACCTGCCGACCTCGCTGGCCGTGGTCTCGGACGCCGCGCCCCCGGCGGCGCGGGCGCGTCTGGTGTCCTTCACGCAGGTCATGTGGGTGGCGGGCATCGTCGTGGTGATCTTCCTCGGCTATCTGCTGTCGGACACGGGCATGACCGGGGCGCGGCTCATCACCGGCCATCTGGCCGTGGCCGCGCTGGTCACCTGGCAGCTGCGGGCCCGGCTGGAGCTGGCCGCCGAGCCGACACCGGAGCAGGTGGCGGCCGAGGCGGCGGCGCTGGCCGCCCCGCGCGGCAACGACCTGAAGAACATCTGGAACCGTGCCGCGCTGCTGCCGATGGCCGCGACCTTCGTCTACTACGTCACCTGGGGCATCGGCGCCAACACCTTCGGCCAGTTCGGCACCTATCTGCTGGTCACCGTCAGCGGCGCCTCGCAGAGCCTGGCCACCGGGATCAACCTGGCCTTCCTGCCGATCGCGCTGGTGCTGACCTTCGTCTTCGTCCGCATCGCCGACACCCCGTGGCGCGACCGGATGTTCTACGTGTTCACCGTCGTGCAGATCGTCGCCTTCTGCATCGCCTCCCTCACCGCCGGCGCCCTCGTCGGCATGCTCGTCTTCTTCGTGCTCTACCAGATCTCCAACCCCTTCGCGGGGGAGGCGAGTTACAAGGTGTGGTCGCAGCTCACGCTGCCTCCGGACACCCGCGGCACCACCCAGGGCCTCACCTACGCCCTGTCGCGGGGCGTCTTCGCGGGCGTCGCCTTCGTCACGCCCGCCCTGATGGAGTACAGCGCGTCCCTGCTGCTCTGGTCGATCACCCTGTGCATGGCGGCCTCGGCGGTCGCGGGCGTCTACATCATCCGCGTGCTGATCCAGCGTTCCCCGGATCCCGCCACCGCGCCCGCGGATCTGGGAGTGGCCCGGGCCTGACCGCGTACCGGATCTCGGAACTCCGAAGGAGCACACCGACCATGACAACGACCGAACCCACCACCCCGGCCGCGGACCGCGCCGCCCCGCTGCGCGATCTGCTGCCCCCGGTGACCCGCCGCCGCACGCGCGTGGGGCTGGTGGCCGGCGGGCTCGGCACGTACTGGCCCCAGTTCCCCGGACTCCTCCCCCAGCTGAAGGAGTCGGCCTCCTACGTCACCGAACGCCTGACGCGACTGGACGCCGAGGTCGTCGACGTCGGGTTCGTCTCCGACGCCCAGGACGGCGCGGCCGCCGCCGAGCGCCTGCGCCGCGCGGACTGCGATCTGATCGTGCTGTTCCTGACGACCTATCTGACCTCGTCGATGGTGCTGCCGATCGCCCAGCGCTCGCACACCCCGGTCCTGGTCGTCGACCTCCAGCCGTCGGAGCGGATGGACCACCCCTCCTTCGACACCGGCGCCTGGCTGGCGTACTGCGCGCAGTGCTCGGTACCGGAGGTCGGCAACGTCTTCCGGCGGGCCGGGATCCCCTTCCGGTCGGTGTCGGGCTGGCTGCGCCAGGAGTCGGCCTGGCGGCGGATCGAGCAGTGGGTGCGCGCCGCCCATGTGCGGGCCGCGCTCCGGCATGCCCGGCACGGTCTGATGGGGCATCTGTATCCCGGCATGCTGGACGTGTCGACCGATCTGACGCTGCTGCCGGCGACGTTCGGCTCGCATGTGGAGGTGCTGGAGTTCGACGACCTGCGCCATCGGGTGGAGCGGGTGACCGAGGCGGAGACCCGGGAGCGCATGGCGCTCGCCCGCAAGGTCTTCACCCTCGACGACAGCGTGGTGGACGAGGACTTCGCCTGGGGAGCGACGGTGTCGGTCGCCCTGGACCGGCTGGTGCAGGACTTCGGCCTCGACACCCTCGCCTACTACCACCGCGGACTCGACGGCGAGCAGCACGAACGGCTCGGCGCCGGCATGATCCTGGGCGCCTCCCTGCTCACGGCCCGGGGCGTGCCGGCGGCGGGCGAGTACGAACTGCGCACGAGCGTCGCCCAGTTGGTCTCCCAGAGTGTGGGCGGCGGGGGCTCCTTCACCGAGATCCAGGCCCTCAACTTCGAGGACGGTGTGGTGGAGATGGGCCATGACGGTCCCGCCCATCTCGCGGTCTCCGCCCGTGATCCGCTGCTGCGGGGTCTGGGCGTCTACCACGGCAAGCGCGGCTGGGGCGTCAGCGTGGAGTTCGACGTGCAGCACGGGCCGGTCACGCTCCTCGGCCTCGGCCAGGACGCCGACGGCAGCCTGTCGTTCATCGCCTCCGAGGGAACCGTGGTCCCCGGGCCGCTGCTGGAGATCGGCAACACCACCAGCCGGGTCGACTTCGGCCGGGACCCGGGCGAGTGGGTCGACGCGTGGAGCGCCACGGGGGTGGGCCATCACTGGTCCCTCGCGGTCGGCCGGCACGCGGCGGACTTCAGGGCCGCGGCGAGTCTGCTCGGCATCGACTACCGGGAGGTGTGACGTGATCTCCCACCGTCCGTACGGGTCGGGCTGCCGGTGGGAGATCCTCAGGGCGTCTCCTCCCCCTGGACCCGGGCCAGCACCTCGCGGATCATCTCGGCGCTGATCATGAAGTGAGACCGTGCGATCTCCTCCGCGCGCTCGGGCTCGCCCGCCGCGACGGCCTCGTACAGGGCCGTGTGGCCCTCTCCGGCGCGGTGGTGGTGGGACCGCTCGCCCTTGCCCCAGGGCTCGATCGGGAAGCCGAGGCTGATCCGGGACAGCAGATCTCGGCTCAGCCGGGCGATCTGCGGGTTGTGCGTGGCCGCGCAGACGGCCTCGTGGAACGCGCTGTCGGCGGCCTGCTCCTCGCGGGGCGTGCTCGCGCTGAGATGCGCGGCCAGGGCCTCGCGCATCGGTTCGAGGTCCTCGGGCCGGCGGCGCCGGGCGGCCGTCGCGGCCACCATGCCCTCCACCAGTCCGCGCAGGTCGAAGAGCTGCTCGAACTCCGCCCTGCGGGGCAGCAGCGTACGGCGTACGGCGGCCGCGGAGGACTCGCTCCAGCTGTCGCGGACGAAGGCTCCGCCGTTGCGGCCCCGGCGGATGTCGATGACACCCAGGGCCTGCAGACGCCCGACGGCCTCGCGCACGGTGGGGCGGCTCACCCGCAGCAGCCCGGTGAGCTCGCGTTCGGTGGGCAGCCGTTCGCCCGGCAGGAAGTCCCCGACGGCGATCGCGGTGAGCAGCCGGTCGGAGACCTCGTCCACGGCCGAGGCCACGCGCACCGGGTGCAGCGACGGCGACGCGGTGCCGCCGAGGAGAACACGGTCGAGTACGCGTGAGAACTCGTCCCCCGGTTCGGGTGCCTCAGGTACGGATGTCAGTTGTCCTCCCCTTCACATGCCGCTGCGGTAAACGAGCGGGGGCCACGTGAACGCGCCGTTACGTCTTGCGCCGACCTCACCAAAAGGTCTTGTGCGCTGACCTTTTTCCCCTTCACCATCTCATCCATCCGTCACACCCATCCAGTTTCAGACATCGGCCGGCTGTTCCCAGCCGCTCCGGGAGGCTTCCCCGTGGCGATCCCCGAACCGAACCACACCGGAACCGTCGACTTCAACGGCTGGTCCACCTGGTACCGGATCACCGGCGAACCGGGCAGAACACCGCTGGTGGTCCTGCACGGCGGTCCCGGTGCCGGCCACGACTACACCCTGAGCATCGCTGGCATCGCCGAACAGGGCCGCCCGGTGGTGCACTACGACCAGCTCGGCACCGGGCTGTCCACCCATCTGCCCGACAAGGGCGCGGACTTCTGGACCGTCCAGCTCTTCCTGGACGAACTCGACCACCTGCTCAAGACCTTGGGCATCGCCGACGCCTACCACCTCCTCGGCCAGTCCTGGGGTGGCATGCTCGCCGCCGAGCACGCCGTGCGCAGGCCGCCGGGGCTGCGCGGGCTGGTCATCGCCGACTCCCCCGCGTCGATGGAGCTGTGGCTCAGGGCGGCCGCCGAACTGCGCGCCGGCCTTCCCGCGGACGTCCAGGAGACCCTGCTCGCCCACGAGGCGGCCGGGACCACGGACCACCCCGACTACCGGGCGGCCGAACAGGTCTTCAACGAGCGCCATGTCTGCCGACTGACACCCAACCCGCCCGAGGTACAGGCCACTTGGGCCAACATCGAGGCCGATCCGACCGTGTACCACACGATGAACGGCCCCAACGAGTTCCATGTCGTCGGCACGCTCAAGAACTGGTCCGTCATCGACCGGCTGCACCTGGTCGAGGCGCCCACCCTGCTGGTGTCCGGACGGTACGACGAGGCGACTCCCGAGACCGTCCGCCCCTTCGCCGACCGCATCCCCGACGTGCGCTGGCACATGTTCGAGCACTCCAGCCACATGCCGCACGTCGAGGAGGAGGAGCTCTTCCTCCGGGTCGTCGGCGAGTTCCTCGACTCCACCGACTGATCCCGGGAGTTCCCCGCCATGCCCCTCTTCGCGAGACGGGGCGCGCTGGCCGCCGCCACCGTCGCCCTCACCCTCACCGCCGGCTGTTCGTCCTCCGATTCGGGCTCCTCCTCGGATCCGAGCGCGTCCTCCTCCGGCTCCGGTTCCTCCGCCTTCCAGCCGCAGCACAAGGGCGGCACCCTCAAGCTCGTCGCCCACGCGGCCGCCGGCAGCCTCGACCCGCAGGTCAACTACACGCTCCAGTACTGGCAGTTGTACCAGTCGATGTACGACGGGCTGCTCGCGTTCAAGAAGGTGGGCGGCGACCGGTCGTTCACCGTCGTCCCCGACCTGGCCGCGGCGATGCCGAAGGTGACCAACGGCGGCAGGACCTACACCTTCACCCTGCGCAAGGGCATCACCTTCTCCAACGGCAAGGCCCTGACCACCGATGACGTGGTGGCGTCCTTCGAGCGCGTCTTCAAGGTCTCCAGCCCCACCGCGGGCACCTTCTACAACGGCATCGTCGGAGCCGACGCCTGTCTGAAGAAGCCGGCGTCCTGCACCCTGCCCAAGGGCGTGACCGGCGACGCCGGGGCGAACACGGTCACCGTCAACCTCACCGCCCCGGACCCGGAGTTCGCGTACAAACTGGCCGTCCCGCACGCCAGTGTCGTACCGAAGGACTCGCCGGCGAAGGACTCCGGCACCAAGCCGCTGCCGACGACCGGCCCGTACATGGCCGCCTCCTACGACCCGAACCGGGCCCTGAAGCTGGTGCGCAACCCGCACTTCAAGGAGTGGTCGCGCGAGGCCCAGCCCCAGGGCTACCCCGACGCCATCGACTACACCTTCGGCCAGACCGTCGAGTCCGAGGTGACCGCCGTCGAGAACGGCCAGGCGGACTGGATGTACGACGCCCCGCCCGCCGACCGCCTGGACGAGATCGGCACCAAGTACGCCTCCCAGGCACATGTGAACCCGCTGACGGCGTTCTGGTACGCGACCCTGAACGTCAACATGGCGCCCTTCGACAACAAGCTGGCGCGCCAGGCGATCAACTGGGCCGTCGACCGGTCGGCCGTGGTCCGGCTCTACGGCGGGACCAACCTCGCCTCTCCCGCGTGCACGATCCTGCCGCCGGGCTTCCCCGGGCACGTCGACGAGTGCGCCTACACCAAGGGCGGCGGCACCACCTGGAAGGCGGCGGACCTCGCCAAGGCCAAGGAACTGGTGAAGCGGTCCGGCACCGCGGGGCAGGAGGTCGGGATCGTCGTCCAGGACGACGACGTCAACAAGTCGATCGGACAGTACCTGCAGAGCCTGCTCACCCAACTCGGCTACAAGGCGACACTCAAACCACTGTCGGGGAACATCCAGTTCACCTACATCCAGAACACCAAGAACAAGGTGCAGCTGGCGCTGACGTCCTGGTACCAGGACTATCCGGCGGCCTCGGACTTCCTCAACGTGCTGCTGTCCTGCGCCTCGTTCCGCCCCGGCAGCGACTCCAGCATCAACATCTCCGGGTTCTGCGACAAGGGCGTCGACGCCAGGATGCGGACCGCGCTGACGACCATGCAGACCGACCCCGCGGCCGCGAACAAGCAGTGGGGCGCCCTCGACCAGGACATCATGGCCGAGTCCCCGGTCGTCCCGCTGATCAACCCGAAGATGATCGACTTCACGTCGACGCGGGTCGGCAACTACCAGTTCAGCAAGCAGTTCTACATGCTGGTCGGGCAGCTGTGGGTGAAGTGACGTCCGCCCCGACGCCAGGGACCCGGCGCCCGCCGGGCCCCTGGCGGACCGCCGCCGCCGACCTGCTGCGCAACCGGCCGGCGATGGCCGCGGCCGCGGTGCTGTTGTTCGTCGTGCTGGCGAGCCTGTGCGCCCCGCTGTACGCGGATCACATCGCCCACACCGACCCGTTCCAGTCCCATGTCTCCGGCACCACGGTCGTCGACGGCAGGACCGTACCGGTGCTCACCCCGAGCAGCACCGGCCTCGGCCTCGGGGTCACCCCGATCGGCCCGACCTGGGATCCCGCCCACTACTTCCTCGGCGCCGACAACCAGGGCCGCGACGTCATGGCCCGGCTGCTGTACGGCGGGCGCACGAGCCTGTTCATCGGGGTCACGGCGGCCCTGCTGACCTGCGTCCTGGGGACGGCCGTGGGAGTGGTCGCCGGTTACGCGGGCGGGGTCGTGGACGCCGTCATCTCCCGGATCCTGGACGTGATCTGGGCGTTCCCGGTCTACCTGCTGGCCATCTGTCTGTCGGTGGTCCTGCTCACCGACGGGCTCAGGCTCGGTCCGCTGCGTGTGGACGCGGGCAGTCTCTGGCTGCCCGTGACGATCATCGCGGCGATCTATGTGCCGTACATCGCCCGCCCGTTGCGCGGCCAGGTGCTGGTGCTGCGGAACAAGGAGTACATCCAGGCGGCCGTCGGCTCCGGCGCGGCCACCCCGCGCATCCTGCGCCGCGAGGTCCTGCCGAACGTCGTGCCCACCGCGATCGTCTTCGTGCCGCTGATGACCGCGCTGGCCATGCTCACCGAGTCGGCCCTGTCCTTCCTGTCCGTCGGTGTGCAGCCGCCCGACGCCAGCTGGGGGACGATCATCCAGGACGGTCTGGGGCTGCTCTACACCCGCCCCGCCGTGACCGTCGCCCCCGGTCTGCTGATCGCCCTGACCACGGCCGCGCTGAACGTCCTCGGCGACGGGGTGCGCGACACGCTCGACCCGGGCGCCCGGCTGCGCGGAGGGGTGTGACCATGCTGTATTTCACCCTCAGACGGTTCGCGTCCGCCCTCCTGGTGATGTTCTCGATCAGTGTTCTGGTCTTCCTGATCTTCTTCGCCACTCCGGGGGCCGATCCGGCGGCACGTATCGCGGGCCGCAACGCCGATCCGGCCACCCTCGCCCAGGTGCGGCACTCCTTCGGCCTGGACCGCCCGATGCCCGTCCGCTACCTGCTGATGATGCGTCACCTGCTGATCGACCGGGACCTGGAGTCGTTCGTCAACCGCGGCTCCCGGGTCATCCCGCAGATCGTGCAGGCCACCCCGGTCACCCTGTCCCTGGTCATCGGCGCGGCCCTGATCTGGATGACGGCCGGCATCCTCATGGGCACGGCGGCGGCCACCCTGCGCGGCAGGGCCGCCGACCCGCTGATCATGCTGGTCGGCGTGGTGGGCGTGTCGCTGCCGGCCTACTGGCTCGGCGAGGTCGTCAACCTCCTCACCCAGAAGCAGCTGCACGACTCACTCTTCTCCTGGGTGCCACCGCCGGGATACGCCGACCTGAGCGCGGGCCCGGGCCAGTGGGCACTGCACCTGCTCTTCCCCTGGCTGACGCTGGCCCTGCTGTACGCCGGGATCTACGCCCGGCTGCTGCGCGGCGAGGTGGTCACCGCGCTCGGTGAGGACTACGTCCGCACGGCACGGGCCAAGGGCCTGTCCGAGCGGCGGATCCTGCTGCGGCACGCGCTGCGCTGCTCGCTCATCCCGATCGTGTCGTTGTTCGGCCTGGACTTCGGCGCGCTGGTGGGCGGGGCCGCGCTGCTGACCGAGGTGGTCTTCGGGCTGCCCGGCATCGGCAAGCTCACCTTCGACGCCCTCCAGAACCTCGACCTGCCCGTGATCATGGGGACCGTCCTGTACGCGGCGTTCTTCGTGGTCCTCGCCAACGCCCTGGTGGACATCCTGTACGCCCGACTCGACCCGAGGGCCCGCCATGCCTGACCAACCCCTGCTGGACGTACGCGACTTGAGCGTGCGCTTCCGCACCCGCCGAGGCCCCGTCACCGCCGTGGACGGACTCTCCTTCTCCGTGGCACCCGGTGAGGTCCTGGGCGTGGTGGGCGAGTCCGGCTCCGGCAAGAGCGTGTCGATGCTGGCCGTGCTGCGGCTGCTGACCCACCCCGACGTCATGGTGTCCGGTCAGGTCCTCTTCCGCGGCCGCGACCTGCTCGCCCTGCCCGACAAGGAGATGCGGGCGGTGCGCGGCCGGGAGATCGCGATGGTCTTCCAGGACCCGATGACGGCGCTGACCCCCGTCTACACGGTGGGCTGGCAGATCGCCGAGCAGATCCGGGCGCACACGCGGGTCTCCCGAAGGGAGGCGCGGGCCCGTGCCGTGCGGCTGCTGTCGGACGTCGGCATCCCCGACGCCGTCTCGCGGGTCCACGCCTACCCGCACGAGTTCTCCGGCGGTATGCGGCAGCGCGCGGTCATCGCGATGGCTCTCTCGTGCGGCCCCGCGCTGCTGATCGCCGACGAGCCGACCACCGCGCTCGACGTGACCGTGCAGGCGCAGATCCTCGATCTGATGCGGGAGCTCAACGCGCGCGGCTCGGCGATGGTGCTCATCACGCACGACATGGGCGTGGTCTCGCAGATCGCCGACCGGGTCCTGGTCATGTACGGCGGCCGGGCGGCCGAACAGGGCCCGCGGCGGGCCGTGTTCCACGGGCCCCGGCACCCTTACACCTGGGGCCTGCTCGACTCGGTGCCCCGAGTGGGCGGTCCCCGGCTGCGGCGGCTGCCCACCATCGCGGGGATGCCCGTCGCACCGGGGGCGATCCCCGAGGGGTGCGCCTTCGCGCCACGCTGCCGGCTGCGTCACGAACAGTGCGCGGAGCGCCCCGCACTGACCGCCGGCGACGGCGATCCCACGCACCTGGACGCCTGTTGGCTGCCGCCCGACGACCGTACGGGTCTGCGGTTCGAGGCCGGGGAACGAACGGAGGCCACCTCATGACGGAACAGGACGACGCGGTGGCGCTGCGGCAGCCACCGAAGAACGGCACCGTGCTGCTCAAGGCCACGGACGTCACCAAGCACTACCCGCTCTCCCGCCCCCGCCGGGTGCTGCACGCGGTGGACGGCGTCTCCCTGGAGGTGCGCACCGGGGAGACCCTCGGCGTGGTGGGCGAGTCGGGCTGCGGCAAGTCCACCCTCGGCCGCTGCCTGGTCCGGCTCACCGACCTCACCGGCGGCCGGGTCGAGTTCGACGGACAGGACATCAGCACCCTGTCCAACCGCCGACTGCGCCCCGTCCGACCCGGTATGCAACTGGTCTTCCAGGATCCGCAGGCCTCCCTCAACCCCCGCCGCCGCGCCGGGGACATCGTGGCCGAGCCGCTGCTCGTGCACCGCTACGGCGACCGGGCCGCGGTGCGTCGCAGGGTCGCCGAGCTCTTCGACGTCGTAGGACTGGCCGCGGCACATCTGGAGCGCTATCCGCACGAGTTCTCCGGCGGACAGCGCCAGCGCATCGGCATCGCCCGGGCCCTGGCCACCGCCCCGAAGCTGATCGTCGCCGACGAGCCGGTGTCGGCCCTCGACGTGTCGATCCAGGCCCAGGTGCTCAACCTCTTCGCCGATCTCCAGGAGGAGTTCGCGCTCACCTATGTCTTCATCGCCCACGACCTGGGGGTGGTACGGCATGTCTCGGACCGTATCGCCGTCATGTACCTGGGGGAGATCGTCGAACTCGCCGAGACGGAGGCCCTGTACGCCTCACCGGCCCATCCCTACACCCAGGCGCTGCTGTCCGCGGTCCCGGACATCGACGACGGCGGCGCCGCGGCGACCACGGCACACCGGGAACGCGTCGTGCTCACGGGGGAGGTTCCCAGCCCCGTGGACAGACCGACGGGCTGTCCGTTCCGTACCCGCTGCCCGTACGCGCGCGAGCGCTGTGCGGTGGAACGCCCGCGGCTCACGGCGACGGACTCCGGCCGCAGCACCGCCTGTCACTATCCGCTGGTCCCCTGACCGATCCGCCGGCCTCTTGAGCGGAGCGGCTAGGAGACCAGCACGCCGATCTTGTCCATGCGGTGTTCGGGGTTGCCCCGGTCGTCGCGCCAGAAGTTGCCTGCCGCGTTGTCCTCCGGGGTCAGACAGGTGGAGACGGTGATCATGGCCCGGGTGGGGTTCCGGCCGGGGAACCCCGGGACCGCCGCCCGCTGCTCGGCCAGCGAGCGCGGGGAGCGGAAGGACGTCTCCCTGGTCTGCGTGACGACGTACTCGTAGCGGGTGCCGCCCGCCGTCACGAGGATCCGGTCGCCCTCGTCCAGCTCCGGGAGCCGGCGCAGGGGGCCGCCGGCGGACAGGCGGTGGGCCGTGACGAGGTAGTTGCCGATGTCGCCGGGGCCGACGCCGCCCCGCTCGCCGTAGGGGCTGGCGGCGTCGCCGCGGTTCTGGATGCGGGTGCCCGGCCAGTCGTCCGTCGTCCCCTCGTACGGGACCACGCGCAGGCCGGTGACACCGATCGCCGGGATGGTGAGCGAGGCGGTCCGGATCCGGGCGGGGGTCTCACGCGGGGTCGGCGGCACCGATGTCGGGGGCGGGGCCGGGGCGGGCGTACGCGAAGGGGTCGCCTCGGGAGGCGCGGCCGCGCTGCTCGGAGCGGTCGCCGGGCCTTCGGTGGAGCAGCCGAGGAGCGCGGCGACGCCCAGGACTAGGACGGGAAGAGCGCGGTGACGGGACATGGCACTGGGAAGAACGCCCGGAGCCGGACCGGCGTTCCCGTCCCCGCTGCTACTCCGGCGGGGTCGGCGTGTCGTGCGTGCGGTACATCGCCTGGACGTCCAGCTCCAGCTGGACCGTGGGACCGACCACCGCGATCCCGCGGGCCAGCATGGACCGCCAGTTGAGGGTGTAGTCCTCGCGGTGCAGCTCCGCCTTGGCGAGGGCGGCGCAGCGCAGTTCCTCGCCGTAGCCGCCGTTGACCATGCCCAGGTAGGTCGTGTCCAGGGCGACCGAGCGGCTCACGCCGTGCATGGTCAGGGTGCCCTGCAAGGTCCACTTGTTGCCGCCCTTGAAGGCGAAGCGGGTGCTCCGGAAGTCGATGTAGGGGAAGTTCTCGACGTCGAGGAAGTCCGCGGACCGCAGATGGGTGTCCCGGGTGTTGTTGCCGGTGGTGATGCTCGACGCGTCGATGCGGACGTGGACGCGGGACTCGGAGATGTCCGGGGTGACCTGGATGCCGCCCTCGAACCGTTCGAAACGGCCGTGCACATGGGCCATGCCGACGTGCTTGGCGATGAACCGGATCGCCGTGTGGGGCGGGTCGAAGAGCCAGGTGCCGGGCACCGGGAGTTCGGCCTGGCGGCCCGGCTGGAGCCACACCCGCTGTGCGGCGACGCCCGCGTCGGCGACGACCTCGACGGTCTCGCGATGGGGTTCCAGTCCCTGCGCGATGACGAGCACGCTGTAGCTGCCCGGCGGCAGGACGGCCATGAACAGGCCGTACGGGTCGGTCGTGCCACGGGCGGCGACCTGGTGGCTGTGGAGTGCGGTCACCGTCACGTCGGCGCCGCCCAAGGGCTGGTTCACCGGGTCCATGACCTCGCGGACGACGACACCCGCGCCGGCCGGGAGGGGAAGCGTGAGGCCCGCGGCGCCTCCGGAGGCGTTGTTGCGTCGCCGCCGGAGCAGTCCGAGGGGCATGGTGTTCACCTTTCGATATGTGATGTGCGGTTCTTGTCGATATGCGATGTGCGGTTCTGACGGGTCAGGGATTCGTTCGCGGTCGCTCGCCCGCGTACGCCGCTCTCAGGACGCCCAGGACACCGTCCGCGGTGATCTCCCGCGGGTTGGCGTACGCCTGTCCGGTCGCCTCGCGGGCCGCCACCACCAGGTCGGTCTCCTTCAGGCCGAGGCCGGCCAGGGAGCGGGGTGCGCCGAGGCGGCCGGAGAGCTCCCACAGGGCGTGCGGGGCGTCGTCGGTGCCGAGGGCACGGCCGAGCGCGGTCATGGCCTCGGGTGCGGCGGGCGCGTTGTGGGCGAGGGCGTACGGCAGGACCACGGTGTGGGTCTCGGCGTGCGGCAGGCCGAAGGTGCCGCCGAGGACATGGCACAGCTTGTGGTGCAGTCCCATGGTGGTCGCGCCCAGCGCGGCACCGCACAGCCAGGCCCCGTACAGGGCACGGCCGCGGGCGTCCAGGGACTCCGGCGCGTCGGCCACCTGGGGCAGCGCCCTGGCCATCGCCCGTACGCCTTCCTCCGCCATCAGCGAGACCAGCGGCGAGGCGTCCGGCGCGTACAGGGCCTCGGCAGCGTGCGCGATCGCGTTGACGCCGCTGGTCACCGAGAGGGCCACCGGGAGCGAGAGGGTGAGCTCGGGGTCGTAGACGACGCTGCGGGGCAGGACCGACCGGTCGCGGCCGGTGCGTTTGGCGCCGTCCTCGGTCAGGCCCCAGACGGGGGTCATCTCGGAGCCGGAGTACGTCGACGGCACGGCGATCAGCGGCAGGCCGGTGCGCAGCGCGATCGCCTTGCCGAGGCCGATGGCGGAGCCGCCGCCGACGGCCACGCAGCCGTCGGCGCCCGCGGCGCGCGCCACCTCCACGGCCCGCCGGGCGACCTCGGCGGGCACGTGCATACGGGCCTCGGTGTGCAGCCCCGCGCAGGCGTCACCGAGGGCGTCCGCGACCGTCCCGGCCGTGTCGGCGCCGCGCGGCCCGCTGACCACCAACAGGCGGCGCAGACCGAGCCGTCGGGCCTCGTCCGGGGTGGCGGTGACGGCGGCACCGGGCCGCAGGACGACCCGCATGGGCTGGGCCTCGTAGCTGAAGTCCGTGAACTCCCTCATGAACCCTCCGGGTTGAGCACGAGATCGAAGCGGGCGTGCCGGAACGGGTTCGGGATGCCGAACTCCCGTGCCAGGGAGGGGTCGTCGGTCTCGGTGAAGTCCTTGACGAGGCTTTCCTTGACCGCGAACACGGCGTCCGAGTCGAGGTGGTCGCTGCCGGCCACGAAGATGTGCGTGGTGACCGGGGTGTGCCCGGCGGCCGAGGCGATGAAGTGGATGTGGGCCGGGCGGTAGGGGTGCCGGCCGGTCGCGCGCAGGAGGTCGCCGACGGGTCCGTCGGTGGGGATCGGGTAGGGGCTGGGCACGCAGGTGCGGAACCAGAAGCGGCCCTCGCCGTCGGTGGTGAACAGCCCGCGCCCGTTCCCGGGCGGCTGGACCTCGGGCTGCTGGACGTCGTAGTACCCCTGGTCGTTCGCCTGCCAGACGTCGAGGACCGCGCCGGGCAGCGGGGTGCCGTCCCGGGCCAGCACCCGCCCGCTGATCACGCACGGCTCGCCGCCGCCGACCAGGTCGATGTCGGCGCCGAGTTCGCGGACCGGGGACTCGGTCATGTGGAAGGGGCCGAGCACGGTCGACTCGGTCACTCCGCCGCGCTCGTCGCTGTTGATCGTCTCCACGAGCATCGAGACGCCGAGCACGTCCGACAGCAGGACGAACTCCTGCCGGGTGTCCGTGCAGGTCTGCCCGGTCGCCGTAAGGAAGGCGATCGCCCGCTCCCACTCCGCCATGGTCGGCTCCGTCTCGCGGACGAAGGCGTGCAGATGGCGGGTGAGGGCGGCGAGCAGCTCGCGCAGCCGGGGGTCGGCGGTGTCCTCGAAGCTGTCGACGACGGCCTCGGTGATGCGCGTGGTGAACTCTGTGGTCATCCCACTCTCCTGCTCCCGGAGCTGTTCAGGCATGCCCGAGGATCCGCCGCACGGCCCCGGTCAGCAACCGCTCGGCGTGCTCGGCGGACGTGGCCGCGGTGGCGTGCCGGAAGGCGACGTACCCGTCCGGCCGCACCAGGAGCGCTCCGCCGTCGGCGACCTCGCTCAGCCGCGCCCAGTCGCCGTAGGGGTCCTCGTACTCCTGGCCGGGTCCGATGACGACGGTGGCGATCCGAAGGTCCTGGGCCTCGGCGGCCCGCACCCAGTCGGCGCCGCCGATGCCGGTGAGCAGGGTGAAGCGGCCCTGTCCGACCGTGTCGAGCGTGGACAGGGTGCGGGTGCCCGAGGTGATCCAGGCGTGCGGGAGCTTGGCGCCGGGGCGGGAGGTGGGCTGGTGGTACAGCTCGGGGTCGCGGTCGAAACCGGGGTCGTCGGTGTCGTCGGGAACGATCGCGGCGGAGCTCTCGGGGGAATAGCGCTGGTTGAGGTCGACGCCGTGCGCGTTGAACTCGTACACCTTGAACGCGATCGCCTCGCGCAGTCTCGCCCGCTGCTTCTGGGCCGCCTCGGTGTCCTCCTTGCGGGCGGCGATGTTGGCCCACAGCTGCTCGGGGGTCTGCGGGGAGAGTCCGTCGAGCGCCTCGAAGATCGGCGCGGTCTCGCCGATGGACTTGTTGGCGCGGGTGACGATCTGCTTGCCGATCGGGGCGCGTTCGGCGGTGTAGGTGTCCAGCAGCTTCGGGGAGGCGGTGCCGTCGAGGACGAGCTTGAGCTTCCAGGCCAGGTTGTAGGAGTCCTGGATGGAGGTGTTGGAGCCGAGGCCGTTGGACGGCGGGTGGCGGTGCGTGGCGTCTCCGGCGCAGAAGACGCGGCCGTTGGAGTAGGTCTCGGCGTACATCTCGTTGACCGTCCAGGCCGAGGACGACTTGATGGTCACCGGGATCTCGTCGTCGCCGACCAGCTGGCGGACGATCGACTCGGCGTACTCGGTGGTCAGGTCGGGGGCGCCGGCGCTCACGTCGTAGCCCCACACGATCAGCCACTCGTTCCAGGGCCGGACGCAGCGCACCAGGCCGGCGCCGATACCACCGACGGTGGCACCCGGGGCGAGTACCCAGTAGAGGGTGGAGGGCCGGTGCGCGGTGTACTTGCTCAGGTCCGCGTCGAAGACGATGTTGATGCTGCCGGCCACGCCCATCTGGCCGCCCATCGGCAGCCCGGCGTCCTCGGCGACCTGCGAACGGCCGCCGTCGGCGCCGATGAGGTACTTGGCGCGGATGGTGTACTCGTCGCCACGCAGCCGGTCCTCGACGGTGACCGTCACACCGAAAGCGTCCTGGACGAAGGACTTGTAGACGGTGCTGAAGCGCAACCGCGTACCGCGCGCGACCGCCGCGTCGATGAGCACGGGTTCCATGAGGTGCTGGGGCATGTCGCACATGCGGGTGGGGCTGGCGAGGTCGTGCGCGGCCTGCACGAGCGGGTCGTTGCCCCAGGAGCGGACCCGGCCGAGTTCCTCGCCGGCGAGGCTGGTGCAGAACGTCGTGTTGCCCATCAGATGCTGGGGTGTGGCCTTCGCGACGACCTCCTGCTCGACGCCCAGGTCACGCAGCACTTCCATGGTGCGCTGGTTGGTGATGTGCGCCCGGGGCGTGTCGGCGAGGCTCGCGTAGCGGGTGACGACGATGTTCGGGACGCCGTAGGTGCTCAGGGCGAGCGCGGCGGAGGCGCCGGCGGGGCCGCTGCCGACGATCAGTACGTCGGTCACGACATCGGGCTCGACGGTGTGCACGGTAACGCTCCAGGGAATGAGAAATGAGGCCGACCTTCCAAGATCATGTAGAGCGGCGCGCGATCACGGGTGTCTCAGTTTGAGACACCGCGCCGCTCGCGCCAGAGGTTGTTGCGCGTTAAACCGCTCCCGTAGGGTGAACGGCGTCGTGACCACCGCAGAGCATCCCCCGGCCCGCCCCACCCTCGCCTCGCTGCGCAGGGCCCGCACGCTGTTCCTGACAGGGCGGCAACTGCCGGACGAGATCCCCGAGGACATCGCCGCCGCCTGGAGGCGCGCCCGCTTCTTCGGCGTACGGCACGACGTGACGGATCCCTCCCCCGCTTCCCGCGTACGGTCTTCCGCGTCCCCTCTGCTGGCAGCGGCCCGCCCGGTGCTGGAACGGATCGCCCCCACCCTAAGTACGGGGCGACCGGCGCTGGTGCTCACCGACGAGCGGCTGCGGATCCTGTGGGCGACCGGGCTCGCGTCGGACGGCCTCCGGGACCTCTCCGAGCACCTGGTCGGCCACAACAGCGCGGCCCTCGCGCTGCGGACCGGCCGACGCGCCGAGGTGCACGGCCCCGAGCACTTCCTCGACCTGTGGCAGGACGTCTCCGCGGTCAGTGTGCCGCTGCGGGCACTGGAGACCGGCCGGATGCTGGGCACCGTGACGGTGGCCTCCGCCCTCCGCGCCGGGTGCGGGCCGCATCCCGGCGCACCGCTCGCCGAGGCCGCGGCGATCGCCGTCGAGACGGAACTCCTCTCCCGGTCACGGACGGCGGAACGGGTGCTGCTGGACGCGTATCTGCGGGCCGCCGGACAGCCCGGGAGCGCGGTCGTCGCGCTCGACGGACGCAACCGGTTCGTCAGCGAGGCGGCGGAGCGCCTGCTGTCGCCGGAGGGGCTGGAGGCGCTGGAGCGGGGCGCGCTGGCCCTGCGCCTCGGAACGGAACCGGAGGCGGCCCACCCCGCCGACGGGCCGACGGCACCGGCCCCCGCGCCAGCCACTTCCGCCTCACACCACCTCCGCCTTCCGGACGGCACGGGGTGCGACGCGGTCCTCACCCCGGTCCCGCACCTGGGCTCGGTCATCGGTGCCGTCGCCGTACTGGAACCGGTCGGCCACGCGGCGCCGGCCCCGGCCGCGCGGACCGACGTGGGGCTGGCCGGACACTCGGTGCCCTGGCGCCACGCGGTCGCTCGGGCGGTGGAGCTGGCGAGGTGCCCCGAGCCGCTGCTCCTCGTCGGGGAGCGCGGCACCGGGAAGACATCGCTCGCCCGCGAGCTGGTCGCGAACCCGAGGACCTTCGATGCCGCGGAAGGCGAACTCCCCGCCTGTCTCGACGAGTTGGTCTCCGGTCGCCCCCTCCTCATCCGTCACGCCGAGCGGCTGGCACCCCAGGACACGGCGACGCTCAACTCCCTGCTCGACACGCATCCGGGCGTGCCCCTGCTGGCCACCTACACCCCCGGAGCGTCGCCGGGTCCGTGCCTGCAGCGCCTCCTGGACACCCTGGGGGCCCGCACGGTCACCCTGCCGTCCCTCCGCGAACGCCCGGACGACCTGCGGGAGTTGGCCGCGGCACTGACCCCGCACCCCGCACCCGGGCAGCCCCCGCTCACCTGGACGCTGGACGCCCTGCGTGCCCTGGAGGAGCACCCGTGGCCCGGCAATGTCACCGAACTCGCCCATCTGGTCCGGGCGTTGGCCGAGAACCGGCGCGTCACCGGCCCCGTCCGGCGCGCCGAACTACCCGACCCCGTGCGCGAGGGCCCCGCGACCCGCCCCCTCAGTCCGATGGAGCACGCCGAGCGCGCCACGATCCTGGAGACCCTGCGCCTGCACGGCGGCAACAAGGCCCGCACGGCGGCAGCCCTGGGCATCGCCCGCGCGACGCTGTACCGGAAGCTGCGCGGCTACCGCGGCTGACCCGCACGCCTCCGCCCGGCGTGATCCCGCCACAACCCGGCGCTACATGGACATGGATGTCATTGTCATTTACGGTGTTCGGCATACCGGAGCGGCGAACACGATGGGGGTGATCTGCCGTGAGCGGCCGGACGACCCGGCAGCGGAGGGCGGTGCTGCGCGTTCTCGCGGGCTGCCAGGACTTCGTGTCGGCCCAGGAGTTGCACGCGCTTCTGGTCGCCGAGGCCCACTCGATCGGGCTGACCACCGTCTACCGCGCCCTGCGCGAGCTGGAGGCCGACGGCGGGGTGGACGTCGTGCGCGACGAGGCGGCCGGGCGGCTCTATCGGCGCCGCCCCACGGACGGCCACCGCCACTACCTGATCTGCCGCGACTGCGGCCACAGCCTGCCGGTGGAGTCCGGGGTCGTCGAGGAGTGGGCCGACCGGATCGCCGCCGACACCGGGTTCGCGGCGGTGCGGCACACCGTCGAGCTCACCGGCCTGTGCTCCGACTGCCATGCCGGCGGGGACGGCGAGGAGGAGCCGCCGTACGCCTGGGACCACGTCCACTGAGCCCACCGAGAGGGCACTCCCACTCGGGCACCCCTACGTGACACATGCGCAGATCGCTATATGTTAATGTCGCTATGCACGGTCTGCGGGACACCAGCCGCAGGCGCCCATGTCGCACCACCAGGAGCACGTCATGACCACCGCCACCGAGCACCGCACCCACGACAGCCACACGCACACCCATGGTGTGGGCTGCGGCCACGTCGCCATCCCGCACGGCGACCACACCGACTTCGCCCACGACGGCCACGTCCACCGGGTGCACGAGGACCACGTCGACGAGTGCGCCCCCGCCGGCCATGTCGCCCACGAGAGCCACGACCACCAGCACGGCGAGGGCTGCGGCCACGTCGCCGTGCCGCACGAGGACCACGTCGACTACGTGCACGACGGCCACCGGCACGCCGCGCACGAGGGCCACTGGGACGACCACTGAGCCGCGGCCCCTCTCCCGTCCGGCGACGGCATCCCTGATCGGAAATCATTGTCACTTGCTAATATGTGCATGTGACGCCGACTTCCCCTCCCCCGCCGCCCGCGACGGACGAGCCGATACGCGCCCTGGAGGCCGCCAGCGACCTGCTCAAGGCGCTGGCCTCCCCGGTCCGCCTCGGCATCGTGCGGGAACTGTCCGAGGGCGGAAAGTACGTCCACGAACTGGTCGACGCCCTCGGAGTGAGCCAGCCGCTGGTCTCCCAGCACCTCCGGGTCCTGCGCAACTCCCGCATCGTGACGACCCGTCGGCAGGCCCGTGAGATCCAGTACTGCCTCATCGACGAGCACATCGCCCACATCGTGCTGGACGCCATCCGGCACGCACAGGAGTAGCCCGGCACCGTTGCGGCGCGGCGGGCGCCGGGCCTCCCGGCGGGCCGTTCAGCGCAGGCCGACGTCGCCGAGCAGCGGATCCGGGACCGCCGTCCAGCCCTCCCGGCCGAGGGACAGTTCCGCGTCGGTGAGCAGGGCCGCGTCCAGGGCGCGGTGGATCGCCTCGGGGTCGAGGCCGGGACCGGTGAGGGTGATCTCGTTGCGGCGTTCGCCGAAGCAGTCGTCCCAGAACCAGGAGGCCAGCGTGCGCCGTTGAGGCGACGCGGCCTTCCAGGCGTGCGCGTCCGCCGCCTCCAGCCAGCGGCCCGCCTCCTTCAACTCCAGGTGGCTCCCGGCCGAGCGCCAGGTCACGACGGACTCCGGCCGGCTGCACAGCCACAGATGACCGGTGCCGCGCACGACCCGCCACATCACCTCGGGCAGGGCGTCCGCCAGCCGCTCGGGATGCAGCGGTCGGCGGGCCCGCCACAGCACCGATGTCACCCCGCCGTCGACGCCGGTTCGTGCGCGGGGAACCGCCACCGCCTCCAACCGCGCTCGCCACCGCTCCTCCGCCTGCGAAGGCAGCGGCCCGGCGAGGGTGTCGGGCAGTGCGTCGTCCGGGCCGACGGTCACGAGGCGCGCATGCGCGTTGAGATGCGCGGCCAAGGCGACGGCCTCCGACGTCCGCCCGGTGTCCGCGCCGCCCGCCGGGGAGGGGACGACCAGGGCGTCCGCCGCCTCCACCCGTCGGACGGCGACCTCGGCCGGCGTCAGGGGTTCACCGCGCTCACCCCCGCTCCACAGCCGTACACCCCGGTGGACGCAGCCGATGTCGACGGCGAAGGACGCCGGGTCCACGCCGACCACCACCGGGGCCGCCGCGAAGTGGTCCCCGAGGGATCCGCTCGCCACCCGGGCACGCCACAGTTCGACCAGGAAGGGCAGGGCGTCGACGTCCTCGGGCAGGGCGAGGACGACGTGCTCCGCGCCACGGCGGCGCAGGTGGAACAGGTCCTGGCGGAGGACGACCACGGGGTCGCCCGTGGCGCTCAGGCAGGTCTCCCCCACCGCCGTTCCGGCGCCCGACAGGAAACGCTGGACGACCGGATACCCCTCGTCCCGCGCCTCGATCGTCACGGCCAGCAGCACCGGGCGCGGGGACAGCCGTAGCAACCGGTCGACCACCGTGCCCCGGACGGCCGGTGTGTCGCCGAGCGCCACGCTCAACAGGGCCTTGGGCACGCGGACGCCCCTTCAGTTGAGGTGGGCGACGTGCCGCGGGGCGGGCGCCGCGCGCAGGCGGTCGGGCAGGGTCCCGTCGTCCGGCATGCCGGCCCGCAGCCAGACTCCGACGGCCGCGGCGTCGGCGTCGGTGCGGAGCGGGCCGAGGCGGACGACCGCCCCGGTGGGCCTGCGGTCCGCGGCGCAGGGCTGCACGGCGGCGTACAGGCCGTGCTCGCGTCGGCAGTGCAGTACGCGTGCCAGGCAGCCGGTGGAGACCATGACCCCGTGGGGGCAGGCGCGGACCGCGTGCCGCAGCCCGTCCATCACCTCGTGCGGGGCGTCGCAGGAGGCGCAGGTGACAAGGGTGAAAGGACGCCCCCGACGGCCGTCCGCGGCATCGCTCATGTCCGCACCTTCCCTGCTATTGAAAATGGTTCCCATTTTTATAGCACACGAGTCCGCCATCCCGAGGGCGCAGATCGACGCGTCAAGTCTTGGCAATGATCGGCACATCAAACGGGTACGAACGCAGTTCTGACATTCGTTTTCATCTAGCCTGAGCGCGCCCGGTCGACGCGGACCGGCCCATATCCCCGTATCCCTCGCGAACATCCCTGTTCACGCCTGTCGTGGAGGAACCATGCCCACGCCCTCGTCCCGGCGCCTCGCCCTGATCACCGGCGCCTCCCTCGCCTTCCTGGCAGGCTGCTCCAGCTCGTCGGACTCCGGCAGTGACACCAGCGGCTCCCACCAGCCCGCCGCCTCGTCCCAGGTCGCCGTGGTGGCCTCGACCAACGTCTACGGCGACATCACCGAGCAGATAGGCGGCGACAAGGTCAGCGTCACGTCGATCATCAGCGACCCCGACCAGGACCCGCACTCCTACGAGGCCAACACCCAGAACCAGTTGGCCCTGTCCAAGGCGAAGGTCGTCATCGAGAACGGCGGCGGCTACGACGACTTCGTCGACCGCATGCTGAAGAGCAGCAACTCCTCCGCCGAGGTCATCAACGCCGTCAAGGTGTCCGGCAAGACCGCCCCGAAGGGCGGCGAGCTCAACGAGCACGTCTGGTACGACTTCCCCACCGTCGCCAAGGTCACCGACAGCATCGCCGCCGCCCTGGGCAAGGCCGACCCGGGCTCCGCCGCCACCTTCACCAAGAACGCCGAGGCCTTCAAGGCGAAGCTGAAGCCGCTGGAGGCGAAGGAGGCGCAGATCAAGAAGGAGCACGGCGGGGAGGGCGTGGCCATCACCGAGCCGGTGCCGCTGTACATGCTCGACGCGAGCGGTCTGGTGGACAAGACGCCCGCCGCGTTCAGCGAGGCCATCGAGGAGGGCGACGACGTCTCCCCCAAGGTCCTCCAGGCCACGCTCGCCCTGTTCTCCGCCAAGCAGGTCAAGGCGCTGGTGTACAACGCGCAGACCTCCGGCCCGCAGACCGAGAAGTCCGAGGCGGCGGCCAAGGCGGCCGGCATCCCCGTCGTACCGGTGACCGAGACCCTGCCCCAGGGCAAGGACTACCTCGGCTGGATGACCGACAACGTCGACGCGCTCGCGGGCGCGCTGGACAAGTGAGCCGGCCGGTCACGGCCGCCGTGCCCCGGGCCCGACAGGAGAGCGCCGAGCCGGTCGTCAGCCTGCGCGGTGCCGCCCTGTCGTACGGCCCGCGGGAGGTGTGGCGCGACCTCGAACTCGACGTGCGGCCCGGGGAGTTCCTGGCGGTGCTCGGGCCGAACGGCGCGGGCAAGACCAGCTTCGTGCGGGCCCTGCTGGGTCGGCAGCCGCTGTCGGCCGGTTCGCTGACCGTGCTCGGCCGGACGCCCCGCGAGGCCGCCCGGCACATCGGATACGTGCCGCAGCAGGCGGAGTTGTCCGCGCAGGCGATGCTGCGTGCCCGCGATCTCGTGCGCTTCGGGATCGACGGGCACCGCTTCGGACCGCGGACCGGCGGCCGGGCCGTGCGCCGCCGGGTGGACGAGATCCTCGCCTCGGTGGGGGCCTCGGCGTACGCCGACGTCCCGCTCGGCATGCTGTCCGGCGGCGAGCGGCAGCGCGTACGGATCGGACAGGCCCTGGCCACCGACCCGCGGATCCTGCTGTGCGACGAGCCGTTGCTCTCCCTCGACCTCAACCACCAGCGTGCCGTCACGGAACTGGTCGACGCCCGCCGCCGCTCCCATGCCACGGCGGTCGTCTTCGTGACCCACGAGATCAACCCGGTGCTCGGCCTGGTGGACCGGGTGCTGTACCTGGCCCCGGGCGGCCACCGGGTCGGCCCGCCGCAGGAGGTGCTGACGTCGGCGTCCCTGTCCGAGCTGTACGGCACGCAGGTCGACGTGATCCATGTGCGCGACCGGATCGTGGTCGTCGGAGCCAACGACGACTCGGGCGGCCCACCGCATCACCCGAACGAACCGGCCCCCGCGGCCCACGAGACGGACGGAGTGCGCCCATGACGCTCGCCGACGGGGTCTGGCAGCAGATCTTCAGCTTCGACAACTACGGCGAACTGCTGACGCTGGTCCGCAACTCCCTGATCGCCGGTGCCGCGCTCGGCCTGGTCGGCGGTCTGGCCGGGGTCTTCGTCATCATGCGCGACCTGCCGTTCGCGGTGCACGGCATCAGCGAGCTGTCCTTCGCGGGCGCGTCGGCGGCGCTGCTGCTGGACGTGAACGTGGTGGCGGGCTCGATCGCCGGGTCACTGCTCGCGGCGGGAGCGATCGGGGTGCTGGGGGTGCGGGCCCGGGAACGCAACTCGGCCATCGGCATTCTGATGCCGTTCGGCCTCGGACTCGGTGTACTCTTCCTCGCCCTCTACAAGGGCCGCGCGGCCAACAAGTTCGGCCTGCTCACCGGGCAGATCGTCGCCGTCGACACCCCGCAGACGACCTGGCTGCTCGGCACCGCCGCGGTGGTCCTGGTCGCCCTGGCGGTCATGTGGCGGCCGCTGTCCTTCGCCAGCGCCGATCCGGACGTCGCCGAGGCCCGCGGGGTGCCGGTGCGGTCGCTGTCGTTCGCCTTCATGCTCGTGCTCGGTCTGGCGGTCGCGCTGTCGGTGCAGGCCGTCGGGGCCCTGCTGGTCCTCAGCCTGGTCGTCACCCCCGCCGCGGCCGCCGCCCGGGTCACCGCCTCGCCGGTCCTGCTGCCCCTGCTGAGCGTGGTCTTCGCGGTCGTCGCGATCGAGGGCGGCATCCTGCTCGCCCTGGGCAGCAGCATTCCCATCAGCCCCTACGTCACGACCGTGTCGTTCGCCATCTACGGCGTCTGCCGCCTCGCGGGCGCCCGGCGCACCCGGCGATGGGGTGCGGCGAGGGTGAACACGCTGCCCGCCTGAGTCTCATTGCGTAGATATGCACAGTACGTCACGGCTTCCCACCCGACTCTTACTCCTCCCCCAACTCCCCGCCTGAACAGGTCTTTTGAGCGGTTCGGAGGGTCCGGGGGTCATGCAGTGCGCCCGGTGTGCCGTCGCCACGCCTGGTTAGGTTTGCCTACACTCAGCGCGCCCCGGCCGGAACGTGCTCGTGCCGGGCGTGCCCGAGAGGAGTTCCCGGTGTGGGACAACGCGCTCCCGAGCTTCCTGATCGGCCTGCGTGAGGGCCTGGAAGCCGGCCTGATCGTTTCCGTTCTGGTCGCCACCCTCGTCCGCTCCGGCCACCGTTCGCGCCTGCCGCACGTGTGGACCGGGGTGCTGGCCGCCATAGGTGTGTCGATGGGGTTCGGGGCCGTGCTGACGTTCACGTCGGCCGGACTGTCCGGGCAGGCCCAGGAGGCGTTCGGTGGTGCGCTCAGCGTGGTCGCGGTCGCCTTCGTCACCGCGATGGTGTTCTGGATGCGGCGCTCGGCGCGCAGCCTCTCCGGCGAGATCCGGGAGAAGGTCACCGCCGCCCTGGGCACAGGCGCGGGCGTGCTGATCATCACCTCGTTCCTCGCCGTCGGACGCGAGGGGCTGGAGACGGCCCTGTTCCTGTGGACGACGGGGCAGGCGGCCGGGGACTCCGTGGGACCGCTGGTCGGCGCGGGTGCGGGGCTGGTGCTGGCCGCCGCCGTGTGCTGGGGGCTGTACCGGCGGGTGCTGCACCTGAATCTGACACGGTTCTTCACCCTCACCGGTGCCGGGCTCATCGTGATCGCGGCGGGCGTCCTCGGCTACGGTCTGCGCGACCTCCAGGAGGGCGGTGTCCTGCCGGGGGCCACCGCGTACGCCTTCGACCTGCCGGGCGGCATCGACTCCGGCTCCTGGTACGCCACCCTGTTCAGCGGCACGCTCAACCTCACGCCGCAGATGACATGGCTTCAGGTGGTGGCCTACGGCGCGTACCTCGTCGTGGTGATGACCCTGTTCCTACGCGGAGTACGCGGGGTGCTCGGGGCCGGCACGACCGCACCGGTGGCCACCGGGCCGACCGCCCCGCGTCCCGTCCGGGCCGCCCGGCGGAGCATGCCCGCCTGGGTCGTGCCGGTGGCCGCGCTCGCGATTCCCTCGCTGCTCGCGGGGGTGCTGGTGGGCGTCGGCGACGCCAAGCCCGCCTCCGCCGCCACCATCGCCGTCTCCACCGCGGACTGCGGCAAGGGATTCGGCACGCCGAAGCCGGGACAGCAGACCTTCCAGGTTCGCAACGGCGGCGGCAGCACGGTCGAGGCGTATCTGATCGACCCGGCCACGGCGGCCGTCTACGGCGAGGCCGAGGGCATCGCGCCCGGCACCACGCGCGCCCTGGTCGCCACGATCGGCGGCGGGAGCTACGCCTGGCGCTGTGTGCCGAGCAGCGGCAAGGCGGTCACCTCGGCCGCCGTGCGGGTCTCCGGCGGCGCGGCGGAGCGGGCCGTGCTGCCGGTGACCGACAAGGACCTAGCCGCACCGCTGGCCTCCTACCGCGCGTACGTGCAGAAGGGCCTGGCCGTGCTTCGGGGCAGGGCCGTGACCCTGCAGCGCGACATCGAGGACGGCAGGCTCGGCAGGGCCCGCGCGGACTGGCTGCCCGCCCACGAGGAGTACGCCGCGCTCGGCGCCGCCTACGGCACCTTCGGGGACTTCGACGCGAAGATCAACGGAAGGACGGCCGGACTGCCCCTGGGGCTGAAGGACCCGGGCTTCACCGGCTTCCACCGCATCGAGTACGGCCTGTGGCACGGCGAGTCGGCGGCCTCCCTCACCCCGGTCGCCCGGCGGCTCACCGCCGACGTGGTCGCCCTGCGCAAGGACTTCCCGCACCAGGACTTCGACCCGGGCGACCTGCCCCTGCGCACCCACGAGATCCTGGAGGCCACCCTCCAGCAGGAGTTGACCGGTGCCACCGACTACGGCAGCGGCACCAACCTGGCCACCGCCGAAGCCAACATCAAGGGCACCCGGGAACTGCTCGGTCTGCTGCGGCCGTTGATCGCCGCACGCGACCCCGAGGTCCTGACCGATGTGGACGGTTGGCTGCGGCGCACGGAAGCGACCGTGCTCTCCGCCCGCCGGGCGGAGGGGAGTTGGACCCCGGTCGAGAGGCTTCCCGCCGCCACCCGTCAGCGGCTGAACGGTTCCATGAGCCAGCTGCTGGAGGAACTCGCCCCGATCCCGGACCTGTTGGAGATCCGCAAGTCGGCGTGACGCACGGGCTCGCTCCGTCGCACCCCCTTACCGCGTTCCCTTGCACCCAACCGTCAGGAAAGGACCATCCCGATGACGACCCAGCAGCCGGGCCCCGCAGCAGGGCAGGACGGGGCCCTCCCGACGGGCCGTCGTACGTTCGTCAGGACCGCGCTCGGGGTCGGCGCGGCCGGTGCGGCGCTCGCCGGGGCCGGTCTCGTCGGGGCGGAGCTCACGGGCGGGCGGGCCGACGCCGCCGAGAACAGCGCGGCGGACAGCGGCACGGTGCCCTTCCACGGCGTCCACCAGGCCGGGATCGTCACCCCGCAGCCGCCCGCCGCGGCCTTCGTCTCCTTCGACGTCACCGCCGAGAACCGCGCCGAACTCACCGATCTGCTGCGCACGTTGACCTCCCGGGCCCGATTCTTGACCGGCGGCGGTACGCCCGAGAACCTGGGCGTGGGGGCCCCGCCCTCCGACAGCGGCATCCTCGGGCCCGAGATACCCGCCGACGATCTGACCGTCACCGTGGGTCTGGGCGCCTCGCTCTTCGACGACCGCTACGGCCTGGCGGCCTCCCGGCCACGGCACCTCACCGCGATGCGTACCTTCCCCAACGACGACCTGGACGCCGCCGAGTGCCACGGCGACCTGTCCCTGCAGCTCTGCGCGGGCCACTCCGACACCGTGCTGCACGCGTTGCGCGACCTGACCCGGCACACCCGCGGAGCCATGCAGATCAAGTGGCGGGTGGACGGCTTCCAGAACCCTTCGCGTCCTTCCGGCGCCCAGCGCAACCTCCTCGGCTTCAAGGACGGCATCGCCAACCCCGACACCTCCTCCGGACGCGAGATGAACCGCCTGGTGTGGGTCACCGACGCCGACGGCGAGCCGTCCTGGGCGGTCGGCGGCAGCTACCAGGTGATCCGCATCATCCGGATGCGGGTGGAGTTCTGGGACCGGGTCTCGCTCATCGAGCAGGAGACGATGATCGGCCGCCGCCGTGACACCGGTGCCCCGCTCGACGGCACCGAGGAGACCGACATCCCCCACTACGCCAAGGATCCGCACGGCAGGGCCATCCCCCTCGACGCCCACATCCGCCTCGCCAACCCGCGTACCGCCGCAACCGACACCTCGCGCCTGCTGCGCCGCGGCTACAACTACGACCGTGGCGTCGACAAGGCCGGCAACCTCGACATGGGGCTGGCGTTCTGCTGCTACCAGCAGGACGTGGTCCGCCAGTTCGAGGCCACCCAGACCCGGCTGATCGACGAGCCCCTGGTCGACTACATCACCCCGACCGGCGGCGGCTACTTCTTCGCCCTGCCCGGCGTCCGCGACCGCTCCGACTGGCTGGGCCGCGCCCTGCTCAAGGGGTGAGACGCCTCGGCGGACCGGAGACGGGCCGTCGGGAAGGGCGCGTGTAGTGTCTCGCTGCGTGCTGGCCGAACAACGACACCAACTCATCATGCGGGAGCTGCGATCCGGTGGCACGGTCACCGTGACCGAACTCGCGGGCCGGCTGGGTGCCAGTGCGGCGACGGTACGACGTGATCTCCTCAAACTCGAGGAGGAGGGGCTGCTCACCCGGGTCCACGGAGGAGCGGTCATCGAGGACGACCGTGCGCCGTTCGCCGAGGCCGCCGAAGCGAAGCTGCCCGAGAAGGACGCGATCGCCGCTCTCGCCGCGACCATGATCGAGGACGGGCAGTCGGTCATTCTCGACTCCGGCACCACCGTCCACCGGCTGGCGCCCCTCCTGCGCGGACGCCACCTCACGGTGATCACCAACAACCTCGCCGTGTACGAGGAGCTCGTCGACGACGACACCGTCGAGCTGATGCTGCTGGGCGGCATGGTCCTGCGTGACTCCCGTTCCCTGGACGGTTTCATGACCGAGGACGCCCTTCGCCACGTGCACGCCGACTGGCTCTTCATGGGAGCCTGCGGCATCCGGCCCGGCGGCCAGGTCATGGACACCACCGTCGCCGAGGTCCCCGCCCGGCGTGCCATGATCGCCGCGAGCGACAAGGCCGTACTCCTCGCCGACCACGGCAAGTTCCCCGGCACGGGCATGGTGAAGATCTGCGGTCCGGGGGACCTGGACGCGGTGGTGACCGACCCGTCGGCGGACAGGGGGACGTGTACGGCGCTCGAGGAGGCAGGGGTGCGGGTGCTGCGTACGCGGTGACGGTGTCGGTAGGGCCACCCCCGCATCGGGTGTCCAGGCCCAGGGACTGGCCCGGCCGGGAACGGCAGGATTCAAGGCGTCGGGAAGGAACCGACGAGGAATCCGCCACCGGACTTCGGGGGAACCCCATGAACGAGACCTTCGCCAGGCGTCTGACGGGCCTGGCCGGCATCGTCTCCGCAGCCGCTCTGATCATCGAGGTACCGCTGTACTTCATCTACTCCGGTCCGCCGCCGGACTCGAACGTCCTGGCCCGGCTGCTGATCGCGATCGTCTCGCTGACCTGCCTGATCGTGTTCGTGACGGCCTTCCGTGAGCTGGTCAAGCGGGTGAACCCGGCCTACGAGTGGGTGGGTTCGATGGCCTTCTCCGTCGGACTGGTCTACACGACGGTCACCCTGGTCTCCAGCGGGCTGGAGGCCGGCGCGGTCATCGCCGCCGACCATTCCATCGATCCGACCATCGCGGTCAGCGGCACCTACATCCTCTACGGCTCGATCGGCCGCATGCTGCTGGCGCTGTTCCTCACGACGGTGGGGTACGCCATCTCCCGTACGAACCTGCTGCCGCGCTGGACCAGCCGCTCCGCCTACATCCTGGCCGGCGTCAACCTGGTCTTCGTACCGTCCATGTTCTTCGGCAACGACCCGGCGAACTTCTACGCGGCCAACGGCTGGGGCAGCACCGCCTCGATGGGCGCCATCCTCAGCTACTGGCTGCTCGCCCTGGGCATCTCGGCCTACCTCAGTGCCAACCGCGTGACGCCGAAGGCCGACACACCGTCCCTGCGGCACTGACCGCGGAGCCCAACCATGGGTGTGGGGCCCGGCCTTCAAGCCGGGCCCCACACCCATGTGCGCATGAGCGTCAGTACGCCGGCTTCAGCACGCCCCCGGGCAGCTTCTTCTCGTCGTCGCGGGCCACGCTGCACATCACCTGGCGGAACCCGTCGTCCCACTCGTCGGAGGAGGTCCAGCCCCACATCTTGTGGCCCTGGCCGCGGGCCCAGTTGACGCCGTACTTCTCCTCGCACAGGCTGCCGGTGTCGACGCTGTCGGAGGAGCCCTCACCGGAGGCCCAGGTCCAGCCGACCACCTGTTCGTCGTGCGGCCGGTCGCAGCTCACCAGGGTCTCGGTGGACGAACCCTCGCCGTCCTCCACGGAGTTGATGCAGTCCCCCGCGCCCAGCTGCGTGATGAACACCTCGTCGCCGACCTTGCGGAAGTCGCCGACCGGGCCGCCGAGGGTGGCGTTCTTCAGGAACAGCAGGCACGCCGAGTCCGGCGGCTCGCTCTGGCCCTTCTCCGGGGTGAGGACGTACAGCACGGGGTCGGGCATGCTCGCTCGCAGCTTCGCGGTACGCCGGGCGCACGCGCCCCGCACGGCGTCCCCGTCGGAGGCCGACACGGCGGGCCCGGCCACGGTCGCGATGACCTGGCCCTCGGGATCGTCGTCGCAGTCCACGGCATTGATGCCGGCCCGCCCCTGGTACGCCCCGTCCTTCCAGTCGGCGTCGACGCACTGCCCCGCCGCGAGCGCGTCGCGCAGCCCGGCCTGCCTGCCGTACGGATACGCGCTGCGCGTCACCGTCGGCGAGGGCGTCGGGGACGGCGTCGCCACCGTCTTGGCCCTGACCTCCATCGGCCGCGTGCCCTCGCCCCCGTCGCCGAACACGGCGGCGCCCAGCGCGAATCCGGCACCACCGGCCAGTGTCGCGGCGAGCGCGAGGAACACGGGCGCGCGACGACCGGGGCCGCCCCTGAGCAGCCGGGCCGCTGTGGCGGACGCCCGGGCGGGCACAGCGGGGTGGGCCGTGCCGGCCGCGGTGGCGGGGACGGCCGGGTCGCCGGAGCCGTCGGACTCTGTTGCGCCCTGACGTCGAGGGGATCCGGGTCCTCCGTCCGCGCCACGGCCGCCCGCCGCCTCCGCGAGGAGTTCATGTGCCCGCTCCGCGCCCCACCGGTCCTGCGGGTTCTTCGCCAGCAGCCCCATGATGACCCGGCCGAGCGGCTCGCTCGCCCGCCGCGGCACGGACGGTTCCGTGGTCAGGACCGCCAGGAGGGCCGCGTCGAGGGTGTCCCGCTCGAAGGGTCCGGTGCCCTCGACGGCGTAGTAGAGGGTGACACCGAGCGAGAACAGGTCGGAGTCCGCGGTCGCCTCGCCGCCGGACAGCCGTTCCGGTGCCACATAGCCCGGGGTGCCGACGACCATGCCGCTCTGGGTCACGCGGGTCTCGCGCGGGCGCAGCGAGATGCCGTAGTCCGTGAGGAGGACGCGGCCGTCCGCGGTGCCCGAGTGGTCCGGTGCCAGCAGGATGTTGGAGGGCTTCACATCGCGGTGGATGATGCCGAGCCGGTGCCCGGCCCCGAGTCCGTCGAGCGCGGCCGCCCCGATCCGGGCAGCCTCCTCGCTGGACAGCGGGCCGCGCTCCTTGACCACCGCGCGCAGGTCGCGCGTACCGGGCAGGTACTCCATCACGATCCACGGGCGGTCGTCGTGCTCCACCACGTCGTAGACCGTGATGACGTTCGGGTGCTCGCGCAACTGGGCGGCCTTCAATGCCTCGTTGCGGCCCCGGTCGGCGAGGTCGCCGACGGCCGGGTCCGGTGCGGGCGGTACGTCGATCTCCTTGACGGCGACCTGCGCCCGGAGTCTGTCGTCCTCGGCCAGCCAGACGCTGCCGCCGCCACCGGCGCCCAGCCGCTGCCGCAGCCGGTACCGCCCGGCGATGACGCGCTCCCGTTCCGTCGCCATCAGGGCTGTTCTCCTTTCCCGCGCGTCGGCGCGTCGCGGTGAGGGCTCGCGAGACCGGTCATCGGACCACCAGCGGTTCGAAGGCGGCGCGGACACCGGACTTGGAGGTGGTGACGTACCTGGTCGACGGCGGGGCCGTGTCGCCGTCACCGGTGGCGAAGTACGAGAACCTCGACGGGCAGCTCGTGCCGCCGATCTGGATCCTGCGGTCGGTGACCAGCCTGCCGGTGCGCACCTCGTAGACCTTCACGGGAATCGCGACCTTGTGGAAACTCACGTAGGTCACCGCGCCGGTGGACTCGTTCTCGTACGGGCAGGTCTCGACGGAGGTGCCGAAGGTGTCCTCGCCCATGCACACCACCAGTGCCGCGTCGGAGGCGTCGCCGGCCTTCCAGGAGCCGGGGAGCTGCTTCACGTAGTCGCGCAGGACGCTGTACTCGTCCCCGCCGTAGAACAGCGCGCGGTTGGTGCCCTTGCCCGCGGGCCTGGCGCCGCTGTACTTCGCCGGGTCGGAGCAGTACGCGGGCTGCCCGTCGGCGCTGTCGACGAGCAGTTTGCGGACGGTGTCCAACTCGATGCTCAAGGTGGCCTTCCTGGCGCCCTTGCGGGCCCGGTCGGCGAGGTCGCCGCCGGGGTACCGGTCGAGCAACTGCTCGTACCGGGTGCGGGCCTCGTCCCAGCTGTCGTCCGCCATGAGGTCGTCGCCGCAGCCGACGAGCGCGGCGGGCGCGGTCCGTTCGGCGGTGGCGGTCGAGCGGTCCAACACGTCCTGGCTGGGCGCCCGTTGGCGCAGCCAGTCGGTGAGGGCGACGGTGGTGCAGGGGTCCTCGGTGGGCAGGCCGCGCAGGAATCCGTTCAGGGTCGTCTCGACCGTCCTGGCGTTGCCCGGTTCGGCGAGCACCCGCGCGAGGGTGCCGAAGCCCTTCTCCAGTGCCTCGGTGTCCCCGGTCAGCGCGCTGTTCAGTTCGGCCGTGGCCGTCTCCAGCCGCTCGCACGCCCGGACCATCTCGTCGCCGGACGCGGTCAGCGGTGCGTCGCCGACGCGGTCGCCCCACCACACGTCCCGCTGCGCGCTCACCACCCGTGCGCAGTCGCCGTCCCGGCGGGCCTCGGCGACGTCGTCCGCGATCCGGTGCGCGTCGTGGCGCAGCAGCCCCGCGGTGAGCAGCACCGTCAGCGTCATCGCGAGCCCGAGCAGGCGTTGCCGTCGTACCGCGACCCTGTGCGTGGCCCGATGGGCCAGGAACCAGCCGTGGGCGATGCCGAGCACCCACCACACGGCCACGGCGATCTCGTACGACGTGCGGGCCCGGGAGACGACCAGGAGCACCAGCACGAGCGAGGTCGTCGCGGCGGCGAGCGCGAGCTTGCGCCGCCCCAGCATCAGATAGCCGATGCCGAGGAGGGAGGCGTTGCCGAGGGCCGCGGCCAGCGGGTCGTGCGGGCGGGGCCGAGGAGGTACGGGGTGGAACACGGCGAGTTGGTCGGAGGGCGGTGGGGCGAAGTCGCCGGGGGGCTGTCCGGTGGGCTGAGGTGGATCTGTGGGCTGAGGCGGATCTGTGGGCTGAGGCGGGCTCGTGGGATCGGGTGATCCGGTGGGCTCGGGCGGGCCCGTGGGATCGGGTGTGGCAGGCGGTTTCGGGGTGTCCATCCTGGTCTCCCCCTGTGACGGAACGGATCTGGTTGTCTCAGGGTGCGGCCCTGTCTGCGGGAGGGGTCCCGGAGCGGGAGGGGCGGCCGGGAAGGGCGTGGCCTCGCCGGGCGTCGTCCTAGGGTGCGGCTGCCTCGGTCATCCGCAGCACCGCCCGCTTCCCTCGCACGGTGACGTTCAGTTCGTGCCCGCCGATGTGCAGCCCGCCCGGCGAGAACAGCGTGACGGTGCTGCGGGATCCGTCGGTGCGCCGCCATTCGAGCGTGGTCTCGTCGCCCTTGATGCTCGTCACGTGCATGACGGGCGTGCCGAACGCCGCCTCCGGAACCGGGACTTCGGCGCCCTCCCCGACGCTGACCTCGCACTCGCCGTCGGCGCACGCCGACAGCCGGGTTCCGTCGGCCGGGGAGGCCGAGGAAGGAGTGGGAGAGGTGGAGGCGGAGGCGCTGGGAGTGGCCGGGGGCTTGGACGGTCGTGGGCTCGGCGAGGACACCGGCGTGGACGCGGAGCGCCGGGACGGCGGGTCGGAGGGAGACGCCGTACCGGACGACGTGGAACATCCCACGAGCGTGACGAGTGCGCCGACGGTCAGTGCTGCGTGACGAACGGAGTGGGCCATGACGGAAGGGTGCGGTCACACCGCGGGACCGGTCCCGGCCGTGCGACCGGCCGGCGTCAGTCGGACCTCTCGACGTACGACGCCAGGTTGGCCAGCGAGGAGGCGATCCCGGCTTCGTGGTCCGCCTGGTCGATGCCGGGTGGCACGTCCACGGCGGTGACGGTCACCTCGGTCCCGTCGGTCCCGTCACCTGTGGGTACGAGGTGCCAGGTCATCGTCATGGTGCCCGCGTACGCCGGGTCCTCGGCCTCGAACACCGCCCGCTGCACCACGCGTTCCGCCGGCACCAGGTCGGCGAACTCGACGTCCACGACGTCCGTCGCGTCGGAGGTCTTGCCCGGGCTGTCGGACGCGTCGAGGTACGTGAGGATCATCCGGAACCCGCCGCCGGGACGCGGATCCCACCGCTCCACCCGGCCCCGCATGCCCTCCGGCGGCATCCAGACCTCAAGGGACTCGCGGTCGAGCAGGGCACCGTAGACGGCCGCCGGTGATGCCGCGATCACCCGGCTGGCGCGGTCGATCCTGTCCATGGGCGGACTCTACCGGCCGCCACCCGACTCGACCTCGGCACGACGACGTTGGATACCATCCCCGGGCGATCTTCTCGCTGCCGACGACGACGGTGTCGTCCTCCTTCCGCCCCCCACCCGACGACCTCTTCAGAGGGGAAGCCCGTGCTCCTCAAGACCTTCGGCTGGTCGTTCGCGGTCACCGCGCTGGCTCTGACGGCGGCGGTGTTCTACGACGGCTGGACCGCACTCGGGGTCGTGGCGATCCTCGCCGTCCTCGAGATCTCGCTGTCCTTCGACAACGCCGTCGTCAACGCCGGAATCCTGAAGAAGATGAACGCCTTCTGGCAGAAGATCTTCCTCACCGTCGGTGTCCTGATCGCGGTCTTCGGCATGCGGCTGGTCTTCCCGGTCGTCATCGTCGCCGTCAGCGCCCAAATGGGCCCCGTCGAGGCCGTCGACCTCGCCCTCAACGACAAGGACCGCTACCAGCAACTGGTCACCGACGCCCACCCGTCCATCGCCGCGTTCGGTGGCATGTTCCTGCTGATGATCTTCCTCGACTTCATCTTCGAGGACCGTGACATCAAGTGGCTGGCCTGGCTGGAACGTCCGCTGGCCAAGCTCGGCAAGGTCGACATGCTGTCGGTGTGCATCGCCCTGATCGCCCTGCTGACCACCGCGTTCACCTTCGCCACCCACGCCCACCAGCACGGCGGCACCCACGTGGACAAGGCGGAGACGGTCCTGATCTCCGGTATCGCCGGGCTGATCACCTACCTGGTCGTCGGTGGCCTCTCCGGCTTCTTCGAGAGCAGGCTCGAAGCGGAGGAGGAGGCCGAGAACACCGGCAAGCAGCAGTCCGCCGTCCTGCTGGCGGGCCGGGCCGCGTTCTTCATGTTCCTCTACCTGGAGGTCCTGGACGCGTCCTTCTCCTTCGACGGTGTGATCGGCGCCTTCGCCATCACCAACGACATCGTGCTGATGGCGCTGGGCCTGGGCACGGGCGCGATGTACGTCCGGTCGCTCACCGTCTACCTGGTCCGCCAGGGCACCCTCGACGACTACGTCTACCTGGAGCACGGCGCCCACTACGCGATCGGCGCCCTCGCGGTGATCCTCATGGTGACCATCCAGTACCAGATCAACGAGATCATCACCGGCCTCATCGGCGTCGTCCTGATCACCTGGTCGTTCGTCTCGTCCGTACTGCGCAACCGTGCCCTCGCGGCAGCGGACGGACGACCACTGGAGCGCCTCTCCTCGTGAGCGAGGCCGTGGACAGGTCGCCGGCACCGCCGGTTCGAGAAGGGCACAGCACGATGACGAGCGGGGATGCCGCCGTACTGGACGACCCGGTGGGTGAGTCGCTGCGCGGCCGACACGAAGCTCTCGGCCGCCGGATCCGCCGGGCCGCCACCTTCCTGCCGGACGTCGCGACCTTCTCGGCGGTGCCCCTCGATCCGGACGCGGCGGACTGGGCCGACCTGGCCCGGCTGCTCGGCCGGGGCGGGTTCGCCGACATGTTCGGTTGCCCGGCGAGCCCGCCGCCGGACTGGGCGCCGGTCTTCGTCCTCGAAGGCCGCCAGATGATCTGGGCCGGCGGCGACCGGCCCCGTCGGGCCCGTGCCGCGATCGACTCCGGCGTGGTCGAACTGGGTGCGGCCGATGTGCCCGAGATGCTCGACCTGGCCGCGCGGACCCGACCCGGGCCGTTCTGGTCGCGCACCCACGAACTCGGCACCTACCTCGGCATCCGCCACGGCGGCAGGCTGGTGGCCATGGCGGGCGAACGGCTCCGCCCTCCCGGCTGGGCCGAGATCAGCGCCGTCTGCACGGCCCCCGAGGCACGCGGGCGAGGCCACGCCGCCCTCCTGGTGAACACACTCGCCGCCCGCATCCTGGCCCGCGGCGAACGCCCCTTTCTGCACGTGGCCGAGACGAACACCGCCGCGGTCGCACTCTACGAACGGCTGGGCTTCGAGACCCGCACACACGTGACCTTTAGTGGGTTCCGCACCCCTTGAGCAGTGAAGCAGCCTTACGGAGTCCGACGCGAACGGTGGCTTGTCGACTCACGGTTCCAGGAGACGGACATGCACGGTCAGTCCCTCCGTACTGCGCAACCGCGCGACGGGACGGCCGGTCTCGTTGGAGCAGGCGACTGAGCCCGCGTCCTGTGCGCGTCCCCGTGCGAGAACGGCGTCCACATCGGCGACGCCCACCACGAGTTCCCACTGCGGGGCGGACGCGGAAGGTCCTGGGGCGGTTACGAAGTCGGCGTGGGCAAGGTGGGCCCCTGTCGTCGCGCGGTAGAAGTGCCTGGCGCGCTCCGGCTCCTCGCACGCCAGGACCATGCGTGTCGGAGCATGCGCCAGGCCGGGCGGGACGTCCCATCCGGTGAAGCGATGCGGCTCCCCACAGGGAGAAGGCGGCGCCGACCGGATCGATCAACGTCACCATGCGGCCCTGATCGCCCGCGTCGAACGGTGGGACGACCAGGCGCGCGCCGTTCGCCACGGCCGCCTCGGTACGTCGCTCGACGTCGTCGACCGCCAGGTAGTAGGCGATGTGGGCAGGGATGTCCGGTGGATAGACCGGGTCGGCCAGGTCGCTCACGCCACCGATCCGGCAGCCTCCGGCAGTGATCTTGGTGGCGCGGCGCCAGTCCTCCTCGTCCACCGCGAAGCGCCGGCCGAGAGTCCTGGAGAAGAAGTCGGCGGTGCCGGACGGGTCAGGGGTCCCGCCTCGCGGGACCCTGTACAGCGCACCCGGGGCCGGCTCAGCGTACGAGGCAGGGGCGTTTGGGGTCGAAGGCCCAGTCCTCGATCAGGTGGCGCATGCCCACCGCGTCGTCCCGGCCCGACACGGCGATCTCCTGGTGGAGTTCGTGGGCGGCGTGGAGCCGGTCGAGGTCGAGGCGGACGCCGAGGCCGGGGGTGTCCGGCACCGCGACCTCGCCGCCGCTGATGCGTGGGGGGTCGACGGTGAGCCGTTCCAGGCCCTCCTGCCAGATCCAGTGGGTGTCGAGGGCGTTGTACTCGCCCGGGGCGGCGGCGCCGCAGTGGGCCATCATCGCCAGGGAGATGTCGAAGTGGTTGTTGGAGTGGCATCCCCAGGTCAGGCCGGTCTCGTTGCACAGCTGGGCGACGCGGACCGAGCCCTGCATGGTCCAGAAGTGCGGGTCGGCGAGCGGGATGGACACCGACTGGAGGGCCAGGGCGTGGGTCAGCTGCCGCCAGTCCGTGGCGATCATGTTGGTGGCGGTCGGCAGGCCGGTGGCCCGGCGGAACTCCGCGAGGATCTCGCGACCGGAGTAACCGCCCTCCGCACCGCACGGGTCCTCGGCGTAGGCGAGCGTGCCGACGAGCGGGCGGCACAGTTCGACGGCCTCGCGCAGGGACCAGGCCCCGTTGGGGTCGAGGGTGATCCGGGCGTCGGGGAACCGCTCCTTGAGCGCGTGGACGGCCTTCACCTCCTCGCTGCCCGCCAGCACTCCGCCCTTGAGCTTGAAGTCGTGGAAGCCGTAGTGGGCGTACGTCGCCTCGGCCTGGCGGACGATCGCCTCCGGTGTCAGCGCCTCCTCGTGCCGGATGCGGTACCACTCCACGTCCGCGTCGGGCTCGCGGACGTAGTCCAGGTCCGTACGGTCCGGGTCACCGACGTAGAAGAGGTAACCGAGGACGCGTACGGCGTCGCGCTGCTTGCCGTCGCCGAGCAGGGCGGCGACCGGGACGTCGAGGTGCTGCCCGAGCAGGTCCAGGAGCGCCGACTCGACGGCGGTGACGGCGTGCACGGTGGTGCGCAGGTCGAAGGTCTGGGCGCCGCGGCCCCCGGAGTCACGGTCGGCGAAGGTGTCCCGCATCGCCCGCAGGACGCGCTTGTAGTCGCCGACACGGCTGCCCACGACCAGACGTTCGGCGTCGCGCAGGGTGCGGGTGATGCTCTCGCCGCCGGGCACCTCGCCCAGGCCGCTGCGTCCTTCGGAGTCCTCCAGGACGACGACGTTGCGGGTGAAGTACGGGGCATGGGCGCCGGAGAGGTTGAGAAGCATGGAGTCCCGGCCGGCGACCGGGTAGACGGTGAACTTGGTGACGACGGGCTGACTCATGACCGGCGATACCGCTCTCGTGAGATCCGACAGGACAGGGGGTGCTGCGGGTGATTCAGACCTTCAGGACGTCCAGGACCTGTTCCAGGACCAGTACACCGCCCAGGCCGAGGATCGCCAGCACCGTCGTATAGGTGGTACGGGCCTTGATCGCGTCGATGACGGAGAGGTTGAAGTACTCCTTGAACATCCAGAAACCCGGGTCGTTGACGTGTGAGAAGGCGATCGAGCCGCAGGAGACGGCGAGGACCATGACCTCGGCGTGGATGCCGCTGCCCGCGAGCAGCGGGAGCGCCACGCCGGAGGCGGTGACGACGGCGACGGTGGCGGAGCCGAGGGCGACGCGGAGGATGGCCGCGATCAGCCAGGCCAGGATGATCGGCGAGATGGACCAGCCGTCGGTGGTGTCCTTGATGTAGTCGGATATCCCGCCTTCGACGAGGACGTTCTTGAAGGCGCCGCCCGCACCGATCACCAGCAGGATCATCGCCATCGCCTGGGCGGCCTCCTTGCACGAGGTGCTGACCTCCGCCAGGCTGCGCCCCATCCGCGGTCCGAAGGCCCAGATGGCGACGAGCAGGGTGAGCAGCAGGGCGATCGGCGCGGACCCGATGAAGGCGACGAAGTGCAGCACCGGGCCGTCGCCCGACCCGGCCAGGTCGGTCACCGCGGCACCGGCGATCAGCACGACGGGCAGCAGGGCCACCGCCAGCGACCAGCTCATGCCGGGCATCTCCTCCTCCTCGAAGACCCGCTCGCTGACCAGGCCCTTGGGGATGGTGGGGTTCATCCGCCGGATGAACGGCAGGCGCGGCCACAGCAGGGCGATGAGCGCGCCGGCCGGGACGGCGATGAACAGGCCGTAGAAGAGGGTCAGTCCGACGGACGCGTGGAAGGTGGCGGCGACCGCGGTGGGGCCCGGGTGCGGCGGCAGGAAGCTGTGCATGGTGGACAGGGCGATCGACATCGGCAGGCCCACCCAGAGCAGGTTCGACCGGGTGACCCGGACGAGCGTGAAGGCGACCGGCACGATGATGACGAAGGCGACCTCGTAGAACATGGTCACGCCGATGAGCATGGCGGACAGCACCATCGCGACCTGCACCCAGCGTGGGCCGCAGAGGTCGAGGAGTCGGCCCGCGATCCGCTGGGCGGCTCCGGAGTCCCCCATCACGCGGCCGACCATGGCCCCGAGCCCGATGGTGAGCATGGTGTCGCCGATCTGGTCCCCGATGCCCTTCGAGAGCACGTCCGGGATCTCCTCCAGCCCGATCCCCTGCACCAGGGCGACACCCACGGCGACCAGGAGCAGGGCGGCGAAGCCGTTCAGTCTCAGCTTCGTCATCAGGAACAGCAGGACCAGGACGCTGATCGCGACCACGACGAGCGGCATGGGTCAGTTCTCCTTTGAACCGGCAGGCGGGTGAGGGGCCAGGGCCCATCGGGTTCACACCGATGAACCGGCTCCTCATACAAAGACAGCGTCTACATATGAAGACGGAGGCTAGATCTGTGGACCGCCCCGGTCAATGGGTGCGCACGAATTCCCTTACGATCGGCGCATGTCGCAGCGCGCGGGCGTACCCGAGGTCAAGTCGGCGGTCCGTACCGTCGCACTGCTCGAACTGCTCGCCGCCCGCGGCGACCGGCCCGCCCGGCTGCGCGAACTCGCCGAGGCGCTGGGCGTACCGCGCAGCAGCATGTACGCCCTGCTCCAGACCCTCGTGGAGTGCGGCTGGGTCCGCACCGACGCGACCGGTTCCCTCTACGGCATCGGGATCCGCGCCCTGCTCACCGGCACCGGCTATCTGGACAGCGACGTACGCGTCCGAGCGGTCCGCCCGTATCTCGACAAGGCCTCGGACACGCTCGGCGAGACCATCCACCTGGCCCGGCTGGACGGTTCGGACGTCGTCTATCTCGCCACCCGGGAGTCGCACGAGTACCTGCGCACGATCAGCCGCGTCGGCCGCCGCGTCCCCGCCCACGCCGGCGCCCTGGGCAAGGCGCTGCTCGCCGAGCGCCCCGACCACGAACTCCCGCTGCCCGACGAGCCGTTGAGCGCCCCCACGGACAACACGCACACCACCCGCGCCGCCCTGCTCGCCGACCTCGCGGAGACCCGGGCCCGCGGCCACTCCGTCGACCGGGAGGAAACGGTCGCGGGTATCGCCGGATTCGGGTTCGCCCTCCGCTACGACACGCCCGCCGTCGACGCCATCAGCTGCTCGGTGCCCGTCTCCCGCCTCACCGACGAGCACGAACGCCACATCGTCGCCGTCATGCGGGAGGTCCGCGCGGAGATCGAGCGGTCACTGCCGTCGAGTCGGGGGGAGATCGTGTGGCGTTAGCCCGCGAAGCTCAGCGCGACTTCCGGCTCCTGCCCAGCAGGTGAAGACCGGCCACGATCCGGTGGACGCCGTAGAGCGTCGGCACCCAGCCCACGAAGTACGCCACTCCGCCCGCTCCGCCCTGGTCCTCCCCGTGGATGACGGCGGTGATGAGCAGGCCCCCGATGAGCCAGGCCGTGCCGAACTCGAGCGCGCGCCTGCCTCTCGCTTCCCGTACGGCTCGTTGCTCCGGGGAGCTCCGCCGGCACGGAGCGGGTGAACTCCCGTACGGCCGTCCGCCGTTGTCAGTCAACGTTGTTTCCCGAGTCCCTTGCTGCCCGAGTTCCTCGCGCCCCGAGTTCCTCGCGCCCCGAGTTCCTTGCGCCCCGCGTCCCCTGCTTCCCGCGTCCAGTGAAGGTGTGCTGCCCGCCCACCGGGATCCGCGGGGCGCGCCGCACGGCCGGTCGGACGGTCCCCCGCGCCATCCGACCGGCCGCCGGTGTACACGCGGGGACGTTATCGGCCGGTGGCCGACCCGGTCTTGGACGAATTTGCACTCGCCGAGAGCGCCATGGCCCCTTCCACCCGGCGGGCGGCCATCATCCGTCCGGGTGTGGTGCCGGCGATGGCGCGGAAGTCGCGGTTGAGATGTGCCTGGTCGTAGAAGCCGCAGGCCGCCGAGATCTCGGTCAGGCTCCCGGTCCCGCGGTTGAGCATCGCCACGGCGCGCCGGAAGCGCAGCACCCGGGCGGACGCCTTGGGCGTCAGTCCGGTCTGTTGGGTGAACCGGCGGATCAAGTACCCCTGGCTCCAGCCCACTTCGGCTGCGATACGGGCGATCGGCACGGTCCCCGCGCTGCCGGAGAGCAGGTGCCAGGCATGGCACACCTCGGGTGTGGGTTCCGGGCCTTGATCCAGCCGGGCCAGCAGCGCCGCGTCCAACAGGTCGAACCTGACCGCCCAGTCCCGGGTGGACGCCAGCCGCTCCACCAGCACACCCGCTTCGGGCCCCAGCACGTCCCGGATCTCGACGGCCAGGTTCGTCAACTCGCTCATCGGCATGCCGAACAGCCGGTAGGCGCCCAGCGGGGTGAACTCGACGCGGATCGCCTCCTGGCCACCGGGATGGACGCAGATCGCGGGCCGGTCCTCCACCCCCACGACCAGTGACCCGATTCTCCCGCTGTCCCCGCCCGCCATGCCCAACCGACGGACCTGGGTGAAGGGTTCGGCGAGGTTGATCAGCAGGGTCGCGCATCCGGTCGGCACCAACCGCACCTCGTACGGTGAGGTCACCGCTTCCCAATAGCCGACGTAGCTGCGCAGGAACGGTCGCAGCCCCGGATGCCAGGGCCGTGTGACCCGCCACAGACCGCCGAGCCGCGCGATCTCGACGGCACCCGCGCCCGCGAGGCCGTCGCGTAAGGCCTGAACCACCAAGAGGCTCCCCTCACCTCCGAGGGACCGCCCGGAGCGAACCGCCTGGCCGCTCCGCCACACCCCCGTCGGCTGTCCGGTGCAGCAGCGGGTCGTTCCGCACGCTTCAGGATATCCATGGCGTCGCACCCCTCTCACGGGTCGGGCACGTGAAGCGGGCGTGCAAAGGGTGCGGATCCCGTGAGGGGCCGCGAGGGCCCTGGCCCCATGACCTGGGACGCCGAACAGTGCCTGACCGGACCAGCTCGGTGGGTACCGAGGTGGTCCGGCCAGGCACTGCCGGTTTCGGAGGGGAAGGGCCGAGGCCTTGTCACCGGTCCAGGTGGGCCAGTCGCCGGGCCAGCACCGGGATGATCACGGCGGCGGCCACGAGGTGCGACAGGGCCAGGACGATCTGGGTGGAGACGGCGGTGTGCGGGGCGGCGGCCGGGCCGGCCAGGGACAGCGCGGTGAGGACGACGGTGATCACCGTGAAGGTGCGGGCGGGGCGCTTGGCCCACCGGGCGAGCGCCACGGCCAGGACGATTCCCGCGAGCGACCAGAACAGCACGCCTCCGGCGAAGCCGCCGATCGGGATCTCCACCGCCGCGCTGTCCCCTGGACTGGCCGCGGCCATGGGGACTCCGGCCGCCCGGGTGACGAGTGCGAACGCCTCGGTGACGACCGCACCGGCGAGCATCGCCGCGATACCGACCAGCCACACGGGACGGGCCGCGAGCGAGCGGAGCGAGGAGGAGGAGTGGAGGGTCTGGGGCTGGGGCTGGGCCTGGCTCTGGGGCGAGGTCACGCTCATGGCACGGTCTCCTTGTTCGGTGTGCGTTCTCGGTGTGCCTTACGCAGGGTTAGACCGGGCGATCCCCCAGAACTCATCGGTCGTCGGGGGAACTTGTCGAATTCCGAGCGGCAGGGCACGACACCGCCGTCGACGGACAGTCGGGACGGACGGTGCGGGCGCGGCGGCCCTTACTTCCTTGCCCTCCCCCTCACGCCCACCTACCCTGACTTTGTGCCGCTAATAAACAAATCCCGAACGCACAACGCCGTGCCGGGCAACGGCAACAACCTCACCCGCCTCCGCATCGCCCTGACCACCTTCTTCGCCCTCGACGGCTTCATCTTCGCCGGCTGGGTCGTCCGCATCCCCGCCATCAAGCACCAGACCGGGGCCTCGGCGAGCGGCCTCGGGCTCGCCCTCCTCGGGGTCTCCGCCGGAGCCGTGGTCACGATGATGATCACCGGTCGGCTCTGCCGCCGTTACGGCAGCCACAAGGTCACCGTCGTCTGCGGGATCCTGCTCTCGCTCAGCGTGGCGCTGCCGCCGCTCACCCACTCCGCTCTCACCCTCGGCGCCGTACTCCTGCTCTTCGGCGCCGCATACGGCGGCATCAACGTCGCCTTCAACAGCGCCGCGGTCGACCTGGTCCGGGCCCTGCGTCGGCCCATCATGCCGAGCTTTCACGCCGCGTTCAGCCTCGGCGGCATGATCGGCGCCGGAGTCGGGGGACTCGTCGCCGGATCGCTGTCCCCCACCCGGCACCTGCTCGGCCTCACCCTGATCGGCCTGCTCGTCACCACCCTGGCGGGCCGCACCCTGGTGCGCATCGAGGCGCCGGCACCGGCGGAGAGCGCACCACGGGCGGAGTCCTCGCCCCGCCGCCCGGAGACCCGCACCCGCGGACTCGTCGTCATCTTCGGCCTGATCGCCCTGTGCACGGCCTACGGCGAGGGCGCCCTGGCCGACTGGAGCGCCCTGCACCTGGAACAGGACCTGGACGCCTCACCGGGCATCGCGGCGGTCGGCTACTCCTGCTTCGCACTCGCGATGACCATCGGCCGGCTCACCGGCAGCCGGCTGCTCCAACGCCTGGGCCAGACCCGCACGTTGGTGTACGGCGGTGCGACCGCCGCGATCGGCATGCTGCTCGGCGCGCTCGCCCCGGCCCTGTGGGTGGCACTGCTCGGCTTCGTCGTCACCGGGCTCGGCCTCGCCAACCTGTTCCCCGTGGCCGTCGAACGCGCCGGCACCCTGGCCGGGCCCGACGGAGTCGCGGTCGCCTCCACCCTCGGCTACGGCGGCATGCTCCTGGGACCGCCCGCCATCGGCTTCATGGCCGACTGGTTCTCCCTCCCCATCGCCCTGACCAGCGTGGCGGCACTCGCGGCGACGGCCGCGGCCATCGCCCTGCTGACCCGTCGTACGGCGACCGGCTGACGGTACGGCAAGGCTGACGCCGGGCCCGACCTCCTCGGGACGCCGGGCCGGGCCTCCTCGGAACGCCGGGCCGGGAAAGGCCTCTCAGAGCCGACGCTGTGCCGCTTCGACGCTGTCCCCGCCGCTGGTGTTGAACGCGATGGCGGCCTGCGGCGCGTGCCGGCGGACCAGGTTCACGACCTGCTCGAAGAGCGGGAGCAACTGCTCCGCCTTGCGGATCCCGCCGCCGATGACGACCACGTCCCACGGACGCTCGCTCAAGGATGAGATGAGGGCGGGCTCGGCCGACTCGTCGAACACGATCAGCGTCATGGCGGCGTCGATGCCGTGCTCGCCGAACCGCGCCAGCTCCGCGTCGAGGGCCGCGTACAGCGCCTCACCGTCGACGCCGGGGATCGCTCGTGGGTCATAACCGACCACCAGGACAGAGGACATGCGGTCAACCTATTACCCCCGGGGTAATCGACCGCCCTCGCCCCCACCGGCAGGATCGAGCACGTCGAGGAAAGCCCTCGAGAACAGGATTCCGCCCGCGGCCGCGAGGAGTGCTCCATGTCCGTCAAGTCCCCCGCAGCGAACGCTGATTCAGCCACCGTCGCGAGTTCCGTCGCCGAGGCGACCCGGGCCGTCGTGCAGGACTTCCTAGCCGCACGGCCGGCCGGGGGCACCGAGCGGCTCGTGGCGCTCTTCGCCGACGAGGTCGACTGGGTGCTCGCCGAGAACCCGTCCGTCCCGTGGATCCGCCCGAGGGCCACCGCCGCGGAATGCGCCGCCCAGGCAACGGAGTTGATGGAGCACACCGTGCCCGAGGACGCGCGCGCGTCGGTCGACACGTTCCTCGTCGACGGCACCGACGCCGTCCTGATGGGTCACCTGTCGGGGACCGTCCGGGCGACCGGGAAGTCCTTCGAGGGCCCTTTCGCACTGCACCTCACCGTCGAGAACGGCCGGATCACCCGACACCGGCTCTACGAGAACAGCCTGTCGATCGCCGAGGCGTGCGCTCGGTGAGAACGCGGGAGGGGGCGACTCATTCGCCGCCCGGCGAGAACACCGGAGAGGGCCGACTCATCCGCCACCCGGGGAGAACACGGGGGCCGGCCAGGGCACCGCTCGGCGCCGAGGGCTGAGGACCGGCTCACTCGCCTCCGTCGGCGGAGAAGATCCGGTCCAGGTGGTAGTCGAAGATCGCGCTCGCCGACTCCGGGTCGCGCTGGCCGACGAGGATGCTGGTGCCGAGTCCCGCGGACATGGCCAGCAGACTGACCGCCTCCGCCCGGGTGTCCACGCCCCGCCGCAGCAGCCCGGCCTCCTGCGCCTGCCGGAGGAGGCCGACGAGGGCGGCCTCCGCGGCGTCCGGGTCCTTGATGAAGGGCTGGGCCGCGAGCGCCTGGTCGTGGACGGCCAGAACGGCGTACGAGGTGTAGAGGTGGTGGAAAGTGCGGCTTTCGAGGTCGGTCGGCAGTGCCGCCGTCAGCAGCGCCTCGATCATCGCGCGCGGCCCTGGTTCCTCCCCGGCGGCCCGGATCCTGGCGGACACCCGCTCACCGAATCTCTCGGTCAGGTGCCGCAGCCCGAAGAGCAGCAGTTGCTCCTTGGTCTCGAAGTAGTACTGCACCAACCGCAGTGACACGCCCGCCTCGGCCGCCACGTCGCGCATGCCCACGGCATGCAGTCCGCGCCGGCCGGCGACCCTGACGAGCGCCTCCGCGATCTCGGTACGCCGCTCTGCGTGATCCACGCGCTTGGGCATCGTCGGGTTCTCCGCTCCTGGTTCGCGTCGTTCGCCGGTCGCCGGTGCGGGATCCGCCGGCACTTTTTATGGTACACCCGTACCACGGTTGTGGTACGGTCGTATCATGAAGACCGACTACCCCGGAGGTGGCCGTGCCCGACACCGCTGCAATCCGCACCCAGGCCGATGTCGGCCGCTATGTCAGCGACGCCTGGCGCGAGCGCTACTTCGCCGCCTGTGACGTGCTCTACGCGCTGGGGGCCACCGCGCTGGCGGAAGAGGACGTGGAGACGACCTTCGGCACCACGCACGTCTACCGCTACGGCCCCGCGGACCCGGCCGCCCGTGAGCGCACGCCCGTCGTCCTGGTGCATGGAGCGGGCTCCTGCTCCGCCATGTGGTACCCCAACACCCCCGCTCTCAGCGCCGAACGGCCCGTCTACGCGATCGACACCCTGGGCGACCCCGGCCGCAGCGTGCAGTGCGAACCCATCCACCAGCCCGAGCGCGCCGCCCAGTGGCTGGACGAGACGCTCGACCAACTCGGTCTCGACCGGGTCCATCTCGTGGGCGCCTCCTACGGCGGCTGGCTGGCCCTGAACCAGGCGCATCTGCGGCCCGACCGCCTCGTCTCGGTCACCCTCCTCGACCCCGGCGGCCTGGAGAAGGTGGGACTGCGCTTCTTCGTCTGGCTCTTCGCCGGCCTCTTCGCGACCTTCGCCCCCAAGGCCCTCCGCCCCAAACTGGCCGCCTGGCTGGAGCAGCCGGTCCTCGTCATGCCGGAACTGCGCACGATGATCAGGACGGCCGTCCGCGCCTACCGCATTCGCCGTCCGGCACCCGTCCCGCTGACCGAGAGCGAACTGTCCACGGTCCGCACCCCCCTCTACCTGGTGCTCGGCAAGCGCAGCCTGCTCGTCCACCCGCAACGTCAAGTGGAGCGCGTGCCCCGCCTGATACCGGGCGCCCGCGCGGAGATCATCTCCAACACCGGCCACGGACCGTGGATCGACCACGCGGAGGAGGTCGGCCGCCGCATGCTGGAGTTCATGAGCACCGCCGACTGACACCTGCCCCGTCCGCCCGTGCCGGGGTCTCGCGCTCCGGTGGCATGCTGGGGCGGTGTTCTCCTCCACTCCTGCGGGCGCCGTGTTCTTCGATGTCGACGGCACCCTCGTCCCCGGCACTAGTACGTCGCTCTTCCTGACCGGTTTCCTCGGCCATCGGGACGAGTTGGCCAGGGCCGAGGACGCCTACGCCACCGGCGCCATGGACAATCGGCAGGTCTCCGAACCGGACGCCGCGGGGTGGGCGGGAGCCTCCGAGGACCAGGTCTCCGGATGGCTGGACGGGCTTCCCCTGGTCGCGGGCATCGAGGAGACCGTGGACTGGTGTCGGCAGAACGGCTTGGTGCCCGTGCTGGCGACCCTCGCCTGGTCGGCGGTCGGCGGCTGTCTGATGGACCGGTTCGGCTTCCAGGGGTTCTGCGGGCCTCAATTGGCCACGGCCGGGGGCCGGTTCACCGGCCGGGTCGCCCGGCACTTCGACGAGCACGACAAGCGGGACTTCGCCCTCGCCCGGGCGCGGGAACTGGGCCTGGATCCCCGCTCGTGCGGTGCCGTCGGAGACAGCCGTTCCGACCTGCCGCTCTTCGCGTCCGTGGGGGTGAGCGTGGCATTCAACGCCTCGGCGGGAGCGCGAGCGGCCGCCACCGTCGCGGTGGACGACGACGACCTGCGCAGCGTCCTGCCCGCCCTGAACCGCTTGGTCACAGCCAGTCGTTGACGACCTGTCAGGTCCGGGCCCGGGTACCGCACCGGCGGTCCGATGACGCTCAGTCGTCGAAGTAGGCCTTGGCGACGGCGTAGCTGTCCTCGTAGAGGTGGTAGCGGGTGATCAGCCCGTCCTCGACCGTGGTGTGCAGGGCGAACGCGGTGTCGATGTCCCGGCCCGTCTTCCTGACCTCGGAGACCATGCGCCCGATCAGGACCACGTCGTCGCCGTCGGCGATGACCTGACGGAGGTCGAACTCCTTGGGCCGCACGTGGGTCCGCAGCAGTTCGAAGAAGGTCCGCATGTCCTCGGCCGAGCCGACCTCCGGCACCCAGGGAATGCCTGGCGGGTGCGGGATCGAGAACGACACCGAGTCGGCGAACAGGGCCGCCGCCTCTCCGGTCTTCCCCTCGGCGAGCAACGGGAACAAACCTTGGACGATCTGCGCCGGCGACTCTGTCGTCATGTCTCTCGACACTACACGCCGGCCCATCTCGGCGGCCCTCAACAGAGCGATCGGGGACCTTCCTTCGGCGGCCCCGGGTGCGCGACCCGCAACCGGCAGGAACCCGTTTCAGGCCGTGGGAGTCGCCGTGAGCCGTCGCGCCAGTGTGGCCGCGAACTCCTCCGCCCGGGACATCTGGGTGCGCAGGTCCTCGACCCGCTGCCGGGTGGCGTGCTCGAAGCCGCGGATCCGCTCCAGCAGCGCTTCGCGTTCCTCGGGCGGCAGTTCCTCGTCGGCGTCGAGGCGGTCGGTGGCCTCCAGCAGAGCGCGCATCTCGTCCAGGGTGAAGCCGAGCGGCTTCATACGGCGGATGACCATCAGGCGGGCGACATCGGCCTCGGTGTAGAGGCGGAAGCCGCCCTGGGAGCGGGCGGAGGGGACGACGAGGCCGGTGTCCTCATAGTGCCGGATCGTCCGCAACGACAGCTCGGTCCGTGCGGCGACCTCGCCGATCTGCATGTGCTCGCTGGTCACGCGGGGTGTCCTCCTCGTCCCTGGCCGCAGTCGGGGACCGCCGACGCCGATCCCTACCCTAACGTCAGGGTAGAGTTTCCCCGGTGTCGGGCTCGCCGTCTGCCGTGCCCGTTGCCGTGGTGCGGGACGTCGTGGTGCGGGATGCCGTCCCGTGGCCGTGAGCCGTGTCAGGGCCGACGAAGCCCCCGGCGAAGACCCGCGAAGACCGTGGTCCCCCCAAGCAGGAGAGAGCGTGCGCATGTCTGTGATGCCCGGCGCCGCTGCCTGCCCACCGTGACCCGTCGCCCCCGAGCAGCGCCCGCTTGCCTCAGCGGTTGCCCGGCGGCCGCCCCCTGACCTCGGTCCGCCGTCCGCCGACCGCCGACTTCGTGACCGGCCCGGCCGTCCACGCCTCCCCACTTCCCCACCTCCCCGCGCGCCCGCCGCCAACCCGGGTGTGCCCGAGCACGACAGGTTCCTCGTCTCTTGTCCTCCTCCGCTCTGTCCCCGTCCACCTGGCTGCAGGCTCCCGACGTCCGTCCTGGCTGTCCGACCCGAAGGTGCTGCGCACCGAGGTGCTGGCCGGGCTCGTGGTCGCGCTGGCGCTGATCCCGGAAGCGATCTCGTTCTCGATCATCGCGGGGGTCGACCCGGCGGTGGGCCTGTTCGCCTCGTTCACCATGGCCGTGACCATCGCGCTCGTCGGCGGCCGACCGGCCATGATCTCCGCGGCCACCGGTGCCGTCGCCCGTCATCGCCCCGCTGAACCGTGAGCACGGCTTCGGCCATCTCGTCGCCGCCGTCATCCTGGCCGGCGTCTTCCAGATCGTCCTCGGCGCGCTCGGCGTCGCCAAGCTGATGCGGTTCGTGCCGCGCAGCGTGATGGTCGGCTTCGTCAACTCCCTCGCGATCCTCATCTTCATGGCGCAGGTGCCGGAGATGACGGACGTGCCCCGGCCCGTCTATCCGCTGATCGCCGCCGGGCTGGCGCTGATGGTGTTCTTCCCGAGGATCACCACGGTCGTCCCGGCTCCCCTGGTGTCCATCGTCATCCTCACCGTGATCACCGTCGCGGCCGGCATCGCGGTGCCGACCGTGGGCGACAAGGGCGAACTGCCCTCCGCCCTCCCCATGCCGGGCCTGCCGGACGTGCCGTTCACCCTCGACACGCTGACGACCGTCGCCCCGTACGCGCTCGCCATGGCGCTGGTCGGGCTGATGGAGTCGCTGATGACCGCCAAGCTGGTCGACGAGATCACCGACACCCACTCCTCCAAGACCCGCGAGTCCGTCGGCCAGGGCGTCGCCAACATCGTCACCGGCCTCTTCGGCGGCATGGGCGGCTGCGCGATGATCGGCCAGACGATGATCAACGTACGGGTCTCCGGCGCTCGCACCCGGCTGTCGACGTTCCTGGCGGGTGCGTTGCTGATGGTGCTGTGCATCGTCTTCGGGCCGGTCGTCTCCGACATCCCCATGGCGGCGCTGGTCGCGGTGATGGTCATGGTGTCGGTGGCCACCTTCGACTGGCACTCCATCGCCCCGAAGACACTGAAGCGGATGCCGGCCGGGGAGATCACCGTCATGGTGGTCACCGTCGTGTGCGTCGTGGCCACCCACAATCTCGCCGTCGGCGTCGTCGTGGGCTCCGTCACCGCCATGGTCATCTTCGCCAAGCGTGTCGCCCGTCTCGCCGAGGTCACCGCCGTCACCGACCCCGACGGAGCCACCGTCGTCTACCGGGTGACCGGCGAGCTCTTCTTCGCCTCGTCCAACGACCTCGTCGGCCGGTTCGACCACGCCGCCGACCCCGACAAGGTCGTCATCGACCTGTCCGCCGCACATGTCTGGGACGCCTCCTCAGTCGCCGCCCTCGACGCCGTCGAGACCAAGTACGCCCAGCGCGGCAAGACCGTCGAGATCATCGGGCTGAACGAGCACAGCACCCGGATCCACCAGACCCTCAGTGGCGAGCTCACCGGGGGCCACTGACCGCGAGACACATGAAGCGCAGTTCGGACCGTCCCCCGACAACCGGCCATTGCTTACGAGAGTCTGACGCGGCCCGCGTTCCCACCCACCCCACAGCTCCCCCTGGCCACGCTTGTCACGTCCACGAACACCCACACGGACGCACCGGCGCCGACAGCGGCACCGGCGTCGGCACCGGCGTCGGCACCAGCGCCATGAGGAACGAAGGAGCGGGACGTGAGCCACAACCGGCACGACGCGAAGACCAGGACCCACCACGGTCACCGGGCCAAGTCCAGGACCCGGCGGATCGTGATCGGCGCGAGCGCCCTCGCCACCGTCGCGGCGGCCACCGTGGCCGTCTCCCTCGCCTCGGCGAACCAGTACGGGACGTCCGGGGCGGGAACCGGTCGTGCGGTCTTCGTGCAGGGCAACGAGCTGAACGGCAACACGATTCACGTCTTCGCACGGGACGCGCAGGGCCGGCTGAAAGCCTCGGGCACCTACGCGACGGGCGGCAAGGGAGGGGATCAGGTCGACGCGCCCACGGACTCCCTCGCCTCACAGGACTCCCTCGTCTACGACGACACCTCCCGGACCCTGCTGGCAGTCAACGCCGGCAGCGGCACGCTGACCTCCTTCCGCGTCGAGGGGACGAGGCTGAAGGACCGTCAGGTCATGGACACCGGCGGCGAGTTCCCGTCCAGCATCGCGGTGCGGGGCAGGCTGGCCTACGTCATGAACGCGGGCGGCGCCGGCAGTGTCCAGGGCTTCCGGATCACGGCGAAGGGGCTCGTGCCGATACCCGGGTCCTTCCGCTCCCTGGGGCTGGCCAACGAGGACGTGCCCCGGTTCGACACCTCGCCCGGCGAGGTCGAGATCACCCCGGACGGCCGCAGCATGGTGGTCACCACGAAGGGGAACAACACGATCCAGGTCTTCCCCCTGAAGCGGAACGGCCTGCCGGCCGTCGCCGAACCGGTCGTCAACAAGTCCGTCGGGAACGTGCCGTTCGCCGTCAGCTTCGACAGGTCCGGCGGCCGGATGCTGGTCGCCGAGGCCGAGAAGTCCACGGTGACCACGTACCGGGTCGGCCACGACGGCAGGCTGAAGGTCCTTCAGAAGCCCCTCGCCAACGGCCAGGAGGTCCTGTGCTGGCTGGCACGCGCGGGCTCCTTCTTCTACGGCGGCAACACCGGCAACTCGACCGTCAGCGGATACCGCATGGACAGGCACGGAAAGCTCGCCCTGACCAACCAGGTGGGCGTCGCCACACCGCCCTCCGCGAAGTCGCAGGGTGTCATCGACATCGCCGTGACCGAGGACGAGAAGTTCGTCTACGTCCAGAACGCCGTCTCCGGCACGGTCGACGGCTTCCGCGTCGAGAGGAACGGATCCCTCACCAAGATCACCACCGCCGAGGGCCTGCCCGCCTTCGCCGAGTCCGGTATGGAGGGCATCGCCGCGATGTGACGATCTGCGGAGTGACTCGTCCGCGGAGTGACTCATGGCCGTCGAAAAAAATCTCGGACGGCGGTGTCGAGAATCCCCGACCGGCTCCGTCCCCGGGGTGAACACGACCACAATGGGTCGCACCGGCATCGAGGAGAACACCATGGCCAAGTACCTGCTGCTGAAGCACTACCGCGGTGCTCCGGCTCCGGTCAACGACGTGCCGATGGAGAAGTGGACGCCGGAGGAGATCTCGGCGCACGTGCAGTACATGCGCGACTTCGCGGCCCGGCTCGAGGAGAGCGGCGAGTTCGTCGAGAGCCAGGCACTGGTCCCCGAGGGCACGTTTGTTCGATACGACGGTGAGGGGCGCCCGCCGGTCACCGACGGTCCGTTCGCCGAGACCAAGGACCTCATCGCCGGCTGGATGGTGATCGACGTCGACAGTCACGAACGGGCCCTCGAACTGGCCGCGGAGCTGTCGGCCGCCCCCGGAGCCGGGGGGAAGCCGATCCACGAGTGGCTGGAGCTCCGGCCGTTCATGGCCGAGCATTCCACCTGCATCACGGAGTGACGTCATCGATGGACGAGGCCCTGCTGCGCAGCCTCACACCGAGCGTGCTCGCCGTCCTCGTCCGCCGCGGAGCCGACTTCGCGGCGGCCGAGGACGCCGTCCAGGACGCGCTGGTCGAGGCGGTCCGCGTCTGGCCGGCCGATCCGCCGCGGGACGCGAAGGGCTGGCTGATCACCACGGCCTGGCGCAAGTTCATCGACCAGGCCCGGTCGGAGGCCGCCCGCCGCCGGCGTGAGGACCTCGTCGACGAGCAACCGGAGCCCGGTCCGGCCCCCTCGGCGGACGACACACTCCAGCTGTACTTCCTGTGCGCCCACCCCTCGCTGACGCCGTCGTCGGCGGTCGCGCTCACACTGCGCGCCGTCGGCGGGCTCACCACCCGCCAGATCGCCCAGGCCTACCTGGTGCCCGAGGCGACCATGGCCCAGCGCATCAGCCGCGCCAAGCGCACCGTCTCCGGCGTGCGGCTCGACCGGCCCGGCGACGTCGCCACCGTGCTGCGCGTCCTCTACCTGGTCTTCAACGAGGGCTACGGCGGCGATGTCGACCTGGCCGCCGAGGCCATCCGGCTCACCCGGCAGCTCGCGGCCGCCATCGACCACCCGGAGGTGGCGGGGCTGCTCGCCCTCATGCTGCTCCACCACGCCCGGCGCGCCGGGCGGACCGCGCCCGACGGCAGCCTGGTGCCCCTCGCCGAGCAGGACCGCACCCGGTGGGACACCCGGCTGATCGCCGAGGGCGTCGCGATCCTTCAGGTCGCCCTCTCCCGCGACCGGCTGGGCGAGTTCCAGGCCCAGGCGGCCATCGCCGCCCTTCACGCGGACGCGCCGGCCGCGGAGGAGACCGACTGGGTGCAGATCGTCGAGTGGTACGACGAACTCGCGCGCCTGACCGACAACCCGGTCGTGCGGCTCAACCGCGCGGTGGCCGTCGGGGAGGCCGACGGACCCCGCGCCGGTCTGGCGGCACTCGCCGAACTGGACGCCTCGCTGCCCCGTCACACCGCGGTGGCGGCGCACCTCCACGAGCGCGACGGCGACCTGGCGACCGCGGCACGGCTGTACGCCGAGGCGGCCCACAAGGCGCCCACGCTCGCCGAGCGTCAGCACCTGACACGTCAGGCCGCCCGGCTCAACGCCCACCGGCGTCACTGACGGCTCCCCGCCGGGCCCTCACCGGGAACCGTGACGGGCCGGCCGAGTCCGCCGACGGCACCGAGGACGTGCGGCCGCGGCGACCCCCGCGTCTCAGGCGCCGGCCGACGGCGGAGCGAGGTCGGCCGCCACTTCTACGGCGATGGCAACGGCCCGGCCGGCGAGGGGCGAGTGGATCCGTCCGGCCTGCCAGTGCAGGTAGATCTCCCGTGGCGGCAGGGACGGCAGCAGCTCGTGGACGCGGAGCCGGTCGTCGGAGGCGACATCGGCGCCGCGGATCGCGAGCCAGGGCAGCACGGCCGATCCCAGACCGGCCCGCACTATCGACAGCAGGGTGTCGTTGACCGCGCTGCGGAACACGAACTGCGGGCGGGCGCCACCGCGGGCCATCGCCTGCTCCATCACGGGCTGGTCGCAGATCAGCGGCCAGGCCACCATCGGCGCGCCGTCGAGCCGCGCCAGCGGGACCGGCCCCTCGGGGAAGGCGCCGGGGGCCGCCACCAGCAGGTAGGGATCGTCCAGCAGCTTGCGGTGCTCCAGGTCGCCGTCGAGGCGGCCGTCGTAGAACAGCAGGTCGAGGTCGCCGATCCGCGGCTGCTCCGGCTCCTCCTCGAACAACCTGATGTCGCAGCCGGGGTGTTCGTCCCGCAGTCGGCGTACGACCGACGGCAGGATCACGTTGGACACGCTCTGGAACGTGCCGATGTCGATCCGGCCGTCTCCCGCCTTGAACCGGTCCACGGCATCGGTCAGCGCCTCCGCCTTCGCCAGCAGGGCGCGACCGTGCTCCAGGACCACCGAGCCGAGCGGGGTGAGCCGCACCGGCCTCGGACCGCCCGGCCGGTCGAACACCGGACCGCCGACGGCCCGCTCCAACGCGGCGACCTGCTGGCTCACCGTCGACTGGGTGTACCCGAGGCGGGCGGCGGCCCGTCCGAACGAGCCCTCCTCGGCGATGGCGGCCATCGCCGCCAGATGGCGCAGCTCGACGTTGCTCACGCGCGCCAGCGTAACGGCACCCCTGGCCCGTCCATGGGCCCTTTCATCGCCTCCAGCGATCGCATCGATCGGAAATCATCGCTTTTCAGCATGGAGTCGCGGGCTCTAGCGTGCTGGACATGACCTCACACCCATCGCACGGCGAGCACCTGCTCGGGATCAACGGCGTCGAGCTGTGTGCGGAGGCCTTCGGCGACCCCGCGGCCCCGGCGATCATGCTGATCGCCGGATCGGCCGCCTCGATGCTGTGGTGGGACGCCGGCCTGTGCGAACAGATCGCCGCCCACGGCCGGTTCGTGATCCGCTACGACCAACGGGACACCGGCCGCTCGACCTGCTACCCGCCGGGGCAGCCCGCCTACTCGTTCTCGGACCTGGCCCTCGACGTGCTCGGCCTTCAGGACACGTGGGGCATCGAGCGCGCCCACCTGGTCTGTCAGTCGATGTTCGGCGGGCTCGGCCTCGTCCTCGGTGTGGACCATCCCGACCGGGTCGCGTCGCTGACGTTCGTCTCGACCTCGACCGGTGCCGACGACCTGCCGCCACCGTCGAGCGAGCTGGCCGTGCCGGCCGAGCCGGACGTCTCCGACGAGGCCGCGGTGGTCGAGTACGTGGTGGCCGGCGCGAAGGCGTACGCCGGTGGCTCGCCGTACTTCGACGAGGCCGCGATCCGGGCGCTGGTCGAGCGGGACGTGACGCGCGCCAGGAACTACGCGTCGACCCTGGCCAACCACTACCGCATCGCGTTCGACGGGCCGGCGCGCGGCGGCTTCGGCGACATCACCGCGCCGACGCTCGTGGTCCACGGCGACCACGACCCGGTGCTGCCGCTGCCGCACGGCGAGGCGCTGCGCGACGCGGTCCCGGGTGCGGAGCTGCTGGTCCTCAAGGGAGCCGGACACGACCTGCCGAGCGCGGTGTGGGACGAGTTCGTGTCGGCTCTGGTGCCGCACACGGAAGGAAGTCGCCCATGAACCGGCTGCGCTCCGCTCTCTGGCTGCCGCTCTTCGAGGAACTCGCCGACCCGCGGGCGGTCGCGCGCCTCGCCGCCGACGCGGAGGAGGCCGGGTGGGACGGCTGCTTCGTGTGGGACCAGTTGTCCTGGCGGGAGCCGGTCCGGCAGGTCGCCGACCCGTGGATCACGCTGGCAGCGATCGCGACCGCGACCGAACGGATCCGGCTCGGCCCGATGATGTCGGTGCTGCCCCGCCGACGGCCGGCCAAGGTCGCGCGCGAGAGCGCGACCCTGGACCGGCTCAGCGACGGCCGTCTCACCCTCGGCGTCGGGCTCGGCAGCGACCGGTTCGCCGGCGAACTGTCCAAGACCGGCGAGGAACTCGACGACCGGCGGCGCGGGCGCATGCTCGACGAGTCCCTGCAGATCCTGACCGCCGCCTGGTCGGGCGAGCCGGTGCGTCACCGCGGCGAGCACTACACCGTCGACGGCATCACCTTCCTGCCGCGGCCGGTTCAGCGGCCGGGCGTCCCGGTGTGGGGCGCCGGATTCCCGGGCAACGCCAAGCCGATCCGCCGTGCCGCCCGCCTCGACGGCTTCTTCCCGGCCAATCTCGAACACCCGGACCAGCTCGCCGACGTCGTCGCCTCCCTCACCGAACTGCGCCATGGTGAGATGGCCTCGTACGACATCGCCGTCGCGCTGCCGCTCGGCGTCGATCCCGCACCGTACGCGAGAGCCGGCGCGACGTGGTGGCTGCCGGAGCTGGACCCGGGGATACGGCTCGACGCCGTGCGGGGAGTCCTCCGCGACGGCCCCGCGATGTGAGGAGACGCTCGCCTTGTTCGACTACGACTCGGAGCTCGTCCGATACCAGAAGCGGCTGTGGGAGGCCCTCGACGTCCGACCCGGCGATCATGTCCTCGACATCGGCTGCGGCTCCGGCACCACCACCCGGGACGCGGCACGGGCCGCCTCGCCGGGCACCGCGCTCGGCGTCGACGTCTCGGGCCCGATGCTGGCACACGCCCGCCGGCAGGCCGAGGCCGAAGGACTCCGCACTGTCGAGTTCGTGCAGGCCGACGCCCAGACCCATGCCTTCCGGCCGGAGCACTTCACCCTGGGCGTCAGTCGGTTCGGCACGATGTTCTTCGCCGACCCGGTCGCCGCGTTCGCCAACATCGGGCAGGCCCTGCGCCCGGGCGCGCGCTTCGTCCAGCTGGTCTGGCAGGCCGCCGACCGCCAGGAGTGGCACACCGCGATCCGGACCGCGCTCTCCGGCGGGCAGACGTCCTCGACACCGGCCCCGGCGGCCGCCAACGCCTTCGCCCTGGCCGACCCGGACGTCGTGGGCAGCGTCCTGACCGCGGCCGGCTTCACGGAGATGGACATCGTCGACGTAGCGGAGCCCGTCTGCTACGGCCCGGACGCCGACCGCGCGCATGCCGCCGTACTCCAGCTGGGCATGGCGAAGGAACTGGTCGCCGATCCGGACGCCGCGTCCGCCGAGCGCGCCCGCGAACGGCTTCGCGCGATGCTCGACGCGCACGACACCGGCGACGGCGTGTGGTTCGACTCCCGAGCCTGGCTGGTCACCGCGCGCCGCCGTTGACCACCGGCGAGCGCGCGGCGGCCCGGACCCCGTCATGGGCCGACGCCGTCGGGCGGTCGGGGATGTGGTGAGCGACGCCGCAGGAGAGTGATCCCGAGGGCGGGACCCCCCAGGGTGAGCATCCGCGGCCTCCTCTTCAAGGACACCGACCCCACCGAGATCCTGCGCGCGAACGCGACGTGCTCGCCCTCAGCCGAACCGCAGGACGCGGGGCGCGAAGGTGTTCTCGGGGCCGGTGGCGCGGCCGACCGACCAGACCGTCTGCGTGCCCGGCACCGGGGCCAGTCGGAACGTACGGGAGTCGCCCTCACCGGCCACGGCCGGTTCGCTGTACTCGGTGAAGGACTGACCGTTCCAGGAGAGGAAGTCCGGGCCGGGGACGAACGGCGGGGAGCTGCCCGGCGGGCCCCACTTCTGCGAGTTGGCCACCGAGACCCAGGCCAGTTCGCCGGACGGGCCGGGCACCAGTGAGGTGATCCCGCCGAAGTCGGTTGGCATGGTCACCCGGTTCCACGCCTGCCCGTCCCAGCGGAGCAGCAGGGGCGGGATGGGCCGGCCCACCGGGCCGCCGACGAACCCGGCCGTGCCACCCGCCCACACCTCGGTCGGCGAGACCGCCAGCACACTGCCCACGGCCGATCGCGGGAAGCCGTTGACGAGCGTCTGCTGCCACGCGTGCCCGTCCCAGTGCGACACGGTCGCGCCCGAGACGGTTTCGCCCGCCGCCCAGACGTCGTCGGCCGCCTTGATGTGCAGGCCGTACACGGCTCCGGGCGGCGCCGGCAGGTCCTGCCAGCCGCCCCCGGCCCGGCGCAGCAACACCTGCGCGCCGTCCCGCGAGCCGATCAGCCAGGTCTCACCGCCGCCGGCGACGACCTTCGTCAGGACGACACCGCTCGGCGGCCGGCTCTCGCGCCAGGCCTTGCCGTCGAAGCGGAGCAGGTGGGCGCCGCCCGCGGAATCGCGGCCGACGGCCCAGGCCGCGGTCGGTGAGGTCGCGGCGATCGACAGCAGCTCTCCCTGCCAGTCGACCCCGGGCAGGCTCTGGCGCTGCCACGCGGTTCCGTCCCAGCGCAGCACCAGCGGGAAGCCCGGCGCCTCGCGGCCGACGGCGTCGGCGCCCACCGCCCACGCCCGGTCCGGCCCGAGCGCCACGGCCTCGTTCAGCCCGGCCTGCGGGCGCAACTGCGCCGGGACCGGAACGTGTTGCCAGGACAGGGTGTCCGCCGCGGCCGAGCTCATCACGGTCATGATGGTCATCACGACGGCGAGGGCCGCGACGAGAAGTCTTCGTGCCATGGTCAGCCTCCCAGCCGTTCACTCATCAGGTTGGGTTTCGAGCCGTAGATCTCGACGGTTCCGAAGGACAGCAGCGAGGACCCGGCCCTCGTCAGGGCACGCGGTCTGACGTCGATCGCGTCGGTGCGCTCGGGGCCGTAGGAGAAGGTGGTGCGGGGGCCGTTCACCCGCGCGTACTTCGACTGGAACGCGCGGTCGCTGCGCACCGGCAGCCACAGCGCGCCGTCCGGGCCGCGCACCATGGCCTCGGTGTAGGTGTCGCCCAGGGGCGGGTAGGTGGTGCGCCAGGTGCGCCCGTCGAAGGTCATCAGGTAGGTGTGGGGCACGCCGTCGATGTACCGGCTGCCGCCGATCGTGGCCCGGCCCGACGGTTCGAGCAGGAGCGTGTGCACGTTGCTGTCGGGCGGCAGGGGCACCCGCGCGTCCCGCCAGGCCGTGCCGTCCCAGCGCAGGACGGTGGTCCCGGTGGTGGTGTCCGCCCAGGCCCAGGCGTCGGTGGCGGTACGGGCGGTGATGCCCATCAGGTACAGCACACCCTCCGGGGTGGACTGTGTGGTCCAGCCGGAACCGTCGTGGTGCAACACCTTCAGCCCGGTGTCGTCCTCCCCCACCACCCACGCGGCCCCGGGTACCGCGGCGAAGTCCTGGTAGGTCCACAGGGTCTGCGGCAGCGGCAGGGAACTCCATCCTCCCGCCGACCTGCGCAGGATCTGCCCCACGCCCACGTGGTTGTGGAGGATCCACACCTCCTCGCCGACGAACTGCACCTTGCCGAGCCAGCCCAGCTCACCGGCGCCGGGGAAGGCGGTCTCCCGGTGCCACGCCCTGCCGTCCCACCGGTACAGCATCGGCCGGAGTCCGTCGGCGGCGTGCTCGTACCCGCTCGCCCATGCCTCGCCCGGCCCGCGGGCGGCGAGATCGGACACGGTCACCGGCGATGCGGCCGCCGGCGGCACCGGCAGCGCCGACCAGCCCGGCGTCACGGCCGCGGCCGGCGTGACCACCGCGGCACACGCGACGACAAAGCAGACGACGAGCGCACGGAGACCGTTCACGGAACCTCCCCAGACCGCGAAGGGCGCACAGCCTAAGGGCGTTGACCCCAACTGTGAACACACGGCACAGGGTCGATCAGGCGCTCCGCGACGCGCGGGGGTGTTCCGGGCCCCTCGGTTCTCGGCCATCAGCCCGCCGAGGCTGTAGAGGGTGAGGTTGCGGCGCAGCGGCATCCGCCCGCCTTGGCGGGTCTGTTACGCCTCCGTGACCTCGCGCGGTGTTCACCAGTTGATTCCGGCCGCCACCGGCAGATGGTCGCTTCCGGTGGCGGGGAGTACCCAGGAGCTCTCCGGACGGACGCCGCGGACCAGGATCTGGTCGATCCGCACCAGCGGGAAGTCGGCCGGGTAGGTGAAGCCGAAGCCGTCTCCTGCCGCGGCCTGGGCGGAGTGCAGCTGCGAGGTGATTCCGTCGAGCGCGCGGTCGTCCGTGGTGCCGTTCAGGTCGCCGAGCAGCACCACCCGCTCGTTCCGCTCGTCGGCGAGGGCCTCGCCGAGCGCCTGGGCGTTCCGGTCCCGCGTGTCGGTCCAGAAGCCCGACCTGGGGTTCACGCGTACGGACCCCAGGTGGGCCACGTACACGGCGAGGGGCCCGTGGTCCGTGGCCACCGTGGTGCGCAGTGCCCGGTTGTCGGCCATCTTGGCCTCGGCCGGTTTGGTGGCCCCCAGCGGCCCGACGTCCTGTTTGATGTCGACCGGCCGGGTGTCGGACAGCGGCAGCCTGCTCCACAGCCCGACCGTGCCCATCACGGCGTGGTACGGGTACGTCGTCGCCAGTTCCTTCTCGTACGTGCCCCGGGCCCGCGGGGTGATCTCCTCCAGGGCCAGCACATCCGCCCCGGATCGGGCCAGGTCGCGGGCGGTGCCGGCCGGGTCGGGATTGTCGGCGCCGACGTTGTGGCCGACCACGGTGAGCTCGTGGCCCGTCCCGGACTTGTCGGTGAGCAGCCCGCCGAAGAGGTTCAGCCACACCGTGACCGGCAGCAGCAGCGCGACCACCGCGGAGGCGGAGCGGCGCCACAGCGCCCCGGCCAGCAGTACCGGGACGAACAGGCCGAACCAGGGCAGGGAGGTCTCCACCAGGCTGCCGAGGCCCCCACGGTCCGTGATCCGCGCGTGCAGCAGCATGACCAGGCCGAGCAGCAGCGCCGGCGCGGCGAGGACCGTACCGCGCTTCCAGGGCCCCGGCCGGGAGCCGAGGAGGATCACCCGGCGGAGGCCCGCGCGCCAGGTCCCGGAGCCGGTGTCCCGGCCCGGTCGCGGGCGGCCGGCGCCGTTCTGTCCGGTCTTCGCCGTATCCCCCGTATCCCCCGCACCCCTCGTATCCCTCGTATCCTCCGCACCCCCCATATCCGCTGTATCCGCCGTATCCGCCCGCGCCACCATCGTCCGGCCTCGCTCACTGTCGGTCACTGCTGCATCCTCGGGTCCTGGGTGGGGTCGGCATACATACGCGGGCAGTCGTGACCGACCGCTTCGGGGCGCAGTTCGTAGTGCCAGGGTTCGTTGCGGTAGATCTGGCACAGCCCGTACGCGGCGCCGTGCCTGGACAGCCACGCCATCGCATCGGAGCGCCCGATGTCGACCGCGTCCCCCGACACGTGCGGCGAGGTCTCGGGGGTGGCCACCCACCGGACGGCCTCCTCCGCGGACCCGTACTCGGCGACCGCGTCGCGCAGCAGCCGGTTCTGGTAATCCGCGGAACGCCAGCCGCTGTTGACGTAGAAGTCGACTCCGTCGTCCGCCGCGTCCGTCGCGGCCCGGCGGAGGGCCTTGAGCAGCTCCGGATCGAGGTTCGCCACGGCCGGGATCGTGTCGTCGAAGACCGTCACGCGGTCGGGGACGGCACCGTGGGCCTCACCCTGCGCACCGCGCTGCTCGGTGCGCAGGGAATTCAAGGGTGATACGGCCGAGGGGGACGCGGATTTCGGGAGCTGGGAGACGAGGGCCGCGGTGATCGCCGTGATGACGATCAGGAGTCCGACGCCGAGGAGCCAGTGAAACCGGCGACCCGCTGTCCGAGCCGATGGCGGGGTTCCAGTCATGCTGCCCAGTCAAGGCAGGGTGGTGTTGTCGGCGCGTATGCGGTTTTCGATACGCCGACGATATGTGTCGGCTCGTAGCATCGACGGCATGCGTGTGCTGATCGTCGAGGACGAACCCTTTCTGGCGGACGCCGTCCGCGACGGCCTGCGCCTGGAAGCGATCGCGTCCGACATCGCGGGCGACGGCGACACCGCCCTGGAACTGCTGAGCGTCAACAGCTACGACATCGCCGTACTCGACCGCGATGTCCCAGGACCCTCCGGTGACGAGATCGCCCGACGCATCGTCGCCTCCGGCAGCGGCATGCCCATCCTCATGCTCACCGCCGCCGACCGCCTCGACGACAAGGCCACCGGCTTCGAACTCGGCGCCGACGACTACCTCACCAAACCCTTCGAACTCCAGGAACTCGTCCTCCGGCTCCGGGCACTCGACCGCAGACGCGCCCACAGCAGACCGCCCGTGCGGGAGATCGCGGGCCTGCGCCTGGACCCCTTCCGCCGCGAGGTCTACCGCGACGACCGCTACGTCGCGCTGACCCGCAAGCAGTTCGCCGTACTGGACGTACTCGTCGCCGCCGAAGGCGGTGTCGTCAGCGCCGAAGAACTGCTGGAACGGGCCTGGGACGAGAACGCCGACCCCTTCACCAACGCCGTCCGCATCACCGTCTCCGCCCTGCGCAAACGCCTCGGCGAACCCTGGATCATCGCCACCGTGCCGGGCGTCGGCTACCGCATCGACGCGCGACCGGAGGCCCTCCGTGAGGGAGACGACCGTGGATAGGCAGGCCGGGCTGAGCGTTCGCGTCAAGCTCACCCTCAGCTACGCCGGGTTCCTCATGGTCGCGGGCTTCCTGCTGCTCGCGGCGGTGTGGGTGTTCCTCCTGCGGTACGTCCCCGAACGGGCGATGCTCATCAACGCCGAAGACAACGCGCACCTCAACGGTGTGTTCCCCGTCCGGTCCTCCCTGCTGAACGTCTTCCTGCCGAGAGCGGCCGCGGTCCTGGCGTTCCTGCTGGTGTTCGGTCTCGTGGGAGGGTGGATCCTCGCCGGCCGCATGCTCGCCCCGTTGACCGGCATCACGAACGCCGCGCGCATGGCCACGAGCGGGTCGCTCTCCCACCGGATCCGGCTGCCGGGCCGGAAGGACGAGTTCCGCGAACTCGCCGACGCCTTCGACGCGATGCTCGCCCGGCTCGAAGCACACGTCGCCGAGCAGCAGAGATTCGCGGCCAACGCCTCGCACGAGCTGCGCACCCCGCTGGCGGTCTCGAAGGCCCTTCTCGATGTGGCCCGCGCCGATCCGACCCGCGACACCGGCGAACTCGTCGACCGCCTCCACGCCGTCAACACCCGGGCCATCGATCTCACCGAGGCACTGCTCCTGGTCAGCCGTGCCGACCGGCGGTCCTTCACCCGAGAACGCGTCGACCTGTCCCTCATGGCGGAGGAAGCCACCGAAACGCTCCTCCCCCTCGCGGAGAAGCACGGCGTCACCATCGAGACGCGCGGCGACATCACGCCCACGACCGGATCGCCGGCGCTCCTGCTGCAACTGACCACGAACCTCGTCCACAACGCGATCGTCCACAACCTGCCCGAGGAAGGCGCCGTGTGGGTCACCACCGGTGTCCGCCCCAAGACGGTGGTCCTCACCGTCGAGAACACCGGCGAGCAGCTCACCCCGGAGCTGGCCGCGACACTCACCGAACCGTTCCAGCGCGGCACCGAGCGCGTGCACGGCGACCACCCGGGCGTCGGCCTCGGCCTGGCCATCGTCAAGACCATCACCCACGCGCACGACGGAACGCTCACCCTCACCCCGCGCCCGGCCGGCGGGATCCGCGTCACCGTGGAACTACCCGCCGTATCCCCCCACTCCGGCCCGGTGTCCGAAATCGGCCACGTCCCGCGGTGAGCGGCGAGCGGGTGTGCGACGAGCGATCTCCCGTTCCACTATGGTCTGGTGGCCTGCTTCGCAGGTGAACGGGATGTCCCTGTCCGGAAGAGGTAACCAGCTTGCGCACGCACCGCCTTGCCATGGCAGCGGCCAGTTCCGCCGTCCTGGCGCTGACCCTGGCCGCCTGCGGAGAAGGCGACGCCGAGTCGCGGTCCGTCGAATCGACGACCACGGAATCCACCGACCCGGCCCTCACCCCCTCGGCCACCTCGCCGTCACCGTCGCCGTCGACGACGACGTCGGCCACCGCCACGGAGGACAGCGCGAAGGACGCGGATGCCGAGAACTCCGCAGGCGGTTCCGGAAAGGACGGCGGCACCGGGGCGGGCGACTCCAACTCCCCGTCCAGCGGCACAGTCCCCGGCGGCGCCAAGCCCGTGGACTGCACCACCGGTTCGCTGAAATTCGCCATCAAGAAGGTGAAGAACCCCGTCGACCACGTCCTCATCACGGCGACCAACACCGGTTCCAAGGCCTGCCATCTCTACAGCTACCCGGCCCTGCGCATCAGCGAGAACTCGCAGGCCGTCACCGCCAGGGTCGGCGAGAGCAAGCCGCGGACCGTCGTCACCCTCGACCGCGGTGCCACCGGGTACGCGGGTCTGATCACCGCCTCCGCCGACCGCAACAGCGAGACCAAGGTCACCACGCCCTCGATCGGCCTGAGCCTGTTCGGCCCCGACGAGGGACCCACCGGGTCCGCGGTGGACATACCCGTTCCCGGCGGTTCCCTGTACGTCGAGGAAGACAACGCCCAGGTCACCTACTGGCAGGACAACCCGGGCGACGCTCTCGCCTGGTGACCTCCAACAGGCCGTCGGGGCAAGGGCTTTGGCCTAAGCTGGGCCGCTGATCCGCGTCGGAAGAAGGTGTCACGGTCCATGCCGTTGCGAGAGGGTGATCCCGCGTCCGTAGGGGGCTATGCCCTGCTCGACAGGATCGGCGCCGGCGGCATGGGCACCGTGTTCCTGGGCCGCTCGGCCGCCGGACGCAAGGTCGCCGTGAAGCTGGTGCACCCCCAGCTCTGCGAGAACGAGGAGTTCCGCGCCCGTTTCCGGCAGGAGATCGCGGCGGTCCGCCGGGTCAGCGGGGCGTTCACGGCACCCGTCGTGGACGCCGACCCGGATGCCGAACAGCCGTGGATGGCCACGCTGTTCGTGCCGGGCCGGAGTCTGTCGGCCCAGGTGGAGAAGGACGGCCCGGTGACCGGGCCGGAGCTGCGCATCCTGGCGCTGGGGCTCATCGAGGCGCTGCGTGAGATCCACCGGGCCGGCGTGGTGCACCGCGACCTGAAGCCGGGCAACGTGCTGATGGCCGAGGACGGCCCGCGTGTCATCGACTTCGGCATCTCCCGCGCCGCCGACAGCCAGACGCTGACCGTCACGGGCAATGTGATCGGCACGCCGCCGTTCATGTCGCCGGAGCAGCTGCGCTCGCCGCGCGATGTCACCTCCGCCTCGGACGTGTTCTCACTCGGCTCGCTGCTGGTCTACGCGGCCACCGGGAACGGCCCGTTCGACGCGGACACCCCGTACATGGCCGGCTACCAGGTGATGTACGAGGAGCCGGCGCTGGAGGAGGTTCCGCGACCGCTGCGCTACATCGCCGCACGCTGCCTGGACAAGGACCCGGCGGCACGGCCCGGACTGGCGGAACTGCACGAGTGGTTCCTCGCACTGCCGGAGAGCGGGACCGGCGCCGCCGAGGCCGCCCTTCGTATCCCGCCCCCGGGCGGCTCCAACTCCACCTCCGATTCCAACTCCGGCGACACCGGCGACCGCGCACTCTTGGGGGCCACCACCGAACCCGTCACCCACGGGGGTCTGCCCCGAAAGCGTCGTCGCCGACGGCTCACGCGAGTGCTCACGGCCGTCGGTACGGCGGTCGCCGTGACCGGGGCGGGTCTCGCTGCGGTCAACGCCTTCGGCGGCGACGACCAGGGCTCCGCGCCCACCGCCTCGCTGCCCGCCGGCTGGCGGCCCTGGCAGACGACGCTCCGCCAGTCCTCCGGGTCCGACACCATGATGGATTCCGGCCCGCCGGGGTGCGTGTCCGCGGGCACCGTCCTCTACTGCGGCGGCGAGGGCTTCACCGTCGCGAAGGTCGATGCCGCCACCGGCCGCGTCCTGTGGCGGTCCGGCGACTCCGTGCAGAACGGGACGCCGTACGGCGTGCGGGACGGAGTCGTCTACGTCGCCGAGCAGACCCAGGGCGAGTTCCGGACCGCGGCCGTGGACACCGCCACCGGGAAGCGCCGGTGGGCGCGAGACACCCCGAACGACGACTCGGCCGTGTTCAGCGGCGGGCTGCTGACCACCACGGGCGACATCAACGGATTCATCGCGTACGACACCTCCGGGAAGAAGCTGTGGCAGTCGCGGAAGGCGGCGTTCTGCGACCCCTTGTCCCTGGCCGGCGTTCCGTACGCCGAGTGCACGATCGCCGGCGAGCCCGGCCATGTGCCCGTCACGCTGCTGCGCCTCGACCCCGCCGACGGCACGGCGCGCAAGCTCGCGGCCCTGCCGATCGGGTCGAAGGGCCTCGGGCAGTCCGGGGGTGAACCCGTCTACGCCCAGCCCGCGGCGGCCGCCAACCAGGACGGGGAGATCGAGAGCGAGCGCCGGTACACCACGCTGCTGCGGGTCGACCCGCGGACCGGCGCCGTCCGTCCCGTGCCGCTGCCCCGCACCCTGCGCGGCACGCCGACCCTGCTCGGTGGCGACGTCGTGGTCTTCGCCCAGACCAACGGAACGGTCACCGCGGTGTCCGCCACCGACGGCAAGCAGCTGTGGCAGCGGTCCACCGGCATGGAGGGCCTGTCGCAGCCGGTCCTGTCGGCTGCGTACGGGCGGATCTACTTCTCCAACCGCATCGGCCGCGTGCTGGCCCTGGAGCGGAGCACAGGGAAGGAACTCTGGCGCACCCCCGCCGTCGACCTTCTGGGGGACGCGTCCCAGGACTGGGTGCCCAGCGTGACCCTCGTCCGGGACGCGGTCGTGGCGATGACGGGCAACACGCTGTTCTCCGTCGGCCCGGACGGCCCGGACAGCCCCGGGACACCGGCCGCCGACGGGCGTTGAGCTGCTCATCAACAGCGGATGAATCAGGCGCCCGTTGACTCCCGTCAGCTCCCGTTGACTCCCGTCAGCTATGTGCCGGCCGAGCCTCCGGCTCGGGGGTCCACCCACAGCGCCGAGGCGATACCGCAGAGGTCGCCCGCCGCCGTGGTCAGGGCGACACCCATCCAGTGCTTCCGCCCTTCCTCCCGGAGGACCCACGCATGGGTCACCAGCGGAGCGGAGACCGGCACCGGCCGGAGCAGCCGCGCCGTGAGGGAGGCCGTCACCGCGCCCGCCCGCATCGTCCCCAGCTGCCGGCCCGCCGCGTTCCCGGGGCAGTCGAGGGCGCCCCACACCAGTGCCTCGGGCAGCTTCCCCGCCGTGTCGGCGAGCGCGGGGCCCGCGGTCCACGCCGTGGCCACCAGATCCCGTCCCGGCACGACTCCGCAGTGCTGGCGCAGGCCGGTGTCCGGCGTACGGTCGAGTCCGCACCCGAAGCAGTCCACGACTCCCCCGGGAGCGGCCGCGCGGTACGCCTCGGCCGCCGCCGACGCCTCCTCCCAGGAGGGCGGTTCGGGTACGTCGAGATCCAGTTCGTCGGGCGTGGCCACCGCGAGCACCCCGTCCGCACCGCTCAGCACGGCCCCGCCGCCGTCCGTCCCCGTGAGCTCCACCGGCACCTCCACCGGGGTCGGCCTCCGGAAATCCACCCGTACGGCCCCGGCCGCCGCCCGCCCGGCGAGCACCCCCGCCACGTATCCGCCGAACGCCACCCCGGGGTACCCGCGCAGGTGGTCGGGCACCGTGATCATCTCGCTGTCGGTCATGGCGCCCACTCCACCACACGGTCGGCGCGGGTGAGTTGACCGGCTTGTCCGGGACGCCCGGCACGTCGTGCCGCCGCGGCGACAATGAGAAGGCGACGGAGTCCAGGGCTGGAGTCCGTCGGCTGAAGTCCAGGGCTGGACTCCAGAGTTTGGGGGAACGGGATGCTGACCGGGATCGTGATCGACGCGCTGGACGTCGCGCGCCTGGGCCGCTTCTGGGGGGAGGCGACGCGGGGCCGGACGGGCGGCCTGCGGCTGCGGTTCGTGGCGACTTCGGAGCCGAAAGGGGCGTACAAGAACCGGCTCCACCTGGATCTGGCCGGGGGGCCGGACCGGGTGGCGGAGGTGGCGCGTCTGCTCGCTCTCGGTGCGACGCCGGTCGACATCGGACAGGGGGACGTCCCGTGGGACGTGCTGGCCGATCCGGAGGGCAACGAGTTCTGTGTGCTGCGTCCCGGTCATCCGGGCGTGCTCGCCGACTCCGGCCTGGTCGCGGTCTGCCTGGACGTCGCCGAGGAGGACCGTTCCGCGCAGGCGGCCTTCTGGGAGTCCCAGGCCGGGTGGCGGGTGGTGGAGTCCTGCGACCGGGGTTTCCGGCTCCGCAGTACACCCACCGGCACGGTCTCGCTGGTGATGGGGCCGCCCGCGGCGCCGAAGTGGACGCGGAACAGGCTGCGGTTGGAGGTCACGCGTGGCGACCGGGAACCGGGCGAGTTCCTCGACGCCGCGGGCAACGAGTTCCACGTCACGCGCTGACCGAGGGCGAGAGCACGTGCGTGCCAGGGGGGGACGGTGGGTAACGCATCGCGGGCGGTGGGCTCTCCGCTTTATGATGATCGAATGCTGACGTTCACCGATGTCATCCTCGACTGTCCCGATCCCTGGAAGCTTGCCAGGTTCTACGCCGACGTCCTGGGCTGGGAGATCAACACCGACATCAGCACCGAGACCTGGGTCAACCTGCGCAACGACGGCATCGAACTGTCGTTCCAGCAAGTGGAGAACTACCAGCCGCCCAGCTGGCCGGGCCAGGAGCATCCGCAGCAGTTCCACCTCGACTTCGAGGTGGACGAGTTCGAGCCCGAGCATCGCCGGGTGACCGAGTTGGGCGCCACCTTCCAGAAGAGCTTCGTCGGCGAGGCGGGCTACGGCTGGCAGGTCTACACCGACCCCGCGGGACATCCGTTCTGCCTGTGCCGCAACCGCCCCTCGTCCTGACCGCCGTCGCCCGGGAGCGGACCTGCGGACCTGCCGTCCCCTCAGGCCGGCAGGGTGGTGTCGACCACGACACTGATCTCGACGGCCTGGCCGGGGAAGGTCAGTTCACTGACGCCGACGACCGTGCTGACCGGGCGGTGGTCGCCGAAGTACGCCAGGTTGCCCGCCATCGTCGCGTCGGAGTTCCGCCGCAGGTTCACCACGTACAGCGTCTGCGAGACGATCTGGTCGCGGGTGACGCCGTAGTGGTCCAGCACCTTGTCGATGTTGGCGTGGGTCAGCTGGAGCTGGGCGGCGAAGTCGTCCGGGTGGACGAACTGACCCGCCTCGTCGAGCGCGAGCTGTCCTGAGACGTGGATCAGATCGCCGGACCTGATCGCCTGTGAATAGCCGAAGTCGCTCTCGGCCGACACGTTGTGGTTGAACACGTGGTGGTTGACGACGTTGACCGTGGCCATGCTCGCTGGTCTCCTTTGCTGTACGTGCTCTCTTGTGGTTACTCGGGAACTGTAGGAGAGTCCTTGCTGACCTGGAAGAACGCACTTTTCGGTGACTGGGGAACCTGATGGTGACGAAACAGTTCACGGGCTCGCCCGAGGACGCGGACCTGCGCCGCGCGGACTCTCTGGCGCGCGAGATCTTCTCGGACGTCGCCAACAAGTGGGCGTTCCTGATCATCGAGGCCCTCGGTGAACGCACCGCCCGCTTCAGCGAGTTGCGCGACGAGGTGGAGGGCATCAGCCACAAGATGCTCACCCAGAACCTGCGCATGCTGGAGCGCTACGGCCTGGTCGAGCGCACCGTGTACCCCACGGTGCCGCCGCGCGTGGAGTACACCCTCACCGAGCCGGGCCACGGCCTGCGCGCCACGGTCGACACGATGTGCGGCTGGACCCACCAGTACCTCGGCGACATCGAATCCGCCCGCCGCCGCTTCGACGCCGGCCGCGACGAGTAACGGGTTCCGGATCGGCCGGGTGAACTCCGTCCCCGGCTTTGAGAGCCGGCGGTGAGCCGGAGGCATGGCGGCCTGACAGCAGGCGTTGCCGCCCGGGCCGTGGACACCACCGTCGTAGGTGACCCGGTACGGGCGGGCGCGGGACCAAGGCGGTGGACCGCCCTCGACGACCTCAGCACCTGCCTGAGCGGCGTCACTTTGCCGGAAGGTGAGCCCCCAGCTATCCTCATACTCAAAAATGCGACTAGGTGCCTAGTTGTTTAGTGATGGCCGTGTGCCACTTCCATCAGCAGCGTTGACGAGAGGCGGTCGGCCCGGTGTCGAGCAGTGGGTATCTGCGCTATGTCGCCCTGGGGGACAGTCACACCGAGGGACTCGGGGACGGCGACGACGTCCGTGGTCTTCGGGGCTGGGCGGACCGGCTGGCCGAGCAGGTAGCCCGCCACAGCCCCGGTCTGCTCTACGCCAACCTCGCGGTGCGCGGCCGCAAGGCCGGTCAGGTGCGCGCCGAGCAGCTGGCTCCGGCTCTCGCGATGCGGCCCGACCTCGCCACCGTGGTGGCCGGGGTCAACGACGTGCTGCGTCCGGGCTGCGACCTCGACGAGGTGGCCGGCCATGTGGAGGCGATGTTCGCCGCCCTCACCGCGCAGGGCGCCACCGTCGCGACCCTCATGTTTCCCGATGTCGGCCGCATCACGCCGTTGGCCCGCCCGATCGGTCACCGTGTTCTCGCACTCAACGCGCGCATCCGGGAGGCCGCCGACCGCCACGGCGTGCTGGTGGCGGAGACGGCCGCGCACGCGGCGGCCACCGATCCGCGGCTGTGGAGTGCCGACCGGCTGCACGCCGGCCCGCTGGGACACACGCGCATCGCGGCCGCCGTGGCCCAGGCGCTCGGTCTGCCGGACAGCGACGACACATGGACCCTCCCCCTTCCGGCCGAGAGGACGGACACCTCCGCCTGGAGGACCGTGGGGGCCGAACTGCGCTGGGCCGGTACCTTCCTCGGCCCGTGGGTCGGCCGCCGCCTGCGTGGCCGCTCCTCCGGCGACGGCCGCCACGCCAAGCGGCCGACGCTGCTTCCGGTGGCCGCGTCCGCCGGGGACACCTCCCCATCGGTGTGATGCTCTACCGACGTCCGGCGCCAAGGACACCTGGCCCGGGCTTGGGACTCGCGGTCGCGTGCCTCATCGGCTTCGACGCGACCCGGTCTACGAGCGCGAGGGACTGCCTTGGTCAGCCGTCGGCCCGGAGCGCGGCCGTGCGCTGTTCGAGCCTGCGCAGCGCCATGTCCCCCCACTGGAGGTTCTCCCGCTCGAACGACATCCCGCGCAGCAGGGTGAGATACGGGCCGATGCGCTCGGCCTCGGCGAAGTACGCCTCCTCGGAGCGCCCGTCGAGCAGGCGCTGCCGGAGCCGCTCGTAGCGGGCCAGCTTGACGGTGGCCCACTCCATGCGCTCGGTGATCGCGGTCCGGACCGCTTCCACGTCGCCCTCGTCCAGGCACTGCACCTTGACCAGCAACTCGTCCCGGATCACCGCCGGTTTGCCCAAGGGCTCGGCGGTGTAGGCGTGAACGGCCTTCCGCCCGGCCTCCGTCAAGGAGAACAGCCGCTTGTTGGGGCGGCGCTGCTGCTCCACGACGCGGGCCGTGACGAGCCCATCGGCCTCCATGCGCTCCAGCTCCCGGTAAAGCTGCTGAGGCGTCGACATCCAGAAGTTGGCGACCGTCGCGTCGAACGCCTTCGCCAGGTCATATCCGGACGCCTCGCCCTCCAACAGCGCCGCCATCACCGCGTTCCGCAAAGCCATGGATAAAAGCTAGCAGAGTAATCAACAACGTGACTAAAAGTCACCCCTTCCCTGTAGACAAGCCCATACGGCCTCTCTACCCTCAATCACACCTATTCAACTTGATGACTATCAGAGGTGGGCTCATGCATCCCTTCCGCAAGGCCGTCGAGAGCCGCGACCTGGACGCCGTGGCCGCTCTGCTGGCCGACGACGTCGTCTTCACCAGCCCCGTCACCTTCAAGCCGTACCCGGGCAAGGCCATCACCGCCGCGATCCTGCGCGGCGTGCTCCGCGTCTTCGAGGACTTCACCTACGTCCGTGAGATCGCCAACCCCGACGGCCGCGATCACGCCTTCGTCTTCACCGCCACCGTCGCCGGCAAGCAACTCCAGGGATGCGACTTCCTGCACTTCGACGACGACGGGAAGATCGACGAGTTCACGGTGATGGTGCGCCCCCTCTCCGCCGCCCAGGCACTCGGCGAGGCCATGGGCGCCCAGTTCGAGCAGATCGCCCGAGAGGCCGCCGAACAGTAACCACGACACCGGACCGACCGCCGCCACCCTCCAAAGCCGAGGCGCCGAGCGGGCCGCGTTCTTCGAAGGCTGGCCGAGTGTGCCGGCCCGGCAGGCGGTCGTGGCGCAGCACGCCGCGGTGCGGCCGACAGGCCGGCACGAGCACGGCCGCGCCCTGGACGAAGTGGTCACCGGCCGGCCCGCGCGAATCGTGCGGCACGAGACCGACGACCTCCACGGCGTGCTTCACCTCACCGGGCAGAGCCGCCCTCGCCTTCGTCGAACGCGGCGATCGATGTCGGGCACTGGACACAGGCGACACCCGAGGAGGCCGCCAAGGCGCTCGGCTTCGACCTGCCGTAGCCGTGGACGGCCCTGGGGGTGTGCTCATGGTGCCAAGACGGGGTGGGAACGCGTCAGCTCCTGCCGGAGGTCATTGAGGCGCTGTTGGTAGCGGGCGACGTTGTCGAGCTTGATCTGCTCATAGCCGCGGACCTCGTCCGGCAGGCCGGCGATGGTCACGGCGAGGGCGTGATGCTCAGGAGCGAGGGACCCGAGGACTTCTTCGATCACTCGGCGGTATTCGACGATCAACTCTCGCTCCACCCGCCGCACATGGGCGTACCCGAAGAGGTCGAACGGTGTGCCGCGCAACCGTCGCGCCTTGACCAGCAGGCGGAACACGGGGGTGAACCAGGGTCCCAGGGAGATCTTCTTACGCACGCCCAGGGTGCGGAGGATCGGCGGGTGGAGGCGGTGGGACACCCGTGTGCCCGGTCCGAACCGGTCGCGCACGGTGGCGAGGGTGGCCGGGTCCAGGGACAGTCGGGCGACTTCGTATTCGTCCTTGTACGCCATGAGTTTGTAGAGGTGGCGGGCGACTGTCTCGGCGAGTTCGCCGGATCCGGGAACACGCTCCGCCTCCGTCTCGCGCACGCGCCGGACCAGTTCGGCGTATTGCCTGGCGTAGGCGGCGTTCTGATAGGCGATCAGGTCGGGGATGCGGATCTCGACGAGACGGGCCAGCTCGGAACCGGCCCGGGCGCCCACCGCCGCGATCAGTTCCCGGGCTGCGTCGGACAGGGGCTCGCGTTCGGCGGGGCTGGTGGAACGGAGTGCGTCGACGGCCGCCGCGAATTCCTGAGGCGCCGCGACGGCCTGCCGGCCGCGGCGGAACGCCTGGATGTTGGCCTCGGCCTTCACTCCGTTGAGGGTGATGGCCTCCTCGATCACCTCGGCGGGCAGCGGCAGCGCACCGGCCTGGAAGGCGGCCCCGGCGAGCAGGATGTTCGCGAACTGGTCCTCGTCGAAAAGGACTTCGGCGACGTGGCGGGCGTCGATGAAGACGCCGCGGTCGGCGCGGGTCGCCCGGCGGATCCGGTCGGTGACCTCTGACGTGTCGGGGAAGGTCTGGGACGTGTCGACGATCATCCGCCCGGTGGGGACCTCGCTGGTGGAGACGACGGCGACGGTCCGGGCCGGATCCGCGACAGCGAGGTTCGCCGCGTCGGCCGCCACCAGGAGGTCGCAGCCCAGGTACAGGTCGCATTCGCCGGCCGCGGCCTTGTTGGCCGGCGCGGTGTCCCCGGTGGTGATCTTCACGTCGGAGACGACCGCGCCGCCCTTCTGCGCGAGGCCTGTCTGGTCCAGGGAGCGGACGCCGCGTCCGGCAAGGGTCGCCGCCATGCTCAGGATCTGCGAGAGAGTGACGACTCCGGTGCCGCCGACGCCCAGGATCCGGATGGTGTGGGTGTCCCCGCAGGGCATCGGGGTGGGTTCGGGGAGTGCGGTGGCCGTCAGGGGAGCGGAAGAGCGACGGACAGCGGGTGCGGTCGCGGACCTCCGGCCTCGGTGGCGCCGCCGGTCCTTCGCCGGGACGACCGTCAGGAAGGACGGGCAGTCGCCCTCCAGGCAGGAGTAGTCCTTGTTGCAGGAGGACTGGTCGATCCGTGTCTTGCGCCCGAACTCCGTCGGTACGGGCTGAACGGACAGGCAGTTGGACTTCTGTCCGCAGTCGCCGCAGCCCTCGCACACCCGCTCGTTGATCACCACGCGCTGTGCCGGGTCCGGGGCGAGGCCGCGCTTGCGCTTGCGCCGTAGTTCGGTGGCGCACTCCTGGTCGTGGATGAGTACGGTCACGCCGGGGGTCTTCGCCAGGGTCTCCTGTGCCTCGACGAGCCGGTCCCGGTGCCAGACCTCGGTGCCGTGGGCCAGCTTGGTCCGGCGGTAGCGGCGGGGATCCTCAGTCGTGATGATGATCCGCCCCACCCCCTCCGCGCGCAACGAGCGGGTGATCTGCGGGACCGTCATCACTCCGGCCGGCCGCTGACCGCCCGTCATCGCGACAGCCGAGTTGTAGAGCAGCTTGTACGTGATGTTGACCCCGCCTTCGACGGCGGCCCGCACGGCCAGGCTTCCGGAGTGGTGGAACGTGCCGTCACCGAGGTTCTGCAGCAGGTGCTCCCGGTCGAGGAAGGGTGCCATGCCGACCCACTGGGCTCCTTCCCCGCCCATCTGGGTCAGCCCGGTCACCGTCCCCGTCTGCTTCTCGTCCATCAGCAGGACCATCGCGTGACAGCCGATCCCGGCGCCCACCAGCGATCCGTCCGGCGTCTTGGTGGAACTGTTGTGGGGGCAGCCGGAGCAGAAGTAGGGCGTGCGCGGTGTCAGCGGCACCAGGGGAAGGTCGATCCGTCCGCGCCGGGAGCGCCGGTCGTCCTGCCGCTGCCGCCACCGCTGCACCGACGGGAAGTCCTCGTAGGTCGCCAGCCGCGCCGCGAGCCCCTTGGCGATGGCGTCCGCGTCCAGCTCACCGTACGGGGAGAACAGGGTCCTGCCGTCGGGGTGCCGCTTCCCGGTGATGCCGGGGGCATCGCGGCGGCCGTACAGCAGTTCCTTCAGCGCTGTTTCGACGAACGGCCGCTTCTCCTCTACGACGATGATCTCGCGCAGGCCCGCGGCGAACCGTTCGGCGACGGAAGGCTCCAGCGGGTGGATCATGCCGAGCCGCAGCAGCCGGATCCCGCGGCGCTCCAGTTCCGCGTCGTCGAGGCCGAGGGCGGTGAGTGCCTGCCGTACGTCGAGGAAGGTCTTGCCCGCGGCGACGATGCCGATCCGGTCGCCCGGCCGCGCACACTCCGTACGGTTGATCCGGTTGGCCGCGGCATAGCGGCGGGCCATCTCCAGCCGTACGCCGTCTCTGCTGCTTTCCAGGGCGGCGAGGTGGGGGCCGATCAGGCGGGCGGTGACCTGGTGGGCGAACGGGGCGCCGTCCACCTCGAAGTCGGGCAGCACGGGGACCACCCGGTCCGGGTGCACCTGGACCGTGCCGGAGCCGTCCGCGACATTGGTGACGATCTTCAGCGCCGTCCACAGCCCGCTGGCCCGGGACAGGGCGATGGCGTGCAGGCCCAGGTCCAGTGCTTCTTGCGGGTCGGCCGGGTACAGGGTCGGGAATCCGAGGTCCGCCAGGAGGAGTTCGGAGGCTCCGGGGACGGTCGAGGACTTGGCGCCGGGGTCGTCGCCGACCAGGGCGAGTGCGCCGCCGGAGGAGTGTGTGCCCATCAGGTTGTTGTGCCGCAGGGCGTCGGCGGCCCGGTCGAGGCCGGGGGACTTGCCGTACCAGATACCGGTCACGCCCTCGAAGCGGCTGTCCGGCGATGCGGAGGCCAGTTGGGATCCCTGGACCGCGGTGGCCGCGAGTTCCTCGTTCACCCCGGGCCGCAGGACGATGTCGTGTTCGTCGAGCAGGGTGCCGCGGCGGGCGAGCTCCAGGTCGTAGCCGGCCAGTGGGGAGCCCTCGTAGCCGGAGATGAACACCGCCGTACGGCGTTTCGCGCGACGATCCGCACGGCGCTGGTCCAGCGGGAGCCGGGCCAGGGCCTGGATTCCGGTGAGGTGGACGAGACCGTCCTCCAGCGTGTACCGGTCATCCAGCCTGGTCTGCGGGTCTCGTTCGGCCACGGCACCCATCTCCCTAGCGAAGTCGTGCATAGTCGGGGATCTCACAAGAATCGCCAGGGACGTCTCGCATCTACAGCGAGAGAATCCCGAATCTGGACCCGCTTCTTCGCGGATTCCACAAGGAGCTCGTGGATATGCCCTCAACCCCGGACGGCGCCCCGCGCCCCCTCGGCCCGGACCGGGCCTCGCATCCCGTCACCGCGGTCACCGGTCGGCTGGCGGACTTCTCGGCGACCGTCACCGACCGGATCCGGGCCGAGATCCCGGGCTACGCGGCCGTCCCGTACGCGGAGCACCGCCGAGACGTCCGCACGCAGATCGAGTACATCATCAAGGGGCTGCACGTCCGGCAGCCGCCGTCGGGTGCCGCGATCGAGCACGCGCGGTCGTTCGGTCGCCGGCGCTCCACGCAGCAGTTGGCGCTGGCCGATGTCATCGAGGCGTTCCACATCGCCTATCGGGAGCTCTGGAACGAACTGTTGCTGGAGACCCGCAGCCGCGACGACCTCGCCCTCGCGCTGGTGGGCGAGGTGGGCCTGCTGTGGAACTGGTTCCACCGGCTCAGTGCCGTCGTCGCCGAGGCGCACTCGGAGGAGTTCCGCAGCCGGCAGGCCACCCGGCAGACACTGCGGAGGCAGTTGCTGAAGATGGTCTCGGGCAGCCCACTCGGCCATGAACAGCAGGAAAGCCTCGCGCGGTCCCTCGGTTTCGAGCCGGACGGCGACTTCGTCGTGGCCTGCCTCGACGGGGTGACGGAGGCTCAGGTGGAGCCGATCAACCGGGCCCTGGGCGCCCTGGAACGAGGAGTGGCGCACTGCTGTCATGACGCGGGGAACGCGGCGGTCGTGGCGCAGGGCTGCGCGGCGGAGGATCTGCTGGCGGCCGTGCACCGCGGCGAGCCCGCCGTGTTGGTGGGTGTGGGGCTCGCGCGCGGCGGGCCGGCGGGAGCGGCGCTGAGTTTCGCCGACGCGACCCAGGCACTGGAGCGGGCCCGGCAGGTGCGCCAGGACGTGCAATTTGCCGACGACTGGCTCCTGGTCACGCTCGGCGGTGCCGGTCATCGGCTCGACGCGCTGTTCACCGACGGGGCCGCGACAGCCCGGAAGCATCCGAGGCTGGCGGAGACCGTACGGGCCTACGCGGCCCACGGTTACTCGCTCACCGCGTGCGCGCGGGCCCTGCAGATCCATCCCAACAGTGCCAAGTACCGGCTCGACCGGTGGCGGGAACTGACCGGATGGGACGTGCAGACCTTCGACGGGCTGGTGTCCTCGATGGTCTGCCTGGAACGTCGACAGGACGGTCGGAGCTGAACCGCGGGCACGGCAGGCCGCTTCAGGGCTTCCCGGTGCCGTCCCGCAGCATGCTGTCGATGAGGGCCGTGGCGCGCGGTTCGACCCGGCGCTCCAGCACAATCTCCGAGCGGGTCCGCTGCACGCCGCGCGTCCCGATGATCCGCTGCAGGACCGACTGCAGGTGCACATGGTCCCGGGCGATCACCCGGCAGATCAGATCGGCGTCGCCCGCGACCGAAGAGGCCTCCAGCAGCTCCGGGATGAGAGCGAGCTGGGGGAAGATCTGGTCCACTTCGCCCTGCGACACGTGCACATGGACATACGCCATCACCGGAAACCCCAGCGCGGCGGGCGACAGCTGCGGCCGGTAGTCGGTGACGACGCCCTCGCTCTCCAACCGGGACACCCGGGCCTGCGCGGTGCCCCGGGCGATGCCCAGCCTGCGCGCGTACTCACGCACACCGAGTCTGGGTGCAGCGACCATCAGCCGCAGGATCTCCAGATCGGCTCTGCTTGGCGGCATCCGCGTCCCCGTTCCCGAAGGGATGACCGGTCGACCGCTCCGGCCCTGGACCAGGTGCCCAACCCGGTACACACCCGCGGTTTCACGATTGGACACCTGGCCCAACTTTAGAACGCACTCTTGGCTGGGTGAACCGTCTCATCCCTATCCTCTGCGCTACCTGGCAGGACCGAGACGCCGATCGGTCGTCCAGGTGCCCAAAAGGAGGAGCCGATGGGCCGCACTCTGGCCGAGAAGATCTGGGACACCCACCTCGTGCACCGCGAACCGGGACAGCCCGACCTGCTGTACGTGGATCTGCAGTTGCTGCACGAGGTCAATACACCGCAGGCGTTCGAGGGATTGCGCGCGGCAGGCCGTACGGTCCGGCGGCCGGAGCTGACACTCGGCACCGAGGACCACAACACCCCCACCGACGACCCGCTGCGGGAGCTCACCTCCCCCGGCGCCCGCGAGCAGGTCGGCGCGATGCGGCGCAACTGCGAGGAGTACGGCATCCCGCTGTACCCCCTGGGCTCGGACCGGCGTGGCATCGTGCACGTCATCGGTCCCGAACTGGGCCTCACCCAGCCCGGAATGACCGTGACGTGCTGCGATTCGCACACCACCACGCACGGAGCCTTCGGCACACTGGCGTTCGGCATCGGCACCAGCCAGGTCGAGCACGTCCTCGCCACCCAGACGCTGCCGCTGGAGCGGCCGCGCTCGATGCGGATCACCCTCGACGGCCGACTCCCCGCCGGGGCCACGGCCAAAGACCTGATCCTCGCGGTCATCGAGCGGATCGGCACGGCCGGGGCGCAGGGGCACATCGTGGAGTTCGCCGGTGACGCGATCACCGCGCTGTCCATGGAAGGCCGTATGACGGTGTGCAACATGTCCGTCGAGGCAGGCGCACGGACCGGGATCATCGCTCCGGACGAGACGACCATCGACTATCTGCGAGGCCGTCCGCACGTGCCGCGGGGCGACGCCTTCGAGGAGGAGGCCGCCTACTGGCGGACCCTTGCCGGCGACCCGGACGCGGTCTTCGACAAGGAAGTGCGCCTGGACGCCTCGACGGTGAGTCCCCGGGCCACCTGGGGGACGAACCCGGCACAGAGCGTGCCCCTCGACGCCGTCGTGCCGCACCCCGAGACGTTCACCGACCGCGAGGAACGGGAGGCTGCCGAACGCGCCCTGGCCTACATGGACCTCTCGCCCGGCACCCGGCTCACCGACCTCGCGGTCGACGTCGTGTTCATCGGCTCCTGCACCAACGGCCGGATCGAGGACCTGCGCGAGGTGGCCCGGGTGCTGCACGGCCGTCATGTGGCCTCCACCGTACGGATGCTGCTGGTTCCGGGTTCGGAGCAGGTACGCAGGCAGGCGATCGAGGAGGGCCTGGACCGGATCTTCGCCGACGCGGGGGTCACCCTGCGCTACTCCGGCTGCTCCATGTGCGTCGGCCTGAACGAGGACCGGGTCGAGCCGGGCCTGCGTGCCGCCTCGACCAACAACCGCAACTTCGAGGGCCGGCAGGGACGCGGCTCGCGCACCCACCTGGTGTCACCGGCCGTGGCCGCCGCCACCGCGGTGGCCGGCCGACTGGCCGCTCCGGCCGACCTGGGCTGACGGACCGCCGTCGGCCCGCAGGGCGCTCACATCGGGAGCACCCACTGAACGCCTCACCCGAGGAGCTTCGTTGGACCCGTTCACCACCCACACCGGCATCGCGGCGCCGCTGCGCCTGACCAACGTCGACACCGACCAGCTCGTTCCCGCCCGCTTCGGCATCCGGACCACCCGCACCGGCTGGGCCGACGCGCTGCTGGCGGACAAGCGGTCCGACCCCGACTTCGTCCTGAACCACCCCGTCCACCGCACCGCCACGATCCTGCTCGCGGGCTCGGACTTCGGCACCGGATCTTCCCGGGAGATGGCCGTGTGGGCCCTGCTCGACCATGGGTTCCGGGCCGTCGTGGCTCCCCGTTACGGCGACATCTTCCGTGGCAACGCCCTGAAGAACGGACTGCCCGCGGTCACGCTGGCCCCGCACGAGATGGAGCGGCTCTGGGAACTCGTGGAGCGGGAGCCGACCTGCCCGGTCACCGTCGACCTGGAGCGCTCCGAGGTGCGCGGGGGCGACCTGCGTTTCGGCTTCACTCTCGACGACCACAGCCGCTGGCGGCTGCTGAACGGCGTCGACGACATCGCGCTGACCCTGCGCCACTCGGATGCCATCGACCGCTACGAACGCGGCCGACGGCACACCCTTCCCACCACCCGACCACGCGGAGAGGCCGGTGCGCGATGACGGCCGAGCCGTCCCAGCTGGCAGCACTGGCACCGCGGCTGCCCGGAACCGTGTCGGCCGACCGCATCGCGGCCGTGTCCGTCCGCCGCCACGCCTCGTCCCTCGTCGCGCCTCTGCTGGCGGTGCCGGACCTCTGCTCCGCCGTCGCCGACACGCTCGACGAACTCGGGACCGGCTCCGTCGTCCCCGGCCACGTCCTGAACCGAACCGCGGGCGGCGGACCGGTATGCGGCCCGGCGATCACCCTGCGCTATGTCGCCGTGGGCGGTGACGTCTCGGCCAACCGGGCGGCCGGCCGCGGCCTCCTGGTCGGCGACCGCGACCTGTACGGGCTCGCTCAGCCCGGTGACATAGCCGTCATGGACGCCTCCGCGGCCCACGGCACCGCCGTACTCGGCGGCCTGTCGGCGCGCTGGGCCACCCTCGCCGGGCTGGCCGGATGCGTCGTGGACGGAGCCGTGCGCGACACCGGCACGCTGCGCGAGGTCGGGCTGCCGGTATGGAGCGCGGGCCGCAACCCGGCCTGCGGGCGCTACCGCATCGAAGCCGTCGAACTCAACGGCTCCGTCTCGTTGTTCGGATGCCTCGTCCGCCCGGGCGACTACCTGGTCGCCGACGACGACGGCGTCTGCGTCATCCCCCACGACGACGTCCCCACGGTCGTGGAACGCTGCCTGTCCTCCGCCGAGGCGGAACACGAACTGACCGCGCTGCTGGCCTCCGGACGCAGCGTGGAGGAGGTGGTCGGCATCCTGCGCGGGCGCCGGACCCCCGCCTGACCGAACGGCGTACACGCGCACCCCGCTCCCGCTCCCCCGCGAGCCGCTCATCCCACGACGGTGCCCCGGTACTGTCGCGCACATCGGAGTCGACGATGACTTACCTGATATCCCTCCTCGCGCTCGCCGCCCTGTTCGCCCTCGGCACCGCCACCCCGGTCAACATGGGAGTGCTCGCGTTCGCCGCCGCCTTCACCATCGGCCCCCTCCTGTCCGACATGCCGCTCGACGACGTCGTCGGCTCCTTCCCGGCGAACATCTTCGTCGTGATCGTGGGCATCACCCTGCTGTTCGGTATCGCTCGCACCAACGGCACGGTCGACCTCATCGTCACCGGATTGCTGAGGCTCGTACGAGGGCGCAGGTGGGCGATCGTCTGGCTGATGTTCGTGCTGGGGGCCGTCCTGATGGCCCTCGGCGCCGTTCTCGCGGTCGGCATGCTCGCGCCGATCGCGATGCCCATAGCCCGCAAGCACAAGATCGATCCGCTTCTGATGGGCATGATGATCAGCCACGGGGTGCTGGGCGCCGCGTTCTCACCGATCAACCTCTACGGCGCGTTCATCAACGGCTGGCTCGACGATGCCGGGCTGCATGCCGACTCCCTCGCGCTCTTCCTGATCCCACTCGGCCTCAACTTCCTCATCGCCCTTGTCCTGTTCCTGCTGCGGGGCCGTCACCTGCTTCATGAAGACACCACCGAGGAGGCCGAGGAGGTGGGCGAGGAGGTGGGCGAGGACGCGGATTCCGGCCCGGCCGCCGCGAGCTCGGGAAGCGGGCCCGTCGCGGGTGCCGACGCCGCGGGCGGTGTCCCCACCGGTGGCGGTGCGGGGACCGGGGTGGCCTCACTCGTGACCGGAGCCGCCGTCCCCGTGCGCGAGGCAGGCGCCGCCGGTGAGAAACCGGGGCTCACCCCGATCAGGGCACTGACGCTGGTCGGCCTGGTCGGCCTGCTCCTCAGCGCGGCCTTCTACGACCTCGACGTCGGCATCTCCTCGATGTGCATCGCGGCCGTCCTGCTGGTGGTGGCACCGCGTCGGCACAAGGAGGCGATCAACAACATCACCTGGTCGGCGGTTCTGCTGGTCTGCGGAATGCTCACGTACATGAACGTGCTGGAAGCCAACGGCACATTGAAATATCTCGGCGATGCCGCCGCCGACCTGGGCTCTCCGTACCTGACCGCCTTCGTCCTCTGTCTCGCGGTGGCCGCGATCTCGGCGATCGGCTCCTCGATCGGCACCCTGGGCATCGTTCTCCCGCTGGCGGCGCCCATCCTGGCGCAGGGCGACCTGGGAGTCACCGCACTCGTCGCGGCGCTCGCCTTCTGCACCGTGGTGGTCGACGTCAGCCCCTTCTCCAGCAATGGCGTCATGGTGCTCGTCAACGCCCAGGTCGACGACCGGGACGCGTTCCAGCGCAGGCTGCTGCGCTACTGTGCCGCGATCGTCGGCGTCGCACCTGTCCTTGCGACCGCCTTTGTCCTGGTGACAGCGGTCCTGTGATGAGCCCCGGGTGAACCGGGTCCGTCTCAGCACCGCTTGAGGCGAACCGGCCTCCGCGGTCCGCCAGGGGTGACGGTTCAGTCGTGGGGCACCACCGCGACCGGCGTCGCCACCTCCCGCAGCACGTGGTGAGTCACCGGCCCGGCGTGGGGGCCGGCGGTACGGGGTGCGGCCTGCGGCCTGGGACGACGAGTGAGACGTGGTGGGACATGTGAGCCTCCTTCAGGACTTGCTCCACCGGCGGGCGCGACTGAGACCGGGGCTCAGCTCACCCCAGAGGGGTCCGTACCCGCCCCGCGACCGTCCCGCGCCCTGCCGGGGCAAGCGCGTCGAGGTGTGCCCGGATGTAGGGGACGGCGACGGATTCGAGCTCGCCGTCCACGAAGGCCGGTTGGACGTTGACCTCGAAGACGACGCCGCCGTTCTCGACGGCCAGGTCGACGCCGGCGAAGGGCAGTCCGACCGACGCGGTGGCGGCGACGGCGAGTTGGGCGAGGCGTGGGGGCAGGTCCTCGGGAGCGATGTGGACGGGCGTCGCTCCCCGGCAGGTGTTGCAGGGGACGTCGGGTGCCGGCTGGATGTGCTCCCGGGCGTGGACGATCCGCTCCCCCAGCACGAACACGCGGAACTGGTGACGGTGGCCCTCGGCGGTGATGTTCCCCGCGTCGCGGGACAGGAGCCAGTCGGTGCCGCGCTCGGCGTAGAAGTCGACCGCCTGCCGAAGCCCCGGCTCCGTCGTGATGTGGAAGGTGTCGTCGCCGCCGGTGCCGACGACCGGTCGCGCCCAGGTGTCGCGCCCGAGCCTGTCGAAGACGGCCAGAGCGTCCTGGGGACCGGGCCGGGACAGCACGACGGTCTCCATCTGCGCCACTCCGTCCCGGGCGAGGCGGGCGACGGTCAGGTTCTTCTCGGTCGCCGTCCGCCAGGCGTCGGGGTCCGCCGCTAGGGTCACCACGCCGTGACGCCGCAGCAGGAGCTGAAAGGCCGCGAGGGGGCGGCGCCGGTGGGGCGGGATCTCGTAGAGGACCACCGCGTCGGGCGCGACGTCCAGGTCCTGTTCGGGGACCCGCAGACGTAAGCGTCCGCCTTCGGGGACCCCGTGGCCGGATCCGCCCGCCGCGAAGTGCCGGGCGTCGATCCGCACCGGGGGTGTGCCGGTGAGGAGTTCGACGGCCTCGGCCAGGTACTCGCGGCAGCCCTCGGGCGAGGTGGGGTCGGCGATCAGGGCGATGCAGGGTCGGAACACGGCTGCCTCCACGGAAGCTTTCGACGTCCCCCGTGCCGTGGGCCGGTGACGGTTCGGCACGAGCGGACTCACGAGTGGTTCACGGTGGTGGTTCAGGGGTGGTTCCTGTCACGCGTCGGTGACCACAGGAGGTTCCGCCCTGCCGCATCCCTTCCGCAGGGCCGTGGCGCCACGGTAGGCGCCCGGCGGGAGCCCCGACAGGGCGCACACGGGCCGTCCGCCTGCTCCCGGCCCTGCGCCGTCCGCCCCCGCCCGTGCGCCCTGAAGGCGCGCACGGGCAACGGGCGCCGCCTGGTGAGGGACCAACTCCTCACCAGGCGCCGCCCGTTGCGACCGGTCCGGTGCCGCTCAGCCGTGCCAGGTGAACCCCTTGCGACCGGTCCGGTGCCCGTCAGCCGTCCCAGGTCCAGTCGGCGACCTCGGGCAGGTCGGTGCCGTGTTCGCGGATCCAGGCGTGGTGGCGCAGCCGGACGTCCTCCATCCGCTGCCGCAGGGCCGCGGCGCGCACCGCGAGGCCGGGGACGCGGTCGATGACGTCCATGACGAGCCGGTAGCGGTCGAGGTCGTTGCGGACGACCATGTCGAACGGGGTGGTCGTCGTACCGATCTCCTTGTAGCCGCGTACGTGCAGGTTCTTGTGGCCGGTGCGGCGGTAGGCCAGGCGGTGCACGAGCCAGGGATAGCCGTGGTAGGCGAAGATCACCGGTTTGTCGGGGGTGAACAGCGCGTCGTACTCCGCGTCCGGCATACCGTGCGGGTGCTCCTCCCGCGGCAGCAGCCGGGCCAGGTCGACGACGTTGACGACCCGGACGGACAGGTCCGGCAGCTGATGGCGCAGCAGCTGCGCCGCGGCCAGTACCTCCTGGGTGGGCACGTCACCCGCGGCCGCGAGCACCACGTCGGGCTCGCGGGAGCCGTCCTCGGTCCCGGCCCAGTCCCAGATCCCGGCGCCGCGCGCGCAGTGCGCCCGGGCCTGGTCCATGGACAGCCAGTCGAAGCAGGGCTGCTTGCCGGCCACGATCACGTTGACGTAGTCGCGGCTGCGCAGGGCGTGGTCGGCCACCGACAGCAGCGTGTTGGCGTCCGGCGGCAGGTAGACCCGGACGACCTCGGGGCTCTTGTTGAGGACGTGGTCGACGAAGCCGGGGTCCTGGTGGGAGAAGCCGTTGTGGTCCTGGCGCCACACGTGTGAGGTGAGCAGGTAGTTGAGGGAGGCGACCGGGGCGCGCCAGGGCAGCCGGCGGGTCACCCGCAGCCACTTGATGTGCTGGTTGACCATCGAGTCGACGATGTGCACGAACGCCTCGTAGCAGGAGAACAGCCCGTGCCGCCCGGTCAGGAGGTATCCCTCCAGCCAGCCCTGGCAGGTGTGTTCGGAGAGGATCTCCATCACCCGGCCGTGCCGGTCCAGGTGCTCGTCGACCGGCAGGGTCTGCGCCTGCCAGGCCTTGCCGCTCGCCGCGTAGACCGCCTGGAGCCGGTTGGAGGCGGTCTCGTCGGGGCCCACGATCCGGAAGTCGCGGCGGTCCTGCGTCCTGCGCATGACGTGTTCCAGGACGTCGCCCAGGACGCGGGTGGGCTCGTGCATCGAGGCGCCGGGCTTGTCGACCGGCACGGCGTACGTCTCCAGCTCCGGCAGCGGCAACTCGCGTAGCAGCAGGCCGCCGTTGGCGTGCGGGGTGGCGCCGAGCCGGCGGGTGCCGTCGGGCACGCAGGAGAGCACCTGGGCCCGGGGGCGGCCCTGTTCGTCGAACAGTTCCTCCGGACGGTAGGAACGCAGCCATGCCTCCAACTGCCGCAGGTGGTCGGGGTTGTCGCGGACGGCGGACAGCGGGACCTGGTGGGAGCGCCAGGTCCCCTCGACCGGCAGGCCGTCGACCTCGGCCGGGCCCGTCCACCCCTTCGGGGTGCGCAGCACGATCACGGGCCACGCGGCGCGCTCTCCTGTCCCTTCCTCGCGTGCGGCGCGCTGGATGGCGTCGATGCGCTCCACGGCCTCGTCCATGGCGGCGGCCATGGCCCGGTGTACGGCGACGGGGTCGTCGCCGGTGACGTGGATCGGCTCGTGGCCGTAGCCGCGCAGCAGGTCGTCGAGTTCGGACTCGGGGAGGCGGGCGAGCACCGTCGGGTTGGCGATCTTGTAGCCGTTCAGGTGCAGGATCGGCAGGACGGCGCCGTCGTGCACCGGATCCAGGAACTTGTTGGAGTGCCAGGAGGCGGCCAGCGGCCCGGTCTCCGCCTCGCCGTCGCCGATGACGCAGGCCACCAGCAGATCGGGGTTGTCGAGGGCGGCGCCGTAGGCGTGCGACAGGGAGTAGCCGAGTTCGCCGCCCTCGTGGATGGAGCCGGGTGTCTCCGGGGCGACGTGGCTGGGCACTCCGCCGGGGAACGAGAACTGCTTGAACAGGCGGGCCATTCCGTCGGCGTCCCGGGTGATGTCCGGGTACGTCTCGGTGTACGACCCCTCCAGCCACGCGTTGGCGAGCACGGCCGGGCCGCCGTGGCCGGGGCCCCATACGCACAGGGCGTCGCGGGCACGGGCCTTGACGACGCGGTTGAGGTGGGTGTGCACCAGGTTCAGTCCTGGTGAGGTGCCCCAGTGGCCGAGAAGTCGCGGTTTGACGTGTTCCGGGAGCAGCGGCTCGGTCAGCAGCGGGTTCGCCATCAGGTAGATCTGGCCGACGGACAGGTAGTTCGCGGCGCGCCAGTGGGCGTCCAGTGCCTGTACCTCGTCGTCCGTGAGCTCGGCGGGCGCCTTCTGGGTGTCGACGGGCATGAGGATTGCCTTCCGGGTCTGGGCTCGGGGCGGGCAGCGTGCGGGTCCCCGCCTTCCCCACTCTCACCCGTCGCCGGGATCCCGGACAGGGCCGAACGGGCCCACCGTGGTGGCGGTACGGTCCTGATCCGCGTCGACACGGACCGGACGGGCGCGCACGACCAGCACGTCCTGGTGGAGTTCGTCGGCGGCGATGTCCAGTCCTGCCCACAGCGTGGCCGCGGCCACCAGGTTGAAGGGGCGGTGCGGCGCGCAGCGCACGTCGGAGGCGAGGTCGGACGGTCGTCGCAACCGCTCGGCCAGGGCGCGGCAGGCCGCCTCCGCGTCGGCGGCGTGCGGACCGGCGGCCGTGGGGACGGGCTTGCCCGTGCCGGAGACCAGCGCCTCGGCCACCAGCAGTCGGGGGCCGTGCGGGGCGGTCCAGCGCTCCGGCCGCGTGGTCACCGTCGTACCGGGCGCGGCGTCGGCGAGCCTGCCCAGCATCCACGCGGCCTGCGCGACACCCGTGGCCAGGACACCCGCACCGGCGCCCGCCGACCACGGGCGGTTCCCCTCCCCCGCGCGCGCCCGGCCCAGCGCGCTCCACCCGTCGGCCCGGTCGGTGGCGGGAACCGGCACCGACATCGGCGCCTCCAGCACCAGCGCGGCCCGGCGGTCCGCCCCCAGACCCGCCACCAGGGACTGAACGGCGCCCTCGGGGTCGCTCCCCTGCCCGGCGACGGACAGGGCCGGCGTGTCGAGCGCGGCCCAGGCGAACCGGCCCAGAGCCACCGAGCCGACGTCCACTCCGACCACGCGTGCGTCCATGGGCCCAAGTCCAGCACACGCCGGGCCGAAAAGACCCTCCCCAGCTAATCAACTTTGACTAATCTAGCGGCCATGAGCGAGAAGACCATTCCGATGCTGCCGTGCCACGCCCTCCAGCCCGTCCTCGACTTCTACACCGCGCTGGGGTTCGAGGTGACCTTCCGGCAGAACAGCCCCAATCCCTACGCGGTCGTGGAGCGCGCCGACATCCACCTGCACTTCTTCGGGATGAAGCGGTACGAGCCGGCGCAGTCCTACAGCACGTGCTACATCCGCACCGACGACGTCGACCGACTGCACGAGGACTTCCGGTCCGGCCTCAAGACGGCGTACGGAAGCATCCCGACCCGCGGCCTGCCGCGCATAGGGGCGCTCAGGGACACCTCGCACGGCGTCCGGCAGTTCCTCATGACCGACCCGGGCGGCAACTGCCTGCGCGTCGGGCAGCCGACCAGCCCCGACCAGCGCCACCGGCCCGCACCCACGGAACCCTTCGCCCGCGCCCTGCACCACGCCTCCCTCTTCGCGGACTCCCGGGACGACCCGGCCGCCGCCGCGAAGATCATCGACCGGGTGCTGCGCGGCGAGGACGCGCCGCCCGCTCCCGTGCAGTTGTTCCGCCTGCTGGTGCTCCGGGCGGACGTCGCCGGGCGCCTGGGCGACGAAGGGACCGCGACGTCCGCGCTCGCGAGAGCCGCCGCGACCCCGCTCACCGCGCAGGAGCGGGAGTCGTTGCGCGACGAGCTGGAGCGCCTTGAGGAGCTGAGGTGCTGAAGCCCGCCCCCGGGGATGCGGCGCCCTTGGGTCTCGACTCGCACCCAGGTCTTGACTCGGGACCCGCCCGGAGGTGATTTTTATCGATACAAACAACCTCACCCAGGAGCGCCTACGTGCCGGACGCCACCGCGGTCATCAACCTCGACATCGAGGGCCCGACGATCAGCCGACACCTCTACGGCCACTTCGCCGAGCACCTCGGCCGCTGCGTCTACGGCGGTTTCTGGGTCGGCGAGGACTCACCGATCCCCAACGAGGGCGGCATCCGTCTCGACGTCGTCGAGGCCCTGCGGGCCCTGAACATCCCCAACCTGCGCTGGCCGGGCGGCTGTTTCGCCGACGAGTACCACTGGATGGACGGCATCGGTCCCCGCGAGCAGCGCCCCCGGATGGTCAACACCCACTGGGGCAACGTCGAGGAGAACAACCACTTCGGCACCCACGAGTTCATGGCCCTGTGCGAACTCCTCGGCACGGAGCCGTACATCAGCGGCAACGTCGGCTCCGGCACGGTGCGGGAGATGAGCGAGTGGGTCGAGTACCTCACCCGCGACGGCGACAGCCCGATGGTGCGGCTGCGCAAGGCCAACGGCCGCGAGGAGCCCTGGCGGGTGAGGTTCTGGGGCATCGGCAACGAGACCTGGGGCTGCGGCGGCAACATGCGCGCCGAGTACTCCGCCGACCTGGCCCGGCAGTACGCCACGTACTGCCGGGACCACGGCGACAACAAGCTCTACCGCATCGCCTCCGGCGCGTCCGACGCGGACTACGCCTGGACCCGCACCCTGATGGAGCAGATCAACTGCTTCGGCTGCGAGGCCACCCCGCGCACCTTCTTCCAGGGCATCTCCGTCCACCACTACACGCTCTCCGGCCCCTGGGAGGCCAAGGGCAGCGCGACCGGATTCGACACCGACGACTACTACCGGACGATGGTCTCCGCCCGGAAGATCGACGAGATCCTCACCGGCCACTCCACGGTCATGGACCTCTACGACCGCGGCCGTACGGTCGGACTGGTCCTGGACGAGTGGGGCACGTGGTGGGACGTGGAACCGGGCACCAACCCGGGTTTCCTGTTCCAGCAGAACACCCTGCGCGACGCGCTCGTGGCGAGCACCCACTTCGACATCTTCCACAAGCACGCCGCACGCCTGTACATGGCCAACATCGCCCAGACCGTCAACGTCCTGCAGGCGATGGTCCTCACCGACGGCGACGCGCTGGTGCTGACCCCGACGTACCACGTGTTCGAGATGAACAAGGGCCATCAGGACGCCACTTCGCTCGCCGTCCACCTGCGCGCCCAGGGCGTCCGCCGTGTCGGGGACGCCGAGTTGGAGACCCTGTCCGCCTCGGCGAGCGTCAAGGACGGGAAGGTACTCGTCTCCCTGTCCAACCTGGACGCCGAGGAACCCGCCGAGGTGACGCTCGACCTGCGCGGCGGCGGAATCGGCGAGCCGACCGCCCGGCTGCTGACGGCCGACACGCTCCAGGCCCACAACACCCCGGACGCCTCGGCGGCCGTCGCCCCGCGCCCCTTCGACGCCCTGAAGATCACCGACCGGGGCCTGACCCTGACGCTGCCGCCCCACTCGTTCGTCACCGTCCAGGCACCGCTGGTCTGATCCGTCCGGGAGGTTCCTCTCCGATAATGGTGCCGGGCGATCTCGGCACCGCAGACCCGGGGGTGATCATGGCGACGATCCAGGACGTGGCGAAGGCGGCCGGCGTCTCGGCGATGACCGTCTCCAATGTCATCAACGGCCACCCCAACGTGCGCGAGACGACACGGGCGAAGGTCCTCGATGCGATGGCCCGGCTCGGCTACCGCGTCAACGTCTCCGCCCGCAACCTCCGCAAGGGCCGCACCGGCACCATCGGTCTGGCCGTGCCCGAGGTGAACCGCCCCTACTACGGCCGGCTGGCCGCCGCCATCGTCAACGCGGCCGCGCCACTCGGCCTGCACGTGAGCATCGAACAGACCCGCGCGCGACGGGAGAACGAACTGGAGGCCCTCTCCCTGTCGCGCAACCGCATGTACGACGGCCTCATCCTCAGCACCGTGGGCATGGGGCCGGCCGACGCCGACTGGCTCAAGGTGGACCACCCGGTGGTCATCCTGGGCGAGCGGATCTTCGGCGGGCCCGTGGACCACGTGGCCATGCCCAATGTCGAGGCGTCCCGGGCGGCGACGCGGCACCTGGTCGAACGGGGCTGCCGGCGCGTCGCGTTCCTGCGCGGGTCGGTGGGCGAGGACGTCGACGTGTCGAGCCTGCGCCGGACCGGCTACCGGCAGGCGCTGAAGAGCGCCGGTCTGCCCCTGGATCCGGGTCTGGAGCAGTGTCTGACGTCGTTCACCATGGCCGAGGGGGCCCGGTGCGCCCGGCGGATGGTCGAGAGCGGACTCGACTTCGACGGCGTGTTCTGCGTGACGGACACCGTGGCCATGGGCGTGCTGCGCGGCCTGGCCGACACCGGGGTGCGCGTGCCGGAGCAGGTCAAGGTGATCGGCTTCGACAACATCGAGGAGAGCGAGTTCCTCGTCCCCGCGCTGTCCACCGTCGATCCGGACCACGACACGATGGCCGAGCGCGCGGTCACCCTCCTGGCCCGCCGGATCGAACAGCCGGACCTCCCGAGGGAGCCGGAGGAGTTCGTCGGCCGGTTCTCGGTGGTGGTCCGGGAGTCCACCGGCGGCCACCGGCGCCCCTGAGCCGACTCGCGCTGACCCGGGCGACCCTGAGCCGACTCGCGCCGCGCCATCCGTCGGTCAGGACACCACGGCCGTAAGCGCGAGGATGGCGCCGAGGGACGTCAGGGACAGCAGCGTGTGGGAGACGGTCCAGGTGCGCAGGGTGCCGCTCACGGTGAGCCCGAAGTACTCCTTGAACATCCAGAACGAGGCGTCGTTGACATGCCCCAGGAAGGCCGCGCCCGAGCCGAGCGCGAGGGCCAGCAGAGCCGCGTGGGTGGAGTCCAGACCGTGCGCCAGCGGACCGATGATGCCGGCCGCGGCGACGGTGGCCACCGTGCCGGAACCCGTCGCGGTGCGCATGAGCGCGGCGACCAGCCAGGCCAGCAGGATCAGCGGGATGTGCAGATGGGTGGCGGCCCGGCCGATCGCGTCGTTGACGCCGGAGTCATGCAGCGCCTGGGAGTAGCCGCCGCCCGCTCCGACGATGACCAGGACGCCGGCGATCGGCGTGAACGAACGCGACAGCGTCTCGTGGACCTGCCGGCGCGAGGCGCCCACCGACCAGCCGAAGGTGAACAGGGCCACCAGTACGGCGACCAGCAGGGCGACGACCGGGGTGCCGAGGAACTCGATCGCGCTGAGCAGCCCGCCGCCGGCCCAGTGGAAGGTGTCGCAGGACGCCTTGAGCATCATCAGCGCGAGCGGCAGCAGGATCGTCGCGAGCGTCACCGAGAAGCGCGGCATACGGCGGTTGTCCCCGGGCAGTCCCGCCCCGCCGTCGCCGGTCTCGCGAACCGCTCGCGGGGGCTCGGCCACGGCCGTGCCCGCGGCGGCCACGGCGCCCGCCGGCACACGGGCCCCCGGCCCCGGCATCGCGCCCGCCGGGCCGGACCCTGCCACGCCTGCCGTCAGCGCGCCGCCGGCGGTCCGGGACACCGTGGTGGTGAACGCCTCCAGCGCCGCCTCGGGAGGACTCGCGGTGACCCGCGGCCAGACGTACGCCGTGAACAGGGGCCCGACCACGACGGCACAGGGGACGGCGACGAGCAGGCCGTAGGCGAGGGTGAGGCCGATGTCGGCGTGTACGGCGGTGACGGCGACCAGGACACCGGGGTGCGGCGGTATCAGGGCGTGCACGGTGGCGAGGCCGGCCATGGCGGGGATCCCCACCCGCAGCACCGGCTGCTCGGTGCGCCGGGCGAGTTGCAGGACGAGCGGGACCAGCATGACGAAGCCGACCTCGAAGAACATCGGCAGGCCGACGACGCACGCGACGGCGGTGACGGCCCACGGCAGGTGTTTCGGCCCGGTGAGGCGGGTCAGTGTCGTCACGATCTGGTCGATGCCCCCGGAGTCCGCCATCAGGCGGCCGAGAACCGCGCCGAGGACGATGAGGATTCCGACCTTTCCGGTGGTGTTGCCGAGACCGGTGGTGAAGGAGTCCGCCGCTTTGTCCAGGCCCGCTCCCGACAGCAGGGAAACCGTGAAGGCGCCGAGCATCAGGGCCAGGAAAGCGTGGACTCTCGCCCAGCTGACGAGGAGGACGACCACCACGATGGAGAGGCCCACCAGGGCCAGCAGCCAGGTGTCGTGGCCGGACCAGGGCACGCCCGTGGAGGCCGCCTTCGCGGACTGTGATGCCAACGCTGCCATCATGCGCATTCAGCTTTCCCTAGTTTCCGGGACGGGGACCCGGGACCTTTTCGCGAACGCGTTCCGCCGAATGCCCCGGGAATTCTGCCGGGCACCGTACGCAGAAAGGAACCCGCGCCACCAGAGGCGTAACGGTTGCGTTAATTGATGGAGCCGGAAATCTTTCCGCGCATTCTGCTCGTTTTGCGCACGGCCCGATTTCGGTGTGCGTGCTTATACGCTACTGCCATGTCCCGTTCCCGGATCGCCACGCAGGCGCTGCTCGCCCAGGTCGTCGTCCTCGTCGTCGTCCTGGGCGCCGGATTCGCGGTGACGGCACATCTGCTGCGGCAGTCCGCCGAGCGGCAGTACGAGCAGCGCGCGCTCGCGGTGGCCAGGACCGTCGCCCAGAACCCGGTCCTGGCGCGGCGGGTCTCCGCCGGGTCGGATCCGGGCGGCGAGGTGCAGCGCACGGCGCAGGCGGTGCGGCGGCGCACCGGCATGCTCTTCGTCGTGGTGACCGACCGGAAGGGGATCCGCTGGTCGCATCCGGACTCCGCCGAGGTCGGCAAGAAGGTCAGTACGCCGCCCACCGCGCTGGACGGCCACGAGTCGGTGTCCATCCAGCGCGGCACGCTCGGCGACTCCGCGCGGGCCAAGGTCCCCCTGCGGAGCGTGGACGGCTCGGTCGTCGGCGAGGTCAGTACGGGCGTGCGGGTCAGCACGGCGTTGCGGGCGGCCGTTCCGCTCGTGCGGGAGCAGGGCGCGCTGTCGGCGGGGGCGCTGCTGATCGGCGTGGCCGCGGCGGTCCTGCTGGCCCGGCGGCTCAAACGGCAGACCCTCGGCCTGGAACCGGCGGAGCTGACCGAGCTGGTGCGGGAGCAGCAGGCCGTCCTGCACGGGGTGGGCGACGGGGTGGTCGCCGTCGATCCCGCGAACCGGGTCACGGCGTGCAACGAGGAGGCGGCCCGGCTGCTCGGCGGCCCGGTGGCGCCCGGTACCCCGCTCGACCGGGCGGAGCTGCCGGCGGCGGTGCACCGCGCCCTGGCGGGGCGTCAGGAGCTGCGCCAGAGCGTGGCGGTGGTCGGGCCCCGGCTGCTGGTGCTGACCGCGCAGTCGGTGCGGCGCGAGCAGGAGGACCTCGGTCATGTGCTGACCCTGCGGGACCGTACCGAGGTCGACGAGCTGGAGCGGGAGCGGTCGGCGCTGCGCGCGTTGTCGGACGCCCTGCGCGCCCAGGCGCACGAGTACACCAACCGGCTGCACACGCTCGCCGGCATGCTCGGCGCCGGAGACATCACGGAGGCACAGGCCTATCTGCGCGAACTCGCCGCCGCCCCGCTGGCCACCGAGGGCCGCGACGGCGCCCGGATCGCCGACCCCTACCTGCGCGGGCTGCTGGCGGCCAAGACGGCGACCTCCTCCGAGCACGGCGTACGACTGCGCCTGGACGAGGACTCCTACCTGCCGGTCCGGCTCACCGAACCGCTGGACGTGGTCAGCGTGATCGGCAACCTGATCGACAACGCCGTCCGGGCGGCGCGGGGCGGCCGTCGGCAACCGGCCTGGGCGGAGCTCGGTGTGCTGGCCGAGGGGGATACGCTGCACGTGGCGGTGGCCGACAGCGGCGACGGGGTCCGGGCCGAGGACGCCGAGCGGCTCTTCCACCTCGGGTTCACCACCCGGCATCCCGAGGAAGGCGCCGGCCACGGCATCGGGCTCGCCCTCGCCCGCCAGCTGGTGGCCAAGCACGGCGGCGAACTGCGCCTGGGCCAGGCCGGTGGAGACGAGCACGGCGCCGTCTTCCTGGCCCGCATACCCGGCGTACTGGAGCGCCGGCCGCCCGCCGGGACGGAGCGGGCCGGAACCCACGGAGGCGAACAGTGATCAGGGTCCTGGTCGTGGACGACGACTACCGCGTCGCCGAGATGCACGCCCGCTTCGTCACGGCGACCGACGGGTTCACCGTCGTGGGCACCGCGCACTCCGCCCTCCAGGCCGTGGAGCTGTGCCGCGCGCTGCGCCCGGACCTGACCCTGCTCGACCTGTATCTGCCCGACCGCCTGGGGTCGGAGGTACTGCCGGAACTGACCGGTGACGTGCTGATGGTGACGGCGGGCGCGGAGGCCGCCCAGGTGCGGGCGACGCTGAGCGGTGGCGCCATCGGCTACCTGATCAAGCCGTTCGACGACCGCGACCTCAGGGACCGTCTGAGGGCCTACGCCCGCTACCGCACCCAGCTGGCCGCCGACCGGCCCCTGGCCCAGGACCAGGTGGACCGGGCGCTGCGCGCCCTGCACGGCGCCGACCGCACCGGCCGGGTCCGCCACCCGCGCACCACCCCCACCGGCAAGCTCGTGGCCGACACGGTCCGCTCGATGAACGGCCCGCTCACCGCCAGTCAGGTCGCCGAGCACCTGGGCATCTCCCGCGCGACGGCCCAGCGCTACCTGGCCTCCATGGCCGCGGACGGCACCCTGCGCGTCGAGTTGCGCTACGGCGCCGCGGGCCGGCCCGAGCACCTGTACTCGTGGGCCGGTCGGAGTGACCGAACCGACGAGGACCGACCGGACGGACGAGGACCGGGCGCGGCCTGAGGGCCGGGCGCGGCCCCCAGAGGATCGCCAGACCGGGTCCTGCCCGCCGTCCTGCCGAGGGCCGGCGTCGCCCTGACGGGTCCGGCTCAGGGACAGGAGCGCCGCGACGAAGCCCCCGAAGGCCAGGGCCACCCCGACGGCGCAGACGATCATCCCGAGTGCCATCGCGACGATCACGCCGTCGCCGGTGTCGTCGGCGCCGGTGGAGTTCAGGTGCCGGAACATGACCACGAGGGGTACGGCGAAGGCCGCGCCGACCAGCGGCAGCGTCCCGAGCCAGATCAACGGGCCCTTGCGCGCGCTCTTCACGGGGACCGCGTCGGGGCGCCGGGCGAGCAGCGTCCGGGCGATGACGGGTCCATCGGCGGTGTACCCGTCGATCCTGATCCGGGATCCGTCGGTGAACCGCACCGCACAACGGAAGTTCCGGCCCAGGCTCCGGGACAGGCGCACGTACGGGATCTCGGCGGGCGCCTCGCCCGCGGCGTCCGGGGCGGCGCGCACCACGGCCACCTGCTCCCAGGTCCAGCTTCGGACCCTGCCCGGCCTGCGGTGCGCGAGGCCGTTCTCGTACAGCTCGTAGGTCTCGCCCCGGCCGCCCCGCAGGGCGCGGGTCAACTGGAGCGCGGCGATGGGCAGTCCGGCGATCGTGGGGATCACCGCGATGCCGAGCAGCTTCCCCACGACGAAGTCCGGGCGGGCGATCAGGACGGCCATGAGGAGGACGCCGCCGAGGCCGAACGCCAGCGCCTTGAGCCCGGTGTTCCAGTACCGCCCGCCGGCCACCGGGTGGGTGCTGAGCAGACGGCCGAGCCGTTCGTCGACCGGTTCCGACGTGACCACCACGGTCTTCCTCCACCCCATCGGCAGCGCGTCACCAAGGACGTACGCAGTGTGGCACCGCTGCTCGGGACCGGTCCCGGAAGGCAAAAATTTGCTTGCGTACGTAACTTTTAACTTGCGTGCGCGAGTAATCAATCGTAGAACGGGAGGCATGAAGCACAGCGACCAGCCCGGTCCCCTCACCGCGGACCCACGGGCCGCGGAGCACGCAAGACCCTCCGCACCGCCGGGCCCTGGCGGGTCCAGGGCAGGCCTGCTGCTCGTCCTGGGCCTGCTGACCGCGGCCGGCCCGCTGGCCATCGACATGTACGTGCCGGGCTTCCCCGCGATGGGCGCCTCACTGCACACGGGCGGCTCGGCCGTCCAGCTCACCCTGACGGCGTTCCTGGCCGGAGTGGTGGTCGGGCAGCTCGTCATCGGCCCGCTCAGCGACGGTCTCGGCCGCCGCCGGCCGTTGGTCGCCGGCTGTCTCGGATTCGCCCTCGCCGCGCTGGCCTGCGCGCTGGCTCCCGGCGTCGAGGCACTCGTGGCCGCGCGCTTCGTCCAGGGTGTGGCCGGCGCCGCCGGCATGGTGCTCGCCCGGGCGGTGATCCTCGACCGCTTCCACGGCCATGACGTGGCCCGGTACATCGCCCTGCTCGGCCAGATCCTGTGCGTGGCTCCCGTCGTGGCACCGGTCATCGGCGGCGGGATCATGGCGGTCTCGTCGTGGCGGGCCGTGTTCCTGGCGCTCTGCGTGATCGGTGTGCTGCTGGCCGTCGGCGTGATCGTCGGCGTGCCGGAGTCGCTTCCGCCGCGGCGGCGACACCGCGGCGGTCTGCCCGGCACGTTCCGCGCGATGGGCCACCTGGTGCGCCACCGGGCCTTCCTGGGGCACACGCTGGTGCTGGGCCTCAGCTCGGCGGCGCTCTTCGCCTACATCAGCGGCTCCAGCTTCGTCTTCGAACGCATCCACGGCCTGTCCGCCGGCATGTACGCGGTGGTCTTCGCCGTCAACTCCGCCGGCCAGCTCGCCGCCGGTACCGTCTTCTCCCGGCTGGCCCACCGCGTGCGGATGAACACCCTGCTGACCTGCTCCGTCGCCCTGGCCACGGGGGGTGCGCTCGCCCAGGTGCTGCTCACGGCCACCGTGGGCGAGAGTCTCACGGCGGCCTGGATCACCCAGTTCGTGACCGTGGCCGCGTTCGGCACCACCGTCCCGGCCGCCATCACCCTCGGACAGCACCTCGGCCGCACGGCGCCCGGAGCGGCCTCCGCGCTCCTGGGCGGCCTCCAGTTCCTGTGCGGCGCGCTCGCCTCCTCACTGGTCGGGCTCTTCGGGCAGGCCAGTTCGCTCCCCATGGGCCTGATCATGCTCGGCGCCCTGGTCCTCTGCGCGCTCGCCCTGCTCACGCTGGTCCGCCCCTGGCAGGGCCACGGCGAGGTCACCTCCCACCGGGCCTCCCGGTGAACAAGCCACCGGCGCACGTTCCCACCCCTCCCGCGCCGGCCCCTCCCCACCCACGGAATCGAGCTCTCATGAAGGACAACGCCGGAGCCGGTCGCGGAACCACACGACGCCATCTCCTGCGCGGTGCCGCCGTCGGCGCCACCGCTCTCACCGCGACCTCACTCCTCTCCCCCGTCGAGGCGTGGGCGGCACCACGAGGACGCGGCGGCTCCCAGTACGTCGAGGGCGTCGACGTACTGCCCGACACCTCCCACGCCACCCGGGCCCTGGCCGCGCACATCCGCGGCTACTACCAGGCCAAGAGCGACAAGAACCTCGACTGGCAGATGTCGTACTTCTCCCGCACGCGGTTCACCTACATCGACGCGATCCTCGGCTGGCACTGGTACGCCTGGAAGGACATGCGCGACGCGCTGGCCGGGTGGTACCCGACCTGGCCGAAGGACAGCAGGTCCTACCCCACCCGGCTGCTCGGGGACACCACCAGCGCGATCCTCGTCTTCACCGACACGCCGGGCATGTTCGGCCCCGGCCAGGTCCGCAACTTCGGCGCGGTCGACTTCGGCCCCGACGGCAGGATCGAGCGCTGGGTCGACTACTGGGACGCCCGTCAGTTCGGCGTGGCCGGCTGGCGGAAGGAGGAGGAACCCCCCGCCCAATGGCCCTCCGACTTCCGGCAGTCCACCGTCGGGGAGACGGCCTCACCCCTGATGCGGCGCGTCGCCACCGGGCTCGCGAACGCCCTGCGCAGCGGCGACATACCCGCCGCCATGCGGTTCTTCGCCACGGACGCCGTCTACGAGGACGTACCGGCACACCTCCAGATCACCAGCCGCTCCAGCATCCAGACCTTCCTGACCAAGGCCGCCGCCCTGCTGCCCTACGTCGGCGCCGGCACCGGCGTGCGGCACGTCCTGGGTAACGACACGGGCGGAGGCTACGAATGGACCGCCGCCGACGGTCCGGTCCCGCGCGGCATCACCGCCCTCGAACTCGACCCCTGGGGCAGGATCGAACGCCTCACCGCCGTGTGGAACGGGGCCTACGCCGACGCCTCCCTGCTCACCGGCCTCGCGGCGAAGACCGTCGAGCAGTGACACCCGGTGGCGTCGTACGGCGCGAAGAACCGTGCGGCTCAGTCGTTCTGCGCGATGCGCTGGAAGGCGAGGGCGAGTCTGCCGAGGTCGATCCCGTCGAGCTGGTCGAAGAAGTGGCGGCGGACGCTGGCGATGTGGACCGGTGCCGCCTGCTCCAGGCGGGCGAGACCGGCGTCGGTCAGTACGGCGTTGACGGAGCGGGCGTCCAGGACGGACTGCTCGCGCCTGACCAGCGCCTCGGACTCCAGGCGCTTGACCGTGCGCCCTATCGCCGACGCGGACTGCTGGCACAGCTCGGCCAGATCGCTCAGCCGCATGGTGCGCTCGGGTGCCTCGGACAGGAACATCAGCGCGATGTACTCGGCGTGGCTCAGCCGTAGAGCCCTCTGCAGGTCGTCGTCGAAGTCCCGCATCAGGGCCGCCATGGCCGGTCGCAGCGCCCGGATCAGGTGCTGCTCGTCGGCGGTGAGGCGGACGGTGTCGTCTTCGCGCATGGCGCGAGTGTAGACATGCTTACTGGCGCAAGCAAACAGATATGGCCTGCTTCCCCCACTCGCCCTTCACCACGGCGGGCGTGAGATTCGCGCTCCCCGACCGCCGCCCCGAGCCGACGGCCACGACGGCCGCCGCCGGCTCGGGGCGTGCGCTGCGTGCCGCGGATCTCCTCGCTCGACGGCGTCGGTCGTGGGGCAGCCGCCGATCCGCGGCGGACCCGCTCAGTGGGGGCCGTCCAGCGGGGTGAGCAGGACGACCGGGATCTCGCGGTCGGTCTGGCGCGCGTAGTCGTCGTAGAGCGGGAAGATGCCCACCATCCGAGCCCACAGGGACGCGCGTTCGGCCGGGGTGGCGACGCGGGCGCGGGCGGTGAACCGGCGGGTGCCGACCTGCACCCCGACATCGGGGTCGGCCTCAAGGTTCATGAACCACGCCGGGTCCTTGTCGGCACCGCCCTTGGAGGCGACCACGACGTACTCGGCGCCCGAGGTGCCGTAGATCAGGCAGGTGCGGCGCGGTGTGCCGGTCCGGCGTCCGGTCGTGGCGAGCACGAGGGTGTGTACGCCGTTGTTCTCATGACCTTCGGTGCCGCCCGAGGCCAGGTACGTGCGGGTGTGCTCGGCGACCCAGTCCCACTGCGAGTCGGTGGCGCGGTCGAGGTCCTCGGCGATGGCCATGGCGGCTGTCCTTCCGGTACGTGACGGTGCGGCCACGCCGGCCGCGTCTGCCCCTGGGACGGAGCCGCCCCGCCGGTCTCGACATCCCGTACGCGCGGCTTCCCACGAGGCGCTCGAAAACGAGTGGAACAGCGCCGCCGGCCGCCCTTACCGTGTGGCCGAACCGAGTCGTCCAGGAAAGGACGTGCCGTTGTACACCGTGTGAGACCTCCCGAGAGCTGACTCGTCGCGCGTCGCACGTGTGCGCCGCGCTGCTTTTTGCTGCGGACTTCTCACTGAAACCGGTGTACTTCTGTGCTCGAAAACTGGGTGGTCATGCCCACCTGCCTGCCGCTCGTTCTCCGGCGTTGCCACGCGTGCGCGTCCGGGCGCTTCCGGACCGACGGAAAATTCCGTGTCAACGCGAACCACAAGCTCCTCGACGTCTGGCTCCTCGCGCTCTGCACCGGCTGCGGGACGACAACGAAGCTCACGGTCCTGGAGCGGATGAACGTGCGGTCCGTACGACCCGGGCTGCTGGATCGGCTGCACGCCAACGACCCCGGCCTGGCGGCGGAACTGCTCCAGGATCCGGTGGTACGGCGTCGTAATCGCATCGCCCTCGACTGGGACGGCGCCTGGCGCCTCGACACCGGCGGAACGGGCCATCTCGACCGCGAGGTGATCGACGTCCGGGTCCGCTTCGCGGCGCGGATTCCGGTCCGGCCGGTGCGCGTGGTCGCGGAGGGGTGCGGTCTGTCACGGGCCGCCGTCGACCGGTTGATCAGGGAGGGGAAGCTCGTTTCGGCGGTCCGGCTGACCGGCAGACTCTCCGGCGACTTCACCTTCACGCTCAAGCGCTGAGCCCTTGGTGGGACCGGGGGCCTGTCCGGCAAGACCTGCCGGACAGGCCCCCGGTCGCGTCCCCTCCCGCTGTCGGCGGCCAGGTCCGCCGGACCCGTCACCCGGGCAGCGCGCCGCTCTGTTCCGCCTTGCGGTGGCGTGCGGCCAGGCGGGAGCCGGACTCGCGGCGGGCGGATCGACGGAGCAGGGGCACCGCGAGGAGGAAGCCGAGGACCGCCCAGGCCGTCAGGACCAGGGCCACCAGGGGCAGTTCCCAGGCGCCGGCCGCCTCGGCGGTCCGTGCCGCGTCCGGGAGCAGCGCCGAACGCAGACCCTGCGCCATCCACTTGAGCGGGAAGACCGCGGCCACCTGCTGGACCGGCACGGGCAGCGAGGTGAACGGGAACACCGTCCCGGAGATGAACAGCAGCCCCATCACCGGCAGCATGATCAACGCCAGCGCCTCGCGGGGATTGGGCAGCACGGCGCCCACGGCCGCGCCGAGCGGTACGACGGCGAGCAGCCCGAGCGTGGTGACCCACAGCAGTGTCAGCCAGCCGCCCGGACCGTGCGGCAGGGGCCCGTCCACCAGCAGCGCCGCGGCCGCCAGGAGCAGGGCCAGGGTGCCGAACGCCATGGCGACCACCAGCAGGCACTTGGCGACGAGGTAGGCCGGTATCCCGCCGGGTGTGGCGCGCAGCCGCAGCAGGGTGCCCTCCTCCCGCTCGGTGACGAGGATCTGCGGGAGGTTGATCAGCCCGACCTGGAACAGCAGGTAGGCGGCGAAGCCCGCGATCATCAGGTGGGCCATCGGGGTCCGGGTGCCGGGCACGTCGTCGCCGACGTAGGCGACGACGACCAGCACGACGACCACGTTGGTCAGATGGCCGGACATCTCCTTGCCGTTGCGCAGCAGGTGCCGCAGTTCGATGCCGCCGCGCTGGAGCCCGGCCCGCCAGGTGTTCGTCATGGGTGTCCCCCTCATGCGGCCGGCACCTCCTCGTGCGCGGCCCCGTCGGCTCCGGCGGCCTCCTGGTTCACCATGTGCAGGTAGGTGTCCTCCAGCGTCGGGCGGCGCACCTCCAGGTCGGGGATCGGGGAGTCCGCGAGCCGGTGGAGTTCCCAGACCAGCCGGGAGGGGTCCTCGGTCCGTTCGCGCCGGGGCGTCCCGTCGTCGGCGGTCCAGCGGACCTCGGCCCGGGCGGCGGCCCGCCGGGCCAGTTCCGCGGGTGTGCCGCAGGCCCGGATCCGGCCGCCGACCAGCATGGCGATCCGGTCGGCGAGCCGCTCGGCCTCCACCAGGTCGTGGGTGGTGAGCAGGACGGTGACGCCCTCGTCGCGGGCCAGTCGTTCGACCAGGACGTGGAAGTCGTGCCGGGCCTCCGGGTCGAAGCCGGTGGTCGGCTCGTCCAGGAAGAGGAGTTCGGGGCGGCCGACGATGCCGAGCGCGACGTCCAGCCGTCGACGCTGACCGCCGGAGAGCCGGTCCACCCGCTGGGCGGCCTGGTCGGTGAGGCCGACCAGATCCAGCAGTCCGGCCGGGTCGCGCGGGTCGACGTAGTACGTCGCGAAGTGGGTCAGCAGTTCGCCGACCTGCCAGCGGCGGTGGTCGCGCCAGGACTGCAGGACCAGTCCGATCCGGCCCCGCCAGGCGTCGTCGCCGCGCTCCGGGTCCGTGCCGAGGACGCTCACCTCGCCGGCGGAGCGCCGCCGGAAGCCCTCCAGGATCTCGACGGTGGTGGTCTTCCCGGCACCGTTGGGGCCGAGCAGCGCGAAGACCTCGCCGTGGTGGATGTCCAGGTCGACGCCGTGCAGGACGTCGATGTCGCCGTACGTCATCGTCACGTCGCGCGCGCGGACGACCGGCAGGGTGTCCCTCGGTGTCATCGGCCTGCCCCCGAGTGGTGTCGCCGTTCCGACGGTGTGTCGTCCGCCGGGCGGCCGGCGCCCTCCACGATCGCCCGGAGCGCCGCGACGTGCCCCTCGAAGGCGGTGCGGCCGCGGTCCGTCAGCCGCACCCTGGTGCGGCGGGTGCGGCCGCCGCCCTCCTTGTGGAGCTCCAGGTATCCGGCCTCCTCCAGGGTGTGCAGCTGCTTGGAGAGCGCGGAGTCGCTGAGCGAGAGGCTGTCCCGGACGAACGCGAAGTCCGCCCACTCCGTCGCGGCGAGCAGCGCGACCACCGACAGCCGGGTGGCGGGATGGATCAGCTCGTCGAACCCGGCGGGGGTGCTCATCGACCCGTCGCCTCGTCGACCGCCGGTTCGCCGCCGCTACGCACCGAGTCCGCCGCCCAGCGGTTGGCCGGACCGAGGGAGAGCAGGTACACGGCCACCGCGGCCGTGGCCTGGACCGGGCCGGCGCAGACCGGCGCCAGTGACTCGGTCAGGTGGTCGGCCAGCACGATCGTCCCGCCGACCAGGACCGCCACCGCACCGAACGCGGCCCACATACGCCCGGTGCAGCGGGAGCGGTGCAGTTGCATCCGGGTCCTGCGGCCGTTCCTCACGCACAGCGCGCCCAACAGGCCGACGTAGACGGTCATGAACAGCCCGACGCCCCACCAGGGCGGGTCCATGCCCACGCCGGTCAGGAACACCCACATGAGCGCGGCCGTGCCGTAGGCCGTGCCGCGTCCGCCGGACGCGGTGCGCTCGAACTCGTCGTAGACCCGCTCCTGGGGCACGCGGATGCGCTGGAGATCTTTCCATGCCTGTTCGGCGTCGACCGGCGTACTCATGACTCTCGCTCTCCCGTCCGCGTTCGACTTTCCCAGGAGGAAAGTTACCTTTGACTTTCCTGGTGGGCAAGTCGGATCGTCGCGGTCGACCGTCCGTCACACGTGGCCACACGTGGCAAGCGGGGTGGTTGTTAGGATGTCGGCGACGTTGTTCGTGTATCGAGGAGACACAGACGTGGTGGGTGACGACGACATCTCCGGGTGAGATCCGGATCTGACGGCCACCGGACGCGCCGAGGAGCGCCGCCGATGTGGCCGGTTCGTCGTACCCCTTTGCCCATGTCAGTCCAGGGCGGGACGCTGTCCGCCCACCGCCTTCTCGAGGTCATCTCCATGTCCGACGCCGCCATCGTCTGCTCGAACCTCTCCTTCGCCTGGCCGGACGACACCCCTGTCTTCCACGACCTGTCGTTCTCCGTGGCCGGCGGCCGCACCGGTCTGGTCGCCCCCAACGGCTCCGGCAAGAGCACCCTGCTCAAACTGATCGCCGGTGAACTCAAGCCCGCCACCGGCTCGGTGACCGTCGGCGGTACTCTCGGCCACCTCCCGCAGAACCTGCCCCTGACCGGTGACCTCACGGTCGCCGAAGTCCTCGGCATCGCCGCGGTGGTCCGCGCCCTGGACGCCGTGGAGTCCGGGGACGTCTCCGAGGAGCACTTCACCGTCATCGGCGACGACTGGGACATCGAGGAGCGCACCCGCGCCCAGCTCGACCGCCTGGGCCTGGCCGGCCTCGCCCTGGACCGCCGCCTGGACACACTCAGCGGCGGCCAGGTCGTCTCGCTCGGCCTCGCCGCCCAACTCCTCAGGCGCCCCGACGTCCTGCTGCTGGACGAGCCGACCAACAACCTCGACCTCGACGCCCGCCACAAGCTCTACGACGTGCTGTCCGACTTCAACGGCTGTCTGCTGCTGGTCAGCCACGACCGCGCGCTGCTCGACCGCATGGAACGCATCGCCGAACTCGGCCGCGACGAACTGCGCCTGTACGGCGGCACCTTCACCGCGTACGAGGAGGCCGTGCGCGCGGAGCAGGAGGTCGCCGAGAAGAACGTCCGCAACGCCGAACAGGAACTGAAGCGGGAGAAGCGCGAGTTGCAGCAGGCCCGCGAGCGCGCCGAGCGCCGGGCGAGCAATGCCGCCAAGAACCTCAAGAACGCCGGCCTGCCCAGGATCTTCGCCGGCACCATGAAGCGCGGCGCCCAGGAGTCCGCGGGCCGGGCCGGCCAGATGCACGCCTCCCGGGTCGGCGAGGCCAAGGCCCGCCTGGACGAGGCCGGACGCGCCCTGCGCGACGAGCAGCGCCTCACCGTGGACCTGCCCGACACCCAGGTGCCCGCCGGACGCACCCTCTTCCTCGGCGAGGGCATGCAGGTCCGCCTCGGAGACCGGCCCGTGTTCGCCGAAGGCGGCGTGGACTTCAGTGTCCGGGGCCCCGAGCGCATCGCCCTGACCGGGCCCAACGGCGCCGGAAAGACCACCCTGATGCGTCTGGTCACCGGCGAACTCGCCCCCGACGGCGGGGAGATCAAACGCAACGACGGCCGGATCGCCTATCTCTCGCAGCGCCTGGACCTGCTGGACCTGGATCGGACCGTGGCGGAGAACTTCGCCGCCTTCGCCCCCGAACGGCCCGAGGCGGAGCGCATGAACCTGCTCGCCCGCTTCCTCTTCCGTGGCCCGCGGGCGCACCTGCCGGCCGGCGTCCTCTCCGGCGGTGAACGGCTGCGCGCCACCCTGGCCTGCGTCCTGTGCGCCGAACCCGCCCCCCACCTGCTCCTGCTGGACGAGCCGACCAACAACCTCGACCTGGTCGGCGTGGGCCGGCTGGAGGATGCGCTCAACTCCTACCAGGGCGCCTTCATGGTGGTCAGCCACGACGAGCGGTTCCTCGCCGAGATCGGGGTGAGCCGCCGCCTGCGGCTGGCCGACGGAACACTCACGGAGACGGGAGCCCTCGGGGTGTGAGCCGCCGGCATGTGCAGTGGCCCGTGTCCGCGGCCGTGTTCCCGGCGGGCCGATCACCGATCACACACATGTGAGGGACAGCTGTGCCCCAGCCCGCTCTGCTCGCCCACGACCTCGTCCGCGACCTCGGCGGCCGCCGCGTCCTCGACGGCATCTCCCTGACCGCCTCCCCCGGCCACCGCATCGGCCTTATCGGGGAGAACGGCGTCGGCAAGTCCACCCTGCTGCGGGTGCTCGCCGGCGTGGACGAACCCGACGCGGGACACGTCACGCGCCCCGCCGAACTCGGCTTCCTGCACCAGGAGTTGCCGTACGACGCGGACGCGACCATCGCCACCGTGCTGGACGACGCGCTGCACGAGGCCCGGGCGGACCTCGCCGAACTGGAACGGCTCGGCGCGGAACTGGCCCGTGTCCCCGAGGACGCCCCCGGCCACCCGGAACTCCTCGACGCCTACGGCAGGCGCCTGGAGCGCGCCCAGGACCGCGAGTCCTGGGACGCCGACCGCCGTGCCGTCCTGGTGCTGGAGGGCCTGGGCCTCGGCGGTTTCGGACACGACCGCACACTCGGTTCGCTCTCCGGCGGGCAGCGCGGCCGGCTGGCCCTGGCCGCGCTGCTCGTCCGACGGCCACCGGCGCTGCTGCTGGACGAGCCCACCAACCACCTCGACGACGGCGCGGCCGCCTTCCTGGAGGAGCAGCTCCGCGCCCTGCCGGGGACCGTGGTGCTCGCCGGCCACGACCGGGCCTTCCTCGACGCCGTCTGCACCGACCTGATCGACCTCGACCCGGCGGTGGACGGCCCGGTCCGCCACGGCGGCGACTACACCGCCTACCTCGCGGAGAAGCGCGCCGAACGGGAGCGCTGGGAGCGGCGGTACGCCGAGGAGCAGGAGGAACTGGAGGAGCTGCGCCACTCCGCGGGGGTCACCGCGCGCCGGGTCGCCCCGGACCGGGGCCGCGCGACAACGAGAAGATGGGCTACGGCCACCGGGCGGGCCGGGTGCAGAGCCAGATCTCCCGCCGGGTCCGCAACGCCACCCGGCGGCTGGAGGACCTGGAGCGCACCCAGGTCGCCGAACCGCCCCGGCCGCTCCGGTTCGCCGCCGGGGACCTCGCCGCACGGGCGACGGAGAGCCCGGGGCCCCTGGTGTCCCTGGGCGGCGTACGGGTGCCCGGCCGGCTGGAGCTGGACGCTCTGGAGGTGTCGGCGACCGACCGGCTGCTGGTCACGGGCGGCAACGGGGCGGGCAAGTCCACGCTGCTCGCCGTGCTCGCCGGACACCTCCCGGCCGAGGGCGAGGTGCACAGGCAGCCCGGTCTGACGGTGGGGCTGCTCACCCAGGACACCGCCTTCGAGCGGCCCGACCGCACGGTCCGCGACACCTACGCGTTGTCACTGGACCCGGAGCGGGCGGAGAAGGTGCCGCTGGGCTCGCTCGGTCTGATGCACGAGGCGGACCTGGACAAACCGGTCGGACAGCTGTCCGTGGGGCAGCGCCGCCGGCTCGCACTGGCGCTCCTGGTGGCCCGTCCGCCGCAGCTGCTGTTGCTCGACGAACCCACCAACCACCTCTCACCGCGCCTGTGCGACGAACTGGAAGCGGCCCTGGGTGCCGGTCCGGGTGCGATCGTGGTCGCCAGCCACGACCGCTGGCTGCGCCGACGCCGGCAGGGCCGCGAACTCCGCCTGTGACGGCGAGGCGCTCGCGGCCGTCGGCACTCCCTGGAACGGTGACGAGCCTTGCGTTCCCCGGCAGTCACCTGTCAGGATGGTGATGTGAATCTTGACCATGTTTTCGTCTGCGGGCATCCCGCCCTCGACTTCGCGGCCACTCTTCGTGCCCGGCGCTCGACCCGGTTCGAGATGTTCGTGACACCGGAACGGCTGAACGCCTGGTACCTGGAGTCCGGACTCGTGGACACGATCACGCCGGGCGGGGAGGACGACGTCCGCGAGGCGATCAGCGTGCGCGAGGCCGTCTACCGGCTCGTCACCGACCGACGCCTCGGCGAGGAGTTCGACCCGGACGCGCTCGACGTGGTCAACGCCGCCGCCCGCAAGACCCCCGTGACGCCTCAGCTCACCCCGGCCGGACGCCTCACCGAGGCGACGCCCGACCAGGCCCTGGCCACCGTCGCCCGACAGGCGGTCGAACTGCTCAGCGGCCCGGACGTCCCCCTGATCAAGGAGTGCGGCAACCCCGAGTGCACCCGGGTCTACATCGACCGCTCCCGGGGCATGCGGCGCCAGTGGTGTGGCATGGAGTCCTGCGGCAACAAGATCAAGGCCGCCGCCTACCGCGCCCGCAAGAAGACGGCGACGCCGGTGGGACACGGATAAGGTGACACCCATGGGAAACACACGTTCGACAGGGGCGACGGGCTTCAGGTAGCCCGCCAGGAGATACCTGGCGGTTGCCGCGAACGGAGTCCCGTGTCACGCACCGCCCACCATCCGCCCCCTGCACGCGGCCGGAGGACACCCGGCCCCTCATCGAGAAGGCCCTGGCGTTCCGTGGTCCTCCATGACCTCCGGTACAGCGCACAGAGCCTCACCGACGCGGCACGAGAGTCCAGAAGGCCTCGACCTCGCCCGGTCCGCCGCACGGTGGACGTCTACTCCTTCCCTCGGTACCAGCAGGACCGCTCCGTCGCCGTGTGGTCCGCACTGGAGGAACGCCGGGCGCGACAGCGACTCCGCACCCAAGTAGGCACTCTGCTGCGGCTGCTGAACTCCACCACCGACGAACTCGCGCTCGATGCCGCGGACGCCGTGGACATACCTCCGGCGCGCCATCGGCGCGGCTCGCTCTGGCTCGCGTAGGCGGGCGGGCGCCTAGGGGCGGCGGGCGTGACCGAGATACGTGACGACGGGCTTGCCGTCGGGTTCGAGGACGAAGCCGGTCATCGCGGGGATGGCCGCATCGGTGATCTTCCCGCTCCGGCGCGCGATGACGGCACGCACGAGGCCGAGGACGCTCTCGGGCTTGAAGGAGCAGACGCCCTCGTGGCGCAGGCCGTTCGCGGCGAGCGCGGCCTCGACCTCGCCGGGCGTACGCAGCCGCGCGGCCGCGTAGCGGTGACGGGGCATGATCCGTGTGAACGGCAAGGTCTGGAAGGCCCCGAGGTAGATCAGCCGGGACACCGGTGTGCGGTTGACCGTGTCGTAGAACAGGACACCGTCCGGTCGCAGCAGGCGGGCAGCGTGCGCGAGGACCCCGTCCAGGTCGTCGGTGATCTCGAAGGTGTCGGTACAGAAGACGACGTCGAAGGACGAGCCGGCCAGGCCGGGGTCCTCGGCCGGCGCCGTGGCGTATTCGACGGCCCCGCCGCCCTCGACGCCCCCGCCGGTCTCGACAGTCCCGCCGGTCTCGACGGCCTCATCCTCGGATGCCTGTCGCGCCAGGGCCGTGGCCTTCGGGGACGGGTCGAGGGCGACGACATGGAAGCCGAGCTCCGCCAGGCCACGGGCGAGGACGCCCCGCCCGCTGCCGATGACCAGCGCGTCCCGGCCCGCCGCGTCGATGCCGAGCCCGCGCAGGGTCGAGGTCAGGTATTCCAGGCGTACATCCTGGAAGGTGAGGGCCCGGATATGGCGGCCGTCCACCGCTTCGGAGGTGGGCGAGTCGAGTTCGATGATCGGAGCCACGGCATCCTCCCCTGTGGATTCCCGGGACAACCCACCCTAGTTCCCTGGGGGAACTCGACCGCCAGCCGCGTCACCAACCTCTCCGAACAGCACACCTAGACGGTGTAGCCGCCGTCGATGCTGATCGTCGCCCCGGTCAGAAACGCCGACTCCGGCCCGGCGATGTAGGCGATCAGACCGGTCAGCTCGTCCGGAGAGGCGTACCGGCCCGCCGGGGTCAACGCGGTCATCACCTGGGCGAGTTCACCGTCGCGGGGGTTGGAATCGGTGTCGACCGGACCGGGCTGGACGTTGTTCACCGTGATCGCCCGTGGCCCCAGCTCCCGGGCCGGCGCGCGGGTGAAACCGCCGACGGCGGCCTTGGAGAGGGCGTACAGCGTGCCGTACGGGATCGGGATCCGCTCGGCGTAGACGCTGCCGATCGAGATGATCCGGCCGCCGTCCCCCATGTGCCGCAGCGCTTCCTGGGTGGCGACGAACATCGAGCGCACGTTGACCGCGACGGACTGGTCGAACTCCTCGAGCGTGAGGTCGTCGATCGGCCCGAAGGGACCACCACCCGCGTTGTTCACCAGGATGTCCAGGCGGCCCAGGTCCTCGACGGTGCGCTCGACCACCGCACGGACCGCCCCGGCGTCGGTGGCGTCGGCCGCGATCGCCACGGCCCTGCCGCCCTCGGCCGTGATCTCCGCGACGATCTTCTCGGCTCGCTCGGGGGACGAGTGGTAGGTGAGGGCCACGGCCGCACCCTCGCGGGCCAGCCGGCGGGCGATGGCCGCGCCGATGCCGCGGCTCGCGGCGGTCACCAAGGCGGCTTTTCCGGTGAGCGGTAGGCCCCGTGTGCTGTGCGGTAAGCCCTGTGCCCCGTCACGACCGGACGCGGATGTCTGGCTCATCCTCAACCCACCTGGATCCGGGAGGCGTTCTCGGCCAGCCAGGTGTCGAAGTCCTTCAGCGCCGGGTTGATCTCGCGCAGCCGGTCCAGATCGCGGGCGCCGGTGAACTCGCGGTCGAAGTCGCCGTAGTACTGGAACATGTTGGCGATCTCATCGCCCGCCGGGACGCCCAGGGAACGGAAGACGTCGTAGGGCACCGGCTGGAATCGCACCGGCTCGCCGAGCGCGCCCGACAGCTTCTCGGCGTACTGGGCGCCGGTCAGGTGATCGCCGGCCAGGCCGATGGTGTGGCCGATGAACTTCTCGCCGCCCTGGAGGATCGCGTAGGCCGTGCGGCCGATGTCGTCGACGTCCACACCGGCGAGCAGCTTGCCGTCCTCGAACGGCAGGGTCAGCGTCAGCACCCCGTCCTCGGCCCGCTTCGGCGCCATCGCCGACAGGAGGCCCTGGAAGAAGAAGGTGGTGTTCAAGAACGTGGTGGGCACCCCGGCCTGCCGGAACAGCTCGTTCGCCTCGCCCTTCACGTCGAAGTGCGGCACGTTGTACTTCTCCTGAAGCACCGGCATCCGCTCGTCCTCCAGCGGCAGCAGCTCCCGGGTGTCCTCCAGCGTCGACCACACCACGTGCTTCAGACCGGCGGCCTTCGCGGCCCGCACGAGGGTCTCGACCTCCTGGACCTCCTTGGCCGCCGAACCGTGCGCCCAGAAGTTGGTGACCAGGAAGGCACCGTAGGCACCCTCGAACGCCCGGTGCACGCTCGGCTCGTCGTAGAAGTCCGCCCGCACCACCTCGGCCCCGAGGGCGGTGAGTTCCTTGGCGGCCGGCGAGTCGGGGTTGCGGGTCAGTGCACGCACCGCGAAACCGGAGTCCGGATCGGCCAGGATCGCCCGCACGGCACCGCCGCCCTGCGCACCCGTGGCTCCGGCGACCGCGATGACCTTCTTCTCGCTCATGACACCTTCTCCTGTCCCAGGAAAGGAACCTGTTGATGCATCAACTAAATCACTCGTCCGTTGACACGTCAACTTCCGGGGGAACCCTGCCGTTCCTCGGCCGGAAGTTCGGACGGGCGTCGCGTGGGTACGGGGCCTGTCTCCCTGTCCCACCCGCACAGGAGGCGAGAACGATCGACACTGCGGCCCTCAGGACCGTGCACCGATACGCGGACGTCGACGGAGTCCGCGTCTTCTACCGCGAGGCGGGTCCCCCGGACGCGCCCGTCGTGCTGCTCCCGCACGGCTATCCGTCCTCCTCGTTCCAGTTCCGTGCCTTCATGCCGGCGTTGGCCGACCGGTGGCGGCTCGTCGCGCCGGACTTCCCGGGTTTCGGTTACAGCGACACCCCCGACCCGGCCGACTTCCCGTACACCTTCGACGGGTACGCCGGGTTCCTGGAGCGGTTCACCACCGCGCTGGATCTCCAGCGGTACGCCCTCTACCTGCACGACTACGGATCGCAGATCGGGCTGCGGCTGGCCATGCGCGCGCCGGAACGCGTCGCGGCCCTCGTCATCCAGAACGGGGACATCTACGAGGACGAACTCGGCCCGAAGTACAAGACGCTCCGCGAGTACTGGGACCACCCGACGCCCGAGGGGCGGACCCGGCTGCTGGAGGCCGTGACCGAGGAGGGGCTGCGCGACGAGTTCGTCGGCGAAATCGACGAGCGCCTGGTGGGGCGGATCAGCCCCGACCTGTGGAAGCTGTCCTGGCCGCTGCTGGACACCCCGCGACGACGCGAGATCATGGTCGGGCTGATGGAGGGGCTGCGGGAGAACCTCGACTGGTTCCCGACGTACCAGGAGTACCTGCGGGAGCACCGCCCCCCGACGCTGATCGCCTGGGGGCCCCAGGACGGCTACATGCCCGAGGGCGCCGCCCGCGCCTACCTGCGCGACCTGCCGGACGCCGAACTCCATCTGCTCGACGGCGGGCACTGGCTGCTGGAGACCCATCTGGAGGAAGTCGTCTCCCTGGTGCGGGACTTCCTCGGCAGGGTGCACGCCCGGCGGCCGGCCGGGTCCGGACCCTGACGTGCCGTCCGCACACATCATGATCGGCCTGCTCAACACATCATGATCGGCCTGCTAAACACATCGGGATCGGCCCGCCCCACACGTCGGGATCGGCCTGCTCACCACCTGCCACAACGGTGTCCCGCTTAACGACCGCAGCCGCACACTCCCGAGGCGACAGGTGTCTCAGGTTCCCCACGACCCGGCTAGACTCGGTGCGGTGAGAGCCGACGCCGCACGCAATCTGGAAGCCGTCCTGACCACCGGGGCGCGGATGCTGGCCGCCGATCCGGGCGCGAGCATCGCGAGCATCGCCGCCGAGGCGGGTGTGGACCGGCGTACCGTCTACCGGCGCTTCGCCTCACGTGAGGATCTCCTCGCCGCCATCTACGAAGCACGTCTGACGGCCATCGAACACGCCATCGAGGACGCACGGCTGCGCGAGGCACCCGTCGCCGTCGCCCTGCACCGCTACGTCGAGAACATCATCGCCGTCAACCGCACCTGGCCGGTCGACCTCGCCCGCATGCTCGCCGACGAGAGCGTCCACGCCCGCCGTGACGCCTCCATCCGCGAGGTCGACACGTTTCTCCAGCGCGCCACGGACGACGGGCTCCTGCGTCCCGACCTCCCCCAGGGATGGGCGAGCGCGCTGCTGCCCCAGCTCATGCACCTGGTGTCCCGGGAGATGCCCCGGCTGAGCCCCGGGCAGGCGGCGGACGTCGTCGTCGACACGCTGCTGCGCGGCCTCGGGACGCCCTGACGCACCGGACCGGCGCGGGTCCGCCTTCCGTCTCGCCCCCGCCGGCCGGGCCGCCGTCGGACAGGCCGCTCCGGGGCATCGGTGGAACTACCGGGGAGAACCGGCGCGCAGGCCGCGCAGGGCATCGCCGACGACGGTGATGCCCTCGTCGATCTCGTGGGCGGCTCCGGCCGCGTAGCCGAGGACCAGGCCGGGAGGGCCGGGGTTGATCCGGTGCCAGGACAGGGGGTGGACCTTGACGCCCCGTGCGAGGGCGGCCGCGGCGAGGTCGGTGTCGTTCGGGCCGCTCCCCCGACGGTCCTCGAAGGTGACCATGAGGTGCAGCCCGGCGGCCGCCCCGTGGACGCGGGCGCCGGGCAGGTGGGCCTCGATGGCCCGCAGCATCACGTCCCGGCGCCGCCGGTGGCGCAGCCGGACATGGCGCAGGTGCCGTTCCAGCTCGCCGGAGTCCATCAGCCGGGCCAGGACCAGCTGGGTGAGGATGCCGTTGCCGAGATCGGCGTACCGCTTGGCCGTCACGGCGGCGTCCAGCCGGTTCGGGGGGACGAGCAGCCAGCCCACCCGGAGCGCGGGCGCCAGGAGCTTGGAGACGCTGCCCGCGTAGCAGACGCCGTCGGGCATCAGTGAGCGCAGCGCCGGCACCGGAGGCCGGTCGTAGCGGTGCTCGGCGTCGTAGTCGTCCTCGATGACCACCCCGCCCTCGGCCGCCCAGCGCAGCAGCTCGCGCCGGCGTTCCCCGTCGAGGACGACACCGGTGGGGAACTGATGCGCCGGGGTCATCAGCACCGCCCGGGCGCCGCCGGCGCGCAGCGCGCCCACGTCGATGCCGCCGGCGTCCACGGGGACGGGGACGACGGTGTGACCGCCGTACTCCAACTGCTGCCGCGCCCCCAGCGATCCGGGGTCCTCGACGGCCACACGGAGGATGCCGTCCGCCCGCAGCAGCTGCCCCAGCAGGGCGAAGGCCTGCGCCACCCCGGCGACCACCACGACCTCGTCCGGGTCGGCGCGGATGCCGCGGTTGCGGGCCAGCCAGCCGACGACGGCCCGACGCAGCGCGGGGGCGCCGCGCGGATCGCCGTAGCCGAAGTCGGCCGGCGTGACGCCCGCGAGGACGGAGCGTTCGGCGCGCAGCCAGGCGGTGCGTGGAAAGGCGGCGAGGTCGGGGACGCCCGGGGAGAGGTCGATACGGCAGGGCAGGGAGCGCAGCGCGTCGATGACGCCGTCGCGGTCGGCGGAGCCGAAGAGCGCGGGCCCGGGTTCCTCGGGGGCGTGGTCGCGGTCGCGGGGCGCGGCGGGGGCCGCCACCACCACCGTGCCGAGCCGCCCGCGCCCGGCGATCTGCCCGGACTCGGCGAGCCGGCGGTACGCCTCGGTGACCACGCCCCGGGTGACCCGCAGCTCCTCGGCCAGCACCCGGCTGGCCGGCAGCCGCGCTCCGACCGGGAGCCGGCCGTCCGCGATGGCCGAGCGCAGCCGGTCGGCGAGCCAGGCGGTACGCCCGCCGGGCGGCGCCTGGCCGATGTCCAGCTGGAGGAAGTCCGACCCGAGGGACGGCTCGCCGACACTCGGACCGGACGGCATCGGAGGCGGCGTTTTGGACCCCTCGGACGGTGACTTCGTGGACCTGCCCATGGCGTCCATTGTGCGGGCAGGGTGGACGCCATGAACACTCCTTCCACCTCGTTCGCCCGGCTCGTGCCCGGCATGATCGGCATGACACTGGTCGGCAGCAGCGTCACCGTCTCGCACGCCCTCGTCGACGCCCCGCTGTTCACCACGCAGGCCGTCCGGTACGCGGCCGCGACCGCCCTTCTCGTGGTCATCGCCCGGTTCGCCGGTGCCCGGCTGGTGTGGCCGCGCGGACGGGAGTGGCTGTGGCTGACCGGGCTCGCGCTCACCGGGCTGGTGCTGTTCAACGTGGCCGTGGTCCGAGGCGTCGCCCATGCCGAGCCCGCGGTGATCGCCGTCGCCGTGGCGTGCGTCCCGCTGCTCCTCGGGGTGATGGGACCTCTCCTGGAGGGCCGCAGTCCCAGTCGTCAGGTCCTTCTGGCGGCGCCCGTCGTCATGGCGGGTGCGGTGCTGGTGGAGGGCACGGGCCGCACCGATGCCGTGGGCGTGGCCTGGGCGGCCCTCGCCCTGGGCTGCGAGGCCGGGTTCACCCTGCTCGCGGTGCCGGTACTGCGACGGCACGGCCCGTGGGGGGTGTCCGTGCACGCGGCCTGGCTGGGCGGCGTCATGCTGGCCGTCCTGGGTGTGACCCTCGAAGGGCCTTCGGCCGCACGGGAGTTGACCGGCGGGCAGTGGGCGGCCGCCGGATACCTGGCGCTGATGGTGACGGCGGTCGCCTTCGTCCTGTGGTACTCGACGGTACGTTCCGTCGGCGCCGGGCGGGCCGGTCTGCTCACCGGCATCGCACCGCTGGCCGCCGCGGTCGTCGGAGCCGCGGCGGGCTCCGGGGTACCGGGGCCGTCGGTGTGGCTGGGCATCGCCGTCGTGATCGTGGGCCTGGTCGCGGGCCTGTGGACGCGGGCCGTGCCCGCCGGTGAGGACACGCACCCGGTGCACGCGACCGTGCCGACTCCCCCGCCCGCCCCGGACACGCCGGTCGACGACGGCCGGCGACGGCCGGGAGGCACGCGTACGAGCTGATCCCCGGCGGAGGACCACCCCGAGCCTGCCCTGACCGAAGACGCCCTCGACGCCCCGCCGACTGCCGACCTGCCCTCCGATCGATCGGACGCGCCGCCAATCCGTCGCCCGACCTGCTCCGGATTACGCCCGGACACCTGATCTCGATGGGCAGGAGAAGCGGCGATGGAGCGGACGTCGAGGGACGGCCGGCACGACACCGGGGACGCCGGGGCGACCGAGGCGCGGCGTACGGCGGTGGTGGGCGCCGGGGTGGCGGGGCTGACCGCCGCGTACATCCTGGCGCGGACCCGTCACGTCACCCTCTACGAGGCCGACGACCGGCTCGGCGGGCACGCGCACACCCACGAGACGACATCGCCGTACGACGGACGGGTGCACCGGGTGGACTCCGGGTTCATCGTGCACAACCGCCGTACGTACCCGAACCTGCTGCGGCTCTTCGACGAACTCGGTGTCGCCACGCAGGAGTCGGAGATGAGCATGTCGGTGCGGTGCGAGGGATGCGGCCTGGAGTACGCGGGCGCCCGCGGCCCGTCCGGACTGTTCGCCCGGCCCCGCAACCTGCTGCGCGGCCCCTATCTGCGGCTGCTGACCGAGGTGCCGGCCTTCCACCGGGCGGCCGGACGGCTGATGGCCGAGGGCGGCGACGACCGGCTCACGCTCGGCGAGTTCCTGGACCGGGAGGGCTTCTCCGCCTATTTCCGCACCCACTTCATGACGCCGGTGGTGTCGGCGGTGTGGTCCTGCGACGCGGTCATCGCCCAGCGCTACCCGGCCGCCTATCTGTTCCGCTTCCTGGAGCACCACGGGATGCTGTCGGTGGGCGGCTCACCGGTGTGGCGCACGGTGACCGGGGGGTCGCGCGAGTACGTCGACCGGATCGCCAAGCACATCCCCGAGGTCCGTACCGCCACCCCGGTGCGGTCCGTGCGACGGCACGCCGACGGGGCGGCCGTCACGGCCGGGGACGGCACAAGCGCGTCGTACGACTCGGTGGTGATCGCCGTGCACCCGGACCAGGCGCTGCGGCTGCTGGCCGACACCACCGACCGGGAACGGGAGGTGCTGGGGGCGTTCCGCTACTCCCGCAACAGCACCCTTCTGCACACCGACACCGGGCTGCTGCCGCGCGCCCGCGGCGCCCGTGCCTGCTGGAACTACCTGATGCCCTCGTGTGCCGCGGGCGCGGACCGGGTGCGGGTCAGCTACGACATGAACCGGCTGCAACGCCTCGACGCCGCCGAGACGTTCGTGGTCACGCTCGGCGGCGAGGACCGCGTCGCCCCCGACCGGGTACTGGCCCGGATGGTCTACGAACACCCCGTCTACACCCCCGAGTCGGTGGCCGCGCAGCAGCGGCTGCCCGAACTCGACAGCCGGGTCTGTGTGTTCGCGGGGGCGTACCACGGCTGGGGCTTCCACGAGGACGGCTGCCGTTCCGGTGTCCGGGCCGCCGCCGCGCTCGGGGGACGCTGGTGAACGCCGTACCGGCTCTGTACCCGTGCACGATCACGCATGTGCGGGCGGCTCCGACGCGGTACACGCTGCGGCACTGCAGCTACCTGTGGCTGGTCGATCCGGACCGCCTCCCCCGACTTCCGCGTCCGCTCAGGCCGTTGGCCCGGTTCGACCCGCGTGACCACTTCGCCGGTGACCAGCCGTCCGTGCGGGCGGGGCTGGACGCCTTCCTCGCCGCGCACGACGTGTGCCTGGACGGCGGGCGGGTGGTGATGCTCACCCACGCGCGCGTGCTCGGGTACGTGTTCAACCCGCTCACCCTGTACTGGTGCCACGGCCCCGCCGACGAGCTGCGCTGTGTGGTCGCCGAGGTGCACAACACCTATGGCGGCCGGCACTCCTACCTGCTGCGCCCCGACGCCACCGGGACCGCGCGCACCGACAAGGAGTTCTACGTCTCGCCGTTCTTCCCGGTCGACGGCCGCTACCGCATGCGGCTGCCGGAGCCCGGGAAGCGGCTCGACCTGACCGTGCACCTGGACCGCGAGGGCGGCCGGGCCTTCTCCGCGACCGTTCGCGGCACCCGGCGCGCGGCGCGCCCGGCGGCCCTGCTGCGGCTGGCCCTGCGGCACCCCTGGCCCACCCTCGCCGTGTCGGCCGCGATCCGCGTCCACGGCATCCGCCTGTACCTGCGGGGACTGCCCGTCCAACCGCGCCCCGATGATCACCGCACTCCGGAGAACCCGACATGAGAACTGCCGACCCCGGCACCGCCCGCCACGGGCACACCGCCGCCGTCGATTCCTCCCGCTGGCCCGACGTCGCCGCCGTACCCCGTGCGTCGCGGTCCCGTACCGCCGTGACCGAGGCCGTCGTACGACGCGCCCTGCGCGGGCTTCCCCTGCTGGTGCGGTTCGCCGGTTCGGATCCCGTGGGCCGGGGCGGTCCGCTGATCGAGGTGCACGACCCGGACCGCTTCCACGCTCGGGTGGGGACCCACGGGCTGGTCGGCTTCGGCGAGTCCTACATGGCCGGCGAGTGGGACGCCCCCGATCTGGTGGCCGCTCTCACCGTGCTCGCCGCGCACGCCGCCGAGCTGGTCCCGGCCCCGCTGCAACGGCTGCGCGGTCTGTGGGCCCTGCGCCACCCGCACCACGAGCGCAACACCCCGGACGGCTCCCGGGCCAACATCAGCCGCCACTACGACCTCTCCAACGACCTGTTCGCCCTCTTCCTGGACGACACCCTCACCTACTCCTCCGCCCTCTTCCGCGGCTTCCCGGCCGGCGGTGACCTGCTCGCCGCGGCCCAGCACCGGAAGATCGACCGGCTGCTCGACCTGGCCGACGTGGGCGAGGGCACCCGGCTGCTGGAGATCGGGACCGGCTGGGGCGAACTGGCTCTGGGGGCCGCCGCCCGCGGCGCCCGGGTCACCTCGCTGACCCTGTCCCGGGAGCAACAGGCCCTGGCGAGGGAGCGGGTGGCCGCGGCGGGGCTCGGCGACCGGGTCCGCATCGAGCTGTGCGACTACCGCGAGGCGCGTGGGGAGTACGACGCCGTCGTCAGCGTGGAGATGATCGAGGCGGTCGGCGCCGAGTTCTGGTCCGAGTACTTCCGCACCCTGGACGCACGGCTGGCACCGGGAGGCCGGGCGGCGCTCCAGGCCATCACCATGCCGCACGACCGGATGCTCGCCACCCGCTCCACCTTCACCTGGATCCACAAGTACGTCTTTCCCGGCGGGTTCATCCCGTCCACGCGGGCGATCGAGGAGACCGTCCGCGACCACACCGGGCTGCGTCCGGCCCGCCGTGACGGTTTCGGCGCCCACTACGCCGAGACCCTGCGGCTGTGGCGGGAACGGTTCACCGAGAACTCCGACGCGGTCCACGCGCTCGGCTTCGACGAGACCTTCCGCCGCCTGTGGACCTTCTATCTGGCCTACTCCGAGGCCGGGTTCCGCTCCGGCTACCTCGATGTCCAGCAGTACCTGTTCACCAAGGACCGGATGCCGGGCGTACGGCCCGCGAGTACCGGCGGCATGCCGGGAACCGCGCGCCGGCGGGACGTGGGACCGTGAACGGCTTCCCGTGGAGCGCGTTCGCGCCGGCCCTCGCCTGGGCCGCCGCGGCGGCTCTGACCGTCATGCTGGTGACCTTCGCCGTGGCGGTGCGCACGGGTGTCCACCGGATCGTGGACACCGCCTGGGGGGTCGGCTTCACCGCCGTCGCCGTGGTGACCCTCGTCGCCTCCACCGGCCACGGCGACCCGGCCCGGCGGATCCTGGTGACCGTACTGACCTCGGTGTGGGGGCTGCGGCTCGCGGCGCACATCGCCCGCCGGGGCCGGGGCCACGGCGAGGACCCGCGCTACGAGGCGATGCTCGCCAAGGCTCCCGGCAACCGGAACGCGTACGCGCTGCGGATGGTCTACCTCTTGCAGGGCGCTTTGGTCTGGCTGGTGTCGCTGCCCGTCCAGGCCGCGCAGTTCGTGCTCGGCCCGCTGTCGGCGTTCGCCTGGGCCGGCGCGGCGCTGTGGGCGGTGGGCCTGGCGTTCGAGGCGGTCGGCGACGCCCAACTCGCCCGGTTCAAGGCGGATCCCGCCCACCGGGGCCGGATCATGGACCGGGGGCTGTGGTCGTGGACGCGGCACCCCAACTACTTCGGGGACTTCTGTGTGTGGTGGGGTCTGTTCCTGATCGCCTGCGACGCGCCGGAGTCGGCCGCCGTCTCCGTGGTGTCGCCGGTCGTGATGAGTCTGCTGCTGGTGAGGGGAAGCGGAAAACGCCTGCTGGAACGGCACATGGCCGACCGGCCGGGCTACGCCGAGTACCGGGCCCGCACCAGTGGCTTCTTCCCCCGGCCGCCCGGGCGGCGATGACGGACGATGGGACGGCACAGGACGATGGGACGGGAACGGATCGACAAGGGGGTGCCCGCCGTGCACCAGGACGAGACCGGCTTCGTCCCGTCTCCGGGCGGTGCGCTCGTGCCCCGATTCCTTCCCGCGAGCCCCCGGGCCGCGGTGCTGGTGCTGCACGGCGGCCGTGAGACCAGCGGCCGGCCGTCACGGCCCTGGCACCTCGCGGGGCTGCGCATGCTTCCCTTGCACCGCGAGATCGAGGCCGGGCTGCCCCACCAGGACGTCCTGCTCGCCCAGGTGCGGTACCGCCTGCGCGGCTGGAACGGCACCCGGGCCGACCCCGTGGCGGACACCCGGGAGGCGCTGCGCCGTCTCACCGAACTCGCCGGGCCGGTGCCGACGGTGCTCGTCGGGCACTCGATGGGCGCGCGGGCGGCCCTGCGCGCCGCCGACCATCCGCAGGTGCGGGCCGTCCTGGGGCTGGCGCCCTGGTGGCCGTCGGGCGAGCCCGTGGCACACCTGGCGGGCCGTCACGTGGTCGCCCTGCACGGCGACCGGGACCGCGTCACCTCGCTCTCCGAGACGGCGGACTGCGTACGCCGGGCACGCGGCGCGGCGGATCGGGCGGGGCTCGCCGTCGTCGGTGGCGGCGACCACGCCATGCTGCGCCGCCACGCCTTCTGGCACCGCACCGCCGCGGCCGTCGTGGCCCATCTGCTGGCCCCCGAGGCCCGCCCGAGCCCGCTGCCGGAGGAGTCCTACGGGGCGGGGGACGTCCCGCTGCTGTGACCGCGGGTGCCCTCGGCGGACGGGCGGCACAGACGGGCGGCCCGGCGTCCCGCTCGCCGCTTCAGCAGACACGAGGAACTCGGTGCGACGGCGTGCTGAGGCGGATCCGGGTGTGGGTGGTGCAGGGCGCCACCGCCTGCTCCGCTTCCGCGGTCACCGCGCAGAGGGCCGGCAGGACGGTGTCCGGGGACGCGTCCGGTTGCAGCCGGACCCGTAGCCGGACCTCCAGCCGCCGCCGGCGCCGGGGCAGGACGCGGGCGCGCGTGCGGGCGACACCCGGGACGGCTGCCGCACGCAGGGCGAGCGCCTCCGCCAGCGCCTGGCAGCGGACGGTTCCGCCGGGAGCGGGAAGGGGCAGGTTCCGGGTCGGGCCGACGCGGAACTGGGCGAGGAACCAGCACGTGAAGAGCGCGGTCAGGACGATCGCGGCGGCCATGGCGGTGGGTACCCACCAGTCCTCGCCCCGCAGTCGGACCAGCCGGTCGCGGTCCAGCAGGACGCCGCCCGTGGCGGCGGGCCACCAGGACGGCAGTCGTTCGGCGACGGCGGGCGCCGTGGCGGTGAGCCACCCACCCGCGAGGAGAAGGGCCAGGCCCGCGGCGCCGAGGAGCGACCGGTTGGGCGCGGTACGGGTCTGTCGCATCACGCCTCACCCTCCTCGGGCAGGCCGGGGCCTCGATCGGCCGTCGGCATCGCGGAAGGCGGCGGCTGCCAGGCGGCCTCGGGGGTGACGACGACCCGCAGCCGCGGGGGACGCCGCAGACGGCAGGACGCCAGGGCGTCGCCGGCCGCCGCCGTGACGTCGGCGCGCGCGCCCGCACGGTCCCCGAAGGCCAGCCCAGCACGCACCGTGAACCGGCGGCGCCGTACCCGTACCCGCACCGCCCCGATACCGGCCACCTCGCTCACCGCGTCGCGGACCAACGCCCGCACGGCGGAGCGGTCCACCGTCGCCTCGACGCGCGGTGCGGGGACGCGGACGGTCGACCGCCGACGCAGTCCGGGTGTGACGGCGAGCAGGACCATCCCCAGGCCCAGCAGGGCCGTCGCGGCGCCCGCGACGACCACGGACGCGTCTCCCGGACCGTGTCCGGACAACCAGTGCACGGTGGAGACCCGCCAGGCGGCGGCCGGGCGGTGCGCGAGGTGGACCCGGACCAGGTCGAACGCCAGGGCGCCACAGGCCGTGGCGGCCGCCGCGGCGAGCAGCGCGGCCGGAACCCGCCGCCGCGACCAACAACGCCTGGGCGTACGGCTGTCCGGTGCCTGCTCGTCGGCCGGATCGGCCGGATCGGCCGGGGGCACAGCGCCGCCGGTGGCTCGCGGCGGCGCGAGGGAGGTGACCTCGATGCCCACGGTGGGCACGTCCAGCCCGGTCAACTGCCGTGTCCGGCCCGTCACATGCTGCTGGACACTCCTGACCGTCCCGGCCAGCGGAGCCGGATAGGGCAGCGTGACCCCGAGGGAGACCTGCGCTCTTGTTCCGCGTACGGACGCGGCGCCCTTGGCCGGCCGGCCGTGCGCCCCGTCGGGCAGCGCCTCGGTGGCCGCCCGCTCGGCGACCTTGCGCACGGCCCGTTCCGCGACCGTGGTGGTCCCGGGCCGCCCGGCGGCGGTCATCGGCGGCTCCGCTCGAACATGTCCCGCACGTCCTGGGCCCGGCCGCCGCCCTCGATCCACCGGCCCACCGCCCAGCCGAGGCCGCCCAGTGCGGCCACCAGCAGGGAGGCGCCGAAGCCGCCGAACCAGCCGGCGAACGCCAGGGCCATCCCCGCGATCATTCCTACCAAGGGTGTGCTCACGTCCCTCCACCTCTCATCGGGATCCGGTTCCGGATCCGCCCGTCCGTGCCGAAGTACGGCTACTCCACCCGGGAGTCGGACCCGATCGAGGAGTCGTCGTCCTCGGGCAGCCGGACGTCGTTGACCGTGATGTTCACCTCGACGACCTCCAGCCCGGTGATGCGCTCCACCGCGCCGATCACGTTCTCCCGCACGTCGCGTGCCACGTCCGTGATGGGCACGCCGTACTCGACGACCAGGTCCAGGTCGACGGCCGCCTGACGCTCGCCCACCTCGACCTTCACCCCGCGCCCGACGTTGGGGCGGCCGCCGGGCACCCGGTCCCGCACGGCGCCGATGGTGCGCGACAGTCCGCCGCCCATGTCGTGGACGCCCGGGATCTCACGGGCCGCGCTGCCGGCCACCTTCACGACGACGAGATCGGCGATCGAGGTCCTGCCCCGGTCGGCGGCCGGCTGGTCCGCGCCGGTGGCACCGCCCGACACGGCCGTGGTCGCCTGGGCCGTGGACCCGGTCCGCGGCGCCGAGAGGTCCTTGGTGAGGGCTGCGTTCTGTGTGGTCATGGCATGTCCCCTTCTGGCTGAGCCGGTTGGCTCGGTGCCTTCACTTCGTCAGGCCCCGTCACTCCGTCAGACCCCGCCCGGCGCCGCCTGTGACGCGGTGACGCCGGGAAACCCGCACGGGTCCGGCGCGACGACGGCCGCCCCGGCCACTGGTGGTCGGGGCGGCGTACGGCGCTCGGCCGGTGCTCGCGGACAAGATGCCCGCGACCGGCGTCCGGTCAGGCGGTGGGCATCAGCACGCTGTCGATGATGTAGACGTTGGCGTTGGCGGTCTTGACGTTGCCGCAGACGACCTTGGCGCTGTCGTTGACGGTGTAGGACTCGCCGGAGCCGGAGGTGGTCAGCTTCGACTTCTCCAGGGTGTCGAAGGAGCCGTTGTCGAGGTCCTTCGGGGCGAGCTTCTGGCCCACGACGTGGTAGGTGAGGATCTTCGTCAGCTGGGCCTTGTCGTTGAGGACCTTGTCCAGGGTGGCCTTGGGGATCTTCGCGAAGGCGTCGTTGGTCGGCGCGAACACGGTGATGTTCTCGGCGTTGTTGAGGGTGTCGACCAGGCCGGCCTTCTTCACCGCGGTCACCAGGGTGGACAGGGCGGGATTGTTGGAGGCGGCGGTGGCCACGGGGTCCTGGGCCATGCCGTCGAAGGAGCCGGCACCGTCCTTCGGCACCGTCGCACAGGCCGGGCCGAACGGCGCGTCGGCCGAGGCGGCGGAGCCGGTGTCGCCCATGCCGTCGTCGGACGGGGTCGCCGAGGCATTGGTGGACGCGTCCGCACCGGAGGAGTCACCGCCGTTGTCGGAGCAGGCGCTGAGGGCGAGGGGCAGAACGGCGGCCGCCGCCAGGGTCACGACGATACGACGGGAACGGGTGATCATGGTGTTTCTCCTGTTGGTCACGGCAGCGGGAAGCTGCCTGCATAAAGGGATGGGGACAGTTGGTCAGGGGGGTCAGGGGAGGGTCAGTCGACGGTCACGACCACGGAGTGCCATCCGGAGGCACCGTCGGGGACCGTGCGGGTGCGCCGTTCGGTCTGCACCGCGCCGGTGCGGTCGGTGGCGCGCACGGTGAGGGTGTGGGCGCCTTTGGTCGCCTGCCAGGGAAGGGACCACTGGCGCCAGGTGTCGCGTGAGTCCTCCGCGGCGAGCCGGGCCTCCTGCCAGGGGCCGTCGTCCACGCGGACCTCGACCCTGTCGACACCGCGGTGCTGGGCCCACGCGACTCCGGCGATCATGACCGTGCCGGTCCGGGGGCGGGCGAACGGCTTGGGCGTGTCGATGCGCGACTGGGTCTTGACGGGAGCTTCGCGCGCCCAGCCGCGCCTGACCCAGTACGGGTCGTAGGCGTCGAACGTGGTGAGTTCGAGCTCCTTGATCCACTTGCAGGCGGAGACATAGCCGAAGAGGCCGGGTACCACCATGCGGACCGGGAAGCCGTGTTCGAAGGGGAGCGGTCGGCCGTTCATTCCGACGGCGAGGAGGGCGTCGCGGCCGTCCATGACGTCCTCGACCGGGCTGCCGATGGTCATACCGTCCACCGACCGGGCGATCAGCTGGTCCGCCGCGCCTCCCCGCGAGGGCGGCCGCACCCCGCACTCGGCCAGCAGCGCGGTCAGGGGTACGCCGATCCAGCGCGCGGTGCCCACGTACGGGCCGCCGACCTCGTTCGACACGCAGGTCAGTGTGATGTCGCGCTCCACCAGCTCCCGCCGCAGCAGGTCGTCGAAGGACAGGGTGACCGGCCGGACGACGCCCTCGCCGTGTACCCGCAGCCGCCAGCTGGTCGCGTCCACCTTGGGCACCACCAGGGCGGTGTCCACGCGGTAGAAGTCGGAGTTCGGCGTGATGAAGGGGCTGACCCCGGGGATCCGCAGCCCGGCGCCCCGGGGGATCGCGGGGGCGGCGGAGGCGGGTGCCGGCAGCACCAGAGCGTTGCGTGCGGCGACCGCGTCCCGGGTACGGGCTCCGCCCAGCGCTCTGCCCGCCGCACCGGCTCCCGCGGAGGCCACGGCAGCGGCCGCCGCCGCGATCACGAACCCACGGCGGTCCCATCCCGATTCGGTCGGTTCGGGTCCCGCGGGCCGTAGCGCGAGACGCCCGGCGAGGACGTACAGCAGTACGGAGCCGGCGATCCCGCCCGCCACGGAGGGCAGGGCGTCGGACGGACCGGCCGTATCGGGCCTGCTGACGGCCGCCACCGCCCCGACCGCGCCGAAGAGCAGCACTCCCGCGGAAGCCGTGCGCCGGAATTTCGGCGCGACAATTCCCAGCGCCACGGCGAAAAGCGTCAACACGGCCAGAATTCCGAGCTGAAGAACCAGCTTGTCCTGAGTACCGAAATTCCGGATCGCCCAGTCCTTCATGGCCGCCGGAGTGCGGTCGATCGCCGCGCCGCCCACCGCGACGACCGGACCGGCCTGCGGGCGGACGGCGGCCGAGGCCAGTTCGGCCGTGGCGAGCGCGGCACAACCTGCCAGAACACCGCTGAGCGCACCCGCCGCGAGCCGTGTCACGTCACGCGGATTTCGCCGTTCCTTCTCGTCGTCGATCACGTGGGGAATCCGGCTCCGCGCACCGGGCGGATTGGTCGTCTCCCCGATCGAATGAATTTTTCTTTCGGACCAATCCGTCCACGCTTCGGCTACGGATGAATCATATTGACGACGTTCATTTCCGGCCTGTGCGCCGGGCCGGCGCATCCGGTGGGGCGTTCCGCGCCGAAGTCGTGCGTAACAGGCACGGCACACGGGTGTCCAAGCCTTCGTACACCGCACGAGAGGAGCCGCCCAGTGGCGGGGGCCCGCACACAGAGCGCACCACCGGACGCCGGAGACGACACGGACGACACCCTGCTGGCGATCCGCGCCGCGGAGGGCGACGAGGACGCCTTCTCCGTACTCGTCCGCCGCCACGCGCCCGCACTGATCCGGTTGGCCACGCGCCTGCTCGGCAGCCGGGCCGAGGCGGAGGACGCCGTACAGGACGCCTTTCTCAGCGCTTGGCGCAGCCTGCCGGAATTCCACGGGCGGGCGTCCTTCGGCACCTGGATGTACCGGATCGTCACCAACCGCTGTCTGAACGTGCTGCGGGCCCGCAAACCCGTGGCGCCCCTGGAGACGGTGGGTGACCTGCCGGCGGCCGAGCACGCCACGTCCCCGGTCCGCATCACCGAGGCCCGCGACGCGGTCCGTGAGCTGCGGGAGGCTCTCGACCTGCTGTCGGCCGAACAGCGTGCCTGTTGGGTGCTGCGAGAATTGGACGGCCGCTCCTACGAGTTCGTCGCGGACGCGGTCGGCATCAGCCAGGAAGCCGTCCGTGCCCGCGTCTTCCGCGCACGCCGTTGTCTCACACAAGCACTGGGGGCCTGGCGATGACAGCCCACACCGACCCGCCGAACCACACGCCGGTCCAAGGCGACGACGAGCAACTGCCCTGCGGACGGCTGCTGTTCGAGGTCTGGGACGCCTGGGAGCGGCAGGCGGCCGATCCCCACCTGCGCTCCTGCCCGCACTGCCGGCAGGCCGTGCACGGACTCGACCAGCTGGAGTCGGCGGTGCGCGGGCTGCGGGAGGACGCGGCGGACGCCTCCGCCTACGACGCCGAACCACTGACGCGGCGGGTCATGGACGTCGTCCGCCTCGAACTGCGCCCCGGCCGGCCCCTGCCCCTGGGGGAACCCGACGAGGACCTGTGGATCATGGAAGCGGTCGCCGCGCGCAGCCTGCGCGCGGCCGCCGAGACGGTGGAGGGAGTGCGGGCGGGCTCCTGCCGCCTCATCGATGTCGCCGCCGACGCGGATCCCGACTCCGGCGCGGTCACGGTCCGCCTCGACATCCATGCCCCGGCCGGCGCCGTCCTGCCGCACCTGGCCGACCGGGTGCGTGAACGGGTACGGCAGGCCGCGGACCGCGAGTTGGGCATGGTCGTGGCCGCCGTGGACATCCGTGTCACCGACCTCGTCGACACCTCGGCCGACGGCCAGGAAGGTCGTACCTCATGACCGCGCACACCACCCGCACCGCGCACACTCCGCGTACCGCGCACACAACGCTCGTCGAGGACGTCGCCAGGGCTGCCGAGAGCGCCGAAGGGGTCGCCTTCCTCACACCGGGGCTCGCCGCCCGGCTGCGCTCGGCGGTGTCCCGGCCGGAGCCGGGCACGGGCGGAGCCGACCCCGCCGGGGTGCGGATGACCCGACCGGACGGCACCGGCGTCTGGCACGTCGAGATCCACGTCGTCGCACTCCGCCGGGCCCGGGCGGTGGACGTGGCGCGAGCCGCCCGGGAGTCCGTCGAGCGGCGCCTGACCGCCCTCTTTCCCGAGCAGCCCGCGCCACGGGTCACCGTGACCGTCACGGGCGTCGTCTGACCTGCCGTCCGTCAGGCGGGCAGGTCCATCAGCGCGAGCGGTGCGGACGTGGGCCGGCGCGAGCCGCCGGCCGGTTCGACGGTGACCCCCATGCCGGAGGCCCCGTCGACGGCACCGCGCATCAGGACCGTCTGGTCGGTGCGGGCGGGATCCATCAGACCGGCCGACCGCATGGTGCCGTCGTCGTCGAACCACAGCTGGTAGACCTTGCCGCCCGGGGGACGCGCCATCCCCGTGACGACGAACACGGCCTTGTCCCGGCTCCGGGAGACGACGACCGAACCGGTGGCGCCGTCGCCCAGGGCACCGGCCCGGGTCCGGGCGTCCGGCGCCGCCAGTACGGCGGCGATATCGTCCGCCGCGCGCTCGGCCCGGCTCGCCCGGTCGAGGGCGTCCTGGGCACGCTGGTGCTGCCATACCGTCGACCCGCCCAGCGCGGCGGCCGCCGCGAGACAGGCGGCCAGCGCCCAGCGGGACAGCAGCCTGCCCCGCGGAACCGTACGGCCCGCGCGGGCGGTCACCGGCGCGGTGGGCGACTGCTGGCGGACGGTGGTGATCCGGCGCAGCACCTGCTCGCGCAGGGCCGCGGCGGGTGCCACGGCGACGGCGAGTCCCAGACGGGCCGCGGTGGCGGACAGTTCGGCGGTCTCCTGTGCGCACGTCTCACAGCCGGCGAGGTGACGCTCGAACACCTCGCGTTCCTCGTCGGGCAGGGCGTGCAGGGCGTAGGCACCCGTCATCAGGTGCAGGTCCATGGCGGTCACGCGGTCACCCCCAGGCAGTCGCGCAGTCGGATGAGTCCGTCCCGCAGCCGGGTCTTCACGGTGCCCAACGGCACGGTCAGCGCGTCCGCCACCTGGCGGTAGGTCAGCCCGCGGTAATAGGCCAAGGTGACCGCCTGACGCTGGATCTCGGTCAGCGTGCGCATGCAGCGCCGCACCTGCTCCCGCTCCAACCGGGCCTCGACCTGCTCGGTCACCTCGTCGTACTCGGGCGTCCGGTCCAGCAGCGCGGCCTTGTGGTCCCGTGCGGCGGCGGCCTCCACCGAGCGCACCCGGTCCACCGCCCGGCGGTGCGCGAGCGTGAGGATCCAGTTGATGGCCGTTCCGCGGTCGGCACGGTAGCGCGGGGCGGTGCGCCACACCTCGACCAGCACCTCCTGGGCGACCTCCTCGGACTGGGCCTGATCACGCAGGACGGCGCGCACGACACCCAGGACCGGGCTCACGACCATGTCGTAGACCGAGGCGAACGCCTTTTCGTCCCCCAGGGCCACGCGGCCCACCAGTTCCTGAAGGTCGGAATCAGGTGAGGGATTTCTGCCGATATATACGGCTTCTTTCACAGGGGCCTCCGCAGCTCGGACATCTCCGGACGTAATCCGATCCCGGCGAGGCGGCGGATTGGTCCTGGTGGCGATGTAATCGCAGGTACCCCCAGATGGCACGAACAGCACGAACGAGCCATGCTCACGGGATTGGCGTAGACCTTTCCATGATCACCGGTTAGGCTCTGCCGCGCACGCCACGAGAGCGCTCTCAAAGCTCTGCTGTTCCACCCCACTTTGCTGGAACAACGAAGGGGCCATCCCTTGAGACGCACCACAGCCATGCGCACCGGACTGTCCGCACTCCTCCTGCTCGGCACCTGGGCGACGGCGAGCGTCCTGCCCGCCTCCGCCGCCGACACTCCCCCACGCTCCACCGAAGCACCGGCCTCCGCCGGTCTCCTCTCCGCGATGCAGCGCGACCTGGGCCTGACGAGGAGTCAGGCCGAGGAGCGGCTGTCCGCCGAGAAGAAGGCGACGGCCGTGGAACGCAAGGCGAAAGACGTCGCCGGTTCGTCCTACGGCGGCTCCTGGTTCGACGCGGAGCGCGGCACGCTGACCGTCGCCGTCACGCGTGGAGCGAGCGTGGACGCCGTGCGCGCGACCGGCGCGGACGTACGGCTCGTCGAGCACAGCGCCCGGCGGCTCGATGCCGTGAAGAACCGCATCGACACGCTGAACGCGCCTGACGGCGTCGCCAGTTGGTACGTCGATGCCGAGGCCAACAAGGTCGTCGTGAACGTCGTCGACGCGCAGCGGGCCGACAACGATGTCCGGAACTTCGTCGCCCAGGCCCGCGAGGCGGGCCCCGTCACCGTCCGGCACACCGCCTCCGCGCCGCAGACCCTCGCCGCCGGCACCGTGGGCGGCGACCCCTACTACACCGGCAACGTCCGCTGCTCCATAGGCTTCTCGGTGCACGGCGGGTTCGTCACGGCCGGGCACTGCGGCGGGACGGGTGCCGCCGTGTACGGCTGGGACCGGTCTTATGTCGGCACCTTCCAGGGGTCGTCGTTCCCGGGCGACGACTACGCGTGGGTGAGTGTCGGCAGCGGCTGGTGGACCGTGCCGGTGGTGCTCGGCTGGGGCACCATCCCCGACCGGCTGGTCCGCGGCTCCGCCGAGGCGCCCGTGGGTGCCTCGATCTGCCGGTCCGGCTCCACCACGCACTGGCGCTGCGGAACCGTTCTGGCCAAGAACGAGACCGTCAACTACAGCCAGGGTGCCGTCCATCAGATGACGAAGACGAGTGTGTGCGCCGAGGGCGGTGACTCCGGCGGCTCCTTCATCAGCGGCGACCAGGCCCAGGGCGTCACCTCCGGCGGCTGGGGCAACTGCTCCAGCGGCGGCGAGACCTGGTACCAGCCGGTCAACGAGATCCTCAACCGGTACGGGCTGCGGCTCCACACGGCCTGACCCGCACCACCTGATGCACACCGCCTGATCCGCACGGCCTGATCCGCGTCGCGGCGGGCGCGCGGGCTCCGTGGCGCACGACGGTCCACGGAGCCCGTTCGGTCGCGCCCCCTACCAGGCCACGGGCAGCTCCCGTACGCCGTGGATCGCGCGGCCCTCGAAGGCGTACTCCTCGGGAGCGGTGCCGGTCAGGCGCAGTCCGGGCAGCCGCCGGAAGAGCATCGGCAGCGCGATCTGGAGTTCGGCCCGGGCCAGCGACTGGCCCAGGCAGTGGTGCAGTCCGTGCCCGAAGGCCAGGTGCTGTCCGGCGTCCCGGGTGAGGTCGAGGGTGTCGGGGCCGGCGAAGACGGCCGGGTCGCGGTTGGCCACCTGGAGGGCGACCACCACGCCCTCGCCGGCCCGGACGGTGACGCCGCCGATCTCGACGTCCTCGGTGGCGATGCGGCGCATGCCGATGTGGACGACCGTCAGATAGCGCAGGAGTTCCTCCACCGCGCCCGGCACCAGGTCGTCGTCGGCGCGCAGCGCGGTGAGTTGGTCGGGGTGGCGCAGCAGGGCGATCGCGCCGAGGGAGAGCATGCTGGCGGTCGTCTCGTGTCCGGCGATCAGCAGCTGGACGAGCATCCCGGCCGCTTCCGCCGGGGTGGCCTCGCCGGTGGCGACCCGTTCCGTGGCGAGTTTGCTCATCAGGTCGTCGCCCGGTTCGCGCGACTTGGCGGCGAGGAGTTCCTGGAGGTAGCCGAAGAGGGCTGCCCAGCCGGCCCGCATCGCCTCGGGTCCGGCGGTGACGGTGGCGAAGGCGGCGGCCTGCCGGTGGATGAAGTCCCGGTCGGCGTAGGGCACTCCGAGCAGCTCGCAGATGACCAGCAGGGGCAGCGGCAGGGTGAAGTGCTCGACGAGGTCGGCGGGTTGCTCCTGTTCGACGAGGCTGTCGAGGAGCTCGCCGGTGATGGTCCGGATCGCCGGCCGCAGTTGCTCGACCCGGCGGAAGGTGAACTCGGGGATGAGCATGCGCCGCAGCCGCGTGTGGTCGGGCGGGTCCATCGAGAACAGCTGCCCGGGGGTGGGTGGCGGGGGCGTCGGCTGGAGGCCGGGGAAGCCCGGCCGGGTGTTCCGGGAGCTGAACCGCGGGTCGCTGAGGACGGCGCGGGCGTCCTCGTGCCGGGTCACGAGCCAGGGGTGCGTGTCGCCCCACAGGCTGATCCTGACGAGGGGCCGTTCGGCGAGCCAACGCCCGTACTCGGGGGCGGGATCGAGGAGGGGGCGGCGGGTGGGCAGGGGTGGCGGGGTGTCGGTCGTGTGCATGTGGGGGGCTCCGGTGCGTGGTGCGGGGGTCAGGGTGCGGGGATGCCGGCCAGGGTCAGGAGGAGGTCCTTGACCTCGGTCGCGTCGATGTCGTCCCGGGCGAGGTCGGGCCGGGAGCAGAGCAGGACGGGGCTGTCCTGCGGATCCCGCGGGAGACGGCCGTGACTGCCGCGTACGCCGGACGGGTCCAGGGGGACGGTCTTGATCCGGTAGCGCAGGCCGGCCTTCTTGCGGGCGACCTGGCCGATGGCGCGGGCCTTCACGCCGGGCACGGCGGGGTCGTAGAGGAGTTCGGCGGGGTCGTAGCCGGGTTTGCGGTGGATCTCGACCTGGCGGGCGAAGTCGGGGGCGCGCTCGTCGTCCAGCCAGTAGTAGTACGTGAACCAGGCGTCCGGGTCCGCCACGGCGACCAGCTCTCCGGAGCGTTCGTGCGCGAGTCCGTGGCGGGCCTTGCCGTCCTCGTCGAGCACCTCGTCCACGCCGTCGAGGCCGGCGACGATCTCCGCGGTCTTGGCGAGGTCGGCCGGGTCACGGACGTAGACGTGGGCGATCTGGTGGTCGGCGACGGCGAAGGCACGGGAGGTCCACGGGTCGAGGTACTCCATGCCGTCCTGGGTGTGGACTTCGAGCAGTCCGGCCCGGCGCAGCGCGCGGTTGATGTCGACGGGGCGGGAGACGGGCGCTATGCCGTACTCGCTGAGGATCACGACGGTGGCGTCCTCGCGGCGGAAGTGCTCCAGGAGGGGGCGCAGCGCCTCGTCGAGCCGTCGGGCCTCGCGGGCGGACTGCGGGGAGCCGGGGCCGGAGCGCTGGGGCTCGTAGTCCAGGTGCGGGACGTAGACCAGGGTCAGGTCGGGGCGGTGCTCGTCGAAGATCTGGCGGGCCGCGGCGAGGATCCACTGGCTGGAGGGCATGCCCGCGTTGGGTCCCCAGTAGGTGAACAGGGGGAACGGGCCCAGCCTGTCGGTGAGTTCGTCGTGCAGGGCGGGCGGGCGGGTGTAGCAGTCGGGTTCCTTGCGGCCGTCGGAGTAGTAGACGGGGCGCGGGGTGACGGTGAGGTCGACGTCGGCGCCCATGGCGTACCACCAGCAGACGTTGGCGACCTTGTAGTCGGGCCGGGAACGGCGGGCGGTGTGCCAGATCTTCTCCCCGCCGACCAGGGCGTTGTGCTGCCGCCACAGCAGCACTTCGCCCAGGTCGCGGAAGTACCAGCCGTTGCCGACGACACCGTGCTCGGAGGGCCGGGTGCCGGTGAGGAGGGTGGACTGCACGGAGCAGGTCACGGCGGGCAGCACGGTGCCCAGGCGGGCCTGGAAGCCCTGGTCGGCGACGGCCGAGACGGCGGGCATGTGGCGCAGCATGCGGGGGGTGAGTCCGACGATGTCGAGGACGACCAGTCTCGTCATGAGAGGCGTTCCTTTCGCGGGAGGGACTGCGGGAGCGGCTGTGGGAGCGGCTGTGGGAGGGATTTCAGGCCGAGGTCCTCGAAACGGTCGCGGGTCCAGGCCAGTTCGGCGGCCAGGCCCGCGACGAGGCCCGCGCGGTCCTTCGGGCGCAGGTGTGCGGGCAGCACCGACCAGGTGTAGGTCTCGACCTCGATGTGGTCGGTGAGCGCCCGCGGTCCGCCGACCAGCTCCCTCAGTGCGGCGGTCAGTTCGGGCGCCGTGGTGCGCAACGGCGGTTCGGGGTCGGCGTGCAGGGGTGCGTGGAAGTGCACCCGCCAGGCGGAGCCGCTGTCCAGGCCGCCGGCGAGGGCGTCCGGGAGGTCGTCCACTCCGGTGACCGCGCCGGTGACCGCGCCGCCGGTGGCGGTACGGGTCTGGTGCAGGAAACGGGGCTCGGCGAACCGGGCGAGGGCGCGCCGGGCCTCGGGGTCGGCCGGGTCGTCGGCCTGGAGGGCGCTGGACGCCTGGACCTTGACGACCGGAAGGCCGGCGTCGGCGAGGCGGCGCAGCGCCTGGGCGGGTTCCTCGAACTGTACGGCGAGATGGCAGGTGTCCAGGCAGATCCCGAGCCGTTCGGGGTCCACTCCCCCGAGTTCCCGGGCGGCCTGGACGGTGTTCTCCACCACGCAGCCGGGTTCGGGCTCGAAGCCGACCCGGACCGCTCTGCCGGTCTCGTTCTCCAACCGCGCCAGTTCCGAGGCGAGTTGATCCGTGGCCCGGCGGGCCGCGTCCCGGGCGGCGGTCGGCCAGGGGGCGCGCCAGGCCAGGGGCAGGGTGGAGACACTGCCGCGGCGGGCGTCGTCCGGCAGGAGGCCTGTCAGGACCCGGGCGCAGTCGACGGTGTAGCGCAGGCGGGCGGGGTCGGTCCAGTCGGGCAGGTAGACGTCCTTCTTGACGACCTCGCGGTGGAATCCGCCGTAGGGGAAGGCGTTGAGGGTGACGGTCTCCAGGCCGCGGGTGGTCAGCTCCGCGCGTAGACGGCGTACGGCGTCGGGGTGCTCCGACAGTTCGGTGACCACGTCACGGGCCAGCCACAGGCCGATGCCGAGCAGGTCGGCGCCGAGGGTGTGCCGTACCGGCTCGGTGTGGGAGGCGAGTTGGGCCACCACGCCGTCGAGGTCCTCGGCCTGGTGGACGTTGCTGCAGTAGGCGAGGTGGACGGTGGTGCCGTCGTTGTGCCGGAAGCGCACCGGAGGCTCACTCCCCGCCGCGTTTGATCGAGTTGCCCTCGAAGAGTGCCGTGTCGTCCTGCTTGACGTCTTCGAGGTCCAGGCGGCCGCTCTGGCCGTAGAAGGCCACCGGGTTGCGCCACATGACCTGGTCGACGGTGTCGTCGTCGAAGCCGGCGGCGAGCATCGCGTCGGCGGTCTTCCTGGTCTTGAGGGGATCGCTGCGGCCCCAGTCGGCGGCCGAGTTGACGAGCATCCGGTCGGTGCCGTGCTCCTTCAGGATCCGCACCATGCGGTCCTCGCTCATCTTGGTGTCCGGGTAGATGGAGAAGCCCATCCAGCAGCCGCTGTCGGCGACCTTGTCCACCGTGAGTTCGGTGAGGTGGTCGACGAGGACGTGCTCGGGCGGGATGCCGGACTCGCGGACCACGTCGAGGGTGCGGCGGGTGCCGACGGCCTTGTCGCGGTGCGGGGTGTGGACCAGCACGGGCAGCTCGTGCTCGACGGCGAGCTGGAGCTGGCGGGCCAGCGCCTCGTCCTCCTCGGGGGTCATGGAGTCGTAGCCGATCTCGCCGACGGCCACCACGCCGTCCTTGGCGAGGTAGCGGGGCAGTACGTCCAACACCCCTGTGCAGCGGGGGTCGTTGGCCTCCTTGGGGTTGAGGGCGATGGTGCAGCGGTGCTGGATGCCGAACTGGGCGGCGCGGTACGGCTCCCAGCCGAGCAGGGCGTCGAAGTAGTCGGTGAAGCTGGCCACCGAGGTGCGCGGCTGGCCGAGCCAGAACGACGGCTCGACCACGGCCCGAACGCCGGCCGCGTACATCGCCTCGTAGTCGTCGGTGGTGCGGGAGGTCATGTGGATGTGGGGGTCGAAGATGCGCATCAGACGGCTCCTGCGGGCACGGCGGCCCGGTGATCGGCGAGGGCCCGCTGCGCCGCGGCGCGGCGCTCGGGCACGGGTGAGTCGGTCTCGGCGGGCAGTCCGGAGGCCTCCAGGACGCCCGGGTGGGCGCGCACGAGCGGCCAGATGTCGGCGGGGACGTCACGGCCGGCGGCGACCCGTTCATGGGCGAAGTCGGCCAGCATGCGGGCGAGTTCCCGGTCCGCGCGGTCGGTCAGACCGGCGACCCGGTCCAGGGGGAGGCCGCAGAAGACGCACTTCAGTACGGCCTGCCGGTACCCGGCGTGGTCCAGGTGACGTGCGGCGTACGGGCCGAGGGCCGCCGCCATCAGGTCAGTGTCGTTGCCCCGCAGGGCCTCGCGCACCAGGGGCAGGCCCAGGTCGGCGAAGGAGGCGTCCTTGTCCTCCAGCAGCGCCAACGACCGCAGCACCACGCGCTGTTCGGCGACGTCGCCGTGATGGTGGAGGGCGGTGACCTCCTCGGCGAGCGTCGCGCCGCGCAACGGCAGGGCGGCCAGCAGCCGGGCGCGGGCGGCGTCGGCCACCGTCCAGTCGGCGAGGAGCGGTCCACGCCCGCAGCGTCGGCCGACGGCGGGGAAGACGGCGTGTACGGCGGCCGGGTCCTGTCCGACGCGGGCTTCGGCGTCCGTCAGCCAGCGCCGTGCGTCGGGGGTGAGATGTCGGTCCAGGGCTGTGGAGATGTGGGGGTCCACGGCAGGTACCTCCTGCTTTGCTGTGGGTACGGCGACGGCCGCACCGATGGGGATGTGCGCCGGGGCGGGCGGGCGTGCGTGCCGGGGCGGGGGGGCACGGCGGGGCGGGCGTGCCGGGGCGGGGGTGCGCGCCCGAGCGAAAGGGCGGTTCCGCGTCACAGCGGCTCGGCGGCCTTCAGGAACTCCAGGGAGCGGCGGGCGACTTCGGGGGCGTCGAGCGCGGCTCCCTGGATCTCCACCGAGACCGGCCCCTGGTAGCCGACGGCCTTCAGAGCGGCCAGCACCGGCGGGAAGTCGATCTCACCCGTGCCGAGTTCGAGGTGCTCGTGCACCCCACGCCGCATGTCCTCGATCTGTACGTTCACCAGATGCGGCGCCGCGAGACCGACGCAGTCCAGCAGGGGCAGGTCCTCGACGCAGTGGGCATGACCGATGTCCAGCGTGACCCCGAACAGGTCGGGCTCACCGAGTCGGCGGCGCAGTTGAAGCACCTTGTCCACGGTGTCGACGAACATGTTCGGCTCCGGCTCGAACGCCAGGGCCACACCGTGCTCCCGGGCGATGTCCAGGACCTCTTCGCACCCCACGGTCAGCTGCTTCCAGGCGTCCTCCGCCGACACGCCCCGCGGCGCCGGGCCGCTGCACAGGTGCACCGCCGGGGCGCCCAGATCCGCCGCGACGCGGATCGCCCGCGCCAGCAGATCGACGCGCCGCCCGGCGTCCCTGGCCGACATCAGCGTGGGGACGTGCTTGTGCCACGGATCCAGCAGGTAGGGCGCACCCGTCTCCACCATGACCGCCAGCCCCAGCCGCTCCAGCCGCCCCGCCAGGCGCTCGACCCGCCGGGGCAGGTCCGCGGCGAACGGGTCGAGATGAATGTGGTCGAGCGTGAGCCCTACCGAGTCGTACCCCAGGTCGGCCAGCACGGTCAGCACGTCGCCCAGCCGGTGCTGCGCGAACCCGTTGGTCCCGAAGCCGTACCGGAGCCGGCCGGTGGGGGTGGGGGGTGAGGGCATGTCGGGGCCGGGGACCGTGTCGGGGGCCGCGACGGCGGCCGGGGGTCGCTCGGGGCTCGGGTCGGTACCGGGACTCGCGCCCGCTTCGAGCCGCGGGGCGCCCTCGGAACCGGGGGTGTCCCTGGGGCTCCGGGCAGCCGCCGCCGGGTTGGGACCCGCCACGAACCCGGGGGCGGCCACGGCCATCCGGCGCCACGCGGTACCGACAACCGCCGCCGGCCTCACGAGCGCCCCGGGTCCAGGGGTCACCCCAAGCCCCGCCGCCGGAGCCGGACTTGATAACGCCCCCGACACTGAGGACGCCCAGGCTCCTGTCGGCGCCGGACTCAACATCACCCCGAGCCCCGAGTGACCCCCGGCTCCCGCCCCCGCCCCCGCCCCCGAAGCCGACCCGGACAACTCCCCGCGTCCCGAAGCCACCCCGAACCCCACCTCCGCAACCGCCCCCGATATCGCCCCGGATCCCGAAGCCACCCCACCCCCCGCTGCCGCCGAAGACCCCGCTGCCACCGCAGCCCCCGGTGCCGTCTCGTGTTGTGGAATCACGTCGGTGACACCTTGCGGGCGAGGCGTCGTGCCAGGGGATGGGCCAGGGCCAGGGCGCCGGCCGGGAGGGCGCTGCCGGCGGCCGCGGTGAGGGCCGCCTGGAGGGGCATCAGGGACATGATCCCGGTGCCGACGGCGGTGCGGACGTTCGTCGCGGAGGGCTCACGTACCGCGCGGACCTGCGCGGCGCCGTAGGAGGCGAGATAGCCGAGCGCACCGGTGGCCGCGCCAATGCGGGCGGTCCGGCCGCGGCGCCGTAGGCCGGGAAGGGCCGCGGCGGTCAGGGCGGTGGCGGTGCTGCCGGCGAGGGTGGCGGCGGGCAGGGCGCGGGGCGCGCCGGAGATCTCGTGGCGGCTCAGCGCCGTGACGGTGTAGGTGTGCGCGCCGATCAGGAGGGCGGCGGGCAGGGCGGTGGTCCTGCGTCCCGGCTCGGCGCCCGCCAGGACGTTCAGCGCCCTGGTGCCCGCCATCGCGGCGGGACCGGCCGGGGTGGACTTCAGGCCCAGGTCGTAGGCCCAGACCAGTCCGGTCAGGGGCAGGGCCACGCCGAGCGCCCGGCGTCCGCCCGTCAGGGCGGCCAGTCCGAGGCCGGCGGCGGTGAGTCCGGTCGCGGTGGCCAGTGCGGTGCGGCGGGCAACCCGGCCGGAGGGTATGGGGCGTTCGGGGCGCTCGACCGCGTCGACGGTCGCGTCCGCGTAGTCGTTGAGCGCCATTCCGGCCCAGTAGAGGGCGACGGAGGAGGCCATCGTGCCGAGGACGCGGGGCCGGGGCGGGCCGGCGCTCGCCACGGCACCGGCGAGTACGTCACCGGGCACGCTGAGCGCGGCGGGCAGACGTATCAGGTGCGCCAAGTCGGCGAGGCGCGGGGAGCGTTCGAAGTCGTTCGAGCCTGGCATGATCGGACCCTACGCCTCCGTTTCAATTTTGAGACAGCTCACCAGCCTCACTTCTTGTGAAGAATCCGTGTGTCCGACGCGTCGAACTGTCCGAAACTTTCGCAGAATCGGATCCCCCTTTCGTAGCGGCGAGCCACCGGCGCATAGTGATGGACGCTGTTCCACGACGTCGAAGGAACGCTATGACGCGTAAGAAAGCCCTGGTGGTACGAGGCGGCTGGGAGGGACACCGACCGGTCGAGGCAACGGAGTTGTTCCTGCCGTTTCTCCGAAACAACGGATACGACGTCCGGGTCGAGGAGTCGACCGACGTCTACGAGGACGCCGAGGAGATGGCCGGCACCGATCTCGTCGTGCAGTGCGTGACGATGTCGGCGATCACCTCCGAGCAACTGTCGGGCCTGAGCGCGGCGGTGGTCGCGGGCACCGGTCTCACCGGCTGGCACGGCGGCATCGCGGACTCCTTCCGCGCCTCCTCCGACTATCTCCACCTGGTGGGCGGGCAGTTCGCGACCCATCCGGGCAAGGAGCCGTGCGAGCGGCGGGGCGACGAGACGGACAACTTCCTGCCGCACGTCGTCTCCGTCACCGACCTCGGCCGCGAGCACCCGATCACCGCGGGCATCGAGGACTTCGAGCTGGACACCGAGCAGTACTGGGTGCTGCACGACGACCTGATCGACGTCCTGGCCACCACCACGCACCCGGTCCGGGCATGGCATCCCTGGCACCGGCCCGCCACCTCACCGGCGGTGTGGACCCGCAGGTGGGGCGCCGGGCGGATCGTGGTGACGACCCCCGGGCACAGTCTCGACGTCCTCCAGGAACCCAACGTCCGCACCGTCATCGAGAGGGGCATGCTGTGGGCGACACGCACCGCATAGGCGTCGTGGGCCTCGGGGTGATCTCCCGCGCCTATCTGGACACCCTCGTCGGCCATCCCGCCGTACGCGTCACCGCCGTCGCCGACCTCGACGCCTCCCGCTCGGCCGCGGTCGCCGCCGAACTGCCCGGCGTCGCGGCGCTGCCCGTCGGGGAGTTGCTGAGCAGCCCGGACGTGGACACGGTGCTCAACCTGACCGTCCCGGCGGCGCATGCCGAGATCGCGCTCGGCGCCATCGCCCACGGCAAGAGCGTCTACGGCGAGAAGCCGCTGGCCGCCGGCTTCACCGACGCCCAGGCCGTCCTGGCGGCGGCGACGAAGGCGGGCGTCGGTGTGGGATGTGCGCCGGACACCGTCCTGGGTACCGGGATCCAGACCGCGCGGGCGGCCGTGGAGGCGGGCGAGATCGGGCGCCCGCTGTCCGCGTCGGCCGTCATGGTCACCGCGGGGCACGAACGCTGGCACCCGCACCCCGACTTCTACTACACAACCGGGGGCGGCCCCCTGCTGGACATGGGGCCGTACTATCTCGCCTCCCTGGTCCACCTGTTGGGACCGGTGCGTGCCGTGATCGGCGCGTCCAGCCGGCTGCGCGCCGAGCGCGTCATCGGTTCCGGGCCGCGCGCGGGCGAGCGGATACCGGTCGAGGTGGACACCCATGTCTCGGGTGTGCTGGAGCACGCGGGCGGGGCGCTGACCACGATCACGACGAGCTTCGACGGCGTGGCCACCACGGCGGCACCGATCGAGGTGCACGGCGAGAGGGGGACGCTCGCGGTGCCCGACCCCAACCACTTCGACGGCGAGGTACGTCTCTTCCGCCTCGGCGAGACGCAGTGGCTCCCGTTGCCGCCCTCGGCGGGGTACGTCGGCGGCACCCGGGGCGTCGGCCTGCTCGACTTCGTCGCCGCCGACGCGGGCCGGCCGCCGCGCGCCGGCGGCGAACTCGCCCTGCACGTCCTGGAGACGATGACCGCCCTGCTCCGCTCGTCGGCCGAGGAACGCCGCATCGAGCTGACGACGTCGGCGGAGCCTCCCGCGCCCGTCCCGCTCACGGCCACCGAGAAGTGGAGGGGCCCGCAGACGGCCTGACGGAACGTCACCTATGGCGGCTGCGGGCCAGGACCTCGCGGGACGCCGCCGCCATCGCCTCGTCGACCATGCGGCCCTCGAAGCGCACCGCCCCCGCCCCTTCGGCCTGCGCCCGCTCCACGGCGGCGATCAGCCGTGCGTGGCGGGCGAGTTCGTCCTCGCCGGGCGTGAACACATCGTTGACAACCGGGACATGGGACGGATGGATGACCATCATGCCCTCGTAGCCGAGAGCCCGGTTGTCGGCGGCGAAGCGCTCCAGCCCCGTCAGGTCGGGGATGTCGGCCCACAGTCCGGCCACCGGGTGGGGGCGACCCGCGGCACGTGCGTCGAGCAGGACGCGGGCGCGCAGGTCGCGGGTCTCGGTGCCCTCGGGGCTCCACCGGTAGCCCACGGCACGCTCGACGTCGCCGCCCGGTGCGGTCAGCGCGCCGAGGTGGGCGACGCGGTCCGCGGCCCGTCCGATGTCGTAGGCCTCCCGCAGGGCCCGTGCCGTCTCCAGCAGCGGCAGGAGCGCGAAGTGCCCCTGGGGCAGGCCCTGTTCACGCTCGCACCAGGACAGCAGTCGGTCGGCCAGCCGGATGTCGTCGGCGGACGACACCTTGGGCAGGACGACGCCGTAGAGGCCCGGCCGGGCGACGGCACGCAGGTCGTCGGCGCCGCGCCAACCGCCGTCCGTGGAGAGCGGGTTGACGCGGACGAGCAGCCGCATCGGACCGTACGAGGCGGCGAGGGCGTGGGCGACGGAGTCCCGTGCGGCGTCCTTGGCGTCCTCCGGTACGGCGTCCTCCAGGTCCACAACAGCCGCGTCGGCGCCCGCAGCCGCGGCCTTGGGCAGCCAGTCGGTCCGGTTGCCGGGCACGAACAGCAGGGAACGCAAGGCGGTACGGCGAGGCGGCTCAGATGACACCGAGGTCCTCCAGCTTCGCGCGCCGTCCGGCGTCGATGCCGAGCCAGTCGCCGTAGACGAGGTCGTTGTCGGCGCCGAGGGCCGGGCCCGTGCGCCAGACCGCGCCGGGGACGCGGCGGAAGTGCGGCAGGACGGCCTGCATCCGGACCGGGCCGAGGTCGGGGTCGTCGACGGTGACGATGTCCTCGCGTTCGGCGTAGACCGGGTCGGCGGCGATGTCGGCGGCGTCGAAGACGCGGGAGGCGACCACCTCGGCGCGCTCGAAGGCGGCCAGGCACTCCGCGGATGTGCGTTCCGCGATCCAGGCGCACAGACCCTCGTCCAGGCGTTCCCGTCCGGCGTGCTGCTGTTCCGTCGTGGCGAACTGTTCCTCCGGCAGCCCGAGCAGCCGGGCCACGTTCTGGACCGAGCGCACGGTGGCGGAGGTGACGGTGAGCCAGTCGTCGTCGCGGGTGCGGTAGGTGTTGATGACGGCGGCCGGGGCGACGGCGAGCTGGTTGCCGGCCCGCTGCGGTGCCGTACCGAGCTGGTCGTGTGTGATCACCTGCCATTCGACCAGCCGGAACAGCGGTTCGAAGAGGGCGAGGTCGATCCACTCGCCGTCGAAGGCGGGATCGGTGTGGCGGCGGTGCAGGGCGGCGAGGACGGCGTAGGCGCCCATGAGGCCGGTGACGGCGTCGCCGTGCGAGAAGCCGGTGTGCACGGGCGGCCCGTCCGGGAAGCCGGTCAGGTGGACCACCCCGCTGCGGGCCTCGCCCATCTTGCCGAAACCGGGGGCGTCGGCCTTGGAGGACGTGGCGCCGAAGCCGGAGATCTGGAGCAGCACCGCGCGCGGGTTGAGGGCGTGCACGGCCTCCCAGTCCAGCCCCCAGGTGCGCAGCCGGCCCGCCCGCAGGGTCACGATCACCACGTCGGCCCAGGCGACCAGACGGTGGGCGATCTCCCGGCCCTCCTCGTGGTGCAGGTCCAGCGTCACGGACCGTTTGTTGCGGCCGGCGACCTTGAACCACAGGGGTACGCCGTCGCGTTTCGGTCCCATCGCGCGGGCCGCGTCGCCGGTGCCGGGCGGCTCCACGTGCACCACGTCGGCGCCCTGGTCGGCGAGGAGTGATCCGGCGAGCGGTCCGGCCACCACATGGGCGAACTCCACCACCTTCAGTCCCGTCAACTGCCCCTGTCGCGCACTGCTGCGGTCGTCCATGCCGTCCAGGCTGCGGGGCGGCTCGTATGCCCGTCCAGCAAGGAAGGGCGATCAATTCATGCGGATGCCGCATGAGTCGGTGCCGTCGTCCCGTCCTCCCAGGCCACGCCGTCCGGCAGCTCGTACGACGACGTCCTGAACTCCTCCAGCTGCTCCAGGAAGCCGCGTGCCCCGGGCGGCAGGGTCCGGCGGACGGGCAGGACGACGTACAGCCGCCGTTCGACGACCGGGTCCACGAGCGGGCGGCGCACCCATCGGCCGGGCGGCACCAGCGGGTGCACCAGTGCGGGCATGGCGGACACCCCGAGTCCGGCGGCGACCAGTCCGCCGACCGTGGCCACGTTGCCCGCCTCGGCCGCCGGACGCGTCTCGACGCCGGCCTGGGCGAAGGCCTCGTCGGTGATGCGGCGCACGCTGGAGTCGGCGCCCACGGCGAGGAAGGGCTCGCGGCCCAGCTCCTGCCAGGTCACCTGCTCCCGCTCGGCCAGCGGGTGCCCTTCGGGCAGGACGGCGTCGAAGCGGTCGCGGACCAGCGGGCGCAGGTCGAGTCCGCGGGTGCGGGGCCGGGCCACGGTGGTGATCGCGAAGTCCGCCTCGCCGTCCACCACCCGTGCCAGCGCGGCCCGTTCGAGGCCGTCGAGGATCCGCACGGTCACCTCGGGGCGGCTCTCCCGGAAGGCCGAGATGACCGGCGGCAGCAGGACGGCGGCGAGTGAGGGCAGAGTCGCCAGAGCCACCGTGCCGCGCTCGCCGGCCACATAGCGGCCGAGCTGGGCGATGCCCGCCCGGTGCGTGGCGAGGATCTGGTCGGCGATGCGCAGCGCCTCCGCGCCCGCCGGGGTGAGCTGCACATTGCGGGTGTCGCGCTCCAACAGCCGCATACCCAGGGTGCGTTCGAGTTCGGCGACGGCCCGGCTGAGCGAGGACTGGGACACGTGCAGCTCGGCGGCGGCGGCCGTGAAGCTCACGGCGCGGGCGACGGCGGCGTAGGCGGTGAGCTGGCGCAGGGTGACGTCCATGGTGCGCGAGCGTAGGCGTGCCGGTCGTCCGGGGGAACTGTTGCGCCAAACGCATGGACAGATGCGTGTTCGATGCTGGACGCGGATCTTTCCGCGCTCGGACACTCGTCGGCAACACCGGCCGGACGAGGAAGTGGGCGGGATCATGCTGGCGGCACTCGGCTTCTGCACCATCGGCGCGTTTTTGCTGCTCACCATGACCAAACGGGTGTCGGTCCTGGTCGCCCTGGTGCTGTTGCCGGTGCTGGCCGCGCTCGTCGGCGGGCACGGGGGCGACATCGGGCCGATGGCCCTGGACGGTCTGACCAAGGTCGCGCCCACCGGCATCATGATCGCGTTCGCGGTCCTCTACTTCAGCCTGATGATCGACGCCGGTCTCTTCGAACCGCTGATCCGCGCGATCCTGCGCTCCGCCCAGGGGGACCCGGTGCGCATCGCGGTCGGCACCGCGGTGCTGACGATCTGCGTCGCCCTCGACGGCGACGGCGCGTCCACCTTCCTCATCACCGTCTCCGCGCTGCTGCCGGTCTACCGGCGCCTCGGCATGAGCCGTCTGGTGCTCGCCGGGATCGTCGCCCTCGGCGCGGGCCTGATGAACCTGGTGCCGTGGGGCGGTCCGACCGCTCGGGCCGCCGCCGCGCTCAAGCTCGACACCTCCGACATCATCACGCCGTTGCTCCCGGCCCTCGGGGCGGGCATCGTGTGGGTGCTGCTGGCCGCCTACCTCATCGGCCGCCGCGAACGCACCCGCCTGGGCAGCCTGGCCCCCGAGGAGCGCGCGGAAGCGACGGCGGCCGTCGGCGACGGGCCCGGCACCCCGCGGGTGACGGCCACTCCCCCGCGCGCCCTGACGGTGTTCAACCTGCTGCTCACCGTCGCCCTGCTGGTCTGCCTGGTGCTGGAGACCATGCCGCTGCCCGTGCTGTTCGTGGTCGCCTTCGTGATCGCACTGCTCGTCAACCACCCGCGCTGGGAGGACCAGCAGACGCTGCTGGAGAAGCACAGCAAGAGCGTCGTCCTGGTCACCGCCATGATCTTCGCGGCCGGCGTGTTCACCGGCGTCCTCACCGGCACCGGCATGATCGGGCAGATGGCCGAGGCGATGGTCGAGGTCCTGCCGGACAGCGTCGGCGGGCACCTCCCGGTCATCGTCGCCGTCACCGGCATGCCGCTCAGCCTCGTCTTCACCCCGGACGCCTACTACTTCGGCGTCCTGCCCGTCCTGGCCGGCACCGCCGAGGCCTTCGGCACCGGCCACGCGGAGATCGCCCGCGCCGCCGTCCTCGGCCAGATGACCACAGGCTTCCCGCTCAGCCCGCTCACCGCCGCCACCTTCATCCTCATCGGCCTGACCGGCGTCCAGCTCGGCGAGCACCAACGGTTCATCTTCCGCTGGGCGTTCGGCACGACGCTGGTGATGACGGCTACGGCCGTGGCGACCGGTGCCCTTCCTCTGTGACTGACCGTCAGGAGTCCTGATGCGCACCGGACTTGCCCTGTTCCTCGCCATCACCGCGGCCGTCACCACCCTCCCCGCGACAGCCCACACCGCCCGTCCGAGTTCTCATGTCCCGTCGTACATCGATGAGTTGACCTCCATCCGCTACGACGACGGCCAGGGCGACGACCTCCTCACCGGCGGCCTCGGCTTCGCCGGCCTGCGCGCCGCCACCCCACCCCCGTACGCGGACCCCGACCACCCCACCGCCGCCGAACTGCGCCGCCGCGCGCTGTGGGCGTCGGCGGGCCTGTCCGCCGGAGACGGCGGCGGCCTGGGGCGGCTGTACGGCGCGAACGTCGACCGCGGACGGCCCGTGCCGGGCGACGGCAAGGCGGCCGGTGTCGAGTACCGCGCGACGGCGGACCGCACCGGCATCGTCGTCCAGATCCCCGACGCCTTCGACCGGGCCCGCCCCTGCGTGGTCGCCGCGCCCGCGACCGGCCTGGCGGGCGTCTACAGCACGGCCGGTTCGGCCGGAGCGTGGGCCCTGCACCGCCGCTGCGCCGTCGCCTACACCGACAAGGGCATGGGCCCGGCCTTCGAGGACCTGCACTCCGGCACGGTCATGTCCTACGACGGGACCACGGGCCCGCGCGCGAGCATCGGCGACCGCGCCGCGTTCGACGCGGGCCTGAGCGAGGAGGAACGCGCCCGGTTCGACACCCAACGCCCCTACCGGGTGGCGTCCAAGACGGCCCACGGCGGAGCGAACCCGCAGGCCGGCTGGGGCCGTGACGTGCTGCGTTCGGTGGAGCTGACCCTCGCCCTGCTCAACCGCGACCGCCGCGCCGGAGCCCCACCCGGCGGCTACACCCCGGCCACCACGACGGTCATCGCCACCGGCGTCTCCAACGGCGGCGGCGCGGCGATCGCGGCGGGCGAGGAGGACCACGGCGGGCTCCTCGACGCGGTCGTCGCCTCGGAGCCGCAGCTGAACCTGGCCCCGCTCCGGGGCGTCCGGGTCCTGGAGGGCGACCGCCTGATCCGGTCGGCGGGCCTGCCCCTGCTCCGGTACGGCGCTCTAGCCTCGCTGCTCCAGCCGTGCGCCGCGCTCACGGAACCCACCGCGCCCGGCTACGCGGCCCTGGACACCGACGCGGCCCGGCGCCGCTGCACCGCCCTGGTCGGGGACGACCCGCGCCTCATCACCCGCCGTGCCGCGGCCCGGGCCGGCACGGCCGGACTGCCCCGACTCGCACAAGAGGCCCTGGTCCGGGCGGGATTCCAGCCGCAGTCGGCCTATCTCCAGGTCGCGCACTACGACCCGCAGACCCCGGCCTCGTACGCCATGAGCTTCGCCCGCGCCTCGGTGACCGACTCGCTGTGCGGATACGGCTGGGCCCGCACCGACGGCGACGGCAGGCCGGCCCCGTACACCGCGGCCGAACTGGCGGGCGCGTTCGTCACCAACGCGGGCCGCGCCCCCGCCCCCGGTGTCCTCATCGACGAGAACTCACCCGGCGGTCCCGTCGCCGACACCAGGTCCCGCGGCGCCGACGGCCGCCACGACTACAACCTGCGCGGCGAACGCTGTGTGCTCCGCCTCGCCTTCCCCCGGCCCGACGCCCCGCCCGCCGAACGCGCCTGGGCCCGCCGTGTCACCGCCGGCCTGGACGCCACCCGCCGCACCGGCGACCTGCACGGCACCCCCACCCTCGTCGTCCAGGGCCGCGACGACACCCGCGTCCCCGTCAACCACAGCTCACGCCCCTACCTGGGCCTCAACTCCCGCACCGGACACGGTGAGATGAGGTACGTCGAGATCACCCACGCCCACCACTCCGACTCCACGCAACCCGGCTGGGACACCCGCTACATACCCCTCGGCCACTACTACCAGCAGGCCCTGGACCTGATGTGGGACCACCTCCGCCACGGCACCGGCCTCCCACCCAGCCAGGTCGTCCACACCACTCCCCGGGGCGGCATCCCTGGCCGGGCACCCGCCCTCACGCCCGCTCACGTCCCGCCCATGACCACCACACCGCCCGCCGACGACCGCATCGAGGTGAGCGCCGGAACGGTCCGGGTCCCGTAGCGATCGACGGCCCCGCGCTCCAGAAACAGCAGCGCTCCGGCCTGCTCGTCCAGCCACAGCCGATGTCGGTGCCCACTCCGGCGTCGGCCGGACATGCTCATCCGGGCGGTCACGGTCCTTGTCGAAACGTCATGACAAACCGATTGACAAGCCTGGAGAGCGGTCTCATAGTACCTGCTACTAGAGCGCGCTAATGACGCGCTCTAGTAGCTCATCGCAACGCAGGCGGTCGCACCCATGACCGCTTCCGCGCGACCGCTTCCCTGCAACCGCTTCCGCGCGACCGCTCCCCCTGACCGCCCCCACGGCGCACCGCCGTCACCACGGCATCGGCGACCGCGGGCCGTCGGCACCGTCGGCCGCTCCCCCACCGCGACACGGATCCCGACGAGCACGAGCACAAGCACGACCCCAACGAGCACAGTGAGGTGCGAGGGACATGCACAGACACCATCGGACCGCGGCCCTGACCGCCACCGTCCTGGCGGGCGCCCTGTTCGCCGCCGGCTGTTCCAGCGGCTCCGGCGGCAAGAAGGCCGAGGAGGGCGGAGCCGCCGTCTCCGCGGGCAGGGCCGACACCCCGCGCATGACGGTGGCCATGGTCACGCACGCCGCCCCCGGTGACACCTTCTGGGACCTCATCCGCAAGGGCGCCGCGGCGGCTGCCGCCAAGGACAACATCAAGCTCGTCTACTCCAGCGACCCCAGCGCCGGCAACCAGGCCAACCTGGTGCAGAACGCGATCGACCAGAAGGTCGACGGCATCGCGCTCACCGCCGCCAAACCGGAGGCCATGAAGGACGTGGTGGCCAAGGCCGAGGCGGCCGGCATCCCGGTCGTCGGCTTCAACTCCGGCGTCGGCGCCTGGAAGGAACTCGGCATGCTCGAGTACTTCGGGCAGGACGAGAACATCGCGGGCCAGGCCTTCGGTGAACGGCTGAACCGGCTCGGCGCCCGGCACGCCCTGTGCGTCATCCAGGAGCAGGGACAGGTCGCCCTGGAATCCCGTTGCGCCGGTCTCGAGCAGGGCTTCAGCGGCAGGACCGACATCCTCTACGTCAACGGCACCGACATGCCGTCCGTGAAGTCGACGATCACCGCCAAGCTCAAGCAGGACTCCTCCATCGACCAGGTCGTCACCCTGGGCGCCCCGATCGCCCTGACGGCGGTGCAGTCGCTCGGCGACGCGGGGTCCAAGGCCAAGATCGCCACCTTCGACCTCAACAAGGAGCTGGTGAAGGCCGTCCAGAACGGCACGATCCAGTTCGCCGTGGACCAACAGCCCTACCTCCAGGGCTACTTGGCCGTGGACGCGCTGTGGCTGTACAAGACCAACGGCAACTTCAGCGGCGGCGGCACCGCGCCCGTGCTCACCGGACCGGCGTTCATCACCAACGACAACGTCGATGCGGTGGCCGAGTTCGCGGCCAAGGGAACCCGGTAGCCGTTCTCCCGCCGCCTCCTGCCTGCCCAGTGCCCCGGAACCGTCCGTCCGGCCCCTCGAAGACCGCGCTCAGGCCGACGTTTCCGGGGCAGGTCCGCTGCTCCCCCGCACCACCAGCTTGGGGTCCAGCACCGCCTCCCGCGGCTCCGACTCCGGGTCCCGCAACCGCTCCACGGCGAACCGCACCGCGTGTTCCGCCATCAACCCCGCGTCCTGACGGACAGTCGTCAGCCCGATCGGCATGAGATGGGAGAGGTGGCTGTCGTCGTACCCGACCACGGACAGGTCACGCGGCACCTCCACCCCGGACCGCGTCAGCGCCATCAACAGGCCCATGGCACATCGGTCGTTGCCCGCCAGGACCGCTGTCGGCAAGGACTGCCCCCGGTCCCGCTCGGCGAGCAGCAGGCGGCCGGTTTCGATACCGGACTCCTCGGTGTGCGCCCCGGGAATGACCCGCGCCTCGGCCTCCAGCCCGTGCCGACGCATCGAGGCCCGGTACGAACGCCGCCGCTCGGCCGACCCGGGACCGCGCCCGCCGTCGACGTGCACGATCCGGCGGTGCCCCAACTCCACCAGGTGGTCCATCGCCTGCCGCACACCCTTGCCCTCGGCGCTGTGCACGAAGTCCACCCGGGCCCCGGGAACGCGTCGGCTCACCGAGACGGTGACCGCCCGCTTCCCCAGCTCGTCGAGATAGCCGGGCTCCGCGTCCGGGCCGAGCAGGATCAGCGCCTCGCACCGGTGCCCGAGCAGCGCCTCCACGGCCTTCTCCTCGCTGCGCCCCTGAGCGGCCGCGGAGAGCAGCACGTCGTAGCCGAGGCGTTCCGCCTCCGGATAGATGCCCTCGATGAGGTCCGTGTGGAAGGTCTGGTGCACGGTGAACATCACGCCGATGGTGCGGCTGCGACCGCGCGCCAGCAGCCGGGCCGCACTGTCGGGCCGGTAGCCGATCTCGTCGGCCACCCGGAGCACCCGCTGCCGGGTCTCCTCGCTCGCCCCCGGCTGGTTGCGGAACACGATCGAGACGAGCGCCCGGGAGACGCCCGCCTTCGCGGCGACGTCCGCCATCGTGGGCCGCTGCTTGCCCGATGCATCCACCTGTGACCCACCCTTCGACGGAGCCCACCCTGGGCCGGCCGAGAGATGCCTCGGCAACAAGGTATTGACATGACATTTGGACAGGGGTCATCGTACTCGCACTAGAGCGCGCTAGTAGCGCGCGGCAGCGAAAGGGATTCCACTCCCCCACCCTCAACCGACCCCCGTCCCCTTCCCCCAAGGACACTCCATGGCAACGGCGCCACCGACCCCGCCCCGCACCACCGCGGGCAACCTGTACCTGGGATCCGCCCCCGACTCCTGGGGGATCTGGTTCCCCGAGGACGAGCACCAGGTGTCGTACACCCGCTTCCTCGACGAGCTCGCGCAGGCCGGGTACACGTGGCTGGAGCTCGGCCCCTACGGCTACCTCCCCACCGACCCGCGCGTGTCGCCCTCGGCCGGTGTGCCGGACCCCGCCGGTGTGGTCGCCGAACTCTCCGAGCTGGACGCCGAGTTGTTCGTCATCGTCGAGCAGGACCTGTACCCGTGCGCTCCCGAGGCACCGCCGCCCGTCGCGATCGGTACGCGTGAGCATCCGACCGGCTGCGGCCTGTCGGGTACCCGACGCCCGATCATCAACCGGTAGGAGGCGGCCATGGATGTCAGGGACGACGCGGCGCAGGCCCCCGTTCCGGCCCCGCCCGCCGCGGACGCGGCATGCCGGAAGGTCTCACGGCGGCTGCGGCTCATCACCGTCATCGCCACCTTCGGCGGACTGCTCTTCGGCTACGACACGGGCGTGATCAACGGCGCTCTGCCGTACATGACCGACGACCTCGGTCTGACGCCCTTCACCGAGGGCATGGTCACCAGTTCGCTGCTGCTGGGTGCCGCCCTGGGCGCGGTCACCGGCGGGCGGCTGTCCGACGCGCGGGGCCGCCGCCGGACGATTCTCGTCCTGGCCGTGGTGTTCTTCGTCGGCGCGCTCGGCTGCACGCTCGCGCCGAACACCGCGGTCATGGTGGTGGCCCGCTTCGTGCTCGGTCTCGCGGTCGGCGGCGCCTCGGTGACCGTCCCGGTCTACCTCGCCGAGGTGTCCCCCGCCGAGCGGCGCGGCGCGCTGGTCACCCGCAACGAACTCATGATCGTCAGCGGGCAGTTGCTCGCCTTCACCTCCAACGCGGCCATCGCCCGGGTGGGCGGTGAGTCCGGCGGGGTGTGGCGCTGGATGCTGGTGATCGCCACGATCCCGGCCGTGGTGCTGTGGTTCGGCATGCTGGTCATGCCGGAGAGCCCGCGCTGGCTGGCCTCCAGGACCCGCTTCACCGAAGCCCTGGACGTGCTCAAGCAGGTGCGCTCGCGGCAGCGGGCCGAGGCCGAGCTCGCCGAGGTGTCCGCGCTCGCCGTCAAGGAGGAGCGGGAGAAGCTCGGCGGCTGGCAGGACATGCGGTCCACGCCGTGGGTGCGCAGGCTGATGTTCGTCGGCTTCGGCATCGCGATCGTGCAGCAGATCACCGGCGTCAACACGATCATGTACTACGGCACCCAGATCCTGGAGGACGCCGGCTTCACCTCGGACACCGCGCTCACGGCGAACATCGCCAACGGCGTCATCTCGGTGCTGGCCACCTTCGTCGGCATCTGGCTGCTGGGCCGGGTCGCCCGCCGACCGATGCTGATGACCGGTCAGATCGGCACCACCGCCGCCCTGTTGTGCATCGGCGTCTTCTCCCTCGCGCTGCCCTCGGGCGACGCCCGCGCCTACGCCGTGCTCGCCATGACCGTCACCTTCCTCGCCTTCCAGCAGGGTGCGATCTCGCCGGTGACCTGGCTGATGCTGTCGGAGATCTTCCCGATGCGGATGCGCGGCTTCGGGATGGGCGTCGCGGCCGTGGTGCTGTGGCTGACCAATTTCGTGATCGGGCTGGTCTTCCCGTCCCTGGTCGACGGGATCGGGGTCCCCAACACGTTCTTCCTCTTCGTGGTGGCGGGTGTCCTCTCGCTCACCTTCGTGAAGCTCTACGTCCCCGAGACCAAGGGCCGCACCCTCGAAACCCTCGAAGCCGAACTCCGGGCGCGCTTCTCCTAGTGAGGACTCCGAACCATGACTGTACGTGTAGGAGTGATCGGCGCCGGCTGGATCGGCCACGAGCACATCCGGCGCCTCACCCACACCGTCACCGGTGCCCGGGTCACCGCGGTCACCGACATCGACACCGCCCGCGCGGCGGAGGCGGCGGCCCCGGTCGGCGCGCGGGTGCTGCCCGACGGCGCGTCCCTGATCGCGGCGGACGACGTCGACGCCGTCCTCGTGACCTCGTGGGGACCCACCCACGCCGAGCACGTGCTGGCCGCGACAGCCGCCGGCAAACCGGTGTTCTGCGAGAAGCCGCTGGCCACCACGGCTCAGGACTGCCTGCGGATCGTCGAGGCCGAGTCGGCGCACGGCCGCCGGCTGGTCCAGGTCGGCTTCATGCGCCGCTACGACGCCGGCTACCGCCAGATGAAGCAGGTCATCGACTCGGGCCGGATCGGTGAGCCGCTGATCGTGCACTGCGCCCACCGCAACCCGACCGTCCCCAAGTCGTACACCTCCTCCATGGCGGCCCTGGACACGGCCGTGCACGAGGTGGACGTGCTGCGCTGGCTGCTGGACGACGAGATCGTCTCCACCCAGGTGATCACCCCGCGCGCCACGAGCAGGCGGTTCGCCCACCTCAAGGACCCACAGATCATGCTCTTCGAGACCGCGAAGGGCGTCCGCATCGATCTGGAGGTCTTCGTCAACTGCCGGTACGGCTACGACATCCAGTGCGAGGCGGTCGGGGAGGAAGGCCTCGTACGACTGCCCGACCCGGCCACCGTGGGTGTGCGGACCGCCGGCCGGCACAGCACCGAGGTGCTCACGGACTGGGTGGGTCGTTTCGCGGACGCCTTCGACACCGAGTTCCGCGAGTGGATCGCGAACCTCGCGGCCGGCCGGGAACCCACCGGCCCCTCGGCCTGGGACGGCTACGCCGCCACCGTCATCACCGCCGCGACCGTCGAGGCCCTGGAGTCGGGCCGCGTCGTCGCCACCGACCTCAAGCCCCGCCCGTCCTTCTACGGAGGTGCCGCGTGAAGATCGCCCTCGACCCGTACATGTTCCGCGCCCTGTCCATCGATGACATGGTGCGCACGGTCGCCGAACTCGGCTACGAGTACATCGAGTTGTCGCCCCGCGACGACTTCATGCCGTTCTTCCTGCACCCGAGGGCGGACGACGGGCGGATCGCGGAGCTGAAGAACTCCCTGCGCACGCACGGCGTCCAGCTCTCCTCCGTACTGCCGCTGTACAGGTGGTCCTCGCCCGACGAGACCGAGCGGCAGGCCGCCGTCCGCTACTGGAAGCGGATGATCGAGATCACCGCGGATCTCGCATGTCCCTTGATGAACAGCGAGTTCAACGGCCGCCCCGAGCGTGCCGCCGAGAGCGAGGCGGCGTTCTGGCGGTCGTTGGAGGAGCTGCTCCCGCTGTTCGAGCGCGAAGGCATCGCTCTGAACCTGGAGGCCCACCCGAACGACTTCTGCGAGGAGAACACCCCCGCGGTCGACCTGGTCCGCGCGATCGACAAGCCCTGGGTGAACTACCTCTACTGCGCCCCGCACTCCTTCCACCTCTCGGGCGCCTCGCAGGTGGGCGCCGACATCGCGGCGATGATGCGCTACGCCGGCGACAAGCTCCGGCACGTCCACATCGCCGACTCCTTCAACCACAAGGGCTCCTCCGGCCTGCGCTACATCCTGAACCCGCCCGGCACCACCGCCCGCATCCACCAGCACCTCGACATCGACCAGGGCGAGGTCGACTGGAACGCCTTCTTCGGCACCCTGCGCGAGCTGGACTTCGACGGCGTCGCCACCGCCTGCGTCTTCGCCTGGGAGGAACGCGCCCGCGAGTCCTCGTCCTTCATGCTCGACCGCATCACCAAGGAACTCGCCGCATAGACATCGCCCTGGACGGTTCCCCTTGGAGTCCGCTCCATCCGGCACACTCCCCCCATGGAGACTGCTGAGTTCCTGTCGATCCTGGACCGGGAGGGCCGGCTGCTGGTGGCGGCCGCCGAGGAGGCCGGCACCGGCGCGAAGGTGCCGACGTGTCCGGGATGGCAGGTGACGGATCTGCTGCGGCACACGGGGGCGGTGCACCGTTGGGCGGCGGGGTTCGTCGCCGAGGGGTACGGCGCCCGCCGCCCCATGGAGGAGCCGCCGGGCCTCGACGGGGCCGAGCTTCTCGACTGGTACCGGCACGCGCACGCGCACCTCGTCGGCACCCTGCGCGGCGCGCCGGCCGATGTCGCGTGCTGGTACTTCCTGCCGGCGCCGTCACCGCTGGCGTTCTGGGCGCGGCGGCAGGCGCACGAGACGGCGGTGCACCGGTTCGACGCGGAGGCGGCCAGGGGTGGTACGCCGAGCGGGATCGCCGGGGACTTCGCGGCGGACGGTGTCGACGAGTTGCTGCGCGGCTTCCACGCCCGTGCCAGGAGCCGGGTGCGCAGCGCGGAGCCGAGGGTGCTGCGGGTGCGGGCGACGGATGTGGAGGGTGCCGTGTGGACCGTCCGGCTGACGTCGGAGCCGCCCGCCGCCGAGCGGGGCGAGACCGCGGACGCCGACTGCGAGGTGTCCGGGCCCGCCTCGCAGGTGTACCTGTCGCTGTGGAACCGGGTGCCGTTCCCCGCCGTCACCGGTGACGCGTCGCTCGCCGAACTGTGGCGCGAGACCTCGGGGGTGGGGTGACCGGGGGAATCAGCCCGAGGCCAGCATCCGCGTGAGCACCTCGCGCTGCACCGGCAGTACGTCGCCGTGCAGCGCGCGCCCCTTCTCCGTGAGCGAGACCCGCACGCCCCGCCGGTCCTCGGGGCACATGCAGCGTTCCAGGAGCCCGTCCTTCTCCAGGCGGGCGATCAGCCGCGAGAGGGCACTCTGACTGAGGTGGACCCGCTCGGAGATCTCCTGGACGCGATAGTCGCACGCGTCACCGGCCAGCACGTCCAGCACCTCGAAGTCGCTGGCACACAGGCCGTGTTGATGCAGGGCACGGTCCAGTTCGCACTGGGTGCGCGCGTGCAGCGCCAGCATTTCCCGCCACTGTTCCGCGAGCGTGCGCTCGGCCTTCTTCGCCGCCATGGAGCGCACCGTAGCAGAGAAACCAGTTTATTGCATTGGAATTAAATGCGTTTGCATTCGATGCATACGCATGTAGCCTCTCCGGCATGACCTCTCCGCTCACCACTTCCGCGGACCGCTCCTCGACGGTCCGCTGGACTCCCCGGCTGTGGGGCACCCTCCTGGTGCTCTGCGCCGCGATGTTCCTGGACGCGCTGGACGTGTCGATGGTCGGCGTCGCCCTGCCGTCCATCGGCTCCGACCTCGGCCTGTCCACCTCGACGCTGCAATGGATCGTCAGCGGCTACATCCTCGGCTACGGCGGCCTGCTGCTCCTCGGTGGACGGACCGCCGACCTCCTCGGCCGCCGTCAGGTCTTCCTGATCGCCCTGGGTGTCTTCGCGCTCGCCTCGCTGCTCGGCGGGCTCGTCGACTCCGGGCCGCTGCTGATAGCCAGCCGCTTCATCAAGGGCCTGAGCGCGGCCTTCACCGCACCGGCGGGCCTGTCGATCATCACCACGACCTTCCCCGAGGGCCCGCTGCGCAACCGCGCCCTGTCCATCTACACCACCTGCGCCGCCACCGGCTTCTCCATGGGCCTGGTCCTGTCCGGCCTGCTCACCGAGGCCAGCTGGCGCCTGACCATGCTGCTGCCCGCGCCCATCGCCCTGATCGCCCTGATCGCCGGTCTGAAGCTGCTGCCGCGCAGCGCCCGCGAGAAGGACCACAACGGCTACGACATCCCCGGCGCCGTCCTCGGCACCGCCTCGATGCTGCTGCTGGTCTTCACCGTCGTCCAGGCTCCGGAGGTCGGCTGGACCTCGGCCCGCACCCTGCTGTCCTTCCTCGCCGTGGCCGTCCTGCTGACGGTTTTCGTCCTGGTCGAGCGGCGCTCCGCGGGCCCGCTGATCCGGCTCGGCGTGCTGCGCTCCGGCATCCAGATCCGCGCCCAGCTCGGCGCGATGTTCTTCTTCGGGTCGTACATCGGCTTCCAGTTCCTGGTCACCCTGTACATGCAGTCGCTGCTCGGCTGGTCGGCTCTGCACACCGCGCTGGCCTTCCTGCCCGCGGGCGCGCTGGTGGCGTTGTCCGCGACGAAGATGGGCTCGATCGTCGACCGGTTCGGCACCCAGCGGCTGCTCCCGGTGGGCTTCGGGCTGATGGTCGTCGGATACGCCCTGTTCCTGCAGGTCGACCTCGACCCGGTGTACGCCGCCGTGATCCTGCCGTCGATGCTCCTCATCGGCGCCGCCTGCGCGCTGGTCTTCCCCTCGCTCAACATCCAGGCCACCAACGGCGTCGACGACCACGAGCAGGGCATGGTCTCCGGTCTGCTGAACACCTCGGTCCAGGTCGGCGGGGCGATCTTCCTGGCCATCGTGACCGCGGTGGTGACCGCGGGCGCCCCCGAGAACGCCACCCCGCAGGCCGTCCTCGACAGCTACCGGCCCGGACTCGTCGTGGTCACCGCCGTCGCCGCCGCCGGACTGCTGATCACCCTCACGGGACTGCGCGCCGCGCGCCGCCCGCAGCAGTCCGTCGTGGTCGCCAGGTCCACCGCCCAGGAGGAGGAGACGGAGCGCGTACCCGTACGCGACTAGGAGGGGACGTCTCCTGACACCGTGTGCCCGGCGGAGCCGCTTGCTTGCTCCGCCGGGCACACGCCTGTGAGACTCGCAGGATGGAGACTTACGGGGGACGGCGCGGTCAGGCCGAACGGGACGCGATCACCGTCGAGATCGGGTACGCGCTGGTCAGCGCGGTGTTCCTGGCGGCGGTGTGCTTCGGGGCGGTGGCCGGTCCGGCGCTGCTGTTCGACCTGCCGCGCACGCTGGAGCTCGTGCTGCTGCGCGTCGGCATGGTGGTGGCGCCCGTCCTCTTCGCCGCGCGGGTGATCAGCGTGCTGGTGCGGTTCCGCGAGGAGCGTCCTCAGCCCAGCCAGCCCGGCCGCACCAACCCCGACTCGTAGGCCAGCACGACGAGTTGGGCCCGGTCCCGGGCGCCCAGCTTGACCATCGTGCGGCTGACGTGGGTCTTGGCGGTGAGCGGGCTGACCACCAGGCGGCGGGCGATCTCCTCGTTGGACAGACCGATGCCGACCAGGGCCATCACCTCCCGTTCCCGCTCGGTGAGTTCGGCCAGCGCGTCCCCGGCCGCCGGCTCCTTGGAGCGGGCGGCGAACTCGGCGATCAGCCGGCGCGTCACCCCGGGTGAGAGCAGCGCGTCGCCGCCGACCACCGACCGTACGGCGCGCAGGAGTTCCTCGGGTTCGGTGTCCTTGACCAGGAAGCCGGAGGCGCCCGAGCGGATCGCCTCGAAGACGTACTCGTCGAGTTCGAAGGTGGTCAGCATGACCACCTTGACCTGCCCGAGCGCGGTGTCCTCGGTGATGCGCCGGGTGGCGGCCAGTCCGTCGAGCAGCGGCATACGGATGTCCATCAGGACGACATCGGGGCGCAGTTCACGCACCGCGCGCACGGCCTGCTCGCCGTCGGCGGCCTCCCCGGCCACCTCGATGTCCGGCTGCGCGTCGAGCAGCGCCCGGAAGCCGGCCCGCACCAGTGACTGGTCGTCGGCGAGCAGTACACGGATCACCGGTCGTCCCCCTCGGCCTTGACGTTCAACGGCAGTACGGCCAGCACCCGGAACCCTCCGTCGGCGCGCGGACCGGCCTCGATCGTGCCACCCAGCGCGGCCGCCCGCTCCCGCATTCCGGCCAGACCGTTGCCGCTGCCGCCCGCGTCGGCGCCGGTCGCGGGTCCGTCGTCGTCGATCCGCAGCCGGAGCGTGGTCCCGTCGGCCCGGTCGAGCCGCACGCGCGCGTTCCGCGATCCGGAGTGCCGTACGACGTTGGTCAGTGCTTCCTGGACGATACGGAAGGCCGCGAGGTCGGTGCCGGGCGCGAGGCGGGGCGGGTCGCCCTCGACGTCGACGGTGAGGCCCGCGCCCGCCGCCTGCTGCACCAGCTCGGGCAGCCGGTCGAGGCCGGGCGCGGGCGCGCGCGGCGCGTCGCCCGGTGTGCGCAGCGTGTCGAGGACCTGGCGGACCTCGCCGAGCGCCTCCTTGCTGGCAGCCTTGATGGTGGTGAGCGCGGTGCGGGCCTGTTCGGGGTCGGTGTCCAGGAGCGCGAGGCCGACGCCCGCCTGCACGTTGATGACGGAGATGCTGTGCGCGAGCACGTCGTGCAGTTCGCGGGCCATGCGCAGCCGCTCCTCGTCGGCCCGCCGCCGGGCCGCCTGCGCCCGCTCGGCCCGCTCGCGGACCCACTGCTCACGGCGGGTGCGGGCCAGCTCCGACACGGCCAGGATCGCCACCATCCAGGTGACGACCACGACCTCCGCGCCCCAGGAGGCCGCGTCGTCGCCGGACGGCGGCAGCCACCGGTACAGCCAGTGAGCGACCAGCACGTGTCCGGCCCACAGCATCCCCACCGCCGCCCAGGCGGCCCGGCGCCGCCCTGTGACCACAGCGCTGAAGCAAGCGAGGGCGACGGCCAGGAAGATCGGCCCGTACGGGTATCCGGCGCCGAGATAGAGCATGGCGGCGGCGGACGTGCCGAAGACGACCAGGACCGGGTTCCGGTGCCGCCACAGCAGCAGGAGCGATCCGGCGAGGAGCAGCAGCCGGGCGAAGGGATCGAGGGCGGCCCGCTCGTCGATCTGCTGTTCGGCCGCGTAGTTCGACCCGCCCATCACGAAGAGCGTCAGCAGCACGGTGGACAGCCAGGGCCACCGGGTGCTCCGGTCCACCTCGTCCCCGCCCGTCAGCCACGGCGGGCTGTGCCGCCACCACCGGGGCGGACCGCTCCCGCCCACCTGCCGCTCGTCCATACCGGCCACGCTAGACGCCCCGGGCCCGGCCGGCGTCCGCCCGGCGAGGTGATCACACGTACTCCCCGCGAAGTACGTCGACCCCCGCGCCGGGCTCCTTCACTCGCAGCCTGCGCAGCGGCCGCGGCGCCCACCAGTTCGCCCGTCCCGCCAGTCGCATCGTCACCGGGAGCAGCACGACGCGGATGAGGGTGGCGTCGACCAGGATCGTCAGGGCCGTGCCGATGCCGAGTTCCTTGAGGAAGACGACGCCGCCGGTGGCGTACGACAGGAAGGACAGCGCGAGGATCCCGGCCGCGGCGGTGATCAGCGGGGCGCTGCGCCGGATGCCCTCGGCGACCGCCCGCTCGGTGTCGCCGGTCCGGTCGTGCTCCTCCTTGATCCGTGCCAGCAGGAAGACCTCGTAGTCCATGGACAGGCCGTAGGCCACGCAGAACATCAGCACCGGGATGCTCGGCTCGATCGACCCGGTGGGGGTGAAGCCGAGCAGCCCGGACAGGTGGCCGTCCTGGAAGACCCACACCAGGCAGCCGAACATCACGGACAGGCTCAGCAGGTTGAGCACGGTCGCCTTCAGGGGCAGCAGCACGCTGCCGGTCATCAGGAAGAGGATCACGTACGTCGCCCCCAGCACGAGCCCGACGGCGAGCGGCAGCCGGTCCAGGAGCGTGGCGCGGAAGTCGGTGGTCTCGCCCGGGTAACCGCCGACGAGGGCGGTGGCGGGGGCCGGGGTGTCCCGGATGCGGTCGACGAGGGCGGGGACGTCGTCGTACAGGGCCTGCTGGGTGGGTACGACGGCCAGGCGCGCTCGGCCGTCGGGGGCCGTCAGCCGGTCCTGGCCGGGGGCGCCGGTGTACCGGCCGTCCTGGTAGCGGCCGTCGGGGGCGTCGACCTGGAAGATGCCGGGGATACGGGAGAGCCGGGCGGCGTAGGCACCGGTGTCGGCGGGTTCGGCGAGCACGATCTGGACGGTGTCGGTGGGCTCGGCGGCGAACTCGCGGTGGATGGTCTCGGAGGTGGTGCGCGCGGAGGTGCCCGCGGGCAGGGTGCGTTCGTCGGGGAGGCCGAAGCGCAGGCCGAGCACGGGTGAGGCGGCGACGAGGAGGACGGTGAGGACGCCGGCGCCGGCCAGGAGGGGGCGGCGCATGGCCGCGAGGGCGGTGCGGTGCCAGAAGCCGGAGGCCGGCGCGGTGGGGCGCTCGACCCGGTGGCCCAGCGGGCCAGCGCGGCCGGCAGCAGGATCACCGCGCCGCCGATCGCGCTGAGCACGACGAGCACTCCGGCGTACGCGAACGAGCTGAGGAAGAAGAACGGGAACACCAGCAGCGCGCACAGCGACACGGCGACCGTCACCCCGCTGAAGACCACCGTGCGGCCGGCCACGGCCGTCGCCCGGACCACGGCCTGCTGCTGGGCGTGTCCGGCCGCGCGTTCCTCGCGGTAGCGGTTGATGACGAACAGGCTGTAGTCGACGCCCAGTCCGAGACCGAGGACGAGCGCGATGTTCGCGGCGAATGTCGAGACCTCGGTGACCTGCGCGATCGCCCGCAGCCCGGCGAGCGTGGCCACGACGGACAGCAGTCCCACGGCGATCGTCAGCAGGGCGGCCGTGGTGCGCCGGTAGACGAGGATCAGCAGGAGCAGGACGGCGGGCAGGGCGAACGCCTCCGCGCGCAGGAAATCGCTGCGGGCCTCCTGTCCGACCTGCCGCGAGATCTCCTCCTGGCCGCCGACCCGGACGTCGAGATCGGCGGTGGTGCGGGTCAACCGCGGGGACAGCGTGACGAGTTCCTCGCGGGTCTCGGTGGCGGTGCCTTCGAGGCGGGCGAGGATCAGGGCGTGGCGCCCGTCCTCGCCGCGCAGGGCGGGGCTGTCGGCGTCCCAGTAGGAGGTGACGTCGGTGACGAGCGGCAACCGCCCCACTTCCGCGGCGAGTTCGCGGCCGGCGCGCTCGGTGCGCGAGCTGTCCACGTCACCGTCCCCGGCCGTGACGAGCAAGGCCAGATTGGGGTTGCCGGTGCCGAAGTCGTCGCGCAACAGGTCGCCGGCCCGCACCGATTCGGTGCCCGGCGCGCTCCAGCGCGAGAGGTCGAGGTCGTCCTGCGCACCGGCGCCGTACACGCCGAGGCCGATGAACAGGAGCAGCACGCCGATCAATACGGCACGGCTGTACCGCACGGCCAGTCGGCCGAGGCGGGTGAGCATGGGCGGACCCTTCGTCAGGAGATCGGGACGGGCACCCGGGGTGCCGCCGCCCACCGTCCGCCCGTCCGCTGGAAGACCCGCTGGAAGATCCACTGGAAGACGGCGTCCGGGTTAGTCTCGATCCCATGGGCGAGGGGGAGGGCCGAGGCGATGGCTGAGCGCACGAGCGGGGCGTCCCACGCCCTGCGCATGGAGCTGCTGGGACCGCTGCGCGCCCTGCGCGACGGCGTGGAGATCCCCCTCGGCCCGCCGAAGCAGCGCGCGATCCTCGCGGTCCTGCTCCTCCAGGAGGGGCGCCCGCTGTCCTACGACGGTCTGGTCGAGGCCGTGTGGGGCGGCGCACCGCCCGTCCATGTGCGCAACCTCGTGCAGAAGTACGTCTCAGGGCTGCGCCGGGCGCTCCGGGACGGGCCGGAGCTGTCGTGGACCGGTGCCGGATACCGGCTCACCGGCGTGCGGGCGGACGACCTTCACGAGCGGCGCCTGCTGGTGGACGAGGCGCTGGCGGCACGGGACGCCGGGGAGTGGGAGCGGGCGGGTGAACTCGTCGACCGGGCGGAGGAGTTGTGGCGCGGGGAGTTCGCCGAGGGCCTGCGGGCGCCGTACCTGGCGGCGGAGCGGCTGCGCTGGACGGAGAAGCGGATCACCGTCCTGGAGGCGCGCCTGGCCGGGGCGATCGAACTGGGCCGCTCCTTCGAGTACGTCCATGAACTGGTCCGGCTCGTCGCGGTCCACCCCTTGCGGGAACGCCTCGTCGAGCTGCTGATGCTCGCCCTGTGCCGCACCGGCCGCCCCACGGACGCGCTCGCCGCCTACGAGTCCGCACGGCGACGCCTGGCCGAGGCGATGGGCACGGACCCCGGCCCCGCACTCCGCTCCCTGCACGAACGGATCCTGCACCAGGACCCGATCCTGCTGCCGCTGCCGGTGCCCTAGGACTCGGTCCTCGCGGCGCTCACTCGTCCGGCAGGCCCACGCCGTGGGCGAGTCGGGCGGCCGCGTGGTGGAAGAACGTCTCGCGGTCCTCCACGACCCGGTGGAACTGGCCGAACAGCTCGAAGCCGATCAGGCCGAACAGCTGGGCCCAGGCCGCGACGAGGGCGGCCGCCACGGCCGGGGGCAGGTCGGGGGCGATGTCGGCGGCGATCCGCTCGGCCTCGGGGCGTAGGTCGGCGGGGAACGGCGGCTCGCTCAGGCCGGTGCCCTGGTGCGTCTCGCGCACGATGCCGATCAAGAGGAGGGCGACCCGGGCGGCGGCCGGGACCGTGGAGTCGGGGGCCTTGTAGCCGGGGACCGGTGTGCCGTAGATCAGCGCGTACTCGTGGGGGTGCGCGAGGGCCCAGCCGCGGGCGGCCTCGCAGACGGCCGTCCAGCGCCGGGCGGGACCGGCGTCGGCGACCGCGCCGTGCGCCTGCTCGGCCGCCTCGCCGAGGGAGTCGTAGGCGTCGATGATGAGTGCGGTCAGCAGGTCGTCGCGGCTGGGGAAGTAGCGGTACAGGGCGGAGGAGACCATGCCGAGCTCACGCGCCACGGCCCGCAGCGAGAGCTTCGCCGCTCCGTCCGCGGCGAGTTGCCGGCGTGCCTCGTCCTTGATGGCGGCGGTGACCTCGATCCGGGCGCGCGCCCGGGCGCCGCGCGTCGCGCTTCCGTGTGCGGTGCTCATGCGGACCAGTCTTCCACGAAAACAGATCAGTGCACAGAAACGAGAGCAGTGCTCTTGCGCCGACAGGTGACGGGGTGCAGACTGAAGCACGAAACGAGAGCAGTGCTCACAGACGAGAGCACCCCTCTCCCACACCTGGGGGTTCCCATGTCCACGCACGTCCAGAAGCCCGGCTGGTTCACCGTCAACGTCTTCAACCGGGCCGTGTCCTGGCTGACCCGCCGTGGTCTGAGCGTCTGGGGCTCCCGGGTCCTGGCGGTCCGCGGCCGCAAGAGCGGCGAGTGGCGGACCACCCCGGTGAACCTGCTGACCGTGGACGGCGCGCAGTACCTGGTCGCCCCGCGGGGCCATGTGCAGTGGACCCACAACATGCGCGCGGCCGGCGGCGGCGAGCTGCGGCTCGGCAAGGCCGTGGACGTCTTCACCGCGACCGAGGTGACCGACGACGAGAAGGTCCCGCTGCTGCGCGCCTACCTCAAGCGCTGGAAGGCCGAGGTCGGCGTCTTCTTCAACGGGGTCGGCCCCGACTCCCCCGACGCCGACCTGCGCCGCATCGCGCCGGACCACCCCGTCTTCCGGATCACGCCCGCCAAGTGACCACCGGGGACCACCAAGGGGCCACCGGGCAGGGGCGGCCCCCGCGCACGGTCAGGAAGCCGCCTCGTCGCCCGCCGGACGCTCCGGCTGCTCGGGACGCTCCGGACGCGGGTCCAGCGCCGCCAGGGCCCGCTGGGCCATCGGCCGGCCCCGGACCATCTCGCCCAGTGTGGTCGCGCCCTGGGTGATGTCCTTGAACGCGTTCCACGCGGGCCGGAATCCGGTCAGGGCCGCGTGGAACAGTCCGGGGCGGCGCTCGAACACGGTCAGCAGCCGCTTGCCGACGCTCATCTCGACGCCGAGCCCCGCCTTGATCGCGAACGCGTAGTTCAGGGCCTGGCGCCGCGTGTCCACCGCGTCGTGCGCCTCCGAGATCCGCACCGCCCACTCCCCCGCGAGCCGGCCCGAGCGCAGCGCGAAGGAGATGCCCTCGCGCGTCCACGGTTCAAGAAGCCCGGCCGCGTCCCCGCACACCAGCACCCGCCCGCGCGACAGCGGCGAGTCCTCGGCACGGCAGCGGGTCAGGTGGCCGGAGGAGATGCTCGGTTCGAAGCCGGCGAGTCCCAGCCGCCCGATGAAGTCCTCCAAGTACCGCTTGGTGGCCGCGCCTTCGCCGCGCGCGGAGATCACCCCGACGGTCAGGGTGTCGCCCTTGGGGAACACCCAGCCGTAACTGCCGGGCATCGGGCCCCAGTCGATGAGCACCCGCCCCTTCCAGTCCTCGGCGACGGTCTCCGGCACCGGGATCTCCGCCTCCAGGCCCAGATCCACCTGGTCGAGCTTGACCCCGACGTGCGCTCCTATCCGGCTGGCGCTGCCGTCGGCCCCGACCACAGCCCGGGCCAGCACCGTCTCGCCGCCCTGGAGCACCACGGCGACCGTGCGCCGGTCCGGGACCGCCGAGCCGTGCTGCTCGACGCGCTGGACGGTGACGCCGGTGCGCAGCTCGGCGCCCGCCTTCTGGGCGTGCTCGACGAGCTGCTGGTCGAACTCCGGCCGGTTGATCAGCCCGAACAGCATGTGCTTGGAGCGGCGGGTCCGGGTGAAGCGGCCGTTGTTGGAGAACGTGACCGCGTGCACCCGGTCACGGAACGGCAGCTCGAAGCCGGGTGGCAGCGAGTCGCGGGAGGGTCCGATGATGCCGCCGCCGCACGTCTTGTAGCGGGGCAGCTCCGCCTTCTCCAGCAACAGCACGCGCCGTCCCGCGACGGCCGCCGCGTAGGCGGCCGAGGCCCCCGCGGGTCCCGCGCCCACCACGACGACGTCCCACACCCGCTGCACGTCGTCCGCCGAAGAGTTCTCGCTGCTCACGATGGTCTACTGCTCCCGGTCAAGCCGCTCTGGCACCTGTCCCCCGCATCCTACGGCGGACGTCCCCACAGGCCACTGTGGGAGGATCTACGGCACTCATCGGTACAACGTCGCACCCACAAGGAGCGTGCCCATGTCGTCGAATCCGGTCGCCGAGACCGTCGCCTCGCTGATGCCCCGCGCGCGGGCGGAACTCACCGAGCTGGTGGCCTTCAAGTCGGTGGCGGACTTCGACCAGTTCCCCAGGAGCGAGAGCGAGGGCGCCGCCCGCTGGGTCGCCGACGCGCTCACCGCCGAGGGCTTCGAGGACGTGGCCCTGCTCGACACCCCCGACGGCACCCAGTCGGTGTACGGCTACCTGCCCGGCCCCGAGGGCGCCAAGACCGTCCTGCTCTACGCCCACTACGACGTGCAGCCGCCGCTGGACGAGGCCGCCTGGACCACCCCGCCCTTCGAGCTGACCGAGCGCGACGGCCGCTGGTACGGGCGCGGCGCCGCCGACTGCAAGGGCGGCGTGATCATGCATCTGCTCGCCCTGCGCGCGCTCAAGGCCAACGGCGGCGTGCCGGTGCACGTCAAGGTGATCGCCGAGGGCTCGGAGGAGATGGGCACCGGCGGTCTGGAGCGCTACGCCGAGCAGCACCCCGAGCTCCTGGAGGCCGACACCGTCGTCATCGGCGACGCGGGCAACTTCCGCGTCGGCCTGCCGACGGTGACCGCCACGCTGCGCGGCATGACCCTGCTCCGGGTACAGATCGACACCCTCGCCGGGAACCTGCACTCCGGTCAGTTCGGCGGCGCGGCCCCCGACGCGCTGGCCGCGCTGATCCGCGTCCTGGACTCGCTGCGCGCCGAGGACGGCTCGACGACCGTCGAGGGGCTGGCTCCCGAGTCCCGCTGGGAGGGGCTCCAGTACGACGAGGAGCAGTTCCGCAAGGACGCCAAGGTCCTGGACGGCGTCGAGCTGATCGGCAGCGGCACGGTCGCCGACCGCATCTGGGCGCGCCCCGCCGTGACGGTCCTCGGCATCGACTGCCCGCCGGTCGTCGGCGCCACCCCGTCGGTGCAGGCCAGCGCCCGTGCACTGGTCAGCCTCCGCGTGCCGCCGGGCGTGGACGCGGCCGAGGCGACCAAGCTGCTCCAGGCCCACCTCGAGACGCACACGCCGTGGGGCGCCCGGGTGCGCACCGAGCAGATCGGCCAGGGCCAGGCCTTCGCGGCCGACACGACCAGCCCGGCCTACGCGGCGATGGCCGACGCGATGGCGGTCGCCTACCCGGGCCAGGAGATGCAGTACGCCGGCCAGGGCGGCTCCATCCCCCTGTGCAACACCCTCGCCGCGCTCTACCCGCACGCCGAGATCCTCCTGATCGGCCTGAGCGAGCCCGAGGCCCAGATCCACGCCGTCAACGAGAGCGTGTCCCCGCAGGAGTTGGAGCGCCTGTCGGTGACCGAGGCCCTGTTCCTGCGCAACTACGCGGCGAGCTGACGGGCAGTCATGGAGCCATGACCTCCAGCGCGCGTCTCACCACCCATGCCGACACCGCCGCCGCCCTCGCCCTCCTGAGCGACGGCGGCCTCGCGGACCTCGTGGCCTCGGGGACACCCTCCGCGACCGGTGTCGGCGGCCGGTGCGTGCTGGTGGACGTGGACGGCACCCGCGTCTTCGTGAAGCAGGTGCCGCTCACCGATCGTGAACTGCTCCCGCACCACGTCCGCTCCACCGCGGACCTCTTCGGCGCGCCGCCGTTCTGCCACTACGGCATCGGAGCCGTCTGCGGCCCCGGCTTCGGCGCCTGGCGGGAGCTGGCCGTGCACGAGATGACGACCGACTGGGTGCTGTCCGGGCGCTGTTCGGGCTTCCCGCTCATGCGTCACTGGCGCGTGCTGCCCCACCCGCCACGTCCCCTCCCCGACGAACTGGCGGACGTGGACGCGGCGATCGCGTACTGGGGCGCACGCCAGGTCGGCGAGCACATCGAGGCGCTGCGCACGGCCTCCGCGAGCCTCACCCTGTTCCTGGAGCACGTCCCGCACACCCTGCACGACTGGTTCCACGCCCGGTTGCGCACGGACGGCGCCGAGGCCGCGTGCGCCCTGGTGGAGAAGCAACTCGTGGAGCTCACCGACTTCCTGCACGGACAGGGCCTCGTGCACTTCGACGCCCACTTCCGCAACGTCCTCACCGACGGCCGCCGGCTCCACCTCGCCGACTACGGCCTCGCCGTCTCGGACCGCTTCCGGCTCACCGCCGAGGAGCGCGACTTCCTCGACCGCCATCGCGGCTACGACCGCGCCTACGTCCGCTCGTACCTGGTGCACTGGCTCGTCGTGGACCTGTACGGGTACGCCAGGGACGAGCGCGAGGCCTTCATCCGCGACTGCGCCGACGGGCGGCGCCCCGAGGGGATTCCCCGGGCCGCCGCCGCTCTGATCTCACGGCACGCACGAGTCGCCGCGACGCTCGGCGGCTTCCACCGCCGCATCGAGCGGCACAGCAGGCTTACGCCGTACCCCTACGAGGAACTGGCAGGGCTCTCCGCCGACCCGCTGAGCGCCGGGTCCAGGACGATGTCCTGCGCACGGGCCTCGACGGACGGCTCCTCCGGGAAGTGACAGGCGGTCAGGTGCCCGTCGGGGTTCCCGGAGATACGGACCAGCGGCGGTTCCTCGGCGGCGCACTTGGCCTGGGCCTTCCAGCAGCGGGGGCGGAAGCGGCAGCCCGAGGGCGGGTCGACCGGGGAGGGTACGTCCCCGGCCAGCCGGATGCGCTCACGTCGCCGGGTGCCGTCCGGGTCGGGCTCCGGCACGGCGGACAGCAGGGCGTGGGTGTAGGGGTGCCGCGGCCGGGTGTAGAGGGTCTGCCGGTCGGCGACCTCGACGACCTTCCCCAGGTACATCACCGCGACCCGCTCGCAGAAGTGCCGTACGACGGCGAGGTCGTGGGCGATGAAGACGAACGCGATGCCGAACTCCCGCTGGAGGTCCTGGAGCAGGTTGACGATCTGCGCCTGGATGGAGACGTCCAGCGCGGAGACGGGTTCGTCGGCCACGATGAGCTTGGGCCGCAGGGCGAGCGCGCGGGCGATGCCGATGCGCTGACGCTGGCCGCCGGAGAACTCGTTCGGGTAGCGGTTGTAGTGCTCGGGGTTGAGACCCACCGTCTCCAGCAGTTCCTGGGCGCGCTTCTTGTGGCCCTGGGGCGGGTTGATGCCGTTGAGCCGCATCGGGGTCTCGACGATGGTGCCGACGGTGTGCCGGGGGTTCAGCGAGGAGTAGGGGTCCTGGAAGATCATCTGGAGGTTCCGGCGGGCCTCCTTCATCCGTGCCTCGGGCGTGTGGGTGATGTCCTCGCCGTCGAACAGGACGCTGCCCGCGGTGGGTTCCAGCAGCCGGGTGACCAGCCGGCCCGTGGTCGACTTGCCGCAGCCGGACTCACCGACCAGGCCCAGCGACCGGCCGGCCCCGACGGTGAAGTCGACGCCGTCGACCGCTCGTACGGCTCCCACCTGCCGCTGGAAGACGATGCCCTGCCGGATGGGGAAGTGCTTGGTGAGACCGCGGACCTCCAGCAGGTTCTCGCCGGCCGAGGGCCCGTCGGCGGGAACGGCGGTCTGTCCGGGAAGGTGCTGGGTGCTGCTCACGGCATGCTCCTGTTCGTCCGCCGCCGTCACTGGGCGGCCCTACGTCCGCGGATCTCCCGCTTGGTCTCCGCGGTCAGATGGCAGGCCGCGATGTGCCGGTCGGTGCCCGCCACCGCCAGCAGTTCGGGCCGCTCCGCCGCGCACAGGCCGTGGGGCACCCACCCCTTGAAGGTGCAGCGGGGGTGGAAGGCGCAGCCGCTCGGCAGGTCGATCAGGCTGGGCGGGGATCCGGCGATCGGGTTCAGCCGCCGCTCCACGTCCCCGCCGATGTGCGGCATCGACTCCAACAGGCCCCAGGTGTAGGGGTGTTCGGGCCGGGTGAGGACGTCCCGCACACTGCCGTACTCGATGCGGCGGCCGCCGTACATCACCAGGATGTCGTCGGCGATGTCGGCCACCACCCCGAGGTCGTGGGTGATGAGGATGACGGCGGAGCCGAACTCCTCCTGGAGATCGCGGATCAGGTCCAGAATCTGGGCCTGGACGGTGACGTCGAGGGCGGTGGTGGGTTCGTCGGCGATGAGCAGCGCCGGGTCGCAGACCAGGGACATGGCGATCATGGCGCGCTGCCGCATGCCGCCGGAGAACTGGTGCGGATAGTCCTTCGCCCGCCGGTCGGGCTGCGGGATGCCGACCCGCTTCAGCATCTCCACGGCCCGGTCCCGGGCCTCCTTCTTGGAGACCCTGTGGTGCACCTGGTACGCCTCGGCGATCTGGGCGCCGACGGTGAAGTACGGGTGCAGGGCGGACAGCGGGTCCTGGAAGATCATGGAGACCGTCCGGCCGCGCAGCGCGCGCATGTCGTGCTCCGGGAGGGCGACGAGGTCCCGGCCCTCCAGGCGGATCTCGCCGGAGACCTGGGCGCGGGTGCCCTTGTGCAGGCCCAGCAGGGCCAGCGAGGTCACCGACTTCCCCGAACCGGACTCGCCGACGATGCCGAGGGTGCTCCCCTTCTCCAGGGTGAAGGAGACGCCGTCGACGGACTTCACGATCCCGTCCTCGGTCGGGAAGTGCACCCGCAGGTCGCGTACGTCGAGGAAGGGGGCGGACGCCGGGGCGACCTGCGCGGGGTGGGGAGATGTCTGGAGGGACACGGGGCTTTCCTTAGAGAACGAAACGGGCCTCAGGCGAGGCGGACACGCGGGTCGACCAGGCCGTAGACCACGTCGACGACCACGTTGGCCAGGACGACGAACGTGGCGGCGAAGAGCGTGGTGCCGAGGATCACCGGCAGGTCGGAGTTCTGCACGGAGTCCACCGCGAGCTTGCCGATGCCGTTGATGCCGAACACCGACTCGGTGATCACCGCGGAGCCGCCGATGAGGGAGCCGACGTCCATGCCGAAGATGGTGATGATCGGGGTGATCGCGGCCCGCAGCCCGTGCTTGAGGACGACCTTGCGGGCCGGCAGTCCCTTGGCGCGGGCGGTGCGCATGTAGTCCTCGGCGAAGACCTCCAGCATGGAGGAGCGCGTGAGCCGGGTGTACATCGCGAGGTAGACGATGACCAGGGTGATCCAGGGCAGGATGAGCCCCTGGAACCAGGCGGCAGGGTCCTGGGTGATCGGGGTGTAGCCGGAGGCGGGCAGGATCTGCCACTTGTCGACGAACAGGAAGAGCAGCAGCAGGCCGATGAAGTAGATCTGCACGGAGACGCCGACCAGCGCGAAGCCGACCGCCGCCTTGTCGGCCGCCTTGCCCCGGCGGACCGCGGCCACCATGCCGAGGCCGACGCCCAGGACCAGGAAGACCACCGCGGCACCGAGACCGAGCGAGAGGTCCGCCGGGAAGTCGCCCAGCAGGGTGGTGAGGACCGGGGTGTCGGTCTGGAAGGAGAGCCCGAGACAGGGCGCGCCGCAGTGCACGCGCAGGCTCTGGTCGCCGTAGTCACGGCCGACGAAGAGCCCCTTGAAGAACTCCCAGAACTGGGTCATGAAGCTCTGGTCGAGGCCCAGCGAGTGCTTGATCTCCGCCAGCCGGGAGGGCGAGCAGGTCTTGCCGCAGGCCAGGAGGGCGGGATTGGAGGGCAGCGCGTAGAAGATGACGAAGGTGATCACCGTGATCACCAGCAGGATCACGGCCGCCGCCAGCAGGCGTCGGATGAGATAGCGAAGCATGGGGTGCTGGACCTGACGTGAGGACGGGTGCCCGCCGGCCGGGGTGTGCCGGCGGGCCTTCGAATGGGGTGCGTCAGCTCTTGACGTAGACGTGGACCAGGCTGGGCTCGGCGACCACCGGGTCCGGGATGACTCCGCCGACCTTGGAGCCCGCCAGTTCGGTGAACTTCATGTACATCAGCGGGACCACGGAAGCCTCCTTGAGGACCTGCTCGTCCAGAGCCCCGTAGGCGGCGTTGGCCTGAGTGATGTCGGTCATCTTCGCGATCTTGTCGATCTGCGCGTTGACCGCCGGGTCGTTCAGGTACGACTGGTCCTGGTTGGACTGCGGCAGCTTCGCGATCTGCCGTCCGTCGAACAGCACGGGCAGCACGGTGGAGGCGTTCGGCCAGTCCGCGATCCAGTCCATCCAGGTCAGGTCGTACTGGTTCTTGACGTTGTCGACGGTGCTGAAGTAGTTCGACGCGTCGATCGGGGTGATGTTGACCGAGATGCCGATCTTCCCGAGCGAGGTCTTGACCGCGTCGGCGAAGTGCTCCTCGGTGGGTGTGTTCTCCACGGCCAGCGACATGGTGAGCTTCGGGTTCCCGGCCTGCTTCATCAGCGCCTTTGCCTTGGTGACATCACCGGCGGGGTTGGTGCTGTAGAGGTTGAACTTCTTGTAGCCGCCGATGCCGGGGCTCAGCATCGTGCTGGCGTAGTCGCCGTACGCGGCACCGCCGAAGGCGCCGCGCGCGGTGGTCTTGTCGATCGCGTACTCGATCGCCTGACGGACCTTCAGGTCCTTGACCCGGGTGGTGTTGATCGCGAGGTAGTTGATGCCGGGTGCCGGGATCTTGTAGTAACGCGACTTCAGAGAGGGGTCGTTCGCGATCGTCGTCAGATCGGAGCCCGCGATCGGCCACTGCATGATCGAGGTCTGGGCGGTGCCGGCGTCGGACTTGATCTGCTGGTCGATGGCGGCCTGGTCCTGACCGAACCTCACATCGATCTCATTGACGTTCTGCTCGCGGATCGGGTCGGTGGACTGCGTCCAGTGCGTGTTCTTGACGAGGACGAGTTCCTTGTTCTTGGCATACGACTTGAGCATGTAGGGCCCGTCGGACCAGACGTGGGTGTCGTACGTCGATCCCGTGTCGTGGGCCTTGGGCACCGCCGACCAGCCCGGCATGGTGGTCGTCTGGTTGAAGTCCGCGACGGGCGCGTTCAGATGGAAGACGAGGGTGTACTTGTCCGGTGTCTGGATGGAGGCGAGCTCCTTGCCCTGGTAGGGGCCCTTGTACGTGGAGCCGCCGACCAGCCACTGACTCGCGTACGGCGGGCCGCCGTTGATGTCGGGCGAGAAGGTCCGCTCGATGCCGTACTTGACGTCCTGCGCGGTGACCGCGCTGCCGTCCTGCCACGTGACGCCGTGGCGCAGGTGGAAGGTCCACACGGTGGCGCCCTTGCTGGGCGTGCCGGTGTCGGTGGCCAGGTCGCCGACCAGCTTCGGCTGGGAACCGGTCTCGTCCCAGCCGGTGAGGGTGCGCACGAACTCCTGGGCCATGCTCTCGCCCTCGGTCGTGTAGATCCGCTGGGGGTCGAGATGGTCGAAGTCCGCGTGGTCGAGGATCGTCAGCGTGCCGCCCTTGGTCGGGGAACCGCTGCCGGTGGTGCTGGAGGAGCCTCCGCATGCGGTGGCCCCCAGGGCTATCGCCACGGCGGTGGCCGTCAGCGCGAAGGTGCGCGATCTGCGCGTCATCGGAAACGCTCCGTTCTTGTGCGTACTGGGTCTCGGCGGTCCGTGTGGGGGCCCGGCCGGCCGGGGTTCGGGGGCGGCGGCTCAGCCACGGCTCGCGCGGGGATCGAGGGCGTCCCGCACGCCGTCGCCGAGGAGGTTGAGTGCCAGGACGAGGATCAGGAGCAGGACACCGGGCACGAAGAGGTACATCGGGTCCTGGAGGAAGTACTGGGAGGCGTCCGAGAGCAGGGCGCCCCAGTCCGGGTTGGGCGGGATGACACCGACGCCCAGGTAGGACAGCGCCGCCTCGGTGGTGATGTTCTGCGGGACGGCGAGCGCGAAGGAGATCAGGATCGGCGCCCACAGGTTGGGCAGCAGCTGCCGGAAGAGGATGTGCGCCCGGCCCGCACTCATGATCCGCGCGGCGTCGACGAACTCCCGTTCGCGCAGGGACAGCACCTGGCCGCGTACCAGGCGGGCGGTGTAGGCCCAGGCGAACATGGCGATGTTGAGGACCAGGACCAGCAGCCGCAGGTTCTCGTCGGTGCCGCCGTGGTCGTTGGTCTGCAGCGCGTTCTGGATGACCGGGGTGAGCGCGATGATGAACAGCAACTGCGGGAAGGCCAGCATCACGTCCATCACCCGCGAGAGCACCGAGTCGACCCAGCCGCCGGAGTAGCCCGCCGCCAGCCCGGCGACGACGCCGACGACGGTCGACAGCACGGCCGACGCGAAGCCGACGAAGAGCGAGGTGCGCAGGCCGTGGACGACCCGGGCGAACAGGTCGTATCCGGTGCCGGGTTCGACGCCCAGCAGGTGGGTGAGGCTGATGCCGCCCAGCGATCCGTACGGGAAGTTGCCCGTATCCGGGTCGATCGCCTTGCCGTCGGGGGTGATCGGGCCCCAGCCGGTCATCGCGGTCAGGACCGGGGCCAGCAGCGCGATCACCATGAACAGGACGGTGACCACGAACGCGATCAGGGTGACCTTGTCCCGTCGAATGCGGTTCCAGGCCAGGCGGGCCGGTGAGCGTCCGGCGACGGCGGGGCGGCCGGCCCGGGGGTCCCGCGCCGGTTCGGCCTCGGGCGCGGTGCCGGTCGGGGTCTGGACCTGCTGGTGCTGCGTGGTCATCGTACGGACGTCCCGGAGGTGAGCTGGGGCTGTCGCGGGGTTGCCGCGGCGGGCGTGGGTAGGGAGGCGCCAGAGGACGGACCCCTGGGCGAAAATCACTTGACGGCGTCCGGTGTCGGCGCCGTGAAGACTGAGCGGACTTTCGCAACGCTCCGTGACCCCGGTCAAGGCCGTTCAGGACCGGAAAAGTGATTGTTTGCGCAGGTTGCCAAGAGTTGACGAGAGCGAGAGGTTTCGTTAGCTCTGGCATAGAGGTAATGGGACGCTCTCTTGGGGAGTTCGCGGTGCGGGCTTCCGCGGCGCGGGAGTCCGGAAACGCCGAAATCCCTGTCGGCACCACGGCGCGGCAGGGATCTCACAGCGGGTTTCCCGGCAGGTCAGCCGATCGGAGTCCCGGCCTCCAGATAGAGCGCGGCTCCGCGTTCCCGGGCCCTGAGGGCCCAGCGCAGCCGTTCGTAGCGCACCGGCGGCAGCAGGTCGGCGGCCTCCTCCTCGGTGACGAACCGCCAGGCGCGCAGCTCGGGCCCGGGCAGCAGGAGTCGGCCGGCCTCGGTGGAGTCGAGGCGGCCGCCGTCGAAGATCAGGCGCATCCCGCCGTAGCCGGGCGGCGCGGGCCGTTCCCAGTCGACGACGAGGAGGCGGGGCATGGCGTCGAGGTGGATGCCGGTCTCCTCGGCCACCTCCCGGACACCGGCGCGGGCGGGGGCCTCGCCGGGTTCGACGACACCGCCGGGGAACTCCCAGCCCGCCTTGTAGGTGGGGTCGACCAGCAGGACCCGGTCCCGCTCGTCGAAGAGGAGGACGCCGGCGGCGAGGGTCTCGGCGGTGGGTTCGGGGGTCTGCACGATGTCGCAGACGGGTACGGTGCCCGCGGTGACCGCCTCGGCGATCCGGGCGGCCGTCTGGTAGGGCGTGAGGGCGCTGTTGTCGATCGGGTGGGCGTCGGCGGTGAGCCAGGCGGCCAGGGCGCCGCGGTAGGGCTCGATGTGGTCGTAGGCCCACTGCCGGACGCGCATGTCGCCGTCGGGGAGATCGGGTGGGACCTCCCGGCCGGCTATTCGCTCGCGCAGGATCGTTTCCGCCGGGGTGAGGAGCACGTGCCGGACCCCGATGCGGCGGGCGGCGAGGCCGCCGAAGATCTCGTCGCGGTACTCCTGGCGCAGGAGGGTCATCGGGACCACCAGGGTCCCGCCCAGCTCGGCGAGCATCGCGGCCGCCGTGTCGATCACGAGGCGTCGCCAGATCGGCAGATCCTGGTAGTCGCCGACCTCGGCGAGGTGCTTGGGCGGGAGCAGGTGCGGGAGTGCTCCGCCGATGATCTCGGGGTCGAAGAGTGTGCTGTTCGGGATCAGCTCGATCAGTTCCCGTGCGGTGGTGGTCTTCCCCGCACCGAACGCACCGTTGATCCAGACGACGGTCACAGGTCCCCCTCTTCTGTTGGCCCCCTGTGGCTTGCCCGCTCCACCCTGCCACGGAAACCAGCCGCAGTTGAGGGCGCACACGCGTGGCGCCGGCGCCCCCTGCCACGGGGGGGCCGGCGCCACGTGTGTGCGGTGCTTCGCCTCGTCAGCCGTTCTGCCCGAGCGTGCCGTCCTCGACCCCGGCCAGGCTGTCGTCGGCGATGGTCTGGTCGAGGCTGCTGAGGGTCTTGTCGACGTCGATGTCCCCCAGGTTCTCGCCCAGGGCGTGGGAAGGGGTGACCGCCGCGACGACGAAGCCGGTGGCGAGGGAGGCGATGGCGAGCATGCTGCGCTTCTTCATGCCGGGCTCAACTGGCGAACGGCCCGGAGGTCACGCCCGGCGCCGAAGTCAGCCGGACACCGTCGGCGCGAGGTGCCCCTCGTGCGCTCCGGGGCCGCCGCGCGCCCGCCGCGCCAGGTCCGCCGCCGCTTCCGGCCACGCCGCGTGATCGAAGGCGAAGCCCGCGGCCGCCAGACGACGGGGCACGACCCGGCGGCTCTTCAGCAGGAGTTCGGTGTCCGAGCGCAGCGCGAGCGCCCCGATCTCCGCCATCCACCGCGTGGCGGGCAGGCCCACCGGGACTCCCCACGCGGAGCGCAGCGCCCGCATGAACGCGCGCTGCGGCAGGGGGTGGGGCGCGGCGAGGTTCACCGGGCCGGTGAGCTCCTCGTGGTCGATGAGGAACGCGACCGCGCGGACGAAGTCACGGTCGTGGATCCAGGAGACGTACTGGCCGCCGCCCGCGACCGGGCCGCCGAGGCCGAGCCGCGTCAGCCTCGTCAGGACGTCGAAGACGCCGCCGCGGTCGGGGCTCATCACCATGGCCGAGCGCAGGGCGACCTTGCGGGTGTGCGGGGTGTCGGCCTCCTCCTGGGCCCGCTCCCAGTTCCTGGCGATCTCGACACTGTAGGCCCAGTAGCCGGGGACGCCGGGCTCCTCGCCGCCCAGAACTCCCGTGATCTCGTCGTTCGGCGCGTCGAAACGGTGGGCGTAGACGGTGGCCGTACTCATCTGCAACCAGACCCGCGGCGGACGGGCGGCGCGGGCGACGGCCTCGCCGACGGCCCGGGTGGAGCGCACCCGCGAATCCATCATGGCCTGGAGATTGGCCGGGGTGTACCGGCAGCTGACGCTGCGTCCGGCGAGGTTGATCACCACGTCGCTGCCGTCGATCTCCTCGGCCCACGGGCCCAGCGACTCGCCGTCCCAGGCGACCTCGCGCTCGCGCCGCGGCCGTCTGGTGAGGACGACGACCTCGTGGCCCGCGGCGGTCAGCGCGCGGTTCAGGATCGCGCCCACCTGCCCGGTCCCGCCGGGTATCACGATCTTCATGGCGTTCCCCCTTCGTGTGGGGACAGCCTAGCGCACTTTTTTGAACGCGTTCAAAACATCGGCATGCGTGCACACGGGAAGCTCGGCCCCCTCTACAGGCCGGCCGAGCTTCCCGGCGGAACGATCCTTCCGGGGGTCAGACCCCTGCCGCGGCCGGGTCCTCCCGGTCCGCGCGCCGGGCGAGGGCCGCCGCGGCCGCCCCGACCAGTCCCGCGTCCGTGCCCATCTGGGCGGGCACGACGACCAGGCGCTGGACGAAGGACAGGGTCGCGTAGTCGCCCAGCGCCTTGCGCAGCGGCGCGAACAGCACGTCGCCCGCCTTGCCCACGCCGCCCCCGATGACCGCGATGTCGATCTCCACGAGGGTCGCGGTGGCCGCGATACCGGCGGCCAGCGCCTGGGCGGCCCGCTCGAAGGAGGCCACGGCGACCGGATCGCCGGCCCGGGCCGCGGCGGCCACGGCGGCGGCGGAGGTGTCCCCGTCCGGACCGGGCAGCCAGCCGTTCTCGACCGCCCGGCGGGCGATGTTGGGGCCACTGGCGATGCGTTCCACACAGCCGCGCGCGCCGCACGGGCAGGGGTCCCCGTCGAGATCGACGCTGATGTGACCGATGTGGCCGGCGTTGCCGGTGGGACCGGGATGCAGGCGGCCGTTCAGGACCAGACCGCCGCCGACGCCCGTCGAGACGACCATGCACAGCGCGTTGTCGTGACCGCGGGCGGCGCCCTGCCAGTGCTCGGCGGCCGTGATCGCGACCCCGTCGCCGATCAGCTCCACCGGCAGCCCACCGGCCGCCGCCCGCACCCGCTCGACCAGGGGGTAGTCGCGCCAGCCGGGTACGTTCACCGGGCTCACCGTGCCCGTGGAGGCGTCCACCGGTCCGGCACTGCCGATGCCGAGGGTGGTGGCGCGCCCCCACAGCGGCGACGCGGACAGCTCGGCGAGGACCTCCTCGACGGCCCGCATGACGGTCTCGCCGTCCTCCCGGGCGGGCGTGGCGCGCTGCGCGCGGACCTGGAGCCGGCCGTGGCCGTCCACCAGCGCTCCGGCGATCTTGGTGCCGCCGATGTCGAGAGCGGCCACGAGGTCGGTGTGCATCAGTGTCGGATCTCCCCATCGGGTGTGAGAACAACCATCGGAACTAACCACGAGGAAACAGCAGGCCGGTCTCGCGGTGGGGGCGCGGGCCGGAGATTGCGGTGGACAGTGTCTCCCGCATCTGACAACGTTGTCCAGGCTCTATGCTCGACGCCACATCCTCGTACAACATCATGGACCTACGCATCCACGTGGACGACAGGACAGGACGCCGCATCGTGCCCGACACCGAACGCCGAGCAGACCGCCTCCCCGGGAACCGCTACGGCAACCGTCCGACCATGAAGGACGTGGCCGCCCGGGCCGGAGTCGGACTCAAGACGGTCTCGCGGGTGGTCAACGGCGAACCGGGCGTGACGCCCGAGACGGAACGCCGGGTGCAGGAGGCCATCGACGCGCTCGGCTTCCGGCGCAACGACAGCGCGCGGGTGCTGCGCAAGGGCCGCACGGCCAGCATCGGCCTGGTCCTGGAGGACCTCGCCGACCCGTTCTACGGCCCGCTCAGCCGCGCGGTCGAGGAGGTGGCCCGGGCCCATGGCGCGCTGCTCATCAACGGCTCCAGCGCCGAGGACCCCGAGCGCGAGCAGGAACTGGTGCTGGCGTTGTGCGCGCGCCGGGTGGACGGCCTGGTCGTCATTCCGGCCGGCGACGACCACCGGTATCTGGAGCCGGAGCTGAAGGCGGGCGTGGCCACGGTGTTCGTGGACCGTCCGGCCGGGCAGATCGACGCCGACTGCGTGGTCTCCGACAACTACGGCGGCGCCCGCGACGGCGTCGCCCACCTCATCGCCCACGGCCACCGGCGCATCGGCTTCATCGGCGACATGCCCCGCATCCACACCGCGGCCGAGCGGCTGCGCGGCTACCGGGCGGCCATGGAGGACGCGGGCATACCGGTGGAGGACGCCTGGATGTCGCTGGGTGTGACCGACCCCGAGCGGGTGCGCCGGGCGACCGAGGAGATGCTGTCCGGTCCCGCCCCGGTCACCGCCGTCTTCGCGGGCAACAACCGGGTGACGGTCACCGTGGTCCGTGTCCTCGCCGAACAGACCCGCCCCGTGGCCCTCGTCGGCTTCGACGACATCGAGCTGGCCGACCTGCTCCAGCCCGGCCTGACCGTCGTCGCCCAGGATGCGGCGACCATCGGCCGCACCGCCGCCGACCGCCTCTTCCGCCAGCTCGACGGCACGCTCCTCACCCCGGAGCGGATCGAACTGCCGACCCGCCTGATCACCCGCGGCTCGGGCGAGCTGCCGCCGGCGGACTGAGCGGCCCGTGGAGGACCGTGTGCCCCGGTCCGGGGAGACCGGCCGTGCCCCGTCCGCGTCCGAGCCCTCGCCCTCGCGGGGGACGCCGGGCCCGCCCGACGGACAGACGCTGGAAGCGCTCGGCCTCGCCGAGGCGCCGCGTGATCATCCCTTGCTCTACCCGGGTGCGTGGCCTCAGGACTCCGGGCTGCTCGACGGGGACCGGATGCTCCCCCTGGACGTCCTCGTCCACCAGGACCGGGTTCCGGTGCTGGCCGTCGGGTCCAACGCCAGCCCTGCCCAACTGCGGCACAAGATGGCCGAGTTCGGGATCAGGTCACCGATCCCGATGGTCAGGGCCCGGGTCACCGGCATCGACGTGGGCGTCTCGGCGCATGTGAGCCGGCTCGGTTATGTGTCCGCCTCCCCCTTCGACGCCCCGGACGTCGTACGGGAGTTGTTCCTCACCTGGCTCGACGCGGAGCAGCTCGCGGTGATCGACGCGAGCGAGGGCGTGCCGCTGCCGAACGGCAACTACCGGCGCGTCTGGCTGCCCGCGCCGGAGGTGCGGATCGAGGTGGGGGCGGAGACGGGAGCCGGGGTGCTGCTTCCCGGTGTGTTCGTGTACGTCAACCGGCACGGCGTCCTGCACAACGGCACGGAGGCGCCGCGCACGCACCCCGGCCAGCGGGCGTTGCTCACCGAACTCCTCGTCGGGTCGGCCCGGTTGAGGGAGCTGTTCGGCGTGACGCCGGAGGAGTTCTGCGCCAGGGCGCGGGCGGACCGGGCGTTGTGCGAGCGCGGTACCCGGCTGTTCAAGGAGGAGAAGCTGGTCACGGTCTCCGGTCTGGAGCGGTTCGTACGGGGTCAGCAGACCGGGAGTCCGGGGACCGGCGCGTCGTTGTCGCCGCCCTTGACGTAGACGTCGCTGACGTAGACGCCGGTGTTGCCGCTGTCGTCGTCCGTCTTGGCCCACCAGACGTTGGTCCACTCGCCGTAGGTCTCCCGGCGGCCCAGATTCGCCTGGCAGTAGAAGTAGTTGGTGCCCGCCTTGAGGACGCCGACCTCGCTGCCGGAGGCGGTGTAGGACGTGGCGGTGCGCCAGACCTCGCAGTTGTACTTGCCGCCGCCGATGGACACGCAGGCGGGGGCGGGCGTGGTCTCGCCGCCTCCACCGCCGCCTCCGCTGCTGCTTCCGCCTGTCGTGCCACCGTCGCCGGAGCCGCCGCCCGTGGTCCCGCCGCCTCCGGTCGTACCGCCGCCCGCGGTACTGGTCGGAGTGGGTGCGGCCCCTCCGCCACCCGAGGACGACGACGTTCCGCTCTCCTTGTCCGGCGTGCCGCTCGGGGACGGCGTCTTCTTGCCGGCCGGTCCGGTGGACTCCAGTGAGGGCGAGGCGGAGCCGTTCGCGGAGTCCGGCGTCGCGGCGGTCGCCCCGGTGGACGCCTTGCCCGCCTCGGCGCCCGTCCCCGCCTCCGCGTCCCCGGAGTCACCCACCAGGGAGACCGTGACTCCCGCCGCCGCGAGGACGACCGTCACGGCGAGGGCGGCGAGGAGCGCGCGGCCCTTGCGCCGGGCGGGGCGGTCGGTGCCGGGGGCGGGCAGGCGGCCGGTGGGTGCGGAGCCGGAGTCCGGGGAGGCGGAGGGCACGCTCCCGTGACCGTACTCGGCGGCCCCGCCGGGTGCGGACTGTCCCGCCGGCCCGAACACTCCGGGCGCGCCGAACGCGTGGGGCGCGGGCAGCCCGTGACCGGGAGCGCCCTGGCCCTCCGGGGTGCCGGGGGTGTGACTGCTGCCGTGAGCCGGGGTGCTGAAGGACGGGGTGCCATGAGCCGGAGTGCCCTGGCCCGGGGTGCCGTGGGCGGGAGTGCCATGCCCCGGCGTGTTCTGGTGCTGCGCGCCGAACCCTGACGCCGGCGGCGTGACGTGCTCCGCAGGACCGAAGCCCGGCGCTCCGGGGGCGCCTTGGGCCGGCGTGCCGGGGGTGGGGGTGTTGTGGGCCGGCGTGCTGTGGTCTTGGGTGCCCTGAGCCGGCGTGCCCTGCGCCTGGGTGCCGTGGCCCGGTGTGCCCTGTCCTGGCGTGCTCCGGTCGTGCGGGCCGAAGCCGGGTGCCGACGGCGTGCCCTGGCCCGCACCCCCGACAGCCCCCGCCGCCCCGGACATGCCCTGCCCCTCAGGCCCGAAGCTCTGTGCCGCGGCGGTCTCGTGCCCGTGCCCCGAAGCCGCCCCCGGGGTGGAGCCCCCGTTCGGGTCGGTGGTGTCCTGGTGCGCTCCCCCGTTTCCTGGGGCCGCCGGGCCGCGGAGGGTGGTCGTAGGGAGATCCGTGCCGGTGGTGTCGGCGACGGACTGGAGCAGTGCGCGGGCCTCCTCGGCGCCCGGGCGGCCTTCGGGGCGCTTGTCGAGGAGGCGTTGGAGGACGGGGCCGAGGTGGCCGGCGCGGCGGGGCTCGGTCAGGGGCTCGGTGACGATCGCGGTGAGCGTGGAGAAGGTCGACGTACGGCGGAAGGGCGAGGAGCCCTCGACGGCCGCGTAGAGCGTGGCACCCAGGGCCCAGATGTCGGAGGCGGGGCCCGGGTCGGCGCCCTGGGCGCGCTCGGGGGCCAGGTAGTCCAGGGAGCCGACGAGTTCGCCGCTGCGGGTGAGGTGGGTGGCCGAGCCGTCGCCCGGGTCCTCCATGGTGGCTATGCCGAAGTCGGTGAGGACGACCCGGCCCGAACGGTCGAGCAGGATGTTGCCGGGCTTCACGTCGCGGTGCAGGACGCCGACGCTGTGGGCGGCGGCCAGCGCGTCCAGGACCTTGGCGCCGATGCCCGCCACCTCGCGGGGGTCGAGGGTGCCGCGCTCGCGCAGGACGTCGTCCAGGGAGGGACCGTCGACCAGTTCCATGACGATCAGGGGGCGGCCGTCGACCTCCGTCACGTCGTGCACGGCCACGACTCCGGGGTGGCGCACCCGGGCCGCCGCACGGGCCTCGCGCTGCATGCGCAGCCGTAGACCGTCCAGTTCGGGACCGTCGGCGTCGGTGTAGGTGCGCAGTTCCTTGACGGCGACCTCGCGGCCGAGGACCTCGTCGGCGGCCCGCCAGACCACGCCCATGCCGCCGCGCCCGAGCTGGGCCAGGATGCGATAGCGCCCGGCCAGCACTCGGCCGGCCTCGTCCGTCTGTCCGTACTCCCCCGATGGCACCGGTGCCCCGTTCTTTGACCTGTCTTTGCGTGCGTACAGACTAATCCGTCACGCGCGGCACCTCAGGCCCATGCGTCACTCTTGGTCGAGCACCGCCCGCTAGGTGCCGGAGATCGTCAGATCGCCCCTCCGCGGTGTCGCGAAGCTCTCCAGGTCGGCGCGGGTCAGGCCGGTCAGCCGGGCGACCTCGGCGATGTCGAGGGCGCCGCAGTCCAGGCCGCGCAGCAGGTAGCCGCCGAGGGCCTTGGCGGTGGCGGGCTCGTCCATGACGTCGCCGCCGACGCGGCCCGCGTAGCGGGCGAGGCGTCCGGCGGCCTGTTCGAACCCCTCGCGGTAGAAGGCGAAGACGGCGGCGTAGCGGGTGGGGATGTGGCCGGGGTGCATGTCCCAGCCCTGGTAGTAGGCGCGGGCCAGGGCGCGGCGGGTGAGGCCGTAGTGCAGGCGCCAGGCGTCGTGGACCTTGGCGGTGGGGCCGACGGGGAGGACGTTGGTCGAGCCGTCCGACAGCCGGACTCCCGTCCCCGCGGCCGCGACCTGCATGATCGCCTTGGCGTGGTCGGCGGCGGGGTGGTCACTGGCCTGGTGGGCGGCGGAGACGCCGAGGCAGGCGCTGTAGTCGAAGGTGCCGTAGTGCAGGCCGGTGGCGCGTCCCTCGGCGGCCTGGATCATGCGGGCGACCGTGGCCGTGCCGTCGGTGGCGAGGATGGACTGGCTGGTCTCGATCTGGATCTCGAAGCCGATCCGGCCCGGCTCCAGGCCGCGTGCCTTCTCGAAGGCCTCCAGGAGCCGCACCATGGCGGTGACCTGTTCGGCGTAGGTCACCTTCGGCAGGGTCAGCACGAGCCCGTCGGGCAGGCCGCCGGCCTCCATCAGGCCGGTGAGGAAGATGTCCAGGGTGCGGATGCCGCGGTCGCGGACGGCCGCCTCCATGCACTTCATGCGGATGCCCATGTACGGGGCCGCCGTGCCGTCCCGGTACGCCTCGGCGATCAGCCGGGCCGCGCGGGCGGCGGCCTCGTCCTCCTCGGCGTCCGGGCGCGGGCCGTAGCCGTCCTCGAAGTCGACGCGCAGGTCCTCGACGGGCTCCTGCTCCAGCTTGGCGCGGACGCGGGAGTACACCGGCTCGGCGAGGTCGTCGGACAGGCCGAGGACGGCGGCGAAGGAGGCGGCGTCCGGGGCGTGTTCGTCGAGGGCGGCGAGCGCCCGGTCGCCCCAGGAGCGGATGGTGTCGGCGGCGAAGACGTCACCGGGGACGTAGACGGTGTGGACGGGCTGGCGGGTGCCGGGGTCCCCGGGGTAGCGGCGCTCCAGTTCGGCGTCGACCGGGGCGAGGGAGGCGCTGATCTCCTCGCCGACGGCGCCCGCGAGGCTCGTCGCCACCTGCTCCTGCTGGCCCTGACCCATCCCACAGCCTCCTATTTTCCGCTCTACGGAATCAACAATCCGTAGAGCGAAGTTATCCGTGATGCTTCCCGCCGGTCAACACCCCGTCCACGGCACGGTCCCCCGCGTTCACCGCCGCCACCGAGAACCTCTACACCCTCTTCCGCACGACGACCCGCACCTTCATCCTGAGCTCTGGGGAGGGAATCACATGGTGAACACGACCAGCATGTCGCGCCGCATGGGTCTGCGCTCCGCGGTGGCGGCCGCGCTCACCGTGCCGCTGGTGGGCGCGGTACCGGCCTCGGCCGCCAAGGGGAGGAGCCGCCGTCTGGAGGTCATGACGTTCAACCTGCGGTTCGCGAGCGCCGCCGAGCCCAACAGCTGGGCGGTCCGCCGTCCGGTGATGCGGGAACTGTTCCGGCGCGAGGCCCCCGACGTCATCGGCACCCAGGAGGGCCTCTACCAGCAGCTGCGCGACATCCACGCCGACCTCGGGGAGCACTACGACTGGATCGGCACCGGCCGCGAGGGCGGCAGCCACGACGAGTCCACGGCGGTCTTCTACGACACCCGGCGCCTGGCCCCGACCGAGCACGACACCTTCTGGCTCTCCGACACGCCCCGGGTGATCGGCTCCAACACCTGGGGTGCCAAGCTCCCCCGCATCGCCACCTGGGTCCGCTTCCGCGATCTGCGCCACGGCGGGCGGGAGTTCTACGTCCTCAACACCCACTTCGACCACATCGGACAGTTCGCCCGAGAACGCTCCGCCGCGCTCGTCGCCGAGCGGATCGCCCAGCTGGACCGCTCCTTACCGTCCGTCCTGACCGGCGACTTCAACGCGGCGGCCCACGCCAACGAGGCCTACGACACGCTCCTGCGCGCCGGGTTCGTCGACACCTGGGACACCGCGGCCGAGCGCGGCAGGCTCTACGCCACCTTCCACGGCTACCGGCCGCTGGTCCCGGAGGGCGACCGTATCGACTGGATCCTCACCACGCCGGGCGTCACCACCCACCGGGCGTCGATCAACACCTTCGCCCTGAACGGCCAGTTCCCGAGCGACCACCTGCCGGTGCAGGCGTCGCTCACCCTGGGATGAGCCGAGGCCCCCGCGACCGCCCCTCCCGGGGTGGGGTCGCGGGGGCCTCGGCATGGCCCGGTGTCGGGGATCAGCCCTTGCGGGCCTTGATCTCCTCGGTCAGCGCCGGGACCACGTCGAAGAGGTCGCCGACGACGCCGTAGTCGACCAGGTCGAAGATCGGGGCCTCGGCGTCCTTGTTGACGGCCACGATGGTCTTCGAGGTCTGCATACCGGCGCGGTGCTGGATGGCACCGGAGATGCCGTTGGCGATGTAGAGCTGCGGCGAGACGGACTTGCCGGTCTGGCCGACCTGGTTGGTGTGCGGGTACCAGCCGGCGTCCACCGCGGCACGCGAGGCACCCACGGCCGCGCCGAGGGAGTCGGCGAGGGCCTCGATGATCGCGAAGTTGTCGGCGCCGTTGACGCCGCGGCCGCCGGAGACCACGATCGCGGCCTCGGTCAGCTCCGGACGCCCGGTGGACTCACGCGGCGTGCGCGCGGTGACCTTGGTGCCGGTGGCCTGCGCGGAGAAGGACACCTCCAGCGCCTCGACGGCCGGGTTGGCCGGGGCGGCCTCCACGGCTGCGGAGTTGGGCTTGACCGTGATGACCGGGGTGCCCTTGGAGACACGGGACTTGGTGGTGAAGGACGCGGCGAACACCGACTGGGTGGCCACCGGGCCCTCGTCGCCGGACTCCAGGTCGACGGCGTCGGTGATGATGCCGGAGCCCAGACGCAGCGCCAGACGGGCGGCGATCTCCTTGCCCTCGGCGGAGGAGGGCACCAGCACGGCGGCCGGGGAGACGGCGGCGACCGCGGCCTGCAACGCGTCGACCTTGGGCACGACCAGGTAGTCGGCGTACTCGGCGGCGTCGTGGGTGAGGACCTTGACCGCGCCGTGCTCGCCGAGGACGGCGGCGGTGTCGGCGGCACCCGCGCCGAGCGCGACGGCGACCGGCTCGCCGACGCGGCGGGCCAGGGTCAGCAGCTCCAGGGTGGGCTTGCGGACGGCACCGTCCACGTGGTCGACGTAGACGAGAACTTCAGCCATGGGATTGCTCTCCTGCTTGGATCAGATGAGGGGCGGTCGGCGGAGTCGAGCTCAGATGAACTTCTGGCTCGCGAGGAACTCGGCGAGCTGCTTGCCGCCCTCGCCCTCGTCCTTGACGATCGTGCCGGCCGTGCGGGCCGGGCGCTCCGCGGCGGAGTCGACGACCGTGTAGGAGCCCTCCAGGCCGACCTCCTCGGCCTCCAGGTCCAGGTCGGACAGGTCCCAGGCCTCGACCGGCTTCTTCTTGGCCGCCATGATGCCCTTGAAGGAGGGGTAACGCGCCTCGCCGGACTGGTCGGTGACCGACACGACGGCCGGCAGGGAGGCCTCGAGCTGCTCGGAGGCGGCGTCGCCGTCGCGGCGGCCCTTGACCGTGCCGTCCTCGACGGAGACCTCGGAGAGCAGGGTGACCTGCGGGACGCCCAGGCGCTCGGCGAGCAGGGCCGGGACGACGCCCATGGTGCCGTCGGTGGAGGCCATGCCGGAGATCACCAGGTCGTAGCCGGCCTTCTCGATCGCCTTGGCCAGCACCAGCGAGGTGCCGATGGCGTCGGTGCCGTGCAGGTCGTCGTCCTCGACGTGGATGGCCTTGTCGGCGCCCATGGACAGCGCCTTGCGCAGCGCGTCCTTGGCGTCCTCGGGACCCACGGTCAGGACGGTGATCTCCACGTCGTCGTCGGAGTTCTCGGAGATCTGAAGCGCCTGCTCGACCGCGTACTCGTCCAGTTCGGAGAGCAGACCGTCGACGTCGTCCCGGTCGACGGTCAGGTCATCGGCGAAGTGCCGGTCGCCAGTGGCGTCGGGCACGTACTTCACAGTGACAACGATCCTCAAGCTCACGCCGGCTCTCCTACTGCATCGTCATTTTTCGGCTGCCTCTTGCAGGCAGCATAGGCGCCTCAAGCGGCCGATCCCGGTCGGGGCGGCCCGCGCTCCGAACGAAATATTACTCGCCAGTACACCCAGTTCGTTCCCGCTAAGCAAGCGCTTTGAACTGTGACCTGTGCAACGCAGCGTAATCGGAACCCGACGCCTTCGCAGAAGGGAGGTCCGCCCCGTCAGTCGCGCAGGCCGTTGAACCGTCCCCCGTGGTAGAGCAGGGGACGGCCGGGGCCGGCGGGGTCGCCGAGGACGACCTCGGCCAGCACGATCCGGTGGTCACCGGCCGGTACACGCGTGACGACCCGGCACACCAGCCACGCCAGGACGTCGTCGAGAACGGGAACCCCTTCGGGGCCGTCGCTCCAGGCGGTGGCCCCGCCGAAGCGGTCGGCGCCGCTGCGGGCGAACGTGGCCGCCAGCTCCTCCTGGTGCTCACCGAGTATGTGGACGCCGACATGGTCGGCCCGGGACACCGCGGGCCAGCTGGAGGCGCCGGTGCCGATACCGAAGGAGAGCATCGGGGGCTCGGCGGAGACCGAGGTCAGGGAGGTGGCGGTGAAGCCGACCGGGCCGGCCTCGCCGCGCGCGGTGACCACGGCGACTCCGGCGGCGTGCCGCCGGAAGACGGAGCGCAGGAGGTCGGGAGAGGCGAGCCGGGGGGTGCGGAGGCCGGGCGTGACCGTCATGAAGGAGTCCTTCTGCGAGGAGTGGCGTGGAGGTCCGTCGCTGCTCAACAGCTCGGACAACACGCGCTCGCGGTGCGGGCCAGGTCGACGTGGGCCCGGCCGACGAGAAGGAGTTCCGAAGGCATGGGGCCAGGCTGGCGATACGTGGTGCACACAGTCAAGTACGTTCCGGAATATGGGAGATGACTCACCGCGCCTGCGACACGGATCACACGGCCTCCCCCAGCGCGGCGATCACGTCGGCCTTGCGGGGCTGGCCGGTGGCCCGCCGTACGACTCTCCCGTCCGCGTCCAGGACCAGAACGGTCGGCGTCTTGAGGATGTCGAGCTCGCGGACGAGGTCGAGGTGCTTCTCGGCGTCGATCTCGACATGGGCGACGCCCGGGACCATGCCGGCCACCTCGTCGAGGATCCGCCGGGTGGCCCGGCAGGGGGCGCAGAACGCGCTGGAGAACTGGACGAGCGTGGCCCGCTCTCCGAGGTCCCCGCCCAACTCGGCCGGGCCGAGCAGCTTTCCGTCGTCGCGCACGCGCACCCTCACCCTCCCGCTCCGCCGCCGTTGCAGCACTCCGTAGGCGCTCGCCATCGCGAGCACCGCCACGCACACCACGAGTCCGGTCATCTCCCGCACAACCATTCACACGACTGCAAAGATTCCCGCCTCCCCGATCTCTCCCCCGTGCGGAATGCTTGATTCCCATGGACATCGATGCAAGAGGGCCGCGTTTCGGCGCGGCCGTGACGACCGTCGTCCTGGCGGTCGTGCTGATCACGGGCAGTGCCTGGCTGCTGGCCTGGCAGACGCTGGCGTTCGCCCTGGGCGCGGCGGGCGGTGTCGGCCGTTCCCCCTATGGCCTGCTCTTCCGTACGGCGGTCCGCCCGCGGCTGGGGCCGCCGACGGAGTTCGAGGCGCCCGAGCCGCCCCGGTTCGCGCAGGCGGTGGGTCTGGTCTTCGCGGGCCTGGGGCTCGTCGGCTACGCGTTCGGGCCCGAGTGGCTGGGTCTCGCGGCGACCGGGGCGGCGCTCGCGGCCGCTTTCCTCAACGCCGCGTTCGGTTACTGCCTGGGCTGCGAGATGTACCTGCTTGTACGGCGCGCGACGGTACGCGCGGAGTAAAGGCGGCTTAAAACACCGAGGTGGATCACCGGGTGACGTGACGAGAATCTCGCCACCCGCGGGCACGAGGACTAGCTCCCCGTCCGTTCTTGGGGCACGATCTGCGACATGCCGTAAACCTACGGCTGCGTAACTTCCGCCGGGGAGATCCCTTCCCGGGCAGAGAAGGAAGGGCCCACCCCGTCCATGGCAGAGCTTGTCTACCGTCCCGTCGTCGGATTCGCCCAGGCCTTGTTCAAGGCCTGGGACCTCAAGATCGACTGCAAGGGGTCGGAGAACATCCCGCGCTCGGGCGGTGCCGTCCTGGTGAGCAATCACATCAGCTACCTGGACTTCGTCTTCAACGGGCTGGCGGCACTCCCGCAGAAACGTCTCGTGCGCTTCATGGCGAAGGAGTCCGTCTTCCGCCACAAGATCTCCGGCCCGCTCATGCGCGGGATGAAGCACATCCCCGTGGACCGCAAACAGGGCGAGACGGCCTACGCGCACGCGCTGGAGTCGCTGCGGTCCGGTGAGATCGTGGGGGTCTTCCCGGAGGCCACCATCTCCCCCTCCTTCACGCTGAAGTCCTTCAAGTCCGGCGCCGCGCGCATGGCCCAGGAGGCGGGCGTCCCGCTGATCCCGATGGCCGTGTGGGGCACGCAGCGCCTGTGGACGAAGGGACACCCGCGCAACTTCAAGCGCAGCCACACCCCGATCACCATCCGCGTGGGCGAGGCGATCGAGGCCTCCCGCGACAAGTACGCGGGTGCCATCACCCGGCAGGTGCGCGAGCGGGTGCAGGAACTGCTGGAGGCCGCACAGCGCGCCTACCCGGTCCGCCCCAAGGACGCGCAGGACACCTGGTGGATGCCGGCCCACCTGGGCGGCACGGCACCGACACCGGAGCAGGTGCGCGAGGCCGAGGCGCGGTAGCCGACCGGCCGCGGGTTCGCCGTGGCCGATCGCGCACACGCGACGGAGCCGCACACCGTCACAGCCCCGGTGCGGCCCCGCGCCCTTCGGGCGGGCTACCGCACCGTCAGTGCGATCCGTGCCCCCGGGCTGAACTTCTCCAGCAGCTCGGCGAGTTCGGCGCCCGCCGCCTCGGCCTCGGCGGCCGGCATCGGTGCCAGGCTCTCCAGGAGGAAGATCCCGGAGACGGTCTTCTCGGTGAGCCGGGTGCGGGGGCCCTGGCGCCAGTTCCAGCGGCGGCAGGTGACGCCCGTGTCGTCGCGCCACACGACCTCGCCGGCGTCGGGGTGCTCGACGACCTCCTCGCCGCCCGCGACCGTCACGAAATCCTCGTCGCCGGTGGCCCGGACCAGGCGCATGCCGCCCTGGATGTGGTCGATGTCCTCGCCGCCGACGGGGATCAGATGGGCGACGCTGATGGCGTTGTAGAGGTCCACGAGGAGATTGATCCGGGGCAGCCCGGCCTCCGTCAGCGCCCGCTTGGCCAGCGCCTCGGCCGAGTTGCGGCTGCGCGACGGCTTCGAGCCGAACGCCGTGTAGACCTCGCGCCAGGCCGCCATGTGCGGGTCCTCGTGCGGGGCGCGGCCGTCCAGGCGTACGGCGAGGCGGCGGGCCGCGTCGTCCAGGAGCGCCGCGCTCGCTTCCGTGCTCGGGCCGTTGACCAGGCCGTGGGCCTCGACGACGACAGGGGTGAAGCCGGGCGCGAGCGCGCGTACCTCGTCGGACACGGTCAGGGAGAGAGTCATCGCCTGCCTCAGAGTGCGGTGGGGAGGGTCTTCCACAGATACGGCCGGTCGAGGGCGGCCTTGAGGACGTCCAGAACAGCCGGGTGAGGTGCAGCATACAAGACCGGGTAGTCCATCTCATTGGACGCCGGATCGGGCGTGAAGGCCAGCCGCTCTCCCTCCAGGGAGAACCGGGCGTCCACGCCCGGCTTGTTGCCCCGGGGGTCCTGACGATGCCAGGCCCCGTTGAACCGCACGGCGATCAGGCCGTGCACGACGTCGAACTTCTGATAGCAGAGCGCGGTCGGGATGTCCTCGGCCCGCAGCAGAGCGGTCAGCGCGTGGGCCTTGGCGTAGCAGATGCCGGTGCCCTGTTCCAGGACGTCCGAGGCGCGCCAGGTGACGCGCGGATCGCCGGAGTCCTGCGAGTGGGGGATGGTGTCGCGCACGAACTCGAAGGCCACCCGTGCATACTCATACGAGTCCGCCGCCCCATCGGCGAGCCTGGCCGCGGTCTCGCGGACGATCGGATGCTGGTGGTCGATCACCTCGTCAGCGGCCAAGTAAGCGGAGAGGTCAGCGGTTTGCTGGATCATCTGCATGACAGCAGAGCGTAGGCGGCAGCCCGCTCGGAGGTCAATCAAATTTCCGCTCATCGCATATTTATGCGTCGACACGGGAGAGTGCCCCGCCACTCGGAGAACGGCTGAACATCGCCGCAACCACGGCCCCGGCTACAACCCCTCCGCCCTGCCGTGGGTCTCGACCGCGACCGAACACCGATGAGGGGGAACTCATGAAGCATCGTCTGCTCGGAGCCGCGGTCGCCGGCTGTGCCCTGGCCGCGATCGGGGCCGGGCCCGTGCACGCCCTGTCCGACCAGCTGTGGATCGGCGTGCCGTACGAGACGGTGCTGCCGGGGCCGGACACGGACGGCAGCACACGGGAGCGCACCCTTGAGGTGCGGATCACCCACGACAACCTCGACAACGACGTGCCGGCCGGCCGGCTGAGCGTGGACGCGAGCGAGATCGCCTCCTTCGCGGTGGTGTCGTGGCCCGCCAACTGCCTGCCCGAGACGCCGACCAAGGCGGTGTGCGACGTCCCGGCGATGCCGGCCGGCATGGAGGGCGTCCCGGCCGCCCTGATCGGTCTGCGCGCACTGCCGGACGCGGACCTCAGCGCGTCCGGGACCGTGCGGTACACGGCCACCGCGGGAGAGCTGTCCGCGGCCGACACGGAGACCCGGATCACGGTGGGCAACGGCCCGGACCTCGGGCTCAGCCAGGCCCCGTGGCAGCGGGGACTCACCCCCGGAACGGACCACACCGTCCGGGCGACTGTCGCCAACAACGGCAACCGCGCCGTGGAGCGGACGCTGCTGTGGGTCTACTCCTCGTACGGCCTGCGGTTCAAGGAGCGGCACGCCAACTGCGAGTACCGGGAGGGCGCCACCGGTACAGGCGCGCTGTGCGTGCTGGACGAGGCGGTGGCTCCCGGGCAGCGGTACGACCTGGTGACCAGGCTCGGCATCGGCCGTAATGCGCTGTACGAGCGGTTCGACCACTCCGTCCTGCCCTATTCGGACGCGGCGCTGGAAGAGGCCCGCGGCGACTACACGTGGACCCGGGGAGCGGGCCCCGAGCTGGATCTGCTGCCCGTGACCGGGCAGCGGGCGGCGGCCGACGAGGACGACGTCGACCTGTCCGACAACTACCGGGCCGTCGTCCTCGACGCCAAGAACAGCGCCGACCTCAAGCTCACCGGCAACAGGATGCGTGGGGCCGCGGGGGACACGGTCACCGCCCGGATGACCGTGCTCAACCGCGGCCCGGCCTGGGTGGCGTCACTGGGTGCGGGCTCGCCCGTGGCCGTCGTGCGCTTCCAGGCACCGGCGGGCACCTCGGTCGTAGGACTGCCGGAGGACTGCTGGACTCAGCCGCCGTCCGAGGAGGGCCCCTCGGAGGCGACCTACTTCTGCGGGACGCCGATCTACCTGCACGACAAGGCGTCCTACACCTTCAAGGTCCAACTCCGGATCGACAAGGTGATTCGCGGGGCGCGGGCGGTCGTCGAGACCATCCGTGACAGCGAGCTGCCCGTCGAGCGGTTCGACCCGAACCTGCGGAACAACGTCTCGGCGATCGTCGTCAACGGCTGACAGGAGCGAAGGGAGGGGATGCGCCCGCGGCCGACCTGGTCCGAACGACAGGCTCTAGCGGGCCATCTCCTCCTTCAGCGCCGCCACGAAGGCGTCCACGTCGTCCTCGGTGGTGTCGAAGGCGCACATCCAGCGCACGACACCGGCGGCCTCGTCCCAGAAGTAGAACCGGAACCGTTGCTGGAGCCGCTCGCTCACGTCGTGCGGGAGCTTGGCGAAGACGCCGTTGGCCTGCACGGGGTAGAGGATCTCCACGCCGTGGACCGCGCGGACGCCCTCCGCCAGCCGCTGGGCCATCTCGTTGGCGTGGCGGGCGTTGCGCAGCCACAGGTCCTTGGCGAGCAGGGCCTCCAACTGCACCGAGACGAAACGCATCTTGGAGGCGAGCTGCATGGACAGCTTGCGCAGGTGCTTGAGGTGGCTGACGGCGTCCTGGTCGATGACGACGACGGCCTCGCCGAACAGCGCGCCGTTCTTCGTGCCGCCCAGCGAGAGGATGTCGACGCCGACGGCGTTGGTGAAGGTCCGCATCGGCACGTCCAGGGAGGCCGCCGCGTTGGCTATGCGGGAGCCGTCCAGATGGACCTTCATGCCGTGGGCGTGGGCGTGGTCGCAGATCGCGCGGATCTCGTCCGGGGTGTAGAGGGTGCCCAGCTCGGTGCTCTGGGTGATCGAGACGACCTGCGGCATCGCGCGGTGCTCGTCCTCCCAGCCGTACGCCTGTCGGTCGATCAGCTCGGGGGTGAGCTTGCCGTCGGGCGTGGGCACGGTGAGCAGCTTCAGTCCGCCGACCCGCTCCGGCGCCCCGCACTCGTCGACGTGGATGTGCGCGCTCTCGGCGCAGATCACCGCGCCCCAGCGGTCGGTGACCGCCTGGAGCGCGACGACGTTGGCGCCGGTGCCGTTGAAGACCGGGAACGCCTCGGCGGTGGCGCCGAAGTGGCTGCGCACGATCCGCTGGAGGTTGTCGGTGTAGTCGTCCTCGCCGTAGGCGACCTGGTGCCCGCCGTTGGCCACGGCCAGGGCGGCGAGCACCTCCGGGTGGGCGCCGGCGTAGTTGTCGCTGGCGAAACCGCGGATCTGCGGGTCGTGGTGGCGGCGGGCGTCGGTCTTCGGTGGGTTCACGGCTTCTCGGTCAGCCACAGACGGTTTCCGTTCAGTTCGGCGGCGGGCTTCTCCCAGACCCCGGCGACCTCCTCGGCCAGATCCCGGACGTCGGTGAAGCCCGCGAACTTCGCGTTGGGGCGCTCGGCGCGCATGGCCTCGTGCACCAGTGCCTTCACGACCAGGATGACAGCGGCGGAGGTCGGCCCTCCGGCGCCCCCGGCCTTGCGGAAGGCGTCGGCCAGGGCGAGCGTCCAGGCCTCTGCCGCGGCCTTGGCGGCGGCGTACGAGGCGTTGCCCGCGGTCGGCCGAGTGGCACCGGCGGCACTGATCAGCACGTAGCGTCCGCGGTCGCTGCGCTGGAGGGCCTCGTAGAAGGCCAGCGAGGTGTGCTGCACGGTGCGGATCAGCAGCAGTTCGAGGAAGTCCCAGTCGTCGAGGCTGGTCTTGATGAAGGTCTCGCTGCCGCGCCAGCCGCCGACGAGGTGGACCACGCCGTCGACGCGCCCGAACTCCTTCTCGGTGCGGGCGGCCCAGTCCCGGGTGGAGTCCAGGTCGAGCAGGTCGACCGTCTCGCCGGTGACCGTGGCGCCGCCGGCGCCGTAGCGGGCGGCGTCCACCGCCTCCGCCAGCCGCTCGGGGTCGTTGTCCGCGCCGACGACGGTCGCTCCCGCCTCGGCCAGTCGCAGCAGCGCCGCCCGGCCCGCGGGCCCGCCCGCGCCGGCCACCGCGATCACCGCACCGCTGAGCGCTCCGTTCCCCGCCATCTTCTTCGCCTCCTGCTGAGCAGTGTTCTCGGTCGCGCGAAGGTCCCCGCCGCTCACGCGGCGATCCGCTCGGCGCTCTCCGCCGTGATGCCCCGGGTCGAGGCGATCACATTCTTCAGCTTCTTGGAGAGGGCCTCATAGAACATGCTCAGCGGAAACTCGTCGGGAAGCACGTCATCGACGAGTTTCCGCGGCGGCAGGCTCAGGTCGAGGGCGTCGGGGCCCTTGGCCCACCTGGAGCCCGGGTGCGGGGCGAGGTAGGTGGAGACCAGCTCGTACCCGGCGAACCAGTGGACGAGCTTGGGGCGGTCGATGCCGTCGCGGTAGAGCTGCTCGATGTCGGCGCACAGCTGGTTGGTGACCTGCGGGGCGCGCTGCCAGTCGATGAAGAGCTTGTTGTCGGTCCAGCGCACGACGTCGTGCTTGTGCAGGTAGGCGAAGAGCAGCTGGCCGCCCAGACCGTCGTAGTTGCGGACCCGCTCGCCGGTGACCGGGAAGCGGAACATGCGGTCGAAGAGCACCGCGTACTGCACGTCACGGGCCTGCGGGACGCCGTCGGCCTGGAGTTTCACGGCCTCCTTGAAGGCGGTGAGGTCGCAGCGCAGCTCTTCGAGGCCGTACATCCAGAACGGCTGGCGCTGCTTGATCATGAACGGGTCGAAGGGCAGGTCGCCGTGGCTGTGGGTGCGGTCGTGGACCATGTCCCACAGCACGAAGGCCTCCTCGCAGCGCTTCTGGTCGTGGACCATCGCGGCGATGTCCTCGGGCAGCTCCAGGCCGAGGATGTCGACGGCGGCGGCGGTCACCCGGCGGAAGCGGGCGGCCTCGCGGTCGCAGAAGATGCCGCCCCAGCTGAACCGCTCGGGGGCCTCGCGCACGGCGATGGTCTCCGGGAAGAGGACCGCGGAGTTGGTGTCGTAGCCGGCGGTGAAGTCCTCGAACTTGATGCCGCAGAACAGCGGGTTGTCGTAGCGGGTGCGCTCCAGCTCGGCCAGCCAGTCGGGCCAGACCATGCGCAGCACGACCGCTTCGAGGTTGCGGTCGGGGTTGCCGTTCTGCGTGTACATCGGGAAGACGACGAGGTGCTGGAGGCCGTCCGCGCGGTTCGCGGCGGGCTGGAAGGCGAGCAGCGAGTCCAGGAAGTCCGGCACCCGGAAGCCGCCGTCCACCCAGCGGTGCAGGTCCTTGACCAGGGCCTCGTGGTAGGCGCGGTCGTGCGGGAGCAACGGGGACAGCTCCTCGACGGCATGGACGACGCCGCGGACGGCGAGTTCGGCGTCCGCCGGGTCCGGGGCGCGCTCCGCCTCGAAGTCGATGGAGCCGTCCTTGGACTGCCATGGCCGGATCTGCTCCACGGCATCCTTGAGCACGGCCCATGCCGGGTGCTCCACCACCCTGGTCGCGGGAGAAACCTGCTCCCCCGAAGCCGACTGCACAAGAATTTCCGTCATGTCCCATCCTCCACAGGAGAACCTCGCGTGAGGAGACCGTACACATACACAGTTTCTGCCAGCAAGAGGAGACTCGGGAGATTATCCTGTCCCACCCGCATGGTCACCGAATATTTTACTGCCACCTACCCGGATCACGCCCGCTTATGCTTCGTACACCCGCACCCCTCGCAGGTGCGGTTTCATCCCCGGTCAGGGCGGTTAGGCTGCGGATCGGCCCGCGCGGCCGTCCGCCCAGGCTCGCGCGCGGCTCCGAGCCGCCGTCGACGGAAGCGAGTCGAGCCTTGAACTTCCTCACCATCGGTCACCGCGGAGTCATGGGTGTCGAGCCCGAGAACACCCTCCGCTCCTTCGTCGCCGCCGAGCAGGCGGGCCTCGACGTCATCGAACTCGATCTGCACCTGAGCAAGGACGGCGCCCTGGTCGTCATGCACGACGCCGACGTGGACCGCACGACCGACGGGAACGGTCCGATCGCCGCGCGGACCCTCGACGAACTGCGCGCGCTGGACGCCGGCCGGGGCGAGCGGGTGCCGGTGTTCGAGGAGGTCCTGGACACCGTGGCCACGCCTCTCCAGGCCGAGATCAAGGACGTGGCGGCGGCCCGCGCGCTGGCCGAGGTCATGCACGCCCGGAACCTGGTGGGACGGGTGGAGGTCTCCTCGTTCCACGACGAGGCGATCGCCGAGATCGCCCGGCTGGTCCCAGGCGTACGCACCGCGCTGATCGCCAGCCGCTACGGCACCGACATCGTGGACCGGGCCGTGGAGGTCGGGGCCGCGACCGTCTGCCTCAACATCCGCCGGGTCACCCTGGAGATCGTGGAGCGCGCCCGCAAGGCCGACCTGAAGATCATCGGCTGGGTGGTGAACACCCAGGACCACCTGCGCCTCGTACGGGCCCTGGGCCTGGACGGCGCGACCACCGACTACCCGGAGATCAAGCGCACCGGCCGCTTCACCGCGTAGCCACCGCACCGCACGGCCGCTTCACCGCATAAACGTCACGCCTGCCGTACCCGCCTCACACCAACGGCTTGACCAGCAGCTCGAACCGCAGGTCGTCGCGCTGCGGGATGCCGAAGCGCTCGTCGCCGTACGGGAAGGGAGTGGTCTTTCCCGTACGGCGGTAGCCGCGGCGCTCGTACCAGGCGATCAGGTCCTCCCGTACGGAGATCACGGTCATGTGCATCTCCGAGACGCCCCAGTCCTCGCGGACCTGCCGCTCGGCCTCCGCGATGATCACCTTGCCGAGGCCGCCGCCCTGCTGCGTGGGACTGACCGCGAACATCCCGAAGTAGGCGTGCTCACCGCGGTGTTCGAGCTGGCAGCAGGCGACGAGCCGCCCGTCCCGCTCCACGGTCAGCAGCCTGCTGTCCGGTGCCTTGATGACGGCGAGCACACCTTCGGGGTCCGTCCGCTGCCCTTCCAGGATGTCCGCCTCGGTGGTCCATCCCGCCCGGCTGGCGTCCCCGCGGTACGCCGACTCGATCAGCGCGACCAGATCCTCCACGTCGGCGTCGGAGGCGTCGCGGAAGGTCAGTCCGTGGGCGGCGTTTTCCATGGCGGGCATCTCCGGTTCTTCGGCACGGCGCGCGGGCACCGATGAGGGTAACGCGCCACCACTAGGCTCCGGGTGCATGGTGCATGTACTGAGCGGCCGTACTCTGCTGCGGCCCGCTGATCCGGAGCGGTCCCGTCGGTTCTACGGCGAGCAGCTGGGCCTCGCCGTCCACCGGGAGTTCGGCACGGGCCCCGAGCGGGGTGTCGTGTACTTCCTCGGCGGCGGGTTCCTGGAGGTGTCGGGGCGGTCGGAGGTGCCGCCGTCGCCGGCCGTGCGGTTGTGGCTGCAGGTCGAGGATGTGATCGCCGCCGAGGAGGAGCTGCGGGGCAAGGGGGTTCAGATCGTGCGGCCGCCGGTGAAGGAGCCGTGGGGCCTGGTCGAGATGTGGATCGCCGACCCGGACGGGACGCCGATCGTGCTGGTGGAGATCCCGGCGGACCATCCGCTGCGCTACCGTCCCGGCGTCTGAGGTCCGCCCGGGCGGTGCTCCCAGCCCCGGTCGGTCCGCGTCAGCTCCCGGAAACCGGCCTTCGCCAGCAGGTCCAGCGCCTCCCGGTCGGTGGCCGCCTCGTAGGCGACGAGGCGGTCGACCCCGCACAGCCGCAGCCAGTCCCCGGCCCGGCCCAGGAGCTCGTGCTCCAGGCCCTCGCCGTGGTGGCCCGGGTCGATGTGCAGATTGCCGATGTCGGCCAGGCCCGCGGCCCGGGTGTGGCGTTCCGGGCGGGCCAGGGAGGTGTCGACCTCGATGAAGCCGAGGGCGCGTCCCTCGGCGTACGCGGTGAAGCGGGTGCCGCACTCCCCCACGGTGCGCTCGACGGTGACCCCCGACCGGGTCTCGGGCCCCGGCAGGTCGGCGACGCGGGCGATCAGGATCACCTCGGTGTCGCCGACGTGCCGGAAGCCGGCGCGTTCGTAGGCGGCGCGGATGTGCGGCCAGTTCCGGGGCAGGCCGTAGACCATGGGGGCGGGCAGGGCGGCGTCGGCGTACCGCACCCGGACGTTCCAGCGGGCCAGTTGGGCCAGGCACGCCGCCATCAGCAGATCGGCGGCCTCCTCCGCGTCCGGCCGGGAGGACGCCGTCGGACGGCACACGAACCAGTCGATCTCGCCCGCGTCCCGGTAGCTCTCGCCGACCTCCGCGTCGGCGCGGTAGCGCAGCAGATGGGCCGCGGCGACGACGGACCGGCGCTGCTCGGCCACGAGCGTCACCCGCTCGCTCACCCAGGGGTCGGTGATGAACTCGCCGGGCTGCCGCTCCAGCTCGCTCAGCACGGTGTTCACGGACACGGAGACACCGGGGACGACGGCGGCGACATGCGCGTTCACCAGGTCGGTGAGCTGGTCGCGGTCGGCTCGGTGGAAGGGGCGCACCGTGGGCGCGGGCATGGCGGACCTCCGGGGTCGTCGATGAGGAGACCGGGCCGCCATGCGCTGCGGTACGACGACGAGGCTACGGCCTTCCGCGTCCCCGCGGCCACCCTCGCGCCGCCGGACGGCCGGACCGCCGCCGGATGGCCGGGCCCGCGGTCCGGGGCTAGCGTGCGAGAGGGGGAACGCCTCACGTCGGCAGGAGGGCCGTGACGCCATGAGACTCGACAAGCCGGTGACCGGCGGGCCGTGCTGGGCCGAGGTGGGAGCCCCGGCCCTGGACGTGGCCAAGGAGTTCTACTCGACGCTCTTCGGCTGGCGGTCCGAGACCGACAGCCGGGAGGAGATGGGCGGCTACACCATCGCCTACGTGGGGCACCTCCCGGTCGCCGGTCTGGTGCCGCTGGGCGAGGAGCCGCAGCAGCCCGTCGTCTGGTACGTGACGTTCGCGGTGTCGGACGTGGACGCCGTGGTGGCGAAGGTGCGGTCGGCGGGCGGCTCGGTGGCGTTCGAGCCCGGGGACGTGCCCGGCATGGGGCGCTTCGCCTCCGTGTCCGACCCCCAGGGTGCCGCCTTCCAGCTGTGGCAGGCGGCGGGCTTCGAGGGTGCGGGGCTGCTCAACGCCCCTGGTTCGCTGGGCTGGGTGGAGCTGATGACCCGGGCGCCCGAGCGCGCCGTGGACTTCTACACGACCGTCTTCGGCTGGAGCGTCGACGCCTCCGCGCGGTACACGCAGTGGGGCCTGGACGGCGCGGACTTCGGCGGCATGGTGACGATGGACGACAAGTTCCCGCCGGAGGTGCCGCCGCACTGGCTGCCGTACTTCGCGGTGGAGGACGTGGACACGGCCTCGGCGACGGCGACCGAGGCGGGCGGCACCGTCCTCATGGAACCCACCGCCGTGCCCGACGGTCCGCGGATCGCCGTGCTGCGGGATCCGCACGGGGCGATGTTCGGCGTGTACCGCGCGCAGGACGAGGCCTGACCGCGCACGGACCATCACCGGGGCCCCTCAGAAGTCCCCCTGGGCCCGGGACTCCTGGAACAGGGGCGTCACCGTCACCCGGTCGATGACGGGGGCGTGTGCGGAGCGTTGACCGTGCCGGTTGCGGAACCGGCCGTCGAAGTCGGGGAGTTCGTCGGCGGTGAAGGTGACCGTGTTGGCGCCCCGGTCGAGGGTGACGGGGACGGAGAGGGTCCAGAAGTTGTTGAAGTGGAAGGTGGTGGGGAACAGGACGCGGTGCGGCGCGGCGTCGTTGACGCGGATGTCGGCGTGGCGGCAGACCGGGTCGGGGTTGTAGTGGGTGGCGGGTGCCTGCTCGCCGTTGGAGTAGCGGATGGTGAGCGCGTGTCGTCCGGCCCGGTCTGCCGTCACCGTCAGGGCGAGCGCGTTGCCCGGCCCGCGGCCGATGCCGTCGACCGCCTTGCCGCCGGTGGCGTGGACGCGGCCGGTGACCTTGGCGGTGCCGGTGAGGGCGCCCGTCTCGGCGGCGTACGACGTGCTCGGCAGCAGGCCGCGGGACGGGCCGACGCGCAGCCGGTCCACGACCAGGCGCTCCGAGGTGCCGGTGACGGTGATCTTGTTGACGCCTCCGGCGAGGAAGAGCGGGACGGCGCCCCGCTCGACGTGTCCGGCCGGTTCGCCGTTGACCGTGAGCAGGCCCTCGCCGGGGCCGAGGACGTCGACGGTCACGCTCGCCTCGCCGTCCTCGTCGGCGTGCGCCCAGAAGGTGACGGTCCCGCCGCGCGGGAGGACGGCCGCGCCCGGGCCCGAGGCACCGCGGTGCGCGTGGCTGACCACCGCCCCGCCGGACAGGGCCGCGTACTCGGCCTCGTACAGCGCGGTCGGGTCGGCGCCGCGCAGGACGAGGTCCAGCTTGTCGACCACCGCGTCACCCCGCGTGACGCCGAGCTCCGGGTCCTGAGCGGCGAGCGTGATCCGGTGCTCGCCCGCGGTGAGCTCCACCCGGGTGTCGGTGTGCCCCCACACCGCCCACTTGTAACCGAGCGGCAGCAGCAGCTCGCGCGGGTCCTCGCCGTCGACCCGCAGGAAGACGTTGGTGGGCCCCTGCTCGCGGACGAGGTCGGCCAGGTTGTGGGAGTTGGCGAAGACCCGGACGTCGTAGATGCCGTCCCGCGGGGCCTCGACGTCGAAGGTGAGCACACCGTCGGAGCCGGTGCGCAGTCCGCCCACGTGATGGCCGCCGGAGGTGGCGAACCGGTCGACGGCGGACGGCGATCCCTCGGGGCCGTTCCTCGTGTAGCCGTCGCCGGTGTACGTGGCGTCCTCGGCCTCGTACGTCCGCCGCCAGAGGACCGACGGCGGCACGGGCGCAGCGCCGTTGCCGCCGGGCGACAGGATCGCCTGGTAGGCGGACATCGCGTCGAGGTCGCTCACCGGCAGGGTCACCCGGCCCTCGGCGACCGGGAGTTCGCCGTCCCACACGGTCGACGGCTGCGCGCAGACGCCCACTTGGCCGGTCCAGGGGATCTCCTCCAGCCGTATGTGCACGCTCTCGCCGAAGAGGGCCGCCTCCACCGCCTCGAAGACGACCTCCACGGCGCCGCCCGCACCCCCGAACAGCACCCGGGCCTGCCGCTTGCCCCGGTCCAGCGTGGCCAGTCCCTGCAGGGTGTACTGCGTGTCGGGGTGCGGGGCGGTGACCCGGACGGTGTGGCCGGTCATCCGCCCGTAGGCGTTGAACAGCCACCACTGGCCGTTGCCCCCGGTCCCCTCCACCACCGAGTCGTTGAGGTTGCCGGCGATGTTCCAGTACGCCAGGTCGGCGTCGACCTTCGACTCCTCGATGGCGGCGATCCACTGCACCATCTGGCCGGGCACGGACAGGTGGTAGTTGTGCGCGTACTCGTTGAGGTTGACGGGCAGCGGCCCGATGCCCAACTCCCGTTCCAGTGCGCGGTACTCGGCCACCTTGACGCGGACCTCGGCCGGTGAGGACAGCTCGTGCCAGGTGATCACGTCGGGCAGGACGTCGTGTTCCCGCGCGAACTCCAGGAAGTCCCGGACCTCCGGGTACAGGACGCAGGTGTTGGGCCCGGCGATCCGCGCCTCGGGGTCGAGGCCCTTGATGAGTTCATACGCCGCCTTCCAGGCCGCGAAGTAGGAGCTCGGGTCGGTGCGCCAGGAGGTGCGGTCGTAGCTCCACTCCCCCTCGCCGAACATGTTGCCCTCGGGTTCGTTGAACGGCACGTACACCACATGGGACTTGAGCTCGCCCAAGGTGAGCACGTACGCGACCTGCCGGCGGACGACCTCCAGGAAGCCGGCGAGCTTCTCCTCGCCGGTGGCGCCGGGCCACTCGTAGGGGAAGCCGCGGTAGAAGTCGGGCAGATAGACGTAGACGTCCTCGCCGCCCGCTGCGACGAAGGCCGGAAGGATCTCCAGGGCGTCGCCGCCGGGGTGCTGGACGCCGTCCTGGGCCTTGGTCGTGACCGTACGGACGTACATGCCCTCCACCAGTGTGCGGCCGGGGACGCCGTCGCCGTAGAGGCCGTAGAGCGTTCCGCTCGCGCCGCCGTGGAAGGGGCCCGTCCCGGTGCCGAGGTCGACGGTGAGCTTCTCGGGTACGGAGGCGTCGGCGGTCACGGCATCCCTCTTTCGTCCGGCATGTCGTACGCCGGACGAAGATCCGAACCGGCCTTGATCGAACGTAGGAAGGCCGGGTCGGTCGCGTCAATGGTGCGACGATCACGAAAACTTGCGAGGTGACCCACTGCGCTCCGTCGAGTGCTCCCCGTGTACCTCCCTGCGCTCGCGTGCGCGCCGCCGGGCCGGGGCATCGCCTCCCTGACGGACCGTCGAGCGGGGAGGTGGGTGTGCACGGACCGGTTTCGCCCGGCTGGCTGCTGGTGGTGGTGTGCGCGGCGACCGGGGCGTACTGCCTGCTGCGGATGCGGAGCAGCGACGAGGAGCAGCGCCGGGCCGCGGGCGGCGAGGCGCTCATGGGCTTCGGCATGGCCGCCATGGCCGTTCCCGCCGCCGTGTTCACGCCCCCGTCCTGGGCCTGGTCCTGCTACGCGGCCGTCTTCGGCGCGGCCGCGCTGCGGGCCCTGTGGGCGGCCCGCACGAGCGCCCATCACGTGCACCACCTGGTGGGCAGCTCGGCGATGGTCTACATGGCGGTGGTCATGGCCGCCTCCCCCGGCGGGCACGCCGGCCACGGCGACGCCGGGGTCCCGCTGCTGACGGGAGCGCTGCTGCTGTACTTCGCGGTCTACGTCCTGCGCTCCGGCGTCCGGCTGGTGCCCGTGGCCGCCGGGAGCGGGGCCGTGGGGTGGGGGGACCGGCCGGAGCTGGCCCGGGCGTGCCGGCTGTCGATGGGGATCGCGATGGTGACGATGCTGCTGGCCATGTGAGGCGCCGGGCGTCCTCAGCCCGCCGGTCGCACCACAGCGAGGCGCCGTACTCACTGATGGCCAGGTCGAAGGTGTCGTCGTCGTAGGACACCCGCCCGGGCCGGCCGTGCGGGCGTTTCACAACGGATTTACCCCCGCACCGGGTTCCGCTTCGGCTCTCGCGCCGCGATGTCACCCCGCGATCTCCCCGAAGTCTCCCCGGGATCACCCGGGATTGGCCTCACTCCCCCTCGGTCGGCGAGGATCGCCGTATGCACACCCCGCCCGTCGACTCCCCGCCCCGTCCGCAGGCGCACCGCACCGCCGCCCGCGTCACGGGCCTTCTCGCGCTGTGCTCCGTGCTGCTGCTCGCCCTGGTCGCCGCCGAGTGGCATCCGCTGATGACCTTCGACGAGGACATCGCCGACACCACCCACCGCTGGGCGGTGGACGAACGGGGTATCACCCACGCGTCCCGGATCCTGACGGACTGGGTCTGGGATCCGTGGACGATGCGCATCCTCTGCGCGGTCGTCGTGGTGTGGCTGGTGTGGCGCAGAGCGGACTGGTGGACGGCCACCTGGCTGGCGGTGACCTGCGCGCTGGGCACGCTGGTGCAGCAGGGCCTGAAGGCCGCGGTCGACCGCGCCCGGCCCGTCTGGCCCGACCCCGTCGACTCCGCCCACTACGCGGCCTTCCCCTCGGGCCACGCCATGACCGCCGTGGTCGTCCTCGGCCTCCTCCTGTGGCTCCTGCACCACCACGGCGTCGGCCGCGCCCTGTGGCGTACGGCCCTGTCGGTGGCCGCGGTCTCCGTCGTCGGCGTCGGCCTGACCCGCGTCTGGCTCGGCGTCCACTGGTCCACGGACGTCCTGGGCGGCTGGCTCCTGGGCGCCCTGACGGTGGCCGCCGCGGTGCTGATCCACCTCCGCCGCAGCGCCTGACCGCCAGCGGGCGCCGCTACTCCTACGTCGGTCCGCCCGAGTTGCGGCCCACGGAGCCGAAGAACGGCTCGGGCCGCGCCGTCCGCTCCCCCACCGACCTGGACGCCTGGCTGGTCGAGCGGGGGACGGCCGAGTCCAGGAGGTCACCCACCAGTCGGCCGGATACTGCCCGGATCTCGACTCCTGGCACTCGGTGGCCGCGGCCCTGGACCGGGCGGGCATCGACCGCCCCGACGGCTTCACGCGTGAGGTGGTGTTCCGGCGGTGTGTGCGGTGCCGGGAGTGCTCGGTGGTGCGGGAGGGCGACTTCGTCCGCGTGTTCTGCGGCAGCGATCTTCCCACCGCCTGGAACATCACTTCGTAGGATCACCTCATGAGTGCCGTGTTGTTCGACTTCTCGGGAACGCTGTTCCGTATCGAGTCCACCGAGTCCTGGCTGCGGGCCGTGCTGGCCGAGGCCGACGTGCCCCTCGCGGAGCCCGAGTTGCTCCGGGCGGTGCGGGCGCTGGAGCGGTCGGGGGCGTTGCCGGGCGGGGCCCCGGCCGTGGAACGGGTCCCCGAGGAGCTCGCCGCCGTGTGGGAGATCCGGGACAAGAGCGCCGAGCTGCACCGGGCCGCGTACACCGGGCTCGCCCGGCAGGTCCCGCTGCCGGACCCCGCCCTGCACGACGCGCTGTACGCGCGGCACATGACCCCGGCCGCCTGGGCGCCGTACCCCGACGCCGTCGAGGTGCTGGGAACGCTGCGCGAGCGCGGGGTCGCCGTGGGTGTGGTCAGCAACATCGGCTGGGATCCGCGCCCGGTGTTCCGCGCACACGGCCTCGACGACTATGTCGACACCTACGTCCTGTCGTACGAGCACGGCATCCAGAAGCCGGATCCCCGGCTCTTCGCGACCGCCTGCGCCGCACTCGGCGTGGCCCCGGGCGACACCCTCATGGTCGGTGACGACCGACGGGCGGACGGCGGCGCGGCGGCCCTGGGGTGCGGGGTGCACTTCGTGGACCATCTGCCGGTGGCACAGCGGCCGGACGGGCTGCGGCCGGTCCTGGACCTGGTGGGCTGATCCGGCCACCCGGTCCACCACCGGAAAACGCTCGCCCGCCTCGGACGATCCCCCGCGTCGCCCGAGACGGACGGCTGCCGTGACCGGGCCGTACCCGGGTCCGGTCCGGACGTACTGAGTATAGTTGGCTGGCAGCCAGTCAACGCAGGAGTTACAGCATGTCCCCGCGCAGCGCCTCGGTCAATGAAGAGTTGCGCCGACGTTCCCGGGAGCGGCTTCTCCAGGCCGCGGTGGAGCTGGTGAGCGAGCGCGGCTACGAGGCGACGACGCTCGGGGACATCGCGGACCGGGCGGGCTCGGCGCGCGGCCTGGTGTCGTACTACTTCCCCGGCAAGCGCAGGCTCGTGCAGTCGGCCGTGCACCGCCTGATGCACCGCACGCTGGAGGAGGCGCTGGAGCGCGAGCCGCGCACCGAGGACGGCGCGGAGCGGATGGCGCGGGCCATCGACGCGATCCTGGGCCTGGCCCGGGACCGGCCCGTGCTGATGCGCCAGCACATGGCGGGGATCCTCCTGGGCGAGGGCTTCCAGCAGTGCCCGGAGCAGCAGCGGCTGGCCCAGTTGCTGCGCGACACCATGGCCCGGCACGGCTCGCAGGATGTCGACGCGGACTATCCGATGATGCGCGCCCTGCTGATGGGCGCGGTCTTCGCGGCGCTGGTGCCGGGGGTCCCGATGCCGGTGCCGGTGCTGCGGGCGGAGCTGTTCAAGCGCTACCGGCTGGACTGGGACCTGGGGGTCCCGCCGAACACCGGGAGGGTGCCCGACGGGACGGGTGACACGGACCTGTCGAGGTTCTTCGCGACCGGGGCCGTGTCCGGGCCGAGCGCGGACGGTCAGTCGAAGTAGTCCGGCTGCGTCTGGACGTTCAGCTCGTTCATCCGGACCCACTTCGCGGGATCGGTGCGCCGGTCGTTGATCTTCAGGACGTCGAAGCCCCTGGCGTACTCGTTGGAGTAGATGTAGCCGTTGTAGTAGTACGCCGACCACGAACCGCCCGACTTGATCGTGTCCGTGGTGAGCGGACCCCGGTCGAAGTAGGCGATCTCCTTCGGGTTGCCCGAGTCGGTGAAGTCCCAGACGGAGACGCCGCCCTGGTACCAGCCCTGGACCATGATGTCCCGGCCCTTGACCGGGATCAGCGAGCCGTTGTGGGCCACGCAGTTCTCGGTGTTCGCCTGGTGCCGGGGGATCTTGAAGTAGCTGCGGAAGACGAGCTTGCGCTTGTCCCCCTTGCCGACGATGTCGTAGATGCCGTCGGCGCCGCGGTTCGGGCCGATCTCCGCGTTGCAGGTGGCCGCGCCGCCGCCGCCCAGCTCGTCGGTGAAGACGACCTTGTTCGCCTTCTGGTTGAAGGTCGCCGAGTGCCAGAACGCGAAGTTCACGTCGTCCCGGACCCGCTCGATGACCTTCGGCCGGGCCGGGTCCTTGATGGACAGCAGGATGCCGTCGCCCATGCAGGCGCCGGCGGCCAGGTCCTGGGAGGGCAGCACCGTGATGTCGTGGCAGCCGGTGGTCTTGCGCACGCCTCCGGGCGGACCCGGGTTGCCGCCGCCGTCCGGGCCCTCACCGGGGAAGAGCACCGGGAAGTCCACCACCGCCGCCTTGTGCGGTGCCTTGCGCGGCACCTTGATGACGGAGATGCCGTCGTGCGGGGGCTGGCAGTCGGGGTACGTGGCGTCCGGCGAGTACGAGGAGACGTACAGGTAGACGTTCTTGCCGTCCGGCACCAGCGTGTGGGTGTGCGATCCGCAGGCGGTCTCGACCGCGGCGACGTACCTCGGGTTGCGCTTGTCGCTGATGTCGAAGACCTTCATGCCCTCCCAGGAGGACTTCTCGGTCGGCGGCTGTGTCGTGCTGCTGCAACTGCTGTCACTGCGCGAGGAGTCGGTGGACAGGAAGAGCAGGTTCCCGGAGACGGAGATGTCGTTCTGCGAGCCCGGACACAGGACCTGGGACACGGTCCTGGGTGCCTTGGGGTTGCTGATGTCGAAGATGCGGAAGCCGTCGTAGTTGCCGGCGAAGGCGTATCTGCCCTGGAAGGCGAGGTCCGAGTTGGTGTCCTTGAGCGCGTCCTTGGGGACGAACGCCAGGTGCTCGATGTTCTTGGAGTGGACGATCTCGTTCTGGCCGGGTATGTCGCCCTCGGCTATCGCCGCCTCCACCTCGGCCCGGGTGCTCTGGGACACCTCCTCGCTCGCGGCGGGGCCGTCCCCCGGGTCGGGGGTCGCGGCGGCCGGACCGGCGGTCAGCAGCGCGGCCAGGAGGCCGACGGCCGTCGCGGCAACTCCCAGGCGTCTGTGACGCGTTCGGGACTCTTTCAACAGGATCACTGTTTCCTCCATGGTTCCGTTCGGGTGGGAACGGTTCACGCACCACGAAGTATCGTCTTCGCCATGCGCATATCAACAGACGGCAACGAAGACGTAATAAAGCTTTTTGATCAGTCATGCATGCGAGCGTGCTAGGACGGTCACCAACACTCACGAGGTGTGCCCCGTCCCGCCTGCCACAGGAGGTCGCAGTGCTCTTCCGTCGCGCAACCCGCAGACCCCTCTCCGCGGTCGCCCTGACCACGCTGGCCGTCCTCGCCCTCGGGGCCTGCGAGTCCGGATCGGACGCCAAGTCGGCGACCGCGACCGGGCCTTCGGTGCTCGTCCCGGGCAAGCCCGGCGAGGCGAACCGGACCATGTCGGCCGAGGACGCCCAGGCGCAGCGCGTCGACGACGACAGCCCCAACTCGGCGGACGTCACCTACGCCCGGACGATGATCACGCACCACGCCCAGGCCCTGGAGATGACCGAACTGGTCCCGGACCGGGCCGGGTCGGCGAAGCTGAAGTCCCTCGCCGAGCGGATCTCCGCGGCCCAGGGACCCGAGATCGACGCCATGCGGGGCTGGTTGGCGGAGCACGGCGAGGACGAGAAGAGCCATGGCGGCCACGGACACACGGACATGCCCGGTATGGCGACCGAGGCCCAGCTGAAGACGCTGCGCGCCGCCCGGGGCGAGGCGTTCGACCAGCTCTTCCTCACCCTGATGATCACCCACCACGAGGGCGCCATCACGATGGCCACGCGGGTGAAGTCGCAGGGCAACAACATCCGGATCGAGGAGATGGCCGACGACGTGGTCGCGCAGCAGGCGAGCGAGATCACACGGATGCAGGGCATGCGGTAGGCGGAACCCGCCGTGGGTCACGGCCCGCGTCAACGGGCCTGCTCAGCGGCGTGCGTGACGTGGTGTCAGATATCCCGCGTCGCGCGCCTGGGCGATCATCCTGAGTGACTTGCGGCGGCTGTGCCCGGTCGCGCACATCACCGCGAGCACGGGGTCGACGCCGTCCTCCTGGGCCGCGCGGTACTCCTGGGCGACGAGCCACCGGCCCTCGATCCCGCGCGGCCAGGCGGGCCGGGCGCGGCCGGATCCGGTGGTCTCCTCCGCGGAGGGGGCGGGGCCGAGGCCGCAGGCCTCGAAGAGCGGATCCTCGATCCAGTCCGCGAGCACGGTCAGATCGTCCAGCGAGAGCGCCGGCCGCGCCCGGACGTCCTCGACCGAGACACCCCCCTCGGCCACCACGGCGAGCGCCTCGACCAGCGCCCCGTCGGGGAACGCGAGGCGGACACCGAACCACGCGGTCGCGCCCGCGTCCTCCCGCACTTCCCACGCGGGCCACACGGACACGGTCCCGTCCGTCGGACAACGATCAGAAAGGTTGAGAAAGGATGCTTCTAGCATAAACGCAACGTAACCGCATGATCACTTTCCATACGAACGGACACGCGTGCCCGGCCTGCGCACAGCACCCTGACAGCGGAGTACAGACGGTGCGATCCTGGAATCATCAGCGATCTCCCGTGGATCCCCGGATCCCTCGAGCGAGGAGTTCCGCCGTGCTCCGTGTCGCCGTCGTCGGTTCCGGGCCGAGCGGGTGCTACACCGCCCAGAGCCTGGTCCAGCAGCATCCCGAGGTCCTCGTCGACGTACTGGACCGGCTGCCGTGCCCGTACGGCCTGGTCCGGTACGGCGTGGCTCCGGACCACGAGAAGATCAAGTCGCTCCAGAACAACCTGCGGACCGTGCTGGAGCACGAGCGGGTGCGCTTCCTCGGCGGGGTGCGGGTCGGCCCCGGAGGTGTGCCGACGGCACGGCTGCGGGAGCTCTACCACGCCGTGGTGTACTGCGTGGGCGCCGCCACCGACCGGCGTCTGGGCATCCCGGGCGAGGATCTGCCGGGCAGCTGGTCGGCGACGGAGTTCGTCTCCTGGTACAGCGCGCATCCCGACGCCGCCACCGACGGGTTCGTGGTCGGCGCCCGGTCGGCGGTCGTCATCGGCGTGGGTAACGTCGCCGTCGACGTCACCCGGATGCTGGCCCGGGGCCTGGCCGAGCTGAGCCCCACCGACATGCCCCAGGCGGCCCTGGCCACGCTGGCCGCGAGCCAGGTCACCGACGTCCACATGGTGGGGCGGCGCGGCCCCTCGCAGGCCCGCTTCACCACCAAGGAGCTGCGCGAACTGGGCGGTCTGCCCGGCACCGACATCACCGTCGACCCCGCCGAGTTGTCCCTGGACCCCGCCTACCCCGACCCGTCCGGGCTGCCCGCCCGGCAGCGCCGCAACGTCGAGGCGCTGCGCGGCTGGGCCGGGACCCCGCCGGACGACACCGCGCCCCACCACATCCACCTGCGGTTCTTCCTGCGCCCCGTCGAGCTGCTCGCCGACGCGGGACGGGTGGCCGCGGTGCGCTTCGAGCGGACCGCACCGGACGGGCGGGGCGGTGTCACCGGAACAGGCGTGTTCGAGGAGATCGAGGCCCAGTTGGTGCTCCGCTCGGTGGGCTACCGCGGTGTGCCGCTGGAGGGCCTGCCCTTCGACTCGGCCACCGGCACCGTCCCCCATCGGGGCGGCCGGGTCCTGCGCGAGGGCACGGTGACCCCGGGCGAGTACGTGGCCGGCTGGATCAAACGCGGCCCCACGGGCGTCATCGGCACCAACCGTCCCTGTGCCAAGGAGACGGTGACCTCGGTCCTGGAGGACGCCGCCGCGCTCGCACACCGGCACCTCCCCGACGACCCCCTGGCGGCCCTGCGCGCGGAGGGCGTCCGCCCGGTCGAGTGGGCCGGCTGGCAGGCCATCGAACGAGCCGAGGCGGAACTGGGAGCGGCGCTGGGCCGGGGCGTGGTGAAACTCCCGGACTGGCGGTCACTGATGAACGCGGCGTACGGCAGCGCCCCCTGAGGCGGGGCACTCGTTGCTGACCGCTGGTGGGGATACCGACCTGAAGGCGCCGGCGGTTCGTGGGGTTCTCCCAGAACCAGTAGGTCCGCCGTTGACCTGCCGGTGATCCTCGACCCGGATCGTCGCCCACCGCTCGACGCCCTGGGCGGCACCGGGAAACGAACCGGCAACACCCCCGCAATCAACAAACTGTTCAAGGAGCTTACGGTCTCGGACATGGCTCGAACCGCCCCTGTGCACCCCGTCGACGAAGTACCCCCCGTACGTCACCTCGCCGCCTTCGGCCTCCAGCACGTCCTCGCGATGTACGCCGGTGCCGTGGCCGTCCCCCTGATCGTCGGCGGCGCGATGAAGCTGTCGCCCGCGGATCTGGCGTATCTGATCACCGCGGACCTCTTGGTGTGCGGTATCGCCACGCTCATCCAGTGCATCGGCTTCTGGCGCTTCGGGGTCCGGCTGCCGATCATGCAGGGCTGCACGTTCGCGGCCGTGTCCCCGATGGTGCTCATCGGTACGACGGGCGGCGGGCTGCCGGCGATCTACGGCTCGGTGATCGTCGCGGGGCTCGCGATCGTACTGCTCGCCCCGGTCTTCGGGCGGCTGCTGCGCTTCTTCCCGCCGCTGGTGACGGGCACGGTGATCCTGATCATCGGCATCTCGCTGCTGCCGGTCGCGGGCAACTGGGCGGCGGGCGGCGCCGGTTCGGCGGACTTCGGCGAGCCGAAGAACATCGCGCTGGCCGCGTTCGTCCTGCTGGTGGTCCTGTGCGTGCAGCGCTTCGCGCCGGTCTTCCTGAGCCGGATCGCGGTGCTGATCGGCATCGTGGTGGGCCTGGCGGTCGCCGTGCCCTTCGGGTTCACGGACTTCGGCGGGGTCGGGGACGCCGACTGGGTCGGGATCAGCACGCCGTTCCACTTCGGGGCGCCGACCTTCGAGGCCTCGGCGATCATCTCGATGCTGGTCGTGGCGCTGGTGACGATGACGGAGACGACCGGTGACTTCATCGCGGTCGGCGAGATGACGGACCGCAGGATCGATGCGCGCTCCCTCTCCGACGGGCTGCGCGCCGACGGCCTGTCGACCGTGCTGGGCGGCGTCTTCAACACCTTCCCGTACACGGCGTACGCCCAGAACGTCGGCCTCGTCGGCATGACCCGGGTCCGAAGCCGCTGGGTCGTCGCCACCGCCGGCGGCATCCTCGTCCTGCTGGGCCTGCTGCCCAAGCTGGGCGCGGTGGTCGCGGCGATACCCGCGCCGGTGCTGGGCGGTGCGGGCCTGGTGATGTTCGGGACGGTGGCGGCCAGCGGGCTGCGGACCCTCACCCAGGTCGACTTCAAGGGCAACAACAACCTGACCGTGGTGGCCGTGTCGGTCGCGATGGGCGTGCTGCCGGTCGGCGTGCCGACGATCTACGAGAAGTTCCCCGACTGGTTCCAGACGGTGATGAACAGCGGTATCAGCGCGGGCTGCGTGACGGCGATCGTGCTCAACCTGCTCTTCAACCACCTGCCCGCGAAGGGGACTTCGCCCGCGTCAGGGACTTCAGGCGCTTCCGAGACGGACGGCCTGCCGGGCGGCGGCGTCGAGGAGGGCGTCGAGAAGCCCCGGGAAGAGACCGTCTAGGTCGTCCCGGCGCAGGCCGTTCATCTTGGCCGTGCCCCGGTAGATCTGCTGGACCACGCCGGCCTCGCGCAGCACCCGGAAGTGGTGCGTGGTCGTGGACTTGGTGACCGGCAGATCGAAGTGCGAGCAGGTGAGCTCGCCGCTCACGGCGGCGAGCTCCCGCACGATCCGGAGCCGCATCGGATCCGAGAGCGCGTGCAGGACACCCTCCAGGCGGATCTCGTCGCGCGCCGGGTGCGGAAGATCGCGGGTGCTGACGGCGGGGGAGGTCACGGCGGCTCCACTCGTTCGGGGACATCCATTGTACGAGACCCCTCGTAGTTTGACACTCTACGTACTACGATGCCTATCGTACGAGCCGACAACCGGTCCCGTGACGAATGGAGCCCGCCGTGAGCGCACTCTTCGAGCCCTACACCCTGCGCGACGTGACGTTCCCCAACCGGGTGTGGATGCCGCCGATGTGCCAGTACTCCGCGGCACCCGAGGGCCGGGACATCGGCGCCCCCAACGACTGGCACTTCGCCCACTACGGGGCCCGCGCGGCCGGCGGTACGGGCCTGATCATCGTCGAGGCCACCGGCGTCAGCCCGGAGGGCCGCATCTCCCCCTACGACCTGGGCATCTGGAACGACACCCAGGTCGAGGCGTTCCGCCGGATCACGCGCTTCCTGGTCTCCCAGGGCACCGTGCCGGGCATCCAGCTCGCCCATGCCGGGCGCAAGGGATCCACCGACCAGCCCTGGAAGGGCGGCGCGCCACTCGGGCCGGACGCGCTCGGATGGCAGCCGCTGGGGCCCAGCCCGATCGCGTTCGACGAGAGGCACCCGGTACCGACGGAGCTGACGGTTGATCAGATCCAGGAGATCGTCGGCCAGTTCGCGGACGCGGCCCGCCGCGCCCTCGCCGCCGGCTTCGAGGTCGCCGAGATCCACGGCGCCCACGGCTACCTGATCGGCAACTTCCTCTCGCCCCACTCCAACCACCGCACCGACGCCTACGGCGGCTCCTACGAGAACCGCACCCGCTTCGCTCTTGAGGTCGTCGACGCCGTGCGCGCGGTGTGGCCCGAGGACAAGCCGCTGCTCTTCCGCATCTCGGCGACGGACTGGCTGGACGAGGGCGGCTGGACGCCGGACGACACCGTCCGCCTCGCCGCCGACCTCAAGTCCCACGGCGTCGACCTCCTCGACGTGTCCACCGGCGGCAACGCCTCGGGCGTCCGCATCCCCACCGGCCCCGGCTACCAGGTCCCCTTCGCCGCCCGCGTCAAGGCCGAGACCTCCCTCCCGGTCGCCGCGGTCGGCATGATCACCGAGGTCGAACAGGCCGAGAAGATCATCGCCAACGACGAGGCCGACGCCGTACTCCTCGGCCGCGAACTCCTGCGCAACCCCTCCTGGGCCCGCCACGCGGCACGGGAACTGGGCGGGGACGTGCGTGTGCCGGACCAGTACCACCGGTCGGTGTGACCATCCGCCTCGTGCCTGTGGCCCCGGACGGTCATCCGCGGCCACAGGCACGAGGCGGGTCGCGCGTCAGGTGCAGACCGTCCCGTTCAGCTTGAAGGCGGTCGCGGCCCCGCTGTTACCGCCGTGGTTCGCCTGGTAGCCGATGGTCACGCTCGCGTTGGGGGCGAGGGTCGCGTTGTAGGCGGCGTTGGTCGCCGTCACGGTCCCGGAGGCCGGGGCGTAGGTGGCGCCCCAGCCGTTGGTGATGGTCTGCCCGGTGGGCAGGGTGAAGGCGAGCTGCCAGCCGTTGAGGGTGGTGGTCCCGGTGTTGGTGAGGGTCACCGAACCGGTGAGGCCCGTGCTCCAGGCGCTGGTGGTGGCCGTCACCTTGCAGGCGCCGGGCTGGGGTTGGGGCGCGGGACCCGAGGAGTCCAGGCCGAAGAAGGTCAGGGCCCGGGAGGCCATGCCGTTGACGTAGAGGTTGTGGCCGACGCCCTGGAGGCTGATCGCCTCGACCGGGGCCCGGTCACCGATGCCGCCGTAGCGGGTGCGGTTCCAGCCGGAGACGGGCGTGTCGGAGGCGGCCGGGGTCTGGCTGACGCCGAGGACGTTGGTCCACTGCTTGATCTGCTCCCCGAAGTTGGGGTAGCGCAGCACGTCGTCCTGGGTGCCGTGCCAGGTCTGCATACGCGGCCGGGGACCGGTGTAGCCGGGGTAGGCGGCGCGGACCAGGTCGCCCCACTCCTGCGGGGTGCGGCTGATGGCGCCGTTCGCGCACTCGCTGTTCCACTCGGAGCCGTTGGTGGTGGCGAAGCAGCCGAACGGCACACCGGAGAAGGCGGCTCCCGCCGCGAACACGTCGGGGTAGACGCCGAGCAGGACGTTGGTCATCATCGCGCCGGAGGAGATGCCGGTGGCGAAGATCCTGCTCGTGTCGGCGGAGTAGGTGCGGACGGTCCAGTCGATCATCGACTTGATGCCGACGGGATCGCTGCCGCCGCCCCGCGTCAGCGCCTGCGGCGAGGCGACGTCGAAGCACTTGCTGGCCCGGGTGACCGAGGGATACACGACCACGAACCCGTAACGGTCGGCCAGTTGGGCCCACTCGGTGCCGTTGTACATGGCCGGCCCGGAGCCCGTGCAGTAGTGCACGGCCACCACGACCGCCGGTTTGGCGGTGACGTTGTCCGGCACGTACAGGTACATCTGGAGATTGCTGGGGTTGGTGCCGAAGTTGGTCACCTCGGTGAGTGCCGCGGTGGGGGCCGCGTCGGCCGCGCGGGGGCGGGCCACGGCCGTGGGCGCGGTCAGGACGGTGGCGGCGAGCAGCGGCACCAGCGCTCCGAGGAGCGCCACGAGCGCCGTACACAGGAGTGGTCTCCTGGTGGTGCGGGGGGTGGTGGTCACGTCCGGTCCCTTTCTGGTCGCGGCTCGGGGGACGTGGTGCGGGGTGGAGCGGTCAGCGGGTGGAGTCGGTCCGGGCCACCGGCCCCGGCGCCCGGTCCGTCGGGCTCGCGAGCGGCAGCGTGAACACCGGCGCGCCGGTGAACGTACGCGTGGGGGGAGCCCTCATCGGGTCGCACCTCTCGGAAGGGAGGCGTCCGGCGAGCATCGTGGCATGGACATGCCTGCCATGGAAGCGCTCCCACGCGTCGAAAGAATTCGCTCGCCGCGCCCACCAGGATCGACCCGGGTCGGCCGAATATGTTCTGCGCGAAGCGTTGACTAGAAAGCGCTTGCCCCCTACGTTCCGTTCAGCAGTGTGACCGACCCGCACCGCTCCGGGGCTCCATGGTCATGTTGCTTGCACGTGGCGTTCAGAAATACGCACAACGTTCAGCTACATGACCAACAGGCACCTGAAGGGACGCATCCGCATGCGCGTTCTCCCCCCACACGTACGCCCGGTCTCACCGGGGACGGACACGCCCCGGTGACGAGCGGCGCGGGAGCCGGACAGCCCTGACCACCCCCCAACCAGGAAGAAGGAATCGGGACATGACTTCTTCGGCACGTCCGCGCCTCCGCAGGCGCGCACTGACCAGTTCGCTGGCCGTTCTCGGCCTTTCCACTGTCATGATCACGACAATCGGAGCACCGCCGGCCGCTGCCGCCACATGGCCGACGGCCAACGGCAGCCAGGGGACCTCCGCCACCATCTCCGTGTCCGGCACCAAGGACTACGCGATGAAGAAGTTCTACGGCACCGGCGCCCTGGCCGGTGACGGCCAGGAGGAGGGCCAGGACCCGATCTTCAAGCTCGCGGCCGGCGCGACGCTGAAGAACGTCATCATCGGCGCGCCCGGGGCGGACGGCATCCACTGCGAGGGCAGCTGCACGCTCCAGAACGTGTGGTGGGAGGACGTCGGCGAGGACGCCGCCACCTTCCGGGGCGGCTCCACGTACAACGTGATCGGCGGCGGCGCCAAGAAGGCCGCCGACAAGGTGTTCCAGCACAACGGGCCCGGCACGGTGAACATCTCCAACTTCGCCGTCAGCGAGTTCAAGACGCTCTACCGGTCCTGCGGCGACTGCTCCACGCAGTACACGCGGCAGGTCAACCTCAGCAACATCGAGGTCACCGGCACGGGCTCGACCGCGCGTCTGGTCGGCATCAACGTCAACCGCAACGACGTGGCGACGTTGAGGGGCATCACGATCCTCAACGACTCCGGCCGCAAGGTCATCCCCTGCCAGAAGTACAACAACAACACCGCGGTCGGCACCGGCCCGGACAGCACCAACTGCAAGTACGCCACCTCGGACATCACCTACAGGTGAGCCGTCCCCCGCGGTAGGTGAAGGCGGTCGTACGAAGCGTCCCCCCACGGCGCTTCGTACGACCGCCGCGTCATGCGCGCCGGGCGTGCTGCGGGACCGTCTCCGCCAACTCGTCCTGGTAGTCCGTGTACGCGGCGCGCAGCTCCTCCCCCGGCCAGCCGTCCGGCAGGAGTTCGGCCGGCAGCACGGGGTCGGCGAGCAGATGGCGTACGACGGCCGCGAAGGCGGTGAGACGGTCGGCGGGCCGGTCCGCGCGGGCGATGTGCGCCAGCAGCGCCCGGGCCGTGTCCGCCCACGCGTCGAGGGGCCACAGCTCCGCCGCGAGGCCGGGCGCGGGACGGCCGGGGCGTGCGGTGCAGCGCTCGGCCACCTGGTCGAGCTCGTCCGGGAGCGGGCGGCGCAGATTGGCGGGGCGCAGCCACACGCCCTCACGGAGTTCGGCCAGCCGCAGCGCGGTCAACCGGGTGCGCAGGTCGGCGCGTTCGGCGGGGCCGCGGCCCGTCGCGGTGATCACGAGCAGCTCCCAGTCGCCGTCCCACGCGCGCGTGCGGGGGCGCACCGCCTCGTCCTGACGGCCCTGGCGGGCGAGCAGGCGGTCGCTGAGGCGGTGCACGGAGTCCGTGCGCCGCAGATCACCGGCGGCCACCATGCGGCTGAGCGCGGCCCGCAGGGTGGATCCGCCGACCCCGAACGGCTCCACCGCGCGGACCAGGTCCTTCACCGCCATCTCCGGCGGATGCGCGCCCAGCAGCAGGCTCAGCACGACCGACCGCGCGGACAGCGGCCGCAGGTCGACCTCTCCGGGCTGCACTGACACGTTCCTCCGCATGGTCACGTACTGTACGGGCGCCTTTGTGTTGCGTCATTGCTACAGCCGCAGCGAGAGTGCAACATGGAGGGCATGGTCTCGACACTCCCGCACGAGCGGTCCCGCACCCACGACGTCACCAACCAGCCCCCTCCCCTGGCCCCCTACGACGCCTCCGAGGACACGGCCCTGCTGGAGGGGCTGCGCCGGGAGGGCGCGGGGTGGGCCGAGCAGGACATCCGGCGGCTCGGCCGCGTCGCCGGCAGCGCCGAGGCCCAGAAGTGGGCCGACCTCGCCAACCGGCACGAGCCCGAACTGCGCACCCACGACCGGTACGGCAACCGCGTCGACGAGGTCGACTTCCACCCGAGCTGGCACCACCTGATGCGGGTCGCGGTGACCGAGGGCCTGGCCGGCGCCCCCTGGGCCGACGAGTCGGCCGGCGCCCATGTGGCCCGTACGGCGGGCGGGCTGGTGTGGGGGCACACCGACGCCGGTCACGGCTGCCCCACGTCGATGACGTACGCGGCGATCCCGGCCCTGCGCAAGGAGCCGGAACTGGCGAAGGTCTACGAGCCCCTGCTCACCGGCCGCGAGTACGACCCCGTGCTGCGGGTGCCGACCGAGAAGCGCGGCCTGCTCGCCGGCATGGGGATGACCGAGAAGCAGGGCGGCTCCGACGTCCGGACGAACACCACCTCGGCCACCCCCACCGCCGAGTCCGGCGTGTACACGCTGCGCGGCCACAAGTGGTTCACGTCGGCGCCGATGTGCGACGTGTTCCTGGTGCTGGCCCAGGCGCCCGGCGGCCTCTCGTGCTTCCTCGTGCCGCGCGTCCTGCCCGACGGCGGCCGCAACCCCTTCCGCATCCAGCGCCTCAAGGACAAGCTGGGCAACCGGTCGAACGCCTCCTCCGAGCCCGAGTTCGACGGCACCGTCGCCTGGCTGGTCGGCCCGGAGGGACAGGGCGTCAAGACCATCATCGAGATGGTCAACTGCACCCGGCTGGACTGCGTGATGATGTCGGCGACGCTGATGCGCAAGACGCTCGTCGAGGCCGGACATCATGTGCGGCACCGCGGCGCGTTCGGCGCGCGCCTGCTCGACCAGCCACTGATGCGCAACGTCCTGGCCGACCTGGCCCTGGAGTCCGAGGCCGCGACGACCCTCACGCTACGGCTGGCCGGTGCGGCCGACCGCGCGGTGCGCGGGGACTCCAGGGAGGCGGCCTTCCGCCGTATCGCCACCGCCGTCGGCAAGTACTGGGTCACCAAGCGGGGTCCCGCCTTCACCGCGGAGGCCCTGGAGTGCCTCGGCGGCAACGGCTACGTCGAGGACTCCGGCATGCCCCGCCACTACCGCGAGGCTCCCCTGCTGTCGATCTGGGAGGGGTCGGGCAACGTCAACGCGCTCGACGTCCTGCGGGCGTTGCGGCGGGAGTCCGGTGCGGCGGAGGCGCTCTTCGGCGAACTCGCCCTCGCCGAGGGGGCGGACGCCCGGCTGGACGCGGCCGTGACGCGTCTCGAGGGGCAGCTGACCGGGGCCTCCGAGAGCGGTGCGCGACGGCTCGTGGAGCTGATGGCCCTGACCCTCCAGGCCGCCCTGCTGGTCCGGCACGCGCCGCCCGCCGTCGCCGACGCCTTCTGCGCGACCCGGCTCGGCGGCGACTGGGGACACTCCTTCGGCACCCTGCCCGACGCGGCCGACCTGGACGCGATCCTGCTGCGCGCTCTGCCCGAAAGGGGCCAAATCCCGTCGTAATTCCGCTCGGTGGCGCCTCTTGGCCTGGTTCGCACAGAGTCACATCCCGATTCCGCTTCGTTGTCAGTGCCGTGGTGCAGACTCCGATCAGTGGGTACTTCGCCGGGGGAGGACAACGTGTTCACGGGGATCGACTTCACGGGGATCGACGAGGTCGACTGGGCCTCGCTGCGGCATGCGCACGGCAGCGCGGAGGACGTGCCCGCGCTGCTGCGGGGACTCGCCTCCCCGGACCGGACCGAGCGGGAGGACGCGCTGGACCGGATGTACGGCGTGGTGCACGACCAGGGGGCGGTCTACGACTCGACACTGGCCTGCGTTCCGTTCCTCCTCGCGCTCGCGGCGAGCGAGGAGGTGCCGGAGCGGGGCGGGATCGTCGAACTGCTGGTGAGCATCGGGCGGGAGCCCGAGGACGGGCACGGCAACGCAAACGGGAACGGGAGCGGAGCGGTCGGGGACCGGAGGAACGGCGACAGTGCGGCGAGAGCGGGCAGCGCTTCCTCCCGGGCCGGCGCCCTGATCCGCTCGCGGGCCGAGGTGTTCGTGCGGTCGGCCGGGGACGAGGACGCCGAGGTGCGCTGGACGGCCGTGTCCGCGCTCGTGCGGTTCCTCGACGAACCGGCCCGGGTTCTGGGCCTGTTGCGCGAACGGTTCACCGTGGAACGGGACGACCGGGTCCTGCTGGCCCTGACGGAGAGCCTCGGGCTGTTCGCTCGACGGCACCCCGCGCATGCCGCCGAGGCGCTGGAGCTGCTGGTCGCCCAGAGCGCGCCGATGTACGACCCAGGGGTGCGGCTCGCCGCGCTCGGGCAGCTCGCCGACCGTGCTCCCGACCGCCTGCCGCCGGACCTGGTGCCGCTTGTCGTCCGATTGCTCGGGCAGCGTTCGGCGGCCCGCCCCGTCAGGCGGGAGGAGGTCGGGTCGCCCGGGGCGAACACGCTCGTCGGCCGTCTGGAGCGGCTGCGCCCCTCGGACGAGGAGGGCTCGCGGCTGCTGCGGACCCTGCACGCCGGACTCGGTGACCGGGTGGACGACCGGATCGCCCTCCTGGAAGGACAGTTGACCGGCCCGGACCCGACCGACCGGTGCAACGGTGTGTGGATGGCGGCGGGCCTGCTCCGGGAGTGGCGCGTCGACCACACCCGTCTCGTCTCGCTGATCGGGGAGCAACTGGCGGCGGAGGAGGGCCGGTTGCGCGATGCGGCGGTGTCCGTCCTCACCGATCTGTTCGGCCTCGCCGCCCCCGCCACCGACCGACTGGCCACGCTCGTCACCTCGCGTCCGGACCGATGGGTGCGCCGGTGCGGGAGCGGGGCGCCCACCCTCGGCGGCCCCCTCAAGGCCCTGGCCCGGAGCGGGGATCCACGGGCCGTGCCGGTCCTCGCCGAGGTGCTGGCCGGACCTGCGGTACCGGCGGATCTGGGACAGGTGATCGTCCCCCTCGGCCCGGCCGCGGCTCCGCTCGCGCCCCTCGTGCGGCGGCGGTTGGGCGCGATATCCGTCGACTCGCCCGCCGGACGTGCCCTCGCCGTGCCGCTGCTGTCGGCGGTCGTCGCCCTGGGCGACCGGGAGGCCCTGCCGGAGGTGATGCGGCTGGTGCGCGGCACGGCGGCCGGCCTCCTCCCCGGTGAGCCGTACACGGGACACGTGATCCGGGCGCTGGGCTCGTTCGGGCCGACCGCGCGGGAGGCCGTACCGGTGCTGCGGGGGCTGCTGGACTCCGGGTGCGCGGGGGCGGCGGCCCGGGCGCTGTGGGAGGTGGAGGGGGACGCGTCCGTCGTCCTGCCGGTGCTGCTGCGGGAGTTGGCGGACGGCGACACCCGGCGCCGTCGGTCGGCCGCGGAGGTGCTGGCGCGGCTGGGTCCGCAGGCTCGCCCCGCCTCGGCCGCGCTGCGGCGCGCCACGCGGTCGGACGTCCCGGCGGAACGCGTGGCGGCCGGCCACGCCCTGTGGCGGATCGAGGGAGACGCCGAACCCGTCCTTCCGGTGCTGCGCCGGGCCTGGTCCCAGGCCCCGTCGACCCGCCGCACGGTCGCCGGGCATCTCGTCGGGATGGGTCCGGCCGCGACGCCCCTGCGCGATCTGGCCGACGCGGAACTGTCGTCGCGGCGGCGGCACTTGTCCTCCCCCGAGGCTTTCGGCAGTCGCGACATCCTGGAGGACGAGCGGTTGCTGCGTCTGTGCCGGGAGGTGATCGCCGGCGGGTGAACACGGCCGGTTCGAATGCCGCTCACGCCCGCGGGCCGCCGACACGCGCCCGTGGGCGGCCGTCCCGGTCCGTGGTGATGCGGAGTATTACTTATGGTCATCCCGTGACGAGTAGCAGCGCGCCGCGTCCCGATGTCCTCGACGACGTCCGTCCGACCGCGGCACCCAGCGACTGGCAGGCACGGCTGCGCCTGTTCGGTCATGCCGGACTCCCCCGGACCGACACCCGGGCCCGTCTGGTTCCGCCCTTTCCCGAGCCGCGAACCGGCCTCTGGGAGCTCTTGGGCCTCAGGCCGCCCGCACCGGCGGGGCGGGTCGCGCGGGCGACGAGCTGGCTGGGGCCGGTGCTCGTCGCCGTCCTGGCCGGGGCGCTCCGCTTCTGGCGGCTCGGCAGTCCGCACGCGGTCGTCTTCGACGAGACCTACTACGCCAAGGACGCCTGGTCCGTCCTGCGGCTCGGCTACGAGGGCACCTGGCCGGACCGCAAGATCGCCGACCCGCAGATCCTGGCGGACCCTCAGGTGATCTCCCTCTCCGACACCGGCAGCTTCGTCGCGCACCCGCCGACGGGCAAGTGGGTGATCGCCCTCGGCGAGTGGATGTTCGGACTCGATCCCTTCGGCTGGCGCTTCATGACGGCCCTGCTGGGCACGCTGTCGGTGCTGATGCTGTGCCGAATAGGCCGCCGTCTGTTCCGGTCGACGGCGCTGGGCTGCCTGGCCGGTGCGCTGCTGGCGGTGGACGGGCTCCATCTGGTGATGAGCCGGACCGCCCTGCTCGACCTCGTCGTCATGTTCTTCGTCCTGGCGGCGTTCGGCAGTCTGCTGATCGACCGGGACCGGGCGCGGGCCCGGCTCGCGGCGGCCCTGCCGGTGGACCGGGACGGCCGGACGCGCCCGGACCAGGACACCGGCGACCGCGCCGGGACCGGAGCGCGTCCGTGGCGGCTCGCGGCCGGCCTCTTCCTGGGACTGGCCGCCTCGACCAAGTGGAACGGCCTGTACTTCCTGGCCTTCTTCATGATCCTGACCCTGCTGTGGGACGTCGGCGCCCGCCGCGTCGCCGGGGCACGCCACCCGTACCGCGCGGTGCTGCGCAAGGACCTCGGCCGGTCGGTCCTGTCCCTCGCCCCGGTCGCCGTGGTCGCCTATCTCGTCACCTGGACCGGCTGGTTCCTGTCCGACGACGGCTACGGACGTCACTGGGCGGACGACCGGGGCGGCCCCTGGTCGTGGATCCCGGACCCGCTCCGGAGCCTGTGGCACTACGAACAGGGGGTCTACCGGTTCAACGTGGACCTGCACGCCGCACACAAGTTCGAGTCCAACCCGTGGAGTTGGCTCGTCCTGGGCCGGCCCGTGCTCTTCCACCACCAGTCCTCGAAACCCGGCACCGACGGCTGCCACGCCAGCACGGACTGCTCGCAGACGATCCTCGCCCTGGGCACGCCGCTGCTGTGGTGGACGGCGTGCTGCGCCCTGGTGTACCTGCTCTACCGCTGGGCCCTGCGCCGCGACTGGCGCGCCGGCGCCGTCCTGTGCGCGGTGGGCGCCGGCTATCTGCCCTGGTTCCTGTACCAGGACCGCACGACCTTCTCCTTCTACGCCGTCGTCTTCGTGCCCTACCTGTGCCTGGCCGTGACCATGCTGATCGGCGCGCTGCTGGGGCCACCGGGGGCGAACGTCGATCGCCGGGCCCGGGGCGCGGTGGCCGCGGGTGTGCTGGTCCTGCTCATCGCCTGGAACTTCATCTACATGTTCCCGATCTACACGGCGCAGACGATCCCGTACGCGGACTGGCGCGCCAGGATGTGGCTCGACACCTGGATCTGAGGCGGATCCCGTCCCGGAAGGGATCCGGACGGCTTCAACTTCCCGCCACGGCGCTCCAGAAGTCCCGCATCAGCGGCGTCGGGGTCGGGCTCTCCATCGCCATCTGCGTCATGAGGATCGCGATCGTCCCCGTGGACGGGACGATGTGCGCCGTCGTACCCGTGCCGCCCACCCAGCCGTAGCGGCCGGGGACGGTCCACGGGGCGGACGCGGTGACGTCGACCTGGCCGCCGTAGCCCCAGCCCTGGCCCTCCAGGAAGAGAGTGGCGGCGGCTCGCTGTCCGGCCGTGAGGTGGTTGCTGATCATGCGGGTGACCGAGGTGGGGGTGAGGAGGCGCCGGCCGTCGGCTTCGCCGGCGTTGAGCAGCAGGCGGGCGAAGGACAGCCAGTCGTCGGCGGTGGAGACGAGGCCCCCGCCGCCCGAGTGGAAGCGCGGCATGCGGCTCCACTGCCCGTCGGGGGCGTCCACCAGCTGCGGGGAGCCGTCCGGAGACGGGGCGTAGGCCGAGGTGAAGCGGTGCCGCTTCGCCTCCGGGACCTCGAAGGCCGTGTCCTTCATGCCCAGCGGCTCGAAGATCCGTTCCGCGAGGAAGTCGGGGAGAGTACGGCCCGACACCCGGGCCACCAGGATTCCCTGGAGGTCCGAGGAGGTGCCGTACAGCCAGGCCTGTCCCGGTTGGCTCACCATCGGCACCTGCGCGAGGAGACCCAGCCAGGTGTCGTGGTCCGGCCAGTCCTGGGGGAAGCGGCCGTCCTTCTGCACCGTGAACAGCGACTGCACCGCGGGGAGGGAGAAGTCGTCGGGGAAGCCCCAGCCGGCGCGGAAGCTGAGCAGGTCCTCCACCGTGATCGGCCGGTCCGCCGGGACGACGTCCTCGACCGGGGCCTGCGGGGTGCGCACCACGCTCGGCCTCGCCAGCTCCGGCAGCCACCGCTCGACCGGCTCGTCCAGGGCCAGTCGCCCTTCGTCCACCAGCATCAGGACCGCCGCCGCCGTGATGGGCTTGGTGATGGACGCGATCCGAAAGAGCGAGTCCCTCGCCATCGGTGCGGTGCCCTCGGCGTCCATGGAACCGGCGGTCACCACCTGGACGTCGTCGCCGCGCGCGACGAGGGCGACGGCGCCGGGCACCCTCCCTGTGTCGACGTACCGGTGCAGGGTGTCGCGCAGAGTCTTCATCGGGGGCCTTCCGGTCGGGGTGGTGGGGTCGCGGGGAGTACGACCTCCGACGCCGCGAAAAGTCATCGGCCATGCGCCCGGCCGTACCGGAATCGGCGGCCTCGGGGAGTTCCGCGGTGGGGGCGTGCACGGCCTCGGCGGGGTCCCCGGCGCTCTCCGGCCGCGCTGCGCGCTCCCTGGGTCGGCCCCCTTCCGGCAGGCCCTCACCCGCCCACCCAGGGCGTCGGCGAGACGGCTCTGACCTGGTGTTTTCCTGGTTCTTGGCTAGCCTGAGGGGTCAACCGGACATCGTAGGAGGGGGCTTTCATGAGGGGGGACGGCATGGGGTACGACGTTGCCCGGATCGAGGTTCTGGAGGGGCCGGACGCCTTTCGCAAACGGCCGGGGATGTGGGTCGGCTCGGTCACGGAACGCGGCCTGCATCAGCTGGTGTTCGAGGTCGTGAGCCGGGCGGTGAACGAGGTGCCGGGGGCGGGGGCGTGCTCCGTCGACGTCACGCTCACGGCCGACGGCGGGGTGCGGGTCGCCGACCACGGGCCGGGGGTTCCGTTCGAGGCGTGGGGCGTCGGGGAGAGCGGTGGGACGGGGCTCGAAGCCCGGTTGACCGGCCTGTGCGCCGAGCCCGCACCCAGCGGCCGACACGTCGTGGCGGTGGCTCATGTCGGTGGGGGGATCCGGGTCGTCAACGCCCTGTCGAGCCGGCTGACGGCCGAGGTACGGCGCGACGGGGTCCGCCGGGTCCAGGAGCACGCGCGCGGTGCGGCGCTCGCCCCGCCCGCCGCCGTGGGGCCCGCGACCGGCACGGGGACGACCATCGCCTTCTGGCCCGACGTCGAGATCTTCGAGACGACGATGTGCTCGTTCGCCGTGCTGGCGGAACGTTTCCGGCAGTTGGCCTTCCTCAACCCGGGGCTGGGGATCTCGCTGACGGACGAACGCCCGGCCCGAGGGGCCAGGGAGGTGCGCTTCCGGTTCCCCGGCGGGGTGCGGGACTTCGTGGCCGCCCTCGACGCGGAGACGGGGGCGGGCCTGGAGCCGGACGTCATCGGCTTCGAGCGGGAGGACCCGCGCATGGCGGGGACGATGGAGGTGGCGCTGCTGTGGAGCCGCCTCCGCGAGGAGAGGGTGCGCGGCTTCGCCAACAGCCGGGCCACCGCCGAGGGCGGGACGCACCTCGACGGCTTCCGCGACGGGGTGCTGGCCGCGGTCACCGCCCACGCGCGCCGGCGGGGACTGCTGAGGGATGCGGTTCCCGCTCCCGCGGCCGACCGGATCGGCGAGGGCCTCACGGCCATCGTGTCGGTGAAGCTGGACCGTCCCGAGTTCCTCGGCTCCACGCACGGACTGCTGGGCGACGTCACGGTGCGCACGTGCGTGGAGGAGGCCGTTCGGGACCATCTCGGCGGCTGGTTCGAGGAGCACCCGGAGCGGGCCGCGGAGATCGTCGAGCGGATCCTTCGCACCGAGCCGTATCCGGTCGCGTGAACCGCTGCGGCAGGGCGCCGCGGCACGGCACGGCACGGCACGGCACAGGCGCGACGAGCCCGTTGCGCCTGCTGAAACCTTTCCCTCAACCGGTCGTACGCCCCCACAAGGGACCGAACAGGGCCCACTCCGCGTCCCATTGCTCCATGCGGCGGCGTTCCAGGCGGGCGCGCAGGACGCGGCCGCCGACGAAGGGGACGGTCGCGGTGCCGAAGCCGATGAGGGCGCCGATCATGGCGGCGCGGAGGCGGGCCTCGTCGGGGGTGGCGGGCTGGGTGACGAGGCGGCCCTCGGGGTCGGTCCAGACGGTGACCGGGGTGCCCGAGGCACTCCCGGGCTCGACGCGGGCCTGGCCGGTGTGCGCGGATCCGTCCGGCACGGTCCAGCCCACCTTGGCCCACACCCGTTCGCCGCTCGACGTCACGGCGTGCCCGGTGGCCGTCCCGGGAGCCTGTTCGGTGAGGTGGGCGGTGACGGGGCGCCACTCGACGCGTTCCCGGGCCAGCTCGCGCTCGACGGAGCGGGCGATGCCCAGGCCGGCGAGCACTCCCACGACGACGGTGAGGGTCCATGTGCCGAGCACGACCCAGGCCTCCACCACGTCGGCCCGGCGTTTGAGCGGATTGCGCCGCCAGCGCCAGAGCCACACCTTCGAACCACGGAACGCCATCGAAGGCATCCTCCTCACGAGCGCGCGAACATGCCGGACCTCCCTCCCATACGGGAGCCGTGTCCGGGTTGCTCACAGTGGGCTTCCCGATCGACGGTGCCACTCCTCCCCCACCCCCTGCGGCATCTTCCGCAAAGCGGCCCGCGAACCGCCCCGGCCCGCTACCATCGCCGCGCTGACCTGCGGTGAAGCCCTTTCCAGGGGTGACTGTCAGTGGTGGGGTGCAGACTGGCGGGTGTCTGGGACAACGACGTCGCGGAGGTGTTCGGCATGACCGAGGTACTGCTCGCCGTGGGCACACGCAAGGGCCTGTTCATCGGGCGCAGGCGGGGCGCGGCCTGGGAGTTCGACGAAAGCCCGTATTTCAACGCACAGGCCGTGTACTCGGTCGCGATCGACACCCGTGGGGACCGACCCCGTCTGCTGGCCGGCGGGGACAGCGCGCACTGGGGGCCCTCCGTCTTCCACTCGGACGACCTGGGCCGCACCTGGACCGAACCGGCGCAGCCGGCCGTCAAGTTCCCCAAGGACACGGACGCTTCGCTGGAGCGGGTCTGGCAGCTGCACCCGGCGGCCGCCGAGCCGGACGTGGTGTACGCGGGCACGGAACCGGCCGCGCTGTACCGCTCCGAGGACCGCGGCGAGAGCTTCGAGCTCGTCCGTCCGCTCTGGGAACACCCGACACGGTCGAAGTGGGTGCCGGGCGGCGGCGGTGAGGGCCTGCACACGGTACTCACCGACAGGCGGGACCCGCGCGCGGTGACGGTGGCGGTGTCCACGGCCGGGGTGTTCCGCACCAAGGACGGGGGCGCCAGCTGGGAGCCGTCCAACTCCGGTGTCTCCGCGGTGTTCCTGCCGGACCCGAACCCGGAGTTCGGCCAGTGCGTCCACAAGGTCGCCCGGGACGCGGCGAATCCGGACCGGCTGTATCTCCAGAACCACTGGGGCGTATACAGAAGCGACGACGCGGGCACCCACTGGACCGACATCGGCGAGGGTCTGCCCTCGACGTTCGGCTTCGCGGCCGTGGCCCATCCCCACCGGGGCGACACGGCGTACGTGTTCCCGATCAACGCGGACGCCGACCGGGTGCCCGCCGGCCGGCGGTGCCGGGTCTTCCGGACGGCCGACGCGGGCAAGAGCTGGGAGCCGCTGACGGCGGGCCTGCCGCAGGAGGACCACTACGGCACGGTGCTGCGGGACGCGATGTGCTCGGACGACGCCGATCCGGCCGGCGTGTACTTCGGCAACCGCAACGGCGAGGTGTTCGCGTCGGCCGACGACGGCGACAGCTGGCGGCAGTTGGCGTCGCACCTGCCGGACGTGCTGTGCGTCAGGGCCGCGGTGGTCGGATGAACCGCACCGCGTTACGACCGCTTCCGACCGGGTCGAGGCCGGGTGCCGGTCATCGGTTGATCTCCCTGCCGTGTACGGCAGTAGGGTGACGCCCGTGGCACCACGACCCTTGCATGAAATCGTCGAACCGGGCTGGGCGAAGGCCCTGGAACCCGTCGCCGGGCGGATCGCCGAGATGGGCGACTTCCTGCGCGCGGAGATCGCCGCGGGACGCACCTACCTCCCCGCCGGACCGAATGTCCTGCGGGCCTTCCAGCAGCCCTTCGACGAGGTACGGGTCCTCATCGTGGGACAGGACCCGTACCCGACGCCGGGGCACGCGGTGGGGCTGTCGTTCTCGGTCGCGCCCGAGGTGCGTCCGCTGCCCGGCAGTCTGATCAACATCTTCCGCGAGCTGGGCACCGACCTGGGGCTGCCGCAGCCGTCGAACGGTGATCTGACGCCGTGGACGCAGCAGGGCGTGCTGCTGCTCAACAGGGCGCTGACCACCGCCCCGCGCAGCCCGGGGGCCCACCGCGGCAAGGGCTGGGAGGAGGTCACCGAGCAGGCCATCCGCGCCCTGGCGGCGCGCGGGAAGCCGCTCGTGTCGATCCTGTGGGGCCGTGACGCCCGCAATCTCCGCCCGCTCCTCGGCCCGCTGCCGTCGGTGGAGTCCGCGCATCCTTCGCCGATGTCGGCGGACCGCGGGTTCTTCGGCTCGCGCCCCTTCAGCCGGGCGAACGACCTGCTGATCGGGCAGGGCGGACAGCCGGTGGACTGGCGCCTGCCGTGACCGGTGCGGGGGACGGATTCCTCGCCGTCGACTCCGGCGGCTCCGGCCTCCGTGTCGTCGTGGGGTCCGTCGTGGGCGGTGCGCGGGCCGGACGGGAGTCCCGCGAGCCGGTGCGCACCGGTGAACGGGGCATCGATCCGGGCCACTTCATGGAGCGGCTGACTCCCCTGGTCCGCGCGGCGGTCAGCGAGGCCGGCGTCACCGGGCTGGACACGGCCGTCATCGGGGCGGCCGGTCTGGCCACCCTGGGCGATGCCCTGCGGGCCGACCTTCCCTCGGCCCTGGGCAGGGAGTTCGGTGTCCGTACGGTCGCGCTCGTCGCCGACGCGGTCACCGCCTACACAGGCGCCCTGGGTCTGCGTCCCGGGGCGGTCGTCGCCGGCGGCACCGGGCTGATCGCGATCGGCACGGACCTGAAGCGGTGGCGGCGGGCGGACGGCTGGGGGCATCTGCTCGGCGACTGCGGCGGGGGCGCCTGGATCGGGCGGGCCGGGCTGGAGGCGGCGCTGCGAGCCCACGACGGCCGACCGGGCGGCTCCGCGCGGCTGCTGGCCCGCGCCGAGGAGATGTTCGGATCCGCGCGCGAGCTGCCCGGCAAGCTGTACCCGCGCACCGACCGGCCGGCCGTCCTGGCGTCCTTCGCCCCGCGGGTGGCGGAGTGCGCCGGACACGACACCGTCGCCGCCGGCATCCTGCGGTCCGCGGCCACGCACCTGGCCGACTCCGCGGCCGCCGTCTGCCCCTCCGACGGAGAGCCCCGAGTCGCCCTCACCGGTGGCCTGTTCCAGCTGGGTGACGCCCTCCTCGTACCCCTGGAGAAGGAGTTGGCCGAGCGGCTGCCGCATGCACGCAGAGTGACGCCCGAGGGCGATCCGCTGCACGGCTCGGTCCGCATCGCGACCGGCCTGGCCACCGGTTCGCTCACCCTGCCGGGCGACGCGGCGATGCTGCACGTGGTGAGCACCGGGCGTGAGGATCCCCTCCGAAAAACCGCTGATCAGTTCTGATCCGTACGTAACTCATCAGACAAAACCGGACGGATACCGCTCACCTGCACCCTCCCCGAACAGGGGAACCCAGGAAACCAGTAACATGCGACGCCATGAGCTCCCCCACTGGGCCCGCGTCCGGCCTGCCAGTACGAATGCCGCGCCCCCGCCAGCCCGGGCGTCACCGCCGCCCGGAGCCCCTGGCGGCTCCTGAGGGTGCCCCCGCGCTCGTCCTCGCGGTGCCGGGCACGCCGGGCGCCGCCACGCGCAGTCTCGCCGAGGAGGTCGTGAGCATCGCGCGCTCCGAGCTCCCCGGCCTCGACGCCCGGATCGCGTACCTCGACGGCGACGACGCGGAGTTCCCCACGCTCCAGGCCGTGCTGACGCACGCCGCCGAGGAGCGCACCGCCCGGTACGAGCAGGCCAGGGCCGCCGGACTGGACGTCAGGGAGCCGGACGGCCCGGTGGCCGTCGTCGTGCCGCTGCTGGCCGGCCCGGACGGCGCGCTGCTGCGCCGGGTCCGCCAGGCCGTGATGGAGAGCCGTATCGCGGCCGACCTGACCGATGTGCTCGGCCCGCACCCGCTGCTCGCCGAGGCGCTGCACGTACGGCTGTCGGAGGCCGGGCTGGCCCGCGCCGACCGCGCCCGGCTGTTCACCGTCGCGACCGCCGCCGACGGCATCATCCTGGCCTCGGTGGGCGGCGAGGAGGCCGTGCAGGCCGCCGGGATCACCGGCATGCTGCTCGCCGCGCGTCTGGCCGTGCCCGTGATGGCCGCGGCCCTGGACCAGGACGGTTCGATCGCCTCCGTCGCCGAGCAGCTGCGGAACGCGGGCTCGCAGCAGCTGGCGCTGGCGCCGTACCTGATAGGGCCGGAAATCGACGCGGGCCTGATCGAGGAGGCGGCCAAGGAGGCGGGCTGCTCCGCCGCCGAGGCGCTCGGCCCCTACCCGGCCATCGGAAAGCTCGCGCTGGCCAAGTACACGACCGCGCTGGGCATCGCCCCGCAGCAGCCCCAGGGCGCTCCGGTCCGCTGACGCGGGCGCACCTCGGGTCAGACGTTGGTACGGCGAAAGGGCCTGCTTCCCACGGAGCGGGCCCTTCGCCATGCCCGTGGGCTCGTTCGGGAGGTTGGGAGGTTCAGCCGACGACCACGCAGGAGGCCGCGGTGACCTCGATCGCGCCCTCGCGGCGCGGCACTCCGGTCTCCGGGTCGAGGGTGAACCAGGTGACGTCGCCGGAGCGCTCGTTGGCGACGTAGAGGAAGCCGTCCGCCTCGGTGAGCGCCCGGGGCCAGTGCCCGCCGCAGGGCACCGTGCCGACCAGGCGCAGGCCGTCCCCCTCGACGGCGAGCACGGACAGGACGTCCTCGCCGCGGGTGGCGGTCCACACGAAGCGTCCGTCGGGCGAGCAGACGATGCCGGAGGGGTAGGCGTCGCCGGCCGGAGCGCCCGGCAGGACCGGTGTCTCGGTCAGCGGCTTCAGCGTGCCGTCGACGGCGTCCCAGTGACAGACGGTGACGGTCGGGGAGAGTTCGTTGACGACGTAGGCGTGCGTGCCGTCCGGGTGGAAGGCCAGATGGCGTGGCCCGGAGCCGGGGCGCAGCGCGGTCTCCCGGTGGAGGGTCAGGTCGCCGTCGGTCAGGGCGCACACGCGCACCGAGTCCGTGCCCAGGTCGACGCTGACGGCCCACCGGCCGCTCGGGTCGGACCGCACGTGATGCGCGTGCGGACCCTGCTGGCGGGGCGCGCACGGGCCCGAGCCGGTGTGCCGGAGCATGCCGGCCGGCGCGTCGGCGAGGGTGCCGTCGGAACGGAGGGGGACGGCGGTGACGCTGCCGGAGCCGTAGTCCGCGGTCAGGACGTGACCGGCGTGCAGGCCGAGGTGGGTGGGCCCGGCGCCGACCGGCACGGCGGGACCGGCCGATCGCGGTGTGTCTCCGGTGACGTGGTACGCGGCGACCGCGCCCCCGGTCGTCTCGCGGACGGCGTAGAGCATGCCGCCGTCGGGCGAGAGGGCCAGGTAGGAGGGGTCGGGGAGGTGATCCAGGCTGCTCAGGACGGTCAGGGCGCCGGTGGAGGGGTCCACGGCCGCCGTGACGATGCCCGGGCCTCCGGCCGCCGTGAAGGAGCCGATGAAGGCCCGCCGTCGCCGCCTGCCGTCGTCTGCCACCGCAGTCCCCTCTCGGTTCGGAGCCGTGGGGGCTGACGGTAGCAGCCGATCATGCGAGGTCTAGACCAAAGCGGCGGAAAGTCCGGCGGGCCGCGGGAGCCCACGCGGATTCAGGCGCCGCAGGTTGAGTCCGTGCCGGTTCAGTCCGTGCCGCTTCAGTCCATGCCGATTTAGTCCGTGCCGTCTCAGTCCGTGCGGTTCAGCCCGAGCGAACGCAGCCCGGGCGAATGCAGTTCGCGCCGCTTCAGGCGCCCACGAGGGGCGAGCCCGAAGGCGCCCGCAGCGGCGAGGCCAGTTCCGCGAGGGCGTGTTCGAGGCCGTGCAGATGAGCCAGCGCCGGTCCGTGCGGCTGCGCCACGGTCGGGCCCTGCGGTTGATCGAGCGCGGGGCCGTGCGATGGAACGGGCGCGGCGTCGTGCGGATGAGCCGACGCCGAGCCGTGCGGATGAGTGCGCCCAGGACCCTGCGGATGAGCCGGCGCGGCCGGGGTGCGGGCCGCGAGGTCGGTGGCGTCCCGCGCCGTCGGGGGCACCGGGTCGTCACGGCGGCCGTGCCCGCTGCCCCCGGTGAGCGCCTCGACCGCTGTCTCCACGCGTCGGCAGGCGGTGGTCAGGCGGGCGTCGTGCGAGGCGGCCGGGTCGGCGGCGACGGCGGTGAGGCCGCGGATCTCGCGGGCGCAGTCGTCGAGCAGGGCCAGCACGCGGCGGGCCCGGCGCTTGCGCCGGAGCATCGGGTTCAGCGGGTGCACCAGCGGGGCCACGGACAGCCGGACCCGGCCGAGCAGGTGCTCCAGTTCGGCCACGCGCGGCGCCGGGTCGGCGTGCGCGTCGCCCGCCAGACGGGCGGCGGCCTCGGCGGTGCAGGCGTGGACACAGCGCAGCGCGCGCTGGATCCAGGCGTCGGTGACGGTGTGGGTGGTGATGGGCAGCACGAACAGCACGGCCAGGACGGCACCGAGCGCGCCGACCCCGGTCTCCGCGAACCGCAGGGCCAGCAGCGCGGGGTCGAGGACGCCGAGCAGGCCGTAGAGGAGCTCGGCGAGGAGGGTCACGCAGAGCATCATCCAGGTGTACGACACGGCGGCCGTGTAGAAGATGCCGAAGACGCAGAGGGCCAGGAGCGCGGCCGTCGGCAGCGCGGCGCCGTCGAGCGGGACGGCGAGGAGCAGGCCCAGGCCGATACCGATCACCGTGCCCAGGACCCGGCGGAAGCCGCGGACCAGGGTCTCGCCGCGCGAGGTGGTGTTGACGAAGATCCACCAGGTGGCGCCGACGGCCCAGTACCAGCGCTGTCCGGACAGCAGTTGGCCCACGACGAGGGCGAAGCCGGCGCCGGCGGTCGCCTGGATCGCCTGGCGGGTGGTCACCCGGGCGAGGCCGGTGCCGGCGGGCGGGGCGGGCACGGGGGCCGGGGGCAGGCGGCGCTCGTAGCACCACAGGCCGAAGCGGACGGTCGCCGCGGTGAGCAGGGAGAGCACGACGGCGGCGTACAGCTCGGGCAGCTGGTCCGTGGTGGCGTGCAGGAACTGCGCCACGAAGAAGGTCATGAAGGCGAATACGCCGAGGCTGTGTCCGCGCGGGCCCCAGCGGCGCGCGTACACGCCGGCGCCGATCACCGCGAGAAAGGTGAGGTCGCGGGCGACGGGGTGGTCGTGCAGTTCGGCCGCGGCGGCGAGCACGGGCAGGCCGACGCAGGGCAGCAGGGCGGTGGTGACGGCCTGTCCGCGCACGGTGGCGTCGGTGACGGTGAACAGGGCCAGCAGCGCGGCGAGTCCGCCGGTGACGGCGGCGGCGAGCGGGAGCCCGGCCACCCCGCACAGTACGACCGCCGCCGTGATGCCGAGCACGGCCCGCACCGCGAAACGCAGGCGCGCCCGCCCCGGGTCCGGCGCCACGAACACCCTCTTCAGCACTGCTTCTCCACCCCTGGACATCGCCTGGACATCGGCATGAAAAAGGCGCCGCGGGATCCGCAGCGCCATCGACCGCTCCATTGCAGCACCCCTGGCACTGCTGGCTCAAGCGATGCCGAATACGCTGGGCCATTGGCACAGACATATCGGTCCCGCCCTGTCCACCGACGGGCCATCGGACCACGCACGAGGAAGGGCGCACACGATGGCCGTGGACGAGCTCGACACCCGCATCCTGCGACTGCTGCTGGAACAGCCCCGCACCAGCGTGCGCGAGTACGCCCGCGTCCTCGGGGTCGCCCGGGGCACCCTCCAGGCCCGCCTCGACCGGCTGGAGCGGGACGGGGTGATCACCGGTACGGGGCCCTCGCTCTCCCCGGCCGCGCTCGGTCATCCGGTGCTCGCGTTCGTGCACATCGAGGTCACCCAGGGGCACCTGGACGACGTCGGCGACGCGCTGGCCGCCGTACCGGAGATCGTCGAGGCCTTCTCGATCACGGGTGGCGGCGATCTGCTGACGCGGGTGGTGGCGCGGGACAACGCGCATCTGGAGGACGTGATCCAGAAGCTGATCAGCCTGCCGGGGGTGGTCCGCACCCGCACCGAGGTGGCGTTGCGCGAGCGCGTTCCGCACCGGCTGCTGCCGCTGGTCGAGGCGGTGGGGCGTGGGGCCGGAAAGCGATCATCGGCCCGGCCGTCCGGAAACGACCTTTGACATCCTGACCGTATGAGCACTATCGGTACGACCGCGGTCATCTTCGATCTCGACGGAACGCTCGTGGACAGCGAGCCCAACTACTACGAGGCGGGCCGCCAGGTCCTCGACGAGCTCGGTGTCCCGGGGTACTCCTGGTCGGACCACGAGCGGTTCGTCGGCATCAGCACGCTGGAGACGGTCGCCGTCTGGAAGGACCAGTACGGGCTGCGGGCCTCCGTGGACGAGCTGTTCCTCGCCAAGAACCGGCGGTATCTCGAACTGGCCCGCGCCGCCACGCCCGCCTACCCCGAGATGCGCGAGTTCGTGGAGCTGCTGGCCGGCGAGGGGGTGCCGATGGCCGTGGCCTCCGGGTCCTCTCCAGAGGCCATCGAGGCGGTGCTGGCCGGCACCGGCCTGGACGCGTATCTTCGGCTCGCCGTGTCGGCCGACGAGGTCGCCCGCGGCAAGCCCGCCCCCGACGTGTTCCTGGAGGCGGCCCGCCGGCTGGGCGCCGATCCGGCCGACTGCGTGGTGCTGGAGGACGCCGCCCCGGGCGCCGTCGCCGCGCATGCGGCCGGGATGCGCTGCATCGCGATCCCGTACCTCTCCGCACAGGCCGACGCCCCGGAGTTCGCCACCGCCGCGCTGCTCCTGCCGGGAGGCCAGGCGGAGTTCACGGCACGCGCCGCGTACGCATGGCTGACACAGGCCGTTTAGCATCTTTTGCGGGGTGATGCAACCAATGCGAAGCTTGAGGGGATGAGTGAACTTCCAGGAGAAACAAGTGACATCAGGGCAGGCTGACGCGCCCGACGACGAGTTCGTCGAGGCCCTGGTCGACCTGCGGGCCGGCGCCTCGGCCGACGACCTGGTCCCGTGGTGCTCCCGTCAGGGCATCGACGTCACGCCCATGGCCGCCGGAGCGCTCCTCACCGGATCGGGACGGGCGTTCGCCGGGGCGTTCGGCCTCGCTCGGTCCGAGGACCGCTCCCGTCCGCGGACCCTGCCCGTGCCGCCGGCTCTCGCGGACACCGCGAGGTCCGTCACCGTGCTGCCGACCCCCACGCCCGGAGCTCGTGACCGGATGCCGTGACACGTGCGTCCGGGCCTCCCCTCTCTGGAGGAGCGATGACCAGCCCGACAACTCCCCGATACGGGCAGGACGTTCCGGACACCGTGTACGGCTACATCTCCGCCCGTTCCCGGGGCGGGACACCGATGACCCGGGCGACCCGGCTCGACTCGGCCGGTCCGTTCCGCGCCGAGCCCGACGCCCAGGAGCGCGCCAAGGAGTACGCGCGGACGGCGGGGCTGACCGTGACCGCCGAGAGCCGGCTGGGATTCACGGTCGCCGGCACCCCGGCCGCCTACGAGCAGCTGACCAGCGGACGGCTCGCCAGCTACGAGGTGCGCCGGCGGGTGTCGATGAACCGGACCCGTGCCGTCACCCACCTCGACATCGTCGGTGACCGGCAGCCGGACGCCCTCGGCATCGGTGCCGCGCCCGGCGAGGACGCCATCGAGGCCGTCGCCCTGGAACGGCCCCGCACCCCCATGCGCGTCCTGCCGGCCGCCGCCGAACCTCCGACGGTCACCGCCTTCCACCTCACGCTCCCCGACGACGTGGCCCGGCTGCTGCACGCGACCCCCGCGCACGACGCCGGGGAGATCGGGCGCGGGGTCCAGGTCGCCATGGTGGACACCGGACAGGCCCCGCACGCCTACTTCGCCGCCCACGGCTACGACGTCGACCCGACCGTCGCGCTCGTCCCGGGCACCCGTCCCACGGAGGACCCGGTCGGGCACGGCACCGGCGAATCGGCGAACATCTTCGCCGTGGCGCCGGGAGCGCGGCTGCGGCCGTACCGCGCGAGCGACCGGCAGGGCCACCTCACCGCGGCCACGGCGGGTTTCCTGCGCGCGAAGGCCGACGCCCCGCAGGTCCTGACCAACTCCTGGGGCGGAGACGGCGAGTTCCCTCCGCCCGGACCGCCGAGCCAGCTCGATGTGATCTTCGCACTGGAGATCCTGGACGCGGTGGAGCAGGGCATCGTGGTCGTGTTCTCGGGCGGCAACGGACAGTTCTGCATCGAACCGCAGGTCCCCGGTGTGATCGCGGCCGGTGGCGTGTTCGCCGGCCCGGACGGCCGACTGCGGGCGTCGGACTACGCCAGCGGATACGCCAGCCCCTGGATCGACGGTGTCGTCGTGCCGACGGTGTGCGGTCTGGTCGGCCTGCTGCCCCGCGCCCAGTACCTGATGCTGCCGGTGCCGCCCGGCTGCGCGATCGACGTGGACGAGAGCCTGCCGGACCCCGAGGATCCGGACGCCCTCGCGGACGGCACCCGGCGGGACGACGGCTGGGCCCTGTTCTCGGGTACGTCGGCCGCGGCGCCGCAGATCGCGGGAGCGGCGGCCGTGCTCCTGGGAGCCCGGCCGGGGCTCACTCCCGCCCAGGTCGCCGAGGCGCTCGTCAGGACCGCCGCCGACGTCACGGCCGGGACCTGCCATCCGCGGTTCGGCAGCCGCGCCCGTCTCGGCCCCGACAGGGCCACGGGTGCCGGGCTGGTCGATGTCAGCGCGGCCCTGGACTTCGTCCTCACCCAGAACCCGTGACGCCACCCGGAACCCGTGACGGCCACCCGAAACCCGTGAGTACCGCACGCCTCAAGGACGGGCCTCGTACCGAGGCTTCGGCGCCGGCCGGATGTTCTGGTTGAGCCGGAAGACGTTGTCCGGGTCGAGGTCGGCCTTGATGCGGGCCAGACGGTCGTAGTTGCCGCGGTAGCTGGCGCGGACCCGCTCCTGGCCCTCGTCCATCATCATGTTCACGTAGGCGCCGCCCGCCGAGTACGGGTGCAGGGCGTCGAAGTAGTCGACGCTCCAGCGCCTGACGAGGTCGGCGTTGGCGGGGTCGGGGTCGACGCCCGCGAAGACGGACGCCCAGCGGGCGTCGCGGTAGGCCCAGGGCGTCTCGTCCCCGCCCACGTCGTGGGCGGCGCCGTCGATCGGGTACAGGTGCATGGTGGAGTGCAGCGTGGGCACTTCGGCGGCGAACTTGGCGTGCAGCTGGACGGCGTCGTCCGGGACCTCGTCGACGAAGTCGGCCCGCCAGTACCACTGGTGGCCGGGCGGGTAGAGCCCGTCGAACATGGACTGCATGTCCGGGTACGGCATGGGACCGGCGGCGTGCAGCAGCGGCTCCGGCAGCGCGTCGAGCAGCGGGGCCATCTCCCGGGCGGCCGCCTCGGCGTCGCCGCCCGTGTAGCACCACACGACGCCCGCGGTCTTGCGCAGGTGGAGTTCCTCGGGGAACGGCGGGGCGGGCGGGACGGTGCCGATGAGGAAGAAGCCGTTCAGTTCGCGGGGCGCGGTCGGCAGGAAGTCCCGGTAGGCGGCGAGGACTTCGGCGGTGATCTCGACGGGCCAGAAGGTGGGTCCGGCCACGACCGTGCCGATCTCGTGCAGCCGGAAGAGGAAGGAGGTGGCGACGCCGAAGTTGCCGCCGCCGCCGCGGATCGCCCAGAACAGGTCGCTGTTCTCGTCGGCGCTCGCCCGCACCTGGCGGCCGTCGGCCAGGACGACGTCGGCCTCCAGCAGGTTGTCGATGGTCAGCCCGCACCTGCGGGTCAGGTGTCCGAGCCCGCCGCCGGTGGTGATGCCGCCGACGCCGGTGGTGGAGATGATGCCGCTGGGGGTGGCCAGGCCGTGCGCGTGGGTGGCGCGGTCCACCTCGCCCCAGACGCAGCCGCCGCCGACCCGGACGGTGCGGGCACCGGGGTCGACCTGGACGTTCTTCAGCGGCGACAGGTCTGCGACCACTCCTCCGTCGACGGTGCCGAGGCCGGCGCCGTGGTGGCCGCCGCCGCGGACCGCGAGGGGCAGCGCGTGGGTGCGGGCGAAGCCGATCACGCGGGCCACCGCGTCCGCGTCGGCGCAGCGGGCGACGAGCGCGGGGCGCCGGTCGATCATCGCGTTGTAGACGGTCCGGGCCTCCTCGTAGCCGGCGTCGTCCGGGCCGATCAACTCCCCCGCGAATCCGGTCAGTTCACTGCGTGCCGCCTGGGCGGGCGTGCTGGACATACGGTTCCCCCGTCATCGAATCGGGCTGATTCGCCCGTTTCTAGTCCTGAAGCCGCGTGACGGCATCCGTGCCCGTCACCCAGGTCGGGCCGCTCGGCTACCTAGCTTTCGCCCCGGCCGGACAGCAGCCCCAGTTTGGCGGCCCGGCCCGCGGCGTGGCGCCGGGTGGGTGCGTCGAGCTTGTCCAGGACGGCCCGTACGTGGTTGTCGACGGTGCGGACCGACAGGACGAGCCGGGCGGCGATCTCCGCGTTGGTCAGGCCCTGGGCGAGCAGCCGGATGACCTGCAGCTGGCGTTCGGTGAGGCCGGCCGGGTTCCGGCGGGTCGCGGCGAGGGGGCCGCGCGGGACGTGGCGCACGCCCCGGGCGCGCAGTTCGGCGCGGAGCAGCCGGGCAGCCGGCTCGGCGCCGAGGGCGTCGAACGCGGCGAGGGCGGTGAGCTTGTCGGCGGAGTCCGGGCTCTCGGCGAGCGCGGCGGCGTACTCGTAGGGGCAGCCCGCCTCCTGCCAGCGCGTGGCAGCGGTCCGCCACCGGCCGCGGGCCTGCTCGGCGTACGGGTGCTCCGAGCCGTCGGCGGGCGCGGGGCCGCCGGCCTTGGCGAGCCAGTAGGCGAGTTCGTCGCGGCACGGGGAGCCGGGCAGCCCGTACGCCTGGGCGTGGACGGACGCCACGGCCTCGGCCACGGCGGTGAGGTCCCCGCGCAGCCACGCCGCTTCCGCCCGGGCGGCCGCGACGGGCCCGGTGCGCTGGAGTTCCTTCGTGCGTACGGCGATCTCCCAGGCCTCGGCGAGGAGTTCGTCGGCGCCGGGCCGACCGCATCGGATACGGACCCGAGCGAGGACGGTGAGGGCGGGGCAGCGGGCCGGTACGAAGTCGTGCATGCCGAACTCGGCGTGTTTCTCGGCCTCGTCCCAGTCACCGGCGGCGAGCCGGCGCATGGCCAGTTCGACGTGCAGGTAGGTGAGGAAGCCGAGGTGCTCGGCGCGGTCGGCCAGTTCCATCGCCGGGCGCAGGAACGTGTCGGCCTCGTCGTACCGGAGGTGGTCGAGCAGGTTCCAGATGAGGTTGGCGTAGGACCGGCAGGCGTGCTCGACCTCGCCGGCGGCGAGGGCGACGTCGAGGCTCTCCTGCACCTGGAGCCGCCCGTCGGCGTCCCCGGCACGCCAGCGGGCCGTGCCGACGTTGTTCAGGGCGTGCGACAGGATCGCCGCGTCACCCGCCTTGCGGGCCAGGGCGATGGCGCGTTCGCCGTGCTCGACGGCTTCGGCGTACCGGTCGGACAGCATGCGCAGTTGGGCGGTGTTGCTGACGGCGAGGGCCAGCAGGCGGTCGTCACCCGCGTGTTCGAGGACGGCGACGGCCTCGCGGGCGGCCTCCTCCGCCTGGTCGGCGTCGCCCGCCCACCAGTGGATCCTGGAGAGCCAGCGCAGGTCCGCGCCGAGGGCGAGGACGTCCCCCAGGGAGCGGCGCAGGGTGACGGCGTCCCGCTGGGCCGCGACGGCGGCGGCCGAGTCGGCGATGGTGTAGCTCTCCACGGCATAGCGTTCCAGCAGGTCGGCGAGGTCGGCCGGGGCGTAGCGGTGCCGTTGCCGCAGCACGAGGCGCAGTTGGGCGGCCGCCTCGCGGTGGGCTCCGGCGTCGGCGGCGTCCCGGGCCGCGTCGGGACCGTAGCGGGCGATGGCGTCCTGGTCGCCCGCCCGGGCGGCGTGGTGGACGATCCGGGCCGTGTCGGCGCCGGGCCGGGCGACCAGTGCGGCCAGGACGTTGCGGTCGAGGTCGATGCGCCGGGCGGCGGGCAGTGAGTCGGCGACGGCCTGCCGGATCAGTTCGTGCCGGAACGCCACCCGTTCCGGGTCCACGGCCAGCAGGCCCCGTTGTTCGGCCGCCGCCAGGACGGCCACTCCGTCCGTGAGCAGCGCGTCGACCAGCGGACGTTCGACCGCCGAGGGGACGACGGCGAGCTGCTCCAGCGCGTCCACGGTGGCGCCGCCCAGGCCCCGCAGTCGCGCGAGGACGGCGTCGACGACCGTCGGGGGCACTGCCCCGGTGCCGCCGGCGGCCACCACCTCGGCGACGAAGAAGGGGTTGCCCGAGGTCACCTCGTACACCTGGGCCGGGTCGAGTCCGCCGGGCATGCTCAGCGTGCGCACCGCGTCCAGCGAGAGGCGCGCCAGGGGCAGCCGGTGGACGCGGGGTGCGCGGGAGACCTGGCCGAGGAGGTGGCGCAGGGGGTGGCCGCGGCTCAACTCGTCGTCGCGGTAGGTGAGGACGAGCAGGGCGGGCAGCCGTTCCATCCGCCGGACCAGGAAGCGCAGGGCGTCGAGCGAGGCCTCGTCGGCCCAGTGGACGTCCTCCACGACGAGCACCGCCGGGTGCGGTGTCACGGCCAGCTCCTCCAGCAGGGCCTCGTGGATGCGGTGCCGGTCGCCGCCCGCCGTGACGGCCCGCGCGAGGCCGGCGCCGACCCGGCCGACGAGGTCGCGGAACGGGCCGAGGGGGCGTCGGGTGGCGAGGTCGTCGCACTGCCCGACGAGGATCCGGGACGAGTCGGGCAGCCGGTCCGGCATCGCCCGCACCAGGCTGGACTTGCCGATCCCCGCCTCCCCGAAGACGAGCGCCACGGATCCGGCCCCGTCCGTCGCCTCCCGCGCGGCCGCGGCCAGTCGCGCCAGCTCGGGCTCGCGCTCGAGGATCCCCCGGTCCACGCGGCAGATTCTGCCACCAGGCGGGCCGGGTCGGGTGGGCGTCGGAGACGAGCGGTCGGCGGGAGCGACCGGGAACCGACCCCTCCGGAACCGTTGACGCTCACCTGCCCCCTCCCTATCGTCTGGTCGATCACTCGCACGCCATTCGACATACCGAACATGCCGTTTCCCGACGTCCCGACCGTCCTCCAGACCCTTCCCAGGCCGTTCCCCGACCGTTTCGGATCCCCCGGAGGAGCACACATGGCACCGCCCCTCTCCAGACGGCACCTTCTCCAGGCCGCGGCCCTCACCGCGGTGACACCGACGTTCTCGTACGCGGTGACCGCCCGGCCCGCCGCAGCTGCGGAGGCACTGCCCGTGTGGACCGTCCAGCCCTTCTCCCTCGACGAAGTCGCCCTGGGCCAGGGCCTCTTCGCGGACAAGCGGCAGCTCATGCTCGACCACGCCCGCGGCTACGACGTCAACCGGCTGCTGCAGGTCTTCCGCGCCAACGCCGGGCTCGCCACCGGCGGCGCGGTCGCCCCGGGCGGCTGGGAGGGCCTGGACGGCGAGGCCAACGGCAACCTCCGGGGCCACTACACCGGCCACTTCCTGACCATGCTCGCCCAGGCCTACGCCGGCACCGGCGAGCAGGTGTTCGTCGACAGGACCCGCACCATCGTCGAGGCGCTCACCGAGGTGCGCGAGGCCCTCCACCACGAGCCCCGAGTGCTGAGCACCGCCGGGAGGTTCGGCACCGCCGCGGAGAACGTCCGCGGCTCCTACCAGTACGTCGACCTGCCCGCCCAGGTCCTCGGCGGAGCCGCGGCGATCACCCTGTCCGCCTGGGTGAAACCCGCGCACGACGCCGCCTGGACCCGGATCCTCGACTTCGGCGACGACACCACCCGCTATCTGTACCTGGCCGCGCGCAACGCCAACGGCGTACCCCGGTTCGCCGTCACGACCAGCGGCGCGGGCGGCGAGCAGGGCCTCGACGGCACGGCCCCGCTGCCGCTGAACCGGTGGAGCCACCTGGCGGTGACGATCGCGAACGGCACCGGAACCCTCTACGTCGACGGCGCCGCCGTCGCGCGCAACACCTCGATGACGCTCACCCCGGCGGCCCTGGGCACCCTCACCCACCACTGGCTGGGCCGCTCGGCCTACGCGGCCGACCCCGTCTTCGCGGGCGCCTACGACGAGTTCAACGTCTGGTCGCGCGCCCTGACCGCGGCCGAGATCACCGCGTTGCAGGACAGCCGGGCCGCCGACGCCGCCCCGGGCCGCGGCGACCTGGCCTCGTACGCCTTCGACGAGACGACCGGCGGAACCTTCGCGGACGCCTCGGGCCGGGGCCTGACCGCCACCCTGCGCCGCACCTGGGGCGCGCCCAGCCATCCAGGGTTCCTGGCGGCGTACCCGGAGACGCAGTTCATCGACCTGGAGTCGCGCACGAGCCCCGACTACACCAAGGTGTGGGCGCCCTACTACACGGCGCACAAGATCCTCAGAGGGCTGCTGGACGCGTACAGCGCGACCGGTGACGAGCGGGCGCTCGATCTCGCGTCCGGGATGTGCGACTGGATGTACTCCCGGCTGTCGCGGCTGCCCGACGCCACGCTCCAGCGCATGTGGGGCATCTTCTCCAGCGGCGAGTTCGGCGGCATCGTCGAGGCGATCTGCGATCTGCACGCGCTGTCCGGGAAGGCCGAACACCTCGCGCTGGCCCGCCTGTTCGACCTCGACAGGCTCATCGACGCGTGCGCGGCGAACACCGACATCCTCGACGGGCTGCACGCCAACCAGCACATCCCGATCTTCACCGGACTGGTCCGGCTGTACGACGCGACCGGCGAGGAGCGCTACCTGACCGCCGCGAAGAACTTCTGGGGCATGGTCGTGCCGGGCCGCATGTACGGCATCGGCGGCACCAGCACGGGCGAGTTCTGGAAGGCGTCCGGGGTCGTGGCGGGCACGATCGGCACGACGACCGCCGAGACCTGCTGCGCGTACAACATGCTGAAGCTGAGCCGGATGCTGTTCTTCCACGAGCAGGCGCCGAAGTACATGGACTACTACGAGCGGGCCCTGTACAACCAGGTGCTCGGCTCCAAGCAGGACAAGGCGGACTCGGAGAAGCCGCTCGTCACGTACTTCATCGGACTGACGCCCGGTCATGTCCGGGACTACACGCCCAAGCAGGGCACCACCTGCTGCGAGGGCACCGGCATGGAGAGCGCCACCAAGTACCAGGACTCGGTGTACTTCAAGCAGGCCGACGGCAGCGCCCTGTACGTCAATCTCTACAGTCCCTCGCGGCTGACCTGGGCGGAGAAGGGCGTGACGGTCACCCAGAGGACCGACTACCCGAGGGAGCAGGGCAGCACGCTGACCGTCGGTGGCGGCAGCGCCGCCTTCGAACTGCGGCTGCGCGTGCCGTCCTGGGCGGACGCCGGCTTCCGCGTGACGGTCAACGGCCTTGCCGTGCCCGGCACTCCGCGTCCCGGCAGCTACTTCGCGGTCTCCCGCACCTGGCGCTCCGGCGACACCGTACGCGTCGACCTGCCCTTCCGGCTGCGCGTGGAGAAGGCGCTCGACGACCCCTCGCTGCAGACCCTGTTCCACGGCCCGGTCAACCTGGTCGCCCGCAACTCCGCGACGGACCACCTGCGGTTCGGCCTGTACCGCAACGCCGGGCTCTCCGGGAACCTGCTGCCCACCCTGACCCCGGTGTCCGGCAAGCCGCTCCACTTCACCCTGGACGGAACGGAGTTCGCCCCGTTCTTCGAGGGCACCGAGGATCCCACGCACGCCTACTTCCGGCGCTCCGAGCCCCGGGTGGTCTTCGGTACGACCGACTCGGGTGTGGCCAACCCCGCCAGGGCCGACGGCACCACGCTGCTGGACGAGATCTGGGCCGGGGCGCCGTTCGGGAGCAAGGGCGCGCTGGTCACGCGGGTGCGGGCCACCGTCGACGCGTGGGTGTCCGCCGGACTGCTCACCCGGGCCGACGGCGACAAGGTGGTGAGCACGGCACAGCGGGCGAGCTACGCGCCCTGACCCGCGCCGCGCGAAGTGCAGGACCCCGGTGCCGTACCCCCGTTCGCCCGGCACCGGGAGTCCTGCGGCTCCCCACGGCCATGGTGCCCGCTCCGGTCACCGCGGCGCATTGCCGCTTTCCGGCAAGGTTGACTACGCTCCCGGTGCCGGGATCACGTCAACAAGGCGTCAAGGGCGCGTCAGGAACAGTGGGCCGGGGACTGGGGGGTCAGTGGATGAGCCGGTGACGGTCGAACGGTATCTGGACGGGTACGCCGAGTTGCTGGCCGAGGTCTCCGCCACCGGACGCCGCCCGACGCGCGCCGAGCTGGAGGCGCGCCGCGCGCTCGGGGAGCGGGCCGCCGACGACGGGCTCAGCCTGCGCACCCTCGTCCGGCACCATCTGGAGGCCACCCGAGCGGCGTGGCCCGGCGCCCCCGGCGCGGCGGACAGCGTCCTGGCCGCGGTGACCGTGGCCGTCGACGCCTTCGCGGAAGGCTACGAGCGGGCCCAGCGGATGGCGGTGCGCCAGGAGGAGGCGGCCCGCCGCGAGTTCATCGACGACCTGCTCTACGGCCGCAGCGACCTGGGGCGCCTGGCCGAACGCGCCGAGCGGTTCGGCCTCCTGCTGTCCCGCGCGCACGCGGTCGCGGTGGCCCGGGGGCCCGAGGCGTACGACGACACCGCGCCCGTCATCCGTCAGGTGGAGGCCGCGCTCAACGCCCGCTTCGGGGACCGCAGCGTCCTGCTCGCCACGAAGAACGGGCTGCTGATCTGTGTGGCTCCCGGTGACCAGGAGGAAGTCCTGACGTTCTTCGCGAAGCAGGCCCACGCGGCGACGGACGGCAGCCGGGTCGCCGTGGGCCGCCCCCAGCCCGGTCCGGGCGGCGTGGTGCAGTCCTATGAGGAGGCCCTGAGCGCGCTCGACCTCGCGGACCGTCTGGGCCTGGACGAGCCGGTGGTGCGCACCGCCGACCTGCTCGTCTATCCCGTCCTCACCCGGGACCGGCAGGCGATGGCCGACCTGGTCCTCAGCGCGCTGGGGCCGCTGCGGGGCGCCCGGGGCGGCGCCGAGCCGCTGCTGCGGACGCTGGAGGTGTACTTCGAGTCCGGGTGCACGGCCGCCGAGGCCGCCCGCCGTCTGACGCTCAGCGTGCGGGCGCTCACCTACCGGCTGGACCGCATCCACCAGCTTACCGGCGCCGACCCGGCCGATCCGACCCACCGGTACACGCTCCAGACGGCGGTGATCGGGGCCCGGCTGTTGGGGTGGCCGACGCAGGAGCTCTGAGCGAGGGGGCCGCTTGCCGGGGTACGGCAAGTGCGCGGACACCTCGAAGCAGGGTTAGGAGCGGCGGCGGGGCTTGCCGCGCCGAGCGTTCTTGGCGGCTCCGGCGCCACCGGCGCGACCGGAGCGCGCGCCGCCGCCGGACCGGCCTCCGCCGCTCTTGGTGCCCTGGCCGGCCGACCTGCCGGTGGCCGGCTTGCGTCCGCCGGCCCCGCTCTTCGGCTCGGACCGCTTGCCGTCCGAGCCGGCCGCCGGCTGGGTGCGGCCCCGGGTGCTGTTGACCGTACGGCCGCGGACGATGCCGATGAGGTCCTCGACGAGGTCGGTGGTGGCGTCCTCGGGCCAGGACAGGGCGATCTCGGATCGGGGGGCGTCCACGAGAGGCCGGTAGGTGAGGTCCCGGCGGTGGTGGAGGCGGGCCAGCGACTGGGGGACGACGAGGACGCCGATGCCGGCGGCCACGAGTTCGACGGCGTCCTCGGTGGTGGCGGGACGCTCGAAGGCGGGCTCCCCCGGCGGCCGCTCCCAGCCGATGACGTCGTCGAGGGGGTGCAGCACGACCTCCTCGGCGAGATCCGCGCACGCCACCTCGTCCACCGCCGTCACCAGGTGGTCCTTGGGGACCACGACGACCGTCGTCTCGGTGTAGAGGGGGATCGCGCTGAAGACCGTACGGTCGACGGGCAGCCGCACGAAGGCCGCGTCCGCGTCCCCGCGCCGCAGCACCTCGGACGCCTCGGCGGCCGGTACGGCGACCAGCTCCAGGGGGGTGTCCGGCAGGCGCTCCTGCCAGATCCGCACCCACTTGCCGGGGGTCACTCCAGGAACGTACGCGAGCCGGAACGAAGGGGATGCTGCCGAGCCTGTCACCTCGCCAGGCTACCCGGCGTGGTCGGAGGTCCCGCACACGGCCGATAGGCTGGACACCATGAAGTCGCAGCAGACCACCCAGACGATGAAGCCCGCGACCGCGGCCAAGAAGCTGGGTGTATACCTTCCCGCCACCCCGCAGGAGTTCCAGGAGGGCGTGGTCACCCGCGCCGAGCTGAACGAGTTCCAGGCGAACCCGCCCGCGTGGCTTCAGGAACTGCGACGCAACGGCCCGCACCCCCGCCCGGTGGTCGCGGCCAGGCTCGGCGTCTCCATCGCGGGGCTGGCCCGCGGCGGGGTGACGGACCCGCTCACCACGGAGCAGATCGAGGCGCTCAGGCAGGAGCGGCCCGAGTGGCTGGAGAAGGAGCGCGCCACCCAGGCCGAGGTCCGCAAGGAGGCCGCGCGCATCAAGGAGAAGCAGGCTCAGGAGGGCTGACGGCCTCCCGAAACTCCGGTGCGCCGGATCGAACACCTCTGCGACCATTCCGGCATGGTCCACCGTCTCGAATCCCTGGTCGTCCGGCATGCCCTGCGGCTGCCCCTGCCCGCGGCCCCCGCCGGCGAGGGCGACGTCGCGGCGCGACAGTTCGACGCCGCGCTGATGTCCGTCGGCTTCAAGCTGTCGGCGGACGCGCTCAAGCGGCTGTCGGGGCTGTCCGAGGACACGGTCGTCGACACCGCCGTGCGCACGCTGGCCACCGTCCGCGAGATGGTCGGCGACCATGTGCGGCACAACGTCTACTTCATCGACTTCCCGGCGAACGTCCCGGACACGTTCGAGTTCTGGATGCGGTGCGTGACCGAGGCGCTGGAGGACCGCACGGCCCGCCCCGGCGTCCTCGCCCAGCTCCGCACCGGCGTGATCAACCTGCTCACGCTGCCGTCGTACGGCCACTACCGGCACACCTACGACGAGATGCTCGCCGCGCACGACGAGCTGACCGCCGCGGTGGGCGACCGGCTGACCGTCCTGCACCTGGGCGGGACCCTGGAGGACGAGGTCACCGCCCTGTATCTGGCGCTGGCCGGCAGCACCACGCCGCTCGGCGACGAGCACCTGGCCGACCTCCGGGTGCTCGCCGAGCACTGCGCGGACGGCCCGCAGCCGGAGACGTTCCCGGTGCGGGAGAACCGTGCCGTCGTCAACGCGGCCCGGCTGAAGGCGTGTTCGGGTCCGCTCCTGGACACCGTCACCGATGTGCTGCGGCTGGCCTGCGTCCTGTCGGGCGGGGACGTGTCCCTTCAGGAGGCCACCCGGTTCCGGGCACTGTCGCGGCCGGTCCGCCGGGCCCTGCTCGCGGGGCTGGACTCGGTCGTCGCGGCGGCCCCGGCCAAGGTGGCCGACGTCCTCGCGCACCGGGAGGCCTTCAAGCGGCTCGGTGAGCGTCTGCACCCGCACGAGTACCCGCAGTGGCCGCACGCGGCCGAGGTGTTCGCCGTCGCCCGGGGCGAGAAGAAGGCGTACACCTTCGAGGGCCGGGTCGAGGCGCTGCTCGGCGCGGACGACGTCACCGGGGCCGCGGAACTGCTCACGTCCGCGCCCGGCAGGCTGTTCCGCGCGCTGGACCGGCTGCTGCGCACCGCCGCCACGCAGGACGAGCGGGACGCCGTGGTCGCCGCCGTCGAGCGGGTCGCCCCGGACGTCTCCGGGCGGGTCGTGCTGTCGGTGCGCGAGTATCTGCACAACCGGGCCGCGGAGGCGGGCCGCAAGCGGGTGTTCATCAACCGTGCCGGCCGCGCGCATGTCGCCGACGACACGCGGGCGGCCGTGCCGGAGGCGGACCGCAAGCGTCTGATCGCCGCGCTCGACGCGGAGATCGGCCGTCGGCTCCCCTCCCCGGAGCGGCTGGTGGTCGACCCGGATGTCCTCGCCGTGGCCCTCCCGCTCAGCGGGCGGGCGACCTCTGCCGGGCTCGGGGTGCTGCCCCGCGGTTCCGTCTCGCCGGTCGACGGGGAACTGCTGCGGTTCTTCGTGTACTGGAAGCAGGCGCAGCGGGTCACCGACTACGACCTGTCGGCGCTGCTGCTGGACGCGAGGTACGAGACGGTGTCGTGGCTGTCGTACACCAATCTCCGCGAGGTGGAGGGCGAGCACTCCGGCGACATCACCGACGCCCCCGACGGCGCCTCGGAGTTCATCGATCTGCGGCTCGGGGCGGTGCGGGGCACCTACATCGTGCCGCAGGTCAACATCTACTCCGGGGAGAGGTTCGAGGAGGCGGAGGAGTCGTTCTTCGGGTTCATGCTGCGTGAGGCCGAGCAGAAGGGGCGGCCCTTCGAGGCGCGCACCGTGCGCATGAAGTCGGAGCTGCGGGGTCCTGGCCGGGTGGCGCTGCCGCTGGCGTTCCGGCGTGCGCGGGACGGGAGTTGGCACGCCAAGTGGCTGCACCTCTATCTGAAGGGGCAGCCGGCGTACAACCGCGTCGAGGGCAACCAGGTGTCGGTGGCGACGCTGCTGCGCTCCATCGTCGAGCGCGAGCAGCTGACGGTCGGCCATCTGACCGCGCTGATGGCGAACGGCGGTACGGAGGTGGTGACTTGGGACGCCGCGTCGGTGCCGGACGGGCCCGTGACCTACATCGGTCTGGAGCGCCCCGAGGGGCTGCACCCGGACTCGGTGGTCATCACCCCGGAAAATCTGCGCGACCTGATCCCCGAGTAACTGTTAGCGTGTGTCGTGGCGAGGCCATGAAGGGGCTTCCTTCTCACCGGTTCATGACCGGGCCTCTTAAGCTCCAGCCCCTTCGCTTTCCTCGCCCTCGACACGCGCACGGGCGGCCCCGGATCGGTGCACTCACCGTTCCAGGGCCGCCTTCGCCGTACTGAGCGCCTGCTGCGCGTACCCCCGCCCGAACAGCACCGCGTGCACCAGGAGCGGGAAGAGCTGGTGCAGCCCGACGCGGTCCGCCCAGCCGTCGGCGAGCGGGGCCGCCCGGTGGTAGCCCTCCAGCACCTGGTCGAGGTGGGGGCAGCCGAAGAGGTGGAGCATCGCGAGGTCGGTCTCGCGGTGGCCGCCGTGGGCGGCGGGGTCGATCAGCCACACCTGGTCCGGACCCCACAGGACGTTGCCGTTCCACAGGTCCCCGTGCAGCCGGGCCGGGGGCTCCGCCGGTCCCGCCAGGTCCGGGAGCCGTTCGCAGACCCGCTCGAACACGGTGGCCTCGGCGGCGCGGAGGGTGCCGGCGTCGACGGCGAGGCGCACATAGGGCAGGACCCTGTGCTCGGCGTACCAGGAGGGCCAGTCGGTGCCCGGTACGTTCCGCATGGGGGCGCGGCCGATGTACGCGCCGCGCAGGCCGCCCGGTGGTGGGGCGCCGAACGCGGGAGCGCCGGCGGCGTGCAGGGCGGCGAGGTCCCGGCCGAACCGGAGGGCCGCGTCGGCGCTCGGCCGTCCGGACGGAACCCGGTCGATGACCAGCCGGTGCCCGTCGTCGCCGTGGACGGTGGGCACGGCGACCGCTCCGGCGGCGGTCAGCCAGCGCAGCCCCGCCGCCTCGGCCCGTGCCGCGCCGGGGCCGTCGCCCCGTTTGACCACGACCGGGCGCCCGTCGTCGAGCGTGACCTCGGTGAGCGTCCCGGCCAGCGGGCGGACGGCCCGCGCCTGCCGTCCGGTGAGCCGCGCCGCCACGGCACCGGGCTCCTCGGTCCCTCCCCTGTGGTCCGTCATGCCGCACCGAACCATGCCTCGGCGAGGGCCGTGAGGGTTCCCTCGGCGGGGGCGCCGAGCTCGCGCAGGTACCGGGGGAGGTTGCTGTACACGTGCAGCAGTGTGTACGCGAGCAGCTCGGCCGGCGCGAAGGCCTGGCCGTAGGACGCCGTGAGGCGGGTCATCAGGTGCGGGTCGCCGCGGGTGACGAACAGGCCGACGCCGACGAAGTCGTAGGCGCGGTGTCCGATCATGGCGGGTTCGAAGTCGAACAGGCCGGTCAGGCGGGGGCCGTCCGGGGCGACGAGGAGATGCTGCCGCATGACCTCGGTGTGCAGCAGGCAGGGGGCCGGGTCGCGCGGCAGGGGCACCGAGGCGAGGAAGTCGGGGATCTGTTCCAGCCACGCGGCGGGCAGTCCGTGGCCGCGCTGCTGCTCGACGGCGACCGCGCGGCGGCGGTCCAGGAAGGCGCCCCAGTCCCCGGGCCCGAGGTCGGCGAGCGGGCCGGGGGCCACGGCGTGCAGGACGGCGAGGGCCTCTCCTACGTCGGCGGCGAGCCGTTCGTGGTCGGGCCTGGAGAGGCGGTTCCAGGCGTGGGCGAGGTTCTCGCCCGGCAGCCGGGACATCAGGACGTAGCGCCAGCCGTTCTCGTAGACGCCGGCGTCGTGCACCCGCGGTGTGGGGACGGGCAGCCGTCCGTGCAGGTGGGAGAGGACCCGGGCCTCGGTGCGGCCGTCCTCCGCCGCCGCCTTGGGGAACAGCTTGAGGACGAGGGCGTCGCCCACGGCGTAGACCGGCTGCGAGCCGTCCGCGAAGCGGGTCAGCGGTGCTCCCGCCAGGCCGAGGCGTGCGCAGAGGTCCCGTGCCCCCGCCCGCATGACCGTCTCGTCGGGGACGATCGCGTCCCATTCCTCGTCCGTCTCGACCACAGGCAGCATGACCGGGACGGTAGGCGGCCGTCCCGGACCGCGCCACCGCGTTTTCCCCTGCCGCCCCTCGGCGCCCTGTGGCCGTCTCCCGGCTCCGGTGTGACACCGGTGAAACCTTCCAGCCATGTATTGACATACGGCCGAAACCATCCGTAGCTTGGCCGATCATTTAGATTCGTGAAGCGAGTTCACGGATATGAACGGAGAGTGCCCATGGGCGATCGCCGACGACACCGACGGCTGGCTGCCGCGGTCACCGTCGCGGGGTTGGTGTTCGGAACGGCCGCCTGTGGCTCGGGTTCCGACAGCGCCGACAGCGGCGACCCGAACACCCTGGAGGTGTGGACCCGGAGCAATCCGGACGCCGCGGCCACCTACGACCGCGTGTTCGCCGCCTTCACCAAGAAGACCGGGATCAGGATCGACTATCAGCCGGTCATCAACTTCGACCAGCAGCTCCAGAGCCGGGCCTCCACCAAGGACCTGCCGGACGTCATGATCAACGACACGGCGCTGATGGGCAGCTACCAGAGCCAGGGTCTGCTCAAGCCGATCGATCCCGCCTCGATCGCGGGCGGCGGCCAGATCACCGACAAGTCCTGGTCCTCCACCGTGGGCATCGACGGCAAGCACTACGGCGTCCCGTACTCCCGCCAGGCCCAGACCCTGATGATCCGCACGGACTGGCTGAAGAAGCTCGGTCTGAAGGCGCCCACGACCTGGCAGGAGATGCTCTCCGTCGCCAAGGCCTTCGCCACCAGGGACCCGGACGGCGACGGCAAGGCCGACACCTACGGCATCGTCGCGCCCGGCAGCGCCCAGAACGGCTACGCCGCCTGGTGGGGCGCGAGCTTCCTGTGGCAGGGCGGCGCGCGGATCATCGAGCCGGCCGGCCGGGGCACGTACCGCCCGGCCATGGACTCGGCGGCCGCGGTGAACACCGTGACCTGGATGAAGGACAACCTCTTCTGCGGCGCGAAGAGCGTCCTCCAGCCCGGCGCGATCACCGCCGTCACCGCGACGGCCACCAACTTCCAGGACGGCAACGCCGGGATGTACATGACCGGCCCGTACAACATCACCACCTTCGACGCCACGCTCGGCAAGGACAAGTACGAGGTCGTCCCGGCGCCCGCGGGCCCGGCCGGCGGCGACGTCCTGGCCGACGGCGAGAACGTCTACCTCGGCGCCAAGACCGGCAAGGACAAGCAGGAACTGGCGCTCGCCTCGTTCCTGGTCTCGCCCGAGGGCCAGAAGATCGCCATGACCAGCGTCGACGGCCACCAGCCCGTCGTCCGCATCCCCGTGAACTCCACGCTGGACGCGGCGAAGGTCCGTGGCGACGCCCGCTGGAGCGTCGTACAGAAGGCCTACGAGGACGCCTCCCAGCAGTTCCCGAACGCCCCGGACTTCGCCCCGATCAAGCAGGACACCGCCGACAGCCTCAACGCGATCTTCACGTACTGCGGCGGCGACGTCCGCTCCCAGCTGAGGGAGCTCAACGACACCCTCGCCGGCGACCTCAAGGACCAGGACCTGCTGAAATGACCGCTACCCTCCCCGCCCCCGCGGCGCGCAGAGGCCTCGACGAGAAGGCCGCCGGCAAGAAGACCTTCGACAAGAGGGCCGTCGTCCCCTGGCTGTTCCTCGCCCCGGGCCTGCTGCTCGCCCTGGTCTTCAAGTTCTGGCCGATGGCCAAGGGCGTCTGGCTGAGCTTCTTCGACGTACGGCCCTTCCTCGGCGACCGGTGGATCGGCCTCGACAACTACACGAGGGTCCTGAGCGACCACCGCTTCCAGGACGCCATCGGGCACACCCTGATCCTGGGCATCGGCCAGTCGGTCGGCGCGATCCTGCTCGGGTTCGCCCTCGCGCTGCTCCTGGAGGGCCAGGCCCACTCGCTGAAGATCCTGCGGACCGCCGTCTTCCTGCCCGCCGTCACCGCCACCGCGGTCGTCGGCGAGCTGTGGCGGCTGATGTACTACCCGACCTCCGACGGCCTCCTCAACAGCGGCCTGCACCTGTTCGGGCTCGGCCCGGTCCAGTTCCTCGACAACCCGAACATCGCGCTGTACTCGACGATGGCCATGGGCATCTGGATCTGGGCCCCGTACAACATGGTGATCCTCCTCGCCGGTCTCGCGGGCGTGGACCGCTCGCTGTACGAGGCGGCGGCGATGGACGGTGTCTCGCTGTGGCAGCGGCTTCGCCACGTGACGCTCCCCGCGATCCGCCCGGCGCTCATGATCGTGCTCACGCTCGCCACGATCCGCGGACTGCGCGTGTTCACCGAGGTCTACGTCCTGACCGGCGGCGGCCCCGCCGGGTCCACCGACGTCTGGATGACCCGCGCCTACACCCTGGGCTTCACCCGCAACGACATCGGCGGCGCCTCGGCCGCCTCGGTGGTCCTGCTCTGCGTGACGCTGCTGCTCACCGTCATGGTCAACTACCTCCGCAAGAGGGGAGAAGCGCGATGAGCGCCCCCGTCATCGACCCCGTCCGGCCCGCGGCACCCGGTGCCCCGACCCGCCGGAGCGGCAAGGCGCAGCGGACCACCCCGGCCCGCTTCGACACCGCTCTCGGCTGGAACGACAAGCCCGGTGTCGCCTGGACCCTGCGCGTCCTGCTCTGTCTGATCGCCCTCGCCGTCTTCGCGGCGCCGTTCCTGACGATCTTCTCGGGCGCCTTCACCACCAACCCGAGCGGATCCTCGCTGTCGTTCCTGCCGCACGAGAGCACGCTGTCCAACTTCACGGTGGCCGGCGAGCGCGGCATCTGGGACTACCTCGGCAACTCACTGGTCATCGCGGGCGGCGGACTGCTGCTCCAGCTCGTGGTGTGCACGCTCGCCGCGTACGCGCTGGCCCGGCACCGGTTCCGCGGACAGGCCCTGATCATGCTGCTGTTCATGATGACGCTGATGCTGCCCGAGGAGGTCATCGCGATCCCCCTGTCGCTGGTCCTCGGTGATGTGCCGGTGGTGCACCTGGACCTCAAGGGCACGGTCTGGGGCGTCATCCTGCCGCTGGGCGCCTGGGGCTTCTCGGTGATGATGCTGACCGAGTTCATGCGGGACATCCCCGCCGAGATCGAGGAGGCGGCCCGGCTCGACGGCGTCGGCGAGCTGAGGATGCTGTGGCAGATCATCCTGCCGCTGTGCAGGCCCGCGCTCGGCGTGGCCGGTGTGCTCGGCTTCATCATGATCTGGGACCAGTACCTGCTGCCCCTGATCGCCGCCAAGGACCCCACCGACTACACGGTCACCGTCGCCCTGTCCATCCTGCGCACCGACCCCGAGGTCGGCTCCGGGGTGGTGCTGGCCGGTGCGGTCATCGCCCTCGTCCCCAGCCTGATCGTCTATCTGCTCCTGCAACGCTCGCTGGTCACCGGCATCGCCGCCGGCGCCACCAAGGGCTGACGCAGTGTCAAGCGCCACCCCCCACACCGTAGTTACGAGGGAGACATGAAGTTCCACGGAGTGCTGTTCTTTCCGGTCACGCCGTTCGCCGCGGACGGCTCACTGGACGAGGAACGGCTCGCCCAGCACATCGACAACGGTGTCGCGGCCGGCGCGGGCGGTGTGTTCGTGGCCTGCGGCACCGGTGAGTTCCACGCCCTGACCTCGGACGAGATCGAGCGAGCCACCCGGATCGCGGTCGAGACGACCGCGGGCCGGGTGCCCGTCCTGGCCGCCGCGGGCGGTCCCACCCCCGTCGCCCGCGACCAGGCCGTCCGTGTCGAGCGGGCCGGTGCGGACGGCATCCTGCTGCTGCCGCCCTATCTGGTGACCGCACCGCAGGAGGGTCTGGTGCGGTACGTCGAGGACGTCACCGCCGCCACCGAACTGCCCGTCGTCTTCTACCAGCGCGGCACCGCCCGCCTCACCGAGGCCACGGCCGCCCGGCTCGCCGCGCTGCCGAACGTCGTCGGCCTCAAGGACGGTCTCGGGGACGTGGAGCGGATGCACCGCATCGTCCGGGCGGTGCGTGCCGTACCCGGCGGGCAGGACTTCCAGTTCTTCAACGGCCTGCCCACCGCCGAGATGACCGCGCCCGCCTACCGCGGCATCGGCGTCGGCCTGTACTCCTCCGCGGTGTTCGCCTTCGCCCCGGAGATCGCCCAGGCCTTCCACCGGGCGCTCACCGAGGACGACGAGGCCCTGGTGAACACCCTCCTCGACGAGTTCTACGCCCCGCTCGTCGCCCTCCGCGACGAGGTGCCCGGTTACGCGGTCGCCCTGGTCAAGGCCGGTGTGACGCTCCGCGGCCTGGACGTCGGCGGGGTCCGGGCGCCGCTGCTCGACCCGACGCCGGAGCACCTCGCCCGGCTCGCGAAACTCATCGACCACGGCCTGGAGGTGGTCGCCGCATGAACCCCACCACGATCAAGGAACTGATCGTCACCCCGATCGCCTTCCGCGACCCGCCGCTGCTCAACTCCAACGGCGTCCACGAACCTCTCGCGCTGCGCGTGATCCTCCAACTCGTCCTGGAGGACGGCACGGTGGGTCTGGGCGAGTCCCCCGGCGGCGTCGCCCGCCTGGAGCGACTTCAGGCCGCCGCCGAGGTGGTCGTCGGCATGGACGTCTTCGACACCACTGCCCTCTCGGCCGCAATCGACGCCGCCCTGCTGCCCACGGTGCCTTCGAGTCACGAGCGCGGCTGGACCACCTCCGCCGTCGAGGTGGCCTGCCTGGACGCGCAGGGCAAGCTGCTCGGGCGTCCGGTCAGCGACCTGCTCGGCGGCACGGTCCGCGACACGGTGCCCTTCGCCGCGTACCTCTTCTACAAGTGGGCCGAGCACCCCGCCCTCGACGGCCGCGCGGCCGTGGGCGACGACTGGGGCGAGGCGCTGGACCCGGCCGGCATCGTCGCGCAGGCCCGGCTGATGCAGGAGCGGTACGGCTTCAGCTCGTTCAAGCTCAAGGGCGGTGTCTTCCCACCGGACGAGGAGATCGCCGCGATCAAGGCGCTGGCGGAGGCGTTCCCCGGGCAGCCGCTGCGGCTCGACCCCAACACGGCCTGGACGGTGGAGACCTCGAAGTACGTCGCCCGTGAACTGGACGGAGTCCTGGAGTATCTGGAGGACCCGACCAAGGGCATCGAGGGCATGGCGGAGGTGGCGAAGGACGCGCCGATGCCGCTCGGGACCAACATGTGCGTGATCGCCTGGGAGCACCTCAAGCCCGGCATCGAGCAGGACGCGATCCAGGTGCTGCTCACCGACCACCACTACTGGGGCGGGCTGCGCCGTACCCGTGAACTGGCCGCCGTCTGCGAGGCGTTCGGGATCGCGCTGTCCATGCACTCCAACTCGCACCTGGGCATCAGCCTCGCCGCGATGACCCATGTGGCCGCGGCCATCCCCAACCTCGACCACTCCTGCGACACGCACTACCCGTGGAACTCGGCCGACGACGTGATCGTCCCCGGTGTCCTGGAGCTGCGCGACGGCGCGGTCAAGGTCCCCACCGGTCCCGGCCTCGGCGTCGAACTCGACCACGACGCCCTGGAGCGGCTGCACCGGCTGTACCTGGACTCCGGGATGCGCGCCCGCGACGACACCGGCTACATGCGGCGGATTCAGCCCGACTACGAACTCAGGCTGCCCCGCTGGTAACAACTCCCCCATCGGACAAGGCGCCCGGCGACCCCGGGCGCCTTGTCCGTTTTCAGCCCTGGGAGCGGTACCACTCACGGCCGACACTGGGATTCAGCCATCCCCCACCGGAGCCACGGCCACCGCTCACTCGGCCGGAAAGGACCGGAGACATGACCACGGAAACCATCAGCACGCCCGCGCCACCCGCACCGCATCCGGCACAGCTGACGGCACGTCTGGATTCCGGGCTGTCCCGCTGGCTGTGGCTGGTGAAGTGGCTGCTCGCCCTCCCGCACCACATCGTGCTGGCCCTGCTGTGGATCGCCTTCATGCTGGTCGGCTTGGTGGCCTTCTTCTCGATCCTCTTCACGGGCCGCTATCCGCGCCCCCTGTTCGACTTCACCGCGGGGGTGCTGCGCTGGGACTGGCGGGTGTCCTACTACGCGTACGGCGCTCTCGGCACCGACCGCTATCCGCCGTTCAGCCTGGCCGACTCCCCCGACTACCCAGCCCGTTGGGACGTGGCGTATCCGGAGCGGCTGTCCCGGGGGCTCGTGCTGGTGAAGTGGTGGCTTCTGGCCATCCCGCACTATCTGGTCCTGGGCCTCGTGGGCGGCGGCATCCGCGCCCTCATCGGCCTGCTGAGCCTGTACGCGGGCATCGCCCTGGCCGTGACCGGACGCTATCCGCCCGGCATCTTCGACCTGGTGGTCGGCCTGAACCGCTGGGTGTTGCGGGTGTTCGCCTACGTGGCCCTGCTCACCGACGAGTATCCACCGTTCCGCCTGGACCAGGGCGGCTCGGAACCACCGGCGGCCACTCCCCGGTGAGCCGGAGGACACCCCGCGCGTCAGGCGGGGTGGAGGGCGGTGTGCAGGGTGGTGACGGCCTGGGTGATGGCGGCCTGGGCGGCGTGGGTTTCGCGCAGGGCGTTGAGCATGACGAAGTCGTGGATGATGCCCTGGTAGCGCACCGCG
>NZ_JAIHON010000069.1 GCF_021173675.1 Streptomyces lincolnensis | reverse complement strand
TCCTACGGCGCCTTGCGGATCACCCGCGAACTGCGCCGTCGCGGGCAGGTCGTGAACCGTAAACGGGTCGCGCGGATCATGCGGGAGAGGCAGATCGCCGGGATAACGCGACGGAAATCGCGCTCCCTGACGAAACAGGACCGCTCGGCTGCGCCAGCGCCGGATCTGATCCTGCGGGACTTCACGGCGCCGATGCCCGGCCTGAAGCTCGTCGGTGACATCACCTGCCTGCCGACTGCAGAGGGATGGCTGTAT
>NZ_JAIHON010000068.1 GCF_021173675.1 Streptomyces lincolnensis | reverse complement strand
ACGGCCCAGACTCCTACGGGAGGCAGCAGTGGGGAATATTGCACAATGGGCGAAAGCCTGATGCAGCGACGCCGCGTGAGGGATGACGGCCTTCGGGTTGTAAACCTCTTTCAGCAGGGAAGAAGCGAAAGTGACGGTACCTGCAGAAGAAGCGCCGGCTAACTACGTGCCAGCAGCCGCGGTAATACGTAGGGCGCAAGCGTTGTCCGGAATTATTGGGCGTAAAGAGCTCGTAGGCGGCTTGTCACGTCGGGT
>NZ_JAIHON010000067.1 GCF_021173675.1 Streptomyces lincolnensis | reverse complement strand
ACGGCCCAGACTCCTACGGGAGGCAGCAGTGGGGAATATTGCACAATGGGCGAAAGCCTGATGCAGCGACGCCGCGTGAGGGATGACGGCCTTCGGGTTGTAAACCTCTTTCAGCAGGGAAGAAGCGCAAGTGACGGTACCTGCAGAAGAAGCGCCGGCTAACTACGTGCCAGCAGCCGCGGTAATACGTAGGGCGCAAGCGTTGTCCGGAATTATTGGGCGTAAAGAGCTCGTAGGCGGCTTGTCACGTCGGGT
>NZ_JAIHON010000066.1 GCF_021173675.1 Streptomyces lincolnensis | reverse complement strand
CCAACCTCCTGGTTGTCTGTGCGACTCCACATCCTTTCCCACTTAGCGTACGCTTAGGGGCCTTAGTCGATGCTCTGGGCTGTTTCCCTCTCGACCATGGAGCTTATCCCCCACAGTCTCACTGCCGCGCTCTCACTTACCGGCATTCGGAGTTTGGCTAAGGTCAGTAACCCGGTAGGGCCCATCGCCTATCCAGTGCTCTACCTCCGGCAAGAAACACACGACGCTGCACCTAAATGCATTTCGGGGAGAACC
>NZ_JAIHON010000065.1 GCF_021173675.1 Streptomyces lincolnensis | reverse complement strand
GGTGGACGTCGCCGCGCTGTTTGGCCATCAGGGTCAGGGCGGCGCTCATGTTGCCGCCGACGGAGTCGCCGGCGACGGCGAGGCGGGTGGCGTCGAGGTTCTTGGTGGCGCCCTGGGTGGTGATCCACCGGGCGACGGTGTAGTTCTGCTCGATGGCGACGGGGTAGCGGGCCTCGGGCGAGAGGTCGTACTCGGGGAAGACCACGGCGGCGTGTGCGCCGGTGGCGAGTTCGCGCACGAGGCGGTCGTGGGTGTG
>NZ_JAIHON010000064.1 GCF_021173675.1 Streptomyces lincolnensis | reverse complement strand
TCTGGAAGGCGGGTAACCGCTGGAGGTGACCGGTACTAATAGGCCGAGGGCTTGTCCTCAGTTGCTCGCGTCCACTGTGTTGGTTCTGAAACCACGAACAGCCCCACGTTCCCGTTAGGGCGTGGTGTGGCATGGTTCGACAGTTTCATAGTGTTTCGGTGGTTATAGCGTGAGGGAAACGCCCGGTTACATTCCGAACCCGGAAGCTAAGCCTTACAGCGCCGATGGTACTGCAGGGGGGACCCTGTGGGAGAGTAGGACGCCG
>NZ_JAIHON010000063.1 GCF_021173675.1 Streptomyces lincolnensis | reverse complement strand
GCACCTTCCGCACCGCCGCCCGCCGGCTGCCCGCGATCGCCGCGATGGGCTTCGACGTCGTCTACCTGCCCCCCATCCACCCCATCGGCCACACCTACCGCAAAGGCCGCAACAACACCCTCTCCCCGGGGCCGGAGGATGTCGGCGTGCCCTGGGCGATCGGCTCCCCCGAGGGCGGCCACGACGCCATCCACCCCGCCCTGGGCACCCTGGACGACTTCGACCACTTCGTCGCCGAAGCCTCCGCGCTGGGGCTGGAGATCGCCC
>NZ_JAIHON010000062.1 GCF_021173675.1 Streptomyces lincolnensis | reverse complement strand
GTTGAGACAGTCGAGAAGTCGTTACGCCATTCGTGCAGGTCGGAACTTACCCGACAAGGAATTTCGCTACCTTAGGATGGTTATAGTTACCACCGCCGTTTACTGGCGCTTAAGTTCTCAGCTTCGCCACCCCGAAGAGTGACTAACCGGTCCCCTTAACGTTCCAGCACCGGGCAGGCGTCAGTCCGTATACATCGCCTTACGGCTTCGCACGGACCTGTGTTTTTAGTAAACAGTCGCTTCTCGCTGGTCTCTGCGGCCACCCCCA
>NZ_JAIHON010000061.1 GCF_021173675.1 Streptomyces lincolnensis | reverse complement strand
TGGGGGTGGCCGCAGAGACCAGCGAGAAGCGACTGTTTACTAAAAACACAGGTCCGTGCGAAGCCGTAAGGCGATGTATACGGACTGACGCCTGCCCGGTGCTGGAACGTTAAGGGGACCGGTTAGTGCGCTTTCGGGTGTGCGAAGCTGAGAACTTAAGCGCCAGTAAACGGCGGTGGTAACTATAACCATCCTAAGGTAGCGAAATTCCTTGTCGGGTAAGTTCCGACCTGCACGAATGGCGTAACGACTTCTCGACTGTCTCAAC
>NZ_JAIHON010000060.1 GCF_021173675.1 Streptomyces lincolnensis | reverse complement strand
ACGGGTCGGAGGCTGCAAGTACTGCTCGCAAGAGCGTGGAAAGCATGATCTCCGGGCGGGAGCCGGCCGGGCACGCTGTTGGGTGTCTGAGGGTATGGCCGTGTCGGCTGCCTTCAGTGCCGGCCCCAGTGAACTCGCCTGTGATGGGTGGGGTGGTGGGTGGCTGGTCGTTGTTTGAGAACTGCACAGTGGACGCGAGCATCTGTGGCCAAGTTTTTAAGGGCGCACGGTGGATGCCTTGGCACCAGGAACCGATGAAGGACGTGGGAGGCCACG
>NZ_JAIHON010000006.1 GCF_021173675.1 Streptomyces lincolnensis | reverse complement strand
CCGGCGACATGAGGCACCCCAGCCGTGGGCGTCGTGGCCGCCCACGGCGGTGAGGGGACGGGGCGGGGGGTGTCCGCCCGCAGCGGCCGGCGTCCGACACGCAGCACAGCTAAAAGCCACAGTTCCGCCGGACCGAGGACGGACACCCCCCGACCCGGCCCCGACCCACCCACCCACCGGACCGTAGGCGCTACGCGCACCCCCACCGGACCCGCACAGCGCGCCGCAGGTACCCCCGGGCTACGACAGCCGCTTCCGGGCCCGCTCGCCCTCCAGCGGCGGAGCCAGGACGCTCCCGTGTGTCCGGCACTCGGGGCGCCGGCAGTCCTCCGGAGGCCGCCGTACGGTCAAGAAGGCCACCACGGCCCCCACGACCAGCACACCCGCGCACAGCGCCATCGCCCGCCCGAACGCCTCGTCGAAGGCCGTGGGCGACCGGTACGCCTCCTCGCCCATCCCGGTGAGCAACGGCAGCGCGGCCACCGCGATCAGGCCGGCCGCGCGGGCCGCCGCGTTGTTGATGCCGCTGGCCAGCCCCGCCCGAGCCGTGCTCACGGAGCCCAGCACGGTCGCGGTCAGCGGCGCGACCAGCGTGACCAGGCCGAGCCCCAGAACCAGCAGCGCGGGCAGCACGTCCACGACGTACGACGCGCCCGGCCCGACCCGCAGCATCAGCAGCATCCCGGCGGCGGCCAGCAGCGGCCCCACGGTCAGCGGGATCCGCGGTCCGATCCGCTCCCCCAGCTCGCCGGAGCGGGCGGAGAGCAGCAGCATCAGGACGGTCGTCGGCAGCAGGGCCACTCCGGCGCCGAGGGCGGAGTACCCGACCACGACCTGCAACTGGAGCGCGGCGAGGAAGAAGAACCCACCGAGAGCGGCATACACGCACAGCGTCACCAGGTTCACCGCAGTGAACTGCCGGGACGCGAAGATGTCGGGCGGCATCATCGGATCGGCCTGCCGCTTCTCGACGTACACGAAGGCCACGGCGGCGCCCAGCCCCGCGACGGCCGTGAGCGCGACGGCCACCGTGCCCGCGCGGGCCTCGATCAGCGCGTACGTGATCAGCGCGAGGGCCACCGCCCCCAGCCCGGCGCCCAGGACGTCGAAGCGGGTGTGCGCCCGCCCGTCCCCCGACTCGGGAACGTGCCGCAGGGCGACCGGCACGCACACCAGCGCGAGTGGCACGTTCAGCAGGAACACCCACCGCCAGCCGGGCCCGTCCACCAGCCAGCCGCCCACGAACGGCCCGACGGCCGCCCCGACCCCGCCGAACCCGGACCACAGCCCGACGGCCCGCCCCCGATCGTCGGGATGAAAGGACGCCTGGATCAGCGCCAGCGACCCGGGAGTGAGCAGCGCGCCCCCCACCCCCTGCAAGGCCCGCGCGGCGATCAGCACCTCGGCGTTCGGCGCGAGCCCGCACAGCAGGGAGGCGACCGCGAACCACACCACGCCCACCACGAAGACCTTGCGGCGCCCGTACCGGTCCCCCAGGGACCCGCCGAGCAGGATCAGCCCGGCCAGCGTGAGCATGTACGCGTTGACGGTCCACTGGAGAGCGGCCAGGTCCGCGTCGAGATCCCGTCCGATCCGCGGCAGGGCGACATTGACGACGGTCGAGTCCAGCAGCGCCATGCTGGAGCCGAGGATGGTGGTCAGCAGGATCCATTTGCCCCGCGACGAGGCCAACCGGACATCGGACATGCCCCAGGTATACAGCGAGCCCGGTGCCGTAGCACCGGGCTCACCCGAAACAGAACGACTACACGCGTGACGTACACACGTGACGGCTACTTGATCTTCGTGCCCGCCGACCGCAGGTTCTGCGTGGCCTCGACGACGCGCGCGGCCATCGACGCCTCGGCCAGCTTGCCCCAGGTGCGGGGGTCGTAGGTCTTCTTGGAGCCGACCTCGCCGTCGACCTTGAGGACACCGTCGTAGTTCTTGAACATGTGGTCGGCGACGGGACGCGTGAAGGCGTACTGCGTGTCCGTGTCGATGTTCATCTTGACGACGCCGTTCTCCAGGGCGGTGCGGATCTCCTCCTCGGTGGAGCCGGAGCCGCCGTGGAAGACGAAGTCGAACGGCTGGGACCCGGCCGGCTTGCCGTACTTGGCGGCGACGCCGTCGTTCAGCTCCTTGAGCAGGTCGGGCCGCAGGACGACGTTGCCCGGCTTGTAGACACCGTGGACGTTGCCGAAGGAGGCGGCGAGCAGGTAGCGCCCCTTCTCACCGAGCCCGAGCGCCTCGACCGTACGCACGGCGTCGTCGACCGTGGTGTACAGAGAGTCGTTGATCTCGTGGGAGACGCCGTCCTCCTCGCCACCGGTCGGGGTGATCTCGACCTCGAGGATGATCCTGGCGGCGCGGGCGCGCTCCAGGAGCTCCTGGGCGATGGAGAGGTTGTCGGCGAGGGTCTCGGCGGAACCGTCCCACATGTGGGACTGGAACAGCGGGTTGCCGCCGGCCTTGACGCGCTCCTCGGAGACGGCGAGCAGCGGCCGTACGTACCCGTCGAGCTTGTCCTTCGGGCAGTGGTCGGTGTGCAGGGCGACGGTGACCGGGTACTTCTCGGCGACGATGTGCGCGAACTCGGCGAGGGCCACGGAACCCGTGACCATCTCCTTGCTGTACTGGCCGCCCAGGAACTCGGCACCACCGGTGGAGATCTGGATGATGCCGTCGCTCTCGGCCTCCGCGAAGCCGCGCAGCGCAGCGTGCAGGGTCTGGGTCGAGGTCACGTTGATGGCCGGGTAGGCGAACTTGCCTGCCTTCGCCCGGTCGAGCATCTCGTTGTAGACCTCGGGGGTTGCGATCGGCATGTGTCCGCTCCTTGTATGTGCGGGTGGGCGTACTGCGTACGGCTTCTTCTTACGGCCCTGACCTAGACCTGGGGATGCGACGTCATCGTCGTCCCCATCTTTCCAGACATGCGCGGATGGTCCACGCGCCGGTCAAGTCCAGGTCAAAGTGGTCCGTCAGTCCAGCCCCAGTTCATCCTTCGAGAAGGCGAACAGGTACGGCACACCCGCGCCCTGCTGGATCTTCTCGGCGGCGCCGGTGGCCCGGTCCACGATCGTCGCCACGGCGACGACCTCGGCGCCGGCCTCGCGCACGGCCTCGACCGCGGTGAGCGGGGAGCCGCCGGTGGTGGAGGTGTCCTCGACGACGAGCACGCGCCGCCCGGCGATGTCCGGGCCCTCGACCCGCCGCTGCAGCCCGTGCGCCTTGGCGGCCTTGCGTACGACGAAGGCGTCCAGGCGCTGCCCGCGCGCGGCGGCCGCGTGCAGCATGGCGCCGGCGACGGGGTCGGCGCCCATGGTGAGCCCACCGACCGCGTCGAAGTCCAGCTCCGCGGTCAGGTCGAGCAGCACCTGACCGACGAGCGGGGCGGCCTCGCCGTCGAGGGTGATGCGGCGCAGGTCGACGTAGTAGTCGGCCTCCAGACCCGACGACAGGGTCACCTTGCCGTGCACCACGGCCTTGTCCTTGATCTGTTGCAGCAGCGCGCCGCGGACGTCAGTCATGCGGCCAGCTTAGAGGCGCTCAGAGACGGCGCCAGGACCAGGTCGTGGTGGCCTCCAGCGGCTCCAGGGGCGTGACCAGGCGCGGCAGCGTGTTCAGTCCGTTCGGCGGCCCGGTCTGCGGCTCCACGCACACCGCGGCCTCCTGCTCGTCGTAGACGACGACCCACTCCTCGCGGCTGGCCACCTTCAGCTCAAGCCGCTCCGGCCAGGTGAGGGTGACGTCGACGCCGCCGGGCATTCCGAAGCAGTCGTCCCAGGGCCCCGGCTTCGGGTCGAGCCGGTTGCCGGTGGGCAGGTGGTCCTCCCCGCGCTCCTCCTGCCAGGCGGGCGAGAAGTCGAGTTCTACGTCGGCCCCCTCGACGGTCCGGTTGAACCAGGGGTGCCAGCCGATCTGGGCCGGGAAGGAGGAGTCGTACGTCTCCACGGCCATGGTGAGCGTCAGCGTGTCCCCGGTGAGCGCGACGACCTGCGTGACCCGGCCGGGGTGGGGCCACGGCTCGACCAGGTCGTACGTGATCACCGCCTCGTCCGCCGTCACCCGGGCCGTGCGCCAGGCGCCGTCCCGGGCGGTGCCGTGGATGGCGTGCGGCGGCGAGTTCAGCGGCATCTGGCGCACGGTGGTCCCGTCCCGGAACCGTCCCTCCCGGATCCGCCCGCACCACGGCACCATCGGGAAGCAGCCGAACCGCTCCCCCTGCCGCAGCAGCTGCGTCCCCCCGACCCGAAGCCCGCCGATCCGCCCGCCGTTCCCCGGCTGCACGATCACTTCCGCGTCACCCGCGGTCAGCACGATGTCGTCACTCACGGGACGACCCTACTGCGGCGATCAAAGGGGTGGTGGGGGGCGGGGGTTGGGACGGCACGGCGGGGCGGGGGACTCAGCGCCGCCGACGCAGCGCGCGTCCCACCACGATCGCCGACGCCAGCACCACCGCCGCGGCGGGCGCCGCCCACCGCAGTGTCTGGTTCGGGACGGACGTCTGCGGCGCGGGCACGGGCGCGTACCGCCCCCTCGGGGGTGCGTGGTCGACCTCCTCCGCGCTGCGCCCGATCATCGTCCGCCGCGCGTGCGCGGCCTCCGCGGCGGGTCCGGCGGAGGCGGTGAAGTCTTCGGTGAGGTCTTCGAGCGGGGCCGGGGGCGCCTCGGCGTCGAAGACGGGGGCGGGGTCGGGGTCCGGCGCGACCGGCTCGGGTTCGGCCTCCGCCGCAGCCTCGGTTTCCGGCGCGGCCTCGGTTTCCGTAGCCTCGACCTGCGCTCCCGCCCCCGCCCCCAGATGCTCCGCGAAACGGGTCAGCAGGCGGCTCGCGGCCGACGCGACCGCGTCCGCCGGCAGCTCGGTGACCCGTCCGTCCGCGGAGGCCGTCCCCTCGAACGTGAGCGCGGTCCCGCCCTCCGCGTCCCGCAGCCGCAGCGTGAGCGCCAGCTTCACGACCCCGGTGCCGCGCGCCTCCACGGCGTCCCCTTCGACGGCGTACGACCCGTCGTCCTGCCCGGAGACCCGTACCGAGCCGCGGTAGGTGATCGAGTGACTGCCGACGCGGACCTTGAGCCGCCCGGTGACGGGCTCGGCGCCGACGTCCTGTTGGAGCCCGGGGACCGCCCGGGCGACCTGTGCGGGGTCGGCCAGCGCCTCCCTGAGCCGCTCGGCCGGAACCGGAACGAACACCTCATGCTCCATGTCGACGGAGCCTACCCAGTGGGGGCGGTCGTGCACCCCCCGTTGGTGCAAAGTGACCGCGCGTCTGGGTGGCTGGGGGCTGCCGCCCCCAGACCCCCGCTGTCGGCCCTGAAGGGGCCTCGTCCTCAATCGCCGGACAGGCTGAGGGTGCCTGGACCGGCGTTGAAAGCTGCCGTCCGCACCACCCTCAATACCGCGGATGCGCCAGCGTCGACACCGGCACCCCCACCACCCGCGTCCGCGCCGCCGCCCGCGCGTCGGCCGTCAGGCGTGCCTGGTGCAGGGCGGGGCAGGGGGCGGGGGACGCGAGGACGAAGCCCCAGTCGTGGGCGGCCCGGGACGCGCCCGTCGTGCGGTCGGGGCCCGCCGCGAAGGCGGAGGCGCGGCCGCCGACGCGGAAGGGGACGGTGTGGAGCCCGGCGGCGCGCATGGTGGCGTCCACGGTCCAGAAGACCCGTGGGCGGGAGGCGACGGGCCCGGCGTGCACGAGGATCCGCCCGTGGTCGGTCAGGACCCGTCGGACCAGCCCGTAGAACTCCCGCGAGTACAGCTTCGTGCTCGCGGTGATGCCCGGGTCGGGCAGGTCGGCGACGACCACGTCGTACGTCGCCGACGGCATCCGGCGCAGTGCGCCGAAGGCGTCCGCCGTGGTCACGTGGACGCGCGCGTCGCCGTAGACATGGCCGTTCAGCGCGGCGAGGGCCGGGTCGCTGCGGGCGAGCCGGACGACCTCCTCGTCGAGTTCGACGATGTCGACGTGGTCGACGCCCGGGTGGCGCAGGACCTCGCGCGCGGCGAGGCCGTCGCCGCCGCCGAGGATGAGCACGCGCGCGTGGGGGCCGTTCATCGCGGGGTGGACCAGGGCCTCGTGGTAGCGGTGCTCGTCGCGTCCGCTGACCCGGAGCCGGCCGTCGAGGAAGAGGTCGAGGGAGCGGCCGTCGGTGCCACCGGTGAGGACGATCTCCTGGACCTCGCTCTGGACCGCCACCCGTACGTCCTCGCCGTACACCGCGTGCCGCGCGGCCCGTTCGAAGTCGTCGACGAGGACGGCGGCCGTGGCGAGGAGGGCCAGGACGGTGACGTTGGCGAGGAGCAGCAGGCGGCGGGCGCGGCGGGTGAGGTCGCCGCGGAACAGGCCGAGGACGAGGGCGCCGCCGGCCATCACGTTGACCGTGCCGGTGAGCAGCGCACCGGTCAGCTGGCCGAGCCAGGGCAGCAGGAGGAAGGGGAACGCCAGGCCGCCGACCAGCGCGCCGACGTAGTCCGCGGCGAACAGGTCGGCCACCGCACCGCCCGCGTCCTGTCGCCGGATGCGCTGGATGAGCTCCATCAGCAGCGGGACCTCGGCGCCGATGAGCAGGCCGATGGCGAGGGAGAAGGCGACCAGGAGGCAGCGCGGGGCGCTCTCCCACACCCCGCCCCAGGCGCCGGTCCACGCGAAGACGGCGTACAGGGTCATCGCGCTGCAGCCGCCGACGAGGGCCAGGGCCGCCTCCAGCGCGCCGAAGGCGGCCGCCGCCCGCCACCGCAGCCGTTTCGCGGCGAGCGAGCCGATGCCCATCGCGAAGACCATGACCGACAGCACGACGGAGGCCTGGGTGACCGAGTCGCCGATCAAGTACGTGGCCAGGGCGACCAGTTCGAGTTCGTACACCAGTCCGCAGGCGGCGCAGACGAAGACGCAGGCGAGGACGAGGAACCGGCCCGTGCCGGGGCCGACGGGCAGCCGCGCGGGGCCCGCCCAGGGCGGCGTGGTGCCGGGTGGGGCGGGCGCGTGCGGTTCGATCACGCTGCGACGTTACGTCACTGCGACGGCACGCTTCGTCACCCACACGTGTGGAACTGTCGGTCAGTTGGGCACCCCGCGTTTAACCCCCTCACACCCGGGACGGCTCTCACATCCGGGACGGACCTCCCACCCGGAACGGCCCTCACACCGCGCACGCCCCTCACACCCCGGACGGGCTGAGGGACACCGGCCGCGGGAGGTGGCGTGCCGCCGCTGTCCGTACGCCCACCCGGGACCGGGTGGCCACCAGTTGGCCGTCCTGCGGGTACGCGTGCCAGGTGCGCCAGTGGACCTGGCCCTCGTGACGCTGGGCGAGCATCGCGGTGAAGGCGTGCGGGCTGCCGGGGAAGACGCCGGCCAGGCCGTGGGGATGGTCGGAGACCAGGGCCAGCAACTCCTGGGCGCGGCCCGCGAACTGGCCCGGGGAGAGGACCTCGACACGGGCGGCGAACTCGTACTCCCAGTCGCCGACCCGCTTGGCCACACCCAGCGGCAGCGGTGTGCTGCTACCCGGGATGCAGGCCACCGTCTCCGAACAACTGCCCTGTTCCTCCTCCAGGAGCACCTGGTGGGACGCGCCGAGCAGTCTCAACTGAAGCTTGGCACATGTCAGTTCGAGGTCGAGCGTGGCGAGGGCGGGCAGCGGCTCGCGCCCCAGGGCCCAGGCGAGGTCGGCCGCGCGCGTGTCGGTGTAAGCGGTGTTCAGGGTCGTGAGCATGGGTCGGCTCCGCAAGCACGCAAAGAAAAGGGAGGAAGGGAGTGGTGGATCCGGCGCACCCCGGTCGGCACCGGGGAGTTCGGCCCGGTCGGCCCAGTCGGAGGCGTCACCGGCACCCTCAAGGGTCAGGGAGGGCGTCGGTGGGACGTCCGAGGGGCCGCGTTGGTGATTTAGAGGGAATCATGAACAGTGGCGCCACCACAGCGTTTTTACCCAACTTCGTGGGGTTTCCATCCCTCAGAGGGCTCCACAGCTCAACTGTTCAACCATGGCGTGCGCCGGGGCGGCCGGAGCGTGCGCCGGAGCGGTGCCGGGGTCGTCACAAGCCGTTGCCGGCGGGCGTATGAACCGATGAGCGCGCTCACCCGCGCGGCATATGGCGGGGGCGTGGTCACCGGTCCGGTCCCGGGTCCACACCCGGCTCCAGATCCGTTGACCACGCCCCCGCTCCCCCGTTCCCCCCGCTCCCCCGTCCCCCGTCCCCCGTCCCCCGTTCCGGATGCGGTTCCCCCTTCCGGGAGCTCAGCTGCCCCGTGTCAGCTGCCTCCCCCGCATCCGCCCCCGCCGCCACCTCCCCCTCCGCAGGACGACGAGCCGCCCCCGCAGGAGTGGCCCGAGGAGCCGCAGGACGAGCCGCCGCCGCTGTCGCCGCCGCCGGCCCACCAGCTGTTGTGGCTGTCGCTGCTTCCGCTGCCGTTGTGGCTGCCGCGGCTGTGCGACCGCGCGTACCGCTGGGACCGCTGCCGGCGCCCGGAACCCACGATTCCCAGCACGAGCAGAGCCATGAACAGGACCAGCAGGATGATGCCGATTGCCATGGGCATGACGTCACCCTCCTTTCGTGCAGCTCCCCCGAAGCGGCCCCCCGTGGGCGCCTCACCAGCTGCGTGAACGGGGGATGCCCGGCCCGCTCACGGCCCAAAGCAGAGTTGAGGAACTTCTGAGCTGTGAGTACCGGGGCGGCGCGGGGCGGGACGCACGGCGAGTTGAGGAAGCCCGGAGCTTGGGCGCAGGATGACCGGCATGACCTCCAGCACACGTCCCCACCTCAATCGCCGTCTCGCCGAGTTCGGGACGACGATCTTCGCCGAGATGTCCGCCCTGGCCGTGCGGACCGGCGCGATCAACCTGGGCCAGGGCTTTCCCGACACGGACGGCCCCGAGGAGGTCAGGGAGGCCGCCGTCCGCGCGCTGCGCGCGGGCCACGGCAACCAGTACCCGCCCGGCCCCGGCATCCCCGAGCTGCGCACCGCGATCAGCGCGCACCAGCAGCGCCGCTACGGCCTGTCCTTCGACCCGGACACCGAGGTCCTGGTCACGGCGGGGGCCACGGAGGCCATCGCCGCCTCGCTGCTCGCCCTGCTGGAGCCCGGCGACGAGGTCGTCGCCCTGGAGCCGTACTACGACTCCTACGCGGCCTGCATCGCCATGGCGGGCGGCAAGCGGGTCCCGGTGACCCTGCGCCCGCACGAGGACTCCTTCCGCCTGGACCTCGACGAGCTGCGCGCCGCCGTCACCGACCGCACCCGCCTGCTGCTGGTCAACACGCCGCACAACCCGACGGGCACCGTCCTCACCCGCGAGGAACTGACCGCGATCGCCGAGCTCGCCGTCGAGCGGGACCTGCTCGTCGTCACGGACGAGGTCTACGAGCACCTGGTCTTCGGCGAGGCCGAGCACCTGCCCCTCGCCGGCTTCCCGGGGATGCGCGAGCGGACGGTGACCATCGGTTCCGCCGGCAAGACCTTCTCCTTCACCGGCTGGAAGGTCGGCTGGGTGACGGCGGCCCCGGAACTGGTCGCGGCGGTCCGCTCGGCGAAGCAGTTCCTGACCTACGTCTCCTCGGGACCGTTCCAGTACGCGGTCGCCGAAGCGCTCGCTCTCCCCGACAGCTACTTCACCGCGTTCCGCGACGACATGCTCGCCAAGCGCGACCTGCTCGCGACCGGTCTCGCCGAAGCGGGCTTCAAGGTCTTCCGCCCCGCCGGCACGTACTTCGTCACCACCGACATCCGCCCCCTCGGCACCGCCCTCTCCCAGGAGGGCGACGGCTTCGCCTTCTGCCGCGCCCTGCCGGAGCGGGCCGGTGTGGTCGCGATCCCCAACGCGGTCTTCTACGACCACCGCGACGCCGGCGCCCCCTTCGTACGGTTCGCCTTCTGCAAGCGGACCGAGGTGCTGGAGGAAGCGGTCAAGCGTCTCAAGGCACTCGCCTGAGCGCACCCGCCCGGACGCCCCCGCCGGAACACCCTCGCCCGAGCGCCCTCGCCCGCGCCGCTCGAACGCCGGACGCGCGAGAGCCCGGCCCCGGCACCCGACCGTGATGGCCGGTGCCCTGGCCGGGCTCTCGTGCGTCCGCGGGCCTACTCCTCGTCGCCGGAGTCCTCGGGCTTCTCCGCGTCGTTGACCTCCTGCTCGAGGCCGAGCTGCTCGACGAGCCACTTGTCGAACTCGATGGCGGCGCGCACCCAGCTGACGGTGGAGGAGACGAAGTGCTCCAGGCTGACGCCGGTGCCGATCAGCATCTGCGCCTCGCCGATCAGGCGGACGGTGCCGTCGTCATGGGTGTGGCTGTAGACCTTGGGCCACAGGGTCCGCCGGTTCCAGTCGTCGATGGACTCCAGCAGCAGCGGCTTCTCGTCGATCTTGTGGGGGCGGTCGTAGAACGTGCGCACCGAGAAGACCTGCTGGTCTCCCTCACCACGGAACATGAAGTACGTACGGAACTGCTCCCACGGCGCCGCGAGGTCACCCTCGTCGTCGACGACATACTTCAGCTCCATCTGGTCGAGGAGCTGCTTCACAAGATCCTGATCCGGGACGACGGGGCCCGCCGGTCCTTGGGGCTGCGGCTCGGGCTGGCCCCCGAAGTTCGGAATCGAGGACGGGTCGATGGTCACCGTGAATTTCCCTTCGTACGGATCCCGCCATCCTCCCCCATCCGGGGAGGGGGGTGGCAAGCCCCGACAGATCCTGTCAGCCCAGGGCTGACAGGATCTGGCCCCTCATACCCGACCGGTCGTACCCGGCCGGGTCAGCCGTGGACCAGCGCGGTGCCCTGGAGCTCCTGGGTGATGGCTCCCTTGTCGTCGCCCACGATGTCGTAGACGATCGTGGCGTCCGCGGACCAGTACAGCTCGCCGTCGTAGACCTGGGACGGGGCGACGCAGGTGTTCGACGCGGTGTCGTAGGACCAGAAGGGGTTGTCGTTGACCTTCGCGGTCAGGTCGCAGGTCTTCTTGGTGATGACCTCGTCCGGCTCGTTCGGGCCGAGCCGCGCCTCGGAACGCGTCGTGATCTTGAAGCTGGTGAAGCGGGTCGAGTGGTCGCCGATCTGGTCGACGGCCAGCTTCCAGTAGACGACCGACTTGGCCTGGAAGCCGCCCTGGTCGAGGTTGGCCGCGCCGTTGTTGTCGACGATGTACGTCGTCTTCGGCTTCGCGCCGGGGAAGGTGACGTCGAACTGGGACGTCGCGGACCAGGCGGCCGCCGGGGAGGCCATCAGGACGCCCAGGGCGACGGCGGACGACGCGAGACCGGCTGCGGTCAGGAGCTTGCGCATGCACATTCCTTCTCTGCTGAAGTGTCGCAACAGGCATGCGGGGGCGCGCGGCGGCGCAAGGTGATGTGCGTGGACGTTCCCCCGTGAAGCACGCGCCCGGGCCGGAGTGATCAGGTCCGCCTCAAGACGCCCGGTCACTGTAAGCACCGCATGGACATGCCCACAGAGGATTTATGGCCGTGGCCGGGAACCGCCGTCCCGAACCGGAACGGCGGCTCACGCTTCCCGGGCCTTGCCGCCCGCTCCGCGATCTATGAAGTTTCCGTGAAGCGGAGGGCCGGAAGGTGTGCGAGTGACTCGTGTGGTTGGCCGAAAACGATCACCCGCGGACTGAGGAAGACGGAGGATTCCGCCCCCGTCAGAGCGTCTTGCCGGTCGCCGGTCCCACGATCAGGCCGTCGCCGAAGGCGTCCACGCGGACCGTGTCGCCGTCCTTGACCTCGCCGGAGAGGATCTCCTTGGCGAGGCGGTCGCCGATGGCGGTCTGGACGAGCCGGCGCAGCGGGCGGGCGCCGTAGGCCGGGTCGTTGCCCTCGTCGGCGAGCCAGGTCAGGGCCTCCTCGCTGATCTCCAGCGTGAGGCGCCGCTCGGCCAGCCGCTTGGCGAGCCGGTCGATCTGGAGCCGGGCGATCCGGGCCAGCTCGTCCTTGGTCAGCGCGGAGAAGACGACCAGGTCGTCCAGGCGGTTGAGGAACTCCGGCTTGAAGGCGGTGCGGACCACCTCCAGGACCTGTTCCTTCTTCTCCTGCTCACTGGTGATCGGGTCCACCAGGAACTGGCTGCCCAGGTTGGACGTCAGCACCAGGATCGCGTTGCGGAAGTCCACCGTGCGGCCCTGACCGTCCGTCAGGCGGCCGTCGTCCAGCACCTGGAGCAGGATGTCGAAGACCTCCGGGTGCGCCTTCTCCACCTCGTCCAGGAGCACCACGCTGTACGGCCGCCTGCGCACCGCCTCGGTCAGCTGGCCGCCCTCCTCGTAGCCGATGTAGCCGGGGGGCGCGCCGACGAGCCGGGCGACGCTGTGCTTCTCGCCGTACTCCGACATGTCGATGCGGACCATCGCCCGCTCGTCGTCGAAGAGGAAGTCGGCCAGCGCCTTGGCCAGTTCGGTCTTGCCGACGCCCGTCGGGCCCAGGAAGAGGAAGGAGCCGGTCGGGCGGTCGGGGTCCGCGATCCCGGCCCGGGTCCGCCGTACGGCGTCCGAGACGGCCTGCACGGCCTCGCTCTGACCGATGAGCCGCTTGCCCAACTCCTCCTCCATGCGCAGGAGTTTCTGCGTCTCGCCCTCCAGGAGGCGCCCCGCGGGGATACCGGTCCAGGCGGCGACCGTGTCGGCGATGTCGTCGGGGCCGACCTCCTCCTTGACCATGGTGTCCTTGGCGGCCTCCTCCTCGGCCTGCGAGGCGGCCTCCAGGTCCCGTTCCAGGGTGGGGATCTCGCCGTAGAGCAGCTTGGAGGCGGTGTCGAAGTCGCCGTCGCGCTGGGCCCGTTCGGCCTGGCCGCGCAACTCGTCCAGCTTCTCCTTCAGTTCGCCCACGCGGTTGAGGGACTGCTTCTCCTTCTCCCAGCGGGCGGTCAGGCCGCGCAGCTCCTCCTCCTTGTCGGCGAGGTCGCGGCGCAGTCGTTCCAGGCGCTCGCGGGAAGCCGGGTCGGTCTCCTTCTCCAGCGCCAGCTCCTCCATCTTCAACCGGTCGACGGCACGCTGGAGTTCGTCGATCTCCACGGGCGAGGAGTCGATCTCCATACGGAGGCGGGAGGCCGCCTCGTCGACCAGGTCGATGGCCTTGTCGGGCAGGAAGCGGGAGGTGATGTACCGGTCGGAGAGCGTGGCGGCCGCGACGAGCGCGCTGTCCGCGATCACGACCTTGTGGTGCGCCTCGTAGCGCCCCTTGAGGCCGCGCAGGATCGCGATGGTGTCCTCGACGGTCGGCTCCGCGACCAGCACCTGCTGGAAACGGCGCTCCAGGGCGGGGTCCTTCTCGATCCGCTCCCGGTACTCGTCCAGCGTGGTCGCGCCCACCATGCGCAGCTCGCCGCGCGCGAGCATGGGCTTGAGCATGTTCCCGGCGTCCATGGCGGAGTCCCCGCCGGCGCCCGCGCCCACGACGGTGTGCAGCTCGTCGATGAAGGTGATGATCTGCCCGTCGGAGTCCTTGATCTCCGCGAGGACCGTCTTCAGCCGCTCCTCGAACTCGCCCCGGTACTTGGCGCCGGCGACCATGGCCCCGAGGTCGAGCGCGACGAGCCGCTTGTCCTTGAGGGACTCGGGCACGTCGCCCTTCACGATCCGTTGCGCCAGCCCCTCGACCACGGCGGTCTTGCCCACGCCCGGCTCGCCGATGAGGACGGGGTTGTTCTTCGTACGACGGGACAGCACCTGGACGACCCGGCGGATCTCCTGGTCCCGCCCGATGACCGGGTCGAGCTTGCCCTCCCGTGCGGCGGCCGTGAAGTCGGTCCCGAACTTCTCCAGGGCCTTGTACTGGCCCTCCGGATCGGCTGTGGTCACCCGGCGTCCTCCCCTCGCTCGCTGGAAGGCCTCCTGAAGCTTCTTGGCGGTGGCCCCCTGCCCGGAGAGTACGTCCCCGGCCGGGCCGCCCTTCGCGGCGATCCCGAGGAGCAGGTGCTCGGTGGAGAGGTATTCGTCGCCGAGGTCCTGGGCGCGGGCCTGCGCGTCGGCGATCACGGCGAGCAGTTCGCGGTTGGGCTGCGGGGGCGCGACGGTGGACCCGGTCACGCTGGGCAGCGCGGCGAGGGCCTTCTCGGCGCTGGCGCGCACGGCCGCCTGGTCGGCGTCGACGGCGGCCAGCAGGTCCACGATGTTCTCGTTGTCCTGGCCCTGGAGCAGCGCCAGGAGCAGATGGGCGGGGGTGAGGTCCGGGTGCCCCTCGGACACGGCCCGATTCCCGGCCGCGTTGATGGCGTCCCGGCTCCGGTTGGTCAGCTCGGCGTCCACGTTCGCGTTCTCCTCCTACGTCTCCGTCACGTCTCCGTCAGCGGTCTGCCGCAACTCCCAGTGCTGACTCGGTCAACGTACACAAAGTTGAGTCTATTCCACTCAAGGCGGAGTCCGGGAGGCCGGGGGAAGCTAGGTTCCGGGCCATGAGCAGACACTCCCAGGATCCGGGTGCCCCCGACGCGCCGTATCTCAGCTTCTGGCGGGAACGGCACCTGTGCACGCTGACGACACCACGCCCGGACGGCAGTCCGCACGTGGTGCCCGTCGGGGTGACATACGACCCTCGGGCCCGGACGGCTCGGGTGATCGCCAACAAATCCAGTACGAAGGTGGCCAATGTGTTGGCCGCCGGCCCCGAGGGCGCACGGGTGGCGGTCTGCCAGGTGGCGGGGCGGCGCTGGGCGACCCTGGAGGGCCGCGCCTTCGTCCGCACCGAACCGGAGCGGGTGGCGGAGGCGGTGCGGCGCTACGCCGAGCGCTACGAGCGCACACCCTCGCCGAACCCGGACCGCGTGGTGATCGAGATCGAACTGACGCGGGCCATGGGGAACGGCTGAGCCGACGACCCGGTGCAGGATGGGACAAGGTGGCCGAGAACGCGCGCACCCCGCGCGGGCACCGGAAAAAGCACGAGCGGTCGGTAAAACCGAACCATGATCGATTGCTTTGAGCCACGACCCGGTACGGCCCGGCGGTGCCGATGTCCGCATATTTCCCACAAACTGCAGCGGCGTCACCGTGTTCAGGTCACGGTGACGCCGCTGCGGGGGGAAGCACCTGAGCGATCTGTTACGACGGGGGAATCGCGTCAGGCACTGCGGGGGGTGGCTATGGTCCGGGGGGCCGGGGCGTCCGGCTCCACCAGGCGATGGTCACGCTGGTCCAGATTCACAAAGATCATTCCGTACCGGATGGCACACCGCACGGGCTGGGGCGCCCCGCGCGGCCGCCGCAGGCACCGGTAGGCCCGTACGTCCTCGTCCTCGTCCCGCGTCACGACGACCGGCTCTCCGAAGACCGTCACCATCAGTGAGTCACCGGCGTGGGGGATCGCGGTGACCAGGTCGATGAAGTGCCAGCCGGAGCGGTAGGCGGTTGCCATTTCGCGGCGGAAGGAGCGGTCGTCGGGTGGAGTGGTCACGTCGTCAGCTCCCGGCGCTGTCGTCGGTGCCGACCGCCGCGTCGCTCCCGCCGTCCACGGTGGAAACGACCACCGCCGGCCACTTGCTGTCCGCCTCGACGTCGCCCTTCGTACCAGAGATGCCACTCAGCGTTCCGATGGCAACAACGGTGGAGAAGGCGGCGACAAGTACCGAGCGAAGCAATCTCTTACTCATAGTCGGCTTCGTCCTCACTTGAAGGTCCCCTCTTCCCCCGTCGAGTACGACGATGGCTCATTCAGGCACGTCATGGCCACACAATCGGTGCATCATGTTCCTGCATGTTCAGGACCCTGGGGGGTGGAGATTTAGTGGCGAATCGGGTGAAGGTGACACATCCCCATGCGGTAACCGAACTGTGTGAGGAAGGTGGCCGACTTTACGCGGAGGCTCTACGCAAGGGACGCATATCCCGTGCGGACGCGGAAGCGGCTCCCTGTCTGGCAGAACTGGATCTACTGCTCCCCGATCCGGACGATCCCGACTGGTTGCGCCCCATCCCCCCGGCGCTCGCGTTGACCCAACGGCTTGATCCCATCGAACGGGAGATAGCCGAACGCAGGCGCCGGTCAATCGAACTGTCCGAAGCTTTTGAGCCGTTCATGACCCTGGGCACCCAGCTGACGGCGTCCGCCCACTCGATCTCGGTCCTGGAGGGCGGTGACCGCATCAACGCGGCCCTCAACTTGGCCACGGGCCAGTGCCAGAGCGAGATGCTCACCATCCAGCCGACCAACCGCTTCTCCGAGCGCAGCATCGTCCAGGGCCTGGAGCGGGACAGGCCTCTGATCGAGCGCGGGGTCCGCATCCGGACCCTGTACCAACACACGGTCCGCTACGACGCCGAGCGGCTGGCCTACGTGGAGCAGCTCTCCGCCGGCAAGGTGGAGTACCGCACCATCGACGAACTGGTCGAGCGCCTCATCATCTGCGACGAGACCGTCGCCTTCATCCCGATACGGGACGACCAGCAGGTGGCCATGGAGATCCGGCACCCCGGGCTCGTTCGCTATCTGATCAGGGTGTTCGAGTTCATGTGGGGCCGGGCCGTCCAGCTCACCGCGGGCGCCCCCTACGAGACCGCTCCCGACGGCATCACCGAGATCCAGCACTCCATCGCCAAGCTCCTGGTCGAGGGCCATGTCGACGAAGCCATAGCCCGCCGCCTGGGCATGAACGTGCGCACCTGCCGCGCCCATATAGCCAAGCTCGCCACGGCGCTGGGCAGCGGAAGCCGGGCCCAGCTCGGCTACCTCATCGCGCAGTCCGGGATCCTGAACCAGGAAGACTGACACCAAAGGTCCCAAGGGGAGGGGCACAGTGACCCCGGCACCACACCCGGAACACGGCGCGGAAGACCTGTGCGCGGCAGGGATACAGCTGTACGAACATGCTCTGCGCGAGGGGCATGTGACCAGTTCCGACGCCGAGACGGCACCCTGCCTGCTCGACCTCGGCCTGCTGTATCCCGCGATCACGGATGTGACCAGGCTGGAACCGCTCACCCCCGTCGTCGCCCTCCAGCAGATGCTGCGCGACAGCGGCGAGCGGATCGCCGACGAGCGGCGACGCGAGGCCCGTCTCGCGGAGGTGTTCGAACCGCTCATGCGGATCGGCGGCCGGCGTTCGGGCACCGAGGGCGCCCCCATGGTCAGTGTGCTCAGCGGCTACGACCGCATCGGGCAGGCCATCGGCCAGGCAATGGCCGAGAGCTCCAGCGAGGTTCTCACCATCCAGCCGCACACCGGGCACCGGCTCGCCCACGTGCTCCCCGCCATCCATACCGAAGCACTCGCCCGCGACCAGGACTTTCTCGACCGAGGCGGCCGTATCCGCACCCTCTACCAGCACACCCTGCGCAACGCACCGTCCATCGCCGCCCGCTACGAACAACTGCGCGGAGACGTGGAGGCCCGCACCCTCGACGAGGTGACCGACCGTCTCATCGTCACCGACCGCACCGTCGCCTTCATCCCCGCCAGCAAGGACCGCTCGCTCGCCCTGGAAATCCGCCACCCGGCCATGGTCGGCTTTCTCGCCACCGCCTTCGACCGCCTCTGGCGCCTCGCCACCCCCATGCACCCCCAAGCTGTCCAACGCCCCACCCTCAACGGCATCACCCCCCGCCAACGAGCCATCGCCACCCTCCTCATCGAGGGCCACACTGACGCCGCGATAGCCGAGCGGCTCGGGATGAACATCCGCACCGCCCGCGTGCACGTCGCCAAACTCGCGGCGACCCTCGGCAGCGAGAGCCGGGCCCAGCTCGGCTACCTCATCGCGCAGTCGGGGATCCTGAACCAGGAAGGCTGACACCAAGGGTCCCAAGGAGAGGGGGCACAGTGACCTCGGCACCACATCCGGAGCACTGCGCGGAAGACCTGTGCGCGGCAGGGATGCAGTTGTACGAACGCGCCCTGCGCGAGGGACATGTGAGCGGCGCCGACGCCGAGACGGCACCCTGCCTGGTCGACTTCGGCCTGCTGTACCCCACGGCCATGGACCTGAGCAGGTTGAAGCCGATCGCGCCTGTGGCGGCCCTTCACCGAATGCTGCGCGGTACGGGGGACCGTATCGCCGAGGAGCGCCGCCGCGAAGCCCGGCTGGCGGAAGCGTTCGAACCACTCATGCGGATCGACGCACGGCTCACCGGCACCGACGACTCCCCGGGTATCCACGTCCTGAGCGGGTTCGACCAGATCAACAATGCCATCACCGAGGCTGTGTCCGAGGCATCCGAAGAAGTGCTCACCATCCAGCCCCACCCCACGCACATCCGTAAATCCTCCGACCGCCATCGCGAAGCCCTGCTCCGCGACCAGGACTTCCTCGACCGCGGTGGCCGCATGCGCACCCTCTACCAGCACACCCTGCGCAACGCGCCCTCCATCGTCGCCCGCTACGAACAACTGCGCGGAGACGTGGAGGCCCGCACCCTGGACGAGGTAACCGACCGGCTCCTCGTCACCGACCGCAGAGTCGCCTTCATCCCGGCCAGCAAGGACCGCTCAGTCGCCCTGGAGGTCCGCCACCCCGCCATGGTCGGCTTCCTGGCCACGGCGTTCGACCGCCTCTGGCGCCTCGCCACCCCCATGTACCCCCAGGCAGTCCAGCGCCCCACCCTCAACGGCATCACCCCTCGCCAGCACGCCATCGCCACCCTCCTCATCGAAGGCCACACTGACGCCGCGATAGCCGAGCGGCTCGGGATGAACATCCGCACCGCCCGCGTGCACGTCGCCAAACTCGCGGCGACCCTCGGCAGCGAGAGCCGGGCCCAACTCGGCTACCTCATCGCGCAGTCGGGGATCCTGAACCAGGAAGACTGAGGGGGCGGCTGCCGTCGGCCGGGCGTGGCGGTCCGACCAGTCCCACTTGGGCGATCCGCACCCCCAGCTGCGTGCGGCTCGACGCGCCGAGGGTCTCCGACAGGCGGGCGATGTGGGCACGGCAGGTGCGGACGCTTATGCCGAGCCGTTCCGCGATGACCGCGTCCTGGTGCCCCTCGGCCAGCAGCGCGGCGATGGACTGCTCGCGGTGGGAGATGCCCTCGATGCCGGTGTCGGGGAGCGGGGCGGTCACCGGGATCGCGAGGCGCCACAGCCGCTCGAAGACGGTGACCAGGTACTCGACCAGCGCCGGGTGACGCAGCTCCAGCGCGAGGGTGCGGTCGGCGTTGGCCGGTATGAAGGCGACCGTGCGGTCGAAGAGGATGAGCCGGTCGATGACCTCGTCCAGAGTGCGGGCCTGCACCGTGCCGCCCATCAGCTCCAGGTAGTTGAGCAGGCCCTGGCCGTGCCGGGCCACGTGGGTGTAGAGATCGCGCATGCGAACGCCACGGCCGCGCAGCGCGAGCGCCCGGTGCAGCCCCTCGGTGAGTTCGTCCTCGGGGCGGATCCCGCCGGGCTGGACGGTGAGGACCTCCGTGGTGCACGCCTCGGTCGCCTCGTCCATCGCGGCCTGGATGCGGGAGAGCCCGTCCAGGACCCGGATCGCGGAGCCCTCCCCGACGGCCGCGAGCGGGCTCCGGCCGCCGAGACCGGCGTACCACTCGAAGGCCGCCACCGCCGAGCCCACCCGGCGCTGGCTGGCGCTGACCTCGTCGTACACCCCGCGCAGCAGCCGGGTCATGACCTCCTGCGGTGCTGTGGGCACCAGCCAGTCCATGTCGTCGGGGTCGGGGTGGAGCAGGGCCAACTCCAGTAGACAGGGCACCTGTTCCGCCTCACCGCGCGGTACGCGTCCGCGGCGTACGGCCCGGGAGTACACCCGGTCCCCGGCCGCGCACAGCCGGTCGGCACCGTGAGGGTGCTCGTCCCTCCCCCTCCCGCCCATCTCCCACCCCTGGCTGCCGTCCTTGCTGCACCAGATCCTGCAGTGCCGCGCTCTGCGCAGCGCGTTCATGGGCAACGGCCCATGACTTAGCTTCCGCAGCGCAACTATGCGCGGAGGGGCTTGCCTCCGCAACACGGTCTGGGTCTCCCTGACCGGTCACCCGACTTTATGCGCAATAAATATACCCATATATAAATCTTTGCACCTTTCATCCCCCCTGCACATCAGACATATGCAACATGATGAGGCTACCTCCACGTGCACATACCACGGCATTGTTCATTGAGGGCGCACTGCCCCGCGTCACCCGCTCGGGAATTACCGAGTTGGCGACACCTGAAGCAGGACTGATCACTCCCACGAAAGGAGACTCCCAGAATGGGAGTAAAGCGGAAGGCAGGCTGGCTACTTGTCGCCAGCACGGCCTTGGGCGCCAGCATTTTCACGGCGCCGCAAGCGGTAGCAGATCCAGCCGACTGCACCGGTACCACGCCAACAATCACACTGTCGAGCGACGCGAGACTTTCCGCCGGAATTTCGGCGTTCTGCAGCGTCAGCAAAAGCAGATACTACCGTGGCGAAATAAAGTGGGACAAGAACTTCGCCCCGGATCCACTCACGTCGAGCTACACCGACCATGACTACAAACTGTACGACGCAGGTCACCGCACCTGCGACAACCAGAACACGCGCAAGTACTACTCCCGCGGCTTCTTCACATCCGGCTCGGACTATCACGACTCAGCTCACCGTGACCTGACCGTCGGATGCTAGTCCGGAACCCGTGAAGGAGAAGTTCATGAGAGGCACACGAAAGATAGCCAGCGTCGTGGCGCTGTCTGTCGCATCGTTCGGCCTGAGCATCGCGGCCGCAACCGTCGCGGCGGCGGACCCGGCCGGCTGCGAAGCAACCAAGACAACGGTAGGCCTCACGGACAACGGCCGGGTCTACGGTGAAGGCTTCGGCTCGTGCGACATCACGGCACTTCGCTACTTCCGAGCCGAAGTGAAGTGGGACAAGGCATTTTCGCCGGACCCGCTTGTGGCTTCGAGGACTGTGTCCGGCAGGACGAACTGGCACGGATACGTGGCCACCTGCGACAACGGCAACACCAGGGGGTACTACGGAAGGACCTTCTGGACTACGGGAAGTGATTACCACGACTCGGCTCCACGGGACATTCGCGCCTGCTAGTAACACAGGGGCGTAAATCGGACCACCATGCAGAAGGGTAGTTGGAGAGTAGTGGAACCTGCAGTTTCGGCGAAAGGCTTGGTCCAGCGATACGGCCGCAAGGTTGTGCTGAGAAATTTAGACCTGGCGGTGCGCAGTAAAGGGGTCACCGGGATCGTCGGACCGAACGGTGCAGGAAAGACCACGCTACTTTCCACCGTGGCTACCCTGATGCAGCCGGCGGGTGGGGAGATGTCCATCATTGGCCTGAACCCCACCCGTCGTCAGGAGCGGAAGGAGATACGCCGACGCAGCTCGTTCCTTCCGCAATCGTTCGGATACATCCCGAAATTCACAGTGAAGGAATTCGTAGGATACGCAGGGTGGCTCAAAGGAATACCATCCGCCCGGATGGATCAAGCAGTCAGTGACGCCATCGACCACGTCTCGCTGACCGAGAAGGCTGACCAGCCGATGGGACGTCTGTCCGGCGGGATGATCCGACGAGCCGGTATCGCCTCCGCCCTCGTCAACTCCCCTGAGGTCCTCATTCTCGACGAGCCGACCGTCGGGCTGGACCCACGGCAGCGCCTTGACTTCCGCAACGTGCTAAAGGGATTGGGAGAGACGAGCACTGTCCTCCTGAGCACCCACCTCATCGAGGACATCGCCGCCACCTGCAAGGACGTTCTGGTGATTCAAGATGGAGCGGTCATGTTCAGCGGCGACACCGAGGAACTTGCGCAATTGGGCGACGTGACAGGCGAAGGACAGTCCCCCCTCGAACGCGGCTATGCAGCCCTGATGGGAGAGGGCGATCCGTCGTGAAAAGCGCGTTCTTCACCGAGGTTCGACGCAGCCCAATGCTCTACGCCCTTCCGATCCTCATCTTCCTTTGCGGAATGGCCGCATGGCGCTCGCTTATCCCCGGAGTCAACACCTGGGACGCCAACTCCCTGGCGATCCTCAGCGGCATACAACTTCTCGGCCCCGTCGCCGCCGGCATCTCCTGCTGGATCTCGCAACGCGAGCGGCAGCGGCGCCTCGCGTATCTCCGAATACTCTCCGATGAACGAAACGGTCTCGTGCCGGTCATCCAGCTGGCCTCTGCCGTTACGTGGACCGTCGGAGCCGTGCTCTTCGTCTACGCGGCACTCGCGATTCAGACGATCTACGTCGGCGGATACGGCAGTATTTCAGCGAGCGCCCTCTTCTCGGCCTGCATGGGCGCAGCAGTCCACGCAGCCTTCGGATACTTGGCCGGTTGGCTCATCCCCCGAACTGTCGTCGCACCAGTCGTCGCGCTGGTCGCCTACCTGTACATCGTGCTCAACCTGGACTACCCGGGTTCCTGGTTCTACCTTCTCGCACCGGTCACAAGCGAGCGTCCCAGCGTCTTCGTCGAGTGGCAGCCCAACATCTTCCTCGCGCAAGGCGCCTGGCTCGCATGTGTCCTGATCCTTCTCGCTGCACTATGCGCTATCTCCAGCATGCCCAGGAAGATCTACCTTGCGGCGGGCGGCACCAGCTTGGCGCTGGCCCTCTGTTTCGGCCTGATAATGCAGTCCTATGACGGACACGTCTTCGCCGGTGGGTTCGCGCGCCCTAAACCCGTATGCAAGGGCCAAAGTCCAACGGTCTGCGTGCACCCCGCATTCAAGAACTCGGCTCAACCCGTGAGCAACGCATTTCACCAACTGGCCGCACGCTTCGGTACGTCTCCGCTGGCCTTCGACCGCTTGGAGCAGAGGGCCACAGGGGACTTCTCTCCCCTCCCCAAGGGAACCCTCAGAGTCACACTCGATGACGAGGCACCCGGCTACACGGACCTCGCCCGCAACTACTTCGTGACAGACTTGGTCGATCAGGCAGCTTGCAGTCGCAGGAAGGACATCGAGGGACGGGCCTACACAGAAGTCGTGAGCGCTTGGCTTCTCGACACTCAAATACGACTCCCTTCCCGTTTCCGGGACGCCGAGCAGAAATTCCGCAACGCGACCGAGGAGAAACGACGCGAGTGGTTCGGCCAGCACGTCAACGACTTCAGAACGTGCGGACTGTCCTCCCAGAGTTTTGACACAGTTTCGTGACCCGCCTCGCCTCACGCAGCTACCTGTCCTTTCTCCGGGCACGTAGCGTCGGAACGTCTCTCGCCGTCATCGCTGCGGTGAGTGCCGTCTCACTGCTGGCCGGCGAAAACCTCATCGATCTCAGCGTCGGAAGCGGCGCGGGAGTCCCCTATGCCACACTCGCGCCGGCCATGTCGGGAAGTCTGATCGCGGCCTCTGCCCGCAGTGGCTTGTTCGGACAGGAGCAGTTGGCCTGCAGAAACTTGTGGGTCCCCCGCGCCGCACTGCTCCTCGGGATGGTCCTGTGGGCCGTGGCATGGGCGGCAATCGCCCAACCGACACTTCCCAACTCGCCCGGGGACATTGCTGCAGTCCGCAACGTCGTCGGATTCACAGGACTGGGACTGATCGCCAGCCGCATCATCGGCGGTCGGCTAGCGTGGATCGCGCCGATCAGCATGGCGATCGCCGCGCTGACCTTGGCCAGTTCCAGCGGACAGTCCCGTGGCGCCGCGCTCGTATGGCCACTGACCGCCGACGGCAACGTCACCGCGGCTCTCGTAGCTCTCACGTTGTTCGCGGTGGGTGCAGGGGTCGTCATCGCACAGGGAACACGCGAGCGGGAGACAGACGCAGGGGAATGATGTCGGCAGACCTCAGCCATTGTTCACAGACCTGTGGACGACGAACTCGACGCGACGGGATACTGATCACATGCCCGAATTGATGTCAGAGGACGCGATTCGAGACCTCGCACGGTGCGCGGGCGAAGCACGGTCCTTGCACCACCACGAAGTCTTCCCCGTACACGTGCTCCTCTGCATCGCTCACCACGAGAGCGATGCGAGCAGCCTGCTGGCGGCGGCGGGAGCCGAGTACCCGGCCCTGCACGCGGCACTGGCGGCCCGTCAACCGGCCGGCAAGCCGAGCACCAAGCGAGAGCTCTCGTGGTCCATCTCCATGGAGCACATCCTCCAGCTCTCCCAGAGCTACACCAAGAAGTACTTCACCTCGGGCCACTTGCTGGCCCTGATCCTGGACAACGACGAGGACAGCGTCACGCTGCTGCGCGAGTGCGGCCTGAACGTCCCAGAATTCCGAGCCACACTCGCTCAACATCTGGGTGACGCCTGAACCGCCGGGCCATGGGCGTTGCCCGTCAGGAGAAGTGCCTCGATCTGCCCTTATCGCATTTCGACGGCGCGAGCAGGCCCTCGGGCTAGGGTCTGTTGCGAAAGTGGATCTTGTTCGTTGATGTTCATCTCTCGTGGGACGAGGTGATCTGACGAACGGCCAGTGGGCCCGGCTGGAAGTGTTGTTGCCGCAGGGCATCAAGCCGGGCCGTCCGCAGGTGTGGACGCGGCGGCAGCTGATTGACGGCATACGGTGGCGGACCCGGACCGGTGCCCCGTAGCGGGACGTGCCCGACGGGTATGGCCCGTGGGACAGGGTCTATGACCTGTTCCGACGCTGGCAGCGGGACGGAACCTGAGCCCGGATCCTCACCCAGCTCCAGGCAGAAGCGGACGCGAAGAGCCTGATCACCTGGGAGGTGAACGTCGACTAAGCCGTCTGCCGGGCCCACCAGCACGCCGGCGGGGCGGCGAAAAGGGGGACCTCCAGAAGGAACCGCCCGGCGGAGTCGCCGTCGAGCCGGCCGACCACGGACTGGGACGCTCCCGGGGCGGTCTGACCAGCAAAATCCACCTCGCCGTCGAGCAGGGGGCAAAAGCCGCTGTCGGTGGTGATCACGGCTGGTCACAGGGGTGACTCCCCGCAGTTCGAGCCGGTTCTGGAAGCGATCCGAGTCCCCAGAGTCGGACTGGGCAGGCCGCGCAAGCGCCCGGACCGGGTGCGGGCCGACAAGGCGTACGACTCCCGCCGCAACCGTTCCTACCTGCGCAGACGCGAGATCAAGGCCACCATTCCGGTCCCAGCGGACCGTGTCCGCAACCGGCTCAAGCGCGGCTCTCGCGGCGGGCGTCCGCCGAAGTTCGACAAGGACGACTACCAGCAGCGGCACGCAGTCGAATGCGGGATCAATCGCCTCAAGCGCCACCGGGTCGTCGCCACGCGATACGACAAACTCGCCGTCCGCTACGAAGCAACCGTGCTGGTCGCAGCCATCAACGAGTGGCTGTGACCAGCATTTTCGCAACAGACCCTAGAGCCTCCCTGCGTACACGGCGAACCCCACCCACGTCTCCGTAGCGAGCCGGAGTATCGGACCGTCCGGGTTCTTGGAGTCCCGGACGGCTATCGTGCCGGGGATGTTGCTGGCGACCTCAACGCATTCCTGGCCGGCGTCGCCGCCGCTGTAACTGGACTTGACGAACTCGAACTCGGTCACTGGTCTACATCTCCTTGCGAATGGCGTCGATCAGGTCGAGGGCCTTGCGCTCCGCCAGCCCGACCCGTGCGATGCGATCGAAGATCCGACGGTGCCTGGCGGCGTCCTCCTCGCTCTCCAACCAGAGCGTAGAAGACGGTACGTCCATGTGTACGACATCCAGCGCCCCGGGCTCGGCGAAGGAGACGATGCTGAACGCGCCGATCATGCCGGGGCTGGCCCCCGCCAGGAAGGGCACCACCTGCACCTGGACCGTGCCCAAGGCGGCCACGTCGAGCAAATGCCCCAGTTGCTCCCTCATCACATCACGGCCGCCAACGAGTTGGCGCAGCGCTCCCTCGTGGAGCACGGCCCACAACTCCAGCGGACGTTCCCGCTGCAGGCGCGCCTGACGGGCCAGCCGCGCTTCGACAAAGGGCTCGATCTCGCTCGGGTCCTCCCATGAGCCGGATCCGACCGCCACAGCGCGCGCATAGTCGGGTGTCTGCAACAAGCCGGGAATGAAGGCGAGTTGCCATGTGCGGATGCTCGTGGCGATGTCCTCCAAGGCGACGTACTCGACCATGGCGAGGAGCTGTGGGTACTGGTTCCACCACCCCTTGGCCTTGCGCCTTTCGCGGTCCGTCCGCGCCAGAGTCAACAGCCTTTCGGTCGCCGCCTCGTCGGTCACGCCGTACAAGTGGCACAGGGCACGGATGTCGGGGTCGCGTATCGGCACCCCTCCCCGCTCCATCTTGGCGACCTTGGCGACTGAAGCTGACAGCACCTCGGCCGCGTGAGGCTGTCGCATTCCGCACGCCTCACGCATGCGCAACAGTTCGCCACCAAGCCTGCGCGCCAGCACCGTTGACACCGTCCTGCCGCGATCAGGATCCCTGCCTGCCATGGCGCTTTACCTTCCACCCGAGTCAGTCACAGTCCGTGGCGCCACCCTACCGTGCGCAAGCACGTACTGATAAATATTTCTGTCCCTAAACTTGATGTCCCGAGATCATGAGGCTACCGTCAGTACTCAATCGCCCACTCAGCGGAATCAGTTGGCGGAAGTGCACCGTGCCTCCCAAGCCAGGGCCGTACGACGGAGCCACCTCCCCCCACCCACCTGGCGTCCGCCCCGGGCACTCCCCCTTGCACAAGGAGGTGCGCTCCAGTGACTGATTCCTGTCCTCCCCCTCACCCCAAAGGCCCCAAGACGTACGACCGTTACGACGCCGTCAGCTACACCCCGTTCCCCCGCAGCGTCGCTCTCGCCCGTAAACACGTCGTCCGACTCACCATCGACTGGGGACACCCCTACGCCGCCGACGACGCCGCGCTGCTGGCAAGCGAGTTGTGCACGAACGCCCTGCTGCACGGGTGTCTGCGGGGCCGCCTGTTCCGCATGGAGACGTCCCTCACCGGCACCGCCCTGCGCATCGCCGTCACCGACCCCCGAGGCGAACGGCTCCCGAACCCCCGCCCCTCCACCTCCGACGACCAGTTCGGCCGGGGCCTGCTCATCGTCCGCACGCTCGCCGACCGCTGGTCCGTGGAGAAGCTCACTGTGGGCAAGACGGTGTGGGCGGAGTTGGTCGTCGGGGGAGCAGCGGATGCGTAGTCTGCTCGGCCGTCTGCGAAGGTGCCGCGGCGGTACCTTGGCCGCACGGCGAAAGGAGACGCACATGGCGATCAAGTGGCAGGACGCGGTGGCCGAGGCTCAGGGAGTCACCGGCTTCACGGGCGAGGTCGTCCAGCGCACCGTCGACGGAATCGGCGCTGCCCTGCGACTCGACCACCGCGCCGCCTTCTACACGGAGCTGGGCGCCCTGGCCGACTCCGGCGGCTTCGACGCGTTCCTCAACCACTGGTGGACCCAGGCACTCGCCGACTCGGCGGCCGGCGGGGAAGCACGCGAGCAAGCGATCGACTTCGCCGACGTGGCCGTGTCCCTGTACGCACGAGCCATGGGCGGCCCCACGTCCACCCAGGCCGAGATCGAAGCCCTCATCACCGGAGCGGAAGCCTGTTGAGCTACACCATCATCTGGGAAAGGCCCGCTTCCGAAGGCCTCAAACGGCTCAAGGCCCGTGACGGCAATGCCGTAAAGCCACTCCTCAAAGCGATCAATGCGCTCGCCGACGATCCGGAGCCCGCTGCGAGCAGCAAGCTCGGCTCCACCAGCCTGCGGCGGCTACGCGTTGGTACCTACCGGGCCACGTACGAGATCGACGGCTCCAGAGTATCGATCAAGATCCTCATGGTCGGCAGCACACCTCTATGACCACAGCAAGGGAAGTGGAGGGAGGCACCATGAACCCGGACACCACGGCGGCCGTCCGGCGGCTGCCGGCCGTCGACGCGTTACGGGGTTTCGCGCTGCTCGGCATCCTCGTGGTGAACAGCACGCAGATCATGGACCCCTATGCGGCGGAGGGGGTTCGCGAGCCCGGTGCCGCCGTGGTGGACGAGGTCGCGCTGTGGCTGGTGAAGGCGGTGGCGACCGCCAAGTTCTATCTGCTGTTCTCCTTCCTGTTCGGCTACAGCTTCACCCTCCAGGAGGCCTCCGCCGAGCGGGCCGGAGCGCGGTTCACGGCCCGGTTCCTGCGGCGGTCGCTGGGCCTGCTGGTGCTGGGCGTGGCGCACGCCGTGCTGCTGTACACCGGCGACATCCTCATGGCGTACGGCCTGCTGGGGCTCGTCCTGCTGTGGGCCCGGCGGATCTCGCCGAGGACCGCGGTGCGCACCGCCTGCTGGATCTACGGCGTCTTCGGCGCGCTCCTGACCGGGCTGGGCGTCCTCGCGCTGGGGGTGCCGGAGGAGGGCGGCACGGAGCCGGGGACGATCGCGGCGGCCGTGGCGGCCTATCGCGGCGACGCGGCCACCGTCGTCCAGGCGAACCTGGACCGGTTCCCCGACGCCGTCCTCGGCATCGTCGTCATGGCCCCCGGGATTCTCGCCGCCTTCCTCGTCGGCCTGGCCGCGGGCAGGCGGGACCTGCTCGGCCACGACCGTACGAGCCGCTCCCGGTTGGTCCGGATCACCGCCCTCGGCCTGGCCGTCGGCGTCCCCGGAGCCGTCTTCTACGCCTCCGCCTCCCAGGGCCCCCTGGGCGAACGCTGGCAGTTCCTGGGGATCGCCGTAGGCATGCTCACGGCACCCGCGCTGTCGGCCGCGTACGTCTGCCTCTTCCTGCTCCTGCTGCGCTCGCCGGCCGGAGAGGGGGCCGTGCGGCTGCTCGCCCCGGCGGGCCGGATGGCGCTGACGAACTACCTGGCGCAGTCCGTGATCATGACCGTGCTGGCCACCGCATACGGTCTCTCGCTCTACGGCCGGCTGGGCACCGCCACCCTGATGGTGCTCGTGGGCGCCGTGCTCGCCGCCCAACTCGCCCTCTCTTCCCTGTGGTTGGGGCGCTTTCGGTACGGGCCCGCCGAGTGGCTGCTGCGGGCGGTCACCCTGGCGGGGCGGCCACGGGAGCGCGCGGACCGCTGACGGATCACGTCAAGCGCACGAAACCGCCGGGTGATCGGTACGTTACGTACCGCCTCTAACGTCCCCCCATGGCGGACATATTTGACGCGTACGCGTTGGCCGACGCGTGGGACGAGATGTTTGAGCGGCCAGGTGAGGTCAGGACCGCCTATGAGCCGGTACTGGCTGCGCTTCAGCCGATCGAGCCGAGCGAACTGAGGTTCCGGGCCGACCAGATGGCCCGCGCCTTCACGGACCGCGGCGTGACCTACGCCTTCGCGGGCGAGGAGCGGCCCTGGCCGCTGGATCTCGTGCCCAGGATCCTCGACGCCCTCGAATGGGATCTCATACAACGCGGGGTGAGCCAGAGAGTCAGGGCCCTGGAGGCCTACCTCGCCGACGCCTACGGACCCGCCCGTGCCTTCGAGGACGGTGTCGTGCCCTGGCGGCTGCTCCTGCACTCCCCGCACTTCCATCGCGCGGCCCACGGCGTCGAGCCACCGGGCGGCGTCCGCATCCATGTCGCCGGCATCGACCTCGTCCGCGACGAGGCCGGGGACTTCCGGGTCCTGGAGGACAACGTCCGGGTGCCCAGCGGGGTGTCGTACGTCATCGAGAACCGGCGCGCGATGACCCGGATCTTCCCCTCCCTCTTCGCCGAGCAGCACGTCCTGCCCGTCGACGGGTACGCCCAGCGGCTGCTCGCCGCCCTGCGCGCCGCCGCGCCCGACGGCACCCAGGACCCGCGGGTGGTCGTGCTGACCCCCGGCCCCAGCAACGCGGCCTACTTCGAACACGCCCTGCTCGCGCGGCTGATGGGCGTGCAGCTGGTGGAGGGGCACGACCTGGTGTGCCGCGGCAATCGCGTGTGGATGCGGACCACCCGCGGCGAGGTGCCCGTCCATGTCGTATACCGGCGCCTGGACGACGACTTCCTCGATCCGCTCCACTTCCGCCCCGACTCGGTGATCGGCTGCCCCGGCATCATGAGCGCGGCCCTGGCCGGACACGTCACCCTCGCCAACGCGGTCGGCAACGGCATCGCGGACGACAAGCTGCTCTACACCTACGTCCCCGACCTGATCCGGTACTACCTCTCCGAGGAACCGATTCTTCCCAACGTGGAGTCGTTCCGGCCGGACGAGCCGGGCCAGCTGGAGGCCGTCCTCGACCAGATCGACCAGCTGGTCGTCAAGCCCGTCGACGGGGCCGGCGGGCAGGGCATCGTCATCGGCCCCAAGGCCGACGCGGCCACCCTGGATCGGACCCGGAAGGCCGTCATCGCCGATCCGCGCGGCTTCATCGCCCAGCGGCCGGTCGCCCTGTCCACCTCCCCCACCCTCGCGGGCGAACGCATGGCTCCGCGCCACATCGACCTGCGCCCCTTCGCCGTCAACGACGGCAACGATGTCTGGGTCCTGCCCGGCGGCCTGACCCGGGTCGCCCTCCAGGAGGGCAACCTGATCGTCAACTCCAGCCAGGGCGGCGGCTCCAAGGACACCTGGGTACTGGCCGAAGGCCCTGCCGAGCCACCGGCCCCCGCCGCCGAGGGCGAGGGCGGCCTGCCCGAGGTGGCACCGCGCCAGCTCGGACCCGACGGCACCCCCACCGTCGTACAGGAAGGGGCGCAGCAGCAGTGAGCGACGTGATCCTCTCCCGGATAGCCGAGGCGCTGACCTGGACCGGCCGGTACGTCGAGCGGGCGGACGCCACCGGCCGCATCCTCGACGCCTATCTGCACCGCCTGCTGGAGGACCCCTGGCGCGACGAGGACGTGGCCTGCCGGTCGTTGTACGCGATCCTCGGCGTCGACGCCGGTGACGAGCGCGTCGACATGCAGCAGGTGCTGGACCAGCTGGCCTTCGACGCGCACTCCACCTGCTCCATCGAGGGCGCGCTCGGCGCGGCCCGGCTGAACGCCCGCAGCGCCCGCGAGGCGGTCTCCTCGGAGATGTGGGAGTGCCTGAACTCGACCTGGCACGCCCTCGCCGACCAGCGCCTGGCGGCCCGCCGCACCGGCCCCTACGCCTACCTGGAACTGGTCCGGCGCCGGGCCGCGCTCTTCTTCGGCCTGGCCGACTCCACCATGAGCCGCGACGACAGCTGGCGTTTCGTGGTGCTGGGCCGCAGCCTGGAGCGGGTGGACATGACCGTACGACTGCTGTCGGTGCGCGTGCTGGACGCCGCGCACGCGCCGGACTGGCCGACGCTGCTGAGCGCGTCCGGTGCCGACGAGGCGTACGCGCGCGTGCACAGCGGCTTCGGCGACACCCCGCGGGTCGCCCAGTTCCTGCTCCTGGACCGGGACTTCCCGCGCTCGGCGCTGCACGCGCTGACCACGGCCGAGGAGTGCCTGTCCGCGCTCGGCCGCCCCCGCCAGGACCCGGCCCGCCGCCCGATCGGCCGGCTGCGCACCCGCCTGGAGTACCTCGACTCCCAGGCCCTGGAAGACCAACTGCCCCTTCTCCTTCGGGACTTGCAGCAGGCCTGCATGGCGTCCGCGGACGCGGTGGAGCAGCGGTTCTTCCCCAACCAGGGGCCCGTCGAGTGGGCCCAGGAAGGAGCCTGAGATGGCTCGTCGCCTCCGCATCCGGCACATCACGCGGGTCGCGTACGCCCAGGCCGCGGTCTCCTCCCACAACGAGGTCCGCATGACCCCGCTGACCCTGCCCGGCCAGACCACCCTGGACGCCCGGGTCACTGTCAGCCCGACGGCCACCACCTGGTCGTACTGGGACTACTGGGGCACCCAGGTCACCGGCTTCGACCTGATGGACCCGCACGCCGACCTCACCATCACCGCGTCGAGCCTGGTCGAGACCCACCCCCCGGGCGGGCTCCCGACGGCACCCTCCTGGGCGGAGATCGCCGAACAGACCGCCCGTTCCCGCCTGTCGGAGTTCGCGAGCCCGACCCCTCGTACGACGATGCCGGCGGAGCTCGTGGAGCGGGCGCGGCAGGCTGCGGCGGGCCTCGACCCGCACGAGACCGTCGTCACCGTCTCCTCGATGGTCGCGGACCGGGTGTCCTACCTGCCGGGCACCAGCACGGTGAACACCTCCGCCGCCGAGGCCTGGGAGCAGGGCGCGGGCGTCTGCCAGGAGATCGCCCACGTCACCCTCGCCCTGCTGCGCGGCCTCGGGCTGCCGGCCCGGTACGTCTCCGGCTACCTCCACCCCGAGCGCGAGGCGGAACTGCACCGCCCCGTCGCCGGCCAGAGCCACGCCTGGGTCGAGTACTGGGCGGGCGACTGGTGCGGCTACGACCCCACCAACCGCACCCGCGCCGACGAGTCCCACGTCGTCGTGGGCCGCGGCCGCGACTACGACGACGTCACCCCGCACAAGGGCGTCTACCGCGGCGTCGCGGGCGGCCCGCCCGAGGTGACGGTGGAGTTCACGCGCGTGGGGTGAGCCCCCGCTCCATCACCCGCTTGAGGGCGACGAGGTCGGCGAACACCGCCTCCTCGTCGCCCCGGAACTCCTCGTCACTCATCCCCTGCCGCCTGCGCAGCGTGAACACCACCTCGCACCCGTCGCCGTCCACGATCACCCGCACCGGGTTGTGGACGACCTCACCGGAGGGCAGGGTCACGTCGTGGTCGAGTACGCCGAAGTCGTTCCGTGGCGTGAAGACGACCCCGACCCGTCCCAGAACCGACGACTCGGCGATCCATCCCCCCTCGGCCCTCTCCATGGAGTGCCCCAGTCCCCTGGCCCACTCGGGCCAGCGGGAGGGCTGGGCCGCGTAGTCGTAGACGTCCTCGGCGGGACGGCCGATGTGGACGGCGATGTGCCGGGAAGCGGAAGTCTCCATGGGGCCGACGCTACGAAGCCGCCACCGGTGCCGTCTTGAACGAATCGGACACGGCGCTACGACAGCCCTGCGGCGGACCCGCGCCCCGGCCTACTTCAGCTTCGCCGACTGGCACGCGCTCTCGTACTTCGCGGTGCAGATGTCGGACACCTTGTAGATGCCGTCGGCGATCACGGTGGACTTGATGTTGTCCTTCGTCAGGGCCACCACGGGGACCAGCTGGGCCGGGATGTCCTTGTCGGTGGGGCTGTCGACGCGGTCGGAGGCGAGGGCGTCGAACTGGATGCCCTTGCCCTGCACCCGCGCCACCGCCATCTCCGCGGCGGCCTCGGCCTCCTGCGGGTACGGCTTGTAGACGCTCATGTACTGCTCGCCCGCGACGATCCGCTGCACGGCGGTGAGTTCCGCGTCCTGGCCGGTGATCGGCGGCAGCTCGGTCACGCCCGCGGCCTCCAGGGCCTTGATGACACCGCCCGCCATGGCGTCGTTGGCGGAGTAGACGGCGGCGATGTTGCCCTTGCCGATCGCCTCGATCGCCTTGGCCATGTCGGACTCGGCGATCTCCGGCTTCCAGCCGTCCACGTCGTAGGTCTTGGCGATCGTCACCTTGCCGTTGAGCTCGGAGAGCGCGCCCGCCTTGAACTGCCCGGCGTTGGGGTCGGTGGGCGAGCCGTTCACCATGACGATCTTGGTGGAGGTGTCGGTGTCGCCACCCAGGGCCTCCATGATGGAGCGGCCCTGGACCTCGCCGACGAGCTCGTTGTCGAAGGAGACGTACGCGTCGATCGGGCCCTCGGCCAGCCGGTCGTAGGCGATGACCGGGATACCCGCGTCCTTGGCCTTCCGCACGGTGTCCGCGATGGTCTTGGCGTCGACCGCGTCCAGCAGGATCACGTCGACCTTGTCGGCGATCATCTGTTCCATCTGCTGGATCTGCTTCTTCGCGTCGGCCTCGCCGTTGGCGTAGACGGTCTTGCCCTGACCGTCGGTGAGGGACTTGACCTTCTGCTGAATGATCGGGTAGTCGAACTCCTCGTACCGCGTGTTCGTCTTCTCCGGCATCAGTACGCCGACGGTGATGTCATTGCCCTTGGTCGGGCTCGCCTCGCTGCTGGTCCCGCTCACGCCCAGTGCGCCACAAGCGGTCAGCGAGAGCATGAGGGATCCTGCGGCCACTGCTATGGCGGTACGACGGGTACGGGTGTTCACTGCGCTTGCCTTCCGGACGAGGGTGCGTATCGCGACCCAGGTGAAGGGAAGCCAACGCGGCCTTCACCGAGCCGTCAAGGAGCAATCACTTATTGAGATAGCAACGTTAATACGTGCGGCTTCTGTGAAGGTCGCCGCCCCCAGGGGCGACGAAGGACGGCGAACAAGCCCAAAAGTCCCGTACAACCAATCCGCGGGCTCGTCGGTCCTGATCGTCAACGGCTTTGCCCGCCGTTGACGATCAGGACTGAAGGACGCATGAATCCAGCCAGACGCACGACCGCCGCGACTGCCACGACAGCGACCGCCGTCGCCCTCGCCACCGCAGGCGGCCTGCTCGCCGTCACCGCCGCACCCGCCTCCGCCGCGACGACCTGCACATCCCCGGTCTACAAGCGGCAGTTCTTCGCGAATACGACGTTTTCCGGCACCCCGAAGAAGACGGACTGCGACAACGCGATCGACCAGACGTGGGCCGGCGCGCCCGTCTCCGGCCTGCCGACGAACAACTTCGGCGTCCGGTACGCCGTGACGAGGGACTTCGGCTCCGGCGGGCCGTTCACGCTCGCCGCCTCCGGTCTCGACGGCATCCGCGTCTACCTCGACGGCGTCCGCAAGATCGACCTGTGGAAGAACACCTCCACCACGGTCTCCAAGACGGTCAACGTCACGATCCCGTCGGGCAAGCACACCCTCCGCGTGGACTACGTGAACTGGACCGGCAGCGCGAGGGTCAAGTTCGGCTACACGCCCAGGACTTCGGCAACGGTCGACAAGGTCAAGCCCCTCACACCCACGGGCGCCGCCGTCACGTACGACCCCGCCACCGGCAAGGCGAAGGTCACCTGGGCGAAGAACAAGGAGATGGACCTCGCCGGATACCGCGTCTACCGCCGGGACAAGGGCCGCACCGAGTACTTCCGGGTCAGCGGCGGCGACCCGCTCACCGGCACCTCGTTCACCGAGGGCCTGCGGCCCACCGGTGCCGCGTACTACTACGAGGTCCGGGCGGTGGACCGGGCCGGCAACGAGTCGGCGGGCAGCACGGACCAGCTCGTCACCACGGTCGACCGGACGGCCCCGCTGACGCCGGTCGTGACCGCGACGGACGACCCGGTGCGCGGGGTCGAGCTGGACTGGCAGGACGATCTCTTCGACATCAGGTACGACGTCTACCGGGCCGTCTCCGCCACCGGCCCGTTCGAGAAGCTCGGCATCTCCTACGGTTCGAGCCGCACCGACGAGACCGCGCCCTACGGGGAGACCTCGTACTACAAGGTCGTCGCGAGGGACCCCGCCGGCAACACCGCCTCCTCCCAGATCCTCTCCCTCGCCCGCCCGCTGGCCGTGCCCACCATGGAGACCCCGGGCACCAACGCGGCGGAGACCGGGGTCGAGCTGCGCTGGACGACGTCGAAGGCGGCGCCGACGCAGTACCGCGCCTACCGCTGGGAGCCGTCCGACCCGGACGCCGTCCCGGTGCGGATCACCTGCGAGACGTACCGCACGGGCCACGAGTCCGACTACTACCCGCAGTACGGCTGCACCGACTACTCGGCCGTGCCGCACGTCGCCTACGCCTACTACGTCACCAGCGTCGACAGCGCGGGCCGCGAATCGGCGCCCTCGGCCACGGTCCACACGGGCCTGCGGGACACGACCCCGCCACCGGCCGTCACCGGCCTCGCCCACACGAGCACGGAGTACGGCACGGTCCTCCAGTGGGACGAGAGCCCCGCCACTGACCTCGCCCTTTACCACGTGCTCCGGGCCACCGACCCCCGTGACACCAGCACCTACGAGTCGCTCGCCACCCTCCCGCCCGGGACGACCCGGTACGTCGACGTGCAGGTGCCGGACGACGAGAACTGGGTCTACTTCGTGGACGCGGTGGACAAGCGGAACAACTCCCTCTACACGCTGTCCGGCAACCCCGCCGAGGTCGTCGCCAACGTCAGCGTCAACGAGTTCCACCTCACCCCGAACCACGCCCCCGCGAACACCGCGGCCTGGACCCTGTCCGCCACGAACGACGCCGGCAGCGCGTCCCTCACCTGGACCTGCGCGACCGGCTGCGTGCCCGCGTCCGGCTTCCACGTGTACCGCTACGACCGCACGAGCGACCAGTACGTCCGCCTCACCGACGTCCCCCTGGCCGCCGACACCCGCACCTGGACCGACCCGGCGACCCCGTCCGCGACCACCAGCCACTACGTCCTCTCGGTCGTCGCCGCCGACGGCACGGAGTCCTTCTCCGGCCTGGCCCCGGTCGTCGTCCCACCCGCCTGAACCCGAACCTGAACTTGCACCTGAACCTGAACCTGAACCTGAACCGAAGGACCGCATTGAACCCGGCAAGACGTACGACCACCGCGGTCGCCGCCGCCGTCGTACTCACCACCGCGGGCACCCTCCTCACCGCATTGCCCGCGTCCGCCGCGACGACCTGCACCTCGCCGGTCTACAAACGGCAGTTCTTCGCGAACACGAGCTTCTCCGGCACCCCGAAGAAGACCGACTGCGACAACGCGATCGACCAGACCTGGACCGGATCCCCCGCCACGGGCCTGCCGAAGGACAACTTCGGCGTCCGGTACGCCGTGACGAGGGACTTCGGCTCCGGCGGGCCGTTCGCGCTGGCGGCCTCCGGCCTGGACGGCATCCGCGTCTACGTCGACGGCGTCCGCAAGATCGACCTGTGGAAAAACGTCTCGACGACGGTCTCGAAGACGGTCAACGTCACGATCCCGTCGGGCAAGCACACCGTCCGCGTCGACTACGTGAACTGGACCGGCAGCGCGAGGGTCAAGTTCGGCTACACGCCCAGGACTTCGGCAACGGTCGACGCGGTAAAGCCTCTCACCCCCACGAGTGCTTCGGTCTCGTACGACACCGCGACCGGCAAGGCGAAGCTCACCTGGGCGAAGAACAAGGAGATGGACCTCGCCGGGTACCGGCTGTACCGCCGCCTGAAGGGGACGACATTCGGCGCCACGCCGCTCGTGACGACGACGGGGACGTCGTACACGGACGCGACCCTGCCGGTGACCGGCGCCGCGTACTACTACGAGGTCCGCGCCCACGACAAGGCGGGCAACTCCTCGTCGGGCACAGCCGATCTGGGTGTGACCACGGTGGACCGGACCGCACCCGCTACCCCGGCCGGCCTGGACATCACCGACGCCTCCGAGACGGGTGGGCTGCGGATCGGCTGGAGCCCGGTGGAAGGGGCGGCCTCGTACCGCGTGTACCGGGCGGCGACCGAGAACGGCACGTACAGCCGTGTCGGCACCACGGACCAGCCCTCCTACCGGGACGCCACGGCCCAGGTGCGTACCAGCTACTACTACCGGGTGACCGCGCTGGACGCGGCGGGCAACGAGTCGGCGCGGTCCGTCATCGTCAAGGGCGCCCGTCGGGACGAGACCCCGCCGCCTGCCGTCACCGGCCTGACGGCCACGCCGACCGAGTACGGCTTCGCGCTGAACTGGGACGCGAACCCGGCGCCCGACCTGTTCCGGTACGTGGTCTACGCGGGTGAGCTCGTCGGCGACGAGGAGGAGCAGGTCTGCTCCGTCCACGAGGTGGAGTGGCTGGACGCCGAGACCACGTCGTACGACTACACCACCTTGCCGGACGGCGAGGAGCGCTGCCTCTTCGTCGACGCCGTCGACAGTTCCTGGAACTCCCACTACAAGTGGACCCGTTCGCCGAACATCGTCACCTCGACCGAACTCGACATGACGCCGAGCGTGCCGACGCCGGAAGGGTCGCCGCTGCACCTCACGGTGGACCGCGCACTAGGGGCCGAGGAGGGGAACAGGCTGTTCTGGCAGGGGCTCCTCGAAGGCACCCCCGAGACCGCGGGCGGCTTCCGCGTCTACCGCTGGAACCCCGTCACCGACAGCTACGAGAAGATCCTCACAGCGGGCGACGGAGTCGACGAGTTCGAGGACACCGGCGTGAAGCACGGCACGACCTCGTACTACTGGGTGACGGCCGTGTCCGCGGACGGCACGGAATCCCTGCCCGCCGGAGGCTGGGCGGTCACCGCACCGACCTCCTGACCCGACCGCCGGGAACCTCCTCGTAGAGCCTCAGCCCCGCTTCGGGCCCGTGATCCCCTCACCGATCACGAAGCCCTTGGCGGGGCCTTTGGGGATGGTGACATCGGTGCCGTAGGGCACGCGGTGGATGTCCTCCCAGTCGGCCTTCTCGGGCTGCGGCCCGGCGAAGAGGGTGACGGCGCCCTGGTCGTCGTAGTCGTCGATGAGGACGTACATCGGGATGCCGGCACGGGCGTATTCGCGGCGCTTCTGGCTCCGGTCCCGGTCCAGACCGCGCTTGCCGGGGGAGGTGACCTCGAAGGCGATCCGAACTGCGGCGGCGGTGAGACCGAGCCCGTCATCGGTCACGTAACGCTCAGGGTCCCTCGCGACGACGAGCAGATCGGGGATCCACGCGGAGCCCTCGTGAATGACGTTCGTGTCCTGCCGGGCAGCGAAGTCCGAACCCTTCAGGAAGTCCCCCAGCGCCTCCTTCAACAGGAAGATGGCCTGGCTGTGTGAGTAGCGACCGGTGGGCGACACCTCGATGGCTCCCTCGATGATCTCAGCGCGGTAGCCCTCGGGGAGTTCCATGGCCTTCCATGCCTGCCACACGACCTCGTCGAGGCCAGGTCCGTTCTCGAAGACGGGCTCGGTCCTGAACTCAGTCATGGTCTCAGGCCTCTCGTGCGCAAGAGCGGTCATGGCGGCATCACCTCCTCAAGTGTGGGCTTGGCGTCCCTCGGGGCACAAGCGACGCGATCACGGTAGGTACGGCAATAGGGCTGACCAGGTGAGATACCCCTGGTTCAGCCGTTCGGACGAAGCCGGAACGGTCCACCGCGTCCGCCCCCGCCGCCCAGCTCGAACCACACCCCCTTGGCGAACCGCCCCGCCCTCTCGTCGGCGACACCCCACCCGTCCGCCATCTCCTCGACCAACGCGAGCCCCCTCCCCCAACAGGCGGCCACCCCGCGCGCCGGATACGCGACGACCGGCGGGTCGGGGCTCTCGTCGAAGACGCTGACCCGGAAGCGGGCCGGGGTGAGCCGGATACGGAGCATGGCGGTGCCCTTGGTGTGCAGGTGGACGTTGGTGACCAGTTCCGAGGTGCACAGGGCGGCGGGCATGACGAGGTGTTCCCGGTCGTGGGTGAACAGAACGGCACGGACGAAGTCCCGGCAGAGGCGGGGAGCGGTGGCGTCGGCGGGGGCGAAGAGGCTGTATTCGTGGGTGAGTTGGGTGGGGCGGTGCGGGGCGCGGCGGGCTGGGTCCACGGGTGTCGGCTCCTGTCGAGTGGGGGTTCCTGCTGCCCGGCGATGGCGTCGCCCGTACGCGGGTGCGCGGGTGCTCTGTCGGCTTATGGGCAGGGGAGGTTGGGCGGTTTCGGTATGTCACCGGAACCACACTCAAGGTAGCGATAAAGGTTTCTCGCGAGCAACCTATTCACTTCAGTCGATGGACTAACTCCGTCGGACACGGCAGACTTTGGGCCGATCACCAAGGAGAACCCGTGGGACTGCGCACCAGCATCAGTGAACGGCAGCGGCGACTCGGCCTCGAACTCAAACAACTGCGCGAACAGGCTGGGTTGACCACCAGCGAGGCCGCCGAGCGGATCAACATGACGCGCGGCCAGTTGGGCCACATCGAGGCCGGCCGGACCTCGATCCTCACCGAGCGGCTACTCGACCTCTGCCGGGCTTACGGTTGCACGGAGGAGCCCTACATCGAGGCACTGGTCTCCATGTCCGAGTCCACCGGTAGAGGCTGGTGGCGTGCGTACAGGAAGCACATGGGGCCCGACCCTCTGAATCTGGCCGAGCTCGAATCGGAAGCCGTGGCCATCCGGACGCACGAGCCCCTGTTCATCCCCGGCCTGTTCCAGACCGCCGACTACACGCGAGCCATCTTCACCAGCCCCGACCTTGGCTTCGCGAACATCGATGCGGGCTTGAGGTTCCGCATGGAACGGCAGCACATCCTCACCCGGCAGACCCCGCCGTCGGTACACGCCATCATCCACGAGTCCGCGCTGCACATGCGGTTCGGCGACACTGAGGTCGTCCGGGAGCAACTGCTGCACCTGATCGAACTGGCCCGCCTGCCGAACGTGACCATCCAGGTCTATCCATTCACCGCTCAGGCCGACGCCGCCCTCACCGGCAACTTCGCGCACATCGTTCCGGCCAACCCGCGACTGGGCACCGTAGTGGTCGAACACCTCCTGGGATCCCACTACTTGACACTGCCGAGCCAGCTCAAGGAGTACGACTGCCTGTTCGACCGCATCGCGGAAAAGGCCCTCGCACCCATCGACGTATCGTTGGCCCCTGAAACACACTCGGTGAAGGACTCGCTGGCCCTCGTCCAGCATGTGCTCTACACCCTCTGAGGAGGCCCCGATGCCCGAACTGCACTGGCAGAAGTCGTCGTACAGCGGCGGCCCCGAAGGCAACTGCCTCTACATCGCCACCGCCCCCGACGGAACGATCCGCCTCCGCGAGAGCGACACCCCGGACGTCATCCTGGCCGCCGCCCCCGAAGGCCTCGCCGCGCTCCTGCAGCAGGTCAAGGACGTATAACAGTCCCCAGGTCACGGGCAGCCCCGTACAACCCACGGCCCACTCCGCGAGTCGTGATCGTCGCCACCCCTTCCCCGGCCTAACGACGATCACGACCGAGGATCCATGAACCCAGCCAGACGCACGACCGGCGCGGTTGCCGCCGCCGTCGTGCTCACCACCGCGGGCACCCTGCTCACCGCCCTGCCCGCGGCCGCCGCGACGACCTGCACCTCGCCGGTCTACAAGCGGCAGTTCTTCGCGAACACCACCTTCTCCGGTACGCCCAAGAAGACCGACTGCGACAACGCCATCGACCAGACCTGGACGGGCGCGCCCGCCACAGGGCTGCCGAAGGACAACTTCGGCGTCCGCTACGCCGTGACGAGGGACTTCGGCTCCGGCGGGCCGTTCACGCTCGCCGCCTCCGGTCTCGACGGCATCCGCGTCTACCTCGACGGCGTCCGCAAGATCGACCTCTGGAAGAACACCTCCACCACGGTCTCCAAGACGGTCAACGTCACCATCCCCTCGGGCAAGCACACCCTCCGCGTCGACTACGTCAACTGGACCGGCAGCGCACGCCTCAAGTTCGGCTACACACCCCGCACCTCCGCCACCGTCGACAAGGTCAAGCCCCTCACCCCGACGGGTATGGCGTGGGACTACTTCCCCGGTATGGAGGAGGGCGTGAGCGCCGTGCTCGACTGGGCGCGGAACAAGGAGATGGACCTCGCCGGGTACCGGGTCTACCGGCGGGTGCAGGGCACGTCCACGTGGACGCGGGTGGGCACGACCACCAATGTGACGTTCACCGATGTGCCGCCGCAGACGGGACAGAAGTACTACTACGAGATCCGGGCCTACGACAAGGCGGGCAACGAGTCGTCGGGGACCGCCGACCAGGGCCCGTCCCCGACGGCGGACTACACCGCGCCCGCCGCACCCGTGCTGAGTGCGACGAGCGGGGAGGCCTCCAACGACCTGTCGTGGACGGCGTCGGCGGACGCGGCCTCCTACCGGGTGCTGCGCAAGTCGGACTCGGCGACGTCGTACAGCGTGCTCGGCACGACCACGACGGCCACGTACTCGGACACCTCGGCCTCCTACGGCCGCGCCTACGACTACAAGGTCTTCGCGATCGACGCGGCCGGGAACACGGCGACCTCCAACGTCGTGCGGACCGCCCGGACCATCGCCCCGCCGCAGAACGTGACCGCGACGACGCCCGGCTGGGGCGCGGTGTTCACCTGGACCGAGCCGGCCGGCGGCGACACCGCCGACTACGAGGTCTACCGCTCGAAGACCTCGCCGGTCGCCCTCACCTACGACAACCTCACCGACTGCCGCAGCCGCAAGGTCGGCACGGACGCGTCCGGCAACACGGTCCGCAGCTGCACCGACTACGACGGCGACCAGGGCGCCACGTACAAGTACGTGATGACCCGGAAGAACACGGCCGGCCGCTGGTCCACCGGTTCCGCCGAGCTCACCGTCACCCGCCCCGGCGACGAGATCCCGCCCCCTCCCGTGGCGAACCTGACCGCCCAGCCGCTGGAGTACGGCGTCCAGCTGGACTGGGACGACAGCACGGCGGCGGACCTGGAGAAGTACTGGGTCTACGAGGACCTGTCCTGCTGCGAGCCGGAGTACCTCGGCACGGTCGCCGCGGGCACCTCCGAGTTCGTCGTGGGCCCGTCCGTGGCGGACGGCGAGACGAGGACGTACATGGTCGTGGCCGTCGACAAGTACGGCAACTCCCTCACGTACGAGGACGAGGTGGACATCGACGACTGGAGCGGCTCCATCTCCAAGGTCACCGTCACCGAGCAGGACCTCAGGCCGACGACCGTCCCCGAGAAGACGGCGCCCTGCACCCTGATCACCTACACGACCTACGGCGACCACGGCGGCATGTACATCGAGTGCGCCGACTCGGTGGCCACGGAGGCCGCCGGCATCAACGTCCACCGCTGGGACCGCGCGACGAGCACCTACGTCAAGGTGACGGACGTCCCGCTGGCGCCGACCGCCACCAACTACACCGACACCACCATCCCCACCGGCACGACCGTCTACTACACGCTCTCCGTCGTCGCGCCCGACGGCTCGGAGACCTTCAGCAACGTGGACTCCAGCGTGTCCCTGCCGAGCGGAGCCTGAGCCCGTGCGTACCACCGTCCCCGCCACCGCCGTCGTACTCGCCACCGCGGCCGGCCTCCTCACCGCCGTCACGGCACCCGCGTCCGCCGCGACGACCTGCACGTCCCCCGTCTACAAGCGGCAGTTCTTCGCCAACACCACCTTCTCGGGTACGCCCAAGAAGACCGACTGCGACAACGCCATCGACCAGACCTGGACGGGCGCACCCGTCTCCGGCCTGCCGAAGGACAACTTCGGCGTCCGCTACGCCGTCACCCGCGACTTCGGCTCCGGCGGGCCGTTCTCGCTCTCCGCCTCCGGACTCGACGGCATCCGCGTCTACCTCGACGGCGTCCGCAAGATCGACCTGTGGAAGAACACCTCCACCACGGTCTCCAAGACGGTCAACGTCACCATCCCCTCGGGCAAGCACACCCTCCGCGTCGACTACGTCAACTGGACCGGCAGCGCACGCCTCAAGTTCGGCTACACACCCCGCACTTCGGCAACGGTCGACAAGGTCAAGCCCCTCGCGCCCACGGGCGCTTCGGTCTCCTACGACACCGCCACCGGCAAGGCCAAGCTCACCTGGTCCAAGAACAAGGAGATGGACCTCGCCGGGTACCGGGTGTACCGCCGCCTGAAGGGAGCCTCCTTCAGCGCCACACCACTCGCCACGACCACCTCCACCACGTACACCGACGCGACCCTGCCGGTGACCGGCGACACGTATTACTACGAGGTCCGTGCCTACGACAAGGCGGGCAACTCCTCGTCGGGCACTGCCGATCTGGCGGTGGGCACGGTCGACCGGACGGCTCCGGCTCGGGTCGAGACGGTGTCGGCGCTGGGCACGACCGCGGGCAACTCCCTCTCGTGGAAGGCACCTTGGTCGAACGACGTCCACCACTACGAGGTGTGGGGCGCGACACCCGGGAATTCGGACATGGACGGTCCGGACACCGTCTTCGGTACGTCGTGGACGGACCCGGTGGCACCGGCGGGGGTGCTCTACGACTACGCGGTGGTGGCCGTCGACGCCGCCGGGAACATCGCCCCGCTCTCCGACCCTGCGTTGGTCACCCGTCCCGTGGCATCCGCCGTGCCCGCGCCCACCGCGCTCCAGGGCACGCCCTCGGACGCCTCCACCCGGCTGACCTGGACCCCGTCCGAAAGTGACGCCTCCGGGTACCGGGTCTACCGGCGGATCGACGCCAACGGCGCCTGGAGCCTCCTGGGCACCGCCTCCGGCACGGCGTACGAGGACACCTCCGCCCCGAAGGGCAAGGCGTACTACTACGTCGCCGCCGTGGACGCCCAGAACACCGACTCCGTGCCGTCCGCCGGGGCCGTCGTCGACCGGCTCACCCCGGCCACCGCGACCGGCCCCGCCGCGCCCAAGCTGACGCTGGTGCACCCGGGGATCCCCTCGGGAGTTCTCGCGCAGACCCCCACCCAGGTGACGGCCGCGCCCGGCACGGGTGACGAGGGTCGGGTGCTGAAGGGCTACTCCTGGGAGATCAGCGGCGCCTGCGGCTTCAGCGGCGACCGGCTGTCCACGACAGGAGAGATCTCCTGGACGGCGCCCTACAACGGTCCGTGCACGGCCACGGTGTACTCCGTGGACGCCTACGGGCGTGTGGGCGAGCAGAGTTCGTCGCTGGACTTCTACGTCGGGCGCTGACACGCACGAAGGGGCCCGGAGTCTCCTCCGGGCCCCTTCCTCGTGCCTGGCTGCTAGTCCTTGGCCTTCTTCGGCCGCCACACCACCAACGCGCTGGTCTGCTGGACCTCCTGGTACGGGACCAGGTCGCGGCGGTAGGAGGCGTGGACCGCGGCCTCGCGTTGCTGCATGGCCGCCGCGGCGCCGTCGAGTGCCGACTGGAGTTCGGCGACGCGCTGCTGGAGCGCGGCGACCTGGTTCTCCAGCTCGATGATGCGCTTGATGCCGGCCAGGTTGATGCCCTCGTCCTGCGACAACTGCTGGACGGTACGCAGCAGTTCGATGTCACGGGCCGAGTAGCGGCGGCCCCGGCCTGCCGTGCGGTCGGGGGAGACCAGGCCCAGACGGTCGTACTGGCGCAGGGTCTGCGGGTGCAGGCCGGAGAGCTGGGCAGCCACCGAGATGACGTAGACCGGAGTCTCCTCGGTCAGTTCATACGGGTTGCGTCGACGACCGTCCATCTGCCTCATGCTCCCTTCGCGGCCTGGAACAGCTCCGCCCGCGGGTCCTCGCCCGCGGTCGCCTCGCGATACGCCTCAAGTGCGTCACGAGCCTTCCCCGTCAGGTCCGCCGGAACACTCACCTCGACGGTGACCAGGAGGTCGCCGCGGGTGCCGTCCTTGCGGACCGCGCCCTTGCCACGGGCGCGCATGGTGCGGCCGTTGGGCGTGCCCGGCGGCAGCTTCAGCGTGACCGAGGGGCCGCCGAGGGTCGGGACCCGCACCTCGCCGCCGAGGGCCGCCTCGCTGAAGGTCACCGGGACGGTCACCGTGAGGTTGTCGTCCTTGCGGCCGAAGACCGGGTGGGCGTCGACATGCACGGTGACGTACAGGTCGCCGGCCGGGCCGCCGCGCTCGCCCGGCGCCCCCTTGCCGCGCAGCCGGATGCGCTGGCCGTCGTTGACCCCGGCGGGGATGCGGACCTGCATGGTCCGCGACGACTTGGCGCGTCCGCTGCCGTGGCAGACCTCGCAGGCCTCCTCGGCGATCAGGCCGCGGCCCTTGCAGTCGGGGCAGGGGTCGGTGAGCGAGAATCCGCCGCCCGAGCCCCTGGCCACCTGGCCGGTGCCGACGCAGGTCGGGCAGACCCGCGGGTTGCCGTTCTTGTCGCCGGTGCCGGAGCAGGCCTTGCAGGGCTGCTGCGAGGACATCCGCAGCGGGACCGTCGCCCCCTCGATCGCCTCGGTGAAGCTGAGGTTGACCTCGGTGTCGATGTCCTGGCCGCGACGGGGCTGGGTACGGGTCGTGCCCGTGCCGCCCCGGTTGAACAGGCCCCCGAAGACGTCACCGAGACCGCCGCCGAAGCCGCCGCCGGCCTGACCGCCCTGGGGGGCGCCTCCGAAGAGGTCGCCCAGGTCGAAGTTGAAGGAACCGCCGCTCGCGCCGGGCCCGGGACGGAAGCCACCGCTTCCGAACAGGGCGCGCGCCTCGTCGTACTCCTTGCGCTTCTTGGGGTCGCCGAGGATGTCGTTCGCCTCGGAGATCTCCTTGAAGCGCTCCTCGGCCTTGGCGTTGCCCTTGTTGGCGTCCGGGTGGTACTCGCGGGCGAGTTTCCGGTACGCCTTCTTGATCTCGGCCTCGGTGGCGTCCTTGGGAACGCCGAGGACCTTGTAGTAGTCCTTCTCGATGAAGTCCTTGGTGCTCATCCTCGACGTCCCTCCTCTCTCAGCGGTACAGCGTTCGGTTCACGCTCAGCCCTCGTCCGGGCCACCGCTCTCCTTGTCGTCGCCGGCCGCCGGGGCCTCGTCGGACCCCTCGGCCTTGACCGTCTGCGCCCCCGGCTGGGGTTCGGCCACCGCCACCCGCGCGGGGCGGATGGTGCGCTCGCCGAAGCGATACCCGGGCTGGAGAATCGCCACGCACGTCGTCTCGGTGACGTCGGGCGCGTAGCTGTGCATCAGGGCCTCGTGGATGGTCGGGTCGAAGGGCTCGCCCTCCTTGCCGAACTGCTGGAGTCCCATCTTCGCGGCCACGGTCTCCAACGACTCCGCGACGGACTTGAAGCCGCCGAGCAGTTCGCCGTGTTCCCGCGCGCGGCCGATGTCGTCGAGCACGGGCAGGAGCTCGGTGAGGAGGTTCGCGATGGCGATCTCCTTGACCGTGATCCGGTCCCGCTCGACCCGGCGGCGGTAGTTCTGGAACTCGGCCTGGAGCCGCTGGAGGTCGGCGGTGCGCTCTTCGAGCGCCTTGCGCGACTGGTCCAGCTGGGCCGTCAGACCGGCGATCTGAGCGTTAGCGTCCCCGGCCGGGGCCGCCCCCGCCTCCGAAGAGGGGGCGGCGGCCTGCGGCTCGGCGTCGTCGGGGGTGGCGCCGGAGGGGACGTCGGGCTTCTCGTCGAAGCCCGGGGTCTCCTCCGTCACGCGGCACCGTCCTTGCGCTCGTCGTCCACGATCTCGGCGTCCACGACGTCGTCGTCGGCCTTGGTGTCACCGGCCGCGGCGCCCTCGGAGGCACCGCCCGCGGCCTGCGCGCCCTGGGCGTCGGCGTACATGGCCTGGCCGAGCTTCTGCGAGACCGCGGCGACCTTCTCGGTGGCGGTGCGGATCTCGGCGGTGTCCTCGCCCTTGAGCGCGGCCTTCAGCTCCTCGACGGAGGCCTCGACCTCGGTCTTGATGTCGCCGGGGACCTTGTCCTCGTTGTCCTTGAGGAACTTCTCGGTCTGGTAGACGAGCTGCTCGCCCTGGTTGCGGGTCTCGGCGGCCTCGCGGCGCTTGTGGTCCTCCTCCGCGTACTGCTCGGCCTCCTGGCGCATGCGGTCGACCTCGTCCTTCGGCAGCGAGGAGCCGCCGGTGACGGTCATCTTCTGCTCCTTGCCCGTGCCCAGGTCCTTCGCGGTCACGTGCATGATGCCGTTGGCGTCGATGTCGAAGGCGACCTCGATCTGCGGGACGCCGCGCGGGGCCGGCGGAAGGCCCGTGAGCTCGAACATCCCGAGCTTCTTGTTGTACGCCGCGATCTCGCGCTCGCCCTGGTAGACCTGGATCTGCACGGAGGGCTGGTTGTCCTCGGCGGTGGTGAAGATCTCGGACCGCTTGGTCGGGATCGTCGTGTTCCGCTCGATGAGCTTGGTCATGATGCCGCCCTTGGTCTCGATACCGAGGGACAGCGGGGTGACGTCGAGGAGCAGGACGTCCTTGACCTCGCCCTTGAGGACACCGGCCTGGAGGGCGGCGCCGATGGCGACGACCTCGTCCGGGTTCACGCCCTTGTTGGCCTCGTTGCCACCGGTCAGCTCCTTGACGAGCTCGGCGACGGCGGGCATACGGGTGGAGCCACCGACGAGAACGACGTGGTCGATCTCGGAGAGGGCGATCCCGGCGTCCTTGATCACGTTGTGGAACGGCGTCTTGCAGCGCTCCAGGAGGTCCGCGGTCAGCTGCTGGAACTGGGCGCGGGTGAGCTTCTCGTCCAGGTGCAGCGGGCCCTCGGCGGACGCCGTGATGTAGGGCAGGTTGATCGAGGTCTCGGTGGAGGAGGACAGCTCGATCTTGGCCTTCTCGGCGGCCTCACGCAGGCGCTGGAGGGCCATCTTGTCCTTGCCCAGGTCCACGCCGTGGCCGGACTGGAACTGCTGGACCAGGTAGTCGACGACGCGCTGGTCCCAGTCGTCACCACCGAGGTGGTTGTCACCGTTGGTGGCCTTCACCTCGACGACGCCGTCGCCGATCTCCAGCAGGGACACGTCGAAGGTGCCGCCACCGAGGTCGAAGACGAGGATCGTCTGGTCGTCCTTGTCGAGGCCGTACGCCAGGGCGGCGGCGGTGGGCTCGTTGACGATCCGCAGGACGTTCAGGCCGGCGATCTCGCCGGCCTCCTTGGTCGCCTGGCGCTCGGAGTCGTTGAAGTACGCCGGAACGGTGATGACCGCGTCGGTCACCTTCTCGCCCAGGTAGGCCTCGGCGTCCCGCTTCAGCTTCTGGAGGATGAACGCGGAGATCTGCTGCGGGTTGAAGGGCTTCCCGTCGAGCTCGATCTTCCAGTCCGTGCCCATGTGGCGCTTGACGGAGCGGATGGTCCGGTCCACGTTCGTGACCGCCTGGCGCTTGGCCACCTCGCCGACCAGCACCTCGCCGTTCTTGGCGAAGGCGACGACGGACGGCGTGGTCCTGGCGCCCTCGGCGTTGGTGATGACGGTGGGCTCGCCGCCCTCCAGAACGCTGACGACGGAGTTAGTCGTGCCCAGGTCGATGCCGACCGCACGTGCCATGGTGATTTCCTCCAGCTGACTTGAGTGGAACAGACTCAAGTGTGCACGACGGCCGCCGATGGGTCAACAGACCTGAGTCATGCAGACTCAACTCTTATCCGTTCCTTACACGCAACTGGGCCCTGACCTGCGCATTCATGGATCGCCGAGAGCTCTGGGGCTTGACGTGGGGCTTGATGTGGGGCCTGTTGTGCGGCTTGCTGCGGAGCAGTGCGAGTACGACGATCAGGGCTCCCGCCGCCACCCAGAGCACCCCGGATCCGTCGACCCGGCCCAGATGCACGAGGACGGCGACGAGTACCCCGCAGGACGCCCCGACACCCAGCACGACGGTCGCCCCGCGCGCGGTGAGCCCGAGGCGCCCGAGCCGGTGCGCGAGATGGTCGGGGCCGCCCCGCAGCAGGGGCCGTCGGGCGAGGACGACGAGGAGGACGTCGGCGGCCACGACCGCCGTCAGCGCGAACAGCACCCCCGCACCGGAGCCGGCCCCCCGCCCGGCCTGGGTCGTCACGGCCGCCGCCGCGAGCAGGAACCCGCCGAACAGCGCCCCGCCCGCCCCGAGCCCCACGCGCGCGGGATGCCAGTTGGACATCAGGAACCCGGTCAGCGCGGCGGCGAGCACGCTCAGGAGCACGGCGAGCCCGTCCATCACCTCGGCCGCCGCGCAGATCCCCACCCCGAAGGCGGTGACGACCCCGACGGTCCCGGCAAGCCCGTCGGCATGGTCCAGCGCCTTGAAGCCGAGGGCGCCGAAGACGATCCAGCCGACGGCGAGCGACCCCGCGAGCGGCCCGGTCTCCGCGTACGGGACCACACAGGCCGCCGCCAGGGCCGTACCGCCGACGAGGAAGCGCATCTTGACCCGCCGTACGTCCGCGACGAACCCGAGGACGGCGACGGCCACCGCGCCGGCCAGCAGCCGCCCGACGCCCTCCCCGAGGCGGGCGGTCCCGGTCCACTGCCCCACCCCGGCGACGGCGCCGACGGCGAGCACGACGGCCACGCCACCGGAGAGTGGCAGCGGCCGTCGCCACCGTCGGTCGACGATGCCGAGGCGCAGCGCGAGCGACCGCAGGGCGGTCGCCAGGACGGCGGCGAGGAACAGGGCGGAGGTGGCGGCGGTGATCCCGTAGAGCACGGGCCTAAGCTAGCGCCGTTTGTACCAATTCGACACGAATAACACGATCGGGTTTTAAGGTAACCCTCAGCGATTCAGATCACTCCGCACCCGGCTACAGTGCGGCGGAGGATGGGGGTAGTCTCAGACGGACTGCATAAGTTACCGCTTAGTAATCTCGGGGAATCCTAGGTTGGGTCCCCCCGAAACCCCTCGCAGGCCCGAGGAGCCCCGAAATGCAACTCGCCGCGATCATCGTGTCGCTGGTACTGACCGTGGTCGGCGTGGCGCTGCTGGCACGCGCCATCGGCCAGTTCGTCCGGTACTTCAAACTGGGCCAGCCGCTGCCCGCCGGCGCCCGCACCGACAACCCCTACGCGCGCAGCGTGACGCTGGTGCGGGAGTTCCTCGGTCACACCCGGATGAACCGGTGGGGCATCGTCGGCTTCGCCCACTGGTTCGTGGCGATCGGCTTCCTGACGCTGCCGCCGACCATCATCACCGCCTACGGCCAGCTCTTCCAGGCCGACTGGACGCTCCCGGTGATCGGCGGCTTCCTGCCGTACGAGCTGTACATCGAGTTCATCGCGGCGATGACGACCGTCGGCATCGCGGTCCTGATGGTCATCCGGCTGCTGAACCTGCCCTCGCGACCCGGCCGCAAGTCCCGCTTCGCGGGCTCCAAGATGGGTCAGGCGTACTTCGTCGAGTACGTCATCCTCACCATCGGCCTCGCCATCTACGTGCTGCGCGGCCTGGAGGGCGCGATCCACCACGTGGAGCACTACGAGGCCGCGTACTTCGCCTCGTACCCGCTGGTCCTGGCCTTCAAGGGCCTGAGCGTCGGCGCGCTGCAGAACCTGATCTACCTCACCGCCATGATCAAGCTGGGCACGACCATGATCTGGATGATCACGGTCTCGCTGAACACCAACATGGGTGTGGCCTGGCACCGTTTCCTGGCCTTCCCGAACATCTGGTTCAAGCGCAACGCCACCGGTGAGACGGCCCTCGGCGGACTCCAGCCGATGACCTCGGGCGGCAAGCCGATCGACTTCACCGACCCCGGTGACGACGACGTCTTCGGCGTCTCCCAGGTCGAGCAGTTCTCCTGGAAGGGCCTGCTGGACTTCTCCACCTGCACCGAGTGCGGCCGCTGCCAGTCGCAGTGCCCGGCCTGGAACACCGGCAAGCCCCTCTCCCCCAAGCTCCTGATCATGTCGCTGCGCGACCACGCGCACGCCAAGGCGCCGTATCTGCTGGCCGGTGGCGGCAAGACCATGGAGGGCGAGGAGAAGGCGTCGGAGGAGCAGCTGGCCGGTGTCCCGGCCGCGGCTCTGGCGGAGGCCGAGCGCCCGCTGATCGGCACCGCCGAGGAGAACGGCGTCATCGACCCGGACGTCCTGTGGTCCTGCACCACCTGCGGCGCCTGCGTCGAGCAGTGCCCCGTCGACATCGAGCACGTCGACCACATCGTCGACATGCGCCGCTACCAGGTGATGATCGAGTCCGCGTTCCCGTCCGAGGCGGGCACGATGCTCAAGAACCTGGAGAAGAAGGGCAACCCCTGGGGCCTGGCGAAGAAGCAGCGCCTGGAGTGGCTCAAGGAGGTCGACTTCGAGGTCCCGGTCGTCGGCAAGGACATCGAGGACCTCTCCGAGGTCGAGTACCTGTACTGGGTCGGCTGCGCCGGCGCCCTGGAGGACCGCGCGAAGAAGACCACCAAGGCCTTCGCGGAACTCCTCCACATGGCGGGCGTCAAGTTCGCCATCATGGGCGGCGACGAGAAGTGCACGGGTGACTCGGCGCGGAGGCTGGGCAACGAGCCCCTGTTCCAGGAGCTCGGCATGGAGAACGTCATGGCACTGAACATGGCGTTCGGCGAGGAGACCGACGACGAGGGCAAGGTGATCCCCGAGTCGGCGAAGCCCAAGTCGGCCAAGAAGATCGTCGCCACCTGCCCGCACTGCCTGAACACCCTCGGCAACGAGTACCCGCAGCTCGGCGGCGACTACGAGGTCATCCACCACACCCAGCTCCTCCAGCACCTGGTGGACGAGGGCAAGCTGGTCCCGGTGACCCCGGTCGAGGGCATCATCACCTACCACGACCCCTGCTACCTGGGCCGCCACAACAAGATCTACACGCCCCCGCGCGAGATCATGACCGCCGTCCCCGGCCTGCGTCAGCAGGAGATGCACCGCCACAAGGAACGCGGCTTCTGCTGCGGCGCCGGTGGCGCGCGGATGTGGATGGAGGAGCGGATCGGCAAGCGCATCAACAACGAGCGTGTGGACGAGGCTCTGTCGGTGAACCCCGACATCGTCTCCACGGCCTGCCCGTTCTGCCTGGTCATGCTGACCGACTCGGTCAACGGCAAGAAGAACGATGGCAAGGCCAAGGAGTCCATCCAGGTCGTCGACGTGGCCCAGCTGCTGCTGGAGTCGGTGAAGACGCCGGTGGATCCGCAGGACGCGGCGGAGTCGGAGAGTGCGCCGGAGCCGGAGCCGGTGAAGTAGCCGCCGCTGTAAGCGCGTTGAGACGCCCCCTGTCCTTCCCGGGCAGGGGGCGTCGGCGTTCAGAAGTGTGTGGCGATCCCGAACGCCCGGCGGAGTTGGGCCATGTCGTGCCGGTCGCGCTCGGACGGCTCGTAGCCCTGATGGAAGCGGACCTGCTGCTCGGCGGACAGACACGGAACCGTCGTCCCACCGATGGTGCCGGTCACGAAACACGAGGCGGGGTAGGCGAAGGGGCGTTCCGGATCGGGCGAGACCTGGAGCGCGGAGCCGTCGTCGGCGAAGACCAGCGGGTGCAGATCGATCTCCCGCCCGTCCGCGGCCGTCACGACGAACCGAATCGGCCTCCACTCCAGTGTCTCCACGAACCCCGCCCCGGCGAGAGCCGCCACCACAGCAGGCTCCTGTTCCTGCCGGTGCACGAGGTCCAGGTCCCGATGCTCCCGGGTCTGCTCCCCCACCAGGGCGTCGATCCCCCAGCCGCCACCGATCCAGACATCGGCCCCCGCCTGTCGCAGCAGGGCCAGGACGGACAACACGTCGTCAGCCGTCATCACGGGACGAACTCCTCCTCATCACAGCCGCATCAAAGGTTTACCGAACTCACGTACAACCCTTACTGAACAACAGGGGTCTCCTGATCGCCCACAGACACCGGATGCCCGCCACGCATCCCCCGCATGCCGCAGGAGAACCCGCATGCACCAGCACCACCTCCGCCTCGCACTCGCCACGGCCACCGCCGCCGCGCTGACGGGCGGGCTGCTCACCTTCTCGGCCGTGACCGCGACCGCCGCGGACTCCACGACGGTCCCGCAGGCCGACTTCAACGGCGACGGCAAGGGCGACGTGGCCTTCCACGCGTCGACCGCCTACGTGGCGGGCAAGAAGGACGCCGGCCAGTTCGTCGCCGTCTACGGCACCAGCACCGGCGTGTCCTCCGCCAAGCGCCACACGATCAGCCAGAACACCGCCGGCGTCCCCGGCGACGCCGAGGCCGGCGACCACTTCGCCAACGACCTGGCGTACGCAGACTTCAACGGCGACGGCTACGACGACCTCGCGGTGAGCTCCGCCGGCGAGGACCTCGGCAAGGACGTGGACGCCGGCGCGGTCGCCATCCTGTGGGGCTCGGCCTCCGGCATCACCGGCAAGGCCGTCCCCGTCAACGACCCGGCCCCCACCTCGCACGACTTCTGGGGCAGCACCATCGCCGCCGGCGACTTCGACGGCGACGGCAGGGCCGACCTGGCCGTCGGCAGCACCGGCGCCACCATCCATGTCTTCAAGGGCGGCTTCACCACCGCCGGCACCGCGGGCGGCCGCTACACCATCAAGCCCCCGATCGCGGGCACGAACGGCGACGGACCGATCAACCTGACCGCCGGCGACGTCAACGGCGACCGCCGCACCGACCTCGTCGTCGACGGCTACGAGACCGTCACCGAGAACGGCTGGAACCGCAACTGGTTCGTCCCCGGCACCGCGAGCGGCCTGAGCATGGCTTCGTCCCAGACCCTCAAGCCCGGCGTGATCACCGCGATCGGCGACATCAACGCCGACGGCTACGGCGACATCGTCACCGGCGCGTACTGGAACTCGACCACCGAGGACGGCCAGACGATGCCCGACGCCGCCAAGGGCGGCAAGGTCTGGGTGACCAACGGCTCGGCGAGCGGCCCCGCCACGGTCACCGGCATCACCCAGGAGACCGGCAACGTCCCCGGCTCCTCCGAGACCGACGACTGGTTCGGCTACGAGCTCGACCTCGGTGACGTCAACGGCGACACCTACCTCGACCTCGTCGTCGGCGTGGCCGGAGAGGACCTCGGCGGCGCCGCCGACACCGGCTCGGTCGCCGTCCTCTACGGCACCGCGAACGGCCTGGACACCACCTCCGGCATCCAGTCCTTCGCGCAGAACACCGCGGGCGTGCCCGGCGCCGACGAGCACGAGGACTGGTTCGGCCTCGACGTCAAGCTCGACGACGTCACCGGCGACGGCCGCGCCGATCTCCTCGTCGGCTCCGCCGAGAACGCCGGCAACGGCGCGGTGACCTACCTGCCCTCCAACGGCACGAAGATCACCACCTCCGGCTCCCGCACGCTCTCCCCGAGCACCTCGGGCGTCTCGACGACGGGATCGCCGTTCTTCGGGGCGAACTTCGCGGACTGACCCGGCGTGGCGCGTCCCCTGACGGCGGCCCCTACGGCATTCCCCTGAGCGGACTCCCTCCGCTCTCTTGGATGTCCCTTAGGGGATGTCACAGCTCGGCCGCAAAGCCGGGCCCGATCCACCGGGCCCGGCACGTCATTCTCCGGGACCAGGTACGTTCGAAGACGTGGCTGGATTCAGGATCGGACGCGGCGGCCGGGACAACCGCGCCCCGCAAGCGCGACCGCAACAACCCCCGCACGGACAGCAGGCGCCCCAGGGACCGTCGTACGGCTACCCGCCGGCGGCGCCTCAGCCGTACCCGCAACAGCAGCCGTCGTACGGCCGCGGCGGCGGCAGCCCGTGGCCGCAGACGAACGGCGGTCACCCGGGGCCCGGCGGCTACGGCGCACACGGCGGACACGCGGCTCAGGGCGGGCACGGCGAGCCGGAGTACTTCGGCGACGACCCCGCACACCACGCCCCCCAGGGCGGCCCCGACCCGTACGCGGCCAACAACCCCGGCCACACGCAGGCGTTCTCGGTCGGCGAGGACCCGTACACCCAGGGCGCGACCTACCAGGCGGGCTCGGCCCCGGCCGGCCCGATCGGCCCGCGCCTGCACTGGAAGCAACTGCTGCGGGGCATCTTCCTGTCCCCCAACCAGACCTTCCTCCAGATGCGGGACTACACGATGTGGGGCCCGGCCCTCGTCGTGTCCTTCCTCTACGGCCTGCTCGCGGTCTTCGGCTTCGACGGCGCCCGCGAGGACGCGATCAACGCGACCCTCTCGAACGCGGTCCCGATCGTCCTGGTCACCGCGGTGGCGATGGTGCTGTCGTCCTTCGTCCTGGGCGTGGTCACCCACAGCCTGGCCCGCCAGCTCGGCGGCGACGGCGCCTGGCAGCCCACGGTCGGCCTCTCCATGCTGATCATGTCCCTCACGGACGCCCCCCGCCTCGTCTTCGCCATGTTCCTCGGCGGCGACGCCCCCTTCGTCCAGATCCTCGGCTGGGCCACCTGGGTGGTGGCCGGCGCCCTGCTCACCCTCATGGTCTCCAAGTCCCACGACCTGCCGTGGCCGAAGGCGCTGGGCGCGTCGGCGATCCAGCTGATCGCGTTGCTGTCGATCGTGAAGCTGGGCACGTTCTGAGTTTCCGCGCACCTACGACGAGGGAGGGCCCCGGTGACCACCGGGGCCCTCCCTCTGTCTCCGGGGTCTCTTAGGCGAATCTCCGCGTGCCTCTGAGGCGAATCTCCGCGCGTCCTCAGACCACGGCGCCCGAATCCCGCGCCCCGTCGCGTCGCTCCAGCGGACCGCGGGCCCCGCTGTCCCCCCTGTTCCCGCTGCGCTTGGGGCGCACCGGCGGTGCCGGGTGGCCGCCCTCCAGCTGCACGGCGATCGGCACGGCGGTGAACACCGTCGACGCCATGCCGATCACCACGCCCGCGATCAGCGCCACCGAGAAGTCCGCGAGCGAGTCACCGCCGAGCACGGCCAGGGCCGCCAGGATGAACAGCGCGCCCATACCGGTGTTGACCGTGCGCGGCAGCGTCTGGACGACGGCCTTGTTCGCGGTGGTCTCCAGATCCACCGCCGGATCGCGGCGACGCCCCTCGCGCACCCGGTCGAAGACGACGACGGTGTCATTGACGGAGTACCCGATGACGGTGAGCAGGGCCGCCAGGAAGACGCTGTCGACGGGCTTGCCGAGCCAGGCGAACAGGCCCACCACGAGCAGCACGTCGTGCACCATGGCCGCCACCGCGGCGGCGGCGAACGTCCACCGGAACCGCACGCTGAGGTAGATCAGCTGGGCCGCGACGGCGATGCCGAGCGCGATGAGCGCGTTCCGGCGCAGCTCGTCGCCGAGGCTCGGGCCGATCAGCTCGTCCCGCTCGACGGTGACCTCGCCGCCCTCCTCCGCCAGCGCCGTTCTGATCGTGTGCTGCTGGTCGTTGCTCAGCTCACCGGTTCGGACCGAGATGTCCCCGTCCCCCGACTCCTGCACCACCGCGCGCGGGAATCCGGCGTCCGTGACCGCCGTGCGCGCCGCGTCGATGTCCACGGGCCTGCTGGTGCTGTACTCCACCAGGCGCCCGCCGGTGAACTCCACCCCGAGGTCCAGGCCCCGCAGCCCGATTCCGGCGACGGCGACCAGGATCAGCAGCCCGCTGACGCCGAGCCAACGGCGCCGGTGGCGCACCGGGCGGGGGTCGCGCCGCGCGAGCCAGGTGCGCACCCGGCCGGTGGAGGCGATCCCGGTCAGGCCGGGCCGCTCACGCACGAAACGGCGCCGGATCGCGAAGTCGGCGAGGACCCGGGTGATCACCAGCGCCGAGATCATCGAGACCAGGACGCCGATGGAGAGCGTGATGCCGAAGCCCTTGACGGGTCCGGTCGCGAAGAAGAAGAGCAGCCCGGCCGCGAGCAGCGTGGTCACGTTCGAGTCGACGACCGCGCTGAAGGCCTTGCCGAAGCCGGTGCGCAGCGGTGTGTCCAGCCGGCCCGAGGCCGACTTCAGGACGCGGGCCGCCAGATACTCCTCGCGGGCCCGCTCGAAGACCAGCACGTTGGCGTCCACCGCCATGCCGATCGCCAGCACGAAACCGGCGAGTCCGGGCAGGGTCAGAGTCGCGCCCAGGGCGACCAGTGCGGCGTAGGAGATCAGTCCGTACAGCGCGAGCGCGAGGGTGGCCAGGGCGCCGAGCAGCCGGTAGACGACGAGGATGAACAGCCCCGTCAGGGCGAGCCCGATGATCGCGGCCTGGGTGCTGGCGGCGATGGCGTCGGCGCCGAGCGTGGGGCCGACGGTGCGCTGCTCCACGACCTCCACGGGCACCGGCAGCGCACCGCCCTTGACGAGCGCGGCCAGCTCGCGGGCCTCTTCCCGGCCGAAGCCGCCGGTGATCTGCGTGGAGCCGCCGGAGATGCCGACCTCGCACGCCACGTCCGCGTTGACACCGGGCGCCGAGAGGATCTTGCCGTCCAGGACGATCGCGACGCGCCGCTCGGGGGCGCCCTGCGGGGCACAGGCCGCCGCCCCGGTGATCCGCGCCCAGTCCTTGCCCGCCTGCCCGCGGAAGCCGAGGTTGACCGTCCAGCCCGACATCGTCTGCTGGTCGAGCACCGCCTCGGCGTCCTTGACGCCGTCGCCGGTGAGGGCGGGGGGCCCGAGTTCGAGGTACGCCCCCGTCTGATCGGGGTCGGCCAGGGTGCGCGAGCCGTCCTTGGCCGGCTCCCCCTTGTTCCCGTCCCGCGTGTCCGTCACGCCCCGCACCGGGTGGACGGTCAACTGCGCGGTACGGCCGATGACTTCGGCCGCCTCCCGCGGGTCCTGCACCCCGGGCAGCTCGACGAAGATCCGCTGCTGTCCGGACCGGTACAGGCTCGGCTCGGACACCCCGAGCGCGTCGACCCGCTGGCGGAGCACCTCCAGGGCCCGCTGGGTCGATTCGGCATCGGCCTCGACGACGGGTGAGTCTCTGGTCTCCAGGACGATCTGGGTACCGCCGCGCAGGTCGAGGCCGAGGCGGGGGGACTGGGTGAGGGCGAAGAAGAGCGAGGCGGCGATCACACCCAGGGCGACGATCGCCCGCCAGATGGGCGCGCGAGATGTGGGTGCTTGTGGCTTGGGGGCTTGTGACTTGGACGCGCGGGACATGGACGCGCGAGGCGTGGGCGTGCGAGGCGTGGGCGCATGAGACAGAGGCTCACGAGACATGGGTTCTCCACGATGGGCAGGCAGACGGATTCGACGTCTGCGCCGGGCGCGGAGGCGAACGGTCAGGCGTCGATACGGACTTCGGTGCCGGTGCTCCATCGGGACGGCGGCCCGCGCGGGCGGTACGCCTGGCCACCCCGGCCCGCTCCCGGCACCTCGCCCGCCACGGCGACGGCGGGCCCACCGACAGCGCGGTGCGGGGCCACATCCCCGGCACCAGGGCCCAGGAAACCGTGGACCGGGTACGGCACGACGTCCGCGTGGGCGCGGCCGAGCACGGGGTGCGCCCCGGTGACGGGCCGCTGCGCGTCGACGGCCGGGGATGCCTGCGCGGTCGCGGGCGCCGCCGTGGCCGTACCCGTCGAGGACGGGCGGGACACCGGCGCCGACTTGGCCGACATCGGCAGGAAGAAGGTCAGGACCGCGAGCAGCGCGGAGAGCACGACGGCGGCCGGACGCGCGCGATGCACCCAGTGCCGCTGCACGCCTCTTGCCCCCCGGTCAAGTCGTCGTACGCCATCAGCGGCCGGCCCTGCGAGCCGACAGCCCGGCTCGTCCGCCGTCAGACACACGAACGCGGCCGGACGCCCGAAGGTTCCCGACTCACGGCAGGAATATCACCGCTGCCGACCGGTGACGGCCGACGAGACCGATCAGACCGCTTCCTTGTTCTCCTTGGGCGCCTCACCGGACTTGTGCACGGGAGGCAGGACACTCCAGGGGAAGTTGATCCAGTCGTCGGTACGCTTCCAGACGTACTCGCACTTCACCAGGGACTGGGACTTCTCGTAGATGACGGCGCTACGGACCTCGGCGACGGTGTCGACGCAGAAGTCGCGCACCAGCTTGAGCGTCTTGCCGGTGTCGGCGACGTCGTCGGTGATGAGGACCTTCTTGGAGGAGAAGTCGATGGCGTTGGGGACGGGCGCGAGCATGACGGGCATGTCGAGGGTGGTGCCGACGCCGGTGTAGAACTCGACGTTCACCAGGTGGATGTTCTTGCAGTCGAGGGCGTAGGCGAGCCCGCCGGCGACGAAGACGCCCCCGCGGGCGATGGAGAGCACGATGTCGGGCTCGTAGCCGTCGTCGGCGATGGTCTGCGCGAGTTCGCGGACGGCGGTGCCGAACGCCTCGTAGGTCAGGTTCTCCCGTACGTCGCTCATGGCGCTCACACCTGGGTCCGGTGGAAGTTGAGGAAGGAGCGGGAGGCGGTGGGGCCGCGCTGGCCCTGGTAGCGGGAGCCGTAGCGCTCGCTGCCGTAGGGGAACTCGGCCGGTGAGCTGAGCCGGAACATGCACAGCTGGCCGATCTTCATGCCCGGCCAGAGCTTGATGGGGAGCGTGGCCAGGTTGGAGAGTTCGAGGGTCACGTGTCCGCTGAAGCCGGGGTCGATGAACCCGGCGGTGGAGTGGGTGACCAGCCCGAGCCGCCCCAGGGAGGACTTGCCCTCCAGTCGGGAGGCGAGATCGTCGGGCAGCGTGATGACCTCGTAGGTCGAGGCGAGGACGAACTCCCCGGGGTGGAGGATGAACGGCTCGTCCCCCTCCGGCTCGACGAGCCGCGTCAGATCCGCCTGCTCGATGGAGGGGTCGATGTGGGGGTACCGGTGGTTCTCGAACACCCGGAAGTACCGGTCGAGCCGTACGTCAACGCTCGACGGCTGCACCATGGATTCGTCGTAGGGATCGATCCGTACCCGCCCGGCGTCGATCTCGGCCCGGATGTCCTTGTCTGAGAGAAGCACGCCCCGAGGATACGCAAGGCGCGCGGACCGACCACAATCGGACGGACCCGCGCGCCTGCGCTCACCTACTCCTACGGCTTCTACCGCTTCTACCGCTTCTCCAGGCTCACCGGCACCACACTGCGGAGCCGGGCACACCGTGGACATCGAACAAGCCGACCGGGGCCGAGCCGCTCGGCCTGCTGCATCGGGAACGAAGCGGTACTGAACACGTGCCCATCGGCACATCGGACGACGGTGCGCTCCATCAAGTCCAAGAGTCCCTTCCCCAAGAGCCGCGTCCGGCTGCTGCTCGCCTGACGACAAATGCCACATTACGGGATGGGTGGGACGACCCTCCAGGCGGCACTCCGGTCCCGCCCGGACCCTCTCCCACGCCTCCACCGTACGCCCCAACTCCCGCCCCTCGCAGCCCCGTCCCACCCCCGAAACACCCTCGGGCCCCACGGCTTCAGCACCGGGGGCCCGACATGAGGTAAGGTAATTCCGCGTTCCGACACCGGTTCCGACCGGCGTCTTACGCGGGTGTAGTTTAATGGTAGAACATCAGCTTCCCAAGCTGAGAGCGCGAGTTCGATTCTCGTCACCCGCTCCAGAGAGAAACCCCAGGTCAGTGGCCTGGGGTTTGTTGTTGTCTGGCTCGTTAGGTGCGCAAAGGTCGACCAAGTCGCGTAAGCGAAACAGCAGTTGCCGGGCGCGCCAGTGCCGCTGCTCACGCGGTCGTCGCGCTCAGCAGTCGTTCGCCTATCACATCGGCATGACGATCTCTCGCACACATGCTTTCCCACACGGTGTGCCCCTGGACGAGGGTGGATCACCCTCGTCCAGGGGACACGGTCCGGCAACCGAGGCTCAGTGCGCTTCGCGGCGGGCCAGCGCCCCGCGCGAGCGGGTCACCAGCGCGGCCAGCAGGGCGGCGCCGAGGGGCACGGCCACCAGGAGGGCGGCGAGCGTCTCCCAGGGGACGACGATCGGCACGTACGGCGGGGCGTCACCGGCGCCGCCCCAGCCGTTGTCGAGAGCCTCCTGGTAGGAGCGCATCTGCTGGCGCCCCTCGGTGAGCCGCAGCCCGACCGCGGGCAGGACACCGGCCGCCGAGCCGAGGACCACACCCATCGCGGCGATCACACCGCACTGGAAGCCACTGAGCGTGCGGCGCACCCGGGGCGGGGCGCCGACCGCGGCGAGCGTCTTGAGATCGGCCTCGGCGTCGGCCTGGGCGAGACCGGTGGCGATGCCGGCCGCACCGATGGTGACCAGGCCGGCGAAGACGGTCAGCGCGAGCAGGACGAGCCCGTTCTCTTCGACCCAGCCCCGCTCCACGGTCAGCTCTACGTCGCTGCCGAGCTTGGCGATCTCGGCGTCGAGCTTCTGCCGCTCCTCGGTGCTGGGCAACCGGTCGGTGCTGAAGAAGGCGCCGAGGGGGACGGTGGTCAGTCCGGCGGCCTTGGCGGCGGCGGGGCTGAGCACGCTCTGCACCCCGTAGGAGTCGGGCGAGCCCGGCACCTGGTAGGCGGGGAAGGACTTCAGCTCGCCCGGGACCGGCTTGTTCTGCTCGGCGGCGCGGTCGGCGGCCTCCGGGTCGGCGATCAGCTTGATACCGACGGTGCCGTTCCGGTCGACCTGGGGCTTGTGGAAGCTGAGGAGCTTTCCGTCGGCGAGGGCCTTGGCCGCGCCCGGGTCGTCGATGCCGAGGACCTTCAGGAGCGGGGCGTCGGCGATGAGGAGACCGCCGTCGACGTAGATGCCGTTGCCGTCGGGCGAGAGGCAGCGCCAGTCCTTGGCGAGCGCGCGCCGCTGCTCCTTGGTGTACTTCTCCGCGGGGTCGGAGCCGTCGGGGGTGCTGACCCACAGCGGGCACTCGTTGGCCGGCGGGATGACGACCTCGAAGCGGCCACAGCCCTCGCCCTCGCCGTACGGGGCGCAGCCGGGCTTGCCGACGGCGATCCGGAACACATCGGCGCGGACGTCGACGGGCAGCGTCCGCTGCACGGCGTCGCGGACCTCGGGGACGTCCCGGCCGCCCTCCTCGGTGACGAGCGCGGCGACGGCCCCGTGCGGCAGGCCGGCCCGGTACTCGGCCAGACTCTGGGCGTCGCTGCTCGCGGCGTACGTCGAGACGGCGACGGTGCCCGCGACGGCAGCCAGGACGGCGGCGACAGCGGGTGCCGTACGGCCCCGGTTGCGGACGGCGTCCCGCAGGGCGAGGCGCGGCGAGAGGGGCAGCCAGCGGCTGGCCCGGCCGAACAGGCCGACCAGGGCGGGCGTCATGGCGACCACACCCAGCTCGGCGATGGCCGAGCCACCCGCGACCAGGACGAACTGGTCGGAGACGACCGAGCCGTACAGGGCGATGGCCGCGCCGAGCAGGACGGCACCGAGGCCGATCAGCGGCAGCACGCGGCTGCTGCGGCGCACGCCGCGACGGCCGGTGAGGGAGGCCAGGACGGTCTGCCGGGAGGCGGTGACGGCCGGGACGATCGCGGAGAGCAGGCCGGTGAGGACGGCGAGCGCGGCGATGGCGAGCAGTTCCAGCGGCTTGACGGTGAAGCCGCCGAACCGCTGCCCCATGTAGTCCTCGATGAGCGGCCGGAGGGCGAAGGTCAGGATCAGGGCGAGGACCGTGCCGACCAGGGCCGCCGCAGCGCCGATGACGAGGCCGCCGCTCAGCATGATGGCCCGGATGTGGCTGCGGGCACCGCCGTTGGCGCCGACGAGGCCCAGCTGGCGGCGGGAACGACGGGCACCGACGGCGAAGGCGGGACCGGCGAGCAGGCAGATCTCCAGCATCGCCAGGCCGACGACCGTGCCCACGGCGGCGAGCGCGGCGGCGTCGGCGGCCCCGCTGCTCTCGTAGTTGGCCCAGCCTTCCTTCTGGTAGAGCGGCACCTCGGAGTCGGCGGGCGGGTCGAGGGCCACGGCGCGCGAGGTGACCAGGACGCCCTTGGCGTTGATCGCCTGGACCGTGTTCCACGTGAAACCACCGGACTTCTTCACCAGGTAGGTGGTGGAGTCCTCGGGCTTCGGCAGTCCGGCCTTCTCGACCGCCTTGGCGTACGGCGCGAGGAAGGCCCCCGGCAGGGCGTTGACCTGCTGTGCCGTGAGGTCGCTGGGCAGCTCGTACGAGCCGCTGATCACATAGGTGCGGTCGAAGCCGCGGGCGGTGAGGGTGGAGCCGACGGACAGCCCGCTGCTCTCCAGGAACCGGGTGGTCGCGGCGATCTCGTCGTTCTTCTCGGGGAAGCGGCCCTCCTGCAGCCGCATGATGCCCCGGGCGACGGGATCGGCGGCGGCAAGCTCACGGACCTCGGCCTGGAGCAGACCGTGCCTGGTGGTCAGCTTGGCGCTGCCGCTGCTGTCGGTCAGCACCGTCGAACCGGCCGGGATGGTCTTGGTGACATCGGTCGGGCCGTCGGGCCAGGACTTGCCCGGCGAGTCGTAGTCCCCGGCCGGGGTGTGCTGCTCGCCCTTGGGGTCCTGCAGGATGGCCACGCCGGCCGTTCGGGCGTCGGAGAAGCGGGCGTCGGCGGCACCCAGGGTGCGCTCCATCCGCTGCGCGGGGGTGAGTTCGGCGCTGCGGAGGGTCAGATCCAGGGCGCTCACGCCCAGGATCGGCAGCGCGATCATGGCGAGGACGAGGAAGCTGCGGCCCTTGGAGCGCCAGGCGTCGCGGCGGGCGATGCGGACCGCGGCCCGCCAGGAGTGGAACCAGGTCGTCACCGCTGGGCCGCCCGGCCGGTCAGGAGCGAGTCGGCGTCGCTGCGTAGGGTCTGGTCGACGACGGCGCCGTCCCGCAGGAAGACGACCCGGTCGGCCCAGGCGGCGAACCGCGGCTCGTGGGTGACCATGATGCCGGCGGCTCCGGCGTCGCAGCGGGAGCGCAGCAGGGCCAGCACGGACTCGCCTGTCTCGGAGTCGAGGGCGCCGGTGGGCTCGTCGGCGAGGACGAGTCGGCGGTCGCCGACGAGGGCGCGGGCGATGGCCACGCGCTGCTGCTGACCGCCGGACATCTCGTCGGGGAACCGGTCGGCGAGATGGCCGAGGTCCATCTCGGCGAGGGCGGCGAGGGCCTCGGTGCGGGCCTTGCGGGCCGATATGCCGTCCAGTTCGCGGGGCAGGGCCACGTTCTCGGCGGCGGTGAGGGCCGGGATGAGGTTGTAGTCCTGGAAGACGTAGCCGATGCTGCGGCGGCGCAGGGCGGCGAGTCCCTTGATGCCGAGGGCGGTGATGTCGGTGCCCTCGACGAAGACCTGCCCGGAGGTGGGGGTGTCGAGGCCGCCGGCGATGGTGAGCAGGGTGGACTTGCCGGAGCCCGACGGGCCCATGACGGCGACGAATTCACCGGGGTGGACGTCGAGGTCGATGCCGCGCAGGGCGTGCACCTCGGTGGCGCCGGAGCCGTGGACGCGGGTCAGGTTCTGCAGACGCAGCACGGGCTGCTGCTGTGTGGACATGGTTCCCCCTCGGGCGTACGCCGGCGAACGGCCGGACGTCGTGCGGCGGACGGTCGTTGGCGGCGCCGTGCGTACGTATGGTCTGGTCGGGTCTTCGGAGTCTTCAGGTGGTACGAGTGGATCCGGTGGTACGGGTGGATCCGGTGGGTCGGATGGATCCGGTGGGTCAGGTGGGTCAGGTGGATCCGGTGGATCCGGTGGACTCGGTCGGCCCGGTCGGCCCTGTGGATCCGTCGTTCGGGCGCTCAGGGCCGGTCGTGCAGGGCGGACGTCACAGGCGGTGGCGTGCGGCCTCCTCTGCCCCGGCCCCCGCCCGCGACCCCGTCCCCGCCGCTCCCGCCGCCGCCCCAGGCGAGGCCGGCTCCGGCCCCGCCGGCGGGGTGGTCGACGAGAGGCGGATCAGCCGGGACTCGCAGTGGTCGAGCCAGCGCGCCTCGGCCTCGATCTGGAAGATCAGCTGCTCCAGGACGAGGAGCCAGGCGATGTCGTCCCGCTCCCGGGCCCCGTTCTTCTCCACGGCGGTGAGGGCCTGCGCCTTCAGCCGGGTGTAGTCCTGCATGGCCTTCACGGTGTGCCGGCGCTGGGACTGGATGACGTCACGGATGTCGACCCCGGGCGCCTCGATAGCCATGGCCAGCTTGATGGCCAGCTCGTCACGGGCCGGGCTGGTGCGGTCGACGGGGTTCTCGAACCAGCTGCGCAGTTCGACGCGACCGCTGTCGGTGATCGCGTAGAGCGGGTGGCCGGCCTCGTCCTCGCCGTCCTGCAGGACCATGCCGTCGCGTTCAAGCCGGCTGAGCGTGGTGTAGACCTGCCCCACGTTGAGCGGCCAGGTGGAGCCGGTGCGGGACTCGAACTCCGTACGGAGCTGTGAGCCGTAGCGCGGGCCGCGTTCGAGAAGGGCGAGAAGCCCGTGGCGGATGGACATACCGAGTATGTATACCGAGTAAGTCCGCGTGGACAAGCGTCCTGAGGCGGACGCCGGAGGTCCGACTCAAGGGGGACCCGGGCCGTCGCGAGCCGCTCAGCGGCGGCGCGTCCGCACCCCGAGGAAGCCGATGCCGAGGCCCACCAGAGCCGGCCCCACGCCCAGTGTGAACACGGGAATCCGCCGGTCGGAGAGGTCGAGGGGGGCCTCGGTGCCGGTCCGGTGAGCGGCCGCCGACAGCTTGGCCGGCGAGCTCTCGACGGCCGGGGCGTCCGTCTCGGGTACCACGTCGACCCCCTCGTCCGGCTCCTCGGCGGGCTCCGCCTCCGTTGCCGTTTTGGTACGAGCGGGCTCCACCGGGCTCGTGGAGGACGGCGAGCCGGAGGGGTCGGCCGGTCGGCCGGGCCGCTCCCGGCCCTCCCCCGCCGGCCGCCCCGCGAGGGAGGCGGAGTCGCTGGGCGCGGGCGCGTCGGGCGGCCCCGACGGCTCGGGGGCCGCCGGCGGGAGAGGGCCGGCGGGTCCGGAGGAAGGCGACGCCGACGGGGTGGACGGGCGATCGGGCGGGGTGGGTGCGGCGTTCGTGGCCGCGGAACCGTTCGGGGCGGGGGCCTGAGCGGGCGGTGCAGGGGCGTCCGTCGTCGAGGCCGGGCGCGAGGGCGCCGGCGGGCGCGGGACGGTCGGGACGGTGGGCGGCCCGGAGGGGTGCCTCACGGCGGCGGCCTCCGGCGCGAATGCGCCGGCGCTCCGCACGGCGCGGGGCGCGGCCCTCGCCCTCGTGCCCCTCGCCCTCGTGCCCCTCGCCCTCGTGCCCCTCGCCCTCGTGCCCCTCGCCCTCGTGCGCATCGAGGTCCAAGGAGTCCTCGACTCGCAGCAGGATGCTTGATGCGCGCCACTGCATCCGAATGACGCCATGTGCGCAGTCGCGACGGCATCACTCGGCTGCCGTCATAGCCGCGCAAGCGCCGTCGCTTCCCGAGCTGAGAGCGCGGGTTCGATTCTCGTCACCCGCTCCGGTTGGGCTTGAGCGCCGGTGCGTCTGTGGGGTGCGGTGGGCGTCTCGTGGCAGGGGGCCGCGGCTTCGGCGACCAGGCGATTCCGTGTCGGCCGCCGGGTCGTAGGGTGGCTGCCGAGCGTTGTCCTCTGTGGGGAATGAGCTGATCTGTGGGGCGTCCCGAAAGACCGGTGGATCCCGATGACGGTCCTGTGCAGCGCCTCGCCCATGAGCTGCGCGAGTTGCGCCGGGCCGCCGGCAGCCCGCCGTACCGGAGCATGGCCCGGGTGGCGGGCTTTTCGGTGACAACCCTGTCCCAGGCGGCGGGAGGGGAGCGGCTGCCGTCACTGGCCGTCCTCCAGGGGTATGTGCGGGCGTGCGGTGGTGATCCGGCGGAGTGGGAGCCGCGGTGGAAGGCGGCGGACGAGGCGGCGCGGGTGTCGGTGCGCGGCGCGGGGGACGCTTCGCCGCCGTACCTGGGGCTGGCCCGGTTCGAGCCGGCCGACCGTGAGCTGTTCTTCGGCCGGGACCGGTTGGTCGACGAATTGTGCGAGCTGGTGTCCGGGCACCGGTTCGCGGTGTTGTTCGGGGCGTCCGGCAGCGGCAAGTCGTCGCTGCTGCGCGCCGGTTTGATCCCCCGTGTCCAGGAGGAGATCGCGCGCCGCGACCGCCCGGCGGTGCTGCGGATCCTGACTCCCGGGGCCAGGCCCGCGACGACGTACGGGCACCTGCTGGCACCGGCGGAGGGCGAGCCGGAGAGCTGGGTGGTGGTGGACCAGTTCGAGGAGGTCTTCACCCTGTGCCGGGACCGTGCCGAACGGGACCGGTTCATCGACCTGCTGCTCGCCTCCCGCGAGCCGGACAGCAGGCTGCGGGTGCTCATCGCCGTACGCGCCGACTTCTACGCCCGGTGCACCGAACACCGGGGCCTGGCGGACTCCCTGCGCGGCGTGGGACTGCCGGTCGGGCCGATGAGCGCGGACGAACTGCGCGAGGTGGTCGTCAGGCCGGCGCAGGCGGTCGGGCTCCAGGTGGAACGGGAACTGACCGCGCGGATCGTCGAGGAGGTGCTGGACGAGCCCGGCGCCCTGCCGATGCTCTCGCACGCGCTGCTGGAGACCTGGCGACGCCGCAAGGGGCGACTGCTCAGCCTCTCCGCGTACGAGGCGGCCGGCGGGATACGCGGCGCGATCGCGGCCACCGCCGAGGAGGCGTACGCCCAGCTGTCCCCCGGCCGCAGGCGTACCGCCCGGCAGCTGCTGCTGCGGCTGATCGAGCCCGGCCGGGGCACCCCGGACACCCGGCGCCCCCTGACCCGGGCCGAGTTGGACGGCTTCACGGACCCCGAGGTGCCGGCCGTGGTGGCGCGGCTGACGGAGGCCCGGCTGCTCACCCTGGACGAGGACGGCGTCCACCTCGCGCACGAGGCACTGATCACCGGCTGGCCCAGGTTGCGGGGCTGGCTCGACGAGGACCGGGAACGGCTGCGGCACCACCGGAGTCTGACCGAAGCCGCCCGCACCTGGCTGGAGCACGACCGCGACCCCGGCGACCTGTACCGGGGCACGCGCCTGGCCCGCGCGGAGGAGTCCTTCGCGGACGACGACTCGCTGACCGTCTCCGAGCGGTCGTTCCTGCGGGCCGCGCTGGAGGCCCGCGAGGCGGAGGAACGGGCCGCCGTCCGCAGTGCGCGGCGCTCGCGGCTGCTGCTCACCACGCTGTCCGCCGTACTGGCGGTGGCGCTCGTGGCCGGCCTGACCGCCTGGCGGCAGCACCGCGACAATGAGCGGCAGCGCACCGACACGGCGGCACGCCGCGTCGCCGCCGTCGCCGACGGCCTGCGCACCACCGACCCACGGACCGCCATGCTCCTCGGTGTCGCCGCCTGGCGCACCTCCCCGCTGCCCGAGTCCCGCCGTGCCCTGCTCGGCTCCCTCGCCCAGCCCGAGGCGGGTATGTTCACCGACCCCTCACCGGGCGAGAGTTCCACGCGTTTCCTCGCCGACTCCGGCCGCACCCTGCTCAGCGTCGACGGTCGTACCTGGCGCAGGTGGGACGTCGACACCGGCCGCCTTGCCGCCTCGGGGCGGCTGCCGGAGGGCAGTGTGCTGGGGGCCGGTCCGGACTCCCGGCTGGTCGCCATCGACGCGGGAGACGGCGTACGCCTCTGGGACACGGTCGACGGCCGCTGGACCGGCGCCCCGAAGGTGGCGTCCGCCATCGTGGAACTCGGGGCCAGTGGCCGCAGTTACCTGGCGATCGGCATCGATGACGCCCGCGTACGGCTGCTTTCCGCCACGGACGGCAGGGTGCTCTTCGAGACCCGGGGCGCCGCTCAGGGAAGGGTGGCCCCCGGTCCCGACGACCGGCTGGTGGCCGTCTGCCCCACCGGAAGGACCCCGCAGGTCTGGGACACCGGCAGTCGGCGTGCTCTGCCCGGTGCCTGGGAAGAAGCCCGCGGCGCCTGTGACGACGCCCCCGACACCCTCGTGTTCGACGGTGCCCGGCTCGCGGCCCTGTCCGCGAAGGAGGTGCGTGTCTGGGACACCGCTTCCGGACGCCGGGTCGCCGATCTGGCCGACCCGGGCGTGCAGTACGCCGCCTTCAGCAAGGACAGCGACTTCCTCGCCACCGCCGACAGCCGTGAGATCAAGGTGTGGCGACTGTCGGCGCCCGGCGCCCCGGTCTTCCGGTACGCCCTGAACAGCCGGCGACTGACGTACGGCGGCCTCGCCTGGGACCCCGCCCGCCCCGTCCTGCGCTACCTCGAAGGCGGGACCGTCCACTCCCTCGACCTCACCGCGGCGGTCACCTCCGCCTGGCGCGCCCACCCCCTGTCCGTAGAGGTGCTCAGCCCGGACGGCCGTACGCTCGCCACCGCCGAACTCTCCGGCGACGGCGCCCGTTACCGTTTCCAGCTCCGCGACACCCGCGACGGCCGCGTCCTGCGGACCCTGCCGGCCCCGCCGCCGCCGGTCGCCGGGGACCGTACGCCGCCGCTCGTCCCGCAGGACAGAGCGGCTCTGATGGCGTTCGGTCCCGACAGCACCGCGCTCGTCTACGGCGTCTCCACTCCCCTCGTGAAGTCCGTGTCACAACGCTTCACGGTCTGGGACGTGCCGCACGACCGCGCCCGCACCACCCTGGACGTGGCGATCCGGGCATCCGCCGCGGGCACGGTCGCAGTCGCCCTGGGCCCTGGCGGCCGTACCCTCTACGCCGCCCGCGCACCGCGCATCGGCCAACTGCGCGACGAGGCATGGGACGTCGCCCGTCACCGCAGAACCGCGGTCCTGCCCGGCCGGGCCGGCTCCCACCTGGCCGTCCACCCCGACGGCCGTCTCCTCGTCACCGACGACCGAACCGTTCGTGCGGGCACGGCCGTCGCCCACGACCTGGTCCAGGGCGACCTGATCGGCGCCCTCGCCTTCGCCCCCGACGGCTCCCGTCTGGCGGCCGGCGATCTGACGGGCCGCGTGGCCCTGTGGGACGGCACGCTCCGCCACCGTGCGGGCATCCTGCCGAACGTCTTCCCCGCCCCGCTCGACGGCCTCCCGGAAGCGGTCAGCGCCCTCGCCCTCAGCCCCGACGGCCGCACCCTGGCCGTGGGCGGTACGGGGGGCAGCCTCCAGCTCTGGGACACCGCCACCCAGCAGTTCCTCGGCGGGCCCCTGACCACAGCCGGCGAGAGCATCGACACCCTCGCGTTCAGCAGTGACAGCGACACCCTCTACGCCGGGAGCGCCCACGTCCCGCTCCAGCGGTACACCGTGAACACCGAGCGTGCCGTGACACGGGTCTGCGAGCGGGTCGGCGGCGCGGACCTCACCCGGGACGCGTGGCGCACTTACCTCCCGGACGTGCCGTACCGCAAGCTCTGCTCGGACTGAGGGAGGCAGGTCCTGAGGGCACCGGAGATCCAGCGGCGCGGGGAAGGGCCTCTCCGGATCTCCGGTGCCCCGTCCTTCACGGGGACCAGGTCACCGGGTCGTACCGGTACCGGCCTCACCGGTACCGGCCTTACCCGACAACGCGTCCGTCACATCGACGGAGACGTTGTTCAACGGCACGGTGACCTTGAAGAGCACCGGCTTCGCGTAGAAGCACTTCGCCTCGGCGTCGCACGTCTTCGTGTCCCGGTACGGAGTCCGCTCCAGGCGGCTCATACCCAGCGACACGTCGCGGATCATGCCGCTGCCGAGGTTGCCCGGGCAGAAGTCGATCGCGTCGCGCACGGTGAGGGTCAGCCCGCGCACGTCGAGGGTGACCTTCGCCTTGCCGTTCACGGTCGTCCGGGCCAGTGAGTACGTCCCGGTGATCTTCCGCTGGTCCGGTACGAAGGTCCCGTCGGCGAGTTCCACGCCGCTGAGACCGCCCGCGACGAATCCCGGGGTGGTTTCCAGGTCGCTCCAGGCGATCGGAAGATCCGTTCCCAGGCCCGCCTGCTTGAGGCTGTAGTTCTGCCCGACCACGGGCGAGTCGGTGGCGAGCTTGCCCTTGAGGCTGTCGACGATCCCGCTGACGGCCTTCTTCGTCTCGTCGGCGTTCCGGAAGTCGGCGAGGACCTGCTTGCCGCCGACCTTGGTCCGCTCGTGCGTCACCGGGCCAGGAGTGAGGTAGGTCTCGTACAGCTTCTGGGCTTCGGGCATGTCGAAGATGTCGGTCCACAGCCCGATCACCTCCTGGCCGGTGTCGGCCGCCTTCCGCGCGTCGGCCTTCTTGCCGAAAGCCGTGCACTGCGCCGGATCCTGCTTCGGGAACGACGCCCCGGAATTCGATGCCGCGTTCGCGGTGAAGGCCGACGCGCCGACGAGCAGGCCCGTGGCGATCAGGGAGAGGGAGGCCTGCACCAGTTTTCTGTTGCTCTTCATGGAGGACTTTCTTCGATGACCGTTGGTCAGGTGGCTGCTGCCGGGCGGGCTGTGCGGTCGTCTCCGTAGGCGCCGCGACGGTGCTCGAAATCCCGTGGTCGCGGGACGTCAGCCCGACAGCATGACCAAGGCTGGCCGCCCGAGTGTTGTTCGGCACCCCCCTCCACCAGGGCAAACAACCCCGCGCACAGGTCGGCGGGACGTACTCCGGCCGTCGATCCTGTTTCAGGCGGGATGCGGAAGCGACGGCGAGCAGCGCCCGGCCAGCAGCGAGCGCCTCCTGGCGGCTGCCGGCGTCGTCACCCTCACGAACTGCCGTGCGAACGGCGGCCGTTCGGGACATGGTCGCGGACGACGCCTTCACGCCGGGGCAGCGGGCCGCGCGCGGTGACTGCGCCGGCTGCATCGCCGGCGCGCTGTCGTTCACCGAGTACCGGCGGGTCTGGAGGCCGCGGGCTTCACCGACGTCGAGACCACCCCGGCCCTCGCCCTCGCCGACGCCGCTCAGGCCAGTAGGGGTGCCAGCCGTGCTCGGTGTTCGGCTGGGCCACTCGGGCCGGTGGGCCGGACAGGGCGAGGCCGGCGACCACGATGCCGGTGGCGGGGTGGCGGATGGGTACGGCGAGGCAGCCTCGGTCCGCACGGAGTTGGTCGCGCTGGCGGGCGGGGCCGGTCTCGGCGATCTGCTTGAGTTCGGCGGTCAGTTCGGCGCCGTCGGTGATCGTGGACGGGGTGAAGCGGCGCAGGTCGTGGGTGAGGGCGTGCCAGTCGTGCTGGTCGGCAGGAGGAGCTTGCACAGCGCGGAGGCGTGGGAGATCGGGCGAGGAGGGCTTCCTCGGAGGGTGGGTGGTCGGGGTCCGGGTCGGTCATCAGCGGGCGGTCGGTGGTGAAGGACGCCAGATGCACACCCCAGCGGATGCGGGCCCGAAGGTGGTCCAGGACGGCGCGGGCGGCCGGCGGCAGGTGCGGGGACACACAGGCGGGCCGCGCAGCGGCCGAGGGCGAAGCCGCCCGGGCCGGGCGCGCACGCGTACTGCGCCGTCTCGCTCCCACCGGGGTCTTCGACAAGCAGATCCGCAAGATGAACCAGCTGCCGGGCTGACGCGCAGGCGCCGCCTGGGCTTTCCGAACAGCCGTCCCACTTCCGCCAGACAGAGGACACCTTGATGCCGGAGCGCGATCCCGTCCCGATCACCGGTGCCGCCGACGAGACCGGTGGTGTGAGCCGGACGATGGTCGACATGCTGCTTGAACAAGGTCAGTAGCGGCCGGCCGAGCCGTCGGCGGGCTGCGGAGTCGGCGTCGCTCCCAGGTATGGCGGGGGTCAGCCATCCATGTGCACACGCAACGGCTCCGCGCAGTCGGTACCGGCACGGACCGACCCCGTGCGGAAAGTGGGCCACTTCAGCGCGGCACCCGCCCGTCGTCGAGCGCCGTGCCCATAGCGTGCCCTTCAGAGGGGACAACCACGGTCAACAAGTGGAGTGGGGAAAGCACCTCAGGCGATGTCGTGGACGTTGTGCTCGAGCAGGTCGGATGCGTGCCGGGCAATGGCACGGTAGTCGGCATCGTCGTGGAGGACAGCCAGGCCGTGGTGGGCGGCGGTGGCGGCGATGACGAGGTCCACCGCCGAGGCGCTGCGATGCGCCCCAGCCTGGGCCATACGGTGCTGCACCGCGCTGATCCAACGCCCCGCGTTCTTCGGCACCGCCGCATCGGGACAAAGGTCGGTGAACATCTCCGCGATCTCGTCGTACTCACGGCCGTTCCGGGCGCTGTACAGGAACTCGGCTCGCTGCACGTAACAGGATGCGATGGCCCCGGCGTCGATCGCGTCATACCAGGCCGATTGCAGTTCTGGGTCCCGGAGCAGCCGGACCAGGCCGGACGTGTCGAGCAAGTAGATCACCTGCTGTGCTTCTCCGCCCTGTGCAGACGCTCGGCGTCCTCGACGGCACCCCACTCACGCGCGCGCTCGAAGTGACGGCTGATGCGCGCCGCGCGCTCCTGCTGCTCGGCGTAGAAGTGCAGAGCGAGATTGACGGCCTCCTTCTTGGTCCTGACCTTGGACAGAGCCATGGCGCGTTCCAGGGCGTCGTCGTCGATGTCGATCTGGGTCACAGACATACGACACCTCCTCTCAATGTTGGTGATGTATGTAGAAGAATACGTCACCAACATTCCCGGGTCCACGGCGGAGTGTCGGCTCCCGGCATGTGCAGTCGCGACGGACATTCCAGATCAGCCTCAGAGGCGATGCGGTCCGGTCGGCGCAGGCGTCGCGCGAACGCATGGCCGGCTGCTGGTGGCATCCGTGCCCACAGCGTGCCCGTAAGAGCGGACAACCACGGTCAACAACGGCGCGACCCCACCCTCACGACCGCTCCTGAAGAAGGACATCTGTGCAGGTCAGAGACCCGGGCCTTTTTGCTGTCCGTGGGCCGTGACCAGCGTCAGCGCCTTGGCCGAGAGGTACGGGGCCAAGTCGCGTTCCGCGAAGGAGCGCCGGTCCGTGTCGGGCGGGTTGTGCTCAGGCGGGCCGGGTGGAGGCCCGTAGTTCGATCTCGTATCCGCCCTGTGGGGTGGGTTCGGCGGTGAGGGTGCCGCCCAGCAGTTCGGCGCGTTCTCTCAGGCCGATCAGGCCGTGCCGGGCGCTGGGCAGGGCGACGGTCGGGCGGGTGGGGGCGGTGTTGGTGACGGTGACGCCGAAGTGCTGTGTGTCGTGCCACAGGCGTACCTCGGCGCGGGCGCCCGGGGCGTGCTTGCGGACGTTCGTCAGGGCTTCTTGGACCGTGCGGTAGACGGTGCGTTGGGCGGTTGTGCTGATGCCGGGCGGGAGCTCCCCGGTCAGGGTGGTCTCGATGCCGCTGTTGGCGATCAGCTGCTGGAGGTCGGCGAGGGTGGGCTGGGGGGTGAGTTCGGTTTCCTTGCCGCCGGAGGCGCGCAGCAGGGTGACCATGTGACGGAGTTCGTCGAGGGTGTTCACGCTCAGGGTGCGGATGGTGCGGGCGGCGTCGCGGGCATCGGGGTCCTTGGCGGCGACCTGCAGGGCTCCGGCCTGTACGGCGATGAGGCTGACCTGGTGGGAGACGACGTCGTGCATCTCGCGGGCCAGTTGGGCGCGTTCGCGGGCGAGGACGGACTGGGCGTACAGGGCGCGTTCGTGTTCGCGGGCCACCTGGACCTCGACGAGTTGGCGGGCCACGTCGCGTCTGGCCTGCACGAGCTGGCCGCACAGGATCGGAGCGAAGGCCATGGCCAGCGTGTAGACGAACTCGATGAGCGTCCAGGTCCGGTCGCCGGGAAACGGGTCGCCGGAAAACGTGTCGGACAGGGGCCAGGCGAGGGTGGTCGCCGCCGCGTTCAGCAGGGCGCTGCCGGCCAGCAGCGGGCGGTTGCGGGTGTGCGCGGCCAGTGTGTACAGCGCGGCGATCGGCGCGACTCCCACGTCCATGAACAGCAGCATGGGCAGTGTCAGCAGGAAGACGGCGAGCGGAAAGCGCCTGCGCAGGAGCAGTCCGGCGCTGCCGAGGGCGGCGCAGGCCCACATGAGGGGTGTCGCCTCGTCGTCGAGGTTGATCCAGGCGTCGAGCGCGGCGAGCACGACGAGGCCCGCGTCGACGGCCCAGGACGGCACCCGCCGCCACAGTGCCCGACCCGCACTCATCCCGCGTTGCCCCGGGCCGTGTCGGCGCCGTCGACGCCGAGCAGTCCGGCCCGCTCCGCGAGGAGCGCCGCCTGGACTCGGCCGGCGACCCGGAGCTTGGTCAGGATCGAGCTGACGTGGTCCTTGACGGTGCCCGCGCTCAGATGGATGCGGGTGCCGATGTCGGCGTTGGACAGTCCTTCCGCGATCAGGACGAGGACGTCACGTTCGCGGTCGGTGAGCAGGTTCACGCGCGCCACGTCCTCCGCGACCTCGGGCGCGTCCGCCCCCGGATGGCCGCGCAGCAGCGTCCGCGAGGCTTTCGGGGACATCACCACCCCGCCCGCGGCCAGGGTGCGGACGAGCTGGGCGAGTTGTTCGGGCTCGGTGTCCTTGAGCAGGAAGCCCGCGGCTCCCGAGCGCAGCGCGGTCAGGATGTACTCGTCGGTGTCGAACGTGGTCAGCATGGCCACCGTCGGCGGCTCGGGCAGCGTCTGGATCTGACTGAGGACGGTCAGGCCGTCCACGTCCGGCATGCGGATGTCGAGGAGCACGACGTCCGGACGCTCGCGCCGGATGGCGTCGATGGCCCGTGCTCCCTCCGCGGTCGCCACGACCTGGATGTCTTCGGAGGCGTTCAGGATCAGCTCGAACCCGGACCGCACCAGCGCCTCGTCGTCCACCACCACTACCCGGATCACCGGCGTTCCGCCTCACACTCGTCTGCTCTGTCCAGCTTCTCGGCGACCCGTACGCCCCGCATCGGGGCGTCCACGTTCTCGTACGGTGATCGCTCGCTGTCGACAGTATGTGCGGCCGGGCGCGCGACGGTGCGGCCGCTGTGGACTCCCACCACCCGGCAGGCCGGTTCCAGCCGGTCGGGGGGAGCGCTCCGGCCCATCGGCGGGCTGGTGAGCGTGGCTCGGCGGATGGTGTCCGTGGTTCTCGTCCGGTGGGATCGGTCCGTGGGCCCGACCGGGTCTGCCGGCCACAGTGCATTTCCGAACCGTTCGAGGATCACCCAGCCATGCCCGAGTTGTACCTTCGTCAGCCTGTCCGTGCTCTGCGCCGCTGTGCGGCGCGGCCCCATGTGCTGTTCGGGGGCGTGTACGGGGCGGTACTGGCCAGCTCCATGGTGGCCGCCCTGACGGAACAGGGTGAGACGGCGCCCGCCGACCGGTTCAGCAGCGCCCAGTGGCTCCTGGTCACGGCCGTCGCATCGGCCTTGGCACACGGTTACGCACATCTGATCGCCCTGCGCGGCGACCGGACCCGTCACGGTGTGCGCGACGGGTTGCGGCTGTTGCTGTCCGAGTGGCCGTTGGTGGTGGCGACGGTGCCGACACTGCTCCTGCTGCTCGGCGCGGGCTGGGGGTGGTGGCCCTCGGCCGGCATCGAGTACGTGGCCTTCGCCGTGAACGTGGTGCTGCTGTTCGCCTGGGGCCTGCTCGCGGCCCGCGCCGCCGGTCGCACGTGGGGCTCCGCCTTGAAGATCGGCACGGTGGACGCGTTGCTCGGACTCGCGGTCGTGGTGGCCAACGCCCTCATCAAGTAGGGCAGTTGACCGTCCGGGGCCCGCCGACCGGCCCACACGGGGCTGTTCCGCCGGTCGGCGGGGCGGTCCCGGCCGGTCGGCGGGGGTGTCACCGAAGCCTGCCGGATGGTCCGCCGCGCGGCGGCACCGAAGCATCTTCCGTATGACACAGATACAGCCGCCCCAGGAGACACCGGCTCGGCAGGAGAACTCGCCTCCACGGCCCCGAACCTCGTCCGAGTCCGCCGGGCAGGTCTCGGCCGGCCCCTCGATGGGACGCCTGGTCGGGTTGGATCTGGCCCGCGCGCTGGCGGTGTTCGGCATGTACATCGTGCACATCGCCCCGATGCCGTCGGCCGGGAACGACCTCGGCAGCTGGGTGTACTCCCTGGCGGAGGGGCGCTCGTCGGCCCTGTTCGCCACTCTCGCCGGGTTCTCGCTGATGCTGATCGCCGGCCGCCTCGAGCCCAGGACCGGCCTGGCGGGCCGGCAGGCGAAGGCCCGGATCGCCATCCGCGCCGTGATCCTGCTGGCGCTGGGCACCGTGCTGGCGATGGAGTACGGGGACATCATCATCCTCGCCTACTACGGCGTCTACTTCCTCCTCGCGCTGCTCCTGGTACGACTGAGCGCCAAGACGCTGGCGATCATCGCGGCGGGGATCGCGCTCGTCATGCCGCAGCTCGCGTTCGTGGTGAAGATGTGGCTGAGCGACTCCGTCCAGCAGAGCATCAACGCCCACGACCCGCTCGAGAAGCTCAGCACCGTGGGAGTGCTCGATCTGCTGCTCACGGGCCTCTACCCGACGATCACGTGGATGGCGTTCGTGATCGCCGGCATGGCGCTGGCCCGCCTCGACCTGACCGCCGCCACCGTCCAGCGGCGCCTGGCGGCGCTCGGTGCAAGCCTCACCGCGGGCGCCTACGGCCTGGCCGCGCTGCTGGGGGGCACGAGCGCGGTGTTGAGTTTCGGGGGAGGCAAAGGGCCGCCCAGTGGCTCCGGAGCGGGGTCCATGGGCAGCGGTCCCGGGGCAGGGTCCATGGGCAGCGGGTCCATGGGCAGCGGGTCCGGCGGGCCCGTGCAGTCGGCCTCGGACCTGCTGGGTGCCGTGTCGCACACCGGCACCACCCTCGACACCATCGGCTGCCTGGGTGTCGCGATCCTCGTGATCGTGGGCGCGACGGTGGCGATCGACCGCCTGCCGCGACTGCGCCGCCTGGCGAAACCGGTCATCGCCGTGGGCACGATGTCCCTGACGGCCTACGTCGGCCACTTCCTCGCACAGTCCGCGTGGCCCGCTTCCGGCGCCGGCACCACGACGTCCTGGGTGCCCGTGCTCACGTACATCCTGGGGGCGATCGTGTTCGCCGCGATCTGGTCCCGCTTCTTCCGCCGCGGCCCCCTGGAGTACCTGCTCAACGCAGCCACCAAGCCCGCCAAGTACATCCGGTGAGGTCAGGCCGGGGCGGCCCGCTTCCTGCCCATCCCGGCCCGGTCGGCCGTCCGAGGCCCGCAAGGGGACCACCCTTGCGGGCCTCGGCTGTGGTCCCTGGCCGACTGATCCCAGCTCCGCCTGGCGCCAACCGGTCGTCCACGGACGCGGTCCGGACAGCTGCGGGACATGCGTGGGCCTGTTCAAAAGGCGACCGGCCTCGGACGCGGTGCGGTGGATGACCAGCCGTCCAGGGGAGCTCCACAAGCGAACGCCCAGGCGAACGTGAATCGGCAGTCGGGACACCCGCAGACTCCCGTCCGTGCGCGGCCGGGGGCTGCCCTGTGGGTATCGGGCCGCGGCCAGGGCGTCGCGGCGCAGGCGTGCGTACTCCCCGAAATCCTCGTGTGCTGTGACCCGTTGGCCGGTGTGCCGGGTGTCGGCGGCGCCGAGTGGTGCGGGGATCGTGCGCGCGTGCTCAGGCATGGCGCTCGCTGGCCTGGCGGAGGTCCGCGAAGGTGGTGCGGGTCGCCGGTTCCCCGATGACCGTCGTGATCCACGCGTCGGCTGCGCGGTCACCGCCGCCATGGTCAGCGCCGTGGGAGCCCGCGGTCGGAAGGGCGTACCGGGGCGCGCGGAGTGGGCTGCCGGCCGATGCCGTGCGCATCAGGTCGAGCGGGCGGACGTCCGGCCTGCTCAGCGGGCCCGCTCGCCCTTGGCCATGAGCACGGGCATGGGGACTCCCGGGTGAGGGACGGACTGGGCGGGCAGCGAACCGCCGCAGCCGGCCGGCTGCCGGCTGCGCGGCGGGGGCAGCCGGTGGATGACGGCCGACGGCACCGGCGAGCCCACAGGTCAGGCCCGTCTCACCCGCGGGGGCGTCCCGCCGAGGTCAGGAGCTGCGTCGCCGCGAGCTGCGCGTACAGCTCGTCCTCGGCCACCAGCTCCTCGTGGGTGCCGACCGCGCGGACCTTGCCCGCGTCCATGACGACGATGCGGTCGGCGTCCGTGACGGTCGACAGGCGGTGGGCCACCACCAGCACGGTGGTCTCGCGTGCCGTCTCGGCGATGACGTCCCGCAGTGCCAGCTCGTTGACGGCGTCGAGCTGCGAGGTCGCCTCGTCCAGGAGCAGCAGCCGGGGCCTGCGCAGCAGCGCGCGGGCGATCGCGATGCGCTGGCGCTCGCCGCCGGACAGTTTCGTGCCGCGATGCCCGACCGGGGTGTCCAGGCCGTGCGGGAGACGCTCGACGAGGGCGTCGAGCCTGGTCCGGGCGAGGACCTCGCGTATGTCGTCGTCGGTCGCGCCGGGCGCGGCGAAGACCAGGTTCTCCCGCAACGTGCCGGCCAGCACCGGCGCGTCCTGCTCGACGTACCCGATGACGGACCGCAGCTCGGACAGCGGCCACTCGGTCACGTCCTTGCCGTCGACCAGGACGCGGCCGCCCGTCGCTTCGTGGAACCGCTCGACGAGCGCGAAGACCGTCGACTTGCCCGCGCCGGAGGGACCGACGAACGCCGTCATCCCGCCGCCCGGCACCTCGAAGTCCACCCGCCGGTGGATGTCCGGCAACCCGGGCCCGTAGCGGAAGGACACCTCCTCGAAGCGAACCGACGCCGGACGCGGCCGCACCACCGGGGTCGCCGCGGGCCGCACCGACCGGTGCCGGTCCTGCGGCTCCGTCGCCAGGCCGTCCACCTGCGCGATCCGGGCGATCGCGGCCGCGCCCTCCTGGTAGTGGGACGCTGCCTCGACCAGCTTGTACACCGGCTCCATCAGGAAGAAGAGGTACAGCAGGAACGCGATCAACGTGGACACGGGCATGTCCCCGGACGCCACGCGAGCCCCGCCGACGGCGAGTACCGCGAGGAACGCCAGCTCGACGGCGAGGTCGTCCGCCGAACCCAGCACGGCCTCCCACTTCGCGCCGCGCACGCCGTGGCGCCACGCCCTGCGGGCCGCCGCCTCGACGCGAGCGGTCTCCCGCTGCTCGGCGCCGGACGCCTTCACCGTACGGAACGCGCCGAAGACCCGCTCCAGGCCCGTGGACATCTCCCCGACAGCCGCCTGCGCGCGCTCGGCGGCCTGCCCGATCCTCGGCAGCACCAGGACGGCAGCCACACCGACGACCGCGACCACGCCCAGCGTGACGCCCAGCAGGACGGCATCGAGGAACGCCATCACCACGACCGCCGCGACCAGCGTCACCGCCCCCGTCGCCGCGGAGACCACCGCCTGGGTGCTGACCGCCCGCAACAGCGTGGTGTCGGAGGTCACCCGGGACATCAGATCGCCCGGCTGCATCCGGTCCACCTCCGTGAGGCGCAGCCGCAGCAACCGTCCGATGAGGCTGCGGCGGGCGGCGAGCACCACCGACTCCGCCGTCCGCTCCAGCACATAGGCACCGAACGCCTCGGCCACCATGCTCAGCAGGACCAGAACGGTCATGGCCAGCAGGATGGTGCCGATCGTGCCACCGGACGAGAGCCGGTCGACCAGCGTCTTCGTCGCCAGCGGCTGCAGCAGCCCCCCGGCGGCCCCGACCAGCGACAACAGCAGACCGAGCGCGACGGCCCACCGGTGCGGACGGACGTACCCGTACAACGCCTTGAGCGTCTCGCGGGCGCGCAGGGACTCGACATCCGTCGCCTCTGGGGCGGATGCGGTGTTCACAGGATTCCTTTCCCGGGTGTCTACGTGGTCGGCCGCGCACCGCGTCGGCGAATGCGGGCGCCGGCCCGCGCGGGGGCCTTGGGGGGCGGCTCAACGGGACAGTTCGACGGCCCTCGTGGCGAGCGTGTGCACAACTTCGTCGCCGAGTTCTGGGCGTACGACGGCCAGACAGAGGCCGCCCGCCACCAACGCCAAGCCGAGGAACTCCCGGAGCTCGCTCCTGCGTCGCCCGGCGTCACCACGGCCCGCGAGCTCCCTCTCATGCGCACGCTGTGTCATGCCACCAGCCTGGAAGCCCCGGCCTGCCGTCGGCCATCCGGCGATCGTCGGGTGCACCCCCGCCGAGTGGCTGGAGCCGCCCGCATGAGGGGCGGCGGGTCAGAGGCGTCGGGCCCCTCGCAGCCCCTGTGCGTAGTAGCCGTCACCGTCGAGCCGTGAGGTGCCGCCCTTGTCGCCCATGGTGGGGCCGCCCGCGTTCTTCCGGCTGGAGATGAAGCGCGGGTGGTCGGCGGTGTCCTGGCCGAGGTAGATACCGATGTGGCCGATCCGTCCGCCGGGCAGTTCCTTTGTTCTGAAGAAGACCAGGTCGCCGGGCTGGAGCTGCTGGATGACAGCGGGGCGGCGGTCGGTGAGGGGGATCACGGGTACGCCGAGCCGCCCGCGGGCGATCGCGTCGGGGGTCCGCTGCAGCCCGTTGCCCGCCGCGCTGTCCCTGCTGTTCAGCGGGAACCCCGAGCGGTATCCGTACACCAGCCGGACATAGCCGGAGCTGTCGACGGAGCGCGCGCGGTCCTTCTCGGGGCGGCGGGTGACCGTGTCGGGGAAGGTCCAGGGGATGCCCAGGTAGTCGTAGAAGTCCGAGCCCGTGCGCGGTTTCGGCTTCCCTCGCGCGGCACGCCTGGCATCGCCGGCGGTGTCGGGTGTGTAGCGGGCGGCACCGCTGTATGTGACTCCCGCTGCCGTCGTCCGGACCGGGGCACCGGCGACGTAGTCGAAGGCCGTGGCGAGGATGTCGGGGGCGCGGCTGCCGAGCCGGGGCCCGAGCCAGGTCTTGAACCAGCCGCTCTTCTCCGCGCCACGGGCCCATGGCTTGGGCAGCAGCCGCACCCAGCTCTTGGTGACGACCTCGGCACCCGCCGTACGCGGCTCCGCGAAGGTCCTGCCGGGCCCTGTCAGTACGGCCGTACGGGCGCCGTCGGTGAACGTGGCTATGACGGTGCCGCGCGGGTCGCGGGCGACCGTGCGGGCGGGGTTGTCGATCCGCTCGAAGCGCAGCAGGCCGCTCCTGACCCGGATTTCGGCACCCGGTGACGCCAGTGATGCCCGTGACACCTGTGACACGGGCGGTACCGGCGCTGCCGTCGGCTTGTCGATAAGGTGCCTGAGCTGCAGGGACAGCGCGCAGCTCGCCGCGAGCAGGACAGCTGTCACCAGGAACAGGACCGCGTTCCTGGTCAGGGAGAACCTACGGGTTCTGGGCAAGAGGCGTTTCACTGGTCAACTCCGATGAGGGGAAGGAGAGATGGCGCCGCAGGTCGGTGAGAGGGCGGCTCATGTCGTGGGCAGGGCGCCCAGCAGCAGCCCGGACACCAAGATCACGTAGGTGGCGAAAGTGACCGCGCCGGTGGAGAGGACCGTCGCTGTCTTGGGCTGCCTCTCCAACTGGTAGGCGATGAGACCGGGGACGATGAACCCGAGGGCCTGATGGGCGAACAGCGTGGGGAACTGCTGTTGGAGCACGAGGGAGAGTCCGGCCTGGAGCAGGACGCCGATGAGCACGACGGAGGCGAACAGCCGCTTGCCGTAGAGGATGACGAAGCGCTGCAGCAGCTTGGTCAGCAGGTAGGTCAGGCCTGCCACGGCCGCGACTATGGCGGCGCGCCGCAGATCCTCGACGAGAGTGAGGGCGAGCCAGCCGGGGGTGATCATTCCGCCCGGTGAGAGGTTCGTGGTCAGGTAGCACAGGAGGGAGAAGACCAGACCGAGGGCGATGCCGATGGCCGCGATCTGGGGTGTGACTACTGCGGGGATCAACGGGATTCTCCATGCGAGGAGTTGTGGTGGGCGACGAGTGAGGTGGGGGCGTCGCTCGGGTTGGCGGGGTCGGCGGCGGCGTCGCGGTGGTCGGGCGTGAGTGCCGCGAGCCGCTCCAGGAAGAGTTCGCCCTGGCCGTGGATGTTGCCGATGGCGACGAGCGAGGAGTCGGGCCCCAGGTGAGCCAGCAGCTCCGTGGTGAGCTGGTCGGGGTCGCGGCGGTCGCCGCCGAGATCGACGACGTTCCCGGTCCAGTGGGCGGGTATGGCGTCGGCGGCCGACTTGGTGGGGTGGCCGATGAGGAACACCGTCTCCGGGTCGAGCTGGGGGATGAGTGCGCCCATCTGCCCGTTGCGCTCCACGCGGTCGGGACGGCAGTTGACGACGACGTGCAACGGGCGGTGGATCGCGCCCAGTTCGAGCAGCTGATTGATGTTCATCAGCGTCGACTCGGGGTCGTTGGCGGCGAAGACGTTCGCGAAGCGCAGCCGCTTTCCGTCCGGCGCGCGGTACCGCTCGACGGACAGCACACCCGGGTCCGGCGGCGCCTCGTACATGCCCTTCAGCGCGGCCGCACGGTCGACGCCGAGCAGTTCGGCGACCGCGAGTGCGATGGCGACGTTCTCCTTGAAGGTGAACCAGCTGAAGCCGCGCAGTTCCTCGTCGGTGACGGTTTCCGGGTCGGCGTAGACCAGCCGGCAGTTCCGGGCGGCGGCCTCCTCCTGGAGGATGTGGAAGCGCTCCTTCTCCGCGGTGACACAGATGCCGCCCTCCGGCAGGGACCGGCACAGGGAGCGGGCCACGTCGTCCAGCGTCGGGCCCATCTCGGCGAGATGGTCCTCGCGGACGTTGCAGAGCACGCCGATGGTGGAGCGGATCAGCTTGGACTGGTTGATCTCCTGGAGCGCCGGCATGACGGCCATGCACTCCATGACCAGGACATCGGGCCGGTAGGCGGCGGCCCGCCGGACGATGCCGATCTGCTCCACGACGTTGGCGATGCCGAACTTGCGGTAGACGGGCTCCTCGGTGGCGTCGGGGTGGATGAACCGGGCCGCGGTGCCCGTGGTCTTGGCGACGGTCACCAGGCCGCTGCCGCGCAGCGCGCCCGCGCACAGCCGGGTGATGGAGGACTTGCCGCGAATGCCGTTGACCAGCACTCGGGTGGGTATGGCGGACAGATTCGCGTCATGGCGGCGCTGTTCGACGATGCCTGCGACGAGCAGGCCCGCGCAGCACGTCGCGAGGACGCAGTACAGGAAGAGCACGGCGGGTCAGCTCCTGGGACCGGGGCCGGAAGGGGAAGTGGAGAAGGTGGGCGCGCTGTCCGGGGAACCGGGCGCGCTGTCCGGGGAATTGGGCGCGTGCGGTGCGCCGGTGCGCGGGAGTCGCTGTCGGATCAGTTCCAGGCCGCGGGCGACGGCTCCCACCTCGTCGTGGTAGCGCGGGTAGAGCACCGTGGTGCGGTCCCCGGCTGCCAACGCCTCGGCGCCCTGGGCGACGTCACGCAGCGGACGTACGACGACGAGATACAGCCAGCCGACGCAGAGGGCGCCCGCCGTCAGCCCCAGCAGACCGACGAGCATGATCCGCCGCTGTGCCTCGTACTCGGGCAGCCCGATCCAGAACACCGGCTTGATGGAGGCGACCTTCCAGCCGAGTGCTCCCGCGACGCCCAGCCTGGCGTTGAACGGTGCCACCGCGGCGACCGCCGGGTTCCTCCAGCCGAGCAGCAGTTCGGCGGAGCCCTTGGTCGTGCGGTCGTCCTTCATCTGGGCCCGCAGCCGGCTGTCGGAGACCCGCCCGAAGGCCACGAACCCCTTGTTGGACGCGATGACCCGATGCGCGGAGTCCACCAGCCACACCGAGCCGAGACCGGGCCGGTTGAGGATGCCGGTCAGGTACTGGACCTTGAACTCACCCACGACATAGTGGCGTCCGGCCTTCGCCGGCGCACCCTTGACCGGCTGGGCGGCCACGGCGGCCAGCACCGGTTCCCTGCCGGAGGTGTTCGTCTGCGTGACCCCGGTCCTGACACGGGCCTTGTCCGGCGTACGGGGTTCACCACCGGCGCGGGCCAGGATCCTGCCGGTGCCGTCGACGACGTACAGCGACCGATACCGGCCGTGCTGCTCCAGGGAACGGTCGAGGACCTTGCGCGCCTCCTCCGACCGGGAAGCGTCGATCACGGTGGCGAGACGGGCGAGATCGGCGTATCCGTCGTTGATCCCCCTGCGCATGCGATCCGCCGTCGTCTCGGTGCGTTGCCGCTGATCGTCGGAGATCACCCGCGGTACGACCGCGGCCGCGCGCGGCAGGGTGCTGCCGAGCGTCAGCAGCATCGACGCGGGCCAGGCCAGCAGAGCGAACGCGCACACCACGAGGACGGTGCGCAGTCCGAGCCGGCGCCGGCCCCTGACCGTCCCGCGCGGAACACGCCCCTTGGCCGCCGGCCGCGCGACCGTCTCCTGCGACGACCCGCCCCTGCCGCGGAGTTGAAGGCGCAGTGCCTCCAGCGCGGCGCCGACCCGGGCGGGTTCCCCGAAGCGGGGCACGCGGACCGGAGCAGTGAGGTCACCCGAGCCGAGCCTCTTCGCTTCGCGATACAACCGCAGCACAGGCCGCTGCACCAGCAGGTGCAGGGCGGCGGTGGCCCCGGCCGCGAGGGCCAGGAGCACGGCCGCGGCGAGCAGGGCGAGACGAAGGTGACCGGTCCCGGCCCCATGACGCTCGGTCTGCACCGTCGTGACGACCGTCAGTCCGAGTCCGCTGCTCGGACTCTCCTTCGCGGCAGTTCCTCGGGCGACTGCGGCGTATCCGACGGCGGTACGGGTGTCGCCGTCCGCTGCCCGGACAAGACTGCCGCTCGGACCGTCGAAGCCGCCGGTGGCGGCGGTGTCCGACGGTGCCTTGGTCTGCGCCTCGCGGGCGGCGGTGCCGGCCAGCGCCTTGGCCCGGTCGGTGCCGGAACCCGGCCCGGCCGAGGTGAGGGTGGCCCCGGCACGGTCCACGACGTTGAGCGTGTGTTTCCTGCCGACGGAGATGCCCGGCAGCTTCACGCTCTGGGAGGCGACGAGCACCTCCTGCCTGCCGCCTCGGGACAGCGTCGCGAAGGCCAGCAGCCGGGTGACGCCCGAGTCGTCCCGCACCAGTCTCGGTGGCGGGTTCGCCGGCAGTCCCCGAAGGTTCACCTTCCCGAGCGGCAGTGCCTCGCCCTGCGCGGCGAGCAGCCGGCCGGTGGACTGGTCGACGACGGCGGTACCGCGCCACTTGGGGTAGGTCCGGTTGAGGCGGGTCAGCATTCCGTCCGCCGGTACGGACTTGGAGCCCGCGAAGTCCGCGGCCGCTGTCCGCAGATCGGTGACGCTCTGGTCGACGGCGCCCTGCAGCGCGACCGCCCCGTCCTCGGCGATGTGCTGCTGGGAGCTGAGGACGGCCTCGGGAACGCCGCGTTCGGCATCGCCCCCGACGGCGAACACCGTCAGGCCCGCGACGAGCGCCAACAGAACCGGCAGGGCCGCCAGTGGCGGCCGCACACCTCCTAACACGGCCATGTCCGCCCGACGCCTCGGCGGGCGCTGCGTGGATATCGGGGGTCGAGTGGTGGTCAAGAAGAATCCTTTCCAGGCTCAAAAAGAAGTTCTCGACCTGTCTGACGGCGGGAATGCTTCGCCGGTTTATCGGCGAGGTGTGACGGTACTCACCTAAAGAATGCCACAGCCTGCATGACCTGCTGGTTTACACACCTGCGAGCATGGTGAATTTAAGCTTCACGAAATGCGAACAATTGCGATGGACCACCCCGCGAACGGGACGACAATTACCCGCGGGGATTATTTTGCATTTATTCTGCCGTGCCCATCCCGCAGTCGGCTGTTTCACCCCCGCCGATCGGCGGGGGTGCGGCAGTCGTAGAGGCCGAAGTTGCCCCTGGTGCGCCAGCCGTAGGCCCCGGAGCGGATGCGCTCGCAGTGGGACTTCACCCACGTCGTGGCGGGGGTGGTGGGCCGCAGGTGGGTGAGCAGCACGTAGCGGAGTTGGCGGGTGGCGATCAGGTTGCCGAGCTGCGGGGCGCTGGGGAAGGGGGTCTTCCCGGTGAATCCGCCCATGACGAGCACGGGTTGGGCCTGAGCGCGCAGCAGACGTTCCGCGGGGTAGGCGGCCTGGGTCGCGAGCAGGTACTTCTCGCCCTTGCGGTGCGCGACGAGGTAGTCCAGCAGGGCGGTGTCGCGGGCGCTGGGCCGGCCGAGCTCGGCCCGGCGCAGGGCGCGCGGTTGGTGGAGAGCCCTGTGGTGGAACTCGCCGACCGGACCGGCCGTCGGGGACGTGGAGGCGCCCGCGTAGCGCGGGTCGAGGGACGAGACGGCCCAGGCGGCGGGTACGAGCAGAGTGGCCGCGATTCCGGCGGCCAGAGAGCCCTGCACCAGCCGCCGGGAGGCGCGTGACCCGCTGGGCCACAGGCCGAACGCCGCGCACACCGCGAAGATCACGGCGAACACCAGCAGCCGGGAGGCGAACCAGGTCGGCCTGTCGAGTACGAGCGCCCAGGCCACCGTCAGCACGATCGCCGACGGCAGCCACAGCCGTCGCCGGCCGCCCGCCTCGTACGCGGAGCGGAAGAGCGCGAGACCGCCTCCGGCCAGCGCGGCGATCGCCGGTGCCAGCACGGCCGTGTAGTAGACGTGATTGCCGTTGGAGACGCTGAACACCACGGCATGGACGGCGAGCCAACCGCCCCAGAGGAGGAAACCCGCACGCAGCGGGTCGGTCCGCGGCTCACGGGCGCGCCAGACCAGGGCCGTGACGACGGTGAGCACGGCGAGCGGCAGGAACCAGGCGATCTGCGGGCCGACGGTGTCGTTGACGAGCATCCCCCAGCCGGTGTTTCCGGTCAGACGGCTGGCTGCGGTGGCCGGGACGGCGCCGAACGCGGTGTCGTCGTCGCTGAAGCGGCTCAGGCCGTTGTAGCCGAAGACCAGGCTGAAGGGGTTGTTGTTCGACGTGGCGTCGACATACGGGCGGTTGGCCGCGGGAGTCGCCCACGCGATGAGCGCCCACGAGCAGGAGACGGCCAGCGTGACCGCACCACTCAGCAGCAGGCGCAGAGCCCGCCGCAACGGCGGGTTGGGCGCGGTGAGTTGATACACCACGGCGAAGACCGGCAGGACGAGCCAGGCCTGCAGCATCTTCGTCTGGAAGGCGAGCCCGACCCAGACGCCACACGTGATGAGCGGGAGCAGCCGCCCGGTCCGTGCCGCCTTCTGCAGGGCTCCGGCGGCCGCCACCAGCAGGAGAGTGAGGGCGGTGTCCGGGATGGTGGCCCTGTTCAGTACCACGGTGACCGGAGTGAAGGTGAGCGTCAGCGCGGCGATCAGGGCGGCGAACGGCCCGGCCCAGGCCCGTACGATCCGGTGCAGCAGCCATACGGCGAGCACACCCTCGATCACATGGGGCAGCGCGGCCGCCCACGTGTGCGGCCCGAAGATCCATACGGAGACGGCATCGGGCCAGAAGGCGCCGGGCAACTTGTCCAGGGTAATCGCACCGCTGGTGTCGAGACCGCCGAAGAAGAAGGCCCGCCAACTGGTGGCCATCGACCGTACCGCCGAGCTGTAGTAGGGGTGGATCGCGGCGTGCCCCATGCCCCAGGCGTACAGCAGTGCGGCGACGCCCAGCACCGCGGCCAGCGCCGGGCGTTCCCAGCGCGCCGGAGCTTCGGGCCGGTCGGCAAGGCGGTGCGCCTCCTGGCGTAGGCCATGGGAGCCGGTACTCCGGGCGGTGGGGATGACAGCCACGGCGAAGGTCCTTGGAGTCAGAGTCAGACGAAACGGCAGGTGAGAGGCGGACGGCTGCACGGGAGCCGCAGGGCTACGGCCTCCGGCGACCGCCCGCCGGAGGCCGACTCACGCCCGGACCTCCCGGGGTGCCCACCCGAGGCTCATCGGACGCGACGTGCCAGTTTCGTGGCGTCGTTGAGCAGGTGCTCCAGGGGGCCGCGGCGGAAGAAGCGGGACCAGACCGCCGCGAACACGGTGGCCCCGACGATGAAGCAGAGCAGCAGCCCGAAAGAGGCGGACTGCGGCGGGGTGGCTGCTTCGCCGGGCAGGGCGAGGATTGCCAGGATGTGGCCCACGTAGAGGGTCAGGGACATGGTGCCGACGGCGATGACCGGCGCTGCCGGCCGGCGCAGCCACGGCAGTCGGTCCAACGCCACCGTCGCGCCCAGGATCACGGTGATCGCGATCCCCAGGCAGCCGACGAGGTCGAACGTGGAACCGCTGTGCGGTTCGGCCGCCAGCAGCCCCCATGCGTCGGACCCCCACAGCCCACTGCCGACCGGCAGGTCGAAGGATCCCGCTGCCATGCCGGGATCCTTCATGGCCGAGGGGTCCTTCATGGCACCGAAGTCCTTCATGTCAGGCATCCCGGCCATGATCTTCTCCGCGCCGCCGGTCAACCGGAGCGCCAGCCACGAGACGCCGTATCCGAACGCGATCAGCGCGGGACCGACCACGGCCAGCCGCCGCCGCACCGCGCCTGAGACGAGGTCCAGCCGGCCGAGCGCCATGCCGGTGACCACGAACGTCATCCAGGTGATCGCCGGATAGAAGCCGGTGAGCAGGAAGTCGAGCACGCCCACGCCGGAGAGGCGCGCGATCGGGTCGTACGAGTCGATGGTGTTCACGATCGACTCACTGAGCAGCGCTCGAAGGGCGTACGCCAGCTGCGGCGTGACGACCGCGAGCGCGACCGCGATGAGCGCGAGCGTCCTGGCCCGCAGCCGCAGCAGGGGCAGGGACAGCAGGAAGTACACCGCGTAGAAGTTGAGGATCGTGGCGCCGCCGAAGTCGGTCATCGTCAACGCGGTGCCCACCACGAGCAGGATCACGGCCCGGATCACGATCCTGGCCTTCGCCTGCCGGCCGGCCAGTCCGGTCTTCGGCTCCAGGCGGCCGGCGATCAGCACCAACGAGAACCCGGCAAGGGTGGCGAACAGCGCCGAGGCCCGGCCGCTCGCCAGCCAGACGAGCCAGTCGCCAACGCCGCTGCCGGACGTCGGGAAGGGGTTGAAGGGGCCGGTGTGCACGGCGAACATTCCGAACACCGCCAGTGCACGGGCGAGGTCCACCCCGACCAGCCGCGCCGTCGACGAAGGGCGTTCCGTCGCCGTGGCGGACTCGGGTGAGGGTAAGGGCTGGGGAGGCGTCTTCTCGGCGCTGTCGCTCTCGGTCACCGGAACAACCTCGCCGAGGCGGGGGCGGTCGACCATCCGCCGGACTTCGGGAGGTGCCCCGCCGGTCGGCCGACCGACCCCCTCCGACCGGCGGGGGACGATCACCTCGATGACTGTCCGGCTCCGTCCACGCTTTCAGGCGCCTGCCTTCCGCAGGTGGCCGCGCCACAGCGAGGCTTCTTCTTTCCCCTGCTCTCCATGATGGGCATCTTCCCGGGGCCGGGCCCTCATCTCGGATGTCGGCCACAGCAGATCAAGTTCACCCGCCCTAAGATCGAGCTGACGTTCGCGTGAAGCTGGAGGGGGCTGGCAAGCGTGCGTGAGGAATTCGCGGGGCAGTTACGGCAGTTGCGTGATCTGACCGGGCGTAGTCTGCGAGAACTGGCCCGTGATGTGCGCGCGAGCAGTTCCTCGTTGTCGCGGTACTTCTCCGGGCAGGCCGTTCCGCCTTGGCCGACAGTGGTCGCGCTGTGCCAGGCGGCCGGGCGCGACCCGAGGCCGCTGCGTGAGGTGTGGGAGCGGGCCAAGGACGAGTCCCAGCCGAGCGTCACCGGCGCGCTCGCGCCTGTGCGCAACGATCTGCCGCACGACATCACCGCGTTCAAGGCAACCCTGTGAGGGGCCTGTGGCGACAAGGGAGCGGGGCCGGCCGTCGACCCGAGACGCAGGCTTTGTCCGCATATTTCGCCGACGTCAGGGTGAGGCGCCGCGCTCGGCGGATCGTTTCCTCAGAGGGAAGTGGAATGGCGTTCATGGATGGGGACCACGCGGGGCTGGTCGTCGCGGCGCAGGCCGGGGACGATCGGGCGCGCGAGGAGCTGATCGCCGCGTACCTGCCGCTGCTCTACAACATCGTCGGGCGGGCGCTGAGCGGTCATGCCGACGTCGATGACGTGGTCCAGGAAACCCTGTTGCGCGTGGTGCGCGACCTGCCCGCGCTGCGTGCCCCGGAGAGCTTCCGGTCCTGGCTGGTGTCGATCACGCTTCGCCAGATCAACACCCACTGGCACCGGCAACGCACCTTCGCCGACCGGACCACGGTCATCGACGAGGCGCGCCAGATACCGGATCTCCGCGCCGAACCCGAGGACGTGACGATCCTGCGTCTGCATGTGTCGGACGAGCGCCGTCAGGCCGTCGAAGCCGCCCGGTGGCTCGACCCGGATCATCGGATGCTGCTGTCGCTGTGGTGGCAGGAATGCGCCGGCTCGCTGAGCCGCGCCGACATCGCCGCCGCGACGGGGCTCACGGTCGCCCACGTCGGAGTCCGCCTGCAGCGCATGCGCGAGCAGCTGGAAGTGAGCCGGACGATCGTCGCCGCGCTGGAGACCGACCCGCGCTGTCCGCAACTGGACGAGACCGTCGTCGGCTGGGACGGTCTGCCTGCATCGGTGTGGCGCAAGCGGATCGCACGGCACACCCGCGACTGCCCGCTCTGCACGGCGACGGCGGCGGAACGGGTTCCGTCCGAACGGCTGCTCGTGAGCCTCACACCGCTGGCCGTCCCTGCCGCACTCATCTCCGCGCTGGCCGCCAAGGGCCTGCTGTCGGGTACGGCCGCGAGCACCGCCGGGCCGGCCATGGCCTCTGTCGCCGTCGGCACGGCGACGGAGGCAGCCGGTGTGCACACCTCGCTGATCGGCAAGCTCTACGCGGCGGCTGCTCACCCGGTGGCGGGCCTCACCACCGGCGCCGTGCTCATCGCCGGCGGCGCCTCCTACGTGGCCTGGCCCGAACCGGCGCCCCGGGTGCCCGGCGTCACCGCCGCTCCCACGGCCGGCCACTCCACGCCCACCCCGTCGCGCACCACCCCGGCCGGGCCGTCCCCGGCGAGTCCGTCCGCCACCGCCGCCGCTGTTCCGCTGGGCGCGCATGCGCTGGAGTCCGTGGATCAGCCCGCCCTGTACGTCACGTATGCCGGCGACTTCGCGACGCTCGGCCCGGTCTCCTCGTCCAGCAGTGCGCAGGCACGGCAGCGGGTCACCTTCACGGTCGTCCGGGGGCTGGCCGACACCCGGTGCGTCACCTTCCGCGCCGCCGACGGCCGTTATCTGCGCCATCACTACCTGCGGCTACGGCTGAGCACCGACGACGGCAGCGAACTGTTCCGCGAGGACGCCACCTTCTGCGCGCGCCCCGGGGCGGCCGCCGGGTCGGTGACCCTGCACGCGCACAACTATCCCGGATCGGTCATCCGTCACCGCGACGGTGGCATCTTCCTCGACGGCTCCGACGGCACGAAGGCCTTCGCCGGCCAGGCCTCCTTCATCGTGCGCAGGGCCTGGGCCTGACTGCCGCCCCGCTCATAACGCTTTTCGCCTGAGAGATGCCTCACCTCGCGATCGGCCGGACGGCGCGACTTTTCCGTTACGAGGCCGCGCCTTCGGCGGCCTCCTATGCGTGGGGTGCTCTTCCCGCCGCTCACATGACGTGCCGGCGCGTGGCAGGTTCCCCTTCCCCCTTTGACGTATCCCCGAAGAAAGCCCCTCTGATGACGCGACACACGCACGAACCTCGAGGTGATTCATGAAGGGCCTGCACCGGCTCGGCCGGCGTCGCCGGACCTGGGCGACAGGACTCTCGGCCGCGGCGGTGGTCGCCGGTGTCGTGACGGTCCTCCCGAACTCCGCCGGAGCCGCGTCGCTGGGTACGGAGGCGGCCCCCTCGGGCCGGTACTTCGGCACCGCTGTGGCCGCAGGCAGGCTCGGCGACTCGGCGTACACCGCGATCGCCGACCGGGAGTTCAACATGATCACCCCGGAGAACGAGATGAAGTGGGACGCCGTCGAGCCGTCCCGCGGCAACTTCACCTTCGGCGCCGCCGACCGGATCGTCGACCGTGCGAGGGCGAACGGCCAGCGCGTGCGCGGCCACACCACGGTCTGGCACTCGCAGCTGCCGTCCTGGGTCTCCTCGATCGGCGACGCGAACACGCTGCGCAGCGTGATGAACGGCCACATCACCACCACCATGACCCACTTCAAGGGCAAGGTCTACGCCTGGGACGTGGTCAACGAGGCGTTCGCCGACGGCCCCGGCGGTCAGCTCCGCGGCTCGGTGTTCCAGAAGGTGCTGGGCAACGGCTTCATCGAGGAAGCGTTCCGCACGGCCCGCGCGGCCGACTCCTCGGCCAAGCTCTGCTACAACGACTACAACATCGAGAACTGGTCGGACGCCAAGACCCAGGGCGTCTACAGGATGGTCAAGGACTTCAAGTCCCGTGGCGTGCCGATCGACTGCGTCGGGTTCCAGAGCCACTTCGGCACCGGCGGCCCGCCGGCCGGCTTCCGGACCACCTTGTCCAACTTCGCCGCCCTGGGCGTGGACGTCCAGATCACCGAGCTGGACATCGCCCAGGCATCGCCCACCCAGTACGCCGACGCGGTCAAGGCCTGTCTGTCCGTGGCCCGGTGCACCGGCATCACGGTGTGGGGCGTGCGGGACAGCGACTCCTGGCGCACCGGCGAGAACCCGCTGCTGTTCGACAACAACGGCAAGCCCAAGGCCGCCTACACCGCCGTCGTCGACGCCTTCAAGGCCGCCGCCCCCGCTGCCACCACCGGCGGGACGACCGGCGGGACGACCGGCGGGACCGGTACCGGGGAGATCAAGGGCCTTGCCTCCGGCCGTTGCATCGACATCAACAACTCCACCACCGCCAACGGCACCCAGGCGCAGCTGTGGAACTGCAACGGACAGACCAACCAGCGCTGGACCCACACCTCCGGCAAGCAGCTGAAGATCTACGGCGACAAGTGCCTGGACGCCAAGAACAAGGGCACCGCCAACGGCACCGCGGTGGTCATCTGGGACTGCAACGGCGGCGCCAACCAGCAGTGGAACATCAACACCGACGGCACGATCACCGGCGTACAGTCCGGGCTGTGCCTCGACGCCGTGGGCGCGGCCAAGGCCAACGGCACCAAGATCCAGCTGTACTCCTGCGCGTCCGTCGACAACCAGAAGTGGACCGCCCCGTCCGGGTCGTCCGGGTCGAGCGGGTCGTCCGCGTCGCCCGCGTCGTCCGCGTCAGGCGGCGCCACGTGCGCGCTTCCGTCGACGTACAAGTGGACCTCGACGGGCCCACTGGCGCAGCCGGCGAACGGGGCGGTCGCGCTGAAGGACTTCACCACCGTGACGTACAACGGCAAGCACCTGGTCTACGCGACCACCTCCGACGGATCGTCGTGGGGCGCGATGACCTTCCGTCCGTTCACGAACTGGTCGGACATGGCGACGGCCGGCCAGACCAGGATCAGCGGGTCCGCGGTGGCGCCCAAACTGTTCTACTTCGCGCCCAAGAAGATCTGGGTGCTGGTCTCGAACGGGTGGGGTACCGCCTGGCCCTTCAGCTACCGCACGTCCAACGACCCCACCGACCCGGGCAGTTGGTCCGCACCGAAGGAGCTGTTCACCGGCAGCCTCCCCGCCGGCTCGGAAGGCGGCCCGATCGACCCGACCGTGATCGCCGACGGCCAGAACATGTACCTGTTCTTCGCCGATGACAACGGCAAGATCTACAAGTCGGTCATGCCGCTGGGGAACTTCCCGGGCAGCTTCGGCTCCTCGTACACCACGGTCATGAGCGACACGAAGGCGAGGCTGTTCGAGGCGCCGGAGGTCTACAAGGTCCAGGGCCGGAACCAGTACCTCATGATCGTCGAGGCGATGGGTGCGGGCGGACGCTACTTCCGCTCGTTCACGGCCTCCAGCCTGAACGGCCCGTGGGCCGAGCAGGCCGGCAGCGAGTCCAGCCCCTTCGCGGGCAAGGCCAACAGCGGTGCCACCTGGACCAACGACATCAGCCACGGTGACCTGGTCCGCACCAACCCCGACCAGACCATGACGGTCGACCCCTGCAACCTGCAGTTCCTCTACCAGGGCAGGGACCCCGCCTCGGACGGCACCGACTACGTGAAGCTGCCGTACCGGCCGGGTGTCCTCACCCTGAAGCGCTGAAGCGCTGACCTGCCCGATCCACGGTGACACGCCACGGTGACACGGCGACACACAAGGAGAACCTCACCCCCATGAACAACCCCACGAACGGCGGGCGCCGCGGGCGTCATCGCCGTCGCTGGACCGCCACCGGCCTGGTGCTCGGCGTACCCGCCATCGTCGTGCCGTACTTCCTGTTCGTACAGGAGGACTCGCAGGCCGCGACGGTCGACGCGGGCGCCTACTACCAGTTGGTCTCCGTGCGCAGCGGCAAGGTGCTGGACGTCAGCAGCTTCTCCACCGCCGACGGCACCCGCATCCAGCAGTACACCGACCAGGACACCGCCAACCAGCAGTGGAAGCTGAAGGCCACCGGCAACGGCTACTACGAGCTGGTGAACCGCAACAGCGGCAAGGTGCTGGGCATAGCGGGCGGTTCGACCGCCGCGAAGGCCCCCGCCGAGCAGCAGACCGACAGCTCCTCCACCTCCCAGGAGTGGCGGATCGACGAGGTGAGCGGCGGCGCCGTCACCCTCACGTCCCGCAGAAGCGGCCTGGTCCTGGACGTCTCCGGCGGCTCCACGGCCGCGGGCGCGGCAGTCCAGCAGTATCCCGGCCACGGCGGCACCAACCAGCAGTGGAAGCTGGTGAAGACGGCCGAGGCCCCGGCGGCCGGGACCGGCGCGGCGCAGACCACGACCGCGTCCGGACCGTACCGGTGGAAGAACGCCCAGGTGGTGGGCGGTGGTTACGTCACCGGCCTGGTGTTCAACCAGAAGGAGAAGGGCCTGCTGTACGCCCGTACCGACATGGGCGGCGCCTACCGCTGGGACCCCGCGGCCGAGCAGTGGATCCCGCTGACCGACTGGGTCGGCGAGAAGGACTGGAACCTGCTGGGCATCGACTCGCTGGCGACCGACCCCGTCGACCCCAACCGGCTCTACCTCGGAGCGGGCACCTACACCAACGACTGGGCCGGCAACGGCGCGATCCTGCGCTCCACCGACAAGGGCCGCACCTTCAAGCGGACCGACCTGCCCTTCAAGCTGGGCGCCAACGAGGACGGCCGCGGGGCGGGCGAGCGGCTGGTGGTCGACCCCGCGAACAACGCCAACCTGCTCCTCGGCACCCGCAAGAACGGCCTGTGGCGCAGCACCGACCACGGCGTCACCTGGAGTCAGGTCTCCTCGTTCCCCGTCAAGAACGGGGCGAGCAGCGGCGGCGGCATCTCCTTCGTGACGTACGGCAAGGCCGGCAGCAAGACCGTCTACGTAGGTGTCGGCGACAGGTCCACCTCCCTGTACCGCTCCACCGACGGCGGCGGCACCTGGCAGGCCGTCGCCGGGCAGCCCACCGGCCAGATGCCGCAGCACGGCGTGCTCTCCGGTGACGGCTCGCTGTACCTGACGTACACCGACAACCTCGGACCCAACGGCGTGACCGGGGGTTCGGTGTGGAAGTACACGCCGGGCAGCGGGGCGTGGAAGAACGTCTCCCCGTCCCAGGGCGGTTACGGCTTCTCCGGTCTGGCCGTCGACCCGCGCAAGCCGTCCACGGTGATGGTCACCACCCTCGGCCGCTGGTGGCCCGAGGACGAGATCTACCGCAGCACCGACAGCGGTACGACCTGGAAGGCACTGGCCGACAAGTCGGTGCGCAGCGCCTCCGCCGCTCCTTACGTCGGCACCCACACCGGGCACTGGATGACCGCCCTGGCCATCGATCCCTTCGACTCCGGGCACGTGCTGTACGGCACCGGCAACGGCATCCTGCGCAGCAAGGACGCGGGCGCCTCCGACAGCGGCGGCACCAGCCACTGGGCCATGGGCGCCCGGGGACTGGAGGAGACCGCGATTCTGGACGCGATCGCCCCGCCCGGCGGCGCCACCGTCATCACCTCCATGGGCGACCAGGGCGGCTTCCGGCACGACGACCTGACCAAGGTGCCCTCCGGGCGGCTGAAGAACCCGTTGATGGCCAACAGCACCGACATCGACTTCGCCCAGTCCAAGCCCTCGATGATGGTCCGCGTCGGCCGTGGCGGCGAGCAGGACGGCGCCTACTCCACCGACGGCGGCAGCACCTGGACCGGCTTCAAGTCGGAGCCGGTGGCCGGTGCCCGGGACGGCCGTATCGCGCTCTCTGCGGACGGCTCCACCATCGTCTGGACCGAGGCCGGCCAGGCCCCGTACCGCTCGACCGACAACGGGGCGAGCTGGTCGAGGGTGGGCGGCCTGGGCAACGACGCCGCAGTCGTCGCCGACCGCTCCTCGGCCAGGACCTTCTACTCCCTGTCCGGCGGCACACTCCACGCCAGCACCGACGGCGGCGCGACCTTCACCGCCCGCGCCCGCAACCTCCCCACCGGACGGCTCACCGCCGTCCCCGGCATCGCCGGTGACCTGTGGATCGCCGGCGCCGACAAGGGGCTCCTGCACTCCACCGACGGCGGCCGCACCTTCACCACGCTCAACTCGGTGAAGTCCGCCTCCGCCCTCGGCCTCGGCAAGCCCAAGCCGGGCACCTCCTACCAGGCCCTCTACCTGATCGGCACCGTCAAGGACGTCACCGGCGTCTTCCGCTCCACCGACAAGGGCGCCACCTGGCTCCGCGTCAACGACGACGCCCACCAGTGGGGCAACATCAGCGGCACCGGCGTCATCACCGGCGACCCCGACACCTACGGCCGCGTCTACATCGGCACCAACGGACGCGGCCTCCAGTACGGCGACCCGTCGTGACCTGACGCCCGAGCGGGGCCGCAGCCCACTAGAACTCAGGACTGTGGCCTGCGGCCCCGCCAAGGCAGGGGGAAACTCTGCGTCAGGTCAGAGGCAGCTGGGCCAGTCCAGCGCCGTCGCATCCCAAGCTGAGAGCGCGAGTTCGACTCTCGTCACCCCGCTCCATACTGAAGGCCCAGGTCAGGGATCTGGGCCTCTTGGTTGTGCCAGGGAGATCAGTCACCGCGTCCCGCGTAGAACCCCGGGCTCTGGAAGCTCGCGCCCGAGCGCCCCACCTGACTGTCAGACCCACCCACCAGAATCTGCCCATGCTGATCGCGACAACCGCCCGAGGCCAGGCTGTGAAGCGCCCCTCGAAACCGCGGATCGGAACCATGCTCGCCAACCTGGGGCGAGGCAATGAGCACATGGTGCTTGAGCGACAGAACGAAGACCGCGAGGGCGACTGGTACATCCAGGTCCTGCTCCGCGACAACAACACCTACCAGTTGGAGTACCGGGACGGCGTCGCCGCCGAGCACTACCAGACACAGACGGTCTCGCAGGAGAAAGTCCTGCAGGCACTCCTTGGCTGGGCGGCAGGAAGAGCTGACTGGCGGGAGGGCTTCATGTGGAACAACGTCGGCCATCTGTTCAATGGCCCACTGCGCCCCTGCAAAGAATGAAACCGAGCCCTGGCCTTGGACGACGACGTCTGGGTCGTCAACTGGGCCCGGACAACTCGCTGTTCGGCGTAGGCGTGGAGCTGTCCCACAGCACGTGCAGAGTCGGTGGCTTGCGGAAGATCAGGCCGTGGGGTGTGGAGGGGTGGGTTGGGTCGAGGCGGAGGGTGGGGAGGCGGTCGATCAGGCGGTGGAGGGCTATGCGGGTTTCGAGGCGGGCCAGGTGGGCGGCGATGCAGTGGTGGGGGCCGTGGGCGAAGGTGAGGTGGAGGTGGGGGTTTTCGCGGTGGATGTTGAAGCGGTCGGGGTCGGGGAAGGTGGCCGGGTCGCGGTTGGCGGCTGCTAGGGAGACGGTGACGAGGTCGCCCTTGTGGATGGTGGCCGGGCCCAGGGCCGTGTCGCGGGTGGCGTAGCGGTCTACGACGGCGGCGCCGGGTTCCAGGCGTAGGGACTCCTCGATCGCGGTGTCCAGGAGGGCGAAGTCGGGCTGGAGCAGGGCGAGTTGGGTGGGGTTTTGCAGTAGGTGGAGTAGGGCGTTGGTGATCATTGCTTCTACGGTCTCGATGCCTCCGAACATCATGACCGCGGCGTTGGACGCCACCTCGGGCGGTGTCAGGCGTCCTGCGGCGGAGGCCAGCAGCGAGGTGCCGGTCGGGGCGGCGATGGTGGCCTCCACCGCGGCTCGTAGCTGGGCGTAGGCCGCGGTGCCGTCGGGGCTCGGCTCGTGGCCGGCGGTGATGTCCGAGACCGTCCGTACGATGGAGTCGTACCAGGAGAGCACTGTGTCCGTGCTGGTGCCGGCCACGGTCAGTCCTAGTGCTTCGGTCATGACGGCTACGGCGAGCGGGCCGGCGAAGGCGCGGCGCAGTTCGGCGGAACCGTCCGCTTCCAGCGCGGTGATGAGTCGGTCGGTCTCCCGCTCGATGAACGCCGCGAAGCCCTCGTGCACCTGCCGGGGGCGGAAGGGGGCCTGGAATGGTTCCCGGTGGCGGGTGTGCTCCGCGCCGTCCAGGGACAGCATGCTCGGCCCGACTACCTGTGCGGTGGAGAAGCGGGGGTCGTCGACGGTGAAGGTCGCGGAGTCCCGCATCACGTTCAGCGCGAGGTCGCGGCGTGTCACCAGCCAGCCGTTCAGCTCGGGCAGCCAGGACACCGGTTCGTGGGCGCGCAGCTCCGCCAGCCGCGGGTGCGGGTCCTGGGCGAGCTCCGCGAGCGTGGTCGCCGCGCCGAGCGGGAAGGACGGCGAGGGCGGCGAGGGCGGCGAGGGTGGCGCAGACGGCAAGGGTCGCGAGGGCGGCACCGGCGGTATTGGCGGCACCGAATCGACCGTATCCATCAGGGCCTCCTGCCTCGCAGCAACCACCTTCTCGCGGGACATTCCACCGCCTCGTACAGCACCCACGCCAGTCCGAGCGCCACGGCGAACGTGAGGGTGGTGGCCGCCAGGCCCGCCAGCGGGCCGAAGCGGGGGGAGGTGCCGAACAGGTGGGTGGCCGCCGCCATCACCAGCAGGTGGACCATGTAGAAGGCGAAGGAGAGCTCACCCAGCCTCACCAGCCGGCGGTGCCGCCACAGCGAGGGCTGGCCTTTCAGGTCGGCGACTGCCGCGGCCGGGATGAGTACGGCGAAACCGACGACGGTGCAGGTGGTGGCGCCGTAGCCGTGGCTGACCTGCGGTACGAGGAAGTAGCCGATGATCGCTAGGGCCAGCGAGGCCTCCAGGCCGGGGCCGCGCCAGCGGTCCAGGAGCACCAGCCGGGCCACGGCGAGGCCGAGGACGAACTCGGGCAGGCGGGCGGCGGGGAAGGAGTAGAGGGGGTGGTCCGTCCAGTGGTGGGCGTCCGCCCAGCCCAGCACCAGGATCGTCAGCACCGACGCCCCGGCCAGCGCCGCCGAGCCGCGGGCGCCGAGGCGGCGCAGCAGCAGGGCCAGCAGGGGGAAGAGGGCGTAGAAGAAGGCCTCGCAGGCCAGTGACCAGCTGACCGGGTCGAGCGTCTGCCACCACGGGCGCCACCAGGAGTGCACCAGCAGGATGTTGGCGACGGCCTGTTCCGGCGTGGGTATCGCCGGACGGGCCAGGGTGTACGCCATGACCAGGGCGATCGCTGCGGTGACCAGGTGCACCGGGAGGATGCGGGCCATGCGCCGTCGCCAGAAGGCGGGCGCGCGGTCGCCGGGCCGCGCGGACCACATCAGTACGAACCCCGACAGCACGAAGAAGAACGACACCCCGGTGGAGCCCGCCCCGAAGGCCCAGTTCACTATGCGGCCGGCGGTGCCGCCGAAGTAGCCGAAGTTGTGCACGTGCAGCCCGAAGACCAGCAGCGCGGCCATCCACCGTAGTCCGGTGAGGGAGGGCAGCGAGGGCAGCGCGGCGGACGGGGAAGCGGCGGGAGCGGGAGCGGCGGTCTCGGTGGCCGGCGGTGTCCCGGTCACCCGGGTCACCGCCGTCATGGCGTCACCTGAAAGGGGAGGTTCGTGCGGGGCATGAAGGGGAACATTGCCGCTTCCCCACCTTTCATTCGGCTCCGTAGCGCACCTCACACCCGCGCGGTGCGGCAACGTCAAGCGCCGTCGCTTCCCGAGCTGGGGGCGGATCCCGTGGGTGGGCATCCCGGCGGCCCTTGTGTCCCGTCGAGATGGAGGCAGGTAGCGTAGATATCATTGATGGCAGTGTTGATATCCATGGAGGTGCGCCCATGAGCCGAACCGTGATCGACCTCGACGACCAGCTGGTCGCGGACGTGGCCAAGGCCCTCGGCACCAGCACCAAGAAGGAGACGGTGAACTCCGCGCTGCGCGAGGTGCTGGAGAACCGGCGGCGCGCTCTGGCGCTCACGCGCCTGCGGGCGTCGGCGGATGAGGGCGCCTTCGACCTCGATCTCTTCGAGGACAAGGGGAACTACCGCCGGTGAACGCCGCGCAGTATCTGATCGACACCAGTGCGCTCGCCCGCATGCTGCGCGGCGACGCCGAGCAGTACGGATGGGACCAGGCGGCAGCCGCCGGGCTCATCGCCACCTGCCCCATCACGGAGCTGGAGTTCTTCTACAGCGCGCGTTCCGCCGCAGACCGCGCACAAGGCATCGAGGATCTGCGCCTGCTCTTCGGCTGGGTGCCGGTCGACGACCGGGCCCACGACCGGGCCTGGCGGGTCCAGGAGATCCTCACCCAACGCGGACAGCACCGCAGCGCCGGGGTCGTCGACCTCGTGGTGGCCGCCACGGCCGAGTTGCAGGGACTGACGCTGCTCCACCGCGACCGGGACTTCGAGTGCATCGCCGCGGTCACCGGTCAGGCGTTGCAGTGGTACGGCCCCGAAGCCGGCAAATGACGGACGGGTGCGTACCGGGAGCCGTCCGCGAGCTGAGCCGCGCCGGCGACGTCACGCGCGACATCGCAGTGGAGGCGACCACGGGGTCCGTCAGGGAGTTGACGGACCCCGTGCATGTCCTTTACGGCTGTGAGGTCAGCGTCAGGGTCGTGCGGCCCTCGGTCGTGGGGCCGTCGCCGTACTCCACGGCTGCCATGTAGCGCTTGCCGGGAACCGTGCCGTGCCAGGTCAGGGTGAAGTCGGCGCCCTTGCCGGGGCTGACCGGGCGGGTGGCCGGGGAGACCTCCGCGGGGGCGTCGGGGGTGCCCTGGCCGACCCGCCAGGTCCACAGGGTGTAGGACTGGCCGGTCGCGCCCGGCGGGAGGATGTACTGGACGATGTAGACGTCGTAGTCGCCGGGCGGCAGGTCGTTCTGCTCGTCCGAACCGGTCCCGGGGAAGCGGCCGAACGGCTCGCCGGCGGCGTCGAAGACGTACATGTCGAGGTCGGTGCCGGGCAGGTGGTCGGCCGAGGCGACCGCCACTCGGGTGAACGCGGCGTCCTTCGGTACGTGGATCCGTATCTTCGCGACCGCGTCCGAGGGGCTCGGGTGGCTGATGAAGTCGCCGTCCTGGTTGGTTCCCGTCAGCGTGGCCGTGGTCTTCTCGCCCGCGTACAGGCCCGTCGTGGTCGCGGTCAGGTCGCCGGTCCGGTCCGCGTACGCGGAGAGCGTGCCGGAGCCGGAGCCGCCGGCGTCCGCCGTGATCTCGCGCAGGGCGCGGAAGGGGGCGGCGCGCAGGGCCAGCGGGCTGGTGACCCGGTGCCGGCTGTGCGCGTCGCTCCAGGTGAGGGAGCCGAAGGACCAGGTGTCGTAGGGGGTGTCGCCGCGGGTGACGGTCACCTTGTACGTCGCCGACCGGCCGGGCTTCAGTGTCAGTCGCTCCGGGGAGACACGGGCCGTGAAGCCGGCCGGCGTCTGGAGCGTCGCCCTGTAAGTGGCGGTCCGCCCGGAGACGTTGGTGACGGTGCGGGTGACCGTCTGCCGGCCGACCAGGTCACCGACCGCGAGGGCGGGGTGGTTGAGGTCGCTCGGGTCGGTGCGCGGGCCGGTGGCGCAGTCGTTGCCCCGGTCGGTGATCGGTCCTTGGCCCAGGGCGCACAGGTACGACTTCCAGTCGGCGGGAGTCGAGTCGTAGACCAGGCCGGGGTCGGCGGCCCGTGCGGCCCTGGGGAAGCCGGCGCCGTAGTCGAGCGGGCTCGCGGGGTCGGCGTCCTGCTGTCCCAGTTGCCGCCGTCCCATGGGCTCGCCGCGGTTGTCGGTGGTCGTTGCCGTGGTCATCAGCGCCGACCGGATCTCGCTCGGCGACCAGTCCGGGTGCAGGGACTTCAGCAGCGCCGCCATGCCCGCGACGTAGGGCGCCGCGAACGACGTACCGGAGATCAGGTCGTAACCGCCCGGCCGGCCAGGGGTGTCCGACACGGTGGCCGCGGGCACGAAGTCGCCCGGCGCGGCGATCTCCGGCTTGAGCAGGTCGCCGGTGCTGAAGGGGTCGGGGCCGCCGGAGGAGTCGTGGCGGACGGCGGGGGCCTGCCGGGGCGCACGGGTGCTGCCGGTGAAGGCGGCGGTGGCGCCGTGGGTGGTGGCGTACGCCTTCACCTTCCGGCCGTCCTCCTCGTTCAGTTGCAGGTACGGCAGGTCGTACCAGTCGGCGAAGACGGACCGGTTGTTGGACGGCGTGTCGACGAGGACGACCGCCGAGCCACCGGCCCGGGCCACCTCCGAGACCTTCTCGTCGAAGAAGTTCTCACCTCGGTCGCAGACGACGATCTTCCCCCGGGCCTTGGCCGGGTCCAGGGTGTCGTCCAAGCACAGCGCGGCCTTCGCTCGGCCCGTGCGCCCGGCGTCGGCCGCGCGGACCAGCGGAGACACGGGGACGCCCGGGCTGTAGGAGGCGTTGGTGAAGCCGCGGCCGTCGCCCAGCTTCAGCGTCGCCCGGTACTCGGCGTCGTGCGTGGTGGACGCCACGGACGTGACCCAGGGTGCGGTGTGCTGGACCGCCTGCGGGCCGCCGTTGCCGGCCGCCGCGGCGATGAACACCCCGGCCGCGGCGGCGTTCCGCATGGCCTCCAGAGTGAACGGGTCGAGAAGTGTCGCGTCGTAGGAGAGCTTGATCACGTCCACGCCGTCCGCCACGGCACTGTCGAACGCCGCGGTGAGCGCCGTGGCCGAGCAACCGCCCCAGCATGCCTTGTAGAACGCCAGCCGGGCCGCCGGCGCGACCCCGCTGAGGGGACCGGCGATGGGAGTGTCCCTGATCGACGCGGGGGTCGCGTGGTTACCGGCGGCGATGCTGCCGATCGCCGTGCCGTGACCGTCGGTGTCCAGCGGTGAGGGGGCGTCGGCCACCTCGTCGTCGGGTTGGCCGTCAGGGAACCAACGGGCGCCGATCACCTTGTTGTTGCAGGTGACCTTGGGGGCGGGGTCGTCGCCCTCCTCGCAGGTGCCGTGCCACTTCCTGGCGATGACGTCCGCGTCGGGGCGCGGCTCCGGCAGCGGCGCGAACATCGGCTCGGCCGGGTTGAAGCCGCTGTCGATCACCCCGATGATCATGCCTTCGCCCGCGCGTTCCGGGCCGCCGGCCTTCGCCCACAGCCCCTTCTTGCCGGAGAGTCCGAGGAGGGCGGGGAGGTCGGGCAGCGGGGTGGTCGGGGACGCGGTGGCGGTGGTACTGGTGCCGGTGGCGCCCTTCGCGGTGCTCGTGGCCGGGGCGGCCAGCGGGGTCGTGCTGCGGGTCAGCGACACCACTCCGGGCTCCGCTGCCAGCTTCTCCGCCTGTCCGCCGGTGAGTTCGGCCGCGAATCCGTTGACCGTGTACGCGTAGTCGTACCGCTTCTTGATGCCCGGGACGGCGGCGCGCACCGCGTCCCGGCGCTTTTCCAGGTACCTGAGATACGACGTAGCCGCGCCGGAGCCGACGTCGAGCCGCTCGCCGGCCGCGGGGGCGGTCCCCTTGAGGCCGCGCAGGCCGCCCCCGTAGGTCGCCAGCGGCTCGTCGGCCAGCTTCACGAGATAGGTGCCCGCGGGGTAGGTCCGCTCGTACCGGCCGGAGCCGGTGTCCGTGGCCGCGGGTGCGGGCGCCGCGGTGGTCAGTGCCAGAGGGCACGCGAGAAGAAGGGCCAGGAGGGGTCTGAGGTTCCGGGCGCTTCGTTGGTGGAGTATCAACAAAAACTCCGTACAGTGCTCGTTTCAGCCGAGGCTGATCCCCCGAGCACCGCTCACCCCATCAGTTACCGCCCAGTAAGAGAATCTTGAAAGCTCACATTTCATGTGCCTTCACGAGACTTCCACGCCGGACGCGGCTGGCGCCCGGCGACGGTGTCGGCGAGCATGCCTCCTGCCGAGCCCCTGGGCTTACCATCGGTAACAAGCCATCTCGACGCAACCAATGAGGGCGTGCGACATGCCAGAGTTCCCGGCCTTCGATGTCATGACGGCGACCTGCCCGTCCCGTACCTCGCTCGCCCGTATCGCCAACAAGTGGACGGCCATGGTGGTCATCGCGCTCAGCACGGGCCCTCTGCGCTTCCGTGACCTGCGCACCCGCGTCGACGGCATCAGCGCCAAGGTCCTCACCGAGACGCTCCGGGACCTGGAACGCGACGGGATCATCACGCGGCAGGAGTACGCCGAGGTGCCACCCCGGGTCGTGTACGAGCTGACCGCGCTGGGGCGCACCCTGTACGGCCCGCTTCAGGCACTGGGCCTGTGGGCCGAGGAGCACTTCGACGAGGTACTCGCGGCACGCGAGAGCTACGACGCCCGCGAGTCGTCCTGACCGGTCACCCACGCCACAAGCCGTCCGGCACCGTACCGCGGTGCCGGACGGCTTGCGTCCGAGAGGGATCGCGTCCGGGAGGGATCGCGAGCGGCCTACCGTCCCCAGAAGGCGTCCTCGGCCGACTGGTCGCCGGAGAACAGCCACATCTCGACGATCCTGCCGTCCTTCAGGCGCAGGACGTCCACGCCGTCCATGCTCATGGACGCGTCGCCGCGCCGGCCGGCGAAGTGGATCGAGGCGGCCACCATGTCGCCGTTGCCCATGAGGGAGTGGATCGCGTCGATGGCGAAGGAGCCCTGGCTGGCCTCCATCATGCCGCCGAGCATCGCGAAGACGGCGTCGCGTCCCTTGTGCTCACCGGAGAACCGGTTGGCGCCCGGCTGATGCCAGACGATCCCCTCGTCCAGGAGCTCCCCGACCTTGGCCAGGTCGCCCTTCCGCACGGCCTGGAAGTACTCGCTCGCGATGTCGACGTTCTTACTGGTCATGACAGCACTCCTTACGGCCTCCGACACGGAGGCGGAATTACTCGCTGTTACAGCAGGAGGCGGCCCCGGCGGCCGGTGCAGATGACCGCCGGGGCCTTGGTGCCGCCCGGGCACTCGGGGGAATAGGACTCCGGGCGACGTTCGGAGGCGTTCTTGCTTTCCTCGTGCCGCCCATGCTCGTGACCCGCAACCGGTCACCTCAACGTAACCAATGGGGCGGTATGGCGCACGTCACATTTCCGGCCGGCCTCACGGCACACGTTCTCCATCACTTCACCGCGAAGTCCGCCATTTGGATTTCACTGCGCACTATCCGCCCCTGCTACAGTCACGCACTCAAAGCGCTCGGGGGGAATCCGGCGTTAACGCAAGAAAGACCGAGCTATGTCTGTAGCTGGAAACCCACTCCGCAGGACCTTTCTCACCGGAGGATTGGCGGCCACCGCTGTCATGATCTCCGGCTGTTCCTCGAAGGACGAAGGAAAAGAAACCGGGAAAGCCGCGGGCGCGGCTGCCGCGGCAACCGCCTCGCCGGCCGCCGGCGCCCGCCCCTCCTCACCGTGGGGGGCGTTCTCACGGCTGATGGACGGCAACAAGCGCTGGCTGAGCGGCAGCCTCCAGCACCCCGACCGGGACCCCGAGCGGCGGGAGTTCGTGGCCGCGAAGCAGAATCCCTACGGCGTGATCCTGTCGTGCATCGACTCCCGGGTGCCGCCGGAGCTGCTCTTCGACACCGGGCTCGGCGACCTGTTCGTGATGCGTACCGGTGGCGGGGTGGTCGACTCGGTGGTCGTCGGTTCCGTCGAGTACGGGCCCATGACCTCGGGAACTCCCCTGATCGTCGTCCTCGGGCACCAGCGCTGCGGCGCCGTCAACGCGTCGTACGAGGCCATGCGCGACGGGAAGAAGCTCCCCGGCAACCTCCAGTCGATCGCCGACGCGCTGCGGCCCGCGTACGAGGAGACCGTGAAGGAGAAGCACAGTGATCCGGTGGACGCGATGACCCGCATCCACGTGAAGCAGACCTCTGCCGCGCTGCGGTCCAACAAGGATCTCGGCCCGCTCGTGAAGAAGGGGTCTCTGGCGGTGGTCAGCGCCTATTACTCGCTCGACACCGGGCGGGTGGAAGTCCTCACCGGAGCGCCTTCCGCCTGATCTGCCTGATAGGCCTGGTCGGGAAATCTCCGTTCAACCGACTCCGCCGGGCGGTTCGCATCGCGTCGACAGTTCGGTGGAGTCGGTGGAGTACGCGGATTGGGAATTCTCCGCCGCCGTACTCCCGAATATCCGACGCATTCACCGGTGAGACACCGATCTCACGATCAGAGTGTTTCCTCCCTATGGTCGCGACGGCTGCCAGGCCCGTAGACGCAGGCTGTTGCCGACCACCAGCAGGGAGCTCACGGACATGGCCGCCGCGGCGAGCATAGGGTTGAGCAGTCCGACCATGGCGAGCGGCACGGTCACCGCGTTGTAGCCGAACGCCCAGGCGAGGTTGACGCGGATCGTGCCCAGGGTGCGCCGGGCGAGCCGGACCGCGTCGCCGAGGGCCTCGATGTCACCGCGTACGAGGGTCACGTCGGCGGCCCCGATCGCCGCGTCCGTGCCACCGCCCATGGCGATGCCGAGGTCGGCTCCGGCGAGTGCGGCGGCGTCGTTGACGCCGTCGCCGACGACCGCGACCCGGTAGCCCTGTTCCCTCAACTCCCGTACGAGAGCGGCCTTGTCCTCGGGGGTGCAGCGGGCGTGCACCTCCTCGATGCCGAGCACGGCGGCGACCGCCCGCGCCGGTGCCTCCCGGTCGCCGGTGGCGAGCACCGGGCGCACACCGAGGCGCCGCAGCCGGTCCACGGCCCGGTAACTGCCGGGACGTACGACGTCTCCGACCTCGATCAGGGCCTCGGCGACCCCGTCGACCCGGACCAGGACGGGGGTGTGGACGCCGGACTCCGCCGCGCGCAGCGCGTCGGTGAGGGCGGCGGGCACCTCGTCGTCCGGCGCGAGGACTTCGACGAGCCGCCCCTCGACCCGGCCGCGCACGCCGCGCCCCGGGGTGGCGGCGAAGTCGGTCACCACCGGCAGGGTGCCCGGCCCCGGCGGTTCGCTGCCCGACGCTCGGACCCGCTCGTGCGGGGGCACCCCCATGGCGTACGCGACGATCGCCCGGCCCAGCGGGTGCTCCGAGCCCTGCTCCACCGCACCGGCCAGCCGCAGCACCGCCTCGCGTCCGAGCCCGTCCGGCACGGTGGTGACCCGGGCGACGGTCATACGGCCGGAGGTGAGGGTGCCGGTCTTGTCGAGTACGACCGTGTCGATGTGCTGCAACCCCTCCAGGGCCTGCGGGCCCCGGACCAGGACACCGAGTTGGGCACCGCGTCCGGTGGCGGCCATCAGCGCGGTCGGCGTGGCCAGCCCCAGGGCGCACGGGCACGCCACCACCAGGACGGCCACGCACACGGTGATCGCGGCCTGCGGATCGGCCCCGGCGCCCAGCCAGAACCCCAGGACGGTCACGGCGAGCGCCAGCACCACCGGTACGAACACCCCGGCCACCGCGTCCGCCAGCCGCTGCGCCCGCGCCTTGCCCGCCTGTGCCTCGGTCACCAGCCGGGTGATGCGGGCGAGCTGGGTGTCCGCACCGACCGCGGTGGCCCGTACGAGCAGCAGTCCGCCGACGTTGACCGCTCCGCCGACCACGGCCGCACCCGGCCCGGTCTCGACCGGCTCGCTCTCCCCGGTGACCAGGGAGAGGTCCACGGCGGAGGTGCCCTCCGCCACCACACCGTCGGTGGCGACGCGCTCGCCGGGGCGGACGACGAAGACCTGTCCGACCTTCAACTCCTCGACGGGGATCAGCCGTTCGGCCCCGTCATCGCGTATCGCCACCTCCTTCGCGGCGAGTTGGGCCAGCGACCGCAGGGCCGCCCCGGTGCCGTTCCTGGCCCGCGCTTCCAGGAACCGTCCGGTGAGCACGAACAGCGGTACGACGACGGCCACTTCGAGGTAGACGTGCGCCGTGCCGGCCGAGGCCTCGGGCAGCAGGCTGAACGGCATCGTCATGCCCAGCACGCCCGCGCCGCCGAAGAAGAGCGCGTACACCGACCAGGCGAAGGACGCCGCCACGCCCAGCGAGACCAGGGTGTCCATGGTCGCCGTCGAGTGCCGCAGTCCGCGCAGTGCCCGCACGTGGAACGGCCACGCGCTCCACACCGCGACCGGTGCGGCCAGCATGAAGCACAGCCACTGCCAGGCACGGAACTGCAGGTCGGGCACCATGGACAGCACGAGCACCGGCACCGCGAGCAGCGCCGTGAGCACCAGCCGTTCGAGCTCCTGCCGGGTGCCGTCGGACTCCCCGGCCGGGTCCTCCCCGCCCGGACCCTCCTCGCGCCGCGGCTTCGGGGGCTCGGGCAGGGCGGCCGTGTAGCCGGCCTGCTCGACCGTCGCCATGAGTTCGTCGGGGCTGACGTGCGGCGGATGGCTCACCCGGGCGCTCCCGGTGGCCAGGTTGACCGTCGCGGTCACGCCCTCCAGCTTCGCGAGCTTCTTCTCCACCCGCCGCACGCAGGCCGCGCAGGTCATCCCGCCGACGGTCAGGTCGGTGGTCACCACGGTGGCGGTCGGGGCCTCCGTGGTGGTCGGCTTCGTGGTCATCAGCCGCCGCTCCCGTGCTTCATGTCCATGCCGCCGCCGCCCGTGCCCCCGGTGCCGTCGTCGCTCGTTCCGGAGCGCTGCATGTCGGGCGCGACGGGGCCGACGGCGGCTCCGACGGCGTACGCCCCCGTGAAGATCAGGGCGAGCAGCAGGAGGAACCCGCAGAGGGCGGGCGGCGGCACCAGTCTCCGCAGCGCGAACCCCGCTTCCGTGGAGGACTGCTGGGGTTCTTCCATCACCGGCCTCCTGACCTCGGTCGGACGGCTCCGGGGCGGGGATCACGCCGGGATCCCCTACGGCCGTACCGTATGAGGAGTCGGGTCACGCCAGGAGCGAGTTCCGTGCGCCCCAGTGGGGTACGTCACAGCCCGTCAGGTCGAGACCCGGTTCGGGTCCGTGGTGTTCTCCGTGGCGTGCCCCGTGGTGCGTTCCGTGGCCGGGGCCGTGCGCCACAGTGCGGTGGAGAGCCAGATCAGGATGACGCCGACGAGGACGTGCAGCGCGCTGGTGAACGGGGACTCGGGCAGCCCGGTCAGGAACGCGAAGGGCGGCAGGACCACGGCGTACCCCCACGACGGGACCCTCGGGAAGACGCGGGCGCGGATCATGGCGGCGCCGAACAGGGCGCAGCCCACGGCGAAGACGGCCGCGGAACCAAGGAGCACGGGGACGGTGGGGCCGCCGGTCAGGGTCTCGTCGATGAGGTCCTCGTCCAGGTAGAAGAGCACCAGGTTCGACGCGAACGCGGCACTCCCGAACAGGCCGAGGCCGACGAGGTTGACGGTGACGGCGCTCGTCCCGAGGCGCCCGGTCGCCGGGCCCTGACGCTGGTGCAGCGCGGTGATCAGCGGCAGCGCGAACGCGGGAGCCAGGGCGAGCGGGACGCTGGTCGCCGAGGTCTCTCCGGTGAACGCCTCGACCAGGCTGGGCAGGACGATCAGCAGGCCGGCCAGCACGCCGCAGAGGGCGCCGGCGCGAAACGTCGACGAGATGACGTCGGCGCGAAGGGTCGATGAGGTGACGGATGAGGACATGGGGCCACTCCGGTTGCTCGAAAGGTCGGTGATTGCACGGGCCGTTGGCGCTCGCGGGGGCCTCCAACTGCCGGTCCGGACCGCAGGTCCGGGTCGCCACCGTAGGAGTCGGCCGGTCGGCGGCGGGAGGTGACGGACGTCGTGCGTCGACGGCCGGAAGTCACGGTCCTACGGGCGCCGCCTGACCGTTCGGCACGTGCCGACGGGCTCGATCCGGCTGGGTTGTGCTCGCCGGTGCCCTTCGCGGACGTGGTCGGCTTAACCTGACCGCACCGGGTGAGGGGGTGCGCATGGTGGCGGCGTATGTGCCCGTGCGATGGGTGGCGCCGTTGCTGTACGGCGTCGTACTGACGGGTGGTCCGTACTCCGCGGCGGCCGACCTGGACGACGGCCCCGGGCCCACGGCCTGGCGGATGGCCGGCTTCGTCGCCGCGATCGGCGCGCTGTTCGCGCTGGAGGCGGTCGGGCGTCGGCGGCCCGCCGTCCGGGTGCCGCTGCTGCTGGCCCGCTGCGCCCTGATCGGAGCGGTGGTGCTGCTGGACGCCTCGGGGCTGTCCCAAGTGCTGTTCGTGCTGGTGCCGTTCACCGCCTACTTCGCCTTCGGCCGTACCGCCGCGCTGGCGCTGGCCGCGCTGTGTCTGGCCGGGTTGCTCACCGGGTATCTGCTGACCGCGCCCGGCTGGTACCGCGAACAGGAGTACGTGGCCGACCTGTTGATGCTCTGCGTCGGGCTGGTGCTGGCGATCGCGATGGCGGCGGTGGGTGTCGGCGAGCAGCGCGCACGGCTCGAGGTGGAGGCGTATGCCGCGCGGGTCGCCGAACTGTCCGCCGCCACCGAGCGCAACCGGCTGGCGCGGGACATCCATGACAGCCTCGGTCACCATCTCACCGCGATGTCCGTGCAGTTGGAGATGGCCGCGGACTTCCAGAGCCTGGATCCCGACGCGGCCCGGCGGGCACTGGACGAGGCGCGGCGCTCGGTACGGCTCGCGCTGGGCGACGTACGGCAGTCGGTGCGCGCCCTGCGGGACGAGGCGACGCGCCCCACGCTGTCGGCGGCGCTCGCCGCGCTGGCGCAGGACGGTGCGGCACGGCCGCGGGTCACCGTCGAGGTGAGCGGCGACGAGGACGGCTACGGCGTGGCCGAGCTGACCGCGCTGTACCGGGCCGCGCAGGAGGCCGTGACCAACGCGCGCCGCCATGCGGGGGCCTCACGGGTGACGGTGGTGGCCCGGCTGGCCGGGGACACCGCACGGCTGGAGGTGACGGACGACGGCCGCGGCTTCGCGCCGGACGTGGACGCCGCCGGGTTCGGGCTGCTCGGCATGCGGGAGCGGGTACATCTGGTGGCGGGGAGCGTCGACGTCGACAGCGGCCCGGGCGCCGGCACCCGGGTGACGGTGACGGTCCCGCGCGGGACGAGGCCGACGTCCCCGGTGGCCGGGGAGGCGGTGACATGAGCGGTGACATCAATGACCAGGAGCCCGTGCGAGTGCTGGTCGTGGACGATCAGCGGCTCATCCGGGACGGCATCGCCTCCCTGCTGTCCATCCGGCCGGGCATCGAGGTCGTCGGCACCGCCGTGGACGGCCGGGACGCCGTGGCGAAGACCCTGGAGACGGGACCGGACGTCGTACTGATGGATGTCCGGATGCCGGGGATGGACGGTGTCGAGGCGGTCGCCGTCCTGTGCGAGCGGGCGCCCGGGTGCCGGGTCGTGATGCTGACGACCTTCGACGACGAGGAGTACGTCGTGCAGGCGCTGCGGGCCGGCGCGCACGGCTATCTCCTGAAGGATCTGCCGGCGGAGGAACTCGCCCACGCGGTCCGCCTGGCCCACGCGGGCGTCACCCAGATCGACTCGTCCGTAGCCCGCCGTCTGACCGCCTTCCTGCCCCGTCCCGCAGCGGCCGACGAGGCCCCCGCCGTCTCCCTCAGCCCGCGCGAGACGGACATCCTGCGGCTGGTGTCGCACGGGCACACCAACCGGGAGATCGCCGCGCGGCTGTACCTCAGCGAGGGCACGGTCAAGAACCACGTCTCCCGGATCCTCAGCCGCCTCGGCCTGCGCGACCGCACCCAGGCGGCGCTCCGTGCCCGGGACCTCGGCCTGCTGTGAAGCCCCGCGCGGTCATGCGGTCATGCGGTCATCCGGAGAGCCGGTCGCAGGTGACGTCCTCGGCCGGCGGGCGACCGGTGGCGAGGTAGGTGTTGACGGTGGTGTCGACGCACGAGCTGCCGAAGACGCCGTACACGGCGTGCTGGTCCGCGCCGCGCAGGGTGACCAGACGGGAGGAGGGCCAGTCGCGGCGTACCGCCAGCGCGTTCTGGTGGATGGTGCGCGGGTCGCCCGTCGCGTTGACGAGCAGGGCCGGCAGGTCGTTGCGGATGGTGGTCGGGCGTTCGCGCGGCGGGTCCCAGAACGCGCACGGTCCGATGGTGTGCGTGACGGGACCGAACAACGGGTCCCGCGTGCGGGCGCGTTGGACATCGCGCCAGTACGTCTCCGGGTCGCGCGGTGCGGCCGCGTCGCCGCACAGGATCGCCGCCTGCGCGCTGCCGTAGGAGGAGTCGGATCCGCTCAGCAGGAAATCGAGCGTGCCGGCCAGCCCCGGCGACGGGGTGACCGGGTGGCCGCCCGCGGCACGCCGCATGTCGGTCACGGCCCGCGCGAGTTCGGCGTACGCGATGTCGTTGTCCTGGGAGAGACCGTTGAAGAGGACGAGGGGTACGACGTGTTCGTCCACCCGGTGGCCGCCGATCGGCAGGGGCGCGCGTCCGGCCGACCTCTGGACGCCGTCCACGACCGCCAGTACGGCGCCGCGGGTGCGGCCCAGGCCGTAGGTGGTGTCGCGGGCGGCGGCCCAGGCGGCCCAGCCCTCCAGGGCGTGCCGGTTGGCCCGCTCGGTGCCGCGCAGCAGCAGCGGGCTGTAGCGGTCGGGGTCGACGAGGCCGTCGAGCACGACCCGGTCGGTGCGGCCGGGGAACATCGTGGCGTACACCTGTCCGAGGTAACTGCCGTACGAGTAGCCGAGATAGGAGATTCTGCGCTCGCCGAGCGCGGCGCGGACGACGTCCATGTCGCGCGCGGTGTTCCGCGTGGTGGCATAGGGCAGCAGATCGCCCTCGTGCGTACGGCAGAGACGGGCGAGTTCTTGCGCGAAGGCCGTCATACGGTCGAATCCGGCACGGTCGTCGCCCGCGCCGCGGATCAGGGAACCGGTGGGCCACTGGCAGTCCAGCGGCGTGCTGCGGCCGACGAAACGGGGGTCCACGCCCACCACGTCGTAGCGCTCGCCGACCTGCTTCATCGCCGCGCGCACCCACGGCGGGTCGCCGATCGTCTGCCCGCCGGGGCCGCCGCCGTTGAGCAGCAACGGGCCGACGCGGTGCGCGGTGTCGGTGGCCCTGATCCGTGAGATCGCGACGGTGATCGTACGACCGTCCGGGTCGTCGTAGTTCAACGGGACGGTGACGTCGGCGCATTGGGCGCCCGCCTGCTGGAGTTCCTTGCCGGTCGTGTCCTCGGGGCCCAGGAGGCAGCTCTTCCAGGCGAGTTGCTGGTGGTGGTAGCGGGCGAGCGGGTCCGTGGTCGTGGTGCGGGCGGGTTCGGCGGTTGCGGGCGGCGCGGCGAGGGTGAGCGCGCCGACGAGGCACAGGGCGGCCCCGACCGTGGTGCGCGCAAGGCCCGTGCGGCTGCCGGGCTCGGACGTCCGTAAGAAGGTCGGCATGGGACACGACGCTAGGCGCGGACCGCGGCGTGATCACTCCGGCGAGCAGGTGCTTCGGAACGGGGGACAGCCCAAGCGGGAAGCGGGAGGACGCCCCCTCGACGGATGAGTCCTGCGTTGGTATGTCCCGGGCGAGGTGCCGCCGAGGGCGCCGGTGGGTTCTCCCGGCGGCACCCTCGGACGGATCGGCCGGGGTCAGGCCGCGGCCAGTGCGACCGGCTGGTCCTGGTCGGTGGGCTCGGCCTGGTCGGTGAGCAGGTCGATCAGGGTCGCGCGGGCGCGGGCCACGCGGGAGCGGACCGTGCCGATGGGGCAGTCGCCGGCTACGGCGGCCTCCGCGTAGGGCAGGCCGACCAGTTGGGTGAGGACGAAGGCCTCCCGGCGCTCGTCGGGCAGCGACTCCAGCAGGTCCAGCAGGACGACGCCGTCGTCGAAGCCGGGCAGGTCACGCGGCTGCGCGTTCTCCACGGCCAGCTGCCAGTCGGGTACGTCGGCCAGGCGCGGGCGGGCGGCGGCGTACCGGAAGCTGTCGATCACCGCCCGGCGGGCGATGGACAGCAGCCAGGCGCGGGCGGAGGAACGGCCCTCGAAGCGGTGCAGGCTGCCGAGAGCGCGCAGGAACGTGTCCTGCGCCAGGTCGTCCACCGCCTGGGGGTCGGCGCAGAGGTGGGCGACGTAGCGCTGGACGTCGCGGTGCAGGGCCCGTACGAAATGCTCGACCGCCACCGGGTCACCGCCACGGGCGGCCAGGGCCCACGCGGTTATCGAGTCGTCGAGCGATACCGGCTTCTCGGGGGTGCAGCCGGGCGTTTGCCCGGCCGTCTTCTCGTCCGCGCGGGGCGCGGCGGGCAGGACAGAAGTGATCACCTGGTGTCCTTCTCGTCATCCGTGATCCGGACCGGCGGCGCGCGAGGGCGCGGGCGGTCCGGTGAGGGGGAGACGGCCGTACGGCGGCTGTGCGCGGGTACGGCCGATACCCGAGGCACGCGACAGGGGTGACCTCGGGAATCCGGCTGTCGTCAGGAGACAGCGGTCCCCAGGGGCGGACCCCGAGAGGTGATCGCGTGGACGAGAAGGCGAAGGCTCGGCGCCCGGTCCGAGCGGGGACGACGTACGCGAGGGCGCGGGCGGTCCGGGACCGCGGGCAGGAGCAGCGGCAGCCGCAGTGGCGCCGCCAGCCATCCGGCCACGGCCCGCAGGATGCGGAACGCGGCCCGCTCGCCGTGCGCCAGCCAGAGACCGGTGAGGAGCGCGGCGAGCAGGTGGGCGGCGAGCATGCCGAACGACGAGTCGCCGTCGAACAGGGAATGCCCCATGTGGCCCATGTGGCCGGTATTGCCCATATGAGCCATGTCGCCCATGTGATCGGTCTGGTCCACGTGGCTCATGCCCATGGGGCCCATGTGCGTCATGGAGGCCGTGGAGTCCATGGGGGTCATGTCCATGGAGGCGGTGCTCCCCGACCCGGTCGCCGGGCGGGCGGGCGAGGTCGACTGGGCGAGGGAGAAGGCCGAGTGGAGTGCCGTCTGCGCGGCGACCACGACGGTCACGACCAGCGGCAGTCCGCGCTCACGGCCCGCCAGGCCCCAGCCCACGGCACCGGTCGCGGCCACACCGGCGGCCAGGGTCCACGCGGGCACGGCGGTCCCGGACATCAGGACGTGGCCCAGAGCGGCGAGCACCACACAGACGGCCGCGAACACCGCGGCCCGTACTGCGCGAGAACACCACCCTGCTGTCATGGCGCCTCATCCTCGCATCCGGGCATTGCTCGTCATACGGGAGTACGGAAATTGCACCTGGCCCCCACTCACCCCACAACACGTGATCCAAGGCACATCAGGAGGGGGTGTCGCCCGGACGCACCACCACCGCCAGGACCTTGACCGGCTCGCTGTCCTCGAAGCGCAGCGTGAACGGTACGAGGTCGCCCTCCTGCCAGTCCGCCCCGGCCCGCAGGGTCACGTCCAGATCCTGCGGGGACATGGACAGCTCACCGCCCGCACGGACGACGGCCGAGGCCACCTCTTCCCGGGACGCGGCCCCGCTCCCGACCATGCGGTGACGACTGAGGGCGATGTCGCCGCCGGCCCCGGAGGACGTCACCTCGACCAACCGGTCGTCCACGTCACCGGTGTTGGCGATGTCGAAGAAGGCCGCGGTCTCCGTGGTCTCGCCGTACGGCAGGAAGACCCGCCCGTTCGTGACGGCGATCCTGGCCGGACCGCCCGCCTTCCCGGTACCGACCCACGTGGTCAGGCCGCCGAGCGCCAGGCTGCACACGGTGAGGGGCGCGAGCGCGACGAGCAGGGTGTCGGTGAGGCGGCGGCGGGTGGGCCGCCAGAGGGTGTTGTGGGTGCCGCGGGTGTCGCGAGTGCTGTGGGTGCTGTCCGCTCCCGCGCCGGAGGGGGACTGTCGGGAGTGGTCCATCGCCGGGTCTCCAGATCGCGTCGTACGGTGCCGGCCGGATCGGGCCGTGCCGGTTCAGGAGTCGGAGCGGACGGGGGCCGGGTTCCGGGACGACGTCGTGGCGCGTGTCACAGGCGAGGCGCGCGGGGTGCGCGGTGAGGGGTGAGGGGTGAGGGGTGAGGAGGAGCCGACCAGCCACGCAACGCCACGCCGCTCGATGTCACGCGATGCCAAAGGGGTCGCAAGAACTGTGCCGGGCGCGGGCCAGGATCGGTCCTGTGGCGATGCGCCGGCCCACGGCGGAGAGGGACAGTTCCCGGCACCTACCGTCGTGCGGCCGTGCCCGCAGGTCAGAGTGCGGCTGAGAGCGCCGCAGATCGCCGGCGCCGACGCCATTCCGGCCACCGGCGTCGAGGCCGTCGTCCTGACGGTCACCGTCACCGGCACCACCCGCACCGGCTACCTCGGCTGAGGCGGTCCGGCGCACCGGCCCGCGCGCCAAGCGCGGGATGATGGCCCCATGCGCATCCGCATCGACGCCGTCGACCTGCCCGGCCGCACCCGTCCCGCCTCGGCCGACGGCGCGGTCCCGGCGTACGACAACATCCATGTCGCCGTGCAGCGCCGCGACCGTCCGGCCGAACTCCTCGATCCGCACCCCGGCGACGCGCCGTCCGCGACGTGGACCCTGGAGTGCACCGCGAGCGCCTCACCGACCGGCACCGACGTCAAGGGCCCCTACGTGCAGGACCGGCTGGGCCGGCGGTTCGTCTACCTGTCGTGGGGCACGGTCGACGACTCGGGCACCTTCACCATGTTCCGCCGCGCCAAGCTCCTGCTCGACGTCGTCCCCGCCGACGTCCTCGCCGCCGCCGCCCGCGACGGGCTCCTGGTCGGACGCCTCGGCCTCACCGACGCGCAGGGCGGCCCCCTGTGCGCCCGCGTCGAGCCCCCGCACATCACCTGGACCGCGGCGGTCGCCGACTAGACACCGACAACAGCGCCCGGATCGCCGTGCCGTCCTGGCGGGGAACCGGATTGCCGCTTAGTGCCCGGCGGGCACGGACTCCGCAGTACCGTGGCCGTACGGCTGCCCGAGCCCCCGGCCCTCTCCGTGAAGTGGCGTTCCGCGCAACAGAGGCACTGCGCACACGACCGAAAGTCACCTCGGTGACGGAGGAGATGGGGCGCATGGGCCCGCATCCCGACCTGTACGACGAGTGCCGCGTGGTCCGGGCCCGCGGTGAGCTCGACCTGACGACCACGCCGGCCCTCACGCGTGAACTGGAGGCCGCCCGCCACGGCACCGGTCCGCTGTTCCTGATAGTCGACCTGCGCGGCGCGACGTTCATGGACAGCAGTGTCCTGGTCCCGTTCTGCGCGGCCTGGCACGACTGCCGTCGGCGGGGAGGCTGGATGCGTGTCGTCCACACCCGGCCGGGGCCCGAGATGGTCTTCGGGGCCGTCGGTCTGCTGGAGCGTTTCCCCCGGTACGCCACGGTCCGGGACGCCTGGCGGGACGTACCCGCCGGCCGTGCGATCACGGCCCGGGCCACGTAGTGTACGGCGGTGTCCGGGCGGCCCCCCGCCCCTCGGAGCCCGAGCCGCGGCGGAACGGAGCAGGGTGATCAGCGAGGGGATGGCCGAGGTTCTGCGGTCGCTGCGCCTGCATGGTGTGGGCGGCCCCGCACGGGCGTCCGTGCGGGCGCTGGACGCCGAGGGCGTCGCGCTGTCGCTGCTCGCGGGCCCGGACCGCCTGACGGCCGAACCGGTGTGGTGCCAGCCCGAGTTGAGCGCCCGGTTCGAGGAACTCCAGTTCACGCTGGGCGAGGGGCCGGGACCCGAAGCACTCACCACCGGCTCCCCCGTGCTGGAACCGGACCTGGACCGGGTCCGGCCCGAGCGGTGGCCCACGCTGCTGCCGGCCGCGCGCGAGCTGGGGGTCAACGGGGTGTGCTGCTTCCCGCTGGGCATCGGGGCCATCCGCGTCGGCGTACTGACCGTGCTGTGCGACCCGGGCCGGCTGCCGAACGAGCAGCAGTACGCCGACGCCGGCGCCCTGGCGGCCGCGCTGACCGCGGCATTCCTGGACGGCGGGCGGAGTCGGCAGGGGGACGGCGAGCATCCCGATCCCGGCATGGTCGTCCAGGCCTCGTCCCTGCACCGCGCCGCCGTGCACCAGGCCACCGGAATGGTCAGTGTCCAACTGGGCGTCACGATGGAGGTCGCCCTCCTGCGTCTGCGTGCCCACTCCTACGCCAGCGATCGCCCCCTCGGCGAGGTGGCGCAGGACGTGGTGGCCCGCAGGCTCCGATTCGAAGACGATATGAGCGGGCCGACTTCGCCCGACCGTGGAAAGGGATGATCGGCATGGCCCGCGAACGCGAACGACGTCTGGCCGAGATCTTCGTGGAGGTGGCGGACTCCCTCGTCGAGGACTTCGACGTCATCGACCTGCTGCAACGCCTGTCGACGCGGTGCGTCGAACTGCTCGGCGTGTCGGCGGCCGGGATCCTGCTCGCGGACGCGCACGGTGAACTCCAGGTCATCGCCGCCTCCGACGAGCACGCCCGGCTGCTGGAACTCTTCGCCCTCCAGCACGACCAGGGCCCCTGCGTCGAGTGCTACCGCAGCGGCACCGCCCGGACCAACATCGATCTGACGGCTCCGGAGCCGACCGCGAGCTGGCCGGGGTTCGCCGCACGAGCCCGCGAGACGGGGTACGTCGTCACCCACGCCATCCCGTTGCGCCTGCGCAGCCGCGTCGTCGGTGCGCTCAACCTCTTCCAGACCACGGCACGCCGGCTCGGCGACGACGACATCGCGCTCGCCCAGGCCCTCGCCGACGTGGCCACCATCACGATCCTCCAGCAGCGCACGCTGGAGCAGTCGCACGTCGAGAACAGCCAGCTGGAGAACGCGCTCACCAGCCGCATCCTGGTCGAACAGGTCAAGGGCGTCCTGGCGGAACGCTGGAACACCTCCGTCGACGACGCCTTCGAGACGTTCCGGGCGTACGCCCGCGCCCGCCACCTGCGGCTGTCGGAACTCGCCACGCGGATCATCACCGGCGACTTCGACACCAGGACCATCCCGGCCCCGGCACCGGCCCCGCCCCGGGACCACCACGGCTGACCGGCGTCCCGTCTGCGGCGTCACGTCTCCGGCGCCCCCCGGGCGGTGCCGGTCTCGATGAGGATCTGCGCGGCCCCGGTGACGTTGTCTGCGCGGACGGCCTCGGCCATCGCGGCGTGTGCCGCCTCGGGCGTCGCGTGCGGCGGGATCACGAGGAGGGAGAAGTGGTCCGCCTCGCCCCGGGTGACGAGGACGGTGTCGTCGCCGACCGGGAAGGAGTCCACGTGGACGACCCGGTCGTCCACGACCAGGCGCGTGGGCAGCGCGTCCCAGGCGACGGTGTCCAGGCCCACGCGCGTGATCGGCCCGAGGTGCTCGGTGAGCGCGGCGACCAGGACGGGAAGCTCGGCGGCGATGTCGCGGGAGCGCGGCCACCACGCCCCGTCCAGAACGCCCCCGCGGTCGGGGGTCGTCTCCAGCCGTACGATCGCCGTCCCGGGCCTCAGGGCCTGGTGGACGGTGTCCGGCAGCAGCCGGATCACCCTCGGGGAACCGGATCCGGTGTCCATGCCCGCTCACCTCCCCCGAGGTCGCCCGCCGCGGCCGCCATGAGCGGTTCCGCGGCCTCCTCGGCCGTGTCCGGAGGCACCACCAGCAGGTCCCAGCGCCCCCGGCCGGGCGCCAGCAGGACAACGGTGTGCGCGGCGGACGCCGCCAGGTTCCCGCGCAGCCGTACGACCTGGTTGGAGACGAGCATCCGGCCGGGCACCGCGGACCACACCGTCCCGTTGACCGTGACACTCGTGACCTGACCCCAGGCGCGCGGCAACCCGGCGAGCAGCCGGGGCAGTTCCACGAGCAGGTCGTAGGAGCGCGGCCACCACGCTCCGTCGACCGGCCGGGGCAGACCGCCGCGGGCCGCCAGACGCAGGCGCAGGACGGGGTGGGAGGGAAGCGGGGGTCGCAGTGTGGTCGCCATGGGGTCTCCTGCCAACTACGGGAAGATGGTGAGTGGTTGACGTCAGGCGCGCCGGGACGCGACCCGTTCCGCCGTCGGCCAGCGCACGTCGTGCACCCAGCCGAGGCGTTCGAGGAGACGGATGACGGCGGCCGACGGGTCGATCTGGCCGCGGTCGACACCGTGCCGGGCACTGGTGGGATCGGCGTGGTGCAGGTTGTGCCAGCTCTCGCCGAAGGAGAGCAGGGCCAGCGGCCACAGGTTGGTGGCCCGGTCGTGACGCCGGGTGCGGAAGGGGCGCTCACCGATCAGATGGCACAGGGAGTTGACGCTCCAGGTGACGTGATGGAGCAGCGCAATGCGGACGAGTCCCGCCCACAGCAGGGCGGTCAGGCCGTACACCCAGCTGCCGCCGATGGCCCAGCCCGCCCCGAACGGCAGGGCGAGGGTCACGAGACACAGCAGCGGGAAGGCACGGGACACGGCGCGGATGTCGCGGTCCGCGAGCAGGTCGGGGGCGTAACGCTCGGCGGGCGTACGGTCGTTGCGGAACAGCCAGCCGACGTGCGCGTGCAGCAGACCGCGCAACTGGCCGCGCAGATGCGTGCCGTAGCGGTACGGGGAGTGCGGATCGCCCGGCCGGTCGGTGAAGGCGTGGTGGCGGCGGTGGGTGGCGACCCAGCCGATGACATCGCCCTGGAAACTCATCGAACCCGCCACCGCGAGCGCGATCCGCACGGGACGGACCGCACGGTAACCGCCGTGCGTGAGGCCGCGGTGGAAGCCGACCGTGACACCGAGACCGGTGACCGTGTAGAGGACGAGGGCCAGCACGATGTCGGCGGGATGGATGAGCCTCCCCCACAGCAGCCACCCCAGCAGACCGAGGGCCACGAACGGCAGGACGACGATCGCCGCCGTCACGGCCACGTACAGGCGCTCCCCGCCGTCGCGCGGGGGTGCCGGGCCGTCCGCCGGGAAGGGGGACGTGCCGTCGTACCCCTGGGGAGGGGCGGCGGTTGCGGTGGACAGGGTGGAGTCGGGTGACATGGAGGGGGCTCCTTGACCTCGGCGACGGCCGCTGGGACGGGGGGTGCGGCCGGGGTCACGGGCTGCCCTAAGGGGGTGGAGGCGGGCCGGGGGCGAGATGTCGGCCGGGCACGAGACCACCCTCGTCTCCCACGGTACTCCCCTTGTGCACCCAAACGCCCGGATCCGGCCGATCGGTGCCGTCCGGCGGCGTGCGTCCCCACCGGCCCCGCGTTGACACCGACCGTCGCCGGACGTTGACTGGCAGCACGGCGCAGGCGGTGCACCGACCCGACGGAAGCGGTACACACGACGATGTACGACCAGACACGCGCCCAACAGCCCGCGGACCAGCCCTCGGGCCGGGCCGGCCGTATCTCGGGCCCCGAGCCGCTGCTCCCCGCGCAGGAGCGGGACGAGATCGTCCGGCGTCTCGGACACGCCGTCAACACCTTCGCGGCCACTCCGCGCGAGGCCTTGGAGGAGGCGGAGAGCGCCTTGGAGGACGCCGCCGCCCAGCTCATGGAGGCCCTCGCGGAACAGCGACGGGCCCTCCGCGAGGGCTGGCAGGACCGGGACCCCGAGACGGACTCCACCGAACTCCGGCTCGCGCTGCGGCAGTACCGGGAGATCACCCAGCGGCTGCTGCGCACATAGCCGGGCAGCGCCTGCTGCGCACATAACCGGGCGCGGGCCGCGGACGGCCGCCGTCCGAGCCGGACGGCGGCCGTCGGGGCTCCCCGCGCGGCCGCTTCCCCCTTCTCGGGCGCGCGATACGGGAGCCGGGTGCCCCGCATCGGACCGTGTGACGGTGTGCGGGAGGCCACCGCACCGGTCTCACGACAAGGGGAAGCAGGACGAGGTGGACACAGAGGTCGGCGGACGTGGGCCACGAGGAGGGGCCGCTCCGCGGAGGGCCGCGCATCGGTCCTTGCCCGGGGTCACGGGGCACGAGCGGCGCTGAGGACCGAGGGTCGAGCGCTGCCGAACGGTGTGCGTTCCCGCGACGGTCCGCGGGAGGCCGAACGCCCGCAAGCCTACGTGCGCCCACCCCGGGTGAGAACCCCTGGAACAGCCCGCTCGGCGCCGACGGCCATGTGCCGCGACGGACGGGGTTCCGCTGGCGGGACGTGGGGTGCAAGCTGGAGGGGAGGCCGCCTCGTCATCCCGGGCGCGGACTCGGGACACGCGGTCTCGCCACTCCGAGTGGCCCTTCCGGGCCCGGCAGGAGGGAAGCGAGATGACGGAACAGGTCACCACCGGTACGCGCTGGCACCTGACCGGTGATTGGTTCGACGTGTGCAAGTGCGCCATTCCGTGCCCCTGCACGTTCGCGCAGCCCCCGACCTACGGCGACTGCGAGGGCGTGCTGGTCTGGCACATCCGGGAGGGCGGCTTCGGCGACGTGCGGCTCGACGGTCTCAACGTCCTGATGCTCGGCTCCTTCGTCGGCAACGTCTGGGCCGGCGAGCACAGCGACGCCTACGCCGCGGTCTTCCTCGACGAGCGTGCCGACGAGCGGCAGCGAGGCGCTCTCGGCGCCATCTTCGGCGGTGAGGCGGGCGGCTGGCCGGCGCGGTTCGGGGAGATGTTCCACCCCGAGATGCGGGGCATGGACTTCGCGCCCATCCATGTGGAGGTCGACGAGGATCTCGGCACCTGGCGGGCCGAGATTCCCGGCAGGGTCACGGCCGTCGCCGAGGCACTCACCGGCCCGACGACCGCGGACGGCGCGCGCGTCCAGGTCCACAACGCCCCGGGCGCCGAGGTCGGACCCGGCCAGGTCGCCACCTGGGGGCGGGCCACCACCGACCGCGCCGAGGCGTTCGGCTTCTCCTGGGAACGCTCGGGGAAGTCGAGCAAGCACTTCCCGTTCGACTGGAGCGGTCCGGAGTAGAGCGGGCCGGAGAGAGGGGCGCGCCGGGGCCCGTCACATGTCGCCCATGTCATCCATGTCGTCCATCGACGGCATCGCGCCCTCCAGCCCCGGCAGCAGCCAGTCCTGGAACGGCGCGAGCACGGCCAGGACGAGGAAGACGATGCCCACGACCCGGCCGAGCAGCGGGCCGCGGGACCACAGCTTCTCCACGAAGATCACCACGGCCAGTCCGGCCATCGCCGCCAGGTTCATCACGCCGAGCGGCAGGAGGACGACCATCAGTCCCGCGCAGCAGCCGACGCAGTAGGCGCCGTGGTGGACGCCCACCCGCAGGTCGCGGGCCGGGGGCCGGAACCCGGCGTAGCGCACCAGGTGGCTCATGGGGTCGCGGCAGTGCCGCAGACAGACGTACTTGAGCGGGCCGAGCTGATACAGGCCGGCGAGCAGGAAGGACGCCGCGCCGATCCAGCGTGCGGCGGCCGGACGGTCGTCCACCAGGCCGCCGGTGAGGGCCAGCGCCGCGTAGGCGAGCAGTCCGAAGGCGGTCCACACCAGCAGATAGCCGCCCACGAACTCCACGGTCCGCACGGTCCGCGTCCAGCCGGAGGACCGCCGGCCGATCCCGCGCGCCCAGGTGATCGCCACCGGCGCCATGGACGGCAGCATCATGGCGGCCGTCATCGTCACCCACAGCAGCAGGAACAGCGGCAGCGCCATCCCCATCGTGCCCGGCTCGACCCCCATGTCCCGGGCCTGCCCGATCGTCAGCACCCAGGCGGGCACCGCGATCAGTACGACGAGGATCCAGGCGGCCGCGAGATCCCGGGCCGGCAGCAGGCCGCCGCCCGCTCCGGTCGGCGCGGGCGACCGGGCGGAGGCGAAGGCGGATGTCCGGCTGTGACGCATCGGCATGCACTCCTGCGGCTGCTTCCAGCACAGCACGCATTCCTCCGCGACGCGACCCGCGTGCGCGGTCGGGGCCAAGGTCGCGGTCGGGGTCGTGGGGGCGGGGGCCCGGTCATCCGAGCCCGCCGGGGGCGAGCCCGCAGGTGCCGGACCGCGACGCCCCGTCCTGTCCCGTCAGCCGTACGACGACCTGGCCGTCGGCGGCATGGCTGTAGGCGATCGTGCAGGTGAGCTGGCGCAGGGCGGTGCTGTCCAGGCCGTCCAGGGCGAGGGGCAGGCGGGTGGTGATGCGGTCTGCCGAGGCGGACTCGATCTCGACGGCGCGGCCGGGGCGGGTGACGGGGAGGGCGGTGCTCAGGCCGGCGGTCCGGTCCGCGTCGCTCGGGCCGTTGAGCAGCGCCGCGACGACCTTCTCGGTCGGTATCGGGCCGGCCGTGTCACCGGTGTTCTGGCCGCCGGTGTTCTGGTCGCCGGTGTTCTGGTCGCCCGTGTTCTGGCCCGCGGAGCCCGACTCCTCGGATCCCGCGCCGAACCCGAACGAGGGCTCGGTCGTCCGGATCACGGGGCTCAGCCCTCCGTCGGGCGCCCGGAAGAAGAGCAGCATGTCGGAGTCGCGGTTGAAGAACGCCTGGAAGGAGGCGGGGCCGCCCGCCTCGATGACGTCGGTCTCCTGGATGCCGCAGCCGCCCAGCAGCGGTACGGCCGCCACCACGGCGACGGCGAGCGCCGCCGCACGCCGGCGCGTCCGCGCACGCCTCATCCCCCGGCCTCCTCCGCGTGGAGCGGTATCTCGACGGTGAAGACGGCACCGCCCTCGGGCGGGTTCCCCGCGCGGATCGTGCCGCCGTGCAGCTTCACGTTCTCCCGGGTGATCGCCAGTCCGAGGCCGCTGCCGGTCGAGCGGGTGCGGGCCGCGTCGGCCTTGTAGAAGCGGTCGAAGATGTGCGGGAGGGACTCCGGGCGGATGCCGGGACCGCTGTCCGTGACCTCGGTGATCAGCACGGGCGGGCCGTCGGGGCGGGTCCCCGTGCGCAGGCGGACCATGACGGGCGCGCTGCCGTGCCGCAGGGCGTTGCCCACGAGGTTGGCGACGACGATGTCGAAGCGGCGCGGGTCGAGCCGGGCGCGGATGCCGTCGGGGAGGTCGGTGCGGACCCGGCCGTCGGTCCAGTGCCGGTTGTGGAGGGTCTTGCGGATGGCCTCGGCGACGTCGACCTCGTCGGCGTTCAGCTCGGCCGCGCGGGCGTCGAAGCGGGAGATCTCCATCAGGTCCTCGACGAGCACGGCGAGCTTTCCGGTCTCGGCGCTGACCAGCCGGACCGCCCGGGCGATGTCGGGGTCCAGGTGGTCGGCGTCCTCGTCGAGGACCTCGGTGACGGCGAGCATGCCGGCCAGGGGGGTGCGCAGTTCGTGCGAGACGTCGGAGGCGAAACGGCGGGCGCGTTCCTCGGCCTCGCGCAACTCCCGTACGGATCGCTCCAGTTCGCCCGCTGACTCGTTGAAGGTGCGGGCCAGGTCCGCCAGTTCGTCGCGGCCGCGCACCGGGATCCGGGTGTCGAGCCGGCCGCTGCCCATGTTGTGGGCGGCCTGGCTCAGCTTCCGCACCGGGCGCAGCACGCTGCCCGCGGCGAGCAGGCCGGGGATCAGCGCGACGGCGAGGCCGGGCAGGGCGCCGTCCCGGGCGGCCACGAGGAGGGCGTCGACGTTGACCTGTTCGTCGGTCATCCGCATGACGGCGTAGAGGACGAGTCCGCTGGGCAGCAGGCTGTCCGGGCCGGTCTTGAAGACGGTGGGCATGGCGATGGTCAGGTAGGGGACGCCGTCCTTGACGACCCGCTCGAAGCCGCCGTGGGGGTTGGCCCGCGCGGCGCGCCGCAGTTCGGGGGTGATGACGGTGGAGACGGGGTTCTGGCCCGAGGAGGCGCGGACCGAACCGTACTCGGCGAACACCACCCAGGGGTGCGGCTTGCCCTTGCGGGCGATGTCCCGCAGGACCGCCTCCAGGTCCTCTCCCCCCTGCACGGGCAGGGCGAAGGCCGTCTGCTGCACATGGTCGCGGAAGGAGGTGACCGCCGTGTCCTGGGCGGTCTGCAGGACCGCGTTGCGGGCCTCGCGGTAGGTCAGCGCGGCCGTGGTGCCGGCGCTGACGGCGGCGACCAGCAGGAAGGCGAGCAGCAGCCGGGTGCGCAGTCCGAACACCCTGACCCGTGAGCGGCCGGGCCCACGGCCGGTGGTCACAGCGGACCGAAACGGTAGCCGAAGCCCCGCAGCGTCTGGACGTAGCGGGGCGTGCCGGCCTCGTCCTCGATCTTGCCGCGCAGCCGGGCGACACACGCGTCGACCAGTCGGGCGTCGGCGTGGTAGCTGTGCTCCCAGACGTGCTCCAGCAGCTGCTGCCTGCTGAACACCTGCTCGGGGGCGGCGCACAGGTGCAGCAGGAGCTTGAGCTCCGAGGGCGCCAGCGCGAGCGGCCGGCCGGCCTTGGTGACGGTCAGTCCGACCCGGTCGACGGTGAGGTCGCCGTAGACCTCGATGGCCGGGCGGCCCGGGCCGCTGTCGTCCAGGCGGCGCAGTACGGCACGGATGCGGGCCTCGATCACCTCGGGGCGGGCGGGCTTGACGATGTAGTCGTCGGCGCCGGCCTCCAGACCGATGACCACGTCGAAGTCGTCGCCGCGCGCGGTGAGCATGATGATCGGCAGCTGGCTGTGCTCGCGGACCTGGCGGCAGACCTGGACGCCGTTCATGCCGGGCAGCATCAGGTCCAGCAGGAGCAGGTCGGGGCGGAACCCGGCCATCGCCGCGAGGCCGGCCTCGCCGGTCGCGGCCGCCCGTACCTCGTGGCCGCGGCGGCGCAGACCGAGCTCGACCCCTTCGCGTACGGCGGGGTCGTCCTCGATGAGGAGCACGCGGGGCATCGGCGGTTCTCCCTCGGTGATGGTCGGAGGTGACGGTCGGAGGTGACGGTCAGGTGCGGGTGCGGGTCAGTCTCCGGCGCACGCCGGAGAGCAGCGCCTGGAGCTCGGTGAGCCGCAGCGGACGCGCGAGCAGGGCGAAGGCGAGGACGACGACGGCCGTACCGGCGGTTGCGGCGACCAGGGCCCCGGCCCGCAGCGCGCCCGTGGCCGCGAGGTGGCCCAGCGCGGTGGCGGGCACGGCGGCGAGCAGCAGCCGCGCGTGGGCGCCCGCGGCGGTCGAGCGCAGGGGGCGGGCGACGCCGAGCCGGCGGCTCAGCACCAGGCCGGTCACCGCCCAGCCGACGCACAGCGCCAGGGAGTACCCCGCGGCCATGCCCGTCACGGCCCAGCGGGCCGGCAGCAGGTGGGCGGCGGCCAGGGGCAGTCCCGCGTTCAGGGCGACGATCACGAGGTTGAGCAGGAAGGGCGTACGGGTGTCGGAGAGGGCGTAGAAGGCGCGGGACAGGACGTACTGGCCCGACAGGGCGATCAGTCCCGGCGCGAAGGCCATCAGGATCCCGGCCATGGCGGCCGTGTCGGCGGCGCTGGTCCGGCCGTGGCCGAAGACGAGGGCCATCACCGGCGGGGCGAGCGCGAACAGCGCGCAGGCGGCGGGTACGACGGCCGAGGCGCAGACGCGCAGGGCGTGGGAGACATCGCGGCGTACGGCGGCGGTGTCCCCGTCGGCGGCGGCCGCGCTCATCCGGGGCATCAAGGCGGTCACCACGGAGACCGTGATGATGCCGTGCGGGACGACCCACAGGGCGTAGGCGTTGTTGTACGCGCCGAATCCGGGGCCGCCGCCCTGGCCCGCGGCGGTGGCCAGCCGGGTGGTGACCCAGTAGGCGGCCTGGTTGGCCAGGACCAGCAGGACCAGCCAGCCGGCCGCGCGCAGGGGGCGGGTCAGTCCGCTGCCGCGCCAGTCGAAGCGGGGCCGCCAGCGGAAGCGGGCCGCGCGCAGGGCGGGGACGAGGGCGAGGGCCTGGGCGGCGATACCGGCGGTGGTGCCCCAGCCGAGGACCGCGGTCTCGGTCGCGGTGAGCGTGTCGCCGCCGCCCATGGCCAGGGCCAGGTACAGGCCGAAGACGGCGATGACGACGAGGTTGTTGAGGACCGGCGCCCACATCATCGCGCCGAACCGGCCCCGTGCGTTGAGCACCTGCCCGAGCAGGGTGAACAGCCCGAGGAAGAAGAAGATCTGGGGCAGGCATTGACTCGCTCTCCCTCCTGAAGTCGGGAGATTCTGGCCTGTCCGCTCCTTGCTGTGCCGCTACGCGGCACAGGCATCGGGCGGGCTTCCGTGGCTTCCTGCTTCTGTACGCTGTGCCGGAACGGGTTCTGGTCTTACCTGCGCTCCACAGGCTGCAACCGCCAGTCCGGCGGCCTGTTTGACGTTGAGTGCGGCATTGTGGTCCCGGTCGTGGACGGTGCCGCAGGCCGTGCAGGTCCACTCCCGCACATCAAGGGGCTTGGGCCCGTCTGGATGGCCGCATGTGGAGCACACCTGGCTGGTGGGCTCGAACCGGCCGACCTTCACGAAGGTACGCCCATACCGATGCGCCTTGTACTCCAGCATGCCCACGAACTGCGCCCAGCCCGCATCGTGCACACTCTTGGCCAGCCGGGTGCGCGCGAGTCCATTGACCGCCAGATCCTCCACGGCAACCGCTTGGTTCTCGCGGATCAGCTGTGCGGAAAGCTGGTGGTGGAACTCGCTGCGCGCGTCGGCGACCTGGGCATGCGCGCGGGCCACCTTCAGGCGGGCCTTCTCGCGATTCTTCGATCCCTTCTGCTTGCGGGACAGCTCCCGCTGGGCCCTCTTGAGTTTCTTCTCCGCGCGGCGCAGGAACCGCGGGGAGCCGATCTTCGTGCCGTCGGACAGGACCGCGAAGTGGGCAAGTCCCAGGTCGATGCCCACACTCTGGTCGCTGTCGGGCATTCGGGCGGCGTCGACGGCCGGGTCGGTGTCGACGGCGAAGGACGCGAAGTACCGCCCGGCCGCGTCCTTGACGACGGTGACACTGGACGGCACCGCGGGCAGGGTGCGGGACCACTTCACCCTCACCTCGCCGATCTTCGGCAGGGTCAGCCGCCCCGAGGCGGTGATGGACCAGCGGGCGTTCGCGGTGAACCGGACCGACTGCCTCGAATCCTTGCGGGACTTCAGACGCGGCGCGCCCAGTCTCGGGCCCTTACGCTGCCCCCTTCAGCGAGGCGAAGAAGTTGCGGTAGGCCATCTCGGCATCTCTCAGGGACTGCTGCAACACCACCGCGGACACCTCGCCCAGCCAGTGCCGCTCAGGGGTTTTCTTCGCCTCAGTGACCAGCGTCTTCGACAGCGCTGCCGCGCTGGGAAACGCCGCCCCCGCCGCCCGCGCCCACTCCCTCGCAATGATCGCGTCGTTGTACACCACCCGCGCACACCCGAACGCCCGGGCCAGCGCGATGCGCTGGCCCGGCGTCGGGTCGAGGCGGAAGGCATACCGAAGCTGCATGATCCGGACGCTAACACCGGTCACTGACAGTCCGGGACGGATCAGCCGAATCCAGCTCCGCTGGAACGATTCGGCAACGCTTCGGGTCGCCAGGCCCGGATTCGCTTTACCACCGGCTTGAAGGCCAATGCACCACGCATAAACCCCGGTAGCAGCACCAGGGCCACGCCGGTCAGGGCGCCGGCCTCGGGGTCCGGGCCCCAGCCGAGGAGTCGGGAGCGCCAGCCCTCCTTGACGTCGGCCCAGGACGGGCACTGGAGGAAACCGGCGCCCAGCGCGGCGCCTTCGGGGGACGCGAGGAAGGCACGGTAGGTCTCCGGGGTGATGGTGCGCAGGGCCACCACACCCCGGTTCCGTGCTGAGCACACGCGGCTGGGCGGCACGAGCAGCGCTGACACAGTCTGAGCCTCCTTCTCCCCGGGCCGGTCGCGGGGACTGGCAGGAGGTTCACAGCGGTCCATGACCGCTCCACGCGGTGAATGTGACGGGACCATGACCGTTCCTCACCAGACGCCGTCACATCGCTCCACAGCGGCTGACCTCGGGTTTTACGGCTCTACAGTCACGACATCCAGCCCTGTTCGCCGCTCTCGGAGGTCATGTTGCCCCGCACCCGTGTACTCGCCCACGCCCGTGTCCGGGCCACCGTCATGACCACCGCCGTCGCCGCCCTGCTGGTGCCGCTCGCCGCCTGCTCGTCCGGCGGCTCCACCGGCGCCACGGGCACCAAGGTGAAGCCGAAGGCCGACGACCGTCCCGTCACGGTCACCGTCACGCCCGCGGGGAAACGGGTCCCGGCGGGCGAGCCCGTGCGGGTCGTGGCCGCGGGCGGCAGGCTCACCTCGGTGACCGTCACCGACGCCGAGGGCCACCGGCTCGCCGGCAAGGCCGCCGCCGACGGCCGGTCGTGGGTCTCCGCCCGCAAGGCCGTGCCCGGCGCGGCCTACGAGGTGACGGCGGCGACCCGGTCCGAGGCCGGAACCGCCCGGACCACCAGGGCCGCCTTCACCACCGCTCCGGCCGACAAGGTCAACAAGGTCGACTGGCGGCCGGGCACCGGCACCACCGTCGGTGTCGCCCAGCCGATCTCCCTGGTCTTCGACAATCCGGTCAAGAACAAGGCGGAGGTCGAGCGGCAGCTCAGGATCACCACCTCGAACGGCACCGAGGGTTCCTGGGGCTGGATACGCGACTGGTCGGGCCGGGACCGCGTGGACTGGCGGCCCAAGGCGTACTGGAAGCCCGGCACCGAGGTCACGCTGAACGCCGAGCTGAACGGCACCGACTCGGGCGCGGGCGGCGGCTGGTTCGTACGCGACTACACGACGGCCTTCACCGTCGGCGCCCGGCAGATCGTCGAGGTCGACCTCGACCGCCACCGGCTCACCCTAGTCCGGGACGGCGAGACGGTCCGGCGCATACCGGTCTCCGGCGGCACACCCGGCGGCGACAAGCGCTCCTGGCGCGGGACCGCCGTGCTCATGGCCAAGGAGGGCACGATCAACATGAACTCCGAGACGGTGGGCCTCGCCGACGCCTACGACAAGATGGTCGACCAGTCGATGCGGCTGACCTGGTCCGGCATGTACGCGCACGCCGCCCCCTGGAACGCCCGCTGGTTCGGCAACGCCAACCGCAGTTCCGGGTGCATAGGGATGAGCGACGCCGACGCGGCCTGGTTCTACGCGCAGGTGCGGCCGGGCGACCCCTTCGAGATCACCGGCGAGGACACCAAGGGCGTGGTCGCACCGGGGAACGGCTTCGGCGCGTGGAACGTCCCGTGGGCCGAGTGGAAGGGGATGAGCGCGCTGCGCTGAGACGGGGCGGGGCCGGAGTGGTGGCCCGGGGAGGCGTCACCGGCGCGTCCCGGTGGTGGGGGTGGGCTCCGTGCCGTCCGCGCGCAGGGTGCCGTGACCGGTCGCGGGGCGGTCGGCGGCTCCCGGCCCCTTCTTGCTCTTGTTCTTGCTCTTGTGGTGGCGGGGTACGACGTCCTGGGGGAACGTCAGCTGCTGGTTCATCCACTCCAGGGCGGGGGGCATCTCCTGTACCCAGGTGGGGAAGTTGTGGCTGCCGTGCTCGGGCAGGATCGAGGCGACGCGCATGGGCGGCTTGACGGCCTTGATGAAGGCCTGCGTCTGCGGGTAACCGCGCTCGCCGTGCTTGCTCTCGGCCACCAGGACGGAGACCTGGGGAGCGGGCAGGTGCTTGAGCCGCCACATCAGGTCGTGGCCGTTGATCCGGTCGGCGCGGTCCGGGCCGCTGCCGAAGAGGTCGCCGGTCGTCGGATCGTCCTTGACCTTGTAGTCGGGCGACAGGGCCGCGGCCGTCGTGTACACGTGCGGATCGCGCATCGTCAGCTGCAGGGCGCAGCTGCCGCCGGAGGAGTAGCCCATGACGCCCCAGGCACTGGCGTCGTGGCCCACCCGGTAGGCGGACTTCAGGGCGTCGGGGAGATCCTTGGCCAGGAAGGTCTCGGTCTGCGGGCCGCCCGGTACGTCCACGCACTCGGTGTCGCGCGGCGGCGCGATCGTCGGCCGGATCATCACCATGATGGTCGGCTGCATCCGGCCGCTCCGCTGGAGCTCCCCGGCGGTCTGCGACACCCGCAGATACTGGGCGAGGTTGAAGATGCTGCCCGGGTACCCGCTGAGCGCGACGATCACCGGGAAGCGCTGCCGCTGGTACGCCTTCTGGAAGTACTGCGGCGGCAGGTAGACGAAGGCCGGGTCGACCACGCCCGTGCGGCGGCCGATGACCTTCACCGACTCCACGCGCCCGTTCACCGCGGCGGGACCGGTGGGCAGTCCGCTGACCCGGCTCAGCTGCTCGTCGGTGGCCGGCTGCACCAGCGCTCCCTTGACGGCGACCTCGTTCCCCGTGCCGACACCGCCGCCCGCCTGCGTCACTCCGACGGGGGCCGTCTCGACGCGGCCGAAGAGCTCGCCCCACGACCCGAAGAACTGGTACGACGAGTTCAGCCAGCACGCGAACGCCGCGACGATCACCACCTGGGTCGTCCCGATGGCCACCAGCCGTGCGAGCACCTGCCGCACCCCTCGCCGGGCGAACCGTGGCCACAGCCAGACCAGCAGTGCCACACAGGCGGCGGCGAGGGCCACCATCACATAAACGGTCGTCTCGCTGGTCAGATCCATGACACTCGTTCTCCGACTTCCCTGCCGTGCACTCTGCCTTCACGCAGAAGGAGGGCCGCGGATCCCTCCGCGTTCCCCAATGAGCACAAAAAGGGCAGGGAGATGTACCTCACGACGCCACGGTGTTCTGTCCGCGGACCGCCGCGGAATTGTGCGTGATCGGTAACAGGCGGATCCCCCGGCCGCCTTCTCCCCTCTTGCCGGACGCACGGACTCCACAGCGACGGCAGGGCAGGGACGGCGGGCATGGTGCGAAGCGGCGGACGGGGATGGTACGGCCAGGTGGTCGCGGCGGCGCTCGGGGTGACCGCGGTGGCCGCCCTGGCCTCGTTCTGGAACGCGCAGGCCGGCTCCGCCGACGGTGGGCCCGGCCGGGCGGGTGTCTCGGGGCCTCCCGCCGCGTCCTCCGGCCGGAAGGCGGCGCCGGTGCCGGCGGAGATCGCGCACGCCTCGGACGGAGGTGCCCGCGGTGTCAACATCACCATCGACGACGGGCCGGACCCCGTCTGGACACCGCGGGTGCTGCAGGTGCTGCGGGACAACGGCGTGAAGGCCACGTTCTGCATGGTGGGCACGCAGGCCCAAGCCCATCCGGACCTGGTCAGGGCTGTGGTGGCGGCCGGGCACCGGCTCTGCGACCACACCGTCTCGCACGACGTCACCATGGACCACAAGGCCGAGGCCTACCAGTCACAGCAGATCCTGGACGCCGAACGCATGATCACCGAGGCGTCCGGGGGCGTCCGCCCGCTGTACTACCGGGCCCCGGGAGGCGCCTTCACCCCCTACAGCCGCCACCTCGCCGCGTCCCGCGGCATGCGCCCGCTCGGCTGGAACGTCGACACCAAGGACTTCGAGCGGCCCGGCACGAACGCCATCGTCGCCACCGTCAAGAACGAGATCTCCAACGGCCCGACCCTCCTCTTCCACGACGCCGGCGGCGACCGCTCCCAGACCGTGGCCGCCCTGAACGAGGTCCTGCCGTGGCTGAAGGAGCAGGGGTACTCCTTCGGTTTCCCCGTGCTCCAGGTGCGGTGAGCGGGATGCCGCGCTAGGACCGAAGATCCTGGTCCGCGGTGGGCTCCGGCGTCCCGGGCCCGGTCGCCGTCCAGCTGGCGAGGAGCTTGAGGCGGTCCTCGTCGGGGGTGCCCGGCTCGGCGGTGTAGATGGTCAGGCGGTGCGCCTCGTGGGCGGACACGGGCAGGTCGAGCGACTGGTAGGTGAGTGCCAGGAAGCCCGCCTCGGGGTGGTGGAAGCACTTGTCGCCGCCGTGGTGGATACGCACGTTGTGGGCGGCCCAGCGGGTACGGAACTCGGTGCTGACGGTGGACAGTTCGCCGACGAGCTCGCGCAGCGTCCTGTCGTGGGGACAGCGGCCGGCTTCGGCGCGCAGCAGGGCGACGGTGATGTCGGCGGCACTGTCCCAGTCGTCGGCGAAGTCGTGCGCGCCGTCGTCGAGGAAGTAGTACCGGGCGAAGTTGGGGCGGCCCGGTGCGCCCGCGGTACGGCCGTGGGCGAAGACGGGGGCCAACAGGGCGCGGGCCAGGGCGTTGGCGGCCACGATGTCCAGGCGGCCGTTGGTGACGAACGCCGCCGACAGGGTCACGGAGTCGAGCAGCCACTGCACGCGGGGCGGGATCTCGACGGGGGTGCGACGGCGCCGGGACACCGGCTTGGGCTGGGCGGCCCTGGCCAGGTCGAACAGGTAGGTGCGCTCGTCGTCGTCGAGCTGCAGGGTGCGGGCGACGGCGTCGAGCACGTCCTCCGACACCCCGCTGATGTGGCCCTTCTCCAGCCGGGTGTACCACTCGGTGCTCACGCCCGCGAGGACCGCGACCTCCTCCCGGCGCAGCCCCGGAACCCGGCGGCGGCCGCCGGCCGGCAGCCCGACCTGCTCCGGGGTGAGCTGGGCGCGCCGCCGGGCCAGGAAGTCGCGGATGTCGGCGCGATTGTGGGAGCGGCTTTCCATGCCGTCCACGCTACGGCCCGGAAGCCGGACAAGGGGGGTCGAGCTTGTCCCCCCTATAAACGCAGCCTCCCCGCGCGGGCGACGGGAGGGGTTTCGTGGCCCGAAACGGCCCCGGCCGCCGCGGCGGCCGGTCAGAACCCCGAGGAGTGCCCCTCATGCGCGCCGCAGTCCTGCACGCTCCCGGCGACGTCCGGGTGGAAGAGCTCGCCGAGCCCCGGATCACCGCCGCGACGGATGCGATCATCCGGCTCTCGGCGGCCTGTGTCTGCGGCTCGGACCTGTGGCCCTACCGCGGCGTCGAGCCCCTCGACGGGCCCGCCCGGATGGGGCACGAGTACGCCGGTGTCGTGGAAGAGGTCGGCGCCGACGTCAGGAACGTCCGGCCCGGCCAGTTCGTGGTCGGCTCCTTCGCCACCTCCTGCGGTGTCTGCGAGATCTGCCGCTCGGGCTGGCCGTCCTCCTGCGTGCACCGCGTCTTCCAGTCCGGCACCCAGGCCGAGCGGGCCCTGATCGCCAACGCCGACGGCACCCTGGTCCCCACCCCGGGCATGCCCGACGCCGACCTGATCCCCCACCTGCTGGCCGCCTCCGACGTCCTCGGCACCGGCTGGTTCGGCGCGGTCGCCGCCGAGGCCGGCCCCGGCAGGACGGTCGCGGTCGTCGGCGACGGCGCGGTCGGCCTGCTCGCGGTCCTGGCCGCCCGGCAGCTCGGCGCGGAGCGGATCATCGCGATGAGCAGGCACGCGTCCCGTCAGAAGCTCGCCCTGGAGTTCGGCGCCACCGACCTCGTCACCGAGCGCGGCGACGAGGGCGTGGCCAGGATCAAGGAGCTGACCGGCGGCCTCGGCGCGCACTCCGTGGTCGAGGCGGTCGGCACCCAGGAATCCATGAACCAGGCCATCCGCTCCACCCGCGCCGGCGGCCACGTCGGCTTCGTCGGCGTCTCCCACGATGTCGCCCTCGTCGGCGAGGAGCTGTTCTTCTCACAGGTCCACCTGGTCGGCGGTCCCGCCCCGGTGCGCCGGTTCCTGCCCGAGCTGATCGACCTGATCTGGCAGCGGAGGATCAGCCCCGGCAAGGTCTTCGACCTCTCCGTCCCGCTCGACGAGGCGGCCGAGGCGTACCGGGCCATGGACGAGCGCCGCGCCGTCAAGGCCCTCCTCACCGTCTGACCGGTCCCGCCCCCCACCTGCCCAGCTGCCGCACGCGGCCGACCCCTCACCGATGCGAGGCGAACCCATGTCCACTGAACCCGCGTCCACCGCCCCACCCCCCGCCGAGGCCGACCTGTCCTCCCCGGCGCCCACCCGGCGCACCTTCATCGCCACCACCACGGTGGTCGGCGGTGCCGTCGTGGCGGGCGGGGTGATCGGAGGGTCCGTCCTGGTCGACTCGGAGAACGCGGCCGCCGCCCAGGCGCCGCCCGCGAGCCGGGTGTCGTTGACGGTCAACGGCACCCGCCGGACGGTGACGGTCGACAACCGGACCTCGCTGCTGGACCTGCTGCGCGAGCACCTGGACCTGACCGGTTCGAAGAAGGGCTGCAACGCCGGGGCCTGCGGCGCCTGCACGGTCCTGGTCGACGGCCGCCGGGTCAACTCCTGCCTGACCCTGGCCGTGCGGCTGGAGGGCGCCGAGGTCACCACGATCGAGGGCCTGGCCAAGGGCGACGAACTGCACCCGTTGCAGCAGGCGTTCATCGAGCAGGACGCCTTCCAGTGCGGCTACTGCACCCCCGGCCAGATCCTGTCCGGGGTCGGCTGCATCCAGGAGGGCCACACGGGCTCGCCGGAGGAGATCCGGGAGTGGATGAGCGGCAACATCTGCCGCTGCGGCTGCTACGTCAAGATCGTGCGCGCGGTCGAACAGACCGCCGCCGGCCGGAAGTGAGGCCTGATGCACCCCTTCACCTACACGCGCGTGTCCGACACGCGCGAGGCCCTCAACGCCGGTCGTCGCGGCGGGCGTTACCTCGCCGGCGGCACCACCCTCGTCGACCTGATGCGCGAGACCGTCGAACGGCCCGAGGCGCTGGTCGACATCAGTGGTCTGCCCCTGGGCGAGGTCACCGTCACCGAGCGCGGCGGGCTGCGGATCGGCGCGCTGGTGACCATGTCCGAGGCCGCCGCCCACCCCAAGGTGCGCACCCTGTATCCGGTGATCTCCGAGGCGCTGGAGCTGAGCGCGTCGGCGCAGTTGCGCAACATGGCCACCATCGGCGGGAACATCATGCAGCGCACCCGCTGCACCTACTTCCGTGACGTGACGGCGGCCTGCAACAAGCGGCAGCCCGGCTCGGGTTGCGCCGCCCGCGAGGGCGTCAACCGCACCCACGCCATCCTCGGCACCTCCGACGCCTGCGTGGCCACCCACCCCTCCGACGTCGCCGTCGCCTTCGCGGCGCTGGAGGCGAGCGTGCACCTGCTGGGCCCGGACGGGGAACGCCGTATCGCCTTCGCCGACTTTCTGCTGCGTCCGGGGAGCACCCCTCAGCGTGAACAGGCCTTGAGGCATGGCGAATTGATCACTGCCGTGGAGATTCCCGCTCTTCCCCGTCCGCTGAAGTCGGGCTATCTGAAGGTGCGCGACCGGCAGTCCTACGAGTTCGCGCTGACCTCGGCGGCCGTGGCGCTGCATGTGCGCGGCGGGCTGATCCGGGAGGCGCGCGTGGCCGCCGGGGGTGTGGGCACGGTGCCATGGAAGCTGCCGGCCGTCGAGCGGCACCTCGTCGGCGAGCGTCCCTCGGGCGCGTTGTGGACGGCCGCCGCCGCCAGAGCGGCAGAGGGTGCCCATCCCCTTCAACACAACCGGTTCAAGGTCGAGTTGCTGAAACGGACCGTCGAACGCCAGCTGCGCGTCGTAGGAGGTACCAGGTGAGCCCCCAGCCACGGTCGGCCGTCGGAGCGCCGCTGTCCCGGGTGGACGGCCGGCTGAAGGTCACCGGCCGGGCCCTGTACGCCGCCGAACACGAAGCCAAGGGTGTTCTGCATGCGGTGATCGTCGACAGCAGTGTCGGTCGTGGCCGTGTCACGTCCATCGACGCGGACGCCGCCGAGGCCCAGCCGGGCGTGCTGCGGGTGATCCACCACGGCAACGCGCCGAAGCTGCCGTACCGCGACAATCCGGGGTCGAACAACCCGCCGGGCGGGCGCAGGCTGCGGGTCTTCCAGGACGACAAGGTCCTCTTCCACGGCCAGCCGGTCGCCGTCGTCGTCGCCACCACCCTGGAGGCCGCGCAGCACGGCGCGAGCCTGGTGAAGGTCCGCTACGACGCCGAGAAGCCCTCGACCGACATGGCCGCGGCCACGCCGGACCAACCGACCGAGTACGCGCGCGGTGACGCGGACGCCGCCCTGCGCGCGGCGGCCGTACGCCTGGATCTGACGTACCGCATGGCGCGCAACCACCACAATCCGATGGAGCCGCACGCCACCGTCGCCCGCTGGGACGGCGACAGGCTCACGGTGTGGGACAAGACGCAGTGGGTGGTGGGCACGCAGACGGAGCTCTCCACGGTGTTCGGCCTGCCCCTTGCGTCCGTGCGCGTCATCTCGCCGTTCGTCGGCGGCGGCTTCGGCAGCGGGCTGCGCTGCTGGCCGCACACGGTCGTCGCCGCGCTCGCCGCCCGGGAGACGGGACGTCCGGTCAAGCTGGTCCTCGGCCGCAGGCAGCAGTACTTCGGCACGGGTTTCCGGCCCGCGTACGAGTACCGGCTGCGGCTCGGCAGTGACCGGCGCGGGCGGCTGGCCGCGGCGGTCCATGAGATGGACGCGGAGACCTCGTCGTACGAGACGTTCGACGAGGCCATCATGCTCGCCGGCCAGATGTTCTACAGCACGCCCCACGTCGGCCAGGCGTACCGGAAGGTGCCCCTGGACGTGAACACCCCGATCTGGATGCGCGGTCCGGGCTTCGCGAACGCGTCCTTCGCCATCGAGTCGGCCATGGACGAACTCGCCCATGAACTGGGCGTCGACCCGATCGAGCTGCGCCTGCGCAACGAGCCGGCCGAGGACGAGTCCAACGGGCTGCCCTGGTCCACCCGTCGGCTGCGCGAGTGCTACACCGTGGGAGCCCGGGAGTTCGGCTGGGACCGGCGCGATGCGAGGCCCCGCTCGACGCGTGACGGGGAACTGCTGATCGGTCTGGGCATGGCCGCGGCCGTCTACGACCCCGGGCGCATGCCGGCGCGGGCCCGGGTCCGCCTGGGCGCGGACGGCACCGCGGTGGTCGAGGCGGCCGCCAGCGACATGGGTCCGGGCACCTACACCTCCCAGACGCAGGTCGCCGCCGACGCGCTCGGCCTCGCCATGCGGGCGGTCGACTTCCGGCTCGGCGACTCGCTCTACCCGCAGACCCCGCCGCACGGCGGCTCGATGACGATGGCGAGCGTCGGCACGGCCACCCTCGACGCCTGTGACAAGGTCCGCCGGCAGGCGGTCACACTGGCGGTCGAGGACGGGGAATCGCCGTTGTACGGTGCCGACGCCGAGGACGTCGTGGTGCGCGGCGGCCGGCTGCACGTGCGGGGGAACCCGGCGCGCGGGGAGACGTACCGGAGCCTGCTGGCCCGCAACGGCCTCGCCCGCCTCGAAGCCGACGGCTCGTACGCCGGTCCGCCGGAGCCAGCCCGGCACTCGTACTTCTCCTACGGCGCGGTCTTCACCGAGGTGGCGGTGGACGCGACGCTGGGTCTGGTGCGGGTGCGGCGGATGCTCGGTGTGTACGACTGCGGCCGCATCGTCAGTCCCAAGCTCGCCGACAGCCAGGCGCTCGGCGGCATGGTCGGCGGCATCGGCCAGGCGCTCCTGGAGCACACGGTCACCGACCACCGCGACGGCCGGATCGTCAATGCCAACCTGGCCGACTACCTGGTCCCGGTCAACGCCGACATCCCCGACCTCAGGGCGATCTACCTGGAGGGCGAGGACACGCGGGCCGATCCGCTCGGCGTCAAGGGAGTCGGGGAGATCGTCCAGGTCGGGGTGGCGGCCGCGCTCGCCAACGCCGTCTTCCACGCCACCGGCCGCCGTGTCCGCGAACTGCCCATCACCGCCGAGGCGTTGCTCTGACCCACGGCACGACCCGAAGCGCCCCACCCCGACCTCACCCCCACGGAGACAGGCAGCAGATGCTGAACATCGCGGACACACTGCGCCGCTGGTGCCGCGAGGCCCGCCCCTTCGCCCTGGCCACGGTCGTCGGCGTCACCGGCAGCGCACCCCTGCCGGTGGGCACCTCGGTCGCGGTGGACGAGGACGGTAACGCCGTCGGCAGCATCTCCGGCGGCTGTGTCGAAGGCGCGGTCTACGAACTGTGCCGAGCGGCGCTGCGCGACCGGGGCGCCCCGCAGCGGGCCCGGTTCGGCTACTCCGACGACGACGCCTTCGCCGTAGGACTGACCTGCGGCGGCGAACTCGACGTCCTCGTCCAGCGCGTCGACCCGCGGGACCACCCGCACCTCGCCGACGCGCTGGACGGCCGGACCGCCGCCGTCGCCGTCGCCCAAGTCGTCGAGGGGCCCGGCGAGTTGCTCGGCCGGATGCTGTTCGTCGACGCCGAGGAAGGCGTGCCGTACGGCTCGCTGACCGGGGCGGCGCGACGCGCGGTGAGGGTGCGGGCGGAGGGGCTGCTGCGGGCGGGCCGTACGGCGCGGGTGGAGGTCGGCGGCGACGCGGCCACCTGTCCGGAGCGGCTGTCCGTGCTGGTCCACGTGGCGGCGCCCCGCCCGCGCATGCTCATCTTCGGCGCCGTCGACTTCGCCGCCGCCCTCGGCCGGGCCGGGGCCTTCCTCGGCTACCGGGTCACGGTGTGCGACGCCCGGCCGGTCTTCGCCACGCCCGCCCGTTTCCCGGACGCCGACGAGGTCGTCGTCGACTGGCCCCACCGCTACCTGGCCCGGACGGGCGTGGACACCCGTACCGCCGTCTGCGTCCTCACCCACGACGCCAAGTTCGACATCCCCCTGCTGCGGCTGGCCCTCGACCTGCCCGTCGGCTACATCGGCGCGATGGGCTCCCGCCGCACCCACGACGAACGGCTGCGCCTGCTGAGCGAGGCGGGCGTGACCGACGAGCAGCTGGCCCGGCTGCGCTCGCCCATCGGCCTCGACCTCGGCGCCCGCACACCCGAGGAGACCGCCCTGTCCATCGCGGCGGAGATCGTCGCCGACACCCACCGGGGAACCGGCCTGCCCCTGTCCCGGACCACCGGCCCGATCCACCACCCGGCCCGGCAAGAACGGGGAGAGGGCGCGGAGTTCACCCCGATCACGTGGCTGGCATCATGATCGGGCGCGATCCGCCGGAGGGGCGCCGTGCGCAGAGCGGGCTAGGGTCTGTCGTTTGGATCAGGTCGGCTGCGAGTGACTGCGCCTCTCAAGGGACCCGAGCGGGGTGCGTGCCACACCCCGCGACGCCGGCGTGATCCAAACGACAGACCCTAGCTTCGGAGGCACAGCATGCAGGGTGGCCGGGTCGCGGTGGTCGGCGGGAGCATAGCGGGATGCGCGGCGGCACTCGCGCTGCGACGGGCCGGGGCCGAGGAGATCACGGTGTACGAGCGGGCGGCGGGCCGCATGACCGACCGCGGGGTCGGGGTCGCCGTGCACAACGCCCGTTACGCGGAACTGGAGTCGGCCGGCTACGTCGACGCCTCCATACCGTGGGTGCAGATCACCCGCAGCCGCTACTACGTCCGCGACGACGCGGCGGCGCCCACCCCGCGGGGCCGCGAGATCGCCGTCCTGCCCTTCCCCTTCCGCACCTACAACTGGGGCTCGCTCTGGCACGACCTGCGCGGCCGGATACCCGGGACGGCCGTATTCCGACCCGGTTCGGCAGTCGAGGTGGTCGAGGCGACACCGGAGGGCGCCGAGGTGCACACGGGCGGGCGCAGCGAGCGCTACGACGTCGTGGTCGGCGCGGACGGCTACCGCTCGACGGTGCGCGCGTCCCTGTACGCCGACGTCCGTCCCGAGTACGCCGGTTACCTCGCCTGGCGCGGCGCCTACCCGGTGAGCCGGCTGGGCGACGCGGAGCTGCCGCCCGAGGACGAGGGCGCGTACATCCTCTTCGAGGGCGGCCATCTCGTCGTGTACCGCATCCCGGACGAGGCCGGCGGGCACCGCGTCAACTGGATCCTGTACACGACCCCGCCGCCGGGCCTGGACCAGGGCATGGACACGCCCACGAGCCTGCCCCCGGGCACGGCCGGTGACGGGCTGCGCGCCCATCTCGCCGAGGTCTGCGCCGAGTCGCTGCCCCCGTACTGGGCCGACCTGGTGCGGGCGACGGCCCACGACGAGCTGTTCCTGCAGCCCCTGTACGACTTCACCGCGCCCCGGTACGCCGTGGGCCGGGCCCTGCTCATCGGCGACGCGGCCACGGTCGCCCGCCCCCACACCGGCGCCGGCGCCGTCAAGGCCCTCCAGGACGCCACGGTCCTGGAGACGGCCCTCACCTCCACGCCCACCTGGTCCGAGGGCCTCGCCGCCTACGACGCCGGCCGCGCGCCCTCCGGCCCGGTCATGGTCGACCTCGGCCGCCGGCTCGGCCGCGCCCTGGTCACCGAGACCCCGAACTGGCGGACCTTCGACCAGACGGCCCTGGAGACCTGGTGGAAGCAGGCCACCGGGACGGGCGAGTTCGGCGGGCGCCGGCTGACGCGGTGACCAACCGCCGTTCAGTACAGGTGTGTTGCTGTGTCACGGCTGTGCGACGGCGGTGTCCTGATGGGAGGACAGGCGCGACCTGAGGGCTCCGGGGTTCCTCATAGTCGACACAGAGACGGGCAGCCGGCGGAAACGCCCCCGGCTTCCCGCCACTCCCACCTCGGAAGGAACCTCCCGTGCTGAACCGCCACCTCCGCAAGGCCGTCGTCGTCACCGCCGCGATCACCGCCGGGCTGCTGATGACCGCCTGCCAGAACGACACCGCCGACACGTCGTCCGGCCGGGGCGGAGCGGACGCGGCGGCGGCGGTCGCGGAGAAGGGTTCCACGGACGGCAAGGGCACCAAGGACACCAAGGGCGGTGAAGGCGCCGCGAGTTCGACGGGGTCGGGTTCGAAGGGTTCTGGTTCGAAGGGCGGCGTCAGCGGGTCCTTCGAGAACGGCAAGGTCAGCTATCTCGCCCCGGGCAAGTACATCGTGTCCGTCCCGGGCAGGGGCGACCAGCAGTTCCTGGTGGCCGAGGACACCGAGGTCTACGGCGCCGGCACGATATGCGGCGAGGCGGGGTCCAAGGTGGACGCGCCCTGCACACTGGACCAGCTGGAGGCGGCCACCAAGAAGGGCGCGGTGAACGCCGACGTGAAGACGAGCAACGGCATCGCGACCCTGGTGACGGAACGACGTGCCGCCGCCGGGCAGGACACCGGCTCCCGCGAGACCGTCGTGGAGGGCATCAACAAGGGCAAGGGCGTCAACGGCACCTGGTTCGGCAACGTCTCCTACCTGGCGCCGGGCAAGTACACGGTCTCCGACATGAAGGGCGTCGAGCAGCAGTTCCTCGTCGCCGAGGACACGAAGATCTGGGGCTACGGCGACATCTGCGGCGACACGAACACCGGTGAAGGCGGCCAGGGCGGCACCCAGTGCACCGAGGCCGAACTGGAGAAGGCCGCCAAGAAGGGCTTCACCGCCGAGGTCGTGGTCGCCAACGGCATCGCGACGACCGTCCGCGACGACCACTGAGCCGTACCGCCCACTCCTCGAATCCCGCCCACTCCTCGAATCCCGCCCACTCCTCGAATCCCGCCCACTTCTCGACCCCTCCGCACGCTCACTGCCACCTGGCGTCGGCGCCGACCGGGGACAGGGAGGGCCGTCGCTGGACCTTCGCCTCCGAGAAGCCGTACCTGGTGAAGGCGGTCCGGTCGGGGATCGGGCGGTAGCCGTACCAGGCGTCCCAGATGTAGGTCCGCGCGTCGCCGTCCGTCCTGGCCAGGGACGCGTCGGCCAGCTCGCGGGCCTCGTCCCAGCCGCAGTCCGCGAAGACGCCGGCGCTGACGACGGCCACGCCGTTCCAGTCGTCCCAGAGGTTGAAGTACACGATCGCGTCGGGGACGTAGTACAGCCGGCGGCCGGGGCCGACCAGGTAGACCCGCAGGTCGGTGAGCGTCTTGAACCGCTGGCCCGGGGCCGGGCAGACGGCGGTCGTGGACGCCGGGGGCGCGGGGGCGTCGTCCACCGGGGGTGCCGTCGGCGGGCCGGCGGGCGCCTCGATCAGACCCGGTGCGACGGGGGTGGGTGAGGTCGCGCGGGCGCAGCGCGGCAACCCGCCGAAGTTCTTCGTACGCGTCCACAGCCTGTGGACGGCCCGGATGTTCCACTCCGGGTCCATCGCGTCGCGCGGTGTGCCGCCGAGTCCGCGCAGCGCGGTGTCGGGGATCTGGAAGACGCCCCAGTTCCGGGTGCCGTCGGCGTTCGGCACGACGTGGAGCGGGTCGAGGCGCGACTGGCAGTCGGCGAGGGCCACCGCCTGGTCGGGCACGGCTCGGAACACCTCACGGACCCGCTGCCGCACCTTCGCGGGCGCCCACGTGTCCATCCTGACCTTCGGCGCGTAGAGCGCCCTCTTCGTCTCCTCTCCGACCACGCCGTCGACGTCGAGCCGGGACAGCACCTGGAAGGCCGTGACCCTGCGCAGGGTCTGCGGCCCGAAGGCACCGTCCACGTCCAACTCGGCCCCCGTCCCGGCCAGCAGCCGCTGCGCCTCCCGCACACAGGTCCCACGCTGCCCCACACTCACCGACTCGGGACACTTCGGCGACAACAGCGGGCGCTCCTCGTCGTCGGTGGATCCGGACACGGCCGCGATGCCCCACGCGGTGGCGCCCAGCGCGAGGACGAGCGCGAGCGTGAGGAGGGGGTGGGGTTTGCGGCGGTGCCAGGGGGGACGGGGTGCGGCGGCCGAGTCCGGTGCCGGGGCCGGGTCGGGGTCCGGCCCCGAGTCCGACCCGTGGGTCCCGTCCTGACCGCTGTCCTCTTCTACTTCTACGTCTACTTGTACTTCTACTTGTACTTCTACGCCCGACTCCCGGGCCGCGTCCGCCAGGGCCCACAGCCGGTGTAATCGGCGCAGTTCCTCGGGTGACGCCCCGCAGGCCGTGGCGAACCGGTGGGCCACGCCGTAGTCCTGCGGGACGTACGAGCCGGAGCAGTACCGGTGCAGGCTGGAGCTGCCGATCCCGGTCTTCCGGGCCAGCGCGCCGTAGCTGAGGCCCGCCCGTTCCCTGAGCGCCCGCAGACAGGCGGCGAACTCTTCGAACTCCACGGGCTGCGATCCCATCGCCCTTCTCCCCCGGCTCCCTCGGCACCCACTGCCGTGCCGTCCCTCTGTCCCACCGGCGTCCCAGCGGACCACCTGACATACAAGGTCACCACGCGTTTCGGCGTCCCAGCATCCCATCGGTCGGTGATCCGTTGCCAGGCGTCGAAACGCGCTGCGAGCGTCGGCACCACCGCGGGTCCGGTGAGAGGCCCGGGTGCTCCTCAGGAGCCTCAGGAGAGGGAAGACATGAGGAATCTCAAGAAGAAACTGTCGGTCGCAGCGTCCGCAGTCGCGCTGTCGGGCGCAGTGGTCATGACCGGCGCGTCCAACGCCCAGGCCGCGGCCCTGGGCTGCGCGTACCCGTACGCCTGTGTCTACGACTTCAACAGGAACCTGATCGAGGACTACCGGGAGGTCACTTCGGGCTGGCAGTCGCTCCCCAACTCCAACGTCTGGCACGCGGTCAACTCCCGCAACGACGACGTCGTGTACATCCGTCACACCGACGGTCTGGTGGCGTGCCTGCCCGCCGGCCACCCGGAACGCGTCTACAGGCTCTACAACCACGTGCCCAACGGCATCCGTATCGACTCCTCCTCCAGCTGCGGCTCCACGCTCGTCCCGGAGTACTTCGTTCCGTAGCGGGTCGGCGGGCCCCGGACCACTTGCCGGTCCGGGGCCCGCTTCGCCGCTGACAGCCGTATGGATCCCAATTACCCTGTGCGCGAGAGCGGTTGTGTTTCTCGAGGGGGACGAGTGATGACGGGTGTCCGGGGGCGTTGCGCGGCACTGGTCACGGCTGCTCGGGGGAGGCTGCGGCCGACGGGGAACCGGGTCACCGGGTACATAGCGATCGGTGCGGTGGGCACGCTCATCGGCACCTCGGTCGCGGTCGGGGCCGGTGAGTCCGGTACGCGGCCGAGGCTCGCGGACATCGGCGCCTGGCTGACGGGCGGCGAGAAGGGGGCGGTCGTCCACGCCCACGGTCTGACCGGGGACGTGGACGGCAAGGTCGTGCTGCCGGCCGGGACGGCGGGTCATCCGGTGTCGGTCGCGCAGGACGGCGACACCACGCTGGTGCTGGACGAGCGGACCGGCGAGGTCGTACGGATCGACACCTCGCAGCTGAGTGCCGCGCAGTCCGCGGACTACGGTGCGGCGGGGCTGCAACTGGTCTCCGGCGGGGCGCAGGCGTACGTCGTCGATCCCGCGAAGGGCACCGTCCAGCAGATCGACCCGGCCCTCACGACGGCGAAGGGCACGCCCGTGGACGTGGGCGGGCGGCCGGGCGCCGCCGTGGTGGACGGGGAGGGCACGCTGTGGCTGCCGCTGCCGGACAGCGGCACGGTGGTGCCGTTCGTCAAGGGCGTGCGGGGTACGGCGATCAAGGTGGCCGAAGCGGGCCACGACCTCGTGCTGACTCTCGCCGACGGCAGCCCCGTGGTGACCGACCGGACCGCCGGCGTGACGCGGGTACTGACGGCCACGGGCGTACGCGGCTCCTTCGACCTCGGCGACGCGGTCGCCGGGACGGACCCGGCCGGCGTCCTGGTGCCGGCCGGCACCGACGGCTCCGCGGTACCGGTCCTGGCCGCCGACACCGGGGATCTGGTGGTGGTGGACGTCCGCAGCCGGCACACCACCCGAGCCCAGGTGCCGACGGAGGCCCACGACCTGGGCGCGCCCCAACTCCTGGGCAAGCGGGTCTACATACCCGACGAGTCCACCGGCCGTCTGCTCGTGTACGACACCGCCCTCTCCGCGCTCGCCGAACCCGTGCAGGTCACCAAGGGCGCGGGCGAGCTCGAACTCTTCGTCCGCGACGGCCTGTTGTGGGCCAACGACCCCGACGGCGCCGACGCCGCGGTGATCGACGCCGACGGCGAGGTCCGGCACATCGCCAAGTACCGGGCGGAGGTGCCGTCCGCGCGCGAGCCGGGGGACCAGCCGGTCGAGGACAGCGTCCCGACGGGGATCCCCGCCGGGCCTGTTCCGCCCCCAGCGGGTGCCCCGGACCCGACGGCTCCCCCGTCCGGCGGCGCCTCCGGGCCTCCGTCCGGCCAGACGCCCGGCCCCGGCCCGGGGTCGACGCTCCCGGCGCCCGAACCCGGCGCCCCAGGCGCACCACAGGCCGAGTCCCGGTCGGGCGCCATCCGCATCACCTTCGCCAAGGCCCTGGGCGCGACCCCCCAGCGCTACGTCCTCAAGGGGGCCGCCCCCGACCAGACCGTCACTCCGGACGGGGTCGGCCCTGACGGCCCGTTCACCTTCGAGGTCCGGGGCGGGTCCTGCGAGGAGCAGTACAGCTTCGTCGTGGTCGCGGAGTACGGCGGGGGCAAGCCGGACAAGGAGTCCGCGCCGTCGGCGTTGGCGCGGCCTTGTATCGCGCCGGGGGCGCCGCGGGGGCTCACCGTGACTCCGTCCGAGGGCGGACGCGGCGGCACGGTGACCTGGGAGGCGCCGCAGGACACCGACGGCCAGGTGACGTACGTGGTCAGCGGACCCGACGGAGCGGTAGAGACCACAGACACCAGCCGTACGTACGCGAATCTGCGGAACGGTGACACTCATGTGGTGTCGGTGGCGGCGCGCAACGCCGCCGGATCGGGCGGCGCGGCGAGCGGGACGCTCGACCTGATCCCACGTCCTCAGAAGATGAACATCGTGAACAACCAGAGCAACCCCAAGACCGTCGGAATCCGCGAGAAGCCCACCACTCAGGAAGGCGAAAGGGCAGGCAGCATCCCCGGCATGTCGAGCCCCGAAGTCACCGTCCACTGCAAGGTGCAGGGGGAGGAACTCACACAGGTCGGTGAGACAACCGACGTCTGGGCTCGCATCACTTACCAGGGCATCAGCGGATACACCTTCGACGCGTACGTCCATTCCCGCTTCAACCCCGACGTCTGGTACTGCGAATGACCACCCCCCACACCACCACCTCCACCCCCCTAGCCCCCCGCTTCCACGCCCTCGCCGACAACATAGAACGCGTCCTCAAGGGCAAGCGCGACACCATCGAACTCGCCCTGACCTGCCTGTTCGCAGAGGGCCACCTGCTGATCGAGGACGTGCCGGGCACCGGCAAGACCACCCTCGCCCGCTGCCTCGCCGCGTCGATCGAGGCCGACTTCGCGCGGGTGCAGTTCACCCCGGACCTGTTGCCGTCGGACATCACCGGCGTGACCGTCTACCGGCAGAACACGGGCACCTTCGAGTTCCTGCCGGGCCCGGTCTTCGCCAACGTCGTGCTCGGGGACGAGATCAACCGCGCCTCCCCCAAGACGCAGTCCGCGCTGCTGGAGGTGATGGAGGAACGCCGGGTCACCGCAGACGGCACCACGCACCCGGTGCCCCGCCCGTTCATGGTGCTGGCCACGCAGAACTCGGTGGACATGGGCGGTACTTACCCGCTGCCCGAGGCCCAGCTCGACCGGTTCCTGATGCGGATCACCGTCGGCTACCCCGATCACTCCGACGAGGTCGCGGTCCTCAAGGGGGCGGGCACGGACCTCACCCCGGAGTCGCTGACCCCCGTCACCACCGCCGAGGAGATAGCGGAGTCCACGGCGGCCGCCGCCGAGGTGCAGGTGGCCGACGCGCTGTACGACTACATCGTGCGGGTGGTGGCGGCGACCCGCGACCTTCCCGACGTACGCCTGGGAGCGTCACCGCGTGGTTCCGTCGCCCTGTTGCGGGCGGTCCGGGTGCGGGCGGCCTCGCAGTCCAGGCCGTACGCGTTCCCCGAGGATGTGAAGGCGTTGGCCGGGCCCGTCCTGGCGCACCGGCTGATCCTGACCCCGGAGGCCGAGTTGAGGGGCCGCACGGGGATGGACGTGGTCGAAGAGGTGCTGGCCACCGTGCCGCTGGACAGCAGAGCGCGCGTCTGATGCTGTCGGCCACCGGGTGGGGCACGCTGGCGGCGGGCTCCGTACTGACCGGCACCGGTTACGCGTTCGGATACGGCGAGGCCGCGGTGCTCGGCCTGACCTGTCTGTTCGCCGTCGCCGCAGCCGTCCTGTGGGCGCTGCCCGCGCCCGTGCTGGGCGCCGAGCGGCGGATCGCGCCGAGCAGGGTGGGCCGGGGCGATGCCGCCGAGGGCGTCGTCACCCTCACCAACACGGGAAGCCGCACCCGGCGGGGCCTGCGTGCCGTCGACCGGTGCGGCGACCGGGACATCACCGCCGCCGTCCCGCCGCTGCGTCCCGGCACGGCCCACGAACTGCGGTACGCGCTGCCCACCGTCCGCCGCGGCCGGGTCCCGGTGGGGCCGCTGCGGCTGGAACGCACCGACCCGTTCGGGCTGGCCCGCCGTATGCGCCCCTACGGCGGGGCGGAGACGCTGCTCGTGCGGCCCCGGGTCCGTCCGCTGCCCGTGCTGCCGTCCGGGCAGGCGCACCATGTGGAGGGGCCGGCCTCCGACACCGCCGACGACGGCTCGCTGACCTTCCACGCGCTGCGCGAGTACGTGCTCGGCGACGACCTGCGGCGGGTGCACTGGCGGTCCACGGCCCGCACCGGCACGCTGATGGTCCGCCAGATGGTCGACGTCTCCCTCCCGCACACCACCGTCGTGCTCGACACCCGGGAGCGCGCCTACGCCTCGGAGGACGACTTCGAACTGGCCGTGGACTGCGCGGCCTCCGTCGCTCACGCCGCCGCCCGCTCCCACTTTCCCGTGCACCTGCTCGGCGAGACGGGACCGCTCCTGCACACCGACGGCTCGGGCGACGACGGCGAGGCGCTCCTGGACGGGCTGGCCGTCGTGGGCCGTTCGGACCTGAAGTCCCTGGCCGGCGCCTTCGACGGGCTGGAGAACCACCGCGGGGGCGGGTCCCTGGTCGTCGTCACCGGCACCGACGACACCCGGGGGCTCGGTGCCGTCGACCGGGTACGGCACCGCTTCGACCGGGTGACCGTGGTGCGCGTCGGCGCCGACGCGCGGGGCGAGGGTGTCCGCGATGGGTCCGGCGGCGCCCGTTTCGACGTACCCCAGTTGCGCGTCGCCTCGCTGGACGACCTGCTGGCCGGCTGGCGCCGGGAGGCCTCGCGATGAGCACCACCGCCACCACCGTCCCCACCGCCGTCACAGCCACCACCAGCGCCGTCACCGCCGGCTCCCCGGTGCGGCAGGACGACGTACCGGATCCGAACCGCCCGGGGTCCGCCCCGGCGGCCGACGGGCCCGCGGACGCTGACGACAGGGCCCGACGGCTGTGGTCGCTGCTGCCCGTGGCCGCTCTGTCCGCTGCCTCGGGGTACGGGTTCGCCCGGGTCTTCCCCCCGTCCGAGCTGCTCCCGGTGCTGGCGGTGGCCGTGCCCGTCCCGGTCGTCCTGTCGGCGGTGCTGTCGGGTCTGCTCGGCCGCCGTCCCGCCCGCGAAGGCCCCCACCCCACCCGCCGGGGCCGCCCCACCACACCCCTCTGGCCCTCCGCGCTGCTGACCGTCGTCGCGTGGGCCGTCGTCGTCAGCGCGACGCTGTTCCACGAGGTGAGCGACGGTCTGCCGGGCGGACCCGCGCTGCGCGCCGCGTGGTCGGCGCTGCTCGACGCGCCGCACGCGCTGCTGTCCACCATCCTGCCCGCGCCCGGCGAGCCCGCACTGCTGGTGCTGCCGCACGCCGTGGTGTGGACGGCCGCCGCCGTCTCCGCGGAACTCGCCCTGCGCACCCGCGCCCCGCTGCTCCCGGCCCTCCCCGCGGTCCTCGCCTTCGGCTTCGCGCTGGTGCTCGGCGCGGACGGTCCGGGCACCTCGTACCCGGCCGCAGGCGCCCTGGCGGGGGCCGCCGCGCTGCTGGTCCTGGTCCGTTCACGGGTCCGGCTCCCGCTGCGCGCCCTGGCGCCGCGGCTGCCGGCCGTCGCAGCGCTCGGCCTCGTCGCGGCCCTGCTGGGCCCGCACCTTCCCGGCCTCGGCACGCCCTACGACCTCGGGAAGACGGCCGTCACGCCCCAGGCCGTACGGCCGCAGTCGACCAGCCCGCTCGACCAGGTCGCGGCCTGGATGCGCAACGGTGAGGAGGCGGTCTTCACCGTACGGACCTCGGGCGCGGCCCCCGGGAACTACCGGCTGGCGGTCCTCGACCGGTACGACGGGACGACCTGGAGCAGCGGCGCGGGGCTGACCCGTACCGGGGGCCGGGTCCCGGCGGAGAAGGGCGCCGGCCCGGACCGCACCAGGACGCTCGAACAGCGTTTCACCGTACGGTCGTTGCCCGGGATCTGGCTCCCCGCGGCCGACCGGCCCGCGTCGGTGAGCACGCCCGAGGGCACCTCCCTGTCGGTCGACCCGGACAGCGGGGTGCTCTCCACGGGCGAGGCGGTCCCGCGCGGCTTCACCTACACCGCCACCTCCCGCCTTCCCGTGTACGACGCCGAGCGGCTGCGGTACGCGGCCGCCGCCGACGACCCGGCGCGGGTGCGCCTGCCCGCCGTAGACGCGGCCGGGCGGCCGATCCCCTCCGTGGCGAGCTTCCGGAAGATCGCCGAGCGGGTCACCGAGGGCAGCACCCACCCCTACCAGCGGGCCGTACGGCTGGCCGACTGGCTGCGCGCCGGCTACCGCCTCGACCCCGGCGCGCTGCCCGGACACACCTACCGGAACCTGGAGTTCTTCCTGACGGACGGCGGGCGCGGCACGTCGGAGCAGTTCGCCGCCTCGTTCGCGGTGCTGGCGCGCACCCTGGACCTGCCCACCCGGGTGGCGGTGGGCTTCCGCCCGGGGACGCGGACCGGCGCCGGGACCTGGCAGGTGCGGGGACAGGACGTGCTGGCCTGGCCGGAGGTCAGGTTCGCCGGTGTCGGCTGGGTGCCGTTCCATCCCACGCCCGGCGAGGTCACGCAGGGCGGCTCGTCCGCCGTGGCGGCGGACGAGCCCGGGGATCGTCAGCAAAAGGACCGGGAGACCGCCGGACCGGCGCGGCCCTCGACGCCGCCGCACGCACCGCGGGGGACGGACACCGCCGCCGGAGGCGAGTCCGGTGCGGGGGTGCCCGTATGGCTCGTCGCTCCCGGCGCGCTGCTGCTGCTCGCCACGGCCTATGTGCTGTACGCGCTGTGGCTGCCGTACCGGCGGCGCGGCAGACGCCGCAACGACCCGGACGCCGGGCGCCGGGTGCTGGGCGCCTGGCAGCAGATCACCGAACGCCTCACGGAGATCGGCCTGCCCGCCACGGGAGCACACACCGCACAGGAGGTGGCCGCGTTCGGCGCGGCGCGCGTGGGCGGCGCCGTGGGCCCACGGCTGCCGGAACTGGCCACCCTGGTCAACGAGGTCGCGTACGCGGACCGCAGACCCGACGCCGAGGCCGCGGACGCCGCGTGGGCGGACTGCGAGGCGGTCGAGACGACCGTCCGGCACCGCGTCCCGCGCCGCACCCGCCTGCTCCGCCTGCTGCGTTCCGCGGCGCCGGGGCCCTGGGCCGCGTGGGGGCGGCGATGACGAAGTGAATGTGACCTTCGTCGCGGTGGCGGGTTTTCCGCGCGTTCGCCCGCGTGACGTCCGAGGACGGCGATGACCGGTCCCCTCGTCCGTCGGAGGAGGTCACAGGGCTGCGGACGGGGTGGCCGGGCGGGCGGACCGGCTCCGCGGCGCGCAATATCTGTGCTCGTGGAATGAGAAATAAGTGCGGGGCACAGCGAGTATTCCCCGAGCGCCCGGCGGAGGGAAATCATCGAACGTACAGGCCCGGTGGCACCGTGCTACTGTCGATCTCAGTTGCAGGTGTGGTTGCCAGAAGGTTTTTTCCGACGGGTTGATCATCACGGCGACACGGAATTCGCACACGGCGAATTCCTGACACCGTCTCCGAAGGAGAATTGAAATGGCTACTGGCACCGTGAAGTGGTTCAACGCGGAAAAGGGCTTCGGCTTCATCGAGCAGGACGGCGGCGGCGCCGACGTCTTCGCCCACTACTCCAACATCGCCACCCAGGGCTTCCGCGAGCTGCTGGAAGGCCAGAAGGTGTCGTTCGACATCGCGCAGGGCCAGAAGGGCCCGACGGCCGAGAACATCGTTCCCGCCTGACACCGGCGCTGACGCATACTTCGCAGCTGGGGCCCGCACCTCTGGGGTGCGGGCCCCGGCCTGCTGCGTTTCAGGGCAGCGCGAGGAAATACTCGCCCCCATCGTTTTTGGCTCGTCTCGAGATTCTCAGCGCCGCTCGACCGCTGCGGGAATTCCTTGATACGCGCCGCATCAAGGAAGGTTCCGCATGAAGCGTGCCCGCACATCCCGATCGACCCGTACCTCCGGCGGCTCCGGAGGCTCCGGCAACTCCCGCGGCTATGACCGCTTCGGCTCCGGCGGTGGCTCGGGTTCCGGCAGTGGCTCCGGCCGCTCCGGCGGCCCGCGCCGCTCCAAGGGCTCCGGCGGCCGCCCGTCGGGCCGGACTGTCGTACAGGGCGAGTTCGCGCCGCCGAAGACCCTGACGCCGGGACTCCCGGCCGTCGAGGCGTTCGCCGAACTCGACATGCCCGCACGGCTGTTGGAGACGCTCGGCCAAGAGGGCGTGACCGTTCCGTTCCCCATCCAGGCGGCGACCCTGCCGAACTCCCTGGCCGGCCGTGACGTCCTCGGCCGGGGGCGCACCGGCTCCGGCAAGACCCTCGCCTTCGGCCTCGCCCTGCTGGCCCGTACCGCGGGCCGACGTGCTGAACCGCGGCAGCCGCTCGCCCTCGTCCTCGTCCCGACCCGCGAGCTCGCCCAGCAGGTCACCGACGCGCTCACCCCGTACGCCCGTTCCGTGAGCCTGCGCCTGGCCACCGTCGTCGGCGGGATGTCCATCGGCCGCCAGGCCAGCGCGCTGCGCGGCGGCGCCGAGGTGGTCGTCGCGACCCCCGGGCGGCTGAAGGACCTCATCGACCGCGGTGACTGCCGGCTGGACCAGGTCGCCATCACCGTCCTCGACGAGGCCGACCAGATGGCCGACATGGGCTTCATGCCCCAGGTCACCGCACTGCTCGACCAGGTGCGCACCGACGGACAGCGGATGCTGTTCTCGGCCACCCTGGACCGCAACGTCGACCTGCTCGTCCGCCGCTACCTGCACGACCCGGTGGTCCACTCCGTCGACCCCTCGGCGGGCGCGGTCACCACGATGGAACACCACATCCTGCATGTGCACGACGCGGACAAGCACCGCACGACCACGGAGATCGCGGCGCGGGACGGTCGAGTGATCATGTTCCTCGACACCAAGCACGCCGTCGACCGGCTGACCAAGCACCTCCTGAACAGCGGTGTCCGGGCCGCGGCCCTGCACGGCGGCAAGTCGCAGCCGCAGCGCACCCGCACCCTCGCCCAGTTCAAGACCGGGCATGTGTCGGTGCTGGTCGCCACCAACGTGGCGGCGCGCGGCATCCACGTCGACAACCTCGACCTCGTCGTGAACGTCGACCCGCCGACCGACCACAAGGACTACCTGCACCGCGGCGGCCGCACCGCCCGCGCCGGCGAGTCCGGCAGCGTCGTCACCCTGGTCACGCCCGACCAGCGCCGCGAGATGACCCGGCTGATGGCCGCGGCGGGCATCACTCCCCAGATCGCCCAGGTGCGGTCGGGCGAGGAGGAGTTGAGCCGTATCACGGGCGCCAAGGCCCCTTCGGGTGTCCCGGTCGTCATCACCACGCCGACCGTGGAGCGTCCCCGCGGCGCGTCCTCCTCGTCCCCGTCCCGGGGCCGTCGGGGACGCCGGGGCCAGGGAGGCCAGTCCGGTCAGTCCGGCCAAGGCGGTCAGGGCGGCCAGTCCCGTCAGTCCGGTCAGGGCGGTCAGTCCCGTCAGGGCGGTGGCGGTCAGGGCCAGTCCTCCGGCGACGCCGCGCGCCGCCGGACGCAGCGACGGTCCCGCTTCGGCTCGGCCGCCTGACACCTCGCCCGCTGAGCCACCACGGCTCCAGCGCGACTCCCGTACGACTCCCGTACGACTTCAGTACGACGAACCGGTACGGCCCGAATCCATCGGGCCGTACCGGTTCGTCGTGGTGGCGGTCACCGCCTTCTCGCGCCGGGCGGTCTCGGTCCTGGCGACACCTGCGGGTGCTGGTCGCGCGGCGTCAGCGGGACACCGGCGAGGAGAGCCGGGGGAGCGCCTCGCCGGCGTCCTGCCGCTGTACGACGGGACGGCGGCGGGCCGGCATCCCGAGCATCGGGTGGGCGACGCCCCAGGCCGCGCCCTTGCAGACCAGTTCCTTGTAGCCGGCGGCGAGACGTCCGGTCAGGGCCGACGGGACGGCGCGGTCGTCGGCGGTGACGAACTGGATCAGCCCTTCCCTGCGGCCCAGCGAGATGCACTGGTTGAAGTAGCGCAGCGGCGCGTGGGGGAGCTTCCGGCCGGTCAGCCGGGCCGCGATGGCGTCGGCGGCCTGCCATGCCATGGGGGTGCCGGAGGCGCACGACATCCGCAGCGGCTTGTCGCCGGGGCCCATCGCCATGGCCGCGTCGCCGACGGCGTAGACGTCGGGGTGGGAGACCGAGCGCATGGTCGCGTCGACCACGATCTGCCCCCTGTCGGTCACCTCCAGGCTGGTGGCCCTCGCGATCGGGTGGACCGCGAAGCCGGTGGTCCACACGGTGACCGCGGCGGGGATCTCCGTGCCGTCGGCGGTGGTGACGCGGTCGGCCTCCACGGCGGTGACGGCGGTGTGCTCGTGCGCGGTGATGCCGAGCCCGTCGAAGACCCCGCGCAGATGCCGGCGGCCCTTGGGCGAGAGCCAGTCGCCGAGGGCGCCGCTCGCGGCGAGGGAGACGTCGAGGTCCGGGCGGGCCTCGGCGATCTCGGTCGCGGCCTCCAGGCCGGTGAGACCACCGCCGACCACGACCACGCTCTGTCCGGCGTCCAGGCCGGCCAGACGCTCGCGCAGCCGGAGCGCTCCGGGGCGGGAGGCGACCTCGTGGGCGTGCTCGGCGGCACCGGGGACACCCGCGTCGTGCCAGCCACTGCCGAGCGCGTACACCAGGGTGTCGTACTCCAGTTCCTCCTCCTGCCCGCCGGTGCCGTCCACGCCGGTGACGGCGACCGTCCTGCGGTCCACGTCCACGCCGGTGACCCGTGCGAGCTTCAGCGCGACCCCGGTGCCGGCGAACATCTCCTCGAAGGGCCGGGCCTTGAGCTCCTGGCCGGCCGCGAGCTGGTGCATGCGGACGCGCTCCACGAAGTCGGGCTCGGCGTTGACGAGGGTGATGGCGACGTCCTCCGGACGCAGCCGCCTGGCCAGACGCCCGGCGGCGATGGCTCCGGTGTATCCGGCTCCGAGAACGACGATGCGGTGCTGCATGTCCGACTCCCCTGTCTGCTGCTCTTCGGCTGGTTCGCCCCTTGAACCGGGCAGCCCGCCGTTTCCTGACAGGAACGAGATGTGAAGCACGTCACACCGGAGTCGGACGGTGTCAGAAGGCCTGCATCAGGGGTTCTCCGTGGTCGGTGGCCGCCCACAGCCGGGTCGCGCGCTCCAGCTTGTCGGGGTTGACCTGGCTGCGGAGCGCGGTGATGCCCTCGGCGGTGACCTCCAGGCAGGTGATGCCCACGACCCGGCCGTCGACGACCGCCACCAGGGCGGGCTCGCCGTTGGCGAGCGTGGCGTGGATCTCGGCCCGGCCGCCGATCAGGTCGCGCTTGGCCTTGGCGGGCTTGAACAGGCCCCGCATGAACTTCGCGACCGCGAGCGCGCCCTCGAACGCCCTCGCCCGCGCCGGCACCTTGCCGCCGCCGTCGCCGACCGCGATCGCGTCCTGGGTGAGCAGCCGTACCAGCGGCTCGGTCCGGCCGCTGGTGGCCGCCGCGAGGAACTCGTCGACGATCCGCCGGGCGGCCGCCTCGTCGATCTCGGTGCGGGCCTTGCCGGCCGCGACGTGCTTCTTCGCCCGGTGCAGGATCTGCTGGCTGGCGGCCTCGCTGATGTCGAGGATCTCGGCGATCTCCCGGTGCGGGTAGTCGAAGGCCTCCCGCAGCACGTACACCGCCCGCTCGTTCGGGGACAGCCGCTCCAGGAGGACGAGTACGGCGTACGAGACCGACTCGCGCCGTTCGGCGGTGTCGGCGGGGCCGAGCATGGGGTCCCCGGCGAGCAGCGGCTCGGGCAGCCACTGGCCGACGTAGGTCTCGCGGCGGGCGCGGGCCGAGGTCAGCTGGTTGAGGCACAGGTTGGTGAGCACCTTCGTCAGCCAGGCCTCGGGGACCTCGACACGGTCGGCATCGGCGCCCTGCCAGCGCAGGAACGTCTCCTGTACGGCGTCCTCCGCCTCGCTCGCCGAGCCGAGCAGGCGGTAGGCGATGGCCTCCAGACGGGGTCTGGCCGCCTCGAACCGGTCCACGTCGTTCCTGGTCATCGTCATGGTCGGGATCCTAGGTCCGGTCCGGCGGGCCCGCCACGACTTCCGCCCGCGGCACCAGCCGTTCCGTGGCCTCGATGTAGGTGCGCAGGACCTGACGGGAGCGGACGAGCGTGTCGATGTGCTCGTCCATGCCCGTCAGCCGGGCGCGCAGGGTGTCCAGGAGCTCGGGGCAGGGCTTCATCTCGGGGGCCGGGCCCGAGAGGCAGGGCAGCAGGTAGGAGATCTCCTCCGTCGACAGCCCGGCGCCGAGCAGGTTCCTGATCTGGCGCACGGCCAGCACGGCGTCCTCGCCGTACTCGCGATAGCCGCTGGTGCCCCGCCGGGGCTCCAGCAAACCCTGGGCCTCGTAGTAACGCAGTTGGTGGGTACGGACTCCGGTCCTCCGGCTCAACTCCCCGATCAGCACGGCAGGTTCCCCCTTGACCTTCATACCGGTCTCAACGTTCAGGATCCTTCCACAGCGGCCAACCGCCTTGGAAGGAACACGAGATGGAAACTCATGACACGAACCCCGCCCCCACCCCTGTTCCCGTCACCGTCATCGGTCTGGGGCTGATGGGCCGTGCGCTCGCCGGTGCGTTCCTGCGCGCCGGGCATCCGACGACCGTGTGGAACCGCACGCCCGACAAGGCCGGGGAACTCGTCGCCCGGGGCGCGCGGCTCGCCGCCTCGGTCCACGACGCCGTCGCGGCCGGTCCGCTCGTGGTGGTGTGCGTCTCGGACCAGCACAGCGTGCGCGAACTGCTCGACCCGCTGGGCGACGTCCTGGACGGCCGGGTGCTGGTGAACCTCACCTCCGGCACCTCGCGCGAGGCCCGCGAGCTCGCGCGGTGGGCGGGACGGCGGAAGGGCACCGCCTATCTGGACGGCGCCATCATGGCCGTACCGCAGGCCGTCGGGACGGCGGACGCGGCCGTCCACTACAGCGGGCCCGAGGCGGCCTTCGACCGGTACGAACCGGTGCTGCGAGCCCTCGCCGGAACCACGGCGCATCTCGGCGAGGACCCCGGCCTGTCCTCGCTGTACGAGGTGGCGGTGCTGACCCTCATGTGGAGCGTCGGGAACGGCTTCCTGCAGGCCGCCGCCCTGCTCGGCGCGGCCGGTGTGAAGGCCGAGGCCTTCGCGCCGCTCGCCCGGCAGGGGGTCGAGATCACGGCCGGCTGGCTGGCCGACTACGCCCGGCAGGTCGACGAGGGCGCGTACCCGGCCCTGGACGCCACGCTGCACACCCACCTGGCCGCGATGGAACACCTCGTCCACGAGAGCGAGTTCCTCGGGGTCAACGCCGAACTCCCCCGGTTCGTCAAGGCCATGGCCGACCGCGCCCTGGCCGCCGGACACGGCGACGACGGCTACGCGGCGCTGATCGAGCAGTTCCGCAAGCCGTCGTGACCGATGGGGCCGTCGTGACCGGGTGCCCCGGGGCGGGTCACCATATGATGGCGTCGTCCATCTCCGTCACCGTGAGCAGCATTTGACATCCTCCCCCTCTTAAAAGAGGGGGATTCCAACCCAGGTGGGTTGAGGTTCACGGACGCTCGACCGCTGGTTGGGCGGTGTCGTCCCTCCGGCACCGGCTGCTGTCACCGGGGACTCGGCCCACCTCAGGGCGGCTCTCGACACCGGCATCGCCCACCTGCGCGCGGCGGCCCCGCCCGGCACGAGCGGAAGCCCCGCCTCCCCCACCCCGTACTCTTAGGCCAGCCTTGGCTAAGAAACTGGGAGAGGGCGGATGTCGGGAGCCGCGAGCCGGCGGGTGGGGTGGATGGCCGTCGGGCTCCTGTTGCTGCTGCTGGCGGTGACGCTGAGTCTCGCGGTGGGCAGCCGCGCGATCGCCCCCACGGTGGTGTGGGACGCCCTGGTGCACGGCGGGACGAGCGACGACGCGCAGGTCGTACGGTCGCTGCGGCTGCCGCGGACCGTCATCGGCGTACTGGTCGGCGTCGCCCTCGCCATTGCCGGAACGGTTCTTCAGGGCATCACCCGCAACCCCATCGCCGAGCCCGGCATCCTGGGCATCAGCCAGGGCGCCTCGCTGGGCGTCGTCTGCGCGATCGCCTTCCTCGGGGTGCACTCGCTGACCGGGTACGTCTGGTACGCCTTCGTCGGCGCCGGTGTCGCCGCGGTGTGCATCTACGCCGTCGCCGGCGGCGGGCGCGGAGGTGCCTCGCCGGTGAAGCTGGCCCTGGCCGGTGCCGCGATGAACGCCTTCCTCGCCTCCGTCGTCTCGGCGATCCTCACGACGAACGCCCGCGCCCTGGACGAGTTCCGCTTCTGGGACGTCGGCTCCATCAGCGGCCGGGACGCGTCCATCGCGGGCCAGGTGTGGCCCTTCCTGCTCGCCGGACTGCTGCTGGTGCTGAGCATGGCCCGCGGTCTGGACGCGCTCGCGCTCGGCGACGACATCGCGCGCGGCCTCGGCCGCAACGTCGCCCTGCTGCGGGCGGCCGGCGCCCTGGGCGCGACCGTGCTGACGGGTGCCGCGGTCGCCGCCGCGGGGCCCATCGCCTTCGTCGGGCTCGCCGTACCGCACATCGCCCGCGCCCTGGTGGGCCCGCAGCACCGGACCCTGCTGCCCATGGCCGCGCTGCTCGGGCCGGTGATGCTGCTCCTGGCGGACGTCCTCGGCCGGATCGTCGTACCGCCCTCGGAGGTGCCGGTGGCCGTGATGACCGCGCTGACCGGGGTGCCGTTCCTGGTCGTCCTGGTGCGGCGGAAGAAGGCGGTGGCGGTATGACGTACACCCCCGAGCGCGCGCCGGTCCGTCCGCCCGGCCACACCGTCCTGCGGGCCGGGCGCGGCAGCAGCTTCCTGCTGCACCGCCGGGCCCTGCTCGTGGCCGTCGCCCTCACCGTCCTCCTGGCGGCCGCCGTGGTGGCGTCCCTGTGCGTGGGTGAGTCGTACGTCTCTCCCGGCGAGGTCGTCCGCGTGCTGCTCGGCCTGCCCAGCCCGGACGAACTGGTCGTGGGCACCCTGCGGTTGCCGCGGCTGGTGACCGGGCTGCTGGTGGGCGCCGCCTTCGGGGTCTCCGGGGCGCTGATCCAGACCGTGGCCCGCAACCCGCTCGCCAGCCCGGACGTCATCGGCGTCACGCACGGCGCGGGCGCGGTGACGGTCGCCGCGATGACGTTCGGGCTGACCTCGTACACCCTCCTGCCGTACGTGTCCGTCGTCGGCGGTCTCCTCGCCGCCCTGCTGGTCTACGTGCTCGCGTGGCGGGGCGGGCTCGCCGCGTCCCGCTTCGTGCTGATCGGCATCGGCATCTCGGTGGCGCTCGGTTCGCTGACCCGGCTGTTCGTGACGAAGGGCGACTACCTCGTCGCCCAGCAGGCCAAGACCTGGCTCACCGGCTCCCTCAACGGCCGCGGCTACGACCAGGCGGCGCCCCTCGCGACGGTCCTGGTGCTCCTCGTGCCGTTCCTGCTGTGGGCGGCGCGGGCGCAGCGCGGGTCGGCGTTCGACGAGGACACGGCGACCGCGCTCGGCATCCGGCTCGGCCGGACCCGCCTCGGGCTGAGCCTGCTCGGGGTGGTCCTCGCGTCCGTGGCGACCGGTGCGGCGGGGCCCGTCGACTTCGTCGCCCTGCTCGCCCCGCAGATCGCCCGCCGGCTCACCCGCACCCCGCACATCCCGCTGCTGTCCTCGGCGCTCATGGGCGCGCTGATCGTGGTCGCCGCGGATCTGCTGGCCCGCCGGCTCTTCTCGCCGCTGGAGCTCCCGGTGGGCGTGTTCACCGCCCTCGTGGGCGCCCCCTATCTGATGTGGCTGATCGTCCGCACCCGCAGCAGCCGTTCCGGAGGAACCGCGTGACCGGCACCCACCCGACCCCGGACGCGACGGAAGACCGTCCCGCCGCGGCCCCCGCCCCCGCCCCCGCGTCCGGCACGCGCCTCGCCGCCCGCGCGCTCACCCTCGCCTACGACGACCGTGTGGTCGTAGAGGACCTGGACGTGGAGATTCCCGACGGGCGGGTCACCGTTATCGTCGGTCCCAACGCGTGCGGGAAGTCGACGCTGTTGCGTGCTCTGGGGCGGCTGCTGAAGCCGCGCGGGGGTGCCGTGCTGCTCGACGGCGTCGATCTGGCCCGGATCCCCTCGCGGCGGATCGCCCAGGTGGTCGGGCTGTTGCCGCAGACTCCGGTGGCGCCGGAGGGGATCACCGCCCTGGACCTGGTCTCGCGCGGGCGCCAGCCGCACCAGAAGTGGTGGCGGCAGTGGTCCGACGCGGACGAGACGCACGTCGGCGAGGCGATGGAGCGGACCGGGACCGCCGACCTCGCCGAGCGGCCGGTGGACGAACTGTCGGGCGGCCAGCGCCAGCGCGTGTGGATCGCGATGGCCCTCGCCCAGGACACCGACCTGCTGCTGCTCGACGAGCCGACGACCTATCTGGACATCGCCCACCAGGTGGAAGTCCTGGATCTGGTGCGGCAGTTGAACCGCGAGCGCGGCCGGACGGTGGTGGCGGTGCTGCACGACCTGAACCAGGCCGCCCGCTACGCCGACCATCTGATCGCCATGCGGGCCGGACGCATCGTGGCGCAGGGCCCGCCCGCCGACATCGTCACCGCCGAGTTGGTCCAGGACGTCTTCGGACTGGCGTCGGTCGTCGTACCGGACCCGGTGACGGGCGACCCGCTGGTGGTCCCGGGGCCCCCGCGCCAGGCGGGCCCCCGCCCCGGGGCGTGACCGGAACCACACACTCCAGACCTGGCCGGCCCACAGGGTTCCCCTATGGTTCCCATAAGGTGAGCCTTGCCTAATTTTTACCCAGTTGCCACCGTACGACGGGAGCCCTCCCATGTCCGTGTCCGTCCGCCGCCGCGGCACCGCCGCAGCAGCCCTCGCCCTCGCCGCCGCCCTCGCCCTGACGGCGTGCGGCGGCTCGTCCGACGGGAACGGCACGTCCGCCGAGGCCTCCACCGGAGCCGGCGGCAAGAAGGCGGTCGCGCAGGGCGGGGACGAGTTCGCCGACGCGGCGAAGAAGACCGCCGCGATGGGCACCGACGCCAAGCCCGGCCAGTGGCCCCGTACCCTCACCCACGCCATGGGCAAGACGGAGATCAAGGCCCGGCCCAAGCGGGTCGTCGTCCTCGACGTCGGCGAGCTGGACAACGTGGTGTCGCTGGGGATCAAGCCGGTCGGCCTCGCCCCCACCGAGGGCTCCCCCGAACTGCCCTCCTACCTGAAGAAGGACGCGGGCACCCCGAAGAACGTCGGCACGATCAACAACCTCAACCTGGAGGCGATCGCCGAGCTCAAGCCCGACCTGATCCTGGGCAGCCAGCTGCGCGCCGCCGACAAGTACGACGAGCTGTCGAAGATCGCGCCGACCGTGTTCTCCCTGCGCCCCGGCTTCACCTGGAAGGAGAACTACCTCCTCAACGCGGCCGCCCTCGACAGGACCGCCGAGGCGAAGCGGAAGCTCGCCGCCTACCAGGCCGAGGCCAAGGCGCTGGGCGAGAAGCTCGGTGCCGACAAGCCGACCGTGTCGATGGTCCGCTTCATGCCGGACGGCGTCATCCGCCTGTACGCGGGCGCCTCGTTCATCGGCACCATCCTCAAGGACGCCGGTATCCCGCGGCCCAAGAACCAGCAGGTCAACGACCTCGCCACCGAGATCAGCGCCGAGAACATCGACCAGGCCGACGGCGACTACATCTTCACCGGCGTCTACGGCAACCCCAAGGCCACGGACAAGTCCAAGGCCCAGGGCAACCCGCTGTGGAAGAACCTCGCCGCCGTCAAGGCCGGCCACGCCTACGACGTCCCGGACGAGACCTGGTACCTCGGCCTCGGCGTCACGGCCGCCCACGAGGTGCTGGCCGACCTGGAGGAACGCCTCACCCGGTAGGCACGGTCCCGTTCCCGATGCCCGCGACCGCGCTCCGCACGAGCGCGGTCACGTCGTCGACGGAACGGTCGGCGCAGTCGACGCGCCGCACGGCAAGCTCCGGCCGGGACCGGGCCAGCCGGTCCAGCACCTCGTCGTAGCGCTGCCGCGTGGCCGACAGGAAGGCCCGGGTCTCGTGCAGTTCGCTGCCCCGGGCGCGTTCCCGGGTGCGCCGCAGGGCCTGGTCCACGGGCAGGTCGAGCAGGAGCACACCGTCCGGCAGCGTGACCCCGAAGGTGCGGCCGAGCACGTCGAGCATCTCGTGCGGCGGCAGCGTGCCCCAGCGCAGGACCTCCGTGCCCAGCTCCCAGGGGTCCGAGGTCCCCGCACACGTCCGCAGCCAGTCACCCACCGCCCGCGCGGCGCCCGGCTCCTGCTTGTGCCACCACGCCTCCACATCGCCGCCGGGCCCGGCGTCCCGCGCGACGGACGCGAACATCGGCAGGTACACCAGGGGGTCGACGAGGGGATGGCGGTCGGCGAGCAGCGTCGGGCTCCGGCCGGCGGCCCGCCGTTCCGCCGGGCCGAACAGGCACAACTGGAGGCAGAGCACGGCGACCTTGAGCTGCACCCGGCCGAGGGCGTCCGCCGCGGACGAGGCCTCGGCGAGCGCCGCGGACAGGTCCGAGAAAGGGCTGTCCGGGTCCTCGTGGCCGCGCACCGCGTGCACGACGGCGACGTCGTCCCGCTCGCGGAGGCGGTGCAGCACCGTGGTCTTGCCGACACCGTCGATGCCGACCAGGGCGACCCGCACCTCACCCACCGTCCCGGGTCCGTTCGAGGTCCCACAGCCGGAAGGCGGTCCGCGTCACCCGGGGCAGGAACGCGAACTCGCGCTGGGCGTGGCCCGCCGCGTACAGCGCCAGCCGGGTCATCAGGAACGTCCGCAGCGCCAGCCGGTAGCCGTGCCGCCAGTCGCAGCCGGCCACGAGTTCCGCCGCCCGCGGCGACACCCCGGCCACCGCCCGCGCGTGCGCGCTGAGCAGCCGGTCGACCTCGGCCCGCGTCACCCGCGGGCCGACCGTGAACGCCAGCAGCTCCACGAGATCACGCTGCGGCACGTCGATCGTGGCGAGTTCCCAGTCGTAGGCCACCACCCGGCCGTCCCGCACCGCGAGGTTGCGCGGATTGAAGTCGTTGTGGACCAGGGTCCGGGGCTGCGCGTGCAGGTCCTGCGTCCAGTACCCGGCGTCCTCGACGATGCCGAGCAGGATGTCCCGGCGGCGGGGGTCCAGCACCTCGGGCGACTCCGCGGCGGCGTGCCGGACGAGTTCCCCCCACAGTTCGTGTGCCTTCGCCAGGTGGGCCGGCTCCGGTACGTGGTGCAACCAGCCCTCGGCCAGCAGCTCCTGGTCGCGGCCGAGCCAGTGCCCGTGGACCCGGGCCACGGCGCGCAGGGCGTCCTCGATACGGTCGCCGTCCCACGGGCCGCCCTCGTCCCGCAGCCGTTCCATGAGGACGACGTGGGCCTCGCGCTCGTCGTCCTCGATCAGGCCGTGGCAGCGCGGCAGCAGATCCGTCAGCGCGGGCTCCGTGCGCCGGTACACCGCCAGTTCACGCCGGTGCGCGTCGGCGAACCCGGTGTCGGCGCCCCAGCGGTCCCAGGCCGTGGCCAGGCCCTCGCCGCTGAGGGAGAACAGCTTCGCGATACCGGCGACGACCTCCTCCCCGCGTGACTTGACCTTCGCGACCAGCTCGGCCGTCGTGGCCGTTCCCGAGCCGTCCGTCCAGGTCACCGTCAGCGGATGCAGCCCCGTCAGCTTGCGGCGTTCGCCGAGCGCACCGAGTTCGCTGGTGATTCCGTCGCCGTGCAGTCGGGGGCCCGGCACCACCCGGGTGACGTGCAGCCGGGAGTCGCCGAGCCCTTGGGCCAGGACCGGCTGGAGCAGGGCCGCGTCGAGGTCGCCGGGCCGCAGCCAGTCCACGCGACGGGCCCGGCCGAGCCGCTGGTGCGCGTCGGCGAACTGACCGCTGACCACCGCCGCCAGGGTCGAGAGGTCGAGGGCCAGGGCGAACCCGGCGACGATCTCGGCGAACCGGCGGGCCCCGCCCGCGCCCGCGCAGCCCAGGAGGGTGAGCAGCTCGCGCTGGTGCGGCAGCCCCGTGCCGCCGCCGACGGTGCCCACCACCAGGTTGGGCAGCAGGATCGTGGCGACCAGGTCGTCGCCGTCCGTCTCCACCGAGAAGACGGACACCCCCGACTCGTGGACGCAGGCCACGTCCTGGCCCGTGGCCACGAACAGCGCCGCCACGATGTTCGCGGCGTTGACGCCGTGCCCGAGCATGCCGGCCTGCTGGGACCCGAGGACCGTCGCGGTGTGGCTTCTGACCATGGCCTCGGGGGTGGTCTTCAGGACGGCGGCCACGACATCGCGGTGGAGCCGGCACTCGGCGGTGACCCGGGTGCCCCGGCCGGCCAGCATGGAGCCGAAGGTCGCCTTCTTGTCGCCGCTGAGATTGCCCTCCAGGAGCAGGTTGCGCGGGCGCAGCTCCTCCTCGTCGGCGAGGGCCTCGGTCAGCCAGCGGCAGATCTGCCAGGTCACCGCCGTGGTCATGTTCTGGCCGGCGGCGTCGGCCGTCTCGAAGACGAAGCGCAGGTGCAGATAGCGGCCGATCTGGTGGGGGTCGACGTCGGTCAGACGGGTGTGCCGGGACACCAGGCCGACCTGCTCGTCCAGCGTGTCGCGCCGGTCGAGCAGCCAGCCGGTGAACCGGTGCGCGGCGGTGAGGTCGGCGAACTCCAGCACGGGTGCGCGGGTCATCCGCTGCGACAGCACCTTCGTGCGGACGCCGCCCGAGGCGGTGATGGCCCGGGCGCCCCGGGACGCCGACGCGACGAGCGCGCCCTCCGTGGTGGCCAGCGGGGCGACGACACTGTCGCGCACGGTGTCCCCGTCGAACAGCAGCGGCCCGGCGAGGCCCACCGGCACCTCGACGGAGCCGAGGAAGTTCTCCACGTTGCCGACCAGGTTCGGGGCGTCCAGCGCGGTGCTGTCCAGCGACGCGAGCGGAGTGCCGCTGCGTTCGCGCAGCCAGTCCAGCCGCTGTCTGCGGGCGTCCTCGGTGTACTGGCCGCGGCCCGGAATGGTGTCGGTCATGCGTCCCTCGTTTCGTGACGTGGCGTCGGCATCAGACGGCACCCCCGGGCCGGGCGGCGACGATCCTCGCCCAGGTGTCGTCGGCGGGCACGAAGACCCGGTCCTTGACCCGGGGCGGGCGCTGGCCGCCGCGCACGGTGCGCTCCCACTCCCGCAGGAAGGCGTCCGCGTGCACGGTGATCACCTCGACCGGGCCGGTCCGTCCCGACCGGCGGCCGGCGAGGTAGCCGGGGCACTGCTGGGCCAGCCGCGCGTCCAGGGCGTCGGCCAGTTCCGGGACCGGCGGGCCGTCGAAGGCCACGGCGACCTGGTAGTGCCCGGCGGTCCCGCCCGTCTCGCCTGTCCCGCCCGTCTCGCCTGTCCCGGTGTCCAGGCGGTAGGTGGCGTTGCGGATCTCCGCCCCGGTGTCGTGGCAGGCGGCGCGCAGGGCGCGGACGGCCATGGCCTCGGTGAGCCGCTCGCCGGCGGCGGAGCGGACGATGTCGCGTCCGGCGTACTCGATCCGCGGGGTGCGGCCGACCCGGCCGACGACCCGGACCACGTCCGTGACGGCGCACCGGTACATGCCGCCGATGTGGCTGAAGACGAGGTGGTAGTCGTGCCCCTCCTCGATCTCGGTGGCGAGCAGCGTCTCGCTGTCGGCGGTGACGGGCCCGTCCGCGGGGACGAACTCGTAGACGCAGCCCGGCAGATACAGCGGCGCCCCGGTGGGGTGCCGGTCGACGGGCACGCCGGCCGGTCCCTCGCAGGACGCGATGGGCGCGGCGAACGTCCGGACGCCGGGACCGTACGTCTCCCGCACCCGGGGCAGGTAGAGCGAGGCGAGCGCGCTGTTCCAGACCAGGACGGCGCTCAGGCGCGGCCAGAGGTGGTACGGCAGGACCGTGCCGAACGTCTTGGCGTACCGCGCGATGTCGTCGGCGCGCTCCGGGTTCGGTGTGGTGTGCGGGCGTCCGCCGAGCGTGCCGGCCCTGATGTCCTCGACGAGCCGGGGCCACAGGGTGCGCAGCTGGTAGGGCAGTCCGGCGACCATCGCCGGGTTGACTCCGACGACGACACGGATGTCCTGTTCGGCGGCGAGGCGCAGCTTGAAGTAGCCGCGGTCCCACGGGTCGGCGGTGGCCAGTTCGTCGGGTATGCGGCTCCACGGGGCGTCGTTGCCCGGACCGACGGCCGACGTCTCGCCGAACCGGCGGTAGTCGACCTGGCTGGCGCCGATGTGCGGCTGCCCCGCGCGGGTCGTGGCCCGGGGCGCGGTCGGGTCCTGCCACAGGTTCAGCACACCGTTCGGCACCGCCGCCTCGGGCACCGTGCGCAGCAGCGGGGCGAAGGCGGCGTGGTAGAAGGGCAGGAAGGTCGACCGCATGTACGTGGGTGTCACCGGGATGTGCTTCTCCCGGCCGGTGCTGCCGCTGGACGAGAAGTAGACGACCGGGTCGTCCGCGGTGAGCACCCTCGGCTCGCCGTCCATGGCCCGCTCGATCCAGGGCATGAGGGCCTCGTGGGTGCGGATGGGCACCGCCCGGCGCAGGTCGTCGACGGTGCGGACGCCGGCCAGTCCGTGCTCGCGGCCGAACGCGGTGTCCGCGTTCTGCTCCAGGACGCGGGTGAGCAGGTCGCGTTGCACCTCCTCGGGCCGGTCCAGGCTCTCCAGGAACCGGCGGTGCTCCGCCAGCACACGTGCGGCCTCCATTCAGCGGCCTCCTTCGTCGGGGGTCGGGGTGAGCACGCCGTACAGGCGCAGCCGGTCGGGGTCACGGCCGGAGCCGGTGGCTGTGCCGGTGCCGGAGTCGTCGGGGGCGATCCGGGTCTGGACCGAGGCCCCGCGGGCCGGATCGCGCAGGGCGGGGAAGTCGGCGACGTCGAGGGTGTCGGTGTGCTCGACGCGCAGGGTGTCGCCCGGTCCGACCAGGCCGCGCAGCACCGCCTCGGCGATCAGGTGGTGGGCGTGCACGAGGTAGGCGCCGTTGCTGACGCCGCCCGTCGCGAGGGCCACGTCCACGACGTGCCCCGAGGACGGGCCCGCGACGGGCACGCTCAGCGGTCCGGCGGGCGCCGCCACCGGAGCGGGGCCCTGGAAGGCCCGCAACAGCCGTGACAGCGGGTCGAGTCGGCGGCGCGGCGCCGGGCCGTACCAGGCCAGGTCCGCCGTCGGGGTGAGGTGGCGGTGCGGGTGGCGGAGGGCGACGCTCGTGGGCCGGCCGGCGAGGAAGACGGTCCTGGTGAAGGTGCGGTACCAGCCGTCCCTCAGGTCGCCCGGAATCCCCAGCGCGAAGTCGGCCGCCCCCCGCAGGAACGCGATCGGGTCGAGGTCGGCGACGACGACCGCGACCGTCGTCCCGGCCGGGGCGGCCGGAGCAGCCGGGGCGGCCGGAGCAGCCGGGACGGCCGGGACGGCCGGGACGGCCGGGACGGCCGGGACGGCCGGGACGGCCGGGACGGCCGGGACGGCCGGGACGGCCGGGACGGCCGGGACGGCCGGGACGATCGAAGCAGCCGGGTCGGCCGAAGCGGCCCCGCCACGCAGTCCGCCCCGGACCGACTCGGCACGCGCCCGCGCCGCCGCGGCCAGCACCTCGGCGTCGGACCACCGCGCCCGCGGCGACGGCTTCCCGCGCGCTTCGGGCCCGCCCGGCCGGATCGCCTCCCCGTCGGGCCACCGCGTGCCCGGTGCCCCGCTCATGTGTAGATCCCCCGCAGTTCGGGGGCCGGCGGGCCGGAGCGCCTGCCCAGCAGGGCGGCGGTCAGGCGGTACGGGTCGACGTAGCCCTGCTGGGCCCGCAGCCGGGCGAGGGTCGCCGTGAGCTGGGGCGGCGCGGGGTCCGTGCGGCCGGCCGGTGCCCTGTCGAGCAGGCGGGCGGCGCGCCCCACACAGCGGCGCAGCAGGTGCATGCGGAACGGCTGGGCCGAGCGCCGGTGCAGTGTGCCGGCGAAGTACAGCCGCATCCCGAGCCGGTAGGCGGCCCGGTCCGCGGTGCCGGAGGTGGCGGCGAGTTCGCCGAGGGTCGCGCCCCGCCAGCCGCCGTACCGGCTGGAGCGCGACGCGCCGTCCACGGGCACCCGGCTCAGCGGGAGGCGCAGGGTGCGGGCGCCGAACTCGGTCAGGACGCGGTCGAGCAGCAGATAGTCGGCGGCGATGCCGTCGTCGTGGACGAGCAGGAACAGCCGGTCGGGGCGGATCAGCGGGATCAGCTCGCGCAGGATCGGCAGCAGGTAGTTGGGGTGCCCGTCGCCGTCGACCAGTTGACGCAGCGGCAGCCCCCAGCGGGGGCCGTCGAGATGGACGGGTCCGCCGAAGCGCCGGTGGTCCACGAGCAGCCGCCGCTCGGCCAGTGTGTCGATCATGGCCCGCGCGCCGGTGGCCAGCGGGCGGTCGGCGGCCAGCCCGAGGTCCCCGACGCCCAGGTGGTCCAGCTGGGCCCGCCACAGGTCGAGCATGCGCCGGCCGGCGGGATGGATCCAGCCGTCCTCGTCGGCCCTTCTCAGCCGTTCCCGGACGGCCCGGCGGTCGGGCGCGCGACGCTCGGCGTGGAAGCGGACGTACCGCTCGCCGATCCGGGTGTCCGACTCGCGGCTCCAGTCGGTGTCCGGCTCGGTCAGCTCCAGGTGGTGCCAGAAGGCCGTCGCCTGGGTGGTGACGGTGGCCATGCGGTTGTTCCAGACCAGGCGTACGCCGCCGACCCGGGCGCTCGCCTTCAGCAGGACGTCCGTCCACAGCAGGCCCTTGACGTGGGTGGGGGTGAGCGGCTTCGTGGGCGTGATGGTCACCGGTGCCACGACCAGTTCACCGACCAGTTCACCGACCACCGGGTGATCCTGTCTCCACATGGTTCTCCCCATGGGCCAAGTGCCGTTCGTACCAAGGCACTTGACGGTCGATGGAGCGAGGCTAACCGGGCCCGGAATTCGGGCGCCAACGAAATCCGGCCGCTGGCACGTTGCTGCCACCGCGGGCCTCCCGGGCCGCCCGCCCCGCAGGAACGTGCCACCGCCGCCGCCCCGCACCCTGCGGAAAACCGCAGGGTGCGGGGTGCGGAGAACCGCACAAGTTCGACGGCAATCCTCATACCGGGGCTGATCTGCCGGTTCCTAGCGTGGTCCATGGATCGCGGCACCTGTCCGCGGCGAACGTCCCGCAGCCTGGAGACTTCGAATGGACCTCATGACCCTGGCTCTGCCCCAGGAGCCCGCCGGCGGAATCGCGGGATGGGCAGCCGACCTCGTGGACACCATGGGCGGCCCCGGGGCGGGTCTCGCCATCGCCCTGGAGAACCTCTTCCCGCCGCTGCCCAGCGAGGTCATCCTCCCGCTGACCGGCTTCGCGGCCGGCCAGGGTGTCATCAGCCTGTTCTCGGCCCTGTTCTGGACCACGCTCGGCTCCGTGGTCGGCGCCGCCGTCCTCTACTGGATCGGCATGGTGTTCGGCCGTGACCGCATGTACGCGATCTGGGGCAGGCTGCCGCTGGTGAAGGTCTCCGACCTGGAGCGGACGGAGGAGTGGTTCCGCAAGCACGGCACCAAGGCCGTCTTCTTCGGCCGCATGGTGCCGATCTTCCGCAGCCTCATCTCCGTGCCGGCCGGCCTGGAACGCATGCCGATGCCGATCTTCCTGCTGCTCACCACCCTGGGCAGCCTGATCTGGAACTCCGTGCTCGTGCTGTCCGGTTACTGGCTGGGCGACCAGTGGGACCTCGTCGAGACCTACGTCGGCGTCATCAGCAAGGTCGTCCTCGTCCTGGTCGTGGTGGCCGTGGCCCTCTACGTCGTGATCCGCCTGCGCTCCCGCGGCTCCGCCCAGCACCGCCGTACGTCGTGACCGGTCCCCTTCTCGTCCCGGTCGAGCGATCTTGCCCCGGCTGCGCCGCCCGACTAGTCTCGGCGACCGTGCAGGGGGACTCGGCGGACTTCACCACCCGGCCCCTCCCGACGGCGCTCGGACCCGCGCAACCGGGAGGAGATCCTCCGTCGACGCCGCAGCCCGCGTTGCCCCGGCGGGCCGCCGGTCTCCTGTCCGGCTGTGCGACCGCGCTTCTGGGGCTGCTGTACTTCGCCGTCGTCGGCACCCTCCTCGGCCCGCTGCTGCTGTGGCCGCGCACCCGGCGCCAGGCCCTCGTGGTGCTGACCGCCGGAGCCCGCCGACTGACCCGGCTCGAACGCCGGCGCCGCTCGCTCTTCTTCGGGGACAGCTTCCCCGACCGCCCGGTCCCCGACCACCGCATCCTGCGCTACCTCGCCACCCGTACCTACGCCGGTCTGATCACCGCCGTCGTGCTCGGTCTGCTCGGCTTCGGTGCCGTGCTGGCGGGTCTGCTCGTCGCCAGTCTCGCGCGGGGCACCCTGGAGTGGCGGGAGCTGCTCACCCAGGGACTGCTCGGCGGGGTGCTGCTCTTCCTGGACGTCCAGGGCCTGGTGTCGCTGGAGGCGTTCGACGCGCGGCTGGCCCGCGAGTACTTCGGTCCGTCGGAACGCGAGCTGATGCAGCGGCGCATCGACGAACTGGCCACCAGCCGGGCGGCGGTGCTGCAGGCCGTGGACACCGAGCGCCGGCGCATCGAGCGGGACCTGCACGACGGGGTGCAGCAGCGTCTGGTGGCGCTGGCGATGCTCCTGGGACGCGCCCGCCGGGGCCGCACGCCCGAGCAGGCGGACAGCCTGCTGGCCCAGGCCCACAAGGAGTCGCAGGACGTGCTGACCGAACTGCGGGAAGTGGCCTGGCGGGTGTATCCGACGGCGCTGGACAACCTGGGCCTGCAGGAGGCGCTGGCCGGGGTGTCCGAGCGGTGCAGCATCCCCATCCGGATGGACTTCGCCCTCACCGACCCGTTGCCCGCCTCCGTCGAGACGGCCGCGTACTTCGTCGTGTCCGAGGCCGTGACCAACGCCGCCAAGCACTCGGCCGCCACCCAGATCCTGGTGAGCGTCCGCGCCTACGGCCCCGTCCTCGTCGTCCGGATCGAGGACAACGGCGTCGGCGGCGCGCATCCCACCGGCAGCGGACTGACCGGTCTGCACAGCCGGGTCGGCGCCCTGGACGGCCGACTGCACGTCCACAGCCCCCTCGGGGGGCCCACCACGATCACCGCGGAGCTGCCGTGCGCGTAATGCTGGCCGAGGACTCGACCCTGCTGCGAGAGGGGCTGGTCCGGCTGCTCACCGAGGAGGGGCACGAGGTCCTGGCCGCGGTGGGGGACGCCGTCGCCCTGATGCGGGAGGTCGAGGCCCGGACCCCCGACATGGTCGTCGTCGACATCCGGATGCCCCCCACCCACACGGACGAGGGGCTGCGGGCGGCGCTGGAGATCCGCAAGCGGTGGCCCGGCGTCGGGGTCCTGGTGCTGTCCCAGCACATAGAGCGCAACTACGCGGCCCAGCTGCTGACCTCCAACGCGGAGCGGGTCGGCTATCTCCTCAAGGACCGGGTCGCCCAGGTGGAGGAGTTCCTCGACGCGCTGGAGCGCATCCAGGCCGGCGGCGCGGCCATCGACCCGGAGGTCGTACGGCAGTTGGTGATCCGTACGACGCACAGCGACCCGCTGGCCCGGCTGACCCCGCGCGAGCGCAGCGTCCTGGAGACGCTGGCCCAGGGGCACACCAACGCGGCCATCTCCGAGAAGCTGCACATCTCCATGAGCACGGTCGAGAAGAACCTCAACATGATCTTCGACAAGCTCGAACTCGCGCACACCACCGGCTACAACCGCCGGATCCTCGCCGTACTGCGGTATCTGGAGTCCTGACGGACGACGTACCGGACGACGTGCCGGACGGCGTGGCAGCCGCCCGGCACGTCGTCTCGGTCACTGGAACGAGTACGGGTTCAGGGCGTCGTCCGGCAGGTGCTCCACCTGGATCCGGTCACCGATGCCCGCCTCCTCTGCGAGTTCGAGCAGGACGTCGAGGGCGACATGATCCTCCAGCGCGAAGCCGGTGGAGTCGAAGACGGTCACCCCCTCGCGGTGGCGGGCCGCCGCCCGGGGGTCGGCGCACAGGGTCATCAGGTCGGGGCCGAGGTCGTCCGCCCCGAGCTGCTGGCACTCCCCCTCGCGCAGCGCCTGCTCCACGTGGTCCGGCGTCACGAACGCCGACTTCAGGACCGCGCGGGGCACCTCGAACTTGCCGATCAGGTCGGCGCCGATGGCGTTGATGTGCACGTGCGGCCGCAGGTTCTCGCCGCTGAGCACGGGTCCCCCGCCGACGCCGACCGAGGTGACGGTGCAGATGATGTCCGACGCCGCCTCCAGCTCGGCGAGGTCCGCGACCCGTACGTCGAGGCCGAGGAAGTCCACGCGGTCGGCGAAGGAACGCGCGTGGGCCGGCTCGATGTCGTGCACGAGGATCCGCTCCAGCGGGAAGACCCGGCTGAGCGCGTGCGCCTGGGTCACCGCCTGGGCGCCCGCGCCCACCAGCCCCAGGACCTTGCTGTCCGGGCGGGCCAGCAGCTCGCTGGCGATCGCCGAGGCCGCGCCGGTGCGGATCGCGGTGGGCAGGATGCCGTCGCACAGCGCCAGCAGACGGCCCGTCACGTCGTCGTAGCGGGTGAGGGATCCGATGATGGTGGGCAGCTGGTACGTGGTGGGGTTCGACGGCGTGTAGGCCACCGTCTTGATCGTTATGGAACGGCCCGGATCATGGTGCGGCATCCACTCGAGGATGGCCGTGTCTCCGGGGCCGCGGAGAAATCCGTCCCGGGCCGGGGTCACACCGGTGTCCGACGCGGTGAACGCCTCCCTGAGTCGGACGATCATCCGGTCCATGAAGCGATCGTTACCGCTCTCCTTGACGAGTTTGGCAACATGCTGCCGGGTGAGGACCGTGGTCTCCATTTTCTCCCCTCGAGTTTCTTCACACCTCGGCAACAAAATGCCAAGGAATGTACGCAGGTCATGTAACGAGCTACACTCCGCGATCTGCGGAAAATTAAACCCGGAAAGCCATTGCGCGTCCTTTCCGGGGACCGCAGATTCGCGCTTCGAACGTAACGGGCCGGGTTTTACTGGTCAAGGACTTCCCAAGTCGGTACGGTTTTCCGCAGGTTTCTCACTGCGGTTTCCCACAGGGCCGCACCTGCGGTTTTCCGTATGTCGAACCTGCGGAAAGCAACGATCACCACGACGGTTTACCTCGTATCCACCCCCATGTCGGCGGACCTAGATTTCTTCCCGTCGAGATCCGACCGGCTTCCTGGGCCGGGCCTGCAGCAACGGAAGGAAGCAAGGTGCGAAAGAAACCGGCAACGGTACGGATTGCGCGATGGAGTGCCACTCATCCGTGGTCCGCCATCGGTCTGTGGGTCGTGTTCGTCGCCGCGTGCCTCTTCCTGGGCGGAGCGGCCGGCACGAACGCGATCAGCGACGAGGAGTCGGGGGTCCGCGAGTCGGGCCGCGCCGGCAAGATCGTGCACTCCGGCGACTTCCCCGAGAAGGCCGAGGAGAACGTACTGATCACCGCCGCGGACGGCGGGAGGCTCGACCCGGCGGACGGCCGGGCCGCCGCGGCGGACGTCGTCAAGCGGATGAAGGCGCTGTCCGGGGTGGAGAGCGTGGGCGAGCCGGTCGCCTCGCCGAACGGCAGGGCGCTGCTGGTCCCGGTGACCATGAAGGGCGACACGGAGAACGCCGACCAGCGGGTCCAGCCGCTGCTCGACGTCAGCGCCGCCGTCCAGGACGCCCACGAGGGCCTGCGGGTCGACGAGGTGGGCACCGGATCGACGGCCAAGGGGCTGTCGGAGACGCTCGGCGAGGACTTCAAGAAGGCCGAGCTCATCAGCCTGCCGCTGACCCTGCTGATCCTGCTCGTCGTCTTCGGCACGGTCATCGCCGCGGGCGTCCCCGTGGTCCTCGCGCTGTCCTGCGTCGGCGCGGCCATCGGACTGTCCACGCTCGCCTCCCACGTGCTGCCCGAGACCAGCGCGGTGAGCAACGTCATCCTGCTCATGGGCATGGCCGTGGGCGTGGACTACTCGCTCTTCTACCTCAAGCGCGAACGTGAGGAACGGCGCGCGGGCAAGTCCCACGTCGACGCGATCGAGATCGCCGCGGAGACCTCCGGGCACACCGTCGTGGTCTCCGGCACCACCGTGATCGTGGCGATGGCCGGCCTCTACCTGGCCAACGAGGCGACCTTCGCCTCCCTGGCCACCGGCTCCATCATCGTCGTGGCGGTCGCCGTGCTGGCCTCGCTGACCGTGCTGCCCGCCCTGCTCGCCAAGCTGGGCCGCTGGGTCGACAAGCCGAAGGTGCCCTTCCTGTGGCGGCTGACCATGCGCTCCGGCGAGTCACGGGTGTGGCCCGCGCTGCTGCGCCCCGCGCTGTCCAAGCCGCTCATCACGCTCGTGGTGTCCGTGGGCGCGCTGCTCCTGCTGGCCGCTCCGGCCCTCGACATGAAGCTCAAGCAGCCGGGCTCCGACGACCTGTCCCGGGACATCCCCGTCGTCCAGGCGATGGACCGGCTGACCGGCGCCTTCCCCAGCAAGGGCACCGTGCACCAGGTCGCCGTCCGGGCGCCCGCCGGGGAGGCCGAGGAGGTGCAACGAGCGCTGAAGGGCCTGCTCGAACGCACGGCGGACGACAAGCTGTTCGCGCACGACGCGACCCCGACGATCAAGGAGTCGGCGGACCGCCGGGTCCACACCGTCGACGTGGGCACGCCGTACGCGCCCAAGAGCGACGGGGCCCGTGAGTCCCTGGACCTGCTGCGCCAGTGGGTGCCGCAGGCCATGGCCGACGTGCCGGACGCCGAGAGCGCGGTCGGCGGCAAGGTGGCCCAGGGTGTGGACTTCACCGGTCACCTGGAGGAGCGGATGCCCTGGGTGGTGGGCTTCGTCCTGCTGCTGACCTTCGTCACCATGGTGCTGATCTTCCGGTCGCTGGCCGTGGCCGTCTCCGCGATCCTGCTGAACCTGCTCTCCGCGGCCGCCGCGTTCGGTGTGCTGGTGGCCGTCTTCCAGCACACCTGGGCCGAGGGCGTCCTCGACTTCCACAGCTCGGGGGCGGTCGTCTCCTGGCTGCCGCTCTTCCTGTTCGTGGTGCTGTTCGGCCTGTCGATGGACTACCACGTCTTCGTGGTCAGCCGGATCCGTGAGGCCGCCGCCGAGGGCGCCTCGACGAAGGACGCCGTCCGCGAGGGCATCACCCGCTCGGCGGGCGTGGTGACCAGCGCCGCGATCGTCATGGTCGGGGTGTTCGCGATCTTCGGCACGCTGAGCATGGTCGAGTTCAAGCAGCTCGGCGTGGGCCTCGCGGCGGCCATCCTGCTGGACGCCGTCATCATCCGGATCTACGTCCTGCCGGCGCTGATGACCGCGCTCGGCAAGTGGAACTGGTGGCCCGGCAAGGTCTCCGGAGACCGCCGCGGCCCCTCGGCCCCGCTCCCGGACCAGGCCGAGCCCGCGCGCCACCGCGCCGAGGAGCAGCCGCAGTACGCGGGGTTCACCGCGCCGCAGCAGTACCGGCAGGACGCCCCGCAGCAGCAGTACGACCAGGGCGCCTACCAGCAGCCGTACCAGCAGGGCACGCACCCGCAGCCGTACCCGCGGGGCGGTGGCCAGCACCGCCGCGACCCCTCGCGACCTGACTACCGCCAGCCGTAGCTCCAGGTCCCTCAGCCGAGGAGGGAGGGTCTTACGTCACCCCCGGACGAAGACCCTCCCTCCTCTTCCCTGTTCTCCCCTGTCCCCTGTCCCCTGCCCCTCTGCCCCCCTGTCCAACAGACCTGAACGGGAGTCAGCATGCGGATCGCACACAGACCGGTACGCCGATCGCGCCTCGCTCGGTACGCGGCGGGAGCCCTGCTCCTGGCGCTGGTGGCCGCCCCCGCCCCGGCGGCACAGGCACAACCGCAGGCACAGCCTCAGGCACAACCGCGGACACAGCCGCAGGCCGCCGCCGGATGGCAGGCCGTGCCGCCCCCGACGACCGCCGGACTCAGCTCCTACGTGCCCTTCGACGCCTCGTCGGCCGTGGCGCGCAGCAGCGTGCAGACGAGCTTCACCTGCCTGCCCTGCGAGTACGAGCACACGCTGTGGACCCGGCAGGCCGGCACCTGGCGCGGCCTGCCGCTGCCCCCGAACGACGCCTCCACCGACGTCCTCACCGGCACCGCCCCCGACGACGTGTGGGCCCTCGGGCGCAGCGTGCGGGGCCACTTCGACCAGTACCACTGGAACGGTTCCTCGTGGACCGACCGGAGCATCCCCGACTTCGAGGTGCTGGCGGCCCGGTCGGTCGCCCGTGGCGAGGTCTGGGCGGTCGGCAACTACCGCGAGGGCGTCGGGGACACCCGGGGCGCGGTCGCCCGCTGGAACGGCTCGGCGTGGACGCTGACGAAGCTGGGGACACCGGGCCACTGGACCAACCTGAAGGCCGTGCACGTCGGCTCCGCGAACGACGTCTGGGCCGTCGGCTCGACCGGCGACGACACCTCACGCCCCTACGCGGCGCACTACGACGGCACGTCGTGGCGCGAGGTGGCGCTGCCCCCGGTGTCGTCCGGGCTGTCGGCGAGCGCCAACGCGGTGGTCGCGCGCGGCGGCGAGGTGTGGATCGGCGGCATCGACCGCAACATCTGGTCCGACGACGGAACCGGCGCGCCCCGGGCGTTCGCGCTGCGCCGGGAGGGCACGTCCTGGCGGGTGACGTATGTGCCGGTGCTCGCCCCGACGGGCGACGAGGACACGGACCGGCTGTCCGTGCAGGCCCTCGCTCACCACGACGGAACGCTCTGGGCGGGCCTGTACGCGGACCGCGCCAAGGACCAGGGGCTGGCCCGCTGGAACGGCTCCGCGTGGGAGCCGGTCGCGGCCCCCGGAACCACCCGGGGCTCGGAGGTGACGGCGCTGTACCCCACCGCGGACGGCACCCTGTGGGCGAACGGCCTGGTCCACCCCCGCGCCTACCTGAAGGGCTACGCGGCCTCCCTGGCCCCCGGCGCCCGCTGAACGGTGAGAGGCCCGGCGCCTGCGGGCGCCGGGCCTCTCACCTCACCGCGCACCGCGGCCGGTCAGTGCAGGGGGTCGGTGAGGAACTCCACCAGCACCTTGTTCACCGCGGCGGGGTCCTCCAGGTAGCCGTAGTGTCCGCAGCCCTCCAGGAGTTCGTAGCGGGCGCCCGGGATGGCGTCGGCGACCTCCCGGCCCAGCCGGGGCGGGGTGATCAGGTCGTCGGCGAAGGCGATGACCTGGCAGGGGACGCGGATGTCCCGGTAGGCGGCGAGCCGGTCCGCCAGCCTGCTGACCTCCATCTGGGCCCGCTGTCCGGGACCGGGCACGGAGCTCAGCTCGAACAGGTCGAGCCAGTCGGCCATCGCCGTGTCGTCGTCCAGGGTCCGCGGGGACAGCGACTTCAGGGCCCGCAGGACGGCCGCGTACCGGTCCGGGAGCCGGACGCCGGAGTCGTGCAGGTCGATCTCCGCCTGGGTGAGCGCCGCGCGCAGGAAGTCGGTGCGGCCGCGGGTCGCCATGAGGACGGCCCGGCCGACCAGCTCGGGCCGGGCCAGCGCCAGCTCCTGGGCGACGAACGCGCCCATGGAGGTGCCGACGACGGCACACGGCCCGAGGTCCAGCCGTTCGATGAGACCGGCCACGTCCTGGACCATGTCCTCAAGAGTGAACCCCTCGGGGCACTCCGAGGACGGGGGGATCCCACGGTTGTCGAAGGTGATCACCCGGAGTCCGGCGGCGGTGAGCGCGGGCACCTGATGCAGCTGCCACACGGTACGGCCGCCGCCGGTGCCCTGGATCATCACCACCGGGTCGCCGGTGCCGGCCTCCTCGTAACTGAGCCGAATCCCGTTCACGGGAATGACCGGCATGGTGGCTCTCCCCTCTCGTGGTGCTCGGATCAGGCGGTGCCGTCCATGGCGTCGACGAGGCTCTTGGGACGCATGTCGGTCCAGTGCGTGTTGACGTACTCGAGCGCCGCGTCGCGGGTGGTCTCCCCGAGGGCGGTCCGCCAGCCGGCGGGCACCTCGACGAACGCCGGCCACAGCGAGTGCTGCCCCTCGTCGTTGACGACGACCAGGTAGGTGCCCTCGGGGTCCTCGAAGGGATTGCTGCTCATTCGATCGCTCCTTCTCAGCGTGCTTCGGTTCTCTTGAATGACTACCGACGGGTGAATTACTGCCGACGGGGATGTCGTTTCACAGACGGTCCGCGAGGAATTGGCCGATCCGGGCCAGGTGACGGGCATCCGTCATCAGATTTCCGTGCGTCGAGTCTATGGCGCACACATCGAGTGATCCACCCGTGAAGGGTTGCCACAAGTTGACATTCAGCCGGTCCTTCCGGTCGGCCTCCGATTTCCGTTCCGCGGAGACGAAAACGACGTCCCCGTCGAAGAATTCGGGCCTGAACCGGCGCATGAGCCGGACGTTGTTCACGTAGACGTCCTTGAGCGCGAGCATGTCCCGGGCCTCCAGCTGCGCCAGCGCCTGGTCCCCGGACTGCAGGAACTCCCGAAAGCGTCGCAGCACCCCTTCCTGGTCTGCTATGAGCTCGGCCATGTCGAACTCGAAGCCCATGGCCTGGAGATTGTGCGCGACCACCTCGTGCTCGACCGGTTCCGAGGTGTCCGCGTTCTGTCCCGGCGGATAGGCGTCGAGCAGGGCGAGCAGGGAGACCTCCTCCCCCGCGGCGCGCAGCCGGGTGGCCAGGGCGTGCGCGGCGAGACCGCCGAAGGACCAGCCGGCCAGCCGGTAGGGGCCGGACGGCTGCACGGAGCGGATCCGCGCGAGATAGTCCTCGGTCATCTCCGCCATGGACGACGGCAGCGGGCCGCCGCCGTCCAGACCGCGGGCCTGGACGCCGTAGACCGGCACCTCGGGGCCGAGATGGCGGACGAGTCCGGCGTAGCACCAGCTGAACCCGCCGCCCGGGTGCAGACAGAACAGGGGGGCTTCCGTGCCGCGCGCCCGCAGCGGGAGCAGGCCGTCCGAGGAACGGCCGGCGGCGGTGCCGGCGGTGCCGGTCAGGACCGCGGCAAGGCCCTCCGGCGTGGGGGCGTCGAAGACCGTGCGGACCGGGAGGTCCTGGTCGAACTCCTCGCGCAGGCGGGCCACCAGGCGGGCGGCCAGGAAGGAGTGCCCGCCGAGTTCGAAGAAGTCGTCGTCCGCGCCCGCCCGTTCGACGCCGAGCACCTCGGCGAACAGCGCGCACACGGTGTGCTCCGCGGGCGTCCTCGGCGGCCTGGCCTCGCGTCCCGCGGCGTACTCGGGCGCGGGCAGCGCGGACCTGTCCAGCTTCCCGTTGGGGGTCAGCGGGAGCCGGTCGAGGGTGACGAACGCGGCCGGGACCATGTGGCCGGGCAGCCGTCCGGCGAGGTGCTCGCGCAGCCCGGCCGGCCCGGGGCCCTCCGGGTGCGCGGCCACGACGTACCCGACCAGACGCCGGTCCCCCGGGCGGTCCTCGCGGACGACGACCGCGGCCCGGGCCACGTCCGGGTGGGCGGTCAGGGCGGCCTCGATCTCGCCCGGCTCCACGCGGAAGCCGCGGATCTTGACCTGCGCGTCGGCGCGCCCCAGGTAGACCAGCAGCCCGTCGGTGGTCCGGCGGGCGAGGTCGCCGGTGCGGTACATACGGGCGCCGCGCGGCCCGTGCGGGTCGGCGACGAACCGTTCCGCGGTGCGGTCGGCGCGGCCGAGGTAACCGCGGGCGAGCGCGTCCCCGGCGATGTACAGCTCGCCCGGGACGCCGGTGGGCACCGGGTTCAGCCACGCGTCCAGCAGCCGTACCGCGGTGTTGTCGACGGGTCGGCCGATCGGCGGGGCCGAGGGCCCCCACGCGGCGGTGTCCGCGGGCAGCCGATGGGCCGTCACCACATGGGTCTCGGCGGGACCGTAGTGGTTGTGCAGCCTGAGGCCGGGGCGGGCGGCGCAGAAGGCGCGCATGGCGCCGTGCGGGGTCAGCGCCTCGCCGGCCTGCACCAGGTCGGTGAGGTCGGGCAGGTCGAGCCGGGCGGCGGTGGCCGCCTCGCAGACCGCGTCGATGACGAGGTTGGGCGCGTACAGCTCCTGGATCCGCCGCTCCCCCAGCCAGCGGGCCAGCCGGTGCGGGTCGCGCCTGATCTCCTCGGGGCAGACCACCAGCGTCTTGCCCGCCAGCAGCGCGGACAGGATCTCCTGCACGGAGACGTCGAAGCTCACCGCGGTGAACTGCGCGACCCGGGTGCCCGGACCGCCGGGCAGCGTGCGCTCGTGCCAGTCGAGGAGGTTGGCCAGCGCCCGGACCGGCATCGTGATGCCCTTGGGGCGGCCGGTGGAACCGGAGGTGTAGATCACGTACGCGGGGTGCGCCGGGTCGAGGGGCGCGGTCCGTTCCGCGTCGGTCGGGTCGGTCGCCGGGAGGGACGCGAGCCGTGCGGCGACGGCGGGGTCGTCCACCACGACCGGCGGCCCGGCGGGCGGCCGGGGCAGGGCGCCGACGAGGTCCCGGGTGGTCAGGACGACGGCCGGGCGGGCGTCGTCCAGCATGTACGCGATGCGCTCGGCCGGGTACTCGGGGTCGACGGGCAGATAGCCGGCGCCGGCCTTCAAGGCCGCCAGGCACGCGGTGACCAGGTCGGCCGACCGGTGCATGGCCACCGCGACCAGGCTCTCCGGGCCCACGCCCCGCTCGGCGAGCAGCCGGGCCAGCCGGTTGGCGCGGGCGTCCGCCTCGGCGTAGGTCAGGGTGGCCTCGGGTGTCTCCACGGCCACGGCGTGCGGGGCGCGGGCGACCGCCGCGGCGAACCGGTCGGGCAGCCGGGCGGCGTCCGTCTCCCGCGTGGGGCCGTGGGCGGCGGCCAGGACGCGGGCGCGCTCCTGGTCGTCCATGAGGGGGACGTCCCCGATGGCGCGCTCCGGTGCGGCGGTGACCGCCTCCAGCAGGAGCAGCAGCCGGGCGACGAGCGCCTCGGCGGTGTCCTGGTCGAACAGGTCGGCGGCGAACTCCAGCCCCGCGCCCAGGCCCGCGGGCCGCCCGTCGGCGTCGTGCCGCTCCGCGAAGGAGAACAGCAGGTCGAACTTGGCGGTGCCGGTGTCGGCGGGCAGGGCCTGGGCGGTCAGTCCGGGCAGCCGGAGTCCGTCGGCGGGCCGCCGGTCGGTGTTGTTGAAGGTGAGCATGGTCTGGAAGACCGGGTGGCGGGCGGGCGAGCGCCTGGGGTTGAGCACCTCCACGAGCCGCTCGAAAGGCACGTCCTGGTGGGCGTAGGCCGCCAGGTCCGTCTCGCGGACCCGGGCGACCAGCTCACGGAAGGCGGGGTTGCCGGAGGTGTCGGTGCGCAGCACCAGGGTGTTGACGAAGAATCCGACGAGGTCGTCCAGGGCCTCGTCCGTGCGTCCGGCCACGGGGGTGCCCAGCGGGATGTCCTCGCCGGCGCCGAGCCGGGTGAGCAGGGCTGCGACGGCGGCCTGGACCACCATGAAGGGGCTGGCCTGGCAGGCGCGGGCGACGGCGGTGATCCGCTCGTGCAGCGGCTTCGGCACCTCGTACAGCACGCGCCCGCCGCGCCCTCCGGCGGCGGCCGGACGCGGCCGGTCGGCGGGCAGCGGAAGCTCTTCCGGCAGCCCGGCCAAGGCCTGTTTCCAGTAGCCGAGCTGCCGGGCCGCCGGGCTGTCCGGGTCGTCCTCGGACCCCAGCGCGTCCCGCTGCCACAGGGTGTAGTCGGGGTACTGGACGGGCAGGTCGGGCCAGTCGGGGGCGCGGCCGTCCAGGCGTGCCGTGTACGCGGTGGTGAGGTCACGGGCGAGCAGGGGCACCGACCAGCCGTCGCCCGCGATGTGGTGGACCAGCAGGAGCAGCACCCGGTCCCGTTCCCCCGTCTCGAACAGCCAGGCGCGCAGGGGGAGTTCGTTCTCCAGGTCGAAGGAGTACGCCGCCGCGTCCGCGATCCGGCGCTCCAGCCGCCCGGGCTCCACCGCCGCCACGACGGTCAGCTCGGGCCGCGCCTCGCGGGCGTCCCGCACGACCTGCCGGGGGCCCTCCGCGTCCTCGGCGAAGACCGTGCGCAGCGTCTCGTGGCGGCCGGCGAGATCGGCGAGCGCCTCCCGCAGCGCCGACCGGTCCAGATCGCCGGTCAGCCGCAGCGCGAAGGGGATGTTGTACGTCGGGCTCGGCCCCTCGAAGCGGTGCAGGAACCACAGTCTGCGCTGGGCGTGGGAGGCGGGGATCCGCTCGGGGCGCGGCTCGGCGGGCCGCAGCGCGGGACGGGCCGTGTCCGCGGTGTCCAGGGCGCGGGAGAGCGCCGCCACGGTGGGCGCCTCGAAGAGCCGCCGTACGGTCAGTTCGGCGCCGAGGACCGAACGGATCCGGCCCACCAGCCGGGTGGCGAGCAGCGAGTGGCCGCCGAGTGCGAAGAAGTCGTCGTCGATGCCGACCCGTTCGACGCCGAGGAGTTCGGCGAACAGCCCGCACAGGATGTCCTCCCGCGGGGTGCGCGGGGCCCGGCCCGCGTCGGCGGCGGGCGCGGTGTCGGGCACGGGCAGGGCCCGGCGGTCGACCTTGCCGTTGCCGGTGAGCGGCAGCGCGTCGAGGGCGACGAAGGCCGACGGGACCATGTAGTCGGGCAGTTCGGCGGCGAGGTGGGCGCGCAGCGCGGCCGGTGTCGGGGCGGCGCCGTCCTCCGCGACGAAGTGGGCCACCAGCCGTTTGTCGCCGGGGCGCGGCTCCGCCTGGGTGACGACGGCCTGGGCGACCTGCGGGTGGCGGCCCAGCACCGACTCGATCTCGCCGAGTTCGATGCGGAAGCCGCGGATCTTGACCTGCTCGTCGGCCCGCCCCAGGTAGGCGAGGGTGCCGTCCGGGGTCCAGCGGACGAGGTCGCCGGTGCGGTACATACGGGCGCCGGCCGGGCCGTGGGGGTCGGCGACGAACCGTTCGGCGGTCAACCCCGGACGCCGCCAGTAGCCGCGGGCCAGTCCCGCTCCCGCGATGTACAGCTCGCCCGCGACCCCTCGGGCCACCGGCCGCAGCGCGGAGTCGAGGACGAGCAGGCGGGTGCCGTCCAGGGGCGTGCCGATGGGGACCGTCTCCGGAACCGGCGCGGTCGCGGGGATCCGGTGACGGACCGCGAAGGTGGTCGTCTCGGTGGGGCCGTACCCGTCGACGACGACCGTCCCGGGGCAGGCCTCCCGAACGCGGCGGACCGCGGCGGCCGGCACGACGTCGCCGCCCGTCCACACCTCCCGTACGCCCGCGAGGTGGTGGGGTGCCTCGTCCGCGAGGAGCTGGAAGAGCCCGGAGGTGAGCCAGAGCGCGGTCACCTCGAACTCGCCGAGCAGCTTGCCGAGGGTGTCCGCGTCCAGGTCCCCCGGCGGGGCGACGACGGCGGTGCCGCCGGACAGCAGCGGCACCCACAGCTCGTAGGTGGAGGCGTCGAAGGCGTGCGGCGAGTGGACCAGCACCCGGGTGTGGGCGCCCCCGGCGAAGGACCGGTCCCGGGCCAGCGCGACCACGTCCCGGTGGGTGACGGCGACCCCCTTGGGCGTCCCGGTCGATCCGGAAGTGTGCATGACGTAGGCGAGCCGGTCGGCGGGCACAGGCCCGGCGGGCAGGTCCGCGCCGGGCGGCACCGGCGCGTCCGGGTGCGCGCCGCCGTCGTCGGCCCGTACGACGGTCAGGCCCGCCTCGGCGCCACGCCCCGCGTGTTCGGCGTCGGCGAGGACGACCGAGACGCCCGCCAGGCCGGCGACCCGGCGCAGCCGGTCCAGCGGGTCGCCCTGCCGCAGCGGCACATAGGCACCGCCCGCCTTGAGGACGGCGAGGACCGACACGACGAGGTGCTCGGAGCGGTCCATGAGCAGTCCCACCGGGGTCTCGGCCGCCACCCCGAGCGCGACGAGCCGCCGGGCCAGCGCGTCGGAGCGGGCGTCGAGTTCGGCGTACTGAAGGACGGTCGTGCCGCAGCGGACGGCCGGGGCGTGCGGGGTGCGCGCCACCTGGGCGCGGAACGCCCCGGGCAGGCTCTCCTCGACGGGTGCGGTGTCCGTGCCGCGGCCCAGGGCCAGGACGGTGTCCCGCTCCTCGTCGGTGAGCAGCCCGAGCCGGCCGACCAGGCGTCCGGGGTCGGCGGCCACGGACCGCAGGACGCGCACCAGCCGGTCCAGGACGGCACCGGCCAGGTCCGGCGGGATCAGGTCGGGCTGGTGGTCCAGGCGCAGCCGCAGGCCGTCCCGGCCGACGGCGACCAGGGCCAGCGGGTAGTGCGTGGCGTCCCGGTTGCGGGTGCCGGTGACGGTCACCCCGCGGAAGCCGCCCGGCTCGTCCCGCTCGGCGCCGATGTCGACCGGGTAGTTCTCGAACACCATGGTGGTGTCGAAGAGTTCGCCGGCCCCCGCGAGACGCTGGACCTCGGCGAGCCCGAGCTGCTGGTGGGCCTGGAGCCGGGTCTGCTCGTCCTGGACGCGGCGCACCGCGTCCACGAACGCCTCGTCGGGCCGCAGCCGCATCCGCACGGGCAGGGTGTTGATGAACAGTCCCACCATGGTCTCGATCCCGGCGATCTCCGGCGGCCGGCCGGAGACCGTCGTACCGAACACCACGTCGTCGCGTCCGGTGAGTCCGCCCAGCACCACCGCCCAGGCGCCCTGCACCAGGGAGTTGAGGGTGAGGGACCGCTCGCGGGCCAGCGCGACGAGCGCCGCGTGGTCGGCGGCGTCCAGCGCGGTCTCCAGCCGGCCGGGCACGACCGGGGTCCGCTCGGCGTCCTTCGGGGCGACCAGGGTCGGGCCGTCGAGTCCGGCGAGCGCCTCCCGCCAGGCGGCGACGGCGGTGTCCCGGTCCTGCGCGGCGAGCCACTGGAGGTAGTCCCTGAAGGGCCGCACCCGGGGCAGCGCGCTGTCGTCGCCCTTCGTCCGGTACAGCGCGAGGAGTTCGCGCACCAGCATCGGACGCGACCAGCCGTCGAGCAGGATGTGGTGGTTGGTCAGCACGAACCGGTACCGGCGGGCGCCCAGCCGCATCAGGGTGAACCGCATCAGCGGGGGCCGGCCCAGGTCGAAGCGGCGCAGCCGGTCCTCCTCCAGCAGCCGGTCCGCGGTGGCGGTGCGCTCCGGCTCGGGCAGGTGCGAGAGGTCCGTCTCCTGCCAGTCCAGCTCGACCTGGTGCGGGATCAGCTGGACGGGCCGCTTGAGGCCCTGGTAGCGGAAGGCCGCGCGCAGGTTGGCGTGGCGCCGCAGCAGGGTCCGGCAGGCGGCGCCCAGCGCGGCCGTGTCCAGGTCGCCCTCCAGGTCGATGGCCTGCTGCACCAGGTAGACGTCGGGCGCCTGCTCGTCGTACACGCTGTGGAAGAGCAGGCCTTCCTGGAGCGGTGCCAGGGGCAGGATGTCCTGAAGTCCGGACTGCTTCACCATCAGGAGTTCCTCCACTCGTCTTCCAGCAGGTCGATCTCGCTCTGGTCCAGCAGGCTCAGCGACACGTCCGAGACGGTCAGCCCGCCCGCTTCGGGGTCCTCCGCGTGCTCCGCGAGCGCCTCCAGCGCCCGGAACCACAGCTCGGCCAGCTCCCGCACCTCGCTCTCGTCGAGGATCCCGTCGGCCCAGGACCAGGTGGCCGCCAGCTCGGGGCCGCGCGGGCCGTCGTTGGTACGGGCGTTGAGCTCCAGCGGGTGGGCGAGCGCCACCCTGGGGTCGGTGCCGCCGACCCCGGCCGCGGTGGCCAGCACCGTCCAGTCGGGGACGGCCGCGCTGCCGGCGTTCTCCACCCCGGCGGTGGTGAACCGGCCCAGGTAGTTGAAGGCGACCTGCGGGGTGGGCAGTCCGTCGAACATCTCCGCGGTCCGCGGGTTCAGATGCCGGACGAGGCCGTAGCCGATGCCCTTGTCGGGCACCTCCCGCAACTGCTCCTTGATCTGCTTGACGACGGCACCGGCGGCCGGGCCGCCCGCGAACGCGTCGGACACGTCGACGCCGGAGGCGTCCAGCCGTACGGGATGCAGGCTGGTGAACCAGCCGACCGTCCGGGACAGGTCCGCCCGGCCGACGAGTTCCTCCTCCCGTCCGTGCCCCTCCAGGTCCAGCAGCACCCCGGCACCGCGGGCGCCGCCGCGGCGGGCCCAGGCGAGGGCGAACGCCGCCAGCAGGACGTCGTTGACCTCGGCCCGGAACGCGGACGGCACCCGGGTCAGCACCCGTTCGGTCACCGCCGCGGGCAGGGTCAGGGTGAGGTGGCGGGCCGAGGCGTAGCTGTCGCGGGACGTGTCCAGCGGCCGCCGCCCGAGCAGCGGGTCGCCGGGCCGCAGCACCGAACGCCACCAGTCGGCCTCCGCTGCGCGCGCGGGCTCGGCCGCCACCTCGGTCAGCCGCCGCGCCCAGCGCCGCAACGAGGTGCCCACCGGCTGGAGTTCGGCCGGCCGGCCCGCGGCCACGGCCCGGTGGGCCTCGGCGAGGTCCGGGACGAGGATCCGCCAGGACACCCCGTCGACCACCAGGTGGTGGACGATCAGCAGGAGCAGGCCGGGTTCCCTCTCGCCCCGGTCGAACCACACCGCCTGCACGAGCCGTCCCGCGGCGAGGTCCAGGCGCTCGCGGGCGGCGGCCGTCTCGGCCCGTACCAGGTCCTGCCTGGCCCGCTCGTCGAGCCCGGCCGCGTCCACGCGGCGCAGGATCGCGCCCGCGTCGACGGCGCCCGGCGCGCGGATCTCCAGCCGCTGGTCCGGAGCGGCCGTGAGCCGGGCGCGCAGCGCGTCGTGATGGTCCAGGACGGCCCGCAGCGCGGCCGTGAGGTCCTCGTGGCGCAGGGCGGCGGGCACCTGGACCAGCCGGGACTGGTTGAACTGGTCGGCGGGGCCGCCGCGTTCGAGGAACCAGCGCATGATCGGGGTCAGCGGCATGTCGCCGATGCCCGCACCCGGCTCCTCCACCGCCTCCCCGCCGGCCTCGGTGACGACCTCGGCCAGCGCGGCCACGGTCCGCTGCTCGAACACGTCGCGCACCGACAGCTCCAGACCGGCCCGGCGCGCCCTGCTGACCAGCTGGATCGACATGATGCTGTCGCCGCCCAGGTCGAAGAAGCCGTCGTCGACGCCGACCTCGGCCAGGCCGAGGACGTCCGCGAACAGCCCGCACAGCACCTTCTCCCGCTCGGTGCGCGGTCCGCGGCGGCCGACGTCGGAGCCGTGGTCGGGGGCGGGCAGGGCCCGCCGGTCCAGCTTGCCGTTCAGGGTGAGCGGCAGCGCGTCCAGGGGCACGACGGCCGACGGGACCATGTACTCGGGCAGGGTGGCCGCCACATGGGCGCGCAGCGCGTCCGGGTCGGCGGTACCGCCGGCGGCCGCGACGACGTAGGCCACGAGCCGCTTGTCGCCCGGCCGGTCCTCCCGCAGCACCACCGCGGCCTGGCTCACCTCGGGCCGGCCCGCGAGGACCGCCTCCACCTCGCCCGGCTCGATCCGGAAGCCCCGCAGCTTGACCTGGTCGTCGACCCGGCCGAGGAACTCCAGACGGCCGTCGGACAGCCACCGTACGACGTCACCGGTCCGGTACATGCGCTCGCCGGCGCCCGCGAACGGGTCGGCCACGAAGCGCTGCGCGGTCAGCTCCGCCCGGCCCAGATAGCCGCGGGCCACACCGGCGCCCGCGATGTACAGCTCGCCGGGCACGCCCACGGGCACCGGCCGCAGCCGCTCGTCGAGGGCGTACACCCGGGTGTTCCACAGGGGCCGGCCGATCGGTACGACCGCGTCGGGCACCTCCTCCGGGTCCCGCAGCGGGTTCACGGTGGAGAACACCGTGGTCTCCGTCGGCCCGTACTCGTTGGCCACGACCGTGCCGGGGCAGGCACGGAGGACCCGGCGGACGGCGGTCGGCGAGACCACGTCACCGCCGGCCCAGATCTCGCGCACCCCGCGGAAGCACTCGGGCCGCTCCTCGGCGAGCACCCGGAACAGACCGGCGCTCACGAACAGCCCGGTGACCCGGTGCTCGGAGATGACGGCGGCCAGGTCGGCCGCGTCCAGCCGCCCGGCCGGCGCGGCCACGACGGTGCCGCCGGTCAGCAGCGGCGTCCAGATCTCGAACGTGGAGGCGTCGAAGGCGTACGGCGAGTGCATCAGCACCCGCTCGTGCCGGCCCTCGCGCCAGTAGCGGTCCGCCGCCAGATGGACCACGTTGTGGTGGGTGTTGGCGACGCCCTTGGGGGTGCCGGTGGAGCCCGAGGTGTACATCACGTACACCAGCTGCCCGGCGTCCGTCGGCACCTCGGGGTCGCTGTCCGGGTCGCCGTCCGCCTCGCCGGACAGGTCCATGTCCGGGCTCACCCGCAGCACCGGGGCGTCCACGGCGAAGGGCACCGCTTCCGGCTCACGGTCGGTGAGCAGGGCCACGGCACCGGTGTCCCGCAGGATGAACTCGGAGCGGGACGCGGGCTGCTGCGGGTCGATCGGCACGTACGCGCCGCCCGCCTTGAGCACGGCCAGCGTGGAGACCACCAGGCCGGCGGAGCGCTCCTGGAGGATGGCGACCCGGCTCTCCCGGCCCACGCCGTGCCGCAGCAGCCGGTGCGCCAGCCGGTTGGCCCGCGCGTTCAGTTCGCCGTAGGTGAGCCGCTCCTCGCCCGCGACGACGGCGAGGGCGTCCGGGTCGGCGGCGGCCCGCTCCTGGACCAGGACGTGCACCGGCGTGCGGTCCCGGTGGTCGACCGCGGTGTCGTTCCAGTCGACCAGCATCCGCCGCCGCTCGTCCGCGTCGAGGATCTCCGTCTCGCCCACGCGCCGCCGCGGATCCTCGGCGAGGGCGGTCAGGACGCGGACGTAGCGGTCGGCGATGCTCCGCGCGGTGGCGCGGTCGAACAGGTCGGTGCTGTAGTCGAGCGCACAGCTCAGACCGGCCGCGCGCGAGGGCCCGGCGGGACGCTCGGCGAGTTCGAAGGAGAGGTCGAACTTCGCCGCCGGAGCCCCCAGGGGCCGCCCGCCGACCGTGAGCCCGTCCAACTCGGCGCGGTTCTCGGCCCGGCCCGCGTTGTCGAAGCTCAGCATGGTCTGGAAGAGGGGGTGCCGGGACAGCGAACGCTCCGGGTTGACCGCCTCCACCAGCCGCTCGAACGGCAGGTCCTGATGCGCGTATGCCGCCAGGCTCTCGGCCCGGACCCGGTCGATGACCTCGCCGTACGTCGGGTCGCCCGAGGTGTCCGTGCGCAGCACCAGCGTGTTCACGAAGAACCCGACCAGCTCGTCCAGCGCGTCGTCCGTACGCCCCGCGATCGGCGTGCCCAACGGGATGTCCGTCCCCGCGCCCAGCCGCGTCAGCAGCGCCGCCAACCCGGCCTGGAGCACCATGAAGAGGCTGGCCCCGTGGTCGCGGCCGACCCGCACGAGCCGCTCGTACACCTCCTGCGGCAGGTCGAAGTCGACCCGGTCGCCCCGGTACGAGGCCACCGCCGGCCTAGGCCGGTCGAACGGCAGCGACAGCTCCTCCGGAAGGCCGTCCAACGCCTGCTTCCAGTACGCCAGTTGGCGCCCGGCCTCGCTCGCCGGGTCGTCCTCGGCGCCGAGCACCGCACGCTGCCACAGGCTGTAGTCCGCGTACTGCACCGGCAACGGCGACCACTCCGGCGCCGCACCCGCGACCCGGGCCGCGTACGCCGCCGTCAGGTCGCGGATCAGGATGCCCCGCGACCAGGCGTCACTGGCGATGTGATGGGTGAGCAGCAGCAGGGCCCTGCGGTCGGTGTCCCCCTCGACCTCGAACAGCGAGGCCCTCAGGGGGACTTCGGAACCGAGGTCGAAGACATACCCGGCGGCCCGCCGCATCCGCCCGTCGAACTCCTCGTCCGACGCGAGGCTCTCCACGGTCAGCGGCACCCGGGCCTGGTCCGGGCTCAGCACCACCTGGTGGGCGGTGCCCGCACCGTCCTCGGCGACGACCGTGCGCAGGCTCTCGTGCCGGACGGCCACGTCGTTCAGGGCCCGGTGAAGGGCCTCCTTGTCGAGCGGTCCCGTCAGGTCCAGCGAGATCGGCACGTTGTACGCGTCGCTCGGCCCCTCCAGGTGCTGCAGGAACCACAACCGCTGCTGCGCGTGCGAGAGCGGCACACGAGCCGGCCGCACCGCGGGCACCACCCGGCCGCGCACGGCGGCCGACGTGTCGAGGGCGGCGGCGAGCCGCGCGACCGTGGACGCCTCGAAGAGCTGCCGGACGGCCAGCTCCGCACCCAGCACGGTACGGACACGGCTGACCAGCTTGGTGGCGAGCAGGGAGTGCCCGCCCAGCGCGAAGAAGTCGTCGTCGATCGTCACACTGTCCAGGCCGAGGACCTCGGCGAACAGCGTGCACAGGACTTCTTCCCGAGGGCTGCGAGGAGCCCGGCCGCCGCCTGCCCCCGGCCCATAGTCGGGAGCGGGCAGGGCCCGGCGGTCCAGCTTCCCGTTCGGGGTGAGCGGGAAGGCGTCCAGGGTCACGAACGCCGACGGCACCATGTAGTCCGGCAACGCGGCTGACGTGTGCTCGCGCAGCGCGGACACGGTCGGCTGCCGGTGCCCGGCGCTCGGGACGAGATAGGCGACGAGGCGTTTGTCGCCGGGGCGGTCTTCGCGTACCAGGACGGCTGCCTGGGTGACCTGCTCATGTCCGGCGAGTACGGCCTCGATCTCGCCCAGTTCGATCCGGAAGCCGCGCAGCTTGACCTGGTCGTCGACCCGGGAGAGGTACTCCAGCTCGCCGTCGGGCGTCCAGCGGGCCAGGTCACCGGTGCGGTACATGCGCGCGCCTGCCGGACCGTACGGGTCGGCGACAAACCGCTCCGAGGTCAGGGAGGGGCGCCCGTGATAGCCGCGCACCACCCCGTCGCCCGCGATGTAGAGCTCGCCCGGCACCCCGGCCGGGACCGGCCGCAGTGTGCCGTCCAGGACGTACACCCGCGTGTTCGCGATCGGGCGGCCGATCCGCGGGCGACCCGCCCGCTCGCCCGTGACCGCCCACAGGGTGGACCAGATGGTGGTCTCGGTCGGGCCGTACAGGTTGGTCACCGACGCGGCCTGCTGCACCAGCGCCTCGGCCAGGTCGGACGGCAAGGCTTCACCCCCGACCAGCACCCGTACCCCGTCCAGTGCGGTCGCGTCCTGCGCCAGCACCGCCCGCCACAGGCTCGGCGTGGCCTGCATGACGGATACGTCCGCGCCGCGCACCAGGGCGCACAGGGCAGCCGGATCGCGCACCACATCCCGCTCGGCCACGACCACCGACGCACCCGACAGCAACGGCACGAACAGCTCCAGACCGGCGATGTCGAAGCCGACCGTCGTGACCGCCAACAACCGCTCGCCCGCCGCGAGTTCGAAGCGGTCGCGCATCGAGACCAGGAAGTTGACCAACGGCGCCTGCGGCACCACCACACCCTTCGGCCGCCCCGTCGACCCCGACGTATAGATCACGTAGGCGGAGCCGTTCAGGTCGTGGTGGCGGGCGCGGGGGCTGTGGTCGGAGTCCGTCCGCAGGGCCAGGTGTGCCTGAAGGTCCGGGGTGTCGAGGAGGACGCTCGGGACGGTCGGCTCGCTCGGCAGGACGGAGGTCAGTTCGGTCGTGGTGAGCAGGAGGACCGGGTCGGCGTCCTGGAGCATGTACGCCAGCCGATCGGCCGGGTACTCGGTGTCCAGCGGCAGATAGGCGGCACCCGCCTTCCACACCGCCAGCAACGCCACCACCAGATCCACCGACCGCGGCAGAGCCACCGCCACGAACCGCTCCGGACCCGCACCCCGCTCGGCCAGCACACCCGCCAACCGCTCGGCCCGCGCATCCAACTCCCGGTAGGTCAAGGTCACTTGACCCGCGACCACGGCCTCCGCATCCGGCACCGAAGCCACCCGCTCCTCGAACAACTCCACCACCGAACGCCCCGGCACCTCACACACCGTGTCGTTCCAGTCGGTGAGGAGGGTGTGGGCCTCGGTCGGGTCCAGCACGTCCGCCTGGTCGACGGGCGCGTCCGGGGCGTCGACCATGGCCTGGAGCAGGCGCAGGTAGCGCAGGCCGAAGGTCTCGACGGTGGTCCGGTCGAAAAGGTCGGTGCTGTATTCGAGCACGCCCTGAAGTCCGGCGCCGTCGGCCGCCTGCTCGGCGAACGCGAAGGAGAGGTCGAACTTGCCCACGCCGGTGTCGGCCGTGGCGCGCGAGACGGTCAGGCCCGGAAGCCGGGTCACGGCGTCGTCCACGGTGGCCGAGTCGGTGTTGTTGAAGGCCAGGAGCACCTGGAAGAGGGGGTGCCGGGCGAGCGAACGCTCCGGGTTGACCGCCTCCACCAGCCGCTCGAACGGCAGGTCCTGGTGTGCGTACGCCGCCAGGTTCCGGTCCCGTACCCGCTCGATGAGCGTGCGCGCCGAGGGCCGGCCCGAGGTGTCCGTACGCAGCACCAGCGTGTTGATGAAGACGCCGATCAGGTCGTCCAGCGCTCCGTCGGTACGGCCCGCGATCGGCGTGCCGATGGGGATGTCCGTGCCGGCGCCCAGCCGGGTCAGCAGTGCGGCAAGACCCGCCTGGAGCACCATGAACGGGCTGGTCCGCGTCTCCCGTGCCAGGGCGACGACCCGCTCGTAGAGCTCCGACGGCACCTCGAAGGGGATGCGGTCGCCGCGATAGGAGGCGATGGAGGGGCGCGGGCGGTCGTACGGCAGCTCCAGCTGGTCGGGGAGCCCGGCCAACGTCTCGGTCCAGTAGGAGAGTTGGCGCGCGATCTCGCTGTCCGGGTCGTCCTCGGCGCCGAGCACGTCACGCTGCCACAGGCTGTAGTCGGCGTACTGCACCGGCAGCGGCGCCCACTCCGGCGCCGCGCCGGTGACCCGGGCCGCGTACGCCGTCGCCAGGTCGCGGGCCAGCGGGGCCCGCGACCACGCGTCACTCACGATGTGGTGGAGAAGCAGCAGCAGGACGTGCTCGTCCTCGCCGACCTCGAACAGCGTTGCCCGCAGCGGGAGTTCGCCGGACTCGGCGGAGAGGTCGAAGCCGCGCCGGGCGGCCTCGCGCAGACGCTCCTCGATCTCCCGCGGACCGGCCTCGACCACGGTCAGCTCCGGCCGGGCCTCGGCCGCGTCCCGGACCACCTGGTACGCGCCCTCGGCATCCTCCGCGAACACCGTCCGCAGACTCTCGTGCCGTGCCACCAGATCCGAGAGCGCCCTCCGCAGCGCTTCCCGGTCCAGCGCGCCCGTGAGCCGCAGGGCCACCGGGATGTTGTACGTGGCGCTCGGTCCCTCGAACCGGTTGAGGAACCACAGCCGCTGCTGCGCGTACGACAACGGAACCCGCGCCGGACGCGGATCCACCGCCGTCACGGTACGGCGGCCCGTCTCCGTCCCTGCCCCCATCGCCGTCGCGAGAGCCGCGATGGTGGGGGTCTCGAAGAGCTGGCGGATGGGGAGTTCGACGGTCAGGACGGTGCGGATGCGGCTGACGAGTTTGGTGGCGAGCAGGGAGTGGCCGCCCAGGGCGAAGAAGTCGTCGTCGATGGTCACGCTGTCCAGGCCGAGGACCTCGGCGAACAGGGTGCACAGGGCTTCTTCCCGGGGGGTGCGGGGGGCTCGGCCCTCGGCACCCCCGTCACTGTCGTGTGCGGGGGCGGGGAGGGCGCGGCGGTCGAGCTTGCCGTTCGGGGTGAGGGGAAGGGCGTCCAGGGGGACGAACGCGGACGGCACCATGTAGGCGGGCAGGTGGGCCGCCGCGTGAGTGTGCAGGTCGTGCAGGTCGTCTGCTTCGCCGCCCACGATGTACGCGGTCAGGCGCTGGTCACCCGGGCGGTCCTCGCGCACGATCACCGCGGCCTGCGTGACGCCGGGGTGGGACATCAACACGGCCTGGATCTCGCCCAGTTCGATCCGGAAGCCACGCACCTTGACCTGGTCATCGACCCGGCCGACATAGACCAGCTGGCCCTCGGCGGTCCAGCGGGCCACGTCCCCGGTGCGATACATCCGCGCCCCGGAGGGGCCGTAGGGGTCGGCGACGAAGCGCTCCGACGTCAGGTCCGGACGGCCGTGATAGCCGCGCGCCAGGACAATGCCGGCCACGTACAGCTCGCCCGCGACGCCTGGGGGGACCGGCCGCAGCCGCTCGTCCAGCACATAGGCGCGGGTGTTCCAGAACGGCCGCCCGATCGGCACCGGACCCGAACCCACCGCATCACCGGGGGCGATCCGGAAGTCGGTGCAGTTGACCGTCGCCTCCGTCGGACCATAGGCATTGATCACGGTCACGTCCGGGTGCTCGGCCCGCCAGTTCGCGAGCGCCTCGCCCAGCAGGGCTTCCCCACCCGTGATCAGCGTCCCCGACGGCGACACCTCCTCCGGCAGCGCCTCCAGCAGCCCCAGGTGAGAGGGGGTGACCTTCATGAACGACGGCCGACCCGCAGCACCGGCATGCTCATCCAGTTCGCTGAGCACCACCCGGCCACCGCTCACCAACGGCGTGTACAGGGCCGTGACGGTCAGGTCGAAGGCCACCGAGGAGTGCAACACCGCCGTCCCCGACGCATCCCCATACACCTCACGCGCCCGCTCCAAATACGCACCGACGGAGGCGTGCTCGACCACCACACCCTTCGGACGGCCCGTCGAGCCCGATGTGTAAATGACGTAGACCGGGTCCCGGGGATCGACCGTCACCTCTTCGAACGGCCCGTCGTTCGCAAGCATCGCCACGTCATCGATGACCAGCACCGGCCGCGCATCGCCGAGAATGTGCGCCACCCGCTCCGCCGGATACTCCGGATCGACGGGCACATACGCGCCCCCGGCCTTCACCACCCCCAGCAGCGCCACCACCAGCTCCACCGACCGCGGCAACTTCACCGCGACAAACGACCCACGCCCCACACCACGCGACCGCAACCAACCCGCAACCCGCCCCGACCACGCCTCCAACTCCGCATACGTCAGCGACTCCTGGCCGCACACCACCGCCACCGCGGCCGGCGACCGCACGGCCTGCTCGGTGAACAACTCCGGCAACGACACCCCACGCACCCCACGCGAAGCCCCCTGCCACCCACCCAGAAGCGCCTCCCGCTCACCAGCCCCGAGCACCTCCACCTCGGACACACGGCGACCCGGTTCCTGGGCCAGGGCGGTGAGGAGTCGGACGTAGCGGTCGGCGATGCTCTGTGCGGTGGTGCGGTCGAACAGGTCGGTGCTGTAGTCCAGCGCACCGGCCAGCGCGGCGGACTCCGTCTCCGCCGTGGGACGGCGTTCCGCGAGGCGGAAGGACAGGTCGAACTTGGCGGCCCCGAGGCCGACCGGCCGGCTGCTGACCTCCAGTCCGGGCAGGGAGGTGAGGGCGGCGGCCGCGCCCTGGTCCGTGTTGTTCAGGGTGAGCATGGTCTGGAAGAGGGGGTGCCGGGACAGCGAACGCTCCGGGTTGACCGCCTCCACCAGCCGCTCGAACGGCAGATCCTGATGCGCGTACGCCGCCAGGTCCGCGGCCCGCACCCGCTCCAGCAACTCCACGAACGTCGGATCACCCGACACATCCGTACGCAACACCAGCGTGTTCACGAAGAACCCGACCAGCTCGTCCAACGCCTCATCCGTACGCCCAGCGATCGGCGTACCCAACGGAATGTCCGACCCCGCACCCAACCGCGACAACAACGCCGCCAGACCCGCCTGAAGCACCATGAACAGGCTGGATCGGCCCTCGCGGGCGAGGCGTGTCAGACCGTCGTAGACGTCCTGCGGCAGTTCGAAGGTGACGCGGTCGCCCTCGTACGAGGCGGCGGCGGGGCGGCTTCGGTCGTACGGCAGGGGCAGTTCGGCGGGCAGGTCGGCCAACGCGGAGGTCCAGTAGGCGAGTTGGCGCCCGGACTCGCTGTCCGGGTCGTCCTCAGCGCCGAGCACCGCACGCTGCCACAGGCTGTAGTCCGCGTACTGCACCGGCAACGGCGACCACTCCGGCGCCGCACCCGCGACCCGGGCCGCGTACGCCGCCGTCAGGTCGCGGGCCAACGGGCCCATCGACCAGGCGTCGCCCGCGATGTGGTGGACGACGACGAGCAGGATGTACTCCTCGTCGCCCAGCTCGAACAGCCTGGCGCGCAGCGGGAGTTCCTCGGTCAGGTCGAACGGGGCGCGGGAGGCGTGGTCCAGTGCGTCGTGCACGTGCTCGGCGTCCGTGGCCGTCACCGTGAGGTTCACCTCGGCGGCGTCCCCGACGATCTGGTACGGGCCCTCCGCGTCCTCGCCGAAGACCGTCCGCAGGCTCTCGTGCCGGGCGGCCACGTCGTTCAGGGCCTGGTGAAGGGCCTCCTGGTCCAGCGTTCCCTTCAGGCGCAGTGCGACGGGAAGGTTGTACGTCGCGCTGGGGCCCTCGAAGCGGTGCAGGAACCACAGGCGGCGCTGGGCCAGCGACAGCGGAAGTCGCTCGGGCCGGGACAGCACGGCACGCAGAGGGGCCCTGCCGCCGGACGAGGTGTCCAGGCCGGCCGCGAGTTCGGCGACCGTGGGCGCCTCGAACAGCCGGCGCACGGCGACTTCGACGTCGAGGGCGCCACGGATGCGGCTGACGAGCTTGGTGGCGAGCAGGGAGTGGCCGCCCAGCGCGAAGAAGTCGTCGTCGATGGTCACGTTGTCCAGGCCGAGGACCTCGGCGAACAGCGTGCACAGGATCTCCTCGCGCGGCGAGCGCGGCGCCCGGCCGTGGTCGCCCCGCGACCCGTAGTCGGGAGCGGGCAGTGCCCGGCGGTCCAACTTCCCGTTCGGGGTGAGCGGGAAGGCGTCCAGCGTCACGAACGCCGACGGCACCATGTAGTCGGGGAGGCGCTCGGCGAGCCGTTCCCGCACCTCTGCCGCGTCGACCTGCTTCTCCGCCTCCGGGACGAAGTACCCCACCAGGCGTTTGTCACCGGGGCGGTCTTCGCGTACCAGCACTGCGGCCTGCGCAATGTCGTCATGCGCGGCGAGTACGGCCTCGATCTCGCCGAGTTCGATCCGGAAGCCGCGCAGCTTGACCTGGTCGTCGACCCGGGAGAGGTACTCCAGCTCGCCGTCGGGCGTCCAACGGACCAGGTCACCGGTGCGATACATCCGGCTGCCTGCCGGACCGTACGGGTCGGCGACAAACCGCTCCGAGGTCAGACCGAAGCGCCCGTGATAGCCGCGCACCACGCCCTCACCCGCGATGTAGAGCTCGCCCGGCACCCCGGCCGGGACCGGCCGCAGTGTGCCGTCCAGGACGTACACCCGCGTGTTCGCGATCGGCCGGCCGATGCGCGGACGCCCCGCCCGCTCAGCCGTCACCGGCCACACCGTCGACCAGATGGTCGTCTCGGTCGGGCCATACAGGTTGGTCACCGAGCCGGCCCGTCGCACCAGCGCCTCGGCCAGATCCGCCGGCAACGCCTCACCACCGACCAGCACCCGCACCCCGTCCAGCACCGACGCGTCCTGCGCCAGCACCGCCCGCCACAGACTCGGCGTCGCCTGCATCACCGACACCCCCGCCCCGCGCACCAGGGCGCACAGGGCGGCCGGATCCCGCACCACATCCCGCTCGGCCACGACAACCGACGCGCCCGACAGCAACGGCACGAACAGCTCCAGACCGGCGATGTCGAAGCCGACCGTCGTGACCGCCAACAACCGCTCGCCCGCCGCGAGTTCGAAGCGGTCGCGCATCGAGACCAGGAAGTTGACCAACGGCGCCTGCGGCACCACCACACCCTTCGGCCGCCCCGTCGAACCCGACGTATAGATCACATAGGCCGGGTTCGCGAGAGCCGGGCGGGTCGGTGTCCGGTCGGCCGCGGGCCGGGAAAGCGCGTCAACGATCTCGGGCTCGTCCAACAGAACACGCGGCACGGCGAGTTCCTCGGGCAGGACGGAGGTCAGCTCACTCGTGGTGAGCAGGAGGACCGGGTCGGCGTCCTGGAGCATGTACGCCAACCGATCGGCCGGGTACTCGGTGTCCAGCGGCAGATAAGCGGCACCCGCCTTCCACACCGCCAGCAACGCCACCACCAGATCCACCGACCGCGGCAGAGCCACCGCCACGAACCGCTCCGGACCCGCACCCCGCTCGGCCAGCACACCCGCCAACCGCTCGGCCCGCGCATCCAACTCCCGGTAGGTCAAGGTCACTTGACCCGCGACCACGGCCTCCGCATCCGGCACCGAAGCCACCCGCTCCTCGAACAACTCCACCACCGAACGCCCCGGCACCTCACACGCCGTGTCGTTCCACAGTTCGAGGATGCGGCCCCGCTCCGGTGCGGCGAGGACGTCGATGTCACCCACGCGGGCGTCCGGGGCGGTGACCGCGTGCTCCAGGAGACGGAGCAGCCGGTCGACGAACGTGCCGGCGGTGCCCCGGTCGAACAGGTCGGTGCTGAACTCCAGCACACCGTCGAGGGAGCTCACTCGACCGTGCGTGTCGCGGCGCTCCGTGAAGCCGAAGGCCAGGTCGAACTTGGCGACGGACGACTCGACGGGCTCGCGGTCGGCCCTGAGACCCGGCAGGGCGTCCAGAGAGTCCAACGCGCCCTGGTAGTCCGTGTTGTTGAGGGTCAGGAGCACCTGGAAGAGGGGGTGCCGGGCGAGCGAACGCTCCGGGTTGACCGCCTCCACCAGCCGCTCGAACGGCAGATCCTGGTGTGCGTAGGCACCGAGGTTCCCCTCGCGGACGCGGTTCACCAGCTCGGCGAACGTCGGGCTGCCCGAGGTGTCCGTGCGCAGGACCAGCGTGTTCAGGAAGACGCCGATCAGGTCGTCCAGGGCCTCGTCGGTGCGGCCCGCGATCGGTGTGCCCAGCGGGATGTCCGTTCCTCCGCCGAGCCGGGTCAGCAGTGCGGCAAGACCCGCCTGGAGCACCATGAACGGGCTGGCCTGGACACGCCGGGCCACCGAGCTGATGCGGGCGTAGAGGTTCTCGGACAGCTGGAACGGGATGCGGTCGCCACGGTAGGTGGCCACCGACGGACGCGGCCGGTCGTACGGCAGCTCCAGCTGGTCCGGCAGCCCGGCCAGGGTCTCGGTCCAGTAGGAGAGTTGGCGTGCGATCTCGCTGTCCGGGTCGTCCTCGGCGCCGAGCACCTCGCGCTGCCACAGGCTGTAGTCGGCGTACTGCACCGGCAGCGGCTCCCACTCCGGCGCTCCGCCGGTGACCCGGGCGGCATACGCCCTGGTCAGATCACGGGCCAGCGGGGCCCGGGACCACGCGTCACTCACGATGTGGTGGGTGAGCAGGAGGAGCACGTGGTCGTTCCCGGACAGCGTGAACAGTGCGGCCCGGAAGGGAATCTCGGTGGCGAGGTCGAAGGCATGGCCGGCCTCTCCCGCCAGGTCGTCCCGCAGGCGCGCCTCGTCCGTCTCCACGACCGTGAACACCGGCCGGGCCTCGGCCGCGTCCCGGACCACCTGGTACGCGCCCTCGGCATCCTCCGCGAACACCGTCCGCAGGCTCTCGTGCCGCCCGACCACGTCCTCCAACGCCCGCCGCAACGCCTCCCGGTCCAGCGCACCGGTCAGCCGCAGGGCCACCGGCGCGTTGTATGTCGCGCTCGGTCCCTCGAACCGGTTGAGGAACCACAGCCGCTGCTGCGCGTACGACAACGGAACCCGCGCCGGACGCGGATCCACCGCCGTCACGGTACGGCGCACCGCACCGGCCTCGTCCGCGAGCGCGGCACTGATCCCGGCCACCGTGGGCGTCTCGAACAGCTGCCGGATGGGCAGTTCCGCCCCGACAGCGGTACGGATACGGCTGACCAGCTTGGTGGCGAGCAAGGAGTGCCCGCCCAGTCGGAAGAAGTCGTCATCGATCGTCACCGCGTCGACGCCCAGCACCTCCGCGAACAGCCCGCAAAGGATCTCCTCGCGCGGCGAACGCGGGGCTCGGCCCTCGGCCGCGTCACTGTCGTGTGCGGGGGCGGGGAGGGCGCGGCGGTCGAGCTTGCCGTTCGGGGTGAGGGGGAGGGCGTCCAGGGGGACGAACGCGGACGGCACCATGTAGGCGGGCAGGTGGGCCGCCGCGTGCGTGTGCAGGTCGTGCAGGTCGTCTGCTTCGCCGCCCACGATGTACGCGGTCAGGCGCTGGTCACCGGGACGGTCCTCCCGCACGATCACCGCGGCCTGGGTGACGCCGGGGTGGGACATCAACACCGCCTGAATCTCACCCAGTTCGATCCGGAAACCACGCACCTTGACCTGGTCGTCGACCCGGCCGACATAGACCAGCTGGCCGTCAGTGGTCCAGCGGGCCACGTCCCCGGTGCGATACATCCGCGCCCCGGAGGGGCCGTAGGGGTCGGCGACGAAACGCTCTGACGTCAGGTCCGGACGGCCGTGATAGCCGCGCGCCAGGACAATGCCGGCCACGTACAGCTCGCCTGCCACGCCTGGGGGGACCGGGCGCAGCCGCTCGTCCAGCACATAGGCGCGGGTGTTCCAGAACGGCCGCCCGATCGGCACCGGACCCGAACCCACCGCATCACCGGGGGCGATCCGGAAGTCGGTGCAGTTGACCGTCGCCTCCGTCGGACCATAGGCATTGATCACGGTCACGTCCGGGTGCTCGGCCCGCCAGTTCGCGAGCGCCTCGCCCAGCAGGGCTTCCCCACCCGTGATCAGCGTCCCGGACGGGGACACCTCCTCCGGCAGCGCCTCCAACAGCCCCAGGTGAGAGGGGGTGACCTTCATGAACGACGGCCGACCCCACGAACCGGCATGCTCATCGAGTTCGGTCAGCACCACCCGGCCACCGCTCACCAGCGGGGTGTACAGGGCTGTGACGGTCAGGTCGAAGGCCACCGAGGAGTGCAACACCGCCGTCCCCGACGCATCCCCATACACCTCACGCGCCCGCTCCAAATACGCACCCACCGACGCGTGTTCGACCACCACACCCTTCGGACGGCCCGTCGACCCGGACGTGTAGATGACGTAGACCGGATCCCTGTGGTCAACCGTCACCCCCTCGAACGGCTCCCCCGCCTGATCCAGCATCGCCACGTCATCGATGACCAGCACCGGCCGCGCATCGGACAGGATGTGCGCCACCCGCTCGGCGGGATACTCCGGGTCGACGGGCGCATACGCGCCCCCGGCCTTCACCACGCCCAAGAGCGCGACCACCAGCTCCACCGACCGCGGCAGCTTCACCGCGACGAACGAACCACGGCCCACTCCCCGCGACCGCAACCAACCCGCAACCCGCCCCGACCACGCCTCCAACTCCGCATACGTCAGCGACCGCTCACCACACACCACGGCAACCGCGTCCGGCGACCGCACGGCCTGCTCACCGAACAACTCCGGCAACGACACCCCACGCACCCCACGCGAAGCCCCCTGCCACCCACCCAGAAGCGCCTCCCGCTCACCAGCCCCCAGCACCTCCACCTCGGACACACGAGAAGCACCCCCACCCCCGACCACCCACTCCAACACCCGCACCAGGCGCTGGACGAGGGACTCCGCCGTGGCCCGGTCGAAGACGTCGGTGCTGTACTGGAGGGCTCCTCGGAGACCCCCCGGCGTGCCGGTCGTGCTGTGGGACTCGGCGAAGGAGAAGCCGAGGTCGAACTTGACGCGGTGGGTCTCGACCGGCTCGTGGTGGACGGTGAGGCCGGGGAGCTTGGCGATCTCGTCCAGTGCCTCGACGGGACCGGCGTTGTTGAGGTTCAGCATGGTCTGGAAGAGGGGGTGCCGGGAGAGTGAGCGCTCCGGGTTGACTGCCTCCACCAACCGCTCGAACGGCAGATCCTGATGCGCGTACGCCGCCAGGTCCGCGGCCCGCACCCGCTCCAGCAACTCCACGAACGTCGGATCACCCGACACATCCGTGCGCAGCACCAGCGTGTTCACGAAGAACCCGACCAGCTCGTCCAACGCCTCATCCGTACGCCCAGCGATCGGCGTACCCAACGGAATGTCCGACCCCGCACCCAACCGCGACAACAACGCCGCCAGACCCGCCTGAAGCACCATGAACAGGCTCGTGCGGTTGTCGCGGGCCATGCGGGTGAGGCCGGCGTGCAGCTCGGGCGGGAGCTCGAAGGGGACGACGTCGCCCTGGTAGGTGGCCACGGCGGGCCGGGGGCGGTCGTAGGGCAGGGGCAGTTCCTCCGGAAGACCGTCCAACGCCTGCTTCCAGTACGCCAGTTGGCGCCCGGCCTCGCTCGCCGGGTCGTCCTCGGCGCCGAGGACCTCCCGCTGCCACAGGCTGTAGTCCGCGTACTGCACCGGCAACGGCGACCACTCCGGCGCCGCACCCGCGACCCGGGCCGCGTACGCCGCCGTCAGGTCGCGGGCCAACGGGGCCCGGGACCAGGCGTCGGTGGCCACGTGGTGGGTGAGGAGCAGCAGGACGTGTTCGTCGGCGGCGACCTCGAACAGGGCGGCCCGCAGGGGCGGTTCGGTGGCGAGGTCGAAGGGGTGGCTCGCCGCGTCGGCGAGGTCGGCGTGCAGCCGGGCCGGGTCGGTGCGGACGACGGTGAGGTCCGGACGGGCCTCGTCGAGCACGACCTGGTACGGGCCCTCGGCGTCCTCGGCGAAGACGGTCCGCAGGGTTTCGTGGCGTGCGGTGAGGTCGGCGAGGGCGTTCCGCAGGGCCGCGCGGTCGAGGGTGCCGGACAGGCGCAGGGCGACGGGTGAGTTGTAGGCGGCGCTGGGGCCCTCGAAGCGGTGCAGGAACCACAGGCGGCGCTGGGCGTGGGACAGGGGGAGCCGGTCGGGGCGGGGCCGCACCGCGATGACGGGGGTGCGGGCGGGGCCGTTGCCGGTGTCGAGGGCGCCGGAGAGGCCGGCGACGGTGGGGGTCTCGAAGAGCTGGCGGATGGCCAGTTCCGCGCCGAGAACGGTGCGGATGCGGCTGACGAGCTTGGTGGCGAGCAGGGAGTGGCCGCCCAGCGCGAAGAAGTCGTCGTCGATGGTCACGTTGTCCAGGCCGAGGACCTCGGCGAACAGCGTGCACAGGATCTCCTCGCGCGGCGAGCGCGGCGCCCGGCCGTCCTCGCCGCGGGAGCCGTAGTCGGGAGCGGGCAGGGCCCGGCGGTCCAGCTTCCCGTTCGGGGTGAGCGGGAAGGCGTCCAGGGTCACGAACGCCGACGGCACCATGTAGTCGGGGAGGCGCTCGGCGGTGAGGGAGCGCAGGTCGTCGGGCGTCACCGAGGCGCCGGCGGTGGCCGCGTAGGCGACGAGCCGTTTGTCGCCGGGCTGGTCCTCGCGGAGCAGGACGGCGGCCTGGGTGACCTGCTCGTGGCCGGCGAGTACGGCCTCGATCTCGCCCAGTTCGATGCGGTAGCCGCGCAGCTTGACCTGTCCGTCGCCGCGGCCGACGAACTCCAGGTCGCCGTCGTGGTTCCAGCGCAGGACGTCGCCGGTGCGGTACATGCGGGAGCCGGGCGGTCCGTAGGGGTTGGCGACGAAACGCTCGGAGGTCAGGCCCGCGCGCCGCCAGTATCCGCGGGCGAGGCCGGTGCCCGCGATGTACGCCTCGCCGGGGACGCCGGGCGGTACGGGGCGCAGTCCACTGTCGAGGACGTACACCTGGGTGTTCCAGAAGGGGCGGCCGACGGGGACCGGCCCCTCGGGCGCGGGAGCGCCGGCGGGGATGCGGTACTGGACGCTGTTGACGGTGGCCTCGGTGGCTCCGTACACGTTGAGGACGCCGGCGTCGGGGCGGCGGGCCCGCCAGCGGTCGGCGACCTCGCCGAGGAGGAGTTCGCCGCCGAGCATGATCAGCCGGCTCGGGGAGGCCTCGGCGGGCAGCGCCTCCAGCAGGGCGAGGACGCTGGGGGTGCCCTTGAGGAAGGTGGCCTCGGGGCCCTCGGCGGCCCGCTCGTCGAGGTCCGCGACGTGTACCAGGCCGCCGGAGACGAGGGTCGTGTAGAGGGCCGTGACGGTGAGGTCGAAGGAGATCGGCGAGTGCAGCAGGGACGTGCCGGTCATCTCCGGGTAGGCGTGCCGGGCCCACTGCAGATAGGCGCCGAGCGACCGGTGTTCGATCACCACGCCCTTGGGGCGTCCGGTGGAGCCCGAGGTGTAGATGACGTACGCGGGGTGGGCGGGCAGCGGTGTCACCCGCGGTGCGGTGTCGGGCCGGGTGGCGAGGTCCGCGGTGAGGGCGGGGTCGTCGAGGAGGAGGCGCGGCGCGGCGCAGTCCGGGATGCCGGCGCTGAGGGCGCGGGTGGTGAGCAGCAGCGCGGGCTCGGTGTCGGCGAGCACGAACGCGATGCGGTCCGCCGGGTGGTCGGGGTCGACGGGCACGTAGGCGGCGCCCGTCTTGAGGACGGCGAGCAGCGCGACGACCGTGTCGTGGTCGCGGGGCAGGGCGAGCGCGACGAACCGCTCGGGGGCCGCGCCGTGTTCGGCGAGCAGCCGGGCCAGGCGGCTGGAGCGGGCGTCGAGTTCGGCGTAGGTGAGGGTGTGGCCGCCGCTGGTGACGGCGGGGGCGTGCGGGGTGCGGGCGGCCTGGGCGCGGAACAGGTCGAGGACCGTGGTGCCGGCCACCTCGCGCGCGGTGTCGTTGCCGTCCCGCAGGACGCGTTGCCGTTCCTCGTCGGTGAGCACGTCGAGGCGTCCGACGGGCTGGTCGGGGTCGGCGACGAGGGCGCGCAGCACGCGGACGAAGCGGTCCAGGATCCGCTGGGCGGCGGCCTCGTCGAAGACGTCGGGGCGGTGGTTCAGCCGGAACGTCATGGTGTCGCGGGCGGACGCGATCAGCAGCAGCGGGTAGTGGGTGGCCTCGCGGTTCTTGCCGGGGGCCAGGCTGATGGCCGCGCCGATGCCGGTACCGGCCGTGCCGGAACGGTTCACCGGGTAGTTCTGGAACACCATGGAGGTGTCGAAGAGTTCACCGTGTCCGGCGGCGCGCTGGATCTCGGCGAGGCCGAGGTGCTGGTGCGGGGTGAGCGCGGCCTGCTCGTGCTGGACGCGGACGACGAGGTCGGCGAGCGATTCGGCGGCCCGCAGCCGCACCCGTGAGGGCAGCGTGTTGATGAACAGGCCCACCATGCGTTCGACGCCGTCGATCTCGGGCGGGCGCCCGGAGACGGTGGTGCCGAAGACGATGTCGTCGCGTCCGAGGTGCTTGCCGAGGGCCGCCGCCCAGGCGGTCTGCACCACGGTGTTGAGGGTGACCCCGCGGCCGCGGGCGATCTCGGTGAGGGCCGCGGTCTCCTCCTGGGACAGGGCCGCCCGGACCTCGGCGCCGGCCACGGCGGTGTGGTCGGCGTCCGGTGCCACGAGGGTGGGCTCGGCGAGGTCGGCGAAGGTGTCGCGCCAGGCGGTGCGGGCGGCCTCCCGGTCCTGGTCCCCAAGCCACTTGAGGTAGTCGCGGTACGGGCGGACCCGGGGCAGGGCGCTGTCGTCGCCCGAGGCGTCGTAGAGCGCGAAGAGGTCGCCCATGAGGACGGGCAGGGACCAGCCGTCGAGCAGGAGGTGGTGGTTGGTCAGGACGAGGCGGTGGCGGTCGGCGCCGAGCCGGAGCAGGGTGAAGCGCAGCAGCGGGGGCCGGGTCACGTCGAAGCGGGTGGCCCGCTCGGCGGCGATGAGGGCGTCGGCGGCTTCGGCGCGTTCGGCCTCCGGGAGCCCGGTCAGGTCCCGCTCGGTCCAGGGCAGCCGTACCTCCCGCATCACCAGCTGTGCCCAGTCGCCGTTCTTGCGCTGGCGGAAGGCGACCCGCAGGTTGGCGTGCCGGGCCAGCAGCTTCTCGGCGGCGGTGCGCAGGGCGGCGGTGTCCAGGGCGCCGTCGATGTCGAACGACATCTGGACGACGTAGGGGTCGAGTTCGCCCTCGTCGTAGACGCTGTGGAAGAGCAGGCCCTCCTGGAGCGGGGCCAGCGGCAGGATGTCCTCGATCTTCCGCGCGGTGCGACTCACTTGCTGGCCTCTTCTTCCTTCTCGAAGTCGTGCGGTTCGTCGTCGAAGTCGTCGAAGTCGTCGAACAGGTCGTCCAGCTCCTCTTCGAACGCCTCGATCTCGTCCTGTCCGATCGAGGACAGTGAGACGTCGGACGGGGTGAGGCCGCCCGCGTGCGGGTTCTCCGCGTGGGTGACCAGGGCTCGTAGCGCCTGGAACCACAGGTCGGCCAGCTCGCGCACCTCGGCCTCGTCGAGGATGCCGTCGGCCCAGGTCCAGAAGGCGACGAGCTCGGAGCCGTCCGGGCCGTCGTGGGTGCGGGCGTTGAGCTCCAGCGGGTGGGCGAGCGGCAGGTGCGGGGGGTCCCCGGCGACGGCGTCGACACCGGTGACCGGGGTCCAGTCGGCGGCCCTCTCGCCGGTGGTGGCGGTGAAGCGGCCCAGGTAGTTGAACGCGACGTGGGGCACGGCCAGGCCGTCGAAGCCGGGGGCGGTGGCCGGGTTGAGGTGGCGGACCAGGCCGTAGCCCATGCCCTTGTCGGGGATGGACCTGAGGTGTTCCTTGACCCGTTTGGTCACGGCGCCGGCCGCGGGGCCGCCCGCGAAGGCCCGGGCGAGGTCCGCGCCGCCCGTGTCGAGGCGTACGGGGTACAGGTTGGTGAACCAGCCGACGGTGCGGGACAGGTCGGCGCCCTCGACGAGGTGTTCCTCCCGGCCGTGGCCCTCCAGGTCCAGCAGCACGCTCGGCCCGCCGTGCCGCCAGCGCGCCCAGGCCAGGGTGAACGCGGCCAGCAGGACGTCGTTGATCTCCGCGTTGAAGGCCGCCGGGACGCGGGTGAGCACGGCTTCGGTGATGTCGGCGGGCAGGGTGAGGGACAGCCGTCCGGCCGTCGCCTGGGTGTCCCGGGACGGTTCCAGGGGACGCCGGCCCAGCGGGGGGCCGTCCGCGCGCAGGACGCTCTGCCACCAGCTCGCGTCGGCGAGCCACGCGGCCTTGGTGGCCTCCTCGGTCAGGCCCGTGGCCCAGCGGCGCAGCGAGGTGCCCACCGGCTGCAGCCGCGGTTCCCGGCCGGCGGCGAGCGCCTCGTACGCCTCGGCGAGGTCCGGGATGAGGATGCGCCAGGAGACTCCGTCGACGACCAGGTGGTGGACGATCAGGAGCAGCATCCCGGGGCGGTCCGGGCCGCGGTCGAACCACACGGCCTGCACGAGCCGTCCCTCGGCCAGGTGGAGCCGGTCGCGCGCGGCCTCGCCCGCGGTCCGCACCAGGGCGTCGAGCGCGTCACCGTCGACGTCCGCGGCGTCCACGCGCGTGACGAGGGTGCCCGCGTCGACGGATCCCGCCTCCCGGATCTCCAGCCGCCGGCCGGGAGCCGGCGTGAGACGCGCGCGCAGGGCGTCGTGGTGGTCGAGCAGCGTCTGTACGGCCCCGGTGAGGGAGTCGGCGTCGAGCCCCGCCGGTACCCGCAGGACCGCGGACATGTTGAACGCGTCGAGGTCGTCGGTGCGGGCCAGCAGCCAGTGCTTGACCGGGGTCAGGGGCACCTCGCCGATGCCCGCACCCGGCTCCTCCGCCAGCACCCCGCCGGCCTCGGTGACGACCTCGGCCAGCGCGGCCACGGTCCGCTGCTCGAACACGTCGCGCACCGACAGCTCCAGACCGGCCCGGCGCGCCCTGCTGACCAGCTGGATCGACATGATGCTGTCGCCGCCCAGGTCGAAGAAGCCGTCCTCCACGCCGACCTCGGCCAGGCCGAGGACGTCCGCGAACAGCCCGCACAGCACCTTCTCCCGCTCGGTGCGCGGTGCCGCGGACGCCGGGTCGGTGCCGGTGTCGGGGGCGGGCAGGGCCCGCCGGTCCAGCTTGCCGTTGGCGGTCAGGGGCAGGTCGTCGAGCACCACCACGAACGAGGGGACCATGTAGTGGGGCAGCTGCTGTTCGAGGTGCGCGCGCAGCGCGCGGCCAAGGCCCGCGTCGTGGTCCCGGCCCTCCGGGACGACGTACGCCACCAGCCGGGTGGGTCCGCCGAGGTCCTCGCGGGTGACGACGACCGCGGTGTCGACGGCCGGGTGGTCGCCGAGTACGGCCTCCACCTCGCCGGGCTCGACACGGAACCCGCCGATCTTGACCTGGTGGTCGGCCCGGCCCAGGAACTCCAGCTCGCCGCGGTGGTTCCAGCGCACGATGTCGCCGGTGCGGTAGAGCCGGTTGCCGGGCTGCCCGAACGGCGAGGCGACGAAGCGTTCCGCCGTCCGGTCGGGGCGGCCGAGGTAGCCGCGGGCCAGCTGGGCGCCGCCGATGTACAGCTCGCCGCGCACGCCGGGCGGCACCGGGCTCAGCCCGGCGTCGAGCACGTACACCGACGCGTTCCACAGGGGCTGGCCGATGGAGGCGGCGGAGGGCCACTCGTCGATGTCGTCGGGGAGGGTCGCGGTGGTGGCCGCGTGGGTCTCGGCCGGGCCGTAGATGTTGTGCGCCATCCGCCGCCAGCTGCTCGCGCAGAACGCGCGCAGCTCCTGGCTCAGCCGGAACTGCTCGCCGCCCTGGAAGAGGTCGGTGAGGGAGTCCAGGCGCTCGCCGGTGTCGGCGGCCGCCGCGAGCACGGCGTCGATGACGAGCGTCGGCGCGAACAGTTCGTTGATGCCGTGCCGGGTGATCCAGCGGGCCAGTTCGTAGGCGTCCCGGCGGACGTGCTCCTCGGGGATCACCAGGGTCTTGCCGGCGACCAGTGCCTGGAGGATCTCCTGCACCGCGAAGTCGAAGGAGACCGCGAGGAACTGCGCGGTCCGGGTGCCGACGCCCCCGCTGTAGGTGCCGGTGTGCCAGGCGAGCAGGTTGACCAGCGAACTCATCGGCATCATCACGCCCTTGGGGGCGCCGGTGGAGCCGGAGGTGTAGACGACGTAGGCGGGGTGGCGCAGGTCCGTCGGGCGGACCCGGTCGCTGTCCGTCGGGTCGGTGTCCGGGGCCGCGGCGAGCGCCCGGACCGTCTCCGGGGCGTCGAGCACGACGGTGCCGGCCGGGACCTCGCCCAGTGCCGGGCCGGTGGCCGTGTCGGTGACGACGGCCCGGGGCGCGCAGTCGCCCAGGATCGCCCGCAGCCGCTGTTCGGGGGCCGTGACGTCGAGGGTGAGGTAGGCGGCCCCGGCCTTCAGCGTGGCGAGCAGGGCGACCACCAGGTCGGGCGACCTGGGCAGGGCGATCGCCACCACGTCCTCGGCGCCCACACCCGAGGCGGCCAGCAGGTGCGCGAGCCGGTTGGCACGGGCGTTCAGCTCGGCGTACGACAGGGTCGTGTCCTCGCCGACCAGCGCGGTCGCCCGGGGCTCGGCGGAGACCTGCCGCTGGAAGAGCACCGGGACCGGGTCCGCGGGCACGGGGCGCGCGGTGCGGTTCCACTCCTCCAGGACCCGCCACCGTTCGGCGGCCGCCATCACGTCCAGCCGGCCGATGGGCCGCCCGGGGTCGTCGACGACCCCGGCCAGGACGCGCAGCAGCCGGTCGGCGAACTCCTGGGCGGTGCCGTGGTCGAACAGGTCGGCGTTGTACTCGACGGCCGCGCGCAGCCCCTCGGGCTCGCCCTGCGGGCCGTACCGCTCGTCGAAGAAGAACGCCAGGTCGAACTTGGCGCGGCCGGTCTCCGGTGCCTGGACGTCGACGGTGAGGCCGGGCAGGCGCAGGACGTCGAGCGCCTCCTGGTTGTTGTCGAAGCCGAGCAGCACCTGGAAGAGGGGATGGCGGGCCAGCGACCGGGCCGGGCTGAGCACTTCCACGAGCCGCTCGAACGGCACGTCCTGGTGCCCGTAGGCGGCGAGGTTGGTCTCCCGGACCCGGGCGACGAGTTCGGTGAACGTCGGGTCGCCGGAGGTGTCGGTGCGCAGCACCAGAGTGTTCACGAAGAACCCGACGAGGTCCTCGACGGCGGCGTCGGTACGGCCCGCGACGGGACTGCCGATGGGGATGTCGGTGCCCGCGCCGAGCCGGGTGAGCAGCGTGGCGAGGGCGGCCTGCGTCACCATGAACAGACTGGTGCCGGTCTCCCGGGCGAACGCGGCCAGCCGCGCGTGCAGGGCGGCGGGCACCTCGAACGGCACCCGGCCACCGCGGTGGGACTGCCGGGCCGGGCGGGGCCGGTCGACGGGCAGTTCCAGTTCCTCCGGCAGGCCGGCCAGCGCGTCCTTCCAGTGGGCGAGCTGCCGGGAGATCTCGCTGTCCGGGTCGTCCTCGGAGCCGAGCACCTCCCGCTGCCACAGGGTGTAGTCGGCGTACTGCACCGGCAGCGGCGTCCACGCGGGGGCCTCGCCCCGGGTGCGGGCGGTGTAGGCGAGGGACAGGTCACGGGCCAGGGGGCCCATGGACCAGCCGTCGCCGGCGATGTGGTGCACCACCAGGACCAGGACGCGTTCCCCGTCCCGTGCGGAGAACAGCCAGGCGCGGACGGGCAGTTCGGCGCTCAGGTCGAAGGGGTGCGCCGCGGTGGCCCGCACCCGGTCCTCCATCTCGCCGCGGGCGACGTCGACCTCGGTCAGTTCCGGGACCGCGTGCGGGGCGGGCAGGACGATCTGCCGCGCCTCCCCCGCCTCCTCGGCGAACAGGGTGCGCAGCGACTCGTGCCGGGCGACGACGTCGGTGAGCGCCTGCCGCAGGGCGGCCCGGTCCAGCGCGCCCTTCAGCCGCAGCGCCACCGGGATGTTGTAGGTGGCGCTCGGCCCCTCCAGGTGGTTCAGGAACCACAGCCGCTGTTGCGCGTACGACAGCGGGATCCGGGCCGGACGCTCCAGCGGCGTGATCGGAGGGCGGGCGCCCTCGGCCTCGTCGAGGGCGTCGACGACGCCGGCGACGGTGGGGTTCTCGAAGAGCCGGCGGATGGACAGCTCCACGCCCAGGACCGCGCGGATCCTGCTGAGCAGCCGTACCGCGGACAGTGAATGCCCGCCGTGCTCGAAGAAGTTGTCGTCGATGTCCACCGAGGCGACGCCCAGCATCTCGGCGAAGACCGTGCACAGGATCTGCTCCCGCGGGCTGCGCGGCCCCCTGGACCGGGCCGGCCACACGACCGCCCCGCCCGCCGCGGCCCCGTCGGAGGTGTCGACGAGCCGCAGCTCACCGTCGGCCGACCAGCGCGCCGAGCGGCCCGTACGGTACATCCAGCCCGCGCGCCCGAACGGACACGGCAGCCACCGCTCCTGCTCCGCCGCCTCCCCGGCCGGACCGGGCGCCGTCACGTGCAGGGTCCCGGGCACCCCGGGCGGCACCGGGCCCAGGGAGTCGTCGAGGACGTACGCGCGCGCCCCGCGCGTCGCCGCGGGCAGGGACAGCCCGGCCAGCGCGGCGGCCACCGCGGGCCGTTCGGCATCGCTCCACTCGTCGAGCACGGCGGTCCGCTCGGCCGGGCCGAGCAGGTCGACCGCGCCCACGGTCCGGTCGGCGTCCTGCGCCAGGGCGGTGAGCAGGCGGACGAAGCGATCGGCCACCGAACGGGCCGTGTTCCGGTCGAACAGCTCCACGGCGAACTCCAGGTCCCCCGTCACACCGGCGGGCCGGCCCGCGCCGTCGAAGCGTTCCGTCAGCTCCCAGTTGAGGTCGAACTTGGTGTCCTCGATCGGCAGCCGCTCCAGCTCCACGGCCAGCCCGGGCAGCTTCGCCACCTCGGCGACGGTGGCCCGCGGGTCCGTGTTGTGCAGGGTGAGACACACCTGGAAGAGGGGGTGCCGGGTGAGCGAGCGCTCCGGGTTGACCGCCTCCACCAGCCGCTCGAACGGCAGGTCCTGGTGCGCGTACGCCGCCAGGTTCCGGGCCCGTACGCGTTCCACGAGCTCCGTGAACGTCGGGTCGCCCGAGGTGTCGGCACGCAGCACCAGCGTGTTGGCGAAGAACCCGACCAGTTCCTCCACCGCCACGTCGGTACGGCCGGCGACCGGCGAACCGATCGGGATGTCCGTACCGGCGCCCAGCCGGGTCAGCAGCGCGGCAAGACCCGCCTGGAGCACCATGAACAGGCTGGACCGGGTGCGGCGGGCCACCTCGGTGAGCGCCTCGTGCAGTTCGGCGGACAGCCGCAGACAGACCTGCCCGCCGCGCTGGGTCACGACCTCGCTGCGCGGCCGGTCGTAGGGCAGTTCCAGCTGGTCGGGGAGCCCGGCCAACGTCTCGGTCCAGTAGGCGAGCTGGCGCGCGATCTCGCTGTCCGGGTCGTCCTCGGAGCCGAGCACCTCCCGCTGCCACAGGCTGTAGTCGGCGTACTGCACCGGCAGCGGCTCCCATCGCGGCTCCTCCCCGGTGATCCGGGCCGCGTACGCCGTCGCCAGGTCGCGGGCCAGCGGGCGCATCGACCAGCCGTCTCCCGCGATGTGGTGCAGAAGCAGCAGCAGGACGTGCTCGTCCTCGCCGACCTCGAACAGCGTGGCCCGCACCGGCGGTTCCACGGCCAGGTCGAAGGGGTACCGGGCCGCGGCCACGAGCCGCTCACCGAGCCGCTCCTCGTCCACGGCCACCACGTCGAGCTCCACGACCGCCTCGTACGGCTCCAGGATCACCTGCGTGAAGCCGCCCTCGTCCTCGGCGAAAACCGTCCGCAGACTCTCGTGCCGCCCGACCACGTCCGCCAGCGCCCGCCGCAACGCCTCCCGGTCCAGCGGCCCCGTCAGCCGCAGCGCGCCCGGCGCGTTGTACGCGGTGCTGCCGTCCTCCAACAGGCTCAGAAAACGCAGCCGCTGCTGCGCGTACGACACGGGGACACGCTCCGGCCGCACTCCGACCGTGACACCGGGACGCCGTACCGGCACCGATCCCTGCTCCAGCGCGGCGGTGATCCCGGCGACCGTGGGCGTCTCGAACAGCTGCCGGATGGGCAGTTCGGCACCCAGGACGGTACGGATGCGGCTGACCAGCTTGGTCGCCAGCAGGGAGTGGCCGCCCAGCGCGAAGAAGTCGTCGTCGATCGTGACCGCGTCGACGCCGAGTACTTCGGTGACGAGCGTGCACAGGACTTCTTCCTGGGGGGTGCGGGGGGATCGGCCCTTGGCCCGCTCGCCGTCGTGTGCGGGGGCGGGGAGGGCGCGGCGGTCGAGCTTGCCGTTCGGGGTGAGGGGGAGGGCGTCCAAGGGGACGAACGCGGACGGCACCATGTAGGCGGGCAGGTGGGCCGCCGCGTGCGTGTGCAGGTCGTGCAGGTCGTCTGCTTCGCCGCCCACGATGTACGCGGTCAGGCGCTGGTCACCGGGACGGTCCTCCCGCACGATCACCGCGGCCTGCGTGACGCCGGGGTGGGACATCAACACGGCCTGGATCTCGCCCAGTTCGATCCGGAAACCACGCACCTTGACCTGGTCGTCGACCCGGCCGACATAGACCAGCTGGCCGTCAGTGGTCCAGCGGGCCACATCGCCGGTGCGATACATCCGCGCCCCGGAGGGGCCGTAGGGGTCGGCGACGAAACGCTCTGACGTCAGGTCCGGACGGCCGTGATAGCCGCGCGCCAGCACAATGCCGGCCACGTACAGCTCGCCCGCGACGCCTGGGGGGACCGGCCGCAGCCGCTCGTCCAGCACATAGGCCCGGGTGTTCCAGAACGGCCGCCCGATCGGCACCGGACCCGAACCCACCGCATCACCGGGGGCGATCCGGAAGTCCGTGCAGTTGACCGTCGCCTCCGTCGGACCATAAGCATTGACCACGGTCACGTCCGGATGCGCCGCCCGCCAAGACGCCAGCGCCTCGCCCAGCAGGGCCTCACCACCCGTGATCAGCGTCCCCGACGGCGACACCTCCTCCGGCAGCGCCTCCAGCAGGCCCAGATGGGAGGGGGTGACCTTCATGAACGACGGCCGACCCGCAGCACCGGCATGCTCATCGAGTTCGGTCAGCACCACCCGGCCACCACTGACCAACGGCGTGTACAGGGCCGTCACGGTCAGGTCGAAGGCCACCGAGGAATGCAGCACCGCCGTCCCCGACGCATCCCCATACACCTCACGCGCCCGCTCCAAATACGCACCGACGGAAGCATGCTCGACCACCACACCCTTCGGACGGCCCGTCGACCCCGACGTGTAGATCACATAGACCGGATCCCGGGGACTGACACGGACACCTTCAAACGGCTCGCCCGCCTGATCCAGCATCGCCACGTCATCGATGACCAGCACCGGCCGCGCATCGCCGAGAATGTGCGCCACCCGCTCCGCCGGATACTCCGGATCGACGGGCACATACGCGCCCCCGGCCTTCACCACCCCCAGCAGCGCCACCACCAGCTCCACCGACCGCGGCAGCTTCACCGCGACGAACGAACCACGGCCCACACCACGCGACCGCAACCAACCCGCAACCCGCCCCGACCACGCATCCAACTCCGCATACGTCAGCGACCGCTCACCGCACACCACGGCAACCGCGTCCGGCGACCTCTCGGCCTGCTCACCGAACAACTCCGGCAACGACACCCCACGCACCCCACGCGAAGCCCCCTGCCACCCACCAAGAAGCGCCTCCCGCTCACCGGCCCCCAGCACCTCCACCTCGGACACACGAGAAGCACCCCCACCCCCGACCACCCACTCCAACACCCGCACCAACCGGCGCATGTGGGAGGCGAGTTCGGACTCCCCGTACAGCTCGGGGTGGGCGTCGAGTTCGATGCGGATGCCGCCGCGCGAGTCGGCCGTGCCGTAGAAGTTGATCTTCAGGTCGTTGACGGGGCCGGTGGACAGGGGATGGGCGACGGCCGGGGTGGGGCCGAAGTGGGGCTCGTTGGCGAAGGCCATGATGTTGACGGTCGGGCCTAGGCGGGTCTGCCCGGCGCCGGAGAGGCCCAGTTCGTGGATGAGTTCCTCGCCGCGGAAGCGCTGGTGGCGGATCATGTCGGCGAGGGAGCGGGACACCTGGGCGGCGAGGTCCGCGAAGGGGGTGTCCGGGGTGGTCGTGACACGCAGGGGCAGCACGTTGACCATGGCGCTCGGGGTGGTCAGGGACGTCCGCCCGGTGCGGCCCGCGAGCGGCAGCGAGAACGTGAAGTCGGTGCGGCCGGTCATCCGGTGGAAGAAGGCCGCGGTGGCGGCGAGCGCCAGGTCGGGCCACCGCACACCGAGGTCGGCGGCCGTCTTGACGAGCCCGTGGGCCAGCGGGGCCGGCAGGGTGTGGACGTGGCGGCGCAGGCTGTGCGTGGCGGCGGACGGGCGGCCCGCCAGGGACACCGGGTCGGGCAGGTCGGTGAAGACCTCCCGCCAGTGGGCGCGGTCCTGGCCGTGCCGGCGCGAACCGGTGTAGGACACCTCGTCCGCGACGACCTTGTCGAGAGACGCGAAACCGGTGGGCGCGGGGGTCTCGCCGGCCAACAGGGCCGAGTAGAGGGCGGCGACGCGGGCGGCGTAGACGGAGTGGCCGAAGCCGTCGAGGACGGCGTGGTGGTAGCCGTGGAAGTACCAGTGCCGGTCCTCGGCGAGGGTGAGCAGGGCCTGTTCGCTCAGGGGTCCGCGGTCCAGGTCGAAGGGCCTGGCCATGCGGTCGTTCATCCAGCGGTGCGCGGCGGCCTCCGGGTCGGGGGCCGTGCGCAGGTCGAGGAGGCGGAGCGGGTCCGGTTCCGCCGGTTCGACGATCTGGTGGAGCGTCACCTCCCGGCCGCCGCCGGTGTCCTGTTCGTCCTGGACGAAGTACGAGCGCAGGGCCTCGGTCTCCGCGACGCCGCGCCGTACGGCCTCGGCGAGGACCGCGGTGTCGAGCGGGCCGCGGATCTCGTAGTAGCCGCCGCAGTTGTAGAGGGGACTGTCCGCGTGCAGGTGCTGGGCGACCCAGATGCCGGACTGGGCGGCCGAGACGGGTCGACGGAGCAGACGGGCTTCGGACATGGAGGTGCGGTCCTCTCGATTCTGCGGAGGTGGCGGACTGCGGGGGGAGGGAGAGCTGAGGGGGCTGGAACTGTCAGTTGTTCAGGGCCAGTTCCTCGACCAGGGCCTTGCTGAGGGCGTCGATCGTGGGGTTGTCCCACATGACCGTCGGGTCGAGGGAGATGTCGAGGTGGTCCTCCAGTTCGGCGGCGACCGACAGGGCGTACAGCGAGTCGAGGCCGTAGTCGGAGAGCGGTACGGAGGCGTCGATCGTGTCGGCGGGGCGCTCCAGATGGCTGGCCACGCACTCGGTGAGCCAGCGGCCGAGGCTCTCGGCGGTGTGGGTCTCGACTTCGGCGGACTCGGGCATGGGAGGGTCCTTTTCAGCAGGTCGGTCGGGGCGTGTCAGGGGCGGTCGGGCAGCCGGCGTTCCGCCAGGTCGAAGGAGCGCGCGGTGTCGTAGCGGCGGACCAGGTCCGCGTACAGGCGCTCCTGGACGGTGCCGGAGGGCTGCCGGACGCGCCGGCCGTGGGTCGCGAGGGTCCGGCCGGGAGCGGCCGCCGTGAGGTCGGGGGACAGGAGTGCGACGGCCCCCGGGGCGGTGATCAACTCGTCGTACGGCAGGGGGCCGGGGGCCCGGTGCGGCGGGCGGGCCGGTGCGAACAGCTCCCGCTGGGTCTCGTTCAACAGCAGCTGGAAGACAGCGGTTTCGCCCTCCCTGATGTAGAAGCGCGACCCCATCAGGACCGACAGCCGGTCCAGGGCGCCCTGGATCACGCGCGGCACCAGATGCCGTACGGCCTGCTCGTGGGCGCCCGCGCGGGCGGGCAGCGCGTCCTCGCCCCGGACCGCGAGGGTCGTCAGGAGGTCGCACAGCAGCAGGTCGGCGTGGACTCCGCAGAGCACGGCGCGCAGGTGCGGGATGTCGACGGCGGGCGCTCCGTAGAGGTGGCGGCCGCGCAGGTGGCGGACGGTGACGCGGAGTGCGGAGTCGAGGGCGCCGACGCTCGCCCCGATGTGCAGGGCGGTGGTGCGCGGGCCGTTGTCGGGGAGGTCGGGGCGGACGGTCCGGCCGAGGCGGGGCGAGCGGCGGTACAGGGCGCGCAGCGCGTGCAGCCAGGCCTCGGGGGTGGCGTTCGCGCCGTCCTTGAGAGCGGCGGTGAGGCGCTCCGGGGTCAGGGGCCGACTCGCCCGGCCCGCCTGGCCGCCCGTCCGGCCGCCCACCTGGCCCTCGGTCAGGATCGCCCGGAAGCCGGTGGGGCTCGTCGTGTCGTACGGGTCGCCGAGGTGCTGTTCGACCGCCTCGGCGAGGGTGACGGGGGCGGTGGCCGTGGTCATCGGACCGTGCCCTCCAGGGAGTCGAGGAGTGAGGGGACCGTGCCGGGGGCCGCGGACAGCAGGGCGTCGGCGAGGGTGTCGAGGTCCTCGCGTGCGCTGTCCTCGACCGGCTCGCCGAGATCGGTGAGCGCCTTGACCAGGCAGCCCCGCAGCCAGGCCTCCTCGACGCGGTCCGGGCGGTGCAGCCACAGGTGGAGCGCCGCGGCCGCGGCGAAGCACAGCTCGAACCGCTCGGCGAGCTCGAAGGCGTGGCCGGGCACGGCACGCGGTGTGAAGCGCACGGCCGCCATCTCCTCGTGGAGCCGGTCGGTGGCCTGTCGCAGGCGTCCGGCGAGGCGGGCCAGCCCGTCGGAGGCGGCGCCGGCCGCCGCCAGGTCGTGGACGCGGTCCACGGCCGCCGGCAGTCCGGCGAGGACGGAGGCGCCGGTGCCGGAGAGCAGGCTGAGTGCCTGGGGGCGGAAGGGCCGCAGGGGTGCCCGGACGTCGGTCGCCTCGGCGAGGCCCTCCTCGTCCAGGCGGCCCTTGCGGTAGCCGCGGGCCAGCCGGGCGAACTGGTCGACCAGGGCGTTGCGGTTGACCAGGCTGCTGCCGTCGAAGATGCCGATGATGCGGTGGTCGCGCTCCAGTTTGGCGAAGCTGCCGTGCGTGTCGGCCTCCAGCAGGCCGTACGGGCCGAGCGTGTGCAGGAGCCGGGCCACCAGGTCGTCCACCTGGGCGGGCACGTACGCCTTGGCGACGGCCGAGACGACGCTCATCTCCGGTGTCAGGGCGTGGACGGCACGCGCCGCGACCAGCCCGGTGGCCTCCGCGAGCAGCAGGGCGGCCGTCGCCTCGCCCACCTCGCGTCGGACGTGAGGGAGTTCGGCGAGCGGTACGCCCTCGTGGTCGGTGGCGGCGGTGGTGAACCGGGCGGCCAGGTCCAGGGCGTGGTCGCCCGCGCCGAGGGACATGGCCACACAGCCGGTGCGGGTGACGTGCAGGGCCTTGAGGATGATCTCGATGCCCCTGCCGACCTCGCCGATGAGCGCGTCGGACGGCACGAGCGTGTCGTGGAAGACCATGCCGCTGATGTCCGCGCCGCGGATTCCGTAGGTGGGCACCTTGGGCAGCGGGGTCAGCGCGCCGGGGGCCAGCCGGCTCTTGTCGACCAGGAAGAGGCTGAAGCCGCGCGGGCCGCCGGCCGGGTCGGTGCGGGCCAGGACGGTGATCAGGTCGGCCCGGGTGATGTTGTTGATCAGCCATTTCTCGCCGGTGATCCGCCAGCCGCGGTCGGTCTCCCGCGCGGTGACCTCGCCGGCCAGCAGATCGCTGCCGTGGTGGCGTTCGGTCAGCGCGCAGGAGACGACGGCTCCCTCGCCGATACGGCGGCCCAGGCGCGCCGCCCGGTCCGGGTCACCGGCGATCCAGGTGGAGATGGCCCCGAGGTAGGTCTTGCCGTGGGCGGCCGCCACCGTCAGGTCCACCCGGGAGACCGCGCGCAGCAGCCGCAGGACGGTGCTGAAGTCGTCCAGGGCGCCGCCGTGTTCGACCGGCACGTAGTACCGGGGCAGGCCGAACGCGTCGAGCGTGCGGCACGCCTCGGCGGGGAACGCCTCCCGTGCGTCGAGGTCGGCGAGCACCGCCGGGGAGAACGCCCCGCCGGGCACGGCCGACTCGGCGAGCAGGCGGTCCAGTGCCCGCGGGTCCGGCAGGGGGGCGGCGTCGACCGCGGTGCCGTCCGGGGTGGACGGGATCGTGGTCGTCATGCCGGGGCCTGCTGTCCGGCCGGGGCGGTGGGGAGCAGGTGGGGCTGGTAGTCGGCGTAGGTCGGCTGGAGGGCCCCGGCCCGGAAGAGCTCGCGCATCGCGGAGCGCTGGATCTTGCCGCTGGTGGTGCGGCGCACTCCGCCGGGCCGCAGCAGCAGGACCGCTCCGACGGGGGCGCCGAACTCGCGGGCGACGGTGAGCCGCATGCCGGTGGCGAGTTCCCTGAGCCGTTCCTCGTCCTTGATGCCGCGGACCTCGTGTGTGACCACCAGGACGTCGTCCTGGCCGTGTCCGCCCGCGCCGGGCACGGCGAAGCAGGCGCCGGCGAGGTTGCCCAGTTCCGGTCGCTGGACCCGCAGTTCGTGCTCGATGTCCTGCGGGTAGAGGTTGCGCCCGCGCAGGTTGAGGACGTCCTTGATGCGGCCCGTGATGTAGATCTCGCCCTCGTGCAGGGTGCCGAGGTCGCCGGTGCGCAGATATCCGGTGTCGCCCTCGGCGGTGGTGGCCCGGAAGTCGGCCTCGTTGGTCTCCTCACGTCCCCAGTAGCCGTGTCCGACGACCGGTCCGCGCAGCCAGAGTTCCCCGACGCCGCCCTCGGGCAGCGTGCGCAGGGTCTGCGGGTCGACGACGCGTACCTCGGCGCCGCGCGGCGGCCCGCAGCTGACCACGTCCCGGCCGGGCTCGTCGGCGTCGGAGACGGGCCGGAACTCGTTGCGTTCCAGCTGAGCCGCGCTGACCCGCAGGCTGCTCGGCGGGACATCGACCGCACCGGAGACGAAGAGGGTCGCCTCGGCCATGCCGTAGCACGGGGCGAGGGCGTCGGCGCGCAGTCCGTGGCCCGCGAACCGCTGGTGGAAGCGGTCCAGGACGGCGGCCCGCACGGGCTCCGAGCCGTCGACGGCGTGCCGCCAGCGGGACAGGTCGAGTCCCTCGATGTGGGCGTCGGTGACGCGCCGGCTGCACACCTCGTAGGCGAAGTCGGGGGCGGCGGAGTAGTGGATGTCGAACCGGTCGATCATGTGCAGCCACAGGTGGGGCCGCTTCAGGAAGGTGCTGGGGCTCATCAGCACCGTGGTGGAGCCGGTCATCAGCGGCGGCACCATCAGGCCCATCAGGCCCATGTCGTGGAAGTGCGGGATCCAGCCGCCGCCGCGCTTGGTGTCGTCCAGGTCCAGGACCTCGGCGATGTGGGCGGTGTTGTGCAGCAGGTTGCCGTGGCTGATCATCACGCCCTTGGGGTCTCCGGTGGAGCCGGAGGTGTACTGGAGCACCGCGAGGGTCGCGTGGTCGGTGAGCGGCATCGTCCAGCCGTCGGGGCCGGGTCCGGCGCCGTCGTCGGTGACCATCAGGGGGAGATGGCCGAGCCCCTCCTCGGCGAGCCATTCCTCGACGTCGCCCCGGGTGGGGGTGTCGGTCAGGATCGCCGCCGCGCCCGCGTCGTCCGCGATGCGCCGGACCCGGTGCCGCTCGTGGCGGTAGCGACCGGGGAGCGAGGAGGGGACCGCGACGACGCCGGCGTACAGGCAGCCGAAGAACGCGGTCAGGAAGTCGAGCCCGGCGGGGTGGAGCAGGAGGGCACGGTCACCGGGCCGGACGCCGGTCCGGTGCAGCCGTACGGCCAGGCTCCGGGCCCGCGCGTCCAGTTCGGCATACGTGAGCCACTGCGCCCCGTCCTCACGAACGGGATCCGTCACAAATGCCGCCGCCTGCTTTTCCGGCCGGTTTTCCGCATGCTGCCTGAGCATTGCGGTGACACTGGGGGCGGTGACGATTCCCGCCATATTCGTGGCCCTGCCCTTCGTGGTCGAGAACGGGGATTTCCGAGTGCCGGACCGGCACTGCCGTGACTTTCTACCGGCTGGCCCGGGGCCGGGGAAGACGGCTGACAGCAAACTGCACGCGGTGCCCTGCCACCCCTCAGCAACAGGGACAAATCACCCGTAGAGGCAGGCAGTTCGGGGGCGACGAGGCCAGTACCGGCCAGCGGCACCCCGGTCGCGGGGCCCTTCGCGACAGTAGAGTCAAGATTCGACCGCATTGCCGAAGAACCTTTCAGCCGCCGAGTGCGCCGCGTTTCCTGGACTCCTTCCCGAGACTTCCGGCACTCCCCGACTCCGGGATTCCGATGAATTCCATGCATGGCATCCAGCTGCCCTCCGTGCTGGTCACCGGCACGTCTTCCGACGCCCACACCTGGAATCTCGTCTATCTCCAGTTACTGCTGGAGGAATGGGGCCACGACGTCACCAATCTCGGCCCGTGCGCACCCGACGACCTGGTGCTGGGCGCCGCCCTGGAGCACCGGCCCGCGCTGCTCGTCGTCAGCAGCGTGAACGGCCACGGCCACCAGGACGGTCTACGGCTCGTGCGCCGCCTGCGCTCCCACCCCGAACTGGCCGCCACCACGATGGTGATCGGCGGCAAGCTCGGCACCGACGGACTGCGCAACGTCGGGCAGGTGCGCCGACTGCTCGAAGCGGGCTACGACCGGGTCTTCGACGACGGGGACGTGGCCGCGTTCCGCGAGCTGGTGTCCCGGTTGCCCGTCCGAGCGGTGTCGTGACGCGGGTGCCCTTCGGCGACTTCGTGGCCGGGGCCCGGGCCCGCGGCAGACTCGTCGTACAGCCGCGGATGGGGTTCAGCGATCCCGGCCGGATGCGCGAGGGGCTGGCCCGCACCCGGGCCGCGGACGCCGTCACGGTGGGGACGCTGACCCTGGACAGCTACACCCGGGTCCGTGACCTGGCGGCCGCCCGCCGGGCGGTGGCCGACGGCGTCCCGCTCAACGGCTACCCGATCTGCACCCATCCCCCGCACACCTCGCGGGCGGTGCTGGACGGCATCCACGACGCCTCCTTCCCCGTCCAGGTCAGACACGGCTCCGCCCGGCCCGAGCACATCGTCTCGGCGCTGCTCGACCTCGGCCTGGACGCCACCGAGGGCGGGCCCGTCTCGTACTGCCTGCCCTACAGCCGGACCCCGTTGCGGGACGCGGTGAAGAGCTGGCGCACGGCCTGCGGGATGCTCGCCCGCCACACCGGCGACGGCCGGGTACCGCATCTGGAGAGCTTCGGCGGCTGTCTGCTCGGGCAGCTGTGCCCGCCGGCCGTCCTGGTCGCGGTGAGCGTCCTGGAGGGCCTGTTCTTCGCCCAGCACGGGCTGCGCAGCGTGTCGTTGAGCTATGCCCAGCAGACCAGCCGACAGCAGGACCTGGAGGCGGTGGCCGCGCTGCGGCTCCTCTCCGACGAGCTCCTGGGGCACGTCGACCGGCATGTCGTGCTCTACGCCTACATGGGCGTGTATCCGCACTCGCGCGGCGGCGCGCTGACCCTCCTGGAGGCGGCGGCCCGGCTCGCCGTCACCTCGGGGGCCTCCCGGCTGATCGTGAAGACCGCCGCCGAGGCGCACCGCATCCCGACCGTCGCGGACAACGTGGAGGCCCTGGAGACCGCCGCGCGCGCCGCGGCCGACGCCCCCGCACCGCCGCCCGGCCCGCCCGCCGCCGACTCCGAGGTCTACGCGGAGGCCCGCACCCTCGTGCACACCGTGCTGGAGCTCGACGACGACGTGGGCACCGCCCTGGTGACGGCCTTCCGGCGCGGCCTGCTCGACATCCCCTACTGCCTGCACCCCGACAACGCGGGGCGGGCCAGGAGCTTCATCGACCGCGACGGCTGGCTGCGCTGGGCGGACACCGGGGCGCTCCCCCTGCCCACGGCCGCCGTGTCGGCCGCCCGCAAGGTCACGTCCGCCGACCTGCTCTCGGCGCTGTCCCACGTGCAACGGGCCTACGACTTGGGAGGAACCCCATGACCAGCATCTCGCCGGCGCCCGCCGCTCCCGGCACGGCCGGGTCGGGGCCGATCTGGCGGGGCAGCAGTCCCACGGCGCAGCTGCTCATCCTCACCGGCCGGTCGGTCAGGGCGAACTTCACGCACGTCAAGGTCGTGGTGCTCAGCATGCTGCAGCCGGTGTTCATGCTGCTCCTGCTCAGCCAGGTCTTCGGGGCCATCGTGGACCGCGAGCACCTGCCCGACGGCGTGGCCTACCTGGACTTCCTGCTTCCCGCCCTGCTGGTGACCACCGGTATCGGGCCCGCGGTGGCCTCGGGCATCGGCCTGGTCCGGGACATGGACAACGGTGCCGTGGCCCGGCTGCGCACCCTGCCGATCCACGCCCCGCTGCTGCTGTTCGCCCGCAGCCTCGCCGATCTGCTGCGCACCACCGCCCAGTTGGTGATCCTCGTCGTGGTGGCGGTGGTGTTCCTGGACGCCGACCCGGCCGGGGGCCTGCCCGGTCTGCTGGCGGCGGTCCTGCTCACCTGCGCGGTCGTCTGGGCGATGACCTGGATCTTCCTCGCGCTGGGGGCGTGGCTGCGCAACCCGGAGGCCATGCAGAGCGCCGGCTATCTGGTCACGTTCCCGCTGATGTTCGCCTCCAGCGCCTTCGTCCCCCGGGACCGGCTCCCGGACTGGCTCCAGGTGCTGGCGACGGTCAACCCGCTGTCGTACGCCATGGACGCCAATCGCGCACTCGCCCTCGACCAGCCGCTGGGCACCCATGTGTGGTCCGCGCTCGGCGCCAGTGTCCTGGTCGCCGTCGTCGGATCCGCCGCCGCCGTACGGGCGTTCCGGCGTCCACCGGCCTGATCCGCACCGCCCGCACCCCTCCGAGACGACATCCCAGACGACATCCCAGACGAAATCCGAGACCACATCCGAGACGAAAGAGGCATCGCATCATGCCCGGAACCGAAACCGGCCCGCTCGTCCGGTTCGACGCGACGGCGGCGCCGCCCGGCGCCGCCGTCGACTGGCTCACCGAACACCGCCCGGCGATCAGGGAGGAGGTCGCCCGCAGCGGAGCCGTCCTGGTCCGCGGACTGCGCCTGGAGAACCGGGCGACCGCCGTCGCGGCCGTCGGCCGGATGATCGGCGACCCGCTGACCGAGCGCGAGGGGTTCGCGCCGCGCGACACCTACGGACAGGGCGTGTACTCCTCCTCGCACTGGCCGGCCGACCAGCCCATGTGCATGCACCACGAGCTCAGTTACGCGCCGTCGGCCCCCCGGCTGATGGCGTTCGCCTGCCTCACCCCGCCGGCCGACGGCGGGATCACCGCGATCGCCGACAGCCGGGCCGTCCTGCGGGACCTGCCCCCGGACCTGGTGGCCCGTTTCGAGCTCCACGGCTGGCGGCTCACCCGCCACTACAACCCCTTCGTCGGCATCTCCTGGCAGGACGCCTTCGGCACCGACGACAGCGCCGAGGTGGACCGCCACTGCGCCGCGCACGGCATCGAGGCGCGCTGGGACGCCGACGGCGCGCTGCACACCACCCAGACCCGCCCGGCCGTCGTACGGCATCCGGCGACCGGTGAGCGGTGCTGGTTCAACCAGATCGCGTTCCTCAACGAGTGGACGATGGCGCCCGACGTCCGCGAGTTCCTGACGGCCGAGTTCGGCCCCCAGGGGCTGCCCTTCAACACGTTCTGCGGCGACGGCACCCCGCTCGACCGCGCGACCGTCGACCTGATCAACGACGTGTACGAGCGGCACACCGTCCGCGAGCCGTGGCTCCACGGCGACCTCCTCGTCATCGACAACGTGCGCACGGCGCACAGCCGTGAACCCCACCGGGGCGAGCGGGAGATCGTCGTGGGCATGGGAGAGCCGTTCCGGCCGTAGGCCCGGCCCGCGAGCACCCCGAAGGGGCCGCACCCGGATCCCGGGTGCGGCCCCTGTCGTCGCCGTGGGCTCAGTGGAAGCTGAGCGTGCGGTACACCGTCACGTTGCCGACGAGTTGCTGGCAGGCCTGCGCGGCGGCGGTGAGCCGGCTGTGGCAGTCCGGCGCCGCGGTGTCCAGCAGGATCCCGAGCGTGGTGCCGCTGTGCCCGACGACCACGCCCAGACCGCCCACCTCGCGGCAGATCGCGATCATCGGCTCCAGGGACCACTTGTGCCGCAGCACCTGGTTCATCCTCGCGCTCGCGGTGGCCACCGCGCCGACCTCGTCCAGGTCCCGCCGGGCCACAGCGTCGCCGATCCGGTCCAGGAGCCGGACGTACTCCCGCTTGTCCGCGGCCGTGAACGGCTTGGGGATGCTGTTGAAGTCGACGGTGTCCACGGCGCCGCCCTCGTCGACGCTGACCACCGCCATCGAGGGCAGGGAGCCGAGCCGGGCGCGCAGCCGCACGCTGCGGTGGTGGAAGGCGACCACCGACGGGTACAGAACCCCGTCGGTGGGTTCGATCCTGGCGAGATACGACTCGATGCGCCGCGGCGGCATCGGCTCCTCCAGGGCGTTGGCGACGGCCCGTGCCGTCGCCACCAGGTCCGCGGACGAACTGGCCAGCCCCTTGCCCTCGGGCAGGGTGCTGTCGATCCTCAGCACACCGCCCGCGGGCCGCCGCGCGTCCTCCATGATCATGGAGGTGAGCCTCAGGGCCTTCTTCTTGTGCGGAGGCCACACCTGGAGCACCTCGGTGTGCGGGTCCACCTCGAACCGGGCCACCGCCCACCGGGCCACGGGCAGGGTGACCAGGAAGTCGCCGTCCGTCTCCGGCAGGACGCCCTGGAGGAGCTCGCCGAACGTGCCGAAGGCCGAGCTGACCCCGGTGGCGGCCACCCGGCGGTAGTCCGCGTGGAGCGTCGTCGTGTCGATCGTCGTCACCGTGGTCCTCCTAGTTCCGGTGCTCGGGTCTGGGGCAGCCGGCCCGCACCAGCGCGGCGGTGTCCGCGGGCCGGGTGCTGACGAAGTAGTGACCGCCCTGGCCCAGTTCGTGGAGGGTCACCCGGTCGGAGACCGCCTTCCAGTCTCCGTGGCCCTCGGCGAAGCGTGCCGTGGAGGGGTCGTCCTGGGCGACGACGACCTCGACCGGGGCGTCGATGCGGTGGCTCTCCGCGTCCTGACGGATGCGGAGGAGATGGCTGTCGGCGGTGAGGACGTCGTGCCGGTAGGCCCGCCCCACCACGTCCGCCCGCTCCGGCTTCAGCTCGTCGAGTTCGACGTAGGCGTGGTCGGCGCGGAGCCGGGAGAGCAGGGTCCGGTTGTCCGCCTCGGAGACGTCCGCCATCTCCGCGCGCAGTGTCTCGGTGTCCTCCAGCAGCAGCGCGCCCACGAAGACGCGCTCGACGGGGCGGCCCGCCTCCTGGAGCAGCCGGGCGGTCTCCAGGGCGGCGGCCGCGCCGGCGCAGTGGCCCCACAGCAGGACGGGTGTGGTGACCCGTTCGGCGATCTCGTCCCGTACCCGCCGGGCGATCTCGGGGATGTCCGCCATCGGTTCCTCGCCGCCGGCGAAGTCGTGACCCGGCAGCTCGACGCCGAGGACGGCGATGCCGTCGCGCTCCAACTCCGCGGCGAGGGAACGGAAGTTGACCGCGTTCCCGCCCGCGTAGGGGAAGCACACCAGGGTCCGGTGCGGCTGCCGGGCGGACGCCAGCGGCTGCAACAGGCTGTCCGTCGCCGCCCGTTCACCGCCCCGGCCGCGCTCGGTGAGGACGCCCGCGAGAGCGGCGAGCACGGGGTGGGCCACCAGGTCCTTCAGGGACAGCGCCCGGTCCAGCTGGACCAGCAGGCGCACCGCGGCCAGCGAGGTGCCGCCGAGGTCGAAGAAGTTGTCGTCCCGGCCGATGCGCTCCAGCGGCACGCCGAGCACCTGGGCCCAGAGCATGGCCAGCCGCTGTTCGGCGGGCGTGCTGGGGGCCGCGTACGCGGCGCCGCCGTGCCCCAGGGTGCCGGCGAGCCGGACCAGGGCCTTCTTGTCGATCTTGCCGTTCTCGGTGAGCGGCAGCCGCTCCAGCTGGTGGAAGTAGGTGGGGACCATGTACTCGGGCAGCAGCCCGGCGAGGAAGTCCCGGGCCCGCTCGGTGGCCGGCCCGGTACCGCCGTCCCCACCGCTGAAGAACGCGACGAGGTTGCGCGGGCCGTCGCCCGCGCCGTCGATGACGACCGCGGCCTCGCGGATGCCCCGCATGCCCAGCAGCTTGTTCTCGATCTCGCCGATCTCGATCCTGAAGCCCCGGATCTTCACCTGCTCGTCCCGGCGCCCCAGGTACTCGATACGGCCCTCGGGCAGCCAGCGCCCGAAGTCCCCGGTGCGGTACATCCGGGTGTCGGGCCGGAAGGGGTCGGGGACGAAGGCCTCCCGGGTGCGCTCCTCGTCGTTGATGTAGCCCCGGCCCACGCAGACGCCGGAGAACGCGATCTCACCGGGCGAGCCGAGCGGCACCAGGGCGAGGTTCTCGTCCAGCACATAGGTGTTGACGTTGCGCAGGGAGCGGCCGACGGTCACGAAGTCGCGGTCCGGCACCCGGTCAAGGACCTCGTGCATGGTGTCGTCGGACACCTCGGTGGCGCCGTAGGCGTTGACCAGCTTGATGTCCGGGTACAGGGCGAACCACCGCTGCACCAGTTCGTACTTGAGGGCCTCCCCGGTGACCGACACCGTGCGCAGCGCCCCGAGCGGCCGGGGGTGCTGTTCCAGGTGGGTGAGGAGCACCTCCAGGTAGCTGGGCACGATCTGGGTGACGGTCACCCGGCCCGTGACGATCTCGTCCACGAAACCGGCGACGTCGAGCAGGACGTCGGTGTCGACGATCCGGACGCTGCCGCCGACCAGCAGCGGAGCCGCGAACTGCCACAGGGAGATGTCGAAGCACTGCGAGGCGGTCTGGGTGACGACCTCCGCGGTGCCGTGGGTCATCTCCATGTCGTCGATCTTCATCTGGAGGTGGTTGAGCATGCCGACGTGCTCGCACAGGGCGCCCTTGGGAGCGCCGGTGGAGCCGGAGGTGAAGTAGATGTAGGCGGCCTGTCCGGGGGCGACCGGGCGGCCGGGGGCCTCGGCGGAGACGTCGGAGGCCAGGATCTCCGGTACGGCCAGGACGCGCGGCCCGCGCCCGGCGAGCTCGCCCGCCCGGGCCACCAGCTCCGCGCTGTCCGGCTCGGTGAGCACGAACACGCAGTCGCTGCGCCGCAGTTGGGCGGCGACCCGGTCGGCGGGGAAGTCGGGACGCACCGGCAGATAGACGCCGCCCGCCTTGAACACGCCGAGCGCCGCGGCGATCCAGTCGAGGGTGCGGTCCATGACCACCGCGACGACGTCCTCGGCGCGGACCCCCGCCGCGAGCAGCGCGTTGGCGATCCTGTTGGCCTCCCGGTCGAGTTCCCGGTAAGTGCGGCGGACGGTTCCGTGGACGGCGGCCACCGCGTCCGGCACCTCGCGCACCCGCTCCTCGAAGTGGTCCACGAAGGTCCGCTCGGACAGTTCGGCGCGGGGGCCGGCGAGGCCGTGGAGCTGGGTGTCCACCTCCTCGTCGGACAGCAGGCTCTGCCGGTGGTGGGGCGCGCCGGGATCCGTCGCGAGCAGGTGCAGGGCGCGCAGGTGGTAGCCGGCCAGGCGGGCGACGTACTCCGCGTCGATGTGCGCGCGGTCGTACACCAGGCGCAGCGACAGCCCGGCGGTGTCCCGGGCGACGGCCACCCGCAGGACGACTCCCTCGTCGAGGCCGCCGGTCCGGGCGTCCGCGTCCGGCGCGTCGGCGGCGGGTGCCGCGACGGCCGACAGGTCGAACACCACCTCGGGCCGGGCCTCCGTGCGGTGCGGGGCGGCCAGTGCCCGACCGGCCCGGACGGCCAGTTCCGCCCACGCGGAGTCCGCGACCGTCAGGCGCAGCGGCACCTCGTCCCGCCCGGCGCCCGGGACCACGCCGATGAGCAGGTCGGGCTCCGACACCAGGGTCGCCAGGACCCGGGCGTGCGCGGCGAGCAACAGGGCGGCCAGTGCGGGCCCCGGGCCGCCGGCGCGGTCCTCCAGCGCGTGCGTGAGCGACGCGGGCAGCTCCTCGCGGTGCTCCGCCACGCCCCGCTCCTCGCTCAGCGGCATGGTCCATCTGGGAATTCTGGTGTACGTGTGCTGCGCGCGCTGCTGCTCGCTCATCGGCCCCCGTTCCCTTCTTCCGGCGTCACCGGTTCGTCCAGCTCGATCCTGATCAGTCGTGCGGCGGACTCCGCGCGGGAGCCCGCCTGCGCGGTGTCCGCGCCCGTGGCGACCACACAGCCCAGTCGGTCCTGGAAGGAGTGCGTGATCCGCACCCGCCGGCCGACGGCCGTGCCGGTCGTGGCCGCCACGACCCCCGGGGCCGCCGCCGCGTCCTGGACGCCGCCGACGGCCGTGACCCGTCCCTCGGCCGCGGCCATCACGAAACGCACGGCGGCGTGCCCGGCGGCCCGCGGGGCGCGGCCTTCCGGCGGTGTCGGGTCCTGGCCCGCGGCGCGGGCGATGACGGCGTCCACCAGGTCCGTCCCGGTCGCGGCCCGCACGGCGACCGGGATCATGCCGCCGGCCAGCCTCGGGTTGACCTCGATGACCACCGGGCCCTCGGCCGACCGGCGGATCTCGGTGTGGGCGGCACCCCAGCCCAGCCCCAGGGCCTTCAGGGCCCGCAGGGCCGTGTCGGCGAGTTCGGCGACGGTCCCGGGGTCCACGGGAGCGGGAATGTCGTGGCCCGTCTCCACGAAGTGCGGCTCGGGGCCGGTGTGTTTGCCGACGACGGTGACGACATCGCCGTCGAAGGTCTCGACCGAGAACTCCGGTCCGTCCACGGCCGCCTCCACCAGGATGTGGGAGGGCACCGGGTTGCCCCGCTCGTCCGTCGCCCGGTCCAGGAGCCGTCGGGCCCAGTCCTCGGTCTCCGCCCGGTCGGCGCACAGCCGTACGCCGTTCGAGCCGGAACCGCTGACCGGCTTGAGCACCACCGGATGGCCGATGGCCTCGGCCGCCCGCACCGCCTCGGCCACCTCGGAGACCGCCGTCCAGGCCGGGACGGGCACCCCGTGGGCGGCGAGCGCCGCGCGCTGGAGGTCCTTGGCCCGGCACTGGGCGATCGCGTCACCGTCGGGAGCGGGCAGCGCGAGCCGGGCGGCGGCCCGGGCGGCGTCCGCCACGAAGTACTCGGAGCTGGAGGTGATCCCGGCCAGGCCGGCACCCCCGGCCAGACCGGCGCACGCCTCCACCACGGCCGTCAGGTCGGAGGTGTCCAGCACCCGGGTGTCGACGGCGTCCTCGACGACGTAGGGGTACCGGTCCGGGTCCCGGGTCAGCAGCACCGGCCGCAGCCCGCGGGCCCGGGCGGCCGCGCAGAACTCCCGTCCCGTACCGGTCGTGTTGCTCTCCAGGAAGGCGAACCACTGCCTCGCCGTACCGCTGTTCATCGCTTGTCTCCCAGGTCCGGACCGCCCGTCAGCGCGGCGACCGCCGCGTCGAGGTCCCTGTGCGCCCGCGCCGTCCGGGCCCGGCGCCCGCCGAGCCGTTCACCGTGACCGGCGAGCCGCTGCCGCAGCTCGTGGACGACGTCCTCGCAGACCCCGGGGCCACCACCCCGGTCGTGCGCGGCGACGAGCTCCGGCAGCGGCGGTATCTCCGCGCTCACGTCGGCCCGCAGGCCGTCCGGCAGCGCGACCTTCGTCAGCTCGGACTCACCGGCCTCCACCGCCTCGCGTACGGCGGCGCCCACCACGTGGTGCGCGGTACGGAACGGAACGCCCTGCCGCACCAGCCGGTTGGCGATCACGGTCGCCGTCACGAAGCCCTCCCGGGCCCGCCGTTCCATCCGCCCGCCGTCCGGGCGGGCGCCACTGACCAGGACCTGGGCCAGCAGCACACAGTCCCGCACGGTGGCCAGCGCCGACCAGGCGCCGCCGACCGCCTCGGTGCCGACCTCGATGGAGTTGGTGAACGGTGTCGACTTCATGGCGGCGGCCGAGGCGGTCCACGCGCCCACGGCGGCGGCCGACTTGGCCTTCACATGCTCCAGCAGGAACGCGTTGCGCTTCTGCGGCATGGCCGAACTGCCGCCCACCAGCCGCTCGGGGAACTCCACGAAGCCGAACTCCTGGGTGCTCCACAGCTGGAGATCGGTGGCGAGCCGGCTCAGCGTGAGGCCCGCCCCGGCCGCCGCCGCGAGGGCCCGCAGCAGGGTGTCCCGGCTGGCCACCGCGTCGACGGCGTGCAGCGGCGGCCCGTCGAAGCCGAGCAGGCCGGCCGTGCGGGACGGGTCGATGGGCAGGTCCGTGCCGGAGACGGCTCCCGCGCCGAGGGGGCAGCGGCGCTGTTCGTCGGCCACCTGCCCGAGGGCGACGATGTCCCGGTCCAGCGCCGTCGCGATCCCGGCGAGGTAGTAGCCGTAGGTGACGGGCATCGCGGGCTGGAAGTGGGTGTAGACGGGCATGACCACGTCCTGGTGGGCGCGGGCCCGGGAGAGCAGTACGGCCTGGAGCCGCAGCAGTTCGCCGAGCAGGTCCGTCAGGTCCTCGCGCAGCCGTATCGCGGTGATGGTCGCCTTGATGTCGTTGCGGGAGCGGCCGGTGTGCAGTTTGCCGCCGACGTCCGTGCCGAGCCGCTCGATCAGATGGCTCTCGTACATCAGGTACAGGCCGCGCGGCGCCGGACGGTCGTACAACTCCGCGAAGCCGTCGGCGCGCAGGGACGTGATGGTCCGCAGCAGGGCGGCGGCCGCGGGCCGGGGCAGCAGCCCGCACTCGGTGAGCATCACCACGTGCGCGAGGTCGATGGTCGAGGTGTGGCCCAGCTCCCGGCGGATGTCGTCGGGGCCGGGTTCGCCGTAGACGACCTTGGCGGTTCGGGCGCCGAGGGTGCGGGTGAGCCGGCCCGTGCCGGTCATGACAGCACCGGATCCGGGACGGGCCCGCCGGAGCGGGGCACGGTGCCGTGCACGTCCTCGTAGGTACGCCGTCCCCAGGCCATCCGGGTCCAGGCGTCACCGGCGTCGGCCGGTGAGTCGATCAGGAGCGGCTCGGCGGGCGGGCTGGGCAGGGTGTGGCCGTTCTCGGCGAGCCAGGCGTCGTCGTAGACCGTCGCCATGTAGCGGTAGCCCTCGTCGGGCAGCATCACGACACACAGCCCGTCCGGGTTGCGCGCCGCCCACCACTGGGCGACCAGGTAGGCGGCACCGCTGGTGGGTCCCTGGAAGAGGGCGTGGGTGGCGTGCAGTTGCCGGGTGTAGGCGTACGCCTCGGGTGCCGAGCACCAGTGCACCTCGTCGAAGGTGGAGTGGTCGAGGTTCGCCGGCCACAGGCTGTTGCCGAGTCCGCGCAGGGCCCGGGGGCCGTCGGGCTGCCCGAACAGGACGCTGCGGTGGCTGTCGACACCGATGGCCCGGGTGTGCGGGGTCGCCTCGCGCAGCCCGCGGGTGGTGCCGCACATCGAGCCGCCCGAGCCGACGGGCCCGACCAGGCAGTCCACCGTGCCGAGCGAGCGGGCGATCTGCTCGGCGACCACCCCGTAGGAGCGCGGGTTGTCGGGGTTGCTGTACTGCTCGGGGCAGAAGGTCGAGGGGAGTTCGGCGCGGATCTCGGCGAGTCTGCGCAGCCGGGCCTCCTGGTAGCCGCCGACCGGTGCCGGCTCCTGGCAGATCTCCACCCTGGCGCCGAGATCGGTCAGTCTTCGGTACAGGTTGGCGTCGATCGCCGGGTCGCTGACCAGGATCAGCTCCCGTTCCATGAGGGCCGACTGCATCGCCAGCGCCAGGCCGAAGGTGCCCGACGTGGTCTCGACGACCACCGTCCCGGCGTCCAGTTCGCCGCGGCTGTGGGCGCGCCGCAGGATGTAGCGCGCGGGCAGCAGCTTCATGAGGGAGAAGACCGCGCCGTACAGGTTGGGGCCGAGGCGGACGAGACGCGGCATCATCGTCGCCTCGGTGATCGAGTGGTACGTCGGCGTGATCGCCGTCATGAAGGGCTCCCTGGAGGTTCAGGACCGTCGATGGTGGTGCGGGGTGGGGGCGCGGCGCGGGCGACGCCCCCGGATCCACCGCCGGGTCCGCGTCCGCCACGGGGTGTGTGCCCGGGGCTCGCGCGCGGTGACGGCGGGGGCCGGGCCGGCGTCGGTCAGCCGGCTGATGATCCACAGGTTCATGGGTGCGGCGGGGTGTCCGGGGCCGGGGCGGCCTCAGGACGGGACCGGAACGCCGGTCCGCGGGGCGGCGAGTGCCAGATAGACGTCGTCCAGCGTCGGTTCGGACAGCGAGATGCCGGTGATCTCCACTCCCGCGGCGTCGAAGGCCCGGACCGCCGCGGCCAGTCCGATGGACCCCTCGACGGCGGCGGTGACCGTGCCCGCGGATCCGCCCGGACAGGGGTCGAGTCCCGCCGCCCTGAGGGCGTTGAGGGCGGCCGTGGTGGCGCGGGGGTCGGCGAGCGTGGCCTGGACGGTGCTGCCGCCCAGTTGTTCCTTGAGCTGTGCGACCGAGCCGTCCGCGATGCACGTGCCCCGGGAGAGCACCATGACCCGGTCGGCCAACTGGTCGGCCTCCTCCAGGTACTGGGTGGTCAGCAGCAGGGTGGTACCGGCGCCCACCACCTCACGGACCAGGTCCCACAGGGCGCCGCGGCTGACCGGGTCGAGCCCCGTGGTGGGCTCGTCCAGGAACAGCACCTGGGGCCGGCCCACGAAACTGCTGGCGAGGTCGAGCCGTCGGCGCATCCCTCCCGAGTAGGTGCCCGCCGCCCGGTCGGCCGCGTCGGTCAGCGCGAACATCTCCAGCAACTGCTCGGCACGTGCCGCCGCCTCCTTCTTGCCGGCGCCGAGCAGACGGGCCACGAGCAGCAGGTTGGCGCGGCCGGTGAGGCTCTCGTCCACCGCCGCGAACTGGCCCGTCAGGCCGATGCGGCGGCGTACGTCACGCGCCTCGCGCACCACGTCGAATCCCGCGACCCGCGCACTGCCTTTCGTGGGTGGCAGCACGGTGGCGAGAATGCTCACCAGTGTGCTTTTACCCGCTCCGTTATGACCGAGCAGACAGAGCACGCGCCCTTTTTCCATGCGGAAGCTGATGTCGTCGAGCGCCCGGGTGGCACCGAACGTTCTGCCCAGCTCCCTCGCTTCGATCATCACGTCACTCATCGATGCCGTTCCTCGCAGATAGCGGCTGAGAAGCCTTTTGTGGAGGCAGGAAGATCCTGCATTCCGCACTGTCCGCACCACAAGGAGAACTACAGCAAGCTGCCAGGGACCTGAGGCTTTCCGCATGGTCAAAGCTCAGGCTGACAAGTTCTTACCCCGCCAACTGGCCGGTGCCGGAAGGCATCAGCTCGGCGGAGGGGGACAGAAGTCCGAGCTCGACGGCACGGGCACCGGCCTGGAATCTGGAGTTGGCCCCCAGTTCACGCGTGATTTCGGCGACGTTGCGTCTGTACGTGCGGACCGACACCCCGAGTTCGCGGGCGGCGGCCTCGTCGGTGCGCCCCGAACTGAGGGCCTGGAGGATGCGCCGGCCGAGCGCGCTGCGCGAGCGTTCGCTCAGCCGCCGGTGGTCGGCGAGCGCCGCGCTGCTGGACCAGGAGACGGTGAACAGGGTGCGCAGATTGCGCAGGACGGCCGGGGCCCGGACGACCACCGCCTCCCGCACGGCGACGCCGTTGCGGATCCACACCGCGCCGACAACGCTGTCGGCGAGGACCATCTCCTGGAGCGGGGCCCTGACCAGGCGGGTGTCCACGCCGGGCGCGTACTTGTCCAGGTGCTCCAGGAAGCGGCGGTCCCGCAGCAGGCCGACCCGGCCGAGCAGCTTGACGTTCACTCCGCGGGCACTGGCCCGGCCCAGCTGGTCGACGAGCTGATGGGTCTCGTCCTCGCCCTCCCCGGAGAGCACCACGGCCAGATGATGACGGGCCGAGCCGATCATCTCCTCCGCGGCGATCCCCACCGAATTCTCGTCCGGCTCCAGCGAGGCCACCAGCCGCTCCACGTTCCGGTGGCGGTCGACCGCGATTTCGACGAGTTTCCGGGCCTGCAGCAGCATGCCTTCGATTTCGTCGCTGGACGGCCTCGTTTCAGAACGGCCGACCCTGATCCCGGAATCCTGGGCTATCTCGGAATTGACTGACGTACTGGGCACAGCTCCCCCTGAAGCTTGACCAATAGGAGTCCCCGTCAACCTGCCCGGGCGCCCTTGCACACCAAAGGCCCCCGGCACGGGGTGAAACTCGTGCGAACAGCCAGAGAAAAACCTAGCGAGGCGCCGGACAGGGCCCACAGACAGGCACACGACGAGCCACACTTGCAATGCGGCAGACGTTCCGCATCTAGACCTTCACCCCCGCTAAATAGACACAGGTGACAAACTGGACATCCGCTCGAGGAGCCTGCCATCAACCGCCTGTGCCATTCCCGTTGTCCCGACCGTACCCAGGACAGGTTCGTAACGTCAAATACCCCTGTCTGAAACAATTACGGAAAACCTCATTGTGAGGACGAGACGCCCCCTTATGAGCCCACCTGCTCATTTGCATGCGAGCGCCTCCGGCCCGCCCCGCGCAGGGGCCGACCGGAGGCGTCACGCCCGTCACCCCACCTTCGGGGGCGGGGGCGAGGCGGGTGCGGGTGCGGGTTCGGTCAGTCGAGGGCCCCGTCGTAGTCGGGCAGCTTGAAGGTCCGCTCCGCGTGGCCTCCCACGAGATCCGACGTGTTGTTCCCGATGTTGGCGATGATCGTGTATCCCCGGCCCTCGATCTCGGCGCGCTTCGCCGTCTTGAACTCGGCCTTGTCACCGAAGAGATCACCGAGACCGCGCTGGTACAGACCGGTCACCGGATACCCCACCGACTCGAGGTTCGACCGGGTGACGAAGCCGATCAGGTCGGGCCGCGCGGTGACGAAGAATATGGCCGCGCCCCTGCTGTGGGCGTACTGGGCCAGTTCGAGGGTCGGCTTGACCGCCGGGGTCGGCGGGAACACCTGGAAGTGCGTCTCCAGCGAGGTGTTGTCGATGTCGAGCACGATCGCCGGCTTCTGCCCGGCGCTGTTGTCGAGCCGCTTCTGCACGTAGGGGCGGGCCTCGTCGATCACCTTGCGCACATCGCTCTGCCAGGTGTCGTAGTCCACCTCCGCCGCGGCGGCCTGGGTCCGCACGACCGCCGACCGGTCCTGACCCGCCGTCGGCGCCGCGTGCGCCTGCGTCGCCCCCGCCGCTCCCAGAACGAGCGTCGCCGCGACGGTCGCCACGGCTCTGCCCCTCGACGCGATCCTGGCCATTCGTCCTCCCTCGTGTCCGATGCGCGGCGACCGGTCGGTCACCGCCCAGCCGAACCTAAGAGGCCGGGGCGTGCCTGGTGTTGAACATGACCGCAACCGGTGCGGCAAGCGTTTGCCGAGGCGTCCGCACTCGTGAATCGCTGCAACTTTCCGCCACACAGGCCGAATCACTGGCAGGAAGCTGCCAAAGGGCGGAGCGTTCCGCGGCGCACGGTGCGGGCGTCCGGGGTGATGCGCGACGACGACGCGGCCCGGGACCGCTGGACGCCCAGGACCAGCACGCCGGCAACTCCGGCCCGCCGGGGGGAGAATCGTCGACGCGGCTCCCGCTTCCCCTCCTCACGGCCAGCGCCCACGTGCCGACTCGCCTTCGCGCTTCCCGGCGTCGGCCTGCACTGGCCGTGGGCCGGTTTGCCGTCGGAACGGCGGGCTGGGAAGCAGGCGCGGTGGGATCGTCGTGGTGGGGTCGTCGCGAACCCGGGGATCGAACAGGGCGGCGCACTCCGACGGGATGTCGGTGTACGCCGCCCTGGGATGGGACGCGTTGCGGGGACGGCCCGCGCTGTCACGGCGGTTACTTCGGGTCGGCGTTGAACTCGGAGGTCGACCAGAAGTAGCCGAGGACCGCGAGGCCGAGGCACCAGGCGAGGGCGAGCCAGCCGTTGTGGCCGATCTCGGTGCCGAGGAGCAGCCCGCGCAGGGTCTCGATGGCCGGGGTGAAGGGCTGGTACTCGGCGATCGGCTGGAACCAGCCCGGCATCGCGTCGATCGGCACGAAGGCGCTGGAGATGAGCGGCAGGAAGATCAGCGGCATCGCGTTGTTGCTGGCTGCCTCGGCGTTGGGACTGACCAGGCCCATCCCGACGGCGATCCAGGTGAGCGCCAGGGCGAACAGCGCGAGCAGTCCGAACGCCGCCAGCCACTCCAGGACGGTGGCGTCGGTGGAGCGGAAGCCGATGGCCACACCGACGGCACCGACGAGGACCACGCTGACGATCGACTGGAGCACGCTGCCGATCACGTGCCCGATGAGCACCGACCCGCGGTGGATCGCCATCGTGCGGAAGCGGGCGATGATGCCCTCGGTCATGTCGTTGGAGACGGACACCGCCGTCCCGATCGTGGTCGAGCCGATCGTCATCAGCAGCAGACCCGGGACGAGATAGGCCACATAGTCGGAGCGGCTCCCGCCGCCGATGCCCGCGCTCATGGTGCCGCCGAAGACGTAGACGAAGAGCAGCAACAGCATGATCGGTGTGAGCAGCAGGTTCAGGGTGAGGGAGGGGTAGCGCCGGGCGTGCAGGAGGTTGCGGCGCAGCATTGTGGCGGAGTCGCGGGCCGCGAGGGCGAGGGAGCTCATCGGATGGTCTCCTTGGGCTGGTCGGGGGTCTGGCCGGGGGTGTGGCCGGGGGTGTGGTCGGTGTCGCTGAGGGTCTGGCCGGGGGCGTGGTCGGTGTGGCCGGTCAGGGCGAAGAAGACGTCGTCGAGGTCGGGGGTGTGCACGGTCAGCTCGTCCGCCTCGACGCCGGCGGCGTCCAGCCAGTCCAGGAGGGCGCGCAGTTCGCGCTGGCTGCCGTCGCTGGGGATCTGCAGGGCGAGGGCCTCGTCGTCCCGGGAGGCCGCCGCCAGGGCGGAGGCGGCGGCCCGGTAGGCGGCCGGGTCGGTGAACCGCAACCGCACATGCCCGCCCGGGATCAGCCGCTTGAGCTCCTCGGCCGTGCCCTCGGCGGCGATCTTCCCGTCGTTCAGCACGGCGATCCGGTCGGCGAGTTCGTCGGCCTCCTCCAGATACTGCGTGGTGAGGAAGACCGAGACCCCGCCGGTGACCAGCTCCCGGATGATGCCCCACATGGTGTGCCGGGAACGCGGGTCCAGACCGGTGGTCGGCTCGTCGAGGAAGATGATCCGCGGATCACCCACCAGCGTCATGGCGATGTCCAGCCGCCGCTTCATACCGCCGGAGTAGGTCGAGGCGGGCTTCCTCGCGGCCTCGGTCAGGTCGAAGCGCTCCAGCAGCTCGGCCGCCACGCGCCGCCCGTCCCGCCGGGACAGATGGTGCAGGTCGGCCATGAGCAGCATGTTCTCCTCGCCGGTGATCAGCCCGTCCACGGCGGAGAACTGCCCGGTGACACCGATCGCGGCGCGCACCGCCTGCGCGTCGGCGGCCAGGTCGTGGCCGGCGACCCGGGCCTGTCCCCCGTCGGCGGTGATGAGCGTGGACAGGATCTTCACGGCGGTGGTCTTGCCGGCCCCGTTCGGGCCGAGCAGGGAGAAGACCGTGCCTTCCGGGACGTGCAGGTCGATGCCGTCGAGGACGGTCTTGTCGCCGTAGGACTTGCGCAGCCCGTTCGCCGCGATGGCCCAGGTGGTCATGGTGGTCGCTCCTGTGGAGAGTCGGCGTACGGGGTCAGAGGCTGCGGGCGGTGATGTCACCGTGGGAGGTGGTGGCCCGGATGGCCAGACCGGCGGCGGCGCCCTCGGTGTTCTTCAGCGCGTTGTGGATCCGGCCGTACGAGGTGCTGGCGTCCAGGGAGGCGGAGGCGTCGGGGGCGGCGTCGATGGAGATGTCGCCCATCTGGGTGGTCAGCACGACCGCGCCGCCGACCGCCTCGGCGATCCGGATGTCACCCCTCTGCGTGCTGATCTCGGCGGGTCCGGTCAGGCGTCCGACCGTGACGTCGCCGTCGGCGGCGGTGAGCCGGACGCTCGCGGCCTCGTCGATCTTCACGGGACCGGAGGCGCCCTCGAAGACGACGTCACCGAGGCGCCCGACGGCCCGGAACCCGGCGGCGGCCGACGTCGCCTCGACACCGGAGCCGGCCGGCAGCTGCACGGTGACCTCGACGGAGCCGGACGGACCGAAGTACTGGTTCTTCGCCGCCGGGGCCGCGATCCGCAGGACACCGTCGCCGAAGGCGATCTCGATCCCCTCCGCGGCCTTCACGTCACGGCTCTTGGCGGGGTTCGCCGGCCGGACCTCGACGGTGGTGTCGGCCCGGTCGGCGGCGATGAACCGGATGCTCCCGGCGGGGATGTCGAGGACGGTGGCGATCGGGGCGGGGGTCTGGAAGGTCTGCATGGTTCTCTCCTGTGCTCATCTGCTCGTCGTCGTTTCTGACATTGGAAAAGCTACGTTGCATTCACAGATCCTTCAACGCTTTCATTGCACTCTACTTACGTTCAAGCAGGTAGATGCATGCATTTCATTGCAATGGATGTGAACCTAACGCAACACCAGTCAGCCGCCTCGTTGCAATGAACTAGAACTGAAAGCTATGCTGCGGAGGCAGCAAGGAAGCACGGAGGGAGATCACGGTGCCGGGAGGCAGACTCACCCAGCAGGAACGCCGGCAGATCGCGCTGGGCCTGGCCGACGGCCTCGCCTACGCGGAGATCGCCAGACGCCTCGACCGCCCGACCTCGACGATCACGCGCGAGGTCATGCGCAACGGCGGCCCCACCGCCTACCGCGCCGACCTGGCCCACCGCGCCACCGAACGCCGTAGCCACCGGCGCAGGCAGGTCGCGCCCCGGGGGGCGGAAGCACCCCCGCAGCCCCACGGACGCGACGCGGAGGCCGTACGCGAGTACGAGGAGGCGTTCACCACCCTGCTCATGCAGCAGGGCCTGCCCAAGATGATGTCCCAGGTGCTGACCTGCCTGCTGACGACCGACGCGGGCAGTCTCACCGCGGCCGAACTCGTCCGGCATCTCCAGGTCAGCCCGGCGTCCATCTCCAAGGCGATCGCGTTCCTCGAAGCCCAGGGCCTCGTCGCCCGGGAGCGCGGCGAGGGCCGCCGCGAGCGCTACCTCGTCAACGACGGTGTCTGGTACGACTCGATGGTCGCCGCCGCCCGTTCCAACACCCAGCTCGCCGACACCGCCCGGCAGGGCATCGGCGTCCTCGGCACCGGCACCCCGGCAGCCGTCCGCCTGGAGAACATCGCCCGCTTCATGGACTTCGTCGGCGAGAGCATCATGCGGGCCGCGGAACAGGCCCGTGACGTCCTCTACACGAAGCCCGGGACGCCCCCGGCCGAGCCGACCCCGGATCGCTGAGGGCCGCTCGGCCTGCCGAGGCCCAGGTCAGGCGTGCTGTCCCCCTCCGGCGCAGCTTCACCACTGCCCGCCCCAACCGGCCCCGAAACCCCTGGTCAACGCCACGAGGCCCGGCGCGGCCCGCCGAGTGGCCGTGACCGTCCAGATCCCGACAGGGCAACGGTTGTGGACGGGCGCAGCGAACGGGATGGTTGTGGCCGCATACTGGAGGCAATGACTAAGCCCGCTGCTCCGAAGCGCCATCTGCCCACCAGCCCCTTCAAGGCCCCGGTCGCACCGCCCCCGAAGCACTTCGCGGTGGGCGACCAGGTCACCCACGACATGTACGGCCTCGGCCGGGTCATCGGCATCGAGGACGGAATCGCCGCGCTCGTGGACTTCGGTTCCTCGCGTATGCGGATCCTGAGCCCGTACACCAAGATGACCAAGCTGTAAGCACCGCCGTGCCCGCTCACGGCACACCGGCGCCTCCAGCGACCTGTAACGAAAGGCAGACCCTCCCATCGACTCGACATCGCTGTTCTCCGCGCCGGAAGGACACACCCGTTCTTCCAGCGCGGAACTGCCACCCCCCACGACCAACCCCTTCCAGGCCCCGGACTTCGGCGACGACGAGTCCTACCTGTTCGAGGACACGGAGGGTTCCGACCTTGACCTGCGGGCGGTGTCGGGGGGTTAGGCGGCACGCCGCTGTCGATGCGGTGAGATGACACGGGGTACGCGCAGCACAGCTCGCGCCTGCCTCTCAACGGAAACCCGACACACTTGCCGTGGACACTGTCGGCTTCAGTCCCACGACAGCGACTGCTTCTCGGCGGTGGCACGAAGGATCAGCCCTTCACCGGTCGGTTCACCGGCGTCCCGCCATCCGGTGATCTGCCCCCTGCCCCTGTCCCACAGACGTTCGCGCCCTCCCTGCCGGACCATCCAATGCCCACCCTCCTCGGAGACACAGGCCCACGCCCGGGTCTCCCTGTCGATGAGGACGTGATCGGTCCCGTCCCTGCGGGTGAGGACGAGCCACTGGGCGTCCGGTACGGCGAACTGCGCGACGAACCGGACCGGCCAGTCCTCCAACACGTCGGCGCCCAGTGCCGTGGGCTCCGCTTCTGCCATTTTGAAGTCGGGCAGGAGGACGGGCGACGGTGAGGTGTGGGGACGGGCAAGCATGAAGGAGACCTGTCCGCCGAGGACCGGGCCGCCGGCCGTGCCGTCGCCGTGCACGGTGAGACAGACCAGTTCGGAGGCGTTCATCCAACCACCCACCGTGGCGAGGATCGTGCCGCCCGGACGGGTCTGCCCGATCCAGGCCGACGGGATGGTGCGCACACCACAGGTGGCGATCACACGGTCGTAGGGCGCGTCGGCAGGATGCCCGTCCAAACCGTCCCCGACCACCAGCGAGGGACGACAGCCCAACCCGGCCAGCGCGACTCCCGCACGGGTTGACACCTCCGGATCGACGTCCACCGTCGTCACGTTGTCGTCGCCGACGACGTGCGCGAGGAGGGCCGTCGAGTAGCCCGTGCCCGTACCGATCTCCAGGACCCGGTTTCCGTCCTCGACCTTCAGCTCCTCCAGCATCCGTACGACGAGGCTCGGCAACGTCGAGGACGAGGACGGGACGCCGGAGATACGTCCGTCGACCTGCTCGGGAAACACGGCCCCGGCGATCTGGGTCACCAGACTGTCGTCCTCGTAGATCCGCGACAGCCGCCCGTCCCCGGGTGAAGCGGGCCGATACCAGCCGTCACCGTCGTACTCGAACCAGCCCCGCGACAGGAACGCCTCCCGAGGCACCGCCCCCACAGCCTCTTCCCATACGGCGGTACGGAGGACTCCACCCTTGATGAGCCGCCGGACGAGGTCGGCGCGCAGGTGCTCGGTGGAGGTGGTGTCAGCCACGCGAGGACTCTCCGTTCTCCAGTAGATCGGCGATCGCCCCGGTGATGGGAAGACCGACCGCCGCTTCCAGCCAAGCCCACTGACCATTGGGGTTGCACTCAAGGAACCACCAGGTCCCATCGGCGGCCACAGCGAAGTCGAAGGCACCGAAGTGAAGCCCGAAGTCCGCCAGGAAGGCCAGGAGCGGCCCGCGATGTGCATCCGGGCACTCCACCGCCTCGTAGCGCAGATTCCGGTACTCGGCCCGCCAGTCCACCACACCCGTGGGCGCGGTGGTGCGGGCGCAGAAGACGCGCTCACCGACGACCACGACGCGCACGTCGTGCGCCTTGGGCACGAGGGCCTGGAGGAGATGGGCACACCGGCCCACCGACCCGTCGATCTCCCCCGGCCCGACCGGGGCGGCCCAGATGCCTGCCGGTTCGCCGTCCACGTCGTACGGGCCGGCGTGCAACGGCTTGTAGAGCGTGGGCTGTTCGGCCGCGAAGGCCTTGGCCTCTTGCGGATCGTTGGTGATCAGGGTGGCGGGGACGGCAAGGCCGACGCGCTGCGCGGTAGCCAACTGCGCGGGCTTGTATTCGGCGCGTGCGACGGCCTGCGGATGGCTGAGATAAAGACAGCAGGGCAATGCCCCGAGAACCCCACCCAGACCACGTCGATTCTCCTGTGCGGCGAAACGCGCTTCCTGCGTGTGGTCCTTCGGGTGTACGCGTTGGGGCGCCGGTGGTAGATCGCGCGTACGGCGTTCAGATCGGCCGTGCGCTCCGCGACCGTGAGCGTGCCGCCCCACCCGTCCGGGCACAACCGGGCCGCCAGAACCGCGGAGTCGGGAAAATCCCGCCCAGGATCGAGGCGCAGGACGGGCACCCGGCGCCGGTTCAGTTCCGCGATGACCAGATCCGCGGTCGCGTCCTCGTCCTGCGTCGAGACAAGCACCGGGCGTCCGTCCATGAGCAGGTCCCTTCTAGTCCTGGGTGGCATCGTGACCGGAGTCGCCATCCATCTGCCCGTCCTTGCTGACCTGCGTGGCCGGGTAGGTATTGACGGACGTCCCGTGCTTGCCCAGTTCCGCCGGGGTCATCCGCCCGTCGTCGCCGATCCAACGGCCGGTCTGGGTATCCGGGTCAAGTCCGGCGTACTGCCAGGGCGATGGCTCGGCGTTGCGTAGGGGGGTCATGCGGCGGATGCCCCAGGGGGTCGGAGAGGGGGTCGTTTTCTGCATGGTGGCTCCTTGACCTTGGCCAGAGATGGCTGGTTCGCGGCTGAGCGGCGTACTCCGGGCCCGATCGAGCTGGGAACCTCGGGGGAGCCGTCCCGCCGCACGTTTTTGGGAAGCGCGAGGAGAAAAGCGCTCGGAGTGCGACCCTGACCCTGCGGTCGCCATGGGGCCCCTTCTCACCGGGGCTCGGGACGCCGATTCAGCAGCGGCGCACAGCGTCCGCGCACCGGGCGTGGATACGACCCGACCCTGCGCCTCTCCAAGGACTGACCGAGGCGTACGGCATCAGTACCTCGCCGTCCTCGATCCGCTTGTCGCAGGCCAGGCACATCGTGACGCCGGCGAGCGCGTCGAAGTGGTCGCACAATCCAACGACGGACCGGGCCAGCCGCTTGACCCGCTCGACCTCGCCGTGCAGCCCCGCACTCTCGGCTTCAGCGAGACGCCGACGCGCCTCCCCAACCCCGGCCAGGGCCACCTTCGCGGGTACGTCGTCCTCGGGTCGGCCACCCGCGAGCCATTCGATGTGCGGGATCAGCAGATTGAGGAACCTGCCGAAGTCCTGGGCGAACCGATTCGCGGTCTCGTGACGCGGCAACGTCCGCTGATCGAGGAACCAGGTCGCCGAGGCGCGCATCGAGACGGTACGGAGGGTCGGCGTCTCGCTCGGCGTGTCCGGCAGCGGCTCCTGGCCGTGGAGGACGCTCACCTTGGCTCGGTCCTTGGGGACCATGCTTCGCGGTGCGGTCGATGCACTCCCGTCGGCATGCTGGTCCCGGATTCTGTGGGAGCTGCGACTTGCATGATCTCCACTCTTTCTCTCTGCTTCGGGCGTTGGCCGTGCCCCGGGACCGCCGTCAGCGGTCGGCAGGGTCGGTTCTGGTCCATTGGTGTCCGTTGCTGTCATCGACATGCAGGTCGCAGCTACCGCTGCTCGGCACCCACATGTGGCGATCCTCCAAACACGGTCACTGCCCCGGAGGTTGACGTCGCCTGTTATCCGCAGAGGCTTGCTGACGGCCCCGCAGTCGAAGCAGGCCTCGCCATGCAGCCGAGCGATGCTCACACTGACGTTGATGACCGTCGGACCAAGCGGGAGTATGCCCGGCATCTCTCTCCCATCTCCTCATTCCTGCACGTGGGAGAGATGGTGAGGGCGAGCAAGGGCCACAAGTACCCCGGCAAGGGGTACTCGGCGTTGTTCGCTCAGGTGGCCGCACACCACTCGGCGAAATTCGTGAGGCTCTCGGAGTCGGCGCGCTTCAACCTACGCAGCGTCGCGGCGTCCTCTCGAACCCAAGGGTGCTCGCGAGTGTGCTGCGGTGCGATCCGGCGAGCGACCTTCAGCGACTCGAACGCGTGGTCCGCGCGCCCGGACCAGAGCTGGGCACGAGCGAGTTCGATGTAGAAGCCACTGCGCCGCTCGGCCGGCAGATCCCCTGGGGGCTTCCACTCACGAGCGATGCCGAGGGCATGGCCCACATGGTCGTCTCCGAGACTCACCGCAACCGACACCTCGTGGATGCGGACGGAATCGGGCCCGAAGGCTGTCCCGTAGTAGACGCCTTCGGGCGCTTGATCGGCGAGAGTACGCGCCTCTGCCAGGTGAGTCCGAGCGGCCGAGACATCACATGCTCGTCCGGCGATTACCGCTGCCCGCATGTGGAGCGCTCCCCTCATCGCCGCGTTGAGCGGAGTGTCGGGAGAGGGACCGGTGTCGAGGGCCTGCTCCAGGGCACGCAGTCCAGACACGTGGGAGCGCGCGGCGAAGAACGTTTCTGTCCTCACGTAGGCGACAGAGGAAGTGAGCAGCGGATCGCCAGCCTCGGGGACGGCCCATCGCATGAGCTCGACCAAACGCGCGGACAGGTCGAAAGCACCGTACTTGTAGGCGACTGCATCCGCTGATCGGTAGGCACTGACAAGGAGTTGGGCCAGCTCCGGCCGTTCATGTGCGGGGCACTGATGGTAAGCGCGAGCCAACTCGACGAGCAGGTCTGGAACCCTACGCGCAATGCGCGTGTACTGGGCTGCCAGTCGCCAGCGCACGACTTCCTCTACGGCCGTGCGGAGATCCGAGAGGGGCTGGATCGGCCCCTCGTCGGGAACGTCGTAGGCCGCGATCGCGGCGGACAACGCGGGCAGCGCGTCCTGAACGGCGGTGTGGGAGGAGCCCCGGTCGGTTCGGAGCCGACCGGGATCGACACCGAGAGCGCCCGCGATGGCCTCAAGGGTGGCATCGGTGACACCACGCTCACCACGTTCGATCTTGCGGATGGTGCCGAGCGAGACACAGGCGGCCTCGGCCAACTGCCGTTGTGTCATCTTCGGGCGTACGACACTGCGGTAGTAGGCGATACGCCTGCCTAAGCCGCCGTGGGTGAGAGCGGACATGTGGGCTCCAGTTCAGGGCATCCACGATGAACCCTACCGGCGTCGTGTCGGCGGGAGTACGAGAACGGCCCAATGGGTCTTCCGTGTGCACCCGTTGCACTGCCGTCAGCCGACGATGATCGACGTGAGCTGGGTGAGGCTGTCGATCCTCCAGTCCGCGGCAGCCTTTACGCCCTGATCGTCCGCCCACAGATGCCCCCAGGGGCCCCGCCGGATGTGCGCCGTGCGCAGCCCGGCAGCCTTGGCAGGGTAGATGTCGTTGGCCGGGTGATCCCCGACGTACAGCGTCGCCTCCGGAACGGCCCGCGCCACCTCCAACACCCGCTCGAAGAACTCCGCCTGTGGCTTGGCCACACCCCAGTCCCCCGACGTCACGATCAGGTCCGCGGGCAGGTCGAGATCGCGAAGCAGCTCGCCGACACGGGAGGTCTGGTTCCCGGCGATGACAACACGGACCCCGAGCTTGCGGAGTTCGGACAGCGCGGGGCGAACGTCGTCGTACAGATCCGTCTCGTCAAGAGACTCCCCGCGCCCGGCCGCCTCGCGAGCGTGATACTCGGCGGCAACGTCAATGCCAGGACGAGCCAGCCGTACGGCGTCGGCGTTGTCGCGGCCCTGAGCGACCACGGCACCGACGAGAGCAGAGAGCGTGTGACGCGGGATACCGAGCCAGTCGGCCCACGCGTGCCAGTACCGGTCATCGCGGGTGATGGTCTCGCCCACGTCGAGAACGATGGTCTGAATCATCTCGGGCAGCCTACGGTCTCCACGCGACGGACTGACTTGCAACATTCTCCACTGGGACGATCAAGGCCCCGTTGTGGCGTCTCGGGTAGCAGGGGGAACCATCCACGGGCCGCTCCGCTCTTCCGGCCTCACTCAATTGGCCATTGCTGCTGCCGCCGACGAGCCGTCGACTTGAGACCCTCGTACCACGCGACCATCAGCACAGTGCTGCCGGCACGACTGACATCCTGCGGCAAGGTGAAGTGCAACTCCGCACCGGGAGGCACCTCGTTCCACGCCTTGACGGGATGCGTGACCCGATAACGCCCGTGCTGTGAGACCCAACCCGCTGTCACACCGACCTTGTGCGCGCTGGCATAACCAAGGTTGTTCAGCACACATGTCCCCTCACCGCTGCTGGCACGCACCGTGAGTCGTATGGCCGGGTTCTCAACCCGAGCCCGCCACACGTGGACGGCCTCCGTCGCCCCCACACCGAGCAACACTCCTACGACAGCCGTGATCAGCTCACCCCACCCCATGAGGGGCAGGCTACTCAGCCGAAGCTCCCGCCGCCGCCCGATTTGCAACTTTCTTCCCTGATTTCAAGGTGGCTCGCTCCGCTCCCTGCACGGAACGGACTCCGGGCGGGCCTGCGCTCCTGCCGCGCACAGCAGCCAGCCGCCTGATATCAGAGAGGGATACACCATGACATGAGCTGGCCAGCTCCACGGAATGCCCCACCTGCCAACCAGCGGACGCAACCTGATCCTGCCTCACCCCGGCCCAACAGGGTGTCACCCAACCAACCCCGCCACCCTCGCAGCCTTCCTCCTGAAGCAGGTAAGCAAAAAACGCAAGTAGGTCGCCTGACCTAGAAGATGGGACTGTGGGACCCTACACCTGAGGAGGATGAATGCTCACCAAGCTTGAGGTCACTGGATTCAAGAATTTGATCGACCTGAGCATCGAGCTCGGACCGTTCACATGCATCGCGGGAACCAATGGAACAGGAAAGTCGAACGTCTTCGACGCCATTCAGTTCCTTAGTCTACTCGCCGACAAGTCGATGATGGACGCAGCACAGCAGGTACGAGGTGTTCACGACGAGCGCACCGGAGACCCACGAGACCTATTTTGGGATGGATACTCTCAAGGTACGCACCGAATGAACTTCGCCGCCGAAATGATCGTGCCACGTGCCGTTGAGGACGATTTCGGACGGCAAGCCAAGCCTACGACTACGTTTCTTAGGTACGAGCTGGAATTGGGCTATCAGCCCCCGTCCGGAATTGAGAAGATTGGTCGCCTCACACTTCTAGCGGAAAGCCTGCGCCACATTAACAAGGGTGACGCGCGCGCCCATATGAACTTCCCACACAGCGCGAAGAACTTCAGAGATAAGGTGGTCCAGGGGCGGCGCAGCGGGATCGCCTTCATCTCCACGGCTGCGGACCAAAATGGTGAGCCGATTATCAGCATTCATCAGGATGGCGGGAGCCGCGGCCAACCAAAGCCTGCGGCCGCGTCGCGCGCGCCAGCTACGGTTGTTTCCACTGTCACCAGTAGCGATGACCCAACCATTCTTGCCGCTCGGCGAGAAATGCAGTCATGGCGCAGAATTGCTCTGGAGCCCTCGGCACTGCGGAGCAGTGACCGATATGTCGGGCCTAGGTCTCTGACACCAGATGGCCTTCATCTCCCAGCCACCCTCTTCCGAATTGCCCATCGTCTGCATCCAGATGATCCAAGTCGGACCTACGCCAGGGTTGCCGGCCGACTCTCAGACTTGGCAGGCATCGGAGTAAGAACTCTAGAAGTAATCGAAGATGACGTTCGAGAAATGCTGACCGTTAGGTTGCACGAAACCAGCGGCCTGGCATTGCCAGCCCGCAGCCTGTCCGAGGGAACTCTGCGCTTCCTGGCACTTTGCGTACTGCTCGAGGATCCAGAATTTCAGGGTCTCATGTGCATGGAAGAACCTGAGAATGGAATTCACCCTGCCAACCTTCCGCCCATGGTGGAGCTGGTTCAAGGCCTCGCCGTCGACCCAACAGAGGAGGCTGACGAAGATAACCCGCTTCGACAGGTACTAATCAACACCCATTCCCCAGGCGTGGTGCAACTCGTCGACCCAAATGACCTTCTTTTCGCTGACACATCCGCATTCCGCACATCGGACGGCACTATCGCCCGAGGCTTGCGGCTGAGGCCACTGGTCGGAACGTGGCGCGCCGAGAGGGCAAACGGAAACTACGTCACCAAGGCAGATATTCTTCCATATCTGACTACTCCTGCGGACGCGCAGTTGACGCTGCAATGGGAGGCGATGTGACCGTCCGCATCGTCTATCTGTGCGAAGGGTCCAGCGATGAGGGCATCTCTTTCCACATCGAGCAAATCGCTGCCGAGTGCGGTATTGACATCGTATTGTCAATCCCAGATTTCCGCCTCCTCCCCGAGCCATTCGAGAAGACAGTCACAGGAAAGCTAGAAGCAGTTCAAAAGCTTGGCGGAAATTATGATCTCGCAATCATTCATCGAGACGCAGACAGAGATGGTACCGATGCACGACGAGGTGAAATAAAGAAGGCGATTAGCCAGGTATGCCCCGAGATGGATTTCGTCTGCCTCATCCCGGTGACAATGACTGAAGCGTGGCTACTCCTTGACGAGGATGCAATTCGGCAAGTGGCGGAGAACCCGAGGGGCAAAATGCCTCTTTCACTTCCACGAGCCGCACATGTAGAGAATATTGCCGACCCAAAACAGAAACTGAAAGAGGTCCTAGCCCTAGCTAGCGATCTGAGCGGGCGACGCCTCAAAGACTTTCAAAAGAGATTCTCTCAGAACCGCAAACGCCTTTTGGAGCAGTTGGATAGAAACGGGCGGGTCACTGACGTACCTTCTTGGCGTTCGTTTCGAGAGGAGCTGGAGGAAGCGCTGGCACGCGTTTCCAACTAGTGGGCATGGCACAGAGTAAGCGCCTGGCTTCTGGACTGGAGTGTTCATCAAAGTGGCCCTGAGCGAATGCCGGGAGCCCCTGCGGAGTTGGAGCCGCGGCCTGACGCGGCGGAGTGGCCGGTGCTGTAGGAAGGTCGATCCCTACGGGGGACACATCGCCAAGCGCCTGCCGCTCCCAACGCGAAGATCCCCGGGCAGTGTCCGAGCGCGCCACTACGATCCCGTCATGGACTGGCTGGAGCGCACCGCGAAGTTGAGGCAGTGGGCCAGGAGTGGGGCGCGTGCTCCGCATAAGCCGCTGCTGTTGCTGTATGCCCTCGGCCGGTTTCAGCAGGGTGGGGATGACGAGCTGCGGTACAGCGCGGTGGAGGAGGACCTCAAGCGGCTGCTGTCCGAGTACGGGCCGTCCAACAGGACGACGCCGGCCTACCCGTTCCATCACCTGGTGAGTGACGGGGTGTGGGAGGTGCGTACCGAGCGCGGACCGGGCAGTCCTGGGAGCGGGGTGCGGGAGTTGCGGGACGCGGGAGCGGCGGGGCGGCTGGTGCCCGAGCTGCGGGCGGCGCTGCGGCGGGAGCCGTCGTTGCTCGGGCGGATGGCGCGGGTGTTGCTCGATCTGAACTTCCCGTCCTCGCTCCACGACGAGCTGTGCGAAGCCGTCGGCCTGGAGCTGGAGGAGGCCGAGACCGCGCAGGTCTCGGCCGTACGGCGGCGCCGGGACCGTCGGATGCGGGAGCTGGTGCTCACCGCCTACGAGTACCGGTGCGCCTTCTGCGGCTACGACGGCCGGATCGGCGCGACGCCGGTCGGGCTGGAGGCCGCGCACGTGCGGTGGTGGGCGTTCGACGGACCCGACGACGTCGACAACGGACTGTGCCTGTGCTCCCTGCACCACAAGCTCTTCGACAAGGGCGTCCTCGGGGTCGGCGACGGTCATCGCATCCTGGTCTCCCAGCGATTCGTCGGCCACAGCACTGCCGCCCGGGAGCAGGTCATAGCGCTCTCGGGCCGTCCGCTCGTCGGCCCTCAGCCGGGCATCCCCTCCATAGCGTCGGCCCATCGCGCCTGGCACACGAGCCAGGTGTTCCACGGCAGCGCACGCCCTGCCACCGTCGTTTGACCGGCGACCGCGACCAGCGACCGACCGGCAGCAAGCTCGAGACCAGGAGCATGGTGACTTGTATGGCGACCAAGAGGGTGACGGTGTCCCTCCCCGAAGAGCTCCTCGACGAGATCCGCGCCGAAGCAGCTGAGCGGGGCCTGTCGGCGTACGTCGTTGAGGCGCTGCGCTCCAAGCGGGACCGGGATCGGGGCTGTATGCGGGAACTCGTGGACCAGCCCCAGGAGAAACACAGTCCTGTCACCGATGACGAGCGCGCGGAAGCGTTGAAGGATCTGGCGGATCTCGACGCCGAGCACGAGCGCCGCCACGCCACCGCCCGGGAGTTGTGACAGCCGCCGGGTCAGGCCCCAGTCACTGGAGCAGCTCCAGGCAGTCGCTCGCCTTCAGCGCAGACAGGAAGTCCGCCGCGTCGAAGAGCGCGCCCGCCGACACGACACCGACCGCATCCCCGCGGACCCGGCCGGAGAGGATGCGCTCGACCGCCTCGACGACGAGCGGTGCGGTCACCGCGTAGATGTCCTGGCCCCTGGCCGACGCGCGTCGTTCCTCGTCGCCGGTGCGGACTACGACGTCGACGACGAAGGTCTGGTCGGAGCGGCCCCGCTCGTCGACCGGGGACGGGGGCGGGGCGTCCGAGGAGACGACGTCCCTGGCGGCCGTGGCCGTCATGTAGGTGCGGACTTCGGGGACCGGCACATGGCTGGGGACCGTCACGACGTCGGCCATCGTGAACTCGGCGATGACGGGCTGCGTGCCCAGCGGGTCGGGGAAGGTCCAGTCGGCCGTGGGTGGGGCGTCGTCGCGGTACTCCAACCGGCCCTGGGTGAAGCGGACTCGGCGGCCTGATCGGCGGGAGCGGGAGATCCGGCCCGCCGCACGAGTGCCCTCCGTGGGGTGCCAGTGGCTCAGGGCGTAGGCGATGTGGACCTCGTCGGCCTTGGTCCAGTCGCCCAGCGCGGCCGTGGTCAGCAGGTCGCCGAGGCCGCCGTAGAAGGCCATCGCCGGGACGATCAGCGCTCCGGCCTCGCGGGCCCGGTCCGTGTAGTGCGCGAACGTGTCGGCGTTCGCCTCGATCTCCGCCGCCACGTCGACGTACGGGATGCGAGCGCGGAGAGCCGCCTCGATGACCGGCGCTGCCGTCGTCGCGAAGGGGCCCGCGCAGTTGATCACTGCCGATACGCCGGACAGGGCCTGGTCGAGCGACGCCGGATCGTCCACCGATGCCTGGCGCGTCTCCAACGGTCCATCAGCCACCGCGAGTTCGCGCAACTTGTCCACGTCTCGGCCTACTGCCACCGGGACCAAGCCCCGGTCCAGCAGCTCCCTCACCACGAAACGGCCGGTGTGGCCGTACGCGCCGAAGACAGCCACCACCTCCCCTGCCGTCGCCGCCTGGTCTCTCGATCCCGGTGCCATGCTCATCAGTCCCCCACAGTCCAACCATCCGCTTGCTCGGTCGGCACCATCCTCGCCAGCCACCCCACCCCGCCGTGAGTGTCGGAAACGACGCACCCCATACAGTTCCGGACATGACCACCGTCGCCCTCGCCCTCACCCCCGGCATGCTGCACTTCGAACTCTCCGTGGCGTACGAGGTGTTCGGCACCCCTCCCCCGGACGGCGTCGGCGTCCGGAGCTGGTACGACTTCGTCCTGTGCGGGTCAGGACCGGTGCGGGTCGGGCGATTTCGGCTGGAGCCCGATCGCGGGCTCGACCAGCTCCCCCGCGCCGACACCGTGGTCGTCCCGGGCTGGGCGGACGTGGACGAGGAGCCGCCCACCGAGCTCGTCGACGCCGTGCGCGCGGCCCACGCGGCCGGGGCCCGGGTCGCCTCGCTCTGCACGGGGGCGTTCGTACTGGCCGCGGCCGGGTTGCTGGACGGGAAGCGGGCCACCACGCACTGGGCGCACACGGCCGTCCTCGCCGAGCGTCATCCCGGGACCGAGGTCGACCCCGACGTGCTCTACGTCGACAACGGCAGCGTGCTCACCTCCGCCGGGAAGGCCGCCGCGCTCGACCTGTGCCTGCATCTCGTACGGCTCGATCACGGGTCCTCGGTCGCGAACGCCGTCGCGCGGCGGCTCGTCGTACCGCCTCATCGGAGCGGCGGGCAGGCGCAGTTCGTCGCCACGCCGGTGCCCGAGCGGGACGACCATCCGCTGGGGGCGCTGCTGCCGTGGGCGGTGCGGCGCCTCGATCAGCCGTTGACCGTGGAGGATCTGGCGCGGCAGGCGGGGATGAGTTCGCGGCACCTGACCCGGCACTTCAAGGCGGCCACCGGTACGACCCCCTTGCAGTGGCTGCTGATCCAACGGATCCGGCGCGCCCAGGAGTTGCTGGAGAACACCGACCGCGGCATCGACGCCATCGCGGCCGCCACCGGCATGGGTACGGCGACCACCCTGCGGCGGCACTTCAACCGCACGGTCGGCGTGCCTCCCGACGCCTACCGCCGCACCTTCCGCTCGCGGCCCGCTCAACCGTCTGAGCTCTCCTGACGACCGCAATCCCGACCGACAGTTTTCGGGCTTTCCGGGATCTTGAATCCTGCATCCCCGGACCGTATGTTCCCAGGCGTTCTCCATCGGAGAAAACGGTTACTACCTAATTCCGTACGCCCACCGAGGCCGATCACCAGGAGCCCGATCACCATGAGAGCCGTAGGAGACCAACGCCCGATATCCCGCCGCAAGATCCTCAAGCACGCCGCCCTCACCGGCGCCCTCACCGCAGCCGCCGGCCTCGGCGCCGCACGACCGGCCCACGCGACAGCCACCACCACGGCCCGCGCCACCGCCCGCATCGCCACCACCTCCGTCACCCTCACCCTCCGCGACGGCACCCTCCACTGGTCCGCCCACCGCAACGGCAGGACGGTGATCGACACATCGGCCCTCGGCCTCCGCCTCGCCGACGGCACCGTCCTCGGCACCGACGTCACCCTCACCAGCACCCACCGCGGCACGATCCACCGCACCTGGAAACCCGTGTACGGCCGCAACGCCCGCGTCACCGACCACTACCAGGAACACCGCTGGAACCTCCGCGACAACGCGACCGGCATCCGCTTCGGCGTCCGCATCCGCGCCTACCGGACCGGCGTCGCCCTGCGCTACGTCCTCCTCGACAAGGGCACCCCCACCACTGTCGCCATCGCCGACGAACTGACCACCTTCACCTTCCCTGCCGACACCACCGTCTACAGCGCCCGCGACGAGAACGCCTACGAGCTCGTCGCCCCCCACGCCATCCCCGTCACCGGCACGTCCACCACGGACAACGGCCCGCTCACCGACCTGCCGCTCACGGCCACCCTCGCCGACGAACGCACCGGCGGCCTCATCGCCTGCGTCTGCGAGTCGTCCCGGGTCAACTTCCCCCGCCTGATGCTCAGTTCGGTCGAGGGGCAGCCCAACACCCTCTCCGCCTTCCTCATGGAGCACACCGCCCGCGGCACCGGCCCGGTCGAGACGACCACGACCGTCACCACCCCCTTCGCCACACCCTGGCGCGCGGTCGTCATCGGCTCCACGCACGCCGAACTGGTCGACAACGCCGAGCTGATCCTCAATCTGGCGCCGGAGAACGTCCTCGACGACACATCCTGGATCAAGCCCGGCAAGGTCTTCCGCTGTGAACTCACCACCGCCGCCGGACTGGCGGGAGTCGACTTCGCGGTGGCCCGGGGCCTTCAGTACATCGAGTACGACGCCGGCTGGTACGGCCCGGAGTTCACCACTGTCGACGCCACGAGCCCCATCGCCGCGATCGACATGCCGTCGGTCATCTCGTACGCCGCGAGCAAGGGCATCGGGGTCTTCCTGTACGTCAACCGGCTCGCCCTGACCGACGCGGACGCGCTGTTCGCCCTTTACAGGAGCTGGGGAGCGGCGGGCATCAAGCTCGGGTTCATCAACGACGGCACGCGGTCGATGACGGACCGGATCATCGAGTGGGCGGCCACGGCGGCCCACCACCGGCTCCTCATCGACATGCACGACGACGTCCGGCCGTTCGGCTTCGAGCGGACGTACCCGAACTACATCAGCCTCGAAGGCGTCCGGGGCAACGAGCAGTTCCCGACCGCCACGCACAACGTGACGCTGCCGTTCGCCCGCAACATCGGTGGCCCGATGGACTACACGATCTGCTACGGCCAGTCGCGCGACAAGACGACCAACGCCCACCAGATGGCGATGGCGGCGGTGTACTACCAGCCCCTCAACTTCCTCTTCTGGTACGACAAGCCGTCCAAGTACGCCAACACGGCGAACTGGCCGGGTCTCCCCTGGTTCAACGACGTCCCCGTGAGCTGGGACGAGAGCAGGACCCTCGCCGGCGCGATCGGGGAGTACGTCGCGGTCGCGCGGCGGAGTGGGGACACCTGGTACCTCGGTGCCATGACCAACGAGACGGCCCGGACACTGTCGCTTCCGCTGAGCTTCCTGGACGACGGCATCACCTACACGGCGACGGTGTACGCCGACGGCACACCGGGCACCAGCCCCTTCCGAACTCCGGTGCTGGTCAGCACTCGGGACGTCACCGCGTCGACCGTCCTGGAGATGGCGATGGCCACCGCGGGCGGACAGGCGATCCTGCTGCGGCCGAGCGGCGTGTAGGGGCGGTCAGGCTCTCCGGTCGTTCTCCAGCGACCGGAGGATCTGCAGGACATTCCCCCGCACAACGGGATCCGTCCGCCCGTCGAGCACACTGCGCAACGCGGCGACGAGCCCCGCCGTACCCCTCGGCCCCCGCAGTTCGGCCACGAAAACGGCCCCCTCGACGAATCCCGATGCGTGCACCGCCTCCACCACGTCCTCCACCGCGTCGCCGTAGCCCACGATCCAGCGTGCGGCCAGGTACTGGCCGAAGGGATCACGCACCAAGGTCCATCGGAGCTGCCCGTCGCTGTCGTCCTTCACCGGGCGGACGGGGTAGTCCGACTCGGCCAGCAAGCGGATCACATCCTGTACGAACGCCTTCTCGGCCATCCACTCCCTGTCGGACCGGAGCGCCGCCGAGCGGATGCCGTCGAGGAGCTGCTCGCTCGAGATGTCCCCCCTGCCGCTCCACCGGGTGACGAACTCGAAGGCGAGGGCACACACGACTTCACCGACCAGATGGGACGGCACGGCCGAACGCACGATGCCACGGGCCGAGTCACGGCTCTCGAAGAGCAACTCGAAGGTTCGCCCGTACAGTTCGCCCACCGTGCGCGGCAGGAAGCCGTACTCCTCGTACATGATGGCCAGTTGGGCCACGAGCAGGGGAGTGGAGAGCCAGTCGGCGGTGGCGGCCGACGCCATGACCTCGGCGATGAACGCGTCGCCCATGGGGGCGGGCATGTCGATCGCCGCCACCCATTTGGCCAGGTACGCGTGGATGTCCGCACCGGAGAACCGAGCCATCTCGTAACGGCTGAACCCGCTCGCGTCGAAGCCGTCCGTGGACACGCCGGGCCGGCTGGTGACGACGACCGTGGCCAGCGGGTAGGCGGCGCAGAACGCGACCACGTCCGTGCGGACCTGGTCGCGTTCGGGGACGGTCAGCTCGTCGAGTCCGTCGAAGACGATCAGCGTACGGCGCTGATGGAGCAGGAGTTCGAGTGTCTCGTAGGGCATCTCCAGGTCGTGACGGACCCGGACCGAGTCCCTGACCAGTTGCTCAAGGCTCTGCCGTCGGTCGCTTCGCCGCCGGAGCGCGGCCGTGAACGCCGCGTCGAACCGGCCGTCCTCCCGTCGGGTGGCGACCTCGTAGCAGATCCGGTCCGCCAGGATGGTCTTGCCGGTGCCCGCCCCGCCGAGCACGAGAACCCGAGCCTGCTCGGAGAGGGCGTCCTGCCAGGTGAGCCGTAGGTCCTGCCGCGTCAGCCACTGCGGCACGTAGAGGGCGTCGGGACCGGCGATCCGCCGAGTGGCGTGGGAGGACCCGGGCAGGCCCGCCTCGTAGCCCGTCAGGCTCGACTCGGACCACTGGCTGTTGAGCAACCGGGCACGATAGGACTCCAGGAAGTCACTGGTGAAGATCTCCAGGAAGCGCGCCATGCGCGCTCCGTCGGGATCGTCGCCCGCCGACTCGCAGTGCTCGCGGGCGAACAGCCTGAGCAGGTCGTGATATCTGAAGTGGATTCCGTCGGTCGTCTCGACGAGTTGCACGTCGGCCAGCGCCTCCAGGATCCGCAGGGCCCGTTCCTCGGGGATCCGCAGGAAGATGGCCGCGTGCCGGGCCTCGAAGCGGGTGAGCGGGAGGAGGGCCAGGAGGCGGAACGCCTGCGCCTCCTCCGTCGGCAGGTCGCGGTAGCTGATCTCGAAGCTGCCGCGGACGTCGAGCGAGCCCTCGGCGAGCCTGGCCAGCCTGGTTCGTTCGTCGGCGAACTCGGCCACGAGTCTGCTCAGGGGCCAGTAGTGCTTCTTCTTGAGGATGGCGCCCGCGATCCGCAGCGCGAGGGGAAGGCGACCGCACTGGTCGGCCAGGGTCCGGGCCAGTTCCAGGTCCTCGGCACCGGCACCGGCATCGGCACCAGCGCCGACACCCGCAGCCGCAGCCGCACCGGACCAGTTACGCCGAGAGACCTGGGACAGCAGAGTCAGCGCCTCCTCCTGGCTCATCAGGTCCAGGTGGTGCAGGACCACCCCGTCCAGCGTCGCCAGCGGGACCCGGGAGGTGATGAGCACGGCGCAACTGCCTGAGCCGGGGACCAGATCGGCCACCTGCTCCGCGCTCTGGGCGTTGTCCAGCAGGATGAGGCACTTCTTCCGGGAGAGCAGCGAACGGTAGCGCTGCGGGAGTTCCCCGGCGCCGACCGGAACGGCGGCGGTGGTCGGGTCCAGGTCCGCGACGAACCGCTGCTGGATCTGTGCCGCGGTGGGCACTTCGCCGTTCTGCTCGCCCAGGTCCGCGTAGAGCTGGACCTCGCCGAACCAGGGGGTGAGCCGGTGGGCGACGTGCACGGCCAGGGCGGACTTCCCCACGCCCGGCGCCCCGTAGATGTCGATGACGGAGGGCACCACACCGACACCGGCCAGGCTCTCGATCTCGTCGACATCGGCGTCGCGACCGCTGAAATCGCGTGCGGCGGCCGGGAGTTGGTGAACGGGACGGTCCGCACCGGGGGTGGACTCGAAGTACACCGACGCGTAATTGTCGCCCTGGATGACGACCTGCCGGGCGTTTCCCGAGGCGTCGGCGAAGGTCCAGGACCCCTGCAGCCGCCGCCTAAGAAAACGTGATCGGGCCAAAGTTGTCTCTCCCGATGACAGCCTGCCTGGCGTTGTCCCTGGCGGTGGCGATCAGGGTCTGCGCTCCGGGCTCGCGGTCGGCGGACGCCACCAGGGCTTCGATCGTGGCCGCGAACTCCTCGTCGTGCTCCAGCTCGTGCCGCAGGTGCGCGGCCACGGCGGCCCGCCGGTCCTTGTCCTCGGGGCTCGCGTCAAGCTGCGCCAGGGCCTCACGCTGCGGCTCGGACCGGCTCAGCCGCTCCCGCACCGCCTGGGTGACGCCCTGGATCTTCGCCCAGGCGTTCTGCCCCGCCTGAACGGCGATCCCTTCCCCGAACTTCGTCGCGAGCAGCGTCACCGCCAGCAGACTCAGGCTTGCCGGATCCATGAGGGCCTCCCCCGTGCGGCCATGCTGTGTTTCAGCACGTTCCCCGCCGCCTCGGGACAACGCTACCGACGGGCGTCGCCGCCCGGCAGGGAAACGGCAAGCTCACCCGGCCGCGTGTACCGACCCTTGCTCCGCCCCTCGCTCGACTCGATCAAGGTCGTTCATATTCACAGACAACCAACACGTACATAAACGTTGACGCGGCCATGGCAAGCGCTTACCTTCCGGAAGCAAGCGCTTTCCCCGCACGCCCCCTGATGCCCATCAGGGCTTCATGTTCATGCACGCGAACCTCCTTGGCCAGCCCGCACGCAAACCATTTGGAGACGCACCATGCACCGGAACCACCTGGAAACAGCCCTCGCGGCAGCCGGCCTCGTCGCCGGCACCCTCGTCGCGCTGTCGGGGCCCGCCGCGCAGGCCGCGCCCACGGCCACCACGATCTACGTGGCGCCGAACGGCGGCGCGAGCGCGGCCGGCACCATCTCCGCGCCGACGACACTGACCACGGCGATCAGCAGGGCCGCCGCCGGCGACACGATCTACCTGCGCGGAGGGACGTACTCCTTCTCCTCGACCGTGACGATCCCGCAGACCAGCAACGGGACCTCCGCCGCGCGCACCACGCTGGCCGCCTACGGCAGCGAGAAGCCGGTGCTCAACTTCTCGGCGCAGAGCGAGAGTTCGTCGAACCGGGGGCTCCAGCTGTACGGCTCGTACTGGCACTTGCGCGGGTTCACCGTGGAGCGGGCCGGGGACAACGGGATCTACGTCGGCGGCAGCAACAACGTCATCGAGCGGACGGTGACCCGCCACAACCGGGACACCGGGCTCCAGCTCGGCCGGATCTCCTCCTCCACGCCGAGCAGCGCGTGGCCGGCGAACAACCTGGTCCTGAGCGCGGAGTCGCACGACAACGTGGACTCGGACGGGGAGGACGCGGACGGGTTCGCGGCGAAGCTGACGACCGGGAAGGGCAACGTCTTCCGGTACGCGGTCGCGCACAACAACATCGACGACGGGTGGGATCTGTACACCAAGCCGGACACGGGCGCCATCGGCCCCGTGACCATCGAGGACTCGCTCGCCTACGACAACGGCACCCTCAGCAACGGCGGCCAGGCCGGCAACGGCGACCGCAACGGCTACAAGCTCGGCGGGGACGACATCGCGGTCAACCACGTGGTGCGGCGCAGCATCGCGTACCACAACGGCAAGCACGGGTTCACCTGGAACAGCAACCCGGGCACGATGACGATCTCCAACAACCTGAGCATCAACAACACCGAGCGCAACTTCACCTTCGACGGCGGTACGTCGGTGTTCCGCAACAACACCTCCTGCCGCAGCGGGAGCGGGACGAACGACCGGATCATCGGCAACTCCGACAGCTCCAACCAGTTCTGGTCGGGCAGCAACGGGTCGCGGTGCTCCGCCTACTCCGGTGCCCTGGGCTGGTCCTTCGCCTCGGACGGGCGCCTGGTCGTGACGCTCGGGGGGAAGCAGGTCACCCTCTAGCCGGGCACCTGCCGGACACCCTCCGGAACCCGAGTAAGAGAACTACGTGAACCCCCGGGAGCCCCTCCCGGGGGTTCAGGCATGACATGTACCGTCCAATCACCATCACCGCTCTACGCGCGAAGATCCGGCACCCGCACCGCCTCCCCACCCCCACCATCCGGAGGTTTCCCCCATGCTCGGCATCGGCACGTCCCCCCGCAGACTCACCACCACCCTCACCGTCCTCGGCCTGCTCACCACGGGCGCCGTCGTGCAGGCGTCCACCGCGGTCCCGGCCGTCGCGGCGACAACGCACCGCGTGCTGTTCGACAACGCCCACGCCGAGACGGCGGGCAACGCGGACTGGATCGTCTCCACCAGCCAGCCCGACCCGACCGGCGAGGACGCCTCGCCCTCCGCCGAGACCGACTGGACGGGGGCGCTCTCCTCGTGGGGCGTGGCCCTCCAAAAGACCGGCGACTACGCGCTCGACACCCTGCCCTCGGGGTCGAGCCTCACCTACGGCGGCACCTCGGCGACCGACCTGTCGAAGTTCGACACGCTGGTGCTGCCCGAGCCCAACACCCTGTTCTCCGCCGCCGAGAAGACCGCGATCATGAACTTCGTGAAGAACGGCGGCGGGCTGTTCATGATCTCCGACCACACCGGCGCCGACCGCAACAACGACGGCGAGGACGCGGTCGAGATCCTCAACGACCTGATGACGAACAACAGCGTCGACAGCACCGACCCGTTCGGCCTCTCCATCGACGCGCTCAGCATCAGCTCCGACTACCCGGCGGCCATCAGCGACAGCACGAACCCGGTGCTGCACGGCTCCTTCGGCACGGTCACCAAGAGCCTGATCGCCAGCGGGACGACCGCCACCCTCAAGCCCGCCGACAACTCCGCCGTCAAGGGCCTGCTCTACCGCAGCGGTTACTCCGGGAACACCGGCGCCTTCTTCGCCACCAGCACCTACGGCAGCGGCAAGATCGCCTTCTGGGGCGACAGCTCCCCGATCGACGACGGCACCGGCCAGTCCGGCAACACCCTCTACGACGGCTGGAACGACACCGGCGCCACGAACGCGGCCCTCGCCCTCAACGCGACCGAGTGGCTGTCCTCATAACGGGAGATCCTCATAACGGGAGGTCCTCGTAAACACGGGAATCACCCGCAACGGGCCCCGGGGCACCACCACCCCGGGGCCTGCCCATGCTCAGCCGTACAGCGCGATCCGCGGCTGCACCGTGCCCTTCGCCGCCGAGTCGAGAACCGTGAGGCGGTAGACCTCGGTGAGGGTCTCGCCCGGGTGCAGGGTGCGCTGGGCGGTGGGGAGGTCGGTGAAGAGGGTGCCGGTCTGGGTGCCGAGCTGGACGGTTTCCCAGCAGCCGTCGGCGGTGCGGTGCTGGACGGTGACGTCCGTGGGCTCCAGGAAGGGGCCCGCGTCCGGGGACGAGACCAGGAGCTGGGGGGCGACCGTGAGGTCGGCCGCGGTGTCGTTGGTGTAGGTGACCTTGATCTTGTGCCGGTCGGAGTGGGCCTGGAGGTCGCTCGTCGGCAGGTCCACGAAAGCGGTGGGGATGAGGGGCGCCTGATCCTGCTGGGCGCGGGCGGCCACCGAGGTGGCCGGCTGGGTCGCCGCCATGGCGGGGCCCGCCGTGGCCAGGCCGGTGAGGCCGACGACAAGGGCCACCAGGGCGACCCGGAGACGGTTCTTCGACGACACGTTCGTTGTTCCTTCGAGTTCGTTCTCGGTGGGGGGTTCCGCTCGGCCTTCGGCCGACGCAACCAGTCGACATGACCCGCGGAACAACTACTGCCGGGTAGTGGAGAGGTCTTGTGGAAGGACCGACACAACGGCTCCTATCGACACGTTCACCCCTCCGGACGACACGAGAATCCTCGGACCTCGTAGAACCCCATACGCTTCACAGGCATCTGACAGTTCGAGTCCGATCCGGTGGGGTCGATGTGGCACACCAGCCCGAGGGGGAGCACGCAGTGAGTACGGAAGATCAGGTCGCGCGCCGTTCCGGCAGACGCGCACGAAAGGGCTTCGGGCGACTGAGAATCGCCGGAGCCGCGGTGGCAGCGCTCGCGGTCACCTGGACGGGGGCCCAGGTGTGGGCCGCGCAGTCGCCGGCGGACGCGGCGGGCTCGCCGCCCGTGCCGACGCTCGACTGGTCCGACTGTCAGGGCGGCTTCCAGTGCGCCAACGCCCAGGTCCCGCTGGACTACCGGGACCCCGAGGGCAGGACCATCACGCTGGCGGTCATCCGCAAGCAGGCCCCGGACGCGTCGAAGCGCAAGGGCACGCTCTTCATGCAGCCCGGCGGCCCCGGCAACTCCGGTGTGGACTTCGTCCGCAACAACTACGCCGACCTGCCGGCCGCGATGCGCGACGGCTTCGACGTCTTCGGCTACGACGTGCGCGGCGTCGGGCGCAGTTCCCAGGTCCAGTGCTGGGACGACCCGACGTACACCCAGGCGGTGACCAACGCCAAGGGTGTGCCCGGTCCGGACGCCTACGAACCCGCCGTCAAGCAGGCCGCCGACTTCGACCAGGCCTGCCAGACCAACTCCGGTGAGATCCTGCCGTACGTCGGCACCGCCTATGTCGCCCGCGACATCGACCTGCTGCGGCAGGCGCTGGGCGAGGACCAACTGACGTACTACGGCCGGTCGTTCGGCAGCTACATCGGCACCGTCTACGCCGCGATGTTCCCGGACCGGGTGCGCGCGCTGGTGCTCGACGGGGCGTACGACCCGCAGCACTACACCAACCAGCCCTACGCCTACGACCGTCCGCAGTACCTGGCGCTGGACGGCGCGATGAGCCGCTTCCTGGACTGGTGCAAGGCCGACCAGGCGACCTGCGGATTCGGCGGCGACGACCCCCGGGGCGCGTTCCAGAAGCTGAAGGCCGACCTGGACGCCAACCCGGTGACGACCGCCGGCGGCGGCAAGGCCAACGGCTACACCCTCGTCTACCGGCTGATGTTCAACATCAACGAGGGCAAGGTCATCTGGCCCTCGCTCGGTGAGGCGCTGGCCAAGGCGCAGGCGCGGGACAACACCTCCTTCCTGCTGCGTCCGCCGTCCCCGGCGAGCTTCGACTTCCTCAACCCGAACGTGGCCGTCGAGTGCGTCGACAAGGACTACCCGAGCGACCCGGCGCGGCTGAAGCGCGAGGTCACCACCAACGCCCGGCTGGCCCCGCTGCTCGGCCCGGCCATGGCCTACGGCCCGCCGACCTACGACCACCAGCACGCCACGGCCTGCGTCCAGTGGACCGGCGAGCACACCAGCCGCTACGACGGCTCCTTCCGCGCCAAGGGTTCGGCGCCGATCCTGGTGCTCGGCACCACCGGTGACCCGGACACCCCGTACAAGGACGCGGTGGCCCTGTCCCGGCAGCTGGACAACGGGCGGCTGGTGACGTTCAAGGCCGAGGGCCACACCGCCTTCGGGCGCAGCGCCTGCGCCACGGACGCGGTGGTGAACTACCTGGTGGACCTGAAGGTCCCGGCGCGCGGCACGACCTGCGCGGACGAGACCCAGCCGCCGTCCAAGACGCCGACGACGGCGCCGTCCGGCACGACCCTGGGCGAGCTGCTGAACGGTGTGAACGACCGTCTGGAGAAGGTCGGCCGCGTGCGCTGATCCACTCCGCCCCTGTACAGAGGAAGGCCCGGGCCGTCATCGGCCCGGGCCTTCGTCGTGCGCCCGACTGAAGGCGTGGAAGGCGGTTGTGGCGCAGGCCACAGGAACCGCGGTCGGCCCGCGGGGAGTTACGGGTGTGACGGAGACAGAACCAGCGACGGACACAGATCCGGCGGAGTCGCTACGGGCCCGCATCCGGGCCGGGGACCGCGCGGCCTTCGCCGACCTGTACGACGCGTACGCGCGGGCGGTCCACAACCACGCCCTGCGGCTGACCGGCGACTGGTCGGAGGCCGAGGAGGCGATGTCCGAGACCTTCCTCGCCGCCTGGCGCACCCGGGAGTCGGTGGATCCGGAGGGCGGCTCGCTCAAGCCCTGGCTGCTCGGCATCGCCACGCACAAGGCGCACAACGCCAACCGCGGCCGGCGCCGCCGGCTCGCCTTCCTGGCCCGCAGCCCGAAGCCGCGTCCGGTGGAGGACTTCGCGGAGGAGACGGCCGGCCGGATCGACGACGCCCGCCGACTGGCCCTGGTCCATGAGGCGTTGGGCAGGCTGCGCCGCCAGGACCGTGAGGTGTTCGCCCTGTGCGTGGCGGCCGGCCTGGACTACCGGCAGGCCGCCGAGGCGCTCGGCATCCCGGTCGGCACCGTGCGCTCCCGGCTCTCGCGCGCCCGGGCCCGGCTGGCCCGGCTCGCGGAGCAGGGATCGGGGCCGGCCGGTGCGGAACCCCCGGCGGGCCACGGAGAGAAGGAGAGTGAGGCCGCGCTCGCGGCCCTGTTCCTGCGGGAGGAGACCTCATGAACGCCGACAAGTCCCGGTGGGACCACCCGTCCCGGTGGGACCACCCGTCCCGGTGGGACCAGGAGTGGGACCTCCCGCCGGAGCGCCACCTCCACTTCAAGGACGTTCTGATGCAGCAGATCGACCAGGACCGCGACCAGGTCCATGTCCCCGCCACCGGCGAAGAGGCGGCCCCGGCACCGCGGGCCCCCCGCCGCCGGCTTCTGCGGCCCGCCGTGCTGGTGCCCGTCGCGTCGATGGCGCTGGCCGGGGCGCTGGTCGTCACCCTCTCCGGCGGCGGCCAAGGCTCCGCGCCGGCGACCGGGGCGAGGTCGGGCGGGACGGCCGGGGCGAGCGCTCCCTCCACCACCGCGAGCGGCGCCTCCGTCACGCTCGACCGGATCGCCGTCGCGGCCATGGCGTCCGACGCGACCCCGGTGCGCGACGACCAGTTCGTGTACGTCAGGAGCCTGACCCTCGGCAACGAGGGCACCTTCGACGGCCCGGTGCGACTCGCCAAGGCCCCGCACGAGCGGCGGATCTGGACGCCGCAGGACCCGGGCCCCCTCAAGACGGTCGGGTGGATCCTGGAGACCGGCGAGGGCGCGGTGATGCCGGGCCAGACGATCCCCATCGAGACCACCGACGCCGTCCCGGCGGGGATCTTCCATCCCACCTACAAATGGCTGGCCTCGCTGCCGACCGACCCCGGCGCGCTGCTCGACCTGCTGTACGACCAGGTGAAGGTGGCCGACGGCGAGTCCAGGGAACAGGCCGTCTTCACCACGATCGGCGACCTGGTGAGCGAGACGGTCATGCCGCCCGCGAACGCCGCCGCGTTGTACCGGGCGGCCGCGCGGATCCCCGGCGTGACGCAGATCTCCGACGCCGTCGACACCGCCGGGCGGCACGGCATCGCCATCACCCGCGAGGATGCCCGCTCGGCCACCCGCAACGAGTGGATCTTCGACCGGGACACCCTCGCCTTCCTCGGCTCACGCTCCTACATCACCCACGACCCGACGAAGGGCATCACGTCCGACACCCTCTACGGCAGCACGGCCATCATGCGGCGAGCGGTCGTCGACCGGCGCGGGGAGGAGCCCGCCCGGGCGAAGAGCTGACGACACCGCAGTCAGGCCCCGGCCGGGCTCCTCGCCGCCTCCAGGGCCCGCAGGATGCGGGCCAGGTCGTCCGGGGCCGCCGCCAGGCGGACCGGGCGGTCCGGGCGGTCCGCGTCGGAGAGTTCGGCGATGTGCCAGCCGCGGGGGACGGTGTCGCCGTCCGCGCCCCGGGGGCGCCGCACCTCCGTGACGGTGAGCCGCTCCGCGGGAACCGCCCGCGCCGCGAACCGGTCCGGCCCGGGGGTCACCGCGAGCGCGCCGCCGCCGAGGACGACGTGGGTGCCGAAGCCGTGCGGGTTGTAGTCGGTGTGGTCCAGGAAGCGGGCGGGCAGGAAGACGTCCTCGTCGGCGTCGTCGTCGGCCGCGGCCTCGCGCAGGGCGTCCCGGACCCGCCCGGTCTCCTCCGGCGTACGCACCCGGGTGGCCCGCCACGCCCACACCAGCAGGCCTACGGTGACATGCGCGCCCACCGCCACCCAGACGACCGAACCCGCCGAGCCGAACAGGGCCGTGGGGTGGACGTAGCACAGGGGCAGCAGCCACAGGGCCGTGCCGGTGAGCGCGGCGGCGAAGGGCAGGGCGGAGGGCAGGACCTCGTCGTCGGGCAGCCGGCGGCCGCGCAGGCGCAGCAGCACCCGGGCACCGGGGTAGCCCGCGGCGAGACCGAGACCGGCGGCGAGGACGGCCACCTCTCCGGCGGCGGGGATGTGCTCGCGCCACACATGGCGGTCCCCGGCGACCTCCCGCACCTCGCCCCGCCACACGGTCAGCCGTACAGCGTCACCGGCACGGAAGCCCCGCGCGGCCTCGAAGGAGACGGCGAGGCGCTCCAGGGGCCGGCCGTCGGTGAAGTACAACCAGCTGGTCTTCTTGGGCCGTTGGGCGTCGGTCCGCGCGACGACGGCCTCGACGGTGCTCAGGCAGTCCCCGTGTTCCCCGGCGGCGCACGGGGTGGCCGCTTCCCACGCCCGCCGGTCCGACGCGGTGTGCGGCACGAACGCGGCGGCCGTACCGGCGCCCGCGAGCAGCAGCGCGCACAGGGCGAGCGGCCAGGCCCAGCCGCGCCCGGCGGTGCGGGACGAGACGACGGCGAGGTGACCCGGCTCCGGGTCGCCGTACCGGCGGTGCAGCGCCCGCAGGGCGGTCAACCGCGCGTCGAAGCCGGAGTCCGCGCCGGACCAGTCCCGTGGCAGGGGCAACGGCCACGGGCGTCCGTCGCGCGGCACGACCACGACCCGCCGGCTCTGCCGCGCCCTGGCCCCGTGCGTGTACGTCAGGCGTACGCGCAGCTCGGCGATCCCGGACCAGGGCACGCTCCGGCGGCGCAGCACCGTGCGGGAGCGCAGGCCGTGGGCGTCGGCGTACACCCGGGCGCTGGCGGCGTGCAGAGCCGCCAGCGCCACCAGGGCGCCCACCAGCCCGGCGCCCGCCCACAGGGACAGGGCCGCGGGCCCGCCCCCGTACGCCGCACCCACCAGACCCGCGCCCGCCCCGGCCGTCCCCAGCGCGACGAAGCACCACAGGGCGCGCTCGTACGGGGGACGGCACGCGACTTCCCCGGCTGCCCCGGTTTCCCGGACTCCCCCGGCTTCCCCCGCTTCCCCGACTTCGGTCATGCGCGGATCGTGTCACCGCCGGGCCCGCCGCGGCTTGTGCGGAATCCGGCAGCCTCGGGGCCGGTCACGCTGCCGACACACAACCTTCCCGCACCTCGGGCCGTCTCACCGGACAGGAGCAGCACGGACATCAGCTGCACACACACCATGGGGGAATCATGCGACGCATCTCAGCCGCGCTGGCGGCACTGGTTCTGGCGGGAGCCGGACTGGGCGCGGCGGCGACCACCGCCGCCGCCGCCGCACCGGCCGCGGCCGCCTGCCCGACGGGCTGGGGCAGCGGGGACAAGGGCACGGTGGGATCGAGCATCATCCCGCTGACCGACGTCAGGGCCGGGCAGCACGAGTGCTACGACCGCCTGGTGTTCGACGTTCCCGGCGGCGGCAGCGAGATCGGCCACTACGTCGGATACGTCGACGAGTTCCACCAGCTCGCCTCGGGGAAGCAGATACCCGTGGCCGGCGGGGCCATCCTGGAGGTGCGGGTCGCCGCGCCGAGTTACGACCCGCACGGCGGCGGGGCCGTGTACCCGGGCCGGGCGGGCCAGCCCCTGCCGGGTGTGGACGTCAGCGGATACACCACCTTCCGGGACACCCGGTTCGGCGCCAGCTTCGAGGGCGAGACCCAGATCGGGCTGGGCGTCCGGGCCCGGCTGCCGTTCCGGGTGATCCAGCTGCCCGACCGCCTGGTGGTCGACGTGGCGCACAGCTGGACGAGCACCGGCTGAGAGGGACCGGCGTAGCGGTACCTGCGTAGCGGCGGCCCGCGTCAGGACCCGGCGCGGGCGGCCTCGACGAACGCGGTGATCAGGGCGGGGTCCTTGACCCCCCGGCTGCGTTCCACGCCGCTGGACACGTCGACGCCCCACGGCCGGGTGGCGTCGACGGCGTCCCGCACGTTGTCCGGCGTGAGGCCGCCGGCCAGGAGCCACTTCTCCCCGGGGCCGACCAGCGGCTTGACGGTCCAGTCCCAGGCGACGCCGGAGCCCGGCACGGGGGCGTCGATGAGGAGCATGTCCTCGCCCAGCTCCCCGCAGCGCGGCACCGCGTCGCCGAAGGCGGCGGCACGGATCAGCGTCCAGCCGCCCGTGGCGAGCTCGTCGTAGTAGTCCCGGTCCTCCGGCCCGTGCAGCTGGACGGCGCGGATGCCGGCGGCCTCGGCCACGGACCGCACCTCGTCCAGGGGTTCGGCGCGGAAGACGCCGACGGTCAGGACGTGCTCGGGCACCCGGCGGGCCAGCCGCGCCGCGGTGGCGGCGTCGATCCGGCGGGGGCTGGCGGAGAAGACGAACCCGATCGCGTCGGCGCCCGCCTCGACGGCCGTGTCGACGTCCCGCTCGGTCTTCAGACCGCAGATCTTGACGAAGAGGGAGTTGCTCACGGCCCCACCGTACCGACGCGAGCGAGGGACCCGGCGGGCGTGGGGCCCGGCGGGCGTGGAGCGGGGCCCGGTGAGGACAATGGGCGCATGTCTATCGTGAAGATCAACGTACTCACCGTTCCGGAGGACCAGCGCGAGACGCTGGAGAAGCGGTTCGCCGCCCGTGCGGGCGCGGTGGAGAGCTCGGACGGCTTCGAGTGGTTCGAGCTGCTGCGCCCGGTGGAGGGCACCGACACCTACCTCGTCTACACGCGCTGGCGCTCGGAGGAGGACTTCCAGAACTGGATGACCGGCCGCGGCCAGTCCGCCCACCGCGGTGGCTCCGCGGAGGGCGAGCGCCCGAAGCCGGCCGCGACGGACTCGACGCTGTGGTCCTTCGAGGTGGTCCAGCAGGCGGCACCGAGGCAGGACTGACACCGGGCCTCCACCCGCACGGATCCGCCTCGCGCGTCAGGTGTCGAAGTCGACGTCCCGGGTCTCCGGCAGGGCGAGCAGGCACAGCAGGCTCACCAGGCACAGTCCGCCGGTGTAGAAGCCGAGGACGAGCGGGGAGTCCCAGTGGCTGTGGAGCCAGGTGGCGGTGAGCGGGGCGAGGCCGCCGCCGAGGGTGTTGGCGAGGATGAACGTCGTGGAGGCACCGGAGTAGCGCAGCGGCCCGGGGAACAGCTCGGCCAGGAAGGCCGCCGCCGGGGAGAACATCAGGGCGAGCAGCAGCAGCCCGACGGTGTAGGCGCCGGTGATCACCACGCCGTCGCGGGTGTCGAGGGAGGCGTACATGGGGACGGCCCACAGGACGGACCCGGCGGCTCCGGCCAGCATCACCGGGCGGCGGCCGATCCGGTCGGCGAGCCGGGCCACCGGCAGGGTGAGCAGGATCCCGGCGCCCGCGCCGATGCTCGCGGCGGTGAGCATGGTGTTCTGCGGGATGCCGAGTTCCTTCGGACCGTAGGACAGGCTGTAGACGATCGTCAGGTAGTAGACGGCCGAGCCGCCGATCGCGGCGCCGATGCCGAGCAGCAGCCGCCGGGGATGACGGGTGACCAGCGTGCCGAGCGGGAAGCGGGACGCCGGTGTCCGGGCGCGCCGCTGAGCGGTGAACAGCGGTGACTCCGAGACCGTCGACCGCACCCACAGCCCGATCACCACGAGCACGGTGCTGAGCAGGAACGGGATCCGCCAGGCGCCCTCGGCGAAGCCGTCGCGGCCGGCGTAGTGCAGGGTGGGCAGGATGACCGCGCTGGAGAGCAGGAAGCCCAGCGAGGGACCGACGTTGGGGACGGCCGCGTACAGCGCCCGGCGGCCGGGCGGCGCGTGCTCGGCGGCCAGCAGTACCGCCCCGCCCCACTCGCCGCCCATGCTCACGCCCTGGAGCAGCCGGAGCGTCACCAGCAGGACGGGAGCGAACAGCCCCGCGCTCTCGTACGTCGGCAGCAGTCCGACACCGGCCGTGGCCACGCCCATCAGCATCAGGGAGGCGACCAGGGCCCGCCGCCGGCCCAGCCGGTCGCCGATCGTCCCGAACAGCACGACCCCTAGGGGCCGGGACAGGAAGGCCGCGGTGAAGGTGAGGAACGCGGCCAGCGAGGAGACGGTGGGGTTCCCGGAGGGGAAGAACGCGGGACCGAGGACGAGCGCGGAGGCGGTCCCGTACACGGCGAAGTCGTAGTACTCGATCGTGGTGCCGATCAGACTCGCCGCGGCGACCTTCGGAGCGGTGCTCTTCCCGGCCTTTTCCGATAAGCCGCCGGATATCGGGCCGACGCTCTCGGGGAGGGTTTTCGGCGGTGAATCGGGCATGGGGGAACCCACTTTCGGCCACGTCATAATTCGGGATGGCATACGGGGACGGCGTCCATTGTTCCGCCCTCAATCCCCGCCGGAGTCAAGGCGGTTGTTCCTGTCGAAGCGCTGTCAATATTCATGTGGCGCGACGCATAAAAATTTCCCGACGATGCCACCTTGCCAAGCAACAAATAACCCCAGAATGCTGATGCGCGCCCTCACTTGAAAGTTCTACGACCATCGTTTTTCGGCTGGGAAGGCGCATTGACGGTGCTGAGAACCGGCAAGTTATTACGTTCACGAAGGCTTTCGCTGGCGGGGGACGGCCGGCATCTGTTCGTCCCCCTCGACCACACCGTGTCGGACGGCCCGGTCACCCCGCCGGGACGGTGGGAGGACCTGCTGCGCGCCCTGGTGACCGGGGGCGCCGACGGGATCATCGTCCACAAGGGCCGCGCCCGCGCCCTGGCCCCGGAGATCCTGAAGGGCTGCGCGCTGGTGGTGCACCTGAGCGCCAGTACGGCGTGCTCCGCCGACGCCGACGCCAAGGTGCTGGTCGGTGACGTCGAGGAGGCCCTCGCCCTCGGCGCGGACGCGGTCAGCGTCCATGTGAACCTCGGCTCGGACACCGAACGGCAGCAGCTCGCCGACCTCGGGGCGGTGGCCCGTTCCTGCGACACCTGGGGGATGCCGCTGATCGCGATGGTCTATCCGCGCGGCCCGCGCGTCGACAACCCGCGCGATCCCGTCCTCCTCTCGCACCTGGTCAACGTGGCCGCGGACCTGGGCGCCGACATGGTGAAGACCTCCGTCGCCCTGCCGCTGGACCGGATGGCCGAGGTGGTCGCCCACAGCCCCATCCCCGTCCTCGCGGCCGGCGGCCCGCCCGACGGCTCCGACCTCGTCGAGTACGGCACGGCGGTGATGGCCTCCGGCTGCCGCGGACTGGCCGTCGGCCGCCGGATCTTCTCGGCGCCCTCCCCCGCGGCGCTGGTGTCCCGGCTGGCGGCGGTGGTGCACGGGCCACCGACAGACTCTTCTGGTGACATGAGCATGACCGACGACGCAGTCGGCTCCCCCTACTCGACGACGATCGTGGCAGGTGTCGCATGAGGTTCGCGTGGATCGATCTCCGTGAAGTTCCCCGCCCCCAGCTCCAGTCGGTGGTCGACGCGGCCGTCCACACCCGGATGGCCGGGGTGGTCTCCGCGGACGCGGACCTGCTGGGGACGCTGCCGCCGACGATCACGCGGGTGCTGGTGGCCGGGGGTCCGGCGTCGACACCGGGACCAGCGCCAGCCCCCGCCCCGAAGAAGGAGGCCAAGGACTCCCCCCAGGCCAAGGCCCCCAACCCCGCCCCCGACGTCCTCCTGCACACCTTCACCACCCAGGACGACCTCGACACCCTCGCCGCCCACCACCGCGCCCCCACCAACACCCCCGGCACCCCCGTCGCCGGCCACATCGACGTACGGGACGACCGCACCCTCCAGCTCTCCTGCGCGGGCGCCCTCGCGCTGCCGTACACCGTGATCCACTTCGCCGACCCGACCAAGATCCCGCTGGAGATCGTGCTCGCGGCGGCCGAACCGGCCGAGGGCAAGCTGGTGACCGTCGTGGAGAGCCTGGAGGAGGCGGCGATCGTCTTCGACGTGCTGGAACGCGGCTCGGACGGCATCCTCTACGGCCCGCGCAACGCCGACGAGGTGTTCGCGCTGGCCCGCCTGCTGGAGGCCACGACGCCCCAACTCGCCCTGTCCACGCTGACGGTGGAGAGCATCCGGCACGTCGGGCTGGGCGACCGGGTCTGCGTGGACACCTGCTCCCACTTCGAGGAGGACGAGGGCATCCTCGTCGGCTCCTACTCCTCCGGGTTCGTGCTGTGCTGCTCCGAGACCCACCCCCTGCCGTACATGCCGACCAGGCCGTTCCGCGTCAACGCCGGTGCCCTGCACTCGTACACGCTCGGCCCCGACAACCGCACCCACTACCTCAGCGAGGTGGGCTCCGGCATGCCCCTGCTCGCGGTCGGCGCCGACGGGCGCACCCGGCGGGTGGTGGTCGGGCGGGCCAAGCTGGAGTCCCGGCCGCTGCTGGAGATCCGCACCCACGCCGAGGACGGGCGGCTGGTCAGCCTGACCGTGCAGGACGACTGGCACGTCCGGGTGCTCGGCCCCGGCGGCAAGGTCCTCAACGTCACCGAACTCCAGACGGGCGACGAGCTGCTCGGCTACCTCGCCGCGGACAAACGCCATGTGGGCCTGCCCATCGGCGAGTTCTGCAAGGAGGTCTGATGGAGGACGATCTGGCCTCGCTCGTCCAGCGGTGGTTCGACGCGCGGGACGACCGCCTGCCGTATCTGACACACCGCCAGGAGACCGTCACCCGGGGCGAGTTACGGGAGCGGGTGGCCGGACAGGCCGCCGTGTTCGCCGGGTACGGCATCGGCCCCGGCAGCACGGTGGGCCTGCGCACCCCGCCCAGCTTCACCCAGGTCGAGGTGCTGCTCGCGCTCTGGCGGCTCGGCGCGCAGGTGCTGCTGTTCGACTTCCGGCTGAAACCGGCCGAGGTGAAGGCCCTGTGCGCCACCTGCCGGCCCCGGTTCATGGTCGGCGCCGGGACCAACGTCCGGGCGGCCTTCGGTTTCCGGCCCGAGTACGAGGTCGCCACCGAGGTCCGCAGGACCGGGCGCCCGGCCGCCACCGGGCACCGGCTGGTGCAGTTCAGCTCCGGCTCCACCGGGCGCCCGAAGGTGATCGGCCGGACCGTCGGCTCGCTCGCCGCCGAGGTGGACCGGTTCGCCGCGGTGCCCGGGATGCCGGGCGCGGGCGACCGGGTGCTGCTGCTCAGCTCCACCGCGCACAGCTTCGGCCTGATCGGCGGCCTGCTGCACGCCCTCGCCACCGGCGTCTCCGTCGTCTTCGCCCCCCGCGTCACCGCCCGCGACATCCTGCGGACCGCCGTGGAACACCGGGTCACCGCCCTGTTCGGGGTGCCCATGCACTACGACCTGCTCGCCTCCGCCCTCGACCCGCCCGCCCTGCCCGACCTCCGCCTCGCCGTGTCCGGCGGCGAGCTGATGCCCCCGGAGACCGCCGCCCGCTTCACCGAGCGCTACGGCGTCCCGGTCGGCGAGTCCTACGGCACCACCGAGTCCGGAGTGGTCGCCATGGACGTCGGCGGCGCCCTGCGGCCCTCCGTCGGACGGGCCGCCCCCGGGGTCGTCCTGCGCGTCCACCACGGCGAACTCGACGTCGCCCTCGACGAGTCGCCGTACCTCTTCGACTCGGGCGGCACCCAGTACACGGACGGCTGGCTGCACACCCGGGACCGCGCCACCGTCGACGCCGACGGAGCCGTACGCCTGCACGGCCGCGCCGACTCCCTGGTCGTCGTCGGCGGCCTGAAGGTCGACCTCACCGAGGTCGAACAGGTGCTGCGCCGGCACCCGGCGGTGGAGCAGGCGGTGCTGGTCCACGACGGCGTCACCGAGGCGTACGTCGCGCTCACCGCCGGTGTCGAGAGCCCGGGCGCGGAGGAGTTGCTGCGCTGGTGCCGGGAGCGGCTGGCCGACTACAAGCTGCCCCGCGTGATCCGGCTGCTCCGGAGTCTGCCCCGCACCTCCAACGGGAAGCTGCTGCGCCAGGCGGCGGCCCTCCAGGCGGCCCATCTGTCCCACGACTCTGCAACGGGAGTGTCCTGACCATGAGCACCTCGACTTCGCTGGAAGACGAGATCCGCGAGTTCGTCCTGACCTCGGTCGTCGACGAGATGAACATCCTCACCGACCGCGACGGCATCACCGACGACAGCCCCGTCACCGTCGGCGGTCTGGAGGTGGACTCCCTCAGCCTCATCGAACTCACCCTGCGGCTGGAGACCCGGTTCGGCGTCGAGATCCCCGACACCGACATCGAGCCCCTGGCCTCGCTGACCCTCGGCGGGCTGGTCACCGAGGTCGTCCGGCGCGGTGCCAAGGCATGAGCACCCAGGCCACCCCCCTCATCACCACCGACACCGTCCGCGCCCTGCTGTCCGACCGCAAGGTCTTCCCCGGGGTCCCCGAGGACCTCGACGAGGACGCCGAACTCGTCCTGGACTCCCTGGGGTTGGTGTGGCTGCTGCACGTCCTGGAGGAGCGGCACGGCCTGATCGTCGAGCCCTCCGACGAGGACATCGCGGGCCTCACCTCGCTGCGCCGGCTGACCGCGTACCTGCGCGGGGTCCAGGAGGAGGCGGCGCGATGAGCCCCGACGTCCTGGTCACCGGGTTCGGTGTCCGTACCGCGTTCGGGACGGGGGCCGAGCCGCTCCGGCGCGGGGTCTTCTCCGGCGTCCCCGCCTTCGCCCCCACCACCCGCTTCGACACCGGCCCGTACCGCACCCCGATGGCGGCCGCAGCCCCGGACGGCCCGGACGCGGTCGAGGACTGGGCCCTGCGGCACGCGCTCGCCCAGTGCGGCACCGAGGCCCTCGACATGGCAGGGCTGGGCCCGGGCACCGAGGCGGCGGTCCTGCTGGGGGTGGCCGGGGACTGCACGAGCGTGACCCGGTACTGGCGGAGCGCCGGTCCCGGCGGGGACGCCCCGGACGCCCGGCCCGGTGACACCCACCCCGCCCCCGACACCCACCGCGCCGCCGACGCCGTACCCGCGCATCTCGCCGAACTCCTCGCCGAGCGGCTGAAGTCGACCGGCCCCCGCCTCGCCTTCACCAACGCCTGTGTCGCGTCCGCCGCCGCGATCATCCACGGCTGCCGGCTGATCGCGTCCGGCCGGACGGAGCTGGCGGTGTGCGCGGGCGGCTACCTCGTGGAGGAGGAGACGTTCGGCAAGTTCGACTCGGGGCGGGCGCTGTCGCGGGACGGGCGGGTGCGGCCGTTCAGCGCGCACCGCACGGGGCTGCTGCTGGGCGACGGCGTGGCGGCCGTGGTGCTGGAGTCCGCGGGGCACGCCCGGCGCCGCGGGGTCCGGCCGCTGGTGGCGGTGACGGGCTGGGGCGCGGCCACCGACGCCCACCACATCGCCCAGCCGCACCCCGAGGGCGTCGGCCTGACCCGGGCGGCACGGCAGGCGCTGCGGCTGGCGGGCGACCCCGACGGGGACGCCGTCGGCTACGTCAACGCGCACGGCACCGGCACGAAGTACAACGACGGCGCCGAGACCCGCGGTCTGCGGGCCGCCTTCCCGAGGCGGGCGGAGGAGATCCCGGTCAGCTCCACCAAGAGCACCACCGGCCACCTCCTGGAGGCGGCGGGGGTCGTGGAGTTCGTCATCACGACGCTGGCCCTGATGGACGGCGTCCTGCCGCCGACCGCCGGCTACGACCACCCCGACCCGGAGTGCGACCTCGACTACGTCCCCAACCGGCCCCGCCGGGCCGACCTGCGCCGGGCCCTCACCATCAACGCCGCCTTCGGGGGCGCCAACACCGCACTCGTCCTGGAGCGGCCATGACGACGGGCGAACGGACCGCACCGCGCGCGCCCCTGGCCGTCCTCGCCGCCGCCACCGCGACCCACGGCACCGGCCGGGACGACGACATCCCGCTGCCCCGGCTCCCCGGCTTCGTCGAGTCGGCCTTCAGCCCGCTGGTCTTCGAGGTCGCCGCGCGCTGCCTGACCGCACGGCCCCGCGACGGCTCCCGCACCGCCGTGGTGCTGGCCGCCCTGACCGGCGACACCACCACCGCCGACCTGGCCAGCCGCCGCATGGTCTCCGGACGGGTCCACAACCCGCTGCTGTTCATGCAGGCCACCGCCAACTCCGTACTGGGACACCTGAGCCGCGAGTTCGGCATCACCGCCCAGACGCTCAGCCTCTCCACCCTCCGCGACGCGGCGGCCGAACTCCTCGACATGGCCGACCTGTTGCTGGAGGACCCGGAGGTGGAGCACGTGCTGGCGGTGGGAGTGGAGCTGGGCGGCGGCGAGCGGCTGGCCGCCGTGTACCGCGACCTCGCCACCGACGGCGGCCTGCCGGTCCCGGTGCTGCCCGCGGGGTCGGGACGGTCGGCGGCCCTGCTGCTCGGCCGCACCGGCACCCCCCTACCGCACACCCCCGCCCCACCCGCGCCCCCCGGCAGCATCCAGCACCTCTTCGACCTGGCCGCCGCCCACCGGAACGAGCCCTCGACCCAAGACATGACGGAGACCCATGCGCATCAGTAGGCAGGAGCGGGCCCGCATCTGCTCCGACCCCGAACTCGGCGCCGGCAACGTCCTGCACCGCCTCACGGCCTACGACCGCCCCCGCGACGAGGTGGTCCTGCACACCGACGGCACCTGGCGGGCCCCCGACGGCGACCACCCCGCGACCCTGACCCTCGGCGCGCTCACCGAGGCCGTCGAGACCTACGCGGGCTGGTACGCGGCCCACGGCGTGCGCCCCCGCGACCCGGTCGCGATCCACTCCCACTCCAGCACCGAGTTCGCGCTGAACTTCCTCGCGCTGACCCACCTCGGCGCGATCCCGTCGTTCGTCAACGGCCACCTCCCGCCCGAGACCGCCCGGGAGTACGTACGCCGGCAGGGCGCGGTCGGCGCCTTCACCGACCGGGAGCACCACGAGGTGCTCGCGGGCCCCGGGTCCGAACTCGGCTTCCACGTCACCGCCGCCGACATCCGCCCGGAGCACCGCGCGGCGCTGCCGCCGTCGTACCCCTACCGCCACGACCCCAGCGACCCGGTGCTGATCTCCCACTCCTCCGGCACCACCGGCATGCCCAAGGGGGTGCCGCACACCCACCGGACGCTGATGTACGCGCAGTTGCACCGGCTGCGCTACTCCACCGGCACCGACATGGCACGCACCCTGGTGGCGCTGCCCGGCGCGCACAACGCGATGGTGGCGACACTGCTGTACTGCCTGCTGCTGCGCACCGACATCAAGCTGCTCTCCAGCCGGCGCGGCACCGATGTCCTGGACGCCGTCGAGGAATTCCGGGCGACGACCGTGCTCGCCTTCTCCGGCACGTTCGGCGAGATGGCCGCCGAGGACCTGACCGCCCGCGACCTCTCCAGTGTGCAGGCGTGGTTCAACACCGGCGACGCGGCCCACGAGGCGCACATCCGGGCCCTGGTCCGGCACGGCAACCACATCGAGATCGGCGCCGACCTGCGCCGGACCCGCGTCGAGGGCTCGGTGTTCGTCGACGGGCTCGGCTCCTCCGAGGCCGGCTACTCCGTCTTCCACAACCGGCACACCAAGGACACCTCCGCCTACTCCCGCTGCGTCGGCCGGCCGATCGGCTTCGCCGAGGCCGCCGTGCTCGCCGAGGACGGCACCCCGCTGCCGCCCGGCCGGATCGGCCGCCTGGGCCTGAAGTCACCGACCCTGACGCCGGGTTACTGGAACGACTCCCTGACCTGGAACCGGATGCGCCTGGGCGGCTACTGGCTCACCGGCGACCTGGCCCACCAGGACGAGGACGGCAACTTCTACCACCTCGACCGGGCCCCGGACGCCATCCGCACCCCCGACGGCATCCTCTTCAGCACGCGCACCGAGGAGCTGCTTTTGCGCGAGCTGCCCGAGCTCACGGACTGCACGGTCGTCGCGGTCGCCCCCGACGGGGTCCGCGCGGACTGGGACGGCGACGGGGTGGCGCAGGCGTACGTCCTGCTCCAACTCACCGACAGCGCCGGGCCGGTGGAGGTCGCGGGGGCGTCCTGGACCGACCGCGTCAACACGGTCCTGGCCGGCGCCGGCTTCCCCCCGGTCGCCCGCGCCCTGCCCATGGCGCCCGACGACGTGGCCAAGGGCGCCACCGGCAAGGTGCTCAAGCGGGTGATGCGGGACCGCTTCGCCGCCCTCCTGGTCGAGGAGCGGTCATGAGCGGCGGCGAGCGGGCGAAGACCGTCGAGGCCTACCGCCTGTGGTGGCAGCACGACGCCCACTGGTACCAGGGCGTGGCCGCCCGCTTCGGGCAGTCCGTCGCGAACGAGATCAACGCCGAGGCCCTGCGCAAGATCGCCCTCCACGTCGGCCGACGCGTCGCCCGCCTCTCCGGCCCCCTGCCCGGCACCGGCGACCCCCGCAAGGACCTGGACGAGCTCCGCCGCCGCTACGACGACTGCGGCGAGCGCATGTTCCCCGGCGAACTGCGCAACGCCTCCACCGAGGTCGAGGCCGACGACCTCGTCGTCCTCACCCTCCGCCGGAACTTCGCCGTCACCATGGTCCGCATGGCCGGCTCCCTGGACGGCTACCGCTGCCCCTGCACCGACATCCACGCCGGCTGGTCCGAGGGCCTGGGCGTCCGCCTCACGGAGAACCGGGCCGCCGCCTGTCTGCGCGACGGCGACCCGGCCTGCCGCCTGCTCCTGCGGGTCGCGACGGACGGGGAGGCCTGACCATGCGCGTACTCGTCGCCGGAGCCACCGGCGTGATCGGACGCCCGCTGGTGGCAGCACTGCGGGCACGGGGACACGAGGTGACCGCGCTGGTCCGGGACACCGCCGGCCCCGCCGACCCGGACGCGGTCGTCGTGGCCGACGCCCTGGACCGCCAGGCGCTGCTGTCGGCGGTGTCGGCCGCCCGCCCCGAGGTCGTGGTCCACCAGATGTCGGCGCTGCGCCTCCTGCGCGACGACCCCGCCGGGGCCTTCGCACAGACGGCACGCCTGCGCACCGAGGGCACCGCCAACCTCGTCGCCGCCGCCCGCGCGGCCGGGGCGCGGCGCCTGGTCGCCCAGTCCATCGCCTTCGCCGGCGCACCGGCGGCCACCCCCGTCCTCGACGAGGACGCGCCGCTGTACGTCGACGCCCCGGACCCCGGCTGGGCCGCCACGGTGGGCGCGGTGGCCGACCTGGAACGCCAGGTGACGGCCACCGACGGCGGCCTGGTCCTGCGCTACGGCACCCTGTACGGCCCCGGCACGGCGTACGCCCGTACCGGCTCGACGGCCGGGCGGGTCCTGGCCGGACGCCTGCCCCTCCCCGGCGACGGCACCGGCATCACCTCGTTCCTGCACGTCGAGGACGCCGTGGGCGCGGCGGTGACGGCCGTGGAGTCCACCGCCACGGGCATCCTCCACATCACCGACGACGACCCCGCCCCCGCCGCCCACTGGCTCCCCCACTACGCCCACACCCTCGGCGCCCCACCCCCACGCCGCATCCCGGCCGCCCTGGCCCCCCGCCTCCTCGGCTGGTACCCCACCCACCAACTCACCACGGCCCACGGCGCGTCCAACGCGAGGGCCCGCACGGAACTGGGCTGGAAACCGGCGCGCCCGAGCTGGCGGGAAGGGCTGGGCAAGGAATGAGCCACGCCCTCACCTGCGGGCACCTCGTCCCGCCCAGCTGCGGGCAATCGTGCCGCCAGGGCGGCGCCCGGCCCAAAGAAAGGCGCGGCACCCCGCCGGCGCCGGTGAGCGTCCCCACCCCCACCCCGGCCCCGACGGAGCCGCACCATGAACGCGACCCGAACCTGGCCCACCCTCCTCGTCATCGTCTCCGCCCAGATGCTGATCTGGCTGGACACCTCGATCCTGAACGTCGCCGTCACCACCCTCGCCGATCCGGCCGAAGGCCTGGGCGCGACCCCCACCGACCTGGAATGGATCTCCAGCGCCTACACCCTGGTCTTCGCCGGCACCCTCTTCGCGGGCGGCGCCCTAGCCGACCGCTACGGCCCCCGCACCACCCTCCTGGCAGGCCTCGCCCTCTTCGGCGCGGCCTCCGCCGTGGCCGCGTTCGCCCCGAACCCGCCCGCCCTGGTGACGGCGAGGGCGTTCATGGGCGCGGGCAGCGCCCTGCTGATGCCGGCCACGCTGACGGTCATCGTCCAGAGCACCCCGGAGGACAAACGCACCCGGGCGATAGCCATCTGGAGCTCCTCCAGCGGACTCGGCGTGGCGATCGGCCCCGTCGCGGGCGGCGCCCTGCTCAGCCACTTCTGGTGGGGCTCGGTGTTCCTGGTGAACGTGCCGATCGTCGCCCTGTGCCTGGCCGGCGTCCTGGCCGTCGTCCCCCGGCTGCCCCCCTCGCACCGCCGCGTCCTGGACCTCCCCGGCCTCACCCTCTCCGTACTCGGCCTCGGCGCGGTGGTCTACGGCATCATCGAACTCGGCGGCGGAAAGCCCTGGTACGGCCCCCACGTCCTGCTCCCGCTCACGCTCGGCGCCGCCCTCCTCACCGCCTTCGTGGCGGGCCAGCGCAGATCCCCCACCCCCAGCCTGGACCTGCGCCTGTTCCGGCAACCGGGGTTCGCGGCGGGCAGCGTGGTGCTGCTGATCGCGTTCATGGCGCTGGCCGGCCACCTGTTCTACGCGGCCTTCTACCTCCAGGGCCCGCGCGGTCTCTCCCCCGCCGACGCCGGAACGGTGATGATCGCCGCCGCGGTCGGCATCGTCCTGGGCAGTCAGCTGTCCCCGGCCACGAGCAGGCTCCTGACGGCCCGGTGGACGGTCGCCGCCGGCGTGCTGGCCACGGCGGCCACCTACCTCGGCTACCTGTGGTTCGACGCCGGCACCCCTCTCGTGCTCATCGCCGCCCTGCTGTGGATCCAGGGCTTCGGCATGGGCCTGGTCGGCACCCCGGTCACGGCGGCGATGATGCGCGCGGTGCCCCCGCATCTCGCGGGCGCCGGTTCGGCCGTCAACAGCGTCACCCGGCAGGTGGGCGGAACGCTGGGCGTGGCGATGGCCGGTTCGATCCTCTCCGGGGTCTACCGCGGCCGCATGGCGGACGCCCCCGTCCCCGGATCCCTGCAGCCCGACGCCGAGGAACGGGCCCGCACCTCGGCGGAGTCGGCCCGCGCCCTGGCCGACTCGCTGCGCCTGCCGGACCTGGCGGCCACCGCCGACCGCGCCTTCCTCGACGCGATGTACGCGGCCACGTTCTGGACCGCCGTCCTCGCCCTCGTCGGGTTCGCGGTGTGTGTCGTGGGCCTGCGCACCCGAAACCCGGACAGCGACAAGGGAGTCGACCATGGACCGGACGCCGCCGACGACACCCCGCTCGGTGCTCGTGACCGGCGGGAACCGGGGGATCGGGCTGGCCACGGCCCGCCGCTTCGCGAGGGCGGGCGACCGGGTCACGGTGACCCACCGGGGCGCTGAACCGCCCGCCGACGCCGGATTCCTCGCCGTACGCTGTGATGTGACGGACAGTCAGCAGGTGGACCGGGCGTTCAAGGAGGCCGAGGCGGCCCACGGGCCGGTCACCGTGCTGGTCGCCAACGCGGGCGTCACGCAGGACCGGTTGCTGCCGCTGATGAGCGAGGAGGACTTCACCTCGGTCGTCGACACCAACCTCACGGGCGCCTTCCGGGTCGCCCGGCGCGCGGTGCCCGCGATGCTCGACCGCGGCCACGGCCGTATCGTGCTGGTCTCCTCCACGGCCGCCCTGCACGGCGCCTCCGGGCAGAGCAACTACGCCGCCGCGAAGGCCGGGCTGACGGGCCTGGCCCGCTCCCTCACCCGGGAGTTCGGCCCCCGTGACATCACCTGCAACGTCGTGGCACCGGGCCTGACCGACACCGACATGGCCCGCGCCCTCACCCCCCGCCAGCGGTCCGAGCTCCTCCGGCACGCCCCGGCCGGCCGCGCCGCCCACCCCGACGAGGTCGCCGAGGCGGTGGCGTTCCTCGCGGGGGCCGGATACGTGCGGGGAGCGGTGCTCCCGGTGGACGGGGGCGCGGGACTGGGCCACTGACGCGACAGCCGCGGGGCCCGAATTCCCTGCCGGAGCGCCCTACTTCAGCCCGATGGCCGCGCAGTCCGCCGCGTACTCGGGGGTGCAGATCTCCTTGACGGTGTAGACGCCGTCCTGGATCACCGTCTCCTTGATGTTGTCCTGCCTGACGGCGACCACCGGCACCAGGCTGGCGGGGATGTCCTGCTGCGTCGGGCTGTCGATGGTGTCCGGGGTCAGCGCGTCGAACTCGATCCCGTGGTCCTGGACCTTGGCGACGGCCAGTTCGGCGGCGTTGTCCGCCTCCAGCAGGAACGACTTGTACACCGTCATGTACTGCTCGCCGGAGACGATCCGCTGGAGCGCTGCCAGGTCCGCGTCCTGCCCGGTCACCGGCGGGATCTTGGAGGCCCCCGCCTCCTTGAGCGCCTCGATGACGGCCCCCGCCATGCCGTCGTTCGCCGAGTAGACGGCGGCGATGTTGCTGAGCCCGATCGCCTTGATCGCCTTCTCCATGTTGGCCTTGGCGACCTGGGGCAGCCACTCCCGGGTGTCGTACTGCTTGGCGATGATGACGTTGCCGTTCAGCTCGCTGAGCGCGCCCTGCTTGAACAGGGCCGTGTTGGGGTCGGCGACCGAGCCGTTCATCATGACGATCTTGCTGGTCTTGGCCTTGTCGCCGAGGGCGCCGACGATCGCGCGGCCCTGCACCTGACCCACCAGCTCGTTGTCGTGGGAGACATAGGCGTCGATCGGGCCCTGGGCGAGACGGTCGTAGGCGATGACGGGTATGGACGCGTCCTTCGCCTTCTGGACGTCCTTCGCGATCGCCTTGGCGTCGACCGCGTCCACCAGGATCACGTCCACCTTCGCGGCGATCATCTGCTCGAACTGCGTGCTCTGCTTCTTGGCGCTGGCACCGGCGTTGGCGTAACGGACCTTGCCCTTGTTGTTCGTCAGGGCCTCGACGCGCTTCTTGATGAGCGGGTAGTCGAATCTCTCGAAGCGACCGGTCTCCCGGTCGGGCAGGAGCAGACCGACCGTGATGTCGTCGCCCTTCTTGGGGCTGGCGGAACTGCTGCTGTCGCCGACACCCTCGATGACGCCGCACGAGGTGAGCAACAGCGTCGACAGGGAGACGGCGACGATGTGGGGGAGACGTCGCGCGGCCGAGCTGAGCGGGGGGAAAACGTTCACAACAGGTGCCTTCCGGGGCAACAGAGCAACCTGGCAACCAGGTGGTGAAAGCCAACGCGGTAAGCGCGTTCAGCGTCAAGGGTTCTTGTTAACGAGATAGCAACAGCAACGCCAAGGACGCCCCTGCCCCGGCTCACCTGCGGCGGAGGTCCCCCAGGACGATGTCGTCACGGTGCGCGCCGAAGAACTCGCTCTGGCGTGCCATGATCTCGCGCATCGGCGTACCGCGGGAAACCCCGTAGACCGTCCCGGGGAAGTCCAACTCCCTTTGCACGGCCCAGATCTCGTCGTGGCGGTCGGGGGAGAAGAGCCGGGCCGGGTCACCGACCGCGATCCAGGAGATGGGTACGACGGCGCCGGGGGCGAGGCGCGAGTTGACCTGGACGACGGCGTTGATCCGGACTTCGGCGCCCGTGCCGACGACCGCGCCGGGGAACAGGGAGGCACCGGTGGCGACGAAGGCCTCGCTCTCGACCCTCGCCCCGTTGACGTGGGCGTGCGGGCCGACCATGACCGCGTCGCCGATGACCGCGGGATGTCCCGCGCGTCCGCGCACCAGGGCGTGCTCCATGACGACCGTGTTCTCCCCGACCCGGACCTCCCCGTCCTCGGCCGTCAGCACTGCCCCGTGGAGCACGCGCGCGCCCTCACCGAGGGCGACGGCACCGCACAGGGTGGCGGAGGGAGCGACATAGGCGGAGTCCGGGACGGCGGGTGCCTGTCCGCGGTGCTCGATCAGCATGGGGGTTGCCTTTCCGTCAGGCGGGGCCGCCGCCGAAGCCGATCTCGTTGCCGTCGGGGTCGTGGTACGTGACCTTGCGGACGCCGTTCGCGTACGTCTCCCGCCGGGTCGGTGTCAGCCCCCGCTCGCCGATGGCGGCGATCCGCGCGTCCAGGTCGTCGACGAAGAGCGTCTGCAGGGCGTGGCCGCCGTGACCGGGCCGGTGCTCGATGTAGACGTACCGGTGTTCCGCCAGTTCCCACACCGCTTCCTTGTCGTTCGGGAAGAAGACCGGCGGGGCGCCGAGGAGGCGCTCGTACCAGGTGAGGGCCGCCCGGTAGTCGTTGACCGGAATGCCCGCGAAGAGGTCGACCGTCATGCCGTCATGGTAGGCGCGGGGCACGGCCGCGGTCCGGGATGTCTACGGCGTCGGGAACACCGCCCGTACCTCCCACCCGTGTTCGGCCCGGGGCCCCGTGTGCAGGCGGCCGCCCAGCGCGGTGACGCGTTCCGTCAGACCGACGAGGCCGAAGCCGCCGCCGTGCGCGGCGGCCGGGAGCTGGGTGCCGCCGCGCCCGTCGTCGGACACCGTCACCTCCAGGCGGTTCCCGTCACACCGCAGGGCTACGACGATCTCGGTGGCGTCGGCCGCGTGCCGCCGTACGTTCGTCAGCGCCTCCTGGACGACCCGGAAGGCGGCGGCCTGCACCTCGTGCGGCAGGTCGTCCGTCACGGCGGGATCGCGGCGCAGCGTGACCTGCTGCCCCGGGCTCGCGAATCCCTCGGTCAGTTCGGTGAGGGCGGCCAGGTCGCCGACGGGACGCCGGTCGGCCGCCTCGGTGTCGGGGCCGGGGCCGGTGTCGCGCAGGACGCCGACCGTGCGGCGCATGGAGGCCAGGGCCTCGGTGGCGGCGCGTTCGATGCCGGCCAGGACGGGGTCGAGTTCCTGCGTGGGGGTGGGGGCGGGCGCGGTCTGAGAGGTGTGGGGGGCCTGTCCCGCCGCCATCATGCGGGCCATCTGCGTCTGCACCAGGATCCCGGTGACGTGGTGGGCGACGAAGTCGTGCAGGTCGGCGGCGATCGCCAGCCGCTCCTCCCGCCGGGTCTCGGCGACGGCGACGGTACGGCGGTAGTCCAGGGCACGCAGGTAGGCCGCCAGCCCGGCGACCACCCCGACCAGGACCAGACCCGCGAGGCTGAAGACGTACACCTCGTCCGAGTGTCCCCCGTAGTACCGGGCGGGCGTGGCCAGCAGGGCGCCCCCGTCCAGCACCCCGCACAGCACGGCCCAGCGCGGCGGACAGTTCCGTACCGCCACGAAGAGCAGGCACAGCAGGAGCACGGCCTCACCGAGCCCGAACGGGGCGTCCCGGTTCAGCACGACCGCGGACAGCGTGAACAGCAGCGACAGCAGTGCCGGGACACCGGTGCGCAGCTGCGGGGTCAGCCAGGCGGGCCGGCGCCCGGCGGGCCACAGCACGGCGGCCAGGCCGGCCGCGAGGACGGCCACCGTGGCCCACGGGGAGTAGCCCCCGTCCCGCACGACATCGAGGTCCAGCAAGGTCGCCCCGACGAGGGCACCCACGGCGAGACCGCGTGCCAGGCCTCGTGGGGAAGGGGATCGCATGGGGATCACGGTAGGTCGCCGCCGGCGCCCACGGGATCGGCCGAACGGCCGAGGCACGCGGCCCGCCTGGTATTTTCCGCCCCCGGACGCGACACGTGTCCCGGGTGCCCTGCGGACGAGGAGCGGATCATGCCGGACAGCAGGTTCCTCGCCGGTGTCGTGGCCGGCGCGGCCGCCGTGCTGGTCCTCGGCGGTGTCGGCACCCGGCTGGCCTCCACCACGGAGTCGACCACCCGGCTCGACCGGTTCGACACCGTGATGGTGGACGGCCACAAGGCCCTCGCCCCCCGGATCGTCGCCGGCCGGACCGAGTCCCTGTACCACCCGCTGCCCTGGGTCGGCACGGAGGTGGACGTGTCCTGCCCCACCGGCCTGAAGGCGGTCGCCGGTGCCACCCTGACCTGCACGGGCCGCAAACGCGGCGGTGCGACCATCGACATCCCGGTGACGGTGATCAGCGCGACGGACACCCGGATCACCTGGAAGTTCGAACGGTAGGCACGGCACGGTGGGCCCAGCACGGCAGGCCCGGCGCCTACACGTCCACCTCGATACGGTCGTCCAGCCCCGCCTTGCGGAACGCGGCCGCGAACTCCTCCCGGCCCTCGGTGAAGTGGGCCCAGCTGTCGCAGTGGGCGGCGACGACCCGGCGGGCGCCGAGAATCCTGGCGGCCTCGGCGGCCTGGGCGCTGTCGAGGACGAGCGGCGCCCCGTCGAAGAGGACGGGGAAGCGGGGGGCTCCCGCGAAGAGCACGGCGGTGTCGACCGGCCCGAACCGCTCGGCGATCTCCCCGACCAAGGTGAGCGAGGCGTTGTCGCCGCTGACGTAGACCGTGGGCAGGTCGTCGGAGGTCAGGACGAAACCGATGACCTCGCCGGTGATCTCCTCCACCCCCTCGACGTCGTCGGGCCCGTGCAGGGCGGGCGCGCCGGTCACCGTCAGCGTGCCGCCGTCGGGGCGGTCCAGACGCACCGAGGTCCAGGGCGGCAGCGGGCGCGCGGTACCGCCGAGGCGGTCGGCGCCGCCGGGCGTGGTGAGGGTGAGGGGTACGTCGGCGAGGAGGGCCCGGCCCGAGTCGTCGAGGTTGTCGGCGTGCTCGTCATGGGAGAGCAGCACCGCGTCGATCGGCCCCAGCTCGGCCGGGGCGACCTGGGACGGCGCCGTCTTGGTCAGGGTCGGGCCGCCGGGGCGCGGGTAGTCGCCGGGGGCGTCGAAGGTCGGGTCGGTGAGAAGCCGGAGCCCGCCGTACTCGATGAGGGCGGTGGGGCCGCCGAGGACCCGGACGGGGATCGTGGACACGGGAAGATTCACCTCACGGATGAGTTGATGGCTATCCGTGAGAAAAACTAGCACAGTTCTCACGGATGAGAGCAAGCCCTACCATGAGAACCGTGAGAGAGACCGAGACGGTGAGTGGGACCAAGCCCGGGACCGGGACCGAGACGGCGACGGCGACGGATCCGGCCGACGCGCCCTACGCGGCCCCGAAGGCGACCGGATCGCCGAAAGACACGCTCGCCCGACCCACACTGGAGGCACCCCGACCCGCACCGGAGGCCCTCATGGCACCCCCGCCGGACGCATCCATGGCACCCGCGCCGGACGCACCCACCGCACCCTCACCCGACGCACCCATCGAGCCCGCGCCGGGCGCCGAGCGGTATCTCGCGCTGGATCTCGCCAACAGTGCGCCCGCGCTGCCCGGGGGCCAGTTCCTGGACTACCTCGGGAGCCCCGCGGCGGCGGGACAGTGGCTGGCAGACCGCGGCCTCGCTCCGGCGGACGCCGGGATCAGGGAGATGTGCGCGGCCCGGTTGCGGGCTCTGCGCGAACAGGTGAGGGCGCTGCTCGGCTGCCACATGGAGGGGCTGCCGGCGCCGGCGGAGGCACTCGCGGCGGTCAATGACGCGCTGACGAAGGCCCCTTCGGCGTCCCTGCTGTACTGGGACTCGGCGCGGGGTCTGTACCGGGCGACCTCCCATCCCGTCACCCAGATCGTGGACCACGCGCTGGCGATTCTCGCCGCGGACGCCGCCGATCTGCTGACCGGTCCGGACGCCGAGCGGCTCACGGCCTGCGGGTCACCCCCGTGCAACCGTTTCCTGCTCCGGCACGGCCGACGTCAGTGGTGTTCCACGCGCTGCGGCGACCGGGCCCGTGCCGCGCGCGCCTACGCCCGCAGGACGGGGCACACTACGCCGACGCGGCCTCGGGCGGCGTCTCGTGACAGGTGAAGCCGAGGCGGGTGAGGGCCCTGGTGACCTCGAAGGCGGTGAAGTCCCGGCGGTCCTGGCGGGTGATGACCTCGCCGACCTGCTTGACCGGGTAGATCTTGCGCCCGATGACCACGCACGCTCCGCTGAGGGGTTCCGGCCGTACACCCTGCATCTGTGACTCGACCTCGGATTTGACCAGGTCGAAGGGGTAACGGGCGATCACACAGCGCATGGTGCCTCACCAGGGTCCGAGAAGAATGTGGATAAACGAACAGGGCCCGCACCCAAGGTGCGGGCCCTGTCGAAACCGTCAGACGGTTACGCGGGAACGATGTTCTCCGCCTGCGGGCCCTTCTGGCCCTGCGTGACGTCGAACGTCACCTTCTGGCCCTCCTGGAGCTCACGGAAGCCCTGGGTGGCGATGTTCGAGTAGTGGGCGAAGACGTCGGCGCCGCCGCCGTCCTGCTCGATGAAGCCGAAGCCCTTTTCCGCGTTGAACCACTTCACGGTACCGGTGGCCATGTCATATCTCCTGAGGCAGTGCTGGAGACCCACACTTCGTGAGCCCCCTTCATCGCTGTGATGATCACCTGCCCGGAAACCCCGGCAGCAAAATGGCAACCACAACTGCAACGACGTCGACCGTAGCACGAAACAGCAAGATGCGAATTGAAGGAAAACGGCGCCGCAAAAAGCCCCGGGGAATCACCCAGGAACCATTTCCCGGCCCGGCCCTTTTTTCTGTTCCGGCGGTGTCAGTTTTCCTCGGACGGGCGGCGGAGCTCCTCGTTGTCGCTGAGCATCTCCTCCAGCTGGTCCTCCAGACCGATGATGCGGCACGCGGCCTCGATCGGCGTCCCCTGCCCGACCAGCTCCCGGGCACGCGCGGCCAGCCGCAACTGGTGCCGCGAATACCGGCGGTGCCGCCCGCCGGAACGTGTCGGGGCGATCAGACCCGCGTCACCGAGCGCCCGCAGAAACCCCGGCGTCGCACCGACCAACTCGGCCGCCCGCCCCATCGTGTACGCCGGATAGTGGTCGTCGTCCAGCCGGTCGCCGCCGTACGGCTGCTCTCCCGAGCCCATGTCACCTTCCCGCGAACCGCCGAAACACGGCCCGCCACAGGCCTGGTCGCCCGCACGGTAACTCTAGTGGCCCGACCGGAATACCTGCCACGGCGAACACAGCTCTCCGAGCCCCCTCCCCACCAGGACCGGCATCCGTCAGCCGCGCGACCCGTCCAGGAGCGATGTGAGGGTCCGGGTGAAGGCCGTGGCCGAGTGGTCGGCGTGGGTGCGGATGCGGGTGGTGATGGCGGTGGCTCCGTCGCCGTCGACGAGGTGGGCGAGGCGGTCGGTGCGGTGGGTGAGGGAGGCGGGGGTGTCGGGGAGGGTGGAGAGGTAGAAGTCGGCGGCGTCGTAGGACATGTGGAAGACGTGCTTCTTGACGTCGCTCAGGGTGAGGTAGTCGTCCTGGGTCGTCGGGACCGGCTCGGGGTCGCCGACGCAGACCACCGGGGTGCCGGCGCCCCAGGCGTTGACGCAGAGGTGGTAGGTGTCGGTGATGACCAGGCGGTAGCGCGGCAGGACGTTCACCAGGTCGCCGATGGTGTGGTCACCGGGGCGGGTGGGAATGTGGGCGACCGGGGAGGGGATGTCGCGGTCGAACCAGGGGAGCCATTCGAGGGGGGCGCCGAAGCGGTCGGCGAGGCCCTGGCAGAAGTCGGGGAGCCAGGCGGGAATCCGGGTGCGGGCGCCGAGGAAGACGCCGATCGCGCCGCCGTCCGGGAGGTCCTCGGACCAGGCGGTGGTCGGGAGGTGGTCCAGGTCACCGGGGCGGGACAGCAGGGCCGCGTCCGAGCCGAAGTACTCGTTCGTACGGTCCCCGCGCAGCTGCGCGATCCTGGCGGCCGACACCGGGTCACGCATCCAGACGCGGTGGCTGCGGGTCATGAGCCGGGAGAAGAGGGGCCCGAACTCCTTGTCCTCGTAGTCGGACTGGGTGTTGTGCAGGATCGTCCCGCCGTAGCTGAGGGTCCGCGGGAGGAGGTCCTCCGGCTGCTCCGACAGCAGCAGGGTGCGGTTCAGCAGGGCGCGGGCGGCGGCGCGGTCCTCGGCGAAGCCGAAGTCGAGCAGGCGGTTCGTGGCGTCCTGGGCCAGATAGTGCCGGGTGTGGAGGAAGTCGCCCCAGAAGACGACCGCGTCGTGGTCGCGGAGCTCGTCGACGTGCTCGATCAGCGAACGGAACCGGAAGGGGAGGTCCGTGCCGCGCGCGCACTCCCTGAGCGGCACGGTCTCCGGTGTGTGCAGGGTGTACCAGGTCGGGTCGATCCCGGGGCCCATGCGCCGTCGCAGGGACTCGAAGGCCAGGTCGACGGTCAGCATTCCGGTGTTGCGGTATCCGATGTTGGGCGCGGTGATGACGGCGACGCGTGCCATGTGCTCGTTTCCCTCGGCCGTTGCCGGCGCCTCGACGGGTGGCGCCGACCATCGGCCAACGTACACAGCGTGGCCGGCGTGGAGACGGCCCGCCCCCGCACCCCGCCCGGGGGTCCTTCCGTTCGCTTCGCCCGCCGGTCACAGGACCATGTGACTCAAGCCACTCACCCCGGCGAATTTCGGCCATACTGGGACCATGAGTACGGCGATGTTTGTACAGGCGGCCACGTCGGGCGAGGTACTCAACGTGCTCGCCGCCTTCGCGGGTGGTCTGTTCATCGCGGGAGCCCTCATCTGGGCCGTGCGACTGGGCATGCGGGTCCTCGACCAGGAACTTCCGCACCCCCGCCCGGACGAGCAGCCGAAGCTGCCCGTGACGGGCGCGGTGCACGAGATCCGGGAGATGCGGGAGCCGGACGAGATCCCCTCCGCGGTGGGGCGGGAGCGGCTCATGCCGTACCAGCTCCACCACCAGGGCAGCAGGACGGGAAAGGACCAGCACCGACACCGCTGGCTGCCGGGCTCCAGCGGCTCCTTCGGCAGCGGCGGCCTCGGTCACACGTAGCCCGGACAAGTCGCGGGGCTGCCCCACCGACAGGGCAGCCCCGCGACGGGGCCGTGAGGGGAACGGTCCCGTACTGGATGTCGCCGGGGCGCCGGGACGGACGCCTTGCCATGACAGCCGTGGGGTTGGACCAGCACTGCCGGCGCCCGGCACGACCTCGCCCCGGCGACCCCATCAGCCTGCCGCCCGGCGACCACCCACGCATCGGGCTTCGACGAAGATCGGTACACCTAGCGGGAGCGCCACCCGGGGACTCCGCGTACGGAGGGCCGTACCTACGACGGCCCCGCTCCACGATCACTTCGCTCTACGACGGCCCCGCCACCGCCGGGATCTCCGTGCGGGAGGTGATCCGCAGCTTGGCGAGGATGTGCTCCACGTGGGCGTCCACCGTGCGCTTGGAGATCACCAGGCGTTCGGCGATCTCCCGGTTGGACAGCCCTTGCGCCACCAGCGCGGCGACCTCGCGCTCGCGGCGGGTGAGGGCGTTCGCCGTGGCCCGGGGCCCGGGCAGCCGGGTGTCGGACGGGCGGGCGCGGGAGGGGGGTTCGTCCAGGTCGGCGCGGACGGCCTCCAGGACCGCGCGGCCGGACATCCGGGCCCCCCACTCGTGCCACCGCGTGAAGGTCTCCGCGCCCAGTTCCGCACGCACCCGCTTCTGCACCGCCTCCTGTTCCTCCAGCAGCCGGGGCAGCATCGCCACCGGATCCCCGCCGAGCCGGCGCGCGTGTTCGGCGTACCCCAGCAGCCAGCAGGCCCGTACGAAACGCTCCTGACGGGCCGCGTTCCAGGCCAGCCCCATACAGGCCAGCGCGGCCACCAGCACCTCGCCGACCTCGCTCGCGGCCTCCAGCCCCCGGCGGAACAACGCCTCGCTCCTGCCGTGCTCCTTGGCGAGCGAGAGGATCACGCCCTGGACGGTCAGCGTGGAACCGTACAGCTGGCGCTCGCCGGTGCCCTCCAGGAACGCGAGGCCGGTCTCGCACAGCTGGAGCGCCCCGTCCGTGTCACCGAGGACGGCCCGCAGCAGGGCGCCCTCGTAGTGGACGACGCCGATGCCGAGCCCGTCCCCGGAGGCGACGATCCGCAGCCGGGCGCTCTCCAGCTGCGCGAGCCCCTCCTCGACGGCCCCGCACAGCGCGGACAGCGCCCCGACGTAGGCCTCCGCGAACACCTCCACCCGGCTCTCCCCGGCGGCCCGCGCCACCTCCCTGGCCTGCGGAAAGCGTTCCAGCGCGGTGTCGAGGTCACCCGTCCACACCGCGAAGACGCCGGTCATGAACAGGCCCCAGGCCCGCTCGGGACAGGGCTGCGGGACGCGGTCGAGCCCCTTGTCGATCCAGTACCGGCCCTCGGAGAGCGTGCCCGCGGCCCGCCAGTACGCCCCGAGCCGCGCCGCCAGCCACAGCGCCTTGGCGGTGGTCCGGCCCCCGGCCCCCAGGCCGTACTCCAACGCGGCCCGCACATCGGCCACGTCGTCCCGGACCGCCCGGTGCAGCCCGACCTGCGCCGGGCTCAGGAACTCGTCCCAGAACCGCCCGGCGAGCGCCTCGTAGTACGCGAAATGCCGCTCTCGTACGGCGGTGGCGTCGGCGCCCGTGCCGGGCAGCCGCTCGGCGCCGTACTCCCGGATCGTGTCCAGCAGCCGGTAGCGGGCGCCGTCCTCGCCGATGCGCTGGACGACCGACTTGTCCACCAGGCCGATCAGTGCCTCGACCACCTGCTCGCCGACGAGGTCGCCGCCCGCGCAGACCCGCTCCACCGCCGGCAGGTCGAAGGCGCCGGCGAACACCGACAGCCGCGCCCACAGCAGCCGTTCCCGCGGTGTGCACAAGTCGTGGGACCAGTCGATGGCCGTCCGCAGGGTCTGGTGGCGGGTGAGAGCGGTGCGCCGACCGCCGGTGAGGACCTCGAAACGGCGGTCGAGACGGGCGACGAGCTCGGCGAGGGGCACCGCGCGCAGCCGTACGGCGGCCAGTTCCAGGGCGAGCGGGATGCCGTCGAGGCGCTCGACCAGGGCCCGGGTCCGCTCGCGGTCGGCGTCCGTGACGGTCGCGCCGGCGGTGGCGGTGAAGCCGGTGCTCACGGCCGAGGCGCGCTGGACGAACAGGTCCACGGCGTCCTCGGTCGGCAGCGGGGCGATCGGCACGCAGCGCTCGCCGGGGACGTCCAGCGGCTGCCTGCTCGTGGCGAGGACGCTGAGCCCGGCGGCCTCGCGCAGCAGGATGTCGCAGAGCATCGCGCACGCGTCGACGAGGTGCTCGCAGGTGTCGAGCACGAGCAACAGCCGCCGTGTCCGCAGGTGTTCGACGACGGCGTCCAGCGGTGTCATCCCGGACTGCTCGGGCAGCTCCAGCACGCCCGCGAGGGTCGCCGGGATCAACTCCGGGTCGTGCAGCGCGGAGAGCTCCACCAGCCGGACGCCGTCCTCGAACCGGCCGGCGAGTCCGGCGGCCGCCCGCAGCGCCAGCCGGCTCTTGCCGACCCCGCCCGGACCGGCCAGGGTGACCAGTCTGGAACGTTCCAACGCGTCATGGACCACGGCGAGTTCGCCGGTCCGTCCGACGAAGCTGGTGAGTTCCACGGGGAGTTGTCCCCCGCGCCGCTGCCCGAACCCGAAGCCGAATCCCATGGCACCCCCGTCGTACCCCGTCGCCGCCCCCGCCATCAGCACAGCGTAGCCATACGACTCCCCAGCGTGTATCACACACGATTCCCACGCCAGCCCTTCGGGGAAAACGCCGGGGTCGTGGCGTACGCCGTCAGGGTCGCCGGTCCGCCGGGTGGTACACGGCGAGGGACCAGATCACGAAGAAGTTGACGGCGATCATGATCACCGACCAGACCGGTTCGTAGGGCAGGAACAGGAACTGGGCGACCATGCTCAGCGAGGCCAGGAAGATACCGGTCGTCCGGGCCCAGTCGGCGCCCTTGAGGATGCCCGCTCCGGTGACGGCGGCGACCACGCCCAGGCAGAGCAGGATGACGCCCCGCCCGGTGAGGTTGATCTTGTAGACGTAGTCCCCGACACTGGCCCAGACGTCGTCCTCGGCGAGCGCGGAGATCCCCTGGAAGATCGCCAGGACGCCGTTCATCAGCATCAGCACCCCGGCGAAGACGACTCCGCCCGCGGCCCAGGCGGTCTCGGTGGGCGTGGGCGCGTAGCCGTACTCGCTCCTCCCGGACTCCCGGCCGGGCGTCCGGCGGGTGTCGTCCTGGGTCGGCGGCGGCGTGGCGTGCGGCGGCGTGGCGTGCGGCGGTGTGGCGTGCGGCTGCTGGGTCATCGCGGATCCCGTTCCTGTGTGTGGTGCATGTGGCCGGAGATGCGCTTCGACCTTCGGGCGGGGTGGGGGCCCTCGCCAGGAGAGTGACCCGTTCGGGTGACGGGGAGCGCTCGGCATGCGGGGGTCCGCTCGCGGTCCTTCACTGGAAGGAGCGGGGAGGGCACCGGGACGACGCCACGGACGAGACGAGGGGCGGGCCTGATGGGTGAGAGCGATGACTGAGACACCACCCGCCTGCACCGAGCAGGACCACGCCGTACGAATGGACCGCGCCGCCCGGGAGGCGGCCGTCGTGGGGCTGGCGGGGCTGCTGGCGACACCCGGCCCCGACCTGGTGTGGCTGTGCGGCTACCGGCCGGCGGCGGCCACCGAACACCTCACCCTGCTCGTCCTGACCGCCGACTCCGAGCCCCGGCTGCTCGTCCCCGCGTCGGAGCGCCCGGACGCGGAGGAGGCGCCGGGCGCGGTGCGGATCTCCGCGTGGAAGGACGGCCAGGATCCCTACGCGGCGGCCGCGGGCCTGCTCCGCCCGCACGGCCGCTACGGCGTCTCCGACTCGACCTGGGCGCTGCATCTGCTGGGCCTCCAGGAGGCGCTGCCGCTGACCACGTACCGGCCGCTGAGCACCGCGCTGCCGTTGCTCCGGGTGGTCAAGGACGAGCACGAGGTGGCCCGGCTCGCGGCGGCCGGAGCGGCGGCGGACGCGACGTACGACGACATCCTCTCCGTACGGTTCGCCGGGCGCCGTGAGACGGACGTGGCCGCCGACCTCGACCGGCTGCTGCGCGAACACGGCCACAGCCGGGTCGACTTCACGGTGGTCGGCTCCGGTCCCGACGGCGCGGACCCGCACCACCGCACCGGCGAACGCGCCATCGCCGTCGGCGACATGGTCGTCCTGGCCTTCGGCGGCCTGCAGGACGGCTACGGCTCCCGCACCGCCCGCACGGTCCACGTGGGCGAGCCCACCGCCGAGGAGCGCCGGGTGCACGAGGTCGTCCAGGACGCCCAGCAGGCGGCGTTCGAGGCGGTGCGTCCCGACGTGCCGTGCCGGGACATCGACCGGGCGGCCCGCGCGGTGATCACCGACGCCGGGTACGGCGACCGCGCCGACCCCCGCACCGGGCACGGCATCGGCGTCACCACCCACGAGCCGCCCGACCTGACCGACGCCGAGGACCTGCCCCTCCTGCCCGGCATGTGCTTCGCCGTCGGGGCGGGCATCCACCTCCCCGGCCGCTTCGGCGTCCGCGTCGAGGACGTCGTGACGTGCACGGAGACGGGCGGACGGCGCCTGAACGGCGCCTCGCGGCAGATGGCGATCGTTACCTGAGCCCTCGGCGGTCACCCTCGCGTCATCACTGCTCGGAGCGAGAGCCGTCCTGCTCTGGGCGAGAGCCGCCCTGCTCTGGGCGAGAGCCGTCCTGCTCTGGGCGAGAGCCGTCCTGCTCTGGGCTTCCGCCACGTCGGGGAGCCTGGTGTGACACAGGCCACATTCGGCCCCTGTCACAACGGCCCCCCGCCATTCCGTCAAAGGGGTGTAGCGAACAGCAACGACGACACAGGAGTCCACGATGGAAGCTCGCCTGAACCTCCTCGGCAACCCGCTCGCCGGCAAGATCGTCAAGCACCTCGTGGGCGCGGGCCGGGCGGTCCTCGAATCGGAACTTCCGGTCTCGACCCAGGAGTTGGTGAAGCTGCGGGCCAGCCAGATCAACGGCTGCGGCTTCTGCACGGACATGCACACCAAGGACGCGGTGGCCGCGGGCGAGTCCCACCAGCGTCTGCACCTGGTCGCGGCCTGGCGGGAGGCCACGGTCTTCACCGACGCCGAACGCGCCGCGCTGGAACTGACGGAAGAGGCCACCCGTATCGCCGACGGCGCCGGCGGTGTCCCGGACGAGGTGTGGGAGCGGGCCGCCAAGCACTACGACGAGGACCAGCTCGTCGCCCTGGTGACCACGATCGCCCTCATCAACGCCTTCAACCGCATGAACGTCGCCATCCAGCAGCCCGCCGGCGACTACCAGCCCGGCCAATTCGGCTGACCCACACCCCGCCGCCTCCCCCGGCGGCCGCAACTCCCGCCCCGGGAACCGCCGTCACGGCTTCCCGGGGCTCAACGCGCTCGCTCGTAGCGCTGACCCCGCCGAGGCCGGCCGTAGCCCCGTCACACGAGGCCGGCCGTAGCCCCGTCACAACTCGGCGGTGCCCCACTCCCCCACCACCGCCTCGTCGCCCACCGACACCTTGCCGGACCGCAGGACCGCGAACTTCGCGCCGAAGACGACACCGCCGCTCTCGCGCGAGCGCCGGTAGCGCGCCAGGGTGCGCAGCGGCTCGGGGCCGGTCCGCAGGCCGGTCTCCTGGTCGACGACGGTGACCGCGCAGCGCACGGCGAGCTTGGCGTAGCCGAGTTCGGCGCCGCCGAGGGTGAGGTGGAGGGCGCGGTCCTCGGTGTGGGGCTCGTCCCAGCCGCCGATGACGATGTTGGGGCGGAAGCGGTCCATGGGGAGCGCGGGCGCGCCCTGCTCGCCGAGCCGCAGGTTCAGCAGGTCGAGGCTGGCACGGGAGACGACGAGCAGCGGACAGCTGTCGGCGTAGCCGGAGGTGCCGGGGGTGCGGCCGTCGGTGACCCGGTGGTGCTCCGGCGGCACCCGCACCAGCCGGCTCGGCTCCCCCAGCACGTCCGTCAGCCACGCGGCCACCTCGTCGCCCTGGTCGATGCCCCGGAACGGGTTCCCGAACAGCGTCACGTCCCGCCGCGCCCCGCTGACGTCCACCGTCACGGACACCTCGCCCGCCCCCGGCGCCCGCAGCACCAGCCGCCCGCCGTCCTCCTCCACCTCCGGCGCGATCAGCGCCAGCCGAGGGTGCCGACGCTGGGTGCGGTAGACCCCGTCCTCGCTCACGACCATGAAGCTCCGGTCGTGCGCCAGGCCCGCGGCCCCGACCTCCGCCTCCACGACCGTGATCCCCGCGCACCCCTTCACCGGGTAGTACGTCAACTCCACGACTGCGGCCACGCCGCCCCCCCTCGTCACCGGACACATCTCTTCCCCGAGTCCCCCGGGCTCCCCAATTCCCCCGAGCTCCCCGACTCCCCCGAGCTCCCCGACTCCCCCGGGTTCTCCGAGTCCCCAACGTCCCCGATTTTCTTGAGTCTGGGAGAGGAACTCAGGTGGTGACGCCCGGGTCGGCGGATTTTTTACCGAAGTCATCGAGTCCCACGGCCCTCTCATCCGTACTCCTGTCCGTCAGACCCGCCGAGCCGGCGGACCCCCGACCGGGCAGGAGGCAAGGTGCGCTTTTCACGGAACGCGATGGGAACCCTTTTCGTGGGCGGGGCCCTCACGCTGACGCTGGGCGCGCTCGCCTACCCATCGATGCTCGGGCTGGACACCGTCTCCAACGCGCAGGACAGAGTGATCGCCCAGACGCAGTGGGGGCCGCTGACCGAGCAGGACCGTGCCTTCGTGGTCGCTGTGCGCGCGGCCGGGCTGTGGGAGTACCCCCTGGGCCAGATCGGTCTGAAGAAGGGGACGGCCCCGGAGGTCAAGACCGCCTCCGAGCACCTCGTCGACGGACACGCGGCACTGGACGCCAGCTGCCGGAAGGTCGCCCCGATGCTGAACATCACCCTGCCGAACGTGGCGAGCCCGCAGCAGCTGGCCTTCGTGAACCAGATCGACTCCTCGCCGACCGGCAACGCCTTCGACTCCAACTTCGCCAACATCCTGCGTGTGACGCACGGTTCGATCTTCAACACGATCGCGAAGATCCGCTCCACCACCAAGAACTCGCTGGTGCGGCAACTGGCCGACCAGGCCAACAACACGGTGCTGGACCACATCACGGTCATGGAGAAGACCGGCCTGGTCAACTTCGACCAGGCCCTCTTCCAGCAGACCACCCCGCCGAAGCTGCCCAAGGAGGACATGACCCCGCCCCCGCCGCAGCCCGGCGAGCCGATGGTCGTCCTCACCCCGCCGCCGACCGCGACCGCGACGCCCACCATCACGCCGTAGGCGTCAGGGCGCCAGCCACACGGTGGTGTCCGCCCCGAGCCGCCCGTCCTCCAACGGGCGGCTGGTCAGCAGCACTTCACCCGCCGGCAGCGGTACGGCCGTCCCCGACAGGTTGGCCACACACCGCCAGCCGTCGTGCCGGCTGAAGTCCAGAACGCCGTCCGGGCTGCCGTCCGCCCAGGTCAGGGACTCCCCCTCCAACAGCTTCCGGCGCAGCCGCAGGGCCGTGCGGTAGAACTCCAGGGTCGAGCCCGCCACCCCGTCCTGGGCCTGGACGGCGTACCCCGCGAAGCTCTCCGGCTGCGGCAGCCACGCCCCCGCCGCCCCGAAGCCGTACGACGGCCCCGTGCTCGTCCACGGCAGCGGCACCCGGCACCCGTCGCGCCCCTTGCGCACCCGCCCCGTCTGCTCCCAGATCGGATCCTGAAGCACCTCCACGGGCAGATCGGCGACCTCGGGCAGACCCAGCTCCTCGCCCTGATAGACGTACGACGATCCCGGCAGCGCCAGCATGAGCAGCGTGGCGGCGCGGGCCCGCCGTAGCCCCGCTTCCTCGTCCACGGCCGGGGCGTGGCCGCCGGACAGCAGCCAGGCGTTCTGGTCCGTGCCCGGCGGGAGCATGAGCCGGGAGGTGTGCCGTACGACGTCGTGGTTGGACAGCACCCAGGTCGCGGAGGCGCCGGCCGCGCGGGCGGTGGCGAGCGAGTCGACGATCACCTGGCGCAGTTCGGCCGCGTCCCAACCAGCCTCCAGATACTCGAAGTTGAAGGCCTGGCCGAGCTCGTCCGGGCGGGCGTACAGCGCGCGCCGGGCGCCCGGCACCCAGGCCTCGGCGACCGCCGTACGCGGTGGGCGGTAGGAGTCGAGGATCCGGCGCCAGTCGCGGTAGATCTCGTGGACCTCGTCACGGTCGTAGAAGGGATGGCTGCCCGGCGGCAGGTGCCGCAGGGCCTCCTCCGCCACGCCCGGGAGGTCGCCGAGGTCGCGCAGCGGCTCGCTCAGGTCCTTGGCGAGCGCGTGCGCCACGTCGACCCGGAAGCCGTCGACGCCACGGTCGGACCAGAAGCGCAGGGTGGTGCGGAAGTCGGCGCGGACCTCCTCGTGCGCCCAGTTCAGGTCGGGCTGCTCGGGGGCGAAGAGGTGCAGGTACCACTGCCCGTCCGGCACCCGCCGCCAGGCGCTGCCGCCGAAGACGGACTGCCAGTCGGTGGGCGGCAGTTCACCGTGCGCGCCCCGGCCGTCACGGAAGACGTACCGCTCGCGCGCGGCCGATCCGGGCCCGGCGGCGAGGGCCTCCTGGAACCACGCGTGCTGGTGCGAGGTGTGGTTGGGCACCAGGTCGACGATCACCTTCAGCCCCAGCCGGTGCGCCTCCACGACCATCGCGTCGAAGTCGCCGAGCGTACCCAGCCGTGGGTCCACGTCCCGGTAGTCGGCGACGTCGTACCCGCCGTCGGCGAGCTCGGACGGATAGAACGGGCTGAGCCACAGGGCGTCCACGCCGAGGGCGGCGAGATGGCTCAGCCGCGCGGTGATCCCCTTGATGTCCCCCAGTCCGTCACCGTCGGCGTCGGCGAAGCTGCGGGGGTAGACCTGGTAGACGACGGCCTGGCGCCACCAGTTGGGGTCGCGGGAGGAGAGGTCGGGGGAGGAGAGGTCGGGGGAGGGGAGGTCGGGGTGCGGGTCGGTCACGGGTCTCCCTCGGAGCTGCGATCGAAGGCAGTCAGGTATCTGTCCACATCGGTATCTGTCCACCTTGCCGGGAAAGCGAACTCGAACGCCGTCCGGAGCGGTTCATTCCCCATGTGACGAAATTGTGATGGAGTCTTGAACTCCCTCTGTATCTCCGCAGGTTGACAGTGTTCTGACCAAAGATCCACGATGTCGGAACACTGTGGCGCATGTGACCAATGAGCCACGTGTTTCTGTGGCACCCTCGCCACCCCTCACACCTCCGAATGGGATCCGCATGTCCATAGCTAGACGTGTCACCGCGCGCCGCCTGCTGGGGACGGGCGCCGCGGCACTCGTCCTCTGTGCCGTCTCCGCCCCCACCTCCTGGGCGACCGGCACCCCAGGCGGCGACGGCTGGAAGTCGGGCGGCCACTACAAGCCGGGAACGGGCGCGGGCACGGAGACCGTGACCGACCGCTGCCAGTTCTCCCTGGACGGCTCGAACTTCTACGACTCGGTCAAGGTCGACGACCAGAACCTGAAGCCCACCGACGACGGCAAGGTCCACATCAAGGTCCGCACCGCCGGTGACGCCTCCACCTGCACCGCCTCGCTCGCCTCCTACATCGCCCACGGCCCGACCTTCGCCACCTCGGGCGAGCAGGTCTTCGTCGACTTCGACACCGTGACCGTCAAGCCCGGCCAGACCGACTCGCTCGACATCTCCGTCCCCGACGCCGGCTGCTACGCGCAGATCGACCTCTACCGCGGCGCCGTGAAGTTCGACGGCAAGCTCGACGCGCAGGACGGCTTCCAGCACGGCGACCTCCCCAAGGGCCCGGACCGCCCGGTCATCAAGGACAAGCTGATCGCGGCCTGGAACGGCGGAACCAAGTTCTGCGCCCCCGCGGAGACGCCCCCGGCCTCCACCCCGCCGGCCACGACCCCGCCGCCCGCCTCGGAGACCACCCCGCCGGCCTCGGAAACGCCCCCGCCCGCCTCCGAAACCACGCCCCCGGCCGACGAGACCACCCCGCCGGCCTCGGAGACCCCCTCCACCCCGACCCCCTCCACCACCCCGCCGGCCCCCGGCCCGAACGGCGGCGGCGGCGACCTCGCCGAAACCGGCGCCAACAGCTCCACCGGCCCGATCGCCATCGGCGCGGCCGTGCTCCTCGCGGGCGGCGCGGGCATCGTGGTGATGACGCGACGCCGGAAGGCGACGCGGTCCTGACGGCCGTAGCCCTGACTGACGCGTACTGAGTCTTCCTAGCCCTGGGGGCCACCCGCCGATCGTGATGCGGGCGGCCCCTTCGGTGTCACGGTTGGCTGGATCCGTCCCCTACCTGTCGGCGGACGGAATGTTCGCTGTCACAGCTGCTAGCTACAGTTACCCCTGAATCGTCGACTGCTGATGATGTACGGGGAGGGTCAGCGTGCTACCGAGCGAGGACGGATCGTCGTCGGACACGTCGTCGTGGATGTCCGGGATCTTCGACGCGGCTCGGACCGCTGCCGCGGCCGCCAACGAAGTCGCGGTGGAGTACGCGTCCTTCACCAAGTTCCAGGCCCGCGTCGACGAACTGATCCGTGACCTCAAGGGCTCTCCCGCGGGCCCCGACAAGCTCGGCCAGGAGCAGCTCGTCCGCCACCAGCTCGGCGGCGGCGAGGGCGCGTGGGCGGAGGCGGCCGGCCTGCACGGCGCGTACGAGACGGTGATCACGGAACTGGAGACGCTCTCGAAGCTCCTGTCCGACTCCATGGAGGGCATGAGCATCGCCGTCCTCGCCTCCCACAAGGGCTACCAGAACATCGACACGGACGTTCGCGACCGCATGGTCGCGATCAGTACCGAGACGACCAAGCACTACGGCGGGGCGTACGACCCCGAGGTCGCGCGCACAGGCAGCGCGAACGGCGCCGGTACGGCGGGTACACCCGGTACGGCGGATGCGCCGAAGGCCCCGTCCGGTGGCGACGCGGGAGGCTCGATCTGATGCCGACCCAAGGCCCCGGTGGCAGCACCTCCTTCGAGAACATGAGCCACGAACAGATGCTGGCGTGGCTCGACCAGGCCAACGCGGGCACGGTCCAGGCCGCGGCCGACCGCCTGATCGCGGCAGCCAAGGAGATCCGCAAGATCGCCGACGAGCTGAAGGTCCGCCCCCAGTACGTGGAATGGAAGGGCGACGGCGCCGACGCCTTCCGCACCTGGACCGGCGACCTCGCCAACTCCACGTTGCGCCTCGGCGACTTCAGCGAGGACGCGGCGAAGTGGCTGGGCCAGGCATCGGGAGCGATCGCGGCGGCCCAGGCATCCATTCCCCGCGACATGCCGAGCGCGACAGCCAACCTCGCCGCCGCGAACTCCGCCCGCAACGATCCGGACGCGGCAGCGGTGAGCGCCAAGTCCCGTAGCGAACTGGAAGCCCTGGCGGCGAACCGGGAGAAGGTGCGTCTGGAGGCTGCCGCGCAGATGCGGAAGCTGGGGCAGTCGTATCAGGTGTCGTCTGCGCAGATGGGGGCGCTGGAGAGGCCTAAGTTTCCGCCGCCGCCGGCGGCGTTCGTCCCGTCGGGGGGCGATAGACGCAGCGGGATGGAGGCCACAGCCCGCCCAGGCGTCTCAGGGCAGCAGGCATCCCCATCGGTAAACGCTCCGATCTCGCACACACGGTCCGGCGTTCCCGACCCTCGGCAGTCGTCAGGCGTGCCCTCACCTGAACGCCGTCCGCAGGTGGACGTGGACCAACCCACGCGGATGAGCATCGACTCGGTCGACACGTTGCTTCCCCGTGCGCCGGGCCCGCATGCCGTGGCGGACCCCCTGCCTGGCCCGGACCAGCTGAAAGGCGGTCCGACGCCTCAGACCGGCACTGCTCCTCCCGTGTTCGGCACCCCGGTCAACGGCCCGGCGGGGCAGGGTCGTTCCCCTGCCACGGGACGGATGCCCTTCCCACCCGGGCAAAGCGCGACGTCCAACCCCTCACGCATGCCCGCGGTTGGCGGCGGAAGCGGCAACGGCATCGTCGGTGGCCGCCCTGTACCCCAGTCCCCGGGCAAGTCGATGGGCATCCCGCGCGGAACCGTCGTAGGCGGCGAAGGGACAGCCCCACGCGGCCCGATGGGCCAGACCGCCGGATCAACCAATCCAGGCGGCCGGGTGATGGGCCAGACGGGCCAAACGCCTGGTCGTCGGCCTTCGGTCTCGAACGGTGGCGTCGTCGGCGGCCGACCACTCCCGAACGACGGCGTGGCCAATGCCCGCCCCCAGCAGCCGGGACGTACGGGAGCAACAGGAGCCAGACCCGGCACCCCCGGGGCCCCCGGCACCGCGGCCGGACCCGGCACGGCGGGCCGAGGTGTCGTAGGCAGTACGCCCGGCACGGGACGCCACAGCGAGGGACACGGTACCGGCGGAACCGGGGCCTCTCACCAGAACCCCGCGAGGAGAACAAGCGGCGGCAACGGGCGCCCCTATGGCGTGGTCGAGGACGAGGAGACCTGGCGGCAGGGCACGCGCCCAGCTGTACCACCGGTCATCGACCGTCGTACTCAGGAATAGGTCCACCCAGGAACAGCAGGATCAGAGAGAGCGACGTTCATGCGCACCAGCAGCACTCGATACGGAGGCCGCCGTGCCGCGGCAGCGGCGGCCCTCGGCCTGCTGCTGGTGGGCTCGGGCACACCGGCCCAGGCGTCGACCCGCGAGGAGCAGTGGTTCCTCGACGCCATGAAGGCCGAGCAAATGTGGAAGACCAGCACCGGCGAGGGCATCACGGTCGCCGTCGTCGACAGCGGCGTCGACCCGGACAACCCCGATCTGAAGGGGCGCGTCCTGTCCGGCAAGAACTTCGCACCGGACCAGCCGGGCGATGAGCACACCGACTACGACGGCCACGGCACAGGCATGGCCGGTCTGATCGCCGGTACCGGCGCGTACGGTGGCGGTCAGGGCGCCTTCGGTCTCGCCCCCGGCGTGAAGATCCTCCCGATCCGCATGCCCGATTCCGATAGTTCGGCCAACCAAGCGGAAGCGGACAAGCAGTTCGACAAAGTCGCCCCGGAAGCCATCCGCTATGCCGCAGACGCGGGCGCACAGGTCATCAACATCTCCCTGGGACACACGACGGGTTCACCTCAGCTGACAGATGCGGTCAAGTACGCCCTGACCAAAGGCTCACTGATCTTCGCGGCTGTCGGAAACAGCGGAACCACCACCAATCAGGTCGAGTACCCGGCCGCCACACCAGGAGTAGTAGGTGTGGCAGCGGTCGGCAGAGACCTCCGCAGAACCGCCGAGTCGGAGTACGGGCCCCAGGTCGACATGGCCGCACCCGGCGAGGACATGCTCCACGCCTGCGGAAGCAAGACCGGTCTGTGTGAGAGTCACGGCACCAGCGACGCCACCGCCCTCGCCTCCGCCAGCGCCGCCCTCATCTGGTCCAAGCACCCCACCTGGACCAACAACCAGGTCCTCCGCGTCATGCTGAACACCATCGGCGCCCCCACGGACGGCAAGAAGCGCAACGACGCCATCGGCTACGGCATCGTCCGCCCCCGCATCGCCTTGCAGAACCCGGGCGATCCCGGCCCGGCTGATGTCTATCCCCTTCCCGACCTGAAGGCCGACTCCTCACGCGTGCCGACCCCAGCGACCTCCGCGAATGAGCGCTCAGACGGCACGGAAACTGCGGGAAGTCAGGAAAGCCCAGATGCCACGGTCTCCTCGTCGAAGGACGGCAGCAGCACTCTCTGGATCGCGCTGGGTTCAGGCGGTATCGCCCTGGCCGGAGGAACAATCGCACTGCTTGTGCGCAGCCGCCGTAGACCATCAAGCGCTCCGCTGCCGCCAGCTACTTCAGGTCAATTCGGCTACCCAGGACCAGGATTCATCCCACCCCCTGACCCGCCGGGTGGTGGATACCCGCCCCGTCAAGGGCCAGGTGCCGGGTGAAGCGAGCACACGGTTCTTCAGTGCCATATGAAAGCGACGAGAAAACCTGGCAGAGGCTAAGTGGCACACGTTGATCCTCCCAGGAGGATGGCCTGACGCTTGGCAACCACCTCACGACGTAAAAACCAACACGGGGAGGAAACACGCATGGCGTGGGAGGAGTGGGACGAGCTCAAAGCATCGGCGGCGGAGCGGCATTCCACGCAGATGCAGCTCAATCAGCTCCCAGCTGATCAGGGAGGAAACGCAACTCAAGGTGATCTCACGGCTGACCACGCGGACCTTGAGGCAGTTGGCAAAGCAGCCCATGACCTGTTCGACGATTTCCAACACCACAGCGGTCACGCACGTGTCGCATCGGTGTCAGCTGCTGGCGGGCTGAAGGGTGAGGGCTTCGCGCTGGGAGCCGCTCTTGAGCACGTCGCTGAACGGTGGAGCGAGCAGACAAAGACTCTGTTGGACGCCTGCGCACACATCTCGAACCACCTGCGATTCACCAAGAACCAGCATGCGGCCGACGAGACGTACATCGCCGGTGCTGTCAGCAAGATTGCCTTGCTGGATTCCGGCTTCGACGACCGGAAGGACAACTGACTCCGATGGACCTCGACGCACTCCGATTCGGCAACTTCTCCAGGCTGGGTGAGGCGATCACCGACTGGGAGCAGATGACGAAGAAACTCGCCGACCTTAAGAGGGACGCGGAGAACAACCTGAAGAACAAGGCAGTTAGGGCCAAGTGGTCCGGGGTAAACGCCAACGTCACTCGCGAATTCGTCGACAAGACTGCGGCAGAGTTCGCTGACGCTCATACCCAGGCCGACTCCATCGCTAAGATCCTCAAGGACACCCGAAGCGAGCTCATCGACTACCGCACGCAGTTGAACGACGCCATCGAGCGCGGTGCTAGGCATCAACTGACAGTGGTGGACACCGGCGATGGCACGTTCATGGTCAGCACGAGCCACCGCCCTGACTGGTCGTCCGATCCCAGCGGAAACACCATGGCCGGAGATCAGAGGGCGGCCGAGACACTCCGCGACGACATCACTCGCATCCTTGGCAAGGCTACCGAGAGTGACAATAGCGCGGCGAAAGTTCTCAAACTGCTCGTCGACCAGGCCAAGTACGGTTTCTCTGATGCCAAGTATGGGGATCGCGACTCTGCGGCCAGGGCAGTTGCAGCCGCAGAGAAGCTGGCGAAGATGGCCAAGGATCCGGACAAGATGACCCTCGACGAGATCGCCGACTTTAACCGGACGATGGCGATGTACCGCGACGACTCTCTGTTCTCAGAGCAGTTCGCGAGAGGGCTCGGACCCAAGGGGACGCTCCAGTTCTGGACCGAGATGGCCCACGCGCACGCCGGCGCCCGTGGCTCGGAGCTTGAGGCGATGAAGAGCTTGCAGAAAAACCTGGGTCTAACCTTGGCGACCGCATCCTTCTCGGATTCAGAGGCAATGCAAGAGTGGAAGAAGAACCTTATTGCAGAGAGCAATACAAACTTCCGCGCCAGCACGTCACTCAGCCCGATCGGCGCCCTTGGCTCCCAGGTGATAAGTAGCCTCATGCGCCAGGGCCAGTACGACACCGAGTTCCTTGACAACTACCGAGATAAGCTCTTCAAAGCCGACAAGGGTGCAGGGGAATCAAACACCGATGCCCTGTGGGTGAAGGGATACGATGGTGTGGACCTCGTTTTCGGTGATGGCAACGGACGAGATCCACTGGAAGGGCTCTTCGTTGGGCTTTCCCATAATCCTGAGGCTGCGGTGCACGCCTTCGAGTCCAAGTCAGATCTGGACCACATGCTGGAAACTACCAAGTACACGGATCGAGGTCCAGCATTGGGGCACGCTCTGGAAGCCGCAGTTACTGGTGTGGTAGTGGGCGACTCGACGGCCGTTGCGCTACCGCACAGCGAAGAGCAAGTTGCGATCATGGCGAACATTACACACGCGATCGCACAGCCCGACGGGGGTGCAGGACTCGTGACCAAGGGGATGGGTGAGAGCTTCGGGCACATGGCGGCTTCGTATATGCCGGAGATCAGCCTTGAGATGGCCGGCAAGGGCGCAGAATCGATCTTTATCACTGATAGTGCAGCCCCTGACGGCTTGAATAAGGCTGACGTCACAAGGTTCTTGTACGAAGTATCCAGAGACAATGATGGAAGAGCAGCCATCATCTATGGAGAGAGTATCTACACCAGCAGCCTCCTCGAAGCTCATATCGCCGATCCTTCGCTCTACGACGGCAATACTTCCGATGCTATCCGCGCTGTCGCAGAAAATGCTGGCGTCATCGAAGGTGTCGTCGGCCATTCAGTAGCAGACGCCGAAATTGAAAATTCTACACAGGCAGAAAAAGACTACAACGACTCGATCAAAAGTCAGGGAGATTTCTTCAAAACTGTCATTTCTACCGGTGTCGGTGTCGGCTCCGTGGCCCTCGTTCCCGCCACACCGGCGGGTGCCATTACCAGCGCTGCGGTCGGCGGCTTCTTCGGGGGAGTTTCAGGAATGGCGATTGACCGACTAATGGAAGGGAAAGAGATCGATGGCGCACTGGATGACGCACTTTACCGGACCGGCCAAGACCTCAACAAAGCCCAGGATTCCGCACTTCAGCAGACTCAGTGGGCTGCCACTGATGCAATCGCCGCACATAATTCAGATCTCAAGGAAGAGGCGACGCAGAATCTGATTCGCGAGTCACTAAATTCTGGATGGTCACGCAGTGATCAGATTTTGGAAGATATTCACGCAAGGCCGAGCGCTTAATCTGAAATGGATGACGTGGTGAGAGAGAAGATTCCCGTAGGGAAGCGTACATTGATCGTCACCACCGCTGCGTTCGCTCTTGCAGTTGGAGGAGCCCTTGGTTACCTTGAAATCTTCACGAAGGGGCTCGATCGACTACCGGAACGGCCTTGCGACGGTGCCGTGGCGCGAAGCACAGTGAAGAGTATCCTTCCTGACGCACGATCAGCCAAGGACCGAGGCACAGGCACCAGCCCGGGCAAGGACTTCACCTTCTTTTGTCGAGTGTTGACGAGCGACGATCACATCGTTTCGGGGGAATCAGATGTGCAGGACGCGAGCACTGAGACCTGGTTCTCGGGATACGAGCAGGAGTCTGGAGAGACTTACGGTGAAATCCGGCGAGGCTCCAAGGACGATATGGAGACCCTCACACTTGACCGGCTGGCCTCCGTCTACGTCGCCTGCACACCGCCCGACGCTAACGCCGATGACGCACTACAACGCTACGCGTTGATCACGGAAGTCAGGGTCGTCGGCGGCAGTCGGGTACATGGGAACGATCTGCGGAAGGCACTGACCGATTTTGCGGTTCAGCTGACAGACCATGCGTACAAAGTCGGCAAGTGTCGCACTAGGTGATCTCATGGGCCAGGTGATCACGAGATCGAAGCTACCCCGAACATCGCGTAGGCCGGCAACGAAGTCTTGGAAGACACCGACACAGCGCAGCGCTCATAAACCTTCGAGTCCCGCGCTGAAGTGGATGGCTTCCGAATGACACCCCGCACACTCGTTACTCTCGCCGCCGCTGCATCTGCTCTTGAACCATGTCGCTGCAGTAGGTTGGGCCGAAGGCTCACTGTGCCGAAGTGATGCCTGTGATGAAAGCGACAGCTGAAGCCATCGGGCGCCCGCGAACAGGCCGACACTTGTCGTGAGTCTGCGGCACAGTCTCAGTCCTCCTGAGTCGCCCCATGGGGTGGTGGGGGCGGAGGCGGCGGGACCACCGGGCGGGGCGGAACCCGGGGCCGGGGCGGAGCCACCGGGGAAGGTGGTGGGGGTGGTGTCGGCGGGCGGCTGGGCTGTCGCGGACGGGGCTGGGACGAGACCGGGGGCGGCGGACCCAGTGGAGGGGGTGGGGGCGGTTCCATCACTGGCAGCAAGGGACCGCCCGCCCTCAACCGGGCAACGCTCAGTTCGGCGCGGCGGCGTGCGTGCGGGAGGTCGTCGCGTTCGAAGAGGAGCCGGACGCCGGAGCGGCCGAGGTTCTGGGTGGCGAGCAGGCGGTAGCCGAGAGCGTGGCCGATCTCCTCGATCCGGCGTTGCCTCGCGGCCGTTGTCAGGCCGGGCAGTAGTTCGACGCGGCCACGGCCGTCAAAACTCGCGCGTATGTCGTCGTCGTTCACACAGGCCTCCTCTCAGATCCCTAAGCGTCGTCGACACCGAACTCATACGCCACTTCCCAGCGCACGTCCGGCACCACGATGTCCGCGGTTTCCACGGGACGGCCATCCGTGTCGTAGTACGTCCGCTCGATCTCCAGCACCAGGGCCCCCACGCTGACGCCCAGCAGATTGGCCTGAGCCTGAGTTGCCCTGGCAGGGCGCGGTACTTCGACCGCCGTTTCGACCCGCACGCCGATGGACTGCATGCGCTCGACCACGCCCATGCCGGCCAGGGGGCCCATTTCGGGCAGCACGATAGGGGTTCCGTCCGTGATGGCCATCGGCTCCCAGGATTCGGAGAGTTGGACCGGCCTGCCGTCCGACAGGAACTCGTACCGAGTGGTTACGCAGAGGTCCCCCGAGCGGATGGCGAGTCGTTCCGCGATGTGTGCCGGGGCGGGGACGCGGGCCTGACTGTGTGATTCCCAGGTCCCGGCCTGCCCCCTCTCCTTCATGTCGGCACGGAAGGGGGATCCGCCTCGGCGTTCGCGGTGCCGTGAGCGGACCATGCGCATCCGCTCGCGCGGCTTTCGGACATACGTACCTGATCCGGCGCGCCCTTCGAGCAACCCTTCGATGATCAAGCGATCCATGGCTCGCTGTGTCACGTTGCGGCCTACGCCGTACTCATCGGCGAGCTGTGCCCTGGAGGGGAGGCGAGACCCCACCGTCCACTCTCCCGCAAGGATCCGAGCGCGCAGGGAGTCGGCCACTTCAAGGTATGGCGCCTCTCGGGGCATGGGCGGCCCTCCGGTTCCTCCGGCGATGCGGCAGGGGTTTCCAACAACATTGACAAGCTACTGCATCAGGTGGAAGCTACTGAAGTAGAACCACTCTCCGTGCTCATCGCGTCACAGGGGGACTTCTTCGTGTGTTCTGCGAAGTCCAAAGCGGTCACATTGGCCGCCCAACTCAGCGTTCTGACAGGGCACACAGCGCTCATCGAAGAGTTCACCGACCGGATCCGCGTCCGGACCGCCCTTCCCGCCCACCTCACTGACACCTGCCGACGCGCCCTCCTCGTCGCGCTCGCCGAGGCCGACCGGTACGGCCATGACGTGACCATGGAGCGCTCGGCCGTCTGGGCCGAAGTCGACGTTGGAGCCGGAGTGGCACAAGAGCCGACAACAGCCTGTCGGGATCGGAGTTGACCACATGTCCTACGCGATCAGTCGTGTACTCCACCGCATCCGCGCCCTCTTCACCCCACGCGGAAAGCACCGCATCAGGGCACTGCCGTCACGCGTGAAGCCGCTGAGAGAACTTGCGGATTCCGTCCACCGCACCGCACCCACTTCGCGCCGAACACCCGCCATCGCCCCAACGGTTCGCCCTTGGTACGAGCCCATCGACGGCGCGGAAAGCCCCCTCGTCCGCCCCTACCTCACCGCGTACGAGCATGAGGAGAAGGCCCGTCTCCAGCGCCTGCGTCGAGACACCCTCTGGTGTGCGGCGTACGGCGTCGACCTCGACACCCGTGACATCCATGCCGTCCTCGGAGGGGCATCATGAACCACGTGAGCGGCGAGGTGAATCACGTACGGCTCCTGCCCTGGACCGGCAGTCAGGGGCAACCCAGCCTGCTTCTCACCGATGGGGACGGAACCGTCTCCCGGCTGGCGGACCGGATCGAGGACGTGCAACTCGGACTGGCGGAACGGCTCCTGGGGCAGGTAGGGAACGTGCTTCCGGCGCGCGGAAGGACCGTCGGCGAACTCGGCGTTTTCGCGTGGCAGTTGGCTGATGCGCTGCACGACGCGCTGCTCATCGCCGATTGCCGGAGAACCCGCCTAAGGACTGGAGAACGCCCCGTCCTCCGACCCGGCGGAGGGCGAAAGAACCAAGGGGAGCCACTCCAGGACCGTGACCGTGCGTGCCCCTTCACCTTGCTCACCCTCCCCGGAGACGACCGCGCCTCCGCCAGCATCGCCCGTCGCCACGTCCGCGACACCACGCGGGCCTGGGGCCTGCCATCCAGCACGACGGACGACCTGGAAACGATCACCGGGGAGCTTGTCGCCAACGCCTTGGAGCACAGCGGGAGTCCGACCGTCACCGTCAGCTGCGCGCTCTCCGCACATGCGGTCGTGATCAGTGTGACCGACGCAGGGACCGGGCCATGCAAGCCGGTGGCATCTGCCGTACCACCACGACCGGAGCAGGAACGCGGACGCGGACTGCTGATCACCGGAGCGCTCGCCGACCGGTGGGGGACACAGCAGGCGGGCGGCGGGCTGACGGTCTGGGCCGAGGTCGGCCTCGACCCGAACGAGGCTCCCGAGCACGGTGATTGAGACGTGGTGCATGTCGATCAACAGCCCAGGGGGCCACGCTCCTTGCGGCGAGCGGACCGGCCGCTGATCGGTGGCCACATCGAAGGAGCCCGCTGAGACGAGAATGCGGCCACCGCGGCCGTGTGAAGTGAGACTCAGCCTCCTCCACCGCCCCGTCGGGATGTGCGGATGCGATGACGCTTCGCTCCCGCCCGTTGCACCTCAACCGTCACCGATATCAGCATCAGTTACCGGGCGGTGCGCGGTGTCGTCAGGCTGTCGGCTACGACGGCGAGCCAGCCGCTCGGTGAATACGGCGCCGGCGGGTCGACCTCCGTGCCCAGTTCGGCGATGGCCAGGGCGTAGTCGGACTCATCGATGTCCAGGGCGAGGAGCTCACGCAGCTCGCCGACCAGCCGCGCGACGACGTGCGGGTCGGTGGTGTCCTGGTAGTCCGCCACGGCGGCCTCGTGGTCGTCGAACTCGTCCGGCATGTCCTGGGAGAACCAGCCGCCGAGGAACTGGCCGAGTTCGGGGAAGCGGGCGTGCCACTCCCAGTGGGTGGCCGGGGTGGCCGGAGGTGGGACCTCGCCCTCCTCCACGCTGTGTTTGATGTGGTCGGCGAGGCAGTACAGCCACTGCTGGATCTCGTGCTCGGGCAGGCCGACGTCCGGGATCGCGTAGAACTCGCCCAGCTTCAGCCGCAGCCGTCCCGGTGGATGGTCGGCGTACTGGCGCACCTGCCGTTCGGCGACGGCGAGCGCCCAGGGGCGGCTGTGCCAGGTCTGCCGCAGGTAGGCGACCAGGGCTTGGCTCGGCTTGTCCGGGGTGTCGTCCGCCGGCTGCCCCGCGTAGGCGCGCAGCACCTGGTCCAGCTCGCCGTAACGGCGGTCGTGTTCGAGAGGGTTCAGAGGCACAGCGGTCGGCCTTCTACAAGTAGACGGGGAAGGTGGCGTGGACGACGAACCCGTGCGGCCGGGAAGCGTCCCGCCTCAGGACCACCCTCGCCGCCCGGACGTCCACCGGCTCCCGCCCGGCCAGCATCATCGCCTGCAACAGCACCCGGCCCACCGGCTCGGACCGGGACGGCCAGGACGCCTCGATGGTCAGACGGGGGCGAGTGGACTGTGCCAGCCAGCGGTGGATGACGTGCTCGTTGGCGGTGACGACCTGTTGGGTGGCCCATTGGGCGGTTTCGCGGTCGGGGTAGGTGGCGGCTCGGGTACGGACGAGGGCGGGCGGGGTGGACTCCGTACCATCAGTGTTGTTCAAGAGAGCCCCCTCAGGTGGCGTCGAAGGACCAGAAGATGCCGAGTTCGGTCTTGGACACCGCGAGCAGACCTACGTCCCAGTCATGTTCGCTGAACGGGTCACAGCCGGTGATGGGGTGGTAGAAGTCCGGCGGGTCACCTGGCCCGTACGACCCGTTGGTGAAGAACTGGGCTGTGGGAGCAGGGAATCGGGCCAGCAGCACCCGAGCCTTCTCCTCGAGCGCGGGGCGACGGGCTTCGAAGTCGGGCTCTTTGGTGACATCCAGCCAGTTGGTCGAGATCGCGACCAGGAGACGCTCCGCCGAGGAGCGAGGAATCTCTGTGAGCCTGGCCCGCCAACCGGAGTCCGTCGGCAAGAAGGGCACAAGCCTGTCAGGCCTCCATTCCTCGTCGTCCTCCTGGTAGAACTCCTGCGACTTCCAGGAACGCGGATCCGACGTCTCCTTGCGGAGGATCGCGGCGGCGTCCAGCACCCAGTCCTGGTGGCGGCGGGGTCCCACAGTGACGATCGAGTACCGCCGCTCGTACATGGTCAGGGCGTCTGCCCAGGAGGCGGGGTCTGGTGCTGTCATCGGCTCTTCCGGGGAGGGTGGATCAGTCGGCGTCGTGAGCATCGCGGAGCTCCAGCCTATTTCGGCATGGAGGTGACCACGGCGAAGGGCGGATTCAGACTGTCGTCGTATCTGAGACGGGTCTGCACGCCGTAGGCGTCGGTCACCGGGATCGCTTGACCGTTGACCACCACGGAGGTACGACCCGTCACCTGAGAGGGGGCCAGAGGATTGTTCGGGTCCGCACGCACCGAGGAGACCTCGAAGACCGGTGATGGCGGAGTGGGCGGCCGGCCGGTCGCCAGCCAGGCATCGATCTCCGCGCTTCTCTGCCGGATGCAGTACTGGGTGTATCTCTGGGCGGAAGCCAGGTCAGGGAAGCTGGAGGCCGCCGGGATGCTGGGGACGCCGGAGCTGTTGGCCTGGTCCCGGAGGCGCTGGAGCAGTTGAGCGTCGGTCTTGCCGACGTGTTTGTCGATGGTGTGGCCGCCACCGAGGTCCTCGGCCATCGCGAGGTCGATCGTGTACTTGTACGGAATCGGGTTTTCCCCGTTCAGGAGCTTGTGCTCCTTCTTGAACTCGTTCATCGACCGTCCGCCGAATGCCTCGGCCCGGGCCTCCTCCGCGAGGAACGTGGGAGCGCTTCTGAGTGCCTCGTCCAGTTCCCAGTCCAGTGCGAGGAGTGCGGTGGCGGCATCGCTGAACTTCTGCTGGTAGATCTCGACAGCCTTGTCCGCCGCTTCTCGATCCATGTGCTCGCGGAAGGTCATCACCAATGTGGAGAATGCGCCGGTGCTACCGCCCTTGAGCAGTTCCAACGCCCCAAGCCCTGCTGTCAGGTCCACCACCATCCCCCTGGCCGCCTCCTTGGCCAGGGCAGTGGTGGTGTCCCGGCAGGTCCGCGCCACCTGGGCCAGATCGTCACAGGTCTTCTGCATGGTGTCAGCGGTGTGGTGCAGCACCTCCAGGATCGGGCGACGCTGCGCGGGCGCGACGTTCCCCGAGGTCTTCCAACTACGTCCGCCCTGATGGGGCGGGGAGATCTGTCCCTGCGCGTCTCGACTACGGCCCCAGGCCGTGGTCCCCCAGATCGACTGGCAGAACGACTTCATCGCGCTCTGCCATTCGTTGTTTCCGTTGGGGTCCGTCATGTAGCGGATGGCGGAAGTGAACTCGTCCCCGGCCTTCAACGCGGTGCTCGCGGCCTCTCTCCATGCGATGGCCATTCCCTTGAGGTCGTCATCGCGAGCGCCCGGTGTGATTTCGTGGGTCTTACCCAGATTCAGGCCGTACTCGATGGCCGGTCGTACGACGTCCGCAAGGAAGTCCGGGATCTCGCCGAGCGCACCTGAGATGGCCCACGAGTCCGCGTCCTCGCCGGTCCCCGACCACTTGATGTCGTTGATCTTCCCGTAATCCGGCTTCCTGTCGATCACGGCGGGAGGCGTACGGCGGGGTGTCGGTCCCTGCATGCGTCGCGCCGCCCAGTCCGCCGCTTGATAGTTGTTGGCGGTGGTGGTCAGGCCGACCGCCACACCGCCGACGCTCACCACGCTGGCCGCCCAGGCCTGGACGAACTTCTCGGCGATCTGCATGTAGACCTTGGCGAAGGAGTCGGGGCCCCATCCCGTGCCCGCCGACTGGCTGTACTGGTTGAGCGCGCTCACCAGTCTGGTCGCGCCCTTGTCGTAGTCGAACTGCCCGTCGCGAATCACCACCGACGCGTAGTACAAGTGCGTCGGTTGTACGTCGAACCCGCCGTTGGCGTCGGGCGCCGTCGGCCTCAGCTGATCTCGTTCCTGCTTGCGCTCGGCGTCACTGGGGCGGTCTGCCATCAGCCGGCTCCCCAGCCCCTCAGCACGGCCTTGTGCGCCGCCGCATAGTTGGCGTGCCCATTGGTGACGTACTCGTGCAGCCACTTCTGGGCAGCCTGGAGGTCCTGGGCCGAGCGGTCCCACTCGTCGAGTTTGTCGACGAAGACGTCGCGGGCCTCGCCCTTCCAGGAGAGGACGACGGGTACGGCACGGTCGTGGAGGTCGTCGAGCTTGCCGTTCAGGTGCTTGAGGATGTCCTCCAGCTCGGCGGCGAGTTCCTGGAGCGTGGAGAAGGACACGGATATGTGGTCGTCGGCGGAAGCGGGCCCGGTCGACATGATCCCCCTTGGGTCGGCAACTGACGGCAACTGTCGGCAACTGAGGCTGTGGGACGTCTGCTTGGTGCCTCGGGTTCAGTCAGAACGAGTCGAGGCTGCTGCGGGACGTGGCCCCGGCGCTCCCCGCTCCGGCATCCGTGGTGGGCGTGGACAGCCTGTCGACCTCACTGTCGATGTTCACTCGGATCGACCGCATCCGGTCCAGGACATCCAGATCGTCCTGGCTGAAGCCGTCCCGGCTGAGGCGGACGGCCTCCTCCAGAAGCTTCATCACTTCGCGGATGCGTACGGCGTCCTCGGCGGCAGCGCGATGGAAGGCGCGGTACGCCGTCGCCGCCGGGCCACGCCAGCCCGTCTCGATCCGGTCGACGATCGCGTCCATGCGTCTGACCTGCTTGTCCAGGTGATCCTGCATGTCGTCGAGGTCACCGGCGAGCTTGGTCAGGTCCTCGGCGGACACGCGCAGGTCCGGGCCACCGCTCCGGCCCGCACCGCCTCCGCTCACGCCCATGCCGTACCTCCGCCACGTCACTGCGGCACCGCGAGTCTCACGTTGTCACGATGATCCTACGATCCGTAGCCGCGCTCGGTGTGTGGACATGCCTGCGGCGCGGCCCACATCTCGTGGCCGCGCCGGTGGGTACTCCTGCGCCCTCACCACCCATGCGGTTCATGGTGGTGAGGGCGCAGGCAGGCAAGAGGAGGGTGTCAGCAGTTCCGGATGGACCAGACCGGGTTCCAGTTGTACGAGTTGCTGCTGCCGCCCGCGGGGACGGAGGTCAGGAGGTTGCCGGTCTGGCCGTAGAAGCGGGCGGTGGCGCCGCCGGTCTGCTGGTTGCGGTAGGAGCCGTTGCCCACGAAGTTGGAGAGTTCGTAGGTGGTGCAGTAGTAGAGGTAGTAGACGACGTAGTCGCCCTGTGTGGCGTCGTAGGCGGCGACGCACAGGTTGCCGCTCTCGCAGGTGATGTCGGCGGCGTTGGGGACGTGGACGATCTTGTTGGGCTTGGGGAAGATCGTGGGCGGTTCCGCCGCGGCCGCCTGGACGGAGGCGGGGGCGGGGGTGGCCGCCTGGGCCGGGGCCGTCGTGGCGAACATGGCCGCCGTCAGACAGGCCAGTGTGCCGATCGTGCCGAACACGGAGCGTACGGAGCGTTTGTCGCGCATTCTTTCAACCCCCTGAGAGCGATGGCGCCTTGGTCGGGACCCACAGTGTCGGCGCCCTCCGCGCCCCGCCACACGTTGAAGTCCTGGCTTAAACGGAAGCCGCGCCTTCCAGAAGCGCCAGGCCCGCCGGGGTGATCGTGTGCAGGACGTGCCTGCTGCGGCGGACGCTCAGCAGCAGGCCCGCCCGGCGCAGGACCGCGGTGTGCTGGCTGACGGCGGCGCCCGAGATGCCCAGGCGGAGGGAGAGTTCGCCCGTGGTGCGGCCGGTGACCGCCTCCTGGAGGATCGCCGCCCGGGTGCGGCCGATGAGGGCACCCAACCCCGTGGGACGGCCGACCTCGGAGGCGTTCCGAGGTCGGGCCCAGCCCAGGGTGTGCTGGATGGGGTAGACGAGGACGGGCGGCAGGTCGGAGGCCGCGAGCGTGACCGGTCTTCGGAAGCAGAAGAAGGACGGTTGGAGGAGCAGGCCGCGGCCGCCGAGGTGGAGTTCGCGGTCCACCGGGTAGTCCGCCTCCAGGACCGGGGGCCGCCAGCGCAGAACCGGGCGGAAGCTCGCCAGCAGGCCCTCCGTGCCGCCCTTGAGGACCGCCCGGACGCGCACGGCACGGTCCGCGTCCACCTGCGCCCTGATGTGCGGCCAGAACGGGGCGAGGGCCTGGCGGTGGTAGTCGTGCAGGGCGGTGCCCAGGCGGGACAGGGCCTCCCGCTCGCCCTCCGCCAGCGCCCCGATGCCGGACAACGGCGCCCGTGAGCGGCGCGGCGACGCGGCGAACCTGGTCAGGTCCCGGCGCAGGACGGTGCGAGGGGTGCTGAGCACGGTGTCCACCGCTCCCTCCAGACCGGCCTCGGCGCCGCCGCCCGGATCCGGGGTCAGGAAGTCCGGTGAGTAGCCGCGCGGCGGCAGGAGTGTGGTGAGCAGGCCGTGTTCCGGGCGTAGCCGCGGCCGTACCAGGCGACGCCAGTCCCCGAACATCAGCGGCCCGTCCTCCCCTACGAGGGCCTGGACGCTGTTGGCTATCTCCCACAGGGGGTCGGGAGCGGCGGCTACGCGGACACGCGCGATGTCGTCGGTGGTGAAGTGCACCCGCAGCATGGGGGGTCTCCGAGGGGGGCGGGGGGCTCCGATGGTGGTCAGTCATCGGTGGGTGGCAGCACCCCTGACAGTGGCCGACCCGCCCCGCCCGTGCAAGAGGGAGCCCCGGTGCACTCGGCGCCAGAGCTCCCCACCTCCCTACGCCCCCTCCACCACCGTCAGCCACAGCTTCACGTACCGCTCCACATCGACGTCCAACGCCACATCCACCAGCGGCTGTTCACGCGTGCCCTCGTGGATCTCGGACTCGCCGGGGACGGGGCGGCGGTCGACGATGGTCTGGCCGCGGGTCGGGCCGGGGGCGAGGGCGACCTCGACCGGCAGCAGTTCGGTGGTGATGCCCTCCGGGTCGACGACCGCGCAGACCGCGCCCGCGTCGCCGAGACCGCCCATGGGGGTCGGGTCGCCGGAGGTCGCCGGGTCGCGGTGGGCGAGGAGTTCGCCGGCCATGCGCAGGGCGGGTTCCGAACTGGCGCGCAGCCGCTGGACGTCGGCGGCCGGGACCAGGACCCGCTGGAAGACGTCCAGGCCGTACATGGTGATCGGCACGCCGGCGGTGAGCAGTACGGCGGCCGCCTCCGGGTCGTGCCAGACGTTGAACTCGGCGACCGGCGTGGCGTTCCCGACGGCCACCGCGCCGCCCATGAACACGATCCGCTCGATGTTCCGTACGACCTCGGGGTGCGTACGGAGCAGCAGGGCGATGTTCGTCAGGGGCGCGGTGGGGATGAGCGTGACCGGGCGCGGCGAGGCGAGGATCTCGCGCCGCAGCAGGGTCACCGCGTCCACGTCGACCGGCACCCGGGTCGGCGCGGGCAGGCCCAGGTCGCCCATCCCGTCCCGCCCGTGCACGTGCTGCGCGGTGCGCACCGGCTCGATCAACGGCCGCTCGGCGCCCCGCGCGACCGGGATGTCACCGGCCCCGGCCTGCTCCAGCACGGTCAGGGTGTTGCGGACGACGCCGTCCACGTCGGTGTTCCCGGCCACGCAGGTCACCGCGCGCACGTCGAGACCGGGGTGGCGTACGGCGAACAGCAGGGCCAGGGCGTCGTCGACACCGGTGTCGCAGTCGATGATCACCGGGATGGGCTGACCGGTCACGGCCACGCTCCTCTCTCAACAGCACGGCAAGCGTCTCAACAAGCACGGCAAGCATCTCAACAACCTTCGCCGGCGACCCGCCGGCGACCTTACGCAGCCGCCCACAGTTCGGCCCCGCGGGCCCCGGCGACGGCCGAGATCCGCCGCAGCAGCTCGTCCACGGCGACCGCTCCCGGCCTACGACCGTCCCGCAGCCGCAGCGCCGCCTGGTCGCCCTCGGCCTCCCGCTCCCCGATCACCGCCTGGTACGGCACGAGCCGGGCGGCGCGGATCCGGGCGCCGAGGGTGCCGTCACCGGGGGTGCGCAGTTCCGCCCGCAGCCCGCGCGCCAGAGCCCGCCGTACGACCTCGTCCGCCTGTTCCACCTGGGCGTCCGCCACCGGCAGCACCACCAGTTGGACGGGGGCGAGCCAGGCCGGGAACGCGCCGCCGTGTTCCTCGATGAGGTGCGCCACCGCCCGCTCGACGCTGCCGATGATGCTGCGGTGCACCATGACCGGGCGGTGCTTGGCCCCGTCGGCGCCGATGTAGTGCAGGTCGAAGCGTTCGGGCTGGTGGAAGTCGATCTGGACGGTGGACAGGGTGGACTCGCGTCCGGCGGGGTCGGTGATCTGTACGTCGATCTTGGGGCCGTAGAAGGCGGCCTCGCCCTCGACGGCCTCGTACGGCACTCCCTGGAGCACGTCGCCCCGGAGCACGTCTTCGAGCAGCGCGGTGGCCCGGCGCCACAGCTCGGGGTCGGCCACGTACTTGCCGCCCTCGCCCGGCAGCGACAGGCGGTACCGGGCGGCGCGGATGCCGAGATCGTCGTAGGCGCGACGGATGAGGTCCAGGGCGGCGCGGGCCTCCTCGACCGCCTGCTCCAGGGTGCAGAAGATGTGCGCGTCGTTGAGCTGGATCGACCGGACGCGGGTGAGGCCACCCAGCACGCCCGACAGCTCCGAGCGGTACATGCCGCCCAACTCGGCCATACGGAGGGGTAGTTCGCGGTAGCTGTGGGAGCGGGAGCGGTAGATCAGGGCGTGGTGGGGGCAGAGGCTGGGGCGCAGGACGACCTCCTCCGCGCCCAGCTTCATCGGCGGGAACATGTCGTCGCTGTAGTGGGACCAGTGGCCCGAGATCTCGTACAGCTCCCGCTTGCCGAGGACCGGCGAGTACACGTGCCGGTAGCCGGCCGCGCGCTCCGCCTCCCGGACGTACTCCTCCAGCTCATGGCGTACGACGGCCCCGTCCGGGAGCCAGTACGGCAGCCCCGCTCCCATCAGCGGGTCGGTGTCGAACAGGTCGAGTTCTCGGCCGAGCCGGCGGTGGTCGTGCCGGGGGTTCGGGTTCATGCGGGTCTCCTCGATGACGGGGGCGAGGGACCGCAGCGGGAACGACGAAGCCCCGGGGCACTCGCCCCGGGGCTTCGGACTGCGTCAGCTGTCAGCGCGCCGGGACACTCTCCGGCGTCGTCGTGAGAGACGGGTGGGGTGACGGCACGCGCTGCATGGAGGGGACGGTAGCGGAGGCGCGCGGCCGGGCGCGAACGCTTTTGCGGGGGCCCGGGTAACCCGGACGGCCCGGAGCGCTGGTGGAGGCCCCGTCCCGGTGGTGCCGTAAAAGAGCGCACCGATCTTGAAGCACCTTCCAGCCTTGAGCACCTCCAGCCTTGAAGCACCCTCCCGCCTTGAAGCACCTCCAGGAGGCCCCCTCGATGACCCCGCCCCGCGCCCGCACCGCCTCCTCCGTCGCCGGTCCCGCCCTCGCCGCCGGCCTCGCCCTGTGCGCCCTGCTCACCACCACCGCCTGCTCCGCCCTCTCCACCCCGCCCACCGCCCGCAAACCGGACTACGCCCCGACGACCGCCGCGCCCACGCCCACCAAGCGGGCGCCCGCCACTCCGGCCGGCCCCGCCGCCCTGACCACCGCGCAGGCGCAGGCCGCGCTCGTCACGGAGGCCGACCTGGGCGAGCCGTGGATGCCGACGCAGGGTGCCGCGACCTGGCACGACGGGCTCCTGAAGGCGACGACGGACAAGCCGGACTGCCGGCGGCTGCTGGACACCCTCTACGCCGAGGAACCCTTCGGCGCGGACGCCCCGGCGAGGGCGGTGATCGGCCTCGACGACCTGTGGAACGAGTCCCAGCTGCGCTACCAGGTCATCACCCGCCCGTCGGCGGAGCTGGACCGCACGCTGGCCTGGCTGCGGACCCTGCCGGAGAAGTGCGCGCGGTTCACGGCGACCACCGGGCCCGGCTATGTGCAGGGCGTCCAGGTCGTCGACGCGGGTCTGCCGGAGGTGGGGGACGCCCGGCAGGGTCTGCGGGTGGTGCTGACCGGTGAGACACCGGACGGCGAACCCACCGTGCTGACCATGGATCTCGCGGTCGTCCGCGTCGGCGACGACGCGCTCGGCCTCACCCACGGCGGCCTGGGCGAGGTCTCGCCCGAGATCACGCAGGCCGCGGTACAGCTGGGAGCACAGCGGCTGACGGAGGTCCGCAGGACGGGTCGGGTGCAGGTCTGACGGAGATCCCAGGGGACGGGACTCAACGAGGGGGAGTGTGGCAGCCCCGGCGGGTCACCGGTCGCGGCCGAACCTCTTCCGGTGGGAGACCACCTCGTGCGCCACCTCCAGGGCGGTGCGGCCGTGGGCGAAGGCATGGCCGCGCAGCCGGGCCAGCGCCTCGTCCGCGCCGACGCCGAGTTGGACCATGATCATGCCGACCGCCTGGTAGACCTCGTCGTGGTCGCTCGCCAGGCCGCTGAGCCAGGGCCCGTTCCCCGTCAGGCCGTTCTCCTCCTCGCGCGGCAGGGCCATGAGGGCCACCGTCATGACGCCGGCCACCAGCCGGGCGGTACTCAGCTCGCCGCTGGTGAGGTCGCCGGGGGTGTCGCTGCACAGGTCGAGCGTGCCCACGCACACGGTGTCGCTGCCCAGCGGGATGGAGTAGAGCGCCCGCACCCCGGCTTCCGTGGCCTGCTGGGCGAAGACCGGCCAGCGGCCGGCGTCCCGGTCGCCGTCGAGGTCGCCGGCGAGGACGGGGGCGCCGGTGTGGGCGGCTTCCATACAGGGGCCGTCGCCCAAGGTGGCCTGGATCTCCGCCACGTGAGCGGCCTGCTCGTTGCTGGCGGTCAGCTGCACCGGCATGCCGTCGCTGCGCAGGGAGACGCTCGCACCGGTCACCGGAAGCAGTTTCACCGCCACCGCGCACAGCCGCCCGGGCACCTCCGCGGGCCCGGCGCCCTGAATTCCCTCGGTGATCAGATCCGTCGCCCGCGCCCTGTCGCGTTCGGCGTCCCGTCCGGACAGGCGTACGTCGTCACCGGCCGAACCGGCAGAACCGGCCGGGCCGGGGGGATCGGGGGGACCGGGGGCACCGCCGGAGACCCCCTCGCCGTCGTCCCTCCGCCGCACGGCCACCGCCTCCTTCGATCGCAGCGCGGCCATCGTCGTCCTCGGGCTCTCGTGCCGGCCTCGCCTCGCACAGAAGTCGCACTTCGGTGGCACTCGGCGCACTCAGTCGCACCTCGGTCGCACCTAGTCGCACCTCATGGCGGGCCCGCCCGCGAGCCCCGCCCGACTACCCCTCGTCGGTCCGGCGAAACGCGCTCGCCCGTTCCCCGGAGAGCGGCGATCGACGGGGCCACAGCGGGCGTACGGAGGGCGGCTGCCCGCCGACCCTCGTGACGAGATCGGCGGCCAGGTCACGGAGTTTGACGTTCCGCTGCTGCGAGGCCCGGGTGAGGATCTCGAAGGCCCGGTCGGAGGAGCAGGACTGCTGGACCATGACGATGCCGAGCGCCTGGTCGATGACGGTCCGCGAGGAGATCGCGCTCTGGAGGTCCAGGCTGAACCGCTGCTCTCCCGCGAACCGCAGGGCGACCCCGAGCGCGCCCGAGGCGTATCCGGCGAAGACCACGGCCTCCTCCCGTACGGCCGGGATGAAGGTGTGCTTCTCGGTGGAGTACATGTTCAGGACGCCGGCGACATGCTGCCGGGGCGGGGCCAGGGGCAGCGCGAACACGCTGCGCAGCCCGTGCTCCCGGGCCAGCTCGGGGAAGGCGCCGAAACGTTCCTCGTCGTCGATGTCGTCGACGCGGTGCGACGCGCCCGTCCGCAGGGTCTCCAGGCAGGGGCCCTCGTTCACCTCGTACTGCTTCTGGTCGAACCGGTCCACCAGGTCGTCGCTGGCGGCCGCGGTGTAGGGGTGCGCGCGGTTCTCCGCGCTGAGTGTGACCGAGCAGTGCACGGGTACGGGCAGGGCGGTCGCGGCGAGGCGCACCAGTGACCGGAGGAAGTCGTCCAGCCCCTCCGCCTCCAGCAGCAGCTGCTGCAACCTGACCAGGACCTGCTCGCCGCGCCCCGGCTCGGGGGGTGTGGTGTCCGACAGTGCGTCCGTCACGACGAGCCTCCCTCGTCCGGAATCGCGGGCCGGACGCCGAGTACCCGGACCCGGAGGACCGAGACGGTTCCGGCGCCGACGGTCTCGCGAGGGGACGGGGACGGGATCGCGAGGGGACGGGATCGCGAGGGGACGGTCACCGCTGTTCGTAGGGGTCCGCCGGTTCCCTCACCCGCTCGACCCTCGCCGCGTCCAGGACGGGCGGCCAGGCCGAGTCCGTGCCGAGGGTGCCCTTGGGGTGCCAGGTGCCGGTGACGGTGATCCAGGTGTCGACCGGCGGGGCGCCGTGCGGGGCCCCGTCCGGGGCGCCGCGCACCTCGGCCTTGCCCGCCGTGGCGTCGGCGGCGCAGCAGGTGACGGAGAGCCGGGTGACGTACCAGGTGCCGTCGTCGCCGTGGGTGACGAACCCGGTCAGGCGGACGGTACGGCCCTCCAGCGACCGTCCGCTGTCGTAGACCGCCCGCGAGCCGAACTCCGCGACGGTGAGCTCGACGGGGTCCCCGGCGGGCAGCGCCGGGAAGCCGCCCACACCCCGCGCGGCCTGCCGGGCGGCCTCGCGCTCGGCGCTGTAGGAACCGAGGGCGGGCGGCGGGAAGAGCAGCAGGGCGACGGCGGGGAGGGTGAGAAGCCAGGCGACACGGGGACTGCGCGCGTGACTGTGCCCGTGCTCGTCGTCGGCCTCGTCCCCGGGCCCGTGCCCGCCCTCGCCGTGGGCGGTTCGTCGTACGACGGCCATGACCAGGCCCAGCAGGACGAGCGCGACCCCGGACACGATCAGGTAGGGCCGCAGCCCCTCCTTCACGTACCGCAGGTACAGCTCGCCGAAGAGGGAGATGCGGAGGATCGCCGCGCCGACGAACAGGAGGAGGAGACTGGGGCCGTAGCGCCTCACAGCAGCCACCACCCGACGAGCACGCTGCTCAGCACGGCCACCACCCAGGTCACGGAGGAGAAGCGCACGGCGAAGGCGCGGCCGAAGGTGCCGGTCTGGAGCGCGATCAGCTTCAGGTCGACCATCGGCCCGACCACCATGAAGGCCAGCCGGGCGGTGGGCGAGAAGCCGCTGAGCGAGGCGGCGACGAACGCGTCCGCCTCGCTGCACACGCACAGCACCACCGCGAGCAGGGCCAGCAGCAGCACCGACAGCCAGGCCGAGCCGGTGAAGAGGTCCAGGACGGATCGCGGTACGACGACGGCGAAGGTCGCCGCGGCCGCCGCGCCGAGCACGAGGAAGCCGCCCGCGTGCAGGAAGTCGTGCTGGAGTCCGGCACCGAAGGTGCCGAAGGCACCGAGGCCCGAGCCGGTGGGCCCGGTGCGCCGCTCGGGCAGCCGCAGCCACTTCTCGCGCCCGAAGCGGGCCCACAGCCAGCCCATCACCACCGCGGTCGCCAGGGAGGCGAGCAGCCGGCCGAGGACCATCTCGGGCTGTCCGGGGAAGGCGACCGAGGTCGCGACCAGCACCACCGGGTTGATGGCGGGCGCGGAGAGCAGGAAGGCGAGGGCGGCGGCCGGGGCGACCCCGCGCCGCATCAGGCTCCCGGCCACCGGCACCGACGCGCACTCGCACCCCGGCAGGACGACCCCCGCCGCGCCCGCCACGGGCACCGCGAGGGCCTGGTTGCGGGGCAGCAGCCGGCGGAACACCCGCTCCGGCACGAAGGCGCCGATCGCCGCCGAGACGACCGTACCGAGCAGCAGGAACGGTACGCCCTGGACCGTGACGGCCGTGAAGACCGTCCACCAGGCGGCGACGGGCGGGGTGTAGAGGTCGAGGGCGAGGACCGGGCCGAGCACGGAGGCGACGGTGGCGAGGGCGAGGAGCGCGGCGCCGCCGAGGACGGCGTACACGAGCGCGCGTACGGCGATCCGCAGTCCGTCGCCCACGGTCCTCCGGACGGTTCTCTGGTTCTCCACGTGCCTCGTCCGCTCTCCGGTGTTCCCGGCAGGCTAACGGGACGCCCCTGAGCGCAGGCCCGGAATCGTCACAGAGGAGGCTGTGCGGGTGCGGGGCCGAGGGTGGTGGTGCCGGGGGCCGTACGGTGGCCCAGGCCCGTCCGGTACGCGTCCAGCGCGGCCTCGACCCGTCCGGTACGGCGGAGCAGATCGCCCAGCAGCCGGCACAGGTCGGCCAGGTCACCGGCGGCGCCCGCGCGCTCCAGCAGGCTGAGGGCGCGGACGTAGTGCTCCTCGGCGGTCTCGGTGTCCCGGGCGTCCTCGGCGATGATGCCCAGGAGGCGGTGGGCGGCGGCGGAGTGCAGGGCGCCGCGCTCGGGGGAGAGGTCGCTGAGCACGTCCTGGAGCAGGGCCGCGGCCTCCTCGGATCTGCCGAGCCGGTGCAGGACGTCGGCGAGTTCGACGGCGACCTGGCTGGAGTAGAGCGCGGCGCGCTTGGCGGAGAGCATGGTCAGGGCCTGCCTCAACTCGCCCTCGGCGCGGGTGAGTTCGCCGTTCTGCGCGTAGACGTAGCCGCGCATCCAGTGGCAGTTGGCCAGTTCGGTGCGGATCTGGAGCTGGCGGTAGAGCTCGGCCGCCTTGGCCAGGGAGGCGTCGGCCTCGGCGACCCGGCCCTCGGCGAGGAGGGTGCGGGCCACGGAGCGGTGCATGCGGGCGACGAGGGCGGGGTCGCCGGCCCGCGGGGCGAGGGCGAGGGCGAGCTCGGCGGCCTGGGCGGCGCGGGCGTGCGCGCCCATGTCCATGTAGGGGGCGATGACGCTGGCGTAGAGCAGGAGCAGCGCGTCGGGGTCGTGCAGTCCGCCGCGGTTGAGCTCGTCGATCGTGGATTCCAGCAGGTAGACGGAGTAGCGGAGTTCGCCCGTCAGGTAGTGGGCCAGGGCGCGGCCGCGCCGGGCGGGCACCCGGACCGGCAGCGGCACGTCGCCGTACGCCGTCTCCGCCCGCTCGAAGTACTGGCGGGCCTCCTCCAACTCCCCGGTGTCCACGGCGCATTCGCCGAGCCCGAGCAGGGCCGCGGCCCGCTCCTGGCCGAGGTCGAGCCCCTCCGCCTCGGCCAGCAGCCGGGTGTACTGCTCGGCCGCCGCCTCGGCCTCCCCGGTGGCGAGGGTGCGCTGGGCCTCGGTGAGCCGGAGCCGCAGATCGGTGACGAGCCGGGCGGGGCGGCCGGTGGCCAGCTCCTCGAAGCCGATGCCGAGCCGTTCGGACAGATGACGCAGCGCGTCGTCGGAGGGGCGGACGCGGCCGGCCTCCAGGGTGGAGATGTAGGCCGGGGTGTAGGCGGGTTCGGCCACCTGCTTCTGGGTCAGCCCGCGTTCGACCCGCAGTCGCTGCACCCTGCGCCCGATGGTCACCGGGTCGTCGCGCTCCGGCATTCGCCAACTCCCCTGGTGCCTCTTGCCGTTCGACTCCGACAGCCCCTAGGTTAAACCGCGTATTAAGCAAGTTTAAGCCGCTGCTGCTGCGAGGTTGCCGTGCTCGAACGCACCAGCACCACCGGGCGTTACGCCAGGAGTCTCATCGCCGCCGTCATCGCCGTCTCCGCCCTGGTCCTGGCGGCGAACGCGGGACCGGCCAGAGCCACGGAGGTCCACCCCGCCGAGGGCACGACCCAGACCCACCGGGCCACGGAGACCGCCGGGACCGCTGCGGACTAGAACAAGATCGTTCACGCGCCCGCGTGTGACCGAAGCCATCCCCGGCACCCCTCCACCTTCACAGGGGCCCCATTTACCGTGGAGGAATGTCTCCTTTGGCCAGGATCAGCAGCGGCTACGCGCCCCGCTTCGCGGAGTTCGCGTTCGAGCCCGCCTTCCTGGCCGCCGTGGACCAGCATGTGGCCGAGCTCAGGGAGCGGCTGGACGCCAACCACCCCGGGCTGATCCCCCGGCCCCCGCACCGCGAGGTCCTCGCCGACTACGCCCTCGGCTTCCTCGACGCGCTGGAGGAGATGGACTGGCGGGAGCCCGTGGGGCACGACTACGCGGTGTGCCGCCTCACCGCCATCAGCTGGCTGGTGACACGGCACGACCTCGTCTGAGAGTCGGGGCACGCGGCGAGCGCCGAGGACCGAGGGCCGAGCGCCTGCTACAGCTGGAACTCCGCGGGGTTCAGCCCCAGCGTCGCGCAGGCCTCCCGCAGGATCGACTGCTCGGCCTGGGAGAAGTAGCCGTCGGCGCCGGCGATGACGATGCCGGTCTGGACGACCGCGCGGGCCTCGGTGGGCTTCTTGGCGGCCTTGGCGATCTCCTGGAGCGCCTCGGCCTTGCCCTGCGGGAAGTTGCGGGTGAGCAGGTCCGCGTGCTTGTTGAAGCGCTGGCGGAGCTGGTCCGGCGGGAAGTTCTGGAGCACGTCGTTACTGAGGATCATCGACTCCATCTGCTGCCGCTCGGCCGGGTCCACCTGCCCGTCGGCCGCCGCGACCAGGGCGCACATCGCCATGCTGGCATCCCGGTAGGCGCCGCTCTTCAGCTCGGTCTTCAGGGAGCCGAGCTGGGTCTTCAGCAGCCCGACCAGCTGGGCCTTGGAGCCGCCGCGCGAGCCGCCGCCGACGCCCGCGCCGCCGTGGCCGCCGGTGGTGCCGTGCCCCGCGGTCCCGTGCCCCGCGGCCGTACCCCGCCCGCCCTGCGCCTGCTGCTGCAGGTTCTTGGCCTGGTCCTTGAGCCGGTCGAACAGTGCCATGTGGCGTCACCTCGGTGCTCGTCTGAGTGCTCTCACCGGCTCCAACGGACGGGCATAAGTAAATGTTCCACCAAGTCGCTCGGGCCCCGCGGATCTACCGATACCCCGCGTCGGGGATGCCCGTCCCCGAGACGGCTTCGGGGGTGTCGTCCCGCGGGACGGGGAAGACGTTGTGACGTCCCGCTCAAGGACGGCACCTTCCAGCACTACCTGGACGGCGCCAAGCCCTCCGGCGTCCCGGGCGGTGAGACCCCCTGACGCGGCCGTCGGCGCACACTCCCCCCTTGGCGCCGACGGCCGCCTTTCCCTGCCCGGGGTTCACATGTCGTTCGGCCTCGGCGGCATCCCGGTGTCCGGGCCCGTACCCATGCCCGTGCCCGTACCCGTACCCATGCCCGTGCCGCCCTGCATGCCCGGCATGTCCGTCCGCTCCCGTACCGGCTGGTTGCGCATCGCGTCCTCGCGGCCCGCCTGGTAGGCGGCCATGCTGCCCTTCGCGCGGGTGGACTCCGTCTCCACACTGGTCAGCATCCGCTCCCAGCGCTGCCGCATCGGCTGGATCATGCCGCCGCCGACACCGACGACCAGGATGCCCGCGACGGTGCCGAGCGCCGCGTACAGCAGGGGCCGGGTGACGTCCCGGGCGATGCCCGCCTGGCCGAGGGCGGCGATGACGCCGAGGGCGAGGACGCAGGCCCACATGACGGTGGCGACCGTACGGCCGTACGACGTCGACGACAGCGCTCCGGCGACGATGTTCCGCACCGCGTTGGCGATCGCCATGGCGACCACGACGAGCACGACGGCGACGATGCCGCGCGGGAGCCAGGCGACGATGCCGTTGATCATCGTGGAGACGGGGTTGGTGCCGAAGACGCCCAGCGCGAGTTGGAGGGTGATCAGCATCAGCGCGTAGTAGACGATCTTGCAGATGATGCCCGTCATGTCGTACGTCGAGTCCCGCAGCATCCGCTCCGTGCCCGCCCGTTCCGACAGGCGTTCGGAGCCGACCTTGCGGAGCACCCGGTCCAGGACGCGGGCGATCAGCTTCGAGACGAACCAGCCGATGGCCAGGACGATCAGGAAGGCGACGAGTTTCGGCACGAACTGGGCGACCTTGGACCAGGCGTCGTTCAGTCCCTGGGTGAAATCTATCGAGAGGGTGGAGACGGGGAGGGTGGAGACAGAGCCGGCCATCAGCGGCACTTCCTTAGTCGGTTACGTCGAGTGCTACGTCGAGTGCTGTGTCGTGTGCGTCCCCCTTCTTCGTGGATAGCAGCGGCGCGGGGCGCGGACCGTGGTGGAGGGGACCGTACGGGTGACACGCTGGCCCTCATGACGTCTCCCGCCGCCCGTACCGCGCTGGACCTCACCGCCGACCTCCCGGTGTCCGCCCTGGAGGACTTCTACCGGGACCTGCACCGCCACCCCGAGCTGTCCCTGAACGAACACCGCACGGCGGCCAGGCTCACCGAGCGGCTGCGCCGGGCCGGGTACGAGACCACCGACGGCATCGGCGGCACGGGGGTGGCGGGCGTCCTGCGCAACGGCGACGGGCCTGTCGTCCTCCTGCGCGCCGACATGGACGCGCTGCCGGTCCAGGAGGAGACCGGGCTGCCGTACGCCTCCGAGGCGCCCGGGGTGATGCACGCCTGCGGGCACGATCTGCACGTGACCTGGCTGGTGGGGGCGGCCGAGGCGCTGTCCGCGGGCCGGGACGCCTGGTCCGGGACCCTGCTGCTGGTGGGCCAGCCGGCCGAGGAGACGGGCCTGGGCGCGGCCCGCATGGTGGCCGACGGCCTCTACGAGCGTGTCCCGCGCCCGGACGTCCTGCTCGGCCAGCACGCGGCGCCCGGTCCCGCGGGTCTGTACGCCCACGTGCCGGGTCTGATCCTCTCCGCCTCCACGGACATCGACATCGTGGTCCACGGAGTGGGCGGCCACGGCTCACGCCCCGAGACGGCGGTCGACCCGGTGGTCACGGCCTGCTTCCTGGTCACCCGCCTGCAGACGATCGTCTCCCGGGAGGTGGCGGCGGGGGAGTCGGCGGTGCTGACGGTGGGCCGCGTCGAGGCGGGCAGCCGCCCGAACATCATCCCGACCGAGGCGCGCCTGTCGCTGAACATCCGCACCCAGTCCGAGCACGTCCGCACCCGCATGATCGAAGCGGTACGGCGGATCGCGGCCGGTGAGTGCGCGGCGGCGGGCTGTCCGCGCGAGCCGGAGGTCACGGTCGGCTCGACCTTCCCGGCGACCGTCAACGACTCCGAGACCGACCGGCGGGTGGCCTCGGTGCACGCCGAGGTCTTCGGCGCCGCGACGGTTCTCGACCCCGGGCCCGCGATGGGCAGCGAGGACTTCTCCCACCTGGCCACCGGCGGCCTCCCCTACGCCTACTGGTTCGTCACCGCCACCCCGCCCGACGTGTGGGCGGCGGCCCCCGGCGACGACCTCCACCAGAAGCTCGCGGCCGTCCCCAGCAACCACAGCCCCCGCTTCACCCCGGACCTGTCCACGGTCGCGCCGGGCGTGCGCACGCTGGTGTCGGGGGCGCTGACGTTGCTGTCGTAGCGGGGCCCCTGCAGTGGCGGGGCTACCCCTGCGTCTGCAACAACTCGCTCAGTTGCCGCCGCACGGCATCCAACGCGCCCTCCCGGCGGCCGGGCACCCTTCCCCTCAACTCGGCCAGCACCGCCCCGAGTTCGCGGGCACTGCCCACGTCCCGGATCTGCCCCCACTGGTGGTGGGCCCGGTCCACGGCCGCCTCGACCGCCGGCGAGTCCGCCGCCTGCCCCGAGGTCAGCCGCGCGTCCGCCACCGCCAGCCACGTACGGCAACTCCGCACCGAGTCCCCCGCGAACATCGCCAGATCCGCCCGCACCTCCGCCCAGTGCAACGCCTTCTCCGACCCCACCCCATGCGCCCGCACAGCAGCCCGCTCATGCTCCGCCGCAAGCGCGTCCGCGTCCCGATGCCGCCCATCCTGAACGGCTGCGGTGATGTAGGTGTGCGGGTCGTCGTCGTGGGGGTCGCGGGGGGCGGGGGTTTGGGGTGAGTGGGGGGTGGTGGGCTCGGGGGACGACGGCACGCTCGGATCCGGCAGTTGGAGTTCCCTCGGCTCCGGCGGAAGGGGCTCGCTCACCTCGGGAGGCAATGGCCCGCTCGGCTCCGGCAGTGGGGAATCGTCGGGCTCGGGCGGAAGGGGCGTACCTGTGGTGAGCGGGTCGGCTTTGCCTGCTCGGAGGGGCGCTTCCGTGGGCCGGGGCGAGGTGGGGGTTCGGGTCGGAGCCGCGGCTTCCTTCAGCCCGTCCGGCGTTCGAGGACGAGGCCCTTCGGTCCGATACGGGAGGCTGGGGGCAGCGCCCCCAGGGACGGCCACCGGGACGCCGGACACCATGCCCCCCGGCACCCCAGACCCCGGTGCCGACAGCAGCAACGCTCCGTACGCCTCGTTGCCCAGGCGGCTCACTGCCTGTTGGTGGAGTTGTTCCACCGGCGGACGCCACCCGCTGCGGAGGATCGTCGCGACGGCCTTCATGTAGGAGGGGACGGCGACGGCCCGGCGGGAGGACGGGGGAGGGGAGACGCGTCCGTACACGGCCGTGTTGCGTCCGCAGTCCAGGGGATGGGTCCGCAGCCACTGCCAGGTCTCCGCGTCGGCGTGGAGGTCTAGGAAGAGGGTCGTGGTGCCGGGCGCGCGCAGCCGCAGCTCCTCGCGGATCCACTGCCAGGGGAACCCGGTGTAGCGGACGGTCGCCGTCGTGGTGCGGGCCAGCGCGAGATGGGGCAGATGCTGGCGCCGGTCGAGCAGCAACTGCCCGGTGACGTACACGGTCAACGGCCCCGGCGCGGTCGCCGCGGCCCGCAACCGCGTGAGAACGGCCTGCGGTTCCAGGGGATCCGCGAGCTCGACGACGTTGGCCGTGTCCGTGCCGGACAGCACGGCGGGCGGCACGGCCGCGAGCACGGGAAGTACGGACGCCGCGTCCACCAGACAGCCCTTGCCCACCGGTGACGCGGCGAGCAGCAGCACGGTCCCGGGCATCGGTCCCTCCCCATCCCCCGTCGATCACGTACGTCAGCACGGTAACCGCTGCGGCTGCAAAGGTCTGCCTCAGGACTGCAAACGTCCCTTTCCGGCGCTTTCGGCACCCGGCAGGCCGTCAGAACCGCCGAGCGGACCGCCGAGCCGCCGTACCGCGAACACCGTCGTGTCGTCGGCCAGCCGCCCACCGCAGTGCCGCAGCGTGCCGTCGCGAACGAAGCCGACCAGCCGCCGGGGTTCGGCGACCCGCGGATCGTCGGCGACGGCCCGGGCGATCTCCTCGGCCAGCGGATAGAAGCACCCTTCCCCGTCCCGGGCCTCGGTCACACCGTCGGTGGTCAGCAGCAGGGTGGTGTCCGCGCCCAGCCGGACCCGGTGCACCCGCGGCAGCAGCCCCTCCGCCAACTCCCCCAGCCCCAGCGGCAGTCCGTCCCCGGGCGGCAGCGGCCGCACCCCCGACGGGCCGACCGCCAGCGCCGGTTCGTGGCCGAAGACGGCGGCCTCCACCACGTCCGGCTCCCCCGCGGGGAAGCCGAGCAGCACCGCCGTCGCGAACCGGTCGCCGTCCTCGCGGCCGAGCGCGGCCCCGTGGATGCCGTGCCGGAGCATCCGGATCTCCAGGCGTTCGGCGACGGTCGCGAGGTCCGGCTCGTGGTAGGCGGCCTCCCGGAACGTGCCGAGCAGCGCGGCCGCCGCCTCGACCGCGCCGAGCCCCTTGCCCTGGACGTCCCCGAGGAGGACGCGGGTGCCGTGCAGGCCGGGCTGGATGTCGTAGAAGTCGCCGCCGACGCGGGCCTCGGTGTCGGCGGCGAGATAGACGGCCGCGTGGTCGAGACCGCCCCAGCCGGGCGGCAGTTCGCGCAGCACGGTACGGCGAACGGTCTCGGCGATGTCCCGCATGTGGAGCATGCGGCGCTCGCCGCGGACCCGGACCGCGCAGGCGAGGGTGGCCAGGAGGCCGCCGATGCCGACGAGGATGAAGTCGGAGAGGCCGATCCGGTACTGGTGCGGCCAGGCGCCGTCCACCACGAAGTACGCGGCGAGCGAGACGACGGCGAAGGCGGCGGTGAGTCCCACCCCGCAGATCGCGGCGGCGATGCCGGGCACCAGCACGATCCAGGAGATGATCCGGAACTCGCCGGTGGTGTTGAAGTCGATGCCGACGATGGCGGCCAGCAGGAGCAGCGGTGCCAGCCAGGCGACACTGCGGCCGCGGACCCGCAGCATCTGGTGGCGTTGCAGGACGTCCCGCGTCCCGGGACGGGGCAGCCGGGGCAACCGGGCAAGTCCTCTCCGGCGACCACCCACCGGTCTCAGCACACGGCCGCTCACGCGCCCAGCGAAACACGCCCGTGCCTGCCCCGCATCCCGGCCCGTATCCCAGCCGGCGTCCCGGCCCGCCTCTCCCCCCGCCCCGCGGCGAGCCTCCGCCACTCCGACTTGCCAGGCCCTCGTCCCCGGGTGTGCTCTGGTAGTCGGGGGCGAGGAGAGAGGAGTGCTCTCATGGCTCATGCGGCACCCACGCCGGGCGGCATGCGCGGTATGCGCGGCACCCGCCGAACCCGCGCCACCCGTGTGACGGCCAGGCCGATCCTTACGCCCGACGTCTTCAGCGAGCGGACCCACCGGATGGCGAGGTTCGGGATCCCCGTGGTCCTGGGGCTCGTGTACGGCTACTGGGCCGCGGCCAACCGGCGCGACGGCGGGGCCATCACCGGCTGGAACCTGCTGTTCGGCTTCTCGTGCGCGGTCGCGTTCATCGTGCTGTGCATCGCCGTGGCGACGCTGGCCCCACGGCTCCAGCGGGAACTGCACTCGGGCGTGAAGTCCGCGTTCGCGGGTGTGGCGATCGGTTTCCTCTACAGCCAGACCGGCACCAGCGTGCTGCGCTCGGCGGTCATGGGTGCGGTGATCGCGGCAGGCATCTTCATGGTGTTCTTCTACCGCTACTACACGCGCGAGGACGGCGCCGGAAACCGCATTCGCTGACCGATCGGCGGCGGCACGACACGCCGTGCACCGGCAGGCGCACCACGGCGCGTGGACCCCGGCACGACCGCCGGGGCCCACGCGTCTCCCTCATCCCTCCACTCACCAGCCGACGGGGACCCAGTCCCAGCCGCCCGATGAGGATCCGGAGGCACTGAAACTCCAGGAACCGGAGGCGCTCCAGGACGCGGAGCCCGACGCGCTCCAGGAACCGGCGCCCGAGACGGCCCAGGCGTTGCTCCAGTTCGCGTCGCTCGGGTCGGCGTTGTGCCAGTCGCCGTTCTTCCACTGCGGACAGGGATCCGCACAGGTCGGCACCCCGCGTCCGCCGGTGTCGACGAACGCGGCGCTCACCCATCCCCGGGCGCCGACGAACCAGTACCAGTACGGGTTGCCGTTGACGCTCTGGCCGCGGACCATGCACTCGACACGGTCCTGGCTGCCCGGCGAGAGCCGGTCGACGACGGCGGAGTGCGTGGTGGGCGCCGCTCTGACGTTGAGGGCGGTGCCGGAGACGATGGTGCCCCAGACCGGATGGCCGCCACCGCGCCCCTCGGCATACGTGGGCGGGGCTGCCGCCGCCGTACCACCCAGCGCCGATACGGCGAGGGTTCCGCCGGTGAGCAGGGCCGCGGCCAGGATCCGCAGGGCCGGAGTGCTGCGCATGAAATCGGCCTCCTTCTCCCCAGAGCCCCCCAGAACCCCCACAAACCTCCCCAGCACCAGGAAACACCCGTTCGGGTGAACCCTCCACCGGAGAGCGGAATCCCCGGTTCCCACGGCTCGCGCACGCCCTCGTCAGGCCCTTGCCTGGAGGGGTGTCCCCACGCCTCGCGTCCCCTGCCCCGAGAAACGCCCTGTCAGCCGTACTGATCGCCCTCGCCTGCGCCCTCGTGCCGTTCGGCGCGCTGGCGGCCTGGGTGTCGTACGGGCTCACGGACACGGGCCGCTACGTCCGCGCGATGGCCCCGCTGGCCGCTGATCCGGCGGTGCGGGACGCGGTCGCGGACCGGGTCGGGGCCGGCATCGCCGACGAGACCGGAATGCCGGGGTCGACGCGCCCCTTCGTCGACGACGCCGTGCGCTCGTTCACCCGCACCGAGGCCTTCCGCACGGCCTGGGACACGGGCAACCGGGCCGTCCACGACGCGGTGCTGCGGGCGGTGCGGGACGGCGGCCGGGAGCACGCGGTGACCGTCGACCTCGCACCCGTCGCCGTACATCTGAAGGACGAACTCGCCGACGACAACGCGCCGTTGGCGCGGCGCGTCCCGGTCCGGCACACCGAGGTCGCGGTGCTCCCGGCCGAGGACCTGGCCCGGCTCAGGAAGGGGTACGACGTGCTGGACGTCGCCGGTTTCTGGCTGCCCGTCACGGCCGCGGCCCTCGCGGTCGCCGGGATCTCGGTCGCCGCCTGCCGCCGCCGCGCGGTCACCGCGACCGCGCTCGGCACGGCGCTGGGCGGCGCGCTCCTCGGCGTCGCGGTCGCCGTCGGCCGGTACCTCACCCTGGCCGATCTGCCCGACCCGGCCCACCAGCCGGCCGCCGGGGCGATCTACGACGCCCTGACGGCCGGCCTGCGCACGGTCTCCTGGCTACTCGTCGCCCTCGGCCTGGCGGTGGCCCTGACCTGCCGGCTCACCGACCGCCAAGGCCGTCGAGGCCGTCAGGACCGCCCCGGCCGCCCCGGGCGTCCGCTCCCCGTGTCGCTACGTCGGCGAGCGTCCGCAGCGCCCGCCGCAGATCCGTCTCCGGCACCGACGCGAGCCCGAGCCTGACCGCGTCCGGGGTGCGGTGCGGGTCCACCACGAAGGCGGGACCCGGGGTGAGGGCGATGCCGTGCGCCGCCGCGGCGGCCGTGAAGGTGTCCGCGCGCCAGGGCGCGGGCAGCTCCCACCAGGCGTAGTAGGCGCGCGGATCGGACCGTACGGAGAACCCGTGCAGTTCCTCGGCGACGATCCGCTGCCGCCGTCCGGCGTCCGCCCGCTTCGCGTCGACCAGCCGGTCCACCGTCCCGTCCGCCAGCCACCGCACGGCCGCCTCCAGTGCGAACCGCCCCGCGCTCCACCCGCCGGAGCGGACCGCGGCGGCCACGGTGTCGGTCCGGTGCGGCGGTACGACGAGGAACCCGACGGTGAGACCGGGCGCGACCCTCTTGGAGAGGCCGTCGACCACATGGGTGAGGCCGGGGGCGAGCGCGGCGAGCGGCTCGGCGTCGGACGGGTCGGCGAGGAAGGACCAGATGCGGTCCTCCACGACGGGGAGGTCCAACTCCACGACCGTGCGGGCGAGTCGGTGCCGTCGCTCGTCGGTCATGGTCAGGGAGGTCGGGTTGTGCAGCGTCGGCTGGACGTAGAGCGCGGACAGCGGCGCCGCGCGGTGGGCGGCGGCCACCGCCTCCGGGCACACCCCGCCCTCGTCGGTGACCAGCGGGACGAGGGTGATGCCGAGCCGGACCGCGATCTCCTTGACCACGGGATACGTCAGCGTCTCGACGCCGACCCGGCCGCCCGGCCGGACCAGGGAGGCGAGGGCGGCGGCGATCGCCTGCCGGGCGTTGCCCGCGAACAGGAACCGCTCGGGCGCCGGTCGCCAGCCGGGGGTGGCGAGCAGCCCGGCGGCGGCCTCCCGGGCGGCGGGGGTGCCGGCGACGGCGGCCGGGCGCAGCGCCACGGTGAGCACGTCGGGGCGCAGCAGCGGCGCGAGGGCCGGGGCGAGCAGCTCCGACTGGCCGGGCGCGGAAGGGTAGTTGAGCTCCAGGTTCACGGGCGCGGCGGTCGCCGACTCCACGATCCCCCGCCCGCCTCCCGGCCCCGCCGGGCTCGCCCGTACGAAGGTTCCCCGGCCGACCTCCCCGACGACCAGTCCCCGCCGCACGAGTTCGGCGTAGACCCGTCCCGCCGTGGAGCCGGCGATCCCGCGCCGCCGGGCGAACACCCTTTGCGGCGGCAGCCGTTCGCCCGGTCTGAGCCGGCCCTCCGCGATGTCGTCGGCGAGACGGTCGGCGATCCGCCGGTAGTCGTTCACGAGCTCCCCCATCACATTGCACCGAGCGCAAAGATCTTATTGCACCGACCTGTTGGGCCGATCTAAGGTCACTCACATGACCCGTTCCGAGATATCTCTCGCGTACGAGGACAAAGGCACCGATATCGACACGGATACCGAGACCTCCCGCGTGCCGCTCGTCCTCGTCCACGGCCACCCCTTCGACCGCACGATGTGGGACCCGCAGCTCGCGGAGTTCTCCGCCGCCCGCCGGGTGATAGCCCCCGACCTGCGCGGATACGGCGCCTCGCCGGTCGTCCCGGGCATCACCCGCCTCTCCGACTTCGCCCGGGACATCGAGGCCCTGCTGGACGACCTGAAGGTGGACGCCTTCGTCCTCGCCGGGCTCTCCATGGGCGGCCAGATCGCCATGGACTGCTACGGACGGTTCGGCGACCGCGTTCACGGGCTCGTCCTGGCCGACACCTTCCCCGCCGAGGAGACCCCCGAGGGCAGGAGGGCCCGCAACGACATGGCCGACCGGCTCCTGCGCGAAGGCATGCGCGGTTACGCCGACGAGGTCCTCGACAGGATGGTCGCCCCCTACGCCGCCCCCGAGGTCAGGGCCCACGTCCACCGCATGATGACGGCCGCACCCCCCGAGGGCGCCGCGGCGGCCCTGCGCGGCCGTGCCGAACGCCCCGACTACCGCGGCCTGCTGACCCGCGTCACCGTCCCCGCCCTGGTCGTCGTCGGCGCCGACGACGCCTTCACCCCGGTCTCCGACGCCGAGGACATGCACGCGCTGCTCCCCGACTCGACCCTGCGGGTGATCGACGGGGCGGCCCACATGCCGAACCTGGAACGGCCCGAGGAGTTCAACGCGGCGCTGGGGGAGTTCCTGGCGCGGGTGGACGGGCACGCGTGATCGCGGGCCCGTGACATCTCAGCCCGTCCGGCGATCGCGGACGAGGCTGTTCAGGCCGAAGCCGGGGTCCGGGGGGCGGCAGCCCCCGGAAACAGTGGCACCCCGCCGGGCGGCTCGTGCGGCCATGAGACGGCAGACGCCCATGACACGGGGATGACGTAAGGCGATGTAAGGGGATGCCGTGTAATAGGCGCATGTCACGCGAGTTCCCCGTCGGCCTCACGCCCCCCGACTGGCTGGTCCGGAACCTCCGGGCCCAGCAGGCGCCCGTCAACCGTCCGGCCGTGGCCCGGGCCGCCCTCGCGATGACCATCCCCCTCGCGATCGGTCTCGCCACCGGCCACACCGCCTACGGCGCCCTCGCCTCCATGGGCGCCCTGTCCGGTGTCATCGGCGACACCGCCGACGCCTACCGCATGCGGATCCTCAACATCGCGATCCCGCAGCTGTTCGGCGCCGTCGGGGTCACCGTCGGTGCGGCGGTCCACGGCCACGGCTGGGTCGCCGTCTGGGCGGTGACCGGCATCGCGCTGATCTCCGGGATGATCTCGACGATCGGCGCGGTGGCCTCGGTCTCCGGCCTGCTGCTCCTGCTGAACTCCGTGGTCGGCGCGGGCCTCGCCATGCCCGGCGACTGGTGGCTCGCCCCGCTCCTGATGACCGGCGGCGGGCTCCTCGTCCTGACCCTCGCGCTCCTGGCCTGGCCGCTGCGGTCGGGGGTGCCGGAGCGGACGGCGGTCGCGGACGCCTACCGGGCGGTCGCGGAACTGATGGCGGCGTGCGGCCGGGACGAGTACGACGCCGCCCGGCACGCCGTCACCCAGTCCCTGAACCAGTCGTACGACCTCGTCCTCGCCCGGCGCGCCCGGCACCACGGCCGCAGTCCCGAGCTGACCCGGCTGCTGGCCCAGCTGAACGCCATCACCCCGGTCGTGGAGGCCGCCCCCGCCGCCCATCTCTCCGGCCGGCCGCTGCCCGACGAGGTCCCGGCGGCCGTACGCCACCTCGCCGAGGCCATCGAGACCGGCTACACCGGACCCATAGGGCTCAAGGTCCCCGTGCCGGTGACGGAGACCGCCCGTGCCGTCGACCACGCGCTGCGGCATGCGGCCGAGGTGGTCGCCTCCCCGGACGTCGACCCGCGCGGCCTGGACGACCGGCTCGGCCGCCCGGCCTCGCTCGGCAGCCGGGCGGCCCGCGCCGCCCGCGACGTCGCCCTGACCGCCGCCTCCTGGCGCTACGGCCTGCGCCTCGCCCTCTGCATCGGCCTCGCCCAGGCCCTGGTGTCGATCGTCTCCGTGCCCCGCTCCTACTGGGTCGCCCTGACCATCACCTTCGTCCTCAAGCCCGACTTCGGCTCGGTCTTCTCCCGCGCCCTGCTGCGCGCCCTCGGCACGGTCGCCGGCCTCGTCGTCGCCGCCGCCGTCCTCTCCCAGGTCCCCCGAGGCTGGTGGGACGTCCCGGTGATGCTGCTGCTCGCCCCGCTGATCCCGGCCCTCACCCCGCGGGGCTACGGCTACCAGACGGCCGCGATCACCCCGGTGATCCTGCTCCTGTCCGACGTCCTGAACCACCAGGGCACCGCCCTGCTGCTGCCCCGCCTGCTGGACTCCCTCATCGGCTGCGCCATCGCCCTCGTCGCGGGCTACCTGCTCTGGCCCGAGAGCTGGCACACCCGCGTCGGCGACCGCCTCGCGGACGCCGTCGCCGACACCGCGCGCTACGTGGAGTACGCCTTCGGCTCCCCGGACGCCGCCCCCGTCGATCCCCCGGCCCGCGCCCGCATGCGCCGCCGCCTCTACCGCGACCTCTCCGTCATCCGCACGGAGTTCCAGCGCGCCCTCACCGAACCCCCGCCCACCGGCCGCCGCGCCGCCGCCTGGTGGCCCCTGGTCGTCGCCGTCGAACGCATCGTCGACGCCACGACGGCGGCCCGCGTACGGGTCAAACACGGCGCACCCCCGCCGTCCCACGCCGAGGTCTCCCAAGTTGCCCTGCAACTGAGGGAGTTGGCCGAAGGCCTACGAGAGATCGACACCCTCTACGAGGTCCGCACCGACCTCACGGGCCCATCGGGCAGCGTCCTGGAGCCGCTGCGGCAGGAGGTGGCGGCGGCAAGGGCGATCACCACCCCGCCCCCTTAGGGGCGCGGGGCTGTATCAATGTGCGGCTCCGCCGCGTGGGCGCGACCAGCCACGGACAACCCGCACCCGCCCGACAACACAAGCCCCCGAGCTAGTAGGCGAACATGGGCACGGCCGCCCCCTAAAAATAAGGGGGCGGCCGCACCGCGTGGGGGGTGGTGGCTCCTAACGGCCCGCTTTCTCCAGGGCCTTGTCCATCGCCGCGGCGAACCCGTTCACCCACAGCCGATCAACCCGCGCCCGCTCATTCGCATCCGGAACGGCATTCGTGCAGGACGTCCCCGGCCCGCCCCCGGACATCAACTCACTGCACGGCCCCGAATAGTGGTCCGGCAACCCGAGCACATGCCCCGTCTCGTGCGCGGTGACCCGCGTGGAGTCGTACTGCTGGTTCTGCCGGTAGTCGAGGAAGATGTACCCGCCGCCGTGCCCGTCCGTGGAGGCGTACGACCCGCGCGAGTCGTTGCCCTCGCGGTAGGTGAAGTCGGCGTTGGTGCCCTCCTGGAGCTTCACGTTCGACACCGAGCTGTTCCATATCTGGGTGCTGCGGGCGATCTGCGCGGCGAACGTGGGCGCGCGGGAGGCGTCGTAGACGACGGTGACGGCCGCGGCGGCGCGCGGCTGCGCGGCGCGCTTCTCGGCGACGGACTTCAGGACGGCCTCGAAGAAGGCCCGGTTCGCCTCGGACTCCGCGGACGTGCCGACGTACCCGGCGTGCGCGGGCGCCGCCACGGCGGGAACCGCGGCGCCGACGCCGACCGTTGTGAGAGAGAGGCCGATGGCCGCCACGAGGGCGGAGGAGGACAGAGAGCTGGACAGACGCATCGATGACTCCAGGTGTGGGGGGTGAGTCGTCAACGGTGAGTGTCGGCCTCCGCACGACGGCTGTGATGATGGCAACCGGTGATAGCCCGGCCCTATCACCACCCCGTTCGCCCCCGTTCGCCTGCGCCCGCGTGCGATTTGTACACCTGGTGAAAGCTTGGGTTCCGCTTTACGCTCCGACGGCATGGAGCTTGAGGTGAGGCACCTGCGCGCGCTGTGCGCCATAGCGGACACCGGCAGCCTGCACCGGGCGGCCCGTCATCTGGGCGTCGCCCAGCCGTCGTTGAGCACGCAGCTCAGACGCATCGAACAGGAGCTGGGCGGCGCGCTGTTCGTGCGCGCGAGATCCGGCTGCCGTCCCACACCCCTGGGGCGGCTCGTCCTCAGTCGCGCCCGCCCCCTGGTGGCCGACATGCGCTCCCTGGTCGCGGAGGCCCGGGCGGCGGCGGTCGGCGGTCCGGAGCTCCGCGTCGGCTCCACCGCGAGCAAGGCCCTGGCGGGCTGGCTACGGCGGCTGCGCGCCCGGGGCCAGGACCCCACCCTCCACATGAACGTCTCGGCCAACGCCCTGCTGCGCATGGTCGCCGACGGCCAGCTCGACGTCGCCTTCGTGCACGAGGTCGAGGGCTGCCCCCTGCGCATCCCCCGGGAACTGCGCCTGCGCGTCCTGATCGAGCGCGAACCGCAGTTCGTGTCCCTGCCGGCCGACCACCCGGCGGCGGCCCGCCCGGTGGTCCACCTCTCCGACCTGGCCGGTGACCGCTGGATGATCGACCCCACGGTCGACGGGGAGTGGGACGCCGTCCAGCGGATGTTCCGCGCGGCCGACGTCCACCCCCATGTCCTGCACGGCGACTACCACACCGCCGACGCCCTGGTCGCCACCGGCGAGGTCGTCACCGTCTGCCAGCCGACCCGGGTGCCCCGCCCCGACATGGCCGTACGACGGCTGCACGGCGACCCGCTCGGCGTCCGCCTGCTCCTCGCGGCCCGTACCGAGACGGACCTCGACGGCGTCTGCCCCGCGCTGGAGGAGGCGTACTGGGAGGCGGCGCGGCAGGCGCCGGCGTACCAGGAGTGGCTGGAACACGACGGTGCGGCGAGCCGCCCACCGGTCCCAGCACTCCCGTAGGGCCTGTTGTCGGCCCCCTTCCGGCCGGCTCAGACGCCGATGTCACCGCCGTCCGCGCGCCACACGGCGACGACGGACGGGCGGACGTACGTGCCCGGCCCGTCGGGCCAGGCGCTGGCCGGCTTCTCGACGGTGGCGCCGTCGATCTCGCCCGGGTGCTGCACGGCGACGAGCACGCGCCGGTCCTGGATGACCGGACCGCAGGTCTCCGCGCCCTTCGGCATGGTCAGGAACTGCTTGAGCTCACCGCGCCGCTCGCCCCGGGTGGCCACGCCGAACAGGCCGTCGTGGTAGCCGAGCTGGGCGCCGTCGGTGGAGATCCACAGGTTGCCGTACGGGTCGAAGGCCACGTTGTCCGGGCAGGAGATCGGGCTGACCTTGTCCTTGGGGAAGCCGGCGAAGTAGGTCGCCGGGTCCTTCGGGTCACCGGCGACGAGGAACAGCGACCACGCGAACCGGGTGCTGTCGGCCCGGTTCCAGCGCTCGGTCAGCTCCAGGACGTGCCCGTGCTTGTTGGCGTTGCGCGGGTTGGCCTCGTCGGCCTTGGCGTTCGTACCGACACCGCGGTTGGAGTTGTTGGTGAGGGCGACGTACACCTTGCCGGTGTGCGGGTTCGGCTCGATGTCCTCGGGCCGGTCCATCTTGGTGGCCCCGACCTTGTCACCGGCGAGCCGCGTGAAGACGCAGACCTCCTCGGCCGTCATCCCGTCCACGTGCGAGACGGCGCCCTTGGCGGTCGCGGTGACCAGCGGGATCCACTCGCCGCTGCCGTCGAACTCACCGTCACTCGGCAGCTTGCCGGTGCCGTCGATCTCGATGGCGGGGGAGTCGCCGGTGAGCTTGGCGACGTAGAGCGTGCCCTCGTCGAGCAGCGACAGGTTGTGCTCGCGCACGGCCCGGCTGCTGCCGTGCTTCATCCGCTTGCTGCCGACGAACTTGTAGAAGTAGTCGAACCGCTCGTCGTCACCGGTGTAGACGACCGGCCGCCCGTCGCGCGTGAGCCGCACGGTCGCGCCCTCGTGCTTGAACCGGCCGAGCGCGGTGTGCTTGCGGGGCGTGGAGTCGGGGTCGTAGGGGTCGAGCTCGACGACGTACCCGAACCGATGGGCCTCATTGGGCTCCTGGGCGACGTCGAACCGCTTGTCGAACCGCTCCCACTTGCGCTCGCTCGCCCCGGTCCCGATGCCGTACCGCTTGTCGGTGGTCCGGCTCGCGTTGGCGAAGTACTGGTTGAAGTTCTCCTCGCCGTGCAGGGTGGTGCCCCACGGGGTGGTGCCGCCGGAGCAGTTGTTGAGCGTGCCCAGCACCTTGCGCCCGGAAGGGTCGGCCGACGTCCTGACCAGGTCCGACCCGGCGGCGGGCCCGGTCAGCCGGAACGCGGTGGTGGCGGTGACGCGCCGGTTCAGCCGATGCCGCGGAACGGCGGTGAGCTTCCCACTCCTCCGGTCCCCCTCCACGACCACGGCGGACAGCCCATGGGCGGCCCAGGCGATCTCGACCTGCTCACGCGTCGGGTTGGCGGCGTCGTACCCCCGGAACATCAGCACTTCGTCGGTGTACTCGTGATTGGCGACGAGGATCTGCCGGTTGTGTTCGCCCGGAAGCGGCAGGAGCGACAGAAAGTCGTTGTTGTACCCGAACTGACCGGCCTGCGCGGCGGCGGTCTGCTTCTCCGGGTCGAAGGCGGGCGCACCCCGCAGGATGGGCTCGCCCCAGCGGATGACGATGTTCTGCGCGTACCCGTCCGGGATGGTCACGGTGTCGGCGGTGTTCGGCGCGACGGCGGCGAACCGCAGCCCACGGGCGCCCTTGGACGCCCCGGCCTTGGCTTTCTGTACGCCCTGCTCGGCGGCCTCCGCTGCCTGCGCCCGGGGCGCGGCGACCGCACCACCCGCCGCGGCGGCCACGGTGACGACGGCCGCGGCACGCATCATCGAACGACGACTGAGAGCCCCGGCGATGACATCGCCGACGTACTCGTTGTCAGAGGTGTTGGGCGCCGGGTGGAAACAGGCGTCACCACACCGGAACCGGCAGGTCAGGGCGGACCGGCCGCCAGAATGGGTTTCGGACGAAGACGTCATGATCAACGGCAACTGCTTGCGCACTTTTACGCTCCCCTTGCTTCCCCTTGAGTCCAGCGTGACGGACGGTAGGGGCACGTTTGTGCGGGAGCGAAGCGCACCGATGAACGGAGGGTGAACCCGGGGTGGATGTAGGCCGATTACCCTCCGGCCACCTTGATCACCGACGAAGTCCTGATGTGGCCCTTGACTCCTGTGGAGCCCGCCTCCCCCGCCCCTGCCCAAGATCGCCATTCGGGGCCGCTAACCTTACGTGTCCGTCCTGGCCAGGGATTGACGGGCTTCAACTCACGCGAAGGGTTGCGCACATGGGCATTCTCACTCTCCTGCGGAACGCATTCGGCCGGTCACGCAAGGCACGTGCCGCCGAGGCAGAGGGTGCGGAACGGACTCCTTCGCAGGAGATCTCCTCTTCCTCTGAGACCACCCCGGAGACCACCCCCAAGGTCCCCTCCCCCTCCCCCGACCCCACCCCGGCCCCCAAGGCCCAGGTCCCCGAACCCCGCACCACCCCCCTCACCCCCCAGGAGGAACACGACCTCGTCGCCGCCGCCTTCGACAACGTCACGGTCCCCAAGCAGTCGCCTCCGGCGGATGGGGCGATGTCGGTGGGGGGTGCGGTGAAGGAGGATCCGACGCCGTCGAGCGACGGGGGCGCCGAGGGCGCGACTGCGGAGACGGCGGTGGCTGAGGCCACGGAGGCTGAGACCCCGGTGAGAGAGGCGCCGGAGGCTGAGACCCCGGTGACCGAGACTCGGGAGGCCGAGACCCCGGCTGCGGAGACCCCGGCTGCGGAGACCTCGGTGGAGGAGACGCCGCAGGCCGAGACTCCGGCTGCGCAGACCTCGGTGGGGGAGGCGCCGAAGGCCGAGACCCCGGCTGCGCAGACCTCGGTGGGGGAGGCGCCGCAGGCCGAGACCCCGGTTGTCGAGACGCCGGAGGATGAAACCGCGGTTGGCGAGACACCGAAGGCCGAGGCGCCGAAGGCCGAGGCGCCGAAGGCCGAGGCCGCGGTTGTCGAGACGCCGGAGGATGAAACCGCGGTTACCGAGGCGCCGGAGGCTGAGGCTAAGGCCACGGTTGTCGAGACACCAGAGGCTGAGACCCCGGTAGCCGAGACGCCGAAGGCCGACGATCAGGCGGCCGAGGCGGACGTCACCGAAGAGGCCCCTGCGGCGAAGACGCCGACGCCCGCGAGCGAGGCAGCGGCTGAGGAGCACGTCGTCGAGGAGACGGTGCCGACGGCGGAGACGCCGACCGCCGAGGAGCCGGAGGCCAAGGAGCCTGCCGCCAAGGAGCCGGAGGCGGCCGAGAGGCCCGCCGCCGAGGAGGCACCTGCGGCTGAGTCGCCGACCTCCGAGGAGCCGAGCCCGGAGCCGTCGGCCGAGACGGCCGAACCGACCGACTCTCCCGCGGCCGCCGACGGCGAGGACGCCCCACAGGGGCGACCCGCAGCCGACGACGAAACCAGCACGGGTGGTGCGGGTGGGAACACCTCGTCCGAAGGCGAAGCCGAGGACGTCCCGGCCGAGCCGCAGCCGGCCAAGGCACCCGAGCCGACCACCGCCCCCGCAGCCGCAGCCGCAGCCGCAGCCGCAGCCGCAGCCGCCGAGGACACCGACACCGTCCCCGCAACCCTCCGCACCGCCTACCAGGCCGCCGCAGCCACCCTCACCGCCAAGAACCTCACCGGCACCCCCGCCAAGGTCTACCTCGTCCTCGACCGCTCCGCGAGCATGCGCCCGTACTACAAGGACGGCTCGGCCCAGGCCCTCGGCGAGCAGACCCTCGCCCTCGCCGCCCACCTCGACCCGTCCGGCCCCGAGAACACCAAGGTCCACGTCGTCTTCTTCTCCACGGAAGTGGACGGCACCGGCGAGCTCACCCTCACCGACCACGACACCAAGATCGACGACCTGCACGCGGGCCTCGGCCGCATGGGCCGCACCAGCTACCACGCAGCCGTAGAAGAAGTACTCGCGCACCACACGAAGTCATCGACCCCAGACACCCCCGACACCCCCGCACTCGTCGTCTTCCAGACGGACGGCGCCCCCGACGCGAAGACCCCCGCCACCCAGGCCCTCACGGACGCCGCGAAGAGCCACCCCCACGTGTTCTTCTCGTTCATCGCCTTCGGCGACCCGGAGAACAAGGCATTCGACTACCTCCGCAAGCTGAAGACCCCGAACACGTCCCACTTCCTCGCCGGCGAGACCCCCCGCGAGCTCACGGACGCGGAGGTCTACGAGGGCCTCCTGGCGACCTGGCGCCCGTAAACCCCGCGTAACCCCCCGCACCCCGCACAAGACGCCGCCCGCTTCCCACCCCGTAAAACGGGAGGCGGGCGGCGTACCCATGTCGGCTACGATTCCAAGGTTCCGTACATAGCAACCTGGGAGCAGCCCCCGATGGCTCGACACCTCATCACCAGCGCCCTTCCGTACATCAACGGGATCAAGCACCTGGGCAACATGGTGGGGTCCATGCTCCCGGCGGACGTGTACTCCCGGTACCTCCGCCAGCGCGGCCACGACGTCCTCTACATCTGCGCGACGGACGAACACGGCACCCCGGCCGAACTCGCGGCGAAGGAGCAGGGCCTCCCCGTCGCGGACTTCTGCGCACAGGCGCACGACGCCCAGAAGGCGGTCTACGACGGCTTCGCGCTGGCCTTCGACTACTTCGGCCGGAGCTCCTCCCCGCAGAACGTCGAGATCACCCAGCACTTCGCCCGCCGCCTGAACGAGAACGGCTTCATCGAAGAGCGAGCGATCCGCCAGGTCTACTCGCCCACCGACGGCCGCTTCCTCCCGGACCGCTATGTCGAGGGCACCTGCCCCCACTGCGGTTACGACAAGGCCCGCGGCGACCAGTGCGAGAACTGCACCCGCGTCCTGGACCCGACCGACCTGATCAACCCCCGTTCGGCGATCTCGGGCAGCACCGACCTCGAGGTCCGCGAGACGAAGCACCTCTTCCTCCTCCAGTCCGCGCTGCAGCACGAGGTCGAGGCGTGGGTCGCGGCCCACGAGGAGGAGTGGCCGCAGCTGGCGTCCTCGATCGCCCGCAAGTGGCTGAACGAAGGTCTGCACGACCGCGCGATCACCCGCGACCTGGACTGGGGCGTCCCGGTCCCGTCCGACACCTGGCCGGAGCTCGCGGCCGAGGGCAAGGTGTTCTACGTCTGGTTCGACGCCCCGGTCGAGTACATCGGCGCGACGAAGGAGTGGGCGGACGCGGCCACCGCCGACGAGACGCGCGACTGGAAGTCCTGGTGGTACGAGGCGGACGCGGGTGAGAACCCCGTCCGCTACACCCAGTTCATGGCGAAGGACAACGTCCCCTTCCACACGGTGATGTTCCCGGCCACGCAGCTCGGCGTACGCGAGCCGTGGAAGAAGGTCGACTACGTCAAGGCCTTCAACTGGCTGACGTACTACGGCGGGAAGTTCTCCACGTCCCAGAAGCGGGGCGTCTTCACCGACCAGGCCCTGGCCATCCTCCCGGCCGACTACTGGCGCTACTTCCTCATCGCCAACGCCCCCGAGTCGGACGACTCGTCCTTCACCTGGGAGCACTTCACGGCCACGGTGAACAAGGACCTGGCCGACACCCTCGGCAACTTCGTCAACCGCGTGCTGTCCTTCTCCAGGAAGCGCTTCGGCGACGAGGTCCCCGCGGGCGGCGAACCGGGCGAGGCGGAGACCAGGCTCGGCGAGCAGATCGCGTCCCTCCTGGCCGAGTACGAGTCCCAGATGGAGGCCCTACAGTTCCGCAAGGCGGCCGCGGCCCTGCGCGCCCTGTGGTCGGCCGGCAACTCCTACCTGGAGGAGAAGGCCCCCTGGCTCCAGATCAAGACCGACCAGGACGGCGCGGCCCTCACCCTGCGCACCGCGATGAACCTGATCCACCTCTACTCGGTGGTCTCGGAACCCTTCATCCCGTCCTCCTCGGCGGCCATGCGCCAGGCCTTCACCCTCAAGGACGACACCGCCACCTGGATCTCCCCGACCGAGGCCAGGTCCCTCACCACGGTCCCCGTGGGCACCCCCTTCACGGTCCCCCCGGTCCTCTTCGCCAAGCTGACGGACGAGGACCTGGAGACCTACAAGGAGCGCTTCGGCGGCGAATCACGGTAAACGACCCGGGTGCCTGCCCCGGCCGATCGTCCGGGGCAGGCACTTACGTCGCTACAGCGGAATCCCTTTGCTGCGTTCCAGCAACCGCTTGATCTGTGGTTCGAACTCGTCCGCGATGCGCATGAATTCGTGATTGTCTCGGCAGAAGCGCCGCCCGGTCTCGACCTGTCCGAGAATGCGACGGAGGATGTCGTCGATCTGATCCGCGGAGAGCGACGCCTCGCATGCCTCCACCCACTCGGTTCCCCTTCTGGCGACCACCGAGTACGAGTGCGGAGACGCGCCTCCGTGGCGCAGTGCCACCCCTTCGAGTACTCCGATGGCTTCCAGCGCCCGGTCGCGCAGATTGCCGTCGCCGGGGTTGATCGTCGAGCGCCGCAGTCGTATGGCGCTCCAGGCCGTCAGGACGAAGTGGTCGGTGCCGCCTCCGTCACAGCCCTGCGCGGTCTCCAGGTGATTCTCGGCGATACCCAGATCGCCTCGCTCCAACTCGAACTCACCCCGCTGCAGCCAGTAGTGGAAGTTGTCCTTCAACAGTTCGTGCACCGTGGCGTAGATGTCGCGGACCCGGCGGGGAGCCAGTCGGAGCGACACCATCAGTGAGTGGTTCAGCAGCCTGATCATGATCCGGCGGTACGGATCGTTGTTGTCGCGGATCCCGGCCGCGTACTGGGCGTAGAAGTTCAGCAGGTACTCGATGACGTCGCCCAGACGGTCGGGGGTCTTCCTCAGTACCGTCTCGACCACGGTGTCCGCGATGGTCCGCTGCCGGCATCGGATCGTTCCGTCCGCGGCGCGGGTCAGGAACCGCGTGGCCACCAACCGGTTGATCGCCTCTTGCAGGGACGGCTTGGGCGCGTAGGGCCCGGAGACGATCTGAAGCAGATCCTCCTGCTCGATACCGCGTTTCTTGAAGACGATGGCGGACTCGAAGACACACACGGTCGAGTAGACCGCGACCTGTTCGGCATTCAGGTCGTGGTACTCGCTGGCGACCTTGTCCTCGAACCGCTTGCCCGTGACCACCTGGATCATCGCCGCGAGCAGGCTGCGGTCACACAGCTCCCGCAGCTTGTCGATCTTCTGCTGTCGCAGTTTGTGACCCTTGAGTATGCCGGGCAGGCCGTGTTCGTGCAGGACGTCGACGATGTGCCCGAGGTCTTCGTCCTTCAGCGGCTCGTCCGCCCACACGTTTCTGGGCCGAAACGACGCGTCCAGCTCTTCCGCCCGCGTGGTTCGGATGGCCGCGACAACCAGAGTCTTCCCACCGTTGCTCAGTTCCTTGAGCAGGGAGGCGCCGAGACTGCCGAAGATGTCGACGTCGTCGACGAAGACGGCTTCGGCCGACATGCTGTGGGCCTGCGCCTTCAGGTTCGGCAGAGGATCCGTCGCCTCACGATCGATCCACGCCACCGTCCGTCCGGCCTTGTGCAGTTCGTACGCGTACTGCATGAGGGCGGTGGTCTTGCCCGATCCCGCCCGGCCCTCGACAAGAACGATGCTGTGCTTCCCGTCCTCCGCCGGTCGCGCCATCACGCGCATACGGTCGGTGATGGACAGCTTCGCAGCGTATCCGTCTGTGACGTCGCCCCAGGTGGGGTCCTGGCCCTTGAGGAACTCGACACTGCCGGCAGGCGCACTGTCGAGGAGGGCCGAGACGAGTTTGATGCCCGAGTTCTTGCGGGCGCCGACCTGGACGTCCGCGAGCCGTCTCCTGCCCTGCTGCAAGATCTCCAGTCCCGGCACCAGTCGCCGGGACGCGAACTCGTGCGGCAGCGCCTGGATGTGTATCAGTCCCGCCTGGCGAATCCGGGCACGATCCGCCGCGCTGCCCGGCCCGGTGACGACGAAGCGGGGGAAACGCTCCGATTCGGCCTGCGGTTGCGCCAGGGCGAGCGCCTGCCACAAGGACCGGCTGCTCGGCGATGCGGCCATGAAGACGGTGGGATGGCAGAGCAGTTCGGCCTTCAGCTTGCGAAACCACAGGGCCCGCGAGGCCACGTCGTCATCGGCGGGCACACCGAAGGCGAGGGAGGTGGTGGAACCGGGATCCCCATGCATCGCGACGGCTTCCACCGTGGCGTTTCCGCCCATGGGATTGCGCAGCATCGCGTTGACGAACGTGTTGGTGTCCGCGACCTTCGGGTCGTGCCGGAGGACCGAGGAGAAGATGTCCGTGGCGGTGAAATCGTAGATGCGCCACCAGGGGGCGTGCAGCATGCGGTGTGCGGCCTGCGCGAATGTCTGCTCACCGATGCGCAGTGCGGCGAGATACGGCTCGACCCCCCGGGGGCCCAGGCGCTCGGATGCGGTGTCCCAGATCTCGGACGTGGTGGGCGGTGGGTCGAGCACCTCACCGTAGACGTCCTCGATCAGCCGTTGGGTGAGGACGTCGGTGTCGATCGGCCCGCCCTCGGGGTGGATGCCCGAAACGGCCACCAGAATCATTCGGCCGGTGCTGACCTGCTGGTAGAACGCCTCGACTGCGGTCGCCTCGTCATAGTCGTCCGAAGCGAGTTGCCGTGGCAGTGCCGGCCTGGCCGAGCCCCTGCCCGCTCTGCGCGGACTGGGCAGGGGAACCGGCTGTTCGGCCGGGGGCGCCGCGAGGTCCCGGATCTTGGGAGTCGTACCGCCGCCGACCTCCATGCGGAGGAGCCGGTGCTGTCGGGTCGTGCCACGGGCCGGGACGAGCCACCGCTCACCGGGCACGACCTGGGCGGAGTCACCTTCCGGGGCGAGCAGCAGGGTCTGCGGCAGTATGGAGGCGATCGAGGTCGACAGCGCGGCGGTGTGCCCCGCCAGGACGACCGACAGGTCGTTCCCGCTCGCCCACTCGACGAAGTCTCCACCGACCGCGCTGTGCAACTGGTCGACCGTACACGTCGCCAGATCGGCGATGCCCTCGGACGCCGTCATCCGGAAGACGGTGTTCGCCGCGACGATGCCCAGCGACGCACCGCCGCCTTCCAGCCGTACCGCTCCCTCACCCGGCAGTACGCCCGCCCGCCAGCCCGGAAGGTTCGTGCGAGCGGCGGACCACGCGACGAAGTCCTTGAAGGACGTGTCGTGCAAGGCCGCGACGATGTCGTCCTCCTCGCCTCGCCACAGGCCTCGCTCGGTGTCCCCCCAGTAGCGGGTGAGCGCCTTGGCCAGCATGCCCTGGCCGGGTCCGACGGGATGGGCGTCGTGCCGCCACGGAACGGACACCACGGGTGTCAGTTGCTCGTTTCCGCTCTCCAGACCCTCCAGCATCACCGTGTCGAGGAAGTCCCCGATGTCGGAGGCGGTGACCTGTCTCGGTTCGACGGCACTGGTGCCGAGCACGAACACGGCGTCGAGCCGATGTCCCGCCTCAAGCAGTGTCCGCACGCTGTGCAGCGCGGCGTCCTGCTGTACAAGGGGTGTGAAGCATAGGAAGTGAAACGCCGCGCTCATTCTGATGATCAATTCCCTTCCATGGTGATGGCCCGGACTGCTGCCCTGGGAACCGCCAGCTCCCTCTCACCGGTTCCGCCGCCGCAGTTCCTGGCGCTGACCGTGATGCGCACGAACGCAGCGGAGAGGGAGGCCTTGTCGATCCGCCCGGCTATCCGGTCCCCGGTCAGGCCGCACAACGTCCGCGCGCTCTTCGCGTACGAGGGGGACAGGAGAACGGAACCTGAGAGCCTCTTCTCCTCGGGACCGAGGGCTGTGGCCAGCACGACGGTGCCGAGACTGGCGATCAGCGCCGCCGTGACCACCCAGTTCGCGTGCCGCTGTCTTCGGTCGATCTGAGCGGCCTCGTCGTCGGCCCGCTTCAGGACCGCGTTGAGCAGATCGAGGCGGTCCCGCGCATGGCTCGGCCCGGCCAGAGCCGACACCGGCTGCGCCACGGCGCGGAGATACAACACCGCCGCCAGCAACCACAGTCCGACGGCCACGACGCCTGCCCAACGCGTGATCTCGGGCCGGTTGTCGAGTTGAGTGAACGTCAACGCGGCGACAAGACCACCGGCGAACAAAGTGACCGTCGATTGCGCCGCCTGTGCCCGAAGCCGGGCTCCGCTTCCCGACCGGACACGCTCGGCGTAGTACGCCTCGCTCGCCGGCCCCAGAACAGCGTCCAGCACGAGCTCGCGCTCGTTGGAGACATGCTGATCGGAAGAAGATTGCGCTGTCATCGAGCCCCCGTTGCGCATATCGGAAGAGCATCATAGGGGGCGATGTGACTCCGAATCAGCTATGTGCTGAATTCCGCAGGAGCCCTGTTCGACTGAATCTCCACACCTTCACCTTCATACGTACACACGTTCCCACGACCGAAGGGCCCTGGGCTCAACGCCTCACAGCGCAGCGGATACGTAAGGAGCGCCCGGTTCCCCGGCCATTGCCATACCCCCCACAGACATGTCCCCGCCAACCCGTATGGTTTTCGCCATGGCAGTCCCCGAGGTCATTCCGATCGCCTACGTGCCGAGGGATCGCACCGAGACCATCGGCCGCTATGCGGGCGGTCAGTTCCTGGCGTCGATCACGTACGCCTTCCCGGAAGGCTTCCAGCTCGACGAGGGCTGGGAAGCGCACAAACGCCTCTACGTCGTGCTCCACACCTTCGACACCGAGGGCCGCTACCGCGACTCGGACATCTGGTGTGCCGGCACCTGGGCCGAGCAGCTCCACGGCCCCGACGGCGACGCGTCGGTCCTCGCCCGCGCCCGCGTCCACCTGGCCAAACTGCTCCGCAGCCTGCCGCGCCGCGCCTACACCGACATCACCGTCCGCCCCTTCCAAGTGACGGTGGACGACGTCCTGTTCGGCCTGGTGATCCGCGAGGACGAGGGCGAGACCTGGGCCGAGCTCTACCCGGACCGCCTCGAATTCGCCGACCCCTGGGACGGCCGCTACCTCACCTGACCCGCATCACCGCGCCCTGAACGTTTCTCCGCACCCCGAACGAGTGGACACTCCCGAGTCAACCCCGGGCGCCGCCTTTTGATCCATCTAGGTTGCGCACATGGTCACATCAACCCACGAGGCCTCCCACCGGCTCTTCCAGGACCATCCGGAGACCCTGAGTCTCGTCTTCGAGGCCCTGGGAATCCCACCACCGTCGAAGTCGGACTTCGGCACGCTCTCGCCGGACGCCACGGAAGTCCGGCCGCTGGAGCGTCGTGTGGACACGGTGCTCAAGTTCGAACCCGAGATGGGGGAGAGCTTCCTCATCGCCATCGAGGCCCAGACCAAGAAGCACCCGGACAAGGCGAAGAGCTGGGCGTACTACGTCGCACACCTGCGGGCGAAGTACGACATGCCGGTGCTGCTGGTGGCCGTCTGCAAGGACCGGCATACGGCGGCCTGGGCGGCCGGGCCCTTCGAGTGTGCCGTGGGTCCTTGGACGACCCAGGTCACGCGTCCGTTCGTACTGGGACCGGAGACCGTTCCGAAGGTCACGGACGAGTCGCTGGTGGCCCGGCAGCCGGGGCTGGCCGCGCTCTCGGCCATCGTTCATAGCGAGGACCGGAGGGCGGCCGCCATACTGGAGGCTGTGGCCCGCGGCCTCGTGTCATTCGCTCCGCCCACCACGGCGTACTGGTTCGAGGTGGTGGAGATCGGACTGGAGGACACTCCGGCCAAAGAGAAATGGAGAGAGCTGATGTCGAAGGTCATCACCCACTTCCCGGGGCACAGGACGCTCTTCGAGGAGAAGTACCTGGAGGGGAGGACCGAGGGCAGGACCGAGGGCAGGGCCGAGGGCAAGGCCCTGGGCGAGGCCAAGGGCGTCCTGCGTGTTCTGGAGGTCCGCGGTCTGGCGATCTCCGACGACGTCCGCGAACGCATCACCACCTGCACCGACCTCGACCGCCTGGACGACTGGCTCGTGCGCGCCGGTACGGTCTTGCGCGCGGAGGACCTGTTCACCGACGCCCCGGCCTGAGACCCCACGCCGCTGATGCCATGGGCCCGGGGACCGTTCAGCCCCGGGCCCCGGCCCCACACCGTGTGCGTTACGACAGCACCCCGGCCCCCGTCGTCGTACCCAGCGACGTCGGCAGGTTCTTCGCCGAGGACTCCATGCCCGCGGTGAGGGTGGGCGTCCAGTTGACCGTCGTCTTCAGGTCCTTGGAGGACGCGGCGTTGTACGCGGCGACCAGGTCCGTCACCGTGCTGTTGACGGCATTGCCCGTGCCCTTGATCGCACCCGTGCCGTCACCGCTGAGGAGCTTGGCGACCTTCACGCCGGCCGGGACCTTCCAGTGGTTGTTCTCCGCGACGACCTGGGCCTTGGCGCGGGAGTTGATGCTGTACTGCACGGCGTAGCCGTTGAGCGGCGTCACGTCGTAGAGGTTGTTGTAGATGTGGATCTGGCCGACGCGGCCCAGCGGCGCCCGCTGGACGATGCCCTTCCACACGTTGTGGTGGATGGAGACGCGCAGCTTCCCGGCGGGCTCGCTGTCGCTGCTGCCGATGAGCATCGTCTTGTCGTGGCTGGTGAACTGGTTGCGGGAGACGGTCACCAGGTCGGAGCTCTTGGTGATGTCCAGGGAGCCGTCGTGGACCTGGTACTCACGGCCGAAGTACTCCGGGTTGGCGCTGTCGAAGCGGGGCGCGTCGGTGAAGGTGTTGTGGTCGGCCCAGACGTGGGTCGCGCCGCGCAGGGTGACGGAGTCGTAGGTGGAGTTCCAGTTGCCTTCGTCGCCGTCGGTCGGGTCCCACTGCGGGAAGCAGTCCTCGGTGGCGGCGAAGGTCAGGTTGCGGACGATGACGTTGTCCACGTTCTGGATCTGGAGCATGCCGCCGGTGATACCGGCCTTGGTCCCCGGGACGCCCACGAGCGTGGTGTTGGCGGGCACCTTGAAGACGATGTTCGCCGCCTGCTTCTTCTGCGCGGCGGCCCGCGCGGTCTCCTGGCCGCCCGACGGCAGCTTCGAGCGGCCGTAGACCGCCGGGTCGTACGCCTTCAGGTACGACGTCAGCGAATAGCCGGTCCCGGACGCGTAGTTGGCGCAAGTCAGCTTCTTGCCCGCGTCGTCGGTGTTGGCGTCGATGGTGCCCTTGACCTTGATGATCCGCGGGGTGGTGTCGGAGGCCGAGCCGAGGGCCTTCACCAGCTGGGCGCGGGTGGAGACGGTGAAGGTGTGCGCCGCGTCGGCCTTCGCGCCGCCGGTCGTGCCGGTGCCGGAGGAGGCCCAGCCGTCCTTGGCGGCGAGCGTCTGGTGGTACAGGTCGACGGCGTTCGCGTTGGCGCTCATCACTAAGTAGGAGGCACCGAGTCCGGTCACCGCGACGGCCGCGACGGAGGTGAGAAGAGCGCGGCGCTTGCGCAGGGAGCGGCGGTGCGAGGGGGTTGCCACGTACGGGTCCTTACGGTGTTGGGGTGACGTGCTGTCGCCCCGTCAGTGGCCGCCGGGCACCGAAGGGTTGCCGTTCTCGATCACATCTCCTACAACCCTGTACACACTTCCCCCGCAGACGGTATACATCCGGAAGATCATGTGAAGCCGGTGACTTACCGGCACAAGTGGGGGGATCCACAACCATGGCACTTTTCGGCAACGCGCACACCGTCGACCCGGGTCAGGCGCAGCAGGACTACGCCCGTCTGCTGGGCCACGGCGAGCAGGTGCAGGCCGCGTACCAACTGGTCCGCGACGTCATCCTGTTCACCGACCGCCGCCTGATCCTGGTCGACAAGCAGGGCATCACCGGCAAGAAGGTGGAGTACCACTCCGTCCCCTACCGCAGCATCACCCACTTCGCGGTGGAGACCGCCGGCACCTTCGACCTCGACGCCGAGCTGAAGATCTGGATCTCGGGCAACTCCGTACCGATCCAGAAGACCTTCACCAAGGGCGTCGACATCTACGAGGTGCAGGCGATCCTCACGCAGTACGTCGCGAAGTAGAACCGGGGGACTCGGTGGCGGCGGTTCAGGCGGGCACCGCTGCCGCCGGCCGAGCGCGAGGACGGTCCGGGCGCCGCGGACGTAGTGCAGGCCCTGTGGTCGTCGCCGACTCTCAGTCCAGGAGCAGCACCAGCACCAGCACCAGCACCAGCACCAGGCAGCCTCGGCGCCTGGTGCTGAGAGGAGATTTCCTCCCCAGTCGATCACCGGCAGACAGGCTACCAACGGGTCCCGTCACCAAGTACGAATTAGTGGGATCATTTTGGCAGTTACACGAGTCAAAGGACCCGTCACTTTGTCGGCCTTCCCACAGCCAAGCCGGTGGTCAGCCCCCTAGATTGACGCCCGCACCCGAAATGGATCCGGGCAGAACCCGTGATCTCATCGGCGGCATACATCCCATCTAAGCCTTCTTCAGGTGCCCCGGAAACGTGGCGGCTGAGTTGCGCTGCTTCCCACCATCTCTCCCCCCGTGCCGTTCGGCATTTCGGCCCCCCACAAACAACTGAAAGTGCACCAAGTGATGAGATTCCTCCAGCGTTTCGGCCCCGGACTGGCCATCTCTGCTGCGGCGATCGCGTTGAGCACGCCCGGACCGGCCATCGCCGACGAGGCGGCCAACGGCAAGGACACCACGTACTACATCTCGCTCGGCGACTCCCTGACCACGGGCTACCAGCCGGACGTCGACAAGGACACCGACCTCGCCTACACCGACGATCTCTACGCGCAGCTCAAGCAGCGCACCCCCGGACTGAAGCACATACGCCTCGGCTGCACCGCTGAGACCACCGAGTCTCTGATCAAGGGCGGCAAGTGCGACTACCCGAACGCCAAGTCCCAACTGGACGCCGCTCTGCAGGCCTTGGCCCAGCACCGCGGCAAGGTCGCCTACGTGACCCTCAGCGTGGGCGCGAACGACATCCTCCTCAACTGCGTCGGCCCGGCCGGCACCCCCGACGGGGCGTGCCTGAACAGCCGGAGCCAGACCATGGCGAAGAACCTCGCCCAGATCGCGGGCGCGCTCCGCGAGGCGGGCACGAAGAACACCCAGTTCGTGGGCTCGACGTACTACAACCCGTTCCTGGCGACCTGGCTGCTGGGCGCAGCGGGGCAGCAGGCCGCCAAGGAGTCGGCACCCCTGGTCGGGGCCGCCAACACGGGGATCACCCAGGTGTACAAGTCCACCGGCTTCAAGGTGGCGGACGTGGCCGGTGCGTTCTCCTCGGACGACTTCACCACCCAGGTCAACGTGCCCGGCGCGGGCGAGGCGCCGTTGAGCGTGGCCAAGATCTGCCAGCTGACCTGGGCGTGCACGATGAAGGACCCGCACCCCAACGCCGAGGGCCACAAGGTGATCGCCGGCGCCTTCGCGGCGCAGCTCGCCGACACCGACGTGCCCGGTGCGAGTCCGTCCCCTACCCCCACCCCTGACGATTCGGCCACGCCCGAGCCCGGCACCAGCACGGGCGGCGACACGGGGGCGAACCAGCCGACCACGAACGGAGACCTCGCCGAAACCGGCGCGTCGAGCAGCACCCCCGTCCTCGCGGGTGCCGGTCTCGCCGTCGTGGCGGCCGGCAGCTCCGCGGTCTACTTCGCGCGCAGGCGCCGTACGACCAACGAGAGCTGACAGTCAGTAGATCCCGGACGACAGCAGGCCGCCCGCGATGTCGCGGGCGGCAACCGCGAAGCCCCTGCGGCGTCTGCTGTGGCGGCCCGGCGAGCTGGGGCTTGCCCGCACCTGGGTGGCCGGAGACCTCGAAGTCGACGGCGACCTGTACGAGTTGCTGAAACGCATCTCGACGCCGCTGTGGGAACGGGAGGAGTCCGGCAGCCGCACTGCGGCGCTCCGCGGAGCGCCGCAGTCATCGTCCGGAGCGGTTCCCACCCACGCCACAGGCTGACCTTCGGAGTTGGTCCCCAGGTGCGGGTACTCCGCTTCGTGCCATGGAGGCCTCCAGCTCCTCGATCTCCTGCTTGAGGCGCTGAATCTCGGGGTCCGACAACACGGCGTCCAGGGCTGTCTCGGTCTCCCACTGCCTGCGCTGCCGAGCGAGCGTCTCCCGGCGGTGTACCTCTCCGCTCGTCACCGCGTTCCCTGCCTCGGCTGGGGCCTTGCTGGTGGTACCCGGTCCCCGCGGCCGCGCGGGTCGCAGTCAAGGCAGGCCGGGCTGCCGACGGGGTGCGGCCCTGGTCGACAGGGACCTGGCTGCGGCGGCTCCGGCCGCGGCTCTTGGTGGTCCAGGTCCGGCACGGTGTCCACTCGGTCGGGACGTGATGCGCGGGGAGGTCGGGGATACGGCTGGCGCAGGCCGCACACTGCCGGTAGACCAGCCGTTCGTCGACCAGGAATCCCGTGCGCCGACCATGAGCACCCCATGCCGAAATCCCCACCCCACCTGCGGGGACGCGCCCGTACACTGCCCGCGTGACGTCGGCGCACGAAGGGTGCGCCTGGGGTGGAGGGGACGCACATGACCGTCAGATGGGGCGCCGCCGCGCTCGTGGCCGTAGGCCTCATAGGGGGCGTGCTGCTGCCGACCGGCACCGCGTCCGCCGTGCACGGTGCCGTACCGGGCGACTTCAACGGCGACGGCTACCGCGACGCCGTCCTGCCGGCGCCCGGTGCGAACGTCGCCGGCAAGGAGGCGGCGGGTGCCGTCGTCGTGCTGTACGGATCGTCGTCCGGCCTCGCGGCGTCCCGGCGCAAGACCATCACCCAGAACACCTCCGGTGTGCCGGGCACGGCCGAGGCCTACGACCGCTTCGGCGCCGCGACCGCCACGGCCGACCTGAACCGGGACGGGTACGCCGACCTGGTGGTGACGTCGCCGTACGAGGACACCCCGAAGGGCAAGGACTCCGGTGCGGTGACGGTCCTCTGGGGCAGCCGGAGCGGGCTGACGAGCGGCACGGACCTGCCGTCGCCCGCCACGGCCGCCGACGATCCCGCGTACTACGGCCTCGACGTCTCCGCGCTCAGCCTCGGTGCCGGCGCCGCGACACGGATCGCCGTCGCCGGGTACGACGGATCCGTGTTCTTCAGCGGGCCGTTCCGCCGGACGGGCTCCTACGGTTCCGTCGAGTACAACCGGAACACGCCCTCCGTGGAGTCCGTCGCGCTGGGCGACTTCGACCGCCAGGGCGTCCCCGATCCCGCCGTCGTCACCACCCGTCTCGACGGACTGAGCGGCGGCCAGGTCTACGGGGATCCCCTCATCGGCAACGAACTCCGGCAGGGCAACGGCCTGATCGCGGCCGCCGGCGACATCAACGGCGACGGATACCACGACCTCGTGGCGGGCGACCCCGACGAGCCCGACGCCGACGGGGCGGACGGCGCGCTGGGCGGCCGTGTCCTCGTCTGGTACGGCTCGGGGAACGGCGTCCTGACCGACGCGAAGCCCGTGCAGATCACCCAGAACACCGCGGGCGTCCCGGGCGCGAGCGAGAAGGGCGACGACTTCGGCGCCGCGCTGGCCGTGACGGACCTGAACCGGGACGGCCTCGCCGACATCGTGGTGGGCTCCCCGAACGAGGACCTCGCCAAGACCGATGCCGGCCAGGTGACCGTCGTCCCGGGCCGCCGCTCGGGGGCCCTCGGCACCGGCGCCTACTCCTTCTCCCAGGACACCGCGGGCGTCCCGGGCGCCTCCGAGGCCTACGACACCTTCGGCGCGACGGTCTCGGCCGGGGACGTGAACAAGGACGGCCGGCCCGAGCTGTTCGTCGGCGCACCCGGCGAGAACAACTACACCGGTGCCGTGTGGGCCCTGCCCGGCGGGACCTCCCGCCCGACCGCCACGGGCAGCCGCCTGTTCACGGCCGCCTCGGTCGGGCTCACACAGGCCGACAGCACGCTCCTCGGCGGCAACGGCCTCCTCTGGATCGCCTGACGGACCGGCGCCGCCCCCTTAAGAAGGCCCCGGAGGCCCTTCAGGAAGCGACCGGCCGCTGGGCGCCGGCCTCCACCGCGGTCTGCGACAGCCCCCCGGCCTTCCCCCGCGTGTTCCTGATGTAGATCACGCCGATGACGGCGAGCAGCGAGGCGGTGGAGAGGGTGTACAGGCCCCCCTTGGTGCTGCCGGTCGTGTCCTGGAGGTAGCCGAAGAGGAAGGGGGAGACGAAACCGCCCAGGTTTCCTATGGAGTTGACCACGGCCAGCCCCGGCGCGGCGATCTTGAGGTCGAGGCCGGACTGGGCCATCGGCCAGTACAGGGAGGCCGCGCACTTTCCGCCTACGGCGGCGAGGGTGAGCGCGGCGAGGCCGAACCAGGGGGAGCCCAGGGTGGCCAGGAAGGTGCCGACGGCCGACAGGACCAGGGCGATCGCGAGGTAGGGGCGGCGGTCGGGGGCCTTGTCGGTGTAGTGGCTGACCGTGTACATCGCGATCACCGCGCAGATCCACGGGATGGCCGAGAGCAGTCCGACCTGGAAGGAGGAGAGCCCGCCGATGTCGTCGACCAGGCTCGGCAGCCAGAAGGTGATCGCGTATCCGGTGAGCGCCATCGCGAAGAAGACGCCGGTCAGCAGGGCGACCTGCGGGTGCAGGATGAGCTTGAGGCGGGACACCTTGGGCGCCCGGGTGCGGGCCTCCTCGTCCCGGGCGACCGCCGAGGTCAGCGCGTCCTTCTCCTCCCGCGTCAGCCAGCGCGCCTCCTCGATGCGCGAGACCAGGAAGAACCCGGCGACGACTCCGACGACGATCGAGAAGATGCCTTCCAGCACGAACATCCAGCGCCAGCCGGCGAACCCGCCCACGCCGTGCATCTCCAGGAGCGCGCCCGTGATGGGACCCGTCACGATGTACGCCGTCGCCGAGCCGCCGAGGAAGATCGCGTTGGCCCGGCCGCGGCTGGAGTCGGGCAGCCACTGGGTGAAGTAGAGCAGCACACCGGGGAAGAAGCCGGCTTCCGCGACACCGAGCAGGAAGCGCAGGACGTAGAACATCGTGACGTTGTGGATGAAGCACATCGCCACGATCACCAGACCCCAGGTGATCATGATGCGGGTCAGCCACACACGGGCGCCGAAGCGCTCCAGGAGCATGTTGCTCGGCACCTCGAACAACGCGTAGCCGATGAAGAAGAGACCCGCGCCGAGGCCGTAGGCGGTGGCGCTCACCCCGACGTCGGCCCTGAGTTCGTCCTGCACGAAGCCGACGTTCGTCCGGTCCATCTGGTTGACCAGCAGCATCAGGACGAGGATCGGCAGCATACGGCGGAGGAACTTGGTGACGGCCTGGCGTTCGGCGTCCGGTATCACGACTTCTGACATCGTTGTCTCCCTCGTGGTGCACGTACGTGAACTGCGATCACGTACGCGGGCTCCACGGGACCTTACGGAGGCCTAAGTTCCGGGTCAATGGGTTGAGCGAAGCTCCACATATATGAACGTGTGGAGGGGGTCAGGTGCCTCCGCCGGTGTTGGTCGCCTCCGGGTCGACACCCATCGTGAGGGAGCCGACGACACCCCTGGCGATGTTCTTCTTGTCGTACTTCAGCTTCAGGAGACCGCCCGTGGCGCCGGTCTGGTCGTAGATGCCGTCCTCGGTGAGCGTGGTGCGCTCGGTGGTGTTGGTGGAGTACGGCGCGACCTCGGCGGAGGCCAGCACGGATGCCTCGTCGAAGAAGAACTGACCGGTGTGGCAGGAGTGCCCGCCCTCATAGCCGGCGTCGGTCCACTCGCCGTCCACATGCACCTTGGTGTGGATGTGCACGCAGCGGCCCCGGTACCAGCCCGGGAAGATCGTCCTGAAGGAGACCCGGCCCTGCCGGTCGGTCTTCCAGGTACCGCGCAGATAGCGCTCGTCGTCGGTGGGCTCCTCGTGCACCCCGCCGGTGCCCCCGCCCGGCCCGCCCGACGGCGGCGCACCCGTGGGAGTCCCCGTGGGCGTACCCGACGGAGCGTCGGTGGGGGCTGTGCCGCCGCCTCCGGTCGAGGCGTCCTCGTAGCCGGAGTAGATGCCCAGCGCGTCGCAGTGCCAGATGTCCACGGCCGCACCGGCGATCGGCTTGCAGGTCTCCGAGTCGACGACCTTGAGGTCGAGGACGAGCGGGATGCCCTCCCTGTCCTCGGTGATGTCCCGGCGGATCTTGTCCGCGTCGATGTAGTAGGGGCCCTCGGTGGTCTCCGAGGTGAGCCGGTAACAGACCTCCGCGGTGCTCGACGCGGAGGCCTGTGCGCCGGTGGAGGCGGTCGAGGTCGCCTCGTCCGCGGAGGCGGTCATGGCCAGGGCACCGCCGGCACCCATGGCGGCCACCGCCGCACCGCCCGCCATGATGACCTTGCGGCGCGTCAGATCCCGTTTGTGTTGCGGCCCTTCGGCCGTCTGGTTTTCCGTCATGGACAGCGAAGGTAGGGACGGCACCTGTCAGCGGGATGGGTAAGAGCTGGGCAAGAGCCCTGTATATGAAGGTGGCTCGGAATCGTCGGCGGACAGGCGACCTGACAGGTGACCGGGATGGGGTCCTAGCGGACGTGACCGCGGACCGGGTGCCAGTCGCTCCAGGTGGAGCAGTTGATCCAGCCGATGTCGTTGCTGTAGTCGCGCAGGCACACCTTGATGCGCCCGTAGCCGTCCTCGTCGAAGTCGTAGTCGCACACCTTGTAGCCGTTGTCGGCGCCGTTGGAGTCCACACAGGTGCCGGAGCGGCCGTAGTCGGTCTCCCAGCGGGTGACCGTGCTCATGCCGTCGGCCTCCGTGTCCGAGACCCCGATGGTGTCGTCGTAGTTCTGGAAGTAGCCCGAGCCCGCGTTGTCGGAGGTGGACATCCAGATGCTGATGGCGTTGGCCGGCCCGGCGGCCAGGACGACGGCGGCCGCGGCGCCCGTCAGCAGACCGACCGTGGTCTTCACGCGCTTCATACGAGTCATACGGGTCATGCGGTTCATACGGTGTTCCCCCCACCTCTGTTTGTGATCACGACATCTCTGTTTGTGATCACGCCGACGAACACCCTCGCTTGCGGAAGGTCACGCTCCCGTAATCACGCTGGTAACGGGTACATGACAATGAGCGGCCCGGAGCACACCGCAGAGAGCCCCCGGGACGAACCGCGTCCCGGGGGCCGACTCCCTTGTACGGGGCCCTACTCCACGCCTCGGCCTACTTCGGCTGCGGCTTGCGCACCGTCAGGTGCAGCTCCCTGAGCCGGGTCTCGTCCAGCTCCGTCGGGGCGCCCATCATCAGGTCCTGGGCGTTGCCGTTGAGGGGGAAGGCGATGGTCTCGCGGATGTTCGGCTCGTCGGCGAGCAGCATCACGATGCGGTCGACGCCGGGGGCGATACCGCCGTGCGGCGGGGCGCCGAAGCGGAGGGCGCGCAGCATGCCGGCGAACTCGCGCTCGACGGTCTCCTCGTCGTAGCCCGCGATGCCGAAGGCCTTGAGCATGATGTCCGGCTCGTGGTTCCGGATCGCGCCGGAGGACAGCTCGACGCCGTTGCAGACGATGTCGTACTGCCAGGCCAGGATGTCCAGCGGGTCCTTGTTCTCCAGCGCGTCCATGCCGCCCTGGGGCATCGAGAACGGGTTGTGCGAGAAGTCGATCCGCCCGGTCTCCTCGTCCTTCTCGAACATCGGGAAGTCGACGATCCAGCAGAACCGGAAGACGTTCTCCTCGAAGTGCCCGGCGCGCTTGGCGGCCTCGACCCGGACCGCGCCCATGATCTTCGAGACCTCGTCGAACTCGCCCGCGCCGAAGAACACGGCGTGCCCGGCGGTCAGGGACAGCCGCTTGGTCAGCTCGGCGACGTTCTCCTCGGTGAGGAACTTCGCGATCGGGCCGGTGAGCGAACCGTCCTCGGCGACCCGCACCCAGGCCAGGCCCTTCGCACCCTGCTCCACCGCGTACTCGCCGAGCTGGTCGAAGAACTTGCGGGGCTGGCCGGAGACGTCCGGCACCGGCAGCGCGCGCACGTGCTTGCCGGCGAACGCCTTGAACTCCGAGCCCTCGAAGATGTCGGTGATGTCGACCAGCTCCAGCTGGGCGCGCAGGTCCGGCTTGTCGGAGCCGTACTTCAGCATCGCCTCGCGGAACGGGATCCGCGGGAACGGCGAGGTGACCTCACGGCCGCCGCCGAACTCCGTGAACAGCTCGGTCATGAGCTTCTCGATCGGCTGGAAGACGTCCTCCTGCTCGACGAAGCTCATCTCGACGTCGAGCTGGTAGAACTCGCCCGGCGACCGGTCCGCGCGCGCGTCCTCGTCACGGAAGCAGGGCGCGATCTGGAAGTAGCGGTCGAAGCCCGAGATCATCAGCAGCTGCTTGAACTGCTGCGGGGCCTGGGGGAGCGCGTAGAAGCGGCCCGCGTGCAGACGGGAGGGGACCACGAAGTCACGAGCGCCCTCGGGGGAGGTCGCCGTCAGGATCGGGGTCGCCATCTCGTTGAAGCCGAGGGCCACCATCTTGTGACGGATCGCGGAGATGACCGCCGTACGCAGCATGATGTTGCGGTGCATGCGCTCGCGGCGCAGGTCCAGGAAGCGGTACTCCAGACGCCGCTCCTCGTTGACCCCGTCCTCGGTGTTGATCGTGAACGGCAGCGGGGCGGCGGCGCCGAGCAGCTCGACCTCGCCGACCTCGACCTCGACCTCACCGGTGGGCAGGTCCGGGTTCACGTTCTCGGTTCCACGTGAAACAACCTTGCCGTCCACCCGGACCGTCGACTCCTTGGTGAGCTTGTCGAGGGCCTCGTAGGCGGGCGTGCCGGGGCGGGCGACCAGCTGCGTGATGCCGTAGTGATCACGCAGATCGATGAAGAGGATGCCGCCCAGGTCGCGCCGATTGTGCAGCCAGCCACTCAGCCGGACGTCGGTGCCGACGTCAGAGGCGCGGAGCTCGCCGCAGGTGTGGGACCTGTACCGATGCATCGTCGTTCATCGTCCTTCGTTTTGTGGTCTGCCGAGGGTGCTCACCTCGACGGGAACGGGCCGCTGTGCCCGGCGCTCCCAAGGGTACCGGCCGCCCCAAGCCGGACTCCCCACCCTTGATCCCGGGGGCGGTTCCAGAAACAGAGGTGGCCGTCCTCACCATTAATCCCCAGGAGCATGGGTGGCCGTCCCTGACAAGACTTTCTTACAGTGGGCCAATGCGCACTGGTGAGCCCCTGCCCGCCGTGGGGCAGGTACTCGCCGCCCTCGCGACCGGTCTGTGGCGCTGGGACAACGACGCGGAACTCGTCATGCTGGACGCCGAGGCCGCGCGCCTCATGGGCCTGCCCGCCGAGCCGACCACCCTGACCGAGTCGCAGGCCCGCGCCCGTTTCCACCCCGTCGACTGGAACGAGATCGACGGCATCGTCCAGCTGGCCGTCGCCGAGGGCACCCTCGCCGAGGCCCGGCTGCGGGTCATGGACGAGCGGGGCCGGGTGATCCGCACCGTCCGCAGCCGCTCCAAGCCGGTCGTCGACCCGGCCAGTGGGATGTACGCCCTGTTCGGCACCCTCCAGGAGGTCACCGAGCCCTCCCCGGGCAGCGCGGCCCGCACCCCGGTCACCGGCGACTGGCGCCGCTCCCGCGAGGCGTTCCTGCTGGACGCGGGGCGCGCCCTGGCCGAGGCCCGCTCCACCGCCGAGGTGCTGCGGGTCGCCGCCGGCCTGTCCATGCCCGGGTTCTCCCCGGACGGCCTGGCCGTCTTCGGCCTGGAGGGCGACCGGCTGGCGATCATCGGCCACCACGGACACCGGCCCGGCGACGTGGGCCCCTTCTCCCACATGGCGCTGGACACCGACTACCCGGCCGCCGAGGTCGTGCGCACCGGCCGCGCCGTCTATCTCTCCTCGCCCGAGGAGTACAAGTCCCGCTACCCGGCGGCCTGGCCCCTCGCCCAGGACTTCGGCCGGCAGTCCTGGGCGTTCCTGCCCCTGATCGTGGCCGGCCGCACCCTGGGCGCCTGGATGGCGGCCTTCACCTACCCGGTGGCCTTCACCCCCGACGAGCGCTCCGTCCTGACCACCGTCGCCCGGATGCTCGCGCAGGCCCTGTCCCGCGCGGGCGTCGCCGAGTCGGAACGGGAGCTGACCGACGGCCTCCAGCGCTCCATGCTCCCCAAGCTCGGCCCCCGCATACCCGGCATGAGCGTGGCCGCCCGCTACGTCCCCACCGGCGGCGGTCTCCAGGTCGGCGGCGACTGGTACGACATGATCCCGCTGCCCAACGGCCGCTTCGCCCTGGTCATCGGCGACGTCCAGGGCCACGACGTCCGGGCGGCCGGCCTGATGGGCCAGCTCCGCATCGCCCTGCGCGCCTACGCCTCGGAGGGCCACCGCCCCGACGCGGTCCTCTCCCGGGCCTCCCGCTTCCTGCACGGGATGACGGACGGGTATGTGGAGGGGGAGGCCGTCGGATCCGCGATTCCCAGCTCTGACGGCAATGAGGGGCGGGGCGGCAGCAAGGAACGGAGCGCAACCGACGCCCTGACGTCCGGCCCCGGTACCCCGGCCTCCGGCCCAGCCGCCAGGGACAACCTCTTCTCCGACGTCCGCTTCGCGACCTGCCTCTACATCGAGGCCGACCCCGCCACCGGCATCCTGGACGTCGCCCGCGCCGGCCACCCCGACCCCGCGATCCGGATGGCGGACGGCACGGTCCTGACCCGCCCGACGGCCGGCGGCCTGCCCCTCGGCATCGACCCGGACGCCGACTACCCCACCACCCGGATCACCCTCGAACCCGGCGAGACCCTCCTGCTGTGCACCGACGGCCTCATCGAGACCGGCGGCCACGACATCGAGACCGGCTGGAAGCGCATCCGCGCGATCCTGGAGGACCACCAGGGCGATCTGGAGGAACTGGCCGACGCCCTGGTCCAGGCCGTGCACGGCCCCTCCTCCCACCACACCACCGGCCCGCTCGTGGACCGCCGCGAGGACGACATAGCGGTCCTGCTGCTGTGCCGGGAGGGGGAGGGCTGCGGCTGCGGCGAGCCGGTCACGGTCCGCCCGACCGTCCGCCGCACGATGCTCTCCGTGGCCCAGGCCGAGCCGGAACGCGTGGCGGTGGCCCGACAGCAACTGCGCGAGCTGCTGCACGACTGGGCCTCCGCGGACCAGGTGGACTCCGCGGTCCTCCTCCTCTCCGAGACCCTGACCAACGTCCTCGTCCACACCGACGCCGACGCCCTCCTCCTGGCCGAGCTCCGAGGCGGCGTCCCCGGCGACCGCCGCCTGCGCGTCGAGGTCACCGACACCAGCGACGACCTCCCCCACAAACGCAGACCCGGCGAACTGGCCTCCTCCGGCCGCGGTCTGATGCTCATCGAACTCCTCGCGGACGCGTGGGGCGTGGACCCCCGCGGCGAGGGCAAGTCCATCTGGTTCGAGCTCTACGAGTCGACGGCGGATCCTTCGGACCTGTCCCTGCCGGAGTAATGCTCCCGTCGCTCGTGCACCACCTCGAAGGCCGCGGCGGTGAGCGGTACGGCGAGCAGCATCCCCAGAATCCCCGCGACCGACGCCCCTGCGGTGATGGCGACCATGACCACCGTCGTGTGCATCTGCACTGTCCGGCTCTGGATCACAGGCCGTAGTACATGCCCCTCCAGCACCACGGCCTCTCGGATCATCGAGGACAAGCAACCCGACGGTGATACACAGCGCGTCGATCAGCTCGTTGAGGGCGGTCACCACCCGAAGTGATCGGCCAGCTCCCTGCGCCGCGTCCTTCAGCGACGCGCTGATCTGATCCCCGGTGTTGATCAGGCGACCTCGGTCGCGAGCAAGATGACGGCACACCAGGCGGCGATTCGCGTAGCTGCGGTGGTGAACGTTCGGGCAATCCACACCCATCCGTTCACACTGGCCACGCTTCAACTCCCTCATACACCAGCGCAGATCACTTTTCGCAATCGCCTGCGACACTCCGTTGCGATCACATAGCGTTCGCGGTAACAAACAACCCCGGCCGGGTGTTACCAGCACCCGCCGGGGTCTCACCACAGGATCGAACGGACCGATCTCATGGATAACAGCGACTCTAGCGCTGCCCTGCCCACCCCCGCACGCCCTGTAGCCGTCACCGGCATGGCAACCCACGTGGGTGTGTACCTACGCCAATCCGAGCGTCGCACCACCGGCAGCGAAGCCAGCACCGCAGCTCAACACGAAGAGTGCCTGAAGGCCCTAGCCCGATGGGACATCCCCCCGGCCCATGTCGAGGTGTACGAGGACCTGGGAATCAGCGCCTTCAAGAACGTGAGACGCCCCGCCTACGAACGGCTGCTGCGCGACGTACGAGCCGGTCGCATCAACGTGATCATGGTGCATTACATGTCCCGGCTCAGCCGGAAGAACGCCGCAGAGACATACGACGAACTGCGCCCGCTTCTCACGAACCGAGTCCGCATCATCAGCGTCGGCGAGCACCGCGAGTTCCACACCGACAATCCTCTGGCTCTCATGGAGCTCTTGTTCAAGCTTCAGGCCAACCACGAAGAGAGCCTGAACAAGAGCCGCGCGATCAAGGCCGCCAAGGCCCTGGAAGCAAGCCTGGGCGGTTACACAGGCAAGCCCCCCTTCGGCTTCACCCTCGTCCGCGAGACACGCAGGTCCGCCGACGGAAAGCCGATTAGCCTCAAGATCCTCACACCTGACGAAGAGCACGAAGCACCGATCGTCCGCCGCATGGTGGAGATCGTCGAAGAGTGGATCGCGACGGGCGGCATGTCCGGCTCGTGCTGGAAACTCGCCCGCCATCTCGAAGCCGAAGGGCACCTGACGCGCGGCAAGAGGACCGCGCAACAGCTTGCAGACGCGCCCTGGGACAGGGGCACCGTGAAGCGCATTCTGATTGATCCGCGCATCGCAGGATTCGCTTGCGAAAGCGTGTATGGCGTCCGCAGTGACGGCACATCGACCAAGAACATCGCCGAGTACCGGATTGTCCTGGACGACAACGGTGCCCCCGTGCCGGCGTACGAGCCGATCGTCAGCCCTGAGCGTTGGTACCGCATTCAGAAGTGGGTCGCAGACCGTCACCCCGGGGGTGGGGGCTGGCAGGGCGCACCCTCCGGAGTTCTGTCCGCGATGAAACTCCTGTACTGCGAGTGCGGGTCATACATGACGCACGGCGGAACCGGTTCCAAGAAGCACTATCGGTGCCGCCGTCGGGTCGTGAAGCCGGGTCAGCACATGGGAACGGTGTCCATCGGCTCGAAGGGCATCGAGGAGTATCTAGCCCGCCGGGTTCTCGCTGTGATCGCGACAGCGCAGGACGATGAAGCGACCACGACCGTTCTCGCACACGCATCAGCAAGGTATGCGCACACGCAGGAGCAGCAGGAGTCCTCACAGGTCGCGCAAGAGCGGGATCTCCTCTTGACCGAACGCGCGAACCTGCGGCACTCCCGCCAGAAGCACCATGCGGACAAGCAACGCACCATGCTGAAAGGCGGATTCATCGACGCCGTGGCACAAGACGAGTGGGACAAGGCCGACCGCGCCCTTGCCGAGCGCATGAAGGTACTTGACGCCCGTATCGCCGAGCTCGGGGACAGCAGGCAAGTCGAACTACCTTGCTCCACCTGGCTACCGCGTGACGGCTCGGACCCCATCGGTCCAGGCTCCTGGTGGGACCAGGCCACCCGAGACGACAAACGCGCCTTCTTCCGGATCTTCCTGAACCACGTGGAGGTCCGCAAGGCATACCGCTACGCCGGACAAGGCGTGCCCACCGCGTCGCGCGTCAGCATCACCTGGGCAGGCGGCGTGAAGCTGCGCGAGTCCGACTGAACAACGGCCCAGAGCAGAAGATCGTCGGCCGGCCTCCGAGCTGGCCGACGATCTGCCAAGTAACTACAGTCCACCCTCGGACATCCCGTGCACCGCCGGGATCGTCCCCAGCCGCCCCTTCTGGAAGTCCTCGAACGCCTGCTGCAGTTCCTCCTGGGTGTTCATCACGAAGGGGCCGTAGTGCGCCGTTGGCTCACGGATCGGCCGACCGCCGAGCAGTACGACCTCGAGCTCCGGCGCGTTCGAGTCCTGCTTCTCGTCCGCTCGCACGGTCAGCGAGGAGCCCGCACCGAACACCGCAGTCTGTCCCAGGTGCACGGGACGCCGCTCGGCGCCCACCGAACCACGGCCGGCCAGGACGTACGCGAGCCCGTTGAAGTCCTCACGCCACGGGACTGTGATCTCGGCACCGGGAGCCACGGTCGCGTGGATCATCGTGATCGGTGTGTGCGTGGCGCCAGGACCCTGGTGACCGTCCAACTCACCGGCGATCACACGCAGCAGTGCGCCGCCGTCCGGTGTCGTGAGGAGCTGCACCTGGCCACCACGGATGTCCTGGTAGCGCGGGTCCTTCATCTTGTCCTTGGCCGGCAGGTTCACCCAGAGCTGGAGGCCATGGAAGAGGCCGCCGGACATCACGAGCGACTCGGGGGGCGTCTCGATGTGCAGCAGACCGGAGCCTGCCGTCATCCATTGCGTATCCCCGTTCGTGATCGTGCCGCCCCCACCATTGCTGTCCTGGTGGATGAAGGTCCCGTCGATGATGTACGTGACGGTTTCGAAGCCGCGGTGCGGATGCCACGGAGTCCCCTTCGGGGTTCCCGGCGCATAGTCCACCTCCCCCATCTGATCCATCATGATGAACGGATCCAGATGCCGGTAGTTGATCCCGGCGAACGCCCGGCGCACCGGGAAGCCCTCGCCCTCAAAACCGCTCGGAGCGGTCGTGACGGCGAGTACGGGACGGGCCACGGCATCGGCGGGTGCGGCGACGCGCGGCAGCGTCAGCGGGTTCTCGACGGTCACTGCAGGCATGTCGGTACCTCCTCGTGCTCCGAGTTTAGTTGAGCGTTGAACTTTCTGCCACCCCCAACGACGAAAGTCCGGGAGGCATTCCCACAGAAAAGTCAGGGCCCCCTCACAGGAACCCCGACCTTCATCCAACTGGACCCGACGGGATCAGGGGACGAGTTCCGGCTCCTTCGCCGCGATCTCGTCGGCCGAAGCCTCGCTCCGCCCGCCCCCGCCACCCTTCCCGTCCCGCATCACCAGCGTCGCCAGCACCGCCGCCACCAGGACACCGATCGCGCTCACCGTGAAGGTCGTGGACATCGAGGCGGTGAAGGCGTCCCGGGCCGCCCGCACCAGAGCGCTGTCACCGTTCGCGACGGCCAGCGCCCCCGCGATCGAACCCGTCGCCTCCTCCGGCACCCCCGCCGGCATCCGCGCGGTGTAGCCGCTCGACAGCAGCGAGCCGAGGATCGCGATGCCCAGCGCGGTACCGGCCTGCTGGATGGTGTCGTTCAGGGCAGACCCGACCCCCGCCTTGTCCTCGGGGATCGTGCCCATCAGCGCGTTCACCGCGGCCGGCATCGCGAGACCCGCGCCGAGGCCGAGCAGCCCGAGGGCCACCGCCGGGACGGTGAAGCCCGAGTCGGCCGAGACCGTGGTCATCAGGGCGAAGCAGGCCACCATCACCAGCATCCCCGTGAAGATCACCCACCGGTTGCCGTAGGCGGTCGCGAGCTTGACGCCCACCCCGTTGCCGATCAGCGCCGCCACCGCCAGCGGCAGGAACGCCAGGCCCGCCTCGATCGCCGAGTAGCCGAGCACGAACTGCAGGTACTGGGTCAGGACCAGCAGCAGCCCGCCGTTGCCGATCTGGACGAGGGCCAGCGAGAGCGACCCCCCGCTGAAGTTGCGGTGCTTGAAGAGGACCAGCGGGACCATGGGCGACTTGGTGACGTTCTCCCAGATCACGAAGCCGGCCAGAGCCAGCACCGCGGTGACCAGGGTGGGGGTGGAACGGCCGCCGAGGGCCCCGTGCTGCGGGAGCTCGATGATCCACCACACCAGCGCGGTCATGCCCACCGCGGAGAGCACGGCGCCCAGCGGGTCCGGCTTCTGCCAGGGCGCCTTCGACTCCGGCATGAGGGTCACCCCGGCGACCAGGGCCAGGACGACGACGGGCACGTTGATGAAGAAGATCGCCTGCCAGGAGAAGTGCTCGATCAGGACACCGCCCAGGACCGGGCTGCCGACCAGTCCCAGCATCGACACCGAGCCCCAGGCCGCCATCGCCTTGCCGCGCTCGTCCTCGTCGAAGACGGTGATGAGGATCGAGAGGGTCGACGGCATGATCAGCGCGCCGCCGACGCCCATCGCGACGCGGACGGCGATCACCTCGCCGGGGCCGGTGCAGAGGGACGCGGCCAGTGAGGCCGCTCCGAAGAGCACCAGGCCGATCAGCATCACCTTCCGCCGGCCGAAGCGGTCGCCCAGGCTGCCCGAGGTGAGCAGGAGGCCCGCGAAGACCAGGATGTAGGAGTCGAGGATCCACTGGGTGTCCTGGGCGCTCGCTCCGATGTCGGCGGTCATCGCGGGCACCGCGACGGTCAGCGCCATGTTGTCGACCACCAGGACCAGCGTGCTCAGGCAGAGCACGACGAGGATCCACCAACGTCGTGGGTTGCGCGCTTCGGTATGCATTCGACTCCCCTTCGAGAACACCGTTCCGACGATGCGAACACTGTACGCATGACGGAACACCGTTCGCAAGTAGCCATCCCTGTACGCTGGATGCGAACGTCGTACGCACCAATGTCGTACGCACCACGGAACCCGGGGAGTGTCATGGCAGACAGGACCGCACAGCATCATCCGATTCCGTCCGTATGGGCCCGCCCGGAGCACAAGCCCGGCCAGCCCACCCTCAGCCGCGCCGCGATCGTCCGGGAGGCGATCGTCACGCTGGACGCCGAGGGCGTCGAGGCGCTGAGCATGCGCAAGCTGGCGACCCGGCTGAACGCCGGCGCCGCCTCCCTCTACCGGCACGTCGCCACCAAGGACGAGCTGATGGAGCTGGCGGTGGACGAGGTGGCAGCCGAGATCCACGTACCGCCCGCGGACAGCGCCGACTGGCGGGCCGCCGTCACCGAGGCCGCGGGTTCGTTCCGTACGACGGCGCTACGGCACCCCTGGCTGTCCTCGGTGCTCGGGCAGGCCGGGCTCGCCTATCTCGGCCCGAACCTGATGTCCTTCTCCGAGCGCCTGGCCGCCCTGTTCACGGCCGCGGGGTTCCCCGAGCCGGAACGCGCGATCGAGACGGTGCTGGCGTACGTCACGGGCATGAGCACCACCGAGGCGGCCTGGCTCACCACGGTCGCCCGCTCCGGCGCCACCGAGGCCGAGTTCGTCGCCCGTCTGCTGCCCGCCGCCCAGCAGGCCGCGGCGGGCCACGCCCACCTGGCCGCCGGCTACGCGGAGGCGACCGGGGACCCCGCGGAGCTGCGGGACATGAAGTTCGCGTACGGCCTGGAGGTCGTCCTCGACGGCCTCGCGCTGCGCCGCCCGCGGTGACCCGCCGAGCGGCGGCCCCTCAGCCGTACATCCGCTCTCAGCCGTACATCCGCCGCATCGCGAACTCGACCATCTGCTCCACGGCCTTCGCGTCGAAGACCATGCGGTGCTCGCCCTCCATGTCGAGGACGAAGCCGTAGCCGGTCGGGAGCAGGTCGATGACCTCGGCGCCGGTGATGACGAAGTACTTGGACTCCTTGCCCGCGTACCGGCGCAGCTCCTTGAGCGAGGTGAACATGGGGATCACCGGCTGCTGGGTGTTGTGCAGGGCGAGGAAGCCGGGGTTGTCGCCGCGCGGGCAGTAGACCTTCGAGGTGGCGAAGATCTGCTGGAAGTCCTCGGCGGTGATCTGCCCGGTGGTGAAGGCCCGCACCGCGTCCGCGAGCGAGGGCGGGGACGGCTCGGGGTAGAGCGGCGCCTGCTGGCCGTAGCCGTTGCCGCCGGACATGGGCTGCTGCGGCGGGGCGTACTGCTGCTGCGCAGCAGTACCGTCCATGGGCTGGCCGTATCCGTACATGGGCGCAAGCGTACCGACCGCGGCCGGGGGGCGGGCCGCTACGGGGTGGGCGGGCAAACCGACAGGGGATCGACAGTGACTTGACAGCCCCTGGCCTGGTGTTCTAGCCGTCCCCGCTCATAACGTCTGTGTTGTCAGACAACAGCACCGGAACCGAGCGCACCGGAACGGCACCGCACGGGCAAGGGGACAGCCATGCACGGACATCACGGCGACGAGGTCCACGAGCACGACAGGGGACTCTCCTACGACCTTCCCGTCCTCGCCCGGCGCCGGATGATCCGGCTGATGGCGGGGGCGAGCCTGGTTCCGTTGGTGGGCTGCTCATCGGAGGACGGGCCGGCCGCTTCGGCGCCCTCCTCCCAGGCGTCCTCCTCCCAGACGTCCCCGGGCGGCGCCTCCTCGCCGGCCGCCTCCGGCTCCGCCGAGTGCGCTCCGATCCCCGAGGAGACCGAGGGCCCCTTCCCCGGCGACGGTTCCAACGGCGTGAACGTCCTCAAGGAGAGCGGTGTCGTCCGCAGCGACGTCACCAGGAGCTTCGGCGACTCCGCGGGCGGCACCGCCGAGGGCGTGCCGCTGACGATCACGCTCACGGTGGTGGACGCCGCCTCCGGCTGCGGCACTCCCAAGAAGGGCGCCGCCGTCTACATCTGGCAGTGCGACCGGGAGGGCAGGTACTCCCTGTACAACGACGGCGTGACGGACGAGAACTATCTGCGCGGCGTCCAGGAGGCGGACGACCAGGGGCGGGTCACGTTCAAGAGCATCTTCCCGGGCTGCTACCCGGGCCGCTGGCCGCACGTCCACTTCGAGGTCTTCGGCAGCCTGGCCGACGCCACGGCGGCCCGGTCCATCACGAACACCTCGCAGCTCGCGCTGCCGCAGGACGTGAGCGAGACGGTGTACGCCACCGACGGCTACGGCGAGAGCGTGCGCAACCTCGGCGAGCTGTCCCTGGAGTCGGACATGGTCTTCCGCGACGGCCACGACCAGCAGCTCGCGAAGGTCACCGGTGACGTCGGGCGGGGGTACACCGCGAGCCTGACCGTGCCGGTGTGAACCGTTCCGGTGGGACCTGTCACAGATGAGGGGATCGGGGTTGCGACTTATTACCGACGGGTAGCATCATCGTAGCTACTTGTTGGTACGTGAACCAGCGCGAGGAACGAGTGCCTCGCCGATCCCTTTCTTACGGAGCCGTCGCCATGGGGCACTACAAGTCGAATCTCCGCGACATCGAGTTCAACCTCTTCGAGGTACTCGGACGCGACAAGCTGTACGGCACGGGCCCGTTCGAGGAGATGGACGTCGAGACCGCGAAGAGCATCCTGGAGGAGCTGACGCGCCTCGCGGAGAACGAACTCGCGGAGTCCTTCGCGGACGCCGACCGCAACCCGCCGGTCTTCGACCCGGAGACGAACACCGCGCCGGTCCCGGCCTCCTTCAAGAAGAGCTACAAAGCCTTCATGGACTCGGAGTACTGGCGCCTTGGCCTGCCCGAGGAGATCGGCGGCACCACCGCCCCGCGCTCCCTGATCTGGTCGTACGCGGAGCTGCTGCTCGGCTCGAACCCGGCCGTGTGGATGTACTCCTCCGGCCCGGCCTTCGCCGGCATCCTCTACGACGAGGGCAACGACGTGCAGAAGCGCATCGCCCAGATCGCCGTGGAGAAGACCTGGGGCTCCACCATGGTCCTCACCGAGCCCGACGCGGGTTCCGACGTCGGTGCCGGCCGCGCCAAGGCGGTCCAGCAGGAGGACGGCTCCTGGCACATCGAGGGCGTCAAGCGCTTCATCACCTCCGGTGAGCACGACATGGAGGAGAACATCCTCCACTACGTCCTCGCCCGCCCCGAGGGCCACGGCCCCGGCACCAAGGGCCTGTCCCTCTTCCTGGTCCCGAAGTACCTCTTCGACTTCGAGACCGGCGAGCTGGGCGAGCGCAACGGCGTCTACGCCACCAACGTCGAGCACAAGATGGGCCTGAAGGCCTCCAACACCTGCGAGATGACCTTCGGCGACCGGCACCCCGCCAAGGGCTGGCTGATCGGCGACAAGCACGACGGCATCCGCCAGATGTTCCGGATCATCGAGTTCGCCCGCATGATGGTCGGCACGAAGGCGATCTCGACGCTGTCGACCGGCTACCTCAACGCCCTTGAGTACGCCAAGGAGCGCGTCCAGGGCCCGGACCTGGCGAACTTCATGGACAAGACCGCGCCCAAGGTCACCATCACCCACCACCCCGACGTGCGCCGCTCGTTGATGACGCAGAAGGCGTACGCCGAGGGCATGCGCGCCCTCGTCCTCTACACCGCGTCCGTCCAGGACGAGATCCAGGTCAAGGAGGCGGCGGGCGAGGACTTCTCCGCCCTGGAGGCGCTGAACGACCTGCTCCTGCCGATCGTCAAGGGCTACGGCTCCGAGAAGGGCTACGAGCAGCTCGCCCAGTCGCTCCAGACCTTCGGCGGCTCCGGGTTCCTCCAGGAGTACCCGATCGAGCAGTACATCCGCGACGCCAAGATCGACACCCTGTACGAGGGCACCACCGCGATCCAGGGCCAGGACTTCTTCTTCCGGAAGATCGTCCGCAACCAGGGTGCTGCGCTGAACTCCCTCGCCGAGGACATCAAGAAGTTCCTGGCGCTCGGCACCGGCGGCGAGGAGCTGGCCGGCGCCCGTGAGCACCTGGCCAAGGCGGCCGTCGAGCTGGAGGCGATCGTCGGCCTGATGCTGACCGACCTCGCGGCCACCGAGCAGGACGTCAAGAACATCTACAAGGTGGGCCTGAACACCACTCGCCTGCTGATGGCCTCCGGTGACGTCGTCGTCGGCTACCTGCTGCTCAAGGGCGCCGCCGTGGCCGCCGAGAAGCTGGAGACCGCGTCGGCCAAGGACAAGGCCTTCTACACCGGCAAGATCGCGGCGGCGAAGTTCTTCGCGGCCACCGTCCTGCCCGGCGTGACGATGGCCCGCAAGGTCGCCGAGGGTGTCGAGCTGGACGTGATGGAGCTGGACGAGGACGCGTTCTAGGACACACCCGTACAGCCCCGCATCGCTCGTCCTGGGCCCGCTCCGCATCACACGGAGCGGGCCCTCGTACGTCGTTAAGGTGAACCCCATGAGCGCACCCTCCCGCTTCGACCGCGGCCACACCGATGACCTCATGACCTTCCTGACGGCCAGCCCGTCGCCGTACCACGCGGTGGCGAGCGCCGCCGAGCGGCTGGAGAAGGCCGGTTTCCGGCAGGTCTCGGAGACGGACGCGTGGGAGGGCACGGCCGGCGGCAAGTACGTGCTGCGCGGCGGTGCGATCGTGGCCTGGTACGTCCCCGAGGGGGCCGCGCCGCACACCCCGTTCCGGATCGTGGGCGCCCACACCGACTCGCCCAACCTGCGGGTCAAGCCGATGCCCGACGCGGGGGCGCACGGCTGGCGCCAGGTCGCCGTGGAGATCTACGGCGGACCGCTGATGAACTCCTGGCTCGACCGCGACCTGGGCATCGCGGGCCGGCTGACCCTGCGGGACGGCTCCACGCGCCTGGTGAACGTGGACCGGCCGCTGCTCAGGGTGCCCCAGCTCGCCATCCACCTGGACCGCGCGGTCTCCACGGAGGGTCTCAAGCTGGACAAGCAGCGCCATCTCCAGCCCATCTGGGGACTCGGCGACGACGTCCGCGAGGGCGATCTGATCGCCTTCCTGGAGGAGGAGGCCGGGATAGGCGCGGGCCAGGTCACCGGCTGGGACCTGATGACGCACTCCGTGGAGCCGCCCGCCTACCTGGGCCGCGACCAGGAGCTGGTGGCCGGGCCGCGCATGGACAACCTGCTGTCCGTGCACGCGGCCACGGCCGCGCTGACCGCCGTCGCCGCGACCGGTGAGCTGCCGTACGTCCCCGTGGTCGCCGCCTTCGACCACGAGGAGAACGGCTCGCAGTCGGACACCGGCGCGGACGGGCCGCTCCTCGGCGACGTGCTGGAGCGTTCGGTGTTCGCACGCGGAGGGGCGTACGAGGACCGGGCGCGGGCCTTCGCCGGCACCGTCTGCCTCTCCTCCGACACCGGCCACGCGGTGCACCCCAACTACGCGGAGCGGCACGACCCGACGCACCACCCGCGCGTCAACGGCGGCCCCCTGCTCAAGGTCAACGTCAACAACCGCTACGCGACGGACGGTTCGGGCCGGGCGGTCTTCGCCGCCGCCTGCGAGAAGGCGGGCGTGCCCTTCCAGTCGTTCGTCTCCAACAACTCCATGCCCTGCGGCACCACGATCGGCCCGATCACCGCGGCCCGCCACGGCATCCGGACCGTCGACATCGGCGTGGCGATCCTTTCGATGCACAGCGCGCGGGAGTTGTGCGGCGACAAGGACCCCTATCTGCTGGCGAACGCCCTGACGGCGTTCCTGGAGGGGTAGCTTCCGTTCCGGAACGGGCCGCCACTGCATGGGGGTTGACAGCCGGGGTACCCGCAGTTCCGGACCGGAACGACCGGACCGGACAGGAGGCGACACTCATGGGCCTCGGCGGATGCATCATTCTCATCGCCGTGGGAGCCATCCTCACGTTCGCGACCGACTGGGACATGCAGGGGGTCAATCTCGACCTGGTCGGCATCATCCTGATGGTCGTCGGACTGATCGGCGTGAGCACATTCAGCAGCATCGCGCGGCGCAGGCGGGTCGTGATGCCGCCCAACACCCCGGTGGTCGAGGAGGAGCGGCGCCACACCACACGCAGGGACGGCTACAGCGACGGTTACGGCATCTGACGTCCGTCCCCGGTCGCCCTGACGGTCACGCCAGCGCGTGTCCCGTCGTGGCGTCCACATGGGCCGGTACCTCGTCGTGGCGATCGCCCACGGTGGAGGTACCGGTCGGCTCCAGCAGGAGGATGTCGGTCGGGACGGGCGCGTACGGCTTGTGCTCGACACCGCGGGGGACGGTGAAGACCGAGCCCTTGGGGAGGGTGACCGTGCGCTCCCCCGCGGGCTCGCGCAGGGAGATCCGCAGCTCGCCCTCCAGCACCAGGAAGAACTCGTCGGTGTCGTCGTGGACGTGCCAGAGGTGCTCGCCCTCGACGTGCGTGACGCGGACGTCGTAGTCGTTCACGGTGGTGACGATGCGGGGGCTCCACTGCTCGCTGAAGGAGGCGAGGGCGGCGGAGAGGGAGATCGGATTCATGGGGTCATCGTGCGGGGCGCCGCACAGGGCGGACGAGTGCTAGAAATCGCACATGCCGCAAGGATCCTCTCAGTATCGCCCTCACAGGGTCGCCGTGATCGTCGACGAGGGCACCAACCCCTTCGAGGTGGGTGTCGCCACCGAGCTGTTCGGGCTGCCGCGCCCCGAACTCGGGCTGCCCGGGCCGCTGTACGAGGTGACGCTGTGCACGCCGACGCCCGAGGTGCGGATGAACCACGGCTTCTTCACCCTGTCCGGCGTGCCCGGTCTGGAGGCGGTGGACGACGCCGACACCCTGGTCGTACCGGGCCGTCCCGACAACGTCGTCCCGCGCGGTGAGGACGTCCTGGAGGCCATCCGGCGCACCCACGCGCGCGGGGCCCGTGTGATGAGCCTGTGCACCGGCAGCTTCGCCCTCGCCGAGGCCGGGCTGCTGGACGGCCTGCGGGCCACCACGCACTGGATGTGGGCCGACCTCTTCCGCGAGCTGCACCCGAAGGTCCGGCTGGAGGCCGACGTGCTCTTCCTCGACGAGGGAGGCATCCTGACCGCCGCCGGGAGCGCCGCCGCGCTCGACCTCGGCCTGCACGTCGTACGGCGGGACCACGGCGCGGAGATCGCCAACGCCGTGTCGCGGCGGCTGGTGTTCGCCGCCCATCGCGACGGCGGGCAGCGCCAGTTCGTGGAACGGCCGGTGCCCGACGTACGGGACGAGTCCCTGGGCCCACTGCTCGCGTGGGCCCAGGAACGGCTGGGGGAGCCGCTGACGGTGGCCGATCTCGCGACCCGCGCGGCCGTCTCCCCCGCCACGCTCCACCGGCGCTTCCGTGTCCAGCTCGGGACGACCCCGCTGGCCTGGCTGACGGGGGAGCGCGTGGCGCTGGCGTGCCGGCTGATCGAGCGCGGGGAGGAACGCCTGGACGTGGTGGCGGCCCGCAGCGGGCTGGGGACGGCCGCGAACCTCCGCGCGCGTGTGCGCCGCGAGACCGGGCTCAGCCCGTCGGCCTACCGGCGGCGTTTCGGACCGGCCGCCGGGGAAGCGGTGAGGGTATGAGATTCCTCGTACGCGACCGGCTCCTCGGCATCGGTGACGACTACTGGATCGAGGACGACCGGGGCGAGAAGGTGTTCCTCGTCGACGGCAAGGCGATGCGGCTGCGGGACACCTTCGAGCTCAAGGACCGCCAGGGGCGGGTCCTGATCGACATCCGGCAGAAGATGTTCGCCCTGCGCGACACGATGATCATCGAGCGGAACGGCGAACCCCTGGCGACGATCAGGCGGAAACGCCTGTCGCTGCTGCGCAACCACTACCGCGTCTCCCTCGCCGACGGCGGCACCGAACTCGACGTCAGCGGCAAGATCCTCGACCGCGAGTTCGCCGTCGAGTACGACGGCGAACTGCTGGCCGTCGTCTCCCGCCGCTGGCTGCACGTCCGCGAGACCTACGGCGTCGACATCGTCCGCGAGGACGCGGACCCGGCGCTGCTGATCGCGGTGGCGGTGTGCGTGATCCACCTGGCGGAGAAGGAACGGGAGGACTAGGGATGGCTAGGGAGGACTGGGGAGGACTAGAGCCTGCGGGGCGCTTCCAGCCCCAGCACCCGGTCCTTCAGGGCCGGGAACTGCTCGCGGGTCGTCGCCACCCGCGACGGGTCGAACTCGACCGTGAGGACCTCCTCGTCGGCGCCGGCCTCCGCCAGGACCTCGCCCCACGGATCGACCACGATCGAGTGACCGGCCTGCGGAACTCCCGCGTGCGTCCCGGCCGTTCCACAGGCGAGCACGAACGCCTGGTTCTCGACCGCCCGCGCCTGGGCCAGCAGCGTCCAGTGCGCCCGGCGGCGCTCCGGCCAGCCCGCGGGGACGACGAGGGTCTCGGCACCGGCGTCGACGAGACCGCGGAACAGCTCGGGGAAACGGAGGTCGTAGCAGGTGGCCACGCCCACCGTGGTGTGCGGCAGACGGACCGTCACCAGCTCGTGCCCCGCGCCCATCAGCACGGCCTCGCCCTTGTCGAAGCCGAAGCGGTGGATCTTGCGGTAGGAGGCGGCCAGGTCGCCGGAGGGTGAGAAGACGAGGGAGGTGTTGTAGAGGGCCCCGTCCGGGGTGCGCTCGGGGATCGAGCCCGCGTGCAGCCAGACGCCCGCGTCGCTCGCCGCCTTCGCCATCGCCTCGTACGTCGGACCCTGGAGCGGCTCGGCCTCGGCGTCGAACTCCTCGAAGGCGAAGGCTCCGGTGGTCCACAACTCCGGCAGGACGACCAGGTCGGCACCGGCCTGTTCCCGTACCAGAGAGGCCACGCGGGGCCGACGGGATTCGACGGATTCGCCCTCTTCCACGGCGATCTGGATCAGAGAGGCGCGCACACTACCACCGTCCTGGCATTCGAGCCGTCCACACGGGCCTACGATCGTCACACGAAAGCACTGCCGGGGTGCCTCACAGCAGCGTAACTTAGCGTTCCAAGACACCCGCCGACAGCCACCGCCTCCCACTGGCAACGCCGCCACCACCTGCCCGTGCACCGACCGCCGAGGGGTCCCGTTCCGTGAGTCTGCATCCCACCCTCCAGCCCTACGCCGACGCCTGGACCCACTCCATCGAAGCGATATCCGAGCTGGTGACCCCGCTTGTGGAGGGAGAGTGGAACCGGCGTACCCCGTGCCCCGGCTGGTCGGTCCGTGACGTCGTGTCCCATGTCATCGGCCTGGACTGCGAGATGCTCGGCGACCCGCGCCCCATCCACACACTCCCGCGCGACCTGTACCACGTCACCAACGACCACCAGCGGTACATGGAGATGCAGGTCGACGTCCGCCGCCACCACACGGCGCCCGAGATGACCTCCGAGCTGGAGTACACGGTCATCCGCCGCAACCGCCAACTGCGCAACGAGTCCCGGGACCCGGGCACGAAGGTACGCGGACCGCTCGGCAGCGAACTGACGCTCGAGGAATCCATGCGCAAGCACGCGTTCGACGTCTGGGTGCACGAACAGGACCTGCGCACCGCCCTCGGCCGTCCCGGCAACCTCGACTCCCCCGGCGCGCACGTCGCCCGTGACGTGCTGCTCGACGCGCTCCCCGAGATCGTGGCCGTCAAGGCCGACGCCCCGCGCAGCTCGGCGATCGTCTTCGACGTGCACGGCCCCATCGAGTTCCTCCGCACCATCCGCGTCGACATCCAGGGCCGCGGCACCCTCGAAACCGCCCCGGCCCTCGGCCCCGCCGCCACCCTCACCCTCGACTGGGAGACCTACGTCCGCCTCGCCTGCGGCCGCGTGACCGTGGACGCCGCCGCCGACCGCGTGAAGGCGGAGGGCGACCCGACCCTGACGACGGCGATCCTGCGCAACTTCACGGTGACGCGGTAGGGGGCGGGCTTTCAGCCCGTCCGGCGTTTGAGGACGAGGCCCCTTCAGGGCCGATGGGGGTCTGGGGGCGAAGCCCCCAGGGACCTGCGCCCAGAACTCCCGGCACCCGATATTCGCTGTCGCCCCAGGCAACCCCCCATTACCGTCCGCCGCATGACCAACACTCATACCGACACTCACGCCGACACCCCACCCCACCTCACCCGCCTCACCTTCCACGGCCCTCTCTCCGAGACCCGAGCCACCACCCTCATCCAGAGACTCGCGGCCACACAACCCACCACCGTGCTCGACATCGGCTGCGGCTGGGGCGAGTTCATGCTGCGCGTCCTGGAGGCCGTACCGCAGGCGACCGCCGTCGGTCTCGACCTCAGGGAAGAGGACCTGGCCCGGGGCCGCCGCGACGCCACGGCACGGGGCCTCGCCGACCGGGCGGACTTCGTGGCGGAGTCGGCCCTGGGCACGACCCGCGCTCCCGCCGACCTCGTGCTGTGCCTGGGCTCCGGCCAGGCCCTGAGCACGGCCGAGCCGCCCCACCACACCGACGAGGCCCTGCGGGAGCTGCGCCGCCTGGTGACCGACGGCGGCCGTGTCCTGTTCGGCGAGGGCTTCTGGCAGCGCACCCCGACCCCGGCGGAGCTGTCCGGCATGTGGCCGGACGCCTCGGCGGGCGAGCACTACGACCTCGCCCGTCTGGTCGACGCCGCCGTGGCCGCGGGCTTCCGGCCCGAGTGGACCGAGACGGCGAACCTCGACGAGTGGGAGGAGTTCGAGTCCGGCTACCAGGCCGACACCGAGGTATGGCTCGCGTCGAACTCCGGCCACCCCCTCGCCGCCGAGACCCGCGCCCGCCTCGACCGCCACCGCGCCCAGTGGCTGACGTACCGGGGAGTCCTGGGCTACGCGTACCTCACGCTGGTCCCGGTCGCCTGAGTATTTTGAGCCCGTCCGGCGATTGAGGACGAGGCCCCTTCAGGGCCGAAGCGGGGGTCTGGGGGCGGCAGCCCCCAGGGACGGCGCCCCAACCCCACGGCGACGTCACGCAGGGACGTGAACCGTCTCCACCCGCGACGCCACCAGTCGCTCCCGCTCCCGCCGGATCGCCCGCTTGCGCAGCCGCAGGATCTGGCTGACCCCGAGGGCCTGGAGGACGAAGACGGAGGAGAAGGCGACGGAGTAGTCGTCGCCCGTGGCGTCGAGCAGCACGCCGACGGCGAACAGCGTGGTCATCGAGGCGACGAACCCGCCCATGTTGGTGATGCCGGAGGCGGTGCCCTGCCGCTCGGGCGGGTTCGCCGGCCGGGCGAAGTCGAAGCCGAGCATCGAGGCGGGCCCGCACGCCCCGAGCACCACGCACAGCACGACCAGCAGCCACATCGGCGCGTGGTCGCCGGGGTAGGCCAGCGTGGCGCCCCACAGCAGTGCCGTCGCCCCCACGGTGGTCAGCGCGAGCGGCAGCCGCGCCTCGTGGTGCCGGGCGACGACCTGGCCGTAGACCAGGCCGATCACCATGTTGGACAGGACGACGAGGGTGAGGAGTTCGCCCGCGGTCGCCCGGGACAGGCCCTGGGCCTCGACCAGGAAGGGCAGGCCCCACAGGAGCAGGAACACCATGGCCGGGAACTGGGTGGTGAAGTGCACCCAGAGCCCGAGCCGGGTCCCCGGTTCGCGCCAGGACGCGACGATCTGACGCCGTACGTAGGCGGCGCCCCGGTGCGGGAAGGGCTCCGGTTCGTGCCCCTCGGGGTGGTCCTTCAGGAACAGCAGGAGCAGGACGAAGACGACGACACCGGCGAGCGCGCTGCCCGCGAAGGCCGCCGTCCAGCCGATGCCGTGCAGCAGCCGGGCCAGGACGAGGGTGGAGACCAGGTTGCCCGCCATGCCGACCAGTCCGGCGAGCTGCGCGATCAGCGGGCCGCGCCGGGCCGGGAACCACCGGGTGCCCAGCCGCAGCACGCTGATGAAGGTCATCGCGTCGCCGCAGCCGAGCAGGGCGCGCGAGGCCAGGGCCATGCCGTACGACGGGGAGAAGGCGAAGCCGAGCTGGCCCACGGTGAAGAGGACCACTCCCAGGCCCAGCACCTTCTTCGTGCCGAGCCGGTCGACCAGCAGGCCCACGGGTATCTGCATGCCGGCGTAGACGAGGAGCTGGAGGATCGAGAAGGTCGACAGCGCGGAGGCGTTCACATGGAAGCGGTCGGCCGCGTCGAGGCCGGCGACGCCGAGGGACGTACGGAAGATGACCGCGACGAAGTAGACGGAGACGCCGATCCCCCAGACGGCCGCCGCGCGCCGTCCGCCCGGAGGGTCGCCCGGGAGGGTGGTGCCCACGGTCCGGCTCATCGGACCTCACCCCGTGCCAGGTGGGAGAACCAGCTGACGTGCCGGTGGACGATGCCCACCGCGGCCTCCGCGTCCCCGGAGCGCAGCGCCTGGAGGATCTCCTCGTGCTCGGTGAGGGTCTTGGCGATCCGGTCGGGGTGGGAGTGCAGGACGGCGACGCCCATGCGCAGCTGGCGGTCGCGCAGTTGGTCGTAGAGCCGGGAGAGGATCTCGTTGCCGCCGCTGCGGACGATCTCGGCGTGGAAGCAGCGGTCGGTGACGGCGGCTCCGGCGAGGTCTCCGGCGGCGGCCTGCTGCTTCTGCTTGGCGAGCAGTTCCTCCAGGCGTTCGACGAGCCCGGCGGGGGCGGGGACCGCCTTGCGGGCCGCGTGCTCCTCGACCAGTAGCCGGGTCTCGACGACGTCGGCGATCTCCTGGGCGGAGACGGGCAGGACGAGGGCTCCCTTTTTCGGGTACAGCTTGATGAGCCCCTCGACCTCCAGCCGCAGCAGCGCCTCCCGCACGGGTGTGCGGGAAACGCCGACGGCCTCGGCCAGCTCGCCCTCGGTCAGGAGGATGCCGCCCTCGTAGCGGCGCTCCAGAACACCCTGCTTGACGTGGGCGTAGACGCGGTCGGCGGCGGGAGGTTGCTTGACGGCCAGGCTCATGCCCACAGCTTAGATACAACACGTACGCATGATGGCGACCGTCCAGGATACGGACGGGTAGATCAGATCGTCCGGTAAAGAACCCAACCCCGCCCGAGCAACCCCACAACCTTCTGTGCTAGTTACGAGTCACACACCTGCGGCCCCACATTCCTTGCTCAACTCGACCGGCCGCATTCCAGGGGCATTCGACAACATCGGGGTATCTCAGTTGATAACGGGCATCAAGGGCGGCTTCCGGTCCGTCCGCTTCCGCCGAGCCGCCGCCGTCTCCATGACCGCCGGCGCCGTCCTCGCGACCGGAGCCCTCACCGCGGTCCCCGCACAGGCCGTCACCGCGCCCACGATCGTCGCCAAGGGCGGCTACGTGATGAACAACGCGAACGGCGCGGGTCTGTACAGCAAGGCCGCGAACACCAAGCGCTCCACCGGCTCCACCACGAAGATCATGACTGCGAAGGTCGTCCTCGCGCAGTCGAACCTCAACCTGAACAGCAAGGTCACGATCCAGAAGGCGTACAGCGACTACATCGTGTCCAAGGGCGCCTCGTCCGCCCGGCTGATCGTCGGTGACAAGGTCACCGTGCGCCAGCTGCTCTACGGGCTGATGCTGCCGTCCGGCTGCGACGCCGCGTACGCGCTGGCCGACAAGTTCGGCTCGGGCTCGACCCGTGCGGCGCGGGTGAAGTCGTTCATCGGCAAGATGAACACCGAGGCGAGGAAGCTCGGCCTGACCAACACGCACTTCGACTCGTTCGACGGCATCGGCAACGGCAAGAACTACTCCACGCCGAAGGACCTGACGAAGCTCGCCAGCAGCGCGATGAAGAACTCCACCTTCCGCACGGTGGTGAAGACGAAGGCGTACACCGCGAAGACCATCACCAAGACCGGCAGCACCCGCACGATGGGCACGTGGAAGAACACCAACACGCTGCTCAACAACTACAGCGGCACCATCGGCGTGAAGACCGGCTCCGGCGACGAGGCCGGCTACTGCCTCGTCTTCGCCGCCACCCGCAACGGCAAGACCGTCTACGGCACGGTCCTCGCCTCCACGAACGGCACCCAGCGCGAGACCGACGCCAAGAAGCTCCTCAACTACGGCTTCGCCAAGCTCGGCTGACCCAACATCAGGCAGTACTTGCGCAAAGGGCCCGTCGCCACTGGTGACGGGCCCTTCACCATGCCCCCATGAACCCACCTGCTCCCACCGTGCGCCCCGCGACCCTCGCCGACCTGGACGCCATCACCGACCTGCACACCGCCGCCCGAGCCGCCTACTACCGACCGGGCGGGTGCGCGGACGCCGACCTCGATGCCGCAGCCGTGGGGCAGCTCCATCAGATCCATGTGTGGCCGGACCAGTGGGGGCAGGGCATCGGTGGTCGGCTGCACACGGCCTACGTCGAGTTCCTGCGGGAGGCGTCCCTGGGCACGGGCGTGCTCGAAGCGTGGGAGCGCAATGAGCGGGCCCGGGCCTTCTATGCGCGGCGCGGCTGACGGGCGGACGGGTGTCGGCGGCCGGGGCCTGCGGGGGCCGACTATGTGCGGATGCGGCTGGTGGTGTCGTTGTGACCGCTCGTGGGCGGATGGGGCCGCGCGTCCGGGGTGGGAAGCGCGGCCCCGTTTGCTACGCCCAGGTGATCAGGCGCTTGGGTTGTTCCAGGATGGCCGCCACGTCGGCCAGGACCTTCGAGCCCAGTTCGCCGTCGACCAGGCGGTGGTCGAAGGAGAGGGCCAGGGTGGTGACCTGACGGGGCTTCACCTTGCCCTTGTGGACCCACGGCTGGAGCTTGATCGCGCCGACGGCGAGGATCGCCGACTCGCCGGGCGGCAGGATCGGGGTGCCGGTGTCGACGCCGAAGACGCCGACGTTGGTGATGGTCACCGTGCCGCCCTGCATGGCGGCCGGGGACGTCTTGCCCTCGCGGGCCGTGGCGACCAGCTCGGCCAGCGCCTGGGCCAGTTGGGGCAGCGTCTTGGCGTCGGCGTCCTTGATGTTCGGGACGATCAGCCCGCGCGGGGTGGCCGCCGCGATGCCCAGGTTGACGTAGTGCTTGACCACGATCTCCTGCGCCGCCTCGTCCCAGGACGCGTTGACGTCCGGGTTGCGCCTGATCGCGACCAGCAGCGCCTTGGCGATCAGCAGCAGCGGATTGACCCGCAGCCCCTGGAGCTCCTTGTCCTGCTTGAGCTCCTCGACCAGCTTCATCGTGCGGGTCACGTCGACCGTCACGAACTCGGTGACATGCGGCGCGGTGAACGCCGAGCCGACCATCGCCGCGGCCGTCGCCTTGCGCACCCCCCGGACCGGGATCCGGGTCTCGCGCGTGACGTCGTACGACGCCGACGGCGCCGCGGGAGCGGACACCGGCGGCGCGGGCGCTGCCGTCACCGGCTCGGGGGCCTGGCGCGGCGGGGCCACCGCCGCGTGGACGTCCTCGCGCGTGATGATGCCGTCCGGGCCGGACGGGATCACCGTCGCCAGGTCGACACCCAGGTCCTTGGCCAGCTTGCGCACCGGCGGCTTGGCCAACGGGCGCGGCGTCGCGGTCGCGGCGGCCGTCCCATGGCCGTTCAGCTCGCCCTGGATCGCCTTCGACGCCTCCTGGGCCGGGATCTCCGGACCCTTGCGGGGGCGGCGCTTGGTGGAGGAGGTGGCCACGCCGTAGCCGACCAGCACCGGCTGGCGGGCCTGGGGCTTCTTCTCCCCGGTAGCCGGCTCCTGGGCCGCCGGTTCCGGCGCGGCGGGTGCCTCGGCCGCGGACGCCTCGGGTGCCTGGCCGGCCCCCGCGCCCCCGCCCGCGACATCCACCGCGATGATCGCCGTGCCCACATCCACCGTGGTGCCCTCGGCGAAGCGCAGCTCGCGGACCACGCCGTCGTAGGGGATGGGCAGTTCGACGGCCGCCTTGGCGGTCTCGACCTCGCACACCACCTGGCCGTCGGTGACCGTGTCACCGGGCTGGACGTACCACTTGAGGATCTCCGCCTCGGTGAGACCCTCACCCACGTCCGGCATCTTGAACTCGCGTACGGACGCTTCCGTCATCGTCGTCACGACCCTCTCCTCAGTACGCCAGCGAGCGGTCGACGGCGTCGAGTACCCGGTCCAGACCGGGCAGGTACTCCTCCTCCAGCCGAGCCGGCGGATAGGGGGCGTGATAGCCGCCGACCCTGAGCACCGGGGCCTCCAGGTGGTAGAAGCAGCGCTCCGTGATCCGGGCGGCGATCTCCGCGCCCGAGCCGAAGAACACCGGGGCCTCGTGGACCACCACCAGACGGCGGGTCTTCTCCACCGACGCCTGGATCGAGTCGAAGTCCAGCGGGGACACCGAGCGCAGGTCCAGGATCTCCAGGGACCTGCCCTCCTCGGCGGCCGCGTCGGCCACCTCCTGGCAGAGCTTCACCATCGGGCCGTAGGCGACGAGCGTGAGGTCGGTGCCCTCGCGGACCACCTCGGCCTTGTGCAGCGGGCCCGGGATCGCCTCGGTGTTGACCTCGGCCTTGTCCCAGTAGCGCCGCTTGGGCTCGAAGAAGATCACCGGGTCGTCGCTCTGGATGGCCTGCTGCATCATCCAGTAGGCGTCGCCCGCGTTCGACGGGGAGACCACCTTCAGGCCCGACACGTGCGCGAACAGCGCCTCGGGGGACTCCGAGTGGTGCTCGACCGCCCCGATGCCGCCGCCGTAGGGGATACGGACGACGACCGGGAGCTTGACCTTGCCCAGCGAGCGCGCGTGCATCTTCGCGAGCTGGGTGACGATCTGGTCGTAGGCCGGGAAGACGAAGCCGTCGAACTGGATCTCCACGACCGGCCGGTATCCGCGCAGGGCGAGGCCGATCGCGGTGCCGACGATGCCGGACTCGGCGAGGGGGGTGTCGATGACGCGGCTCTCGCCGAAGTCCTTCTGGAGGCCGTCCGTCACCCGGAAGACGCCGCCGAGCTTGCCGACGTCCTCGCCCATGACGAGGACCTTGGGGTCGGTGTCCAGGGCGCGCCGCAGCGATTCGTTGATCGCCTTGGCCAGCGCCATCTTTTCCACTGCCGGCTTTTCCACGGTCATGGTCAGGCCCCCTCTCCCTCAGCGAACGACGCCTGGTAGGCGGCGAACTGCGCCCGCTCCTCGTCGACGAGGGCGTGCCCGTCCGCGTAGACGTTCTCGAAGATGGCGAAGTGGTCCGGGTCCGGCATGGCGCGGACCGCCTCGCGCACTCGTTTGCCCAACGCCTCGCTCTCGGCCTCCAGTTCCGCGAAAAATCCCTCGTCCGCGTGGTTTGAGGCCTCCAGATACCGGCGAAGGCGCAGGATCGGGTCCTTCGCCTCCCACGCCTCGCGCTCCTCGTCGGCGCGGTACTTGCTCGGGTCGTCGGAGGTGGTGTGGGCGCCCATGCGGTAGGTGTACGCCTCGACCAGGGTCGGGCCCTCGCCGCCGCGGGCGCGCTCCAGCGCCCACCTCGTCACCGCGAGGCAGGCCAGGACGTCGTTGCCGTCGACGCGGACGCCGGGGAAGCCGTAGCCCTGCGCGCGCTGGTAGAGCGGGACGCGGGTCTGCTTCTCGGTCGGCTCGGAGATCGCCCACTGGTTGTTCTGGCAGAAGAACACCACGGGGGCGTTGTAGACCGCGGAGAAGGTGAACGATTCGGCCACGTCGCCCTGGCTGGAGGCGCCGTCACCGAAGTACGCGATCACGGCGCTGTCCGCGCCGTCCTTGGCGATGCCCATCGCGTAGCCCGTGGCGTGCAGCGTCTGGGAGCCGATGACGATCGTGTAGAGGTGGAAGTTGTTGCCGTTGGGGTCCCAGCCGCCGTTGTTCACGCCGCGGAACATGCCGAGGAGGTTCGTCGGGTCGACCCCGCGGCACCAGGCGACGCCGTGCTCGCGGTAGGTCGGGAAGACGTAGTCGTCCTCGCGGGTGGCGCGGCCCGAGCCGATCTGGGCGGCCTCCTGGCCGAGCAGCGAGGCCCACAGGCCCAGCTCGCCCTGGCGTTGCAGGGAGGTGGCCTCGGCGTCGAAGCGGCGGGTGAGAACCATGTCGCGGTACAGACCGCGGAGGTCTTCGGGGGTGATGCCGGCGACGTACTTGTCGTAGGCGGCGTCCTTGACGCGCTTGCCCTCGGGCGTCAGCAGCTGGACGAGTTCGGGCTCGCCGTTCGGCGACTTCTTCGCGGTCGCCTTCTTCACCGGCGCCTTCTTCGCGGTCGCCGCGGACTTCCTGGCGCTCGCCGCGGGCTTCTCGGCGGTCGTGCTCTTCGCCGTCGTACGCTTGCCGGCCGTGTTACCGGTCGTATCTGCGCTGCGTCGCGTGGTGCGCGCGGCAGTGCTCTCCACGGTCACGTGTGCTCCTCCGTCGGTCCGGCTACCCGGGTTCGCCGGGCGCCAGTACGGCTTGCCTGCGGGCCCACGGGACGCACGGGGTGGGTGCGGCCCGGTCGGGAACAGGCGTGACAGGTGCCCCGGCGAGCGCCCTGCAAAAAGCACGTTACCCAGTGGTCCACAATTCTGTGAAACCCCTCCTGACCTGCGTTTTTGCTTGGATTTCCAAGTAAATTCGCAAAATCGGGAACAGTACCTGGTCACAGCCTTGCAGGGGGCCGGAACAACGGCACGTTATCCCGGTGACCCAGGTCACGGGAAGAGCCCGCCGAAAGCGGGATCACGTGTCCCGTGTGACACTGACCGCGTGCGAGAAGACGGAAAAATCAGGGTATTTCTCCTGGACGACCATGAGGTCGTGCGGCGCGGTGTCCATGAGCTGCTGTCCGTCGAGAGCGACATCGAGGTCGTCGGCGAGGCCGGCACCGCGGCCGACGCCCTGGCCCGCATCCCGGCCGCCCATCCGGACGTGGCGGTCCTCGACGTACGCCTGCCGGACGGCAGCGGGGTCGAGGTGTGCCGGGAGATCCGTTCGCGGGACGAGTCCGTCCACTGCCTGATGCTGACCTCGTTCGCCGACGACGAGGCCCTCTTCGACGCGATCATGGCGGGCGCCTCCGGATACGTCCTGAAGGCCATCCGCGGGAACGAACTGCTGGACGCCGTCCGGGACGTCGCGGCCGGCCGTTCCCTGCTGGACCCGGTGGCCACCGCGCGCGTGCTGGAGCGGCTGCGCGACGGCGGGCGCGCCGAGCCCGACGAGCTCGCGCGGCTCACCGATCAGGAGCGCCGGATCCTGGACCTGATCGGCGAGGGGCTGACCAACCGCGTGATCGGCGAGCGGATGCACCTCGCCGAGAAGACGATCAAGAACTATGTGTCGAGCCTGCTGTCCAAGCTCGGCATGGAGCGGCGCTCCCAGGCGGCGGCGTACGTGGCACGGCGGCAGGCCGAGGCACAGCGACGCTGAGCGAGCGGCTCGGGACCTAAGGCCCCTCCTCAGGGGCCGAGCGCCTCTTCCACGTCCACGCGCGCGTGCCGGACAGTGGCCCTATGCCCACAGCCGACCGCCTCGCCGTCGCCCCGTCCGCCGCCGACCACCCGGCTGTCGACCGCCCGGCCGTCGACCAGCTCGCCATCGACCGTCTCGCCGTCGATCTGCTCGCCCGTACCGGCTACGGCCGGGCGGCCACCAGCATGCGGGCGTTGCCCTTCCTCGCCCTCGCGCGGCACATCGTCGTGGACGGCCGGGTGCTGCTGCGGATGCCCAGGAACTGCGGGTACCACCGGGCGTGCGTCGGCAGCGTCGTCGCCTACGGGGCGGACAACCTCGGCTCCGCCGGGCCGGGGGAGAGCCTGTGGTCGGTACAGGTCGTGGGCGAGTGCACGGCGCACGACCCCACCCCCGCCGAGATCGCGCGCTTCGGGCCCGCCCCGGGCCGCGTGGACGGCGAGCCGTACGAACCCGTCTACCTGAGCATCGATCCGCAGTTCGGCACGGTGCACTCGATCGACGACGGCCTGGAAAGCCACTTCGAGCACATCCCGTGACAGAATGCGACTGACTGTGACAACGCCCAGCTCAGAGGCCTGAATCGTGCCTTAGCATCGGGCAGCGTGCCGCGCTCTTGTGTACCACCCCCCACGCCCCACACGCCCCCGCTGGGCGCCCTCCTCCGGCAGTACGCCGCCGGTTCCGTCCTCGCCTGCGAGCCCGTCGACCAAGGGCTGCTCAACCGCGGCTACCGGCTGTGCACGACCCGCGGCCGCTACTTCCTCAAGCACCACTTCGACCCCGAGACCGCCGACCCCGCGGCGATCGCCCGTCAGCACCGGGCCACCGAGCGCCTGGCTCGCCTGGGCGTTCCCGTGGCGCCGCCGCTGGCCGACCGCGAGGGCCGTACGGTCGCCGTCGTCGGCGGCCACACGTACGCCCTGCACCCCTGGATCGACGGCCGGCACCGGCACGGCGGTCAGCTCACCCCCGCGCAGTGCGAACGGCTGGGGGCGCTTCTCGGGGTGGTGCACGCGAGTCTGGAGCGCGTGATGCCGACGCACACGCGGGCGCGTGCGGAACCGGACGCGAGCCGCCACGCCGCCGAGCGCCTGCCGGCCTCCCACCGCCCCGACCCGGCCGGCAGCCCCGACCCCGTGGACAGCCCCGACCCCGCCGACACCTTCGCCCTCATCGACGCGCTGCTCGTCCGGGTCCGCCGGCACCGCCCCGCCGACTCCTTCGACGAGCTGGCCCGTCACCGCCTCCTGGAGCGGCGCGAGCTCCTGGAACAGCACGCCGACCGGCGGCCTCCGCGTGGCGGCTCGGTGGGCTGGGTGCACGGGGACTTCCACCCGTTCAACCTGCTCTACAAGGGCGACGCCCCGGCCGCGATCGTCGACTGGGACCGGCTCGGCGTCAAACCCCGCGCCGAGGAGGCCGTACGCGCCGCCGCGATCTTCTTCGTACGGCCCGCGGGCGCCCTCGACCTGCCGAAGGTCCGGGCGTACGCGCGCGCGTACCGGCGTACCGCGGGGGCCACGCCCTCACAGCTCACGGCGGCCGTGCACCGGGTGTGGTGGGAGCGACTGAACGACTTCTGGATGCTGCGCTGGCACTACGAGCGCGGGGACACCCGCGCCGACCCCCAGTTCCCGGCGGCCTCCGCGCTCGCGGTGTGGTGGACGCGGCGCTACGAGGCGGTGTGCGAGGCGTTCGCGGACTGACGCCGTGTGCGAGGGAGGCGTTCGCGGGCCGAGGCGGACAGCCGTACACACACGCCGCAGAACGCCACGCGCGCGTGGAGCCCGTTTCCGGGCCGCACGCGCGCGTGAAGGCTGCTTGAGGCGAGGGGGCCGGTCAGCCGCCGGTGCCGCCACCGTCGGCGCCACCGTTGCCGCCACCCTCGATGGTGCCGCCGATCGTGTCCGTGGGCTCGTCCGACGGCGTCGGCTCGTCGGACGGCGTCGGGTCCTCCGTCGGCTGCTGCGTGGTCGGATCCGCCGTCGGGTCCTCCGTCGGCTGCTGCGTGGTCGGCGACGGCGTGTAGGACGGGGTGTACGAGGGCGTGTAGTCCCCGTTGGAGCCCGTGCTCGTGCCGGTGTCGGTGCTGGTGTCCGTCGGCTCGTCGCCGGTGTCGTCGCTCGGCGTCTCGCTGGGCGTCGCCTCGTCGGTGGTCTGCGAGGTGGTCGGCGACTGCGTGGTGCCGTCGCCGGGGTTCTTGTCGCCGCCGCTGTTCAGCGCCAGCGCGACGCCCGCCGCGATGGCGATCACCGCCAGGACGGCGAGGATCCACAGCTTGCCGCGGCCGCTGCCCCGGTTGCCGCCCCCCTCGAAGCCGCCGTCGTCCCCGCCGCCGTAGCCGGCGGGCAGGATCTGCTGCGGGATCTGCGTGGTGCCGGAGGCGTCGGCGCCGTGCGGCAGCACGGTCGTGCTCGCGAAACCGGACGACGGGGTCTGCCGGCCGTCGTGCATGTCGACGGGGCCGGTGTTCCAGGTCCCGGTGTGGCCGCCCTGCTCGTACAGCATCTGCAGGCCGTACTGGACCAGGCCGCGCATCTCCTCGGCCGTCTGGAAGCGGTCGTCGGGCTCCTTGGCGAGCGAGCGCATGACGAGGCCGTCGAGCTCCGGCGGGACGCCGTCGGAGACCTCCGACGGCGGCGTCGGGATGTCCTGGACGTGCTGGTAGACCACCGACAGCGGGGTCTCACCGGTGAAGGGGGGCCGCAGCGCGAGGAGTTCGTAGAGCAGACAGCCGGTCGCGTACAGGTCGGAGCGGTGGTCGACGGCCTTGCCGAGGGCCTGCTCCGGGGAGAGGTACTGCGGGGTGCCCATGACCATGCCGGTTTGAGTCATCGTCGTGGACGCGCCGTGCAGCGCGCGGGCGATGCCGAAGTCCATCACCTTCACCGCGCCGTTGTGCGTGATGATCACGTTGGCGGGTTTGATGTCGCGGTGCACGATGCCGTGCTGGTGCGAATAGGCGAGCGCCTCCAGGACACCCGAGACGATGATCAGGGCCTGCTCGGGGCCGGGCGCCTCGGCGTTGAGGAGGAGGTCGCGGATGGTGCGCCCTTCGACGATCTCCATCACGATGTACGGCACGGACTGGCCGCCCACGAAGTCCTCGCCGGAGTCGTACACGGCGACGATCGCGTGGTGGTTGAGCCCGGCCACCGACTGGGCCTCGCGCGTGAAGCGGGCCTTGGAGACGGGGTCCTCGGCGAGGTCGGCACGCAGCAGCTTGACCGCCACGGTACGCCCGAGACGCACGTCCTCGGCGGCGAACACCTCTGCCATGCCGCCCCGGCCGAGTCTGCGGGTCAGCCGATATCGGCCGTCACCGACCAGCCCGCCGTTACCCCACAGCTCCGGCGCATCTGACATCCCGCCGCCAGTCGCCTCGGGGTCGGACGGGCCCTGAGCGCGCTGCTGTGCCATCAGTCCTCGCCGTCGTTTCTGCCCGCGGTGCGCGCGGTGTTGTTACGGTCTCCGTCGGCCACGCTACAGCCTCCGCGCAACCCGCCGGTCCGGGAAGGCCCCGGGGACCGGCCCGAGACGGACCGGCCATCAAACCCGTCCGACGTGTCGGCGTGCAAATCCTGTGTGCCGGCCGTACGCCCGCTGTAACGCTTCCGCGACGCTTCTTTCGCGTACGGTCACGGAACGGGCACCGAACTTGACGTGTCAGTGCCCTCCGGCAGACTTGGCCGGGATTAGACACTGGATCAACGAATTTTCGGGATCCTTTCGGCAGGACGACACTCGCCGGCGCGCGAAAGGCTATGGGGGACACAGAACATGAGCCAGGACTCCGCACACGGCCGCTATGCGGGGCGTGCGCTGGCCGGTGGCCGCTATCAGCTGCGCGATCTGCTCGGCGAGGGCGGCATGGCCTCGGTACATCTCGCCTACGACGCGGTGCTGGACCGCCAGGTCGCGATCAAGACGCTCCACACCGAGCTGGGTCGGGAACAGGCCTTCCGCGAGCGTTTCCGCCGTGAGGCCCAGGCCGTGGCCAAGCTCACGCACACCAACATCGTCTCGGTCTTCGACACCGGCGAGGACGAGCTGGACGGCACGACGATGCCGTACATCGTCATGGAGTACGTCGAGGGCCAACCGCTCGGCTCGGTCCTCAACGCGGACGTGCAGCAGTACGGCGCGATGCCCGCCGACAAGGCGCTGAAGATCACCGCGGACGTGCTGGCGGCCCTGGAGATCAGCCACGAGATGGGCCTGGTCCACCGGGACATCAAGCCGGGCAACGTGATGATGACCAAGCGTGGCGTGGTGAAGGTGATGGACTTCGGCATCGCCCGCGCCATGCAGTCCGGGGTCACCTCCATGACCCAGACCGGCATGGTCGTCGGCACCCCGCAGTACCTCTCGCCGGAGCAGGCCCTCGGCCGCGGCGTGGACGCCCGGTCCGACCTCTACTCGGTCGGCATCATGCTGTTCCAGCTGGTCACCGGGCGGCTGCCGTTCGACGCGGACTCGCCGCTGGCCATAGCGTACGCGCACGTCCAGGAGGAGCCGGTGGCTCCCTCCTCGATCAACCGTTCGCTTCCGCCGGCCGTGGACGCGCTGGTCGCCCGCGCGCTCAAGAAGAACCCGAACGAGCGTTTTCCGAGCGCCGAGGCCATGCGCGACGAGTGTCTGCGCGTGGCCTCCTCCTTCCAGGCCGCCGCCCCGAGCATCGTGCCGGGCGTGCAGACGTCGAGCGGCGCCGGTGTCGGCTCCGCGGTGTTCCCGCCGGTCGACCAGACGCCGCCGCCCCAGGGCAGCGTGCAGACGCCGTACCAGCCGGCCCCGACGCCGAGCCCGTACGGCACTCCGGCTCCGCACGGCACCCCGCCGCCGTCGACGCCCGCCCCGTCGTACGGCTATCCGCAGCAGAGCGGCTACCCGACCCCGGGCCCGGCGTCCTACGCGCCGCACCAGTCCCCGTCGACCCCGCCGCCGTACAACCTCACCCCGCAGACCGCGACCGCGGCCTCCGGTGGGGGCGGTGGCGGCAAGAGCAACAAGCCGGTGATCATCGGGTCGATCGCCGTCTCCCTGATCGCCGTCGGCGGTCTGCTCGCGGCGCTGCTGCTGAACAGCGGCGGTGACAACGAGGCGGGGGGCGACAGCAGCGCAAGCCCCTCGACCTCGGCGACCCAGGCGGCGGGCTACCGCGGGCCGGACACGACCAAGACGGTCGAGACGACCGAGTGCACCGAGCCGGCCGAGTCGTACAACGACCCCGACCAGGTGCGGATGCCGAGCTTCCAGTACAAGAACTGGGACTCGGTCCTCAAGTGCCTGCAGGCCGCCGGATGGCACTACAAGATCAACAAGGTGGACGAGAACACCTACGGCGACGGTGCCGTGATCCAGCAGTTCCCTGACGCGGGCACCGACTTCGACCCGAAGAACCCGCCGAAGATGCAGTTCGACGTCTCCACGGGCAATCCGGCGTGAGCCGCGTTCGTCCCGTCCGACGCGCGTGACGTGACAGGGCCCGGCAGCGCTGGCTGCCGGGCCTTCGTCATGGGTGGGCGGTGGGCTTACAAGCAGGTCGGGTCTTACAAGTACGGCCCGCCCGAGCGGCCGGCCTGGTGGCCGCCGTCGTCGCCGTCGTGGCCGACACCCGGCGGAAGGGCCCGGCGCATCTGCTCCAGCTGGGCACGCGCGGCCATCTGCTGGGCGAACAGCGTGGTCTGGATCCCGTGGAAGAGCCCCTCCAGCCAGCCGACCAACTGCGCCTGCGCGATCCGCAGTTCCGCGTCGCTCGGGGTCGCCTCGTCCGTGAACGGCAGGGAGAGCCGCTCCAGCTCCTCGACCAGCTCCGGGGCAAGACCGTCCTCCAGCTCCTTCACCGAGCTGGCGTGGATCTCCTTGAGGCGGACCCGGCTCGCCTCGTCGAGGGGAGCCACGCGGACCTCTTCGAGCAGCTGCTTGATCATGCTGCCGATCCGCATGACCTTCGCGGGCTGTTCGACCATCTCCGTCACGGGAACCTCGCGGGAGTCCTCGTCTCCTCCGCCACCGATGGCCATCCCGTCCTGACCCACGACAAGGATCTGGGGGTTCTCCGGCGACCGTTCGTTCCTCGGCATCTCCATGCCGCCATTCTCTCGCACGCCTACACCTCACCACCGTGGTGCCCCCGCCGAAGCCTGATCCACCGTTCCCACGCCGTATCGCTCCTCCGGACCGCCCCGGAATGCCGGGGTAACGGCCGAATGTCACGGTTGTCCCGTGACTGCCTGCCCACGTCTGCCGCGCCTGCCGCGATCACCGCGGTCGCTGCGACCGCTGCGTTCCGCGGTGCTGCTCGTCGTGGTGGGGGCGAGCGCGGTCCTTTGTCCGTACGGAGGTGAGTCGGCGTACGGAAGTGAGTCCGCGTACGGGAGTGAGTGGGCGTCGGTGGGGGACGGCCTGACCGTGCGTGCTCCCTCCCCGCCCCCCTCCGCCGCCGCGCCCTCCCGGGCCGGGAGCCGGGCCGGTGAAGGGCGGCAGCGGCCGGGGCGGCCGGAGGACGCGGGCGTGGACGCGGGCAGCGGCCGGGACGGCCGGTCCGACGGCGCCTACACCGGCGTACCGGAAGCACCGGCGGAGACCGCGGCGGAGGTGTCCCCCGGGCTTCCGCGAGAGCCCGTCGGCAGGGCCGCCGAACGGTCGGCCGGGCCGCGGCTGCACATCCTCCCGCTCGGCGGCGGCCTCATCCTCGTCGGCCTGGGCCTGGGCCTCGCCTTCGTCGCCCTACGGCTGCGGCGGGGCACGCTCTGAGCCCTGTGGCCTCGCCGGGCCGCGTTCCGCCCGCCGTCTCCCGGCCCTTCTACGACCTTTCTACGACCCTTCTACGACGTGACCAGCAGCACCTTGCCCACGTGGCCGCTCTCCTCCACCACCCGGTGTGCGGCGGAGGCCTCGCGCATCGGGATTTCGCGGTCGACGACGGGGATGATGTGACCGCCGTCGATGAGGGGCCAGACGTGTTCGCGTACGGCGGCGACGATGGCGGCCTTCTCCTCCAGGGGGCGGGCCCGCAGAGAGGTCGCGCTGATGGCGGCGCGCTTGTTCAGGAGGGTGGCGATGTTCAGTTCGGCCTTGATGCCGCCCTGCATGCCGATGATCGCGAGCCGCCCGTTGACGGCGAGGGCCTGGACGTTGCGGTCGAGGTACTTGGCCCCCATGTTGTCGAGGATGACGTCGGCCCCCGTCCCGCCGGTGGCCTGCCTGACCTCCTCGACGAAGTCCTGCTCCCGGTAGTTGACCAGGATGTCAGCGCCGAGCTCCGCACAGCGGTCCAGCTTGGCGCGCGTGCCCGCCGTCACGGCGACCTTCGCGCCGACCGCCTTGGCCAGCTGGATCGCCATGGTGCCGATGCCGCTGGAGCCGCCGTGCACGAGCAGCGTCTCGCCGGGGCGGAGGTGGGAGACCATGAAGACGTTGGACCAGACCGTGCACACCACCTCCGGGAGCGCGGCGGCCCGCTCCAGGGCGACGCCCTTGGGCACGGGGAGCAGCTGTCCGGCCGGGACGGCCACCTTCTCGGCGTAACCGCCGCCCGCGAGCAGCGCGCACACCTCGTCGCCGACGCTCCAGCCGGAGACGCCGGTGCCGAGCGCGGTGATCCGCCCGGAGCACTCCAGGCCGGGGTACGGGGAGGCGCCGGGCGGCGGGTTGTAGAAGCCCTGCCGCTGGAGGATGTCGGCGCGGTTCACGGCGCCGGCCGCCACCTCGACGAGCACCTCGCCCTCGCCGGGCACGGGATCCGGGACCTCGCTCCACACCAGCGCCTCGGGACCACCAGGTTCGGGAATCGTGATCGCATGCATGAAGGGGACGCTACTCCCCGGGCGGCCTCGACCCACCCCCTCCCTCCCGTCTACGACCGTCCCCCTAGGTCCTTGGATCGGCCCCCTTGGGACCTTCGACCGGTTCCCCGGAAAAACCCTGTGCGGGACCGATGAGTTTGCGCGACGGTAAAGGTCTCCCCATGCGTAACCCATGTACGCGGAAGGACACCCCATGAGCCAGCACACGTCCGGCCTGGCCATCGAGACCGCAGGCCTGGTGAAGACGTTCGGCGAGACACGGGCCGTCGACGGAGTCGACCTCGCGGTGCCGGCGGGCACGGTCTACGGCGTCCTCGGCCCGAACGGCGCGGGCAAGACCACCACGGTCAAGATGCTCGCCACCCTGCTCCGCCCCGACGGCGGCCAGGCCCACGTCTTCGGCCACGACGTCGTCCGCGAGGCCGACGAGGTCCGCAGCCGGGTCAGCCTCACCGGCCAGTACGCCTCGGTGGACGAGGACCTCACCGGCACCGAGAACCTGGTCCTGCTGGGCCGCCTCCTCGGTCACGACAAGAAGGCCGCGCGACTGCGCGCCGGGCAGCTGCTGGAGGCCTTCGGCCTCACGGACGCGGCCGGCAAGCAGGTCAAGCACTACTCCGGCGGTATGCGGCGCCGTATCGACATCGCCGCCTCCATCCTGAACACGCCCGACCTGCTCTTCCTGGACGAGCCGACGACCGGCCTGGACCCGCGCAGCCGCAACCAGGTCTGGGACATCGTGCGCGCGGTCGTCGCCCAGGGCACCACCGTGCTGCTGACCACGCAGTACCTGGACGAGGCCGACCAGCTGGCCTCCCGGATCGCCGTCATCGACCAGGGCAGGGTGATCGCGGAGGGCACCAAGGGCGAGCTGAAGGCCTCCGTCGGCGCCGGCTCCGTCCATCTGCGTCTGCGCGACCCGGCCCAGCGACCGCAGGCCGAGCAGGTGCTCCGGCTGGCCCTGGACGCCGACGTCCAGCTGGAACCCGATCCCGTGGCCCTGACGGCCCGCGTCGGAGCCGGGGCGGCGAACGGCCAGGGGGCGGCCGAGCAGGCGGCCCGCGCGCTCGCCGAGCTGGCCCGCACCGGCGTGGTCGTGGACAACTTCTCGCTGGGCCAGCCCAGCCTGGACGAGGTGTTCCTCGCCCTCACCGGACATGACACCCACGACAGCGGCAAGGACACGAAGGACGAGGTGGCGGCATGAGCACCGCGACACAGACCGAGAACAAGGAGCTGGCCCCCGTCAGCGCCGAGTCGCTGGCCGCGCTGCTCGTCTCCGGGGAGCGGCCGCCGCGCCCCAGCGCGCTGTCGGCCTCGCTGACCTTCGGCTGGCGGGCCATCCTCAAGATCAAACACGTGCCGGAGCAGCTCTTCGACGTCACGGCGTTCCCGATCATGATGGTGCTGATGTACACGTACCTGTTCGGGGGCGCCCTGGCCGGCTCCCCGAAGGAGTACATCCAGTTCCTGCTGCCGGGCATCATGGTGATGTCGGTCGTGATGATCACGATGTACACCGGCATCTCGGTGAACACCGACATCGAGAAGGGCGTCTTCGACCGCTTCCGCTCGCTGCCGATCTGGCGGCCGTCGACCATGGTCGGCTATCTGCTGGGCGACGCCCTGCGCTACACGATCGCCTCCGTCGTGATGCTCACCGTCGGCCTGATCCTGGGCTACCGCCCGGACGGCGGGGTCGGCGGCGTGCTCGCCGGGATCGTCCTGCTGGTCGCGTTCTCGTTCGCGTTCTCGTGGATCTGGACGATGTTCGGTCTGCTGCTGCGCACCGAGAAGTCGGTCATGGGCGTCAGCATGATGGTGATGTTCCCGCTGACCTTCCTGTCCAACATCTTCGTCGACCCGAAGACCATGCCGGGCTGGCTCCAGGCCTTCGTCAACAACAGCCCGATCACCCATCTGTCCTCCGCCGTCCGCGAGTTGATGGCGGGCGACTGGCCGGCCGACGAGATCGCCTGGTCGCTGGGGTGGGCAGGACTGTTCATGGCCGTCTTCGGGCCGATCACCATGCGGCTGTACAACCGCAAGTGATCAGCCGTACGACGGCTGCTGTACGACGACGGCTCAGCTGTGGGGCAGCGGGCGGACGTCGGGTGCGATCTGCGTACCCGGCGTCGCCCGCACGATCGTGATCAGCCGGTCCGTCAACTCCAGTGTTCCGACGGCCGGATCGTCGTAGCCGAGCACCCGGTGGCCGCGTACGACGCTGACCACGAGGTCGTCCGTCTCCCGCGGGCTCCTGCCCACCTCGGCCTTTATGACCGGCCGTTCGACGATGTCGAGGCCGCTGCCCTGCTGGATGAGGTCCTCCATCACCATGCCGGCCGCGGGGCTGAGCACCGACAGACCGAGCAGCCGGCCGGCCGCGCTGGCGCTGGTGATGACGGCGTCGGCGCCGGACTGCTTCAGCAGCGGCGCGTTCTCCTCCTCGCGCACCGCGGCCACGATCTTGGCGCCCTTGTTGAGCTGCCGGGCGGTCAGGGTCACCAGGACGGCCGTGTCGTCGCGCTGGGTCGCGATGATGATCTTCCGCGCCTTGTGCACCTCGGCCCGCTTCAGCACCTCGCTGCGGGTCGCGTCGCCGACGATGCCCGCGTAGCCGTCGGCCGTCGCCGCGTCGATCACCTTGGAGCTGGGGTCGACCACGACGACCTGCTCCTTCTTCAGTCCCGTCGCACAGACGGTCTGGATCGCCGACCGCCCCTTGGTGCCGAAGCCGACGACGACGGTGTGGTCGCGCAAGGTGGACCTCCAGCGGTTGAGCCGCCATTCCTCCCGGGTGCGTTCCGTGAGGACCTCCAGCGTGGTGCCGACCAGGATGATCAGGAACAGCACCCGCAGCGGCGTGATGACGAAGATGTTGGTGAACCGGGCGGCGTCGCTGACCGGGGTGATGTCGCCGTATCCGGTGGTGGAGAGGGTGACGGTCGCGTAGTACCAGGCGTCCAGGAAGTCGACCGAACCGTCGGAGTTGTCGTTGTAGCCGTCCCGGTCGACGTAGACGAGCAGCGCGGTCGTCACGAGGACCAGCAGCGCCATCAGGACCCGTTTGGCCACCTGGCGGAAGGGATGCTCCACCACCTTCCTCGGCAGCTTCACCCGGTGGGTCACGAGATGCTCGTCCGCCTGGCGGGCGATCGCGTCCTGGCCCGGAAGTTTCACGTGAAACACACCCCGATTCCGCCACTCGCCCAGGGCAGGTCGAGCAGCTCCGTCTCCTGTCCGGCCCTCGCGCCGCCCGGTGGTACGACGGCCAGGGCGTCCGCCGCCGCGATGCCCCGCAGCATCGCCGGACCGTTGTAGTGCAACGGCACCGCCCGGTCACCGCGCAGCACCACCGGGATGAGCCGGGTGTCGTACGGATGCCCGTGCGCCTCGTCCCGCAACGGCAGGGTGTACGGCTCCGGCGCGGGGTGCGCCGCCAGCGTCCGCAGCAGCGGCTCGGCGAGCGTGAGCAGCCCGGAGACGGCCGCCAGCGGGTTGCCGGGCAGCCCGACGAGGTGCTGGTTCTCCTTGGTGCGGGCCAGCAGCATGGGGTGGCCGGGGCGCACCTTGACGCCGTCGACAAGGAGTTCGGCGCCGATGCGGCGCAGGATCGGATGGACGTGGTCGACGGGGCCCCCGGCGGTACCACCGGTGGTGACGATCAGGTCGGCCCCGGAACCGGTGATCGCCTTGTGCAGCGCGTCCGCGTCGTCACCGAGTCGCCGTACGGCGATGACCTCGGCGCCCAGCGCCCGCAGCCAGGGCGGGAGCATCGGGCCGAGCGCGTCGCGGATCAGACCGTCGTGCGGAGTGCCCTCGGTGAGCAACTCGTCGCCGAGGACAAGGACTTCGGCCCGGGGGCGCGGTACGGCGGCGAGCGTGTCGTATCCGGCCGCCGCGGCGAGACCGAGCACGGCCGGGGTCACGAAGGTGCCGGCCGGCAGGAGATGGTCGCCACTGCGGCACTCCTGGCCGCGCGGGCGGATGTCCTGGCCGGTGACAACCTCCCGGGTCGCGTGCAGCCGGCCCTTGTCGTCGGAGCGGCCGTGCTCGCTGCGCAGTACGGCGGTGGTGTCCTGCGGGATACGGGCGCCGGTGGCGATCCGGACGGCCTCGCCGTCAGCGAGGGGTTCGGGCTCGGCGTGCCCGGCGAGGACGCCTTCCTCCCGTACGCCCCAGGGGCCGGGCCCGGCGAGGGCCCAGCCGTCCATCGCGGAGGTGTCGAAGGAGGGCAGGTCGGTGAGGGCGGGGAGGGGGGCGGCCAGGGTGAGGCCGAGGGCGTCGTCGAGCCGCACGGAGACGGGGGAGCGGCGGGTGCCGGAACGGGCGGCACGGGCGGCGATCGCGCGGGCCTCGGGCCAGGGAGTGGCCCTGTGCCGGTGTTCCGGCTCGGAGGAGCCGCGCTGCGGGGTGGGCGCGGGCACGTGGTGGTCGCCGGGGGAGCGGCCGTCGTCCTCCTTCACCAGGGCGAGCACCTCCTCGACGTCGAAGTCCTCGGCATCCTCGGCATCCTCGGCGTCTTCGCCGGTCCGGGTCGCTCGGGCGGTCATCCGGCGTCCGGGGCGGCGTGGGGCGGGGCGGGGGCGGGGGCGGGGGCAGCGTCGGGCTCGGCGGCACTGCCGCCCGCTTCCCCGCCCGCTTCCCCGTCCATGTTCTCGCCCGCCTTTTCGTCCGCCTTTTCGTCCGCCCAGCGCAGGGCGAGCGCGGCGGCCTTGCGGGACGCCTCGGCCACCGCCTCCGGGCCTCCCCCGGCCCGGGCCGCCGCGTAGCCGACGAGGAAGGTGGTCAGCGGTGCCGCGGGCCTGGCCACGCCGTGGGCGGCGTCGCGGGCCAGATCGAGCAGCGCATTGGTGTCGACGTCGAGGTCGATGCCCAGCTCATCCTTGACTGCGGAAATCCATTCATCCAACACGTGCCCATGCTCCCTGATCCGTGCCCTGGCGGTGGCGATGTCGTCCCAGGTGTCGCAGTCGAAGGACGCGACGGGGTCGGACACCCGGGTCAGTCCGAGCCCGGCGGTGAGGCGGCGCAGGGGCAGACCGGCGAGGCGCCCCCGCCCGTCGTGCTCCGCGGCGAGCCCGGCCAGCGCGCGGCGCAGCGCAGGCGCGCGGTAGGCGGCCACCAGCGGCTGGTCGCGGCCCTCGGCGTCGGTGAGGAGGACGCCGTCGGCGCCGCTCGCGCGCAGGGTGATCAGCAGCAGCTCCACTGTCGCCCCGGTCAGGAACGGCAGGTCGGCGGAGAGGACGACGAGGTGGTCCGCCGTGGTGTGCCCGAGGCCCGCGTCGAGAGCGGCCACCGGCCCGCCGCCCGGAGGGTCCTCGCGCGCCCAGATCACCGGCCGGGCGGTGGGCCGGGGGTCGGCGACCACGACGGTGGTGCGCGCGTCGGCGCAGGCGGCCAGCACCCGGTCCAGCAGCGCCCGTCCGCCCACCCGCACCCCGGGTTTGTCCGCACCGCCGAGCCGCCGGGCGGCACCTCCGGCGAGGACGACGGCGTCGTATGCGGTCACCCCCCGAGTATGCGTGCCGACGCGATCACAGGGAACGCGGGGGAGCCGGTGCGTTCGCGGCGCCGGGGGTGCGGGCCGGTGTCACAGGGAGCGCAGCAGGACCGCCGGCTGTTCCACGCAGTCCGCCACGTACCGCAGGAAGCCGCCCGCGGTGCCGCCGTCGCACACCCGGTGATCGAAGGTGAGCGAGAGCTGGACGACCTGCCGTACGGCGAGCTCGCCCTCGTGCACCCACGGCTTGGGGACGATACGGCCGACGCCGAGCATGGCCGCCTCGGGGTGGTTGATGATCGGCGTGGAGCCATCGACGCCGAACACGCCGTAGTTGTTCAACGTGAAGGTGCCGCCGGTGAGTTCCGCGGGGGTGAGGGTGCCTGTGCGGGCCGCCTCGGTGAGCCGGGCGAACTCCGCGCTCAGCGACTCCGCGTCCCGCGCGTGGGCGTCCTTCACGACCGGGACCACCAAGCCCCGTTCGGTCTGCGCGGCGAAGCCGAGGTGCACCCGGTCGAGCCGGACGATCTCCCTGGCCTCCGTGTCCACCGTGGAGTTGAGCTCGGGGAAGCGGGCCAGGGCCGCGGTGCAGATCCGGGCCAGGAGGGCGATCAGGGAGATCTTCGGTCCACCGGCGGTGTTCATCGCCGTCCGCGCCCGCATGAGTTCCGTCGCGTCGGCGTCCACCCAGCAGGTGGCCTCCGGGATCTCGCGCCGGCTGCGGGAGAGCTTGTCGGCTACGGCCCCGCGGACTCCCTTGAGGGGGATACGGGTGCCTTCGGGGGCAGCCGGTGTCGTGACCACCGCCGGTTCGGCGGGTGTGGCGGGTGCGGTGGCCCGGACCGGCGTGGCGGCGGCCCGCAGCGCGTACTCGACGTCCGCCCGCAGGATCAGCCCGTCGGGCCCGGAGCCGGTGAGTTCCCTCAGGTCGAGGCCGTTCTCACGGGCCAGCCGGCGCACCAGCGGGGAGATCACGGGAACGGGACCCTCGGCCGCCTCGGGAGCCGCGAGGGCGACAGCAGGCGCAGGAGTCGTGGAAGCCGCAGGTGCTGTGGAAGCCGCAGGAGTCGCGGGAGCCGAGGACGCGCGCCCGGACACTCCGGGCACCCCCTGCGTCCCGTGCGTCCCCGCGGGCACCCGCTGCCCCGGCCGCACCCGCCTCCTGCGCGCCGGTGCCTCCGAAGTGCCGTACCCGACAAGGACGTTGCCCGAGCCCTTGCTCTCGCCGTTCCCGGTGTCCTCGCCGGAGGCCGGCGCTCCCACCGCGACGGTGATCAGCGGCGCCCCCACCGGAAGCTCCGTGCCCTCCTCGCCGTAGCGGGCGGTGACCACGCCGCCGTAGGGGCAGGGGACCTCGACCATCGCCTTGGCCGTCTCGACCTCGACGACCGGCTGGTCGACGGTGACGACGTCACCGACCTCCACCAGCCAGCGGACGATCTCCGCCTCGGTCAGGCCCTCGCCGAGATCCGGCAGCCTGAACTCCAGCACCTGGGCCATCAGCTCTCCGCCTCCCACTGAAGACGCCCCACGGCGTCCAGGATCCGGTCCACGCCGGGCAGGTGGTGACGCTCCAGCATCGGCGGCGGATAGGGGATGTCGAACCCGGCCACGCGCAGCACCGGCGCCTCCAGGTGGTGGAAGCAGCGCTCCGTGACCCGGGCCGCGATCTCCCCGCCCGGTCCGCCGAACCCGCCCGACTCGTGCACGACGACCGCTCGCCCGGTCCGCCGTACCGAGGCGGCGACCGTGTCGTCGTCGAACGGCACCAGGGAACGCAGGTCGACGACTTCGAGGTCCCAGCCCTCCTCCCGCGCCGCCTCGGCGGCTTCGAGGCAGACGGGCACGGACGGTCCGTACGTGATGAGCGTGGCGCTCCGGCCCGAGCGCCGCACCACCGCGCGGCCTATGGGTTCAACGGTCGCCGGCTCGTCCGGGTTCCAGGAGTCCTTCGACCAGTACAGCCGCTTGGGTTCGAGGAAGACGACCGGGTCGTCGGAGGCGATGGCGGCGCGCAGCAGGCCGTAGGCGTCGGCGACGGTCGCGGGCGTGACGACATGGAGCCCCGGGGTCGCCATGTAGTACGCCTCGGAGGAGTCGCTGTGGTGCTCGACGCCGCCGATGCCGCCGCCGTAGGGAACCCGGACGGTGATCGGCAGGGGCATCGCGCCGCGGGTGCGGTTGCGCATCTTCGCCACGTGGCTGATCAGCTGCTCGAAGGCCGGGTAGGCGAACGCGTCGAACTGCATCTCCACGACCGGCCTGAGGCCGTACATCGCCATGCCGACGGCCGTGCCGAGGATGCCCGCCTCGGCGAGCGGGGTGTCCGTGCAGCGGTCCTCGCCGAACTCCTTGGCAAGGCCGTCGGTGACCCGGAAGACACCACCGAGGGTGCCGACATCCTCGCCCATGACGTGCACGCTCGGGTCGGCGGCCATGGCGTCGCGCATCGCGCGCGTGAGGGCCTGCGCCATGGTGGCCGGCTTCAGCGCGACGGTGGTCATCGCTGCTCCCCCTCGGCCTGGAGCTCGGCCCGCAACTGGTCCTGCTGCTCGCGCAGTTGCGGGGTGGGCTCGGCGTACACATGGGCGAAGAGGTCCATGGGGTCGAGCACCGGGTCCTGGTTCATGCGCTCGCGCAGGTCGGCGGCCATGGTCTCGGCGGCGTCCCGCGCGGCCCGGATGCCCGCCTCGTCGATCAGGCCGCGTTCGGTCAGCTCGTGCTCCAGGAGGGCGATCGGGTCGTGGCCGCGCCAGGTCTCCACCTCGGCGTCACCGCGGTAGCGGGTCGCGTCGTCGGCGTTGGTGTGGGCCTCGACGCGGTAGGTGACGGCCTCCACCAGCGTCGGTCCGCCGCCCTCGCGCGCGTGGCGGACGGCGGCGGTCAGGACCTCGTGCACGGCGGCCGCGTCGTTGCCGTCGACCAGGCGGCCGGGCATGCCGTAGCCGACGGCCTTGTGGGCCAGCGACGGAGCCGCGGTCTGCTTGGCGAGCGGGACGGAGATGGCGAAGCCGTTGTTCTGGACGAGGAAGACGACCGGTGCCTGCCAGACGGCGGCGAAGTTCAGCGCCTCGTGGAAGTCGCCCTCGCTGGTGCCGCCGTCGCCGACGATGGCGAGCGCGACCACGTCGTCGCCCTTGAGACGGGCGGCGTGCGCGAGGCCCACGGCGTGCGGGAGCTGGGTGGCGAGCGGGGTGCACAGGGGCGCCACACGGTGCTCGTGCGGGTCGTAGCCGGTGTGCCAGTCGCCGCGCAGCAGGGTCAGCGCCTGGACGGGGTCGAGGCCTCGGGCGACGGCCGCGAGGGTGTCGCGGTAGCTGGGGAAGAGCCAGTCACGGTCTTCGAGGGCCAGCGCGGCGGCGACCTCGCAGGCCTCCTGGCCGGTGCTGGAGGGGTAGACGGCGAGCCGGCCCTGCTTGGTGAGGGCGGTGGCCTGCGCGTTGTACCGGCGGCCGCGCACCAGCTGGGCGTACAGGCGGCGCAGCAGCTCGGGGTCGGCCTGGGCGGCCGCCTCCGTGCCGAGGACGCGGTACGGCTCGGCATCGGGCAGCAGCGGCGCGGGATCCGTACGGGGCTGCCAGGCGGGCGGCGGCGATGGCCGGTACGCGCCCCGCTGCTCCATGACCGTCATGACGGCACCTCCTCGTGGGAGACGGCTTCGGACGCGTCACGAGTGTGAGGCGCCTCACCTACCGATTGTTCGGTCGTCGGCACATTTTGGCTACAGGCCCCCTCAGGCTGTGGACAAACGGTTCTCCACAGCCTCTGATGGACGCAGTACGTCCACGAGAGGGAGGCGGGGGGACATGGCACCTGAACAAATGGCCGAGAGCCCGGACGGCAGCGGTCCCCCGCCGTCCCCGCGTCCGCTCGACGCCATCGATCAGGACATCCTCCAGATGCTCCAGGCGGACGGCCGCGCGTCGATACGGTCGGTCGCCGAACGCGTCCATGTCTCGCGCGCCAACGCCTACGCGCGCATCAACCGCCTCATCGAGGACGGCGTCATCCGCGGCTTCGGCGCCCGCGTCGACCACGAGCGCGCCGGCCAGGGCACCTCGGCCTACATCACCCTGAAGATCGTCCAGAACTCCTGGCGCACGGTCCGCGAGCAGCTCCGCCGGCTCCCCGGCGCCTCCCACATCGCCCTGGTCGGCGGCGACTTCGACGTCCTGCTCCTGATCCACACCCCCGACAACCGCGCCCTGCGCGAGCTGGTCCTCACCCGCCTGCAGGCCATCCCCGAGGTCCTCAGCACCCGCACCCTGCTGGTGTTCGAGGAGGAGGACCTGGAGCCGCAGGGCTGAGCGTCAGTCGCCCCAGTCCCACCCGCTCTCGGGAAACCGTTCGAGCAGGTCGGTCAGCGAGTCCGCCTGGTGCAGGGCGGAGGACCAGTCCGGGGCGGAGATGTCGAGCAGCACCAGACGAGGGGGGTTCCTGCCGGAAGTCGTAGGTGAGCGGTTCCCGGCTGCCGTCCCCGCCGACGACCACGGCGCCGGGAAAGCGGGCCTGGATCTCACCGGCCTCGTTGACCGGGACGAGTTCCCCGGCCGCGTTGATCACGAGGAAGTCGACCGCGGGAGGCACGAAGCGGCTCATGCTCCCTTCGGCGGCCAGGAAGTCCCGTTAGTCCCGCGGGAACCGGACTCCGAAACGGCGCTCGGCCCGGGCGAGGACGTCGTCGAGGGACACGGCCCCTCAGTCGGCTCGCCGCAGCCCGCCGAACACCAGCCGCGCCACCGCGTCGGCCACCTCGCGTTCGTTCATCCCCCGGCCGTCCGGGCGGTACCACTCCACGATGGAGTTGATCATCCCGAAGACGAGCCGGGTCGCGAGCCGCACCTCGACGTCCTCGCGTACGTCACCGTCGGCGGCCGCGGCCTTGAGGAGGGCGGCGACCCGGTGGTCGAAGTCGCGGCGCCGCTCCAGGGCCCACCGCTCGGTGCCGGTGTTGCCGCGCACCCGCAGCAGCAGCGTGACGTAGGGCAGCTCGGCGATGAGCACCTCGACCATGCGCCGGACGACGTACTCCAGGCGCTCGGCGGCGAGCCCCACGCGCGCGTGCTCCTCGTCGAGGATCCCGAAGAGGCCGTCCAGGGCCCGGTTCACGGCCCGGCGCAGCAGCTCCTCCTTGCCGGTGACGTGGTGGTATATCGATGACTTGGAGATGCCGGCCGCCTTGGACAGGTGCTCCATGGAGGTGCCGTCGTAGCCGCGTTCGTTGAAGACCTGGACGGCGACGGACAGCAGCGTCTCGGGCGTGTACGTGTCGCGCTTGGCGGTGGTCATGAGGTGCCGCCCTCCCGCTTGTCGGTGGCGTACGCGTGGCGGTACAGCGCGAGGGACGGGGCGTACCGTCCGGAGGGATCGCGCAGGTGCAGGTCGTCCAGGAGCGCGTAGGCCCAGTTGCGGCCGAGCCTGCGGCTCCACTCGAAGGGGCCCAGCGGATAGTTGACACCAAGGCGCATCGCGGTGTCGATGTCCTCCTCGGTGGCCACGCCCTTGGCGACGGCGTCGTGCGCGAGGTCGACGATCCGGGCGACCGTACGGGCGACGATCATGCCCGGGACGTCTCCGATGACGCTGACGTCCTTGCCGAGCGCCTGGAAGAGCCCGATGGCCTCGGAGAGGGTCTGCGGGGCGGTGTCCTGGGAGGCGGACAGGGCGATCCGGGTGGCCCGGCGGTAGTCGAGCGCGAGGTCGAAGTAGACGACGTCCCGGAACTCCACCGAGGTCTGCCCGTCGGCCAGCGCCAGCTGTCCCCCGCCGGGCAGCACCAACCGGGTGCCGTGGTCCTCTTCCTCCTCGCGGACCTGGATGCCCGCCTCGCGGATCAGGCCGACCAGCTCCGACGCGGGGCCCAGATCGCCCTCGACGCTCACGTAGGCGGGCGGCCGGGACCGCTCCGCGGTGTGCGGCTCGGCCTTCTCGGCGCCGTCGCCGTAGGCGTACCAGCCCTGCCCGGTCTTGCGGCCGAGGCGCCCGGACTCGACCAGCCGCTGCTGGGCTAGCGAGGGCGTGAAGCGCACGTCCTGGAAGAAGGACCGCCACACCGAGCGCGTGACGGACTCGTTGACGTCCTGCCCGATGAGGTCGGTCAGTTCGAAGGCGCCCATCCGGAAGCCACCGCACTCGCGCAGGACCGCGTCGATGGTGGCGGGGTCGGCGCCCTGGGCCTCGTAGACCGCGAAGGCCTCGGCGTAGAAGGGCCGCGCGATGCGGTTGACGATGAAGCCGGGGGTGTCCGCGCAAGCGACCGGCGTCTTGCCCCAGGCGCGGGCCGTCTCGTACGCGCGCGTGGCCGAGGTGACGTCCGTGGCGAACCCGGAGACGACCTCGACCAGCGGCAGCAGCGGCGCCGGGTTGAAGAAGTGCAGGCCCACGAAGCGGCCCGGGTTGCGCAGGGCACCGCCGATGGCCGTCACCGACAGGGAGGAGGTGTTGGTGGCGAGCAGACAGTCCTCGCCGACCACGTCCTCCAGCGCGCGGAACAGCTCCTGTTTGACGTCCAGCCGCTCCAGGACGGCCTCGATCACCAAGGCACAGTCGGCGAGATCGGCGAGGTCCGAGGCGGGCAGCAGACGGGCGCGCGCCGCGTCCCGGTCGGCGCCGCCGAGCCGGTCCTTCTCGACGAGCCGGTCGAGGCGCGCGCCGATCGCGTCGGCCGCCTCCTGGGCACGGCCCGGGACGGCGTCGTACAGCCGTACGGAATGGCCGGCGACCAACGCGACCTGGGCGATGCCCTGGCCCATGGTGCCGGCGCCGATGACGGCCACGGGGCTGCTGAGGTCGAGTGCTGTCATGTGCGCGATCCTCCCGCACGGGGTTTTCCACAGATGCGGCGGACCCCCTTGTCCCGACCGATCGTTCGGTTACTCTAACTCTGACCGCCTGTTCCCGCCCATGTTTCTGCCCAGGTCATGAGCTCGACGAAGAGTTCAGGAAACGAGGAGTTGGTCCCGCATGGCCGCCGAACTGACCACGCACGAGCTCATCGCCAAGCACCGGCCCACCCTCGACCAGGCGCTGGAGGCGATCCGCACCCGCGCGTACTGGTCCCCGCACCCCGAACACCCCAAGGCCTACGGCGAGCACGGCAGCCTGGACGCGGCGGCGGGCAAGGCCGCCTTCGACGCCCTCCAGGGCACCCGCCTCGACCTCGGCCAGCCCGGCACCGACGGCTGGGTGGGCGGCGAGGTGTCGCCGTACGGCATCGAACTGGGCGTGGAGTACCCGCACGCGGACGTCGACGTGCTGCTGCCCGCCATGAAGGCGGGCCAGAAGACCTGGCGGGACGCCGGCGCGGAGGCGCGCGCGGTGGTGTGCCTGGAGATCCTCAAGCGGATCAGCGACCGGACGCACGAGTTCGCGCACGCGGTCATGCACACCTCCGGCCAGGCCTTCATGATGGCGTTCCAGGCCGGCGGCCCGCACGCCCAGGACCGCGGCCTGGAGGCGGTGGCCTACGCCTACGTCGAGCAGGTCCGCACCCCCGACACCGCGGAGTGGACCAAGCCCCAGGGCAAGCGCGACCCGCTCGCGCTGACCAAGCGGTTCGTCCCCGTCCCGCGCGGGATCGCCCTGGTCATCGGCTGCAACACCTTCCCGACGTGGAACGGCTACCCGGGCCTGTTCGCCTCCCTCGCCACCGGCAACGCGGTCCTGGTCAAGCCCCACCCGCGCGCGGTGCTGCCGCTCGCGCTCACCGTGCAGGTCGCGCGCGAGGTCCTGGAGCAGGCCGGTTTCGACCCGAACCTGATCGCCCTGGCCGCCGAGCGTCCCGGCGAGGGCATCGCCAAGACCCTGGCGACCCGTCCGGAGATCCGGATCATCGACTACACCGGTTCGACGGCGTTCGGCGACTGGCTGGAGGCCAACGCCCGCCAGGCGCAGGTCTACACGGAGAAGGCCGGCGTCAACACGGTCCTGGTCCACTCCACGGACAACTACAAGGGCATGCTCTCCAACCTGGCCTTCTCGCTGTCCCTGTACAGCGGCCAGATGTGCACCACCCCGCAGAACCTGCTGATCCCCCGCGACGGCATCCGCACCGAGGAGGGCCCGCGGACCTACGACGAGGTGGTCGCCGACCTCGCCCGCGCGGTCGACGGCCTCCTCGGCGACGACGCCCGCGCGAACGCCCTGCTCGGCGCGATCGTCAACCCGGACGTCAAGGCCCGCCTGGAGGCGGCCGCCGGACTGGGCGAAGTCGCCCTCGCCTCACGGGAGATCGGCAACCCCGAGTTCGATGGGGCGGTGGTCCGCACACCGGTCATGGTGAAGCTCGACGGGGCCAAGCCCGACGACGAGGCCGCCTACATGAGCGAGTGCTTCGGCCCGGTCTCCTTCGCCGTGGCCGTCGACTCGGCCGCGGACGCGGTGGAACTGCTGCGGCGCACGATCCGCGAGAAGGGGGCGATGACGGTCGGCGCGTACACCACCGACGAGGAGGTCGAGGCGGCCGTACAGGAGGTCTGCCTGGACGAGGCGGCCCAGCTGTCGCTGAACCTCACGGGCGGGGTGTACGTCAACCAGACGGCCGCGTTCTCCGACTTCCACGGTTCGGGCGGCAACCCGGCGGCCAACTCGGCGCTCACCGACGGGGCGTTCGTGGCCAACCGCTTCCGGGTGATCGAGATCCGCCGGGAGGCCTGAGCGGCGCTCGTGAGCCCGGGCGCCGCGTCAGACGGCCCCCAGGCTCCAGTGGTACAGCGTCATCGCCACGCTCGTCGCCAGGTTGTAGCTGGAGACCTGCGGGCGCATCGGCAGCGCCACCAAGTGGTCGGTCCGCGCCCGCAGTTCGGCGGACAGCCCGCTGCGTTCGGAGCCGAACGCGAGGACGGCGTCGTCCGGGAGCTTCACGCCCCGGATGTCGTCGCCCTCCGGGTCGAGCGCGAACACCGGCCCGGCGGGCAGCTCCTCGACGGCCAGCCGCTCCACGACGGTCGCGAAGTGCAGGCCCGCCCCGCCGCGCACGACGGTGGGATGCCAGGGATCCAGCGTGCCGGTGGTGACGACTCCGGTCACGCCGAACCCGGCGGCCAGCCGGATCACTGCGCCCGCGTTCCCGAGGTTGCGCGGGTTGTCGAGGACCACGACCGGGGCACCGCGGGGCGTGCGCTCCAGCGCCCGCAGACCGGCCTCGCGGGACGGCCGTACGGCCAGAGCGGCCACCGCCGTGGGATGCGGGCGCGGCACCAGCGAGGCGTACGTCGTCTCCGGCACCTCGGTCAGCAGCGCGTCCAGCGTCTCCCGTACGTCAGGGGCCAGCTCGTCGGCGAGGGCGAGCGCGGCGGCCCGGTCGGCGGTCACCGCCACCGGGACCTCGGCGCCGAAGCGCACCGCGTGCTTGAGGGCGTGGAAACCGTCGAGCAGGACGCAGCCGCCGGCGAGCCGGTGCCAGGCGCTCAGGGGGTCGGTCATGCCGTGAAGCCTACGTGCGCGCCCTCAGCGCCCTCGGCACCCTCCGCGCCCTTCGCGCTCTCCGTACTCCTCGTGCCCTCCGGGACCGGCGGCGCGGGCTCCGGCGTACGGCGCACGCGCGCCACCAGCCGCCCCCACCCGCGTTCCGCCCGACCGCCCAGCCGGCGCAGGAACGACGTCGGCAGGAAGACCGCGTCGGCGGCGATCATCGCGAGCGAGAAGAACGGCAGCCCGAGGACCACGGCGATCACGGCGTGCTCGGTCATCATGGCCGCCAGCAGGACGTTCTTCACCCGCCGGTTGAACAGCGTGAAGGGGAAGGCGACCTGCACGGCGACGGTGCCGTAGGTCACCAGGAGCACCATCGTGCCGCTGGCCGTCAGCAGGTCGGCGAGGGCGGGCCAGGGCGAGAAGTAGTCGAGGTGGAGGGGGTAGTAGACGGCGGTGCCGTCCTGCCAGCGGGTGCCCTGGATCTTGTACCAGCCGGCCGTCGCGTAGATCAGACACGCCTCGGCCATGATCACGAGCAGCGCGCCGTTGTGGACGATGTTGGCGACGACATCGAGCAGGATCCGCGGCTCGCGCAGGCGTCCGAACCGCCCGACGGCCCACCACAGGCCCTGCGCGAGCCATACGCCCCACAGCAGCAGGGGGATGAACCGGTCGCCGTCGAACAGCCGCCCGGCCAGGGTCACCGCGACCAGCACCACACCCAGCACGGCCCACAGGACCGGCCCGGCCCGGTCCACCACCGGCTCCCCCCGCTCCCGTGCCGCCCGCGCGAGCCGCTCCCGCCGGGCGTCCAGCGACCACACCTGGCCGCAGCGGGTGAAGACGAGGTAGATGCCCATCAGGTGCAGGACGTTGTCCCCGCCGTCGCCCATGAAGATGCTGCGGTTCTGCAGCGAGAGCACGCCGACCATGAAGAGCACGGTCATGGTGCGGGTACGCCAGCCCAGCAGCAGCAGGACGCTCGCCAGAACGGCCAGTGCGTACACGCATTCGAACCAGATGTTGCCGTCGGACCACATCAGGGCCGTGAAGGCGCCGTTCGTCGAGATCAGCTGCTCGGCGAGGTCCCAGCTCCAGGGGCCGTCCGGACCGTACATCTCCTGGCGGTGCGGGAACTCGCGCAGCAGGAACAGCAGCCAGGTCCCGCTGAAGCCGATCCGGATCACGGCGGTCTGGTAGGGGCCGAGGGCGGCCTCGGTGACCCGGGCGATGACGCCGGAGACGCACAGGGAGAATCGGTTCACTGCACCCTCCCCGCACTCCCGGAGTTCTTGGCACTCCCGGCGCTCTCGGCACTCCCGGAGTTCTCGGCGCTCTCGGGCAGCGACCACCAGGGCAGCACCCGGTAGACCGGCCGGTCGGAGACCTTCTCGTCGCTCCACTTCGGCGGCTGCACGTTGGTCGTGCGCGCGCGGATCTGCACGAGCTCGACGGCACCGCCCCTGCCTGCCACGTCATCGCGTTCCAGGCGCAGGGTCACGATGCGGCGCAGATACGTCTCGGACAGCGAGCCGCGCAGGCCCACCGGGCGGTTCTGGCCGTCGTGCGTGGCGACGAAGAAGTCCCAGGCCCGCCGCAGCTCGTTCTGCTGGGTGTGGCTCGGCAGCAGATTGCCGTCGATGGCCCGGCCGTCCTGGGCGGACAGGTCGTACCAGCCGGTGGTCCGCGTCCCGCCGTCCCCGGTGCGGATCTGCGCCCGCACCTGGACGGCGATGTTCTGCTGCAAGGGGTTCGGCGCGAAGAGCTTCCAGTTCTGCTCGAACTCCGGATAGATCCAGTCGTCGATCGCCCTGCCGTGCTGCTTCGTCACCGTGTTCGACGGCGCCACATGCAGGAACACCATGCCCACCTGCACACACACCACCACCGCGACGACCGCGAGGGCCACGGCGACACCGACCTGGTACGGAAGCGAGAGACCGGCTATCCCGGCGCGGCCCTCGGCGGGAGGCGGAGGGGGCGCCGCGCCCGGCTCGTCCGGCCCCGGCGGGGCCTGCGAGCCTCCGTCGTACGCGTCCATTCCGCCCCGTCTCCCGATCGCGATTTCACCGGTGATGCCCAGCTTCGCCCATGGCGTCCGCTATCGTCCGCGGCCACCGCGGCCGTCGCCGCGACTTCACGCGACGTCCACGACGCTCGCACGGAACGGTACTCAGCCACACCCACCCGGCACAGCCCCCTCCGGCCCTGCCCCGACGTGGCCATCACCACGTCCGGGCAGGCCCACGGGCCGTCCACGGCGTTTGACACCCTACGGTGCCCCCCGCACCGGAGCCGGTGAACCGAACGATCGGCAGACCCACCCTCACCCGGCCGCGCCGGAACGGTCCCTCGACGACCGTTCCCTTCTTCTAGAACCTGTTCTATCTTGACGGCCCGTCAGATCAGGCAGCCGGATCAGGCCGTCAGATCAGCGAACCCGCCGGGAGGACTGGACCGTGGACTTCACCTTCAGCGAGGAGCAGCAGGCGGCGGCCGAGGCGGCACGAGGGGTGTTCGCCGGGGTCGCGCCGGACGCGGTGCCCAGCCCGTCCCTCACGGCGGGTGCCGTCGCCGAGGACTTCGACCGCGCGCTGTGGGCCAGGCTGTCCGACGCGGATCTGCTGAGCCTGCTCGCCGCCCCCGAGTACGGCGGCGCCGGACTCGACGCCATCGCCCTGTGTCTGGTGCTGCGCGAGGCGGCGAAGGTCCTGGCCCGGGTGCCGCTGCTGGAGCACAGCGCCGCCGTGGCCGCCGTACAGCACCACGGTGGCCCGGAGCTGAGGTCCGCCCTGCTGCCCGCGGCCGTGCGCGGCGAGCTCGTCCTCACGGTCGCCGCGAACGGCCGCACCGGCCACGACCCGGCCGAACTCGCCGTGACCGCACGCCAGGAGGAGGGCGGGTGGATCCTGGACGGCGTACAGACGGCGGTGCCGTGGGCCTACGGCGCCGACGTCGTCCTCGTCCCCGCCCGCACACCCGCCGACCGGACCGTCCTCGCGGCCGTCCCCCGCCTCCACGAGGGCGTCGCCCTGGCCGAGCAGATCTCCACCACCGGCGAACGGCTCGCCGAACTGCGCCTGGACTCGGCCCGGCTCACCGCCCGGGACGTCGTCGAGGCCGAGGGCGCGTGGGAGTGGCTGCGTGATCTGCTGACCACCGGGACCTGCGCGCTGGCCCTCGGTCTGGGCGAGCGGGTGCTGCGGATGACGAGCGAGTACACCGGCAAGCGGGAGCAGTTCGGGTTCCCGGTCGCCACGTTCCAGGCCGTCGCCGTCCAGGCCGCCGACCGCTACATCGACCTGCGGGCCATGGAGGCCACGCTCTGGCAGGCCGCGTGGCGGATCGCCACGGGAGCGCCGGGCGCGCTCCCCGCCTCGGGTGACGTGGCCGTCGCCAAGATCTGGGCCTGCGAGGGCGTACGACGGGTCGTGCAGACCGCCCAGCACCTGCACGGCGGCTTCGGCGCCGACGTCGACTACCCCCTGCACCGCTATCACGCCTGGGCCAAGCACCTGGAGCTGTCACTCGGCCCGGCCGCGGCACACGAGGAGACCCTGGGCGACCTGCTCGCGGCCCACCCACTGGCCTGACGCAGAGGCGGTTCAGGTGAGGCGCGACTTCGCGGCGAGGCGAGCCTAGAGAACGAAGCCCTGCTGTCCCTCGTCGGTCACCACGGGCCGCCCCACCGCGGCCCACACCTGCATCCCACCGTCGACGTTCACCGCGTCGACGCCCTGCTGGGCGAGGTACATCGCGACCTGGGCCGAGCGCCCGCCGGAGCGGCAGATCACATGGACCCGCCCGTCCTGCGGCGCCGCCTCCGTCAACTCGCCGTACCGGGCGACGAACTCACTGATGGGGATGTGCAGCGCTCCTTCGGCGTGACCCGCCTGCCACTCGTCGTCCTCGCGGACGTCCAGCAGGAAGTCGCCGTCCTTGAGGTCCGTGACCTCGACCGTGGGCACACCAGCTCCGAAATGCATACCCCGACGCTACCCGACACCACCATCCACACGAACGGGCACCGGCACCCGGGATCCGGGTCCGGGATCCGCCGGGCACCACCCAACCGGGCAGCCCCGCCTGGCCAAGCAGCTCGCGCCCAACCAAGCAGCCCCCGCCTACCCGAGCAGCTCCGCCAGCTCCGCCTCGCGCACGGCGACGTCCGCCAGGAGCTTCTCGGCGATCTCCTCCAGGAGGGCGTCCGGGTCGTCCGGAGCCATCCGCAGCATGGAGCCGATCGCGCCCTCCTCCAGTTCCCGGGCGACCACGCTGAGCAGTTCCTTGCGCCGGGCGAGCCATTCGAGGCGGGCGTAGAGCTCCTCGCTGGGCGTCGGCCCCTGCTCGGGCGGCTTCGGCCCGGCGGCCCACTCCTCGGCCAGTTCCCGCAGGAGCGGCTCGTCGCCCCGGCCGTAGGCGGCGTTGACCCGGGTGATGAACTCCTCGCGCCGGCTCCGCTCGCCCTCGTCCTGCGCCAGGTCGGGGTGGGCCTTGCGGGCCAGCTCGCGGTAGAGCTTGCGGGCCTCGTCGCTGGGCCGCACCCGCTGCGGGGGCCGCACCGGCTGGTCGGTGAGCATCGCCTCGGCCTCCGGGAACAGCCCCTGGCCGTCCATCCAGCCGCCGAACAGCTCCTCGACCCCGGGCATCGGCATGACCCGGGCCCGCGCCTCGTCGGCCCTGCGCCGGTCCTCGGGGTCACCGGTGCGGGCGGCCCTGGCCTCGGCGATGAGCGCGTCCAGCTCGTCGAGCCGGGTGTACATCGGGCCGAGCTTCTGGTGGTGCAGCCGCGAGAAGTTCTCCACCTCGATACGGAAGGTCTCGACGGCGATCTCGTACTCGATCAGCGCCTGCTCGGCGGCCCGTACGGCCCGCTCCAGCCGCTCCTCGGGCCGGGGCGCACCACCTTCGGGCGTCACCCGGTCCTCACCGGGGACACCGCCTTGCTCAGCTTCCGGCGTCGTCACCCGACCAGCGTAGGCCACACCCGGCCGGGAACCCCCGGCACCGCCTGGTCACCCGGCCCGTCCGGTGCTCTCATCGCTCTCACACCCCCAACTCCGCGGCGATCCGGCCCGAGCGCACCCCCGCCACCAGGTCCGCGTGGTCCGCCTCGGTGCGGTCGGCGTAGGCGATGGCGAACGCGGCGACGGCCTCGTCCAGTTCCTCGCTCTTGCCGCAGTAGCCGGCGACCAGGCGCGGGTCGGCGCTGTGGGCGTGGGCGCGGGCCAGGAGCGCGCCGGTCATCCGGCCGTAGTCGTCGATCTGGTCGGCGGCCAGGGCCGCGGGGTCGACGCTGCCCTTGCGGTTGCGGAACTGCCGTACCTGGAAGGGGCGTCCGTCGACCGTCGTCCAGCCCAGCAGGATGTCGCTGACCACCTGCATACGCTTCTGCCCCAGCACCACGCGCCGTCCTTCGTGCGCCACCTCGGGCACCTCGAAGCCGGCGCTCACCAGGTGCGGGACCAGCGCCGAGGGACGGACCTCCTTGACCTGGAGGACGAGGGACTCGCCCCGGTGGTCCAGGAGCAGCACGACATAGGACCGGGTGCCGACGCTGCCCGTGCCGACGACCCGGAAGGCCACGTCGTGCACCGCGTGCCGGGCCAGCAGCGGGAGGCGGTCCTCGGCGAGCGTGCTGACGTACTCCTCCAGGGCCGAGGCCACCGCGGTGGCCTCGGCGTCCGGGACGCGCCGCAGCACCGGCGGGGCGTCGACGAAGCGGCGCCCGCCGTCCTCGGTCGGCTCGGTCGACCTCGCCGCGAAGCGCCCGCTGGTGTTGGCCCGCGCCTTCTCGGAGACCCGCTCCAGCGTACCGACCAGGTCGTGGGCGTCGGTGTGGGAGACCAGTTCCTCGTCCGCGATGGCGTTCCACGCGTCCAGCACCGGGAGCTTGGCCAGCAGCCGCATGGTGCGGCGGTAGGCGCCCGCCGCGTCGCCCGCCGCCTTGCGGCAGCGGTCCTCGTCGGCGCCCGCCTCACGGCCGGCCAGCACGAGCGAGGCCGCGAGCCGCTTGAGATCCCACTCCCAGGGGCCGAGCACCGTCTCGTCGAAGTCGTTGAGGTCGATGACCAGGCCGCCGCGGGCGTCGCCGTACAGACCGAAGTTGGCCGCGTGGGCGTCGCCGCAGATCTGGGCGCGGATCCCTGTCATGGGGGTGCGCGCGAGGTCGTAGGCCATGAGTCCGGCCGCTCCGCGCAGGAAGGCGAAGGGCGTGGCCGCCATCCGGCCGACGCGTATCGGCGTGAGCCCGGGGATCCGGCCACGGCCGGACTCCTCGACGGCGCTCACCGCGTCGGGCCGGGAGATGTCCAGGTCGAGGGCGGCGTGCGCCGCGCGCGGGACCCGGCCCCGCAGCGCCTTGCCCTCGTCCTTGGGCGTCCCTCGCCCGGGCCACTCGGCGAAGCCCCGCACCGGCGGCAGCCGACGGGCACCGCCGTCACCCGCCACGGTCTGCTGAGCGGGGACCGCGTCCCCGGCCACCGTCCTGGCACCGACCTCGGTCACAACGACCGCCTCCCCCGCACACGTACAGGCTCACGCACGAACATCAACTCGTGCCGACCGTACAGCCGCCGGCGAGAACGCGTCAGACCCTGTGGACAACTCCGCGGCTGTGGAAAACCCCGCCGTCGCCGGCGGCGGGAGCACCCCACCTCTCACGCCACGGGGCTCAGCACCCCGTCGGCCGCTCCCCTTCCGGCAGATACCGCTTGGCCCACTGCCCCAGCTCCTTGAGCGCGGGGTCCAGCGCCGCTCCCGCCTCCGTCAGCCGGTACGACACCCGCAGCGGCGGTCCCTCGTCGACCTCGCGGAGCAGCAGTCCCGCGGCCCCGAGTTCGGTGAGCCGGTCGGACAGCATCCGTTCGCTGATGCCGGGGATGGCGCGACGCAGGTCGACGAAGTAGGCGGGCCCGTTGGTCAGCACGGACACGATCGGGCCGGTCCAGCGCTTGCCGAGCAGTTGGAACACCCGCGTGATGGCGTGGTCCACCTGCTTGCACGCACCCGGGTCGTGCCGCTGCTCGACCGTCATGCCCTCGTCGACCGTCATGCCCTCAGGGTACTGCCCTCACCACACGGGATGAAAAAAAGTAAGTGACTGTGTTATCCATAGTCGAGTACGAATTAGCAGCCCGCGGGGGAGCGTCCCGCGGGCTCCTCTCGCCACCTCTTCTTGGGAGAACCATGGCCACGCTGCTGCACATCGACTCGTCCGTGTTCCCCACCGACGCCTCCGCGTCCCGGTCCGTGACGGACGCCTTCCGCAGGACCTGGGAGGAGCAGCACCCCGAGGGCACGGTGATCTACCGCGACCTCGCCAAGAACCCGGTGCCGCACATCAGCGTCGACGCCCACACCGCCGGCTTCTCCGATCCCGCGACGCACAGCCCCGAGCAGGCCGCCGCCTTCCACGCGCGCGTGCAGCTGATCGAGGAACTGGAGCAGGCGGACGCGGTGCTGATCGGCGCCCCGATGTACAACTTCGCGATCCCGTCCACCCTGAAGGCGTGGCTGGACAACGTGATCCTCATCGGCCGCACCGCCATGACGGAGGACTCGCGGATCAAGGGCACCCCGGTCACCGTGGTCGCCAGCCGCGGCGGCTCCTACGCGCCGGGCACCCCGCGCGAGGGCTACGAGTACGTCCAGAACTACCTGACGGCGATCTTCACCGACATGCTCGCCGTGGACGTCGACTTCATCGTCCCGGAGCTCACGTCCGCCCCGCAGAACCCGGCGATGTCCGAGCTGGTCCCGCTCTTCGAGGCCTCCCGCGAGCGCGCCCTTCAGAGCGCCGCCGCCAAGGCCAAGGAACTGACGCAGCGCCTCGCCTCGTAACCACCGGAAGCCGCGTAGCCACCGGAAACCGTAGCCACCGGAAGAAGGAGCCCCGGCGGGGAATCCCAGGCCGACGCCTCAGGTGGGGAACATCGATGTGATTGTCCTCACCTGAGGTGAGCACCACACATGAGAAGGCCCCGTAGGTCCGAGACCTACGGGGCTTCCCGTTGTGCGCGAGGGGGGAGTTGAACCCCCACGCCCTTGCGGGCACTGGAACCTGAATCCAGCGCGTCTGCCTATTCCGCCACCCGCGCATTGGGTGTGTCCTCGGGCCCCGTTCCGTGCGGTCCGGCGCCTTCCGACACGCAGAACATTAGCACGCGGGCCGGGGTGGATTCACATCCCTTACCGGCGGGCAGCCGCCCACCAGCGGGTTCTGGAGAACCCGACCGACCCGGGGCGCCTTCGACTACGTATCAACCAGTACCGGTTCACGTATCAACCTCGTACCGGTAGCGGCCGTCTCCCCAGGAGCCGGTCGGGGTCCACAGTCAGGTGCGGGACACTGGTCTGCGGCCGCCTCTACGATCCTTGACAGAAGAGTTCGAAGCCGGGCTCCAGAGGGAACTTCGGAGGCGTCGACACCTGTCGACCGGGCCGACAGGGGGAACCAGCCGATTCACCGGCGCGTGGATACGATCAGTAAGCAGTACCAGGTAAGCAGTACCCAGGACGGCAAGGACGGAGGAGGTGCCCCATGGGAGTCCTGAAGAAGTTCGAGCAGCGTCTCGAAGGTCTGGTCAACGGCACCTTCGCCAAGGTGTTCAAGTCCGAGGTCCAGCCCGTGGAGATCGCCGGCGCTCTCCAGCGCGAGTGCGACAACAACGCGACCATCTGGAACCGCGACCGGACGGTCGTACCCAATGACTTCATCGTGGAGCTGAGCACGCCGGACTTCGAGCGGCTGAGCCCCTACTCGGGCCAGCTCGGCGACGAGCTGGCCGGCATGGTGCGCGACTACGCCAAGCAGCAGCGCTACACCTTCATGGGCCCGATCAAGGTGCACCTGGAGAAGGCGGACGACCTCGACACCGGCCTGTACCGGGTGCGCAGCCGTACGCTCGCCTCCTCCAGCAACCAGCAGGGCGCCGCACCGGCCCCGGCCGGACGCCCCGGTTCCCCCGCGCCCGGCGCCCCCGGCGGCTACGGCTACCCGCCGGCCGCCGCGCCCGCGGGCGCCCCGCCGATGCCGGCCGCGCCACCGCCCGGCGGCCGTGGCGGCGGTTACGGCTACCCGCAGCCCGCGGGCGGACAGCGGCCCCCGGCCGCGCCCGCGGCAGGCGGTCGCACACGCCACTGGATCGAGATCAACGGCACCCGCCACCAGATCTCCCGCGCGACGCTCGTGCTGGGCCGCAGCACCGAGGCCGACGTGCGGATCGACGACCCCGGCGTCTCCCGCCGGCACTGCGAGATCCGGACCGGTTCGCCCTCGACGATCCAGGATCTCGGCTCCACCAACGGCATCGTGGTGGACGGGCAGCACACCACCCGCGCTACGCTCCGCGACGGCTCGCGGATCGTCGTGGGCAGCACCACCATCATTTACCGGCAAGCCGAAGGGTGAAGCGGGGGCAATGTCAGAGCTGACCCTCACGGTCATGCGGCTGGGTTTCCTGGCCGTACTGTGGCTGTTCGTGATCGTGGCCGTGCAGGTCATCCGCAGCGACCTGTTCGGAACGCGCGTCACTCAGCGCGGCTCGCGCCGGGAGAGCGGACGGCAGCAGCAGGCCGCCCGCCAGGCCGCGCCCCCGCAACAGCGCCAGCAGGCCGCCGGGGGCCGACAGCGTCGTAACGCCCCGACCAAGCTGGTGGTGACCGAGGGCACCCTCACCGGCACCACGGTCGCGCTTCAGGGCCAGACCATCACCCTGGGCCGGGCGCACGACAGCACCATCGTGCTGGACGACGACTACGCCTCCAGCCGCCATGCCAGGATCTACCCGGACCGCGACGGCCAGTGGATCGTCGAGGACCTGGGCTCCACCAACGGCACGTACCTCGACCGAACGCGGCTGACGACCCCCACACCGATTGCGCCGGGCGCGCCCCTCCGCATCGGCAAGACCGTCATCGAGCTGCGGAAGTAGTGCTACGTCATGAATGAGCGCGAGCGGAGCGAGCACGCAGCGGCGGCCCTCACCCCGGGCCCCGGCGCGCTCCCGACCGGAGGGTGGGCACCGTGCGGATGTACCCGGAGCCGACGGGCGAGGTGCGCATGAGTCTGTCACTGCGCTTCGCCGCCGGATCGCACAAAGGCATGATCCGGGAGGGCAACGAGGACTCCGGATACGCCGGTCCGCGCCTGCTCGCGATCGCCGACGGCATGGGCGGCGCCGCGGCCGGCGAGGTCGCCTCCTCCGAGGCCATCTCCACCATCGTCGCGCTCGACGACGACGTCCCCGGCTCCGACATCCTCACCTCGCTCGGCACCGCCGTACAGCGTGCCAACGACCAACTGCGTTCGATGGTCGAGGAGGACCCGCAGCTGGAGGGCATGGGCACGACGCTCACCGCCCTGCTGTGGACCGGCCAGCGGCTCGGTCTCGTGCACGTGGGCGACTCGCGCGCGTACCTGCTCCGCGACGGGGTCCTGACCCAGATCACGCAGGACCACACCTGGGTGCAGCGCCTGGTCGACGAGGGCCGCATCACCGAGGAGGAGGCGACCACGCACCCGCAGCGCTCGCTCCTCATGCGCGCGCTGGGCAGCGGCGAGCACGTCGAACCCGACCTGTCGATCCGTGAGGTCCGGGCCGGCGACCGCTACCTGATCTGCTCCGACGGGCTGTCCGGGGTGGTCTCCCACCAGACCCTCGAGGACACCCTCGCCAGCTACCAGGGCCCCCAGGAGACCGTGCAGCAGCTGATCGAGCTCGCGCTGCGCGGCGGCGGCCCGGACAACATCACGGTCATCGTCGCCGACGTCCTCGACCTCGACACCGGCGACACCCTCGCCGGGCAGCTGTCCGACACCCCGGTCGTGGTCGGCGCGGTCGCCGAGAACCAGAACCACCTGCACGACCCCGGCATCATGCAGACCCCGGCAGGGCGCGCCTCCGGGCTCGGCCGCCAGGTGCCCGGACAGGGCGGCGGGGGCGGCGAGTTCGGCCCGCCCGGCTCCGGCGACACCACCGGCTACATCCCCGCCAACGGCTTCGGCGACTACTCCGACGACGACTTCGTCAAGCCCCGCAAGGGGCGCAAGTGGCTGAAGAGATCCTTCTACATCGCCCTCACCCTCGCCGTCGTCGGCGGCGGTCTCTACGGCGGCTGGCGCTGGACGCAGACGCAGTACTACGTCGGCGTCAACGACGACCATGTCGCGCTGTACCGGGGCATCAGCCAGGACCTGGCCTGGGTGTCCCTGTCGAAGGTGGAGAAGGACCACCCCGAGATCGAACTCAAGTACCTGCCGCCGTACTGGCAGAAGTCGGTCGAGGGCACGATCGCCGAGGGCGGTCTGAGCAACGCCCAGAAGAAGATCAACGAGCTGGCGGTGCAGGCCTCCGCGTGCAAGAAGCGGGTCGCGCAGCAGCAGGCCGAGAGCGAGCAGAACTCCAAGACCGGAGAGGGCGAGGCCGGAGGCACCACGGGAACCACCCGCACCTCCCTCACGTCCAAGGCGACACCGACCCCGAACCCCTCGGGCTCACCGTCGACGTCCCCGACCCCGTCCACGACCGCCCCTACTCCCACTCCCGGCCCCACCCTCTCGGAGGAAGAGAAGCAGGTCGTCGGGCAATGCGGTACGCAGTAGGCAAGCCGTGAGAGGCCCAGTCACACGATGAGCAGCACTACGAACTCGCCGACCCACCACACGTCCACGATCGGCGCCATCGGCGCGCCGAGCCGGCGCAACACCGAGCTGGCGTTGCTGGCGTTCGCGGTTCTCATTCCGGTTTTCGCGTACGCCAACGTGGGGCTGGCGATCAACGACAAGGTGCCGCCCGGCCTGCTGAGCTACGGCCTCGGGCTCGGCCTCCTCGCGGGCATCGGCCATGTCGTCGTACGGAAGTTCGCACCGTACGCCGACCCGCTGCTGCTGCCGCTGGCCACCCTGCTGAACGGGCTCGGGCTGGTCGTCATCTGGCGGCTGGACCAGTCCAGGCGGCTCCAGGCGAGCAACACCTTCGTCGAGGCGGCACCGCGCCAGCTGCTGTACTCCGCGATGGGCGTCGCCCTGCTGGTCGTCGTACTGATCTTCCTCAAGGACCACCGCGTCCTTCAGCGCTACACCTACATCTCCATGGCCGGGGCCCTGCTCCTCCTGGTGATGCCGCTGATCCCCGGCATCAGCGCCCCGACCTACGGCGCCAAGATCTGGATCAAGATTCCCGGCCTCGGCACGCTCCAGCCGGGCGAGTTCGCGAAGATCGCCCTCGCGGTGTTCTTCGCCGGCTACCTCATGGTCAAGAGAGACGCCCTGGCGCTGGCCAGCCGGCGTTTCATCGGCCTGTACCTGCCGCGCGGCCGCGACCTCGGTCCGATCCTCGTCGTCTGGGTGATGTCGATCCTCATCCTGGTCTTCGAGACCGACCTCGGTACATCCCTGCTGTTCTTCGGGATGTTCGTCATCATGCTGTACGTCGCCACCGAGCGGACCAGCTGGATCGTCTTCGGTCTGCTGATGTCCGCGGCCGGCGCCGTGGGCGTCGCCTCCTTCGAGTCGCACGTCCAGCAGCGCGTCCAGGCGTGGCTGGACCCGATGCGCGAGTACACACTCAGCAGGCAGGGCGTCTACGGCCACACCGAGCAGTCCATGCAGGCCCTGTGGGCCTTCGGCTCCGGCGGCACCCTCGGCACCGGTCTCGGGCAGGGCAACTCCGACCTCATCGGCTTCGCCGCCAACTCCGACTTCATCCTCGCCACCTTCGGCGAGGAGCTGGGCCTCGCGGGCGTCATGGCGATCCTGCTGCTCTACGGTCTGATCGTCGAGCGCGGTGTGCGTACGGCGCTCGCCGCCCGCGACCCGTTCGGCAAGCTGCTGGCCATCGGCCTGTCCGGCGCCTTCGCGCTCCAGGTCTTCGTGGTGGCCGGCGGTGTCATGGGCCTCATCCCGCTGACCGGTATGACGCTGCCCTTCGTGGCGTACGGCGGTTCCTCCGTCATCGCCAACTGGGCGCTGATCGGCATCCTGCTGCGCATCAGCGACACCGCACGCCGCCCGGCACCCGCCCCCGCTCCCAACCCCGACGCCGAGATGACCCAGGTGGTCCGCCCGTCATGAACAAGCCCCTGCGCCGGATCGCGATCTTCTGCGGACTCCTCGTCCTGGCCCTGCTCATCCGCGACAACTGGATCCAGTACGTCCAGGCCGACGAGCTGCGCACCCAGAAGGAGAACCGTCGCGTCATCATCGAGCGGTACGCCTCGCCCCGCGGCAACATCATCGTCGACGGCAAGGCGATCACCGGCTCCAAGGAGACCGACGGCAGCGACTTCAAGTTCAAGCGCACCTACATGAACGGCCCCATGTGGGCGCCCGTCACCGGCTACGCCTCACAGGCCTTCGGCGCCACCCAGCTGGAGTCCATCGAGGACGGCATCCTCACCGGCAACGACGACCGGCTGTTCTTCCGCAACACCCTCGACATGCTGACGGGCAAGGAGAAGGAGGGCGGCAATGTGGTCACCACCCTCAACGCCGCCGCCCAGAAGGCCGCCTACGACGGTCTGAGGAAGCAGGGCGGCAAGGGCGCGGTCGCCGCGATCGAGCCCTCCACCGGCAAGATCCTGGCGCTGGCCTCCTTCCCGTCGTACGACCCCTCCTCCTTCGCGGGCAACTCCACGACGACCGACACCGACGCGTGGACGAAGCTCCAGAAGAAGAACGACCCGAACGACCCGATGCTCAACCGCGCCCTGCGCGAGACCTACCCGCCCGGCTCCACCTTCAAGGTCGTCACCGCGGCGGCCGCCCTGGAGAACGGCCTGTACACCTCGGCCGACCAGAAGACCAGGTCGCCGCTGCCGTGGACGATGCCGGGCACCACCACCGTGCTGCCGAACGAGGGCACCATCCCCTGCGAGAACGCGACCCTGCGGGTGGCCCTGCAGTACTCCTGCAACACCGTCTTCGGCAAGGTCGGCTCCGACCTCGGCAACGACAAGATGCTCGCCGAGGCCAAGAAGTTCGGCTTCGGCTCCGAGCAGTTCACGCCCGTCCGCGCCAGCGCCTCGAACTTCTCCGACGACATGGCCCCCTCGGAGACCGCGCTGTCCTCGATCGGCCAGTTCAACACCGCCGCGACCCCGCTCCAGATGGCCATGGTCGCCTCGGCGGTCGCCAACGACGGCAAGCTGATGAAGCCGTACATGGTCGACGAGCTCCAGGCCCCGACGATCGACCCGATCGAGAAGACCGAGCCGGAGGAGCTGAGCCAGCCGCTGTCGGCGAAGAACGCGCAGATCCTCCAGGACATGATGGAGACCGTCGTCAAGGACGGCACCGGCAAGAACGCCCAGATCGGCGACGGTGTCACGGTGGGCGGCAAGACCGGTACCGCCCAGCACGGCGAGAACAACAGCAAGAACCCGTACGCGTGGTTCATCTCCTACGCCAAGGTCGCCGACGGCAGCGCGCCGGTCGCCGTGGCCGTGGTCATCCAGGACGACGAGGCCGTCCGCGAGAACATCTCCGGCGGCGGCCTCGCGGCGCCGATCGCGAAGAGCGTGATGGAGGCGGTCATCAACAGCAAGAAGTGACCCCGCTCACGTCCCCTTCACATCGGTGCACGTTGCGATACCGGTCCTGTATCGGGTGACGCACTTGGCCAGGTCACACAAAGCTAGCCGGGTACGGTAGGCCCGGACGGCAGCCTCCGACCGCACACCCGTGCCGGTCGGGACCGACGGAGAGGGCTGGTAGGAAGCTATGGAAGAGCCGCGTCGCCTCGGCGGCCGGTACGAACTGGGCCAGGTGCTCGGTCGTGGTGGCATGGCGGAGGTCTACCTCGCGCATGACACCCGTCTGGGACGCCAGGTGGCGGTGAAGACCCTGCGCGCGGACCTCGCGCGCGACCCGTCCTTCCAGGCCCGGTTCCGCCGGGAGGCCCAGTCGGCCGCCTCGCTCAACCATCCCGCGATCGTCGCGGTCTACGACACGGGCGAGGACTACATCGACAACGTGTCGATCCCGTACATCGTCATGGAGTACGTGGACGGCTCGACCCTGCGTGAGCTGCTCCACTCCGGCCGCAAGCTGCTGCCGGAGCGCGCCATGGAGATGACCATCGGCATCCTCCAGGGCCTGGAGTACGCCCATCGCAACGGCATCGTCCACCGCGACATCAAGCCGGCGAACGTCATGCTGACGCGCAACGGCCAGGTCAAGGTGATGGACTTCGGCATCGCCCGCGCCATGGGCGACTCCGGCATGACGATGACGCAGACCTCGGCGGTCATCGGCACCGCCCAGTACCTCTCGCCGGAGCAGGCCAAGGGTGAGCAGGTCGACGCCCGCTCGGACCTGTACTCCACCGGCTGTCTGCTGTACGAGCTGCTCACCGTGCGCCCGCCGTTCGTGGGCGACTCCCCGGTCGCGGTCGCGTACCAGCACGTCCGTGAGGAGCCGCAGTCCCCGTCGGTCTTCGACCCCGAGATCACGCCCGAGATGGACGCCATCGTCCTCAAGGCGCTGGTCAAGGACCCGAACTACCGCTACCAGTCCGCCGACGAGATGCGCAACGACATCGAGGCCTGCCTCGACGGCCAGCCGGTCGCGGCCACGGCCGCGATGGGCTCCGTGGGCTACGGCGGCTACCCCGACGACCAGCCGACGACGGCCCTGCGCGCCGACTCGGGCGCCGGGGCGACCACGATGCTGCCGCCCGTGAACCCGGACGACGGCGGCTACGGCTACGACGACAGGCCGGCCCGGCGCCGCCAGCAGAAGAAGTCCAACACCTCGACGATCCTCCTGGTCGTGGCGGGTGTCCTGGTGCTGGTGGGCGCGATCCTGATCGGCCGGTGGATCTTCGCGAGCGACGGTGTGGCCAACGACAAGACCACCGTCCCGGACTTCATCAGCCAGACCGAGGCGCAGGCCAAGGAACTGGCCATCAACGCGGAACTGAAGCTGAGCATCACCAACAAGCCCTGCGAGGACCAGGCCAAGGGCAAGATCTGCGACCAGGACCCGGACTCCGGCACCGAGGTCAAGAAGCAGACCACGGTCAACCTGGTGGTCTCCACCGGTGCGCCGAAGGTGGCGGTGCCCAGTGTCCTCGGCAAGGACATCGACGAGGCGAAGTCGATCCTCACCGACGCGAAGTACAACTTCGTCGTCGAGACCAAGGACCAGGTGTCCACGGAGGAGGCCGGCAAGGTCCTGGAGCAGGATCCCGGTCTCGGCACGGAGGTCCAGAAGGGCACCACCATCACCCTCACCATCGCCAAGGCGGAGGAGAAGGTCACGGTGCCGGACGTCCTGAACCAGTCCTGTGACGCGGCCAAGGCCCAGATGACGGCCAACAACCTGGTCGGCACCTGCGTAGAGGTCGAGACCCAGGACCCGAACCAGGTCGGCAAGGTCATCTCCACCGACCCCCAGGCCGGCACCCAGCTCAGCAAGAACCAGACGGTCACCATCCAGGTCGGCAAGGCCGGTCAGCAGGTCCCGGTCCCGGGCGTGACGCAGCAGAGGCTGAAGGACGCCAAGAAGGCCATCGAGGACGCCGGGCTGACCGTCGGCAACATCGCCGGCTCCCAGGACGACAACGCCGTCGTCATCAGCCAGGACCCGCAGCCCAACACCCAGGTCGACCGCGGCACCGCGGTCAACCTGATCGCCGTGGACCAGAACAACGGCAACGGCGACAACGGCGGCATCTTCGGCTAGCCCCCTGGACCGGTCACCACGGGCCACCACAGGAAGGGGCCTCGACACCCTGAGCGGGTGTCGAGGCCCCTTCCTCGTACCTTCCCCCTGCCGGGGGGGCGCCTGCCTCAGTCGAGTTCCTTCGGCGGTGTCCGCCTGCTGTCCACCGGGTCCACCCGGACCAGCTCGCCCCAGACGACGTAGCGGTAGCGGCTGGTGTAGACGGGCGTGCAGGTGGTGAGGGTGATGTACTTGCCGGCCTTCTTCTTCCCGGACTCCTTGGGGACGGCGGCGAGGGTCTTGACGTTGTACTTCGAGGTTTCCGGAAGGGCGGCGTAGACCTTGTACACGTACCACTTGTCCTTCGTCTCGAAGACGATCGCGTCACCCTTCTTCAGCTTGTCGATGTTGTGGAACTTCGCGCCGTGCCCGTCGCGGTGGGCGGCGAGGGAGAAGTTGCCGTTCTTGCCGCTGGTCGGGAGCGTGGCCTTGACCGGGTCGGTGTAGTAGCCGGCGACGCCGTCGTTGAGGATCTTCGAGGTCGTGCCCTTCTCGACCAGGACCTCACCGTTCTTCATGGCCGGCACGTGCAGGAAGCCGATGCCGTCGCCCGTGTCCAGCGCTCCCGGACCCTTGTCCTGCTCCTGGGCCCAGGTGTCGCGGACCTTGTCGCCCTGCTGGTCGGCCTTGCGGTCGGCGAGGACGTTGGTCCACCACAGCGAGTAGACGACGAACAGGCCGAGGACCAGGCCGCCCGTGATGAGGAGTTCGCCGAAGACGCTGACCGCCAGGGCGATACGACCGCCACGGCGACGCGGGGCGGGACGCCCGGGCGAAGCGGTGTCGGTCTGCTCTGCGGTGCCGTCGGTGGTCGCTGCCACGTTCATCTGCCCTTACTGGACGAGCGCATCCGGCTTGCCCTTGCTGCGCGGCCGTTCCTCGGTCATCTTGCCCCAGACGATCATCCGGTACTTGCTGGTGAACTCCGGCGTGCACGTCGTCAGCGTGATGTAGCGGCCGGCCGTGGTGAAACCGGACCCGTTGGGGATGGGGTCGATGACACTCGTGTTGCTCGGGGACGTCACCGGCAGGATCGACGCCATCTTGTAGACGTAGTACTTGTCCTGCGTCTCCACGACGATCGGGTCGCCCTTGGTGAGCCTGTTGATGTACCGGAACGGCTCACCGTGGGTGTTGCGGTGGCCGGCGAGCGCGAAGTTGCCGGTCTTCGCGTCGGGCATCGCCGTCTTCAGCGGGGCCTCGCCGTAGTGGCCGACCATGCCCCGGTCGAGGACCTTCTTGTTGCTGACGCCCTCGGCGATCGGCACGACCACGTCCAGCTTGGGGATGTGGAGGATGGCGAAGCCCTGGCCCGGCTCGAAGCTGCCCGGGGCGCGTTTGCCGCTCGCCCAGTCGTCCTGGAGGCTGCTGGCCTCCTTGTCCGCCTGGGCGTGCGCCCGGACGTTGGTCCACCACAGCTGGTAGCTGACGAACAGCAGCATCAGCACGCCGGTGGTGATGAACACCTCACCGAGGGCCCGGCTGGCGACCACGGCCGGGCCGGGCTTGCGCGCCCGGGCCTGCCGACGGGCCTCCACGCGGGAGAGCGGTCTGTCCCCCTCGGAGGCGCTCGCGGAGTCCGCCGGGGACTCGAGTGTGCCGCCATGACGCCCGTGACGGCCCTTGGCGGCCTTTCTGCGGGCCGCTCGCCCGCCCGGGGTGACTCCTGTGGCAGCGGAGGCGGTTGAGGCGTCAGACGCCGATATGGACTCGCCACCGGACCGGCGGGTCGGGGGACCGGGTATCCGCAGGGCGACGGTCTCGTCGTCGGCCGGCGGTATCCACGGCTCACCGGCACCGGTGGAGCCGTAGTCGGGAGCGGCGCCCGCGGTGTCGTACGACGCGCTGTCGTACCACTCCCCGAGCACGGCGGGATCCTCGTACGGCTGCTCCCCGTACGAGGCTCCCGACTCGCGCTCGGGGCGCAGCGCCGTCACGCCGTGGCCCTGCCCACCACCGGGGCGAGCCCCGCCGACCTCGCCACCGCGTCCTGGTCGCCGCACTCCATCAGCCAGTTGGCCAGCATCCGGTGGCCGTGCTCGGTGAGCACCGACTCGGGGTGGAACTGCACGCCCTCGACGCGCAGTTCACGATGGCGCAGGCCCATGATGATCCCGTCGTGGGTCCGCGCGGTGACCTCCAGCTCGGCCGGTACCGTCTCCGGCTCGGCGGCCAGGGAGTGGTAGCGGGTCGCCGTGAAGGGCGTGGGCAGGCCCGCGAAGACGCCCCTGCCCTCGTGCTCGACCAGCGAGGTCTTGCCGTGCAGCAGCTCGGGGGCGCGGTCCACGACACCGCCGTACGCCACCTGCATCGACTGCATGCCCAGGCAGACGCCGAAGACGGGCACGCCGGTGGAGGCGCAGTGCCGGACCATGTCCACGCAGACGCCCGCCTCCTCGGGGGTTCCGGGGCCCGGGGACAGCAGGACGCCGTCGAAGCCGTCCTGGGCGTGGGCCGTGGAGACCTCGTCGTTGCGCAGGACCTCGCACTCGGCGCCCAGCTGGTACAGGTACTGGACCAGGTTGAAGACGAAGCTGTCGTAGTTGTCGACGACGAGAATGCGCGCGCTCACTGGTTGTCCACCGTCACATCGTTGAAGGGAAGCAGCGGTTCGGCCCACGGGAAGACGTACTGGAACAGGACGTAGACCACGGCCACGATCAACGCGAGGGAGATCAACGCCTTCACCCCCGCGTTCCCCGGCAGATGCCGCCAGATCCAGCCGTACATGCCGTCCCTTTCGTCGCGCCACGGCACCTGACTCACGCCGTACCGCACCAGACTAACGGCGCAGGGCCGCTGGTTTCCCTGCCTCCACAGGCTGTGTGGAGTCCAGGTGCGCCCAGACGATCAGCCGGTGGCTGTGGCCCCACTCGGGATCGCACGTGGTCAGTGTGAGGTAGCGGCCCGAACGCGTATACCCCGACTTACGTGGCACAGGGTCGATCACCTCGACGTCCGAGGGAACTGTTTTGTAGGGCCCTTTGTCGATCCGATACGTGAACCAGGTGGTCCCGTCCGTGAGCACCACGGCGTCGCCCCGGCGCAGCCTGGGGAAGTCCTTGAAGGGATCGCCGTACGTCCGCCGGTGGCCGGCGACCGCGAAGTTGCCCTTCTGGCCGAGCCGCGCGGTGTCCGCGTAGTGGCCGAGGCCCTTCTTCAGGGTCTTGGTGGCGGTGTTCTCCAGGACCGGCTTGTTCCACGTGAAACCAAGACGCGGGATGTACATGATCGCGAAGGGCTTGCCCGCCTCGTACCGCGCCGGCCGCACGGGCTCCGCCTCGGCAGCGCCCGGAGACGCCGTCGGTGTCACGGGCTCCCGTGCCCAGCGCTCCTGGAGCAGGTCGATCTGGTCGTCCATGACGTGGTCGGCCTTCACACCGGTCCAGAACAGCACATAGACGACGAACAGCACGATCAGGGCACCGGCGGTGATACAGAGCTCACTGAAGGTCCTGACGACCACCCGCACCGACACTGGGCCCCCCGGCGGCTACTCCACAGGCTGCTACTCCACAGGCTTGGCGTACTGCAGATCCACTGTGCCCGAGTAGCCGGGAAGAGTCACCCGCCCGTCCTCCTCGACCTTCCAGCCGAGCCCGTAGACGTTGACGTACACCATGTAGTTCTGGATCGCCGGGGACGCGGTGAGTGCCTTCTGGAGCTTCTCCGGGTCCCCGACCGCCGTGATCTTGTACGGCGGCGAGTAGACGCGGCCCTGGAGGATCAGCGTGTTGCCCACGCAGCGCACGGCGCTGGTGGAGATCAGCCGCTGGTCCATGACCTTGATGCCCTTGGCGCCGCCGGCCCACAGGGCGTTCACCACGGCCTGGAGGTCCTGCTGGTGGATGACCAGGTAGTCGGGCTGCGGCTCGGGGTAGCCGGGGAGCTTGGCGGTGGCGTCCGGCGGGGCGTCGTTGAGCGTCACCGAGACGGCCTCGCCGGCGAGCTTCTGGGTGCCCGCGTTCTTCTCCAGGGCCGCCAGCTCGGCGTCCTCGGCCTTGGTGCTGCCGTCGTCGCGCTCGGCCAGGGACTCGATGTCGTGGCGCAGGGCGGCGTTGGTCTCGTCGAGCGCGCCGTTCTTGCCGCTGCGCTCGTGGATGAGGTCCGACAGCTTCAGCAGGGAGGCGTCCGTGCGGATGTTGGTGCCCTTGGCCGTGTTGAAGCTGGTGAAGAAAAGGAGTCCCGCGAGGGCGAAGACCCCCGCGGTGAGCACCCGCACGGGCCGGAAAGCCCGTGGTCGGGCAGGACTGGATTCTGTCCCTGGAGAGTCGGCAGAATTGCTCAACGTACCCTTATCTCCTTCGGCACCGCGGAAGCACTACGCTAACGGACGCCCGGGGGAGCGCTAAGAGTCCCCTTGTACGCTGCCCCGGAGCCAGCCACAGTTCCCTGCGCGGCCACGCAGCGCATCGACAGGAGAGACCCTCGTGCCGAAGTCACGTATCCGCAAGAAGGCCGACTACACGCCGCCGCCTGCGAAGCAGGCGACCGCGATCAAGCTGACCAACCGCACCTGGGTTGCACCCGTCATGCTGGCCATGTTCCTCATCGGCCTGGCATGGATCGTCGTCTTCTACGTCACGGACGGGTCGCTGCCCATCGACCAGCTGGGCAACTGGAACATCGTGGTGGGCTTCGGTTTCATCGCCGCCGGATTCGGCGTCTCCACGCAGTGGAAGTAGCGGTCGAAGGACAGGCCACCGGCCGGTGAACACAGCTCTGCCCAGGGCTATCCACTGAGTTATCCACAGCCACTGTCCACACGGTGGGGAAAAGACGACGATCTGTGGATAACCCCCTGGGTGTTGACGCCGGTGTGACTGACACACCGGTAACCGAAAACACGTTCGCCCCCTGCCTGACCTGGGGAAACTCAGGTCGGTGACAGGGGGCGCGGTGGTTCCCGCACGGTATGCACAAGATCCGGCACGCGCTGTGGACAACGCCTGCTCAGGTGAGCTGCGCGGTCCTCAACAAGGTCACGAGCACGATCACCGCGAGGACCAGGGCACAGGTGCCGTACTGGATCAGCGCCCGCCGCTCGCGCGGGGCGTGGACCATGGCGTAGCCGGTGACGACACCGGCCACCAGACCGCCGATGTGGGCCTGCCAGGAGATGTTGAACCCGGGGTTGAAGGTGAAGATGAGGTTGATCACCAGCAGGGCGATGATCGGCCGCATGTCGTACTGGAGCCGGCGAACCAGGACGGCGGTGGCGCCGAAGAGGCCGAAGATCGCGCCGGAGGCACCGAGCGTGGACGTGCTGGGCGAGGCCAGGAGATAGGCCAGGGCACTGCCGGCCAGACCCGAGACGAAGTAGACCGCGAGATAGCGGGCCCGGCCCAGGGCCGCTTCGAGGGGGCCGCCGAGCCACCACAGGCTCAGCATGTTGAACCCGATGTGCCAGTACTCCTGGTGCGTGAACATCGACGTGACCAGGCGGTACCACTGCCCGTCGGCGACCCCCATGGTCGGGGCGAACGGGGCCGGTGGCCAGACGCCGACGAGCACCAGGTCGTTCAGCAGCGAGGTCGAGTTCCGGACGGCGATGAACACCGCGATGTTGATCCCGATGAGGATCTTGGTGAGCAGGCGGGGGTCGGCGGTGATGGTGCCGCCCGCGATGGTGCGGGGCTGGGAGGCGGTGGGCGCGTGCCCGGTGCCGGAGCCGTTGCGGACGCATTCGGGGCACTGGAAGCCGACGGAGGCGCTGACCATGCACTCCGGGCAGATCGGCCGCTCGCAGCGGGTGCAGCGGATGCCGGTCTCGCGGTCCGGATGCCGGTAGCAGCCGGGCAGGCCCTGGGCCTGGGGTGAACCGTCTGCCGCCTGTTCCATGGCCATCCCCTCGTCGTCGTACGCAATGCACCGCCCCGCTCATCCTTACGGTTGAGCGGGGCGTTTGGTTCCCTTCGCGCGGGTTGCCGCGGGAGCCTTCGCGCGGATCCGCGCGGGTTGCCGCGGGAGCTCAGCGGGTCTCGATGACGACCGACTCGATGACGACGTCGTTGACCGGCCGGTCGTTCGGGCGGGTGGTCTGGACGGCCGCGATGGCGTCCACGACCTTCTGGCCGGCCGGGTCGGCGATCTCGCCGAAGATGGTGTGCTTGCGGTTCAGCCAGGCCGTCGGGGAGACGGTGATGAAGAACTGCGAGCCGTTGGTGCCCGGGCCGGCGTTGGCCATGGCCAGCAGGTAGGGCTTGTTGAAGGAGAGGTCCGGGTGGAACTCGTCCTCGAACTCGTAGCCCGGGCCGCCGATGCCGGTGCCCAGCGGGTCGCCGCCCTGGATCATGAAGCCGCTGATCACCCGGTGGAAGATCGTGCCGTCGTAGAGCCTCTTGGTGGACTTCTCGCCGGTGGCCGGGTGGGTCCACTCCCGCTCGCCCTGGGCGAGCTCGACGAAGTTCCGGACCGTCTTCGGGGCGTGGTTCGGCAGGAGCCGGACTTCGATGTCGCCGTGATTGGTCTTCAGGGTGGCGTAAAGCTGCTCGGCCACGATCTGCCTTCCGTTGTCCATCTGTGCCCCACCGATCCTTGCACGCTTCGCCTCCGGCGTCGCCCGGCACCCGCCCCGGTGCCCGGGTTCGGCGGTTTCGCTTGCAGAAATCCGGCCGAGTCGTCCCGGGCCGGGGGCGCGACGCGGCGATCCGTGGCATTGTCGACGACAAGCTCTCGTTGCCCGGTATTCACCCTCTATTGCACGTGATCGGTTGTCGAGCAGTTCTTGATCCGAATGATCCGGAGTCAGCTGCCCATGACCCGGATGCCCGCCCTCACATGCCCCGGTGTTCTCCGGCAGGCATGATCCGTAAAAGGGTGGAAAGTCGAAATACCGTACGCCACCGAGGAGGAGGATCCCGTGACCCGCATCGACAGCGTGCGCGCCGCGACCGGCTCGGCGAAGGACAGCGTGCTGCACGCCGCGGAAGTGGTGGCGCCCTACGCCGATACGGCCAAGGACAGGGCCGCGCACTACACGCACGAGGCACGCGTACGGCTCGCGCCGAAGGTGTCCCAAGCCACCGAACAGGCCCGCGTCCAGTACGGCGCCCATGTCGCGCCCCGTCTGGAACAGGCCCGTACCCAGGCCCTGGCCCATGTGCCGCCCAAGGTCGACCAGGCGGCCCATGAGGCCGCCGCACGCACCCGCAAGGCGGCCCGGCAGGCCGCCGACTACTCCCGGCCGAGGATCGAACAGGCGGTGGCCGCGGCCGGGCCCGTCCGGGACGAGGCCGCCGCCCGCAGTGCCGCCGCGCTCGCCGCCCTGCGCGGTCAGGTCTCGCCCAAGGAGATCCGCAAGCTCGCCCGGAAGCACGAGCGGCGGGCGCGCGCCGGCCGGCTCGCCAAGGGACTGGCGGTGCTGGGGATTCTGGCGGGCGGCGCCTTCGCCGCCTGGAAGTGGTGGGACAAGCAGGCCAACCCGGACTGGCTGGTCGAGCCGCCCGCCGCGACGGAGGTTCCCGAGACGGGCCGGCTGACCTCGGTGGACGGCAGCGGCCAGTCCGTACTCGATCCCGAGGTCCAGGCCAAGGAGGCGGAGGAGGAGTCCGCGCACCGCGACGAACAGCGTTGACGAGGCTTGCCACGCTTGTACGGGGCGGGAGACCCGAGGTCTCCCGCCCCTGCTCTGTGCGTGCCTTCGGCCCGGTTCATTCCCGGGCCGGCGCTGTCCCGAAGAGTTCGGTCAGCCGAGCGCCCAGGGCCGGAGCGATTGCCTCCGCATACGCCTCGGACAGATGGCTGTCGTCGCGGTAGACGACGGTGTTGCCCACGAGGACCGGACACTCTCCCGCCGGCGTGCACAGCCAGGGCGCGGGGTCGATCACCGAGGTGCCGGTCGCCGTGGCCGCGTTCCTGATCGCCGTTCTGCGGGACGGGTCGCGGATGGCCTGGGGCAGCCGGTGCGCACACCGTCCCAGTCGCAGCGGGACGGTCGCCGCGCAGTCGACCGCGTCCGTCTTCGGCCAGGGGGTGTCGAGCAGCGCAGCGACCCGGGTGCCCGAGCGGCCGAGAGCGTCGAAGGTCTCCCGGAACCCCTCGGTCCACTGCCGTACGGGATCGGCCGCCGGTCGCACCGGGTCCCCCGCGTCCGAGGACGAGGCGACCACCAGCGCGGGACGCAGCGCGTTGATCTTCGAAACCGCCCTGTCGCGCCAGATGTCACATGCCTTGTACGGCGCTCCGCCCTGGACGATCGTCACCGCGGCCGCCTTGCACGACGCCTTCGTCAGGGACACCAGCTTCCAACGGTGCTCCCGCGCGAGCCGGTCGAGCGCCGGGAACCACTGGGCCGCGTGGGAGTCCCCGAAGAGCACGACGACCTTGTCCGAGCCGCGGTCCCCGTAGACGCACGACGGCGTCCGCGTGTCCTGGTACGCCACATGGCAGCCGTCCCGGTAGACCGCCGACCTCGACTCCTTGATCTCGGTCAGGGCGGGAGTGAGATTGCCGGGCAGGCTCGTCCCGGACGTCTCCAGCAGTTGGCGCAGCCGGGCCACGGGGTCCGCCGCGTCCGCCACCTCGCGTTTCAGCTCCGGCGCGGCCCTGCCGGAGTCGATCGGCGGTGGGAAGAGCGACGCCACCAGCGCGATCACCACGGCGGCGGCCGTCAGACCGGCCCCGAGCCCCAACGCGCGATCCGTCCGGCCGCGGAACGCCACGTGGAAGCGCACCGGGTTCTCCACCAGGCGCAGCGTCACCCAGGCCAGCAGCAGAGCGAGCGCGCACAGCGTCAGCGCGAGCGGGACCTCCAGGGGCCGGTCGAGCGCCATCGGCCCGATGACCAGCAACGGCCAGTGCCACAGATACCAGCTGTACGACAGCCCGCCGAGCCGGACCACCGGCCGCCGGGCCAGCAGCGACCGGGCGTCGTAGCGGGCCGGCGCGCAGCCCCCGGCCAGCACCAGGGCGGTGCCGAGGACCGGCAGGAGCGCGTAGGCCCCGGGAAACGGGGTGTCGTCGTCGAAGCCGACGGCCGCCAGCACGATGCAGGCCGTCCCGGCCCAGGTCATCGGCACCACCGCCCGGGCGGGCAGTCGGCCCAGCCGCTCGACGGACAGGGCGAGCAGCGCGCCCGTGCCGAGCTCCCAGAACCGGGTGTGCGAACCGAAGTACGCCCACGACGGCGAGGTGTCGGTCGTCGCGACGCTCAGCCCGAACGAGACCGCACACAGCACGGCGAGCGGCACCGCCATGAGCGCGCGCCGGGGCACCAGCCTCCAGCTGAGCAGCAGCACCAGCGGCCACAGCAGATAGAACTGCTCCTCCACGGCCAGCGACCAGAAGTGCTGGAACGGCGACGGCGGACTGCCCTCCGCCAGATAGTCCGTACCCCCCACCGCCAGCCGGAAGTTCACCGCGTAGAGGGCGCTGCCGAGCGCGTCGCCGACGTACTCGGTGAAGCGCACCTTCGACAGGAACAGCCAGGAGCCGGCGAGCGTGGCGACGACGACGAGGGTGGACGCGGGCAGCAGGCGCAGTGCCCGGCGGGCGTAGAACCCGCGGATCGATATCCCGCCCGTCGCGGACAGTTCCCGCAGGAGCAACGAGGAGATCAGGAAGCCCGAGATGACGAAGAAGACGTCGACCCCGACATAGCCGCCGCTGAATCCGCCCACCCCGGCGTGGGAGAGGACGACCAGCGACACCGCCAGAGCACGCAGCCCCTGGACGTCGAGCCGGACGGCCGACCGCTCGTGCGGCGGGGCAGGCCCGCCGGGTATGAGGGAGTCGGACGTCGGCTCGGCCGGGGACCGCGAGCCACGATCCTTGCGGGAGGGCGTCTGCACCGGGTGTCCTCGCGTCGGGCCGGCTGAGGAGATCCGTAAGGGACCCCCTTCGAAGACCACCGGCCCGCCCGGACGGTTGCACCCCCGCGCCCGACCTCACGGAAAAATGCCTCCCGATCCCGCGTTTCCGCAGGTCGGGAGGCATTTTCGGGGTGGAGCCTAGGGGAGTCGAACCCCTGACATCTGCCATGCAAAGACAGCGCTCTACCAACTGAGCTAAGGCCCCGGAGGATGGCTGCCCCACCGGAAGAACCGCGTACCGGTCGGTGCCGCAGACCAGAGTACCGGGTCACCCCGGGGATTCCGCAAAAGAGATTGGGGGTCCCCGTCACCGACCACTCTCCGTAAGATGCTCGGCGTGGTTCGCTACCGCGAACCACAGTTTTGGGGAAGCGATGGGGAGACGCGAATGGACGCCGCACAGCAGGAAGCGACCGCAAGAGCGCGGGAACTGCAGCGGAACTGGTACGGGGAGCCGCTGGGGGCGCTCTTCCGGAAGCTCATAGACGATCTTGGCCTCAACCAGGCTCGTCTCGCGGGGGTACTGGGCCTGTCGGCACCGATGCTGTCGCAGCTGATGAGCGGTCAGCGGGCGAAGATCGGTAATCCCGCGGTCGTGCAGCGCGTGCAGTTGCTGCAGGACCTGGCGGCCCAGGTCGCGGACGGCAGCGTGAGTGCCGCCGAGGCGACCGAGCGCATGGACGAGATCAAGAAGTCCCAGGGGGGATCGGTGCTCAGCAACACCACGCAGACGACGAGCAGTTCGGGGGCGCCCACGGTCAAGCGGGTGGTCCGCGAGATCCAGTCGCTGCTGCGCTCGGTGGCGGCCGCGGGAGACATCATCGAGGCGGCGGACACCCTCGCCCCGACCCACCCGGAACTGGCAGAGTTCCTCCGGGTGTACGGCGCCGGACGCACCTCCGACGCGGTCGCGCACTACCAGTCCCACCAGAACTGAGCCCGGGGCCCGGTCGCCGAAGGGGGTTCGGCGGCCGGGCCGACGGCCGAGGGGGGCGCGGGGGGTCGCGCCGTCCGTGGGGAGGGACACGCGGGGGTGTGTCTCTCACCGAGGGGGCGCGAGAGGGGTCGTATCGCTCGTCGAGGGGGAAGCAAGGGGGTAAGCGAAGGGGGAGGGGCAACGCACAGCCATGGGTGAGGTCTTCGCCGGACGGTACGAACTGGTCGACCCGATCGGACGTGGAGGGGTCGGCGCCGTCTGGCGTGCCTGGGACCACCGACGCCGCCGGTACGTGGCCGCCAAGGTCCTCCAACAGCGGGACGCGCACGCGCTGTTGCGGTTCGTTCGTGAGCAGGCGCTGCGTATCGACCACCCCCATGTGCTGGCCCCCGCCAGCTGGGCGGCCGACGACGACCAGGTCCTGTTCACCATGGACCTGGTCGCCGGCGGCTCCCTGGTCCACCTGGTCAACGACTACGGTCCGCTGCCCCCGGGCTTCGTCTGCACCCTGCTCGACCAGCTCCTGGCGGGCCTCGCCGCGGTGCACGCGGAAGGCGTGGTGCACCGTGACGTCAAGCCCGCCAACCTGCTGCTCGAAGCCACCGGTACCGCGCGTCCGCGGCTGCGGCTGTCCGACTTCGGCATCGCCATGCGGCTGGGCGAGCCCCGCCTGACCGACACCAACCTCGTGGTCGGGACGCCGGGTTACATCGCGCCCGAACAGATGCTGGGCGCCGAACCGGACTTCACCGCGGATCTGTTCGCCGTGGGTCTGGTCGCCCTGTATCTGTTGGAGGGCGCCAAGCCGGACACCAAGGCACTCGTCCAGTACTTCGCGGCCCATGGCACTCCGAGCGCGCCCAAGGGCATACCCGAGCCGCTGTGGCAGGTCGTGGCCTCTCTGCTCCAGCCGGACCCCCAGGCCCGCTTCCGCACCGCCACGGGCGCCCGCAAGGCCCTCGCGGCCGCCGTGGAACTCCTGCCCGAGCCCGGCCCCGACGACGAACTCATAGAGATCTTCGACCAACTCGGCCCCCTGCCCCCCGGATTCGCCCCCGACGGCCCTCTCCAGCGGGCCCCCGGAGTGGAGACGACGACCAAGAACTCCCGCACGGGGGGAGGGGCCGGCACGGTCGGCGGAAGCCGGTCGAGCAGTGGGGTCGAGGGGGACGGCTGGGGCGGGGGCGGTCTGGGGGACGGTGGTGGGTCGGAGCGTCGGGGTGGGTCGGACCGTGGGGGCGACGGGCGGGGCGGGAGTGACGACAGCGACGCGGGCGACGGTGGCGGGTTCGGTGACGCGGGTGACGCGGGCTCTAGGAACGGCGTCGGCTTCGGGAACGGCGTCGGCTTCGGGAACGGCGCCGGCTCCAGGAACGGCGCGGGCCCCGGAGGCGGCGCGGGCCCCGGGGATGGCGCGGGCCCCGGGGATGGCGCGGGCCCCGGGGACGATTCGAGTTACGGGGCCGGTGGGGGCCACGGCGCCCATATGAGCTCCGGGGCTGGTGTCGGCTACGGAACCGACGCGGCCTTCGGGACCAGTGCGGGCCACGGAACCAACACGGGCTCCAGGACCGGTTCCGGCCACGGATCCGACGCCGGCTCCAGGGCCGGTGCCGGCACAAACGAGGGGAGTGCGGGCGGCTGGGGAAGCGGAGTGGGCGGCTGGGGCAGTGCGGGCGAGGGCATGGCCCCTGCGCCGGGCACGCCCGGCCGGGCCGCCGAGACCTCCCCGCCCGGCTCGGTCCCTCCGTCCACCCACCCGGTCTCGGACCTCGCGGCCCCTGCGGCCGGCCACGCCGACCACTCCGACGCCGGTCGCTCCACCCCGTCCCCCGCTGACGCCGGTCGCTCCACCCCGTCCCCCGCTGACGGCGTAGGAGCCACTCCCAGCTCCCCACCCCACAGCCCCAGCGGACCGCTCCCCCCGCCGCACGGCACGGAGCCGTCCACGCCCTCGCAGCCGAACAGCATGTCGGACACGGGTAGCTTCCACCTGCCGCCCCCACAGGCCACCGGCTCCACGCCCCGGGCACAGACGCAGTTCCCGCAGACCCAGCCCCCGCAGACGCCACCACAGGCAGAAGGCCAGCCACGCCCCCACCAGGGACCGCCGCGCCAGTCCCCCCACTTCGCCCCGCACGACCTGACGCATGCGCTGTCCTCCCCCCGCTCGGTCGCCCCCCTCTACCCGGCTCATCCCCCGACCGCAGCACCGCATCGGAGCAACGAACCCTCTACTCTTTCGTACACCGCTCAGGCCCCCCGGGTTCCACCTCCCGCGCAGCCGATTTCTCAGCCGCGCCACCGCGCCCGCCGAGCCGCACGCCGTCGCTCCGGCCCGCCGGCCAAGGTCGCGATCCCGATCCTGCTGCTGGCGCTCGCCTGCTACGCCGTGGGTTTCTGGGCCCTGACCCAGCTCTGAAAACACCGCAAAAGCACGGCGAAGGCACGGCAGACGCCCCCCATGCCCCCCCCTACCCGCCGACCCCAACCCTCCGACGCCCCACCCCCACCCACACCCCAAGCACCGCCAACAACACAGTCCCGCCCCCGATCCCACCCACCGCAAGCAGCTTCATCGAGGTGTCACCGCCCCCCACGGCTCCGCCCCCGTCCCCTCCGCCCCCGCCGACCGCGTCGCCCCCGGCAACCGTCTCCCCGCCACTCCCCGTCACCGCGAAAACCCCACGCGGCTCGGACTCCCCCACATACCCGGGACCGTCCTTCGGCGCCCCCGAGACCCCGACCCGCAGCGTCATCCCGAACGGCCCGTCGCCGAACTTGTCGGCGACCTGCTCCGAGAGATGCACGGCGAGGTAGTAGGCACCGGCGAACCGCATCCCGCTCACCCGGTCGGCCACAGCATTGCGGTTGGGATAGGCGACCGGAGGCAACGCGCGCAGGCCGGCCTCCCGCTGGCTGCCGTCGTAGAGGACGCCGCCGCCGTCGACGTAGCCGCGCACCGGGTTGTAGAGGGACAGGGTCAGCGCTCTGGCCACGACACCGTCGCCCCCGCCGGAGCTGCTCAGTTCGGCGGTGGCGTGGAGCTGCTGCCCCCAGTCGACGGGGACGGCGTAGAAGAGCGTCTCCCCCGGCAGGATGTCGTCACGCCAGGCGCCCTGCCCGACGGAGGTCGCCGTGGCGAAACCCAGGCCGCCCGCGCGGCGTCGGACCTCGCCCGTCACGGGTTCGGGTGAGGCGGAGTCCCAGACCTCGGGGGCGTTCGTCTCGCCGGCCCGGTCGAGGCGCGGCTCGGACACCGTGGCGATCTCCAGATCCCAGGCGTCCGGCGCGGACTCCTCCTTGTGGATGCGTTCGACGACGAGGTAGTACGCACCGGCCTCCTGGCACCGCGTTCCGGCGCGTGACGCGTCACGGGTGCCCAGGGCCGTCAGGGGACGGGGCCTGCGGTCCGCGCCGATGCTGACGGTGTCGATGGAGCAGGAGTGGCTGTTGCCGTCCTGGACGGACACCCGCATGCCCTCGGTGGCGGCGACCGTCGTACCGGGCGGCGGAACGGCCGTCACAGCGACGTAGGCGGTCGACGTGGCGTCCAGGTCGAGACGGTAGGAGAACGCGCCCTCGACGGGCAGGGAGCTGCGGTACGTCGTCCCCGGCGCCAGGCGCTCGGCGTCCGCCGTGCTCGTGGAGCCCTCCACCGACGGGGCGTCCGCGGCGAACGCGTAGGGGCTCGGCGGCCCGACCGCCCACGCACCCGCTCCGGGCAGCGCCGCCGACGTCCCCATGACCACAGCACTCACGACGGCCACACGTGCCACACGCAGGGCCACGGACGCCCGCCCCCGGCTCCGCCCCGCCCTCAGCCTCAGCCTCAGCCTCAGCCCCAGCCCCAGCCCCAGCCCCAGCCCCAGCCCCAGCCCCAGCCCCAGCCCACGATCACCGCCACGACCACTGCCGAGGCCACCACTACGGCCGCACCATGTCGCGCCCCGCCACCACGCCGTACGCCGACGCCGCCCCACCACGCGCCCGCCCATCACGCGCCACCCCACTCGTCGTTGCCAGGACCGTGCGACCGTGGCCCATCCTGCCCCGCCGAGCCACGCGCCATCCCTGCGTTCCGTACGAGCGCCCGAAACCCGGGCCAGATCCCGGCCCCGGTTCCAGTCCCGGTCCCGGCCCCGGGCAACACAAAACCCCGACCGCGAGGCGGCCGGGGTCTGCTCAGAACCGAATCTCGGTACTCACGAACCCGTGGGCACGGAGTCAGTCGCCTCCGTCCACAGATCCTGCTCGGCGCGATCCGCCTGGATCTGGCGGTACACGAGGAGCCCGCCGATGGCGGCCAGTGCGACCAGGAGAAGCTTCTTCACCGCGCGACCTCGTCTTTCCTTGACGTAGGGGACCTCTGGCGCCCGACTATACACACCGACCGAGACCGATCGGTGACCTGCGTCGGGGCTCAACTCCCGCCCGGATCACCGCAGTAGAAGCGGACGGCGGCGCTCCGATCAGAGGGTGATCACACCCTCACGGCGGGTGACCTTTTGCCCCTCCTTCTCCCTCATCCCGCCTTTTCGACCTCCTTGCACCCATCCGGGTGGTGTTCATCTGAAGATCGACGCGCCATGGGCGTCGGTCCACCACTTCGCAGCCTCCATACACATCATGAGGAAAGTACGCAAATCGCCCAACCCGAAAGTGAGGGAACCATGGCCCGGAACAAGGTCATGAACCTGTGGACGGCGCTCTTCACCGCCTTCCTCGCGCTCTGCACGACGCTCGGCCTCATCACCACGACCGCCGCCGCGGCGGTACCCCAGACCGAGACGACCCGCAACAGCAGCGCGGCGGCGACGGCCCCGGAGCCGTCCGCCTGGTCCGAGCTCTACGAGAGGTGGTCCCACGACAGATCCCTGCCGCCCACGATGAAGCAGCGCATCCGCGCGGAGGCCCACGGCAAGACCCCCAGCTGCCGCCACCGCCCCACCACGGACGCAGAGGCTGAGGACACAGCCGCGACCGACACACCCTGCACCACAGAGGCAGAGGCAGAGGCAGACGCAGCCGCAGCCGCAGCCGCAGACACACACGCAGACGCGGCACCGGCCGCCCCCTGATACATGACGAAAGCGGGCGCCCCCCGCTTGGGGAACACCCGCTCTCCTGTACCTGCTTTTGTGGGGCTAACAGGATTTGAACCTGTGGCCTCATCCTTATCAGGATTCAGCCCTAAGTAGACGATCTCCGCAGGTCACTTGACCTGCGATGACACCAGGGATCTACAATCTTCTACCCAACGCAGATCCGCCCCGCCCCTGTGCGCCCCATGAACCTCCCGGGAGAATCCCGGGATACCTCCGGGATCGCTCACGCCGCAGACACCGACCTCAAGCGGCGGCCAGACTTCCGCTTCAGCGCTCCGGGCTTGCCCTCCTCCAGCGCCGCCAGCACCTGACCCGCGTAGTCCGCAGCCGCATGCGTGTAGATCCACGTCACCTCGCCCGCGCGCTCGTGCCCGAGGATCTCCTGAGTGATGACCTCCGGTACCCCGCGGTCGTGCAGCCGTGAGGCGAAGGCATGCCGGGTGTCGTGGAAGTCGGGCCACCAATCGACCCTCTCCACCTTCTCCGCTCGCGCCCGCCCGGTCAGCTCGTCCACCTTCTGCACGGTGACGGTCCGGACGGTCTTCCGCGCGACCTTCGCATCGTCGATGGCCTTGGTCCACACGCGCCAGAAGGCGGACCGCCGCAGAGGCGCGCGATACGGCTCGCCCTCGCCGCCGTTTGCCTTGCTACCCCGACGGACCTTGTTGCGGCCGTGGAAGACCAGCTCGTCTTCTCGCAACCCGTCCTTCGGGTCGGACACCTTCCGGCTGGGATTGCCGTCCTCGCTCTCCTCCGCCCACAGGTCCCGGAGCACCCGGGCCGCCAGGCCGGTGAGCGGCACGGTGCGCAGACCGGCGTCCGACTTCGGGTACGCCTTCCGCTTGATCTTTCCCCGCGGCTCCACCAGGACCTCGCGGACGTGGATCCGCCGGCCCTCGAAGTCGACGCAGTGCCAACGCAGGCCTGCCAGCTCCTGGAAACGCAGGCCCGTCTCCTGCGCCACAATCAGCAGCGCGTGGAAGTAGTCGGGCAGCTTCTGCCGGATCATCCAGAGCTGAGCGTATGTCGGCGGCCGCCGGTCCTCCGGGTGCTTCTTCTTGATCGTGGGCAGCCGGACACCTTCAGCTGGGTTGAACGGGATCCGCCGGTCGCGGCGGGCGTCCTCCAGCATCTTGTCGAGCACCTGGAAGCACTTCGTCACCGAGCTGGCGGCGAGCGGGCCGCCGTTCTCGTCGTGCAGCGCGTTGACCCAGAGCTGAGTCTCTCGCCACTCCATCTCGTACAGCCGGACGCCGGCGAAGGTGGGCGCGATGTGGATGCGCCACATCGCCTCGTCCCGTAGCTGGGACTGCGTCCAGTGCTCGATCCGCATCTCACCCTTGGTCTGGGTCGGCCACCACAGCTTCCACCAGGCGGCGAGAGTGATCTCGCCACGGGCGGGGTCGATCCATGTCCGCTGCCGCATCTCGGTGCGGGTCTGCTCAAGGAACTCGACGGCAGCCTCGTACGTCGGCTTCGCCTTGCTGCGCTCTTTGCCGGACGGGTCGAAGTAGCGGGCTTCCCAGGAGCCGACGTGCTCATCGGTTGGCGGCCGGGCGCCGGGCTTCCGCTTCAGGCAGGTTGGGCAGCCACAGCGCATGGACGGGACAGGGCGTGGGTTGTTGGTGGCCCTGGGCAGGGCCTTCTTGCGCACCATCGGGGCGTGCTCCTGATCAGAGACTCGATGGGCCGGTCACGGCGGGGACCGCGGCGAGCTCGTCAGGGAGCGTGATCGGGGTCCCGCAGATGCAGTGAAGGCCGGCGCCGGGGAGGTCGGGTGCGCCGAGGTCGATCGCGAGGATCGCGTGGAGTTCTCTGATCAGGTCGTGGGGGTGGGTGCCCCTGGATACGAGGATGCTGACCTCGTTCGGGTCCCAGATGGCGATCTTCGGGAGCTGATCGTCCACGGCGGTGATGCGGATGCACACAGGTGTCCCCCAGGTATGCGCAATGACAGGAATCATCCGCTCCGGGAGAACAGCGGGTCACTGATCGTACCTGTGTGTGTAGATGCTGTGTAGGTGCAATTATGCGATCCGGGGAGTTTGTTTTCGCCTCAGCCGGACCGGTAAATAGCCTCCTAAAATCGGGCATTTAACCTGCGCAAAACATAACAGAAAGACTTAGGCAACCCTAAGTATTTCTCACGAGGCAGACGCAATCCGGAGCATGACCTGGGCGTCTTCTACAAGCAATCGCTGCTTGTCCTCGGGGAGTTGCCGGTAGACCCGGAGCAGGTGCGCCTCCCGCTCCTCGTCAGCGGGGCCGGCCACTGGCCGCCCGGCGGCGTCGAAGAACTGCCGCACGCTGACTTCGATACCCCATTTGCTGAATACCCTGGCCAGCGATCGCAGCGTGTCCGGGTCAATACGCGAAGTGCCGCGAGTGCGCCTCACCCAGGCATTCAGCGTTTGATAGGAGACGCCAGCCTCGGTGGCCAGTTCCTTCTGTGTTCTGCCGGGCACCTCTTCGAGGAGGCGCTCCAGGAGTGCCGCCAGATCCTCGCCGTCGCGGGCGGGGGCCTCGGCGTCGCTCGCTCCAGGGTCGGGCTGGTGGTTAGTCACAGGAGAAGGATCGGGCATCGGCATCTACATGTGCAAGTAGATCGAAGAGCCATGACCTGTATTTGACGGTACGCCGGGGCATCTACACGACCCCCATGCGCCCCTGTCCGGCGTCTTCAACACCCCTAGACACCCCTCTTGACTCGATCCACATCTACATGCAGACTGTAGAACGTGCAGGTCAGCAAGATCCGCACAGCACTCCTATTCGGCCATGCGCCGGAGGTTCACCATGCGACGACTGGACAAAGGTGCCCCGCTGCGGGCCGCCATGAAGGCGGCTGAGCTGGACATCCCGCGCCTCGCCGCCAAGACGAAGGAAGTCGACCCCGAGGGCAAGGGCATCTCGGGCTCGTACGTCGGCTTCATCGTGGGCGGCGGCAAGAGCGCCCGCGAGGAATGCAGCGACCGTGCCGCAGAGCTGATCGCCGCCGCCCTCGACAGGGAGATCGCCACCCTCTTCGCGAGCTCCGTTTTCACGCCCACGGAATCTACATCCACAGGCGGATCCAAGATTCCGGAACGCCGAAAGTCGGCACTGCCAGAGCGGCTGATGGACCAGCGGGAGCTCGCGACGTTCCTGCGGAAGTCCATGAGCTGGATCGACAAGCAGATCACCGACGCACGAGAGCGGGACGAGATCTGGCCCGGCCTGATCTACGTCGGCAGCTCTCGCCGCTTCGACCCGCACGCCGTCCTCGCCGGCATGCAGCGACAGCCCGTCGGCTGAACGCCAACGGGGCCGCCCCGGATGCGACCCGGGACGACCCCCACACCGAAAACCCCTACGTCAAAGGAGATCTGGTGTCTGCACAGGCTAACGCCAAGATCAACCCCACGGGAGGCTTCACGGCCGCCCTGGTGGTCCAGGCCGCCGCGGGTGACCGCGACGCCTTCGCCACCCTCTACAACGACCACCAGCCCGAGGTGTACCGCTTCCTCGTCTTCCGGACGGGCAACCGGCACCTGGCCGAGGACCTGACGAGCGAGACGTTCATCCGCGCGCTCCGGAACCTCGACAGCTTCGTCGACCGGCCGGGCTCGGGTGGCTTCGGCGCCTGGTTGACCGTCATTGCCCGCAACATCCACGCGGATCACTGCAAGGCCGCCCGCACCCGCCTGGAGGTGCTGACGCCGCCCGTCGCGGGCGCTGATGACCGGACACCGTGGCTGGAGTCGCTGACGGGCACGGTCGAGTCTGCGGAGGAGACCACCCTGCGTCGCCTGGAGGCCGGCGATGCGGCCGCGACCGTACAGGCCGCGATGGAGTCGTTGCTCCCGTCGCAGCAGGAGTGCCTCCGGCTGCGGTTCCTGGAGGAGCTGCCGCTGGCGGAGGCGTCGGCCCGGCTCGGCCGCGGGTCCGGCGCGGTGAAGACCCTCACGGACCGGGCGAAGAACAACTTGCGCGCCAATGTGCGTCGCGCCCTCGCTGCCGAGGGGGTCGCGGCGTGAACAAGAACCTCCCCCACGCCGTCCGCGTGATCCGTACAGCGCTGGCCTCCAGCGGCAGTGACCCGGCGGCCGCCATCGCCCACGCCCTCGACGGCGTCGGCATGCTGGTCGACCCTGAGCGCACATTCGGCATGGTGCTGAAGCGCAAGTCCGCTGACGACGAGGCACGCGAGCACCAGGAGCAGCAGCCGGAGTTGACCGACCTGGAGCAGCAGGCCCTCGTCTGGGATGAGTCCTGCGAGCGGGCCCGCCGGGTCGCCGCCGTCATCCAGCGGCACATCGGCGAACACCCCTCGGTTCAGAACATCCAGCTGGACGGTGACCGGATCCTCGTCTCCCTGCACATCGTGAACCAGTCCCAGTGGGGCGAGTGGCGCAGGTACTTCGGGATCCAGCACGACAAGGAGACGGCTCTGCCGTACATGGTTGCCGGTGACGGTCACCGTGACGGCGTCCGTGTCGGTGTCGTGGCGTACGACCTGCCGCAGGCCCGGGCGCACGCGAAGGAGATCGCCAAGGCCCCGTTCGAGTTCGAGGGCATCGTCTACGACCTGGCGCTCCCGCAGCAGGACGCCCGCGGTGACGTGTGGTTCTACCAGGGCGTTCGGACGGCGGACGGCATGCCGCTGCTGTCGGTGGACGGCCGACCGGAGCGTTGCACGCTGGCGAGCATCGTTCAGCACGCCGGTCCGGTGACGCCCGTCACGGGGACCCCGTCACAGCAGGTCACGCCCGTCATGACGGGTGGTGAGACCGCATGAAGAACCAGATTCCCGTTCAGGCCGCGGTTGTGCAGATGCTGATCGCGAAGCGCCCGCGCCTGGGCCAGCTCCCGATCGACTGGCAGCTCCAGCACGACGGCCACATCCGTGTGGATTCGGCCTGGAATTCGCAGACCGGCCAGGTCGTGGAGATCGCGCAGGAGCTCGCGAGGGCGTTGCGCGGTGCCAAGGTCGAGGTCAGCAACGACCGGGTGTTCGCCAAAACTGGCCGTCCGTACCGGCTTCACGAGGTCAGCAGCAGCCAGTCTGGCGTGCGCATCTACTACCAGGGCTTCGAGTACCTCGACGGGCACGGCGACGTGCTGCCCGAGGGCGGTGTGTCGGCATGAGGCGCAGGAACGTCGACCACGTCATGGTCGCCTCCGTCTGCCGTGCCAACCCTGGCCAGTGGCAGGAGGTCGGTGAGTACAGCTCCAGCGAGTCCGCGAGTGCCGTCGTGCGGTCGATCCGCGGAGCTCTCAAGAGGGCCGGTCGGCCGTCCGTGTACGCCCCTGCGGGAGCGTTCGAGGCCCGGCAGGAGCTGACGGAGTACGGCGCCCGCGTGGACGCCCGCTACGTCGGCGAGCCGATCCAGGACGTCGAGACGGCCGTGTGTGAGCTCGGGGCCCTGCCGGTTCCGGCCGGCAGCAAGCCGCTCCAGGAGGAGACGCTGGAGAAGTGCAGCCGCACGGCGGCCGACGCCACTCCCGTCGACTTCTTCCGTCCGGGGTCGGACCGGCTGACGCGCACCTTCGCCCCCACCCAGGTCCTCCGCAACGAGGACCAGGCCGAGGCGCCCGCGCTCGTCATCTACTGCGCCCAGTGGGACTCGGTTCCCCTCGGCCAGTACACGACGCAGATCGAGGCCCGGAAGCACGCTGAGGACCACGCTCGCCGCGACCTCCCCACCGCAGCCTTCGACTGGATCGAGGACGAGGAGGACGGCGTCGCCGAGCTGGTCGCCACGGTCGACGACGCCGAGGGCCCGACCGGCTACGTCGTGACCGCCCTGGAGATCGCCTCCAAGTACGACCCGGAGGCCGCCGAGTGAGCGCCTACAGCCGGGTCTACCAGGCCCTCACCTCCGGCCGGGCCCTCCGCCCGGGCGAGGCTGCGCAGTTGCTCGCCGAGCTCCGCAAGGAGACCGGCACCGAGCTCGCGGCCGCCGTGGAGCAGCAGCTCGACGGCAAGTTCCGCCGGGCCGCGACCGACAGCGACGCGGCTTTCCGGAAGAAGCAGCGCGCGTACAGCGCCTCGATGCGCGTCGTGAACGCCGTCCGCCGCCTCGCCGCGGCTCCTCTCCGCCCCGTCATCCCGAACCCGCGCGACAACCGGAGCACGACATGACCACCTTCACCTTCGCCCCGGCGACCCGCGAGACCGCCCGGGCCCGCGTCGCCCTCCAAGGCCCTGGCGGCTCCGGCAAGACCAAGACCGCCCTCCGCATGGCTGAGGGCTTCGCCAAGGGCGGCCCAATCGGCGTCGTCGACACGGAGCGTGGCTCCGCCCTCAAGTACGCCCCCGTCCCCGGTCGGCCCGACATCGAGGCGCACGAGTTCGTGCACCTGCCGATGGCGTTCTGCTCCCCGGAGAACCTGATCGCCGCGGTCAAGGCCGCCGAGGAGGCCCGGCTCGCCGTCCTCATCATCGACAGCTGGTCGCACTTCTGGGCGGGCAAGGGCGGTCTCCTCGCCCGCGTCGAGGAAGAGGGCCGGAAGATCAGCGGCGGGAAGTTCTCCGCCTGGGACCCGGTCAACAAGCTGGAGCAGGACATGCTGGACGTCTTGCTTGGCTTCCCTGGCCACGTGATCGTCACCATGCGGACGAAGAACGATTACGAGCTGTCCGGCGGCAAGGTGACGAAGCTGGGTGTCAAAACGGTCCAGCGTGAAGGCGCCGAGTACGAAGTCGATGTCGTGATCGACATGGTGCAGGGCGCGGGCACCGTCACCAAGACCCGGTACACCGCCCTGGACGGCGCCTGCGTCCACCACCCCGGCGAGGAATTCGCCGAGGCGATCCTGGAGCAGCTCGGCCAGGGCGTGGACCCCGTCCAGGTCATCGTGGACGAACTGGTCCGCGAGGGTCTGACGTATGACCGGGCGCTGGAGCTGCACGGTCAGGCCAACAGCCGGCGTCTCCTCGGTGCTGATCTGCTGCACCCGAAGACCGGGGAGCCCGCGAAGCTCGGGGACGTCATCAAGGAGTACGGGCAGGCCGTCAAGCCCGTCACGACGGGCGTCACGACCCCGTCAACGCCGCCTGCCGGGCACAACCAGGACAGCGCCCCGACTACCGAGCGCCCCGAGACGCCCGCAGAGCAAGAGGCCGCCGTCCTCGCCGAGGTCGACCACAGGCGCGCCGCCGAGCAGGAGCAGAGCCCGGCCCCCGTCACCGCGCCGCAGATGCGGATGATGCACGCCTGCTTCACGAAGGTCGGCCTCGGCCACAAGGACTCGCGAGCCGCACGGCTCCACGCGACCTCGCTGATCATCGGCCGCCAGATCGGCTCGGCGAACGACCTGACCAAGGACGAGGCACAGACCCTGCTCGACACGCTCACGAACTTCGGTGAGCGCGGGGAGACCGCGGCCGCCGACTTCGCCGAGATGGTCCAGGGCCTGGAGAACGAAGCCCTCACGTCCGCCTGATTCACCACTGACCGCGGGCCCGCCCCGACCCCATGCGGGGCGGGCCCGCACCTTCCAGAGAGGAGGTGCACCCCAGTGGTGAACCCCACCCCAGAGCAGACCGAAGCGATCGACGCGTACGGCGACGGGCTGGACCTGGTCCTCCAGGCCGGCGCAGGCTGCGGCAAGTCCTCGACCCTCAAGATGATCGCCCGGTCCGACCGGCGGCGCCGGATGACGTACGTCGCCTACAACAGCGCGATCGCCGCCGACGCCCGCCGATCCTTCCCCGGCACGGTCGTCTGCAAGACCGGCCACGGCCTCGCCTTCGACCCGAAGTACGGCGCCCGTCTCCAGCGGCCGCGCCAGACCGCGCACCAGGCCGCGCAGGCCATCGACGTCCGCTCGATCCTCGGCATCATCGGCGCGACCCCTACGATCCTCACGGACCTCGGCGGCATGAAGGCCATGACCTCGAAGATCATCATGCGGATGGCGCTGGACACCGTCACCCGGTTCTGCCACAGCGCCGACGCCGAGATCATCCAGAAGCACGTCCCCCACTTCGACGGCCTGAAGAAGAACCGCGGCGAAGTCGTCAAGCTGATCCTGCCCGTGGCCCGGGCCGCGTGGGAGGACCTGAAGAACGACGACAGCGTCCTCAACCTCAGCCACGACCACTACCTGAAGATGTGGGCCCTCAGCCGGCCGACCATCCCCACGGACGTGGTCCTCCTCGACGAGGCGCAGGACACCAACGACGTCCTCTCCGCCGTCCTCCTCGCCCAGGAGCACGCCCAGCGCATCGCCGTCGGCGACTCCGCCCAGCAGATCTACAGCTGGCGCGGCGCCAACGACGCCCTGGCCAAGTTCGTGGACGAACTCGGCTGCCCCGAGCTGACGTTGAGCCAGTCGTTCCGGTTCGGCCCGGCGATCGCCGCCCGCGCCAACCAGTGGCTGCGCCTGATCGATGCGCCGCTCCGCCTCACCGGCTGGGAGGCCGCCGAGTCCACCATCGGCTCGCTCGACGCCCCGGACGCGATCCTCTGTCGTACGAACGCGGGCGCCATGGGCATCGTGATGCACGCCCTCGGTGAGGGCCGGAAGGTCGCCCTCGTCGGCGGGGGCAGCGCCATCAAGCAGCTCGCCTGGGCCGCCGAAGCCCTCCAGGGCGGCAAGCCGACCGACCACCCGGAGCTGATGGGCTTCGCCTCCTGGGACGACGTCCGCCAGTACGCCGCCGAAGAGGACGGCTCCCTTGAGGTCCTGGTGAAGCTCATCGATGAGCACGGGCCCGAGCGGATCGTTTCGGCAGCCGACGGACTGTGCTCGGAGCAGCAGGCCGAGCTGGTCGTGTCGACCGCGCACCGGTCGAAGGGCCGCGAGTGGCCGGCGGTCCGTATCCACGCGGACTTCCGCGCGCCGAAGCCGCACCAGAAGACCGGCCTGGTGGTCCTGCCGCGCGAGGAGGCCCGCCTGGCGTACGTGGCGGTGACCCGGGCGCGCGAGCAGCTCGACGACACCGCCCTCGCCTGGGTGTCCACCGTCACGGCGGTGAGCGAATGAGCGTGGTCGAGTGGACCGGGCGGGCGAGGGCCCGGACGATGCGCTGCTGGCGCTGCGGACAACGCGCTGAGCACGTCCTCTACGAGATCCGCGACACCGAGGCCGACGTCAGCGGTACGGAGCGGATGTGCATCAACTGTGGCAAGAGCACACACGGTTGGGGCTCGGAGCACCGGTTCTGGCTGGGCGAGAGGCAGAAGGAACTGATCTGCGCCCTGCTGGTGGCCCTCTGGCTGGCCGACCAGATCGTGCGGTCCGCCGATCGCTCCGCGGCCGAGCAGATGAGCTTGTTCGAGGCGGTGAGTTCGTGACCCGCACCGATGGGACTCTCAGTACCTTTCCCGCGGCCGTTCCCGGCCGCCAGCGGGACTGGATTCGGGTTACGAACCTCGCCGTGCCCACCGTGTGGCTGGCGACCGCCGACGGCCTCATGCTGCTCGATCTGCTCGCCATTGAACTGGCGGTCAACGGCCTCCGCACAGGCGACTGGAAGCTCACCGGCCCCGAGACCGCCTTCGCGGCGGACACCCTGCTCCAGCGCGGTACTGATCGCGCGCTGATCTCGCGGCGCCTCGGCATCGACTACCGGACCCTCCGGATCTGGTTCCCGGCCGACGACACGCCCCTGTGTGAGGCGTTGAGCCGAGTTCGTACACAGGCCGAGTGGAGGCAGGAGAAGGCGCAGCGCCAGTCCGCCGCGCCTCCGGCTCAGTGCGGCACGTACCAGGGCGCCCGACGGCACAGCCGGCGGAAGGAGCCTTTGTGCCCGCCGTGCCGGGAGGCGAAGAACGCCGGGGACCGCCACTACCGAGAACACGGCACGTACAAGGGCGCTCCGACCGTCTCCGCGGCGGCCTCGTGACGGCCGTCGCGACGCCCCGTCACGTACCCGCCACCAGCCCAGTTTCGTTTGATCTTGACCGACCGTACGGAGGACCCGTCATGGATCGAGAGTGGGAGCTGAAAGCCCTCTGCCGCAGCGAGGATCCGGAGCTCTGGTTCTCCAAGAGGACCTGGCGCCGGGCCAAAGAGATCTGCCTGGAGGAGTGCCCGGTCCGCGAGGAGTGCCTGGAGGCGATCCTCGCTCGTGAGTCGCACACGGCCGCCAGCCTCCGCGTCGGCATCGTGGCCGGCCTCACGGGAGCACAGCGCGCGAAGGTCGCCGCCTCCCGCCGCCCCACGGCCCCGGCCGCCAACGAGCCGGAGGCGGAGAAGCCCAAGGGCGGGCGCCCGCTCGCGCCCTGCGGCACGAAGGCTGCGTACGACCGGCACGTACGGAAGAAGGAGCCGATCGACTCGGCATGCCGGGAGGCGAACACCCGGTGTGCCGCCAGTTGGCGGCACACCGGGTCGACGAAGGTTCCCGCCGCCCGCTGAGCCCCCGGGGGCCCAGCGGATGAGACCGGCTGCCGGGCCCCCGGCCACTACTCCACCTATCGAATGAGGAGCGCGTGAGCACCGAGGCTGTCTCCTGGGCGATGGACGACGCCCCGATGCTGCGGACCGAGAAGAATCGGCCCGATAGCACGGCGCGGCACGTCCTCCAGGTCCTCGGCGAGCACGCCCGCCCCGACGGCTCCAACGCGCACCCCTCGAACCTGCGGATCCAGTACCGGACCGGGTACGACGAGCGGACCGTCCAACGTGCTCTCCGTCGCCTGGAGGCCGGTGGTCTGATCCGGAAGCAGGGCACGGTCAACGGCCGGACCAAGTGGAAGCTCCAGATGCACCTGCGGCGGCCGGAGTTCGACTGGGCCGAGCTGGAGGCCGAGGCTGAGGACGCGAAGAAGCAGGCCGCGGAGCGTCAGCGGCGGGCCCGGGCGAAGCGGGTCACGCACTCGGAGCCCGTGACGGTCACGCACGGAGAGTCCGTGACTGTCACGCACTCAGACGACGTGACAGAGAGGGGTGTCACGCACTCAGAGTCCGTGAGTCACGCACTCCCAATGCGTGACGTCACGCACTCTGCGTCCGAACGTCACGCACTCAGCGCCCCCCTAACCACCAGTCAACCGTCAGAGAACCACCAGCAACCGCTCGCAGGTCCCGCCGACGCTTCCGGTGCCACCGCCACACCAACCCCCGGTGACACAGGAGACGCACAAGACGAGGTCCTCAAGGGAGAGCCAGTCGACGACGCTCTGGCCGCCGACTCCGACGCCCCGATCACCGCACAGACAATCGTCGGCGAGTGGCTGGAGCGCTGCACCGAGCGCCCGCCTTCCCGCGTCATCGGCCACCTCTCCAAGGAGATCCGGATCCTCCTCGACGAGGACCGCATCCACCCCGACTGGATCCGCCGCGGCATCGCGACCTGGATGACGAAGGGCCTCCACCCCTCGACGCTCGCCAGCGTCGTCAACGAGGTCATGAACTCCTCCGCGGCGCCCCGCCAGTCCGCCGGCCCGGGCTACGACCCCACGACCGGCACCGACCTCTTCGACCGCGCCATGGCCCGCGCCAAGGCCCGCGACGAAGCCGCCGCAGCAGCAGCCGAAGGAGGCACCCCATGAACAGCCAGGAGGCCACGGCCCTCTGCGCCTACGTCCACCAACTGTGCCCTCAGCAGCGCTTCAACGAGCACACCCCCGACGTCTGGGGTGACATCCTCGCCCCGTACAGCCTCGACGAGGCCCGCGCCGCGGTCGTCACCGTCGCCTCCCGCCAGGCCTTCGTCGCACCGGCCGAGATCATCGCCGAGATCAAGGCCCGCCGTGCCGAGCGCATCGCGCTGGCGAACATCGTCTACGACGGCAACCCGCTGGAGACCGGCGCCGAGTCGGCCGCCGCGATCCGAGAGATCATCCGAGCCGCTGGAGACGGCCTCACAGGCCCCAGCAGCATCCGTGCCTCCCTCGGGGCCGGAGATCGCCCCGCACTGCCCCCAGGTGCCGATCATGGCCCGTACGAGGGCCGTGCAGCCGCCGTCCGAGCTGCCATCGGCAAGATGCCCGCCGACCGCGACACCTCCAAGGACCCTCGCGGCCGAGGCTGCCGACGCTGCGGCGCCGCCCCCGGCGCCAGCTGCACGACCAACGGACAGCGCCGCAAGGACGTGCACCCCGTCCGCCTGGAGGACACCCAGCGCGAAGCCGCCGGACTCCCGCTGCTCGACCTCGACGCGGCCGAGGCCCGAATCAAGGCCGCGTCCGCCGCCGCCCTCGCAGTTCGCAACGAGGACCAGGAGCCGGAGGTAAAGGCGTCATGACGGGCCTTCCCCAGCAGCGCCGTCGGCCGTACCGGTTCGCCGCGATGGCCATCCAGTGCACCTGGTGCAAGGCGGGCCCGGGTGCCCTCTGCACGAACCAGCGCGGCAGCGTCGACCGGCGCAAGGACGTGCACAGCGCCCGCGCCATCGAATGGATCAGGGTCATGTCAACCCGGTGCCCTGAGCGCATCTGCCAGGCCCCCGCCAGCGAGCCCTGCACCCTCACCCCCAACGTCCACCAGGCCCGCGTCCTCGCGGCCAACACCCCGACCACCACCACGCCATGAAGCGACCCATCCCGTGCAGAGAATGCCGCCGCCCCGTCCTCTGGACCACCACCGAGGCCGGGAAGCGCCTCGCCGTCGACCCCAACCCGAACCCTGCAGGCAACACCGCAGTGTGGCGGGACGGCACCGGCGCCGTCCGATCCCGCCGGCCCTCGGACGAGCTCCCCCTCACCGGCTGGGAGCGGCTCCACATGCCGCACGTCGCCACCTGCCCCGCCCGAACCGAGCAGCTCGCCCTCCCCGTCGGAGTAACCAGCCTCGACGCCCACCGCCGAAAGAAGCGCCAATGAAGTGCCGGTTCTGCCCGAAGCAGCTCCGGACGCCAGAGTCCCGGGCCCGCGGCTACGGACCTGTCTGCGGAGAGAGACGCGGCCTCATCCCGAAGCCAGTGCCCCGCCCGCGACCCGCGCTGACGCCCGTCAAGCCCGTCATGACGCCCACCGTCCACCCCGACCAGACCTCCATCCCCATCCAGCCCCAACTCCCCGAGGAGCCCGAGTGACCGACCCCGTCGTCACGGAGATCGTCGTCGTCCACAACCCCCAGCCGCCCCGGTACCACCACACCGACGTCGACGGCGACCGGCTCCTGATCACCACCGCCGACATCCCCAACCTCGGCCCCGGCGTGATGTTCCGGACCGACCCCAACGGCTCCAGCGTCCCGCTCGCCGAAATCCCCAACCTCATGGCCCGCCTCCAGGAGATCGCGGACCACCAGACCACGAAGGAGAACTGATCCGGTGAACGGACCTCAGCACTACCGCGAAGCCGAACGGCTCCTCTCCGAAGCCTCGTTCACCAGCATCACCGGCAGCCCCGTCACACGCGAGGGCCTCCCCCGGTGGCCCGAGCAGCAGGCCGCACTCATCGCCCGCGCCGACGTCCACGCCAGGCTCGCCCAGGTCGCCGCCCACGTCCTCGCCCAGCCCCTGGCCGGCGACCCCGACAGCCGCGGATACGACGGCGAGGACTGGGGTGAGTGGATGGAAGCCATCCACCGCACCACCACGAAGCACACCACCAAGGAGAACTGACCTTGCTCCCCACCCTGACCGGCGTCGGCCGCCTCACCGCCGACCCCGAACTCCGCTTCACCCAGGCCGGGAAAGCCGTCGCGTCCATCGCGCTCGCCTTCAACTCCCGCCGCCTCAACCAGCAGACCCAACAGTGGGAGGACGGCGACACCTTCTTCGTCCGCGGCACTGTCTGGGAGCGCTTCGCCGAGAACGCCACCGAGTCCCTCGCCAAGGGCATGGAGGTCCTCGTCACCGGCGAACTCCGCACCGAGCGCTGGGAGAAGGACGGCCAGAAGTACGAGCGGCCGGCCCTCCTCATCCGCTCCATCGCCCCCAACCTTGCCTACGCCGTGGCGAAGGTCTCGAAGGACGCCGCCAGCCAGCAGAACGGCCAAGGCGGACAACGCCAGACCGCCCAGCAGCACCCCCAAGGCCAGCAAGCACAGCAGCAGTACCGCCAGGGCCCGCCCCCGCAGGACGACCCCTGGAACACCGGCCCCAGCGGCAACGAGCCGCCCTTCTGATGCGCGCCCTCCACGCCCTCATCAGCACCGCAGCCGCCGCCGTACTCCTCCTCAGCTGCCACACCACCAGCGACGCCGTACCGACACCCTCGCCGGCACCGCCACCCGTCGCCCCGGAGAACTACTGATGGCCGCCCTCCTCCGCCTCCCCGGAGGCACCCGAGACGCCACCGAACTCGTCGAAGCCCTCCTCGTCGCTGCCCAAGCCCGCGAGACCACCGCACCCGAACTCGCCACCCGCTGGCGCCAACTCGCCCACGACATCGGCGACAGCCTCGACGCACTCCCACCACCACGACAGGACACCTGATGCGGATCTTCTACGACACCGAATTCATCGACGACGGCAAGACCATCGACCTCATCAGCATCGGCATGGTCCGCGAAGACGGACGCGAGCTGTACGCCGTCAGCAGCGAGTTCAACCAGACCGCCGTACGCCAAAACCCCTGGCTGATGGAGAACGTCTGGTCGTCCCTGCCGATCCGGAAGAACCAGCCCGGCTACCGCGGCATCGACAGGCTCGACCTGGACCACCCCGACGTCCGACCCCGCGCCCAGATCGCCAACCTCGTCGAGGACTTCATCCTCACCACCCCCGACCCCCAGCTCTGGGCCTACTACTCGGCGTACGACCACGTCGCCCTCGCCCAACTCTGGGGCCCCATGATCAACCTGCCGCGCGGCATCCCCATGCAGTCCGACGACCTCGTCACCGAGGCCAAGCGCCTCGGCCTCCGCCCGATCGACCTCCCACAGCAAGCCGACGGACTCCACAACGCCCTCGCCGACGCCCGCCACAACCTCGTCCGCGCCCGCTTCCTCGACCAGATCGCCGCACAGCAGTAGCCCACCCACAGAGGACAGGGACCCCACGCAGGGACCCACCTCCGGCCACCACACCGGAGCATGTCCATGATCAACCACCCCGACAGGAACCAGGAACCGGAACCGGTTCGCCCCTGGTTCGCGCGCCTGTTCCGCAGGCCGACGCCCGTCATGACGCCCCCGCGCAGCACCGCCTCCTGCCTCCCGAACCTCGGTGACGCCCTCGCCGCCAGCGTCCGTCAGGCCGAAGACCTCCACCTCGCCCGCGAGGAGGCCGCGCGCTGGAAGAGCCACGCTGACGAGTTCGCCCAAGAGTGGGACGACGCGCAGCGCGAGGTCGCGCAGCTCCTCGCCTGGATCGCTGCCCTTCATCCGGCGACCGCGGTGATCGCCCCGTCGCATGCCCCTGAGGGGTCGCAGGACCTATACGTCGAGGCTGGCGGCTGGCAGCTGTCCTGGCCCATCGCGGCGCGCGACGCCGACCTGTTCCGGCACGTGCCCGCGGTCGACGTGACGGACCCGCGGGCCCAGTGGGACGGGCACGGTTCGGAGCAGCGGGGTGAGCGGATCCGGAACCACGTCCGCCTCCTGGCGCTCGATGTCGTCGCTGACGGGGCGCTGACGGCCGTCACGACGGCCCCCGGGCCGCAACCGCGGAGTGCCTGAGCCCGTCGAGGCCGGGGCGTGCGCGCACTGGATCGGTGCCGAGCAACGCCACTGCCGGTCCACCGACCGCGTGCGCCTCTTCCTCATCGGCCGCCGCTGCCCCGACCACACCCCGAACGCCATCAAGGGCTTGCCCGAGCCCGGCACGCTCAGAAAGGCCAGCACATGACCCTGCCCATCGCCTTCGTGGACTGCGAGACCACCCACCTCGACGCCAGCATCGGCCACGCGTGGGAAGTCGCCGTCATCCTCCGCGAGTTCGAGGACGGCCAGCCCACGGACACCGAGTACGTCTGGCAGATCCGCCCCAACCTCGCCCACGCCGACCCCGAGGCACTGAAGGTCGGCCGCTACGAGGAGCGGTTCGCCGTCCCGCCCGGCGTCGAGGCCGCGTGGACCGCCGACGAGAGCGGACACGTTGCGCCGATGACCCGGGCCGAGGCCGTCACCGCCATCGTCAACGTCCTGCGCGGCGCCGTCCTCGTCGGCTCGAACCCTGCCTTCGACGACCGCCACCTCCGGCGCCTCGTCGGCCGAGGCCGCGCTCAGTGGCACTACCGGCCGTACGACATCGTCCAGCTCGCCGCCGCCAAGCTCGGCACCCAGGCCCTCGGACCACTGCCCTGGCCCACTCACCCCATGTCCCGCGCCATCGGCGTCGAGCCGCCCTCGAAGGACGTCGCCCACACCGCGCTTGGCGACGCCCGCTGGGCCCGCGACGTCCACGACGCCGCCACCCGCCGCCAGCCGTACGAGGTCACCGTGGAAGGCCGGGCCCAACACGCCATGGGCCTGTACATCGAAACCGCCATCGCCCTGGAGGACGCCCACCGCGAGCTGGCGACGACGAAGGCCGAGCTCGCCGAGGAGAAGGCCAGCCACGACCCGCGCCTGCGTTGCCTGATCGTCAAGCCTGACCGTGACCGAGACCAGTACGTTGGCTGGTCCAACGTCTGCGAGATGCCTGCCGGCGTCTGGTCCCGGGAGACCGCGCTGGAGTACGGCTTCCCGGCCTCCCGCCTCGACCGGGCGGACCAGACCGGTACGTCGTCGCACATCGGCGACGGCGCCTGGGACGACAAGGGCTTCATCGCGGAGCAGCGCGGATGGCTGCGCCGGGAGCTGCTCGGGGACTACGCGATCGAGTACCTCCTCGGTGACCGGGAGGCCGCCTACGCGCTGCTGGAGCCCCTCGATAGTGAGCCCGGTGACGCCCCGTCACAACCCGTCAGCCCGGGCGAGGCCGACACTGCGGTCGTACCGCGCACCGAGCGCGAGCGCTGGGTGGACATCGCCAACGCCCTCAACGCCGCACACGCCGCCGGGATGCCGGTCGGCATCGACCTCGACGGCACCCTCACCGACCACAACGCCTGGTCGGTCATCTGGGACCCGGCCACCGAGCGTTGGACGGTCGCCGGATACGAGGACGAAGGCGACGAGACTCCGTGCACCTGCACCGTCGCCGAGCGCTGCGAGCGGTGCTCCGACGACGACCAGGACGAGGAGTTCGTGGAGTCCGGCGACGCGGACGGCGACGTCTTCGAGCTGATCTCCGAGATCGCCGTACGCCTCACGGACGCGACTGACGAGGGCGAGTACCACGCCGCCGGCCTCATCGCCGACCTCGCCAACGGCCGCAAGACCCTCGCCGAAGCCCGCGCCGAGCTCGCCGAGATCACCTTCCGGCACGTCTGACGGGCCCGGCCGCCCGCGGGCAATGCGGGCGGCCGGCGCCCCGCCGTCCCACAACCCAGGAGCAGCCGTGCGATCAGCCGCCCTGACCCTCTTCGACCTCACCGCTCTGAACCCCGAGACGCCCCGCACCTGCGAATGGTGCGGCAACAAGCCCGCCACCACCCGCGTCTGCGCCGTCCAGAACCTCCTCGGCCTCCATCCCGCCGGGTTGATGGCCAACGCGTACCGCAAGGCCTTCCACCGCGCCCACTCCGGACCTTGCTGCGATGCCTGCGCCCGGTACATGGCCAGCGCCTGGTGGGGCCCGACGTACGCCTGCCCCCGCGGCACCTGCTGGGTCTGGGCCCACACACTCGCCCACCCGCGCCCCAGCTGGAACTGCACGCAACACCACACCGAACACACCGTCGTGTGGTGCACGCCGCTGGAACAGGCCCTCTGACCAGCACTACAGCCAACCACTCACCACCAACGGAGCACCCATGTCCATGGACGACCGCCCCGAGGCGCTCGACGCCCTCCTCGCCCACGTCGCCGACAACCTCCCCGACGAGACCGCCTCGGCGCTCGTCCGCCTGACCGCAGCCGTAGACGCCGAAGAGGCGCGCGAGCGCGACGGCATCCGTGACACCAGCCCCCTCTCCCGCCTTCGCCTTTGCCCGCGCCCCGAACACCACGACCCCCACGACTACGACGAGGACGACGAGACCGGGCTGCACTGCCTCGGCCTGGCCGACGGCGAAAGCACCGCCGACATCGCCTCCCCAACGAAGCAGCTCGCGACCCTGGAGGAGCAGTCCGCTGCTCGGATCGCCGCGCTCCTGGCCCCGCTGGAGAGGAAGGTGCGCGAGCACAGGGCACAGGAGCGCGCCGAGATCCGGGCCGCCGTACTCGCCATCGCCGCCCGGCACCTGCGCACCACCCTGTTTCACCAGGTCTACGACGACGCTGGACTGCGCACAGCCGAAGGCGTGACCCGAGCCGCCGACGAGCTGCTGCGCCTGGTCGCCGACCCCAACGTGGCAACCACCGCACCAGTCGCCGACGCTGACCGGGTCGCCGCCGCGCTCGCCGAGGTCCGCCGCTTGTGCGAGATGACCATCGCGGCGTCTGTCCGCGTGGGCGCCATCGACCAGGCCCGCGACACCCTGGCAGCCATCGACCGCGTCATGGCCGCCGAGGCGCAGCAGGGCGGGGCGCAGCAGTCGTGACTCTCAAATTGGAGCAGCCCTACAGCTACACCTCCCTGGCCCACCGGCTGACGCTGCGCTCGGCCGCCGACCTGAGCGGCCGCCGGTACGTCTGGTTGGAGGCTGAGAACCTCGCCGGCCGTACCGTCACCGTCACCAGCGTGTGGCTTCGGCTTGATCAAGTGGCCACGCTCCGCAAGCACCTGGCCGCCGGGACCAGGTACGAGACCATGGACCACACCGGCGACAGGCTGATCGTCCGGCCGGGCGTCGAGACCGTGGTCGAGGTGACTCGACGGCCGGTCGTCGGCGAGGCAGCCGCGACGGTCCGCGTCCGCGTCCCGAGTGACCGACTGCCCGAGTTGAGGACTGCGCTGGCAGCGACAGCCGAGCAGGCGCAGCAGCGGACCGGGGCGTCGTCATGACGGGCGTCATCGCCTACCTCGCGATGGTCATCCCCGTGGCCGCGCTGCTCTGCTGCCACCAGGGCGAGGGCGCGCCGCCCGGCGCCCGCGCGCTCGTCCGCGTCCTTCGCCGGCCGCGCCCGTCCTGGGCGGTCGGCCCGGTCCGTGCCCGCCGCTACGCCCGTCTCCGCCAGGAGTCCAGATGATCGCCACCGTCGTCGGGGCCGCCTGCCCGCTGCTCTACCTGACCGCCGGGGCTGTCCTCGCGTTCCACGTCCACCGTGCTGCTCGGAGGAAGCCGTGACCGCGAACCGACGCACCGCCCGCGCCCTGGCCCTGGTCGCGCTCGCCTCGACGGCCGCCGGCCTGTACGCCGCCTCCCTGGTGAACCTCTGGCTCGCCCTGCCCGGCCTGTACGCGGCCGCCGTCCTCGCCTGGTGCTCGAACCGGTACTACGCCGCCCACCACCGGCAGGTCGCCGAGGAGGCCTGGGAGGAGCGACACGTACTCGGCGAGTGCCCTGCTCCGTTGGATCCGTGCTGCGCGCTCGCCCGCCACAGCGGGGGTGCAGCGCACGACCGTCGGAAGTGCACCGACCTGTTCCACCGGATCACCGCCGACCTCACCGCCGACCACGCCACCAGGAGCAGCCTGTGAGCTACCCCGCCCTCTTCACCACACCCGGCATGCGGGACTTCGCCGAGGCCGTGGACACCGAACGGCAGCGCCAGCTGGAGAAGTTCGGCGACCAGCATCACCCGATCCTCCGCGGCCTGCACTCCGTCGTCCTCTTCGAGGACCTCGCCGACGGTCTGAGGAAGACCAACGACGACCCCGCCCAGCGGTGCTGGATGACGATCCTCCTGGAGGAGGCGTACGAGGCCGGCGCCGAGACCGACCTCGCGAAGTTCCGCGAGGAGGTCGTGCAGATCGCCGCGGTCTGCCAGGCGATCATCACCGACCTCGACCGTCAAGGAGCCCAGGGATGAGCCGCCCGACCCCCAGCCGCACGGTCGACCGCCGCGCCCGCACGCACATCAAGGCCCTCATCGACGAGGCCAAGCACCAGACCGCGACCTCGCCCATGCCCGCCCAGATGTTCTTCGCCGGCATGCTCTCCGGCCTTGGTGCCGCGCTGGAGGTCATCGACGGCGGTACGGCCGAGGGCTCGATGGAGGCGATCGTCCAGAAGATGTCGGCCGCGATCGGCCAGGCATACCTCGACGGCAAGCTCCCGCCCCAGCCACGCCGACTCCTGTCCTGCGGGTTCTGCTACGAGGAGCAGGGCGAGGAGGTCCACCCGCACCCCGAGTGCCCGATCGGCACGACCACGGTGCAGCGCGTCCTCGACCTCTACGAGCAGTGGGTAAAGGCCGGCCCGCCGAAGCTCGGCACGCCCATCGCCCGCGAGTGGGACCGACGCCTGGCCGAGCTCCGGGCCGCCATCCACGGCCCCGTCAGCCCCGTCGTGACGGGCGTCACCGGCGACCCCCACGCCACCCTCAACCACGCGCGCACCCTCGCCCCCATGCTCGAAGGACTGCACACCCTCCTCGCCACCAGTTCCCGCGACTGGGGCGAGTACCGCGTCGACGCCTGGCTGTGGGCTGTCCTCTGCGGCTGGGACTGCGAGCAGACCGAGCACGACGACTCCTGCACGCATGGGGCGATGGAGGAGATGCAGCAGCGTCACGGGTGGGACGACGAGGCTGTGGCGAAGGCCCGCCGGTATCGGGAGGCCGTACGCGCGATCGCCGCTCTCGACGGCGCCGAGCAGACCACCACGAAGGAGGACTGACCCGTGACGATCGCAGTCGACTTCGACGGTGTGATCCACACCTACAGCCGCGGCTGGGCGGACGGGACGATCTACGACCCGCCCCTGCCCGGCGCCCTCGACGGCCTCCGCGCCCTCCTCGACCAGGACGCCGTGTTCATCCACACCACCCGGGACCCCGTCCAGGTCGCCATGTGGCTCACCGCCCACGGTGGCTTCACCTGCCAGCTCCAGCACACCGGCCCGTTCTGGAACGTGCGCGGCGAACTGCTGGTGACGAACCGGAAGCTGGCCGCGACCGCGTACCTCGACGACCGGGCCGTCCGCTTCACCAACTGGGACCAGGCCCTCGCCGAACTCACGCCGAAGCGGGATCTGACCATGCGATCAGAGCGCACGATCCTCGTGGTCCTCGCCCAGGACCGTGCCGAGTTCCGCGAGTGGTGTGCCGCGTCTGGCCTCTCTGAGCGGGACCGAGACGTCGTCTATGCGGACAGGCTCGACAAGCTCCGAGGGATCGGCCGGATCAAGGTCATTCGTTGCCCCCGCTGGCACCAGCACCGAAACTCCACGCTGCTCGGCCAAGTTGCCCACGAGCTCCAGCAGCAGAGCCGTTGACATGCGGAAGGGGCGCGCTTCACGTCTCGCCAGACCAGCGCGCCCCCGGCAGTGATCACCGTACCCGCGAACAACTGGAGTCACGATGACCACCGCCAACCACCTCCACCACGTCATCAACCACTGGACCGACCTCCAGACCGCCCTCGGGACCAGCCAGGCCGACACCTGGCCCCCCGTCATGGGCATCGCCCGCCTCCACGAACACCTCAAGGCCGACGACCAGGCCGTGGAGCTCCGCGCCCTGGAACGCTCACCCGACCAGATCGGTGCCACCGCGGCCCCGCTCCGCATCGCGATCCTCGACACCATGACCGACCTCGACCAGCGCCTGGTCGACGCCGCCGACATCCTCGCCAGCCACGTCCAGCGCGACCCCACCCCCAGCCGCGTGCGCGTGGCCGGCCCCGGAGACGACGTCGCCCTCGCCCTGCGCACGCTGATCGTCAAGGACGAGCACGACGAACGACGGTGGAGCTACACCGACCCCCGCCGCCGTACCGCGCCGTACGCGGCCGCATGGCTCCTGGCCCGTCATGACGGAGCTCCCGGCCCCTTCGAGAAGCTTCGCCCGCTCCACCAGGACGCCATCGCTTCGGTCGCCCGATGGGCCGCCAAGCAGGTCGACATGGCCCTGGAGATGACGCGGAAGACGCAGGTCCTGGAGCGGCCGTGCCCGCACTGCCGCGGGGTCCTACGCATCGAGGGCGGCGACGGCCAGGACCCGGCAGTCCGCTGCCGAAGCTGCGGCCGCACCTGGACCGGCACCGCTGCTGCCTGACGACTTCCCCGCCCGCGCCCGGGCAGGGCCAACCCCGAGAGGAACACCATGTCTGAGAAGATCATCACCGCGCGTCCCGAGGACCTGGCGAAGGCCGAGCTGATCGACGCGATCCGCAAGCAGACGGACAACGCCAGGACGCAGATCCCGCGCGAGGGCGCAGCTGCCCTCCGCGACCTCGCCGAGGCCTACGCCATCGTCACCACGCCCACGCTCCCGCCTCTGGAGCTGAGCACCCCCGTTGACGGTTCCTGACGGGCGTCACGACGCCCGGCCCTTCGGGGCCGGGCCCGACCCCACATCGGCCGCCGGCACTCGCCTCATAGCCCTCGCCGCCGTGCGCCGTCAGCCTCGGCCTCCGCCAACAGCGCCACTACGTCGTTCAGTTCGCCAGTCTCAGCGATACGCAGAGCCCTGTCGACGATCGCGAGCAACCTCCGATGCTCGATGTAGGCCAAGTGCACACGCACGTTCCGGAGTTGACCGCGCCAGTCGTCGTCGGGAATTCCGGGGCTGTCGCCCAAACTGCACTCTCCACCCATCCAGCCGCGCACGTGCGACACGATGATCTCGCCCATGGGCCGGAAGTCGTGCACCGTTCCGCACTGGTACTCGCCCTCGCCGACTTCGAGACGTCGCAGATTGCCCGGGACCGACCAATCGTTGATCCGGCGATGCTTCTGGCAGGTGAAGATTTGCCACGCCAGGCCGTCCTTCCTTCGCCGACGGAAGGACGTGAAGGCGGCTGGACAGGGGCACGCGGTTACTTGGCGTAAATGCATGTCGCGAGTCTCGCAACGGCCTGGTCGGGTCACCGCTCCGCAGGCCCGCACCGCGCGTGACGTACGGCACATTGCGTCGGTCTTGAGGCCCGCACTCAGGACGTCTCGGCATTGAGACCGCCCCATTCTCCTGGGCCGCCGCCACGCCAGTCGATCCACTGCACCTGGGCTACGTCCGCCGGGTCCACCTCCAGGCCAGCCCGGCGGAGGAACTCGGCGACGTCGACCAGGCCGTGCGCCAGGCCGAGGATCTCGCCGTCCACACGCACCCGCCGACCGCCCGTCGTGGACGGCGGGTGCACGATCACGCGTATCGGCCCGGCCATGGCTCCAGGATCATCCCGAATGCCTGGCACCGCATTCCGACGCCCCCCGTGATCGATAGGGCTCTCGGTCACTCGCCAGCCTCGCGCTCGCCCGCCGATGGCCGGTCCTTCCCCGAGCCCTTGTACCCGCGCAGCAGATCCTGGACGGTGGCGGGCTTGATCCCTAGGCGCCGCGCGATCCCGCGCAGCGACTCGCCCTCGGCGTCCATCCGACGAGCCAGCTCGCCCCGCTCCGCAGCCCACTTCGCAGCGCGAGTCCGGGTCTCCGCCGTGATCTGCGCCTGAGCACGCGACCGCGCCTCCGGGTCGTCGATGCGCTCCACGTCGTCAAGGGCGTCGAACACTCGCTGCACCAGAGACTCGGATACCCGAGACCCAGCAGCCGGGACCGCTGGAGAACGCCGCAGCCTGTTGTGCCAAGGGTTCTCAGCGTGAATCGCCTTGTACTCCTCCGTAAACGCCTGCATCCGGTCAGGCCACCAGGTGATGGAGTAGGCGGCGACGTCCGTCCACCACGCCTTCGAGGTCCGGTGCTGAGACCAGCGGATCGGCGGGTAGTCGGTGCTGCCGATATACAACAGCTCGCCATCCGCGCCGTAGAGCCGGTAGACGGCTGCCAGTTGCGGCTCTGACGGAGTCGGCGGCCGCACCGAGATGGGGACGAGTTGCGGGTGCGCTGCGGTCTGTACGCTCAAGGGAGCGCCTCCCTATCGCTGGGATCGGGCTGCTGCATGGCCGGGCGGTCTCTCACACCGCCCGGTCATCTCTCATTCCTCTGACGGCGTCGCGTCGGGGTCGTCGGCAAGGATCTGTCGGACCCTGCCGAAGCTGATCCCCAACTCCTTGGCGATCTCCCGGAGCGTCATACCGCCGTCCTTCATCTCCTGCATCGCCTCCCTCCGGCGCCGCCGCCACTCCAATCGGGCAGCTTCCATGGCCTCGTCCAGCCGCCGGGCCCGCTCCGCTGGCGCCGCCTCTACCGCCACGGCGGCAATGGCTTCACGCACGCGCCGCACCTCCTCCGACTGGTCGTCCATATCCGTCCCTCTCCGGGAGTGGGGAGGCGGATTTCTCGTGCCGTCTTGTATAGGTAGCCTACACAAGTGTAGTTTACCTACACAACGGCGCGGAGGGCCTCCTCCGGCCTTGCGCAACAACAAAAACCCCGGCCCGGAGTTGCCGCTCCATATGGGCCGGGGGGCCAGATCACCCGAGCGATCAGGAGAAACGACCGTGCACCACGGTACCGATCAACCCCCCGAGCAGCCCACCCCCGTCGCCGAGGACGCCAACGTCCCCGCGCCCCTGCTCCATGCTCGGGCCGCCGTCGACTACAGGAACACCCAGCGCCGCAGCAACCAGCTCTCCCGCGAGGACCGCGTCCACGGCATGCAGACGGGCGGTGGCTACTGATGGGCCTCCGCGACATCATCCGCAGCCTCGCCCCCGGTTACGACCGCCAGCTCGCCGAGGACCTCTCCGCCCAGAACCGCGCCGGCCACCGCCGGTCCATCCCGGGCGTCGCCGCCAAGGCCGAAGCCTGGGAGGAGAAGGACCGTCAGCGCGACCGCTTCGCGCGCAACAAGTCGTGCGAGACCGACTGGAACTGAGGAGCCCGACGTGTTCGAGCGCTTCATGTACGCCCTCGCCATCGTCGCCAGCTTCGCGGCCCTCGGCTTCGCGATCTGCCGCGGCGCCTGACCACCGGACCGGGCCGCCCCCCGCCATCCCCCAGCGGGGGCGGCCCTCGTTCCCCAGGAGCAACCTTGAAGACCCCAACCATCGGCACCGGCCGCCGCCTCGGTACCGGCGTCGGAACTGCCTGGTTCATCGTCCTCGCGATGATGCTCATCGCCGCCGCCTGGTCCATCAGCAGCAAGCTCATGGGCTGGGGCATGGGCGAGCGCCCCGCCTACGCACTCTCGCTGATGTTCGACCTCGCCGGGCTCCTCTGCGCCCAGTACGCGAAGCGAGCGATCGAGCGCGGCACCCCGGCCGGCCTCCCACGCCTCGCCGTCCTCGCGTTCGTCGGCGTCTCCGGCGTCCTCAACTGGTCGCACGGCCTGGAGGTCGGCGGCATGGTCGGCGGCATCGGCCTCGCCTCCATCAGCCTCGCGGTCGAGCTGCTCTTCGAGCTGCACCGCCGCGACGTCCGCGATGAACAGCGCGCTGCGCGCGGCCTCGTCGCGGAACGCATGCCGCACATCCCCGTCCTGGCCTGGCTGATGTTCCCCGGCGACGCCTGGAAGACCTTGCGTGAGTCGGTCCGTGCCCGCCTCGCCAGCCTCGACCCTGTCACCGAGCCCGTGACGGCCGTGACCAGCGTCGACAGGATCACCGACGGTCCGGTGACGACCCCCGTCACGACGCCCGCGGTGCAGCCGCGTCCCGCCGCGCCTGCGCTGCCCAGCGCGCCCACCCCGCCGCCGCCCCCGCCCGCGCGCAGGCCGGCCCCGCGCCCGCCCGTCATCCCGACCGGGGCGCGGCTCCTTCCGGTCGTCTGCCGCCGCTCGATCCCCCCGAACGCGCCCGCACCCGCGCAGCCTCCGGCGCCGATCCAGTACAGCGACCCGCGCTGCGCCGTGATCCGCGCCCTGTACGACACCGTCCCGCCGTCCCGCCCCGGCACGGCGGCCATGCGCACCGCGATCGTCCGAGCGGGCCTCAGCGACGCGTCCGACGGCTACATCCGCGGCACCCTTCGCACCGAGGTCGAGAGCCACGAGCCGCACCTCAAGGACCTGCCGACGGCCCCGTTCGGCATGAGCGCCTAGGAGCCCGCCCGTGACCACCTTGTTCGGCGTCTTCTGCGCGGTCGCCGCCTGCGGTGCGCTCCTCGGCCTGGTCCACCAGGCCCCGCACGCCGTCCTCCCGGTCACGGGCACCGGCGCCTTCATCCTCGCCCTCGCCGCCCTCGCCGCGGCCCTCCTCCATTGAGGACAGCAATGGCACTCCCGCCCCTCGACCTCCCGACCTACGGCTACGTCTCCCTCGGAGGCGTCACCGCCGGACTCAGCTTGTTCGCCTGGGACTTCACCCGCTGGTTCGTCAGCCACAAGAAGCGGTTCGCCCCCAAGGCCCTCAAGGACCTGGCCCCCCAGGTCCTCTGCCTCTCCTACGGCGCGCTGCTCATCCTCTGCGTCGGCGGCATCATCGGCGCCATCGCCGACTGGTCCCTGTGGGGCACCAACATGGTGGGCGACATCGTCCTGGTCTACGGGATCGGGGCGAGCACACCAGCCGTCACCCGCTCCAGCCAGCTGGCCCTTACCCCTGGTGGCCACGCCGCGGTCATCGTCATCACCGTCGTCATCATCGCCGTGTCCAGCCGCAGGGGCTTCCGCTGGGACTTCGTCCGGCAGACCATCGCGGGGATCAGCCTCGGCCTCGCATCCAGCATCGCGGGCGCAGTGGGAATCGTCATCGCGCCGTCCGTTTCGTGGCTCGGCGACCTGGTGGTGGGGCTGTGGCAGTGAAGGAGCCGGAGGGTGCGCCCGAGGTCGAGGCGGAGACCGCGGGGGAGGAGGACGAGTCGACCGGCGGCCGGGCGTCGGCCGTTGTGTTGTCAGCGCTCGGGGCCGTCGCCGCCTGGCGGACCATCGTCGCGTTCCCCGAGCTGGCGTACGTCGTCGTCGGCAGCATCGGCACCGTCGGCGTGCAGAAGGCCCGTGCCCGCTGGGGCAAGACCGGCGACGACGAGGACCAGGAGCAGCAGCAGGAGGCCGCGCCGGACGTCGTCGGCGCACTCCACCGGTTGGTCGGCGACGACAAGGGCGTCCTCCTCACCGCCCTCCGCGACGACCTCCAGCTCCCCGACACCAAGACGGTCAAGCAGCTCCTGGAGGCCGAGGGCATCCCCTGGAAGCCGTCCCGCACGCGGAAGGGGAACGGGCCCGCCGTACGTAAGGAGTCCATCCCGGCCGCCTCCTCCTCCCTTCCTGGCCACTCCCACGGGAGCGGTTGTTGTTGCAGGTCAGGCGACAACGACAACAGCAACAACGGCGACTGGGAGGGGAGCGGGGAGGGGTTCCGTGTAGAGCGCACGGACACCGGCTTCACGATCCACGACCTCAGCCACCGAATCGGCACGGGGCAGAAGGGCGCGGAAGACGACGTGATCGCTCGTTTCCTCGCCGAGGTCTCGCGCGCCCAGGCCAAGCCGCCCGCGCCACCCACCCCGTGACCCCACCCGAGCCCCTTCGCGGAACCCCTCCCGCGACGCGGCCCGCGTACGTCATCCTGACCTCATGCCAACCTCGATCCGGGCCACCGGCGAAGCGAAGGACCTGACGCTCGACGAGCTCGCACAGTTCGTCGAGGACGCGCGTAAGGCCGGCGTCCCTGGCGACAACCCGCTCCGTGCCGAACTCTCCATGAGCGGGAAGATCAAGGAGATTGAGGTCGCGATCGGCGTCGATCGAAGCTGACGGCCTGCCACGCTGACCGTCAAGGCCCGCCGCGAGTACACGCGGCGGGCCATCTCGTTGGAGAGGCATGAGTATGGAACTGGCGCAGTGGTTGCACACCCAAGTCGACGAGGACGAACGGATCGTGCAGGCAGCGTCGTGGGCCGACGAGGCGAATGCCTGGCACGCCGCTCCTTCGCCGTATGACACATGGGGCAAGGACGAGCGCTGGTACGTCGAGGACGCGATGGAAGAGGGCTTGGTCACGCACGTCGATCCCAAGGCCTCGGACGATGAGGGCGTGGCCCGGCATATCGCGGAGTGGGATCCGGCTCGGGTGCTGAGGGAGATCGATGCCAAGCGGCAACTTCTCGCCCTGCACCGTCCTGTGCAGCAGCGGTCGACTGGCAGCGGCGGAGGCACCATCGAGGACTGCCAGGTGTGCGGTCACTTCCCCGCGCAGTACCCGTGCGTCACCCTGCGCCTGCTCGCGCTGCCCTACGCGGACCGCCCCGGTTACCGTGAGGAGTGGCGGCCGTGAGCGACCATCCGCTCTCGCTCAGTGCCGCCCGGGCCGTGGCGTTCCGTCAGGCCTTCGAAGACCGTGACGCCTACCTTGCCGAGCAGCCGTGGCAGGTCCGCATGCAGCCAGGCTTCGAGGACTCGGTCCCGCTGCCCGGCTGCCCGTACTGCTGGCGCGAGGCCCGTGAGGTTCAGTGGCACGTTCTGGCGCACGAGATCTGGACGTGCCTGCCCGTTTGCGGCCACTGGTTCACGAGCGACCGCCCGATCATCGTCCGCCGGACGGTCCCTGGCTGGATCACCGAGGAAGAGTGGCTGCCGTAGCCCCGTCATGACGGCCTTGACGCCCGTCATGTCCTGCCCACCAGACGTAGGATCCGTGCCCGTGGCACACACCTTCGAAGAACTCGTGGAGAAACAGCGCACGGCCGACCAGGCCCACGCCCAGGTCCTCGCCCTCCGGGACGAATACGGCCGCCCCGCCCAGGAAGGCGGCTGGAGCGAGGACCAGACCGCCGCGTACAACAAGGCATGGGAGGACTGGCGCGACGCCGCCGTCGCGATCCAGGCCGCAGTCACCGACCACGCCGAGGCGGAGAGCAGGGCTCGCAACGAGGTCGAGGCGGATGTGAAGCGCCACGCCCGACACCCCGAGCTGGTCAGCACCTAAGCCGGACGTCACAGAACCGCCACAACCACCCGTCACCCCCACAACAGCCGCGAGGATGCCGCCTCGTGACCATCACCCCAGGGGGGACCATGCGCATCCGCACCACCATCGCCACCGTCGCCGCGCTCGTCTGCGCGCTCACCGCCTGCTCCAGCAGCGACAGCAGCAAGCCGGCCGATCCGACCAAGCTCGACGACGCCGCCTCGCTCGCCTGCGACGACTTCGCCGACGGGTACAAGGCCGCCCAGACCCAGCAGGCGCGCGTCGACCTCGCTGACAAGGTCAACAAGTGGGCGCAGTCGTCAGCCACCAACGGCATTGCCGACAACGCGAAGGCCCTCGCCCGCGGCTCCGAGGCATCGGCTGGCGCCTGGCAGATCGGCGCCGACGCCTTCGCCCAGTCCTGCCTCGACGCGGGCTGGGATGCATGAGGTCGTGACGTAGTTGAATTTCAGGACGGCATGATCCATCCTGGGCGCAAGTCCGGCGTGCCCGGACACAAAAACTCATGATCGCGCCACCGAGCGCACCACAGGAGGCCCGCCACCGCGCGGGCCTCCGTCATGTCCAGGGGGTGGGCCACCCATGGGCAGCGCCAACCCGGTCACCGACGAGGAACGCGAGCGCGTCCGCCAGCTGCACGCAGAGGGCAAGGGCCGGAACGAGATCGCGACCGCCCTCGGTCGCTCCGGCCGGACGATCAGCGAGATCGCCAAGGGCCTCGGCCTGTCCTTCTCTCGGGCCGCCGAGGTGCGGCAGGCAACCGAGGTCCGGCAGGCCGACCTCGCCGACCGCCGCGCCGCCTTCGCCGTCAAGCTCCAGGACATCGCCGAAGCCGAGGCCGCGAAGATCAACGAGCCGCACGAGTACTGGGACTGGGGCGGCAAGGACCACGACTTCGGCACCCACACGGCGCCTGAGCCGACCCCCGGCGACAAGCGGGCGTATATGTCCCTCGTGGCCACCGCCGTGGACCGGTCGCTGAAGCTCTCCCCGCCGAAGGAGGAGGGCGGCGCCGGCGAGGTCGGATCGCTGCTGACGAACCTCTTCGACCGGCTCCGCGAACGGCATGGAGACCACTGAACTCAAGCTGTCCGACAAGCAGGAACGGAGCATCGCCCACTCCACCGCGTGGTTGAACGTGTGGGAGGGCAGCGTCCGCTCGGGCAAGACCATCGCCAGCCTCCTGCGCTGGCTGATGTACGTCGTGACAGCCCCCTCCGGCGGGCAACTGGTCGTCGTCGGCAAGACCTACGACACCGTGGCCCGCAACGTCTTCGGACCCTTGCAGGACCCGAGCATCGTCGGCTCCGAGATCGCCAAGCTCGTGTCCTACACCCGCGGCTCCAGCGTCGCGTGGATCCTCGGCAAGCAGATCGAGGTCATCACTGCCAACGACGCCAAGGCCGAGGCTAGACTCCGCGGGCTCACGGGCGCCGGCGCGTACGTGGATGAGCTAACGCTGCTCCCGAAGGAGTTCTTCAAGCGCCTGGTCGACCGCATGTCCGTGCCCGGTGCCCTAATCTTCGCAACGACCAACCCGGACAATCCAGGCCACTGGGCGAAGAAGGAGTGGCTGAACAGGGCTGATGAGCTGGGCGTTCGCACCTGGCACTTCGTCATGGACGACAACCCCGCCCTGTCCGAGGACTACAAGGCCCGGATGCGCCGGAACTTCACCGGCCTCTGGTACCGGCGGTACATCCTCGGCCACTGGGTGCAGTCCGAGGGCGCGATCTACGAGAGCTTCGACACGAAGAAGCACATCGTGTCGACCCTGCCTCGGATCGACCGGTGGCTGTGCGACGCGATCGACTACGGCACGGTCAATCCGTACGCCGACATCCTGCTCGGCCTGGGCGCGGACCGGAAGCTGTACGTGGTCAGCGAGTACCGGTACGACTCGCGGCGCGAGCGGAAGCAGATGACCGACGCCGAGTATTCCCGCGCGCGGCGCGCGTGGCTGGCGAAGGTGCCGCAGCCCGGCACGAACGTGGTCGGCGTGGCCCCGGAGTGGACGGTCGTCGACCCGTCCGCCAGCTCGTATATCGAGCAGCTGCACCGCGACCAGGTCCTCGGTGTCACTCAGGCCGACAACACCGTCCTCGACGGCATCCGCACCGTGTCCTCGCTGCTGTCGACAGAGGACCTGTACATCCACGAGTCCGCGCAGGGCCTCATCGACGAGATCCCCGGATACAGCTGGGACGACGAGGCCGCAGAGCGCGGCGAGGACAAGCCGATCAAGCAGGACGACCACTCGGTGGACGCCCTGCGGTACGGCATCCGAACAACCGAGTCCCTGTGGCGCCCCTACCTGCCGACTCGTCTGGAGGTGGCCGCGTGATCACCTGGTGGTCCTGGCTGCTCATGGCAGTCGGTGTGACCGGCCTCTTCCTCGCCGGCCGGAGGCGTGCTCTCGGTTGGGCGATCGGCCTTGGCGCCCAACTCCTCTGGTTCGTCTACGCACTGTCCACCCAGCAGTACGGCTTTGTGGTCTCCGCCGTCGCGTACGGCTGGGTCTACGCACGGAACTTCCGCGCCTGGCGCACAAACGAGGGGGTGCCGAATGCCGCTGCCGACGCGTAACGTCACCTGGCCCCCGCCGCACCTGCGGCCAGCCCTTGAAGCGATGAACGTCTGGGACACCTGGTGGGGCGGTGACCCCGACCGCCTGGAGCAGCTGTACGGCGCGGGCGGTGGCGGCTTCGGCCCCGACCCCAAGCCGGTCCAGTTCTCCACCGGAGTCCTGGGCAAGTTCGCCCGCTGGTGGTGGGGCACACCGACCGCTCCGGGTGGGCGTCGAACCAAGCTGCACGTTCCGATCGCCGGTGACCTCTGCGGCGGATCCGCGGACCTACTGTTCTCCGAGCCGCCGAAGTTCACCGCCGCCGACGAGACCACCCAGAAGCGCCTCGACATGCTGGCCGACGACGGCATGCTGGCCACTCTCCAGACCGCGGCCGAGGTTGGGGCCGCGCTGGGCGGCATCTACCTGCGCCCGGTGTACGACCTGGACGTCGCAGACCGGCCGTGGCTGCACGCCACGCACGCCGACCGCGCGATCCCCACCTTCACCTGGAACCGCCTCTCCTCGGTCCTCTTCTGGAAGGTCGTGCACGAGGAGGACGGCCAGGTGTGGCGGCACCTGGAGTGCCACGAGAAGGGCCGCATCCTGCACGGCCTGTACCAGGGCACGAAGGAGAAGCTCGGCAGGGCCGTACCGCTGGAGGACCACCCGGCAACCGAGGCCTACGCCGCTCTGGTCAACGAGGACGGCGCCTTGGCCACCGGCTACAACGGCTTGGACGTTTCGTACATCCCGAACCAGAACAGCCGGCGATGGCGCCGGGACGAGAAGCTCTCCGACCTCGGCCGATCCGACCTCGACGGCATCGAGCCGATGATGGACAGCCTCGACGAGACGTACGCGAGCTGGATGCGGGACATCCGTATCGGCAAGGGCCGCGTGATCACCCCGAACGCATACCTCCAGTCCAACGGCCGCGGGCAGGGCGCCAGCTGGAATCCGGACCAGGAGATCTACGCCGGCCTGGACATGCTGGCCCGCGGTGGCGACACCCAGCAGCTGACAGCCGTCCAGTTCAAGATCCGGGTGCAGGAGCATCGGGACACAGCGGAGGACCTGGTCAATCAGATCCTCCGCTCGGCCGGCTACTCGGGCCAGACGTTCGGGCTCGGCGGGGACGCCGCGGTGACCGCCACCGAGGTCAAGTCCCGCGAGCGTCGATCGATGACCACCCGCGGCCGGAAGATCCTCCGCTGGAGGCCGGGCCTCCAGGACGCGATCCACGCTCTGCTGGCGATCGACCAGGAGGTGTTCCACTCCGGGGTAACGCCTCAGCCCCCGACGATCGAGTTCGAGGACTCGGTCCAGGAGGATCCGCTGGCGTTGGCGAACACGGCCGAGGTCCTCAGGCGGGCGCAGGCTGCCTCGACGGACACCCTGGTCCGCATGGCCCACCCGGAGTGGAACGACGTCCAGGTCTCGGCCGAGGTGGAGCGCATCCACCAGGAGCAGGGCATGGCCGTGCCGGACCCGATGCAGACCGGCGCGCTGCCGTAGGAGGTGGGCCGTGCCCGTTTCGCCCGCGCTCGCCGAGGACCTCGCGGCCGCCGTCGCCGACCTGTACGAAGCGGCCGAGGGCACGCTGATCGACCGTATCCGGCAGGCCCTCGCCAAGGACATCGACAGCCCCGCGTGGGTGGAACTGAAGCTCGCCGCGCTCGGCAACCTCCAGGCCGCCATCGACGAGGTCATCGCCGCGCTCCAGCTCGATGCGAACGGCGCCATCCACGAGGCCCTGGCCGAGGCGTACGAGCGTGGCCAACAGGCTGCTGTCGCCGAGTTGGGGGCCCTCGGAGTGGGACAGACGGCCGCCGCTGCGGTGGCCCTGCCGACTGCACCGGTTGTCGACCGCCTGGCGGCCGCCGTCATCAACGACACCGGCCCTGTGTACCTGCGCATCCTGCGGACCACGATGGACACCTACCGGGATGTCATCGCGCGGGCGGCCGCCGCACCAGCGCTCGGAGCGCAGACTCGACGGCAAGCCGCGCAAGCCGCGCTCGATGCCTTCGCAGGCCGGGGCGTGACCGGCTTCATCGACAAGGCCGGCCGGTCGTGGGAGCTGCGGTCGTACATCGAGATGGCGACGCGATCGGCGGTCGGCCGGGCCACGATCGAAGCCCACTCCGACCGGCTCGGCGCCGCCGGAATCGACCTGGTGATCGTGTCGCAGGCACCCGAGGAATGCCCGCTGTGCCGCCCCTGGGAGCGGAAGGTCCTCACCCGGACCGGTGACATGGGCGCGCGGGACATCGAGGTGGAGCACGCCACCGAGGACGGCGAGACGATCACGGTGCACGTGGCCGGATCCCTGGATGAAGCCAGGGGCGCGGGCCTGCTGCACCCCAACTGCCGCCACAACATCAGCGCCTACTTGCCCGGAGTGTCCCGGGTACCCGCAGCGCAGCCGTCGCGCGGCACGTACGAGGACACGCAGAAACAGCGGTACCTGGAGCGGCAGATCCGGAAGTGGAAGCGGCTGGAGACTGCGGCCATGGACGATGCGAGACGGACGGCTGCGCGTGCGCGGGTGCGCGCATATCAGGGCCGCGTACGCGAGTTGGTCGCCGAGAACGGCCTACCACGCAAGTCACACCGCGAACAGATCAACTCTGCTCGTTAGATCGGGTTGTTCACCACGCTGGCGAAGTTGTCGCAGCCCTCTGTCGTGCACTCGTAGACACCGCGTCGATGTTCGTGACCCTCGTGCCCCATGCCGGTCGTGTCCAGGTCGCCGGAATAGCTCAGGGGCTGCTTACACAGCGGACACCGGCGCTGCCGCCGATCAGTGTCTTCCGTGTCCATACCTCGAAGGTACGCCGGATGCCTTCGAGTGGCACACCGACCGGCACCAGAGACTTCCGCCCGCCGGGTGCGGGCCGGATCGCAGTACGGCCCCGCCGGGTGCGGGGCCTTCCTCTTTCACGCGCACCGGGAGTGCACGACATGCAGAATCGAACCCTTCCCCGCCGCGCCCTGGCGGGTGCTGGCTGGGCACACCCCTACGCCACCGGCCCTTTCGACCCGTACCTGTACGCCGACGGCGGGGACGGAGGCGACTCCGGATCCACCAGCGACGACGGGGACGGTGACGGCGGCGACACCGACGACGACCAGGACGACGACGCCGGCGGGACCGGCGACGACGACCAGGACGACGCAGGCAAGGACGACAAGGCCAAGCCGAAGCCGCCCGTGAAGAAGCCCGCCGACGAGGACCCGGCCGCGACGATCGCCAGGCTCCAGAAGGAGCTGAAGTCGGCGAACGCGGACGCGGCGAAGGCGCGGACGACCGCGAAGAAGACCGCGGCGGACGAGGCCCGCTCCGAGGTCGTCAAGGAGCTGGGCAAGGCGCTCGGGATGATCAAGGACGACAAGGAGACGCCTCCCGACCCCGCCGCGCTCATGGCGCAGGTGGAGAAGGCCACGGCGGCACACCGGGAGACCTCGGTCGAACTGGCTGTGTATCGGGGCGCGTCGAAGTACGGCGCCGATCCGGATGCGCTCACCGACAGCCGCGCGTTCCTGTCCTCGATCAAAGGTCTCGACCCGTCCGACGAGGGATTCGCGAAAGCCGTCAACGCCGCCATCAAGAAGGCGGTCGACGACAACCCCAAGCTCAAGGTCGCTACCGCTCCCGCGCGCACGACCAGCGACTTCAACGGTGGGGCCGGGGGCTCCTCCGAACCCGAAAGCATCGACGAAATCCGTGCCGCGCGCCGTAAGCGCCGGACCGGATAGGAGGTAAGAACCCATGGCCAACACGATCCTCAGCCCCACTGCCATCGCGCAGCAGTCGCTGGCCACGCTGTACGAGGCCACCGTCATGGCAAACCTCGTCCACCGGGACTACGAAAACGAGTTCGCCCGGAAGATCGGCGACGCGGTGACCATCCGCAAGCCTGCTGTCTTCACGGCCAACGAGTACGAGCGCAGCGCCGGCATCACGGTTCAGGACGTCACCGAGACCTCGGTGAACCTGGAGCTGAACCACATGGCCGACGTTTCCTTCGCGGTCACCGCCGAAGACCTCACGCTGAAGATCGAGGACTTCGACGAGCAGTTCCTCACTCCGGCCATGGAGGCCATCGCCCAGAAGATCGACCGCGACCTCCTCGCACTGCGCGACGACATCGTGCAGGAGGTCGGCGACGTCGCCGCTGCGGGCCCGCCCGCGACCTACCTGTGGTCCAACCCGAAGGTCCTCGTCGAGGCCGGCATGACCCTCGACATCAAGAAGGTCCCGACCACCGAGCGCAGGGTCGTCACCGGACCGATCACCGCCGCGCAGTGGGTCGCCGACCCCACCTTCCACGAGGCGGACAAGCGTGGCTCCACCGAAGGCCTGCTGGAGGCCTCGCTCGGCCGCCGCGTGTTCGGGTTCGACCCCTACATGACGCAGAACATCGCCGTGCCGTCGCCGCAGGGCACCGGGATCTCCACGACCGAGGTCGGCATCGCCTTCCACAAGACCGCGCTCGCGCTGGCGTTCCGCCCCCTGGCCCTGCCGAAGGGCAACCCGAACGCGGCGATCGCGAACTACAAGGGGTTCGGGCTGCGGGTGATCTACGGCTACGACATGGACAAGAAGCAGGACGTCGTCAGCATCGACTGCCTGTACGGCACGAAGGTGCTGGACGCCAACCGCGCCGTCCTCATCAAGGGTGTCGACGGCTGACGGCCTGCGGAACGCCGCCCCAGTCCTCTCGCACGCAGTTCCTCACCCGTCAGGAGATCCAATGGCGTACCAGCGCCGCATCATCACCCAGTCCATCCGCCTGACCGGCGCTCCGGTCGGCGCCGCCTCCCACGTCGTCTGGCGCGCTCCCGTCGCGTGCACCGTCGTACGGCTTCACGGCTACCGCTCCGGCGGTGCCGCGGCCGCCGTCAACGCGAAGATCGGCGTCAGCGCCGTCCTCGCCGCCAACCTCACCGCCGGCAACAGCGCCTTCACCTCCGCCGTGCCGACCGGCGCCGCAGGGGACATGGCCGCGGGCGCGGTCCTGGCGCTGGACGTCATCAGCGGTGACGCCACCACGGTCGTCATCCAGGCGGACATCGCGATCGACGCCGACGTCAACGACCTGCCGTGATGGGGACGTCCATGACCATGTTCGTCTACCGGAACAACAACACGGGCGACGTCGTCGAGTATCCGTACCGATCGGCCCGCCTGGAGATGCTGCCCAACTGGGAGACGCTCCAGGAGCCCGAAGCGGAGAGCGCCCAGGCGCTGCCGACTAGCCCGCCCGCTCCGATGGAGCCGCCGGCACCGCCCGCGACGCCCGAACTGAGCCCACAGGAGCCCACCGCACCGGTTGTCGCTGAGCCTCCCAGCCCAGAGGCGCCCGGTGATGGGCCAGTGGCAGGAGGGGTCGGCAGCGGACCGGACGCAGCACCTGAGCGTCCGGCCCGTTCCGCTCCCAAGGCCGACTGGCAGGCGTACGCCCGTGCCCGCGCGCAGGACTCGGACGAGGAGGTCGCGATCGACGGCCTCACCAAGGACCAGCTCATCGAGCAGTACGGAGGTGACAACTGATGGCGCTCTCCGGAACGCTGCTCGCCATGGCGGCGTCGGCCGAACTCTCGGCAACCGCCGGACTCGGAACCGCTCGCGTGCCCGCTCAGCTGAACCGCAGTGTCAGCCTGGCCAACGGCACGGGCGCGGGGAAGGCGGACAAGGTCTACCAGGCCCGTCGGACCCTCGCCGCCAGCGCGACCGAGGACCTGGACCTGGCGGGTGTGCTCACCGACGCCCTCGGCGCCGCGCTCACCTTCGTGCGGGTGAAGGGCCTGTTCATCAGCGCTGCTGCGGCGAACACGAACAACGTCGTGGTCGGCGCGGCGGCCTCCAACGCGTGGGCGACGCTGCTCAACGCGACGGGCACGCTGACGGTCCGCCCGGGTGCCACGGTCGGCGCCATGGCAGGAGCCGCGGACGCCGTGGGCTACGCGGTTACCGCGGGCACAGGCGATCTGCTGAAGGTCGCGAACAGCGCAGGCGGAACTTCGGTGACGTACGACATCTTCATCGTCGGCGCGTCCGCGTAGCCGATCCAGACCGCGTCGAGGGAGGCCCGGACACTGGGCCTCCCTCGCGCACTGCCCAGGAGGGGAGGACTGCCATGGCGGACGTGGTGGCCAACGTGGCCAAGGGCCGGATCCTGACCCATGCCAGCCTGCCAGCAGCGAACGACTCGCTGATCGCAGTGCCACTGGAGGCGACCGGGCTCCCGTCCGACGACGTCCTCCAGGACTACGACACCCTCGCCGACCTCCTCGCCGGGGCCGCGAACGAGCAGACCACGATGGGTCGCCAGGCCCTCGCGGGAGTGGTCGTCGCGGTCAACGACACCACGAACAGTGCGAACTTCGACGCGAATGACATCGCGTGGACAGCCGCGACCGGCAACCCTGTGGGGAAGTTGGCCATCTGCTACAAGCCGGACACGGCCTCGGCCGACTCGGCGATCATGCCGCTTACCCTGCACGACTTCGCGGTCACGCCGGACGGCACGGACATCGTCGCGCGTGTCCACGTCGACGGCGTCAGCGTCGAGTCCAACGCCTGACGGGGAGGCGAACATGCCGCTCCTGGACTCGCTGGAGGACCACTTCACTGGCGCTCTCGACACGGGCAAGTGGCCGGGCTCGTACGGTGACTCCACGGCGGCGGGCGGCCGGGGACGAATCCCATGCACTGTGGGTGGATTCGCCGGGCTCCGCTCGGCGACGACGTACACGCTCGCCGGATCGCACTTTCTGCTGCGTGCTTACCCGCCAGCCGCGAACGGCGCCGTGACGACGGCCGCGCTGTCGCTGCTCGTGCTGTCGAGCGTGGGTGGGACCGACGCGGGCTTCATCATCGACACCGCGCAGGGCGCGATGGGTCTGTACTCCCGCACCGGCTACGCCGACGGAGGCGCGCTCTTCCCGCCCTACGACCCAGCGGCGCACGCGTGGCTGAGGCTGCGTGAGACCGGCGGGACGCTCCTGTGGGAGGCCTCGCCGGACAGCTCGAACTGGACCGTCCTGCGCTCCTCGCCAACGCCCGCGTGGGCGTCAGACGTCGACCTGTCGTTGCTGATGGAGTCCACACGCGCCGACGGATCGGACAACTTCGCCGAGGTCGACAACGTCAACCTCCCCACAAGCCTGATCCTCCTCGGCGCAGCGCGTACAGCAGCCGCCGCCCGTCCGATCGCCGGGCAGAAGGCCTTCCCGATCGGCGCCGCCCGTACGGCGAGCTCGGCGCGGCCGCTGAGCGCGGCCCATGTCGTCCAGCTGGGCGCCGCGCGCACCCGCGCCCGGGCAGGCACGGTCACCCGCCTGCCTCGCCCCGCACAGACGCTCACCGCGGCGGCGGCCGGGCCCACTCTCACCCCGTCCACCACCGGGCCCCAGCTGGTGGCGGCCTCGACGACTGGAGGCTGATCGATGCCCGACGTTGGAGACACCGTCACAGCGACCCTGACCGTCAGTCCGGCCGACGGCAGCACGAGCGCCACCCTTGCGGTCGCCGCGCCCGACGGCACCGTCTCGAACCCTGCCACGGGTACAGCGGACGGCGGGACGACGTGGACGGCGGCCCTGACGTACACCGCGGCTGGCCTGTGGCGACTGTCGTGGACCGTGACCGGTACCGGAGCGAGCCGTCAGCACGAGGTGGTGGCCGTGGCGCCGGCACCGCCGACGATGGCGGACGTCCGGTCCTACGCGACGACGACGCAGCTGGCGAACTACCTGCACAAGGCCCCGCCCGTGGATGCGGTGGAGCTTCTGGAGCGCGCGACGCGACTGCTGGACAGCGACTTCCTGAAGGCGGCGGTGTACGACGTCAACTCGGACGGGATGCCGAGCGATCCGGTCGTCGCGGCAGCGTTCGCCGAGGCGGTGTGTGCGCAAGTCGAGTTCTGGGGTGAAGTCGGCGTCGAGACCGATGTCTCAGGCCCGCTTCAGGGCGTCTCGATCGGCAGCGTCCAGCTTCAGTTCGGCGCAGGCGAGAACCGGTCGGGCCCGGATTACTACGCGCCCGGAGTAAGGCGTGCGCTTGAGAATGTGCCGGCGGACAAGCTTCGGCTGGTCGTGTTCTCGGGTGGCTGCTGATGGTGCGGCGTATCCCTCGCCGGTACTTCATCCACGAGATCACGGTGGAGCCGTACACGGGTGAGTCGAGTACGGGTTCGCTGTACGGCCCGCCGACCGAGGTGAAGTGCTTCCTCGACGAGCAGACACGCGCGGTGCGGACGCCTGGCGGCGAGCAGGTCACATCCACCTCGACGGCCTACGCCGACCTCGACAAGACCGCTCCGGCCCTGTCCCGGGTGACGCTCCCCGACGGCCGCAAGACCACGGTCATCAACGCCAAGAAGCGCGACGGCGGCCGCCTCGGCACCCCCAACCACCTGGAAATCCAGCTCGAATGAGGTGATCGGCGTGCCGCAGAACTTCCGCCTCCGCTTCAACGCAGCGCCAGCCGAGCGGGAGCTGCGGCAGGCAGCCGCCCGCGGCCTACTCCTCGGCGCCGAGCACGTCCTGGGCGTGAGCAACGACCGGGTCCCGCTGGACGAGGCTGCGCTGCAACGGTCCGGCACAACGAGCGTGGACGAGCCGAGCCTGACCGCGATGGTCAGCTACGACACCCCGTACGCCGTGCGCCAGCACGAGGAGCTGGACTACCGGCACGCGCCCGGGCGAGAGGCCAAGTACCTGGAGAACAGCCTCAACGCGGAGCGGGCCGTCGTTTTGGCTCTGGTGGCCGCCGAGATGCGGCGGGCGCTGCGGTGAGCGGTGAGACCCACGACGTTGACCTGCTCCAGGGCGTCGCCGAGCTGCTGGCGGTCGAGAACGTGGGCGTCTACTCGCCGACCGCGGCTCTGCCAGCAGGTGGCACGGGCATTGTGCTCGGCCGGATGCCGGACGGCCCGGATCGAGTGCTCGCGCTGAACCCATATCCGGTCGCCGACGACGACTCCACGGACTCGGTGACCGGCGTCCAGGTGCGCATCCGCGCGGGCGCGAACGTCCTCGACCTGGTCCAGCTCGCCGACGACGTCTTCGGCGTGCTGCACAACCGTGAGAGCTGGGACGCCCGCAGCGTGCGCGTGGAGATCTCCTGGCGCAACAGCCAGGCGTGGATCGGTCAGGACGCCAAGGGGCGCATGGAGCTGACCAGCAACTACTACTTCCGGACGGTCAGGTCCGGGATCCGTCTGAACGACTAGGAGGACCCTGTGTCGACCCCCACGGAGGAGACCGAGCTCGCACGCGAGTGGCGGCTTGAGATCAACATGGGCACCGCGGAGGTGCCCGACTGGCAGCTCTGCCCGGGCGTCCGCGAGTTCCAGCCGGCCAGCGAGCCGAACATCGAGGACGCCAGCGACTACGACGGCGAGGGCTGGTCGGCCAACGAGAAGACCGGCCAGAGCTGGGAGCTGACGGTCAAGATCCGCCGGAAGGCCAACAAGGACGTCAAGATCTACAATCCGGTCCACGAGGCCATCCGCCTGGCCCACTTCGCGTATGGGGACGCGAACAAGGTGCACCTGCGGTACATGAACCGCAACGGTCTGCCGGAGGCCTACGAGGGCAAGGCGATCCCGAACTGGCAGCCCGCCGGCGGGGAATACACCGCGCTCGGGGAAACGGACATCACGTTCACCGGTGACGGCGCGCTCACGCCCATCACCAACCCGCTGGCCCCCTGATGGTGGCTGACGAGAAGTTCGAGGCGCTCGACGCGTTCCTCGACGACTACCTGGAGCTCCCCGTCAAGGGCCGCGATGGGGAGGTCCGCGTCTACCGGATCGAGGACCCGTCGGCCGAGGACGGCATCCGGATCGAGAAGATCACGACCCTTGCTGCTCGGCTCGCCGCGGGCGGCAAGGCGCCGGACACCCCGCTCCTCAACGACGAGGAGGAGCGGGATCTGTTCCGCATGTGCCTCGGCGACGCCTACGACCAGCTGCTGGCGGACGGCGTGAAGTGGGGCCCCTTCAAGCACGTGTCCCTGACCGCGATGTTCTGGATCACCGCCGACAAGTCCACCGCGCAGGAGTACTGGCGGACGGGCCAGCAGCCGGGAAAAGCGGCGAACCGGGCGGCCCGGAGAGCGCAGGCGAAGCCCGGTACCTCGGCGTCGGCCGAGGCGAACTCGACCCGCACACAGGGCTCTACGAGTGGTACGAGGGCGGGCTCTCGTCGTCGTCGAAGGGGTTCTCGAACCTGACGTGGGAGCGGCTGCTCCAGCAGTGGCCGCTCATCGAGGCCGACCTCCACGAGACCTACGGGATCGACGTGGGGGACGGCATTCTCCAGCGCCGCAGCTGGCGCTGGTTCCAGGCCCGCGTCTTCGGCCTGCTCTCCAGCGAGACCCGCCTGCACCGGCACTTCGCACCGCCTCCCGACAAGAAACAGAAGTTCAGGAGGTGACCGTCCGTGTCGCTCACCGTCGGCGAACTCAACGCGATCCTGTCCGTCGACGACCAGGCGATGAGCCCTGGCCTGCGCCGAGCCGAGCAGGCCCTGCGCCACTCCGGGGAGCGCATGGGCGACGATGCCGAGCGCGCGGGCCGGCAGGCTGGCGAGGACCTCGGCGAAGGCATCGTCAGGGGCGCGGACGGGCGCCTCCGCAATGCGCGCGGCCGCTTCGTGGCCGCGGGCCGCAGCGCGGGCGAGGGCGTGGGCGAGGGCCTGACCGAGGGCGGTACCGACGGTGCCGACGAGGCTGCACAGTCCATCGGGGACCGGCTCCGTGACCGTATGAAGCTCGCGGCGGCCGGCGCTGGTCTGGCCGTGGGAGCGGTCCTCATGGACTCGCTCATGCAGGCCATGGAGCAGGGGAAGATCACAGGGAGGCTCGCGGCTCAGCTTGGCGCGACCCCGGCGGAGGCTCAGAAGTACGGGCACATCGCCGGGCGGATGTACGCGGACGCGGTGACCCAGGACTTCCAGGGTGCGGCGGACGCCATCTCGGCGACGATGCGCGCTGGCTTGCTGCCGACGGGCGCGACCGAGGCGCAGATCCAGAGTCTTTCGACGAAGGTCTCCGACTTGGCGACCACGTTCGATTTGGATCTTGGTCAGACGGCGAACGCCGTGGGGCAGGCGATCAAGACCGGGCTGGCCAAGGACGGTACCGAAGCCCTCGACGTCTTCACGCGCGGCCTCCAGGTCATGGGCCCGCGGGCCGACGACCTGATGGACACGTTCAACGAGTACTCGACGATCTTCCGCCAGGTCGGCATCGACGCAACCACCGCAACAGGCCTGCTTGCGCAGGGCATGAAGGCGGGCGCGAGGGACACGGACGTGGTCGCGGACGCGATCAAGGAACTGGTCCTGATCACACAGGGTGGCGGCAAGAAGGTCGACGAGGCGTTCCACGAGATCGGCCTGTCCGGCAAGCAGATGCAGGAGCTGTTCGCCAAGGGCGGTCCGTCGGCTGAGCGCGCGCTGGACATGCTCTTCGACCGGCTCCGCGCGGTGAAGGACCCGGCCAAGCGAAGTGCCCTGGCTCTCACTCTGTTCGGGACGAAGGCGGAGGACACCCAGAAGGCGCTCTTCAGCCTGGATCCGTCGAAGGCGGCCGCCGCCCTCGGGCAGGTCGGCGGCAAGGCCGACGAGATGGGCAACCGTCTCCGCGACAACTCGGGCGTCCGTCTGGAGGCCTTCAAGCGGGGGATGCAGCAGAACCTCGTGGACTTCCTCGGCGGCCAGGTCCTGCCCCGGATGGAGGGCTTCTTCTCCTTCATGGGGGAGAACAAAGGCCTGGTCTTGGGCCTGGCGGCGGCTGTGACGGCGTTGGGCGTTGCCTTCTCGGTCGCCTCGATCGGCGTGTGGGCGATGAACAGCGCGATGCTCGCGAACCCCGTGTTCTGGATCATCGCCGGAATCGCCGCAGCTGTCGCCGGAATCGTGCTCCTGATCGTCACCTACTGGGACGAGATCAAGGGTGCGACGGAGTCGTCCTGGTCGTGGGTCGTCTCGAAGGTCCAGTGGGCGAAGGACGGGATCCTGGCCGCGGTCGCGTGGCTCGCATCGCTGCCGGACAAGGTCGGCGCCTGGTGGCAGGGCGTGAAGGATCGCACGGTCCAGATCGCGACCGCGTGGGTCGCCTGGGTCGCGGGCCTGCCGGGCCGGGTCTGGTCGGCGATCTCCGGCCTGTCTGGGCGACTTCGGACGGCGGCGACCAACGCGTTTGCCGCCCTACAGACGGCGGCCGCTGTGAAGGTCTCCCAGTTCCTCGGCTGGGTGAAGGGCATCCCTGGGCGTGTGACGGGCGCGATCGGTGCGGTACGGAATCTGCTGTACTCCAAGGGTCGCGAGATCGTCACGGGGCTGTGGAACGGCGTCGTCGGCATGAGCGGCTGGCTCCGCTCGAAGCTGATCGGCTGGGCGAAGAGTGCGATCCCGGGGCCGATCGCCAAGGCCCTCGGGATCGCCTCGCCGTCGAAGGTCACCAAGGCGCAGGGGCGTTGGATCGCACGCGGCCTGGTCGACGGCCTCACCGGGTCGACGAAGCAGGTCAAGTCCGCCGCGTACAAGCTGACGGACATCGTGAAGGACGCTCTGACCGGGAAGAAGGAGCGCGCTGCTCTCAAGCGGATCAACAAGGACGCCAACTCACTGGTGTTCCTGGCGAACTGGGACACGAAGATCGCCGGGCAGCTGAAGACCGCGAAGAAGAAGCTCGCTGACCTGCAAAAGGAGCGGGACAAGCTGAGCGCGGATGTCCGGAAGGGCATCCTCGACTCCGCCAATATCACGCGCCAGGAGACCGGGGGCTGGCCGCAGACTGCGGAGACCATCCTCGCTGGCCTCAGGCAGGACACGACGGCCGCGCAGACCTTCGCGAAGAACCTCGCCGCCCTTCGGAAGAAGGGTGTCCGCTCCGACCTGGTCGCTCAGATTGCCCAGGCCGGGGTGGAGGGTGGCGCGTCGGCGGCCGCCGCGCTGGCCAACGCGAACAACTCGCAGATCAAGCAGATCAACTCGCAGCAGTCGGCGCTGGTGAAGGCTGCGGGGCAGGCGGGCACCACTGCCGGGGACGCGATGTACGGGGCCGGGATCCAGGCTGCTCAAGGCCTCGTGCGGGGTCTGACCAGCCACCAGAAGTACATCGAGAAGACCATGCTCCGGATCGCTAAGGGCATGTCCAAGTCGATTCGCGCCGCGCTCGGGATCAAGTCCCCGAGCCGGGTCATGGCGCTGGTCGGCCGGTACACCGCGCAGGGCCTCATCCGAGGCATGGAGGGTCAGCGGTCCGCGGTCAACCGGTCGATGGCTTCCCTGGTCGAGACGCCAGCCGCGGGGTCGTGGGACTCGGCGAGCTCCCGCGCCCGGGCGGCCGCATCGCAGCGCGTCGTGCTGGAACTGCGCTCGTCAGGCCGCGCAGAGGACGACTACCTCATGGGCCGCGTACGCCGCGGCATCCGCAAGGTCGGCGGCCCCGACGCCACGTTCGCCCTCACCGGAAGGAGAGACGGCTGATGGCGTTTCCTGAAGATCCTCTCGGCACCACAGCCGAGTTGGGCATCGACGACGTGTTCACCAACGTCACCGCGTACACGCTGAAGCGGAACATCATCACCCACACCCGCGGCCAGAAGGAAGAGGGACAGGCGGTCGACCCGGCCTCCTGCTCCCTCATCCTCAAGTCGCCGAACGGCCTGTTCTCCCCGAGGAACCCCCGATCCGAGTACTTCGAGAAGATCGGCCTCAACACCCCCACTCGGATCTCCGTGTTCGCCGGAGAGCGCTACCTGTGGCTGCCGGACATCGCGGGCAGCGGGGCCTCGACGCCCGACCACGCCTCGCTGGACATCACCAGCGACATCGACGTCCGTATCGAGCTGACTCTCGAACCGTGGCACGGCACGAGCAACCTGCGGGAGCTGGCGGGCAAGTACGCGGGCACCGGCAACCAGCGATCGTGGGCGCTATTCATGTGGATCGACAACCGACTGACGTGGCGCTGGTCCCCAGACGGGACGAACGTCCTCCAGTACCTGTCCACGGCTCTCACGATCCCCACCTCTGGCCGCCTGGCCGTACGGGTCACGCTCGACGTCGACAACGGCGCGGGCGGCCACACGGTCACCTGGTACACGGCACCGACGATCGCCGGGCCGTGGACGATGCTGGGCACCCCGGACGTCCACGCCGGGACCACGAGCATCTTCTCCTCCACCGCGCCGCTGACGGTCGGCGATGTCACCGAGCTCGGCTTCGAGCGCCCGGTGGGCCGTGCCCATGCCTTCGAGCTGCGGTCCGGCATCAACGGCACGGTCGTCGCGAACCCGGATTTCTCGCTCCCTGCTGCGGGCGCCACGAGCTTCGTCGATGCGGCGGGCCGTACCTGGTCTCCGTCGGGGGGCGCGGAGATCACCAACCGGCAGATCCGTTTCGTCGGCGAGTTCTCCGACTGGCCGGCCGACTGGTCCGGCCGCGGTGACCTCATCACCGTGGAGGGCGAGGCCGTCGGCATCCTGGAGCGGATGAACCAGGGCAAGAAGGTCCTGGCCTCGACCCTGCGTCGGCGCATCCCGTCGTTCAACCCGATCGCTTACTGGCCCATGGAGGAGGGCACCGACGCCACCACCATCTACAGCCCCATCCCGGGGGTGAAGGCCTTCAAACCGGTCGCGTTCGACATGGCTGCGGACGACACCCTGCCCGGCTCCTCCGCCCTTCCGACCCTGGAAGTCGGCGCTTCGTTCGTCGCGCAGGTTCCCAACGCGCCTGCCGGCTCGTGGCAGGTGGAGCTGGTGTACAACCTCGACACCATGCCGGTCGCGCTGACCACCCTGTTCGAGGTGCGCACCAGCGGCACGGCCCGCCGCGTGCGGGCGCGCGTGGCCACCAACCAGGTCACATTCGAAGGCCTCGACGCCGACGACAACGTGGTCTTCACCCAGACGACGACCGCTCCGGCCTTCACCGGCACTTGGAACCGACTCCAGATCAAGGCCGTCCAGACCGGCGGCAACGTGGAGTACATCATCATCTGGGTGACCATCGGGGGTGGCGGCCTATCCACCAGCGCCACCATCGCCGCGGTGCCCGGCAGCGTGCTCGACGTCCGCTCGACATTCGGCACAGGTCTGGACGGGATGCGCTTGGGACACTTGGCGGTGTTCACCGGCGAGTCCACAGCGTTCAACAACGCCGACCACGGCTTCAACGGGGAGACCGCCGCGGCCCGCATGACCCGGCTGTGTGCGGAGGAAGGCGTGCCGTTCCGGCTGGCCGACCCGACTGCGGAGACAGTCCAGCTCGGCCCTCAGCGGCCCGGCACCCTGCTGAAGCTCTTGCAGGACTGCGCCGACGCCGACGGCGGGGTTTTCGGCGAGGAGCGCGACCGTCTGGGCCTGCGGTACCGGGCCCGCACCACGCTGTACAACCAGACGCCGAAGCTGACGCTGGCGTACGGGGACCGCGGTGTGGCCCGCCCGATGCGGCCAGTCGAGCCGGACTCCTCCACCGTCCGCAACGACGTCGCCGTCAACCGGGTCGCCGGAGGCACCGGCCGTGCCGTCCTGGAGGAAGGCCGGCTGTCCGTGCAGGACCCGCCCGCAGGTGTGGGCCTGTACGACGAGGTCTTCGACCTGAACCTGTACGACGACGACCAGGCCGAGCCGACCGCGTACTGGCTGATGCACCTTCGGACGTGGGACGAGGCCCGCTACCCGGTCGTCACGGTGAAACTTCACAGGGCCCCGCAGCTGATCGACACCGTCCTCGGCATGACCGAGGGCGACATGTTGCGGATCACGGACCTCCCCGACTTCCTGCCGCCGGGCCCGGTCGACCTGCTGGTGCAGGGCTACACGGAACGCCTGGGCATCTACACGTGGGAAGTCGACTTCGTGTGCGTCCCGGCCGGACCATGGCGAGTCGGTGTCGTCGAGGATCCCGTCGTCGGTCGCGCCGACACGGATCTGTCACAGCTGGCTGCGGCAGCGACCTCCACCGCGGCAAGCGTGGCTGTGAGCACGCCGTCCGGGCCCTGGGTGACTGCGGCGCCGGTCCTCAATGCCAACCCGGATTTCGACACGGGCACCACTGGCTGGGCCGGTTCGGGCGGCACGATCGCCCGGGTCTCGGCGCCGCTTCCGAAGCCGTTCGCCGGTTCGTGGGCGCTGCAACTGACGCCGAACGGGGTGGCGCAGTTCCCCAACGCCGGGTCGGCCACTATGCCGGTGGTCGTGGGCGAGCAGTACATCGCCTCGGGGTGGCTGCTCTGCGGCATCGCCCGGGACATCGGCCTGAACGTCAACTGGTTCACCACAGCTGGCGCCTACCTGTCGACCAGCGCCAACGAAACCACTGTCACGGCCAACGTCTGGACGTGGTTCGAGGCGACCGTTACGGCCCCGGCCACCGCGCTCACGGCGAACTTGGCGCCGACGGTGCCGGACTTCCCGCCGGCCACGGATGTGCTGTGGCTACACCGGGTCACGCTCCGCAAGGCGGGCACTGCCGCCGCTGGTGACCTTCCGCGCAACTTCCCGATGGACGTGAAGGCGGGCGGGGAGACCATGACTGTCTCGGCGATCGAGCCGGGCGTGTGGGACACCTTCGGCCGCACCGTGGCGTCCGGCTGGGGGAACGCCGGCTCCGGGCAGGCCTGGACGGTTGTGGGGGCGGCTGCGGACTACGCGGTCGGCTCGGGCTACGGCTCGGCCACTCAACCCTCGACCGGCATCGCGCATCTGACGTTGGCGCCAGCGCCGTCGGCGGACATCGACCTGTACGTCGACGTCGCGAGCAGCGTGCTCGCCTCCGGGGCGAGCCTCTTCGCCGGGCCGATCGTGCGGGCCGTCGACAACAACAACCACTACGCGGTCAGAGTCGACTTCACCACCTCGGCGGGCGTCGCCATCACGGTGCGGAAGCGCGTAGCGGGCGTGGAGACGCAGCTGGGCACCTTCACCAGCGGCCTCACCCACGTCGCGGGCACCTTCTACCGGGTCCGGTTCCAGGCGTACGGGACCGCGTTGAAGGCCAAGGTGTGGCTCGCCAGCGCGGTCGAGCCGGTGGCGTGGCAGATCGAGGTCACCGACTCGTCGCTGACGGCGGCCGCGAACGTCGGAACCCGGAGCTTCGCGAACACGGGCAGCACGCCGGTGAATCCGCAGCTGCGGTTCGACAACTTCAGGCTCGCCGACCCGCAGACCTTCCATGTGACCCGGTCTGTGAACGGGGTCGTGAAGCCGCAGGCGGCGGCCACGAAGGTGAAGCTCGCCAATCCGACCATCGTCGCTCTGTGAGGAGTTCCTGTGCCTGATGTTGTGCAGCCGGGCCGTGTGATCACGAGCGAACTGCTCACCTACCGAAGTCCCTTCGTGGTCGCACACGGGGCCCAGACGGCGAACTCGGCCGCCATCAACAGCGCGACCGAGGTCACGGTCATCACGACGTCGTCCGCCACCTTCCTGGCGGGCCGCGCCTACCGGTTCGAGTTCACAGGCCTGATCCAGCACGCGACGGCGTCCCTGGTCGATCTGTGTTACCTGCGGCTACGCCGGGGCAACAACGCGTCCATCCGGGATCTCCGCTCGGTCGTCGTCGCCAACCGGGCCACGGCGAACAGGAACGTCGGGGTTGAGCTGTCCGTCACCTGCACGCCTGCGGCGACATTCACGGACACAGTGATCCTTACGGCGTCCTGGGACACCGGGTCGACGGCGACGTTCACAGTCGCGGCGACGCCGAGCACGCCGGGTCTGCTCACCGTCTGGGACGTCGGACCGGCCAGCGACATGCCTGGTCTCGGCACCTTCTAGTCATCCGCTCCTGCCCGCCCCGCGCCATCTGGCCGGGGCCTTCTTCATGCCCTGGAGGCACGCATGGCTGTCGAAATCCATCCCGCCACCGCGCAGATGCTCAGCAACTTCCGGTACGACCACCTGCCCGAGCACCTCCAGGCCGTGAGCCGGCCGTTCCACGACCTGGCGCACCGACTCGCGGAGACGCTCACTGGGCCGGAGGTGACGAAGGCACTCGACGAGCTGTGGGCGGCGAAGAACTGGGCGGTCGTCGCCGCGAGCAACAACGCCCTCGAGGGAGCGCCGGCACCCGCGCCCGCAGTCGGCGACATGGTGCTCTACCGCCTGACCCGCGGCGACGTCGCTCACATCAACCCGTGGCGTGCCGACTTCCACCGAAGCGGCTCCGCACAGTCCCGCCTCGGCTTCATCGGACACCTCGGCAACCACGTCCAGGAGGGCGACGTGCTGCCTGCCGTTGTGGTCCGGGTCCACGCCGAGAGCACCGTCACCTGCAACCTGCGGGTCCTTCTCGACGGCAGCGACACGTGGTGGGCGACGTCACGGGCCGAGGGTGAAGGCCTGGGCCAGTGGACCAGGAAGGGGGCGGTCTGATGAAGCTCGTCACCCGGGCCGCCTGGGGAGCGCAACCGTCGAAGCACTCGCTGGCGTACATCGCCTCGACGCTGGGCGTGAAGGTGCACTACGAGGGCGCCTACGTCCCGAAATCGCTCGCGGCCGCGGACGCTCACAGCTCCTGCGCTGGACGGATGCGGGACATCCAGGCCTCTCATCTCGCGAACACCCGCGAGGACTACAGCGACATCGCGTACAACGCCGCGGTGTGCCCGCACGGGGTCGTCTTCGAGGGGCGTGGGCTGCACCGCCGGACCGGCGCCAACGGCTCCAGCACGCTGAACTCCCAGGACTACGCGGTGTTGGCGATGCTCGGGAACTCCGGACTCGTACAGCCGCCGGATGCTCAGCTCGACGGCCTGGTCGACGCGATCCAGTGGCTCCGCTCGGGCGGCGCCGCAGGGAAGCGCGTCCGCGGACACCGCGACGGCCACGCGACCTCCTGCCCCGGTGACCCGCTGTACGCCTGGGTTCAGGCCGGCGCGCGCCGGCCGGACGGCGAGGCGCCGCAGGGCGGGCCTGGCGGCGAGCCCGTCGGAGGGACGGCGATCGCCCGCTACCAGGTCACGGTCAACGGCCTGCCGTACGGCTACGGGGCCACCGGCGCCCACGTCACAGCGGTCGGCACCGCCCTGGTGAAGAAGGGGTTCGGACGCTTCTACGCGGTCGGTCCGGGGCCGGAGTGGTCCGACGCTGACACTCGGGCGATGCAGGCCTTCCAGCTGTCGCTGGGCTACAAGGGGACGGCTCCGCACGAGGACGCGGACGGTGTCCCGGGGCCGGTGAGTCTTCAGCGGCTGCTCGGGACGCTGCCCGGTAAGGCGACGACCGCCACGGCGCCGCCGTATCCGGGTCGGTCCGCTTTCATCCTCGGCAAGACCAACCCGGCTGTCACGGTGCTCGACGGCGGCCTGGTCCGGCGCGGCTTCACGCGCCACCACGCGGGCAAGGCCTACGCGCCTGGCCCGCTGTTCAGCGAGAACACCCGCCTCAACGTGCGGGATTTCCAGCGCGCCACCCCGGCCCTCGCCGGGGCCGCGGACGGCTACCCGGGGCCGCTCACCTGGCGGCTCCTCCTCTCCTGAAAGGGCTGATGGCTCATGTTCACGAAGGCGTTCTGGAAGGCGACCGGCGAGCGCAGCGTGCGCACCTTCGCCCAGGTCCTCGTCGGCTCCCTGGGGCTGGACACGCTCGGCATCATCAACGCGAACTGGAACGAGGGCCTGGCGCTCGGCGCCGGCGCCGCGGTCCTGGCGGTACTGACCGCCGTGGCCACGTCCGGAGGCACGGAGGGGCCGGGCATCACGGAGACCGTGAGGTACCGCCGGTGACCGTGCCGGAGGCCTCCGTGGCCGTGGAGCTGGAGCGACTCCGCGGTACGGTCGCCACCGGCTTCGCTGAGGTCAAGGGCTCCTTGTCCGTTCTCGTCGAGCGATCGGCGCGCAACGAGCAGGACTTGAAGCAGCTCCGCGAGGACACCGAGAAGGACGTCGACGAACTGCGGGCCGAGGTCGAGGCCCTGAAAAGGAGCCGGTGGCCGCTGCCCGCGGTCGGTGCGCTGACCGGTGTGGCCGGCGCGGCGACGGGTGTGATCTCGCTCCTGGTCCGATAACGCGGTTTGCCCCCTTCCGCCTTCGGGCGGGAGGGGGCCTTCCGCTGTTCCTGGGGTCAGTGCAGGGCCTCGATCGCCCGCAGGATCAGAGAGCGGGCGTCGGCGCCGTACACCGCCATGGTGCGCAGCTGCTCGAACGTCTTGATGTAGAGCGCGACTTCAGACGGTTGCGTGACCTTCACCCGCGCCGACACCAGCTCAACCGTGGCAAGGGTGTTGTCATAGACGTGGAACGTCTCCTCGGGCCACTGGGCCCGCTCGCGTGCAGCCAGGGGGATGACGCCGAGCGAGACCGCTGGCAGCGAACCAACGGTGAGCAGGTAGCCGAGCTGGCCGGCCATCACATCCGCATCCCCGATCTGGTACCGGAGGACGGATTCTTCGACCAGCAGCACGAAGCGGTGGCCCGGCTCGTGGATGACGCGCGAGCGCTCCATACGCGCCCGAGCGGCTTCCGCGCTGTCGTCGACTGGGAGCCCGTGGAAACGGGCAGACATGCCGAGCACAGCAGCGGCGTAGCCCTCGGTCTGCACCAGGCCAGGAACCACTGTCGAGGAGTACACGCGAACCAGTTCGGTGTCTCGGTACAACTGGGTTGAACTGCCTTGCAACTGCTTGAGCCCGCTCCGGACCTGGTCGCGCCACTCCGTGTACATCGACTCAGCGTTGATGGACTGGGCAACGAGGTCCTGCGCCTGGTCCTCGGCCTGGGTTGCGGCGCACCACCGGCGGATGTCCTTGGCGGACGGCCCGGTGAGGGCGTTCTCGATGCGGGAGGTCTTCGAGTAGTGCCAGCCGCACGCGGCGGCCAGCTCGACGACCGTCAGTCCGGCCCCCTTGCGGAGGTCGCGCAGCCGTCGGGCGACGGTCTCGCGCGCGGCCTGGGCGGACGAGGACGGAGAAACGGGCATGAGCTGGCCTACCGGTGCCTTCCCCGCTTAGCGGATTTCGTACAGGTCATGCGGGACAGCGCGCGCCCACACTGCCTCGAAAGCGTCGGTGCACAGCTTGGCGGCCGCGAGGTCCTCGGAGAGTTCGTCACCCGCCCATGCGCCGTCCCCAGTGAAGTGGTTCCAGCGGATCAGACGGTCGTCGAACAGCCAGAAGTCGTTGCCTGGCAGGGCGATGTCCGAGGCGCGCCGGCGCGGCAGCCACCGCACCTGTTCGCCCGCGGCGACGTTGGTGAACGTGCCCGAGTGCTCGAAGCGGATGTACTCGGTGACGGGTTCGGAGACGATTCGGGCCCGGCGGACGACGACTCCGCGGCCCACGGTCTCCTGGATCAGGTCGAGCCATGGGCGCCACCAGGACGCGCGGTCGTCAGGGTCGTGGCGGTAGCCGTTGCGCCATGCCTGGAAGGCCTCGTCTTCTTCATCTACGGCGTAGCGGTCGCGCATCTCCAGGTGGACGGCGGAGCGCGTGCAGCTGGAGATCAGGTCAGCGAACGGCGGAACGCTCGACGGCATCGCAGGCCTCCCTGATCATCTGCACCATCCTGGCCGGGATACGGACAACAGCTTCGTCGTCCGGGATGCCCTTGGCGTGCCCGGGCACCTCGAATGCGGCGCACTCTGCTTCGAGCTCCTGGCCAGGCTTCCAGCCCTGGAACACGATTTCCTTTTTCTCTTGGTCGACCCACACGGTAGGGCTCTTGTCGTCACCGGTGCTGGGGTCGATGCCGATGAACAGTAGTGACATGGCGGTCTCCGTCCACGTGTTGTGCAGTTGTTTGCATCACCGTCGCCCTCACGGTGGCACCGGTCAAGAGCACGAAGTCGCCATCACCTGTGCCAGTCAGCGGTATCTGCAAACATCTGCACATTGCTGGCAGTGCTGCACATCGTGTTCCTAGCGTCGGCAGACACGACGAAACCCGGCGGCCGCGTGAACGGCCCCGGGCATGGCCGACGCTTCGAGGGAGCGACGACATGGCGCACGCTACCGCCCGCCCGCCCAGCGCAGAAGAGCAGATGAGTGAGGCCCCGCCGGACATCGAGACGATGCGGGGCGTCATCGACCGCCTCCTCGACCCGGACGCCGTACCCGAGACGCTTCCGCCGGCCCCCGGTGAGTTGGAGACGCTCACCGCCCAGATCCGCGGGCACCTCGCACTGCTCCTCCCCGAGGTCGAGGAGGCAGCCGGGAAGCTCCCGCGGCAGAGCATCCCGCGCTTCTGCGCGCTGGCGTGCGTCGGTGAGGCCCGCGAGCGGCTCCGCGCCGACCCCACTCCCAGATACGGCGGGATCCCCGGGCACGCGCGCCGCCTGGCTCGCACCCTAAACGCCGTGTGCGACCACTGGGAAGCCCTCACGAGGGTTACGCGGTGAGCAGCGGCCCCCTGCACGTGTGCCGGTACTGCGACGAGTCGATCGCCGACCCCGACGACGCGGTCCGCGTGGGGCACGAGCCGGGCAACTCCGGCCCCGGTTGGGATATATGGGCTCACCGCGCACACGTCGCCCTGGTGCGACCCGATCCAGTAGGGACAGCCATCCTGGCCCGCGTGCTGATCACCCGCGCTCTCCGGCGAGACAACTGACCCGACACCTTTCCTGCATGCGGCGTCGGGCCCGTGTGGGAGAGATGACGGCCGCCCCACCCCCGAGGGGTGGCCACGGCCCGCCGCCGGCGCCCGGGCCCTGCGCTGGCGGCGGGTCACCGTACGAGATCAGCTACGTCTACGTCGAGGGCCCGTGCGATGCGGATCAGGTGGATGTACTTGATGCCCTCGCCGGACTCGATGCGCTGAACGGTGGATCGGCCCAGGGCTGCCTTCTCGGCGAGTTTCTCCTGGCTCAGGTGGGCGTGCTCGCGCGCCTGGCGGAGACGGTCGCCCTGCTTCTGGCAGGCGAGGCGCTCCCATTCGGGGTGTTCGGCGGGCACCCGTCCAAGCTGCTGTGTAGTTGATCACCTGTCAGCATCAGAAGTGAAGCATTTCGGGGAAGGTGGTCGGGAAGGGTCCATGGACCGACGGTTGCCGTAGGTGGCCGTTGGCGGTGGGGGGCGTGATATGCGTCCGCCGACCCCATCGAGTGCTCGCCCGTGTGGCTGAGCACGATCGCCCCGCTCTCCGTATGGAGGGCGGGGCGGTTTACTGTTCCCAGACGCCCCCCTGTCGCGTGTGATGCGACAGGGGGGCGCCCTTACCGACCGGGGTCTCCCGAACGCCCGGCCGGGCCTGTCTTGGGGTTATGCGTCAGACGGATGGAATGGTCACGTCCGTCTCCCCAGGCTGCACTTTACCGACTGCTGCGGCTGATCTACAGCCCGTAGGGCACCCTTCACACGAGAAATCCACAGCCATTCAAGGCCTATCGGGTCACTTTGACCCCATTGGTCTGGGTGTAGTTCCGGACATGTACAAGACCGCTTGGACTGTTTTTCGGTGTTCGGCATTGCAGGCGAGCCAGCAAATGTGATGCAGAGCACAGGAGATAGCCAGCGTCACCGGTTCAAGGGGTATCCTGCAAGTTACGGGGGAGTAGCGGGATACCTAGATTCAGAAATGTAGATGGCCGGTAGATTCTGAGAATCTACCGGCCATCTGACCTGGCGCTATGCCGTTGTGGGGCTAACAGGATTTGAACCTGTGGCCTCATCCTTATCAGGGATGCGCTCTAACCAACTGAGCTATAGCCCCGCCGCGCTCTGCGGAGTGTGTCCCGCGCGCTGACTCCTGAAGATTAGCGCACGACGCGGGCAGTCCCAAAATCGGTTCTCACAGAACGCTCAGCGAGGGTTTGAACCGGTCGCTGTCCCTACTCGTACCGGTCTCACTCGTCCTCGGCCAGCGTCAGCTCGACGCCGCCGACGAAGCCCGCGGAGAGGTTGTAGATGAAAGCGCCGAGAGTCGCGAGGGCCGTCGCCAGGACGACGTCGATGACCGCGATGATCGACGTGAAGATCAGAACGTTCGGCAGGGAGAGGAACGACTGGAGGTCGAAGCCGTTGGACTCGTTCGAGCCGGTGGCCTCCGAGATCGTGCCCCCTACCGTCGAGAAGACGCCCATCGCGTCCATGACCATCCACAGCACGGCGGCCGCCACGATCGTGCAGATGCCGAGAGCGATGGAGAGCAGGAAGCTGACTTTCATGACGGACCACGGGTCGGCCTTGGCCACCCGCAGACGCGCCTTGCGGGTGCGCGGAGTGGTGCGCGCGCCGGTGCGCGGACGTCGTACGGCACTGGAGGGCGCCTGCGCCGGGTAGGCCTGCGGCGGGTGATAGGGACCCGCCGGCTGCTCGGGCTGCCGTTCGCCGGGCAGCGGAGAGGTCGTCGTCTTCGGTGCCGCCTGGGAGGCGGGCTGTGCTTGAGGCTGAGCCGCCGGCTGAGGCTGCGGCTGGGCGCCCGGAGTGGCCGGCGCCGAGGCCCGGTCCGCGCCGCCGGCGGGCCGCTTGGCCTGCGCGCCTCGGGTGTCCGTCACAGTTCCCCCCTGGGATCCATGCGTGTCTGGCGAGCGCACCTCGGTCGAAGGCGGCTTGATCGCCTGCAGGTTGGTCGTGTGCGAGTCTGTTGCCTTCGCGGCGGAGCCACGGCCGCCGCCGTCCGTCTCCGGACCGGTAGAAGGACCGGTGGAGGTTCCGGTCGATCCGGCGCCCGTGGCTCCGCTCACGATGACTCACTCCTCGTGCTACTCGGTCGAGGGCACCTCGCCCTCGTCCGTGCCGGTGGTCGCGACACCCTCGGCGGCCTCGTCGACGGCCACATCGCCGTCGACCTCCTCCGCCTCGCGCCCAGCCTCGGCGTTACGTGCGATACCGACCACGGCATCGCGCTTGCCCAGGTTGATCAGTTGGACGCCCATGGTGTCACGGCCCGTCTCCCTGACCTCGTTGACTCGCGTACGAATCACACCGCCGCCCAGCGTGATGGCGAGGATCTCGTCGGTCTCCTCGACCACCAGCGCGCCGACGAGAGATCCACGGTCCTCCACGATCTTGGCGGCCTTGATGCCGAGGCCGCCGCGACCCTGGACGCGGTACTCGTCGACGGCGGTCCGCTTCGCGTACCCGCCGTCTGTGGCAGTGAACACGAACGTACCGGGTCGAACAACATTCATCGAGAGCAGCTGGTCTCCCTCACGGAAGCTCATGCCCTTGACACCCGAGGTCGCGCGGCCCATCGGACGGAGTGCGTCATCCGTCGCCGTGAACCTGATCGACTGTGCCTTCTTGCTGATCAGGAGCAGATCATCCTCGGATGAAACGAGTTCGGCTCCGATCAGTTCGTCGTCCGAACCGTCCTCCGTCTCCCGGAGGTTGATCGCGATCACACCACCGGAACGCGGCGAATCGTAATCCTTCAGAGGCGTCTTCTTCACCAGACCGCCCTTGGTGGCCAAGACAAGGTACGGCGCCACGTCGTAGGTACGGATGGCGAGGATCTCGGCGATCGCCTCGTCCGGCTGGAACGCCAGCAGGTTGGCGACGTGCTGGCCGCGCGCCTCGCGCCCGGCGTCCGGCAGCTCGTAGGCCTTGGCCCGGTAGACGCGGCCCTTGTTGGTGAAGAACAGCAGCCAGTGGTGCGTGGTCGACACGAAGAAGTGGTCGACGATGTCGTCTTCCTTGAGCTTCGTACCCCGCACGCCCTTGCCGCCGCGCTTCTGCGCCCGGTAGTCGACGGTCTTGGTGCGCTTGACGTACCCGCCGCGCGTCACCGTGACGACGATGTCCTCCTCGGCGATCAGGTCCTCGATGGACATGTCACCGTCGTAGGGCACCAGCATGGTCTTGCGGTCGTCGCCGAACTTCTCGACGATCGCGGCGAGCTCCTCGCTGACGATGCCGCGCTGACGGACCGGCGAGGACAGGATCTCGTTGTACTCGGTGATCTTCGCCTGGAGTTCGTCGTGCTCCTGGACGATCTTCTGGCGCTCCAGGGCGGCCAGTCGGCGCAGCTGCATCTCGAGGATGGCGTTCGCCTGGATCTCGTCGATCGCCAGGAGCTCCATCAGGCCCGTGCGGGCGATGTCGACGGTGTCGCTGCGCCGGATCAGCGCGATGACCTCGTCGATGGCGTCCAGGGCCTTCAGCAGACCGCGCAGGATGTGCGCCCGCTCCTCGGCCTTGCGCAGCCGGAACTTCGTCCGCCGGACGATGACCTCGATCTGGTGCGTCACCCAGTGCCGGATGAACGCGTCCAGCGACAGCGTGCGCGGCACCCCGTCGACCAGCGCCAGCATGTTGGCGCTGAAGTTCGACTGCAGGTCTGTGTGCTTGTACAGGTTGTTCAGTACGACCTTGGCGACCGCGTCACGCTTCAGGACGATGACGAGACGCTGACCCGTACGGGAGCTGGTCTCGTCCCGGACGTCCGCGATGCCGCCGACCTTGCCGTCCTTCACCAGGTCGGCGATCTTCTGGGCGAGATTGTCGGGGTTGGTCTGGTACGGCAGCTCCGTGACCACCAGGCACTGGCGATTCTGGATCTCCTCGACCTCGACGACCGCCCGCATGGTGATGGAGCCACGCCCCGTGCGGTACGCCTCTTCGATGCCCTTACGGCCGACGACGAGCGCACCGGTCGGGAAGTCCGGGCCCTTGATGCGCTCGATGAGGGCGTCCAGGAGCTCCTCGTGCGAGGCCTCGGGGTTCTCCAGGTACCACTGGGCGCCGGAGGCGACCTCGCGCAGGTTGTGCGGGGGGATGTTGGTGGCCATGCCGACCGCGATACCGGCCGAACCGTTGATCAGCAGGTTCGGGAAGCGCGCCGGCAGGACGGTCGGCTCCTGGGAGCGGCCGTCGTAGTTGTCCGTGAAGTCGACGGTCTCCTCGTCGATGTCACGGACCATCTCCATCGACAGCGGCGCCATCTTGCACTCGGTGTAGCGCATGGCCGCCGCCGGGTCGTTGCCCGGAGAGCCGAAGTTGCCGTTGGAGTCCACCAGCGGCATCCGCATCGACCAGGACTGCGCGAGGCGGACCAGCGCGTCGTAGATCGAGGAGTCGCCGTGCGGGTGGTAGTTGCCCATGACGTCGCCGACGACACGGGCGCACTTGTAGAAGCCGCGCTCGGGGCGGTAGCCGCCGTCGTACATCGCGTACAGGACGCGGCGGTGGACGGGCTTGAGGCCGTCCCTGACGTCCGGCAGCGCGCGGGAGACGATGACGGACATCGCGTAGTCGAGGTACGAGCGCTGCATCTCCGTCTCGAGCCCGACGGGCTCGACACGCTGCGCGATGGCGCCGCCCTCTTCAGGCGTGAGCGGGCCGGAAGAAAGGTCTGGGGTCTCGTCGGTCATTGCTGGTGAAGATCCTTCCTGGTGCGGTCAGCTGAGACCGACTCAGATGTCGAGGAAGCGGACGTCCTTGGCGTTGCGCTGGATGAACTGGCGGCGCGCCTCGACGTCCTCGCCCATCAGGACCGAGAACAGGTCGTCGGCCTGGGCGGCGTCGTCGAGGGTGACCTGGCCCAGGACGCGGTGCTCCTGGTCCATGGTCGTGATGCGCAGTTCCTCGGCGTTCATCTCGCCGAGACCCTTGAAGCGCTGGATCGAGTCCTCGCGGATGCGCTTGCCGCGCTGGCGGCCCATCTCGATCAGCGCGTCGCGCTCGCGGTCGGAGTACGCGTACTCCACCTCGTCCCGGCCCCACTTGATCTTGTAGAGCGGAGGACGGGAGAGGAACACGTGCCCGGCCTCGACCAGCGGCCGCATGAAGCGGAACAGGAAGGTCAGCAGCAGGGTGCTGATGTGCTGGCCGTCGACGTCGGCGTCCGCCATCAGGATGATCTTGTGATAGCGGAGCTTCTCGATGTCGAAGTCCTCGTGGACTCCGGTGCCGAAGGCCGAGATCAGCGCCTGGATCTCCTGGTTCTGGAGGATCTTGTCGATCCGGGCCTTCTCGACGTTCAGGATCTTGCCGCGGATCGGGAGGATCGCCTGGTACTCCGGGTTCCGGCCGGACTTGGCCGAGCCGCCGGCGGAGTCACCCTCGACGATGAAGATCTCGCACTTGGTGGGGTCGTTCGACTGGCAGTCGGAGAGCTTGCCCGGCAGGGAGGCCGTCTCCAGCAGACCCTTGCGGCGGGTGAGGTCACGGGCCTTGCGGGCCGCCACGCGCGCGGTGGCCGCCTGGATGCCCTTGCGGATGATGTCCGCGGCCTCGTTCGGGTTGCGGTCCAGCCAGTCGTTGAGGTGCTCGTAGACGACCTTCTGCACGAAGGTCTTCACCTCGGTGTTGCCCAGCTTGGTCTTCGTCTGGCCCTCGAACTGCGGTTCGCTCAGCTTCACCGAGATGATCGCGGTCAGACCCTCGCGGATGTCGTCGCCCGTGAGGTTGTCGTCCTTCTCGCGCAGCAGCTTCTTGTCGCGCGCGTACTTGTTGATCAGCGAGGTCAGCGCGGCCCGGAAGCCCTCTTCGTGCGTGCCGCCCTCGTGCGTGTGGATGATGTTGGCGAAGGAGTACACGCCCTCGCTGTAGCCACCGTTCCACTGCATGGCGAGTTCGAGGGACAGGCTCCTGTCCTTGTCCTCCGCCTCCAGGTCGATCACGGTCGGGTGCACCACTTCGCCCTTGCGGGAGTTGAGGTACTTCACGAAGTCGACGATGCCGCCCTCGTAGTGGTACGAGACGTGCTTGACCTCGTGCTTCTCGTCCTCGCCCGCCTCGTCCGCGCCGGCGGTGGCCTTCGCCGACTCGCGCTCGTCGGTGAGGTTGATCCGCAGACCCTTGTTGAGGAACGCCATCTCCTGGAAGCGCCGCGACAGCGTCTCGAAGGAGTACTCGGTGGTCTCGAAGATGTCCGGGTCGGCCCAGAAGGTGACCGTGGTGCCGTGTTCGTCCGTGGCCTCGTGCTGGGCGAGCGGAGCCGTCGGCACGCCCAACTTGTAGTCCTGCGTCCAGCGGTAGCCGTCGGTCTTGATCTCGACGGAGACCTTGGTCGACAGGGCGTTCACGACGGAGACGCCCACGCCGTGCAGACCGCCGGAGACCGCGTAGCCGCCGCCACCGAACTTTCCGCCCGCGTGCAGGACCGTCAGCACGACCTCGACGGCCGGCTTGCCCTCGGAGGGGACGATGCCGACGGGGATGCCACGACCGTTGTCGATGACGCGCACGCCACCGTCGGCGAGGATCGTGACGTCGATGGTGTCCGCGTGACCGGCCAGCGCCTCGTCGACCGAGTTGTCGACGACTTCCTGCACCAGGTGGTGCAGTCCGCGCTCGCCTGTTGAGCCGATGTACATACCGGGTCGCTTGCGGACCGCGTCCAGACCCTCGAGGACGGTGATGGCGCTGGCGTCGTACGAGGCTGTGACCTCGCCGTTCGACGAGATCGCCGCGGCGTCGGTGGACGGGATGTTCTCGTTGGGGTTGCCGGAATCGGCCACGAAGCGCCCTTTCTGGCACAGCACGAGCCGGGCTCGTCGGCGGGTTGCCGGAGCGGCTGCGGCATGTTGCGTTGGTAAGCCTTGATCAGCGTTGCTCAGCTTGTCCCGGACGGTCCCCACGAATGGGGCGGGATTAGCTTCCAGTCTACCGGTAGCGCCGACAGTGATGGGGGTTTGCCGGTACCTGAGTCCTCATGTGGCGCCCTCAACCGGCGTCTTCCGGGTCCCCATATACGGAGCGGGGCTCCAAGAGGCTCACGGAGGCACTCAGCGCTTCCGGCTGTCAACCCTTTGCTACTTGGGAGTCAGGTCGAAATTCGCAACCGCGTGCAGTGGTACGGCAGGACCGCCCACACAGGAGAAAGGTGATGTAAGTCACCCGTAAGTGTCGTCGGGCTTACCGCTGCCCGGAGCCCTCAGCGGGCCGTAACGACGGGCGGGGCCGCTGGGCCCCTGCACCTTGATCAGCGTCACCGCGCCGTGCCCGAGGTCCTGGTTGAGACGGGCGACCAGCTGCGGCGCGAGCAGGCGCAGGTTCGTCGCCCAGGCCGTGGAGTCGCAGCGCACGACGAGCACCCGCTCGTCCTCGTCGTACGTCTCCGGCTCGCAGTGCTTGGCGACGTCCTCGCCGACGATCTGCGGCCAGCGGCCCATCACCCCGCCCACCGCGGCCGGTGTCTCCCAGCCGCGCTCGGTGATCAGCCGGTTGATGGCGGAGCCGAGCGCCATGGGGTCGCGGCCGTCGGCGCGCGCGCCGGAGCGCAGGCCGCCGCCGCGGCGCGCCTGCTTCTTCTGCTGCGCCGCGTCCCCACGCGCGCGTGCCTGTTCCTTCGCCGCCCGCAGCGCCACGCGCGCGAGGTCGACGCCCGAGGGTTCGGCGGCCTTGCGGGGGGCGTCCGCCGGGGGCGGTACGGGCTCGTCGGTGCTCATGCGCGCTCCACCGCCCCGTCGGACACCGTGAACCGCGTCCCCGTCAGGACATGCGGTACGTCGTCGTCGACCGCGGCGGTGACCAGGACCTGCTCACCGGGCGCGACCAGCTCGGCCAGCCGCTCGCGCCGCCGGGTGTCCAGCTCGGCGAAGACGTCGTCGAGGACGAGCACCGGTTCGTTGCCCTCGGCCCGCAGCAGGTCGTAGGAGGCCAGCCGCAGGGCGAGCGCGTAGGACCACGACTCCCCGTGCGAGGCGTACCCCTTGGCGGGCAGCTGGCCGAGCCTGAGCAGCACGTCGTCCCGATGCGGTCCTACGAGGGTGACGCCCCGCTCGATCTCCTGCTTGCGTGCCTCGGCGAGCGCGGCCGTCAGCTGCTCGTAGAGGTCGTCGCGCGTGTGGGCCTCGCCCGGAGCCGACGGCTTGTAGTCGAGGGCGACCGGGCCGCCGCCGGGGGCCAGTTGCTCGTACGCCTTGTCGGCGAGCGGCTGGAGCGCGGCGATCAGGTCGAGCCGCTGGGCGAGCAGTTCGGCGCCCGCGCGCGCGAGGTGCTGGTCCCAGATGTCGAGCGTGGACATGTCCATGGAACGGCCGCCGTGCCGTCGGGCGAGCGCGGCCGACTTCAGGAGGGTGTTGCGCTGCTTCAGGACGCGCTCGTAGTCGGACCGGACGCCGGCCATGCGCGGGGAGCGGGCGGTGATCAGCTCGTCGAGGAAGCGGCGCCGCTCCCCGGGGTCGCCCTTCACCAGGGCGAGGTCCTCGGGGGCGAACAGCACGGTCCGCACGATCCCCAGCACGTCACGCGGCCTGACCTGCGAGGACCTGTTGATCCGGGCGCGGTTGGCCTTGCCGGGGTTCAGCTCCAGTTCGATCAGCTGCTGCCGCTCGCCCTGCCGGACCTGCGCCCGGACGATGGCCCGGTCGGCGCCCATGCGGACCAACGGGGCGTCGGAGGAGACGCGGTGGCTGCCGAGGGTGGCGAGGTAGCCGACCGCCTCGACCAGGTTCGTCTTGCCCTGCCCGTTGGGGCCCACGAAAGCGGTGACGCCCGGATCGAGCGGCACTTCGACCCGGGCGTACGAGCGGAAGTCGGCCAGCGACAGATGCGTGACGTGCATGGTCGGGCGGCGACCTCCCCCAGCTTGTGGACTGCCGTGCAGCCCTGTGGATTACTTCTTCTCGACCGCGTGGCCACCGAACTGGTTGCGCAGCGCCGCGATCATCTTCATCTGCGGAGAGTCCTCCTGGCGCGAGGCGAACCTCGCGAAGAGAGAGGCCGTGATCGCGGGCAGCGGCACGGCGTGGTCGATGGCGGCCTCCACAGTCCAGCGTCCCTCGCCGGAGTCCTGTGCAAAACCCTTCAGCCTGTCGAGGTGCTCGTCCTCGTCGAGGGCGTTCACCGCGAGGTCCAGCAGCCAGGAACGGATGACCGTGCCCTCCTGCCAGGAGCGGAAGACCTCGCGCACGTCCGTGACGGAGTCGACCTTCTCCAGCAGCTCCCAGCCCTCGGCGTAGGCCTGCATCATCGCGTACTCGATGCCGTTGTGGACCATCTTCGCGAAGTGGCCCGCGCCGACCTTGCCGGCGTGCACCGCGCCGAGGTCGCCCTCGGGCTTGAGGGCGTCGAAGACCGGCTGCACCTTGGCGACGTTCTCCGCGTCGCCGCCGTACATCAGCGCGTAGCCGTTCTCCAGGCCCCAGACGCCGCCGGAGACACCGCAGTCGACGAAGCCGATGCCCTTGGCGGCCAGCTCCTCGGCGTGCTTCTCGTCGTCCGTCCAGCGGGAGTTGCCGCCGTCCACGACGACATCGCCCGGCTCCAGGAGCTCGGCCAGCTCGTCGACCGTCGACTGGGTCGCGGCCCCGGCCGGGACCATCACCCACACGACCCGCGGGCCCTTGAGCTTGCCCACAAGCTCTTCGAGGCTGTGGACATCCGCGAGGTCCGGGTTGCGGTCGTATCCGACGACGGTGTGGCCCGCGCGGCGGATCCGCTCGCGCATGTTGCCGCCCATCTTGCCGAGGCCGACGAGACCGAGCTCCATCAGTGGTTCCTTAGGTTGCTGTGACGTGAGAGGCACCTTCGTACCCACGTCCGAGCCTAAACCCGGACGCTCACGCACACCTGTGGGCATACGCGCTCAAACGTACGCCCCGACCTGCGAGTTCTCCGAGGTCAGCCGCTCAGCCGCACCGGCATGATCAGGTACTTGTAGGCCTCGTCCGCCTCGGCGTCCACCGCGGGCTTGCCGCTCAGCAGCGCGGGCTTCGTGGACGTCGTGAAGGACAGCTGGGCGACCGGGGAGTCGATGGCGCTCAGGCCGTCCAGCAGGAAGGTCGGGTTGAAGGCGATCGAGACGTCGTCGCCCTCCAGCTGGGCGTCGACCCTTTCCACAGCCTGTGCGTCGTCGCTGGAGCCGGCCTCCAGGATCAGCACGCCCTGCTCGAAGCTGAGCCGCACCGGGGTGTTGCGCTCGGCGACCAGCGCCACACGCTTGACGGCCTCCACGAAGGGGGCGGTCTCGATCACGGCGATGGAGTTGAACTCCGTCGGGAACAGCGAGCGGTACTTCGGGAGGTCGCCCTCCAGGAGGCGGGTCGTCGTCCGGCGCCCGGCGCCCTCGAAACCGATCAGCCCCTCGCCCGCGCCCGAGCCGGAGAGCGCCAGGGTGACGCTGTCGCCGCTCGTGAGGGCCTTGGCGGTGTCCAGGAGCGTCTTGGCGGGCACCAGGGCCACCGCGGACGCCTCGGGGTTCTCCGGCTTCCACAGGAACTCGCGGACCGCGAAGCGGTAGCGGTCGGTGGAGGCCAGCGTGACGGTGTCGCCCTCGATCTCGATGCGCACACCGGTGAGGACCGGCAGCGTGTCGTCGCGGCCGGCGGCGATGGCCACCTGGGCGGCGGCGGAGGCGAAGACCTCACCGGGGACGGTGCCGGTCGCGGTGGGCATCTGCGGCAGCGCCGGGTACTCCTCCACAGGCAGGGTGTGGAGGGTGAACCGGGAGGAGCCGCAGACCACGGTCGCCCGTACACCGTCTGTGGAGATCTCCACCGGGCGGTTGGGGAGGGCGCGGCAGATGTCGGCGAGCAGTCGGCCGGAGACGAGGACCGTGCCCTCCTCCTCGACCTCGGCCTCCACGGACACCCGTGCGGAGACCTCGTAGTCGAAGCTGGAGAGGCTGAGCTGGCCCTCCTCGGCCTTCAGCAGAAGGCCGGCGAGGACAGGCGCCGGCGGACGGGCCGGGAGGCTGCGAGCCGCCCAGGCCACTGCCTCCGCGAGTACGTCGCGTTCCACCCGGATCTTCACTGTTGCCGCCTCCTGCTGTTGCCGGCGCTTCTCGGCCTGCCTGGCTTCGTCGTCTGTCTCGGTGTCGTCGGCCCCTGTGAGGGGAAGGACGCCGGGAACAGTCTGACGCACCCCACTGACAGTAGGTGCCTCTCGGGGTCAAGTCGTGACGAGGGGCAGCCGGGGGCCGGACGGCGAGTTGTGCACAGGACCCACTTCGAAACGGATTCCCAGCTCTCTCTAGTTGGGAGTAGTAGTAGGGGCTGTGGATACCGTGGATAACCGCGTTTTCGCAGGTCAGACCGGAAATTTTGTCCACTGGCCCTGTGGGCGGAGGCGGTGGACAACCGGGGTTCTCTGTGGAGAACGGAAAGTTCTGCACACCCCGTGCACAGGCAGAGGCGACTTCTCCCCAACGTCGTCCCCAGCTTTACCCACCTTTCCCACAGCCCAACCCGGCACCTTCGTGTGACGCCTTTCACTCGACCCGGTGATCTGGCGCGTCGCGTTGCCGAACAGTGGACAGGGATGTGGAGAAGCCGGTGATCTCTGGGGACAACCGTCCTCAGCCTGTGGGTTGTCGGTGGACAACTCCGTGCACAGCTTGTGGATCACCGCGTTGTCCACAGTCTGTGGAGATCGTTCGTCCACGAATCCACAGCCACCTGACCTCCTCCGATGGTCTCGCGGCTGGGGCGCCTGTGGACGCGATCTGGACAACTTCCCGGTCCCCAGGGTGTGGACGGGAGAAAGTCGCCGAATCTGTGGAGAGAGGCCGTAACGCGGCAGGTAATCGAACAGCGGATGGCCACGGTGGATGCCACGGCACGACGAAGGGCGCCCCGGGGAACTCGTCCCGGGGCGCCCTTCGTCGTCGTGAGGTGTCGCGATCGGACGTGAGGCTGTCCCGATCAGCCGTTCTTGATGCGGTTCGTCAGCTCTGTCACCTGGTTGTAGATGGAGCGCCGCTCGGCCATCAGATTGCGGATCTTGCGGTCGGCGTGCATGACCGTGGTGTGGTCGCGGCCGCCGAACAGGGCGCCGATCTTCGGCAGGGAGAGGTCCGTCAGCTCGCGGCACAGGTACATCGCGATCTGGCGGGCCGTCACCAGCGCGCGGCCGCGGGAGGTGCCGCACAGGTCCTCGACCGTGAGGCCGAAGTAGTCGGCGGTGGCGCCCATGATGGCCGTCGAGGTGATCTCGGGGGCCGAGTCCTCGCCGCCGGGGATGAGGTCCTTGAGGACGATCTCGGTCAGGCCCAGGTCCACCGGCTGCCGGTTGAGCGACGCGAACGCCGTCACCCGGATCAGCGCGCCCTCCAGTTCGCGGATGTTGCGCGAGATCCGGGAGGCGATGAACTCCAGCACCTCCGGCGGGGCGTTGAGCTGCTCCTGGACCGCCTTCTTGCGGAGGATGGCGATACGGGTCTCCAGCTCGGGCGGCTGGACGTCGGTGATCAGGCCCCACTCGAAACGGTTCCGCAGCCGGTCCTCCAGCGTGACCAGCTGCTTCGGAGGCCGGTCACTGGAGAGCACGATCTGCTTGTTGGCGTTGTGGAGCGTGTTGAAGGTGTGGAAGAACTCCTCCTGCGTCGACTCCTTGTCCGCCAGGAACTGGATGTCGTCGACGAGCAGGATGTCCATCTCGCGGTAGCGCTTGCGGAAGCTGTCGCCCTTGCCGTCGCGGATGGAGTTGATGAACTCGTTGGTGAACTCCTCCGAGCTCACGTACCGCACCCGCGTGCCCGGGTAGAGGCTGCGCGCGTAGTGCCCGATCGCGTGCAGCAGGTGCGTCTTGCCGAGCCCGGACTCCCCGTAGATGAAGAGCGGGTTGTACGCCTTCGCCGGCGCCTCGGCGACCGCCACCGCGGCCGCGTGCGCGAAGCGGTTGGAGGCGCCGATGACGAACGTGTCGAAGAGGTACTTCGGGTTCAGGCGGGCGGTCGGCTCACCGGGACCGGTCGCTGGCGCGGGCTTCGCGGCCAGCGGGCCGGGGGCGCCCGTGGTGGGCAGCGCGGAGCCGACGGGTCCGCCCCGGTGGACGTGTCCGGAGTGTCCGGGGCCGGACGGCTGCTCGGGCAGCTCACGGCGCCCGTCCCGCTGGTCGTAGTCGGAGCGTGGCTTGTCGTAGTCAGGCCGCTGGTCGTAATCGGGGCGCGGCTTGTCGTAGTCGGGGCGCTGGTTGTCGTACGGCGGGCGCTCCATCGACTGCGGGCGGTAGTCCTGCCCGTACTGATCCTGGGACGGGGGCCCGTAGGAGTCCTGGGGCGGTGCCCCGTACTGATCCTGCGACGGCGGACCGTAGGAGTCCTGGGAGGGCGAGGCGTACGGGTCGCGTTCGGGGAAGCCGAGCCTCGGCTGCTGCCAGCCGTAGTCGTCCTGCGAGGAACGGGGCCAGGCGCCGGGCTCCGGGCGCTGGTACTCACCGGGGTAGGCGGGGCGGGCGGTCGGCAGCTGGTCGGCACGGGGCTGGTGGTCGCCCTGGGGGCCGGGACGCGGCTGGTCGTACTCGGGCCGCTGGTCCGGCCGCTGGTCGTCGGCGCGGTGGCGGCCGTATCCCTCGTACGGGGACGGCGGGTGCTCGGGCTCGTCGTAGCGGGGCTGGGGCCGGGCCGGGGGCGCCGACGGGGCCGAGGGCTCGCCCGCGGAGTCGTCGACGGTGATCGCGATACGGATCGGCCGGCCGCACTCACGGCTCAGCGCCTCGCTGACGACCGGGGCCAGCCGGCCCTCCAGTACGCCCTTCGCAAATTCGTTCGGTACGGCGAGCAGGGCGGTGTCCGCGACGAGCGCGAGCGGCTGGCAGCGACGGATCCAGCGCTCGTCCTTGCTCTCCACCCCCTGTCCGCGGCCCTCACCCAGTAGGTGCTCCAGTACTCGTGGCCACACTGCGGCAAGATCGGCAGGTACGTCAGCCACAGGGCACGCTCTCTCACGGGTCCCACGAACGTGTGGTTCGGGACGGGTCGGGATTCAAATGGGGTGGAGCCCTAAACGAAGGGGTCAAAGGAACGAATGGGAGTCCGGCCACGGTAGTCAGGGCGATGGGTGCGGTTCAAGTTGTTGTCCCCAGGCTGTGGATAGTGTCTCCCGGTGACCGCTGGTTTGACCGGATGGCGTAGCCGCGCGTACCGTAACCAGGTCGAGTTGTCGATGGCTGCTGCCGCCTGCCTCCGATGGGCACAGATCGCTTCGGGTGATCGGGAAGCGGTGCACTCGGGCGTTACTGCGAGCTACTCGTGGGCGCACGGTGACAGCCAGGACGGCACCCCGCAACCACCGATTTATTCTGGAGCCCCCGAGTGAGCAAGCGCACCTTCCAGCCGAACAACCGCCGCCGCGCGAAGACCCACGGCTTCCGCCTGCGGATGCGCACCCGTGCCGGCCGCGCGATTCTCGCGAACCGTCGCAGCAAGGGTCGCGCCAACCTGTCCGCCTGATCCCGATCAGGTCATGACGTCGTGCTGCCTACCGAGCATCGGCTGAGGCGGCGCGAGGACTTCGCGACCGCGGTACGACGGGGTCGTCGGGCTGGACGCCCGTCCCTCGTCGTCCATCTTCGTAGCGGTGCCACGAACCCGCACGCGCCTGGGGAGAGCGCTCCCCCGACACGTGCGGGTTTCGTCGTCAGCAAGGCCGTGGGAGGTGCGGTGGTGCGCAACAAGGTGAAGCGCAGGCTTCGCCATCTGATGCGCGATCGAATCGCCCAGCTGCCCCCCGGTAGCCTGGTAGTCGTACGAGCGCTGCCCGGTGCGGGCGACGCCGACCACGCACAACTGGCCCGAGACCTGGATGCCGCCCTTCAGCGGTTGCTGGGAGGGGGCGCGCGATGAAGTACCCGCTGCTGGCGCTGATCAAGCTGTACCAGTGGACCATCAGCCCGTTGCTCGGGCCGGTGTGCAAGTACTACCCGTCGTGCTCCCACTACGGCTACCAGGCCATCGACCGGCATGGTGCGGTCAAGGGAACGGCACTCACGGCCTGGCGCATCCTGCGATGCAATCCGTGGTCGCTGGGCGGCGTGGACCATGTCCCGCCGCGCAAGCGTCCGCGGTGGCACGAAATGTTGCGTAACGCCTGGCGTGCACGCAAGGGCGGGCCCTCCGCCGCCGAACCGGCCACCGAGGGGCAGGCTCCTTCGAGCCCGGCCGCAGAGACCCCGTCCCATGCCCAAGGAGCATGATTAGTGGACACGATTGCCAGCTTCTTCAGCTTCATCACGACACCTGTCTCCTGGGTCATCGTCCAGTTCCACAAGGTGTACGGCGCCCTCTTCGGCGACGACTCCGGGTGGGCCTGGGGCCTGTCCATCGTGTCCCTGGTGATTCTGATCCGTATCTGCCTGATCCCGCTCTTCGTGAAGCAGATCAAGGCGACCCGGGCCATGCAGACGCTGCAGCCCGAGATGAAGAAGATCCAGGAGCGCTACAAGAACGACAAGCAGCGCCAGTCCGAAGAGATGATGAAGCTGTACAAGGAGACGGGCACCAACCCGCTCTCCTCGTGCCTTCCCATCCTGGCGCAGTCGCCGTTCTTCTTCGCGCTCTACCACGTGCTCAACAGCATCGCGAACAACGACACCATCGGCTCCATCAACCAGAGCCTGCTGGACAGCGCGCAGAAGGCGCACATCTTCGGCGCCCCGCTCGCGGCGAAGTTCACCGACAGCTCCGCTGACGTCGCGGCCCTCGACGCCTCGCTGACCACGGTCCGGATCGTCACCGCGGTCATGATCGTCCTGATGTCGGCGTCGCAGTTCTACACGCAGCGCCAGCTGATGACGAAGAACGTCGACACCACGGTGAAGACGCCGTTCATGCAGCAGCAGAAGATGCTGATGTACGTCTTCCCGGTCATGTTCGCCGTCTTCGGCATCAACTTCCCGGTCGGTGTCCTCGTCTACTGGCTGACCACCAACGTGTGGACCATGGGCCAGCAGATGTACGTCATCCACAACAACCCGACCCCGGGTTCCAAGGCTCAGGCCGCGTACCTGGAGCGGCTGTACAAGCACGTCACGCACCACGGCAAGACGCGCAGCCGCGGTGAGAAGGCCATCGTCAAGGCCATCGTGGCCAAGGGCCGCGACCGCAACGAGTTCGAGCGCAAGTTCATCAACGGTCTGAACAAGGCGGGCCTCGCGGCTCAGCCCGACGGCACCGTGATCAAGGGCGAGGCCCAGGTCACCGCCCAGACCGAGGACGGTACGCCGACCAGTGCGGCCGCCCCGAAGCGCCAGCAGCCCAAGCGGCAGAGCAAGTCCCAGCGTCAGTCCGGTGCCGCCGCGGGCGCTCCGAAGGCCGCCGGTGAGCCCACGTCGCTGAAGAAGACCGACGCGCCCGAGGACGCCAAGCCCGCCGCCGGCAAGGGTGCCTCGAAGCCCGCCTCCGGTACCCGCAGCAAGGCCCAGTCCGGACAGCGCAAGGGTCCGCAGCGGCCCAAGTCCCCGTCCAAGAAGTAAGAAGGAGTCCATCCCGTGACGGAAGGCACCACCTCCGCCGCTGCCGAGGGTGCAGACACCCTGACCCGCCTGGAGCAGGAGGGCGAGATCGCGGCGGACTACCTCGAGGGTCTGCTGGACATCGCCGACCTCGACGGTGACATCGACATGGACGTCGAGGCCGATCGCGCCGCTGTGTCGATCATCAGCGACGCGGGCGGCCGAGACCTGCAGAAGCTGGTGGGCCGCGACGGCGAGGTACTGGAAGCCCTCCAGGAGCTCACCCGCCTGGCCGTGCACCGGGAGACCGGCGACCGCAGCCGTCTGATGCTGGACATCGGGGGCTACCGGGCCAAGAAGCGCGCCGAGCTGTCCGAGCTGGGCGCCAAGGCCGCCGCCGAGGTGAAGAACACCGGCGAGTCCGTCAAGCTCAAGCCGATGACCCCGTTCGAGCGCAAGGTCGTGCACGACGCGGTCAAGGCCGCCGGCCTGCGCAGCGAGTCCGAGGGCGAGGAGCCGCAGCGCTTCGTCGTTGTGCTTCCCGCCTGATCCGTTTACGTTCCTCCGGCCCCGTCTGTAGCGCAGACGGGGCCGAACTTTGTCAGCCTGATAGTTCTGGTGGTTCTGGCATCGGTGTCCCTGTGCGCCGACGCCGTACGGAAGGACGGTCCCCCGTGACGGAGGCAGCGGAGCTTCCCCCCGCGCCCGAGCAGGCGCGTGAGGTCTTCGGTGATCGCTTCGCCGACGCGGTTCGCTACGCGGAGCTGCTCGCGGAGGCGGGTGTGCAGCGCGGTCTGATCGGCCCGCGTGAGGTGCCTCGGCTGTGGGAGCGGCATCTGCTGAACTGCGCCGTACTCTCCGAGGTCGTTCCCGAGAATGTGACGGTGTGCGATGTCGGCTCCGGTGCCGGCCTGCCCGGCATCCCCCTGGCGCTGGTCCGGGAGGACCTCAAGATCACACTCCTGGAGCCACTGCTGCGGCGGACCACCTTCCTCACGGAAGTCGTGGAGCTGCTGGGCCTGGACCATGTGACGGTCATGCGGGGCAGGGCCGAGGAGGTCATGGGCAAGATCACCCCCGTGCATGTGGTGACGGCCCGGGCGGTGGCCCCGCTCGACCGCCTGGCGACCTGGGGCGTCCCGCTGCTACGCCCCTACGGCGAGATGCTCGCGCTCAAGGGGGACACCGCCGAGGAGGAGCTGAAGGCGGCGGGTACGGCACTGAGCAAACTCGGCGCGGTGGAGACCTCGATCCTCCATGTGGGCGAGGGTGTCGTGGATCCGCTGTCCACGGTGGTGCGCGTCGAGGTCGGGGAGAGCCCCGGCGGTGTGCGCTTCGCGGCCAAGCGAGCGAAGGCGGCCCGGACGGGTCGAACGCGACGTCGTCGCTGATCCGTCCTGACGACGAGACGTACTCCACACAAGCTGCCAAACCTACGCATGCCGGAGTGTCGCGACGATTCGGCCGCAGTAGCTGTGCATCGTGTTTCACGTGAAACGTCGCTCACTGCTGCACGGCATCATCAGCCGGGGCCGCGCTGCGGCCGAACCCCGCGACCGGAAGCCTCTCGGTTCACTCCGAGAGGGCACGGAGTTGTCCACAGAGGTGGATTTCTCCACAGAACAACAGGCCTCACTGGTTCACGACCCCGAAGACATGGGAGGCTCTGTTCATTGCGAGCCTGAAGTCGAGGAGAGTGAATCCTTGCGGTCCGACGCCAACATCGCGGGACCGATGACCGATCCGGTCCCCGGTCCCCGTACCGAGTCGATGGGGGACGATGTTTCACGTGAAACACCGCCTCCGATGGACGACACTCCGATCGGTCGTGCTGCCCAACTGGCCGTAGAGGCTCTCGGCCGTGCCGGTGAGGGTCTGCCACGGCCCGAACAGACCCGTGTCATGGTGGTCGCCAACCAGAAGGGCGGGGTGGGCAAGACGACGACGACCGTCAACCTTGCCGCTTCGCTGGCCGTGCACGGCGCCCGTGTCCTGGTGATCGACCTCGACCCACAGGGCAACGCGTCCACGGCCCTCGGTATCGACCACCACGCCGAAGTGCCGTCCATCTACGACGTGCTGATCGACAGCAAGCCCCTGGCCGAAGTCGTCCAGCCGGTCCCGGATGTCGAGGGTCTCTTCTGTGCGCCGGCCACGATCGATCTCGCCGGTGCGGAGATCGAGCTGGTCTCCCTGGTGGCACGTGAGAGCCGGCTCCAGCGGGCCATCCAGTCGTACGAACACCCCCTGGACTACATCCTCATCGACTGCCCGCCCTCGCTCGGTCTGCTGACGGTCAACGCGTTGGTCGCCGGTGCCGAGGTCCTCATCCCCATCCAGTGCGAGTACTACGCGCTGGAGGGGCTGGGCCAGCTGCTGCGCAACGTGGACCTGGTGCGGGGGCACCTCAACCCCGCCCTGCACGTATCGACGATCCTGCTCACCATGTACGACGGCCGGACGCGACTCGCGTCCCAGGTCGCCGAGGAGGTGCGCACCCACTTCGGTGAAGAGGTGCTGCGCACGAGCATCCCTCGCTCGGTCCGTATCTCCGAGGCGCCGAGCTATGGGCAGACGGTGCTGACCTACGATCCAGGATCGAGCGGTGCCCTCTCCTATCTTGAGGCGGCACGAGAAATCGCGCTGAAGGGCGTGGGCGTCAGTTACGACCCGACGCAGGCGCATATCGGCATCCAGAGCAACCCGAGCATGGTGGAGGGCGTCCAGTGAGCGAGCGACGGAGGGGTTTGGGCCGTGGGCTCGGCGCATTGATCCCTGCTGCCCCGACGGAGAAGACGGTGGCCCAGGCCGCGGGGGGTGGCGCCTCGACGTCCCCCACAGCGGTTCCGGTTCTGACCACCGATCGCGGAGTGGCCGCGGCCAAGGTGGCCACGCTGCCGCCTGTCGTACAGGAGGCCGAGGAGCTGTCGACGGCCGACGGTGCGGATCTGCTCGCGGCTCCCGTGGGCGCTCACTTCGCGGAGATCCCCCTCGACTTCATCAAGCCGAACCCGCGGCAGCCCCGTGAGGTCTTCGACGAGGACGCGCTGCAGGAGCTCGTCACCTCCATCAAGGAGGTCGGTCTCCTCCAGCCCGTCGTCGTGCGGCAGATCGGCCCCACGCACTACGAGCTCATCATGGGCGAGCGGCGCTGGCGGGCCTGCCGTGAGGCCGGTCTGGAAGCGATTCCGGCGATCGTACGGGCCACGGAGGACGACAAGCTCCTCCTGGACGCCCTGCTGGAGAACCTCCACCGTGCCCAGCTGAACCCGCTGGAGGAGGCCGCCGCCTACGACCAGCTGCTGAAGGACTTCAACTGCACGCACGATCAGCTGGCGGACCGTATCGGTCGCTCCCGGCCGCAGGTCTCCAACACCCTGCGTCTGCTGAAGCTGTCGTCGTCGGTCCAGAAGCGGGTGGCCGCGGGAGTGCTCTCGGCGGGACACGCGCGGGCGCTGCTCTCCGTCGAGGACTCGGAGGAGCAGGACCGGCTGGCTCATCGGATCGTTGCCGAGGGGCTGTCGGTGCGGGCCGTCGAGGAGATCGTCACCCTCATGGGCTCGCGGCCGCAGAAGGCTCAGCGGCCCAAGGGACCGCGGGCCGGCGCCCTGGTGTCCCCGGCGCTCACCGACCTCGCCACGCGGCTCTCTGACCGCTTCGAGACCCGCGTGAAGGTCGACCTGGGCCAGAAGAAGGGCAAGATCACCGTGGAGTTCGCCTCCATGGAGGATCTCGAGCGCATCCTCACCTCGCTCGCCCCCGGCGAGGGACCGGTCCTTCAGAAGAGCCTTCTGGAGGACTCCGACGACACGGAGGACTGATCCTCCGGGCGTCGCGGTGAGCCGCTGGGACGGCCGACAGGGCGGGCCGTGTCCGATGTGTACCGGACACGGCCCGCCCTTTGCTTTCAGGCGGTATCGGCGGATTGGCTTCGTGGATACGATGCGTTCGGGTATGGCGCATCCACCCGGCAGGACCTGTGAGGGGAGAGGCAGGGACCATGCGAACGGTGAGCCGAACCGGACTGGTGAGCGCGGGTCTCGGGCTGGGCGCGGTCGGCGGGTTCGTCGGCAGCCTGCTCAGGGAACGGAATGCTCTGACGGCCGCCCGCGACGCGGCGGGCGAAGGAAGCGAGGAACAGCCTTCATGGGGCGTCGGCTCGTACCGCTCACGCTGGACAACCTTCAGGACCTTCCCCAGCGCTGTCGCGCGTGTGTCTTCTGGGAGTTGGACCCAGTCAGCGGAGAAGCCGCGGTAAAGACGGGCACCTCCGCTCTGGAGAAGGAGGCCTGGATCTCCGCCGTCCTGCTGGACTGGGGATCCTGCGGTCGGGTCGTGTACGTCGACGACGTGCCGGTGGGCTTCGTCCTCTACGCCCCTCCGGCGTACGTGCCGCGCTCGTCGGCCTTCCCCACCAGCCCTGTGTCCCCCGACGCGGTACAGCTGATGACGGCGTTCATCATGCCGGGCTACCAGGGGCAGGGGCTGGGCAGAGTCATGGTCCAGACGGTGGCCAAGGATTTGCTGAGACGCGGCTTCAGGGCGATCGAGGCGTTCGGGGACGCGCGCTGGAAGGAGCCCGCCTGTCTGCTGCCCGCGGACCATCTCCTGGCGGTGGGCTTCAAGACCGTACGGCCCCATCCCGCGTATCCGCGGCTGAGGCTGGAGCTGCGGACGACGCTCTCCTGGAAGGAAGACGTGGAGATGGCGCTGGACCGGCTCCTGGGAGCGGTGCAGAAGGAGCCGGCGCTACGACCTCTGTGAAGCAGGAGAGGTCTCTGAAACACGAGTGGGGCCGACCCGGAAAGGGTCGGCCCCACTCGTGTTTCACGTGAAACGTCACTCGGCGATGAAGTCCTCGAGGTCGCGAACGATCGCGGCCTTCGGCTTGGCGCCGACGATGGTCTTCGCGACCTCGCCGCCCTGGTAGACGTTGAGGGTCGGGATGGACATGACGCCGTACTTGGCGGCCGTACCCGGGTTCTCGTCGATGTTGAGCTTGACGATCTCGATCTTGTCGCCGTACTCGGCGGCGATCGCCTCGAGCGACGGCGCGATCTGGCGGCAGGGTCCGCACCAGGCGGCCCAGAAGTCCACCAGGACGGGCTTGTCGCTCTTGAGGACGTCCTGCTCGAAGGTGTCGTCGGTCACGTTCTTGAGGGTGCCGGCCACGGCGGGCTCCTTAACTGGTTGTGCGGGGTGGGGTGAGACGGGTCGGTCAGACAGCGGTCTTCTCGGGCTCGGCCTTCTCCTCGTCCGCGAGAGCGGCGAGGAAGCGCTCGGCGTCGAGAGCGGCGGCACAGCCGGTACCGGCCGCGGTGATCGCCTGACGGTAGGTGTGGTCGACGACGTCACCCGCGCCGAAGACACCGGTCAGGTTGGTCCGCGTGGAGGGGGCTTCCACCTTCAGGTAGCCCTCCTCGTCCAGCTCCAGCTGGCCCTTGAAGAGTTCGGTGCGCGGGTCGTGGCCGATCGCGATGAACAGGCCGGTCACCGGCAGGTCCGAGAGTTCGCCGGTCTTGAGGTTGCGCAGCTTCAGCCTGGCCAGCTTCTGGTCGCCCTGGATCTCGGCGACCTCGCTGTCCCACACGAACTTGATCTTCGGGTCGGCGAAGGCGCGCTCCTGCATCGCCTTGGAGGCGCGCAGGGTGTCACGGCGGTGGACGATCGTCACGGACTTGGCGAAGCGGGAGAGGAAGGTGGCCTCCTCCATCGCGGTGTCGCCACCGCCGATCACGGCGATGTCCTGGTCCTTGAAGAAGAAGCCGTCACAGGTGGCACACCAGGAGACGCCACGACCGGAGAGGGCGTCCTCGTTCGGCAGGCCGAGCTTGCGGTGCTGCGAGCCGGTGGTCACGATGACCGCCTTCGCCCGGTGGATCGTGCCCGCGGTGTCCGTGACGGTCTTGATCTCGCCAGTCAGGTCGACGGCGACGATGTCGTCCGGAACGAGCTCGGCACCGAAGCGCTCGGCCTGGGCGCGCATGTTGTCCATGAGCTCCGGGCCCATGATGCCGTCCTGGAATCCGGGGAAGTTCTCCACCTCGGTGGTGTTCATGAGCGCACCACCGGCGGTGACGGCGCCCTCGAACACCAGCGGCTTCAGCGACGCGCGCGCGGTGTAGAGCGCCGCCGTGTAGCCGGCGGGCCCGGACCCGATGATGATCACGTTACGGACGTCGCTCACGCTGGATTCCTCGTCTCTGGACTGCGTCGTGGACCGGGGGAGCCCCTTTCAGAACTCTCACCCCACCCAACGGATCCTAAGGGGCGTGCATTCCCGCTGTGGCCGGGCACACGGGGACGCCACACCGTACGGGATACCACGCAGGAGAAAGACGAAGCGTGCCGGCTCAGGGCATTGCACAGGGCTGGGGATAGAACCCCGCTCAGGGCTGGGGGTAAGACCGCTTCAGCAGGACGTCGGCCTTGCCGAGGGACGGGTCCGTTTCGCAGGCCCTGTCCATGACGTAGGCGGTGACCCCGGCGCCGGCAGAGCTGTCCCGGAGCACGACGAGCAGGATGTCGGTTCCGTTGTACCGTCCCGGCTCGGTCGCGAGCGGTGAGTCGCTGCGGCCGATGCCCTTCTGGATGCATGCGGGGATGTCCGGGCCCTGAAGGATCCGGGGGTCCTTGCTGCTGGGGAAGGACTCCGCGCCCAGCGTGTGCGGATTGCGGGATCCGCCCGTGGCGCTCTGGTTCTTGGCCAGGAGGTCCGAGACCTCCTTCTCCAACGTGCCCTCGGAGAAGGTGTCCGCGGCACCGGAGCGGGGGCTCCGCGCCTCCGGAGCGGCAGGGTTGCCGTCGTTCATCGAGGACAGCAGGACGGACCCGAAGCCGAGGGCGGCGGCCGTGAAGACCGCGCCCAGGACGACGCTCCTGCGACGGTTGCCCTTCTTGCGTTCCTTGCGGCCGGGGCCGGTGGACGAGGCACGGGCATGACCGGAGGGACGGTCCGCCGGGGTCGATGTTTCACGTGAAACACGCGCGCCGTCGTCCGAAGCAGCTGAATGCGTGTCGTCCACGTCGGCCACAGACCGGGCTGTCGCTTCGACGGGGATCTTCTCGTCCGGGGAATCGGGCGCCGTGGCGTCCAGCAGTGCTTCGGCGGCGAGCGCCGCGTCGATCCGGCCGGCGACGTCGGCGGGCATGGTCGTCGGGCCGGGCAGGGTTCCGAGGAGCCCTCGGATCTCCTCCAGCGACGCGTGGACGTCCGCGCAGAGTTCGCACTCGTCCAGATGCCGCCGTACGTCCGCGGTCCGGGTGGGTGGGAGCAGGCCTTCGGTGAGGTCGGAGATCTCCGCGACGTCCGGGTGTCCGGCCATGTCTGTCGTGGATGTCACGCTCGCCCACCTCCGCCCTTCACAGCAGCTGAATCGCCTGGTCCCGTATGCGGCGGATCCGCTGGACGCGGTCCCGCTGCGGGTGGGACGGATGTCCCCTGCGTCCGGTTCCGTCGCGCATCCGCCTCTCTGCCGTCGCCGGTGGTTTCCGGCCGCAGATGAGTGAGGAGGGGCAGGAGTCTGGCTCGCCCCCGGGCGCAGCGGCTCTTCACGGTTCCGGTGGGCACGTCGAGGATGCGGGCCGCTTCCGCGACCGGGTAGCCCTGCATGTCCACCAGGACGAGTGCGGCCCGCTGATCGGGCGGAAGCGTGCCGAGCGCTTCCAGGAGCTGGCGGTGGAGGTCGTTGCGCTCCGCGGGCGCCGAGGCCGACTCGTGCGGCTCCAGCAACTGCTCCAGGCGCTCGGTGTCGTCGACCGGGGAGGTCTTGCGGGAGGCCGCCTTGCGGGCGCGGTCCAGACAGGCGTTCACCGTGATCCGGTGCAGCCAGGTCGTGACGGCCGACTGGCCGCGGAAGGTGTGGGCGGCCCGGTACGCCGACACAAGGGCGTCCTGGACGGCGTCAGCGGCCTCCTCACGGTCCCCCAGCGTCCGCAGGGCCACCGCCCAGAGCCGATCGCGGTGCCGCCGCACGATCTCGCCGAAGGCATCCGGGTCGCCGTCGACATGGCGGGCCAGGAGGTCCCGATCGCTCACGTCGCCGTACGCGGTGCCGTCTGCCATCGGACCCCCTCCCCTTGTCTGTGGTGAGCCTGTCTGTGGTGAGCTCTCAGCCCGTGAACTTCACGTTGGTGATGGCCTGCTTGTAGCCGACATCGCTGAAGTTGGCGGAATCTTCCCCGGAGTACGGCAGCGCGGTCAGCCAGACGAGCACGTAACGGCTCTTCACCGGCTTGTCGACCGTCACCTTCGCGGTGGTGCCGTTGGTGGTCTTCGAGCCCAGCTTGGTCATCGAGCTCAGCGGCGTGGACGAGCCCAGGGAGTCGGTCGCGTAGAGCTCGACCGTGGTGTGGTTGCCGCCGTACCGGAGCGAGAGCGTAGCGGCCGACACGTCCTGGGCGGAGCCGAGGTCGTAGACGATGCCGACACCGGGCTTGATCACCATGTCCGGACCGTCCTTGTAGCTGCTGGTCCGCCACCCCGTCGTCATGCTGTCGTCGTACGTCAGGCCCACGTCGTTGGGATGCTGGGCGTCGCCCGCGGCCACGTACTCCTGGGCGCCCTCGATCGAGAGGGGCTTGGTGGGCTTGGGCGCCGCGCTGTTCTTGTCGTCGCCGTCGTTGGTCTGGGTCTGGTTCTCGTCGGACTTGCCGCCCTGGTCCATCAGGGCGTCCGCCAACTGCCAGCTGCCCAGGCCCAGTGCGGCGATCAGCAGGGCGGAGACCGCCCACTTCAGCGCGCGGCCGGTACGGCTCTGGAGCGGGGGAGGCGGCGTCGGTACCGGCTGAGTGCGACCGGGGTGGGACGACTGGCGGCCGTACGTGCCCTGCTGGTAGGTCGTGCGCTGGTAGTCCGGCGGGGCGGTGAACGAGGGCTCCGGCGGGCGGATGCGGGGCATCTCGCCGATCGCCTTCACCAGCTCCTCGGGCGTGGTGCACGGCGACTCGTGACGGGACGCGGTCGCGCCGTCGTTGGCGAGAGCCCGCATGGACAGCTCGGACAGTCCGCGGTGGACGCCGGCGCGCACCTGGTCGGGAGCGATGAGGCCGACGTCCTTGGGCAGGCCGGACAGGCCGTAGGCGTCGCTCTCGTAGGGCCAGCGCTGGGTGAGCGCCGCGTAGAGCAGGGCGCCGATCGACTCGGTGTCGGTGCGCTGCGGGGTGTCGGAACTGATGCCGCGCAGCGCTGAGTTGACAGCGAGACCGCGGATGCGCCACTGGCCGCTCGACGTCCGCAGGACGGCATTGGGGTTCAGGCGCAGATGCGCCAGGCCCTCACGGTGGGCGGCGGCCATGGCCGAGGCGACCTGGCTGACCATCTGGTAGGCGTCGTAGACCTCGAGCGGGCCGGGGGCCAGCAGCGTGGTCAGTTCGGTGGCGTCGGGCAGCCACTCGTGGACGACGTAGACGAGGTCGTTCTCCTCGACGGCGTCCAGGACCTGGACGAAGCGGGGATCGCCGAGCAGCGCCGCGGAGCGGGCCGCGGCGAGCACGGAACGGGCGCGGGCATGGTCGGCGGGAAGGAGGTGGACGCCGACGGCGCGACGGAGTTTCTCGTCGACCGCCCGCCAGCTGCTGAATCCGTCCAGACGGGTGACGCACTCCTCAAGACGGTAGCGTCTGGCCAGTTTGTGGCCGCTGTGCAGCTCCGGCGGTGAGGCTTTCCCGGGACTCTCGGTCCCGCCACTCCCCTGTGCCTCGACGTCTTCCGTGTCCCGCTCCCGGTTCTTGGCCACCCCGTCGGCCGTGGACTGGTCCGCCTTGGCGGTCAGCGGCTCGTCACCGCTGTTGTCTGCCACGTCGACGGCAGCCGTGCTCCGTTCCGCCACCGTCGTTCCCTGCCTCCCCATCCATTGCGCGTCGTACGACGCCGAAACCAATTGTGCCCACAGTCCGCCGCTATGCACGACACACGGTGGCGGACGATGGTTGTGCGCCTACCCCCACCTCAGCGTCCCAGGCGCCCGCGCACCATGCCCACCAGGGAGTTCAGCTCCTCGATGCGCATGCGGCGGGCGGCGACGAAGAAGATCCCGAGCAGCACCGCACCGCCCGCGATGATCGCGGCGAACGATCCGAGGACGCCCTGGCCGAGCGAGTGGCCGATGCCGTAGCAGGCCGCCCCGCTGAGCAGCGCCGCCGGTACCGAGGCGATGCAGAGCCTGGCGTACGTGCGCAGGACGCGGTTGCCGTCCAGGTCGCCGCCCAGCCGCTTGCGCAGCCGGTTCCAGGCGACGCCCACGCCGATGGCGTAGGCGAGACCGTACGAGGCCGCCATGCCCGCCACGGCCCAGCGGGGCGGCAGGACGACGTAACAGAGCGCTGAGGCGCTCGCGTTGACCGCGGCCACGATCACCGTGTTGTAGAAGGGGGTGCGGGTGTCCTCGTAGGCGTAGAAGGCGCGCAGCACGACGTACTGCACGGAGTACGGGATCAGGCCGAGGGCGAAGGCCATCAGCATGAAGCCCATGTTCGTGGCCTCGCTGATGCCCGAGGAGCCGAAGATCAGGGTGCACATCGGGATGCCGAGGGCGAGGAAGCCGAAGGAGATGGGCACGATGGCGACGGCCGTGGTGCGCAGGCCCTGGGAGATGTCGTCCCGTACCGCGCCGGCGTCGTCCTCGGCGGCCGAGCGCGAGATGCGCGGGAGCAGGGCGGCCATCAGGGAGACGGTGATGATGGCCTGCGGCAGGCCCCAGATCAGCTGGGCGTTGGCGTAGGCGGCGAAACCGGTGCCGTCGACGGGAGACGCCTTGCCGGAGGCGGTGGACAGCTGGGTGACGACGAGTGCGCCCGCCTGGTTGGCGAGCACGAACAGGACGGTCCACTTGGCGAGGGTTACCGCCTTGCCGAGGCCGTGGCCCTTCCAGTCGAAGCGCAGCCGCATCCGGAAGCCGGTCTCGCGCAGGTACGGGATCATCGCCAGCGCCTGCACCACAAGGCCGAGCAGGACGCCGATGCCGAGGAGCCGCTGGCCCTCCGGCGGGATCGTGGTGACCTTCATGCCGGAGTCGGCCGCGGTGCCGTAGACCCACATGAACATGCCGAGCGTCACGATGATGACGATGTTGTTCAGGACCGGCGTCCACATCATCGCGCCGAACTTGCCGCGCGCGTTGAGGATCTGGCCCATCACCACGTGGATGCCCATGAAGAAGATGGAGGGCAGGAAGTAGCGGACGAAGGTGATGGCGACCTCGTTGGCCGCGGGGTCGCTGGCGACCGAGTCGGACAGCAGGCGGATCAGGATCGGCGCACCGAGGATCGCGAGCCCTGTCAGCACGCCGAGCGCCACCATCACCAGGGTCAGCAGCCTGTTGGCGTACGCCTCGCCGCCGTCCTCGTCCTCCTTCATCGCGCGCACGAGCTGCGGCACGAAGACGGAGTTGAGGCCGCCGCCGACGGTCAGGATGTAGATCATCGTCGGCAGCTGGTAGGCGACCTGGAAGGTGTCACCGAGGAGGCCGACGCCCAGCGCCGACACGATCAGCGCCGAGCGGATGAAGCCGGTGAGGCGGGAGACCATCGTGCCCGCGGCCATCACGGCGCTCGACTTCAGCAGACCGGCGGCCTTCCCGCCCTTCTTCGCGGGAGCCGCGGGAGCCGCAGCGGCAGTGGGAGCCCCCGCCGGAGGAGTCGCGGCGGCCGCGGTGCCGAGGTTCATGGTCTCGTCCGCCGCGGGCGCGGGCGCGGGAGCCGTCGGAGCCTGGTACTGCCGGTACTGGGGCGCCGGAGCCTGCCCGCCCGGGGCCGGCGCGGGACCCGGCACCGAGGGGGGCTCGGACTGCGGACGCCCGCCCTGCTGCTGGTCCCGGAAGAGGTGGGCGAAGGCGTCCGGCTCGTGCCGCTCCTCGGCGGCCCGGGTCACCAGGTCGTCGACGCCCACGTACTGGGTGGTGCGGGGGTCGTCGCCGTAGGGCAGGTACTGGGTCGGGCCCTCCGGCTCCGGCGCCGGGGTCTGGGCCCACACGCGCGGGTCCGGGGCGTAGGGGGACGGAGGCGGCTGTGCGTACAGCTGCTGCTGCGGCTGGTAGGTGCCGGGCGGCGGCGGGGGGTGTGCGGCGCGGTCGTAGAGGGCCTCGGCCACCGGGTCCTGGGCGGAGAGGTCCTGGGCCCGGTAGGGGTCCTGCTCGTAGGCGTCCTGGAGGTACATGTCGGCGGGGGGCTGCGGCGGTACCTGGCCGTGTTCGGGCGGCGGGCCCTCGGGGTGGCCCGAGCTGCCCGCCGCCCGGCCGCGGTCACCGTCGTACGGCGCGTTCATGGTTACCCCACCTCATCGTCCCGGGCCCATCGGCGGCCACGACATCCTCAACGGTCCACTCTCTCACCCGTGCCGGACGGGTCGGCGCTTTCCGCTGCGGTGTCCGGTGTCGGGTCACTCGGCTGCTGCGGGGCGTCTGCCCCCGCCCGGGTGCCGGACTCCTCCGTGAGACGGTCTGCGGGGCTCTGGGGGTTCTCCGGGGCGTCCGCGGCCCCGTCCGCCTCGTCGGGGCCGGGCTCCTCGGCCTCGCGGGCGGCCGCGCGCTTGCGCTGGGTGTACATCCGGAAGCCGGCGAGCACCAGCAGCAGGACACCGCCGCCGATGACCAGCATCACGGTGGCCGTGAACTCGGTGACCCGCACGTCGAACTGCACGGCGTCGCCGTACGGCTGGCCGTCCACCGTGTACAGCTGCGCGATCACCGACGCCCGGCCGTTGGCGTTGGCCGTGGTGGTGAACTTCACCGTCTGGCTGTGACCGCCGGAGACCTCGACCTTCTGCTCGCTGTAGGCCCGGCCGCCGATCTCCAGGCGGTTGGGGCTCAGCGAGGTCAGCCGCAGTACCAGGTGGTCCACACCCTGGACCAGGTTGTTCTGAACGGTCACCGGGATCGTGGCACTGCGTCCGGAGAGCTTGGTCTCGGACTTGTCGATCAGCTTGACCTGGTCGGCCAGTGAGTCGAGGTACGCCTCCACGTCGCCGCGGAAGCCGGCTCCCTCGGTGGCGTGACCGCGCCAGGACGTGGACATCTCGCGGTTCATGGCCCGCCCGAAGGGGGTCACCACGCGGGACTGGTCGCTGAGGACCACCTTGAAGTTGTCGAGCTCGTCCTGCGTCCTGGCGATCTCCTCGAAGGCCGTCCGCGGCATCTCCTGCCTGCGCAGCGAGGAGGGGTACCGCGATGCCGACGGGACCGTCCTGGTGGCCTCCGGGTCGGGCTTGGCCGCGGCGGCCGCGGTCAGCTCCTGGGGCTGGGACCAGTTGGCGCCCTGGAGTGCCGTGAGTGCCTCGGCCATCGCCTGGGCCTGGCTCGCCGAGGGCATGCGCTGCGGTGCGACGACGATGCTGCGCTGCTTGTCCGTCTGGAGGTTCAGGGCGAGGCTCTGGGCGAGGAACTTCTGCACGGCCAGCGTGGCCGCGGAGGCCTTCGTCAGGTCGCCCTGGAACGCCGTCGACAGCCGCGCGTCCGCGACGACCGCCGTGGTGCCGCCGCCGATCGGCCGGGCCGCGGAGGGCGTGTACGACAGGCCGCTCGTCTCCTGCAGGCTGTCGCTGCGCGCGAGCACCTTGTCGGCGCCGGCGGAGGTGGCGACCTTCACGATCGAGGGGTCCACGGCGCCGTCCACGGGCCAGGCGAAGTCGGTGTTCGGCGTCACGTGGAGCACCGTCCTGACCGTGGTGGTGGCGACGTCGGTCGCCTCGTCGAGGTGGCTGAGGGAGCCGGTGACGCTCGTGCCGTTGTGTGCCAGGGACGCGAGGTCGGGGTCGCCGAAGGGCAGGGCGACGACCTCCTTGTCCGCCACCGCCTTCTGCAACTCGGCGAGCCAGGCCTTGGCGAGGTTCTGCTCCTCGACGGTGCCCGCCCTGGTGGTGTCGCCCGCCTTCACCCGGTAGGTGCGTGTCATCGCGTCGACCGAGGCCAGCAGGTCCGGGTCGATCACCCAGGTGACGTCCAGGTTCTTGCCCAGCGACAGCATCCGGTCCAGCCGTCCGCCCGGCGCGATCTCCTTGGTCAGGTCGTCGTTGAGGAACACCGGCGTCTGCTGCTCGTTGGACCCGGTCTCCGCCGTCATGTGGACGGAGGAGACGAGCGGCCACAGATACGTCGTCCTGGTCCTGGTGTCGGCCTCGTCGGACTGCCACGGCAGGAACGTCCGCTGCACGCCGAGGAGCTGTTCCCACGGCTGCGCGGAGGTCTCGCCGGAGAGTGCGACGGCGAGCGGGTAGACCCCGCTGCCACCGAGGTCGAGCTCGTCGGCCGGCACGGAGATGGAGAAGGGTTCGGCGACGCCGGGCGTCAGCTTGGCGAACTTCGCGACGTACTTGCCGCCGACCTCCGGCCCGGTGGGGTCCTGGATGTCGCTGCTGTCCTTGGCGGCCGTGTCGATCGAGGACCGGGTGGTGATCTCCGATCCCACGCTCAGTCCGACGTGGGCCTTCGTGACGGCCTGCTTGCCGTTGTTGGTCACCGTGCCGGACACGGTGATCGTGTCGCCCTCCGTGGGGGCGCTGGGGGTGAGGGTGTCGAGGGCCACGGACACGGTGCCCGAGTCGGCGGCCTCGGCGGGCGTGGCGGCGGACAGCTGGCACAGTCCGGCCAGCAGCGGCGCCCCGGCGAGCAGGGCTCCGGTACGCCGGAGCCACCGGCGGGCAGGTGAGGCACTGGTCCCCTGGAAGTCTGCCGCCTCGGCCACGCGCTCGCCCGTCCCTCGTCGTCGTCAGTGGTCGTCGGAATGTGCGTCCACGCATGGTAACGATGCGCGCTGAGGGGAAGTGCCGCGGACTGCTCCACAAGATCGGAGGACACTGTCGTGCTGTCCCGAATGTGCACGTATAAAGGGAGTCTCGCCGGTGCCGCTTCCGTGCGGCTTCCGTGATCTTCACGGGCAGACCTTGTGCGCGGACGCGTGGGGGACCTGCGCCCGGGTAATGCATGCGCCCTCGGTGGCCCGGGCCACGTACCCTTTTCTGTTGTGCCGAACGCCAACGAAGACAAGTCCAGTGCCCTGAGTCAGGTGCAGCACCGCGCGGTGACCGAGCTGCTGCGAGTGGCTCCTGTCGCCGACGATCTCGCCCGCCGTTTCCAGGAGGCCGGGTTCACGCTCGCCCTGGTCGGCGGTTCGGTCCGGGACGCGCTGCTCGGCCGGCTGGGCAACGACCTGGACTTCACGACCGACGCCCGCCCCGAGGACGTACTGAAGATCGTCCGGCCGTGGGCGGACGCCGTGTGGGAGGTCGGGATCGCCTTCGGTACCGTCGGGGCACAGAAGGACGCCCGCGTCGGAGACATCGATCGAAGCTTTCAGATCGAGGTCACGACCTACCGGTCCGAGGCGTACGACCGGACCTCGCGCAAGCCCGAGGTCTCGTACGGCGACTCCATCGAGGAGGACCTCGTCCGGCGCGACTTCACCGTCAACGCGATGGCCGTCGCGCTGCCGGAGAAGGAGTTCATCGACCCGCACGGCGGACTAGACGACCTCGCGGCCGGGGTGCTGCGCACCCCCGGCACTCCGGAGGCGTCCTTCTCCGACGATCCGCTGCGGATGATGCGGGCCGCGCGTTTCGCCGCACAGCTCGACTTCGAGGTCGCCCCCGAGGTCGTCACGGCCATGAAGGAGATGTCCGGGCGCATCGAGATCGTCTCGGCGGAACGGGTGCGGGACGAGCTGAACAAGCTGATCCAGTCCGGCAACCCGCGCAAGGGCCTGACCCTGCTGGTCGACACCGGACTCGCCGACCACGTGCTGCCCGAGCTGCCGGCGCTGCGTCTGGAGAGCGACGAACACCACCGCCACAAGGATGTCTACGAGCACACCCTGATCGTCCTGGAGCAGGCGATCGCGCTGGAGGAGAACGGTCCCGACCTGACCCTGCGTCTGGCCGCGCTGCTGCACGACATCGGCAAGCCGCGCACGCGCCGCTTCGAGAAGGACGGCAGGGTCTCCTTCCACCACCACGAGGTGGTCGGGGCGAAGATGACCAAGAAGCGCATGACCGCGCTGAAGTACTCCAACGACCTGGTGAAGGACGTCTCGCAGCTGGTCGAGCTCCATCTGCGCTTCCACGGATACGGCACCGGAGAGTGGACGGACTCCGCCGTCCGCCGCTACGTCCGTGACGCCGGGCCGTTGCTCGATCGCCTCCACAAGCTGACCCGCTCGGACTGCACGACCCGGAACAAGCGCAAGGCCGCCGCGCTCTCCCGTGCCTACGACGGTCTGGAGGAGCGGATCTCGCAGCTCCAGGAGCAGGAGGAGCTGGACGCGATCCGGCCGGACCTCGACGGCAACCAGATCATGGAGATCCTCGAGGTCGGCCCCGGTCCGGCGATCGGCCGTGCCTACAAGCACATGCTGGAACTGCGGCTGGAGAACGGTCCCATGGGGCACGACGACGCGGTGGCCGCGCTCAAGGAGTGGTGGGCCGAACAGGCCTGAGGTACGTCGAGCGGGTCCAGGTCCGCGAAACGAAGCGGGTCCGGGCCCGCGAAACGGGGTCATGTTTCACGTGAAACATGACCCCGACGCCTTATCGGGATGCGCTCGGATCCGCCGTCCGGCGATGTTTCACGTGAAACATCGTCCCGACCACCCCGTAGATCACCGCGACCGTGACCACCAACGGCACCGAGCGGCCGTCCCGCGGAAGCATCAGGGCGGCGACGGCGGCGGCGCCCACGAAAGCGACGTTGAAGAGCACGTCGTAGACGGAGAAGATCCGCCCGCGGAAGCCGTCCTCGACCGAGGACTGCACGATCGTGTCCGTGGCGATCTTCGCGCCCTGGGTCGTCAGTCCCAGTACGAACGCCGCGGCGAGCATGGGTGCGGTGGCGAAGGGCAGGCCGAGCGCGGGTTCCAGGACCGCGGCGGCCGCGGCGCACACGACGATCCAGCGGCCGGGACCGAGCCGCCCCGCCGCCCAGGGCGTCACGACGGCCGCCGCGAAGAAGCCGGCACCGGAGATGCCCAGCGCCAGGCCCAGGAGGGCGAGTCCGTCATCGGCGTCGGAGGTCAGGGCGTACCGGCAGAGCATCAGCAGCATCACCAGCAGGGCGCCGTAGCAGAACCGCATCAGGGACATCGCGCCGAGCGCCCAGGCGGCTTCCCGGCGGGAGGGTTCGGCGAGGTGACGTACCCCCGCCACCAGATCACGGGCGGTTCCGGCGAGCGCCGCGCCGAGGCGGGGCTGCACCGACTCGCGGTCGGGCCCCAGCAGTTCCGGTGCGATGCGCAGGGAGGCGAGCGCGCCGCAGAGATACAGTCCGGCTCCCAGCAGCACGACGGCCGCGTCGGAGTCGGCGACCACCAGGCGCAGCAGAAAGGCGAGGCCGCCGCCGGCCGTCGCCGCGAGAGTGCCCGCGGTCGGGGAGAGGGAGTTGGCGATCACCAGGCGCTCGGCGTCGACGACGCGGGGCAGCGCGGCGGACAGACCGGAGAGGACGAAGCGGTTGACGGCGGTGACGCACAGCGCGGAGACGTAGAAGAGCCAGTCGGGGACATCACTGATCATCAGCACGGCGGTGGCCGTGGCCATCACGGCGCGCACCAGATTGCCGTAGAGGAAGACCTGGCGGCGGCGCCAGCGGTCGAGCAGGACGCCGGCGAAGGGGCCCACCAGGGAGTACGGGAGCAGTAGGACGGCCATCGCGGAGGCGATCGCGGTGGCGGAGGTCTGCTTCTCCGGTGAGAAGACGACGTAGGCGGCGAGCGCGATCTGGTAGACGCCGTCGGCCCCCTGGGAGAGCAGCCGTACGGCGAGCAGACGTCGGAAGTTCCTCAGGCGGAGCAGGACGCGCAGGTCACGCACGACGGACATGGAGGACAGCCTCACATACGGGGAGGGTCCCCGGGCGATACCACCCGGAGACCCTCGATAGCCCTGGCAGGAGCGTTTTTCAGTGCGTGGTTCGCTGTGCCGGTCAGCGCTCGACGTCGCCGTTGATGAACTTCTCGACGTTCTCGCGGGCCTCGTCGTCGAAGTACTGCACCGGCGGGGACTTCATGAAGTAGCTCGACGCCGACAGGATCGGGCCGCCGATGCCGCGGTCCTTGGCGATCTTCGCGGCGCGCAGGGCGTCGATGATGACGCCGGCGGAGTTCGGGGAGTCCCAGACCTCGAGCTTGTACTCCAGGTTCAGCGGGACATCACCGAAGGCGCGGCCCTCCAGACGGACGTAGGCCCACTTGCGGTCGTCGAGCCAGGCGACGTAGTCGGACGGGCCGATGTGGACGTTGTCCGCACCCAGGTCACGGTCGCGGATCTGGGAGGTGACGGCCTGCGTCTTGGAGATCTTCTTGGACTCCAGGCGCTCACGCTCGAGCATGTTCTTGAAGTCCATGTTGCCGCCGACGTTCAGCTGCATCGTGCGGTCCAGGACGACGCCCCGGTCCTCGAACAGCTTCGCCATGACGCGGTGCGTGATGGTGGCGCCGACCTGCGACTTGATGTCGTCGCCGACGATCGGGACGCCCGCCTCGGTGAACTTGTCCGCCCACTCCTTGGTCCCGGCGATGAAGACCGGAAGGGCGTTGACGAAGGCGACCCGCGCGTCGATGGCGCACTGGGCGTAGAACTTCGCCGCGGCCTCGGAACCCACCGGCAGGTAGCAGACCAGGACGTCGACCTGCTTGTCCTTGAGGACCTGGACGACGTCGACCGGGGCCTCGGCGGACTCCTCGATGGTCTCGCGGTAGTACTTGCCCAGACCGTCGAGGGTGTGGCCGCGCTGGACCGTGACGCCGGTGTTCGGCACGTCGCAGATCTTGATGGTGTTGTTCTCGGAGGCGCCGATGGCGTCCGCGAGGTCCAGGCCGACCTTCTTGGCGTCGACGTCGAACGCGGCGACGAACTCGACGTCACGGACGTGGTAGTCGCCGAACTGGACGTGCATCAGACCGGGGACCCTGGACGCCGGATCGGCGTCCTTGTAGTACTCGACTCCCTGAACCAGCGACGCGGCGCAGTTGCCCACGCCGACGATGGCTACGCGAACCGAACCCATTCCGGTTGCTCCCTGTGTGTACGAGTGAGGCCCTGACGGGGCTCTCACGTGGCGGTGTCGTCCGGCGAATCCGTCCCGGGGGTGTCCCCGGGACGGGGCAGATCGCCCGACGCTCCAGATGTGGTGTCGTGCTGAGCGGACCCCCCTGAGGCGGAACCCTTCAGGTCCCGTCCGGCCCGCTCGCTCTCGATGAGCTCGTTCAGCCAGCGCACTTCGCGCTCCACGGACTCCATCCCGTGGCGCTGGAGCTCAAGCGTGTAGTCGTCGAGGCGCTCCCGGGTTCGCGCCAGAGAGATGCTCATCTTCTCCAGGCGTTCTTCCAGCCGGCTGCGCCGACCTTCGAGGACGCGCATGCGCACATCGCGCGAGGTCTGCCCGAAGAAGGCGAACCGAGCGGCGAAGTGCTCGTCCTCGTAGGCGTCGGGACCGGTCTGCGAGAGGAGCTCCTCGAAGTGCTCCTTACCTTCCGCCGTCAACCGATAGACGATCTTGGCGCGACGCCCTGCGAGTGGTGCGGCGAGGGCGTCCTCGGGGGTGTTCCCCGGCTCCTCGATCAACCAGCCGTTGGCGACCAGCGTCTTGAGGCAGGGGTACAGGGTCCCGTAGCTGAAGGCTCGGAACACGCCCAGCGAGGTGTTGAGTCGTTTGCGCAGCTCATAGCCGTGCATCGGGGACTCACGAAGCAGGCCGAGGACGGCGAACTCGAGGATCCCGGAACGCCGGCTCATACGCTCGCCTCCTCGCCTTATGTCGCTCCGATGTATCGACTCGATACATCAGGACGATAGAACGGCCTTGTGTATGCGGCAAGTGGGAGATCGGTGAACGGGATCACATCAACGATTCATCGGAAGCAAGTTGCCTGATTTGGGGTGAACTTCGGGGCTAGGCAGGTTTTGACGGTGCGTAGGCTGTGCGCCATGTACGCCACCGGGAACCAAGTGACGCCTGGGGGGCGTCACTGTCCTTGGTGCAGTACGGGTGAATGCAGAAGCGACCGCATCCGTACTTCGGGGGGACCGGAAACCAGCCGCCGTTTCCAGGCGCGCAAGGGTGCGCCTGCCCGAGGAGTAGTCGTTCGATGAGCGAGCACCGTCGCAAACCGCCGCAGCCGCAGGGAGGCGGACGTGCCGCGGCCCGACGCGGCCAGTCCGGTTCGTCCTCCGGCCGCCGCGCGGCACCGCGAGGCGCCACCGGATCTCCTTCCGACTATGGGCTGAGTTCCCATGCGTCGGACTCTTACGACCCGGGAGGCGAGGATCGTCCGCAAGGCGGCCGGGCCGAGGCCCGCCGGGCGGCCCAGAGAAGCGGCGGAAGCCGGCGCAGAGCTGCCGAGCCCGCGGGCCGGGGCCGCCGCGGTGCCCCCGCCGGGCCCGGCCGCGGCCGGGGGCGACCCGTCCCCGACAAGAAGCGGATCATCGACTATCCCCGCGCGGGCAAGTACGGCGTGGCGCGCTGGGTGCCGTCCTGGAAGCTCGTGACGGGCCTGTTCATCGGGTTCTTCGGCAGCATGGTGGCCGTCGCGGGCATCGCGTACGCCATGGTGGGCGTGCCGGACATCGCGAAGACCGCGTCGGCCCAGAACAACGTCTTCTACTGGTCCGACAACACGGAGATGGTCGCGACCGGCGGCGAGACGAACCGCCAGAACGTCAATCTCGCGCAGATCCCCAAGGCGATGCAGTACGCCGTGATCTCGCAGGAGAACAAGACCTTCTACAGCGACAGCGGCATCGACCCCAAGGGCATCGCCCGTGCCGTGTTCAACATGGCCAGGGGCGGCCAGACGCAGGGTGGCTCCACCATCACCCAGCAGTACGTGAAGAACGCGATGCTGGACGACCAGTCCCAGACCGTCTCGCGGAAGTTCAAGGAGATCTTCGTCTCGATCAAGGTGGGCTCCACCGTGTCGAAGGACAAGATCATGGAGGGCTACCTGAACTCCGCGTACTACGGTCGCGGGGCCTACGGGATCCAGGCGGCCGCGCGGGCGTACTTCAACAAGGACGCCAAGGACCTGAACGAGGGTGAGTGCGCCTTCCTGTCGGCGATGCTGAAGGGCGCCACGTACTACGACCCGGCGGGTTCGACCTCGATCGACCCGGGCGCCACCCCCGAGGCCAACCAGCGGCGTGCATTGACGCAGATGCAGGACACCCTCGACAAGATGGTCGAGTACAAGCACCTGGACCCCGCGACGCGGGCCAAGTACACGACGCTTCCCCGGTGGCAGAACCCGCGCAGCAACAACGCTCTGAGCGGCCAGACGGGCTACCTCGTCGACCTCGCCAAGGCGTACCTGATCAACAACGACATCGTTCCCGCCGACAAGCTCCAGACGGGCGGCTACTCGATCTACACGACCTTCGACAAGAAGAAGGTCAAGGAGCTCGAGACGGCCGTACAGAAGGTCCAGAAGGCGAACATCAAGCCCAAGGAACGCCCGGACACGGACACCCACGTCCAGTTCGGCGGGGCTTCGGTGGATCCGGCGACGGGTGCCATCAAGGCCATCTACGGCGGTGAGGACGCCACCAAGCACTTCACCAACAACGCCGACGCCACCGGTGCCCAGGTCGGTTCGACCTTCAAGCCCTTCGTGCTCGCGGCGGCGATGAAGTGGGGCGTGCGCGACCCGGACCTCGGGCCGACCCAGGCTCAGGACGAGCGCACCAAGGTCTCCCCGAAGAGCCTGTTCAACGGCAAGAACAACCTGAAGATCAAGAACTACGACGGCACGATCTGGAAGAACGAGAAGGGCAAGGAGTGGCTCCAGGAGAACGACGGTAAGCAGTCCTACGGCTCTCCCCCGAACTACCGGATCGACCTCCGTGAGGCGATGCGGGAGTCCGTGAACTCCGCCTTCGTGCAGCTCGGCATGGACGTCGGGCTGGACAAGGTGAAGGAGGCGGCGATGGACGCCGGCGTCAAGGAGAACAGCCTGGCCGGCACCAACTTCCCGTCCTTCTCCATCGGTATCTCCGACCCCAGCGCGATCCGTATGGCGGGTGCCTACGCCACCTTCGCGGCCAGCGGCAAGAAGAACGAGCCGTTCTCCGTGCAGAAGGTCAACGACAAGGACGGCACGGTCTACACCCACAAGTCCGCGCCCACCCAGGTGTTCGAGAAGAATGTCGCGGACAACGTCACGGACGTCCTCAAGACCGTGGTCGACGACGGTACGGGTACCAACGCCCAGCTGCCCGGCCGTGACGTGGCGGGCAAGACCGGTACCACGGACGGCAACAAGTCCGCCTGGTTCGTCGGCTACACCCCGCAGCTGTCCACCGCGATCAGCATGTTCCGGATGGACGACGACGAGACCAAGAAGAACCGCCAGTTCCTGAAGATGTACGGAACGGGTGGCCAGGAGAAGATCCACGGTGCGTCGTTCCCGGCCGAGATCTGGCACGACTACATGGAGCAGGCACTCGAGGGCGCGCCGGTGATGGACTTCCCGACGCCGGAGCCCATCGGTGAGGTCGTCAACGCCGCCCCGACGCCCACGCCGACCCCGACGCCGAGCGAGACTGAGTCGGCCAGCCCGACGCCGAGTCCGACGCCCAGCGAGACCGCGCCGTCCCCGACGCCCACGCCCACGCCGACCTGCCAGTTCGACTGGCAGTGCACCGACACCGGCGGTACGGACACCGGTGGCACGGACGGGGGTGGAGGCGTGACGCCCACGCCGACACCCACGGAGACGGACGGCAGCAGCAGAGGGAACGGCAACAACGGAGGCATCTTCGGATGACCGCCGGGTGACGAGCCCGGCATGACACCGGGATGACGAATATCGGGGCCCGCCGAACGGCGGGCCCCGATATTTTTTGTCATCCGGAACGGATCAGAACTTGGTGCTGCACTTCATGGGGTATTCGTCACCCTGGAACCTGATGCAGATCCGGTACTGGTACGAGGCTCCGCCCAGCATGTTCGACCAGTCGTTCCCGGAACTCGGCACGTCGACGGAGAGCGACCTGAGGAGCGTCCCGGACGAGTTGTACTTCTCGATGTACCCGGACGCGCCGTAGATCGGGTTGCTCGACTCGTTGTGCACACGGACCCAGGCCGCGTCACAGGTGCTCGACCATCTCAGCTCGGCGATCCGGTTGTTGTTGTTCACCGTCCGCGCCGTGGTCGTGTACTGGTCGCTGCAGTCCATGGTCATGGGGCCCTTGTTGTCGCACCCGGTGCTGTTGCAGCCGGCCGCGTACGAGGTCCCGCCCAGCGGGATCAGTACGGCGGTCATCGCCGCTCCGGCGACGGCGGCGGCCTTGACCTTTGTCGATGTCCTCATCGTTCCCCCTTGCCTTTTCGCATAAAGCGAAGAATTCCGGGTAAATTCTGCATTCCGGTTCGCGACGCTCACTTTATGTGTCGGCGCTGGACACCAGCAAGATTTTTCAATGCCGATATTTCTGCGTATACGGGGACGAAAGATTGGCGTAAACGCGCCACGCGTGGCGGATTCCCGGCGTGTGGGTCCGGGTATTCCCCGGCCAATGCACCGACCGCGACCGCGGGTCCGGTGACACCGTCCGGGCGGCACAGGGGGGCACCTACGGCGGCGTACGGCAGGATGTCTCCATGCCCAGTGCAGAATCGACGCCGGCGCGCGTGCAGGAGCCGGATACGGTACGGCCCACCCGGGACGACAAGGTGGCCGCGGCCGGCAGCGAGTTGATCGGTGGCCCGCTCGGACGGCGTGCCCTCATCGGGACGTCCTGGTGGACTCCCGTGCGGGTGATCGCGCTGGTGGGGATCGGGATGTTCGCCCTCGGCCTGGTCCAGAAGGCGCCCTGCTACAACGGCGCCTGGTTCTTCGGCGCCAGCTCGCAGTACACGCACGCGTGCTACTCGGACATCCCGCACCTCTACCAGGGACGCGGCTTCGCCGACGGGCTGGTGCCGTACTTCGACCGGCTGCCCGGCGACATGCAGTACCTCGAGTACCCGGTGCTGACTGGCGTGTTCATGGAGGTCGCCTCCTGGCTCACGCCCGGCAGCGGCACCATCCAGGACCAGGAACAGTGGTACTGGATGGTCAACGCCGGGATGCTGATGGTGTGCGCCGCCGTCATCGTCGTCTGCGTGACCCGTACGCACGCCCGGCGCCCCTGGGACGGCCTGCTGGTCGCCCTGGCGCCCGCCGCCGCGCTGACCGCCACCATCAACTGGGACCTGCTGGCGGTCGCTCTGACGGCCGCCGCGATGCTCATGTGGTCGCGTGGCCGCGCCCTCGCCTTCGGCGTCCTGCTGGGCCTGGCCACGGCCGCCAAGCTCTATCCCTTCCTGCTGCTCGGTCCGCTGCTGGTGCTGTGCTGGCGGGCGGGCAAGTGGCGGGAGTTCGGGACCGCCCTGGCCGGCGCGGCGGTCGCCTGGCTGGTCGTGAACCTGCCGGTGATGCTCTTCGCCTTCGAGGGCTGGTCGAAGTTCTACACGTTCAGCCAGGAACGCGGCGTCGACTTCGGTTCGTTCTGGCTGATCTGGGCCCAGAACTCGACCAACCCGCCCACCACCGACTCCGTCAACACGATGGCCACGCTGCTGGTGCTGCTGTGCTGCGGCGGCATCGCGGCGCTCACGCTCGCCGCGCCGCGCCGTCCGCGCTTCGCCCAGCTGGCCTTCCTGATCGTCGCGGCGTTCATCCTCACCAACAAGGTCTACTCGCCGCAGTACGTCCTGTGGCTGGTGCCGCTGGCCGCTCTGGCCCGGCCGAAGTGGCGGGACTTCCTGATCTGGCAGGCGTGCGAGGTGGCGTACTTCCTGGGCATCTGGATGTACCTCGCCTACACGACCAGCGGCAACGCCCACAAGGGACTGCCGACCGACGGCTACCACTGGGCCATCGCCGTGCACCTGCTGGGCACGCTCTACCTGTGCGCCGTGATCGTGCGCGACATCCTCATGCCCGAGCGGGACGTGGTGCGCCTGGCCGGTGACGACGACCCCTCGGGCGGTGTGCTCGACGGCGCCGAGGACGTCTTCGTCCTGGGCCCCGCCGCCCACCCGCCGCGGCACGCGGCCCACTTCGAGAGCCCCCGGGTCGAGTGGGGCAAACAGGACACCGCCGACGGTTCGCTCTGAGCGAACGGTCCCTGGGCGTCGTACGACAAAGGCCGTACACGGAACCTTCCGTGTACGGCCTTTCGGCTGCTTCTACGACCCTCGGCTGCTGCCTCTACGGAGCTCAGCGGTCGACGATGCGGTCGAACTGCGTGGTGGTGTGCCGCAGATGGGCCACGAGCTCCTCGCCGACCTTGGGCTCGGGGGCGTCGGACGGCACGAACAGGATCGAGACCTGCATGTGCGGCGGCTCGGCGAACCAGCGCTGCTTGCCGCCCCAGACGAACGGAGAAAGGTTCCGGTTGACCGTGGCCAGGCCGGCGCGGGCGACGCCCTTGGCGCGCGGCATGACGCCGTGCAGGGCCTTGGGGGCCTCCAGGCCCACCCCGTGCGACGTACCGCCCGCCACGACGACCAGGTAGCCGTCGGAGGCCGCCTTCTGCTGCCGGTAGCCGAAGCGGTCTCCCTTGGAGACGCGGGTGACGTCCAGGACCGCGCCGCGGTACTCCGTGGCGTCGTGGTCGCCCAGCCACAGCCGGGTGCCGATGCGGGCGCGGAAGCGGGTCTGCGGGAACTGCTGCTGGAGACGGGCGAGTTCGTCGGCCTTGAGGTGGCTGACGAACATCGTGTGCAGCGGCAGCCGGGCCGCGCGCAGCCGGTCCATCCAGCCGATGACCTCCTCGACGGCGTCCGAGCCGTCGGTACGGTCCAGCGGCAGGTGGATCGCGAAACCCTCCAGGCGCACGTTCTCTATGGCGGCGTGCAGCTGCGGCAGGTCCTGCTCACTGATGCCGTGCCGCTTCATCGATGACATCACCTCGATGACCACCCGGGCGCCCACCAGGCCGTACACCCCGTCGATCGACGACACCGAACGGATGACCCGGTCGGGCAGCGGGACGGGCTCCTCGCCGCGGCGGTACGGCGTCAGCACCAGCAGGTCGCCGCCGAACCAGTCCTTGATCCGGGCGGCCTCGTACGTCGTGCCGACGGCGAGGACGTCCGAGCCCAGCCGGGTGGCCTCCTCCGCGAGCCGCTCGTGTCCGAAGCCGTAGCCGTTGCCCTTGCAGACCGGCACCAGGCCCGGGAACTGCTCCTGCACGTGCTTGTGGTGCGCCCGCCAGCGCGCGGTGTCGACGTAGAGCGTGAGCGCCATGGCCGGACCTGGAACCTTTCTGGTCGCTGCGGTGTATCAGAGGTATGGGAGCTATTGAAGCGAAGAACGCGACGTCAGCGGCGCGACATGTAGATGTCGAGCGCCTTGTGGAGCAGCTTGTTGAGCGGGAAGTCCCACTCACCCAGGTACTCGGCGGCCTGGCCGCCGGTGCCCACCTTGAACTGGATCAGACCGAAGAGGTGGTCCGTCTCGTCCAGCGAGTCCGAGATGCCGCGCAGGTCGTAGACGGTCGCGCCGAGCGCGTAGGCGTCGCGCAGCATCCGCCACTGCATCGCGTTCGAGGGCCGGACCTCGCGGCCGATGTTGTCGGAGGCGCCGTAGGAGTACCAGACGTGCCCGCCGACGATCAGCATCGTCGCCGCGGACAGGTTCACGCCGTTGTGCCGCGCGAAGTACAGCCGCATGCGGTTGGGGTCCTCGGTGTTGAGGGCCGTCCACATGCGCTGGAAGTACGACAGCGGGCGGGGCCGGAAGTGGTCGCGCACGGCCGTGATCTCGTACAGCCGCTGCCACTCCTCCAGGTCCTGGTAGCCGCCCTGGACGACCTCGACGCCCGCCTTCTCGGCCTTCTTGATGTTGCGGCGCCAGAGCTGGTTGAAGTTCTTGTGGACCTCTTCCAGGGACCGGTTCGCCAGCGGCACCTGGTAGACGTAGCGGGGCTGGACGTCGCCGAATCCGGCGCCCCCGTCCTCGCCCTGCTGCCAGCCCATACGGCGCAGCTTGTCGGCGACCTCGAAGGCGCGCGGTTCGATGAAGTCGGCCTCGATGTCGCGCAGTCGCTTCACGTCCGGGTTCTGGATGCCGGCCTTGATGGAGGTGGCCTCCCAGCGCCGGATGATGACCGGCGGGCCCATCTTCACGGAGAACGCGCCCTGGTGCTTGAGGTGGGCGAGCATCGGTTCCAGCCACTCGGTCAGATTCGGCGCGAACCAGTTGATGACCGGGCCCTCGGGCAGATAGGCGAGGTAGCGCTTGATCTTGGGGAGCTGTCGGTAGAGGACCATGCCCGCGCCGACCAGCTCACCGGTCTTGTCGTCGAACCACCCGAGGCTCTCCGAACGCCACTCCGCCTTGACGTCTGCCCAGGCCGGAACCTGCATGTGGCTCGCCGACGGCAGGCTCTGGATGTACGCCAGATGCTGCTCGCGGCTGATCGTCCTCAGGGTCAGGCTCATTCGGGGCGCTCCTCGGGCTGGTGTGTCCCCATGGGTACAGGGGCTCCGGCTCTCGCGCCGAAGCCTACTGCGCCTGGCGAGCGCCCCGACTGGGCGTATGGAACCTTCGCCCCGGCCCTGGTGGCCGCCGAGACGTTCCGTGGTCCGATATGAGGGATTGCGGGAAGGGTGTCCCAGGCGTCAGAAGACCCCGCCGAAGAGCCCGCCGTGCGCCATGCCGAGGAAGAAGCCGATTCCCGACGCGCCGAGGCCGAGGATCAGCCCGAAGCGCTCGCGGGTCGTCTCCGAGATCCACTGCCCGTACGCGCCGGTGAGGATCCCCACCAGACCGGTCCAGGAGCTCAGCAGGTGCAGGTCGTGGAACATCGCCGTGACGAACGACGTGATGCCCAGCACCAGGGTCACCGCGAGCAGCGTGTCCTGGAGCGGGTGGGGCTTGCCGTCCGTGGCGAACAGCCCTCCGACGGTGTTGGGTCGCAATGCCTGTGCCATGGGGCACCTCCTGCGAAAGGCGGCGCATCGTAGCGCCATACACACCCGATGTGTACAGATTGACGGCCTCCGGGGCCTGATTTCAACCGGAAGCCGCTGTGCGGGTACTCTGTACCGTCTGCACCGGTGTCTGCCCACGTCACGACCCGGGAATCCCCCGAGGAACCCCGGTTGTCAGTGGCGGCTGATTTACTGGTGGACACTGTTGCGTACGCATCACAACCCTCCTGCCACGGAACGACCGTGGCCGCTGAGTCCAAAGGAGGTGGGTTCCACATGCGTCACTACGAGGTGATGGTCATCCTCGACCCCGATCTGGAGGAGCGCGCCGTCGCCCCCCTGATCGAGAACTTCCTCTCCGTTGTCCGTGAGGCCAACGGAAAGGTCGAGAAGGTCGACACCTGGGGCCGTCGTCGTCTCTCGTACGAGATCAAGAAGAAGCCTGAGGGCATCTACTCGGTCATCGACCTGCAGGCCGAGCCTGCGGTCGTCAAGGAGCTCGACCGCCAGATGAACCTGAACGAGTCGGTCCTCCGGACCAAGGTCCTCCGCCCCGAGACCCACTGAGCTCCTCCGCTCAGCTGATCTCGGGATTCGAGTAGCAGCAACCAAGCAGCCAGAGCAAACCCGCCGAGAGGTTCCCCCATGGCAGGCGAGACCGTCATCACGGTCGTCGGCAATCTTGTCGATGACCCCGAGCTGCGCTTCACCCCGTCCGGTGCGGCGGTCGCGAAGTTCCGTGTCGCGTCCACCCCCCGCACCTTCGACCGTCAGACCAACGAGTGGAAGGACGGCGAAAGCCTGTTCCTGACCTGCTCGGTCTGGCGTCAGGCGGCGGAGAACGTCGCCGAGTCGCTCCAGCGAGGCATGCGCGTCATCGTGCAGGGCCGGCTGAAGCAGCGGTCCTACGAGGACCGTGAGGGCGTCAAGCGCACGGTCTACGAACTGGACGTCGAGGAAGTCGGCGCCAGCCTGCGCAGTGCCACGGCCAAGGTCACCAAGACCGCCGGTGGTGCCGGGCGCGGGGGCCAGGGTGGTTACAGCGGTGGCGGTGGCGGCCAGGGTGGCGGCGGCTGGGGCGGTGGCTCCGGTGGCGGCCAGCAGGGCGGCGGCGCTCCCGCCGACGACCCGTGGGCGACCGGCGCTCCCGCCGGTGGCCAGCAGGGCGGCGGCGGTGGCGGCGGCTGGGGTGGAAACTCCGGCGGCGGCCAGCAGGGCGGCGGCTACTCGGACGAGCCCCCCTTCTAGGCCTTCGGGCCGAGGGTGGGGGGCGTACCCACACTTCTTGATCACACAGGAGATACACCATGGCGAAGCCGCCTGTGCGCAAGCCGAAGAAGAAGGTCTGCGCTTTCTGCAAGGACAAGGTCACGTACGTGGACTACAAGGACACGAACATGCTGCGGAAGTTCATTTCCGACCGCGGCAAGATCCGTGCCCGCCGCGTGACCGGCAACTGCACGCAGCACCAGCGTGACGTCGCCACGGCCGTCAAGAACAGCCGTGAGATGGCGCTGCTGCCCTACACGTCCACCGCGCGATAAGGGAAGGGTGACCGACTCATGAAGATCATCCTCACCCACGAGGTCTCCGGCCTCGGTGCCGCGGGCGACGTCGTCGACGTCAAGGACGGTTACGCTCGCAACTACCTGATCCCGCGGAACTTCGCGATCCGTTGGACCAAGGGTGGCGAGAAGGACGTCGAGCAGATCCGTCGTGCTCGCAAGATCCACGAGATCCAGACCATCGAGCAGGCCAACGCTGTGAAGGCCCAGCTCGAGGGTGTCAAGGTCCGCCTGGCCGTCCGCTCCGGCGACGCCGGTCGTCTCTTCGGTTCCGTCACCCCCGCCGACGTCGCTTCCGCGATCAAGGCTTCCGGTGGCCCCGAGGTCGACAAGCGCCGCATCGAGCTGGGCTCGCCCATCAAGACCCTGGGCGCCCACGAGACGTCCGTGCGTCTGCACCCCGAGGTTGCCGCCAAGGTCAGCATCGAGGTCGTCGCGGCCTGACGCTGCGCTCGGTTCGAGCAGTTGTGAGAGGGGCCGCACCCATGAGGGTGCGGCCCCTCTTCCATGCCTGAGAGGTATCGCGGCACGTGGTGTTTCACGTGAAACGTGACGGCCCACGATGTTTCACGTGAAACGGTCAGCGCGTCGCACCCGTGACGAGCCAGCGGCCCGAGCGTGTCCGTGGCCAGAGCGTCAGCATCCGCACCGTCATCATCAGCGTCATGGCCGTCCAGACAGCCGTCAGCCCACCGCCCAGCGTCGGGATCAGCAGGGCGACCGGAGTGAAGACCACCAGGGTGAGGATCATCGCCCACGCCAGATAGGGGCCGTCTCCGGCGCCCATGAGAACTCCGTCCAGGGTGAAGACGACTCCGGAGATCGGCTGGGAGAGGGCCACGATCACGAGAGCGGGCAGGGCGGCGTCCTTGACCACGGAGTCACTGGTGAACAGGGGCAGCAGCAGAGGGCGGGAGATCACGACCAGGACGCCGAGGACGACCCCGACCGCGATACCCCACTCCACCATGCGACGGCATGCCTGGCGGGCGCCCGCGGCATCGCCGGCTCCCAAGTACCGCCCGATGATGGCCTGTCCGGCGATGGCGATGGCATCGAGGGCGAAGGCGAGCAGACTCCACAGGGACAGGATGATCTGGTGCGCCGCGATGTCGGCGTCGCCGAGCCGTGCCGCGACGGCCGTGGCGATCATCAGGATCGCCCGGAGCGAGAGGGTGCGCACCAGCAGGGGGACGCCGGCTTGTGCGGAGGCCCGGATGCCGGCCGCGTCGGGGCGCAGCGAGGCTCCGTGTCGACGGGCGCCGCGGACCACCACCACGAGATAGACGACGGCCATGCCCCACTGGGCGATGACGGTGCCCCAGGCGGAGCCCGCGATCCCCAGGTCGGCACCGTAGACGAGGCCGACGTTGAGGACCGCGTTGGCGATGAAGCCGGCGAGGGCGACATACAGCGGCGTCCTCGTGTTCTGGAGGCCGCGCAGCACTCCGGTCGCGGCGAGGACGACGAGCATGGCCGGGATGCCCAGGGACGAGATGCGAAGGTAGGTCGTCGCGTAAGGGGCCGCGGTGCCGGAGGCACCGAAGAGTTCCACGAGGGACGGTGCCGTGGGCAGCACGATGGCGATGACGCCGGCGCCGAGCAGCAGGGCCAGCCAGATGCCGTCCATGCCCTGGCGGATGGCGGCCTGGAGATCGCCGGCGCCGACCCGTCGGGAAACGGCGGCCGTGGTGGCATAGGCAAGGAAGACGAAGATGCTGACGGCCGTCGTGAGGAGGGCCGAGGCGATGCCGAGTCCGGCGAGTTGCGCGGTGCCGAGATGGCCCACGATCGCGCTGTCGGCCATGACGAAGAGGGGCTCGGCGACGAGTGCGCCGAAGGCCGGAACGGCCAGCGCGACGATCTCCCGATCGTGCTGTCGCCGGACGGCCCTGGGAGTCGCGGGAGCCTGTGTCATGAGCACTAATCTAATCGTCCACAGGTAAGAGATGCAATCCGATACTGACCCTTACTGCTCCTCTGGTGTCGTCCACTCCTGTGTACAGTTCGAACTGATCTTGGTCCGACTGGGGAAGTTTTTCTTCTGCACAGCCGGTGGACGGGAAAAGGGCAGCTCAGGGTAGGTGCAGCAGTGCCGCGCCGAGCTTGTTCACAGGCCTGTCCACCGTGTCGTGCACAGGTTTTGTGGAGTTCTCCACAGCATCCGGGCCGTCGTCCACATGGCCTGTGGATAACCAGATTGGCTGACGGTGCCCGCGGGCCTACGGTGGTCCGGCGCCCGCTCCGTTTCGTCGGTCTGGAAACCATCACAAAACCGACGCGCCAGAAACGGAGTTGGGCATCTCATTTGTCAGTGCCGTGCCGTAGAAAAGAGTGGCACGGCTAGGTCCGCTCGGCGGACGGGAGGAGGTGGCTCGGTGAGCATTTCCGAGCCCTTGGACGACCCGTGGGCCGACAGCGGTCCCAGTGATCGTCTGCCCGCCTCCCGCGGCCGCGGCGCCGGAGGACGGGGCCGCGACGAACAGCACGATCGCGGCCGGGACACCGGTGAGTGGGACGGCGGGGGGACGGCGTTCGAGCGCGTACCGCCGCAGGACCTCGATGCCGAACAGTCCGTCCTCGGCGGCATGCTCCTGTCCAAGGACGCCATCGCCGACGTCGTCGAGGTCATCAAGAGCCACGACTTCTACAAGCCCGCGCACGAGACGATCTTCCAGGCGATCCTCGACGTCTATGCCAAGGGCGAGCCGGCCGACCCCATCACGATCGCCGCCGAGCTCACCAAGCGCGGCGAGATCAACAAGGTCGGCGGCGCATCGTATCTGCACACCCTTGTCCAGACGGTGCCGACGGCGGCCAACGCCGAGTACTACGCGGAGATCGTGCACGAGCGCGCGGTCCTGCGCCGCCTGGTCGAAGCCGGCACCCGCATCACGCAAATGGGATATGCGGCCGACGACGACGTCGACGAGATCGTCAACCGGGCCCAGGCCGAGATCTACGCCGTCACCGAGCAGCGCACCAGCGAGGACTATCTGCCGCTCGGCGACATCATGGAAGGCGCCCTCGACGAGATCGAGGCGATCGGCTCGCGCAGCGGCGAGATGACCGGTGTGCCCACCGGCTTCACGGACCTCGATTCGTTGACCAACGGTCTGCACCCCGGCCAGATGATCGTCATCGCGGCCCGACCCGCCATGGGCAAGTCGACGCTCGCGCTGGACTTCGCGCGCGCCGCGTCCATCAAGCACAACCTGCCCAGCGTCATCTTCTCCCTCGAAATGGGACGCAACGAGATCGCGATGCGTCTGCTGTCCGCCGAGGCGCGCGTGGCCCTGCACCACATGCGGTCCGGCACCATGACGGACGAGGACTGGACCCGCCTGGCCCGCCGGATGCCCGAGGTCTCGGCCGCCCCGCTCTACATCGACGACTCCCCGAACCTGTCGATGATGGAGATCCGGGCCAAGTGCCGGCGGCTGAAGCAGCGCAACGACATCAAGCTCGTGATCATCGACTACCTCCAGCTGATGCAGGCCGGTGGCTCCAAGCGCTCCGAGAGCCGTCAGCAGGAGGTCTCGGACATGTCCCGTAACCTCAAGCTCCTGGCCAAGGAGCTGGAGGTGCCGGTGATCGCGCTCTCCCAGCTCAACCGTGGCCCCGAGCAGCGCACCGACAAGAAGCCGATGGTGTCCGACCTGCGTGAGTCCGGCTCCATCGAGCAGGACGCCGACATGGTCATCCTGCTGCACCGCGAGGACGCCTACGAGAAGGAGTCGCCGCGCGCGGGCGAGGCGGACATCATCGTGGGCAAGCACCGTAACGGCCCCACGGCCACCATCACGGTCGCCTTCCAGGGTCACTACTCGCGCTTCGTGGACATGGCGCAGACCTGATCCACCGCCGGGACGGACCCAGCGCGGGGCAAATGAGCTCGACGCCCGGTTGCCCCGCGGGGTGGACTGGGGCCATGACGACACCTCAGGAAGAGCTGCTCCCCGGCACACGGCGGGCGTTGCTGCACCGGATCGCCGTGGCCCAGGCCGAGGGGCGCGCCCCGTCACTGGTCGCGGCGGTGGTGCGGGGCGGACGAGCGGTGTGGCACGGGTCGCGGACATCGGTGGACGGACACGGGCCGGACGAGAACGTGCAGTACCGGATCGGCTCGATCACCAAGGCCTTCACCGCCGTTCTGGTCCTGCGACTGCGTGACGAGGGCGTGCTCGACCTCGGCGACCCGCTGGAGAAGCACGTCCCGGGCACCGGTGCGGGGGAGGCGACCGTCGCCGAGCTGCTCGCCCACACCAGCGGGCTGGCCGCCGAGTCGCCCGCGCCGTGGTGGGAACGCACTCCCGGATCCCTGCGCCCGGACCTCGCGGACGTCCTGGGGGAGCAGCCCTTCCTGCATCCGGCCGGTCGGCGCTTCCACTACTCCAACCCCGGATACACCCTGCTGGGCGCGCTCGTCGAGAAGCTGCGCGGGGCCCCGTGGGAGGAGGTGCTGCGCGGCGAGGTGCTCGAACCGCTGGGCCTCGACCGCACCACCACCCGACCGCAGGCACCGCACGCGGGCGGCTGGGCGGTGCACCCCTGGGCGGACGCCCTGCTGCCGGAACCGGTCGAGGATCTGGGCCGGATGGCGCCGGCCGGTCAACTCTGGTCCACCACCGGTGACTTGGCGCGCTTCGCCGCCTTCCTGGCGAAGGGGGACGACCGGGTCCTGGGTGCCGAGTCGCTGCGGGAGATGAGAACGCCGACGGCACCGTCCGCGACGGCTGATCTGTCGGCCGGGTACGCCTACGGTCTGGGGCTGGAGATCCGGCACCAGGACGGGCGGGCCCTGGTCGGACACTCGGGCTCCCTGCCCGGCTTCCTGGCCGGCCTCACCCTCAGCATCGCGGACGACGTCGCGGCCGTCGTGCTGGCCAACTGCACCTCGGGTCCGCTGGTGGCCACCGTGGCCGCCGATCTCGTCGGGATCGTGGCCGAGGCCGAGCCGCGGATCCCCGAACCCTGGCGCCCGCTGCCCGAAGTCGACGCGTCCGTGGTGGAGTTGGCGGGCCAGTGGTACTGGGGGACGCACCCGTTCGGCCTGCGGTTCACGGCCGACGGTCTCGTCAGCCTGGAACCCCTCTCCGGCAAGGGGCGCCGCTCACGGTTCCGGGCGAACGGCGACGGCACCTGGACCGGCCTTGAGGGGTACTACGCCGGAGAGCTCCTGAAGGCCGTACGGCGGCCGGACGGGTCGGTGAGCCATCTGGACCTCGGGTCCTTCGTTTTCACGCGTCAGCCGTACGACGACGGGGCTTCCGTGCCGGGTGGGGTGGATCCCGAGGGGTGGCGTGGCATCGGCTAGCCGTGCTCGCGTGGGAGGGGCCGCTGTTTCACGTGAAACAGCGGCCCCTCGTCCTGCGCGGCGTCCTGCAGTTCCGACGTGTCACAGCTGGAGCTTGAAGCCCACATGGGAGGCCGTGAAGCCGAGCCGCTCGTAGAAGCGGTGGGCGTCGGTGCGGGTGTTGTCCGAGGTGAGTTGCACCAGCCGGCAGTCCTGGCGGCGGGACTCGTCGATCGCCCACTCCATGAGCCGGGTTCCCAGGCCGCTGCCGCGCTCGTCGGCATGGACGCGGACGCCTTCGACGACCGACCGGGTGGCCCCGCGCCGGGACAGTCCCGGGATGACCGTGAGCTGGAGCGTGCCGACGATCCGGCCCTCGCGCACGGCGACGACCAGGTGCTGGTTCGGATCGGACGTCAGCCGCTCCAGGGCGGCCAGGTACGGGGTCAGGTTGTCCGGCGACTCCCGCTGGGCGCCCAGGGGGTCGTCGGCGAGCAGCGCGACGATCGCGGAGACGTCGTCCGTCGTGGCGGGGCGTATGTCGAGATCTCCCATGGTCGAACTCTATGGGGTAGCCGGTGTGACGCAGGCCGATAGTCGGCGTTTGCATATATAGAGCGTCTGCAATTATTGTGTGAGTGTTCAAAGCGCTCCTGCAATCGTCTGGAAGGTGTCCACCCCCATGCCGCTCGCGCTTCTGGCCCTGGCGATCGGGGCCTTCGGAATCGGAACGACCGAGTTCGTGATCATGGGCCTGCTGCCCGAGGTCGCGGGCGACTTCGGGGTGTCCATTCCCACCGCGGGCTTCCTCGTGACCGGCTACGCACTCGGGGTCGTCCTCGGCGCTCCGCTGATGACCGTGCTCGGCACCAAGATCCCCCGCAAGCGGATGCTCATGCTGCTCATGGGCCTGTTCGTCGCCGGCAATCTGCTGTCGGCGCTCGCGCCGACCTTCGCCGTCATGCTGATCGGCCGGGTCGTCGCCTCGCTCGCCCATGGCGCCTTCTTCGGCATCGGATCAGTCGTCGCGGCCGAGCTCGTCGCCCCCGACAAGAAGGCCGGCGCCATCGCGATGATGTTCACCGGTCTGACCGTCGCCAACGTCGTCGGCGTACCACTGGGCACCCACGTCGGGCAGTCCGTCGGCTGGCGCGTCACCTTCGGGATCGTCGCGGCCCTGGGCGTCGTCGGGCTGCTGGGCATCGCCAGGCTCGTCCCCGAGGTGCCCCGGGCCGAAGGCGTCCGCCTGCGTCACGAACTGGCCGCCTTCAAGAACGCGCAGGTGCTGCTGGCGATGGCGATGACCGTCCTCGGCTTCGGCGGTGTCTTCGCGGCCATCACCTACATCGCGCCGATGATGACCCACGTCGCGGGCTTCGCCGACGGGACGGTCACCTGGCTGCTGGTGCTCTTCGGCCTCGGCATGGTCGGAGGCAACCTCGTCGGTGGACGGTACGCCGACCGCGCCCTCATGCCCCTGCTCTACGCCTCCCTGGGCGCCCTGGCCGTCGTGCTCGCCCTCTTCACGCTCACCGCCCACCACAAGGTCCTGGCGGCCGTCACGATCACGCTGATCGGTGCCCTGGGGTTCGCCACGGTCCCGCCGCTCCAGAAGCGGGTCCTGGACCAGGCGCACGGCGCCCCGACGCTGGCCTCGGCCGTGAACATCGGCGCCTTCAACCTCGGCAACGCGCTCTCCGCCTGGCTCGGCGGCCTCGTCATCTCGGCCGGACTCGGCTACACGGCCCCCAACTGGGTCGGTGCCGCCCTCGCCGGCGCCGCCCTGCTCCTCGCCGTCCTCTCGGCTGCCCTGGAGCGCCGGGACCGCGTCTCCGGCGCGGTGGTCGCCCAGTCGGTGCCGACCGCGGCCGAGCAGCGGACCGCGACCGTCCGGCACTGAGTCGGCAACAGGAACGCGCTGGTCGTACGACACCAAGCGCCGGTTCCAGGAATCGCCGGTCCCCGGAAGCCCCGGGGACCGGCGTCGCCGTCTCGGGGCTGCCTCAGCCCGCCGCCACCGTCAGCGGGGCGAACCGTCGGCTCCAGTCCCCGGGCAGCTCCGGGATGCCGTACGTCATGACCGCGTTGAACGCGACGGACACGAGACCGTGCTCCTTGGCCCACGTCAGCAGCTCTTCGTGCCGTACGTCGATGTCGGTGCGCAGAGGGCGGTCGGTGCGGGCGGCGAGGGAGGCGAGCAGGGCTTTCGCCGTACGGGTGTCGAGGGCGATCAGCGGGCCCACGACGTGGGTGTCCATGTTGGGCCAGGCGGCCGCGTAGCCGGTGATCCGGCCGTTCCGCTCGGCGACGCGCAGCTGGTCGGCGAAGGCGGGCAGCCTGGTGATGATGGGGGTGCGATCGGCACCGAACACCTCCTCGTCGAGCCGGACGAGGGCGGCGAGATCCTCCGCGGTGGCCGCGCGCGTCGCCACCTCGGGTTCCGTCCCGTCCGGTGTGAAGCGACCGCGCAGCATCTCGGCCCGGCCGATGACCTTGAAACCGAGGTCCTCGTAGAGCGGGCGGCCGTTCGGCGTCGCGTGGAGGGTCAGCGGAGTGGGGCCCATCATCGAGACCACATGGCGCATCAGACGGCGTCCCACGCCCTGGCGGCTGTGGCGTTCGGCGACCAGCACCATGCCGATGGCGCCGAGGTCGGGGCGGCCCTGCGGTCCGTACTCGGTGACGACACAGGCCGCGGCCAGCCCGCCGTCGGGGGCGTCGATGCCGTAGCCCTTCCCGGCTGTGAGCAGGAAGCCCCACTTGTGCTCTTCGCGTGGCCACCCCCGGTCCTCGGACAGGTCGGCGCAGGCGGTGAGATCGCGAAGCGTCAGACGGCGGATGGGCAGAGCGATGGGGGAAGGTGTCGGCACGCAGGTCAGGCTGTCCGACGGGGGCCCTCGGCGTCCACCGGTTTCGTCGGGGAGAGGCAAGCTTTTGGCCAGCCATGGTCAACCCCTCACCTCGCGGACAGATGCTGGGCGTTGCCGGGTGTTTCACGTGAAACATCGGAAAACGCTGCCTGTCCGACCGAGGTCGGCGAGGAGCCGGGTGTGTGGCCCCGACAGGACGAGCCCTAGCCTCGACGGCATGGCGAGACTGCATCTCTTCGACCTCGACGGCACATTGCTCCACGGATCCAGTGCGCCTGTGGAGATATCCCGGCAACTCGGTCTGGAGGCCGAGACGGTGGCGCTCGACCAGGCCGTCGGCGCGGGGCTGATCGGGCCACCGGAGTACGCGGCGGAGGTGTACCGGCTCTGGGCCGAGCTGACCGAGGCCCATGTGGCGGCGGCATTCGACGGCGCTCCGTGGCTGACCCGGATCCGCGAGGTCTGGGAGGAGATCAGGCGGACCGGCGACTATTGCGCCGTCGTGTCGCTCTCCCCGTCGTTCTTCGTGGAGCGGCTCCTCGGCTGGGGCGCGCACGCGGCGTACGGGTCACGCTTTCCGTCCGTACCGTTCACCGAGCCCGTGGATCCTGCCGGTGTGCTCAGCGCGGCGGCCAAGGTGGGGATCGCCGACCGGCTGTGCGCGGAGTTCGGCGTCACACGGGCCGACTGTGTCGCGTACGGCGATTCGCTGTCGGACAAGGACCTGTTCGAGGCGGTGCCCCTGTCCGTCGCGGTCAATGCGGACCATCATCTGTCCGGTCTGTCGACCCATTCCTACATGGGCATGAACCTGTGGGAAGCCTATGAATTGGTGCGCCACGCCCGGTAATTGAGGGAATTCATGGTTCATCCCGCACTCTATTCGTGAGGGCAGAGGGGGGACTTGTGCGCGAAGCGCCGACCGGTAGGGTCGACTCCGGTTCGCGTCGGGGCGAGGTGCACATGCTGTGTCCCTGGTGTGGGCCGCAGCACGGGCCACGCAGCCTAACGGGACGGAGAGATCGAAGACCCGCATTTCCGGTTATGCGACCGAGGTGTCCCGGTCGGGTGGGACTCTGCGTGAGAGTACTGCGGCCAATGTCACACTCTCGCCTTACTTGTCCGTACGGAGCCGGAACACGGGTTGAATGTCGCCGCATTGGCTGTGGCACCGAACGAAAAGACACACCGTCTACGGGGGAAAGCAGGCACCTTCCGACCGAGGAAGTGCGTAGACCGACCGAAAGATGTTCGAGGCGAGGCACACCATGGACGCTCCGACCACTACGTCGGCCGACAACGGCACTTCAGGCGGCGGGGGCGGCTGGTTCACCCCGCGCAAGCAGCCGGCGACGGCTCCCGACGGCGAGCAGGAGGCACCGGAGGGCCGTCCTGAAGGGCGTCCCGAAGGCCGCCCCGAAGGACGTCGTCCGGCCGCGATACGCCCGGTGGGCAGGCCCGCGACGCCCCACGCGGCCCCCGAGACCGGCCCGCCGACGGAGTCCCCCACAGCGCCTCCCACGGCAGACGCCGCACGGCAGGCCACACCGCCCTCCGAGATACCGCCCCCACCGCCCGTCGCAGCGATACCGCACCCGGCACCCACCGCCACGACGCCTGCCCTCACCGCGGCGATACCGGCACCGATGTCAGCAGCCGCCCCCGGCCCCGGCCCCGCCCCCGGCAGCGCTCCCCACCTCCAGGCCCCACCCTCGCCCGCCGACCCGCGCGTCCCCGCCCAGCGCTCCGCCTCGTCCCAGGCCGCCGCGCCCGAGGCCACCGCGCTCCAGGCCCCCTCGCCACCCCTCTCGCAGAGCACCTTCCAGGACGCGTCCCCGGACGCCGTCCTCATCCGCCGGACCATGGCCGAGGTCGCCCCCGTCGCCGACAAGGTCACGTCGTACTTCTACGCGCTGCTCTTCGTGCGCCACCCCGACCTGCGCTCGCTGTTCCCCGCCGCGATGGACGCACAGCGGGACCGGCTGCTCAAGGCCCTGCTCACCGCGGCCGAGCACATCGACAACACCGAGGTCCTGGTCGCGTACCTCCAGAACCTCGGCCGCGGCCACCGCAAGTACGGCACCCGGGCCGAGCACTACCCGGCCGTCGGCGAGTGCCTCATCGGCGCGCTGAGCAAGTACGCCTCGGGGATCTGGACCGCGGAGACCGAGGCCGCCTGGGTCCGGGCGTACACGACGATCTCGCAGGTCATGATCGACGCGGCGGCCGCCGACGAACTGCGCGCCCCGGCCTGGTGGTACGCGGAGGTCGTCTCCCACGATCTGAGAACGCGGGACGTCGCGGTCGTCACCGTCCGACCGGACCAGCCCTATCCGTTCCTGGCCGGGCAGTACACGAGCCTGGAGACGCCCTGGTGGCCGCGGGTGTGGCGGCACTACTCCTTCGCCTCCGCGCCCCGCTCGGACGGCCTGCTGTCGTTCCATGTGAAGGCGGTGCCGACGGGCTGGCTCTCCAACTCCCTGGTGCACCGCGCCCGGCCGGGCGACATCCTCCGGCTCGGTCCGCCGGCCGGTTCGATGACCGTGGACCACACGACCGACAGCGGACTGCTCTGCCTGGGCGGCGGCACGGGGATCGCGCCCATCAAGGCACTCGTCGAGGACGTCGCCGAGCACGGCGAGCGGCGACGCGTGGAGGTGTTCTACGGCGCCCGCACCGACCTCGACCTCTATGACATCGACACGATGCTCCGGCTCCAGCAGTCCCACCCCTGGCTCTCGGTCCGTGCGGTCATCGACCAGCAGGCGCATGTCCAGCTCCCGGACGCCATACGCGACTACGGGCCGTGGAACGAGTTCGACGCCTATCTCTCGGGCCCGCCCGGCATGATCCGCAGCGGTGTGCACACGCTGAGGGACGTCGGGATCCCCTCCGAGCGGATACGGCACGACTCGGTGGAGGAGCTGGTCTCCGCGGGGTGACCGCGGCGGGCATCAGCCCAGGTCGGACGCGTGCAGGGCGAGGACGCCCTCGATGTTGCCGTCGAGGTAGTGGCGCAGCGAGAGCGGCACGAGGTGGACGGAGGCGATCCCCACCCGGGTGAAGGGCACCCGCACGATCTCGTACTCGCCGATGGGCTCGTCCACCTCGGGGCCGTGTCTGAGGGCCGGGTCCATGGACCCCAGACGGCAGACGAAGAAGTGCTGCACCTTCACGCCGGTCGCGCCGCCGTCCGCGCCGATGTGCTCGACGGTGTCGACGAAGCACGGCACCACATCGGTGATCTTGGCGCCCAGCTCCTCGTAGACCTCGCGGTGCAGGGCGTCGACGACGGTCGGGTCGGTCGGCTCGACGCCGCCGCCGGGGGTGAGCCAGTACGGGTCCATACCGGGCTTGGTGCGCTTGATCAGGATCAGGTCGGCACCGTCCAGCAGAACGGCGCGGGCGGTGCGCTTGACCACGGGTCGGACGGTCATGGGAGAAATGTGGCCCCGCTGGTTCCACGTGAAACATCGCGGGAGTCATCGAATGAACCCGGCTGCCGAACGGCCCTGACCGGGCTCAGCTCCAGTCGTCGGCGGCCCGCAGCAGCCACTCGTGGGCACGGGCGATGTGCGGCATCGCGAGGGTGCCGGTGCGCACCGCCAGGAAGTACGTCCGCAGGGGCGGCACCGCGGGATCGTGCAGCGCGACGACGTCACCGCGCCGCAGTGCGGAGGCGCACAGATAGCGGGGCAGTACGGCGAGCCCGGCGCCCGCGGCGGCGCAGGCGAGGACCGCGCGCAGGTCGGGCACGATGACGGTGCCCGGGGCGCCCGGACGGGAGTCGAACACGGAGGCCCAGTAGCGGGAGACGAAGGGCAGCGACTCGTGCACCTCGATCAGGGGGACGCCCTCCAGGGCGTGTGCGCCCTTGGCCGCCAGGACGCTCTCCAGCGCCCGCACCCCCTTGCGGCGCGTCTTCCCGGCACCGAGCAGCTCGGCCCAGCGCGGGGCGGCGACCAGGACGTGCTCCTCGTCGCAGAGCGGAGTCGCCGTGAGCAGGGCGCCGCGTGGACGGGCCGTGGTGATGGCCAGATCGTGATGCCCGGCGGACAGTCCCTCCAGCGCTTCCTCGGCGTTGCCGTAGGAGGCGCGCAGTGCGAAGCCCTGGCCGTCCTCGCCGGTCAGCTCGGTGAGCGCGGGTAACGCCCGTTCGGAGGTGAACTCGGGCGGACCGACCAGGTGCAGGGTGCGCAGCAAGGACTCGTCGTCCAGCCCGGTCTCGGCGATCTCCACCAGGGCGTCGAGATGTGGTGCCGCCTTGTGGGCGAGCTCGTCGCCGATGGTCGTCGGCGTCACTCCGCGGGCCTGCCGTAGGAAGAGAGGGCGTCCCAGCTGCCGTTCCAGGGTGCGGATCTGCGAGGTCACGGCCGGTTGCGACAGGCCGAGCAGGGCGGCGGCCCGGGTGAAGGAACCGGCCCGGTGCACCGTCACGAAGGTGCGCAGCAAGGCCAGATCCATGGCGTAGTCCTCCTCTTCCCTGCCCTTCTCCCGGCCCCGAGGCAGGGCCCAACTATAAATATGTCGATAGGTCTCTGTCGCTACTGTGATTGGACACTGACACAGAGTCAACTAGCCTTGTTTGCGCGGTTCTTAGCGCGCGGAACCGGGACGGTCCGAGCCACGAGGGGGGAGGCTCGGACCGTCCGTTGTACGTAGCCGGGCCGTCCGGAACGGCCCGGGAGCAGTCAGTCGGCCGACTCGTCCAGCGCCCGGAGCACGTCCGCCACCAGATCCTCGGGATCCTCGGCACCGACCGAGAAACGGATGAAGCCCTCGGGTACGTCGTCCCCGCCCCAGCGTCCGCGCCGCTCGGCCGTGGAGCGCACTCCGCCGAAGCTGGTCGCGTCGTCGACGAGCCGCAGCGCGTCGAGGAAACGCTCGGCACACGCGCGCGTGGGCAGCGTGAAGGAGACCACGCAGCCGTAGCCCCGCATCTGCTGCGAGGCCACCTTGTGCGAGGGGTCGTCGGGCAGGCCCGGGTACCGCAGCCCGCTCACCTCGGACCGCTTTCGCAGTGCCTCGGCGAGTACCAGTGCCGTCGCGTTCTGCCGCTCGACCCGCAGCTGGAGCGTGGCGATCGAACGGTGTGCGAGCCAGGCCTCCATGGGCCCGGCGATCCCTCCGGCGATCTTCCGCCACCGCCGTACGGCGGCCATGGCCTCGGTGTCGCGTCCGGTGACGTAGCCCAGGAGGACGTCGCCGTGCCCGGTGAGCTGTTTGGTGCCGCTGGCCACCGAGAAGTCGGCGCCGAGCTCCAGCGGCCGCTGCCCGAGCGGCGTCGCGAGGGTGTTGTCCACGGCGACCAGGGCGCCCCGCGCGTGGGCCGCCTCGGCGAGCCGGCGGACGTCGCACACGTCGAGCCCGGGGTTGGACGGGGTCTCGATCCACAGCAGCTTCGCGCCGTCGAGGACGTCGAGCTGGGCGTCGCCCGCGGTCGGCGCGGTGCGCACCTCGATGCCGTATGCCTCCAGCTGGGCGCGTACCAGGGGCATCGCCTGGTAGCAGTCGTCGGGCAGGACCACGGTGTCGCCGGCGCGCAGCTGGGAGAAGAGCACCGACGAGATGGCGGCCATGCCGGAGGCGAAGACGAGCGTCTCGACGTCGTCCCGCCCGGGCGCCTCCAGCTCGCCGATGGCGCGCTCCAGCAGGGTCCAGGTGGGGTTGTCGTCGCGGCCGTAGCCGTACGGCCCCGTCACCTCGCCCGGCAGGTGGTAGTGGGCGGCGAACACCGGCCCTGGCAGCGTCGGCTCGTGCTTGACCGGATCGGGCAGCCCGGCCCGCACCGCGCGCGTACCGTCACCGCTGCCGAAAGGCGCCGTATGCCCGCCCGTATCACTCATGCCGCCCGTCCCTCCAGGTCCTCGCGTATCGCGGCGAGGAGGCCCTCGCTCGCCGCCTCCACCATCTCAAGACACTCCTCGAAGCCGTCCATGCCCCCGTAGTACGGGTCCGGAACGTCGAGGTCGTCGCCCGCGGCGGGGTCGTAGGAACGCAGCAGCCGCACCTTCTCCGCGTCCCGCGCGGTGGGGGCCAGGCGGCGCAGCGCCGTGAGGTGGCCCGCGTCGAGGGCGATGACGAGGTCGAGGCGGGAGAACCAGGACGGTCGGAACTGCCGGGCGGTGTGCTCGCCGCCGTAGCCGTTGTCCACGAGGACCGCGACGGTGCGCGGGTCGGCACCGTCGCCCTCGTGCCAGCCGCCCGTGCCGGCGCTGTCGACCTCGACCCGGCCGTCCAGCCCCGCCTCCGCCACACGGGCCCGCAGGACCGACTCGGCCATCGGCGACCGGCAGATGTTCCCGGTGCACACGAAGCAGACGCGGTACGTCATGACAGGGTCAGTCCTCGTCGGGAAGGACGACGTGCAGCGCCCAGGCCACGATCGAGACGATCAGGCCGCCCAGGACGGCGGTCCAGAAGCCCTCGACGTGGAAGCTCAGGTCGAGCTTGTCGGCGAGCCACGAGGTCAGCAGCAGCATGAGCGCGTTCACCACCAGGGTGAACAGGCCGAGCGTCAGGATGAACAGCGGGAAGGTCAGCAGCTTCACGACGGGCTTGACCAGGAAGTTCACCAGTCCGAAGACCAGGGCGACCAGGAGCAGCGTCCAGACCTTCTTGCCGGTGCTGTCACCGGTCAGAGTGATCTTGTCCAGCAGCCATACGGCGACCGCCAGGGCGCCCGCGTTGGCGATCGTCTTGACTACGAAATTCTTCATGTGTCTGATCGTGGCAGACGAGATCGGCTACGAGCAGTGCGACAAGAGCGGACGAGGACGATGAAGGCATTCCGGCTGGACGAACTGGAGGCGGAGCGCGCCGCCAACGAGGGCGCCTACCTGCAGTTTCTACGGGAGCGGCACATGTCCGTCGGCCTGTACGCGCTCGACGCCGGCGAGCATGATCCACAGAAACCGCACAACCAGGACGAGGTCTACTTCGTTGTGAGCGGCCGCGCCGCGATCACCGTGGGCATGGAGACCACCCAGGTCGCACGCGGCAGCGTCGTGTATGTGCCGGCCGGGGTCGCCCACAAGTTCCACCACATCAGCGAGGACCTCAGGGTGATGGTGGTCTTCTCTCCGCCCGAGAGCTGACCTGCGGTCTCAGGGTTCCCTAGGGGATCAGTCAGGGGCCGACAAGGGCTGCGAGGCCCCCGCCGGACACCCTTCCCGCTCTAGCATCGAGTGCAGGACATCAGAAGATCCGGCACACGAAGTGCCGGACAGCGCACAGGTATCGGAGAGGTTGGGGCGATGCGAGAGATCTTCGCAGGACTGCCGTGGTGGATTAAGTGGGTCGCGGTGCCTGTCATCGCCCTGGTCGTGTTCGGCGGGCTGATAGCCAGCGTCGTCGGCTTCGTCATCGGACTGCTGTTCAAGGTGCTCGTCTTCGTGGCCCTCGTCGGCGGACTGGTCTACGTCGTTCGGAAGTTCACGACGAGCTCCTCGTCGCGCGGCGACTGGTGAGTGCCCGGGGAGAGCGGGGCGACCGGATGACCGGTCGGCGTGGGGCAACCGGCGATCGGTAACAGGAATCACCGGTTCCCTCGCGCGAGGGAAGTTTCCCCGGCAGGCCGTCTGCGAGCGGTGACAGACGGTTAGAGTCCGGAATTCGACGCGGGGACGACGACCCCCGTGAGCGGCGTACACCCTCTCTCCCGTGTTCCCCCGCACGGGCTGCCCCCCTCGCGCTTCGGGAGTGCCCCTTGGCCACGGCCGACACCGCATCCGCGGATTCCTCCCCACCCTTCGCGACGGGCCGCGCCGCCGTCCCGACCCCTCCCGTGCAGCGGCAGGCGACGTCGGCGGAGCGACCGGGTACGGAACCTTCCGCAACACCGCACTCCACCACCCTCATCGGGTCCGTGCAGCGCGCCATGCGCCTGCTGGAGGCCGTCGCCGAGCACGAACACGGAGCGCCCGCCAAACAGCTGGCCCGCGAGACGGGCCTGGCGCTCCCCACGGCCTACCACCTGCTGCGCACTCTGGTGTACGAGGGCTATCTGCGGCGCGACAAGGGCCTGTTCTTCCTCGGCGAGGCCGCCGAGCGGCTGGGCAGCAGCGGAGCCCAGCAGAAACGTCGCAGCGCGGTCGCCGAGACACTGGCCCTCTGGCGCGACGCCATCGGCGTCCCCGTGTACTACGCCATGTACCGCGACGGCGAGATCGAGGTCGTCTGTGTCTCCGACACCCCGGGCAATCCGGCCGTCGAGGAGTGGGCCGACTTCCGTGAGACCGGCCACGCACACGCCATCGGCCAGTGCCTGCTGGCCCAACTGGATGAATCCGCCCGCCGGGACCACCTCGACCGCTACCCCGTGCGGTCCATCACCCCGTACACGGTCCGCGACAGCCACAGCCTGCTCCGGCGGCTCGACCGCGTGCAGCGCATGGAGCCTGTGACGGAGCGGCAGGAGTACGCGCTGGGCACGGTGTGCGCGGCGATTCCGATCACGGTGGGTAACACGGCCGCGACGATGGCCATCTCGCTGCCCGCACACCAGGCCGACCGTCTGCCCGCCGCGACGCAGCAGCTCCAGGCCGCGATGGGGCGACTTCTGGGCTCGCTCGCGATCTCTATCAGTATCTGAAAACTCACTCCTTGTGATCTGTCGTGCACGTTCAGCAATATTTCATCAGTGTCCAAGGGATCACTCCCGGCCAGTCGACGTCACACGACGGGGTAAGCGATGCGCGAGTCCGTTCAGGCAGAGGTCATGATGAGCTTTCTCGTCTCCGAGGAGCTCTCCTTCCGGATCCCGGTGGAGCTGCGCTACGAGACCGGCGATCCCTACGCCGTCCGGCTGACCTTCCACTTGCCGGGCGATGCTCCGGTGACCTGGGCCTTCGGCCGTGAGCTGCTGATCGACGGAGTGGGGCGGCCGTGCGGGGAGGGCGATGTGCGGGTCTCGCCCGCCGACGCCGACATCCTGGGCGACGTCCTGATCCGGCTCCAGGTCGGCACCGACCAGGCCCTGTTCCGTTCCTCGGCGGCCCCGCTGATCGCCTTCCTCGACCGGACGGACAAGCTGGTGCCGCTCGGCCAGGAGGGCGCCCTCGGGGACTTCGACGCCCACCTCGACGAGGCGCTGGACCGCATCCTGGCGGAGGAGCAGAGCGCGGGCTGAAGCCGTACGTCGACGACCTTGGAGGAACGCTTCAGCACGGGGGCATCCGGTGAGCGGACCTCCTCACGCTCAGTGCTTGCGCCTACGTCCCTTGCCGCCACGGGCCGGAGCGGGGGCCGGTGCCGAACCGGCGCGAGCACCGACAGCCGTCGCTCCCGCTCCCGTCGGTCCCGCCGCCCCCGCGCTCGGGGCACCGGCCTGCGACCCCGGCCGGTCGGCGGAGACCACCAGGGCCGCCAGGGCCGTCGTGACCGGCACCGAGGCGACCAGGCCGATCGAGCCCACCAGGGTGCGCACGATCTCCTCCGCGACCAGCTCGCTGTTGGCGACCGTCCCCACGCTGCTCTGGGCGATCGAGAAGAGCAGCAGCAACGGCAGCGCGGCGCCCGCGTAGGCGAGGACCAGCGTGTTGACGACGGAGGCGATGTGGTCGCGGCCGATCCGGATGCCCGCCCGGTACAGCCCGCGCCAGCCCATCGACGGGTTGGCCTCGTGCAGCTCCCAGACCGCGGACGTCTGCGTGACCGTCACGTCGTCCAGGACACCGAGCGAACCGATGATGACGCCGGCGAGCAGCAGACCGCTCATGTCGATCGACGGATACAGCCCGTGGATCAGCCCGGTGTTGTCGTCGGTGTTGCCGGTGAGCGCCGCCCAGCCGATGAACATCGAGCCGAGGACGCCGATCAGGAGCAGTGAGATCAGTGTGCCCAGTACCGCCACGGATGTCCGGGCCGAGAGGCCGTGGCACAGGTAGAGGGCGATCAGCATGATGGCGCTCGACCCGACCACCGCCACGACCAGCGGGTTCGAGCCCTGGAGGATCGCGGGCAGCACGAAGAAGTTGAGCACCATGAAGCTGATGGCCAGTGCGACCAGCGCCATCACACCGCGCAGTCGGCCCACCACCACGACGGCGAGCGCGAAGATGCCGGCGAGCAGCGCCATCGGGAAGCGGCGGTTGACGTCGGTGACCGAGTACTGGAGGTCCTTCGGCGCGGAGGGCTCGTAGGCGACCACGACCTTCTCGCCCTCGTGCAACTGCCGCGACTGGTCCGGCTGGACGATCTCTGTGAACGTACGGCCCTTGTCGTCGCCGGTGTCGACCCGGATCGTGGCGCGCTTGCAGGTGCCGTTCGCCTGCTGCTGCGCGGACGAGCCCTCGGCGGTGGAGGTGTCACCGGTCGGCGTCTCGCCGGAGGCGTTCACCGACTTGCAGCTGAGTTCCTCGATCTTGGTGACCGTGGCCTGCTGGGTCTGCCGGTCGAAGCCGACACCCGTGCGCTCGTGCGCCGGGGCGCCACCCGGCCAGAGCACCACCAGCCCGACCAGCACCGCTGCGGCGAAGGGGATGAGGACGGCCCCGATGACCTTCCGCAGATGCTTGGAGACGGGCGCCGCCGGGCCATGACTGTGACTGTGCGAGTGGCCGTGCCCTCCGCCTGGCCCTCCCTGCCCGTGCCCGTCACCGGGCCCGTGGCCTTGCCCACCATCGCCACCGGAGTCGTGCCCGTGCCCGCTGCCGCCCCCCGGCCCGTGGCCGTGGCCGCCGCCGGGACCGCGGCCGTTTCCGGAGCCGGACCCGTGGGGCGGCTCGGGGGGCGGGAAGGGGAACTGCTGCGTCGTGGTCACCGACCGATCATCGCAAGAACGACAGGGGCCCTCTGTTCACCGCGCCCGAATTGCCGCTAGCGTGGAGGCACCTTTGTACACGCGGGAGCTCGGAGCACCGGGCTGAGAGGGCGCTGACCTCCGTTCCAGCGATGTTTCACGTGGAACGTCCTCCGAAGAGAGTGACGTTCCCCACGAAACGTCGGCAGACGGAAGCCGCTGCGTCGACCGCCGAACCTGTTACCGGGTAATGCCGGCGTAGGGAGTAGGTCTCATGACCATCAAGGACGCGCGCACGCCTGCCTCCGACCAGGACGAACAGCCCGCTCAGGGCGAATCGTCCCCGGAGGCCGGGAAGTCCATCGGCTGGCACAAGGCGTACGTCGAGGGCTCACGCCCCGATCTGCGGGTGCCGGTTCGTCAGGTGCACCTCACCAACGGGCAGTCGGTGACGCTCTACGACACCTCGGGCCCGTACACCGACCCGTTCAGCGAAACCGATGTCCGCCGGGGCCTGGCCCCACTGCGGGAGAACTGGATCATCGCCCGCGGCGACACCGAGGAGTACGCGGGCCGTCCTGTCCGCCCCGAGGACGACGGCGTCAAGCACACCTCGCCCCGCGGTGGCCTGCGCAATCTCGACGCGGTCTTCCCCGGACGGCCGCGCCAGCCGCGCCGGAGCCGTGACGGCGAGGCGGTCACGCAACTCGCGTACGCGCGCCGGGGCGAGATCACGCCGGAGATGGAGTACGTGGCCATCCGGGAGAACGTGGCGCCCGAGGTGGTCCGCGAGGAGATCGCCGCCGGCCGTGCCGTGCTGCCGGCCAACGTCAACCACCCCGAGATCGAGCCGATGATCATCGGCAAGCGGTTCCTGGTGAAGGTCAACGCCAACATCGGCAACTCCGCGGTGACGTCCTCCATCGAGGAGGAGGTCGAGAAGATGACCTGGGCGACCCGCTGGGGCGCCGACACGGTCATGGACCTGTCCACCGGCCGCAACATCCACACCACTCGCGAGTGGGTGCTGCGCAACTCCCCCGTCCCCATCGGCACGGTGCCGCTCTACCAGGCCCTGGAGAAGGTCGACGGCAAGGCCGAGGAGCTGACCTGGGAGATCTACAAGGACACGGTCATCGAACAGGCCGAGCAGGGCGTGGACTACATGACGGTCCACGCGGGCGTGCGCCTGCCGTACGTACCCCTGACGGCGAACCGCAAGACGGGGATCGTCTCGCGCGGCGGCTCGATCATGGCGGCCTGGTGCCTGGCGCACCACAAGGAGTCGTTCCTCTACGAGAACTTCGAGGAACTGTGCGAGATCCTCGCCGCCTACGACGTCACGTACTCACTGGGCGACGGCCTCCGCCCGGGCTCGATCGCGGACGCCAACGACGAGGCGCAGTTCGCGGAGCTGCGCACACTCGGGGAACTCAACCGGATCGCCAAGCGTTTCAACGTACAGACCATGATCGAGGGCCCGGGACATGTCCCGATGCACAAGATCAAGGAGAACATCGACCTTCAGCAGGAGATCTGCGATGAAGCTCCGTTCTATACGCTCGGCCCGCTGACGACGGACATCGCTCCGGCGTACGACCACATCACCTCCGGCATCGGTGCCGCGATGATCGCCTGGTGGGGTACGGCGATGCTCTGTTACGTCACGCCCAAGGAGCACTTGGGCCTGCCCAACCGGGACGACGTCAAGACCGGCGTCATCACCTACAAGATCGCCGCTCACGCGGCCGACCTCGCCAAGGGGCATCCCGGCGCGCAGGAGTGGGACGACGCACTGTCCGACGCCCGCTTCGAGTTCCGGTGGGAGGACCAGTTCAACCTCGCCCTGGACCCGGACACGGCCCGCGAGTTCCACGACGAGACCCTCCCCGCCGAGCCCGCCAAGACGGCACACTTCTGCTCCATGTGCGGGCCGAAGTTCTGCTCGATGAAGATCTCCCAGGACATCCGTCGCCGGCACGGCGGAGGTCAGGACGAGATCGAGGAGGGCATGGCCCAGAAGTCGAAGGAGTTCGCGGCGGCGGGCAACCGCGTGTACCTGCCGATCGCGGACTGAGGACGGCATGACGAAGTCCCGGCCGCGGCCGGGACGTCCTCAAGGCACCGGCACGACAACGGCCGGTGTCCGGCCCGGTCTTCGGCTTGCGCTCCCCACCGTGGGGACGCAAGCCGAGGGGCTGCCCGGGCGCGTGCTCCGGTGTGCTCCGGCCAGTCGGCTCCTCCGACTGGCCGGCTACTCCGGCTTGTGGTCCGGCCCCCCGAAGTCCGGGCTGGTGTAGTCCGGGCTCGAGAAGCGGGGGCGTGAGCCCGGCGCTCCGTCGTCCGGGCTGCTGAAGCCGGGGCGGCCGTAGCCGAGGTGCGGCATACGGCTGGTCGGCGTCGGCGGTGCCGTACGGCGCAGTGCGGCCGTGCCGGGGTCGGCCAGGGCCTCGCGCAGGAACGGCAGGATGCCGCGCTCCAGCAGGGCCTCGCGCCAGGCGTCCCTGGCCCGGGTCACCTCCGCGCTCATCTCGCCGTAGGGACCGGCTTCGAGCGAGGGGCTGTTGCGCAGGGCGGTGAGGAGCAGACCGACGGCGGCGACGAGGATCGCGGCCGCGGTCATGGCGCCGAACACCCATCCGGTGGTGAGCATGGTCTGGGCGAAGGCCGGCTCGGGGTTGAGCATCTTCAGGATGTACCCCACGAGCAGGAAGATCGCCGCTGCGGTTCCGGCCAGGACGGGAGCCAGCACCGCGACGACGGCGACGGCGCCCGCGCCGGCGGTCTCGGCGACCTCTCCCATGGTGGTGGCGAGCCCCATCGCGCCGGTGGCCGGCTCCTCGGAGCCGGACTCGCGCGAGGACGACGGGGTGGACGGCGCCGGATGGCGCAGTTCCTCGCGGACCTTCACGTAGTGCTGGTACTCGGTCGCCGCGGCCGCCGTGATGAGTGCGGTGGCGTTGAGCGCCATGGTGCGCAGCTGTTCCGGGTTGAGCCGCTGGCCGACAGCGGCCAGTTCCGGGCGGTGTGGTGCGGAGCGCAGCGCCTCATCGAGGATCCGCTCGTATTCCTGGCGGTCCTCGCTCAGCAGGTGCTGCGGAACGCTGTTCATGTGCATCCCCCGATGCTCCGTAGGGCTTGGGGCTCGCACGCTGACGAGCCGTCGGGCAGAAACGGAGGGGAGCCTGCTACGGATAAGCCGATGGTAGAGCGACGACGGCACGCCGTGACAGGGGGTTTACCGAAAATGCCCTTTGGCCAGCGCCGTCGTCGAACGTTCCGCCACGGGGGAACGCCTGCCCCGTGAACGTTCAGATATCCAGGGGAAGTTGCTGGACCAGCAGTTTTCCGGCCATGGTCACTCCGCCGTCCATCGCGATGGCGAGTCCGTCGGCGTAGAGGTGCGGTCCCTCGACCAGGGGGCCGGCCGGGTCCTCGCCGTCCTCGGAGCCGACCTCGCCCAGGAGATACGGAATGGGGCTGTGACCATGGACGATGCGGGTGCCGCCGTACATGTCGAGCAGGGAGCGCACGGCGTCGGCGCCGCCCTCGTCGCGGAAGGAGAAGCGCTTGGTGAACTTGCGGAACAGGTCCCACACCTCGTCCGCGTCGTTGCGCGTGATCGTCTCGCGGACGGTGTCGTTGACCGCCTCGATCGAGTCGCCGTAGTCGAGGTAGGCGGTGGTGTCGGAGTGGACGAGCAGATGTCCGTCGACGGACTCCATGGCGTCGAGGCGGGCCATCCACTGGAGGTGGTGGTCCTGGAGGCGGTCCATGTCGGTCTTCTGGCCGCCATTGAGCAGCCAGGCGGCCTGGAAGGTGGCGGTGCCCGCGCCGGAGTTGACGGGGGTGTCGCCGAACCGCTTGGCGCCGAGCAGCAGCAGTTCGTGGTTGCCCATGAGGGCCTTGCAGTAGCCGCCGGCCGCGGCGGCCTCGGCGGACAGCCGCATCACGAGGTCGATGACGCCGATGCCGTCCGGGCCGCGGTCGGTGAAGTCGCCGAGGAACCACAGCCGGGCGGTGCCCGCGGACCAGTTGCCGTCGGCGTCGATCAGGCCCTTCTCCTGGAGCGCGGCCGTCAGTTCGTCGAGATAGCCGTGTACGTCGCCGACGACGTACAGGGGGCCGGGAAGGGTGTCCGGCTGGGGAGCCGGGACGAGCGCGGGGTCGACGGCCGCCGTGTCGAGGGTGTCCCCGCGGTGGATGACCGGAAGGTCCCGCTCGGTGGGGGTGTACCCCTCCGGATAGGCGTGCTCGTGCGGCGGGACGACGTCACCGGGGTGCGTGCTGTGGTCGTACGGACCGGTCTCGTGGACGTACGCGGGAACCCGGAAGTCGCGCAACGTCGCCGTACGCTCCGTCTCGGGTCCCTGACCGGCCCCCTGAGTCATCAGACCCCTCCACCATCACGCCGCATCTGCACCGCGTCGGACTGCCTGGTCGCAGCGGCCCGCGGTGTCGTGGGCCCATCATAGGAATGCGGATCGCGCCATGTGATGACCCAGGGGTGGTGAATCGGAGCAAGACTCCTGTTCATCGCGGCATTCGCCCCGATTGGGCAGGGCTTCGTCCGTCGCGCGACCACCCCTGCCCCGCCCCCGCTGAACGCGCTTTCCGTTCCGCCGACCGCCCGACTCTACTTCTCCTCGGGCGACCGAGGCGGACTGACCGTCGTGCGCGGTGAGCGTCGCTGGGACGAGGTACGCACGATCAACTCGGTCGGTATCACCTGCTCGACCGGCCGGTCCGACGCGACCCCCTCGATGGCGTCGATGAGGAGCTGGACCACCGCGGTGCCGATGCGGCGCGGTTTCAGGGAGAGGGTGGTGATGGGCGGCTCGGTGTTGGCGTACACGGTGGATTCGCTGCAGCAGACCAGAAGCAGGTCGTCCGGTACGCGCAGGCCGTAGCGGCGGGCGGCGGCGAGCAGGTCGGTGCCGTTCGGGTCGAACAGGCCGTAGACCGCGTCCGGCCGGTCGGGGCGGGCGAGCAGGCGGTCGGCGGCGACGGCGCCCGCGCACGGATCGTGCGCCGGATAGGCCTCGTAGACCGGATCCTGGCCCACGCGCTCGCACCAGCGCAGGTATGCGGTGGTCGACAGGTGGGTGTAGGTGTCCGTCGTGGTCCCGGTGAGCAGGCCGATGCGGCGGGCGCCGGCGTCGGCCAGGTGGTCGAGGATGCCGAGGACGGCGGCCTCGTGGTCGTTGTCGACCCAGGCGGTGACCGGCAGCGTGCCGGCCGGGCGGCCGTCGGAGACGACCGGTAAACCCTGCCGGACCAGTTCGCTGACGACCGGGTCCTGGTCGGAGGGGTCGATGACGACCGTGCCGTCCAGGGCGACGTTCGACCACACGTCGTGGCGCGAGGTCGCGGGGAGGATGACGAGGGCGTAGCCGCGGGCGAGCGCGGCCGAGGTGGCGGCCCGCGCCATCTCGGCGAAGTACGCGAACTCGGTGAAGGTGAAAGGTTCATCCCCGTATGTCGTCACGGTCAGACCGATCAGTCCGGACTTGCCGGTACGGAGGGTTCGGGCGGCGGCGGACGGTCGGTAGCCGAGTCGGTCGGCGACCTCGCGGACGTGGCGTCGGGTGGCGTCCGGGAGCCGGCCCTTGCCGTTGAGGGCGTCGGAGACGGTCGTGATGGAGACTCCGGCGGCGGCGGCCACGTCTCTGATGCCTGCCCGCCCCGGCCTGCTGCCTCGACGTGAGGTTTCCGCGCGGCTCACCTGGTGCTTCCCTGCTGCTGTCATGGCGAGCCGATAGTAGGGCTCATGCGGTGGGGTAGGGCGGACGCATATGCACGCGTTGACAGGCACGTTTCTGCAAGGTCACATGGCGTCAATTTCCTTGGAAAGTTAGGCAGTTGGATGATCGGACACCAGGACGTGACTTGTCGGTGCGCACCGGCCTGCCAAGTCGCGGATGTCTCGAAGAGGTCTCAACTCACCTTCACGAGGGATGCGCGCCAGGGCGTGAGCCACCGGCGCATAGATATATGTGACCGCGCCCCCCGATTCGTCGGACTTCGTGCGGTGATGCCCCTGATGCGGGTGTGACGGAAGTGGTGCGCCGTGGACGCGTTCCCGTGCGTTCCCACCGGTACGCACCGGGGGCGAATCCTCATAAGGTGAGGAGTATTGGAATCCGGTGGTGGTCACGAGGAGGACTGCGGTGAGCGAGACGAGCCCCAAGCTGCGCGCCGAGCTGGAGGGTATCCCCACCTACAAGCCGGGCAGGCCCGCCGCGGCAGGTGGCCCCGTGGCCTACAAGCTGTCCTCCAACGAGAACCCGTATCCGCCGCTGCCCGGCGTGATGGAGACGGTGACGGCGGCGGTCTCGTCGTTCAACCGCTACCCGGACATGGCGTGCACAGGCCTGATGAACGAGCTGTCCGAGCGCTTCGGTGTGCCGCTCGCCCACCTGGCCACCGGCACCGGCTCGGTCGGTGTCGCCCAGCAGCTGGTGCAGGCGACGTCAGGCCCCGGCGACGAGGTGGTCTACGCCTGGCGCTCCTTCGAGGCGTACCCGATCATCACGCGGATCAGCGGTGCCACGGCGGTGCAGGTGCCGCTGACCGAGGGCGATGTGCACGACCTCGACGCCATGGTCGACGCGATCACCGACCGGACCCGGCTGATCTTCGTCTGCAACCCCAACAACCCGACGGGCACGGTGGTGCGGCGGGCCGAGCTGGAACGGTTCCTCGACCGGGTGCCCGGCGATGTGCTGGTGGTGCTGGACGAGGCCTACCGCGAGTTCATCCGCGACGCCGAGGTGCCGGACGGCGTGACGCTGTACCGGGACCGGCCGAACGTCTGCGTGCTGCGCACCTTCTCCAAGGCGTACGGCCTGGCCGGACTGCGGGTCGGCTTCGCGATCGCCCACGAGCCGGTGGCGGCGGCGCTGCGCAAGACGGCCGTGCCCTTCGGTGTGAGCCAGCTCGCACAGGAGGCGGCGATCGCCTCCCTGCGCGCCGAGGACGAACTGCTCGGCCGCGTCGGCTCGCTGGTCTGTGAGCGCAACCGGGTGGTCGACGGGCTGCGCGCCCAGGGCTGGACGGTGCCGGAGACCCAGGCCAACTTCGTGTGGCTGCGGCTGGGGGAGCGCACGGTGGACTTCGCGGCGGCGTGCGAGCAGGCGGGCGTGGTGATCCGCCCGTTCCCGGGTGAGGGCGTGCGGGTCACGGTCGGCGAGTGCGAGGCCAACGACATCTTCCTGAAGACGGCGGAAGGCTTCCGCAAGGAGCTGTAGGCGGCGGAAGGCTTCCGGAGGGAGCTGTAGACGGCCGTCGACCTGGAGGGTTTGGCGTGGCGTTCGTCACGCCACGAGATCGGTGTGGTGTGACGGGGTGGCCTGACAGGCCGCCCCCAGGTGCCCCTGTGCAGGCGGTTCCGCGTGTACAGGGGCCAACAGGTCCATGACCACATGGGCCCATCGGGCCGCGAGAAGGACCCCCCGCCCATCGAAGGTCGAACGGGCATGCGTCATACTTGCTTGTGAATGTGAACGCGTTCACAAGCGCGTCCCGGTTGCTCCTCTATGTGTGTGACAAAGAGGGGCAAAATTTCGCTGTACCAAGGCGGCGTAAGGAGACTGACGACGTGGACCTGGCTCTGGCGCCGGAGACGCTGGCGCGCTGGCAGTTCGGCATCACCACCGTCTACCACTTCCTCTTCGTCCCCCTGACGATCTCGCTGGCGGCTCTCACGGCCGGCCTCCAGACCGCCTGGGTGCGCACGGAGAAGGAGAAGTACCTCAGGGCCACCAAGTTCTGGGGGAAGCTCTTCCTGATCAACATCGCGATGGGTGTGGTCACCGGCATCGTGCAGGAGTTCCAGTTCGGCATGAACTGGTCCGACTACTCGCGCTTCGTCGGTGACGTGTTCGGCGCCCCGCTCGCGTTCGAGGCACTGATCGCCTTCTTCTTCGAGTCCACCTTCATCGGGCTGTGGATCTTCGGCTGGGACAAGCTGCCCAAGAAGATCCATCTGGCCTGCATCTGGATGGTCTCGATCGGCACGATCCTGTCGGCGTACTTCATCCTCGCGGCCAACTCGTGGATGCAGCACCCCGTGGGCTACCGGATCAACGAGGCGAAGGGGCGGGCCGAACTCACGGACTTCTGGCTGGTGCTGACCCAGAACACCGCGCTGGCCCAGGCCTTCCACACCCTCTCCGCCGCGTTCCTCACCGGTGGCGCCTTCATGGTCGGTGTCTCCGCGTTCCACCTGCTGCGCAAGAAGCACATCGGTGACATGAAGACCTCGCTGCGGCTCGGCCTGGTCACCGTCGTCATCGGCGGCATGCTCACCGCGATCAGCGGCGACACCCTCGGCAAGATCATGTACGAGCAGCAGCCGATGAAGATGGCCGCCGCCGAGGCGCTGTGGGACGGCGAGAAGCCGGCCCCCTTCTCGATCTTCGCCGTCGGTGACGTCGACAAGGGACACAACAAGGTCGCCATAGAGATCCCCGGCCTGCTGTCCTTCCTCGCCAAGGACGACTTCACCTCGTACGTCCCCGGCATCAACGACGTCAACAAGGCCGAGCAGGAGAAGTTCGGACCCGGCGACTACCGGCCCAACATCCCCGTCGCCTACTGGGGCTTCCGCTGGATGATCGGCTTCGGCATGTCGTCCTTCGCGATCGGCATGCTCGGACTCTGGCTGACCCGCAAGAAGTTCCTGCTGCCGCAGCATCTGCGGGTCGGCGACGACGAGGTGCCACATCTGGTGCTGCTTCCCCGGGGCAAGAAGCCCCTCGGCCCGAAGCTCACCCGGTGGTACTGGCGCATCGCCGTCCTGACCATGGGCTTCCCGCTGATCGCCAACTCCTGGGGCTGGATCTTCACCGAGATGGGCCGCCAGCCATGGGTCGTCTACGGCGTCCTGCAGACCCGCGACGCGGTCTCCCCCGGTGTCTCCCAGGGCGAGATCCTCACCTCGATGATCGTCTTCACCAGCCTGTACGCCATCCTCGCCGTCGTCGAGGTCAAGCTGCTGGCGAAGTACATCAAGGCCGGCCCGCCCGAGCTCACCGAGGCCGACCTCAACCCGCCCACGAAGATCGGCGGCGACCTCCGTGACGCCGACAAGCCGATGGCCTTCTCGTACTAGGCCGAGGGAGATCGAGTCATGGAACTTCACGACGTCTGGTTCGTGCTCATCGCCGTCCTGTGGACCGGCTACTTCTTCCTGGAGGGCTTCGACTTCGGCGTCGGCGTCCTGACCAAGCTGCTGGCCCGCGACCGGCCCGAGAAGCGGGTGCTGATCAACACCATCGGCCCCGTCTGGGACGGCAACGAGGTCTGGCTGCTCTCGGCCGGCGGCGCGACCTTCGCCGCCTTCCCCGAGTGGTACGCCACCCTCTTCTCGGGCTTCTATCTGCCGCTGCTGCTCATCCTGGTCTGCCTGATCGTCCGGGGCGTCGCCTTCGAGTACCGGGTGAAGCGGCCCGAGGACAAGTGGCAGCGCAACTGGGAGAACGCGATCTTCTGGACCTCGCTGATCCCGGCCTTCATGTGGGGTGTGGCCTTCGGCAACATCGTTCGGGGCGTGAAGATCGACCAGGACTTCAACTATGTCGGTACGGTCTGGGACCTGCTCAACCCGTACGCGCTCCTCGGTGGACTGGTGACGCTGACGCTGTTCACCTTCCACGGCACGGTGTTCACGGCACTCAAGACCGTGGGGGAGATCCGCGAGCGGGCGCGGAAGCTGGCGCTGGGCGTCGGTCTCGTCGCGGCCGCGGTGGCGTCGCTCTTCCTGCTGTGGACCCAGGTGGACAGCGGTGACGGCAAGAGCCTGGTCGCGCTCGTCGTGGCGGTCGCCGCTCTGGTCGCGGCGCTTTTCGCCAACCAGGCCGGGCGTGAGGGCTGGTCGTTCGCGCTGTCCGGCCTGACCATCGTGGCCGCCGTGGCGATGCTCTTCCTGACGCTCTTCCCGAACGTCATGCCGTCCTCGCTCAACCCGGACTGGAGCCTCACGGTCGACAACGCCTCGTCGAGCCCCTACACCCTGAAGATCATGACCTGGTGTGCGGTGATCGCCACACCGGTCGTCATGCTCTACCAGGGCTGGACCTACTGGGTCTTCCGCAAGCGGATCGGTACACAGCACATCGCCGCCGACGCCGCGCACTGAGTCCGACAGGGGTGTGTTTCACGTGAAACACACCCCACTGGGCCGAAGGGCATGTTTCACGTGAAACCAATCGATCCGCGTCTCCTTCGATACGCCCGCGCGACCCGTCTCTTCATGGGGGCCGTCGTCGGTCTGGGTGCCGTCGGCGCGGTGCTGGTCATCGCGCAGGCGATGCTCATCGCCGAGATCGTGGTGGGCGCCTTCCAGCACGGCATGTCCGTCACGGAACTCCGCACTCCCCTGCTGCTGTTGGTGGCTGTGGCCGTCGGCCGGGCGCTCGTCTCCTGGTTCACCGAACTCGCCGCCCACCGGGCGAGCGCCTCGGTGAAGTCGGAGCTGCGGGGGCGGCTGCTGGAGCGTGCCGTCGCGCTGGGCCCGGGGTGGCTGAGCGGGCAGCGGACCGGCTCGCTGGTCGCCCTGGCGACACGGGGAGTCGACGCCCTCGACGACTACTTCTCGCGCTATCTGCCGCAGTTGGGGCTCGCGGTGGTCGTACCGGTGGCGGTGCTGGCGCGGATCGTGACCGAGGACTGGGTCTCGGCGGCCATCATCGTGGGGACCCTGCCGCTCATCCCGATCTTCATGGTGCTGATCGGCTGGGCCACACAGTCCCGGATGGACCGTCAGTGGCAGCTGCTGTCCCGGCTGTCGGGGCACTTCCTGGACGTGGTCGCGGGTCTGCCGACCCTGAAGGTGTTCGGCCGGGCCAAGGCGCAGGCCGAGTCGATCCGGCGTATCACCGGTGAGTACCGGCGAGCGACCATGCGGACGCTGCGGATCGCCTTCATCTCCTCGTTCGCGCTGGAGCTGCTGTCGACGCTGTCGGTGGCGTTGGTCGCCGTCACGATCGGCATGCGGCTCGTCCACGGCGAGATGGACCTGTACATCGGTCTGGTCATCCTGGTGCTGGCGCCCGAGGCGTATCTGCCGCTGCGCCAGGTCGGGGCGCAGTACCACGCGGCGGCGGAGGGCCTGGCCGCCGCCGAGGAGATCTTCGAGGTGCTGGAGACGCCGGTGCCGGCCTCGGGCACCGCTGCCGTACCCAAGGGCGCCGTGGCCTTCGACGGGGTCACCGTCCGCTACCCCGGCCGGTCCGGGGACGCTCTCGCGGATGTGTCCTTCGTCGTCGAGCCGGGGGAGACGGTCGCGCTCGTCGGGCCGAGCGGCGCCGGCAAGTCGACGCTGCTGAACGCCCTGCTGGGGTTCGTGCGGCCTGCCAAGGGCCGGGTTCTGGTCGGGGGAGTCGATCTCGCCGACGCGGACCTGGAGCAGTGGAGGTCACGGATCGCCTGGGTGCCGCAACGGCCGCACCTGCTCGCCGGCACGATCGCCGAGAACGTACGGCTCGCCCGGCCCGACGCCGATGACCTGAATGTACGGCGGGCGTTGGGCGACGCGGGTGCGCTGGAGTTCGTGGACGCGCTGCCCGAGGGCGTCGACACGGTGCTCGGCGAGGAGGGGGCCGGGTTGTCGGCGGGGCAGCGGCAACGGCTCGCGCTGGCCCGGGCGTTCCTCGCCGACCGGCCGGTGCTGTTGCTCGACGAGCCCACGGCGGCCCTCGACGGGGCGACCGAGGCCGAGATCGTGGCGGCGGTACGGCGGCTGGCGGTGGGACGGACCGTGCTGCTGGTGGTGCACCGGCCGGCGCTGCTGGAGGTGGCGGACCGGGTGGTGCGGCTGGAGGAGCCGCTGCTCTCCCCCACGCACCCGGTGACCGGTGGCGGAACGGCCGAGGCGCGGCCGATCGAAGCGGGACCGGGTCCCGCCCCGGCGCCGGGCGAGCCCGAGGCGGCGACGCCCACGGCCGGAACCCGAGGCGTTCTCGCGCGCGTCCGTGCCATGTCCGGGCCCCGGAGCGGACAACTCGCCCTCGCCCTGCTGCTCGGCAGCCTCGCGCTCGGCAGTGCCGTCGGTCTCATGGCCACCTCCGGGTGGCTCATCTCGCGGGCCTCGCAGCAGCCGCCCGTGCTGTATCTGATGGTGGCCGTGACGGCGACGCGCGCCTTCGGCATCGGACGGGCCGTCTTCCGGTACGCCGAGCGGCTCGTGTCGCACGACGCGGTGCTGCGGATGCTGGCCGACACCCGGGTGGCCGTCTACCGGCGCCTGGAGCGGCTGGCGCCCGCCGGACTGCGGCGGGCCCGCCGGGGCGACCTGCTCTCCCGGCTCGTCACGGACGTGGACGCCCTCCAGGACTACTGGCTGCGCTGGCTGCTGCCCGCCGGTGCCGCCGCGGTCGTGTCCGCCGCGTCGGTGGGCTTCACGGCCTGGCTGCTTCCGGAGGCCGGCGCGGTCCTCGCCGTCGGGCTCCTCGCGGCCGGCGCCGGTGTTCCGCTGGTCACCGGTGCGGTGGCCCGGCGCTCCGAGCGCAGGCTGGCCCCGGCCCGGGGCCTGCTGGCGACGCGCGTGACCGACCTGCTCAGCGGAACCGCCGAGTTGACCGTCGCGGGCGCCCTGTCCGGACGTACCGCCGAGGCGCGGCGGGCCGACGGGACGCTCACCCGGATCGCCTCGCGCGCCGCCACCGCCACCGCGCTCGGTGACGGACTCACCGCGCTGTTCTCCGGTCTGACCGTCGCCGCGACCGCCCTCGTCGGGGCCCAGGCGGTGGCCGCCGGACGGCTGGGCGGCATCGCCATGGCCGTGGTCGTCCTCACCCCACTGGCCGCCTTCGAGGCCGTTCTCGCTCTGCCGCTCGCCGTTCAGTACCGGCAGCGGGTGCGCCGGAGCGCGGAGCGGGTCTACGAGGTCCTGGACGCGCCCGAGCCCGTGCGGGAGCCGGACGAGCCCCGTCAGGCGCCCGCCTCGCCCTTCCCGGTCGTGGTCAGGGGCCTGGCCGCCCGCCACGCCGGGCAGGACCGGGACGCGCTCGCCGGGCTCGATCTGACGCTGGAGAAGGGCCGCAGGGTCGCCGTGGTCGGGTCGTCCGGATCCGGCAAGACGACGCTCGCCCAGACGCTGCTGCGCTTCCTGGACGCGGACTCCGGCTCGTACACGCTGGGCGGCGTGGACGCGTACGCGCTGGACGGGGACGACGTACGACGGCTGGTCGGGCTGTGTGCGCAGGACGCGCACCTCTTCGACAGCTCGGTGCGCGAGAACCTGCTCCTGGCCCGGAAGGACGCGGCCGAGGACGAGCTGCGGGACGCGCTCGCACGGGCCCGGCTGCTGGACTGGGCCGAGGGTCTGCCCGAGGGACTGGACACGCTCGTCGGTGAGCACGGGGCGCGCCTGTCCGGCGGACAGCGGCAGCGGCTGGCCTTGGCCCGGGCGTTGCTGGCCGACTTCCCCGTCCTCGTGCTCGACGAGCCCGCCGAGCACCTGGACCTGCCGACGGCCGACGCGCTGACCGCCGATCTGCTCGCCGCCACCGAGGGCCGTACGACCCTGCTCATCACCCACCGGCTGGCCGGCCTGGCGGCGGTGGACGAGGTGATCGTGCTGGACCAGGGGCGGGTGGTGCAGCGGGGGACGTATGCGGAGCTGGCGGCCGTGGAGGGGCCGTTGCGGGGGATGGCGGAGCGGGAGGAGGCGGCGGACCTGCTGGTCGGGGTGCGGTGAGCGCGCATTCCGGTGCACACGCGCCAGTGGGCACGCATCCCGGTGAACACGCGCCGATGGGCACGCATCCCGGTGAAAACGCGCCGATGAGCACGCGTCCCGGTGCGTGATGTGCCGCCGGTCCGGCTCGACTTTCCGTACCAAAGGGGACTAATTAGGCTCGGTGCATGTCTCCCGCACCGGTGTCCGGCGTCCCGTCGCCCTCCCCCGCCCATGCACCGGGCCCGCCGGCCCCACCACCCCCACCGGCGGCGCGGGTGTCGCGGCTGCTGGAGGCGATGCGGTCCGTCGGCAGCGGTCTGGAGCTGCACTCCACGCTGGAACGCATCTGTGAGACGGCCGCGGCCCTGACCGGTGCCCGCTACGCGGCCCTCGGTGTGGTCGTCGAGGACGGGGACGGTCTCGCCGACTTCGTCTTCCGCGGGGTCGGCACCGCCACCGCGCGGCGGATCGGACGGCTGCCCGACGGACGCAAGGGCCTGCTGGGAGCGCTGATCCGCGACCCGGAACCGGTCCGGCTCACGGACCTCACCGAGGATCCGCGCTCGTGCGGTTTCCCCGACCACCATCCGCCGATGCGCGGCTTCCTCGGCGTTCCCGTCCGCGTCCAGGGCGAGATCTTCGGGAACCTCTATCTGACGGAGAAGCGCGGCGGCGCCCCCTTCGACGACGAGGACCTCGACATGGTGCGGGTGCTGGCCACGGAGGCCGGTATCGCCATCGGCAACGCCCGGCTCTACGAAGCGGCCCAGCAGCGCGAACGCTGGATCGACGGGTCGGTGGCCGTCACCACCGCCCTGCTGTCCGGCGGCGACGCCGACGACGCCCTCCAGGTGGTGGCCGAGCAGGCGCGCCGGCTGTCCGGTTCGGCCGCCGGGATCGTGCTGCTGCCCGCCGACGAGGGCGGCCTGGAGATCGTCGCCGTGTGCGCGGACCGGCCCTCGAACTCGCTCGGCAGGGTGATCGGGCCCGAGAACGCGATCGTCGCCGAACTCCTCGACGGTCAGGCCGTGTTCGTGGAGGACGCGGCCGCCGACCCGCGCCTGGCCACCGGCCCCGCGGGACAGTACGGCCCGATCATGATGCTGCCCCTCCAGAGCGACGGCCGGGTCCTGGGCAGTCTCGTCACGCCCCGCGCGCGAGGGGAGCGACCGTTCACACGGGTGGAGCGGGCCCTCGCGGTCCAGTTCGCCTCGCAGGCGGCGCTCGCGTTGAAGATGGCCGAGGCACAGCGCGACCGCGAGCGGCTGGCGGTGTTCGAGGACCGCGACCGTATCGCCCGCGACCTGCACGACCTCGTCATCCAACGGCTGTTCAGCACCGGGATGATGCTGGAGAGCGCCCAGCGCCGGTCGAGCGTGCCCGAGGTGCGCGACGGTGTGGGCAAGGCCGTCGACGAACTCGACGTCACCATCCAGGAGATCCGCACGGCGATCTTCGCGCTCCAGCAGGGGCCCTCCGAGACCCCGGCGGGACTGCGCACGCGCGTCCTGCGCGAGATCACCACGGCCGCCGTGCCGCTCGGCTTCACGCCCGCGTACCGCTTCGTCGGCCCGGTCGACGCCGTCGTCGGCGACGCCACCGGCAAGAACCTCGTCGCGGCCCTGCGCGAGGCGCTCTCCAACGCCTTCCGGCACGCCGGGGCCTCCCGGATCGAGGTCGTCGTCGACGCGACCGTGACGCTGCCGGACGGCCGGCCCGGGGTGCGGCTGAGCGTCGCGGACGACGGCGTCGGCATCCCCGAGGGCGGCCGGCGCAGCGGGCTGCGGAACCTCCGGCGGCGCGCGGAGTCCCTCGGCGGCGACAGTCGGCACGGCCCCGGCATCGGGAAGGACGGCGGCGGTACGACGGTGGTGTGGCAGGCACCGCACTGACCCGTTCCGGCCCTCTTCGCCGGCACGAGCGCGCTGAGCCGTACCGGCCCTCGCGGCACGGCCGCACTGACCCATCTGCCGCAACCGGTCCCCCACCCGTACGACTTGAACAGGACCGCGGCCCCTCGCCCGGGTCACGATCGCTGACATGCGCTCACCTCGCCGTCATCCGCTGCTCGTTCCGGCGCTGCTGTGCGCGTTCGCCGTGCTCGCGGCCCGGCCGACCGACTCCGCCGACTCCACCGATGCCGTCGGCAGCGACGGTGGAGGTGTTCATGGAGCCGCCGGAGCCGGGGTCAGCGCGCAGGTGGCCCGGCTGTACGAGGACGCGGCCGTCGCGACGCGGCAGTACGAGCAGGGGCGGACCGAGGCCGAGGCGCAGCGGGCACAGGCCTTGAAGGCGGAGGCGCTGCTCGACCGCGAGCGGCGGGAGATCGCCGTCCTGCACGAGGACCTGGGCCGGGTCGCGCGGGCCCAGTACCGCACCGGCGGCGGGCTTCCGCTGACCGCGCAGATCATCCTCGCGGGCAGCCCGGACGAGCTGATGCGGGGTCAGCATGTGTTCTCCCAGACGCAGCTCGCCGTCAACAACTCGATCGACAAGAGCCGCCGCGCCGAGGCCCGCCTGGCCGCGGACGAGGCGAAGGCGGCGGCCGCCTGGCGGGAGTTGGAGAAGCGCAACACCGAACTGGTGGATCTGAAGAGAGACATCGAGGCCAAGCTCGACCAGGCGCGATGGCAGTTGCAGGGGCAGGCCGACGCCTCGGTCGCGGCCGGTGCCTGCCGTGGTGCCGTCCGCTTGGACCAGCCACCGCCGGCCGTGACGAGCGCGTGGGTCGCCCCGGTGGAGATGTACCAGCTGTCCTCCGGGTTCGGCAGCGGCGGCGCCCGGTGGGCGACCCGGCACACCGGGCAGGACTTCGCGGTGCCGATCGGCACGCCGGTGCGGGCGGTCGGCACGGGCCGCGTGGTGAAGGTGTCGTGCGGGGGCGCCTTCGGCATCGAGATCGTCGTCGAGCACGCGGGCGGCTACTACACGCAGTACGCCCATCTCGCCGCCGTCACCGTCGACCAGGGCGACCAGGTCGCGCCCGGGCAGTGGATCGGACAGTCGGGCACGACCGGCAACTCCACCGGCCCGCACCTGCACTTCGAGGTGCGGGTCACCCCGGAGCCGGGCTCGGGGGTCGACCCGGTGCCGTGGCTGTCGGCCCGGGGAGTGGCGCTGGGGTGAGCCCCCGCGCCGCTATCCGCGCTCGGCCACGAGCCGCTCGATCACGACCGCGACCCCGTCCTCGTTGTTGGCGACCGTCCGGCCCGACGCGGCGGCGATCACGTCCGGGTGCGCGTTGCCCATCGCGTACGACCGGCCGGCCCAGGTGAGCATCTCCACGTCGTTCGGCATGTCCCCGAAGGCGACGACCTCCTCGTGCGAGATGCCGCGCTCGGCGCAGCACAGCGCGAGCGTGCTGGCCTTGGAGACGCCGGGCCCGCTGATCTCCAGCAGGGCGCTGGGGCTGGAGCGGGTCACGCTGGCACGCTCGCCGACGGCCAGCCGGGCGAGAGTGAGGAAGGCGTCCGGGTCGAGCGTGGGGTGATAGGCGAGGATCTTGAGCACCGGCTCGTCGGCCCCGGGTCCGTCCGGCGCCAGCAGCTGCTCGGCGGGCTGGAGCTCGTCGGGGATCTCCATGTGCAGCTTCGGGTAGTCGGGCTCCTGGTGGAAGCCGAAGGTCTGCTCGACGGCGTAGACCGTGCCCGACGCGGCCTCGCGCAGCAGCCGTACGGCGTCCAGGGCGTTCTCCCGCTCCAGCTCGCGCACCTTCACGAAGCGGTGGGCACCGGGGCCGCCGTGCAGGTCGACGACGGCGGCGCCGTTGCCGCAGATCGCCAGGCCGTGGCCGTGGACGTGCTCGCTGACGACGTCCATCCAGCGGGCCGGACGCCCGGTGACGAAGAAGACCTCGATGCCCGCTTCCTCGGCGGCGGCGAGGGCCGCGACCGTGCGCGGGGAGACCGACTTGTCGTCACGCAGGAGGGTGCCGTCGAGGTCGGTGGCTATCAGGCGCGGCGGGACGGTGGCGGCCGGGGTTTCGGGCTGTCTAGTCGCTGAGGTCACCCGCCCATTGTCCTTCAGACGGCCCGCACGACCGTGCGGGAGCCCGCACATCTGAGGAGATACCGTCCCCACCTGCGCGTTCTCCCGTGCTGTCAGCTCAGCTGGGCCGGGGCCTCCATGGCGATCTGCTCGAAGATCTTCTCGTCGGCGGCGAAGTCCGAGTCCGGGACGGGCCAGTGGATCACGATCTCCGTGAAGCCGATCTCCCGGTGCCGGCCCGCGAAGTCCACGAAGGCGTCGAGGGAGCGGAGCGGACGGCCGCGGTCGGGCGTGAAACCGGTGAGCAGGACGCGGTCCATGCCGCTCACGTCCCGCCCCAGCGCGGCGCACGCGTCGGCCAGCTTGTCGTGCTGTCCGCGAATGGCTTGAACCGACTGTTCAGGAGTGCCGTTCTCGTACAGCCGCGGGTCGCCGGTGGTCACCCACGCCTGTCCGTAGCGCGCGGCGAGCTTCAGTCCGCGCGGACCGGTCGCCGCGACGGCGAAGGGCAGCCGGGGCCGCTGCACACACCCGGGGATGTTGCGGGCCTCGTGCGCCGAGTAGAAGTCGCCCTCGTACGACACGGAGTCCTCGGTCAGCAGCCGGTCGAGCAGGGGGACGAACTCTCCGAACCGGTCGGCCCGCTCCCGCGGGGTCCACGGCTCCTGCCCGAGCGCGGTGGCGTCGAAGCCGGTGCCGCCCGCGCCGATGCCCAGGGTGACCCGGCCGCCGGAGATGTCGTCGAGCGAGATCAGTTCCTTGGCGAGGGTCACCGGGTGCCGGAAGTTCGGCGAGGTTACGAGGGTACCCAGCCGCATACTCTGCGTAGCCGTCGCCGCTGCGGTCAGCGTGGGCACCGCCCCGAACCACGGCCCGTCCCGGAAGGTGCGCCAGGAGAGGTGGTCGTAGGTGTAGGCGGTGTGAAACCCGAGGCCTTCGGCGTGCTGCCAGACCTTCTGTCCCTCGCCCCACCTATGGATGGGAAGTATTACGGTGCTCAGTCGCATGCCTACGACCCTATGTTCTGGTGACTGCGAGCAATGCTGAGGGATTTGTACTACATCCCGGTGCGTTGCCAGATCGCGGTGAGCGCGGAAACGGGGTCGGTGTCGGGCGGTGCCGCCGGCCACCATTGGCCGTCGTCGTCCTGGAGGTAGGGGTACCAGCGGGCGTCGGGCCCCAGGCGCAGCTGGATGCCGTGGTCGGGGAGGGTGAGGCGGTTGCGCCAGGCCCTGAGGCGGACGGGGGTGTCGGTCATCTCGGCGAGGGCCGTGGTCAGGGCGATACGGGCTGCGGTCATCGCTGACGGTTCCGGGCTGTGGGGCTGTTCGACGACGGTGATGCCGGTGGGGCCGCCGTGGCGCCATGCGCGGGTGAGACGGGCAAAAGCGGTGGGGTTGGCGCCGGTGTTCTGGACCAGGCTGTGGAACCACTCAGGGCCGGGGCCGCTCGCGGCGATGCGTACGGTGTCCTGGTGCTGGGTCAGGTGCAGGGTGGTGGCGTCGCCCGACAGCAGCCGTGCCGCGCGTGCTGAGACATCGGTCATCAGGCGCTCCAGGTCGGCGCCGGCGAGGCCGCTGCCGGTCGGTGGGGGGACCGGCAGCGCGGCGTCGTGGGCGGACGGTTCGGGCAGGTCGGGCCACCCCGGGGCGTGCTCGGCCAGGGCGGTCCACGCGGCGTAGGCGCCGGCCGCGTGGACACCGGGTGGAGCGGGCGGGGCGTCCGTGGTCCGGCCCGCCGTCCGGCGTGCGCGCAGTTCTGCGAGGACGTCGTCCCGTCCACGGCCCCGCAGCGCGAACAGCACGAACGGGTCGTCGTCGATGGTGGCGGCGATGGCGTAGCAGAGCGCGGCAGCATGTTTGCAGGGATGGCCCCAGTCGGGGCAGGAGCATTCGGGGTCGAGCTCGGTGGGTTGCGGGAGGAGGGGGACGCCGGCGTGGCGGGCGTCGTCGATGAGCTCTGCGGGCATCTCACCGTCGAGGAGTGCCGCGAGATGCCCGGCTCGAGCCGCGATGGCGTCGAGAAGGGTGTGCCACTGGGCGTCGGTGAGGACGGGCAGGTGGACGGCGGAGCGGTACGGGCGCGGACGGCTGCCCTGGACAGCGGCCTTGACCTGGCCGGGGGCGATGGTGACCGCGCCGACCATGTCCTTGCGGGCGTAGGTGCGTCCGCGTGACAGCCGCCCCGAGTCCAGGGTGGAGTCCTCCAGGGCCGTCACCCACGCCTGGCCCCACCACGTCGCCGCGAAGGCACGCCTGCCGCGGCCGGGTGCACGGCGAGGCCCGGGGACGGACGGGCTCATGACTGCCTCCCCAGTGCGACGAGTTCGGCGAGGTCGGCGTCGGACAGTTCGGTCAGAGTGGCCTCGCCTGATCCGACGACGGCGTCGGCGAGCGCCCGCTTGGATTCCAGCAGCTTCGCCACCCTGTCCTCCACGGTGCCCTCGGCGATGAGCTTGTGGACCTGGACGGGCTTGTCCTGGCCGATGCGGTAGGCGCGGTCGGTGGCCTGGTCCTCGACAGCGGGGTTCCACCAGCGGTCGTAGTGCACGACATGGGTGGCGCGGGTGAGGCCGAGGCCGGTGCCGGCCGCCTTCAACGACAGCAGGAACACCGGCACTTCGCCTCGCTGGAAGCGTTCCACCATCTCCTCGCGTGCGGTGACGGGCGTGCCGCCGTGCAGGAAGAGGGTGGGGATGGCTCGTTCCGCGAGATGTCTCTCCAGCAGAGCCGCCATCTGCTTGTACTGGGTGAAGACCAGTACCGACTCGCCCTCGGCGGTGATGGTGTCGACGAGTTCGTCGAGCAGGTCGAGTTTGCCCGAGCGGCCGTGCAGGGGTGTGGACTGGCGCAAGTACTGGGCGGGGTGGTTGCAGATCTGCTTCAGCGCGGTGAGGAGTTTGAGGATCAGTCCGCGGCGGGCGATGCCGTCGGCTTCGGCGATCTTCGCCATGGTCTCGCGGACCACCGCCTCGTACAGGCTCGCCTGCTCGGCGGTGAGCGGGACGACGCGGTCGGTCTCGGTCTTGGCGGGCAGTTCGGGTGCGATGCCCGGGTCGGACTTCCGACGGCGCAGCAGGAACGGGCGGACGAGGAGGGACAGCCGTTCGGCGGCCTGCGGGTCCTCGCCCGACTCGATCGCGCGGGCGTGGCGGTCGCGGAAGGCGGCGAGGGGGCCGAGGAGTCCGGGGGTGGTCCAGTCGAGGAGCGCCCACAGTTCGGAGAGGTTGTTCTCCACAGGGGTACCGGTGAGGGCGACGCGGGCGCGGGCGGGCAGGGAGCGCAGTTCGCGGGCGGTGACGGCGTAAGGGTTCTTGACGTGCTGGGCCTCGTCGGCGGCGATCAGCGACCAGGCGCTCTCGGCGAGGGCATCGCGGTCGCGGCGCAGGACACCGTAGGTGACCAGGACGATCTCGTCCCCGGCCAGGTCCTTCAGGTGGCGGCCGCCGCCGTGGTAGCGGCGCACGGCGGTGGTGGGCGCGAACCGGGCGGCCTCGCGCTGCCAGTTGCCGAGCAGGGAGGTGGGGCAGACGACGAGGGTGGGGCCTGCGGTGGCGGGGTCGGCCTGCCGGTGCAGATGCAGGGCGAGCAGGGTGATGGTCTTGCCCAGGCCCATGTCGTCGGCGAGACAGCCGCCGAGGCCGAGCTCGCACATCTCCGCCAGCCAGGCCAGACCCCGCTTCTGGTAGTCGCGCAGCGTGGCCTTCAGAGCGGCGGGCTGGGTGGCGGGAGTACGGGACTCGGGTTCACGGATACGGGCGACGAGGTCGCCGAGCACCCCGACCGCAGCACAGGTGATCGTCTCCCCGTCCCGCTCCACCTCGCCGGTCAGCGCGGCACCCAGGGCCTCCATGGGAGTGAGCGATTCCATCCGGCGGCGTCGGGCGCGGGCCACCAGCTTCGGGTCGGCGACCACCCACTGGTCGCGCAGCCTGACGAGGGGACGGCGTGCCTCGGCGAGGACATCCATCTCGGCCTCGGTGAGCGGCTCACCGCCGAGCGAGAGCTGCCAACGGAAGTCGAGGAGGGCGTCGGCGTCGAGCAGACCACCGGCACGGGAGCCGGGCGCGGTGCGCTGCCCGATCTCGGCAGTCGCGCTGAGCGCCTTGACCAGCTCGCGCGGCCAGTGCACGTCGATACCGGCGGCGCGCAGCGTGTCGGTGGCGTCGCCCAGCAGGTCGAACGCCTCCTCGTCGGTCAGCCGCAGCTGGTCCGGAGCGGCGTCCTTCAGCAGCCGGTCGAGCGGACGCCAGACGCGGGCGCCTCGGCGCAGTGCGAGCAGCGTCTCGGTCTCGGCGCGAGGGCCTAGGAGGCGCTCGGTCTCGGACGGCTCGTTCCACAGCCGTGCGGCCTCTACGACGACCGCCGGATCCGCCGCGGTGTGCAACTGCAGAACGGCCCGGAACTGCCGGCGCCGCCCCTCGGGCAGGTCGACACGCAGCGAGACGCCGACGTCGGCGGTGAACGCGGCGGCGGTCTCCTCGGCCCACTCGCGCAGGACGGGCACGGCACGCGCCTCGCGCCAGGCGTACGGCAGCGCCCCCATCGCGAGCGGCGCGGCCGGAGTACGGACCAGGTCGTCCGCGACCGCGTCGCAGAACTGGCGTACCAGCGCGACCGGTTCCGCGATGCGCAGTGGAGCCGGGCCGGGTTCGGGCAGGCAGTGGGCGTGGGGTGGGAAGGCGGTGCCGAGGGCGTCCAGCGTCTGCCGCTGTACGGCGGTGAGGGGACCCGCCTGCCACGTGTCGTAGCCGGCGTCGGTGAGGGCCGGATGGAGACGGCCGTCGGCGAGCAGCCGCAGCGCGAAGCGGGAGGCGGCTTGCCAGGCCGCGGCGGACGGATGCGCCGGCCGGGCGTCGGCCAGGGCGGCGACAGCGACGGCGGCGGGCAGCCCATAGCCCTCGACTCTGCGGCGCCGGACCGACCGGCCGTGCGGCAGCACCAGTTCCACCGACTCGGATTCGATGCCCTCGAGCACTGTGCCATCTGCCGCCGCTGCCCCGGTGGGCTTCCAGAGCAGCAGCCGTCCGAGGCGGGCGGGTTCGCCGGGCAGGAACACCGCCGCCCAGCCGCCGTCGAGCAGGGCGACCGCGAAGGCGGTTGCCTCCGGTGTGGCGAGCGGTGGCGTGATCCTCGTGCTGGTGCGTGGTTCTCGTACGACGACCCGTGCCACGCCCATTCGCCCCATCGTGTTCCAGGCGGCCCTCACCGCGTCCCGCTCACCGGGCAGGCCCAGCATGGCGGCTCGGCGCAGCCTTGCTCAAACCCGGATGTCGAAGGCTGTTCCCTTTCGGCAAGCATGGCCCCGGTGTGGCTGGCAGTGGGTATGGTGCGCTCGCGTGCGGACGTGTGGCGAGCGACACGACCCGGGGCGCATATCGCAGTATGCTCGGGTCATGGCGGACACCACGCGTATCACTGTGACGCTGCCGAGCGAGCAGGTCGCCGAGCTCAGGAAGCTCACCGACAACGTCTCCGGCTATGTCGCCGAGGCGGTGGCACGGCAACTGCGGCACCAACTGCTCGGTGCCGACCTGCAGCGTCACCAGGAGGAGCACGGGGCCTTCACCGAGGAGGAGTTGGTGGAGGCGCGCTCCAGGATCTTTGGGACGACGGGTACGGGCGGATCGGCCAGCGCGGCGTGAAAGAGCATGTCGAGACGGTCGTACTGGACTCCCAGGGGCTTTCCGCCTGGATCGCCCAGGACCGCAAGATCCTCGCGATGTTCCAGGTGTTCCATGCCGTGGGTGCCGATTTCGTCATCGGCGCCCACACCATCGTGGAAGTCAGCCATGCGCGGGTGAACATGCCTCGGCTGCGGTGGGCGCTCTCCCGAGTCAAGGTCGAGCCGGTGACCGAGGATGCGGCGAAGGCATCCGCGGAACTGCTCAAAGCCGCCGGTCTGCACGGCCACAAGTACGCGATCGACGCGACCGTGGCCGAGGTGGCCCTGCGTCAGCCGGGGCCGGTGGTCATGCTGACCTCCGACGTCGACGACATGGCCCGGTTGTGCGGCGACCGGGTCCGGCTCATCGGCATCTGAGCGGGGCAGCTGTGACAGCTGACCGAAGGAAATCTTCGCAGGTCAGGCTGCGATAGGCGAAAAAGCCTTGACTGAGGTGACCAGGGTGCCCAGACGCAGCCGGTCGGTGACCCCGGCGGCGGCGGTCAGCGTGGGGACGGCACCGAACCAGGGGCCGTCCCGGAAGGTGCGCCAGGACAGGTGGTCGTAGGTGTAGGCGGTGTGGAAGCCGAGCTGCTCCGCGCGTTGCCATGCCTCGCGGCTCCCCTCGTGCCAGCGGCGGTACGGGAGGATCACGGTGCTCAGACGCAGACTCATGGCACTGAGCGTATGCGTCCGGAGGTGTTTGACGTGAAACCGTCACGGACGGTCATCGCACCCGCCCGCTCAGCCACGGGCTGAGGTTGATCACCGGCATCCACTCCCGGTGCGTACGGTCGCCCGGCAGCGGCACGATCAGGAAGTAGCCCGGCGGGAAGCGGCGGCCCTTGACGTAGGCCCGGTCGCCGAAGACGGAGCGGAGGAAGGCGGGTACGTCGTCGCGTGCCACGTCGGGGCACTCCACGCCCTCGACCTCGATCAGCGCGTCGTCGTCCGGGTAGAGCCGCACGCTCACCCGGGGAACTCCACCGAACTCGACGAACGCCTCGTGCGGCAGGGAGCCGTCCGGGTCGGTGGTGACGCCGACGCCCGCGGCGGTGCGGCGGGAGGTCCGGTCGGCGCCGATGTCGTGCGTGACCTCGATCGCGCGCCCGTATTCGCCGGCGAGGGCATGCAGGGCGGTGACGGCGGACTCCGTGGAAGGGGAATGGTCCATACCACTGATGATGGCGGACGGACGGTCAGTGCTGCTCGGGAAATCGCAGGTACTCGGGTGGCACGGCTTTGGTGAGCCACACGCCGTTGGCGCTGACGTGGAAGACATGGCCGTCGCGGTGCATGGCGCCGGTGTCGACGGACAGCACCACCGGGCGGCCCCGGCGGGCGCCGACGCGGGTGGCCGTCTCCCGGTCGGCCGAGAGGTGCACGTCGTGCCGGTTCATGGCCCGCAGGCCCTCGGCGCGGATCGCGTCCAGGTGGCGGGCCACGGTCCCGTGGTAGAGGTACGGCGGTGGGGCGGCCGGGGCCAGTCCGAGGTCCACCTCGATGCTGTGGCCCTGGCTGGCGCGGATCCGGGTGCCGTCGATCGCGAAGCGCCGCTTGTCGTTGGCGGCGACGACGTGGTCCAGTTCCTCACGGGTGAACCGGAACCCGTGTGCGGCGGCCGCGGCGATCAGCGTGTCGATCTCGACCCAGCCGGCCTCGTCGAGACTGAGCCCGATCCGCGCGGGCTGGTGGCGCAGATGCTTGGACAGGTACTTCGACACCTTCACGGTGCGTCTTTCATCCATCCGATCAGGATGACGGGGGAGACGCGCGTCACGCATTTTGTTTTGCCGTCGAGGTTTGATCCACAACCAACTGTAGTTATCCACAGGCTACTTGGCGGTTCTGTGGACAACTCCCCGACATGTCAGCCCTCTTCGTCAAGATCGTCAGGGGGCACCGCATTTGACGTGAGCGCATCCAACGCCCTTGCCCTCACCTCCCGTTCAGCCGCCAGCCCGACGAACTCGGCCGCCCGCTCCGCCCCAACCAGCCGCTCCACCTCCCGCATTGTCTCCTCGGAGACGGGCACGGAACGTGACATCGGACGGGTCGGCGCGGGCTCCTCGCTCCCGAGGTGCCGCCGCAGCTGCCGTACCGCCAACAAACGCATCGCCCGGGCGAGTTCGGCGTCCACGGTCTGCTGCGCGAGGGGCCGCAGCCGTCGTACCAGCGAGGCCGCCGCCGCTGCTTCCGCGTCGCTGGGCCGGTGCGGTCCTTCGAGGTAGCGGGCGAAGACGTGCTCGGTGGTGAACTCCAGGAAACGCGCGGCGATGTGCTCGACCTGCCCCCTCAACTCCCGCAGGTGTCCCGAGATCGCGGTCAGGGGCACACCCGCCGCGTGCAACTCGACGGCCACGGCGAGCTCTTGGGGGCTCGGCACGAGGAAGGAGTCGTCGTCGCCGGGCACGGGCTCCAGCACGCCCAGCTCCACGGCCTCGGCGACCGCCGCGTCGTCGGAGGTGCCGCCGAACCGCTCCTCCAGCTCGGCACGCGAGATCCGTACCGCCTCCTCGTCGGTCCACGGACCGTCGACCTCGGCGACCAGCCCGAGCACCCCGCCGAGCCCGCGGCCCGCGTCCCAGGCCTCCAGCAGCTCCTTGATGGACGCCAGGGTGTACCCCCGGTCGAGTAGGCCGGCGATCTGACGCAGGCGCGCGAGATGGGCGCCGGAGTAGAGGTTGGCGCGGCCACGGCGTTCGGGGCGGGGGAGCAGGCCGCGGTCCTGGTAGGCGCGGATGGTGCGGACGGTGGCGCCGCTGAGGTGGGCCAGGTCCTCTATCCGGTACGAGGGAGTGGCGGCCGGAGCGTGTCCCGCGGAGGTCTCGGCCCGGTGGGTGGGGCCGGGGCCTTCCGCCGACTCGCTCACGCCGCCCCCCTCGCCGCCGGTGACCGCTTCAGATACTCCACGGCCCGGCTCAACGACCCTTCCCGGGAGGGGTGGTACGACCTGCGCAGGTACCGCGGCACCGCCGCCCCCAGCTCCCGCCAGGCGGGCAGGAGGCCCTTGCGTATCGCCCTGTCGTGCTCGGCGAGCGAATAGCGCACGCGTCCCGCGAGCTGGGGGTCGTGGCGTATCAGGTAGGCCGTCCCCCACACCCACAGGCCGAGCATCACCGGCGCGGTGACGGCCATGCCGGTGACGCGGCGGGCGTACCGGGGTGCGCCGGTGCCACCGCAGTGCTGGTACATGTCGAAGGCGACCGCGCGGTGTTCGACCTCCTCCGCCCCGTGCCAGCGCAGCAGGTCGAGCATGACCTCGTCGGCCCCGGCCCGGTCCAGGCCCTCGGCGGACAGGACCCAGTCGCCGAGCACCGCCGTGAACTGCTCGATCGCCGCGACGACCGCGAGCCGGAAGCGCAGCCACTCGCGCGGCGATATCGGCGCCCCGAGCGGCGGACGTTCCCCGAGGAGCCGTTCGAAGAGGAGGTCGACGTATCGGGTGAAGTCCGCGGTGTCGAGCCGCTGGGCGGTCAGATGGTCCAGGACGTGGGTGTGCTGGACGCTGTGGGTGGCCTCCTGGCCCATGAACCCCTTGACCTCGGCGAGCAGTTCGGGGTCGCGGACCAGGGGGAGGGCTTCCTTGAAGACCTTCACGAACCACCGCTCCCCCGCAGGGAGCAGCAGATGCAGCACGTTGATGACGTGGGTCGCGGTCGGTTCGCCGGGGATCCAGTGCAGCGGGGTGCGCGACCAGTCGAAGGCCACTCTGCGGGGTGCGATCCGGTGGCTCACAGCGGTGGCTCCAGCCGTGCGATCGCCCGCAGCGCGCCGGGCGCGAGACGGGACAGCAGACGGGCGCCGCGGGCTTCGGGTGTCACCGGGACCACGGCCTCGTTGCGCACGACCGCCCGCAGGATCGCGTCGGCGACCTTCTCCGGCGGGTAGTTCCGCAGCCCGTACAGCCGGGCGGTCCGCTTCTGGCGTCGCTTCTCCTCCTCGGCGTCGACCCCGGCGAAGCGCGCGGTGGAGGTGATGTTGGTGTTCACGAAGCCGGGGCATATCGCGCTCACGCCGATGCCCTGGCCGGCCAGCTCCGCGCGCAGGCACTCGCTCAGCATCAGCACGGCGGCCTTGGAGGTGCCGTAGGCGGACAGTGCCTTGGAGGGCTGGTACGCCGCCGCCGACGCGGTGTTGACGATGTGGCCGCCCTGTCCGCGCTCGGTCATCTGCCTGCCGAAGAGCCGGCAGCCGTGGATCACGCCCCACAGGTTGACGTCGAGGACCTTCTTCCAGTCCTCGGGGGTGGTGTCGAAGAAGGAACCGCCCAGGCCGATACCGGCGTTGTTCACCAGGACGTCGACCACGCCGTACTCGGCGGCGACCTTGGCCGCGAGCTTCTCCATGGCCTGCTCGTCGGAGACGTCGACCGTCTCGGCCCAGCTGCGCGGGGCGCCGAGCAGGCGGGACAGTTCGGCGGTGCGGGCGGCGGCCTCGGCGTCCCGGTCGACGGCCACCACGCGTGCCCCGGCCTCGGCGAAGGCGAACGCGGTGGCCCGGCCGATGCCGCTGCCGGCGCCGGTGACCAGGACGAGCTGCCCGCCGAACCGGTCGGCGTACTTCCCGGTGGCCGGTGACGCGTCCGGCCGTCCGCCCTCGACGGACGTCACGAACTCCGTGATCCAGGCGGCCAGTCGGTCGGGCCGGGTGCGGGGGATCCAGTGCTTGGCCGGGAGCGTGCGCCGGGTCAACTGGGGGACCCACCGGTCGAGGTCGTCGTAGAGCGTCTCGGACAGGAACGCGTCGTCCAGGGGCGTGATGAGCTGCACGGGCGCGTGCGCGTACGCGTCCCGGCGGGGGCGGCGCAGCCGGGGGCGGATGTTGTCGCGGTACAGCCAGGCTCCGTGGGCCGCGTCCCTGGGCAGGGAGGCGGTCGGGTAGGTGCCGCGGGGGATCTTCTCAGCGCGTTCCAGCAGGCGGGGCCAGTGTGTGCCGAGGGGGCCGCGCCAGGCGAGTTCGGGCAGTCTGGGGGTGTGCAGGGCGTACACGTACCAGGACTTGGCGCCCTGGCCCACGAGCTGGGCGACCCGGCGGGGGGTGGGCCGCCGCAGGCGCTTGTCGATCCAGAGGCCGAGGTGGTCGAGAGAGGGTCCGGACATCGAGGTGAAGGAGGCGACGCGGCCTTCGGTGCGCCGGACGGTGACGAACTCCCAGGCCTGCACCGAGCCCCAGTCGTGCCCGACCAGGTGCACCGGCCGGTCGGGGCTGACCGCGTCGATGACGGCGAGGAAGTCGTCCGTCAGCTTCTCCAGGGTGAAGCCGCCGCGCAGCGGCCGCGGTGCGGTGGAGCGGCCGTGGCCGCGGACGTCGTAGAGGACGACGTGGAAGCGCTCGGCGAGGCGGGGCGCGACCTCGGACCACACCTCCTTGCTGTCCGGGTAGCCGTGGATCAGGACGACCGTCGGGGCCGACGGGTCGCCGAGTTCGGCGACGCACAGCTCGATCCCGCCGGTCCGCACCCGGCGCTCGCGCGCATCTCGCAGCACTGTCACTTCTCCTCCGCCCAGCGCCGCACGTGCGGCAGATCGTCGTCCAGCCAGAAGGCGCTCTGCTCGGGGTCCCGGGAGTCGGTGACGACCAGGATCTCCTCGAACTTCGCGCCCGTACCGCGGAACCCCAGATGGGGTTCGACCGCCCACAGGCCCGGCCGGGGCGGGTGGTCGGAGAAGCGGTACCGCGACCACAGCGGCGACCAGCCCTCGCGGTGGCCGTGCAGGGCGTCGGCGGCCAGGCCCTTCAGGGACTGGGTCCCGAATCCGAAGAGATGCGGTGACCAGCGGCGCTCCCGGACCCGGTCGACCTTGTGCGCGATCACGCCGAAGGGGTAGGCGCGGTGCCGGTTGGCGTATCCCTGGCGGACCATGAGGCGGTCCACGTCCTCGTAGATCTCCCGCAGCGGGCGTCGCTCGCGCACCTCGCGGAGGATGAGCTCGCGGTGCGCCTCAAGGTCGGCCATCAGCCGGTCCTGCACGGGGTTGATGCCGAGGGAGCCCGAGTAGCCGATGTCGGCCGTGAAGCCCTCGTACACCGGGGCCATGTCCAGGATGAACGGCATGCCCGGCTCAAGGCGGCGGTCGGTGGGGAAGAACTGGAGCGGTACGCGGAAGTTCACGAACGCCGTGCGGTCGCCGAACCAGGCGAAGGGGAGGTGGAACCAGTCCTTCACCCCGCGCTCGCGCAGCCACACGCGCTGCATCCGCGCCGCCTCGCGCTCGGTGACGCCCGGCTCCAGCCGTGCCGCGACGGCCTCCGCGCAGGCGTACGCGAGCTGTTGGACCCGCCTGAACCCGCTCAGTTCCACGGAGAGTTCGCTGTTCACTGCCGTCGCCATGCCGCCCCGTCCCCATCGACTGCGGTACGTGCCCGTAACTTGACACTGGCGAATGTGACAGTAGTTAGAGGCGACGTCAATAGGGGGGTTCGGGCTGTGGAAAACCCGGCCTGTGGAAAACCGGGGCGGGCGTAACTCTCAGGCAGGGCATCCCCTAGGGCCCCGTACATCTGGAGTCTGATACCAAGACGGCTCTGTGGGGTGACGACCGGCGTGGCCCAGGTCACTACCGTCGACGACGTGACTGTGATCGCGACCGAAAGCCTGAGCAAGCGGTTCCCCCGGGTGACCGCGCTTGACCGGCTCTCCGTGGACGTCGGGCCCGGTGTGACCGGACTCGTCGGAGCCAATGGAGCCGGCAAGTCCACACTGATCAAGATCCTTCTGGGTCTGTCCCCCGCCACCGAGGGCCGCGCCGAGGTGCTCGGCCTCGATGTCGCCACCAAGGGCGGAGACATCCGCGAGCGCGTCGGCTACATGCCGGAACACGACTGCCTGCCGCCCGACGTCTCGGCCACCGAGTTCGTCGTGCACATGGCCCGGATGTCCGGCCTGCCGCCCACCGCCGCCCGCGAACGCACCGCGGACACCCTGCGCCATGTCGGGCTGTACGAGGAGCGCTACCGGCCCATCGGCGGCTACTCCACCGGCATGAAGCAGCGCGTCAAGCTCGCGCAGGCCCTCGTCCACGACCCCCAGCTGGTCTTCCTGGACGAGCCGACCAACGGCCTCGACCCGGTCGGCCGCGACGAGATGCTCGGCCTCATCCGCCGTATCTACACCGACTTCGGCATCTCGGTCCTGGTCACCTCGCACCTGCTGGGCGAGTTGGAGCGCACCTGCGACCACGTGGTCGTCGTCGACGGAGGCAAGCTCCTGCGCTCCAGCTCCACCACCGACTTCACCCAGACCACGACGACCATCGCGATCGAGGTCACCGACACCGACGCGCACCCCGACGGCACCCGCGCGGTGCGCGACGCGCTCCACGCGCGCGGGGTGGAGCTCCTGGAGGGCGGCGCGGGCCTGCCGGGCGCCGGCCATGTGCTGCTGCTGACGGCGCAGGGCGAGGAGACCTACGACCTGGTACGGGACGTGGTCGCCGACCTCGGCATCGGCCTGGTGCGCATGGAACAGCGCCGGCACCACATCTCCGAGGTCTTCACGGACGGCGACGCCCAGCAGGACACACAGCGGAAGGAGGCGGTCGGCCATGGCGGTTGAGCACCCCGCAGCGACATCCCCGGGTGACCAGACCCGCATCCACAACATCGGCTACCGCGCCTACGACGGCCCCCGGCTGGGCCGCTCGTACGCCACGCGTTCGCTGTACTCGCAGTCCCTGCGCGGCGCCTACGGCCTCGGCCGCTCGGTGAAGTCCAAGGTGCTGCCGATGCTGCTGTTCGTGGTGATGTGCGTGCCCGCGGCCATCATGGTCGCCGTCGCGGTCGCCACCAAGGCCAAGGACCTGCCCGTCGACTACACGCGCTACGCGGTCATCATGCAGGCCGTCATCAGCCTCTACGTCGCCTCGCAGGCACCCCAGTCCGTCTCGCGCGACCTGCGCTTCAAGACCGTTCCGCTGTACTTCTCGCGGCCGATCGAGACCGCCGACTACGTCCGCGCGAAGTTCGCGGCCCTGGCCTCGGCGCTGTTCATCCTCACCGCGGCCCCGCTGGTCGTGCTCTACGCGGGCGCCCTGCTGGCCAAGCTGGACTTCGCCGACCAGACCAAGGGATTCGCGCAAGGACTGGTGTCCGTGGCCCTGCTCTCGCTGCTCTTCGCCGGCCTCGGCCTGGTCATCGCCTCGGTCACCCCGCGCCGCGGCTTCGGCATCGCGGCCGTGATCGCCGTCCTGACCATCACCTACGGCGCCGTCTCCACTCTCCAGGCCATCGCCGACGCGCAGGACGCCGGCGACTCCATCGCCTGGATGGGCCTCTTCTCGCCCATCACGCTCATCGACGGACTCCAGTCCGCGTTCCTCGGCGCCACCTCGGCGTTCCCGGGCGGGGTCGGACCGACGAACGGGGAGGGCGTGGTCTACGTCCTCGTCACCCTCGGCCTGATCGCCGCCTGCTACGGCCTGCTGATGCGCCGCTACCGAAAGGTCGGACTGTGACCACGCTCACCATCGACCACGTCTCGCGCTGGTTCGGCAACGTGGTCGCCGTCAACGACATCACCATGACGATCGGCCCCGGCGTCACCGGCCTCCTCGGCCCCAACGGCGCCGGAAAGTCCACCCTCATCAACATGATGGGCGGCTTCCTCGCCCCCTCCACCGGCACCGTCACGCTCGACGGACAGCCGGTGTGGCGCAACGAGGAGATCTACAAGCACATCGGCATCGTCCCCGAGCGCGAGGCGATGTACGACTTCCTCACCGGCCGCGAATTCGTCGTCGCCAACGCCGAGTTGCACGGCCTGGGTGCCAAGGCCGCCCAGAAGGCGCTGGCCACGGTCGAGATGGAGTACGCCCAGGACCGCAAGATCCAGACGTACTCCAAGGGCATGCGCCAGCGCGTAAAGATGGCCAGCGCGCTCGTCCACGAGCCGTCGCTGCTCCTGCTCGACGAGCCCTTCAACGGCATGGACCCGCGCCAGCGCATGCAGCTCATGGACCTGCTGCGGCGCATGGGCGACGAGGGCCGCACGGTGCTGTTCTCGTCCCACATCCTCGAAGAGGTCGAGCAACTCGCCCGCCACATCGAGGTGGTCGTCGCCGGACGGCACGCGGCCAGCGGCGACTTCCGCCGGATCCGCCGCCTGATGACCGACCGCCCGCACCGCTACCTGGTGCGCTCCAGCGACGACCGCGCCCTCGCGGCCGCGCTGATCGCCGACCCGTCGACGGCCGGCATCGAAGTGGACCTCGCCGAGGGCGCGTTGCGCATCCAGGCCGTCGACTTCGGCCGCTTCACCGCCCTGTTGCCGAAGGTCGCCCGCGACCACGGCATCCGGCTGCTCACGGTCTCGCCGTCCGACGAGTCCCTTGAATCCGTGTTCTCTTATCTGGTCGCGGCGTAGGAGGCCACACGATGTACGACCCCACAGTCGCCCGACTCACCTACCGGGCCCTGCTCGGTCGCCGCCGGGCCCTCATCCTGGGCGCGCTGCCCGTCCTGCTGATCGTGATCGCGGTCATCGTCCGCGCCCTGGTCGGCGCCGACGACCAGACGACGGCCGACCTGCTGGGCGGGCTCGCGCTCGCCACCATGGTGCCGATCATCGGTGTCATCGCCGGCACGGGCGCGATCGGCCCGGAGATCGACGACGGCTCGGTGGTGTACCTGCTGTCCAAGCCGATCAAGCGGCCCACGATCATCTTCACCAAGCTGATCGTCGCGATCGGCGTGACGATGGTGTTCTCCGCGGTGCCGACCCTGATCGCGGGCCTCATCCTCAACGGCAACGGCCAGCAGATCGCCGTCGCCTACACGGTGGCCGCGCTGGTCGCCTCCATCGCGTACGCGGCGCTCTTCCTGCTGCTGGGCACGGTGTCGCGGCACGCGGTGGTGTTCGGGCTGGTCTACGCGCTCGTCTGGGAGGCCCTGTTCGGCTCCCTGGTGGCCGGGGCCCGCACCCTCAGCGTCCAGCAGTGGTCGCTGGCCGTGGCCCACAAGGTCGCGGGCGGGGACCTGGTGACCTCGGACGTCGGGCTGACGACGGCCACCGTCCTGCTCGTCGTGGTGACCGTGCTGGCCACCTGGTACGCGGGGCAGAAGCTGCGGTCGCTGACCCTGGCGGGTGAGGAGTAGGGGCCGACAGGTCAGGAGCGGATCCCGCGCTTATTGACGGGGGCTTCACCTCCGTCCGGGCACACTGGACAAACGGGGACGCACGGGAAGGTACGGCCAGGAGGACGGGGATGACGGACGAGACAGCACAGCACGACGGTCGTGGCCGCTCCGAGGACGGGTGGGACGACCTCGTCCTGGACGAGGACTTCATACGCTCCGCCGACACCTCCGAGCCGTCCGCCCGGGCCCGTATGCTCGCCGCCCGCTGGCGCGGCCAGGAACCCGAGCCGCAGCCCTGGCGCTCCGACGAGCCGCCCGCCGGGTGGTTCTTCAGCAAGGGGCGTCGTCGCAGGTGGCGGCGGCGCTGAGGCGGGTACCGCGACCGCTGAGGCGGGTACTACGGCCGATTAATTCGGTGGCGTCCAAGTCGGCGTACAGGCACGATGGTTGTGTCCACGACGCCGGATCGAACCGGCGCCAGGTTCTGGGAGAGGAGCGGGGCGATGCCCATGCACGGCAGTACGTCCAGCTCCCTTCAGGGCAGCCCGCGGCGGGCTCCGGAGTAGTTACCCCTCCATGGAGCCCACCGCACGGGGAGCTGCCCGGGGCGGCCGCTTCGAGCACGCGAATCGCACTCGCGTGGGCCGCCCACCCGGAGGATTGGCCGAGTGGTAAGGCACCGGTTTGCACTGTGTTTGATCAGGAGCAGCCGTGGTCGGGTCGAAAGGCCCGCGCACGTTCGATCCGTGCATCCTCCGCGAGACGTTGTCACTGGGACTTGGCGTCACTGGGACTTGGCCGGGCTTCCCGGCCGGGTACGTCGAGAGCGGATTGAGGCGATCTGCGGCGGCTTCACCTGGCTCGGCGGGCACGCCGATGTGTGGGCGGCGTTCGGACGCCGGTCACTGCGCGGCGGTGCCGACCGCCGCGGCCGTCAGCAGATCAAGCCCGCTCTCAGCCCAGCATCCGTTCCAGGACCACGGCGATCCCGTCCTCGTCGTTGGCCCCGGTCACCTCGTCGGCGACGGCCTTGAGGTCGGTGTGGGCGTTGCCCATGGCGACGCCGTAGGAGGACCAGGCGAACATCGGGAGGTCGTTGGGCATATCGCCGAAGGCGATGGTGTCGGCGGCCTTGAGGCCGAGACGGCGAGCGGCGAGGGAGAGACCCGTGGCCTTGGAGAGGCCGAGGGGGAGGAGCTCGACGATGCCCTCGCCGGCCATGGTGACGGAGACGAAGCCGCCCGCGGTCCGGCCGGCCACCTCGGCGAGCTCGTCGTCCGTGAGGGTCGGATGCTGGATGTAGATCTTGTTCAGCGGGGCGGCCCAGAGATCGGCCACGTCCGTGAGGGGGGTGGAGGGGAGCGCGCCGACGACCGAGTACCCGGCCCCGACCAGCACCTCGCCGTCCAGCCCGTCGCGGCTCGCCGCGAGGAACAGCGGCCCGACCTCCGCCTCGATCTTGGCCAGCGCCACTCCGGCCAGCTGCCGGTCCAGGGTCACCGACGTCAGCAGGCGGTCCTCGCCGACGTGGTACACCTGCGCGCCCTGGCCGCAGACCGCGAGGCCCTGGTAGCCCAGGTCCTCCAGGACCGGGCGGGTCCACGGGGCCGAGCGGCCCGTGACCACGATGTGCGCGGCACCCGCCGCGGTGGCCGCGGCGAGTGCCTCGCGGGTGCGTTCCGAGACCGACTGGTCGGACCGCAGAAGCGTTCCGTCGAGGTCGGTCGCGACGAGCTGGTAGGGGAAGGCCGTACTTCCCCGGAGAGGCGTACTCACTTGGCGACGGGCTCCAGGATCTCCCGGCCGCCCAGGTAGGGGCGCAGCACCTCGGGGACCCGGACGGAGCCGTCGGCCTGCTGGTGGTTCTCCAGGATCGCCACGATCGTGCGCGGTACGGCGCACAGCGTGCCGTTGAGCGTCGCCAGCGGCTTGACCTGCTTGCCGTCACGGACGCGGATCGACAGCCGGCGGGACTGGAACTCGGTGCAGTCCGAGGTCGAGGTCAGCTCGCGGTACTTGCCCTGGGTCGGGATCCACGCCTCGCAGTCGAACTTGCGCGCGGCCGAGGAGCCCAGGTCGCCCGAGGCGACGTCGATGACCCGGAACGGCAGCTCCAGGGAGGTCAGCCACTGCTTCTCCCACTCCAGCAGGCGCTGGTGCTCGGCCTGCGAGTCGGCCGGGTCGACGTAGGAGAACATCTCGACCTTGTCGAACTGGTGCACGCGGAAGATGCCCCGGGTGTCCTTGCCGTGCGAGCCGGCCTCGCGGCGGAAGCAGGGCGAGAAACCGGCGTAGCGCAGCGGCAGCCGGTCGGCGTCGATGATCTCGTCCATGTGGTACGCGGCGAGCGGGACCTCGGAGGTGCCGACCAGGTAGAGGTCGTCCTTGTCGAGGTGGTAGACGTCCTGGGCCGCCTGGCCGAGGAAGCCGGTGCCGGCCATGGACTGCGGGCGGACCAGCGCGGGCGTCAGCATCGGCGTGAAGCCGGCCGCGGTGGCCTGCGCGATCGCCGCGTTGACGAGCGCCAGCTCCAGGAGCGCGCCCACGCCCGTCAGGAAGTAGAAGCGCGAGCCCGAGACCTTGGCACCGCGCTCGACGTCGATCGCGCCGAGGATCGTGCCGAGCTCCAGGTGGTCCTTGGGCTCGAAGCCCTCGGCGCCGAAGTCGCGGATCGTGCCGTGCGTCTCCAGCGTGGTGAAGTCCTCCTCGCCGCCGACGGGCACGTCGGGGTGGACGAGGTTGCTCAGCTGGAGCAGGAGCTCCTTGGTCTCGGCGTCGGCCGCGTCGCGCTCGGCGTCGGCGGCCTTGACGTCGGCGGCGAGCTGCCCCGCCTTCTTCAGCAGCTCGGCCTTCTCGTCCCCGGAGGCCTTGGGGATCAGCTTGCCGAGCTGCTTCTGCTCGGCGCGCAGCTCGTCGAAGCGGACGCCGGACGACCTGCGCCGCTCGTCGGCGGACAGGAGGGAGTCGACGAGCGCGACGTCCTCTCCACGGGCGCGCTGGGACGCGCGCACACGGTCGGGGTCCTCACGGAGCAGGCGAAGGTCAATCACGGGGCCAAGGCTACCGGTGCGCGGTCACGCGTCTCGACTCACTATTGCGGAACGTGCCTTACGTTCTGTTATGAGGCAATTGCCCTAAGTGTTCCAGCGTGTCAATAAAGCGCGTCTCGCTCCCTGGAACGGGGCACGTGCGGGGCGTCTGGTTGACTCGATTCCCTTGTGTGGAAGGGGACTTGAGGTCCGACTGTCCACAGGAATCCACACCCCGGGAAAAGTTATCCACAGGCTGTGTGGAAGATCTGTGGACTTCGGAATTGATCACTCCGAAACGAGTCGGTGACAGCCTTGATTCCCGGTGCAAACCTCGCTTACCCCCACTTTCGAGTGGAAAGAGGTCGCCCCAAAGGATTGCCCAAGGGAAAAGAGTGGACGAAGGGTGATGTGCGTGGCGGTGAACGCCCGGGCGGCCTGTAGGCCGATTTGTCGACAGAGTGGCGCTTCGCTGTCGACTTGTCCCCAGGTCGAGAAGCTCGCCTGTGGATAACTCCTGTGGATAACTAAAATCTGCAGGTAGGATCGGGCTCGGAACTGGCTCAGAACCGGCTCAGAACCTGTTCAGAACCGGCCGTCCTGGCACCGGGCCACCCAGTCCGCCGCCGAGACGAACTCCTCGTCGGACGTCCCCGGCCGCGGCGTGCTCACGTCCTCGACGCCCACGTCCGCACGCGGGTACGACCCGAGGAACCGCACTTCCAGGCAGATCCGCTTGAGCCCCATCAGGGCCTCGGAGACCCGGCGGTCGGAGATGTGGCCCTCGGCGTCGATGCAGAAGCAGTAGTTGCCGATGCCCGCGCCGGTCGGCCGGGACTGCAGCAGCATCAGGTTGATGCCCCGGGTGGCGAACTCGCCGAGCAGGTCGCGCAGCCCACCGGGGTGGTCGTCGCGCTGCCACAGCACCACGGACGTCTTGTCGGCGCCGGACGGCGCGGCGGGCCGGGCCGGGCGGCCGACCAGCACGAACCGCGTCTGCGCGTTCTCGGCGTCATGGATCCCGGTCTCCAGGGCCTCCAGGCCGTAGCGGGCGGCCGCGAACTCGCCCGCGAAGGCGGCGTCGTACTGGCCCTCCTGGACCAGCCGGGCGGCGTCCGCGTTCGAGGCGGCCGACTCCCAGTGGGTGTCGGGGAGGTTGTTCTTCAGCCAGTTGCGCACCTGCGGCTGGGCGGCCGGGTGCGCGGAGACCGTCTTGATGTCCGAGATCTTCGTGCCCGGCCTCACGAGCAGCGCGAAGGTGATCGACAGCAGCACCTCGCGGTAGATCATCAGCGGTGCGCCCGCGACCAGTTCGTCCAGGGTGGTGGTGATGCCGCCCTCGACGGAGTTCTCGATCGGCACGAAGGCGGCCTCGGCCTCGCCGACCCGCACCGCGTCCAGCGCGGACTGCACGGACACGTACGGGATCAGCTCACGCGTGGCCGCCTCGGGAAGGGTGCGCAGGGCGACTTCGGTGAAGGTGCCCTCAGGGCCGAGATACGCATAGCTCGCTGGCATGACCTCACCCTAATGGCCCTTGCCGAACCGGGCGCAGCTGTCCCAGGACGGCCCCTCCGCTGAGTGAACCGGCGTGACCACGGCCCGCCCCGAGCGTTCGCGTGACGCCCGGCACAGGCACCCGCACGCGCACCCGTACCCGTACCCGTACCCGTACCCGTACCCGTACGGCCACCGCCACCGCCACTGCCGGCAGGGCCCCGGTCCCGCCGGCCCCCTCACCCCTCCAGCAGCCGCTGCCCCACGTACTCCCCCTCCGCCGCCCCGCCCGGCACCGCGAACAAGCCGCTCGCCTCGTGCCGGATGAACTGCGACAGCGCGTCCCCCCGGTCGAGCTTGCGCTGGACTGGGACGAAGCCGCGCAGCGGATCGGCCTGCCAGCAGACGAAGAGCAGGCCCGCGTCGGGCACACCGTCCGTGTCGAAGCCGTCGTGGTACGAGAAGGGGCGCCGCAGCATCGCCGCCCCGCCGTTCTGGTCGGGCCGGGTGATCCGCGCGTGGGCGTTGAGCGGGACCACCAGATTCCCCTTGGCGTCCGTCTTCTCCAGGTCCATCGCGGTGGTCTCGGTGCCCCCGGTCAGCGCCGCCCCATTGGACTTCCGGCGCCCGATGACGTTCTCCTGGGTGGCGACCGAGAGCTTCTCCCAGTCGTCCAACAGCATCCGGATCCGTCGTACGACGGCGTAGGAGCCGTTGGCCATCCACGACGGGTCACCCGACGACGGTACGAAGATCCGCCGGTCGAAGTCGGACTCCGTCGGCTTCGGATTGCGCGTGCCGTCGATCTGGCCCATCAGATTCCGTGCCGTCATCGGATGAGCGGTGGCGCCCGGCGAGCGGTTGAAGCCGTTCATCTGCCAGCGGACGCGCGCCGCGCCGCCCGCGTCCTTCTGGATCGCGCGCAGGGCGTGGAAGGCGACCAGGGCGTCGTTGGCGCCGATCTGCACCCACAGATCGCCGTTGCTGCGGGCCTTGTCGAGGTGGTCGGAGGAGAAGTCGGGCAGCGGGTCGAGGGCGACCGGGCGCTGCTTCTCCAGCCCGGTGCGGGCGAAGAAGCTGTGGCCGAAGCCGAAGGTGACCGTCAGCGACGAGGGCCCCGCGTCCCGGGCGACATCCGTGTCGTCCTGGGTCATCGCCTCGCCCGCCATCAGCCGCCGGGCCGTCTCCGACCAGCGGCGCAGCAGGGCCCCGGCCTCCTTGCGGCCCGCGCCCGCCGCGAGGTCGAAGGCGACGAGGTGGCCGCGGGCCTGGAGGCCCTGGGTGATTCCGGGCTGATGTTTCCCGTGAAACATCACCTCGTCCGTGCCCACCGACGCGAGCGGGGTGGCCTCGGCGGGCCGGGCGGCGTGGCCCACGACCCCGCCGGCCGCGCCCAGGACGAGCCCGGTGGCCCCGGCGGTGCCGAGCAGCTTGCGGCGCGAGACGCCTCCCGCGGACGCGGCGGACACGGGCGCGGCGGACACGGATACGGTCGCCTCGGAGGAGGCGCCCCCGGAAGCATCCTCACGAACGCCCGTGGAAACAGCCTCGGGCACGCCTTGGGAAGTGCCCTCGGAAACACCCCCCGCGGCGGCGGGGGCGTCGGGAGTGGACTGGTCAGCCATGGTTCGGTTCAGCCGATCTGCGCGTTCTTGGAGACGGTCGTCTGGTCGATGTCGGAGGTCCGCACGGTCGCCGCGACTTCCCAGTCGCCCGCCACGGGGATCTGCACTCCGTTCGCCGACCAGTGACCGGTGGTGATGTGGTCGGGCACGACAGGCAGCGGCCCGATCTTCTGGGACTCCAGGGTGAAGGCGATCTTCACCTCGGGGATGTCGAAGGCGCGCCCGTTGGGCCGCTGGACGTAGACGTGCATCTCGTTGGCGCCCACGCGCGCGGGGTCGAGGTCGACGGTCACCACGCCCTTGCCGTCCTCGCCGCCCGTGTCGAACGGCATGGTCAGGGTCACGGCCCCGGCCGCGTCCGACGACGAGGAAGAGGAGGACGAGGTGGCCGCCTTGGCCTCCTCCTCCGTACGGCCGGGCTCGGTCTGCGTCAGCACGGTGGTCACGGCCAGCAGGACGACGGCGACACCGGCCTCGGCGAGCACCGACCGGCGCAGCCCGAACCGGTTCGGATCGGCGTCCCGCTCCCGCTTCTGGCGCGCCACGTCCACCGCGGCCCGCTGCCGGGCGAGCTGCGCGTCCCGCTTGGACGTGCCGCCACCCTTCGTACCGCCCGCCTTCGCGCCGCCACCCTTCTTGGCGTCACCCCCGGAACTCCCAGCGCCTCCAGCACTCCCGGAACCGCCAGCGCCTCCAGCACTCCCGGCACCCCCCGCACCCCCGCCGCCACCGGCGGAAACAGCCCCCTTCTTCGCTCCGCCCGCGGCGACCCGCTCCTTCTCCCGAGCCCTCGGGCTCCCCTGCACCACCGTCTCCGCCAGCCGAGCCGTCCACCGCCGAGAGATGTACGCGATGCCCACCAGCAGCGCCACCAGCCCGATCTTGATGAGCAGGAGCTGCCCGTACCACGTGTCGGTGAAGGCCGACCAGGAGCCGAGCTGCCGCCACGACTGGTAGGTGCCGGTCAGCACCAGCGCCACGACGCTGCCGAAGGCGACGGTCGAGAAACGGCGTACGGCGGCCGAGTCGACGGGTGTCTCGGCGGGCGCCTTGTACAGGGCGACGAGCAGGGCGGTCAGCCCGCCGAGCCAGGCGGCGACGGCGAGCAGATGGACGACGTCGACCGGCATGGCTATGCCCGCCTGGAGGCCGACGGAGGCGTGCTCGGACATCGCCCAGCTCGCGGCGAGCCCGGCGGACACGACGGCCCCGCCGACCGCGAGCCCGAAGGTCAGGTCCCGCTTCTCCTCGTCGTCCCGCTTCTCGTACGCCCCGAACAGCACCGCGATGAACAGGGCCGCCGCGGCGAGCAGCAGCAGCCGGGACACCAGCGCGGCGCCCGTCTTGGTCTGGAGCACCTGTCCGAGCAGGTCGAGGTCGAAGATGTCGCCGACCTTCCCGCTGCCGGTGTAGGAGCCGCGCAGGAGCAGCAGCAGAAGGGTCGCCGAGGTGAGCGTGACCCATCCGGAGACCACGAGCCGTTGCACGGCCCGCACGCCGGCCCCGCGCTGCCAGCAGGCCAGCACGAAGGCGGCCCCGCCGACCAGCACCACGAAACCGGCGTACGACATGTACCGCCCGAATCCGTAGAGCCAGCCGACGACCCCGCCGCCGACCGTCTCGTCGGAGACGGCGACGCTGGTATTGGACGGCGCGCCGATGGAGAAGGTGTAGGCGCCGGCGACGGGATGGCTGTCCGCGGAGACGACGTGGTAGGTGACGGTGTAGGTGCCGTCGGGCAGGCCGCTGTGCAGGCGCAGGGCGTACGTCGTGCCGCTCAGGTTGGTCGGTGCGCCGTTCTGCACGGGCTTGCCCTTGGGGTCGAGCACGCGCACCGAGTCGGCGGACATGCTGACCTGTTCGGAGAAGGTCAGCGAGACCTGGGCGGGCGCCTTGTCGACCACCACCCCCTGCTGGGGATCGCTGCCGGTCAGTGCGGCGTGCGCGGAGGCCGGGCCGGCCGTGGCGAGGAGCAGTCCGGTGGCGGCCAGGAGCAGCAGCACCAGGGTCCGGACGCGGGGGGCGATGGTCTGGGTCACGGAGGTCCCTCCCTCAGTGTCCGGTCTTCGGGACGTACGTCGCCGACTTCACGGGCATCTTCACGACGACGGGGTCGGACTCGGCGAAGTGGAGTTCGACGGTGACCGTCTGACCCTGCTTCGGCTTGTGCTTCAGCTTGTCGAACATCAGGTGGTTGGCGCCGCTTTTGAACACGAGTTGACCGTGGGCGGGGACGGAGAAGCGGGAGACCTCCGCCATCGCGCCGCTGTTCGTCTCGTGCATGGTGATCTCGCCGTCGTCGCTGGTCACCGAGGTCAGCTGGTCCGCCGTACCGCTGTCGTTGACGATGGTCAGGAAGCCCGCGGCCATGTCGGACACCGGCTGGGGCATGTAGGCGCCGGAGACGGAGATGCCCCCGTCGTCGGAGTCCGAGCAGCCGGTGAGGACCAGGGCCCCGGTCAGTGCCGTGGCGCAGAGAGCGGTCAGGGCCGTACGCCTCACGGGGTCTGTCCCTTGACGATCTTGGGCAGGTCCTTGATGTAGTCGTCGACCGTGGCGTCCTCGCCGTAGAGCAGGTACCCGGCGTCGGTCTTGGGGGAGAAGGCGACGACCTGGGTGCCGTGCATGGAGACGAGCTTGCCGTTCTTGTCCTTGCTCGTCGGCTCGATGGAGATGCCGAGGGTGCGGGCGCTGGACTGGATGGTGGCGAAGCTGCCGGTGAGGCCGACGAACGTCGGGTCGATGCCCTTGAGCCACTTGCCGAGTTCGGCCGGGGTGTCGCGGGCCGGGTCGGTGGTGACGAAGACGACCTGGAGTTCGTCCTGTTCGGCCTTGGGCAGCTGCTTCTTGGCGACGGCGATGTTGCTCATCGTCGTCGGGCAGATGTCGGGGCAGTGGGTGTAGCCGAAGTAGAGCAGCGTCGGCTTGCCCTTGGTCGCCGCGCGGAGGTCGTACTTCTTGCCCTGCGCGTCGGTGAGGACCAGGTCCGGCTTCTCGAACGGCTGGTCGAGGACGGTGGCGGGCTTGTCGGAGCCGGGCTCCTCGGAGACCACGGAGACCGGTGAGCCGCTGTCGTCGGCGCTGCTTCCGCAGGCGGAGAGGGTCAGGGTGGCGGCGGCGAGGAGGGCGGCCGCGGCGAGCGTCTTCTTGCGCATAGAGAAATGTCCCAGATGTCAGTGTTCCGACGTGCACCGGAGGTGCTCCGGTGCACGTCACATGGAGCGGAAAGGAGCTCAGGCGTCACTGCGCCGACGGCCGGCGAGCACGCCGTAGGCCACCCCGACGACACCGACGACGATGCCGACCACGCCCAGGACGCGGGCGGTGGTGTCACTGGAGTCGGCGGGGGCGGCGGTCGAGGCGGAGGCGTTCTCGGCGGAGGCGGAGTCGGCGGCCTCCTCGGTCGCCGACGAGCCGTGGTGGCCGTCCTCGGAGGCGGCGGCCAGTTCGAGGACCGGGGCCGGGTTCTCCGGCTCCTCGTCGCCCTGCTTCTGCTCCTCGATCCAGCGCACGACCTCCTTGTTGGAGTACGTCTGGAGGGCCTTGAAGACGAGGGTGTCGGTGTCCTCGGGCAGCGCGCCGACGGAGACCGGGAACTTCTCGAAGTATCCGGGCTCGATGCCCTTGCCGTCGGCGGTCCAGGTGACCTTGGTGACGGCCTCGGTGAGTTGCTCGCCGTGCGACTCGACGGGCTTGGCCAGCTTGGACTTGGTGACTTCGATCTTCCAGCCGGGCATCGGCTCCGGCATGACGGAGGCGAGCGGGTGGTCGGCCGGGAAGGCGACCTCCAGCTTGGTGGTCGAGGCGTCGTCGCGCTCGTTGGGGACCTTGAAGTCGATCACCGCGTAACCGCCCTTGGCGGCGGTGCCCTCGGGCTGCACGGTGACGTGCGCGAACGCGGGAGAGGACAGGACGACGACGGCGGTGGCGGCGACGGCGCCGGCGGCGGCGAGTCGAGAGGCCTTCATGAACAGCACTCCACTTCGGTACTGGGTGATGAGAAGGGGTACGCGTGCGCCGGTGGGACCGATCATTCGGGGACGTGGGCACACGCGCGTGCCGCGCGACCGCGGCCCTTCTCCACAGCGGTGGAGTGGTGTGGGGCGTGTCGCGTCAGGCGGCGAGGGAGAACGTGGCGGGCCCGGGCGGGCCGCGCCGGATCACCGAGTGCTGGAGCGCGGTGGTACGGGGTGCCGGTGACGCGAGCAGGGCGGTGCGCGGCGGGCGCGCACCGGCTTCGGGCGCGCCCGGCAGGCCGGCACGCAGGGCGCGCACCAGCGCGAGCGCCCCGCGCAGGGACCGTACGAGCGCCCCTTCGGCGACCGAATGCGCCGAGTAGGCCGACAGTTCGACGAGCCGCAGCAGCGCCAGGTCCCCGCGCCGCAGCAGCCAGCCGGTGGCGACGGCCGCGAGCAGGTGGCCCAGCAGCATCGGCAGGGACGGCAGCATCGACATCGGGGAGCCCAGGGCGGTGGACATGGCGTCCGCCGGGTGGTGCGCGGAGCTCAGGGCCGTGCCGCGGATGTCCGTGCCGCCGGCCGGTTGGATCCGCGCGTTGGTGAGGATCCTCTGGGCCTGCGCGGGACTGATCGCCGCCGCGGTGGTCCCGCAGACGAGCCGCGCGGCCTGCGCGACCAGCGAGGCGTCGGACACCGGGGCGGCACCGGCCGCCGCCGTACGGACCGCCGCACCCGTGGCCGAGGCCGCCGTCGTACCGTGCTGTCCCAGCCCGAACACCACGTGCAGCGCGGTCTGTCCGACCGTGAGCAGGGCGGCGATCCCGGGCAGCGAGCGGGTCCGCCCGGCGAGCGGTGCCACGAGCAGGACGGTGCCCAGGAAGCCCACGCCGAGCGTCCACCGCGGAATGGCGGCGCAGGAGGCGAGCGCATGACCGGCCGCGGCCAGCACGACGCAGACCGCGGCGAACACCGCGGCCCGCAGAACCCGGAGATCTCCTCCGGAGCGCGTGTGGGGGGCAGTCATGGCGGGGCAATCATCGCACTGGCCTCATGGACGCCATACGGCAGGTCCGCAAGATGGCGTACGAGCGGTACGACCGGAAGGTCTCCTCTGCCACACAGTGCCCCACATACACCGATCGGCACCCACGGCACATCCCCCGTATGGGCGGCATCACGTCAACTCTGTGCTTACACCCGGGCACGGGCGGCAATACGTAACGGTATGTCGAGCCGCGGCCTGGAGGCTGGAGCATGAGCATCTGGTGGTCACTCCATCTGCGGCGTGAAGCCGCGAGCGTGCCGCTCGCACGGCGCCTGCTGCTCGGCACCATGGAGACCGCGGGCGTCGATCCCGACATCTCCTACGACCTCTCCGTCGCCCTCAGCGAGGCCTGCGCGAACGCCGTCGAGCACGGCGGGGACTCCGGGCAGGGCGGCCCGTCGGAGGCGTACCGGGTCACGGCCTACCTCGACGGCGAGAAGTGCCGTATCGAAGTCACCGACTCGGGCCCCGGATTCGCCCGTGCCCAGGCGCCCAAGGCCCAGGCCTCGACGCAGGCCCAGACGCCGGCCCAGGCCCAGGCTCTTCCGTCCGTCCGCCTCGTCTCCGACGAGGACGAGAACGGCAGAGGCCTCGGTCTCATCCAGGAACTCGCCGACCACGTCCACATCGGCAACAAACCCGGACGACGCGGCGCGGTGGTCAGTTTCGACAAGATCCTCAAGTGGAAGAAGGACGCGCCGTTGATGGCGGTGTAGCGGCGGCAGGGGAGCCCGCGCGGTCCTGACAGCGGTCGGTACGGTTCACCGGCACGGACCGCCGCAGACTGACCTGCTCAAGACCGACCTGCGGACCGACCCGCTCAAGACCGACCCGTCCGTGGGCCCGGCGCGTCGCCGGCCCCATCGCGTACGACGCTCCCAGCGTCGCCGCGCCCAGCAGCAGCCACCCGGGCGTCCCCCACCCGACCACCAGTGAGGTCAGCACCAGCGGGCCCAGCGTGCGGGCGACGGTCACGCCGGTGCCGAAGAACCCCTGGTACTCGCCGACCCGCTCGGCCGGTGCCAGGTCGAAGGACAGCTGCCAGGAACCGGCCGACTGCCCCATCTCGGCGATCACTTGAAGCACCGCGCCCACCGTCAGAACGGCCACGGCCACCCACGGCGAGGCACCCGCCGACAACGCGAACACCGCGCAGGCCGCCAGCATCACCCAGCCCGACCGCCGTACCGTCCGCGTGGCCGAGGCGAGTCCGCCGATCCCGCGCGCCATCCGCACCTGGAACAGCATCACGGCCCCGGTGTTGAGCACGAACAGCACCGAGACCAGCCACGTCGGCGCGTCCGTGCGCTCCGCGATCCACAGCGGCAGCCCGAGGCTGAGCAGCGGCATCCGCAGCAGGAGCACGGTGTTGAGCAGCGTGAGCAGGACGTACGGGCGGTCGCGGACCACACTCGTACCGTGCCGTTTCTCCGGAACCCGAGCCCGCACCGCCGGCACCCGCGTCAACAGCCCCGCGCACACCAGGAAACTCACCGCGTCCAGCGCGAACACCCCGAGATAGGCGGCCTCCGTCCCGGCGTGCAGCGCGAGCCCGCCCAGCCCCGCGCCCACCGCGAGCCCCGCGTTGAGCGTCGACTGGAGATGCGCCAGCAGGCCGGTCCGCTCCCCGGCGCTCACCAGCCCGGCGAGCAGCGCCTGCCGGGCGGCGGCCAGCCCCGACTGGGCGGAGGCGTAGGCGCAGGCCGCCAGCACGAAGGGCACGAAGTCCCGCACGACCAGGAAGGACGCCACCGCGAGCCCGGTGGCCAGCGCCAGCAGCACCGCCGTACCACGCGCCCCGCGCCGGTCAGCGAGCCGCCCGAGCGGCACCCCCACCAGCGAGCCGACCGCCCACCCGAGGGTGAGCCCGAGCCCCACGCGCGCGGGGGCGAGACCGACGACATGGGTGAAGTAGAGCGCCGAGGTCACGTAGTAGGCGCCGTCACCGACGGAGTTGGTCAACTGGGCCAGGGCCAGGACGCGTTGCGGCCCCGCGGGCGGGACGAGGGAGTTCGTCATGCGAACGACAGTAGAAGCGCATTGGGCCGCCGAGCAGACCCAATCAGAGGCCCAATTCTTGGCCCAATCGGCCACCCCCGGAGGCCGCGGTCACCCCCTCACACCTCGGCGTCCAACACCTCGCCCAGTGCCTCCAACGCCTCCGCGTACATCCCCTCCCGTGGCGTCCCGTACCCCACGACCAACCCCTGCGGCCGCCCCTCGGTGCCGGGTACGTGCCAGTGCTCCCCGAGCCGCCCCACCGCGAGCCCCGCGGCCGCCGCCCGCTCCAGCACCCCCGCCTCGTCCTCGACGTCCACCAGCGCGTGCAGCCCGGCCGCGATCCCGCGCACCCGCCGTCGCGCCCCCAGCCGTTCCACGAGCCGGTCCCGGCGCCCGCGGTACCTGAGCCGGCTCGCGCGCACATGACGGTCGTAGGCGTGACCGCCGATCAGCTCGGCGAGGGCCAACTGGCCGAGGGACTCGGTGTGGTGGTCGCTGTGCAGCTTGGCGTCGGCCACCGCGTCGACCAGGTCGGGCGGCAGTACCATCCAGCCGAGCCGCAGCGCGGGCCCGAGGGTCTTGGACGCCGTCCCCATGTAGACGACCTGCCCCGGCGCCATCCCCTGGAGCGCGCCCACGGGCTGCCGGTCGTAGCGGAACTCCCCGTCGTAGTCGTCCTCGACGACCAGGGCCCCACGCGCGCGTGCCCAGTCGGTCAGCGCCCGCCGCCGCGAGGGATGGAGCGTCACACCGGTCGGGTACTGGTGGGCGGGCGTGACGACGACGGCCGCCGAGTCCCCCAGCTCCTCGACCCGTACGCCTCTTTCGTCCACCGGCGCGGGCACCACCCGCCCGCCGCCCCGCCGCACGACCTCCCGGTGGAACGGCAGCCCGGGATCCTCCATGGCGATCTCGGCCCCGCCCAGCACCCGCGTGAGCAGCGCCAGCCCCTGCACGTACCCGGAGGTGACGACGATCCGCTCGGGCGGCGCGACGACCCCCCGGGCGCGCCCCAGGTACCCCGACAGCGCGGTCCGCAGTTCCATGCGCCCCCGGGGATCGCCGTAGTCGTAGGCGGCGGACGGCACGGCGTCGACCGCTCGCCGCAGTGCCCTGAGCCAGGCGGCGGCCGGGAACGCCCCCACGTCCGGACTCCCGGGCCGCAGATCGAAACGCGGCACACGCGCGCGTGCGGATGCCCCCGGCGGTTCGGCGTCGGGGGCGGGCAGCTGGGCGACCCGCGTCCCCGCCCCCTGCCGGGCGGTCAGATACCCCTCGGCCACCAACTGGTCGTAGGCCGCCTTCACGGTCCCCCGCGAGACCCCCAACTCCTCCGCGAGCCGCCGGGTGGCAGGCAACCGAGCCCCAGGAGACAACCGCCCATCACGAACGGCATCGCGCAGAGCCCGCTCAAGCCCAGCACGACGCCCTTCGCCAGGGGTGGCTTCTAGATGCAGGTCCACTGCACCCCCCTAGGGGCGCGGGGAACTGCGCGACCAGCCACGAACTACCCGTAGCCGAGACTCAGCCTGTCAGCGAGGCCATCCACGCCTCCACCTCATCAGACCGCCGAGGCAGCGCAGCGCTAAGGTTCCGATTGCCGTCCGAGGTCACCAGAATGTCGTCCTCGATCCGCACCCCGATACCCCGGTACTCCTCAGGCACGGTCAGATCATCGGCCTGGAAGTACAGCCCGGGCTCGACGGTCAGCACCATCCCCGGCTCCAGCACCCCCTCGACGTACGCCTCGGTCCGCGCGGCAGCGCAGTCGTGCACGTCCATGCCGAGCATGTGGCCCGTGCCGTGCAGCGTCCAGCGCCGCTGGAGCCCCAGTTCGAGCACCCGCTCGACCGGCCCCTCGACGAGCCCCCACTCCACGAGCCGCTCGGTCAGCACCCGCTGCGCCGCGTCATGGAAGTCCCGGTACTTCGCCCCGGGCTTCACGGCCGCGATCCCGGCCTCCTGGGCGTCGTACACGGCGTCGTAGATCTTCTTCTGGAGGTCGCTGAAACGACCGTTGATCGGCAGAGTCCGCGTGACGTCGGCGGTGTAGTACGTGTGCGTCTCGACACCCGCGTCGAGGAGAAGCAGGTCACCGGAGCGCACCGGCCCGTCGTTGCGCACCCAGTGCAGCGTGCACGCGTGCGGCCCGGCCGCGGCGATCGTGCCGTAGCCCACGTCGTTGCCCTCCACGCGCGCGCGGAGGAAGAACGTGCCCTCGATGTACCGCTCCGAGGTGGCCTCGGCCTTGTCGAGGACCTTCACCACGTCCTCGAAGCCGCGCACGGTCGAGTCGACCGCCTTCTGCAGTTCCCCGATCTCGAACGCGTCCTTGATCAGCCGCGCCTCGGAGAGGAAGACCCGCAGCTCCTCGTCGCGCTCGGCGGTGACCTTGTCGGTGAGCGCGGCCTCGATGCCGGCGTCGTACCCGCGGACGACCCGGACCGGACCGGTGGCCTCGCGCAGCTTGTCGGTGAGTTCGCGCACGTCCGACACCGGGACGCCGTAGAGGGTCGACGCCTCGGTCAGCGAGTGGCGTCGGCCTACCCACAGCTCGCCCTGGCCGGACAGCCAGAACTCGCCGTTCTCCCGGTCGGAGCGCGGCAGCAGGTACAGCGTGGCGGTGTGGCCGCCGGCGGCGGCCGGCTCCAGCACGAGCACGCCGTCCTCGGTCTGGTTGCCGGTCAGGTACGCGTACTCGACCGACGCCCGGAACGCGTACTCCGTGTCGTTCGAGCGGGTCTTCAGGTTGCCCGCGGGGATCACCAGACGCTCGCCCGGGAACCGCGCCGACAGCGCGGCGCGGCGCGCGGCGGTCTCGGCGGCCTGGGGAACCGGCTCCAGGCCGCGCAGCTCGGTGTCGGCCCAGCCGGACTGCATGTTCTCCGCCAGCTCGTCGGACACGCCCGGATACAGTCCGTTCTTCCGCTGCTTGATCGGCTCTTCGGACTCGGTCTCCGGGGTCTCCGGGGTGAGCTCCTCCGCCACGGTCATCCTCCTAGATACGGCACTGGACCCCGTCCATCGTACGGTCGTACAGAAGGGGGCCCAGGGCCGTTGGACCTGTTACCGGGGCGGGTGCGGGCCGCTACTCGAAGTGAGCGACGAGCAGCACCACGTCCTCCTCGGAGTCCGCCGAGTCCAGCCCGTCCGGCAGCACGGTCCGCAGCACGTGGTCGGCGACGGCGTCGGGGTCGGCGCGCTGGGCCTTCGGCACACCGGCCGCCGCCGCGTGCAGGCGGGCGAAGGCGCGGTCCGTGGGGTCGCCGGTGCGGTGCAGCAGCCCGTCGGTGTACAGCAGAACCGTCTCCCCCGCCTCCACCTGGAGCTCCACGCTCGGCGCCTCCCAGCAGGCGAGCATCCCGAGCGGCGCGGACACGGACGTCTCCACGAACTCCGTGCGCCGCTCGCCGATCAGCAGTGGCGGGCTGTGCCCGGCACCGGCCAGCGTGATCTTGCGCAGCGCGGGTTCGCAGTAGGCGAACAGCGCGGTGGCCGAGCGGGCCGGCTCGGTGAGCCTGAGCAGCAGCTCCAGGTCGGACAGGACGGCGACCGGGTCCTCGCCCTCCATCACGGCGTACGCCCTGAGGGAGGCTCTGAGCCGTCCCATCGCGGCGATCGCGCTGGGCCCGGACCCCGTCACGGAGCCCACCGCGAGCCCCAGGGCGGCGTCCGGCAGCGGCAGCGCGTCGTACCAGTCGCCGCCGCCCCGGGCGCAGGTGCGGTGCCGGGCGGTCAGCCGCATGCCGGCCACGCGCGGGAGCCGGGACGGCAGCAGCTCCTCGGTCATGGTCGCCATGCACGCGCGCGTGCGCTCCACCTCGACGAGCCGGGCCAGGTGCTCGCCGGCGTAGCGGGCGTACAGCCCGACGAGGTGGCGCTGCCGCTCGCTCGGCTCGGCGGGCTCGTCGTAGAGCCAGACGGCGGCGCCGAGCCGGCAGGGGTCCTCGGTGGTCAGGGGGAGCGCGTAGCAGGCGGCGTAGCCGAGGCGGGCGGCCACCTCGCGGTGCCGGGGGTCGAGGCCGTCCTCGGAGAGCAGGTCGGGCTCGGCGATCTCACCGTCGCCGCCCGGCAGGCCGTCGAGGATCCTGCCGTACGGCATCGCGCTGCGCGGCACGGTCTCGATGTGCCCGAGGTCGGCGCGGGCGAGGCCGAGGCCGATGGTGGTGTCGGGGCCGAGGCCGTCGCCGGGTTCCAGGACGACGAGGCCGCGGCGGGCGCCCACCAGGGCGGCTCCGGCGCGCAGCACCTCCTGGAGGGCGTCGGCGAGTACGTCCGTGCGGGCCAGGCGTTCGGTGAGTTCGTGCAGGGTCGTGAGGTCCGAGACCCAGCCGGCGAGACGGTCCTGGAGCAGGGCGCCCGGTGCGTTCGGTGCGAGCACCGCTGAGGTGCCCGAGGCGGCTGGCGCGGGCGCGACAGTGTGTGCGGGAGCGGGAACCGTTGAATCGATTCCAGCCACTTTCGGAGGGTGAGGGGCGTTCATGGCGTCCGGCTTTCCGACCGGTGCGTATTGCTCAAAAGCATCGCAAACCCCCATGTCATTCTGCGCCGCTAGCAGTGTCTCCACATGTACACGCACTCGTGAGGGGATGTCCAGCATTGTCCTGCCGGGATTCCTGGTGTCCATGGGACGGTGGTGCACCACTTGCCAAAAAACGAAGTTGGCCTAAAACTGCCTCAGGCAAGGGCTTATTGCGGTCGACTGGCCTTGCTCCACAGAGCGTCACAGCGGTCGTGATGGGTACGTACTCGGAGAAGGCCAGGGGTGGTTGGGAATCACCCGGGAACCTGGCGACGGACCCGGGCGTCTTAGCCACCGACGACCGAGCCCCATCCTCCCGTGGCGGAGGCGAAGAGAAATACGCGTGACGGCAAACGCCAGACTTCGCCACCCCCGCGCCAGGCTCATGCTTTTGATAGACCGCAGTATGGGCGCGGCTGCCACGGCGCAGCCCGTGTTCGGCCCATAGGGGTTCCCCTTGTCTCCGACAGGGGTGTGATGCGCCAACAGGTACGCACAGTGAAGTGATCGACACATGGTGTGATGTGGTCCACGGTGTTGCCAGCGGTGCAACGGAAAGGAACGAGCGCTCATGCGCGAGATCCTCGGAAGGCGACGCAGGCTCCTGTCCCAGCGCAGCGACGGGAGGCCTGAGTTGATCAGCGCGGCCCTGACCTTCGCCACGGAATGGCAGTGGCCCGTACTCCCCGGTGTGGCTCCGGACCCAGAGGGCCGGGCCCGCTGCGGCTGCCCCGACCCGGAGTGCACGGTCCCCGGTGCCCACCCCTTCGACCCCGGTCTCCTCGCGGCCACCACCGACGCGCGCATGGTGCGCTGGTGGTGGACCAACCGGCCCGCCGCGCCGATCGTGCTGGCCACGGGGGATACCGCCCCCTGCGCGGTCAGCCTTCCGGCCCTGCCGGCGGCCCGCGCCCTCAGCGTCCTCGACCGCCAGGGCATGCGCCTCGGCCCGGTCGTCGCCTCGCCCACCCGCTGGGCGATCCTGGTGAAGCCGTACTCCATGGAGCAGTTGGGCGAACTGCTGTACGCCAAGGACTTCGTCCCCGGCTCCCTCCGCTTCCACGGCGAGGGCGGGTACATCACCCTGCCCCCGTCCGAGACCGGCCTCGGCGAGATCCGCTGGGAGCGCGCGCCGCTGCCCGGTTCGGCCGCTCCCTGGGTGCCGGACGTCGAGGCCGTGGTGGACGCCGTGGTCGAGGCCCTCACTCGTACGGGTGTGAGCGCACCCGAGTTGTAGGGGTGTCGGGCGCGGGCGGACCCGCCGCCCGCGCGCGGTCGTTATCTTCCGCCTATGAACGTTCGTCTGCTCGCCCTCACGGGCGTCGTGGTGTGCGCGGTCGCGCTGCCGCTGGCCGTGGCGTCCGCGGGACAGGTGGGTGACGAGGGGCGCCGCCCGGCGGAGCCCGACACCGTTCGCTCGTCCGTACGGCCATCCGCACAGCCTTCTGTACGGCCTTCTGCGCGGCTTTCTCCGGGGCCTTCTCTACGGCCTTCCGCGCGCGACGATCACAAGGGGCCCGGCGTCTCCGCCGGCGGCCCCACTCGTCTGCTCGGCCTCGGTCTGGCCACCGCCGCCCGCTGCGGTCCCGAACTCACCTCCGCCGACGGTGTCGAGGCGCAGACCTGTGTCCTGACGCAGGGTGAGCAGACCTGGGCGCGGACCTACTACCGCAATGTGACGGGCGGCGCGCTGGATGCCGTGCTGAGTCTCATGGGCCCCGGTGGCCGCACCGTGCAGATGCATTGCGTCGTGGGGCCCGAGGACGAGCCGGGCAGTTGTGAGACACCCAGGGAACGCACCCTCGCGGGACCGGACGGGTACACGGCGGTCGCGGAGTTCGCGGCGGCTCCCGGCGAGGGGCCGCTGCTGCTGCGCGCCGGGAGCAACTCCGGGGCGCCTACGGGCAGTTGACGTTCGGCGCCGCTCCGTAAAGAAACCCGGACAGAACCCGGGGCGGAACCCGGACACGCAAAGACCCGGTTGCTGGCGACGGGGGATGCACCAGCAACCGGGCTAATGGAACGGTAACAAGAGATCGGCTGTTCGCAAATTCGATCTCGATTTCCCCTCGGCTATTCGGACACCGACTGGCTTGTCCCGAGCGGGAGTTGGAATCGGAGTCAACGTGCCACCGAGGCTCCGGTGCGGCTGACCGACCGGTCAGCCGCACCGGCTGTGTCAACTGAGCGTGACCTGCCGGTTGGTCAGACCGCCGCGCGCGCGACGCTCCTCGGCGGTCAGCGGTGCGTCGCTCGCGAGGGCGCCGGCGAGCCGCTCGGCGAACTCCGCGGCCGGCTTCTCGATGTCCTCCGCGGTGATCTCGCTCGGCAGGTCCCAGACCGGGACGGTGAGTCCGTGAGCGCGGAAGGAACCCACCAGACGCGTGCCGTCACCCAGATTCGAACGGCCCGCCACGTGCAGTCGCGCGAGGGCGTCCAGAAGCTGTTCCTCGGGGTGCGGCATGACCCAGCGCAGGTGGTTCTTCTCCGGCGTCTCGCACCAGTAGGCCGCGTCCACACCGGTCAGGCGCACGGTCGGGATCGCCGCGGCGTTGGCCCGCTCCAGGGAGGCGGTCACCTCCGGTGTGGCGTTCTCCGCGTCCGGGACCCAGAACTCGAAGCCCGCGTGCACAACTGGCTCGAACACGCCTTCGGGATCGAGCAGATCCTGGAGCCGCGGACCGTCGGCGGGGGCGCGGCGGCTCTCCACCGGGGTGCCGGGGGGCGCGGTCAGCGCGCGCTGGAGGGTGTCGGCGAGGTCGCGGCTGATGTCGCCCGACGCCGTGTCGTTCTGCAGGCCCAGCAGGACCGAGCCGTCGTCGCGGCGCAGCGCGGGCCAGGCCATCGGCAGCACCGTGCCCAGCGTGACCGACGGGACGCCCTCGGGGAGACCGCCCTTCAGCGTCAGCTCGACGGTCGCGGCCGGCACCAGCTCGCGCAGCGCCACCCAGTCGCCCTCGCCCGGCAGGCCCTCGAAGGGGCGCTGCACCAGCTCGGTCACGGCCTGGGCGGCGGCCCGGCCGTGGCAGGCCTTGTACCGGCGGCCGCTGCCGCAGGGGCAGGGCTCGCGCGCACCGACGACCGGGACCTCCCCGTCCGTGAGCTGAGGCCGCTTGGCCTTCGTCTGGGGTCGCTTCTTGGCCATGGTGGGTGTCTCCCGGTTACGGCTCGTCTCGTACGGCGCGAGCCTAGCCGTTCGCGCGTCGGCCGAAGGGGGCCTGTGGACAACGGCGGCCGCCGCGCCGACCTGTGGACGGTCCGGCCCGGGGTGGCGCGGCCCGGGTTCACGCGGGCCGGGTTCGCGCGGGCCGGTCTCAGTCCAGGTCGTCGAAGGCGTCCGCGAAGTCCATGCCGGGCAGGGCGGAGACCGACGGCGCCGTGACGCGCGTAGCGAAGTCGTCGCGGCGGTGCCCGGCATCCGGATCATGAACGTCCTCGTGGACGACCACCCACACCGTGACCTCGCCCCGGGCGTCGTCCCTGACGCCCCAGTCGTCGGCCAGCGCGGAGATGATGTTCAGCCCGCGGCCGCCGTGCGCGGTGACCGAGGGCGTGGCCGGAGCCGGGCGGGTGGGCCCACCGCCGTCCGTCACCTCGACCGTGAGCCTGCCGCCCTGGTCCACGCGCCACGCGGCGCGCACATCGCCGTCCCCGGCCAGGGCGTCGCCCAACGGCCGACCGTGCTTGCACGCGTTGCTCAACAGTTCGGACAGAATCAGCACGGCGTCGTCGATGACCGATTCCGACACACCGCCACGGCGCAACTGCGTCCGCATACGGTGTCTTGCCTTGCCCACGCCCGCAGGGCCATGGGGTACGGCCATGCTCGACGACGTGGGCACCTCCTGTGCCACCACCAACGCCACCCCCGAGACCTCCTTCGCCCCACGCCACGGTGTGGATGCCCCATTGGCCTGTACCGGAAACCGGTCGATCGACCTCCGCCGACGCATTCGTCCCGATCGAATACGGACCGAACGCGCCGGAGCACTCCCCGTAACCGCCTGGCTGGATTTCGACGGTGTGCCGATGCTGGAGAATGTCGTCAAAGGGACGGATGGGTCAAGAGTTCTTCACAGGTCTTTACCAGTCGGCTCTTTATCGATCGGCGACAAAGGTGCCTTTATCGGCCGCTGTGTCATCGGCCACTGCGTCCTTGTGGGGAGACGTGCCGGTGTCGACGCATCGCGGCTCAGCGGCCCAGGCGGTCCAGCACCGCGCGCGGGCGGTTGGTGATGATGGCGTCGACGCCCAGGTCGAGACAGAGGTCGACGTCCTCCGGCTCGTTCACCGTCCAGACGTGGACCTGGTGACCGGCCCCCTTCAGGCGCTCGATGTACGCGGGATGGTTGCGCACGATCCGGATCGAGGGCCCCGCGATCCCGACCCCCGTGGGCAGCCGCCCGTCGCGCAGCCGGGGCGAGACGAACTGCATCAGATAGACCGTCGGCAGCGTCGGCGAGGCCGCCCGCACCCGGTGCAGCGAACGCGCCGAGAAGCTCATGATCCGCACCGGCGACTCGGCGGCCGAGGCCGGGGCGTCGAGCCCGAACCGCTTCAGGAGCAGCAGCAGCCGCTCCTCGACCTGTCCCGCCCAGCGCGTGGGGTGCTTGGTCTCGACGGCCAGTTCCACCCGGCGCCCGGCGTCGGCGACGAGCTCCAGCAGCCGTTCCAGGGTCAGGACCGAGGTCTCCTCCCGGTCCTCCGGGCGGTGCTCCCAGTCCGGTTCCTCGTCCCGGGTCCGCCAGGAGTCCCGCGTCTTCCAGGAGCCGAAGTCCAGCGCGGCGAGGTCGGCGAGCTCGAGCGCGGAGACCGCTCCGCGGCCGTTGGACGTACGGTTGACGCGACGGTCGTGGACGCAGACGAGATGTCCGTCCGCGGTCAGGCGTACATCGCATTCGAGGGCGTCGGCGCCGTCCTCGATCGCCTTCCGGTACGCGGCCAGCGTGTGCTCGGGAGCGTCCTCGGAGGCTCCGCGGTGGGCGACCACCTGTGGATGGTGCTGTCGTGCGTGGGTCACCGCGTCATGGTGCCACCGCGCGCGGGTACGCGTGCGGACGGAGGTCTCGAAGTTGCATCCGCTATGTCCTTGATGACCTATATAAAGAATGGTCGTGGACCCACAGGCACCGCTTATGGTGCTCTGACGGCCCATGGGAAAAGCTGACGACATACAAAAGCATGCACAGCTGATTCGCGCCGGACCGTCGACGAGCGTCGGCAGCGTGACAGTCGACAGCGTGGAAGAGCGTGACCGAGTGCGACCGACAACAACAGCCGTGGATCGAGGAGACAAGCTGTGAGCACCGAGAACGAGGGCACCGCGGTACCCCCGGCCCCGTCCGCACCCCCCGTGCCGGTGGATGCTCCTGCTGCTTCGGCGCCCCAGGAGCACACCGCTTCCGGTTCGGACGCCCCGATGACTCCCCTCCCGCCGGCCCCGTCCGGCACCCCCGGCGACGATCAGCGGCCGGACCAGGACCACCGGGTCCACGCCGGCCAGGCGCCCGCCTACGCCGCCGCGGGCTCCGGCGGCGCGCCCCAGGGCCAGGGCTCCGGCCCCGAGGGCGCGGGCGCCTGGCCGCCCCCGCCGCCTCCGGCCACCCCGTCGTACGCCGACGGCGGCTCCGGAGGCACCACCGGTGTGTGGGGCGCCGCCTATCAGCAGCCCGAGCCGAAGCCGCGCGGCGGGCGTGGCGGACTGGTCGCCGGGATCCTGGTGGCCGCGCTGGTCGCGGGCGGCCTGGGCGGCGGCCTCGGCTACACCCTGGCCAAGAACAACGAGAACGGCTCCTCGACCACCGTCACCGCCTCCGACAGCGGCGGTTCCGTCAAGCGCGACCCGGGCACGGTCGCCGGGGTGGCCGCCAAGGCGCTGCCGAGCACCGTCACGATCGAGGCCGAGAGCAGCAGCGGCGAGGGCGGCACCGGCACCGGTTTCGTCTTCGACACCCAGGGCCACATCGTCACCAACAACCACGTGGTCGCGGACGCGGTCGACGGTGGCAAGCTCACGGCCACCTTCCCGAGCGGCAAGAAGTACGACGCCGAGGTCGTCGGCCACGCACAGGGCTACGACGTCGCCGTCATCAAGCTCAAGAACGCCCCGAGCGACCTCAAGCCGCTGACCCTCGGCAACTCCGACAAGGTGGCGGTCGGCGACTCCACGATCGCGATCGGCGCCCCCTTCGGCCTCTCGAACACGGTGACGACGGGCATCATCAGCGCGAAGAACCGCCCCGTGGCCTCCAGCGACGGCAGCGGCTCGAACGCCTCCGCCTCCTACATGAGCGCCCTCCAGACGGACGCCTCGATCAACCCGGGCAACTCCGGAGGCCCCCTCCTCGACGCCCAGGGCAACGTGATCGGCATCAACTCGGCGATCCAGTCCAGCAGCAACGGCGGCCTGGGCGGCACCAGTCAGTCCGGCTCGATCGGCCTCGGCTTCGCCATCCCGATCAACCAGGCCAAGTACGTCGCCCAGCAGCTGATCAAGACCGGCAAGCCCGTCTACGCCAAGATCGGCGCCTCGGTCTCCCTGGAGGAGGGCACCGGCGGTGCCCAGATCAGCCGGCAGGGCGCGAGCGGCACCGACCCGGTCGAGGCCGGCGGCCCCGCCGCCAAGGCAGGCCTCAAGCCCGGCGACGTCATCACCAAGCTCGACGACCGCGTCATCGACTCCGGCCCCACCCTCATCGGCGAGATCTGGACCCACCAGCCCGGCGACAAGGTCACCGTCACCTACGAACGCGACGGCAAGACCCGCACCGTGGAACTCACCCTCGCCTCCCGCACCGGCGACAGCTGACCCCCAAGGAACTCTCGGGGCCCTTCAGCGGGGAGCGGCCGGGTCACCTGTGATCTTCCGCAGCAGGTCGAGGAAGCTGTGGTGAACCTGTTGACCGGTCTCCGCTGTCGGGGCCACCGAGCGGCGGAAGTAGACGGCGCAGGAGACCGTAGTGGACGCGAAGTAGGAGTCCTCGGGCAGAGTTCCCCCGGGAGGCGCCGCTCGCAGGGCGTGGACGATCGCGTCATCGAGAGGACGCGAGGCGACGGCTTCCAGGATCCGGGCGGCACAGGCATGCTCGACGGGGCTCGGCTCCCACTGGCCGAGGTCGAATGCGTTGTGCAGATCACGTATCTGCGTCGTCAACAGTTCGAGGTCGGCTGGCATGAACCGACCGTACTGGCACCGGCCCCGTACGGCAGCGGATCGATCAGGCGGCGCGCCCTCAGAGCGCGCCGCCCGGTCCGGCCCCCGCGCCGCCGACGAGGCCGGTACGCTGTACCCGCTCCACCCCTGGTGGGCCGGGGCAGAGGTGGGTTGTCCGAGCGGCCTAAGGAAACGGTCTTGAAAACCGTCGTGGCAGCGATGTCACCGTGGGTTCAAATCCCACACCCACCGCACGTGAACGGCCCCTGACCAGGCAAATCGGTCGGGGGCCGTTCTCTTGCGTATTGTCCGCTACTCACCGCGATTCCCCGTCAGTTCCCGGGTGCTCGGGCACGGCAAGGGCACGGTCAGAGGTTGTCCTCGGGGGGCGACGGTAGGGCCTGGATCTGCGCGCTGAGGACGTAGACAAGCACGATCATCACGATTCTGCTGGTTGCGCATACTTGTGATGTGCAGCCTGGGCCGAGACTCCCAAGGCCTCACCGATCTCCTTCCAGGTCAGGTCGTGCACCTCTCGGGCCGCCATGACCTCTTCGCGGAGGACGGACTCGGCAGCATCCCGAAGGATGGTCGCAATGAGGAGGCGGTAACCGGCGCTCGTGTCGCCCGAGTGCTTGGACGCTCGCCGGATCTGGTCTCGCATGATCTCGTCGGCAACGGGAGTCCGACCGTGCTCGATACGCATTGGGCGTGTGGCCATCAACGTAGTTTGACAAAACTGACTGGCCGTCAGTGGATAAACGGAAAAATACGCAGGTCAGAGCGCTTGGTGCTTACGGCGTCACAGTGTCAGTGCGCTGCCTCAGAATGGTTTGTGCGGCCATGGCCCCCGGAAACGGCGGCCCCTGGTCCTAACGCAGGGCCTGGGCTTCCGTCGGTAACGGCGGCGGCCCCCTGGTCCTACGCAGGAGGCCGCTAACACCGTCAGAAATGCCAACCGTCGGAGGTCGACATTCCCAGCACTCGAAAGTGTAGGCGCTGCCGCCGTCAGCGACCCGCACGCAAAGCCGCACGCACATCCCGGGAAGCCCGCCAGATCCGCACCCACCTGGTGGAATATGGTGCCCGTCGCCACTTCCGTAGGCTCTTGAGCTCTGCCTCGGACGAGCTCATGCGCACGGCCGTGAAAGCCAGTTTGAGCGGGGCCGCGACCTTTGCGCTCTACTGGTGGCATCACCGCTGAGGCGTCCAGTGGTGGGCTACTGAACTTGGGACCGCCATGCGCTCCTTCAGCAACCCACCACTCACCCCAGCTTCCATCCCGTCCGCCGTCGACCCACACACCGTGGAGCGGGCGTGGTTCATGGCGTCCAGGTGGAGCGCGCCACTGTACGAACGACCTGGACGCCATGGGCCGCGTCTGCTCGGCTCTGCCTGGGTCGATGGTGGTCGGGATGGAAGCCCTACCGCGCACGCCACTACGAACCCGCGGTCGCGTACGGCGCCCCCTCCATCCCGGTGCCGGCCGATCCCCCGCCGGAGGCATCGTTTTGACCGTGGCCTGCCCGTCTAGGGCTCTACCGTCTGGGCCGTAACATGCTTGCGGCCCCAGGGGCCAGGCCCGGCGCCGAAGGCGCAGAGGGCCAGGCCCAAGGGGCCAGCCCGCGCTTTGCGCGGGCCCTTGATGAGGTAGAGAAACCTGTAACAGCTCAGGCCTGCGGGGCGACGAAGCACACCGCGTCGATGGTCTGGCCGTTTCCGTAGCGGTGTGGAGTCCGGCCGATCTCGCGCCATCCGAGGCGTTCATAGAGGCGTATGGCGGCTGTGTCCTTCGTCATCACGTCCAGGACCAAGCGAATCCCACGCTCACGGCCGTAGTCCATAGCGGCCTGCATGAGGCGTTCACCGACGGCATGCTTCCTGGCGGCTTTGACGACGAACAACCTGGCCAGCACCGCGATTCGAGCTTCCTCGTCGCCGCTCTGCTGCATCCACAGCGCTACCGCGTCCTCTCCGTGCGGGCGCATCACTGCAACGTGTCCAACGATGGCACCGTCGACTTCCCCCACCCATGCAGCGATCACGTCATCCGAGCGCAACCAGGCTTCGGGGTGATCGACACCTTCCACGGGATACCCGTCGGTGGAGTGCACTTCAGTCAACGCCGCTGCCGCGTCGGCCAGATCGGCGTTTTCGAAGGGACGGACGATCGCAGGCTTCACGTGCAGCTCCTCGTTACTCGACTGGCAGTTCGTAGAGCAGGCCGGTTTGATCCGCTCGATGCACGTACCGGGAGACTTCGAAGGGGATACCGTCCTGGTCCAGGCTCGTGTGCAGCACTTCTAGAACCGGAACGCCCGGCAAGAGTTCGAGGGTCGCCGCCTCCTCAGGTGTGGGCATCCGTGCGCTGATCTCGTCGCGCACGCGCGTCATGACATGCCCGAGCTCCTCTAGGCGACCGTAGATGCCGTCCTTGCCAGTCTTCGGCTGCATGAGCAACGTCCCCTGAGCCTCATCCCAGCGCAGGTACGTGGAAACGATCTGGACAGGCTCGTCATCTGCGAAGTAGTGGTTCTCGCGGTGAACCACGCTCTCTTCATCCGCAGGCACCTTCAGACGTTCGGCGACGTCGACCGGCGGCTTCTCGCGAGCGATGGACGGAACCTCGATCCTCGCCACCTTGCCCTGCTTCTTGGCCTCCAGCCGGAAAGGCGTCAGCCCCGTCTCACGGTTCTTGAGCGAGTAGCGATCGCTGCCGAAGCGGAACAGCCTCTGGGGTTCGCGGACAAAGACTCCGCTGCCGTGCTTCGCAGTGACTAGTCCCTGCTCGGCGAGTATCCGGATGGCCTCGCGAGCGGTGTTTCGAGCTGCCCCATACGCCTCGGCTAGCGCGCGCTCCGACGGCAGCTTGTCGCCGGGGCTGCGTTCTCCGGACTCGATCTGACGTCGGAGGTCTTCGGCGATACGTCGGCTGGGCGGCTGCGGGGTCGAGGGGCGGGCGGACGTCATGTCGGCAGCATAGCAACTGGCTCAAGCCACCTTGTTGACCCGAACGCCTCCATGTGCTCAACTGGCTTAAGCCAGTAAGTGGCTCAAGCCAGTTGGCGCACCGGAGGTGTGCCACGACCAAGGAGTGACGCATGCCGTCCTTCAAGATCGACACTTCGACTGCGTTGGTGTTCGTGGCCACTGCGCCGGAACCCAAGGTGAAGAACTTCCAGACCGGCGAGCGGGCCGTGAACCAGGAGGGCAAGCCCATGTCGACCGTGGGCCTGCTGGTCTCGGACGAGGGGGAGGGCAACCTCCTCAAGGTCTCGATCCCGGAGAACGGCTACCCGGAGGCTCTGGCCCCGGGCATGCCGGTCAAGGTCATCGGCCTGAAGGCTCGGGACTGGGAGAACGTGATCAAGGGCGAGAAGCGCTCGGGTATCTCGTTCAGTGCCGTCGCGATCACCCCGGCGGCCTGATCATGGCCGACCTGACGATGTGGCTGGAGGCCACGGGGGCCGTAGCGGGGGCCGGTGGCCTCGGTTATGCGAAGTACCGTGCGCCGCGCGTGTACTGGTCGCTGGTCGGCCTGCCCGCGACGTGGTGCCGGTTCACGTTCTCCTACCGCTCGACGATGGACGTGTGCGGTCTGACGGTCCAGCCGTCCGGCCTGCGGGCGTTCATGGCACGCAACGTGGCCCGTCGCGAGGTGCAGCCGGTCGCACCGAAGATCCGCCGGGTGCGGGGCACCTCGACCGGACTGCGGGTGACGCTTCGCCTTCCGGCCGGTCTGGAGCCTGCCGACGTGATCGCCTCCACGGAGCGGTTACGGCATGCCTGGGGTGTGCACGCGATACGGGTCGTGGTGACCAAGCCGGGGTTCGTGGAACTGCGGATGACCGGCTACGACGTGCTGCGTCGGGTGCGGATGCCGCGCAAGGCACAGCCGCATGGGATGGCCGTGCCGGTCGCGCTGCGCGATGACGGGACCGCGTTCGAGCGGGACTACCTCAAGGCGCCGATGGGGCTCACGCTGGGTGCGAACAGCTCAGGCAAGTCCATGTATCAGCGCAACCTGATCAAGGGGCTGGCTCAACTGCCGGTCGCGCTGGTGGGGATGGACTGCAAGCGCGGGGTGGAACAGTCCGCGTTCGCGCCGCGGCTGTCGGCCCTGGCGACGACTCCGGATGATGCCGCCTCGCTGGCCGATGTGCTGGTCACGGAGATGGAAGACCGCTTTGACCTGCTGCACCTGTACGGCGTCTCGGACATCTGGGAACTTCCCGAGGACCTGCGTCCGGCCCCGGTCGTGGTGCTGGTGGATGAGATCGCCGAACTGTTCCTGATCTCCCGCAAGGAGGATGAGGAGCGGCGCACGCGGATCGTCACGGCGCTGATCCGGCTGGCGCAGATGGCCCGTGCGGTCGGCATCTACCTGGAGATCTGCGGGCAGCGCTTCGGCTCCGACCTGGGCAAGGGCGCCACCATGCTCCGTGCCCAGCTCACGGGCCGGGTGGTGCACCGGGTCAACGACAAGGAAACCGCGGAGATGGGGCTGAAGGACGTGGCCCCGACTGCCGTCCCTGCCGCGTGTGTGATCCCCGCGAACCGGCCCGGCACGGCCGTGGCCACCGATGCGGGCGGCGGCTGGTGCCGGATCCGCACCCCGCAGGTCTCCCGCGAAGAAGTCGCCGACATCTGCCGGGACTTCGAGTATCTGGTGCCGGATCTGCCGTTCCTCGCACCGTTCCGGCCCCACGTTCCCGCCTCGCCTGCCGACGCTCCGTCGCTGGTCAAGTGATCGCCATGGCGGCATCCAAGACACCCGCGACCGCCGGACCGGCGAAGTGCCCGACCTGCAAGGGCTCCGGCGAGGTCTCCCGCGCCGTCTATGTCGGGCGCAAGCGCCGCGCGGTCGGACAGCAGACCGGCATCTGCCTGACCTGCCTCGGCTCCGGCGAAGCGCTTCAGGACTGAACAGCCGCTGCTCACAAGAGAGGAGCCCGTGATGGGTCTGTTCGGAAAGTCGCCGCGTACCGCTGCACCGTCCGCGTCCACGCCCCAGGGCGAGTGCCCGCAGTGCTGGAGGCACGCCTACGACCGCACGGTGCACCGGGGCCTGCGCGGGGACTGCCCGCAGTGCGTGGACCACATGGTCAACGGCTGCCCCGGCTTCAACCGCCACTGACCGCGCCGGGGCCGGGCGACCGGACACCGGTTCCCGCCCGTTCCTGGCCCGACCCCCTGTGAAGGGAGGTACAGATCATGAACCGCGTACTTCGCCCAGATGCCGTCTTGATCCAGGCCGTTATCGCTGGCGCCCTGTCCTTCGCCCACCTCCACGATCTCGCATACGCGGCCGGACAGTCGGGGTGGAAGGCCTGGGCCTACCCGGTCTCGGTCGACTTGCTGTTGGTCGCCGCGTGGCGTCGGCTGCGTAGCGCTCGCCGGGACCGCTCCGCGTGGACCTGGTTCGCGATCGCGCTCTGCGCCTCGCTCGGCGCCAACGTCGCCACCGCCGGACTTCTCGACCTGGAGCATGTGCCTGCCTGGCTGCGGATTCTCGTGGCTGGCTGGCCTGCGCTTGCCTTCCTCGGCGGCACTCTCCTGGTCCACTCGCCCGACGTGCCGGCCGTTTCCGCAGAGCCTGTGGATGTCCCGGCCGCGCCGGAAGTCGAGACGCACCGCGCCGACGCCCCCACCCCGACGGCTGAGGCGGTGCCGGAGCTATCCCCTGCACCTGAACCGGTGACGGCCGAGGTGCCTGCGGTACCCGCCGCGCTGCTGGATCACGCCCGGAAGATCGCTGACGCCCATCGGGCCGAGACCGGATCGCCGATGCCCGCTACTGCCCTGTCCGCCCGCCTCCAACTGCCCGCGCCCATGACTGCCGCGATCGCCAAGCAACTCCAACTCGCCTGAGAAGAAGGGAAGTTCACCGTGACCGCCTACCGCCGCTTCCGCGACCGGCGCCGTATCGGCCCCGTTGAGGTCGCCACCTACTACGACGGCCGTGGCCGCGACAAGCACGCCGCCGCGTGCACTGCCCCCGGCTGTGGCTTCTCCGCCGACTACACCGACCGCTCTGCCGCCGAACTCGCCGCCAACACCCACCGCTGCAAGGCCTAGGAGGCCCCGTCATGGACGTTCCGTTCTGGCTCGTCGTCATCGTCGTCGGCTGGCTCGGGATCAAGCTCACCCGCCCGCCCGCGTGGCTGGTCGTCCTGCTCCTGCTCGGCGGCTACCTCCTCGCGGGCAGCGTCCTTGGCCCCGCCGTCGGCACCGTCGTCAAGTAACCCGACTCGAAGGGAAACCAGCCGTGTTGACCCCGAAGTACCCGCCGCGGGACACCGCCCCCGCCCCCACCCACGCTCCGACCGCCGATGCCCTGGTGCCCGCTCCGCAGGCCCCGGCCCCGGTCGCCCCGGTCGCGAACCGGCCCACGATCCAGCTCACCCCCGGCAGTGCGCTTGCTCTCGCCGCGGGCGGTGGCGCTGTGGTCCTCGTCGTCGGCGCCGTGCTGGTCTCGCTGCTCCTGGCGGTCGCCGTCACCGGTATGTCGGTGGCCGTGGTCGCGGTCGTTCTGCGCTCGCTGCTCAAGGACCTCGACAAGGACCGCTGAAGGGCCCCCGGAGCGGCCTCGGTCGCCAAACTTCCGCCGCTCCGGGCGCCTGCACCCATTCCTGATCCAACGGACCCGAAAGGGAAGCCCCATCATGCCCCAGCACGCCCGGAACACGCCCGTCTGCCGCAACTGCGACGGCTTCCCCGTCGTCGCCATCACCACCGGTGACCGCCACGGCGACGGCACCCGCGTGACCCTGAACGTCATCTGCCTGACCTGCAAGGGCACCGGCCACGCGTCCCGTGTCGCCTTCGTCCGGGCCGGGAGGTGACCGGGATGTTCCGCAAACTCCCCGCCGACCTCACCCCGACCGAGGCAAGCCCCGGCCTGCGGGTCAAGGGCCCCACCAAGTACACCAGCGCCCAGGGCGACTACGTGTGCGGCGGCTGCGGCATCGAGGACCACGCCAACGGCGACAGGGACGTCAAGGCCCTGGTCGACGACTACACCGCCAACCACGGCCCCGCCCACCGCAAGGAGACCCGGTGACCAACCCCGCCATGGCGGCGGGCCTCGACCCGGCCACCCTCACCGACGTGCTGAGGGTGGCCGGTCGGGCTGACTTCGACCGCTGGCAAGACCAGATCAGGCGCACAGGTGGATGCTCCGACCCGATCCGCCTCATGGGCGCCACGAAAACAATCGACCCGGCAACCAAGACCGTGCTGCACGCCTACACGACCGAGCACGAGCCAGGCGGCATGCTCCGCATCGCCTGCGGTAACCGCCGCGCCTCCCGCTGCCCGGCCTGCGCCTGGACCTACGCCGGAGACACCTACCACCTCATCCGCGCCGGACTCGTCGGCGACCCCGCCAAGGGCACCCCGCCCACCGTCCGGGATCACCCGCGGGTCTTCGCCACCCTCACCGCGCCCTCCTTCGGCCCGGTCCACAACCGCCCCGGCAACCGGCCCTGCCGCTGCGGCCAACGCCACGGTGAGGATGCTCCCGAGCTCGGCACCCCGCTCGATGCGGCGACGTATGACTACGCGGGCGCGGTGCTGTGGAACAACCACGCCTCGGAGCTGTGGCGCTACTTCACGATCTACCTCCGTCGTGAGATCGCGAAGCGGGCCGGACTCACTCAGAAGGCTGCTCGGGAGCAGTCCCGAGTGTCCTTCGGGAAGGTCGCCGAGTACCAGAAGCGTGGGGCGGTGCACTTTCACGCGGTCATCCGCTTCGACGGACCCGAGGGGCCCGACGATGCGCCCCCGGCCTGGGCCACCCTTGACCTCCTCGACGGCGCGATCCGTGCGGCTGCTGCCCGCGTCGCGGTCGACGTGCCCCCGGCCCGCTATCAGCCGGACCCGAAGCAACCGGCCCTCACCCAACCGGCCCGCACTCTGCGGTGGGGCACACAGTTCGATGTGCAGCCGATCGGCGCCTTCGGCCACGGCGAAGAGATCACCGAAGCCGCTGTCGCCTCTTACGTCGCCAAGTACGCCACCAAAGCCGCCGAGACCACCGGCACCGTCGACCGCCGCATCGGCAACAAGGAAGCCCTGGTCCTGCTCGATGTGCCCGACCACCCTGCCCGGCTCATTGCCGCCTGCCTCGACCTGCACACGCTCTACCCGGACAGGAAGCTGCGCGACTGGGCCCACATGCTCGGCTTCCGCGGCCACTTCTCCACCAAGTCCCGCCGCTACTCCACCACCCTCGGCGCCCTCCGGCAGGTCCGCGCCGACTACCGCGCCCAGCAGCAACGCCAAGCCCTCGGCCTGCCAGACCCCGACGACGAACCGGAGGCAACCACGCTCACCCTCGCCCACTGGACCTACGCCGGACACGGCCACACCCCCGGCGAATCCTGGCTCGCCGCCAACATCCACCGCGACATCCAGCACAACCGCGAAACCGCACGCGAAGCCCTCGCAGACCTGCCTGACTCCGGCGCAGAGGGGGAGTGGTGACCATGGAGCGACTCCTCGACGTCCAAGAGGTCGCAGAACGCCTCGGCACTACCGTGCGCTTCTCGCGTCGGCTGATCGAAGAGCGCCGGATCACCTTCGTGAAGGTCGGCCGACATGTCCGCATCCCAGAACGGGCCTTGGAGGCCTACGTGGCCGCGAACACCGTGGAACCGGTGCTCCTCCGGCCAACGAGCCTCAGGAGGGCTGCCTGATGGCCGGGAAACGCAAGTCTCGCCGTGGCTTCGGTCGGATTCGGAAGCTGCCCTCAGGGCGCTACCAAGCTCGGTATCCGGGGCCTGATGGTGTGCTTCGGCCTGCGGATCGGACGTTCCCCACGGTCACCGATGCTGATCGGTGGCTAGCGAAGAAACGTATCGAGATCGAAGAGGGCCGCTGGATCGATCCGGCTGAGGGACAGACGACGGTCCGGGACTGGTCGGCGCGCTGGCTGGCTGCCGTTTCACCGCAGCTCAAGCACAAGACGCAGGCCTCGTACCGATCGTTGATCAATTCGCAGATCAACCCGGCGCTTGGGGATCGTGAGCTGTCGAGCCTGCGGCCGATCACGGTGACTGAGTGGGTTGCTCAGATGCGAACCAAGGGGCTTAGCCCGTCGCGTATCCGGCAGGCGTACCGGGTGTTGTCGCAGGTCATGGCGTCGGCGGTAGACAACGGTCTTATTGCGCAGACGCCTTGCCGAGGTGTGCGCCTGCCTCGGATGCCACAGACCGAGCCGCACATCCTGACGCCGCTGGAAGCCTCGAGCCTCGTGCGGAAGGCTGAAAGGCCCCATGACCTGTTGATCGCGCTCCTGGCCTTTGCTGGCCTGCGGATTGGCGAGGCGTTCGCGCTGCGCCGCGACGATGTTGATGTGGCGGGCGGCACGGTGCTCGTCGACGAGAACCTTGCCGAGGCGAACGGCGCCTTGGTCTTCGACACTCCGAAGTCGCACCAGAAGCGACTACTGCGCGTGGCACCCACCCTGGCGAAGCGGCTCGGGAAGCACATGGAGGCCCTGCCGGACGATGGGGCTGCGCTGTTGTTCACCACCCCCGCGGGCAAGCCCCTGCACTACAACCAGTGGCGCAAGGCCTACTTCGACCCCGCCGTGTCAGCGGCTGGCCTCACCGACGTGACCCCGCATGATCTCCGGGCTTCGCACGGGACTTGGGTGGCCGACAAGTACGGAGTGATGACGGCCGCGCATCGCCTCGGACACTCGAACGCGAGCGTGACCACTCGGCACTACGCTCGTCCGGTCGCCGGTCGCGATGACCAGGTGGCCGAAGCCTCGGACGCGTGGGTCAACGGGCACGATCACGACCATGGGGCACGTAGCGGGCACGGTGACGATGACGGCGGCTTGGCGGGGGCGCTCGTGCCCTTCTGACCTGCGGCGGAGACCTCACCGTCCTTGATCGGTGAAAGGTCTTGAAAACCGTCGTGGCAGCGATGTCACCGTGGGTTCAAATCCCACACCCACCGCGGTGTTCGAAGGGGTGCTCCGATTCCGGGGCACCCCTTCGGCGTGATCATTCGGGAGTGGGTGCCGAGCGCGCCGCGCGCAGCATCCGCATCTGACCGATCTCCGCCGCGTTCTTCATCAGCTCGGCGTTCACCCAGGCCAGCATGTCGGCGACGGTGTAGGAGGGGTCGTCGGGCAGGGGGAAGCGCGCGGTGGTGTCGAGGTCGGATTCGGTGAGGTCGGCGAGGGCGGTGAGCCAGTCGGTGCGGAGGCCGCGGAGCCATTCGATGGTGGGTTTTCCGGGGCCGGGCCAGGTGACGTCGGTGCGTTCTCGGGGCGGGCGGCCCGTCGTGTGGTCGAGGGTCACGCTCCACCACCAGCCGATGTGCCAGCTCAGCCAGGCGATGGTGGGTACGGGGACCGGGTCGGGCTCGGTGTCGGCCCAGTCCGGGACCCAGGTGTCGTCGGCGGTCCGGCGGACCGTCCAGCAGTGGGGCGCCGGTTCCCACAGGAAGTCCTCGGGCTCCAGCCGGTCGAGGTGGTACTCGAACAGGGCCCAGGTGAGATCGAACTGACGGCGCAGCAGGTCTGATCGGGAGACGGTCACCGTCCGACCCTGGCACACCGCCCCCGCCCCGCTGAACCGGATTTCCGGGAGCGCGGCCGGGGGCGGCGGTGAGAGGGGTTACAGCTCGTAGTCTGTGGCCAGTTCCTCCCACGCCACGTCCCGGAGATCGGGTTCCGCGTCGCAGTCGGAGGGCACCTGGGCCGTGGGCTGGAACCAGACGACGGTGAGGGCCGAGCGGTACAGGATCGGATCGTTGTCCGGGTCCAGTGCCGTGGAGCGGAACGACCCGACGCAGGCCACGCTCGGCAGCACCTCGACCGGCCCGAACGCGCCGGTGTACTGGTCGGGATACTCGCGCGGCGGCGGCACGAGGTGCACCGGCGTGGAGGGGAAGGCCTGTTCGGCCGTGTGCATCAGCCCCCGGATCCTCATCTCGTTGACCACCTTGCAGGGGTAGCCCTCGAGCATCCCGCCGTACGTCGAGGACAGGCGGAGCTCGGCGAGGTCGAGGGAGCGGCCGGAGGTGAGGACGATTCGGCTCAGGGACATGGTGGGGACTCTAGGACGGCGGTGGTGCATCGTGCTCCTGTGTTTCTCACGCCTCCCCCTGAGGCCATTGCTTGTTGCTCCCTCCCTGAGGCCGCAGGGGGGCGCGCCGCGCCTGCGCCAGGCCGAGCGCCCGCCGGCCGCTCCTCTCAAGGCCGGTGCCCCGTCATCCGCGCCGCCGACGCGATCGTCGCGCGGGCCTCGCGTTCGGTGAGGCCGGTGTTGAGGGCGGCGTCGACGAGGGGGTCGACGAGGGCGGGCCCGATGCCGTCCTCGTAGGCGCGGCAGGCGGCCCAGAACAGGCGGGTGTTGCGCTGGCCCTCGTGCGCGGCGAGGACGAACTGGACGAGGCCCTGGCCGTGTCCGTCGACCGAGGCGGGGGCGGCGGGCTGGTGGGTGCGGGGCGGCGGAAGCAGCAGGCGCAGCAGTGCGGGCGGGCAGGCCGCGGGGGCGAGGTGGGCGGTGCCGGGGGCGGTGGCGTACTCACCGTGTTCCGTCCGGGAGCCGGGGCCGACGAGGTAGCCGCCGGCGCCGCGGATGTCGATGCCGGGGGCGAGGCGGCCGGCGGAGTTGGGGACGACGACGTCGGGCGGGCCGCTCAGCCAGAGGTGGCGGCCACCGCTCGGGGTCAGGACGACGACGGTGTCGGGGATCGTGAACAGGTGGCGCAGGGCGAGTTCGCGCAGGGCGGCGGAGGAGTTCGTGCCGGACTTGGTGTCGAGGTCGATGCCGATGAGGTGGTGCGGCGGCAGTCCGCAGGCGATGCCGTAGCCGGTGGCCCAGGGCGCGGCGGCGAACAGTTCGCGGATGCGTGCCGGGTCGGTGGCGGCGTCGTAGACCCCGTGTCCGAAGCGGCCGCACTCGCCGTGGCAGAGCGGGGCGGTGGGGTCGTCCCGGTGGGGGGAGCGCAGGGCCGGGAGTTTCGTCCGGGACAGGGGGATGACGGCCAGTCCGCGTTCGGCGGCTGACAGGGCGTGTGCGAGGGCCAGCGTCGTGGCCTGCCGGTCGGTGGTGGCCATACCTCTATGCTCGTACAGGTGTTCGAAAAAAGAAAGAGGGATCGGTCGCGACTCGCCGGGCCGAACAGATTGGCTGGAAATGTGCCGGAACGCTTCACCTCTTGCGGCGCTTGGGGTGGAGCTGCCCCTACCACCCTGACCTGGGAAGGTAGGTCGCGAAAGGGGTTTATCGACTTGTCATCACGCTTGAGGGCGAATAACGGCTTCCGGGGTGGTTCGCCGGGGATTCGGTGGGTCATTCTGATCTTGCGACGTCGTGCAGCACCACACCAGGCGGTAGGCCAACTGCCCTGGTAGAAGCCGTACTTCATGCTTTTCCGGCTCTTCGGCCGGTGGGTAATCCCTGTTCTGGAGGAACAACATGGCAAGCATCCGTACCGCCCGTGTCATCGCCGCCGTCTCCGCTCTCCCGCTCGCAGCCGCGCTCTTCACTGGCGTCGCGACGGCGGACAACGGCGCGATCGCGGACGACGGATCGAGCGCGTCCGTGACGAACGCCGCGGCGGGCATCGTCGGCAGCGGTGTCGGCGGGGACAACAACGGCAACTCGTCCACCACGCAGCAGCAGGCGGTCGGCTCCGGGGCCTTGAACCAGAGCAACACCGCCCAGGTCAACGGTTCCGCGTTCACGGCCATCAACCAGGGGAACGACAACACGTCCGTCAACTTCACCCCGCTGTGGTGGTGATCTGAGGGGCGGGGACCGGCCGGGCCCGGCCGGGTTCCCGACTCCGGGGTGTTCTCTGTGGGGTGTGACATGTCTGCGCGGCGGTGCCTTCGGGCACCGCCGCGCAGGCGTTTTCGTGTGCGGGTTCGTCGGTCTTGACCGTGCGGCTCCGTCGGCCTTGACGGGGAACCATATCTGACGGACAGTCAGAAATCGTTGTGGGAAGAGTGGGAACCCGGCGGGCGGCTGCGGTGTACCAGAAGTGACAACACGATGCGGCAGGGGACGAAGAGCACGGGACGGCAAGGGGGCGAAGCGTGGAAACCGTGGAAACCGCGGACGAGGAACAGCACCGGGAGGATCTGGGGGACCAGGAGGATCTGGAGAAGCGGCTGAAGGCCTACGAGGGGCGCGCCTCCGCCGTCGCCGGCGCCGGCAAGGACCCCGTCAACGCGCCCATGATCCGGCACTGGTGCGAGGCGATGGGAGACACCAACCCGGCGTACACCGGCCCGGACGCCATCGCACCGCCCACCATGCTCCAGGCGTGGACCATGGGCGGCCTCTCCGGCCACACCGGACGGACGGAGGCCTACGACGACCTCCTCTCCCTCCTCGACGAGGCGGGCTGCACCTCGGTCGTCGCCACCGACTGCGAGCAGGAGTACGTCAGACCCCTCCGGCCCGGCGACGAGATCACCTTCGACACGGTGATCGAGTCGGTGTCGGAGCGGAAGCGGACCAAGCTGGGCACGGGCTACTTCGTCACCACCCGTATGAACATCCGGGCGGGTGAGGATCTCGTCGGCACCCACCGCTTCCGCATCCTCAAGTACGCCCCCGCGCGCCGTCCGGAGAAGAAGCCCCCGCGCCCCCGCCCGGTCGTCAACCGCGACAACGCCGGCTTCTGGGACGGCGCGAGCCGGCACCGCCTGCTCATCCAGCGCTGCGCGGACTGCGCGACCCTGCGCTTCCCCTGGCTGCCCGGCTGCGCCTCCTGCGGCAGCCCGGACTGGGACACCGTGGAGGCGACGGGCGAGGGCACCGTCTACTCCTACGTCGTCATGCACCACCCGCCGTTCCCCGCCTTCGACCCTCCCTACGCGGTCGCGCTGATCGAACTCACCGAAGGCGTCCGCATGATCAGCAACGTCGTCGGGATACCGCACGACCAGGTGCGCGTCGGCCGCCCCGTCCGGCTCGAATTCCAGCGGTTCGACGAGGAGTTGGTGCTGCCGGTCTTCCGCGCCGCCGAGGAGCCCGAGGGGAGTCCGTATGCGACCCGGTGACACGCTGCCGCCGGTGGAGATCCCGGTCACCCGGACGCTGGTCGTCGCCGGGGCGATCGCCTCGCGGGACTACCAGGACGTGCACCACGACCCGGAGTTGGCCCGGCAGAAGGGCTCCCCCGACATCTTCATGAACATCCTGACGACCAACGGCCTGGTCGGCCGCTACATCACGGACCACTTTGGCCCCCGGGCCGTCCTCCGCAAGGTCGCCATCAGACTCGGCGCCCCCAACCACCCGGGCGACACGATGGTGTTGACGGCCACGATCGAGGAGGTGACCGAGGAGACGGACGGCGCCACCGCGACGGTCCGCGTGGTCGGCGACAACGCCATCGGCCGCCATGTGACCGGCACGGTGACGGTGACTGTCCCGACGGCTTCGACTGTCCCGCCCGCCCCGGCCCTCCCCACCCCATCCTCCGAGGAGGCGGGATGAGCATACGGAGCAAGGACACCCTCGGCGGGCGGGCGGCGATCGTCGGCATCGGGGCCACGGAGTTCTCCAAGGACTCCGGGCGCAGCGAGCTGCGGCTGGCCGCGGAGGCGGTCCGGGCGGCGCTGGACGACGCCGGACTGCGCCCGGACGACGTGGACGGGATGGTCACGTTCACGATGGACACCAGTCCCGAGATCACCGTGGCCCAGGCCTGCGGAATGGGTGAGCTGTCCTTCTTCTCCCGCGTCCACTACGGCGGCGGCGCGGCCTGCGCCACCGTCCAGCAGGCGGCGCTCGCCATCGCCGCGGGAGTCGCCGAGGTGGTGGTCTGCTACCGCGCCTTCAACGAACGGTCGGGGCGCAGATTCGGCTCGGGCGTGCAGCACCGGGAGCCGTCCGCCGAGGGGGTCGCGCTCGGCTGGTCCCTCCCCTTCGGGCTGCTCACCCCGGCGTCCTGGGTGGCGATGGCGGCCCAGCGGTACCTGTACACCTACGGCCTCACCCCGGAGGCCTTCGGACACGTGGCCGTCACGGACCGCGGACACGCGGCCACCAATCCGGCCGCCTACTTCCACGGCCGCCCCATCACCCTCGCCGACCACGCGGCCTCCCGCTGGATCGTCGAACCGCTCCGCCTGCTGGACTGCTGCCAGGAGACGGACGGCGGCCAGGCGCTGGTCGTCACCTCCGTGGAGCGGGCCCGCGATCTGCCCCACCCGCCCGCCGTCCTCGCGGCCGCCGCCCAGGGAGCGGGCCGGGGGCAGGAGCAGATGACCAGCTTCTACCGGGACGACCTGACCGGGCTGCCGGAGATGGCCGTGGTCGCCCGCCAGCTGTGGCGGACCTCGGGGCTCACGCCGGCCGACATCGACGTGGGGATCCTGTACGACCACTTCACACCGTTCGTGCTGATGCAGCTGGAGGAGTTCGGGTTCTGCGGGAAGGGCGAGGCGGCCGACTTCGTCCAGCGCGCGGAGCTTCCGCTGAACACCCACGGCGGACAACTGGGGGAGGCCTATCTGCACGGGATGAACGGCATGGCGGAAGGAGTGCGCCAGCTGCGGGGCACCGCGGCGAACCAGATACCGGGCGCCGAGCGCGTCCTGGTGACGGCGGGGACAGGGGTGCCGACATCGGGCCTGGTGCTGGCCTCGGACCGGTGAGCACGGATGACCCCCCAGGGGTAATCCCGCAGTACCCCGGGCCCGCTCGTCCACCTTCAGGAGGTGCAGTCAGCCCCACCCCTACAACCTGAGGGGGACTCGTCTTCGGGACCTGCGGCCGATCCGCCGGAGCCGCCCTCGTACCTAGCGTAGAGCCATGACCACACCCGTCTGCACCAGCGCTTCGAAGGCCGCCGGCCCGGCGACGCGGACTGTTCCGTACCCGTCGTTCGCGTCGTATGTGAAGGCCCGCCAGCCGGTGCTGCTGCGTACCGCCCGGTCGCTGACCGCGAACCCGAGCGACGCGGAGGACCTGCTGCAGACAGCGCTCACCAAGACCTATGTCGCCTGGGAACGCATCGAGGACCATCGGGCGCTGGACGGCTATGTCCGTCGGGCGCTGCTGAACACACGCACGTCGCAGTGGCGCAAACGCAAGGTGGACGAGTTCACCTGCGACGAGCTGCCCGAGCCGGAGCCGGTTCCCGCCGGCGACGACCCGGCCGAGCGGCAGGCGCTGCACGACGCGATGTGGCGCGCGATCATGCGGCTGCCCGCGCGGCAGCGGGCGATGGTCGTCCTGAGGTACTACGAGGACCTCAGCGAGGTGCAGACCGCGGAGGTGCTGGACGTTTCGGTGGGGACGGTGAAGTCGGCGGTGTCCCGGGCGCTGGGGAAGTTGCGGGAGGATCCCGAGCTGGAGCTCGTGCGGTAGGTGGGCGGCGGTTGGCCGAGAGGCGGGCCTCTACGGTCTCTCCCCAGTACCCCCCGGTAGAAGTCCTGAGGGGCCAATTTCACCTCGCTAATCTCCGGATCAAGTCATAAGGCGCCCAATTCTTTTCCCGGCGCCTGTATGTCCGCGCCGTGTCCGCCTGTGTGCGGCAGCGCGGCACCCCCCCACGTACTGGAGAAAAGCGCATGTCCAGGCACAAGATCACGCCCAGAAGCAAGGGCATCCTCCTCGCCGCCGCCGGTGTCCTGGCGGTGGCCGGCGCCGCCGGTATCACCGCGAGCGCCAGCGCCGACGAGCCGTCGAAGGACGCGAAGGGCCCCGTGCCCAAGCTGGTCGTCGGGACGGTCTTCGCCCCGGTGAGTGCGGCGCAGTGGGCGCAGGCGGTCACGTACGACACCGCGCGGGTGCCCGTGGGCGCCCGGGTCCAGGTCAAGGAGGAGTTGCGGCGCGACGGCGGGACCCGGATCGAGCTGCGCGTCCGGGACCTCGGTGCCGACCGCGTCTACGGCGCCCACGTCCACACCAAGCCGTGCGGCAAGCTGCCGGCGGACGCCGGACCGCACTACCAGGACAAGGCGGACCCGACGCAGCCCTCGGTCGACCCCGCGTACGCCAACGCGGACAACGAGGTGTGGCTGGACCTGGCCGCCAACAAGGACGGCTCCGCCCGCTCCATAGCCACCGTGGACTGGCGCTTCCGTGACGGAGGGGCCCGTTCCGTGGTGATCCACGAGCAGGCCACCGCCACGCATGCCGGTCACGCCGGTACCGCCGGACCTCGGCTCGCCTGTGTGAACGTGCCGTTCATGTGATCCGGCCCCGGTGATCCACCAGTTGACCCTCGACTGACCCACCAGCCGATCCCTCGACTGACTGACTCTTCAGCCGATCCCTCGACTGACCCATCAGCCGAGGGATCGGCTGATCCACCAGCGGTGCCCACCGGTCGGCAACCCCCGACCTCGGCAAACCGATCCGCTGCAGCTAGTGACGTACCGATTGGTATGTGCGCAGAATGACCGCAGCCCTTACTGCCGCGTAGGCAATGTCGCCCCGGGAGGCACGCCGTGCTGAGCACGATGCAGGACGTACCGCTGCTGATCTCGAGGATCCTGGTTCACGGGTCCACCATCCACGGCACCTCCCAGGTGATCACCTGGACCGGTGAGGAAGAGCCCCACCGCCGCTCCTTCGCCGAGATCGGCGCCCGAGCCGCCCAGCTGGCGCACGCGCTGCGCGAGGACCTCGGCGTCGCCGCCGACGACCGGGTGGCGACCCTCATGTGGAACAACTCCGAGCATGTCGAGGCCTACTTCGCGATCCCCTCCATGGGCGCGATCCTGCACACGCTCAATCTCCGCCTCCCGCCCGAGCAGCTGGCCTGGATCGTGGGCCACGCGGCGGACAAGGTCGTGATCGCCAACGGTTCGCTGCTCCCGCTGCTGGCCCCGCTGCTCCCGCACCTCAAGACGATCGAGCACGTGGTCGTGTCCGGGCCAGGTGATCGCGGCCTGCTGACCGGCGCGGACGTCCAGGTGCACGAGTACGAGGAACTCGTCGCCGGGAAGCCGACGACGTACGACTGGCCGGAGCTGGACGAGCGCCAGGCCGCCGCCATGTGTTACACCTCCGGCACGACGGGCGACCCCAAGGGCGTCGTCTACTCCCACCGCTCGGTCTACCTGCATTCCATGCAGGTCAACATGGCCCAGTCGATGGGCCTGACCGACCAGGACACCTCGCTGATCGTGGTCCCGCAGTTCCACGTCAATGCCTGGGGTCTGCCGCACGCGACCTTCATGACCGGCGTCAACATGCTGATGCCGGACCGCTTCCTCCAGCCCGCGCCCCTCGCCGAGATGATCGAGCGGGAGAGGCCGACGCACGCGGCGGCCGTCCCCACCATCTGGCAGGGCCTGCTCGCCGAACTCACCGCCAGGCCCCGGAACGTCTCGACGCTCGGGCAGGTCACCATCGGCGGCTCGGCCTGTCCGCCCTCGCTGATGGAGGCGTTCGACAAGTTGGGCATGCGGGTCTGCCACGCCTGGGGCATGACGGAGACCTCCCCGCTCGGTACGGTCGCCCGGCCGCCGGCCCACACCATCGGTACGGAGGAGGAGTTCGGCTACCGGATCACCCAGGGCCGTTTCCCGACGAGCGTCGAGGCCCGCCTCACCGGCCCCGGCGGCGAGCGCCTGCCCTGGGACGGCGAGTCGGCGGGTGAGCTGGAGGTACGCGGTCCCTGGATCGCGGGCGCCTACTACAACGGCCCGGACGCCGACCCGCTGCGCCCCGCCGACAAGTTCAGCGAGGACGGCTGGCTGAAGACCGGCGACGTCGGCACCATCTCCCCCGACGGCTTCCTCACCCTCACCGACCGCGCCAAGGACGTCATCAAGTCCGGCGGCGAGTGGATCTCCTCGGTCGAGCTGGAGAACGCCCTGATGTCCCACCCGGCCGTCGCAGAGGCCGCCGTGGTCGCCGTCCCCGACGACAAGTGGGGCGAGCGCCCCCTCGCCACCGTCGTCCTCAAGGAGGGCGCCACCGCCGACTTCGACACCCTGCGCGCCTTCCTCGCCGACGAGGGCCACATCGCCAAGTGGCAGCTCCCGGAGCGCTGGACGATCATCGAGGCGGTCCCGAAGACGAGCGTCGGCAAGTTCGACAAGAAGGTCCTGCGCAGGCAGTACGCGGCCGGAGAGCTGGACATCACCAAGCTCTGACCCACCCCAATAGAAGCGGTATGGCACAAGACGGGGGGCAGAAGCACCGACGCGCTTCTGCCCCCCCCCGCAGAACCACTGAACCACTGAACCACCCCCGTCCGTCCCCTCACCGCCGTACCGAAGTCGTCCCCCACCCCAGCACCAGCCACGCCCCCGCCACCACGGTCACGCCGGTCCACCCGAAGTGGGTGAAGGCCGAGCCGGCGAGGGCCGAGGCGATGGCGCCGCCGGCGAAGCCGGAGACGACGTAGGCGGTGTTGGCGGTCGCGGGGGTGGAGGTGGTGGTCAGGGCGAGGGTCTGGTTGGCGACGTGGGAGGCGACGAGGGCCGCGTGGACGGCGATCGCGGCCACGAAGAGGGCCCACATCACGTGCCCGCCGAGCCAGAACAGCGGCACGGACAGGGCGGCGAGGGCGTAGGCGGACCGTACGACCTTGGCGGCGCCGAACCGGTCCACGAACCCGCCCGCAAGGGGCGCCACGACGGTGGCGGCCAGCCCGAAGAGGCCGAAGAGACCGGCGGTCGCGGTCGACAGGCCGTACGCGGACCCGGTGAGCAGCAGGGCGAGGGAGGTCCACAGGGCGCTCCAGGCGCCGAACATCCCGGCCTGGCGTACGCACGCGCGCCACAGGTCGGGCGAGTGGCGGACGACGGACGGCAGGGCGGTGAGCCCGGAGAACAGCGGGCCGGAGCGGCGGCGTTCCTCGACGGGCAGGGCGTAGGCCGTGGCCAGGCCGAGGACGGCGGTCAGTGCGGCCGCGCCCACGAACACCCACCGCCAGCCGAAGGCCTGCCCGGCCAGTGCGCCGAGCACGCGGGCCGCCACGATGCCGGTGAACAGGCCCGCGATCACGGCCGCGACATGGCGGGCGCGGCGGTCGGCGGGGGCGCGCTGGGCGACCAGCGGGACGAGCAGCTGCGGGACGACGGTGGCCGCGGAGGCGACGAGGACGGCGGCGGCCAGCGCCGTGGTCCCGGAGGCCATCGCGCCCACGCCCAGCGCCACGGCCGCGACGAGGGACAGGGCGGCGACCAGGCGGCGCCGGTTCACGCTGTCGCCGAGCGGGGCGAAGACGAGGAGGCCGGCGGCGTAGCCGAACTGCGCGACCGAGGCGATCCAGGCCACGGCGGAGGGGGTCGAGCCGAAGTCGTGGGCGATGAGGGGGAACAGCGGGGCCGCGAGGTAGATGTTGGCGGCCGTGACGGCGGTGCAGAGCGCGATGAGGACGAGGAGGAGCGAGTCCGCGCGGCGCGTGGGAACCCGGGCGGACCGCCGGGCGGCGACGGTGGCTGTCGGCATGACCGGACCTGTCTCCTTAGAGCGAGCTATAACAACTAACTGGTTGGTTGGAACAGCACAACAGTCTGGGACGTCCGTCGATTCCCTGTCAACCAAACGGTTGGTTACTTACCGCGCTACCCTGGCTCCATGGCAGCAAGGGACCCCGAGGCCACCAGAGCCCGGATCTTCGAGGCGGCGGTGTCGGAGTTCGCCCGCCACGGCATCGCCGGCGCCCGCATCGACCGCATCGCGACCGATGCCAAGGCCAACAAGCAGCTGATCTACGCCTACTTCGGCAACAAGGCGGAGCTGTTCACGCAGGTCCTGGGCAAGGCGATGCTCGACCTGGCCGTCGCCGTCCCCGTCGACCCGGACGACATCGAGGGCTGGATCGACCGAGTGATGGACTACCACGAGGTCCACCCCGAGGTGCTGCGCCTGCTCTTCTGGGAGGGCCTGGAGTACGGCGCCACCACCGAGCTGCCCGACGAGGCCGAACGCCAGGAGCACTACCGCCGCAAGGTCGCCAGCCTCCGGGACGGCCAGGACCGCGGCATCATCACCGACGCCATCCCGGCCCGCGACCTGCTGTTCCTGCTGATCGCCCTGGCCAACTGGACCGCCGTCGTCCCGCAGATGAGGCGCATCCTGGTCGGCGCCGAGCCCGCGGACCGAGAACGCCTACGAGCCTCGGTGAGAGAGGCGGCACGGCGACTGATCGCGAAGTAGCGGTCCGCCGGCCCCTCCCGGTGAGGGGCTAGTTCGTACCGATCCGCGCGAGCAGGTCCACGATCCGGGCCTGAACCTCGGCGCTGGTCGACCGTTCGGCGAGGAAGAGGACCGTCTCGCCGGACGCCAGCCGCGGCAGGTCGGCCTGGTCGACGGCGGCCGTGTAGACGACGAGCGGGGTGCGGTTGAGCTGCCCGTTCGCGCGCAGCCAGTCGACGATCCCGGCCCGCCGCTTGTGCACCTGCATCAGGTCCATCACGACGAGGTTCGGCCGCAGCTGCCCGGCCAGCGTCACCGCGTCCGCGTCACTCGCCGCCCGCGCGACCTGCATCCCACGCCGCTCCAGCGTCGCGGTCAGCGCGAGCGCGATCTCCGCGTGCTCCTCGATCAGCAGCACCCGCGGCGGGTGCTGCTCACTGTCCCGCGGCGCGAGCGCCTTGAGCAGGACGGCGGGGTCGGCGCCGTAGGCCGCCTCGCGCGAGGCCTGGCCGAGCCCGGCCGTGACCAGCACCGGCACCTCGGCCGCGACCGCCGCCTGCCGCAGCGACTGGAGCGCGGTACGGGTGATCGGCCCGGTCAGCGGGTCCACGAACAGCGCGGCGGGGAAGGCCGCGATCTGGGCGTCGACCTCCTCGCGCGAGTGCACGATCACCGGCCGGTACCCGCGGTCGCTCAGCGCCTGCTGCGTGGTCACGTCCGGCGCCGGCCACACCAGCAGCCGCCGCGGATTGTCCAGCGGCTCCGGCGGCAGTTCGTCGTCCATCGGCTGTGGTCGCGGCGTATCCGCCACCTCGACGGCCCCACCGGGACCGTCCAGCGGCTCGGGCCCCTCGGCCGCGTTCTCGTCGGGCGCCCCTATGGCGTACGACCGCCCGGTCCCCTCGGTCATCTGCGCCAGCCGGGACTGCCCGGCCAACGAGTGCTGCGGCTGCGGCTGGACCGAGGGCTGGGCCTGCGGCGGTACGGTGCTCTGCTCGGCCGTCGGATGCGGACGGGCCGCCTGCTCCGGCTGCGCGGCGGCCGGGTCGGTCCGCGTACCGAGCTTGCGCCGCCGGCCCGAACCGCCCGGCTGGTTGGGCGGCGGCGTGGCCGTCGACTGGTGCGGAGGGTGCGGCGCGGGCGCCGCCTGCTGGGTCGCCTGGGCCTGCCGGGTGAACGGCACGCCCTGCCCCAACGTCCGCACGCTGATCGCCCTGCCCTGCGTGGAGTTCGGATCCACCGGCGTCTCGGCCGCGGCCTCGGCGGGCAGCGGCTGAGCCGCCCGGGGCCGCGCGGCGACGGCCTCGGGGGGCAGGGGGGTGCCGGGGGCGGGGGTCTGCGGGGCCTGGGGTTGGGCTTGTGGCTGGGGCTGGGGGTTCTGCGGGTTCGAGGGCGCGGCCGAGGGCTGAGGCGGCACGGGTCCGGCGGGCGCCTGCGGGTTCACCGGTGCGGCGGTGCCGTTCGGCGGTACGGCCGTCCCGGCGCCGGAGGCGTCCCCGGTACCGGGCCACGGGGGCTGGGCCGGGGTGCCCTGGGCGGGGGTGCCGGGCGCGGCGACGCCCGGGGCGGCCGTTCCCTGGGCGGGGACGGCCTGCCCAGGGGCGACCTGGCCCGGAACGGCGGTCCGGCCGGGTGCGACCGGCTGCCCCGGAACGGCGAGTTGACCAGGGACACCGGGCTGCTGCCCGGGTACGGCCTCGGCCGGAAGCGGCTGACCGGCCCCGGCCGGGTTGGGCACACCCTGAGCGGGGTGGGCCTGGCCGGGGACCGCCTGCCCGGGCGCGTTCTGCGCGGGGACGGGCACGGGGCCGCCGAGGGCCGGTGCCCCCGTCCCCTGGGCCGGCACCGCCTGCCCGGGCGCGGCCTGCGCCGGGACCGGCAGCCCGGGAGCCATCTGAACTCCGTGGACGGTGGCACCGGGGGCGACGACGGGGGCACCCGGCTGGACCGGCTGAACGGTCTGCCCTGGTTGGACCGGCTGGGCCGGTGTCCCGGGCGGAACCGGTTGCCCGCTCGGCGCCGCCTGTCCCGCCTGACCGACCTGAGCGGGCGGGGCGGGCTGGGCCGGGCGGGCCTGGGGCACGCCCGGTTGCGGGACGCCGGCCTGGACGGGCACCGCACCGGCGGGCTGCCCGGCCGTACCCTGCGCCGGAATCTCCTGCGCGGGCGCGCCGGCGGCCTCCGTCTCCGCCCGCTGGCCGACGGCCCGGCGACGCCGGCCCGTGGGCGCGTTGGTGGGATGCGGCTGCGGCGGGGTGTGGTCGTCGGCCTGGCTGGACGGCACGGCATCGTGCCGCCCGTCGTCGACGAGCCCGTCCTCGCAACCACCCTGCCCGGGCACCTGGACCGGAACCCCGGCCTGCGCCGGAACCTGCGCCTGCCCAGGCATCTGTGCTTGTCCGGGCATCTGCGCCTGCCCCGGAACCTGTGCCTGCTGCCCTGGAGCCTGCACCTGCCCCGGAACCTGCGCCTGCACCGCCTGGCCCACGTTCACGTCCGGCCGGTCCGCCGCGGCCGGCGGCAGGGCGAACACCGCACGGGGGCCCGCCTCCTGCGCGGCGGCGCGCTCCGAGGCGGCGGCCAGCGCACGCCGGCGCCGTCCGGTCGGCTGCTGAGGATCACCGGCGGAGCCGTCGGGGCCGCCGCCCTGTCCCTGCGCGGGATCGCCGGAGGCCACCGCGGGCAGGGCCGGCGGCAGCGCGTGCTGCTCGCCGCCGTCGTTCCGGGCCTGCCGTCCGCCGGGCGCGGGCACGCCCTGCGGCGGCACCGTCCCGCCCAGCCCGGATCCGACGGCCGCGGTCCCGGCCGCGTGCTCGGCGGCCGTGACGACGGCGCCCTCCGAGACACCGGCACCCGCGTCGCCGCCCTCACCGGTGACACCCGCGCCGGCCGCGTCCTCGGCAGGCCGACCACGGCGCCGTCCGGTACCGCCGGAGCCGTCGCCGCCCTCTCCCGCGGCCTGGGCCGGAACGGCCCGCTCCACCTGCGCGGCGGCCCGCCGCCTGCGCCGCCCGGTCGGTGCCGCGGGATCCGCCTCGGCACCCTCGCCGTCGCCGTGCTCGGCCTGTTCGGCGTCGAGGAAGGCGTCCGTGGAGGACCGCCGGGCCCGCCGCCGACCGCCACCGGCCTGCTCGGACGACACAGGCTGCCCGGGCTGTGCTGCTTGCTGCGCGGGAGGCGCGCTCTGGCCGCCGGCCGCCTCCAGCGCCGCCGGTCCGGGGGCCGCGACAGCTCCGGCCCCACCACCGATGGGCACTTCGAGGACGTAGGCACTCCCACTCATGCCCGGCACTTCATGTGTCTGCAGCACACCACCGTGGGCGCGCACGATCCCGCGCACGATCGGTTCGTGCACCGGGTCCCCGCCGGCGTACGGCCCGCGCACCTCGATGCGTACGACCTCACCGCGCTGCGCCGCCGCCACGACGACCGTGTTGTCCATGTAACCGCCCGCCGAGACGGGCGCGTTGCCGGTCGCGTCGACGCCGGCGACGTCCGCGACCAAGTGCGCGAGGGCGGTGGCCAGCAGCCGCGGGTCGACCTCGGCCTCGATCGGCGGGGCGTGCACGGCGAACTGCACCCGGCCGGGCCCGATCAGCTCCACGGCTCCGTCGACGCCCGCCGCGACGACCGCGTCGAGCATCACTTTGGTGCGCGTGATGCCGGCGGTGCCGTTGTCGATCCGCTGGTAGCCGAGGACGTTGTCGATGAGGGTGGTGATCCGCGAGTAGCCGGCGGACAGGTGGTGCAGGACCTGGTTCGCCTCGGGCCACAGCTGCCCGGCGTCGTCGGCGGCCAGCGCGGACAGTTCGCGGCGCAGTTCGTCGAGGGGGCCGCGCAGCGACTGCCCGAGCAGGGTGAGGAGCTGCTCGTACCGCCCCGACAGGGCCTCGTAGCGGTCCTTCTCGCGCTCGCCGAGCGCGGCGTACCGGTCCTCGCCCGCGGCGATTTCCTCCTCGTGCTGCTCCTGGAGGTCCTCCAGCTCGGTCACGTGCTTCTGGCGCAGCGCGGTGAGTTCGGAGGCGTGCTCCTCGGAGAGCCGTTCCAGCTCATCGGCGTGCCGCTTCTCGACCGTCTCCTTCTCCTCGGCGAGCGCGTCGTACGGCCGCCGGTCGGTGAAGGTCAGCACGGCGCCGACGAGCTGGTCGCCGTCGCGGACGGGCGCGGTCGTCAGGTCGACCGGGACCTTCTCGCCCTTCTTCGACCACAGCACCTGCCCGCGCACCCGGTGCTTGCGCCCGGAGCGCAGGGTGTCGGCGAGCGGCGACTCCTCGTACGCGAAGGGAGTCCCGTCGGCTCGCGAGTGCAGCACCAGATCGTGCAGCTCCCGCCCGCCGAGATCGCTGGCCCGGTAACCCAGTATCTGGGCGGCGGCCGGGTTGACGAGGACGATCCGCCCGTCGGTGTCCGTCCCCACGACGCCCTCGGAGGCCGCCCGCAGGATCATCTCGGTCTGCCGCTGCGAACGGGCCAGTTCGGCCTCGGTGTCCACGGTCCCGGTCAGATCCCGTACGACGAGCATCAGCAGTTCGTCGCCGCTGTAGCCGTAGCTGTCGTAGGCCTGTTGCCCGTTCTCCAGATTCGCGCTGGTGACCTCGACCGGGAACTCGGTCCCGTCCGTCCGCCGCGCGACCATCCGGGTCGGCTTGGTCCGGCCGCGCGGGTCCATGTGGTCGGGGCGCCGCATCGAGCCGGGGATGAGCTTGGAGTCGAACTGCGGCAGCAGATCGAGCAGCCCCCGCCCCACCAGAGCCGTCCCCGGGGCCTCGAAGGCCTCCAGCGCGATGGTGTTCGCGTTGACCACGGTCCCATTGGCGTTGACCAGCACCAACGCATCGGGAAGCGCGTCCAGTATGGCTGCGAGGCGAGCAGCGCCTCGGGATGGCCTGCTGCTCACGAGACGCTTCCTCCCTGTTACCGCACCTTGCCGACCGCTCGGGCCATCTTGCCAACCTGCCCGCGACGTGTCACGCGAGGGAGTCTAAAGGCAGCGGTTGCGCTCGCGACGCCGGATGAGAGGGAGGTCGCACGACGAAGTGACGTAGAACGTGTGACCGCATGTCATGGCATCGGGAGCCCTTCACCCCCCTTTACGGCATCGGGGATTCCGCCCCGAAATGCGGGTGACGGGGGTCGGAGGCGCGGGTGGGGCGAGAGTGGGGGCGCGGGTGGGGCCTGTCGCGGGGGTTACCGAGCGGGTGGGGCCCGGTCCGGCGGGCTCTGGGGGCAGATGCCCCGGTGCGGCAGGGACCCTGGTGCGGGGGAGGGGCTACCCGCCCAGCCGGGGCAGCAGTGGCACGAGCCGGTCCCACCGGCCGATCTCACAGCCGTTGCTGCGGTCGAAGCGCGCGTCGACCGGTCGCCCGGCCCAGGTCCCGGTGACGTGCGCGGTGGCCGGGCCGCCGTACTGCATGGTGCACACGGTCCCCTTCGGCACCGGCGCGAGGCCGTCCTTCCCCCACCGGGTGTTCCGGTCCAGGACGGCACAGGCGCCGCCGGCGTCGGGGTGACTGCCCTCGGCGGGATGACAGTCCAGCTCGAACCGTCCGTCCGCACCACCCCCCGCGTTCCGCACGGTGACGGTGAGGTGATCGCCCCCGACCACCGCCCGGTCCTCGTCGCGGACGGGCGGGGGTGCGAGGGGTGCGAGGGGTGAGACGGCGACGGCGGGGACGGCGGGGACCACGGACCCGGCGACGACGGATCCGACGGATCCGGCGAGGAGGAGGAGTCGGGTGACCCGCGACATGACCTGTGAGGTGGCGTGCGGGGCGGTGCGTGAGGTGACGTGTGACATGACCTGACTAACGCCGTGGCCCGACGGACGTTGCGCACCGCGCCGCGGGGGCCGGCGAAGGCGCCGACAAGCGCTTTGCCCTGCGGGCCGCCTGCCTAGTACCGTGGGAGGCGATTGGTGACACCGCGCTCGACTGTGTCATCATCTGCACGCACCACTCGCGCTCGCGCGGGCGGCTGTGCGGGAGGCGTCGCCTAGTCCGGTCTATGGCGCCGCACTGCTAATGCGGTTTGGGACTTCAATCCCATCGAGGGTTCAAATCCCTCCGCCTCCGCACCTGATCACGAAGCCCCGGTCCCACGGACCGGGGCTTCGTCGTACCCCCTCCAAACCAACGTTTCCGCAGGTCACAAGGGGTATGGCAAACGGATTTCACATGACGGCGGCAGTCATGTAATGTTCTTCCTGTCGCCGCGAGCGGCCCGGACGGGCAAGAAGCGAAGACAGAAAAACAGAACACAAGCACTCGTAGCTTAACGGATAGAGCATCTGACTACGGATCAGAAGGTTGCAGGTTCGAATCCTGCCGAGTGCACACAGAACAGAAGCCCCGGATCACTCCGGGGCTTCTGGCGTTTCGGGGGAGCACAGCTGTGACCGAGAATGTCGAGCCACGCGTCCCCAGTGCGGCGGGTGAGGTGCCGCTGGTCGGAGGGCGGGTCACTTCGGGGGTGGTGCGGGTGGGGGATACCGTGCGGCGGCCTGTCACAGAGGCGTCCTCGTTTGTCGCGGAGTTGTTGGGGCATCTTGAGCGGCGGGGGTTCGCCGGGGCCCCGCGTCATCTGGGGAGCGATGGGCTCGGCCGTGATGTGTTCAGTTACGTTCCCGGCTGGGTGCCCGCGCGGTTTCGGCGGTGGAGTGATCGGCAGGTCGCCGCTGCGGGGGCCTTGCTCCGTGCTTTTCATGACGCCACGCGTGACTGTGGGCTGGTCGGGCGGCATTCGGTGATCTGTCACAACGACCCGGGGCCCAACAATGCGGTCTTCTCGGCTTCGGGGGGTGGGCTCGTGCCGGTCGGTCTGATCGATTTCGACACCGCCGCGCCGGGAGAACCGCTTGAGGATCTCGGCTATATGGCCTGGACGTGGTGCGTTTCCTCCAAGTACGCCGGAGTGTCCGAGGGTGCGGTGTCCGGCGTGGGGCGCCAAGCCGCGCAGGTTCGGCTTCTCGCCGATGCCTACGGGCTCGACGCCGTCTCCCGTGCCGGTCTGGTCGATGCCCTGGTCGACCGGCAGGAGCGCAACGCCCGTTGGTGGCGGAGCCGCCTCACGGGGGCCGATGACGCCGGTGCTCGGCGGCGGACGGTCGAGCGCATCGACTGGTCCGAGCGCGAACGGGCCTTCACCGTGGCCCACCGTGAGGTCTTCGCGGCGGCTCTGCGCTGAGGCCGCGCGGCTAGCCGTAGAACGGGCCGGGTGTGCTCCATGTCGTATGGCCGAAGACGTTGTCGTCGGTGATGGTGACGCGGACGTCGGAGACCTTCAGGCCGTACTGGGTGGGGGTCATGCCGGTGGGGCAGTCCACTGTGACGGCGGGGAAGTTCATGTAGAAGTGGGGGCCCGCGTCGCGGGTGGGGGACTGGCGGTGTTCGTGGAGGACCCAGTTGGCCTCGGCGTAGTAGTAGGTGCGGAGGAGTTCCTGCTGGGTGGTGCGGACCACGAACGCCGTGCTGTGGTCGAAGGTGCCGTCGGGGCGGAGGCAGCCGAAGGTGCGGGCGGTGTCGGCGTGGGCCTTGAACCAGTAGTCCGTGCTGCTCAGACCCGCGAGGTAGCCGGGCTGGTCGCGGACGTTGTGGAGCGTGACGGCGAGTTTGAAGCCGCCGCAGCCCGGGGTGGGGTCGTAGTCGTGGTAGGTGTTCAGGCACTTGCGGTCGCCGAAGTAGGCGGCGGGGTCCGGGGTGTAGGGCTTCGGGACGACCGTGTCGTAGAACTTCACAGTCGCCGAGACGCCGTCGGGTGTGGGTGCCGGGATGTCGACCGTGGTGGTGGCCTGGGCGGGGCTCGGTGTGGCGAGCGCCATGCCGGTCGCGGCGAGCAGGGCGAGGGTCAGTCGCGCCGGTGTCGCGCGCTTCTTCCGGGGCCCGCCGGGTCTCTTGGCTCGCTGCGTGCTCTGTCCGTTCCGCATGTGAAGGAATCCCCCCTCGTGCACGGCGTGCACACTCACATGAGCAGTTGTCAATCGTCAGCACGTTAGTTGGGCAATGGGGGGTTATCCGGCGAACGCCTCTGTCCTTACAAACGGAAGGTTCCAGTCGTCGGTGGTCTTCTTCGGTCCGGTGGTCGTCGGCCTGCGGTGGTGGTCGGTCGTGAAGACGAACAGGCGCAGGACCAGGAAGCGGCCGACGCCGGCCAGGCCGGATGCGGTGAGGTACACGGCCTGCTCCCGGAGCAGGGAGGGGGACGACTGCACCGTGTGGAGAAGGAACATCGCGGCGCAGGTCATCACGTAGGCGGCCGTCGCCGAGCCCGCGGACTGGAGGTGGCGGCGCCAGCCGGGGCGGCGGCCCGTGCCGAAGGTGAAGAGGGCGTGCAGCTCGGTGCACAGGAGGGTGGACGCGACGGTGATCGCCGCGTTCGCGATCGCCCAGGGCATCGTCAGGGCCAGCAGCGGTACGGCGAGGCCGGCCAGGAGTCCGACACCGCCGCCGCACACCACGAAGCGGACGAAGGAGGAGAGGGGGCCCGGGGTCGCGGGGGTGCTCTCCGGCTGCGGTGCGAGCAGCGACTCCATGGCGGTTTCCCTTCCGGGGACGGGGCGCGGGTCTCCTGGACTCGCTATGTCGGCCTCAGTCGACACCGACCGGGCTTCAGCCGGGCATCAGCCGGGCTTCAGCGCGGATCAGTGGGATTCGGCTGGGTCAAACGATGCCGTCGTCCGTCGGCGGGAACGATGGAGTGGCCTCCCGAAGTGGGGGTAGGGCCAGCTCCACCATGAAGGGGCGGGCTGTCGGTGTACGGCTCAGCGTACGGCTCAGCCCAGGAGGCGTACGAAGCCTCCGCGCGTCGTGTCCGCGCCCAGCAGGTCGTACCAGTCGATCGCTTCGGGGAGCCGGTCCAGGGACAACACCACCGCGCCGCCCGCCCGTTCGGCGTCGGCGCGCCACGCGGACATGGCCACTCCGGGAACGTCGTCGCTCTTGCCCCCCTCGCCGTCCGCGCCGAGGACGGGGGCCATCAGCGCGGGGATCATCAGGCCGGCCTCCCCCGGGCCGTCCACCACGCACACGGTGAGCTTCGGCGCTATCCGCCAGCCCTCGCACACGGGCACCGACCCGTCCTGCGCGGTCATGGGCGGGAGTACCGGCAGCGCGTCGTGGACGGGGGCTTCGGACAGCAGGAGTACGGGAGGGCCGGTGGCCGTGCCGCGTACGAACAGGGTGTTCTCGGGATCCAGGAGCATCGGGACACTGTCGCAGGTCCGGGGCGTATCCGGCCGCCGGGGCCCGCTACTTGCCGTCGCTCGCCCCGCCGTCCGGGGTCGTCTCCTCGGCGTCCTGGGTGCGGAGTTCCTCGATGTAGTCGAGGGCGAGGGTGGTCGAACGGGTGAACCAGTCGTGGAGTACGGCGATCTCGTCGGGGGAGTAGTCGGCGAACAGGGCGTTGAGGCGGTCGTAGTAGGGGCCGTAAAGGGCGTAGACGCGGGTCAGCGCGTCGGGTCGGGCGGCGACGCGGACGCGGCGGCGGTCGGTGGGGTCGGGGACGCGGGTGACGAAGCCGGCGCGTTCGAGGCGGTTGAGGATGCCGGTCACGGCGCCGGTGGTGACGTGGGCGTGCTCGGCGAGGTCACCGGCGGTGAGCAGTTCCTCGCCCTCCTCGGCCGCCTTGATGACGCAGGCGAAGCAGAGCAGGTCGGTGACGTTCAGGCCCAGCCGCTGGGACATCTCCTGTTGGCCGAGGTGGGCGGTGGCGATGAAGAAGTCCATCGCCGACAGCGCTTCGGCCTCAGTGGCGGTGGGGCGCGGCTTGGCGTGCATCGGATTCCTGGTTTCTCTTAGCGCGTGAGAGATTTATGGGCTAAATTTCTTAGACAGTGAGGCATCTGGTCTGGGGAGGCTCAGTGAGTGCACACCAGTATGACGAGGGGCACACCGTCGCCGGGTGGACCGGTTTCGGGATCGCGACCGCAGGGACCTCGGTGGTGGGGCTGGGGGTGTGCATGGTGTCGGTGCCCGTCCTGGCGGTCGGGCTCGCGATCGTGGTGGTGAGCGTCCTCGTCACCTGGGCCCTGCATCTCACCGGCTGGGGAAAGCCGCCGGGGCGCCGGCCTCGGGCGGAGTGGGGGATGGGAGTGCGGGACTCCGGAGCGCGGGCCGGGCATCCGGAGTGCGTGGGATGCCGGTTGGCGGGGCGGGGGGCCCGGAGGGCGGGGGCGGTGTCCGAGGTCTTGCCCGCTGTGTCCGCGGTGGGGGACGCGGAGCCGGCGGCGGCTCGTACCGGGGGGTGAGTCCCGCTCCGCCGGTTGCTCGGAGCCCGTTGTCAGTGGTGGCCTCTACTCTCGTGAGGGATGGCACAGGCATGGAAGTGCTCGGGGCTGCGGTGGGCGGCGGACGGTCCCGTGCTGGCGTGGGACGGCGGGCGGCGCAGTGCGCTGACCTGGGGTAAACAGGTGGCCTTCGGGGTCGCGGAAGGGGGCGCGCGGACATGTGTGGGGGCACGGGGGCATCCCTGTCCGGCGCGGGCGGGCGTCTCGGGGCGGAGTACGGGAGCTCGGTGCGAGGAGTGCGCGCGGCTGGACCGGGCGCACTCGGTCGCCGCCGACACCATCGCGGACGATCCGCGGCCCTACCGGGTGTACCTGGCGTGGTTCGGGCCCGGCATGGTCAAGGTCGGGATCACCGCCGAAGAGCGGGGCTCGGCCCGGCTGCTCGAACAGGGAGCGGTCTGCTTCAGCTGGCTGGGTACCGGGCCGCTGATGGCCGCGCGGCGCACCGAGGAGTTGCTGCGGGCCGCCCTCGGGGTGCCTGATCGGATCCCGTACGTCGAGAAGCGGGCGGTGCGGTCCGAGTTGCCGGGGTCGGAGGCGGAACGGGCCGCCGAGATCAGGGAGTTGCACACCCGGGCCACGGCTCTCGGCGGATGGCCGGAGTCGCTCGCGCCGGCGCCGTGCCAACCCGTCGACCACGTCCGGGCGTTCGGGCTCTCGGGGTTGCCGGCCGCCGTGGGGGATGTGGGTGAACTCGTCGCCGGCGGCGCGGTGAGCGGTCGGCTGGTGGCGGCCGCGGGGCCCGACCTGCATCTGGAGACGGTGAGCGGGGTGGTCGTGCTCGACACGCGGTTGATGAGGGGGTGGGAGCTGGTTCCCTCCGGGGGTGGAACGAGCGGGGGTGCGGTGAGCGGGGGTGAAGTGACCTTTCCCGTGCGGGAGTTCAGGCGGGTGGTGGGGGTGCAGGACGGATTGTTCTGAGGGGGTGGGGAGGGGGCGGCCGACCGTGGTGTGGACGTGGGCCTGGGCTGGACGTGGGCATGAACAGGCAGTTCCCCGCGCCCCTGAGGGTGCCAGGGTTGTCGTAGGTCCGAGAGGACGGGGCTTGGCGCCATCGGGGGTGCCGCGTGCGGTCGTAGGCGGCTGCGGGCCCATCGTGACTGGTCGCGCAGTTCCCCGCGCCCCTGAGGTGAGGACAGTTGCCCGGCGATTGAAGTGGTCGCCCAGGGACGAGGGCGGGGGCAGGTAGGTATTCGGGTGAGGCGGGGACCGACCCGCTCGGGACCGACCGCCGTCGACCGACCCGGGGCCCTGCCCGGACCGATCCGACCGGACTGACGCTGTCCGGACCGGACCGGACCGGACCGGACCGGACCAGCCCCGACCCGGACCGACCCGAACCCGTCCTGCCCGGCCCGACCCGGGCCCTCCCCGCCCCGGCCGTCGCCGGTCCTCAGCCACCCCCCTCGGTGATCTGCGCCCGGCGGGCGCGTTGGGCCTCACGGGTTACCGCCCAGGCGTCGGCCACCGGGCCCACGTGGGTCAGCTTGTCGGGGTTGATGACGGAGCGGATGGTCTGGATGCGGCCGTCGGCGATGTCGAGGGCAAGGGTGTTGAGGATCTTGCCGTCCCGGTCGCGGAAGAGGGCGCCCGGTTGGCCGTTGACCGAGTGGGGTTCGACCGTGACGCCGACGTCGGTGAGCGCGGAGAGCATCGCGGCGAGGAGGCGGGAGACCTTGGGGGCGCCGATGATCTCGTTGGCCCACTGGGGTGCCTTGCCGCCACCGTCGCCGACCATGTGGACGTCGGCGGCGAGGAGTTCGCGCAGGCCGTCGACGTCGCCCTCCCGGAAGGCGTCGAAGAAGCGCTCGGCGAGTTGCTCGCGTTCCTTGCGGTCGGCCTCGAAACGAGGGCGGCCCTCGTCCATGTGGCGGCGCGCCCGCACGGCGAGCTGACGGCACGCGGCCTCCGAGCGCCCCACGGCGGACGCGATCTCGGGGAAGCCGAACCCGAACACCTCCCGGAGCACGAAGACCGCCCGTTCGAGCGGGCTGAGCCGCTCCAGCAGCACCAGGGCGGCCATGGACAGGGAGTCGGCCAGTTCCGCCGAGCGCTCCGGGTCCTGGTAGGGGTCGTTCAGCAGCGGCTCGGGGAACCACGGACCGACGTACTGCTCACGGCGTACGCGGGCCGAGCGCAGTACGTCGATCGAGACGCGGGTGACCACCGCCGAGAGGAAGGCCTTGGGGGAGACGGGCTGGGTGGGGGTGGTCTCGTAGCGCAGCCAGGTCTCCTGGACGGCGTCCTCGGCCTCGCTCACGCTGCCGAGGATGCGGTAGGCGATCGCGAAGAGCAGCGGCCGCAGCTCCTCGAACTCCTCGGTACGGCTCACGCCGACTCCTCCTCGTTCCCGGCCGCCCTGTGTCACGTCGGCCGGCTCTCGATCCCGCGCCACGTCGACCCCTCCTCGCTTCCGCCCGACCCCGGCTCGCTCCCGGCCCCGGTCCCCGTCCCGCGTCACGTCTGCTTCCTCTCCTCGGTTCCGCGCCACGCCTGCCCGCCTCTTCTCCCGCTCCGCGCGTGCCCACTCGGCCTACGCTCCCCCGGCCCGCGCACCCCAGCTCACGGCCCTCGTCGCCGTACCGCGAATCACCTGCCGGCGCCCCCGCATCACCCCCGCCCCACCAGCTCCTCCTCGAACCCCCGGCGCCAGGACGGATGGTGGGGCTGCCAGCCCAGTTCCCGCTTGGCCTTGGTGTTGGAGAAGCCGCGGCCCTCGGTCATCATCCGTACGGCGACCTCCCCGGCGAGGGGCCGGGCCAACCAGGTGGGCACGCGCATCGGCCGTTTCGCCCCCGCGCACGCGGCCAGGTGCGGCAGCCACTCGCGGGCCGGGGCCGGATCGTCGTCGACGATGTTGAAGACGCCCCGGGCCCGCTGATCCACGGCCAGGACGGTGGCGTCGGTGGCGTCGTCCAGGTGCACCCACGAGCAGTGCCCGGCACCGCCGCCGACGACCGGGAACTGCCGCTTGCGCAGGGGCTCGGTCAGGTCGTCCATGGCGTCCGGGCCGTAGAACCAGCCGTAGCGCAGCACCGCGCCGCCGACGGCGACCACGGAGTCCTCGACGTGGCGGATGGCGGCCATGCCGGACTGGGCCACCGTCCCGGTGTACGGGTCCAGGGGGTCCTGTTCGGTCTTCACCCAGCCGCCCTCGCGCAGGCCGTTCCAGCCGCCGTAGCTCTGGGCGACGACGTGCCGTACGCCGGTCGCCTCGGCGGCGGCGAGCAGGTGGTCCGTGCCCTCGGTGCGCAGCCGGATGGTGGTCGCGAACCAGCGGTCCATGTGCTTCATGTCGGGCTTGCCCGCGTGCGTCACGGAGATCGCGGTCATCTGGTGCACGAGCGTGTCCGGCCGGGCCTGGGCCACCGCCTCGCCGACCGACATCGCGTCCAGCCCGTCCATGACGACGCCCTCGGCGCCCAGTCGCTCCAGCAGGCCCAGCTTGGCCGCGCTTGTCGTCGTGGCCGTCACCTGGTGCCCCCTGGCCACGAGCCGCGGTACCAGCCGTCGCCCGAGGACTCCCGTCCCGCCCGCCACGAACACCCGCATGCCGCTCACCTTCCTGACGTGCTTCCTCGGTCCCGGCCCGATCCGACTTCCTCGGTCCCGGCCCGATCCGACCCGGTCCCGATCCGTCCCGGCGCCGATATGTCCCGTTCCCTGAACCGGCTCTCACCACTGGGACGGTCCGGCCCCTGCGTATGTGACATCCGAGCCCGTCACATCAGAACGGCTGTGCCGATGCGGCGGGACAGACGTGAAGGAATACGGCCAATGTTGCCTACTGATCAGTCGTGTTCTAGGCATGGTGATCAACGGCGTTCATGAAGAACGCATGCCTGAGAGGACGGCCTCCGTCTCATGAAACCCCCCAAACCCTCCAAGCCCTCCACCATCGCCGTCGCCGCGGCCGCCGCGCTCGTCGCGGTGCTGCCCCTGGCCGGTACCTCCACCGCCGTGTCGTTCGCCGGCAAGGATCACCGTGCGGTGACCACGGCCGCCGGAGACACGTTCCACCTGCGGCTCAAGGCCGGCCCGACCGTCCTGCCCGCCTCGGGCGGCACGGTCGCGGTCAAGGGCGCCGGGTACAACCGGGCGCAGGGCATCTTCCTCGCGTTCTGCGCGATCCCGGAGGGTGTCGTCGTAGGCGATCCCACGACGTACAAGAGCCTGCCCGGTCCGTGTCTGCCCGGCCGGGAGAACCAGGACGGCTCCTCGCGCCGGATCACCGACACCGGCACCGGCACGCCCGGGATCACGCTGCCGTACGAGAAGGGCGGCAAGTTCAGTACGACGCTGGAGCACGTGCGGCCCGAGATCGCGGACGGGGTCACGTGTGATGTGACCGTGCGGTGCGCGGTCGTCACCCGGGCGGACTTCACGGCCACGAACGACCGCCTGTACGACCTGTACATCCCGGTCCACTTCGCGCCCACCGCCGCGAAGGACAAGGGTCAAGGGTAGGGACAAGGGTTAGGCGTCCGGCAGGGACAGCCGTTCCCAGGGATTGCCTGAGAGCTCCCTGTGCGTTTCTCAGGGAAATCACAGATTGCCGAAAGGGTGTTCTCAGGCGGCCCCGACAGTGTGTCCAGCATGACCACGACCTCGCCCCAGGGGCGCACCGAACTGCTGAGGCCGGACGGGAGCCCCGTCCGCGTGCTTGTGGTGGACGACGAACTGTCGATCACCGAACTGCTGTCCATGGCCCTGCGCTACGAGGGCTGGCAGATCCGTAGTGCCGGCGACGGCACGGGCGCCCTGCAGACCGCCCGTGACTTCCGGCCCGACGCCGTCGTCCTCGACATGATGCTGCCGGACATGGACGGGCTGGCCGTCCTGGGGCGGCTGCGGCGTGAGCTGCCGGACGTGCCGGTGCTGTTCCTGACGGCGAAGGACGCCGTGGAGGACCGGATCGCGGGCCTGACCGCGGGCGGCGACGACTACGTCACCAAGCCGTTCAGCCTCGAAGAGGTCGTCGCGCGGCTGCGCGGGCTGATCCGCCGCTCCGGCGCGGCCGACCGCCGGTCCGACTCGGTGCTGGTCGTCGGTGACCTCACCCTCGACGAGGACAGCCACGAGGTCTCGCGGGCCGGGGAGAACATCCACCTCACCGCCACCGAGTTCGAGCTGCTGCGCTTCCTGATGCGCAACCCGCGGCGCGTGCTCAGCAAGGCGCAGATCCTGGACCGTGTGTGGTCCTACGACTTCGGCGGCCAGGCCAATGTGGTCGAGCTCTACATCTCCTACCTCCGGCGCAAGATCGACGCGGGGCGGGAGCCGATGATCCACACCCGGCGCGGTGCCGGTTACCTGATCAAGCCCGCGGCCTCATGAGCGGACGACGACGGCCGCGTGCGCAGCAGCGTCCGGGCAAGCCCCGCACCCTGCGGGCCCGGCTCGTCGTCGCGTCGGTGGTGCTGATCGCCGTGGTGTGCGCGGTGATCGGCACGGTGACGACCCTGGCCCTGCGGTCCCATCTGTACGACCAGCTCGGTGACCAGGTCTTCGACGCCGGGAAGCGTCTGTCGGGACCTCCGTTCGCCAGGGAGGACGACAAGACGGATGACACGGCGGGCACCAGCACGAACGACACCGCGGCCGACAAGCCCGACACCGTCCAGGACCGCCTCGACGCCTTCGTCACCTACGGCCCGACCCAGCTGAAGACGGTCGCCGCGAAGGTCGGCGCCGACGGCACGATCTCCAAGGCGGTCGTCGCCGAGCAGGCGTCCGACGACACCCGGCAGCGGATGTCGGCCACACCGCTGAGCAAGGAACAGCGGGACGTGTTCGCCGACGTGCCCACGACCGGCAAGCACACCGTGACCATCCCCGGCCTCGGCGACTACCTCGTGATGTACGTGCAGGGCAACGACGGCTCCGCCTACTACGTCGCCCTCCCGACCGCCACGGTCGACAGCACCGTCAACACCCTCGTCCTCGTCGAACTCAGCGTCACCGCCGCCGGTCTCGGCGCCGCCGTCATCGCCGGATACGTCCTCGTCGGCGTCGCCACCCGGCCGCTGCGCAAGGTCGCCGCGACCGCCACCCGGGTCTCCGAACTCACCTTGCACACCGGCGAGGTGAACCTCAGCGAGCGCGTGCCCGAGGCGGAGTGCGATCCGCACACCGAGGTCGGTCAGGTCGGGGCCGCGCTCAACCGGATGCTGGACCACGTCCACGGCGCGCTGCACGCGCGGCAGCAGAGCGAGATGCGGGTACGGCAGTTCGTCGCGGACGCCAGCCATGAGCTGCGCACCCCGCTCGCGTCCATCCGCGGCTACGCCGAACTCACCAGACGCGGCAGGGAGGAGGTCGGCCCCGACACCCGGCACTCCCTCGGCCGTATCGAGTCCGAGGCGGGCCGGATGAGCCTGCTCGTCGAGGATCTCCTGCTGCTCGCCCGTCTCGACGCCGGACGGCCCCTCCAGTTCGAGCAGACGGACCTCGTCCCGCTCGTCGTGGACACCATCAGCGACGCCCGCGCGGCCGGCATGGAGCACACCTGGCGCCTGGACCTGCCCGACGAACCGGCGCTCGTCTCCGGGGACGCGGCCCGCCTTCAGCAGGTGCTGATCAACCTGCTGGGCAACGCCCGCAAACACACCCCGCCGGGGACGACGGTCACCGCGCGCGTGCAGCGGCGCGGCCCCTGGATGTGCGTGGACGTCGAGGACAACGGCCAGGGCATCCCGGAGGACCTGCTCCCGCATGTCTTCGAACGGTTCGCGCGCGGCGACTCGGCGCGTTCCCGGGCCACCGGCTCGACCGGTCTGGGCCTGGCGATCGTGCAGGCCGTGGCGACCGCGCACGGCGGTGCCGTGACCGTGGACAGCGTTCCCGGGCGGACCGTCTTCACGCTCCACCTGCCCGCGGTGGGCCCCGTGACGCCCCGTCCGGCGCCCGAAACCAACTGGCAACCGCACTCACAGGCACAGCACAGCGCCGCCATATGGGTGCAACAGGGGGCTTGAGCAGAGTCGTTCGCATGCGAACCGATTCTTCTCCCGGCACCCTGCCGGCGCGGGAGCACCTCCCGGCCGGCGACGCCGGTACGCCTGTCCTGGACGTAGTGATCCCCGTCTACAACGAGGAGAAGGACCTCCAGCCGTGTGTGCTGAGACTGCACGACCATCTCAGGCGCACGTTCCCCTACGCGTTCCGCATCACGATCGCGGACAACGCGTCGACGGACACCACCCCCCAGGTGTCCCGGCGGCTGGAGGCGGAGATCCCGGAGGTGCGGGCCTTCCGGCTGGAGCAGAAGGGCCGGGGCCGGGCGCTCAGGACCGTCTGGTCCGCCTCGGACGCCCCGGTCCTCGCCTACATGGACGTGGACCTGTCCACCGACCTCAACGCCCTGCTCCCGCTGGTCGCCCCGCTGATCTCGGGCCACTCCGACCTGGCGATCGGCTCCCGGCTCGCCCGTAGCTCCCGGGTGGTGCGCGGGCCGAAGCGGGAGTTCATCAGCCGGGCCTACAACCTCATCCTGCGCGGCTCCCTCCAGGCCCGCTTCTCCGACGCGCAGTGCGGCTTCAAGGCCATCCGCCGCGATGTCGCCCAGCTGCTGCTGCCGCTGGTGGAGGACACCGGCTGGTTCTTCGACACCGAGATGCTGGTGCTCGCCGAGCGCGCGGGACTGCGTATCCACGAAGTGCCCGTCGACTGGGTCGACGACCCGGACTCCACCGTCCACATCGTGCGGACGGCGACCGACGACCTCAAGGGCGTGTGGCGGGTGGGCAAGGCGCTGGCCGGCGGTTCGCTGCCGCTGGACCGGCTCGCCCGGCCCTTCGGCGACGATCCGCGCGACCGCGAGATCAAGGACGTACCGAAGGGCCTGGCCCGCCAGCTCGTCGGGTTCTGTGTCGTCGGCGGGCTGTCGACCCTCTTCTATCTGCTGCTGTACAGCGTCTTCCGGCAGTTCGGCGGCTCGCAGCTCGCCAACGCGCTGGCGCTGCTGGTCTCGGCGGTCGCGAACACGGCGGCAAACCGGCGGCTGACCTTCGGGGTGCGCGGGCGGGGCGGTGCCGTCCGCCACCAGGCGCAGGGCCTGGTCGTCTTCGGCATCGGCCTCGCGCTGACCAGCGGCTCCCTGGCCGCCCTGAACGCGGCGACCCCCGACCCGGCGCACTCCACCGAACTGGCGGTACTGATCGCCGCCAACCTGGCCGCCACGGTCCTGCGCTTCCTGCTCTTCCGCGCCTGGGTCTTCCCGGACCGCCGCGAGGACGGCGACACGGGGGCCACAGCGCGCACAACGCCCACGGTGGTCGCCTCGCACCACCCGGCCTCGCCGACGTACCCGACGGTGCCGCACGCACCCCTGCCCCAGCGTCCGACGGCCCACCCGTACGCCACGGCACAGCCGACACCGACACCGACCCGAGGGACTGACTCCCGATGACCATCCACACGTCGACAACCGGTGCGGATACGGCCGTTGCCCATACGGATACGGCCGCCCAGGCACCGAAGACCCCACCGGCCCCCACGGCCCCCACGGCCCCCGACTCCGGTGAACCCCGGCAGCCCTTCCTCCGCAGACTCTGGCGGGGCCGCCCCGAGGACCCCCGCTGGGCGCGCCCCGCGGTCCTCGGGCTGCTCCTGGCCACCGCCCTCCTCTACCTCTACAACCTGAGCGCCTCCGGATACGCCAACTCCTTCTACTCGGCGGCCGTCCAGGCGGGCAGCCAGTCCTGGAAGGCGTTCTTCTTCGGCTCGCTGGACGCGAGCAACGCCATCACCGTCGACAAGCCCCCGGCCTCCCTGTGGCCGATGGAACTGTCGGTCAGGATCTTCGGCCTGAACTCGTGGGCGATCCTGGTCCCCGAGGTCCTGATGGGCGTCGGCACGGTGGCCGTGGTCTACGCGGCGGTACGGCGCCGGTTCAGCCCCGTGGCCGGCCTGATCGCGGGCGTGACCCTCGCCCTCACCCCGGTCGCGGCGCTGATGTTCCGGTTCAACAACCCGGACGCGATGCTGGCGCTGCTGATGGCGCTGGCCTGCTACCTCGTCGTCCGGGCCCTGGAGGACGGCCGGACGAAGTGGCTGGTGTGGGCCGGTGTCGCGATCGGCTTCGCGTTCCTCGCCAAGACGCTCCAGGCCTTCCTGATCCTGCCGCCGCTGGCGATCGTGTACGCGGTCTGCGCGCCGGTTTCCGTGAAGAAGCGCTTCGGTCAACTGGCCGCGGCCACCCTCGCGTTGGTGGTCTCCGGCGGCTGGTGGGTGGCGATCGTCGAACTGTGGCCCGCCTCCTCCCGCCCCTACATCGGCGGTTCGCAGAACAACTCCTTCCTTGAACTGACCTTCGGCTACAACGGCCTGGGCCGCCTCAACGGCGAGGAGACCGGCTCGGTCGGCGGCGGTGGCGGGGGTGGGGGCGGCACCGGCCAGTGGGGCGAGACCGGCTGGGACCGGATGTTCAACTCCGAGATCGGCGGCCAGATCTCCTGGCTGCTCCCGGCCGCGCTGATCCTGCTGGTCGCGGGCCTGTGGGCGACGCGGAAGGCCCGCAGGACCTCCGTCACCCGGGGCGCGTTCCTGGTCTGGGGCGGCTCGCTGCTGATGACCATGGTCGTCTTCAGCTACATGGCGGGCATCTTCCACCAGTACTACACGGTCGCCCTCGCCCCCTACATGGCGGCCGTGATCGGCATGGGCGCGGGTCTGCTGTGGGAGAAGCGCGCCGAGCTGTGGGCCTCTCTCACCCTCGCGGCCTCCGTCGTGGCGGCCGCGTCCTGGGGCTACGTCCTGCTCGACCGCACCTCCGCCTACCTGCCCTGGCTGAAGTGGCTGGTCCTGATCGGCGGCCTGGTCGCCGCGCTCGGTCTGATCTTCGCCGGCCGGATCAGTAGGCAACTGGCCCTCGCGGCCGCGTCGTTGGGCCTGGCAGCCGCGCTGGCCGGCCCGACCGCGTACACCCTCAGCACCCTCCAGGAGGGCCACACCGGTTCCATCGTCACGGCGGGACCGGCGGGCGCGAGCATGATGGGCGGCGGTCCCGGTGGAGGCCGCGGCGGCATGGGCGGCGGCGGCTTCCCGGGCGGCGGCCCGAACCAGCAGAACGGCAACGGCAACGCCCAGGGCCAGCAGGGCAACGGCAACGGCTTCCCCGGCGGCGGCACGGGCGGTTTCGGCGGCGGCATGCCCGGCCAGAACGGCAACTCCCAGGGCAACGGCAACTCACAGAACCAGCAGGGCGGCATCCCCGGCGCCATGGGCGAGCGCGGCGGCATGCGCGGCGGAGGCGGTGCCGGCGGCCTCCTCAACGGCGCCAACGTCACCGCCGAGGCCAAGAAGCTGCTGGAGACCGACGCCGACCAGTACACCTGGGCGGCCGCGGCCATCGGCGCGCAGAACGCCGCGAGCTACCAACTCGCCACCGGCGACCCGGTGATGGCGATCGGCGGCTTCAACGGCACGGACCCGTCCCCGACGCTGGCCCAGTTCAAGAAGTACGTGGAAGACGGCAGGATCCACTACTTCATCTCCAGCGGTTCCGGCGGCGGCATGGGAGGCAGCAGCACCGGCACGTCCTCGCAGATCACCAGCTGGATCGAGGCCAACTTCAAGAAGGTCACGGTCGGTTCGGCCACCTTCTACGACCTCACCCAGAAGGCGAGCTGACGGCACCCGGACCGGTAAGGGCGGCGACCGAGGTCGCCGCCCTTCCGCACGCGCCCCTTCCGCACGCGCCCCTTCCGCACGCGCCCCTTCCGCACGCGCCCCTTCCGCACGCGCCCCTTCCGCATGCGCCCCCTTCCCGTGCGGCGAGAAACAGTGTTGTACGCCGTAGAGGAGATGTTCTACGGTGTACAGCATGACAACGTCCCCCCAGGAACAGGCACCTGCCCAGACCCCGCACGGCGGCCATCCGCAGCGCTGGCTGATCCTCGGCGTCATCTGTCTCGCCCAGCTCACCGTGCTGCTCGACAACACCGTGCTGAACGTCGCGATCCCCTCGCTCACCCGCGAACTCGACGCGTCCACCGCCGACATCCAGTGGATGATCAACGCGTACTCGCTCGTCCAGTCCGGCCTGCTGCTCACCGCGGGCAGCGCCGCCGACCGCTACGGCCGCAAGAAGCTGCTGATGGCGGGGCTCGCCCTGTTCGGCATCGGTTCGCTCGTGGCCGGTCTCGCCACCACCAGCACACAGCTGATCGCGGCCCGCGCCGGTATGGGCGTCGGCGGCGCGCTGCTGATCACCACGACCCTCGCCGTGGTCGTCCAGATCTTCGACGACACCGAGCGGGTGAAGGCGATCGGCCTCTGGTCCACCGTGAACTCGCTCGGTTTCGCCACCGGTCCCCTGATCGGCGGCGTGATGCTCGACCACTTCTGGTGGGGCGCGATCTTCCTCATCAACATCCCGGTGGCGGTCATCGGCCTGGCGGCCGTCCTGACCATGGTCCCCGAGTCCAAGAACCCCCAGGGCGACCGTCCCGACCTGCTCGGCGCGGTGCTCTCCACGATCGGTATGACGGGCGTCGTCTACGCGATCATCTCCGGCCCGGAGCACGGCTGGACCTCCACGACCACGCTCACCTCCGCCGCCATCGGCCTGCTCGTCCTGGCCGGCTTCGCCGCGTGGGAGCTGCGCATCCCGTACCCCATGCTCGACATGCACTTCTTCCGCAACCAGCGCTTCACCGGCGCCGTCGCGGGCGCGATCCTCGTCGCCTTCGGCATGGCCGGTTCGCTCTTCCTGCTCACCCAGCACCTCCAGTTCGTCCTCGGCTACGGCCCCCTGGAGGCGGGTCTGCGCACGGCACCCTTCGCCCTCACGATCGTCGCCCTCAACCTCACCGGCGTGAGCGCCAAGCTGCTGCCGAAGATCGGTACGCCGGCCACGATCGCCGTCGGCATGACCTGCCTCGCGGTCGGCCTCGCCGCGATCGCCCTCCTCGGCGGCAACGGCTACGGCGGCATGCTGCTCGGCCTGATCGTCATGGGCGCCGGTGTCGCCTACGCCATGCCGGCCATGGCCAACGCCGTCATGAGCGCGATTCCGCCGGAGAAGGCGGGGGTGGGCGCGGGCGTCAACGGCACGCTCGCGGAGTTCGGGCAGGGGCTGGGTGTCGCGGTGCTCGGCGCGGTGCTGAACTCCCGGTTCGCGGCGCTGGTCTCGGTGGCGGCGGCGTCCTTGCCGGCGGCGCTGGCGGAAGCCGGGTCGGCGGCGGAGCGGCGGGAGATCACCGAGGCGTTCGCCTCCGGCCTGGAGACGAGTCAGTTGGTGGGGGCGGGTGCGGTGTTGCTCGGGGGGTTGGTCGCCGCGGTGTTGTTGCGGCGGGCTGAGCGGGTTGCCGTGGCTGCCTAAGAGCTCGGGTGGCTGGGTAGTTGGGCGGCTGCGGGTACGTTGTGGCTGGTCGCGCCCACGCGGCGGAGCCGCAGATCGACACAGCCCCGCGCCCCTGAGGGCGCTTGGACCGACCGGCGATTGCATGTCTAGGAAGGTGCGCCATGGCGAACGCGAGCCCACAGGGCGGAGGCCGGACCAGCGTCTGGCTTCAGGACAAGGCGCGCCGGAGCGGGCGCGGCGGGGGACAGCCGTCGGGGCTCGACCGGGAGCGGATCACCACGGTGTCCGTGCGGCTGCTGGACACGGAGGGCCTGGCCAAGTTCTCGATGCGGCGGCTGGCCGCGGAGCTGAACGTGACCGCGATGTCCGTCTACTGGTACGTCGACACCAAGGACGACCTGCTCGAACTCGCCCTGGACGCGGTCATGGCGGAGATGGAGCTGCCCGACGTGACGGCGGCGGACGAGGACTGGCGCGACCAACTGCGCACGCTGGCCCAGGAGTACCGCACCATGCTGGTCCGCCACCCCTGGGTGTCCCCGCTGGCCGGCCGGTTCCTCAACATCGGCCCCCGCTACCTGGCCTTCGCCCGCACCGTCCAACAGGTCATCCGCAGGACCGGCCTGCCCGTCCACCGCGTCACCGGCGCCATCTCGGCCGTCTTCCAGTTCGTCTACGGCTACGGCACCATCGAGGGCCACTTCCACGCCCGCGTCACCGACACCGGTATGACCCCCGACGAGTACTTCCGCACCGCCCTGGACGAGTTCACCGACCTCCCCGAAGTCGCCGAAGTAGCCCAGGAGTCCACCGAGATCATGCAAGCCCGGGGCGGCGACACGGTCCAGGAAATGATGGACCGAGACTTCACCTTCGCCCTGGAACTCCTGGTGGCGGGCATCGAGGCGATGGTGACAAGGGGGGAGTGACGCCCACGCCCCCCGAGCTACTAGGCGTCCGGCGAAGCCAACCGCGCCGGAAAACCACCCGTGGCAACCGGCCCCCACCGCTCAGGCGTGACCCGAATAATCGACTTCCCCTGCTTGATCATCGCCGCGCGATACTCGTCCCAGTCAGGATGCTCCCCCGCGATGTTCCGGTAGTACTCCACCAACGGCTCCACGGACTCGGGCGAGTCGATGACCTCCGCCGTCCCGTCCACCTGCACCCACGGCCCGTTCCAGTCGTCGCTGAGCACCAGCAGGCTCACCCGCTCGTCCCGCTTCGCGTTACGCGTCTTGGCCCGCTCGGGGTAGGTGGAGACGACGATCCGGCCCGAGTCGTCGACCCCGCAGGTCAGGGGCGAGGCCTGCGGGGAGCCGTCCGCCCGCCGCGTCAGCAGGACGGCCCGGTGCCGGGGTCGTACGAAGTCCAGCAACTCGTCGAGGGATACGGCCTTGTTCGTCGCGATGTTCGGTGCCATGGGCCCACCTTAGGACGCCAGCGCCTCCGCCAGCCCGTCGTACACCGGCACGTCCCGCCGCAGCCCGGTCAGCTCCATGACCCGGCTGCACACCCCCTCGGGATCCGCGGCCACCACGCACCGCACCCCCGGCCGGAGCCGGCGGCGGACGTCCTCGACGAGACGGGCGCCCTGGGAGTCCATGAAGTGCGTGTCGGTCAGGTCGAGGACCAGGAGCCGCAGCCGGTCGTCGCGGGCCTCCACTGCGCTCATGACACGGTCGAACAGCGGCACGGCGTTGGAGAGGTCGATCTCGGGAGGCAGGGAGACAAGGGTGGTGCAGCCGGGCAGGTCACGCAGACCGCGCAGCTCGCACGGACTCGGGAGGAAGGTCATGGCACTCACCTGGTAGACGTTCGTCCGGATTCCGGGTGGCCACTTCCTGACCGTGTCCCCACCATTCCACCACGGGCGCGGGGGCGGCCGGAAGGGCGTCCCGGCTTGGTCGACCGAACGTCACTTGGAGGCAACGGAGCAGATAAAGTGCTGTCCGTCCTGTGCTCGCAGTCGGGAATGTGCTGCGGAGCTCTCCTGCGCACGGTCTGTGACCGTGCATGCCGAAGAGGTTCGTGGTGGCTGCGTCCGAGTTTCCTGATTTGCCCCTTTTTCCTGCCGGTTTCGATCTGGCGGAAGCGCTGACGGTGGCAGCTCAGCAACTGCACGACACGGTCACCCCGCAGAGCACCCTGCGCACCGCGGTCCGTCTCGCGGTGCACCTCCTGCCCGGCGCCGACCATGCCGGCATCTCGGTGATCGAACGCCCCCACCACCGCCGTACGGTCGCCTGGACCGATGAGGTCGTGCGGTCGGCCGAGTCCGGGCACACGGACCGCGAACGGCCCCCGTACTGGGACGACCTGTGGACCGCGCCCGTCGTACGCGTGGCGGACAGCGAGGCCGACGACGGCGGGCGGGTGCTGTCGGAGGTGGGCCTGCGCTCGGCGCTGTCGTTGCGGCTGCGCGCCGACCGCCGCCGGCTGACCGTGCTCACCGCGTACGCCCACAAGCCGCGCGTCTTCGACGAGGCGGCCACCCGGGTCGGCCGGCTGTTCACCGCGCACGTCAGCCTCGCCCTGGACTCGGCCACCGTACGGGAGCAGCTGACGGAGGCCATGCGGACCCGGGACCTGATCGGGCAGGCCACCGGGATCCTGATGGAGCGGATGACCATGGACGCGGCGGAGGCCTTCGATTCCCTGGTGAAGGCCTCGCAGCGGGAGAACATCAAGCTGCGCGACCTCGCCCGCCGCATCGTCGATGCGAACAACGCCACATGAGCCGATGCGAACAACGCCACATGACGGGACGGACCGCCCAGGGCGTTAACGGGCGTTGACGGGATATCCGTACGGTCATGAGCCCTGACACGTCCGACACGCTGGAAATGGCCATCGTGCGCAGCAGCGGCCTCGACACGCTGTTGCGCGACCTCACCGACCGCGCGGTGCAGGCGGTGCCCGGAGCGGCCGCGTGCAGCATCACGGTGCGTCGCGCCGACCGGCTGCTGACCCTGGCCGGCAGTCGCGGCCTGCCCAGCGGCCTCGACATGCGCCAGTACGAGAACGGCTCGGGGCCGTGCGTGGAGGCCGCCGCGACCGACGCCGAGCAGTACGCCCCCGACCTGGCCGCGGAGACCCGCTGGCCCGCGTACACGTCGTACGCGCTCTCCGTCGGGGTGCGCAGTGTGCTGGCGGTGCCGATCGAGGTGGAGGGCGAGAGAGGCGCCGCGCTCAACCTCTACGGCGTGGAGCCCGACGCGCTGGGCCGGGGCCGGGACGCGGCCCGCGCGTTCGCGGTCCGCGCGGCCGACGCGATCAACGTGGCGCTGCGCGTCGAACGCCGCCGCGAGTCCACCGCCGACGTGCGCACCGCCCTGCTCTCCCGCAGCGTCATCGACCAGGCGATCGGCATCCTGATGGCCCGCGAGCGGATCGACGCCCGGATCGCCCTGGACCGGCTGCGCCGCGTCTCCCAGGACCGCAACGTCAAACTCCGCGACCTGTGCACCGACCTGGTGGCCCGGGTGAGCGGTGCCGATCGCCCGACGGACGCGCGCAACGGCCGTAACTGAGGGCGGGGCGCGGTGGGTTCGCGCGGACGCCTGCGAAGGTCTCCCCCGACCCCCTACCGTTTTCCCATGAGCGCATCGGACCTCGGACCCGAGGACCAGTGGCCGCTGCCGCCCGCCTGGATGTGGGACTGCGCCGAGTGCGTCCGCCGCTACGAGGCGATGAAGCACGTCCAGGCCGTCATCGCCGGGCTGACCGCCGAGGACCCCGGCGTCGACTGGGACGTCACCGACAGCATCGTCGGGACGCAGATCAGCCTGAGCCGTCATCTGGCCGACGCGCACCGCGAGGCGCTGCCCGACTACGACCCCTCCTGCCGGACCTGCGCCGAGCACCGGGAGTCCGTGGACAGGAGGGCCCGCAGCAGCCCCGACCTGCTGCGAGGAGCCGCCATGGCGGCCGAGGAGCACCGCGCCCGCCACCTGTTCGCCCCGCCCCGCATCGTCGGGCTGATGTGAGCGGGCCGGGGGCCCTCAGCCCTGCGGCAGCGACTCCCCCTGTACGGCCTGGATGTCCAGCTCCACCCTGAGGGTCGTCCCGATGGCGGCGATGCCGGCCTGGACGACCTGGTTGTAGTTCATGGCGAAGTCCTCCCGGTGCAGTTCGGCCGTGGCCCGGAAGGCCGCCCGCGTGCCGCCCCAGGGATCCGCGCCCGTGCCCAGGTAGGCGAGGTCCAGGTCGACCGGCCGCACCACGCCGTGCAGGCTCAGCTCGCCGTGCACGGTCCAGCGGTCGGACCCGGCCGGGGTGAGCCCCGTGGACCGGTAGGTCAGCTCCGGGAACCGCTCGACGTCCAGGAAGTCCGCCGACCTCAGGTGGGTGTCCCGCATGCCGTTGCCGGTGTCGATGGACGCGGCCCGGATCACCGCCTCCACCCGGGACTTGGCCACGTCGTCCGGCGCCACCTCGATCGCCCCGGAGAACTCCGTGAACCGGCCCCGCACACTGGAGATCCCCAGATGCTGGGCGACCGCGGCCACGCTGGAATGTGCCGGGTCGATCGTCCAGGGCCCTGGCGGCGGCAGCTCGGTGCCGCCCTGCCGGGCCAGGGTCACCGTCCCGACCTCGGCCCGCCCGCTCGCGGTGACGATCGCGCTGGCGGCGGCCGGCGCGTACCCGACGGCCGTGACGATCACCGTGTACGCCCCCGGCACCAGCACGGTCTCGTCCCGCACGGCCCCCTCACCGTCCGCCTCGGCCCGCAGCACCTGCGCGCCCGTCATGTCGGTCACCGTGACGACCGCGTGCGACACGGCCCACCCGTCCCGCGTACGGATCTTCGCGGTCAGTCCCATCTCGTTAACTCCTCACATGAAACCGGCCCGTGGCGGCTCGCACGCCTCCGCTCAGAGCGCGCGCCCACCGCCACGGGCCGGGGCTTGAACTACTCGCTGTGGTGGGCGAGTTCGATGTCGTGGTCGTCGGTTCCGCGGCCGTCGACCGTCAGTGCCGTCGCCACCGGCGGGTAGCCGGTCGCGATGACCGTGTAGTCGCCGCCGTCCAGGTCGGTGAAGGCGTACGCCCCGTCGGGACCCGTGGTGGCGGTGCCGACCACGTTGCCCGCGGCGTCGACCAGGGTCACCCGGGCGTCACCGAGGGGACCGTGCGGTGCCCGTACGACACCCTGGAGGTGCGCGCCGGCGTCGAGATCGACCTCGATCCGGGTCACCCCGGTCCCGCCGACCTCGACGGGCAGCGCCCGCGGCCGGAACCCGGCGGCGTTGACGGCGACGGTCACCGGACCCGGCACCAGCTCGGCGAAGGCGAACTCGCCCTGCTCACCGGTGGATCCGCTGGCCAGCAGGTCCCCGCGCACATCGGTGACGACGACCATGGCGCCCTTGACGGCCTCCCCGCCCAGAGCGGCCCGCACGAGACCGTTCAGCCCGCTGGTGCCGCTGAGCAGGATGTCGTACGACACCGGCTCCTCGCCGACCACGACGGTGGACGCCTGCGGCTGGAACCCGTCGGCGGAGGCGATCAGGACGTAGGAGCCCGCTCCGGGGACGCTCAGCGCGTAGGACCCGTCGGCCTGCGCGACCGCGCGGCCCAACTGCCGTCCGCCCAGCGAGATCAGCGTGACCGCCGCCCGCGGCACCGGCGCGCTCTCCGCGCCCCGCACGAAGCCGTGCACGGGGACACCGCCGGAGCCGGCGGCCTCCTCGGGCCGGGCGATGGTGGCCACGGCCGAAAGCCGCTGCGTGCCCTCGGCACCGGTGTCGGCGGTCTCCGTGGTCTCCGTGACGGACTCGGCGACGGCCCAGCTCGGGACGTGCTGTCCGGCGGGAGCCTGTACGGCAGCGACAGCGGCGGCCTCGGCCGGGGCCGGGTTCTCCTGCTCCGCGCTCTGCGCCAGCGCGCCCTTGGTCTTCAGCGGAACCTCCTTGATGAACAGCGTGATGAGGAAGGCGACGGCGGCCAGGCACCCGGCGATCAGGAACACGTCCGCGATGCCGTGGCCGTACGCGCTCTCCATGACCGTGCGCAGCGGCGCCGGCAGCTTGCCCATGTCCGGGATCTCGCCGGTGGAGCTCGAACCGGAGGCGAGGGAGGCGTACTTGGGGCCGAGACCGGCGATGCCGTCCTGGGCGTAGTCGGTGATGCGGTGGGCCATGACGGCACCGAGCGCCGAGACGCCCATCGCACCGCCGAGGGACCGGAAGAAGGTGACCGTGGAGCTGGCCGAGCCGAGGTCGGCGGGGGCGACCTGGTTCTGCGTGGACAGCACCAGGTTCTGCATCATCATGCCGATGCCGAGACCGAGCAGGCCCATGAAGACCGCGATCTTCCAGTACGGGGTGTCGTACCGGATGGTCCCCAGCAGCCCGAGACCCGCCGTGATGAGCACGCCACCGCTGACCAGCCAGGCCTTCCAGCGCCCGGTGCGGGTGATGAACTGCCCCGAGACGGTCGAGGAGACGAACAGTCCGGCGATCATCGGGATCGTCAGGACACCGGACATGGTCGGGGACTTGTCCCGGGCCAGCTGGAAGTACTGGGCGAAGAAGACCGTGCCGGAGAACATCGCGACGCCCACGAACATCGAGGCGAGCGAGGACAGCGTGATGGTGCGGTTGCGGAACAGCCGCAGCGGGATGATCGGCTCACTGGCCTTGGACTCGACCAGCACGAAGATCAGGCCGAGCAGGACCGAGCCGCCGATCATCGAGTAGGTCTGCCAGGACAGCCAGTCGTACTTGTCACCGGCGAAGGTGACCCACACCAGCAGCAGCGAGACCGCGGCGGAGATGAAGAACGCGCCGGCCCAGTCGACCTTGACCTGACGCCTGACGACCGGCAGGTGCAGGGTCTTCTGCAGCACGATCAGCGCGATCACCGCGAAGGGCACGCCGACGTAGAAGCACCAGCGCCAGCCCAGCCAGCTGGTGTCGGTGATGACACCGCCGAGCAGCGGGCCGCCGACGGTGGCGACGGCGAAGGTCGCGCCGAGGTAGCCGGAGTAACGGCCGCGCTCACGCGGGGAGATCATCGCCGCCATCACGATCTGCGCGAGGGCGGACAGACCGCCGACGCCGATGCCCTGCACGACACGGAAGCCGATCAGGGTGCCGGCGTTGTGCGACAGACCGGCGGCCGCCGAACCGAGCACGTAGATGACGAGCGCTATCTGGACGAGCGCCTTCTTGCTGTACAGGTCGGCGAGCTTGCCCCACAGCGGGGTGGACGCGGTCATCGACAGGAGGGCGGCGGTGACGACCCAGGTGTAGGCGGACTGGCCGCCGCCGAGGTCACCGATGATCTCCGGGAGGGCGTTCGAGACGATCGTGGACGACAGGATCGCCACGAACATCCCGAGCAGTAGCCCGGAGAGCGCTTCCATGATCTGCCGGTGCGTCATCGGGGCGCCGTCGGCGGAGGGCCCTCCCGAATGCCTGGCGTGGGCCCGCACACCGGCCGGTGTGGTCGTTGCCATGAAGCTTCCTTCTCTTACTGGGTGGTCGCGGGTGTACGGGGGGACGGTTCGAGAACGGGGGATGCGGGGGGCCGCGGCTCCGTGTCGGCGGGGAGCGGCGCGGGCAGAGTGCGGGAGTCGTCGAAGCTCGCCCGCAGCCGCGCCATGAGCGCGGTCAGCTGGGCCACCTCCTCCTCGCTCCAGTCGCCGAGCCGCTCGGCCAGCAGCCGGCAGGTCCGCCGGGACAGCTCCTCCAGCTGCGCCCGGCCCGCGGGCGTCAGGCGCAGGATGCGGGAGCGCTTGTCCGCAGGGTCGGGGGAGCGCTGGAGCCAGCCCCGCTCGGCGACATGGGCCACATGGCGGCTGGTGACCGACATGTCCACGGCGAGCAGCTCGGCGAGCTTGCTCATGCGCATGTCTCCGTGACGCCCCAGCAGGGTCAGCACGGCACCGGAACCGCTCGGACAGTCGGACGGCATGATCCGTCCCAACTCCCGCTTCACGGCGCCGAAGGCACTGAACTGGCGGACCAGCTCTTCGTACTGCGCCTGCTCGGCCATCACACCTCCCGGATTCGTTGCTCAGGGCAACCATAGAAGCGGTTGGTTGCTACAGGCAAATAAAAAGGCGGGGGTCGCGGCTCAAAACTTGGCAAAGGCAAGTATTGCGACCGTAAATATGCAGGTCGGGGGATGTGGTACGGAGCGCGGACCCCCACTTGGGTCACACCCCCGGATTCGCTAGGGTCTCGGGGCATGGCTAACACCCAGGGCCCCCAGGGCACCAACGACCCCGCAGGCAGCACCCAGATGTTCCGCGCGTTCGTCGACGAGGCCCCTCAGGCCCGTCAGCAGCAGGCCGTCGCCTCCGGCGGTCCGCGTCTCGGCCTGATCATCGGCGTGGTCGTCGCGGTGGCGGTCGTCGCGGCCGTGGCCTGGCTCGCGCTGAAGTAACCCCGCCGGCCACTCCTACCTCCACCGGACGGACACGTCCCGCGTCTCGATGCGCATGCCCAGAGGCACGCGCCATGCGTCGACGCACACCGTCCAGGTCTTCTCCTCCCGCGCCCCGGCCCCGATCGGCGCGGGAAGTTCCTCGGTGGACTCGACCGTCGCCCAGTCGACGCCGAGTGCGCCGATGACGTGCGTCCCGAAGGTCACCGTGCCCGAACGCACCGCGGATCCCCCCGTGTTGTGAAAGCCGAGCGTCACGTCCTCGCACCGGCGCTCGTCCGTCGCCGTCCGCACGGGGTCGCCCACGACGAGGACGGCGGGACCGGCCGCGGGCGTCGGCGAGTCCGACGGATCCGCCGTCGTACGACCGGACTCGGCGCCGTCGGCCGACGGCGAGCCCGGGCCGGTGCCGGTTCTGGGGCCGAGGTCCGGACCACTGCTCGGTCCCGGCTCCTGGACGCTCCGGGAAGTGCCGCTCCCGCCGGGCGAGTTGCCCGCACCCCGCTCAGGCCGCGGCGGCCGGGACGACGCGGAAGGTGTCCCGTCGAGCGGCACCAACCGCACACCCCCGGTCGGTGCCACCGTACCGGGAGCGCGGGGCGGGCCGCCCGCCGCGCCCGTGGCGGTGTATCCGCCGCCGGATCCGCCCGCGCAGCCGGCCAGGACCCCGCCCAGACAGACGACCGCCGCCGACGCGCCGATGAAGGCGCCCCGACGGCCGGATGTCCGTGTCGTCGACCTCGGTGATCGAAGCATCGCGCCATGGTGGCTGACGCCCCGTCAATTCGGAACCCCCGTGCGGGGATCCGGTCAGTCGGAGATGAGCCCTTCCCGCAGCTGGGCCAGCGTGCGGGTGAGCAGCCGCGAGACGTGCATCTGGGAGATGCCGACCTCCTCGCCGATCTGCGACTGGGTCATGTTGGCGAAGAAGCGCAGCATGATGATCTGCCGCTCACGGGGCGGCAGCTTGGCCAGCAGCGGCTTCAGCGACTCCCGGTACTCCACGCCCTCCAGCGCGGTGTCCTCGTAGCCGAGGCGGTCCGCGAGGGAGCCCTCGCCGCCGTCGTCCTCCGGGGCCGGGGAGTCCAGCGAGGAGGCGGTGTAGGCGTTGCCGACCGCGAGGCCGTCGACGACGTCCTCCTCGGACACGCCCAGCACCGCGGCGAGTTCGGCCACCGTGGGGGAGCGGTCGAGCTTCTGGGAGAGCTCGTCGCTGGCCTTGGTGAGCGCCAGCCGCAGTTCCTGCAGGCGGCGCGGGACGCGCACCGACCACGAGGTGTCGCGGAAGAACCGCTTGATCTCGCCGACCACCGTCGGCATCGCGAACGTCGGGAACTCCACGCCCCGTTCGCAGTCGAAGCGGTCGATCGCCTTGATCAGGCCGATGGTGCCGACCTGGACGATGTCCTCCATCGGCTCGTTCCGTGAGCGGAAGCGGGCCGCCGCGTAGCGGACGAGCGGGAGGTTCAGCTCGATGAGGGTGTCCCGGACGTAGGCACGCTCGGGGCTGTTCTCGTCGAGTGCGGCGAGCCGCAGGAACAGGGAGCGGGACAGGGTGCGGGTGTCGATGGCTCCCGAGGTCGGGAGGGCCGGGGCCGTAGCGGCCTCAACGGCCGTAACGTCGTCGAGCGCGGGCGCAGCCTCGCTCTTCGTGAGCGTGAGCACCTTCGAGCTGCCCTGGTCTGCGGACATGCCACCCCCTTTGGGTCGCGAGGACGGTCGCGGCGAACGCCCCATGGAGGAACGATGCCTTCACCTGAATACCGGAGCCGAAGCCCCGGCAAACGCGCTTCCCGCAGAATGTCACATGTCGGCAACACGCTGTAGTGACATGTCGACATGCGAGACGTGAATACGCCCTGGATGAAGGGGGTCTGACGGTTTTTCGGCGCAGAAATGCAGAGATCAGCGCCGGTGAGCGATTCGCTCGCGCCGGTGATACCTCGCTCGCGCTTGCGATCTGCGGTGTTCCCGAGCGTGCGCCCTGTGCGCCTCTTATGCCTCGATCCGATTGGCCGATCGCAGCCGCTGGAAGCTACGCGCGAGTAGCCGTGAGACGTGCATCTGGGAGACGCCGAGTTCCGCGCTGATCTGTGACTGGGTGAGATTGCTGTAGTACCGCAGCAGCAGAATTCGCTGTTCCCGTTCCGGGAGCTGGACCAGCAGATGCCGGACCAGGTCGCGGTGCTCCACGCCGTCCAGCGCCGGGTCCTCGTAGCCGAGCCGGTCGAGGAGCCCCGGCAGCCCGTCACCCTCCTGCGCGGCCTCCAGCGAGGTGGCGTGGTACGACCGCCCGGCCTCGATGCAGGACAGCACCTCCTCCTCGGAGATGCGCAGCCGCTCGGCGATCTCGGCGGTCGTCGGAGTGCGCCCGAAGGCGGTTGTCAGGTCCTCGGTGGCGCCGTTGACCTGCACCCACAGCTCGTGCAGCCGGCGCGGTACGTGGACCGTGCGGACGTTGTCCCGGAAGTACCGCTTGATCTCGCCGATGACGGTCGGCATGGCGAAGGTCGGGAACTGCACCCCGCGGTCCGCGTCGAAGCGGTCGATGGCGTTGATCAGCCCGATGGTGCCGACCTGGACGACGTCCTCCATCGGCTCGTTGCGGGAGCGGAAGCGGGCCGCCGCGTAGCGCACGAGCGGGAGGTTGGCCTCGATGAGGGCCCCGCGCACCCGGTTGTGCTCCGGGGTGCCCGGCTGCAGGCCCTTGAGCTGCGCGAAGAGCACCTGGGTGAGGGCCCGGGTGTCGGCGCCTCGGCTGCGTTGGGGAGTGGCTGCCGCAACCTCTTGGGGCGGCGCAGTACTGGCCGACACGGTCAACGCCACCTCTTCATCGGTCATTCATCGGTCAACTCATCCGTCAAAAGCGGTCATAGCATCACAAGACATGTGCACTGTGTGCAAGCACCGCATAATTGCGTGTTACGCCGTGTTGGGGAGCAAGTGGGGTGACGAGTTGGGTCATAGGACGCGGAAGAGCCCCCCGCCGTTCCCGGCAGGGGGCTCGCGGGCGAGGCCCTCAGAACTCGTAGTCGGCGACCACCCAGGTGGCGAACTCCCGCCACAGGGCGACGCCCTCCTGATGGGCCGGATGCTCGATGTACCGCTTCAGGGCATCGGTGTCCTCGACCGCCGAGTTGATGGCGAAGTCGTACGCGATGGGCCGCTCGCTGATGTTCCAGCCGAGTTCCCAGAACCGCAGCTCCTCGATCTGTTCACCGAGGGCCCGGAAGGCCGCTTCCCCCGCCACGACCCGTGGGTCGTCGCGCTCGACACCCTCGTTGAGCTTGAACAGGACGAGGTGGCGGATCATCTGCACTCCCTGGTTGCCGCACGGCTGCCGCGCCGCCGCTGCGCCCCGTCGGCTACTTCGCCCCGTCGGCCAGCCAGGTGAAGAAGTCGCCGATGGACTTGGCGGCGTCCGATATGCCCTCGAACCCTATCTGCACGTAGTCCGCGGCCTTGGCCGGGTCCGTGATGATCACGTAGAGCACGAAGACCACGAGCACATAGACGGCGATCTTCTTCGCGTTCACCGCCATCGCGGCCTCCCCTTGTCTCCCCTGTCACAAATGCGCCAACGAGCGCACATGATCGCACGAAGGGGTCGGTCTGACGACGGGGGCGATGTGTGAACCGTGCGGGGGGTCTCGTCCGATGAGGGGGTGAGCGCCGGTCCACAGGGGGCACGGGGCGGCAGCGGAAGAGGAGAAGACCGATGCTGACATGGATGACCTTGGGACTCGTGGCCGTCATCACCGTGCTGTACGTGCAGGCCCTGCTCGACTGCGTCCGCACCCCGGCGGCGCAGGTCCGCTACGTACCGAAGCTGCTGTGGCTGCTCTTCCTCCTCCACGCCCCCATCCTCGGTGCCCTCGTCTGGACCTACTTCGGCAAGCGGCCCGAGGGAGCGGGCGAGGTGTCGTCGCTGTCACCGGCCTGACGCCACCGGCGGCGAGGGCGGCCGGGTCGTGGTGGCGGCCCCGCCCACCCGGGCCTCGAAGCACTCCTGCCCGCCGCCCGCCGACGCGGGCCGGAAGCAGGCCCGGACGGTGCTGCCGGTGCGGACCTCGGTCATCTCGGTGTAGACGAAGGTCGCCGCGTCGTCCTCGTTCCTGATGCGCACGCCGTGGGTCGGGCCGCCCGCCGTGACGTCCAGCCGGTCGCCGACCTCGGTCCCCCAGGCCCGCACCCAGCTCGCACCGCACTTCTCGCTGTGCCGCAGCTCGACGTGGGCGCCGGTGGCCGTGCGGTACGAGGCGAGCGTGGCGGGGCCGATCCCGCAGATCAGACGCATCGGGTCCCGGCCCTCGCAGGCCGCCCCGTGGCACTGGGGAGCGAGGGAGAACGGGACGGGCCCCGGTCGCGGCCCGGCCTCCCGGGCCTCCGAGTCCGGCAGCAGGACGAACAGCAGGGCGGCGGTACCGCCGACGATCACGGTGTACGCCGACGCCAGCACCACCAGGAGCCTGCTCCCGCCGAGCCGCCGCAGCCCGGCCCCGGCGGACGGCGGAGCCTCCTGAGGACGTGGCCGCGGCGACTCGTCCGTGGGCGGGGTGGGCGCGGCCGGGGTGGGCGCGGGGGCCGCGCGTCCGCTCCAGTGCGACTCGGCGATCTCCCACAGGGCCAGCAGCCGCCCGTCCGGTTCGCCCGCGAGCCGGCACAGTTCGCGTACGGCCTGGCGAGGGGGCAGGCTCTTGCCGTTGAGGTAACGCTCCCACGAGGACTTGCTGTACGGCGTCCGCTCCGCCAGCGCCGCCAGGCTCAGCCCCGCACCGGCCCGCAGCTCCCGCAGCGCCGCGAACAGCGGGGTGTGTTCCGGTCTCACGTCGGATCCGCCTCCCGCAGGGCCTGCCAGGTCGGCGGGTCGATGACGCCGTTCACGATCAGGCCGTTCCGTTTCTGCAGGCGCTCGACCGCGCGCCGGGTCTTCGGGCCGAAGACGCCGTCGATCTCCCCGGGCGGACTGCCCGCCCGGCGCAGCAGGCACTGCGCCTCGGCCACTTCGAGCCCGATGTGGGTGTTGGACAGCAGGAGGTCCCGGGTCCGGCTCAGGCCCGCGTACCAGCGGCCGTCGCGCTGCTGGAGCCGGCAGGTGTAGATGACCGGCACCAGGGACGCCGACACGGTGGCCGGGGCCGTCGGGACGGTGTCGCCGCGGTCGCGCGCGAGCTGGGCACGGGCCTCGGTGAGCCGCACGGCCAGCACGAACACCGCGGAGACCGACAGCACGGTGACCACGGACCCCACCGCGACCGCGACGCGCAGGCGACGCCTGTACCGCTGCCGCTCCACCGGGCCGTCCGCCGGTGTCGCGGCGGGATTCCCGGCGGCGTCGGTGGTGACCGTCCGTCCCTCCGCCCAGTGGTGGGCGGCGATCTCGTGCAGCGCCAGCAGCCGGTCCGGATCGTCGCCGCCGACGCGGGCCATCGCCTCGACGGCCTCCCGCGGCGGCAGCGACCTGCCGTTCAGATAGCGCTGCCACGACTTCGCGCTGTACCCGGTCTTCGCGGCCAGTTGCCGTGTGCTCAGTTCGCTGTGGTCCTTCAGCCTGCGCAGTCGCACGACCAGTTGGTGGACGTGTGGATGCAGTTCTGCGGGCAGTGCCTTCCAGCGCGACACGCTTCCCCCACTCGCGTTCGGGACCGCAAGGCCCGGCCCCCGTGCCCCGGCCTCATTGTGCATCAGCCGTCACAGAGATCACAGAGCAGGCATCCCGCCCGCGTACGAGTCCCGCCGCGGGGACTCGGCGGGTGACATCCGCGCAGGTCAGCTCGTGGGACGTCCCGGGACGAGGCCACTTCCTCGGCACCTGTGGCCGGACAACTCGCCGAACCCGCAGTCTCGTTGCGGAGCCGGCCGCCGTGGTCGGCTCCGCTCGTGCCACCTCACTCAGGAGTGCTCCCATGAAGCTGAACAGAAAGACGGCGGCGACCCTGTTCACCGTCGGCCTGGCCGCGACCGCGATCCCGCTGACGGCCCCGTCCGCCTCCGCCAGCAGCATGCACGGCTGCTCGTACCCGAGGGTGTGTGTCTACGACGACGCCTACTCCGGAGGCAACCCCTACGGCTGGTACCAGGACACCACCTACCAGTCCATCCTCGGCGGCGGGAACCGGGTGGTGGCGGTCGTCAACACCCGTAACGACGACTCGGTCTGGCTGATCGACCAGGGCGCCTCCCCGGACGCGTACATCTGCATCCCCGCGAACACCCCCGCCAACCTCGGCAACTACACGCACCCCGGCGGCGACAGCTGGGCGTTCGAAGCCGACGCCATCAAGATCTGGAGCGACGACGGGAAGTGCAGCGGCACCAACCAGGTACGACAGGGCCGCATCAATGACGGCTGGCGCCCCTGACACCCCGAAGACACACGAAGGGTCCGGCTCGATGAGCCGGACCCTTCGTCCAGTGCGGTAGCGGAGGGATTTGAACCCTCGGTGACTTGCGCCACACTCGCTTTCGAGGCGAGCTCCTTCGGCCGCTCGGACACGCTACCGAGGGAGACTTTACAGCACGCCGGGGCGTGGTTTGAAATCGGTATGCGGGGCCGTCAGCGGCTTCGGAAGAAGTCGGTGAGAAGCCGGGCGCACTCCTCGGCGAGCACGCCCTCGACGACCTCGGGCCGGTGGTTGAGCCGCCGGTCGCGGACGACGTCCCACAGGGAGCCGGCCGCGCCCGCCTTGTCGTCCCGGGCGCCGTAGACGACGCGGTCGACCCGGGACTGCACGAGGGCGCCCGCGCACATCGTGCAGGGCTCCAGCGTCACGACCAGCGTGCAGCCGGTCAGCCGCCAGGCGCCGAGCTCGGTGGCGGCACGGCGGATCGCGAGGACCTCGGCGTGACCGGTCGGATCGCCGGTGGCCTCGCGTTCGTTGTGTCCGGCCCCGAGCACGGTGGTGCCGTCCGGTCCCAGGACGACGGCTCCCACGGGCACGTCCGGGCCGGCCCGTCCGGCCTCGTCCAGGGCGAGCCGCATCGCGGCCCGCCACCGGTCGCGTACCGGGTCGGGGGGCGGGTCAGGTGTCGGTTCCGTGGTCGATGAGGTCAGCGGACGGTCTCCAGGACCTCCGAGGCGCCGAGGGATTCGGCGATCTCGGTGAGCGCGTCCGCGGACAGCGCCTTCAGTTCCTTCTCGCCGACGCCGAGGTCGTCGAGGATCTCGGCGTCGCCGACCGGGCCGTGCGGCACGGCCTCGCCGGTGCCGCCTTCCTCGGAGTCGTCGTCCTCGTCCTCACCGTCCTCGGTGCCGTCGAGGTCGAGGGCGTCCAGGTCGGGTTCGTCGTCCCCGGGCTCCCTTCCGAGCAGTTCGTCGGTGAGCAGGATCTCGCCGTAACTGCTGCGAGCGGCGGCGGCGGCGTCCGAGACGTAGATGCGAGGGTCCTCCTCGCCGTCGATGCGGACGACGCCGAACCAGGCGTCCTCCTGCTCGATGAGCACCAGCACCGTGTCGTCCTCGGGCGAGGCCTCACGTGCCAGGTCGGCCAGATCCGACAGCGTCTCCACATTGTCGAGGAGTTCTGTGTCGCTCGCTTCCCACCCGTCTTCGGTGCGCGCGAGCAGTGCGGCGAAGTACACCGTGACTCTCCCACTGGTCATAGGTGTGCCGGTTGGGGGTCCCCCCGGCGGAGGTTGCGGGCGGGGAGAGCTGTGCTCCGAGCCCCACCCACTCGGAATCGTGGCAGAAACCAGGCGCTCAGGGGACGTCTTCGGCTCCCTGTGTGTCCGGCTGCCGCCGATCTCGTGTTCATGGAGGGCTCACCAGCGCACTCGTCGCCGCCAACAGCGGATCGTACGCGGCTTTTCCGGGCGCCCGCGCACGGACTCCCGACCCGGGCCCGCGCGTGAAGTGATCTTGCCAACTCCGGCCCCGTCGGCGTGTCCCCGCGCTTACCGCCGCCTTACCGACGAGCGACCTCGCGGTACCGCGCCGCCGTGTTCAGGCGCTCTGTCCCGTCCCCGTGCCGGGCCACCGTGCTCCGTCACCACCGGAAGGTCCGCATGCGCATCGCGTGCCGCAGCCGGGCGGTCTTCGCGCGGCGGGGCTGGACGCGGTCGCGCAGCTCGCGGGCCTCGGCCAGGTCGCGCAGGAACTTGGCGCGACGCCGTCGGCGCTCGGCGTCCGTCTCCTGTGCGGTTTCGCGCTCAGGCAGGTCAGGCATCGGATCACCACCCTGGTCCGTCCCTCCACTTTCCCCCGGACGGCGGGTTTGATGCCAGCGCGAGCAGGGATGCGGCCCGGTTACTGTTGTGGACATGCGTCTCCACGTCGTCGACCACCCCCTGGTCGCTCACAAGCTCACCACGCTGCGCGACCAGCGCACCGAATCCGCGACCTTCCGCCGGCTGGCCGACGAACTGGTCACCCTGCTCGCCTACGAGGCCACGCGTGACGTGCGGACCGAGCAGGTCGACATCGCGACGCCGGTCGCCCGGACCACGGGCGTCAAGCTCTCCTACCCGCGCCCGCTGGTGGTCCCGATCCTGCGGGCCGGCCTCGGCATGCTCGACGGCATGATGCGGCTCCTGCCGACGGCCGAGGTGGGCTTCCTCGGCATGATCCGCAACGAGGAGACCCTGGAGGCCTCCACGTACGCCACCCGCATGCCGGAGGACCTCTCCGGCCGCCAGGTGTACGTCCTCGACCCGATGCTCGCCACCGGCGGCACCCTGGTCGCGGCCATCCGCGAGCTCATCAAGCGCGGCGCCGACGACGTCACCGCCGTCGTCCTCCTGGCCGCCCCCGAGGGCGTCGAACTCATGGAACGCGAGCTGGCCGGCACCCCGGTCACCGTCGTCACGGCAGCCGTCGACGACCACCTCAACGAGCACGGCTACATCATCCCGGGCCTGGGAGACGCGGGAGACCGCCTCTACGGCGCCGCTGAATAGACGGTGATGGGAGCGCCCCCACAGGGGCGCGGGGAACGGCGCGACAAGCCACAACGCACCCGCAGTCGCACAACAACCCGCCCCCCTACGGCGAACAGGCGCTCAACAGCTCTTCTTCACCGGCGCCCGCTCAGGCGCCGACAACGCGGCCAACGCCTTGTCCGCCACCGCCTTACTGTTCAGCGCCTTGAACCCGTCCCCGATGACCAGGTCGACGTCGGCACCCTTACGCCCGTCCGGCCGCTGCTCCGCCCCGCTCAGCTGCGTGGCGAGCACGGGCAAGGACGTACGCAGAGACGCCGGCGGCCCGAGCAGCAGCCCCGTCCCCTTGACCTTCTTGTCGTACTCGGCCGTCGCGTTGCCGACGTCCCCGATCTTGAACCCGCGCTTCTTCAACTCGTCCGCCGTCTTCTTGGCGAGACCGCTGCGGGCCGTCGCGTTGAACACGTTGACGGTGATCCGGTTTGGCTTGATCACGACGGCGCCGGGGGAGGCGGAGGCGGACGGGGACGGCGTGGCCCGGGTCGCGCAGTCGGCCTTGGGTCCGGCCGCCGTCGCCTTGTCGCCGCCGCCGGTGAAGACGTCGATGAGCTGCAAGGTGCCCCAGCCGACCAGGCCGAGGGCCGCGGCGGAGGCGACCACCCCGACCACGAGCCTGCCGCGGCGCCGAGATCGGCGCATCCGGGGGTATTTGTCGCCCGTGATCCGGTACTTCCCGCCCATGCCGGGGGGAGTCAGCATGCTCATGGGCGCAGCGTAGTGCGCCTGGGCGGCGATGCCTACTAGATGATCATTGGACACCGTCCGGTAGACCCGAAAGGCCCACTGCGGGTGCCGGGTGAGCCGTGGGTGTCAGTCGAGTTCCAGGACCCGGGCGTGCAGCACCTGGCGCTGCTGGAGCGCGGCACGGACCGCGCGGTGCAGCCCGTCCTCCAGGTACAGGTCGCCCTGCCACTTCACGACATGCGCGAAGAGGTCGCCGTAGAAGGTCGAGTCCTCGGCGAGCAGGGTCTCCAGGTCGAGCTGGCCCTTGGTCGTCACGAGCTGATCGAGGCGGACCGGGCGCGGCGCGACATCCGCCCACTGCCGGGTGCTTTCCCGGCCGTGGTCGGGGTACGGCCGGCCGTTTCCGATGCGCTTGAAGATCACACGGAAAGCCTACCGGTCAAGACCTTCCGGGCGCAGCCATGGCGACGGAGTGCGAGGCTGGAAAAGATGGTGCAAAAGGGCGAATAAGGGAAACAGGGGCCCGTCATGAGGGACAGAGAGACCATGCCGGAGGCAGTTTCCGGAGCCATGTCCACCCGCCCGCCCGATGCCTCACGCGGTGCCCCGTCCGGCGCCCCCGCCCTCCCCGCCCCCGCGCTGGAGATCGCCGCGGGATACGCCTTCACCGGCCCCGCCCTCGATCTCGGCGCCCTCCTCTGGGACGGCCGGTGCCTGCCGGACGCGCAGGTCCGCATCCCGCTGCCCATGCTCAACCGGCACGGCCTGGTCGCGGGCGCCACCGGCACCGGCAAGACCAAGACCCTCCAGCTGATCGCCGAGCAGCTGTCGGCCCAAGGGGTGCCGGTCTTCCTCGCCGACATCAAGGGGGACGTGTCGGGGATCTCGGCGCCGGGCGTGGAGAACGACACGGTGCGCGGCCGGGCGGGGGAAGTCCACCAGCGGTGGACCGCGACCGGCTTCCCCGCCGAGTTCTACGCGCTCGGCGGTCTCGGTCACGGCATTCCGGTCCGCGCCACGATTACCAGCTTCGGGCCGGTGCTCCTGTCGAAGATCCTGCGGCTCAACCAGACCCAGGAGCAGTCCCTCGGCCTGATCTTCCACTACGCCGACACCAAGGGTCTTGAGCTGATCGACCTCAAGGACCTCAGGGCCGTCGTCGCCTTCCTGACCTCGGACGAGGGCAAGGGCGAGCTGAAGGACATCGGCGGGCTGTCGACGGCGACGGCCGGGGTGATCCTGCGGTCGCTGACCGCCTTCGAGGCCCAGGGAATGGCCGATTTCTTCGGGGAACCGGAGTTCGACACGGCCGAGTTCCTGCGGACGGCGCGGGACGGCCGCGGGATGGTCTCGGTCCTGGAACTGCCCGCCGTACAGGACAGACCGCAGCTGTTCTCGACGTTCCTGATGTGGCTGCTGGCCGATCTCTTCCACGACCTTCCCGAGGTCGGGGACGTCGACCGGCCGAAGCTGGTCTTCTTCTTCGACGAGGCGCATCTGCTCTTCCACGACGCCTCGAAGGCGTTCCTGGACTCCATCACGCAGACGGTGCGCCTCATTCGCTCGAAAGGGGTCGGCGTCTTCTTCGTGACGCAGACCCCGAAGGACGTACCCGCCGACGTCCTCGCCCAGCTCGGCAACCGCGTCCAGCACGCCCTGCGCGCCTTCACCCCGGACGACCAGAAGGCCCTCAAGGCCACGGTGAGGACCTTCCCGGACTCGTCCTACGACCTGGAGGAGCTGCTCACCGGCCTCGGCACCGGCGAGGCCGTCGTCACCGTCCTCGGCGAGAAGGGCGCCCCGACCCCGGTCGCCGCGACCCGGCTGCGCGCGCCGGAGTCCCTGATGGGCCCGGTCGACCCGGCGGTCCTGGACCGGGCGGTGACGGCGTCCCCGCTCCACGCGCGTTATGCACAGGCTGTGGACCGGGAGTCGGCGTACGAGCGGTTGACCGGGGCCGGGTCCCGGGGCGCGAAGGACCCGGACGAACTGGCCCCCTCGGGGGACACCCCCGACGCCCCCCGCCGGGAGCCCTCGGTCGTGGAGCAGGTCGTGGGAAGCGGCATGTTCAAGTCCCTCGCCCGCTCCCTCGGCACCCAGATCGGCCGTGAGATCACCCGCTCGCTCTTCGGGACGGCCCGGCGGAGGCGGTGACCCCTGGGGCCCCGCCCCCGCCGGCGGATCAGCGCCCGTGCTCCTTGCCGGGCTGCTGCGGCCTCGCTTCCTTCACCTGCGGTTTCGGCGCGCTGCGAGCGGCCTCGGCGCGCAGCAGGGCGCGCAGGACCGCGTACGGGTCAATGGCCATGTCTGTGTTCCTTGCGTCGTGCTGATGAACCGGGGGACCGGAGAGGGCCGGTCCCCTCAGCAGCGCAGGACCACCGTCCGCAGGGCGACCAAGGCGTACGACGGCCTCGGCGGCGCCGGGAGCGGAGCGCCCGCCGGGACGCCGGGCACCGGCTCGGGCCGGGGCGCGGGACGCAGGGGTACGACGGGCCGCTGGGCGGCACGCCCCGGGAGCCGCAGGGCGGTGTCGAGCAGGTCGTACTCGACCGCCTCACCGGCCGGCGGCGGCACGGGTGCCGCGTGCGTCCCGGTGTGCGCGCCCGGCAGCACCAGCGCGACGAGCAGCACCAGCACCCGCAGCCAGGCGCGACGACGGCGCGGCGGGCTGGGTGCGGTGCTCATACGAGGTGATCTCCCCGCACCCCGCCGGGCGCCCGGCGGTCGACGCCGAGAACCGCCCGTTCGGCGGACAGGGGGCGGCTACGACCCCGCTGCCTTGGCCGCCTTCGCCGCCGCCTTCATCTCCTGTTTGTGGGCGCGGACCTTGGTCAGGGACTCGGGGCCGGTGATGTCGGCGACGGAGCGGTAGGACTTCGGTTCGCCGTAGGGGCCGGCGGCCTCGCGCCAGCCCTGGGGCCGGACGCCGAGCTGCTTGCCGAGGAGGGCGAGGAAGATCTGGGCCTTCTGCTTGCCGAAGCCGGGCAGCTGCTCCAGGCGGCGCAGGAGCTCGGGTCCGTCGGTGACGCCCTTCCAGACGAGCTCGGCGTTCCCGTCGTAGTGCTCGACGAGGTACTGGCACAGCTGCTGGATCCGCTTGGCCATGGACCCCGGGTACCGGTGCACGGCCGGCTTGTCGGAGAGCAGGGCGGCGAAGGCCTCGGGGTCCTGGGCGGCGATGTCGTGCGCGTCCAGGTCGTCCGCGCCGAGGCGGTCGGCGATGGTGCGGGGGCCCTTGAACGCCCACTCCATCGGGACCTGCTGATCCAGCAGCATCCCGACCAGCGCGGCGAGCGGAGACCGGCCGAGCAGTGCGTCGGCCTCGGGGTCCTGGGCGAGGTGAAGCGTGACGTCCATGCCCCCGATCATGCCGTCTGCCGGCTCAGCCCGCCCGCCAGTACCCCAGCGCGTGCACCCGCTGCTTCGGCACGCCCAGTTCCTTGCGGACGTACGACGACAGCGTGCGGGTCGTGGCCGTGTCGCAGGCGATCCAGACGTACGGCTCGGGGCTGGCCTTGAGCAGGTCCGGGAGGGACTGCTTCACCTCGGCGACGAGATGGGCGCCGGAGTCCTGGCGGGGGACGGGCCGTACGTCGTGGCGGGTGGGGTCGGTGCGGAAGGGGAGGTCGTCGAGGGTGGACTCGAACCAGACGGTGGCCGGGGCCCCGCCCAGCTCGTCCAGGAGGGAGTTGAGCGCGGGCAGCGAGGCCGGGTCTCCGATCGCGAAGACGTGCGAGGGCTCGGGCCGGGGCCGCTGGAAGCCCGTCCCGTGCACGGTCGCCTCGATCGTGTCCCCGGGCTTCGCCGCCCGCGCCCAGTCACTGGCGCACCCCTCGTGGAGCGCGAACTCCAGGGAGAAGGTGCCGGCCGCCGGATCGGGGTCGACCAGGGTGTAGGCGCGCTGGTGGGGTTTGCCGGCGTTGTCGAACCAGAGCCGGACCCACATGGTCGGGTGGATGCCGGTCTCGGCGAGCATGCCGCCGTCGGTGAGGTGGACGCGGCGGTAGTGCTCGGTGACGTCCTCGGCGCCCGTGACGGTGAGGACGAAGTCCTTCGCACGCAGCAGTTTGAGGACCGCGCCCTCCCAGCCGTGCCCCTGCGCCATGGCGTTTTCACCCTTCACGTACGATTCCCACACATCGAGCCTCTAGTTAGGTGAGCCTAACCTAAAAACGTGAAGGGATACAGGGTGATCACAGGGATCTACCGCGACGCCTGGGGGATACCCCATCTCCGTGCGGGCAGCGCGAGGGAACTCGCCCGCGCCCAGGGCCTGGTGACCGCCCGAGACCGCGCCTGGCAGCTGGAGGTGGAGCGGCACCGCGCCCGGGGCACCTCGGCAGCGTTCCTCGGCGCCGACGCCCTGGCCTGGGACGGATTCGCGAGACAGGCCCGCCTGGACGACACCGCGAGACGCTGCTTCACGGCCCTGGAGAGACGGGACCCGGAGACCGCCGACTGGGTCCGGGCCTACGTCGACGGCGTCAACGAGGGGCTCACACCGGACGCTGACGAGGGGCTCGCACCGGACGCTCCCGAATTCGCCCGGGCCGGTCTCACCCCCGGCCGCTGGCAGCCCTGGACCCCCCTCGGTGTCTGGCTCTCCACCCACATCCTCTTCGCCGGCTTCCCGGCCAAACTCTGGCGCGAGCAGGCCGTCCGCCACCTGGGCCCCGAGGCCGTCGGCCTGTTCGCCACCGACGGGCCCGGTACCTCCGGCAGCAACGGCTGGCTGGTGAGCGGTGAGCGCACGACCACCGGCCGGGCGGTCGTCGCCGGCGACCCGCACCGCTTCATCGAGGAACCCGGCGTCTACCAGCAGATCCACCTGTCCTGCCCGGAGTTCGACGTCGTCGGCCTGGCCGTCCCGGGCGTCCCCGGCATCGCCCACTTCGGCCACACCGGCACGGTCGCCTGGGCCATCACCAACGCCATGGCCGACTACCAGGACCTCTACCGCGAGCGCCTGCGCCGCACCGGCGCCGGTGTCGAGTCCCTCGGCCCGGACGGCGTCTGGCGCCGGGCCGCCCGGCACACGGAGACCGTCGAGTGCGCGGGCGGGAAGCCGGTCGAGGTGGAGGTGATCGAGACCGAGCGCGGCCCCGTGATCGTGGGCGGCCCGGAGGGGCTCGACGGCGGTGTCCCGGAGAGCGGCGAGGAGGTCCTCGCCCCGCTCGCCGTCAGCCTCCGTTACCCGCCCCGCGTCACCGAGGACCTCGGCTTCGGCGCCCTGCTCCCGCTGTTGCGGGCCCGCACGGTCGCCGACGTGGACCGGGCCTTCGACGTCTGGGCCGAACCGGTCAACGTCGTGATGGCCGCCGACACCGAGGGCGGCCTGCTGCACCGGGTGGCCGGCCGGGTGCCGGAGCGGGCCGAGGCGAACCGGGTCCGTCCGGTGCCCGCGTGGGAGCCCGGGCACGAGTGGCGGGGCTGGCACGAGATGCCCCGCGCGGGCCTGACCGACGGCATCGCGGTGATGGCCAACCAGCGCGGACCCTCGGCCCCGCTGGGCGTCGAGTTCGCCCCCACCCACCGCGCCGACCGCATCGCGGCCCTGCTCGACGGCAAGGACCGCTGGTCGCCCGCCGACATGCCGGTGATCCACACGGACACCCGACTCGCCTCCGCCGTACCGCTGCTGGACCGCCTGGCGGAACTGGACGGCCTGTCTCCCGAGGCGGCCGGGGTGCGGGACACCCTGCTGCGCTGGGACCGCCACATGGACGCGGACAGCACGGACGCGGCGCTGTACGCGGCCGTACGCGGTGCCGTCGTACGACAGCTCGCGGCGCACCCCGCGTTCGCCGCGCTGACGACCCCGCCCGCCTATCCGGAGGTGCTCCTCCCCTGGATGAACCTCGTACCGCGCATCGGCTTCGCGCTCGAACACCTGCTGCGGGCCGAGGAGTTGTACGGCGTCGACCGGGCCGAGGCCGTCCGCGCGGCCGTGGAGGAGGTGGCCGCCGAGCGGGTGGCCGCCGAAAAGGCCGAATCCAACGCCACCTGGGGCGACACCCACCGCCTCCACCCCTGGCGCGCGCTGCCCGGCGCCACGGACGACGAGCCCGGGCTCTCCGGCGACCACGACTGCGTGCTGTGCACCTCGGCCGTGCCCGGCTGGAGCGATGTGAGCGCGCGCGGTCCGGCCGCCCGGTACGTGTGGGACCTGGCCCGCCGCGAGGACAGCCTGTGGGTGGTGCCCTTCGGCGCCTCGGGCGTGCCCGGATCGGCCCATCACCGTGATCAACTCCCCCTGTGGACCGAGGGGGACCTCGTCCCGGTCGTCACCGACTGGGACCGGCTCGAGAAGGAAAGCGATGTCTGACACCCACGCCCCCGCCCAGACCTCCACCCCCACCCGTGAACCCGTCCACGAGCAGACCGTCGACGGCTACGGCACCGTCCGCGTCCTGCCCCTGGACGCGCACGCCGACGCCGGGACCGTCCATGCCTGGGTGAGCCAGGAGCGGGCGGCCTTCTGGGGCATGAACGGGCTGACCCGGGACCAGGTCGCCGAGATCTACGCGCACCTGGACACCCTCGACACCCATCACGCCTTCCTGCTGCTGAAGGACGCCGACCCGGTCGGCCTCCTCCAGACCTACGAGCCGGACGCCGACCGCGTCAGCGAGTGCTACGAGGTCGAGCCCGGCGACATCGGCGTCCACCTGCTGCTCGCGCCCGCGGACGAGGGCGCGGCCCGGCCCGGCTGGTCGTCCGCGCTGCTCCGCGCCGTCGCCTCGTACGTCCTGCTCGGCCTGGACCGCAGACGGGTCGTGGTCGACCCCGACGTGCGCAACCACAAGGCGATCGCCCGCTTCCTGAAGCAGGGCTTCGAGGCGGGGGAGGCCGTCGTCCTGCCGGAGATCGACCTCCCGGACGTGTACCTGCCCGAGAAGCACGCCCAACTGGCGTTCCTGCGCCGGGAGGTAGCCTTCCCGGGTGACTCCTGACGATCTGGTCGCCCACTACGGTCTGGAGCCCATCCCGCGTGAGGGCGGGCTCTTCCGACGCACCTGGGCGGGACCCGAACGGCCCGACGGACGACCGGAGGGCTCCGCGATCGTCGCCCTCCTGACCGCCGCGCCGGACGACTTCTCGGCCCTGCACCGCCTGCCCACGGACGAGATCTGGCACTTCTACCTCGGCGACCCGCTCCAGCTCCTCCTGCTCGCCCCGGACGGCACGTCCTCGACGCCCGTCCTGGGACCCGACGTCCTCGCCGGCCAGCACCTCCAGCTCACCGTCCCGGCGGGCACCTGGATGGGCGGCCGGGTCGTGGCCGGCGGCGCGTGGACCTTCTTCGGCTGCACCATGGCCCCCGGGTTCACCTACGAGGGCTACGAGCACGGGGACGCCCGGGAGTTGACGGCGCGTTATCCGGCACACGCCGAGCGGATCGCGGGACTGTGCCGTCCATGAGACTTCTGGAAGGACAGGTCGCGCTGGTCACCGGCGCGGGCGGCGGCATCGGACGCGGCATCGCGCTGCGGTTCGCGCGGGAGGGGGCGGCGGTGGCCGTGCACTGCCGTACGTCCTCCGGCTCCGCGCGGGAAGTGGCGGGCCGTATCCGTGACCTGGGCGGCCGGGCCGTCGTACGGGAAGCCGACCTCACCGACGAGGACGCGTGCCGCCGCCTGGTGCGGGAGGCGGCCGAGTGGGGCGGCGGGCGGCTGACCGCCCTGGTCAACAACGCGGGGGTGCAGCCGACGCGGGCGCTGCCCGGGATGACGGTCGCCGAGTGGCGGGAGGTCGTGGACACCAACCTGTCGAGCGTCTTCGCCTGCACCCAGGCTGCGGCGGTGGTCATGCGGGAGGGGGGCCGGGGCGGATCGATCACCCACATCGCCTCCATCGAGGCGAGCCGGCCCGCCCCGGACCACGCCCACTACTCCGCGTCCAAGGCGGCCGTCGTGATGCACGCCCGGTCCGCGGCGCTGGAGTACGGCCCGCTCGGCATCCGCGTGAACACGGTCTCGCCGGGGCTCGTCGACCGGGAGGGCCTGGAGGACGCCTGGCCGGACGGGGTACGGCGGTGGCGGGAGGCGGCTCCCCTCGGGCGTCTCGGGCGCCCTGAGGACATCGGTGACGCGTGTGTCTTCCTGGCCTCGCCGCTCGCCTCCTGGATCACCGGGCACGACCTGGTCGTGGACGGGGGCGTGTCGGCGCGCCCGACGTGGTGAACGCCACGGACCCGCCGGTGAGCACGGTGGCCCTCGCGTCCGTACCACTCGGGAAGGCGGCGGTTCCGGATACGGAGTACACACGTGGAGCGTGAGGGTGAGCGCGGCGCAGGGCGACGGCACCGGGGACTTCAAGGGCTGGTGCTGCTGGGCACCGTGCTGGTCCTGCTCCTCGGCGGCGGCGCGGGAACGGCGTCCGCGCACGCGGCCCTCCGCGCCACCGACCCCCGGGACGGAACCGTCCTCAAGACCGCCCCGCGTGACATCACCCTGACGTTCACCGAGTCCGTCGGCCTGCTCGACGACTCCTTCCGGGTCCTGGACCCCGAGAACCGGCGGCTGCGTCCGACGAAGGTCGCGCACGGTCCGGAGGGTGGCGACACGATCCGGGCGACCCTGCCCGGGAAGCTCGGCGAGGGCACCTATGTGGTGGCCTGGCGGGTGGTGTCCGCCGACAGCCACCCGGTCTCGGGTGCCTTCACCTTCTCCGTCGGCAAGCCCTCCCCCACGACGGCGACGATCGACACGGGCCCGGTGGAGGACCCGGCGACCGGCGGCCTCTACAACATCGCCCGCTGGCTCGCCCATCTCGGCGCCGCCCTGCTCATCGGCACGGCCGCCTTCGTCGCGGTCTGCCGCCCGCCGGACTCCGGCCCGCTGCGCAGGCCGCTGTGGGCGGGGCTGTGGACCCTGTGCGGCGCCACGCTCGTCCTGCTGGTGCTGCGCGCACCGTACGAGTCGGGCGAGAGCCCGGCGGCGGCCTTCGACCTCTCGTCCTTCACCCGCATCCTGACCACTCGCCCGGGCGAGGCCCTGCTGTTCCGCCTGGCCCTGCTGCCGGTGGCCGCCTTCCTCGTCGTACGACTGCTGCGGCGCGGGGCGTCGTCGCGGGCCTGGCTCGCGGGCGGTGCCGTCCTCTCCGTGGCCCTGGCGCTGACCTGGGCCGCCGCCGAGCACGCGTCCGCCGGGATCCAGGTGCCGGTGGCGATGACCTCGTCCGTGCTGCACGTGCTGGCGATGGCGGTCTGGCTGGGCGGGCTCACGGCCCTGCTGATCACGCTGTCCCGATCGTCGTCGGCGTCGGAGGCCCCGGTCGCCATGGTCACCCGCTTCTCCCGCCTTGGCTTCGCCTGCGTGACCGTCCTCGTCGTCACCGGCGTCTACCAGTCCTGGCGGGGCCTGGGCTCCCTGTCCGCCTTCACCGACTCGACGTACGGCAGGCTCCTGCTCCTGAAGCTGGTCGCCGTGGTGCTGCTGCTGGGGATGGCGGGACTGTCCCGGCAGTGGACGGCACGGTTGGTGACGGAGGAGCCGGCAGGGGCCGTCGTCGAGGAGAAGGCGCCGGAAAAGGTGTCAGAGAAGGTGCCGGAGACGGTGGGCGGACCGTCAGCTCCCGTGAGCGCGCCGACCCCGCCCCCCGAGTCCACCGGTCCGCCCTCGGACGACCCCTTCCGGCGCGGCCTGCGCCGGTCCGTGCTGGTGGAAGTGGTCATCGCGGTCGCGGTGCTGGTGTTCAGCACGATCCTCGCCGGTACCCTGCCGGGCCGGGCCGCGGCGGAGGCGGCGAAGGACGCCTCGGCGACAGGCCTGCCGACCGCGTCCGTGTCGTACGTGCCCTTCCAGGTGGGCCGGGCCAGCGGCAAGGTGCAGGTCACCCTGGACCCCGGCCGCAAGGGCGAGAACGCCGTGGAGGCCGTGGTCCTCACCCCCGACGGCGGTATCGCCACCGTCCCCGAACTGCGGCTGTCCTTCACCCTCCCCGCCCAGGACATCGGCCCGATCGACGCCGAGGTCACCGACAAGGGCGGCTACTGGGGCACGAACGCGCTCACGCTGCCCATCGCCGGTGACTGGGAGATGAAGGTGACCGTGCGGGTGTCGGACATCGACCAGGTCAGCGTCACGAAGACGGTACGGATCGGCTAGACCTAGACCTAGACCTAGACCTAGACCTAGACCTAGACCTAGGCGAACCCTACGAGGGTGTACACGCCGGCCAGCCCGACCGCGCCCAGGGTCGTTCCGGTCACGGCGGTCCACATGCGGCCGATGCCCTGGCGGGCGTAGTGGATGCCGGTCGCGCCGAAGGTGACGGCGAGCCCGCCGGCCATGACCGACCACGGGAGGGTCGCGGCCATCAGCGCGGGCCAGGCTCCCGTGGCGGCGACGAGGCCGAGGAACAGGGCGACCGGGCCGAGCGCGGTGGCGGGTGAGTCGTCCTGGCGAGGTGTGGCGGTTCCGGACATGCGTTTCCCCCTGCGGTTGCCCGTATTCCAGTACTGAACACGTTCAATTCTTGTGATCGATCGTAGCAGGGGAGCCCTGGAGGAGGCGTGCCATCTCCTCGGCGGCGCGTACCGCCGAGTCGCCGCAGCAGTTGTTGAACAGGACGTGGAGAGCGTCGACTTGGGAGGCGAGGGACCGTAAGCGAGGCACCCACTCGGTGAGTTCGGCCCGGGCGTAGTCGTGCCGGAAACGGTCCTCCTTGCTCCCCGTCCCCCACGCAATACTGCGCCCGTGGAACCGCACGACGGACAGCCGGGGCGAGGTCACCGGGGTGACGGGCGGGACGGAGAAGGGCAGGGTCCGGTTCATGTCGACGGCCACGGCACTGAAGCCGAGCCGTGTCAGCAGCACCTCGGTCGCCGATCGCTCGGCCCACCACTCCGGGTGCCGGAACTCCACGGCCACCGGCCACCCGTCCGTCCGCAGCGCGCACTCCGTCAGGAACGCCTCCGCCCGCGCCCCCGGCCGGAACCAGGGCGGGAACTGGAACAGCACGCAGCCCAGGCGTCCGGCCGCCCGGATCGGTGCGATCCCGTCGGCGAACCGCGCCCACACCTCGTCCAGGACCGCCGGGTCCCGGGCATCGGCGGGCAGCCCGCCCGGCATCACCGCCTCCCGGGTCGGATGCCCGGTGAGCAGCGAGAACGCCTTCACGTCGAAGACGAAGCCGTCCGGGGTGCGCTCCACCCACAGCCGGCTGTTCCGCTCGCCGGGCAGGGCGTAGTAGCTCGCGTCGACCTCGACCACCCCGAACCGTTCGGCGTAGTACCTGAGTCGCCCTTCGGCGTCCCGCCGCCCGGCCGGATACCAGCCGCTGCCGACCAGCGCGCGGTCGGTCCAGGAGCACGTGCCGACGAGGATCCGCTCAGCCATGCGGCACCGGTTACCCGCTCTTCACCGACCGATCCCCCTCACCGGCCGATCCCCCCCCACCGACCGGCCCTCCTCACCGACCGATCCTCCGCAGCGCGCGCACCCCCATCGCGCACACCCCGCAGAACGCCCCCCACAACCCGTTGACGACGAAGAGCGGCACGATCGCGTACGGCTTGGCCGCCGGGCCGCGCAGCTCCCCGTCCAGGAGCGGGGAGAGGACCGCGCTGCCGACCAGGACGGCCAGCGCGTAGGCCACCCCGACCAGCACGAGGGTGAGCAGGGGTTCGGGTACGCGGGTGAGGCCGACGGCGAGGATCCAGGTCAGCGCGATGACCGCGGTCAGGACGAGCGCGGTGACGGGCCGGCCGAGGGCGTCGCTCAGACCGGTGACCGAGAACAGCGGCCGGATCAGCGCGGTGGCGGTCAGCGCGGCCACCAGCGGCCGGTTCACCCGGCGCAGCCGCCGGGCCAGGGCGAGCGGGGGACTGAGGTCGGTGGTCATGGCCCCAGGGTGGGCGGCCGGTCGCCGGGCGGGCGTCGGCCGGGGGCGGACACCTGGCGTACCCCGTAGGTTGCGGGCGCCGAGCCCCTCGTACCCCTGAAGTTGCGAGGTGGCCCGTCCGGTCCTCCACCGCCGGGAGGACGGCGAGGTGGACGCCGTCTGCCTACGCTGGCGGCATGGTGTCGGTCACGGTGTCCCGTCGGCTGCGGCCGGTGTTCTCACCCGGGCCGCGAAAGACGCGCGAGCCGCGCGGCCCACGCGGGCGGCGTCGGCCGTGGCAGTCCCGCCGGCCGCGCCGCCCGCGCGGGCACGCGGCGGACGCCGCCCTCGCCGCCGCCGTCTTCGTGCTGGTCGCGATCGGCAGCATGCGCTCGCTGGTCGGCGGGGGGACGGAGCCCTGGCAGGCCGTGGCGGTCGACTGGGCCCTGCTCACGGCCGCCTGCGGGGCGCTGTACCTGTGCCGCCGCCGCCCGGTGGCCGTCGCGAGCCTGGTCCTGGTCCTCACCATCGCCTACTACCTGACCAGCCTCTACGACGGTCCCCTCATGCTCGCGTTCGTCGTCGCCCTGTACGCGGTCGCCGCCGCCGGCCGGATCCGGGCCGCGGCCGTCCTGGCCGCTCTGGCGCTTGCGCTGACCGGCGCGGGCACCCTGCGCGGCAACCACGACGTCAACGGCGTCGCCCTGTTCATGCTGGCCGGCTGGCTCGTCGGAGTCGTCGCCCTCGGCTGGGTGCGGCACAACCGGCTGGCGCTGGCCCGGGAGGCGGAGCAGCGGGCGGCGAGCGAGGAACGGCTGCGGATCGCGCGGGAGTTGCACGATGTGGTCGGCCACCACATCTCGCTGATCAACGTCCAGTCCGCCGCCGCCCTGCGCCGCCTGCGCAAGGACCCGGCGGGCGGCCCCGAGCGGGCCGAGGAGGCGCTCGGCGCGATCAAGGAGACCAGCAGGGAGGCGTTGCGCGAGCTGCGGGCCACCCTGGGCGTGCTGCGCCAGGTCGACGAGGCGGCACCCACCGCGCCCGCGCCCGGCCTCGACCGGCTCGGCGACCTGGTGGAGTCCGCCCGCCTGGCCGGTCTCGACGTACGACTGGAATCCACCGGCGACGGTGACCGGCCGCTGCCCGCCGAACTCGACCTGGCCGCCTACCGGATCATCCAGGAGTCCCTGACCAACGTGACCCGGCACGCCCGCGCCACCGGGGTCACCGTCCGCACCGAGCGCGGCCCGCACCGGCTCACGGTCGAGATCACCGACGACGGCCGGGGGCCCGCGGCCACCGGAGGACCGTCCGGCAGCGGCATCACCGGCATGCGGGAGCGGGCCCGCGCGCTGGGCGGCGAACTGACGGCGGGTCCGGGACCGGAGGGCGGCTTCACGGTCCGGGCCTGTCTGCCGTGTCCGCCCGGAGCGCCGTCCGTAGGGTCGCCCGGGGGATTGTCATGATCAAGGTCGTGCTGGCCGACGACCAGCGCCTGGTGCGGGCCGGGTTCCGGTCGATCCTGGAGGACGAGGACGACTTCGAGGTCGTCGGCGAGGCGGGCGACGGCGCCGAGGCCCTCGCCGTCTGCCGCGACCGCCTCCCCGACGTCGTCCTCCTCGACATCCGCATGCCGGGCGTCGACGGCCTCCAGGCGGCCCGGGACATCGCCGCCGACTCCCGTCTCGACGCCGTCCGGGTCGTCATCCTCACCACCTTCGACCTCGACGACTACGTGTACGCCGCCCTGCGCGCCGGTGCGGCCGGGTTCCTGGTCAAGGACACCGAGCCGGAGGAGCTGGTGCACGCGATCCGGGTCGCGGCCCGGGGCGACGCGCTGATCAGCCCGTCCGTCACCCGCCGTCTGATCGCCGAGTTCGCGGACCGGGTGCGCGCCCCCGGGCCGAGCCCCCGCCTGAACGCCCTCACCGACCGCGAACGCGAGGTCATGCGCCTGGTCGCCGCGGGCCTGTCCAACGACGAGATCGCCGCCCGCCTGGTCCTCAGCCCGGCCACCTCCAAGACCCACGTCAGCCGCATCATGACCAAGCTCGACGTCCGCGACCGCGCCCAACTCGTCGTCCTCGCCTACGAGTCCGGCATGGTCACCCCGGGCTGGCTGCAACCCGGGAAGTAGCCGGGCGCGGCGCCTCGCAACTCCTGGGGTACGCCAGGTGTCCGCCCAGGGCCGATGCCGTGGGGCACACCGGGGCCGGACGCTGCCGGACATGACCACCCTCACTACCACCACCCGCGAACACCCCCGGGGCCTCCTCCTCCGCCTCGCCGCCTGGTCCCAGCGCCGACGCTGGCGTGCCCTCCTCCTGTGGGTCGTCGTGGTCGCCGCCGTCACGGCCGGCGCGCAGAGCGCGGGCAGCGCCTACCGCAACGACTTCTCCCTCCCGGGCACCGACTCCCAGGCCGCCACCGACCTGCTGAAACAGCACGGTTCGACGCAGGCGGGCGACAGCGTGCAGATCGTCCTCCAGGACGACGGGGGCCTCGCCGCCGACCGCACGACCGTCGACCGCCTCCTCGCCGACGTCCGCACCCTCCCCTCCGTCACCGACGTCCGCAGTCCCTACGACGGTCCCGGCGCCCTCTCCGACGACGGCACCGTCGGCTACGCCACCGTCGTCCTGGACGGCAAGGCGGAGGAGGTGCCCCGGGAGGACGTCACCCGGCTCATCGACACGGCCCGCGCCGCCGAGGGGAACGGCCTGACCGTCGAGCTGGGCGGAGACCCGGTCCGCGGCGCCGAGGAGGAGGGCGGCGGCGCGTCCGAGGGCGCCGGAATGCTGGCCGCACTGGTCATCCTCGTCCTGCTCTTCGGCTCCCTGGTCGCCGCCGCACTGCCCCTGATCACGGCCCTGTTCGCGGTCGGCGGCGCGATCGGTCTGATCGGCCTGGCCTCGCACGTCTTCACGGTCGCCGACTTCACCCCGCCGATCATGATGCTGGTCGGCCTGGGCGTCGGCGTCGACTACGCCCTCCTGATCTTCTACCGCTACCGCCACGAGCTGATGCGCGGCGCGGAACCCCAGGCCGCCACCCGCACCGCCCTCGACGCGGCCGGCCGCACGGTCTTCTTCGCGGGCTGCACGGTGATCATCGCGCTGCTGGGCCTGGTAGCCCTGGGCCTGGGTTCGTTGCAGGGAGTGGCCCTGGCGGTGGCGTTGACGGTCCTGGTAACCATGGCCGCCTCGCTGACCCTCCTCCCCGCCCTGCTCTCCTTCTTCGGCCCCCGCATCCAGCGCCACGTCCGCAAGCGGGCGGCGAAGAGCGGCCGCGAGGAGGGCCACCGCTGGCGCCGCCTGGCCACGGCGGTCCAACGCCGCCCGCTCCCGGCCCTGTTGATCGCGGTCGTCGCCCTCCTCGCGCTCTCCGCCCCGGCATTGGGCATGCGCCTCGGTTTCGCCGACGCGGGCAACGACTCGCCCACGTCCACGAGTCGCAAGGCCTACGACCTCCTCGCGGAGGGCTTCGGGCCCGGCTTCAACGGCCCGTTGATCCTGGTCACCGAGGGAGACACGGCAGCGGCGGCGCAGTTGCGCGAGACGCTGGACTCAACGCCGGGCATCGTGGCGACGACCCCGCCCTTCCCGTCCTCCGACGGCGAGTTGCGGACCCTCATCGCCTACCCGACGACCGCGCCCCAGTCCGAGCGGACCGCCGACCTCGTCCACACCCTCCGCGACGACATCCTCCCGCCCCTCGCGGACAGCACGGGCGCGCGTTACCTGATCGGCGGCCCGACAGCGGCGGCCCAGGACTTCGCGGACGCGGTGTCGTCGAGGATCCCGCTGTTCCTCACGATCGTCGTAGGCCTGTCGACCCTGCTCCTCCTTTTGGTCTTCCGCTCGCTCCTGATCCCTCTGAAAGCGGCGCTCCTCAACCTGCTGTCGATCTCCGCCGCGCTGGGCGTGATCACGCTGGTCTTCCAGGAGGGCTGGTTCGGCGTCCAGCCGGGACCGGTGGAGGCGTTCATCCCGGTCATGATCTTCGCCATCGTCTTCGGGCTCTCCATGGACTACGAGGTCTTCCTCGTCTCCCGCATCCACGAGGAGTGGGAGCACACCCGCGACCACGCCCACGCGGTCCGCGAGGGCCTCGCGGCCACGGGCCAGGTCATCACGGCCGCGGCAGCAATCATGATCGTGGTGTTCGCGGCGTTCATCCTGAGCCCGAGCCGCATGCTCCAACAGTTCGGCCTGGGCCTGGCGGTGGCGGTGTTGCTCGACGCGGTCGTCATCCGCTGCCTGATCGTCCCGGCGGTGATGCAACTCCTCGGACCCCGGGCCTGGTGGCTCCCGGGGTCCCTGTCCCGCCGCCTGCCGCGGGTGGCCCTGGAGGGGCGTACGCCGTCAGCGGGTGGTTGAGGCGTAGGAGATGAACTCGGCCCAGGCCTCTGGCGTGAGTGCGAGCTGGGGGCCTGTGGTGCGGTGCTTGGAGTCGCGGATGTGGATGGTGTGGGGGGTGAGGGCGAGTTCGACGCAGGAGTCGCCCTCACTGCCGCTGCTGTAGCTGCTCTTGAACCACGCCAGCTCAGAGGCGGCCTTGTGGATCACGAGCGTTGACCTGAGGCGTACGCCACGAAGTCGGCCCAGGCCTCTGGCGTGAGTGCGAGTTGGGGGCCTGTGATGTGGTGCTTGGAGTCCCGGACGTGGATGGTGCGGGGCGTGATGGCGAGTTCGACGCAGGAGTCACCTTCGCTGCTGCTGCTGTAGCTGCTCTTGAACCACGCCAGTTCAGAGGCGTCGCGGATCATGTTTCCCCCAGCAGTTGTTCGATGAAGGCGGTTGACTCACGGGGCGTGAGAGCCTGCGCCCGGATGATGCCATAGCGCAGCTCAAGGATACGGAGCTGCCTGGGATCGGGCACCGGGCGTCCGTTGGCCACGGCTGGGGAACGCCCCACGGCCGACCCGTCGGCGAACTTCAGTACCTCGATGCCACCGGCCAGCCCTGCGTGCTCCTCACGGTCCATCGGCATCACCTGAAGCTCGACGTTCCGCAACTGCCCTGCCGTCAGCAGATGTTCGAGCTGGCTCCGCAGCGCCTCCCTCCCGCCGAGCGGGCGCCGCAGCGTCCACTCCTCCAGGACGAAGCTCAGCTCGGGCGCAGGATCCCGCTCGAAGATCGCCTTCCGAGCCACGCGCGCGGCGATGAAGCGCTCCACCTCGTCCGCGGTGTACGCGGGGCGCCGCATCAGCAGCAGCCCGCGCGCGTACTCCGGCGTCTGCAACAGCCCATGGATGTTCAGCGGGTCGTACAGCTGAAGCTCGACCGCCTTCGCCTCCAACTGCGCAAGATCCCGCACCTTCTTCGGGTACCGGACCTTCGCCACGTCCTCCTTCATCGCGGCCAGCAGTCCGCCCGCCCCCAACACCTCGTCCGCCATGTCCAGATACTCGGGCCGGGGGATCCGCTTGCCGCCCTCGATCTTGTAGACCATGTCCTCGCCGTACCCGACCGCTTCGCCGAAGGCGCCGGCCCGCATGCCCACCGCCTCGCGCCGCAGCTTCAGCTGCCGCCCCACCGTCGCGATGACCGCCACGCCCCAGTCGTCGTCCGGGTCGACCTCCCAACCCGGCTCGTCCGCCTCGGTCTTCAGCTGCTGTTGCTGCATTCCGTACCCCTCCGTCGTACGACCGTGCCTCGACGCCCCTTACCCGTACGGCCGGTCTCGACAGACTGGACACCACTGGACAATGTCCGGACAGTCACCGTACGCAACGGATTCGTCACTGTTCACGGTAAACATCCACCGCCACTCTGAGTGACGTGATCCAGAAATCCGCCCCCACCCACATCCGCAACTACAGCGTCCAGCTCTCCCCCACCCCCCGAGCCGCCCGCCTCGCCCGACTCCTAGCCACCGAACAACTCCGCACCTGGCACATCCCGTTGGACCCGGCACGCCAGATCGTCGCCGAGCTGGCGACGAACGCGGCGACGCACAGCCGTATCCCCGGGAGGGACTTCCGGCTGACGCTCTACGTCGTGGGAGGCACCCTGCGGATCGAGGTGACCGACACGTGCGGTGACCGGGAGCCGCGCGTCCAAGTCCCGGACGTGGACGCGGAGTCGGGCCGGGGGCTCGTCCTCGTGGAAGCGCTGGCCGAGAAGTGGGGCGTCAGCCACGGCCCGCGCCCGCGCAAGACGGTGTGGGCGGAGCTGTCAGTCGGGGAGGTGTGAGGGGAGCCCGAACAGGGGGAACAGCCGGTCGGTGTCGCGGAAGGCGTTGATCCCGGTGATGCGGTCGGGGCCGTACTCGATGACCTGCAGGGCCCAGGGGTCGTACCCGGGACCGTCGGGGCGGGGCCGGTACTGCCCGAACGCGGGGGAGCCGTTGGCGATCGTGGGGAGGAGGCGGGAGCCCTTGCAGCCGATGGCGGGGCCGTTCAGCCAGGCCTGGATGTCGGAGGCGCCCCGCATCCAGAGGGCGTAGGGCGGCAGGGAGAGCGTGGCGTCGACGTGGAGGAGCATGCTCAGCTCGACCATGTCGAAGCGGGAGAAGGCCTGGGCGTACCGGTCGGCCAGGACGCGCTGGGCGGAATCGGGCGCGGGGTCGGCCCGCTCGGCGCGGTGGGCGGCGAGGGTGGCGCGGGCCCGCTGGAGCGCGCTGTTGACCGAGGCGACGGTCGTGTAGTGCAGGTCGGCGACCTCGCGGGCGGAGAAGGCCATCACGTCCCGCAGGAGAAGCGTGGCCCGCTGCTTGGGCGGCAGGAGCTGGAGCGCGGCGACGAAGGCCAGGTGGACGGACTCGCGGGCCACGCTCGCCGCGGCCGGGTCGTCACCGTCCGCGCCGGTCAGGCCGGCCGGGCACGGCTCGATCCAGGTGCCGCTGTCCAGCGGAGTGCCCGGCGAGACGGCGCCGGAGGTGGGGCCGGACAGGTCCATCGGCAGCGCCCGCCGCTTGCCCGCCGCCAGGGCGTCCAGGCAGACGTTGGTGGCGATGCGGTACATCCACGACCGCAGCGAGGACCGCTCCTCGAACCGGTCGAGGCTCCGCCAGGCCCGGACCATGGTCTCCTGCACGGCGTCCTGCGCCTCGAAGACCGAGCCGAGCATCCGGTAGCAGTAGCCGGTCAACTCGGAGCGGTAGGTCTCCAGTTGATCATCGGTCGTGGTGACATCCCCCATGCCACGGCACTGTACTCAGCCGTGGCTCCGGGGGAACCGGTCGAGCCGGAGGCGGACCGCCGCGGTGGTGGTGCGGGCGGTGTCGCCCGTGGCGGGCGCGAGCCTCGCCGGACTCCGCCGGGCGACGAGGAGGCCGCCCGGCGCCTCACGCGTCGCCGGGCGCCCGCATCGCAGCCCCGGCCGGCGGCGGACCGTGCTCGCGCATGTCGAGTCCCCGGTCCTGATCGTCGTAGAACCACGGCAGGGCCACCGTGAGGCCCGGGCGCGGGAGCCACAGGACGATGCCCGCATCCCGGACGCCCCCTGTCATCAAGGCCACATTCCGCAGGATTCGCATGACGTTCGATCGGGGCGAAACGTATCTTGCTCGTCCCGAGTGTCGTTTTTGTTCGCTGTGTCGAGCATGCGTGGAAGTGGGTGTGCCGGTGGGGCGTCCGGAGAGGCCGGTCGATCCGACGGCCGGTCCCGTGCAGCGGCTCGCCCACGAGTTGCGGGTGCTGCGGGAACAGGCCGGACGGCCGACCTACCGCGTGATGGCCGAGCGCGCCCACTTCTCGACCGCCGCCCTGGCCCAGGCCGCCGCCGGCAAGCGGCTGCCCTCGCTCGACGTGCTCCAGGGGTATGTGCGGGCCTGCGGCGGCGATCCGGCCGAGTGGGAGCCGCGGTGGAAGGAGGCCGAGACCGAGGCCGCGGGCGTACCGCGCGAGGACGCGGCGGACGTGGCACCGCCGTACCGCGGCCTCGCGCGCTTCGAGCCGGACGACCGCGAGGTCTTCTTCGGCCGGGACCGGCTGATCGAGGAGCTGCACGAACTGGTGTGCGATCACCGGTTCGCGGTGCTGTTCGGGGCGTCCGGCAGCGGCAAGTCCTCGCTGCTGCGGGCCGGGCTGATCCCCCGGCTGCGGGACGAGATCGGCGGCCGGAGGCAGTCGGCGGTGCTGCGGGTGCTCACCCCGGGCCCCCGGCCCGCCGAGACGTACGCGGATCTGCTGACCCCGGCCGAGGGCGAGCCGGAGGTCTGGGCCGTGGTCGACCAGTTCGAGGAGGTCTTCACCCTCTGCCGCGACCGGGCGGAGCGGGCCCGCTTCATCGACCTGCTGCTCACCTCCCGCGACCCCGGCTCCCGGCTGCGCGTCCTGATCGCCGTCCGCGCCGACTTCTACGCCCGCTGCGGCGAGCACCGGGAACTGGCCGCGGTCCTGCGCGGCGCCGGGCTGCTGGTCGGGCCGATGAGCGCCGACGAGCTGCGGGACGTGGTGATCAGGCCCGCGCAGACGGCCGGACTGATCGTCGAGCGGGAGCTGACCGCGCGGATCGTGGACGAGGTGCTGGACGAGCCCGGCGGTCTGCCGATGCTTTCCCACGCCCTGCTGGAGACCTGGCGGCGGCGCCGCGGCCGGATGCTGACCCTGGCCGCGTACGAGGCGGCCGGCGGGGTGCGGGGCGCGATCGCGGCCAGCGCGGAGGACGCGTACGGGCGGCTGACGCCCGCGCAGGCGCGGGCCGCCCGGCGCCTGCTGCTGCGGATGATCGCACCGGGGCGCGGCACCCCCGACACCCGGCGCCCGCTGCCCCGCGCCGAGCTGGAGGAGTGGTCCGACCCGGACGTACGGGTGGTGCTGGAGGGGCTGACCCGGGCCCGGCTGCTGACCGGCGACGACGACGGCGTCCAGCTGGCCCACGAGGCCCTGATCACCTGCTGGCCCCGGCTGCACGACTGGATCGAGGAGGACCGCGAACGGCTGCGCCACCACCGGGCTCTGACCGAGGCCGCCCGGGTGTGGCGGGAGCACGACCGCGACCCCGGCGCGCTGTACCGGGGCAGCCGGCTCGCCCGCGCCGGGGACCTCTTCCCGGGCCACCTCGACGACCCCGCGCTGACCGCGACCGAACGGGCCTTCCTGATCGCCGCGTTCGAGGCCCGGGACGCGGAGGCACGGGCCGCCGCCCGGACCCGGCGCCGGGCCCGCACCCTGCTGACCACGCTGTCCGCGGTGCTGGCCGTGGCCCTGGTCGCCGGGCTCGTCGCCTGGCAGCAGCACGCCGACAACCGGCGCCGCACCACCGACGACGCCGCCCGCCGGGTCGCCGAGGTCGCCGACGCCCTGCGCACCACCGACCCGCGCACCGCCCAGCTCCTCGGCGTCGCCGCCTGGCGCGTCTCCCGGCTGCCCGAGACCCGCCGCGCCCTGATCGGCGCCCTCGGCCAGCCCGAGACCGACACCTTCACCGCCCCCGCCCAGGGCCACGAGCCCTCGCGGTACCTCGTCGACTCCGGCCGTACGCTCCTCGGCGTCGAGGGCCGGACCTGGCGGACCTGGTCCGTGGCCACCCACCGCCCCCTCGGCTCCGGCCGGCTGCCGCGCGGCCGGGTCGCCACGGCAGCGCCGGACGGCCGACTGCTCGCCGTCCTCGGCCCGGACGGCGACACCCGCCTGTGGGACACGACCACCGGCCACTGGGCCCCCACCCCCGCCCTGCCTCCCGGCAGCCTGGAACTCTTCACCGGCGGCGGCCTCTACTCCGAGAACGACATGGACGGCGACCGCGTCCGCCTGCGCTCGACCACCGACGGCCGCGTGCGCTTCGAGACGGATCTGCCCACGCTGACGGAGGTGACGGCCAGCCCGGACGGACGGCTGGTGGCGGTCTGCCCGTCCGGGGAGAGCCCACGGGTCTACGAGGTCGGCGGCGGGGGAGCGGTGGCCGGGCCATGGGAGGAGGAGAGCGACGGCGTCTGCGACGACGACCACACGCTGCTGGAGTTCGGCGCCGACGGGCGGTTCGCCGTCGCGTCCGCGCGTGGGGTGCGGGTCTGGGACATCCGCACGGGACGGTGGATCGCCGACCTCGACGTTCCCCGGCTCTCGACGGCCGCCTTCAGCGCGGACGGCGCCTTCCTGGCGACCACCGACGCCGAGGACATCAAGATCTGGCGGCTGTCGGACCCGGGCACCCCGGTCTTCCGGCACGCCCTGAACAACCAGCACCTCTCCGACCTCCCCGTCTGGGACCCCGACCGCCCGCTGCTGCGCTACCTCGAAGGCAGCACCGTGCACACCCTGGACCTCACGACCACCGTCACCGCGCCCTGGTCCGGACACCCGCTCACCGCGGCGGTGCTGAGCCCGGACGGTCGCGCGCTCGCCACCGCGCGGCGCACGGGCGCGACGTACCGCGTCGAACTCCGGGACACCCGCTCGGGCAGGGTGGTGCGCACGCTGCCGACTCCGCCGCTTCCTGTCCCGTCCGGTCCTTCTGATCCCTCCGGTCCGACCGTCGACCCTCCCGACATGCTGCCCCTGCTGGCGTTCACCGCCGACGGCACGGCTCTGGCCTACGGCGTCTCCGTCCCCGGCCGGGACGGCCTCATCCAGCGCGTCACGGTCTGGGACCGGCGCCTGGACCGTCGTAGCGCCACACTGGGCCTGTCCCCACGCTCGACCCCCGGATCCGTGGCCGGGCTGGCGCTCGGTGCCGGTGGCCGCACGCTGTACGCGGTCCGGGTCCCCGGCCTGGGCCGGCTGAGCACCGAGGTGTGGGACACCGTGAGCCGCCGGCGGACCGCCGTGTACCGGACCGACAGCGTCCACATCGCCCTGCGCCCCGACGGACGGCTGCTCGTCGCCGAGGACAGCGCCGTACGCCTGCCCTCCGGCACCACGACCGGCTCCGACCTCGTGCAGGGCGGGGGCGTCGGTGCCCTCGCCTTCGCCCCCGACGGCTCCCGCCTCGCGGCCGGCGACCTGACCGGTCGGGTCAGCCTGTGGGACAAGGACGTACGCCAACGCGCCGGTGTGCTCCGCAACGCCTTCCCCACCCCGCTCGGCGACGCCCCCGAGGCGGTCGGCGCCCTCGCGATCAGCCCCGACGGCAGCACCCTCGCCGTCGGCGGCGACGCCGGGACCCTCCAGCTCTGGGACACCGCCACCCAACAGCCCCTCGGCGGCCCGCTGCCCACCCCCGGCGAGGCGATCACCTCCCTCGCCTTCTCCGCCGACAGCAGCACCCTCTACGCGGCCGGCACCCACGTCCCGCTCCAGCGCTACACCGTCGACCCCGCCAGGGCCGTGGAGCTGATCTGCGCGCGGCTGGGCGGCACGAACCTGACGAGGGCCCAGTGGAAGGCGTACGTCCCGGACGCGCCCTACCGCACGGTGTGCGGGAACTGACCGGCTTTTCTGATCCGACTCCGATCCGACTCCGATCCGACTCCGATCTGAATACGATCGAACGCCGATCACTCGCACAGTAAATTCTGAACTGTTCTCTGAGAGAACATTGATGGCCGATCCAGGCGCTGACTGTGTACTTGTTCCAGTCGCTGGGGAATTCCACCGGCACCCCACCTCTGGAAGGAATTGGCCATGGTATTCGAGCGCCGTCGGCCCGAGAACAAGAAGAGATTCGCGCGAACCGCCGGAGCGGTCGCCGCCGTAGCGGTCGGCACCACTCTGCTCGTCGCCCCGCAGGCCTCCGCGGCCGACAAGCCCTCCGTGCGGGAGCTGCTGCAGCAGTGCAACACCACCAGCAGCTTCTGCGCCTTCCACCCGCAGTCGTTCCGCACCTACACCGGACCGGCACACCGGGTCGGCGAACCCACCTACAACTGCGACAACACCGCGGGCGAACTCAGCGTCGGCGGTCAGGACACGACCGGCTCCTCCGACAACGTCGGTATCACGATCACCGCCAGCGCCGGGTTCGCGAAGGTCTTCGAGGTGGGCCTGGAGACCAGCTACAACCGCACCTGGGAGCGCAGCCACACCGACACCGTCGAGCGCAAGAAGCACCTCAACCCCTGGGACAAGGGCTGGATGGAACGCGGCACGCCCAAGCGGCAGGCCACCGGCTGGTACGAGATCCAGTTCAAGAAGCGCTATTACGGCCACTTCGTCTGGTACGTCAAGAACTACACGGAGTCCGGCTGGGACGTCGGTAATCCGGGCGGCGGTTACATCAACATGCACAGCCAGCCGATGACACGGCAGGAACGCAACGAACACTGCCACCGCTGACCCGTCATGCCAGGGAATTCCCTTTCGCTGAAGCCCTTGGTCATCGCCGTCGGCTCGCTCGTCCTGCTCATCGGCGGGGCGGCCGGTTGCACGATCGGCGGCGGTGACGAGGGCTCCGGATCCGGCTCTCCGGTCGGTTCCGGTGCCGGATCCGACTGCTCGACGCCGGCCGTGATCGGTACCGACGGCTCGGCCGAGGGCCGGGTCGTCGGGGCCCTCTACGGCGAGCTGCTCACGGGCGCCGGCAAGCGGGTGCGGATCTCGGACACCCGGTACGCGTCCCCCGCGGACACGGCCCGTGCCGTGGTCGAGGGCAGGCTCGACCTGGCCCCGGCGTACGAGACGACCACACTGCGGGCCCTGCCGGGCGGCCAGACCGTGCCCGGCGACCTGGCGACCACGCTGAGCATGGCCCTGCCGCCGGGGATCGACGCACTGCCCCCGGCGGCGGCCCAGAACGGTGTCGTCCTCGCGGTCACCCCGGCCACGGCCCACCGCCACGGACTGCGCGATCTCACCGACCTCGGGGGAATCAAGGGCCTCCGGCTCGGCGGATCGGCCGCAGGCCACCCCGACGCCCCGACGGCGACCGCACTTCGGCGCGTCTACGGCGTCACGCTCACCCCGGCCGGCACGTCGAACACGGCGGACGTGCTGGTCCTGCGGGGCACCGACCCCCTGATCGCCCGGGAGCACCTGGTGGTGCTCACCGACTCCCGGGGCGTCGTCCCGCCCGAACACGTCTTCCCGCTGATCAGCGCCGCGTGCGCGGACGTGGACGGCAGGAACGCCCTGGCCCGCCTGGACAGCGCGCTGACCACCGGACAACTGGCGAGCCTCGCCTCGTCCGTGGCGGCGGGCCAGGACCCCTCGAAGACGGCACGCGCGTGGCTGCGTGCCGGGACGACCCACTGACGCGCACCAGCGCGTCACTCATCCAAGCTCATCCAAGCTCATCCAAGAAATGGTGGTAGCTCATGAAGCTCAGCAGGAAAGTCACCGTGGGAGTGCTGGCCGCGGCCGCCACGCTCGGCGGTATCGCGATGCCCGCGACGGCCTCGGCCGCGACCAAGTACGGCCAGGTCCGGGTGTGCAGCGGCTCGAACGAGACGGTCAAGTTCTTCCTCGTCGGCGAGAACCAGCACGGCGACTGGGCCGGCTCCCGGTTCTGGGAGATCGCGCCGCACGGCTGCACCACGGCCTCCGACTACTGGTGGACGCTGGGCCGCTCGGTCGAGTTCCACCACCGCAAGCCCAGCACGGGCTGGCGCTGGGAGCCGCGGGTGCTGCCGGCCAACGGCAACAAGAACGGCAGCACGATCACGCTGCACATCGGCTAGCGTGACGGGCCCTGCTCCTCAGGCCACGGTGCCGTGGGTGTGCGCCGGATCCCCGGCGCACACCATGTACCCCGCCCCGCGCACCGTGCGGATCACGGACTGCCGGGAGTCGCCCAGCTTCCGCCGCAGGTAGTAGACGTACGTCTCCACGACCCCCGACTCGCCCTGGAAGCCGTAGTTCCAGACGCTGTCCAGGATCTCCCCCTTGGAGATCACCCGCCCGGCGTTGCGCATGAGGAGCCTCAGCAGCGCGAACTCGGTCGCGGACAGCCGCACGGCCCGCCCGTGCAGCGACACGTCCCGGGTGTTCTCGTCCAGCTCGACGCCGGCCGCGCGCAGCTTGTGGGCGGCCGGTGACGGGGCCGGGCCCCCGGCCCGGGAACGGCGGACCAGTGCCCGGATCCGCGCGCTCACCTCGGTGAGATCGGCGGGCCGGGTGACGTAGTCGTCGCCGCCCATGGCGAGCGCCTGGCACTTGCCCTCGATGTCGCTCCGGGAGCTGAGGAACATCACCGGGGCGTCGACCCCCGCCGCCCGGAGCCGCCGGCAGACCTCGACCCCGCATCCGTCGGGCAGGGTCGTGTCCAGCAGGACGGCGTCGGGCCTGCGGCGGGACACCTCACGCAGGAGATCGGCCCCCGTGGCCGCGACGTGCGCGTCGAAGCCGAGGAAGCGCAACGCCATGACGAGCGTTTCGGATGCCTCGATCGCCTCCTGGCCGACGAGCACGTACGGATGGTCGGGTACACACGAGTCGTAGGTCACGGGACCCACCCTGACGACCGGACCGTTGTCTACGAAGCCCTCCCGACCAGCGAAGACAATCCCCCGGGCCCGCGATCGGGGCGGCCCGTCACCAACTCGTGCACAGACCCTCGTCCGGGCAGAACATGACCCACACGGAGTTGTAGCCGGCCACCACCGTCAACGACGTGGGGTAGGGCTCACCGTTGACGTACGACCCCGGGTCGGGCGTGGCGGTGAAGGTGACCCGCGTACCGACCGGGAAACTCGCCTCGCACGAGCCGGCCGGATAGGGCGCGTTCGCGTTCTCGGCGTACGGGTCCCATGCGGTCGTATGGCAGGTGATCCCGGCGGGGCTGCTGGTGACGGTCCCGCCGCCCCAGCCGTCGCTGATCCACGCGTAGACCGTGCCCTGCTGGGTGGCGGTGGGCTGAGCCGCGGCGGTGGGGGCGGCGGTGGCGAAGGCGAGCGCCGCGGCGGCCGCGACCACGGGGAATGCTGTTCTGATGCTCATCGGTGGCTCCTAGGTCCGATGCATGTCTCCATGCTTGACCTGGTGCGGAGCACAGCCCATCCCAGAAATGTGGGGATTTGCGACGTACGCTCGAATCATGGCCGTTCCCGCTGTTCCTGCCGGCCCTGCCGTCTCGTACGCACGGTCGCACGAGCGGGTCATCCGCCTCTGCGAGACCGGCGGCGACACCCGGGACCTGCGCAGACGGCTCCTAGGCGTACTGCGCGCGACCGTCCCCTTCGACGCCCACGCCTTCCTCCTCACCGACCCGGAGACCGCGGTCGGCTGCTCCCCGCTCGCCGACATCCCGTGCCCGCGGGAGCTGCCCAGGATGACCCGCCTCAAGTACCTGACCGCGGTCCACCGCTGGACGGCCCTGGACGGCATCGCCCTCCTCAGCGACCTCCCCGACCCCGCCCGCCACCTCCTGTGGCACGACCTCCTCCACGCCCACGGCGTCCGCGACATCGCCTCCCTGGTCTTCAAGGACCGCTTCGGCTGCTGGGGCCACCTCGACCTCTACCGCTACGACCGCCCCTTCACCTCCGCCGAAGCCGCCCACCTGGCCCACCTCACCGCCCCCGTGACCGCGGCCCTGCGCCGGAGCCAGGCCGGCACCTTCGTCGTACGACCGCCCCACACGCGCCGCACGAGTCCGCTGGCCCTGCTGCTCTCCCCCGACCTGCGCGTCCTCGCCCAGACCCCGGACACCGACGCCTGCCTGAGCCTGCTCACCCCGCCCGAGCCCGGCCGCCCGGCGGTGCACGCGAGCGTCTACGACGTGGCCGCCCAGCTCCTGGCCGTCGAGGCGGGCGTCGACCCCGGCCCGCCCCGCTCCCGCGTCCACCTCGCCGACGGCCTCTGGCTCACCCTCAGCGCCGCCCGCATAGGCGACGCCTTCCCCTCCGGCCGCCGTAACACCATCGCCGTCACCATCGAGGAGACCTCTCCGGCGGAACGCCTCACCCTCTTCACCAGAGCCTTCGCCCTGAGCCCCCGGGAGGCCGACGTCCTGGGCCACCTGGCCAAGGGCAGCGACAGCCACACGGTCGCCCGCGACATGTCCCTGTCCGAGCACACCGTCCAGGACCACCTGAAGTCCGTCTTCGCCAAGACGTCGACGAACACCAGGGGCATGCTGCTGGCCAGGGCCCTGGGAGCCTGAGAACGGCTTGCGGACAGTAGCTGACCGCAAGCCTTCCTACGGTCGTCCCATGACGCAGACACAGGCGACGCAGACAACGCAGGTAGAGCGGACGACACAGGCAAGGCAGGCACCTCCGCAGAGGGTCCTCGTGACCGGCGCGACCGGCACCGTGGGCCGTCGGGTGGTCGCCGAACTGCTGGCCCGGGGCCACGCGGTCCGCGCCCTCACCAGGGATGCCGCGAAGGCCGGCCTCCCGGCGGAGGTCGAGGTCGTCCAGGGCGACCTGACGGACCCCGACACCCTGATCCCGGCCCTGAAGGACGTCACCGGCCTCCACCTGATCACCTTCGGCGGCCCGTACTTCGCGCCCCTGGAGACCGGCCCCCGCATCCTGGACCTGGCCCGCGAGGCGGGCGTATGCCGTGTCACCGTGCTCCACGGCGGCGGCCCGACCCTGCTGGAGGACGCCGTACGCGCCACCGCGGACATCGACTGGACGATCCTCATGCCGGTCGAGTTCATGGCCAACGCCCTGGAATGGGCGCCGGGGATCGTGGCCTCGGACGAGGTCCGCGAACCCTTCGTCACCCGCCTCAGTGCCATGGTCCACGAGTCCGACATCGGCGCCGTCGCCGCGGTCGCCCTCACCGAGCCGGGCCACGCCGGCCAGGAGTACGTCATCACCGGCCCCGACCTGCTCACCGTTCAGGACAAGGTCCGGACGATCGCGCAGGCCCGGGGCCGCCGGATCACCCTGACCGAACTCACCGAGGACCAGGCCGTCGCCCAGTGGCGCGCCTCCGGCCACCCCGAGGAAGTTGTCGCCTTCCTCCTGGAGGCCTACGGCAACACCCCGGAGGTCGGCCGCACGGTCGTCGACACGGTCGAAAAGGTCACCGGCCGCCCCGCCCGCACGTTCACCCAGTGGGCGACGGAACACGCGGAGGCGTTCACGACTCAGCCCGCCTGACGACCACGGCCGGGCACTCACCTCTCTTCGATGTCGCTCGGCTCTCCCCGACGTCGCTCAGCCCGCCGCCGCCTCGTCCGCCGCCGCGGCGAGGTCGGCGGTGTCCTCGGCCGGCGGGGCCTCGACGGTCACCGGCCGGTCGACGTCGAGGAAGGTGAAGGTCAGGTCCAGTCGCTCACCCTCGGCGACACCCCGGGAGGCGCGGACGTCGCCCCGCAGACGGAACCGCTTCGTGTGGTGGTCGTCGTCGACCCACAGGTCCATGGTGAGCGTGTCGGCGAGGTACAGCCCGATGAACTGATCGAGGCTCTCGATCCGGTGCAGCCGGGTCTCCTTGTCGGCGGCCGCGTCACGGGCGGCGCCCAGGCCGCTACGGGTGACGGTCCCCCGGTAGTGGGTGGTCCTGGTGCCCTCGACCGTCTCGGTCCCGGTCTCCCGGAGGTCCTTCGAGCCGGTCAGCAACGTGGACTGCACGGCCGGGTTCCCTTCGAGCTGCCTGGGCAGCACACCGTAGGAGTTGTTGTCCCACGAGCCCCGGCCCCACGCGGCCGGCTCGGCACTGAACCACCCCTTGCCGTCCAGCTTCTCGGAGGCGAGCGCACTCCCTCCGACATACATCGCGTCGCCGACGAACCGGATCTCCAGCCGGTGCTCCGCGCCCTGCTCGGTCGTGGTCATCCGCATACCCATGACCGACGGTTCCGTGCCCATGGACGCCTCGGCCTCCACCCGGCCCTTCTCCGGAAGGACCCCGGTGACCCGATAGCGCAGCGACGAGATGTCCCCGGCATGCCTCGCCGCCTCCGCCACGGCCGCCCCGGGAGTCACCGCGGCCCGGCCCTCACTCGCGGAACCCTCCCCACAGGCAACCGTCCCCCCACCGAGCACCACGACGGCGAACACCACGCCCGCGACTCGGCGCGGCACGGAACCACGCGTTGCCGTCCCCATAACCCCTGCCATCCCCATAACCCCCATAGCCCCCGTCACCCTCGTCATCCCCGTAACCCCCGGGTGCGCCCATGATCCAGTGGCCGATCCCCTCCGTACACAGGCCGACCCGGCCGGTCGGCCGAATGGACGAGGAGCCCGGTGCGGAAGCCGACCGTTCGACCGAGGCGGGCGGCGGTGTCCGCGGGCGAGGCTGGAGCCGGTTCCTGGACCTTCCAGCGCCGACACCGACCTCGGAGTAGCCCATCATGAGCATCGTTCTGGCCGGTCATGGCCTGGTGAAGACGTACGGTTCCACCACCGCGCTGGCCGGGGTGGACGTCCAGGTCGGCGAACGGGACTCCCTCGCGATCATGGGCCCGTCCGGGTCCGGCAAGTCCACCCTGCTGCACACCCTCGCCGGGATCATCCGCCCCGACGGCGGCGAGGTGCTGCTGCGCGGCGAGCGCATCGACAAGCTCGGCGAGAACAAGCTGAGCGCCCTGCGCCGCAAGCGCTTCGGGTTCGTCTTCCAGTCCGGCCAGCTGCTGCCCGAACTGCCCGCCGAGGAGAACGCCGCGCTGCCGCTGATGCTGGAGGGCACCCCGCGCCGACAGGCCGTCGAACAGGCCCGCCGCTGGTTCGCACCCCTGGGCCTCGCAGGACTGGAGCAGCGCAGGCCCGGCCAGCTGTCCGGCGGCCAGGCCCAGCGCGTCGCCATCGCCCGCGCCCTGGCCGTCCGGCCCGACGTGGTCTTCGCCGACGAACCCACCGGCGCCCTCGACCAGACCACCAGCACCGAGGTCGTCCGCCTGCTCACCTCCGTCACCCGCGAGCAGGGCGCCGCCCTGGTCATGGTCACCCACGACGCCGACGTCGCCGCCCACTGCGACCGGATCCTCCACGTCCGCGACGGCCGCATCAGCGGCCACAGCCAGTACACCGTCGCCTGACCTACCCCAGCGCCTGACCTACCTCAGCGTCTGATCTACCCCAGCGCCTGGCCTACCCCAGCGCCTGGCCTACCCCAGCGTCTGATCTACCCCAGCGTCTGATCTACCCCAGCGTCTGATCTACCCCAGCGTCTGATCTACCCCAGCGTCTGATCTACCCCAGCGTCTGATCTACCCCAGCGCCTGGCCTACCCCAGCGCCTGGCCTACCCCAGCGCCTGGCCTACCCCAGCGCCTGGCCTACCCCAGCGCCTGGCCTACCCCAGCGTCTGATCTACCCCAGCGTCTGATCTACCCCAGCGCCCCGGAGACCCCCATGCCTTCCCCCGTCCTGCCCCTGACCTGGCACCTGACCAGATCCTCCGGCCGCCGCGGCCTCCAGAGCCACCTGCTGGCGGCCGGCGCCGCCGCGGTCGGCGCCTTCGTCCTGCTGGTCATGATCGCCGTCAGCCTGGGCTCCGGCGAACGCGCCGACCACACGACCTGGCGCACCCCGGCCGCCGTGCCCGCCGGGCGGGCGACCGCCGTCCAGGCCCTGACCACGACCTACGTCCGCCACGACCCCGTCTCCGTGGTGTCACTGGCCCAGCTGCCCGGCCGCGCGGCGACCCCCGCCCCGCCCGGCCTGAGCACCTTCCCGAAGAAGGGCGAGGTGTATCTCTCCCCCGCCCTGGCCGACCTGATCCACAAGCTCCCCGCGAGCCAACTGGCCGACCGCCTCCCGAAGCCCGCGCGCTACGGCACCATCGAGGCCGCCGGACTCGCCTCCCCGGACGAACTGGTCGCCGTGATCGGCCGGGCGCCGTCCGACCCGGCGATGTCCGAGGCGGCAGGCGGCGGCAACTGGTTCGACGAGGGGCAGACCGAGCGGGCCCTGGTCTCCGGGTTCTCCGCGGCCAAGCCGAGGCCGAGCATCTTCACCGGCAGCGACCAGCAGACCGCGCTGATGGGTGTGACACTGCTGGTGGCGCCCGTGATCGTGCTGTCCGCGGCGGCCGGCCGACTGGGCGCCGCCCGGCGCGAGCAGCGCCTCGCCGCGCTCCGGCTGGCCGGGGCCACCCCGCGCCAGATCCTCGCGATGACCGCCGCGGAGTCGGCGACCGTCGGCGCGGCCGGAGCACTGACAGGCGCTCTCGCCTACGCCGCCCTGCTGCCCGCCCTCGCACGGATCCCCTACGGCATCGGCGGCTGGTACACGGGCCACCTGTGGGTGGGACTGCCCTGGTTCACGGCGGTGGTGGCGGCGGTCACCGCGCTCATCACGGTCAGCGCGGTGTCGATGCTGCGCCAGGTGGCCACCTCCCCCCTGGGCGTCGCCCAGCAGGCGAACCCGCGCCGTACCCGCATGATCCGCCTCGTGCTGTTCGCCGTGGTGCTGGGGTACGTCCTGATCTCCACGCAGGGCGGCGGGCTCACGACCCGGCAGCTGATCGCCCTGCTGGCGCTGTTCTACGGAGCGTTCTGGCTGTTCGGCCCGTGGGTCGTGGACCGGCTGGGCCGGATCGCGGGCCGCTTCGCCCGCAGCCCGGCGACGCTGCTGGCGGCCCGCCGGCTCAGCGACGACCCGCGCGGCGCCTGGCGTACCGTCAGCGGCCTGGTCCTGGCCGGATTCGTGGCCGGCTTCTTCGCCGTCATCGGACTCGACATCGACGGTTCCGCCCACCAGGGCCAGGTCGCCGTGGTGACCGCGGACAGCGCCGCCGCCCGGCACGCGGCCACCGAGGCCCGCACCCTGCTCCGCGAAGCGGGTGTCACCGCCAAGGTCGACGTCCCCTCCGAGGACGACTTCGACAGCGTACTGAGTGGCAGTCCGGGCCTGATCGCCCACGTCTCCGGGGGCCAGGAACAGGTGGACACCGCCGTCACCGCGCTGACCCCCCTCGGAGCGGGCCGGCTGCCGTTCACCCAGGACTACGTGAGCGCCCCCGACAACGTGATCGCGGACCGCATCGGCGTGGTCGGCATCGCCACCCTGGTCATGAGCTTCCTCGTCGCGGCCGCCTCCGCCGGTCTCACCGCCGCCGCGAACGTCCTCGACCGCCGCCGCGTCTACGGCCTCCTGCGCCTGGCCGGCACCCCGCTGCGCCTGCTGGACCGCGCGCGGGTCCGCGAGACCGTCCTCCCCCTGGTCGTCCTGGCCGGCGGCACCACCGGCATGGGCGTCTACGGCGCGTACCAGTTCAACCAGGTGGCCGGCGTCTCGATGAACACCTCCGGCGCCGTCCAACTCGCCGTCTGCGTCGCCGTCGGCGCCCTGGCCATGCTCACCGCGATCGGCTGCAGCAGACCCCTCCTACGAAAGGTGACGACCGACGCCCCACAGACGGCGGCGGACTGACGACCCTGAACACGCACGATGGGCTCCACCGATCACCGGCGGAGCCCATCGTGCGTGCTCAAAGACTCGGGCGGGCACCCGGGCGGGCCCGTGATCGCTGGCCTCCTACCGCTCGAACCTCCAGGTGACGGAGTCACTCGTGGCCTTGACTGGCGGCCGGCGCCCTGTGGCCACCGACGGACACCGCGCTGTACTCGTCCAGCCTGGTGGTCGACTCCGTCCCGGCCAACGCGTGCGTACCCACACCGAAGAGAGCCGTGACAGCGGTCGCACCCCCGACCACCCCGATGAGGAACCTGCGCGGCATCACATACCGGCCGCCCATTACCTTCGTTGTAGAGCCCGGTTCGGGCTCGTGGCCTTCGGGGCCGGTATGACTCGTTGCCCCTGTCCTTGATGATCCGGGGGGTGCTGTCGCCGGTCCTGGCGGCACCGGATGGTCGCTG
>NZ_JAIHON010000059.1 GCF_021173675.1 Streptomyces lincolnensis | reverse complement strand
GCACAGACAACCAGGAGGTTGGCTTAGAAGCAGCCACCCTTGAAAGAGTGCGTAATAGCTCACTGGTCTAGTGATTCCGCGCCGACAATGTAGCGGGGCTCAAGCGTACCGCCGAAGTCGTGTCATTGCAGTGTATAGCCCCAACGGGTGCTGTGATGGGTAGGGGAGCGTCGTCTGCCGGGTGAAGCAGCCGCGGAAGCGAGTTGTGGACGGTTGACGAGTGAGAATGCAGGCATGAGTAGCGATACACACGTGAGAAACGTGTGCGCCGATTGACTAAG
>NZ_JAIHON010000058.1 GCF_021173675.1 Streptomyces lincolnensis | reverse complement strand
GCCGGAGCTGCCGACGGCGCCCGCGGTCAGTGGGCGGCGGCTGCGCGGGGCCCGGTTCGCCGGGGCCGCGGAGGCCGGGCGGGAGGCGGCGGGGACGCCGGAACCGGCGCCCGAGCCGTTGGACGCGGAGGCCCGGCGGGAGACCGTCCGGACCGTCGAGCGGCTGGTGCGGCTGCGGCGGGAGGGCCGCAGCGGTGAGGCGCACGAGCTGCTGGCCGAGATCGCGCACTGGTCGGCCGCCCGCTACCCGCTGCTCGCCGTGGAGCTCCACCGGGCCGGGCTCGGC
>NZ_JAIHON010000057.1 GCF_021173675.1 Streptomyces lincolnensis | reverse complement strand
TCGTCCATGGCGGCGCGCACCGGAACGTACCCGGGGGTGTCGAGGATGCCGCGCGGTACCCCGGCGGCGCGCACCTCCGCCGCGTCGAAGCGGGCGGCGGCGTGTCCGCCGGACCGCACCATCCGCCAGAAGGCGTCCAGGTCCTCGCCGGTGCCGGGCAGCCGTGCGGCCATGCCGACCACGGCGATCCGGCCGTCGTCGGGACGACGGCGGCCGGTGTCCCGGTCCGCCGGTGCCCGCAGGGTGCCGCCACTGCCGATGGCCTCCCGTGACCCGTGCAGGAACCGG
>NZ_JAIHON010000056.1 GCF_021173675.1 Streptomyces lincolnensis | reverse complement strand
GCTCCGAGCCGTGCGCGGCCTCCACGACGGTGCCGCAGCGCACCGAGATGTTGGGCGACTCCTCGATCTGCTGGATCAGGTAGTGCGACATCGAGGCCGCCAGCGATTCCCCGCGCACCAGCAGGGTGACCGACTTGGCGCCCCGGGACAGGTACATCGCCGCTTGTCCGGCCGAGTTGGCGCCGCCGACGATGTACACGTCGTGGCCCTGGCAGGAGGCCGCCTCGGTCAGCGCCGAACCGTAGAACACCCCGCAGCCGGTCAGGTCCGAGGTGCCCGGCGCGTCGAGCTGCCGGTACG
>NZ_JAIHON010000055.1 GCF_021173675.1 Streptomyces lincolnensis | reverse complement strand
ATTACGTCGGCACACGTCCGACGGTGGTTGCTCATGGGTGGAACGTTGATTATTCGGCCGGTTTCACGGGTCGGAGACTGCAAGTACTGCTCGCAAGAGCGTGGAAAGCATGATCTCCGGGCGGGAGTCGGCCGGGCACGCTGTTGGGTGTCTGAGGGTATGGCCGTGTCGGCTGCCTTCAGTGTCGGCCCCGGTGAACTCCAGCCTTTGGTTGGGGGTGGTGGGTGGCTGGTCGTTGTTTGAGAACTGCACAGTGGACGCGAGCATCTGTGGCCAAGTTTTTAAGGGCGCACGGTGGATGCCTTGGCACCA
>NZ_JAIHON010000054.1 GCF_021173675.1 Streptomyces lincolnensis | reverse complement strand
CGAAGCCGGTGGCCCAACCCCCTTGTGGGGAGGGAGCTGTCGAAGGTGGGACTGGCGATTGGGACGAAGTCGTAACAAGGTAGCCGTACCGGAAGGTGCGGCTGGATCACCTCCTTTCTAAGGAGCACTTCTCACCGGGTCCTTCGGGGCGCGGTCAGAGGCCAGTACATCGGCGACTGTCCGATGCTGGTTGCTCATGGGTGGAACGTTGATTATTCGGCCGGTTTCACGGGTCGGAGGCTGCAAGTACTGCTCGCAAGAGCGTGGAAAGCATGATCTCCGGGCGGGAGCCGGCCGGGCACGCTGTTGGGTGT
>NZ_JAIHON010000053.1 GCF_021173675.1 Streptomyces lincolnensis | reverse complement strand
AGGTCCTCGTCCGCTCCTTCCAGGACAGCAACGGCGACGGTGTCGGCGACCTCAAGGGCCTCACCGCCAAACTGGACTACCTCCAATGGCTGGGCGTCGACTGCCTGTGGCTGCCGCCCTTCTTCAAGTCCCCGCTGCGCGACGGAGGCTACGACGTCTCCGACTACACCGCCGTCCTGCCCGAGTTCGGCGACCTCGCCGACTTCGTGGAATTCGTCGACGCCGCCCACCAACGCGGCATGCGCGTCATCATCGACTTCGTCATGAACCACACCAGCGACCAGCACCCGTGGTTCCAGGAGTCCCGCAACAACCCCGACGGCCCCTACGGCGACTACT
>NZ_JAIHON010000052.1 GCF_021173675.1 Streptomyces lincolnensis | reverse complement strand
GGGGTGGTGGGTGGCTGGTCGTTGTTTGAGAACTGCACAGTGGACGCGAGCATCTGTGGCCAAGTTTTTAAGGGCGCACGGTGGATGCCTTGGCACCAGGAACCGATGAAGGACGTGGGAGGCCACGATAGGCCCCGGGGAGTCGTCAACCAGGCTTTGATCCGGGGGTGTCCGAATGGGGAAACCCGGCAGTCGTCATGGGCTGTCACCCATACCTGAACACATAGGGTATGTGGAGGGAACGCGGGGAAGTGAAACATCTCAGTACCCGCAGGAAGAGAAAACAACCGTGATTCCGGGAGTAGTGGCGAGCGAAACCGGATGAGGCCAAACCGTATGCGTGTGAGACCCGGCAGGGGTTGCGTATACGGGGTTGTGGGATCTCTCTTTCATGGTCTGCCGGCCATGAGACGAGTCAGAAACCGTTGATGTAGGCGAAGGACATGCGAAAGGTCCGGCGTAGAGGGTAAGACCCCCGTAGTCGAAACGTCA
>NZ_JAIHON010000051.1 GCF_021173675.1 Streptomyces lincolnensis | reverse complement strand
CGAAGCCGGTGGCCCAACCCCCTTGTGGGGAGGGAGCTGTCGAAGGTGGGACTGGCGATTGGGACGAAGTCGTAACAAGGTAGCCGTACCGGAAGGTGCGGCTGGATCACCTCCTTTCTAAGGAGCATCTAGGCCGCCGGGCTTGCCCGGTGGTCCAGGGCCATTACGTCGGCACACGTCCGACGGTGGTTGCTCATGGGTGGAACGTTGATTATTCGGCCGGTTTCACGGGTCGGAGACTGCAAGTACTGCTCGCAAGAGCGTGGAAAGCATGATCTCCGGGCGGGAGCCGGCCGGGCACGCTGTTGGGTGTCTGAGGGAATGAACTCCCTCGATGCCGGCCCCGGTGAACTCCAGCCTTTGGTTGGGGGTGGTGGGTGGCTGGTCGTTGTTTGAGAACTGCACAGTGGACGCGAGCATCTGTGGCCAAGTTTTTAAGGGCGCACGGTGGATGCCTTGGCACCAGGAACCGATGAAGGACGTGGGAGGCCACG
>NZ_JAIHON010000050.1 GCF_021173675.1 Streptomyces lincolnensis | reverse complement strand
CCTGCTGGGCATCCCGGTGATCGACCACTGGTGGCAGACCGAGACCGGCTGGCCCATCGTCGCCAACCCGGTGGGCATCGAGACCGCTCCCCTCAAGCCCGGCTCCCCCACCCTCCCGCTGCCCGGATGGGACGTCCGCGTCCTCGACGCGTCGGGCGAGCCGGTACCCGCGGGCGTCGACGGCGCGATCGTCGTGAAGCTCCCCCTGCCGCCCGGCGCGCTCCCCACCCTCTGGAACGACGACGACCGCTACCTCGCCTCCTACCTCTCCGCCTACGACGGCTACTACCTCACCGGCGACAGCGGACACATCGACCACGACGGCTACGTCTTCGTCATGGGCCGCACCGACGACGTCATCAACGTCGCCGGACACCGCCTGTCCACCGGCAGCATGGAAGAGGCCCTGGCCGCCCACCCCGACGTCGCCGAATGCGCCGTCATCGGCGTCGCCGACGAACTCAAGGGCCAGATCCCGCGCGGCTTCGTCGTCCTGAAAGC
>NZ_JAIHON010000005.1 GCF_021173675.1 Streptomyces lincolnensis | reverse complement strand
GCAGGCCGATGAACTCAATCGTGGCCGCAAGCGGGGTGATGACGTCGGTGATGTCGTGGTTGTTGATGGCCATCACGACGCCGAGCGCGACCAGGACGCCGATGCTCATGCCGACGCCGACCCCGACACCCTTGGCCACGTCCACCGGGGAGTGGAGCAGGTCCATGCGGCGGCGGTGACGGGCCTCGCGGAAGCGCTGAAGACGCTCTTCCCACTCTTCGGCGACCTCGTAGTTCCCGGCGGCTTCGGCGGCGCGGAGCATGCGTTCGTAGCGGGCGCCGGTCTTGCCGTCCCAGGTCCGGCGGGCCACGATCCGGCCCCCGTTGAGCGTGTAGAGGCCGTGGCGGACCACCGCACGGGCGGCGGACTTGGTCGACTCGTGCGTGATCGCGGTGCGGATGGCGCGGCCGGAGCGCACCCACAGCGGCACCGGAGGCACGGGTACGGGGTCGGGGACCACGGTCAGGGTGGTCACCGGCGCGTCCTCGACGGCCGGCGCGGTGTCGGCGGGTTCGGGGTTCTCGTGGAGGCGTACGACGTTCTCACTCATGCTGGGGGGACTCCTGACTGCCCCGATCGGGGCGGGAGTTTGCGGGAGGGCGCCGGGGCGGACCGGGTCCGTGGCAGGGGAAGGTCCGCCCCGGCGTAGCGCGGGTCAGGCGGGGGCGTTCACCGCCGGCGCAACGTTTGCTTGGGCACGAGGGTCGGGCAGCCGTTGCGCATGTGGTCTACGCACTGCGGGCAGTCCTCACGCGGGGCGAGGTGACGGTGCGCGCTGCGGTCGTGGGCGTGTTGCCAGCACTGCGGGCACTCCTTGCGGGCCATGCTCACCACCACCCCGACGACTTCTTGGCCGCCTTTTCCTTGGCGTCCTCGGTCACGATCTGCTGCCGCGCCTTCTGCAAGGCGGTGATCTCGGTGCTCAGCCGGGTCTCGGCGGACGACCACGCGGCTTCCAGGCGGGCGTCTTGGCGGTCGGTGTCCTTGCCGCGCGTGATGCGGTAGGAACCGCGGGCCATGTTGGACAGCAGTTGCCGGCGTTCGGCGCCGGTCAGCGGCCACATCTCCTGATTGCGGACCGCTTTGAGCTTGCGTTCGGCGTTGCGGATCTCGGCGTCCAGGCGGCGGGTGTTGGGCTTGCCCATGGTCAAGCACTCCTGAGAGAGGGGGAGTTGTCGGGAAAGGCGCAGGTCACGCACATGCCGAGCGAGGTGGGGATGACGTAGCCGGCATCCCGTTGGCACTCGGGGCAGGTGCGGCGCGCGGTGTTGGCCTTGGCCAGGGCCGCCCACCGCGCCGGGGTCATCGGGCGGACCGGTTTGGCCAGGTCGACGCGGTAGAGGTAGGCGACCAGCGGGCCCCGGCGGCGGCGCGGTCGTTCGAGTTGAGCGGCCACGTCCTGACCGCCGGGGCGCAGGTCCAGCGCGCGGAGTTGGCGGCGGGTGGCGTAGCCGTCCGGGGCAAGGCGCCACCGGAACACCGGAAGCGCAGCCATCAGGCGACGCGCTTCCACGCGGCCCGCAGACGGACCTCGGATGCGGAGTGGCCGGCGGCCCGGAAGCGGGCGGCCATGTCGCGGTATGACAGGGGCGGCGTCTGGCTGTGCCGGATGTCGTGAACGAGGGTGTCCAGCGCGTCATCCGACAGCGCGGGCGCCCCCGTCTCCAGCGCCGGAACAGGGTCGGTCGGCCCCCACACGGGCAGTGCCCAGCGGGCCGTGACGCCGGGTGTGACGGGGGTCGTCACGCTGGTCAGGGCCCTGCCGGTGTCCTCGCCCTGACGCGTTGTCTCCAGCGTCGACCATGCCTTAGACAGGCGCTCGGCGGTCTTGGCCTGCACCCGGGCGACGCGGGCGCCGGCCGCCGTGACGGCCGTCAGCCGGGTCTCCTCAGTGGTGGCCTCGGCCCGCAGCCGGGCGCGCGCCACGGCCGCCTCGTCGCGGGCCTCCTGCTGAATCCCTTGGATCGCTCCGAGGGCGTTGGGGGTGAGCGCGGTGCGTTCCCACAGGCTGTGGACCAGCCACAGGGCCTTGGCCGCGAGCGGTAGCCAGGCCACCGCCAGCCACGCCCCGGCGGACTCCTCAGCGGTCAGCGCGTGGGCGATCAGGACGCCGGTGGCGACCAGACCGAAGAACCAGCCCACGCCCGTCACGGTGGAGTTGTGGTCGCCCTGGGCGGCCAGGCGGCGTTCGTAGGCGAGGGTGGCCAGCCAGCCGCCGTCGATGCCGAGACCGACGACCAGCGCGACCGGCCACGGCACCGCGCTGCCGAGCCACATCATGACCACGGCCAGGGTGAGCACCATGGACACTGCCGTCATCGCCACGGCGGGCAGCGCCGTTTTGGCGGGGGTGGCGCTCATGCCGCACCCCCGAGCGCGATCACGACGGCGACCACAAGCAGGGCGCCGCCGGTCAGGGTGAGGTCGATCGCGCGGCGCAGGCCGGTGAACTTGGCGACCGCCAGGCGGGACAGGCCCGCGATGTCGGCGGCCAGGTCCCGGGCGGCGGCGAGGTCGGTGATCTGGTCGGGGGTGAGGGTGGCCCACAGCGGGAAGCCGTGCCGGCCGGAGAGGCTGGGGCGCACCGAGCGCAGCAGCAGTGAGGCCGCCGCGACCAGCAGCACCATCCCGAGGCCGCCGACGACGGCGGCGGCCGGGTTCAGCGGCAGGGCCCGCGCGAGGGTCCAGGCACCGGCGAGGACCGCGCCGACGAACGCCAGCAGCAGGGCGGTCTTGGTGTCGGTTCGCGCGATCTCCGCCTTCACCTCAGCGTGTGCGGCGGTCAGGTTCTGCTCGACGGTGGTGTTCATGCGGCACCCCCGGGCAGCAGTGCGGCGGGGTGGTTGGCCAGGTCCCGGCGGGCGGTGAGCACCCGGTTGCGGGCGCGGCGGATACGGCGGGCGTCGACCTCGTTCGGGGTGCGGTCCATCGCGATGATCTGCGCGTCCAACAGGTCGACCTCCGCCAGGATCAGCGGCATCTCCCGCTCGATCGCGTCCAGCTCGGCGGCGGTCGGCTCGATGAAGTCGGCGAACGCGGTAACAGCGTCCTGAACAGTAACGATGTGATTCATTGGGTCGTGTACTCCCTTGCAGGTGGAACGGCCCGAACAGCGGCTCCCGGGGTGCCTCCCGGGAGCCGCGCGCCGTTGATGGGGGAAGTGCTGGGAGACTGCGCGGTATGCGGCCGCAGTCAGCGGCCGGGTTCCCGATCGGCAGTCGGTTTGGGCTACGAGCGGTGCCAGGCCTTCTCGCGGCGGACATGCTCCGCCTCGTGGGCCCTCTTGCGTGCGATGGCCGTGGACCGGGCGGTGATCGGGCCGCTCTGGCGACCGCAAGCGCAAACCCAGATCCAGTAGCTGTTGCGGCCGTTGTGATCCAGCGTGATGCGTGCCTTGTAGGCCACGGTGAGTCCTCTCAGGCGATGGAACGGGACTGTCCCGGCTCCCCGCACTCCCGCCCGTACGGCTCCGCACAGGGCGGGCCGGACGGGCGGGAGAGGCAGCCGGCCGCAGCGTCAGACGCCGCGAATCAGAGGCGGACCGGAAGAAGAAGCAGGGCGCCGCCGGCCGGTCCATCGCGGCGGCGCCTTGGTATGTCGTCGGCCCATGCCGACCTCCCGCGAATCGCAGGGACACGGCTTCACCGGTACGCCGTTGCGCGGCGGACCGGTCCCGAGCCGGGGATGTCGGGTGGGTGCGTCATCGTCACTGCTCTGACGCCAGCAGGGCGGCGCGCACCAGGTGGCACCCGACGGGTTGACCTCCCGTGAGGAAGGGATGATCCCGAAGGCTGTTCTCCAGAGCTGGCACGCGGGGAAGTGGCCGCCGACGAACTTCACCCGGTCGTCACGGGGACGGGGACTCTCACCCCGTCGAATCGACACGCTTTGGAGTTGTCAACGAGCGATCGCTTCCTTCGAACCCGTTTCACGGGGCCCTCCGGGCGACGTCGGCACCGTTACGGAAGCGATTCCGTCATCTGGTGCGCACCAGAAGGAAAGCATCTGGTGCGCACCAGAGTCAAGGGCTTCGTCGTTTCGAGGGACGTTCGTCCGCCCCGGTGCATCTCTAGAAGACCCGTCCGAGTGGGGGTGTCGGTAGCCAACAGCGCTTCACGGCAAGCCTGTTAAGGAGCTGGTTAAGGCCTGTTGACCTGCGGCGATATGAGGCATGCTGGAAGGGTCGCTGAGTGGACCCAACGTCGGACGGTGGCCTGTGAGTGCAGGACTTCGGAGCGCGCGAGCGGCGCGTGGCTGGTCTCAGGAACGACTGGTTCGCGAGATCGAGCTGTACGCCCGACGGCATGTCACCGATGTTGCATCGACGGCGAGTTTGCGGGTGTACGTGTCCGAGTGGGAGAACGGCAAGCGCACCCTCTCGGACCGCTATGCGGCGATCCTGCGGCAGCTTCTCGGGGTCACCGACCGGGAGTTGAGGGGTGCCTCGCTCGCCGCTCCGCCGACGGCCGACGGGTACGACGAACTACTGAGCAGGATCGATTCAGCCACGAGCGTCAGCCAGTCCATGGTGAAGACGTTTAATGACCAGACCGAGCTACTGCGCACCATGGACCGTCAGTTGGGCGCGGCCGGTCTCATCGACCAGATGACGGGGCATCTTGCCCGCCTGGAGGACGCGCTGAACTTCGCGGTGCTTCCCACCGCGCGCCGACCTGTGGCGCTCGCGCTCGCGGGGGCGTCGACCTTGGCCGCATGGCAGGCGATCGACTCGGGAGCGGTCGAACGGGCTTGGCGGCACTACGAACTCGCGAAGAGGGCCGCGCGCGATGCTGAGGCTCCGATGTACCTTGCGCATGCGATGGCGGAGCAGGCATACGTACTCTGCGAGGCTGGCCGGCCGTCCCTCGGGGTCGACCTGGTACGCGACGCGCAACGCACCGTTGGTCAGGCAGGATCACCGCGTCTCCGGGCATGGCTGTACGCGGCGGAAGCGGAGATATGCGCTCACGCGGGAATGCCCGACGACTGCCGACGCGCCCTCGATGCGGCCCTGGCCAGCATCCCGCCCGGCTCTGAGGACCGAGACCCGGACATGTTGAGCATCTTCCTCAACGGGGCCCACCTGGCCCGATGGCAGGGCAACGTCCTTGCCCTGCTCGGTGACGGCGAGGCGGTGACGAGCCTGTATGACGCCCTGGACGTGGTGGACCCCACCTTTGTCCGAGCGCAGGCCGGTCTCCATGCCGATCTCGCGCAAGCGCACCTCGCGCGGGCTGAGTACGACGACGCGCACACCCATTTGCGACAGGCGCGGCTGTTGGCGAGCCGCACCGGTTCGGTGCGGCAGCGCCGCCGTGTCGATCTGCTTAGTGCGCGGCTGTGAGCCGCCCCTGCTTGCCCCGGCTCGCGAGGATGTGTAGCAGGGCGACGAGGGTGCCGGACCCCATCAGCTCACCGCGTGCCATCAGTCCCGGCACGTCGGCCAGCGGCACCCATTCGATGTGTCCCGCCTCTTCGAGGTCCGTCGGGGAGCCGACGCGCTCAGCTCCATGCCCTACGAAGATCTCGTGAGGTGAGTCGACCATGCCGACCATGGGCTGATACGTGACGACGTGTTCCACTGCCTTGGGGCGCCACCCCGTCTCTTCCACCACTTCCCGCATGGCCGTGTCCGACGGGTCCTCCCCGTCGTCCACGATGCCCCCCGGAAGCTCCCAACCCCACTGCTGCGGGACGAAGCGATACCGCCACATCATCAAGACGCGGTCCTGATCATCCAGAACAGCAGTGACGGCGACGTGATGCAGCTTCACCACGTGATGCTCGAAGCGCTCCACTCCCGGCGGCTCCACGTCCCAGAGTTGGAGCTTGACCCACTGGTTGTCATAGACGTCCCGCTCGCCATGGATGCGCCACGGCTCTAGCCCCTCGGGTGTCTTGACGCTCACCGCTCCCGGTACCCGGTACGAACTCCGCCCTCGAACCTCCAAAGCGCCCTCAGAGACGAGTCGGGCCAGCACCTGACGTAGCGCGGTACGGCCGATACCGAGTTCCTCTACGAGCGCCCGTTCTGAGGGGAACTTGTCGCCGGGGGCGTACCGGCCCGTAGCGAGTCGATCGCGCAGCGTCTCATAGACCTTGGTCGTCTTCGGTCCCATCCGTGGAGCACTCTCCGTTCTCAGGTGGTGCATACCAGCGTAGTGGGCCAGGCTCACACTGCCTCCGGCATTGGGTGGAAAATTGGGAGCACGGTCCGCCGCATCGCAGCAGGTCGGAGGGTGTCTCCTGGGCCGTCTACGGGCCGTCCGAGGGTGGCCAACGACGACCGACAACGACCGACAACGACGGGTACCGGGCGCGGGGCCGACTGCTGCGCCCCTGGTCAGGGCCCCTCCGCCATACGGGTTTCCCCCGGGGGGTGGCGGTGCGGCAAGATGGGGTGTATCTGCCCACTGCCTGATTTCAAGCTGCCGGACGGTTTCTCTTGGCTGAGTACATCTACACCATGCGCAAGACGCGCAAGGCGCACGGCGACAAGGTCATCCTTGACGACGTCTCGCTGAACTTCCTGCCCGGCGCGAAGATCGGTGTGGTCGGCCCGAACGGAGCCGGTAAGTCGACCATTCTGAAGATCATGGCGGGGCTGGAGCAGCCGTCGAACGGTGACGCGTTCCTGGCGCCCGGGTACACCGTCGGCATCCTCCTCCAGGAGCCGCCGCTCAGCGAGGACAAGACCGTCCTGGAGAACGTCCAGGAGGGTGTCGCCGAGGTCAAGGGCAAGCTCGACCGGTTCAACGAGATCGCCGAGCTGATGGCGACCGACTACTCGGACGCGCTGCTCGACGAGATGGGCAAGCTCCAGGAGGAGCTCGACCACGCCAACGCGTGGGACCTCGACGCCCAGCTGGAGCAGGCCATGGACGCGCTCGGGTGCCCGCCCGGCGACTGGCCGGTCGTCAACCTCTCCGGTGGTGAGAAGCGCCGCGTCGCGCTCTGCAAGCTGCTGCTTGAGGCGCCCGACCTGCTGCTCCTCGACGAGCCCACCAACCACCTCGACGCCGAGTCGGTCAACTGGCTGGAGCAGCACCTCGCCAAGTACGAGGGCACCGTCGTGGCCGTGACCCACGACAGGTACTTCCTGGACAACGTCGCCGGGTGGATCTGCGAGGTCGACCGCGGCCGGCTGCACGGCTACGAGGGCAACTACTCCAAGTACCTGGAGACCAAGCAGACCCGTCTCAAGGTCGAGGGGCAGAAGGACGCCAAGCGGGCGAAGAGGCTCAAGGAAGAGCTTGAGTGGGTTCGCTCCAACGCCAAGGGGCGGCAGGCCAAGTCCAAGGCGCGTCTGGCGCGCTACGAGGAGATGGCGGCCGAGGCCGACAAGATGCGGAAGCTGGACTTCGAGGAGATCCAGATCCCGCCGGGCCCGCGCCTGGGCAGCATCGTCGTCGAGGTCAGCAACCTCAGCAAGGGCTTCGGCGACAAGCTCCTCATCGACGACCTCAGCTTCACGCTCCCGCGCAACGGCATCGTCGGCGTCATCGGCCCGAACGGCGCCGGCAAGACCACCCTGTTCAAGATGATCCAGGGTCTGGAGACGCCCGACTCCGGCTCCATCAAGGTCGGCGAGACCGTCAAGATCTCCTACGTCGACCAGAGCCGCGAGAACATCGACCCGAAGAAGAGCCTGTGGGCCGTGGTCTCGGACGAGCTGGACTACATCAATGTGGGCCAGGTCGAGATGCCGTCGCGCGCCTATGTCTCCGCCTTCGGCTTCAAGGGCCCGGACCAGCAGAAGCCGGCCGGCATCCTCTCCGGCGGTGAGCGCAACCGCCTCAACCTCGCGCTCACCCTCAAGCAGGGCGGCAACCTGCTGCTCCTCGACGAGCCGACCAACGACCTCGACGTCGAGACCCTGTCCTCGCTGGAGAACGCGCTGCTGGAGTTCCCCGGTGCGGCCGTGGTCGTCTCCCACGACCGGTGGTTCCTGGACCGGGTGGCCACGCACATCCTCGCCTACGAGGGTGACTCCAAGTGGTTCTGGTTCGAGGGCAACTTCGACTCGTACGAGAAGAACAAGATCGAGCGGCTCGGCCCGGACGCCGCGCGTCCGCACCGCGCCACCTACAAGAAGCTGACCCGGGGCTGATCGATCTTGCGGCACATCTACCGCTGCCCGCTGCGCTGGGCGGACATGGACGCGTACGGCCACGTGAACAACGTGGTGTTCCTCCGCTATCTGGAAGAAGCCCGTATCGACTTCCTGTTCCGCCCGGACAAGGACTTCAAGCAGGGGTCGGTGGTGGCGCGCCACGAGATCGACTACAAGCGGCAGCTCGTCCACCGGCACCGGCCCGTGGACATCGAGCTGTGGGTCACGCAGATCCGAGCGGCGTCCTTCACCATCTCCTACGAGGTGAAGGACGGCGACGAGATCTACGTCCGGGCCTCGACGGTGATAGTGCCGTTCGACTTCGAGGCCCAGCGCCCGCGCCGGATCACCTCCGAGGAGCGGGACTTCCTGGAGGAGTACCGGGACGACGACGAGGAGGAGGCCGTCGCCGCATGACGGCCCTCCACCTTGCCGACGAGGGGGAGGCGGCGGACCTCGCGGCCTTCCTCTCCCGGCTGCTCCACTACGACCGTTCGGCCGCGGTACGCCTCCAGGCCGCCGGGACCGCGCTCGCCGTCTTCGGGCGGCCGCCGTCCTTCGAGGTGCTGGCGATCCGCGCGGTGCGCCTCGCCAAGCCGTACGAGAACGGGCTCGACGCCACGCTGGACGTGACCGTGTCCGCCGGTGAACTGCTGGAGTCCGTCGACGAGTCGGCCGCCACGGCCGTGGTGCCGGCGGCGGTGACCGGTCCGCCGTGGGCGGGTGTGCTGCCGCCGCGGGGCGGATGGCGGCCCGTGCCCGGCCTGCCGGCGCCGGACGCCCTGCGGGCCATGGTCGGCGCGGGGGTCGCCGAATTCCGGTCCCGTACCGGGGAGTTGGCCCCCGAGGCGCGTACGCGGGCCGAACTCGACCGGATCGGGCGGGAGATCTGGTCCCGGACCGTCGGGGACACCCGGCTGCCGGTTCGGGCCGTGCACGCGGCCCAGTCGCTGGGATTCCTGCGCGCCGGCGGGGAGTTGGCCCTGCTCTCGTCGGGCGCGTGGCTGCGGCTGCGCACGCCGTACGGATCGATCGCCGTCCGCAGCGCGGGACTCGGGGCGTTGGACGTCAGCGTCCGCTGAGACAACCCCCGCTGAGACATCCTCCGCGTCCGCCGGAGGTCACACCAGTGGCCGGAGCGCGGCCGTCAGGGTGAAGCCGATGAGGCCCATCACGGTCGTCAGGACCGTCCAGGTGCGCAGACCGCTCGCCACGTCCAGGCCGGTCGGCTTGGTGAACATCCAGTAGCCCGCGTCGTTGGTGTGCGAGACGCTGAGCCCGCCCGCGCCCATGGCCAGGGCGACCAGCGAGAGCTGCGCGGTGGACAGGTCGGCGCGTGCCGGCGGCGGGGTGAGGATGCCCGCCGTGGTGATCAGGGCGACCGTCGCCGATCCCTGGGCGGCCCGCAGGGTCAGCGCCATGAGGAAGGCGAGGACCAGCGCGGGCAGGCCGGTCCGGTCCAGGAGTCGGCGATCGCGTCGCCGATGCCGCTCGCCACCAGCACCTTGCCGAAGACACCGCCCGCGCCCGCCACCCGCCTCGTCGTCCGCTCCTACGACGATCAGGGGGGCGCCGTTCGCCGCGCGGGCGGGGCCGCCGCTGACGGGGGCGTCGACCGTGAGGACGTCCCGTTCCGCGAGGCGGGTGGCCGTGGCTCGGGCGGCTTCCGGGCCGACCGTGCTGGTGAGGACGACCGTGGTGCCGGGGCGGAGGGTTTCGGTGGCGCCGTGCTTGCCGAAGAGGGCGGTTTCCACCTGGGGTTGGTCGCGTACGGTGAGGAGGGCGACGTCCGCGTGGCCGCGCCGTCAGTGCGGCTCGCTGTCGTCCGGCCAGACGCCGATGTGGTCCGGTTCCAGTTCGAGTGCCACGCGGTCGCGCATGCCGAGGGCCCGGGTGTAGTCGGCGGGGAGCTGGAGGCGGCCGGCGCGGTCGAGCATGGCGTACTCCCGGGCGACGACCGTCTCGTGGCCGGTGGTCGCGTCGACCTCGCTGCGGCGCAGGACCTCCGTGGAGGTACGGCCGTCGCGGATGGCGACCGTGCGGCGGACCTCGTCGGCGACCGCCTGGTCGTGGGTGACGATGACGATGGTCGTGCCGAGCCGCTCGTTCGCGCTGCGGAAGGCCGCGAAGACCTGTTCCGCGGTGTGGGAGTCGAGCTCTCCGGTGGGTTCGTCGGCGAGCAGGACCGAGGGGTTGTTGGCGAGGGCCACGGCGATGGCGACCCGCTGCTGCTGGCCGCCGGACATCTGGTGCGGGCGGCGGTCCCGGCAGTCGGCGACCTTCAGCAGGTCCAGGAGTTCCAGGGCGCGTTCGGTACGGGCGCGGTGGGTCCGGCCGGTGCGGAGGCCGCCTGCGAGCTGCATCGGCAGGGCGGTGTTCTGGGCGGCCGTGAGGTAGGGCAGCAGGTTGCGGGAGGTCTGCTGCCAGACGAAGCCGACGACCTCCCTGCGGTAGGCCAGGCGGTCCTTGGCGGTCATCGTGAGCAGGTCGCGGCCGGCCACGCGGGCCGCCCCGGCGGTGGGGGTGTCGAGGCCGGCGAGGATGTTCATGAGGGTGGACTTGCCGCTGCCCGACGCGCCCACGAGGGCCATGAGTTCGCCCTCGCGGACCAGGAGGTCCAGCCCCTGGAGGGCCTGGACCTCTATGCCGTCCGTGGTGAAGATGCGGACCAGTCGGTCGCACGTGATGAGGGCGTCGTGGCCGTACGACGGGGTGTCGCGGGCGGCCTTCGCCCGGTCGGCCAGGTCGGTGAGGGTCGGGTTGGTCGTCATACGGGTCTCCTGGACTGGTGCCCGGGGATGGAGGCGTTCATCGGCTGTCCCCCCTGTTCATCGGCTGTCCCCCGCTCTCAGCTCCCGTACCGAACCCCGGCGCCCCGACCACCACGCCTGTGCCGCGGCGACTCCCACCGTCAGCAGGAGTACCGAGGCGGCCGGGGCGGTCAGGGAGAGGGGGTCCGTCCGCAGGGTGGTGCGGCCCGCGGAGCCCTGGGGGGCGGCCAGGGCGATGGTGGTGAGGTCGATGCCCGGGGCGAGCAGATGGATGGTGGCCCAGCCGGTGAGGAGGCCGCCGGTCGCGGCGAGGGCGGCCTGCGGGAGGGACTCCAGGACGAGGAGGCGGCGGCCCTGGGCGCGGGTGAGGCCCATCGTGCGCAGACGGGCCAGGAGGGCGATGCGTTCGGGCGCGGTGCGCAGGAGGGCGAGGAGCAGGGCCAGGACGGCGTAGCCGGCGCCGGCGGCGACCGCGGCGGTGTAGACGCGTTCGGCACCGGACTGGAGGGGCGAGTCGACGTACCGGGCGCGTTCCTCGGACCGCAGCTGCACGGTCGCGGCGGTGCCCGTGGCCCGGCGCAGATCTCCCGCGTCCAGCCGGTCGCCGGTCAGGAGCAGGGCCGTCGGGCGGGCCGCGCGGGCGCTCAGCCCGGCCCGGTCCACCACCAGGAACTGGCTGCCGGACACCGCCGGGGTCTGCCCGCGCACGAGGGCGATCCGCACGGTGACCGTGTTGCCGTCGCCCAGGCGGACGAGGAAGGGACGGGTGCCGTACGTCCGGGCGGTGGCCGGCGAGGCCAGCGCGGGCAGCGCGGCGGAGTCGTCGGTACGGCCGTCCGCCCGTGCCGTCGCCCTCAACTCCCCCTCGGGAAACGGCCCGAACCCCGTCCGCGCCGCCAGGTCGGTATAGGCACCGAGGTCCGCGCCCACCAGCGGGACCGAGGACGGGCCGTCCAGCGGTCGGGCCAGGTGGTCGATGCTCACCCTCGCCAGATCGCGCACGCCGGGGGACCGGCGGATCCGGTCGGGCAGGTCGGCCGGCAGCGCGTCGGCGGCCTCGATCCGGGCGTCGGCGCCGATGGTGAGCAGGGCCGCCCGGTCGCGGGCCTCGCCGACGCCCGCGAGGACCGAACCGCCGAAGGCCGCGGTGGTCAGAGCGGTCAGCAGCGCCAGCAGGGGGAGCACCGCCGAGACGGACGTACGGCCCGCGCGCGCGAGCGAGAGGGGGCCGACCACGCCCCGCAGGCGGGCGGCGGGACGGGCCAGGGCGCGCAGCGGGAGCGGGTGCAGGCGGACCAGGACCAGCGCCGCGATCACCGCGACCAACGCCGGTGCCAGGGACACCAGTTGGTCCCCGGCCGACCCGGAGGTGCCGCGCCTGCGCAGGGTCTCCACGGCACCGGCCGCCGGCACCAGCAGGGTGAGCTCGGCGATCGTACGGCGCCGGGAGGGGCGTACGGAGGTGAGGTCCGCGCGGTCGGTGTGGACGCGGACGGTCCGGTGGGCGGCCGCCGCCCGCAGCGGCAGGGCCAGGCAGGCGACGGCCGTGACGGCGGCGGCCGCGGCGACCGCGTACCCGGTACGCGGCGCGGGGACCGCGAGCAGGGCGACCGCGCATCCGAGCGCTCCCGCGGGCAGCGCCACCACCGCCGTCTCGGCGACCAGGCGTGCGGTCAGGCCGCGCAGGGAGGCGCCGCGGGCGCGCAGCAGGGCGAGTTCGGAGCGGCGGCGGTCGGCGGCGAGACCGCCCGCCATCAGCAGGACGACGGCGGCGACCGTGCCGGCGCCGGACGCGGCGACCGCGATCAGCGGGGCGATACCGGTGCGCAGCCGGTCGTAGGAGGTGAACACGTCGTCGAGTTCGGTGCTCACCTGCATCAGGCCCTCGGCCGTCGTGCGGACCTTCCGCAGGCCCGGACCGGCCTCCAGGGAGGCGACCGCGGACTTCAGACGCGGGGTCTCGTGGGCGTGCAGGCTCGCGGCGGCGGGGGCCAACTGCCAGTACCGTTCCGGGATTCCCGCCGTGCTCAGCAGGGCGGGGGCCGCCTCGGGGGCGAGGAGCAGGGCGCCGAGCCAGTACTTGGGGGGATCCGTGCCGGGCAGGGTGACCAGGGCGGGCGAGCGCAGCAGGGGCTGGGTCGACCAGAAGGCGCCGGACGGGTCGCGCGGGTCGACGATGCCGGTGACCCGGACGGCGAGTGGTTCGCGGTCCACACCGGGCACATGGATCACCGAACCGGCCCTGATTCGCAGGGCCTTGGCGGTCTCGGCCGTCACCGCGGCCTCCACCTCGGGCGTCGTCGCCGTCACCTCCCCGGTGGCGCGCGGCAGACGGCCTGCGCGGACGCGCGCGTGGTCGGCCAGGCCCTGCTGGGCGACCAGGGACACGCGCGCGGGCAGGCCGTAGGGCCGGGGCAGCCAGGGGTCCGTCGTCTCCGGCGGGTCGGTGGTGCGGGCGCCGTACGTCGACTGGCGGCGGTCGACGGCGAGCGGGCCCGGGACGGCGGCGACGACCTTGCGGTACTGCCGGGCCAGGGTCCCGGGACGTACCGCGTCCTCGCGCAGGTGCTGCGGCAGCAGCAGGTCGGGCTGCGGGGCGTACAACTGGACGCTCGTGCGGGCCGGGTTGGCCCGGCCGACGGCGTGGCGCAGGCCGGCGTCCTCGTAGTGGTCGACGGCCCGCGGGAACACCGCGGCCAGACACGCGGTCAGCGCCACCAGCAGCGCGAGCGCGCCGGCGGCACCGGGCGCCGCACGCAGTCGGGTACGGATCCAGGGGGCGACGACGGGGGTCACCTCGGCCCACCTCCTCGCGGGCGAACGGATGCCCGGCGCACCGGCCTCGGCGGATTCACCTCACTCACCTCACTCACCCCCCTGCTCGCGCAGCGACACGACCGGATCCGCCCGCCGCACCGCCAGCGCCACCGTCACCAGCAGCGGTGTGACGACGACGGCGGCCAGCAGTACGGCCACCCGGCCGACCGGCAGTTCGACCAGGACGTCCGGCACCGGCCGCGCGGCCTCGGAGGTCAGCAGGACCAGCGGAATGACGGCCCGGGTCAGCGCGGTGCCGAGGGCCGCCCCCACCAGCAGGGCGAGCACCACCAGGACGCCCTGCTCGACCGCGATCGTGCGGGCCAGCCGGCGGCGGGGGGCGCCCAGGGCGCGCAGCACCGCGAACTCCGCGCTCCGCTCCCGCAGGGACCCGACCGCGCTCACCGCGAAGCCGACGGCGGCCAGAGCCGCCGCCGCACCGGCCGCCGCGGCGAACGCGGCCTCCGGACCGGCGCCGAAGGGGTCGTCGCGCAGCTCCGCGGCGATCTCGTCCCGCACCACGACCTGCGTGGGATCCATGTCGGGCCGCGCCCGCAGCGCCGCGGCGACCGCCGCCTCGTCGCCCGGCGTGGTCCGCAGCCACCACTCGGTGGGGGTGACGCTCGTGCCGTGGCGGGCCTGGAGGAACCGGTTCACGGACCGCAGGTCCACCAGGAGCGCCCCGCCGCCCGCGTCCGCGGTCGTGGTCGGCAGCGCGCGCAGGGCGTGGGTGATCCGCACCGGCACGCTCTCGCCGCCGAGCGTCACGTCGACACGCTGTCCGGGGCGGGCACCCGCCGAGGCGAGGAACCGGTCGGTGGCGAGGGCGGTGACCTCGGGCGGCGCGGGCTGCGCGACCTGGAGCCGGACCGTCAGGGAGGAGATGCCCCAGGAGTCCGGGGGCGCGTAGCCCGTGCGGTACTCGATCGAGGGCGGCCCCGAGGCGCTCACCCGGGGCCGGGTGGGCTTGCTACTCCCGTCCGGCGCGGCGTCCCGGCTGTCGCTCTCCGACACGGCCGTCCAGGACGCGGGCAACGTCAGCCGCCGCTCGGTCCCTTCGGTGCCGGTGGCCGTCAACTCCTCGAGCACGAACCGGTGTTGTTCGGCGCGGCCGACCGGCTGGGTGGTGACCAGTTGCAGTCCCGTGAAGGTCGACGGGCCGGAGGGCGCGGCGAGTTCGAGGGTGTGGAGGCGGCCGTCGGCGGGGAGCTTCCCGGCCGGCAGCCGGTACGGGGTGCCGTAGCCGTCCTCCAGGGTGACGGTGACGTCCGCGGTCGTCGTCGGGTCCGGGCCGCGCAGGGACGCCGTCAGTGCCAGCCGCGTGGTGCGCGCGGGCACCTTCGCGCCCGCCGTCGGCACCTTCCGGCCGAGCCCGGCCACCAGCGGGCGGACCGGCTCGGGTGCCAGGTCCGGGCGCATCAGCACGGCGTCCGCCGCGTGCGCGGTGTCCAGGGCCAGCACGGTCGCCGTGCGGTTGTCGGACAGCGACAGCGTGGTACGGACCGCGGGGGCGGCCCGCACCACGTGCGGCAGCGCGGCGTACTCCTCGGTCCGGCCCGGATCGCCGTCCCCGGCGGCCAGGACCCGCAGCGGCACCCCGGCCCGGAAGTCGGCCTGGTCGTCCTGCGAACGGTTCCAGGAGGCGCCCTGCCCGATCGCCAGCAGGCCCAGGGCGACGGCGAGGACCAGCAGCAGCACCGCGCCCGCGCCGCGCATCGGACGCCGGGCGATCTGCCAGCCCGCCAGCGCCGCGGTCAGCCCGCGCCCGCCGGCCGCCCGCCGCTCGGCGAGCCGTGCCACCGGCGGCAGCAGCCGCAGCGTCAGAACGGTCCCGGCCAGCAGCGCGAGCGCGGGCGCCGCCACCAGCAGCGGATCGATGCCGAGCCCGCCCGAGCGCTCGCCGGTCACGGCACCGGAGGTCTGGTGGTCCAGCTGCCAGTACGCGACCCCGGCCACCACCAGCAGCCCCAGGTCCGCTCCCGAGCGCACCGAGGCGGGCAGGGCCCGTGCCCGGCTCGCACGGAAGCCCGCGGAGGCCAGCGCCGGCAGGGTGATCGCCAGCGCGCAGCCCAGCGCCGCTGCCGTGGCCACCAGCCACACCCCGGGGCGTCCCAGGGCCGGCAGGTCCAGCTCCAGGCCGATCCGGGCCAGCGGACCCTGCCCGGCCAGCAGCCGGGCCAGCGGACCCGCGAGCAGTGGCGCGCACACCAGCGCGGGCAGGGCGAGCAGCAGCGCCTCCGGCAGCGCGAGCCCCGCGATCCGCCGGCCGGAGGCGCCACGGGCCCTCAGCAGCCGGGTCTCGCCGGTGCGTTCGCCGCTCAGCAGCCGGGCCACCAGCAGCAGCAGGGCGCAGCCCGCAAGCAGCACCAGCTGGAGGGCGACGATCAGCAGCGTGGAACGGGCGACGAGCAGCGAGCGGTCCACCTGGTCCAGGACGTCCGGCAGCCCCGTGGTCACGGTCGCCGAGCCGCCGAGCGCCGGCCGCGTGCGCAGGGCCGCGCCGCCGTCGCGGACCGCCTCGCGCAGGGCGTCGATCCGTCCGGTGGTCAGCGTCGCGAAGTCCGCCGACGCCAGCCAGGCCGACTGCCCGGCGCTCACCCGCCCGCCGGTGAGCGCCGCGGGATCGGTGAGCAGCGGGCCGTAGGTGGTGAAGTCGATCTTGTGGATGCCCCGGCCGCCCAGGTCGTCCAGCCGCCAGTACGGCGCGTCGGCCCGCACGGGCCGGTACAGGCCGGTGACCGTGACCCGCACGTCCGGGCCGTCCAGCCGGTCGGCGAGGGTGAGGCGGGCGCCGGGCTCCAGTCCCAGGGCCCGGGCGGCGGTCTGCGGGAGCGCCACCTCCATGGCACCGGAGGCGGTCCCGGGCAGCCGTCCGGCGACCGCCCGGACCTGCGTCCGGTCCAGCGCCGCGAAGTGCGTCAGATCCGGGTCCCCGGACCGCTCGGAGCGCGGCTGGAGCGAGCGCGGCAGAGCGTACGGCCCCGACCGCACCAGGCTCCGCACCGTCACCGGCAGCCCGTCGAACGAGGCGCGCGCGGCCTTGCGTACGGCGTCGTCGGCGGCCCTACGACCGTCCGCGGGCACGTCGGCCTTGACGACCAGCGCGGTGTCGGCGGCGTTGCGGGGCTCGCGCAGGGAGTGGCGCAGGGCGGCGTCGCCGATCGCGCCCGAGTAGGCGGTGAGGGTGGCCAGGACCGTCGTGGTCAGCAGGACGGTGAGCAGCGCGGCGGCGAGCAGCAGCCGGTGTGCCCGTGCGCGCAGCAGGACGAACCTCGCGACCCCGCCCCACCCCGTCACCCGGCCCCCCGCCGTTGTCCAGACCTCCCGGGATGTTGTCAGAGGGGACGGGTCGTCGGTAAGCGGTTGTGGACCTGCCTTGACCGGATTGTGATCGGATTCCGGCGTCGGGCGACCGGATTCCGGGGTTCAACCCGGGTGATCAGTCAGCCGTGTTCACCATCGAGGCCGCCGCGTACGTCAGGTAGTTCCACAGCGTGGTCTCGTGCTCCTCGGACAGACCGAGCGAGTCGACGGCGTCCCGCATGTGCCGCAGCCAGGCGTCGTGCGCCTCACGGTTCACGGCGAACGGGGCGTGCCGCATCCGCAGCCGGGGGTGGCCGCGGTTGTCGCTGTACGTCGTCGGGCCGCCCCAGTACTGGATCAGGAAGAGCGTGAGGCGCTCCTCGGCCGGGCCGAGGTCCTCCTCGGGGTACATGGGCCGCAGGAGCGGGTCCTCGGCCACCCCCTCGTAGAAACGGTGGACGAGGCGGCGGAAGGTCTCCTCCCCGCCGACCTGCTCGTAGAAGGTCTGCGTCTGAAGCGTGCCGCGCCGGATCTCTTTCACGTTCCCCATGGTCTCAGACGGGGCGGAGGAGGACTCAAGGCTTAGGACCTTGCCGTATCCGGTCCGGCGCTTAGGCCCTGACGTCCGCAGGGTGCACAGTGGAGGTATGGGCGCGCACGCTCTCGACAAGGATCTGGACGACCTCGCCGCCTCCGCGCGGGCGGAGCTGGTGCGGGAGATCGACGCGAGCGGGGCCTGGGCCGCCGACCCGGTGTGGCGGGAGGCGTTCGAGGCGGTCCCGCGGCATCTGTTCGTGCCGTACTACTACGTCGGCGTCGTCGGCGGCCACGAACGGCGGTGGGGCGAGAGTCCCGACCCGCGCACCCGGGAGAAGTGGGTGCGCGGCGCCTACGCCGACGCCCCGCTGGCCACCCGGCTGCGCGACGGCGAACTGCTCTCCTCCAGCAGCCAGCCCTCGCTGATGGCGATGATGCTGGCCGCCCTGCGGGTGGAGCCCGGGAGCAGAGTCCTGGAGATCGGCGCGGGCACCGGCTACAACGCGGCCCTGCTCGCCCACCGGCTCGGCGACGACGACCTGGTCACCACCGTCGACCTGGAACCGGAGATCACCGAGGCGGCCCGCCGGCACCTGGCCGCCGCCGGATACCACCCCACCGTCGTCACCGGCGACGGAGCGCGCGGAGTGCCCGAACGCGCCCCCTACGACCGGATCATCGCGACCTGCACCCTGCCGTCGGTACCGCGCGCCTGGCTCGCCCAGAGCCGCCCCGGTGCGCGCATCCTGGCCCCGCTGGCCACCGGCCTGATCGCCCTCACCGTGCGGGACGCCGAGCATGCGGAGGGGCGTTTCCTGCACACGCCCGCCTACTTCGTGCCCCTGCGCGGCGGCGGGCCCGAGCCGGAAGCGGCCCCGCTCGGCGGAGTGCCGCGCCGGGCCAGGGAGGACGAACTCTTCCGGTTCCTGCTGGTCCTGACCCGCGGCAGCCTCGATCCGCAGGAGGTGTTCACGCTCTGGGAGCGCGAGGGCCACCCGCGGCGCGAGCGGTACGGCATCACCGTCAGCGGCGAGCACGAGTGGGCGTGGCTGGACGACCCGGAGGGGCCGTACGCCTGGCCCCTCACGTGACGTGACGCCTGGCCCCTCGGGTGACGCGAGGGGTCAGCCCCTGCGGATCGTGATTGTGGTCCACGCCCCGACGTGCACCCGGTCGCCGTCCTGGAGCGGTACCGGGACGAACGGCTGGATCGGCTCCTCCGAGCCGTTGACCGTCGTGCCGTTGGTCGAGTTCTGGTCGACCACCGCCCAGGAACCGTCCGGCTGCTGCACCAGCACCGCGTGCTGGTGCGAGACGCCCGGGTCCTCCGGCGGCACCGCCAGGTCGATGTCGGGGGTGTCGCCGGTGGAGTGCCGGCGGCGGCCGATGGTGACCTGGTTGCCGGTGAGCCGGCGCTGCTGCTCGGGCGAGTACGCGGGCAGGTTGAGTCCCGCGGCCTCGGGGCCGGAGCGCTGCATCATCGCCATGAAGTAGTCGCGGTCCGGACCGATGGTCGCGGTCCAGCTCGCCGGCTGCTGCGGGTAGCCGGGGCCGGGCGCGGGCGGGGCCTGCGTGGCGCCCTGCTGCGGGTAGCCGTAGCCACCGCCGGGGCCCTGGCCGGGACCGGGGCCCTGGCCGGGGCCGCCCTGACCGCCGGGGCCGCCCGACGGAGGCGAGATGACCCAGTCGTCGGCGCCGCCGCCGAAGGACTGGTTGCCGGGCTGCTGTTGGTGCTGGTTCGGCTGCTGCGGGTAGCCGGGCGGGCCGCCCTGGCCGGGACCGGGGCCACCGGGACCGGGCTGCTGGAACGCCTGCGGTGCCTGGGGCGGACCGCCCTGACCGGGGCCGCCGGGACCACCCGGGCCACCGGGGGGCGGACCGGGCGGCGGCGGGACCGGACGGGACGGGTCGGCGCCGAAGGGACCGGGGCCGCCGGGACCCTGGCCGGGGCCGCCCGGACCACCGGGGCCGTTGGGTCCGCCGGGACCCTGACCGTAGCCGGGACCGCCCGGGCCGCCCGGACCACCAGGGCCGTTGGGTCCACCGGGGCCGTTGGGTCCGCCCGGACCCTGGCCGTAACCCGGACCACCGGGACCGCCGGGCCCACCCGGACCGCCGGGTCCCTGCTGTCCGAACTGCGGGCCCGGCGGGATCGGCTCGGCCGGCCGGTTCATCTGCGAGGGGCGGGAGCCCTGGTACTCGTAGGAGTCACCGCCGCCGCCGAAGGACGGACCGGGCTGCTGCTGGAAACGCGCGGCCGGGTTCTGACCCGGTCCCGGCCCAGGTCCCGGCTGGGGCGGCGCGGCCGGCGTGTACGAGGTCGCCGTGTTGGTCAGGAAGTTCCACCGGCACTCCTCGCAGAACGGCGCACCGCCCTCACGGGGCGTACGGCACTGCGGGCACAGCTCGGGTTCCGGGTCCGGTACGGCGGACAGGTGCGGCGGTCGGCCACCCTGCGGCGGCGGAAAACCGTAACCCCCGCCGGGCGGCGGCGGAGGCGGGGGCACGGCACCGGCCATGCGGTGACCGCAGACCTCGCACCAGTCGTCGGAACCCGACTGGTGTCCGTTCGGGCAGGTCGGCATGTCGGCGCGTCCCTCCTTCGTTCCTTCTAGGTCACTTGTGGCAGGTCACTTCTGACCGGGTCACTTCTTCACGCGGACGGTTTTGGTGGACCTGGTCTCGAGAGTCATCTCGTCGGCCTCCTCGACCTTCGCCTTCAGTCGCACAGTACCTGTCGCGGCATCGACCACGTCCACCACCTTCGCAAGCAGTTTCGCAGTATCGGCGTTCCCGGAGGCACTCGCGAGCTGAACGGCACGGCCCAGTTTGGCCGTTGCTCCGTCCATGTCTCCCGATTTGCGCAGATCCAGCCCTTGTTGGATGACCTGTGCCAGTTCGGCCTGGCCGGTGTAGTGGGCGACCTGAGGGTTGATCGACGTCGAGGCGACCATGTCGTCGGTCCACACGGCCCGTACGAGACCCTGGGCGCCGAGGTTCTGCGTGGTGCCGTCAGGCTGCGGGACGACCAGCGAGACCCGGGCCGCCAGCATCTCCTGGCCGATGTTGGCCACCGGTACCTCCACGCAGACGTGGTAGTCACGGGACTCGTCTCCCCAGGAGCCGGTGGGGTAGTCCCCGGCGCGGGGGCCGGCCTCGGTGCGGCGGTCGGTGAGCTCCTCGACGGTGGGCGCGACCTGCTTGACGAACTTCACCGTGGTGCCCACCGGCGTCCACAGCCTGAGGGCGACGTCCGCGACCTCCTTGCCCATCGCCGTCTCCATCATCTGCGTGAAGTCGGCGGCGAGGGCGGCCGGGTCGGCGACGATGTCGGCGGTGCCGAGCAGCGCCGAGGCGATCCCTGTGACTTCTTTCACTTCCCAGTCGGTGCCCACGCCCCGCGCGTCACAGGTGAACCGGCCGGCGCAGGCGTCCAGGGAGGCCTTCAGGTCCTCGGGCGACTCGTGCTCGTTGCGGCCGTCGGTGAGCAGGATGCCGTGGCGTATGGCGACGTCCGCGGAGGACAGCAGCCGGTCGGCCAGACGCAGCCAGGTGCCGATGGCCGTGCCGCCGCCCGCGCTGAGCTTGCGCAGGGCCTGTTTGGCCTGGCCGCGGGTGGTGGCGTCGGCCACGGCGAGGCGCCCGCCGCCCGGATAGACCTCCCTGGCCACGTGGGTGCCGTCGATCACCGCGAAGTGCACACCGTCGCGCAGGGTGTCGATGGCGGCGGCCGTGGCGTCCCGGGCGTTGCGCATCTTGGTCGGCGGGTAGTCCATCGAGCCCGAACAGTCGACCATGATCGCCACCGCCGCGTCCGGGCCCTGGCCCGGAGCGTAGAGATGCGGGGCCGCCACCGCGCTGCCGATGGTGCCGCCGCCGGTGGCGGTCACCGTGACGATGGCGTTGACCTCGCGGCCCCCCTCCGGCAGGTACTCGTTCTGGTACACGTCGACCGAGAACTGCGGCACGCTCGATTTCGAGAAATTGGCCATACCTACTCAAATCCCCCTCGTAGACCTCGCCATGGCAAGGCGACGACTGTGATCGGACCGGTCCCCTCCGGTCCGTCGAGGCTCCCCCGTAAGCGGCCTCAGGCCGATCCTGCCCCCTGAGGAGGTGCCGGGAACGGCAGGAGGGCCACTGTTACGTTGTCGTGGCCCCCGCCGTCCAGGGCGTGGCCGACCAGCACGCGGGCGCTGTGCAGGGGGCGCGCGGCGGCGTCCAGCGGCACGACCTGGGCCATCTCCTCGGCGGCCTCGGCGTAGTTCCACAGGCCGTCGGTGCACACCACCACCACACCGGGCCGGTCCGGCTTGAAGGACGCGGTGTGCGGCTCCAGTTCGTAGGCGTCCGCGCCGAGCCAGCCGGTGATCGCGTGGGCGCGCTCGTCGGCGTAGGCCTCCGCCTCGTTCATCAGGCCCGCGGCGACCATCTGCGCGGCCCAGGAGTCGTCCTCGGTGAGGCGGGCCGGCGGGCCGCTGCGGTCCACCGGGACCCAGTAGGCGCGGCTGTCGCCGACCCAGCCGACGACCAGCAGACCGGAGGTGACCACCGCGGCGACCAGGGTGCAGGCGGGGGCGTTCTGGTGCGGGGCGTGCTCACGGGCCGTGGCGGGCTCGGCGGCCAGGGCGTTGACCGCGTGGGAGGCGGCGACGATCGCGTCGTGCATCGCCTGCTGCGGGTGCGTGCCCTGGGGGAGCGCGGCGAGCAGCGCCTCGCCCGCCGCGCGGGAGGCGGCCAGGGAGGCGTCGTCGGGGCGGGTGGCGGAGGAGACGCCGTCACAGACGACCGCCAGGGCGGCGGGCGAGCCGTCGGGCAGCACGGCGTTGCCGAGGGCGAAGGAGTCCTCGTTGCGGTGGTGGCGCAGACCGCGGTCGCTGACGGCGGCGATCGCGCCGCATTCCTGCTCCATGTGGTCCCGTTCCCGGGGCTGGGCGTGCCCGCAGTTCTCGCAGTAGCCGTCGTGGTCCACCCGGCCCGCGCGGCAGGCCACGCACACGGTGGTGCCCTCGGGCGGGGTGGTGAGCTCGGCGGCCACCCGCGGGTCCGGCGCCTGGAGCGGGTACTCGTCGGGCTGCGGCGGCCGGTCGAAGCGCACGCCTGTGGCCGGGGACAGGGGGGAGCCGGTGAGCGGGGGCTGCGGTCCCGGCGCGGGCGGCTCGTGACCGCCCGGGGCGGCGCCGCCGAACTCCGCCGGCAGCGGGCCGGGACCCGCCGGGCCGGTGCCCGGCCCGGACCCGGCCTGCCAGGCCGGACCTGCGGCGCCGTCCGGCGGCAGGCTGCCGTTCAGGGCGACGGTCGGGTGGTCGTCCGGCCGGGCGGGCACGACGGACAGGTCGTATCCGCACGCACCGCAGAAACGGTCACCCGACTCGAGCGGCTCCTCGCAGCTCGGACACCTCGACAGGGCGGTCTGCTGGGGCATCTGCGACATCAACTACACCCATGTCCGGGGGCGGTAACGATTGGCTCGTTCCACCAGGTCGATCCTCTCCTCGCCGCCCGACGCCAGCCGGGCCAGCGTGCGGTACGAACGCTCCAGGCCGAAGCGCAGGCCCCGTTCGTCCAGTCCGCTGCCGAGCAGCTTCCGTCCCCCGGCGGCGGGCGGGACGGAATCCCGGCCACCGGAGAGTATCCAGTCCAGCGCGCAGCCGAGCACTTCCGCGGACAACTGCTCACGCCGGGCCGGATCCAGACCGTATGCCTGAAGGGCCTCGATCTGACCGGCGGCGGCCGTCAGATCGTCCAGGAAGGGTACGTCGGAAGCGAGCGCGGTGCGCTGCCGGAGCCGTGCCCGTACGGCCGCCACGCGCGCGGCCGTGTAGTGGATGGACGACTCCGGCACCGACTCCAGTGTCCGTACGGCACCGCGGCGGTCCCCGGCGGCCAGCTGGACGCGGGCCAGGCCGAAGGCGGCGCTCACATAACTCGGGTCGGTCGACCAGACCAGGCGGTAGTACTCGGCGGCGTTGTCCAGCTGGCCCAGCACCTCCGCGCACAGGCCGAGGGCCAGCTTGGGGGCCATCTCGCCGGGGAAGGCGTCGTAGATCGCGTCGAAGGCGAGCGCGCCGGCCTCGTGGTCGCCGGTGACCAGGGCGGCCACGCCCCGGTACCAGACCACCCGCCAGTCGTCGGGCCGTTCGCCCTCCAGCCGCAGCAGGGACTCGTGCGCGGTCCGCGCCTCGCCGTTCTCCAGCCACGCCCGGATCTGCCGCAGCCGGGTCTCGGTCGACGGCGCCGGTGCCGCCGACAGCGCCCCCAGCAGCTCCGCCGCCGCGGTCGCCATCAGGCCCGCCAGGAAACCCGCGTTCGGGTCGGAGGGGTCGACGTGCGGGACGGGCAGCGCGAGGGCCGCGGCGGAGGCGTCGGCGGGCTTGACGATCCCCGGCGTGATCGGGGCCTCGCCCTCCGGCCGCCCGGTCCCGCCGGGGCCGGAGGAAAGGGGCCCGGCGGGAGCGCCGGGAGCGGGCGGCGGGAGGGTGCCGGCGGGCGAGGGGGCTGCGGGCAGCGGGAGGGCCCCGACCGGGGCCGCGGCGGATGCCTTGCGACCGCGCCGGCCCGGCTGCGCGAGGCGGGCTCCCAGCCGCGAGACCTCCCCGTCCAGCCGGGGGAACAACTCCGTGTCCGTGACGCGGACTTCCGGACCGAACAGCGTGGACAGGGCCGGGCGGGCGCGGCCCGTCTGGAGCGAGACGACCTCGCGCAGCACGCCGGTGAGCTGCTCGGCCATCTCCTGGGCGGAGGCGAACCGGCGGGCCGGGTCGGGATCGGTGGCGCGGACCAGGAGCCGGTAGAAGGACTCGTACCGGCGGAAGACCTCGATGTGGTCGGGGTCGGGCAGGGAGTCCACGAAGACGTTCGTGTAGCCCTGGAAGTCGAAGGTCAGGACGGCGAGCGTGCGCCCGACCGTGTAGAGGTCGCTGGCCACCGACGGTCCGACCTCGGCGACCTCGGGCGCCTGGTAGCCGACCGTGCCGTAGATGGCCGACTCCTCGTCGTCCATCCTGCGCACCGCGCCCATGTCGATCAGCTTGAGCTGGTCCTCGGTCTGGATCGCGTTGTCGACCTTGAAGTCGCAGTACAGCAGATTGCGGCTGTGCAGATGACCGAGCGCCTCAAGGGCTTCGATGCCGTACGCGCAGGCCTGCTCCACCGGCAGCGGATCCCGCCGGCCCTCCGTGCCGCGGCGGGCGTTGGCGATCTCCTTGAGGGACTTGCCGCCGACGTACTCCATGACGATGTACCCGTCCAGCGAGCCGGTGCGCTGGTCGAGGTGCTCCACGAAGTTGTAGATCCGCACGATGTTGGCGTGCTCGATCTCCGCGAGGAAGCGCCGCTCGGAGATCGCGGCGGCCATCGCGTCCTGGTCGCCGGTGTCCAGCAGGCCCTTGAGGACCACCCAGCGGTCGGAGACCGCGCGGTCCACGGCGAGGTAGATCCAGCCCAGCCCGCCGTGCGCCAGACAGCCCACCACCTCGTACTGGCCGTGCACCACGTCGCCGGCCTTCAGCTTCGGGACGAAGGAGTACGGATGACCGCACTTGGTGCAGAATCCCTCGGTGCGGCCGGGCCGCTCGCCGCGTGCCCGCCCCACCGGGGCCGCGCAGTCCGAGCGCGAGCAGAATCGCTTGCGTTCGGGCACCTCCGGGTTGTCCAGCACCATCGCGCGCGGGTCGGGCCGCGGCACCCCCGGCACCTCGACCAGGCCAGCGCCCAGCCGCCCGCGCCCGGAGGAGCCGGCGCTGGAGCCGGAGCTCTTCACCGACACCGAACGGCTCGTGGACTTGCCGGACAGGGACCGCGACAGGCGTCCCGACACCGAGCGCCGGGACTTCGAGGACTGGGACGACGTACGCGAGCTGGCGCGGCCGCTGGAGCGCGAACTGCCGCTGCCGGAGCCCCGGGAGCCGCGGCCGCCGCCGGTGATGCCCGTCGGCGGCGAGCCGACCATGCCGGTCGGCGAGACCACCGGCGCCAGACCACAGGTGTCGCAGTACAGCTCGCCGCCGCCCACGTCCTCGTAGGCACCGTCGCAGTCGGGCCGCTGACAGGTCCGCGGTGTCTCGCTCATGAGTACGTCTCCCCCCTGCCTTCCTCGGATCCGTCCTGCTCCGGCACCCGCGGGGCGCGCAGCAGTTCGGCGGCCGCGTGCTGGTAGCGCAGCACGGCCTGTTCGGCGACGCGCAGGTCGCAGGGCGCGCTCCACAGCATGCGGCGCGCCGCGTCGTACCGCTCCACCAGGAGCGAGTCCTCCGCGAGGCCGTGCCGGGAGACCTTCGCCTTGTACGCGTCGAGGCGGCCGCGCAGTTCGGCGCGGACCGCCAGAGGCGCGGTGACCGCGGTCAACGACTCGCGGGCGCGCAGCAGTTCGTCCTCCGCCTTCTGCTCCAGGGACTCCAGGAGCGGGGACAGGCGGTGCCACTGGGCGTGTCTGCGGTACTCCGCGGCCGTCGCCAGCTGCTCCTGGAGCGCGGTCGGCGGGCCGCTGACCACCGGGACCTCGGTCGCCGCGATCTTCGCCAGCACCTCGCCGCGCGCGGTGCGGGCCTCGGCGAGCGTGCGGTCCGCGCGCGAGAGCACGTCCCGCAGCTTCACCAGCCGGGCCTCCGCGTCCTGCCGGACGGTCAGCACGGCGTCGATCTCCCGGCGGACGTCCTCCAGGGCGCGCGCCTGGCGGTCGTAGACCGTGGTGTCGGGCCGGCCGCCGCCCGGGGCCGAACTGCCCTGCGTGGGCACCCAGAACGCCAGCGGGTCGGAGATCACCTGCTCGCGCAGGGACGTCAGGGTGCGGGTGATGCGCTCCAGGTCGTCGCCCGCCGGGTGCTCGCCGGGACGGACGCCGACCGAGTGGGCGAGCTTGCGGGTGCGCTGCAGTTCCGCGGAGAGTAAATCGATCCGGGCGGGCAGCGCCGACCACACCGCGTCGGCGGCGACCACCATGTCCAGCGAGCCCGCGTACAGCTCGTTCATCCGGTCCACGAGCGTGACCAGCGAGAACCGCTCACTGAGCTTGCCCGAACCGCCGTGCAGGGTGGGCGCGTTGGCCGTCGCGGTGGCGGAACCGGCGACCGTGACGGAGTCGCCGCGCAGCAGCTCGGTCAGCTCCACCAGGTCCTCGCGGCTGGACCAGCGGCGCCGGGCGCGGATCTCGCGGGCCGAGCGCAGCGCGTCCGCGTAGGCGTCGAAGTACGTCCACAGCAGGGTGATCGCGGCCTCCGCGGAGGTCCAGCGCTCCTTGGTGACGCCGGTGAGGTCGGCGCCCTCCAGGAGTCTGCGGCCCGCGTGGTCCTGGAGCGCGAGCAGGGAGGTCTCGATCGCCTCGTGCTCCGCGCCGAGCCGCGCCAGCGCACGGTCCACCTCGTCCCGGTCCATCACCGGCCCGGCGGGGTCCGTGACGCCCATCGATCACCTCTCGCTGCGTTGAGTGTCCGTAGTTCGGTCGCGTGCCCGTCAGTTCGTGCGCAGGTACTGCGGGGCCGGCGGCTCCGACTTCGAGGAGCCACCGCGCAGTGTGGCCGACAGCCACCTGTCGTACGACGCCTGCCAGCCGTCGGCCTTGTCCGCGCGGTAGTCCACCAGGATCTGGTTGACCCGGCGTACCAGATCGTCCGCGTCCTTCTTCATCGCCACGCCGTAGTACTCGGTGGTGAACGCGGCGCCCTTCAGCTCGACCGTCGGGTCCTGCGCGGCCTGGCTCGCGGCGAGCGCGCCGTCGGTGACCACCGCGTCGACCTCGCCGAGCTGCAACCGCACCAGGCAGTCGAGTTGGTTGGGCACGGTGGTCCTCAGGTCCACGGAGCCGGGCAGGTCGCCCGCCTTCTGGTCGCCGGTCAGCTTGGTGTTGGCGGTGGAGCCCGTCGCGGTGCAGACCTTCTTGTTCGCGAGCGAGTCGTCGTAGCCCTCGATCGTCGAGGACTTGGGCGCCAGCACCTGCTGGCCGGTCTTGAAGTAGGGCGCGGAGAAAGCGACCTGGGCCAGCCGGTCGCAGTTGATCGTCATGGTGCGGATGACCATGTCGACACGGCCGTCCTTGATCGCCGGGATGCGCTGGTTGGTGGGTATGGCCTTGAACTGGACCGCGTTCTCGTCGCCGAGGATGTCCTTGGCGATCCGGTGGACCAGGTCGATGTCGAAGCCCTCCAGGTCGCCGCTGCCGCCGCTGTTGGGGTTGCGGTAGCCCCAGCGGTAGCTGTTCTGGTCGACGCCGACGACCAGCTTGCGCTTCTCGCCCTGGCGGGCCTTGATCGCGGCGATCGTGGAGCCGTCCGCGCCCGACGGGGACAGCGTGTACTTCTCCGGGGCCTTCTCCATCGCCGGAGTGGAGCAGCCCCCCTCGGCCCTCGCCTGGGTGGCGTGGGCGAGTTCCGGGACCCCGCCCGCCTTCCCCGAGCCGCCGGACTGGGTCTGCGGCAGCAGCAGCGCGAAGGCCACCGCGAGAGCGCAGACGGCCGCCATGGCGCCCACCCCGCCCCAGCCCCTCAGGCCGGCCCGCACGCGTCGAACCCACATCGTCACGCCCCCTTTCACCGGTACTCCGACAGCCTGCGGCCGATGCCCAGCACCGCGCCGGCCGCGCCCAGGACCGCGAGGACGGCCGCGCCCACCGGCAGCCCGGTCATCGCGCCCAGACCGTCACCGGCCGCCTGCTCGAACTCCCGCGTCTCGTGGTCGATCGCCCGCACGAGATTGGCGTCGACGCTGTCGAAGCACTCGCCGGTCGCGCCCTTGGCGCCGATCACGCGGTTCAGCGCGTCCTCGTAGTTGCCGTTGTCGTCCGCCTTGCGCGCCTCGGTGTGGCGCTTCTTCCACTCCGTCATGTTGCCCACGGCCGCGGTGACGGGCTTCTCGCCGGCGGCGTCGTCGGCGAGCTCCCGGGCCTTGGTGAGGCCCTTGCCGAGGGCGTCGATGTCCTTGCCGAAGTCGTAGTCGTAGGAGTCGTGGGTCGTCTCCACGCCTCGCTCCTTCACCGTGATCGTCTCGGCGCCGCGGGCGACCAGGGTCAGGTTCTCGTTGCCGCGGGCCTTCAGGGAGGCGATCCGGGCGTCGTGCAGCACGTTCAGCGAGCGGACGCCGTGGTCGTAGGACGCGTTGAGGTCCGCGCGCGCGACGCTGTGGCCGACGACCATCCACAGCAGGACCACCGTGGTGGTGGCCGTGGCGGCGACCAGACCGTGGTTCAGCACCCGGTTGGTGCGCCGGTAGTTGCGCTGCTGCGCCCAGGCCAGAGCGCCGAGCGCGAGGACGCCGAGACCGATCGCCGCCCAGGGGTACGGGGTGGCGTCCCCGTAGTCGGAGCGCAGCCGCTGGTTCTCGCTCTTGTAGAGGTTCTCGGCCTCCGGGAGCATCTGCTCCTGCATCTTGGCGTTGGCGTAGCGCAGATAGGCGCCGCCCACCGGGTAGCCCTGGCGGTTGTACGTCCGGGCCCGCTCGACCAGGCCCTTGTACTCCGGCAGCAGCTGGTTGAGCCGGGACACCGTCCGGGCCGCCGAGGAGTCGGGGTCGGAGTTCGCGGCGGCCTTGATCAGACCGGCGGAGGCGGTGTCGATGTCCTTCTCGTACCGCTCGCGGGAGGCGGGGGTCTCCTGACCGCCCGCCAGGAAGCCGCTGGAGGCGGCGGTGTTGGCGTCGGCGAGCGCGCGGTAGATGTCGGCCGCGGCGGAGCTGAGCGGCTGGCTGTTGTTCAGGACGTCGTCGGCCGCGGCCGACCGCTCGGTGGTCTGCCAGGCGGTGACGGCGCCGAACGCGACGACGAGCAGGGCGAGCACGGCGCCGATGATCCGCAGCCGGCCCGGTTCCGTGGTGGCCGCCGCGCGCAGCTGGTCGACGCCCTCCGCGAAAGCGGTGCGCCGCCGGGGCTCCGGCGGGCCGGGGGCGACGGGTGGCGCGGAGTTTCCCTGCGGGACCACCACGGCCCGCGGGGGCTGTGGCGGCGGGATCGACGGCATCGTGGGCACGACGGCACCCGCAGGTGGCGCCGCGCTGCTTTTCGGCGGGTGTGTCACTCCTGACCTCCCCCATGGTCATCCGTCGCGGCAAGTATCGCCGCCGGGACCGACATTCCGCACCGGCCTTGGCTTGATCTTGATCAGATCGCAGCGGAACAGAACGTCCGCCGACGGTCCGCCGCGCCCCCTTCACCACCCCTTGCCCATGAATACGCCGGGGGAATCGGTTCGGTTCCAGGGCCCGGGGGGAGAAATACGCCGGTTCAGGGGGACGACGTACGCCGGGTCGGGGCGGTGGCGTACGCCGGTTCAGGCGGAGAAGTACGCGCGCACCCGTTCCCGCACCCCGGCCGCCGCTCCTACCCGGTCCAGACCCAGCAGCGCGGCGCCCAGGACCGGCCGTGCCGTCACCACCTCGGGGACCGCCTTGGGGGCCCGCACGGCCAGCAGATCGCGTACCCCGTCGTCCAGTCGGGGATGGCGGGCGGCGAGGACACCGCCGCCGAGGAGGACCGGGGTCTGCACGTCCAGGAGGTCCAGACGGGTCAGGGCCACGGTGGCCATGGTCACCACCTCGTCGGCGAGCCGGTCGACCAGCGCGCGGGCCACCGGGTCGCCGTCCTCGGCCGTGGCGAACAGGACGGGCGTCAGCTCGTGGCGGCGGGCCGTCTCGACCCGCCCCAGATGCAGGGCCTCGATCAGGGCGTACATCGACGGCAGTCCGAAGTGCGCGGGCAGCGTGCGGGCGAGGGCGGTCGGGCCGCCGCGGCCGTCCTCCGCGCGGGCCGCGTGCCACAGCGCCTCCTCCGCCAGGCCCCAGCCGCCGCCCCAGTCCCCTGAGACCCGGCCGAGCGCGGGAAAGCGGGCGGTACGGCCGTCGGGGCGCATCCCGACGCAGTTGATGCCGGCGCCGCAGACCACCGCGACCCCGCGGGGCTCGGTGACACCCGCGCGCAGCACCGCGAAGGTGTCGTTGCGGACCTCCGTGCTCGCCCCCCACGCGCGCGCGTGCAGCGCGGCGGCCAACTGCTCCTCCTCTACGGGGAAGTCGGCGTTGGCCAGACAGGCGGAGACATGGCCGACCGAGTCGACGCCCGCGGCGGCGAAGGCCCGCGCCACCGCCTCGGCGACCTTGTCCATCGCCGCCTCCACCCCCACCGCCGGTGGCCGGAACCCGCCGCCGCGGGCCGTGGCGAGGACGGTCCCGTCGGCCGCCACGACCGCCACGTCGGTCTTGCTGTTGCCCGCGTCGACGGCGAGGACGCTTGCGGTCAGAGCCACGCGAGATGCTCCCGGTTGTGGGCGATCAGTCGGTCGGTGAGCTGCTCGGCGTACGTGTACTGGCCCACCAGCGGGTGCGCGAGCAGCGCCCGGAAGACCCGCTCCCGGCCGCCGTGCAGCGCGGCGTCGAGCGCCAGGTCCTCGTACGCCGTCACGTTCGCCATCAGGCCCGCGTAGAGCGGGTCCACGGCCGGCACGGGCAGCGGGGTGGCGCCCTGGTGGCCCACCGCCGCCTGCACCTCGATCACGGCGTCGTCCGGCAGGAAGGGCAGCGTCCCGCGGTTGAGGGTGTTCACCACCTGGTAGGGGCTGCCGCCCCCGCCGAGCAGGGAGGCGGCCAGGTCCACCGCCGCCTCCGAGTAGTAGGCGCCGCCGCGCTTGGCGAGCAGTTCCGGCTTCTCGTCCAGGGCGGGATCGGCGTACATGGTCAGCAACCGCCGTTCCATCTCGGCCACTTCGGCCGCCCGGGACGGCTTCGTGGCCAGCTCCCGTACGACCTCGTCGTGCGCGTAGTAGTAGCGCAGGTAGTACGAGGGGACCACGCCGAGGCGGTCGAGCAGGGGGCGCGGCAGGCGCAGGTCGGCCGCGACGGTGTCGCCGTGCTCCGCCAGCAGCTTGGGCAGGACGTCCTCGCCCTCGGGTCCGCCGAGGCGCGCCCCCGTCTCCCAGGTGAGGTGGTTCAGGCCCACGTGGTCCAGGTGGATCTCCGCGGGCGCCACGTCCAGCAGCCCCGCGAACTTCCGCTGGAGGCCGATGGCCACGTTGCACAGCCCGACCGCCCTGTGGCCGGCCTTCAGCAGCGCCCGGGTCACGATGCCGACCGGGTTGGTGAAGTCGATGATCCAGGCGTCCGGGTTGGTGCGCCGGACCCGCTCCGCGATGTCGAGGACGACCGGGACCGTGCGCAGCGCCTTGGCCAGGCCGCCCGCGCCGGTCGTCTCCTGGCCCACGCAGCCGCACTCCAGGGGCCAGGTCTCGTCCTGTTCACGGGCCGCCTGGCCGCCGACGCGGAGCTGGAGCAGGACCGCGTCGGCGTCCTCGACGCCCGCGTCCAGGTCGGAGGTGGTGACGACCCGCCCGGGATGACCCTGCTTGGCGAAGATGCGCCGGGCCAGACCGCCGACCAGCTCCAGGCGGTCGGCGGCCGGGTCGACCAGGACGAGTTCCTCCACCGGCAGGGTGTCCCGCAGCCGGGCGAAGCCGTCGACGAGTTCGGGTGTGTAGGTCGAGCCGCCGCCGACCACGGTGAGTTTCATGTCGTGCCTAACCCTTCACTCCGGTGAGCGTGACGCCCTCGACGAACGCCTTCTGGGCGAAGAAGAACACGAGGATCACGGGGGCCATGACCAGCACGGTCGCGGCCATGGTGAGGTTCCAGTCGGTGTGGTGCATGCCCTTGAAGGACTCCAGGCCGTAGGAGAGGGTCCAGGCGCCGGGGTTCTCCGAGGCGTAGATCTGGGGGCCGAAGTAGTCGTTCCAGGCGTAGAAGAACTGGAAGAGGGCCACGGCCGCGATCCCCGGTTTCGCCATCGGGACGATGACCTTGAGCAGGGTGCGCAGGTCGCCGCAGCCGTCGACCTTCGCCGCGTCCACGTACTCGTTCGGGATGGTCGTCAGGAACTGGCGCAGCAGGAAGATGGAGAACGCGTCGCCGAACGCCATGGGGATGATCAGCGGCCACAGGGTGCCCGACAGGTCGAACTGCTTGGCCCAGAACAGGTACATCGGGATGACGACCACCTGGGGCGGCAGCATCATCATCGAGATCACCAGCATCAGGGACAGATTGCGGCCCCGGAAGCGGAACTTGGCCAGCGCGTACGCCACCGGCAGCGACGACACCACCGTCAGGACGGTGCCCAGACCGGCGTAGAGCAGTGTGTTGCGCCACCAGGTCAGAAAGCCCGGGGTGTCGAAGACCTTGCGGTAGTTGTCCCACTCCCAGGTGTGCGGGATCAGATCACGGCTGAGGGCCTGGGAGTCGCTCATCAGGGACGTCAGGAGGACGAACACGAAGGGCAGCGTGAAGAAGAGGGCGGCGGCGACGCCGAGGGAGTGCACCGCGACCCACTCCAGGAAGGCCCGGCGGCGGGCGGTACGGGCCTCCACCGCGGAATCGGCCGCCAACTCGGCGGGTCTGTCCAGTACTTGGGTCATCGTCAGTCACCTGCCTGGATGAGACCGCCGCGGCGCCGCATCAGGAACGCGGTGAACACCATCGACAGGGCGAACAGGACGAGCGCCACCACACAGGCGGAGCCGTAGTCGAAGCGCTGGAAGCCCAGGTTGTAGACCAGTTGGGGCAGGGTGAGCGTCGACTTGTCCGGGTAGCCGGGCTGGAACTGCGTGCCGGCGCCCTGGATCACGCCCGAGGCCACCTTCCCGGCGATCAGCGGCTGCGCGTAGTACTGCATGGTCTGGATCACGCCGGTGACCACGGCGAACATCACGATCGGCGAGATGGTGGGGAGCGTGACGAACCGGAAGCGCTGCCAGGCCGAGGCCCCGTCCAGCTCGGCGGCCTCGTACTGCTCCCGGGGCACGTCGAGCAGCGCGGCCATGAAGATGACCATCAGGTCGCCGATGCCCCACAGGGCGAGCAGGGTGAGGGCCGGCTTGGACCAGGAGGGGTCGTTGAACCAGCCCGGCGCCGGGATGCCGACGCTCTCCAGGATCGAGTTGACCGGCCCGGTACCGGGGTTGAGCAGGAACGCGAAGGCCATGGTGGCCGCCACCGGTGGGGCCAGGTAGGGCAGGTAGAACAGGGTGCGGAAGACCCCTGCCCCGGTCTTGATCTTCGTGATCAGCAGGCCGATGCCGAGCCCGAAGGCGACCCGCAGGGTCACCATGACCAGGACCAGCCACAGGGTGTTGCGCAGGGCGGGCCAGAAGAGGGGGTAGTGCTCGAAGACGTACGTCCAGTTCTTCGTGCCGTTCCACGTCGGCGGCCTGAAGCCGTCGTAGTGCATGAACGAGAAGTAGACCGTCGAGATCAGCGGGTACGCGAAGAAGACCGCGAAGCCGATCAGCCAGGGCGACATGAAGGCGGCGGTTCGAAGCGACGCGCGGCGCCGCTTCGAGGCCAGGGTGATCGTGCTCATCGTCACTTCGCCTGCGCGATGTCCGTGTCGATCTGCTTCGCCGCCGCGGCCAGGCCCGCCTTGAGGTCCTTGGCCTTGCCGCTCTCGTAGTCGTAGCCGAACTCCTGGATCGTCGCCAGGTACACCCCGCCGTTGACGGAGGCCGGCGAGGTCGTGGAGTTCGGGTTGGCGGCGATGTCCAGGAAGGTCTTGAAGCGGGGGTCGTACTTGAGCTTCGGGGACTTCAGGGCGGCGAGCGTGGAGGGCACGTTGTGGATGGCGTTGGAGAAGCCGATCACCGCGTCGGTGTCGGTGGTCATGTACTTCACCAGCTCCCAGGCCGCGTTCTGCTTCTTGCTGGTGGCGGCGATACCGGCGATGGTGCCGGTGATGTAGCCCTTGCCGTACTGGTCGGCCTGGTCGTCGGGGACGGGCAGCGGGGCCACGCCGATCTCGAACTCGGGCTTGGCGTCCAGGGCCATGCCCAGGCGCCACTCGCCGTCGAGCTGCATGGCGACCTGGCCGGTGTGGAAGGGGTGCTTGGGGCCCCACTCGTCGCCCAGGGTGGTGCGGTACTTCTCCAGGCGCTGGTAGCCGCCGAGTTGGTCGACGAGCTTCTTCTGGACGGTGAAGGCGGCGGAGACGGCCGGGTCGCCGGCGACCGTGGACTTGCCGTCCTTGTCGAAGTACGTCGGCGAGAACTGCCCGAGGTAGTGCTCGGTGGTGGTCTCCCAGCCGTGGTAGTTCGGCATGAAGCCCAGCTGCTTGTAGCTGTCGCCGTCGGGGATCGTCAGCTTCTCGGCGTCGGCCTCGAACTCCGACCAGGTCTTCGGCGGGCTCGTGATGCCGGCCTTCTCGAACGCCGTCTTGTTGTAGTAGAGGCCGTAGGCGTCACCGAGGAGCGGGACGCTGCACCGGTCGCCCTCGAACTGCGTGTACTCGTTCATCGCCTTCGGGAAGGTCTTCTCCGGGTCGATGCCCGCCTTCTCGAAGAACGGGTTGAGGTCCACCAGCGCGCCCGACGAGCAGAACTTGCCCACGTTGTTGGTGGTGAACGACGAGATCACGTCCGGTGCCTTGGCGCCGCCCGAGCGGAGCGCCTGGTTGATCTTGTCGTCGGTCATGTTGCCGACGACGTTCACGTGGATGTTGGGGTGGGCCTTCTCGAAGCCGGCGACGAGCGCCTTGACGGCCTTGGTCTCGGCGGGCGCGCTCCAGGCGTGCCAGAAGGTGACGGTCGTCTCGGCGGAGGCGTCGTCCTCGGCGCCCGAACTCGACTGGCCGGTACAGGCGGTGGCGAGGAGGACGGCGGAGACGGAGGCTACGAGCGCGACTTTCCTGGATATTCCGGGCATGGCAGGGTCTCCCTGGGGCAGGGTGGGATGAGGGTGGTGGGTGTGCGGGAGATACGGGGGTGCGGGGGGTTCAGCGGGAGGTGTCGAAGACCTCGTCGCGGGCGGCCGCCAGCGCGCTCTCCAACGCGCCGCGCAGCACCGGGTGGTGACGGACGTCGCCGAGGACGAGCCGGGGCCGGGACGCGGCCAGCTCCTCCAGTTCGGCCTGGACGAGGGTGCGCAGGGGCTCCCCGCCCGAGGCGAGCGAGGCGCCGCTGAGCACGACGAGTTCGGGGTCGAGGACGGAGACGAGGGAGGCCAGACCGGTGGCGAGGTTCGTCGCGTAGGTCTGGAGCAGGCGCCGGTGCGGGGCGTCGTCGGCCGCGGCGGCGCGGGCGACGAGGGTGGCCGCCACCTCGGTGTACGGGCCCGGGGGGATGTCCTCGACGCCGAGTTCACGGGCCAGTCGCGGGATCGCCTGCGAACCGGCCAGTTCCTGGTAGCCGCCGCTGCCGGCCTTGCTCACCTGACGGACCAGGGGAGTGCCCGGCACCGGCAGGAAGCCGACCTCGCCGGCGCCGCCGGTCCAGCCGCGGTGCAGCCGGCCGCCGAGGACCAGGGCGGCGCCGAGGCCGCCCTCGTTCCACAGCAGCACGAAGTCCGCGTGGCCGCGGGCCGCGCCGAGCCGCTGCTCGGCCACCGCGACGAGGTTGACGTCGTTCTCGTACTCGACCGGCATGGGCAGGGCGGCGGCGAGTTCCTCCAGCAGGGCGGGGGAGTGCCAGCCGGGCAGGTGGGAGGCGTAGCGCAGTCGGCCCGTGTTCGGGTCGAAGGCGCCGGGGGTGCCGATGACGAGCCGGTGGACGTCGTCACGGGCCAGTCCCGCCGCCTTGACCGCGCCGTCGAGCGCGTCGGTCACCTGCTGGACGACGGACCGCGCCGCACGCCTGCCGGGGGTGGGTAGTTCGTACGACCCGACCGTGCGGCCGGTGACGTCCGCGACGGCGGCGAGGATCCGCTCGGGGGTGACGTCGAGTCCGGCGGCGTACGCGGCGGCCGGGTTCACCTCGTACAGCTGGGCGTTGGGCCCCGGCCGCCCCTCGCTGGTGCCGGTCGCCAGGACCAGCCCCGACGCCTCCAGCCTGGCCAGCAGCTGCGAGGCTGTCGGCTTCGACAGGCCGGTGAGCTTGCCGATCCGCGTCCGCGACAGCGGCCCGTGCTCCAGCAGCAGGTCCAGCGCGGCACGGTCGTTCATGGCGCGCAGGACGCGCGGGGTGCCCGGCGTACCGGCGGTTCCTGCCATGGATGTCGACACCTGCCTCTCGGCTGTCCAGGTTCCCAGTGATCAGGCCGCGAAGTCCATCTGCGAGGAGCCGGGCGATGATTGTTAGGAAGGTTTCCTGTTTGATGGTCTGGACCATAGGACCGGAAGCGGGAGGGCGTCAAGAGGAAGCCCCCGCGGCAACGGAGTCGTTACCTGCGGGGGCTGTGTGCGCGGAGCGCGAGCGCGGGTTGTTACTTCGTGGGCGCCGGAGGTGTCAGCGGGGTCGCCGCCTGGGCCTGGGGGGAGCCGGTGTTGGAGTAGGCCGACGGGGGTGCCATGCCGGCCGTCGGGTCCGCGTCCGCGGCGGGGTCGGCGGGGAGGGCGGGGCCGCCGACGATGGGGATGTCCGCCGCGTCGAAGGCGTGCTTGATGCGCCAGCGCAACTCGCGCTCGACGGTGAGGGCCTTGCCGGGCATGGTCTTGGCGGAGACACGGACGACCATGGAGTCCAGCAGGACGCTGTCGAGGCCGAGGACCTCGATCGGGCCCCACAGGAGCTCGTTCCAGGGCTCCTCCTTGCTCATCCGCTCGCCGACCTCGCCGAGGGTCCGCCTCACCTTGTCGAGGTCCTCGTCGGAGCGGACGGTGACGTCGACGCCGGCCGTGGCCCAGCCCTGGGAGAGGTTGCCGATGCGCTTGACCTCGCCGTTGCGGACGTACCAGATCTCGCCGTTGTCGCCGCGCAGTTTCGTCACGCGCAGCCCGACCTCGATGACCTCGCCGGAGGCCACGCCCGCGTCGATGGTGTCACCGACGCCGTACTGGTCCTCCAGGATCATGAAGACGCCGGAGAGGAAGTCCGTCACCAGGTTCCGGGCGCCGAAACCGATCGCGACACCGGCGACACCGGCCGAGGCCAGCAGCGGGGCCAGGTTGATCTGGAAGGTGCCGAGGATCATCAGGGCCGCGGTGCCCAGGATCAGGAAGGACGCCACCGAGCGCAGCACCGAACCGATCGCCTGGGAGCGCTGGCGGCGGCGTTCCACGTTCACCAGCAGCCCGCCGAGCGCCGTGCCGTCGGCCGTGCCCACCGAGCGGTTCATGCGGTCTATCAGCTTGGTGATCGCGCGCCGCACCGCGACTCTCAGCACCGCCGCGATCACCAGGATCAGCAGGACCCTGAGGCCGATCGCGAGCCAGGTCGACCAGTTCTGCTCGACCCAGCCGGCGGCGTTGGTCGCGCTCTCCTGGGCGTCCTGGAGCGACGGCACGGTCGGGGTCGTCGTCTCGGAGGGAGACGGTGACGGCGACGGCGACACGGCGGCCAGTAGGACGGCGGGCAAGGACACGGCGGGTACCTCCAGGTGCGGCGGTCCGCCCCACAGGTCGTACGTCGGTCGGTCGTACGTCGGTCTTCAAGGTCACGAAAAGGTCACCGGTGGGGCAGCTCCACCACACTATCGGGGCATCGTGTGGGGATCGTTGCAATGTTCGAGGGAGAGAACGCGCCCACCTGGGGATGTAAGGGTGGGATGAACTGCTCATGATCCTGGGAATGAAGCAGATGTGGTCGAAAACACTCCCAGCCCGTTACCGGGACATGGTGGCGCTTCCACCAGGCATGAGGGGAGACTGACTACGAATCGTCCCGGCGCGAGCCACGCGCCGCCGACGCCCAAGGAGGCATCCGTGCCGCACGTCCTGGTCCTCAACGCGTCGTACGAGCCGCTCGGCGTCGTACCGCTCCGCCGCGCGCTCATCCTCGTCCTGGAGAACAAGGCCGTGTGCCTAGAGGAGTCCGGCGCCTTCATGCACAGCGCGACCGTCACAGTCCCCGCACCCAGCGTGGTCCGGCTCAAGCGATTCGTCCGGGTTCCCTATCGGGGGCCCGTTCCTCTGACCCGGCGGGCGCTGTTCGCCCGTGACGGGGGCCGGTGCATGTACTGCGGTGGCGTCGCAACCAGCGTCGACCACGTCATCCCGCGCAGCCGCGGGGGCAAGCACGTCTGGGACAACGTCGTCGCCTCGTGCCGGCGCTGCAACCACGTCAAGGCCGACCGTCATCTCGTCGAGATCGGCTGGCGGCTGCGCCACAAACCCGCCCCACCCACCGGCCTGGCCTGGCGCATCATCGGGACCGGCCATCGGGACCCGCGCTGGTTGCCGTACTTGCAGCCGTTCGGCGCGGACGACGCTCTGGCCCGGATCGACGGCATTTCCGCCTGAGACTCCGGGCTTTCGCATACCCGGCGCCGCCCGCGCGCACCCGGTGCCGTCGAGGGGCCCACGTCCGGTACGTGGAGCCCCTCTCAGCATGCCTATGGGGAGCCCGTCCCAGCGTGCCGTCCCAGGGTTCTCAGGGCCGCGCCCCTCGCACCACGTACAGCCCACCGCCCACCACGAAGGCGGCCGCCGCCGCCCACGCGCCCGCCCCGCCGTCCGGCTGCATCGGCCAGGCCCACACGGTGACCAGCCGTCCGTGCGCGCTCGCCGCCCCCACGTACACCGCGCTGACGTAGGCGAAGGCCGGCAGCCAGCTCAGCCGGGCGCCGAGCAGCGCCGCCGCGGCGGCCGTCAGCCCCGTCGTACCGAGCGTGTTGCGGACCATCGCGGGCGGACCGAACACCGACGGATGCCCCAGCACAGCGAGGGACAGCAGCCCCGCGGTGAGTGCCGAGAGGGTCAGCAGATGGACGGCCCGCAGCCGCCACCAGGGCCGCACCGCCGTACGGTCCAGCTCGTCGGAGGCGGTGTACAGGCTCGTCCCGATCACCGCGGACGTGAACAGCGGGGTCAGCGCCACCACCGGCACCCGGCGTGACGGATCCACGTAGGCGTCCAGACCGTGCGCCGCCCACACCGCGAGACCGGCCGAAGCGAGGAGCACGACGAGGGCGCGCGGGACGGCACGCGAGCGGGCGTACAGGAGCGGGCCGGCGAGCGGGGTGGCGGTTCGTGCGCCGAGGAGAGCGGTCACAGGGTCGGCACCCCCCGCCCGTCGCACCGGTCCACCGTCGCGAAGTACTCCGACAGCCAGGCCCGGCGCTCCGCCTCGCCCATCGCCTCCAGCCGGGCGCGGGCCGCGAGCCGGGCCTCCAGGCGGTCCCGGTCGGCCGCGCTCCCCTCCGCCAACTGCTCGTCGAAGTACGCCTGCTTCGGAATGGGTGCCAGATAGTGCTCCACGGCGTTGTCGACCGGGTCCCAGTCCCGTGTCTCCTCGACGGAGCAGTACGCCCGGCCGTACAACGCCATCCCGGCCTCCCACGCGTACCGCCGCGGTTCGGTGAGTTCACCGCGTACGACGCTCCGGCCGATCGGCGCGAGCATCGGCAGCTGGGCCTCGTCCCGACGCGGTTCGCCGGGCCGGTCCTCGAACCGGACCGGTAGGTTCCGTACGCCCTCCAGACGGCCGGTGAGTCCGGACAGGGCGTCCGTGACCTGCGGCAGGAGATCTCCGTAGCGGGCGTTGACGCAGATCTGCGGAGTGGTGGAGGTGTCGCACACCTGGCGGTCGGCGAGAGCGCCGGTGTGCCACAGCCCGGCGTTGTCGGTCTGCACCAGCAACGCGCCCGCGGCGGCCGCAGCGGCCAGCGGCAGCACGGCGAACCGACGGCGGCGGGCCGCGTGGGCCATCACCGCGGTGACCGCGAGGCCGCCCGTCCACACCGTCATCGCCACCGGCTGCCACCACACCGGCACGTCGTCGGTCGTCCCGTCGACCACCGGCGACAGATGGCCGAGGGCGTCCTGACCGTCGTACGACAGCACACCGAGGACGGCGTACGCCCCCACCGCCAGCAGCGGCGCCGCCAGCCGCCACGCCACCAGCCGCCCCACCACCTGGCCCACGAGGACGGCGGACGCCAGGACCACCGCGTCCGTGAGGACGGCGACCGGGTACGGGCCGTCGCCCATGGAGCAGTACCAGGTGGCGAGCCAGGCGAGCACGACCGCGCCCGCGTATCCGGCGACCACCCACAGCGCCAGGGGCAGCGCGGAGGCCAGCAGCCGGGCGAGCGGGCCGCGCGCGGCCGACGCCATCAGTTCTTCGGTACGGCGTCGGCGCTCGCGTCCGCCGTGCCGGCAACCGGCGGCCAGGGCCAGTGGGGCGCCGAGCAGAGTGGCCGCGGTGTGCAGCTGCTCGCGGGTCTCCGCCCAGCCGCCCTGCCACTGGTCCAGGCTGGCCGCCAGTGCGATCGCGAGGGTGAGCAGGACGGCGGCCCCGGCCCACGGTCCGAAGCCGTGCACGACCTCGCCGCGCAGGGGGTGGGGCGCGTGCGTGCGCTCCGCTACGAGGGTCATCGCGCGACCTCTTCCAGGGCTGCCTCTTCCAGGGCTGCCGCGCGGTGGGTGCGCAGGGCCGCCGTGTAGCCGCGCTCGATCGGGTTGTCGCCGGCACCGCCCGCCGACTCGCCCAGCTCGGCGAGGGCCGGGGGCGTGCCGCGGTACGCGATCCGGCCCGCCTCGACCAGCGTGACCTCCGTGCAGGCCGCGGCCACGTCCTCCACCAGGTGGGTGGAGACGACGACCGTGGTGGCGGTGCCCAGCTCGCGCAGCAGCGCCCGGAACTCCACACGCTGCTCCGGGTCGAGACCGGCCGTCGGTTCGTCGAGCAGCAGCACGTCGGGCTCGTTGACGATGGCCTGGGCGATGCCGACGCGGCGGACCATGCCGCCGGACAGCGTCTTCACCTTCGCGTCGACCCGCTCGGCGAGACCGACCCGCTCCACGGCCCGCTCCACGGCGGCCGGGACCTGCGCGGCGGGCATCTCCTTCAGCCAGGCCACATACGCCACGAACTCCCGCACCGTGAACCCCGGGTAGTAGCCGAACTCCTGCGGCAGATACCCCAGCCGCCGCCGTACGGCCGACCTGTGCCGGCGGTCCCGGACGTCGTCCCCGAGCAGCTCCACGCGGCCCCCGGTGGGCGCGGCGACCGTGGCCAGGACCCGGATCAGCGAGGTCTTGCCGGCGCCGTTCGGACCGAGCAGACCGTGCACCCCCGGGCCGAGGTCGAGGTCCACCGAGTCCAGGGCGACGGTTCTGCGGTGCCGGACGCGCAGCCCGGCCACTCGTATCGTGCTCAACGGTTCTCCAGGAGTGGATGGGAGGCAGGCGGGCGGCGCGGAGGCGCTCACGGCCTGCCCAGGTGGTCGTAGGCGGGACGGCGGACGGCCAGCGCGACGGCGCTCAGGACGGCCGCCGCCGCCCAGGCGCCCTGGGCCGGGGCCCCGTCCAGGACGGTGGCGAGCTGGTCGGCCAGCCGTGCCGTGAGACGGCCGCCGGGAGCGGCGAGCGCCGGGGCGAGGACCGCGCACAGCCAGCCGCCGCCCGTCACGGCCGTCGCCGCCGGGCAGCCGACGTACCCGGCCAGGGCCAGCGAGGCCAGCGTCAGCGCGAGCCCCGGCAGCAGCCATGCCGCCGCGCCCGGCGCACCCGACGACGGCACCAGCACCCCGGCCAGCGTCAGCAGCGGCAGACTCACCACCAGTACGGCCGCCGCCCGCACCAGCACCAGCCGCAGCCCCGCGGACGGCGTCGACGCCGTGATCTCGTGCAGCGGGTCGGCGTACGCCCCGTAGGACAGCGCCACCCCGATCACCGGCACGACCGGCGCCACCGCCAGCAGCAGCGGCCGCGCCCCCGTGTACCCGGCCCCGTACGCCAGGACGACCGCCCCGACGGCCACGATCAGCACGGCCGACAGCCAGGCACCGCGCAGGGCGGGGCCGGCGGCCCAGAGGACGCGGGCGAGGCGAGGGGCGGGGGCGCGGGCAGGGGTAGGGGAAGGCGCAGGGGCGGGCGCAGGCGCAGGCTTTCGGGCGCTCTTCGGCGCAGCCCTGAGCACCGACTGCCTCACCTCCGCCAGCACCGCCCCCGCCGCCGTCTCGCGCACCGCGCGGGACACGCGGGACGCGCAAGGGGTGCAGTGCTCCAGGTGCTTCTCCAGGGACCAGGCGTCCGCTTCCGGGAGGGAGCCGTCGGCGTAGCGGAAGGCGAGGTCGTCGGGGGCGTGCCAGTCGGGGGCGTGTGGGTCGGGGGTGTGGGGGTCGGTGGAGTGCGGTCGGTCGCCGGCGTGCGGGTCCGTGGGGTGCAGCCGGTCGTCGGCGTGCGGGTCCGTGGCGTGCCAGTCGGTCATGCCGGGCCTCCCAGCGGGGACGGGTTCAACTGGGCGAGGGCGGCGCGGAGTTCGGCGCGGGCGCGCAGGGCGCGGGACTTGACGGTGCCCTCGGGGATGCCGAGCAGCCGGGCCGCCTCGCGGGTGGTCAGTCCGTCGACGACGGTCGCGCGCAGCACCTCGCGCAGCTCGGGCGAGATCCGGTCGAGGGCGGTGCCGACATCGCCGTACTCCAGTCCGGCCAGCACCCGGTCCTCGGCCGAGGGCGCGGTGGGCGCCGGGGCGTGCTGCTCCTGCATCGGCGCCGCCCGGAGCCGCGTGGCGCGCTCGTGGGCCCGGCGCGCGTCGACCAGGCGCCGCGCGGCGATCGTCCACAGCCAGCCGCCGGCCTCCTCGCCGTGATGCCCGGCCGCCGACCGCCAGACGGTGACGAACGTGTCCTGGAGCACCTCGCGCACGACCTCGGCGTCCGCGCAGCGCCGGGTCAGCCGCGCGTGCAGCCACCCCGCGTGCCGGTCGTACAGCGCCGCCATCGCCGACGGGTCCCCGCCCGCCACGGCCCGCAACAGCGCCGCGTCGGAGCCCTCGGCGTCCGCCGTGTCCGTCTCCCGGTGGCCCCCCATGGGGCGGAACAGTCTCACACCCGCTCTATCGACGGCCTCGGGCCGCCCGGTTCACGCACCCCACCGTTCACGCACCCCACGGTGGAACAAAATGTGACGCGGGGCACGTTGTTCTGTTCTCCACGTCTGCCGTCGCGCGCGCTGGGTAGGGCTTCGACAACCCGCAAGGGCCTGTCCCGCCGTCCCGCGCGATCCGCCGGACAGGCCGTAGGCCGCCGTACTCGATACAAGGAGGCCCCCGTGGCCGCATCGGCACACCTTCTGCTCCCGGCCCTCTCCAAACCCTGGGCGGACCCGTCCGCCCTGTCCGAGGCGGAACCGTCCGCCGCGTCCGACGTGCACTACTGCGTGTTCAGCGCGGAGGGCGCCTGCGCCGAGGCGCCCCTGACCAGCGAACCGCCCCTCCCGGACGCCGAACCCCTCACCAGCGAACCCCCGCTCGCCGACGCCGCCCATCTGACCAGCGAGTCCGACGCCCCCGCGGAACACTAGGGCCGGATCGGGGTATCTCTTCCCAGAGCCTTGTCCGCACGGCTTCCCAGAGCCCTGTCCGCACGGCCGACCTGATCCGAAAGGCAGGCACTGGATGACCGCTCCCGGGCAGCAGCCCGAGCCACCCGGCGAGGACCTGTCCCGGCTCGCCGGGCTGTACGGCGTCGCCACCTCCTACAGCCCCTCCCCGGACCGTACGGTCGCGGCCTCGGCCGGTGCCCTCACCCGCGTGCTGGCCGCCCTGGGCGTCGACGCCGGCAGCCCCGAGGGGGTACGGGCCGCGCTCGACACCCGGGAGCGCGACCTGCGAGAACGGCTGCTGCCGCCGACGGTCGTCCGCTGGAGCGGCGGTCCGTGCGCCGCGCTCGACGCCCTCCCGGCCGGTACCCGCCTGCGCGTCGTGACCGAACAGGGCGAGACCCGCGCCACCGCGGACCAACTCCCGCCCGGCGTCCACCGGTTGACCGCCACCGCCACCGACGGCCGCACCACCGAGGCCCACCTGATCGTCGCCCCGCCCCGGCTGCCCGCACCCCCCGGCCGCTCCTACGGCCTCCTCGTCCAGCTCTACTCCCTGCTCTCGCACCGCTCCTGGGGCATGGGCGACCTCGGCGACCTCGCCGAGCTGACCTCCTGGGCCGGCCGTGCCCTCGGCGCCGGCTTCGTCCAGGTCAACCCGCTGCACGCGGCCGTCCCCGGCGCCCCCACCGACCCGTCCCCCTACCGCCCCTCCTCGCGCCGCTTCCCCGACCCCGTGCACCTGCGGATCGAGGACATTCCGGAGTACGCCCACGTCGGCGACCGGGAGCGGGTCCGGGCCCTGCTGGACAGATCCGGCCGGCTGCGGGAATCGGTGCTGGAGAAGGGCGCGCTGATCGACCGGGACGCCGTGTGGGAGCTCAAGCGGGAGGCGCTGGAACTGGTCCGCGAGGTCCCTCTCGGCCCGGGCCGGCGTGCCGCCTACGTCGACCACCTCGCCGAGCAGGGCCAGGCCCTGGAGGACCACGCCACCTGGTGCGCGCTCGCCGAGGTGCACGGCTCCGACTGGCGGCGGTGGCCGGCCGGGCTGCGCGACCCCCGGTCGCCCGAGACGGCCCGCGCTCGTTCGGAGCTGATGGACCGCGTCGACTTCCACTGCCGTCTCGCCTGGCTCACCGAGGCCCAGCTGACCGCCGCCCAGCGCGCGGCGAGGGAGGCGGGCATGCCGGTCGGCGTGATCCATGACCTCGCGGTCGGCGTCCACCCCGACGGCGCCGACGCCTGGGCCCAGCAGGACCACTTCGCGGCGGGCATGTCGGTGGGCGCGCCCCCGGACGCCTTCAACGCCCGCGGCCAGGACTGGGGCCTGCCGCCCTGGCGCCCCGACCGTCTCGCCGAGTCCGGCTACGCCCCCTTCCGGCAGCTCCTGCGCGCCCTGTTCCGCTACGCGGGCGCCCTGCGCATCGACCACGTCATGGGCCTGTTCCGCCTCTGGTGGGTCCCCCAGGGCGACCTGCCCACCGAGGGCACCTACGTCCACTACGACGCCGAGGCCATGCTCGCCGTCCTGGTCCTGGAGGCGTCCCGGGCCGGCGCGCTCGTCATCGGCGAGGACCTGGGCACGGTCGAGCCCGGCGTACGCGAGACGCTGCGCGAACGCGGGGTGCTCGGCACGTCCGTCCTGTGGTTCGAACGGGACTGGGACGGCGACGGCCGCCCCCTGCCCCCCGACCGCTGGCGCGCCGACTGCCTGGCCACCGCCACCACCCACGACCTGCCGCCCACCGCGGCCCGCCTCACCGGCGAGCACGTCGAACTCCGCGACAGTCTCGGCCTGTTGACCCGCTCGCTCGACGAGGAACGGGCCGAGGCGGCGGCGGACACCGGCGAGTGGCTGGACCTCCTCGCCCGGCTCGGCCTCCTCCGCGGCACGAGCGGCGCCATCGACACCTCCTCCGAGGAGGCCGAGATCCAGGCCGTCCACCGCTTCCTGCTCCGCACTCCCGCCCGCCTCATCGGCATCTGGCTCCCCGACGGCCTCGGCGACCGCCGTCCCCAGAACCTCCCCGGCACCTGGGACCAGTACCCGAACTGGCGCCTGCCCATCGCCGACACGGAGGGCCGCCCGGTGACGCTGGAGGAACTGGCGGCGTCGCCGCGTGTGCACGCCCTGGTGGAGGTGCTGCGGGGGAGGGGGGACGGGGGGTGACGGTCGGCAGAACCGCGGGCGGTCGTGCCGCTGGGGTCGCTCCCCCCACCCCCTCCGCCGGGCCGAGGGCACCTCATACGGCACCCCGGGCGCGCACCCCCTCCCGGCATTCGATACTTTTGGCACCGTGGACAAGAAGAACGCCCTGCGCGCCGGCACCCTGGCAGCCGGTACGACGCTGATGATGCTGCTCATGTCGTCCCCCGCGCTCGCGCTCACCCGCGACGACGGCGACGACCCCGGCAAGGGCCTGAGCGTGATCGAGACGCTGGGCCTCTTCGTCGTCGCCCCGATCGCCCTGTTCGCGGTCATCGCCGGTCTGGTGCTGGTCCTGGACAAGTCGCACCCCTCCCACCGGGTCAACGTCCCCGGTACCAAGGCGAAGACCAAGGCCAAGACCAAGACCGAGGTCGGCTCCAAGGCCTGACGGCCCGCCGACCGCCCGGCACGCACTCTTCACCGAGGGCGCCGGCCCCGCCGCACGTACCCGCGCCAGCCGTACGTGCCGCGAGGCCGGCGCCCTCGACGCGTCCGCGTCCGTGTCCGGCAGGCCCTCCGGGGCCGCTCAAGGGGGGGGCGGCGACGCCGCTCAGGGACTCGGCGCGGTCAGATACCGCTGCACCGTCGGCGCCAGCCACGCCACGACCTCCTCCCGGGCCAGTGCCACGACCGGCGGGAACCGCAGCACGTACCGGGTCAGCGCGAGCCCGAGCAACTGGGTCGCCGTGAGCGCGGCCCGCGCCGGCACCTGCTCGGGATCCGGGCACACCTGCCGGGCGATCGGCATCACCTGGTCGCGGAAGATGCCCTGCATCCGCTCCGCCCCCGCCTGGTTGGTCGCACCGACCCGCAGCAGGGCGGTCAGCACCTCGTTCTCCTCCCACATGCCGAGGAAGTGCGTCACCAGCACCCGGCCCACGTCCTGCCGGGGCAGCGGACCCAGGTCCGGCATGGCCAGATCCACGGCCACGGCGGCCGCGAACAGGCCCTCCTTGTTGCCGTAGTAGCGCATCACCATCGACGGGTCGATGGCCGCGTCCTTGGCGATCGCGCGGATGGTGGCCCGCTCGTACCCTTCGGCGGCGAACCGCTCGCGGGCCGCGGCCAGGATCGCGTCACGGGTGTCGTCGGACCGGCGCCGGGTGCCGGAACCGGATGCGGGTGAGGGGCTGCTGCTGTCAGGGCCGTTCATGCCAACAAGCGTAGGCCAACGCACGTGTGCCAACAAGTGTTTGCCAACAAGTGTTTGCCAACAGCTGTTGACTCTGGCTCTCGATAGCCCTAAGTTCGTCAACAAGCGTTGGCAAACATCCGTTGGCAAACACCCGTTGGTACCAGGAGGCCCCCATGAACGGCACCCGCACCGACCTCGCCCCCGTGATCGTCGTCGGCTCCGGCCCCACCGGCCTGCTGCTGGCCGGTGACCTCGCCACCGCCGGCGTCCCCGTCACCGTCGTGGAGAAGCGCCCCCACAAGATCAGCAACCTCTCCCGCGCCTTCGGTGTCCACGCCCGCACCCTGGAGCAGCTGGACGCCCGCGGCCTCGCCGACCCGCTGCTGGCCACCGGCGACACCATCACCGGGCTGCGGCTCTTCCGGCGCCTCTCCCTCGACCTCGGCACGCTGCCGTCCCGCTTCCCCTTCCTGCTCATCACCCCGCAGTACGAGGTCGAACGGCTGCTGGAGCGGCGGGCGCGCGAGGCGGGCGTCGAGTTCGCCCACGAGAGCGAGGTCGTCGGGCTGCGCCAGGACGACGACGGCGTCGACCTGGACGTACGGGGCGCGGACGGCACGGTCACCACCCGGCGCGCGGCCTACGTCGTCGGCGCGGACGGCCACCAGAGCGCCGTACGCCGGGCGATCGGCCTGCCGTTCCCGGGAGTCTCCGTCATCAAGTCCCTGTTCCTGGCGGACGTCCGGCTGGAGCGGGAGCCCGAGGGTGTGCTCACGGTCAACGGCGCGGGCGACGCCTTCGCGATGATCGCCTCCTTCGGTGACGGCTGGTACCGGGTCATGGGCTGGAACCGGCGTCACGAGGTGGCCGACGACGTGCCGCTCGACCTGGAGGAGGTCAAGGAGGTCACCCGCCGGGCCCTCGGCACCGACTACGGCATGCATGACGCCCGCTGGCTGTCCCGCTTCCACAGCGACGAGCGCCAGGCGCCGCGGTACCGGGTCGGCCGGGTCTTCCTCGCCGGCGACGCCGCGCACATCCACTCCCCGGCGGGCGGACAGGGCATGAACACCGGGCTCCAGGACGCGGCCAACCTCGGCTGGAAGCTCGCCGCGGCCGTCCGGGGCCGGGCGCCCGAAGGCCTCCTGGACAGCTACGAGGCCGAGCGCCACCCGGTCGGCAAGGCGGTGCTGCGCAGCAGCGGGGGCCTGGTCAGGCTGGCGCGGGCGCAGCGTCCCGTGCCGCGTGCCGCACGCGCGCTGGTCACCGCCTTCGTCAACCTGGTCGGCCCCGCCCAGCGCAAGGCGCTCGCCCAGATCTCCGGCATCGGCTACCGCTACCCGGCCCCGCGCGGCTCCCACCGCCTGACCGGCACCCGTGTCCCGGACGTCACCCTCGCCGGCGGCGGCCGCCTCTACGAGGCCCTGCGCGGCGGCCGGTTCGTCCTGATCACGCCGGAGTCCTACGACGCGCAGGGGGCCGGCGAGAACCGCCTCGCCGTGGAGCGCTGGGCGAGCGAGCGCCGAACGACGGTCCTGGTGCGCCCCGACGGATACGTGGCCTGGGCGGCCGACACCGCCGACCCGGCCGCCGTCGAGGCGGCCCTCGCCGCGCACGTCGGGTGACCGCACGGCCGCGGGGCGGGTGTCACCTCTCCGTCGAGGACAGCAACTCCCGTAGCAGGTCGGCCAGGTGGCCGGCCTGTTCGGCGTTCAGGGCGGACAGGGCCTCCGTCTGGGCGGCGAGGCCCGCGCCGACCGCGCGGTCGACCAGCTCCAGTCCCTTCTCGGTCAGGGTCACCTGCAGGCCCCTGCGGTCGTGCGGGTCGGGGGAGCGGCGCAGCAGTTCGGCCCGTTCCAGCTTGTCGAGGCGGCCGGTCATCCCGCCGGTGGTGAGCATCAGCGTCGCCGACAGCTGGCGGGGCGAGAGGGTGTACGGCTCGCCGGACCGGCGCAGGGTGGCCAGCACGTCGAACTCGCCGCGGGAGAGGCCGAGAGGCGCGTAGGCCTTCTCGGTGCGGTCGCTCATCGCGCGGGAGAGCCGGTAGATCCGGCCGAAGACCTCCATCGCGGCGGTGTCCAGGTCCGGCCGCACGGCCGCCCACTGCTCGATGATCGCGTCGACCTCGTCCTTGCGCTGCGCACTCATGGGACGAGTATCCGCCCCGTTCCGGACGCCTGCAAGAAAGTGACGAGAGAGTAGCTTGACTGCAAGTTGCTTAGCGCTAAGCTAATCATCGCCAAGCTACTTCACGGAGGGGTGCCGGTCATGAAACGGCCCGCGATCATCCTGCTCACCGCCCTCGCCCCCGTCTCCTGGGGCACCACCTACGCCGTCACCACCGAGTTCCTCCCGGCCGACCGCCCCCTGTTCACCGGGCTCATGCGTGCCCTGCCCGCCGGGCTGGTCCTGCTGGCCCTGGCCCGGCGGCTCCCGAAGGGCGTGTGGTGGGGCAAGGCGGCGGTGCTCGGCGCGCTCAACATCGGCGCCTTCTTCCCGCTGCTGTTCCTGTCGGCGTACCGGATGCCGGGCGGGATGGCGGCGGTCGTCGGGTCGGTCGGGCCGCTGTTCGTCGTGGGCCTCTCGGCACTGCTGCTGGGGCAGCGGCCGACCACGCGGAGCGTGCTGACCGGGCTCGTGGCCGCGTTCGGGGTGAGCCTGGTGGTCCTGAAGGCGGCCGGGGCGCTCGACCCCGTCGGCGTGCTGGCGGCCCTCGCCTCCACCGCCTCGATGTCCGCCGGCACCGTGCTGACCAAGCGCTGGGGACGTCCGGAGGGCGTGGGCCCGCTGGCCCTCACCGCCTGGCAACTGACCGCGGGCGGCCTGCTCATCGCCCCCCTCGCGCTCCTGGTCGAGGGCGCGCCGCCCGCGCTGGACACCCGGGCGATCGGCGGCTACCTCTACCTCGCGTTCGCCAACACGGCGATCGCCTACTGGCTCTGGTTCCGCGGCATCGGCCGCCTCACCGCCACCCAGGTCACCTTCCTCGGCCCGCTCTCGCCCCTGACCGCCGCGGTGGTCGGCTGGGCGGCCCTCGGCCAGGCACTGACACCGGTCCAGGTGGCGGGCATGGCCCTGGCGTTCGCGGCGACGGTGGCGGGACAGCTCGGACAGCGGGCGGTGCCGGGCCGGTCGTTCACCGTCGCCGGAAGGGCGGCTCGGAAAGACGCGACGGACCGGATGGACGGGGCGCTGCGGCGGTAGCGTCACACCGTCCCGTGTTACGCAACTCCCGGAGGCGCTCATGGGTGGCCCAGACAGCTGTCCGGTGTGCGGACGACCGCTCCCCGCGCGGGCCGGCCGTACCGGACGCAGCTCCGTGTACTGCTCGGCCGCCTGCCGGCAGAAGGCGTACCGGGAGCGGCGGGAGCCGGTCGCGGGCGGGGGAGTGCGGGAGCTGATCGAGGACATCGGGCGGCGGGCCGGGCGGTTGGTGCCGCAGCCGCCGGCCGTCCTCTACGACACGGTCACCGAGCTGTCGGCCTCCGTCGCCCGGCTCAGACGGGTCGCCCGGACGGCACGGGACACGGCGGAGGATTCCGTAACACCCACCTCCGTTACGGAAGCCCAGGCTGCCGTGACGGAAGTGCCGGATGGCGTCACGGAAGCCCCTGCCGGTGTTACGGAACTCACCGAGACCGACTTCGCCGCCCTCACCGAACGGCACCGCCGTGAGATCCAGGTGCACTGCTACCGCATGACCGGCTCCTACGACGAGGCCGAGGACCTGGTGCAGGAGACGTTCCTGCGGGCCTGGCGGGCGCGGGACGGGTTCCAGGGGCGGGCGAGTGCGCGGACCTGGCTGTACCGGATCGCCACCAACGCCTGCCTGGACTTCCAGCGCAGGACCGCGCGCAGGCCGCGGCGGTACGAGCCGATCCCCGGGATGAACCACGGCGAGGGCGAACCACCCGCCCGCATCACCTGGTTGCAGCCCTATCCCGACGACGAGCTGCCCGTCGTGGAGGCGCCGGAGCAGCCGGAGACCGCGGCCCTGTCCCGGGAGACGCTGGAGCTGGTCTTCCTCGCCGCGATCCAGCACCTCCCGCCCCGCCGGCGTGCCGTGCTGATCCTGCGGGACGTGCTCGGGCTGACCGCCGCCGAGACGGCCGAGGCCCTGGGGACGAGCGTGGCCTCGGTGAACAGCGCCCTCCAACGAGCCCGGCCCGTGCTGCGCGAGCACCTGCCCCGGGAGCGTGCCGACTGGCGGGCGGGCGAGCCCACCGAGGGCCAACGGGCCGTGCTGGAGCGGTACATGGCCGCCGTCGGACGTCTCGACTTCGACGCGATGGCCGCGCTGCTGACGGAGGACGTGACCCTGACCATGCCGCCGAACCCGTTCTGGTTCGTCGGCCGGGACGCGCTCGTGGACTTCGTCCGGGTCAGCCTCGATCCGGCCTCCCCGATGTTTATCGGGCACTGGCGGAGCCTGCCCGCCCGCGCCAACGGCCAGTTGGCGGTCGGCCACTACATCCGCAGGCCCGGTACGAGCGTCCACCGCGCCCAGGTACTGGACGTGCTGCGCTTCGCCGCCGGTGAGGACCGCATCGCGGAGATCACGTCCTTCGAGCCGCACCTGTTCCCGGCGTTCGGGCTGCCGCTGCGGCTGTGAGACGGCCGGGTGATGAGCATCCGGGGGGCCGTACGTCTGCATGGATGTCCCGTTCGACGTACGACTCACTTCCCAGGAGTTCACCATGCTGTTCACCGACAGGACCGCGGTCATCTACGGCGCCGGCGGATCGATCGGCGGCGCGGTCGCCCGTGCCTTCGCCGAGGAGGGTGCGCGGGTGCACCTCGTGGGCCGCACCCGTACGACGCTGGAGGCGGCGGCCGCCGGCCTCGAGGGCGCCGAGGTGGCCGTGGTGGACGCGCTGGACGAGGCGGCCGTGGAGGACCACCTCGCCTCCGTCGGCGACGTCGACATCTCCTTCAACCTCGTCAGCCGCGGGGACGTGCAGGGCACCCCGCTCACCGACCTGGCCGTGGACGACTTCCTGCGGCCGGTGATCAACGGTGCCCGGGCCAACTTCATCACCGCCCGGGCCGCCGGCCGCCGCATGGCCGAGCGCGGCTCCGGTGTCCTCCTCACCCTCAACAGCGCCTCCGCGCACGGCAGTCCGATGATGGGCGGGACGGGACCGGCGGACGCGGCCGTCGACACGCTCGTCCGCAATCTCGCGGCGGAGCTCGGACCGCGCGGGGTGCGGGCGGTGGGCCTGTGGGCGGCCGGGGTGCCCGAGACGCTGACCCACGAGAAGCTCGCCGCGGTCGACCCCGCCATCAGCGAGGCCGCCGTCCAGGGCATCCTCGACCACCTCGCCGGGATGCGCATGATCCGGCGCAGCCCCACCCTCGCCGAGGTCGTCGCCACGGCCGTCTTCCTCGCCTCCGACCACGCGGCCGGCATCACCGGCACCTTCGTCAACGTCACGGGCGGGATGGTGGTGCGCTGAAACCGAACGGAAAAGGGGGCGCCCGGCACGATGCCGGACGCCCCCATCGCCGTAGAGGCGTCGCAGGGACGGCTACTCGCCCGCCGCCGCGTCCGCCGCCTGGGCCCTCAGCGCGCGCTCCACGCCCGCGCGGGACTCCGAGACCAGGCGGCGCAGGGCCGCGTTGGGCTCGGCGGAGGCCAGCCAGGCGTCCGTCTTGGCGAGGGTCTCCTCGGAGACCTGGATCGTCGGGTAGAGGCCGACCGCGATCTGCTGGGCGATCTCGTGGGAGCGGGCGTCCCAGATCTCCTTGACCACCGCGAAGTACTTGTCGGTGTAGGAGGCCAGCAGCTCACGCTGGTCGGTCTGGACGAACCCGCCGATGACGGCTTCCTGGACGGCGTTCGGGAGCTTGTCGGACTCCACGACCGACGCCCACGCCTCCGCCTTGGCCTCCTCGGTCGGGCGGGAGGCCCGGGCGGTGGCCGCGTGCCGCTCGCCGGCGGCGGTCTTGTCGCGCTCGTACTCGCCGGCGATCTCGGCCTCGTCGTAGCGGCCCACTGTGGCCAGCCGCTGCACGAACGACCAGCGCAGCTCCGTGTCGACGGCCAGGCCCTCGATGGTCTGCGAGCCGTCCAGCAGGGCCTCCAGGAGGTCCAGCTGCTCCGGCGTCCGGGCGGTCGCCGCGAACGCGCGCGCCCAGGCCAGCTGGTGGTCGCTGCCCGCGGCCGCGGACCGCAGATGGGCCAGCGTGGCGTCCGTCCAGCGGGTCAGCAGGGCCTCACGGGAGGCCGGGGCGGCGTACAGCTCGATCGCCAGCTTCACCTGGCGGTGCAGCGACTGCACCACACCGATGTCGGACTCCTTGCCGATGCCCGACAGCACGAGGGAGAGGTAGTCGCGGGTCGCGAGTTCCGCGTCCCGGGTCATGTCCCAGGCCGAGGCCCAGCACAGGGCGCGGGGGAGGGAGGACTCGAAGTCGCCGAGGTGCTCCGTCACGAAGGCCAGCGACTGCTCGTCCAGGCGGACCTTGGCGTACGACAGGTCGTCGTCGTTGAGCAGCACCACCGCGGGGCGGCGCCTGCCGACCAGCTGCGGTACGGCCGTCAGTTCGCCCTCCACGTCCAGCTCGATGCGCTCGTCGCGGACCAGCTTGCCGCTGTCGTCGTCCAGCTCGTACAGGCCGACGGCGATGCGGTGCGGGCGGAGCGTGGGCTCGCCCTTGGCGCCGGTCGGCAGGGCGGGGGCCTCCTGGCGGATGGCGAAGGAGGTGACGACGCCGTTCGCGTCCGTCTCGATCTCCGGGCGGAGCACGTTGATGCCGGCCGTCTCCAGCCACTTCTTCGACCAGGCCTTCAGGTCACGCCCCGAGGTCTTCTCCAGGGCGCCGAGGAGGTCGCTCAGGCGCGTGTTGCCGAACGCGTGCGCCTTGAAGTACGCCTGCACGCCCGCGAAGAACTCGTCCTCGCCGACGTAGGCGACGAGCTGCTTGAGCACGGAGGCGCCCTTGGCGTACGTGATGCCGTCGAAGTTGACGAGCACGTCGTCCAGGTCGCGGATCTCGGCCATGATCGGGTGCGTGGAGGGCAGTTGGTCCTGCCGGTACGCCCAGGTCTTCATGGAGTTGGCGAACGTGGTCCACGAGTGCGGCCAGCGCGACTCGGGGTGGGCCGCCTGGCAGGCGATGGAGGTGTAGGTGGCGAACGACTCGTTCAGCCACAGGTCGTTCCACCACTCCATGGTCACGAGGTCGCCGAACCACATGTGGGCCAGCTCGTGCAGGATGGTCTCCGCGCGCACCTCGTACGCGGCGTCCGTCACCTTGGACCGGAAGACGTACTGGTCGCGGATGGTCACCGCGCCCGCGTTCTCCATGGCGCCCGCGTTGAACTCCGGCACGAACAGCTGGTCGTACTTCTTGAACGGGTACGCGTAGTCGAACTTCTCCTGGAACCACTCGAAGCCCTGCCGGGTCACCTCGAAGATGGCGTCCGAGTCGAGGTGCTCGGCGAGGGACGGACGGCAGTAGATGCCCAGTGGGACGCTCTGCCCGTCCTTCTCGTACACGCTGTGGACGCTGTGGTACGGGCCCACGATCAGGGCCGTGATGTACGTCGAGATGCGCGGGGTCGGCTCGAACTCCCAGACGTTGTCCTTGGGTTCGGGCGTCGGGGAGTTGGAGATGACCGTCCAGCCGTCGGGGGCCTTCACGGTGAACTGGAACGTGGCCTTCAGGTCCGGCTGCTCGAAGCTCGCGAAGACGCGGCGGGCGTCCGGGACCTCGAACTGGGTGTAGAGGTAGGCCTGGTTGTCGACCGGGTCGACGAACCGGTGCAGCCCCTCGCCGGTGTTGGTGTACGCGCAGTCCGCGACGACCCGCAGGATGTTGCGGCCCGCCAGCAGGCCGGGCAGCGCGATGCGGGAGTCCGCGAAGAGCTCCGCCGGGTCGAGCTGGTCGCCGTTGAGCGTGATCTCGTGAACGGTCGGCGCCACCAGGTCGATGAAGGAAGCCGCGCCGCCCTCCGCGCCGCTCTCCGCGACGTCGAAGCGCACCGTGGTCACGGACCGGTAGGTACCGCCCTCCTGCGCCCCGGAGAGGTCGAGATCGATCTCGTACGAGTCAACGGTGAGCAGCTTCGCCCGCTGCTGTGCCTCTTCGCGAGTCAGGTTTGTGCCAGGCACGCGGTCATCTCCTCGATATGTGTCGGTTCGGCCATCCTTCCATGGGACCCACGGCCGGCGCGATGTCCGTTTCCCGCCGGTGGGCGGGGCGGACACGGGCGAGTCTGAGGCCATGACGACCTACTTCCCACGCCCCGTCGAACCGACGGTCCTGAAAGAACTCCGCTCCGCTGACGACGCGGGACGCCGAATGGTTCCCGTGACGGACGAGGAGGGCGGATCGCCCCTGAGATGCTGCCTGCGCCACAGCGAGCCGGGCGAGCGGATCACCCTCGTCTCCTACGCCCCCCTGCGCCGCTGGGCCGCGGAGACGGGCGCCGATCCGAGGGCCTACGACGAACAGGGCCCGGTCTTCATCCACGCCGAGGACTGTCCGGGCCCGGACAGCGACCGGCTGCCCTTCACGAACTCCCACCGCACGGTCCGCCGCTACTCGGCCGACGGCCACATCCTGGGCGGAGAGCTGGTGGAGGCACCCGGCGACGAGGCCTTCCGCGCCGCCCTCCGGAACGCCTTCGACGACCCGTCCGTGGCGCTCGTCCACGTCCGGGCCGTCGAGTACGGCTGTTTCCTCTACGAGGTGCGCAGGGCCTGACGCCGGAGCCCGCCAGGCGTCAGCCCTTGAGTTCCGCCGCCACCAGCTCCGCGATCTGCACCGCGTTCAGCGCGGCGCCCTTGCGGAGGTTGTCGTTGGAGACGAAGAAGGCGAGGCCGTTGTCGACGGTCTCGTCGGCGCGGATGCGGCCGACGTAGGAGGGGTCCTGCCCGGCCGCCTGGAGCGGGGTCGGGACCTCGGTGACCGCGACACCGGGGGCGCCGCCGAGGAGCTCCTTGGCGCGCTCGACGCTGATCGGGCGGGCGAAGCGGGCGTTGACCTGGAGGGAGTGGCCCGAGAAGACGGGGACGCGGACGCAGGTGCCGGAGACCTTCAGCCCGGGGATCTCCAGGATCTTGCGGGACTCGTGGCGGAGCTTCTGCTCCTCGTCGGTCTCGTTCAGGCCGTCGTCGACGATCGAGCCGGCCAGCGGCAGCACGTTGTACGCGATCGGGGCGACGTACTTGTCCGGCGCGGGGAACTCCACCGCCGAACCGTCGTGGGTCAGCTTCGGCGCGTCGTCGCCGACCTTCTTGACCTGCTCGAACAGCTCGTCCACACCGGCCAGACCGGAGCCGGAGACGGCCTGGTAGGTGGCGACGACGAGCGCTTCGAGACCGGCCTCGGCGTGCAGCGGCTTCAGGACCGGCATCGCGGCCATCGTCGTGCAGTTCGGGTTGGCGATGATGCCCTTGGGGCGGGAGGCGATCGCGTGCGGGTTCACCTCGGACACGACCAGGGGTACGTCCGGGTCCCGCCGCCACGCCGACGAGTTGTCGATCACGACCGCGCCCTGGGAGGCGACCTTCTCGGCCAGCGCCTTCGACGTGGAGCCGCCCGCGGAGAACAGCACGATGTCCAGGCCGGTGTAGTCGGCGGTGGTCGCGTCCTCGACCGTCACGCCGTCCAGGACCGTCCCCGCCGACCGCGCCGAGGCGAACAGACGCAGCTCCGTCACGGGGAAGTTCCGCTCCGTGAGGATCCTGCGCATGACCGTGCCGACCTGACCGGTGGCTCCGACGATTCCGACCCTCACGACGTCTCCCTTGCGTGGTGTTCCTGTGTCCGGCGTTTCCATCATGCGGCCGACCCGGGTCCACCTGTCCACTTCTTTGCGCTTCATGCCCGGGGACCGGGACGCCCGGCCGCGACCGTTGGTTGCGGAAATTCCGCCGCACCCCTTCTGAACTGGAGAAATTCGCCCTACGGTCACGTCCTGCCGGAAGCTGTGCTGCACCGCGTGACGGTGTGACGTACGCCTCCGCACGAATCCCCGGAGACCGAGCCGAACGTTTCCGCCCCCACCGGCGTCATAGGGGAAACGCGGAGGGGGAGGGGTGGCTGTGCTGCGCAGAAGGACCCGCCGCGGACAGGGGGACGTGCACGAGGATCCCCTGGACGCGGCCCAGGAGAACCGGGTGCGGGCGGTGCTCGCCCTGGGCGGGGTGCCGCAGGCGGACCTGCCGGACGGGGTGCAGCAGGTCCGCCTGCGCTTGCTGGAGCGGGCGGCCCGCGGGGCCGAGGCGCCGCGTGACGTGTCCGCGTGGGCGGCGGTCGTCGCCTCCAACCTGGCCATGGACTGGCACCGCGCCAAGCGCCGCCAGGAGCGGCTGGGGGAGCGGCTGGCCGCGCTCAGGCAGTCGGAGCACCCCTCCGGCGAGGACACCAGCCTGCTCTCCCTCGCCGTCGCGCGAGGCCTGGACGAGCTGCCCGACGCCCAGCGCCAGGTCCTCGTCCTGCGGTTCTACGCCGACCTCCCGGTGCGCGGGATCGCCGAGGAGCTCGGCATCCCCGAGGGCACCGTCAAGAGCCGGCTGCACACGGCGGTGCGGGCCCTGCGCGCCCGCCTGCACGAGGACGAGGTGGTGTGACATGACCGCCGGACGCGACGCGTACGACGGCGCCGACGCGCTGATGGCCGCGCTCACCGACGACCCGCTGCCGGACGCGGCCCGCGAGGACCCCGCCTTCCTGGCCGAGCACCGGGCCGCCCAGGCCGATCTCGCCCTGCTGCGCGAGCAGTTGGGCATCATCGGGAACGCCCTCGCCGACCCCCGGCCGCCCGCCGAGGCCCCCGGGCCCGTCCCCCTGCGACCGCCGCGCACCCGCCGCCGGGCACGTACCGTCGCCTTCGCCACACTGGTGGCGGCCGCCGTCATCAGCGTGATCGCCGGTATGGGGTGGCTGGTCGCGCAGGGCGGCGGCGACGCCCTGAGCTCCAGCGACAGCGCCGACGCGGGCAGCAAGCAGGAGGACGGCGGACTCCTCTACGGCAGTCCCCGCTACCTGGCCTGCACCGTCCTCGTCGCCGAGGCCACGGTCACCGAGGTCGAGCCGATCCCCGGCACCGAGCAGCTCCGGATCACCGTGCACGTGGTCCGCTACTTCAAGCCGGACAAGGGCGGCGCCGCCGACCTCACCCATGTGATCGACCGGTACAGCGTCACCCCCCTCCGCAAGGGCGACCCCGTGCTGATCGGAGTGCGGGAGTCCGGCCAGGCCGACTACTGGGCCGTGGGCGAGAAGGCGGTCGCCCGGGACCGGGTCAGGGTGATCGCCTCGCTGCCCGAGTCACGTGGACTGACCTGCGGGCAATGAGAAGGGCGGGCGCCCGCACGGACGCCCGCCCTCACCACCGTAGGAACGACTACGGCACAACCTTCGACTACGGCAGAACCTTCTCGATCTTCACGTTGCCGATGCCCGCGGCCGTGCCGCGCGCGTTGACCAGCTGGACCTGGCCGAAGAACTCACGGCCCTCCGGAGCGGCGGCCTGGGCGGTGACGCTCGCCGAGACGTTCGCGGAGTCGCCCGTGCCGAGCTTCACCGGCGTCGAACCGTCGACGGTGACGGAGCCGAGCGCGGGGGAGAAGAACACGTCCTGGTAGTCGTAGGCCGTGGACCCGGCCGGGACCGCGTAGCCGATGACCTGGATCGTGTAGGTGCCCGCGGCCGGCTTCGGCAGGGAGACCGACTCCTCCGAGTCGCCGTCGGCGGACAGGCCCACCTGGTCACCGGCGGCGTTCAGCACGACCAGGTCGAGGTCGGCGGCCGGGTCGGAGACGTTGCCGATGGCGACGTCCAGGGACGCGGCGCCCGCGGGCACCTCGACCGTGGTCTCGTGCGTCTCGCCCTGCGCGACGGTCGGCCGGGCCGACTTGGCCGAGCCGAGCGGGCCGCCCACCAGCTTGCCGTCGAGCGCGGCGAGCTTGTTCGTCACCTTCCAGGAGGCGGCGGCCGGGGTACCGACCTTGGCCTCGGGCACGGTCACGGTCTCCGGGTCGAAGGCCGCGCCGAGGACGGCGACGTCGAGCTTGTACGGGTTGTCGAGCAGCGGCGAGGTGCGGCGCGACTCGACCTCGATCTCCCAGACACCCGGCACCGGGTCGGCGTAGGAACGCACGTCCGGGCGGCAGCCGTTGCCGTCGAGGTAGTTGTTGTAGCAGTTCGGCGTGCTGGTGGTGTCGACCGGAACGCCGTACGGGTGGATGGCGATGAACCGGGTCTGGCTCGTGCCCTTCAGCCCGCCGATCGCGACTTCGAGGGACTTGGCGCCCTCGGGCACGGTCACGAAGTACGAGTGGTTGCTGTTGCGCTGGACCGTGTCCGACGCCGAGTAGCTGTACTTCAGCTCCTGAGCGACCACCACCGTCGTCATGACCTGACGGTCGATGCCCTCGGTCTTCGGGTCGTCGACCTCCAGGATCGCGCTCTTGATCCCGGCGGACTTCGGCGCGGCCTGGACCTTGACGGTGACCGGCTGGTTCAGCGGCAGCTTCACCTCGTCGGAGCCGACGATCCGGAAGGTGCCCGCCGCGTTGTTCTCGAAGTGCAGCTCGTGGCGGATCGCCTTGTCGGCGCCGGACGTACGGGTGATCGTGATGTCGTACGTCTTCTTCTGACCGGCCTTCAGGCCGCCCTCACGGTCGTAGAGACCCGTGCCGGAGCCCGGCGTCTTCAGGAACTGGTCGATCGCGGTGTCGACCGGGGCCTTGACCGCGTACTCGTGGGCGGTGGCGCCCTCGCGGATCGACGTCCAGGCGTCGACGATGTTCATGAGGCCGACACCCTCCTCGTACGCCTGCACACCCTTGATGTGGTCGGCGGTGGAGGTCAGCGCGGTGCGCAGGGTGGCCGGGGTGAGCTCGATGCCCTTGGCCTTGGCGGCGGACAGCAGCAGCGCGGAGGCGCCCGCGGCCTGCGGGGAGGCCATCGAGGTGCCCTGGAGCATGCCGTAGCCGGCCGGCAGGGTGTAGCCCGACTCGGCGACCGGGGCGCCCGGCAGCCAGGTCTGGATGGTGTTGACCGCGGCGCCCGGGGCGACCAGGGTCGGGGTGAAGCCGCCGTCCTCACGCGGGCCGCGCGAGGAGAACGGCATCATCGCGTACTTCTTCTCCACGACCGAGCCGTAGTTGGCGGCCCAGGTCTCCTTGGAGATGGAGGCGCCGACCGAGATGACCTTGTCGGCCAGGCCGGGGTCGCCGATGGTGTTGGCGCCGGGGCCGGAGTTGCCCGCGGAGATCACCAGCTGGACGCCGTAGGTGTCGATGAGCCGCGTGTACAGCTCGGCGCGCGCGTTGTTGCCGTCGTTCAGCGCGGGCAGGCTGCCGATCGACATGTTGACGATGTCGACGCCACGGCCCGCGACGAGGTCGATCATGCCCTCGGTGAGCGCCACGTTGGTGCAGCCGGGGCCGAACTCGCAGGCGCGCGAGGAGACGATCTTCGCGCCGGGGGCGGCGCCGTTCATCCTGCCGCCGAACAGGCCGTGGGCGGCGGTGATGCCGGCGACGTGGGTGCCGTGCTCGCTGGAGATCATGCCGATGTTGACGTAGTCGGCCTTGGCACCGGCGGCGTTGTAGACGACGTCCTTGCGGATCTCGATCACGAACGGGATGCGCTCGGCGACCTCGGTCCCCGGGTTGTCCGTGCCGAAGTAGCCGATCTGGAAGCCGTCCTTGTACGGCTTCATCGGCGTCTCGTCGGTGAAGTCCAGGTCGTCGTCGAGGTCGACGCGCGCGGTACCGGTGGCGGCGTCGTACAGCACGCCCCAGACGTCCGTCTTGTCGCCGTCGCGGTTGACGTCACCGGCTTGGTCGCCGCCGGCCGTCGCGGACTCGTAGAAGTAGTTGAACTTGTACGAGCCGCCCGGGGCCGTGAACGACTCGGTGGAGCCGCCGACCGGGGTGGCCGAGAACACCGGTCCCGCCACCGAGGTGAGCATCCGCCGCCAGGAGCCGTCGCCGTCGGAGACCGGGTCGGTCGAGGTGATCCAGTCGACGATCTTGCGCTCGCCGGTGGTGGTCTTCTGGAGCGCCGGGTGGGCGAGGTCCACACCCGAGTCCAGGACGCCGATGGTGATGCCCCGGCCGTCCGCCTTCGGGTTCTTCTTCACGAAGTCGACGGCACCCGTCTCGAAGGACGGGTTGTACGGGTTCTCCGCGGGCGTCTTCCTGCTCGGCGCCGGGTAGCTCGTCGTCCCCTGGGCCGTGGCGCCCTTCGCGGCGTCCGCGGCCGGCGTCGGGTCGTCCAGCGGGATGTCCCGCTTGAGGTCGATGCCGTGCACGGAGGAGAGCTTCGTGGCGGCGGAGATGGCCGAGTCGGCCTTCGCGGTGGGAATGGTGGCCCGGACGTAACCGAGCTTGTCGTCGGTGCGGCCCACGAGGCCGCCCTGGAGCGAGTCCAGCTGATCGGCGACCTGCTCGGTCTTCCCGGGCGCGGTCGCCACCATCATCGTGACGCTCTTCTCGCCGTCGGCCTTGGCCTCGGCGAGGGCGTCGGCGTCGTCGGAGCCGAGCTTGTCGTGGGCGGACTTCACGCCCGGGTCGGCGGCGACGGGTGTCTCGTCGGCGGCCAGGGCCATGGGTATCGGCCCGGCCGCGGAGAGCGCGGCCACCAGGCCGGCGGCCACGGCTATTCGGGCCACGCGTCTCGCGCCCGGTGTCGACTCACGGTCGCGCTGGGGGGTGAGGGTCATCGGCATCCCTTGTTGGTAAAGGAACGAACGGTGTGCGACCAGGACTGATCAGCCCCGGTCGCAGTCGCACAGCCTTACGCATGGGAAGGATGTTTAGGGAGAGTTGACCGAATCGATATAGGCCCATGGGGAAAACCCCCGATGGCATATCAGGTGATGTGGGGTGAGGGGTGTGTGAAGGTATTGAGTCGCCCAGAACGGTCCCCGAGGGACGTAGGCGATCGCCGTCCTGGGCTAACGTCCTGCCATGCGACGGAAGTTGAGGGTGGCGGCCTACGCCGTGTGCGTACGGGACGGACAGATCCTGCTCGCCCGGTGGATCGACCGCGCCGGCCGGGCGGAGTGGACCCTGCCCGGCGGCGGCATGGAGCACGGCGAGGACCCTCATGACACCGTCCTGCGCGAGGTGACCGAGGAGACCGGATACCGCGTCGAGGTCACCGGCCTGCTCGGCGTGCGCTCCCGGCGCCGCATCCACTCCCGCCGCCTGCGCCGCTCCGTCGACCACCACGGCGTCGGGATCGTCTACGAGGGGCGGATCACCGGCGGCGAACTCCGCTACGAGGTCGGCGGATCCACCGACATGGCCGCCTGGCACGATCTGGACGCCGTGGCCGGTCTGGTCCGGGTGCCCCTGGTCGACTTCGGCCTCGGCCTGTGGCGGGAGCGGCCGGCCACGGGACGGGTGACGCTCCCCGAGGGATAACCGCACTTGCCCCGCGCGATGATCGCGCTGCCCGCGAAATGATTGCACTGCCCCGCAAAATGAACGGCGCGTGACCGCCTCCCGGCCGTTCGGGGAGCTGTCATGGACGCACAGGGTTTGCCAAGATCCACGTACGGTGATCGGCGTTGCCCGTTGCCGTCTCGTTCACGCGCAGGTCATTCCCGGTGCCAACGATCCAGAGTGAGCGGGATGTTCGCGACAGCGACCGTGCCCGCGACCACTGCCGACGCGTTCGCACTCGGGGAGATCGCGCCATGTCGCGCATACGCTCTGTCGCCGGTTCCGCTCTGGGGCCGCACCGCCGTTCCGTCCTCGCCGCCACCGCGGCGGTGTCCCTCTCCGCGGGTGTCGGCTACGCCCTGCGGCCCACCGACAGCCAGGCCGCCACCACCACCGGACAGGCCGCCGCCGGGGCTCCCGTCGCCCAGTCCCGCAAGGCCCCCGCCGCCCCCCTCGTGCCCTACACCCGCGGCACCACCGCCGCGACCGTGGCCGCCCCCCGCAACAACTCCGGCTTCCGCCGCCTCGGCGACGGCCCCGGCTGGCACCGCAAGGTCCGCGGCGAGCTGGCCGCGCCCAAGAGCGGCCGGATCGGACGCCGTACCGCGCTCGCCGCGTTCGTGCAGCTCACCGACCTGCACCTGATCGACACCCAGCACCCGATGCGGCTGGAGTACCTGCGCTCCACCGACGTGCACGCCTGGCGGCCGCACGAGGCGCTGACCGTACCCGGCGCCATCTCGCTGGTGGAGCGGATCAACGCGCTGCGGGGTGCCCCCGTCACCGGCTCCCCGCTGCACTTCGCCATGACCACCGGCGACAACACGGACAACAACGCGGGGACCGAGCTGGAGTGGTTCCTCACGATCATGAGCGGCGGCCGGATCACCGCCAACTCCGGCGACCCCCGCCACTACGAGGGCGTCCAGAACAGCGGCATCAAGCAGTACTGGCAGCCCGACACGGCCGTCCGGGACGCCGACAAGCAGCTCGGCTTCCCCCACATCCAGGGCTATCTGGCCGCCGCGATGCGGGAGTTGAACAGCCCGGGCCTCAACATGCCCTGGTACTCCACGGTCGGCAACCACGACTCCATGCCGCTGGGCTGCTTCGGCCTCGGCGACTCCTGGCTCGCCGAGCACGCCGTCGGCGGCCGGAAGCTGATGAGCGTCTCCGCGGCCGAGGCGAAGAGGCTCCAGAACGCCATCAGGGACGCCAAGGACCCGCGGGGCACCGCCTTCCGCGACTTCCTCAAGTCCAAGGCCCGCACCATGCGTTCGGTCACCCCGGACGAGCGGCGCGCCCCCTTCACCGCCACCGAGTACCTCAAGGCCCACCTCGACCCGGCCTACCGGGGCCTCGGCCCGGTCGGCCACGGCTACTCCACCGCCAACCTCGACGCGGGCACCCAGTACTACAGCTTCCGCATCGCCGACGATGTCATCGGCATCAGCCTCGACACCACCGACGCCGGCGGCCACTACCAAGGGTCCATCGGCACCGCCCAGTTGAGGTGGCTGGACCGGACCCTGCGGGAGAACAAGGACTCGTACGCGGTGATCTTCAGTCACCACACCAGCGAGACCATGACCAACACCCGCCCCGACCCCGCCCGCCCCAACGAGCGGCGCCACAACGGCCAGGAGGTCATCGCCCTCCTCGGCAGCCACGCCAACGTGCTGGCCTGGGTCAACGGCCACATCCACCGCAACGACATCACCCCGCACTCGGCGCCCGACGGCCGCTCCTTCTGGGAGATCTCCACCGCCTCCCACGTCGACTTCCCCCAACTCGCCCGCGTCATCGAGCTGGTGGACAACAAGGACGGCACCCTCTCGATCTTCACCACCTGCGTCGAGTCCGCCGCCCCTCACCGCACCGACTTCACCGACCTCTCCCAGACCGGCCTCGCCGCCCTCTACCGCGAGCTCTCCTACAACGCCCCGGGCGCCAACATGGGCCTCGGCGGGGACCCGAAGGACCGGAACACGGAGCTGGTCCTCAAGAAGGGGCCAACGACCCGGGACTAAAGTCCCGGGCTTGCACAGCGGGCGCCACTGGCTGTGGTGCTGCGCTTGCGTCCGGTCCCGCCCTCGGGTGTCGGGGGTGGGTCTGGGGCGGTTGACTGCACCCCGCGTCGCCACAACTCTTCCGCGCGAGCGCGGATGTTGCGGGAGCTGTTCCGGTCCGCGTGATCAACAAATCCGCAGGACCGGCACGCGAACCAGGCCTGGGAGACCCGGTTCGCCGTGTCGATGTGGCCGCACGCGGCGCAGGTGCGGGAGGTGTATGCCGGATCGACGTACACCACCGGCACTCCCGCCCTGCGGGCCTTGTACGCGATGAACTGTCCGAGCTGGTGAAAGGCCCAGGAGTGCACGGTGGCCCGTTGGGGCTTGCGAAGCCGTACCCGCTCACGAATACCACCCAGGTCTTCCAGGGCGATTCCGCGTCCGGTGCGTTCTGTCTCGGCCACCACATGCTTCGCGATCTTGTGGTTGATGTCCTTCGCCCGCCGTGACTCCTTGCGCCGCCGCTTCTTCAGCCGACGTTTGGCGGACGGGGTGTTCTTCTTCTGCAGCTTGGTCCGCAGCGTGCGTTCGCGCAGCCGTCCCCGGTTGAGGGCGCGCCCGGCCATGATCTGACCGTCCGAGGTGGTCGCGAGGTTCACGATCCCCAGGTCGATGCCAAGGAAGCCGTCCGGATCGGCATTCTGCTCGGCTTCGGGGATCTCGCAGGTGGCGTTCAGGAACCACATGCCGTCCCGATTGAGCAGGTCGGACTCGCCCTTGCGGTACAAGGTCAGACGGGCCAGCTGTTCCGGGGAGGCGGTGAACGCAACCCCCTTCACCCGTCCGGACAACGTCCAGATGGAGACGGTCCGGTCGGTGATCTGCCAGGACAGCATCCGGTCGTCATAGGGCTGCGCACCCACGGGCCGGAAGACGATCGGCTTCTGCGTCGCCCGCTGGTACCGCTTGGACCACGGCTTGCCGAGGTTCCCGGCCTTCGCATTCGCCGCCAGTGTGCGGTAGGCGTCGCAGGTTTTCTTGATGGTGTGCTGGGCGGCCTGCGCGCCCAGGCCCCACCGCTGCTTGATCTCGGTGTAAGTGTGCTCGCGCAGCGCGAAGTTCCGCTTGCCATCTTTGACGAAGGCTACCTGGGACGCCCAGGATGCCGCCTCGTTGCAGGCGTGCAGGGTCGCCTCAAGTGCCGCTGCCTGTCCGGGCGTCGGCAACAGCTTGACCTGCACCACCAGCTTCATGACACCCGAACCTACACAGCCGTCCGCACAAACGGACCACTTCCGTACAACCGTCCCACCATCCAGTGACCCACTGGCCGTACGTTCGACATTGCCCGGCTCCACGGACAGCCCTACGGGCGCTCCGCGCCCGAACTCCCGGACACCGCGACGCTCTGCGTCGCCACCACACGATGAAGAAGGGCTGAAACGCACTCAACCGCCGTCCCCCTCCTCAACCTTCGCTCCACCCTCCCGGTCTGCCTCCCCGACCACGCCCGACGGCGGGTGTGACGAGAAGGGGGAGCACATGAGCACGCGCATGAACGTACGGACGACCCTGGTGGCGGCGACGGCCGTGGCGGTGTCGGCCGCCCTCGCCGGGCCCGCCCTGGCCGCGCCCGCCAAGGGCGGCGAGCACGGTCCGACCCGGCAGGCCGTCGAGGCCGCGGTGAAGGACGGGGTGCCCGGGGTGACGCTGACAGCGAAGGACGGCCGGACCGTCTGGTCGACGACCGCCGGGGTCGGCGACCTCAGGAGCGGGAAGTCGCGTTCGGCGGACGACCGGTACCGGGTCGGGAGCATCACCAAGACGTTCGTGGCGACGGTGCTGCTCCAGCTGGAGGCGGAGGGGCGGCTGTCGCTGGACGACTCGGTGGACGAGTGGCTGCCGGGGCTGGTCCGGGGCAACGGCCACGACGGCCGCGCGATCACCCTGCGCCGGCTGCTCAACCACACCAGCGGCATCTACGACTACACGGCCGACGAGACGTTCGGGCGGACGTACTTCCTCAAGGACGGCTTCTTCGAGCACCGTTACGACACCAACGAGCCCGAGGACCTGGTCGCGGTCGCGATGGCCCACGAGCCGGACTTCGCGCCGGGCACGTCCTGGAACTACTCCAACACCAACTACGTCCTGGCCGGCCTGGTGATCGAGAAGGCGACCGGGCGTCCGTACGGCGAGGAGATCCGCCGACGGATCGTCAAACCCCTGGAGCTGGACGGCACTTCGGTCCCGGGCACCCGGGTCTCCGTCCCGCAGCCCAGCAGCCGGGCCTACTCCAAGCTGGCCGAGACGGCGACGGGACCGACGTACGACGTCACGAAGCTGAACCCGTCCCTGGCCTTCTCCGCGGGCGAGATGATCTCCGACTCCGCCGACCTGAACCGCTTCTACAGCGCCCTGCTGCGGGGCCGGTTGCTGCCGCCGAAGCAGCTGAAGGAGATGAAGACGACGGTCTCCGTCGGGGTGATCCCGAACACCGGCTACGGCCTCGGCCTGATGGACCGCAAGCTCAGCTGCGGGGTGCACGTGTGGGGCCACGGCGGCGGTATCCACGGCTCGACCTCGGAGGCAGTGACGACCGCCGACGGCCGGCACTCGCTGGCCTTCAACTTCAATGGCGACTGGTCGGGGGACGCCGATGCCGTGATCGAGGCGGAGTTCTGCGGCACATGAGGAGCGCGAAAATGAGGAGCGCGAAGGGGACGGACATGACCGTACGGACGACCCTGGTGGCCCTGACGGCCGTGGCACTGTCGGCCGCCCTGGCGGCCCCCGCGGTCGCGGCCCCGTCCGGCAGAGGCGGCGACCACGACCTCACCCGCCAGGCCGCCGAGGCCGCGGTGGCCGAGGGCGTGCCCGGGGTGACACTGGCGGTGCGGGAAGGACACCGCACCTGGTCGACGACCGCGGGCGTGGGAGACATCAGGACCGGCAAGCCGCGCTCACCCCACGACCACTACCGGGTGGGCAGCGTCACGAAGACCTTCGTGGCGACCGTGGTGCTCCAGCTGGAGGCGGAGGGCCGGCTGTCGCTGGACGACACGGTGGACGAGTGGCTGCCCGGACTGGTCCGGGGCAACGGCCACGACGGCCGCGCGATCACCCTGCGCCAACTGCTCAACCACACCAGCGGCATCTTCGACGTCCTGGCGGACCCGAACTACCAGCGGAAGTACATGGCCGCCGAGGGCTTCTTCGAGCACCGCTACGACCGCCTGAAGCCCGAGGACCTGGTCGCGATCGCCATGACCCACAAGCCGTTCTTCGAGCCGGGCGCCTCGTGGCGGTACTCCAACACCAACTACGTCCTGGCCGCGCTGGTGATAGAGAAGGCCACGGGCAACCCGTACGGCGACGAGATCCGGCGTCGCATCATCACCCCCCTCGACCTGAAGTCCACTTCCGTCCCCGTCGACCGGGTCACCCTCCCGCGACCCAGCAGCCGCGCCTACTCCAAGCTGGCCAGGACGGACACCGGACCGACGTACGACGTCACGGAACTCAACCCCGGCATCGCCTACGGCGGCGGCCAGATGATCTCCAGCTCGGCCGACCTCAACCGCTTCTACAGCGCCCTGCTGCGCGGAAAGCTGCTCCCACCCGAGCAGCTGAAGAAGATGAAGACGACGGTCGCGGCCAAGGAGCGGTACGGCTACGGCCTCGGCCTCGTCGACGTCGAACTCAGCTGCGGGGTCCACGTGTGGGGCCACGACGGCGGCATCCACGGCTCCAACACGGACGCGGCGACCACGGAGAACGGCCACCACTCGGTGGCCGTCAACTTCAACGGCGACTGGTCGGGCAACACCGAGTCGGTGTTCGAGGCCGAGTACTGCGAGAAGTAGCCCCTGCCGTGGGCGGATGACCGCCTGCGTCACGGCGCGGAGGAGCCCGGCCTCTTCCCTCCGCGCCGGAACGCCGCCCACCGCGTTCTAGGGGGCCGTCGGCGGCGTGAGTGGGGCCCGCACGCCGAACCACTGCTCGGCCCCGTACTCCTCGAACCGCTCCACCGCGGTGAATCCGAGCTTCGCCGCGAGGCGCACGGAGCGGTCGTTGGCGCTCTGGGTGCACAGCACGACCGGCTCGCCGGGCAGCGCGTCGGCGAGCCAGTCGAGTGCCGCCGCGCAGGACTCGGCGGCGTACCCGTGGCCCCACGCGTCCGGCAGGAACATGTAGCCGAGTTCGGGCTCCCCGCCCTCCGGGCGGACGTGCCCCGGGCGCTCCGCGTCACGCCGGTCGAGCGAGACCGTGCCGATCGCCGCTCCGCAGTGCTCGACCACGAACACTCCGGGGCGCCGCCCGGGCAGCTCGGGCACCGCGCGTTCGAGCTCGTCGCGCGGCCGAGGGCCACCGAGGTAGGTGCGCACCTCCGGCGAGGCGAACAACTCGACGAACGTCGCACGGTCCCGGGGCTCGGACTCGCGGAGCACGAGCCGCTCGGTCCTGATCGGCACGGGAGGCCAGGCGACGGGGCCGAGTTCGGTCATGGCGGGCAACCTATCCGTCACTACCGGGGCAGCACCACGACATACGCCGCCGGGTCGCGGTCGCCGGAGGCCATGAGGGCTGTGCGGACCACCGCTGCCTGTTGTTCCATCGTGTCCCGGAGCTTTCGGGGGGTGATGTGGACGACCGTGATGCCGAGTCGCTCCAGGTGTTCGCGCTTGCGGGCGTACTCGGACCAGAGGGCGTCGTCGTCCTGTCGGGGGGCGCGGGTGTCGAGTTCGACGGCGACGGCCTGTTCGGGCCAGTAGGCGTCGAGGCCGCCGAGGTGGGGGCCGCCCGGAAGCCGGAGGTCCACGTTCCACACAGGGTCGGGAAGGCCGTACTCGTGGACCATGCGGTACAGCCGGTCCTCGGCAATCGCGCGGCCCTCGGCGAGGAGGGAGTCGACGGCGTCCACGACGTGCGGCCGGCTCAGCAGCTTGGCGTTGTTCAACTCCCGTACCACCGCGGCTGGTTCGCAGTGGCCGCCGCGTACCGCCTCGGTCAGCAGCCGGCGGACCGCGCCCGCGTCGGTGAGTTCGCCGACCGCGTCGGCGAGGGCGCGCGGGACCGGGGCGACCGGCAGGCCGGTGACCTCCACGGGGGTCGGCAGGGTGCCCGTACGGACGATGCGGGCGCAGCCCGTCGCGCGCAGCCGGCGCAGGCGCGGGACCAGGACGTCGATCCGGTCCAGGGCGGTCAGCGGGGGCGTGGCGGAGAAGCCGTGCAGGGTGAGGGCCGCGAGGCCGGTGATCATCGCCTCGGCGTAGCCGGGGCGGTGTGCTTCCCCCGCGCCGGGCTGGGCCGGAACTCCGGCGCCGCGCTCCCGTGCCGCGTACGCCAGGACCGCGTGCAGCCGCTCCTCGCTGGTCGGCGGGCCGGGGTGCAGCAGGAAGACACCGGGGAGGAACTGCTGCCAGGGGCCGCCGGGCCGGCACTGTTCGGCGGCTTCGGCGGCCGAGATGCCGCGGGCACGCAACTGCGCGGCCGTCTGGACCCGGCGGTGCACCTCGGCGAGGTGGCGCAGGGGGCGGGGGGAGCACGGGGGGACCGGGGCGTTGTGGTTCATGCACGGGAGGTTCCCGCACCCGATCCGCCCCTTAACCGCTGTTACACGCCCGTCGACAAATACGGACAAGCCCGCACTAAAGGACGGGTGTTCGGGTGCCGAGTAGGCATGGAAAGCCCCTGGTCCGTTCGGGTGTGGACCAGGGGTTACGGTTCCGCTTGACCGAATTTCGTAACGGTGACCGCACGCTCAAGCTTTGACCAAAGATCTAGGCCGCAGTCCCCGTGGCCTCCGCGTCGCACGCCTGTCCCCGCAACGCCCGTGCCAGGTCGTCCCGGCCCTCCAGGACCAGTCGGCGCAGCGCGGGAGCCGCGTCCTCGTGGGCGGCGAGCCAGGCGTCCGCCGCGTCGAGGGTCGCCGGGGACTGCTGGAGCGAGGGGAACAGGCCCTGGACGACATGCATCGCGATCTGGATCGACCGCTCCCGCCACACCCGCTCGATCACCGCGAAGTACTTCTCGGCGTAGGGCGCGAGCAACTCCCGCTGGGACGACCGGTCGAAGCCCGCGATGGTCGCCTCCACCAGGGCGTTGGACAGCGCGTCCGACTCGACCACCTGCGCCCACGCCTGCGCCTTCACCGCCGCCGAGGGCCGCGCGGCCAGACAGCGCACCTGGTGGCGCTTGCCGGACGCGGTGTCGTCCCGGGCCAGTTCGGCGGCCAGCGCCCCCTCGTCCGCGGCGCCGTGGGCCGCGAGCGGCTCCAGGAACGCCCAGCGCAGCTCCTGGTCCACCACCAGGCCCTCGATCTGCTCCGTGTCCGCGAGCAGGCCCTGCAGCAGCTGAAGATCCTCCGGCAGCGCCGCCACCGACGCGAAGAACCGCGCCCACGCCAACTGGTGCTCGCTGCCCGGCCCGGCGGCCCGCAGCTCCCGCAGCGCGCCCTCGGCGAGCAGCCGTCCGCCCATCTCCCGGTACTCCGGCGCCAGGTAGTTGACCAGCGCCGAGTTCGCCCACGCGTGCAGCATCTGGAGCACCCCGATACCGGACTCGCGCCCCGCGAACCGCAGCACCAGGCCGACGAAGTCCCGCGCCGGCAGCAGCGCGTCCCGCGTCATGTTCCACAGCGCCGACCAGCACAGCGCCCGCGCCAGGGGGTCGGTGAGGTCACCCAGGCCCGCCTTCAGCGTCTCCAGGGAGTTCGCGTCGAAGCGGATCTTGCAGTACGTCAGGTCGTCGTCGTTGACCAGCACCAGATCCGGCGCCTGGGCCCCGGCCAGCTCCGCCACCACCGTCCGCGGACCCTCGACGTCCACCTCGGCCCGCGCGTACCGCTCCAGCGCGCCCTCGGGTGTCCGCCGGTACAGGCCCACCGCCACCCGGTGCGGGCGCAGCTCCGGGTGCGACTCGGCGGCCTCCTGGACCACCGCCAGCTCGTCGACGCGTCCCTCGGCGTCCAACAGCACCTGCGGGGTGAGGGAGTTGACCCCCGCCGTCTGGAGCCACGCCCGCGCCCACGTGCCCATGTCCCGGCCACTGGTCTCCGCCAGCACCGACAGCAGGTCGTCCAGGCGCGTGTTGCCGTACGCGTGCCGCTTGAAGTAGCGGCGCGCGCCCTCCAGGAACGCGTCCTGGCCGACGTACGCCACCAGCTGCTTCAGTACGGAAGCCCCCTTGGCGTAGGTGATGCCGTCGAAGTTGAGCTTGGCGTCCTGCAGGTCACGGATGTCCGCGGTGATCGGGTGCGTGGAGGGCAGCTGGTCCGCGCGGTAGGCCCACGCCTTGCGGCGGTTGGCGAAGGTGATCCAGCCGTCCTCGAAGCGGGTCGCGCCGACCAGCGCGAAGGCGCCCATGAAGTCCGCGAAGGACTCCTTCAGCCACAGGTCGTCCCACCACTCCATGGTGACCAGGTCGCCGAACCACATGTGCGCCATCTCGTGCAGGATGACGTTGGCCCGGCCCTCGTAGGACGCCTGGGTGACCTTCCCCCGGAAGATGAACTCCTCGCGGAAGGTCACCAGGCCCGGGTTCTCCATCGCGCCGAGGTTGTACTCGGGCACGAACGCCTGGTCGTACTTCCCGAAGGGGTACGGGTAGTCGAAGTGGTCGTGGAAGAAGTCCAGGCCCTGCCTGGTCACCAGGAACACGTCGTCGGCGTCGAAGTGCGGGGCCAGCCCCTTGCGGCACAGCGCGCCGAGCGGGATCTCCAGCCGGGTGCCGTCCTTGAACTCCCGCTCGTAGGAGTCGGTCACGTAGTGGTACGGACCCGCCACCACACAGGTGATGTACGTCGAGATCGGCTTCGTCTCCGCGAACCGCCAGACCCCCTCGCTCTCGTCGCCGACCCCGTTGCTCCACACCGTCCAGCCCTCCGGCGCCCGCACCTCGAAGCGGAACGGCGCCTTGAGGTCCGGCTGCTCGAAGTTGGCGAAGACCCGGCGGGAGTCGGCCGGCTCGTACTGCGTGTACAGGTACACCTCGCCGTCCTCGGGGTCGACGAAGCGGTGCAGGCCCTCGCCGGTACGGGAGTAGGCGCACCGGGCGTCCACGACCAGCTCGTTCTCCGCGGCCAGGTCCTCCAGGGCGATCCGGGAACCGTCGAAGACCTCGCTCGGGTCGAGGTCCTTGCCGTTGAGGGAGACGGCGGTCACGCTCGGCGCGATCAGGTCCGCGAAGCTCGTGGCGCCCGGCTCGGCGCAGCGGAAGCGGATCGTGGTGACCGAGCGGAAGGTGCGCGGTCCGTCCCCGGTGTCGTCGCCGACCGCGGAGCGGACGTCGAGGGACACCTCGTAGCCGTCGACGGACAGCAGGGCGGCCCGCTCCCGGGCCTCGTCACGGGACAGGTTCTCACCGGGCACGGATGGAGCTCCCTCGGATGGTGTTCAGTATGCGGACAGGCCGATCCTGCCATGTGCCGCCGATCCGCGGCAGACGGGAGCCGATTCGCGGCAGACGGGAGCGGCAACCGGGAATGGACCGGGCAAGCGCCGGTGTTGCCGCTGGAAAAGAACCGCTTTCCGAGGAGACCCATGTCCGCGTCCGCGAGCCCCTCCGGCAAGACCCCCGTCGACTTCTGGTTCGACCCGCTGTGTCCCTGGGCCTGGATGACCTCCCGCTGGGTGCTGGAGGTGGAGAAGCTCCGTGACATCGAGGTCCGCTGGCACATCATGAGCCTCGCCGTGCTGAACGAGGACAAGATCGACCAGCTTCCCGAGGAGTACCGCGAGATGCTGGAGACCACGGCCTGGCAGCCGATCCGCGTGGTGACCGCGGCCTGGCAGAAGCACGGCTCCGACGTCCTCGGCCCCCTCTACACCGCGCTCGGCACCCGCATCCACAACGAGGAACAGGGCCCCACCCGCGAGGCCGTCGAGGGCGCCCTGGCGGACGTCGGCCTGCCCGCCGACCTGATCGAGTACTTCGACCAGAAGGACTTCGAGTTCGACGCCGAGCTGCGCGCCTCCCACAAGGAAGGCATCGACAAGGTCGGCCAGGAGGTCGGCACCCCGGTCATCGCCGTCCCCGGAGCCGACGGTGAGCAGATCGCCTTCTTCGGCCCCGTGGTCACCCCCGCTCCCAAGGGCGAGGACGCCGCCAAGCTGTGGGACGGCACCCTCGCCGTGGCCTCGGTCCCCGGCTTCTACGAGATCAAGCGGACCCGCACGAAGGGGCCGGACTTCAGCAACCTGTGACGGCCCCCCGTCGGGGAGGACGACGCAGACACCGCCGGGACCGGTGACAGGGGGCCCGGCGGTGTCTGCGTTTGGGGTACTGCGCCGGCCGGGGGCCGCGCTGCCAGGGCGGCGGCGTCCGGGCTGGGCGCGGTCCGAGGGCGGGGCGGCGGGTCCGGGGCGCGGGACTGCATCAATTTGCGGCTCCGCCGCGTGGGCGCGACCAGCCCCCACGCACCCGCAGCCGCCCCACGACCTCACACCGCCCCCCACGGAGCGCACCGCGGTCTCAGGCCGGGGGTGGCGAGTCCGAGTCTCAGGCCGGGGTGGCGAGTCCGGGCCTCAGGCTGGAGAGGCGGGTCGGGGCTCGCGCTGGAGTGGCAAGTCCGGGTCCCGGGCCGGGCCGGCAGCGGCCCCGCCGCACGCGCCCCGCCGCACGCACCCCGCACCCCGGCCCGCGTCGAAGACCCCGCGTCGGCGTCTCGCTCAGTTCCTCCGGCCCAACCGCCGCCGTACGCCCCGCACCTGCCGGTTGCCCGCGACCGCGTCGAGGAGTCGGCGCCCGCCGCCGGCCCGGTACGCCGGGCCCTCCAGGCGGAGCAGGAGACCGTCGCGGACGACGGCGTAGGCGAGGGGGGTGCTCTCCTTCGGGAGGGTGACAGGGTGCCGCCCGGTGGGGAGCTTCAGCCGGCCGGGCAGGCGCAGCACCGCCGTTCCGCCGCTGCCCGGGAGCAGTGTGGCGTCCACGGTCAGGGTGGCCACGGTGGCCTTGACGGGAGCCGGGGCACCGGCGGTCGCGGCGAGGTACGGCAGAGGCAGCGACCGTTCCCCGCGCGCGGTGTTCGCGGCGGCGGCCGGCGCGGTGTCGGGGCCGAGCCGGCGCTGACGCTGGTCCACGTCGAGGGCGAGCTGACCGCTCCCCGTCCAGTACGGCAGCGCGAGCCGCCCGCCGGTCAGCGCCGGGCCCGCGGCCGGGGCGCCGGGGGTGCCGTCGCCGGTCACGCGGACCATCCGGTCGACGCCCAGCAGCTGGACGTACGCCCACACGTCGTGCACCCCGCGCTCCAACGGCCGGCCACCCGCCAGCCGCTCCGGGTCGAGGCTCAGCCGCCCGGAGGCGACGAGCCGGGACCGCCCCTCGCCGAGCGGTTCGAGGCGCACCTCCAGGTCGCCCTCCGGGTACCACCAGTCCTCCCGGTCGCGGTCCTTGACGATCAGCTCCGCGTACGCCAGCCGGAACGGATCGCGGACCTCCCAGCCGTCCTCGGTCCCCGGCACCCCGTCCAGCAGCTCCGGGTCCAGCCACCGCTTCCCGTCCCGTTCGACGACGGCCAGCGGTTCGCCGTCCCCGCGCAGCAGGTCCAGCGTGACGTCGGCGACCAGACGGCCGTCCTCCCAGCGAGGCGCGCCGACCGTGCTGCGGGCCTTCACCTCCCGCACGCGCTCCGCGAGCACCACCGCCCCGTCGAAGTCACCGCGCTCCAGCAACTCGGCGCGCAGGCGGGACACGGTGGGCAGGCCCTCCCGGACGGCCGCCGGGAACTCCTTGCGGGCCAGTTCCCGGGCCGCCTCGAAGCGCTGCCGCTGCTCGGCCGGCTCCTCGCGCAGGATCTCCGGCTCACGGGTCCTGGAGAGGACCTCCACGTGGTAGAGGCGGTGCAGCAGCCGGTTCTGGAGCGCGTCGACGTCGTCCGAGGCCTCGGTGCCGTCCTTGATCTGGCCGACGATCGTCCGGCAGTTGTCCCAGAAGCCGTGCCGGTGGTTGAACCGGTGCTGGGTGTTGTTGCCGCCGTCGTCCCGCTTCATCCAGTAGTAGCAGGGGTAGTCGGCGAGGACCGCGATCCGCTCGGCCTTGAGGTAGGCGGCGCTGACGAACGCCAGGTCCTCCAGGATCCACGGCCCCTCCGGGAACCGCAGCCCGTGCTCCTCCACGAAGGCCCGCCGGAACATCTTGTGCGGCGACATGCTCTGCATGAGCTCGTCGTTCTCGATCGTGCAGGCGTCGATCGTGTGCCGGAACAGCCGCCGGGGCCGCACCATCGTGGAGGACATCTTGCCGAGCACCACATCGGCGTCGTTCCGCTTGGCGTGCTCGTACAGCCGCTCCAGGGCCTCGGGCCCGAGGGTGTCGTCGTGGTCGACGAACTGGATGTACTCGCCCTTGGCATGCCGCATGCCGAGGTTGCGGGGCGCGCCCGGCCAGCCCGAGTTCGGGCGGGTGTGCACCTGGACGTTCGGATGCGCGTCCGCGATCTTCCGGAGCCGGTCCAGCGTGTCGTCCGTCGACCCGTCGTCGACGTAGACCACCTCGTACTCCTCGGGCGGCAGGCTCTGCCCGAGCAGCGACGGGGCACACTCGTCGACGTACTTCCCGGTGTTGTAGACGGGGACGATCACGCTGACCTTGACTCTCGGCATTCCACGGACCCTACCCGTCCGCCCCTTCCTGCGCGGTGGCCTCCTCCCGGAACTTCTCGGGCAGCAGGCCGCCGCCGCGGGTGTGCAGGTACGGCTGGTACCAGAGGCAGCCCTTGGCGGTGCAGCGCCAGAGGTTGTCGACGTAGTGCCGGGCTCCCTTTTCCTCGCGGACGGCAGCCTTCTCGGCGCCGTTGAGCATGCGGAACGCCTGCCTGCTGCGGCAGGTGGGACACTCGCGCTCGATCTCCGTCATGGACCCCGCCCCCCTTCTCCCCGGTAGTACAGCGCGTATCGGGCGGGGACGTCCCCGAAATCCCCCGCTCCGCTACGGTGCCGACCCAGGCGCACACGTCACGCGCGGGCGCGGTCGCGTGCCTCCTGGAGGCGGGCCAGGTGGTCGTCGTAGCCCTTCGCGTAGTACGAGGCACGGCCCGGGTCCGGTTCGACGATGGCCGTCGGGCGGGTCCAGGCGGCCGTGTCCAGCTCCACCCCGTACCGTTCCGCCGCCGCGAGGACCGCGCCCCGGGCGCCGACCTCGCCCTCGACGACCCGCAGGGGGCGGCCGAGGACGTCGGCGAGGAGCCGCATCCAGGCGCCGCTGCGGGTGCCGCCGCCGCAGACCGCCAGGGAACCGGTGAGGCCGGCGGCCTCCAGGCAGTGCCGGGCCGCGTAGCCGATGCCCTCGCAGGTCGCGCGGATCAGGTCGGCGGGCGTGGACTCCAGGGAGACACCGGTGAGTTCGGCGCGCAGCCGTGGTTCCACGAAGGGGGCGCGCTCGCCCGAGGGCGCGAAGTACGGCAGCACCCGGACCCCGTGCGCGCCGGGCGGGGTGGCGGCGAGCAGGTCGTCCACCTCCTCGTGGCGGACCCCCGTCGTGGACAGCACCCAGTCGAGCGCGGCCGTGCCGACCATCGCGGGCATGGCACGCAGCCGGTGGCCCGGGCGGTCGGTGGAGATGTACAGGCCGGCCGGCTCGCCGTCGAGGTCGAGGTCGGTCGTCGCGACCAGCGCGGCCAGACAGGTGCCGACGATCAGCAGACCGTCCCCCGGGGTGGTCACCCCGGCGCCGAGCGCGCTGGCCGGCAGGTCGTAGGGGCCGTTGGCGATCCGGGTGCCGGCGGGCAGGCCCTCGCCGCGCGTGGCGCCGGTCGCGACCGGATCGCTGACCGGCGCGAGCAGGCCCCTGCGGTGCGTGAGACCGAGCAGCTCCACGACCCGGTTGTCGTACATCCGGGTGCGCGGGTCGAGGAACGGCATCGACGCGTCCGACACGTCCGTCGTGGCCCGGGACGCCCCGGTCAGCCGCTGGAAGACCATGTCCTTGCAGTAGACGGCGGCCCGTGCCGTGTCCAGGGCCTTGGGCTCGTGCCGGTCCAGCCACGCCAGCAGCGGCCCGGGACACCCGGGGAACATGGCGCTCCCGGTCCGCCGGAACACCGTCTCGAAGGTGCCGTCGGCCAGCCACTGGTCGACCAGTTCGTGCGCCCGCCCGTCCATCCAGGAGGCCGCGGCCCGCACCGGACGGCCCTCGGCGTCCACCAGCCACACCCCGTCGCCCTGCCCGGTCAGCCCGGCCAGCTCGACCGGCTCGGGCACCTGCCCGGTCACCTCTTCCAGGACGGCGACGACCGCCGCGTACACCTCCTCCATGTCCTGCTCGACGAACCCCTCGTGCAGGGCCAGGCCCACCGGGCGGGACCCGACGGCCAGCGCACGGCCGGTGCCGTCGAAGGCGGCGGCCTTCACCATGGACGTGCCCACATCGATACCGACGTACATGCGTCTCTCCTCCGTGGCTCGCGTAGTCCCGTGCTCGCGTAGTCCCGTGCTCGCGTAAGTCCCGTGCTCGTGCAGGTCCGGCGCTCGCGCCAGGCCCTCAGGTCGGCGCAAGGGCCCGAGATCAGCGCACGGACCTCAGGTCAGCGCCAGACCCTCAGGTCAGGCAGTTCGCCAGGGGCTCGCCGCGCACCCAGCGCCCCACCTCCAGCGCCGCGATCGCCGCCGCCTTCTCGGCCACCGCCCGGCTCGCCCCGCCGAGGTGCGGGGTGAGGACCACCCGGTCCCGCAGGGCAGGCAGCCGTGAGTCGGCGGGCAGCGGCTCCCGCTCGTAGGTGTCCAGCGCCGCCGCCGACAGCCGGCCGCTCTCCAGCGCGTCGCACAGCGCGGCCTCGTCGAGCAGCGGGCCGCGCGCCACGTTCACCACCACCGAGCCCTCCGGCAGCAGCCCCAGCTCGCGGGCGCCGATCAGACCGCGGGTCTCGGCGGTGAGCCGGGCGTGCAGGGAGATCACGCGGGACCTGCGCAGGAGCTCGTCCAGCGAGGACAGGCGCAGACCGTGGATCTCGTGATGGTGCACATAAGGGTCGTAGACCATGACCTGCGCGCCGAACGCGCACAGCACGCGGGCCACCCGGCTGCCCACGGCGCCGTAGCCGACGAGCCCGACCGGCAGGTCCTCCAGCTCCAGACCGCTCTGTTCGTACGTGTAGTAGGCGGCGCCCTCCCAGCTGCCCCGCCCGGCCAGCGGGTCGTGGGCCTGGGGGATGCGGCGCAGGGCGGCCAGCATCATGCCGACGGTGAACTCGGTGGTGGCGGCGGCGTTGCGGCCGGGGGTGAAGCACACCCGGACGTCCCGGGTCTTGGCCGCGTCGAGGTTGACGTTCACCGGGCCGCCCCGGCACACGACGACCAGCCGCAGGTCCGGCGAGGCTTTCAGGACGCGTTCGGTGACCGGGCCCATCTGGGTGACCAGCACCTGGGCGTCGGCCAGCGCCTCGATCATCGCGTCCTCGGCGTCACTGGCCTCGGTGACCTCCGCGACCGGCCCGAAGGGCTCCAGGGGCCAGCCGAGCCGGAGGGGGCGCACCTCCACGGGCCGGTCGCCGACCGCGGCGGCAACCGCCCGCTCGATCAGCTCCGGCAGGACGAAGTGGTCACCGGCGGCCACCACTCGCAGGGTCTCGCTCATCGCAGGGCGTCTCCCGTCTCGGCGTCGACAACACGGGTGAGCCGGGGCGGCCCGGACCCGTTCGTTCCCATACCTGACCCATACCTGCCCACTACGAGCACGGAAGACCCGGTCGTCCCCCGCATGAGGTGAGAGGCTCGGAGCTCCGGTCACGACCTGCGGGAGGTTCCGGATCGTGCGTGCGGACGAGACATGGCTCGGGATCGATCTGGGGACGCAGAGCGTCCGCGTCCTGCTGGTGGCCGACGACGGCACCGTCCTCGGCGGCGGCTCCGCGCCGCTGGCCGGCCGGCGGGAGGGGGTGCGGCACGAGCAGGATCCCCGGCATTGGTGGGAGGCGGTGTGCGCCGCGTCCCGGACCGCGCTCGCCCCCCTGCCGGACGCCCGCGTCGGCGGCCTCGCCGTGTGCGGCACCTCCGGCACGGTCCTGCTCACCGACGGCTCGGGACGGCCCCTGACTTCCGCCCTGATGTACGACGACGGGCGGGCGGCGGACCGGGCGGCACGGCTGAGGGAGGCGGGGCTCGCGGTGCAGGACACCTGGGCGTTGCCGAAGGCGCTGTGGCTGGTGGAGGAGTACGGCGGCGAAGGGGCCCGGATCACCCACCAGCCCGACGTGATCACCGCCCGGCTGCTCGGCGGACCGGTGCCCACCGACTCCAGCCACGCCCTGAAGACGGCCTACGACGTGGAGGCCGAGGCCTGGCCGGAGGTGCCGGGACTGCCCACCGGCGCGCTGCCCGACGTCGTACGGCCCGGTACCCGCCTCGGCGAGGTCTGCCCGGCCGCCGCCGAGGTCACCGGCATCCCGGCCGGCACCCCCGTGATCGCCGGGATGACGGACGGGTGCGCGGCGCAGATCGCCTCGGGCGCCCTGCGGCACGGCTCCTGGAACTCGGTGCTCGGGACGACCCTCGTGCTCAAGGGCGCCGCTCCGGAGCCGGTCCGGGACGCCACCGGCGTGGTCTACAACCACCGTGCCCCGGACGGGACTTGGCTGCCCGGCGGGGCGTCCAGTGTGGGCGCCGGAGTGCTGACGGCACGCTTCGCCGACGCGGACCCCGCCGCCATGGACGAGCGGGCCGCCGCCTTCGAACCGTCCGGCGCGATCGCCTACCCCCTGGCGGCGCAGGGCGAACGCTTCCCCTTCCTGGCCCCGGACGCCACCGCCCTGCTGCTCGGCGATCCCGCCGACGACGCCGACCTGTGGGCCGCGCTGCTCCAGGGCGTCGCCTTCACCGAACGCCTGTGCCTGGACTACCTCCACCACCTGGGCGCCCCCCTCGACGGACCGCTCACCTTCACCGGCGGCGGCGCCCGCAGCGCCTACTGGAACCAGCTGCGCGCCGACGTCCTCGGCCGCCCGGCCCGCGTCCCCGAACAGACCGAACCGGCCCTGGGCATGGCCGCGTTGGCCGCCTACGGGACCGGATCCGCCGGGCCGGGCCTCGCCGACGTCGCCGAGCGCATGGCCCGCGTCCGCACGGTCCTCGCCCCCCGCCCCGACCGCACGGCCCGGTTCGCCGAGCCGTACGCCCGTCTCGTCGCCGAACTCACCGCCCGCGGCTGGCTCCCGGCCCCCGTGGCGGCCCACGCACGCGCCCGCCTGGACCGGGATACTGCACAGTCATGAGTACGACCTCCAGTACGGCCTCAGGTACGGCCTCCAGCACCCCCTCCAGCACGACCCTTCTGCTGGCCCGGCACGGGCAGACGATCTGGCACGCCGAGAACCGGTACGCCGGTGTGAGCGACATCGGGCTCACCGACGAGGGACGGGCCCAGGCCGAGGCCCTGGGCCGGTGGGCCGCCGCGAACCGGCCGGACGCGGTCTGGACCTCGCCCCTCTCCCGCGCGATCGCCACCGCCGAACCGGCCTGCCGTGCCCTCGGCCTCACCCCGTACCGCGAACCCGGCCTCAGGGAGTGCGACTTCGGCGTGCTGGAGGGCCGTACCCTCGCGGAGTTCGCCGCCGAGGTCCCCCAGGCGGCCGAGGCGTTCCGGGCGGACCCGGTGGCGTATCCCTTTCCCGATGCGGAGGACCCGCTCGAAGCCGCTTCCCGGGGAACCGCCGCCCTGCGCCGCATCGCCGCCGCCCACCCCGGTGACCGCGTCCTGGTGGTCGCCCACAACACCCTGCTCCGCCTGGTGCTGTGCACTCTGCTGTCGATCCCCGCCGGGGAGTACCGGCGCGTGTTCCCCCGGTTGCGCAACGCGGCCATCAGCGAACTCCGTGTGAACACCGACGGATCCGCAGCGCTCCTCTCCCTCAATGTGCCGTGCGAAACGGCACCTGCCGTAGCACCATGAGCCCATGACGGAGATCGACACCTCGGTACCGCACTCGGCCCGCATCTGGAACTACTGGCTGGGCGGCAAGGACAACTACCCCGTGGACGAGCTGGCCGGCGACGCCTACACCGCCGTTTTCCCCGGCATCTCCACCATCGCCCGCAGCAGCCGCGCCTTCCTCGGCCGCAGCATCCGCTACCTGGTCCAGGAGGCGGGCGTCCGCCAGTTCCTGGACGTCGGCACCGGGTTGCCCACGGTCGACAACACCCACGAGGTCGCCCAGCGCCACGCCCCCGAGTCCCGGATCGTCTACGTCGACAACGACCCGCTGGTCCTCGCCCACGCCCGCGCCCTGCTCACCTCCACACCCGAGGGTGCGACGGCGTACGAGGACATCAGCCTGTTCGAGCCCGCGCGGATCCTGGAGGCGGCCGGCCGGACGCTGGACCTGACCCGGCCGACCGCCCTGATCCTCAGCGGCATCCTCGGCCACGTCGACGGTCACGACCGGGCCCTCGACCTCGTGCGCGGCCTCCTGGCCGGTCTCCCCTCCGGCAGCTACCTCTCCGTCAACGACGGCTCCCGCGGCACCGACCCGGACTACGAACGGGCCCAGGACGCCTACAACGAGACCGGTGCCGTCCCCTACTTCCTGCGCCCGGTGGAGCAGATCGAGGCGTACTTCGAGGGCCTGGAGCTGGTGGAGCCCGGCGTGGTGTCGGTCCCGCTGTGGCGTCCGGAGCCCGGCACGAACCCGCCGCCGATCGGCCAGCACGGCGGACTGGCCCGCAAGCCGTAATCCCCGTACCGGCACGGGAAAGCCCCCGCGAGTCACGTCCTCGCGGGGGCTTCCTCATTTCCGCCTGCCGTCGTGAAGGGTGAGAAGACGATCACGAGGCAGGACGCTCAGGGGCGGCAGGGGGTGTCAGGGCGCCAGCAGGAGCACGTCCGCCCGGGACTTCGCCGCCTCGTAACGCCGGGCCACGTCCTGCCAGTTGACGACCTGCCACATCGCCTCGATGAAGTCGACCTTCTGGTTCTTGTACTGGAGGTAGAAGGCGTGCTCCCAGGCGTCGAAGACCAGAATCGGCACCGAACCCTGGCCGACGTTGCCCTGGTGGTCGTAGACCTGCTCGACGACCAGCCGCCCGCTGAGCGGCTCGTAGGCGAGCACACCCCAGCCGGAGCCCTGCGTGGTCGCGGCGGCCTTGGTCAACTGGGCCTTGAAGGCGGCGAACGACCCGAAGGACTCGGCGATGGCGTCCGCGAGCTCCCCCACGCCGTCGGCGGCGAGCGGCTCGCCGCCGCCCTCACCGGTCATGTTGTGCCAGTAGATGCTGTGCAGGATGTGCCCGGACAGATGGAACGCCAGGTTCTTCTCCAGGCCGTTGATCGACCCCCACGTCTCCTTGTCCCGGGCCTCCGCGAGTTGCTCCAACGTGTCGTTGGCCCCTTTGACATAGGCCGCGTGGTGCTTGTCGTGGTGCAGCTCGATGATCTCCGGGCTGATCACGGGGGCGAGCGCGGAGTAGTCGTAGGGCAGTTCAGGAAGCGTGTAGACGGGCATGACGGGATCCCCTCGAACCTCTTATTGCAAGCTACTTGCAACTACACGCTAGCAGCAAGAGGGTGGAGAGGCCCGCGTGGGCACGCACAACGTGATGCGGGCCGGTGGGAGGCGATCTACGATCGTTTGTCGTAGGAGAGGGGGCGGCCATGGGACCGGAGATCGCCGAGCTCGCACGGACCGCGGGGACGACGATGGTGACGCTGATGGCCGGCCAGGCCTGGGAGTCGGCCCGAGAGGGGCTGGTCTCCCTCTGGCAGCGCTTCCAGCCCGACCGCGCGGAGGCCGTCGGCGGTGAGCTGGAGGCCGCCCGCGACGACCTGCTGCTCGCCCAGCGGTCCGGCGACACCGACACCGAGGCCGAACTCGCCGCCGAATGGCAGGCCAGGGTCCGCCGGCTTCTGGTGGCCCGTCCCGAGGTCGCCGACGAACTCCGCCGCATCCTGGCGGAGTTGAGCCCCGCGCTCCCGGAGGACCGGCCCTCCGTCGACGTCCGCCTGCGCGCCGAGGTCTCCGGCAGCGGGCGCGTCTACCAGGCCGGCCGCGACCAGCACATCACCGAACGATGAGCGAACTCGGAGCGCGTGCCTCCGGCCAGGGGCGGATCTTCCAGACCTCCGGCGACCAGTACATAGAGGAGCACCACCACCACTACGACGCCGGCGCCGGCCCGCTCTTCGGCCGCGAGGTCGTGCCGACCGCGTCCATGGCGGGTCCGGCGGCCCCCGACTCCGTCCGCATGCCCCTGGTCGGCCGCGCCCCGGGCGTCCTCCGCAACCGCGAGGAGCTCCGCGAGGCGCTGGGCGCCGCCGTCGCCGGGCCCGGCGGTGACATCCACGTCGTCCACGGCATGGGTGGCTGCGGCAAGACCGCCCTGGCGTACTGGCTCTTCACCTCGGCCGTCCGCGACCACGGCCGCGTCGGCTTCTGGGTCAACGCCTCCGAACGCATGTCCCTGCGGGCCGGGATGCTGGCGGTCGCGGGCGACCGGGGCGCGGCGCCGGGCGAGTTGGCCGCCGCGGCGGCCGGGCAGCGCGCCGCGGCCGACCTGGTCTGGCACTACCTCGACCACTCACCCGACCCCTGGCTCCTCGTCCTCGACAACGCCGACGACCCGACGGTCCTGGAGGACGGGGCGTGGCTGCGGGCCAGCGGGCAAGGAGTGGTCCTCGTCACCACCCGGCACGCCACGTCCCCGCTCTGGCGGACCCCGGGGACCGCCCGACACCCCCTGGGCGTCCTCCCCCTGGACGACGCGGCCCAGGTCCTGTGCGACCTGGCCCCGGACGCGGGCGACCTCTCCTCGGCCCGCAAGGTCGCCGAGCGGTTGGGCCGTCTCCCCCTGGCCCTGACCCTGGCCGGGTCCCATCTCGCCCACCAACTCCTGGAGTCCTGGTCCATGGACGAGTACGACCGCAAGCTGGGGGAGGAGTCGACGGCGATCGTCGACGCCGGCGCGTCCGGATACGGCGGCGGCCACTCACGCCATCTGGTGGGCCGCACCTGGCAGTTGTCCCTGGACGCGCTGGCGGGACAGGGGGTGCCGGAGGCGACCACCCTGCTGCGGCTGCTGTCGTTCCTGGCGGCGGACCCGGTACCGCTCGGCGTCCTGGCGCCGGTGGCACGCGGGCAGGTCGTTGCCGAAGGACTGGAACCCGCCCTGGCGGCAGGGAGGTTGGAACCCGCGTTGCGCGCGCTGCTCGATCACTCGCTGGCCGAGTTGGTCGAGGTGGACGGCGTTCGGTGCGTGCGGGTGCACGGAGTGCTGCTGGACAGCGTGGCGGCCGGCGTGCCGGCAGGGCAGCGAGCCGCTGTCGGGGAGACGGTGACTCGGCTGCTGGAGGGGGTGGTGCCCGAGCAGGGACTGGAGTCGCCCGGCACGCGCAGGCTGCTGGCTCTGCTGGCGCCGCACGCTTCGGCGGTGCTGGCGACGGCGCCGGGCGAGCGGACCGCCGCGCTGGCCGTCCATGTCCTGTGGCAGGTCTTCGAGTCGGGGGAGTACCCGGCCGTGCTGGCCCTCGCCCCGGGGATCGCCGACCGGGTCGAGGCCCTCCTGGGCATGCGGCACCGAGTGGCGCTGGATGCCAGGGACGTGGAGGGCAGGGCCCTGTTCCGCATGGGCCGCTACACGGAGTCCGAGGCGCTGCACCGTCGAGTCCTCGCGCGGCGGGACCAGCTCCTGGGCGCCGATCATCCGGATACGCTGCGCAGTTGCCTCGGCCTGTTGATGCCGCTCGCCGTGCTCGGCCGAACCGAGGAGGCCGAACAGTGGTCCCGCCGGGCCCTCGAAGGACAGCGGAGAGTCCTCGGCGAGGACTCTCCGGAGACGCTGTACACCTGGACGACCCTGGTCGAACTGCTGGCCGACGCGCGCAAGGTGGAGGAGTTCGAGGAACAGGCCCACGCGCTCGTCAGCGCCTGCGAGCGCGCCCTCCCGCCGGACCATTCCACGACGGTGCTGGCCCGGCACTGTCACGCCGGAGGCCTGCACGACCTGGGACGGTACGAGGAGGCGGAGCCGCTGGCCCGCCATGTGCTGGCCGACTGGACCCGTATCCGAGGCGGTGACCACCCCCGCACGCTGGCCGCCCTCACCCTCACCGCGCAAGTCGCCCAGGGCCTGGGGCGAACCGAGGAGGCCGTGCGCATGCTCGGGGAGGCCACCGAGCGACGCGAACGGGTACTCGGCCCCGACCACCCGTTCGTCGTGCAGAACCGCCAGTGGCTCACCGCCTGGAGAGGCGGCACCGGGCGCTGATCAACTCCCCGCGGCCTCCCGGGCCCGCTGCCACCCGTACCCCACCCCCGCCAGCACCGCCGTCATCCCCCCGGTCCAATACAACTGCACCCGAGTCCCCGGCTCCCGGGCCATCAGCACGAACACCGCGACCATCCCCGCCATCGCCACCCACGTCAGCACGGGAAACGCCCACATCCGCACCGCGAGCCGCTCCGGCGCCTCCCGTTCCAGCCGGCGCCGCAGCCGCAGCTGGGAGACGGCGATGAAGAACCAGACGACGAGGATGACCGCGCCGATCATGTTGAGGAGCCAGGGGAAGACGTCGTCGGGACGCCAGTAGCTGAGGACGACGCACACGAAACCGAAGACGCTGGACGCCAGCACGGCGAACCGCGGCACCCCGCCGGAGACCTGGCCCAGGACCTTGGGGCCCTGCCCCCGGGCGACCAGGGAGTAGGCGATGCGCGAGGCACCGTAGATGTTGGCGTTCATGGCGCTCAACAACGCGACCAGGACCACCACGTTCATCAGCTGACCCGCCCCCGGGATGCCGAGGGAGTCGAGCGCGGCGACGTAGGGGCCCTTGGAGACGACGGCCGGGGAGTCCCAGGGGACGAGGGTCACGATGACGGCCATGGAGCCGATGTAGAAGAGGGCGATGCGCCACATCGCGGTGCGGACCGCGCCCGCCACACCCCGCACCGGATCCTCGGACTCGGCCGCCGCGATGGTGACGGTCTCCAGCCCGCCGTAGGCGAAGACGGAGGCGAGGAGGCCGACGAGCAGACCGTCCGTGCCGTTGGGCAGGAAGTCGGCCAGGTGGGCGGTGCCCGGGGCGTCCGTGCCGGGCAGGATCCCGGCGATCGCGAGTACGCCGAGCACCAGGAACAGCGAGATCGCCCCGACCTTCAGGGCCGCGAACCAGAACTCGAACTCGCCGAAGTTCTTCACCGCGGCGAGGTTCGCCCCGCAGAACAGCAGCATGAACAGCGCCACCCAGGCCCACTCGGGCGTCCCCGGCAGCCAGCCGGTCACGATCTTCGCCGCGCCGATCCCTTCGAGGCCGACGGCCGTGCAGAGCAGGACCCAGAAGGACCAGCCGGCGGTGAAGCCCGCCCAGGGCCCGATCGCGCGCTCGGCGTGCGCGGAGAAGGAACCGGAGGACGGATACGCGGCCGACATCTCGCCGAGCATCCGCATCACCAGCATCACGAGGAGGCCGGACAGGACGTAGGCGATCACGATCGACGGACCGGCGGCCGCGATACCGGCGCCGGAGCCGACGAACAGTCCGGCGCCGATGACCCCGCCGAGGGCGATCATCGACAGGTGGCGCTGCTTGAGACCGTGGGAGAGCGAGGCGTCGGACTCGCGCGGAGTGCTGACGGTGGTGCTGGGCATGGGCGCGGCTCGTCCAATGCGTGAGAAGGGCAAAAACGCCCACAGTCTACGGCGCCGGACGCGCACCGGTCGCTCGGGCGAATTGGCGGAACCTTACAGATGCCCCCGACGGCCTCCCCGTAGCCTGCGCCACCCCACCTCAGTGACCGGCGTCACGCCGTACCGCGTGTAACCCGCATTCTTTGTCCGGAGCCCACCAAGCCGCCGTTCCCCGCTTTGTCGGGCGGTGACGGTGTCCGCGTCAAGGGCCCCGGGGTAGCGTCTCGGTGTCCCTTGCCGCTCACACCCTCGCGGAGACCTCATGACCACCGCCGTCGCCCCCGCCCGCACCGGCCAGGTCCTCGCCGACCTGCTGCCCGCCTCCCGTGTCCGGGACGTCGCGCTCGTCATGGGTGGCGCCGCGCTCACCGGCCTCGCCGCGCAGATCGCGGTGCCCGTGCCGGGCTCCCCGGTGCCGGTGACCGGCCAGACCTTCGCCGCGCTGCTGGTCGGCACCAGCCTCGGCGCCCGCCGCGGGGTCGCCGCGCTCGCCGTCTACGCGATGGCCGGTCTCGCCGGGGTGCCGTGGTTCGCGAACGGCACCTCCGGGATCTCCGTCTCCTTCGGCTACATCCTCGGCATGATCCTCGCCTCCGCCGCCGTGGGCGCCCTGGCCCGCCGCGGCGCCGACCGCTCGATGCTCCGCACGGCGGGCGCGATGCTGCTGGGCGAGGCGGTCATCTACGCCGTCGGCGTCCCGTACCTGGCCTACGCCGCCGACATGTCCCTGTCCGCCGCGATCGCGGCCGGCCTCACCCCGTTCCTGATCGGCGACGCCGTCAAGGCCGCCCTGGCGATGGGCCTGCTGCCCACCGCCTGGAAGCTCCTCAAGCGCTGAGCGAGCCGTTCCCGCGGAAGAGGTTCGCCGGGTCGTACCACGACTTCACCCCGGCGAGCCTCTTCCGCGTTTCGTCGTCGTACAGCCCCTCGGCCCGATCACCCGCTCCGAACGCGAAGTTGACCGACCGGCCCAGCGTGTCCGGCCCGAAGGGCGCGAAGGCCGGATCGAGCAGCGCACGAGCCGCCTCCCGCCCGCCCACGGCCAACAGCCGTACCAGGAAACGCCCTTCGCGATACGGCACCGAGTTCGGCGCGGGCCGCGCCAGCGCCCCGCCCAGATGATGGAGCTGTACGACGACCATGGCCCCGGCGTCCGGACCGGTACGGGCGAGCAGCTCGCCCGCCGCCGCGACGTCCAGCTCGCCCAGCACCGCGCTGTCCCCGTAGTACGCGTGCGGGACATCCGGGTCGCTGTGGATGGTGTGGCTCTCGGAGTACGGCATCTCCCGCAGCGAGTCGGCGAGCGCCGGCCTCACCTCCCGCAGCGGGGCGACCAGCCGCTCCCCGTCGGTCCCGGTGTACGCCACCCGCACGGAGACGACGTACCGCCCCCGCAGTCGCGGCGGCAGCGCCGGGAGGTCCGGATACGGTACGGCGGCGAAGGACGAGGTCAGCCCCTCCGGCACGGTCCGCGTCCACTCCTCGTACGCCCGCAGCACGGCCGCCGGGTCGACCTGGCGGCCGTCGAACGCGAGCGAGCCGCCGAACAGCCGCCGCACGGGGACCAGGCCGATCTCCAGTTCCGTGACGACACCGAGGCCGTGACCGCCGCCGAGGAGCGCCCAGTACAGCTCGGGGTCCGAGTCGAGGGTCACGTGGCGTGGCCGGCCGTCGGCGGTGACGACGTCGAGGGCGCGTACATGGTCGGCCGCATAGCCGAACTCCCGGGCCAGGATGCCGAGTCCACCGCCGAGCGTGTACGAGACGGCGCCGACGGACGGGGCCGAGCCGTTGAGCGGGGCCAGTCCGTGCGGTGCGGCGGCCGCCACCACCTTGCCCCAGCGGACGCCCGCCCGGACGCGGGCGGTGCGGGCCTCGGGGTCGACGTGGACGCCGTCCATGCGCCCGGTCGTGATCAGTACGCCGCCCTCCGGCCCGCCGGGCAGGCCGTGCCCGGTGGCCTGGACGTCGATCGGCAGGTTCCACGCGGCCGCGTACCGCACCGCGGTGACCACGTCGTCGGCGGAGCGTGCGGCGACCACCAGCTCGGGGCGCCGGACGAAACCCGTCTGGAATCCGGCGAGTTCGTCGTCGTAGCGGGGGTCGCCGGGGCGGAGGACGTGCAGGTCGGCGAAGTCGGTAGAGGTGTTCATGCGGCCGAGGATGGGTGCATAACCTGACAACTGCCGTCAGGTTATGCACCCATCCTTCAGTGGGTTCCTCCAGCGGTTTCCTTCTGTGCGGGTCAGCCCTCCGGCCGGGTGGCCGGTCGCCGCTGCGACCACCACAGACCGGCCGCTCCCGCGGCCATCAGCGCCGCGCCCGCCGCACCGAGCGGCAGGACGTCACGCACCGGACCGGTCCTGGGGAGTTCCTTGGTGTCGCCCGGTGCGTCGCCGCCCGGGGCCACCGGCTTGTTGTCGGTGCCGAGCAGCAGCGGGGTGGCGGGGGCGTTCGGCGACGGGTTCGTCGTACCGAACGGAACCGGACCCTGCTGCCAGAACGTCTTCTTTCCGTCGCTGGTCTGCACCGGCAGACAGATCTTTCCGGTCTTGCCCAGGTCGTAGGTCGCATCCACGGCGTACGACTTCGAAGCACCGGCGGCGAGATTGTCGATGGGGCAGGCGAAACCGCTGTTCGAGCCCTCCGGCAGATCCTTTTTGTCAATCGGAGAGCAGCCTTGAACATTCTTGACCGTGAGGCCGTCGAAACCGACGACCAAGAGCCTGATCTTTCCGCTGTCCTTGGTCCCCTCGTTCTTCACCGTGGCGGTGATATCGGTTTCTTCCGAGCTGTTGTCCACCGAGATCTTCTCGGGCAGCAGCGTGGTCAGCTTCACGCCTGCGGGTGCCTCGTCAACGGCCTTTCCCCCCTTGCTGCTCCCGGGCCCCTCGTCAGCCGCGCTGGCGGTGAAGGAAAGGATCATCACCGCCGAAAAGGATGCGGTGACCAGCGATCCCGCGATGGTCGTCGTACGACGAGAACTCATGTTCGTCCCCCTTGGCTGCGCCTGAATTCGCAGTACTTGAAGAGGTACCACAAGATTTCTCCGCACTATGCTGGTACGGCGCGAAGTGTGACCATTGTGTTTCAATCGGGAAGGCATTGAGGGGGGTGCAGCGGATTGCCGGGGAATAGGGAAGGCGTGGGAAACACGGGGAACGCGGGAAACGCGGGAGTCGGGGGGAACACGAGGAGCGGCGGAGTGCCGGGACTCCTGGTGACGGGACGCTATCGCCTGGTCGAAAGTATCGGCCAGGGGGGAATGGGGCGGGTGTGGCGTGCCGCCGACGAGATACTCGACCGGCAGGTCGCCGTCAAGGAGATGCGCATAGACGGCCTCGACGCCGAGGACGCCCGCACCCGCCGCGAACGCACCCTGCGCGAGGCCAGGGCGACGGCCCGCATCGACCACCCGAACGTCGTGCGCATCTACGACGTCGTGGACGAGGGCGAACGCCTGTGGATCGTCATGGAGTTGGTCTCCGGCCGCTCCCTCGAACGCATCATGGCGGAGGACGGCCCCCTCGGCCCGCGGGAGACCGCACACCTCGGACTCGGCCTCGTGGAGGCACTGCGCCAAGTGCATGCCCGCGGGGTCCTGCACCGCGACATCAAACCCGGGAACGTCCTGGTGGAGAACGGCGGCCGCCGTATCGTCCTCACCGACTTCGGCATCGCCGCGATGCAGGACGCCAAGGCGCTCACCATGGTCGGCATGCTCGTCGGCTCGCCCGACTACATGGCCCCCGAGCGGGTCTCCGGCCGCCCCCAGGGCCCGCCGTCCGACGTGTGGTCCCTCGGCGCGACACTCTGCGCGGCCCTCAACGGCCGGTCCCCGTTCTCCCGCGACACCACCCTCGCCACCCTCCACGCCGTCCTCTACGAGGAGCCCGAACTCCCCACCACCACCGGCCCCCTCCGCGACATCCTCGCCGCCCTCCTGGAGAAGGACCCCGAGGTCCGCCCCGGCCTGTCCGACCTGGAGGCGTCCCTACGGCCGCTCGCGTATCCGGCGCCGACACCGACGGTCCAGGTGGGGGGAGGGGTGGAAGCGGGGCCGGGGGAGGAACGCGCAGGTTCTGGTCCTGGTCCTGGTCTTGCTCCTGGTTCTGGTTCCGGTTCTGCGGAGGGGAGGGTTTCCGAGACGGGAGCTCCGGGGACCGCTGTTCCGGAAGCAGGCCCGGCGGCCCCGACGGGTGTACCGGAGGCATCCGCCACGCCGGAGGAGTCCGCCGCGCCGTGGGCAGCCCACGCGAGGGGTCCGCAGGATCCGCCCGAGTCGTTCGAGTCGGCCGGCGCGTCCGCCTCCCCCGAGTCGCCCGAGCCGTCGACATCACCGGAGCCGCCGGAGGCAACCGCACCGACGTCCGGCGACACCCGTTCCCTCCGCGTGCCGCGCGACCTGAGGGGGCCGGCACCGGAGCCCGAGCCCGAGTCTCAGCCGGAACCAGAAGCGGAGCCCATCCAGGACGCGATACCGGACCCGCGACCGGACCCGCGACCGGACCTGGACCCGCCCCCGGCGCCCTCCACCCCTCTCGCCGAGCCTTCACCCCTGTCGGCGCACCCCCTGAACGCATCCACCGAGGCGGTCTCGGAGGGGCGTTCGGAGACCCGTTCCCAGATCCCGTCGGGCACTTCTGAGCGCACCGCGCCGGGCACGGGTACCGGCGTCTCGTTGACCCGCGCGGAGGCGGAGACCGAGAGCCGCCCAGCGCCCGTCCCGGCACTCACGCCCACCCCCGGCCGCACCCCCGACGCCCCGTTCTCCCTGGGCCCCCATCCCCTGAACCCGCCCTCAGGCGAACTCCCCGGCCCCGCCGTGCCGGCCGGCACCCCGCGGAGGGGTACGCGCCGGACGGCTCTCATAGCGGCCGTGGGCGTGGTCACCGCGGGTGCCGTCGTCGCGATCGTGCTGGCGGCGACGGCCGGGTCGCCGGACGACACCAGGGCGGGATCCTCGCCGTCGGCCTCGCAGCCGGTGTCCTCCGCCACCGGCGGCAGTCCGTCGCCCACGGTGGAGGGCACGTCACGGCCGCAGAGCCTGCCGCCGGGCGCGCACCGGGAGGCGGGCGGGTTCGCGTGGACGACCCCCGAGGGCTGGCGCCGGGACGTGAAGACGGGGGCGGAGGTGCACTACACCTCCCCGGACGGCAAACAGGAACTCGCCGCCAAGTCCGCCCTCGCCCGCGGCGACCTGATGGAGACCTGGGAGACCTCGGAGCAGAACGCCCGCCAGGGCCAGGACTACCGGAAGATCCGCCTGGAGAGGACGACGTTCCGCGGCCAGGAGGCCGTCGTATGGGAGTACACCTTCACGCTCAAGGGAGTCGCCTGGCACGCGCAGTTGCTCGGCTTCAACGAGAACGGCAAGTCGTACCAGATCAACACCTGGTACCAGCCGGACGTGGAGGAACAGGCACTCAAGACCTACGGCGAGGTCAGGGACAGCTTCACGGTGCTCTGAACAGCACGGCGGGGCCCCGCACACAGGGCCCCGCCGAGGGAAAGAACAAGAAGGATGGGTGAGCCGCCCGCTCAGACCTTGCTGGTCTCGCGCTCGCCGTCGTCCAGCTTCTGCGCGCCGCCCTTGGCCTTCTCCTTCAGGTAGGCGATGAGGAGCACGATCGCCGCGACGAGCAGGGACAGCAGCACGGTCGTGCGCCCGTCGTGCTCGGTGTCGGTCAGCATGTAGCCCAGGACGAAGATGATCAGCGCGGCCGTCGCCCAGGTCAGGTAGGGGTACAGCCACATCTTCACGACGAGCTTCTCCGGCGCCTCGGCCTGGATGATCTTCCGCATCCGCAGCTGCGAGAAGCAGATGACCAGCCAGACGAACAGGGCGACCGCACCGGAGGAGTTGACGAGGAAGAGGAAGACCGTGTCCGGGGACAGGTAGTTGAAGAACACCGCGACGAAGCCGAACACCACGGACGCGAGGATCGCCGCCATCGGCACGCCCCGGCTGTTGGTCCGGGCGAAGGCCTTGGGCGCGTCGCCGCGCTGGCCGAGCGAGAAGGCCATGCGGGAGGCCGTGTAGAGGCCGGAGTTCAGACAGGACAGCACCGAGGTCAGCACGATGAAGTTCATGATCTGACCGGCGTGCGCGATACCGAGGGAGTCGAGTGCCGCGACGTAGGAGCCGTCGTCGGTGATGGACTTGCTGTCCCAGGGCAGCAGGGTGACCACGACGAAGATCGAGCCGAGGTAGAAGACGGCGACGCGCCAGATGATGCTGTTGGTGGCCTTGGTGACGGCCTGCTGCGGGTTCTCCGACTCGCCGGCCGCGAGGGTGGCGATCTCGCTGCCCATGAAGGAGAAGACGACGAGCAGCACACCGGTGAGGATCGCTCCGGCACCGTGGGGCAGGAATCCGCCGTGCTCGGTGAGGTTGCTCAGCCCGGCCTGGTCACTGTCGACACCCGGCAGCAGCCCGAACACGGCCAGCCCGCCGATGACGATGAACGCGGCGATCGCGACGACCTTGATACCGGCGAACCAGAACTCGAACTCGCCGTAGGAGCCCACCGAGACGAGGTTGGTGGCGGTCAGTACGACCATCACGATCAGCGCCCACGCCCACTGCGGCACCGCCGGTATCCAGCCCTCCAGGATCACCGCACCGGCGGTCGCCTCGACCGCCAGTACCACCACCCAGAAGAACCAGTACAGCCAGCCGATGGAGAACCCGGCCCAGGGCCCGAGCGCCCGGTCGGCGTGCGCGGAGAACGAACCCGACGTCGGATTCGCCGCGGACATCTCACCGAGCATCCGCATCACCAGCACCACGAGCGTGCCGACGAGTGCGTACGACAGCAGGATGCCGGGTCCCGCGGTGGCGATACCGGAGCTGGATCCGACGAACAGCCCGGCCCCGATGACGCCGCCGATGGCGATCATCGAGAGGTGACGGTTCTTGAGTCCTGCCTGGAGGCCACCGCCGGGTTCACCGGGGTCTCCGGGGGTGTGACCAGCCTTGGGGAGGGTCGGCTGCGAGGTCATAGGACGGATTTCCTTTGCGCCGGTTGAGCTCTTCCCCGCACGAGCGGAGCACGGGGCGTACGAATCGGTCCAGTGAATCCGAGGTAAAGGAATTCTTGAACCTTTGAATCCAGATCGTTACTTGAGCTTTTCCTGAGGTTTCGTGGTGTTGCCCACAGTTTTCCGGGTCGGCCCCCGAGGCTGCTGCCCGGAAACACGCGTGTCACACTCATCCCATGCGCGTGTATCTCGGCTCCGACCATGCGGGCTTCGAACTCAAGAACCACCTCGTCGACTGGCTCAAGGCGGCCGGTCACGACCCCGTCGACTGCGGCCCCCACATCTACGACGCCCAGGACGACTACCCGCCCTTCTGCCTCCGCGCCGCCGAGCGCACGGCCGCCGACCCGGACTCCCTCGGCATCGTGATCGGCGGCTCCGGCAACGGCGAGCAGATCGCCGCGAACAAGGTGAAGGGCGTCCGCGCGGCCCTCGCCTGGAGCGAGGAGACCGCCTCCCTCGGCCGCCAGCACAACAACGCCAACGTCATCGCGGTCGGCGCCCGCATGCACACCCAGGACGAGGCGACCAGGTTCGTCGAGACCTTCCTCGACACCCCCTTCTCCGGCGACGACCGCCACATCCGCCGCATCGACATGCTCGCCGCCTACGAGTCCACGGGCGACCTCCCCCCGATCCCGCCCCACCACCCCCAGCAGTAACCCCACCCAGACCGGAACACCGGCCCGGGCATTCCCAGCCCGTCCGGCGTTTGAGGACGACCTCTTGCCGTCCCGATCCCCCACCCGCCCGCGTTTTCAGCCCGTCCGGCGTTTGAGGACGAGGCCCCTCAAGGGCCGACAGGGGGTCCAGGGGGCGGAGCCCCCTGGGCGGGGTCGAAGGGGCGGCAGCACCTGGGGATGGGACGGGCAGGGGCGGCGGGGGCGAACTCCCAGACCCGCACCCCCACCCACAGAAGACGAAAGACGGCACCCGAAAGACCGAGGAGCACCCCCCGTGCCAGAGGGCCACACCATCCACCGCCTGGCCCAGGACTACGCCACCGCCTTCCTCGGCTCAACCCCCCACGTCACCAGCCCCCAGGGCAAGTTCACCGACGCCGCCGCCCTCCTCACCCGGACGGAACTCACCGCCACAGAGGCCCACGGCAAACACCTCTTCCTCGCCTTCAGGGACACCGACTGGATCCACATCCACCTCGGCCTCTTCGGCAAGGTCACCTTCGGCCCCGCTCCCGCACCCCCACCCACGGACACCGTCCGCCTCCGCCTCGCGAACACCACGTCGTACGTCGACCTCCGCGGCCCCACCACCTGCGCCCTGGTCACACCCCCCGAGAAGCAGGCGATACACGACCGCCTCGGCCCCGACCCCCTCCGCGACGACGCCGACCCGCAGACCGCCTACCGCAGGATCTCCCGCAGCCGTACGACGATCGCCGCCCTGCTGATGGACCAGAAGGTCATCGCGGGCGTGGGAAACGTCTACCGCGCAGAGACCCTCTTCCGGCACGGCATCGACCCGTACCGCGCGGGCCGGGACATCACCCCCGCCGAGTGGGACGCGATCTGGACCGACCTGGTCGAGCTCATGCGCGAGGGCGTCCGCACCAACCGCATCGACACCGTCCGCCCGGAACACACTCCGGAGGCGATGGGCCGCCCACCCCGCGTCGACGACCACGGCGGCGAGGTGTACGTGTACCGCAGGGCCACGATGCCCTGCCACATCTGTGGCGGCGAGATCCGCACCGCCGATCTCGCCGCCCGCAACCTCTTCTGGTGCCCGACCTGCCAACGGAACTGAGCCGGCGTCAGAACCCGTGCGGCAACCACGGCGTCACGGCCGACCCGAACCCGACCGCCGCCTCCGCCAACGCCCCCTGCCGGACCTCCCGCACCCGCCCGGCCGCCGCCAACGACGCCAGGCTCACGCCACCGAGGTACGCGGCCCCCAACTCCCGTACGGACAAGGCGAGATCGGCCGGGTCGGTCGTAGGAGCGCAGGACGCGCCCTTGGAGTCGCCGCTCAGCCGCCAACGCCGCGCGTTCCAGGGGCAGAAGGCGTCCTCGACCTCGAACACGACGTCCACCGGCGCCTGATAGGTCCGCGCCTCCAGCGCCGCCCCGACGTCGACGAGCCGGACGAACAACGAGTCCCGCACGCGCAGCCCGCACCGCCGGAGGTCGCTCACCATGGACAGCCAGGGCTCGTCCGACGGCCGCCCGTGCGCACGCACCGTCGACGTCAGGTCGATCTCGAACAGGAAGCGCCACAGCGCGGCGTGCGCCGCCGGGTCCAGCGCCTCCGTGTTCAGCAGGAACACCTCGCCCCTGGGCCCGGCGGTGTCCCACTGCGGCTTGACCCGGAAGCGGGCGTACCCCACGAGCTCGCCGTCCCGCTCGGCGACCACGCACTGCATCGGAGAGCCACCGTTGCGCTCGCTCTCCGGGTCGAGCACCTGCAGCCGCTCCCAGCCGGGCAGCCGCGCCAGCATCCCCGGCCGCTCGGCCACCCGCCGCGCGTACAGCGCCTCGCAGGCGTCCAGTACGTCGGCCGGCGCGACGTACCGCAGCCGTACGTCATCGGTGCCGGGCGGCACGGACAGGCTCACACGGGTCGTGTCGACCTCGACGTTGACGCAGTGCGTGGCCGCGCCGTACCCGAACCGGCCGTAGATGGCGGGCTCGGAGGCGGTCAGGACGGCCAGCGGCCACCCCCACTCCCGTACGTCGTCCAACTGCCGCCGCATCATGGACCGCAGCACTCCGCGCCGCCGGTGCGTGGCGGCTACACTGACCATGGTCACGCCCGCCGCGGGCACCGAGGCGCCGCCCGGTACCGTCAGCCGGAAGCTGAACGCCCCCGCCGTGCCCACGCACGTGTCGCCGTCCCAGGCGCCGATGGAGCGGTCAGGCTCCGTGAGGGAGTTCCACAGCTCCCGCTCGTCGGCGGACTCCGGCACTCCGCCGAAGGCCCGGAGCAGGTTGTCGTACCACTGGTTCCAGTCGTCCGGCCGCAGCACCCGTAGCTCGGTGGCGGCCCGGGCCGCGAAGTCAGTCCCCATGAACCATGCCTACCAGGGCATTGCGGGACGGGCCAGGGAATTTCGTCTTGGTGGCGGCGCGGTGGCTTTCTGTGAAGTTCACTGTGAAGTTGAACCTCGGACGGGGGACAAGTGGGACCTCCCGTGCCAAGCAGCTGGTCCGATGGATAGGGTCCCGAACTAATGGCAGCAGGACGAGAGCGGCGCGCGGAAGCCGAGACGTTCACGGCCCGGTTGAGAATGCAGTGGCACCGGGCTCGCGTCGGCCTGCGCAGAAGTGCCGTGGACTACTTCCGCGGCGACGGTTCGGACTGGATCGCGCTGGCCGGTCTGCTCCTGACCGTCCCGGTCATCACCGCCATCACCCTGGCCAACTCGGTGTGGTGCTCCCCGGCCGCGCTGGTCCTGCCGATCGTCGCGGGCGGACTGCTGCTGCGCCCGGCGAGCCTGCTCGGCCTGTACGCGGCCGCGGCGACGGCGCTGATCGTGGAGTCGATCCAGCTCGGCCCCTACACGGAGGGGGCCTCGCGGGTCACGCCGGGCATCGTGCTCGTGGTCGCCGCGTGCGGATTCTTCGGTCTGCTGATCGCCCAGTTCCGCAGCCGGGTCGGTGTGCCCTGGCGGCGCGGCGGCACCATGCTGTTCGACCTGCGCGAACGCATCCGGGTACAGAGCAAGCTCCCGCAGCTGCCGCACGGCTGGCACCGCGAGATGGCGCTGCGCCCGGCGGGCGGCCAGTCGTTCTCCGGTGACTTCGTTGTCGCGGCCCGCACCAACGGCGGCCGCACCATGGAGGTCGTCCTCACGGACGTCTCCGGCAAGGGCATGGACGCCGGGTCGCGCGCCCTGCTGCTGTCCGGCGCCTTCGGCGGCCTGCTCGGCTCGCTGCCCCCGCACGCGTTCCTCCCCGCGGCCAACGGCTACCTCCTCCGCCAGGACTGGGACGAGGGCTTCGCCACCTCCATCCACCTCGTCCTGGACCTCGACTCCGGCGACTACGAGCTGTACTCCGCCGGTCATCCGCCGGGCCTCCAGCTCAGCGCGGGCAGCGGCCGCTGGGAGGAGAAGGCCGCGGAAGGGCCCCTCCTCGGGGTCTACGACGGCGCCCAGTTCGACCCCGTGAAGGGCTCGCTCCGTCCCGGTGACGTGCTGATGCTCTTCACGGACGGCCTCGTGGAAACCTCCGACCGCGACATAGTCGAAGGCATCGACCGCCTCACCGGCGAGGCCGACCGCTACGTCGCCGGCGGCTTCCACGGCGCCGCCTGGCACCTCATCGAAGCGGTAGCCAAGGACGTCAACGACGACCGCGCCCTCCTCCTGATCTGCCGAGAGGGCCCCACGGCCCAGGCGATGCCCCACTGACCTACGCGGCAGTCCTTCACCTGCGGCCCGGCGGGGGCTGGTCGCGCCCACGCGGCGGAGCCGCATATCGACACAGCCCCGCGCTCCTTAGGTGAGTGCGGTCACCGTCACCCGAGCTGCGGGCGCCGCGCTCGCCGTTGCCATGACTGCGGGCAATCGTGCCGCTGGGGCGGCTCCCGACCCACAGAAAGGCGGCACCCCGCAAGCGCGGGCGAGCGAAAACCCACCCCCGAGCCGCACCCCCGGGCACAAGCACACCCACGGGTCGCAAACCCACCGCTCACAAGACCCACAGTGGGGAAAACCCCCGCCCACATCCGCCAGCCCACCGCATCGCCCCAGCACACCCCCGCTCCGTACGTTCGAAGCACCACCAAGAACCACGGACCGGAGGAACACACCCATGGCAGCCGACTGGGCCGTAGAACTGCACGGAGTGACCCGCCGCTACGGCCGAGGCACCTCCGCCGTCCACGCCCTGCGCGGCATAGACCTCACCCTCCCCCCGGCCACCTTCACGGCAGTGATGGGCCCCTCCGGCTCGGGAAAGTCCACGTTCCTGCAGTGCGCGGCAGGCCTCGACCGCCCTACCGCCGGCAAGGTCCGCCTCGGCGGCACGGAGATCACCGGCATGAAGGAGAACAAGCTCACAGCCCTGCGCCGCACCCGCCTCGGCTTCGTGTTCCAGGCGTTCAACCTGCTCCCGTCCCTCACGGTCGAGCAGAACGTCGTCCTGCCGATGCGCCTGGCCGGCCACCGCCCCGACCGCCGCCGCGCCGCCGAGATGCTCGCCCAGGTCGGCCTGGCCGACAAGGCCCGCCGCCGCCCCGGCCAGCTCTCCGGCGGCCAGCAGCAGCGCGTCGCGATCGCCCGAGCCCTGGTCACCCGCCCCGACGTGGTCTTCGCGGACGAGCCCACTGGCGCCCTGGACACCACCACGGCCGCCGAGATCCTCTCCCTGCTCCGGCAGGCCGTGGACACCCAGGGCGCCACCGTCGTGATGGTCACCCACGACCCGTCGGCCGCAGCCTGGGCGGACCGCGTCCTGTTCCTGGCCGACGGCGAGATCGTCGACCGCCTGGACCGCGCCCCGGCGGACCGGATCGCCGCCCGTATGGCCACCCTCACCACCCCGGCCTTCGCGAAGGCGGCCGCCTGATGTTCCGCCCCAACGGCCTGGCCCGCGCCGCCGTCCGCTTCCGGCCCTCCGGCTTCGTCGGTACGTTCGTCGCGCTCGCGATGGCCGCGCTGATCGTGTCGGCCTGCGGCATCCTCCTGGAGACGGGCCTGCGGGCCGGCGTCCCGCCGGACCGCTACGCCGCCGCCCCCGTCGTGGCCGCCGCCGACCAGAAGGCGCACTACGGCCACGGCGACAGCGCGGACAGCGAACCGGTCCCGGACCGCGCCCGCCTCGATGCCTCCCTGGTCGCCAGGGCGGCCTCGGCCCCGGGCGCCCGCGCGGCCGTCCCCGACGTCACGTTCTTCGCCAAGGGCCCGCGCGGCCCCCTCACCGCCCACAACTGGGCCTCCACCACCTTCACCGGCGACCGCCTCACCTCCGGCCGCGCACCCGGCCCCGGCGAAGTCGCCCTGACCCAGGGCACCGTGGGCGACCGCGTCACCCTCACCACCCCCGACGGCACCCGCACCTACCGCGTCTCCGGTACGACGGAAGGCGACCGGACCCCGGACAGCGGGCCGAAGGCCGACAGCGCCACCGTCTGGTTCGCCGACGCCGAAGCCGTACGCCTGTCCGGGCACCCGAACCGCATCGACGCCATCGCCGTACTCCCCGAACCCGGCGTGACCACCGCGGCCCTCGCCTCCCAGGTCGCCCGCGCCCTCGGCGACCGCGCCGAGGTCCACACCGGTGACGACCGCGGCACCGTGGAGGACCCGGCCCTCGGCATGGCCAAGGAGAACCTCACCGGCATCGGCGGCTCCTTCGGCGGCATCGCGACCGTGGTCGCCGTGTTCACCGCGGCCGGGACCGTCGCCCTCGCCGTCGGCCAACGCGCCCGGGAATTCGCCCTGTTGCGTGCCGTCGGCGCCACCCCGCGGCAGATCCGCCGCACGATCGCCACCGAGACCCTCCTGATCGCCCCGCTCGCGGGCGTGGCCGGCTGCCTGCCCGGAACGGCCCTGGCCGCCTGGTGGTTCGGGCAGCTGAAGGACAAGGGCGCGATCCCGGAGGCCGTCGACCTGTCCGTCTCCTGGATCCCGCTGGTCTCGGCCGCGGGCGCCGTCCTCGTCGGCGCCCTGGGCGCCGGGTACATGGCCGCCCACCGCAGCTCCCGCATCAAGCCGGGCCAGGCGCTGAGCGAGGCGTCCGTGGAGCGGCTGCGGTTCGGCTGGATCCGTACCCCGCTCGGCATCGCCGCCGCGGCCGGCGGCTTCGTCTGCGCGGGCCTGTCCGCCTCGCTGACCGGCGAGGACGCCGCCAACGCGGCCCTCGGCATCGTCATGCTGTTCATGCTCGCCGTGGCCCTGCTCGGCCCGCTGGTCGCCCGGCTGTGCGCCGCCCTTTTTGGCCTGCCCCTCAGGGGCGCGGGCGCCTCGGCCTCCCTGGCCGCCGCCAACTCCCGTACGAACGCCCGCCGACTGGCCTCCGCGATCACCCCGATCGTGCTGGCCATGGCCTTCTCGTCGGTGCTGGTCTTCATGCACACCAGCGAGGACCGTGCCACCGCACGGCAGCAGCGCGAGGGCATCCTCGCCGACCACTTCGTCACCGCGGACCCGGGCCTGGCACCGGACGCGGTACGGAAGGCCGCACGCGCCCCCGAAGTCACCGCCGCCGTCGGCCTGTTGCGGACCTCGGTGCTGGTACCCGCCTCGGGCGGGGTCATCACCTCCGCCTCCGCGCAGGGCGTCACGGGCTCCGCGCAGGCCCTGGCCGCCGTACAGGACCTGGACGTCGAGCGCGGCCGACTGTCCCTGAAATCCGGGGAGGTGGCCGTCGACGCCGCCCTCGCCGACGGCGCCAACCGCGCCGTCGGCGACCGCCTCACCCTGCGCCTGCCCGACGGCACGAAGACCGAGCCGCGGATCGTGGCGACGTACGGACGCGGCCTGGGGCTGTCCCAGGTGACCATGAACCGCGCCGACCTCGCGACCCACGTCAGCACCGCCTTCGACACCGAACTGTGGACGAAGGGCGGCACGGCGGCCGGTCTCCGGGACCTCGGCACCGTCCTCGACCGCGCCGACTACACCACCGCCCGGTCCGTCGACCGCGAGCTCAACGCCTGGGCGAACACGGTCATGGCGGCCGTCCTCGGCGGCTTCGCGGCCGTCGCCGCCGTCAACACCCTGGTCATGATGGTCCTCGACCGCCGCCGCGAACTCGGCACGCTCCGCCTCATCGGCTCCACCCGCCGCCAGGTGCTGCGCATGGTCCGCTGGGAGGCCCTCCTGGTCGCCCTCGCCGGCATCGTCCTCGGCACGGCGATCGCGCTGGCCACCCTCGTCCCGATGATGAAGGGCCTGACGGGGGAGGGGCCCTACATCCCGCCTCTGGTCTACGGCGCCTTCGCGGGCACGGTCGTGGTGCTCGGCCTGACCGCGGCCACCCTCCCGGCCCGCGCCGCCCTCAAGGGCGACACACTGGACGAGTGACCCCGAACCCCCAGCTGCACCTCGCCGAGGTGGAAGCCCTCGCCCGCGCCGCCCACACCGGCCAGACCGACAAGGCGGGACGGCCGTACGCCGAACACCTCCAGGCCGTCGCCGAGGGCGTCCGCGCGCGGGGCGGCGACTCCGAGCAGATCGCGGCGGCCTGGCTGCACGACGCCGTCGAGGACGACGCCCTGTCCGAACAGTGGCTGGAGGAGGCCGCGTTGAGCCGCCGTACGAAGGACATCGTGCGCGCGCTGACCAAGCGGGCGGGGGAGTCGCCGGAGGCGTACGCCGGGCGCGTCCTCGCCACTCCGGGCGCCCTCCTGGTCAAGGAGGCGGACCTGGCGCACAACGCGGACCCGGCCCGCCTCGCGGTCCTCGACGAACCGACCCGGAAACGACTGACCGAGAAGTACGCGCGGATGCGCGCCCTTCTCGGCCTCGTGGTGAACGGGAACGGGAACGGGAACGCCGGCGCCTAGGCGTCGACCTTCTCGCGTGCCGGGGCCGCCGTCCGCTGCTCGCGTCCGCGGGCCACCTCGGCGGCGTCCCGCTTGAACGCCCAGTTCATGTCGGGCTCCATCGCGAACCGGAAGACCCGCCGCACCGGGGCGGTGCACAGCAGGGTCACGGCGGCGGCCGCCAGGACGCTCACGAAGATCTCGCCGAGCGGCCGGTGCAGGGCCGGGTGGTCGAACCAGCCCGCGTAGTCGCCGCCCTTGATCAGGAAGCCGTGCAGCAGATAGCCGTAGAGCGTGCCGGCGCCGAGAGCGGTGAACCACATGGTCCGGCCCGGCACCCAGGAGAAGAAGCAGGCCGTCAGCAGCAGCGAGCAGCCGAACAGCGCCAGCACCATGACCGGCCCGGTCCACCAGGGCGCGCCCAACTCCTGCGCGGCGTCCCGGTGGTAGAACCAGCCGGTGTTCATGCGCGGCACCGCCCACCAGCTGACGGCCACGGCGGCCGCGAACACCGGCACGGACAGGATCCGCACCGAGCGCCGGCGCACCAGCCGGAAGTGCTCGGCCTTCAGGGACAGCCCGAGCACGAAGAACGGCAGGAACTGGAGCACCCGCTGGAGGTCGAGGTCGTCACCGATCTCCGGCGTGACGCTCGCCAGCATCGCGATGACGAGCGCGAGCGGCAGCGGCCACCGCACCAGCTTCCAGATGGGCGTGGTCAGCCGCCACACGAACAGCGCCACCAGGAACCAGGTCAGGTACCAGGGGTCCAGGAGGCTGATCTCCTGGCTCGGGTCGTGGTCGGCGTAGCGCTTGAAGAGCGGATAGGCCGTCTCGAAGAGGATGTACGGCACGGCGACGCCGGTGATCAGCCGCTTCAGCCGGTCCGGGCGCATGTCGAAGCTGCGCGAGAAGAACCCGGAGATGATGATGAACGCCGGCATGTGGAAGGCGTAGACGACCTGGTAGAGGCCCTCCAGGATCCGGCTGTCGTCCTTGAGGGGCTCCCAGGAGTGGCCCACGGCGACCAGGACGATGGCCAGGTACTTGGCGTTGTCGAAGAACGCGTCCCGCTGCTTGCCGGGGTTGCCGCCCGGCCGGGACTGCTGGTCGCTCTGCTGCTTCTGGGGCGAGCGCGGACTCGGCACTCCGTCCGCCGACTGCGGGGGGAGCGGTGTTCGGGACGAGGCGGCGTGGAACATCTGAGGCACCCTAGCGATGAGCGTGGGTATTCGTAAAACCGTCCACGTCATTCCTGGTTAATCGCCGCGAGTACCCCCGTTTTCTTGGAGTTGACGTTGTCGGGCGCGTGATGGTCGACACACATAAAAGCGCCGATTGGCACACCATCGATGTCCTGATTGTCGGGATTCATATGGACTAAACGGGGCATTTGGTCTGTTGTTGTGACCCCATGTGCGTCGTGTGGTGGCAATTCGCATTAGCTGCGAACGCATTGTGTGGGCGCTGAAATGATCGCCCTGAATTCCCTGTGTGGGTGCCGTGTCGAATTTCTGTGCGGGAGCGGCCGCGGTGCCGCGCCGTGCGCGGGGGCGCGTGCGGATCCGGCGGGGGCATGGCCAACGTTGGGTCACGCGCCGCATATGCGGGCCTCGTTGGTGGCACGATGGTCCTGGCGGGGGTGTGCGGAGCTGCACCTCCGGGCCGGGAGAGCGGACCGACCGTAGGGTGTGATCAGTTGTGGCCATTTCGCTGTCAGTGGTGCTGCTGTTGGCGATCATCATGGTGGTGTTGATCAGGGGAGGCTCCCTCAAGGCCGGACCCGCCGTCGTCGCCGTGCTCTTCGGCTTCTTCCTCGCCTCCACCGGCATGGCCGACGACATCCAACGGTTCCTGAACTCGATAGCCGAGACCATCAACTCGATCCAGTTCTAGACAAAAGGCCTCCGGCCCGAACCGGTGCGGTTCGGGCCGGAGGCCTTGTCAGAGCGGGCGACGGGAATCGAACCCGCGTAGCTAGTTTGGAAGACTAGGGCTCTACCATTGAGCTACGCCCGCACAACGCGCGCCGCAGGTCGGGCGACCGCGGCACTGAAAGCATCGTAGCGGGTCGCCCCGCCTCGCCGCACACCCCTTCCCGCCTTGTCTCCGGCGCCCGCGTCCGTACCCGGCTCCGGCTCGCCTCCGTGCCCGTCTCCGGGCTCGTCCAATGCGGAGGCCGGGCCGCCTGCGGGCATGTACCCTACGTGTCGCACCAGCACGGGGTGTGGCGCAGCTTGGTAGCGCGTCCGCTTTGGGAGCGGAAGGCCGTGGGTTCAAATCCCGCCACCCCGACCACCTTCGTCCGGCCGTCACCGGCCACCGGCCCGGTCACCTCACGTGATCGCGTCCTGTGATCGCCTTTGGGGCGTGTCGCCGCTGCCGTTACTATGCAAGCTGCACGCCCGTGTGCCTCATCCACTGAAGCCCTCCGGGCGGCGCACATCCGCCGGGCCAGTCTGGCGCCGGCAGAAACCAAGAAGTCAGCCACAAGGAGACCGAACCGTGAAGAGCGCCGTGGAGACCCTGAACCCGACTCGGGTTCGGCTCACTGTCGAGGTGCCCTTCGAGGAGCTCAAGGACAGCCTCGACGCGGCGTACAAGAAGATCAACCAGCAGGTCACGGTGAAGGGCTTCCGCAAGGGCAAGATCCCGGCCCGCGTCATCGACCAGCGGTTCGGCCGCGGGGCGGTCCTGGAGGAGGCGGTCAACGACGCGCTTCCGAAGTTCTACACCGAAGCGGTCAACGAGGCCGAGCTCAACGTCCTGGGCCAGCCCGAGGTCGACATCACCGAGCTGAAGGACGGCGAGACGCTGAACTTCACCGCCGAGGTCGACGTCCGTCCCGCCCTGGAGATCCCGGACTACTCCGGCATCGAGGTCGAGGTCGACGCGGTCGAGGTCAGCGAGGAGGACGTCGACAAGGCCGTCACCGAGCTGCGCGAGCGTTTCGCGTCGACCTCCCCGGTCGAGCGGGCCGCCGAGGACGGCGACGTCGTCACCATCGACCTGGAGGCCAAGGTCGACGGCGAGGTCCTGGAGGACGGTGTCGCGAGCGGCGTCTCCTACACCATCGGTTCCGGTGAGCTCCTCGACGGCATCGACGACGCCGTGAAGGGCCTGGAGGCCGGTGGCGAGACCACCTTCACCTCCGAGCTCAAGGGCGGCTCGGCGGCCGGCAAGGAGGCCGAGGTCACCGTCAAGGTCACCCAGGTCGCCGCGCGCGAACTGCCCGAGCTGGACGACGACTTCGCGCAGCTCGCCTCCGAGTTCGACACCCTCGAGGAGCTGAAGGCCGACAGCCGCAAGCGCCTCGAGAACATGAAGCAGTACGACCAGGCCACGCAGGCCCAGGAGCGCGTCCTGGAGAAGCTGCTGGAGCTCGTCGAGGTGCCCGTCCCCGAGAAGCTCCTCGAGGACGAGATCAACACCCGCAAGCACAACCTGGAGCACCACCAGCTCGGCCAGATGGGCCTGGACCTGGAGAAGTACCTCGAGATCCAGGGCAAGACGGTCGAGGAGTTCGACTCCGAGACCAAGGAAGCCGCGGTCAAGGGCATCAAGACGCAGTTCGTCCTGGACGAGCTCGTCAAGCAGGAGAAGCTCAACGTCAACCAGGAGGAGCTCACCGAGCACCTCATGCGGCGCGCGGCCTCCTCCGGCATGTCCCCCGACCAGTTCGCCCAGGCGGTCGTCGAGGGCGGCCAGGTCCCGATGCTGGTCGGCGAGGTCGCCCGCGGCAAGGCGCTCGCCGCCGTGGTCGAGAAGGCCACCGTCAAGGACACCAACGGCGAGGTCATCGACCTCGACGACGAGGAAGACGACGAGACCGGGACGACCGAGGCCGCCGCCGAGGAGACCCCGGCCGAGGAGAAGACCGAGGGCTGACACCCACGGCGCCTCTGAAGGACGCGGGACGGGCTCTGGGGACATCGACCCCAGGGCCCGTTGTCCTACCCGGGGGTGTAGAGCCACCAGCAGGTGGGCCGCCGGTGGCTCTACGCCCCCGGCGAACAGCCCCGTATCCGGGATTCTCCGAAGGGACCAGCGCGTTAGGGTCCATGACTAGGAGGGCGAGGAGTCCCGCAACGGCTCCAGCCCCGCAGGGAAACGTGAAGACGGCCCCGGCGCCGTCGTAAGACGAGCAGGTGGATACGTGACGAATCTGATGCCTACAGCCGCCGGCGAGCCTTCCATCGGTGGTGGCCTCGGCGACCAGGTCTACAACCGGCTGCTCAACGAGCGGATCATCTTCCTCGGCCAGCCGGTCGACGACGACATCGCGAACAAGATCACCGCACAGCTGCTGCTCCTTGCCGCCGACCCGGACAAGGACATCTTCCTGTACATCAACAGCCCCGGCGGCTCGATCACGGCCGGCATGGCGATCTACGACACCATGCAGTACATCAAGAACGACGTGGTGACCATCGCCATGGGCCTCGCCGCCTCCATGGGCCAGTTCCTGCTCAGCGCGGGCACCCCCGGCAAGCGCTTCGCGCTCCCGAACGCCGAGATCCTGATCCACCAGCCCTCCGCCGGCCTGGCCGGCTCGGCCTCGGACATCAAGATCCACGCCGAGCGGCTGCTGCACACGAAGAAGCGCATGGCCGAGCTCACGTCCCAGCACACGGGCCAGACGATGGAGCAGATCACCCGCGACTCGGACCGCGACCGCTGGTTCGACGCCCACGAAGCCAAGGAGTACGGCCTCATCGACGAGGTCATCGCCACGGCCGCCGGTATGCCGGGCGGCGGCGGCACCGGGGCCTGAGACCCCCGCAGCGCCCCCAGCCGACCGCCTCAGCCCCTAGGAGAGAGACAGTGAACGACTTCCCCGGCAGCGGCCTGTACGACCGCACACGCGCCGAGAGCACGGTGCCGGTCGCCGAGTCCCGGTACGTCATCCCCCGCTTCGTCGAGCGCACCTCGCAGGGCATCCGCGAGTACGACCCGTACGCCAAGCTCTTCGAAGAGCGCGTGATCTTCCTCGGCGTGCAGATCGACGACGCCTCCGCCAACGACGTCATGGCCCAGCTGCTGTGCCTGGAGTCGATGGACCCCGACCGGGACATCTCGGTCTACATCAACAGCCCCGGCGGCTCCTTCACGGCGCTCACCGCGATCTACGACACGATGCAGTTCGTGAAGCCGGACGTCCAGACGGTCTGCATGGGCCAGGCCGCCTCGGCCGCCGCCATCCTGCTGGCCGCCGGTACGCCCGGCAAGCGCATGGCGCTGCCGAACGCCCGGGTGCTGATCCACCAGCCCTACAGCGAGACCGGCCGCGGTCAGGTCTCCGACCTGGAAATCGCCGCGAACGAGATCCTGCGGATGCGCGCCCAGCTGGAAGACCTGCTGGCCAAGCACTCCACCACGCCGATCGAGAAGATCCGCGAGGACATCGAGCGCGACAAGATCCTCACGGCCGATGACGCCCTGGCGTACGGCCTGATCGACCAGATCATCTCCACCCGGAAGATGAACAACGCGAGCGTGCGCTGACGGCGACGCTGTATCGTCTGCCGCTCCTCGGCACGGTTCACCGCCGCGCACGACACCGTGCACGTCAAAGTGAACCGTGCCAAGGGGGGCCCGAACGGGGGGCTCGGCAAGGTACCGTCGGACATAAGGCAGCACCAGGAGCCGCTGGACCTAGGCGTCTCCCAGGCGAAGGGGAAGCACACCGTGGCACGCATCGGTGACGGCGGCGATCTGCTCAAGTGCTCGTTCTGCGGCAAGAGCCAGAAGCAGGTCAAGAAGCTCATCGCAGGGCCCGGTGTCTACATCTGCGACGAGTGCATCGACCTCTGCAACGAGATCATCGAGGAGGAGCTGGCCGAGACCAGCGAGGTGCGCTGGGAGGAACTCCCCAAGCCCCGCGAGATCTACGAGTTCCTCGAGGGCTACGTGGTGGGCCAGGAGCAGGCCAAGAAGGCGCTCTCCGTGGCGGTCTACAACCACTACAAGCGCGTCCAGGCCGGCGAGAACGGCGGCGCCCAGGGCCGCGACGACGCCATCGAGTTGGCGAAGTCCAACATCCTCCTGCTCGGCCCCACGGGCTCCGGCAAGACCCTGCTGGCCCAGACCCTCGCGCGCATGCTGAACGTCCCGTTCGCGATCGCGGACGCGACGGCGCTCACCGAGGCGGGTTACGTCGGCGAGGACGTCGAGAACATCCTGTTGAAGCTCATTCAGGCGGCGGACTACGACGTCAAGAAGGCCGAGACGGGCATCATCTACATCGACGAGATCGACAAGGTCGCGCGGAAGAGTGAAAACCCCTCGATCACCCGCGATGTCTCGGGCGAGGGTGTGCAGCAGGCCCTGCTGAAGATCCTGGAGGGCACCACCGCCTCCGTTCCGCCCCAGGGCGGCCGCAAACACCCGCACCAGGAGTTCATCCAGATCGACACGACGAACGTCCTGTTCATCGTGGGCGGTGCCTTCGCGGGCCTGGAGAAGCTCATCGAGTCCCGGGCCGGCGCCAAGGGCATCGGCTTCGGCGCGACGATCCGCTCCAAGCGCGAACTGGAGGCCAAGGACCAGTTCGAGGACGTCATGCCCGAGGATCTCGTCAAGTTCGGCATGATCCCCGAGTTCATCGGCCGCCTCCCGGTCATCACCTCGGTCCACAACCTGGACCGCGAGGCACTCCTCCAGATCCTGGTGGAGCCCCGCAACGCGCTCGTCAAGCAGTACGAGCGTCTCTTCGAACTCGACGGCGTGGAGCTGGACTTCGAGCGCGAGGCCCTCGAAGCCATCGCCGACCAGGCCATCCTCCGCCAGACCGGCGCACGCGGCCTGCGCGCCATCATGGAAGAGGTCCTCCAGGGCGTCATGTACGAGGTCCCCTCCCGCAAGGACGTCGCCCGCGTCGTCATCACCGCCGACGTGGTCCTCTCCAACGTCAACCCGACGCTGATCCCGAGGGATTCGCGGGGGCGCGGCTCCGGGGAGCAGAAGACGGCGTAACCGCCGTACGCGGACGAGCGAAACGGACAAGCGAAGGGGCCCCGGTCGACCGACCGGGGCCCCTTCGTCATGGCCTGGGCGAGGCCCGCGTCATCAGGCGGGCTTGCGGACCTCGTTGCGGAACTTGGCCGTGATCTCGGCGGCGGCACTGAGGTCCATCGACTTGCCGGTCATCGCGCTGGCCAGGTCGAGGTTCATGGTGACGCCGAGCGTGCTGTGGTCGCCCCAGATGCACACGGGCATCCGGATCTCGCTCGGGCCGGACGACGACCCGGTCGACCCCGCGTTGTCGTTCTTGACCTTCATCTCCTGGCACTTGAGGACCGCGTCCTTGAGAGCGCTCGGCGTGTAGGCCGTCGGGCTGCCCACGACCTCGCCCTCGTTGTCCTCGGCGGCGTTCTTCTTCATCTCGGCGAACATCCCGTCGACGACCGCCTCGGGGTCCTCGATGTCGCCGTAGACGCCCATGAAGTTGAGCATCTTCATGGCGAACGGGTTGGCCTCGTCGCCGGACTGGTAGCCGGCGCTGACGTCCTTGGCGTTCTTCACGCCGTGCTTCTCGGCGTCCTTGATGTCGTCCTTGGAGAACCCGCCGCTGCTGGAGTCCTCGCCCTTCTTGTACTCGCCGCTGAGGACCGTCGCCGGAGTCGTCAGGGTGTGCGGACCGTCGTCGGCGATGTCCGAGCCGCCCGAGCCGCCGCCGATGACGAAGTACGCGCCGACCGCGATCGCGGCGACGACCGCGACCGCGCCGATGATGATCCCCGTCTTCTTCTTGCCCCCGCCGGGCGCCGGCGGCTGCGGGACCCCGTAGGGAGCCTGGCCGTAGGGCGGCTGCTGGCCGTAGGCGTTGGGCTGGGGCGGTACGCCCTGGCCGGGCTGCTGCGGGTAGCCGTAACCCGGCTGGGCCGGCGGAGCCTGCTGAGGGTAGCCGTAGCCGGGCTGGCCGGGCGGAGCCTGCGGCGGCTGGCCGTAGGGACCCGGCTGCTGACCGTACGGTCCGGGCTGCTGGGGCTGCCCGCCGTACGGGCCCGGCTGGTTGTAGCTCATTACTGGGTTCCCCTCCAGTTGCTTATGTGTTCCGGACATCTTGACGGAAGGGACAAGGGGGCGAGGTACCCGGGGTGTATTGATGCCTAGTTGTTGACGGGCTGTTCCAGATGTTGGACGTACCGACTGAGCCCGGCTGGCTGGTGCGCGTTGATGGACGTCGCATAGTACGGATTCGACCAGATATTTCCCCGGATGCCGTGTGACTGCCGTAGCGCTCGGCTTGCGGCTCCTCTGAGCCGCTTGGCCAGGTTCGCGACGGATACGCGGGCCGGGTACCTCACGGTGATCTGGATGAGATCGGCCTGGCCCGCGAACTGTTCGATCTCCGCGTCGAGTTCCTGCGCGGCTGTGTGCATCGCATCCTCGGTGAGGGACTGCAGGTCGGCTGTAAGGATCGGATGGCGTTGTCGCGTCGCGAAGGCCAAGTGCGTGCGGAGGTTATGCCACTCAACGGGCGCCCTTCGCTCCAGGGCTCCGGGGCGCTCGTTCCTTGCGGGACCCTTCGAGGGGTGCGTTGCTCGCCAGGTGTCCAACTGTTCCGGCGTCCACATCGGAGTTCGGCCAACGTAGAGGGGCTGCGGAAACCCGTTTCTCTTCCTGGAGTTGAGGACGTACACGGCCTCTCGGGATATACCGAGCCGCTCGGCGGCCTCTGCGGGTGTGAGTCGATCGCCTGTCATGGATTTCACGGCCAAGAGGCCAGTTGGGTCCTGACGATGGGGAGCGGATGGCGGTGGCGAAGGTCAAGAGGACGGGCAGGCAGGTCAAGGACCCAGCTGATGCCGGTCGCAAGTACTGTCTTCATCCCACGCCACAACAAGCCGAACGGCTCGGCAACTGGGGCCACACCTGCCGCGCCGTATGGAACGTAGCTCTGGAACAACGGCTCTACGTCTACACGCAACGGCGTAAGAACCTGCGCGCTGATGAACAGTGTGGCTACCTGACTCAGGCTCGCCATGACCTCGAATGGATCGCTGACCTCCCCTCCCAGGTGCCCCAGCAGGTGCTCAGGCATCTAGACCAGGCCTACCAGAACTTCTGGAACCCGGAGCATCCAGCAGCGTTCCCTCGCTTCAAGAAGCGCACCTCGCGCTTGACGATCCCTTTCCCCGGGCAGGCCGTCCGCGTGACCAAGCTGAACCGCACGTGGGCCTGCGTGCGCATCCCCAAGCTTGGAGAGGTCAAGTTCAGGCTGACGCGTCCCCTTGGCGGCCGTATCAAGAATGCGGTGATCCGAAGGGATGCGACTGGACGTTGGTACGTCAGTTTCGGCGTCCATACGAGCAGGACCGCCGCGCCGCCGAACGGGCAACCGGCGGTGGGAGTCGACTTCGGCGTGAAGCAGGCGGCGTACCTCTCGGATGAGACAGAGCCTCGGCTCATGCCTCAGACGCTGACCAAAGGCGAGCAGCGGAGGCTGGCAGGGCTGGAACGACGCAGAGAAAGGCAGATCCGGGAAGCCAAGAGGCATCGAGGGGGCAAGTACAGCAACCGGCTACAGCGCACACTCCGTGCCATCGCGGAGCGGCAGGCGCGGCAAGCCCGTCGCCGATCGGACTTTACGCACAAGCTCACCACCGACCTGGCCAAGAGCCACGGCCTGGTCGCCATTGAAGATCTTCGCGTGAAGCAGATGACGCGCAGCGCGAGGGGTACGCAGTCCGAGCCCGGCGCACATGTCTCTCAGAAAGCCGGTCTGAACAGGGCGGTCCGCGACAATACTCCGGGTGAGCGACGACGACAGCTGGCTTACAAATGCCCGGCCTACGGATCCGAGCTCGTCCTGGTGCCACCGGCCAGGACATCCCAGACGTGTGGTGCCTGCAACCTCTGGGACCCCGCATCGCGGATCAACCGGGACGCTTTCGCCTGCACAGGGTGTGGGCACACCGACGACGCGGACCACAACGCCTCGGTCCTCATCCTCAGTCGCGCCTTCCCCGACCAGGTTCGCACGGCCTCTGCCGCAGGACATTGCGGTGCACAGCACGCATCGACAGGCCAAGCCCGGCCTGCTATGCCCCGTCCGTGTACGGGGCGCACGCGTGAACCCCTGAACCCCTCGTCCGCGGCGGCCCAGCCTTCGTCGGATACCGAGGGCTACAAGGAATCCTGGCAGGTCATTGCTGGGAGGATGTCAAAGAACAAAGGCGTTTCGGGACTGCCGCGTGACACCCCTAAACTGGGCCCGTGACCGAGAACGCTCAGCAGCAGCCCACAGCGCCCCACACCGAACTGCCGACCCAGTACGCGCCGGCCGACGTAGAGGGGCCGCTGTACGAGCGCTGGGTGGAGCGGGGTTACTTCGAGGCCGACGCCAAGAGCGACAAGCCGCCGTACACCATCGTCATCCCGCCGCCGAACGTCACGGGCAGCCTCCACCTCGGGCACGCCTTCCAGCACACGCTCATGGACGCCCTGACCCGCCGCAAGCGCATGCAGGGCTACGAGGCACTGTGGCTGCCGGGCATGGACCACGCCGGCATCGCCACCCAGAACAAGGTCGAGCAGCAGCTCGCCGAGGAGGGCAAGTCCCGCCACGACCTGGGCCGCGAGGAGTTCGTCGAGCGCGTCTGGCAGTGGAAGGAGGAGTACGGCGGCAGGATCCTCGGCCAGATGCGGCGCCTGGGCGACGGCGTCGACTGGAGCCGTGAGCGGTTCACCATGGACGAGGGTCTGTCCAAGGCCGTCCTCACCATCTTCAAGAAGCTGTACGACGACGAGCTGATCTACCGCGCCGAGCGCATCATCAACTGGTGTCCGCGCTGTCTGACGGCCATCTCGGACATCGAGGTGGAGTACCAGGAGGACGCGGGCGAGCTGGTCTCCATCCGCTACGGCGAGGGCGAGGACAGCCTCGTCGTCGCGACCACGCGCGCGGAGACGATGCTCGGTGACACGGCCGTCGCCGTCCACCCCGACGACGAGCGCTACCAGCACCTCATCGGCAAGCAGATCAAGCTGCCGCTCACCGACCGCACCATCCCGGTCGTCGCGGACACCCACGTCGACCCGGAGTTCGGCACCGGCGCGGTCAAGGTGACCCCGGCGCACGACCCGAACGACTTTGAGATCGGCCGCCGCCACGACCTGCCGTCCCTGACGATCATGGACGAGCACGGCGTCATCACCGTCCACGGCCCCTTCCTCGGCCAGGACCGCTTCGAGGCCCGCTCGGCCGTCGTCGGCGCCCTCAAGGAGCAGGGCCGCATCGTCGCCGAGAAGCGCCCCTACATGCACTCCGTGGGCCACTGCTCGCGCTGCAAGACCACGGTCGAGCCGCGTCTGTCCCTCCAGTGGTGGGTCAAGGTCGGCCCGCTCGCCAAGGCCGCCGGTGACGCGGTCCGCGACGGCCGCGTCAAGATCCACCCCGAGGACATGTCGAAGCGGTACTTCGACTGGGTCGACAACATGCACGACTGGTGCATCTCGCGCCAGCTGTGGTGGGGCCACCGCATCCCGATCTGGTACGGCCCCGACGGCGAGGTCGTCTGTGTCGGTCCCGACGACGAGCCGCCCACCGGTGAGGGCTGGACCCAGGACTCCGACGTCCTGGACACCTGGTTCTCCTCCGGCCTGTGGCCGTTCTCCACGCTCGGCTGGCCCGAACAGACCGAGGACCTGCGGAAGTTCTATCCGACAGACGTCCTGCTCACCGGCCACGACATCATCTTCTTCTGGGTCGCCCGGATGATGATGTTCGGCCTCTACGCCATGGACGGCCAGGCCCCCTTCCACACCATCGCGCTGACCGGTCTGGTCCGCGACGAGTTCGGCAAGAAGATGTCGAAGTCGAACCCCAACGCGGTGGACCCGCTGGTCTGGATGGACGCCTACGGCTCCGACGCCGTCCGCTTCACCCTCGCCAACGGCGCCAACCCGGGCGCGGACGTGCCGATCGGCGAGGACTGGGTCAAGGCCTCCCGGAACTTCACCAACAAGATCTGGAACGCGACCCGCTTCGCCCTGATGAACGGCGCCACGGTCGAGGGCCCGCTGCCGGACGCCTCCGAGATGTCGGCGACGGACCGCTGGATCCTCTCCCGGCTCAACACCACGGTCGCCCAGGTCGACGCCTACTACGACGACTACCAGTTCGCCAAGCTCGCCGACGCGCTCTACCACTTCGCGTGGGACGAGGTCTTCGACTGGTACGTCGAGCTGTCGAAGACGACGTTCTTCGCGGGCGGCGAGCAGGCCAAGGTCTCAGGGCGGGTCCTCGGCGAGGTCCTCGACGTGACGCTGCGGCTGCTGCACCCGGTCATCCCGTTCGTGACGGACGCCCTGTGGACCACTCTGACCGGCGGCGAGTCCCTGGTCGTCGGCGAGTGGCCGGCCGACAGCGGCTTCCGCGACCAGGACGCCGAACTCGAGATCGAGCTGGTCCAGCGGGTCGTCACCGAGGTCCGCCGGTTCCGCAAGGACCAGGGCCTCAAGGACGGCCAGAAGGTCCCGGCCCGTCTGACCCTCGACGGCACCGCCCTGGCCCCCCACGAGGCCGCCATCCGCCAGCTCCTGCGCCTCCAGCCGGAGGGCGAGGACTTCACGGCCACCGCGACCCTCCCGGTCGCCGGCGCCGAGGTCGCCCTCGACCTCTCCGGCACGATCGACGTGGCGGCCGAGCGCAAGCGCCTCGCGAAGGACCTCGCGGCAGCGGAGAAGGAGAAGGCCCAGGCGAACGCCAAGCTCGGCAACGAGGCGTTCCTGGCGAAGGCCCCGGACAACGTGGTGGAGAAGATCCGAGGCCGCCTGGCGAAGGCGGACGAGGACATCGCGAGGATCCAGGCCCAGCTGGACAGGCTGCCTGAGGCGTGAGGGCTCGCGGGGCTCCGGGGTCTTCTGGACCCCGGGTCCTGCGGCACACCCAGGGGCGCGGGGCTGTGTCGATTTGCGGCTCCGCCGCGTGGGCGCGACCAGCCCCCACACACCCGCAGCCGCCCGCGAAGCCCAGCCACCCCACTCCATAGGCACCCTGTCAGTCCCCCTCCGTAGACTGACCCCGTGAGTGACAGCGACCCCTTCGACGAGATCATCGCGAACGAGACCGACCGCGACCCCGATCTCGCGGTCATCGAGGCCGGCAGCCGCACCCTGCGCACCCAGGGCGGCCCGCCGGAGCCGGACGTGCCCGGCCGCCCCGAGGACCCCGAGATCGACAGGGCCCTGCGCGGGGTCGAGGCGGAGCTCGCCACCCGCTGGGGCGAGACCAAGCTGGAGCCCTCGGTCAGCCGCATCGCCGCGCTGATGGACGTGCTGGGCGAGCCGCAGCGGTCGTACCCCTCGATCCACATCACGGGCACCAACGGCAAGACCTCCACCGCCCGCATGATCGAGGCCCTGTTGGGCGCCTTCGAGCTGCGGACGGGCCGCTACACCTCCCCGCACGTGCAGTCGATCACCGAGCGGATCAGCCTGGACGGGGCGCCGATCTCCGCCGAGCGCTTCATCGAGACGTACCAGGACGTCAAGCCGTACATCGAGATGGTCGACGCGCAGCAGGAGTACCGGCTGTCGTTCTTCGAGGTGCTGACGGGCATGGCGTACGCCGCCTTCGCGGACGCGCCGGTCGACGTGGCCGTCGTGGAGGTGGGGATGGGCGGCTCCTGGGACGCCACCAATGTGATCGACGGGGATGTCGCCGTGGTCACCCCCATCGACCTGGACCACACCGACCGGCTGGGCGAGACGTTCGCCGAGATCGCCACCGAGAAGGCCGGCATCGTCAAGCAGGACGCGACGGTCATCCTGGCGCAGCAGCCGGTGGACGCGGCCCAGGTGCTGCTGAAGAAGGCCGTCGAGGTCGACGCCACGGTGGCCCGTGAGGGGCTGGAGTTCGGGGTGGTCGCGCGGACGGTCGCCGTCGGCGGACAGCTGCTCACGCTGCGCGGGCTCGGCGGGGAGTACGGGGAGGTGTACCTCCCGCTGCACGGCCCCTACCAGGCGCACAACGCCGCGGTCGCCCTCGCCGCCGTGGAGGCGTTCTTCGGCGTCGGTTCCCAGCGGCCCGAGCCGCTCGACATCGACACGGTCCGCAAGGCCTTCGCGGCCGTCACCTCCCCGGGCCGTCTGGAGGTCGTACGGCGGTCCCCGACCGTCGTCCTGGACGCGGCGCACAACCCGGCGGGCGCCCGGGCCACCGCCGAGGCGGTCGGGGAGGCCTTCGACTTCAGCCGGCTGATCGGTGTGGTGGGCGCGAGCGCCGACAAGAACGTGCGGGGGGTCCTTGAGGCCTTCGAGCCGATCTTCGCCGAGGTCGTGATCACGCAGAACTCCAGCCACCGGGCCATGGACGCCGACGAGCTCGCCGCGATCGCCGTCGAGGTGTTCGGCGAGGAGCGGGTGCAGGTCGAGCCGCGGCTGCCGGACGCCCTGGAGGAGGCGATCACGCTCGCCGAGGAGGAGGGCGAGTTCACCGGCGGCGGTGTGCTCGTCACCGGCTCCGTCATCACCGTCGGCGAAGCCCGGCTGCTGCTGGGGAAGGGCTGAGGACCGATACATGCGTACGCTCTGTGCTTCGACGCTGATCGGCGAGTTCTTCGTCATCGGCTTCGCCGGACTGGTCGCGATGAAGGATCCCGACCTGCCCATGTCGACGGTGTGGACGGTCAGCGGCATCGCGATGTTCCTGTGCCTGGTGCTGTGCGGGCTGGTGACCCGGCCGGGCGGCATCGCCATGGGCTGGGCGCTCCAGGTCGCGCTGATCGCCTCCGGCTTCGTCGTCCCCACGATGTTCCTGATGGGGGTGCTCTTCGCGGCGCTGTGGTGGGCGTCGGTGCACTACGGCCGGAAGATCGACGAGGCGAAGGCGAGATTCGCCGCCCAGGCCGGCTCCGCCTCCTCTACACCTGACGCTGTGTGACAAGTGCGTCGACACGCCCTGTAACCTCAGGGTCTGTCGTGAGAATCCCGCACAGCCTTTCACCCGCACAGCCCTTGATCCGAAGGAGCCCTTCGTGACCCAGCGCACCCTCGTCCTGCTCAAGCCCGACGCCGTCCGTCGTGGCCTGACCGGCGAGATCATCAGCCGTATCGAGCGCAAGGCCGACTGGCAGATCACCGCGCTGGAGCTGCGCACGCTGGACCAGGACACCCTGGAGCAGCACTACGGCGAGCACAAGGGCAAGCCCTTCTACGAGCCGCTGGTGGAGTTCATGGCCTCCGGTCCGGTCGTCGCGCTGATCGTGGAGGGCGAGCGGGTCATCGAAGGGGTGCGGCAGCTCGCCGGCCCGACCGACCCGATCGCCGCCGCGCCCGGGTCCATCCGGGGCGACTTCGGCGTCATCGTCCGCGAGAACCTGATCCACGCGTCCGACTCCGAGGAGTCCGCCGAGCGCGAGGTGAAGATCTTCTTCCCCGGACGTGCGTAGGTTTCGTGGCTTTTTCTGAGGGAGCGTCAGCTCGCTCTCCCGTCTGACCTGGGACGGCCGCGCACTTTCGGCCGTCCTTCGGCATATGCGTGGCGATCGGGGGAACGAGTGCCCCCGATGGACCGTCTCCACAAGCGAGGCGGTGCTTCATCTGCTGACAATGGCGAAGACCCTCGCGCGGTGTTCGGGCAGGCGCGTCTACGATGGAAGCCTTCACGTCACCGCACCCACTTCGCCGACCTGAAATGCCCTCAAAAGCTCCCGGGAAGGCCAGTCGAATCCTGATGGGGAACTCAATGTCGTTCATCGGCCGTGACATGGCTGTCGACCTCGGGACCGCCAACACGCTGGTGTACGTCAGGGGTCGCGGGATCGTACTCAACGAGCCGTCCGTCGTCGCGATCAACACCAACACCGGTGGCATCCTCGCGGTCGGCGCCGAAGCCAAGAAGATGATCGGGCGCACGCCCGGCAACATCGTTGCCGTACGTCCGCTGAAGGACGGCGTCATCGCCGACTTCGAGATCACCGAGCGGATGCTCCGCTACTTCATCCTGAAGATCCACAAGCGGCGGTATCTGGCTCGTCCGCGGGTCGTCGTCTGCGTGCCCTCGGGCATCACGGGCGTCGAGCGCCGCGCCGTCATCGAGGCGTCGTCCCAGGCCGGCGCCCGTCAGGTGCACATCATCGAGGAGCCCATGGCCGCGGCCATCGGCTCCGGCCTGCCGGTCCACGAGGCCACGGGCAACATGGTGGTGGACATCGGCGGCGGCACCACGGAGGTCGCGGTCATCTCCCTCGGCGGCATCGTCACCGCCCAGTCCATCCGGGTCGCGGGCGACGAGCTGGACAACGCGATCATCCAGCACATCAAGAAGGAGTACTCCCTTCTGCTGGGTGAGCGGACGGCCGAGCAGATCAAGATCACGATCGGTTCGGCGTACGACCTCGACGCTGACGAACACACCGAAATCCGCGGCCGGGACCTCGTCTCCGGGCTGCCCAAGACCGTCGTCATCTCGGCCGCCGAAGTCCGCAAGGCGATCGAGGAACCCGTCAACGCCATCGTCGACGCGGTCAAGACGACCCTCGACAAGTGCCCGCCGGAGCTGTCCGGCGACATCATGGACCGCGGCATCGTCCTGACGGGCGGCGGCGCCCTGCTCCGCGGTCTCGACGAGCGGCTGCGCCGGGAGACCGGCATGCCGATCCACATCGCCGAGGACCCCCTGGACAGCGTGGCGCTCGGCTCCGGCAAGTGCGTCGAGGAGTTCGAGGCCCTCCAGCAGGTACTGGACGCCCAGCCGCGCAGATGACGTGGCATCGCGATTCCGCCGTACGAGATGATCTCCTCTCGTGCGGCGGATCGTTGATATAGAGGCATAAGCTCGCCCCCACACACCACGAAACCTGAACACTGCACACGAATTCCTATGAGGAAGGGCACGGCCGCCGCACGTGAGGGACACACGAGAGAGCCGGCTGCTCCTGGTGCTGCTGGTCGCCGTCGCGTTCGCGCTGATCACGGTGGACATCCGTGGCGGGGAGGACTCACCGGTCGACGGTGCCCGCCAGGCCGCGGCCGCCGTCTTCGGCCCGATCGAGGACGGCGTGTCGACCGCGGTCGACCCGGTCGGCAACGCCGTCTCCGCCATCCGTGACTCCGGCGAACGCCACGACCGTCTCGCCGAGATGGAGAAGGAGAACGCGGCCCTCAAGGCGAAGCTCGGCAGCGACGACCGCAACCGCAGCCGCCTCGCCCAGCTCGACAAGATGCTGAAGATCGCCGGCCAGGGCCAGTACGGCATCAAGGGCGCCCAGGTCATCGCCATAGGAGCGGCCCAGGGCTTCTCCTGGACCATCACCGTCGACGTCGGCGCCAACGACGGCATCCGGCGCGACATGACCGTCCTCAACGGCGACGGGCTCGTCGGCCGGGTCACGACCGTCGGCCCGGACACCGCCACCGTGCTCCTCGCCAACGACCCCGACTTCACCGTCGGCACCCGCATGGAGGCCAGCGACGAACTCGGCTTCGCCTCCGGACAGGGCGACCGCCCGCTGCGCGTCGAACTCCTCAACGGCAAGGCCGAGATCAAGAAGGGCGACCGTCTGGTCACCTTCGGCTCCCAGGCCGACAAGCCCTTCGTCCCCGGCGTGCCCGTCGGCGTGGTCTCCCGCGTCGACCCCTCCGGCGGCGGCCTCACCCGCACCCTCTACGTCACGCCGTACGTCAGCTTCACCAAGCTCGACATCGTCGGCGTGGTCGTCCAGGCCCCGAAGAAGGACCCGCGCGACACGGTGCTTCCCGCCAAGCCGCAGCCGACCCCGAGGCCGACCGTGACGGTGACCGTCACGCCGTCCGCCCCGGTCGACGGTCAGATCCAAGAAGAGCAGTAGGAGCTGTAAGCCATGCGCGTCAACCGGATCCTGCTCTCCACCTCCCTGGTCGTCGTCGCCCTGGTCCTCCAGGTGAGCGTCCTCGCCCGCCTGCACCTGCCGGGCGCCGTCCCCGACCTGCTGCTTCTCACCGTCCTCGGCCTCGCCCTGGTCTACGGCCATGTCGGCGGCGCCCTCGTCGGCTTCGGCGCGGGTCTCCTCGCCGACCTCGCCCCACCCGCCGACCACGCCGCCGGCCGCTACGCCCTGGTGCTCTGCGTGATCGGCTACCTCGCCGGACTGGCCAAACCGGAGAACGGCCGGCTGAAGTCCGCCACCGGCCCCATGCTCGTCGTGGTCGCCGCCGCCATCGGCTCCACCCTGCTGTACGCCGGGGTCGGCGCCCTCGTCGGCGACACCGCCGCCCGCCATGTCGGCCTGCCCAGCCTGCTGTTCACGGCCGCCCTGTACGACCTGCTGCTCGCCCCGTTCGTCGTCCCCGGGATCATGGCCCTGGCCCGGCGCGCGGAGAACGACCCGCTCGCCGAGACCAACACGGCCGCCAAGGCCACCGACATCTCCTCCGGCTGGCTCTCCTCCGGCACGGGCCTGAGGATCGGCGGCCAGCGCGGTGGACTCGGCGGCCTGAAGACCAAGGCCCGCACCCGCACCGCGCGCGTCGGCCGCATCAAGGGGGTCAAGCGGCTGTGAACACGCTGGAGTTCACCCGAACGAGGGCGTGGCGTCGGAACGCGCGCTCACAGGTCCGCCGTTCATCATGCGTACGCGCACACACGACCGACACGTACACCGGCGCCTCGTACACGTCGACGCACTGAGAGGGGGAGGCAGCCGCAGTGACCAACATCCCCGAGACCGGTAGGACCCCACGGGTCCAGATCCGGCTCATCGTCATCCAGGTTCTCGTCCTCTCCCTCCTCGGCACCCTGGGCGGGCGCCTGTGGTACCTCCAGATCCGCGAGGGCGACGAGTACGCCAAGAAGGCCTCCGGCAACCACGTCCAGCAGGTCGTCGAGCCCGCCGTCCGCGGCTCGATCCTGGACGCCCGCGGAGTACCCCTGGCGGACAACGAGACCCGTCTGGTGGTCTCCGCCTCCCGCACCGACCTGCTGAAGATGAAGGACGACGGCAAGGCCGTCCTCGCCAAGCTGGCCGGCGTCCTGGGCATGACGCCCAAGGAGGTCATGGAGAAGGTCCGGCTGTGCGACTCCAAGACCCCCCAGCCCTGCTGGAACGGCTCGCCGTACCAGCCCATCCCCATCACCGACGAGGCCACCGCCAAGCAGGCCCTGCAGATCCGCGAGCGCGCCGAGGAGTTCCCCGGCATCACCGCCGAGCCCGAGGCCGTCCGCCGCTACGCAGCCCCCGCCAAGGCCAACACCGCCCAGGTCCTCGGCTATCTCTCGCCCGTCACCGACGAGGAGATCACCAAGGCCCAGGACACCGACTCGCCCTACCTGCGCTCCGACCAGGTCGGCCGCTCCGGCCTGGAGCGCGAGTACGACAAGGAACTGCGCGGCAAGGCCGGTGTCACCCGCTACGAGGTCGACAACCTCGGCCGCGTCATCGGCGAGGCCCAGGCCGACCCCGCGCAGCCCGGCTCCAACCTCGTCACCAGCATCGACGCCCGCGTCCAGCGCGTCGCCGAGTACGAGCTGAACGACGCGATGAAGGAAGCCCGCAAGACCTTCGACAAGAACACCGGCGAGAACTACAAGGCCGACTCCGGCGCGGTCGTGGTGATGGAGGCCAAGACCGGCCGGGTCGTCGCCATGGCCTCGAACCCGACCTACGACCCGAACGCCTGGGTCGGCGGCATCTCCGCCAAGGACTACGCCAGGCTCACCGGCAAGAACTCCAACTACCCGCTGCTCAACCGCGCGATCCAGGGCCAGGCCGCCCCCGGCTCGATCTTCAAGGTCGTCTCCTCCACGGCCGCGGTCAACGCCGGCTACCCCTTCGACGGCAACTACGAGTGCTCCAGCTCGTACTCCATCGGCGGCCAGGTCTTCAAGAACTTCGAGTCCAAGGGGTACGGCCCGATCAACCTCGGCCGCGCCCTGGAGGTCTCCTGCGACACCGTCTTCTACCGCCTGGCCCACCAGGAATGGCAGCGGGACGGCGGCACCACCCCGAAGAAGAACGCCGAGGACTGGTTCTACAAGACCGCCCACCAGTTCGGCCTCGGCAAGGAGACCGGCATCGACCTCCCGAACGAGGTCAGCGGCCGCATCCCCGACCGCCAGTGGAAGCAGGACTACTGGAAGGCCAACAAGGACGCCTGGTGCAAGTACGGCAAGAAGGGCGGCTCGTACGCGGAGCAGATCGCGTACGAGAACTGCCTCGAAGGCAACAAGATGCGCGCCGGTGACGCCGTCAACTACTCCATCGGCCAGGGCGACACCCTCGTCACGCCGATCCAGATGGCGACGATCTACGGGGCCATCGCCAACGGCGGCACCCTCTACGACCCGACCGTCGGCAAGGCGATCGTGAGCGCCGACGGCAAGCAGGTCCAGGCGATCGCGCCCAAGTCGCACGGCAAGCTGCCGGACTCCAAGCAGACGCTCGCCGAGATAAACGACGCCCTCGCGGGAGTCGTGACCCGCGGTTCGGCCGCCTGGCGGTTCGGCGGCTGGCCGCAGGACAAGATCCCGATGCACGCCAAGACGGGTACGGCCGAGGTCTACGGCAAGCAGACCACCTCCTGGTTCGCCACCTACACCAAGGACTACACGGTCGTCATGACCATCTCCCAGGGCGGTACGGGCTCCGGCGCCTCGGGCCCCGCCGTGCGCAAGATCTACAACGCGCTGTACGGCGTCTCCGAGGACGGCACGATCAACCCCAGGAACGCGCTGCTTCCCACCCCGGAGAAGAGCCTGCCGAAGATCAAGCCGGACGGTTCGATCACGTCTCCGAAGGTCTCCAAGGACCCGGCCAAGGAGCAGCGGATCAGCCAGAAGGGCACGGAGGAGCCGGACACCCAGCAACTGGCCGCCACGGTGCCGACAGCCGCCGGGGGCAACCGGAACGCGCGCCGGCGACACCGGACCCGGGGAAGCCGGAGGACGCTCGCATGACCGGCGTCAACAGCTTCCAGGTCTCCGGATACGGGCCGCAACGGGCGGGCTGGACCAGGCTGTTCGCCCGGGACTCCGTGGCCCGCCGGCTGGACTGGCCGATACTGCTCTCGGCCGTCGCCCTGTCACTGATCGGCTCGGTCCTGGTCTTCTCGGCCACCCGCAACCGCACCGAGATCAACCAGGGCGACCCGTACTACTTCCTGATCCGGCACCTGATGAACACCGGCATCGGACTCGCCCTGATGATCGGCACGGTCTGGCTCGGCCACCGCACCCTGCGCACCGCCGTCCCGATCCTCTACGGCGCCTCGGTGTTCCTGATCCTGCTGGTGCTGACCCCGCTCGGCTCGACCGTCAACGGCGCCCACTCCTGGATCGTGCTCGGCGGCGGCTTCTCGCTCCAGCCCTCCGAGTTCGTGAAGATCACGATCATCCTGGGCATGGCGATGCTGCTGGCCGCGCGGGTGGACGCGGGCGACAAGCCCTACCCGGACCACCGCACCGTGATGCAGGCCCTGGGCCTGGCCGCCGTACCGATGCTGGTCGTGATGCTGATGCCCGACCTCGGGTCGGTCATGGTGATGGTCATCATCGTGCTGGGCGTGCTGCTCGCCTCCGGCGCCTCCAACCGGTGGGTGTTCGGGCTGATCGGCGCGGGCGCGGCCGGCGCCATCGCCGTATGGCAGCTGCACATCCTGGACGAGTACCAGATCGCCCGCTTCGCGGCCTTCGCCAACCCCAGCCTCGACCCGGCCGGCGTCGGCTACAACACCAACCAGGCCCGTATCGCCATCGGCTCGGGCGGCCTGACGGGCGCCGGGCTGTTCCACGGCTCGCAGACGACGGGCCAGTTCGTGCCCGAGCAGCAGACCGACTTCGTCTTCACCGTCGCGGGCGAGGAACTCGGCTTCCTCGGCGCGGGCCTGATCATCGTGCTGCTCGGCGTCGTCCTGTGGCGCGCCTGCCGCATCGCCCGCGAGACGACCGAGCTCTACGGCACGATCGTCGCCGCCGGGATCGTGGCCTGGTTCGCCTTCCAGGCCTTCGAGAACATCGGTATGACCCTCGGGATCATGCCGGTCACGGGCCTGCCGCTGCCGTTCGTGTCCTACGGAGGCTCGTCGATGTTCGCGGTCTGGGTGGCGGTGGGGCTGTTGCAGTCCATCCGGGTGCAACGGCCCATGTCGGCCTGACGGCACGTGTGGTCGCCCCCGGTTTCCCCGGGGGCCATCCACAGTGCCCCCTGCCGTAACGGGCCTTCGCCCACTAGATTCGGGTCATGGCGGACATCAAGCGCGAGATCGAGCGAAAGTACGAGTCCGACGAGAGCGGGCTGCCGGACCTGACCGGCGTCGCCGGGGTCGCGGCCGTGATCGACAAGGGAGTCGCGCACCTGGACGCCACCTACTACGACACCGTCGACGAACGCCTCGCCGCGTCCGCGCTCACCCTGCGCCGCCGCACCGGCGGATCGGACGCGGGCTGGCATCTGAAGTTCCCGGTGGCCCCGGGCGTGCGGGACGAGGTCCAGGCGCCGCTCTCCGACACCGTGCCACGCGCTCTCGCCGGCCTGGTCCGCTCCCGCGTCCGCGACGCCGAGCTGCGGCCCGTGGTGCGGCTGCGCTCGGACCGGGACGTGCGCGACCTGGTGGACGGCGACGGACGGCTGCTCGCCGAGGTGAGCGTCGACGCGGTACGGGCCGAGCGGCTCACGGGGGAGGGCGGCAGCGCCCAGTGGACCGAGATCGAGGTGGAACTGGCCGACGGGGGCGACCCGGCCTTCCTCGACAAGGTGGAGAAACGCCTGCGCAAGGCGGGGGTGCGGCCCTCGACGTCGGTGTCGAAGCTGGCGCGGGCGCTGGCGGAGACGGCGCCGGAGAAGAAGCGTCGGCCCGCCGCCCCCGGTGCCCCGGTGACCGCCGGTGACCACGTCCTCGCCTACGTCCGCGACCAGCGGGACGCGATCGTCGAACTCGACCCGGCCGTGCGCCGCAACGTCGAGGACTCCGTGCACAGCATGCGTGTCGCCACCCGCCGGATGCGCAGCACCTTCAAGTCGTTCGGCAAGATCCTCGACCGGGCCATCACCGAACCGATCGGTGACGAGTTGAAGTGGCTGGCCGGTGAGCTGGGCGTGGACCGGGATCGCGAGGTACTGAACGAACGCCTGTCCGCGGCCCTGGACCAGGTGCCCGCCACGCTGGTCTCCGGTCCGGTCGCCGAGCGGCTGGCCGCCTGGGCGGGTGACCGGACCGGCGGCGCGAGCGGCCGGTTGATCGGGATCCTCGACTCCCGCCGCTACCTGGCCCTGCTCGATGCCCTCGACACACTGCTCGCCGACCCGCCCCTGCTGAAGGCGGCCGGGAAGAAACCCGGGAAGGTGATCCCCGAGGCGGTGAAGAAGGACTTCGCGAAGGTGTCCGCGCTCGTCGGGCAGGCGCTGGAGCTGGACCCCGGCACGGACCGGGACGTCGCCATCCACGAGGCCCGTAAGAAGACCAAGCGGACCCGCTACGCGGCGGAGGCGGCCCGTCCGGCCCTCGGTAAGCCGGCCAAGGACCTGGTCAAGTCCATGAAGTCCCTCCAGAACCTGCTCGGTGAGCATCAGGACAGCGTCATGGCCCGCGGGACCCTGCGCGAGCTGTCCGCGGTCGCGCACGCGGCGGGGGAGAGCGCGTTCACGTACGGGCTGCTGTACGGGCGCGAGGAGCACCGGGCCGCGACCGTGGAGGCCGAGCTGCCCGGGTTCTGGGACGAGGTCAAGGACGCGGCGGCGGACCTCTGAGCCCTTCGGGCGTGCGAGGGGTGGCCGTGGCCGCGTTAGTCTTGATGGTCACCCCTGTCAGTTCAGTCCCGCTCACGAAGGTTCGCGAGATGCCTGCCGAAGTCGCTGCGGCCGCAGAGTCCGTGTTTCCGCAGCTCGAAGCTCTGCTCCCGCACGTGCAGAAGCCGATCCAGTACGTCGGCGGAGAGCTCAACTCCACCGTCAAGCCGTGGGAGTCGTCCGACGTCCGCTGGGCGCTCATGTACCCCGACGCCTACGAGGTCGGGCTGCCCAACCAGGGCGTCATGATCCTCTACGAGGTCCTGAACGAGCAGGAGGGCGTCCTCGCCGAACGCACCTACAGCGTGTGGCCGGACCTGGAAGCGCTGATGCGGGAGCACGGCGTCCCGCAGTTCACGGTGGACAGCCACCGGCCGGTGAAGGCCTTCGACGTCTTCGGCCTCTCCTTCTCCACGGAGCTCGGCTACACCAACATGCTGACGGCGCTGGACCTGGCGGGCATCCCGCTGGAGTCGAAGGACCGCGGCCCGGACGACCCGATCGTGCTGGCCGGCGGACACGCCGCCTTCAACCCCGAGCCGATCGCCGACTTCATCGACGCGGCGATCATCGGCGACGGCGAGCAGGCCGTGCTCGACATGACCCGGATCATCCGTGAGTGGAAGGCGGAGGGGCAGCCCGGCGGCCGCGAGGAGGTCCTCTTCCGCCTGGCGAAGACCGGCTCCGTCTACATCCCCGCGTTCTACGACGTCGAGTACCTCCCGGACGGCCGTATCGCCCGTGTCGTACCGAACAAGTCGGGCGTTCCGTGGCGCGTGTCCAAGCACACGGTCATGGACCTGGACGAGTGGCCGTACCCGAAGCAGCCCCTCGTCCCGCTGGCCGAGACGGTCCACGAGCGCATGTCGGTGGAGATCTTCCGCGGCTGCACGCGCGGCTGCCGCTTCTGCCAGGCCGGCATGATCACCCGCCCGGTGCGCGAGCGCTCCATCACCGGCATCGGCGAGATGGTCGAGAAGGGCCTGAAGGCGACGGGCTTCGAGGAGGTCGGCCTCCTCTCGCTCTCCTCGGCGGACCACTCGGAGATCGGCGACATCGCGAAGGGCCTGGCGGACCGGTACGAGGAGGACAAGATCGGCCTGTCCCTCCCCTCCACCCGCGTGGACGCCTTCAACGTCGACCTGGCGAACGAACTGACCCGCAACGGCCGCCGCTCGGGCCTGACCTTCGCCCCCGAGGGCGGCTCGGAGCGCATGCGCAAGGTCATCAACAAGATGGTCTCGGAAGAGGACCTGATCAGGACGGTCTCCACGGCGTACGGCAACGGCTGGCGCCAGGTGAAGCTGTACTTCATGTGCGGCCTGCCGACGGAGACCGACGAGGACGTCCTCCAGATCGCGGACATGGCGACCCGGGTGATCGCCGAGGGCCGCAAGGTCTCCGGCCAGAACGACATCCGCTGCACGGTGTCGATCGGCGGCTTCGTCCCCAAGCCCCACACCCCCTTCCAGTGGGCCCCGCAGCTCTCCGCCGAGGAGACGGACGCGCGCCTCGGAAAGCTCCGCGACAAGATCCGCGGCGACAAGAAGTACGGCCGCTCCATCGGCTTCCGCTACCACGACGGCAAGCCCGGCATCGTCGAGGGCCTCCTCTCCCGCGGCGACCGCCGCGTCGGCGCCGTCATCCGGGCCGTCTACGAGGACGGCGGCCGCTTCGACGGCTGGCGCGAGCACTTCTCCTACGACCGCTGGATGGCCTGCGCCGACAAGACGCTGCCCGCGTTCGGCGTGGACGTCGACTGGTACACGACCCGCGAGAAGACCTACGAGGAAGTCCTCCCCTGGGACCACCTGGACTCCGGCCTGGACAAGGACTGGCTCTGGGAGGACTGGCAGGACGCCCTCGACGAGACGGAGGTCGAGGACTGCCGCTGGACGCCTTGCTTCGACTGCGGGGTGTGTCCGCAGATGGACACGGCTATCCAAATCGGACCGACCGGGAAGAAGCTGCTGCCTCTTACGGTCAAGAACGCGGCGCCGGCGCCCAGCGGTCACGCTCACTGAGCTGAGTGAGCCGCTCGATCGGGTGGTTGAGGCGCCGGCGGGGGCCGGCGAGGGCGGGGTGACGGCTGTACTGTCCGCGGTCGGTGTCTCACTCTCTCGTCGGTCGGCGCCGTCGGTGTCCCGTGCTCGGGCCACCCGCGCCAACGCGGTCACCTTCTGGTACAGGAAGGCTCGCTGGTGAGCGCTGCCCTGCCCGTATTCCGCTATCACCCTGATCCTGTTGCGAGCGCAGTACCGGTTGAGGGTGAGTTCGCCGACTCGTACGGGCTCGCCGGGGTCGGCGAGGAGATCCTGGAGCATGTCACCCTCGGTGAGGTCGGACACACCGAACTCGCCGCCCACCCCGAGGCACGCGACCAGCTTCGGAGCGACCTGCGGATGGGCGGATGGCACGACGCATCGCAGCTGGAGAGCTTCCTGACCCACCTGGGGCAGGGCGCGAGCGCCATGCTCTTCCGCTGCACGGTCTGTGGCACCCACCTCGCCTACGCCGACGCCTCGTAGACAAACCCGACCCAGACGTGCCTTTCCCCTCAACGGGGCTGCACGCATGTCGAGGTGCCGGTGGGTGTTGGTGTGGGTGGGGGTTGACCCTCGACCTTGTTCAGGGGCCAGAGTGCCGGGTGTGGAGAGCGACATGCGCAGCATCGGCGACATGGCCCGTGGCAGTGGTCTGGGGGTGAGTGCCCTGCGGTTCTACGACCGTGCGGGTGTGCTGGTTCCGGCCTGGGTGGATCCGGTGAGCGGTTATCGGTGGTACGAGCCCGGGCAGCTCGAAGAGGCCCGGGTGCTGGCCCGGTTGCGGCGGGCCGGGATGCCGGTGGCGGACATCCGGCTGGTGCTGGCCGGCTGGTCCGGTGCGGACAGTGATCTGGTCCGGAAGCTGCTGGAGGCGCATCTGCGCCGTCTTGAGCAGGGGCTGTCCGATGCCCGCGGCGAGTTCTCCGCGCTCCGAGCACTACTCGATCACAGGGAGAACGTCATGACCTCGCTCCGCAGCGCCACCGTCCGACTGTCCGTCGCCGCGCCCGAGTTGGCCGCCGCGCTGGACACGGTCCGGTTCGCGGCGAGTTCAGACCCGGAGCTGCCGATGCTCGGTGGGGTCCTGTTCGACATCGAGGGCGAGAGCCTCCATGTGGTGGCCACCGACCGGTACCGCATGGCCGTCGGGCGGGCCGGTGTCGCCGGGCACGACGGGGGTCGCGTGCAGGTCATCGTGCCCGGCCCCCTCGCGGATGCGATGCGGGCGCTGCTGGACGGCGAGGGGCCCGTGCGGCTCTCCGTCGACGGCGACCGCGTGTCCCTGGAGGCCGGGGACAGGCAGGCGGCCGGTCAGTGCCTCGACCACGACTTTCCCGACTACCGCCGTCTCCTGCCGGTGCCCGGCGGACGCCGCGCGCTGGTCGAGGTGGCGGCCTTCCGGAAGGCCCTGGAGACGGGTCCTGTCCGTTCCGGCGAGGTGGGGGCGCCCGACCTCAGCGTGCTCAGGGCGGAGGACGGGGGCATGGTGACCCTGTGCGCCGACGGTGCCGACGGTGCCGACGGCGACGGCGACGGCGAACCGAACCGGGTCGCCGTCAACCGCGCGTTCCTGCTGGACGCGCTGGCCGCCGGGGCCAGGGACCGCCTGATCCTGGAGTTCGGCGCCCCCACAGCACCGATCGCGATCCGCCGGCCCGACGACGAGGGCGCCTTCTCGGTCCTGATGCCGGTCCGTCTGGAGGACTGACGGCACGGGCGCCCCGCCCTGAACCGGCCCGACCGCCGGTCGCCGTCGGATGCGTCGTCGTCGGATCGATCGCCGCCGGATCAGCCGTCGTCGGATCCCGGGCCGTAGAGCGCGGCGATGTCCTTGGACGTCGACCAGCGGCTGTAGGTGGGGGATTTGGGCCAGCCCTCGGGGGAGTCCTGCCATTCCTCCTGGCGGCCGTACGGCAGGAGGTCGATGAGGGCGAAGGTGTGGCTGAGCTGTTCGGTGCCCCGGCCGTCGGTGTGCCAGGTGCGGTAGACGGTGTCGCCGTCGCGGAGGAAGACGTTGACCGCGAATCCCGCGTCCGGGGGTGCGCCGACGTCGGACCCGAAAGGGCTGTTCGCGGTGGAGTACCACGTCATCCGGTTGCCGACCCGCCGCTTGTAGGCGAGGGCCTCCTCGATCGGGCCCTGGGTGACGATGACGAACCGGGCGTCGTAGTTGTCCAGGAAGTCCAGGCGGGTGTACTGCGAGGTGAACCCCGTGCAGCCCGGGCACTGCCATTCGTTGCCGTCGGTCCACATGTGGTTGTAGACGATCAGTTGCCGCTTGCCGTCGAAGACGTCCGCCAGCCTCACGGGTCCGTCCTCGCCCTCCAGGGTGTAGTCGGGCAGCTCGACCATCGGCAGCCGGCGGCGCTCGGCGGCGATGGCGTCGAGCTCCCGCGTGGCCGCCTTCTCCCGGGTACGCAGGGCCTCGAGCCGCTGTTCCCAGGTCGCGGCGTCGACGACGGGCGGTAGTGCGTGGGTGGTCATGGTTCCCCTTACAGAGCTCGTGCGCGGTTTTCCCTTCCGCTGAGGCAGACCCCGTCGGGCTCCAGAACTCATCGGTATCCGGCCGGGTCGCCGCGGGGCCGCTGGTTTGGGGGGCGCGTTTCGTGGGACGTGGTAGCTGACGCGTGGGCAGGGGGCGAGGGCTGCCCGGGTCGTGGTGGTCACGGTGATCGGGAGTGGCTGGGCATGACGGTGGTGCAGAGTGGCGTGACCGACAGGCGTGCGGAATCCCTTGTGGCGCCCGTCAGTTCGCACAACGAGTGGGATCCGCTGGAGGAGGTCGTCGTAGGGCGACTGGAGGGGGCGACGATTCCGTCCAGGCATCCGGTGGTGTCGTGCAACATGCCGGTGTGGGCGGGGCGGGTGCAGGGGATGGTCGCGGGTTTCAGATATCCGCGGCTGCTGATCGAGCGGGCGCAGCAGGAGCTGGACGGGTTCGTCGCGCTGCTGGAGGGGCTCGGGGTCACGGTCGTGCGGCCCGACGCGGTTAATCACCGGCGGCGTTTCGGTACGCCGGACTGGTCGTCGCGGGGGTTCTGCAACACCTGTCCGCGGGACAGTCTGCTCGTGATCGGTGACGAGATCATCGAGACGCCGATGGCGTGGCCGTGCCGGTATTTCGAGACCCACTCCTACCGCCGGATCCTGAAGGACTACTTCCGGCGCGGGGCCCGCTGGACGTCGGCGCCGAAGCCGCAGCTCACCGAGGAGCTGTTCGAGACGGACTTCCGGGTCTCGGGTGAGGGCGAGCCGGTGCGCCGCATCCTCACCGAGTTCGAGCCGGTGTTCGACGCGGCGGACTTCGTGCGCGCGGGGCGCGATCTGTTCGTGACGCCGAGCAATGTCACCAACCGGATGGGCATCGAGTGGCTGCGCCGCCATCTGGGACCCGGCTACCGCGTCCACGAGATCGAGAGCGGCTGCCAGACGCCGATGCACATCGACACCACGTTCCTGCCGCTCGGGCCCGGCAAGGCGCTGATCAATCCCGAGTACGTCGATCCCGACCGGCTGCCCGAGGCGCTGGACTCGTGGGACATCCTGGTCGCGCCGGAGCCCGACCCGATCGACGAGCCGCTGCTCAGGGTGACGTCGATGTGCGGCAAGTGGCTCAGCCTGAACGTGCTGATGATCGACGAGAAGCGGGTGATCGCGGAGCGGCATCACACGGGGATGCTGCGCGCGCTGGAGAGGTGGGGTTTCGAGCCGATCCCCTGCGATCTGCTGCACTACGCGCCGTTCGGCGGATCGTTCCACTGCGCGACGCTCGATGTCCGGCGGCGGGGCACCCTGGAGTCGTACTGCACCTGAGGCGGACTGCGCGTCAGTCGTGCTGCGCCTGAGTCGTGCTGTGCCAGACGCACCGCACCCGCGGCGTACGTCCCGAGGGGCCCCGGCCGGCGGCTACTTGCTGGCGGCGAAGCGCATCAGGGCCAGCTGGTCGCCCTGCTTGATCTTGCCGGTGTCGTTGATGACCTGGAGCTTCCAGATGCTGCCGGACCGGACTGCCTTGGCCACGGCGCAGCCGTTGTCCGAGGTGAGCATGGAGGGCCAGATGTCGGCGACCTGCTGGGTGCTGCCGCCGGTGGCGTCGTAGACCTTGAAGCTGATGTTGCGGGCCTTCTGGAAGGAGCTGCCCTTCTTGTAGGCGGCGGCGACGAAGACGATCGAGGTGATGTGCGGCGGGATCTTGGCGAACTCGACGGTGACGGTCTCGTCGTCGCCGTCGCCGTGCCCGGTCTGGTTGTCGCCGCTGTGCAGGAGGGAGCCGTTGCCGATGGGGTCGAGGGAGTCCAGGCCCGCGAGGCGGACCGGGTCCCCGTCGTGCATGGCGATGGCGATCAGGTCGAGGTCGGTGCCGGTCTTGCGGCGCAGCTTGCCCAGCACTCCGCCGCTGGCGCCGGCCGTGGGGTCCCAGGAGACCCCGATGGCCAGGTGCGTCACGCCGTCCAGGTCGGCCGGGCCGTCTTCCTTCGTGAGCGTAATCATGCGCCCATAGTGCCCCGGCTTTCCCCGAGGTCCCAGAAGAGTCCCGCCATGACGGCCAGGGATTCCCGGGCCACCGGGCCCAGCAGGTGTTCGTCGGGCGCGTGCTGGGCGCAGGACGGGTGGGAGTGGGGCACCCAGACCGTGGGCAGGCCGAGGATCTCCGCGAAGGCGTCGTTGGGGAGGGTGCCGCCGAGGTTGGGGAGGATCGCCGGGGTCTTGCCGGTGGTGCGGTGGAGGGACTCCGCGGCCCAGCGCACCCAGGGGGAGTCGGGGCTCAGCCGGGTCGCGGGCACCGCCTGGAGCACCTCGACCTCGACCATGGGCAGGCCGTGGGCGTCCAGATGGGCCCGGACGATCTCCGCCAGGCGCTCCCAGTCCGTGCCTACGACGAAACGGAGCTGGACGTCCGCATGCGCCCTGCCGGGTATCGCGCCCACCGGCTTGGCCGGGTCCCCGGCGGACAGGGCCAGGACCTCCAGGGTGTTCCAGGCGAAGACGCGCTCGGCGGGCGTGAGGTCCGCCTCACCCCAGTCGGTGTCGACGTCGGGATCGTCCGGGCCGCCGCCGACGGTGAGGTCGGCGAGCGCCGCCCTGACCGGCGCGGGGATCGCGGGCGGTCGTAGGCCCTCCACGAGGATGCGGCCGTGGGCGTCGACCATGGTCGCGAGGGCGGACGCCAGGACGGTCGCCGGGTTGCGCAGGGCGCCGCCCCAGTTGCCCGAGTGGTGGGCGCCCTCGCGCAGGGGCACGCGGAGGCGGAGGTTGGCGGCGCCGCGCGAGCCGAGGAACAGGGTGGGGCGGTCGGCGGCGAGCCGGGGGCCGTCGGAGGCGATCAGGACGTCCGCGGCCAGGTCGTCCTTCATACGGCGGCAGAACTCGTGCAGGCCCGGGGAGCCGGACTCCTCGCCCGTCTCGATCAGCAGCTTCAGATTGAAGCCGAGGTGGCCGCCGCGCGCGGTCAGCACCTGTTCCAGGGCGGCCAGGTTGACCGTGTGCTGGCCCTTGTTGTCGGCGGTGCCGCGGCCGTAGAGGCGGTTGCCCTCGACGACGAGGTGCCAGGGGGACAGGCCCTCGCGCCAGCGGTCGTCCTGGCCGGGGACGACGTCCGCGTGGCCGTAGACCAGAACCGTGGGCAGGCCGTCCGCCTCGTGGCGGTGGGCGAGCAGGAAGGGGCCTGCGGCGGGGTCCGGGTTGTCGAGGACGCGGACCTCGGCTCCCAAACGGCTCGCGGCGGGGGCGAGTTCGTGGTTCAGGTAGGCGTGCAGACGGGCCGTGTCGGCGGGCGGTTGGCTCTCCGTCGGCATCGCGATCCGGCGGCGCAGGTCGGTGAGGAAGGCGCCGGAGTCGTAGTAGGCGGTCGCACGGGCGATGGCGGTCTCGCGGGTGGTCATGCGGGGTCGGTTCCGTTCTCCGGCTTGTCGTCCGCGGCTTCCGACCGGTTGTGCGCGGCTGTCCGCTCGCCATGCGCGTCGTCCGGCTTGTCGTGCGCCGCCAGGCGGCCGTCGTCGCGGTCGAGCCAGTGGCGGCGCAGCGCGTCGAGGACGACGCAGACGTCGAAGGACGTCACGCCGGGCAGGTCGGCGAGATCCCGGGTGAGGAACTCCGCGAGGCCCTCCTCGTCGCGGAAGACGCCGTGGTGGAGCACGCAGGAGGTGCCGGCGGTGATGACCACGTACCGGGCCGAGGGGTGCCGGGCGAGCGAGCGGGCCAGTCCGGCCGTCGCGCTGGGGGCGACGGTCAGGGTGACGGCGACCTCCAGGGCGTAGCCGAGCAGGCCGGGCTCGATCTCCACGCGGGGGCGGAGCAGGCCGCGCCGGAGCAGGGACTGGGTGGTGCGGTAGGCGGTGGACTGGCCGATGCCGAGCTCGCGGGCGACCTGGGCGGCGGACGCCCGGGCGTCGGTGGCGAGCAGGCGCAGAGTGCGCAGTTCGTCGTCGGTGAGGGTGGCGCGGTGGGGCGGGGGATCGACCGCACGGTCGGGGGCCGCGTGCTCGGTGAGCCGTCGTACCTGGCCCTCGGCCAGCCGTGGCAGGCGCCAGGAGTCGGACTTGGTGGTGGCCGACAGGATGAGTTCGGAGCGGGCCGAGCGGACTCCGGGGGTGGCGGGGATCGTGCGGGAGAGCAGGTCGGTGGTGCGGTCGCGGCGGGCCGGCTGGACGGCGCAGTAGACGTCCGAGTGGCCCGCGGTGACCGCCACATGGCTGCTCTCGGGGAGATCGGCCAGGCGCCGGGCCACCTCCGGGGCGCGGCCGGGTTCCGCCGTCACCCACACGTGCCACGGGTTGCCCTCGCCGGACACGGACCAGTCGAGCTGGCCGATCACCCGCAGCAGCCGGTCCGACTCCAGCCGGGCCAGCCGGCGCCCCGCGGTGCTCGCCGAGACCCCCAGCACCTCCGCCAACAGGCTCAGCGGGGCCCGCGGGGCGTGCTGGAGCGCGGCGACGAGGTCGAGGTCGTCATCGTCCAGAGCCGTCATGTCGTCCATTCACCCATAGATGCCCACAGAACGAATCCGTCAGTCTGCGGATTCATGAGAACGATACAAGCGACATCTGCATTTTACTTGCATGATCCTGTCTCTTGGTCGCCAATAGGTGAGGTGACCGCCACCACACCCCGCCCCGCGAAACCGCTCTCCCGACTGCTCGGGGTGCTCGGCCGCATCGAGCGCCTCGGCAACAGACTGCCGCACCCCTTCTGGCTGTTCGGCGTGCTCAGCGTCGTCCTGGCCCTCGCCAGCTGGGCGTTGTCCGCCGCCGGTGCCTCGGCGCTGAACCCCGCCACCGACAAGACCGTGACCGTCCACAGCCTCGTCTCCGGCGAGGGCCTGCGGATGATGATCAGCGACGCGGTCACCAACTACGCCACGTTCCCGCCGCTCGGCACGATCCTCGTGGTCATGCTGGGCGTGGCCGTCGCCGACCGGTCCGGACTGCTGCCCGCGATGCTGCGGGCCGCCGTCGCCCGTGTCCCGGCCCGCTGGCTCACCTTCACGCTGGCCTTCACCGCGATGGTCGCGCACGCCGCCTCCGACGCCGCCTACGTCGTGCTGGTGCCGCTCGGCGCGATGGCCTTCCGGGCCGTGGGGCGCAGCCCGATGCTGGGCGCGGTCGTCGCGTTCGTGTCGGTGTCCGCCGGGTACGACGCCAGTCCGCTGGTCACACCCACGGACGCGGTGCTCTCCGGGCTCACCACCGCCGCCGCGCAGACCATCGATCCCGGATATGTGGTCACCCCGCTGTCCAACTACTTCTTCTCCCTGGGATCGTCGGTCGTGCTGGCCGTCGTCGTCACCGTCGTCACCGAGAAGGTCATCGCCCGGCGGGTGGCCGAGATGCCCGAGGAGGACGAGCCCGAGGGCGCGGCTGCGGACCCGGCGGCCCCGGGCGGTGGCGACGGCGCGAGCACGGACCTGCTGACCCTGCGCGAGGAGGAGCGGCGCGGCCTGCGCCGGGCGGGCCTCGCGTTCCTCGGCTACGCCGCCTTGATCGTCGTGACGATGATCCCGTCCTCCTCGCCGCTGCGGGGCGAGGGCGGCAGCATCGTGGAGTCGCCGGTGCTCACCGGTGTCGCGGTCGTCCTGGCGGTGGCGTTCCTGCTCGTCGGCGCGGTGTACGGGCACGCCGTCGGCACCGTGCGCACCGGCCGGGACATCCCCGACCACATGGCGAAGGGGCTGCGCGAGATGGCGCCGATCCTGGTGCTGTTCTTCGCGATCTCCCAGTTCCTGGCGTACTTCAAGTGGACCGGTGTCGGCGAGGTCATGGCGATCCGGGGCGCCGACCTGCTGAAGTCGGCGGGCATCACGGGACCGGTGGCCTTCCTCGGCGTACTGCTGGTGTGCACCTGCATCAACCTCCTCGTCACCAGCGGCTCCGCCCAATGGGCCCTGGTGGGGCCGGTGTTCGTGCCGATGTTCATGCTGCTCGACATCTCGCCCGAGGTGACGCAGGCGGTCTACCGGATCGCCGACTCCTGCACCAACGCGATGACCCCGATGAGCGCGTACTTCGTCATGACCCTGGGCGTGATCCAGCGCTACCGCCGCTCGGCCGGCATCGGCACCCTGCTGTCCCTGACCCTGCCGCTGTGCCTGACCATGCTGGTCGCCTGGACGCTGCTGTTCTACGCCTGGTGGGCGCTGGGCATCCCGCTGGGACCCGGGGCGCCCGTCCGCTGACCACCGACCCCACCCGTACGAGGAGAGCCGCCCGTGTCCCTGTCCCGCGTCCAGTCCCTGGCCCGCACCGCCCTGCCCGACATGACCGACGACCTGCGCATGCTGGTCGAGCTGGAAACCCCCAGTGACGACAAGGAGTTGCTCACCGCCGGGCTCGCCGCGATCGAGGAGTGGGCCCGCCGCCGCCTCGGCCCGCCGGACGAGCGGCGGCACCACGACGGCGGCCCGCACGGCGACATGCTGGAACTGCTCTACGAGGGCACCTCGCCCGAGACGGTCCTGGTGCTGTGCCACTACGACACGGTGTGGCCGGCCGGCACCCTCGCCGAGCGGCCGTTCCGGATCACCGAGGACGGCCGGGCGAGCGGGCCGGGCGTGTTCGACATGAAGTGCGGTCTGATGCAGGCGGTGTGGGCGCTGCGGCTGCTGCGCGAACTGGACCTGCCGCGGCCCGCCGTACGCCTGTTCCTCAACGGCGACGAGGAGATCGGCAGCCCGGCCTCCCAGGCACACGTCGAGCGGCTGAGCGAGGACGTGGCGGCCACCCTGGTGTGCGAGGCGTCGGCCGGTCCCGAGGGGGCGCTGAAGACGCGCCGCAAGGGCGGCGGCATCTTCGAGCTGACGGTGGAGGGTGTGGAGGCGCACGCCGGGCTCGACCCGGAGCGGGGCGCGAGCGCCGTGCACGCCCTGGCCGAGCTCGTCACCCGGATGGTCGGGTGGGGCGACCCCGAGCTGGGCACCACGGTCAACGTCGGGGTGATCAGTGGCGGTACGGGACGCAACGTCGTCGCCGGGCGCGCCCGCTGCGGCATCGACGTCCGGATCGCGGAACCCGCCGAGACGGCCCGCGTCGACGCCGCCTTCGCCGCCCTGCGGCCCTCCGACCCCCGGATCTCGGTCACGCTCGCCGGCGGCTGGTCCCGCCCCCCGATGGTGCCCAACCCCGCCTCCCGGCTGCTGTTCAAGCAGGCCCAGGCGATCGCCGCCGAGCTGGGCTGGACCGCCCACGAGACCTCCGTCGGCGGCGCGAGCGACGGCAACTTCGTGGCCGCCCTCGGCCGCCCGGTCCTCGACGGTCTCGGCGCGGTCGGCGACGGCGCCCACGCCCGGCACGAGCACGTCGTCCTGGAACACCTCCCCACCCGCACGGCCCTGATCGCAGGCCTGCTGACGGCGAGCGCGGGGTGAACGGAGCCCGGACGGCCCCTGCCGGGCGTGTCCACGCCGTCGGCCGTCATCGCGCTCATGTCGAAGCCCCCGCATCCCAACCTCCGGCCGGACCGTCCCCGTGCGGCCCGTCCGCGAGCCGCCTGTCACTTCTGGTACACCGCCCGGCCCGCCGAGGTTCCCACCCCGTGCAGGACAAATCCGTGGTCGTGCGACCAAACCGTGGTTGCGCGACCAAAGCCGTGGCCGTGCGACCCGACCACTCGCCATCATGAGGACATGCCCCGCCTGACCTCGCCCGACGTCCGCTTCCGCGCCTCCTTCCTCGAAGCGATGGGGGAGTTCGCCACCGCGGGCACGGACCCGGACACCCTGATCGCCCAGGAGATCGAGCAGTACGGCGAGAAGTGGCGGGGCCCGGCGGAGTTCGCGGCCTACGTCGCGATGCTGCGCGCCGAGGTGGCACGGCCGCGCCGGCCGGACTGGGTGCCCATGACGACCCTCTGGTACGTCGAGGACGACACCTTCCTCGGCAGACTCGCGATCCGGCACCGCCTCACCCCCTTCCTCCTGGAGCGCGGCGGCCACATCGGCTACGACGTGCGCCCCACCGCCCGGCGGCGCGGCCACGCCACGGCCATGCTCCGCCGGGCCCTGCCCGTCTGCCGGGACCTCGGGATCGACCGTGTGCTGGTCACCTGCGACACCACCAACACCGGTTCCCGCAAGGTGATCGAAGCCGGTGGTGGGGAATTCGAGGACGAACGGGGCGGAAAGCTGCGGTACTGGATCCGGACGGGCGACTGAGGCGTCCAGACGGATATGGACCTGGAGAAGCGGACCCCCGAACAGCCCCCGCGGCAGAACCCCGAGGGGTGTCTCGCCGTCGCGATCCGGATCCCCGTGCGGATCGTCGTCCTCGTGCTGGTCGTCCCGGTGCGGATGGTGTGGGACGCACTGGTCGTCGCGGGCCGGTTCCTGCGGGACACCGTGCTGCGGCCGGTGGGGCGTGCGTTGGCCTGGACCCTGCTGATGATCGGGCGGGCGCTGTTCGTCTGGCCCTGGGTGGCCCTGTGGCGGTACGTCGTCGTCCCCGTCGGCCGGGCGCTCGGATGGCTCGGGAACGTCCTGGTCGTCGTCCCCCTGGTCTGGCTCTACCGCTCCGTCCTGACCCCCCTCGGCCACGGCATCGCCTGGATCGCCCGCGGCATCGGGGCCGGGCTGGCCTGGATGTACACGCGGCTGCTGACGCCCGTGGGGCACGCCTTCCTGTGGGTGCTGAGGGGCGTCGGCGCGGTGCTCGCCGCCGTCGGGCTCGGGGTGTACACCGCCCTGGCCTGGCTGGCGCGGTACCTGTTCGTCGTACCCGCGACCTGGGTGTACGCGTGGATCCTCACGCCCGTCGGACACGCGGTCGTCTGGTGCGCCAAGGGCGTCGCGTGGCTCGCGCGCGTGATCGTCACCGGCATCGGAACGGCCCTGTACTGGATCGCCCGGATCCTGCTCGTCCTGCCCGCGCTCGCCGTGTGGCGCTGGATCCTCACGCCCGTCGGACGCCTCCTCGCCGTCGTCGGACGGGAGATCCGGGACGCCCTCGGGCACGCCTGGCGGGTCGCCGGGCACATCTCGCTGGCCGTCGGACGGTTCCTCGCGACCCTCTTCCGGTGGATCTTCGTGGAGCCGGTGCGCTGGGTGTACCGCACCGTCCTGACCCCCGTCGGCCACGTGATCCGGGACACCGTGCTGCGCCCCGCCACCGAGGCCGCGCGCGCCGTGGGACGGGCCACCCGACAGGCCCTCGCCACCGCCCGTGACTCCGTACGGCAGGCCCGCGCAGACTTCCGGCGGATGCTCCTCGGCGAACCGCGGCGGCCGGAACCGGTGGCCCACCGGGAACCTACGGGCCGCGAGACACGTACTCTTGGTAGCAGTACGACCGCTCTCACGAAGGACTGAACGACACTGGGCAAGCGACAGCCCGAAGGCCCGCCGCCCGCACCCGCGGTGCAGCGCATCCGACTGCGCTACACCAAGCGCGGCCGCCTCCGGTTCACCAGCCACCGTGACTTCCAGCGCGCCTTCGAGCGCGCGCTGCGCCGCGCCGAGGTGCCGATGGCCTACTCGGCGGGGTTCACGCCGCATCCGAAGGTGTCGTACGCCAATGCCGCACCCACCGGCACGGGCAGTGAGGCGGAGTACCTGGAGATCGCGCTCACCCAGGCACGGGACCCGGAGCAGCTGCGGGTCCTGCTCGACGAGTCGATGCCCACCGGCCTCGACATCATCGAGGCGGTCGAGGCCCGGACCTCCGGGCTCGCCGACCGGCTGACGGCTTCCGTGTGGGAGCTCAGGCTGGACGGCGTCGACCCGGCCGAGGCCGAGCGGGCGGTGGCGCTGTTCACCACCGCGGAGACCGTCGAGGTCCAGCGCACCACCAAGAACGGCGTACGGACCTTCGACGCCCGATCGGCGGTCGTCCGGCTCGAAACGCACAGTTCCCAGGCCGATAGGCCGAACAACGAGCCCTGTGCGATACTGCGGCTGGTTGTTCGGCACGTGACGCCTGCCGTACGACCCGACGACGTCCTGTCCGGTCTCCGCGCCGTGGCCGACCTGGCGCCGCCGGTCCCCGCAGCGGTGACCAGGCTGGCGCAGGGGCTGTTCGATGAAGAGACCGGCACGGTGACCGACCCGCTCGCGCCCGACCGCGAGGCAGCGACGGCCCTCTCGAAGGCCGCTCCCGCTGCCGCCGCGACGGCGCCGGCGTAAGGAAGGTTCCGAAGGGACGGACGTCGTAGCGCCGCCCTCGTACTCGGGAGCCACCTGGGTCGGGCAGCGCACCGACCAGAAGACTTTCGCCAGGCCGTACGCAATCGGCGTACGGAACCGGCGAGACAGGACACAGAGAGCTCCCGTGCGGCGCCCGCGCCCCGGACGGCGGCACCGCGCACAGCGCGAGCCGCGGACGTCACCGGCATTCTCGCCGGACCAGGCGCGGCGCCCGGGAGCCTGACGGGAGAAAAGCCCGCATGCTCGAACCGACCGAACCCACTGAGTCCACATTGGGCTCCGAACCGAACACTCCCAGCGACACCCTGCCGCCGCGTCGTCGGCGCCGTGCCGCTTCCCGGCCGGCGGGTCCGCCGGTCGCCGCCGCCGACGTACCCGAGGAGACGGTCGCGCCGGCCATACCGGCCGCCGACGCCGAGGATCTCGTGACCGAAGCGGTCGCCGACGAGACCGTCGACGAGGACACGGACGCGGATCAGGACAAGGACCAGGGCGTCGAGGGCATCGAGAGTGCCGCCGACGCCGAGGAGACCGCGGTGGCCGTCGAGGCCGCTCCCGCCGGTCGTCCGCGCAGGCGGGCCACGCGCCGCGCTTCCGCGCCCGCCGGACCGGCCGCGACGGTCGAGACCGCCGAGACGGTCGTGCCCGTGACGGCCGCCGCCGATGCCGGTGAGCAGGCCGAGCCTGTCGGGCCCGCCGACAACGCCGGGACTCCCGAGATCGGCGAGGCCGAGGACGCCGCTCCGCGTCGTACGCGTCGGCGTGCCACCCGTCGGGTGACCGCGCCCGCCGCTGCCGCCGAGACCGCCGAAGCGGCCGAGAAGCCCGAGAAGGCCGAGGTGGCTGACGAGACCGTCGTCGAGGCCGCTGCTCCCGCCCCGGCCGAGGAGGCCGCTCCCGCCGGCCGTGCGCGTCGGCGGTCCACCCGTCGTGCCACCGCGCCCACGGGCGCGCCGCAGGCCGCCGCCGACGAGACCGTCGAGGCCGCTCAGGCCGCCCGGACCGCCGAGAACGCGGGTGAGCCGGTGGACGTACCGGCGGGGACCGCCGAGGTCGCCGAGACCGAGGCCGAGGACGCCGCTCCGCGTCGTACGCGTCGGCGTGCCACCCGTCGGGTGACCGCGCCCGCCGAGACGCCCGCGGCGAGCGGTGCCGGCGTCACTTCCGAGTCGGCCGAGGAGGCCGTGGTGACCAGCACCCCCGAGACCGAAGCCCCGGCGGCGCCCGCCGCCGAGGCCCCCGCCGCCGAGGCGTCCGTCGAGGACGCGGCCCCGCGGCGGCGTCGCCGGGCCGTGCGCAAGGCCGCCACCGGGTTCGCCGCGCCCGCGCGGTCGGCCGGTGGCGCGGACGCCGGGGACGACGACGCCCCGCGTCGGCCGGCGCGTCCGGCCATGGCCGTGTTCCAGGCGCCCGTCTTCACCGAGCCGCAGTTCCAGACGCCCGAGCGGGCGGCCGCCGAGGCCGCCGCGGTGACGGTGCCGGAAGAGGCCGAAGAGCCGGAAGCGGTCGAGGAGACCGAGGAGTTCGCCGAGGAACAGGGTGCCTCGCGCCGCAGGCGCCGGCGCCGGGGCGGGCAGGAGCCCGAGGCCCGGCCCGCCGCCGAGACCGTCGTCGAGGAAGAGCCCGAGGACGCCGAGGAGGCCGAGGACGCGGCCGACGACGAGACCGAGGAGACCGGCTCGCGCCGCCGTCGCCGCCGGGGCGGCCGTCGCCGCCGTCGGGGCGACTCCGCCGACGGCGAGTCGAGCGAGGGCCAGGAGGCCGACGGCGACGAGTTCGCAGCGCAGACCGCCCAGGACGCCGAGGACACGGCCGAGCAGGCCGAGGAGGACGCCGAGGACGGCGAGGACGAGGACGAGCACGAGGAGTCCGGCGGGTCCGGATCCAGCAGCAGCCGTCGGCGCCGGCGGCGTCGCCGTCGCGCCGGTGACACCGCCGTCGACGCCGAGCCCGGCGACGGCGACCCCGAGCGCACGGTCGTCAAGGTCCGCGAGCCCCGGCCCGCCCGGGACCGGGCTGCCGAGGCGTCCGACGAGGTGCAGTCCATCAAGGGCTCGACCCGCCTGGAGGCCAAGAAGCAGCGCCGCCGGGAAGGCCGCGAGCAGGGCCGGCGCCGCGTGCCGATCATCACCGAGGCCGAGTTCCTGGCCCGGCGCGAGGCCGTCGAGCGTGTGATGGTCGTCCGCCAGTACGGCGACCGTACGCAGATCGGCGTCCTGGAGGACGGCGTGCTCGTCGAGCACTACGTCAACAAGGAGCAGTCCACCTCCTACGTCGGCAACGTCTACCTGGGCAAGGTCCAGAACGTGCTGCCGTCGATGGAGGCCGCCTTCATCGACATCGGCAAGGGCCGCAACGCCGTCCTGTACGCCGGTGAGGTCAACTTCGAGGCGCTCGGCATGGCCAACGGGCCGCGCCGCATCGAGTCCGCCCTCAAGTCCGGCCAGTCGGTGCTCGTCCAGGTCACCAAGGACCCGATCGGACACAAGGGCGCCCGTCTGACCAGCCAGGTCTCCCTGCCGGGCCGCTACCTCGTGTACGTCCCCGAGGGCTCCATGACCGGCATCAGCCGCAAGCTGCCCGACACCGAGCGGGCCCGGCTGAAGACCATCCTCAAGAAGATCGTCCCCGAGGACGCGGGCGTCATCGTGCGCACCGCCGCCGAGGGCGCGAGCGAGGACGAGCTGCGCCGTGACGTCGAGCGGCTCCAGGGGCAGTGGGAGGACATCCAGAAGAAGTCGCGGAACGGCGGCAGCTCCAACGCGCCGACGCTGCTGTACGGCGAGCCGGACATGACCGTCCGAGTCGTCCGCGACATCTTCAACGAGGACTTCACCAAGGTCGTCGTCAGCGGCGAGGACGCCTGGGAGACCATCCACGGATACGTCTCGCACGTCGCGCCCGATCTGGCCGACCGGCTGTCGAAGTGGACCTCCGAGGTCGACGTCTTCGCCACCTACCGGATCGACGAGCAGCTCGCCAAGGCGCTGGACCGCAAGGTCTGGCTGCCCAGCGGCGGTTCGCTGGTGATCGACCGGACCGAGGCGATGGTCGTCGTCGACGTCAACACCGGCAAGTTCACCGGCCAGGGCGGCAACCTGGAGGAGACGGTCACCAGGAACAACCTGGAGGCGGCCGAGGAGATCGTGCGTCAGCTGCGGCTGCGCGACCTCGGCGGCATCATCGTCATCGACTTCATCGACATGGTGCTGGAGTCCAACCGGGACCTGGTGCTGCGGCGCCTGCTGGAGTGCCTGGGCCGGGACCGGACCAAGCACCAGGTCGCCGAGGTCACCTCGCTGGGCCTGGTCCAGATGACCCGTAAGCGGGTCGGCCAGGGCCTGCTGGAGTCCTTCTCCGAGACCTGCGTCCACTGCAACGGCCGCGGTGTCATCGTCCACATGGAGCAGCCGTCCTCCGCCGGAGGCGGTGGCAAGCGGCGCAAGCGCGGCCGCGGCGGCGACGGGCATGTCCACGAGCACGAGGCGGCAGTGGAGAGCGCCGAGGCCGTCGAGGAGACCGCGGAGGAAGTGGCCGCCGAGGTCGCCGAGCCCATGGCGCTCGCCGAGCCCGACTTCGTGCCCGACGAGGAGCTGTACAGCAGCGTCGCCGAGGCGGAGGCCGCGGCCGGCCGTGGCCGTACCCGGCGCCGGGCGAGCCGTCGGGCGTCCGCCCCGGCAGGGGCTCCGAACCGGGAGGACCGGCGCGACGACAAGCGTGATGACAAGCGCGAGGACCGCCGTGACGACAAGCGCGACGAGCGGCGTGCGGACAAGCGCGCCGCCAGGCGCGAGGAGGCGCAGGCCGAGGCCCCGGCCGAGGTTCCCACGGCTCAGGACGTGACGGCCGAGGACGAGATCACCCGTCCGGTCCAGCCGGAGCCGGCCGCGGTCGCCCAGGCCGAGCCCGTCGCCGCCGAGGACCCGGTGGTCGAGGCCCCGGCCGCCGAGGAGGCGGCCCCCAAGGGCCGTACGCGCCGTCGGGCCACCCGCAAGGTCTCCGCGCCGGCCGGTTCCCCGGCGGGTGCCGAGGCGGCCGTGGTGACGGTCGCCGAGACCGCGCCGGCCGCCGAGCCGCAGGCCGAGCAGGCTCCGGAGCCGCAGCCGGAGACCCCGGCCGAGGCGCCCGCCGAGAGCGCCGCCCCGGCTCGCCCGAGGCGTCGCGCCGTGCGCAAGGCCACCGCGCCCACCGCGCCCGAGGAGGCGGCCGTCGTGGTCGTCCCCGCGGCCACCGCCGACGAGGCCCCGGCCGCCGAGGCGCCCGCCGAGGACGCGGTTCCGGCCAAGAAGACGGCCCGCAAGACGGCCAAGAAGGCCACGGCGAAGAAGGCCGCCACCAAGAAGACGGCGGCCAAGAAGACAGCGGCGAAGAAGACCGCCGCGAAGAAGACGACCGCCAAGAAGGCGGCCGCGAAGAAGACGGTGGCGGCCGAGCAGCAGTCGGCGCCGTCCGTCTCGACCACGGCGGACGAGGCCTGACGCCCCACGCCGTGACATACGTGATCCGCCCCCGGTCCATCGGACCGGGGGCGGATCACGTTTTTCTCACGGATCGTGATTCTTTGCGTTTCGCTTACAACCCCGGTGGCCTGGAGACCGTCTTACGGGTGTCGAATGTGCGAACGATCCGTGAATCGACGTTCCGCCGTCGCGGTTATGATGTGAGCCGAGATAGTCGGCAAATTCATACAGCGGGGTTACATCCCCCTATAGGACAGTATTGGGGCACATCAGGTGAAGGCACTCGTGCTCTCCGGGGGAGCGGGTACCCGCCTCCGCCCGATCACCCACACCTCCGCCAAGCAGCTGGTGCCGGTCGCCAACAAGCCCGTGCTCTTCTACGGCCTGGAAGCGATCGCGGACGCCGGGATCAGCGAGGTCGGCATCGTCGTCGGCGACACCGCCGACGAGATCCGCGAGGCGGTCGGCGACGGCTCCCAGTTCGGGATCAAGGTCACCTACATCCCGCAGGAAGCACCGCTGGGCCTCGCCCACGCCGTCCTCATCGCGCAGGACTTCCTCGGTGACGACGACTTCGTCATGTACCTCGGCGACAACTTCATCGTCGGTGGCATCACCGGTCTGGTGGAGGAGTTCCGCGCGGAGCGGCCCGACGCCCAGATCCTGCTGACCCGGGTCCCCAACCCCACCTCCTTCGGCGTCGCCGAACTCGACGGCGCAGGCCGGGTGGTGGGCCTGGAGGAGAAGCCGAAGCAGCCCAAGAGTGACCTCGCGCTGGTCGGTGTCTACCTGTTCACCCCGGCCATCCACGAGGCGGTCCGCTCCATCGAGCCCTCCTGGCGCGGCGAGCTGGAGATCACGCACGCCATCCAGTGGCTGATCGACGACAAGCGCGACGTCCGCTCCACCACCATCTCCGGCTACTGGAAGGACACCGGCAACGTCACCGACATGCTGGAGGTCAACCGGTCGGTCCTGGAGACCGTGGAGCCGGTGACCGAGGGCACGGTCGACGAGGCCAGCGAGATCATCGGCCGAGTCCGGATCGAGGCGGGCGCGCGGGTCAGTGGCAGCCGTATCGTCGGGCCTGCCATCATCGGTGCCGGCACGGTGGTCAACGACGCGTACATCGGCCCCTTCACGTCCGTGTCGGAGGACTGCCGGATCGAGGACAGCGAGATCGAGTACTCGATCGTGCTGCGCGGCTCGTCCGTGACCGGTGTGCGCCGGGTGGAGGCCTCGCTCATCGGACGCGATGTCGAAGTCACGCCCGCCCCCCGTAACCCCAAGGCCCACCGGCTCGTGCTCGGTGATCACAGCAAGGTGCAGATATCTTCATGACAACCCCCGCCACTCGGATCCTGGTGACCGGCGGTGCCGGTTTCATCGGCTCGCACTACGTCCGTACCGTGCTCGGCCCCGAAGGCCCCGGTGACGTCTCGATCACCGTCCTGGACAAGCTGACGTACGCGGGCAACCCGGCCAACCTCGACGAGGTGCGCGAGCACCCGGGCTTCGCCTTCGTGCAGGGCGACATCTGCGACCCGGAGCTGGTCGGCAAGCTGATGGCCGAGCACGACCAGGTCGTCCACTTCGCCGCCGAGTCCCACGTCGACCGTTCCATCGACGGTGGCGCGGAGTTCGTGCGCACCAACGTGGTCGGCACGCACACGCTGATCGACGCCGCGCACCGGACGGGCATCAAGACCTTCGTGCACATCTCCACCGACGAGGTCTACGGCTCGATCGACGAGGGCTCCTGGCCCGAGACGCACCCGCTGGAGCCCAACTCGCCGTACTCCTCGGCGAAGGCCTCCAGCGACCTGATCGCGCTGTCGTACCACCGCACCCACGGCCTGGACGTGCGCGTCACCCGCTGCTCCAACAACTACGGGCACCACCACTTCCCCGAGAAGGTCATCCCGCTCTTCGTGACCAACCTCCTCGACGGCAAGAAGGTCCCGCTGTACGGCGACGGCGGCAACGTCCGCGACTGGCTGCACATCGACGACCACGTCCAGGGCATCGAGCTGGTCCGCACCAAGGGCCGCGCCGGCGAGGTCTACAACATCGGCGGCGGCACCGAGCTCTCCAACAAGGAGCTCACCGGGCTGCTGCTGGAGGCGTGCGGCGCCGACTGGGAGACCAGCGTCGAGTACGTCACCGACCGCAAGGGCCACGACCGCCGCTACTCGGTGGACTGCACGAAGATTCGCGAGGAACTCGGCTACGAGCCCCGCAAGAGCTTCGAGCAGGGTCTGGCGGAAACGGTGCAGTGGTACCGCGACAACCGTGCATGGTGGGAACCGCTGAAGGAGCGCGCGGCCCTCGGCTGACGCGCCCCCGACTCCTCGGGCCCGGGTTCGCCCCGGGCCCGTTTGGTCGTTCTCCGCGTGCCCCCGGGTGACCGGTGATGGCCCGCGACATCCCCCACACCCGCGCCATCCTGCACAGAGGACGAGAAGAAGGCATGAACCCGATCCAGGAACAGGCAAGCGCCCCGACCGGCTGGCTGGTCACCGGGGCGGGCGGCATGCTCGGCCAGGACGTGCTGGCCGTGCTGGCCGCCGAGGGCGAGCAGGCCGTCGCGTTGGACCGCGCGGCGCTGGACCTCACCGACCCCGCGGCCGTCCAGGAGGCCCTGGAACGGCACCGGCCCGCCGTCGTCGTCAACTGCGCGGCCTGGACCGCCGTCGACGACGCCGAGAGCCGGGAGGACGAGGCGCTCGCCATCAACGGCGACGGCCCGGCCCACCTCGCCGCCGCCTGCGCCCGCACCGGCGCCGTCCTGCTCCATGTCTCCACCGACTACGTGTTCGCCGGTGACGCCGAGGAACCGTACGCCGAGGACGCCCCCACCGCCCCCCGCAGCGCCTACGGCCGCACCAAGCTGGCCGGCGAGCAGGCCGTCCTGAAGACGCTGCCGGAGCACGGCTACGTGGTCCGCACGGCCTGGCTGTACGGCGCGGGCGGCCCCAACTTCGTCCGTACGATGATCAAGCTGGAGGGCGTCAAGGACACCCTGGACGTCGTGGACGACCAGCGCGGCCAGCCCACCTGGAGCGCCGACCTGGCCGGACTGCTGCTGGCCCTGGGCCGCGGCGCCCTGGCCGGTACCGCCCCGGCCGGGATCTACCACGGCACCAGCTCCGGCGAGACCACCTGGTACGGCTTCACCCGGGAGATCTTCTCGCTCCTCGGCACCGACCCGGACCGGGTCCGCCCCACCACCAGCGAGGCGTTCGTACGCCCCGCCCCCCGACCCGCCTACAGCGTCCTCGGTCACGGCCGGTTCGCCGAGGCCGGCATCGAGCCGCTGCGCGACTGGCGCGCGGCCCTCACCGAGGCCTTCCCGGAGATCCACCGGGTCCAGACGAAGGAGAACACGGCGTGACACTCAAGGTCAGCGTCGTCATCGCGGTCTACAACCCCGGCAAGTACGTCGAGGACTGCATCACGGGCCTGCTGCGGCAGAGCCTCACCCCCGACGAGTTCGAGGTCTTCTTCGTCAACGACGGCTCCACCGACGAGACCCCGGCCCGCCTGGACCAGCTCGCGGCCGAGCACCCGCACTTCCACGTCATCCACCAGGAGTCCTCCGGCTGGTCGGGCAAGCCCCGCAACACCGGTATCGCGGCCGCCCAAGGCGAGTACGTGATGTTCGTCGACCACGACGACTGGCTCGGCGACGAGGCCCTTGAGCGGATGTACGAGTACGGCAAGGCCAACGAGGCCGACGTCGTCGTAGGAAAGATGGCCGGGATCGGCCGGCCGGTCCCGCAGGAGCTGTTCCGGGTCAACCGGCCCAAGGCCACGGTCGCGAACGCGCCGTTGATCGACAGCCTCACCCCGCACAAGATGTTCCGGCGGGAGTTCCTCAACGAGCACGACATCCGCTTCAAGGAGGGGCGCCGCCGGCTGGAGGACCACGTCTTCGTCGTGGAGACCTACCTGCGGGCGAAGAACGTCTCCGTGCTCGGCGACTACCTGTGCTACTACCACATCACCCGGGACGACGGCTCCAACGCCGGCTTCCAGCGCTTCGACCCGGTCGGCTACTTCACGAACCTCCGTGAGGCTCTCGACGTGGTCGAGGAACTCACCGAGCCGGGTGCCGTCCGCGACAAGCTCTACAGCCGCTGGCTGCGCAACGAGATGGTGGAGCGACTGCGCGGCAACCGGCTCCTGAAGCTCCCCGAGGACTACGCCGAGGAGCTGTACCGCGAGATCCGCGGTGTCGTCACCGAGCGCTTCGGGCCGGGCGTGTTCGCCAAGGTCGCCCCCACCCAGCGCGTGGTGGCCGGGCTCATCGCCGCCGACCACTACGAGGACATCCGCGCCCTCGCCCGCTGGGAGGCCGGGATCAAGCCCACCGGCAGCCTGGACTCCCTGGCCTGGGAGAAGGGCGCGCTGACCGTCGGCTTCACCTCCGAGTACCAGGTAGACGGCGAGCCGATGACCTTCCGCCGGGAGGGCGAGCGCGACCTGCTCGACCTGCCGCTCTCGGAGGAGGCACTGAAGGCGCTGGCCGACCAGAAGATCACCCTGGACGCCCCCGTCGGCAAGAGCGACGTGGACCTGGTGGCCCGGCACCGCGAGGACGCCACGCAGTACTACCTCCCGGTCGACTGCGAACTGCACCGCGTGGAGGCCGAGGACGGCACCTTCCGGCTCCGGATCACCGCCCGCGCGGTCCTCGACCCGGAGACCGCGGCGGCGGGCAAGCCGCTCGGCAAGGGCATCTGGGACCTCCACCTGCGCATCAAGTCCTGCGGCTGGAGCAAGGAGACCCGGCTCGGCGCGGTGCGCGGCGAGGACGTGGAGGCCCAGCGCATGGCCGCGCTCACCGGCGAGCCGCGCCGGCTGGTCCTGCCGTACTGGACCGACGGACCGGGCAACCTCTCCCTCGACGTCGACCAGCACACCGGCAAGCTGGAGGGCCAGGCGGTGACCCTGATGGACCCGGCCGAGGCCGTGGTCGAGGGCTCCACCGTCCGGCTCCCGCTGCCGCTGCACCTCGCGGCGGACTCCGGCGACCCGGTCCAGCTGCGCTTCGAGCGCAAGAACGTGGGCAAGTTCCCCGCCGACGCCGTGCTGGACGGCCGGACCGTGAGCGCCCCGCTGCCGCTGGAGAAGCTGACCGGCAAGCGCTGGGCGGTCCGGATCGGTGTGCCGTCCGCGGCCCGCGGTGAGGCAAAGTGGACCCGGCTCCCGGTCGACGTGGTCGTGGCCGCCGACGGAACCGCCCGGGTGATCGACCGGCACACCGCGCCGGCGAAGCCCGGCGCGAAGAAGGCGGCCGCGCCCAAGAGGCCCGCCCAGTCGCGTCCGCTGTGGCGCCGGGCCGCCGGGCGCCTGAAGCGCGCTCTGACGAACCAGAAGAAGAGCTGAGGACTCTGTGATGCGACCTCTTTCCATCTCCGGTGCCTGGGTGCACGAGCCGAAGGTCTTCCCCGACGGCCGCGGCAGCTTCCACGAGTGGTTCAAGGCCCCGGTGTTCGCCGAGGCGGTCGGCCACCGGCTGAGCCTGGCCCAGGCCAACATGTCGGTCTCCAGCCGGGGCACCCTGCGGGGCATCCACTTCGCGGACGTGCCGCCCAGCCAGGCCAAGTACGTCAAGTGCGTGCGCGGCGCGGTCCTCGACGTGATCGTGGACATCCGGACCGGCTCGCCCACCTTCGGCCAGTGGGAGATCGTCCGCCTGGACGACCAGGACCACCACGCGGTCTACCTCTCCGAGGGTCTCGGGCACGGCTTCATGGCGCTCACCGACGACGCCACGGTGGTCTACCTGTGCTCCGAGGGCTACGCCCCCGAGCGCGAGCACGGCGTCCACCCGCTCGACCCGGCCCTCGGCATCGAGTGGCCCGCGGACGTCGTCCCGCTGCTGTCCGCCAAGGACGAGCAGGCGCCCACCCTGGCGGAGGCGGAGGCCCAGGGCCTGCTGCCGCGCTACGAGGACTGTGTGGCGTACCGGGAGAGCCTCGGCGGCTGAGGCTCGGTTTGACCGGACCTGAGCGGCCCCGTAACCTTGACCGTCGGCGTGTCCACAGGTGACACGCCACATCCCCGTAAACCTTTTCCTCCCGGGCTTTCCGGCCGGGAGAGGCCGCCTGCTCCGCCGAGCGGCTGGACTGCGGGGGTGCCGTCCCCGAGCGAGAGAGTGAGATCCGCGTGTACGCCATCGTGCGCAGCGGTGGTCGCCAGCACAAGGTTGCTGTCGGCGACATCGTTGAGGTTGACAAGATTTCCACTGCCAAGGTTGGCGACACGGTCGAGCTCTCGACCCTGCTCGTTGTCGACGGCGACGCTGTGACCAGCGACCCGTGGGTGCTGGCCGGCATCAAGGTCCAGGCCGAGGTCGTGGACCACCACAAGGGCGTCAAGATCGACATCCTTCGCTACAAGAACAAGACCGGCTACCGCCGTCGTCAGGGCCACCGCCAGCAGTACACGGCGATCAAGGTCACTGAGATCCCCGCGGCTGCGAAGTAAGGGACTGAGGAGAGATGGCACACAAGAAGGGCGCATCGTCCACCCGTAACGGTCGTGACTCCAACGCTCAGCGCCTCGGCGTGAAGCGCTTCGGTGGTCAGGTCGTCAACGCGGGCGAGATCCTGGTCCGCCAGCGCGGCACCCACTTCCACCCGGGTGCGGGCGTCGGCCGTGGCGGCGACGACACGCTGTTCGCGCTGAACGCCGGTGCGGTGGAGTTCGGCACCCACCGTGGCCGCAAGGTCGTGAACATCGTTCCGGTCGCCTGATCGGAAGCTTTCGCGAGGCGGACCTCACTTCCCTGGTGGGAAGCGGGTCCGCCTTTCGCGTGTTGGTACAAAGACAATCCCGTACGTAACTGGAGGCACATCCCATGACCACCTTCGTGGACCGCGTCGAGCTGCATGTCGCCGCGGGTAACGGAGGCCACGGCTGTGCCTCCGTCCACCGTGAGAAGTTCAAGCCGCTGGGCGGCCCCGACGGCGGCAACGGTGGGCGTGGCGGTGACGTCATCCTCACCGTCGACCAGTCCGTCACCACGCTCCTGGACTATCACCACTCCCCGCACCGCAAGGCCACCAACGGCAAGCCCGGCGAGGGCGGCAACCGCTCCGGCAAGGACGGCCAGGACCTGGTCCTGCCGGTGCCGGACGGCACGGTCGTCCTGGACCGGGCTGGCAATGTCCTCGCCGACCTGGTCGGGCACGGCACCTCGTACGTCGCCGCCCAGGGCGGCCGCGGCGGGCTCGGCAACGCGGCGCTGGCCTCCGCCCGTCGCAAGGCCCCCGGCTTCGCGCTGCTCGGTGTGCCGGGCGATCTCCAGGACATCGTCCTGGAGCTGAAGACCGTCGCCGACGTGGCCCTGGTGGGCTACCCGAGCGCGGGCAAGTCCTCGCTGATCTCGGTGCTGAGTGCCGCCAAGCCGAAGATCGCCGACTACCCCTTCACCACCCTCGTCCCGAACCTGGGCGTGGTCACGGCCGGCTCGACCGTCTACACGATCGCCGACGTGCCGGGGCTCATCCCGGGCGCCAGCCAGGGCAAGGGCCTGGGCCTGGAGTTCCTGCGCCACGTCGAGCGGTGCAGCGTCCTCGTGCACGTCCTGGACACGGCCACGCTGGAGTCCGAGCGCGACCCGGTCTCCGACCTCGACGTCATCGAGGAGGAGCTGCGGCAGTACGGCGCCGGGCTCGACAAGCGGCCCCGCATGATCGTCCTGAACAAGATCGACGTCCCGGACGGCAAGGACCTCGCCGAGATGGTGCGGCCGGATCTGGAGGCGCGCGGCTACCGCGTCTTCGAGGTGTCCGCGGTGGCGCACATGGGGCTGAAGGAACTGTCGTTCGCGCTGGCCGACGTGGTCGCCAAGGCGCGGGCCGCCAAGCCCAAGGAGGAGGCGACCCGGATCGTCATCCGGCCCAAGGCCGTGGACGACGCCGGCTTCTCCGTCACGCAGGAGGAGGACGGGCTGTTCCGGGTGCGCGGCGAGAAGCCGGAGCGCTGGGTGCGGCAGACCGACTTCAGCAACGACGAGGCCGTCGGCTACCTCGCCGACCGCCTCAACCGCCTCGGTGTGGAAGAGGAGTTGATGAAGGCGGGCGCCCGCTCGGGCGACGGCGTCGCCATCGGCCCCGAGGACAACGCCGTCGTCTTCGACTGGGAGCCGACGGTCATGGCCGGCGCCGAGATGCTCGGCCGCCGCGGCGAGGACCACCGCTTCGAGGCACCCCGCCCCGCGGCCCAGCGCCGCCGGGACAAGCAGGCCGAACGGGACGAGGCGTCCCAGGAGTTCGACGATTTCGAGCCGTTCTAGAGCGCACCTCCGGTCCGGAGTGAACTCCGGGGAGAGTCCGGGCATACGGCGGGACAACCCTCTGTCCGTGCGGTGAGTCGTACGGGGCAGCAGGGAGGGGCGGTTGACCTCTTCTCTGGTCAACCGCCCCTTACTTTCCCGGAGTCGAGCCCATGAGACGTACCCTCGTCGTCGCACTCGCCCTCCTCACCGCCACCGGCCTCGCCCTGCCGACGGCCCAGGCGGCTCCCTCGGCTCCTTCGGCCCCATCAGCTCCTTCGGCTCCTTCGGCTCCTTCGGCTCCTTCGGCCCCTTCGGCTCCTTCGGCTCCTTCGGCTCCTTCGGCTCCTTCGGCTCCTTCGGCTCCTTCGGCCCCTTCGGCCACCAGGATCCAGGACGACTTCAACGGCGACGGATACGCCGACCTCGCCGTCGCGGCGCCCTCGGCGACCGTGGGCGGCAGGGCGCAGGCCGGATACGTCGCCGTGCAGTACGGCAGCCGGACCGGCTGGATCGGCGGCAGCCGGAAGCTGCTCACGCAGAACAGCACCGGCGTCCCCGGCACCGCCGAGAAGGGCGACCGGTTCGGCAGCGCGCTCACCACGGCCGACCTGGACCGGGACGGATACACCGACCTGGTCGTCGGCGTCGGCGGCGAGGACACCTCCTTCGGCACCGACTCCGGCTATGTGGAGGTCGTCTGGGGCGGCGCCCGGGGCCTGTCCGGCGCCGCCTCCCTGGCCGCCGGCCGGCGCGCCCAGGACCGTCTCGGCACACAGGGCCGGCTCACCGCGGCCGACGTCCACGGCGACGGGGCGACCGACCTGGTGACCGTCCAGAACGGCCACGACCTGCGTGTCCTCAAGGGCCCTTTCGGCAGGAACGGTTCGGCCAAGGGCGAGCAGCTGGTTCCGGACAAGTACTCCAGCGCCGTCCTCGACCTGGCCGCCGGTGACATCAACGGCGACGGCATCACCGACGTCGTCGCCGCGGAGAACGACCAGAACTACTTCGACTCCCGCCGGATCGTCTACTGGTACGGCACGCGCGCCGGACTCACGCCCTACACCCTGGTCTACGACATCGACGGCGCCGGACTCCAGGGCGGCGAGAACCTCGACGTCGGGGACGTGAACCGGGACGGCTACGACGACATCGTCGTGGGCCGCACGATCGACGGCCACGACAGCGACCTCGACACCTATCTCGCCAAGGGCGGGCGGGTCGCCTGGATCCCGGGCACCGCGCAGGGGCCCGACGGGGTGAAGGCGCAGTTCCTCAACCAGTCCAGCCCGGGGGTGCCCGGCGAGCCCGAGATGGGCGACCGCTTCGGCACCGACATCCACCTCGCCGACGTCGACGGCGATGGATACCCGGACGTGGTCACCGGCGTGCCCGGCGAGGACCTGGGCACCCCGACGGACCGGGACGCCTGGCCCGACGCGGGCGCCGTCGTCGTACTGAAGGGCAGGGCCGGCGGGCTGACCGGCGCCGGTCCGTACCACCAGGTGTACACACAGAACGACAACGGTGTGCCGGGGGCCGCCGAGAAGAGCGACGTCTTCGGCCAGGCCCTGTTCACCGGCGACGCGAACCACGACGGCCTGGCCGACGTGGCCGTCGGCGCGCCCGGGGAGAACGCGAACGCCGGGTATGTGTGGGCCTTCCGGTCCCGGGCGGAGTACGTCGTGGTGCCGGGCGGTTCGCCGATCCCGTCCACCCTCGTGGGGGAGAAGGGCACCACTTCCTGGGGGAGCTCCGCCCTCGGAGTGAACGGCACGGCGGCACGACTGGGATCGAACTTCGTCGGCTGATCATCTGTCAGGCCCGTTGCGGCAAGAATGAGTTCTTGTGCCGCAACGGGTCTTTTGTTGTCTTCCTAGTTGTCATGCACGCGAGGCCTGCGGTTCAGCGGACCGTCCGTCCGCGGGCGTGAGCTTCCCAGTGTCCACGAGGCCAGAGAGGCAAGGGAGTTTGCTGATGACCGGAGCAACATCGCCCGACCGACGCCGTTTTCTGACCGCCGGTGCCGCCGTGGTCGGCGCCGCGGCCTCCGCACAGCTCTGGCTGCCGAACAGCGCGCGGGCGGCCGAGACACCGCTGCCCGACGGTGTCTTCGGCCTGGGCGTGTCCTCCGGCGACCCGCTGCCCGACGGGGTCGTGCTGTGGACGCGCCTGGCCCCGGACCCGCTCAACGGCGGCGGCATGCCCGACGCCGCGGTGCCGGTGCAGTGGGAGGTCGCCGTGGACGAACGGTTCAGAAAGGTCGTCCGCCGGGGCACCGCCCAGGCCCTGCCCGCATACGGGCACAGCGTTCACGTCGACGTACGCGGTCTGCGCGCCGGCCGTGTCTACTGGTACCGCTTCCGGGCCGGCGGCCAGATCTCCCGCACCGGCCGCACCCGCACCGCGCCGCCGGCGCACAGCACCGGCGGCCATCTGCGGGTGGCGCTGGCCTCCTGCCAGAACTGGCAGAACGGCTACTTCACGCCGTACGCCGACATGCTGGCCCAGGACCCGGACGTCGTGCTGTTCGTCGGCGACTACATCTACGAGTCGGCGCCCTCCGCGACGGCGATCCGCCGGCACGAGGGCACGGGAGAGCCGTACACCCTCACCCAGTACCGCAACCGGTACGCCCAGTACCGGCTGGACCCCGATCTCGCCGAGATCCACGCCAACGCGCCCTTCGTGGTCACCTTCGACGACCACGAGGTCGACAACGACTTCGCCGGCGATATCCCGCAGGACCCCGACAAGCAGCCGCACGACGCCTTCGTGGCCCGGCTGACCGCGGCCTACCAGGCCTACTACGAGCACATGCCGGTGCGCGCCACCGCCGTGCCGAACGGCCCGCACATCCGCATGCACCGCCGCCTCGACTTCGGCCGGCTGGCCCGCCTGAGCGTCCTGGACACCCGGCAGTTCCGCAGCGACCAGGCCACCAGCCAGGCCGGCGCCCAGAACCCCGCGCTCACCATGCTCGGCGCCGAGCAGAAGCAGTGGCTGCTCGACGGGCTGCACGGTTCACCCGCCCGCTGGAACCTCATCGCCTCGCAGATCATGATGGCCGAGACCGACCTCCAGATCGGCGAGGGCAAGCTCTGGTTCTACGACGCCTGGGACGGCTACCAGGCCGAACGCAACGCGCTCCTGGACGAGTTCCGCGAGGTCCGCAACCCGGTCGTGCTCAGCGGCGACCGCCACCTGACGATGATCAGCGACCTGAAGACGGACTACGCGAACCCGGCCTCCCAGGTCGTGGGCGCCGAGTTCGTCGGCACCTCCATCTCCAGCAACGGCGACCAGGACCTCGACGCCTTCCACCGCCAGTGGGACCCGCTGATGCCGGACAACCCGCACTGGAAGTTCATCGACGCCCACCGCGGCTACCACCTCTTCGACGTCCGCCGCGACCGCATCGACGCGCAGGTCCGGGTGGTCGACACCGTCCTCAAACCGCAGGCCGTGCCCAGCACCCTGGCCCGGCTGCGGGTGGACGCGGGCCGGCCGGGCGTCGGGCTCGTCTGACCACCGTTCAGGACCTCTGGCGCCTGCAGCACCTCGGGCACCACGGAGACCTGGGACTTATTCATGTCCCAGGTCTCTCTCACGTCAGTCTCAGGAACTCCTCTTACCGTCCTTTGACCATGGAGACGGACTGTACGAACGATGACGCCGGGGTGAACGCCGGGATCCCTCCGCTGCCCACCGGCACCCGCCTGCTGCACATCGGCCCCCACAAGACCGGCACGACCTCCATCCAGGGGGCGCTGTTCGAGGCGAAGGAGGCGATGGCCGAACGCGGTGTCGCCTTCCCGGCCGCCACCCGGCATCCGATGGAGGCCGTCCTGGCCGCCTGCGCCCGGCCGGGGATGATGGGCAACACCCGGCCCACCGAGCGGCACTGGGAGCAGCTGCTGGACCAGGTGCGCGCCGGCGGCCGGCGCACCTCGGTGATCAGCAGCGAGTTCTTCGCCGACGCCCAGGACGACGGGACGATCGCCCGCGTGGTCCAGCAGCTCGGCGGCGACCGCGTGCACGTCCTGGTCACCCTGCGCCCCCTGACGCGGATCATGCCCTCGCAGTGGCAGCAGTACGTGCAGAACGGTCTGCGCATGGGCTACGAGAACTGGCTCGACCACATGCTCAGGAAGGCCCCGTACGAGGAGCCCAACCCCAGCTTCTGGCACCGCCACCGGCACGACCGGCTGGTGGAGCGCTGGGCCCGGGTGGTCGGCCCCGGCCGGGTCACCGTCGTCGTGGTCGACGACCGCGACCGGGACGGTCTCATGCGCACCTTCGAACGGCTTCTCGGGCTGCCCGCGCATCTCCTCCAGCCCGTTCCGGACGCGGCGAACCGTTCACTCACCCTCGCCGAGACCGAAATGCTGCGGAATCTTAATAAGGAATTCCGAGGAAATGAACTACCGGAGGAGCTCTATTCGCGGCTCGTCCGATACGGCGCCGTGATGCATATGAAGAACGCGTGCACTCCCGGTCCCGGCGACGTGAAGATCCGCACTCCGCGGTGGGCCGTGGAGGCCGCCGCCGGGATCGGCGCGGACATGACGGAGCGCATCGGCGCGCTGGGCGTACGGGTGCTCGGCGATCCCGCGCTGCTGTCCGCCGTACCGGAACCGGCCGGGGAGGCGGTGCCCGCGAAGCCGCTCATCGCCCCTGAGGTGGCCGCTCAGGCGCTGTACGGAGCACTCGCCGCGGCGGCCGCGGCGCCGGTGCGGCACTCCGCGCCGGCCAGGGCGCGCGCCGTTCACCAGACGCCCTCGAAGGACCTCGTGAAGGTGCTCGGACACCGCTGTCTGAGGAGGCTGCGAAGGCGCTGACGGCCCGAACGTCACTCTCAGCAATGTCGAACACCCTGTGGAGTTACTCACAGCAATTCCGCGGGCGACCACTCCTTCGAAGGAACGTGTCTCCCCTCAATCACCAGGAGTGCAAGGTGAATGACAGGTTGCGCGCACATATGCGGTGGACAGCGCTCACCTTGCACTGCGGTAACTAAGAGTGGGACCATTTCCACGTTCCCTGTCGCCCCAAGGTAGGTCAACCTGTGTCCCAGCACATAGCCAAGCCCCGTACCACCGCAGTGATCCTGGCCGGTGGCACCGGCCAGCGGGTGGGTCTGTCGATCCCCAAGCAGCTGCTGAAGATCGCCGGCAAGGCAGTCATCGAGCACACCCTGACCACCTTCGAGAAGGCGGACTCGATCGACGACATCATCGTGCTGATGGCGCCGGGATACGTGCCCGACGTCGAGAAGATCGTCGCCAAGGCCGGGTTCCAGAAGGTCAAGAGGATCATCGAGGGGGGCTCCACCCGTAACGAGACCACCGAGCGTGCCATCGAGGCCCTGGGCGAGGGGCTGGCCGACGGCGAGGACCTGAACGTCCTCTTCCACGACGCCGTACGCCCCCTGCTCTCGCAGCGCGTCATCGACGACTGCGTCACGGCCCTGGAGCGCTTCCAGGCGGTCGACGTCGCCATCCCGTCCGCGGACACCATCATCGTGACCCGGACGCACGGCGAGGACGGCGAGTTCATCACCGAGATCCCCGACCGTTCCCGGCTGCGCCGCGGCCAGACCCCGCAGGCGTTCAAGCTGTCGACGATCAAGCGGGCCTACCAGGTCGCCGCCGGCGACCCCAACTTCCAGGCCACGGACGACTGTTCGGTCGTGCTCAAGTACCTGCCCGACGTGCCGATCCACGTCGTCGCGGGCGACGAGTACAACATGAAGGTCACTCAGCCCGTCGACGTCTTCATCGCCGACAAGCTGTTCCAGCTCGCCTCGACCGCCGCGCCCGAGCAGGTCTCCGAGGAGGCCTACCGCGAGCTGCTGACCGGCAAGACGATCGTCGTCTTCGGCGGCTCGTACGGCATCGGCAAGGACATCTGCGAAGTCGCCGAGGCCTACGGCTCGAAGGTCTACGCGCTGGGCCGCTCCACCACCGGCACCCACGTCGAGAACCCGGAGGAGGTCGACGACGCGCTCTCCAAGGCGTACGCCGAGACCGGGCGCATCGACTACGTCGTCAACACGGCGGGCGTCCTGCGCATCGGCAAGCTGGCGGAGACCGACAACGCGACCATCGAGGAAGCGCTGAAGGTCAACTACCTGGCCCCGGTGCAGATCGCCCGGTCGTCGTACAAGTACCTCGCCGAGACCAAGGGCCAGTTGCTGCTGTACACCTCCAGCAGCTACACCCGCGGTCGCGCCGAGTACAGCCTCTACTCCTCGACCAAGGCCGCCATGGTGAACCTCACCCAGGCCCTGTCCGACGAGTGGGCCGGCGACGGCATCCGGGTGAACTGCATCAACCCGGAGCGCACCGCCACCCCGATGCGCACCAAGGCCTTCGGCCAGGAGCCCGCGGGCAGCCTGCTCTCCTCCGAGGCCGTGGCCCGTACCTCGCTCGACGTGCTGCTTTCCGAGCTGACCGGACACGTCATCGACGTCCGCCAGCAGGACCCGACGGCGGCCGCCGGAAAGGCCTCCGGCTTCGAGCAGGCACTGGCCAGTGTCCTGGACCGGCAGGACGGCGTGGCATAATCAGAAACAAATAGTCTTCTGCCATTCAGGCCTCTGTGGCTGCCCGTTCACGGCGCATTCGCAGGGGCCTGAGTCCGTAAATTTTCAGAAGCGTTCACAATACTTTTTCCGGACTTTTCCGTCCTAACAACCAGCACCCCTCCCAGAGCAGGTTCTCAGTGATAACCACCGCCATTCGCGTCGCCCGGGTGGGCAGTGCGGCCGAGCTGGCCGCGGCGGTCCTCATGCTGGCGGGGTACCCCGCCATAATGGTGGCCGCGCTCGTCCCGAGCGTTCCTGCCTTCGCGGCCGCGACCGCCGTGACGTACCTTGCGGACCACTATCTGCACCGCCAGGGCAGCTATCTGATCAACCGCCTCAGCAAGGTGCGCGCCGGGCTGTCGATCCGGTTCCTGATCAGACAGCTTCTGCTCATCCTGCTGCTGGCCCGTCTGGAGCTCTCCGACAGCCTGATCTTCTACGGCGCGACCGCCTGCTTCATCGCGTTCTACGGCCTCCAGGCCCCGCACGGCGCGCTGGTCACCCTGATCCGCAACCGCCGCCGGATGCCGGTCGCCACCCGGAACGTCGACCTGGCCTCCCGCATCCGCATCCCGGACGCGCCGCCGCAGGGCCTGCTGAACCGCTCCGCGGAGAAGATGCTCCACCTCGACCTCGCGGCCGTGGTCGGCATACTCGTCTCCGCCGAGCTGGACTCGGCCGTGGCCGGCTTCATCGGCATCGCCGTCACGCTGGGCGTCGGCACCCTGTACGTCGCGGCGCTGATGCCGTACGTGCGCGGCAAGAAGATCCCGCCGAACGCGGAGCAGGTGCTGGTCGCGGTCGACGGCTGGCTGCGCGAGTACCAGCCCGAGACGGTGCTGTACTTCTCCGGCTCCAAGGACTCCGCCTACCAGGTCAACATGTGGCTGGAGACCATGGAGCAGCTGGACTCCAAGCCGCTGATCATCCTGCGCGAGCGGGTCATCCTCCAGAATCTGGCGCCCACCACGGTCCCCGTCATCTGCGTGCCCGGAGGGGTGCACCTGATGAACATGGACCTGTCCACGGTGCGCGTCGCGCTGTACGCGGCGAACGTCGGCAAGAACATCCACCTGCTGCGCGTCCCCACCATGAAGCACGTCTTCATCGGCCACGGCGACAGCGACAAGCTGGCGAGCGTCAACCCGTTCAGCAAGGTCTACGACGAGGTGTGGACCGCCGGCCGCGCGGGCCGCGACCGGTACGCCATCGCCGACGTAGGTGTCCGCGACGACGACATCGTGGAGGTCGGCCGCCCGCAGCTGGCGCCGATCCGCAGCCGCGAGGACGGTCCCGCCGCGGACCTGCCCACGGTGCTCTACGCCCCCACCTGGGAGGGCTGGGACGGCAACCCGGGCAACACCTCGCTGATGCTGGCCGGCGAGAACATCGTGAAGAAGCTGCTGAAGGCCGACCCGCCGGTCCGCGTCCTCTACAAGCCGCACCCCTTCACCGGCACGGTCCTCCCCAAGGCCGACGCCGCGCACCGGCGCATCACCGCGCTGATCGAGAAGGCCACCGCCGAGCGCGCCGCCGACGCCCGCTACACGGCCGAGACGGCCGTCCAGGAGCGGGCCAAGGCCGACCTGGCCCGGATCGAGGCCCGGCTCGCCGCGCTGGCGGGCAACGGCGGCGACAAGGGCGACGAGGCCGAGGCCACCCGCGACGGCGTGGTCGACGTGAAGAAGCACGAGGAGATCGCCCGCCTGCGCGGCGAGTGGAACGAGGCCTACTGGCGTTCCTTCCCGGAATGGGAGCACCGGGTGATCACCGGCGCCGAGCCGCGGCTGTACGACTGCTTCAACGTCTCCGACGCGATGGTCTCCGACATCTCGTCGGTGGTCTCCGACTTCATCGCGAGCGGCAAGCCGTACGCCGTCACGGACTCCGCCGAGCTGGGCGTGGAGGAGTTCAAGCGGCAGAACACCGCCGTGCGCGCGGCCACCATCCTGTCCAACAGCGCCGCCGAGCTGGGCGGGCTGCTCGACGCCGTGCGCGAGCCGGCCAAGGACCCGCTGGCGGCGGACCGCGGCGAGCTCAAGCGGTATCTGCTGGGCCCGGACGAGCCCACCTCCATCGAGCAGTTCAACACCGCGGTGGCGAACCTCGCGATCAAGGCCGAGGCGCGCAACGTCGGCCAGGAGTCACGGGCCGCCGCAGCCGCGGAGTCCGAGGGCGAGCTGGCGGAGGCGATGCCCGTGCAGCGGGGGTCGGGGCCGTCCGGTGAGGCGGACGGCGTGGGCGCCTGACGGAGTCCGTGCCAGGAAGGGCCCGGTTGTCGAGGAGTGATCCTCGAAAACCGGGCCCTTTTCCGTATGACTACGCGTACGCGAGACGAGTACGCGTGCGCGAGCGCGCGTGAGGTGAGTCACGAACCGGTCCCGCCCGAGCAACCGGTTTCCGTACTCGGCCGTCTAGCAGCTTGCCGAAGAGGGATTTCGGAGGAAATTCTCCGTGACAAGGGGGCAGAGTGACCGTTGCGCAGCCTGATGTGACCGTGATCATCGGGGCGTACGAAGCGATGCCCTACCTGGTCGAGTGCCTGGCGTCCGTCGAGGCACAGACCCTCGACCCGGCGCGCATCGAGGTCGTCGCGGTCGACGACGGCTCGACGGACGGGACGGGCGAGTACCTGGAGGAGTTCGCGGCCCGCGCCCCCATGCCCGTCACGGTGATCCGCCAGGAGAACTCCGGCGGCCCCAGCGGCCCGCGCAACGTCGGACTCGGCAAGGCCGCCGGGCGGTACGTCTTCTTCCTGGACGCCGACGACCGGCTCGGCCCCGAGGCCCTCGCGCGGATGGTCGCCATGGCCGACGAGAACCGCACGGACGTCGTCCTCGGCAGGGTCGAGGGCGTCAACCGCAAGCCGCCGGGGTCGATGTGGGGCGAGACGCTCCAGCGCACCGACGTCTACTCCTCCAACATCAAGTTCACGCTGAGCGCGCAGAAGCTGTTCCGCCGCGACCTGCTGACCCGGCACCACATGCGGTTCGACGAGTCCCTGTGGACCGGCGAGGACGCGCTGTTCACGATGGAGGCGTATCTGAGGGCGGACGGCGTCTCCGTGATCGCCGACTACACCTGCTACTACCTGGTCGGCCGCGAGGACGGCAAGCACGTGACGCGGACCGGGGGCTACGTCCTGCGGTTCGACTCCGCCCGCGCCCTGATGACCCTCCTCGCGGAGATGCTCCCGCCGGGTCCCAAGCGGGACGTGCTGATGGTCCGCCCGTTCCTCGTCACGCTGCTTCCCCAGTTCGGGCCGCCGTTCCTCAAGGACAGCGAAGAGGTCCGGCGGCACAAGCTCGAACTGGCCAAGCCCCTCATGGACGCCTACTGGAACGCGGACGTGGCCCGGCGGCTCCGGGTCAACGAGCGCCTGCGGCTGCACCTGCTGGCCACCGGGCGGCCCGACCTCCTCCTGGAGGTCGTGGAGTTCCTCCGGGCCAGGAAGGAGGCACCGGCCGTCCTGGAGAAGAAGGGCCGCCGCCTCTACCTGGACTACCCGCGCTTCCGGGACGCCGAGGCCGGGATCCCCGACGCGGTCTACCGCGCCGAACCCCGCGAGGCCCGCGCCTTCCCCGGCTACCGGGAGGGCCAGGTCGAGATCTTCCTCCGCCGCGCAGGCCGCAAGGCCCGCCGGATGCTGTCCACCCGGGCGAACACACCGGGCGGGCGGGCCGCGGCGGCCTGACGGCGGCCTTCCCGGCCGGACCGAGTGGGGCGGTGGCCCGGTCCGGCCGTTCTCCTCAAGCGGATGTGGCGGGAGCCGTTTCCCTGCGCTGAGCGGGCAGCTCCGCCGCCGCCCGGTCCGCCATCCGCGCCCGGTGCTCCCGCGCCGACGCGCACAGGGCCTGTACGGCACGGTCGAAGCGCACCTGGGACACGGGCTCGTCGGGACCGAGCAGGTGCCGCTTCAACTCGGCCCGCGCGCCCGCGAGTTCGTCCCGCTCGGGATGCCGTACCGCGGCCAGCAGCTCCGGCACCCCGGCCGCGTCCGGTGCCAGGACGTACGCCGCACCCGCCGTGGGGAAGGCCGAGCGGAACGCCTCCTCGGACAGGCCGCTGGTGTTGGCCACCGCATACGGCTTGCCGCTCGCCAGGAAGTCGCTGACCACGCTCGACACGTCACTGACCAGCAGGTCGGCCTGGTTGAAGCAGGAGTACAGCGCGGGCCGGACGTCGGTGACGATCTGGTGCTCGGACGCGGGCAGCGCGGCCCAGTACGCCTCCTCCCAGGCCGCCGTGGCCCGCGCCACCGCCGCCGCCCGCCCCGGCTCGGGCACGCCCTGGAGCAGCATCCGCTCGGTCTGGTCCGCCGAGGCCCGGAAGGTGGCCGTGGTGAGCCGGTCCAACTCGCGTGTGAGGCGGTCGAGTTCGGCGTCCGGCGCGGTCCGCTTCGGCGCCCGCTCCTCACGGTTCGCCGCCCGGATCAGCTCCCGGATCCTCCGGTCGGCGGCCCCCGCCCGCGCGTCCACCGACCCGGTCAGCGGATGCGGCTTGTACAGCAGCCGGACCCCGGGGTCGGCGAGCAGCGCCCGTACGAGGTTCTCGCCGGCCTCGATCACCGACGTGTTCCCGGGGTTGCCGTCCCAGCCCTCCCAGGTCGGCGCGTACAGCACCGTCGTACGGTCACCGGCCGGCGGGCCCGCGTACGGCCGTACGGCGTCCAGCTGCGGGCGGCCGATCTCCACCACGTCCTTGTCCTCGACGCCCACCTCGGCCGTCGCGTACCGCTCGCGCGCCGCGGGACCGGCCACCCACACCTCGTCGTAGGCCTTCGCGTACGGGTTGCACGAGGAGAGCTTGTCGCTCTCGCCGTGGTTGACGAAGGTGTGCTTCAGCGTGGGGATGCGCAGGACCTGGGAGGTCTTGCCGGAGTTCGACGGGTGGACCAGGACCTCGAGCGAGGACTGTTCCAGACGCATCAGGGTGGACACCTTCGGCAGGCAGACGATCGGTACGTCCGTCGCCGCGATCTTCTGCACCATGAACCGCTCGCGCAGCACGATCAGGGGCCGGCCCTGGAGCCCCGCCAGCGGCTCCAGCCACATGTTCGCCTGGTACGCCGAGGACGCCCCGCCGGAGAAGTACAGCCCGACGGTGGGCCGGTACTCCGCCAGCCACGCGTCGAACCAGTCGAGGACCTCCTGCTCGCCCGCCGGACGGCGGCTCGGCAGCAGCCGCAGGAGGAGGTCGTACAGGCCCTTCAGGGCGAGCCCGAGCGAGACGGCGATGCCGAAGGCCGCGCCGACGGGCTCGCCGGTGGCCGCCGTGGCCAGCAGACCGGCGGTCGAGGGCAGGCCGAAGGCCAGCAGCCGGGGGCCGGGGCGGCGCAGCAGCGCGGGCGGGGCGGGGGACAGGCGCAGCGCGGAGGCGTCGATGTTCCGGGTGACCACCGGCAGCGTGCGGGTGCGGCGGACCAGGACGGACGCCGCCTGGATCGCGCAGTGCAGCGCGTAGAACGCGAGCAGACCGGCGACGAGGGGGGCGTAGGCGGTCTCCCGGTCCTGCTCGCCGACCCGCAGCAGCCCGACGACGAGCAGCAGGTCCCGCAGCACGTGCCGCACGGTGAGGTCCGCCTGCGACTTGGCGAACAACGACACCACGCCCCGCTGCCACCGGTACAGGACGCCCTCGGCGGCCAGCGAGACGGCCGTGGCGGCGAGCAGCAGCGGAATGTGCGGCCGCAGCGCCGCGACGGTCTGCGCGACGAACGCGCCCGCGAGCACGGCGACGACGAGCGCCCTGACCACGGTCTGGGGGCGGGGCAGAGGTACGGCGGGCGGCCGGAGGCGGAAGGTTTTCTCACGGGCGGGCCTGGTGCGGAGGGGTTTCGTACGGGGGGTTTTGGTGCGGGGAGACTTCGCACGGGGGGTTTTGGTACGAGGGGATTTCGTACGGGCGGTCTCGGTGCGGAGGGTTTGCGCGGGGGGCCGTCGGCGGGGGAGGCGTCTGAGCACTGCGGTCACTCCAAGGTCGTCGCAAGACGGACGATCGGGTTAACGCGCGCCGACCTCCGGACGACACGCGCGTGTCCCGGACCTCCGGGTGAGCGCGGGGTGACATGGCGTGTCCGGGGGATGGACCGGTGCGCACCACCCGGCCCCCTTCGCGTAAATTGCCGGTCAGCCGATGTGCGAGGGGACGGAAAGCAACGTGGCAGGGGCAAGGCAGGCCGTGAACTCGGCTCGCAGGATCGTCGTCAAGGTGGGTTCCTCGTCGCTGACCACCGCCTCCGGCGGTCTGGACGCCGACCGGGTCGACGCGCTCGTCGACGTCCTCGCCAAGAGCCGCAGCGGGGGAGAGAAGGAGATCGTCCTGGTCTCCTCCGGCGCCATCGCGGCCGGACTCGCCCCGCTGGGACTGCGCCGCCGCCCCAAGGACCTGGCCCGCCAGCAGGCCGCCGCCAGCGTCGGCCAGGGCCTGCTCGTGGCCCGCTACACCGCCTCCTTCGCCCGCTACGGCGTCCGCGTCGGCCAGGTGCTGCTGACCAGCGACGACATGAGCCGCCGCGCCCACCACCGCAACGCCTCGCGCACCCTCGACAAGCTGCTGGCCATGGGCGCCCTGCCGATCGTCAACGAGAACGACACCGTCGCCACCGACGAGATCCGCTTCGGCGACAACGACCGCCTCGCGGCCCTGGTGGCCCACCTGGTCCACGCCGACCTGCTCGTCCTGCTGTCCGACGTGGACGGCGTCTACGACGGCGACCCCAGCAAGCCGGGGACCTCGCGGATCGCGGAGGTGCGCGGGCAGGCCGAACTGGCGGGCGTGGACATCGGCAGCACGGGGAAGGCGGGCGTCGGCACCGGGGGCATGGTCACCAAGGTCGAGGCCGCCCGGATCGCGGCCGCCGCCGGCATCCCCGTCGTGCTCACCAGCGCGATCCACGCCACCGACGCGCTGTCCGGCGGCGACACCGGCACCTACTTCCACCCCGCCGACAAGCGCTCCGCCGACCGCATGCTGTGGCTCCAGCACGCCTCCACCCCGCAGGGCTCCCTGACCCTGGACGACGGTGCCGTGCAGGCGGTCGTGCAGCGCCGCAAGTCGCTGCTGCCGGCCGGGATCGCCTCCGTGGAGGGCGAGTTCACCGCGGGCGACCCGGTCGAGCTGCGGGACGGCGAGGGGCGCGCGGTGGCCCGCGGGCTGGTCAACTTCGACGCCAAGGAGATCCCCCGGCTGATCGGCCGCTCCACCCGGGAGCTGGCCCGCGAGCTCGGTCCCGCGTACGAGCGCGAGGTCGTGCACCGCGACGATCTGGTGATCCTGCACCCCTGACGGCCTGGGCCGGACCGCGGCCGGTGCGTGTGACACCCGAAAACGGGGTGAACGACCTGACAAGAGCGTCGCCCTGAGGTGGACGTTCCGCAAAACCGCCCCGCGAGCCCGTGCGGCCTGCTCCACTTTGTCTCAGGGACAGTCTCGGGGACATGTTCCGCAGGACACGACCACGACCGGGCTGTGCGGCTCGGTCATCGCGTAAAGGAGGCCGTCGTGAGGCGAGTGCGCCCTGGGGCAGGGGCAGCGGCGTCCCGCGGTGGTGCCGGCGGCGCCTCGGGCGCGGCCGCGCGCGCGGTCGGCGAGGGGCGTGCCCTGACGAGCGTGGCGGCCGGCGACCGTTTCGAGGGCGAGCCCGAGGACCTCCCGCGCCTGTGGCACGTCACGCTCAGCGTCTCCGGCGAGGAGGCCCCGCTGAAGGAGGTCCGGCGCGCCCTCGAACAGCTCGCCCACGACCACCCCTTTCTCCTGACCAGCAGATACGCCAACGACCACGCCGAGATCCGGTACTGGGAGGAGGCCCGCGACCTGCACGACGCGGCCGCCGTCGCCCTGCGGCTGTGGGGCGAGCACCGGCAGACCGCGGGGCTCCCGCCCTGGGAGATCGTTGGCCTGGAGGTCATCGACCGCCAGACGTATCACCAGCGCATCTCCGAGGGATACGGTCCCGCGCCGGCGTCACCGGTGGGCGTCCATCCCTTCTAGTGCGCCTGAACCGGCGTCGCTCTCGCGGACCTGGTTGCGCGCCGTTGGGGTTCCTCAATTGATGGCTGCGGTGCGTGGGGGGCAAAAGAGGGCGAGTGGCGCCTATCGGTTCCGTCTCGGGGTGTGGAATGACCGGTGGGTCCGTGAGCGGGGCGCACTACGCTTCCCTCATGACCACGCTTTCGCCGTACGACTCCATGTCCCCGGTCACCCAGGCCGCCTACCGTGCCAAGGCCGCCGCCGCCGACCTCGCCCCGCTGCCGCGGGCCGAGAAGGACGACGCGCTGCTCGCCATCGCGGACGCGCTGGAGGTCCGTACGAGCGAGATCGTCGAGGCGAACGCCAAGGACATCGCCAAGGCCCGCGAGGCCGGCACCAGCGAGTCGATCGTCGACCGGCTCACGCTCACCCCCGAGCGGGTGCGCGCGATCGCCTCCGACGTGCGGGACGTCGTCGCGCTGCCCGACCCGGTCGGCGAGGTGGTGCGCGGCTCGACCCTGCCCAACGGCATCGACCTGCGTCAGGTCCGCGTCCCGCTCGGAGTGGTCGGCATTGTCTACGAGGCCCGCCCGAACGTGACCGTGGACGCCGCCGCCCTGTGCCTGAAGTCCGGCAACGCGGTCCTGCTGCGCGGCTCGGCCTCCGCCTACGAGTCCAACACCGCCCTCGTACGGGTCCTGCGCGACGCCGTCGGCGGTGCCGGGCTGCCCGCCGACGCCGTTCAGCTGGTGCCCGGCGAGAGCCGCGAGAGCGTGCGCGAGCTGATGCGCGCCCGGGGCCTGGTCGACGTGCTCATCCCGCGCGGTGGTGCCTCGCTGATCCGGACGGTGGTCTCCGAATCCATCGTCCCGGTGATCGAGACCGGCACCGGCAACTGCCACGTCTACGTCGACGCGCACGCCGACCTCGACATGGCGATCGACATCCTGATCAACTCCAAGGCCCAGCGGGTCAGCGTCTGCAACTCCGCCGAGACCCTCCTGGTCCACCAGGACATCGCCCCCGAGTTCCTGCCGCGTGCCCTGGACGCCCTCGCGGAGGCGGGCGTGACCGTCCACGCCGACGAGCGCGTGATGGCCTACGCCAAGGACTCCAAGGCGACCCTCGTGGAGGCCACGGCCGAGGACTGGGAGACCGAGTACCTCTCCTACGACATCGCCGCCGCCGTCGTGGACTCGCTGGACAGGGCCGTCGAGCACATCCGGCTGTGGACCTCCGGGCACACCGAGGCCATCGTCACCACCTCCCAGCAGGCCGCACGCCGGTTCACCCAGCTGGTCGACTCCACGACGGTCGCCGTGAACGCCTCCACCCGCTTCACCGACGGCGGCCAGTTCGGCTTCGGCGCGGAGATCGGCATCTCGACGCAGAAGCTGCACGCGCGCGGCCCGATGGGCCTGCCGGAGCTGACGAGCACCAAGTACATCGTCACCGGCGACGGTCACGTACGGCGCTGACGCCCGACGGACAGGGGGCGCGCGGCCTGGGCATATGCGCTGGGCACGCGCCCGGGCGCGGTGTCCGTGCCGCACGAGAGCTGTCTCACACGGCAGATGAATTTCCATACCGTCTGCCCAAATTGACCCCCCAGGTCTACTCTGGATCCGTGCCGGAGGACGTGGGGGGCACGCCGTTCCCTGACGGCTGGGAGCCCGACGACGACCACGACCGCGGGGTGTCGGACGAAGAGTTCGCCTCCGTGGTCTTCGACGAGGCCTTCGTACGGGCGGCCGTGGTGCACGAGCCGACCGCCGTGGAACGCCTCCTGGCCGCCGCCCAGGCGAGAGCCGAGGCCTCCGAGGCCGAGGCCGCCCGCCGCGCCCACGGCAGGGGCGAGCGCTACGACGACGGCTTCGGCTCCGACGACCCCGGAGGTTTCGGCCATGATCCGGACCTCGACGACCCGGACGACACCGAGGACCCTCAGGCATGGGAACGCCGCTACGGCGCCTCCGGGACGTACGGCAAACAGGTCCGCTGGCACCGCCCCGTCGCCTGGCTGCTCGCCCTGCTGATGGGGATCGGCATGGTCGCGCTGGCCTTCGCGGCGGTCTACCGCAGCGCCTCCTCCGGCGGCCGGGACCAGCCGCTGCCGCCCGCCTCGACCGAGATGGAGCAGGGCACCTCGGCGACGCCCTCCGCGTCCGCGGACTACTCCCAGCCGGCCGTGTCCGCGGTCCCGCGCACGCCCTGACACCGCCCGGCGGGATGTGGCCGGTCCTGGTGAGAACCTGTCAGAACTTGTCGCACAGCGGGGCGTTTACCCGAGCCCTCCGCGACCTACTCTGAAGATATGGGAGGGCCTGGAGACCCACCTGAGGGGACACCCGAGGGCGGCCCCGGAGGTGGTGACGACGAGTACCGATCCGTCGTCTTCGACGAGTCGTTCGTCCGTGCTGCCCGCCTCCAGGAGTTCTCCGCGCAGGAGCGCATCACCGACCACGCGCCCGCCGTACGGCGTCGCCAGCCCGTGCGCCGCGGACTGTCCCGGCAGGCGCTGATCCTGGTCGTCCTCATCGCCGTGGCCTTCGGTACCGCGATCTACATGGGCGTACGGCACCCCTACCAGACCCCCACGGCCCAGCCGACCGTCGAGCCCGCGCGGATGACCGTCATCCCGCTCGCCCCCCAGGGCAGGGTGCCCGGCCACACCGATCCCGAGTACCTGTACGCGCACAGCCCCGCCGCGCAGTACCGCATCGGCGCCGAGGGCATCCCGCTGCCCGCCTCCCGGCGTACCGCGCACTTCTCGGACGGCCAGGTGGTGGACGCCCTGATGACCGCCAAGGACTACATCGTGCGGTCCTCGCTCGATCCGGGGGTCCTCACCGGCGGGCAGGTCCGGCCGGTGCGGGTGCTGCTCGACGCCGACCAACTCGACCAGTTCGACGAGAGCTTCGACCGTCCCGCCGCCGACGGACGGCACGCGCCCACCGGATGGCTCGTCCGCTTCGACCCGGCCGCCCTGGAACTCGCCGACGACAGGATCCGCGTCCAGGGCACCCTCCAGGCCGCCGAGACCGACGCGTCCACGCTGGAGGTCACGGCGGACCACACGTTCGTGTACGCGCTGCGGCCGGTGGGGAAGGCGGGGGCGGCGGGGGCGGCGGGGCCGACAGAGCCGACAGGGGCGGCGGGGGCGGCGGGGGCGGCAGAGGACAAGGCCGGTGACCGGGCCCGGGCCGAGGCCGAGGTGTCGCTGTTCACCGTCCGGCGCGAGCTGCACTTCCGCTTCGACCGGGACGACCTGCGCCTGCACACCGCCCAGCTCGTCGTCTCCTACGTCCAGGCCGGGCCGCTGTCCTGCGCCGAGGACTCCGCGAACCGCCTGCACCCGCTGCTGGCCGGCCAGACCGCCAAGGCGGGCGGGCCGGCCGGCACGGATCCGTACGCGACGGGCAGTGCGACGGCGCTGTGCGGGTCGCTGGCGATCAGCGCGCAGCCGAAGGTGTAGCCCGAGTCGATCAGTCCGGTGTCCGGTTGATCAGCCTGGCCGGTGAGCCCGTTCGGTCAGTTCCGGTCGCGGTCGTCCGGGGTGGTGTCCGTCGGCGGCTCGTCCTCGCGCGGCGGTGCCGCGTTGCCGAAGCCGCCGAAGCCGCGCCGGACCCGGCCGCCCAGGTCACCGGCCCCGCCGGCGATGTCGCTGACCAGCTTCATCAGCGGGTCCTTGGAGGTCTTGACGTGCGTGGCGTAGTGGGAGGCCGACTCGCGGAAGGAGTCCGTGACCGAGGTCTCCTTGTCCTCGCTGCGCCGCGGGTAGTGGCCGTCCATGATCCGCTGGAAGTCGCGGGACTCCGACCACTTCTTCAGCTCGGCGGCCCGGATGGTGGTGAAGGGGTGGGAGCGCGGCAGCACGTTCAGGATCTTCAGCACGGAGTCGCGCAGGTCGCCGCCGGCCTCGTACTCCTCGGCCTGCTTCAGGAAGGAGTCCACGTTCATCTCGTGCAGGTGGTTGCCGCCGGCGAGCTTCATCAGCCCGCGCATCGAGGCCGTGAGGTCCTGGCCGACCAGGAGGCCCGCACGGTCCGCGGACAGCTCCGACTTGCGGAACCACTCGCGCAGCGCGGTCACGATCGCCATGATCGCGAGGTTGCCGAGCGGGATCCAGGCCACCCGCAGGGCCAGGCTGGTCAGGAACAGCAGGATGGTCCGGTAGACGGAGTGGCCGGACAGCGCGTGCCCCACCTCGTGGCCGACGACCGCCCGCATCTCCTCCTCGTCGAGCAGCTCGACGAGTCCCGTGGTCACGACGATGATCGGCTCGTCCAGACCGATGCACATCGCGTTGGGCTGAGGGTCCTGGTTGACGTACATCGGCGGGACCTTCTCCAGGTCCAGGATGTAACAGGCGTCCCGCAGCATGTCGTTGAGGTGCGCGAACTGCTGGTCCGAGACACGCACCGAGTCGGACAGGAACAGCAGCCGCAGACTGCGCTCCGGCAGCAGACCGCTGAGCGCCTTGAAGACCGTGTCGAAACCGCTCAGCTTCCGCAGCGCCACCAGGGCGGAGCGGTCGGCCGGGTGCTCGTACGCGCGCGAGGAGATCCCGGGGAAACGCCTGCGCTGCCTGCTCGGTACGTTCTCGTGCCCGTTCTGCTGGTGGCCGTCGTCGGACATGTGATCCCCCATGCGCGTGTGAGTGGCCCTTTGACCTTTGCAGACCCTTGTGCGGTCCTTTGCGCCCCCGAAGCAGAGCCCAGCCTAGGCGGAGATACCGTGGACGGGCACTACAGCGAAGGAGTTCCACGCCATGGAGCACAGTCCCGCAGCCGCCTGGCTCACCGAGGCCGCGAGCGCCGCCGAGCGGCAAGGGCCGGGGAATCTGCTCCGGATCGTCCTGGTCGTGATGGTGCTGGGCTGTGTGCTCACCGCGTGGTTCCTGCTGCGGGGGTACAAGCGGAAGGACGACTGAGGCGACGGGAAGGTTCCCGATGGCGGAGTCGGCGTGATCGCCGCGCAGGCTCCCGATTACCATGGGCCGACATCTTTTCCCGCCCTCACCGATAGGTCCCGCAGAAGATGAGCCTTCACAGCGCCGCCACCCAGCTGGTCACCCTCGCAGCCGAGGGCGAGGAGCACGGCGGCAACCACGAGAGCCTGAACCCGGCGGTCGTCGGCGGTGCCGCCTTCGTCATCCTGATGCTTCTGCTGTGGATCACCACCCGCTTCAACCGCGACCGCTGAGTCACCCCCTGCCCGTACCGGGGCGCTCCGGGCGTCCGGCGGCCGGGGCCCTCAGGCCGGGCCGGTAGGGTCTGCACGCATGGGAGAGCAGGACATGCCTACCGGTCCGGCGAACGACACGCCTGAGGACGCGGCGAGCGACACGCGGGACCGCCCGCCGGCCGGGCGGACCGACGGTCCCGGAAACGGCCCGTCGAGCCCCGGCAAGCGCCGTCTCGGCGTCATGGGCGGAACGTTCGACCCGATCCACCACGGGCACCTGGTGGCGGCCAGCGAGGTCGCCGCGCAGTTCCACCTGGACGAGGTGGTGTTCGTCCCCACCGGCCAGCCGTGGCAGAAGACCCACCGCGCGGTCTCCGCGGCCGAGGACCGCTATCTGATGACGGTCATCGCGACCGCCGAGAACCCGCAGTTCTCCGTCAGCCGCATCGACATCGACCGCGGCGGCCCGACCTACACGACGGACACCCTGCGCGACCTCAAGGCGCTCAACCCCGACACCGACCTCTTCTTCATCACCGGCGCGGACGCCCTCGGCCAGATCCTGACCTGGCGGGACGCGGAAGAGCTGTTCTCCCTCGCGCACTTCATCGGGGTCACCCGGCCTGGCCACGTCCTGTCCGACCCCGGCCTCCCGGAGGGCGGCGTCTCGCTCGTCGAGGTCCCCGCTCTCGCCATCTCCTCCACCGACTGCCGTGCGAGAGTCGCCAAGGGCGACCCCGTCTGGTATCTGGTGCCGGACGGAGTCGTGCGCTACATCGACAAGCGCGAGCTGTACCGCGGCGAGTGAGCCGAGAGGGGCACCGGTGAACGACCGATACGACGCGGGACACGGCGGCGACCAGGGCGACCAGTACGAGGGCGGCCAGTACGAGATCGTCGGCTACGACGAGTACGGCCGGCCCGTGTACCAGCAGGTCCAGCACCGCCAGGCCCAGCAGCACCAGCAGCCCGCTCCTCAGCCGTACGACCCGTACGCGCAGCAGCAGGGGTACGGCTACGACCCGTACGCCGCCGGCGGTCAGCAGCAGACGCCGGCCTACGACCCGTACGGCACCGGCCGGCAGGCGCCTGTGCCGCCCTATGACGCCTACGGCAACGCCACTCAGCAGGGCGGCGCGCCCGGGACGGCGTACGACCCCTACGGCCGGGCCGCCGCGAGCGGTCAGCAGCCCCGTGTCGCCGAGCAGACCGCCTACATCCCGCAGCAGGGCGGCCCCACGGCGGAGCCGGAGGCCCCGGCCCAGCAGGAGCGTCCCCGGGGCGCCGAGGACCCGTACGCCGAACTGGGCCGGGACCAGTCGGCCGACGGCGAACGCGAGTACCGCACCGAGCAGTTCGCCTTCGTCGAGGACCCGGACGCCGACTCCGAGGACGTCATCGACTGGCTGAACTTCACCGAGAACCGCACCGAGCGCCGCGAGGAGGCCAAGCGCCGCGCCCGCAGCCGGCTCGTCGCCCTCGTCGTGGTCCTGGCGCTGGTCGCGGTCGGCGGCGTCGGCTACCTCTGGTACGCCGGGAAGCTGCCCGGCCTGTCGTCCAGCGACGAGAAGACCGGCACCGCGACGGCCGCGGGTGCCCAGAACCGTGACGTGATCGTCGTCCACCTGCACAACACCAAGGGGGGCGGCACCTCCACGGCGCTGCTCGTGGACAACACCACGACCAAGCGGGGCACCACCGTCCTGCTGCCCAACTCCCTCGTCGTGACCGACGACGACGGCACCACGACCACGCTGGCCAAGTCCGTCGACGAGGACGGCTCCTCCGGCACCGTCGACTCGCTCGACACCGTCCTCGGCACCGACATCGAGGGCACCTGGCGCCTGGACACCCCCTACCTCCAGAACCTGGTCGACCTCGTCGGCAACATCAACGTCGACACCAACATCGACGTGCCCGACCCGGCCGCCAAGAAGAAGGGCGAGGCGCCCCTGGTGAGCAAGGGCAAGGACCAGACCCTCAGCGGCAAGATGGCCGTCGCCTACGCCACCTACCGCGCCTCCGGCGAGGCCCAGGACGCCCAGCTGGAGCGGTTCGGCCAGGTCATGCAGGGCGTGCTGCGCAAGCTGTCCTCCGACGCCCAGGGCGCGACCGTCACCGTCCAGACGCTCGGCCAGATCATCGAGCCGCCGCTCACCGACAAGGACCTGGGCACCTTCCTGGCCAAGCTCGCCGACCTCGCCAAGGGCGGCGACTACAAGACCGCGCTGCTGCCCGTCCAGGCCGACGGCACCCTCAGCGCGTCGGCCAGCGAGAGCGTGGTCAAGGACGTCCTCGGCGGTGCCGCGAAGAGCCCCGACAAGGACGCGGCCGTCAGCGTCTCCGTCCAGAACGCCACCGGCGTCAGGGACAACACCGAGAAGACCCGCGTGGTCCTCCTCAACGGCGGTTTCACCTTCCTCGACGGCGGCACGGCCTCGGCGTCCCGGGCCACCTCCAAGGTCCTCTACGCGGACGCGGCCGAGAAGCAGAACGCCACCGAGGTCGCCAAGACCCTGGGCCTGCCCGACGGCGCGGTGTCCAAGGGCAGCGTCTCCGCCAACGCCGATGTCGCCGTGATCCTCGGCCAGGACTACAAGCCGTCGTCCTCCTGACCGGGGCGGCACCCCACGTGCGACGACAAACGCGTGGGGTGCCCTCGGCGGTCGTGAGACCCTTGAGGTCACGTGACCGCCGACCGAAAGCCTTGTAGTGACCGCGACTGACCGCTCCCTGGAACTCATCACCACCGCCGCGCAGGCGGCCTCCGACAAGCTCGCGCACGACGTGATCGCCTACGACGTCAGCGATGTGCTGTCGATCACGGACGCCTTCCTGCTCGCCTCCGCCCCCAACGACCGCCAGGTCAAGTCGATCGTCGACGAGATCGAGGAGCGGCTCTCCAAGGAGCTCGGCGCCAAGCCGGTGCGCCGCGAGGGCGACCGCGACGCCCGCTGGATCCTCCTCGACTACGTCGACATCGTCGTCCACGTCCAGCACAGCGAGGAGCGCGTCTTCTACGCCCTGGAGCGGCTGTGGAAGGACTGCCCTGAGATCGAGCTCCCGGCCGACGCCAAGGCCACCCGGGGCAAGGCCGAGGAGCACGCCAAGCTGGCGGCCGAGGAGGATGCCACCGAGTTCGGGGAGCTGCGGTGAGCACCTTCACCGGGCCCGGAAGGGGCCGCCGAGTCATCCTCTGGCGTCATGGCCAGACCTCGTGGAACGTGGAGCGCCGCTTCCAGGGCACCACGGACGTCGAGCTCACCGCGACCGGCGTCTCCCAGGCCCGCCGCGCCGCCCGGCTGCTCGCCTCCCTGGAGCCCGACGCGATCATCGCCTCCGACCTGAAGCGGGCCGCGAACACGGCCGCCGAGCTCGCCGCGCTCACCGGCCTGGAGGTGACCCACGACGAGGGCCTGCGCGAGACCTACGCGGGCGTCTGGCAGGGGCTGACCCACGAGGAGATCATCGCCCGCCACGGCGAGGAGTACGCCGCGTGGAAGCGCGGCGAGCCGGTCCGCCGGGGCGGCGGCGAACTGGAGTCGGAGGTCGCCGACCGCGCCGCTCCCGTCGTGGTCCGGCACGCCGAGAAGCTGCCCGAGGAGGGCACGCTCGTCGTGGTCAGCCACGGCGGCACGATCCGCACCACGATCGGACGGCTCCTCGGTCTGGACGCCCACCACTGGGAGAGCCTCGGCGGTCTCTCCAACTGCTGCTGGTCCGTGCTCGGCCAGGGCGCCCGCGGCTGGCGCCTGCTGGAGCACAACGCCGGCACCCTCCCGGAACCGGTGCTCGGCGACGACGACTGAGCGGCCTCACGGCCCGGCGGAGCCGGATTTCACTTTCCGGCAGGTCGCAGGCTAAAGTTCTTCTTGTTCGCCCGCCGAGCGGGAAGAACGCGCGGGGCTATAGCTCAGTTGGTAGAGCGCCTGCATGGCATGCAGGAGGTCAGGAGTTCAATTCTCCTTAGCTCCACAGATCGACACTCTGTCGGGTTGTCACTCTGTTGAGTTGTCAAAGATCGGTGATGAAGATCCCGTCCCTCAAGGGGCGGGATTTTCTGTTCCCCGGGAGCCCAACAGGGCCGTGCGCCGTGCGGTTTCCTCGTCCTCCGGTGTGTAGACCACGATCCGGCACTCCGGCATTCCGTTGATCGACAGGGACAGCGACGTCATGTGCAGCTCGCCCAGCTCCGCGTGCCGGAAGCCCTTCACCCGCCGCCCGGGCTCGGCCACGTCGCCGCTCTCCCACAGCCGCGCGAACAGCGGGCTCGCCGCCGACAGCCCGCGTATGAAGCCCTCCCAGGCCGGCTCCCCGGCATGCACGCCGTAGGCCGCGCGCAAAGTCGCCACCATCACCGGCAGCTCCGTGTCCCGGAACATCAGGGGACAGTCCTCCTCGGGCACCGCGAACAACTCCCACAGGGCGTTGGGAAGGCCCTCGGACGGTGACACCCCGGCGAGGAACAGGGCCCGGTAGACGGAGTTGGCGGCCAGGATGTCGTACCGCGAGGTGTAGACCACGGCCGGACGTGGCACGAGGGCGTCGAGGATGCCCTGGATCTCCGGGCCCACGGCGCGCGTGAGGGCCTCGGGGGCGGCGGCGTACGGGACTTCGGCGAGGTGGTACAGGTGCTCGCGCTCCGGCGCGTCGAGCCGGAGGGTGCGCGCGACCGCGTCCAGCACCTGCGCGGAGGCGTTGATCGGCCGTCCCTGCTCCAGCCACGTGTACCAAGTGACCCCCACACCGGAGAGCTGGGCGACCTCCTCGCGGCGCAGCCCCGGCGTGCGGCGCCGCAGGCCCGGCGGCATCCCCACGTCCCGCGGAGTCACCCGGGCCCGCCTGCTGCGCAGGAACGCGGCCAGCTCGGGCCGCCGTCGCTGTGTCGTCGTCATCGTCACGTCCCCCTCGTCACGACCATCCTCGGTACCCGGCCCGTCCCCTGCCAGGTGCTGTCAGTACCAGCATCGACGGGCTCTCGGCACCCGTACCGGGGCGTCGTCAGGCTCGACGGCATGACGACACCATCCCGGACGGAACCGGGTCCCGCGCCCGTTCCACATCCTGCGACCAGTAAAGCGTCCACCACTGACAACGGGTCCCGGCCGCTGCTCGCGCTCGTCCTCGCCGCCCAGTTCATGGCGCTGCTCGACGTGTTCATCGTGAACGTCGCGGCACCCACCATCGGCGCCGACCTGCACGCGTCCGGCGGCGAACTCCAGCTGGTGATCGCCGGATATGCCATCACCTACTCCGTGCTGCTGATCACCGGCGCCCGCCTCGGCGCCCGGTTCGGCCACGGCCGGATCCACCTCGCCGGGCTCGCGCTGTTCACGGCGGCCTCGCTCGCCTGCGGTCTCGCGCAGGGCGCCACCGAACTGATCGTGTTCCGCCTGGTGCAGGGAGCGGGATCGGCGGTGATGATCCCGCAGGTGCTCAGCCTGATCCAGCGCCACTTCACCGCGGAGGCCAGGACGAAGGCGCTCGGTGCCTACGCGGCGGTCCTCGCCGTCGGCGCCGCCGCCGGTCAGGTCGCCGGCGGGATCCTGGTCGATGCCGATCTGTTCGGTACCGGGTGGCGGCCGGTCTTCCTCGTCAACGTGCCGGTGGGCGTCGTCCTGTTGGCCGTCGGCGGCCGTGTCCTGCCGCGCGGGGACCGGACGGCGCGGCGGCCGCCGGCGCGCGGGCTGGATCTGCCCGGCCTGGTGCTGCTCGGGGTGTCCGTGTCGCTGGTCACGGTGCCGCTGGTGCTCGGCCAGGACGAGGGCTGGCCGCTGTGGTCCTGGCTGTCGCTGGCCGCGGGCGCGCTGCTGTTCGGGGTGTTCTGCGGGTACGAGTCCCGGCTCGCCCGGCGCGGCGGCGCCCCGCTGATCGCGCCGGGCGTGCTGCGCCGGCCGGGCATGGGCCTCGCCGTCTTCCGGGTGCTGGCCGTCATGGCCGTCAACGGCGGCTTCCTGTTCGCGCTCACCCTGCACGTCCAGGGCGGCCTCGGCTACAGCGCGCTGCGGGCCGGTCTCACCTTCGCGCCGACCGCGATCGTCTTCGGCCTGGTCGGTCTGACCTGGCGCTCCTGGCCCGCCTCCTGGCAGCGTGCCCTGACCCCGGCCGGGTTCGTGATCACCGCGCTGGCCGTCCTGGGCGTCGGACTGGCGCTGCGGGGCGGCGGCGAGGGCGGTGTGCCGTTGTACGTGGCGTACGCCGGTGTGGGTGTCGGGCTCGCGCTCGCCTTCAGTCCGACGCTCACCCGGGCGCTGGCGACGGTGCCGCCCGAGCACGCGGCGGACGCCAGTGGTCTGCTCGCCACGGTCACGCAGCTCGGCCAGCTGATCGGGGTCGCGGTGTTCGGCACACTGTTCTTGAACCGGCTTGAGTCACTCGGGGCCTCCGGGGCGTATACCTCTGCGGAGGCGCTTTCGGTGTGCGTGTTCGCGCTGGCCGGGACGGCCGCGGTGGGTGCCGTGTCCGGACTGGTACTGAGGCGTCGCTGACCGTATTGGCCCGGCCGTGGCAGAATCAAACGGCCGGAAGGGGGCGCGGCCCGACGGGAGGGAGCGGTGATGCCTGCGAGCATCCTCAGGGAGGTCGGCCACCTCCTTGAAGCAGCGTCGACACGGGACACGGTCACCCGCCTCACCTGCCCTTCCTGCGGTTCTCTCCACGTTGCCCAAGTCCTCGGCGACAACGGCGGGATCTCCTACGTGTGCACGGCCTGCGGCCACAGCTGGAGCTGATCGATGGGTGCACACAGGCGAAAGTGCGATTGGTGCGGCAGCGGTACGCCCATCGTCCGGGACATGGAACCGGTCAATCCGGACTACCAGTACTGGTGCGAGGAGTGTGCGCGGGCGCTGATCATAAAAGGCGACCCGATCGAGACGTACCGCGAGCTGGAGGGGGAGCCGATCTACGGCCGGCTTCTCGAAGAACACTGCACGCTCAAACGGTTCTACTCGTTCGTCACCGCGTAAGCGGGCGTAAGCGATTAAATACGGACAGAGCGGAAACGATTTGGTGCTCTCCCCGGTGGCCCGGTAAAGTTGGCGTCGCCGCCGGGGAAACCGGAAGGAACACGGCACGGGGCTATAGCTCAGTTGGTAGAGCGCCTGCATGGCATGCAGGAGGTCAGGAGTTCAATTCTCCTTAGCTCCACAGAAATCGAAGGCGGGTCATCCGAGAGGATGGCCCGCCTTCTGCGTTGCCTTGTGCGTTGAGGAGATGCGCGCCGGGGGGCGGGCCTGGAGCCCGCCCCTCCGGGTGCTCAGCGGCCCAGGGCGCGGCGGCCGCGGCCCTGGGAGAGGACCGGCAGGTTGTTGCGCGACGGTGCCCGCTCCGTCTGGTCCTCGATGCGCAGGGCGAGCGCGGGGCAACGGCGCACCGCGCGCAGGGCCTTGGCCTCCGCGTAGCGCGGCACCTGGGCCTGCGCGACGGTCGGGAAGCCGTCGGCGCCGAGCTCGAAGACCTCCGGGAGGATGTCCGCGCACAGGCCGTGGCCCCGGCAGAGCGTCCAGTCGACGTAGATCTTCTGGCGGCTGGGACCGTTCTCCTCGGACTCCGCGCCGCCGGGGATGCCCGTCGGGGCCCTGCCGCCCTCGAAGAGCGGCAGAACGCCCTCCACGGGACGCCCGCAGCCGTTGCCGAGCACATGTGCGGCGAGGTCGTCCGTGAACGCCTTGATGGTCGATTCCAGGAACATCGCGGAGCCGTCGGGGTGCGAGCAGGCGCCGCGCCGCTTCACGTTCTTCGCGACCTGCTTGAGGGCCTCCAGGGCGGCCGGACCGCCGCCGTTGATGATGTCCTCCATGCCGCGCGCGGCGGCCGGCAGACCGAGGTAGCAGGGGCCGCACTGACCCGCGCTCTCCTCGGCCAGCCACTGCGCCACGCGCAGCGACTCGCCCAGCGGGCAGGTCTCCTGAGTGATCGGCAGGATCGCGCCGGCGCCGAGCGCGCCGCCCACCGCGTCCAGGGAGTTGCGGGAGACGATCGCCTCGTTGACCGTCGCCGCGTCGATCCACTTGCCGTGGTAGCCGCCGGTCAGCACCCCCTGCGGGACCGGCGGGGCACCGGCGAGCTGGAGGACGTAGCGCAGCGGCACGCCCGTGGGGACCTCGATCACCATCGGGCGGGCCACCGCGCCGGAGACGGTGAGCATGACGGTGCCCGGCTCGTCGTACAGACCGGTGTTGCCGTAGCGCTCCGGGCCGATGCGGGCGGCGATCGCGAGCTGGGCGAAGGTCTCGGCGTTCGACAGCAGGGTGGGGGCGCCGCCGACGCCGTTCTGCGAGGCGCTGACCTTGCGGCCGGGCGGGATCGCCGGGCCGCCGTCGATGGAGCGGATCAGCGACGCGGCGGCGCCGGTGACCATGCGGACCGGATTGCGCTGCACGCGTGCGCGTAGAGCGGATCGGCGGCCGTTGCTGAGGCCGCGTTCGGCGAGCGCGGCCTCCATGGAGCGCTGCGTCGACTCCCGGGTGACCCCCACCACGAGCGTGCGGGCACCCAGGGCCTCGGCGCACAGCAGCGCGCCGTCCAGGATGAGGTGCGGGGCACGGTTGATGAGCACCGTGTCCTTGCGGCAGGCCGGTTCGTCCTCACTGCCGTTGACGACGACGACCGGCCGTACGCCGCGTTTGATCGCCGCCTCGGCGACCGAGCGCAGCTTCTTGTGGAAGGGGAAGCCCGCGCCGCCGCGGCCCTTGAGGTTGATGCGTTCGGAGAGCTGCGCGAGCTGCTCTCCGCCCATGGGTTCGAGCGGCCCGTGCACCTTCAGGTGCATGGGCAGGTCAAGTCTCTCGACAAGGTCGAAGCCCGACGTGAGCTGGGGAAGCCCGACGACGCGGACTTCCGGGACGTCGGGCAGGGCCTCGTTCACCTATAGCCTCCGGAAGGCGTGTTCCAAGGTTCGCCCGAACCCGGGGAGTCGAAGTCGTACGACTGACCGGGCGATGGTTCAGTGGCGGGACCGCTGTTGTACGTGTCGTTCGGGTTGTACGTGCCGTAGAGGGTGTTTGTCTCACCGGTGTCGTACACGTCACTGCCGTCGTAGCCGTTCGCCGGCTGACTGCCGTAGGCCGGGATGTTGTAACCGGTGTCCTGGAGCGGGTCGTAGGCGGACGGGGGCGCCTCGCCGACCGGCGGCGGGGACGGGATCGGCCAGCTGCCCGAGGTGCTGCCGCCGTTGTCCATGCGCGGGATGGCCTCGGTGGGCTGCATGTCCATCGGCAGGTCCATACGGGCGGTCTGGTCGGCGTAGGGCTGCTGCGCGCGCGGTGTCGAGACGGCCCGGTAGGCGGCCGCGAAGCCGTTCGCGGGTTCCGGCGCCGCGAGGGGAGCGTCGTACGAGGGCACCCGGGGCTGGGAGCCGGTCGAGCGCTGCTTCTCGTAGCCCGGGAGCTGCCTCTCGCCCGGTGCCTGCCTCTCGTAGCCCGGCAGCCCCGACTCGGCGATCCTGGCGCGGCTCTCCTCCAGGCCCTCACGGCCCGAACGCTCCTCGCTGCCCAGGAAGGCGGAGATCCGGTCGGCGACCCGGCGCTTGAACGGGCGCGGGGCCGCGCGCAGGGCGAGGGCCGCGGTGACGCCGAGCACCGCCAGGCCGTACAGGATCACGAAGATCGGCTTGGCCGCGCGACCCGCGTAGAGACCGTGGATCAGCGCGGCGCACCAGGCCGGGTAGGCCAGCATGTGCATGGCCCGCCAGCGGGCCGCCACCGGGGCGGGGGAGGCGAACCGGCTGCGCAGCGCGCCGGTGACGCCCACGAAGATCATCAGCAGGCCGGCCAGCGAACCGAGGCCGATCAGGCCCTCGGTGCCGGTGACACCGAGTGAGAACGGGATCAGCGCGGCGATCAGCGACGTGTGGTCCAGCGCGATCTTGGTGGTGATGTGCAGCAGCAGGAACGCAATCGAGGCGACGGCGGTCGTCCGGTGCACCGCCTGCCCGATGATCCGTTGGCGGGTGTTCAGGAAGATCCGGTCCTGGGCGACCAGGCCCCAGATCACCGAACAACTGAGCGAAACGAGCGACAGGACGCCCGCGCCGAAGTTCAGGAAGTCACGGAACCTGTCACCTCCCACCAGCACGGACACGGGTATGAGGAGCAGGAAGACAGCCGACGCCACCCCATAGGCCGACCGGCCTGACGGGGAGGGCGAGCTGTTACTACGACGAGGGTTCATGGGGGCAACTCCGAGCAGTTTCGGGAAAGCGGTCCCGCTGCCGCACTCTAAGTGGCGCCATACCGATGGGTACGAGGTTTGAGTTATTGCGCTGTTATCAAACGACAATGAGGCCGTTGTGATGTCCCTTAGTGGCTGTTACGCCGGGTAATCATTGACCTCGGTTCAGCTCCTGTCGGGCTCGGGCGGTGGTGACTCGACATCGGTGGCGAGGCGGCACCCGGTGCCAAGAGGGCATACGTAAGCGCGTCGCGTCCTGCTCAACGGCTGCGGTACCCTAACGCCATGCGTGCCGTACGCCTTCTGCTTAGCGGGCCGCGCTGATCAGTCCCGACCGCCGGTGAACGGCAGGTCGGCATCGGCGCGGCGTCCCCTCCTGTGCGAGGGGATTTTTCGTTTCCCGAGTGTCACAGCCGCTGGCAGAGACGATCGATGGAGCTTTGAGGATCATGAGCGAGACGAATTCCGCTGCCGCCGAGGTGGCCGCGCCGCACCGCTACACGGCTGCCGTGGCGGCCGACATCGAGGCACGCTGGCAGGACTTCTGGGACGCCGAGGGCACCTACGCGGCGCCGAACCCCAAGGGTGACCTGGCGGGCGACCCCGAGCTGGCCGCCCGGCCCAAGAAGTTCATCATGGACATGTTCCCGTACCCCTCCGGCGCGGGCCTGCACGTCGGCCACCCCCTGGGCTACATCGCCACCGACGTCTTCGCCCGCCACCAGCGGATGACCGGCCACAACGTCCTGCACACCCTGGGCTTCGACGCCTTCGGCCTGCCCGCCGAGCAGCACGCCGTGCAGACCGGCGAGCACCCTCGGATCACCACCGAGGCCGCCATCAACAACATGAAGTCCCAGCTGCGCCGCCTGGGTCTGGGCCACGACAAGCGCCGGTCGTTCGCCACGATCGACCCGGAGTACTACAAGTGGACCCAGTGGATCTTCCTGCAGATCTTCAACTCCTGGTACGACGTCGAGGCGGACCGGGCCCGTCCGATCGCCGAACTGGTCGCCCTGTTCGAGACCGGTGAGCGCCCCGTACCGGGGCACACGCGCGCGTGGCACGAGCTGACCGCCGCCGAGCGCGCCGACGTCCTGGGCGAGTTCCGCCTGGCGTACGCCTCGGACGCGCCGGTCAACTGGTGCCCCGGACTGGGTACCGTGCTGGCCAACGAGGAGGTCACCGCCGACGGCCGCTCCGAGCGCGGCAACTTCCCCGTCTTCAAGGCCAAGCTGCGCCAGTGGAACATGCGCATCACCGCCTACGCCGACCGGCTGCTGGACGACCTGGAGGAGCTGGACTGGCCCGAGGCCATCAAGCTGCAGCAGCGCAACTGGATCGGCCGCTCCGAGGGCGCCCGCGTCGACTTCCCGATCGACGGCGAGCGCATCACCGTCTTCACCACCCGCCCGGACACCCTGTTCGGCGCCACCTACATGGTGCTGGCGCCCGAGCACCCGCTGGTCGAGAAGTTCACCCCGGCCGCCTGGCCCGAGGGCACCCACGACGTGTGGACCGGCGGTCACGCGACCCCCGGGGAGGCCGTCGCCGCCTATCGCGCCCAGGCCGCCTCCAAGTCCGACGTCGAGCGGCAGGCCGAGGCCAAGGACAAGACCGGCGTCTTCATCGGCGCGTACGCCACCAACCCGGTCAACGGCGAGCAGGTCCCCGTCTTCATCGCCGACTACGTCCTGATGGGCTACGGCACCGGGGCGATCATGGCCGTCCCGGCGCACGACACGCGTGACTTCGCGTTCGCGCGCGCCTTCGAGCTGCCGATCCGCTGCGTGGTCGAGCCCACCGACGCCCGTGGCACCGACACCTCGGAGTGGGACGACGCCTTCGTGTCGTACGACGCGAAGATCGTGAACTCCTCCGCCGAGGAGGTCTCCCTGGACGGCCTGGGCGTCGTAGACGCCAAGGCGCGCGTCACCGAGTGGCTGGAGCGCGAGGGCGTCGGCGAGGGCACCGTCAACTTCCGCCTGCGCGACTGGCTGTTCAGCCGCCAGCGCTACTGGGGCGAGCCCTTCCCGATCGTCTACGACGAGGACGGCATCGCCCACGCGCTGCCCGAGTCGATGCTGCCTCTGGAGCTGCCCGAGGTCGAGGACTACTCGCCGCGCACCTTCGAGCCGGACGACGCCGACACCCAGCCCGAGACGCCCCTGTCGCGCAACGAGGACTGGGTCAACGTCACCCTGGACCTGGGCGACGGCCGTGGTCCGCGCAAGTACCGGCGTGAGACCAACACCATGCCCAACTGGGCCGGTTCCTGCTGGTACGAACTGCGCTACCTGGACCCGCACAACAGCGAGAAGCTGGTCGATCCGGAGATCGAGCAGTACTGGATGGGCCCGCGCGAGGGGCAGCCGCACGGCGGCGTCGACCTGTACGTCGGCGGCGCCGAGCACGCCGTGCTGCACCTGCTGTACGCCCGCTTCTGGTCCAAGGTCCTGTTCGACCTGGGGCACGTCTCCTCCGCGGAGCCGTTCCACAAGCTGTTCAACCAGGGCATGATCCAGGCCTACGTCTACCGCGACAGCCGTGGCATCGCGGTGCCGGCCGCCGAGGTGGAGGAGCGCGACGGCGCCTATTACTACCAGGGCGAGCAGGTCTCCCGGCTGCTGGGCAAGATGGGCAAGTCCCTGAAGAACGCGGTCACTCCGGACGAGATCGCCGCCGAGTACGGCGCGGACACGCTGCGCCTGTACGAGATGGCGATGGGCCCGCTGGACGTCTCCCGGCCGTGGGACACGCGCGCGGTGGTCGGCCAGTTCCGGCTGCTGCAGCGGCTGTGGCGCAACGTCGTCGACGAGGCCACCGGCGAGGTCACGGTGGTGGACGCGGAGCCCGACGAGGACACGCTGCGAGCCCTGCACAAGGCCATCGACGGGGTGCGCCAGGACCTGGAGGGCCTGCGGTTCAACACCGCCATCGCCAAGGTCACCGAGCTGAACAACCATCTGACCAAGGCGGGCGGCGCGGTGCCGCGCTCGGTCGCCGAGCCGCTGGTCCTGCTGATCGCGCCGCTGGCCCCGCACATCGCCGAGGAGCTGTGGCGCAAGCTGGGCCACACCGACTCGGTGGTCCACCAGGACTTCCCGGTCGCCGACCCGGCCTACGTCGTGGACGAGACCGTGACCTGCGTCGTGCAGATCAAGGGCAAGGTCAAGGCCCGCCTGGAGGTCCCGCCGTCCATCTCCGAGGACGAGCTGGAGAAGGTCGCGCTGGCCGACGAGAAGGTCGTGGCGGCGCTGGACGGTGCGGGTATCCGCAAGGTGATCGTGCGGGCGCCGAAGCTGGTGAACATCGTTCCGGCGTGAGCACGGTTCTGGGTCCTCCCACGTCGTCGTAGGCGCCGGGAGCACGGCCGGGGCGGGTGTCTCGGGGTGGTCCCCTACGGGCAGGTTCGGGGTTCTGGTGGAACTCCGGGCCTGCCCTTTGCGTTTACCGTGGAAGAGCGGCGCGGAACGTGCCGTGACCGGTTCGAGGAGGAGTTCGTGGAAGCAGTGATCGCCATAGTCACCCTGCTCTTCGTGCTCCTGGTGGTGCTCGGCGCCTACGCCACGGTGAAGGCGGTCGGCGCCGCCAAGCGCGGGGTGGACCGCACCATCACCCAGGCCCGCCGCACCGTCGAGGACCACACACTGCGCGCCAAGTCCTTCGCCCAGCTCGGTCCGGCGGGCGAGATCGCCCAGCTGCGGCTGAAGCTGCGCACCTCGATGCGCGCCACCCAGGACGCGCTGCACGCGGGCGTGGCCGAGGACGAGTCCCTCAAGGAGTCCCTCGGGCTCTTCGAGCGCCTCAGCGCCCACGGACACGAGCTGGACGCCGAACTGCGCCGCCTGGAGTCCGAGCCCGACCGCGCCACCCTCACGGAGCGGCTGCCCGGCCTGCGCGAGCGCACCGAGCGCATCACCAAGTCGGCGGACTCGCTGCGCTGGGCGGCCCGCGACCGGGCCCGCCGGTTCGCCGAGGACGATCTGGACTCCCTGAGCACGCAGATCGACATGGAGGCGGGAGCACTGCGGCACTGGACGACCACGGAATCGACGGCCACCACGCCGCCGCCCCCGTGGCCGGAGGCCCCCGCCGCCGACGGAGCCACGGTCACGGACCGGCAGATCTGGCCGGAGGCGACCGAGTCCCGTCCGGCGGGAGAACCCACGCGGCCGGCCATCACCCCGCCGAGCGCGCGACCCACCTATCCCTGGCAGAAGAAGCCCCGCCCCGAGAGCACGACGTGATCCGGACACAGGTGCCCGGGTGAGAGGGGCCGGGCTGCCGCCCGGACGCTACGCCAGGTAACCTCCAGCTCATGTCCCGCCATGTCGCGATCGTCACGGATTCAACGGCCTACCTGCCGCAGCGGACGATGGAGCTCCACGGGATCACGGCGGTGCCGCTGACGGTGGTCCTCGGCGACCAGGCGCTCGACGAGGGCACCGAGATCTCGACCCGTTCGCTGGCCCAGGCGCTTCAGAAGCGACGGCCCGTCACCACCTCGCGGCCCAGTCCGCAACTGTTCGCGGAAACCTATCGCAAGGTCGCCGAGGCGGGCGCCACCGGCATCGTCTCCCTGCATCTGTCCGCCGAACTCTCCGGCACCCACGACGCGGCGGTCGTGGCGGCGCGCGAGGCGCCGGTGCCGGTACGGGTGGTGGACACCGGGATGGTCGCGATGGCCCTGGGCTTCTGCGCCCTCGCGGCGGCCGAGGCGGCGGAGTCGGGCGGCACGGTGGACGAGGCCGTCACGGCGGCGGAGAAACGGGCCGCGGGGACCTCCGCCTACTTCTACGTCGACACCCTCGACTTTCTGCGCCGCGGTGGCCGGATCGGCGCCGCGCAGGCCCTGTTCGGCTCCGCGCTCGCCGTGAAACCGCTGCTGCAACTCGACGGCGGTCGGATCGAGCCGCTGGAGAAGGTGCGGACGGCCTCGAAGGCCATCGCCCGGCTTGAGGAGATCGTGGCCGATCGGGCGGGCAGCGCGCAGGTCGACATCGCTGTCCACCATCTCGCGGCCCCGGAGCGGGCGTCGGCCCTGGCGGACCGGTTGCGGGCGCGGGTGCCGGGTCTGGCCGATCTGCATGTGAGCGAGGTGGGGGCGGTGATCGGGGCGCATACCGGGCCCGGATTGCTGGGGGTTGTGGTCTCGCCGCGGTGAGGTCGGGGGTCGATGGTTTCGGTGACTCATCCAAGGCCACGCGGCTTTTCACCCAGCTCGATCACTCGTGAGGGTGACGGAGTTTTCCACAACCGGGCGGTAATCCCCGGGAATTGACCAAGATCATCGCGAAGGTGCCGATGTGTCCGATCCTCGGCGCATGGCACTTCGATCACGTTCACGTACAGCCGTCGCGACCAGTGGTCCGGGACGGGGGCCCGCCTCCGACGGCCGGGCCCGCCATCACCGGTCACCGTCTCGTGGGCGCCCGTCTCGCGGGCGGCCGCGGTCCGGGGTTCGGCACCGGGGCCGGCAGGCGTCGGCGGAGGAGCTTCGGCAGCGGGCGGAGGCGCTGTTCGCCGAACCGGGTGTCGCGGTCGACCGTGAGGCCGGCAGTGAGATCGACAGCGGGATCGGCTACGAAATCGGTCACGAGGCGGATGGTGAGGGCCACGGCCACGGCCACGGCCCGCGACCGACCGTCGGGCTCGCGCTGCGGGAGCGGATGCCGGTGTGGCTTCAGACGCGGTGCGGTCTGGAGCGGCGGGGTGTGCTCGCGCTCTCGGTGCTGCTCCTGGTCGCCGCCGTGTTCGCCGTGCAGCACTTCTGGAGTGGCCGGACCGAGGCCGTCAGCGCGCCCGAGGTGGTCCGGGCGGTACGGCCGTACGAGGAGAAGGGGCACGAGGGGGACGCGGCGCCGGGCGGGGCGGCGGGTGCGGTGGGGGCACCGGGCGGGCCGGGCGCGCCGAGTGCCGGGGGCACGGCGGGTGCGGAGATCGTCGTGGACGTCAGCGGCAAGGTCCGCGAGCCCGGGGTTCACCGTCTTCCGGCCGGTTCACGGGTCACCGACGCGTTGCGTGCGGCTGGTGGCGTGAAGTCCGGCACGAACACGGACGGCCTCAACCGCGCCCGTTTCCTGGTCGACGGCGAGCAGGTGGTCGTCGGCGGCCCTGCGGCCGTGGCGGCACCCGGCGTGGGCGGTTCGGGAGGCCCGGCGACGGGCCTGGCGCCGACGGCTCCTGTCTCCCTCAACACGGCCACCGTGGACCAGCTCGACACGCTTCCCGGCGTCGGACCCGTACTGGCCCAGCACATCATCGACTACCGGACGCAGCACGGCGGTTTCCGCTCGGTGGACGAGTTGCGCGAGGTCAACGGCATCGGCGACCGCCGCTTCGCCGATCTGCGGAATCTCGTACGGCCATGAGCGCGCCAGGGAGGCACACCGCCGCTGCGCTGCCCGTGCGGGACGCCCTGCCCGTGAGGCACGCACTGCCCGTGCGGGACGCGCCCACCGAGCCCGCCCCGCCCACCGAGCCCGACGCGGCTCATGGGCAGGCCGCGCCTCACGGGCAGGCCCCGTCCCGGTCCCGCTCGGCCGTCCACGCCGGTTCCGGGGGACGGCTCGGGTCGGCGCACCCGCGGCAGGAGGGGCCGACGGATCTTCGGCTCGTGCCGCCGGCCCTGGCGGCCTGGGCGACGGCCGCGTCGACGCTGGGCGCTTCGCCGGGGTGGACGGCCTGGCTCGCGGTCGGGTGTCTCGTCGTGGCCGGGGCTCTTCTCGTGGCCTCGCGGGTGCGGGCGGCTCCGACGAGAGGGACCGTGGCCGCCGGGAGGGACACCGCGCCCGGAGCCCGGTCCTCCCGGGGCGGCTGGGTGCGTGCCTCGGGGGCCGCCGTGCTGCTGTGTGTCGGGGCGGCGGCGGTGTCGGCCGGGCTGCACGGGGCCGATCTGCGGCGAGGGCCGGTGCCCGTGCTGGCGCGGGAGTACGCCACGGCGACCGTCGAGATCGAGGTGACCTCGGACCCTCGGCTCACCCGGCCCCGGATCGTCGGGAACCACGCGGCCCCGACGTCCGTGCTGATCAACGCCGAGGTGCGACGCGTCGAGGGGGCGGACGGGAGGACGGTGGCGACGCGGACGCCGGTGCTGGTGATCGTCGACGCCCGGGACAGGAGCGGCGGCGGACAGGGGCGGCCCGAGGGCGGGACGGCGGTGTCGGGTGCGCGCCCGACGGCCGAGGGGCCGGGGCGTTCGCCCTGGCTGGGGTTGTTGCCGTCCACGCGGCTGCGGGTGAGCGCGCGGCTGGTGCCCGCCGCCGTGGGAGGGGACAGGGTCGCCGCCGTGCTGCGGGTACGGGGCCGGGCGGCACCGGAGGTGGTGGGGGAGCCGACGGGGGCGCAACGGTTCGCCGGGCGGTTGCGTGCGGGACTGCGGGAGGCCACGAACGGGTTGTCGGAGGATGCCCGGGCGTTGCTGCCGGGGCTGGTCGTCGGGGACACCGTGCGGATCACTCCGGAACTGGACGAGGCGTTCAAGGAGACCGACCTCGCGCACACGCTCGCCGTCTCCGGCAGCAATCTCACGATCATCCTGGCCCTGCTCATCGGGCCGCCCGGGCTGGCCCAGCACATCGAGCGCCGGGGGCTCGCGCCCCGGGTCGGTCTGTCGCTGCGGGGGACGGCGGTGGCCGGCGGCGTGCTCACGCTGGGATTCGTCGTGGTGTGCCGGCCCGACCCGAGTGTGCTGCGTGCCGCGGCCTGCGGAGGCGTCGCGCTGCTCGCGCTCGCGACGGGGCGCCGGAGGTCGCTGATCCCGGCGCTGGCGACGGCTGTCCTGCTCCTGGTGCTGTACGACCCGTGGCTGGCGAGGAGTTACGGCTTCCTGCTCTCGGTGCTGGCCACCGGCGCCCTGCTCACGCTGGCGCCCCGGTGGAGCCTCGCGCTGCGACGGCGCCGGGTGCCGCCGCGCCTTGCGGAGGCCTTGGCCGCGGCGGCGGCCGCGCAGGCTCTGTGCGCGCCGGTGGTGGCCGTGTTGTCGGCGCGGGTGAGCCTGGTGGCGGTGCCGTGCAACCTGTTGGTGGAGTTCGCGGTCGCGCCGGCCACCGTGCTGGGCTTCGCGGCGCTGGCGACGGCGCCCGTGGTGATGCCGGTGGCCAAGGGGGTGGCCTGGTGCGCGAGTTGGCCCGCCGAGTGGATCGCGGAGATCGCCCGGACCGGGGCGGCGCTGCCCGGCGGGGGAGTGGACTGGCCGGACACCTGGGCGGGGGCGGCCCTGCTCGGCCTCGTCACGGGGGTCGTCCTGCTGGTGGGCCGCCGGCTGCTCGGGCATCCCTGGCTGTGCGGGATCTGCGGGCTGCTGCTCCTGCTGGTGATGGTGCAGCCGCCGCCGCTCACCCGAGTGATCACGGGCTGGCCGCCGCCGGGCTGGCGGCTGGCCATGTGCGACGTGGGCCAGGGCGACGCGGTGGTCCTCGCGGCAGGGGAGGGCACGGGGGTGGTCGTGGACGCGGGGCCCGATCCGAAGCTCGTCGACCACTGTCTGCGCACACTCGGCATCACCAGGATTCCGCTGGTCGTGCTGACCCACTTCCACGCCGACCACGTGGCGGGGCTGCCCGGGGTGCTGCGCGGGCGTTCGGTGGGGGCGATCGAGACGACCGGGTTCGAAGAGCCCGCGGACCAGGCCGAGTTCGTGCGGAGACAGGCGGCGGCCGAGCGCATCCCCGTGACGTCCGCCTTGGCGGGTGAGCGGCGGCGCAGCGGGGAGCTGTCCTGGGAGGTGGTGTGGCCGCCGGCGGGCCCCGCGCCGGTACCGGAGGGGCCGAACGACGCCAGCGTGGCGATGCTGGTGCGGTCGGGCGGGCTGCGGTTCCTGCTGCTCGGGGATCTCGAACCCCCGGCGCAGCAGGCCCTGTTGAGATCACCGGCAGGTCCGCGACTGGGCGGGGTCGATGTGCTCAAGGTCGCCCACCACGGCTCCGCCTACCAGGACCCCGAGCTCATACGGTGGGCGGCGCCGCGGCTGGCACTCATCTCGACGGGCGCCGACAACACGTATGGCCACCCCGCCCCCAGCACGGTCGCGGCGCTGCGGGACGGAGGCGCGGTGGTGCTGCGGACCGACCGGGACGGGGCGCTCGCGGTGGCCGGTGCGGGCGGCGGAGACCTTCGGGTGGCGCGAGACTGAGGGCATGAATTCCACACAGGTCGACGCGTATCTCCGCCGGTTGGGCATCGAGCGGTGGCCCATCGACAAGGCCGGCGCCACCGCGGACGCGCTGCGCGCGTTGCAGCTGAGCCATCTGCGGGCCGTGCCCTTCGAGAACCTGTCGGTCCACCTCGGTGAGGAGATCGTGCTGGAGGAGAAGCGCCTGCTGGACAAGGTGGTGGGGGCGCGGCGGGGCGGGTTCTGCTACGAACTCAACGGCGCCTTCGGGATGTTGCTCGACGCGCTGGGCTTCGAGGTCACGCTGCTCGCGGCGCGGGTGTACGCGGAGGAGGGGCGGCCGGGGATTCCGTACGACCATCTCGCGCTGCGGGTCGGGACCGTGGACGCGGGTGAGTGGCTGGCCGACGTCGGGTTCGGGGCGCACAGCCATCATCCGCTGGTGTTCGGGGAGAGAGGGGAGCAGGAGGACCCCGGCGGTACGTTCCGGATCGTGGAGGCGGGGCCGGACCGGGCGGGGGTGCGGGGCGGGCACGCGGTGGCGGAGGCGGCCGACCTGGACGTCGTCGTGGACGGCTGGCCGCAGTACCGCCTGGAGGTGCGGCCCCGGGCGCTCGGCGACTTCGTGGCCGGGGCGTGGTGGCACAGCACGTCACCGGCTTCCCACTTCACGCGGTCGCTGGTCTGTTCCCGGCTGACGCGGGACGGAGGGAGGATCACGCTCAGCGGTCGCACCTTCAAGGTGACGGCCGCCGACGGACGGCGGGAGGAGCGGGAGCTGACCACCGACGAGGAGGTGCTGGCGGTCTACCGGGACCGGTTCGGTATCGGGCTGGACGCCGTGCCGACGGTGCGGGACAGCGGCCGGAACCCTGGCCGGGACAGCTGATTCGGGCCACGGCGGGGCCGCGTCGCGACACCCCTGTCGGACAATGGGCGCGTGAGTGATGTGAGACATGTGCTGGTGCTGCCCGACCGGGATGCGGCGGAGGAGGTGGCCCAGGCGCTCGGGGAGCGTTTCGGGGTGACGGAGGAGCTGCGGCCCGTCCGGGACGCGCTGGCCGGGGAGGACGACGCCGAGGACGCGCAGTGGCTCGTCGTGCTGCGGGACGAGGAGGGGAGGCTGGATCCCGCGGAGCTGGACGAGTTCGCGGGCGAGTGGGACGGGTGGCGGGAGGAGCCGTAGCCGTAGCCGAACAGCCGGTGGGGTTGGGGGCGTGGGCGGGTCGGTTTCGGGGTCGGCCGGTAGGCGTGTCACATCCGGAGGGGCTTTCCGCGTCTCCTTGGTGTAGGTCGACCGCCACTCCGAGGAGCCGAGGCCATGAACACGGTCGTGTGGACCGCGCAGATCCTGCTCGCCGTGGTGATCATCGTCGTTCGGGCCGCGAGCCGCCTGCGGCCGTGCGAACGGACGGGTGCCGTCGCCGTCCCCCTCATGCTGATCGCCCTGTGCACCCTCGTCGCCGCGGGGCAGGGGTGACTCCGCCTCACCCGGCCTCCCGCCCCCGTTGTCAGTGGCGCGTGCCATGCTTGGCGCGATGGCCAGGAAGACTGCGAATGACGACCCTCTCGCCCCGGTGACACTTGCCGTGGGCCAGGAGGACCTGCTGCTCGATCGTGCCGTGCAGGAGGTGGTGGCCGCTGCCCGGGCCGCCGACGCCGACACGGACGTACGTGACCTGACGTCGGACCAGCTGCAGCCCGGGACGCTCGCGGAGTTGACGAGCCCCTCGCTGTTCGCGGAGCGCAAGGTCGTCGTCGTCCGCAACGCGCAGGATCTGTCGGCCGACACGATCAAGGACGTGAAGGCGTATCTCGGGGCGCCCGCCGAGGAGATCACGCTCGTGCTGCTGCACGCGGGCGGGGCCAAGGGCAAGGGGCTGCTGGACGCCGCGCGCAAGGTGGGGGCGCGGGAGGTGGCGTGCCCGAAGATGACGAAGCCGGCGGATCGGCTGGCCTTCGTCAGGCAGGAGTTCCGGGCGGTGGGCCGGTCCGCCACGCCGGAGGCCTGCCAGGTGCTGGTCGACGCGATCGGGAGCGATCTGCGGGAGCTGGCGTCCGCGGTGTCCCAGCTGGTCGCCGATGTCGAGGGGACGATCGACGAGGCCGTCGTCGGGCGGTACTACACCGGGCGGGCCGAGGCGTCGAGCTTCACCGTCGCCGACCGGGCGGTGGAGGGGCGGGCCGCGGAGGCGCTGGAGGCGCTCAGGTGGTCGTTGGCGACCGGGGTGGCGCCGGTGCTGATCACCAGTGCGCTCGCGCAGGGCGTGCGGGCGATCGGGAAGCTGTCGTCCGCCCGGGGCGGGCGGCCCGCGGATCTCGCGCGGGAGCTGGGCATGCCGCCGTGGAAGATCGATCGGGTCCGGCAGCAGATGCGGGGCTGGACGCCGGACGGGGTGTCCGACGCGCTGCGGGCCGTCGCCGAGGCCGACGCGGGCGTCAAGGGCGGCGGGGACGACCCCGAGTACGCCCTGGAGAAGGCCGTGGTGGCCATCGCACGGGCGGCGCGGTCCAAAGGGCGCGGATAGCCCCGCCCGGGAGGACAATCGTCCCTGTCAGCCGCACCTCGCCGAACACGGAAAGGTGGCGATCGCCATGGCTGAACACCCGCACGCAGCGCTCGTCCGCAAGGGTTTCGAGGCCTTCTCCCGCGGTGACATGGAGGCACTGCGGGCACTGATGACGGCGGACTGCACCCACCACGTGCCCGGCAGTCATCCGCTCTCGGGAGACTTCAAGGGCCAGGACGCGATCATCGAGATGTACGGTCGGCTCTTCGAGGAGACCGGCGGTTCGATGCGGTCCGAGTTGCAGTCGCTGCTCGTCGACGGCAGGGGGCATGTCGTCGCGACGCACCGCTTCTCCGCCGAACGCAAGGGCAGGCGCCTCGACGAGAACGGGTGCATCATCTTCCGGATCGTGGGCGACAAGGCCACCGACCTGGACGAGTGTGTCGAGGACATCGACCGCAGCAACGAGTTCTGGTCGGCCTGACGGACAGGCCGAAGGCCCCGCCGCCCGCCCTGGGAAGGGCTGGGTGGCGGGGCCTTCGGCATGAGCTGTTCGGGTCACGCCCGCGTGGCGAACGCAGGCCGCGCGTGACCCTGGGGTGCCGGTCGGGAGCGGATGAGAGAGGGCCCGCTCTGGTCCTTCCGGCGGTCAGATCAGAAGGGTTCAGCCCTTGAGCGACGCGACCTTGGAAGCAAGCGCCGACTTCTTGTTGGCGGCCTGGTTCTTGTGGATGACGCCCTTCGCGACGGCCTTGTCGAGCTGACGCGCCGCAGCGCGCTGGTACTCGGTGGCCTTCTCGGCGTCACCCGCGGCAGCGGCCTCGCGGGCCTTGCGGATCGCGGTCTTCAGGGAGGACTTGACGGCCTTGTTGCGCAGCCGGGCCTTCTCGTTGGTCTTGATCCGCTTGATCTGGGACTTGATGTTCGCCACGAATAAGCCTCTACAGGTTCTGGTACGGGGCCGCGAGGGACCCGCACCGGTGATTTTCTTGGGGTGTGCCTCGCGCTGAGAGGGCATGAGGCACAGCCCCTCACGGTACCAGTGGCCCGGAGAATGGCCCAAACCGGTCCCCGGTCGCCGCCCGTGGGACCATGGAGCCTACGTATAGACCCGATCGTTCCGACCCGAGACCGCAGACGGCTGCGGACACCTCAAGAATCAGGACCCTGCGTGCCCGCGATCCCTAGCCATGTGCCCGAACCGAGCCGCACCGCCCCGGCTCTGATCCGCAATTTCTGCATCATCGCGCACATCGACCACGGCAAGTCCACGCTCGCCGACCGGATGCTCCAGCTGACCGGTGTGGTCGAGCAGCGGCAGATGCGTGCTCAGTACCTCGACCGGATGGACATCGAGCGCGAGCGCGGCATCACGATCAAGTCGCAGGCGGTGCGTCTGCCGTGGGCTCCCACCCATGACAAGAGCAACACGCACATCCTCAACATGATCGACACCCCGGGGCACGTCGACTTCACCTACGAGGTCTCGCGGTCGCTCGCGGCCTGCGAGGGCACCGTGCTCCTCGTCGACGCCGCCCAGGGCATCGAGGCCCAGACCCTCGCCAACCTCTACCTGGCGATGGAGAACGACCTCAAGATCATCCCCGTACTGAACAAGATCGACCTGCCGGCCGCGCAGCCGGAGAAGTTCTCCGAGGAGCTCGCCAACCTCATCGGCTGCCAGCCGGAGGACGTGCTCAAGGTCTCGGCGAAGACCGGCCTGGGCGTGGACGCGCTCCTGGACCGGGTCGTCCGCGACGTCCCGGCCCCGGTCGGCATCAAGGACGCCCCCGCCCGCGCGATGATCTTCGACTCGGTCTACGACTCCTACCGGGGCGTGGTCACCTACGTCCGCGTCATCGACGGCCAGCTCAACAAGCGCGAGCGCATCAAGATGATGTCGACCGGCGCCACCCACGAGCTCCTCGAGATCGGCGTCTCGTCCCCCGAGATGACACCGGCCGACGGCATCGGCGTCGGTGAGGTGGGCTACATCATCACCGGTGTGAAGGACGTCCGTCAGTCCAAGGTCGGCGACACCATCACCAGCAAGGACAAGGGCGCCACCGAGGCCCTCGGCGGGTACAAGGACCCCAAGCCGATGGTCTTCTCCGGCCTCTATCCGCTGGACGGCTCGGAGTACCCCGACCTCCGCGAGGCCCTGGACAAGCTCCAGCTCAACGACGCCGCCCTGGTCTACGAGCCGGAGACCTCCGCGGCCCTCGGCTTCGGCTTCCGCGTCGGCTTCCTCGGCCTGCTGCACCTCGACGTCATCCGTGAGCGCCTGGAGCGCGAGTTCAACCTCGAACTCATCGCCACCGCGCCCAACGTGGTCTACCGCGTGATCATGGAAGACGGCAAGGAACACACGGTCACCAACCCGAGCGAGTTCCCCGAGGGCAAGATCGACAAGGTCTTCGAGCCGGTCGTGCGGGCCACGATCCTCGCTCCCAGCGAGTTCATCGGCTCGATCATGGAGCTCTGCCAGACCCGCCGCGGCACCCTTCTCGGCATGGACTACCTCTCCGAGGACCGCGTGGAGATCCGCTACACGCTTCCCCTCGCCGAGATCGTCTTCGACTTCTTCGACAACCTGAAGTCCAAGACCCGCGGCTACGCCTCCCTGGACTACGAGCCCACCGGCGAGCAGGACGCCTCGCTGGTGAAGGTCGACATCCTGCTGCACGGCGACCGGGTCGACGCCTTCTCCGCCGTCACCCACAAGGACGCCGCGTACGCGTACGGCGTACGGCTCGTCGCCAAGCTCCGCGAGCTCATCCCGCGCCAGGCCTTCGAGATCCCCATCCAGGCCGCCATCGGCTCCCGGGTCATCGCCCGCGAGACCATCCGCGCCATCCGCAAGGACGTCCTCGCCAAGTGCTACGGCGGTGACATCTCCCGCAAGCGGAAGCTGCTGGAGAAGCAGAAGGAGGGCAAGAAGCGGATGAAGATGGTGGGTTCCGTGGAAGTTCCGCAGGAGGCCTTCATCGCCGTACTGAGCAGTGACGACAGCGCGGGATCCGGCAAGGGCAAGAAGTAGTCGGGTTCCACCGTGGGAACAGGGGCTCATCGCGTGTTCGCACGGTGGGCCCCTACGCGTGCGTAGCGTCGCTCTCCGTGGAAAGTGACAGGCCGCCGCCCCTTACGCCCCGGCCGGACGGGCTCTACCCTGATCTCTGCTCGATGGTTACTCGCGAGTTAAACAAGACGCGCGAGTGACACCAGGCGCAACGCCCAGCAGTAACGCCTCAGCCGCAATGACCCAGCCGTAATGAGCCAGCCGCTTTGTCGCGGGCCCCGGAGGATGTCGTGAGCGACACACAGACACTGATCGAGAACCGTCCGCCCAGTGTGGCGACCCTCTTCCTGGAACGCGTCGCGGCCACACCGGACGCCGAGGCGTACCGCTACCCCGTGCCGCCCGCCTCCGGCGAGGGCCCGGACGACTGGAAGTCGCTGAGCTGGGCGCAGGCCGCGGAGCGCGTGTACGCGATCGCGGCCGGTCTGGTCGAGCTGGGGGTGCAGCCGGAGCAGCGCGTCGCCCTCGCCTCCTCGACCCGGATCGAGTGGATCCTCGGCGACCTCGGCATCATGTGCGCCGGCGCGGCCACGACCACGGTCTACCCGCAGACCAACGCCGAGGAGTCGGCGTTCATCCTCTCCGACTCCGACTCCCGGGTGCTGATCGCCGAGGACGCGGCCCAGCTCGCCAAGGCCGTGGAGAAGAAGGCCGAGCTGCCCCACCTCACCCATGTCGTGGTCATCGACCCGGCCGGAGTCGAGACGAGCGACTGGGTCCTCACCCTCGCCGAGCTGGAGGCCCGGGGCGCCGCCCGCCTGGAGAAGGACCCGGAGGTGGTCAAGGAGCGGGTCGGCGCGATCACCAAGGACCAGCTCGCCACCCTCATCTACACCTCGGGCACCACCGGCCGCCCCAAGGGCGTGCGGCTCCCGCACGACAACTGGTCGTACATGGCGAAGGCCATCGCCGCGACCGGACTGGTCAGCGCCGAGGACGTGCAGTACCTGTGGCTGCCGCTCGCGCACGTCTTCGGCAAGGTGCTGACCTCGGGACAGATCGAGGTCGGTCACGTCACCGCCGTCGACGGCCGGGTCGACAAGATCATCGAGAACCTGCCGATCGTCCGGCCGACCTACATGGCGGCCGTCCCGCGCATCTTCGAGAAGGTCTACAACGGGGTCGCCGCGAAGGCCCGTGCGGGCGGTGGCGCCAAGTACAAGATCTTCCAGTGGGCCGCCGCGGTCGCCCGCGAGTACGCCAAGGCCACGCAGGACACCTTCCGCCGCACCGGCACCGCGTCCGCGCCCTTCGGACTGTCCGCCAAGCACAAGGTCGCCGACGCGCTCGTCTACGCCAAGATCCGCGAGGCCTTCGGCGGCAACCTGCGCGCCTGCGTCTCCGGCTCGGCGGCCCTCGCGCCCGAGATCGGCTACTTCTTCTCCGGCGCCGGCATCCACATCCTGGAGGGCTACGGCCTGACGGAGTCCTCGGCCGCCTCGTTCGTGAACCCCGGCGAGGCCTACCGCACCGGGACGGTCGGCAAGCCGCTGCCCGGCACGGAGGTCCGTATCGCGGACGACGGGGAGATCCTGCTGCGGGGCCCGGGGATCATGGAGGGCTACCACGGGCTGCCGGAGAAGACCGCCGAGGTGCTGGAGTCGGACGGCTGGTTCCACACCGGGGACATCGGGGAGCTGTCGCCCGACGGGTACCTGCGGATCACCGACCGCAAGAAGGACCTCATCAAGACGTCCGGCGGCAAGTACATCGCGCCCGCGGAGGTCGAGGGGCAGTTCAAGGCGGTGTGTCCGTACGTGTCCAACATCCTCGTCCACGGGGCGGACCGGAACTTCTGCACGGCGCTGATCGCGCTGGACGAGGTGTCCATCCTGGAGTGGGCCAAGGAGAACGGGCTGGAGGGCAAGTCGTACGCGGAGGTCGTCGCCGCGCCCGTCACCGTGTCCATGGTCGAGGGGTATGTGAAGCAGCTCAACGAGGGCTTGCAGCGGTGGCAGACGATCAAGAAGTTCCGGTTGCTGCCGCGGGATCTGGACGTGGAGCACGGGGAGATCACGCCGAGTCTGAAGCTGAAGCGGCCGGTTGTGGAGCGGGAGTACAAGCATCTGATCGATGAGATGTATGCGGGGTCGCGCGAGGCGTAGCGCGGTTGCGGAGGGGGTGCGGGGTGCGGGGTGCGTTGGCGGCTAACGGTGCGTCGTGGCCGGTCGCGCCGTTCCCCGCGCCCCCAGGTGGCTCAAGTCAGCGCTTCTCAAGAAGGCGCCGTAGCTCCTTCACCTGGGTGCGCTGAGGCTCCGTCAGCTCGTCCTCCAGGGCCATCAGTCGTTTGCCGACCTCCTGGTAGTCGGTCCGTTGCTGGGTCAGCAGGCGTTCCAGTTGCTGGTTCTTTCGGTGCAGGTCCAGGAACACGCTGACCTTGGCCCGGAGAACCCATGGATCGAACGGCTTGGTCAAGTAGTCGGCGGCTCCTGTGGCGTAGCCGCGGAAGGCGTAGCCGGACTCGTCCTCGGCGCCGGTGAGGAAGATGATCGGGACGTCCTTCGTCTGGTCGAGCCGTTTGATGTTGGCGGCCGTCTCGAAGCCGTCCATGCCGGGCATGCGGACGTCGAGGAGGACGAGGGCGAACTGCCGGCGGAGCAGGGCCTTCATGGCCTCCTCGCCCGAACGGGCGCGGACGAGCGGTTCGTTGAGGGACCCCAGGACGGCCTCCAGCGCGATCAGGTTGTCCTCCATGTCGTCGACCAGGAGGATGCCGGCGCTGTCGTCGGTCGTTGCCTCAGCACTCATGGGACGGGCCTCATTCAGTCGTCGGCCGGCGGCACCACGGCCTCCTCGACATCGGCGTCCTCCTCGTCCTGTGCGCGCTCGGGGTCCAGGAGCGCGCAGACGACGGTCAGGAGTTGGTCGACGTCCACCGGCTTGGGTACGTAGTCGTTGGCGCCCCGCGCGATGGACTTCTCACGGTCGCCGGGCATCGCCTTCGCGGTGAGCGCGACGATGGGCAGGCCGGTCCAGCGGTGGGTGCGGCGGATGGCGGCGATGGTCTCGTAACCGTCCATCTCCGGCATCATGATGTCCATCAGGACGAGTTCGACGTCCGGGTTGCGTTCCAGGGTCTCGATGCCCTCGCGGCCGTTCTCCGCGTAGAGGACGGGCATGCCGACGCGGCCCAGGACATGGGTGAGGGCGAAGACGTTGCGGATGTCGTCGTCGACGATCAGCACCCGCCGGCCGGGCAGCACCTGGCCCGCCCGCCCGTTCCGCCACGCCTCCAGCTTGGTGGGTGTCGGCCAGGTCTCGTCCGCGTCGTGGGCGGTCGGGTAGGACTCGGTCGACAGTTCCTCCGGCGCCGGCAGCGCGTGGTCCTCGGTGGTGGGGCCGGTCGCCGAGTGGCCGGGGCTGACCACGGGGACGTAGAGGGTGAAGGTGGAGCCCCTGCCCGGCTCGCTCTCCGCGACGATACGGCCGCCCAGCAGGCCGGCGATCTCCCGGCTGATGGACAGGCCGAGGCCGGTGCCGCCGTACTTGCGGTTGGTGGTGCCGTCGGCCTGCTGGAACGCCTCGAAGATCACCGGGAGTTTCTCGGCGGCGATGCCGATACCGGTGTCGGAGACCGCGAAGGCGATCACGTCGTCGCTGTCGCGGACGTGGCGGTGCTCGGGGTCCTTGATCCGGTTGACACGCAGCTCGACCCGGCCCGACGCGGTGAACTTGATCGCGTTGGAGAGCAGGTTGCGCAGGATCTGCTGCAGGCGCTGCTCGTCCGAGTACATCTCGCGCGGCACGTCCTGGCCGACCGCCACCTCGAAGGCGAGGCCCCGGTCCAGGGTGAGCGGGCGGAAGGTGGCGTGGACGTAGTCGAGCAGCTTGATCAGCGGCAGCTTCTTCGGGCGTACGTCCATCCGGCCGGCCTCGATCTTCGACAGGTCGAGGATGTCGTTGATCAGCTGGAGCAGGTCGGAGCCGGAACGGTGGATCGTCGTCGCGAACTGCACCTCCTGGTCGGAGAGATGGCCGTCCGGGTTGTCGGACAGCAGGCGCGCCAGGATCAGCAGGGAGTTCAGCGGGGTGCGCAGTTCGTGCGACATGTTCGCCAGGAACTCCGACTTGTACTGGGAGGAGGTCGCCAACAGGGCCGCCTTCTCCTCCAGTTCGGCGTTGGAGCGCTGCAACTCGGCCTGCTGCATCTGGAGTTCGTCGGAGCGCTCCTGGAGCTGGCGGGCCAGCCGCTGGGACTCGCCGAGCAGGGACTCCGTACGGGAGTTGGCGATGATGGTGTTGATCGCGACGGCGATGGTGTTCACGAACTGGTCGAAGAAGGCCAGGTGCACGTCGGAGAAGCGGGAGAAGGAGGCCAGCTCGATCACGCCGAGGAGCTTGTCCTCGAAGAGGATCGGGATGATGACGACACTGGCCGGGGCGGCCTCCCCCAGACCGCTGTTGATCTTGATGTAGTCCGGCGGTGCCTCCTCGACGAGGATCCGCTTCTTCTCGCGTGCCGCCTGCCGGACCAGACCGTGCACCGGGAGGCCGCCGGTCTCGACGGTCGCCCCCTGGGCGGAGCCGTATCCCGCGATGAAGGCGAGCCCCTTCGCGGGCACGGTGGTGCGCAGGGCGGCGCCGTCCTCGTCGGGGTCGGCCAGGAAGAACGCGCCGTACTGGGCGTTCACCAGGGGCGTCAGCTCGCGCAGCAGCAGGTCGGCGACCTCCATCAGATCCCGGTGGCCCTGCATCAGGGCGGCCAGGCGGGCCAGATTGGACTCCAGCCAGTCCTTCGCGCGGGTCGTCTCGCGGAGGTTGGCCACCATCAGGTTGATGTTGTCCTTCAGCTCGGCGACCTCGCCCTGGGTCTCCACGGTGATCGAGCGGGACATGTCTCCCTGGGCCACCGCGGAGGCGACCTCGGCGATCGCGCGGACCTGGGTGGTCAGGTTCGACGCGAGTTCGTTCACGTTCGTCGTCAGGCGCTTCCAGGTGCCGTACACGCCCTCGACCCGTGCCTGGCCGCCGAGTTGGCCCTCGGAACCCACCTCGCGGGCCACGCGGGTGACCTCGGAGGAGAACGAGGAGAGCGTGTCGACCATGGTGTTGATGGCGGTCTTCAGCTCCAGGATCTCGCCGCGCGCGTCCACGTCGATCTTCTTGGAGAGGTCGCCGTTGGCGACGGCGGTGGTGACCTGGGCGATGTTGCGGACCTGCGAAGTGAGGTTGTCCGCCATGTAGTTGACGTTGTCGGTCAGATCCCGCCAGACACCGGAGACGCCGAGCACCTGGGCCCGCCCGCCGAGCCGGCCGTCGGTGCCGACCTCGCGGGCCACGCGGGTGACCTCGTCGGCGAAGGCGCGCAGCTGCTCCACCATCGTGTTGACGGTGTCCTTCAGTTCGAGGATCTCGCCGCGCGCGTCGACGGTGATCTTCTTGGAGAGGTCGCCGTTGGCGACGGCGGTGGTGACCTGGGCGATGTTGCGGACCTGCGAGGTCAGGTTCAGGGCCATGAAGTTGACGTTGTCGGTGAGGTCCTTCCAGACGCCGGAGACGCCCCGGACCTGGGCCTGACCGCCGAGGTTTCCCTCGGTGCCGACCTCGCGGGCGACGCGGGTGACCTCGTCGGCGAAGGCGGAGAGCTGGTCGACCATCGTGTTGATCGTCGACTTCAGCTCCAGGATCTCGCCCTTGGCCTCCACCGTGATCTTCTTGCCGAGGTCGCCCTGGGCCACGGCGGTGGAGACCAGGGCGATGTTCCGCACCTGGGACGTCAGGTTGTCCGCCATGAAGTTGACGTTGTCGGTGAGGTCCTTCCAGACGCCGGAGACGCCTCGCACCTGGGCCCGGCCGCCGAGGTTTCCCTCGGTGCCGACCTCGCGGGCGACGCGGGTGACCTCGTCGGCGAAGGCGGAGAGCTGGTCGACCATCGTGTTGATGGTGGACTTCAGCTCCAGGATCTCGCCCTGGGCGTCGACGGTGATCTTCTGGGAGAGATCCCCGTTCGCCACCGCCGTCGTCACCTGGGCGATGTTCCGCACCTGCGATGTCAGGTTCGACGCCATGAAGTTGACGTTGTCGGTGAGGTCCTTCCAGACCCCGGACACGCCCCGCACCTGGGCCCGGCCACCCAACTGTCCCTCGGTGCCGACCTCGCGGGCGACGCGGGTGACCTCGTCGGCGAAGGCGGAGAGCTGGTCGACCATCGTGTTCACGGTGAGCTTCAGTTCGAGCAGCTCGCCGGTCGCCTCGACCGTGACCGTGCGGGTCAGGTCGCCGCGCGCCACCGCCGTGGTGACCAGGGCGATGTCACGGACCTGTGCGGTCAGCCGGGACGCCATCGTGTTGACGGCCTCGGTCACGTCCCGCCAACTTCCGGACAGGCCGGTCACCTTGGCGCGTCCGCCGAGCCGTCCCTCGGTGCCGACCTCGCGGGCGACCCGGGTGACCTCGCCGGTGAAGAGGGAGAGCTGGTCGACCATCTTGTTCACGGCCCGGCCCAGGCGCCGCAGATCGCCGCGCAACTGCCGGTTCCCGTCGTGCAGATCGACCCGCTGGGTCAGATCGCCCCCGGCCACCGCGTCGAGCACCCGCGTGGCGTTCGCGGCCGGGGCCACCAAGGCGTCCAGCAGCTGGTTGACGTCGTTGACCCGGGAGGTCCAGGCACCCTGCCCCGGACTCGGCGACAGCCGCTCGTCCAGTCGGCCGTGCCGGATCAACTCCCTTTTGACACGCTGGACTTCGCCGGTGAAGTGGGAGTTGCGGTCCACCAGCTGGTTGAAGATCGCCGTCAGTTCGGCGGCGATGCCGTCGCCCGTCTCGGGGAGTTTCCTGAAGTCGCCGTCCCGCGCGGCCCTCATGACAGCGAGCAGCGGACGCAGATCCGACGCTCGAATCCGATCGTCCTCCTGCCCTTCTTCGAGCACACGCATAGCACTGTTCTCACTCATGGCGGCCCACTTCGGTAACTCGGCGCTTATGGGCGTGGCCAGTCTGTCACTCTGTCCGCGTCGACTGAGGTGTATTCGTCCGAACTGCTCGGGGAGGTGGACATGGGAGCCATTCCTGCGCAACGGGAGACTGTCTCCCGTGCCCTTGGGGCGCCTGTGCCCGGGGGCGTGAACCCGGGCGCGCAGGCGCGTCCGCCCGCTCGGGCGCATGTGAGCCTGCCCGGCGGCTCCTCCGCGCCCTGCTCCGCCCGGGCGTTGCTGCGCACCGCGCTCGCCGAGTGGACCGAGGAAGCGCTGCCCGGCACCGAGCACCTCACCGACCGTCAGCTCGGCGACGGGCTGGTCGTCCTCAGCGAACTGGTCACCAACGCCGTCGTGCACGCGGGCACCGACGTCGAGGTGGACTGCCGCCTGGAGCCCGACACCGGCGCCCTCGTCGTCGAGGTCCTGGACCGCCACCCCTCCCGTGCTCCCCGTGACAGCGCCGTCGAACCGTCGTACGAGATTCCGGAGGTGCCGGAGTACGGGCGCGGCCTGCGGCTGGTGGCCGCGCTCGCCGAGTCCTGGGGCATCACCTTCCGCACCGGCGCCAAGACGGTGTGGGCGCGGCTGCCCGCGCAGGCGGAGTCGACCGTCGAGGCGCTGGAGGCGTACGCCGGGGAGCGCGAGCTGCGCGTGGCGGAGTTGCTCGCGCCGGACCCGCCCTCACGGTCCGCCTCGCCTTCGCGGTCCGCCTCACTTTCGCCCTCCGCCTCGCCCCCGCAGTCCGCCCCGCCCGGGCGGGCACACCCGCGCCGCCCGGAACCCGGGCCGGAACGGGACTGGCTCGACCGGGGCGCCCTGTCCTTCCTCGCCGAGGCCTCCGACCTGCTCGCCGGGCAGCTCGACGAGAACCTGGTGGCCGCGCTCGCCGGACAGCTCATCGTGCCGCGGCTGGCCGACTGGTGCGCGGTCTGGCTGGAGGACGAGGTCACCGGCCGCAGCAGACCGGCCGGCGGGACCGGGGGCGACGGCCCGAGGCTGGCCCGGGTGTGGCACGGCAGCGAGAACCGCATCGAGGAGCTGCGCCGGGCTCTGGAGAAGGAGCCCCCGCACCCGCCCGAGGCCGCCCGGGCCGGACCGGCTCCCTTCCGCTGGCCCTGCGAGGCGCTGGGCGCGCACGGGGCCGCGCTGGCGTACCGGCTGACCGCCGGTGGCCGTCCGCTCGGCACCCTGGTCATCGGCCGGTCCGGGGTGCCGTCCTTCCCCGACGAGATCACCGGGCTCGTCGAGGACCTCAGCCGCCGGGTCGCCCTCGCCGTCGGCGCCGCCCGCCGGTACGCCCGGCAGGCCACCATCAGCGCCGTGCTCCAGCGCGGCCTGCTGCCCGGCGCGGTCGCCGAGATACCGGGGGTGCGCAGCGCCCTGGTGTACGAGCCGTGCGACAAGGGCGGGCCCAGCGGTGACTTCTACGACCTCTTCCCGGCCGGCGACGGCCGCTGGTGCTTCGCCGTCGGCGACGTCCAGGGCAAGGGGCCCGAGGCGGCCGTCGTCATCGGCCTCGCCCGGCCCTGGCTGCGGCTGCTGGCCCGCGAGGGTTACCAGGTCGGCGACGTCCTGGACCGCCTCAACCAACTCCTCCTCGACGACGCCACGGAGGCCGCCGACGCCGCGGCCCGCGCCCTGGCCTCCGCGAGCGGCCGCCCGCCCACCCCGGGCGACGGCCCGCAGACCCGCTTCCTGTCGCTCCTCTACGGCGAACTGGTCCCCTTCGACGGCGGAGTGCGCTGCACCCTCGCCTCCGCCGGACACCCGCTGCCGCTGCTCCTCGAGGCGGGCGGCGAGGTCCGCACGGCCGCGCGGCCGCAGACCCTGCTCGGGGTCGTCGAGGACGCGACGTACACCTCCGAGACCTTCGAGCTGCGGCCCGGGGACAGCCTGCTGTGCGTGACGGACGGGGTCACCGAGCGGCGCAGCGGCTCACGGCAGTTCGACGACGAGGACGGGCTCGCCGAGGCGCTCGCAGGCTGCACGGGGCTCGACGCGGAGCTGATCGCGGAGCGCATCCGGCGACTGGTGCACGAGTTCGGCACGCGTCCGCCGGAGGACGACCTGGCGCTGCTGGTGCTCCAGGCGGACCGGCGCTGACCGCCTGTTCCCCCGTTCTCACCTCCGCGTTCTCGCCTCCGCTCGCCTCCCGTCACCTCCGTTCGCCTCCCCTTACTCCACCTTTAATCCCAATGGTCCGATTAGTAACTCTTCACACTTTCTATACATGAATCTGGGGGCCGTTTTCACGAGACGAGGAAAGCGTGCTGCACAGAAACTGGAAAGCGACAGGGCTGGGCGGAATCAGCCTGGCCCTGCTGGCGGCCGGGACGGTGGCCGGCTCTGTCGGCGCGCCGACCGCACGGGCCGCCGGCACCGGCGACGGCAAGGTGACCGTCCGGGTGGTCACCGAGGTGGACGCCGACGGAACCTACGACAGCGTCCTGGAACCCGGACTCGCCGGCGTCAAGGTCACCCTGACCGACGACGCCGGTACGAGCCTCACCGCGACCACCGCCGCCGACGGCACCGCGGTCTTCACCCCGGCGACCTCCGCCCTGCTGGGCGGCAAGTACCGGATCCAGGTCACCAACCCGGACCCGGGCACCCTCTCCGAGGCGGTCGCCGGCCTCGGCACCGGCGCGGACGTCATGCGCAGCGCGGTCGGCTTCGTCGACGTCGGCGGCGGGAAGAACGTCACCTACACGACCGGGTTCTGGGACCCGGACCAGTACTGCCAGGAGAACCCGACCCTGGTCACCTGCGGGCTGGCCAAGGCCGACGCGACAGGCAAGTACGGCCTGGTGTCCTTCCTCGGAGACGTCACGAACACCCCGCCCGGCGGTACGTTCACCCAGCTCACCGACACCACCAAGCAGCAGGCGGTCTTCGGTATCGGGACGGACCGCACCGGCAACGTGTTCATGGGAACGCTGGTCAAGCGGCACACCGCGTACGGCCCGGCGGGCGCGGTCAACGCGATCTACCGCTACAACGCGACCAGCAAGGCCGTCACGACCTTCACCACCCTGCCCGGCACGCTGACCGCGCACGACAGCGCCAACAACTACCTCAACGACAACGCCGTCTACCCGAAGGTGGGCCGCGAGGGCCTCGGTGACGTCGACGTCTCCGGGGACGGCAAGACCCTCTACGCCGTCAACCTCAACGACTCCAAGCTGTACACCGTGCCCCTCCAGGGCACCGGCAACGCCGTCACCGCCGGCACGCCGACGTCGTACGCCGTCCCGAAGCCGGCCACTTGCGTCGGCGACTGGCACCCGTACGGCCTCGGCGTCCGCGGCGGCCGGGTGCTGGTCGGCGGGGTCTGCGGCGCCGAGACGACCGTGACCACCGCCGCCCCCTGGGGCGACCCGTCCAAGCTCAGCGCACACGTGTACGAGTTCAAGGCCGGCATGTTCGCCCCGGTCTTCACCTACGCGCTGAACTACCCGCGCGGCTGCGCCTACCGCTTCACCGGCGCTCCCGCCACCAACTACCGCTGCACCGACATGACCACCGTCGGCCAGCGGATGAGCGGCCTGTGGGAGGCCTGGAACCAGCGGGTCCCCGAGCGCGAGGAGCACAGCTTCGTCTCCGCCCCGCAGCCGATCCTGTCCAACATCGAGATCGCCGACAACGGCGACCTGATCCTGGGCATGCGCGACCGCTTCGGTGACATGCAGGGCCACCTGACCTACCGGTACAACACCACGACCGAGCTCTCCTCGGGGCTGGCCGCCGGTGACGTCCTGCGCGCCTGCAAGTCCGGCGCGGGCTACACGCTGGAGAACAACGCCGGCTGCGGCATGCTCACCGGCAATCTGCCCGGCAACAAGCTCGGCCCGGGCAACGGCGAGTTCTACAACGACCTCACCGTCCTCGGCGACGCCCAGCACGACCAGATCGGCGAGGGCGGCACGGTCCTCCAGCCGTACCGCAAGAAGCTGTGGAGCACGGTCTACGACCCGTTCACCAACCGGGCCTACGAGCAGGGCGTGCGCCGCTGGAACTCCGAGAACGGGGCCGTCGCGGGCGACATCACCTTCGGCTCCTCGTACGACGCCTCGCTCTTCGGCAAGGGCAACGGCCTCGCCGACCTGGAGCTCCTGTGCGACCAGGCGCCCGTCCAGATCGGCAACCGGGTCTGGTACGACTCCGACGGCGACGGCGTCCAGGACCCGTCCGAGCCGCCGATCGCCGGAGTGGTGGTCACGCTGACGGCGCCGGACGGCACCAAGCTGACGACCAAGACCGACGCCAACGGCGAGTACTACCTCGGTACCGCCCAGGGCCTGAAGCCCAACACCGCCTACAAGGCCACCTTCGACTACAGCGGCATCGACCCGAGCAAGCTCCCGGGCGCCCCGAAGCTCGCCGAGCTCAAGTGGACGGTCCGGGGCGCCGGTTCGAACACGGCGATCGACTCGGACGTCGACTCAGCCGGTGCCACCGGCGTGCGCGTCGGCGACCCCGGCCACGTCGACCACGACATCGACGCGGGCCTGGTCGGTCCGGTCAACAAGCTGGGCGACTACGTCTGGTACGACACCGACGGCGATGGCATCCAGGACCCGGACGAGAAGCCGGTGCCGGGTGTCACCGTGAACCTGGTCGACCCCAAGACCGGCAAGGTCATCGGGACGACGAAGACCGACGACAAGGGCAAGTACCTCTTCGACGGGCTCGCCGACGGTTCGTACAAGGTGTGCTTCGTGAAGCCGGCCGGCTACCTGTGGACCAAGCAGGACGCGGGCAAGGTCGGCGACGACTCCGTGGTGGACCCCGCCACCGGCTGCTCCCCGGTCGTCACCCTCGGCCCGGGCAAGCGCCAGGACCTCACGCTCGACGCGGGCCTGGTCAAGGCGCTGGGTCTGACGGTCCTCAAGACCGACGCCAAGACCAAGAAGCCGCTGGGCGGCGCGGTGTTCCAGCTGTGGCGCGACAGCAACGGCACGTCCGGGCTGCAGCGTCAGGGCGCCAAGAAGGACACCCTGGTCGACGACTGCGTCACCTCGAACCAGGGCAGGTGCGCCTTCGGCGGCCTCCCGGCCGGCACGTACTACCTGGTCGAGACGGACGTCCCCGAGGGCTACGTCCTGCCGAAGAAGCCGGTCTCCGGGCCGTACGCGCTCACCCTCAAGAACGCGGCGACCGGCGACGGACTGGTCGTGAAGATCGCCAACAAGCGCGGGGAGCCGTGCAAGGGCAAGTGCTGACACCCCGGCACTGACACCCAGCGCTGACACCCCCACGGGGGTGAACCCCGGGCGGGCCGCCCACCGGTGTGGACCGGTGGGCGGCCCGCCCGCGTGTAGAGACGTGCCATGCGCATCAAGGCGAAGACCAAGGGGCTCGCGGCGGCCGGCGGAGCCCTGCTGGCGGCGGGCGGCCTCACCGCCGTACTCCTGACAGCGACCGGGACTGGTGCCGGGACCGGGACCGGCTCCGACGACGGTCCGCGTGCCCTCTCGGCGCCCGAGGCCCAACGCATGGCCCTGACCCGCTTCCGCACGTACCGGGCGAGCCCGTCGGCCGTCACGCTCCGCGCGGCCACGCCGTCCGGGGCGACCGTGGTCCGCGCGGTGGTCGATCACCGTAGGCATCGGGCGGTCGGGGCGTACGAGGCCGGGGACGCGCGGGGACTGCTGGCGTGGGATCCGGCGGGGGTGGCGGTGGCGGACGCCCCGGGCGACCGGGGCGGGGACGTGGTCCGGGCCGCGCGGGAGGTGCGGGAGCGGGCGTGGGTGCGGCGGGCGTATGCCGGAGGGCCGCTCGACGTCGGGCTGCGGCTGGTGCTGTCCCTCGCGTCCGACCGCCCCGACAACGCCCAACTCCTCGCGCAGTCCGGCCCGTTGTGGCTGCGGGGCGAGCGCATCGGCGGTCGCTCCTACGACGTCTTCAGCGGCCCGCGCCCCCGGCCGCGGGGCACCGGCGGCTCACCGTCAGGCCGCTCTCCGCTGGCGTACTGGATCGACGCCGACGGCAACCTGCGCCGGCTCACGGCGGATCTCGGAACCGGGCGGACGGTGACGGTCGACGTGACGGCGGGCCGGGTGCCGGGGAGGGTGCCGGAGGAACCCTGGAAGGGCGCCACCGGTCGTTGACCGGCCCCGGGCTCGGAGCGGGGGCCGTGTCACCCCCGCCCCGGCAACGGATACGCCCCGGGATCCACCCGGCCCGGCAAATTCGTCGCCGGTCGCGGGGGCTCGGTCGTGCCGCCCGGCCGGTTCGGCTGGGCGGGCGGGGCCGGGGCGTCCTGGAAGGAGATGCCCGGTGGCGCCTGGACGGGGCGGGCGCGGCCGAGCGGGAGGACGCCGCTGCCCGGTTCCGCGGGCACGGGCGCCTCGGCACGTCGGGTGGCGCGGCCGCACGCGGCGAGAACGGCCAGACGCGCCGGGCTGGTGCGCGAACCGCCGTTGTCCGTGAAGCAGTTGCCCGCCGGGGCGCCCGTCGCCAGGACCAGGTCCGTGCCGTTGCCGTCGACCCGGTTGCCGCGGACCGTGTTGTCCCGGGCCGGGTAGCCCTGGACGTCGGAGAGCAGTACGCCCGCCGAGCGGTTGCCGGTGACGAGGTTGCGCTCGATCAGGTTGCCGCGTCCGCCGCCCGCGCCGATCCCGATGCCGAAGCCGCCGTCGGCCTGCTCGGGGCTGCGGTCGTCGTTGTTGTCGGTGAGCGTGTTGCCCACGATCACCGCGTCGTGCTGGGGTCCGAGCGCCTCCAGGTCGTTGGAGTTGAGGGTGAGGCCCACCCGGTTGCGCGAGGCGCGGTTGCCCAGCAGATACAGCCGCTCGGAGGCGTTCGTCACCTCCAGGCCCACCGCGTTGTGCTCCACCGTGTTGTGCCGGACCACCGTGTCGCAGGGCCGGCACTGGCCGACGTAGACACCGGAGTCGGCGTGCCCGGAGGCGTAGGAGTGCTCGATGACACCGGCGCGGGCGTCGAAGGCGTAGATGCCGTAGAGGGCGTTGTTGTACGCCGTCACGTACGAGGCCCGGAAGCCCTTCAGCGGCGGGAACCTCACCGTGTCCAGCGGGTCGTACGCCGATCCGCCCGCGCCCACCCCCTGGAACCGCTCGTCCGTCACCCCGGTGAACAGCACGCCGTTGGCGAGGTGGTTGCGGACGGTCAGGTTCTCCACGACCGCACCGGCGCCCGTGACGGTGATGCCGTTGGACCGCTCGAACTCCCCGTCCACGACGACCGTCGAGCGGGCGGTGCCGCGCAGCACCACGCGCGGCTTGGCCACGGTGACGCTCTCGCGGTAGACGCCGGGGGAGACCAGGACCAGGCCGCCGGGGCGCACCCGGTCCACCGCCCGCTGGAGCGAGCCGGTGTCCTGCGGGACCCGGACGACGGCGGCCCCGCCGGTACCGCCCTGCGCGCCGCCGGGGGAGCCGGGCGCGCACGCGGCGAGCGCGGCCAGGAGCGAGGTGAGCAGCAGGAGGCGCGGGAAACGGTTCGATCGCACGCCGCAGATGTATCGTCCCGTTCGTGCCCAAGGCAACGGATGCCGGATTCAACACGCTTGATGTGATTTACGACAGTGCGCCGGCTCGCCGGAGTGTCCTCGCCGCCGCAGGCGCCGGACTCGCGGCGACCGCCTGTACGCGGGCCGACGGCGACCCTGCCGGGCGCAGGGGACCCGGCCGGCACGGCGCGCGGCAGGACGGTGTGACCACGGCGCAGCAGCGGAACGCGCTCGTCCTCGCCCACGACCTCGACCCCGCGCTGCGCGGCGCGGAGGGCGTCCGGGCCCTGAAGGCGGTCCTGTGGGGGTGGAGCCGTGTCCTCGCCGGTGGCGGTCGGCCCGCCTCGCTCACCGCCACCGTCGGCATCGGCCCCCGCCTCCCCGCCCGCCTCGGTCTTCCCGTCCCCGCCGGTCTGCGGGAGCTGCCGCCCTTCCCCGGCGACCGGCTCGACCCCGCCCACTGCGGCGGCGACCTGATCGTCCAGCTCTGCGCCGACGACGCCCGGATCCTGCGGCGGACGGCTCTCCGGCTCGCCGAGGAGGAGCCCCTGCGCCCGCGCTGGAGCCAGGCGGGCTTCCTGCCGCCCGCCCCGCCCGGCGCCACGCCCCGCAACCTGCTCGGCTTCAAGGACGGCAGCTCCAACCCGACCCCCGAGGAGTGCGAGCGGTGGGTGTGGAAGGGGAACGCCACCTTCCTCGTCGTACGCCGGGTGCATCTGCGGGTGGCGGAGTTCGGGCGGCTCGCCACCGACCGTCAGGAGGCGGTCATCGGGCGGCGGCGGGCCGACGGTGCTCCGCTGGGCGGTGGCCGGGAGGAGGACGAGGTGGACATCTTCGCCAAGACCGAGCGGGGCCGGTACGTCACCCCGCTCGGCTCCCACGCCCGCGCGGCCAGCCCCCGGCTCGACGCGGGCGCCCGGATGCTGCGCCGCGGCTACTCCTACGACAACGGCCCCGACGACCGCGGCCTGCTCTTCCTCGCCTTCATGAGGGACCCGAACCTGTTCGTGCGGGTGCAGCGGCGGATGGCCGCGCAGGACGAGCTGAGCCGGTTCAGTGAGCACCGGGGGTCGGCGGTGGCGTACGTGCTGCCCGGGGCCCCACGGGGAGAGCGTCTCGGAGCAGGCTTCCTGCCCTGAGGCGGCGCTCGGTGCCGGGCTTCTCGCCCCACACGTACACCGCGTCGTCCTGGGCCAGCGCGTCCCACAGCCGGCGCGCGTCGTCCAGCCGCAGGTTCACGCAGCCGTGCGAGCCGCCCTGGAAGAGGTCGTTGTACGTGCCGTGGAAGGCCTGTCCGTTGCTGAAGAACTGCGAGTACGGCATGGGCGCGTTGTCGTACAGGTCCGAGTAGTGGTCCCGCGCGCGCCAGTAGACCGAGAACCAGCCGGTACGGGTCTCGTAGCCGTCGCGGCCCGAGCGGATCGGCACCGGCGCGAACGTCACCCGGGTCCCCACCTGCACCCACATCAGCTGCCGGGTCAGGTCCACGCAGGCGATCCGGTAGGAGCGGACGGGGCAGTTCCCGGCCGCGTTCGGGTTCGGGCGGGCCTCGACGACCCGCATCGTGCGGTACGTGGCGAGACCGGCGTAGCCGTCGGCGGGCCGTACGCCGTTGCGGGTCTGGAAGGCGCGGATCGCCTCGCAGTCGGTGGGGGTCTGTCGGCCGTCCACCGGGAGTCGCAGATACCGCTCCATCTCACGCTGGTAGGGGCCGGTCCCGGCCGTGCAGGGCACCGCCGGATGCGGGGTGGCGGCGACCGGGGGCGCGAGCGTCGGCAGCAGGGCGCCCGCGAGCGCCGTGGCAGCGGTGAGAAGTCCGGATATGCCCACGTCGGCCTCCTGACTCGGGGTGGGTTTCCAGCAAAACGGCACCGCCGTCCGCGCGGTCGCTCCTGCTGGGCCATCCGGGTCCGGGGCGGGCGTACGGGACGGCATCCGGGGCCGGTCCCGGCGTGCGGGACAATGGGGGACATGCCTTCCGCACTCCCCGACGGCGAGCCCGTGCCCGACGACGGCGCCCTGCCCGCGTCGGCGCTCGCCGGGGCGGCCGACCGGCCCCTCGGGTTCTATCTGCACGTCCCCTACTGCGCGACCCGCTGCGGGTACTGCGACTTCAACACCTACACGGCCACCGAGCTGCGCGGCACCGGTGGTGTCCTCGCCTCCCGCGACAACTACGCCGACACCCTCGTCGACGAGATCCGCCTCGCCCGCAAGGTGCTGGGCGACGATCCGCGCGAGGTCCGTACGGTGTTCGTCGGTGGCGGTACGCCGACGCTGCTGGGCGCCGGTGATCTCGTACGGATGCTGGGGGCGATCCGCGACGAGTTCGGGCTGGCGGCCGACGCGGAGGTGACCACCGAGGCGAATCCGGAGTCGGTGGATCCGGCGTATCTGGCGGCCCTTCGGGAGGGCGGCTTCAACCGGGTCTCCTTCGGAATGCAGAGCGCCCGGCAGCACGTGCTGAAGGTCCTGGACCGTACGCACACGCCGGGGCGGCCGGAGGCGTGCGTCGCCGAGGCCCGGGCGGCGGGGTTCTCCCATGTGAACCTCGATCTGATCTACGGCACGCCCGGCGAGTCCGACGACGACTGGCGGGCCTCGCTGGAGGCGGCGATCGGGGCCGGGCCGGACCATGTGTCGGCGTACGCGCTGATCGTCGAGGAGGGGACGCAGCTGGCCCGTCGTATTCGTCGCGGCGAGGTTCCGATGACCGACGACGACGTGCACGCGGACCGGTATCTGTTCGCCGAGTCCGTGCTGTCCTCGGCCGGGTTCGAGTGGTACGAGGTGTCGAACTGGGCCACCTCCGATGCGGGGCGGTGCCTGCACAACGAGCTGTACTGGCGGGGCGCCGACTGGTGGGGGGCCGGGCCTGGGGCGCACTCGCACGTGGGCGGGGTGCGGTGGTGGAACGTGAAGCATCCCGGGGCGTATGCGGGGGCGCTGGCGGCGGGGCGGTCGCCCGGGGCCGGACGGGAACTGCTCTCGGACGAGGACCGGCGGGTGGAGCGGATTCTGCTGGAACTGCGGCTTCGGGAGGGGGTGCCGTTGTCGCTGTTGCGGGAGGAGGGGCTTGCGGCTTCCCGGCGGGCGCTGTCCGGGGGGCTGCTGGATGAGAGGGCTTACGGGGAGGGGCGTGCGGTGCTGACTCTGCGGGGGCGGTTGCTGGCGGATGCGGTGGTTCGGGACCTGGTGGACTGAGGGGTTTCGCCCCCGCCGCCCCTACCCGTCCCATCCCTGGGGGCTGCGCCCCCAGACCCCCGCTGTCGGCCCTGAAGGGGCCTCGTCCTCAAACGCCGGACGGGCTGGAGGGTGCGGGCTCGTTCTCATGCGCTGGACGGGCTGGAGGGTGCGGGCTCGTTCTCATGCGCCGGACGGGCTGGAGGGTGCGGGCTCGTTCTCATGCGCCGGACGGGCTGGGAACGTCCGGCGTGCTCACTTCGGTGCCGTGACGAAGTCGATCAGTTCCTCCACTCGGCCCAGGAGTTCCGGTTCCAGGTCCTTGTACGAGGTGACGCGCTTCAGGATGGCCTGCCAGACCGCGCCCGTGTTGTCCGAGGGCCAGCCCAGGGCACGGCACACGCCTGTTTTCCAGTCCTGGCCGTGGGGGACGCGGGGCCAGGACTGGATGCCGACCGCGGAGGGCTTCACGGCTTCCCAGATGTCGATGTAGGGGTGGCCGACGATCAGGGCGTGTTCGCTGGTCACCGCGGCGGCGATGCGGGACTCCTTGCTGCCGGGGACGAGGTGGTCCACGAGGACGCCGAGGCGGGCGTCGGGGCCGGGGGCGAAGTCGGCGACGATGGCCGGGAGGTCGTCGACGCCCTCCAGGTACTCCACGACGACGCCCTCGATGCGCAGGTCGTCGCCCCAGACCTTCTCGACCAGTTCCGCGTCGTGGCGGCCCTCGACGTAGATGCGCCCGGCGCGGGCCACGCGGGCGCGGGCGCCGGGGACGGCGACCGAGCCGGAGGCCGTACGGGAGGGGCGGGCCGGAGCGGCGGACGCGGGCCGGACCAGGGTCACCACGCGGCCCTCCAGGAGGAAGCCGCGCGGCTCCAGGGGGAACACGCGGTGCTTGCCGAAGCGGTCCTCCAGGGTCACCGTGCCCGCCTCGCAGCGGATCACCGCGCCGCAGAAGCCGGTGCCGGGCTCCTCCACCACCAGGCCGGGCTCGGCGGGGACCTCGGGGACGGGCTTGGGCTTCTTCCAGGGAGGGGTCAGGTCGGCGGAGTACTGGCGCATTCGAACGACGATAGGAGAACTCGATCCCCGGTCAGCGCGACACGCCGAAACGCGCCGCCAGGGCGTCCCGTTGCGCCCGGACGAACGCCGCGTCCACCACCGCTCCGTGACCGGGCACGTACAGCGCGTCCTCGCCGCCGAGCGCCAGCAGCCGGTCCAGCGCGGCCGGCCACTGCGACGGTACGGCGTCCGGGCCCGCCTGCGGTGCGCCGGACTCCTCGACCAGGTCGCCGCAGAAGACCACCTCGGGCGAGCCGGGGACCAGCACGGCGAGGTCGTGGGCGGTGTGACCCGGGCCGACGTTCGCCAGGAGCGCCTGCCGGCCGCCGCCCAGGTCGAGGGTCCACTCGCCGGAGACGAGGTGGCGGGGCGGCACCAGCGCGTCGGCGGCCTCGTCGGCCAGGCCTGCGTCCAGCCCGTTGCGCACCGCGTCCTCGCGCATCTCCTCGCGGCCGTGCCGGCCGCCGAGCACCGCGTCGACGCCCACCGCGCCGAACACCTCGGCGCCCGCGAAGGCGGCCGTACCGAGGACGTGGTCGAAGTGGGGGTGGGTGAGGGCGACATGGGTCACACGGTGGCCGGACAGCCGCTCAGCCTGCTCCCGCAGCCGCGCGCCCTCCTCCAGGCTCGACCCGCTGTCGATCAACAGGGCCGTGCCCTCGCCCACGACCAGTCCCGTCGTGCAGTCCCAGCCCGGCAGCCGGCACCGCCCCACACCGGCCGCCAGCCGCTGCCACCCGCACTCTTCCCAAGTCACGCTCATACCGCGACGCTAACCAAAAGGGCACCGCCGAGCACGACATCGCAGGACCGGCCTTGCCCGGGGCGTACCCCACGGCCGTACACTGGGCCGGGGAACGCTGGCACTCGGATGTGAAGAGTGCCAGGCGAGGCACCCAGGGGACTGGGGGACGACATTCCGGAGGTGAGCGCGACGTGCTGAGTGAACGCAGGCTTCAGGTGCTGCGCGCCATCGTCCAGGACTACGTCGGCACCGAGGAGCCGGTGGGGTCGAAGGCCCTGACGGAGCGGCACAACCTGGGCGTCTCCCCGGCCACCGTGCGCAACGACATGGCGGCCCTGGAGGACGAGGGGTTCATCGCCCAGCCGCACACCAGTGCCGGGCGGATCCCCACGGACAAGGGCTACCGGCTGTTCGTCGACAAGCTGGCCGGCGTCAAGCCGATGAGCGCGCCCGAGCGGCGTGCCATCCAGAACTTCCTCGACGGTGCCGTCGACCTCGACGACGTCGTGGCCCGGACCGTGCGGCTGCTCGCGCAGCTCACACGTCAGGTCGCCATCGTGCAGTACCCCTCGCTGACCCGTTCGACGGTGCGGCACGTCGAGCTGCTCTCACTCGCCCCCGCGCGGGTGATGCTCGTGCTGATCACCGACACCGGCCGGGTCGAGCAGCGGATGGTGGACTGCCCGGCGCCGTTCGGCGAGGCCTCGCTCGCGGATCTGCGGGCGCGGCTCAACAGCCGGGTCGCGGGACGCCGCTTCGCCGATGTCCCGCACCTGGTCGAGGACCTGCCCGAGGGTTTCGACATCGAGGACCGGGGCACGGTCACGACGGTGCTCTCCACTCTCCTGGAGACGCTCGTCGAGGAGAACGAGGAGCGGCTGATGATCGGCGGCACCGCCAATCTCACCCGCTTCGGACATGACTTTCCCCTCACGATCCGGCCCGTCCTGGAGGCATTGGAGGAGCAGGTCGTGCTCCTCAAACTCCTTGGTGAGGCCGGGGATTCGGGCATGACCGTACGCATCGGTCACGAGAACGCCTACGAGGGACTCAACTCCACGTCCGTGGTCTCGGTCGGCTACGGTTCGGGCGGCGAGGCAGTCGCCAAGCTCGGCGTGGTCGGACCGACCCGCATGGATTACCCGGGAACGATGGGAGCGGTACGCGCAGTGGCACGGTACGTCGGACAGATCCTGGCGGAGTCGTAAGTGGCCACGGACTACTACGCCGTTCTCGGCGTGCGCCGCGACGCGTCGCAGGATGAGATCAAGAAGGCGTTCCGTCGGCTCGCACGCGAGCTGCACCCGGACGTCAACCCCGATCCGAAGACCCAGGAGCGGTTCAAGGAGATCAACGCCGCCTACGAGGTGCTCTCGGACCCGCAGAAGAAGCAGGTCTACGACCTCGGCGGCGACCCCCTCTCGCAGGCGGGCGGCGGAGGCGCGGGCGGCTTCGGCGCCGGTGGCTTCGGGAACTTCTCGGACATCATGGACGCCTTCTTCGGTACGGCGTCCCAGCGCGGTCCGCGCTCGCGCACGCGGCGCGGCCAGGACGCGATGATCCGGCTGGAGATCGAGCTCGACGAGGCGGCCTTCGGCACCACGAAGGACATCCAGGTCGACACGGCGATCGTGTGCACCACCTGCAGTGGTGAGGGCGCGGCGCCGGGGACCTCGGCCCAGACCTGTGACATGTGCCGCGGTCGCGGTGAGGTCTCGCAGGTGACGCGGTCCTTCCTCGGCCAGGTCATGACCTCGCGGCCCTGCCCGCAGTGCCAGGGCTTCGGCACGGTCGTCCCGACGCCGTGCCCGGAGTGCGCCGGTGACGGCCGGGTCCGCTCGCGGCGCACCCTGACGGTGAAGATCCCGGCCGGTGTGGACAACGGCACCCGGATCCAGCTCGCGGGCGAGGGCGAGGTCGGCCCCGGCGGCGGCCCCGCCGGCGACCTGTACGTCGAGATCCACGAGCTGCCGCACGCGCAGTTCCAGCGGCGCGGCGACGACCTGCACTGCACGGTCACGCTGCCGATGACGGCGGCGTCCCTCGGCACCAAGGTCCCGCTGGAGACGCTGGACGGCCTGGAGGAGGTCGACATCCGGCCCGGCACCCAGTCCGGCCAGTCGATCCCGCTGCACGCCCGGGGCGTCACCCACCTGCGCGGCGGCGGGCGCGGCGACCTCATCGTCCACGTCGAGGTCCAGACCCCGACCAAGCTCGACCCCGAGCAGGAACGCCTCCTCCGCGAACTGGCCAAACTCCGCGGCGAGGAACGGCCCCAGGGGCAGTTCCAGCCGGGGCAGCAAGGGCTGTTCTCGCGGTTGAAGGACGCGTTCAACGGCCGCTGACGCGAGTCGGGGCGCGCGTTCAACGGCCGCTGACCGGCGTCGCGGGACGGGTGCCAGGGTCGATTCGGAGTTGTCCGGAGGACGTGACAACATGCCGTCATGTCCTCCGCACTGACCGATCTCCTCCCCCACCCGATCGTGCAGGCCCCGATGGCGGGCGGCGTCTCCGTACCGCATCTGGCCGCCGCCGTCGCCGAGGCCGGCGGGCTGGGGTTCCTGGCCGCCGGGTACAAGACCGCCGACGGTATGTACCAGGAGATCAAACAGCTGCGGAGCCTGTCGAACCGTCCCTTCGGCGTGAACCTCTTCATGCCGCAGCCGGAGTACGCGGACCCGGCGGCCGTGGACGTCTACGCCCACCAGCTGGCCGGTGAGGCCGGCTGGTACGAGACCGAGCTCGGTGACCCGGACAGCGGCCGTGACGACGGCTACGACGCCAAGCTCGCGGTGCTGCTGGACAACCCCGTGCCGGCGGTCTCCTTCCACTTCGGCGTCCCGAGCCGGGAGGTGCTGGACTCCCTGCGCCGCGCCGGAACCGTCACGCTGGTCACCGCGACCACCGCCGAGGAGGCCCTCGCCGTGGAGCGGGCCGGCGCCGACGCGGTGATCGCGCAGGGTATCGAGGCGGGCGGCCACCAGGGCACCCACCGGGACGTCCCGGAGACCGACGGCTCCGCCATCGGACTGCTCTCCCTGGTCGCCCAGATCCGCGAGACCGTGAACATCCCGATCGTCGCCGCGGGCGGCATCATGCGCGGCAGCCAGATCGCCGCCGTGCTCGCCGCGGGCGCGAGCGCGGCCCAGCTCGGTACCGCGTTCCTCGCCACCCCCGAGTCCGGCGCGCACGCCGTGCACAAGCAGGCGCTGACCAACCCCCTGTTCGTCCGTACGGAGTTGACGCGGGCCTTCTCCGGCCGCCCGGCCCGCGGCCTGGTCAACCGCTTCCTGCGCGAGCACGGGCCCTACGCCCCCGCCGCCTACCCGGAGGTCCACCACCTCACCTCGCCGCTGCGCAAGGCGGCCGCCAAGGCGAGCGACCCGCAGGGCATGGCGCTGTGGGCGGGACAGGGGCACCGCATGGCCCGGGAGCTGTCGGCGGGGCGGCTGGTGGAGGTCCTGGCCGCCGAACTCGACGCGGCCAAGACAGCGTTGTCGACCAAGGGCGAGCTGCGATGACCGCCCCGGTGTTCGTGGTCGAGCACGTCCCCGACGCCGGTGCGAGCGGCGGACAGTACGTCCTCGACGGCCCCGAGGGACGGCACGCGGTCTCCGTGAAGCGGCTGCGAGCCGGTGAGGAGGTCGTCCTCACCGACGGCGCCGGGCGCCACGCGGTGTGCGAGGTGATCGGCACCGAGGGCAAGGACCGGCTGATCCTCCACATGACCACCGTCTCCGAGGAGCCCCCGGAGTCCCCCCGGATCACCGTCGTCCAGGCCCTCCCCAAGGGGGACCGGGGGGAACTCGCCGTCGAGACGATGACCGAGACCGGCGTCGACGCGATCGTCCCGTGGGCGGCCTCCCGGTGCGTCACGCAATGGCGGGGCGACCGCGGCCTGAAGGCGCTCGCCAAGTGGCGGGCCACCGCCCGCGAGGCCGGCAAGCAGTCCCGCCGGGTGCGCTTCCCGGAGGTGGCGGACGCGGCGACGAGCAAGCAGGTTGCCGCACTTCTCGCCAAAGCCGACTTCGCCGCCGTCCTGCACGAGGACCGCGACTACGGCAGCGAGCCGCTGGCGACCGCCGAACTGCCCGCCGAGGGCGAGATCGTGCTGGTCGTCGGCCCCGAAGGAGGCGTCTCCCCCGAGGAGTTGGCGCTCTTCGAGGAGGCGGGTGCGAAGGCGTACCGCCTGGGCCGTACCGTGCTGCGTACATCGACCGCCGGCACCGCGGCGACGGCCCTGCTCCTCGGCCGCACCGGACGCTGGTCCTGAACACCTGGTCCCGCCCCTCTGGAGAACGGCCGTGGAACTCGCCCAAGTACGCCTCCTCGTCACCGACTTCGCCGCCTGTTACCGCTTCTACGCCGAGGTCCTCGGCCTGAAGCCCCAGTCGGGGGCGGCGGAGGGTCCGTACGAGAAGTTCAGCCCCGCCACCGGCTCGGCGGGCATCGCCCTCCAGGACCGGGCCATGATGGCCGAGGTGCTGGGCGAACTGGGCGACACGGCCACCGGCCACCGCTCCCTGGTCGTCCTGCGCGTCGACGACCTGGACGCCTACTGCGAGCAGATCGCCGCGCGTGGGGCGGTCCTCCTGCACGGCCCCGCCCCGATGACCGACCGGATGCGCGTCGCCCACCTCAAGGACCCGGAGGGGAACCTGGTGGAGTTGCAGGAGTGGCTGCTGCTGCGCGGCTGAGGAGTGCTCCGTCGACCCTCGGTGGCTGGTCGCCACGGGGGCATGTCGTCCGGACGGCGGGGCGCGCGCATGGCCGTATGCGCCCTTCCGCGTCGGGCACGACGGTGGCACGCTGCCGTCCATGGGGGCTTTGAGGCGGATTCGGAGTCGACCACGGGGACAGCGGGTCGTGGCCGTGGCGGGACTCGCTGTCGTGGCTGTGGGGAGCATGGTGGCCTGTGAGCCCGGTGGGCTGAACTCGGCGACCGTGGCGTACACGACCGACCAGACCGTGACGGCCGAGCTGGAGCGGCAGAAGGCGGACGTGCGCTGGCTCAACTGCACGGCGTCGTACGGCGACGACGGGGCCTCGCCGAGCGCCACCGAGAACGCCGTCGCCGAGGTCGACTGCGAGGGCGAGACCGAGGACGGCAAGGACATCACCGTCACCGGCAGGATCACCCGCGCGGTCAGCGGGGCCTGCGTACGCGGCGATCTCACCGCCAAGATCGACGGCAAGGAGTGGTTCCACGTGGAGGGACTGGGGAACTGCAACGCCCCGTCCACCCCGCCCGTCAACAACCCGCAGCAGCCCGGCGCCACCGTCACCGTGACCGTCACGAAGACCGTGTACTGCCAGAGCGAGCCCGACTGCTGGCCCGAGGGCAAGTGATCCAAACCCCTGTCGTCCCTCGCCGCCCCTGCATAGGGTGATCGGGTGACACAGCCAGCGACCTCCGCATACCTCCGGTTCCCGCATCTGCACGGCGAATCGGTCGCCTTCACCGCCGAGGACGACGTGTGGCTCGCCCCGCTCGACGGCGGCCGCGCCTGGCGGGTCAGCGCCGACAACGTACCGGTCACCCACCCCCGCATCTCGCCCGACGGCACCACCGTCGCCTGGACCTCCACGCGTGACGGCGACCCCGAGGTGCACATCGCCCCGGTCGACGGCGGCCCCGCCAAGCGCCTCACCCACTGGGGCAGTTCACAGACCCAGGTGCGCGGCTGGACCCCGGACGGACAGGTCCTCGCGGTCACCACGTACGGCCAGGCCAACCTGCGCCGCAGATGGGCGTACGCCGTCCCGCTCGACGGCGGCCCCGCCGCCCGCCTGCCCTACGGTCTCGTCGGCAGCGTGGAGTTCGGCGACGCGGGCACGGTGCTCGTCTCCTCGCCGATGGGCCGCGAGGCGGCCTGGTGGAAGCGCTACCGGGGCGGCACCGCGGGCAAGCTGTGGATCGACCGCGCGGGGGACGGGGAGTTCGTCCGGCTGCACGAGGACCTCGCCGGGAACATCGAGTACCCCACCTGGGCCGGCGACCGTATCGCCTTCCTCTCCGACCACGAGGGCGTCGGCGCGCTCTACTCCTCCCTCGCCGACGGCTCCGACCTGCGCCGGCACACCCCTCTCGACGGCTTCTACGCCCGGCACGCGTCCGGTGACGGCACCCGGGTCGTGTACTCCAGCGCCGGTGAGCTGTGGATCCTGGACGACCTGGACGGCGCCGAGCCCCGCAGGCTCGACGTACGGCTCGGCGGCCAGCGCGTCGACCGGCAGCCGTTCGCGGTCAACGCCGCCCGCTGGTTCAGCTCCGGCGCCCCCGACCACACCGGCCGCGGCAGCGCGATCGCCGTCCGCGGTGCCGTGCACTGGGTCACCCACCGCTCCGGTCCGGCCCGCGCGCTGGCCGCCGAACCCGGCGTACGGACGCGGCTGCCGCGCACCTTCCGGGCGGACGGGGAGGAGTGGGTGGTGTGGGTGACGGACGCGGAGGGCGACGACGCCCTGGAGTTCGCGCCCGCCACCGGTCTGGCCCCGGGCGCCACCCCGCGCCGCCTCGCCGCCGGACAGCTCGGCCGGGTCCTCGGGCTCGCCATGGCGCCGGACGGCAGCCGGGCCGCGGTCGCCGCGCACGACGGCCGGGTCCTGCTCGTCGAGCGGGAGACCGGCGAGGTCCGAGAGGTCGACCGCAGCGAGGACGGTGACGTCTCCGGCCTGGTCTTCTCGCCCGACTCCGCCTGGCTGGCCTGGTCGCACCCCGGCCCGCGCCCGCTGCGTCAGCTCCGCCTCGCCAACACCACCGACCTGTCGGTCACCGAGGCGACCCCGCTGCGCTTCCAGGACTACGCCCCCGCCTTCACCCTCGACGGCAAGCACCTCGCCTTCCTCTCCAACCGCTCCTTCGACCCGGTCTACGACGAGCACGTCTTCGACCTGGCCTTCGTCATCGGCGACCGCCCGCACCTGATCACCCTCGCGGCGACCACACCGTCCCCGTTCGGCCCGCAGCGGCACGGCCGCCCCTTCGACGCGCCGGACAAGGACGAGACCCCCGACAGCGAGGGCACCCCGGCCACCCGTATCGACCTCGAAGGCCTCGCCGACCGGATCGTGCCCTTCCCGGTCGAGGCCGCCCGCTACTCCAATCTGCGGGCCGCCAAGGACGGCCTGCTCTGGCTGCGCCACCCGGTGCAGGGCGTCCTCGGCTCCTCCCGGGCCACCCCGGACGACCCCGACCCCAAGACCGAGCTGGAGCGCTACGACCTCGCCCAGCAGCGCCTGGAGCACCTGGCCGCCGACGCCGACCACTTCGCCGTCAGCGGCGACGGCAAGCGGGTCCTGCTGTGGACCGACGGCCGCCTGAAGGTCGTACCCAGTGACCGGCGGGCCTCGAACGACGACGACAGCGACTCCAACATCACCGTCGACCTCGGCCGGGTCCGCCAGCAGGTCGACCCCACGGCCGAGTGGCGGCAGATGTACGAGGAGACCGGCCGCATCATGCGGGACCACTTCTGGCGGGCCGACATGAACGGCGTCGACTGGACCGGCGTCCTCGACCGCTACCGGCCCGTCCTGGACCGGGTCGCCACCCACGACGACCTCGTCGACCTCCTGTGGGAGGTCCAGGGCGAACTGGGCACCTCGCACGCCTACGTCAAGCCGCGCGGCGGCTACGGCCACGGGCCCCGGCAGGGGCTGCTCGGCGCGGACATCTCCCGCCACGAGGACGGCCCCCAGGGGACGGCACAGTGGCGGATCGACCGCGTCCTGCCGACCGAGACCTCCGACCCCGACGCCCGTTCCCCGCTCGCCGCGCCCGGCGTCGCGGTACGCGCCGGGGACGCGATCGTCGCGGTCGGCGGCCACCCGGTCGACCCGGTCACCGGGCCGGGCCCGCTCCTCGTCGGCACGGCAGGCAAGCCCGTCGAGCTGACCATCTCGCCCTCCGGCGGCGGCGAGGTACGGCACGCCGTCGTCGTCCCCGTCGCCGACGAGGAACCGCTGCGCTACCACGCCTGGGTCGCCGACCGGCGCGCATACGTCCACGAGAAGTCCGGCGGCCGGCTCGGCTACCTCCACGTCCCCGACATGCAGGCCCCCGGCTGGGCCCAGATCCACCGCGACCTGCGCGTCGAGGTCGGCCGCGAGGGCCTCGTCGTCGACGTCCGCGAGAACCGCGGCGGCCACACCTCCCAGCTCGTCATCGAGAAGCTGGCGCGCAGGATCGTCGGCTGGGCCGTCCCGCGCGGGATGCGGCCGTACAGCTATCCCGAAGACGCCCCCCGCGGCCCCGTCGTCGCCGTCGCCAACGAGTTCTCAGGCTCCGACGGCGACATCGTCAACGCGGCGATCAAGGCCCTCGGCATCGGCCCGGTCGTCGGCGTGCGCACCTGGGGCGGCGTCATCGGCATCGACAGCCGCTACCGCCTGGTCGACGGCACGCTCATCACCCAGCCGAAGTACGCGTTCTGGCTGGAGAACTACGAGTGGGGCGTGGAGAACCACGGCGTCGATCCCGACGTGGAGGTCGTGCAGCGGCCTCAGGACTATGTGGCGGGACGCGACGCGCAACTGGATGAGGCGATCAGGATCGCGTTGGAGGCGCTGGAGACCGGTCCGGCGAAGACTCCGCCCGCGGTGCCGACCCTTTAGGGGCGCGACCAGCCCAAACGCACCCGCACCCGGCGACGATACGATGCGTCCCGAGCCCTACTCCGAAAGGATCACCATGCCAGGGGAACCCCAGGACGACTGCCTGTTCTGCAAGATCGTCGCAGGCCAGATCCCGGCGACGATCGTGCGGGAGACGGACACCACCGTCGCCTTCCGGGACATCAACCCCCAGGCCCCCACCCACGTCCTGGTGATCCCCAAGGCGCACTACGAGAACGCCGCCACCCTCGCCGCCGGCGCCCCCGCCATCGCCGCCGACGTCCTGCGCGAGACCCAGGCCGTCGCCGACGACGAGAAGCTGGAGAGCTACCGCACGATCTTCAACACGGGAAGCGGCGCCGGCCAGACCGTCTGGCACGCCCACGCGCACGTCCTCGGCGGCCGCGGCCTCCAGTGGCCCCCCGGGTAACTCGCCGTGTCCGTACGTGAGATGGTCGTCCTCGGCACCGCCAGCCAGGTCCCGACCCGGCACCGCAACCACAACGGCTACCTGCTGCGCTGGGACGGCGAGGGCATCCTGTTCGACCCCGGCGAGGGCACCCAGCGCCAGATGCTGCGCGCCGGGGTCGCCGCCCACGACCTGAACCGGATCTGCGTCACACACTTCCACGGCGACCACTCCCTCGGCCTCGCCGGAGTCATCCAGCGCATCAACCTCGACCGGGTCCCGCACGAGATCAGCGCGCACTACCCGAAGTCGGGGCAGCGCTTCTTCGACCGGCTGCGCTACGCGACGGCCTACCGGGAGACGGTCCGGCTCGTCGAGGCACCGGTGAGCGCGGACGGCCCCCTCGCCACCACACCGTCGTACACCCTCGAAGCCCGCAAGCTCTCGCATCCCGTCGAGTCCTACGGCTACCGGATCATCGAGCCCGACGGCTTCCGCATGCTGCCCGACCGGCTCGCCGCGCACGGCATCAAGGGGCCGGACGTGGGACGGATCCAGCGAGAGGGTTCACTGAACGGCGTCTCCCTCGGCGAGGTCAGTGAGGTCCGGCGGGGGCAGCGGTTCGCGTTCGTCATGGACACCCGGCTCTGCGACGGCGTGCACGCGCTGGCCGAGGGCTGCGACATGCTGGTCATCGAGTCGACGTTCCTCGACGAGGACGAGCAACTCGCCGTGGACCACGGACATCTGACGGCAGGCCAGGCGGCGCGGGTCGCGCGGGACGCCGGTGTCCGCCATCTCGTCCTCACCCACTTCAGTCAGCGCTACTCCGAGCCGGAGGAGTTCGAGCGGCAGGCGCGGGCGGCCGGGTACGAGGGGGAGCTGACCGTGGCCCACGACCTCATGCGGGTACCGGTTCCGAAACGGCGATAAAGCAGCCGTACGATGCTTTGATGTCCATCCCCAAAGCTGAGCTGCACCTGCACATCGAAGGCACGCTGGAGCCGGAGCTGGCGTTCGAGCTGGCCACCCGCAACGGCGTCGAGCTGCCGTACGCCGACACGGACGAACTCCGCAAGGCGTACCGGTTCGAGGATCTCCAGTCGTTTCTGAACCTGTACTACGAGCTCATGGCGGTGCTCCGCACCGAGCGGGACTTCGAGGACCTGGCGAACGCCTATCTCGCCCGGGCCGCCGCGCAGGGGGTGCGGCACGCGGAGATCTTCTTCGACCCGCAGGCGCACCTCGCGCGGGGCGTGGACATGGGCACGGTCGTCGAGGGGCTGTGGCGGGCGCTGGGCGACAGCGAGGCCCGGCACGGGGTGTCCACGCAGCTGATCCTTTGCTTCCTGCGGGACGAGTCCGCCGAGTCGGCCCTGGAGACGCTGGACGCCGCGAAGCCGTACCTCGACCGGATCGTCGGCGTCGGGCTCGACTCCGCCGAGGTCGGGCATCCGCCGGTGAAGTTCCGCGAGGTGTACGAGGCCGCGGCGGCGCTGGGGCTGCGGCGGGTGGCGCATGCCGGTGAGGAGGGGCCGCCGTCGTACATCGTCGAGGCGCTGGACGTGCTCGGGGTGGAGCGGATCGACCACGGGCTGCGCTGCATGGAGTCCCCGGAGCTGGTCGCCCGGCTCGTGCGGGACCGGATCCCGCTGACGCTGTGCCCGCTCTCCAACGTCCGGCTCCGTACCGTCGACGTCCTCGGTGACCATCCGCTGCCCGCCATGCTCGACGCGGGGCTGTTGTGCACGGTCAACTCCGACGATCCGGCGTACTTCGGGGGTTACGCGGGCGACAACTTCGACGCGGTGCGCTTGGCGCTGGGCCTGGGCGAGGAGCGGTTGCGGGAGTTGGCCCGGAACTCGTTCGTGGCGGCGTTTCTTGAGCATGACGAGGAGCGGCGGGCTCGGTATCTCTCCGAGGTGGAGGCGTACGAGTTCGGGTGACCGGGGGTCTGGGTGACCGTCCCTGGGGCTGCCGCCCCCAGACCCCCGCTTCGGCCCTGAAGGGGCCTCGTCCTCAAACGCCGGACGGGCTGAGATGACCTGAGCCGGTCTTGAGAGGCGTGACCTCGATCTCGACGACCGTGGGGACGGGAACCCGCCTCGGAGCCAGCGCCACCGCCGTCATCGGCACCGCGATCAGCAGTAGGCCGACCGCCAGGACCGTGCCCGTGGCGGGGAAGCCGAGCTGGGTGGACAGGAGGCTGCCGGTGAGGGGGCCGGCGGCGGTGCCGAGGGAGGAGGCGGAGCCGACGAGGACGGCCCAGCGGCCGCGGGGGTCGAGGGAGGCGGCGAGGCCGATGACGTAGGAGAGGACGACCGGGTAGAGCAGGTTCCAGGCGATCTCGCCGGTCGCGAAGGTCGCCAGGTCGGTCGCGGACGCGCTGAGCGCGATGCAGAGCGCGATGAGGACGGTGCCGGCGCCGACGGGTACGGCCGAGCCGAAGCGGGGCCCGACCGCGCTCGCGCCGAGGACGCCCAGGAGTCCGGCGCCGAGGGCCATGGCGAAGACCGCGCCGACGGTGGTCTCCGGCAGGTGGGCCTGGGTCAGGCCGATCCGGCCGCTGACGCCCCATAGGGAGTTCTGCGCCAGGGACCAGCAGAACAGGGCGGTGGCGAGGAGGAGGCCCGAGCGGGGGCGGGGGAGGCGGCCGCCGTCGAGACGGGTGCGCGGGACGGCGGTACGTGCCGGGAGGCGGCCGGTCAGGGGCCAGACGGCGAGCGCGGTGAGGGCGATCGCGGCGAGCGGCTGGCCGTGGCCGGGGCCCAGGTGGGGGACCGTCAGGTAGACGGCGCCCGCGAGGGCGGAGACCCCGAGCAGGCCGAACGTGGTGGTGCGGTGCGGGTCCGGTCGGGCGGCGATTCCGGTGGCGGCGACCGTGGTGGCGGTGCCGGAGCCGAAGCCGCCGAGCAGCGCGCCCGCGATCACGGCCGGGACGGAGGTGGTGAGGGCGGCGCCGCCGTATCCGAGGACGGCCAGGGCCAGGCCGACGCGGGCGAGGGTCCGGGGGCCGATCCGGTCGGCACGGGAGGCGAGCAGGAATCCCGCCGACGCCGAACTCAGCAGCAGGGCGCTGCCGACGGCACCCGCCTCGGTGGCGGTGAGCGGAAGTCCCGAGTCGAGCCTTCCGACGGTGGTCGGGAGGAGGTACGGGGCTAGGTACCCGGCCGTGAAAAGGGCGACGAGGGGCCAGGGCAGGGCGGTGGTGCGGGCGGACACGGGCGTTCCCAGGGCATGCGAAAGAAGCGGCTCGAGAAGGGGATGGGCGACGACCGTCGACGGACAGGAACGCGCGGAGAATTTGTATCAAGCACGCGGTTCCGGAAGAAGAGCGGGGGGTGTGATGTGAGGCACGTTGCGTTTGGGGCGGGAGGGGCCGGGTAGACGAGCGTCTTTTCGCTCCGCTTCCTCGGGGTGGGCTACCGCCAGTGAGGGGCGCCTCCGGCACCCGGTGCCGTCGCCTCGATCTTGGCTCTGATCTCCCGCATCACCGTGATGATCTGCGCCTCGTGCTCCGGTGTGAGGCGGGCGACGGGCACCGAGCAGCTGATCGCGTCGGTGGCGGGGGAGTCGTAGCGCAGGACGAAACCGAAGCCGACGATGCCGGGGACGCCCTCCTCGCGGTCGATCGAGTAGCCGCGGGACCGTACCTCGGCGAGGTCGGCGAGCAGGGACTCGCGGGTGGTGTGCGAGTTGGGGGTGAGGGCCTCGTACGGCCCCTCGGGCAGCTCCGTGTCGTCCCGTTCGGCCAGCAGCGCCTTGCCCAGCGCGCCCACGTGGGCGGGGAGGCGGCGCCCGACGCGGCTGATGGTCCGCAGGTACTCGTGGGACTCCCGGGTCGCGAGATACGCCACGTCCCGGCCGTCCAGGCGCCCCAGGTGGATCGTCTCGCCGAGCGCCTGGGACGCCTCGTCGAGATACGGCCGTACGGCCCGCACACGCGGGTCGGAGTCGAGATAGCTGGTGCCGGTGAGCAGGGCGTGGATGCCGATGCCGTAGAGCGAGCCGGTGACGTCCGTGCGCACCCAGCCGCGCGAGATGAGGGTCTGGAGCAGCGCGTACATCGAGCTGCGCGGCACGCCCAGCCGGTCCGCGAGCTCCTGGAGGCGCGCCGGGCGGTCGCCGCGCGCGGCCAGCAGCTCCAGCAGTTCGACCGTGCGCGCGGCCGACTTCACTTCTCGTACGCCCCCGGTGTCTGACATGAGCCGATCGTAATCGGGGCGGGTCCACCCATTGACGACAGTGGTTCGCCTACCTAATCTTCATCTTCATACGTAGATGACGTTTACATAGGGAGATGAGCGAGGGTGAGTCTCGCTACGGACACGACCCGGCGACTGCGGGAGGGCATGGCACGCGGTGTGCTGTCGTTCCCGCTGACCAGCTTCCACGACGACGGCTCTCTCGACCCCGACGGCTTCCGCGCCCATGTCGCGGCCCAGATCGCCACCGGCCCCGGCGCCGTCTTCCCGGCCTGCGGCACCGGCGAGTTCTTCTCGCTGGACGAGGACGAGTACCGCCGGGTCGTGACCATCGCCGTCGAGGAGGCGGCCGGGAGCGTGTCCGTCGTCGCCGGTGTCGGCTACGGCTGGGCGCAGGCCGCCCGCTTCGCGCGCATCGCGGAGGAGGCCGGCGCCGACGCGCTGCTCGTCCTGCCGCACTACCTCGTCGCCGCCCCGCAGGACGGGCTCGTCGCGCAGGTGGAGCAGATCGCGGCCCGCACCCGGCTGCCGCTCATCGCCTACCAGCGCGGCCAGGTCGCCTTCACGGCCGCCTCCCTCAGGCGCCTCGCGCAGATCCCGACCGTCATCGGCCTCAAGGACGGCCACAGCGACCTCGACCGCCTCCAGCGTCTGACCCTCGCCGCCCCCGAGGACTTCCTGTTCTTCAACGGCGCCTCCACCGCCGAGATCCAGGCCCGCGCCTACGCCACCGTCGGCGTCCCCGCCTACTCCTCCGCCGTCCACGCCTTCGCCCCCGAGATCGCGAACGCCTTCTTCGCCGCCCTGAACGCCGGCGACGACAGCACCGTCCAGAAGCTGCTGCGCGACTTCTACGTCCCGCTCGTCGAACTGCGCGACCGGGTGCCCGGATACGCCGTGTCGCTGGTCAAGGCCGCCGCACGGTTGCGTGGCCGCCCGGTGGGACCCGTGCGCGCCCCGCTCACCGACCCCTCGGCCGCCGACCTCGCCGAGCTGCGCACGCTGCTGGCCGCCGGACTCGACCTCGTAGGAGCCGCCCTGTGAACCTCACGATCACCGACGTCCGCCTCACCCCGATCCTGGTCGCCGACCCGCCGCTGCTCAACACCCAGGGCGTGCACCAGCCGTACACGCCCCGCCTGATCGTCGAGGTCGAGACCGCCGACGGGATCACCGGCGTCGGCGAGACCTACGGCGACACCAAGTACCTGGAGCTGGCCCGGCCGTTCGCCGACAAGCTGATCGGACGTCAGGTCGGTGACCTGAACGGCCTGTTCACCGTCGCCGACGAGGTGGCCGTGGACGACGCCCGGGTCTCGGGGCAGGTCGATGTCGGCGGGCTGCGCGGGGTCCAGACCGCCGACAAGCTGCGCCTGTCCGTCGTCTCCGGCTTCGAGGTCGCCTGTCTCGACGCCCTCGGCAAGGCGCTCGGCCTGCCCGTGCACGCGCTGCTCGGCGGCAAGGTGCGGGACGCCGTCGAGTACAGCGCGTACCTCTTCTACAAGTGGGCCGACCACCCCGAGGGCGTCGCCTCGGAGAAGGACGACTGGGGTGCCGCGGTCGACCCGGCCGGGGTGGTCGAGCAGGCCCGCCTGTTCACCGAGCGGTACGGCTTCACCTCGTTCAAGCTCAAGGGCGGGGTCTTCCCGCCGGACGAGGAGATCGCCGCGATCCGCGCCCTCGCCGAGGCCTTCCCCGGGCATCCGCTGCGGCTGGACCCCAACGGCGCCTGGAGCGTGGAGACTTCGCTGAAGGTCGCCGCGGAGCTGGGGGAGGTCCTGGAGTACCTGGAGGACCCCGCGCTCGGCACCGACGCGATGGCCGAGGTGTCCGCCGCGACCGACGTGCCGCTGGCCACCAACATGTGCGTGACGACCTTCGCGGAGATCAAGGAGGCGTTCACCCGGGACGCCGTCCAGGTGGTCCTGTCCGACCACCACTACTGGGGCGGGCTGCGGAACACGCAGCAACTGGCCGCGATCTGCCGGACGTTCGGGGTCGGGGTGTCGATGCACTCCAACACCCACCTCGGGATCTCCCTGGCCGCGATGACCCATGTCGCGTCCACCGTCCCGAACCTGCACCACGCCTGCGACTCCCACTACCCCTGGCAGTCGGAGGACGTGCTCACCGAGCGGCTCACCTTCGACGGCGGCAAGGTCGCCGTGTCGGACGCGCCCGGGCTCGGTGTCGAGGTCGACCGCGACAAGCTCGCGTTCCTGCATCAGCGGTGGCTCGATGACGACGGTGCGCTGCGCGAGCGGGACGACGCGGCGGCGATGCGGGTCGCCGAGCCGGGGTGGGTGACGCCGGCGGTGCCTCGCTGGTAGCGCCCCGGCGGGCACGGGTCCGGGCCCTGGTCCGGGCTCGGGCCGACGGCCCGGTGCGACCGGTGGTCGCCGTGTGACGCGGCGGGTTGTCAGTGGTGTGGTGCAGACTGGCTGAATCGGCACCACTGGTCAGGGAGCACACCGTGATCGCGTCCAAGGCGCCCGCCGCGCCCATCGGAAAGGGATTGTCGTACCGGGGAAAGGCCGGGCCGTGTCAGCCCCAGGTCGATCCCCTCGCCGCCCTGCGCGGACCGGACGACCCGCCCTGGGACGTGTACCTCACCGGCACCGTCTTCCTGGACATCGTCTTCACCGGGCTCGACTCCGCCCCGGTGCGCGGGACCGAGTCCTGGGCGCGCGGGATGGGGTCGAGCCCCGGCGGCGTGGCCAACATGGCGACGGCGCTGGCCAGGCTCGGCCTGAAGACCTCCCTCGCCGCCGCGTTCGGCGACGACCACTACGGCGAGTACTGCTGGGACGCCCTCGCCCACGGTGAGGGCATCGACCTCGGCCCGTCGCGCACGGTGCCCGGCTGGCACTCACCGGTCACCGTCTCCATGGCCTACGAGGGCGAGCGCACGATGGTCTCCCACGGCCACGAGCCGCCCCCGGAGGAGCCCGCCCCCGACTGCCCGCCCGGCGCCCGTGCCGCCATCGCCTCCCTCACGCCCGGCGTGCGCGCCCCCTGGATCGCCCAGGCCGCGAGCAAGGGCACGCGCATCTTCGCCGACGTCGGCTGGGACGACACCGGGGCGTGGGACCTGGCGGCGCTGCCCGACCTCGCCCACTGCGAGGCCTTCCTGCCGAACGCGGAGGAGGCGATGCGGTACACCGGGGCCGGCTGTCCTCGCGCCGCGGCGCACGCCCTCACCGATCACGTGCCGCTCGCCGTCGTCACCCTCGGTGCGGAGGGGGCGTACGCCGTCGACCGGCGGACCGGGGAGAGTGCCGAGGTGCCGGCCATCGCCGTCGAGGCCCTCGATCCCACCGGTGCGGGGGACGTGTTCGTCGCGGGCTTCGTCACCAGCACGCTCGCGGGGTGGCCCCTGGCCGACCGGCTCGCCTTCGCGGGCCTCACCGCCGCGCTCTCCGTCCAGGAGTTCGGGGGGTCCCTCTCGGCCCCCGGGTGGTCCGAGATCGGGGCCTGGTGGCGCCGCGTCCAGTCCGTCGACGGCCAGGACCCGGCCGCGCTCCGTCGGTACGCGTTCCTGGCGGGGCTGGTGCCGGAGTCCGACGCCCGGCCCTGGCCGTTGCGGCGGGCTGTACCGACGATCGGGTTCAGGTCGGCCTGAGGTTCAGCGGTGCGCGGGGGTGCGGCGGGGGTGGGGTCGCTCGCCCGGCGCTTGCCGGGTGCCGCCTCTCTTTGGGACGGGTGCCGCCCCTAGGCGGCACGATTGCCCGCAGCTTGAGCGAAGCACGCCTAGGGGCGCGGGGAACTGCGCGACCAGCCCCCACCGGGCCGCGGCCGACATTCGACCCACGCCCCCCACTCACCTCGGCCGCGAAAACCTACGCCCCCCACTCACCTCGCCCCCGAAAAGCCCTACGGCGTTGTCACCGCCGCGTCGTACCCTTGGTATCGCGAGGCCGCTCTCAGCTACGCGGCCGTGATGAGGAGGAACCGCAGGCCTTAAGCGCCGGCCCATGACTCAGACACCCACAGCTCACACACCCGCACAGGGGCAGGCGAGAGCACAGTTCACCGTCCCCGCCCAGCACCCCATGGTGACGGTGCTGGGGTCCGGCGACTCCCTGTTGCGCGTGATCGAGAAGGCCTTCCCGGCGGCCGACATCCACGTCCGGGGCAACGAGATCAGCGCCGTCGGCGACGCGGCCGAAGTCGCCCTCGTCCAGCGCCTGTTCGACGAGATGATGCTGGTGCTCCGCACCGGACAGCCGATGACGGAGGACGCAGTGGAACGCTCGATCGCGATGCTCAGAGCCACGGAGAACGGCGAGGGCGACGGTCCGGAGACCCCGGCCGAGGTCCTCACCCAGAACATCCTCTCCTCGCGGGGCCGCACGATCCGCCCCAAGACCCTCAACCAGAAGCGGTACGTCGACGCGATCGACAAGCACACGATCGTCTTCGGCATCGGCCCCGCCGGTACCGGCAAGACGTACCTGGCGATGGCCAAGGCGGTCCAGGCCCTGCAGTCCAAGCAGGTCAACCGCATCATCCTGACCCGGCCCGCGGTCGAGGCGGGGGAGCGGCTCGGCTTCCTCCCCGGCACCCTCTACGAGAAGATCGACCCGTACCTGCGCCCCCTGTACGACGCGCTGCACGACATGCTGGACCCGGACTCGATCCCGAGGCTCATGGCCGCCGGGACCATCGAGGTCGCGCCCCTGGCGTACATGCGCGGACGTACCTTGAATGACGCCTTCATCATCCTGGACGAGGCCCAGAACACGAGCCCCGAGCAGATGAAGATGTTCCTCACCCGCCTCGGCTTCGACTCGAAGATCGTGATCACGGGTGACGTGACGCAGGTCGACCTGCCGAACGGCACCAAGTCGGGTCTTAGGCAGGTCCAGGACATCCTGGAGGGCCTCGACGACGTGCACTTCTCCCGCCTGTCGTCCCAGGACGTCGTACGGCACAAGCTCGTCGGCCGTATCGTCGACGCGTACGAGAAGTACGACAGCGAGAACGGTACGGAGAACGGCACCCACAAGGGCGGCCGTAACAAGCGGAAGTAGACCCAGCGCCACCATGTCGATCGACGTCAACAACGAGTCCGGAACCGAGGTCGACGAGCAGGCGATCCTCGACATCGCCCGCTACGCCCTCGCGCGGATGCGCATCCACCCGCTCTCCGAGCTCTCGGTGATCGTCGTGGACGCCGACGCCATGGAGCAGCTGCACATCCAGTGGATGGACCTGCCGGGGCCGACGGACGTCATGTCCTTCCCGATGGACGAGCTCAGGCCGCCCAGCAAGGACGACGAGGAGCCCCCGCAGGGGCTCCTCGGCGACATCGTGCTGTGCCCCGAGGTCGCCAAGAAGCAGGGTGAGGAAGCGCCCACGCAGCACTCCATGGACGAGGAGCTCCAGCTGCTCGCCGTCCATGGTGTGCTGCACCTGCTCGGCTACGACCACGAGGAGCCCGACGAGAAGGCCGAGATGTTCGGTCTCCAGGCGGCCATCGTGGACGGGTGGCGGGCCGAGAAGGGCCTGACCGGCCCGTCGCCCGCCCCGACCGTGTCATGAGCCCCACCCTCGTCTCCGGCGCGATCGCCCTGGTCGTCGTCGCGTGGCTGGCCGCCTGCGCGGAGGCGGGCCTCGCGCGCGTCTCCAGCTTCCGTGCCGAGGAGGCCGTACGGACGGGCCGACGCGGCAGCGCGAAGCTCGCGCAGGTCGCCGCCGACCCGACCCGCTATCTGAACGTGGCGCTGCTGGTCCGCGTCGCCTGCGAGATGGCGGCCGCGGCCCTGATCACCTACGCCTGTCTGCGGGAGTTCGACGGCACCACCGAGGCCCTCCTGGTCGCCATCGGCGTCATGGTCCTGGTGTCCTACGTCGCCGTCGGCGTCTCCCCGCGCACCATCGGCCGCCAGCACCCGCTGAACACGGCCACGGCGGCGGCGTACGTCCTGCTGCCGCTGGCGCGGATCATGGGCCCGATCCCGTCCCTGCTGATCCTCATCGGCAACGCGCTCACCCCCGGCAAGGGCTTCCGCCGCGGCCCCTTCGCCTCCGAGGCGGAGCTGCGCGCGCTGGTCGACCTCGCCGAGAAGGAGTCGCTCATCGAGGACGAGGAGCGCCGGATGGTGCACTCGGTCTTCGAACTGGGCGACACGCTCGTGCGCGAGGTGATGGTCCCGCGGACCGACCTCGTCGTCATCGAGCGCTACAAGACGATCCGCCAGGCCCTGACCCTCGCCCTGCGCTCCGGTTTCTCCCGCATCCCGGTCAGCGGGGAGAGCGAGGACGACATCGTCGGGATCGTGTACCTGAAGGACCTGGCCCGCAAGACGCACATCAGCCGGGACGCGGAGAGCGAGCTGGTGTCCACGGCCATGCGGCCCGCCGCCTTCGTGCCCGACACCAAGAACGCCGGCGACCTGCTGCGCGAGATGCAGCGGGACCGCAATCACGTCGCCGTCGTCATCGACGAGTACGGCGGTACGGCGGGCATCGTGACGATCGAGGACATCCTGGAGGAGATCGTCGGCGAGATCACCGACGAGTACGACCGCGAACTCCCGCCCGTGGAGAACCTCGGCGACGACCGCTTCCGCGTCACCGCCCGCCTCGACATCACCGACCTCGGCGAGCTGTACGGCCTGGAGGAGTACGACGACGAGGACGTCGAGACCGTCGGCGGGCTGCTGGCCAAGGCCCTGGGCCGGGTCCCGATCGCCGGTGCCTCCGCGATGGTCGAGCTGCCCGACGGCCGCGAGCTCCGGCTCACCGCCGAGGCCGCCGCCGGCCGCCGGAACAAGATCGTGACGGTGCTCGTGGAGCCGGTGGGGCCGGCCGGACCCGCCGAGGGCGAGGAGAGGAAGCCGGAGTGACCGCCGAGGAACTGCGCGCCTTCTGCCTGTCCTTCAACGAGGCCGTGGAGGACTTCCCGTTCGCCCCCGAGGTCTCCGTCTTCAAGGTCCTGGGCAAGGTGTTCGCCCTCAGCCGGCTCGACGCCCGGCCCCTGACGGTCAACCTCAAGTGCGACCCGGAGGACGCGGTCCGGCTCCGGGAGGAGCACCCGGAACTGATCATCCCCGGCTACCACATGAACAAGCGGCACTGGAACACGGTGACGGTTGACGGGGGGCTCCCCGACCGGCTGGTGCGGGAGCTGGTCGAGGACTCCTACGACCTGGTCGTCGCCGGTCTGCCGCGCGCGGAACGGCTCCGGCTCGACCGCCCCTGAGCGGCACGCGCTCGGCACGGCTCCGTATGCTCGGGGCATGACCGACAGCAGCGCGCTTGGCCCCGAGGACCGCAAGATCGTGACCCTGGCCCGTTCGGCCCGGGCCCGTAATGGTGTGCCCGAGGGGGCGGCCGTACGCGACGAGACGGGGCGGACGTATGTCGCCGGGACGGTGGCTCTGGAGTCGTTGCGGTTGAGCGCGTTGCGTACGGCCGTGGCGATGGCGGTGGCCTCGGGGGCGACGGCTCTGGAGGCGGCCGCGGTGGTGACCGAGGCGGAGTCCGTCTCGGCCGAGGACCTGGCGGCGGTGCGGGATCTCGGTGGGGCCGGGACGCCGGTGCTGTTGGCTGCGCCGGACGGGGCTGTTCGGCTGACCGTTCCCGCGGGCTGAGGTCCCCTGGGGGCTGCCGCCCCCAGACCCCCGCTTCGGCCCTGAAGGGGCCTCGTCCTCAAACGCCGGACGGGCTGGGAGTGCCTGGGCCGCTGAGGGTGCCTGGACGGCGTCGGAAAGCCGCCGTGGCCGAAACACGGCCCTTGCCAGGCGTCGTCCCCTGCGCATCAATGGAACCGGTAGTTCCGACGGACCGTCAGATTCCAGCACCGTGAAGCGCCCCGCACCGCGCTCACGGAGCGGCGGTCCCGTCGGTCGTACCTCTCCCGTCCATCCCCACATGGTCATCCCCACCACGGGAAGGGAACCGGATTCCATGAGAGGCAAGAGAACAGCAACAGGTGCGGCACTGGCGGCCGGGGCCCTCGCGGTCGCCGGACTCGCCCTCGCCCCCACCGCCGTGGCCGTCACCCCGGAGACCGCGACGATCACCGCCGACTGCGGCGCGTTCGGCAGCGGGGCGGCCACGCTCACCGCCACCCAGGACGGCACCGCGGCGACCGTCACCGTCACGTCCTCGATCACCGCGCCGGTCGCGCTGGCCGAGGACTCGATCAGCTCCACCCTCACCCTGGTGAACGCCGCCGGCGGCACCACCGCCTTCACCGGCACCGAGAACCCGGCCCTCGCGGCGGGTGACGCGGTCACGGTCGGCCCGCTGAACGGCACGGTGGCCTCCGGCGACAGCCTGGAGGCGTTCGGCGGATCGCTCCAGATCGTCGTGCTCGGGATCACCGTCACCTGCACGGCGACCGGGCCGCAGTCGCCGGGGCCGTTCGTCTTCGACTGAGGGACCGTGTGCGACTGAACCGCGTGTGAGCGCGGCCCCGGCCGATCAGAGCGCGTCGGGGCCGCGCTCGCCCGTCCGTACCCGTACGACCGTCTCCACCGGCAGCGCCCACACCTTGCCGTCGCCGATCTTGCCGGTCTGCGCGGCCTTGACGATCGCGTCGATGGCGGCGTCGGAGTCGGCGTCGTCGACGACGACCTCGATGCGGACCTTGGGCACCAGGTCGACCTGGTACTCGGCGCCGCGGTACACCTCGGTGTGGCCGCGCTGCCGGCCGTAGCCGCTGGCCTCGGTCACGGTCAGGCCGTGCACGCCGAGCTCCTGGAGGGCGGTCTTGACCTCGTCGAGGCGGTAGGGCTTGACGATCGCGGTGATGAGCTTCATGCCTGGCTGCTGACCTTCTGTGTGGGGGAGGAGGGGAGGGCCGATGGGACTGCGCCGACCGGGGCGCCGTGGCCCAGGACGCCGTGATCGTATGCGCTCTCGGCGTGCACCGTAAGGTCCAGTCCGGTGTGCTCCTGCTCCTCGTCCGCGCGGAAGCCCAGCGTCCTGTCGATCAGCTTGCCGATGCCGTACGTCACCGTGAAGGCGTACGCGCCCACGGCGACCACGGCCACCAGCTGCTTGCCGAGCTGGGCGAGGCCGCCGCCGTACAGGAGACCCTCGGTACCGCCGGTCATCGACTCGACGGCGAAGACGCCGATGAGGAGTGTGCCGATCACTCCGCCGACCAGGTGGACGCCGACGACGTCGAGCGAGTCGTCGTAGTTCAGCCTGAACTTCCAGCCCACGGCGTACGAGCAGACGACACCGGCGGCGAGGCCGACGACGAGCGCGCCGAGGAGGGAGACCGAGCCGCAGGACGGGGTGATCGCGACCAGGCCGGCGACCGCGCCGGAGGCGGCTCCCAGGGTGGTCGGGTGGCCGTCGCGCCTCTGCTCGACGAAGAGCCAGCCGAGCAGGCCGGTGCAGCCGGCGGCGAGGGTGTTGAGGAACGCGGCGGCGGCGAGGCCGTTGGCGCCGAGGGCGGAGCCGGCGTTGAAGCCGAACCAGCCGAACCAGAGCAGGCCCGCGCCCAGCATGACCATCGGGAGGTTGTGGGGGCGCATGGCGTCCTTCTTGAAGCCCAGGCGCGGGCCGAGGACGAGCGCGAGGGCGAGGCCGGAGGCGCCCGAGGTGATCTCGACGGGGAGACCGCCCGCGAAGTCGAGGGCGCCGAGCCTGTCGAGGATCCAGCCGCCCGGGCCCCAGACCCAGTGGGCCACGGGAACGTATACGAGCAGCGCCCATACCGGTACGAAGACCAGCCAGGCGCCGAACTTCGCGCGGTCCGCGATCGCGCCGCTCACCAGGGCCGCCGTGATGATCGCGAAGGTGAGCTGGAAGGTGGCGAAGAGGAGGGTGGGGACCGTGCCCTGGACGCTGTCCGGGCCGAGGCCGGCCATTCCGGCGTGGTCGAGGCCGCCGATGAGCCCGCCGCCGATGTCCTCCCCGAAGGCGAGTGAGTAGCCGGCGGCCAGCCAGACCACGGTGACCAGGGCGATCGACACGAAGCTCATCATCAGCATGTTGAGGACGCTCTTCGTGCGGACCATGCCGCCGTAGAACAGGGCCAGGCCCGGGGTCATCAGCAGGACGAGGGCGGTCGCGGCGAGCAGCCAGGCGGTGTCGCCGGTGTCGATCTCTGCGGCGTGTGCGGCGGCTTGTGAGGCGGCGAGGGGCATGGAGGTCTCCAACGGGGTGGGGGCTCGTCAGAGGGTCACCGTCGTGCGTTTCCGGACGTCTACGGGTGTGTTTCCTGGGTGTTTCATTGCGTGAGGGTTTCCGAAAGCTCACGTGCAGGGGAGTGATCGGTCTCCTGTACGGCAGGGGCTTGTGGATCAGGGAGAATGGGCGCCATGAGCGTTCGCAGCCAGTCATCCGAGCCGTCGGAATCGTCGGAGACCGCCCACCGCGCGGGCTTCGCCTGTTTCGTGGGCCGCCCCAACGCGGGCAAGTCCACCCTCACGAACGCTCTGGTCGGGCAGAAGGTGGCGATCACCGCCAACCAGCCGCAGACGACGCGGCACACGGTGCGCGGGATCGTGCACCGGCCCGACGCCCAGCTGATCCTGGTCGACACCCCGGGGCTGCACAAGCCGCGCACGCTCCTGGGCGAGCGGCTCAACGACATCGTCCGTACGACCTGGGCCGAGGTCGACGTGATCGGCTTCTGCCTGCCCGCGAACGAGAAGCTCGGCCCCGGTGACCGCTTCATCGCGAAGGAACTGGCGTCCATCAAGAAGACGCCGAAGATCGCGATCGTCACCAAGACCGACCTGGTCGACAGCAAGACCCTCGCCGAGCAGCTCATCGCGATCGACCAGCTCGGCAAGGAGCTCGGCTTCGAGTGGGCGGAGATCGTGCCCGTCTCGGCGGTCGGCGACCAGCAGGTGAGCCTGCTGGCCGACCTCATCGTCCCGCTGCTGCCCGAGGGCCCCGCGCTCTACCCCGAGGGTGACCTCACCGACGAGCCCGAGCAGGTCATGATCGCCGAGCTCATCCGCGAGGCCGCCCTGGAAGGCGTCCGCGACGAGCTCCCGCACTCCATCGCCGTCGTCGTCGAGGAGATGCTCCCCCGCGAGGACCGCCCCGCCGACAAGCCCCTCCTCGACATCCACGCCTTCGTCTACATCGAGCGCCCCAGCCAGAAGGGCATCATCATCGGCCCCAAGGGCAAGCGCCTGAAGGAGGTCGGCATCAAGAGCCGCAAGCAGATCGAGGCGCTGCTCGGCACACCCGTCTTCCTGGACCTCCACGTCAAGGTGGCGAAGGACTGGCAGCGGGATCCGCGGCAGTTGCGGAAGCTGGGGTTCTAGTCGGGTGAGGCCCAGCGGAGGATCGTGGTCGTGATGGCGGCGCGGTCCTCGGGGGAGAACGACGTGAGCCTGACGCGGTGGTTGGTGTTCGGGGCCCAGTAGGCACGGGAGTCGTGGCCGCCCGGGTGGAAGCGGTCGGCGACCGAGGGGTCGTCGGTGCCGTGGAGGAACAGCAGGCGGTCGCCGTGCTCGCGGACCCAGCGGTCGATGTCGGGCATGGCGCGGTGGTCGAAGCGCAGCGGGATGTGGCGGGGGACGAAGTTGCGCGGGGCGATGGCGTCGGGGTGGCGGAGGAGGCCCGCCAGGTGGGCCGTGGGGACGGCCAAGTACCCCAGCTGGGTGCCCGCTTGGTAGAAGTACGGGACCGTCGCCTCCAGGGACGCGTCCGTGTACACCGACAGGACCGCCGTGGTCGCCAGCCAGGTGCAGAGCTCCTCCGATGTGGCGTCCGGGCCCGGCACCGTGGCGCAGTCGGCCACCCCGCGGTACTGCCAGAACATCAGCGGCACCCGCAGCACCGCCGTCTCGAACGCCTTGTCCGCGCCGCCGATGAGACGGAACGTGGCGCCCGACGACTCCGCCCAGGCCGTGTACCGGGCGACCAACTCCTCCCGCCGCAGCAGCAGTTCCCGCTGCGCCGTCCGCAGCGCCGCACGGCAGACGGGTGTGCCCACCGTCTCGAAGAACCGCAGGTAGGCGGAGTCGTCGCGGTCGTCGACGTGGTTGGGCGCCCCGTACGCCACCGTGCCGTCCACGTCGTCCGGGTGGAAACGCCGGTGGTGGACCGAGGTCGTCCCGCCCTTGCTGCCGCCCGTCGAGATCCAGGCGCCCCGATACAGCCTCTTGAACAGCCGTACGACCCGATGGTGGTCGTCGGCGGCCTGGCGCACGGTCAGCCGGGACCAGTCCACCGTCGCCGGGCGTGACGTACCGAAGAACCGGTGCTCGACCCCGATCTGGTTGCCGTCCAGCACCTCCGTCGGCTCGGCCCGCCGCGGTGACAGCGGCACCTCGTAGCCCGTCGTGAAGAGCACGGTGGGACGGTCCGTCGCTTTGTGGAGCAGGGTCAGCCGCTGCTCGAAGGTGCCGGCCGAGGGGTCGGTGTGGTCGACCGGCTGGCGCAGGCCCAGGACGAAGAACCGGTACCCCGGGTCCTGCGCCGGCCGTTCCTCGATCACCCGGAGACCGGGCAGGGCCTTGAGGGCGGCGAGGATGTCCCGCGTGTCCTGTGTGTTCCGCGTGTCCTGGTGGCGGGTGCCGTCGGCCGCGGGCGCCGCCGCGGCTGTCAGGGCCAGCACCCCCGCCACGGCCACCGGTGTCAGCAGACGCCTGCTCCTCGTACGCATCGCGGTCCCTCCCGTGTCGTCCGGTCGTCGGCCGCTTCAGTACAGCCGGACGCACGGCACCGGGAGATCCCCCGCGGGTGGGGACCGGCTCCCCCGAGCGGGGGAGGACGGCCGTCAGGACGCGCTGGACGACATGTCCTGCAGACCCAGCACCCGCAGCAGTTGGAGGCGTTCGTAGGCCTCGGTGCCCGGACGGGCCGAGTGGACGACCAGGAGGTGGTGGTACTCGTGGCTGACCATGACCTCGCACTCCAGCTCCAGCAGGCCGACCAGCGGGTGCGCGAAGCGCTTCGTCGCCCGCTTGCGCTGGGACACCTCGTGCTCGTCCCACAGCCGCGCGAACTCCTCGCTGGACGCCCGGAGTTCGGCGACCAGCGCGGCCGGTTCCGGGTCGTCGGGGCGGGCCGCGGCCACCGCGCGCAGGGTGGCCACGTGGGCGCGCGCGTGGCCCGCGAGGTCCTCCTCCGGGAAGAGCGTGCGCGCGGCCGGGTCCAGGAAGAACAGACGGGTCAGGTTGCGCTCGCGCCGCGGGCGGGACATCACGTCGCCGACCAGCGCCTTGGCCATCATGTTCTGGGCCAGCACCTCGCCGCAGTCGTTCACCACCTGGGCCGGGGTGTCGTGCAGCCGGTCCAGGATCAGCAGCAGCCCGGGACGGACATGCGCGGACGCCGTCTCGCGCCGCGGCGGCTCCTCGCCGGCCAGGTGGAACAGATGGTCCTGCTCGATGTCGCTCAGGCGCAGCGCGCGGGCCAGCGCCGTCAGCATCTGGCGGGACGGGCGCGGGCCCCGGGACTGCTCCAGGCGGGTGTAGTAGTCGACCGACATGCCCGCCAGCTGGGCCACCTCCTCGCGGCGCAGGCCGGGCGTACGGCGTCGGCTGCCCGGTGCCAGGCCCACGTCGGAGGGGACCAGGCGGCCGCGGCCGCGGCGCAGGAAGTCGGCGAATTCGGCTCGGTTCACCTCTCCAGGCTGCTGCATGCCGCCCGGCTTATCCAGGGACTGCCGGTCCCCCGATCAGGAGGTCTCTCCCGCCGCCCCCGCTTCCGGCGAAGGCTGGGTTCCGACGAGAGGAGCACAGGATGCTGACGTTGGTCACCGGTACGACAGGTCAGGTGGGCAGGCGCTTCGTGCCGAGGCTGCTGGCGCAGGCCCGGCACGGGGAGCGGGTACGGGTGCTGGTGCGGGACGCCGAGCGGGGCGAGCCGTTCGCCGCGCTGGGCGCCGAGGTCGTCGTAGGAGATCTGCGGGACACCGAGGCGCTCGGCAAGGCGGTGGCCGGGGTGGACGCGGTCGTGAACGTCGCCGCGTCCTTCCGGGGCGTGCCGGACGAGGAGGCCTGGGCTGTCAACCGGGACGCGGCCGTGGAGCTGGGGCGTGCGGCACTGACCTCGGGGGTGGAGCGGTTCGTGCAGGTCAGTACGGGGCTGGTGTACGGCTCGGGGCGGGGGCGGCCGGTGACCGAGGAGGACGAGAGCCGGCCCGGCGGGACGATGTGGGGTGCGTACCCCGAGTCCAAGCTGGCGGCCGAGCGGGAGTTGCTGGGGCTGGAGGGGTTGGATGTGCGGGTCGGGCGGCTGCCGTTCGTGTACGGCGAGGGGGATCCGCATCTGGCGCAGTCGTTGATGTGGGCGGGGGAGTGGGCTCACACGCAGCGGTTGCATATGGGGCATCACGCGGATGTAGCGCAGGGGTTGTTGCGGATTCTGTATGCGCGGGGGGTTGGTGGGCGGGTGTACAACATCGCCGACGATGCGCCTGTGACGGCGGTGGAGTTGCATCAGCTGAACGGGGTTGAGGTGCCGGGGGAGTTGTATGAGCGGGTGGATCCTGATCCGTGGCTGGTGATCATGTCCACGGAGCGGATTCGGCGGGAGTTGGGGTATCGGGCGGTGTATCCGTCTGCCTATGCCGCGAGGGATGCTGGGGCTCTGTGAGGGGCCGGTTGTCGGCTGCAGGCCGGTGGAGGCTGGTCGCGCCCACGCGGCGGAGCCGCATATCGATGCAGCCCCGCGCCCCTAAAAGAAGGGGCGTGTTCTAGTCGACGCCTTTTATACGGCCGACCAGGACTGCCCCCGCCAAACCCGCCACCGCCGCCACCCCGTACAGAACCCGGTATCCCCCTAGGTGCGTGACGATCGGCGCCGCCAAGGCCGGGGCGGCCACCTGCGGCAAGGAGTTGGCGATGTTGATGACGCCGAGGTCCTTGCCGCGGTCGAGGGCCTTGGGGAGGACGTCGGTCATGAGGGCGAAGTCGACGGACATGAACACGCCGAGGCCCAGCCCCAGAAGCGCCGCTACGACGATCGCGCTCGGCCAGGTCTGCCAGGCGGCGAGGAGGGCCGTGGCCGCCGCCATCAGGACGCCGGACCACATCACGAAGGGTTTGCGGCGGCCCACGCGGTCCGACCAGGCACCGCCGACCACGACCGTGGCCAGCAGGGTGACGCTGTTGACCGCGGTGAGGATCAGGACGCCCTGTTCGGGGTCGTCGTGGTGGAGGCGGTCCCGCAGGTAGTACAGGAGGTAGAGGATCACCAGCGCGTTGCTGAGGTTGATCAGGAACCGGGTCAGCCAGGCCCAGGCGAAGTCCGGGTGGCGGCGCGGGCTCAGCCAGAAGCCGCGCACGAAGGAACGGGCGGACCACGGCGGCCGGTCCGTGGCCCCGAGTCTCAGGTCCCGGTGCCGGAGGACGTACGGCAGCACGCCCGCCAGCGTGAACACCGCGCAGGCCGCATAGCCCGCCGCGATCCCGCCGGCCGCCGTAGCGAGGCCCGTTCCGACGACCGCGCCGAGGATCTGCGCGGCGCCCAACCAGCCGCCCACCGTGCCCCGTTGGAGCCGTGGCACCCGGTCCGGCACGGCCGCCGTCACCGCCGCGAAGGCCGCGTTCAGGGTCAGCTGGACCAGGCACCAGGCGGCCGCCATGGTCCACAGTCCGTCCGCACCGGCGAGCAGCAGCAGCGACAGCGCGCCGCCCGCCGCACCGGCCACGATCCAGGGGCTGCGGCGGCCCCAGCGGGCCGTGGTGCGGTCGGACAGCGCGCCGAAGAAGGGGTTCGCGGCCAGGGACACCACCGCGCCCGCGCCCGTCACCCACGCCAGCAGCGTCTCCTTGGACATGCCGGTGCCGGGCGCGAAGTCCTCCGCCTGGCGGGCCAGCAGGATCTGGAGCGGGCCGTACCAGCCCACCCAGATCGCCACGTTGGCCAGCGACAGGGACGCGGTCCAGCCCCGGCCGACGTGCTCGACCGGCTCCGCGAGCGCCGATGCCATCCCCGGGTCAGTCCTCGGTTACTTCTGGGCCCGCGGTCACTTCTGGGCCCGCAGCAGCTCCTGGTACCAGCGGTACGACGCCTTGGGGGTGCGCTTGAGCGTCGCGGCGTCCTCGAAGTCCACGTGCACGAGGCCGAAGCGGCGCGCGTACCCCTCCGCCCACTCGAAGTTGTCCAGGAGGGACCACACGAAGTAGCCGCGTACGTCCACGCCCGCCTCCACCGCCCGGTGCAGCGCGCGGACGTGGGCGTCCAGGTAGGTGATCCGGTCCTGGTCGTCCAGCCCCTCGTACGAGCAGCCGTTCTCGGTGATGACGACGGGCGGGAGGCGGTCGCCGTAGCGCTCGTGGAAGGTGGTGAGCAGTTCGGTCAGGCCTTCCGGGACCACCGGCCAGCCGAAGTCCGTCACCGGGACGTCCTCGATCTCCCGGACGGAGAAGGGAAGTTCGGCGGGGATGGTGAGGCCGCCGAACTCGATGTCCGCGCCCTGCGGGGCTCCCACGCGGGTCGGGGCGTAGTAGTTGACGCCGTAGAAGTCGAGCGGCTCGGAGATGACCTTGAGGTCGGCCGAGACGTCTCCGGGCATCATCTCGCCGAGTCCTGAGGGGTATTCGCCGAGCAGGAGCGGGTCGGCGAACAGGCGATTCAGCAGCAGGTCGTAGAAGTCGGCCGCCTCCACGTCGGCCTGCTCCCGCGACGCCGACCAGGTCGGGCCGTGGGAGTTGGCGATGCCGATGTCGGTGGCGCCCGCCGCGCGCAGGGCCTGGACGCCCAGGCCGTGGGCCAGGAGCTGGTGGTGGGCGGCCGGCAGCGCGTCGAACATCAGCTGCTTGCCGGGCGCGTGGGCGCCGAGCGCGTGCCCGAACAGGGTGTGCTCGGCGGGCTCGTTGATGGTGATCCACTTCTGCACGCGGTCGCCGAGGCGGTCGGCGACGACGGAGACGTACTCGGTGAAACGGGAGGCCGTGTCGCGCGTCAGCCAGCCGCCCGCCTCTTGGAACTCCGACGGCAGGTCCCAGTGGAAGAGCGTCGGCACCGGTCGTACGCCCGCCGCGCCCAGCTCGTCGACCAGACGGTCGTAGAAGTCGAGACCGCCCTTCGACAGCACCCGCGGCCAGGAGACCGAGAAGCGGTACGCGTCCACGCCCAGGTCGGCCAGGAGGGCCACGTCCTCGGGGTAGCGGTGGTAGTGGTCGCAGGCCACCGCGGCCGTCGAGCCGTCCTTCACCCGGCCCGGTTCGGCCGTGAAGGCGTCCCAGACGGACGGTTCCCGCTCGTCCACCGCCCCCTCGATCTGGTGGGCGGACGTCGAGACGCCCCACAGGAAGCCGGCCGGGAACTGCGGTATCGGATCAGTCGCCATGGGCCGGATCATCCGTACCAGCGGTAACGGAAGTCAACGGGCAGGCGTGAAGAACGAGTTACGCGCTTGCCCCGAGTATCTTCACGGGTCTGCCCCGAGCATCTTCACGCGCCTTCCTTCAGCACGCGCGAGATCAGCTTGCGCTGCTCCTCCGTCAGCCGTGGATCCGCCGCGTAGACCGTCTTCCCGTCCACCGTGATCTGGTAGCTGAAGCCGTCCGGAACCCCGATCGGGGGCGTGCCCCGGCCGGCGGCCACCGCCTTCTCGGCCAGGGCGTGCCACTCGTGGGCATCGGGCCGCCCCGAGGTGTCCACCTCGGCGTGCCGCTCGATGCCCGCGAATCCGCCCGTGCGCCTCACCTGAATACGCATGGGTCCGTGTCTAGTACGGACTCAGAGAATCCGCACCCCCACCTGCTCCCAGGCCTTCTCCACGGCCTGGAGCTCCTCGCCGCCGTCGCCGAAGCGCTCGCGCGCGGCCTTGACGGTCAGCTTGGCGAAGTCGGCGAAGAAGGCCCGCTCGCCCAGTTCGCCGCCGGCCAGGGCGTCGTACCAGATCTGGCCCGCCTTCTCCCAGGCGTGGCCGCCGAGGGCGGTGGCGGCCAGGTAGAAGGCGTGGTTGGGGATGCCGGAGTTGATGTGGACGCCGCCGTTGTCGCGGCCGGTGCGGACGTAGTCGTCCATGGTCGCGGGCTGCGGGTCCTTGCCAAGGACGTCGTCGTCGTAGGCGCTGCCGGGCTCCTTCATGGAGCGCAGGGCCTTGCCGGAGACGCTGGGGGCGAGCAGGCCGGCGCCGATCAGCCAGTCGGCCTCGGCGGCGGTCTGGCCGAGTGTGTACTGCTTGATGAGCGAGCCGAAGACGTCGGACATCGACTCGTTCAGGGCGCCCGGCTGGCCGAAGTAGGTGAGGTTCGCGGTGTACTGCGTGACGCCGTGGGCCAGCTCGTGGCCGATGACGTCGATCGGGATGGTGAAGTCGAGGAAGATCTCGCCGTCGCCGTCGCCGAACACCATCTGCTCGCCGTTCCAGAAGGCGTTGCCGTAGTTCTCGTCGTAGTGGACGGTGGCGTCCAGGGGCAGGCCGTCGCCGTCGATGGAGTGGCGGCCGTAGGCCTTGAGGAAGAGGTCGAAGGTGGCGCCGAGCCCGGCGTAGGCGCGGTTGACCGTGGCGTCCTGGCCGGGTTCCGAACCCTCCCGGCGTACGACGGTGCCGGGCAGGTCGGTCTTGTGCTCCGCGTCGTAGATCGTCCGCAGCGGCTGGTCCGACGGTGCCTTGGCCTGCGGCGCTGCGGCGAGGTGGAACTCGGTGGTCACGCGGCGTTTGCTGCGCAGCTCGCTGTCGCGGAGCAGGGTGCGCTGGGCGGGGCCGGAGAGTGCGGGGTCCTCGTTGCGGGCGAGCTTGTCGAGGACGTGGGGTGGTACGACCGTGCAGAAGACGGGCTGGAAGCCCCCGTTTGTCGTCATGCCCGGCACCATTGCACTGCGTTAGTCCGGTGTCACTAGCAGCAACCATGATTGGTGAAATGTGCGGATACATGGCACCGTGGTTGGTTGCTCTGTGCTACTGGCTGCGGGTTGTGGGTGGCTGGTCGCGCCCACGCGGCGGAGCCGCATATCGACACAGCCCCGCGCCCCTAGGGGGTTGCAGTCCCGCATATTGATACGGAGCCGCGGATCCGGAAGGGCTCGGCTAGCATGCTTCGCATCATGCGTTTCGGGCTGCTTCTTCTTAGCTGCCGCGGCGAGGGCCTGTAGTCCAGGTCGACTCCCTCCCCGCGGAGCTTGGCGTTGCGTCGTCGGCCGTCCTTCCGGACATCCTGAGGAGCCCCCGCATCATGGCGAACCGCCAGCAGCCCAGCACCATGCCGATCCACAAGTACGGCCGGTACGACCAGGTCGACATCCCGGACCGCACCTGGCCGAACAACCGGATCACCGTCGCCCCCCGCTGGCTCTCCACCGACCTGCGTGACGGCAACCAGGCCCTGATCGACCCGATGTCGCCCGAGCGCAAGCGCCGGATGTTCGACCAGCTGGTCAAGATGGGCTACAAGGAGATCGAGGTCGGCTTCCCCGCGTCGGGACAGACGGACTTCGACTTCGTGCGGTCGATCATCGAGGAGCCGGGCGCGATCCCGGACGACGTCACCATCTCCGTACTGACCCAGGCCCGCGAGGACCTGATCGAGCGCACGGTGGAGTCCCTGAAGGGCGCCAAGCGCGCGACCGTGCACCTGTACAACGCCACCGCGCCCGTCTTCCGCCGCGTGGTCTTCCGCGGCTCCAAGGACGACATCAAGCAGATCGCCGTCGACGGCACGCGGCTGGTCATGGAGTACGCGGAGAAGCTGCTGGGCCCGGAGACCGAGTTCGGATACCAGTACAGCCCCGAGATCTTCACCGACACCGAGCTGGACTTCGCCCTGGAGGTCTGCGAGGCGGTGATGGACGTCTACCAGCCCGGCCCGGGCCGCGAGATCATCCTCAACCTGCCCGCCACGGTGGAGCGTTCGACGCCGTCCACGCACGCGGACCGCTTCGAGTGGATGAGCCGCAACATCTCCCGCCGCGAGCACGTCGTCATCTCCGTCCACCCGCACAACGACCGCGGCACCGCCGTCGCCGCCGCCGAACTGGCGCTGATGGCCGGCGCCGACCGCGTCGAGGGCTGCCTGTTCGGACAGGGCGAGCGCACCGGCAACGTCGACCTGGTCACCCTGGGCATGAACCTGTTCTCCCAGGGCGTCGACCCGCAGATCGACTTCTCCGACATCGACGAGATCCGCCGGGTGTGGGAGTACTGCAACCAGATGGAGGTCCACCCGCGCCACCCGTACGTGGGCGACCTGGTCTACACGTCCTTCTCCGGCTCCCACCAGGACGCCATCAAGAAGGGCTTCGACGCGATGGAGGCCGACGCGGCGGCTCGCGGGGTCACCGTGGACGACATCGAGTGGGCGGTGCCGTATCTGCCCATCGACCCCAAGGACGTCGGTCGTTCGTACGAGGCCGTCATCCGCGTCAACTCGCAGTCCGGCAAGGGCGGGATCGCGTACGTCCTGAAGAACGACCACAAGCTGGAACTGCCCCGCCGGATGCAGATCGAGTTCTCGAAGATCATCCAGGCGAAGACGGACGCGGAGGGCGGCGAGGTCACCGGGTCGGCCATCTGGGCCGTATTCCAGGACGAGTACCTGCCGAACCCCGAGAACCCGTGGGGGCGTATCCAGGTCCGCAACGGTCAGTCGACGACCGACACGGACGGGGTGGACACGCTGAGGGTCGAGGCGACGGTGGACGGCGTCGACACGGTGCTGACGGGGTCGGGCAATGGTCCGATCTCGGCCTTCTTCGACGCGCTGCAGTCCGTCGGTGTGGATGCTCGGCTGCTGGACTATCAGGAGCACACGATGAGCGAGGGGGCGTCTGCGCAGGCCGCGTCCTACATCGAGTGTGCGATCGACGACAAGGTGCTGTGGGGTATCGGGATCGATGCGAACACGACTCGGGCTTCGCTGAAGGCGGTCGTCTCCGCCGTCAACCGGGCGGGTCGCTCTGTCGAGGGGGCGCGGTAGAGATTGCCTCGATCGGTCGTCGTGCGAGTGCGGCGCCATCGTGGCTTGTCGCGCCCCGCGGCGGAGCCGCTGATGTCACAGCCCCGCGCCCCTTGCCGGCACTGCCGGCGCCCGGCGTTACAAGGCCCCGTCCGCCGTATCGCGGTGGGCGGGGGCCCGTCTGTTTCCGGCCAACCGTCTGTGCAGGTCACGGAAAGGTCTCGTACGGGGTAATGACTCGGCATCCTCGATGTGGCTAACATCACGCAAGCGCGGCGATGTTGCCGCGAGGTTACGGAGGTGCTGACGTGCTGCCAGGACGGGGACGAAACGGCCGTGCCGCCAGGCCTGTGCGCCTCCTGGGCACCCGTACCGCGTGGACGACCGTCGGGGACGGCGAGTTCTTCTGTCCCGGGTGCGGGGGTGACCGCAACTTCCAGCGGTTGACGGGGCGTCGCCGTTTCACCCTGCTCGGGATGCCCGTGCTGCCGCGCGGTGAGACCGGGCCCGTCGTGGAGTGCGCCGCCTGTCGCCGCCACTACGGCACCGACGTCCTGGACCACCCCACCACGACCCGTTTCTCCGCGATGCTCCGCGACGCCGTGCACACCGTCGCCCTCGCGGTGCTCGCCGCCGGCGGGACCTGTGCCCGGACGTCCCTGGAGACCGCCGCGAGCGCGGTCCGGGCGGCCGGGTTCGACGACTGCACGGAGGAACAGCTCGGCGCCCTGGTCGAGGCGCTGGCCGCGGACACCGGCCGGGTCTACGGCCGCGCCTGCGGAGCCGGGCTGGCCATAGAGCTGCACGAGGCGCTGGACCCGCTGGCTCCGCACCTCGCTCCGGCGGGCCGCGAATCGATCCTGCTGCAGGGCGCGCGGATCGCCCTCGCGGACGGGCCGTACACCCCGGCCGAGCGGGACGCCCTGACCACCGTCGGCGCCGCGCTCACGATCTGCGCGGACGACGTGAGCCGGCTGCTGGCCGCCGCCCGCACGCCCTCCTGATACTCCCCGGGGAGTAGTGGGCGCCCCGCGCCACCCCGGGCAGTACCCCCCAACTCGCCCTCCCGCCCGACGAATCGCCTCCCCGGCGCCGGGAGTCTGGAGATCCAGCCAGACACCCGACCGGAGGGGGGCCCGTGATGGGGTCCGCAACGACATCTGTACGGCGACGCCGGGCCGTGCCCTGGCTCGTGCTGGGGCTGTGGATCGCCGTCCTGGCGATCGCCTCGCCGTTCGCCTCGAAACTCACGGACGTGCAGAGGGACCGGGCCGTCGACTATCTGCCGGCGAGCGCCGACTCCACGCAGGTCGCCAAGATCGAGGAGCGACTGCCGGGCGGCGAGACCACCCAGATGGTGGTCGTCTACCACCGGGACGGCGGGCTGACCGCGGCCGACCGGGCGACCGCCGCCGAGCAGATCGGGCGGATCGCGGGGGAGCACCGGCTCACCGCCGAACCGCGAGGAGTGCCGTCGAAGGACGGCACGACCCTGATGTACCCGGTCGCCAGCAGCGAGCCGGGCACCGACGAGGACGCCAGGGGCGTGCTGGTCAACGACGTGCGGGAGATCGCCGAGGGCGGCGGCGGACTGAGCGTCGACGTCGGCGGCGAGGGGGCGCTGGCCACGGACGCCGACGAGGTCTACGACTCGCTCGACGGGCCACTGCTCTTCACCACGGCCGCGGTGGTCGCCCTGCTGCTGATCGTCATCTACCGCAGCCCGCTGCTGTGGCTGGTGCCGCTCGTCGTCGCGGGCCTCTCGGAGTTTCTCGCGCGGGCCGTCGCCTACGGGCTCAACCAGGGCTTCGGGACCGCCGTCTCCGGCCAGAGCTCCGGCATCATGACGATCCTCGTGTTCGGCGCCGGCACCGACTACGCGCTGCTGCTGGTCTCCCGCTACCGCGAGGAGCTACGGCGCATCGAACGGCCGTACGACGCGATGGTCGCCGCGCTCAAGGGCTGCGGGCCGGCCGTGCTCGCCTCCTCCGGGACGGTCGCCGCCGGGCTCCTGTGCCTGCTCGCCGCGGACCTCAACTCCAGCCGGAGCATGGGACCGCTCGGCACGGTCGGCATCCTGGTCGCCCTGTTCGCGATGCTGACGCTGCTGCCCGCGCTCCTCGTCCTGCTGGGCCGCCGGGTCTTCTGGCCGCTCGTACCGCGCTACGGCAGCACGCCCAAGGTCCGCCGGTCGCTGTTCGCCGCGATGGGCACCTCGGCCGGGCGGCGGCCCATCACCGTGCTCGTGGGCGGTGCCGTCCTGCTCGGCGCGCTCGCCCTCGGCGCCTTCAACCTGCCCGGCAGCCTCAAGCAGGAGGACTCCTTCACCAGCAAGCCGGAGGCGGTCGCCGCCATGCAGACGCTGGGCAAGGCGTATCCCGAGCAGGGCACCCAGCCCATCGCCGTCATCACGCCCACCGACCGGGCCGACAGCGCCCTGGCCGAGGCCCGGGACACCCGGGGCGTGGAGAGCGTGGAGCGCGGCCGCAGCGGGGACGGCTGGACCGAGCTGTCCGTCACCGCCACCGCCGCGCCCCAGTCGGCCGGCGAGACCGCCACCATCAAGGCCCTGCGCGACCGGCTCGACGGCTCCTACGTCGGCGGACCCAGCGCCGAGCAGCTCGACCTGAAGGACACCAACGCCCGGGACCGGCTGGTCGTCGTCCCGCTCGTCCTCCTGTCCGTCCTGCTGATCCTGGTCGCCCTGCTGCGCTCGCTGGTCGCGCCGCTGATCCTGGGGGCCGCCGTGGTCGCCGTGTGGGGCGCGGCCCTCGGCATCGGCGGACTCGTCTTCGGGCCGCTGTTCGGCTTCGAGGGCACGGATCCGGGGCTCGGCCTGCTGTCCTTCGTGTTCCTGGTCGCCCTCGGCGTCGACTACGGCATCTTCCTGATGCACCGGATGCGCGAGGAGTCCCTGAAGGGCACCGAGCCCGCCACCGCCGCGCTGACCGCGCTGCGCACGACGGGCGGGGTGATCGCCTCCGCCGGGCTCGTCCTCGCCGCCACCTTCGCGGTGCTCATCAACATGCCGCTGGTGCCGCTGGTCGAGCTGGGCTTCGTGATCGCGGTGGGTGTGCTGCTGGACACCTTCCTCGTCCGCACCTACCTGGTGACCAGCGCGAGTGTCGCGCTGCGGCGCAAGGTGTGGTGGCCGGGTCGGCTCTCCCGAGAGCCGGAGGCGGCGGGTCCGCCGAAGGAACCGGAGCCCGTGGCCGCCTCCACCCACTGACCGACCGGCGCCCCTCCCTCCCGGAGGGGCGCCCTCCTGGCGGAGGATGAGCCTCGTGCAGGCACCCACCACACCCCGGCCCCACTGGGGCGAGCGGATCATGGCGTTGATCAACCGCGACCCGCGCACCGCCCCGCACGGCACCCGCAACGACGCGCTGACCGCCGTGGCGCTGGCCCTCCTCGCCACGGCGATCGGCCTGACCGGCAAGGACGGGCCGAGGCCCGACGCGCTCGGCTGGACGCTGCTGCTGGTCGCGCACATCCCGCTGGTGTGGCGGCGGGCCCGTCCGCTGGCGGTGCTCGTCGCGGTCGTGGCCTGCGTCGCGCCGTACCACATGCTCGACAACAACCACGCCGCGCCGATCCCCGTGACCCTGCTGGTGCTCTACACGGTCGCCGTGACCGGCACCGGACCGCGCACGCTGGGCACGGCCGTGTTCGTGCTCGGGCCGACGCTGGTCGTCAACGCGTTCACCAACCCGGACGGGGCGCTGGAGTTCCTGCGGATCTCCGGCTGGATCATCGCGACCCTGCTGTTCGGCACGGCCGTGCGGTTCCACCGTCTGCACATCGCCGCCGCCCTGGAACGCGCCGAGCGCGCCGAGCGCACCCGCGAGGAGGAGGCCCGCCGCCGGGTCGCCGAGGAGCGGCTGCGGATCGCCCGGGACCTGCACGACCTGCTCGCGCACAGCATCACCCTCATCGGCGTCCAGACCTCCGTCGCCGCCCACGTCCTGGCCGCCGATCCCGAACGCCTGGACCGGCAGACGGTCGGCAAGGCCCTCGACGACATCGCCGAGACCTGCCGCACGGCCCGCGGTGAACTCCGTACGACGCTGGAGGTGCTGCGGGAGCACGGCCCCGTGGACATCCGCGGCCCGCTGCCCGGGCTCGACGGGCTGCCGGACCTGGTCGAGACGGCCCGGCTCGCGGGCGCCCGCGTCGAGCAGGACGTACGGGTGGCCGAGGCCCCGCCCGCCGTCGGCGCCGCCGCCTACCGCATCGTGCAGGAGGCGCTGACCAACGCGGTGCGGCACGCGGGGCCCGAACCCGCCGTACGCGTCGAGCTGTACGAGGAGCGGGGCGGCCTGAAGGTGTCGGTGACCGACGACGGCACGGGCCTTGCCGGCGGCGGCAGCTCCGGGTTCGGGCTCGTCGGCATGCGGGAGCGGGCCCGCAGCGTGGGTGGCACACTCGACGCCGGGCCGCGGGACGGGGGCGGCTTCGAGGTGACCGCGGTGCTGCCGCTGACCGCCGCCGCAGTGGGGGAAGGGACCGGATGACCATCCGCGTACTGCTCGCCGACGACCAGACCCTCGTACGGGAGGCGTTCGCGATGCTGGTCGAGTCGGCACGGGACATGGAGGTGGTCGGACAGGCGGCCACTGGGCGGGAGGCCGTGGAGCTGGCCCGCGCCACCCGCGCCGACCTGGTGGTGATGGACATCCGCATGCCCGACCTGGACGGCATCGAGGCCACCGGGCTGATCGCCGCCGACGAGGACCTCGCCGATGTCCGCGTCCTCGTCCTGACCACCTACGACACCGACGAGAACATCGTCGACGCGCTGCGCGCCGGCGCCTCCGGATTCCTCGTCAAGGACACCCGTCCGGCCGAACTCCTCGACGCGATCCGCACGGTGGCCGCCGGGGAGGCGCTGCTGTCACCGGGACCGACGGCCCGCCTGATCGCGCGGTTCCTGCAGGCCCCGTCCGCCGCACCGGTGGCCGTCGGCGGCCCGGAGTGCCTGTCGGAGCGGGAGCGCGAGGTGCTCGCGCTGGTCGCGCGCGGCCTGAACAACACCGAGGTGGCCCAGGCGCTCGGGCTGAGCCCGCTGACCGCGAAGACCCACGTCAGCCGCATCATGGGCAAACTGGGGGCCCGGGACCGGGCGCAGCTGGTGATCGTGGCGTACGAGTCGGGAATGGTGACACCGGGGACGATGTGACGGACCGCGTCCGACCTTCCGTCGAGGGAGACCGATGATCCCCCTGCGCCGCACCCTCCTCGCCGCCGCCGTCCTCCTCACCCCGCTCACCACCACCGGCCACGCGGCCCCCGCCCGGGGATGCGCCGCCTCGGTGCCCTACGCCTCCGGGGAGGGCGGCTACGACACCTACCGCATCCCCGCCGCTCTCACCACGCCCCGGGGCACGGTCCTCGCCTTCGCCGAGGGACGCCACGACGGGGCCGGGGACACCGGGAACATCGACGTCGTGCTGCGCCGCTCCACCGACGGCGGCTGCACCTGGGGCCCGGCGACGGTCGTGGCCGCCGGGGACGGCGACACCCGGGGCAACCCGGCGCCCGTGGTCGACCCCGGCACGGGCGCCATCGTCCTCGTCACCTGCTCCAACAGCGGGGCCGTCACCGAGGCGCAGATCATGCGGGGCGAGGTCACCCCGGAACAGGGCCGACGGGTGTTCGTCCAGCACAGCTGGGACGACGGCCACAGCTTCACCCCGCCCCACGACATCACCGACCAGGTCAAACCCCCGCACTGGCGCTGGTACGCCACCGGCCCCGGCCACGCCGTCGCCCTCACCCGGGGCCCGCACGCCGGACGCCTGGTGGTCCCGGCGAACCATTCCGCGGCCCCGCCCGCGGGCTCCGCCGACACGGGCCAGGAGCCCCGGTACTACGGCGGCCACATCCTCTACAGCGACGACGGCGGCGGCAGCTGGCAGCTCGGCCTCGTGGACTCCTCCTACGACGGCCTCACCAACGCCAACGAGTCCTCGGCCGCCCAACTCCCCGACGGCCGCCTCTACGTCAGCTCCCGCGACCAGCACGGCACGGTCCCCGGCAACCGGCTCGACGCGTACTCCGGCGACGGCGGCGCAAGCCTTGAGGGGCCCTACGCCGTGCAGCCCACCTTGAACGACGTGCCCGTGGTGCAGGGCAGCGTCCTCCAACTCCCCGGCCCGGACGCCCCGTTGCTGTTCTCGGGACCGTCGGTGCCCACCGCGCGCCGGGCGATGGCCCTCTGGCGCAGCGACGACGGCGGACGGACCTTCACCAAGGCCCTGACCCTGTCCGACCGGCCCGCCGCCTACTCGGACCTGGTGGCCGTCGACCGGGACACGGTCGGGGTGCTCTACGAGACGGGCACCACGGGACCGTACGCCTCGATCGAGTTCCGGCGGCTGCCGGTCGGCGAGCTCTAGAGCAGCCCCGCCGCCGCCAGGTACTTGCCCACCCGTTCGACCTCGGCCTCCGACAGCGGGATCTGGGGGTCCGCGGTGGCCGGGCAGGCGATGACGCCGCGCAGGTGGAGGGCGGCCTTGAAGGCGCCGAGGGCGGAGGAACTGCCGCCCATGCGGGTGGGGTCGCCGACGCCGACCATGCCGAACAGGGCGCACAGGCGCTCCTGTTCGGCGCGGGCGGCGTCCTGGTCTTCGGCTCGGCACAGGGCGTGGAGGCGGACGTAGCCGTGCGGGTCGACGTTGGCGAGGCCCGGGACCACGCCGTCCGCGCCCAGCGCCATCGCCGCGTCCACGACGACCTCGGAGCCGGTCAGGGCGCTGAAACCGGTCAGGGTCCGGGCGCCCGAGACCACCGCGCGGAAGGCGGCCAGGTCGCCGCTGGAGTCCTTGAGGGCGCTGATGGTGTGGTCCGCGGCGAGTTCCAGGACGAGGTCCGTGGGGAGCTTGGTGTGGACGGCCGCCGGGATGTCGTAGGCGACGACCGGGACCGGGCTGCCGGCGGCGACCCGACGGAAGTGGCGGGCGATCTCGGCGAGGTGGGTGCGGGCGTAGAAGGGGGCGGTGACGACCACGGCGTCGGCGCCCGCCGCCGTCACCGCGCGGACGTGGTCCAGGACGCGGGGTGTCGTCATGTCGATCGCGCCCGCCAGGACGGGGAGTTGGCCGCCGACGTGCTGGACGACCGTCTCCACCACCAGCCTGCGCTGCCCGTCCGTCAGGAACGCGGCCTCCGAGGTGGAGCCGAGGACGAACAGGCCGTCCACCCCGGCCGCCACCAGATGGTCCACGAGCGAGCGCAGCGAGGGGACGTCCACCTCGCGGTCCGGTGTCAGGGGGGTGCAGACGGGCGGGACGACACCGGTCGGCGGGGCGGGAAGGGTCATCGAGGCTCCCTCGGGTTCTCGTCGGCGGTCCGGTCCTCCTCCAACGGATGGTGGCACCGGAAGCGGTGATCGGGCACCGACGCGGCCGAGAAGCCGGGCATGACCTCCGCGCACAGCGGGTCCGCCTTCCAGCAGCGGGTGCGGAAGGGGCAGCCGGTCGGTGGGCGGGTCGCCGAGGGGACCGGGCCGGTGAGCGGGATCGAGTCGGAGCGGGTGAGCAGGCCGGGGGTGGCGGAGAACAGGGCGCGGGTGTACGGGTGCCGGGCGGTGGCCCGCGCGGCCGGGGACTCCTCGACGATCCGGCCCAGGTACATGGTGATCACGCGGTCGCTCATCCGCCGTACCGTCTGGATGTCGTGGGAGACGAACACCAGCGCCAGGCCCAGGCGTTCCTTCAGGTCCAGCAGGAGGTTGAGGATCTGGGCGCGGACCGACACGTCCAGCGCGCTGGTCGGCTCGTCGGCCACCACCAGGGCCGGGTCCAGCGCCAACGCCCGTGCGATGGCGACCCGTTGGCGCTGGCCGCCGGACAACTGACCGGGCAGGGCGTCCGCGAGGGCGCGGGGGAGACCGACCAGAGACATCAACTCCCTGACCCGCTCCTCCCGTTGGGCCCTGGTGCCGCGGTCGTGGACGTCCAGCGGGTCGCGCAGGATGCGGCGGATCGTCAGGCGGCGGTTCAGGGCGGTCGAGGGGTCCTGGAAGATCATGCCGGTGCCCGCGCCCACGGTCGCCCGGCGTTCCGTGGGCGGCATGGTCCACAGGTCGCGGCCCCCGAAGGACACCGTGCCGGACGTCGGCCGCTCCACGCCCACCAGCACCTTCGCCAGCGTCGACTTGCCACAGCCCGACTCGCCGACCACACCGACCGTCTCGCCGGGGGCGATGCTCAGATCGGCGCCGGTCAGCGCGTACACCCGGTCCCGGGTGAAGACGCCGCCGCTGCGGGCCCTGTGGACCACGTGGGCGTCGGACAGCTCCACGATCGCGGTCGTCGGGCCGTCTCCGTTCGGGCTCTCGGTCACGTCGCCACCTCCGCCGTCACAGGCTCCACCGCCGGGTGGTGGCAGGCCACCGTGTGCGTCGGTGGGCCCGTCAGGACCGGGGCCGTCGTGCGGCACACCTCGCTCGCCAGCGGGCAGCGGTCGGCGAAGCGGCAGCCGGGCGGGAAGTCGGCCGGGGACGGCACGACGCCCTTGATCTGGGTCATCCGCTCCTCGGACGACTCCAGCGAGAGCACGCTGCCCAGCAGCCCGCGCGTGTAGTGGTGGGCCGGGTCCTGGACCAGGTCGGCGGTCACGCCCGTCTCCACGATCTGCCCGCCGTACATCACCACCACCCGGTCGGTGACGTCGGCGACCAGGGCGAGATCGTGCGAGACGAGGATCAGGGCGAAGTCCAGCTCCTCGCGCAGCCGCAGCAGCAGCTCCATCACCTGGGCCTGCACGGTCACGTCCAGGGCGGTCGTCGGCTCGTCGGCGACGATCAGCCTCGGCTCGCGGGACAGCGCCATGGCGATCAGGACGCGCTGGCGCTGACCGCCGGAGAGCTCGTGCGGGTAGCTGCGCAGGGTGCGTTCGGGGTCGAGGCCGACCAGTGTCAGCAACTCGGCGGGGGAGCGCCGGCCGCCCCGGCGGACGAGCTGCCCGAGCTGGGAGCGGACCGTCATCGCCGGGTTCAGGGAGGACAGGGCGTCCTGGTAGATCATCGCCATCTCGTGGCCGAGCAGGCGCCGGCGAACCCGCGCCGGTTCGGCAAGCAGGTCCCGTCCGCCGAAGCGGACCTGGCCGCGGATCCGCGCGCCCTTCGGGGCCAGGCCCATCACGGTCAGCGCGGTCAGCGACTTCCCGCACCCCGACTCGCCGACCAGGCCCAGGACCTCGCCGGGCCGCACCTCGAAGCCGATGCCGTCGACGATGTCCACGCCGTGGTGGTGGCCCTCGAAGCCGACGGCGAGGTTCTCCACGGCGAGCACGGGCGGCCCGTCCGGGTCGGGCAGGGGGCGGGCCCGGGCGCGCAGCCGTTCCGCGGCCGCCGTGAGACCGGGGAGCGCGAGCACCTCGCCGGTGCCGGGCTCCGGTGCCTCCCAGCGGTCGTCCTCGTCGGCGGCCGGCACCTCCCGCGCGGAGGGGGCCGCCCACGCGTCGGACACGCCCTCGGACAGGACGTTCAGCGCCAGCACGGTGAACAGCATCAGCAGCCCCGGGAAGACGGTCGCCCACCAACCCCCGGTCAGCACCAGGTTCTTGCCGTCCGCGATGACACTGCCCCAGGACGGATCGGGCGGCCGTACCCCCGCCCCGATGAACGACAGCGACGCCTCGAAGACGATCGCCTCGGCGACCTGGACCGTGCAGAACACCAGGACGGGGGCGGCGCAGTTGACGGCCACGTGCCGAACCACGATGTGCGTGGTGCGCGCCCCGATCACCCGCTCCGCGGTGACGTAGTCCTCGCCGTACTGGTCGAGCACGTTGGCCCGCACCACCCGCGCCACCGGCGGGGTGAACAGGAACGCGATCGCGCAGATCAGCACGGTGATCCCGCCGCCGAAGACCGCCACCAGTACGGCGGCCAGGGCGATCCCCGGGAACGCCATCACGACGTCCAGGCAGCGCATCAGCGTCTCGTCGACGCCCTTGCGGGAGGTCGCCGCGACCGCGCCCAGCAGCGCGCCCGTCACCAGGGCGAGCGCGGTCGCGCCGAGCCCGATGGCCAGGGACCAGCGGGCGCCGTACATCAGCCGGCTGAGGACGTCCCGGCCCAGGCTGTCCTGGCCCATCCAGTGACCGGCGGTCGGATGCCCGGTGGTGTCGGCCAGGGGCTGCTGGTCGAGCGGGTCGTGGGGTGCGAGGAGCGGGGCGAACAGGGCGGTGAGCGTGACGACCGCCAGGAAACCGACGGCGGCCTTCGACGCCAGGGGGAGACGCCCGCGCAGCCGGACGCCCGGCCGGGAGAGCGCCTCGGTGAGCCTCTTGCGCGTGAGGATCATGCGGTCGTCTCCCTCAGCCGCGGGTTGACCAGCAGATAGAGGATGTCGATGACGAGGTTCACGACGACGAAGCCGGCCGCCGTGGTCAGCACGACCCCCTGGACGACGGCCGGGTCGCCGTTCTTCACGGCGTCGATCATCAGCTTGCCCATACCGGGCAGGGCGAAGATCGTCTCGATGACGACCGCGCCGCCGAGGAGATAGCCCACGCGCAGACCGAGCACGGTGAGCGGGTTGACCAGGGCGTTGCGCAGGACGTTGCGGCCGACCACGACCCGGGGCGGCAGACCGCTGCCGATCGCCGTACGGACGTAGTCCTTGTCCAGCTCCTCCACCACCGACGTCCGCACGATCCGGGTGAGTTGGGCCGCAACCGGGAGCGACAGCGCGAGTGCGGGCAGGGTCATCGTCCACAGCCAGCCGGTGAGGGAGTCCGCCGGGTTGACGTAACCGCCGGTCGGGAACCAGCCGCGGCCGACGGCCAGGTACTGGATCATCAGCAGCGCCAGCCAGAAGCCGGGGGCCGCGACGCCGGTCAGGGACAGCACCCGGATGATCTGATCGGGCAGCCGGTCGCGGTGGATCGCCGCCGTCACCCCCGCGACGAGCGCCAGGACGACCGCGATGCCGAGGCCCAGGAAGGTGAGCTGGAGGGTGAGCGGCAGGGCGGTCAGGACCTGGTCGGCGACCGGGGCGCGGGTCAGCGCGCTGGTGCCCAGGTCGCCGTGGAGCAGATCGCCGACGAAACCGGCGTAGCGCACGGGCAGCGGGTCCAGCAGGCCGTGCTGCTCACGGAAGTCGTGCAGTTGCTCCGGGGTCGGGTTGGCGCCCTGGAAGAACGCGGACGCCGGGTCGACGTCGGAGAACCGCATCACCACGAACACGAACAGCACGATGCCGAGCGTCAGCGGCACCAGCAGGGCGAGCCGGCGCAGCAGGATCCTGACGATGGCGACCACGGGCGGTCGACTCCCCTCGTCCTATACCGGTTCGGCCTGAAGGAGGTTGATGCCGGGATACGGCTGGGCGCGTATGCCGGTGAGCCCGCGCGGGTCCCACGCGGTCATCAGCTCGTTGTGCACGACCGGGTAGAGGACGGCCTGTTCGGCGACGACGTCGACGTAGTCCTGGATCATCGCCTTCTTCCGCTCCGGGTCGGGCTCCCGGGTCGCCCGGTCCATGTCGCGGAAGAGCCGGCGGGCGACCGGGTCGTCGGCCCATCTGGTGTAGCCCGTCCAGAGGTTGGCGGGGCCGTGGTTGTACCGCATGATCAGATCCGCGTCGAGGCCGAACTGGTTGGGGTTCGAGGCCGCGGCGACCACCTGGTAGTCCCGCTTCTGGTCCAGCTTGGTGAAGACTGCCGTGGTCTCCTGCGGCGAGAGGGTCGTGCGGACGCCGATCGCGTCCCAGGACGCCTTGATCGTCGGCAGACAGTCGACGATCCAACTCACGTTCACCGAGAGGATGTCGACCTTCAGACCGCTCACCCCGGCCGCCTTCAGCAGCGCCCTGGCCCGGTCGGGGTCGTGGTCGTAGACCGTCTTCGCGCGCCGGTACGCGGGGTTGCCCTCGTCCAGGAAGGAGGAGGCGGGGGTGCCGTGGCCCTTGAGGGCGACCTCGACCATCTTCTCGGTGTCGATGGCGTAGCGCAGCGCCTGGCGTACACGCACGTCGTCGAAGGGCCGGTGCCCGGTGTTGAACATCAGGAACAGGTTGTTCATCCCCGCCGCGCCCGCCACCGACAGACCGGTGCCCCGCAGCTGCTCGATGTTGGCGTACGGGATGTTGTCGGCGACCTGCGCGCCCGCGTGCGACCCGGAGATCCGCGCGACGCGCGGGGCGGCGTCCACGATCGTCAGCCAGTTCATCTTCCGGAAGGCGGGCGGGCGCGGGCCGTTGTAGCCGTCGAAGGCGGCGAACGTGGTGTTCGACCTGGGGTGGTGAGCGGTCTGCCGGTACGGTCCCGAGCCCACCGCGAGGCCCTTGATCGCCTCGTCCCAGGCGCCGGGCCGGGAGAAGACGTGCCGGGGCATGATCTTCGCCAGGGTGAGCCGCGAGACCCCCTCGGGGAAGGGAAACCTGAGCACCAGCTCGACCCCGCGGGCGCCGGTCCTGCGGACGCTCTCCAGCCAGCCGGCGAAGAAGCCCTGGGCGAGGGTCCGGGTGTCCGGGGCGAGGATCCGGTCGAAGGTGAAGACCACGTCGTCGGCGGTGACGGGCCGCCCGTCGTGGAAGACGGCACCCTCCCGCAGGGTGAACCTCCAGGACGTGCCCGCGAGTTCCCGCGGCCCCGGCAGGCCGGTGGCGAGCGCCGGGTACGGCTCGCGGGAGATCGGGTCGGTGTCCAGCAGCCCTTCGTAGACATGGTGGTTGGCGGCCATGGAGAACGCGGACGCGGTCTGCGTGGGATCCCAGCTGCCGTCGTTGCCGTAGCCGATGACCGCCGTCAGCGTGCTGCTCGCGCCGCCGGAGTCGCCGTACTCGATCGTGGACTCCGGGCCGCAGGACGCCACCGACGGGAGGAGTACGGCGCCCGCCCCGAGCGCCCCGGTGTGCTTCAGGAAGGCCCGGCGGTTCGCGTCGCGCACGGTTCCTCCAGCGAGAGGGGGAGATAGGACGTCCTACGTCCTGGCGTCAGCGCGACCTTAGGTGGGGGTATGGGGGCGGTCAAGGAAACACACGCGAATGGGTGCATCTGCCACAGGTCGGCCCAATGGCAAGCCCGGAAAGGCCGCGTCCGGAGAACGGCGGCCCGGGGGCGCCGACCCCTGTACGGCGCCCCCGGGCCTCCTGCCACCGATTGGCTTTCGTTCGGGCAGGGCTACTGGATGGTCTTCTGGTACGTCGGATCCTGATCGGAGTCGTAGATCTGCGTGCCCTTCGCGTCGTAGCCCTTGATCCGGGGCGTCCTGGTGACCTGCTGCTCCAGGACGCCGGCGGCGATGAACCAGCCGTGGTCCAGGGCGGCTTCGGCGGTCGTGTCGCCGTAGGAGACGGTCACCCTGGCCACCGACGGTTCGACCGTCCCGATGACACCCCAGCGGAACGGAAGCTTCCAGTTGCCCTGGTCGATGGCCGACTGGCGGAACAGCTTGCCGCCGTTGCTGTCGGCCAGCACCGGCGGGGAGTCCGGCTGCCGGTCGCCGCCGACACTCGTGTTGAGCCCGGACGCCTCACCGTCCTTGATGTGGCAGATCAACCGGGTCTCGGTCGGCTTCTCCTTGACGGCGACGATGTACCGGCCGTCACCGGGCGAGTTGGAGTCACCGGTGCTGTTCAGCGCCAGGATGATCCGGTAGTCGTCGGCCGCGCCCAGGTCCTGGTCGAACGAATCGGGCCCTGGCGAGACCCGGTTGGCCGCGATGTCCCGGTCGTATGCCAGGCACTTCTCCAGCCCGTCCGCCGCCTGCGCGAGGGTGATCCCGTCGAGCAACTGGCCCGGAGTGGCCGGGCCCGCCGGTCCGGACGGGGTGGGGGAGGGCGTCGGCGTCGGGGCATAGGTCGCGCTCACCGACGGTGTCGCGGCCGTCGTGTGCGCGGCCCCGTCCGGACCGCCCAACGCGTACGCGCCCACCGGTGCCGCCGCCAGCGTCACCAGGACCGCCCCGGCCGCCGCCGCCCGGCGCCGCCGCTCGACCACGCCCTTGCGGCGGATGACGGGATACGGCACCGGCGACGGCCGGATCGCGTACGCGTCCTCGGCCAGCAGCCCGCGCAACTGCTCCTCGAAGTCCCGGTCGCCCAGCGGCCCCGCACCCGCCTCCGCGTCCGTGGTCTCCCCGAAGTCCCCCTGCTCCGACGGCTCCTGCCGCCGCTGGTCCTCGCTCACCTGGTGCCTCCCTGCGGGGCGCGGTCCATGACCTGCGCGAGCCCCGGATACGTACGCAACTTCGCCAGCCCCTTGGACGCCTGGCTCTTCACCGTGCCGGGGGAGCAGCCGAGGATCTCGGCGACCTCCGCCTCGGACAGGTCCTCCCAGTACCGCATGACGATCACCGCCCGCTGCTTCGGCGGCAGCCCGGCCAGCGCGCCGAGCAGCACCCCCCGCTCGTCGACCCGCGACACGGCCTCGTCCCGCCCCGCGCGCTCCGGCGGCGCCGCGGTCAGTGCCTCCGCGACGCGCCGCTTGCGGAACCGGTCGCTGTTGCAGGTGACCAGCATCCGGCGGACGTACGCCTCCGGGTTGTCGCTGCGGGACACCCGCCGCCACGAGCGGTACGCCTTCGCCAACGCCGTCTGTGTCAGGTCCTCGGCGTGGTGGGCGTCGCCCGTGAGCAGGTACGCGGTCCGCACGAGCCGGGTCCAGCGGGCCCGGACGAATTCCTGGAACTGGGCCTCTTGTTCGGCCTGCATCAAGCACCCTCCCTCGCCCTCCAGACCACCGTTGCCGCGGATTCGGTTGCCCGGGATCCCGCAGCGGGATCGAATGGGCCCATGGTGAGTGCGAAACGGTGGGACGAACAGGACGAGGGAGTGCTCCGGCTGCCCTCCGGACGACTGGTGCGGGGCCGAGGACTGCGGCACCCCTTGGACCCCGGAGCGCCACGCCCGTCGTACGGCGTCTATCTGCTCGGCAAGCGGCCTCCCGAGGTCTCCTGGGAGTCCCGCTGGCTGCGCTGGCCCGACTTCCGCCTCCCGGCCGACCGCGCGGCCGCCCGCGCGCTGCTCACCGAGGCCTGGGAGCGGTCCGCCGACGAGCGCGTGGAACTCGCCTGCGGCGGCGGACGCGGCCGCACGGGGACGGCCCTGGCCTGTCTGGCGGTCCTGGACGGCGTACCCGCCGAGGAGGCCGTCGCGTATGTGCGGGAGCACTACGACCGGCACGCGGTGGAGACCCCCTGGCAGAAGCGTTATGTACGGCGGTTCGGGACCGTCTAGATGTACGGCGGTTCGGGACTGTCCAGCCCGTGCCGGGCCCTGTCAGGGCTTGCGCGCGCGGAAGCGGATGCCGTTGGAGCGGGGGTGGCGGTCGACGCGTACGTCGGTGAAGCCGGTCTTCTCCAGACGGGCCGGCAGGACGGCCGGGTCCAGGGTGGTGCGGGTGTCCCAGAGGTGCAGGACCCGGAAGCCGAAGCTGGAGAGGCTGTCGTTGCCGGCGAAGGTGCCGCCGGGGCGCAGCACGCGGAACGCCTCGGCGAAGATGCCGTCCTGCTGAGTGGCCGTGGGCACGTGGTGGAGCATCGTGAAGGAGAGCACGGAGTCGAAGGAGCCGTCCGGGAGCGGGAGTTCGGCCCCGTCGGCGTGCAGGATCCGGACGCGGTCGCCCCATTGCTCCCGGAGCAGGCGGACCGTGTCCGCGTCGATCTCGGCGCCGGTCAGCCGGGGCACCCGCTCCACCAGGACGCGGAGGTTGGCCCCGTAGCCCGGCCCGATCTCCAGGACGTCCTCGCCGAGGTCGACGCCCTCCAGAGCCCAGGGCAGGATCAGCTCCCGGGTGGTCCTGGCCCACTTCTCGGAGCTGCACAGCTTGCGGTGAACGCGGTTCATCGGCATGAGGGCGACGCTAGGCGCGGTCCGGGAGTGTCCGCCACGGGCTAGGCTGCCGACCCATGTCGCGAAACGGACAGCAGCCCGTCGTGGTCGCTCCCGCCGGCATCGTCGTCGGCCACTTCACCATGCCGCGCGGTACCGCCTACCCCACGCACTGGCACTCCCTGCACCAACTCGCCTGGTCCGCGCGGGGGTTGCTGCGGGTGCGCGGCGAGCGGGGCGTGTGGCTGCTGCCGCCGTCGCTGGCCCTGTGGATCCCGGCGGGAGTTCCGCACCGGACGGAGTCGGCCAGTGACGCCGTCATGCGCAGCCCGTACGTCGACCCGGTGTGCTGGCCCCACATCGACCTGCGCGATCCGACCGTCCTCGCGGTCACGCCCCTGCTGCGGGCCCTCATCGACCACCTGGTCCGCACCGACCTCCCCCAGGACGCCCGCCGTCGCGCCGAGGCCGTCCTCCTCGACGAACTGCACCCCGTGCCCGTGGCCGGCGTCGCCGTGCCCCTGCCCCGTGATCCACGGGCCCGCGCGGTCGCCGAGGCGCTGCGGGACGCCCCCGCGGACGCGCGGACACTGGCGGACTGGGGCACCGTGGCCGGGGCGAGCGCCCGGACGCTGGCCAGGCTGTTCGTCGCCGGGACCGGGCTCGCGTTCGGGCAGTGGCGGGAGCGGGCGCGGATGGAGGCGGCGATGCCGTACCTGGCGGCGGGGCTGCCCGTGGAGGCCGTGGCGCACCGGGTCGGATACGCCACGGCCAGTTCTTTTACGGCGGCTTTCCATCGGTTGGTGGGGGTGACGCCGCGGGAGTACTTCCCGGTGAGATGAGGTGAGGTGAGGTGGGCTCAGTCGCAGTGCAGGTCCGCCGGGGGCCGTATGCCGGTGGCGAGGAAGCGGGAGGCGGTCGCGTCGCCGCAGGCGTTGCCGTTGCGGAGGTAGGCGCCGTGGCCGGTGGAGTCCACGGTGACCATGACGGCACGACGGCCGAGGGCCTCGCGCAGCTTGAGCGCGCCGCTGAGGGGGGTCGCCACGTCCCGCTCGTTCTGGATGAGCAGGACGTTGGAGGGCCCGCGGCCGGTGACGCGCACCGGAGGCTCCTTCGGGGTCCACGGCCAGGCGGCGCACACCATGGCGTTCCTCGGCAGGCCCGCGGTCAGCGGGTACTTCGCGCGGCTCTCGGCGACGCCCTTCTCGTACCCGGCGGCGTCGCGCGGCCAGGCGGCGTCGTTGCAGAGGGTGGCGGAACCGACCGCGACGAGATTCTGCGCGGTCTGCTCCGGCGGGGCCGGGGGAAGGGGCGGGACCGTGCCTTTGCGGGCCGCGTTGATCAGCTCGGCCAGGGCCGGGTAGTTGTCGGGGTCGTAGAGGGCGTCCAGCATGGTCTGGCGCAGGACGTTGCCGTTGAGTTCCTCGGGGTTGGCGCCGGGCCAGGGGATCGGCTCGCGGTCCAGGCGGGCGGCGAGGCGGAGGAAGAGCGGGCGGACCTCGGCCGCGGTGCGGGCGACGCGGTCCTTGCCGCGCTCGGGTGCGGAGGCCCACTCGGCGAACACCGGGAAGTTGTCCTCGACACCCACCTCGTACGCCTGGAGCCAGGCGCGCTCCGCCCGGACCGGGTCCGGATTGTCGTTGCTGTCCAGCACGACGCGGTCGGTGCGGTACGGGAACATCTCCATGTAGGCGGCGCTGACATACGTGCCGTACGAGACCGCCCAGGCCGAGATCCTCTGCTCGCCCAGCGCGGCCCGGACGCGGTCCAGGTCACGGGCGTTGTTCTTGGTGCTGATGTGCTTCATCAGCTCACCCCCGTTGCCCGTACAGGCGTCCGCCACGCGCCGGGCGGTGGCCATGTTCTCGGCGACGGAGCCGTCGGGGGCGGGCCAGGGCCGCAGCCTGGACAGCGCCAGGTCCTCGTGGGCGAGGCCGCAACTCACCGGGGCCGAGGGGGCGTTCCCGCGCGGGGCGATCCCGATCAGGTCGTAGGCGTCACGCACCTCCTGCGGCAGCTTCTGTCCCTTGCCCGAGGGGGCGTCGAGGCTCGTGCCCCCCGGCCCGCCGGGGATCAGGAGTAAGGCGCCACGGTGGGCCGACGGCTTCTCGGCGGGGATGCGGGAGACGGCGAGGTCGATCTTCGGGCCGTCCGGGTCGGCGTAGTCCATCGGCACGGCGACGGTCGTACATTCCTGTCTGGGGTCGAGGCCCGTGCCCGCGCACGTGCTCCACTTCAGCGGCGAGGACGAGGACTTGTCGGCGGCGGACGCGGTCAGCGGCGTGACGACACCGAAGACGATGCCGGAGGCGGCGGCTATCAGGGCCGCGCTCTGCGTGATCTGCTTCATGCCCACGAGCCTCGGCCATCCCGCCCGTCCGCCACATCCGGGCAACAACCCTGTATTTACTGGGGCTTACCCCCTAAGGAGTCCTCGGGGAGCCGCACCTCATCCCTTGGTAGCCGCGCCGTAGACCATCGGCGGACGGCGCCGGGAAGGCGGTCTCGGCACAGTGGCGGACATGGAGAAGACCAACGGGACCAGCGGAACCAACGGGATCAAGGGGATCAACCGGGCGCAGTTCCTGGCAGGGGCGGCGGCCGTCGGGCTCGCGGGGGCGCTGCTGCCGACGGGGCGGGCCGAGGCGAGCGGCGGGGGAGAAGAAGTCGGGGGAGAGGGAGTTGGAGGAGAGGGAGGCGGCGGCCGGGGTCTCACCCGGCGGGGTGTCGTCTACACCCTGGTCGAGGGGGAGACCCCGGCCACCGCCTTCAGCCTCGCCCGGATGCGCGAGGACATCCGCGTCATCCGTGACGACCTGCACGCCGACACCGTGGACGTCACCGGCGACGGCGTGGAGCGCCTGACGGCCACCGCCGCCGAGGTCGCCGAACGCGGTATGCACGTCTGGCTCCAGCCGACCCTCACCGACCGACCGCAGAAGGAGACTCTGGAACACCTCGCGGAGTGCGGCCGGTTCGCGGAGCGGCTGCGCCGGCAGGGCGCGAGCGTGGAGTTCAGCGTGGGCTGCGAGTTCTGGCTGCTCGTCCCCGGCATCGTGCCCGGCGCGGACGTCATGGAGCGCATCCGCAACCTGCTGAGCGGCACCGTCGACTGGGAGCAGATGCAGCGCCGCCTCGACCGCTTCACCGCGGAGGCCGCGCGGGTGGGCCGCTCCGTCTTCCGCGGCCGGCTGAGCTACGCCGCCGCCCAGGACGACCGGGTCGACTGGAACCTCTTCGACGTCGTCGGCATCGACTACTACTCGTACCACCGCGACCGGCGCGAGTACGTCAAGGAGCTGAAGAGCTACCTGCGCTGGGGCAAGCCGGTCGCCATCACCGAGTTCGGCACCTGCACCTACGTCGGCGCCCCCGAGGCGGGCGGCATGGGCTGGGACATCGTCGACTACGACAAGAACCCACCGGAGATCAAGGGAAACCCGGTCCGCAGCGAACGCGTCCAGGCCGCCTACGTCACCGACCTCCTGGACGTCTTCGAGTCCATGAACCTCTACGCGGCGATGGCCTTCGAGTTCCTCACCGCCGACGCCCCGCACCACCCCCACGACCCCCTCCACGACCTCGACCTGGCCGGCTACGGCATCACCAAGGCCGTCAGGGACCGCCCGGACGACCCGGACTCCCCCTGGCGCCGGGAGCCGAAGGAGGCCTTCCACGCCCTGGCGCGGCGGTACGCCAGGGCGTGCCGGGCGGGTCGGAAGCCGTAGGGGGCTCAGCGGCAGTAGGTGTCGCGGGCCGGCCGCTCCCCGGTGGCCAGGAAGTGGGAGACCTTGGCGTCGCCGCAGGCGTTGCCGTTGCCGAGGTAGGCGTCGTGGCCGGTGGAGTTGACGAGGACCATGACCGCGCGCTCGCCGAGGGCCGTGCGGAGTTTGAGGGCGCCGCTCACGGGGGTGGCGACGTCCCGCCGGTTCTGTATGAGCAGGATGTTCGAGGGGCCCTGGTCGGTGATGCGGACCGGGGGCTCCTTCGGGGTCCACGGCCAGGCGGCGCACGCCGTGGCGCTCCTGGGCATGCCGGCCGTGAGGGGGAACGTCGCGCGGCTCTCGGCGACGCCCTTCTCGTACCCGGCGGCATCGCGCGGCCAGGCGGCGTCGTTGCAGAGGGTGGCGTGGGCGACCGCGTAGCCGTTCTGGAGGAGATCCGCGGGCGGGGGCTCGGGAGCGGGTGGGACCGTGACCTTGCGGGCCGCGTTGATCAGTTCGGCGAGACCGGGGAAGCCCTCGGGGTCGTAGAAGGCGTCGATCATCGCCTGGCGCAGTTCGGTGCCGTTCAGCTCCTCGGGGTTGGCGCCGGGCCAGGGGATCGGCTCGCGGTCCAGGCGGGCGGCGAGGCGGAGGAAGAGGGGGCGGACCTCGGCGGCCGTGCGGGCGACGCGGTCCTTGCCCCGCTCGGGTGCGGAGGCCCATGCGGCGAACACCGGGAAGGTGTCCTCCACGCCCGCCTCGAACCCGGCGTAGGTGGCCCGGCCCGCCCCGACGGCGGGGTCGGGATAGGGGTTGCTGTCCAGCACGAAACGGTCGGTGCGGTGCGGGAACAACTGGGCGTAGGTGGCGGCCGCGTAGCTGCCGTACGACAGGCCCCAGGCGGAGATCCTGCGCTCGCCGAGCGCGGCGCGGACGCGGTCCAGGTCCCGGGCCTCGTTCAGGGTGCTGATGTGCCGGATCAGCTCGCCGCCGTTGCGCTCGCAGGCCTTGGCCTGGCGTCGCGCGGTCGCCATGGTCCCGTCCAGCGAGCCGTCCGCGTCGGGCCAGGGGAACAGCTTCGTCCGGGCCAGGTCACCGGGGGCGAAGTCGCAGGTCACGGAGGTGGAGGGGATCATGCCGCGCGGGGCGAAGCCGATCAGGTCGTAGGCGTCCCGCACCTTCTGCGGCAGCTTCTGCCCCTTGGTGGACGGCTCGGTCAGACTGTCCCCGCCCGGCCCGCCGGGGACGATGAGCAACGCGCCACGACGGGCCGACGGATCCTCGCTCCTGATCCGGGAGACGGCGATGCCGATCGTCCGCCCGCCCGGATCGGCGTAGTCCAGGGGCACCGACACCGTCGCGCACTCCTGACGCGGATCGAGCCCCTCCCCCTCGCACTTGGCCCACGCCGGCGACGACGGAGCGGGCCCGTCCTCGGCGGACGCGGTGAGCGGCGCGACGAGCCCGAACACGACTCCCGAGGCGACGGCGATCAGGGTGAGGCTCTTCGTGGTCTGCTTCATGCACAGCAGCCTGCCGGAACATCACGCAGCGTGACATCGGGGGAACAGCCGTAATTCTCTTGGGGTTTACCCCAGGAACGCGCCTCCGGGATGTCCCTTGACTCACAAGAAGTAACTGTCGTGCCGCACCTGGAACTCCCGCAGCTCCTCCCCGCCCTTCCGCGCGAACTCCGCGACCTGCTCGAAGTACTCCTCGCGCGGTGCGCCCGGTGAGAAGAGCATCAGCATCGACACCGGGTCGTCGCTGTCGTTCTTGAAGGCGTGCAGGCCGCCGACCGGCACGTAGAGGAAGTCCCCCTGCCGGCCGGTGACCCACTTCTCGCCGTCGTACAGCGCGATCTCGCCGGACAGGACGTAGAAGGACTCCGAGATCGACCGGTGGAAGTGCGTCTTCGCCCCCGGGGCCCTCGGCCCCATGTCCACCTTGTACAGCCCGAACTCCCCGCCCGTGGACGTGTGACTGGCGAGGTAGTGCGTGCGGGTGCCCCCGGGCGAGACGATGTCGGGCGGTGTGTCGGCGGAACGGAACACGGCGTTGATCTCGCCGTTCTCACCCAGGTAGCGCGGCTCCGGATACGACATGTGCGGGTCCCCTTCGCGGCTCGTGACGCGTTGCTCGGTACGACGACTCTCGCGCATCCGGGGCGCGCCCGTCATCGTGCGCAAGATCGAGGCGGGACCGAGGCGGGACCGAGGCGGGACCGAGCCGTTCTGAGGCTTCGGGCCTACTCCCGGCGGTGGAAAAACCGGGCGACGCCCGCGCGGGACCGTGTCACCCTGACCTGCGTGACGCTGCCCGCCACCACGCCCTACGACGCCGACCGCTCCGCCTACTCCCGCGAGGCGCTCGCCCGAATCGCCCTCTGCTCGCAGGCCGTGAGCACCGCGCGCACCGCGAGCGTGCTGGTGGTGACCCGAAACGACGTGGACACCGGGCCGGGCGGGCGTGCCGGCGAGGCGCTCTCGCTGATCCGGCTCGCCGAGTGCGCGCTGACGCGGGCGGTCGTGTACGAGCGGGAGCGGGGCGCGTCCTGGGAGGACATCGGGCGGTACCTGGAGCTCGGCCCGGCCGAGGCGGAGGAGCGGTTCGCGCCCGCCCTCGCCCGCTGGGAGGAGGCGCTCGCGACACCGCGCCGGCTCGATCCGACCGGCCGCAAGATCGTCACCCTGCTTCCGGCCGGTGCCTACGACCCCAAGGGCGCCGTCCGCAGCCTCGACCTCTGGGCCCGCCGGCACCTCTACATCAACGACCGGCACCCGGTCAGCGACGGCCTGTCCGGCAGCCCGGCCCCGCACGACCTGGAGGGCCGGATCCGCCTCGGTGACGTCCGCCGCTTCCTGGAAGTGCTCTCCGGCTATGTGGGCCAGTACGGGGACGACTTGGCCTGGGACGAGATCGCCCGCGGTCTCGAACCGACCGACGACAGCGTGGCCGCGTGGTACACGCACACGATGGAGGGCTCGATGCACCTGGTCCGAGTCCGCCTCGCGCATGCCCGGCCGCGCGACTCCTACGAAGCCGTCGAGTCGGACACCGTCTCCGTCGTCGTCACCGGGTCCGACGACTCCGCCCTGAGCCTGCGCGTCGACACGCTCCTGGACGTCTTCGGCGTCGGTCGCTGACCGTACGCACGAACTCCGGTATGACATGCGCGAAGTACTCGCGTATCACCCGCCCTTGATGAGCTTCCTGCACAACCGCTCGAAAATACCGTCGGTTTGCAGCACCTCGTCAATCCTCTGGGCGATATCGAGCTGGGGCTATCGAATGGCCTGCTCGAACTGACCGATATAAGCTCCGGAGACGAAGACACGTAACCCAAGCTCCACTTGGGGGATCCCCGCGTCTTCCCTTCTCCGCCTCAGCTCTGCCCCGAAGAACTCCCCGACCGCCTGCCGCGAACCATTGGCCACAGCCAACCGCGCTCCGTTGACCTGCACTTGTAGTCCACAGACTCCTGCCGAGTGTAGGCGCAGAGAGTCGTCGTGGAGATGTGAAGAGTGAAACTCGGAGGGAAAGGGGAGCACGCTGGAGTCGCACGTCTCGGCGGTCCGCGTCGGAGAAGCGGAGGAAACGGTGAAGGAATTGCGTGGGGTGCGGGCTATGACGGGAATTACGCTGCCGTCAATAAGGCTCGATCAGGTGGGCCTTGCAGGGAAGGAGCCGTGTCCGCTCGTGGAATTGGTGGGGCGATGATGAAGCCGCCGGTCGGCGCGTATGTGATGGACACCCGCAGCGGAAGGGTGGGAGTCGTCATGGGGCACGAGGGGCCCTACATCCAGCTGAGACCGTACGGCGGCGGCCGGGAGTGGGACGCGGACCCCGGCGCGGTGCGGCACGCCACCCCGGCGGAGCGGCTGAGCGCGGCGACGGCGTACGCCAACGCCCGGAGCCGGGGCGAGGTCCCTTGAAGCGGTGGGGGACCCTGTGAAGCGGTAGGGAACCCCGTGGGCGCAGGGGGCACGGGGCGCGGCCGCCGTAGGCGAGAATGGGTCCATGAGTCTGTTCCGCGACGACGGCATCGTGCTGCGCACCCAGAAGCCGGGTGAGGCGGACCGGATCATGCTGCGATCTTCCGGGGGGCGACCCCTGTACCCCCGGCAGGGCTGCGGTGGTGTGCGATGAGTCTGTTCCGCGACGACGGCATCGTGCTGCGCACCCAGAAGCTGGGTGAGGCGGACCGGATCATCACGCTGCTCACGCGCGGGCACGGGCGGGTGCGGGCCGTGGCTCGGGGGGTGCGGCGGACGAAGTCGAAGTTCGGGGCCCGGCTGGAGCCGTTCTCCCATGTCGACGTGCAGTTCTTCGCGCGGGGGAGCGAGCTGATCGGGCGCGGCCTGCCGCTGTGCACGCAGAGCGAGACCATCGCTCCGTACGGCGGCGGGATCGTCAGCGACTACGCCCGCTACACCGCCGGGACGGCCATGCTGGAGACGGCCGAGCGGTTCACCGACCACGAGGGCGAACCGGCGGTGCAGCAGTATCTGCTCCTCGTCGGCGCCCTGCGGACGCTGGCCCGGGGCGAGCACGCCCCGCACCTCGTCCTGGACGCCTTCCTGCTGCGTTCCCTCGCCGTGAACGGGTACGCGCCCAGCTTCAGCGACTGCGCGAAGTGCGGGATGGCCGGGCCGAACCGGTTCTTCTCGGTCGGCTCCGGAGGCTCGGTCTGCGTGGACTGCCGGGTGCCGGGGAGCGTCGTACCGTCGCCGCAGACCCTGGAACTCCTCGCGGCGCTGCTTACGGGAGACTGGGAGACCGCGGACGCGAGCGAGCCGCGGCATGTCCGGGAGGGCAGCGGGCTGGTGTCCGCCTACCTGCACTGGCATCTGGAACGCGGGCTGCGTTCGTTGCGTTACGTAGAGAAGTAAGCCGTAAGAGGAGACGAGAAGCACATGGCCGTACGCGGGATCCTGGGTCGCCAGCGCCGCGAGTACAAGACGCCGGAGCCGCACCCGTCGGGTGCCCGCGCGCCGAAACTCCCGGGTGAGCTGATCCCGAACCATGTGGCGATCGTCATGGACGGGAACGGCCGCTGGGCGAAGGAGCGCGGCCTGCCGCGCACCGAGGGCCACAAGGTCGGCGCCGAGCGCGTGCTGGACGTCCTGCAGGGCGCGGTCGAGATGGGCGTCGGCAACATCTCGCTGTACGCCTTCTCCACCGAGAACTGGAAGCGCTCGCCGGAGGAGGTGCGGTTCCTGATGAACTTCAACCGCGACTTCATCCGCAAGACCCGCGACCAGCTCGACGAACTCGGGATCCGGGTGCGCTGGGTCGGCCGGATGCCCCGGCTGTGGAAGTCCGTCGCCAAGGAGCTCCAGGTCGCCCAGGAACAGACGAAGGACAACGACAAACTCACCCTGTACTTCTGCATGAACTACGGCGGCCGCGCCGAACTCGCCGACGCGATGCAGGCCATGGCCGAGGACGTGAAGGCGGGCAGGCTCGACCCGGCGAAGGTGTCCGAGAAGACGATCCAGAAGTACCTGTACTACCCGGACATGCCGGACGTCGACCTCTTCCTGCGCCCCAGCGGCGAGCAGCGCACGTCCAACTACCTGCTCTGGCAGAGCGCCTACGCCGAGATGGTCTTCCAGAACGTCCTGTGGCCCGACTTCGACCGCCGCGATCTCTGGCGCGCGTGCGTGGAGTTCGCCTCCAGGGACCGGCGGTTCGGCGGCGCCGTCCCGAACGAGGAGCTGCTCGCCATGGAGGGCAAGCAGGAGTAGTCACGCACGAAGGGGCGCCCGGTGGTGATCCGGGCGCCCCTTCATGCGTTCACAGTGTCACTTCTTCGCCGCGCACTCCGCGCACGTACCGAAGATCTCCACCGTGTGGGCCACGTTCACATAGCCGTGTTCCGCGGCGATGGCCTCGGCCCACTTCTCGACGGCCGGGCCCTCGACCTCGACGGCCTTGCCGCAGACGCGGCAGACGAGGTGATGGTGGTGGTCGCCGGTGGAGCAGCGGCGGTAGACGGACTCGCCGTCGGAGGTCCGCAGGACGTCGACCTCGCCGGCGTCGGCGAGCGTCTGCAGGGTGCGGTAGACCGTGGTCAGGCCGACGGAGTCACCTTTGTGCTTGAGCATGTCGTGCAGTTCCTGCGCACTGCGGAACTCGTCGACCTCGTCGAGCGCCGCCGCCACGGCGGCACGCTGCCGGGTGGCGCGGCCCTTCACGGACGGTCCAGCGGTCGTCACCGTTGCCTCCTCGCGTCTGCACTTGCCGGGCCATTGTGCCAGCCCGGACTGTGCCGAGTCAGACGCCGACCTTTCCCCCGGTTCCCCGACTGGCCGGAATCGCACACTCCGCGGGGTCCCCGGCGGGCTGTCGGGCGGCCAGTGAGCGTGCCCGGCGCCGGGCCAGCGGGGTCGCCAGCGCGGTCAGCACGATGAAGGCCGCGATGGTCAGCAGCACGATCGTCGCGCCGGGCGGCACGTCCTGGTAGTACGAGGTGACCGTACCGCCGATCGTCACGCCGACGCCGATGGCCACCGCGATCGCGAAGGTGGCCGCGAAGCTGCGGCTCAGCTGCTGGGCCGCAGCCACCGGGACCACCATCAGCGCGCTGACCAGCAGCAGGCCCACCACGCGCATCGCGACCGTCACCGTCACCGCGGCCGTGATCGCCGTCAGCAGGTTCAGCGCCCGCACCGGCAGACCGGTGACCCGCGCGAACTCCTCGTCCTGGCTGACCGCGAAGAGCTGGCGGCGCAGACCGAGGGTGACCAGCACCACGAAGGCCGCGAGCAGACAGATCGCCGTGACGTCCGATTCCGACACCGTCGACAGCGAGCCGAAGAGGTACGACGTCAGATTGGCGTTGGAGCCCGTCGGCGCGAGGTTGATGAACATCACGCCGCCGGCCATACCGCCGTAGAAGAGCATTGCCAGCGCGATGTCGCCGCGGGTCTTGCCGTACCAGCGGATCAGTTCCATCAGGACGGCGCCGAGGACGGACACGATCGTGGCCGTCCACACCGGGGACCAGGAGAGCAGGAAGCCGAGTCCGACGCCGGTCATCGCCACGTGGCCGATGCCGTCGCCCATCAGGGCCTGGCGGCGCTGGACGAGGTAGATGCCGATCGCGGGGGCGGTGATGCCGACCAGGACGGCGGCGAGCAGGGCCCGCTGCATGAAGGCGTAGTCGAGGAATTCCATCAGCTCAGCAGTCCCGTCCGGATCGGTTCGGCGTCGTGAGCCGCGTGCGGGTGGACATGGTCGTGGCCGGGCAGGGCGTGCTGGCCGACCGCGCGCGGGGGCGGGCCGTCGTGCAGCACGCAGCCGTCGCGCAGGACGACCGCCCGGTCGATCAGGGGCTCGAGGGGGCCGAGTTCGTGCAGCACGAGCAGCACGGTCGTGCCCTGGGAGACCTGCTCCTCAAGGGTCCGCGCGAGCACCTCCTGGCTGGCCAGGTCCACGCCCGCCATCGGCTCGTCCATGATCAGCAGTTCGGGTTCGGAGGCCAGGGCGCGGGCGATCAGGACCCGCTGGTGCTGGCCGCCGGAGAGGGCGTTCACGGAGTCCTTGGCGCGGTCGGCCATGCCGACCAGCTCCAGGGCGGCGCGCACGGCCTTCCGGTCCGCCCCGCGCAGCACCCCGAAGCGGGCCCGGGAGAGCCGGCCGGAGGAGACGATCTCGGTCACGGTGGCGGGCACACCGCCCGCGGCCGTGGTGCGCTGCGGGACGTAGCCCACGCGCGCCCAGTCGCGGAAGCGGCGGCGCGGGGTCCCGAACAGCGTGATCTCGCCGGCGCCGACGGGCACCTGGCCGATGATGCTGCGGATCGCGGTCGACTTGCCGGAGCCGTTGGCTCCGAGCAGCGCGACGACCTCACCGCGCCGGACGGTGAGGTCGATGCCGCGCAGGACGGGCCGCGAGCCCAGCTCGGCGTGGACGCCGCGCATCGATATGACGGGCTCGCTCATGAGTCGTCCTCCGTACTGCCGTTCGTCACTTGGTTCCCAACGTCACTTGGCTCCCAGAGCCGTCTTCAGCGACTTGAGATTGGACTCCATGACCTGGAAGTAGTCCTCGCCCTTGGACTTGTCGGTGATGCCTTCGAGCGGGTCGAGGACATCGGTCTTGAGGTTGGCGTCCTGGGCGAGGGTCTTCGCGGTCTTGTCCGACACCAGGGTCTCGTAGAACACGGTGGTGACGCCGTCGGCCTTGGCCTCGGTCTGGAGTTCCTTGATCCGGGCCGGGCTGGGCTCGCTCTCCGGGTCCAGGCCGGAGATGGCCTCCTGGGTCAGGCCGTAGCGCTCGGCGAGGTAGCCGAAGGCGGCGTGGTTGGTGAAGAAGACCTTGGTCCTGGTGTTCTTCAGGCCGTCCGTGAACTGCGTGTTCAGGTCGGCCAGCTTCTTCGCCAGCGCGTCCGCGTTCTTGCGGTAGTCGGCCGCGTGGTCCGGGTCGGCCTTCTCCAGGGCCTTGGCGACGCCCTCGGCGACCTCGGCGTACTTCACGGGGTCGAGCCAGATGTGCGGGTCGAGGGCGTGCTCCTCCTCCTCGGCGGGAGCTTCCTCGGCGGGGGCCTCCTCGCCCTCGTGCTCGTGCTCGACCGAGCCGTGGTCCTCCAGCTTGGTCAGCGTGGCCGCGTCGATCTTCGTCTTGACGCCGGACTGCGCGACGGCCTCGTCGACCGCCGGCTGGAGCGTCTTGAGGTAGAGCACCGCGTCCGCCTCGCCGAGGTCGGCGGTCTGCCGGGTGGAGAGCTCCAGGTCGTGCGGCTCCTGACCGGGCTCGGTGAGCGTGGTGACGTTCACATGCTCCCCGCCGATCTGCTCGGCGAGGAACTGCATCGGGTAGAACGACGCGACGACGTCGAACTTGTCCGTGTTGCCCGCCGCGTCGCCCTCGCTGGAGCAGGCGGTGAGGGTGGTGAGGCCGAGGGCGGCCGTGGCCACGGTGGGTATGAGTCGACGACGTACGTTCATGACACTCATTTTCAACAAAATTGGAAACGGTTGTCAACAAAGCGTGGTAGGGGCCCCAGGGCGGACCGATTTGATTGGAGGGCAGGCCGCGCCGGTAACCTGAGGCATTCGCTCTGAAGCACTGCTCCCCCAGAGACTGCTTCGTCGCCCGTCGTCGTAATGAAGAGAGCACCGTGGCCGCCGACAAGATCGACACCATCGTCAGCCTGAGCAAGCGCCGTGGCTTCGTATTCCCGTGCAGTGAGATCTACGGTGGCCAGCGCGCCGCCTGGGACTACGGACCGCTGGGTGTCGAGCTCAAGGAGAACCTGAAGCGCCAGTGGTGGCGCTACATGGTGACGTCGCGCGAGGACGTGGTCGGTATCGACTCGTCCGTCATCCTGGCCCCCGAGGTGTGGGTCGCCTCCGGTCACGTCGCCACCTTCTCCGACCCGCTCACCGAGTGCACCTCCTGCCACAAGCGGTTCCGCGCGGACCACCTGGAGGAGGCCTACGAGGCGAAGAAGGGCCACGCCCCGGAGAACGGCCTGGCGGACGTGAACTGCCCCAACTGCGGCAACAAGGGCCAGTTCACCGAGCCCAAGCAGTTCTCGGGTCTGCTCTCCACCCACCTCGGCCCGACCCAGGACACCGGCTCCATCGCCTACCTGCGCCCCGAGACCGCGCAGGGCATCTTCACCAACTTCGCCCAGGTGCAGACCACTTCGCGCCGCAAGCCGCCGTTCGGCATCGCGCAGATGGGCAAGTCCTTCCGCAACGAGATCACGCCCGGCAACTTCATCTTCCGCACCCGCGAGTTCGAGCAGATGGAGATGGAGTTCTTCGTCAAGCCGGGCGAGGACGAGACGTGGCAGGAGTACTGGATGGAGCAGCGCTGGAACTGGTACACCGGCCTGGGCCTGCGCGAGGAGAACATGCGGTGGTACGAGCACCCGAAGGAGAAGCTCTCCCACTACTCCAAGCGCACCGCTGACATCGAGTACCGCTTCCAGTTCGGCGGCAACGAGTGGGGCGAGCTGGAGGGTGTCGCCAACCGCACCGACTACGACCTCGGCGCCCACTCCAAGGCCTCCGGCCAGGACCTCTCCTACTTCGACCAGGAGGCCGGCGAGCGCTGGACGCCGTACGTCATCGAGCCGGCGGCCGGTGTCGGACGCGCGATGCTCGCGTTCCTGCTCGACGCCTACATCGAGGACGAGGCGCCGAACGCCAAGGGCAAGCTGGAGAAGCGCACGGTGCTGCGCCTCGACCACCGGCTCGCTCCCGTCAAGGTCGCGGTGCTGCCGCTGTCCCGGAACCCGGAGCTGTCCCCGAAGGCCAAGGGGCTGGCCGCGGCGCTGCGCCAGAACTGGAACATCGAGTTCGACGACGCGGGCGCGATCGGCCGCCGCTACCGGCGCCAGGACGAGATCGGTACGCCGTACTGCGTGACGGTCGACTTCGACACCCTTGAGGACAACGCCGTGACGGTGCGCGAGCGGGACTCCATGAAGCAGGAGCGCGTGTCGCTGGACCAGATCGAGGGCTACCTGGCCGGGCGGCTCGTCGGCTGCTAGGCACTCCGCTCCGATCGGCTGCTGGGCGCTCCGCGCCGATTGGCCCTCGATACGGGTACCCGGGTGGTCCTGTATCGGGGGCCGACGCATGTCCAGGGTGGGCGCATGAGTATCGCGTTTCTCCTCACCACCCTCATCGTCTGTGTCACCCCCGGGACCGGGGTCGTCTACACCCTCGCCGCCGGGCTCTCCCGTGGTCGCCGGGCCAGTGTGGTCGCGGCGGCGGGCTGCACGCTGGCGATCGTTCCGCATGTGCTGGCGACCGTGACCGGCCTGGCCGCCCTGTTGCACGCGAGCGCGACGGCGTTCCAGGTACTGAAGTACGCCGGGGTCGTCTATCTGCTCTACATGGCGTGGGCCATGGCCCGGGACAAGAGCGCGCTCGACGTCTCCCAGGACGCCACACCCGCCTCGGCGCGGCAGGTGGTCGCGCGGGCCGTGCTGATCAACGTGCTCAATCCCAAGGTGACGATCTTCTTCCTGGCCTTCCTGCCGCAGTTCGTGGACGCCGATCGGCCGCACTCCGGGCTGCGGATGCTGGCGCTGGGCGGGGTGTTCATGGTGGTCACGTTTCTCGTCTTCGTGGTGTACGGCCTGCTCGCGGCCTCGGTGCGGCAGCACGTGATCTCCCGCCCGAGGGTGATGGCGTGGCTGCGGCGGGGGTTCGCGGGGTCGTTCGTGATGCTCGGGGGGAAGCTGGCGTACGACGGCTGAGGTGTCCGTGAATGACAGCTGACAGATATTGAAATCTGTCAGCTGTCATGCCAAGCTTGGTGTCATGACGATGAGCACCCGAACCCTCGGATCCACCGGCCCCCAGGTCTCCGCTCTCGGACTCGGCTGCATGGGCATGTCCGCCCTGTACGGCGGCGCCGACCGCGCCGAGTCGATCGCCACGATCCACGCCGCCCTGGAAGCGGGCGTGACCCTGATCGACACCGGCGACTTCTACGGCATGGGCCACAACGAACTCCTGATCGGCGAGGCGCTGCGCACCGCGCCCGCCGTCCGGCGCGAACAGGCGCTCGTCAGCGTGAAGTTCGGCGCCCTGCGCGCCCCCGACGGCGGCTGGTCCGGCTACGACGGCCGGCCTGCCGCCGTGAAGAACTTCGCCGCGTACTCGCTCCAGCGCCTCGGCGTCGACCACATCGACGTCTACCGCCCCGCCCGCCTCGACACCGACGTACCCATCGAGGAGACGGTCGGCGCGATCGCCGAACTGATCGAGAAGGGGTACGTCCGGTACGTCGGCCTGAGCGAGGTCGGCGCCGAGACCATCCGCCGGGCCGCCGCCGTCGCGCCCGTCGCCGACCTCCAGATCGAGTACTCCCTGATCTCGCGCGGCATCGAGGCCGAGATCCTGCCCGTCACCCGTGAACTGGGCATCTCCGTCACGGCGTACGGCGTGCTGTCCCGCGGGCTGATCTCCGGCCACTTCAGCGCCGACCGGCAGCTCGCCGCGGACGACTTCCGCGCCCACTCGCCCCGCTTCCAGGGCGAGAACCTCCGGCACAACCTGAACCTGGTCGAGGCGCTGCGCGAGATCGCCGAGCGCAAGGGCGTCTCGGTCGCGCAGACCGCCATCGCCTGGGTGCTCTCGCGCGGCGAGGACATCGTGCCGCTCGTCGGCGCCCGCACCCGGGAGCGGCTGGCGGAGTCGCTCGGCGCGCTGGACGTGACGCTGGACGCGGCCGACCTCGCGGCGATCGAGGAGGCCGTACCGGCCGGGGCGGCCGCCGGTGAGCGCTACGCGGCGGCGCAGTTGGCCCAGGTCGAGCGCTGACGGGCGGCCGGGTACGGTCAGCTCATGCCACCGACCAGCGAGACCCTGACCGCCGAGCGCATCCTCGAAACCACCGAGGAGGTACTGCGCCGCCACGGCCCCGCCAAGGCCACCGTGGTCGACGTGGCCCGCGCGCTCGGCGTCAGCCACGGCAGCGTCTACCGGCACTTCCGGACCAAGGCGGCGCTGCGCGCGGCGGTGACCAAGCGGTGGCTGGACCGGGCGACGGACGCCCTGGCGGCCGTGGCCGACGCGCCGGACCGCGACCCGGAGGCCCGGCTGCGCGACTGGCTCCTCGCCCTCTTCGACGCCAAGCGCCGCAAGGCGGGCGACGATCCCGAGCTGTTCGCCACGTACTCGGTGCTGACCGACGAGAACGGCGGCGTGGTCGGCGAGCACATCGCGGAACTGACCGGCCAGCTGACCCGGATCCTCCAGGACGGCGTCGGCTCCGGCGCCTTCGCCGTCGACGATCCGGCCACCTCCGCCCGCGCCGTCTTCCAGGCCACCGCCCGCTTCCACGACCCCTGCCACTCCCGTGAGTGGAAAGAACCGGGCGTGGAGCGGGAGTTGGAGGCGGTCGTGGAGCTGTTGCTGCGGGGGCTGCGGGCCTGAACTGGGGGACTCACCGCTGGAATGGCCGCCGGTGTCGAATGCGGTGGTTCCCGATCGACGTGAGGGTGAAGGCAGCGAAGGCAGTACCTCTCACCGTTTCAGGAGCCCCTCATCATGATCGTGACCACGGATCTGGCCGTCTCGCTCGACGGATACATCGCCGGCGCCGGCGTCTCTCCCGACAACCCGGGAGGCGACGGCGCCGAGCCGCTCTTCGAGTGGATCCACAACCTCGCGAGCTGGCGGGAGCGCCAGGGCATGACCGGCGGGGAGGACAACCGCGACTCCGAGCTGATGCGGGAGTGGTTCGACGCCACCGGGGCGGTGGTCATGGGGCGGACGATGTACGACACGGGGGAGGAGTTCTGGGGCGACAACCCGCCCTTCAGGACCCCGGTCTTCGTGCTGACCCATCGGCCCCGGCCGACGCTGGTCAAGGAGGGCGGCACCACGTTCACCTTCGTCACCGACGGCATCCACAGTGCGCTGGAGCGGGCGAAGGCGGTGGCCGGGGGCCGGAACGTCGACATCGCGGGCGGGGCGAGCACGGTACGGCAGTACCTCGCGGCGCGGCTCATCGACGAGATGCAGCTGCACGTGGTGCCCGCGCTGCTCGGGGACGGACTGCGGCTCTTCGACGGGCCTGATCTGGGCCCGCGGCGGCTGGAGCCGGTGCGGGTGGTCGACACGGGCCTCGCCACCCACCTGAAGTACCGCTTCGGGGAGTGAGCGGCCCCTTGTGACGGCTCTGCTCGGCTGTGACCGCGTTCGGCTCGCCTGTGACCGCGCTCAGCTCGCCGTCGGGTCCACCGTCGCCTGGTGTTCCTCCGCCAGATGTTCCTCCGCCTTCAGCCACGGCAGGAACTGCGCGCCCTTGGACCAGCCGCAGGTGTCACATCTGATCGTGCGCTGAGCGCCCTTCCGCTGTACCCGGACGACGTGCTCCCGCCCGTGCTGGTCCCAGCGGCTCACCTTGCTGGTGTCTATCTGCGGCATGACGCCTCCGGGTCCGGTTCAACGCTGTCCGCATGGAGTGTGCAGCAAGGTCAACATCAACGGGGGAACTCCACGGGGTGTTCACGCGGGCGTGATGGACAAAGACCGGGCGGAGTGCGGGATGACTCTCCGAACTGCGGGAACTCGGGCGATCCGAAAGGTGAGGTCTCCGCGCGAGGGGAGTCGAGGAAGCCATGACCGAACAGATGGCTGAGCGGAAGCGGGAGCAGGAGTGGGGGCAGGAACTGCCCCAGCCGCTGCGGGCTGCCGCCTCCGTGCTGCGGCACGTGCCCGGCGCCGGGACGGTGGGCCGGGTCGCCGAGGGCGCCTTGGACAAGGTCGGGGCGGTGTCGCCGCGCGGGCGGCGCATCGCGGTGTACACCGGCGCCGGGGTCCTCGGTGTCGCCGGTGTCGTGGAGTGGCCCGTCGCGATCACCGGGGCGGCGGTGGCGTGGCTGACCCAGCCGCGAGGCGAGGAGACGGGGGAGCGGGAAACGGGGGAGCGGGCAACGGCGGCAAGGGCCGGGACCGCCGAGGGGGAGACGGGGGCCCGAGCGGTCACGCACCGGACGTCCGGCCCGTCCGGCCCGCCCACGCCGCAGGTCCTCGCGGAGTCCGCGCCCGGCGCGGTGACGCCCGACTCGCCCTCCGACAAGCTGCCCACGCACCGCACGGCCGCGTCGACGGCCGAGGACCAGCGATGAGCCGAGGACTTATCAGCCGTCCCTCGGCCCTCGCCGCCGGCCTGGTCCTCGGCGGGCCGCGCCTGCTCGTCCGGGGCGCGGCCCCCGCCGTGGGAGCCGCCGCCGGCGCGGTGGCCGGTACGGCACGGGCCGGCGTACGCGGCGCGGACTTCGCCCTCCGCGCCGCCCGCGTCACCCGCGCCGCCCTCCCCGGCGCCCCCCGCACCTGGCACACCCGCACCCGCACCCACCTGGCCCTCCGCGAGGGCACGGCGGAGGAACTGCGCGCGGCGGGACAGGCGAGGGCCGCCGCACAGCGCGTGGACGAGGCGGAGACGGCGGAACACACGGCATGGCGGACGGGGGCGCCGCCCGTGGGTGGGGCGTCTCGGGGTGAGGCGCGTCGGGATGCGGGGCTCCGGGACGCGGGGCTCCAGGGTGAGGCGCTCCGGGATGAGCCGCTCCAGGGCGAGGCCGAGCGCGGCGGCGCTGCGGCGAAGCGCGGTGCCGGGCAGGCAGATCCCGGCGTGTACGCGGCCGAGCGTGCGGGCACCACCGAGCGCGGTGTCCGGCGGGACTACGTGCCCGACCATGGTGCCCGGCGCGGTGATGTGCCCGAGCGCGGCGTCTGGCAGGGCGAAGCGCCCGAGGACGGTGTCCGGCAGGGTGATGCGCCCGAGCACGGTGTCCGGCAGCACGAAGTGCCCGACGCCGAACCCGCTCGCGCAGGCACCCCCGAGGCCCCTCAGACAGCCGGTCCCCCCGAACCGCAGTGGCCCGCGGCCGACAGCGGCGGGCGTCGCGACCGGCCGGCGGAGCCTTTCGGCACCGGCGGCGCCGAGCCCTCCGCCCGGCCGCCGGAGCCACGCCGCCGCGTCGAACACCTGGCCCGCCGGGTCGCCGTAGCGCTCGCGGAGCACCCGGATGTGGCCTTCGCGTACTGGGACCGGGGGCTGGCCCGGCTGGTGGTCGCGGCGACCGAGGAGGCCGTCGGGGACCGGGTGCGGGCGCGGGCGGAGGCGTTGGCGGTGAAGCACGGGCTGGTGCCCGCCGACGATCCGGTGGAGGAACTCGGGCATCCCGGCGACCCCGCGTCCGTCAGGACCGCCGCCGAGGCGCTGGCCGCCGACGCGGTGGGCGCCGGGGCCGCGCTGATCGGCTCCCTGCTGCGGCTGCCGCCCTCGCCCCGGCTGGTGACGGCCGTCGTCACGCTGCTGCGGGAGAACCCCCGCTTCCGGTCCTGGCTGCGCGCCCGCCTCGGCAACGTGCGCATGGAGGTCGCCCTCGCCGTCGCCAACGCGGCCGTCCACGGCGCCGGCCACACCCCCACCTCCCTGCTGCTCGACGGCGTGCTGCGCACCTGCCAGCTGGCGGAGGCGGTGGTCCGTACCGCCGCCTTCGAGAGCGTGCACGACCAGCTGTGCGCGCCCGGCCGCGACAGTGTCCCGGCGGACCCGTCCGTACGCCCGCCGCTGCGCACCTCCCCGGCCCAGGAGTACGCCGCCCACGCCTCCACCGGCAGCATCGCCGGAGCCGTGGCCGCCCTCCTCGTCAAGCACGACATCGCCGAGGCGGCCGAGGCGGTCCTCGCCGGCTCGCCCAAGGCCGCCCGCTACGGCCCCGCCGCCTTCCACGCCCTGTTGAGCGCCTCCCTCTCGCGCGGCGGGGTGCTGGTGCGCGACCCCGACCGGCTGCGCCAGCTGGAGATGGCCGGCACCGTCGTCCTGCACCCGAGCGCGCTCAGGATCCCGGGCGACGGAGCCGACCCCTGGACCGAACCCGTCCTGGACGCGGCCCGCCGCGCGGGACTGCGGGTCGTGGTCGTGGACGACCCCGCGCTCGCCGACTTCACCGGCCTCGCCGACCAGGTGGTCGGCGCGGACCGGCCGTTGAGCGAGGTCGTGGACGAACTGCGCGACGAGGGCGGGGTCGTCACCGTCGCCCGCCCCCGCCCGCACGACGACGTCGACGTGACCTCCGGCCTGCTCCACGGCGACGTGGCCATTGCCCTCACCGACGGCGACGGCCAGGTGGTGTGGGGCGCCGACGTCCTGGCCGCGCACGGCCTGGCCGACGTGTGGCGGCTGCTGCGGGCCGTCCCGGTGGCCCGCTCGGTCGGCCGCCGGTCCCAGACCCTCGCCCGCTCCGGCGCCGCCCTGTCCGGCCTGCTCGTCGCCGTCGGCGAGTCCCGCCGGGGCACTCCCACGCCGCTCCCCGGCCTGCGGCACATGCCCGTCGACGTCAGCACGGTGGCGGCCCTCTACACCGGGGCCCGCGCGGCCCTCGGCGTCGCGACGGCCCGCCCCCCGCACCCCCGGCCTCGGGTCGCCTGGCACGCCCTGGACCCGGACGACGTCCAGGACCGGCTGAAGCGGGAGACACCCCCGGAGCCGACGGTCGTCGAACAGGCGACCACCCGCGTCCGCACGGCCGCCGACACCGTCCTACGACTGCCCGCGCTCGCCCCGGCCTGCTGGACCCTGCAGCTCACCGGCGCCGTACGGGAGGAGCTGGACGATCCGCTCACCCCGGTCCTGGCCGTCGGCTCGGCCGCCTCCGCGATCCTCGGCTCGGCCGTCGACGCCCTGCTCGTCGTCGGCGCCCTCGACCTGAACGCCCTCGTCGGCGGCATCCAGCGGCTGCGCGCCGAACGCGCCCTGTCCGGGCTGCTCGCCCAGCAGAAGCAGAAGGCCCGGGTCGCCGACAGCCCCGACGAGGAGGCGACCACCCATGTGGTCGACGCGGCCAGGCTCGACCCCGGCGAGGTCATCGACCTCAAGGCCGACGACGTGGTCCCCGCCGACGCCCGCCTGCTGTGGGAGGACGGCCTGGAGGTGGACGAGTCCGCGCTGACCGGCGAGTCCCTGCCCGTCGACAAGGGCATGGACCCCACCCCGCGCGCCCCGGTCGCCGAGCGGCGCTGCATGGTCTTCGAGGGCACGACCGTGGTGGCCGGACGCGCCCAGGCCGTCGTCGTCGACACCGGCGACCGCACCGAGGCCGCCCGCGCCGTCGCCCTCGCCGCCCGCGTCCCGCCGGCCGCCGGAGTACAGGCCCGCCTCCAGGAACTCACCCGCAAGGCGATGCCGTTGACGATGGCGGGCGGGGCCGCGGTCACCGGTCTGTCCCTGCTGCGGGGCACCCCCATCCGGCAGGCGGTCAGCGGTGGCGTGGCCGTCGCGGTGGCCGCCGTACCGGAAGGGCTGCCGCTGGTGGCCACGGTCGCGCAGCTGGCCGCCGCCCGCCGGCTCAGCGGCGAGGGCGTCCTCGTCCGCGCCCCGCGCACCCTGGAGGCGCTGGGCCGGATGGACACCATCTGCTTCGACAAGACCGGCACCCTCACCGAGAACCGGCTCCGCCTGGTCCGGGTCGCCGACTCCGACGGCACCGTCCACAAGCTCGACGCACCCGGCGCCGACGGCCCCCTGCGGGACGCGGCCCGCGCCTGCCCCACCCTCAACGGCGACTCGGCCCGCCCGGCCCACGCCACCGACGAGGCCGTCCTGGACGCCGCCGGGCCCGACGACGCCTGGGAGCAGAGCGAGGGCCTGCCCTTCGAGGCCGCCCGCGGTTACGCCGCCGCCGTCGGCCGCGACCGGGGCGGCGCGCCCGTCCTCGTCGTCAAGGGCGCCCCCGAGACCGTCCTGCCCGCCTGCGCCGACCTGCCCTCCCACGCCTCCGACACCGCCCACTCCCTGGCCGGCGACGGACTGCGCGTCCTGGCGGTGGCCAGGCGCCCGCTGCACGAGGGCGAGCAGGCCACCGACGTCCTCGAACAGGACCTGCGGGACCTGGAGTTCACCGGACTCCTTGCCCTGGCCGACGTGCCCCGCGAGACCTCCACCGCCCTCGTCCGAGGGCTGCGCGAGGCAGGCGTACGGCCCGTCGTGCTCACCGGCGACCATCCGCAGACCGCCCACGCCATCGCCACCGACCTCGGCTGGCCCGACGACGCGACCGTCGTCACCGGCGACGAACTCGCCGCCGCCGACCGCACCGCCCGCTCCCGCATGCTGCGCGACGCCGACGTCGTCGCCCGCGTCGCGCCCGAACAGAAACTCCAGGTCGTCGAGGCCCTGCGGGACGCCGGCCGGGTCGTCGGCATGGTCGGCGACGGCGCCAACGACGCCGCCGCCATCCGCGCCGCCGACATCGGCGTGGGCATCAACGCCCGCGGCTCGGCCGCCGCCCGCAACGCGGCGGACCTCGTCGTCACCGGCGACGACCTCACCGTCCTCATCGAGGCGGTACGGGAAGGCCGTGCCCTGTGGCACAGCGTCGCCGACGCCATCGCCATCCTCATCGGCGGCAACGCGGGCGAGGTCGGCTTCGGCATCGTCGGCACGCTCCTCGCCGGGTCCGCGCCCCTGTCCACCCGCCAGATGCTCCTGGTGAACCTCTTCACCGACCTCTTCCCGGCCATGGCCGTCGCCGTGACCCCCACGGAGGACACCACCCCGGACGACCCCGGCGACGCCCCCCTCGGTACGTCCGTCCTCGGCGCGCCCCTCATCCGCCAGATCCGCCACCGCGCCCTCACCACCTGCCTCGGCGCGACCGCCGCCTGGCTTTTCGGCCGCTTCACCCCGGGCACGGCCCGCCGCTCCACCACGATGGCGTTGTGCGCGGTCGTCGGTACCCAGCTCGCCCAGACGCTCGCCGACCGCCGCGACAGCCCGCTGGTACGGGTCACGTCCCTGGGGTCGGCCGTCGTTCTCGTCGCGCTGGTGGAGACGCCGGGTGTGAGTCAGCTCTTCGGCTGCACGCCTCTCGGGCCGGTCGCCTGGGCGGGGGTCGCAGCGGCGATCACGCTGGCGCTGGCGGGGCAGCGGGCGCTGCCGGCGGTGGAGGAGGCGGTGGCGAAGAGGTGGCCGGGGCTGGCTTCGAAGCTGGGGTGAGTGGACTGACCTGAGGGGCGCGGGGCTGTATCGATTTGCGGCTCCGCCGCGTGGGCGCGACCAGCCACAGCCGACCGGTAGTCGCGTACGGAGATCACCCCTACGGCGATCAGGCGCGAACGGCTTCCTGAACCTCCGGCGCCTCCAACCGCGCAGCCGTCCGCTCGGCCGTACTCCGAGCCCACGCCCCACTCGTCACCGCTCCGAGCACCAACACCGCGAACCCACACCCCGCGAGGATCCACCAACCCGGCACGGCGGCTGAAACAAACGCGTCGCGATAAGAGGAGGAACCAACGCCGGCCGCCAACACCGCTCCGATCACGGCGACACCCAGCGTCTGCCCCAGCTGGCGGCTCGTGGACGCCACCGCCGCCGCCACACCCGCTTGGCTGCGCGGCATGCCCGACACCGCCGTGTTGGTGATCGGCGCGTTCAAGAACCCGAACCCGATCCCGAACAGCACGTACCCGAGGAACAGCGCCGCGTCGGACGTCTCCGCCTCGAACCCGGCGAACAGGACCCCGGACGCCGTCATCGCCGTACCCGCGATCAGCAGCGGGAGCCGAGGCCCACGGTTGCCGACCAGGCGCCCGGCCAGTGGTGCGCACAGGAACGTCGGCACAGCCATCGGCAGCATCCACAGGCCCGCGTGCAGCGCGTCCAGCCCCCGGACGTTCTGGAGGTACAGCGTCGACATGAACAGGAACCCGCCGAGCGACGCGAAGCCGCACACCGCTATCACCGTCGCCCCGCTGAACGGCGCCGACCGGAAGAACCGTAGGTCGATCAGGGGTTCGTCGCGGCGCGGCTCGTACCAGAGCAGTCCCGCGAGGGCGGCCAGCGCGAGCAGCACGTACGGCAGGACGGAGGTGAACCCGGCGTTCGGCATCTCGATGATCCCGTACGTCATCGCCCCGAACAGCACGATCACCAGCACCTGGCCGACCGGGTCCGGGCGCCGGGCCTTCGGTGCCCGGGACTCCGGTACGTAGCGCAGGGTGAGCAGCAGCGCGGCCAGGCCCACGGGGAGGTTGAGCCAGAAGATCGACCGCCAGCCGACCGACTCCACGAGCAGGCCGCCGACCAGGGGGCCCGCGGCCATGGAGATGCCCACCACGGCTCCCCACGCCCCGATCGCCCGCGCCCGCTCCCTGGTGTCCGTGAAGGTGTTCGTGATGATCGACATGGCGACCGGGTTGAGCATCGAACCGCCCACCGCCTGGATCATGCGGAAGATCACCAGCGTCTGGAGGTTCGGCGCGATCGAGCACAGGGCGGAACCGAGGGTGAACACGATCAGGCCGGTCATGAAGACGCGCTTGCGGCCGAGGCGGTCGGCGGTGGAGCCGGCCAGCATCAGCAGCGAGGCCAGGACCAGGGTGTAGGCGTCGATCGTCCACTGGAGGCCCGCCGTGGTCGCGTGCAGTTCCTTCTGCATGGACGGCAGCGCGACGTTCAGGACCGTGTTGTCGAGACTCACGATCAGCAGGCTCATACAGCAGATCGCGAGGACCAGCAGGCGGCGGCGGTGGGTGAGCTCGGGCATGCGGTCCAGGGTACGCCGATTTCGATAGTGCGTCTAACTAATCATTTTTGCCAAGGCATTGCATGCTGCGTCGCACGGCACAATGGAGGGATGTCCACGTCCACGCCGCTGCATATCGGTCCGCACGTCGTCCAGCCGCCTGTCGTTCTCGCTCCCATGGCCGGGATCACCAACGCGCCCTTCCGCACGTTGTGCCGTTCCTTCGCCGGAGGCGAATCAAAGGATGGAGCCAGTGGGGGCAAAGGGCTGTTCGTCAGCGAGATGATCACCACCCGGGCGTTGGTCGAGCGCAACGAGAAGACCATGCAGCTGATCCACTTCGACGCGAGCGAGAAGCCGCGGTCCGTGCAGTTGTACGGCGTCGATCCCGCGACCGTCGGCAAGGCCGTCCGCATGATCGCGGAGGAGGGGTTGGCCGATCACATCGATCTGAACTTCGGGTGCCCCGTGCCGAAGGTGACGCGCAAGGGGGGTGGGTCGGCGCTGCCGTACAAGCGGCATCTGCTGCGGGGGATCCTGCGCGAGGCGGTTGCCGGGGCCGGGGATCTTCCCGTCACGATGAAGATGCGCAAGGGCATCGACGACGACCACATGACGTATCTCGACGCCGGGCGGATCGCCGTGGAGGAGGGCGTGACCGCGATCGCGTTGCACGGGCGTACCGCCGCTCAGCACTACGGCGGTACGGCGGACTGGGACGCGATCGCTCGGCTCAAGGAGCATGTGCCGGAGATTCCCGTGCTGGGGAACGGGGACATCTGGTCGGCGGAGGATGCGCTGCGGATGGTGCGGGCCACGGGGTGTGACGGGGTGGTCGTGGGGCGTGGCTGTCTCGGGCGGCCGTGGCTGTTCGCGGACCTCGTGGCGGCGTTCGAGGGGCGGGTGGACGATGTGGCACGGCCGTCCCTCCGGGAGGTGGCCGATGTCATGGTGCGGCATGCCACGCTGCTCGGTGAGTGGATCGGGGACGAGGCTCGGGGGGTCATCGACTTCCGTAAGCACGTGGCCTGGTATCTGAAGGGCTTCGCCGTCGGCAGCGAGATGCGCAAGCGGCTCGCCATCACGTCCTCCCTGTCCGAACTCCGCTCCGGCCTCGACGAGTTGGACCTCGACCAGCCCTGGCCCACCGGCGCCGACGGGCCCCGCGGCCGCACCTCCGGCAACAACCGCGTCGTCCTGCCCGACGGTTGGCTCAAGGACCCGTACGACTGCGCCGGCATCAGCGAGGACGCGGAGCTGGACACCTCCGGAGGCTGATGCGATGCCTGCGGCGCGCTGTGCGGGTCCGGTGGGGGCGGATGTAGCGCCTCCTGTCCGGTGGGTGGGTCGGGGCCGGGTCGGGGGGTCTCCGTCCTCGGTCCGGCGGAACTGTTCCGGCAAGAGGTCCTGCGTGTCGGACGCCGGCCGCTGCGGGCGGACACCCCCCGCCCCGTCCCCTCGCCGCCGTGGGCGGCTACGACGCCAACGGCCGACGGTGCTTGATGTCCCAGGGCGACTGCAGGTGCCTTCTTTTAGGGGCGCGGGGAACTGCGCGACCAGCCACATCGCACCCGCAGCCGCCCTACGACCTTCCCTGGCACCCACCTGAGGGGCGCGGGGAACTGCGCGACCAGCCCCCACCCACCCGCACCCGGCCCACAACGGTCCGTGGCACCCCCTGACCCGCCGGGGTCGAAGGGGCGGAGCCCCTGGGGGATGGGACGGGTAGGGGCGGCGGGGGCGAGAAACATCTGGGTCAGTCCCCGGAGGGGCGGGGTGTTGAGCCGTAGGCCGTGAGGAAGCGGTCGCGGAAGGCGCTCATTTTCCAGACGGGGGCGTCCGACGCCGGCTTGAGACCGTCCGTCCAGTTCCAGGAGGCGATCTTGTCAAGGACCGCAGGATCCTTGGCGACGAGGGAGACCGGCACGTCACGACTGGCACCGGTGCCACTGACACGGGCGATGGGCTGATGATCCCCGAGGAAGACGAGCACGGTGTCGTCGGTACCGTAGCGCTCCAGCCACTGGGTGAGGCTGGTGACGGAGTACTGGACGGACTTGCCGTACTCGCGCTTGGAGCGACCGGAGTCGGTGATGACGTCGGAGGGGTCGAGGGCGGCCTTGTGGATGGGGCCGAAGACGGAGCCGTCGCCCAGGTCGTCCCAGCCGACCATCGTGGGGATGGGCGCCCAGGGCTGGTGGCTGGAGGTGAGGATGATCTCCGACATCAGGGGCTTGTCGCGCTTCTTGCCGTGGACCTGGCGCTGGAACGCTTCGAGGGCGTACTGGTCGGGCATCGTGGACCAGCTGAACTTCGGCCCCTGATAGCCGAGTTGGAAGGCGTTGTAGACCTTGTCGAGGCCGTAGTACTCCTGCTCGGGCCACCCCTTCTGGACCCCGGGCATGACACCGACGGTGTCCCACGCGCCGGTCTTCTGGAACGCCTTGGTGAGGCTGAGACGGTCGCTGGCCATGACGGTGCGGTAGCGCTGCTGGTTGTCGATCCACAGGCCGGACATCGTGGTGGAGTGGCCCAGCCAGCTGCTGCCGCCGTACGTCGCCGAGGTCAGCCAGCCGCTCTTGGCGTGGAAGCCGGCTTTCGCGAGGGCTTCGGTGCTGGTGGTGAGGGTCTTGTCGACGCCGGGGGCGATGGCGGGATCCTCGATCGCGCTGCGGCCGTAGCTCTCGATGAAGGTGAAGATCACGTCCTTGCCGCGCAGGTCCGGGAGGAGTTGGGCGGGCGGTGTGGCGCCGAAGGTGTCGACCTTGGCCACCTTCCGGAACTCCGCCTCGTCCCGCAGGGTGTCCAGCACCCGCCGGGTCTGGACCTTGGCGGCGCCCGCGGTGCGTTCGGAGGCGACCGGCATGCCCGAGACCTGGACGCCCAGTGCCGAGCACGCGACCCACACGGTGGCGGCGATGAGGGTGCCTCTGGTGGCGGTCTGCCGGTGGTCCGCGAGCAGGTTGCTCAGCCTGACCATCGCCAGTGCCATGACCAGTAGGAGGAGGAGAACGGCTGCCGCCGCCCCGATCGTGGCTCCGACCGCCACGCCCTTGCCCATGGAGTCCTCGACGTAGGCCTGCGCGTCGTCCAGCAACTCCCAGTCCAGGATCAGGTTGAAGCCCCGGCCCAGGTACTCCAGGAATCCCATGTCGAGCATGTTCAGGATGGTCATCACGCCGAGTCCGATCCCGGAGAGCACGGCGATGACGAGGCGTGGTCTGCGGGGGAGCACGAGTGCCACCGCCGCTCCGATGATCGCCTCCACCGGGATCCGTGTGAAGCGGTTGGGCTGGAGTGCCATCAGGCGGTTGGGGAAGAGCAGTGCGCCCAGGACGAGTACGGCCGCGAGGATCGTCGTCGCCAGGTGGAAGGTGCGTACGGCGGTGGGGTGGGCGGTCCGCCAGCGGGCCGGCCGGGAGCGGAGGGGGAGCTTGGCCGTCGGTCTGTCGTCGGTGGTCGTCCCGGTCTCGGGCTCGGTCGCCGAGTTCTCTGTGATGGTCCCGGTCACCCGAAGGTCCTTCCGCGCGAGCCCGTGAGGAGAGGGCGGGCCACGCGAGGAGGCCGGCGACCCGCCACATTCCCGTACGGCGCGCTCCCGGCCCCCGTTCACAGAACTGGGCAAACACCGGGCAAACGGCTGACCAACGGTCCCCCGGGCCGCTACGCGCCCCCGACCGCCGTCAGCAGAGCGAGCGGTGCCGCCGCCGACCGGGACTCCCGCACGCAGGCGTGCGGGTACGGCACCGGTTCGCCGTGGGTCTCCCTGCCGTAGCCGGCCAGGACCTCCGGGAGTCGGTGGCCCGTCGCCGTCGCCGCGTCGACCAGGGCGTGGGCCACCGTGCGGGCCTCGTCGTGCAGGCCGTAGCGGGCCAGGCCCAGGGTGATCAGGGCGTTGTCGTGGGGCCAGACGGAGCCGCGGTGGTAGGAGAGGGGGTGGTAGGCCGACTGGCCGGAGGCCAGGGTGCGGACGCCCCAGCCGGAGAAGAAGTCGGGTTCCAGTAGGCGGCGGCCCACGAGTTCGCCGTACTCCTTGTCGAGCAGGCCGGACCAGAGGAGGTGGCCCGCGTCGGAGGCCAGGGCGTCGACCTGGTGGCCCTCGCCGTCGAGCGCGAGGGCGGGGAAGGCGCGGTCCCGCATCCAGAAGTCCCGTTGGAAGCGGTCGCGCAGGTCGGCGGCGGCCTGTTCCAGGAGGGCCGCGTAGGTCTCGTCCTCCCAGACGGTGCGGGCGATCCAGGCGGTGCGGCGCAGGGCGTCGTAGGCGTAGCCCTGGGCGCCCGCGGCCATCACCGGGCCGCTCGCCCGGGTGCCGTCGGCGGAGCAGATCGCGCCGGGGGAGTCCTTCCAGTTCTGGTTGGCCAGGCCGCCCTGGTCGGCGCGGTAGACGAGGTAGCCGCGAGAGGTGAGGCCGCCGTGGTCGAGCATCCAGGCGATCGCGGCGCGGGCGTGGGGTTCGAGGCGGCGGGCGAGGGTGAGGTCCCGGGTCTGTTCGACGTAGGCGCCCAGGAGGACGAGGAAGAGGGGGGTGGCGTCGACCGAGCCGTAGTAGCGGCCGTAGGGGACCTGGGCGAAGTGGGCCAGTTCGCCGTGCCGGACCTCGTGCACGATCTTGCCGGGCTGGGCGACGGACTCCGGGTCGGTGTTGGTGGCCTGGGTCGCGGCGAGTGCCGGGAGGGTCGCTGCGGCCAGCTGGGGGCGGTAGGGGAGGGCGAAGAGGGAGGTGAGGAGGGCGTCGCGGCCCAGCAGGGTGAGGAACCAGGGGGCTCCGGCGGCCGGGACGCGCAACTCCTCGCCGTCCAGGCCCGTTGCCGGGACCTGGAGGGAGGCGAGGTCGGCCAGGCCGCGGGCGCAGGCGGCGGCGAGTTCGGGCCAGCCGGTGGGGAAGGCGATGCCCTCCACGAACTCGCCCTCCAGGGAGAGGAGTTGGCGGTTGACGGCGGCGGGGTCGCGGGGGACGCGGAGGGCTCGTTTGTCGCCGTGGGGGCGGGCCATCACGCGGAGCAGGAGTTCCGCCGAGCCGTGCGGGTCGAGGTCGAGCGTCCAGACCAGGCGGCGGGCGCCGGTGCCGGTCTCCTCGACGCCGTCCGGGGCGGGCTCGGTCTTCACCGTCGTACACGAACGCCATTCGCCGCGGCGGTAGGTGAACTCCACGCCGTCGTCGAGGACCTCGCGGGAGCGGGTGACGCCGATCTTGGCGTAGGTGCGGTGGTCGGAGCGCAGTTCGAACTGGTCGGTGAAGTCCGCGTCCACGGTGAGGGCGAGGCGGACCGTCGTCGGTACCGGGCGGTTGCTGGTGACCCGCAGGGACTCGACGAACGAGCCGTCGCCGACGGCCTGTTCGCGGAAGAGGGTGTGGGCGGGGGGTTCGTTGCGGCCGCCGCGCGGGACGAGGACACAGCGTGCCGTGTCCCCGTCCGCGACCGGCGTGAGCGACTCCGGCACCGCGCCGTCGACCGTCAGTTGCCAACGGCTCAGATGCCGGGCGTCCCGCACGAACAAGCCGTCCGGGGAAGTGCCGCCCCGCACGCCGCTGATGTCTCCGCCGTCGCCCACGGCGGCGAACGTTCCGCCGTGCACGAGCAGATGCTGCCGCTGTGTCATCCCCGGTTCCCTCCCCTGACGTCCGTGACATGGCCGGTGCTGTGCATGGAATCGTCGTGCAGCAGGTCGAGCGTGAGCGCCGCCGTCCAGCTGAAGCCCGTCGCGCCGCAGGCCTCGCCGGTGTACGGGTCGACGTACTCCGCGAAGTCGGAGCTGTCGGCGGTGGCGAGGACGGCCCGGCGGAGTGCGTCGGCCCGCTCGTGCTCGCCGTGGGTGCGCAGTCCGCGCTCCATGAGCCAGGCGGTGTTGAACCACGCCGGGCCGCGCCAGTAGCGGTGCGGGTCGAAGGCCTCGCCGAGCAGGTCGTAGCTGGGCACGAGGCGGGTGGTGGAGCCGAGGCCGAAGTGCGGGCCGGTGGTTGTGCGGATCAGCGCGGCCGTCGTCTCGCGCGGTAGGCCTGGCAGGAGGAGGGGGATCAGGCCGGAGACCCCGCGCTCGGGGATCAGGCCGCCCTCGCGTACGTCCCGGCAGAAGAACATGCCCTCCGCGGGGTCCCAGAGCCGTTCCACCAGGGCTGTCGTCAGGCGTTCCGCGCGGGCGTGGCGGGCCGTGCCGGGGGCGCCCAGTTCGCGTGCGATGCGGGCCAGGGCGTGTTCGGAGGCGATCAGCAGGGCGTTGAAGGCGGGGTCCTCGACCGCGAACTCGCCGTCGCCGTCCGCGTATTCGCCGTCCCGGTAGTCCGTCGCCAGGCGTACGTACCGGCCGTAGTCGAGGTCGGTCGGGCGGTCCTCGGGGGCTCCGTGGGCGAGGTCGGCGCGGCGGAAGGAGCGGGCCGGGGCCGGGGTGACGCGGGAGAGCGGGAGGTCCCAGCTGGGGCTGTTGTCCATACCCTGTTCCCAGGGGTGCACCACGGAGGCGAGGCCGGCGCCGCCCAGGTCGCGGCGGTGCAGCAGATAGCGGTGCCAGGCGGCCAGGCGGGGATAGACCCGGGTGAGGAAGCCGCGCGCCCGGGACAGGCCGGGGTCGGCGCGGTGCACCAGCCAGGCCGCCAGCGCGTGCACCGGTGGTTGCACGATGCCGGAGGTCTGTACGGTGCGCGGGGCGCCCGCGGCGCGCCCCGCGGTCGAGGAGCGCCAGAAGTCGGGGCTCGGGAAGTACGCGTCGAGCGGTACGGAGGGGTTGAAGACGATGTGCGGGATCCGCCCGTCGCCCCACTGGGCGTCCAGCAGGGTCTCCAGCTCCGTCTGGGCCCGTAACGGCGACAGGTGCCTGAGGCCGATCGCGATGAACGCCGAGTCCCAGGACCACTGGTGCGGGTACAGGCCGTGCGAGGGAACGGTGGACGCGCCCGTCCAGTTGTCCGCCAGCACCCGGGCGGCCCTGACGTGCAGCGGATGTGTCGCGGTGTCCGGTTCGTATACGACGGTGTGCGGCACAGCGGGTGCGGTCAGCTGGGCAGTGCGATCCACTCGGGGCTCCCCGAAGATGTTCGGCCGATCGGTTCGGTCTTGGCTACCGTAGGGTTACGTCTATTTAACACGCAAAACTCAATATGTAATGCAGTCTTGAGAAACACAAGGGGGTGCGCATGGCTGGGCGAGGTCAGGGGAGCGCCGGAGATCTGCTCGAACTGGTGCGAAGCGGACGCGCGGTCACGCGTGGAGCGCTCCAGCAGGTGACCGGGCTCTCCCGCGCCACCGTCGGCCAGCGCCTGGACCGGCTCTTCCGCGCGGGCTGGCTGCGCGAGGGCGCCGGGGGCCCGGTGGACTCCCCGTTGGGCGGCCGGCCCTCGATCACCCTCGAATTCGACGACGCCCATGCCGTCGTCCTCGCCGCCGACCTGGACACCCGGCACGCCCGCGCGGCCGTCCTGTCGCTGACCGGCGAGATCCTGGCCGAGCACAGCGGCACGGCGGTCGTCGAGGACGGCCCGGACGTCGTCCTCGGTGAGCTGGGGCACTGGTTCGCCGAGCTGCTGGAGAAGGCGGGCCGCCGTGCCGAGGAGGTCTGCGGCATCGGGCTCGCGGTCCCGGGCCCGGTCGACACCGAGACCGGCCGGGTCGTCCAGCCGCCGATCATGCCGGGCTGGGACGGCTACGACATAAGAGCGCGCCTGGCCAGAGCCTTCAGCGAGCACACCGGAGCCGGGGCGGTCCCGGTCCTGGTCGACAACGACGCCAACCTCATGGCGTACGGCGAACAGCGCACCACCTACCCCGGCTGCTCCGCGTTCGTGCTGGTCAAGGTCTCCACGGGTATCGGTGCCGGCGTGGTGGTGCACGGCTCGGTCTACCGGGGCGTCGACGGCGGCGCCGGGGACATCGGTCACATCCGGGTCGGGGCGGACGCGCTGTGCCGGTGCGGTTCCCGCGGCTGTCTGGCCGCCGTCGCGAGCGGCGGTGCCGTGGCCCGGCGGCTGGCGGAGGCCGGGGTGCCGGCGGCGTCGGGCTCGGACGTGCGCGATCTGCTGGCGGCGGGCGATCCCGAGGCCGCCGCGCTGGCCCGTGAGGCCGGGCGCCAGGTGGGGGACGTGCTGGCGACCGTGGTGACCCTGCTGAACCCGGGCGTGCTGATGATCGCGGGAGATCTGGCCGGAACCGCCTTCCTCACGGGCGTGCGGGAACTGCTCTACCAGCGGGCGCTGCCCCGCTCCACCGCCCACCTGGATGTCGTCACCTCGCGGCTCGGGGAGCGGGCCGGGCTGGTGGGGGCGGGGGCGATGGTCGTGGAGCACCTGTACGCGCCCGAGCGGGTGGAGGAACGGCTGTCGGTGCTGGGCGTGTGACGGACGGGTTTCGGTCCCGGACCGCCGTCCGCATGGTGAAATCCGGGCGACTGTGGAAGCGTGATTCTCGCCACCCTTGATAGGGGTACCGCTCAGATGAGCGGATCATGCGCGACTGCACTTCGTGGAGGGGTGGCACTGAGTGCCACCCCTTGATCGTTCATCGATCGAAATCAGACGTGCCGATGACCGCTCAGGTGAGCGCAATCCGGGTCGTTTGGGTGGTGGTGCGTTCAAGAAGTGAAAACATGCGCCCGTCGACGCTTGCCAAGCCTTGACTTTCGATCCGCTGGCGGACGACTGGTTACGGGCGTATGACGCGCGAGTGGACGTACCCAGAAGCCTTCGATCTGGGTATGTTCCTCGCCGTCAGGGCAGCCACCGCGTCCTCGAGGAGTCGAGACCCGTGTCGGAAAACAAAGAACCCCATGGAGCCGATCAGACCGCGCGCGTTGAGGGCGTGAAGTTCGTTTACGACTTCACCGAGGGCAACAAGGACCTCAAGGACCTCCTCGGCGGCAAGGGCGCGAACCTCGCGGAGATGACCAATCTGGGTCTTCCGGTCCCTCCCGGGTTCACGATCACCACCGAGGCCTGCAAGGTCTACCTCGACAGTGGCGAGGAGCCGGCGGCACTGCGTGACGAGGTGAGTGCGCACCTCGACGCGCTGGAGCAGCGCATGGGCAAGAAGCTCGGCCAGGCCGACGACCCGCTGCTGGTCTCCGTCCGCTCCGGCGCCAAGTTCTCCATGCCCGGGATGATGGACACCGTCCTCAACATCGGCCTCTCCGACAAGTCCGTGAAGGGCCTGGCGGCCCAGGCCGGCGACGACCGCTTCGCCTGGGACTCCTACCGGCGCCTCATCCAGATGTTCGGCAAGACCGTCCTCGGCGTCGACGGCGACCTCTTCGAGGACGCGCTGGAGGCGGCCAAGTCGGCCAAGAAGGTCACGGTCGACACCGAGCTGGAGGCCGCCGACCTCAAGAAGCTCGTCACCACGTTCAAGAAGATCGTCAAGGCCCAGGCCGGCCGGGACTTCCCACAGGACCCGCGCGAGCAGATGGACCTCGCCATCCACGCGGTCTTCGACTCCTGGAACACCGACCGCGCCAAGCTCTACCGCCGCCAGGAGCGCATCCCCGGCGACCTGGGCACCGCCGTCAACGTCTGCTCCATGGTCTTCGGCAACCTCGGCCCCGACTCGGGCACCGGCGTCGCCTTCACCCGCGACCCCGCCAGCGGCCACCAGGGCGTCTACGGCGACTACCTCCAGAACGCCCAGGGCGAGGACGTGGTGGCCGGCATCCGCAACACGGTCCCGCTCGCCGAGCTGGAGTCGATCGACAAGAAGTCGTACGACCAGCTGATGCAGATCATGGAGACCCTGGAGAACCACTACAAGGACCTCTGCGACATCGAGTTCACCATCGAGCGCGGGCAGCTGTGGATGCTCCAGACCCGCGTGGGCAAGCGGACCGCGGGCGCCGCCTTCCGTATCGCGACCCAGCTGGTGGACCAGGGCCTGATCGACGAGGCGGAGGCGCTCCAGCGGGTCACGGGTGCGCAGCTGGCCCAGCTGATGTTCCCCCGCTTCGACGAGGACGCCAAGGTCGCGCAGGTCGGCCGGGGCATCGCGGCCTCGCCGGGTGCGGCGGTCGGCAAGGCGGTCTTCGACTCGTACACGGCCGTCAAGTGGTCGCGGTCGGGCGAGAAGGTCATCCTGGTCCGCCGGGAGACCAACCCCGACGACCTCGACGGCATGATCGCGGCCGAGGGCATTCTGACGTCGAGGGGCGGCAAGACCTCCCACGCGGCCGTCGTCGCGCGCGGCATGGGCAAGACCTGTGTCTGCGGCGCGGAGGAGCTGGAGGTCGACACCAAGCGGCGCCGGATGACGGTGCCGGGCGGTCATGTGGTGGAGGAGGGCGACCTGATCTCGATCGACGGGTCGAGCGGCAAGGTCTACCTGGGCGAGGTGCCCGTCGTCCCCTCCCCGGTCGTCGAGTACTTCGAGGGCCGGATGCACGCCGGCGCCCAGGACGCCGACGAACTGGTCGAGGCCGTCCACCGGATCATGGCCTTCGCGGACCGCAAGCGGCGCCTGCGGGTCCGCGCCAACGCGGACAACGCCGAGGACGCGATGCGCGCGCGGCGCTTCGGCGCCCAGGGCATCGGGCTCTGCCGTACGGAGCACATGTTCCTCGGTGACCGGCGTGAGCTGGTGGAGCGGCTGATCCTGGCGGACACGGAGGACGAGCGCGAGGAGTCGCTGAAGGCGCTGCTCCCGCTCCAGAAGCAGGACTTCGTGGAGCTGTTCTCGGCGATGGACGGCCTCCCGGTCACGATCCGTCTGCTGGACCCGCCGCTGCACGAGTTCCTGCCGGACATCACGGAGCTGTCCGTCCGGGTGGCGCTGGCCGAGTCCCGTCAGGAGCCCCACGAGAACGAACTGCGCCTGCTCCAGGCCGTCCACCGCCTGCACGAGCAGAACCCGATGCTCGGTCTGCGCGGTGTGCGCCTCGGCCTGGTCATCCCCGGCCTGTTCACCATGCAGGTACGGGCCATCGCCGAGGCCGCGGCCGAACGCAAGGCGGCCAAGGGCGACCCGCGCGCGGAGATCATGATCCCGCTCGTCGGCACCGTCCAGGAGTTGGAGATCGTCCGCGAGGAGGCCGACCAGGTCGTCGCCGAGGTCGAGGCCGCCACGGGGACCTCCCTGAAGCTGGCCATCGGCACGATGATCGAGCTCCCGCGCGCCGCGCTGACCGCCGGTCAGATCGCCGAGGCGGCGGAGTTCTTCTCCTTCGGCACCAACGACCTCACCCAGACCGTGTGGGGCTTCAGCCGCGACGACGTGGAGGCCTCCTTCTTCACGGCGTACCTGGAGAAGGGCATCTTCGGCGTCTCCCCCTTCGAGACGATCGACAAGGACGGCGTCGGCTCGCTGGTCAAGCTGGCCGTCGAGGCGGGCCGAGCCACCCGCCCCGACCTCAAGCTCGGCGTCTGCGGCGAACACGGCGGCGACCCCGAGTCCGTCCACTTCTTCCACGAGGTGGGCCTCGACTACGTCTCCTGCTCCCCCTTCCGCATCCCGGTCGCCCGACTGGAGGCGGGACGCGCGGCGTCGCAGTCCGCGGGGAGCGACCACCGGTAGCCCACGCGGCCTGTTCGAGACCCCGGAGCCGCCGATCGTCCCCGACCGACCCTCACCGATGGTCGGCGGCTCCGGATCACGAAGAGAGGGCGGTGTCCCGTGCGGGGGGTGCCGCCCTTTCGTGCTGCCTACCCTGGCGGAATGACGGAACATCCTGGATTCGGTGCGCTGCTGGCACGGTCGTCGCGTCACCGTGGGCTGGATGCGGGCGGGTTGGCGGGACTGGCCGGAGTGCCGGAACCCGATCTGCGCGAGGTGCTCGACGGCGCGGCCCCCGATCCGGCACTGCTGCACCGGCTCGCGCCCGCGCTGAATCTGCGCACCCCGGACGTCTTCGCCCTCGCCGGGGTGGACGTTCCCGAGGAACTGGCCCCGCTGGACTCCACGGCCGGGTCCGGTGTGCCCCGGCTGGTCATGAAGGCGAGGCGGTTGTCGCCGGGGCGGAGAGCGGCGCTGCTCGCCTTCGTACGAGGGCTGCCCCAGGAGGAGCGGACCCGTCCGGTTCCTTCGCCGCGCCCCTACGAACGCTACGAACCGAGCTTCGGAGCCGTGCTGGTACGGATGCTGGCCAACCGGAACCTGACCTGGTCGGGCGGCGCCCGCGCGCTGTACTCGATGTCGGGCCTCTACCTGTCCGCAGCCACCGTCGGGCAGATGGGCCACGGCCGGCTACCCATCACCCCTGACTTCCTGGTGGCCTCCGCCCACACCCTCGGCATCCCCGCCGGTCACCTGGCAGCCCTGGCCGATCTCCCCCTCCCCGGAGAGTCGGCCCCTGGACCGATGCTCATCGACGCGGCTGAGCTGATCTGGGAGACGCGACGGTTGAGCTTCGCGCAGGTGAGCCGGTGTCACCTGATGCGGTGGTGATGAGGCAGAGCGATCGTTTCTCTGCGCTTTCGGTGCATTGCATTCCGTGATCATCGGCGGCTGCGACCACCGCGCCCGGACAACTGCTCGCCCACGCAGCGCTACGCCTACCAGTACAGGCCCGGCCGTGGCTGAGTCCGCCCGTTGCGGGCGGTGCAGGTGGCGTTGCCGTTGGTGGGGCGGCGGATCGATCCCGAGTTGATCCGGAGGGACTGAGGGTCGCGCGGGGTGTGGTGCTCGGGGCGGCATCCTGGAAGGGGTGCCGCCCCTTTGCCGTGTGTCAGCGGTCCGTCCGGCGCCTGCGGGCCGCCATGAGGACCGCGCCGCCCGCGAGGAGGGCGACCGAGCCGCCGGTGGCGAGGTAGACGGTGGTGTCGCTGCCGCCGGTTTCGGCGAGGTCCGGGGTCTGGGGGGTGGCGGGGTCGGTCGTCTCGGTGTTCCCGGTGTTCCCGGTGTCCGTCTTGTCGTCGTCGGCCTGTTCGAAGCCCGGGGGTGGGCTGTCGCAGCCGATGCCGTCGCCGTCGCGGTCCAGGTGCTTGCCGTAGTGCTCGTCGCCCGCGGAGATGTTGGCGTAGCCGCTGGAGTAGGCCTCGGTGCAGTTGGTGAAGGGGTGGTTGCCGTCGTGGGCCGAGGCGGTGGCCGGGAGGGCGGCCAGGGCGAGCGCGGCTACGGCGATGGCGCCGGGCTTACGGAGCGGGAGCAGGTTCACAACTGGTCCTTCCAGGTTCGCGGTTCGTGGTGAAAACCATGTGGCTGATCACTGATGGGCGATCGGCCGGAAATGAGGTGACGAACCTATTGAGGGGCGGAAGGTGTGGTGGAGATATGAAGGACCTGTGATGTGACTGTGACGTGACCGGAAGGTAGCTCTCCGTAAGTCCGGCGTCCGGTGCCCGGCGTGCAATCCCTGGCGCCCTGTCCGCGGGGTGCTACTGGCGGAACGGCCCCGTCACCTCGTACGTGATCCCGCCCGATGAACTCCCGCTCGTCCCCCGCTGGCTGGAGAAGTAGAGCCGGGTGCCGTCCGGGGAGAAGGCCGGGCCGGTGATCTCGGAGCCGGACTGGCCGTCGATGCGGAGGAAGGGGGCGATCACGTCGTCGGGGGTGATCACGCAGATGTCCATGGAGCCGCCGTCCTCGGCGACGAAGAGGTCGCCGGAGGAGGAGCCGGTGATGTTGTCGACGCCGGTGAGCGGGGCGGTGCCGGAGGTGACCAGGGAGTCGTCGTAGGCCAACTCGTAGGTGTTGGACGTGAGGTTGAGCTGCCAGACCCGGTTGTCGCCCTTGGTCGTGAACCAGACCTTGTCGTCGGCGTAGTGGCACCCCTCGCCGCCGTTGAAGGACTTGGAGCCGGAGACCTGGGTGCGGGTGGAGGTGGGGGAGCCGTCGGGGTCGGGGACGGTGGTCCAGGTGAAGGAGCCGGACGTGGCGGTGCCCGCGACCAGGACCTGGAGGGTGCCGGCGGAGAGGTCGCCCCAGGTGGTGGGGACGAAGCGGTACAGGCGGCCGTTGGACTCGTCCTCGGTCAGGTAGATGACCCGGCGGACCGGATCCGCGGCGGCGGCCTCGTGCTTGAAGCGGCCCATCGCGTCCCGGCGGACCGCGGCCGTGACGCCCCACGGGTCCGTCTCGTAGACGTAGCCGCGGTCCACCTCCTCGCAGGACAGCCAGGTGTTCCAAGGGGTCTTCCCACCCGCGCAGTTGGTGCGGGTGTTCGACAGGATCCGGTACGCCGACGTGATCGTCCCGTTCGACGAGAAGCGCACCGCGCTCGCGCCGCCCGACGGGTTGATCTCCGAGTTGGAGACGTAGATCCAGCCCGTGCCGTCGGCGTAACAGGCGCCGCCGTCCGGGGCGTTGTGCCAGGTGTACGACGTTCCGGCGACCGTCCGGCCGGAGCGGGCGATCACGCGGCTGGTGAAGCCGGCCGGGAGTCTGATGCCATTGGCGTCGGCCGCGCCGAGCGACCCGTAGGGGCCGGCGCCGGGCTGGGCGGGGGCGGCGTACGCGGCGCCGCGCCACAGGGTTCCGCCGAAGGCGGCGGCGGAACCGCCGATCACGGCCGCGCGGAGGAAGGCGCGGCGCTCCACGCCGAGGGGGGTTCGGAGAGGGGTCGGGCGGTTGGGGCTACGACGTTCCACGCTTGCTCCAAGGTGAGTCGTGACCGCCTGCCACCGATCGGTGACAGGGACGCGCGGTCACGGACCCTAGACCTGTGGGGTTGACGTGTCATGGACAAGGCGTGACGTGGCCGTACGGTTCGCATGGCCGCCGGAGGCATGCCGTACCGGAAGCACCGGCACCTCCCGCCGGCGGGGACCCGCTTCCGCGGACGGGAGGCGGATGACGGCGTCCAGGCCGCCCGTGGTGGCCGGGTGCAGACTCGCCTCGCCGCCGCTGGCGTGGGCCAGGCGTTGGACGAGGGGCAGGCCGAGACCGGTGCCGCCCTTGGGGGCGCCGGGGGCGCGCCAGAAGCGGTCGAAGGCGCGGGTGCGCTGCTCGGCCGTCATACCGGGACCCTCGTCGGTGACGTGCAGGTCGACCCAGCAGGGGCGGGCGTCGCGCAGGGCGCGGCGGGCCGGGGCGTGCAGGCGCAGGTCGATGGTGACCGTGGTGGCGGGCGGGGAGGCGCGCAGGGCGTTGGACAGGAGGTTGTCCAGGATCTGTTCGATCGCCCCGGGGACGGCGAGCACCGGGCCCACGCTGCCCGCGAACAGGACCAGGGAGACGTCCTGTCGGGCGAAGAGCGCGGACCAGGTGCGGTGCCGTTCGGCGCAGATCGCGCCGATGTCGACCGGGCCCGGGGTGGCCGCGTTCTCCTCCAGCCGGGCCATCGCCAGCAGGCCCTCGACCATCCGGGCCAGACGGTCGGTCTCCGTGACGGCGGCGGTGAGGCTGGCCCGGCCGCGGGCGGAGACATTGGGTTCCAGGTTCTCCAGCCGCAGGCGCAAGGCGGCCAGCGGGGTCTTGAGCTGGTGCGAGGCCTCACCGGCGAACGCGCGCTGGGAGGCGAGGAGATGGGCCAGCCGGGCGGCCGTGCGGTTGAACGTCGCCGCCAGGCTGCGCACTTCGGGCGGGCCCTTCGTCACCGTCACCGGCGCGGCCCGGCCGCCCTCCGCCAACTCGTGTGTCGCGCGCTCCAGTTCGCGGATCGGGCGGCCGGTCCAGCGGGCGACGGCGAACGCCACGAAGGTGACCCCGGTGAGGACGCCGAGTCCGCCCAGGGCGAGCAACAGCCAGACGTGGTGCACGCGTTCGTGCACCATCTCGGTGGGCACGGTCAGCCACACGGCCCCCTCCGGCCGGGCTCCCTGGCCGACGGGCGCGGCCACCGACAGGTACTGGACCCCGCCGATGGTGGAGGTCCGGACGTCCGCCGTGGAGGTGCCCCGGAGCGCGGCCACGATCCCCGGACGGGAGGCGAGGGCACGGGAGGCGTCGGGCGTCAGCGGATGCGAGGTGGCCAGCGGCGTGCCCGAACCGTCGACGATCACCACCTTCCCGCCGATCCGCGCCGCGCAGTGCGCCACCCGGCCGGGCAGGTCCCGCTCCGCCCGGCCCGCGGCCAGCGACAGCGCGGCGTACGCCGAGACCGACTCGGCCTCGTCCTTCGCCGCGTTGACCACTCGCTCCCGCTCGCCCCGCGAGTACACGAAGCCGAGCGGGATCTCCAGACAGAGCAGGAGCAGCGCGGCCAGGCCCAGGTAACTGAGCAGCAGACGACGGGTCATGGCCGCGCGCCCGGCCCGGTGTGCGCGTTCGGCCCACTGCGCGCACCCGCCCCGCCCGACCCGGCACGTACGCCCGGCCCGGTGTGCACCGCCAGCCGGAAGCCGACCCCGCGCAGCGTCTGGATCCACCCCGGGTGCCCCAACTTCCGCCGCAGCGCAGCGACATGGACGTCCAGCGTCTTCGTCGGTCCCTCGTAGTGCGGATCCCACACCCGGTCGAGGATCTCCTGCCGGGAACGCACCGCGCCAGGATCCTCGGTGAGCAGCGCCAGCAGGTCGAACTCCTTGGGCGTGAGCGGCACTTGGGCCTCTCCCACCCACACCTGACGGGTACGGCGGTCGACCACCAGCGGACCGGGCTCGGCGACGGGGGGCGCCGTCGCCTCGTAGGAGGGGAAGGGCTGAGTCTCGTACGGCGACGGGGACGGGGACGGGGACGGGGACTGCGGCGGCACCGCGGGCTCCGGGTCGTACGCCAGAGAAGCCGACGGATCGGGTGAGGGGAGCGGTGAGGCCGCCGAGGCACCCGAGAGCGGCGAGGCACCCGGCGCTGACACCCCCCGCGCCCGTCCGCTCCGCCGCGTCACCGCCCTGACCCGCGCCACCAACTCCCGTACGCTGAACGGCTTCGCGAGATAGTCGTCGGCGCCGAGCTCCAGCCCCAGTACCCGGTCGGCCTCCTCCCCACGCGCGCTGAGGATGAGGATGGGGACGTCGGAGACCTGCCGGATGCCCCGGCAGACGTCGATGCCGTCCATGTCCGGCAGCCCGAGGTCCAGCAGGACGACATCGCCGTACGGACCTCTCAGCCCGTCGGTGCCGGTGGCGACGTGATCCACCGTCAGCCCGAAGTGGCCCAGCGCCTCGGTGAGTGGTTCGGCGATCGTTTCGTCGTCCTCGATGAGCAGTATGCGTATGCCCATACGTCCTGTCTCTCCGTGAATTGGACTCGACACGTTACAAGATGATCCCGCGTCCGGGTAATGGGGCAAAGAATGTTCAATTCCTGTCCGGGCTCTGGCTTTCACTTAACCTTCCTCTGGCCCGGACCCCTCTACGGTGAGGTGACCTGGCCGAACTCCCCACCGAGGAGCCACCGTTGAAGGCATTGCTGGACCGTGCCCGTGCGTTCACACAGCGGGTCGAGGACGATCTCGGAGAATTCCGGAAACTGGCAGAGGGGCAATACCCGGAGGCCCTGTTCATTACCTGCTCGGACTCACGGGTGATACCGGCGCTCATTACCGGAGCGCGGCCCGGAGAGATATTCGAGCTGCGGAACGCGGGCAATATCGTGCCGCCTTACGGGCGGCATGGGGCCTCGGGTGAAGCGGCCACCCTCGAATACGCACTGGAGGTGCTCGGGGTTCAGGACGTCGTCGTGTGCGGTCACTCACACTGCGGAGCGATGGGCGCGCTGAAGTCCGGTGACGACCTCACCGCGCTGCCGGGTGTGGACGCCTGGCTGGGCATCGCCCGCCCCGAGCTCACCCCCGTCCTCACCGGCGCGGACGACGACCCGTCCCTGGCCGACGTGGCCCAGCACAACGTCGTCAACCAGCTTGCCGCGGTGCGCAGTTACCCGAGTGTGCGGCAGCGGGTGCGGGACGGGCGGCTGCGACTGCACGGCTGGTACTACGAGGTCGACACCGGGCGGGTGTACGAGCTGGACGACGACGGCGGCTTCCGGGTGCACGCCGCATGAGCGGGGCGCACGCGCGGGGGGCGAGGGCCTCCAAGATCGTCGGGAGCGTCAAGGCCGCCGGGACCGTCAAGTCCGCCGGCGGCGTCAAAACCGCCGGGACCATCAAAATCGCCGGGACCGTCACAACCGCCGGTGGCCCCAAGCCCCCCAAGTCCGACCTCGGCACCGAGATCACCGCCTCCCTCGTCGTCTTCCTCGTCGCCCTCCCGCTGTGCATCGGCGTCGCCGTCGCCTCGGGGGTGCCGGCCGAGCTGGGGATCATCTCCGGGGTGATCGGCGGGCTGGTGGTGGGCGCGGTGCGGGGGAGCACGCTCCAGGTCAGCGGCCCCGCCGCCGGACTCGCCGCGCTCGTCGCGGAGACCGTCGCCGAACACGGCGTGGCGATGCTGGGCGTGATCGTCCTGGGCTCGGGGATCCTTCAGATCGTCCTCGGTGTCGTACGGCTGGGCCGGATGTTCCAGGCGATCTCGCTCGCCGTGGTCCAGGGCATGCTGGCCGGCATCGGGCTCCCGCTGATGTTCAGCCAGCTGTACCCGATGGCCGACGGCAAGGCGCCCGGCACCCCGATCGAGAACATGGCCGGGGTCCCCGGGCTGCTCGCCGACATCCTCACCGACCGGCAGGCGATGATCGCCACACTGCTCGGTGTCGTCACCGTCGTGCTGAGCTTCCTGTGGAAGAAGGTGCCGGGTCCGGTCAAGAAGGTCCCGGCGGCCCTCGTCGCCGTGGCCATCGGCATCGGGGTCGCCGCACTGCCCGGCGCGGACGTGAAGACGCTCCAGGTCGGCGATCTGCTGGCGGCCGTACAGGTGCCGGGCGGGGAGCAGTTCGCGGGGCTCGCGGACGCCGCGATCATCACCTCGATCCTCACCTTCACGGTGATCGCGTCCGCGGAGAGCCTGTTCACGGCGGCCGCGGTGGACCGTATGCACAGCGGACCGCGCACCCGCTACAACACTGAGCTGATCGCCCAGGGCGCCGGCAACACGGTGGCCGGCATCCTCGGCTCGCTGCCCATCACGGCCGTGGTGGCCCGGAGTTCGGCGAACGTCCAGGCCGGTGCGAAGACCCGGCTCTCGCGGACCCTGCACGGCCTGTGGCTGCTGGCGTTCGCGCTGCTGCTGCCGCAGGTGCTCGCGCTGATCCCGATCTCGGTGCTCGCCGGTGTCCTGGTGCACAGCGGCTGGAAGCTGTTCGCGCCCGAGGAGTTCCCCAAGATGTGGCGCCAGGACCGGGGCGAGTTCGTGGTGATGACGACGACCACGCTGGTCATCGTGGCGACCGCGCTGCTCGAAGGCGTACTGATCGGGCTCGCCGCCGGGATCGTGCTGGCCGCGCTGCGGATGTCCCAGACCGTGGTCCGCCAGCACGTCGAGGAGGACACCGCCAAGGTCGTCATGGCCGGCAACGCCACCTTCCTGCGGCTGCCCAAGGTCATCGAGGCCCTGGAGGCCGCGGCCGCCGCAGGCAAGCCCCGTATCCGCCTCGACCTGACCGGCGTGACCCACCTGGACCACGCCTGCCGCAACCAGGTCGAGGAGTTCACCGCCCAGCAGCGGGGGATGGGGCTGCGGGTGGAGCTGCTGATGCCGGGACCGGCGAGGACGGCGACGACCGTGCCGGACCTCCCCGAGCCGGAGACGCGGGACCCCGCCCTGGACACCGGTGCCCCCGGCCCCACCGCCGAATGGTTCTACCTGGACACCCGGCCCCTCCCGGACGATTACGCCCAGCGCCCGCCGCTCGTACGCTGAACCCTCTGAACCGCACCCTTCGGCGGAGGGAGGCCGGCCATGTCCGGCTGGAGCGAGAAGGACATCCCCGACCAGAGCGGCCGCGTCGCCGTGGTCACCGGGGCCAACAGCGGCATCGGGTACGCCGCCGCGCGGGAGCTGGCGCGCGGCGGCGCCCGGGTGGTGCTCGCCTGCCGCAGCGAGGCGCGGGGCAACGCGGCCGGTGACCGGCTGGCCGCCGAAGTCCCGGGCGCGGAGGTGGAGTTCACCCGCCTGGACCTCGGGGACCTGGTCTCCGTCCGGCAGTTCGCGCAGGCATTCTCGTACGACCGTCTCGACCTGCTCGTCAACAACGCGGGCGTGATGGCGCTGCCGTACGGGACGACGGCGGACGGGTTCGAGACGCAGTTCGGCGTCAACCACCTGGGGCACTTCGCGCTCACCGGACTGCTGCTGTCCCCGCTGCTGGCCACCGGGGGAGCCCGGGTGGTGACCGTCTCCAGTACGACCCACGTACTGGCGAACATCGACATCGACGACCTCAACAGCGAGCGCCGGTACCGCCGTTGGACGGCCTACGCCCGGTCCAAGACCGCCAACCTGCTCTTCACCCACGAGCTGGCGCGCCGGCTGGCGGCACACGACTCGGACGTGATCGCGGCGGCGGCCCACCCGGGGTACGCGGCGACCAACCTCCAGACCGCGGGCCCCCGGATGTCCGGCCGCAAGGGCAGCGAGCGGTTCATGCGGATCGGCAACCGCTTCTTCGCGCAGTCCGCGGACGCGGGCGCGCTGCCCACGCTCTACGCGGCGACGGCACCCGACGTACGCCCCGACGCGTTCATCGGGCCGGCCTTCGGAGGGTGGCGTGGAGCGCCGAAACCCTCCTGGCGGGCGCCGTGGACGCGCGACGACCGGGCGGGGGAGCTGCTGTGGGAGGCGTCGGAGCGACTGACGGGAGTGACGTACCAGGCCTTGAAGGTGTAGCCCAGAAGGCCCCCAGGATCTGTCAGTCCTTGCGGCCGGTCGCGGCCACCGTCACACCCAGCCCGATCATGGTGAGCCCGCCGACCCCGCCCACCAGGGACAGGCGTCGCGGCGAGCGCGCGAACCAGCCCCGCGCGGTCGCCGCGACCAGGCCCCACACGGCGTCGGACGCCAGCGCGATGACGTTGAACACCAGCCCGAGCAGCAGCATCTGCGCGGCCACATGCCCTTGGGCGCGGTCCACGAACTGCGGCAGCACGGCGGCGAAGAACACGATCGTCTTGGGGTTGGTCACCCCGACCGCGAACCCCTCCCAGAAGGTGCGCAGCCCGCCGGGCCCCGACCCGGCCCCCGACACGTCCTCGGCGAAGGCCTCCCGCAGCGACCCGCGTCCCCGCCACGCCCTGACGCCCAGGTACACGAGATAGGCGGCACCGGCGAGCTTGAGCGCGGTGAACACCAGGACCGAGCGCTCCACGATCGAGCCGACCCCGAACGCGACGGCCAGGACCAGCACATAGGCGCCGGCCGTGTTCCCCGCCACCGTGGTCAGCGCGGCGCGCCTGCCCTGGGCGAGCGCCCGCCCGATCACGAACAGCACGCTGGGTCCGGGGACCACGATCAGCAGGAACGACATCGCGGCGAAGGCGAGAAGACGGTCGGTGGACACCATGGCCGTCATGCAAGCACGTCGGGGATCCCGCCTCCAGTGGTTTTCTCAGGCCGTGGAACCGCCGTCCACCACCAGGTCCGTCCCCACCACCGAGGCCGCCTCGTCCGAGGACAGGTACAGCACCGCGGCCGCCACCTCCTCGACGGTGGAGACGCGGCCGAGGGGCACCGCGGTCCTCATCCGCTCGGCGCGCCCGGCCTCCGTCTCGCCCGGCTGGAGGGACATGCTCGTCGCGCTGGCGCCCGGGCTGACGGCGTTGACGCGCACCCCGTCCGCGATGTGGTCCAGGGCCGCGCCGCGGGTGAGGATCGAGACGGCCGCCTTGGTGGCGCCGTAGGCGGTGGTGCCGGGGATGCGTCCGTGGACGCCGATCCGCGAGGCGATGTTGACGATCGCGCCGCCGCCGGGCTGGGTGCGCATCTGGCGGACCTCGGCCTGGAGGGCGAGCAGGACGCCCGTGACGTTGATGTCGAGCATCCGGCGCCAGGCGTCCTCGTCCACGTCCGCGAGAGGCAGGCCGGCGCCCTCCAGGACGCCCGCGTTGTTGACCGCGATGTCCAGTGAGCCGAAGTGGTCCACAGCGGCCTGGACGAGCGCCCGCAGGTCGTCGGCGCTGGTCACGTCGGCGGTGACGGCCAGTGCCTTGCCGCCCGCCTGCTCGACGAGGGCCTTGGTCGCGTCGAGGGGTTCGCGTCGGCGTCCGGCGACGACGACGTTCGCGCCCTCGGCGGCGAACGCGAGCGCGATGCCCCGCCCGAGGCCGGACCCCGCGCCGGTGACGAGGGCGGTACGGCCGGTGAAGCGGGTGGTGCGTGTGGTGTCGGGCATGATCATGGTCTCCCTTATTTGACCGATCGGTTCAATATGAGGGCAGGGGAAAAGCCCCTGCCGGGGCAGGGGCCGGTTCAGTCGAGCAAGGTCAGCGCCTGCTCCGCCGCGTCCCGCACCCGGGCCGGGTCCGCCGACGCCTTGCCGACGACCCGCATGCCCTGCATCAGGACCAGCAGCATGCGGGCGAGGGCGCGCGGATCGCGGTCCTCGCCCAGTTCGCCCTGGGCCTGCGCGCGCGTCAGCGCCGAGTGCAGCAGGGTCTCGAAGTGGTCCCAGCTGTGCTCGACCCGCCGGGCCGCGGCCGGGTCGTGCGGGGCGAGTTCGGCGGCCGTGTTGACCACGAAACAGCCGTTCAGGCGCCGACCCGCGTCCGCCGACTCCGCCGCGAAACGGCGGATCACCGACCGGACGGAGGGCAGCGCCGGGCCCGGTTGCGACAGCTCCCGCAGCAACTGCGGGTCGCAGGACTCCTGGTAGCGGTCCAGCGCCCGCAGATACAGCTCGTGCTTGTTGCCGAAGGTGGCGTAGATGCTGGCCCGCCCGATGCCGAGGTGCTCGACGAGGTCGGACATCGACGTCGCCTCGTAGCCGCGCCGCCAGAACAGCTCAAGGGCTGACTGGAGCGCGGCGTCCGGATCGAACTCCTTGGTCCTGGCCATGTACCGCAGCCTAGGCCCATCCAGAACGAACGGTCAAGAAACCGGATTACGCCACCCGTACCTCGTACGTCGCGATCCGCACCGACTCCTCGTCCAGGCACTGCCCCGTCTCCAGGTCGAACCGCTGCTTCAGCAGGGGCGAGGCGACGAACGGGCGGCCCTGGTGGGTGCCGGTCAGGCCGCGGGAGAGGACGGCCGCGCCGCCGAAGGGGTCACGGTTGTCGACGGCGTACAGCTTGCCGTGGCGGTCGCGGAACAGGGCGGCCTGGCGGCCGTCGGGCAGCAGTGCCGCCACGCCCCGGCCGGGGAGCAGCCGGTCCAGCTCGCAGACCGTGAACCAGCCGTCCTCCAGCTGGAGTTGGATCTTGAGGTCGGTGGTCTCGGGTGCCAGGGTCATCGCTGGGCGCTTCCTTCCAGGGGGCGGTGGCCGATGGTCAGCAGCGGCAGGTCGGGCTTGATCTGGTCGCGCTCGGGGACGAACCCGACGACCGGGTCGGGGGTGTCGGGGGCGTTCACGAAGGACACGAACCGGGCGAGCTTCTCGGGGTCGTTGATGGTCGTCGCCCACTCGTCGGCGTAGTGGGCGACATGGGCCGTCATCAGGGACTCCAGCTCCTCGCAGATGCCGAGGGAGTCCTCCACGACCACGTCGCGCACGTGGTCCAGGCCGCCGGGGATCCGCTCCAGCCAGGTCGAGGTGCGCTCCAGGCGGTCCGCGGTGCGGATGTAGAACATCAGGAACCGGTCGATCAGCTTGATCAGTTCGGCGTCGGACAGGTCCTGGGCGAGCAGGTCCGCGTGGCGCGGGGTGGCGCCGCCGTTGCCGCCGACGTAGAGGTTCCAGCCGCCCGAGGTGGCGATCACGCCGAAGTCCTTGGACTGGGCCTCGGCGCACTCGCGGGCGCAGCCCGACACCGCGGACTTGAGCTTGTGGGGGGACCTGAGCCCCCGGTACCGCAGCTCCAGGTCGATCGCCATGCGGACGGAGTCCTGGACGCCGTAGCGGCACCAGGTCTGGCCGACGCAGGACTTCACCGTACGGAGGGACTTTCCGTAGGCGTGTCCCGACTCGAAGCCGGCGTCCACCAACCTCGTCCAGATCAGCGGGAGTTGTTCCACCCGCGCGCCGAACATGTCGATCCGCTGGCCGCCGGTGATCTTCGTGTAGAGGCCGAAGTCGCGGGCGATCTCGCCGATCACGATCAGGCCCTCGGGGGTGATCTCACCACCGGGGATGCGCGGGACGACCGAGTACGAGCCGTTCTTCTGGAGGTTGGCCAGGAAGTGGTCGTTGGAGTCCTGGAGGGCCGCCTGCTCGCCGTCCAGGACGTAGTTGCTCGCGCCGATCGTCGGGGCGAGGGAGGCGATGATCGAGCCGACCGCCGGCTTGCAGATCTCGCAGCCGTCGCCGCCCTTGGCGCCGTCGCGGCCGTAGCGGTCCAGCAGGTCCTGGTAGGAGTTGATGCGCAGGGCGAGGACGATCTCGTACAGCTCCTCGCGGGTCTGCGAGAAGCAGCCGCACAGGCCCTTGTCGACCTCGACGCCGGACGCCTCCAGCTCGGCGGTGACCAGCTGGCCGAGGACCTTGACGCAACTGCCGCAGGTGGTACCGGCCTTGGTGCACTTCTTCACCTCGGGCACGGTGGTGCACTGGTGGTCGGTGACCGCGGCGCGGATCGTGCCCTTGCGGACGTTGTTGCAGGAGCAGATGATCGCGTCGTCCGGCAGCGCGGTCGGGCCGAGCTGGACGGACTCCCCGGCACCGGCCGGCAGCACCAGCGACTCGGGCGAGACCGGCGGGACCGAGCCGGTGAACGCCTTCAGCGTGCCGTACGCCTCCGCGTCGCCGACCAGGATGCCGCCGAGCAGCGTGCCGTCGCGGCCGATGACCAGCTTCTTGTACAGGCCGGAGCGGGAGTCGGAGTAGACGACGTCCAGGCAGTCCTCGGCGGTGCCGTGCGCGTCGCCGAAGGACGCCACGTCCACGCCGAGCAGCTTCAGCTTGGTGGACAGGTCGGCGCCGGTGAACGTCAGCTCCTCGGCCTCGTCGGCGGCGATCGTCGCGGCGGCCGTCTCGGCCTGCTCGTAGCCGGGGGCGACCAGGCCGTAGACCCGGCCGTCGGAGGCCAGCGCGCACTCGCCGATGGCGAAGACGTGCGGGTCGGAGACCGTACGGCACTGCTCGTCGACGGAGATGCCGCCGCGCTCGCCGACCGTCAGACCGCAGTCGCGGGCGAGCTGGTCGCGGGGGCGGACACCGGCGCTGAACACCACCATGTCGGTGGCGAGTTCGGAACCGTCGGACAGCTTCATACCGGTGACCGCGCCGTCGGAACCGACCACGATCTCCTGCGTACCGACGCCCGTGTGGACGCTCAGGCCCATCTCCTCGATGGTCCGCAGCAGGGCCGCGCCACCGCCGTCGTCGACCTGCACCGGCATCAGGCGCGGCGCGAACTCCACGATGTGCGCCTCGACGCCCAGGCCCTTCAGCGCGCCCGCGGCCTCCAGCCCCAGCAGACCGCCGCCGACCACGGCACCGGTGGTCGCCTTCGACTTCGCGTACGCCTCGATCGCGAGCAGGTCCTCGATCGTGCGGTAGACGAAGCAGCCCTCGGCGTCCTTGTTGGGCACCGGCGGCACGAAGGGGTACGAGCCGGTGGCGAGGACGAGGACGTCGTACTCGAAGACCTGACCGGAGCGCGCGGTGACCTTGCGGGCCTCGCGGTCGACGGTCTCGGCCGGGTCGCCGACGTACAGCTCGATGCCGTGCGTCTCGATGAACGCCATGTCGGTCATCGACAGGTCCTCGGGCGTCTTGCCCGAGAAGTACGAGGTCAGCGCCACGCGGTCATACGCCGGACGGGGCTCCTCGCACAGCACGACCACGCGGTGCGTGGCGGTCAGGCCGCGCTCGGCGAGCGCCTCCAGGAAGCGCTGGCCGACCATGCCGTGGCCGACGAGGACGATCGTGGGGGTGGCCTCCGTGGCCTCCGGGGTGGCGGTCATCAGGAGCCTCCATCGTTGGTGAGCAGGTGGAGCAGAGGGGCACCGTCGGCGGGGAGCGGCTCTGCTCCCTCCCAGGCGCGGGCGAGTGCGCCGACGGTGCCCAGTTCGCCGACGAGGACCCCGCCGACCAGACGGTCGTCGCGGACGACGACCTTGCGGTAGGTGCCGCGGGTGGCGTCGGCGAGCTGAACCACGTCGTCGCCGGGGAGCGCCTCGGTCTCGCCGAACGCGGCGAGGTCGAAGAAGCCCTCACCGGCCAGCGTCAGCCGGGTCAGCGACCGGGTGCCGGTGTAACGGGCGGCCGGGTCGCCCGCGGCGCCCGCCTCGCTCGCCAGCAACTCGGCCAGCACGTCGGCCTGTTCGAGCGCCGGGGTGGCCAGCCCGTACACCGTGCCGTCGTGCTGCGCGCAGTCGCCGAGGGCCCGGATGTGCGGGTCGGAGGTGCGCAGCTCGTCGTCCACGACGATGCCCTTGCGGACGTCGAGGCCGGCGACCTGGGCCAGACCCACTCGCGGGTGGACCCCGCAGGCCAGGACCACGAGGTCGGCGTCCATGGCGTATCCGTCGGCCATCTCCACCGAGCGGACCGTGCCGCCGACGCAGCGCACGTCCCGCACGCGCAGGTGGGTGTGGATCTCGACGCCGAGGTCCGTCAGGTGCCGCCGGACCAGCTTGGAGGCGCCCGGGTCGAGCTGCCGTTCCATCAGCCGCTCGGACTGCTGGGCGAGGACGACCTGGGCGCCGCGCAGGGCGAGCGCGCGGGCCGCGGAGACCCCGAGCAGGCCGCCGCCGATGACGACCGCCCGCACACCCGGCCGGACCGCTTCGGACAGGCCCAGGCAGTCGTCCATCGTGCGGAAGGCGTGGACGCCGTCCGGCAGGACGTGGTCGGGGGTGCTGTGCCTTCCCGGGGGACGACCCCCGGACCCCCGGCCGGAAGAACGGGTCGGACCGCCTGCCCGATGTGCCGGTGCGAGGTACGCGTTCGCGAACAGACCGCGCAGCGGTGGCAGCACCGGGTTGGAGCCGGTGGCCAGGACCAGGGTGTCGTATGCGATCTTGGTGCCGTCGGCGCACTCGACGGTCCGCTTCGCGCGGTCGATGCCGGTGACCCGGGCGCGGACCAGGTCGGCGGGCGCCGGGAGCGCGATCACCTCGGGGCTGTAGCGGCCGGCCAGCACCTCGGCGAGGAGCACCCTGTTGTACGGGCGGTGCTCCTCGTCGCCGATGAGCGTCACGGCCGTGCCGAGCTCTCCGAGCCGCCGGGCGAGACGGACGCCCGCGAGTCCGGCGCCGATCACCACCACACGCGTATTCGAGGTCATGTTCAGGAGCGTGCGTGCTCGGTGTTACCCGGTGGCATCACCTCTGTTTCCCGCGAGGAACGCTGCCCTCTTCGGAGCCGGCGGGTGAATGTGAGGGTTCGTGACGGGCCTCGGGGGCGCGCTGTGAGGCGGAAGCGGGCATCCCGGCCCGCACCTCGGGCGACACCCACCCGCACCTCGGGTTTCCGTGCAGACGGCATCGTCTACGACAGGGGGCGGCACACCCCGAGCGGAGGAACCCCTCAGAGGACCCTCAGAGGATGCTCAGGTCATTGGACAGGCCACTTATCCCGTCCTTAGGGTCGCGATCATGCCCGACATATCGCTGACCATGGTCGTCGCCCTCTGCCTCGCCGCCCTGGCGGCCGGCTGGATCGACGCCGTGGTCGGCGGCGGAGGCCTGCTGCTCCTGCCCGTGCTGCTCCTCGGGCTGCCGGCGAACACCCCGGCCGCCTACGCCCTCGGCACCAACAAGGCGGTCGCCATCGTCGGCACCTCGGGCGCGGCGGTGACGTACGCCCGCAAGGCCCCCGTGGACGTACGGCTGGCCGTACGCATCGGCCTCGCGGCCCTCGCCGGGTCCTCGGCGGGGGCGTTCTTCGCGGCCGGGATGAGCACGGACGTCCTCAAGCCGCTCATCATGGTGGTGCTGCTCGCGGTCGCCGCCTTCGTGATCCTGCGCCCCGCCTTCGGCACGGCCCCCGCGACCGGCCCCGCCACCCGCCGCCAGATCCTCGCCGCGATCGGACTCGCGGGCATCGGCATCGGCTTCTACGACGGTCTCATCGGCCCCGGCACCGGCACGTTCCTGGTGCTCGCCCTCACCGCCGTCCTCCACCTCGACCTGGTCACCGCCTCCGCCACCGCCAAGATCGTCAACTGCTGCACCAACGCGGGCGCCCTGGCCACGTTCGCCTGGCAGGGCACCGTCCTGTGGAAACTCGCCGCCCTCATGGCCCTGTTCAACCTCGCGGGCGGCATGCTCGGCGCCCACACCGCCCTGAAGAAGGGCAGCGGATTCGTCCGTGTCGTCCTGCTGACGGTGGTGTTCGCGCTGGTGGCGAACCTGGCGTACGAGCAGTGGCTGGCCTAGGACCCGGTGGTGAGCAGGTCGACCAGTCCGCTGGTGTCCTCGTGGCCGTTCCCGGCCGCGAGACGGCGCTCCATCAGGGCCATGTACGGCGTCAGCAGCTCGGGGCTCACACCCTGCTCCTCGGCCGTGCGCAGCAGGGTGGCGTTGCCCGCGACCTGCATGGCCAGGTTGGAGACGACCCCCTTGCCGTAGTCGCCGCTCTCCAGCTGGTCGGCGGCGGTGTGGACCATGGGCGCCATCGCGGTGAGCCAGCCCTGGAGCAGCGGGGCGAAGTCCTTCGGCGCGATGTCCTCACGGCGGATCAGCGCGAAGGCGTGCGTGATGCCCGCGAACATCCCCTCCATCGCGCTCAGCAGCGCCACGTCGTGCAGCGCGGCGAACCCCGGGTCCGCCCCGACGTAGGACGTCCCGGCGGGCACCGCGAGGGTGTCCCGGTGCTCCTCGAAGAGCGCGGCGGAACCGCTGTAGAAGACGTACGCCCCTGAATCGGCGGCCCCGATCATCGGCGGTACGGCCATGATCCCGGCGTCCAGGAAACGCGCGCCGCGCTCCTCGGCCCAGGCGGCCCGGGCCCGGCCCTGCGCGGGCGTGCCGGTGGTCAGGTTCACCAGGTCGCGGCCGGTGAGGTCGGCTCCGTCGAGGGCCTCGCCCACGGAGGCGTCGTCGAGCAGGCAGGCGATCACGAGACGGTTCGCGGCCACCGCCCCGGCGGCGCTCGCGGCGACCGTCGCGCCCTCGGCCGCGAGTGCCTCGGCGCGGGCGGGAGTGCGGTTCCAGACGGTGACGGGGTGCCCGGCGGCGAGCCAGGCGCGGGCCAGGGCGGTGCCCATGGCACCGGTGCCGAGGAGGGTGAGCGGGGTCCGGGGCGTGCGGGTGCTTGATACGGGTGCGTTGTCAGTCATGGCGTTTAGGCTCGTCGGTGGTGAACGACCTGCTCAAGTACGCACTTCGGAGTGGGTGGTTACCGCCGGGAAAGGATCCAGGCAGGGGAGGGGTGACCGGGGTGGCAGGGGTGACCGGACGACGGCCGGGAGCGTACGTCTGCGGGATCGACGCGGCGATGGACGTGATCGGCGGCAAGTGGAAGGTGCTGATCCTGTGGGCGCTGCACGTGCGCCCGTGCCGCTTCGGCGAGCTGCGCAGGGAGCTGCCGGGGGTGACGGAGAAGGTGCTGGCGGCGCACCTGCGGGAGCTGGAGGCGGACGGCATCGTGCACCGGGAGGCGTACGACGAGGTGCCGCCACGCGTGGAGTACTCCCTCACACCACGGGGGGCCACGCTCAACGAGGCGCTGGCGCCGCTGGGGGCGTGGGGCCGGGAGAACGTCCTCGGAGCCGGCGGAACACCGGAGGCTCCGGCGTCAGCGGCTGCTCCCCGTCAGGTGCGCGAAGACGACGACGTTCCCCTGATAGCCGGTCGTCCGTGAGTAGCCGCCCCCGCAGGTGATCACCCGGAGCTCGGGCCGCGCGGCCGCCCCGTACACCTTCGCGTCGGGAAAGCCGGTGGCCTTGTACACCTCCACCGCGTCCACCGTGAACACCGCGACCCCGCCGTCCCGACGGTCCACCTCGATGGCATCGCCCTTCTTCAGGGCGCCGAGGGCGTAGAAGACGGCGGGCCCGTCGGCGTTGTCGACATGCCCGGCGACGATCGCGGTGCCCGTCTCACCGGGAGTGGTCCCGGCCTCGTACCAGCCCGCGAGGTTCTCGTGCCGCGCCGGCGGCACGTCGAGACTGCCGGTCCCGGTCAGCCCCAGCCCCGTCAGCGGGGCGTCCACCCGGATCGAGGGGATGCGGATCCGGTCGGGCGGGGAGGGCGGCAGGGCCGGTGCGGAGCGCTCGTACCGTGCGGACCGCGCCGGGCCGTCGTCCCGGCCGACGTGCGCCTGCGCGGCGGACGGCTGCGGCGGCGCGTGCGTCTCGGCACCACTGCGCAACAGCCACGCCCCGGAACACAGGGCCACCACGGTCACGCCCGCTATGGCGGTGTTGCCGAACCTGCGCATGGCGACCCTCTCCCGACCCGGGCATGGTGACTTCGGCCGCGCCCTCCTTCCCCCTCCGGGCCGCGAGGGGCGTCGGACCCGGAGGGGGAGGGGACATGCGGTACCGGCGGACGGACAGCGGAGGGTGTCCGTCAGATCCCGTCGCCTCTCGCCCGGCGATGCAGGAGCCAGGTACCGCCCGCGGCGGCGACGGCGAGAGCCGCCACGCCGGCCGCGGTCTGCACGGGATCGGGGCCCAGAGCGCCGCCGACCCCCGTCTTCACACTGCCCCGGGGAGACACCTGCTGCCGTGCGGACGTGAGCGTGACCACCAGGTCGCCCGCGACCCGCCGACCGCTCTCCGCGCAGGTCCCGGCGATCTCGTACGTCCCCGGCTGCGCGCTCGGCGGCACCCGGAACCGCCCGATCGCCTCGCCGTCGCGCGCGCTCGGCGCCAGCGTGAACGCGCCCGCGCCCACCGCGCTGGCGTCGCCCGCCACCGTGCCGCCGTTCCCGCACGCCGCCGTGTTCACCGTGACCTGCCCGCCCGGCACGACCGTGGAGGGGTACACCTCCAGCGTCCCGGTGTCACCGCCGTACGCGGGCGCGGCGGCCGGGCCCGCGACGGCCACGGCGCACACGGCAGTGGTCAGCAGGCGGGCGGTACGGCGCATCGGTGCTCCCTCTGGCTCTCGGTGGGGCTGCCCTTCCGAGGTAAGTGGCAGCGGGCCCGAAGCGCTCCCTGAGAGAGCGTCAGAAATAGGATGAATGGGTGTCAGGAAACAGGCGCCCAGGGGTGGTCCGCGCGGTGTTTCAGCAGGTCACCAAGGTCTGGAGGGTGCCCCGGAAAAGTGGGTCCGAAGGGTGCCGGGCGGGGGTGTGAACGGGTGACGCCCTGCCGGGAGCGGGGCCCCGCAGTACGGTGTTTCCATGGAGCAGCGCATCACGTTGATCACGCTGGGAGTGTCCGATCTCGCCCGCTCCAAGGCCTTCTACGAGGCCCTCGGCTGGCGGGGACAAGAGGTCCAGGAGACCGTCTTCTTCCAGGCGGGCGGCCTGGGACTGGTCCTGTGGAGCCGTGAGAAGCTGGCCGCGGACTGCGGCCTGGAGGCCGGGCCGCCGCCGAGCGGCTTCGGGGGGATCGCCCTCGCGCACAACGTCCGCTCGGACGCGGAGGTCGACGCCCTGCTCGCGCTGGTGGAGAAGGCCGGCGGGACCGTCACCAAGCCCCCGGCGGTCAACGCCATCGGCTTCTACTCCAGCGCCTTCACCGACCCCGACGGCCACGCCTGGGAGGTCGCCCACAACCCGGCCTTCCCGCTGGCCGAGGACGGCACGGTCACCCTGCCGGACTTCGGCGCGGACCGGTAGCGCGGCGGGCCTCCCCGACGAAACCAGGGAGGCCCGCGCCCGCTCACTTCACGTTGACCGCGCTCCAGGCCGCCGCCACCGCGCCGTACTCGGTGCTGCCCGCCCCGTACAGGTCCTTCGCCGCGCTCAGCGTCGCCGTACGCGCTCCCGTGTAGTTCGTCGAGGACGTCATGTAGACCGTGAGAGCCCGGTACCAGATGGCGCCGAGCTTGTCCCGCCCGATGCCCTCGACCGTGGAGCCGTCGTGGGTGGGGGAGTCATAGGCGACCCCGTTGACGGTCTTCGGTCCGCTGCCCTCCGCCAGCAGGTAGGCGAAGTGGTTCGCGACGCCCGAGGAGTAGTGGACGTCGAGGTCGCCCAGCGAACCGCTCCAGTAGTCGGCCGAGCTGCCGTCCCTGGAGGGCTTGTCCATGTACCGCAGGGCGTCCCGCGCGAAGCCGGAGCGGACGACCTTCTCGCCGATGAGGTAGTCGCCGGGGTCGGAGGCGTTGTCGGCGTGGAACTCCACCAGGGTGCCGAAGATGTCGGAGGTGGCCTCGTTCAGGCCGCCTGACTCGCCCGAGTAGGTCAGCGCGGCCGTCTTCGAGGTCACGCCGTGTGTCATCTCGTGGCCCGCCACGTCCAGCGACACCAGCGGGCCCAGCTGGGTGCCGTCGCCGTCGCCGTAGGTCATGCAGAAGCAGGTGTCGTCCCAGAAGGCGTTGTTGTAGTTGGTGCCGTAGTGGACGCGGTTGTAGGAGCCCTTGCCGTCGCCCGCGATGCCGTTGCGGCCGTGGACGTCCTTGTAGTAGTCCCAGGTGACGTCGGTGCCGTACTGCGCGTCGACGGCGGCGGTGGCGCGGTCCGCGGTGGACCCCGTGCCCCAGTGGTTGTCCGCGTCGGTGAAGACCGTCGAGGGCGCACGGTTGAGGCACACGGTCAGCAGGCACAGGTCGGTCTTGTTGGCCGCGTCACCGGTGTACGTGTTCCCGCGCGTCGCGTCCTTCAACTGGTACGTCGATCCCGACAGGGTCGTCTCCAGCGGGACCGTGCCGCCGTACAGGGACCTGCCGTCGCCCGTCGCCGTCTCGACGGAGTCCCAGGCGTCGATCTGGCCGCCGGTGCCGGCGTCGGTCAGGACCGTGCGGGCGACCGGGTTGCCGTGGGAGTCCTGGGCGACGGCGTCGGTCCGCCAGGCCAGCTTCGGGGCGCCGTGCAGGGCGTCCACGACCAGCCGGGGCCTGGCCGTCAGCCGCTTCAGGGTCTCGCCGAGGTTCACGGCCTTGAGGGCGTTGACCGCGAGATCGGCGGCCTTCGGTGCCGACAGCGCGGGAGTGACGTCGGGCAGGGACACCGCGCTCCTCGTCGCGCGGTCGGCGCCGCGGTACGAGCCGTCCGGGGCCAGGTGGACCACGAAGTCACCGCCGAGCACGGGCAGGTGACGGTAGGTCCGGTCGTAGCGGACGTGCTGGGTGCCGTCCTTGTCGACGACGACGTCCCGGACCTTCGTCCCCTGGGCGGAGGTGAGACCGAGCTGCGCGGCCCGCTCCACGAGCACCGCGGCGGCGTTGTCGACAGCGGTGGCCCGGGTCGGCCGGTCGGCCGCGTCGGCGGTGGGGGAGAGCGCGGCGGCCACCAGGGTGGCGCCGGTGAGTGCCACACCGGCGGTGGCGAGACGGGAACCTCGGACATACGGCCGTATCCGACTCATCGATCTCCTAAGGAGGGCGCCCGGAGGCGCGAGGGCGCGGCGCTGATGCTGGTGACGACGAGTCAAGGTGCTCCGGACATGTCATGTCCAGGGCGCGTCTGAGGAGGTGTGTGAGGGGAGAGAATCGTTTCTGTGACGGCTCCCCGGCTCCCCTTCTTCGTCTACGGCACCCTCCGCCCCGGCGAGGTCAACCACGACCTCTTCCTGCGCGGCCGCACCCTCTCCGAACTCCCCGCCCGCCTCCCCGACGCGATGCTCTACGACGGTCCCGGCTATCCCTACGCCGTGGAGCAGCCCGGGGCCGTCGTGCACGGCGACCTCGTCACCGCCCTCCCCGAGACCTACACGGAGCTGCTGGCCGCGCTGGACCGCCTGGAGGAGTACACCCCGGGCGACACCCACAACCTCTACGAACGCGTCGAGCGCAAGGTCACCCTCCTCCCCAACGGCCACCGCACACCCGCCTGGGTGTACCTCGCCGCCCCCACCCTCACCATCCACCTACGCACCCACGGCACACCGATCGCCGGCGGCGACTGGCAGTCCCACGACCTGATGTAGCGGAGCGGCACGGGCGCCGACCTGACAAGTCCCGGGCGCGATAACCCCGTTCGGCCGCGAGCAGGGCTTTGCGGCGCCCTCCGACGTCCCACGCCGGGGCGGAGTCGCCGCACCGGCCCGATGGCGTCAGGTAGTTCGGGATCGCGGCGCGTGTTCTACCGCTTCACCGTTTCCAGTCGTACCGCGCATGTCTTGAACTCGGGCATGCGGGAGGTCGGGTCGAGGGCCGGGTTGGTGAGGGAGTTGGCCCGGCCCTCGCCGTACCAGTGGAAGGGCATGAAGACGGTGTCCGGGCGGATCGCGGTGGTGATGCGGGCCGGTGCCACGGCGCGGCCGCGCCGGGAGACCACGGCCACCGGGTCGCCCTCGGTCGCGCCCAGCCGTTCCGCGAGACGCGGGTGCAGTTCGACGAACGGGCCGGGCGCGGCGGCGTTGAGCTCGTCCACGCGGCGGGTCTGGGCGCCGGACTGGTACTGCGCCACCACCCGCCCCGTCGTCAGCAGCACCGGGTACTCGGCGTCGGGTTCCTCCGCGGACGCCCGGTGCGAGACGGGCACGAACCGGGCCCGCCCGTCCGGCGTCGCGAACCGGTCGAGGAAGAGGCGCGGGGTGCCCGGATGGACCTCGCCGTTCCCGCTGTCCCGGGCGCCCCGGGTGTCCGCGGTGCCCCCGACATCCCCGACATCCCCGAGGTCCCCGAGGTCCTGGGCGCCCTCGGTGTCCGCCGTGCCCCCGATGTCCGCGAGGCCCGCCTCCGGTGCCGGGCACGGCCAGAACACGCCGTTCTCCTCGGCCAGGCGGCGGTAGGTGATGCCGGAGTAGTCCGCCGCCCCGCCCGCGCTCGCGCGTCGCAGTTCCTCGAAGACCTCCTCGGGGTCGGTCGGGAAGCCCTTCTCCACGCCGAGCCGGTCGGCCAGTTCGTGCATGATCTCCAGGTCGCTGCGGACGCCCTCGGGCGGGGTGATCGCCTGGCGCCGCAGCAGCACGCGGCCCTCCAGGTTGGTCGTCGTGCCCGTCTCCTCCGCCCACTGCGTGACCGGCAGGACGACGTCCGCGAGCGCGGCGGTCTCCGACAGCACGACGTCACACACGGCGAGGAAGTCGAGGGACTTGATCCGCTCCTCGATGTGCGCGGCGTGCGGCGCCGACACCACCGGGTTGGACCCCATCAGCAGCAGTGACCTGATGTCCGTACCGAGGGCGTCCAGAAGTTCGTAGGCACTGCGTCCCGGCCCGGGGAGGCTGTCCGGGTCCACGCCCCACACCTCGGCCACGTGCCGCCGTGCCGCCGGGTCGTCCAGCTTGCGGTAGCCGGGCAACTGGTCGGCCTTCTGGCCGTGTTCGCGCCCGCCCTGCCCGTTGCCCTGCCCGGTCAGGCAGCCGTACCCGGACAGCGGGCGCCCCGCGCGGCCGGTCGCCAGGCACAGGTTGATCCAGGCGCCCACGGTGTCGGTGCCCTTGGACTGCTGCTCGGGCCCGCGCGCGGTCAGCACCATCGCGGCCTCCGGCTCGCAGAACATCCGTACCGTCTCCCGCAGTTGGGGCACGGACACCCCCGTGATCCGCTCCACGTACTCCGGCCAGTGGGCCATCGCTGCCGCCCGGGCCTCCTCCCAGCCGACCGTGCGCTCACGGACGTACTCCTCGTCCACCCGCCCCTCGGCGACGACCAGGTGCAGCAGGCCGAGCGCGAGCGCGAGGTCGGTGCCGGGGCGGGGCGCCAGATGCAGGTCGGCCTGCTCGGCCGTCTTCGTGCGGCGCGGATCGATGACGATCAGCGTGCCGCCGTTCTCGCGCAGTTCGGTGAAGTACCGCAGCGACGGCGGCATGGTCTCCGCGGGGTTGGAGCCGACGAGGATCACACACCCCGTCCGCGGGATGTCCTCCAGCGGGAAGGGCAGCCCCCGGTCCAGGCCGAACGCCTTGATGCCCCCGGCCGCCGCGGACGACATGCAGAACCGTCCGTTGTAGTCGATCTGCGAGGTGCCGAGCACGATCCGGGCGAACTTGCCGAGCGTGTACGCCTTCTCGTTCGTCAGACCGCCGCCGCCGAAGACCCCGCACGCGTCCGGGCCATGTTCCGCGCGCGTGCGGGACAACTCCGCGGCGATCCGGTCGAGTGCCTCGTCCCAGGAGGCGGGCACGAGCGTGCCCCCGGAGCGCACCAGCGGGGAGGTGAGGCGCACCCGGGACGAGAGCACCGCCGGCGCCGTACGGCCCTTGCCGCACAGCGCGCCCCGGTTCACCGGGAAGTCCGCGCGCTCGCTCACCTCGACGGTCCCGCCTTCGACGGGCGTCAGATTCATCCCGCACTGCAGGGCGCAGTACGGGCAGTGCGTGGGCGTCGCGGAGTTCGGCATGCCTCTCAGCGTGCTTCGGCCGTGTTACGCCGACGGGGGCTGTCTGTTACGCGCCCGGTGCGGGGACCTCCCGGCGGCCGGTCGGCGACCGTGAGGCGCGGGGCTGCCCAACCCCTAGGTCGCCGCCGGAGGGGAGGGGAGTTGCCCCTGGCGTGAAAGACGCCACATGTGGCTCATTCCGTCGCGTCGTTGGCCGATCACGCCTTGTTGAGAGTGGAAACACCAGGACTACAGTCGAGCCGACATCCAGCACGGCACGACCGCCGCCCACCCCGCACGGCGTTCGGCATACCGGGCATGCCCGCCGCTCACCCCGGCAGCCGCCCGTGCGGCTGCGCCCCATGTGGCACCCCGTCCCTCGGAACAGCCAGCCAGGAGGTCCCCCAGCCATGCCCCTGCGCGACCTGAGCCCCCACGACCAGCGCCTCTTCCGCCAGTACGGCCACGGCCCCGCCGTCCCCCTCCCCGACCCCCTCGTCCACCACGCCGTGGAACGCCACGCCACCCAGGCCCCCCACACCGTCGCCGCCGAACACCTGGGCGGGACCATCACCTACGGTGAGCTCAACCGCTACGCCGACGCCCTCGCCGTCCGCCTGGCCAGGGAGGGCGTCCGCCCCGGCGACCACGTCGGACTCTTCGTACGCCGTTCGATCCCGATGCTCGTCGGACTGCTCGGCATCCTGAAGAGCGGCGCCGCCTACGTCCCGCAGGACATCGGCCGCGCTCCCCGGACCCGGCTCGCCCACGTGGTCCACGCGGCCGGCACCCGGGTCGTCCTCACCGTCGAGCAACACGCCCACCGCGTGCCGCTGCCCGCCGGCCACCGCCTGATCGCCCTCGACGGCCCCCTGCCCCGAGACCCGCGACGCGGCACCCCGCGCCCGGGGGTGAGCCCGGACGACGGCTGCCACATCCACTTCACCGACGGTGCCGACGGCCGCCCGCACCCCGTCAAGGTCACCCACCGCAACATCGCCAACCTGCTGCTCACCGGAGTCGGCGGCCTCGGCATCCGCCCCGGCGACCGCGTCGCCCAGCTCCTGGACCTCGCCTCCGCCACGGCCGCCTGGGAGATCCTCGGCTGCCTCGCCCACGGCGGCACCCTCGTCATCGGCGGCGAGGACACCGCGGCGGCCCGCACGGCCGACGTGATCGTCGCCACCCCGGCCGTCCTGTCCGGCCTGGACCCCGCGACCTGCCCCCGGGTCCGCACGGTCGCCGTCGCGGCGGACACCGGGGCGCCCTGTCCGCGCCCGCTCGCCGACCGCTGGGCCCGCCGGACCGACCTCCTGCACTGCTGGGGCCCGACGGGGACACCCGCCGCCGCCACCCCGCACCGCCACGACCCGGCCGCCCCCCTGCTCACCCTCGGCCGCCCGACCCCCAACAACACGGTGTACGTCCTCGACGCCGGCCGCCGACCCCTCCCCATCGGCGAGACCGGCGAACTGTGGACCGGCGGCGACTGCGTCCCGGCGGCCCTCCGCCCCCACGCCGGCCTCGACACCCCCGACGACCTCGGCACCGGCCCCTACGCCCCCGACCCCTTCCTCGGCGGCGACCGCCGCATGGCCCGCACCGGAGCCCTGGGCCGCTGGACCCCCGACGGCGAACTCGAACACCTCGGCCGCATCGACGAGCCCGCGCCCCACGCCCTGGAGCGTGCGCTGCATCTCACGGGGAGCTAGAGCAGGCCCGGCGGCGCAACACCGGGCGCTTCAAGGGGACTTCGGGCCGGAAGGGAAAAGCTGTACGCCAGGTGGATCTGTGCTTTCCTGCGCTGAAACGCGCGAACGCGTGAGCGAAACGTGGAGGGTGAGGGGCGGCGGTGGGGGAACCCGGGCGGGACGAGGGGCTGGACGACCTGCTGCGGATCGTGCGGCGGGGTGGTCGTCCGGAGGAGGCGCTGGAATGGCTCGGGCGACGAACGGGGACAGAAGTGGCCTGGATCGGTCCGGGCGGCGGGATCGACCTGGCCACCGCAGGCTTTCCCTGGGAGGCCCCCGAGGCGCTGGGGAAGCAGGTCGAGCGCCTCGCCGACGGCCGGCTCGGCGCGGTCACCACCCGCCTGGACGACTGGGAGGTACGCCTCGAAGCCTGCGGTCGGCGCGTGCCGCGCCCGGTACTCGCCACCGTCGGCGCGGCCGGCCTGTCCCGCGAGGCCGCGGCCCTCGTCTCCCGTGCCGGCGGGGTGTTACACCTGCTCGAAGAGGTGCGTCGAGCCGACCACAGCGTCCGCGGCCACGAGGAGAAGGCGCGGGTCCTGCGCTTCGCGGTACTGACCGCCCTGATGGCCGGGGACGTCCCCATGGCCCGCCGGATGACTCATCGGGATGTCCCGCCCCTCCTGGACGCCGAGCGTGTCCGCGTCCACCTCCTGCACTGCCCCGCCCGCCGACCGCGACCGGCTGGCCAGCACCTTCCAGGACGTCTCGGGTTACCACGGTGCCGGCCTGATGGTGCACTGCCCGGCCTACCTCGACCACCTGATCTGCCCGATCGCCGAGCGGGAGGACAGCGGCGGCGACACCGGCGCCGACACCCCGCGGGACCGGCTGGCGGGAGTGCTGCGACAGCTGGTGCGCGAGAACCCCGGCTACTCGCTCGGCGTCAGCAGACCGCACCCGATCGCCGCCACCGCCACGGCCTACGGCGAGGCCGTCCACGCCCTCGCCGTGGCCCGGAACTCCCCGGACCGTCTGGCCGTCTACCACGGCCACACCTCCCTCATCCCCGTGCTGCCGCGACCGGCGGCCCTCGCCTGGGCCCGCGCCCACGTCGAGCCGCTGCTCGCGGAACCCAAACTCACCCGTGAGGTCGTCCGCCTCGCCGTGAGCTTCCCCCGAGTCGCCGTGGCCCGACTGCTCGGCATCAGCCGCACCACCGTCGCGGCACACTGCGGCCGGGCCGAACGAGCGCTGGGCGCAGACCTCGGTGACGTCCGCGACCGCGCCGAACTGGACCTCGCCCTCTCTCTTGTCGGCCTCCCGCCCGAACCCGGACACGAGGCCCACCACGCCCCGCCGTCCCTCGGCCACCTCCTGCGCGACGCGTCCGTCGTCGACTGGGCGACGGCCTTCCTCCAGCCGCTCCACGGCGCCCGCCACCGCGACCTGCACACGACCGTGCGGACCTGGGTCGACCACGACGCGGACGCCCAGCGGACCGCCCAGGCCCTCGGTCTCAGCCGCAACACGGTACGGGCCCGCCTCCGCACCGCGGAACGCCTCCTCAACCGCGACCTGTTGACGACCGCCTCCGGCCTTCACGACGTCGTGCACGCGCTGACCGCCACTGATCACCGTGCACACCCCAGGGACGAAAGTGGCCACTGTGCACCGTGGTTCCGCCGGGACGACGACTCCACACTTGAGCCGAGCGGGTCGCACGACCCGTTCCAGATCAAGGTCCTGGGGGGCATCTCATGAGCAGGTTCCGTACCGGAGGAATCGTCGTCGCGGCGGCGGCGATGGTCATGCTGGCCAACTCGCCCGCCTCGGCGGGCACGAACGCCACGTCGTGGGGCCAGAGCAGCAAGCCCACATGCGACAGCAGTTCGATCGGCACCTTCGAGGACGAGGGTGACTGGTTCTACGTCAAGGACGTCTGCGCCGACAACATGTCCGCGGTCATCAAGGTGGACGTGGCCCCCTACCAGAGCGGTGGAGGCTACGACTTCACCATCTGGAACCCGGGTGGCAACGGCTCCACGAAGGAAGTGAACAAGAACTACGCCGAGGGCACGAACGTGTGCATCCAGGCCGGCATGGGCGAGTACAGCTCCGGCGAGTGGGGTCTGTTCGGCCGCTGGTCCTGCGGTCAGGCCTGACCTGTAGGACGGATCATGTGACGGTCGGCCCTCCGGCCCCGGTGCTCACCGGGCGTCCGCGAGGGCCTTTGCCACGCCCGTCTCCTTCGGGCCCAGGAACCGGGGGTCCGGCTCGAAGAGCACGTCCAGCGCGGCCTTGCCCGCCGCGAGGATCTCCCGGGCGCCCCCGTAGTACCAGGTGGCGTCGTGCCGGGCGTCGACGCCGACGCCGTACGACGACACTCCCGCCTCCTGGCAGAGCGCGACCGCGCGCCGGATGTGGAAGCCCTGGCTGATCAGTACGGCCTCGTCGACGCCGAAGATCTTCTTCGCGCGGACGCAGGAGTCCCAGGTGTCGAAGCCCGCGTAGTCGCTGACGATCCGCCGGTCCGGCACGCCGTGCCGGGTCAGATAGGTCCGCATGGCGTCCGGCTCGTCGTAGTCCCTGCGGCTGTTGTCCCCGGTGACGAGCACGACCTCGACCCGCCCCTCCCGGTACAGCCTCGCCGCCGCGTCCAGCCGGTGGGCGAGGTACGGCGAGGGCTCACCGGCCCACAGTCCGGCGCCGAAGACCACCGCGACCTCGGTGCGCGGCACGTCCTCGGCCGTCCGCAGCCGGTCGCCGGTCACGACGTACATCCAGGTCGCCGGCAGCAGGGCGAGCACGCACCCGGCCATCACCGCCTGCACCAGCCGCCGCCGCCCCGCGCGCGTGCGGGGCAGACGGGGTCTGCGGGGCTTCGGTAGGCGCATCGGACGGTCCCTCCCCGGTCGGTCGCTTCGACAGCCAGAGACGTCCCGTACAGCCCCGCGGTTCACCGTCCATAGCGTGACCAGCTTCACTTCCCCCGGCGAAACCGCAGGTCACTCCACCTCACAGACCCCCTGCACCCCACCGTGAACCCTCGGAAAAGACCCGTCATTCCTGTGCAATGGGGAGGCAACCTGCCCCCGTCACGATCGGTGCATGACGGCGACGAGTAAGACGGGCAAGTCGGAAGCTCCTCGCGACCACCTCGACAGTACGGCGCATCTCATGAACCGGATCAGCAGCCAGCTCTCCACCCAGCTCAGCCTCGTCTCGCTCGACGGCACCCGGCGCGCCGACCGGCCCGCGCTCGTCGTCGTGGCCCACGGCAGCCGGGACCCGCGCACCCTGAGCACGGTCCACCGGCTCCTGGACCGTGTCCGTGAGCAGCGCCCCGGCCTGTCCGTGCACCTGGGTCACATCGAGCTCAACGCGCCCCTGCTCCCGGACACGCTGGCGTCCCTGGGCGACGCGGAGGCCGTCCTCGTCCCGCTTCTGCTGAGCCGCGGCTACCACGTCAAGCGCGACATCCCCGAGATGGCGGCGGCCTCCCCGGCCCGCACCCGCGTGGCGGCGCCGCTGGGCCCGCACCCCCTGCTGGTGGAAACCCTGTACGCCCGTCTGGTGGAGGCCGGCTGGCGCACCGGGATGGACGAGGAGACCCGCCGCACCAGCGCGGTCGTCCTCGCCGCGGCCGGCTCCCGCGACCCCGAGGCGGCGGTGGACACCCGCCGCACGGCCCAGCTCCTGTCCGCCCGCCTGGGAGTCCCGGTCGTCCCGGCCTACGCCTCCGCGGCGACCCCCACGGTCGACACGGCGGTGCGCGCCCTGGCGGCCCGCGGCCGTCACCGGGTGGCGGTGGCGTCGTACTTCACGGCCCCGGGCCTGTTCGCGACCCAGTGCGCCGAGAAGGCCCCGTGGATCGCCTCGGCCCCCCTGGGCACCCACCCCGCGATGGCCGACCTGCTCCTCCACCGCTACGACCAGGCCATGGCGGTCCGGGTGACGACAGCCGCCTAGCCGCTCAACACATCTCGGCGGTCGTACAGGCGAATTGTCAGTCCCTGCCCTTACTGTCGAGACATGCCGTACGACCTGTCCTCAACCGAACGCTGGGCCCCGGAGCCGGACAAACGCCCCGGCCGCACCGCCTTCCAACGCGACCGCGCCCGCGTCCTCCACTCCTCCGCGCTCAGAAGGCTCGCCGGAAAAACCCAGGTCGTCACCCCGGGCGAGCGCAGCGCCTCCGCGTGGGACGCCAGCCCCCGCACCCGACTCACCCACTCCCTGGAGTGCGCCCAGGTCGGTCGCGAACTCGGCGCGGCCCTCGGCTGCGACCCGGATCTGGTCGAAGCCGCCTGTCTCTCCCACGACCTCGGCCACCCGCCCTTCGGTCACAACGGCGAACAGGCGCTGAACGAATTCGCCGAGGACTGCGGCGGTTTCGAGGGCAACGCCCAGTCCCTCAGACTCCTCACCCGCATCGAACCCAAACGCTTCACCCCGGAGGGCTCGGTCGGCCTCAACCTCACCAGAGCCGCCCTGGACGCCGCCACCAAGTACCCCTGGCCGCGCGGCGCGCACCCCACGGACCCCGGCTCCCCCAAGTTCGGGGTCTACGAGGACGACCGCCCCGTCTTCGACTGGGTCCGCAAGGACGCTCCCGGCACCCGCACCACCTTCGAGGCCCAGGTCATGGACTGGTCCGACGACGTGGCGTACTCCGTGCACGACGTCGAGGACGGCCTGCACGCCGGCCACATCGACCCCAACTGCCTGCACGCCGAACCGGAACGCCAGGCGGTCTTCGCGGTCGCCCTGGGCCGCTACGTCCCCGAGGACACCGATCCCGCGGAACTGGCGGAGGCCCTGGACCGGCTCCAGGACCAGCCCTGGTGGCCGCACGGCTACGACGGCTCGGCGGTCGCCCAGGCCCGCCTGAAGGACGCCACCAGCCAGCTCATCGGCCGCTTCTGCCTCGCCGCCGAGGCGGCCACCCGCGCCGCGTACGGCACCGGGCGGCTGACGCGCTACGACGCCGAACTCGTCGTACCCCGTCCGACGCGGCTGGAGTGCGCGGTCCTCAAGGCCGTCGCCGACCGGTACGTCATGCAGCGCGCCGAGCAGGAGCTGCTCCGCGCCGACCAGCGGATCGTGGTCGCCGAACTCGCCGAGGCGCTCACCGCGCGCGCCCCGGACGGCCTGGATCCGCAGTTCCGCGCGCTCTTCGACCGGGCGGCGGACGACCGTGCGCGCAAGCGGGTGATCGTCGACCAGATCGCCTCCCTCACCGACGCGTCCGCCCGTTCGCTTCACGCACGCTTGACGGGGAAGGCGTGAGGCGGAGGAGGCCCCCGTGACATGAATCGCGCCCGAATGTGACACTCCGTGGCCTGATCGGGCCACTCCCTCTTCCCCCATCACACTCCGTGCGGGACGCTCCCATGTGGCGGCACCCGCAGTGTTTTCCGGGGCGACACCCCCCGGACCCCTGGCAGGAGGCATCAAGTGGTCGACGCTGATCAGACGTTCGTGATTGTCGGAGGCGGTCTCGCCGGCGCGAAGGCGGCCGAGACGCTCCGAGCGGAGGGCTTCACCGGCCGCGTGATACTGATCTGCGACGAGCGCGACCATCCCTACGAGCGCCCGCCGCTGTCCAAGGGCTACCTCCTGGGCAAGGAGGAGCGCGACAGCGTCTTCGTGCACGAACCCGCCTGGTACGCGCGCAACGACATCGAGCTGCACCTCGGCCAGACCGTGGACGCCGTCGACCGTACGGCGAAGACGGTCCGCTTCGGCGAGGACGGCACCGTCGTCCGCTACGACAAGCTGCTGCTGGCCACCGGTGCAGAGCCCCGCCGCCTGGACATCCCCGGCACGGACCTCGCGGGCGTCCACCATCTGCGCCGCCTCGCCCACGCCGAACGCCTCAAGGGCGTCCTGGCCGCCCTGGGCAGGGACAACGGCCACATCGTGATCGCGGGCGCCGGCTGGATCGGCCTGGAGGTCGCGGCGGCGGCCCGTGAGTACGGCGCCGAGGTGACCGTCGTCGAGCCGCTGCCGACCCCGCTGCACTCGGTCCTCGGCCCCGAACTGGGCGCGCTCTTCGCCGAGTTGCACCGCGACCATGGCGTCCGCTTCCACTTCGGCGCACGGCTGACCGAGATCGTCGGCCAGGACGGCATGGTCCTGGCGGCCCGTACCGACGACGGCGAGGAGCACCCGGCGCACGACGTCCTCGCGGCGGTCGGGGCGGCCCCCCGCATCGCGCTCGCGGAGGCGGCCGGCCTGGAGATCGCCGACCGGGCGCACGGCGGCGGGGTCGTGGTCGACGAGCGGCTGCGCACCTCCGACCCCGACGTCTACGCGGCCGGTGACGTGGCCTCCTTCCACCACGCCCTGTTCGACGCCCGGCTGCGCGTCGAGCACTGGGCCAACGCCCTGAACGGCGGGCCGGCCGCGGCGCGCGCGATGCTCGGCCGGGACGTCACCTACGACCGTGTGCCCTATTTCTTCTCCGACCAGTACGACATGGGCATGGAGTACTCGGGCTGGGCGCCCCCGGGCAGCTACGACGAAGTGGTGATCCGGGGAGACGCGGGCAAGCGGGAGTTCATCGCGTTCTGGGTGAAGGAGAACCGGGTGCTGGCCGGGATGAACGTGAACGTGTGGGACGTCACAGAGCCCATCCAGCGGCTGATTCGTACCAAGGCTCCCGTGGACACCGAGGCGCTCGCGGACCCGCACGTTCCGCTGGACAGCCTGGGCTCCTGACCCGACGGCGGCACTCCACTGTCACACCGTCCCCGTAGAATTCACGCGTGGCAGGACGGATCAACGACGAGGACGTGAAGGCGGTACGGGACGCGGTCCCGATCGACGCCGTGGTCTCCGAGTACCTCCAGCTGCGCAACGCGGGCGGCGGCAACCTCAAGGGACTGTGCCCGTTCCACGACGAGAAGTCGCCGTCCTTCCAGGTCAGCCCGAGCAAGGGACTCTTCCACTGCTTCGGCTGCCAGGAGGGCGGCGACACCATCACGTTCGTGATGAAGGTCGACCACCTCTCCTTCTCCGAGGTGGTCGAGCGCCTGGCCGCCCAGGCCGGCATCACCCTGCGGTACGAGGAGGGCGGCTACAACCCCTCCCACCAGCGCGGCGAGCGCATCCGGCTGGTCGAGGCACACAAGATCGCCGCCGACTGGTACATGGAACAGCTCGCGATGAGCCCGGAGGCCGACACCGGCCGCCAGTTCCTCGCCGAGCGCGGCTTCGACCAGGGCGCCGCCCAGCACTTCTCCGTCGGCTACAGCCCCCAGGGCTGGGACCACCTCACCCGCTACCTGCGAGGCAAGGGCTTCACCGACAAGGAACTCCTGCTGTCGGGGTTGTCGCAGGAGGGCCGCCGCGGCCCCATCGACCGCTTCCGCGGCCGCCTGATGTGGCCCATCCGCGACATCGGCGGCGAGGTCGTCGGCTTCGGCGCCCGCAAGCTCTACGAGGCGGACAACGGCCCCAAGTACCTCAACACGCCCGAGACCGCGATCTACAAGAAGTCGCAGGTCCTCTACGGCATCGACCTCGCGAAGAAGGACATCGCCAAGTCCAGCCGCGCGGTCGTGGTCGAGGGCTACACCGACGTCATGGCCTGCCACCTCGCCGGAGTGACCACGGCCATCGCGACCTGCGGCACCGCCTTCGGCACCGACCACATCAAGATCCTCCGCCGGCTGCTGATGGACAACGGCTCGGCCCGCGTGATCTTCACCTTCGACGGCGACGCGGCCGGCCAGAAGGCCGCGCTGCGCGCCTTCGAGGACGACCAGAAGTTCGCCGCCGAGACGTACATCGCCATCGCCCCCGACGGCATGGACCCCTGCGACCTGCGCCTGAACAAGGGCGACGAGGCGGTCGCCGACCTGGTCGAACCCCGCACCCCGCTCTTCGAGTTCGCCCTCCGCCAGATCGTCGTCCGCTACGACCTGGACACCCCGGCCGGCCGCGCCGCCGCCCTGGACGAGGCCGCCCCCATCGTCGCCCGCATCAAGAACTCCGGCGCCCAGCACGAGGTCGCCGTCCAGCTCGCCGGCATGCTCGGCATCCTCGACACCCAGTTCGTGGTCAAACGCGTGGCCCAACTGGCCCGTTGGGCCCGCGACCGCGGCGGCAGGGGCCCGGCCCCGGCGGGCCGCGGCCCGCAGCAGCCGTCGTACGACGCGGCCCACCGCCCCGCCGTCACCGGCCCCGCCCTCACCCTGCGCAACCCCGTCTACGCCACCGAACGCGAACTGCTCAAGCTCGCCCTCCAGCGCCCCGAGCTGGTCTCCCCGGCCTTCGACGCGTACGGCATCGACGAGTTCACCGCCCCGCCCTACGCCGCCGTACGCCAGGCCATCATGGACGCGGGCGGCGCCGAGTACGGCGTCCAGGACGCCCAGGACTACCTCGTCCGCGTCCGCGAGGCCGCCCCCGACGACGCGGTCCGCGCGATGGTCACGGAGCTGGCCGTCGAGGCGATCATGCGCAAGACGGTCGACGAGAACTACGCGGGCGACCAGCTGGTCACCGTCCGCCGCCGCGCCGTCGACCGCCGCATCCAGGAAATCCAGGGCACCCTCATCCGCCTCGGCACCTCCGGCGACCCGGCCCACCTCGCCGCCGTCCAGAACGAACTCTGGACCCTCCAGCAGTACGGCCAGGCCCTCCGCGAACTCGGCACCGCGGCGCTCTGACCCCTGCGGGCAGGGCGGGGGCGCCGGGTTGCGACTTGTCGGGCCCGGAGGGATTTCCTCGCGCCCGACCGGGGACCCGACAGGTGAGCCCGCGGCCGGAGACGCGACCAGGCCGGCCGTGGTCGACCACACAGCAGATCAGGGCCGGGACGAGCATCCGGGTTTTTGGTGACGGTAACCACGCGGTCACGGACCGGACTCAAAAAGTCACCGCACGCCCCTCGTGGCGGTGATGTGTCGTACTCCACACTGGGTTCCGGTGCCTGAGTCCTCGGAGCGCGGCCGATCCGTCCCCAGCGGGTCCCACACCCCCGCGGTTCCGCTCATCGCGTACGGGACGGACAGCGGCGAGGCCGCCGACTCCGCCCCCGAAGCAGCGCTGCCGCACACCTCAGCAGCGATCATCCTGGAGGTCGCCCCCGTGCAGACCCAGACCCTGACACAGACCGACAGCAGGACCGCCGCCGGCGCGGACAGCACAGAGCCGGACGCCGAGACCGACGTACTGGTCGCGGTCCCCCCGCAGAACCGTGTCGCGCACCATCCCGAAGCGGAGCCCGAGGCCTCGCCCGAGCCGGCCGAGCCGCCCGCCGAGGCGCTGGAGACCGAGGCTCCCGAGCCGGTGGAACCCGTGCGCGCCCGCGCCGACACCGGCAGCCCCTCCTCGGACCTGTTCCGCCAGTACCTGCGCGAGATCGGCCGCATCCCGCTGCTCACCGCGGCCGAGGAGGTCGAGCTCGCCCGTCGGGTGGAGGCCGGACTCTTCGCCGAGGAGAAGTTGAGCAACACCCCCGACCTGGACAGCCAGTTGGCCCTGGACCTCGACCGGCTGGTCGTGATGGGCCGGATGGCCAAGCGCCGCCTCATCGAGGCCAACCTGCGGCTCGTCGTCTCCGTCGCCAAACGGTACGTCGGCCGCGGCCTGACCATGCTCGACCTGGTCCAGGAGGGCAACCTCGGCCTCATCCGGGCCGTCGAGAAGTTCGACTACGCCCGCGGCTACAAGTTCTCGACCTACGCCACCTGGTGGATCCGCCAGGCCATGTCCCGGGCCCTCGCCGACCAGGCCCGGACGATCCGCGTCCCGGTCCACGTCGTCGAGCTGATCAACCGCGTGGTGCGGGTGCAGCGGCGGATGCTCCAGGAACGCGGGTACGAACCCACGCCGGACGAGGTCGCCGCCCACCTCGACCTCGCGCCGGAACGCGTGAGCGAGGTCCTGCGGCTGGCCCAGGAGCCGGTGTCGTTGCACGCGCCCGTCGGCGAGGAGGACGACGTCGCCCTCGGTGACCTCATCGAGGACGGCGACGCGGCGTCCCCCGTCGAGTCGGCGGCGTTCCTGCTGCTCAGGGAGCACCTGGAAGCGGTGCTGTCGACCCTGGGGGAGCGGGAACGGAAGGTCGTCCAACTCCGGTACGGCCTCGCCGACGGCCGCCCCCGCACCCTGGAGGAGATCGGACGGATCTTCGGCGTCACGCGGGAGCGGATAAGGCAGATCGAGTCCAAGACGCTGAACAAGCTCCGGGACCACGCCTTCGCGGACCAGCTGCGGGGTTATCTGGACTGATGCCGGGTGCGGTTGTGGGGGCTGGTCGCGCAGTTCCCCGCGCCCCTGAGGTCGGTGCAGTCACGTCCGCCCAGCTGCACCCCACCTAGGGGCGCGGGGCTGTATCGATTTGCGGCTTCGCCGCGTGGGCGCGACCAGCACCCACCGGGCCGCACCCGGCAGACAACCCTCAGTCCACCTCCGCCACCGCCTGCGCGAACTGCGCCTGGTACAGCCGTGCGTACGCCCCGTCGGCCGTCAGCAGGTCCGTGTGCGTGCCCTGTTCCACGATCGCCCCGTTCTCCATCACCAGGATCGTGTCCGCGTCCCGGATCGTCGAGAGCCGGTGTGCGATGACGAACGACGTGCGCCCGTGCGCGAGTTTGGCCATCGCCTTCTGGATCAACACCTCCGTACGCGTGTCCACGGACGACGTCGCCTCGTCCAGGACCAGGATCACCGGGTCGGACAGGAAGGCCCGCGCGATGGTGATGAGCTGCTTCTCGCCCGCGCTCACCCCGCTGCCCTCGTCGTCGATGACGGTGTCGTAGCCGTCGGGCAGGGTGCGGATGAAGCGGTCGGCGTGGGCGGCCCGCGCGGCCTCCTCGATCTCGCCCCGGGTCACCTCCCGGGAGGCCCCGTACGCGATGTTCTCCGCGATCGTGCCGCCGAACAGCCAGGTGTCCTGGAGGACCATGCCGATCCCGGCGCGCAGTTCGTCCCGGGACATCTTCGCGACGTCGACGCCGTCGAGGGTGATACGCCCGCCGGAGACGTCGTAGAACCGCATGAGGAGGTTCACGAGGGTGGTCTTGCCGGCGCCCGTCGGGCCGACGATCGCGACCGTGTGTCCCGGCTCCACCGTCAGGGAGAGGTCCTCGATGAGCGGCTTGTCGGGGTCGTAGCGGAAGGAGACGTGCTCCAGCGCCACCCGCCCGCGCAGTTCCTCGGGCCGCACGCCCGGCACCGGATCCGCCTGCTGCTCCTCCGCGTCGAGGAGTTCGAAGATCCGCTCGGCGGAGGCGACGCCCGACTGCACGAGGTTCGCCATGGACGCGACCTGGGTCAGCGGCATCGAGAACTGGCGGGAGTACTGGATGAAGGCCTGCACGTCACCGATCGACAGCGACCCCGACGCGACCCGCAGGCCGCCGACGACGGCCACCAGCACGTAGTTGATGTTCGACACGAACATCATCAGCGGCTGCATCACCCCGCTGTTGAACTGCGCCCTGAAGCCCGCCTCGTACAGCGCCTCGTTCTGCTCGGCGAACTGCGCGGCCGACTCCTCCTGGCGCCCGAACACCTTCACCAGCGTGTGCCCGGTGTACATCTCCTCGATGTGGGCGTTGAGCTTCCCGGTCGAACGCCACTGCTGCACGAAGTGCGGCTGCGACCGCTTGCCGACCCGCGTCGCGACGACCGCCGACAGCGGCACGGTGACCAGCGCGACCAGGGCGAGCAGCCAGGAGACCCAGAACATCACCGCGAGCACGCCGATGATCGTCAGCAGCGAGTTGATGAGCTGGCCCAGCGACTGCTGGAGGGTCTGGCCGATGTTGTCGATGTCGTTGGTCGCCCGGGACAGCACCTCGCCGCGCTGGCGCTTGTCGAAGTACGACAGCGGCAGCCGCGACAGCTTCGTCTGCACGTCCTCCCGCATCCGGAACATCGTGCGGTTGACGGCCCGGTTGACCAGCCGCGTCGCCACCGCCATCAACAGCCCGGCGACGAGGAACACCCCGAGCGCGAACAGCAGGACATGTCCTACGGCGGTGAAGTCGATGCCCTTGCCGGGCGTGAAGTCGGTGCTCCTGAGCATGTCCGCGGCGGAGCCGTCGCCGCGCTCGCGCATGGATTCGAGGACCTGCTCCTTGCTGGCACCCTCCGGCATCTGCCGTCCGACGATGCCCGCGAAGACCAGGTCGGTGGCCTTGCCGAGGATCTTCGGCCCGATCACGTTCAGGCCGACGCTCAGCACCACGCAGACCAGCATCGCGTAGAGGGTGAACCGCTCCGGCCGGAAGTGGGTGAGCAGCCGTTTGCCGGACACCTTGAAGTCCAGCGAGCGGTTCTCCGGGCCGGTGCCCGCCATCATGCGCCCCATGGGCCCGGCCATCAGGCGGCCTCCGCTTCCGTGAGCTGGGAGAGCACGATCTCCCGGTAGGTCTCGTTGTCCGCCATCAGTTCGTGGTGGCTGCCGGTGCCGACGACCCGGCCCTCGTCGAGGACGACGATCCGGTCGGCGTCCCGGATGGTGGCCACCCGCTGGGCGACGATCACGACGGTCGCCTCCGAGGTCTCGGCGGCCAGCGCCGCCCTCAGGGCCGCGTCGGTCGCGTAGTCCAGGGCGGAGAAGGAGTCGTCGAAGAGGTAGATCTCCGGGCGCTGCACGAGCGTCCGGGCGATCGCGAGCCGCTGCCGCTGACCGCCGGAGACGTTGGTGCCGCCCTGCGCGACGGGCGAGTCGAGGCCGTTCTCCAGCCCGCTGACGAAGCCCTTGGCCTGCGCCACTTCCAGCGCGTGCCACAGCTCCTCGTCGGTGGCGTCGGGATTGCCGTAGCGCAGATTGGTCGCCACCGTGCCCGCGAACAGGTACGGCTTCTGCGGGACGAGTCCGACGGTCTTCGCCAGCAGCTCGGGGTCGACGTCCGCCACCGGCACCCCGTCGACGAGCACCTCGCCGTCGGTCGCGTCGAACAGCCGGGGCACCAGCCCGAGGAGGGTGGACTTGCCGCTGCCGGTCGAGCCGATCACGGCGGTCACCTCACCGGGCCGGGCCACCAGGTCGATCGCCTTGAGCACCGGCTCCTCGGCACCCGGATAGCAGAACCCGGCCCCGCGGATCTCCAGATGCCCGTGCCGCCGCAGCTCCCGGACCGGCGCCACCGGCGGCACCACGGACGACGAGGTGTCCAGCACCTCCTGGATGCGCTCGGCGCACACCTCCGCGCGCGGCACCATCATGAACATGAAGGTGGCCATCATCACGGACATGACGATCTGCATCAGATAGGCGAGGAACGCGGTCAGACCACCGATCTGCATCCCGCCGCTGTCGATCCGGTGGGCACCGAACCACACCACCGCGATCGACGACAGGTTCACCACCGTCATGACGATCGGGAACATCAGCGCGAGCAGGTTGCCGGTCTTCAGCGCGACGTCGGTGAGGTCGGTGTTGGACTTCCGGAAGCGCTCCTCCTCGTAGCCGTCCCGCACGAAGGCGCGGATCACCCGGTTGCCGGTGATCTGCTCGCGCAGCACCCGGTTCACGGTGTCCAGCTTCACCTGCATGGACCGGAACAGCGGGCGCAGCCGCCGTACGATCAACGTCACGCAGATGCCCAGCGTCGGCACCACGGCCACCAGCACCGCGGACAGCGGCACGTCCAGGCCGAGCGCCAGCACGATGCCGCCCACGCACATGATGGGCGCCGACACCAACAGGGTGAACGTCATCAGGGCCAGCATCTGAACCTGCTGCACGTCATTGGTCGTACGGGTGATCAGCGAGGGCGCGCCGAACTGGCCCACCTCGCGCGCCGAGAAGGACTGCACCCGGTCGAAGACGGCCGCCCGCAGGTCCCGGCCGACCGCCGAGGCGGTCCTGGCGCCGTAGTACACGGCACCGATGTTGCACACGACCTGCACCAGGGAGATGCCGATCATCAGGGCGCCGTAGCCGAGGATGTAGCCGGTGTCCCCGTTCACGACGCCGTTGTCGATGATGTCCGCGTTGAGCGTGGGCAGATACAGCGTGGCGCAGGTCTGGAGGAACTGGAGCAGCACCAGCAGCCAGATGGGTTTCTTGTAGGGCCTGAGATAGGTCCGCAGAAGTCGTATGAGCACGCTACGTCTCTCGGAGTCGACGACGGGGCCATTGGTTGCCCCTGGCCCCTATCGTCGGACACTCCACCCGCGTTACCTCAACCGATTAAGCCGAGAGCAGTGCTTCGTACGGCCTTACGGGTCCTTCTGGGCGCGGATTCCTACCGGCGTCTCACATTCCGCTTCGCCCGGAACACCCGGGCGGGCGGCGGCTACACGCGGAACGCCCCCGGGTGGGTCTGCTCCCGGACCGACACGAACTGCTGGCGCACCGCCTGCCCCACCGCCAGTTCCTCGCCCGGCTCCAGGACCTGCGCCGCCGCGCCCTGCCAGGCCGGCGGGGTGCGCGGGTCGAGCATGCCCTGCGAGACCCCCAGCGCCCAAGCGGCCTGCCGGGCGGCACCGATCGCCGCGTAGTCCGCCGGCTGCGGTACGACGACCTGCGTCCCGAACAGCGCGGGCGCCGCGGCCTGCACGGCGGGCAGCTCGGCGGCGGCCCCCAGCAGGAAGATCCGCCGCACCTCCACGCCCCGGCCGCGCAGCACGTCCAGCGCGTCCGCGAGCCCGCACAGCATGCCCTCGAACGCGGCCCGCGCCAGATGCTCCGGCTTCATCGACTCCCGCCTGAGCCCGACCAGGGAGCCCGCGGTGTGCGGCAGATGGGGGGTGCGCTCACCCTCCAGATAGGGCAGCAGTACCAGCCCGTGCGCCCCCGGCGTCGACTTCATCGCCAGGTCGGACAGCCCCTGCAGATCACTCACCCCGAGCATCTCGGCCGCCCCGCGCAGGGTCCGTACGGCGTTCAGCGTGGTCACGACCGGCAGGTGCATGCCGGTCGCGTCCGCCAGGGAGGTGATCATCCCGCTCTGGTCCACCAGCGCCTCGGGATGCACGGCCATCACGGACCCGGAGGCCCCGAGCGACACCACGGCGTCGCCGAGCCCGATCCCCAGCCCGAACGCGGCGGCCATCGTCTCGCCGGTGCCCGCCGAGATCAGCAGCCCCTCCGGTGTCGTACCGGAGGCGTCCGAGGGGCCGATCACCTCGGGCAGCATCGCCTGCCGCCCGAGCGCCAGCTCGACCAGGTCCGGGCGGTAGCCGCCGGTCGCCGCCGACCAGTACCCGGTCCCCGAGGCGCCGCCCCGGTCGGTGGTCCGCCGGACCGGCCGCCCGAGCAGCTGCCACACCAGCCAGTCGTGCGCCTGGAGCAGCACGGCGGTGCGCTGCGCGGCCTCCGGCTCGGTCTTGGCCAGCCAGCGCAGCTTGGTCACCGGCTGCGCGGCCTGCGGAACACACCCCACCGCCTGCGCCCATGCCTCGCGCCCGCCGAGCGCGTCCACCAGATCGGCGGCCGCGACCTGCGCCCGCTTGTCCCCGCCGACCATCGCCGGGCGCACGGTGTTGCCCTGCGCGTCCAGCGGCACGAGGGCGTTCTGCTGGGCCGAGACCCCGATCGCCTGCACGCCTTCCAGCAGCCCGCCGCCCGCGGCCTCGCCCAGGGACAGCAGCCAGGCCTGCGGGTCGACGTCCGAAGGCCGCGCGGTGCCTTCGGCGCCCTCGATCGGATGCGGTGCGTACCCCTGCCTGAGCACGGCACCCGTGTCCGTGTCGCAGACCACGATGCGAGTGAAATCGGGTGCACTGTCCAACCCGGCGACTATCCCCATGGCTCGAATTCTGCCGTAGCGCTGCGCTTGCTTGGGCCGTGGGCGTCGTTGGGGTGCGGGTGGTGCTTCGGGTGTGGGTCCGTTGTGGCTGGTCGCGCCCACGCGGCGGAGCCGCACATCGATACAGCCCCGCGCCCCTGAGGTTGGGGGCTTGGCCGGTGTGTGAGGAGTACCGCTAGGTGTTGCTGGTGCCCCAGTCGTCGCCTGCCGTGCCGTTGGTGTTGCGTTCGCGGAGGTTGCGGACGCGTTGGGTGACGGAGTCGGGGACTCGGTCGCCGACTTTCTCCGTGACCGAGTGGTAGGCCTTGCCGGCGAACTGGCGGCCCTGCTGGGCGGCGGACTCGGCGGTGTTGCGGACGGCGGGGTTCTGCGCGACCTGGCGTGCGGACTTCTTCAGCTGCTCGTAGCGCTCGCGCCCGGCACGCGTGCCCAGCACGTACCCCAGAGCCAGCCCCACCACGAACGTGAGCTTGTAGCGCATGGCGGTCACCCTTTCCTTGCGTAGGTCTGCGGTGCGGCGTCGGTGCCGGGGGGAACCGATTGGCGGAGCACCCCCCTGCTTGCGCTAATGTATGTGTCGCAGCGAACGCCCGCCCCCTGGCGAATACCCAGGGAGGTACGTTCGATGCGACGAGGCGATCCTCCGTAGCTCAATTGGCAGAGCAGCCGGCTGTTAACCGGCAGGTTACTGGTTCGAGTCCAGTCGGGGGAGCTTCGATCTTCCGTAGCTCAATTGGCAGAGCAGCCGGCTGTTAACCGGCAGGTTACTGGTTCGAGTCCAGTCGGGAGAGCAGGACGAACGAGGACCCCTTGAGGGTCCTTTTTCGTGTCCGGCGGAACCGCGCGCGACGGGGTGCAGTCCTCAAGGTCGTGCACGCCGTGCGAAGTCGACCACCCGAAGCAGGAGATCGTATGAGCGGCTATGCTGCGGCAGACGGCGCGCACACATGTACGCGACACGCCGCTATGGGGCGGTAGCTCAGCCGGTTAGAGCAGCGGACTCATAATCCGTCGGCCGTGGGTTCGAGTCCCACCCGCCCCACTGCGCACCCCTGTGACCTGCGGAAACGTCTCATCTGGGGTGCGGATTCAGGGCGTTGGTTTACGGGGCTGAATCCGCTGCTCGTGAGTTCGGCTCCGCTGCCAACAGAGTTAGTTGACGTCACTCTGACCTGCACAGACGTATCAGCCCACGGCTGGAGGATGGTGTCGTGGGTGGGCTGCGCAAGCGTCTGGACGTCGAATTCTGGACGCTGGCTGGACATGAGGATCCGGAAGTGCTGCCCGGTGACCTTGGGTGTCGGGAGACGGCCACGGTCACCGCGCGAGGGTTGTCGCTCGTGGTCCGGGCGGCTGCCCTGAGGGGCGATGCCAAGACCCAGGGGCCGGGATGGCGCAGATGTGTCCAGACCGACGGTGTCTCGAGATCGATTCGTTGTCCCATTTGACGGTTGCGCGGCTGGGGCAGCCATCTACAGGGCGGTCAGCTGGGTACCGGGTCGGCGGCGGAAGCAGTGCTGATACCGGCGCGGCGGGTGTGGGGACGCGGGTAGGGCGACGTCGGCTGCTGTCTGTGCTGTGGAGCCTGTCGCTGTTGAGAGAGCTTCCCGGCGGTGACCGAGGGCCAAGGGAACTGCCCGAAGAGGAAACGGCCCAGGTGGGTTGCTCGACCCTCTCGTGTGGCCCCTTTGGTGCAGGTGATGAAAGGGGAAGGAAGTGCTGGTCGACTTGCGGCGGTAACCGTGACTGACTGTTGGTCAGTGATGGATCAGGCGGTCGGGCTGACGTGGGCAGCGTGGTGGCTGGTGCGCGCAGGCTGCCGGCCGCAAGCCGGGAAGATCGGGCAGGTGGTGGTTGCGTGGGCGAGCAGTCTGCCGGCGGGATCGGCGATGGCGGCGGTCGCGTGCGCGGTGCGCCGGCCGACATGCACTGGGGTGGCTTCGCAGCGGATGCGGCTCGTGTCGATGCTGACCGGGCGCGGGAAGGTGATGGTGAGGCCTGCGTGGTGTAGCCGGTTCCGGCGGGGAAGCGGGTGAAGCGCCCAGCGGATTGTCGGCGAGGTTGCCAGAACGCCGCCGTGGACGGTGCCGAGCGCGTCGTAGCGATGTCCGAGGAGGCGTGGCGTCACGTCACGGGTTCTCACGTCCACATGGCTGGTCGTCGCTCTGGAATCAGTTCCCTCACCCGCATGCGGGCCTTGCTGTGGGTGTCTCCGGCGTCCGGGTGCAGCGCCGGGCGAAGGAGTCGCACCCAGCCCCGTACGAGACAGGGCGCTCGCCAGGCTGGGTGGGGCCGGCGAATCGAACGATGGGCGCCGTCCCTGAGCAGGACCCTCACATGTGCACGACGGGGGCCGCGTCGGTGTCGGTGGCCGGTACGCCACGCCGGTAGAGGACGGCGGTGACGATCAGGCCGGCCGTGAAGAAGGCGGCGGACCACCAATAGGCGGTGGAGTAGGCCTCCAGGCTGGACTGGGCGAGGACAGCGGGGTCCTTGGGGTCGTGGCCGTCGAGGTAGTCGGTGGCGGCGCTGGTGGCGAGGGTGTTGAGAAGTGCGGTTCCCAGGGAGCCGCCGACCTGCTGCATGGTGTTGACGGCGGCGGAGGCGGCACCGGAGTCCTCGGCTCCCACGCCGGCGGTGGCCAGGGCCAGTCCCGGGGCGATGAGCAGGCCGAGGCCGAGTCCGGCGACGAGCAGCGGGAGCATGATGTCGGTCGGGTAGCTGCTGTGGAGGTCGAGAGTGGTCAGCCAGACCATGGCGGCGACGGAGGTGCCCATGCCCAGCGGCACGGTTGCCTTGGGGCCGATGCGGGGGATCAGCACGGTGGAGGCGAGGGACGCTGCGGCGCCGAGTCCGATTACCAGAGGCAGGAAGGCCAGTCCGGTCTTGATGGGGGTGTAGCCGAGGCTCTGCTGCAGGTAGTAGGTGAGGAAGAGGAAGACGCCGTAGATGCCGATAGCGGTGATCAGGATGGTGAGGAAGGAGGCGCCGCGGTTGCGGTCGAGCAGGACGCGCAGGGGCAGCAGGGGGTGGGTGGAGCGGGTCTGCCACCAGGCGAACACGCCGAGCAGGACGACACCGCCGGTCAGGAAGCCCCAGGTGGCCGCAGAACTCCAATCGTGGGTCTCGGCGTTGGAGAAGCCGTAGACCAGGGCGAACAGGCCGGCGCTGACGAGTACGGCACCGGGGATGTCGATGGTGGCGCTCTTGTCGCGGGTGGTGCGCTGCAGCAGGATCACGCCGCCGACGAAGGCCACGGCGGCGAAGGCGAGGTTGACGTAGAGGGTCCAGCGCCAGTCCATGTACTCGGTGAGCAGGCCGCCGAGCAGCAGGCCGACGGCGCCGCCGGCCCCGGCGATGGCGCCGAAGACGCCGAACGCCTTGGCGCGTTCCTTGGCGTCGGTGAAGGTCGTGGTCAGCAGGGACAGTGCGGCCGGGGCGAGCAGGGCACCGAACAGGCCCTGCCCGGCTCGCGCGACGACGAGCATCTCGAAGCTGGTCGCGGCACCTCCCAGGGCGGATGCTCCGCCGAAGCCGACCAGCCCGGCCAGGAAGGTCGCTTTGCGGCCGAAGAGGTCGGCGATGCGGCCGCCGAGCAGGAGCAGGCTACCGAAGGCGAGCGCGTAGGCGGTGACGACCCACTGCCGGTTGCCGTCGGAGAAGCCCAGGTCCTGCTGTGCCGAGGGGAGGGCGATGTTCACGATGGTCGCGTCCAGGACCACCATGAGCTGGGCCGCGCAGATGACGGTGAGGATCCACCAGCGATGGCGATGTGATGAGTTGACGGGCGGGAGGGCGGACGCTCTGGCTGTTCCAAGCGTGTTGTCGGAGGTTTGGGACATGACGAGGCTCCAGGTGGAGTGGTGCTAAGTGAGGGGCAGTTCGGGACGCGAAGTTGGTGACGGAGGATCAGAGGGCTTTGACCATGCCGCCGTCGATGACGTAGTCGGCGCCGAGGATGTTGCCGGCGACGTCGGAGAGGAGGAATGCGATCAGGGCCGCGACTTCGGCGGGCTCGTTGACGCGACCGCTGGTGATGTTCAGGGCCTGCGGCATCTGCTGAAGGAGCTCTGCCTGCTGGTCGAGCATGGAGGTGCGGGTCACCCCGGGGGTGACGGTGTTGACGCGCACACCCTGGGGGCCGAACTCTTCGGCCAGGGACTTCCCGAGTGAGGTCAGCGCCGCCTTGGCCGCACCGTACGGGGCCGGACCCGAGCCGGGTTGCCGGGCCACGACGGACGAGATGTTGACGATCGCGCCGCGGCGTTCGATCAGGCTGGGCAGCGCGGCCCGGGTGGCTCGGACGGTGCTGAGCAGGTTGAGGTCGAGGAAGCGGGACCACTGGGCGTCATCGGTTTCGAGGAACCCGGGGACGGTCTCTCCGCCTCCGACGTTGTTCACCAGCAGATCGATGCCGCCCAGTTCTGCGAGGGCGCTGTCGATCAGGGCGGTGACGCCGTCGGCGGTGCCCAGGTCCGCCGAGAACGTGAGCGCACCGGTTTCCTTCAGTTCAGGTGTGATGGTGCGGGCGGCACCCAGGACGCGGACGCCTTCGGTGATCAGGGTGCGGACGATGGCCAGTCCGATGCCGCGGCCGGCGCCGGTGACGACCGCTGTCTTCGAGGTGAGATTGAGGTTCACGATGCTCCGTTTCTTGAACTGCCGTACAGACATGGAGAGGAAGAACTGGGGCCGATCCCTCTCAGCCGTGGCTGCTCTTGCCGTGCCGCCAGTAGCCGAGGAAGGAGACGTCGGACTTCGGGACGCCCTGTTCCTTGACCAGGTAGCGCCGTAGGCCTGTGGGAAGTCCGCTCTCGCCCGCCACCCAGCAGTAGATGCGCTGATCCGGGGGGACCTTCCAGGAGGACGTGACCGTTTTCAGGGCCAGCTGTCCGGGGACCGCGGTGTGGTCGTCGCGGGGCAACCAGTGGACGGTGACTCCGGCGGGTGCCGCGACCGGTCGGATGTCCCTGCGGGTGGGGACTTCGATGTAGGCGTCGCCGATGAGATCGGGGGGTGACTGTTCCAGGATGGACAGGAGGGCCGGTACTGCGCTCTCGTCGCCGACGAGCAGCTGGGACTGTGCCGTGGGGAGGTATCCGATGGCTTCGGGAAACAGTCCGACAGGGTCTCCGGGGCGGGCATGCAGGGTGAACGCGGAGGCGGGGCCCGAATCGGCGTGGTCGCCGTGCAGCACGAACTCGATGTCCATTTCGCATGCTTCGGGACGGAACGCGCGCACGGTGTAGAGACGGACCCAGGGGCGGACGGCCGGCCGCATGAGCAGGAACTGGGCCAGCCAGCCGTTGTGCGAGGCGGTCGGCATGGCCAGTTCCCGCTGGCCGTCGCGGCGGAAGAAGAACCGGCACGACTGGTCGACACCCATGGGCTCGAAGTCGGCCAGGTCGGGGCCGTGGAGGGTGAGGGTGATGAAGCTGGGGCTGGTGCGTTCGATGCGGGTGACCTCGGCGCGGTGCATCCTGCGCCGGGTCGGTGACTTGTGTCGGGGCATGCCGGATCTCCCGGTGGAATGGGTCAGGCGGGGTGTGTGAAGGCGGGGAGGAGGATTTCGTCCGTCAGGCGTTCGAGGAACGCGTCGGTGACGGGGACGTCCGCCACGAGAGTCCGGTTGAGCAGCACGCCCTGTGCCAGCTCGCTGAGCCAGGACGGGTCCGTATCGGTACGCAGTTCACTGCGGCCCTGGGCCCGGTCGATGACCTGTTCCCACATCCCGTCGAGGGGCTGGGCGAGCTGACGTTCGGTCGCTTCGCGCAGGTCCGCGTCACGACGGATGGCGTCCACGAGGTTGCGCAGCATCGCGCCGTCCCGCTTGAGCCAGTTACTGACCAGCCGCAGGGCTTCGAAGACGTCGGCGCGGAAACTGCCCTGGTCGGGCACCGTGAAGGAGAAGTCCACCCGGCGGCGTACGGCGTCGATGACCAGTTCGTGCTTGGTCGGCCAGCGTCGGTAGAGGGTCGTCTTGGACACGCCGGCCCTGGCCGCCATGGCGTCGAACGTCAGACGGTCGAATCCGACCTCGCTGAGCAGTTCCACGGCCACATTGAGGATGTGGCGCTCGCGTTCTCTGATCTTCGTTTGGGATTGCATAGTACGAAACTGTAGCGTACTACTGAGGCAAGGCAAGCCTAAGTAAGTACGTGCTGAGGAGAGATGAACCGTGTCACGATCCCCCCACGCCGACGTTCTCCAGCCCTCCCGGGCTGCCGAAGCCGACGCGCCCCGGCCGCCCGCCGAATCCGCGCGCTACCTGGAGCGCATCGACGGCATCCTGCCGCTGCTGAGGACGAACACGCTCAAGGCCGCCGAACTCCGGCGCATGTCCGACGAGAGCATCCGGGCGATGGCGGATGTCGGTGTCTTCCGCGCGGTGCAGCCCCGGCAGTGGGGCGGGCTCGAGGTCGACCCGTCGACCTGGGAGGAGGGGCTGGCCCGGCTTGGTTCGGCGTGTCCGGCCGGCAGCTGGGTCGCCGCACTGCTGGGCGGGCACGCCTGGTACCTCGGGCTGTTCTCCCAGCAGGCCCAGCAGGATGTCTGGGGCGAGAACCCGGACGCCCGCGCCGCTTCCTCCCTCGCTGCCACCGGCAAGGTGGAGCGTGTCGAGGGCGGGTTCCGGCTCACAGGGCGGTGGAGGTTCCTCAGCGGAGTCGACCACGCCCAGTGGGTCCTCCTCGGAGGCGTCATCCCGGACGAGGGCGACGGCCCCGAGTTCCGGACGTTCCTCCTGCCCGCGTTCGACTACGAGATCGACCAGGACAGTTGGCAGGTCGCGGGACTCCAGGGATCCGGCAGCAAGGACGTCACGGTCGACGCCGTCGTCCCGGAGTACCGGACCCTGACCGTCGACGCGCTCTACCACCACACCGAGCCGGGCAAGGCCGTCAACACCGGCCCGATCTTCGACCTGCCCTGGATGTCGATGTGGGCCTACAACATCGCGTCCTGCGCGATCGGCGCCGCGACCGGCGCGCTCGACGCCTTCATCGACGACAACAGGCGCCGCGTGTCGGCCGTGACCGGCGCGGCGGCTACGCAGAACGCGGCCCTCCACACGCGCCTGGCCGAGGCTGTGACCCTGGTCAGGGACACGCGTGCGCGCATCCCGCGCACCTGGGGCCCCATCTATGCCGACGTCGTCGCGGGCACGCCGATCTCTGGCGAGACGCGCGTCCAGGCCCGGTTCGAGGCGTCCCAGGCCATCGGCCAGTGCCTTGCCGCAGTCACCAAGGTGTTCGAGATCGGCGGTGGTGCCGTACTCGGCAGCGACAAGCTGTTCCAGCACTACCTGCGCGACCTGATGGGTATGCGCAACCACCCCATCGGGATCTACGAGAACCATGCCGGCCTGTACGCCACCACGCTCTTCGGAGCCCCGGTGGAACTGCCGTTCACCAAAGCGCACATCGGCTGCGTGCTCTGAGGCCGACACAGCCTTCATCGGCGTGGGCTCGTCCGGGCTCAGCAACTTCACCAGGACATGCGATCCGCATCCGCAACGCTGAGCCCGGACCTGTCCAAGCCACCTCGCACGCCTTGTCGATCGCGGTCGGTTGGCCGACTCCGTAACTGCCGGAGCGCCGCCGGGAGTCGCCTTCGACGGCGCCACCTCGACCTGAGCCCGCAACCCGAACCCCATCGCCTTCCTGCGCACCACGCGCACGAGGCTCGATCTTCATCACGCAGGTGGGAGCGAACGCTCTTATGACAGACATCATCAGCACTGAAACTCGCCGCTTTCGGGAGGCCATGGCCTCTTTCCCTTCCGGCGTCACTATCGTCACCACCGTCGACGATGCCGGGCAGTGGCGCGGCTTCACGGCGACCTCGTTCTGCTCGGTCTCCATGGAACCCCCGCTGATCCTGGTGTGCCTGGCGGCCAGCGCCGAATGCCACCCCGCCTTCACCAGCGCCGAACGCTGGCTCGTCCACGTCATCACCGACGAGCACACCGAACTCGCCCTGCAGTTCGCCACCCGGGGTGCCGACAAGTTCGCCCATCCCGGCTTCGTCGCCAACGAGCACGGACTTCCCATGCTCGACGGCGCCGCTGTCACCCTCGAATGCAGCACCTACGAGATCCACCCGGCTGGCGACCACGCGATCCTTCTCGGCCGCGTCGACAACGTTCGCCGCGCCGAGGGCACCCCAACCCTCTATTACCGGAGCGACTTCCATCCCCTTGAACCCGTCCCAGGACGATGAAAGTCCGCCAGAAACAGAGTGGATGAACCAGGCCCGGGTGTCTCAGAAGCCTTCCGTTTACGTTCGACAGGCTTGATCAGTTGAACGCCGTCCCTGTTCGAGACTTCGACGCCGAGTTCACCTCCCGAACGACCGGGCAACGGGCGACCAGCGGTAACCACGCGCTGTATCGCTTTGCCGACGGACGCATCCGCCGCCTTGGCGTCTACTACAAGGACGCTCAGGCGGTTGCCGAGCTTGCCTCCCCGTCGGACTCCGGTGCTGCGGCGGAAACGTCCTGACCGGCCGTGTCGGGTCGGTTGGCGACCCAGCTCAGCAGCATCCCGAGGGCTTCAGCCGTTGATGAGCCGAGCCGCGGCAGGTAGGTGAGCAGTGTGCGATCGGGACGGGCGGGCACGGTCAGCATGTGGTAGTCGAATTCGAGCGTGCCGACGACCGGGTGCACGATACGGGCGACGCCCAACCGCTTCTCCCGTACGTCGCCGGTCGCCCACAGCTGCCGAAACGGCTCGCTGCGGATGGCCAGCTCACCGACCAGCGTCGCCAGCTTGGCGTCGTCGGGTCGGCGTCCCGTCAGCAGGCGCAACTGCGCGACCGTCTCGGCAGCGATTGCCTCCCAGTTCGCGTACCGTGATCGGGCCTCGGGGTGCAGGAAGAGCTCTCGCGCCGCGTTGCGGGGCTGCGGCATGCTGCTTACTGCGAACACGGCCTCGGCCGCGGCGTTGGCCGCCACGATGTCGAGGTGGGCGTCGAGCAGCAGTGCGGGCGCGTCTCCGATGGCCTCCAGCAGCCGGACCAGCGGCTCGTCGGACACTACTCCCGATGCCCGTTGTGTGGCTCTCGCCTCGGCGCCGAGGCGACTCGGGCGAGCCAGGTTGCGAAGGTGCTCGGTCTCGATGTCGGAGAGGGAGAGCGCCTGTGCGACGGCGTTGAGGACCTGGTCGGAGACGTGCGCGGTGCGCCCCTGTTCCAGGCGTTGGTAATAGTCCGGGCTGACACCGGCGAGCAGGGCGACCTCCTCGCGTCGCAGCCCCGGTACCCGCCGCCGGGTGAGGCTGGGGGGCAGCCCCGCCTGTTCAGGCGTGATGCGCTCGCGTCGGGTTCGCAGGAACGCACCGATAGTCGTCTCCACCCCATCGACGGTACGCCGCTGGTGGCAGACCTGCCTGGCCCTGCTGGACCCAGGTAACAGCGGACCTTCCTCGAACCTCATCGGTGGACCAACGTCGGACCTGCGGTTCCACACGGGACGCCCAGAGAGGAAGACAGGACAGATGCGTGCAGCAGTAGTCAGAGAGTTCGGCGGCCCCGAGGCGATCGAGATCGTCGACGTGGCGACACCCGAACCGGGGCCCGGAGAGGTCCTGGTCAAGGTGGCCGCCGCCACCGTCAACTTCGCCGACGTCATCGTGCGCACGGGGCTCAACATTCAGTACGGCGCGACCGGAGCGCGCCCGCAGTTCGGCCTCGGCACGGATGTGGCCGGCACCGTCGCTGCCCTCGGCGAGGGTGTCACCAGGTTCGCCGTCGGGGACGCCGTCCTCGGCACTCAGGAGCGGCTGGACCGGCCGCTCGGGACTCAGGCCGAGTACGTCGTACTGGAAGAGTGGGAACTCGCCCCGGCGCCGAGTGGCACCGACCTGGTGCACCTGGCCACGGTCGGGCTGAACGCCACCACCGCCGACCAGGCGCTGGACGCGTTGGCCTTGGAGCCGGGGCAGTGGCTGCTGGTGTCGGGCGCCGCCGGTGGGGTGGGGCTCTTCACGGTCGAGCTTGCGCGGCTGCGGGGGCTGAGGGTGATCGCCCAGGCCGGGGCGGCCGACGAGAAGCTCGTCCTGGAGGCCGGCGCGGAGCTTTTCGTCTCGCGCGACGACGACCTGGTGCCCACGGTGCGCCAGCTGGTGCCCGGTGGCGTGGACGGCGCGGTGGACGCGGCCAACCTGGCCGCCGGGACGGCCGACGCCGTACGCCACGGCGGTGCGTTCGTGTCGCTGCTCAACTCCGCGCCCATGGCACGCCGCCAGGTGCGGATGACCAATCTGGCCTGGCACACCGACGCCGAGCGCCTGGCCAAGCTGGCCGCCTACGCGGGCGCCGGCCTGATCAGCCTGCGGGTGGCCCAGACCTATCCGCTGGAGCAGATCGCCGATGCCCACCAGGCCCTCGCCGAGGGCGGGCTCCGAGGCCGGATCGTCCTGGTCCCGGACCATGAGTGAGAGCAGCGTTGCCGCGATGAAGCGATTCGAGGGGCGCACGGTGGTCGTCACCGGGGGCTCCACCGGCCTGGGACTCGGCGCCGCCGAACGGTTCGTCGCCGAGGGCGCCACCGTCTACCTCGTCGGCCGTCGACAGTCCGAGCTCGACGCAGCGGTCGCCCGACTGGGCCCTGCCGCGGTCGCCGTCCGCGCCGACGTGACCGTCAACGACGATCTCGACCGGCTCTACGCCACGCTTGCCGAGGCCGACGGGCAGGTGGACGTGGTGGTCGCCAACGCCGGCGCACCGTCATTCGGCACCATCGAGACCTACACGGGCGAAGAGCTCGACGCGTCGTACGCCCTCAACCTGCGAGCCGTGGCATTCACCGTTCAGAAGGCACTGCCCTTGATGCCCGAGGGCGGATCGATCGTCCTGGTGAGCTCCATCGAGGGGGAGCGGGGCAGCCCCGGTCTCGGGGCCTACGCCGCCATGAAGTCCGCCCAGCAGTCCATGGCCCGCACCTGGGCCAACGAGCTGCGCGAGCGACGCATCCGAGTCAATGCCATCAGTCCCGGCGTGGTCTACACACACGCCTACGAGGCAGCGGGGGTGAACCGCGAGCAGGCCGAGGCCGTCATACCCCTCATACCCGCTGGGCGACTCGGTCTGGAATCGGAGATCGCTGCCGCCATCGCCTTCCTTGCCTCCGAGGACGCCTCGTTCGTCAACGGTGCCAACCTGGTGGTCGACGGCGGGCAGACAGAGATTGTCTGAGCCCGTCGTTCAACCTCGTCTCCGTTGGAGATGAGGTTGGGGCGGGACGTTGAGTCAACCACGACGTGCGGGCCGAGCGGCGGGTCCTTGCTCTCCGGGCATGGACCCGCGAAGCAGCAGGTGAGCAGTCCGCCGACGAAGAGCGTCGCCATGTCGGCCTCGTATTACGGGTGGCTACGGGTGTGCAGTGCCAGAGCGCAGAGAATCCCCGTGTCGGCCGCCAGGAAAGCAGCGCGGTGCGTGGGTCTCCCGGTCGGCCTTCGGTCGGGGCGGTCACACATCGGTCAGGTGTTCGGCGAAGAACGTCTCGATGCGGCGCCAGGCGTCGGCGGCGGACTCCGGCTCGGGTCCCATCCCCGCGATCCGGGTGAGGGGGCGCAGCAGGCGCGGGGCGTTCTCGGCGTCGTTGAGGAAGGAGTGCCCGGCTGCCGGGTACTCCTTCACGTCGTGAGGTACGCCGGCTGCTGTCAGTGCGGACTCCAGTCTGGCCGCGGCCCCTTTGAGCGTGCGGTCGCGACCGCCGTAGCTGGCCACCACCGGGCAGGACTCGGCGAGGGCATGCTCTGCGTCCTTGGGCACGACGCCGTAGTTGACGGAGGCCGCGTCGAAAGTGCCTCGTCCCGCCGCGACCAGGGCGAAGCTGCCGCCCATGCAGAAGCCGATGACACCGACCCGTCCGGTGCAGTCGGGGTGTTCGGCCAGTGTCTGCCGAGCGGCTTCCAGGTCTGCCCAGGCGCGGCCTCGGCCCGACGTCGCGGCGCGCATCGTGGGTACCAGGCAGCGGCGGACGCCGCCGTCGGCGAACAGGTTCGGCATCAGGGTCAGGTAGCCGGCCTGCGCGAGACGTTCGGTCTGCCGGAGCATGACGTCGTCCACTCCCAGGGCCTCGTGGACGACGACGACACCGGGCCAGGGGCCGGTGCCCTCGGGGTGGGCGAGATGGCCGGGCAGCCGGCGGGAACCGCCGAGGGACGTGCTGAGTTCGGTCAGGTCGACCGGGGCGGGCGTGGGCATCGTGTTCTCCAGGTCGGGGATGCGGAGGCAGGGAAGGGGACCGGACTGCGGGAATGTGTCCGAGGGTGAACCCAACCGGCCGGGCCAGAGTCAGGACGCAGAGCCCGCGGTCAGGAAGGGGAGGACCAGTTGTTCGAAGGCAATGACACCAGGAAGCCGCGGCGCAGACTTCTGCCCGGGGCTCCACAGTGCGGCAGGCTCAGTCGGCCGGGGACGGGGAGGGATTGCGTGAGTCCGTCTCTGGCGCGGGCCGGGGTGTTGAGGGTGTGTCCTCGGCGTGGCCGGGAGGGCCGGTCTCCTTGTGGCTGCTCGGTGTCTGGGGGCGGTTGCGGGGCCGCGGTATGAACAGGGTGACGGTGGAGGCGACCAGTACGCCGGCGGCGGCAATGGTGAAGGACACGGTGTAGGCGTGGGCGGTGGGCTGTGGGCCCGTGGCACTGGAGCTGTTGGCGAGGACGGCGGCGATGACCTGGGTGCCGAGCGAGGCACCGATCGCACGCACCAGGGTGTTGATGCCGGTTGCCTCTCCGGTCCGGGCGGGCTCGACCGCGTCGACGATGAGGTTCGGCATGGCGGCGTACGACATGCCGATTCCGGTGAAGGCGAGCGTGGTGAAGGCCAGTACGGCGTGCTGGGAGTCGTGATTCACGGCGAGGAGAAGAAGCCCGGTGCCGGTGATCAGGCTGCCCAGGGCGAGGGGCGTTCTGCCGCCGAAGCGGGCGCTGAGGAAGCCTGAGAACGGGCCGGCGGCCAGCATGGTCAGGGAGCCGGGCAGCATGACCAGTCCCGCCAAAGTCGCGTCGCCCCCGAAGCCGTATCCGGATGCTGTCGGGGTCTGGATCAGCTGGGGCACCAGCAGGAACACCCCGAACTGCCCGAAGCCGACCAGCAGACTCGCCAGGTTGGTCATCAGCACCGGCCCCCGCCCCAGGACGCCCATGTCGATCAGCGGATCGGCCGTGCGGCGCTCCACCACTACCAGGATGACCAGGACGACCAGTCCGGCGGCGATCGGTCCCAGGACCAGGCCGCTGCTCCAGCCCCACTCGTTGGCCCGGCTGATGGCGATCAGCGGGGCGGTGATGCCGACAGCCAGCAGCAAGGTGCCCGGCAGGTCGACCCGGCCCGGGGTGCGGTTCACCGACCCGGGGAGCAGCGTGTGCACGGCGACAGCCGACAGCAGCGCCAGCAGGGTGCCGGTCCAGAAGATCCAGCGGTACGAGGCGTGATCGACCAGCAAGCCGCCCATCAGGAGCCCGATGCCCCCGCCGACGCCCACGACGGCCGACACGAGTCCCAGGGCGCCGGCTCGTCGCTTGTCGGGAAAGTTGTCGCGGATGATGCCGAAGCACAGCGGGAGGATGCCGCCGCCCGCGCCCATCACCACCCGCCCGGCGATCACGAGGCCCAGACCGTCGGCCGACGCGGCCATGGTCCCACCCATGGCGAACAGGGCCAGCACGACCACAAGCAGGCGCCGCTTGCCGAACATGTCGCCCAGCCGGCCCATCACCGGGGTGAGTACCGCAGCAGACACCAGGAAGCCGGTGAACGCCCAGGTCACATCCTGGGTCCTGCTGTGCAGTGAGGCGGCGATGTCGGGCAGGGCCGGCGCGATGGACGTCTGCGCCAGGGCATAGGACATCGCTGCCAGGCCCAGGACCGCCAGCGTGCGGCCGACAGACGGTTCGTCGGGAGGGGATGCCGCGTGGTCCATGTCTCAACTTCCTCGTCGGCCCCGGGGACCGACAGCGGTTCGGGGGCCAGGGCTCTTCGGCTCGGCGCGTCGCTCCGGCGCTCTTGGCGGTCGGCGGGGTCACGTCTGCGGGAGCCTGAGCGTCTGCGGAGTCGCGTTGCGTCACCTTCCGCGTTCGGCTGGAGAGCGTTCATGTTTCGGTGCTCGAACAGCCAACCGGCGCCTGTCCTGACGAGCTGGCGATGACGTTGTCGGTCGTTACATGCACATGGGAGAGGAGACGGCCGGTCTTCCCGCAGCCGATCTTGACGGGCTTGCCGTGATCCTGTCGTCGGACCAGGCCGCGATGGCCGCACTGCCCTCGAAACGTGTGTCCGTCTTCAGTACGCCGTTCTCGGTGAAGGTCGCGGCGGCCTCGGCACCGCGTAGCCGGTCGACCATGTGGCTGAAGTGTGCGCTGAGGCCACGGATGGCCGACTTGCCGGCAGCCCTGTCGGGCATACGGATCCTCCTTCAACGGTCCGCGTGGGCCCAGGCGGAGGGCGGTATCGCATCTGCACTCCGCCTGGGCCCACCAGAGGACGCGGAACGCTCAGACCGCCGGAGCCGCCGGGCGCAGCACGTAGTCGATGGTCATGGTGTGGTAAGGCGTGTCCAGGCCGCGGGCCTTGAAGTCGGCCGGGTCGTCATGGAGCTGCGTGTCGTACACGGAGGACGCGGGCGTCGTGCGGGGATCGAAGGTCTTGCCGATGAACGGGTCGTCGGAGAAGTGGGTCTGCGTGGTGAGCGGGTGGAAGCCGGCGGCGCTGACGATCGCGTGGATGTGCAGCGGGCGGGCCTCGACCCGTCCCAGCTTCTTGAAGAACCCGTCCAGCGGGCCGCCCTCGCGCAGGCCGAGCCACTCGATACCGGGCATGACCTGCCAGTACTCGTAGCGCCCCTCGTCGTCCGTGAGCATCTTGCCGCGCAGGTTGAACGGGGGCAGACTCTCGTCGAGGGGGAAGTCCATCGGCTGGATCATCTCCCGGGTCATGTTCGAGTAGTCGCCGGCTTTGTTGGCCGTCCAGATGTCGATCTCGGCGCCCACGATCGGCTCGCCGCTCGTGGAGCGCACCTGCCCGGACACGAGGAGCGGCTCACCGGGCTCGTCGGGGCGCATGGGCAGCTTGTAGGGGCGTTCCAGGAGCGGAGCGCCGGGGACATAGGCCGGCCCCGTGGGCACATACGTGCTCGCACCGTCCTTCTCCGGATTCGCGTATGCGCGGCCCTCGTTGGCCATGATCACGCCCCACCCGAAGTAGAAGAAGGACGCGAGCATGAGCTCGTCGGCCTCGGCGAGGTCCTGGAGAAAGGCGATGGCCTGCTGGAACTCCTCCTGGGTGACGTCGTGCTTGATGATCAGGTCCTCGATCGTCGGCTGGAGGTCGTTGAAGACGGCCTGGAGCCTGGTGTTCTCCGGTGTGCTCATCGGGGTCCTTCCGTTGTTCTCGGTCCGGTCCGTGCCCAGATCGTGGGTGCCCGCGGTTCGGGACATGGCGCACAGCCCCGTTCGGGTGCGAGAAACTTCGTTTACGGTGTTCACTGACTTGGTGAACACCGTAAACCATCTGACCGGAGAGCGGAACCCGAGGTAATGGACTCAGTGGCTTTTTCGACAGCGGCGCGGGGCCTGGATACTGTCCCCGTCACAGCGATCGGGAAGGGTGAGGTGCCGATGAGTGCTGCGCAGGGCACGGTGAAGCGGGTCCCGAACCGCTGGGGCGAGGGGCAGCGGCTCCGTGAGGAGATCCTGCACGCGGCTTCCCGCCTGCTGGAGGAGACCGGGAGCCCCGAGGGCATCTCGCTGCGCGCTGTCGCCCGCGAGGCGGGAGTGACCGCGCCGGCGATCTACAAGCACTTCAAGGACAAGACCGAGCTGATGTGGACACTGCTCGACACCGTCAACGCCACCATCGCCGAAAGAATGCGAGCCGCACGGCAGTCCGCTCCCGCCGAGGACACCTGGGCCGGCCTGCGCGCCACCGTCGACGCCTACTGCGACTTCGCCCTCGACGAACCGCGCCGGTACGAACTCCTCTTCCGCGTCGGTCCTTCGCTTCCCTCACGGCCGGAATCCGTCCCCCACCCCATGCAACCCGTACTGGACGCCTGGCGCGAGGCCGTCGCGCCCTATTTGCGCGAGACGGAGGAGGTGCGCGTCACGGACGACGAGCGGCTGGCCAAGGTGCTGTGGAGCGCGCTGCACGGCCAGTTCGGGCTGTGGTGGAACGTGTCGGACATAACCGATGCATCTGAACTCGTAGGTGCGCGGGAATCCTTGCTGCTCGCCGTCTTCGGCCGCCAGTGACGCATCGCGGTGCGACCGCGAACCGGCCACCGCTCCTCACCCGGCGAGGCGTTCAACGCCTGGATTTTCGACGAGCGGATCCTCTTCACCCCGGCTCGCCGCTGGCGTCACCAGACGCCCAGAGTGCACCGCCTCGCAAGCCCCTCGGCTGTCCCGTTGTCCTCTTCGTGTTTCCGGAATGGATCTGCGCGCCTCCGGGCACGGCACCGTCATCTGTGGTGCAAGGTGATGGTGACCGCTGGGCGGCGGTGGCTGGCGCGTTCACCAGGGGCTGTGCTGCCGTACGGGGTGATGCATGACCGCACCTTGCGCGGGCACCGGCGAGACCGACCTGCGTGGTGGCCATGCGCGTGTCGACGCGGATGGGCTGTTTGCCGGCTGTTTGCCGGCGAGGTCCAGCCCTCAGATGGCGGATGCCGTATGGCAAACCGGCTCATGGATGTGGTGGTTGTCGGCCGCCCGCCTGTCATGCTGATCAAGCCTGAGGGACTGCCGAGCCTTTGCTGGCCCGGGTCGCGTCCTCCCAGCTCAGCAGCAGACGCAGGGCCTCGGCGGAGTGGAGTCCGGTTCGGTGTGGTGGGTGACCAGGATCCGTTCCGTGCCGTCGTTGAGGGTGACCGACTCGAGGTTCAGGGTCAGGTCGCCGACCGGGGGTGGTAGAGCTGTTCAGCTCCACCCTGCGAAGGGTCTACGTCGCTGTTGGTTGAGACGCTGTCGGGGCGCCGATGGTCATAGAGGCTCCGTTCCGATCACCGGGGTGAAGCCTCTGCGCGTTGGTAGGTGAATCCGCTGCGGGCGAGTTCGAGGCGCACTCCGGAGCTGGGGCGATCGTCTCGGAAGCTGGTTGGGCTTGTCCTTCCAGGACGTGTTCTGGACGCAGGTTGGACACAAGGATCGGAAAAGGCTGACAAGGGCCGAGAAGGGGTGAGGCGCCGAAACCCTTCTGAGCTGGGAAAACGACCAAGATGGGCACTGATCGACAAGGGTCGCCAAGATCCTCAAAGGACTCATAATCCGTCGGCCGTGGGTTCGAGTCCCACCCGCCCCACCACTCGCTACGCGAGGAGAAACCTTCTGACCAGGCATTTTCCTGGCTGGGGCGAGGGTGTGGGGGTCCTGGCGATCCCGTGATGATCATGACTCCATGAGCGCCTGGACAAATTCTGGACGCTGATTCCGGTTAAGTCGGGCATGACGTCTATGCGGTATTTCATGTCGACGTCGAGCGGGTCTCCGTCGGCTCGCCCGTGGCGGGAAGCGACCCATGGGAGCGCCCCGACGTCCAGCGCACTTCCCTCGCGTGGTCTGTTTGTGATCGGTGGCTGCGCCCAATGTTGGTGATGTATCTTGGGTGCATACATCGTGGATGCTGGAGGTGTCCGATGTCCGTCACGCAGATTGATCTCGACGACGAGGCGCTGGCCGAGGCCATGCGGCTCATGGGCGTCACGACGAAGAAGGAGACCGTCAACACGGCCCTTCGGGACTACGTGGCGCGGATCAAGCGGCTTGAGGCGGCGGAGAAGCTGGCGGCGCGGGGTGCGCGTGGAGAGTTCGAGCAGGCCGCGGCGGCGCATGACGCGGAGAAGCGTGCGCGACGCGAGGCCTTCGAGTGATCACGTATCTGGTGGACACCTCGGCTCTGTGGCACCTGTTTCGCACCCCAGGCGCATTGCGGCCCTGGGAGGGACACATCGCCGCCGGGGTGTTCCACCTCTGCGAGCCGACACGTGCAGAATTTCTCTACTCGGCAACCAGCCCGTCCCATCGGGATGAACTCGCAGAGGAACTGGACGCGCTCTGCTTGCTCTCTCCGGTTCCGAAGAACGCCTGGCGTTGGGTCGACACCGCCCAGTACAAACTGACCCAGCAAGGCCAGCATCGGGCGGCTGGGGCGATCGATCTGTTGGTGTGTGCGACGGCTGTGCACCATGGGCACACGGTTCTCCATGTGGACAACGACTTCGTGACGGTGGCCGGAGTCCTCAAGGAAGTGCAGCAGCGAGACGCACGAGCCTGATCTCCGGAGGCAGGATCACGTCTGTCGGCTTCTCGAAGACAGTTCTGTCGTGGGCCGTGCACCGCGGTCCTGCGCTCACGGTGCGGCCGTGAAGGGTTCGTCGCGCGGGGCGTCCCTGAGCAGTTGACCTGTGCCTGCTTCGGAACCGGCACAGCATCTACGCCGCCTTCGGCAACAAGGAGGAGCTGTTCCGCAAGGCCGTAGACCGCTGCGGGTCCGAGTCCAGGACTGGTTCGGACCCTCGGGCCGGACCGCGCGCCTGGTCTCCTCGGGCAGACACTTGTAGGACTTCACCGACGCGCCGGTATCCCTCATCAACCTCGCCACCGTCCGCGACATCGCACGCGTCGCGGAGACCCTGCTCGATCCACGGCGATTCAGGGCCAACCTCTACGTCGACGGCCTGCCCGCCTGGGCGGAGTTCGGGATCCCCGCCGCCCACTTCGGGCACCTCTACTGCGGGGTCTACGCGCGGGTCGGCACACCGGGCACCGCCAAGGTCGGCGAGCAGGTGCACGTCGCCTGCTCACCTGCGCGAGCCAGGGACTGAGCCGGGCGGAGATCGCGTCGGCGCCACGGATGGCCACGGATGGCCACGGTGACCTCGGTGAGCCGGCCGGCCACCACCGCCACGCGCATCGAGTTCGGGGACCCCGGCCCCGTCTTCGCGGCAGCGCGTCCCGGTCAGTACCTCCGGGCGCACCGCACGGAACTGGACGCTCCCGGCCGGCGTAACCACACCATCAGCCGCGCCGGTGGCGGACGCACCCGCATCACCGCCCGGTACCGCGAGGACGGCGTCGTGTCACCGCGGCTGTCCGGCCTGCGCGAGGGCGAGCACTTCCCCGTCACCGGCCCGTTCGGGGACGCCGTCATCGACCCGGCCGAGCACCGCCCGCTCCATGAGCATCCCGCTTGCGGGTTCGCTGCGGAGGCGGACGCCCGGCCCTCGGGGTTGACGTGATGGGAGCACCGGCAACGTGAAACACGGGCGAAACGGGTGTTTCCTAGACTCCGCCGCGTGCACCTCACAGTCCTTGACGCCCCTACCGAGTGGAGCCGGTTCACCGAGGGGTCCATCGAACGCCGAATGTTGCTGGCGCTCGGCGACCGGCTCGGCGTCAGCCTGCGTCCGAAGCCGCTCATGCTGCCCGATCACAGCCGCGTCGAGGTCGAGGGAATCGATGCCGCGGGGCGTGTGCTCGTCCAGCTTGTCAGCAACCAGGGCGCCTACAAGCCCGCCTACCGCAACAAGGTCATGGCGGACATGTTCAAGCTGCTCTGGCTTCGGGACTCGGTGCCGACCACCGAGCGCACGGTGCTCCTCGTCACCGAGCTGATCGTGCAGGCTCTCGGCGGCTGGGTGGCACGCGCGGCGGCGGACCTCGGGATCGAGGTCTACGTCTTCGACGGCAACACGGTCGTCACACTGGGCAGTCGAACGTAAAGTCCGCGAAACATGGTGCGGTCAAAGGGTGAAACACGGGGCTCCTAGTGTCGGGAGCACCTAAGCGGATTTCCGCGTCGCAGTCTCGCACTCGCTACGCACGCTCTCCGACTTCCAGGATCGAGCCTTCGCGCTCGCGACATGGATGGGAGCGTGAAGGTGACTGGTACGCCAGCACTTGAGCTGCGGTCGGTGCACCGGGTCTACGGATTCGGGCCGTCCGCTACGAATGCCCTCGACGACGTCGATCTGACGGTGCCCTCCGGCCGCTTCGTCAGCCTCATCGGGCCCAGCGGCTGCGGCAAGTCGACGCTGTTGCGCCTCGTGGCAGGCCTTGAGCGGCCCGACCGGGGCGAGGTCCGGGTGCACGGTGTGCCGCCCGCACAGGCGTGCGCGGCCAAGATGATCGGGCTCGTACCGCAGAGCCCCGCCCTGCTGCCGTGGCTGTCCGTGCTCCGGAATGTCACTCTGCCGCAGAAGATCAACAAGGGGTCGGGCAAGCGCCGCGAGCGCATCACCGGCTTCGCGGAACATGAGTCCGCGCAGTCCGCGCCGGCCGCACCGTCCGCGCCAACCGCCCCCGACATGCGGGAACTCCTCGTCAAGGCCGGTCTCGGCGAGGCCATGCACAAGCTCCCGGCGCAGATCTCCGGTGGTATGCGGCAGCGGGCGGCGATCGTGCGCGCCTTCGGTCTGCGGCCCGACGTACTCGTCATGGACGAGCCGTTCTCGGCGCTCGACGAGTTCACCCGCGAGAGCCTTCAGGACCAACTGCTCGACCTGTGGGACGAGTTGAAGACGACGGTGCTGTTCGTCACCCACTCCGTGTCCGAGGCCGTCCGGCTCTCCGACACCGTGGTCGTCATGGCCCCTCACCCCGGCCGCATCGTGGACGTCATCGACGTCGACCTGCCTCGGCCGCGCGGTGACCGCCTCTTCGGGGAGCGCCGCTTCCACGAGTACGAGGACCTGATCCGAGACCGACTGCGCCGTGCCTGGCACGGCGAAGCCGCGTGAGGGGGAGCGTGGAGATGACCGTGACCGACGAACGCGCCACCATGGCGGCCGAGAACGAGCAGCCCGTCGAACCGTCGCGCTTCAGCCTCAGGCATCCGCAGTCCCGGGTCGCGTGGATCCGCCCCTCCGTGTGGGCGCCGCTCCTCGTGATGACGGTGTTCCTCGCCGTCCTGTGGCAGTGGGCGGCCCGGGAGCTGCCCTACCTGCTGCCGCCGTTGCCGAAGATCGGCAGCTCGCTCACCAGCCAGTTCGGCTACTACGTCGACAATGCCCTGGTGACCGTGGGGGAGGCGGCGGGCGGCCTCGCGATCGGGTTCGTCGCCGCGTTCGTCCTGGCGGTGCTGACGAGCGAACTGCCGTTTCTGCGCCGGGCGGTGATGCCGATCGCGGTCGTGCTCAACGTCACCCCGCTCGTGGCGATCGCCCCCGCCCTGGTCGTGGCCTTCGGTTTCGGCCCGCTGCCCAAGCTCGTCATCGCCGGCCTGATCTGCTTCTTCCCGATCCTGATCAACACCGCGGCCGGTCTGGGGTCCGTGCCGCGGGAGGTGCTGCAGGTGTACCGGACGATGGACGCCGGCCGCTTCGAACTGCTGTGGCACGTGCGCATCCCCAACGCGCTGCCGTTCCTCTTCGCGGCGCTGCGCATCGTCTTCCCGCTGTCGATCGTCGGCGCCGTGGTGGCCGAGATGTCGGCGTCCGGATCCACCCACGGCCTCGGCACCGCGATCAGCACGGCCTCGTCCATGAACCAGCTGCCGATCGTATACGCCTCGATCCTCGTCCTGGCCGTCATGGGCGTACTGCTGCTGCTCGCCGTGACGCTGGTCGAACGCCGCGTCCTGCACTGGCACGACAGCGCGCACAACTGACGTTTCCCGCTTCCCCGTTCACCTTTCCTCGCACGCCTTCCCCCTGCCCCTTTCCCCCTGCCCCTTTCCCCCTGCCCCTTTCCCTCTTCCCCGTTCAGCCCGTGGCCCGCGACGGCGGGGCACTCGGCGACCCATGCTCTCCTCCGCACCCTCCCCGGCGGCCGCCGCCAGTCTGGAGTCACCCATGCCTCCCATGCCTCCCATGGCACCCATGCCGCACCCCCGCCTCATCAGAACCACGCTCGCCGCCCTCGCTCTGACCACCGTCCTCGCGGGATGCGGCGCGGACTCCGGCGCCGACACCTCGGCGGGCTCGGCCGGCTCGGTGGGCTCCGCGATCTCCGCGAAGCGGTGCGCCGAGAACAAGGCCGCCGGCACGATCACCTACCTGTCGGGCTACCAGTACCAGGCGTCGGTGTCGATCCTCGAATACGTCGCCGCCGCCAAGCTCGGCTACTTCAAGGACCTCTGCCTGAACGTCGCCCTGAAGCCCGGCACCGGCGACACGGCGCAGAACACCAAGCTGCTCGCCAGCGGTCAGGCGACCGTGGGTCCGGTCGCCGAGCAGGACGTCATCCAGGCACGGGCCAACGGCGTCGACCTCACGGGCATCTCCTCGTACTCGAACGCCGGCCTCGAAGTCCTGATGACCAACAAGGACATCACCAGGCTGACCCAGCTCGACGGCAAGGTCGTCGGCCACAAGGGCTACGTCCCCGCCACCGTCCGGGCGATGCTGGTCAAGGCCGGAGTGAAGTGGGACTCGCTCAAGCTGGTCAAGCAGGGCTACGACCCCTCCGTACTGCCGCGCAGGCAGAACGGCCTCGAAGCCCTCACGGGATTCGTCTCCAACGAGCCCAACCAGCTCAAGGCGGCCGGCCACCCCGTCACGGTGTGGAAGCCGGTCGACTACGGCGTCCCGAGCTCGCTCGGCGCGATGGCGGTGAACCCGGCGTTCGCCAAGGCACACCCGCACGCCGTCGAGGACATCCTGCGCGCCGGGCTGCACGCCTACGACTACTGCAACGCCGGCGAGGAGCACATCGCGGAGTGCGTCGGGTACGCGGCAGAGATGTCCGGACCGACGTACGACAAGAAGCTGAACACGACCATCTGGAAGACCGAGACGCGTTACGTCGAGGACCATCCGACGCCCGGGCAGCCGCTGGGCGGCATCGACGACAAGAACGTCGCGGGGATCGTCGACATGCTGCACCAGTTCGAGATCGTGCCCGGCAGCGTGACCGCCGACCGGGCCGAGGGTTGGTTCGACACGTCCTACGTCAAAGACATCTACGCGGACGGCAAGCTCGTCTGGCCCGCCCCCTAGCCGCAACGCGGATCAGAACTCTCACGAAAAGGCGCACACATGCCCGCGAAAGAGTACGGAATCTTCCTCCCCATCGGGAACGGGGGATGGATGCTGTCCACGACCGCTCCCCACCCCGAGGCGAACTACGCGTGGAACAAGCGCGCGGCCCTGCACGCCGAGACCATCGGCCTCGACTTCGTCATGTCGATGGCGAAGTGGCGCGGCTTCGGCGGCAGCACCGACCACTGGGGCCGCTCGCTGGAGTCGATGACGATGATGTCGGCGCTCGCCGAGGCGACCAGCCGGGTCAAGATCTGGGCGACCATGCACGCGAACGTCCACAACCCCGCCATCGCGGCGAAGATGTTCACCACCCTGCAGGACATCTCCGGCGGCCGCGTCGGCATGAACATCGTCAACGGCGCCTACGCGGGGGAGTTCGAGCAGTTCGGCATGTGGGACCCGCAGCTCAGCCACGCGGACCGCTACGAGATGACGGAGCTGTGGACGGAGGCCGTCACCCGGCTGTGGAGCGAGGACTCCGTCACCCTGCGCACGCCGTACTTCGATCTGGTCGACTGCGAGTCCCGCCCGCATCCGGCCGTCCGCCCGACCCTCATCAACGCGGGCCGGTCCGAGGAGGCCCGCAGCTTCCAGGCCCGATACGCCGACGGCGCCTTCCTCGCCGCCGACAGCCTTGACGAGATGCGGAACCTCTCGACGGACGTCCACGAGCGGGCGAAGGCCAACGGCCGTGTCTGCAAGACCTATTCGATGCTCACCGTCGTCCAGGACGAGACCGACGAACTGGCAGCCCGGAAGGTGAAGGAGTGGAGCGCGGGTCTCGACCGTGAGGCGCTCGCCCAGATGCGCCGCACCTGGGGCATGCCCGAGGACCAGGCCCGCGCGTGGGCCGAGGGCGCGGGCGGTGAGGCGGCGTTCCAGACGCCGTACGTCGCCGGATCGGCGCGGACGGTCACCGACCACATCGCGTACATCGTGCACGAGGCCGACCTGGACGGACTCATGCTGATCTTCCCGGAGTACGACAAGGACATGCTGCTGTTCGGCGAGACCGTGCTGCCGGCCCTGCGCGCCCGTGACGAGGTGGCGGCCTGATGTCCGACCTGCGCGGCACACAAGATTTGCGTGACAGACAAGACCTGGGTGACGGACAAGACGTGCGTGACAGCCATGACCTGCGTGACGGACAAGACCTGCGTGAACGGCAACTCGCCCACCTCACCCGGCCCGGCAGCAGGCCCGCGCTGGTCGTGGTCGACGTACAGCGTGACTTCGCCGATCCGGACCGCCTGACGGAATACGGCCTGACGGCTGCCGCGCTGTCGGCGCTCGACCAGACCGTCACCCGAATCGGCGAACTCGTCCACGCCGCCCGTGCGGCCGAAGTGCCCGTCGTCTGGGTCGAGTTGGGTAGTGACCCCGCGCGGCCGTGGCGGTCGAGCAACTGGCTGCGCGGGGGTGACTACGACGCTCCCATGGGCCCGGACGAGCCGTGCGTGCTCGGGACGCCGGGCGCCGAGTGGTACCGGATGCGGCCCGCCGAGGGCGAACCGCGTGTGGTCAAGCGGGCGTACAGCGGATTCCTCGGTACCGATCTCGACGCGCGGCTGCGCGCGGCCGGCTGCGGCTGGCTCACCGTCGTGGGCCTGACGAGCGAGTGCTGCGTCTACGCGACCGCCCAGGACGCCGTGCAACTGGACTGGCCCGTCGTCGTCCCCCGGGACGCCACGGCCGCCTACGACCTCGACATCCATGCTGCGGCGCTTGTGCAGTTGGGCCTCAACGTGGCCGTGCTCGCCGACAGCGACGAGGTCGTCGACCTGTGGAAGAAGGCAGCACCGTGACCGGCATGCACATCGCCTACGACCTCTCCTTCACCCACACCGAGGGCGCCTGGGCCCGGCAGGGCTCCTGGGTCGGGCGGGACTTCCCCGACGTACGCATGTACATGGAGCTGGCGCGGACGGCCGAGCGCGCGGGCGTCGGGATGCTGTTCTTCGGCGACGGCAGCGGCATCCCCAGCACCTGGCGGGGGAGCATCGAGCCGGCCGTGGAGTGGGGCATCCAGTGGCCGCGCCACGACATGTCACCCGTCATCGCGGCGATGTCCACCGCGACCGAGAGGGTCGGCTTCGGGCTGACGTACTCCTCGACGTTCATGCACCCCTTCTATGTGGCCCGACTGTTGAACTCCCTCGACCATGTGACCGGTGGGCGCATCGCCTTCAACGTGGTCGCCTCCACGCGCGGCGCGGACGCGGCGAACTACGGCTTCGGCGAGCTGATGGACCACGACCTGCGCTACGAGCGGATGGAGGAGTTCGTCGCCGTCTGCCGCGCGCTGTGGGACTCGGTGGCACCCGACGCCATCGTGCGCGACCGGGCCACGGGCCGGTTCGCCGACCCGGCGAAGGTGCGCCCGATCGACCACGAGGGGCGCTTCTTCACCGTCAAGGGGCCGCTGGCGTCGGTCCCCAGCCCGCAGCACCACCCGCTCGTCGTCCAGGCGGGCAACTCACCGCGCGGCATCGCCGCCTCGGCACGGTTCGCCGATCTGGTCTTCGGGTTCGGCGGCAGCCTCACGGGCCAGCAGCGGCACCGCAAACTGCTCGACGAGGCACTCCTCGCCGAGGGGCGCGACCCGGCCCGCGTGGGCATCCTCTGGGCCACGCAGGTCATCGTGGGCAGCACGACGGCCGAGGCACGGGCGCGCCGCGACTCGGTGGACGAGTTCTGGAACGAGGAGGCCGTCGCCACCTACCTGTCGCACAACGCCGGGTACGACTTCTCGACGCTGCCGGGATCCTTCCGCCTGGCCGAGCTGCGCGACGAGATCGTCGCGGCCAACGCCAGCCCGGCGGGCCTCGTCGGTTCGCTCATCGCGGAGTTCGGCGAGGACCACACGATGAGCCGCGACGAGTTCTTCGCACACGGCCGCAGCAGCGCGACGGGGCTCGATCACAGCGTCGTCGGCGACGTCGCCACCGTCGCCGACGCGTTGGAGGAGAACTTCGCCGCGACCGGATCACGCGGCGGCTACATGATCTCCTGCCCGCTGGCCATGCCCTCCGGCTTCAACGGGATCAGCGAGCAGCTGCTGCCCGAGCTGCGCCGCCGTGGCGCCCTCGCGCCCGCCCACCCCGGCGCCACACTGCGCGAGAACCTGGCGGTGTGAGATGACCGCGGCAAGTGGGCGGACGACCGCGGCAAGCGGGCGACGCCACTGGCTCGCCCTCGGCAGCCTGTGCGCCGGGTTCTTCATGCTGCTGCTGGACAGCACCGTCACCTCGGTCGCGCTGCCCGCGCTGATCACCGGCCTGCACACCAGCGAGACCCTGGCGATCTGGGTCAACAGCAGCTATCTCATCGCCTACGCGGTGCCCCTGCTCACCGCGGGACGACTGGGCGACCGCTACGGCCACCGGCGCGTCCACCTGGTCGGACTCGCCGCCTTCACGCTGGGGTCGCTGCTGTGCGCGCTGGCTCCCACCATCGAGGCACTCATCGGGTGGAGGGTGCTCCAGGGCGTCGGGGCCGCGCTGATGACACCGCAGTGCCTGACCCTCATCAAGGCGCTGTTCCAGCCGCCGCGCCTCGCCGTCGCACTCGGCGTCTGGGGTGCGGTCGGGGGCGCCGCGGTGGCCGCCGGGCCGCTGGCCGGCGGCCTGCTCGTCGCCGTCGGCGGCTGGCCCGCGGTGTTCTGGGTCAACGTCCCGATCGGCGTGGCGGCGATGGTCGCCGTGGCCGCGTTCGTCCCCGCCCTGCCCCGTCAGGAGGCGGGCATCCCGGTGTGGGCGATCTGCGCGAACGCCACCGGCGTCGCCGCGCTCGTCCTCGGCATCCAGGGCACGGACGCCGTGAGCGCCGACGCGTGGGGCGTACCCCGCTGGGTGCTCATCGCCGGCGGCGTGATGGTCGTCGTGGCCGTGGTCTGGCTGCAGCGTCGCGACGGGCAACGTGCGCTCGTCCCCGTCGCGTTGCTGCGCAGTCGCGGGTTCGTCATCGCGGCCTGGGGTGGCGCCGCCGCGGCCTTCTGCGCGGGCTCGGCCATGATCCCGCTGATGCTCTACCTCCAGCAGGAGCGCGGGCTCGACCCGGGCGCGGCGGCCTTCACCCTCGTACCGATGGGTGTGGTGTGCCTGCTCGGCGCCCCGGTCTCGGCCCGGCTCAACAACACGATCGGGCCGCGTGCCGTCGCCGTGCTCGGCTCGTCCGCGCTCGTCCTGTCCATCGCGGCTTCTGCGGTACTCGTCGCGACGGACGCGCCGATCCCCGCCCTGACCGTCGCCTTCGCGGTGTACGGCGTGGGCAACTCGTTCGTCTGGTCGCCGCTGTCGATCGCGGCGGTGACCACGGTCGCGGCGGACGAGGTCGGGGCGGCCTCGGGAGCCTTCAACGCCATGAAGCAGCTCGGCGCGGTGCTGGGCAGCGCGGCCAGTGCCGTTCTCCTGGCCGGATCCGGTTACGCGGCGACTCTCGGCGGATTGGCGGCCGCCGGACTGCTCTGCCTCCTCGCCTCCGCGCTCCTCCGCGTCGACCGTCCAGGCGCCGGAACTCCCGCGGCGTCCGCCGCCGCTCCCTCTCTACCGACAGGAGTCGCCTGATGAAGGCTGTCGCCGTCATAGGAAACCCCAAGGCCGGCTCGCGCACCCGCGATGCCGCCGAACGCCTCGCCGCGGCCCTCGGGCTGGACTGCGAGGTCCTCGAAGTCGCCGAACTCGGCGCCGGTCTGCTCGCCTGGGGCGACCCGGACGTCACCGCGGCCGTCGAGCGGGTGCGGGCCGCCGACATCGTGATCGCGGCGTCTCCCACCTACAAGGGCACCTACACCGGCCTGCTCAAGCTCTTCCTCGACCAGTTCGCCACGGCGACCGGCCTCGCCGGCCAGGTGGCGCTGCCGCTCATGCTCGGTGCGGGACCCGCGCACGCCCTCGCTCCCGAGCTCAGCCTCAAACCCGTACTGGTCGAACTCGGCGCGACCTGCCCCGCGCAGGGGCTCTACCAGCTCGACTCCACCTACACGACGGACGACTCACTCGACCGCTGGGCCGGCCAGTGGGGCCGGACCGTGCTCGACGCCGCGAAGACGAGGAACGCACGATGACGACGATTGAAGGCATCGAAGGTCTGGGAGGCATGGAAGGCCTCACCTCGGATCTCGGCGAGCTGAAGAGGGCGTTCGCCGCGTTCCCCTCAGGAGTCGCCGCCCTGTCGGCGCGCGTCGACGGCGACCCGACCGTCATGATCGTCTCGTCGTTCACCGTCGGGGTCTCCGCCGAACCGCCCCTGGTCTCCTTCGCCGTGCAGCACAGCTCGACGACCTGGCCGGTGCTGTCCCGCGCGCGGGCGATCGGCGTGTCCGTCCTGGGCGAGGCGCACAGCGACAAGGCCCGGCAACTCGCGTCCCCCAGCAAGGAAAGCCGGTTCGCGGGCCTGGGCACGGAGGAAACGGCATCCGGCGCGATCTTCCTTCAGGGCGCGCCGGTCTGGCTGGAGTGCGCGATCGAGCACCACTACCCGGCCGGCGACCACGACATCATCGTGCTGCGGGTGCTGGCCATGATGGCCGACGACGAGCGCAATCCGCTGGTCTGGCACCAACGGACGTTCAAGATGCTGGCCGACTGAGCGATGCCGGTGCCATGACGTCCGCGCGGCCGACGCATGTCCGTCGTTCTCGTCCCTGTCCCGTGCGCCACACGGTGTTGACCAGGACGGCGAGGCCGCCGACGATCCGTCCCGTGTCGGCCCGTCGTTGCACGAGGTCGACCCGGTGGCGCTGACCGCGTTCCGAGCCCTCCGGGAGTTCGACCTTGAGGCCGAGCACGAGCGGTTCGAGCGGGTCGGCACCGAGCGCCACCGGCTCGTCGGGCAGTTCGAGCAGCCCGGCCGAGCGGTGCGCGGCGCGACCGTCCGAGCGGACCTGCGCGAGGGACTCCTTCGCGGGGAAGCTCTCTGCGCGGCCCGGCCCCCGCGTCGGATCCCGGCGTCGATCAGGTGCGTGCGACGTGGCTGAGCGCGGTGCGCAGATCGCCCTCTTCGGGCCGCAGCGGGGGGAGGGGGGTTGCGTTGGTGGGGTTGAGCGAGTCGAAGAGCAGGGCGATGAAGCGGGCGCGCAGGGAGGGTGCCGTGCCCGGCAGCGCGAGGCCGGCGACGGCCATCACGAGGAACCGTGGAATGTCTTCCGCGGTGAGGTCGGGGCGGATCTCGCCCTCCTGCTGCGCGCGCAACAGGAGGGGATGGAGGGAGTCGCTGAGGCGTTGGAGGGCGTCCATGGCCACGTCGGTGAAGTTGCTGGCGAAGGTGACCAGTCCCTGTTCCTGAGCGATCAGGCTGAGCAGCTGTGTGGCGATGTCCTGGAGGGACTGGCGCGGGTGAGGTGCGTCGGCGGCACCCTCGATGAGGGGGAGCAGGTCGGTCTCGAGGATGTCGTCGAGGACGGCCCGGACGATGGCTTCCCGGTTGGGGAAGTGGCGGTAGAGGGTGGCGATGCCCACGCCGGCCTCGGCCGCGATCTGTTCCAGGGAGGCTTCGCCCGCGCTGAGGACGGTGCGTCCGGCGGCGGTGATGCGCTCCACGCTGGAGCGTGCGTCGACTCTGCGCCGGGGGGCGCGGTCTTTCGTGGTCGCCATGTGCGGCTCCTCTCTGCTCCGGCAGGCTCCGAAGAAGGCTATCCGCACCTCGAATGATAGTCCCCTATCGTTTTGAGAGTACCCTCTCACTTCGTGCGTCGCGCGGCCCCGTCATGGGCGCGTGGAGAAGGGAGAGAGCTGTGTCCGTCCTGTTCTACCGACTGGGAAGGTTTGCCTACGGCAAGCCCTGGTACGTCATCGCGGGCTGGCTGGCCGTGGTGGCGTCAGTCGTGGCGCTTCTTGCGACCAGCCCCGTCAAGCTCAGCAACGAGGTGCGCATCGACGGCACCCCGTCCCAGAAGGTCATCGACGATCTGGCCACATCTCTGCCGGAAGCCTCCGGAGGTCAGGGCATGTTGGTCTTCAAGGCCCCGGACGGTGCCCGGATCGACGACGTGGGCGTTCGGACCGCCCTGTTGGCGGCGGTGAACGCCGTCTACGGCCACGACCACGTCATCGACGCCAGGAAGGTCCTGGCCCGGGAAGCCGCCAAGGGGGAGAACAGCCCGCTGATGCGGGCCCAGGCGGCGGTGGCTCAGGCTGCCGGACAGTCGCCCTCCGACAAGACCCCCGTACCGTTCCAGGCGGACGGTCAACCGGTGCCGGGAGTCACCGTCTCGGCCGACGGCTCGACGGCGCTGATGCAGTTCCAGTTCGACGAGCAGACCTACGAGCTTCCCTCCGGGACGATCGACAGCACCGTCGAGGCCGCCGAAGGCGCGTCCGCACCCGGCGGCCTGAAGGTCCTGCCGTCGGCGAGCATGATGGAGATCCCCGAGGTCGTCGGCGTCGGAGAGATCGTCGGCGTCGTCGTCGCGGCCCTCGTCCTGCTGATCACTCTGGGATCGGTCGTGGCAGCGGGGCTGCCCCTGGTCATCGCCCTGGTCGGCGTCACGGTGGGAGTGGGCGGCGCCTTCACCCTCTCCAGCGTCTTCGAGATCCACTCGCTCACCGCGGTACTGGCCCTGATGCTGGGACTGGCCGTGGGCATCGACTACGCCCTTTTCATCGTCAACCGGCAGCGTCGGCTGATCCTGGACGACGGCCTGGACGCGCACGAAGCGGCCGGCCGTGCCATCGGCACCGCCGGAAGCGCGGTCTTCTTCGCCGGCAGCACCGTCGTCATCGCCCTGATGGGGCTTCTGGTCGTCGGGATCACTCTGCTCAGCACCATGGCAGTCGTCGCCGCCGCCACGATCGTGGTTGCCGTCCTGCTCGCCCTGACCCTGCTCCCGGCGCTGTTGGGTCTGGTCGGAGAACGCATCTGCTCGAACCGGACCCGGAACACGGCGCGGCAGCGGGAATCCGTCGCGGCGCCCGCGCGGGCAACACGCTGGGGAGCGCGCCTGGTCCGCCACAAGTACCCCGCTCTCGCGGCCGCGCTCCTGGTTCCCGCGATCCTGGCCGTGCCTGCCGCCGACATGAAGTTGGGCCTGCCCTCCGGGGCCAGCTACAACAACGGCACCGCGCAGCGCCAAAGCTACGAGCTGGTCAGCGACGCCTATGGGCCCGGCTACAACGGCCCGCTCCTGGTCGCCGTCAGCCCCACCACAGGCGAACAACGCCTCACTCCCGCGACGCTGGCCGCGGTCACCGCCGACTTGAAGGACATCAAGGGCACGACCGCGGTCTCACTGGCGGGGATGAACAGCACCGGCACCACGGCCATTCTCAGCCTCATTCCCGGCAGTGGCCCGAACGACGACGCGACCAAGGACCTCGTCACCGCCGTACGGAACAAGAGCCCGCAGATCAGCGACGCCCACGGTGCCGCCATCGGCATCACCGGCTTCACCGCCCTCGCGATCGACGTCTCCGACCGGCTCGCCGACGTCCTGCCCCTCTATGTGGCAACCGTGCTCGGACTCTCCCTGATCGTCCTGCTCCTGGTCTTCCGCTCCTTCATGGTCCCGGTGATGGCCACCCTCGGCTTCCTGCTGAGCATCGCCGCCACCTTCGGCCTCACCACGGCCGTCTTCCAATGGGGTTGGCTGCAGGACCTGATCGGACTCGACGCCACGGCTCCCGTCGTGAGCCTGCTGCCCATCATCATCACCGGCATCCTCTACGGGCTCGCCATGGACTACCAGATGTTCCTGGTCACCTCCATGCGCGAAGCACACGTCCACGGCGCCACCCCGCTCGACGCCACCATCGCCGGTTTCGCTCGTGCCAGTTCCGTCGTCGTCGCGGCGGCCACCATCATGATCTCCGTCTTCGCCGGATTCATCTTCAACGCCCAGCCCATGATCAAGCAGGCCGGCTTCGCGCTGGCCGCGGGCATCCTCATCGACGCCTTCGTCATCCGCATGACACTCATCCCGGCCACCATGGCCCTCGCGCAGGAGAAGGCCTGGTGGATCCCCGCCCGGCTGAACCGCCTGCTCCCCGACCTCGATGTCGAGGGCGACAAGCTCGCGCAGAGGATTCCGTTGCCCCACCCTGCGACTCCCCGGTCGCCCGGCATGGCCCAGAAGGCGGAATCCACCAACTGAGTGCGCCTGTCGCGCCGTCCAGACCCGCGAGCCGTGCCGTGAGGGCGATCTCCGTGAGGAGGGTGCGAGCGTCGGGTAAGGCGACCGCCAGAGGCGCCAAAACTCTGGCAAAAAGGTCTGGGGCCACGGCCGGGCACCGTGTCATCGTGCCTGCCATGCCGACTGATCACCTCACTCATGACCGGCCCGTGGGCCACCTGCGTCACACGGCGAGCAAGGTGCCGGAGGTGACGGCCTACTTCTGGATTGTCAAGGTGTTGACGACGGGGATGGGCGAGACGGCGTCGGACTGGCTTGCCCACCTCCTCGGCCCGGTCCCGGCGGTCGGCGTCGGCGGGGTCGTCCTGGCGGCCGTGCTGGCGGTGCAGTTCGCGGCCCGGCGGTACGTGGCCTGGATCTACTGGACCGCGATCGTCATGGTCAGCGTGTTCGGCACGATGGCCGCCGACGTGCTGCACGTCGGCCTGGGCGTGCCGTACACCCTCTCGGCCCCGTTCTTCATGGCCGCGCTGGCCGCCGTCTTCGCCCTCTGGTACCGCTGCGAGGGCACCCTGTCCATCCACAGCGTCCGCACCCGCCGCCGCGAGGTCTTCTACTGGGCCGCCGTCCTGGCCACCTTCGCCCTGGGCACCGCCGCCGGCGATCTCACGGCCTCGCTCGGACTCGGCTACCTCGGCTCCGCCGTCCTGTACGCGGCCGCGATCGCGGTACCGGCCGTCGCCCACCGCCGGGGCGGCCTGGACGCGGTGACGGCCTTCTGGACCGCGTACGTCGTCACCCGCCCCCTCGGCGCCTCGATCGCCGACTGGATGGCCGCCGGCCACGACCGGGGAGGAATCGGCCTGGGCCTCGGACCGGTCACCCTGTCCTGGACGGTGGCCATCCTCGGCTTCGTGGGCTACCTGGCCGTCTCCCGGAGGGACGTAGGGAGCCCGTCCATGCCCTGAGCGGAGGGCTCAGCCGTTCGACCCCGCCGGGGGCGTGGTGGTCGTGATGCCCTCGGTCGGGGCCGTGATGGAGTCGGCCTTGGTCACCAGCGGGTTCGACACGAACGAGGGCGGCAGCTTGTCGGCGATGTCGGCCGCGCTGTGGGTGTTGATCCAGTGCATGGTGGCGACGAGCGCGTCGACGGCCTTCTGCACCGTGTCCTGGTGCGAGGCCACCCAGTCGGTGCGGGCGAGCACACGGGCGGCGGGACAGGCGCCGCCCATCGCCGCCGTGGTGCCGGCCGTGGTGGCCAGGTCGATCGCGGAGAAACCGACGCCCTTCTTCGCGGTCAGGAACTGGGTGAGGGTGTCCGTGCCGGAACCCAGGTCGGTGACGCCGACCGTCCTGCCCGTGAAGCCGGCGCCCGAGGTGACCCCGGACGTCTTGGCGACGCCCTGTCCGCGGCCCAGGCCGCCGAACTCACCGGCGTCTCCCGGGCCACGGCCCAGCGGTAACTGTCGTACCTCGCGCGGGAGGGCATGGTCCGGCTGGAACTCCGCTGCGGAGCCACGGGCCGTCCCGAGCACCGCTGTCGGGCCGTCCACTGAGCCGCCTACCCCAGGTCCCGCTGGAGCAGGTGCGTGTCGATCCAGCGTCCGTGCTTGTGGCCGACCTCGACCAGGTGGCCGGCGTCGGTGAAGCCGAAGCGGCGGTGCAGGGCGAGGGAGGCGTCGCTGCCGGTGTCCGCGACGACGGCGATCATCCGCCGCATCCCGGCCCGGGCGGACTCGGTGACGAGCGTGCCGAGCAGGGCGGCGCCCAGCCCGCGGCCGGTGGCGTCGGGGGCCAGGTAGATCGTGTCCTCCACGGTGTACCGGTACGCCGGTTTGGGCCGCCAGGGCGCCGCGTAGGCGAAGCCGGCCACCGCGCCCTCCGACTCGGCGACGAGGAACGGCAGTCCGCGGCCGGTGAGTTCGTCCAGCCGGCGCTCCCAGTCGGCGACCGTCGGCGGGGTCTCCTCGAAGGTGGCCACGGTGTGGAGGACGTAGTGCGTGAAGATCTCGGCCACGGCCTTGAGGTCGCAGGGGGTGGCCGGGCGGATGACCGCCCCAGGTGTGGTCACGGGGAGGGCTCATTTCTCTATAGTGAAAGCTGTTGATATTATAGAGGAATGCTGGATCTGGTGACGCTGGGCCGACGCGTCCAGGGACTGCGGCACGGACTGGGGCTGACGCTCCAGGGCCTGGCCGACGCGGCCGAGGTGAGTGTGAGCATGCTGTCGTCGGTCGAGCGCGGCCAGAAGGCACCCACCGTCGTCGTGCTCGCCCGGATCGCCGACGGGCTGGGTGTGCCGCTCGCCGAGCTGGTCGCCGAGCCGGACGACCCGCGGATCGTGGTGCGGCGCGCCGCCGAGCAGGACAGCGTGGACGAACCGGGCGGCTGGCGGCGCACCGTCCTGACCCCGGTCGTGCCCGGCGTGAACTTCGAGTGGATCCGCACCACCCTGCCGCCGGGCTGCGACGCGGGCGACTTCCCCGCCTACGCGCCGGGCTCCCACGAGTTCGTCGCCGTCGACGCCGGAACGCTGCGGCTGACCCTCGGCGAGCGGGTGCTGCACCTCGACGCGGGCGACTCGGTGTACTTCGCCGCGGACGTCACCCACGGATACGCCAACCCCGGTGCGGTGCCGTGCACCTATCACGTCGCCGCGCTCGTCATGCGTCCCCGGGCCGCCCGGCCGCCGCGCGCCTGAGCCCGTTCCCGGGACGTCAGCCGGGTCAGTCGGCGAAGAACTCCAGCACCGCCGTGCCGTTCTCCAGGGACCTCAGCCGGAAGCCGAGGCCGTTCTGGATGCCGGTGCCGCCCTCGCCGAGGGAGGTGCGCAGGAAGGTGCCCGGACCCGAGGACTCGACCACGACGGTGTCGGCCGTGATCTTCGTGACCCGGAGGTTGGGGACGCGGAAGCGGCTGTCGACCTCGATGGACGTCGGCTTCGACACGGCGATCTCACAGCGGCCGTCGAAACAGGCGCCGACATCGGTGCCGTCGGCCGCCTCCCGCGTGGGCGTGGGCGAGGGCGAGGACGGTTGCCGGGTCTCCGCCGGCGCGCGCGTCCCGCCCGTACTCGGTGTCCCGCCCGTGCTCGGCGCCGCACTCGTGGACGACGGCTCCGCCCCCTCCGCGGAGCCGTCGTCCTGGCCGCCGCTCGCGCCGCAGCCGGTGAGTGCCGCCATCAGGGCCAGCGTCACGGCGACGCCGGCCCGGTTCCCGTTCGTGCCCATCGGTCCCCCTCGACTCGTCCACCGGTGAGTGCCGTCGAACCTCCCTCACCGGGGCAGGCCTTTTATACCGGCCCGTTGTGGGGAGGGGTCCCGCAGCGGCTGTGCACACTGATGCGGATACGTCGTACGCGTGCCGGAAGACCCGTGAACCGAGGAGATCAGCGATGTCCCTCTCCGCCAGCCTCGCGCGTGGAGTCGCCCCCGCCGCGCCGGGAACCCTGCACGCCCGCACGGTGACCGGGGAGCTCAGCGCCCCGCCCCGGCCGGGCCTGACCCTCCGGTTCGGACGCGGTGAGGAGCCGGACGTGGACCTCGGGGTCGGCGTGGACGACCAGTGGGTGAGCCGGCGGCACGGTGAGTTGACGTACCGCCAGGGGATGTGGTGGCTGCGCAACACCGGGCAGCAGCTCGTGCGGCTGCCGCGCGGCCGGATGATGCACCTGACCACCGAGCCGATGCCTCTCGACACCGGCTACACCCCGCTGTTCGTGAAGGGCTCCGGCTACCGCGAGCACCTGGTCGAGCTGTATGTGTCGGGCCACGACGACCACGGCCCGGTGTCGCGCCGGCGCGCCGAGACCGTACGGCCGGAGACCTGGGCGCTCGACGACGACGAGCGGCTGCTGCTGGTCGTCCTCGGCCAGCGCTATCTGCTCTACGAGGAGGACCCGCGTCCCCTGACGTACGCCGTGGCGGCCAGACAACTCGCCTATATCCGTCCCGACGGCCACTGGAACGAGCGCCGGATCGAGTACCGGGTCGAGGCCGTACGCCGCCGGCTGGACCGCACCGGGTTCCGGTACCCGCTGATGCACGACAAGTCGCAGGGCCGCCCCGGGGACAACGGCCTGCTGCACAACCTGATCAAGGGGCTGGTGGAGTCCACGACGCTCGTACCGCCGGACCTGCAGCTGATGGAGGACGACTCGGACTGGCCCTGAGCCCCCCCCCGAGCTCCTGAGCCCCCGAGCCCCCGCTCAGCGTGCGCGCAGTGCCGCCGCGGCGGAGGCCGCCAGGTCGCCGGCCAGCCCGCAGAGCCGTTCCGGGGGACGCCTGCCGCTGACGTCCAGGCGGACCATCTCGGCGGCCGTCTCCGAGTCCTGGCCGGTGTACCTGCGGTACTCCACGAAGGCCGTACAGGTGTCGCCGTCGTCGGGTTCGACGACGGTGCGGTATCCGCTGAGGGTGCGCGTGGTGCCCTTCTCCGCGGACCGGGGCTGGTCGCGGAAGAAGGCGATCTCGGTGTCCAGGTCGTCCACGTCGCTCGTCCACTCGCAGCTCCAGTCGGCGACGCCGACGTCCGGTACGTCCGTCCTGAGGCCCGGTACGACGGACAGGGCCTTGGTGTCGAGCAGGTCGCAGGCGTTCGCCCAGACCAGTGAGGTGCGCGGGTAGGCCGGGGAGCGGCGGGGCAGCGGGCCGCGGTCGAGGTCCTCGGCCGCGCTGCGGGCGGCCTTCTGGGCGACCGCGCACAGCACCGCGGTGCCGCCCGACACGGACCCCTCGCCCATGTTGACGCGGACCCCGACCAGGCTGTCACCGGTCCCGCCGAGGGGCGCGAGCAGCAGCCGGCACTCGTCGCTCTCCGACTCCTCCTCCAGGATGCCGATCTTCCCCACGGTGATGGTCGGCGCCGAGGACTCGGGCGGCGCGCCCCGGCGCAGCCGGAGCGAGACGTCGATACGGGTCTTGTCGTCGACGCGCACCAACAGGTCGCAGCGGTCGAAGTTGCCGTAGTCCACGTCCGGTTCCGCGGTGCCGAACTGGGCGAGGGCGGCGGGGTCGGCCAGTTCGCACACGTCGGCCGTGTGCGGATCGCCGATCAGGGACCGCGGCTCGTACGGGGCGTTCTTGCCGAGCCCGCTCCCCGACCGGGACCCGGTCTTTTCGTCGTCGCCCTGCTGGGCGACGACGAGGCCCAGGGCCAGTACGGCGCTGAGGCCGAGGGCCACCGCGGCCAGTGGCCGCCATCGCCGCCGTCCGCCGGGCCGGTCCCGGGCGGTGTCCGGGCCGGGGGCGGGGGCGTCCGCCCCGGATCCGGCGACCGCCTCCAGACGCCGCTTGACCTCGGTCGCGGTCGGACGCTGCCCCGGATCGCGCCGGAGCATGTCGGCGAGCACGGGGTACAGCGGCCCCACGGCGTCGGCGTCCAGGTCCACCACGCCCTGCTCGGCCCGCCAGTGCCGCAGGCGCTCGGCGTCCTCCTCGGCGTCCCCCGTCCGCCCGGGGGCTTCCGCCTCGACGGGTTCGCCGCCGCGCGGGGGTGCGCCGGTGACCAGGGCGTGCAGGGTGGCGGCCAGACAGAAGACGTCCGAGGCGGGCCGGGGGACGTTCCCCCGGGCCAGTTCGGGGGCGGCGTAGTCCGGGGTGTAGCTGAACGGGCCGTTGACCGTGATGGTGTCGGTGCCGCCTACCCGGTAGGCGGCACCGAAGTCCAGCAGCTTCGCCGTGCCCCGGCGGGTGAGGCCGATGTTGGCGGGCTTGACGTCGCAGTGGACGATGCCCTCCTCGTGCAACGCGGCCAGCGCGTCGGCGAGTTGGGCGCCGATCCGGGCCGCCCGCACCGGAGGGACGGTGGGCTGCCGGTCCAGGCCGCCGCCGGGGACGTACTCCATGACGAACCAGTACGTCTGCGCGACGCCGCCGTCCTTGTCGCCCTCGTCGCCCTTGTCGTCCCGCGGGGGCGCGGTCACGACGTCGAAGAGGGTGACGACATGGGGGTGGTCGCGGAACTTGGCCATGGCGCGGGGCTCGCCCAGCAGCCGCAGCACCGCGGTCTCGTGGTCGCCCTCCGGCAGCTCCGGTTTCAGCGCGACGTCCTGGCCCACCACCGTGTCGTGGGCCAGCCAGACGTCACCGCCCCGACCCGCGCCGATGACCTCCCTGAGGACATAGCGGTCGGCGAAACGGTCACCGGAACGCACGGATTCTTCCCCCTCGGTCGAGTCCGGGCCACGCACCCTCGGTCCAGGAGCACGCGGTCGGGTCGAACCTACTGCGTAGGCCCGGCCGTACGCAGTGTCTACCCAGAGCCTTCATCAGGCGCACGCATGGGCGGGGACGGTGAACGCCCGCCCGGGACGGCGGACTTCGGGACCGGTCCCGGCGACGGGGCCTACGGTACGCGTCGGCCCGAACCGAACACCCGAGGAGAGGAAACCCCGCCATGCCCAGCATGCGGACCTGCCTGCCGGTGGGCATCACCGCGGCCCTGTCGACCGCCGCGTTCACCCTGTCCGCCCAGGCGGCCACCCCCGCCCCGGCCCCGGAGCGGACGGCGGCCGCCCGGTGCGCCAACCCCTCCGAGGTCCTCGACCTGACCGACTGGAAACTGACCCTGCCCACCGGTGAGGAGGAGGACCCCGCCGAGATCACCCAGCCCGAGCTGGCCGGCTTCTCCGCCGCCCCCTGGTTCCGGGCCGAGGGCGACTGCGGCGCCGTCAGGTTCCGGGCGGCCGTCAACGGTGTGACGACGGGCGGCTCCAGCTATCCGCGCGCCGAACTGCGGGAGATGACCGACGGCGGCGAGGACGAGGCCGCCTGGTCCACCACGGAGGGCACCCACACCCTCGTGGTCCGGGAGGCCTTCACGGCACTGCCCGCCGAACGGCCGTGGGTGGTCGGCGCCCAGGTCCACGGCGGGGACGACGACGTCACCGTCTTCCGGCTGGAGGGCAGCCGCCTCTACATCACCGACGGCGACGACCGGCACCACCACCTCGTCACCGACGACTACGAGCTGGGCACCGAGTTCGAGGCCAGGTTCGTGGCCCGGGACGGCAGGATCAAGGCGTACTACAACGGCACGCTGGAGACCACGGTCTCCCACGACGGCGACACCAACTACTTCAAGGCGGGCGCCTACACCCAGGCCAACTGCGGCAACTCCGACCCCTGCACGGACGGCAACTTCGGCGAGGTCCGCATCTCGGACATCGACGTCAAGCACTCCTGAGCGACGGCGAGTTGGGCGCCGGAAACTTTTTTCGAGAAATCCGGCAACCTTTCGGCGCGCGGCGGCCACTGTAGGGGAGGTGGATCTCCCGACCCCGACAAGGACCTCATCCGTGGCGCCCAGATCTCAGCACCGTGCGGCCCGTAAGCGGCGTACCGCTCTCGTCGTCGTCTCCGTGGCGGCCCTCGCTCTCGTCGTGTCCGCGGTCGTGGCGCTGGCCGTGGCCGTGCGTCCCGACCGCAAGGCCGCCGACGAGCGCCCGGCTCCCGCGCCCGTGGCCGGCGCCCAGGTGACGCGGGCGCCGGCCACGGAACCCGAGCCGACACCCTCATCGGCGCCCCCGAGCAGGAAGGCCGCCGCGATCGCCCCGTCGGCTCCGGAGACCCCCGCCGCGAAGCGGCCCGCGGCCACGAAGACCCCGCGGCCGTCCTCCGGGCCAGCGTCCCTGGCGGGACGCATCCGCCCCGCGGTCACCTACAGCGGGGTCGCCACCTTCTACGACGCCGGAAACGGCGACGGGGCCTGTCTGTTCGGCCCCACCGACGACGTGATGACCGCGGCGATGAACACCACCGACTACGAGACCTCCAAGGCGTGCGGGGCCCACGTGCTCGTCCGCACGGCGAGCGGGGCCTCCGTCACGGTCCGCATCACCAACGAGTGCCCGGGGGACTGCGCGCCCGGCCAACTCGACCTCAGCGCCGAGGCGTTCGCCAGGCTCGCCGACCCCACGGCCGGCCGGATCCCGATCACCTGGACCCTGCTGAGCCCCGACCGGGCCGACACGCTCTCGGTCCGCTACAAGACCGGCTCCAGCCGTTACTGGTGCGCCGTCCAGGTGCTCGGCCACCGCAACCCCGTGGCCCGGCTCGAAGTGAACTCCGGCGGGAGCTGGGTCGCCCTGCCGCGTACCGAGTACAACTACTTCCTCTCCGAGAAGGGGACCGGGTGCGGTGGCGAGATCCGCGTCACCGACATCTATGGAGAACAACTGACGGTCGACGGCATCGCGCTACAACCGGACGTCGTGCAGCCCACACGCGTGCAGTTCGCCGCGCACTGACCCTCGCGCGGCCCGCGGGACCCGTGGGAGACGCGCGGCCGGTGACAGAAGTCGACGCGGGGACGACCTCGGCGCACGATGGAGGAAGCGGGCCTCGAGCGCGCTGGGCGAACGGGGCCGCGGTGCGTGAAGGAGGCGGCCATGCCCGACGCGGGTTCGGTGGCAGAGCGGGAAGCCGGAGGCCGGGTCGTCCTCGAACCGGGCGGCACCCACGGCGGCAACCATCCCTGGAGGATCCGCCTCGTCAAGCACCGGGAGCGCGCCGAGTCCCGGCACTTCCGGGCGGCCAAGAAGGCGGCGAAGAAGATCCTGCAGGAGGCGGACGCCGGCGCAGGCGACCTGCCGTACGGGCCGGGCCCCTGGGAGATGCACCACGGCGGCAGTCTCTGGGTCAGGACGTCGACGGGCTGGCGCATGTACCGGGCCCGGGTCGGCATCGAGTGGAGCATGCAGTTCTGCGCCGACCCCGTGAAGGTGGACCGGCTCCGCCGGGAGGCCGCCGACCTCGTCGCCGCCTTCCCGATGACGCTCGCGGCCCTGGACGCCCTCGGCTACAAGCGCGCCCGGGACCTGCTGAACACCCCGATCACCGACGCCGACACCGTCGAGGCGTGGACCGACTCCCTCTTCAACGCGTGCGTGCCGCTGAGCCGCCCCCACCACTCCGGCGTCCTGCCCAAGGCGGCCGGCGAGCACCACTACCCCTGGCCGACGAAGTCCGCGGACTTCTTCAAGTACGACGACTTCCACCTGTGGGTGACCCTGCCCGACGGCACCCACGCCGGGGTCGCCCCGGTGGGCCGCCGGGGTTCCGGCGACGGACAGGTGCGGATCGTGCACGCCCGGCACGGCACACCGGCCGGAAAGGCCGTGGCGGAGGCGCAGCGGCGCCGCATGATGGCGGTGCTGCCGCCCGACAGCCCCATGGCGCTGGAGGCGTTCGAACAGCAGATACCGCCCGGGGCGGACACCGCGTCCACCCCGCCGGCCGGTTGACCGGGGAGGGGCCATGTCAGCCATGTCAGCCAGGCCACGCAGCATCGTCATCTGCCTCGACGGAACCGGCAACCAGGTCGGCGCGGACCACCCCACCAACGTGGTCAAGCTCTACGGGATGCTGGCGACGGAGAACCCCGACCGCCAGCTCCTCTACTACGACCCCGGCGTCGGCACCCTCTCGGCGGCCACCGCACGCGGGCCCCTGAGCCGCCGGTTCTCCCGGCTGAGCGGCCTGGCGTTCGGCACCGGCCTGAGGACCAACCTCGCCGAGGCGTACACCTACCTGATGCGTCACTGGGAGCCGGGCGACGCGGTCCACGTCTTCGGGTTCAGCCGCGGCGCCTACACCGCCCGCGCCCTCGTCGGGATGCTCAACAAGCCGGGGCTCATGCGTCCGGGAACGGAGAACCTCGTCCCCTACGCCGTCGCGAAGTACGCCTTCAACCAGGACATCGACCGCAGCCAGGACGAGGTCGCCCGCTTCTCGCGCGCCTTCTGCCGGGTCGCCGACGGGGACCCGCTGTGGCAGCAGGTCAAGCTCAACGACCCCCGCCAGGTCTCGCGCTACGCCGTGCCGGTCACCTACATGGGGCTCTGGGACACCGTGAAGGCGGCCGGCGTCCTCCGCCTGGGCACCCTGCGCTGGCCCTACACCCGGTCCCTGCCCAACGCGTACCGCATCCGGCACGCCGTCTCCCTCGACGAGCGACGCCGGCCCTACCGCGAGTACCTGGTCAGACCCCGGACCGGGCCGGTGCGGGACACGCTGGAGGAGGTCTGGTTCGCCGGGGTGCACTGTGACGTCGGCGGCACCTTCGACCACGAGAAGGGCGAGCCGCTGCTGTCCACCATCGCCCTCAAGTGGATCGTCGACGGCGGGTGCCGGGACCTCGACTTCCGGGAGGGCGCCTACGCGGAGGCGACCGCGCTGACCAAGGACTTCGCCGGCGCCGCCTGCCACCGCAACGGTCCGCTGTGGTGCCTCGTGGGCCGGCGCTCGCGGGGCGTGCCCGAGGACGCGGTCTTCCACGAGAGCGTCCGGCTCCGGCTCCAGGAGGACCCGGAGTACCGCCGCGGCCTCCCGGACCCGGACGATCCCACCCGCTGGGCCGATCCCCACTGGACGGAACCGGCCCTTCGGTGAGCCGGGCCGCCGCTCAGCGCCCGAGCGCGCCCAGCACCGCTTCCAGCTGCCGCAGCGGTTCACCGCCCACGACACGGAGTACGACCGTGTCGGCGCCCGCCGCGCCGAGCGCGCCGATGTCCTCGGCGGCCTCCGACGCCGTACCGGAGACGGTGAACACCTCGTCCTGCGGGCGGCCGAGCCAGCCGCCGTGGCCCTCGGTGTGCGGGTGCAGGGTGCGGGCGACCTCGTCGGGGTCGTCGCCGACGTGGCAGAAGGAGAACACCGTGAGGGTGTGGCCGGCTCCGGCGCCGCCCCGCGCGGTCAGGGCCCGGATGTTCTCCAGGTCGCGCGGGCCGTGGCCCTCGGCGATCAGGGTGCCGTCGGCGACCCGGCCGGACAGCTCCAGGGAGCGGGGGCGGACCACACCCGCGACCACCGGCGGGGGTTCGGCCGGCGGGTGCACCAACTTCACGCCGTCCAGGCGTACTTCGCGGCCCTCCAGCTCGACCTTCGCACCGCGCAGCAGGGCCCGCACGGAGGTGATGGTCTCCTCCAGCAGGGCCAGCGGTGAGCGCGGGGCGACACCGACCTGTTCCATCCACTCCCGCACGCCGTGCCCGATGCCGGCCACCAGCCGGTCCGGGAACACCCGTGCCAGGGTGGCCAGTTCCATCGCCAGCAGGGCGGGGCTGCGCAACGGCGCCGGGGTGATCCCGATGCCCACCCGCAGCCGCCGGGTGGCGCCCAGGGCCACGGCCGCCGCGGACACCCCGCCGTTCCAGCCGAGGTCCTCGACCACCCACAGGTCGTCCACGCCGAGTTCCTCGGCCCGTCGCGCGAACTCGGGCAGCCCTTCCGGGGCCCAGTCGCGGTCGTACATGACACCGATACGAAGGTCTGTCATGGCTCCTGAACCTAGGGTCCGGGCAGCCGTCGATCAACGGAGTATCCGGACCCCGTTGACCGACGGTGCGGGAGGGCCGCCCGCTGCGGGGCGGCCGGGTCAGCGCTGGACGGGCCTGCCGCGGCCCCAGGCCCAGGCGAGGCGGTCGGCGCCGGACTGGTTGGTGGTGGCCAGCCAGGGGCGGTTCGGGTCGCCGGTGAGGGTCTGGAGGGTGTAGGAGTCGTCGGTGCGCAGGCCGGGCCAGTACACGGAGCCCATCTTCAGCTCGCGGAAGGTGTCGGTGACGGCCTGGACGTAGTTGACGAAGTTGTTGGCGGCGTCCGGCTTGTTGTAGTCGAAGCCGGTGGTCATCGGGGCGCCGAACTCGTCCGCGACGGTCCGGTTGGCGCAGGTGCCGATGCGCTCCTTCAGGTCCGCCTTCCACTGGTCGTAGGTGGCGTACTCCTTCCAGAACCCGTAGTGGTGCAGGGAGAGGTAGGTGCCGTTCAGGCGCGGGTCCGCGCAGACCGTGGTGACGTGGTCGTTGTAGCCGGCGCCGCTGACGAAGACGCGGTCGCGGGGCACCGACGGGTAGGTGGCGAGCCACTTCGCGGCTATGTCGGCCCACTCGGTGTCGGTGTAGCCGTGCGGCTCGTTCATCGGCTCGAAGTAGACGCGGCTGTTGTTCTTGTAGGCCCCGACGACGGTCTTCCACATCGGCCAGTAGGTGGCCGTGTCGTCGATGAAGCCGTCCTTGCGGTCACCGGTCCCCTCCCAGTAGGAGACGATGACCTTGAAGCCCTGGTCGGTGGCCGCGTCGATGACCCCGCGGTACGACTTCCAGTACGAGCCGTTGACCGTGTACGGGTTGATGGGCAGCCGCACGGTGTTGGCGCCGAGGTTGGCGCGGAAGGCCGCGATGATCCGGCTCGCCTTGGCGTACGTCTGCTTGTAGTTGTCGGAGGTCGACAGGCCGGACAGCTTGAGCAGGTCGTCGGCGAAGTTGTCGCGCGGGTCCGCCCAGTTGACGCCCTTGAACTGGGTCGGGTCCAGGCGCGGCGCGGCCGAGGCGGGGCTGCCGGTGAGGGTGGTGGCGCCGATCGCGGCGATCGCGACGCCCACGAGGCCGGCACGCAGCCGGGTGGGGCGGTTTCTGGCGGGGGTCTTGCGCATCGACGTGCCCTTTCAGGAGGTGGCGGCTCGGCACGCCGGGGCCCGGGGGAGGACGGGCCCGGCATGGCCGCGCCGCTGTGTTTACGCAAACATCGAAGCGGGCATTTGCCCGGTGTTTACGTAAACATCGCGGCGCCGGAATCGTGGCACCCACCACCCTGATCGTCAAGGTTTCCCGCACGTAACATCGTCGGCCGCCGCGCCGCGGAGGGAGTGGACCGGGGAAAGCGCGGGTATGGCCGGGTGCAACGGGATCGAAGAGGAAGCCGACCGGCCTCGGTCACCCCGAGTTCGACTCAGGGGCGGGTGTCCTCCCCGGGGAGTACCGGGACCCCCACGGGTCCTGCCCCGGAGGCAGGGCGGATGCCACCGCGGGCACGATGTGCCCGGTCGACGCGGGGACCAGGCTGGTCGAGTCGGGTACGGGGCACCTCGCCGCGTACCGGCCGGACACCGAGGAGGCGTCATGAACCGCCAGACCCGAGTGCGCGTCACCCGCCGGCCCACCGCCCCACGTGACCTGACCATCGACCGCCGCACCCCGTCGGGACGGGTGCTGCCCTACTGACCTCCCTCGGTGAGGGAATCCGCCCTCCGGGGCGACCGCCCGCCCCGGCCCCGCGCGGCCGGGGCGTCTCAGCGGCTCCGGTGTGTTTTAGCGCCCCCGGTGTGCGATCGCCGTGCGCAGGGCCGTGCGGACCTCCTCCGGGGGCGGCGCGCCGTCGGTGCCGGTGCTGGCGGTGACCGCCGCGGCGACCACCCGGAGCTTGGTGTTGGAGAGCTGGGAGGCCTCGCGCAGGATCGTCCAGGCCTCGTCGGAGCTGCAGGCGTGGGTGGCCATGAGGATGCCGCGGGCCTGGTCGATCACCGGGCGGGAGGCGATCGCCTGCCGGAGCTGCTCGACCTCCTCCTGCAGCAGCCGCAGCCGCTCCGCCCGTTCCAGGGCCACCGCGGAGGTGGTGGAGGGGCCGGGCTCCGGGGTGGGTCCCCGCAGGGCGTCGGTGGTGTCGAGGCCGACCAGTTCCAGGATCCGTCGAGGCTGGCCGCTCCAGTTCCCGGCCGTGACCTCGATGCCGTGCCGGACCCCGTGGTCGCCGAGGTGCTCCAGGAACTGGAGACCGGCCGTGTCCATGAACTCCACGCCGGACATGTCGAGTTCGATCCGCCGGACGCCGGTGGGCAGCTCGGCCAGTTTCGCGGCCAGGACGTCCGCGCACCCGCGGACGAGCTCTCCGCGTGGAGCGAGCACCGCTCGGTCCCCGTCCACGCGCCCATCGATGACCAGGGTGTTCGGCCGCCCCGCGAGAGGTGTGTGTGCCGCTGAGGTCATGTCCCCGCCTTGATCGGTTTCCCCGCCTTGTCACTCGTGTTGTCGATTCACCGCCGGACTCCGCCGTGGAGCCCTGAGGTCGTGGACCATGACCCAGCTCCGCGGGGGCCCGGCGGTGCTGACAGTGCGCCTGCCCGCCGCACGGCGGACTACACACCACCGTCAGGAATGCCGTGTGACATCCGGGGTACATGCGATCTCGTCCGGGAGAGTGGGGAGACGGTGTGGGCATCCACAACCAGGTACGGTCCGACGTCGTGGACGCGACGCCGGAACTGACGGTGTCCCCGCTGGCCGAGCGCAGCGGACTGCGCATGGCGGGAGAGGTCGGACTGGCGACGCGCGGGGTCTGGGAACGCGCGTTGGAGCAGGTCGTGGACGGAGACGGTGATGTGTACTACCTGGAGTTGTCGTCGGTGACGTTCGTGGACGTCGCGGGCGCCGGAGCGCTGGCCTGCGCCGCCCAACGGCTTCCGGACGGCCGGCGGATGGTGCTGCACCGGCCGCCGCCGGTGCTGCGCCGGGTGCTGGAGACGTTCTGGCCCGAGCTTTCGGCGATCGAGGTGTCGATGTCATGAGTGCCGCGGCCGAACCCTTCGAATCGATCAGGGCCGCCGCGTCGGCCGACCCGTTCGTCCACCCCGCCCTTTTCTACGGCAGCGAACGGGAGTACCTCGCGGGCACCGTCTCCTTCGTCCGCGCCGGACTCGCGGCCGGCGACCCGGTGGCGGTCGCCGTGCCCGGCGAGAACCTCGCGCTCATCCGGGACGGCCTCGGCGCCGACGCCGACGCCGTACGGCTCATGGACATGCGGGAGGCCGGGCGCAACCCCGGCCGGATCATCCCCGGCGTGCTGCGCGCCTTCGCCGACGCCCAGCCGCCCGGCCGGCGGGTACGGATCATCGGCGAGCCGATCTGGGCGGGCCGCAGCGACACCGAGTACCCCGCCTGCGTCCAGCACGAGGCGCTGATCAACGCCGCCTTCACGGGCCGCACGGTGAGCATCCTGTGCCCGTACGACACCCGGCGGCTGGCCCCGCGGGTGATCGCCGACGCCTACGCCACCCACCCCACCGTCGTCCACGCCGGCTCCGGACCGGAGACGTACAGCGGGGTCTACGACCCCGACGACGTCGTCGCCCGCTACAACGAGCCGCTCCCGCCCGCCCCCCACGTGCCGGCCCTCGCCTTCGACGCGGACGCCCTCGCGCACGCCCGGCACACCGCCACCGACCTGGCCGCGCGGCTCGGCCTGAGCGGAATGCGCCTGCAGGACCTCGCGCTCGTCACCGCCGAGCTGACCACCAACAGCGTGGTGCACGGCGGCGGTTCGGGCACGTTGCGGGTCTGGGCCGAGGACGGCCACGTGCTCTGCGAGGTCCACGACAAGGGCCGCCTCACCGACCCCCTGGCCGGCCGCCGCCCCGCCCCCCGTGAGCAGCGCGGCGGCCGGGGACTGCTCATGGTCAACCTCGTCGCGGACCTGGTCCGCCTGCACACCGACGCGGACGGCACCACCGTCCGCTGCTGGTTCGCCTGCTGAACCGGCCCATCTGACCTGCGCCTTCTTGACCCGGGTCGTCGTTTCGCCGTGCCGGTGCGCGGGCAGGGTTGGAGCAGCGTGGTCCCGGTCCAAGGACCTCGGGTGGGGGGAGCGCGGCGGTGCCTGACCATGTGTGCACGGGGGACGGGCGACGGTTACGGGTGGAGGAGTCCGGGGACCCGAGGGGTCGTCCCGTGTTCCTCCTGCACGGCATGCCGGGCAGCCGGGTGGGGCCCAAGCCCCGCTCGATGTTCCTGCACCAGCGCGGTGCCCGGCTCATCAGCTACGACCGCCCCGGCTACGGCGGTTCGGACCGGCTGCCCGGGCGCCGGGTCGCCGACGTCGTCCAGGACGTCGCCGACGTGGCCGACGCCCTCGACGTGGAGCGGTTCGCGGTGGCCGGCCGCTCCGGCGGCGCCCCGCACGCCCTGGCCTGCGCGGCCCTGCTGCCCGACCGGGTGACCAGGGCGGCGGCGCTGGTGGGCTGGGCGCCCCGGGACGCGGAGGGCCTGGACTGGTACGCGGGCATGGCCCCGTCCAACGTCACCGACCTGAGCACGGCGGCCAACGACCCGGAGCGGTTCGCCGCCCGGCTGATCCCGCGCTCCGCCGCCATCCGCAGCGATCCCGCTCGCCTGCTGGAGGAGTTGCGCGAGGACCTCACCGCCGACGACCGGCTGATCGTCTCCGACAACACCATCCGCTCCATGCTGCTGCGCAACTACCGCGAGGCGCTGCGCACCTCCCCCTACGGCTGGATCGACGACGCCCTCGCCCTGACCGGGGCCTGGGGCTTCGACCCGGCCCTGATCGAGGTGCCGGTCCTGCTCTGGCACGGCCAGCACGACGTCTTCTCGCCCGCCTCGCACGCCTCCTGGCTCGCCGACCGCATCCCGCGCGCCACGGCCGTCCTGGAACCGACCGCGGCGCACTTCGCCTCCCTGCGCGCCCTGCCCGCCGTACTGGACTGGCTGCTCAGCGCGCCGCGAGAGGCGTGCTGACACAGGCTCTGAGGCACCGGTTCACACCGACAGCGGCTCCAGGTCGCGGTAGATGCGCCGTTCGCGGCTCGCCACCTGGTTGATGCCGTTGTCCTCGCCGAGGAGCAGCCGCAGTTCCGTCATGGCCTCCTCGCGCAGGGCGCGGGCCTCGGACTCGCGGCCCAGGGCGCGCAGGGTGAGGCCCAGGTTGGTGACCACGGCCAGCGTCTCCGGGTGGTGGCTGCCCAGGGCCTCGCGCAGCCGGGGCAGCGCCGCCTCGTCGCGCTCCCGGGCCTCCTCGAAACGCCCTTGGTCGAACAGGACGTTGGCGTAGTTGACGCTGCAGAACAGGGTGTGCGGGTGGTGTTCCCCGAGCACCTCCGTCATCCGGGGCAGCACCCTCAGGAACACCGTCTCGGCCTCCTCCAGGTCGTTGCAGCCCCAGTGGAAGATGCCGAGGTTGTTCAGGGCCGCCTGGGTGTACGGGTGGGCCTCGCCCGGCACCCTCATGTACTCGACGAGCGCCTCCAGCGCCACCTCGCGGGCCCGGTCCCGCTCGTCCGCCGCGAACAGGTCGGCGGCCAGGTTGAGATCGCAGGCCAGTGAGTCGGGGGTGGCGGTCGGGTACTGCCGGTCGTACTCCTTGCGGGTCGCCTCGGTCAGCCGGCGGGCGTCCTCGAACTGGCCGTTGCGGCGCAGCGACACCGCCAGCGACTTGGCGCACCTGAGGGTGCCGGGGAAGTCCTTGGTCAGCAGCCGTTTGTGGGAGGCGTACGTCCGCGTCAGGATCGACACCGACTCCGCGTACCGCCCGACCTCCCTGAGGTCGCGGCCGAGCCGTTCCGCCGAGGCCAGCGTGTAGGGGTGGTCGGGGCCGAGGACGGCGGTGCGCCGGTCCAGGGTGTCCTGGTCGATGGCGCGGGACTCGGCGTAGTTGCCGACCATGCGCAGCGCGAGGGCGAGGTTGTTGGCCGCGCTGAGCGTGCGCCGGTGGGACTCGTGGAAGATCTCGCTGAACCCGGTGTGCGCGGTCTTGGCCAGTTCGACCGCCTTGGAGTACTCGCCCAGCGACGCCAGGTCGCTGGAGAGCGCGGACATGGTGGCGTAGGTGTGCGGATGCTGTTCGCCCAGCGCCTGGCGCTGCCGCTCCAGCACGTCCTCCCCGATCTCCCGCGCCTCCACGTACAGGCCCTGCGAGCGCAGCACGTTGGCTAGCTGGAACCGCAGGTACAGGTACTGGCCGTCGGCCTCCCCGAGCATCGGTTTCCAGTGCTGGAGCAGATCGTCCGCGAGCCGGTTGGCGGCCGGGAAGTCCCCGCGCTTCCACTGGTAGCGGACCCGGTCGATGAGCAGCCTGCGGGTGTCTGCCTCATGGCAGTTGCGGGCCTCGGAGGCGGCCAGGTGCGGCCAGATGATGGAGAACTGCGGCCAGGTCTTGGGGTCGTCGATCGGCTCGTCGCCGTCGGGCCGGGCACCGGCGAGGACGGTGTGCACCACGTGCCGGGCCTCCCACTGCTCCTCCTCGGGCATCTGGGAGCGGATCACGGCCTGCACCAGGCGGTGCACCTGGAGGCTGTTGGTCTTCTGGTCGACCTTGGCGAGCGCGAACCGGCCGATCTCCCGGATGACCCTGCCGAGCAGCAGACTGTCCTGCAGGGAGGGGTCGTACGGTTTCAGCGCGGCGAGCATCTCCTTGCTGTAGAGCAGCTTCTGCGCGATCGGCTCGGGGGCGAGGAACGCGCACAGCTGGAGCAGCCGTACCGCCGCAGGAGAACGTTTCTCCAGCTGGGAGATCGACACGTTCCAGGTGGCCGCGACCGTGCGCGGGTAGTCGGAGGGCTGGTTGAGGGCCAGTACGTCGGTGGTCTGCCGGGCCAGCTGCCGCAGATAGTCCTCGATCGGGGTGGCGGTCTCGGCCAGCCAGGCCGCCGCCACCTCCACCGCCAGCGGCAGATCGCCGACGGCCTCCGCCACCCGGTCGGCGTCCTCGGCCGTCAGACCGCCGTTGGTCCGGCGGGTCAGGTGCTCGATGCTCTCGTCGCGCTGGAAGACGTCGATCTGCTGGGAGGTGCCGTGCTGGGACCAGGCCTGGTTGCGGGAGGTGAGCAGGATGTGCCCGCCGTCCCCGGTGGGGAAGTGGTCGACCAGGTCGGCGGGGTCGCCGGCGTTGTCGAAGACCAGGATCCACCGCTTGGTCGGCAGCCCCCGCGACAGCCGCTGCACGGCCTCCTGGGCGGCCTTCGTCATGTCCTCCTGAGTGCGGGTCGCGCCGAGCAGCGGGGCGAGCTCGGCGAGCGAGGCGACGACGTCGTCCACGTGCTCGGCGGAGATCCACCACACCACGTCGTAGTCGGCCATGAAGCGGTGCACGTACTCGATGGCCAGCTGGGTCTTGCCCACCCCGCCCAGGCCGAACAGGGCCTGCGGCTGCGGTGGTCCCGACAGGTCGCCGAGCTGGTTGCGGATCCGGTTCATGATCGGGTTGCGGCCGGTGAAGGTGGTGTTGCGCTGCGGCGCGTTCCAGATGCCGGGCCGGTTGCCGGGGAAACGGGGGGCCGTCGGGGTGCTCTCCACCGGCTGGAGCGGCAGGTCCAGGGCTCGCTGGAGCGCGGTCACGCACTCCGTCTCGTCGAGCCGGTGCAGGTCCACCGTCGGATCCATCAGCGGCACGTCCTCGACCCGCAGCGGCACCACCGGCCCGCGCGCGGCGTCCGCGGCGGTGTCGGCGATGGCCCGCCACACGGAGTCGGCGTAACGCGACTCCTGGAAGGACCGCGACTGGAGGATCAGCGTGTGCGCGGTGGTGTCGGCCGGCTCGACCGGGCCGGTGGATATCTCGTGCAGCGTGACCGCGCAGCCCGACCGCTTCAGGACGTGCTCGACCCAGTCCGCCCACATCCGCTTCTCCGCCGCGTACGCCACCACGACGTCGGCCACGGTGGTCAGCGGCCGGCGCCTGAGGTAGGCGTCGCGGCAGCGCAGCCGGATCGGCTCGGGGATCGGCGGCAGCGAGGTGACCTCGCGGTCGGAGATGACGGCCGTGAGCCGTTCGAACGCCGACAGCAGCGAGTTGGCGATACCGCTCTCGTCGCCGACGGTGGCCAGGGTCTCCTCGTAGGCGTAGTAGGGGCGGTACGGGATCTCCACGTTGCCCCAGTAGGCGCTGAGGTCCTCGTGGCTCAGGGGCCGGCCGTCGGCTCCCTTGGGCAGCCCGTCGAACCGGGTGCGGGCCAGCGCCCGCCCGGCGTCGACCTTCTCCTTCTCGCCCTCGTCGATCCGCATCGGCACCGGCAGGACCCGGATCCGCCGCGGCCGGTAGCCCTCCTCGACACTGCGGGCGACCACCGCCGCGCCCTCCAGCGCCTGGTCGCTCAGGGTGAAGCAGTCCACCAGGACGTCGGGCATCTCCATGGTGCAGATGTCGGCGTTGTCCGACAGGCCGGTGCGGCTGTCGATCAGGACGTAGTCGTACGTCGCCTTCATGCTGGCCCGTAACTCCCGGAGGAACGTGCCGCCGCCGAGGCGCTCGTAGAAGTTGTCCCACTCGAAGGAGGTCACCGCCGCCGAGTACGCCCGGTCCTGGCGGCCCGCGGAGAGGAAGTCGAGGGAGCCGCCCTCCGGGAAGTGCAGGTCGAAGCGCTCGGGGCGGATGGACACCGCGTGCTGCTCGACCTGCGCGTAGGGCACGTGCCAGTCGTCGGGGCGCTGGGTTCCGGTGGTCGCGGCCCAGGCGTAGTCCTGGATGATGTTGATGACACCCGGGGTGGCCGCGAGGGCCTTGGCGTCCAGGAACGGGTGGAAGAAGCGGTGCAGGCCCGGCGCCTCCAGGTCCCAGTCGACGGCCAGCACGCGTTTGCCGTTGGCGGCCAGGATCCAGGCGGTGTTGGCCAGGGCCATCGTGCGCCCGGTACCGCCCTTGTACGAGTAGAAGGTGATGATGCGTCCGTTGCGCGGCCCCGTCATCGTGCTTCTCCTCCGTGGTCGGGTCCGCCTTCCGGGTACGGCGGCGGGGTGGGGCCCATGAGCCGGGGCCTGGGCACGTGCGGAGCCGGCGGCGGATGGGCCTCGGCGTGCTTGAGGTACTGCCGGGTGGTGTGTGCCACCACGGAGGGCAGCACGTCGGTGAACGCCTTGAGCGTGGGCACGCCGTTGACCGCGATACGGCAGTCGGTGTGCCGGCCGCGCTCCAGCGTCAGCGGCAGGGTCCGCTCGAACTCGGCGGTCAGCCGCTGCCCCTCCTCGCCGTGGCACTGGAGGTCGGCGCGGTTCCACGGGACGATGGCGCTCACCCAGGGCTGGGAACGCGCGTCGAACTGCTTGAGCCGGCGCCGCCGGTCCTCGTCGGTCAGCGTCCACCGGTCGACGAGCAGGATACGCGGATGGCCCGTCTTGCCCTCCTCGTCGGCGTCGGCCAGGGAGGGCCCGTCGGTGTCCTCGTCGTCGAAGGAGGAGACGGTGATCCGGTAGTCGAGCGAGCGGATCAGCTCCTCGGCGAGCGCGGGCAGCGGACGTGTCGACTCGGAGTGGTAGGGGTTCCAGTCCTGCGCGTCCTCGCCGTAGGGCCGGGGGTCCCGGTCCTCGGGGACGGTGTCCCGGGTGGGCGCGGCCACCGTCAGATGGATGCGCCGGGGTTCCTTGCCGCGTGGCCGGAAGGCGCTGGGCGTGCTCTCGTAGTCGCGCGGCCGGCCGGGCGGCAGCGGCGACTCCTCGGCCACCTGGACGATCCGCTGGGCCAGGGAGAGGACGGTCTCCTCGTACTCGTCGCGCAGCCGGCTGAGTTTGATGAGGCCGTAGATGCCGTTGGTCGCGTAGCGGTCGCCGAACGTGGCCCGGTCCAGGTGGATGTGCCGGATGGAGTCGGGCAGCTGGGCGAAGTCGACGCGCGTCCACAGCGCGGGCACGATGGCGGAGACTTCCTGTCCGCCGGCCGCCTTGGCGTGCAGCAGGCGCTCGTTGAAGGCGTACAGCTCGCGGCCGCACATCTCGCTGGAGAAGTAGCGCGGCGACAGCAGCGGCACGAAGACCCGGCAACTGGCCAGGTTCTCGCTGAGCTTGCGCGGCCAGCCCACGCCCGAGCCCATCTCCCGGTCGATGAAGCCGACATCGGCGCCCGCGGGCAGGTCGGTGAGCGCCATGATGTGGTTGCACAGGTCCCGGTAGAGCAGATGCACCCAGTGGTCGGGGTCGCCGCCCCCCGATCCCCAGGGCGGGGTGTGGGCGTAACTGAGGAAGAAATAGGGCTGCCCGGCCGTAGGCTGCCCCCACTCCCCGTCAGGTGTGTCCACACGCCCCCCTGCGCGCCGATGCCCGGACCGGCCAAGTCACCCGAACCGGAACAACAATGTGCCCGACTACCGGCCCGGACGGTTCGCCAGTTTCACGTCATTCCGGAGGCGATATCCGGACAGCCGCCCACGAACATCGTCGACGACGGCCCGCATTCCGCACAGCGTCACCGATTCTCCCTTCCATTCCCCCCGGGTGAGCAGTTCACCCGGAATCCGCGCGCCCAGCACCGCGAAATCCGTATCGTCCAGGGCGAGATCGTCGTACGAGATCCAGTTGCCCTTGTCGCCGACCACGCACCGGTAGGTCCGCGGGGGCGGCGGCGGAAGCATCCGGTACTCGGCCAGATGGAAGGCGCTGCACACCTCGAACCCCACGCGCAGCAGCAGCACTTGGGCGTCGGCCTCGTAGAGCCGGGCGAGCGGGGAGCGTTCGCCGAGGTGGCAGTGCGGGTCGTGCCCCGACAGCAACTCCCGTGCCCGCGCCCCGAGTCCGGCCAGCGAGGTCTGCGGATGCGCGCTGCGCACCGCCCCCGGTGTGGTCCGCACGCACTCGGCGAGCGCGCCCATCGAGGGACAGGGCGTGGCGTCGGGGTCGAAGGGGAGCATCGCCGCGCGGAACTCCCGGACCTCGGCCTCGGTCATCCCCGCGACGAGGGCGCGGTGGGCGCGGGAGGTGTCGGAGTTCTCCGGGGTGAACGCCGGCACCACGAGCGTCCCGCCGGGACCGAGCACCGCCCGCAGCGCGTCCCGTACCCGCTCGGGGGAGGTCCCGGTGCCGCGCAAGGAGGCGTGCACCATGAGGACGCCACCCGGGCGGATTCCCAACCCGCCCAGTAAGTCGGCCAGTTCGGCGGGAGCGCTCACGCCTCGCCCGCCCAGGCCGCCCGTTCCCGCCCGAGCTGGGCGGCCAGCTCCCTGCCGGTCTCCGTGAGCTCCCGGTCCGGCAGCGCGTCCAGCGCGTCCAGCGCCCGACCGGCCCGCTCCAGCGCCTGTGCTCCTCGGGGCGCCCGGTGTCCCCAGTACGCCCTGTCGGCGAGCCCTTCGACCGCCTCGGTGAACAGCCGCCCGGCCCGGTTGCCCGGCACATGCAGATCCGTCGTCGCGCGCAGGGCCGCCAGCCGGGCGCGGCGCCCGAGGCGCGGCAGCTCCCGTACGAGATCCAGGGGACGGAAGTCGACGGGCACCCCGAGCCCGCCCAGCCCCTCGGTGTCGAGCTGCAGCCCGGACCCGGCCACGAGCGGGGTGACGGCCCCGACCCGCAGGGCGTGGGGATCGTCGTCGTCCTCGGGCCCCTGTTCCGCCCGGAGTTTGCAGGCGGTCCGCAGGAGATCACCGAACGCCGTCAGCGCGCCCTCGGCCAGCGGCGCGGCCACCGGCGAGGCGAACACCGCCCGCAGCGGATCGGCGTCGTCGACGAGCAGCTGCTTGGTGTCGGACACCGAGACACGCGTCAACGGCCGCCAGACGTCGGTGGGTTGGTCCCCGACCACGAACCGGTCCCCGTCGGCGGTACGGAGGTCCAGCTCGCGTCCGGCGACGGTGGCCTCGACCCGGCCGGGCGCGGGCAGGGTGAGCGTGCCCAGCGTCGGCAGGTGCAGGTTCCGGTCCGCCTGGTGCCAGGCGAGTCGCAGCGGGGGGCGCGCGTGCCAGGCCGCGGCCACGGTGGCGGCGGCGAAACGGGCCGTCGAACTGTCGGCGGGAGAGGCCTGGCGCAACGAGAGCCGCACATAGGGGTGGGCCAGGACCCGGTTGAGGTGCCGCGCGGTCTCCGGGTCCGCGTCCAGCCGCATCAGCGCCCGCCACACGGCGTCCCAGTCCGGATGCCCGGCCAGCCGGGCGCCCGCGTAGTTCAGCAGGGCGAGGTCCTGCTCCTGCTGGGCCGAACGCAGGGCCGCGGGACCCAGGACGGCGGGGGAGAAGGACCGCTGGGTGATCCGCTCGGCGATCCCCTCGACCAGGGCCCGCAGGTCCGCGCAGAACACCGAGGGATTGTCGAAGTCCCGTGCGGAGCTGTACCGGTGGCCGTACAGGCCGCCGCCGCAGGACTCCACCACCGGGCAGGAGCGGCAGGTCTCGGCGAGCCCGAGCAGGCCGCGCTGCCTGGCCTGGACGCCGTGGTGCCGGGCGAACCGGTCGAAGTCGTGGTCCCGCACGTTGTACCCGGTGGCGGGCGCGCCCTCGTACGCGGTCTTCAGCCAGTCCGCCTGCTCGAAGCTGCCGTCCGTCTCCACGACCGCCAGGTCGGAGGGCGCCAGCCCCATCGCCTCGGTCAGACTCGGCCCGCCGCGCAGCGTGCTGAGCACCGAGTCGAAGGTCCGCACCCGCACCGTCCGGCCCTGTTCCGTCCAGCGGTCGAAGATCGCGAGCAGCCAGTCGGCGTACGGCGTCGGCGAACCGGAGGAGCCGCGCGGCGGGGGGCTGTCCCAGGTGGAGTGGGGCAGCAGGTAGTCGATCCGCGGCGGCCCCAGCGCGGTCAGCGCGTCATGCACCACGACCGGGTCGTTCTCCACGTCCACCGTGCACAACAGGCCGCCGAACAGATGGCGGTACTCGGGGGCGCGCAGCAGATCGATCGCGCGCAGCACTCGGTCGTAGCTGCTGCGGTCCCTGCGGTCCAGGCGGTGCCGGTCGTTGGCGGCCCGGTCGCCGTCGAGCGAGACGCTCACCATGACGTCGAACTCCCGGAAGACGTCCAGGTGACGCCGGCTCAGCTGGAGCCCGTTGGTGTGGATGCGCAGATCGAGTTCGCTGATGCCGGCGAGGGCGGAGCTGAACTCCGTGCAAAGTGAGCGAATTCGTGCGGGACCCGCAAGAAGGGGCTCGCCCCCGTGTAAAATCACGGTCACGGACGACAACTTGTGGGAGTGCGCGTACTCGGCGAAACGACGGGCGACTTGACGAACCGTCTCCTCGCCGATGACGACCGGTCGGGTCTTCCAGCTCTTGTCCGCGTGCTCGTACACATAGCAGTGGTCGCACGCCAGATCACATCTACTGTGGATCTTCAGGACGAGTTGCTGAAGTGGGATGTCCCCCGTGGTGTTGCTCACTTACCACAGGCTAATGCTTCTCGCCACCACTGCCCGCCGATTCTCGGCCAAGTGGGCTACAGCACAAGCGTCTTGTGGTAACTGACAGAAGTGTCCGCCGGGCCGACTGCACCTGCCGATTCCCGCGGCAGGTGCAGCCTCTGCTCCGAACTGCTACAGCGATGAGTCAAAAGTACTGTTGCGCCGGCCGGGAGAGCTGGTCACCCGCTCCGCCGCCTTGACCGCCGACTCGGGCAGGGGCGCCCCCGGTGCGGTGAGTCGCCCGTGGGAGGTGGAACGGACGGTGCTCCCGCGTTCCATGACGGCCTGAGACTTCATCTGTCTGATGCTCCTTCCAGAGGAACCGGCATGTCCCCGGCCCAATGGGACCAGAGGTCCGGTGTTCGGATGCGAGCTATGAGACAGAGACAGCCTGGGTTGTAGGGCGGACCCTACCAACAGGAGACGGCCACCGGAGCATGGCGCAAGGGGCGCATTCGCACTCATACTCGGATGTCCGGCACTTCATGCCCTCGGGGGTGGTCCATGAGAGCCGCTGCTCCGGGTCCTGGTACGACGTTGAGCGAGGACGACTTACCGCCGCTCTTCCGTACAAGCGACCGCAGCGCGATCGTCCATCAGAGTGAGTCGTTCCGTTCCGTGCGGTGGCAGCTGACCGTGCTGCTGTCCGCCACCGCCGCGGCGATGTTCGCCGAGCGCACCGGCAGCCACGCCTCGGCGGTCGTCTCCGCCCTGCTCTACGCCCTGACCATCGCCATCGGCCTGTACACCACCCGGCGCCGGGCCCGCGCCCACTGGCAGGCGCACCGGGCCGTCGCCGAGCTGCTGAAGTCGCTGGCCTGGCAGTACATGGTGCACGGCGGGGTCTTCCACTCCCGGGTGGCCAACGCCGACGCGCTGTTCGAGGAGCGGCTGGAGGAACGCCTGCGGGAGATGCGCAAGGTCGGCTGGGAGGACCCCAGGAACGGCCCCACCGCCCGGGGTGCCGGCCAGATCACCCCGACCATGCGGGCGGTGCGCGCGAAGACCTTCGAGGTCAGACGGGACATCTACCTGCGCGAACGGCTCCTGGAGCAGCACGCCTGGTACCGCCGCAAGGCCGCCCTGGCGCACCGGTCCTCGGCGCGCTGGTCCTCCGTCACCGCCGCCCTGACCCTGCTCGCCCTCCTCGCGGCCGTGCTCCGGGCCGCCGACGTGATCGGCCGCTGGGACCTGACCGGCCTGTTCAGCGCGTCCGCCGCGGCGGCGGTGGCCTGGCAGGAGGTCCGCCGGCACCGCCCGCTGACCTACGCCCACTCCCTCGTCGAACAGGACCTGGAGACCCTGCGGATCGAGATGACGACGACCGTGACCGAGGGCCAGTGGCCCGCGAAGGTCGCGGAGGCGGAACGGCTGGTGTCCCCGCAGCACTCGGACTGGCTGGTGCGGTTCGGGCATTGACGCTGTTTCAGTCATCCGTCTCGGGGCCTCAGGGGCTGCGCCGCACCCCGGGCTCCCACAGCACAGTCACCGGCACCCCGGTGCTCCGCGCGTACGCCACCACGTCACCCGTGCCGCCCTCCCCACGGGCCGGATACCCGTCCCACACGGCCACCAGCTGGTCGGCGTGGTCCACGATCCAGCGGCCGGCCGCCAGATAGGCCTTCTCATGGGTGGCTTCGAGCGGCAGGTCCACCCGGCGCGCGCACGCCTCGAGCAGCCTGCGGAACGCCGACCGGACCTCGTCGCCGCCGAGATGGGCCTCGTAGTCCATGCCCGGGATGACGGCCGTCACCGGTACGCCGCTGTCCAGGGCGATGTCCGCGAAGAGCTGGTCGGCGCCGGCCGCGAGGGAACTGAGGGCCTCCAGGGCGCGCTCGCCGCCCAGTTGCCGGCGCATGCCCGAACGCACGGCGGGGAGGACCGACCTGGGGATGGTGCGGTGCCCGGTGACACCGATGCGAGTGACGGTTCCGGGCACGGATGCGTCCTCTCCCCCTGGACGTCGGTGAGCCCACCTTAACGCCGGGGCACGCCTGTTCGCAGGGGGCGTGCGGGCTCACAGGGGCGACTGCCAGACGGTCGTCGTGCCGTCCTCGTCGTCCGCGCGCCCGTCGTCGTACACCATCAGGCGTACGGCGTCCCGGCCGTCCGGCAGTGTGGCCGTCGCGTCGACCAGGACCTCGACGCGGGAGACGTCCGGGCGGCGGGAGGCGGTGGCGAGGGCGCGGCGCAGGGCGGTGAGCAACTGGTCCGCGATCTGGTCGGGGACGCGGTTCTCGACCGGGCCGGTGAAGCGGGTGGCGGGCTTGAAGCCGAGCAGCGCGGCGGCGCCGGCGGTCTCCTTCAGGACCCTGCCGCGGAAGCTGGTCGGCGCGTCGGCGGGCGGCTGTTGCAGCGCGAAGATCGCCGTACGGACCTCCTGGACGGTCGACCGGAGTTCCTCCACCGCCCGGCCGAGGGTGGCGTGGACGTCGTCGTCCGGGCACCGGCGCCGGGTGGACTCCAGCATCAGGCCGGTGGCGAACAGCCGTTGGATCACCAGGTCGTGCAGATCGCGGGCGATACGGTCGCGGTCCTCGTAGACGGCGAGGCGGGCCCGGCGGTGCTGGGCGTCGGCGAGGACCAGGGCCAGGGCGGCCTGGGAGGCGAACTGGACCGCCAGCAGCCGTTCGACCGGCGTGTACGGGCGGTCGCCGCGGCGGCGGGGCAGGGCGAGGGTGCCGATCAGCCGGTCCTCCGCCCGGAGCGGCAGCATCATGCTGGGTCCGAACCGGTGCCGTACCCGGGTGGTCATCCGCGGGTCGGTCGCCGAGTCCTCGACGGACACCGGTTCCCCGCCCAGGAGTTGTTCCAGGACCGGGCTGCCGGGCGCGATGGTGGTGCCGACGATGTCGCCCGGGTCGTCGTACGTCGAGGCGGTCACGATCTCCATGCCGCCCGACGGGGTGGGCTGGAGGATGACGCCCGCGGCGGCGTCGGCGAGGAGCCGGGCCCGCTCGGCGACCGTCATCAGCGCGTCCGCGGCCGCCTCACCGGTGAGCAGCGCGGTGGTGACGGCCGCGGCGCCCTCGATCCAGCGCTCACGCTGCCGGGCCGCCTCGTACAGCCGGGCGTTGCCGATGGCGATCCCGGCCTGCGCGGCCAGGACGTGGAGCAGTTGCTCGTCCTCGGCGGTGAACGGGGTGCCGCACCGCTTGTCGGCCAGGTGGAGGTCGCCGAACGCCTCGCCGTGCACATGGATCGGCACGCTGAGGAGACCGGGCGGCGGGGGCACCGCGTCGGTGGTGCGGATCTCCGCGAGGCCGTCCTGCGCGGGGTCCCGCGTGCCGAGCGCCGCGCACCGGGCGCCGGTCAGCTCGGCCGCGCTGTCCACGATGCGCTGGAGGGTGGCGCGCAGTTCGAGGTCGGTGCCGACGCCGAGGACGGCTTCGAGGAGGGGGGACAGGCGGGGGAGAGGGCCGCTCATGCGCGGGCAGGCGTCTCAGGTGGCCAGCGGGTCCAGTGCCAGCGGCTCGATCCTTCCCTCCAGCATGTAGCCGAGGCCCTGGGCGGCACACACGTCCGGCCGCTCCGCGATGTGCACCGGCATGCCCGTCGCCTGCCGCAGCATCTGGTCGAAGCCGGGCAGCAGCGCGCTGCCGCCGACCATCATGATCCCGCGGTCGGCGAGGTCGGCCACCAGATCGGGCGGGCAGTTGCGCAGCACCCGGCCGATGCCGTCCAGGACGGCGGTCAGCGGGGTCTCGATCGCGTCCCGCACGGCGGCGGTGTCGACCTGCACGGAACGGGCCAGGCCGGTGGCCACGTCCCGGCCGTGGATCTCGGTGGAGGCGGGACCCTGCGGGGTGAGGCCGTTGCCGGACAGGGCCAGCTGCAGCGGTCGTACGGACTGGCTGGGCAGCATCAGCTCGTGCTCGTGCCGCAGGTGCTGCACGATCGCGTGGTCCACGGCCTCACCACCGACCGGGATCCGCTCGGCGGTCACGATCGACCCGAGGGACAGCACGGCGACCTGCGTCGCGGCCGCCCCGCACACCATGATCATGGTGGCCTCCGCCCGCTCGACCGGCAGCCCGCAGCCCACGGCCGCGGCGATCAGCGTGTCCACGAGCTCCACCCGCCGAGCACCGAGCCCGACGAGCGTCTCGATCGCCGCCCGCTGGGCCAGCGGGTCGGCGTCGTGCGGGGTGCAGGCGGCGGCCCGCAGCCGGGGCTTGCGGCGCAGGGCGCGGCGCATCTTGTCGCCGAGCAGATGCCGCAGCATGCGCTGCGCCATCTCGATGTCGACGACCGTCCCACCCGACACGGGCCTGACGACGCGGATGTAGTCGGGCGTACGGCCCGTCATCTTCTCCGCGAACTCGCCGACCGCGATCAGCGCGCCGGTGCGGGTGTTCACGGCGGCGGCGGACGGCTGGTCCACGACCAGCCCGGCCCCCTTCACATACACCCGCGTCCTCGCCGCACCCAGATCGACGGCGAAGTGGCAGCGGCGCAGCTGCTCCAGACTGGCGGTCATGGCAGGTCCTCCCGAGAGCACAGACCGTGGGGCGCCGGGTGGCGCCTTCCTTGGCATCCTGCGGGCGCGGAGGGCGGGGCGCGTGTTGTGGTGGGCCGGGTGGGGTGCGGCTGAATGGGGGGTTCGATCGGATGCGGCTCGTACGGTCCTTGGCGGAACGGAGGGTGAGGGGGCGTCAGGAGCCGGTGTGAGGAGGCGTCAGAGAGCCTGGGCCGCCTCCAGGACCGGGGCCAGCGACGGCACGGTGATCTCGCAGCCCGCCTCGCGCAGACTCTGCTCCACGGTCGGATTGCGGGCCAGGCCGACGAAGCCCAGGCCCACCTGCTGGGCGGCCGTGAGTTCCGCGACCGTCGAGCCGATCAGCACGCCCGCGGGCACCGGGGCCGGGGACGAGGGCAGGGCACGCAGCAGACAGTCCGGGTGCGGCATCAGCAGACCGAGGTTCTCGCCACGGCCGTGGACACCGGCCAGGGGCAGCCGGAACGGCTCCAGATACCGGTGCACGGCCGGCTCGCAGACGTCCGTGACCACCACGACACGGCGGCCCGCCGCGTCCAGGGCACGCACCAGGGCGGGCGCGTTGTGCGTGGTGGGCGCGTCCGGGACCGCCCGCAGCTCGATCTCGTCCAGCCGCCGGCCCACCTCCGTGCCGAGCCGGTCGTGGGCGAAGGCACGCAGGACCTCCAGCGGATGCACGAGCGCCGTCCCGGCGGTGGGCAGCGGGCTTCCGGCCAGGGCGTCCTCGGGACGCCGGTGCTCGGCGACGACGGACAGCAGGTCCAGTACCGCCTCGCGGGCGGTCTGCGCCGAGTACAGGCGGGTGAGCGGACCGTCGAAACCGAGCAGTACGGTCTCCGCCTCCCCGAGCACCTCCGACAGCGGCCGGCGGGCGGGCGCCGACCGCTGCGGCACCGGCAGCGGCGCCCCCTCCGGTGCCAGCTGCACCGAGCACGACACCGACAGCCCCGGCACCGGCCACGACGTCCTGAGCCTTTCGTTCACCGCGCGCTGGGCCGCGCCCGCCCGGCGCACGGGGTGCCGCCGGGTGATCCGGCCGGCCATGACGAGCAGGTGGTCGAGCAGGGTCTGAGAGACGCGCGCGACCTCGCCGCGCACGAACGCGACGGGGTCCTCCACGTGCCAGGACAGCTCCACGGCGGCCTGGAAGACGCCCTTGCCGGAGCTGGGCAGGGAGACCTGGTGGAACGCCTGGTGGGTGGTGAGGTCGACCTCGTAGTACGTCGTCGCCCCCGACTCCCGGGCGTGCTGCGGCAGGACCGGGTTCAGCAGGGTCAGGGGGCCGTCGGGCCGCGTGTGCACGATGGCGGTGCGGCCGGGGGCGGGCATGCCCAGCTGGGAGGGGCTGGGGGTGATCAAGGGGCCGCGGACCAGATCGCGCTCCTCCGCCTCGGGCTCCGACGGCCTCAGTGAGCAGTACCAGGCGATGGGCGGAGCGTCCGGGGCGCTGATGCCGTAGAGCGGCTGGAAGCGCTGGGTGCCCAGGGCGGCGGAGCTGGCCGCGAACTCCTCGTACAGCTGCGGCGGGACGACGACCAGGAGGTCGGAGGGCAGGCGTCCCTGGAGGGCCACCATCTCCGGGGGCGGGGTCGGCCGGTCCCAGAACGTCACCTGGAGGCCCGGCGGATCCGCCAGTCGCTCGAAGACCTCCGGGAGACCCCGCAGCACGGCCACGAGGACGGGGAGCAGATAGGTGCCGGGGTCGGCGAGGACGGCGTAGCCGTTGTCCCGGACCCGCACCTCGTGCTGGTGAGTGGCGTGGGTGCCGCGGGACAGGAATTCGTGCACCGCGTACTCCAGGGAGATACGGGCCTCCGGGCGGCCGCTCAGGTCGTCGGCCTCGAAGAGGATCGCGCAGCGCAGGGCCGCCGCCTTCGCCCGGTTCGACTCGGCGAGTTCGACGGTGAGTTCGTCGCGCAGCGCGCCGAGGCGGGCGCGGGCCGCCCTGGCGGCGGGCCCGGGGACGCCGTCGAGGGGGACGCCGTGGAAGAGGTCCAGCGCCTGCTGGATCCGGGCGCGCCGGTGCTCTGCGGACCGGCCGGGGTCGCGGCGGGCGAGCGTGTCGCACAGGTCCACGTCGACGGGGTGGCCCGCCGTGTGGAGCACGTACCCGTCGACGAGGGTGACGAGGGTGCCGGGGTCGAGGAGCCGATCCAGTTGCTCGGCCAGCCCGTCGATGACCCGCGCCGCCTCGTTCGCCGCGGGCGGACGCTCCCACATGCCGCGGGCCAGCTCGTCGTAGGTCAGACGCCGGCCGTGCTTGAGGAGCAGCAGGCACAGCAGTGCCCGGCCGTCGGAGGAGAGGGGCAGGGGCGCGTCCCGCCCGGTGATCCGCGGCTCGCCGAGGAGGACGAACCGCGGGGTGGAGCCGGGGTGCCCGGCGTTCGCCAGTTCCTCGGCGGCGACGCGCGTGGGTACGGGCTCGCCGTGGGCGATCCGGTTCACCACCGCCCGGTACTCCGCCGGCACGTCGGGCACCGCGCGAGCGGCCACCCGCAGCAGTTGCTCCCAGGCCCGGTGGTCCCCGTCCCGGTCCTTGCCCACGGACTCCTCGCCCAGAGCGAAACGGCTGATCACCACCGTTCCGTCCGGCCGCATCAGCAGGCCCAGGATGTTCTCCTGGCCGCGCACGAGGTCCCGTGCGTGCAGGGCGTCCAGCGCCGAGAGCCCCTGCCGGGCGAGGCGGGCGAACGTGGCGAAGGGCAGGTGCGACCGGTACCCGTCGACCATTTCCCGCAGGGTCACACCGTCCTCGAACTCCACCACCAGATAGGGGGCCGTGCCGTCGACCCCGAAGTCCCTCACCCGCGCCACGTGGGGGCTGTCGATCCCGGCCAGCGCGGCGGCCTCCCGCAGGAACCGCTCCCGGAACCGGGGCTGCTGGTCCGGATACAGGTGCACGACCACCCGCTCCTCGGTCCGCGTGTCCACGGCCTCCCAGATCCGCCGCCCCGGACCACGGCGGCCGACGAGCCGGTACCGGCCCCCGATCAGGTCCTCCGGCATGGTCCCGCCGAGCCGCCGTACCGTCTCCTCGCTCACCGTCGCGAACACCGTGCCGGACGTCGCGTCGGAAGCGGTGTCGCTCCCGGTCTCCGCGTGGAACTCCCCGGCCGCGAGGCCGGCCCGCTCGTCGATGAGGCCGCCGACCCGGGCCAGGAACTCGCGGGTGCGGCCGCGGGCCGTGCGGGGCAGGGAGCGCAGGAGCAACTCCCTTACCCCGGGCCGGAACTCGTACGTCCCCGGCGGCCCCGGCACCGTCCGCAGCATGCCGCTGAGGATCACCTCGGCGAGATGCTGCGGGCGCGGATCGCGGTCCACCGCGCGCTGGACGAGGCGCATGACCGGCACCGAGGGCACCGCGAGGGCGAGGTGGCCGGCGAGGCGGAAGGCCTCGGGGGACGCGGTGGCGCGGAAGCGGAGGACGAGGTCCTCGGGAGTGGACTCGGTGATGTCGGGGGCGGGTTCGGGCGGGGAGCCGGGCAGGAGCGGGAGCCAGGCGGCGGCTCCGGGGAGGCGGGCGCCGCCCGGGTCCGCGAGCAGGGCGGCCCAGTGGGCGAGCCAGGGCGCGCCGGGTTCCAGGACGGGCAGGGCGACGGCGCCGACGGGCGGCGGCGAGGACTCCGGGTCGTACGGGGTGAACCTCAGGGCGGCGGAGGGGGCCGCCGCCGACGGGGGACCGAGCAGGCCCGGCTCGGCGGGCAACGCCGTGGCGGGCCACAGGTGTTCGGGGAGCGGCTGGAGCACGGCGAGCGGCATCCGGGTCGCCCAGTGCCGCAACGTGCCGTACCAGCGGGCGCCCGCCTCGCCCGGGCGCCACTGCGGTCCCATGCAGTCGCTGACGACGAGGGTGACCGTACGGCCGTCGTCGAGGACCGGGACGTGCCGGGCGCGGCCGTCGGGGTCGGCCGGATGCAGGGTGACCGCGCGGAAGATGCCCGACTGCGCGAGGACGGTGTGCAGTTCGCGGACCAGGGGGCGCCACACCGGCATGGTGGGGCCGGTGTCGTGCACGAGGTTCAGCCGCAGCCAGCGGTCGGGCGCGGGGCGCAGGACCGGCACCCAGACCTCGGGGCGCGCTCCGAGACGGGCGATACGGTCGGCCGTCGCCCGCTCGTCCAGGACCCGGGCGCGCGGCGAGGGCACCTTGCGCTTGAGCGGACGCAGGGCGCGCTGCAACGCCAGGGGGTGGTGCAGCATCGGCGGCGCGGGCGCGAGCAGGGGGGAGCCGCCGCCGTCCGCGCCGGGGGTCCGGGTTCCCGGCGGTGCGGGCTGGAGCAGCGGGACCCGGCCGTCCTCGTGCCGCTGGGCCCGATCCGGCGGGAGCGGGGCGGGGTCCGGTGGCCGTGGTGGCGCTACGACGTCGGCGGCGTCCGGGGGCGGAGCCGAAGCCCCGGTCTCCCCTTCCGGGTGCCCCGCCCGCCCCGCCTCCGTGCGCTCCAACTGCCCGGCCAGCCACAGCAGTTCCGCCAGCTCGCGCGGAGTCGGCTCCTCGGCGCCGGCCGCGGCGGACAGCACGGCGGCCAGCCGGGCGACGGGGTCCGCGTCACCGGTGCCGGGGCGCGGCCGGCGAGGCTCAGAGCCCATCGCCGTCCGCCGCCCCGCTCAAGTACGGCATCAGTTGCTCGGCCAGCTCGTCGCGGGAGTCGGCGTCGAGGCCGGCGACGCCGGTGAGGTAGAGGGCGTTGAGGAGCTGGTCGGTGGCCAGTTCGCCGGTCCCGGCGCGTTCGAGGAAGCGGGTGATCAGGGACTCGGCGTGGGCGTCCGGAGCGCCGAGGTGGGCGCGGACGATGTCCGTGAGCCGGCCGCGGTCGGGACGGCGGAGCTTGAGGCGGACGCAGCGGCGCAGGAAAGCGGGAGGGAACTCGCGTTCGCCGTTGCTGGTGAGGACGACGAAGGGGAACGCGCGGCAGCGGACCCGGCCGCGGGCGATCGCCACCGGGGTGTCCGTGCCGTCGGTCAGGACCTCGGCGGTGCCGTCGGCGGCGGAGTGCCGGGCGGCGCGGACCAGTTCGGGGATCTCGTACTGGCCCTCCTCCAGGACGTTGAGGAGATCGTTGGGCAGGTCGAGGTCGCTCTTGTCGATCTCGTCGACCAGGAGGGCGCGGGGGCGGTCGTAGGGAAGCAGCGCGGTGCCGAGGGGGCCCAGGCGCAGGTGGTCCTCGACGCCGCCGCGGGCCCGGGGGTCGCTGCCCGGGCCGGGGCGGGCGGCGTAGAGACGGGAGAGCGGGTCGTACTGGTAGAGGCCGTCGGACAGGGTGCTGCGGCTGGTGATGTTCCAGCGCAGGACCGGACCGAGGCGCAGCTCGCGGGCGACGGCGTAGGCCAGGGAGGACTTGCCGGTGCCGGGCGGTCCGGTGACCAGCAGCGGGCGGCGCAGACAGAGCGCGGCGTTGACGAGCTGGACGCTCTCCGGAGTGGCGACGTACGTCCGCGCGCGGTGCGTGCGGTCCGGGGAGACCGCGGCCTCGTCGTCGGACTCGGCGGGCGGCGGCAGCGCGGGGCCGCCGTCGAAGGCCCGCCACGGCGGCGGGGCGGGGAGGTCGTCGATGCCGTCGTGCGGCTCGTTCCTGCCGGTGTAGACGGACCAGTGCGCCATGAGGGGGTCCCGGGCTCCTTCTCGGTTCGTACGGGTGTCACGGGTTCGTACGGGTGTCACGCCACGGGGGAACGGACGTGCGCGGTGGTGTCGTGCGGGTCGGTGAAGCAGCGCGGGTCGTCCCACAGCAGTTGGATGTCGCGGGCCCAGTGGCCGTCCTCAGCGTCGGCCTCCTCGCGCAACGCCAGGACGTGCCGGGGCAGTTCGGCCGGCGGCACCCGGGCGAGGCGGGCGTCGAGCTCGTCCAGGAACGTCTTGCCGGTGCAGGGTCCGGCCGTGCCGCCGCAGTCCTCGTCCTGGCCGGCGCCGCAGCCGTTGCGCGACCACACGATCACCGGGGCCGGGGCGGTGAGCGAGGTGTCGAAGTGCGGGCGGGTGCGGGGCGAGGCCGGCGCGGTGGCGAAGCCGGCGAGACAGGCGCCGGGTCTGCGCAGCCGCAGCCGGAGCCGCCCGGGCTCCTCGGGCCCGGCGCACTCCACGCGGTGCACCGGGGCGCCCGGCGAGGAGTCCAGGCGCATCCAGGCGCGGGTCAGGACATGCCGGGTGCTGGTCTTGCGGCGGGCGTGGTCGGTGACGACGAGCGGGTAGAGACAGCCGAGCGGGGTCGCGTCGTCGGGGGCGCACTCCCAGCGATCGACCGGCCAGTCCAGCCAGTCCCGGGGCAGCGCGAACGCGATCAGCTCGTCGGCGCCGGGCGTCAGACAGCGGAACGCGGCCTCGATCCGGTCCTGCACGTAGGCGCGCAGCCGGGACTGCGGGACGGTGTCGGAGTCGACGGGATGGCGGTGCCCTCCGCTGTACGCGGACACCTCGACGCGGACCAGGTCGTCACCGGCGCCGCTGTGCGCCAACTCGACCAGGATGGGGGCCCATTCGGGTGCCTCCGGCTCTGCGGCGGGCGCGGGGACCCGCAGCAGGGACTCCAGCTGGTCGGCGAACCGTGTGACCGTGCCCGCGGCGCCGGGGCCGTCGAGCTCGCACAGCACGAACAGCGCCGCCGACCACAGCGAGGCGAAGCCCTCCTCGGGAGGCAGCGGGTCGAACCGGTCGGCGGACGCGGTGTACAGCCGTACCGGATCGCACTCCAGACCGGCACCGACCGCCCGCTCCACCAGCCCGCGCAGCCGCGCCCGGTCGGCGGTGGCGTGGTCCGAGGTGGGCACCAGGCCCTCCAGGCCGGGCCAGTACCTGACCATGACCTCGGTGGGCATCATCCGGCCGTTGCGCACGCCCGGGGCGCCCTCCGCGGTGACCATGCCGACGACCTCGCCGGTCTCGACGAGGGTGACCGCCGAGCCGCTGAAACCCGGGGCCAGGGCCTGGCCGCCCGGCTGCCAGGCCTCCAGCTGGATCCACTCCCGGTTGATCAACTGCGGGGAGGTGATGCGGTATTCGGCGAGCGTGCCCTCGTCGAAGCCGACCGGGAAGCCGTACACGACCAGCTTGCGGGGGGCCGTCGGGCCGTGTGCGGTGTCCACGGGCGCCAGCGCGGCCGGGGCGATCGGCACCTCCCGCGCCAGCTCCAGGACCGCCAGGTCGCCCGGGTCGGTGTCGCCTCCCGCCCAGCCGCCGCGGGCGACGACCCGGGCCGGCACGGCGGGGGAACCCGGGCGCTCCGTGAACGTCACGGTCAGTCCCGCGCTCTCCCGCTGGACGACATGGGCGCAGGTCAGCACCGTGGTCGGAGTCACCAGGAAGCCGGCCCCGGCCACCTGTCCCCCGCACTCGATCCGGGCGTGCCACTGCGCGCTGTTCATGCTGCTCATGCCGCTCATGACGAGGCGAGCGGCTCCGGGACGGCCGCGGCCGGCGGTGCTCCGGCCTCCGGGGCGGATCCCGGGGACCAGGTCAGTTTCACCACCAGGTGTCCCTCGGCCGTGCCCTTGGCGATGATCGCGCCGGTCTCGGCGGAGAGCTTCACCCCGAACTCGATCTCGACGCCGTCCGGGCGCAGGGAGCTGTCGCGGAAGACGCGGAGCGCGGAGGAGGCTGCGGCGCGCACCCCTTCGAGAGCTCCCTCGAAGGTGCGGGCCGCCTGGACCGTGCCGTCACCGCGGGACACCAGCCGGGAGCCCGTCCGTTCCTCCGTTGCTTCGACCGACACCACGGCCCCGTCGGCGGTCTCGAACTCCACCAAGCGTTCCACGCTGCCCCCGTCGTCCTGTTCCACGTCGTCCTGCTGCGGTGTGCGTCTCCATTGTTACGGACGGTGCTCGGGGTTGTCGCGTGGTCATCCGGACTCCGTCGTCCGCTCTCCGGTTCGGACCACCCCCAGTTCCACCAAGTCCTGCGGCCGGATCCGGAGTTGGTCCGCCGTCGCCTCGATCTGCTCCGGGGGGCGCTTGAGGATCGCGGCCGCGAGTTCGGGGGCGATGACGGAGAAGTAACTGTCGGGCGTGGCCCAGGTGTTGCCGGGGGCGGCCAGGGCGAGGGCGCCGCCCGAGCCGCCCTCGCCGACGACGAGGGTGGTCACGGGGGTGCGCGCGGCGGCCACCGCGTGGAAGACGTCCGCGATCGCGGCGCCCGCGCCCTGCCGTTCCGCCTCGGCGTCGTTCGCCGCGCCCGGTGTGTCCACCAGTGTGAGGACGGGGATCCCGAGCCGGTCCGCGAGCCGGATCAGGCGGGCGGCGGTGCGGTAGCCGGCGGGGCGGGTCGCGGTGCCGGTCTGGGCGGCGTAGGCGATCGTACGGTCGCCGTGGTCGCCGAACCCGCACAGGATGCCCTCGAAGTCCGTACCGCCGCAGCGGTCACCGTTGATCGGGAGGCGGTCGGTGAAGTAGGCGTCCAGGTAGGCGTCGGCGCGGGGGCGTCGGGGTGAGCGGGCGCGCTGGACGGCGTCCCAGCCGGTGGTGGGGAGAGCGGAGGCGCCGAGGGGGGTGGGGACCGGGGCGGGGGTGGTCGAGGGGGAGGTGAGCAGCCGCAGCCACCGGCCCAGCGTCCCCCGCAGTTCCTCCGGAGGCACCACCGTGTCCACCGAACCGGCCGCCAGCTGGGCCTCCGCCGTGTAGGCCGTCGGGTCGGCGTCCGGGGGGCGGACCCGGGAACCGGCGAAGCCCACTTGGGCGGCGGGGAGGGCGAGGATGACGTCGGCGCCCGCGCCCAGGGTGGCCCAGCCGCCGCCCGTGGTGGGGTCGCGCAGGACGGCGATCTGGGGGAGGCCCGCCTCGCGGGTGAGGGCGGACTGGCGGGCCACGCGCTGGAGTTGGGTGAGGGCGAGCATGCCCTCCTGCATCCGGCTGCCGCCGGTGGCGACCAACGGGACGACGGGCAGGCGGTGTTCACGGGCGTGGGTGTACGCCGCCTCCAGCCGGTCACCGGTGCGCTCGCCGAGGGAGCCGCCGAGGAAGCCGAACTCGAAGGCGATGAGGACCGCCCGGACCCCCTCGACGTGCGCGGTGCCGCAGACCACGGACTCCGTCTCGCCGGTGCGCTCGGCGGCGCGGGTGCGCGAGGCGTCGTAGCCCTGCCAGGCGAGGGGGCCGTCGGGGCCCGAGTCCTTGGCCGGGTGGGGGAGTTCGGTGAAGTCGTCGGTGATCAGGGCGAGGGTCTCGCGGGCGGTGCGGCGGTCAGTCACGGCTCAGCGCCCGCTTCATGATCTTGCCCATGTCGTTGCGGGGGAGCGCGGAGATGTGGTGGACGACCCGGGGGCGCTTGTGCGGGGCGAGGCGGCGGGCCACGTGGTCGGCCAACTCCTCGACCCCGGGCGGTGATTGGGGGTCGGCCGGGACCACCCAGGCCACGATCCGCTCGCCCAGGTCGGCGTCCGGTTCCCCGGTGACGGCGGCCTCCCGCACCCCCGGGTGTTCCAGGAGCGCGTTCTCGATCTCGCCCGTCCCGATCTTGTACCCCCCGCTCTTGATCAGGTCGGTGGCCTTCCGGCCGACGATCCGGACGTACCCGTCGGGATCCCGTACCGCCATGTCGCCGGTGCGGAACCAGCCGTCGGAGGTGAACGCGGCGGCCGTGGCGTCGGGCCGGTTGAGGTACTCGGTGAACAGGTTCGGCCCGCGCACCTGGATCTCGCCCACCGTCTCGCCGTCGTACGACGTGATCGGCGCCCCGTCGTCCTCCACGAGCCGCACCTCCACCCCGGGCAGCGGCACGCCGACCGTCCCGGCGCGCGCCTCGCCGTCCGCGCGGACGCTGGTGTTCATCAGCGTCTCCGTCATGCCGTAGCGCTCGATCACGCGGCGGCCGGTCGCGGCCGCGATGCGCTCGTGGTCGTGCACGGGCAGGGCGGCGGAGCCGGAGACCAGCAGTCGGGCCCGGCCCAGCACCTTGGCCAGCTCCGGGTCCTCGGGCAGGGTCTGGGCGATGCGGTGGTACATCGTCGGGACGCCGAACAGCATGGTCGCCCCGTCGTTCAGCTCGCGCGCCACGCCCTCGGTACTGAACCTGCCCAGGTGGCGCACCGATCCGCCGCGCCGCAGCGGGCCCAGGATGCCCAGCACGAGCCCGTGCACATGGAACAGGGGCAGCCCGTGCACGAGGACGTCCTCGCCGGTCCACTGCCAGGCGTCGGCGAGCGCGTCCAGGGTCGAGGAGATCGCCCGGCGCGGGATCACCGCGCCCTTGGGCGGGCCGGTGGTGCCGGAGGTGTAGACGACGAGGGCGGGGTCGTCCTCGGACGCCCGGCCCGCGGCGGCGGGTCCGGTGGCCCGTACGTCGACGTCGATGCGCGCCAACTCCGCCAGTGGGGGCGGGAGTTCGTCTCCCGGAGCGGCCAGTACCACCGAGGGGGCGCTGTCCGCCAGGATGTGCCCGAGCTCCTTCTCCCCGGACTTCGGGTTGAGCGGTACGGCGGCGACACCGGCCTCCAGCGCCGCCACCACCGCGACGGCGGTCTCCAGCGCCGGGGTCGCCCAGACGGCCACCCGGCCCGCCCCGCCGATCCGCGCCGCGAGGGCGCCGGAGGCGGTGCCGAGCTCGCCGTAGGTCAGGGACCGGTCGCCGAACCGCAGGGCGGGCCGGTCGGTCCGGCTGCCGGTCAGGGCCGGGAAGAGAGAGGACACGCGTCGTACTCCTTCAACTGTTCGCTGTCGCTGTCGCTGTCGCTGTCGCTGTCGTTGACTGCTGCCGTCTGCGGTCCTACCCCCAGCCCGGCACCACCATCACCAGCCAGGCCACCGCGGGGACCACCGCCACCACGATGCCTCCGTAGATCATCAACTGCCGGAAGAAACGCTCGCGGTCGACGTCCGGTGCCGCGGCCAGGACCAGCGCGCCGTTGGTCGAGAAGGGGCTCACGTCCACCACGGTCGCCGACACCGCGAGCGCGGCCACCATGCCGACCGCGCCGATCTCGCCCTGCGCGAGGAACGGCACGGCGAGCGGGATCAGCGCGCCCATGATCCCCACGGAGGAGGCGAACGCCGAGACGATCGCGCCGATGTAGCAGAGCAGTACGGCCGCCAGCAGCGGTACGCCGATGCCGCCGACGCCCTCGCCGGCCCACTTGATGGTGCCCATCTGGTCCAGGACCCCGACGTAGGTCAGCACACCGCAGATCAGCAGCACCGTCGACCAGGCGATCTGGCCGACCGCCTTGCGGCTGTCCTCCGGCCACGCGGTGCTCAGCAGCACGGCGAGGGTAATCGCGGTCAGCCCGGCGTCCAGGTCGAAGGCGAGCACGGCGACGACGAGGGCGACCAGGGCGGTGAGGGTGGCGATCCGGGGTGGGGTGAGGTGGGTGGTGTCGGGGGTGTCGGGGCGGGTGGCTACGGCGGTGCCGGTGCCGGTGGGGCTGGGGGCGGTGCCGTTGGTGTTCTTGGCCGGTGAGGGACCGGCGGTCCCCGTACTCCCAGAGCTCCCCGTGCCCGGCCTGCCTGGCTCCTCATCCACCGCGACCGCGCCCTGCGCCCACAGTTTGCGCCCGCCGAAGAGGACGAAGACGACCCCCGCGATGACGATGTTGGCGAACAGGGAGGCGAGGAAGAGGGCGATCTCGTTGCCGGGGAGGTTCTCGCGCTCGACGATGCCGTTGACGATCGTGCCGTAGATGCTGATCGGCGAGAAGCCGCCGCCCTGGGCGCCGTGCACCACCATCGCGCCCATCAGGAGGGGGCTGATGTGGTAGCGCGAGGCGAAGCTGAGGGCGATCGGCGCGACGATCGCCACGGCGGCCGGGCTGACCGCGCCGATCGCGGTGAGCGCGCCGGTGATGAAGAACATCACCCAGGGGATCAGCGCCACGCGCCCCCGGACGAGCCGGATCGAGGCGTGCACCAGCCAGTCGGTGGTGCCGTTGGCCCGCGCGATCGCGAAGAGGTACGTGACGCCGACGAGGACGACGAACAGATCGCCGGGGAAGCCGGCGAAGATGCCGTCCGCGTCGAGGTCGGCGACGAGCTCACCCACCGCGAAGGCGGCGGCGAAGGCCAGCGCGCCCATGTTGACGGAACGGGTGGTGGCGATGACGAACACCACGACGAGGACGAGGATCGAGATGAGTTCGGGGGACATACGGGCTCCCGTCTTTGGGTCCCGGAGCGGTTGTGTGGAGGAGCGTTTGTGTGTGGGGGCGTGGGGCGGGCGGCCACTGAGGCACAGTGGCCGAGTGGCTGAGCCACTTACGGGTCGGTTGGCTGGTTAGCGTGGGCGCACGGCGGGATCCAGTCAAGGGGTCGCGCAGAAATTGGCTCAGCCACTCGGCCACCGGGAGGGCCGGTGTTACGCTCCCGGCGAGAGGGGGACCCCGTGACCGACGCCCTGCGCCCCATGAGCAAGCAGCGCCTCTACGAGCAGGTGCTGGACCGACTGCGGCAGTACGTCGCCGAGGGCGGGCTGAAGGCCGGCGACCGTCTCCCGCCGGAACGCGACCTCGCCCAGCGCCTGGGGGTCAGCCGCGCCTCGGTCAAGCAGGCGATCGTGGTCCTGGAGGTGCAGGGGCTGGTGGAGGCCCGGCACGGCGGGGGCACCTACCTGGTCCGCGACAGCCTCGACGTCGAGCCGGTCGAGCGGATGGTCGAACGCCGCCGACGCCTGCCGGACGTCCTTGAGGCCCGCGAGGCCCTGGAGACCAAGCTCGCCGAACTGGCCGCCGAGCGCCGCACCGACGAGGATCTCGCCGCGATGCGGGGCGCCCTCGCGCACATGGCCGAGGAGATCGAGCGGGACGGCCACGGCGTCGAGGGCGACCGCCTCTTCCACGCGGCGGTCACCGCCGCCGCCCACAGCAGTCTCCTCGCCGAGTTCATGCGTTCCATCGCCGACCAGATCGCCGAGAGCCGCACCGAGTCCCTCCGCCAGCCCGGCCGCCCCTCCCGCTCCCTCGGCCAGCACCAGGCCATCCTCGACGCCATCGCCGCCCGCCGCCCCACCCAGGCGGCCGCCGCCATGCGCCGCCATGTCCGCACGGTCGCGAAGGTGCGGTTGCTGGACTGGGAACCGGAGGAGGGGCAGTAGGGGGGCGCGGCGGCCGCTTCGCGGAAGACGCCGCCGCGCCCGACGGATGCTCAGGCCGCGGTGCCGCCCGCGTAGTCGTTCGCGAAGGTCGACTCGATCGTCGAGGCGACCGGCTGGGCGACGCCGGTACCGGTGAGGATGATGCCCAACTCCCTGTTGTTGGTGAGGGAGTTGGAACTGAGGTTCATGGAGCCGGCCTCGACCGCCTGGGTGGACAGGCCGTAGTCGGCGACGATCGCCTTGGCGTGGATGTAGAAGCCGTCGGGGTCGGAGTAACCGACGACGGTGCCGCCCGCCGACTCGATCTCGGCGACTTCGGTGGAGTAGCCGGCGGGGCTCTCCAGGACGACTCGGACCTTGACGCCCGCCTTGGCGTGGGCGGCGATCGCCTCGATCACCGTGCTGTCGCTGAACTCCAGTTCTTCGACGTCCAGCGTGGTGGTGGCGCCGTTGATGACGGACAGCAGACGGCTGCGGGAATCGGTCGTGGACCAGAGGAGGTGGTCGCCGTCGGAGGGAGTGACCGAGGTGCCGGCGTAGTCCGCGGCGAAGACCTTCTCGATCGCGGCCACGTCACGGCTGTCGTCGTCGAACACGCCGTAGTCCCGGCCCGTCGCGTAGTACTGGGACGTCAGATTCCCGGTCAGGATCAGCGACCTGGTGCCGTCGACGGTGATCGTCTTCTGGTGGGTGTAGGTGAACGCCGACGACGACCACACCACGCCGACGCCCGCGCCCGTGAGCGCCGTGTAGGCCGAGCTGTTCGCGGACTGGTGCTGCCGGTCCAGGACCACCCGTACGGTGACACCCTTGTTCTCCAAGGCGATCAGGTCGTTCACGGCGGTGGCGTCCTCCAGCTCGTACATGGTCATGTCGAGCGAGCTGGTGGCCGAGTCGATGAAGTCGTAGATCTGCGACTGGCCGCCGCTCCGGGAGAAGGCGAACGCGGAGTAGCTCGCCGCGCTCGCGGGAACAGCGCCGGCGAAGACCGCGGCGCCGGCCGCGAGTGCGACGCCCGTACGTCCGATGACCTTCCACAACATGCGTGACTCCTGGTCGAGTTGACGGGCCCGCCGGGGGGTGAGCGGCGGGCGCGAGCAGCACACCACGCGCGTAGAACTCCGGAGAAGAGCCGCCCGGTGAACTCAGGGTTACCGGGCGGTCGCCGAATCCGGGCGAAGTGGACTTCGTGCAGGTGGAAGGTGGTTCATGCGCTTCATACGAGATCGCAAAGAGTGTGTTGTGCGGCCTGTCGAAGCCGGCGCCGAGGAACGGAACCGTTGCTCAGGCCGCCGCCGTCTCCACCACGTCCGCCACCACGCAGCTGACGTTGTCCGGGCCGCCCGCCCTGTTCGCGGTGTTCACGAGGTGGTGGACGGCTGTGTCGGGGGAGGGGGCGGTGGTCAGGAGGTGGTGGACGGTGGTGTCGGGGACGACGTGGGAGAGGCCGTCGGAGCAGAGCAGGTAGCGGTCGCCGGGGGCGGCGTCGTGTGAGCGCAGATCCGGGGCGCCGGTCGTCAACGCCTTGAGGAGAAGGGTGCGTTGGGGGTGGGACAGGGCCTCCTCCTCCGTCAGGCGGCCCTCGTCGAGCATCGACTGGACCATCGTGTGGTCGTGGGTGATGCGGAAGAGGTCGCCGTCGCGGAGCAGGTAGGCGCGGGAGTCGCCGATGTGGGCCAGGGCGAGTCGGGAGCCGGTCCACAGCAGGGCGGTCAGAGTGGTGCCGGTCTCGTCGGTTCCGTGGGCCACCTCCCGTACCGCCTCGCCCGCCGACCGCACCGCGTCCTCCAGGAGGTCGAGGACGTTGCCCGCCGGGACCTCCTCCGTGTCGAGGAACCGCAGCGCCTCCACGGCGGCGCCGCTCGCGGGTGCGCCCGCCGGGCCGAAGCCGTCCGCGACCGCGAGCAGCCGGGCGCCGGCGTAGGCGGTGTCCTGGTTGTGGGGGCGGACCAGGCCCCGGTCGGAGTGGGCGCAGTAGCGCAGTTCCAGCATGGTGGTGTCCTTTCCTGGTACCGCCGTCAACTCGTCGACGAGGAACGCGGCGAGGTCCCGCCGTACGGCCGTCTCCGCCTCGACCCCGGCCCAGTAGGCGCGGATCTCCCCGGCGGCGGCCGCCGGTTCCAGGGCGCACACCTCGCGGATCCGGGCCAGCGGCATCCCCAGGCGCCGCAGCCACGCCACCAGCCGGGCCCGTTCCAGCTGGGCCGGCGTGTAGTAGCGGTAGCCCGTCTCCGGGTCGACGCGTGCCGGACGCAGCAGGTCCAGGTCGTCGTACAGCCGCAAGGCCTTGGGCGAGAGCCGGGACGCCTTCGCGAAGGTGCCGATCGTCAGCCATTCCATACGGGCCCTCCCGGTTCTCGGCGTGTGCCGCTCCGTTCCTCCCCGCCGATGCTGGGGCTTCACCAAAGGTGAAGGTCAAATGGGTTGTCGCGGTTCCGGGGCCGACGGTTAGCGTCTCTGGAACTCTGTTTGTGCCTGTGGTTTCCAGGCTTTTCGGGCGCGGCGTGGCCGTGTGCGGTCGCTGTCCGGTGGTCCGAACCTCGGGGTGAGGGGGTGGACTTCGGTGGCGTGCAGGTGGTGGAAGCCGGTCCGCTCGGCGGCGTGGGTGCGTCGTCGACAGGTTCTGCGGGAGAGCCGCACCCGGCCGGATCGAAGGAGGCCTTCGGTCCGGCCGGGTGCGGGTACTCCATGACCTGGCACCGGCCCGGATACGGCTGGTGTCGTGGTGTCATGCCCCGCCGGACGCTGGACTGCCCCCGTGGTGGGGGTGGTGGCGGGGACCGTACGCACATCAAGCGCACGGCGGGAAGTCTCTGAGCCGGGGGCTGGGTCTGGGCCGGCTCGCCGTACACCTCGGTGCCGGGTGCCGCTCGGCCTGCTGGGGGTGGGGTGCCGCTTGCCCGGAGTGGTCTTCGGCCCGGCCGGGCGGGGCGGAACGCTCTCGGCGTGGCGCTGGCGGCGCAGGCGGCGGGTGGCCGTCTTCGGGCGGCGGACCGAAGCCACGGTGCCGTCCACGGTGGTGCGGATACTGCGGGCACCGGTGGCACGTTCGGTGGTGGTGTGGGTCTGGGCGAGCAGGCCGCGGGAGACGATCCGGCGGGCGGCGGCGTGGTCCCGGTCCATGGACAGCCCGCACCTGGTGCAGTGCGCCCATTTCCAGCCCCGTTCGTGCAGCCGGTCGGGGGCGGGGTGGTGGGTGAGCACGGCGAGGCAGCCGGGGCACCGTTTGGAGGTGCCCCGGGCCGGGACGGTGACCACCGTGATCTGTGCCTTCGCTCCCAGGTGCCGGATCGCCTCGGCGACGGTGCCGCGCACCTGCCCGGACAGCCGGGCATTGCCCCTGCGGCGGCCGCGCGCTTCCAAAGTGGTGAGGTCTTCCAGATAGATGACGCTCGCGCCGAGCGCTGCCGCCTGGTCGACGGCCCAGCGGGCGGCAGCCCAGGCCAGGGCGGCATTCAGATGCCGGATCCGCGCGCACACCCGCACATGCTCCGCCTCCAGCACCCGGGCCCGGACGAGATGTTCGCTCCAGGCCAGGTACGGAGAGCCGAGCCCGTCGGCCAGCGCCCGGTGGTGATCACGCTTGGCGGCGAGGTGCTCGCGGTGGCCGCGCAGCCGGTGCAGGGCGGCACTGACCGTGGTGGCGTCGAAGACCAGGGGACGGCCGTCGGTGACCACCTGCCGCGCCTCGCCCCTCCCGGTCAGACGGCCGAGTGTGCCGGTGAGCAGAGTGTTGACGCCCCAGTCGAAACCGAGCGCCACGGCATGGCCGGCAGTTTTGGTGGCCGGGGCGGGCCGGGAGTGCGGCAGGTCGACGGCGATCCGGCCCGTGCGGGTGGGGCGCAGGGTCGGGGTGTGCAGCACCGCGTCGGGCGTGATGGTGCCGGGCAGCCGGATGTCGATCACATGCCAGGCCCAGTCACGGCCCGTGGCGGGGGCCGCGCGCAGGGGGAGTTTGACCCGCAGCCGGGCGGTGGCCGTATCCACCCGGGCCAGGGTGACCTGCTGGCGGTCCATCGCGGCGAGCAGCATCTGTGGGGCGATGTGCGGCGGGTCCTCCAGGGCGCACAGCCCGGCGGGCAGCTGCCCGTGCTCGGTCAGGTACGCACGGATCTGCCGGGTGCGGTTGCGGATCTCCGCACCGCTCACCCCGGCGGGCAGCAGCACCCGCAGCGTTGTCCACTCCGCCTCCGTGCGACGGCGCGGATCGGCCGGCCAGGTCGCCAGGACGGCGGCCACGATGGTCCGCCGGTGCAGGGCGAGGCGCAGGGTGCGCGCCGCGTACTCCTCGGCGCCCCGCCGCACCCGGTCCGAGACATGCACCCCCGCCGGGGACGGCACGGTCTGCGGCCAGTACAGACGGCGCAGTGCCATCCACCCCTTGGACGGCAGCTTTTCGCCCCGCTCGTCCACCCCGGCGGCCAGCACGTCCAGCGAGCCCTCGTCCCACCGGGCGGCCACCAGAGCGCCGGTCAGATCCCGGCTCAACTGGGCCAGAAAACCCACCCGTTCAAACAACAGGGCCTGCCCGACCCGCTCTCCGGTGCCCTCCAGTACACCGGAGAAGGCGGTGCACGTGGCTGTTGCCACCAGCCTGGCCATGCCTGCCACCCCGCTTCCCGCACGTGTCCGGTCATCGTCAGGAGCGGCCGCGTCCAGGCACTCCGATCGGCCTAACGACTGACAGCCACACAAGGACACGGCCTTCCCGCACCCCGGGGTGCGGGAAGGCCGGGGAAAGACACGGGAAGACTACGATCGCCGGCATCCGACGAGGACGAGACGGCGAACACCCGCAACTCTCGAAACTGGCGTAAATCATGGATAAACAGGACGAAAGCGTGGGTGGATCCTGAGGATCCGCGCTGATGACACGAAGCAGCATCAACCAGCCTGCTTAAGCCAAACACCCAGCAGTTGAAGACCCTGCGGGCCTACGAGCCGTATGAGAAGGGACCCCCGCCGTGCCCCGAGTCGCCCTCGTCACCTACGACCCCGGACCGGAGCCCAGCAAGGACCGCGACCTTCCCGTGCTGGTGGAGGCGCTGCGCGCGGCCGGAGCCGGGGCGGACGCGGTGGTGTGGGACGACCCCGGTGTGGACTGGGGCGGCTACGACCTCGCCGTCCTCCGCTCGACCTGGGACTACAGCTGGCGGGCGGCCGAGTTCCTGGCCTGGGCCGAGCGGTGCGCCAAGGTCACCCGGCTCGCCAACCCGGTCGACGTCGTGCGGTGGAACACCGACAAGCGGTACCTCGGGGAGCTGGCGGCGGCCGGCGTGCCCGTCGTGCCCACCCGGTACCTCGCGCCCGGCGACCCGGTCGGCCCGGCCGACCTGCCCGACGATCACGAGTACGTCGTCAAGCCCACCTCCGGGGCGGGCGCCCGGTACGCCGCCCGCTACACCCCCGAGCAGCACGACAGTGCCGTACGGCATCTGGAGCGGATGCACGCCGAGGGGCTCACCGCGATGGTGCAGCCGTACATGCGCGGCATCGACGCGGGTGGGGAGCGGGCGGTGCAGTTCTGCGGCGGGAGGCTGCTGCACGCCAGCCGCAAGCGGGCCGTGCTCGCGCCCGGCACGGCCTTCGACGCGGACAAGGTCGCCCATCCCGGCCTGGAGCCGTGGACCCCGACGCCGGCCGAACTCTCGGTCGCCGAGCGCGCCCTGGCCGCCGTACCGGGCACGCCCGAGCTGCTGTACGCGCGGGTCGACCTCGTGGACGGGGAGGACGGGCTGCCCCGCGTGATGGAGCTGGAGCTGGTCGAGCCGAACCTGTTCCTGTTCCTGCACCCGGACTCGGTGGCGCGGGTGGTCGAGGCGGTGCTGGCGGCGGCCGCCGGCTGAGACTCCAGACGGAGCGGGTCCTCACCCGCACGCCCAGGTGTCACCCTGCGGCGTCACACGGCACCCCCTGCTTCTGGTACCGATAGTCCTCGCCCTGCTGGTACGCCCCGCACGCCACCACCGCCTCCGGCTGGTTCGCCACCTGCCGGAGCAGGACCAGGGTCTTGTCGACGGGCGGGGCGTTGACGTCGGCGCCGTAGGAGACGTACCCGGTGGCACCGTCGAAGGAGATGCCGTCCTGGAGTGAGTGCAGCACGTTGGCCCGGCTGACGGTCGGGTCCGCCTGATAGGCCTCGATCACCGCCTGGGACAGGACGTGGAAGGCGTCGTAGGAGACTGCGGAGTGGCCGTCCTGGCGCCAGGGGTCGGTGCCCGTGGTGGTGTCCTCGACGAAGGCGGTGTACCTCCTGACGAACTGCTTGGTCTTCGTGCTGGCCTGTTCGTCCGTGGACGGGAGCCGGTGCGCGGAGTAGTAGAGGCGCAGCCAGTCCTTCTCCGCGAAGACGCCGGTCTGCGCCACGTTGGTGAGTTCGTTGCCGCCGAGGACGGTGATGTCGTGGTCGGTGCAGGTGCCCGACCGGTCCATGGCGTTGACGAACGCGCTGAAGTCCTTGGCCCGGGCCGACCAGTAGACGACGGAGTCGGGCTGCTCGCGCAGGGCCGCGCAGAGCTGCTTGGTCAGGGTGTCGGCGCTGGACGTCCGCATCGTGACCGGCGGCCCGCCGTCGCCGTACTGGTTCTCCTGGTTGTAGTCGAACACCGGCTCGGTGCCGGGGAATTCGGCGGTGAACTTGTCGGCCAGACTGCGGCTGTAGAGATCGGCGGAGCTCTCGATCACGAGGGCGTGCCGCGCGGGAGTGCACTGGGTCTCGGAGCCTTCGTGGACGACGATGTTCTCCCGGCTCGCGAACGCGGCCTCGATGGCGGCCTCCGTCGAGTTGCTCGGCGTGAACGGCCAGTAGCCGGTACGGGCGGCGTTCTGCATCTCGTCGGCGGTCGCGGTGGTGCCGATGAGCGGGATCCTGGCCCGGTCGAGCACCTTGAGCGCGGCCTGGGTCGACTCGCGGCTCTGCGCGAATCCGAGGACGCCGACGACTCTCTCGTACGCGGGCTGCCCCGCTTCGTCGCGGACCTCGCGGACCAGCTTCTCGGCCTCGGCCTCGGCGTTGCCGAACGACTCCCCGGTGGTGCGGACGTCGACGAGCAGCGGCACCAGGGACGGGTCGTTGACCGCCTGGTCGTTCAGTTCCTGCTGCCACAGCGCGATGCCGCGCAGCTCGGGGATGAGGCCGTCGAAACGGATCGCGTCCACGCCGACGGGCGGGTCGGAGACGAAGGCCACGACGGTCCGTACGGTCCGGCGCTTCGCGTAGTCGCGGATGACGCGCTTGTTCTCCTGGTCGATCCGGTCCCTGACCGACTGGTGCCACTCCGTGGCCCGCACATCGATCCTGGCGCCCGCGCCCTCGGCCACGGTCTGCGTGCCGCCGACACACTCGTAGGAGACGTCTGGGCCATTGATGATCTTCCACGCGCCGACGCAGACCAGGATCGCGAACAGGCTGATGCCGGTCATCGCGGTGGTGGCGACGGCGCGTCCGCCGAGCCGGAACATCCGTGGGAGGCAGCGCCGTACGACGATTCCGTCCCGTTCGAACGGCTCGTCCCGCAGCCTCACCAGGGCCGGGCCGGCGGGCGGCTGTGACTGCGGGAGCAACCGGCCCGCCTGACCGAGTCCGATCGCCGTCGGCCCGCCCAGTGCGGTGAGCAACCGCTGCGAGGGCCGGCCGACCGCGACGACGAGAGGACCGGGCCGGCCCGCCGTGTGGCCGCGCTCCTCCTGGAAAGCGCGTAGGAACCGCTCGACGGCCGCCACGCCCGGTGCACCGTCCCGGGGTATCGGAACCAGCAGCAGGGGTCGGGCGGTACGGCGCCGCCGCAGGGGCCGCCGACGGCCGACCGGGGGATCGGCGAGGTCTTCGAGCAGCGCCCGGGTCAGCAGCTTCTCGAAGGCGACCAGGGATTCCTGGTGCCGCGGGTGGCCTTCGGGCAGGGCCAGCCGGGGCAGCTGCCGGTCCGCGACCTCGTCCATGACCTCGAACACGGTCTCGGAGCCCTCGGCCATGCCCAACGCCTCGCGCAGCCACCCCTGGCGTCTGCGGCGGGCAAGAAATCCGGGGCGCATCAGCCTGCGGGTCTTGCGCCGCTCCCAGCGCCACCGCGGGAGGGTACGGGTGATCGGGTGCCAGAGGAGGCCGAGCAGGAAGCCGCGCCACCCGCCGATCTGGGTAGCGTCGCCGCCGCCGAGCGCCCAGAGGAAGACCTGCGGACCGCCCTCGTGCCGCTGCCGTCGGTTGAGGCGCAGCTGCTTGAAGGCGTGATCGCGCAGGGTTTGGGAGCCGGGTGCGGTGGCCCCCTGGCCGAGGTCGCGTATGTACGAGACGGAGTCCGACAGCGGCCAGAAGCCCGGAAGCCGGTCCGGCGTCATGTTCTTGGGCAGACCGAAGAACAGACCCCGGGCGGCGGTGACGCTCAGCAGATCACTGTCCTTCGAGGCCCTGACGAGGGCGTGCGGGACCGTCTGCCGGTCCTGGTCGTTCCGCGAGGCCCGCTCCAGCGCCTCGACCACACGGCGCACCCGGGCGTCGTACTCCGCCCCGCCGTCTCCGCCGTCTCCGACGTCGAGGATGACGAGGGGCGGGGTGTACGCCAGCGATTCCCGTTCGGCGGGCGCCAAGGCCTGCCGGAACATCCGTACGAAGTCGTCGGCTCCCTCGTCGTCGGGGAAGCCCGTCGGGGCAGGGGGCGGTGTGGGCACGGAAAACCTCTTCGGGTCCGGAGTGCGGCCAACTGCGCCTGATGTCAAGGGAGATGTAAGGTAAGCCCTGTTGACTGTGCGTTGCAATGGATTCCGGAAGCGCTTCGATATCGATTCATCGATTCCGCCCCCGCTACCGCAGAGCCCCCGCTACCGCGGAGCGACCCGCTGCAACAACCCCCACGTGAACTCGGCGACGACATCACGCCGTACCCCCTCCGCGTCCGGAGCGGCGAAGGACAGCCCCCAGCGGGTCGGGGCCGTGCCCTCCAGCGGGCGGGCGGGGGCGAAGGCGCGGGCGGCCTCGTCGACCGTGCAGGACCAGGGGGTGAGGTCGGCGAGGGTGCGCAGGACGGGCGGTTCGGCGCCGGGGGCGCGGACCAGCCACTCGTTCCAGACGGCGCCGTTCGGGGCGAGGAGCACCTCGAAGCGCAGGTCGGGCCAGAGCGGCACCGGCCACAGCCAGGCCTCGCACTCCAGGTCGCCGACCCTGCGGGTGAGCACCGACTCGGGCGCGCCGAGGACGGAGCGGTACCGGGAGGCGGCGGCCCGCGAGCGCGGCGACCGGACCATCGCCTGCCACCGCTTGTTGGCCTCGCGCATCTGGGCGACCGAGACGCCCAGCGTGTGCCGGGCGTCCTCCACCGGATCCGGGTTGTGGTCGGCCATGCGGCGCAGCAGGACCAGCTGGAAGTCGAGCGGGGTGAAGGGGCTAGCGGGGGGCTTTCCGGAGGGCATGTCCACCATCGTCCCCCACGCCCGAGGAGCCGGGTCGGCGGCCGTCGGGCAGGAACAGGACCGAGTTGACGTACCGGGGGCGGTCGCGGAAGGGCAGGACGCGGCGGAGCAGGCCGTGGGCGACGACGTAGGAGGCCGTGGACTGGTGGTCCTCCAGGGGGAAGGAGGCCAGCGGCACCCAGGAGTCGCCGGGCAGCACCCAGCCGTCGTAGCCGAGCAGGGACAGGTAGGTCACCACCGGGGAGATCGGCTGGATGCGGGACTCCAGCTCGACGAAGAGGGCGGGCCGGTCGCGGGCCAGGATGCCGGTCGCGCCGCGCAGTACCGCGAGCTCGCTGCCGTCGACGTCGATCTTGACGAAGTCGACGTTCGTCAGGCCGAGGTCGTCGAGGGTGATGCAGGGCACCTCCAGTGCCCGGCCGTGGATGTCCCGGCGGACCAGGGAGGACACGCCTCGGTCGCCCGCGTCGTCCGGCGGCAGCCACAGCCGGGCCGTGCCGGGCTGGTCGGAGGCGGCGGCCGCGATCACGCGGACGTTCGCCGGGGCCGCCGCGGTCAGCAGCCGCGCCAGGTGCGGCACCGGTTCCACGGTCACCACCCGGCGGGCCCGTCTCGACAGCCGCCGGGTCCAGGGGCCGTACCAGCCGCCGACGTCCACGGCCGTGCCGCAGTCGGCCGGGCACAGCTCCGCGAGCCGCGCCAGCTCCGGCTCGAAGCGCGGGTACACGGCCCGCGCCGCCGCGGCGACCAGCCGGGTCGGCAGATGCGGGGCCACCCGGGCCGCCCAGGTGCGCGCCGGGCCGGTCACGGTGCCATCCGCTTGAGGAGGTCCTCGTGCTCGTCGTCCGAGACCTGCTCCCCGGAGGACGGCAGCAGCTGCGGAATGCCGTCGACGATCGGGTAACGGCGGTGCAGGCGCGGGTTGTAGAGCACCTCGGCCTGCGCCGGACCGTCCGGGAGGACCAGATGCAGCGCGCCCTTGTCGAGCGGGCAGGCGAGGATCTTCAGCAGTGGGTCGTCGGGGTTCATGGTGGGGTCAACTCCCTGGCACCGATGGGTTCTTGCGGCGCTCGGTCGTGTTTCGGCATGGACAGCAGGACGGCGACGGCGAGCGCGATGCCCGCCAGCCGCAGCGCGAGCCGCAGCGGGTCCTGGGGCAGCGCCTCGCCGAACGAGAGCGTGCCGAGCACCGCCGTGTACAGACAGGTCACCGTCGTGCACACCGGCACGATCAGCGAGGCCCGGCAGCGCTGGAGCGCCGCCTGCGACATGACCAGCCCGAACGCGCCGGTGAAGAGCAGCAGATACGGATACGGGGAGCGCAGCAGGCCGACGATCGCGCCGCCGAGGCCGCTCCCGGTCAGATGGCTCGACACGCCCTTGATGGCGAGCGAGCTGACGCCGTACAGCAGGCCCACCGCCACGCCGTACTCCACACCGGTGGTCGGCGCGCGATGGCGGTGGCGGCTGCGCCGCTCGGCCGCGTTGTACAGCCACACGCCCGTCGCGAGCGAGGGCACGCACACCAGCAGGACCAGCGGATACGGCGCGCTCTGACTGACGGTGTCCGCGCCCTCCCGCAGCGACAGCACCACCATCAGCAGCGCGGCCAGGATCGCGCCCAGCGCGTACCGCTCCCGGCCGGTGGTCTCCTCGCCCAGCAGCCGGGCGGACAGCAGTACGAGCAGGACGAGACCGGAGACGAAGATGCCCTGCGCGGCGGCGATCGGCAGGGTGCGGTAGACCGCAAGCTGCGCGGCGAACCCGGAGGCCAGCGCGAGCGACCCCCCGATCCACAACGGGCTGCGCAGCACCAGCCCCAGCAGCCGCACCGGTTGACGGACCGTCACCTGCGGCAGGGACGTCAACGCCCTTTTCTCCAGCACGAATCCCACGCTGTACAGCGCGTTCGCCAGCAGGGCCGCGGCCACTCCCCACCACATGGGCCATGCCCCCTCACGTCTTTCGCGCGTGCAGCAGCAGGATCGACGCGAGTGAGGGTCTGGCACAGGCCAGCCGGTCCAGGGCGCGCAGCGGGCGCGGCACGCCGTGGAAGGGGGCCCCTTCGAGCCGTACGACCCGGAAGCCGGCCGCGGTGACGAACTCCCGCAGCGCACGGGCCGTGTAGAGCCGCAAGTGCCCTACGACCTCCCGCCCCGGCCGGCCGTGGATGCCCCGCAGGCTCACCTCCGAGAACACCGGCTGGACGCCCGCCAGCAGCAGCCCGCGGTTGTACCAGGCGGCCAGGTTCGGCGTGGACAGCATGAGATGGCCTCCCGGGCGCAGCACGCGGCGGAGCTCGTCGAGGGCGGCGTCCGGGTCGACGAGGTGCTCGATCACCTCGCTGAACAGCACGGCGTCCGCGCAGCCGGTGCCGAACGGCAGCCCGGGGCCGGTGAGTTCGCCGCGGATCGGGTACGTCAGGTGCGCCCGCGCCCGTTTCAGCGCGTCCTGCGACCAGTCGACGCCGATGAGCCGGTGGCCGGTGAGCAGGGGCGCCGCGGTCGCGGCCGCCGTGCCGTCTCCGCAGCCGACGTCGAGGATCGTCCGGGCGCCGCGGGTCCCGGCGGGGCCGAGGGCGGCGGCCAGCATCCGCGCCTGGCGCAGCGAGCGGGAGGCGCCGGAGGCGACCGGGACGGCAGGATCCTCGTAGAAGTCCCGCAGCTCGCGCGGGCGTTGACGCGCGGTCGTGGTCATGTGCCGACCTCCGTGGAGTGCAGGTAGTGCTCGAAGAGGTCCCGCAGATGGGCGCCGTCGCCATGTCCGAGCAGGGCGCGCGACCAGCGCAGCGCCAGGTGGAGACGGCCCGCCGTGGACGCGGTGGTGACGGTCAGCCCGCGTGGCATGCGCGCCGGCGCCGAGAACCACACGGCGTGGGCGCGGCCGGCCTCCTCGCCGAAGTCCAGCGGGTACGGGATCCGGCCGATGTTGCTGAGCAGGGTGGTCGATGTCCACGGGGCGGCGGCCCTGCGGAGGCCCCGGGTGAGCGCGGCCCGCCATGCCACGGGGGTGACCGGAGCGGTCAGGAGGGTGGCGCCGTGGCCGAGCTGGGGGCGGGGGAGGGACTTGAGCGCGCGGGTCCTCGTGGCCGTGCGGCGCAGCAGGGCGCCGAGGTCGGGGTGGTGCAACTCCTCGGGCGTGAAGGGAACTTCGACCAGGCGGGTGCCGTTGCCGATGGGCATCGTCGTGTCGCGGGGGCGGTCGTCCACGGGCATCGTGATGCGCAGGGGGCGGGGGCGGGCGCCGTGTTCTCTGTTCCAGTGGGCGATCGTCAGGGCCGTCGTCACCATCAGCTGGTCGTTCACCGTGTACGGCGAGCCCTTGGGGCGGTGGGGGAGGGGGAGTTCGGTGACGAGGAGGCCGTTGCCGGGGGAGGGTTCGGGGGTGCCGGGGGCTACGCGGGCCGGTCTTGACCAGTTGGAGGGGGTGTCCTCCGGGGGTGTGGGGGGTTCCTGGGGGCGGGTGGGGGCTGCGGTGGGGGCGTTGTCCTTGCCGCCGTACAGCTCCGCTGCGGTGGCGAGGACGCGTAGGCAGGCGGGGCCGTCCAGGGCTGTGTGGTTGATGGTGAGGAAGAGGACGGTAGTTTTTTGGCTGCGGGCCGGTGGGGGTTGATCGCGCAGTTCCCCGCGCCCCTTAGGTGGGTGCGGCTGGCGTTGGTTGTCCACCGCAACCGTGGCTTCGCTGCCGTTGACCGGGCCTGTTCCCTCCACCATCTCCAAGCGGATCGGTGGGGACAGGGACAGTGGCGGTGCCTCTACCAGGGCCCTCGTCCTCGCGTCCCGCAGGGCATTCCGTCCGCCCGCCGGGAAGCTCACCACCTCCACATCAGGCTCCGCCGTCAGTTCCCACTCGTAGCGGCGTCGGTACCACGGGCCCGCCGCCTCGCGCATCAGGATGCGCGGGTGGCGGTGGAGGGCCTCGGTGAAGGCCTTGCGGAGGCGGCCGGGGTCCAGGTGGCCGGGCAGGTGGACCTCGATGTGGACGGTTTCCGGTTCCTCCTCCTGGAGGCAGTGGCGGGCGACCTCGTCGACGAGGGGGAAGGGGATGCGCAGGGGTGGGGTGGTCGTCATACGGGCTCCGCCTTCCCCTTCTCGACCTGGACCGGGGGCAGTTGCTGGGTCGGTGCCTCGGACTCGGGGGGTGGTGGCGGTGGCGTCTCCGCCGGCTCGCGCACGCTCACCAGTGCCGCGAACACCCCGATGAGCGCGAGGAGTTGGGCGGCGGGGCCGAAGGCCCCCTCTTCCGCCCCCACCGGCTCCCCGGCCCCCGTCGCCGCCGCGATCCCGGCCCCGGCGAGGGCCACGAAGGCGAGGGGGACGAGGAGGGCGTGCCGCCGGTACGCGAGCAGCGCCAGTGCCGGCACCAGCAGGGCGAACCAGCCGGCGATCACCGCGGCGACCAGGGTGAGGGCGATCGTGCCGAGCCAGAGGCCGGGCGGGGGTGGCAGGGGCTGGGGGTCGTCGGGGTTGGGGGCGCGGCGGCGCCACAGGACGAGGGCGACCAGGGCGGCCAGGGCCACCGCGCTGGCGATGAGGCCGATGTCGTAGGTCGTCGCGGGCTCGTAGGAGAGTTTCACCGTGCCGCCCGCGCCCGCCGGGATGCGCCAGCCCTGCTGCCAGCCGTCGAGGCGGACCGGGGACAGCTCGCTGCCGTTGAGGGTGGCCTTCCAGCCGTCGTTGTAGTTCTCGTACGTGCTGAGGTACGAGGAGGCGCCCGAGCCCACCGTGAGCTGTCGCTGGTCGCCGAGCCAGTCGCCGATCCGCAGGTCGCGGGCGGCCGCGGCGGACTCGGTGACCGTCCCGCGGGTCAGGGTCACGTCGGTGAGGGTCAGCGGTCCGGCGTCCCCGCCCTCGACCCGGTGGGTGCCGGTCGGCAGCTCCAACTCGGCGTTCTGTCGGCCGGACTGACAGAGCGTCACCTCTACGGCCCGGCGCTCGGTGAGGTCCCGGACCGTGCCCTTCACGCTCGACTGGTACAGCTCTCCGTCGACCGCGATGTCGGGTCCCTGTCCGCAGGGCAGGGAGAAGGGGCGGTCGGCGCGGGGCTGCGGGGTGCGGTACTGGTCGAGGGCCGGGATGTAGGCCTCGGTCAGGCCGACCGGGAGCTGGAGGTCCTCGTCGGCGACCGGGTTGTGCAGGGTCATCGGCGCCGTCTTGGTGATGGTGATGTCGAGGCGGTCGGTGGTGATCGGCGGGAAGCGGACCGCGCCGTTCTCGTCCACGCCCGCGATCGCGGCGCCGTCGGGCGAGCTGATGTCCACCTCGGTGGGCCGGGTGGACAGTCCGCCCGCGCCGGCCAGCACGATCTCGCCGACCGGCTGCTTGTCCGGCCAGCGCAGATGGATGGTGGGGCGGTCGCCCGCGATCCACGCCGTGGTCAGGTCGCCGTCGGTGAGGTTGCGCGCGGACAGGCCCGCGCCCAGCATCGCGGTGGAGTCCGCGGTCGCCGTGATGCGGTTCTGCTGCTCGGGCGCGACCTCGTACAGCATTCGGTCGAGAGCCTCACCGGACACCGGCACCGCGCTCGCCCGCACCTCGTACGTCCCCGAGGTGTTCGTCGAGAAGGTCCGGTGCAGGCCCGCCTCGGTGCCCGTCGGCGAGAAGCCGGCCGGGTCGGCGGTGCGGTGCAGGGAGACGATCTCGCTGGTGGCGTCGGTGTTCCCGGCGTCGGTGGGCAGCCGCAGCAGCCGGGTCACCTGGACGTCGGGCAGGTCGATCTCGGAGAAGCCCGCGCCCGCGAGGCCGGTCCGCCGGGCCACCGAGTCGACGATGGTGAGCTTCATCCAACTCGTCGCGCCCTCGGGGGCCTTGATGCTCTGGGTGGTGCCGTCGGAGCGCAGGTAGCTGGTCACCGAGCCCTTCTCGGTCTCCACCCGGACCCGGGTGGCCGCAGACCGCACGCTCTCCTGCGGCAACGGCGTGACCCTGAAGGAGCGCGGCATGTCGTAGGAGTCGGTGAAGCCGATCCGCAGCCACTGCCCGTTCGGCGAGCCCGCGACGCCCTCGGCCCACGCGGTGTCCGGATTGCCGTCGAAGGCGTTCACCGGATCGAACTGCGGGAGATGGAAGAGCCAGTTGCCGTACGAGGACGCCGTCACCGAGCGGGCGCCGCGCAGTTGGGCGACCGTCTGGTGGGACAGGCCGGTGGTCGGCAGGATCTGGTGCGGTGTCTCACCGGCGTCCTGCGCGGCCCCCGGGGCGTTGCGCTCGTCCCGGGTGTACGTGTACGACGTGTTGGCGTTGACCAGGCCGAACCGGGTGTCGGCGCGGCGCAGTCCGTCGCCCACCACCTGCACCGGCGGGGTGCCGAGCCCGGGATGGTTGTCGCCGGTCAACACCGTGGCCCGGCCGCGCAGTTCGGTGGCGAGCGGCAGCAGGGACTCGGGGCCGCCGGAGACCACCGCCGTGTCGGCGACCGGGGTCAGCCCGGCCTGCCCGGGACGCGGGACGTCCTCGCCCGCCGGACGGTAGATCTCCACCGCCCGCTGCCTCGGGTACAGGCCCTCGACCTGGAGCGGGGTGTCCTCGGCGATCCGCCCGCCGGTCATGATCGGGCCGAGGCCCGTCACCCGTTCGTAGCCGGACTGCTCCAGGGTCCGCTTCACCGTCGAGGTCGGCACGTTGCCGATCTGGTCGGGGTCGAGGTCGTTGCGGACGACGACGTAGTAGACCCCGGCGCGGCTCAAGTAGTCGGCCAGGCCCGGGACTTCGCCGCCCGTCTGCAGTGACTCCTCCACCGCGTCCATCGCCCGCCGGTTGCCGGCGGTGCCGAACGGCACGTAGTCGCGCTGCGCCCAGCGGGACTCGGCGAGCACGTCCAGGGGCTGGTCGATGGGGGAGCCCCAGGTGTAGATGCCGTGCGCGGTGGCCGGGACGACCAGGGCGCGCGAGTCGGGGGAGTACTTCTCCAGCCAGTCGGAGGTGGCGTGCCAGTACTTGGGCAGCTCCTGGAACGAACCCGGGTTCAGGATCGACCCGTTGAGGTACGGCCACATCAGCCCCGGCAGGATCAGCACCGCCGCGATCAGCGGGGCGAACCGGCGTCCGCGCACCTCGCGGGCGCCGCGCGTCTCGGCGGCGACCCCCACGAGGTGGGCCAGGCCCAGTACCAGCGCGAGCGCGACCCCGACCTGGAACTTGTAGATGTTGCGGAAGGGCGCCAGCCCGCCGTCCAGCCAGTCCTGCACGGTCCCGTGGAAGGGGGCGCCGAACGGGCCGCCGTACCCGGCCAGCAGGACCAGGATCGCCACCAGCACGGTCAGCACCAGCCAGCGCCGCTCCGGCATGTCCCGCCTGGCTAGACCGGCCAAACCCAGCCCGGCCGCGAACGCCGAGCACAGGATCACGATCACCGCGGACGCCACCGTCCAGCCCGCCGGCAGCCAGGCCTGAACCAGGTGCAGATAGGCGACCCAGTTGCCGCCCCCGCGCAGTGCCTCCGTCGCCGACATGGTCTCGGTCGTGGTCCGGGCGCTCTCGACGTACGGCAGGAAGTTCTCGCCGTAGAAGCCGAGCAGCAGCAGCGGGATCACCCACCAGGCCGTCGCCAGGATCACCCCCGGCACCCACCAGGCGATCAGCTTGCGCTGCCGTGGCCCGGGCGGCCGGGACAGCAGATACAGGCCGACCGGGACCAGGGCGGCGAGCGTCGAGGCCGCGTTGACACCGCCCATGAACGGGATGACCAGCGCCGAGCGCAGGGCGGCGATCCGGGCGCTGTACCGCTCGTCGGTCAGCGGCAGCAGCACCCACGGCAGGAACGCGCCGGGCAGCGCCGCCGCCGACGTGGAGCCGACGACGATCGTGAACACCGGCCACAGCGCGTACGCCACCGCCGCGAGCAGCCGGGACGCCCCGTTGCCCACGCGCAGCCGCTCGGCCAGCCGGAGCGCGCCCCAGAACGCCACCGACACCACCAGCGACAGCCACAGCCGCTCCACCAGCCACACCGGCAGCTGCACGGCATGACCGAGCCAGTAGAACGGCAGCATCGGCCACACATAGCCGACGTACTGGTCCTGGATCCCGCCGAACGAGCCCTGGTCGTGCCACAACTGGCCGAGATCAGCGAGGAACCGGCCCGGGTCGGTGGTGACGCCGAGCTTGGTGTCGAAGGTCTGGCGGCCGGGGTGCACCGCCAGGAACAGCACGAACACCACGGCCCAGAACCCCAGCAGCCAGCGCCGCGACCGCGGGCCCTCCGGAGGGCCCGGCAGGATCGCGGTGGTGGGGACGGCTGCCGGAGGAGGGGCCTGGACCGTGGACGTCGTCATGGTGGACACCGCCGGAGGATGAGGAGGAGGTTCCAGGTGGCGACCTCGCGGACCCCGGGCACCTTCACCACGGTCTCCGAGAGGAACGGCCAGTAGCGGGAACGCGCCGAGACGACCCGCACGTCGTCCCGGGCGCGCACCTGCCGCAGGGTCGGACCGATGTGCACCGCGAACAGGTTCTCCCCGAGCGCGTGCTTCGCGGTCCGGCCGGTACGGCGCCGATACCGGGCCCGCGCCCGCTCGGCACCCAGGTAGTGCCAGGGCGCCCACTCGTGCCCGCCCCAGGGAGACCACCAGTTGGTGAACGACACGTAGATCAGCCCACCGGGCCTGGTCACCCGCACCAGCTCACTGATGAACGTCTGCGGATCGGCCACGTGCTCCAGCACGTTGGAGGAGAACGTGACATCGGCGACCCCGTCGTACAGCGGCAGCAGATAGCCGTCCGCGATCACGGTCGAGTCGGGCGGTTTCTCACCGAGTTCGCCTGCGTCGGGCTCGAAGAGGTAGGCGTCGGCCCCGCGTCTGCGGAACTCCTCCGTGAAGTGCCCGCTGCCACCCCCGACATCGACGACCGTCCGCCCGGCCACGGGCCCGTCGTAGGCCTCGACCTGATCGACGGAGTCCCGGGCGAGGAGCGAGTAGCAGGCCTCGGGGTCGACCTGCTCACGCAGAAAGGCACGAAAGAGGGCGAGAGACCGCCGAACCGAGGGATCCTTATATCCCCGGCCGACAGGGGCGCCCCTATAGGAGCGCGGGGAACTGCGCGACCAGCCACGACGATCCCGCAGTCGCGATCCGGCATCACCCGTACGGCGCACAGGCGTCACCGCCCCCAAAATCCCGCACCGCCTCATAGGCAACAGCACGGAACTGCCGCACCGTACGATCCCAACGGAACCGCGCCGCCCGATCCCGCGCGGCCTTACCCATCAATTCCCGGCGATGTCCAGACAGGGCGAGCGTGCACCACGCCGCCGCGAAGGACGACTCCCCGGCGGCCAGCACCCCCGTCTCCCCGTCCACGACGGAGTCACGGAGCCCGGGAACATCGAAGGCGATGGACGGAGTCTCACGCGTCGCGGCCTCCGTGACGACAAGACCCCACCCCTCCACGGCCGAGGGATGCAGCAGCAGCCACGCCGCACACAGCAGCCGGTGCTTCTCCGCCTCGGAGACGTGACCGGTGAACTCGACACCGGGACCGGCGAGTTGCTCCAGCCGCTGCCGCTCGGGACCGTCCCCGACGATCACCAGCCGGCCACCGGTGACCGGCCGGACCCGTTCCCAGAGTCTGAGCAGCAGGTCGATCCGCTTGTACTCGACGAGTCTGCCGACGGCGACGAACAGGGGCTCGGGGGAGCGGTCCTCACGGGGCCCCGGCTCCTCGACGCCGTTGTGCACGACCCGGATCCGGTCGCGTTCGACGCCGATCGCCCGCAGCGCGTGGGCCGTCGAGGGGGAGACGGCGACCAGCAGCCCGCGGTGCTGGGCGGCACCGGCCAGTGCCCAGTGCTCGAGTCTTCGGCCGATCCGGGCGGCCGGTGTCAGCGGCCCGCCGAACCGCATCTTCCACAGGTCGGTGTGGACGTGGTTGACCAGGCACAGCGTGGGACCGCGGTGCCACAGGGGTGCCAGGTACGGCATGCCGTTGCACACCTCGACCAGCAGGTCGCAGTCGCCGACCTGGCGGGCGAAGGCGGACCGGGCGCGCAGATAGTGGCCGAACTCGCCGCCGGCGGAGACGACCCGGTAGTCGCGGTACGCAGCCGGCCCTCCGCACAGCAGGGTCACCTGGTGGCCGAGACGGGTCAGTCCGTCGGCGAGTCGGTCGACCAGCAGCTCGGAGCCGCCGGCGGCCGGGTTGTCCAGATCTCGATGGGCAAGGAAAACGATTCGGCGCGGAGGTGGGGGGAGCGCCGAAAGGTGCTGCGACGCCCGGGGGACCTGGGTGCGCAGCGAGGGTGGCACGTGCTGGGGCATGGGTGCTCCAACTCGTCTCAGGGTGCGGAACTCAGCGTGGGGGAAGAGGGTTTGCGTTTCCGTGGGGGGATTGCGCGTTTCTGTGGGGTGGGTGTGGACGGCCTGTGCTCGGGTGGGGTGGACAGTTTTCGCCCACCCGTTCGTCACGGCTACTCACGGAGGTGACAAATTCCGGCTTTGTTAGAGCTGACGTCTAGTTAGATCGTGAGAGGGACTCGGGAGGTGTCCGGCGTTTCATCCGATTCCGGACGCCTGCGTCCCCGTACCACCAAAACGCCCCCCACGACCGCCAGCACGAATCCGGCCACAGCGGCCCCGATCGGCGCCGTCACACCCACCGCGCGCAACTGGCCGCTGTCCCGCTTCGCCTGCCGCACCGCCTCCTTCTGGGTGTCGGTGGTGAACGCGATCTTCCGGCTGTCCAGCAGCACCGCCGCGTCCTTGTCCGCGCCCGGCGCCCGCAGCGTCCGCCGCGGACCCGTCTGCGCGTAGATCACCCGGCCGGTGGCCTGGTCGACCACCAGCACGAAGCCGTGGTTGGAGTACCACTCCTCGGCCAGCACCTGCGGCCGGTTCGGCTGGTCGACGATGCTGCCCGGCACCAGCCGGCTGCCGACCCGTGTCGGCGGGACCGTGCCGGTGAACCGGTAACCCGTGTACCCCTGGATCTTCTCGGTACCCCGGTAGCCCAGCATGACCGTGCCGCCGAGGGTGTTGTCCCACCAGCGGTAGGTACGTTTCTGCACGTCGAAGGGGAACTTCAGATAGGCCTCCCCCTCGATGTACGGCTTCTCGCCGCAGCAGTGCACGGGTTCGGTGGTCCGGCGGTCCATCACCCACCGGTGCGGTACGAAGTCCAGCGCGTCGTGCGGGTCGGCGGCCGGCAGCGTCTTGTCCGTGTCGACCGTGGTCGTCACGTCCCACACGGCATCGCCGCTGCGCTCACTTTCCGCCACATTGCCGCGCACCCGCTGGGTGACGGTGATCCGCTGACCCGGCACGGTCTCCAGCTCCTCGGTGTCGAAGACGCTGCCCGTGCCGCGGTAGACGGCGGTGGTGTCGATGTCGATGGGGTTCACGGCGGCCCGGGGTTCCACGTACCAGGCGAGCATCGGTGCCAGAACCAGCAGAAACGTGCCAAGTCCCAGCAGGATCAGAGAGATGGGTGAGGCTGTACGGCGCATCCGGACACTCCTGGGGCGTGAGATGACGGAGTTCGGGCCGCTCTATGAGGCGAGGACCGTAGGCGCCCCTTGACGGAGTGTCAATCTCTTGTCGACACTGGCCCCCACAGGCAGGGTGGGACGCCGGGGTGGGACGACCCGCGGACGGGCTCGGAGAATTCCGGGCGCGTTCGGGACGTGACCCGGACTGAGAGGCTGACCCTGCGATGTCCAGACTGCTCGCCGCCGCACTCACCGTGGCGCTCGCCGCCGCCCTCGCCGTGGGCGCTGCCCTCGGCGTCGTGGCCCTGCTCGAAGCGACGCCCGACCAGCCCAACACCCCCTTGATCACGTACGAGCAAGTCGGGCAGGGGAGTTGACCCGTGACGGCTCGCCCCGCAGCAACCGTCACCCGCTCGGCCTGGCACGACGTACCCCGGCTGAAGGTCCGCCGGTTCGCGGCGATCGCCATGGCCGAGGCACCCGCGCTCGCCGAGGAGATCCTGCACGAGATCCGCCGCGAGTACCCCCATCTGCCCGTCGTCCTCGACGAGTCCGGCGAACCCATGGCGCTGATCGGCATCCGGCGCGCCATCGAGGTCTTCGTCCAGCACCTGGAGACCGCCGAGGGCCGCCCGACCGTACCGCCCGGTGTCTTCCAGGAGTTCGGCCGCGGCGAGGGCCTCGGCGGCCGCAGCCTCGACTCCCTCCAGGCGATCTACCGCATGGGCGTCCGCCTCGCCTGGCGCCGCTTCGCCGACATCGGCCAGCGCGTCGACATCCCGCCCCCGGCGATGTACGAGCTGGTGGACGCCGGCTACGAGTATCTCGACGGCCTGGTCGACCAGTCGGTGCGCGGCTACGCCGAGGCCGCCGCCCGCCAGGCCGGGGAACGGCTGCGTCTCCAGCGCCGCCTGATGGAACTGCTGCTCGCCGAGCACCATCGCGGCGACCCCGCCGAGGCGCTCACCGAACGCGCCGCCCGGATCGGCTGGCCGCTGCCCGAGAAGGTCGCGGTGGGTGTCCTGCTGCGTCCGGCCCGGGAGGCGGTCGCCCCCGCCGTGGGGCAGGGAGTGCTGCTCGACATGGAGTACGAGCAGCCCCGCATGGTCGTGCCCGAACCGGACGCCGGTGGCCGCCCCGAACTGCTCCAACGGGCCCTGACCGGCTGGGCGGGCGCCATCGGGCCGCCGGTGCCGCTCGCCGACTCGGCGAAGTCGCTGCGCTGGGCCGAGGCGGCGGTACGGCTGATGGAGCGCGGGCTGCTGCCCATGGGCGAGGTGCTCTACTGCACCGAGCACACCGAGGCGCTCGTCCTGCTCCAGCCCGAGGAACTCATCGAGGACCTCGCCCTGCGCTGCCTCGCTCCGCTCGACCAGTGCGGGCCCACCCACGGCCGGCGTCTCGCCGAGACGCTGCTCGCCTGGCTGGAGACGCGGGGCGGGGCGCCGGAGGTGGCGGCTCGGCTCGGTGTCCATCCCCAGACCGTGCGGTATCGCCTTCGGCAGATCCGCGAGTTGTGGGGGGACGAGATCGACGATCCCGATCGGCGGTTCGAGTTGGAGCTGGTGTTGCGGGCTCGGCGGTTGCGGGGGGTGTTGGGGGAGCCTCGGGGGAGGGGGCGGGTCTGAGGCGGGGGTGAGACGACTGCTGGGGTGCGAGGCGTTGTGTGCCTCGCACCCCGGTGGGTGGGTCAGATCCGGTTGTGGATCAATCCGCTGTGTGATCAACCCGGTTCGTGGGTCGATCCGGTCAGACCATCAGCCCCGGTTCTGCAACCGCGCCCGCAGCCTCGGAGAGAAGCGCATCGCCGCGAAGCCGAGGGCGGCGAGGAACGCCGCCGCGCCCGCGATCAGGCCGATGCCGCCCGCTCCGGTGCCGGCCAGGCCGCCGGAGGTGAGCTGCGGGGAGTTGTCGTTGCCGCCGCTTGTACCGCCGTTGTCCGAACCGCCCGTGCCGGCCGTACCGTCATCAGCGGGGTCGGACGTGCTGGGTGAGGGGGACGGCGAGCCCGACGGGTCGGACTCGACCTTCTCGACCACCTCGACGGTGAACGTGGCGGACGCGCCGCCCCCGACCGTCGCGGTGACGGTGTACGTGCCGAGCTCGTCACCGGCCACCAGCTCGCGTGAGACCGCCTTGCCCTCGTCGTCGGCCGTCGCCTGGACGCCGACCGCCTTGCCCCCGAACGTGGGGCCGTTCCAGCTGTCGCCCTGTACCAGGTAGTTCACCTTCGCGCCGGCGGCCGGCTTGCCGCCGTCGGTCACCAGGACCTCGAGCGCCTCGGCGAACGGCTCGCCCGGCTCGGCCTGCTGCTGGTCACCCGCGACGACCTTCACCTCGTTCGCCAGGTTCTTGATGTGCACGGTGAAGTCGGTGGACAGGCCGCCCGGTGCCGTCGCCTTGACGCTGAAGTCGCCCTTCTGCGTGCTGGAGGTGTAGATGATCGGCGTCTGCACACGGCCCTGGGCGTCACTCGACAGCACGACGGACTTGGCGGTGTCGTAGTCGCCGAAGTACAGGCCGAACTTGGCCGGGTCCTCGATCGCGAACTTCACCGAGACGCCCTCGACCGGCTTGCCGTCCTTGTCCCGGACGATCGCGGCGAACGGCGGCACCTCGTACCCCGGCTCCACGGACTGCTCCGCGGGGGTGGCGGCGCTCAGCCCGGCGGGCGCGACGGCGCCCTTCCACTGGATCACCACCCGGCCGTTGCCGCCGATGAGGTTGTTGCCGCCCTCGGCGATCCCCTCGGTCTCCGGCTCCCAGCCCTTCGACCAGAACGGGTCGTCCTTCGCGGGCGGCGTCGCGCGGTCGCCGCCCTCCACGCGGGCACCGGTCACCCGGTCCGGGTCGGCGTAGCTCGTGCCGCCTCCGCCGCTGCCGCTGCCCTGCGCCTTCGGGTCGTCCGTGCCCGCGCCACCGCCGCCGCCCGCGTAACCGGCACCGCCGCCGCCACCGCCGGAACTGCCCTTGCCGCCGGCACCGCCGCGGGCCCCGGCCGCGCCCGCGTCGGCTCCCGCCGCGCCGTTGCCGGTCGCCGCGCCGCCCTTGCCCTTGTCGGCGCCCTTGCCTCCGGCGGCCGGCTCGGAGCCGTCCTGGCCCTTGTCGCCGCCCGCGGCACCGCCGTAGCCGTGGCCCATCACGATGCCGCCGGCGCCGCCTCCGCCGCCCGCGATCAGCAGCGCCTTGCCGTCGGCCGCGCGGACGGCCGTGCTGTTGCCGCCGGGCTCGGCCCAGCCGCCCCCGTCGGCGCCGCCCAGCGCGTCGCCGAACGCCTTGCCGGAGTAGTACCCGCCCACCGCGACCGACAGCGTCTCGCCGGGCGTGGCCTTCAGCGTGCCCGCGCTGTATCCGCCCGCGCCGCCGCTCGCCATGCTGCTGCCCCAGCCGCCCTGGCCCCACGCCCGCACGTCCAGCGCGTTCACGCCGGACGGGACCTGGAAGCTCGCTTTGTCGCCGGTGAAGTCGTAGAGGCGGCAGCCGGTGAAGCCCGTGGTGGGCTCGCACGCCTTGCCCGTCGCCGGGGTGGCCGCCGCGGCGGTGCCCGCTGCCGTCCCGGTCGCCGCCGCGTTGCCTGCTGCCGCGTTGCCTGCTGCCGCGTTGCCCGCTGCCGCTGCCGGCATCGCTATCCAGCCGCCGGCGCCCAGTGTCGCCGTGAGCGCGACCGCCGCCGCGCCATGTCTCAGGCGCGCCCGACGCGGTTCAAGGGAATCCCGCTTCATCAACCACTCCGTCGCCGTCACGATTTCTTCACGAGTAAGACCAAGGTCGTGAGAAAAGGTTGTACGGATGGGGTGGAAGTGACGTCGTCCGGCCATTGCCCGGGCAAACGGTCTGTGGCTAGCCTGTGTTCGTCATGCCGATCGTCTGTTGAAATTTCGAACGCCGGAGTTTCGAACGCAGACGCCTTAGTCGCAAGGGAGGGGGCCGGTCGTGGGACGTCTTGTACCTGCGGTGACCCGGGCTCTCGACATTCTTGAGCTCTTCCTCGACGGGGACGGGACGCTCTCCGCCCCCGACATCGTGCGTCGGCTCCAGCTGCCGCGCACCACCGTGCACGAGCTGGTGACCACGCTCTCCGCCCGGTCGTACATCGTCCCGGTGCCGGGTCAGCCCGGACGCTACCGGCTCGGGGTCCGCCCCTACCAGCTCGGCAGCCGGTACGCCGAGCAGCTCGACCTGGCCGCGGAGGGGCAGCAGGTCGCCCGGTCCGTCGCCGAGACCTGCGACGAGACCGTGCACGTCGCGATCCTCGAAGGCACCGACGTCATCTACATCGCCAAGGTCGACTCCACGCACGCCGTGCGCATGGTCTCCGCGGCGGGGCGGCGGCTGCCCGCCCACTGCACCTCCGTCGGGAAGATGCTGCTGGCCTCCCTCCCCGACTCCGAGCTCGGCGCGCGGATCCCGGACGACGCGGACCTCATCGCGATGACGCCCAACAGCATCACCGAACCCGGGGCGCTGCGCGAGGCCCTCGCCGAGATCCGTCAGCGGGGGCTCGCCGTGGAGAGCCGCGAGTCCAATCCCGATGTGTCCTGTGTGGCCGCGCCCGTGCGTGATCGCACGGGGCGGGTCGTCGCCGCGATGTCCATCTCCGTGCCGATGATCCGGTGGAGCGACGAGCGGCGGGTGGAGCTGGAGCAGCTCGCCGTCAAGGGGGCGGCGGAGCTGTCCGAGCGGCTCGGGTATCGGAGTGTGGGATGACGGCGTACGCGTATGAAGTGGCCGTTCGGGCGGAGGCGACGCTCGGGGAGGGGCCGACGTGGGATGCCGCCGCCGGGCGGCTGATCTGGATCGACATCCTGGGGTCCCGGGTGTTCACGTACGACCCGGTGTCCGGGCGTCGTACCTCCCGTACGACCGAGCAGCACGTCGGGGCGGTGAAGCCTCGGGTGGGTGGGGGGCTGGTCCTCAATCTGCGGGACGGGGTGGGGCTGGTCGATCCCGATGACACGTTCCGGTGGCTGCACCGTGAGCCGGTGGCCGGTCGCCGCGCCAACGACGCGGCCGTCGCCCCCGATGGTTCTCTCTGGGCCGGCACCATGCGCTACGACGAGGCGCCGGGGGGTGGAACCCTGTCCCGTCTCACCGGTGACGGTGCCGTCGAGGTCGTCCTCTCCGACGTGGCGGTGAGCAACGGCACCGGGTGGAGCCCTGACGGGCGGTTGATGTACTACGTCGACTCCCCGACGCGGCGTGTCGACGTCTTCGACTTCGTGGACGGGTGGGTCGTGAACCGGCGGCCCTTCGTGTCTCTGGAGGACGGCGCGGGTTTCCCCGACGGCTTGACCGTCGACGCCGACGGGTGTGTCTGGGTGGCCCTCTGGGACGGCTCCGCCGTCCGCCGCTACACCCCCGACGGCGGCCTCGACCGTGTCATTCCGCTCCCGACCCCCCGCGTCACGGCCTGCGCCTTCGGCGGCTCCGACCTCACCGACCTCTACATCACCACGGCCCGCACGGGCCTCTCCTCCCCCCACCCGACGGCCGGCTCCCTCCTGGTCGTCCCGAACGCCGGCAAGGGACTGCCCCAGCCGGCCTTCGCGGGCTGATCCGCGAATGCCTGCGGCGCGCTGTGCGGCTCCGGTGGGGGTGCGCGTAGCGCCCCCTCTCCGGTGGGTGGGTCGGGGCCGGGTCGGGGGGTCTCCGTCCTCGGTCCGGCGGAACTGTTCCGGCAAGAGGCTCTGCGTGTCGGACGCCGGCCGCTGCGGGCGGACACCCCCCGCCCCGTCCCCTCACCGCCGCGGGCGGCTGCGTCATCACCGGGCGCCTGTCCTCACCCAGGGGCGCGGGGAACTGCGCGACCAGCCACGACGGGCCTGTAGACGCTCTACGACCTTCCGCGGCACCCACCTCAGGGGCGCGGGGAACTGCGCGACCAGCCACGACGCACCCGCAGCCGCCCTACGACCTCACGAGGCACCCCGATAGGCGCACGGCAACCGCACCGACCTAAGGGGCGCGGGGAACTGCGCGATCTGCCCCCACGCACCCGCACCCGCCCCGCGACCTCAACCAGTCGCCGTACGATCCAACCCCCGCAAGACCTCCCGCTCCGCACCACTCAGCGGAGGCTCGGACAGGGGAGGCAACAGCGCCCCGTTGGCGACAGCCAGAAGCGTGGTGGGGTGGAGCAACCGCTCGGGCCCGGAGACGAGGCTGCTGACGTCCCAGAGGGCCGCCGCGGCGGGATAGGAACCGGTCGCAGCCTTGTTCAGGCGCCGTGAGTAGCGGGTGACGAGGCGATCGGCCGCGGTGGGACGGCCGCCCCGGGTGTCGGGGTACCAGACGTCCTGCCCGACGGCCATCGCCCAGGCCGCCTCGACGGACCGCGCGGCCCCCCGCTGCACGCGCCGCGCCAGGCCGGGAGAGGCGAGCCCCTCCAAGCCATGAACCCCGTCGCGCAGGACACGCGCCCCCAGCGCGGCGACGGACATGCCCTGGCCGTAGACGGGGTTGAACGTGGCGAGCGCGTCGCCGAGGACGACGAGGCCGTCGGGCCAGTCGCGGGCCTTCTCCAGGTAGCGCCGGGCGTTGTGCGTGCTGCGGCTGAGGTGGACGTCGGTGAGGGGTTCGGCGCCGGAGATGAGGCGGCCGACGATGGGGTCGGGCAGGGCGAGGGTGTAGCGGAGGAAGCCGTCGGGGTCGGCGGGGGGTTCGCCGCCGCGGGTTCCGGCGAGGCTGACCATCCAGCGACCGCCCTCGATGGGGAGGATCATGCCGCTGCGGCCGGGGCGTCCGGAGTACGGGTCGGCGTAGACGATGGTCATCGGGAAGCGTTCGGCGCCCTCGGGCACGCGGTAGACGCGGGTGGCGTTGACCAGGCCGCTGTCCACGGTTCGTTCGGGGATGTCGGAGATGCCGAGGTGCTCCAGCCAGTGCGTGACGCGTGAGCCCCGCCCGCCCGCGTCCACGACGAACGTGGCGTCGAGTTCCATCTCACCGGAGTCGGAGTCGGACTCGGAGGGGGTGGCAGGGATGTAGCGGACGCCCGTCACCCGGTCCGCCGTGCCCATGAGACCCGTGACCTGACCCCGGCGGATCTCCGTCTTCGTGTGGTCGAGGACCGCACCCCGGATCACCCAGTCCAGCAGCGCCCGGCTGCACGCGAGCATGGTCGGGCCGTCGTGGCGCCAGCGGCGGTACCAGCCCTCGGAGGTGTGGCCGATCATGCCGGAGCCGAGGGAGATCTCGTGGGCGCCGGCGTCGAGGAGGAGGCGGCGGGGGCTTGTGGTGGGGAGGAGGTCCTCCATTGCCGTCAGGCCGCCGGCGAGGAGGAGGTGGGCGTGGCGGCCCTGGGGGAGTCCCCTGCGGTGCTCGGGGCCGTCGGGCAGGTCGTCGCGTTCCACGACGATCACCTCGTCCGCCGCGTCGGACAGTGCGGCCGCGGCCAGCATGCCGGCCAGTCCGGCACCGATGACGACAGCTCTCCGGGTCATGGAGCTCCTCGTGTTCAGCCAGGTGTCGCCCGTACCGTGCCTTCGGGCACGGTGGTCACACGCGTCGAACGGTCGAGGGCGCGTGCCAGTTCCAGCAGGCCGTCCGTGCCGGAGACCTCGGTGGCGTGGAGGCGGTGGGTGCTGGGGGCGGGCGCGGGCTGCAGGCGGTGGGAGGCTCTGCGGGCCGCGTCGGCCACCATCGCCGCCTCCGCCGTGACGCGGGCCTCGTGGGCGTCGCGGCCCTCGCGCAGGGCCGTGTCCAGCGCGCTTTCGCGGACCTGGTCGTCGAAGTAGGGGGCGAGGGTCAACAGCGCGTCGTGGATGGCCACTTCGCGCCAGCGCAGCCGGTCCTGCGGCAACTGCCAGCGGACGCTGGGGGGTTCGGGGGCGGTGGAGGCGAACCGGATGCGGGACCAGAGCGGGCCGAGGCTGCGGTAGGCGTCGACGGCGTCGCGGTGGGCGCGTACGGCGGGCAGGAGGCGGGGCAGGACGAAGCCGAGGGAGAAGGTGAGCGCGGCCAGGGCGGCCATCGGCGGGGCCACCTGGGTGGAGAGGAAGTCGAGGTCGTGGCCCGTCCAACGGGCTACCACGGCCGTGTACTTGGTGAACTGGAAGCCCACCACGTCCAGCAGGGCGCCGGCGAGGATCAGCCGCAGGCCCGCCCGCAGCAGGCCCGTCACCTCGCGGATCCACTTGACGCAGACCACGCACATCGCGCCCATCGCCGCGGTGTGCCCGAGCAGGTAGAGCAGGGTCATCTCGCGCATGAACGGCGTCGTGGCGTAGTAGGTGTCGAGGTCCGAGAGGCGTTCGGTGTCCGCGTCGGCCAGGACGAAGAGGGTGACGATGGCGACGATCAGGGCGGCGTAGACCGCGGTCGCCCGTAGGGCGAGGCGTCGGATGTGGTCGGGGGAGCCGCCGCGCCAGTGGATCAGGAGGATGAGTAAGGAGCAGCTGTACGCGGTGAGCACGCCGTAGGTGAGCGGGGCGCCGAAGTTGGGGACGCCGGTGAGGTCGTTGACCGCCGCCAGGGTGACCGGCGCGGCGCAGACGAAGGTGAGGGAGCCCAGGACGATCGCCGCGCAGGTGGACACGGTCAGCGGGTTGGGTACGGCGGAGCGCGGTCTGCTGCGGAAGATCACGAAGCACACCGATCCGAAGACCGCGGCCGCCAGATACACGACGAGACTCATGGCCGGGGACTCCGTTCAGACGATCGTGCGGCGGTGGGGGGTGGTGCCGCGGGTGCCGGGCTCACGCCGTGCCCGTCGTGGTCGTACCGGGGTGCAGCCGGGCGGCCGCGACGAGCGGGGAGGGGGCGGCCAGGGCGTCCGCGATGGCCAGGAGGGCGGCGGGGGTGGGGGGTTCGCCGAATCCGTCGGCCGTCGGGGGTGCGATCAGGGGGCTGTCCCGGTCGTGTTCCTCCCGGACGGCCGTTGCTATGGCTACGGCCCAGGCCGTCGCCTCCGCCTGCTCGGGGGCGGGGGCGGGGGTTGTGCGTCTCTCGCCGTCCAGGACACGGTCGTACAGGTCGCGGTCGAGGAAGGCGTCCAGGCTGCCCAGCGCGTTGTGAATGCTGGTCCGGCGCCACACCAGCCGGGTGGCGGGGGAGGCCCAGCGGGGGCGGGGCAGTCGGAGGGCGCGGCGGGTGAGGAGTTCGTCCAGTTCCCGTTCGAGGGGTTCCAGGCGGGCGAAGTCCCGTTGCGCCTGGCGCCATTCGGCCAGCCGGGTGCCGATCAGGGGGATGAGAATGCCTACGACCGTCAGGACGGCGCCCAGTCCGGCCGCCGCCGGGGAGAAGGTCGTCCCGAGCCCGGACCAGTCCTGGCCGCACCAGCGGGCGATCACGGCCGCCAGCTTGGACAGGCTGTACCCGGCGCCGCACAGCGTGCCGGCGCCGAGCACCAGGAGGCCGGTGCGCAGCCGGCGGCTCTTCACCTCGCGGGCCCAGCGCAGCGAGGACCAGGCGGTGACGCTGACCGCGGCGAGGTGGCCGAGCAGGTACAGCACGATCATCTCGGCGATGTACGGCGTGGTGGCGTAGTAGGTGTCCAGGTCGGTGCGGCGCTCCACGGGCGCGTCGCCCAGCGCGAAGGTGACGGCGATGCCGAGCAGGAGGATGGCGTATGCGGCGATCCAGCGGCGGGTGGTGCGGTGGACGTGGGGGCCGCCGCGCCAGTAGACGATCAGGATCTGGGAGGCGGCGCTGTACGCGGTGATCGACGCGTAGGTCAGCGGCGCGGCCAGGTTGGGGATGCCGCTGAGGTGGTTGACGGCGGCGACGGTCGGCTCGGCGCCGAGGAAGAAGCACAGGCCCGCCAGGGCCAGGACGGCGCAGATCGCCCGGAGGTAGGGGTCGCGGCGGTGGCGTATCAGGTCGGGGGCCTTGACCAGGACGCCCAGCCAGAGCAGGCCGCAGCTGATGTAGTTGATCAGGCCGCTCATCCGCGCTCCCCGCGGTAGTTGAGGGCGGCTCCGATGCGCCCGGCGAGATCCTGGTCGCCCTCGCCCGGCATCGCGTCCGGGGGTATCTCCAGCCAGGGGCGCAGCCGCCCGCTCATCAGCATGCCGAACCGGTCGGCCTCCTGCTCGTCGGCGAGGCAGAAGTCGGTGCGCGCGGCCACCGGCCGGGGACGGCCGTCGGCGGCGGACGGGGCGGGATCCAGGGAGAGTTGGTGCATGTGCCACACCTCGTGGCAGAAGATCACGATCTGGTGCCAGACGGCGGCCCGCTTGTCCACGACGACGATGTCCTGGGTGTCGCCCTCCAGCCACAGTCCGCTCGCGGTGTGCGGCGGGAACACCTCCCGGCGTACCACGACCTCGCGCCCCCGCCACCGGCTGACGGAGTCCACGAGCGCGTCGAACAGCGCCTCGGGGTCCGTGGGGACGGAGACCCGGACGGGAGCGATGAGCAGGCCGGCGAGTCGGCGCATCTCCTTCTTCCTGCGCGCTGCCGAGATGTGCCGGGCCATACGTTCTCTCAGCTGGCCCCCCTCCTCCCCTCGTTCGGGCCGCGTGGCGGCCTCCGACGAGGTTACGCGTCCCCAACTGCCCACGTCATCCGATCCCCGTGTCCAAACCATTGACGGAAACGCGCTTCGAATCTACGGTCCCGTTCGAAGTTACGAGCGCAATTCGATATCTCGAACATATTGAGCGGATCGAGCAGTTAGGGCAGGGCATGGGACGACCTGGCCTGAATCGCAGGCACCTTCTGACAGCGGCCGGCGGACTGGCAGTGGCGGGCAGCTTCGGCTTCGCCGCCCTCGGTACCGGTGCCGACGCACTCGCCTCCGGAGCGGACACCCGGGTGCGCTACTGGAACCTCTTCAGCGGCGGCGACGGCGCCAACATGATCGCGATGCTGGACGCCTTCCGTAAGGCGACCCCCGGCATCGACGTCAAGGACTCCACCCTCCAGTGGGGCAACCCCTTCTACACCAAACTCGCCATGGCGGCCGCGGGCAACCGCGCACCCGACCTCGGCGTCATGCACATGGGCCGGGTCACCGGCTTCTCACCCGGCCGCCTCCTGGACCCCTGGGACGTCGACCTGCTCGCCAAGTACGGCGTACGGGAACAGGACTTCAACCCCCTGCTGTGGCAGCGCGGCGTCATCGACGGCGAGCTCTACGCCCTCCCGCTCGACATCCACGTCCAGCTCTGCTTCTACCGCAAGGACGTGCTGGGGAAGGCCGGCCTGCTCGGCGACGACGGCCGGATGGTCGAAGTCACCTCCACCGACGAGTGGTTCGACGTCCTGAAGAGGGCCAAGGCCGTCCAGAAGAAGGGCCTCCAGACCATCGGTCTGTGGACCAACGACCAGAACTTCCAGTGGTGGTTCTTCGTCGCCTTCTACACCCAGCTCGGCGGCCAGTGGTTCAACGACGACAACACCGAGGTCCTCTTCGACCCCGACAAGGCCACCCAGGTCCTGGAGTTCCTCCGCCGCCACGTCACCGACGGCTATGTCATCCCCGGCGCCCCCACCGGCGAGCAGTTCGTCAACGGCGCCCCCTTCACCTGGGAGGGCAACTGGTCCGTGCCGGTCTTCTCCGGCGCGAAACTGGACTACGGCGCGACCCCGCTGCCGCCCGTCTTCGGCAAGCCGGCCACCCACGCCGAGTCGCACGCCTTCGTCCTGCCCCACCAGGCCGACCGCGGCGGCCCCGCCAACGAGGGCGCCCACGAACTCGCCGCCTACGTCGTCAAGCACGCCCTCCAGTGGGCGGCCGGCGGCCACATCCCCGCGTACACACCGACGCTCTCCACGCCCGCGTACAAGAAGCTCACCCCGCAGAACGAGTACGTCGGCGCCATGGACCACCAGGCCACCGAGCCGAAGGTGTGGTTCGCGGGCTCCACCGGCGTGCTCGCCCAGGACCTCGGCCCGGTCGTCGTCTCCTCGACCATGGGCTCCGCCAAGCCGGCCTCGGTGGCGCAGACCATGAGGAAGCGCCTCACCAAGCTCCTCGCCTCGAAGAACCCGATGGACGGCAGGACCGCCGCGCAGGGAGGTGCGGTCGCATGACGACCAGCGCTCACATGTCGACCAGCGCCCAGACCGTCGTCGCACCGGCGCGCGCCAGGACCGCGACCGCCGCCGCGACCGTCCGCCGCAGGCAGGGCTTCCAGCACGGGGGCTGGTTCGTCGCCCCGTTCCTGCTGCTCTTCGTCCTCTTCGTCGTCTGGCCGCTGCTGCGCGGCGTCTACCTCAGCTTCACGGACGCCAACATCTCCGGCGACGGCGCGAGCTTCGTCGGCCTCGACAACTACCGCGAGGCCCTGAACGACGCGGCGATGTGGGACGCGCTCGGCCACAGCGCCTACTTCACGCTGCTGGTCGTCCCCTGCATCACGGTCCTCGCCTTCCTGCTCGCGATGCTCGCCCACAACATCGAACGCGGCAAGTGGCTGTGGCGGCTGTGCTTCTTCGTGCCGTTCCTGCTGCCCTCGACGGTCGCCGCCAACATGTTCCAGTGGCTGTTCACCCAGGGCATCGGCCTGATCAACCAGACCTTCGGCCTCGACACCCCCTGGCTGACCGACAAGTCGTACGCCATGCTCGCCATCGTCATCATGACCCTGTGGTGGACCGTCGGCTTCAGCTTCCTGCTCTACCTCGCCGCCCTCCAGGGCATCCCCGACCACCTCTACGAGGCCGCGAAACTCGACGGCGCCAACGCCTGGCACCGCATGGTCCACATCACCCTGCCGATGCTGCGCAACATCACCGGCCTGGTGATCGCGCTCCAGATCCTCGCCTCGCTCCAGCTCTTCGACCAGGCCGTCGTGATGATGGACTTCGGCCCCGGACCGGAGCTCAGCACCCGCTCCTTCGTCCAGTACACCCTCGAACAGGGCTTCACCAGCTACCGCGTGGGCTACGCCTCCGCGATGTCCATCATCTTCTTCGTGATCATCGCAGTCATCGCCCTGGCCCGGATGTGGCTGCTGCGCAACCGTGAGGAGGGCGCCCGATGACCAGCACCCAGATCCGGATCAAGTCCCGCAGGCCCTGGACGCCCAGCCAGATCGTCCTCACGCTCATCGGCGTCGCCGTCTCCGCCGTCTTCGTCACGCCGATCGCCGCTGCCCTGTTCACCTCGTTCAAGTCCGAGGCGGAGGCCGCCGAGATCCCGCCGCACTGGCTGCCCGAGGTCTGGACGACCCAGGCCTGGACGGCGCTGTGGGAGACCGGCAACGTCACCAACTGGTTCGTCAACTCCCTGGTGGTGTCGGTCTGCGTCACCTCCGTCGTGCTGACGGTCAGCGCCCTCGCCGGATACGGCTTCGCCCGCACCGAGTTCCGCGGCAAGAGCGTCCTCATGGGCATCGTCATGTCGGGCCTGATGATCTCCCCGGCGGTCCTCGGCGTGCCCCTGTTCACCACGGTCCAGCAGATGGGCATGGTCGACACCTACTGGGGCATGATCCTGCCCCAGTGCGCGCCCGCCGCGATGGTCTACATCCTCTACAAGTTCTTCCAGGGCATCCCGCGCGAGCTGGAGGAGGCCGCCTTCATCGACGGCGCCGGCCGCTGGCGCGTCTTCTTCACGATCGTCGTCCCACTCGCCCGCCCCTCCCTCGCGGCGGTCGGCATCTTCACCTTCATCGCCTCCTGGAACAACTTCCTGTGGCCCTACATGGTGACCAACAACCCCGACCTGATGACCATGCCGAACGGCATCGCGACCGTCATGAACTCCTACGGCATCCAGTGGGCCCAGCTCATGGCCGGCGGCCTGATGGCCGGCCTGCCGCTGATCGTCGTCTTCGTCTTCTTCCAGCGGCAGATCGTGGCGGGCGTCGCCCACACGGGATTGGCGGGCCAGTGAGCGTACGCAGAGCGGTGACGGCCATGGCGGCCGCACTCTTCCTGGCCTTCCTCCCCACCACGGCTCAGGCGGCGGAGACCTACCCCGACCCCCAGCCGATCACCGGCCAGCAGATCATCCACGACCCCACCGTCATCCGCCTCAAGTCCGGCGGCTACGTGGCCTACTCGACCGGCGGCGTGATCGGTGCCCGCCTCTCCAAGGACCGCGTCCACTGGGACGACTCCGGCAACGCCTTCGCCGAGCCGCCGAGCTGGTGGTACGAGTACAACGACACGGGCGACCCGTGGGCCCCCGACATCTCCTACCGCGCCGGCCGCTACTGGCTCTACTACGCCGTCTCCTCCTGGGGCACCAACCACTCCGCGATAGGCGTCGCCACCTCCCTGACCGGCCTCCCCGGCACTTGGACCGACCACGGCAAGGTCTTCAGCTCGGAGACCACGGATTCCTGGAACGCCATCGACCCGGCGATCATCCGCGCCGACGGCCGCCTGTGGATGTCCTTCGGCTCCTACTGGACCGGCATCCGCATGATCGAGCTGAACCCCTTCACCGGCAAGGCCCTCCCCAACCCCACGGTCCACCACCTCGCCACCCGCCCCGATGTCCCGTACGCGGTAGAGGGCCCCGAGATCGTCAAGCACGGCCGCTACTACTACCTCTTCGCCTCCTACGACGCGTGCTGCGCCGGAGTGAACTCCACCTACAAGATCAAGGTGGGCAGGTCCACCTCGGTGACGGGCCCCTACGCCGACAGCACGGGCAAGCCCATGCTGGAGGGCGGCGGCGACCTGCTGCTGGAGGGCCACGGCCGGTACATCGGCACGGGCGGCCAGTCGGTCTTCCAGGACCGGGGCCGCGACATCCTGGCGTACCACTACTACGACGCAGAGGACGAGGGCACCCCGAAGCTGGGCCTGAACCAACTGCGCTGGACAAGAACCGGCTGGCCGATGGTCTTTTAGGGGCGCGGGGCTGTGTCCATTTGCGGCTCCGCCGCGTGGGCGCGACCAGCCCCCACGACCTTCAGCCGCCCGCGATACAGAACCACCCCCTTCGAAAGGCGACCATGAGCACCGCCCGTTTCACCCTCAACCCCGCCTTCACCGTCGGCGAAGTAAACCCCCGCCTCTTCGGCAGCTTCGTGGAACACCTGGGCCGCTGCGTCTACACCGGCATCTTCGAACCAGGCCACCCCACCGCGGACGAGGACGGCATCCGAACCGACGTCCTGGAACTCGTCCGCGAACTCGGCGCCACCGCCATCCGCTACCCCGGCGGCAACTTCGTGTCGGGCTACAAGTGGGAGGACTCGGTCGGCCCGAAGGAAGACCGTCCGCGCCGTCTCGACCTCGCCTGGCGCTCCACCGAGACCAACCAGTTCGGCCTCTCCGAGTACATCGCCTTCCTGAAGAAGATCGGCCCCCAGGCCGAGCCGATGATGGCCCTCAACCTCGGCACCCGCGGTGTCGCCGAGGCCCTCGAACTCCAGGAGTACGCCAACCACCCCGCCGGCACCGCCCTCTCCGACCTCCGCGCCGCCCACGGCGACAAGGAGCCCTTCGGCATCAAGCTCTGGTGCCTCGGCAACGAGATGGACGGCCCCTGGCAGACCGGCCACAAGACGGCGACCGAGTACGGCCGGGTCGCCGCCGAGACCGCCCGCGCGATGCGCCAGATCGACCCGGGCGTCGAGCTCGTCGCCTGCGGCTCCTCCAGCCAGGCCATGCCGACCTTCGCCGCCTGGGAGGCGACGGTCCTGGAGGAGGCGTACGACCTCGTCGACCACATCTCCCTGCACGCCTACTACCAGCCCGAGGACGGTGACCTCGACTCCTTCCTGGCCTCGGCCGTGGACATGGAGTCCTTCATCGAGAACGTGGTCGCCACCGCCGACCACATCGGCGCGAAGCTCAAGTCCAAGAAGAAGATCAACCTCTCCTTCGACGAGTGGAACGTCTGGTACATCTCGGAGTGGCACGAGATCGAGAACTCCGGCGCGCGGGACTGGGCCGAGGCGCCCCGCCTCCTGGAGGACAACTACAGCGTCATGGACGCGGTCGTCTTCGGCTCTCTGCTCATCGCACTGCTCCGGCACGCCGACCGCGTCACCGTCGCGTGCCTCGCCCAGCTGGTCAACGTCATCGCCCCGATCATGACCGAGCCGGGCGGCCCGGCCTGGCGCCAGACGACGTTCTTCCCCTTCGCCCAGGCGAGCAGGTACGGCCGCGGCGAGGTCCTGGACGTCCGCGTGGACTCGCCGACGTACGAGACGAAGAAGTACGGCGAGGCCGACCTGCTGCACGCCACCGCGGTCCGCGCCGAGGACGGCACCGTCACCGTCTTCGCGGTCAACCGCGGCCGGACCGAGGCGCTGCCGCTCGAAGTGGCCCTGACCGGCCTGGACCTGACGACCGTCGTGGAGCACAGCGCCCTCGCGGACGCCGACCCCGACGCCCGCAACACCCTGGACGACCCCGAGCGGGTCGCCCCGCACACGGTCGAGGGCACCACGCTCCGGGACGGCACCCTCACCGCCGTACTGGAGCCGCTGTCCTGGAACGTGATCCGGCTGGCCTAGAGCCCACCAAGGGCCGCACGCGGCCTCATCGGCCGGGGGAGTCCACCGGGACCACCGGTACTCCTCCGGCCGCCGAGCCCAGCAGCGCCAGGTGGACGTCCTTCGGGCCGGAGCCCGTCGTGCCGTCCGCGAGCACGGCCAGGGCGAGTGTGTTGACTCCCCGCGTGCGCAGGATGCCGTTGGGCAGGACGAAGGTGTGCTGGGGGCCGACGTCGTTGATGTACTGGCCCATGTTCCAGCCGTTGAGGAAGATCTGGACGCGGTAGGCGCGGGCCGGGTCGTCGGCGAGGGTGAGGCCGATCGAGGCGTCGACGCCCGGGGTGACGGCGAGCCGGAAGGTCCGGCGGTACCAGGTGACCCCCTGTCGGCGGTCGCCGCGCGGCAGGTCCGCCCGCTCCCACCCGGCGTCGGCGAAGCCCGGCAGGTGCCAGCCCTCGCGTTCGCCGTACAGGCCGCCGTTGTTCTGCGGGCCGCGCACGGGGTCGACGGCCGCCGCGCCCTGGAGACGCCATCGCACCTTCGGCGACACGCCCTTGAAGGTGACCTCGGTCAGTCCGCGGGCCACCTTGTGGCTGTCCTGGGCCCTGCCGTCCTGGTCGTGCTGCATGCGGCGGACGAGGACGGACAGGACGTGCGCGTCACGGTCCGCCGACCGCTCGCGGAGTTCCTTCGGCACGGTGAAGGTCGCCGTCCTCGCCCAACTGCCCTGCCGCACCGCGCTGTTGTCCGGGACCGGCATCCGGTGGGTGCCGAGGGGCTCGCCGTCCAGCCAGGCCATCAGGAGTCCCTGGGTGCCCGTGCTGTAGGAGAGGGAGACCGACCTCAGGTCCTCCAGGTCCTCGGGGTCCGCGTCGAAGCGGCCCCGGTACCAGACGTCGCCGTAGTGGAAGCCGTAGTCGTCGGCGAAGAGGACGGGCTGTCCCTCGGGGACGGGGGTGACGCTGGGGGAGGTCCTGCGGTCGGCGACGGTCCAGGCGGAGTCGTCGAAGTCCGGGGCCGATTCCGGGTTCTCCGCCTTGCGCCGCCAACCGCCGTCCAGGGCGGGGAGGCCGACCGGCGGCACGCCGGGGAGGGGCTGGAGGGCGAGCAGGCTGCCGGTGCCGCTGAGCCGGGTGCGGACCGGCTCGCCGTTCCAGGTGACGCGGGTGAGGCCGCGCGGGCCCCACACCTCCAGGCCGGTCTCGCCGATGGTGTCGCCGGTCAGGGCCACGGTGTCGCCGCGCACGGTCACGCTCCGGACCAGAGCCGGGCCGTAGACCAGGACCGGGCCGGAGGGGGTCTCGACGGGCCACAGCCGCAGGGAGGTGGCGTCGTCGGCGAAGAACAGCAGCATCGGCCGCTCGGTCCCGCCGGCCTCGACCTTCACCCGGGTCAGCCCGCCCGCGCCGAGCGGCGCGGACACCCTGAGCAGGCCCCGGTCGTAGACCCAGGCGCCCTCGGCGTCCAGCCGGGTCGTGGTGGGCTCCTGCGGGCAGTCCAGGACGACCTGGGCCATCTCGCCGCGCGGGCCCGCGAACACGGCGATGTCCTGCCGCGCCACGGTGAGGCACATCATGGGCTGCACGGTGGAGTACTTCAGCCTCCGCTGCCCGAGGCCCAGTCCGGTCGCCAGCAGGCGGCCGTCGCGGGCCGGGACGGTCAGCGGTACGTCGAAGTCGGTGCCGGGCAGCTCCGAGGTGACCGGCTCGTCGGAGTCGTTGCGCAGGACGTAGACATGGGCGCCGGTGTCCGGGTTGGTGAGGTGGTACGCCTTCAGCCGGTCGTCCTTCGGCCGCACCGCGGTCGCCGGGTTCAGCTTGGCGAAGTCCGGCTGCCGGGCCAGCAGATGGCCGAGCTGGTGCATCGGGGCGAGCTTGGGCGTGGCGTTGCGGGCCTCGTCGAAGGCCGCCCCGTAGTCGTACGACGTGTAGACGACCGGTGCGGGCAGCCAGCCCCAGGAGGTGCCGCCGAAGGTCATGTAGACGTTGTGCAGGGTGATGCCGTTGGCGAGGTTGGTGAGGTGGAAGCGCCGCTCGTAGGCCGCGTCCCGGGTCCGCCGCGACTCGGCGTACCCCTTGCCCCCGAACGTGGCCCCGCCCCACGCATCGAACCAGCCGCCGCCGAACTCCGGCACGAACCCGGGGGTGCGCGGGCTGGCCGTGGCCCCGCCCTTCGCGCCGCCGACCCCGAAGTGCCCCCAGTCCGGCGGGACTTCGGACGGCTCGGGGTACGCGTCGAAGCCGTACAGCCAACGGCCCTTCTCGCCCCCGGTGTCGAAGGACCCCGGGACCCAATGGCCGTTCCTGCCCTTGTCGTTGTGGAACAGCGGTACGTCGATGCCGTCGGCGCGCACCTTCTTGTACAGGTGGGACATGTAGTCGCGGCCGGTGGGCTCGGTGACGTAGGAGTCGTACTCGTTCTCGATCTGGTAGAGCAGGACCGTGCCCGTGCCCCGGGTGAACTGGTGCCGGGCGGCGATCGCGTTGACCTCGGTCAGCCACTCGTCGGCGTACTTCAGATAGGTCGGGTCGGAGGTGCGGGCCCGGCCCTCGGCCACCGTCAGCCAGCCGGGGAAACCGCCGGCGTCGATCTCGGCGTTGATGTACGGGCCGGGGCGCAGGATGACGTACAGGCCGGTCTGGGCGGCCGTGCGCAGGAACAGGTCGAGGTCGCGGACGCCGGTGAAGTCGTACCGGCCGGGGGCGGCGGAGTGGTAGTTCCAGGAGACGTAGACGCTGACCGCGTTGTAGCCGTGCGCGCGCATCTTCTCGAGGACGTCCCGCCACAGCGACGGGCTCGGCAGCCGGAACGGGTGCATCTCGCCCGACCAGAGCACCAGCCGCCTGCCGTCGATCAGGAGCGAGTGGCGGTCGAAGCCGACCGTGTGCCGGCGCCCGTCGGCGGCCGGCGGGCCCGGCGCGGGGCCGGTGGGCACGCTGCGGGAGGAGGAGGCGCGCGTCGGGGTGCCGATACTGCCGCCCAGCGTGAAGCCGAGCGCCGTGACGCCGGCGAGGGCGGTGAATGTTCGCCTGCTGAGCCCCAAGGGAGCGCCTCCTGTTGTGCTTGTTCCGTTCGCGACCGTAGGTGCGGGGGTGAGTGCCGGTGTCGGTGGGGGTGCCGGTGTGGGTGCGGGGTGTGTGTCGGGGTGCGTGTCGGGTCATTCTGTACGGTCCGACACCGCACAATTGTCATATGAGGATCTCGGCGCGGGCTGACTACGCGGTACGGGCGGTGCTGGAGCTCGCCGTACGACGGGACGACGGGCCGGTGAAGGCGGAGACCGTCGCCGCCGCGCAGGGGATCCCGCACAAGTTCCTGGAGGGCATTCTCGGCGATCTGCGGCGCGGCGGAATCGTCGACAGCCGGCGCGGTGGGGGCGGTGGCTACCGGCTGGCCCGCGAGGCCGACGCGATCACGGTCGCGGACGTCATCAGGGCCGTGGACGGGCCCATCGTGTCGGTGCGCGGCGAGCGCCCCACCGGCCTCGCCTACACCGGCTCGGCCGAACCGCTGCTGCCGCTGTGGATCGCCCTGCGGGCCAATGTGCGCCGGATCCTGGAGGGCGTCACCATCGCCGACATCGCCTCCGGCGCCCTGCCCGATCCGGTACGGCGGCTGGCGGCCGAACCGGCGGCGTGGGAGAACCCCTGAGGGGCATGGCCGTTTCGTACGCAGATTGACGCCCCGGGGTCACGTCCCGTTCATCCGGGATGAGTCGGTCTGTGCTGCGCGGGGGTGTGAACGGGCCGGGGTGAATGGCCGGAGTTCGACCTGTGCATGTCATGTCGGGCGTCTCTACGATGCGTTCGCTCGCCTTCACAGAAGGTTCACAGAATCTCCATTCGTGGAGTCTCCACCCCCCACCACCCCGAAGAAGGGGAAAGCCCATGAAGCATGCTCTGCTGCTGAGCGGCGCGGTCGCCGCGCTGCTCACCACCGCCCTGCCCGCGCACGCACAGAACGCGTCCGGCGGGTTCGAGGACCCGCCCCCGGACAAGATCGTCATCAAGGTCGCCACGGTGAACGGCTCCGGCTGCCCCGCGGGCACCACCGCGGTCGCCGTCTCCGAGGACAACACCGCCTTCACCGTGACCTACAGCGACTACCTCGCCCAGGCCGGCGGCTCCTCCGACCCCACGGCCTCCCGCAGAAACTGCCAGCTCAGCCTGCTCGTCCACGTCCCGCAGGGCTTCACGTACGCCATCGCCAGCGCGGACTACCGGGGTTACGCCCTCCTCCAGCCGGGCGCCAGCGCCGTCCAGAGAGCCTCGTACTACTTCCAGGGTTCCTCCGGCACGGTCTACAAGAACCACAACTTCACCGGTGCCCTCAACGACAACTGGCAGGCCACCGACGAGACCGACTGGGCCCAACTCGTCTACGCGCCCTGCGGAGTCCAGCGCAACTTCAACATCAACACCGAACTCCGCGTGAACGCGGGCACGCAGTCGGCCTCCAAGGTCAGCTTCATGACGATGGACTCGACGGACGGGAACATCAGCACGACGTACCACATGGCCTGGAAGGAGTGCCCGGAGTCCTAGTCCGGGGCTCCCGGTGCCCTGGAGAGTTATAGGTACACCGTGGAGCGTCCGCTCCCCATGCTGGTCGTGCACGGTCATCCGGCCGTGCACGACTTGGGGGAAGGGATCACCCATGAACGTCAAGAGGCGGCTCACCACCGCGGCTCTGGGTCTGGCGACCAGCGGCGTGCTCATCATCACCACGGCGGGTGCGGCACACGCGGCGGCCACGAGTGTCACCCGCACGGGAGTCAGCGTGGTGGCGACCTGGGACTGGTCGGCGAACTCGCTCACGGACATCGACTACACCGTCAACGACACGTCCTGCGACGCCAACGACGTGTACACGAGGATGCGCGTCTACACCAAGCTCAACCCGGACGGCACCGACACGGCGAAGCGCTACAACTCCAGTGGCTGCGGCTCCACGGTGAAGCACCTGAACCTCAAGTTCGAGGCCAGCAACAACATCACCGGCATCCGCCTGTACGCCTGCGTGGACGACGCGGGCTCCGACTCCTGCACCCGCTCCAGCTTCAGCGACAACCCGAAGGTCTCCTGACCCGCCACCGGTACGGTTGTCTCTCTGCCGGAGCAACCAGGGGGACCGTGTGACCGACCACCGCATCGAGCTCGCCGACGCCGTCCAGGCCGTACGGGACGAACTGGTCACGGCGGCGGCGCGCTCGTCCGGCCAGGACGTGGCCTTCGAAGTGGGCGACATCCAGCTGGAGTTCAGCGTCGAGCTCCGCAAGGAGCTCAAGGGCGGGGTGAAGGTCAAGGCGTGGGTGGTGGAGGCCGGGTCCGAGGGCTCTGGGGGGAGCACTCGGACCCACCGGGTCGCGGTCACCCTGAAAGCACTGGACGCGCGCACGGGGGAGCCGTGGAAGGTGCGCAACGACAGTATGGGGAGCGTGGCGCGGTTCGGGCGGCAGGGCCGGGGTAGCGAGGAGCGGTGATCGGGGGGCGGGTTCTCGACCGGGTCGTCGTGGTCCTGGGGGCAGGTCAGGGGACGGGGGTGCTGCTCGACCGGCGGACGGTGATGACGGCGCGGCACGTCATCGAGGGGGTCGATGCCGTCGAGGTGATCCACCCGGCGGGCGACGCTCCGGTGATGTGTACCGTCCTGTGGGCGGACCGGGAGTCCGACGTGGCGCTGCTCCAGGCCACCGATGACGTGATCAGCGCCGGACGCGCGGCGCCGCTGGGCAGCCTCCGGGTCGGCACGGTCGCCACCTGGTCCCCGCTGGCACACTGCCAGATCGTCGGCTTCCCCCAGATCCAGCGCTACGGCGAGCGCCACGAGGACCTTGAGTACGACCAGTACCGCGCGGCCGTGCTGCCCATGGCCGGGCACATGCGCGACGTGCTCGTCTGCGAGCTGGACCGGCCCGCCGCCGACGAACGGGACGGCAGGACCTCGCCGTTCCTGGGGCTGTCGGGGGCGCCGGTCTTCGCGGGGGCGGTGCTGCTCGGGGTGGTGACCCAGGTGCCGAAGGGGCGGCATCACATGAGGGTGGAGGCCGTCTCGGTCGAGCCCGTGCTGGACATCCCCGCGAACGACGGCTGGGGTGTCCACCGGCGCGAGATGATCACCGATGTTCATCCGCAGGACGACCAGTTCGAGATCCGGTACGCCGCCGACCTGCGCTCCCAGTACCGCAAGACCGAGATCTTCGGTATCGATGAACTGGGCCGGAGCGAGGCGAGTTGGGACCTCGACACCGCCTACCTCAGCCTGGAGGCCGACGGTTCGCGGGAGAGCGCCACCCGGCGGCGCATCGACACCCTGCTGACCGGCCGTCCGCGTGTGCTGCTGCGCGGAGAGGCCGGTGCCGGGAAGACCACGCTCGTCTGGTGGCTGGCGGCCCACGCAGCGAACGGCACGCTCGACGCGGACCTCGCCGAACTCAACGGCCTCGTGCCCTTCGTCGTCCCGCTGCGCGAGGTGCATGCGCGTGGCGGGCGCTTCCCGGCGGTGTCGGAACTGCTGTCCGCCGGCCGGGTCATCGGTGACGCGCCGCCTGAGGGCTGGGTTCGCCGTGTACTGGAAGCCGGCCGGGGGCTGCTCCTGGTCGACGGCCTGGACGAGGTCCCCGAGCGGGAACGGGAGGAGGCCCGACGGTGGCTGTCCGCCCTCCTCGATCGCTACTCGCACACGCGGTGCGTGGCGACGGTCCGTCCGAACGCCGTGGAGAAGGACTGGCTGGCCCGGGACGGCTTCGAGGAACTGACGCTGCTGCCCATGAGCGACGAGGACATAAGCGCCTTCGTGGGTGCCTGGCATGACGCGGCGCGCCTGGAGTGCGATCAGCTCTACGACACCCGGCGGGGCGGCGAGGAACGGCAGCACCTGAGCACCCTGGAAGAGGGGCTCATCCACCAACTGGCCGACAACACCGCGCTGAGCGACCTCGCCCGTACGCCGTTGCTGTGCGCCGTGATCTGTGCCCTGCACCGCCGCCGGGGTGGGCTGCTGCCCACGACTCGTTGGTCCCTGTACCAGGCGGCTCTCGCGATGCTCCTGGGTGGCCGGGACGCCGGACGGGGCGTCCGCGACACGAGCCCGTTCAGCCTCGACTCCGGTGAGCAGCACGCGCTGCTCCAGAGGCTTGCCATCTGGCTGGCGCGCACGGGGCAGCAGCAGATGACCCACGCCCAGGCCATGCAGCAACTCGGCCTGGCCATGCGGGACATGTCCCAGATCGCCGCCAAGGGGACGCCCGAGGAGGTCCTTCGGTTCCTGCTCGACCGCAGCGGCCTGCTCCAGGAACACACCGACGACGCGATTCAGTTCATCCACCGCACCTTCCAGGACTTCCTGGCGGCCAAGGAGTTCCACGAGAGCGGCTACATCCTGGAGCTTCTGGAGCGGGCGCGGGACGAGGTCTGGCGGGATGTCATCGTGCTGGCGGTCGGACACGCCACGCGCAAGGACACCCACGAACTCATCGAGAAACTGGTGGAGTTCGGCGACGAGGCAGTGGGTGGGGATGAGCGGAGGTACCTCCATCTCCTTGCCGCCGCGTGCGCGACGAGCGTGCTGTCGCTGGACGCCGGGCTGATGGAACGTGTGAGGGAACGGGTCAGGGCGATGGTGCCGCCGGCGAGTTCTGGTCTATGGCACGAATTGGCGGCGCTGGGGGACTGGGTGGTGGATCTGCTGCCCGGGCCGGATGGGTTGGACGAGGACGAATCCTTCGCCACTGCGAGTGTCCTCGTACGGATTCGCAGCACGCGAGCGAGGCGGGCGCTGAAGGCTTTCGCGTCTGCGAGTCGGGAACTGCCCGCGGACGGTTGGAGTAGGCAGCCCATCGAGGAGTATGCGCGGGAGGTGCTGTACGGGATCGACCTTCCGTACGTGTACGTCAACACACGATCACAGCTGGTTCATCTGCGCAGTCTCGACTGCGTGTCCGAGCTTGAGATCACCGGCTCGTATTCCGCTGAGGATCTGGACGCCTACCTGCCGACGCACGGCGTCAGGAAACTTCAGCTCAGCTCCAACGGAGACCTCGCAAGCCTCGACTTCCTCAAGACGCGCACGGAACTGATGGCCCTGAACATATGCGCAGAGTCACTGACGTGTGAGCGACTCCGGGCCCTGGAGGGGTTGCCCGAGCTGCGCTCTCTTGAACTCGTGGGAACGCCCCTCGACGGCTGGTCAGCTCTCCCTCCGCTTCCAGGTGTGTCCAGCCTGAAGATCGCGGATGGTGGTTTGCGATGGTTCGCACCTCTGGGCGAGTGGACCGGGCTTGAAGAACTGGATATCTACGAAGCGACCATGCCATCCCTGGCTCGTTGCGAACCGCTCCCGCGCATTCGAAGCCTCGATTTCCCCTACGTGCCGGACACAACGGATATCGCGCAGGTGCGCCGCGTTTTCCCAGGTCTGAAGTCACTGGCCCTGGTCTGCCTTGTGTCACGCCAGGGCAGGGAAACGCTTGATCTGACCCCGCTACTCGACCTTCCCGGTCTGCGCGTCACGCTCCACGGTCCCGGAGGAGTCGGACTGCGTATCGTCGGAGCGGAGGAGTTCGGTGATCGGCTCACCGACCTTCGCGACCCGCGTTCATGAACTCGGTCCAGGCCACCGCAGAGACAGCAAGCCGTGCCCCCTCCCGGTCCTTGGAGTCACGGACGTGGACCGTCGCGGGGGTGAGGGCGACCTCGACGCAGTCACCCTCGCTGCCGCTGCTGTAGCTGCTCTTGAACCAGGCCAGCTCCGACATGCTCATAGCGCTCCTCGCATCTGCTCCAGCAGGCTCTTCGAGTCTGCTGGAGTGAGAGCCTGCGTGCGCAGTTTTCCATACCGCCGGCTCAGAACGCTGATCTCTTTCCGGTCCCAGATGAGACGTCCGTTCTTCTGCCCCTCCGAGTAGGCGAACCACTGGTTCTCTGGCGTCTCCAACAGCTGCAACGGCCCGTCCAGTCCAGGGTGATCCGGCTGGCGCAGGGGCATGATCTGGACCGTGACGTTCCAGTGCCGGTCGATCACCGCCAGCAGATGGTCGAGCAGTTCCCGCGTGATCTCCTCACCGCCGGTGTGCCGCTCCAGCAGCGCCTGTTCGAAGATGAAGCTGAACGCGCAGGGCGGTGTCCGCCGCGTCGACAACAGTTCATGCCTGGCGAGCCGCGCAGCGACCCGCTCGTTCAGTTCCGCCTCGTCCGGCACCGGCGGCACGCTGAGCGACACCGCCCGTGCGTAGGCCTCCGTCTGCAACAGACCCGGCACCACCCGGCACTCGTACGTGTCCAGGGTGATCGCCACCGCCTCCAACCGCGCCCACTGCCGAAACCAAGCCGCCAACCCCGGCTGCCGAGCCAAATGCCCCGCCGCCCTCCTTAGCGCACCCGTGTTCCCAAGAACCCCCTCCGCCCGCTCCACGAGCGCCGGGTCCGGCATCCGCCTCCCCAACTCCACGGACGCCACCGTGTGTTTGGAGAACCGTACGAGATCCGCGAACTCCTCCCGGCTCAACCCCGCATGCTCACGCAACGCCTGGACGACCGCCCCGAACGTCCGCAGGCTGTCGGACGACTCCGGCTCGCCCCCACCACCCGCACCCACACCCACCGCTGCATCGACCACCGCCGATCACCTCCCGCGCACATGGTCACGGCCAGTGACCGGTACTGTCCACCCCGTCACCGCGTACGCTGCCGCAGCGTACGCGGCGAGGACCTGGTGAAGTGGGCCCGAGGCCCGCCAGATTGGGCGCATGACCGCACCACCGCCCTCCCAAGGCACCGTCACAGTACGTATGTTCACCCAGCGCCTCCGCTCGACACCCCGGGGCGCCCGCCTGGCCAGGCACCTCGCGCTGGCCCAGCTCGACGCGTGGGGCGTGCCGCACGGCAGTGAGCCGGCTGACGCGGTCGCCGGGATCGTCGCCGAGCTGGCCGCGAACGCGGTGACGCACGGGCGGGTTCCGGGGCGGGACTTCGAGCTGCGGCTCGCGCTGGTGGCCGGGAGTGTGCGGGTCGAGGTGAGTGACACCCGTACGGGAGCGCGTCCGGCCGCGCGGGGCGTCGTGGGGACGTCCGGGCCGCTCGCGGAGGACGGGCGGGGGCTGCTCGTGGTCGAGGCGCTCGCCGACCGGTGGGAGGTGGTCGACCGGGAACCGCCGCCCGGCAAGACCGTACGGGCCGAGGTCGACCTGCCGGGATGGCTGTCGTTGGTGAGGCGGGCTGCCGCCCCTGTCGGGGTACCGTGGTGCGACAAAAGTATCGGAATGGGTGAAAAGGAGTGCTGATGGGGCTCACCGTGCGCGTCGAGAAGCGCATCGCCAAGGACTTCCCCGGACGGGACGGCCAGATCGTCGGGGAGCTCCTCACCGAGCTCGTGCACCACCTGACCGAGCGGGGCGACCGGGAGGACAAGGAGCGCATCGCCGCCGCCACGCTGGTGTGCGGGCAGGGCAAGGTCGACCGCCTTCTGGACGCGGTCCAGCTGGCCAAGCAGGACTGGCGGGACGTGCTGGTGGGGGCGGGACTGGCGGACGCGGGCTGGCGGGAGCGGCTGGAGGCGGACTTCGGCCCGGGGGCGACGTGAGCGTGCGGTAGCGGCGACGCTCCGGACAACTTTCGGCACCTTCCCGCATCTTCCGGTGCCTTCCGGTGAATTGCGGGCAGAGCTGGTGCCCACCGCTCCGGCCGCGTCAGGATCCCCACACCGTCCGGGGCGCGCGGAGCCCCGGTCACGGAGTGGGGAGCGGCTACATGACCGTCTGCGTGACGGTGCGTCCGAAGGTGGCGTTCCGTCTTCTGTCCGCGTCGCTGGGCGTCTGTCCGTTCGTCGCCGCCCTGGACGTGCTCCTGGGGGACCGGCCCCAGATCGTCGCGCTGCTGGTGATCGCCCCGCTGCTGGCCTGCACCCGCCTGGGCGTACGGGCGACCGCGCTGGTCGCCTGCTTCGCCGCCGCGTCCGGCTTCGCCGCGGGTCTCCTCGACGGTACGGCCCTGACCTCGGTGTTCCTCGTCCGCTGGTGCGGCCTGCTGCTGGGCTGCGTGCTCACCCTGGGTGTGGCGTCGCGGCGGGCCGCCCTGGAGGCCGCGTTGTGCTCACCGGCCCGGTGCCGGGCGACCGTGCCGGCCCCCCGGGAACCGCCGTCCGCGCGGGAGGCGGACCGACCCGGGCAGGCGCTTCCCGACCGCTGTCGGCGGGTGTCGCGACACGCCGGGCAGGCGTTCGCCGACGACCCGGCCCTGGCCCTGGCTTCTGCCCCGGAGCCGAGCCGTCCCATGGAGATCGCCGCCCCCTCCGACCGCACCCCCGCCGCCGACCGCGCGGCGGCCCACGCGCGGGTCAGGGAGGTGGCCGATCTCGCCGAGCGCAGCCCGGTGGCCGTCCTCGCCAAGACCCTGGACGGGCGCATCACCTACTGGAACGCCGCCGCGCAACGCCTGTACGGCTACCTCCCCAAGGAGGCGATCGGCGCGCACGTCTCCATGCTCGCCCCGCCCGAGCGCCGGGACGAGATCGACGACCTGCTCGCCCGGCTGGGCCGCGGCGAGCGCATCGAGCACTTCGCCACCCGGTGCAGCACCAGCGCCGGGCGGGCCATCCACGTGGACCTCACCCTGTGGCCGCTGCGGGCCGCCGTCGACGGGCGCCCGGTCGGCGCCTGCGTGGTCGTCCGCCAGTCCCCGGCCCCGGCCGTCACCGAACGGGACCTGGCCGCCGTACCGGAATCGGTGGCCGAGGGGCGCGCGGTTCTCGGGGAGTTCCTGGCCGAGCGGGACCGTGACGGTGTCGCCGACGAGGCCCGGCTGCTGGCCTCGGAGGTGCTCACCAACGCGGTCCAGCACGGGGAGGGGCCGATCCGGCTGCGGCTGTCCCTGACCGAGGGTGAGCTCACCGTCGAGGTCACCGACCGCGGCCCCGGACGGCCGCGGCGGCGACACGCCGGGAGCGCGGACGAGTCGGGCCGCGGCCTCGAACTCCTCGACACCCTCGCCGCCTCCTGGGGCACCCGGCCCGCCGAGGACGGCAAGACGGTCTGGTTCACGCTGCCGGCACCGCCGTAGCCGGGTATCGGCAACGACCGAGGCGTGTGCGAACCATTGACGCGCAAGGGGTTCGATTCTACGGTCCGTCCGAAGCTCTGATCGGCGATCGATATGTCGAACGAATCGTCTCTCCCCCCACCGCAAGGAGCGTCAGTGTGAGCCGCAGAACCGCACTCCTCGCCCTCCCCGCAGCCGTCCTGCTCGCCCTGATACCGGGCACCGCGCAGGCGTACCCCAACCCCGGCCGGGTCACCGGCTCTACGGTCGTCCACGACCCGACGATGATCCGCACCTCGTCGGGCCAGTACCTGCTGTACGCCACCGGCGGCGGCATCGCCAACAAGCGGTCCTCCGACCGCACCGCCTTCAGCGCCGGAGCCGACGCCTTCTCCTCCCGGCCCGGCTGGTGGAGCACCTACTCCTCCGTGCCGGAGGCCTGGGCGCCCGACATCTCCTTCCACGGCGGCAAGTACCTGCTGTACTACTCCGTCTCGAAGTTCGGCTCGAACACCTCGGCCATCGGACTGGCCACCTCCACCACGGGCCAGCCGGGCAGCTGGAGCGACCAGGGCATCGTCTACTCGTCCGGCTCCTCCAGCGACTTCAACGCCATCGACCCCAACCTGTTCGTCGACTCCGACGGCAAGTGGTGGCTGTCCTTCGGCAGTTGGTGGACCGGCCTGAAGATGATCCAGATCAACCCGTCCACCGGCAAGCAGCTGTCCACGAACACCACCCGCTACTCGCTCGCCTCCCGCCCGACCGGCACCAAGGCCGTCGAGGCGCCGTACATCGTCAAGCGGGGCAGCTACTACTACCTGTTCGCGTCCTACGACACCTGCTGCGCCGGCACGAGTTCGACGTACAAGGTCAAGGTCGGCCGCGCCACCAGCGTCACCGGGCCGTACGTCGACAAGAACGGCGTCTCGATGATGAACAACGGCGGCACCCCGGTCCTGGAGTCCCACGGCAGCGTCATCGGCCCCGGCGGCCAGTCGATCATGAACGACTCCGACGGCGACCTGATCGTCTACCACTACTACGACGGCAACGACAACGGCACGCCCAAGCTCGGCATCAACCTCCTGAACTGGAGCAGCGGATGGCCCGTCGCCTACTGACCCTGCTGGCCGCGCTGATCATCGCCCTGTCGTTCGGGCAGTCCTCCGCGAGCGCGGCCTCCTTCGCCAACCCGATCAAGGCGCAGAAGGGCGCCGACCCCTGGATCTCGTACCACAACGGCAACTACTACCTGGTGACGACGAGTTGGACGAACGTCATCACCATGCGCAAGTCCGCCACCCTCGCCGGTCTCGCCACCGCGCCGAGCGTGCAGGTGTGGACCGGGGACGCGGCCTCGCGCTGCTGCAACATCTGGGCGCCGGAGATCCACTTCCTCAACGGCCGCTGGTACCTGTACTACGTGGCCGGGCAGAACGTCTCCGACTACAACCCCACCCAGCGCTCCCACGTCCTGGAGAGCGCCGGCTCCGACCCCATGGGGCCGTACACCTACCGGTCACAGCTCAACTCCGCCTGGATGCTGGACCCTTCGGTCGGCACCATCAACGGACAGCTGTACCTGTTCGGCAGCGCCATCACCAACGGCACGCAGAACCTCGTGGCCGCCCGGATGTCCAACCCGTACACTCTCGCCACCGGCTTCTCCACCATCTCCCGCGCCACCAACTCCTGGGAGACCTCCGGCGGTACGGTCAACGAGGGCCCGCAGATCCTCCAACGGGGCGGGCGGACCTTCCTGATCTACTCCGCCAGCGGGTGCTGGACCCCCGACTACAAACTCGGGCAGCTGACCCTCACCGGCTCCGACCCGCTCTCCGCGTCCTCCTGGACCAAGAAGTCCACGCCGGTCTTCCAGCGCAACGACTCCGCCGGCGTCTACGGCCCCGGCCACAACGGCTTCTTCACCTCACCCGACGGCTCGGAGAACTGGATCGTCTACCACGCCAACGACTCCGCCTCCGACGGCTGCGACAACGGGCGCACCACCCGCGCCCAGAAGTTCACCTGGAACTCCGACGGCACGCCCAACTTCGGCACGCCGGTCGCTCTGGGTGCCTCCCAGAACGGCCCCGCGGGCGAACCCTCGGCCACCTCCACCACCTACACGGTCACCAACCGCAACAGCGGCAAGTGCCTTGAGGTGGCGGGCGGTTCCACGGCCGACGGTGCCAACGTCCAGCAGTACGCCTGCAACGGCGGCACCAACCAGCGCTGGCGCATCGACGACCGCGGCGACGACACCAGCCGCCTCGTCAACGTCGCCACCGGCAAGGTCCTAGACACCGCCGACTGCTCCACCGCCGACGGTGCGGATCTGCGCCAGTGGGCCTGGCTCGACAACACCTGCCAGAAGTTCCGGTTCATCGCCACGGACGGGGGTTACGTCCGCATCACCAACCAGGCCACGGGCAAGGTGGCCGACGTAGCGAACTGTTCTACGGGGGACGCGGCGGATGTCAGGCAGTGGTCCTGGCTGGGCAACAACTGCCAACAGTGGAGGCTGAACCCGGTGTAGTGCGGGTTCGCCTTCGCGCCGTAGGGGTGCGGGGTGTGTGCGACTGCCGGTGCGCTGTGGCTGGTCGCGCAGTTCCCCGCGCCCCTGAGGTGGGAGCCCTGACGCCGTGTTCAAGCGCCACTGTTGGCAACACCTGCCAACAGTGGCAGCTGACCCCGGTGCAGGCACACCCACCCAGGGGCGCGGGGAACTGCGCGACCAGCCACGGTCTACCCGCACCCGCCCCTCAACCGGTCTGCCCCATACCCGCCGCGTTGGGCCAGCTCTGGGCATGGGGCCACCCCGTGGCAGGCGCGGCCGTGAGGTCCTGGGCCGCCGCCGGTCCGGTCATCCCCCGGACCTGCGCGGCGGTGAGTCCACCTCGTGCCGGCACCCCGGGCGGGGTGGGCCCACCCATCGGCCCGGGACCACCCGCGGCGGCAGCGGCGGGCACCGGCGTGGGCATGGGCGCGGGAGCGGGAGGCGCAGGCGCCGGCGTCGGGAAGCTGACCGGCTGAGGCGCAGGCACAGGCGCCGGAGCCGGGGGCGCAGGCGCCGGCGGGGCCATGGCCGGCATGGGAACCCCCGCACCGCCCGTCTGCCCCTGGACCATCTGAGCCATCTGGGCCATCTGAGCCGCCGCAGGCATGGGCTGACCGGCGCCAACGGCCATGGCCTGCGCGGCCAGCCCCTGCATGCCGGCCCCGTTCGTGGAGCTGACCAGGCGGTCCACGGCCGCCGTACCCGAGCTGTAGCTGGTCCCGGTAGCCAGCTCGGGCACGGCGGCTCCCCTCCTGGTCCCGTAGAGCACCTGTTCCAGGCCGGACACCAGGCGACGCACGTCCACCTGGGGGCGCACCACGAGCCTCAGGAAGCGGCTGGACGAACCGATCTTGTTGCCGCATTCGCGGACCAGGATCCGGTGCTCGGTGAGCAGCCGGTCCCGGACCACCGTGCCTTCGGCGCCGACGGGCAGGCGCACGAAGAGGAAGTTGCCCTGGGAGGGATAGACGGTCAGTCCGGGCAGCGCGGAGAGCTGGCTCGCCATGTCCAGGCGGTCCCGGTACACCTGGCGAAGGCTCTGCGCGTACTCGGCGCCGTGCTCCTTGAGGATGAACACGACGTACTCGGCGAAGGCGTTGAGGTTCCACTTGGGCAGCATCGAGCGGACCCGGCCGGCCAGCGCGGGGTTGGCGACCATGTAGCCGAAGCGGATGCCGTGCAGGCCGAAGTTCTTGCCGAGGCTGCGCAGCACGATGACGTTGGGCCGCAGCATCGCCTCCTGGACCACGCTGGGTTCGGCCTCGGCGTCCGCGAACTCCAGGAACGACTCGTCGATGACGATCAGATCGAGGTCGGCCATCGCGTCCATGAACTGCACGATGGCGTGCTTGTGCAGGAAGCCGCCGTCGGGGTTGTTCGGGTTGCAGATGACGGCCACCCGGGTGTTGCGGGCGCGGATGAACTCGGCGTACTGGGCGAGGTCCAGGGCGAAGCCGCTGGACTCCTGGAGCGGGAACATGTCGACCCGCTTGCCGGTCTCCATGGGCTGGTCGGTCCAGCGGCCGAAGGTGGGGACGGGGATGGCGAGGGACTCGCGCACCAGCAGATGGTCGATCCAGGTGATCAGCTCGGTCGAGCCGTTGCCCATCGCGACGCACTGCGGGGGGAGTTGGAGCAGGCTGCACAGCTCGGCCGTGATGGTGTCGGCGCTGCTCGGGTAGTACGTGATGATGTCCCGCAACCGCGCCGACATGTCGTCGAACATGGCAGGCGTGGGGAAGTAGGGGTTGCAGGGAATGCAGAAGTCGACCGGACCGGCCCCTTCGCCGCCCTCCCGCGTCAGCGCCGCCATCGACGGGCTGTGCGCCGCGGTGCTGCGGAACAGCGAGGTGACGTTGTCAGCCAAGGGAGCCTCCGTATGGGGCGGGCCCGGCGGGGACGACCGGGCCCGTCGTCATTGGGTGGCCCGCGCGGGGGAGCGCGGGCCACCCGTACATACGGAGACTGCGGTGACGCTGTTCAACCGTTGAGCAAACGGAGAGAACGTGTGAGTCACCTGTGAAGAACTGTCACGCGTGGAAGGAATGCACGGTTGTCGTCCGGTATGTCTGCCCCGGCCGCAGCACGGTCGAGGGGAACGACGGGTGGTTCGGCGAGTCCGGGAAGTGCTGCGTCTCCAGGCAGAGCGCGTCGCCCTGACGGTAGATCCGGTCGGACGGGCCGACCAGCGTGCCGTCGAGGAAGTTGCCCGAGTAGAACTGGAGACCGGGCTCGTTGGTGGCGATCTTCATGGTGCGGCCGGAGGACGGGTCCCGGAGCGAGGCGACGTGCTCGGGCTTGGCCGTGATGCCCTTGTCGAGGACCCAGTTGTGGTCGAAGCCCTTGGCCGTGACCAGCTGCGTGTGACCAGTGCGGATGTCCCGGCCGATCGCCTTGGCCTTGCGGAAGTCGAACGGGGTGCCGGCGACCTTCGCGAGCTCACCGGTCGGGATCAGACCCGAGTCGGTGGGCGTGTAGCGGGAGGCGGCGATCTTCAGCTCGTGGTCCTCGATCGTGCCGGTGCCCTCGCCGCCGAGGTTCCAGTAGACGTGGCTGGTCAGGTTGACGACGGTGGCCTTGTCGGTGGTGGCCTCGTAGTCGATGCGCCAGTCGCCGTGCTTGGTGAGGGTGTACGTCACCTTCACCTTGAGCGTGCCCGGGTAGCCCATCTCCCCGTCGACGGACGTGTAGTACAGGTACAGGCCGACGTCGGAGCCCTTGGTGAACGGCTCGACGTCCCACACGCGCTTGTCGAAGCCCTGCGTGCCACCGTGCAGGCTGTTCTCGCCGTCGTTGACGGACAGCTGGTACTTCTTGCCGTCCAGGGTGAACTGACCCTTGGCGATGCGGTTGCCGTAGCGGCCGATCAGCGCGCCGAAGTACGGGGTCTTGGCGACGTAGTCCTCGATGTTGTCGAAGCCGAGGGAGACGTTGGCGTAGCGGCCGTGCCGGTCCGGGATCTCCAGGGACTGGACGACGCCGCCCCAGGAGAGGACCTTCATGCGGGTGCCGCCGTTCTCCAGCGCCCAGCTGTAGACCTTGGTGCCGTCGGCGAGCTTGCCGAAGAGCGTCTTCACCGGCTTCCTGCCTCCCGTGGCGTGTGCCGTGCCGCCGAGCGTGGTGGCGGCGACGCCCGCCGCTGCCGCTCCCGCGATGACCGTGCGTCTGTTCAGTTCCATGTGCGGCTCCCGTATAAGGGTGGGGCCCCGCCGTCCGGCGGGGCCCTCGCTTGTTACGAACCGGACTTGCGCTTGTTCCACACGTCGAACCCGACGGCCGCGAGCAGGGCCAGGCCCTTGATGACCTGCTGCCAGTCGGAGCCGACGCTCAGGAGGTTCATGCCGTTGTTCAGCACGCCGAGGACGAGACCGCCGATGATCGCGCCGAGGATGGTGCCGACACCACCGCTCATGGACGCGCCACCGATGAACGCCGAAGCGATCGCCTCGAGTTCGTAGTTCAGGCCCGCCTTCGGGGACGCCGCGTTCAGTCGGGCGGCGATCGCCAGACCCGCCAGGGCCGCGAGCGCGCCCATGTTCAGGAAGACAAGGAAGACGACCTTCTTGTCCTTGACGCCGGACAGCTTCGCCGCCGGCAGGTTGCCGCCGATCGCGTAGATGTGCCGGCCGAAGACCGCGTTGCGCATGACGTAGCCGTAGCCGACCACCAGCACACCCAGGATCAGCAGGACGATCGGGGCACCCTTGTAGCTGGCGAGCAGCATGGTCACGACGAGGATCGCGGCGACGATGAAGACCAGCTTGAGCAGGAAGAGGTTCCGCGGCACGACGTCCAGCGAGAACTCCTTCTGCCGCTTGCGGTCACGGACCTCCTGGACGACCGCGAAGACGATCAGGGCCAGACCGAGCAGCAGCGTGATGTTGTGGTAGTTGGTGTTCGGGCCGGTCTCGGGCAGGAAGCCGTTGCCGATCTTCTGGAGTCCGTCCGGGAACGGGCCGAGGGTCTGGCCCTCCAGCAGGATCTCCGTCATACCGCGGAAGATCAGCATGCCCGCCAACGTGACGATGAACGACGGTATGCCGAGATACGCGATGAAGAACCCTTGCACCGCGCCCGCCACGGCGCCCACCAGCAGACACAGCACCACGGCCACCGGCCATGACACGTCGTGCTGCACGGTCAGTACGGCCGCGAACGCCCCGACGAACGCCGTCACCGAACCGACCGACAGGTCGATGTGGCCGGCGATGATCACCATCATCATGCCGATCGCGAGGATCAGCACATAGCTGTTCTGGAGGACCAGGTTGGAGACGTTGCGCGGCAGCAGCAGGTCGCCGTCGGTCCACACCGCGAAGAGGGCGACGATCAGACCGAGGGCGAGCAGCATGCCGTACTGGCGCATGTTGCGGCGCATTCCGTCCAGCATCAGCTGGAGCAGATTCGCTCCGTTGGCCGAGCCGCCGCTCTTCCCGGGCGCCGGGGCCGGGGACTTGGCGGTCACATCCGTGCTCATCGCGTTACCTCTTTGTCCTTCGTCATCTGGCGCATCAGCACTTCCTGCGTGGCCTCGGCCCGCGGGACCTCACCCGTGAGCCGACCGGCGGCCATGGTGTAGATGCGGTCGCACATGCCGAGCAGTTCGGGCAGCTCGGAGGAGATGAAGACGACCGCCTTGCCCTGGGCGGCCAGCTGGTCGATGACCGTGTAGATCTCGTACTTGGCACCGACGTCGATACCGCGGGTCGGCTCGTCCAGGATCAGCACCTCGGGACCCGCGAAGATCCACTTGCTGAGGACGACCTTCTGCTGGTTGCCGCCGGACAGCTTGCCCACCGGCTCGGAGACGGTGGGTGCCTTGATGTTCATGGACTTGCGGAAGCCCTCGGAGACCCGCCGCTCCGCCTGCTCGTCGACGATCCCGCGCTTGGACACCTTGCCCAGCGCGCTGAGCGAGATGTTGCGGTTGATGGTGTCGATGAGGTTGAGGCCGTAGTGCTTGCGGTCCTCGGTGACGTACGCGATGCCCTGCTTGACCGCGTCGGAGACGTGCCGGGTGCTGATCTCCCGGCCGTCCTTGAAGACCTGGCCGCCCGCGTGCCGGCCGTAGGTCCGCCCGAAGACGCTCATCGCGAGTTCGGTGCGGCCCGCGCCCATCAGGCCCGCGATCCCGACGATCTCCCCGCGCTTGACGTTGATCGACACGTCGTCGACCACCTTGCGCGTCTGGTCGATCGGGTGGTGCACGGTCCAGTTGCGGATCTCCAGGGCCGGGGCCGCGTCCACCTCGCCCTCGTACGCGGTGCGCTCGGGGAAGCGGTGGTCGAGGTCACGGCCGACCATGCCGGAGATGATCCGGTCCTCGGTGGTCTCCGGCGCCTTCACATCGAGGGTCTCGATGGACTGCCCGTCCCGGATGATCGTCACCGAGTCGGCGACCTTGCGGATCTCGTTGAGCTTGTGGGAGATGATGATCGAGGTGATGCCCTGCTTCTTCAGCTCCAGGATCAGATCCAGGAGCTTGCCGCTGTCCTCGTCGTTCAGAGCCGCGGTCGGCTCGTCGAGGATGAGCAGCTTCACCTTCTTCGACAGTGCCTTGGCGATCTCCACCAGCTGCTGCTTGCCCACGCCGATGTCGGCGACGCGGGTCTCCGGGTGGTCGCTCAGACCGACCCGGCGCAGCAGCTCACTGGCGTGCTTCAGGGTGTCGTGCCAGTTGATGAGCCCGCGGGTGGCGTGCTCGTTGCCGAGGAAGATGTTCTCCGCGAGGGAGAGGTACGGCACCAGCGCGAGCTCCTGGTGGATGATCACGATGCCGTGCGCCTCGGACGCCCGGATGTCCTTGAACTGGCAGATCTCTCCGTCGAAGAGGATCTCGCCCTCGTAGGTGCCGTGTGGGTGGACGCCGGAGAGCACCTTCATCAAGGTCGACTTTCCGGCGCCGTTCTCACCGCAGATGGCGTGGACCTCGCCCTGCTGGACGGTCAGTGTGACGTCCGAGAGCGCTTTGACACCGGGAAAGGTCTTGACGATCGAGCGCATTTCCAGGACGGGTCCCGCCATGGTCGTGCCTTCCAATCTGTTGCCGGCAATGGGCAGCGGTCGGTCAGTTGAGGTCGCTGGCCTTGTAGAAGCCGGAGTCGACGAGCTCCTTCTGCCAGTTGCCCTTGTCGACGCTCACCGGCTGGAGCAGGTACGCGGGCACGACCTTCGAGCCGTTGTCGTAGGTCTTGGTGTCGTTGACCTCGGGCTTCTTCTTGTTGAGCACCGAGTCGACCATGTTGGAGGCGACCTTCGCGAGCTCGCGGATGTCCTTGAAGACCGTCTGCGTCTGCTGGCCCGCCTTGATCGACTTCACGGAGGCGACCTCGGCGTCCTGGCCGGTGATGACCGGCCACGGCTTGCTGGAGGTGCCGTAGCCGTCCGACTTCAGCGCGGAGATGATGCCGATCGAGATGCCGTCGTACGGCGAGAGGACCGCGTCGACCCGGCCGCTCTTGTAGGTGCCGGTCAGGATGTCGTCCATGCGCCGCTGGGCGGTGGCGCCGTCCCAGCGCAGGGTGGTGACCTGGGTGAGCTGGGTCTGGCCGGACTTGACCACCAGCTTCTTGCTGTCGATGTAGGGCTTGAGCACCTTCATCGCGCCGTTGAAGAAGTACTTGGTGTTGTTGTCGTCGTTGGAGCCGGCGAACAGTTCGATGTTGAACGGGCCCTTGCCGTCCGCCAGGCCGAGCTTGTCGACGATGTAGGTGGCCTGGAGCTCGCCGACCTTCTCGTTGTCGAAGGAGGCGTAGTAGTCGACGTTGTCCGTGCCGAGGATCAGGCGGTCGTAGGAGATGACCGGGATGCCCGCGTCCTTGGCCTCCTGAAGGACGTTGCCCAGCGACTTGTTGTCGATCGCCGCGACGATCAGCGCCTTGACGCCCTGCGTGATCATGTTCTCGATCTGCGAGACCTGCTGGTCGGGCTCGTCCTCGCCGTAGACCAGCTTGGTCTTGTAGCCCTTGGCCTTGAGCTCCTTGACGACGTTGTTGCCGTCGGCGATCCAGCGCTCGGAGGACTTGGTGGGCATCGAGATGCCGATGGTGGCGCCCTTGGTGCTGCCCGAGGACTGCTCGCTGCCGCCCTCGCTGTTCTGGCCGCAGGCGGTCAGGGTGAGCGCGAGGGAGGCGGCGCCTGCTATGGCGGTGAGTGCGGCTCGGCGAGTACGCATGATCATCATCCTTGATGTGGTGGGGCCGGGCTCGGTCTGGCGGTGCGGGCCGTTCGTTCCTGGAGCGTTCCTGGAGTCGGAGAGACCGAGAGAGAAGGTGTGTGGGATTGTGTGTGGCTGCGTCTGCTTTTGTGAAGGGGCGTTGTCCGGAACGTTATGAGGGAGTTTCGAACCGCTTCAGCGAGCCGGGCAGCCGGGAGCCGAGCGGTGCCATGTCGCCGTCCGCTCCGTGCCGTGCCAGCAGGTCCAGGGCGAGCCGCCCGCGCCGCACACGTTCCCGTGCGGTGTTCAGGGTCAGATCGCGCATGTGGTGCCCGTACGGGTAGATCCCGGGGGCCTTCGACAGGCCGAACTTCAGGTAGAGCGGTGCGCCGCGCCGGATCAGCTCGGCGACCTCGTACATGCGCACATAGCCGCCGAGATCGTCGGGTGCCTCGATGTACATGTCCATGGGAGCGGCCGACACCCGCCGGATCTCGGTGAGGTGATCGAGCGTCAGATCGCTGGGCACGTTGACGGAGTCGGCGCCCAGGTTCTCGTAGACCGCGTACGCGGCCGGGTTGACGGGCCCGATGAGGGCACTCACCTTGAGCGTGGTGTCGGCCGGGATGATCCCGGCCACGCGGGCCCGGTGCAGCGTCCACAGCACGCCCTCGTCGGCGACGAGGAGGCACTTGACGCCCAACTCGGTTGCTCTGACGGCGTCTTCGACGCATCCGGCGACGGCGTCGTGGCCGCGGGCGCGCAGCCCGCCGCCGCGGGAGTCGGTCCGGGTCGAGCCGCCGATGTCCCACGTGCCGCGCGGGCCGGTGAACAGGCAGAGCTCGATGTCACGTTCGGCGGTGGCCTCGACCATCTCGGTGATCTCCGAGTCGGTCAGCATCCACACGCCGCTGCCCTGGCTGATCCGGTGGATCGGCACGTCGAGCCGCGAGGCCTCCTTGAGCACGACCGCGAGCGCTTCGGGACCCTCGCACGAGGGGATCTCGGTGCGCCAGCGGCCGCCGCCGGGGAAGGTGTGCGGCGAGGCGTCGGCGGGGTCGAGGGCGGGCGCGGCCAGGCCTAGGGCGGTGAGCGCCTGCTCACCGGGCCGGCGGGCTGCCGTGGCGGAAGCGTCGGTCACAAGCTGTCCTTCTGTTCGGTATTTCGGACAAGGTTCGCGGCTCAAAATGCGGAAGGCTGGTGGTACGCCGGTCCGGGGGTCATCAGGTAGCCCCCGGACCGGCGTACGTCTAGGGGCGGAGCAGCACCTTGCCCACCTTCGGATCACCGGATCCGACGAGCTCGATGGCCTGCGGGAACTCGGCCAGCGGCAGCTCGTGCGTGACCAGCGGCAGCGGATCGAGCAGTCCGGCGCCGAACACCCGCACCGTGTGCGCCCAGGCGTCCGGCGCGGCACCGAAGACGGTGTGCACCTCCAGCTGCCGTACGACCAGGTCCGTCGGGTCCAGGCCCTCGGCGCCCGGTGCCGGGATGCCCGTCAGGACCAGGCGCCCGCCGCGCCTGAGCAGGGAGGCGGCGGTGCGCGCGGCGGACGCGGACCCGGCGGTCTCGATGACGACGTCGAAGTCGTCCGGGAGCGGCTGGTCCTTCGTACGGAAGTCGGTGGCGCCGTACTGCCGCGACAGCGCCTCGCGGTCGTTGCGGGTGCCCACCACGAGCAGCTCGGCCGGCGAGCCCGCCTTCAGGAACTGCACGGCGAACATCCCGAGCGTTCCGGTGCCGACGACCGCGACGCGCTCGCCGGGCCGGGCGTTCGCCTTGATCGCGGCGGCCGCGATGCACGCGGCCGGTTCCAGCAGAGCGGCCGCCGTCAGGTCGGCGTCGTCCGGCAGCGCGTGCAGCAGCCGCGCCGGCAGGGTGAGGGTGGTGGCCATCGCCCCGGGCTGGGTGAACCCGGTCTCCTCGTACCCGGCGGTGCACAGGGTGGTCTCGCCCGCGTGGCAGCGGTCGCAGACCTGGCAGTTGCGGAAGCCCTCCCCGACCACCTTGCGGCCCACCAGGGACTCCGGCACCCCGGCGCCGACCGCCTCCACCGTCCCGGACCACTCGTGGCCCGGCGTCAGCGGATAACGGACGTACCCCTCGGGCCGGTTGCCCTGGTACACCTCGCGGTCACTGCCGCAGATGCCCACGGCGTGCACCCGGACCAGCGCCTCGCCGGCCTCAGGACGCCGGGGCTCGTGCGGGGTGAGCCGGTGCTCGCCCGGCGCCTCGATGACGACGGCGGTGCTCACTTCTGGGCGCCCTTCGGCTTGCGCTGCTCCCAGCCCTCGGCCCACAGGTCGAAGCGGGCCTGCTGCTGCGGGAACTCGGCGGCGGCGTCCACGTCCAGCTCGACACCGAGGCCGGGCTTGTCGGAGAGGTGGAAGTAGCCGTCGATCACCTCGGGTGCGCCCTTGACGACCTTCTTGATGTCCGCGTCGGCGAAGTCGTTGAAGTGCTCAAGGATCTTGAAGTTCGGCGAGGTGAAGCCGACCTGGAGGGAGGCGGCGGTCAGCACCGGGCCGCCCACGTTGTGCGGGGCGACCAGCATGTAGTGGGTCTCGGCGGTCGCGGCGAGCTTGCGGGTCTCCCAGATACCGCCGATGTGACCGACGTCCGGCTGGATGATGTCGACGGCCTGGCTCTCGAACAGCTCGCGGAACTCGATGCGATCGTGAATCCGCTCACCCGTGGCGACCGGCATGTCGACCTTGGCGGCGACCTTCTCCAGCGCCTTGAGGTTCTCCGGCGGCACCGGCTCCTCCAGCCACGCGGGCTTGAAGGGCGCGAGGTCCTTGGCCAGCCGGACGGCGGTGGCGGGGGAGAAGCGGCCGTGCATCTCCAGCATCAGCTCGGCGTCCGGCCCGATGGCGTCGCGCACGGCCTCGATGAGGGAGACGGCGTACAGGCTCTGCTCGTGGTCGAGCTCGAAGTGACCGGTGCCGAAGGGGTCGATCTTCAGCGCCTTGTACCCGCGCTCCATGACGCCCTGCGCGGCCTTGTGGTAGGCCTCCGGGGTCCGCTCGGTGGTGTACCAGCCGTTGGCGTACGCCTTCACCTTGTCGGTGACCTTGCCGCCGAGCAGCTGCCACACCGGTACGCCGAGGGCCTTGCCCTTGATGTCCCAGCAGGCCATCTCGATCACGGCGATGCCGGACATGACGATCTCGCCGGCCCGGCCGTAGTCGCCGTACTTCATCCGGCGGACGAGGTCTTCCAGGGCGAACGGGTCGGAGCCCAGAATGTGGTTTGCCTCGGCCTCCCGCAGGTAACCGATCAGCGCGTCGGTGTGTCCCAGCATCCGGGTCTCGCCGACTCCCGTGATGCCCTCGTCGGTGTGGACCAGGACGTACGTCAGGTTGCGCCACGGCGTCCCGACCACGTGTGTGCTGATTCCGGTGATGCGCACGGCAGTAGCCCCTTGCTCGCTTCGTCGGCTCTCAGTTTGCGTGTGTTCGAAATTTCGTCACACGTTCGAAATGCTGGCGTGACAGTAAGGACGGTGTGAGGGGGGTGTCAATGGGTCGAACGCATAACAGTTTCGACACTGCTTTCGATAGAGCTTTCGGAGGCGGTTTCAGCATGATCGAGAAGGTTGCCCACAACTCGCCACGCCGGAGCGCCTGCTTCCCCACACAACTTTCACAGCCGTGACTATGAAGGCCGCCTGAGAGGAACTTAACCTTCCCGCGTCATGGACTACTGCCACCCGTGCCGCAGGCACCTCAACGGCGCCCTCGCCTGCCCTGGGTGCGGCGCGACGATCGACCAGATCCGCGCGAACGCGGCCGCGTACGGCGATGTGCCGTACGCGGAGAACCCCTACGGGGCCGAGCAGGGATACGTGCCGTACGAGGCCGCGCATGAGCCCGTGGAGCCTGCCCAGGGGCCCGTCGGGGCCGGGTCCGGGGCGGAGGCCCTGCCGGAACCGGCGCCCGGCGGCCGGGCGGCACGCCGCCGCGCACGGGGCCGCGGCGGCCGGGCGGCGGTGGAGCCCGACCTCCCCGAACTCCCCGAACTCCCCGAGGATTCCGAGACCTACGACGGTTTCGGCGGCTCGGACGAGGTGAGCGACTCGGACTACTTGGGCGACTCGGGTGACTCGGACCGCTCGGACGGTTCGGACGACTTGGGCGACGACGAGCTCGACGCCGCCGGGGGAGGGGCGAGCCGCCGCGACCGCAAAGCCGCCGCTCACCGGCGCCGCCGTCGCCGCGTCCTGCTCGTCGCCGCGGCGGCGGTGCTGGCGGCGGGCGGTCTGAGCCTCGCCGAACTCGGCATGGACGCCCCCGGCTCGTCCCCGAAACCGGCGGTGGCCGGTGACGAGTCGGCCGAGGGCGGCACGTCCTCGGAGGCGGACGCCTCCGCACGGCCGTCGCCGGGCGCGGACGGCAGGAACGGCGACCCCTCCGCGACGTCCTCCCCGGACGCCTCGCCCTCCCCGTCGGCCTCCACGTCCCCGGGCGACGACAAGGGCAAGGACGACAAGGACAAGCCCGGCGCGAGCGCCACCCCCACGAAGGGCACGGGTTCCGGCACCTCACCCACCACCCCCGGCGCCTCCGACCCGACGCGGGACCCGACCCCCACCGCCGACCCCCCGAGCCCGGACCCGACCCCGGAACCGTCGCCCTCGCCGACGTGCGAGCGGTTCCTGTGGTGGTGCAGCTGAGGGGCGCCGAAGGGGGCGCCGGATGATTCGCTCGCGCGAAGAGAGCGAACGCGGGTGAGCGGTTGTGTCAGTCGCCGCGCGCCAGCGACTCCACGTACGCGGCGAACGCGTACATCGCCTCCATGCTGCCGGGGCGCGGCGGGTCCGCCGGATCCCAGCCCCGCTCCCGGTCCTCGATCACCTGCGTGAGCAGTGGCCGCCACGCCGGGTCGAGCGTGGCGCGGGCCCACTCCAGGGCGCCCCGCTTCGACGCCACCTCGCCGGTGCGCACCGTGAACAGCATCCGGCAGTAGGTGGCCACGGCGTACCGCTGGGTCCAGGCCAGATCGAACCGGGCCCAGGTCCGCAGCTCGTCCAGGAGCCCCGGCAGCATCGTCCGCATTCCGGCCCGCAGCGCCTCCGGGTCCACCGCGTCGACCAGGTCGGCGACCGGCGGACCGGCCAGCCTGATCCCGTGGTTCCGCAGGATCCAGCGGGTGTGCAGCGTGTTGCAGTGGGTGTCCCGGGCCAGCTCGCGGTGGCCGTGGTCGCAGAACAGCCACGGTGTCCCGAGGCCGGAGGCGTCGCGCAGGGAGCAGGCGTCCGCGTACGACCCCTCCAGCTCGCCGGCCCAGTGGCCGGGCCGGGTGGGGATCTCGTCGTGCAGGCGGCGCAGCCCGGCCTCCGCGGCACCGCGGGGCGGGACGGTGGTGACGACCACGAAATCGCAGTCGCTGTGCAGGTCCCCGGCGCCCAGCGCGAAGGAGCCCTGCACGTAGGCGCCGACGAAGGTGTCACCGAGGATGCCGCGGACCTCGCGCACGAGGTCGGCCAGGAGCGCGTCGAGTTCCTGGTAGGGAGTGAACGTGTGGGGAGTGAACACGTCGGGAGTGAACATGGCGTATCTCCGTGCCCGTCGAGGTGAGTTGGTCCTCGTGGGCGCGGCGGAGACGTGAGGCACGGGCCGCCGCGCTCAGGCGCGGCGGGTCCGGGTCGCTGCGAAGCAGGAGAAGCAGGAGCAGTCCATGGAGGGCAAGTCAGCCACTGCTCGCCCGGCCCGTCAACCGAGTTTGTCCCGGTTGTCGGCGGCCAGCATGCGCCGCAGCAGGCCCCGCAGGGACTCGCGCTCCTCGTGGGAGAGGCCCGCGAGCGGCTCGCGGGCGAACCGCAGTCCCTCGCGCAGTTCGCGGGCGACGCGGCGCCCCTCCTCGGTCGCGGCGGCCAGCTTCACGCGGCGGTCGGCGGAATCCGTGCGCCGCTCCACCAGCCCGCGCGACTCCAGCCGGTCCACGATCCCCGTCACGTTCGACGGCTCGCACTTCAGCCGCTGGGCCAGCTTCCGCATCGGCAGCGGCTCCAGGGACAGCAGGCTGAGCAGCCTGGCCTGGGCGCCGGTCAGGGCGTGCTCACCGGCCGCGTCCTCGTAGTCCTCGTAGAAACGGGCCACGACGTCACCGATCAGCTCGACCACCTCCAGGGTCAGGGCGTCGGGACGGCGGGTCTTCTCAGGTGTGGCCATGGCATTCAGGGTACCCGGTTACTTGACAACATGAAATATTCAGACGCATGGTTGTTTCAGGTACTGAAGTAATCCGGTACCGAAGCACCATGCACTGAGCAACAGGCACTGAAGCAACAAGCACCGAAGCAGATGGAAGGTCTTGGCATGATCAACCGCGAATGGCACCTCCTCTCCCGCCCCGTGGGGTGGCCCAAGGCCGAGGACTTCGCCCTGGTCGAGGCCGAGGTCCCCACCCCGGGTGAGGGGCAGGTCCTCGTCCGGAACAAGTACCTCTCCGTCGACCCGTACATGCGTGGCCGCATGAGCGCGGCCAAGTCGTACGTCGCCCCCTTCGAGCTCGGCAAGGTCATGCAGGGCGGCGCGGTCGGCGAGGTCGTCGCCTCCAACGCCGAGGGCATCGCCGTCGGCGACCACGTCCTGCACTTCTTCGGCTGGCGCGAGTTCGCCGCCGTGGACGCGAAGAACGCCGTCAAGGTCGACCCGGACACCGCGCCCCTGTCCACCTACCTCGGCGTCCTCGGCATGACCGGCCTCACCGCCTACGCCGGCCTCCTGCGTACCGCCTCCTTCAAGGAGGGCGACTCGGTGTTCGTCTCCGGGGCCGCCGGTGCCGTCGGCGGCCAGGTCGGCCAGATCGCCCGGCTCAAGGGCGCCTCGCGGGTCATCGGCTCCGCCGGCTCCGACGAGAAGGTCAAGCTCCTGGTCGAGGAGTACGGCTTCGACGCCGCCTTCAACTACAAGTCCGGCCCGGTCGCCGAGCAGCTGCGCGAGGCCGCCCCGGACGGCGTCGACGTCTACTTCGACAACGTCGGCGGGGACCACCTGGAAGCCGCGATCGGGCAGCTCAACCGCGACGGCCGGATCGCCGTCTGCGGAATGATCTCGGTCTACAACAGCACCGAGCCCGCCCCCGGCCCGAAGAACCTCGCCCGCCTCATCCAGACCCGCGGCCGCATCGAGGGCTTCCTCGTCAGTGACCACTACGACCTCCAGCCGCAGTTCGTCCAGGACGTCGGCCCGTGGGTCGCCTCGGGCGAGCTCAAGTACCGCGAGACGGTCGTCGAGGGCATCGAGAACAACCTGGAGGCGTTCCTCGGGGTTCTGCGCGGCGACAACACCGGGAAGATGATCGTCAAGCTCTGACGTCGGTTCCGGGTCTGTCTCCTTCTCCGGGTCCGTCGCCGGGCCTGTGCTGGGATTCCGGCATGCGGTAACTTCTTTCCGAATTCCGTCGTCGATCGTGGGCGCGAGTCACGACGGACCGAAGAGGAAGACAACCGCATGCCCATCCAGCAGTCCGACGTCCTCTACACCGCCGTCGCCACCGCCGAGAACGGCCGTGACGGGCGGGTCGCCACCGACGACGGCACACTCGACGTGGTCGTGAACCCGCCCAGGGAACTCGGCGGCAGCGGCACCGGCACCAACCCGGAGCAGCTGTTCGCCGCCGGTTACAGCGCCTGCTTCCAGGGCGCCCTCGGCGTGGTCGCCCGCCAGGAGAAGGCCGACCTCACCGGCTCGACCGTCACCGCGAAGGTCGGCCTCGGCAAGAACGGCGACGGCTTCGGCATCATCGTGGAGATCTCCGCGAGCATCCCCGGCGTCGACACCGACACCGCCCGCTCACTGATCGAGCAGGCCCACCAGGTCTGCCCGTACTCGAAGGCGACGCGGGGGAACATCACCGTGACGCTGGGCTGACCCCCTCGTTGCCTACGACAAGAGGCCGCACCCTGGGACGTGGGGTGCGGCCTCCCCCCTTTTGGCTCTTTCGCCTTCGGGGCGCTCTCAGCCGGTGTCGAGACGGCGATCGTGCTCAGCCCTTCGGGCCTCCGCGCGTTCGCCGTCTCGACACCGGCGCGCCCCTACGGCTCTTTCGCGGCCGGTGTCGTTGGGACAGTGGGGTTGGTGGGCTCGCAACCTCTGTTTGCTTCCCCTGCGCGCAACCTCTCTTCGCAATCCCTGCACGCCACCTCTGTTCGCTGTACCGCCGCCGGGTCAGGTGGCCAGTGCTGCCGTGTGCACCGCCTTCACCAGCCGTTGGTTCTCCGGTGCCGCTCCGCCGGGGAAGGCCATGCGGCGGCGGGTGTAGCCGTAGGCGAGGCCGCTGTGCGGGTCGGCGAAGGCCTGGGCGCCGCCGGCGCCGCTGTGGCCGAAGGCGCGGGCGCCGAGGACGGGGTGCCAGGCCTCGGCGGTGGCATGGAAGCCGAGGCCGAAGGACCGGTGGGCCCGGGCGACCAGGTCGTAGCCGGTGGAGTGGATCTGGCTGATCTCGGCGACCGTGTCCGGCTTCAGCAGGGGCCCGCGCCCGTCCACGTCACTGATCGCCGCCGCGTACATCCCGGCGAGCCCGCGCGCCGCCGCCACCCCGCCCGCCGACGCCGGCCCCTTCGCCCGGACGGCACGGGAGTTGGGGTACTCCTCGAAGGGGCCGGGGTCGGGCACCTGGGTGTTGAAGGCGATCGAGGTCAGCGTGTGCGGGCCCCTGGGCGCCTCGTCCAGCTGGGCCTGCTGGGTCGGCGTCGGGATCATCGCCTGCACGGAGCGGTAGCGCGGCTCCAGCGCCTCGGGCAGGCCCAGGTGGAAGTCCAGCCCGTGCGGGGCGCGGATCCGTTCCTCGTACACCTCCTGGAGGGTGCGGCCCGTGGCCCGCCGGACCACCTCGCCGGAGAGCGCGCCGAGGGTGAGGGCGTGGTAGCCGAAGGCGGTGCCCGGACGCCAGAACGGCTTCTGGTCGGCGAGCCGTTCGGCCATGGCCCGGTCGTCGGCCAGCTCCTGGTCGGTGAAGCCGGAGTCCACGCCGATCACCCCCGCCCGGTGGGAGAGCAGATCGCGCAGGGTCAGCGAGCCCTTGCCCTCGGCGCCGAACTCCGGCCAGTAGTAGGTGACCTTGCGGTCCGGTTCGAGGGTGCCGTCCTGCACGAGCAGCGCGGTGACGAGGTGTGCCGCCCCCTTGGTGCAGGAGTAGACGCCGTAGAGGGAACCGCCGTCGACGCCGTCACCCGCCCACAGATCGACGACTTTGCGGCCGTGCACGTACGCGCACAACTGCCCCTCGTAGTCCGGCCTTTCCCCCGCGACGAACGCGGCGAACTCCTCCCGCACCGCCTCGAAGCCGTCCGCGACGGTGCCGTGGATCTCGTGTGTCATCCGCTCTCCTCACCTCTACCGCGTGTCCGCGGGTGCCACTGTGAACAACGCCCGTGCGACCTGGGCGAACTCCCCCTTGGGATGGTCCCGGAAGAGGGGTTCGGTGCCGAACAGGACCGCTCCCGGGCCGCTGATCACGGCGGGCCGGCCGGCCGCGTCCGCGGGACCGCCCGAGCCGTCCTCCAGTGGCCGCCAGTGCCCGGACACGAGCGGATTGCCGCCCGCGTACGACCGGTCCGTCCGGACGCCCGGCCCGAGGTCGGTGAACCATACCGGCGCGTAGACGAACCCGTGGTCCGGTGCCCCGGTCGTCACCGGGCCGCCCGCGTTCACCATCCGGACCACGCCGTTGGCGTCCGGGTTGCCCGCGACCGCCTTGGCCGCGAGCGGTCCCGCCGCCGCGTTCAGGGCCGCCCCGGTGGCGCCGCGTCCGACGAGACCGTGGCCGGAGGCCAGGAACGCGTCCAGGGCGGCGCGGGCCGCGGGATTCAGGGCGGCGTGGTTCAGACCCGCCGAGACGAACAGCACGTCCGCGCCCGACCAGTCGAAGCCCGCGTTCAGGACGGCCGTCGAGACCGGCGTGACCTCGAAGTTCATCTCCCGCAGCGCGAACAGCTCACCCGGCGTCACGGCCGCGGCCACCCGCAGCCGGTGCAGGGGAGTGGTGCCGGTCAGGCGGGTCGCGTCGAAGACGACGTCGTACGTCCGGGCCGCCACCGCCGCCTTCGCCCGTGCCGACCCCGGCACGATCGCACTGCCGTCCGCCGCCTGCCGTACCGGAACACCCTGCTGGAGAAGGGAGTTGAGGGCCGCGACCTCACGCGGGTCGTCCAGCCGCAGCCGCAGGTCGCCGCGCGGTGCGACGTAACCGACGCGGGCGGCCTCCCCAACCGTCCGCAGCGGTACGCCCGTCAGGCCGCCCGAGGGCACCGAACGGACCGTGGCGCCCCACAGCCGGCCCAGGCTCCAGCCCGAGATGTCGTACATCACCGAGACCTTGTCGCTGATGTCCCGCCCGTCGGCCAGCAGCACGTTCGCGAGACCCCGCTTGGGCTGGTGCATGTCGACCACGTAGGAGCCCTTGGCGTACCGCTGTCCGCCGAGGCGGAAGTCGCGGGTCGCGCGGGCCACTCGTACGTCATTGGCGATCAGGTGGTCGACGAGACGGGCGGCGGCGGTGGCCGACCGCTGGGTGCCGTCCGTGCCGCCCGTGCCACCGGCCGGGATGACGTACGCACGCGGGAAGTCGGTCGTGTACACGTCCTCCGGGCCGATGCCCGGCACCCCGGGGACGGTCTCCTCGGACACCGGCACCTGCGCCGCGCCCGCGGCCCCTCGCCGGAAGACCTCGATCTGGTCGGCGATCAGCGTGGTCCGTTCGCGCTGCACGAAGTCGAGGGTGCCGCGCAGGGCGGCCCCGGCGACGTCCACGTTGATCGCCGACCGCCGCCGCAGCTCCGCCACCGGCAGGCTGTCGTACTCCTCGTTGTTCACGGCCAGCGGGATCTCGATCGTGTGCGCGGCGACCGTGCCGTGGAAGGCCGCGTACTGCGGCGTGAAGATCGGCGGCCAGTCGTCCCAGCCCTCCTCCAGGTCCCGGAACGGGATCTGCGCGGGCTCCACACCGTCCTTCTCCGGCGTGTAGCCGAGGCCGTTGACGGCGGCCTCCATGCCCAGCGCGTTGGCGTAGCTGTTCTTCAGGAAGAGGTCGTACTCGTAGTTCTCGCCGTGCGGGGGAGTGGTGGGCTCGATGAGGGTGCCGTTGACGTAGCCGTGCAGGTCGAGCATGACGGCCGGCTGCTTGTCGATCTCGATCTGCCGCATCACCCGCACCTCGGGCTGCGAGGCGGTGACGAAGTCCCGGTTCATGTCGAAGCCGTTGGCGTTCGCCCGGGTGCCGGCGATCCGGCCGTCCGGGTTCGCGGTGATGTTGAAGTAGAGCCGGGTGCGGGAGAGAAGGTCCTTCGTCTTCGCGTCGTTGGCGGTCGCGAGCCGTTCGATGAGCTTCAGGGAGGCGTCGGTGCCCTCCCACTCGTTGCCGTGGATGTTGTTGTTGAAGAAGACGGGCGCCTTGTAACCGGCCCTGATCTCACGGCTCTTGGCCGCCGAGGCGGGCGCGTTCTCGATCAGCTCCCGCATCCGCTCCTGGGCGCGGGCCTGCCGGGCGCTCTCCGGGGCGGTCACGGTGACGAGGTACAGCCGGTGCCCGCCGGCCGACCGGCCCGCGACCTCGACGCTCACCCGGTCGCCGAGCCGCTGGAGGGCGTTCAGCTTCGGCGCGATCGCGTGGTACGGCGTGAGGCCCAGCTTGATCGACTTGTCGGCCGGGTTCTCCGGGTCCGGGGTGAGGACCTGCTCCCGCGGATAACCGCGCCCGGCGTCGGACGTCGTCGGTGTCTCCGGGGCGGCCAGGGCCCTGTCGGCGGCACTCTCGGGGGCGCGGGCGGCACGCTCGTCGAGGGCGGAGCCCTCCGGGCCCTCCCTGGTCACCGGGGGTTCCGGTGCCGCGCCGGCGGTGTGCGGGGTGAGCAGGAGCGAGCCCGCCGCGGCGAGCGCGAGGGCCGTGATCAGAACAGGTCTCGCAGGAACGGTTCTCGTGGTGCGCACGCGTACCTCCTGAGGGCTTCCTGAGATCGGTACGGCGAGGTCTACCTGTTCGACTCAATCGCAACAAGAGGGAGTTGGCGGCGCGGACGCCCCGGACGGCCCGTCCCGGACACCCGGTCACCCTGAAATGCCCGGTCCCGGACGGCCCGGAGCGGGCATCCTATGAGCACCGGAGTGGCGAGCAGAGCACCGGAGTGGCGAGGCAGAGCATCGGCGTGCGAGGCGAGGAGAGCCCATGGCAACGATCCCTTCGCTCCCCAGCAGGGACGACGTACTGCGCATGGCCCGCAACACCACCGACATCACCGGCCAACTCCTGGACACCGCCGGGAACATCACCAGGATCGCCCTCAACACCTTCGACCCCAGGGACGGTTCGGGCGGCGAGGTGCTGCGCGTCCTGCGCGAGACGACCGCCGAACTGGCCGAGGCGAGCGCCTCCCCCGAGGCCCAGGAGGCCTTCTACCGGATCGTCGACACCCTGATGCGCCTCGGCACGTCCGGCGCCCCGCTCGCCACTCACCCGGTGAGCGAGCCCGCCCAGGCGCTCCTGACGGCACTGGGCGACAGCCTGATGCCGGTCCTGGACGCCGTGGAACCCGCTGTGGAGGAGTTCGCGGCCGCCCTCGGCGACCTGGTCGAGGCGACCTCACCCCTGCTGCCCGCGACGGCCGGCGTGGCGGCGGGCGCGCTCCTCGCCCTCACCCCGATCCTGCGGACCGCCGCGGAGGTACTGCGCGACTCGACCCCCGAACTCCGCCGCATCGCCGACGCGTTGACGGCTGCCCTGGCCCCGCTGATGCCCCTCCAAGTGGCCCTCGCGGAGCGCGCGGCCGCGGCGGGAGCGGGCGTGGTCCGCACCACCCTCTCCCCCCTCGCCGACCTTACGGAAGCCGCCGCGGCCACGGCGAAGGCGGCCCGCCCGGTCTTCGTCGCCGGCGAGGAACTCCTCGTCTCCGGCCTCGAACACCTCCAGCCCCTCCTCCTGACCACGGCCTCCCGCACGGGTCGCCTGGCGCGGGCGGCGGCGGTACGGGTGTCGGCGGCGGTGTCTCCGACGGCGGAGCCGGGAGTGGTGGTGGCGGTCGCTCCGGTGTGAACCGAGTTCGCCGCGAGTGGCCGTGGAGCCGCCCGATAGGGTCTCCCCCATGCGCGATCTCGGGGCCGGTTTCCACTATCTCCTCAAGGGCCAACGATGGGTGGCCCGGCACGGCAAGCAGTACGGCTTCGGCCTGCTCCCGGGCCTGATCACCCTCGTCCTCTACGCGGCGGCGCTGGTGGCGCTGGCCCTGTGGGGCGAGGACGCGATCGCCTGGGCCACGCCCTTCGCCGACGACTGGTCGAGCCCCTGGCAGGCCCTGTTCCGAGGCTTCCTCACGGCGGTCCTCTTCGCCCTGGCCCTACTACTGGCGGTACTGACCTTTACCGCGGTGACCCTGTTGATCGGCCAGCCCTTCTACGAGAACCTCTCCGAGAAGGTCGACCAGGACGTCTCCCCGGACGGCACGGCCCCGGAATCCGGCCTCCCCCTCTGGCGCGAACTGTGGATCTCGGCCCGCGACAGCCTCCGCATCCTCGTCCGCGCGGCCTGCTGGGGCATCCTCCTCTTCGCCCTCGGCTTCATCCCCGTCCTCGGCCAGACCGCCGTCCCCGTCCTCGGCTTCCTGGTCACCGGCTTCTTCCTCACCGAGGAACTCACCGGCGTGGCCCTCCAACGCCGCCGCATCGAACTCCGCCAACGCCTCACCCTCCTCCGCTCCCGCAAAACCCTCATCTGGGGCTTCGGCACTCCCCTGGCCGTCGCCTTCCTCATCCCCTTCGTAGCGGTCTTCCTCATGCCGGGCGCGGTAGCGGGCGCCACGCTGATGGCCAGAGACCTACTGGGCGAGGAAACGGCAGGGGAGGAGCCGGACGGGGGAGAACCGAATGGCAACACCCCCGACCCAGGCACCTTCAGCCCGCCCGGCGTGTGAGGCCGAACCCCGGCCCCGGCCTCCGGCCGGGCCGGTTGTTCCCACCCGCACCACCCGTACAACTTTCGTGGTCGGGTGCGGGTGGCCCTGGTGGGGGTGGAGCGCCGTCGGCGGGCGCGGGTGGTTCTGGTGGTGGGGGGCGGGCGGCCGTTTGACGGGCGCGGGTGGTTCTGGTGGGTGCGGCGCAGTGGTGGGGTGCGGGTGGCCCTCGTAGGGGTGCGTCGCCGTTGGCGGGTGCGGGTGGTTGTGGCGGGGAGGCGGCGAGGCTGGCAGGTGCGGCGGTGGGGTGTCGGCTTCCCCGGCCCAGGTACTTTCAGCCTGTCCGGCGTGTGAGGCCACGGGCCTGGCCGTCCCCATCCCCCACCCACCCGCACTGCCAGCCCGTCCCGCACTTCCAGCCCGTCCGGCACTTCCAGCCCGTCCGGCGTTTGAGGACGAGGCCCCTTCAGGGCCGACAGGGGGGTCTGGGGGCGCAGCCCCCAGGGATGGGACGGGTAGGGGCGGCGGGGGCGAAAACCCCCAAGACCCGCACCCCCACCCACCCGCACCGCGCACCCCGCACCCACCTACCCCTCCGCGACAGCCACCCCCAGAATCCCCGTCACCTGCGCGATGATGTCCAACCGATTCCGCACGAACACCGGATCCGTCACCTCCGAGGTGTTACCGCTCCCGAACTCCAGCACAGGCGTATGCACATGCCCGGCCGGCAACACACCCCCCAACCCCATCCGGTCCCGCAGCAACGTCCCCCGATAAGCGATCTCGTTGGAGAGATAGTCCCCACCGCCCCCCTCCCGCGCGACAGACCCCGGAGTAGGCCCGTCCGGCCGCACCACAGCCTCCGACCCACCCGCCGGAATCTCCGTCACCTCGGTGTTGTCGTACACGGGAAACCGCCCGGTATCAGCGGCCACGATCGCCCGATAGGGCAACGTCGTGGTCGTCCACTGCGGCTGCGACCCCGGATCGGCAACCGGAACCACCCCGGTCACCCCCACGTTCTCGTTGTCCCCGAACCCACCCCGCCAGGCCCCGTTCGTCCGCTCGACATCGAACCTCCCGACCCGCCCCTGACTCACGGTGGTGAGCAGATCCACCGACTTCAGATACGGCCGCAGGGTCCGCTCGACCGTCCCTTCCGTGAAGTCCCGCCACCGCACGGGAAAGACGACGGTCTCCACCCGCGCGGGCCCGTCCGCCGTCCGGATCACCCGCCCGTCGAGCGCGAGCGCGGTCGCCCCGGAGGGATTGGAGATCCGGATGTCCCGGTCGAGGGTGAACGGATCGAACCCGGTGACCAGAATCCGCTTCACCCCGTCGTCCTGCGGATACCGCACGGAGTCCTGCCCCCGGGAGGAACGCTCCAACGCACCGATCAGAGAAGCCCGCTGATCATCCGTCAGCCCGAACGCAGGCTCCCAGGTCCGTACATCCCGCGTCATCCCCAACCGCGCCCAGTACAACGGCCGGTCGTCGTCCCGGCTGAGATCCCCACCCACGGGCCCCCGCCCCTGCGCCCGGTCCACGGCCCGCCGCCACAACGCGGACCCTTCACTTACGACGACCCGCCGGGCCTGAGCGTAATCACGCGCCGAGTCCAGCGATCGCGTGAACCGGGCCGTCAGGGCGTCGAATCCGGACCGTCTGAGGATCTCCTGCGGCACGGCCTTGTCGAGCCGCTGCTCCTCGACGGTGGGCGAGAGCGCGGTCGACGCGGGCACGGAAGCGGAGGCCGAGGCGGAGGCGGTCGGGGCGGACAGCCCCGCCAGCAGGGCGATTCCGAGGAATCCGGCCCGAACACGTAGGGAAGTCAAGGCAGTTCGACCCTTCTGAAGTCGTGGGGGAGAGAGGGTGATCACCGAACGGCGGCAGTATCGCCCACCACGACTGGTCTACGCCATGCCCCGCCCCACCTCCGAAGAGGACCGCGCCGAAGAGGACCTCCCCACCGAAGAGCACCGCGCCCCCGAAGCCAACCGCCCCGCCGCCTCCCGCAGCGCCCCCACGAACGCCCCCACCGCCCCCACCGACGCCCGCCCCCGCACGGTCGCCGCGTACACCGCCCGCGCCGGAGCCCCCTCGTCGGCCACCGGCAGCAGCACGACGTCCGGCCGCACGGCCGCCGCGGCGAGCCCCGGGACCAGAGCCACCCCCAGCCCCGCGGCGACGTACCCCTGCTTGGCGGTCCACTCACCGACGACATGCGCGACCCGGGGCCGGAACCCCTGGCGCACGGCGGCGTCCAGAAGCGTGCCCTCGGGCCGCGCGCTGCCGGAGATCCAGTCGGCGTCGGTGAACTCCCCGAGCCGCACCGGACGGTCACCGGCGGCGAGGGGATGCCCGGCGGGGACGGCGACGTACAGCGACTCGTCGAGGAGATGGTGGAGTTCGTACGGCTCCAGCGCGGCACCGCCCGTCGTGGAGACGACCGCCAGATCCAGGTACCCGGCGGTCAGCCGGTCCAGGAGCACCGGGGTGAAGCCCTCCTCCCGGGAGACCCGGACCCCGGGATGGCGGCCGCGGAAGACGCCGAGCGCGTGCGGCACCAGCGCCGCGTCGGCCGTGGCGAACGCCCCGAACCGCAGCCGCCCGCCGGTCGCGTCCCGCAGTGCCGCCAGCTCGCGGCCGGCTCCGTGCAGCGCCTCGACGACCGTCTCGGCGTACGGCACGAGTGCCCGGCCGGCCCCGGTCGGCCGCACCCCGCGAGACAGCCGGTCGAAGAGCGGCACCCCGCCCAACGCCGCCTCCAGCGAGGAGATCTGCCGGGAGACCGCCGACTGGGTCCACCCCAGCGTCCGCGCGGCGCCGGTGAACGAGCCGGTCCGGGCGACCTCCAGGAACACCCGGAGCCACACCGTGGACAGGTCGGGAACCTCCTGACGGCTGCCGTGCGCATCCCTGCCGTGCGAGTCCCTGTCATGCGAGTCCGGCATGGCGGCCATGCTAGACATTCGCTGGTCGTACCGCCGCCGCTGTCCTAGCGTCGACGCCATGCAGATCACCCTCGGCAACCCCGCCTCCGCGCCCCAGCCCCTGAGCCCCTTCTACTCCCAGGTGGCCCGCGTCGAACACGCCGACGGCAGCGCCCTGTTGTTCGTCTCGGGTCAGATCGCCGAGGGCGCCACGCTCGCCGAACAGACCCGCGGGGTCTTCGAGACGCTGGACGCGCTGCTGAAGGCGCACGGCGCGACGATGGCCGACGTCATCAACATCCGTACGTATCTGACCGACATCGACGGGCTCGCCGAATACGCCGCCGTACGCCGGGAGTTCCTGACCGGCACCCCGCCGACGAGCATGACCTTCGAGGTCTCGCGGCTGTTCCGTCCGGAGGCGCGGGTGGAGGTCGAGATCGTGGCCGCGGTCAGTCCTCGCCCAGGAGCATGAGGAAGTCCCGGAAGGCGCCCGCCATGTCGACCGACTCGGGGTCCAGCAGCCACTGGTACTGCAGGCCGTCCATCACCGCGACCAGCAGCGGGGCGACGCGCTCGGGCGTGAGGCCGTTCGGCAGGCGGTCGCCGTACTCGATACGCAGCATCCGGGCCATCGACTCCCGCACCCGCCCGTACCGCTCGGTGAAGTACTCCCGGGCGGGGTGGCCCTCGGTCACGCTCTCGCCGAGCAGCGCCGAGAAGGTCTGGACGATCCCGGGCCGCATCGCGTTGTACTCGACGAGCGAGGCGAGCAGGTCCGGCCGCCAGGTGCCGGCCGGGACGGCGTCCCACTTGTCCCGCTCCTCCAGCACGGCGACCAGCAGCGTGTCCTTGGTCGGGAAGTGGTGCAGCAGCCCCTGCTGGGTGAGTCCGACCCGCTCGGCGACCGCGGCCATGCTGGCTCCCCGGTAACCGCGCTCGGCGATCACCTCCAGGGCCGCCCGGACGATCTCCGCGCGGCGCTCCTGGCTCCTGACCCTCGCGCTCATGCCGTCACCGTACGACATGACCGCAGGAGGAATATAACGTCAAGGTAACGAAACCTACCGCGTCACAGGTAACCGATGCAGGATGGAGGCACGCCCGGGACCCGTCCCGGGGCAGGACTCGACGAGGAGGCACCGCGATGGCGGCACCCCGCACCCAGGCCGACGCATCCCGTGAGGCGGTCGTCGAGCGCGCCCTCGCCGCGCTCGACCTCGACGCCAAGGCCGCCCTGCTCTCCGGCCAGGACATGTGGACCCTGCCCGCCCTCCCCGGGATCGGCCTCAAGTCCCTCGTCATGTCCGACGGCCCGATCGGCGTCCGGGGCGTGCGCTGGACCGCCGAGGACCCGTCCGTCGCGCTGCCCTCGCCCACCGCCCTCGCCGCCACCTGGGACCCCGAACTCGCCCGCAGGGCAGGGGTGCTGCTCGCCCAGGAGGCCCGCCGCAAGGGCGTCCACGTCCTGCTCGCGCCCACGGTCAACCTGCACCGCTCTCCGCTCGGCGGCCGCCACTTCGAGGCCTACAGCGAGGACCCGTACCTCACCGGGCGGATCGGCGCGGCCTACGTCACCGGCGTCCAGTCCGGCGGTGTCGGCACCACCGTCAAGCACTTCGTCGCCAACGACGCCGAGACCGACCGCTTCACCGTGAACAACCTGCTCTCCGAACGCACCCTGCGCGAGCTGTACCTGGCCCCCTTCGAGCACATCGTCGAGAACGCCCACCCCTGGGGCATCATGACCGCCTACAACACGGTCAACGGCACGACGATGACCGAGCACCGGTACCTGGTGAACGAGGTCCTGCGCGGCGAATGGGGCTTCGACGGCTTCAACGTCTCCGACTGGCTCGCCGCCCGCTCCACGGTCGACGCCATCGAGGGCGGCCTCGACGTCGCGATGCCCGGCCCGCGGACCGTGTACGGCGAGGCCCTCGCCCAGGCCGTCCGGGACGGCAAGGTCGCCGAGTCCACGGTCGACCAGGCCGTGCGCAACGTCCTGCGGCTCGCCGCCCGCGTCGGCATCCTGGAAGGCGCCGAACCGGTCGTCACCGAGCTGCCGGAGACCGTCGACGGCACCGCGCTGGCCCGCGAGATCGCCCGCCGCTCCTTCGTCCTGGTCCGCAACCGGGGTGCCCTTCCGCTGAAGCCGGGCAAGGTCGCCCTCATCGGCGCCGCCGCCCGCGACGCCCGCGTCCTCGGCGGCGGCTCCGCCACCGTCTTCCCCGCCCGGGTCGTCTCCCCGCTCGACGGCCTCACCGCCGCCCTCCCCGAGGGCGCCCTGACCTACGCCGTCGGCGCCGACCCCAACACCGAACTCTCCGTCTTCGACCCCGGGTTCGCCCTGCGTGCCGTCTGCCGGGACGCCGACGGGAGCGTCCTCGGCTCCGACTCCGCCCCCGGCGGCCAGATCAAGTGGATGGGCCCGGCGGCCCTGCCCGAAGGCGTCACCCACGACCGCCTGCACACCGTCGAACTGACCGGCACCTTCACCCCGCGCGAGAGCGGCACGCACACCTTCGGCATCCAGGGCGTCGGCGCCTTCCGGCTCACCGTCGAGGGCACCACGTACTACGACGACACCCAGATCCCCGGCAAGGACGACCCCTTCATCACCTTCTTCGGCGCCCCCGTGCCGCACGCCGAGGTCGACCTCACCGCCGGGGAACCGGTCGAGGTCTCCCTCACCCATGTCGTGGACATCCCCGACGACGTCCCGATGAAGGCGGTCATCTTCGCCCTCGCCCACCAGGACCCGCGGCGCGAGCCGGACGACCTGATCGCCGAGGCGGTCGCCGCGGCCCGCGACGCCGACACCGCCGTCGTCGTGGTCGCCACCACCGAACGCGTCGAGTCCGAGGGCTTCGACCGCACCGACCTCACCCTCCCCGGCCACCAGGACGACCTGGTCCACGCGGTCGCCGCCGCCAACCCGAACACGGTCGTGGTGGTCAACTCCGGCTCTCCGGTGGAACTTCCGTGGCGCGAGGAGGTCGCCGCGATCCTCCTCGACTGGTTCCCCGGCCAGGAGGGCGGCACCGCCCTCGCCGACGTCCTCACCGGCGTCCAGGAGCCCGGCGGCCGCCTCCCCACCACCTGGGGCACCCTGGCCGACGCCCCCGTCACCCGGGTCGTCCCCGAGCACGGCGAACTCCCGTACTCCGAGGGCGTGTTCATCGGCTACGGCGCCTGGGACAAGGCGGGCAGGACACCCGCCTATCCCTTCGGCCACGGACTCGGCTACACCGACTGGACCTACGAGTCCGTCGAGGTCCGCGGGACGACCGTCACCGTCCGTGTCCGCAACTCCGGCACCCGTGCCGGCCGCGAGGTCGTGCAGGTGTATCTGGCCCCCGCCGAGCCCGGCGACGAGCGCCCCGCCCGGCGGCTGGCCGGCTTCGCGAGCGCGGCGGCGGGCCCCGGCGAAAGCGTCGAGGTCACCGTGGAACTGCCGCGCCGGGCCTTCGAGATCTGGGACGAGCGGACCGCGTCGTGGTCGTTTGTGAAGGGTTCGTACGAGATCCAGGCCGGGCGGTCCATCGCCGACCGCCGCCTCACCGCGACGACTAACGTCTGAGCCGGGAGCACCGCTCCCCACGAGCAGCCCCGGCCCGGGACCTGACCCCTGGGCCGGGGCTCATGACGTACAAGGGGTGACAGCGCCCTACCGCCAAGCGGCGACAGCGCCCTACCGCGTGCCGAACCCGTACACCGTCTCCGACCGGAACACCTCGCCCGGCCGCAGCACCGTGCTCGGGAACTCCGGCCGGTTCGGGGAGTCCGGGAAGTGCTGCGTCTCCAGGGCGATGCCGTCACCGGGCGCGAAGGGCTCGTCCAGATGGTCGGCGGTGTACAGCTGGAGCCCCGGCTCGGTGGTCGCCACCGTCAGGACCCTGCCGGACACCGGGTCGTACAACTCGCCCACCTCGACCGGAGCCTCGGTCACGCCCTTGTCCAGCACGAAGTTGTGGTCGTAGCCGGAACCGACCTTGCGCGCCCCACGGAAGTCGAAGCGTGAGCCGGCGACCTCCTCCAGCACCCCGGTCGGGATCAGGTCCGCGTCGACGGGGGTGAACCGCGAGGCGGCGATCCGCAGTTCGTGCCCGCCCGCGTTCCCGGAGCCGCTCAGGTTGAAGTAGCTGTGGTTGGTCAGGTTCACCACGGTCGGCGCGTCCGTGACCGCCTCGTAGGCGATCCGCAGCGCGCCGGACTCCTCCAGCGTGTAGGTCACCGCGACCTCGATCCGCCCCGGGAAGCCCTCCTCGCCGTGCGGACCGACCCGGCTGAGCCGCACCCCGTGCGCACCGGCCGGGTCCATGGCCCACACCCGCTTGTCGAAGCCGTTCTCGCCGCCGTGCAGGGAGTTGGGCGCGTTGTTGCGCGCCAGCGCGTACGTCCGCCCGTCCAGCTCGAAACGCCCGCCCGCGATCCGGTTCGCGTACCGCCCGATCAGCGCGCCGAAATACGGCCCCGGGTGCCCCACATATCCGTCCACGTCCTCGAACCCCAGCACCACGTTCGCCACGTGCCCGTCCCGGTCCGGAACCTCCGCCGACTGCACGATCCCGCCGTACGACAGGATCCGTACCCGGACCCCCGCCCGCTCCAGGGTCCAGCGGTGGACCGGGGTGCCGTCGGAAAGTGTGGCGAAGAGTTCGTTCATGTGCGGAACTTTAGGTGACGGAGGTGACCTTGCGGTAAGCGATCTCCGCCAGCCGGGCCTGTCCGTTCACGCTCGGATGGAACCAGTCCCAGTGGCTCAGCTGATCGGTGCCGAACCGGTAGTCGTACACCGCGCCCCCGTCGAACCGGCAGCGCTCGTCCTTCGCGCACACCCCCTTCAGTACGTCGTTGTAGGCCTCCACCCGCTCCTGCACGGTGTCCCGCCGCTCGGTCGCCGCCGCGTCCAGGGCGTCCGCGTCGGCCAGCATCGACGGGCATATCCCGAGCTTCCACACCTGCTTGCCCAGCGGATTGGTCCGCCCCTCGGACCACAGCCGCTTCAGGTTCGGCACGCTCGCCACGTACACCTGCGCCCGGGGCGCCTTCTTCCGCAGCACGCCCAGCGCGTCCTCGAAGCCGGCCCGGAAGTCGGCCACCGACGTCATCGCGCTCGTGGAGTCCCGGCAGGCGTCATTGGCGCCCACCATCACCGTGACCAGGCCGGGAGTGTGCGCGGCCGCCTGGGACATCTGCCCGGACAGATCCGCCATCCGCGCCCCGCTCACCGCGTGGTTCCAGCTCCGCGTCGCCGCCTTCGCCCTCCCCAGCAGGCGTACGGCGAGACTGTCGACCTCGTCGCTGCCGCCGGTCGCCCAGGACACCTCGGGGCAGTCCGCCAGCACCGAGCAGGCGTCGAAGCCGCGCGTGATGGAGTCGCCCACCGCGGCCATCGAGGCGGGGCTGCTGTCCCACACCGGCGTCGGGGACGGCTTGGGCTTCCGGGGTTCCTCGGGAGCCGACGCGTCTCCGCCGACGGCGTCACAGCCGGCGAGGCCCAGGACGGCCGCCGTCAGGACGGCGACGGCGGCCCGTGAACGCCGGGTCTGCTTCCTCATCCGGTGCTGATCCCCTCCGGTCGACGATGTCCCCCGCTACTGACAACGTTCGGGAGTTCCCGGATCACGGCGCCCGTGAGTTCCTGATCGCTCCCGCGGGAACGGATCACCCCCGTACTAGCGTCCTGCCGGGTGAATGGCGGGCGTTTCGGGGCATCGGGACCGACGGTACGTCACACTCCTTGCGCCGCCGCACGGTAGCCTCGCCCTCAACGTGGCTGCCTGCCACCACCCGCCACGCCAGCCTGCAAAACTGTCCCGCTCTGCCCGGAGGTCCCGGTGACGACACGTGGAGTTCTGTACGTGCACTCCGCGCCGCGCGCGCTGTGCCCGCACGTCGAGTGGGCCGTCGCCGGGGTGCTCGGCACGCGCGTCAACCTCGACTGGATCCGGCAGCCCGCCGCCCCCGGAACCTGGCGTTCGGAGTTCTCCTGGCAGGCCGAGCCCGGCACCGCCTCCAAACTCGCCTCCGCCCTGCGCGGCTGGCACCTCCTGCGCTTCGAGGTCACCGCCGAGCCCTGCGCCACCGCCGAGGGCGAGCGCTACAGCTGCACCCCCGAGCTGGGCATCTTCCACGCCGTCACCGGCATCCACGGCGACATCCTCATCCCCGAGGACCGCCTCCGCGCCGCCCTCACCCGCTCCCAACGCGGCGAGACCGACCTGGAAGCCGAACTCTCCAAACTCCTGGGCAAGCCCTGGGACGACGAACTGGAGCCTTTCCGGTACGCCGGCGAGGGCGCCCCGGTCCGCTGGCTCCACCAGGTCGTCTGACAGGTCGTCTGAACCAAGCTAGGGGCAGCCAACCTAAGGGGCGCGGGGAACTGCGCGACAGCCCCCACCGGGCAGGCAGCCGGCACACAACAGGTCCCACAACGGCGATGGCCCGACCTCCACCAGGAGACCGGGCCACGTCCACCTGACGGCGCCTACGACACCGTACGGAACGCCAGAACCACGTTGTGCCCACCAAAGCCGAACGAGTCGTTCAGCGCGGCGATACGGCCCTCAACAGGCAGCTTCCGAGCCTCACCCCGCACCACATCCGCGTTGGCCTCGGCCTCGGGATCGATGTTCTCGACGTTGATGGTCGGCGGAGCCACCCGGTGGTAGAGCGCGAGCACGGTCGCGACCGACTCGACACCACCCGCGCCACCCAGCAGATGCCCGGTCATCGACTTGGTCGCGGAGACCGCCATGTGGTCCGCGTCGTCGCCGAACACCTTCCGCAGCGCCTTCAGCTCGGCGATGTCACCGGCCGGCGTCGACGTCGCGTGCGCGTTGACGTGCACGATCTCCGCCGGGTCCAGGTCGGTGCGGTCCAGCAGGTTCTGCAGGGCGTGCGAGATGCCCCGCCCCTCCGGCTCGGGCTGCACGATGTCGTGGGCGTCGGCGGAGATGCCCTGCCCGACCGCCTCGGCGTACACCCGTACCCCGCGCTTCGCGGCGTGCTCGGCGGACTCCAGGACGATCACGCCGGCACCCTCGCCCATGACGAAGCCGTCACGCGCGGTGTCGTAGGGACGCGAGGCGCCCTCGGGGTCGTCGTTGTTCTTGGACATCGCCATCATGTTGCCGAACGCGGCGATGGGCAGCGCGTGGATGGCCGCCTCCGTACCACCGGCGACGACGACGTCGGCGCGGCCGGTGCGGATCATCTCGATGGCGTAGCCGATGGCCTCGGCACCCGACGCGCAGGCCGAGACCGGCGTGTGCACGCCCGCCCGGGCACCCACGAGGAGGCCCACGTTGGCGGAGGGGCTGTTCGGCATCAGCATGGGCACGGTGTGCGGGGAGACGCGGCGGACGCCCTTCTCCTTCAGCACGTCGTACTGGTCGAGGAGGGTCGTCACGCCACCGATGCCGGAGGCGATGACCGCACCGAGCCGGTCGGGGTCGACGGCCCCGTCGGAGCCGTCCTCCCCGGCCTTGCCGGTGAAGCCGGCGTCCTTCCAGGCCTCCTGGGCGGCGATCAGCGCGAACTGCGCCGAGCGGTCCAGCCGTCGGGCCTGCGGCCGCGGGATGACCTCGGACGGTTCCACCGCGATCTGCGCGGCGATACGGACCGCCTGCTCGGCGGCCCACTCCTGCTCCAGGGGCTTGACGCCGGACTTGCCGGCGACCAGTCCCTCCCAGGTAGAGGCTGCGTCGCCACCCAGCGGTGTGGTTGCGCCGATACCGGTGACGACCACGGTGCGATTGGTCGAGCTCACGGGAATTCTTTCTCCAACGGATCGGGATTCAGCGGCGCCACCGCCGGGTGGCGGGGCAGGCACCAGCCCTGAGGATCAGGCCTGGTGCTTGAGGATGTAGTTGGTCGCGTCGCCGACGGTCTTGAGGTTCTTGACGTCCTCGTCGGGGATCTTGACGTCGAAGCGCTCCTCGGCGGCGACGACGACCTCGACCATGGACAGCGAGTCGACGTCCAGGTCGTCGGTGAAGGACTTGTCCAGCTGGACGTCCTCGACCGGGATGCCGGCGATCTCGTTCACGATGTCGGCGAGACCGGCGACGATCTCTTCCTGAGTGGCGGCCATGTGAGGCGCTCCTTCGTATGTATCCAGAGGGTGTGGCAAGGGAACCCGCACCGGACCGGGTGATCCGGCACGGAGTGCCTAGGGGAGGGTAACGACAGTCGCGGCGTAGACGAGACCCGCCCCGAAGCCGATGACGAGCGCGGTGTCGCCGCTCTTCGCCTCGCCGGTCGCCAGGAGCCGCTCCATCGCGAGCGGGATCGAGGCGGCCGAGGTGTTGCCGGTGGTGCGTACGTCACGTGCGACCGTGACGGACTCCGGCAGCTTGAGTGTCTTCACCATCGAGTCGATGATCCGCTCGTTGGCCTGGTGGGGAATGAAGACATCCAGGTCGTCAGGGCTGATGCCGGCGGCGTCCAGCGCCTCCTTGGCGACCTTCGCCATCTCGAAGACGGCCCAGCGGAACACCGCCTGGCCCTCCTGCGTGATGGCGGGGAACTTGGCGACCGTGCCCTCGCGGTAGTCCGTCCACGGCACGGTCTGCTTGATCGTCTCGGACTTGTCGCCCTCCGAGCCCCAGACCGTGGGGCCGATCGCCGGCTCCTTGGACGGGCCCACGACGACCGCGCCGGCGCCGTCGCCGAACAGGAAGGCCGTGGCCCGGTCCTCCAGGTCCGTCAGGTCGGAGAGCCGCTCCACGCCGATGACGAGGACGTACTCCGCGCTGCCCTCGACGATCATGCCCTTGGCGAGGGTGAGGCCGTAGCCGAAGCCCGCGCAGCCGGCCGAGATGTCGAAGGCGGCGGCCTTGTTCGTGCCGAGCTTGTCGGCGATCTCGGTGGCGACGGCCGGGGTCTGCTTGAAGTGCGAGACGGTCGAGACGATCACGCCGCCGATCTGCTCGGCGGAGATCCCGGCGTCGGCGATCGCCTTGCCGGACGCCTCGATCGACATGGCGGCGACGGTCTCCTCGTCGTTCGCCCAGTGCCTGGTCTCGATGCCGGAGCGCGAACGGATCCACTCGTCGGAGGAGTCGATCGTCTCGAGGATCACCTCGTTCGGCACGACCCGGGTCGGGCGGTAGCCGCCCACACCGAGGATGCGCGCGTACGGGGCGCCCTTGCTGGGCTTGATCTTCGACATGCTGCTCGGCTCCTTCTCAGGCACCCGCCGCGTCGGCGGCGGATGTGGTCGTCTCGGCGATGAGCTCGCGAGCGGCGTCGAGGTCGTCGGGGGTCTTCAGGGCCAGCGTCTTCACGCCGGGCAGGGCGCGCTTGGCGAGGCCGACCAGCGTGCCGCCCGGGGCGACCTCGATGATCGCGGTCACGCCGAGCTCCTTGAACGTCTCCATGCACAGGTCCCAGCGGACCGGGTTGGCCACCTGGCCGACCAGGCGCGTGAGGACCTCGGCGCCGGTGCCCACGGTCCGCCCGTCCTTGTTGGAGACGTAGGGGAGCTTCGGGTCGGCGGGCGTGAGGGCCTCGGCGGCCTTCGCCAGCGCGTCGACCGCGGGAGCCATGTGGTGCGTGTGGAAGGCGCCGGCGACCTTCAGCGGGATCACCTTGCGGACGCCCTCGGGCTTGTCCTCGTTCAGTACGGCGAGTTGCTCCAGCGTGCCGGCGGCCACGATCTGGCCGGCGCCGTTGACGTTCGCCGGGGTCAGGCCGAGCTTCTCCAGGTGCGCGACGCTCACCGCGGGGTCGCCGCCGAGCAGCGCCGACATACCGGTCGCGGTGATTGCGGCGGCCTCGGCCATGGCCAGGCCGCGGGCGCGGACCAGGCGGACGATCTCCTCGTCGGGGAGCACCCCGGCGAGACCGGCGGCGGTCAGCTCGCCGACGCTGTGACCGGCGACGGCACCCACCGTGCGGGGCAGGTCGGCCGGGTCGTCGAACAGGGCGTACGCGGAGGCCAGCCCGGCCGCCACCAGCAGCGGCTGGGCCACCGCGGTGTCGCGGATCTCCTCCGCGTCGCCCTCGGTGCCGTAGCGGACGAGGTCGAGTCCCACGGCGTCGGACCATGCCTCGATGGCACCGCGGACACCGGGGAGGTCGAGCCAGGGAGTCAGGAAGCCGGGCGTCTGGGCGCCCTGGCCGGGAGCGACGAGTACGAGCACTCTCACACTCTCTCTTGGGGACGGCCACGACCGCCCGTGGGGACAGGGACGAAGAACACGAGGGGGTTTTGTAGGGCCCCGACAAAAGACTAGAGCTGAAGATCCCCGTCGACCAGACGTCCCAGGATGAGCGCGATCCGTAGCGTGAACGCCGAACGTACATCCGACGGTGACCAGCCGGTGACGTCAGTCACACGTCGGAGCCGGTAGCGCACGGTGTTCGGATGAACGAAGAGCATACGCGCGGCGCCTTCGAGACTGCTCGCCTGTTCGAGATAGACCGCCAGCGTCTCCAGAAGCGCGGACCCGGCCTCCTCCAGCGGTCTGTAGATCTCCTCCACCAATTGCTCACGTGCGCTCGGGTCCCCGGCGATCGCGCGTTCCGGAAGCAGATCGTCCGCCAGTACCGGCCGCGGTGCGTCCTGCCAGGCCGAACACGCCTTGAGCCCCGCGGCGGCGGCCTGCGCGGACCGGGTCGCGGCCAGCAGATCGGGTACGACGGGCCCCGCGACGACCGGCCCGGCGGCAAAAGGCCCGATCAGAGACTTGGCCACCGCCAGCGGGCTGTCGCTGCCGCCCGCGATGACGACCAGCCGGGCCCCCAGTACCCCGGTGAGGACCTGGAGCTTGGCATGCCGGGCGGCCCGCCGGATCGCCTCGACGGTCAGCTCCGAGTCGCCGTCGGGGGCGGTCCCCAGCACCACGCACACATGCTCGGGCGCGTTCCATCCCAGGGCCGACGCCCGGCTCACCGCGCCCTCGTCCGCCTCCCCGCTGAGCACGGCGTTGACGACGAGCGACTCCAGCCGGGCGTCCCAGGCGCCGCGTGCCTCGGCGGCCTGGGCGTACACCTGGGCGGTGGCGAAGGCGATCTCGCGGGCGTAGACGAGCAGCGCCTCCCGCAGGACGCTCTCGTCGCCGGGCGCCGCGACCTCGTCGATCGCGCTCTCCATCACCTCGATCGTGGTGCGCACCATCTCGACGGTCTGCCGCAGCGTGATGGCCCGGGTCAGCTCACGCGGCGCGGTGCCGAAGACATCGGTGGAGATGGCCTGGGGGGCGTCCGGATGCCGGAACCACTCCGTGAACGCCGCGATACCGGCCTGCGCCACCAGCCCGATCCACGACCGGTTCTCCGGCGGCATGGCCCGGTACCACGGCAACGTCTCGTCCATGCGCGTGATCGCCTGCGCGGCGAGACTGCCGGACGACTTCTCCAGCCGCTTCAGGGTCGCGGGGTGCGGATGGACGTCGGACGCGGGTACGCCACCAGGGCGGGATTCGGGTTCGGGCACGGGCACAAGCCTGCACCATCAGGATGGCTCGGTCGCCTTCGGGGCGCTTTATGCCGGTGTTCATGGTGGCTTGCGGCAGTACCGTGGGGGTCGTGATGGATGTACGGCGCGCAGCGGAGCGCTACCGGGGTGGCGAGGCCGAGGCCGGCATCGAGTCGTGGCACGCCTTCTCCTTCGGCCCGCACTACGACCCCGACAACCTCCGATTCGGCGCCCTGATCGCCTGCAACGAGGAACGCCTCGCCCCCGGCGCCGGCTTCGACGAACACCCCCACAGCCACACCGAGATCGTCACCTGGGTCCTGGAGGGCGAGCTGACCCACCGGGACTCCACCGGCCACGAGACCCGGGTCCGTCCCGGTGACGTACAGCGCCTGAGCTCGGCCGGCGGCGTCCGCCACGTGGAACGCAACGACGGCTCAGCCCCCCTCACCTTCGTCCAGATGTGGCTGGCCCCCCTGACCCCCGGCGGCGACCCGTCGTACGAGATCGTCCCGGGCATCGCCGACTCCACCCCGTACGCCGTCCCCGAGGCGGGCGCACTCCTCCACGTACGCCGACTGACAGCGGGCGAGCGCACGGCCGTCCCCGACGCCCGACACGCCTACGTCCACGTCGTACGTGGCGAAGTACGCCTGGGCGAGGAGGACTTGAGAGCGGGAGACGCGGCCCGCATCACCGACGCGAAGAACTTGGAGGCGGAGGCGACGACACAGGCGGAACTACTGATCTGGGAGCTGCAGCCCTGACACGGTCCGCCCTTTCAGCCTTCGTCGCTGGCTGCGGCTGGGTGGGGGCTGGTCGCGCCCGCGCGGCGGTAGCCGCATATTCAGCACAGCCCCGCGCCCCTGGGTTTCTCAGCCCGTCCGGCGTTTGAGGACGAGGCCCCTTCAGGGCCGACAGGGGGGTCTGGGGACGCAGCCCCCAGGGATGGGACGGGTAGGGGCGGCGGGGGCGAGAAAAAACCCACCCTCAACCCCGCACCTCCGCCAGCACCGCATCCGTGAACACCGGCCACACCTCGACCGCCCACGCCCCGAACGCACGATCGGTGAGCGCGACACACGCCACCCCCGCATCCGGATCGACCCACAGAAACGTACCGGACTGCCCGAAGTGCCCGAAGGTACGCGGCGAGGACGAGCCCCCCGTCCAGTGCGGCGACTTGGAGTCCCGGATCTCGAACCCCAGCCCCCAGTCATTGGGGTTCTGATGCCCGTACCCCGGCAGGACGCCCTTCGTACCCGGATACTGCACCGTCATCGCCTCGGCGACCGTACGCGGATCGAGCAGCCGCGGCGCCTGCACCTCGGCCGCGAACCGCACGAGGTCCGACACGGTCGAGACACCGTCCTTCGCGGGGGAGCCGTCCAGCGTCGTGCCGGTCATCCCCAGCGGCTCCAGCACCGCCTGCCGCAGATACTCGCCGAACGGAATGTCCGTCGCCTTCGCGACATGGTCCCCGAGCTGCTCGAACCCGGCGTTGGAGTACAGCCGCCGCTCCCCGGGCGCCGCCGTCACCCGGTGCTCGTCGAACGCCAGCCCGGAGGTGTGCGCGAGCAGATGCCGCACCGTCGCCCCCGCCGGCCCGGCCGGCTCGTCGAGCTCGATCGCCCCCTCCTCGTACGCGACGAGGACGGCGTAGGCGGCGAGCGGCTTGGTGACGGAGGCCAGCGCGAAACGCCGGTCCACCGGGCCGTGGGCCCCGGCCACCGTCCCGTCCGCCCGGACGACGGCCGCCGCGGCGGTGGGAACCGGCCAGTCTTCGATCAACGCGAGGCTCTGCAAGGACATGCGCACGAGCCTAAGCGCCTCAGAACGTCAGCCGCATCGAGGGGTCGGGCTTGCGCACGAAGCCCAGCGCCGCGTACAGCGGCTCGGCCTCGGCGGACGCGTTGAGGTCCACCTGCGGGACGTCCCGCTCCCGGAACCACTGGAGCAGCTCCTCCACGCACGCGCGCGCGTACCCGCGGCGCCGGGCGTCCGGATCGGTGGCGACGCTGAAGACATGACCGATCCGCCCGTGCGGATTCCCGGCCCGCCCGATCCGGTACTCCACCGTCCCGGCCGCCAGCGCGGCCAGCGCCCCCGGCCGCTCGGGATGCTCCACGACGAAGGCCACGAAGTCCCCGTCCGGCTCGGCCAGCCGGCTCCGCAGGGTCGGCAGCGACGCGGACTGCCACTCGGTGGACGCCTCGGCGGCGTTCCGGCCGGAGAACACGGAATCGATCATCACCTGGCGCAGACGCAGTACTTCCGCCACGTCCTGGGCCCCGGCACGACGTACAAGACTCATGGCCGCACGCTAGCCAGCCCACCCGTGCCGCGTCCTGCCGATTTCTTACCGGTTCCGCTTGCTTCGAGTGCACTCCAAGGCCATAGCGTTGAGGACATGACGGTGATGGAGACCCCGGGTACCAGGACCGACAGCTGTGAGGCCCCGCCGCACGCGCGCAGGCGCCCGGAGGGCCAGGACAGCTACACGATCAGCGAGGTCGTCGCGATCACCGGGCTGACCGCGCACACCCTGCGCTGGTACGAGCGCATCGGCCTGATGCCGCACATCGACCGCTCCCACACCGGCCAGCGCCGTTACAGCAACCGCGACCTCGACTGGCTCGACCTCGTCGGCAAGCTGCGGCTGACCGGTATGCCGGTGGCGGACATGGTGCGGTACGCCGAACTGGTACGCGAGGGCGACCACACCTACGGGGACCGTTTCGAGCTCCTGAAGTCGACCCGCGAGGACGTCCTCGCCCGGATCGCCGAACTCCAGGACACGCTCGCGGTCCTCGACCGGAAGATCGGTTTCTACGCGGACGCCGGGCGCGCCCTGGCGTCGGAGAGGTCCTGATGACCGACGGCACGATCCCCACGGCAGCACTCGGCGACGGCGGCCCCCAGGTCGGCGTGCAGGGCCTGGGCTGCATGGGCATGAGCTTCGCCTACGGCCCGAGCGACGCGAAGGAGTCGCGGGCCACCCTGGAACGGGCGCTGGAACTGGGCGTCACGCTGTACGACACGGCGGACGCCTACGGTGCGGGCGAGAACGAGAAGTTCCTGTCCCCCTTCTTCAAGGCGCACCGCGACGAGGTCGTGATCGCCACCAAGTTCGCCCTGTCGATCCCGTCGGACGACCCGACCCGGCGGGTCATCCGCAACGACCCGCCCTACATCCGCCAGGCCGTCGAGGCGAGCCTGAAGCGGCTGGACGTCGACGCCATCGACCTCTACTACATGCACCGGCGCGATGTGAACGTGCCGATCGAGGAGTCCGTCGGCGCCATGGCCGACATGGTGCGCGAGGGCAAGGTCAAGCACCTGGGCCTGAGCGAGGTCACGGCCGCCGAACTGCGCGCGGCCCAGGCGGTGCACCCCATCGCCGCCGTGCAGTCGGAGTGGTCGCTGTTCAGCCGGGACATCGAGGCGCAGGTCGTCCCGACGGCCCGCGAACTCGGCGTGACCCTCGTGCCGTACTCCCCGCTCGGCCGCGGCTTCCTCACCGGCTCCTTCACCAACGCCGACAAGGACCTCACCGCCGACGACTTCCGCCGCCAGCAGCCCCGCTTCACCGGCGACAACGCGGCCACGAACGCGGCACTCCTGGACCCGATCCGCACGGTGGCCGAGACCCACGGGGTATCCGTGGGCCAGATCGCCCTGGCCTGGGTCCAGCAGCAGACAACGGTCCACGCCCTACCGGTGATCCCGATCCCCGGCACTCGCAAGCCGTCCAGGGTCGAGGAGAACACCGCGGCTACCCGTATCCAGCTCACCAAGGAGGAACTGGAACTCCTGGAGCCGATCGCGGCGAAGGTGGCAGGAGACCGCTACGCAGACATGCGGTTCGCTTCAGCAGGCCGGGAGTAGTCCAACCTAAGGGGCGCGGGGAACTGCGCGACAAGCCCCCACCGGGCGGAAAGCCGAAAACGCACCTACAACTCCGCCAACAACTCCGCCTTCTTCACGGAGAACTCCTCATCCGTGACCAACCCGGCCTGATGCAACTCCCCGAGATGCCGAATCCGCTCGGCAATATCCGCAGGGTCCCGGCGCGGCACCACCGACGCCGGGACACTCGCCGTCCCACGGTCCTTCACCGCCGCCAACACCGCGGCAGCGAAGGGCAACGACTCGTGCACAGGCCCATACCCGAGCCCGAACACCACCGCCGCCGGATCCTGATCGGCCTGCACCGGCTGAGCCACCGGTGAAGACTCCCCGCGCAGCAGCCGCAGATAGCCCTCCAGCACCTCCGGTGACCGCCACTCCACCCCGCTCAGCTCCGACACCGCGAAACTCTGGTCGCCGGCTTTCCACTTCGCGGAGGAGGCCCCCGTCCAGAACCACCGGAACCGCACGGTCCGGCCGTCGAAGGACGCCTTGCCGTCGTAGGCCTTGAACTGGAGGGGCACTTCGGGCGCCGGTACCAGGAAGCGCTCGGCCACACCACTGTCCTGCTTCAGCCGCGCACGCAGCTCGTCGGCGTAGTACTCGGCGAGCGTCTCCTTGTCGGCCGGCAGCACCAGCCGGTACGGGTCGCAGCTCTCCTTGAGCTGGTCCGCGGCCGCCTCCATCAACGGGTCGGCGCCGACGCGCGGTTCGGCGCGCAGGACCACCGTGCCGCGTCGGCCGGGGGTGAGGGTCACCCCGGCGAGCGCGTCCAGGGGGATCCGCCGCTCGCCCAGCGCCTGGAACAGCTTGGGTGTTCGAATCCCTCGTTCGTAGCGGATGAGCACGGAGTCGGACTCGAACTCCCAGGCGGCATGAAATCCGGCCAGTACGTCACCCATGCGGCTCATCGTATGCGGCACGAGCTCCTTCGTCCCCTCCCTGCGCAGACCGCAGTTCCTTCGTCTCTACGCGCGTCCGACCGTCGCCGTGCCGGGCAAACCGACCCGGCAGGCGTCGGCATCGTCGGCACAGTGCACCGAGCGGTATGCGCCAATCCCGATGTCGGCGAAGTTCGCCAGGCTCTCCGTGCCCGGCACGAAGTAGCCGCTGTGCCCGTCCGCGCCGTGCGCCGAGAGCACGCGCGCGCCGAACGCGGCGGAGACCGGGTCGGCCCCGTGGCCCAGTCCGCCGAGTTCCAGATGGGGCACGTCCTGGATCCAGTCGTCGGTGTCCCGCATCGCCCACACGTTGGCCGAGGTGCGCAGGTGGGAGGCCTTCGTCGTGCGCATCCCGGGGCTGCCGGCCACCGCGATGTCGACCACCCGGCCGGGCAGGACGGGCGCGGCCAGACCGCACAGCACGGAGCCGTAGCTGTGGCAGAACAAGGAGACGGGGGAGCTGCCGGGCAGCGCCCTGACCAGTGCGTTCAGCCGGATCGCGCCCTCCGACGCCCGCATCGCGGTGGCGGAGTCGATGCCGAGCCCGTTGGGCGTGGTGTAGTCGGCCCAGGCGATGACGGCCGTACGCGTCGACGGGCCCGCCTCGCGCTCGGCCCGGTACAGGGCCTGGGCCATGCCGACCGGGGCGGAGTATCTGCGCTGGGTGCGCTGGAAGGTGAGCAGGTCGGTGTCGACGCCGGGGACGACGACCGAGACCCGTTCCGCCTTGTTCAGGTCGCCGAAGACCTCGGCGATCCGGCCGGATCCCTCGGGGTCGAAGGCGAGGATGTGCCGGCCCTTGGTCAGCAGGGACTCGTAGCGGTGCATCCGTTTTCCGGCGTCCCGCTGGCCGTCCGCGGTGAGCCGGATGTCGTGCATCCGTTTCAGCTCGACCTTGCGGGCCTGGCCGAGTGCGATGCGGTTGGCGCGGTAGCGCAGGTCGACGGGGGCGCCGTTCATGTTGCCGACGGCGAGGGGGTAGCGGTGGGCGAGGGTGACGCGCTGCCGGTCGCTGAGCGAGGCGAAGAAGCGGGCGACACGGTGGGGAGTCGTCCCGTCGGGGTCCGGCAGCCGGTGCCCGGCGATGCTGCCGTGCTCCCAGGCCGAGAGCGAGGCCTGGAGCGGAGTGCTGCTCCGCTGGCTGCGCAGAGCGGTCCAGCCGGTGGTCGCCAGCATCACGAACACCACGGCCAGCGCGAGCAGTGCGCGCCAGACGTTCAGTTGCGGGGAGGTGTCGAAGGAAGTCACTGAAAGGACACACTAGGAGAACGGGAGGGTCTCGGGTTAATCGAGTGACGGGTATCACGTTTCGGTGTATGGGCCGACTACCTCAGGGTGTTCGCCAGGCGCCGGTGAGTACGGGCCCCACCTGTTCGAGATATGAGACGGTCAGTGCCCGCATGGCGTCCAGGCCGGCGTCCCCGTCCGCGTACCACTGCCGTTCCGTCAGCCGCATCACCCCGCCGAAGACCGCCACCAGCACGCGGGGCCGGGGGTCGGCGTCCACGTCGAGACCCTCGCGCTCGGCGAGGATCCGCGCGAGGGTGTCCTCGATCTCCGTGGAGCGGCGCAGGTGGGCGGCGAGCAGCACCGGCGTCGACTCGATCACCCGGAACATCCGCAGGAACAGCTCAAGGGGTACGACGGACTCGACGACCTCGTTGAGCGTGTCCCAGCCCTCCAGCACCGCCTGGCGCAGGGCCTCCATCGGGGCCTCGTGCGGCGGGCGCTCGCGCACGGCACCGAGGAAGTGCTCGACCGTCATCTCGTGGACGGCGAGGGCGGCCTGCTCCTTGCCGGCGAAGTAGCGGAAGAAGGTGCGCTGCGAGACGTCTACGGCCTCGGCGATGTCGTCGACGGTCGTCCCCTCGTATCCGCGGGTGGTGAACAGTTCGAGGGCGGCCCGCACCAGCGCGTCCCGGGTGCGCTGACGCTTGCGTTCCCGCAGTGTTTCCATACAGGTCAGTTACTGACTTATGAATTGGTTTGTCAATTGTCAGTGGCTGTCACTAGCCTCGAACACATGACTAGTCAGACCACCCTCGACAAGACGGGGCCGGGGGATCAGGCGCCATCCACCCCGTCCGGCGGGGCATCGGCGTCCGGCCTGCGCGGCCACCCGTGGTTCACCCTCATAACCGTCGCGGTCGGGGTCATGATGGTGGCCCTCGACGGCACCATCGTGGCCATCGCCAACCCGGCCATCCAGAAGGACCTGAACGCGTCCTTCGCGGAGGTCCAGTGGATCACCAACGGCTACTTCCTCGCCCTCGCGGTCTCCCTGATCACCGCGGGCAAGCTCGGTGACCGGTTCGGCCACCGCCAGACCTTCCTGATCGGTGTCGTCGGCTTCGCGGCGGCGTCCGGTGCCATCGGCATGTCCAGCAGCATCGCGCTGGTCGTCACCTTCCGCGTCCTGCAGGGCCTGTTCGGCGCGCTGCTGATGCCGGCCGCGCTCGGTCTGCTGCGCGCGACCTTCCCGGCCGAGAAGCTGAACATGGCCATCGGTATCTGGGGCATGGTCATCGGTGCCTCCACCGCGGGCGGCCCGATCCTCGGCGGTGTGCTCGTCGAGCACGTCAACTGGCAGTCGGTGTTCTTCATCAACGTGCCGGTGGGCATCCTCGCCGTCGCCCTCGGCGTCTGGATCCTGCTCGACCACCGTGCGGAGAACGCTCCGCGCTCCTTCGACCTGCTGGGCATCGCGCTGCTGTCGGCCGCGATGTTCTGCCTGGTCTGGGCGCTGATCAAGGCTCCCGAGTGGGGCTGGGGCGACGGCAAGACGTGGGCGTTCATCGTCGGCTCGATCGTGCTCTTCGCCGCCTTCGCCTTCTGGGAGACGAAGGTCAAGGAGCCGCTGATCCCGCTGGGGCTGTTCCGCTCGGTCCCGCTGTCGGCGGGTGTGGTCCTGATGGTCCTGATGGCCATCGCCTTCATGGGCGGCCTGTTCTTCGTGACGTTCTACCTCCAGAACGTCCACGGCATGAGCCCGATCGACGCCGGCCTGCACCTCCTCCCTCTCACCGGCATGATGATCGTCGGCTCCCCGCTCGCGGGCGCGATGATCACCAAGCTCGGCCCGCGGGTGCCGTTGGCCGGCGGTATGGCGTGCACCGCGCTCGCCATGTACGGCATGTCCACGCTGGAGACGGACACCGGCAGCGGTGTGATGTCGCTCTGGTTCGCCCTGCTGGGCCTCGGCCTCGCGCCCGTCATGGTGGGCGCCACCGAGGTCATCGTCGGCAACGCCCCCATGGAGCTCTCCGGTGTCGCCGGTGGTCTCCAGCAGGCCGCGATGCAGATCGGCGGCAGCCTCGGTACGGCCGTCCTCGGCGCGGTGATGGCCTCCAAGGTCGACAGCGACCTGGCGGGCAACTGGGCCGACGCCGGACTCCCGCCGCTCACCGCGGCCCAGGAGCACCAGGCCTCGGAGGCGGTCCAGGTCGGCGTGCCGCCCATCGCCCCGGGTACGCCCGAGGCGATCGCCACGAAGATCACCGGCGTCGCGCACGACACCTTCATCTCCGGCATGAGCCTGGCGTCCCTGGTCGCCGCCGGGGTCGCCGTCGTCGCCGTCCTCGTCGCGATGCTCACCAAGCGCGGCGCGAACGCGGAGGCGGGAGCGGGCGTCGGTCACATCTGACGCCTATGGCACACGGCACGGTCAACCCCGGGAGAATCGGGCGTAGTTCCCCTATCAGGGTGACAACGCTAAAGATTTCTCCCACCCGGCAGGCGCCGCACGTCACAGTGGGTCAAGCCCTCCGGTACGGCACATTCCCCAGGCACATGCGGGGCGTTCGTACGACAAGGAGGGTGACCGGTGCTGCGGCGCGCTGCCGGAGGGGGGCGGCGCGCCGCAAGGCCGGCACCGGAGGCCGGCAGTAGTAGAAACCCGGAGGATTAGTCCCCGCGACCGGGGTACCCGCATCCACGAACCCGAGAACGCACCCGAATTCACCGAGGGGTTCTGGGAGTTGATGATGGCGGGCTTCGGACACGGAACGCGCAGGTACCCCCGCTCACGTAGCCGGACGTGGTCACGGAGCGGGCCGGATCGCGCGACGCTCGGAATCATCGGAGCCATCTGCGCGGTCGCCGGATTTTTCGTACTGGGCATCATCCTCGGCCCGGTCGCGATCGTCTGCGGTTGGCTTGCACTGGGCCGTAGCTGGTCGGGCTCTCGCCCGTTGCCGGCCCTGGTCGCCCTGGTGTTGGGCGTCATCGACACGCTCCTGGCGGTCATCTGGCTCGCCGGAGCGGCGACCCCGGGTACGGGCATGTTCTGACCCGGGGCGAGTGAGGGAAGGGCCCCCGGTGGGACGACCGGGGGCCCGCTCCTCTCCGGACGAGGGGGTCATCTCTCGGCCGTGGTGCTCCGGAGTGAGGCGACCTCGGCGCGCAGGGCCCGGACCTCGTCGGTGAGCAGGCGGATCGCCTCGGTCTGGCGGCGTTCCTCGACGTCGTCCTTCTCGAAGCGCGAGATGAACCAGGCGGCGATGTTCGCGGTCACGACACCGAGCAGCGCGATCCCGGAGAGCATGAGGCCGACGGCGATCACCCGGCCCAGGCCGGTGGTCGGGGCGTGGTCGCCGTAGCCCACGGTGGTCATCGTGGTGAAGGACCACCACACCGCGTCACCCAGCGTCCGGATGTTCCCGTCGGGCGACTCCCGCTCCACCGACAGCACGGCCAGCGAGCCGAACATCAGCAGCCCGACCACCGCGCCCGCGACATACGTCGTCAGCCGGATCTGGGAGGCCATCCGGGCCCGCCGCTGCACCAGCAGCAGCGTCGAGACCAGCCGCAGCAGCCGAAGGGGCTGTATCAGCGGCAGCAGCACCGCGACCAGGTCCAGCCAGTGCGTGCGGACGAAGGCCGGCCTGGCCGGTGACAGCCACAGCCGTACCCCGTAGTCGGCGGCGAACGCCGCCCACACCCCCCACTCGACCGCCGTGCACGCCGTCGTCAGCTTCTCGCTCGCCGGGCTGACCACTATGGGCACGGCATAGGCGACGGCGAACAGCACCGCCAGCGCCAACAGCGGCCGTTGAGTGCGCCGTTCCCAACGGACCTGCGCCGATTCTTCCTTCATGGCGGCATCGTAAAGAAGTGGTGAAGGGTGGTGGGGCCCGAGGCCCCACCACCCTTCATCCGTTGACGGCGGCGCGAACGCTACGCGTCGCCGCCCGCGGCCCCCGGGTCCGCGGCCGAGACGTCGAGCAGCTGGTAGCGGTCCACGGCCTGCTTCAGGGCCGACCGGTCCACCTTGCCCGCCTTGGCCAGCTCGGTCAGCACACCCAGCACGATCGACTGCGCGTCGATGTGGAAGTGCCGGCGGGCCGCCCCCCGGGTGTCCGCGAAGCCGAAACCGTCCGCGCCCAGCGACTGGTACGTCCCCGGCACCCACCGCGAGATCTGGTCCGGAACCGACCGCATCCAGTCGGACACGGCCACGAACGGTCCCTCCGCACCGGTCAGCTTCCGCGTCACGTACGGCACCCGCTGCTCCTCCTCGGGATGCAGCAGGTTGTGCTCCTCGCACTCCACGGCCTCGCGCCGCAGCTCGTTCCAGGAGGTCGCCGACCACACGTCGGCCTTGACGTTCCACTCCTCGGCGAGGATCCTCTGCGCCTCGACCGCCCACGGCACCGCGACGCCCGACGCCATGATCTGCGCCGGGATCGAGCCCGAGGTGCCCTCGCTGAAGCGGTGGATGCCCTTGAGGATGCCCTCGGCGTCCACGTTCGCCGGCTCGGCCGGGTGCTGGATCGGCTCGTTGTAGACGGTGAGGTAGTAGAAGACGTCCTCGCCGTGCGGGTGCTCCTCGGAGGAGCCGTACATCCGGCGCAGACCGTCCTGCACGATGTGCGCGATCTCGAACCCGAACGCCGGGTCGTACGCCACACAGCCCGGGTTGGTCGAGGCGAGCAACTGCGAGTGCCCGTCCGCGTGCTGGAGCCCCTCACCGGTCAGCGTCGTACGGCCCGCGGTCGCACCCAGCACGAAACCACGCGCCAACTGGTCCGACATCTGCCAGAACTGGTCACCGGTGCGCTGGAAACCGAACATCGAGTAGAAGACGTACACCGGGATCAGCGGCTCGCCGTGCGTGGCGTACGCCGAACCCGCCGCGATCAGCGAGGCCGTGCAGCCCGCCTCCGAGATGCCGTCGTGCAGCATCTGGCCCTGCGGCGACTCCTTGTACGCGAGCAGCAGATCCCGGTCCACGGCCTCGTACTGCTGCCCGAGCGGGTTGTAGATCTTCGCGCTCGGGAAGAAGGAGTCCATGCCGAACGTGCGGTACTCGTCCGGCGCGATCAGTACGAAGCGACGCCCGATCTCCTTGTCCCGCATGAGGTCCTTGAGCAGTCGTACGAAGGCCATGGTGGTGGCGATCGACTGCTGGCCGGAGCCCTTCTTCACGGTCGCGTACGTCTTGTCCTCGGGCAGCGCGAGCGGCTTCGAGCGCACGACACGGGTCGGGACATAGCCGCCGAGGGACTTCCGGCGGTCGTGCATGTACTGGATCTCCTCCGAGTCCCGGCCCGGGTGGTAGTACGGCGGCGCGCCGGACTCCAGCTCCTTGTCGGAGATCGGCAGGTGCAGCCGGTCGCGGAAGCCCTTGAGGTCGTCGACCGTGAGCTTCTTCATCTGGTGCGTGGCGTTGCGGCCCTCGAAGTTGGGACCGAGCGTCCAGCCCTTGATCGTCTTGGCGAGGATGACCGTCGGCTGGCCCTTGTGCGCCTTGGCCGCCGAGAACGCCGCGAAGATCTTCCGGTGGTCGTGGCCGCCGCGCCCCAGGTGCAGGATCTGGTCGTCGGTCATGTTCTCGACCATCGCGCGCAGCCGCTGGTCGTCACCGAAGAAGTGGTCGCGGATGTACGCGCCGGTCTCGGTGGCGTACGTCTGGAACTGGCCGTCCGGCGTGGTGTTCATCCGGTTGACCAGCACACCGTCGCGGTCCTGGGCGAGCAGCGGGTCCCAGGTGCGGTCCCACACCAGCTTGATGACGTTCCAGCCGGCGCCCCGGAAGATCGACTCCAGCTCCTGGATGATCTTGCCGTTGCCGCGCACCGGGCCGTCGAGCCGCTGGAGGTTGCAGTTGACGACGAAGGTCAGGTTGTCCAGGCCCTCACGGGCGGCGATGGACAGCTGGCCGAGCGACTCGGGCTCGTCCATCTCGCCGTCGCCCAGGAACGCCCACACGTGCGACTTCGAGGTGTCCGCGATCTCGCGCGCGTGCATGTAGCGGTTCATCCGGGCCTGGAAGATCGCGCCGATCGGGCCGAGGCCCATCGACACGGTCGGGAACTCCCAGAAGTCCGGCATCAGCCGCGGGTGCGGGTAGCTGGACAGGCCGTACGGCGCCTTGGAGCGCTCCTGCCGGAAGGCGTCGAGGTTCTGCTCGCTGAGCCGGTCCAGCAGGAACGCGCGGGCGTAGATGCCCGGCGAGGCGTGGCCCTGGAAGAAGACCTGGTCGCCGCCGTCGCCCTCGTCCTTGCCGCGGAAGAAGTGGTTGAAGCCGACGTCGTAGAGCGAGGCGGAGGAGGCGAACGTGGCGATGTGGCCGCCGACGCCGATGCCGGGCCGCTGGGCGCGCGAGACCATCACGGCCGCGTTCCAGCGGGTGGCGTTGAGGATCCTGCGCTCGATCTCCTCGTTGCCCGGGAAGAACGGCTCGCTCTTGGTGGGGATGGTGTTGACGTAGTCCGTGCTGCGCATCTCGGGCACGGCCACGCGCTTCTCGCGGGCCCGCTCGATCAGCCGCAGCATCAGATAGCGGGCCCGCTCCCGGCCGCGCTCGTCCACCGCGGCGTCGAGGGAGTCGAGCCACTCCTGGGTTTCCTCGGGATCGAAGTCAGGAACCTGACTCGGAAGGCCGCCAATGATGATCGGGTTGCGATCGGATCCGGAAGCCACGCTGTTCCTTACCTGTCAGAGGGCTGCATTTCCCTGGGTTTCGCTGCAATTTCGGTATGCCTGCACCGTTCCCCATCGTGTACCTCGGGGAAGCAAACGTCATCTCTACTCTGGGGTAACCAGGCCCCGCGTGAACGCTCTCGGGTTCCCAAGCGTACAAAGGGGGCAGAAAGGTGTGGCGTGTGTCACGCAGGGCTGGAACCGGGTGCCGTAGGTTGCGGCGACACGGCCGGGATCGTCACCGTTTCGGCGGTCTGAACGGCCGGGTACTTGCGCGATCCGCCCCGCCCGTGTGGACTACGGCCAATGCTTCGCGCACGCGCGTGGCTGGACATTCACCAAGACATGATCAGGAGGCAACCCGTGAGCGCGACCGCGGACCACGCGGAGGAGCGGACGAGCCCTGCCGTCAGGCTGGGGTTCCAGCCCGAGCAGGTGGTCCAGGAGATCGGCTACGACGACGACGTAGACCAGGAACTCCGCGAGGCCATTGAGGAAGTCATCGGCAGCGACCTCGTGGACGAGGACTACGACGACGTAGCGGATGCCGTGGTGCTGTGGTTCCGCGACGAGGACGGCGACCTGACGGATGTGCTGGTGGACGCCACCACGTACATCGAAGAAGGCGGTTCGATCCTGCTGCTGACGCCCAAGACCGGGCGTGACGGCTACGTGGAGCCGAGCGACATCTCCGAAGCCGCGACGACGGCCGGCCTCTCCGCGTCCAAGAGCGTCAGCGTCGGCAAGGACTGGAGCGGCAGCAGGCTGGTGACGCCCAAGGCCGCCAAGACCAAGAAGTAGGCCCGAACGCCGGACGGGCCGGTCCAGCACCGGCCCGTCCGAAGCCGTGCGGTGATCGCTGCGTAGGGTGGGAGTCACCCGAACAGCCCCACCGAAGGGACATCCGAGGCGATGGCGATCCAGGTCGGCGACAAGGCCCCCGACTTCGAGCTCAAGGACAACCACGGCGCGACCGTCCGGCTCTCCGACTTCCGCGGAGCCAAGAACGTCGTGCTGCTCTTCTACCCCTTCGCCTTCACCGGTGTGTGCACCGGCGAGCTGTGCGAGCTGCGCGACAACCTCCCGAAGTTCTCCGACCGGGACACCCAGCTGCTCGCCGTCTCCAACGACTCCATCCACACCCTGCGCGTCTTCGCCGAGCAGGAGGGCCTGGACTACCCCCTGCTCAGCGACTTCTGGCCGCACGGCGAGGTCTCTCGCGCCTACGGCGTCTTCGCCGAGGACAAGGGCTGCGCGGTGCGCGGCACCTTCGTCATCGACAAGGAGGGCGTGGTCCGCTGGACCGTCGTCAACGCCCTGCCCGACGCCCGTGACCTGAACGACTACGTCAAGGCGCTCGACACCCTCTGATTCTTCGGTTCCAAGGCATGCGTGGTGCGGGAACCCGTCACTAGGATCGACTCGTTGATCCGACATCGAACGCACGGCGGGGCTCCCCGCCCCTGGACACCAATGGAGGACTCGTGGGAGTCAGCCTCAGCAAGGGCGGCAACGTATCTCTGAGCAAGGAGGCGCCGGGACTGACCGCGGTCGTCGTCGGTCTGGGGTGGGACATCCGCACCACGACCGGCACGGACTTCGACCTCGACGCCAGCGCACTGCTGACGAACGCCGAGGGCAAGGTCAGCAGCGACGCCAACTTCGTGTTCTTCAACAACCTCAAGAGCGCCGACGGCTCGGTCGAGCACACCGGTGACAACCTCACCGGTGAGGGCGAGGGCGACGACGAGCAGATCAAGGTCAACCTCGCCGCCGTCCCGGCCGACGTCGAGAAGATCGTCTTCCCGGTCTCGATCTACGACGCCGAGAACCGCCAGCAGTCCTTCGGTCAGGTCCGCAACGCGTTCATCCGCGTCGTGAACCAGGCCGGCGGCGCCGAGATCGCGCGCTACGACCTCTCCGAGGACGCCTCCACCGAGACCGCCATGGTCTTCGGCGAGCTCTACCGGCACGGCGCGGAGTGGAAGTTCCGTGCCATCGGCCAGGGCTATGCCTCCGGTCTGCGCGGCATCGCCCAGGACTTCGGTGTGAACGTCTGACCCTGGGGGTCTTCGTCCGGCGCCGCACGGTTTGCGTGCGGCGCCGGACGCGCAGGACAAGCAGTGAAGCACCACCGTCTCGGGGAGGGACCAGCGCAATGGGCGTCACGCTCGCCAAGGGAGGCAATGTCTCCCTGTCCAAGGCCGCACCCAATCTCACCCAGGTGATGATCGGGCTCGGCTGGGACGCTCGATCCACCACCGGAGCCGACTTCGACCTCGACGCCAGCGCCCTGATGTGCACCAACGGGCGTGTGATGGGGGACGAGTGGTTCATCTTCTACAACCAGCTCAAGAGTCCGGACGGCTCGGTCGAGCACACCGGTGACAACCTCACCGGTGAGGGCGAGGGCGACGACGAGTCGCTGCTGATCGACCTCTCCAAGGTGCCGCCGCAGTGCGACAAGATCATCTTCCCCGTCTCCATCCACATGGCCGACGAGCGCGGCCAGACCTTCGGCCAGGTCAGCAACGCCTTCATCCGCGTGGTCAACCAGGCCGACGGCCAGGAACTCGCCCGGTACGACCTCAGCGAGGACGCCTCCACCGAGACCGCGATGATCTTCGGCGAGGTCTATCGCCATCAGGGCGAATGGAAGTTCAGGGCGGTCGGCCAGGGGTACGCGTCGGGACTGCGGGGCATCGCTCTAGACTTCGGAGTCAATGTTTCGTAAAGCCGAGTACGGCGTGGTAGAGATCCGTACTTAGAGGATTGGGTAGCCAGTGGTTCTGAAAACCTTCGGCTGGTCGTTCGCGGTCACCGCGCTCGGCCTCGTCGCGGCGGTCTTCTACGGGGGGTGGACCGCCTTCGGTGTCGTGGCGATCCTTTCCGTCCTCGAGATCTCCCTCTCGTTCGACAACGCGGTGGTCAACGCCGGGATCCTGAAGAAGATGAGTGCCTTCTGGCAGAAGATCTTCCTCACCATCGGCATCCTCATCGCGGTCTTCGGCATGCGACTGGTCTTCCCCGTCGTCATCGTGGCGGTCAGCGCCTCCATGGGTCCCATCGAGGCCGTCGACCTCGCCCTGACCGACAAGGACCGTTACCAGCAGCTGGTGACGGACGCCCACCCGTCCATCGCCGCCTTCGGCGGCATGTTCCTGCTGATGATCTTCCTCGACTTCATCTTCGAGGACCGTGACATCAAGTGGCTCGGCTGGCTGGAGCGTCCGCTCGCCAAGCTCGGGAAGATCGACATGCTGTCGGTCTGCATCGCCCTGATCATCCTGCTGATCTCCGCGATGACCTTCGCCACCCACGCCCACCAGCACGGCGGCACCCACGTCGACAAGGCGGAGACGGTCCTCATCTCCGGTGTCGCGGGCCTGATCACCTACATGATCGTCGGCGGCCTCTCCGGCTACTTCGAGGACAAGCTCGAAGAGGAGGAGGAGCGCGAGCACGAGGCCGAGGAGCAGGCCGAGCGCGAGGGCAAGCCCAAGTCGGCCATCGTCCTGGTCGGCCGGGCGGCGTTCTTCATGTTCCTCTACCTGGAAGTCCTCGACGCGTCCTTCTCCTTCGACGGCGTGATCGGCGCCTTCGCCATCACCAACGACATCGTCCTGATGGCCCTCGGCCTCGGCATCGGCGCCATGTACGTCCGGTCGCTGACCGTGTACCTGGTCCGCCAGGGCACCCTCGACGACTACGTCTACCTGGAGCACGGCGCCCACTACGCGATCGGCGCCCTCGCCATCATCCTGCTGGTCACCATCCAGTACGAGATCCACGAGCTCATCACCGGCTCGATCGGCGTGATCCTGATCGCCTGGTCCTTCTGGTCCTCCGTGCGCCGCAACAAGGCGATCGCGGCCGCCGAGGGAAAAGCGGCGGGCTCGGACGACAAGACTGAGGTGTCGTCCGGGGTGTGATCAGCTTCTGCATGAGGAACGCTCTGAGCGGGGCGGTGTCGGGGACGACTCCCCGGCGCCGCCCCGCCGGGCTTTGACGGCTGCCACGGCAGCCGCGTCGACAGCGAACTGGGGCGGGAATGGGCTTCTTCGACGGACTCTGGCGCGGCCGCGAAACCGACTTCGACTCGGGAAACGCCGCCACCAACGCCATCGAACTGACCAAACGGCACAGCCAGGTCTCCCTCACCAAGCAGGGCGCGGCCACCGGGCATCTGCGCATCAACCTGGCCTGGCGGATGCGGACCTCCGACCTGGGCGGGTCCCAGCGGGAGAGCCTGCTGCGGCACCCCTTCAAGGCGCTCAAACCGCCGGAGGTCCTCGGACACAGCCAGAGCATGGTCAACGTCGACCTCGACCTGGGATGCCTGTACGAACTCGCCGACGGCACCAAGGGGGTCGTACAGCCGCTGGGCGGCCTCCTCGGGGACACCAACGGGGCGCCGTACGTGAAGCTCAGCGGGGACGACCGGTTCGGGTCGGCGTCCGGGGAGACGATGTACGTCAACCTCGACCACAAGGACGCCATCAAGCGGCTGCTGGTGTTCGTGTACATCTACGACCAGACGCCGGCGTTCGACCGTACGCACGCGATCGTCACGCTCTACCCGAGCAACGGGCCGCGGATCGAGATACATCTCGACGAGCGGCATCCGCAGGCCCGGTCCTGCGCGGTGGTGATGATCGAGAACGTGAAGGGCGAGCTGATGGTCCGGCGCGAGGTGCGGTTCGTCTACGGCTTCCAGGGCGAGCTGGACCGGCTGTACGGGTGGGGACTGCAGTGGGGGCGGGGCTACAAGGCGAAGGCCGAGCGGTAACGCCTTTACCGCCCGATGAACTGCGGCCCCTGCGGCGGCAGCCTGAAGTCCGGGTCCGGGAGGGTCGATACCGCCGGGGGATAGCCGTAGGCCGGCTGGGCCGTGGCCGCCGCGGGCTGCTGGGGGTAGCCGTAGGCGGGCTGGGCGGGGACGGCGGTGGCCGGCGGGGCCGGGACGACCGTCGGCTGCTCCGGGGGCAGGGGCTGGGAGATCTCCGAGGCCTGCTGGGTGGCGGGCGACGGCGGGACGACCGTCGTCGCGAGCTCGTCCGGGGCGGCCGGGGAGTCCAGGCCCTCCGACTCGTCCACCGAGATGCCGTAGTCGGTCGCCAGGTCCTGGAGGCCGTCCAGATAGCCCTCACCCAGCGCGCGGAACTTCCAGCCCTCGCCACGGCGGTACAGCTCGCCGCAGATCAGGGCGGTCTCCCGGCCGGTCTCCGGCTTGATGTCGAAGTACGCCAGCGGCTCACCGTCGGCGGCCGTGGCGTCGTACAGCAGGATGCGCAGACCCTGCACCCGGTCGAACGTGGCGCCGTCCGCCGAAGCGACCAGAAGAATCTGGCCGACGTCGGACTCGACACCGGCCAGATCTGTCTGGATCGTATCGGTGGGACCCTCGGCCACCCGCTTCTTGCCGAGGAGCCAGACCTTCCCGGAAGGGTGCCGGGGCTGGTTGTAGAAGACGAAGTCCTCGTCGGATCGCACACGACCGCCGGGGCCGAGGAGCAGCGCCGAGGCGTCGACGACCGGGACCCCCTGCCCGGGCGCCCAGCGCAGCACGGCGCGTACCGTGGTGGTCTTGAGCGGGACGTTCGACCCCTTCAGCATCGCGTGCGTCATGCGGTCATCCTGCCCTCTCGGTCCTGGTCACGACAACGCGGGGGTGCCGGATTCCCCGGGGTGTCGTCATGGTGTCGATACAGCCGTGTTCGGCTGTGTTCGTCCGCGTTACCAGAAATTCATGCCCGGCGGGAACCCCCGACATGGGTCTCTACGTACTATTACCGGCCACCTGTGAATCGGTCACAGGAGGACGCTCAGTCAACACGGGGGAGCTCTATGCGTCATTTCGGGCACATCGCCCCTGAGGTGCGGCAGCGTCTGTTCCACCAGGAGCCCTGCGAGTTCACCGCCGACTCCTCGGCCCGGCTGCTCTCCGCGGCCCTGGGCGCCACGCTCTACAGTCCGGCCACCCGGCCCCGGCTCGCCGACGACGTCGTCAAGCAGACCGGACGCGGCGTGGTCTCCATGGTGCTGTGCCTGGAGGACTCGATCGGCGACGAGGACGTCGCGGACGCCGAGGAGAACCTCGTACGACAGTTCACCGACCTCGCCGGCCGCACGGGCATCGATCTCCCGCTGCTGTTCGTCCGGGTCCGCTCCCCCCAGCAGATCCCCGACCTCGTACGACGGCTCGGCCCCGCCGTCCGGCTGCTGTCCGGATTCGTGCTGCCGAAGTTCACCGAGGAGCGCGGCATCCCCTTCCTGGAGGCCCTCTCCGGCGCCGAGGCGGCCAGCGGACGCCGGCTGTTCGCCATGCCCGTGCTGGAGTCGCCCGAGCTGATGTACCGCGAGTCACGGGTGGAGACCCTGGAGGGCATCGCCCGCGCCGTCGACAAGTACCGCGACCGCGTGCTGGCGCTCCGCCTCGGCGTGACCGACTTCTGCTCCTCCTACGGCCTGCGCCGCGCCCCCGACATGACCGCCTGGGACGTCCAGATCGTCGCCTCGGTCATCGCCGACGTGGTGAACATGCTCGGCCGGGCCGACGGCACCGGCTTCACGGTGACCGGACCGGTCTGGGAGTACTTCCGCGTCCAGGAGCGCATGTTCAAGCCCCAGCTGCGCCGCAGCCCCTTCCTGGAGGGCCAGGCCGAGGAACTGCGCGAGGCGCTCATCGAGCACGCCATGGACGGGCTGCTCCGCGAGATCTCCCTCGACCAGGCCAACGGCCTGCTCGGCAAGACCTGCATCCACCCCTCCCACGTGCTGCCCGTGCACGCGCTCTCCGTGGTCAGCCACGAGGAGTTCAGCGACGCCCAGGACATCCTGCGGCCGGAGCGCGGCGGCGGCGGGGTGCTCAGGTCGCAGTACACGAACAAAATGAACGAAGTGAAGCCGCACCGCGCCTGGGCCGAGCGGACCCTGCTGCGCGCCGAGGTCTTCGGTGTGGCCAACGAGGACATCGGCTTCGTGGAGCTCCTCGCCGCCGGAATCCCCGGCTGAATCAACGCCGAACACCTAGGGACGTATGAACAAGGCAGTGAACGACGGGGGCCGGCCGGGACCGGACGGGGTCTGGTCCGGGACGTGGGTCGCCGAACGGCTCGGCGTCGAACTCGTGGGCGACGATCAGCTGACCGACCTCCTGGGGCTCGCCCTGCGCCGCAACCCCAAGCGGGCCCACCTGCTCGTCTCCCACGTCCTCGGCAAGCACGTACCCCAGTCGCCGAGCGTGGTCTACGACCACGGGGTCACCCTCGGCCGCCGGGTGCGGGAGCTGCTGGGCACCGAGGAGGCGGGCCGCGCGGTCGTCCTCGGCTACGCCGAGACCGCCACCGGCCTCGGCCACTCCGTCGCCGACGGCATCGGCCTCGCCCCCTACCTCCACTCCACCCGCCGCCCGGTCCCGGGCCTCACCCCGGCAGGCGGCTTCGAGGAGTCCCACTCCCACGCCACGTCGCATCTCTTGTTGCCGGAAGACCCGGGGCTCCTGTCCGGCGACGGCCCGTTGGTCCTTGTAGACGACGAGTTCTCCACGGGCAACACGGTCCTCAACACGATCCGGGATCTGCACGCGCGGTACCCGCGGGGCCGGTACGTGGTGGTCGCCCTGGTGGACATGCGGTCGGAGGCGGACGCGGGCCGCCTGGACACCTTCGCGGAGGAGATAGGCGCGAGGGTGGACCTGGTAGCAGCAGCATCGGGCACGGTGAACCTGCCGGAGGGGGTGCTGGAAAAAGGCCAGGAATTGGTAGCAAGGTTCGAGGGAAGCACCCTAGGGGCGCGGGGCTGTGTTGAATCTGCGGCTACCGCCGCGCGGGCGCGACCAGCCCCCACAGACCCGCACCCGGCATTCGACCGCGTGGACCTCTTCTGGCCCCGAAACCTCCCAGACGGCGGCCGCCACGGCTTCACACCGGCCCACCGAATACGCCTGGAAGCCGCCCTCCCCGAGATGGCGGCCCAGCTCGCACAAGCCCTCCCCGCCACAGCCCACCGCGTCCACATCCTCGGCTTCGAAGAGCTGATGTACACGCCCCTGAGGCTCGCCCACGAACTGGAGCGGACCGTCGAGGACGTAGACGTCACCTACTCCACCACCACCCGCTCACCCGTCCTCGCCGTGGACGACCCCGGCTACGCCATCCGCACCCGCCTCACCTTCCCCGCCCACGACACCCCCGCCGACGGCCCCGGCGACCGCTACGCCTACAACATCGCCGGCGCCGGCTTCGACGCGGTCGTCGCCGTGGTCGACTCGGTCGCCGACACCCCCGAACTGCACGCCCCCGACGGCCTCCTGGCCCAACTCGCCGCACACACCCGGCAGGTCGTCCTCGCGGTCGTCCCCAGCTACACCCCCGAAAGGCCCCCCATGCTCCCCGAGCCCCTCCGAGGCCCCGCCTTCTCCAGTTACGCTCCGGAGGAGGTCGGCTGGCTGCTCCAGGACCTCTCGGACGTGACGCTGGAGGCGCCGACCGAGGAGCGCGAGGAGGCCATCCAGAGCGGCGGCGCGCACTACGCGGAGTCGCTGCCGGTGGAGTACCAGCCCAGCGAGCAGTACCAGGAGCTGTTCCACGCGGCACTGGAGACGTCGGCGGCGCGGATCGCGCAGGCGGTCGGCGCGGTCACCGAACTCGTCCTCGCCGAGCGCTCCCCGCGCCCCGTGCTCGTCTCGCTGGCCCGCGCCGGCACGCCCGTCGGCGTGCTGATGCGCCGCTGGGCCCAGTTCCGGCACGGCCTGGACCTGCCCCACTACGCCGTCTCGATCGTCCGCGGCCGGGGCATCGACGCCAACGCCCTGCGCTGGCTGGCCGCCCACCACGACCCCCGGGACGTCGTCTTCGTCGACGGCTGGACCGGCAAGGGCGCCATCACCCGCGAACTCGCCGACGCCGTCAAGGAGTTCGAGGACTCCGACGGCATCACCGGCTTCGACCCGGAGATAGCGGTGCTGGCCGACCCCGGCTCGTGCGTGAAGACGTACGGCACCCGCGAGGACTTCCTGATCCCGTCCGCGTGCCTCAACTCCACGGTCTCCGGCCTGATCTCCCGCACCGTCCTGCGCGCGGACCTGGTCGGCCCGAACGACTTCCACGGCGCGAAGTTCTACCGCGAACTCGCCGACACCGACGTCTCCGTGGCCTTCCTGGACGCCGTCGCCGCCCGCTTCCCCGAGGTCGTGGACGCCGTCGACGCGCACACCAAGGAACTGCTGTCCGGCGACCGCGCACCCACCTGGGAGGGCTGGGCCGCCGTGGAGCGCATCAGCGAGGAGTACGGCATCCACGACGTCAACCTCGTCAAGCCCGGCGTCGGCGAGACCACCCGGGTGCTGCTGCGCCGGGTGCCCTGGAAGATCCTCGCGAAGGCCGGTGCGGGCGCCGACCTCGACCATGTCCGACTGCTCGCCGAACAGAGAGGTGTCCCGGTGGAAGAGGTCGCCGAACTCCCGTACACCTGCGTGGGGTTGATCCACCCCAAGTACACGCGGGGCGCCACGGGCGCCGACGGCAGGGCGGTGAACGCCTGATGTCCGCACCGGTGCTCGTCGCCAGCGATCTCGACCGTACGCTCATCTACTCCGCCGCGGCCCTCGCGCTGACCATGCCGGACGCCCGGGCGCCCAGGCTGCTGTGCGTCGAGGTGCACGAGAGCAGGCCACTGTCGTTCATGACCGAGACCTCGGCCGCACTGCTCACCGAACTCGGGGACGCGGCCGTCTTCGTCCCGACGACCACCCGCACCCGCAAGCAGTACCAGCGCATCAACCTGCCGGGCCCCACGCCGACGTACGCGATCTGCGCCAATGGCGGGCACCTTCTCGTCGACGGCGTCACCGACGCCGACTGGCACGCGCGCGTACAGGCCCGGCTCGCCGAGGAGTGCGCCCCGCTCGACGAGATCCGCGAGCACCTGATGGCCTCCGCCGACCCGCTGTGGGTGCGCAAGCACCGCGTCGCCGAGGACCTCTTCGCCTACCTGGTCGTCGAACGCGAACTGCTCCCCGAGGACTGGGTGAAGGAACTCGCCGTCTGGGCGGAGAACCGCGGCTGGACGGTCTCCCTCCAGGGCCGCAAGATCTACGCCGTCCCCAAACCGCTCACCAAGAGCGCCGCCATGCGCGAGGTCGCCCGCCGCACCGGCGCCGCGCTGACCCTCGCCGCCGGCGACTCCCTCCTCGACGCCGACCTCCTCCTCGCATCCGACAAGGGCTGGCGCCCCGGCCACGGCGAACTCGCCGACGCCGCCTGGACCGCCCCGGCGATCGCCGCGCTGCCGGAGCGGGGCGTGCTGGCGGGCGAGCGGATCCTGCGCGAGTTCCTGCGCGAGGCCCGAACCGGCTAACGCCCCGCCGGTTCGCTCTCGCGCGGTGTGCCCGACCTGCGGCGTCCCGGTCCGGGGCGCCGCAGCAGTCGTACGACGACGAAGGCGGCCAGGGCCAGGACGGCCGCCACCAGGACCACCTTGGAGTAGGCGGAGACCATGTCGGTGACCTGGGCCCAGTTGTCGCCCAGCGCGTACCCGGCGAGGACGAACACCGTGTTCCAGATGGCGCTGCCCAGCGTGGTCAGGCCGAGGAAGACGGGCAGGGGCATGCGCTCGACGCCGGCCGGTACGGAGATCAGGCTGCGGAAGATGGGGATCATCCGGCCGAAGAAGACCGCCTTGGTGCCGTGCTTGAGGAACCAGGCCTCCGTCTTCTCGATGTCGGAGACCTTCACCAGCGGCAGCCGGGCCGCGATCGCCACCGTGCGGTCACGGCCGAGCAGCGCGCCGACACCGTAGAGCGCGAGCGCGCCGACCACCGAACCCGCGGTCGTCCACAGCAGGGCGGCCCACAGGTTCATCTGTCCGGTGCTCGCCGCGAAACCCGCGAGCGGCAGGATCACCTCGCTCGGGAGCGGGGGGAAGAGGTTCTCCAGGGCGATGGCGATACCGGCGCCGGGCGCGCCCAGCGTGTCCATGAGCCCGTTGATCCACTGCGGTGCGGCTGTCATGCCTGCCACCGTAGGGATCCGGAGCTGAAGGGAGCCTGAGGAAGGTTGCCTCGGGCGCCGGCCGCGACGGTGGTGTCAGGCCGCGACGGTGGTGTCAGGCCACGAGGGTCGCGTCAGCCGCAGGAGCCCCCGCCGCAGCAGCCGCCCCCACCGCCGCCGCCCGCGCGGGGCGCGGGGGCGGGCGCGGCGGACGAGCCGCCGACCGCCACCGTGGACAGCAGCTTCACCGTGTCGTCGTGGCCCGCGGGGCAGTCGGCGGGCGCGGCGGACTCCGCCATCGGACGGCTCAGTTCGAAGGTGTCGCCGCAGGTCCGGCAGCGGTACTCGTAGCGAGGCATGGGCACAGGGTATCCGGCCGCCGCGGACCGTCGTAGGGCGTCTCAGTGACCGGCGCCGCGGTCGTCGCGGATCTGGGACACCACCCGCGCCACCGTCTGCCGCACCGCCTCGGTCTCGGTCAGGAAGTGCCAGTAGTCGGGGTGGCGCCCCTCCAGCGTGCCGATCGCGCGGTCGAGGCGGGCGACCGCGTCGTCCAGGGGGCGGGCGTGCCGGGGGTCGGGGGTGTTGCGGCCGGCCATGGCCAGACGCTGGGCGTCCCGGATCGCGAAACGCGTGCGGTCGATCTCCTGCTGCGGGTCCTTCTGCACGGCGTTCAGGCGGCGCAGCCGGTCGCCGGCGGCGGAGACGGACTCGTCGGTGGTGTTCAGCAGTGCCCGGACGGTGGAGAGCAGGGCGGTGGCGTCCGCCCAGCGCTGCTCGTCGCGCGCGGCCCGCGCCTCGCGCAGCTTCAGCTCGGCCTGCTCCACGTTCCGGGCGGCCTGGTCGGGGACGTGCTGGAGGTCCTGCCAGCAGGCGGCGGCGAACCGGCGGCGCAGCTCGCTCAGGACCGGCTCGACCTGCCCGGCGCGCGTGGTGAGCGCCTGGGCACGGGTCCGCAGGGACACCAGCCGGTGGTCGATCTCGGCGGCCCGCTCCGGCAGCCGCTCGGCCTCCACCCGGACCGACTCCGCCTCTCGGGACACCCGCTCGGCCCGCTCCAGCGTCTGCGGCACGCCGTGCTGCCCCGCGCCCTGGTTCAGCTTGGTCAGCTCGGGCCCGAGGGCGGCGAGCCGGGCCGCCAGATCGTCCGCCTTCAGCCCCGACCCCCGTACGGCGTCCAGGGCGTTGGAGGCGGCCAGCAGCCCCTGCCGGGCCCGCTCGACGGCGGGGGCGAGGCGGGCCAGCTGGGTCTCGGCCTTGCCGATCAGCGGCCCCAGGCTGTCGCCGAAACGGTCCAGCTCCCGCTTGACGTTGGTCAGGTCGTCCTTCGCCCGGGTCAGCGCGGTACGCGCCTGGGAGGCGGCCGAGGCCTCCAGGTCGTCCCGGTCCAGGTCGTGCGCGTCCACGGCCTGGATGTACTGGTGGCTGACCTCGTCGATCCGGGCGCTGACCGCCTGGAAGTCGGCGACCGCGCGCCGGGCGGCGGGGGAGTCGTCCACCGCCGTGATGGTCTCGATCGAGATCCGCAGATCCCGCTGCGCGGTGTCCAGCTCGTAGAACGCGGCCGCGGCGGCGTCCTTCGCGGCCTGCGCCTCGGCCCGCTGGTTCTCCGCCCGCCCGCCGAACCAGCGCCGGGTGCCGCCACCGGCGAAGGCGGCGGGCAGCGCGAGCGCGACGACGAGCGGGAGCGTGACCAGGGTGAGGGTGTCGCGCAGGGCGTGCCGTGCGGGGCGCCCGGCGCGTGGGGCGCGAGCTGCGGGGTGGTGTGCGCGCGGCACCAACGGCGATTCCGGCTGCGGTGGTGTCGCCGTCACATCCCTCTCCCGTGCTGTGATCCGTCCTGCCCGGTCCATTCTCCCACCGGTTTAGGACGAACACACGGGCCGGTCAGTTCGCGGTTCGGACCGTGACTTTGCCGTCGCCCGTCCGGGCGTTCACGACATGCGGGCTGGAGTCGGCCCGCGGCACCGACACGTCCACCCCGCCGTCACCCGTCCTCGTGGTCACCCGGTACGTCGCCTTCGGCAGGTCGATGGTCACCGAACCGTCACCGCTGCGGGACTCCACCAGGTCCGGAACGGCACGGAGTTCGAGGCGTACCGAGCCGTCATGCGTGCGGGCCCGCACCTGCCGCGAGGACACGTCCGCCCGCACGGACCCGTCACCGGTACGCACACTCAGCGGCCCCGAGGTGTCGGTGACCCGCACGGACCCGTCACCGGTACGGATGTCCAGCGGATCCTTGAAACCCCGCGCCCGCACACTGCCCTCCCCGTCCTCGACCTTCACCGCGACACCGTGCGGCACCTCGATCCGGTGCTTGGCCGAGCAGTCCACGACCACCCCCGAGCACGTCATCCGCAGCTTCAGCCGGTCCCCCTCGAACGACCAGGTCACCTTCGGGTCCTTCCCCACCGCCACCGTGCCCTGGAACCACCGGGTCACCCTGACCTTCCCCTCCGGACCGTCCCCCGAGGCGACGATCTCCAGCGCCGAGTCGTCCGAGTCGACGGTCAGCGTCCTCCCCTGAAGCGCGAACGACCGCTCCTCAGGATCCTTGTCGTCCCCGGCGGACACCCCACACGCGGTGCCACCCCCCACCAGAACCGCGACGACCCCAACAGCCGCGACGGCACGCGCGGGAACGGTACGGGCCATGATGATCTCCCCCTGGAACGACGTGGACGCCTCGATGACGCACCTCGACCGTACGGATCCCGACGGCACGGGGGGATCCGGAGCGCTCCCGGATCGGGGGTGGGGATAACCCCCGGAGCCGCCCCGCACCTGGTCGTCACGGACCGTCGCCACGAACGGGTTTGCGGGGCAGTGCCCCGGGCGATGTAGGCTGTCGACTCGTCTCGGGTGCGTAGCTCAGGGGTAGAGCGCCTGCCTTACAAGCAGGATGTCGGCGGTTCGAAACCGTCCGCGCCCACCGGTTGTCGGCCCCTCGGAGTGTGCTCCGGGGGGCCGTTGTGTTGGGGCGGTCAGGTGGGTGGGGGTGGGGGCTGGGCGTGTTTGAGGTTCATGCGGGCGTCCACGCGGTCCGTGGTGGCGACCTCCGTCCAGAAGCGGTGGCCGCTGACGAAGACGGCGAGTTCGTGTTCGCGCTGTCGGAGCTTCTCCACCTCGGCCTGTTCGTCGGCCGTCCAGCCGGGGGAGGCGGGGCGTTCCACCTTGCGCCAGCCGTTGTCGTCGCTGAAGCCGTCCAGCGGCTCGACGGACCAGGGGAGCCGCTTCAGCAAGGCCGACAGCTCGGCCCGGACCTGATGCAGCTCCTCCTGACCGGCAAGGAGGTCCCCTGGAAAGTCATAGGTCTTAGCCACGGCGGCAATGCTACGCCTGTTCGATTTTGGGTGGCGAGTCACTTCGAGGGGTTCATGCGAACGGGGTGCGCCGCCCTCGTACTCCGGAGGCGGTCGCGATCACCAGGGAGAGCGCGAACAGGGTGAGGCCGGTGAAGATCACGGGGTTCACCCAGTCCGGGACCAGTTCCGTGCCCGTGCCGTCCGAGGTGACGCATTGGACGCTGACCGGCAGCGACGCCCGGGTCACGATGTGGTCGCCGGGCGCACCGCGTGACGCGCACAGCTGGTCCGGGTCCAGGACGTAGAACCCCGACATCACTCCCCACGCGTACGCGCCGAACGCCGCCGCGCCGGACATGACGGCGATCAGTACGCAGGTGCCGGCGCCCGGCAGGCGTCGCCAGGTGCCCGGCGGTCGTGCGTAGCCCCGTCGGGCGAGGACCGCGGCGGTGATCACGACCACGCAGGGCGCGAGGAACGGTGCCATCGTCAGGGCCAGGAGCAGCACGCTGGTCATGCCTCCGCGGACACCGGGGAGGGTTGGTGTTCCTTCGGGCCGGCCCCCTTCGCGGCTACGGCCATGACGGCGACCGAGGCGAGGACGATGAGGGCACCGACGTAGAGGGGGGCGGTGTAGCCGAGGCCGGCGGTGATGGCCAGGCCGCCGGCCCAGGCGCCCAGGGCGTTGCCGATGTTGGAGGCGGAGACGTTGGCGCTGGCGGCGAGGGCCGCGCCGTGGGCGGCGTCGGTGACGCGGGTGATCATGCCGGGCACACTGGCGAAGCCGAAGACGCCCATGAGGAACACCAGGATCACCGACGCCGTGGCGTTGCCGGCCAGCAGTCCGAAGGCTGCCAGGGTGAGGGTGAGGCCGGTCAGGGCGAGGAGCAGGGCGCGGTCACGGTCGTGGTCGGCCGCTCGTCCGCCGATCAGGTTGCCCACGACCAGGCCGACGCCGTAGACCATGAGCAGCCAGGCGACGTCGGCCGAGGAGAAGCCGCTGACCTCGGTGAAGGTGTAGGCGAGGTAGCTGAAGGCGCCGAACATGCCGCCGTAGCTGAGGGCGGTGGCCGTCAGGGTCAGCCAGACCTGGGTGGAGCGGAAGGCGCTGATCTGGGCCCGGAGGGTGTGGGGAGGGAGTGGTCCGCCCCGGTGGTCCGGTGCCGTCTCGCCCGCGGTCCCGGGGACTAGGGCGATGATGCCCGCCAGAGCGACCACGCCGATGGCGGTGACCGCCCAGAAGGCGGCGCGCCAGCCCCAGCGTTCGCCGACCAGGGCGCCGAAGGGGACGCCCAGCACGTTGGCGACGGTGAGGCCGGCGAACATGACGGCCACCGCGCGGGACTTCTTCTCCGGTGCGACCAGGCCGCGTGCGACCAGGGAGCCGATGCCGAAGAACGAGCCGTGGCACAGCGCCGCGACGATCCGGCCGAGCATCATCACCGGGTAGTTCGTCGCGATCGCGTTCAGCAGGTTGCCGAGGACGAACAGGACCACCAGGCCGACCAGGACCTGCTTCCGCGGCAGCCGTGCCGTCGCCGCGGTCAGCGCGATCGCACCGACCGCGACGCTGAGCGCGTACCCGGAGATCAGCCCGCCCGCGGCCGCCTCGGACACTCCGAAGCTCGACGCCACCTGCGGCAGCAGGCCCGCGATCAGGAATTCGGTGAGGCCGATGCCGAAACCGCCGACGGCCAGTGCGATGAGTCCAGTCGGCATCTGTTTCTCTCTCCGGCTCCGGTCGCGTGCGCGGTGGGGCGGGTGGTCGTACCTCCCGCCCCTGCGGCAACTTAGGCGCTGCGCCCGGCCGAGCGACAGCCGTTTTCCGCCGTTCCGGTGCCCGTTCTCCCGCTGTCCTCCCGCCGTCCTTCCGTCCTCAGCGGGGAGACGCGGTGATCCGTACGCGGTCACTGTCACCGTCGGTGAGGAACTCCGCCAGTTCCCGGCCCTCCTCGGCGACGGTGGTGCGGTCGGTGCGGGAGAAGGGGCGCAGGGGAGTGACCGTCACGGTGTCCGACTCGACCGTCCAGGTGGCGGCGACGCGGCCGTCGAGGAGAACGACGCGGGCGCCGGCGACCGAGAGGCCGCGGTGGGCGTCGTCGACGATCCGGCCGCGGTCGTCGTAGCCGAGGAGGGCGTTGTCGAAGGCGGGCAGGAACCGTACCGGGGCGGGGGTGTCGGGATCGGGGCGCGGTGCGTCGGGGAGGTCGAGCAGTTCCCGGCCGCGCTCGTCGCGGAAGGTGATCAGCTCGTCCCGCAGCGCGGCGACCGCCGCCGGCAGACCGGCGAGGCCGCACCAGGCGCGCAGATCGGCCGAGGCGGCCGGGCCGAACGCGGCCAGGTAGCGCCGGACGAGGGCCCGGCCCACGGGATCGGAACCGTCGCCGTCCTTTTCCGGCAGCGGGTCGATCTCGCGGCCCAGCCAGGTGGACAGGGGGAGGTTGCGTACCCCCGCCTTCGTGCGCCACAGGCCGCGTGGCGGCAGCTGCGCCATCGGGACGAGGGCGGAGACCAGCATCTCGCCGAGGGCCCGCAGGGTCGGCCCGGACGGTCGGTCGGTGAGCGCCCGGGTGAGTTCCGTCATCGTGCGGGGCTCGCCGTCGGACAGCACGGCCCGGCCCGCCGCGGCGAGGGCGTCGAGGTCCACGCCCTCGAACTCGCGGCGGTAGACCCCGAGGACCCGTTGGCGCAGCATGGCGTCGTGGCGGGCCCGCCAGGCGAGGGCGTCGTCGGCGGTGACGAGGTGGACGGTGCGGCGCATGAGGTGGGTGCGCACCACGCGCCGCCCGGTCAGCAGGTCCGACAGGGCCGCGGGTTCGAAGCCGCGCAGCCGGGACCAGAGTCCGACGAACGGCTCCTGCGGTTCCTGTGCCTGGAGGCCGCCGAGGTGGGCGACGGCGTCCAGGGCGGGCAGGTCGGCGCGGTCGAGCAGCAACTGCCGGGCGAGCGTGGCGCGGTTGAGCGCCCGGGGGCCGAGCACGGTCACGTGGCGGTCTTCCCGTCGAGCGACTCGCGCAGGATGTCCGCGTGCCCGGCGTGCTGGGCGGTCTCGTGGAGGACGTGGGTCAGGACCCGGCGCACGGTGTACACCCTGGCCGGGCTGCCCCAGGGCGCCGCGGGCACCTGGTGGGTCGCCGACAGGTCGGGGAGGGAGGCGACGACCTCCTCGGTGCGGGCGGCGACCTCCTCGTACCGCTTCAGGACGTCGGCCAGTGTCTCGCCGGGCTCCATCCGGAAGCCGCGCTGGTGGTCGATCAGCCACTGCGGGATCTCGCGGGCGGTGCCGGAGGTGATGTCGGCCCAGGTGACGCCGTCGGGCAGGTCGTAGCTGAGCGCCGACGGGCCCTCGACCACGAAGCGCAGCCAGCTCTCCTCCATGGACGTGACGTGTTTGATCAGCCCGCCCAGGCACAGCGCGCTGACCGTCGGACGCTCGCCCGCCTTCTCGTCGTCGAGCCCGGTCACCGTGCGCGTGACGGCGGCCCGGGCGGTCGCGAGGGCGGCGAGCAGGTCGGCGTGCTCGCCGTGCGGCGCGAGGGCGGGCTGGGGCGAGGACTGGGAAGGGGACTGGGAGGAGAGCTGAGAGGGGGGCTGGGGCGAGGTGGTGGCAGTCACGATGGTCTGATCCTTCCGGTCGTCCATGCGGCCGGCACGAGGCGTGTCCGGCAACAGGACGACCGTCGCAGGGAATTAGGTCAGTACGTGTCCGCTTCGCGTGTCGTCCCCGGTGTCCGTCGTGGCATCGTGGCGTCATGACCATCGAGGTGCGCCCCGCTGCGGTCTTCGAGGACGTCCGTACGCTGCTCGGCCCGAAGTCGCCGGGGGCCAACGTCTGCTGGTGCCTGAGCTATCGGATCCCCTCCCGGCTCAACGACGAGCTGCGCGGGCCCGCCCGGGGCGAGTACGTCGCCGAACTGTGCCGCACCGAGCCCCCTCCGGGGGTGATCGCCTACGACGGTGACGAGCCGGTCGGCTGGGCGGCCGTGGCGCCCCGCGCGGACACGTCCTTCGCCCGCAGCCGCAGGATCCCGCACGTCGACGATCTGCCGGTGTGGTCGCTGTGGTGCGTCCGGGTCCGCCCCGGTCACCGCAAGCAGGGCATCTCGCACGCCCTGATCGCCGGCGCCGTCGAGTTCGCCCGCGCCCACGGCGCCCCGGCGATCGAGGCGTACCCCCTCGACAACGGCGACGCCAGGGTCGACCTGACCATGGCGTACGCCGGGATCCGCCGGAACTTCGAACGCGCCGGGTTCACCCACGCCGCCGACACCACCTCCGTGCTGGCCGGGCACCCGCGTGTCCTGATGCGGCTCGACCTCCCGCGCCGGCCGGTCAGTTCAGGGAGTCCAGCCACTCCACGAGACGCCGGTTGACCTCCTCCGGCCGCTCCTGCTGGATCCAGTGGCCGCAGCCTTCGAGGACGTGGGAGGAGCGCAGCCCGGGGAGGGTGGTGGGGAAGGCCTCGATCGCGTCGGCCAGCCAGGTCGTGGAGGCGTCGAGGGAGCCGCCGAGGAACAGGGAGGGCTGGGTGACGGGGGCGCCGGCCCGGTCGGCGAGGTCCTTCCAGTCGAGGTCCATGGCGCGGTAGCGGTTGAGCGCGCCGGTGAGTCCCGTGCGCTCGAACTCCCCGGCGTAGACGTCGAGTTCGGCCTCGCCCAGCCAGGCCGGGCGGCGGTCGGCGGCGGGGAAGCGGTCGCGCAGGGTGCCGCCGGGGCTCACGAAGTGCGGGTCGGGGGCGCCGGGGGCGGGCAGGGTGTCGGCGGACAGGGCGGCGTAGAAACCGGCGAGCCAGCCGCGTACGTCGGGCTCGATCTCGCGCTCCGCCCGGCCGGGCTCCTGGAAGTAGGAGACGTAGAACTCCTCGGTCCCGCCGCCCAGTTGGGCGAAGACCTCGCTGGGGCGCGGTCCGCCGGGCGGGGTGTAGGGGACGCTGAGCAGGCCGACCGCGCGGAACACCTCGGGCCGCAGCAGCGCGCAGTGCGCGGCGACGGTCGCGCCCCAGTCGTGTCCGACGACCACCGCGGGGGCCCCGCCCAGTGCCTCCACGACGGCGACCTGGTCCGCCACCAGCTCCGACAGCCGGTACGCCTCCACCGCCTCCGGCTTCGAGGAGCGCCCGTATCCGCGCAGGTCCACGGCGACCGCGCGGTACCCGGCGGCGGCCAGGGCGGGCAGCTGGCGGCGCCAGGAGTACCAGGACTCCGGGAAGCCGTGCACCAGCAGGACCAGTGGCCCGGACCCCTGCTCCACCAGGTGGACGCGGCCCGCGGGGCCGGGGATCAGGCGGCGGGTGACATCGGTGGGCCGAGGGGCCGGGTGCGGCATGCGTCCTCTCCTCCGTACGGGGGTGTCGCGACGGTGGTGCCACGACTCGTACGGCGATCCTGCGACGCGGGGCGCGACCGCCGCGACCGTTGTTGCCGTTCCGGCAAAACGGCCGCGACCCTACGCTGTCCGGTGGGCCGTGGTCAGTGCCCGGCCTCCCTCAACTCCCGTACGACACGGGCCGTCACGGGCGCCTCGACGCCGTGCCGCTCGGCCGCCCGCAGCAACGCGCCGCCGATCGCGTCCAGTTCGAGCGGGCGGCCCGCCTCCGCGTCCCGCTGCATCGAGGACTTGGTGGCCGCCGGGAAGGCGTCGTAGCGGGCCAGCGCCTGGGCCGGGTCGGCCGGGCCGCCGGACGCGGCGCTGACGGCGGCGGTCTCCTCCACCAGGGCCGTCAGTTCCTCGCGGTGGCGCGTGCGGACCTCGCCCAGGGGGAGGCCGTGGCGCGTGGTCAGCAGCGCGAAGGGGGCCAGGAACGACATCTTCGCCCACAGGGACGCCGTCTCGTCGGGCAGCACGCGGGTGGTCGGGCCGGCCGCCGTGAGCGCCTCCGCCAGCGCGTCGAGGCGGTCGCGGGGGACGTCGTCGCCCGCGAGGTCGATCTCCGCGAAGGGGCTGCCGTGCTCGATCACGCCCGGCGCCACGCGGGTCGACTCCACGCGGATGACGGTGGGGGCCACGCGGTCCGGGCGGTAGCGGGCGCGCAGCGTCGCCGGGTGCTCCACGCCGTTCAGGAGCGGTACGACGACGGCGTCGCCGAGGGTGGTGGGCGGGACGCGGTCCAGCGCGGCGGCCAGGGAGGTGTGCTTGACGGCGATCACCAACGCGTCGACCGGTTCGCGGAGTTCGGTGTCCGCCTCGACCGGTGCGGTGAAGTCGCCGAACTTGGCGCTGTGGATCCGGATGCCGTCCTTGCGGAGCGTCTCGGCCGTGTTCTCGCCGGCCAGGCAGATCACCCGGTGGCCGGAGCGGGACAACAGCGCGGCGAGCAGGCCGCCGGTGCCGCCCGGGCCCAGGACGGCCACGGTGAGTTCGTCGTACGCCATGATGCGGGTTCCCCTCTTGTCGGTCCCGGCGATCATCGCAGGCGGCCCTTTTGGAGGACAGGTGGTGGTCCGAGGGGCGAGACTGGGGGCATGTGCCGCAGTATCAAGACGCTTCGTCCACCTGTCCTGCCCGAGGAGGCGACGGAGGACGAGATCCGTGCCGCCGCGCTCCAGTACGTCCGCAAGGTCTCCGGCTTCCGGGCCCCCGCCGCGCACAACCAGGAGGTCTTCGACCACGCGGTCGACGTGATCGCCGAGGCGACGGCTGAACTGCTGGCGGGGCTGGAAGTGCGGGGGGCGTCCGCCAGGAAGGCCGGTTGATCGGTGCGGGGTGCTGGTGCCGGGGGGGGTGTGTCGCTCACCGGCGCTTGCGGGGTGCCGCTGCGCCCACCCGTGCCGCCCCAGCGGCACGATTGCCCGCAGCTACGGCAGAGGCAGCGGAGCAGGCGAGCAACGGTGACCGGTCCAACCTAGGGGCGAGGGGAACTGCGCGACCAGCCCCCACCGGCCCGCAGCCGTACACGTACCCCCTACGCCGCCCCCACTGGCCCGCAGCCGTACACGTACCCCCTACGCCGCCCCCACCGGCCCGCAGCCGCAGACGTACCTTCTACGCCCGTACCCCTTGCGTCGCCTCCGGGCGCCGTCGCATGACATACGCCGCCCCCGCCCCCGCCCCGAACAACGCCAGCACGGACACCCCCGTCGCCAACCAGGACGTGCCCAGCCAGTGCGCGCCGAAGTAGCCGAGGGCGACGCTGTACGCGGCCCAGGAGAGGCCGGCGAGGGCGGACCAGGGGAGGAAGTCGCGGGCGCGGTGATGCGCGGCGCCGGCGCCGAGGGAGACGACCGAGCGGCCGGCGGGGGCGAAGCGGGCGAGGACGACGAGGGGGCCGCCACCGCGCGCGAGGGCCTCGCCGAGACGTTCCTGCGCGGTGCGCAGCCGCCGGGAGCGGGCGATCGCGCGGTCCAGGCGCTCGCCGCCGCGCCAGGCCAGCCGGTAGGCCACCAGGTCGCCCAGCACGGACGCGGTGGTCGCGCAGAGGATGAGGGCCAGGATGTCGGGTACTTCGTGCGGCACCTGGCCGGTCGCCGCGCCGGATCCCGCGGCCGCCGCCGTCGCGGCCGTGATGACCAGGACGCCGCTCGGCAGCACCGGCAGGAACACGTCGAGGAGCACCGACAGCGCGACCATGGCGTAGATCCATGGGCTGCCGATCAACGCCCCCACACTCTCGAACACCGCGACTCCCCGTCGTCCCCCGTGGCTGGTCCGCACTGCGCTGCCGCGATGTCGCGGGGGTGCGGCAGGGAGCGGCCCATAACAGCCATACAGCGTACGCCTGGGGTATGACAGCGCATTCACCGGGGGCTCGTGTCTTCGGCACAGCGTGTTCACCCGGCTGCAGTGCTCCGGAGGGCGGCGGGGGCGGATGTCCCGTAGCACGGAACGGGGGCGAGCCACCCCGGCCCGCTCCTCCCCACGACCTCGGGAACCACGACCTCAGGAACGGTGCTGATCATGCTGGCTGGAATATCCATGGGCGCCGCAGCCGTCGCGGCGGCCGTACTCGCGGGCGGCGGTGCCCATGACCCCCATGACCCCCCTGACTCCCACGGCTACCGGATGCGGACGGACGCCAGGTTCGCGCCGCCGGAGGCCTTCGTGCCCTCGGCGGCGGTGACGTACGACAGGGAGCTGGTCCCGGCGGGCGCGTGGATCGAGGTGGCCCAGCGCACGGGCCTGGGCGGCGCGACGACCGTCGGACTGCGGACGAAGGGCCTGCGGCCCGGGCACAGCTACGGCGTCCATGTGCACCAGAAGCCCTGCGCGGCCGACCCGGCCGCCGCGGGCGGCCACTACCAGCACGAGCCGTCGGCGGACCCGCACCACGTCACCGCCGAGAACGAGGTCTGGCTCGACTTCACCGCCGACGGCCACGGCTCGGGCACCGCGCGGGCCCACCACTCCTGGGGCTTCCGGCGGGGTGAGGCCTCCTCCGTCGTGCTCCACGACGAGCCGGGGAGCAAGGGGGCCCGGGTCGCCTGCTTCACCGTGCCGTTCGGCTGGGTCGCCGGCACCGCGTGACACGGGACGGCGCCCGCCCCCGGGTGAGCGGGTGGGGACGGGCGCCGCCTGTCGTGGCCGTACGGGTCAGGCGGTCACCGGTGTGTGCTGCGGGGACCGCTCGCCCGCCGGGGCGGAGCGCCTGGCGAACAGCCGGTCCAGGCCGAACGCGCCGGAGCCGGTGAAGACCAGCAGCAGGAAGGCCCAGCAGAACATCGCGGCGCCCTCGCCGCTGTTCTCCTTCGGCCACAGGCCGGTCGGCTGGTGCACCTTGAAGTAGGCGTAGGCCATTGCGCCCGAGCAGATGAACGCGGCGGCCCGGGTGCCCAGGCCGAGCAGGACGAGGGTGCCGCCGACGAGCTCGATCACGGCGGCGTACCAGCCGGGCCAGGTGCCGGTCTCGACCGTGCCGCCGTTGCCGTCGGCGCCTCCGAGGAGGCCGAAGAGCGAGGCGGCGCCGTGGCAGGCGAAGAGCAGTCCGACCACGATGCGGAAAAGGCCGAGCACATAGGGCTGGGCGCTGTTGAGACGTCCAGTCATGTGGGGGGTACTCCTTCGGTCGGGCCGGCCCGGAATACGGGCCGGGCGGGGACGAAACCGATGAGTAACCCACGTTAGGTTGCCCTAAGTAACGCTTTCAAGTTCAACATTCGGCCACGGATTCGCCACCCTTTGCTCACCAGCCTCTGAGGTAACCGCACGTAGAACGGCTCTCGCCACCGCATCGGCGTCCGAAAGCATGACCGAATCCACACCGGGCCGGGCCCCCGCCGCGGTCACCCAGTGCACTCCCTCCGTCGGCACCCCGAAGGCGAACCGCCGCGGATGTGCCCGGCCTTGACGGTCTTTCAGGTGATAAGGCCGCCCCGTCACGTCCAGTCCGCCCGTTTCGTACCCGTCGACCGTGTGCGGTCGGCACTGCCCCCGCTCCAGCAGCCCGCCGAGCAGCGCGTCGGCCGTCCGCCGCAGATCCGGCTCCGGCAGACGCGCCTCCACGAGAGTCGTCACGCGTACGGCGGACCCCGGCACCTCGGGGGAGCGCGCCACCCACGCCCCCGCCGTCTCCGAGACCTCCAGGCGCGGCCCGAGCACCTCCACCACACCGGCCTCCACCAGCGCGGCCAGCTCCTCGACGCGCCGCCGGGGCGGGCCGATGGACAAAAAGGCGTTGAGCGGGGTGTACCAGCGGTCCAGATGGTCCCGCCGGGAGGCGCCGGCCAGCCCGCCGTGGTCGACGATCCGCCGCAGTTCGTTGCGCAGGTCGCGCAGCACGTCCAGGGCCGCTTTCAGAGGCCCGGCGACATTGCCGAGGGCCGCCTGGGTCGCGTCCTCGCGCAGGTGCGCGAGCAGCCAGTCCCGCCAGGCGGCCGGATCCGGGAAGACCTGTCCGGCGTACGGCCGGGAGATCCGCTCCCAGGACCAGCGCCCGGTCCGCGTCACCCCGAACTCGTCCAGTACGGCGGCCTCTTCGGGACCGCCGTGCGCGGTGGCCAGGAAGCGGTCCGCGAAGTCCGGTGCGCCCAGGAGGACTTCGTAGTAGACCGTCTCCACCTCCTTCGCCACCAGCGGCCATATCTCCGTGAGGAAGTCGGGCGCCTCGCCGTTGTCGGCGCGCTTGCGGAAGCGGGCGATCACGTCGTCGGTGAGGACGCGAGGGAAGTGACGGCCGTAGGGCCCTTTCGCGTTGTCGCCGCGCGCCTGGTACGGGACCCCGCGCCGCGAACCGGCGTACAGCCGCGGCTCACGGCCGGAGGGTATGTACCGCAGGCCCTGGGCGGCGGAGACGAAGCGTCCGCCGCGGCCGGTCGTCAACAGGGCCATGTGGTCGAAGAAGTTGAGCCCCAGCCCGCGCAACAGCACCGGTTCCCCCGGCGCTACGGCGGACAGGTCGACGTCGGCGGGGTTGGCGGGCGGCACATGGCGCAGCCCGTGCCGCTCCGCGTGGGCGGCGAGCCGCCGCAGGGGCGGGTCGGGCACCACGGGCAGATGACCCTGCGCGAGGACCACGGCGGACAGTCCGGACAAGACGCGGCCGTCGTCGAGGGTGAGCGTCTGGAGGCCGCCGGGGCCCTCGGGGCGGTCGGGGCCGCCGGGGTCGTCGGGGTCGTCGTCGAGCCGTACCGCGCGCGCCGCGTGCGTCTCGACGCGCACCCCCGGCGGCGCCTCGCGCACGGTCCGCGCGAACACCCACTCCAGATACCGGCCGTACTCGGCACGCGTCGGATACGCGTCCGGGCTCAGCGTGCCGCCCGCCCACTCGTGGAGGCTGGGGCCGGGCCGGACCGGTCCCGAGCAGTCCACGCTGTCATCGGTGAACAGGGTCACCTGCGAGGCGACGGTGTTCATCAGCAGCTCGGCCGACTGTGCGGTGCGCCAGACCCGGCCGGGTCCGGGCGGCGCCGGGTCGACGACGTGGACCGTCAGGCGGGCGCCGGGCGGCAGGAGGTCGGGCGCGGAGGCGCAGAGGCGTTCCAGGACGCCGGTGCCGCGCGGCCCGGCGCCGACCAGGGCGACGGCGACGGGCACAGGGGCCGGGGGCGGTACGGGCAAGGGTCTTACTCCCGGGCATGGGGGTGCGTGGGGGCGGCTCGCCGTCCCCGGGCCTGCCCCGGAAGCGGACGGTCCGCCTCATCATGCCGTCGGGAGGGGAGGGTGCCGAGCCCGGGGGCACCGGACTGTGGGATGCCTCACGAGCATCCCGTGCCACGGGCGCAACAAACGGTCGTAACAGGGTGATCAGCGGGCAAGTTCGGACTCGGCGACCTTCACCAGATGCGGCCTGGCGCCCTTCCGCTCCTTCGCCTGGTCCAGTCGCAGCAGCGCCGAACGCCCGCGCAGGGTCAGTGTCATGAGCTGGTTGCCGAACCATGGACCGCCTGTCCGGCGCCAGTCGACCGGCGGCGGCGAGCAGTCGCCGTGCGCGCTGAAGCGCCGCCCGAGGGCGCGGGCCACCCCGCTCCAGCCGAAGCGGAAGCCGAGCCTTATCGACAGCGGGATGGAGTTGTGGACGGGGGAGCAGGTCAGCTGGTAGACGCGGGCGTCCGGTGCCGTCGAACGCGTCCGCCACTCCGGCTCGGCCACGTACGCGTGGTGCACGTCCCCGGACAGCACCAGGATCGTCGCCGGCGCCTGCGGGCCCGACCCCGCCTCGGCGATGAGCGACGCCAGCGCCTCGAAGGACGCCGGGAAGGCCGCCCAGTGCTCCAGGTCGGCCCGGCGTCGCAGATCCTCCCCGAACCGGGCCCAGCGGGCGCCCTTCTCGCCCCGGCACAGGGCCGCGTTCCACGCCTCGGCGTCGTGCACCAGGTTCGGCAGCAGCCAGGGCAGGGAGGTGCCGATGAGGAGATGGTCGTAGGAACCGGGCTCCTCCAGCGCCTGTTCGCGCAGCCACTTGGCCTCACCCGGGTCGAGCATCGCGCGGCTCTGCTCGTCCAGGACGCGGGCCGCCCGGGTGTCCACCATCAGCAGCCGGACGCGGCCGAAGTCGCGCCGGTAGCTCCAGCGCACCGAGGCGGGGTCGACGTCGGCCTCGGCGGCGAAGGCGCGCAGCACGTCGGTGCCGTCCGGCGTCTCCTGTACGGCGGCGTAGAGCGGGTCGGCGGCCAGGGACGCGGGGGAGAGGTTCCCCAGGTGCTGGTGGACCCAGTACGACATCAGGCCGCTGAGCACCCGCTGCTGCCACCAGCCGGTGGCCCGCATGTCCTCGACCCAGGCGGCGGAGGTGTTCCAATCATCAACTACGTCGTGGTCGTCGAAAATCATGCAACTGGGCACGGTGGACAGCAGCCAGCGCACCTCGGGGTCGAGCCAGGACTCGTAGTAGAGGTGGGTGTACTCCTCGTAGTCCGCGACCTCGTTGCCCGGCGGGTCGCTCAGGTCGCGGCGGGCGGCCAGCCAGCGGCGGGTCGCGGGCGAGGTCTCGTCGGCGTACACCTGGTCGCCCAACAGCAGCAGCACGTCCGGCCGTTCGCCCTCCGGGTCGGCCGCGATCCGGGCCGCCAGGGTGTCCAGGGCGTCGGGGCCGACCGGGTCCGGCTCACCGGCCGGCGGGGCGGCCCAGCGGCAGGAGCCGAAGGCGACCCGGACGGCGTCCCCCTCGGCGCGGGTGTGGATGACGGACGGCGGGAACGGCGAGTCGGGCAGCGGCCACACGCGGGTGCCGTCGAGGAACACCTCGTACGGCTGCGAGGTGCCCGGGGTCAGCCCGGTCACCGGGACCAGGGCGTAGTGGTGGCCCTCCACCTGGAAGGTGCGCGTCTCGCCGCCGGAGCCGTCCGCGCACCGCACCTCGGCGGCGCACGGACGGCTCGCCTCGACCCATACGGTCGCGGACGAGCCGTCGGCATACCTCAGCAGTGGTCCCAGCCGCAGTCCCGCCACCTCATCGCCCGCCTTCATCGGTCCTCCGTCGCCCCGTACGGTACGGAACGACGGAGGTCAGCGGGGAGGTTCCGGGAGATCACGACTTGGTCAGGCCGCCCAGCGGTTGCTGATGCGGCTCAGGAATCGCTGCCGCGGCTCAGCAGTTGCTGAGGTAGCTCGTCAGCGCGCTCTTCTCGGCCGAGTCGACGGTGAGGTCGTAGTAGTACTTCACCTGCACCCAGGCGCGGACGTAGGTGCAGCGGTAGGAGGTGACCGACGGCATCCAGGTGGCGGGGTCCTGGTCGCCCTTGGCCTGGTTGACGTTGTCCGTGACCGCGATGAGCTGCGGGCGGGTCAGGTCGTTGGCGAAGGACTGGCGGCGGGCGGTGGTCCAGGCGTCTGCGCCGGAGTCCCAGGCCTCGGCCAGCGGCACGAGGTGGTCGATGTCGACGTCGGAGGCGGCGGTCCAGGTGGCGCCGTCGTAGACGGAGTACCAGGAGCCGCTGGTGGCCGCGCAGGCGGAGTCCTGGACGACGTTCGTGCCGTCGCGCTTGAGGACGACCTCACGGGTGTTGCAGGCGCCGGACTGGGTGATCCAGTGGGGGAAGAGATCACGGTTGTAGCCGGTGCGGTCCTCGGTCGCCACGGTGAGCGAGGCGAGGTAGGTACGGGCGGTGGCGGCGCTGACCGGCGTGGGCAGGGCGGCGGAGGCGGTCGGGCCGTTGAAAAGCCCGACCGAGGCTATGAGACCGGTGAAGGCGGCGAGTATGCTGAGCCGTCGACGCGCGTAGAACTTCGGCATGCGAACTCCTTCGAGGGCGGGGGTGTTGGAGCGCGAGCGTGAGAATGCTCGCCGTGTCGCGTTGCGGTGAGATGTGCGTTCGGTAAGAAACTAGTGACGTGTACATGACACGATAAGGTTCGCGACAAGGTTTACGGCGAAACGATCACGTACGATGGTCGGAGTTGAAGGGGAGTAGCTCTTCGCCGGACCGTCGACATACTGCTCAGCTCGTCTGAGCCGGCGCCCGGAGGCGGGCCCGCGTGACGTGGGTCGGCCAGCGAGACCTTCGGCAAGCAGTGCACTGACCGTGTGCTGCCCTGCCGAGGTGTCTTTTTCGAAGGCTCAGCACTCTCGGTGGGGCAGTCCCCGACCGATTGAGGAACCTTGATCAGTATCACCGTGACGGCGCTCGTCTTCGGCGTCGTCTTCCTCGCCGAGCTGCCGGACAAGACCGCCCTCGCCGGCCTCGTCCTCGGCACCCGCTACCGCGCCTCCTACGTCTTCGCCGGCGTCGCCGCCGCCTTCGCGCTGCATGTCGCGCTCGCCGTGGCGGCGGGCAGCGTGCTGACGCTGCTGCCGCAGCAGATCGTGCACGCCGTCACCGGCGTGCTGTTCCTGGGCGGCGCGGCCGTGCTGCTCATGAAGAAGGACGAGGACGAGGAGGAGGTCCGCCGGCCCGAGAACCAGTCCTTCTGGAAGGTCGCCGGATCCGGGTTCATGCTCATCCTGGTCGCCGAGTTCGGTGATCTGACCCAGATCATGACGGCGAACCTCGCGGCCCGCTACGACGATCCGCTCTCCGTCGGGCTCGGCGCGGTGCTGGCGCTGTGGGCGGTGGCCGGGCTCGGGATCGTGGGCGGGAAGGCCCTGATGAAGCGGGTGCCGCTCAAGCTCATCACCAAGGTCGCGGCGCTGTTGATGCTGGGCCTCGGGGTGTGGAGTCTGTGGGAGGCGGTGGCCGGGTGAGGCGGGGCCGGGCGGCCCGGAGGCGGTCCTCGGCGTGGCGAGGGCCTCCGGCCCGGCCGGTCGACCTGAACGGTGAGTGAACTGTTTCGGGAGACGGTGGCGCAAAGGGGGTCCGGTTTTGTACCGTGGGGGAACAAAGTGGTTCCCGCCTGTTTTCCCTGACCGGCGGGCGGGGCCACCTTGTTCCCCCGGGCCCACCCCTACGCCCCTGGTCTTGGAGCTGCCGATGACGGCCACCGCCGTGCTCACCGCCCGCGCCCTCCTGCTCGACATGGACGGCACGCTCGTCAACTCCGACGCCGTCGTCGAGCGCTGCTGGCGGCGCTGGTCCGAGCGGCACGGGCTGGACCCGGACGAGGTCATGAAGGTCGTCCACGGCCGCCAGGGGCACGCCTCCATGGCCCTGCTGCTGCCCGACCGCCCCATGGAGCAGAACCACGCCGACAACGCGCGGATGCTCGCCGAGGAGACCGCCGACATGGACGGCGTCGTCACGGTCCCGGGCGCCGCCGAGTTCCTCGCCTCCCTGCACGGCCTGCCGCACGCCCTGGTGACCTCCGCCGACGTCCCGCTGTCCACCGCGCGGATGGCCGCCGCGGGGCTCGGCCTGCCCGAGGTCCGGATCACCGCCGAATCCGTCGGCGCCAGCAAGCCCGACCCCGAGGGCTTCCTCAAGGGCGCCGCCGAACTGGGCGTCGCCCCCGCCGACTGCGTGGTCTTCGAGGACTCCGGCGCGGGCATCGCCGCGGGACGCGCCGCGGGGATGCGGGTGGTGGGCGTCGGTCCGCGTGCCGGGGTCCATGGGCCTGACGTGGTCGTGACGGACCTGACGGAGGTACGGGTGGAGGACGCGGGGGACGGGACGATCAGGCTGCACATCGGTTAGCGGGCCGCACGTCGGTGGGCGGGGTGTCCATCGGTGGGCGGGGTGTCCATCTGAGCCGGCGCTCGGTCAACCGTCGGGGCGTACCGGTGCGTTCTGGTGGGCGGCTGGTATTACTGGTGCATGCAGGAAGAGACCGCGCGGTCCGCGATCGACACGTTCATCTCCGCGTTCAACGCCTCCGACGACGGCTATGTGACCGCGCTCCTCTCCCAGGCGCTGACCTCTGACGTGGTCTTCTGGGGGCCGTTGGGCCGCAGCGAGGGGATCGAGGCGGTCGAGCGGTTCGTGCTGGACATCCGGCGCCATCCGGCGGGGACCGGCACGATGGTGCGCTGCTCGGCGGTGGACATGCCCGACGAGTGGGCCCGCTACCAGTGGGTCTTCACCACACCGGACGGCGGCCCCCGCCTGGCGGGCACGGACGTCGTCCATCTGCGGCGCAGCCTCATCGACCAGCTCATCGTCTTCGCGGGGGAGATCGAACCGCCCGCCTCCTGAGCTGTCGCCTACGGTTCCGTGGTCTCCGCCTCCAGCGCGGTGCGGGTCTCCTGGTCGTACACCCCGAGGTTGTCCGTGCCGACGTTGCGGGCCCCCTGGTAGGTGCGCAGGGCTTTCTCGACCTCGCTGGTGAACTCGCCGTCGATCTCGTCGTCGTAGAGGCGCAGTTGGCTCAGGCGCTGCTGGAGTTCGGCCACCTCGGGGCCCTTGTCGCCGGGGCGCAGCACGGGACCGTTCTGGCGGCCCGCGTCACTCGCCGCCGCACCGGCGCCCGCCTCGGCACCGGCCGCCGAACTCGTCGGGGCCGGCGTCGGCTCCACCGACCTGGACGGGCTCGGCGAGGCGCTGGACGCGGACGGGGAGGGCGACGCGGAGGGGGAGGGGCTCGCGTCGGCCGTCGGGGGCGGCGGCGCGGACGTCGGGGGCGCGGACGCGGTCTCCGGGGCCGGGGACCCGTCCGTCACGCTCTCCGACACCTCCGGCACGGCCGCCCGTACGTCCTTCGGCGGCGCCCCGTCCCGCGACGGCGACTCGTACGCCAACAGCCCACTCGCCAGCCCGGCCGCCGCGACGACCGCGACGACGGCTCCGCCGACCCCGAGCAGAGCCCTGCGGCGCCGTCGGGTGTGCGGCTCGTCCCCTTCTTCCACCGCCGTCTCGAACCCGCTCAGCTCGTGACGGTCGGCCGCCACGACCGCCGGGCCGGCACCTGGACGGCGCTGTGCGGCGGTCGCGTCGACGGTGGGTAACGGGGCGGTGGCGTCCATGCGCGGCAGCGTGGTGGTGTTGGCGCGGGGGTGCGCCTGTGTGGCGTGAGGGCGCGTCATGGCGGCGCCGGGGCGTGGGATCGCCGTGGTGGGGTCCGTGTCGAATCCGGGGCGTGGCCGTGCCGTGGGCGTGCGCGTGGTCGCGCCCGTGGCGTACGACCCGGGGGCGCTCTCCGCGCGCGGAAGCGCGACGGTGCGCTCCGCGTCGTCGCCGGGGCGTGGCTGTGCCGGGGCCGTGGCGGGCGTTCCGGTGTCGGCGCCCATGCGCGGCAGCGGGGCGGTGGCGTTCGCGGTGGGCGGTGCGGTCGGGGGCGCGGTGCGGGACGCGTCAGCCGACGGGGCTCCCGTCGCCCCAGAAGACCCACCCGATCGGCCGACCGGCACCTCGGAGGCGACGGCCCGCAGCGACATGGTGGCCTCGGCGTGCGGAACATCCGCCACACCGGGCCCACCGGGCCCACCGGGTGCGCCGGGCACCTTGGGGCCGTCGGGCAGGCCAGAGTTGCCGGGTACTCCGGGGCCACTGGGTTCGCTGAGGCGGCCGGACACGCTGGGGCCGCCGGACATGCCGGAGCTGCCAGACGCACCGGACCTGCGAGGTAAGCCGGACCTGCGGGGCGCGCCGGAGTCGCCGGGCGCGCCGGGATCCCCAAGGCCCCCGGGCCTCGGACCGGGACGTTCGCCGTCGGGCTTCAGGCCGGCCCGAGCACCCCCTCGCTCCACGTCAGGGTGGTCGGACTCGCCCCCGGCGTCGAGGTGGCCGTTCTCGCCCCCGGAGTCCATGTGGTCGTACGCGGCCTCCGGAGCGGTCTGGCCGGCCCCGGCCGGTAGGTCCACGTAAGGCCGGATCCGGAGCGGATCGAAGTCCTCCGCCGCTGCCGCTTCCGTGGTGCGGGTGGCCTGGAGGGCGTCGGAGGCGCGGCGGGTGCAGTCGCAGGAGGGGCTGTTGTCGGCGGCTCTGGGTGTGCCGCACTCCGGGCACAGGTGTGCGGTCGGCCGGTTTACAGGCTCGCTCATGTGTTCGTCCCCTCCTCTCGGGCTCCGCGACTCCCCTCGCGAACTCCAGAGATTATGCAGATCTTCTCCACAGCTTCCGCCGCACGCCCCCGGAATCCCGGGTTCCGACAGGACTCGACAGGCCATAACTGGTCACACCGACCACGATGGAACCTGGACCGAGACCCCGGGAGGTCTTCATGGCCGACGACGCGCGCGCTAAGACGGAGACTGTGGGAGACACAGGAGAGGCGAGGGACGCGCACGTCCCCGGAAACGTCCTCGTCTCGATCGGCGCGCTGCTGCTCGGGATGCTGCTCGCCGCCCTCGACCAGACGATCGTGTCGACGGCCCTGCCCACGATCGTCAGCGAGCTCGGCGGCCTGGACCACCTGTCCTGGGTGGTCACCGCGTACCTGCTCGCCTCGACCGCGGCGACCCCGCTGTGGGGCAAGCTCGGAGACCAGTACGGCCGAAAGACGCTGTTCCAGATCGCGATCGTGATTTTTCTCATCGGCTCCGCGCTGTGCGGCATGGCACAGAACATGCCGCAGCTGATCGGGTTCAGGGCACTTCAAGGACTGGGCGGCGGCGGGCTGATGGTGCTGTCCATGGCGATCGTGGGGGATCTCGTCCCGCCGCGCGACCGCGGCCGCTACCAGGGCCTGTTCGGTGCCGTCTTCGGCGCGACCAGCGTCCTCGGCCCGCTCCTCGGCGGGCTCTTCACCGAGCACCTCAGCTGGCGCTGGGTGTTCTACGTCAACCTCCCGATCGGCGTCGTCGCGCTCGCCGTGATCGCCACGGTGCTGCGGATCCCCCGCAAGTCCGAGCGGCACGTCATCGACTACCTCGGCACCTTCCTCATCGCCTCCGTCGCCACCTGCCTGGTCCTCGTGGCCTCCCTCGGCGGTACCACCTGGGCCTGGGCCTCGCCCCAGATCATCGTCCTCGCGGTCCTCGGCGTCGTCCTCGCCGTCGCGTTCGTGGCCGTGGAACGGCGGGCCGCCGAGCCGGTCCTCCCGCTCAAGCTGTTCCGGATCCGCACCTTCACCCTCTCCGCCGTGATCAGCTTCATCGTCGGCTTCGCGATGTTCGGCGCGATGACCTACCTGCCGACCTTCCTCCAGGTCGTCCAGGGCGTGAGCCCGACCATGTCGGGCGTGCACATGCTGCCGATGGTGTTCGGTCTGCTGCTGTCGTCGACGCTGTCCGGGCAGATCGTCAGCCGCACCGGCCGCTGGAAGGTGTTCCCGGTCGCCGGCACCGCCGTCACCACGCTCGGCCTGCTCCTGCTGCACCAGCTCGACGCGCACAGCTCCACCGCCGAGATGAGCGGCTTCTTCTTCGTCTTCGGCCTGGGCCTCGGCCTGGTCATGCAGGTCCTCGTCCTGATCGTGCAGAACGCCGTCTCCTACGAGGATCTCGGCGTCGCCACCTCCGGCGCGACCTTCTTCCGCTCCATCGGCGCCTCCTTCGGCGTCGCGATCTTCGGTACGGTCTTCGCGGGCCGCCTCGGCGACAAGCTGGTGGACGCCTTCCGCGGCGCCCAGCTGCCGCCCGGCGTCTCGGTGGACGCCCTGGAGGCGGACCCGCGCGGCATCGCCGCCCTGCCCGCCGCGCTCAGGCCACCGGCCCTCGACGCCTACGCCTCGGCCATCACCGACGTCTTCCTGTACGCCGCTCCGGTCGCCCTCCTCGGGTTCGTCCTGGCCTGGTTCCTCAAGGAGGACCGGCTGCGCGGCTCCGTCACGGCACCGGACGTCACCGAGACCCTCGCCAGCAACCCGGTGCAGCGTTCGTCGTACGACGAGGTGTGCCGGGCGCTGTCCGTGCTCGGCACCCGGGAGGGCCGCCGCGAGATCTACCGCACGATCACCGAGCGGGCCGGCTACGACCTCCTCCCCGCCGCGAGCTGGCTGCTGCTGCGGATCAGGAGGTACGGCCGCTCCGAGCCGGCCGTGCTCGCCGAGCGCAGCGCCGTGCCGCTGACCGTGATCATGGAGGCGGCCCGCCAGGTCGAGGAGCGGCGCCTCGCCCTCCGCGAGGGCCTGGACCTCGTCCTGACCGACGAGGGCCGCGTGGTCGCCGACCGCCTGGCCCTGGCCCGCGAGGAGTCCCTCGCGGAGCTGCTCGGCGACTGGTGGGACCCGACCCGCCCCACCGACCTCGCCCACCTGGTCAAGGACCTCAACCGCGACCTCTGCGGCTCGACCGCGGAACGCCCCCACGACGGCCGCCCGGCAACCCGCCCGGCCCGCCCCACGTGACCCGCTCCTGAGCCCTTTCCCCGCTCGCCCGAGGCCCCCGCCCCCGCTTCACCCCAGATGCTTGCGGAACCAGTGGTCGGCGTAGAGCTGTGCGTTGTGGGGCGGGGTCTCCTCGTAGCCGAGGCGGGCGTACAGGGCGCGGGCCTCGGCCAGGTCGGCGCGGGTGTCGAGGATCAGGGTGGTGGCCCCGAGGGCGCGGGCGGCGTCCTCGGCGGCCCGGACGAGGAGCGCGGCGCCGCCCCGGCCGCGCGTCTCCTCCCGCACGAAGACCCGGGTGAGCTCGGCGCGCCCGTCCGGCAGGAGCCGTACGCCGGCCGTGCCCGCAGGTTCGCCGCCGTAGCGGCCGACCAGCAGCTGCCCGCGGGGTGGGGTGAGTTCGGCACCGGTTTGGGCGGCGATCTCCCGTTCCAGCTCGTCCGGGTCGGTCCGGCGCCCTTCGTGCAGCAGGTAGTAGCGGTCGCTGACCTCCGTGTAGTACGCCCGCCAGAGCGCGGCGGCCACGGGGGAGTCGTAGGGTTCCGGGGCGACGGTCCAGGTGCTCATGGGCACATTGTCGGAAGCGGCTCTACGTCGTGCGCAACCGAATATGGGTCGCCTCGGGCGTGTCCAGCACCTCGGTCTTGCGCCACTCGACGAGCTCGTCCGCGACCTCGTCCAGGAGCCGCCGGCCGCCGCCGAGGAGCACGGGGACGATGTGCAGCCACAGCTCGTCCAGCCATCCCGCCCGGATGAACTGCTGCACCAGGTCGGCCCCGCCCGCGAGGGACACGTCCTTGTCCCCGGCCGCCTCCCGGGCCAGGGCGAGCGCCTGTTCCGGGCCCTCGGTGACGAAGCGGAAACTGGTGCCGCCCTCCTTCACCAGGGTCTCGCGGGGATGGTGGGTCACGACGTGGACCGGCATGTGGAAGGGCGGGTTCTCGCCCCACGGGGTCTCGCCGGTGATGTACATGCCGTGCCCCATGACCACGGCGCCGAGCCGGGAGACCCAGGCGGCCATCAGCTCGTCCACCGGACCGCTCTTCCCGCCCGGCAGCCCCTGCTCCGCGCGCCAGGACCGCAGCCCGAACACCCACCGGTGCAGCCGCTCCCCGCCGATGCCCAGCGGGTGCTCGCGGCCGGAGTCCGGACCTGCCATGTACCCGTCCAGCGAAACGGACAGCTGTGCTACGACCTCACTCATGACGACCTCCAGGTCAGCGATGGTGTGCTCGATGCCCCTCGGGGCTTCCTCACCCCTGCGTCGATCGGGTCCGTCCCGGATCGACACGCCCTCGCCACGAATGCGGAGACCGTTTGAGGACCGGCGCGCGGGCTACCCGGTCGGAGAACCGGCCCGTACGGAAAGCCGGTTGGGTACAGAACCCGGAAGGCACTCATGTCCACAGGCGTGATCATCGCTCTGATCGTGATCGTGGCGGCCGTCGTCCTCATCGCGGCCGTCCTCATGCTGCGTGCCCGGCGCGGCCCCGGCGGCCCCGGCCTGAAGCGGCGGTTCGGGCCCGAGTACGACCGTGCCGTGGCCCGGCACGACGGGGACACCAAGGCCGCCGAGCACGAGCTCGCCGAGCGCGTGGAGCGGCACGGATCGCTGCGCGAACGGCCCCTGGAGCCCGCGCAGCGCGAGCAGTACGAGGCCCGCTGGACCGCCGCGCAGGAGCGCTTCGTCGACTCGCCGCGCGAGGCCGTGGCCGAGGCGGACCGGCTGCTCGCCGAGCTGGCCGGCGCCCGGGGCTTCCCCGACGGCGGCCGGTACGAGGAGCAGCTCTCGGCGCTGTCCGTGCACCACGCGCACCACGTGCACGGCTACCGGCGCGTGCACCAGGTCGCCCGGGCGGGCGCGCCGGGCGCGGGCCAGGACGGCGACGGCCGGGCCGGAACCGAGGAACTGCGCGAGGCCATGGTGGAGGCCCGGGCCCTGTTCGAGGAGCTCGTGGGCCCGTCCCGGCACCGGGACGACCGTGGCCACGGCCGGGAGCGCGGGGCGGAGTCCCGCGAGTCGGCCGAGACCACCGAAAGGACCGGCGGCGACCGGACGCGCACCCGTGACAACGGCCGCGCCCACCTGCCGTGGGGAATCACCAGGCGCCATGCGAAGGGGAGTTGAGCGACATGACGGACGCGACGACCGGCCCGGACGCCGAGGGCGCCCCGCGCGACGGACGGAACAGGGGCAGGTCCGCGGTCCCCGCGACACCCCCGGGCCACGACCCGGCGGTGGACCCGCCGACCGCGGCACGCCGCGAGTCGGTGCCGGAGACCGGCAGGACCGGCGCGGACACCGGCACCACAGGGCGCGGTGGCCGTGAGGTGCCGGGCAACCTGGGCGGCGCACCCGCCGAGGGCCCGGGCCGCGACAGCACCCCCGACCGGCCGGGCACCCCGGGCAGCCACGGCCCCTCCGGGACCTCCGGCGACGCGGCACCGCTGGTCACCGGCTCGGAGCAGAGCCACGGCTCCGAGGAGAACCGGGGCGCCCACGGCACCCGGCTCCTCCCGCACGAGGAGTCCGACAAGCTCTCGGCCCGGCTCCAGCACGCCGTGGCCGACTTCGTGGACGGCCCGAAGCACGCCGTGGAGGAGGCCGACCACGTGCTGGAGGAAGCCGCCGCCCGCTTCACCGAGGCGGTCACCCAGCGCCGCCGCACCCTGCGCAGGTCCTGGCAGGCCGCGGAGGCCGGCGACGGCAAGCCCGCGAGCAGCTCCGACACCGAACAGCTCCGGCTGGCCCTGCGCGACTACCGCGAGCTCACGGACCGGCTGCTGCGCCTCTGAAACCCGTACCTCTAAAACAGCCCGTACCAGCTACTCGGCCGCCGCCCGGCCCTCCCGCCACCGGCCTACGACCTCTTCGACGTCGTACGGCTTCATCCCCAGCGGGGGGCCGGGCGGCGGCTTGAACATGACCTCGCGGATCTTGACGTTGACGTCCTCGATCAGCTTGCGGACGATCCGCTCGGTGGGTGCCTCCAGGGCCGCCGCGAGGGTGTCCTCGGCCTCCTTGCGCAGGGCGAGGGTCGGCGGCAGGACGGAGAGGCCCTCGCGGGCCATCTTCCGCTTGATCCACCACAGTTCGTCGTACGTCGTGTCGTCACCGTCGGGCAACGGCTTGCCCGCGCCGGGGAGTTGGGCGAACTCACCGCGGCTCTCGGCATCGCGGATCTGCTTGTCGACCCAGGACTCGAACGGAACTCCGGGTGGCTTTCGCTCGGTCATGAGCCCATTGTGCCGGACGTGCCGGGGCCGGGCGATTTATCATGCGGCGGCTGTACAAGGACTGTCAGGACCGTGCTCCACGAGCACACTTCAGAAGGAGCGCCACGTGCTCGAACTCACCATGGCCGCCGTCTCCGCGGCGGAGGAGGGTGCCACGGCCGGCATGCTCATGGCCGACGCGCCCAGCGAGCCGGGTGCCCTGCTGCGGGTCGGCCGCGACAGGTCCGTGTGCCGGCTGGCGACGCCCGACGACTGGCTGTTCGTCTCCCGCGTCCACCTGGAGTTCCTCTGCGGCCCCGAGGGCACCTGGCAGGTGACCTGGCTCCAGGGCTCCCAGCCCGACCCGTCCTCCGAGGTCCGCCTCACGGTCGGCGAGTACGCCCAGCCCCTGGCCTACGGCGGCACCGTGGCGCTGCCCCGGGGCGGGAGCGGCGAGATCGTCATCCACGACCGCACCGCCCCGCGCAGCGTCAACGTCGGCTTCTACCACGAGGCGTAAACCTCAGCTGGTCACGCCAGCACCCGCGCCAGGGCGAACCCGTCGTAGCCCTTGCCGCCCACCGTCTGGACCGCGGTGCCGCTCAACCTCGGGTGGCTGCCGATGAGTTCGATGGCGGTGCGGGTGCCCCGGACGTCCGGGGCGGTGCTGGTGGCGTCGGCGACGCGGCCGCCCCGGACGACGTTGTCGACGATGATCAGACTGCCCTCGCGGGTGAGCTTGAGCGCCCACTCCACGTAGTGCGGGTTGTTGGCCTTGTCGGCGTCGATGAACACCAGGTCGAAGGGGGCCGGGTTCTCGTCGGCCAGCTTGGGCAGCGACTCCAGCGCCGGGCCCACCCGCACCTCGACCAGCTTCTCCAGGCCGGCCCGCGCGATGTTGCGGGTGGCCACCTCCGCGTGCCGGGAGTCGTATTCCAGCGAGACCAAGCGGCCGTCGGCGGGCAGCGCGCGGGCCAGCCAGATGGTGCTGTACCCGCCGAGCGTGCCCAGTTCCAGGATGTTCCGGGCCCCCTGGATCTCGGCCAGCAGCTGGAGCAGCTTGCCCTGCGGCGCCGTGACCGCGATCGGCGGCAGCCCGGCGGCCTCACTGTCCCGCAGGGCCGCGTCCAGGACGTCGTCCTGGGGTGCGAGCTGGGTGGTGAAGTAGTCGTCGACGTCGTCCCAGAGCCGGGATTCGCTCATCTTCCTGCACCCTTCGGGAGATTGTTTAGAAACGCTAACTAGCTGCACTAACGAATATAGTCGAGCGGGATGTGATCCACGTCGCGTCCCGTGGAGGCAACCGAACCATTCGCGCACTATCGTCATCCGGACAAAAGGAGAACGGACGTCAGGTGAATCCGGGGTTGCCTGCGTCCCCCTCTCCGGGGGCGGTGCGAGCCTCATAGGGTTCGCATGGGACACCGGCGCATGAGGCGCGTGGGACGGACGGGGCGGGAGGCCTGCGAGGCGTGGCGAATGCGGAGCACAGCGGACGACCGGCGGAAGCTTTCGGAGCGACGGCCGTCGGCACGACCCAGGCACGCCTGCGCGCCGCACGGCTCGGCCTGTGGCTGATCGCGACCCTGCTCGCGGTCCGGCAGGTGGCCGTCGTCCTCGGTACACCCCGGGGTGAGCGGCTGACGGACCTGGAGACCTGGGTCGGCCAGAACGGCGTCCTGCACGTCAACGGTTCGCTCTACGACTCGACGCGCTTCACCGGAACGCCGTTCGCCGGACTGGTCCTGAAGCCCCTGACCCGCACCGCCGAGCAGGCCCTCGGCTGGGGCTGGACCTTCGGCACGCTGCTGCTGGTCGTCGGCCTCGGCCTGGTCGCCGCCCGCGCGCTGCCCCAGCCGGTGAGCAGGCGGACCTCGCTGCTCGCCGCGCCGGTCGCGATCAGCCTGCTGATGCTGTCGCTGCCGGTGCGCAACACGCTCCATCTCGGCCAGACCAGCATCATCCCGGTCCTGCTGGTGCTCCTCGGCTGCTTCGCCGTGCGCGGCCAGCGGGCCAGCGGCCTGCTCATCGGCTTCGCGGCGGCCCTCCAGCCCACCGTGCTGCTCTTCGCCCCGCTGCTGTGGTTCACCGGCCGCCGCAAGGCCGCCCTGGCCACGGGGCTCACCTTCCTCGCGTGCACCGCGATCGCCTGGGCCGCGATGGCCCACGACTCGTACACGTACTGGGTGCACCACATGGCCGGCACCGGCCTGGGCGGCAAGGCCGACGACCTCGCCAACCAGTCCCTGCACGGCGCCCTGCTCCGGCTCGGCCTGTCCGGCCCGCTGGAGATCGCCCTCTTCCTGCTGCTCGGCGCGGCCGTCGCCTTCCTCGGCCTGCGCCGCGCCGTGCGCTACGCCCGCGACGGACAGCTCCTGCTCGCCGTCGCCCTCACCGGCTGCGCCGCGATCGCCGTCTCGCCCACCACCTGGCAGCACCAGCTGCTGTGGGTGCTGCTCGCCGTCGTCGGCCGGGTGGGCAAGCGGGCCGCCGACCGGGTGCTGTGGCCGGTGGCCGTCGTCCTGGTGATGACGCTGCCCGCGAAGATGATGCTGCCGAACACCGCCGCGCTCTACACCCTGCGGGACAACGTGGTGCTGCTGGCCGCCCTGGCCGCCGCCACCTTTGTCCCCTTCCTGTCCCGCACCTCGGAGTACTACCGCTCGCCGATCCCGACCGAGTACGCGACCCCGGTCCCCTCCCGCTTCAGACACGTCCCGCTCCTGCCGTTCCTGCGCCGGGCGCTGACCCGCCCGAACCTGCTCCTCGAACTGCTGCTCATCCGTGTCGTCTACGCCGCCTACGGCCAGGTCCGGATCGCGGTCACCGCCGACCGGGCCACCGCCGAGCACCACGGGCGCGAGATCCACTCGATCGAGAAGTGGCTGTCCATCGACATCGAGCACTGGGCCAACCACGCCGTCGTGAAGATCGACTGGCTGCGGAGCTTCTTCGACTTCTACTACGCCTCCTTCCACTTCGTCGTCCCGCTCACGATCCTCGCCGTGCTCTACGTCCGCCGCCCGACGGACTACCGCTGGGCCCGCTCCGCGCTGGGCCTCGCCACCATCCTCGGCCTGCTCGGCTTCTGGCTGTACCCGCTCGCGCCGCCGCGTCTGATGCCGGGCCTGGGCTTCATCGACACCGTGCACGGCGTCCAGGACTTCTCCAAGCCGGACTACGGCGTGATGACCGAGGTCACCAACCAGTACGCGGCGATGCCCTCCCTGCACTTCGGCTGGTCCCTGTGGTGCGGCATCGTGATCGCGGTCCTGGCGCCCAAGTGGTGGATGAAGGCCCTCGGGCTGCTGCACCCCCTGTTCACCGTCTCGGCGATCGTCGCGACCGCCAACCACTGGGTCCTCGACGCGGTCGGCGGCGCCGCCGTGGTCGGCGCGGGCTTCGGCCTCACCTACCTGCTGATGGGCCCGCGCGTCTCCACCGCCAACGCCCTCACGAAGGACCCGCTGCCGGACGCCGAGGACGCGCGCGCCGGCACGGCACCCTCGGCGGGGCACTGAGCCGACGACGGGGACGACAGGCAGTTACGGGGGCGACGGGCACTACGGGGACGACGGGGACTTGGTGAGCAGAGCGAACTTCGAGGGTGTCCGGACGGCACGGGCACTGCTCCCTGCCGCCGTCCCGGCCGCCACCGCGCTGGCCCTCGGCCTGTGGGGCATCGGCCGGCAGGACAGCATGTGGCGCGACGAGTCCGTCACCTACCAGGTCGCCCACCGCTCCCTCGGCGACATCTGGGGCCTGCTGCACCACATCGACGCCGTGCACGGCCTGTACTACCTCCTCATGCACGCCGTGTTCGGCCTCTGGGACGGCGGCCTCACCGCCCTGCGCCTGCCTTCCGTGGTGGCCACCGTCCTGGCGGCGGCCGCGGTCGGCGCGATCGGCGCCCGCCTCGCCGGGCCCCGCACCGGCACCCTCGCCGGCCTGATCTTCGCCCTCCTCCCCATCACGCAGATGTACGCCCAGGAGGGCCGCTCCTACGCGCTCGTCACCGCCGGGGTGACCTGGTCGACGTACTTCTTCGTCCGCGCCACCGGCACCGACACCCGCCGCCCGCGCTGGTGGACGGCGTACGCCCTCACCCTCGGACTCGCCTGCTGGCTCCACGAGTTCGCCGCCCTCGCCCTCGTGGCGCACGGCCTGACGCTGTGGTGGTCGAAGGCTCCCCGCCCGGTGTGGCGGAGCTGGACGATCGCCGCGGCCTGCGTGACGGCGGGCGTGGCACCGCTGGCCGTGGTGAGCGCCGGGCAGGCGGAGGCCCAGCTGGGCTGGCTCGGCCGCCCGAGCCTGAGCATGTGGCTCCAGTTCCTGGCGGTGGCGGCCGCGGGGGCGCTGTTGTGTCGGCTCCTCATGGGCTCCGGCACGTCCAAGGCGGGTGCGGGCGCGGGCGCCCTGACCCGCCTGGCACTCCCGCTGCTGATCGCCCCGACCGGCCTGCTCATGCTGATCTCGCTGGTCAAGCCCTGGTACGTCGACCGCTACGTCCTCTACACCATGGCGGGCCTGGCCCTCCCGGCCGGAGCGGTCCTGTCCCGGGCTCTGACCACCCGCAGGCTCTGGGCGTGCCTCTCGATCGCGGCGGCGGTCGCCGTCCTCGTGCCGTGGTCCCTCCTGGTCCGCTCACCGGAGAGCCGCAAGGACGACGTGGTGGCGATCGCCCACACCGTCCAGCGCACGGCCCACCCGGGCGACGGCGTCCTCTTCATGCCCTCCCGCCGCCGCGAATGGCTGCTCTCCTACCCCAAGGTGTACGACCGCCTGGACGACCTGGCCCTGGCCAAGTCCCCGACGGCCTCCCGCACCCTCCAGGGCACGGAATTCCCGCCGCCCGAGATCCGCCGCCGCGTTCTGGGAGCGGACCGCATCATCGCCCTCATGGATCCCGAGGGCCAGCCGCTCGACCCCTTCCCGCAGGAGGAGGTCAAACGCCAGCTGCTGAAGCGGTACTTCGAGGAGTGCGGCCGAACCCAGGAACGCGGCGCGCAAATAGTGGTGTACGCAAAACCAGGCGGCTGCTGATCCCACCTCAGGGGCGCGGGGCTGTGTCGATTTGCGGCTCCGCCGCGCAGGCGCGACCAGCCCCCACGCAGCCGCAGCCGACGAACAACCTCACCCCGCCTGAACCCGAAGCTCCTTCACCCCGTTGATCCAGGCGGACCGCAACCGCCGAGGATCTCCCACCGCCCTCAGATCAGGCATCGCGTCGGCCACCGCATTGAAGATCAGGTCGATCTCCAGCACAGCCAGCGACTTGCCCAGACAGTAGTGCGGCCCCCCACCACCAAACCCGAGGTGAGGATTGGGATCCCGCAGAATGTCGAACGTGTCCGGATTCTCGAAGACCTCGGGATCATGATTCGCCGCGGCGTAGAACAGCCCGACCCGATCCCCCTTCTTGATCTTCTTGCCCCCCAGTTCCGTGTCCTGCGTGGCGGTCCGCTGGAAGGAGTTGACCGGCGTGGCCCACCGCACGATCTCCTCGGCGGCGGTGACCGGCCGCTCCCTCTTGTACAGCTCCCACTGCCCCGGCTCGGTGAGGAACGCGTGCATGCCGTGGGTGATGGCGTTGCGCGTGGTCTCGTTGCCGGCGACGGCCAGCATCAGCACGAAGAACCCGAACTCGTCCGAGGCGAGATTGCCCTCGTCCTCGGCGGAGACCAGGGTCGTCACGATGTCCTTGGCGGGGCACTGCTTGCGGTCGGCGGCCATGTTCATGGCGTAGGCGATGAGTTCGGTGGCGGACTCCGCGCCGACCTCCTCGGTGATCGCGTACTCGGGATCGTCGTAGGAGATCATCTTGTTGGACCAGTCGAAGATCTTGGCCCGGTCGTCCTGCGGGATGCCGATCAGCTCGGCGATGGCCTGGAGGGGCAGTTCGCAGGCGACCTCGGCGACGAAGTCGAAGGAGCCGGTGCGGGCGCGGGCGTTCGCGGCGATGGCGAGGGCGCGCGAGCGGAGGTTGTCCTCCAGGGCGCGGATGGCCCTCGGGGTGAACACCCGCTGCACGATCTGGCGGACCCGGGTGTGCTCCGGCGGGTCCATGTTGAGCAGGATCAGCCGCTGCGCGTCGATGGCGTCCCGCTCGATGTGCTCGTTGAAGCGGATGATCGCCGTGTTGAGGTACGACGAGAAGAGCTCCGGGTGGGTGGAGACGTACTTGACGTCGGCGTGCCGGGTGACCGCCCAGTACCCCTCGTCCTCGAAACCGGCGAGGTTGGACGGCTGGGGGATCCAGCACACCGGTTCGGCCCGGCGCACCTCGGCGAGCTCCGCCAGCGGCACGTGGTGTTGCAGCAGATCGGGATCGGTGAAGTCGAACCCCTCGGGGAGAGCTGGACACGGCATGGGCGACTCACTCCAGCTTTTCTGACGATCCATCAGGAACAGAGCTGCGGTGAAGGTAGTAACGGGTTCTAGAAGTAGCAAGAGGTGCGGCCCGTCGAATTGCCTGCACGACCCTTGCGGTTGTGGGGCCCTGGTCACCAGACTGCAAACAGAACTAGAACACGTACTAGTTCGAAGGGATCCGTTCGGAGGAGAGGACCCGCACCCATGGCCGCCGAACCCGTGATCGTCGAAGCCGTACGTACCCCCATCGGCAGGCGCGGCGGCGCGCTCGCCAATCTGCATCCCGCCTATCTCCTGGGCGAGACCTACCGTGAACTCCTCGGCCGCACCGGCATCCCCGCCGACTGCGTCGAACAGATCGTCGGCGGCACGGTCACCCACGCCGGCGAGCAGTCCATGAACCCCGCCCGCACCGCCTGGCTGACGGTCGGCCTGCCCTACGAGACCGCCGCGACGACCGTCGACGCGCAGTGCGGTTCCTCCCAGCAGGCCTCGCACATGGTCGCCAACATGGTCGCCGCGGGCGTGATCGACATCGGGATCTCCTGCGGTGTCGAGTCGATGTCCCGGGTGCCGCTGGGCTCCGGTTCGAAGCACGGGCCGGGCAAGCCGTTCCCCGACGAGTGGAACGTCGACCTGCCCAATCAGTTCGAGGCGGCGGAACGGATCGCCCGGCACCGGGGACTCACACGCGAGAACGTCGACTCACTGGGGCTGATCTCCCAGGAACGGGCCGCCGTCGCCTGGGCGGAGGAGCGGTTCAAGAAAGAGACCTTCGCCGTCCAGGTGCCGACCACCGAGGACGAACAGCGGGCCGGACAGGGCATGTGGCGCCTGGTCGACCACGACGAGGGCCTGCGCGACACGTCCATGGAGGCGCTGGCCCGACTCAAGCCCATCATGCCCACGGCCATCCATACGGCGGGCAACTCGTCCCAGATCAGCGACGGTTCCGCCGCGATCATGTGGGCGTCCAAGCGGATGGCCCGCGCGCTGAAGCTACGGCCCCGGGCGCGGATCGTCGCCCAGGCGCTCGTCGGCGCCGACCCGCACTTCCACCTCGACGGCCCGATCGACGCGACGCGGGCGGTGCTGGGGAAGGCGGGGATGTCCCTGAAGGACATCGACCTCGTCGAGATCAACGAGGCCTTCGCGTCCGTGGTGCTGAGCTGGGCCCAGGTCTTCGAGCAGGACCTGGAGAAGGTCAACGTCAACGGCGGCGCCATCGCACTCGGGCACCCGGTGGGAGCCACCGGGGCCCGGCTCATCACGACGGCACTTCATGAACTGGAGCGCGTGGACAAGGAGTTCGCGCTGATCACCATGTGCGCGGGCGGCGGCTTGGCCACCGGCACGATCATTCAGCGGTTGTAGAGGCCCAGTTCACGAAGGTGGTGAAGCTGGCGGGGTCGAGGGTGAGGATCGGCCCCGCCGGGGTCTTCGAGTCGCGGATGGCGACGGTGGTGCAAGGGGTTTCGGCGACTTCCACGCAGTCGCCCCCTTGGTCGCCGCTGTATCGCGACTTGCGCCAGGCCAGGGCGCCGAGGGGCGCGCATTCGACGCATTCGCCGCCCTGGTCGCCGCTGTAGCTGGACTTACGCCAGTTGCTCTCCATAACGGTCCTCCATCACGCGTCGGATCAACTCCGCCGAGTCCTTGAGGGATAGAGCGGCGGCCCGAAGATGATCGTAACGGAGCGAACAGTCCCCGACAGTGTCCGGGTTCGCGGTCGGATGTCCGCTGCCGTACCCCTCCGTGTAGACGATGGGTGGGTCGCCGGCGAAGCGGAAGAGGGTGAATGAGCCTTGCAGCCCGGCGTGAGCCCCCGCGGAGAACGGCAGTACTTGGATGTTGATCCGAGGATTGCCCTCGAAGGCCAACAAGTGGGTCAGTTGGCCCCGCATGGTTTCCTTGTCGCCGATCTCCTGGCAGAGTGCCGCCTCGCTGATGACCAGCCAGCACACCGGTGGCGCGGCCTTCTCGAAGATGCGCTGACGGGCAAGCCGCACCGCGGTGCGGTCGTCCAGGTCTGTCTGGTCCAGTGCGCCGAGTACGCCACGAACGTACGCGTCGGTCTGTAGGAGACCGTGGATCATGTGCGACTGGAACGTACAGATCTCGGTCGCCCGTGCCTCCAGCTCCGCCACCTGCCTGAACCACGCCGGAAGTTGGCTCCGCAACACCAGCTCCACCAGTCGGGACAGCAACCCGTCCGACCCCAGCGCCGCATCCGCCCGCTCGCTGAACTCCGGCGTCGGGACCTTCCGGGCCGTCTCGATCTGGCCGACCAGCGACCCCGTGTAGTTGAGGATGTCCCCGAGCTGCTTCTGCGTCAGGCCGGCGGCTTCCCGCAACCTCCGCAACTCGTAGCCGTAGTAGTCGAGCGGCGAGGCGCCCGGGTCAAGGACGTTGATGTGCGTCACGAACGGCCCTCACTCCAGAACGGGTTGTATTCGACGTGTAGCCCACGGTAGTCATGCGAGGTCACGCTCGTCTCGTGAACGCATACATTCCCCAGTACCGCCTGACCCTCACGGCGGGCGCGCACTCGGCCCGCCACATCCGCCGTATCGTCCGGTCGCTGCTGGACGAGTGGGAGCTGCCGGAGCTGTCCGACGCCGTGGAACTGGGCGTGACGGAGCTGGTGGCCAATGTCGTACGGCATGTCCCGGACCGCAGATGCGCGCTGGTGGTGCTGCGGTTGGGGGCCGGGGTGCGAGTGGAGGTGGCGGACGGCTCGCCCGAACCGCCGTACCCGTCGGGGGAGTTCGCGCCGGACGGCGAGGGTGGGCGCGGGCTTCTGCTGCTGGAGGCGGTGGTGGACAAGTGGGGGGTGGGTCCCAGGCCGGGCGGTGGGAAGACGGTGTGGTTCGAGTGCGCGGCCGCCGTCAGGCCGTCATGTTGACCGCTGCGATGCCCCTCTCGGTGGTCACGTACACGTAGCGGGCGCCGACCACGGGCTGCGCGGCGGGTGAGAGCGGCAGGTCGGGGAAGGTCAGGACGCGGGCGCGTCTGCCGTCGGGTTCCAGCAGGTACAGCGTCCGGCCGAGGATCGCGTGGACGAGGTTGTCGTTCACCGTCGGGGCGCTGTACTCCTCGGGGTCGCCGGAGCCCCGGAACTCCCAGGCGGTGGAGCCGTCGTCCGGGTCGAGAGCCACGAGCGCCCCCTCGGCCGTGGTGACGGCCAGGCCCTTGAAGGCGACGAACGGGTTGGCGTCCCCCAGCCCGGTGTGCGTGGCGCCCCACAGCAGGCCCCTGCCCTCCGCGCTGAACCCGAGCACGGAGTAGGTGCCGGAGGTCCCGGCGACGAGGGTCCCGTCGACCAGCGCGGGGTGACCGACCGGAGCGTCCACGTGGGACGTCCACAGCCGCTGACCGTCGTAGGCGCTCACGGCGGTCAGCGACCTGCGGGTGCTCACGTACACCACGCCGTCCGCCACCATGGGCCGACCGGTCAGCGGATACGGTGTCCGGGCGTGCCAGGCCAAGGTCCCGTCGGGCCGGTAGGCGCGGACGGAGCCCGAGACCGAGTCGGAGTGGGCGTCGGTCGACACCAGTACCAGGTCGCCGGCCTGCACGGGCACGGGATCGTACGACTCCTTCGCCCCCTTCGTTTCCTTCGCCTCCTTGTCGAACGCGCGCTCCCAGCGCAGGCGCCCCCGTGGATCCACCGCGCAGAGTCGGCGGCCGGACCGGGCCAGGCAGCGGATGCCGTCGGTCAGGACGACGGGCGTTCCGACCACCCCTCCCAGCTCCGTCCTCCACAGCTCGGTACCGGCGCCGCCCACGGACACGGCGTGCAGGGCCCCGTCCAGGCCTCCGGCGTAGACGACGTCGCCGTGGAGCGAGAGCGCGACGCCCGGACCCGCCGCGACACCGCCCGTGTCGTAGGTCCAGGCCACCACGGCGCGCTCCGGCGGCGCCACGGGGGCGGGGCGGGGTGGGGCGCTGCCGTCGATGGCCTGGTCGGGGGCCCCACCCTCGCCGCCCTCGCCGTCCCGGTCGCGCAGCCACAGCCAGCCGCCCGTTCCGGCCCCGACGGCGACCAGCGCCCCGGCCCCGAGGCCCAGTAGTAGGCGGCGCCGGGAGGGGGCGGCGGGTGCGGAGGGTACGGGCGTGGGCTCGTCCGTGAACCTCGGCGAGACCAGGTACTCGACCCGGCCGGTCCAGCCCTCGGCCTCGGTGTCGCGGTCGGGGAGCTGTCGCTCGCCCTGCTCGACGGGGCCGATGCCGGTGGCGGTACCGGGGGTGAACCAGCCCGGACGCAGGCTCGCTCGGAGCGACGCCGGGGTGTGCCCGGTCGCCGCGACCACCTCCGCGGGGGTGGGGCGCGTGTCCGGGTCCTCCCGCAGGCAGGGCTCGACCAGCCACCGGATGCGCTCCGGTACGCCGGACAGGTTGACGTGGCGGTCGAGGGCCACCGTGTCCGTGCCGCCGGCGGCGTACGCGAGGACCGTGCCCAGGGCGAACACATCGCCGGGCGGGCCGACTCGGCCGGTGCCGATGGCTATGCCGACGTCAATACCGACGTCGATGATCTGGGGTCCGTCGGCCGCCAGCAGGATGTTGGACGGCTTCAGGTTCCCGTGCACCAGCCCTCCGGCGTGGAGCGCGGCCAGGGCCTCGCCCACCGTGGCGGCCAGCAGCCGCACCGCGTACTCGGGCAGCGGGCCGTGGCGGAGGACGGCGTCACGCAGGTTCGGCCCGGCCACGAACTCCGTGGCGATCCACGGCCGTTCGGCCTCGGTGTCCGCGTCCAGGACTCGCGCGGTGTGTGTCCCCGGCCCGCCGACACCCCACACGGCCCGCACACCCTGGCGGAACCGTGCCCGGAAGGTCGGGTCCCTGGCGTACTCGGCGCGTACCACCTTCACGGCCGGCGCAAGGCCGCCGCGGGGCGACTCGGCGAGATACACCTCGCCCAGCCGCCCGGCGCCGAGCCTGCCCAGGACCGTGTAGGGCCCGATCCGCCGAGGATCGCTCTCACGCAACGCCTGCACTTCGAAATCCCCCTGTCGAGAAGGAGCGTATCCGCCTGATATGTGCCGGGACAGCCCCTGGTTGTTGAGGACTGTTTAAGGCTTGCCTTATATAAGTGAGGGGTGTCATAGTCGCCCTGTGCACGCCTTCGACGTACTGGGGGATCCGGTCAGGCGCCGGATCCTGGAGCTGCTCGCCTCCGGTGAGCGGGCCTCGGGTGACATAACCGCTGTCGTCCGGGAGGAGTTCGGGATCTCGCAGCCGGCCGTGTCGCAGCATCTGCGGGTGCTGCGGGAGAGCGGGTTCGCGTCCGTGCGGGCGGAGGGGACCCGGCGGCTCTACGCCGTCGAGGCCGAGCCGCTGCGGGAGGTGGACGCCTGGCTGGAGCGGTTCCGCGGTTTCTGGGAGCAGCGGCTCGACGCGCTCGGGACGGAACTCGCGCGGGGCAAGCGGCAGCGCAGGCTGAGCCAGGAACGCGACAAGGAAAGTGACAAGGGAAGTGACAAGGGAAGTGAGCGGGAATGAGTGACATCGTCGACGAGATCAACCGTATGCACCGGGAGACCGGCACTCGCCAGGTCGCGTCGGGACAGGCCCGCTCGCTGCTGATGCGGCGCACCTACGACGCCGAGGTCGCCGACGTGTGGGACGCGGTGACCTCGCCCGAGCGGATCGGCCGCTGGTTCCTGCCGGTCAGCGGCGAGCTCAAGCTCGGCGGCCGGTACCAGTTGGAGGGGAACGCCGGGGGCGAGATCCTCGCCTGCGAGGCCCCCACGCTGCTGCGGGTGAGCTGGCTGTACGGCCCCGACCCCGGCTTCAGCGAGGTCGAGCTGCGGCTCGCGCCGGACGGCGAGGAGCGGACCCTGTTCGAGCTGGAGCACGTGGCCGTCGTACCGCCGGAGTTCTGGGGGCAGTTCGGGGCGGGCGCGACCGGTGTCGGCTGGGACCTCGGCCTGGTGTCGCTCGACCGGCATCTGCGGGGCGAGGACATCGACGCGAAGACCTGGGAGGGCAGCCCCGAGGCCAGGGAGGGGGCGGAGCGCAGCGCCCGTGCCTGGGGCGAGGCGTCCCTCGCCGCGGGCGATCCGGCCGACGAGGTCGCCGCCCAGGTCGCCGCGACGACGAAGTTCTACACGACGGGCTGAGGTTCGTACTGCCTGAGTGTCATGACGTTCTGCCTGAGTGTCACGAGGTGAGCGCGGTCGCGACCCGGGCGACCATCTGCTCGGGTGTGGTCAACGGGGTCGGGGTGTACGACAGGACGAAGCCGAGCCGTCGGTCACGTGTGGCGAAGGCGCGGGTGCGGTAGCCGTACACCTCGCCGGTCTTCCCCCAGAACGTCACGCCGTTGACCGTGACAGTCTGGAGGCCCATGCCGTAGCGGGCGGGCCCGCCGTCGAGCATGCGGACGTCGCCCGGGGGCAGGGAGCAGAGCTTGTCCATGGCCTCGGGTGGCAGCAGCTCGCCGCTGAACAGGGCCTGTTGGAAACGGACGAGGTCGTCGACGGTGGAGACCAGGTCTCCTTCGCCCCGGCTGCCGGAGGTGTTGTAGACGGTGATGTCCTCCAGGGATCCGTCGGTCATCCGCAGATAGCCGTGCACATGCGGCCCGTGCAGCCGGGGGTCCTGCCCCGGAGTCAGCGTCCGGGCCAGACCGAGCGGCCGCAGGATCCGCTCGGCGATCACCTCGCGGTACGGCCGCCCCGTCACCTCCTCGGCGAGCAGGGCGAGCAGGACGTAGTTGATGCCCCGGTACTCCTGCTTCGTGCCCGGCCGGAACTTCAACGGTCCGTGCGTCGCCGTCCGCACCCACTCCCTCGGCGTCCACCGGTCGAAGCGGTGCCGCAGGACGCCCTCCGGCGTGCTGGTGTCCGGGATGCCCTGGTGATCGGGCAACCCGCTGGTGTGGTGGAGCAGGTGGGCGACGGTGATCCGGCGGCCGAAGTCGCCGGGCAGCAGCCCCGGCAGATACCGAGCGAGCGGCGCACCGAGCTCCACCCGCCCCTCCACCCACAACTGGAGAACCGCGGTCGCCACGAACGCCTTGGTGACACTCCCCGCGCGGAACCGGTCACCGGGGCGCGGTGCACGGCCGCCGGCGAGATCGGCGACCCCGGCGGTGCCGTACCAGCTCTCCTGCCCGTGGAAGGCGTGCAGTTGGGCGGAGATGGCGTGCGGGTGGGAGAGGTCGGAGATCGCGGACTGTAAGGCGCGGGTGTCGAGGAGAGGGCCGGCGGTGCGCTCGGCTGCCGATGCCCTGGTCGCCGTACCGCCGACTCCCAAGCCGAGAGCCGTGACGGCGGCGGCCCTGTGGATCAGGGAGCGCCGGGAGAGATAGGAGAGATAAAGGGATGTTGGGGATGCCATGTGAGCGATGGTGTCGTCACCACCTGTTTCGCTCATCAGGGATGTCCCCCACGAACCCCGGAACGCAGCCCGCACCTCTCCCGGATCAGAGGTGTGATCTCCCGGATCAGACGTGCGACGGGCAGAACTCGGCCTTGACGGCCGCGTCCTCCAGTCGCTGTTCGCCCCAGTCTCCGTTGCGGTTCATGGTCATGACGCGGCGGCCGTCCGCCGTGGCGAGTGTCCGGGTCGCGGAGCCGGGGATCATGCCGCCGTGGCCCCACGCCCAGCAGCCCTCCCCGAGTTCGAAGTGCCGTATGCCGAGGCCGTACAGGTCGTTCGGACCTCCGTGCCCCTTGTCCCCGTCGACGGGGACCGCGTCGAGCAGTTGCCGTTGCTGGGCGGGCGGCAGCACCTTGCCGGCCAGCAACTGGGAGAGGAAGGTGTTCACGTCCTCGGTGGTCGAGATCATCTGCCCGGCGGAGAAGGCCACCGTGGGGCTGAACTCGGTGACGTCGCGCACCTTGGCCTGCGGGCCGTCCTCGAAGAGCGTGGAGTAGTGCGTCGCGTGCGGTGCGGGCAGCTCGGGCGAGAGGTCGGGCACGCTCGTGCCGTGCAGGCCCAAGGGAGCGATGACGAGGCGCTCGACGGCCTGTCGGTAGGTGCGGTCGGTGGCCTTCTCGATGACCATGCCGGCGAGGATGTAGTTGGTGTCGGAGTAGTCCCACCTGCCGGGTTTCCCGGGCCTGCTGCCCTGCTCCGGCTGGAAGGCGGGCGTGTGGGCGAGTGCGATGTCCACGAGTTGCTCCGGCGCCCACCTGACATGGCGGTTCCGGTCGAACTCGTCCCCCGCGTACCGGGCGCGGAAGCCCTCGTCCATGTTGTAGTCGAAAACACCGCTCGTGTGGTTGAGCAGGTGCCGCAGGGTGATGTGCCCCGGCCGGTAGCCCTTTCCGTGCAGCACCCCGGGCAGCCATTCCGCCACGGTGTCGTCCAGGGACAGCTTTCCCTCGGCCTCCAGCTTGAGCAGCACCGTGGCGGTGAAGACCTTGGTCACGCTGGCGATACGGAACCTGTCGTGGACGCTCCGCGGCCGCTCGGAGGCCAGGTCCGCGACACCGGCCCGGCCGTTCCACTCCCCGTGCCCGTCCCGCACCTGGGCGATGACACCGGGGGTGCCCTGCGCGACGATCTCGTCCAGCACGGCCTGGGTCTGTGCGTGGGGGGTCGGGTGCTTCAGGGGTAACCGGGGCGGGGAGTGGTCGGACGGACCGGCCTGTGCGGCGGTGCCGGTGACGGCCGCGGTGGCGGCGAGTGTCGCCAGGACGACGGCGACGGCGGCGACGGACGGACGGCGGAATGACTGCTGACGGCGGAATGACTGTGGTCGGCTCATGAGAACAGCTCACCAAGCGGCCGAACCGTGCACATCGGGAACCACCCGGAAACGGATCGGGGACATGTCCTAGGGGCGGCGGGGGTCGCGGACTACTCCCGTCCCGAGGTCACCACCGCCGGGACCCCGACCGTCAGGGTCGCGACCAGCAGCGGGATGCCCAGCCCGTGGTGGAGCACCAGCCAGGCGCCGAGGACCGCGCCGCCGACCATCGCGATCGCCGAGGCCGCGCGGCGCGGGGTGTGGGTGCCGGTGCCGCCGCCCGCGCGGGAGTCGGCGGCCAGGCCGGTGAGGGTCATCGTCAGGACGGTCGTGGTGAGGTCGGCGATGCCCAGGCGGCGGACGGTCGCGTTGCGCAGGCCCATGGCGAAGGCCGTGACGACGATGAGGGCGTAGACGGTGGTCGTCGCGTGGGGCGCCGCGAAGGCCGTCGCCGCGCACGCGCCCAGCAGGACCGTCTCGACGGCCAGGGTGCGCCGGACCCAGGTCCGGCGGGAGCCGGTGCCGTGCCGGACCGCGACCCGGCCGCCGACCACCGCGCCCACCAGGTAGCACCCCAGCGAGGCCGCCGCGTGCGGCACCGAGAAGCCCGGCGCTCCGGCCGCGGCGAAGCCCAGCACCACCACGTTGCCGGTCATGTTCGCGGTGAAGACATGGCTGAGCCCGAGATAGCTCACCGCGTCGATCAGCCCACTGACCACCGTCAAGGCCAGCAGGACGAGTACGAGCCGCAGCCCGCGCTCCTCATGTCCCTCGCGGCCCTCGGGGACGTCGTCGGCCTCGGAGCTCTCGGCTGTGCTCATGTGACGATCTCCGGTCGGTGGGTCGTCCGGACGGGCATGGTGTGGCGTGGGCCAGTGCATCACAGGCGGGTAAGACGAAGGCGGCGGCCCGGGGATCGTGGGCCGCCGCCTTCGCGACAGAGGGTGCTGGGAGGGGTGGGGCTCAGTACCAGCCGTTGGCCTGCCAGAACGCCCAGGCGGCCGTGGGGCTGCCGTAGCGGGAGTTCATGTAGTCGAGACCCCACTCGATCTGGGTCTCGGCGTTGGTCTTCCAGTCGGAGCCGGCGGCGGCCATCTTGGAGCCCGGGAGGGCCTGGACCAGGCCGTAGGCGCCGGAGGAGCTGTTCGTGGCGTCGACGTCCCAGCCGCTCTCGTGCTCGACGATCTTGCTGAACGCGGCGTACTGGGCGTCGTTCGGGATCAGCTTCTGCGCGATGGCCTTGGCCTCGGCGGAGGAGTCGGTGGTGGCCGCCTGAGCGGGCGCCGCGGTCAGGACCAGGCCGGCGGTGGCGGCGGCCATCGCGACGGTGGTGATGGCCTTCTTCGGGGAAGCGATGCGGCGGACGATGCGGGAGACGGACACGGAGAACCTTTTCTTCGGGGACAGGGGCGTCGCGTGCAGACCCGGGGGACATGCGTGGGCGCCGAGGCCCGTGGGGCACGTCGGCGCCGTGCGACGTTGTCCAGAGAAGCAGGCTCGGGAAGTGTCCGCAATGACCCCTTTTACTAGTTGTGGTCGCATCTCGGGGTGGGGTGGTTCGTGTGAGACAGGTCTCAACGTGCAGGTCAGGTGGGGTGTGGGGAAGGTTGAATGTCTGACTTGTCCTACTGTTCCCGGTAGTAGGTGATGTGGGTCATGTGGGGTGCTTCACCGTTCGCGGGCGCTCAGGGGCCTCGAATGTGACCTGGGCCTCGAAGGCGGCCCGGCGGGTGGCGCGCCGCAGGGCCTTCAGGAGGGTGCGGCCGAGCGTGAGCGTCAGGACGACGGTGACCAGCGCCCGGCCCAGGTCCCAGCCCAGCGAGGTGGCCACGCAGTACGCGAGGAAACGGGCCAGGTTGGCGGGGACGGCCGCGTCCGGGTCGAAGGCGACCGACGAGGCGAGAGTGCCCATGAAGGGCCAGCCGGCCAGGTTCATCACCGTGCCGTAGACGAACGCGGCGACGAAGCCGTAGCCCGCGAGCATGACGAGTTCCGTACGGCCGCGCAGCCGGTCCGGGCCCGGCAGCAGACCCGCGCCCATCGTGAACCAGCCCATCGCCAGCATCTGGAACGGCATCCACGGCCCCACCCCGCCCGTGAGCAGCGCCGACGCGAACATCGTCACCGAGCCGAGGACGAACCCGAAGCCGGGGCCCAGGACCCGGCCGCTCAGCACCATCAGGAAGAACATCGGCTCGATCCCGGCCGTCCCGGCGCCGATCGGCCGCAGCGCGGCCCCCGTCGCCGCCAGCACGCCCAGCATCGCCACCGCCTTCGGGCCGAGCCCCGACTCCGAGATCGTCGCCGCCACCACCGCCACGAGGAGGACCAGCAGGCCGGCGAAGAGCCAGGGAGCGTCCGCGGCGTGGGCGCCGATCTGGGAGTCCGGTGGCGCGAGGAACGGCCAGCCGAAGGCCCCGACGCCCACCGCGCTGACCAGGGCGAGGGCGGCGACGGAGCGGGGGCCGAGGCGGACGGCACGGGCCTGCGGGGCCGACTGCGGGTCGGTGCGCGCCTTCACGACAGTGCGTGCCTTCACGACAGCGCCTCCCGCACCTGCGTGACCGTGAGCCACTTCTGCGGCGCCAGGATCTTGGTGACCTGCGGGGCGAAGGACGGGGACGAGACGACCACGTCCGCCGTGGGGCCGTCGGCGATGATCTCGCCCTCCGCGAGCAGGACCACCCGGTGGGCGAGCTCGGCCGCCAGCTCCACGTCGTGCGTGGCCAGGACGATCGCGTGCCCCTCGGCCGCCAGTCCCCGCAGAACGGTGACCAGGCGGGCCTTCGCCGCGTAGTCCAGACCGCGGGTCGGCTCATCGAGCAGCAGGAGGGGCGGGCGGGCCGTCAGGACCACGGCGAGCGCGAGGGCGAGGCGCTGGCCCTCCGAGAGGTCGCGGGGGTGGGTGTCGTCCGTGACACCGGGGAGCAGTTCCGTGACGAGGGCTCGGCAGGTGCCGGGCGCTGCGCTTGCGTCGCGGTCGGCTGCGGCGCATTCGCCGGCGACCGTGTCGGCGTAGAGGAGGTCACGGGGTTCTTGGGGGACTAGGCCGACCTTGCGGACGAGGTCCCGGGGTGGGGTGCGGTGGGGTGTGGTTCCGCCGGTTGTCACGGATCCGGTCGTTGGTTCCAGCAGGCCTACGAGGGTGGAGAGGAGGGTGGATTTGCCTGCGCCGTTGCGGCCCATGAGGGCGATGGTCTCGCCGGGGGTGATGGTGAGGTCGATGTGGCGGAGGGCGTGGGTGTGGGCGCGGGTGAGGGAGAGGGCTTGGGTTTCGGCCGCGTGGGGGGAGGTGGTGGTGGGGGCGGGTTGGGGGGTGCGGCGGAACCAGCGGCGGGGGGTGGGGGCGCCTAGGAGGGTGGGAGGTGCGGTTGTGTGGCGGGTGCGGGATTGTTGTGGCTGGTCGCGCAGTTCCCCGCGCCCCTGAGGGGGGAGGGCGTCCCGTTCCTCCAGTTGTTGGCGTAGGGCCACCGCCCGTCGCCTTGCGTCGCGGACCGTCAGGGGCAAGGGACTCCACCCCGCCAGTCGCCCCAAGGCCACCACCGGGGGATACACCGGGGACACGGCCATGATGTCCGCCGGCGTGCCGAGGAGCGGGGGCTCGCCCGGAGACGGGAGGAGGGCGACCTGGTCGGCGTACTGGATGACGCGTTCCAGGCGGTGTTCGGCCATGAGGACGGTCGTGCCGAGGTCGTGGACGAGGCGTTGGAGGACGGCGAGGACCTCTTCCGCGGCGGCCGGGTCGAGGGCGGAGGTGGGTTCGTCGAGGACGAGGACCCGGGGGTGCGGGGTGAGGACGGAGCCGATGGCGACGCGTTGCTGCTGGCCGCCGGAGAGGGTGGCGATGGGGCGGGCGCGGAGGTCGGCCAGGCCCAGCAGGTCCAGGGTCTCCTCGACGCGGCGGCGCATCACGTCCGGGGCCAGGCCCAACGACTCCATGCCGTAGGCGAGTTCGTCCTCGACGGTGTCCGTCACGAAGTGGGAGAGCGGATCCTGCCCCACCGTGCCCACCACGTCGGCGAGTTCGCGCGGCTTGTGGGTGCGGGTGTCCCGGCCGGCCACCGTGACCCGGCCGCGCAGGGTGCCGCCGGTGAAGTGCGGGACGAGACCGCTGACGGCGCCGAGGACGGTGGACTTGCCGACCCCCGACGGGCCGACCAGCAGCACGAGTTCACCCTCCGGGACCTCGAAGTCGACGCCCTGGACGGTGGGTTCGGTGGCGCCGTCGTACGTCACGGAGACGTTCTCGAAGCGGATCACGACGGCTGCTCCTTGGAATCCTTGGTATGAGCAGGGGAAGCGGGGGCGAGGAACGCCGGCAGCAGGCCGAGGAGTACGGCCGCCGCCGGCCAGAGGGGGAGGGCGGGCGCGACGAGGGGGACCACGCCGGGGTGCAGGGTCCCGGGGTCGTAGGAGGAGGCCAGGACCATGAGGACGGCGACCGCCGCGCCCGACCCGGTGACCAGCCAGGCGCGAACGTCCCAGTGGTCCGGACGGTAACGGGTGCGCGGGGAGCGGCGGCCGCCGAGACGCAGGCCCGCGAGCGCGGCGGTCAGCCCGGCCAGGAGGACGGGGAGGCCGTAGGTGCCGCCCTCCGCGGTCAGCAGTCCGTACGTTCCCGCGCAGACGCCGAGCAGACCGCCGAGGGTGAGCGCGGCGGTCGTACGGCGGACGCGGGCGGGGACGTCGGCGGTACGGCCGTAGCCGCGGGCGTCCATCGCGGCGGCGAGGGAGACCGAGCGCTCCAACGCCCCCTCCAGGACCGGGAGTCCCACGTGCAGCAGGCCGCGGATGCCCCGGTCCGGGCGGCCGCGCAGGCGGCGGGCGGCGCGCACGCGCTGGACGTCGACGATGAGGTTCGGCGCGAAGGTGAGGGCCACGACCACGGCCACCCCCATCTCGTACAGGGCGCCCGGGAGGGACTTCAGGAGGCGGGCCGGGTTCGCGAGGGCGTTCGCCGCGCCCACGCAGACGAGGAGCGTGGCCAGCTTCAGGCCGTCGTAGAGCGCGAAGAGGACGCCCTCGGCGGTGATCGTGCCGCCCAGGCGGATGCCCTGGGCCCAGTGCGGGAGGGGGACTTCGGGAAGGGTGACGATCACGTGTGTGCCGGGGACGGGGGAGCCGAGCAGGACGGCGAAGCCCAGGCGGATGAGCAGGACGGCCAGGGCGAGCTTGACGAAGGCGATGTAGGAGTGGGCGGTGGGGGTGTCGGGGCGGCACGTGGCCACGACGTACGCGGAGACCGCGAGGAGGAGGCCGAGGATGAGGGGGTTGGTGGTGCGGGTCGCGGCGGTGCCGAGGGCCAGCGCCCAGAGCCACCAGGCGCCGGGGTGCAGGGCGGGTGGTCGGGGGCGGGTCGGGGGTATCCGGCTGGCGGGGGCTGCGCTGGCGGGTGCCGTCCTGGCGGGTGCTGCCTCGGTGGTACGCGGGGTGGAGGGGTGCGCGGCGGAGGAGTGCGCGGTGGTGGGCTGGGCACCGGAGGGTTGCGCGCTGGAGGGTGGCGCGGCGGAAGGTTGCCCGTCAGAGGGTTCCGCGGCGGAGGGGTGCGAGGGGGTGGGCTCGGTGCCGGACGGCGGTGCGGTGGTGGGCTGGGCACCGGAGGGTTGCGCGCTGGAGGGTGGCGCGGCGGAAGGTTGCCCGTCAGAGGGTTCCGCGGCGGAGGGGTGCGAGGGGGTGGGCTCGGTGCCGGACGGCGGTGCGGCGGTGGGCTGGGCACCGGAGGGTTGCGCGCCGGAGGGCGGCGCGGCGGAAGGTTGCCTGCCGGAGGGTTCCGCGCCGGAGGAGTGCGTGGCGGAGGAGTGCGCGGTGGTGGGCTCGGCACCGGAGGGTTGCGCGCCGGAGGGCGGCGCGGCGGAGGGCGGCGCGGCGGAAGGTTGCCCGTCAGAGGGTTCCGCGGCGGAGGAGTGCGTGGCGGACGAGTGCGTGGTGGTGGGCTCGGCACCGGAGGGTTGCGCGCCGGAGGGTTCCGCGGCGGAAGGCTGCCCGCCGGAGGGCTCCGCGCCGATGGGTTCCGAGCCGGAGGGTTCCGCGCCGATGGGTTCCGAGCCGGAGGGTTCCGCGCCGATGGGTTCCGAGCCGGAGGGTTCCGCGCCGATGGGTTCCGAGCCGGAGGGTTCCGCGCCGGAGGGTGGTCCGGCGGATGGCTGCTCGGCGGCGGGGCGCGGGGACCTATCGCGCATGCCTGCGACGCCTCGCCTGCCATGCTGCCGCGCCGCCCAGCACCGCGACCGCGGCGACCCCCGCCCACAGGCCCACCGAAGGGCCGTCGTCCGAGCCGTTCCCCCGCTTGCCGGTGGCCGCGGGCTTCTTTCCCTCCGCGACCGGCTCCCCGCACCCCTTCTCCGGATACCCCGAGATCGCGCACAGCAGGGCGTTGGTGTCGTAGCGGAGGGGCTTGGCGACGGAGGCGAGGGCCTCGGCGGTCGTGGCGTCGGGGGAGACGACCGCGCAGGCCCTGCGGAGGGCGGGCGGGGTCTCGCCGGAGGGGGAGTCCTGCGCGGTGCCGAAGTCGATGACCAGGGCCACCCGCTTCTTGCCGTCCTGGGCCGGTGTCCCGGAACAGATCGTGGGGAAGCCGGCCGTGCCGCGGGGCCTGGTCGCGTCGCCGGAGTCCTCGCTGAGGGCGAAGCGGAAGCCCTGGACGGTGCCGTCGGCGGGACGGGTGGTCGAGGGGCCCTGGGTGGCGTAGACCCACCGGCCGCCGTCGCGCTCCCAGAAGGACCAGTAGCGGTAGTCGGCGGCCTGGGCGTGGCCGCCGGTGAGCCCGACCAGCAGGAGCGCGACCAGGGCGGGCAGCAGGGTGGCGGCACGGCGAGGGGTCACGGCTGCTGCCTCTTGTTGCGGCCGCTGATCAGGAAGCCGATACCGGCCCCGGCGGCGAGGCCCACGCCGACCATCCACCAGACACTGACACCGGAACCGTCGGAGTCCGAGCCCGAGCCCGAGTCCGAGCCCGAGTCCGAGTCCGAGCCATCAGTTGACTTGCTCGCCGCCTGCGGAGCCGGACCCGTCGCGTTGAGCTGCTGCACCAGGTCCGTGCCGCCGAAGTCACGCGGGTCCGTGCCGGTCGCGTGGGCGGCGAGGATCAGTTGGGCGTAGGCGGCGGGGCCGCTCTGCTTCGCCCAGGCCGCGGAGTTCTTCTCCAGCCACGCCAGCGGCTCGGCCGCCCGCTCGGCCCCGCCCTGCGCGGCGAGCGCGACGACGGCGTCGGCGGTGTTGCCGTAGTCGGGCTGGTCGGTGGAACCGGGCAGCGACGACATCAGGTGACCGTTCTTGGCGAGGGCCTTGGTGAGGTAGGCGGCACCGTTGGCGGCGATCCGCCCGGGGCTGGGGTCGCACTCCGCCGCCTCGGACCGCTCACCCGGCTCGACGACCATGCCCTTGCCCAGCGCCCCGAGCACCCCGGCCGCCGTGGCGTCCGCGTTGGCGACGAGCTTGCCCGCCCTGTCCGGCTGGAAGGCGAAGGCACCTCCGTCGGCACCGTCGCACGGCTTGGCGAGCTTGCCGAGGGCGTCGAGCGGACTCCGCCCGCCCTTGCGCACCTCGGCCGGCTTCTCCCCTACGGCGGCCAGGGCGCCGATGACGACGGAGGTGGAGTTGGTGTCACTGGCGCCGCCGGGCGCGTAGCCCCATCCGCCGTCCTTGTTCTGCGCGGACTTCAGCCAGGTGACGGCCTTGGCGGTGGCCGAGTCGTGGCCGCCGAGCGCGGCAAGGGCCTGGACGGCGGCGGCCGTGCTGTTGGTGTCGACCATGGTTTTGGCGTCGCAGGGCCGGTCCGGGGCGGCTCGGTAGGCGGCGAACGCCCCGTTCGCGCACTGCTGCCCCGTCAGCCACCGCACCGCTCCCGCCGCCGGCCTCACCCCCACCGCGTCCTGGGCGAGCAGGGCGAGCGACTGGCGCCAGACCCCGTCGTACGTCGGATCCGCGCTGCCGTACAGCCCGGACGGGAGCGTCGGGGACGCGGAGGGGGACGGGCTGGCGGCGACGGCGGGCGCGGCGGCACCGCCGAACAGGGCGGTGGCGGCGGCCAGGGCCGCGGCGCTGCGGCGGACGTTCATGATCGGCGGGTGCCTCTCCTGTGGAGAGCCGGGCAGCACGGGACACCCCCGGGCGGCTCGGCTCCGTATCCCTCGACGGTGCCGCACACCGGCCGGTTGCCGGTGCACGTGAGCCGGTCACGTCCCGCACGGGGCAGTCCGGCTCGCCGCTCTTTGGTGGAACGGCTCACGGTTGCGGGTCAGCGCCGGATTTGCACCGGCTTCCCCCCGTACGGGTGTGATACGACCTCGCTACTGTACCGGCCCGTAGGAAGACGCCGGTGGGCCGCCTTGCGGGACCGGGCCACCCCGGGCGTAGCTTCTCGCCCATGCCACGAACGGGGAGACTGCTCGGCGCCGGACGGGCCGCCGACGTGTACGAGATCGACGAGGCGTGGGTGCTGCGCCGGAACCGGGAGGGGTGGGGGGACGCGACCGTCGAGGGTGTGGTGATGGAGCACGTACGGGCCCACGGCTACCCCGTGCCCCGGGTACGGCTCGCGGACTCCACGCGCACCGACCTGGTGCTGGAGCGGCTGTACGGGCCGACCATGCTGCACGCGTGTCTGAGCGGCGCGCTGGACCCGGCCGAGGCGGGCACGGCCCTCGCCGGTCTGCTGCGCGAGCTGCACGCAGTCCCCGGGAGAACGTCGGCCGGCTCCCGCGTGCTCCATCTCGACCTGCACCCGGACAACGTCGTCCTCACCCCCGACGGCCCCCGTGTGATCGACTGGACCAACGCGGAGGAGGGCGAACCGGGCCTGGACTGGGGCATGTCCGCGGTGATCCTCGCCCAGGTCGCCGTCGGGGCGGAACCGCTCGCCGGTCCGGCCCGCTCGATGCTCGGCGCCCTGCTGGCCGACCCCTCCGACCTCACCGGGGACGGGCTGGCGCAGGCCCTGCGCAGACGCGCGGCCAACCCGACGATGAGCCGACGGGAGACCGGACTGCTCGGTGACGCCGAGGAGTTGATCAGGGAGCTGGTGTCGTCGGGGACTTGAGCGGGGCGGACCACCGCCACATACCCCACCGGATCACACCACCACATACCCCACCGGATCACACCGCCACGTACCGCACCGGCTCGCCCCCCGCCCCCGCCACCGCCTCCGCCCGCCCCAGCTTCACCAGGCGCCGCAGATGGGACTCGGCCTCCGAGACGGCGATGGTGCGGGAGCCGTAGGGGATCTGCTCCCAGGGGCGGTTCCACTCCATGCGTTCGGCGAGCTGCCAGGGGGTGAGGGGCTCGGCCAGGAGGGAGAGCAGGCCGGTGAGGCGGTCCTCGTGGTGGGTGAGCAACTCCCGTACGCGGGCGGCCGCGTCGGTGAAGGCGTGCTGGTGGGCGGGGAGCACCTCGGCGGGGGCGAGGCGGCCGACGCGCTCCAGGGAGTCCAGGTAGTCGCCGAGCGGGTCGGTGACGGTCGCGTCGTCGGGATCCTCGTACAGGCCGATGTGCGGGGTGATCTCGGGGAGCAGGTGGTCGCCGGAGAACAGGCGTCCGTGGCCGGGGAGTTGGGCCGGGTGCGCCTCCTCCAGGTGCAGGCAGACGTGGCCGGGTGTGTGGCCCGGGGTCCAGATCGCGCGCAGTCGGCGGCCGGGGAGGTCGAGCAGTTCGCCGGGGACGATGTCGCGGTCGGGCAGGGCGGGGGAGAAGCCGGGGAGGCGACGGCGGCGCGCGGTGCGCAGGGGCGCCACATGCTCCTCGGGGGCGCCGGCCGCCTCCAACTTGGCCGTCATATAGGTGAACCAGCGCTCCGGGCGGGTCTCCCGGGTGCGCCGCACGATCGCGCCGTCCGCCTCGTGCATCGCGATCCAGGCACCGGACGCCTCCCGGACCCGGCCCGACAGGCCGTGGTGGTCGGGGTGGTGGTGGGTGACGACCACGCCGTGGATCTCGCCGACCGAGGTCCCGCACGCGGCCAGCCCCGCCACGAGGGTGTCCCAGGAGGCCGGGTCGTCCCAGCCGGTGTCGATGAGCGCGGGTCCCCGGTCGGTGTCGACGACGTACACGAGGGTGTGGCCGAGGGGGTTGTCCGGGATCGGGACACGAAGGGCCCGGACACCGCCGCCGTGGTCGTACACCTGCGTCATGGGTTCCCCAATCACCGCGCTCCGGCCACGCGAGCCCGAGTATAACTAGAACGCGTTTCGATAGGAGCCCGAGGTCATCAACCGTGTGGTGTGCGCTCCGTGGACTCCTCCGGGTGGAACTGGTATCAGTGCGGTAACTGATGGATCGTCAGGGAGTTTCAGGGATTTTCAGGGAGTCTCAAGGAGTCGCCATGACCGAGCTCGTGGAACACGGACAGCTGTTCATCGGCGGGGAGTTGACCGACCCCCTGGGCAAGGACGTCATCGAGGTCGTCTCCCCGCACACCGAGGAGGTCATCGGACGCGTCCCGCACGCCTCGACCGGGGACGTGGACCGGGCCGTCGCCGCCGCGCGCACCGCCTTCGACGAGGGCCCCTGGCCGCGGATGTCGTTGGACGAGCGGATCGAGGTCGTCGGCAGGATCAAGGACGCGATCGCCGTACGGCACGAGGAGATCGCGCGGATGATCTCCTCCGAGAACGGGTCGCCGTACTCCTGGAGCGTCCTCGCCCAGGCCCTCGGCGCGATGATGGTGTGGGACTCGGCCATCACGGTCGCACGGAACTTCACCTACGAGGAGACCCGCGACGGAGTCCTCGGCCGCATCCTCGTCCGCCGCGAACCGGTCGGCGTGGTCGCGGCCGTGGTGCCGTGGAACGTCCCGCAGTTCGTGGCCGCCGCCAAGCTCGCCCCCGCCCTGCTCACCGGCTGCACGGTGGTGCTCAAGCCGTCGCCCGAATCACCGCTGGACGCCTACATCCTGGCCGAGATCACGAAGGAGGCCGGGCTGCCGGAGGGGGTGCTGTCCATCCTCCCCGCCGACCGCGAGGTCAGCGAGTACCTGGTCGGGCACCCGGGCGTCGACAAGGTCTCCTTCACGGGCTCGGTCGCGGCCGGCAAGCGCGTGATGGAGGTGGCCTCCCGCAACCTCACCCGTCTGACCCTGGAGTTGGGCGGCAAGTCGGCGGCGGTGGTGCTGCCGGACGCGGACGTCGAGTCGACGGTGGCCGGTGTCGTCCCGGCGGCCTGGATGAACAACGGGCAGGCCTGCGTGGCCCAGACCCGCATCCTGCTGCCGCGTTCGCGCTACGACGAGTTCGCCGAGGCCTTCGCGGCGGCGGCCGGTGCCCTGGTCGTCGGCGACCCGCTGGACCCGGCGACCCAGGTCGGCCCGCTGGTCGCCGAACGCCAGCAGCGCCGCAACCTCGACTACATCCGCATCGGCCAGGAGGAGGGCGCCAAGATCCTCACCGGCGGCGGCCGCCCGCCCGGCCTGGACAAGGGCTGGTACGTCGAGCCGACCCTCTTCGGCGACGTCGACAACTCCATGCGCATCGCCCGCGAGGAGATCTTCGGCCCCGTGATCTGTCTCCTCCCCTACGGCGACGAGTCCGAGGCGCTGAAGATCGCGAACGACTCCGACTACGGCCTGAGCGGCAGCGTGTGGACGGCGGACGTCGAGCGCGGCATCGAGGTGGCCCGCGGGGTCCGCACCGGGACGTACTCGGTGAACACCTTCAGCCTCGACATGCTCGGCCCGTTCGGCGGCTACAAGAGCTCCGGGCTGGGAAGGGAGTTCGGGCCGGAGGGGTACGGCGAGTACCTGGAGCACAAGATGATCCATCTGCCGGCCGGCTGGGAGGGCTGAGAAGGCATGGGCGACCGCTGGCAGGTCGAGGTCGACCGCTCTCTGTGCATCGGCTCCGCGAGTTGCGTCCACCACGCCCCGGACGGCTTCCGCCTCGACGCGGGACGCCAGTCCCACCCCGTCGAGGCGGAGGCCGACGCCAACGAGAAGGTGCTGGCGGCGGCGGAGGCCTGCCCGGTGGAGGCCATCATGATCACGCTGCTGGGCAGCGGGGAGCCGGTGTTCCCACCGGAGGAATAAAAAAGTCCTTTCTAGGGGGTTGCATCCTCATATAGGCGTTCTATCCTGGGAAGTGGCCTACGAGACGAGTGAAGGCTTCGACCGGAGTAGCCGACTTCAGCGAGACCCTGCGGCGACGTGATGCCGCAGGATCCGCCGGGGCCGACGTCGACGGTCGGGTCAAGGAACCCGTCTCGTAGGTCTTCTCGTGCGCAGCCGAGGGGGCGGGAGGTCAGCTCAGGCCGAGCTTCGACAGCGCGGTCGTCCAGTCCGTGACGATCGCGTCCTGGGCGTCGGCGAGCGTGACGGTGCCGGCGCAGACGGCCTTCTTGAGCTTGTTCTCGACCGTGTCCTTGTTGGCGGCGGTCGTGGTGCCGTACTGCGGCTCGGGCCAGAGGTTGAGCTCGCTCTTGGGGGAGCCGCCGAGTTCGAGGGGGACGAAGTGGTCCTCCTCGTAGTCCGAGGTGCTGGTGTCCGTGAAGCCGTACTCGACGATCTGCTGCTTCTTCAGCGCGGTGGTGTAGGAGCTGGACGGCCGGACGGTCGCGGTCCACCCGGAGACGCAGATGGTGGAGTCGATGGTGGACTGCGTGACGTCCGGGTTGAAGGCGCCGGGCTGGCAACTGGGGTCGGGGAGGGGGAGGTAGCCCTGGCTGCAGCTCTGCGCGTGCGCGGTGCCGGCCGCGACCGTGAGGCCGGCGGCCGCCAGGGCGAGGGAGGAGAGGGCGGTGACCAGCGAGCGGGATGTTCGGGGCATGGGGGTCTCCCGGAGCGATGCCCGGCAGGAATTCCGGGCGGTCGCGAACATGACAGCATCGCGATCATCTATGCGGGTAGATCCCTTTGCCGGTCCTGGAGATCCTTTGTTGAACGTTTGAGTACGACAGGGGCGTCGGAGGGCAGGACATGGCCCGCGCTTGGCCAACCCGAGCGATCACCCGCGGCGCTCAGTGGCCCGTCGGCGGCAACGGCTCCAGGACCGGATTGGTCAGGTGCTGGAAGATCATCGAGGTGCGGAAGCTCACGATCTCGCGCCGGTTGGTGAACCGCTCCAGCAGGAACGCGTGCAGATGCCCGATGTCCTGGGCCGTGACATGGACGAGGAAGTCGTCGCTGCCCGCCATCGTGTACACGGACAGCACCTCGGGCAGCCGTGACACCGACTGCTCGAACCCGGTCACCACCTCCCGGTTCAGCGGCCGCACCTGCACCGACACCATCGCCTGCACCTCGCGGTTGAGCGCCGGCAGCGCGACCTGCGCGTGATAGCCCCGGATCACACCCCGCTGCCGCAGCAGCCGGATCCGCTCCAGACAGGTGGACGGGGCGATGCCCACCTTCTGCGCGATGGTCCGGTTGGACTGGCGCGCATCCTCCTGGAGATGCCGCAGGATCGCCGTATCAAGTTCGTCCACGATCGCCTCCGCCGGGGCCTCGCCGAATTTCGTTCGGGATCATGCCCGTCGACCGGAACGTCAACCTACCGTCCGGGCCATGAAGCAAACACTCGATCACGAAGAGGTGACCGTCCGGCGCGGCCCGCGCTCGGGGCTGACCCTGGTCGTCGCGCTGCACTCCCGCGCCCTGGGTCCCGCCGTCGGCGGCTGCCGGATGCGCCGCTACGACACCTGGCGCGACGGCCTGACGGACGCGCTGCGCCTGTCCGAGGCGATGACCGCCAAGTGCGCCGCGTCCGGCCTGGACTTCGGCGGGGGCAAGAGCGTGATCGTCCTCGGCCCGGACACCGATCCCACCCCCGAACTGCGCGCGGCGGCCCTGACCGACCTGGGCGAGATCGTCTCCTCCTTCGACGGCACGTACTTCACCGGTCCCGACATCGGCACCGGACCCGCCGACATGGTCACCCTGCGCCGCACCACGCCGTACGTCTTCTGCCTGCCCGAGGAGCACGGCGGCACCGGGGACTCCGGCATCCCCACCGCCGCGGGCGTCCTGGCCGCCCTGCGCGCGGGCGCGGAGCACGTGTTCGGCACCGGCTCCCCGGCCGGGCGCACCGTCGTGGTCAGCGGCTACGGCTCCGTGGGCGCCCGGGTCGCGGCCGGGCTGGCGGCGGACGGCGCCCGGGTGCTGGTCTCCGACGTGGACGGGGCGAAGCGGGAGGCGGTCCGGCGGGCGGGGCTCGGCTGGGTGGAGCCGGGGGAGGCGCTAGGTACACCGGCGGACATCCTGGTGCCCGCGGCCGTCGGGGGAGTGCTGAGCCCCGGGACGGCCTCCCGGCTCCACGTACGTCTCGTCGTGGGCCCCGCCAACAACCAGCTCACCGACGACCGGGTGGCGGACGCGCTCGCCGACCGGGGTGTCGTCTGGATCCCCGACTTCGTCGCGAGCGCCGGCGGCGTGGTCCACACCCTCTCCCGCGAGGTGGACGGCCTCACCGACCGGGCGGCGGCGGACCGGGTCGAGGGCATCGCCGACACCGTACGACTGCTGCTCGGCGCGGCGGCGGAGAACGGTACGACACCTCTGCGCGAGGCGCGGCGGCGAGTGGCGGAACGGCTGGCGGAGGCGGCCGATCGAGCGCCGGTACCGGCCATGTGACGAGACGTCAGGGGAGAGGGGTGGCCCTCGGTCACCCCTTTCCGTGTCCGTGTCCGCGTCTGTTTCCGTGTCCGGGGCCGTGTCCGGGGCCGTGTGCGGGTCCGTGTGCGCTTCCGCCCTCGGGGTCCGTCAGGTCGATGAGCCGGCACACCGTCTCGATGTCGATCTTCACCTGGGCGATGGAGGCGCGGCCCGAGAGCCAGGTGATCAGGGCCGAGTGCCAGGTGTGCTCGATGACCCGGACCGCGGAGAGCTGCTCCGGGGTCGGGTTCTCCAGCTCCATCGCGTCCAGGATGATCACCGTGGTCTGCCGGGAGACCTGGTCGACCTCGGGGGAGACGCTGCGGTCGGCGAAGGTGAGCGCGCGGACCATCGCGTCCGCGAGATGCGGCTCGCGCTGGAGCGCCCGGAAGGCCCGCATCAGCGTCTCCGCGACCCGCTCCGCCGCCGTCTCGCCGGCCGGCGGCTTCTTCCGCAGGGTGCCGTGCATGTGCTCCAGCTGGTCCTGCATCGTGGCGACCAGCAGATGGATCTTGGACGGGAAGTAGCGGTAGAGCGTGCCGAGCGCGACCTGCGAGGACTCGGCGACCTCCCGCATCTGGACCGCGTCGAAACCGCCGCGGCTCGCCAACTGCGCGCTCGCGTGCAGGATGCGGCGACGCCGGGCCTCCTGCCGCTCGGTGAGAGGCGGTGAGACAGGTCGCTGGGTGCTGACTTCCGCAGGCATGGGTCCCGTTCCCTGACAGTCGGTGAGGGCGTGCGATCGCCCAGCAGAACAGGTGCCCGGTCGTGGCGTGAATCACCTGATCCACTGCTCGCAGCGTCCTTACCTGCCGGTAGATTCAGAGCCTACTTAACGATCAAGTCTGAAACTTGTTCTAGATTACCGTCCCGTCGTAGTCTCGCGGGACAGTGCAGGCAGAAGGGGGCCCAGAGTGACCGCTGAGGCCAGTCAGGCAGGGTCTTCTCAGGACCCGGCCGCCGACGGCGAGCGACCGCTCCACATCGCACTCCTCACCTATAAGGGGAACCCGTTCTGCGGGGGCCAGGGGGTCTACGTACGCCACCTCTCGCGCGAGCTGGCCCGCCTCGGCCACCGGGTCGAGGTCATCGGCTCCCAGCCGTATCCCGTCCTCGACGAGGGCGCGGAGTACGCCCACCGCCTCAGCCTCACCGAGCTGCCGAGCCTCGACCTCTACCGCCAGCCCGACCCCTTCCGCACCCCGAGGCGCGGCGAGTACCGCGACGCGATCGACGCGCTCGAAGTGGCGACGATGTGGACCGGCGGCTTCCCCGAACCGCTCACCTTCTCGCTGCGCGCCCGCCGCCATCTGCGCGCCCGGCGCGGCGAGTTCGACGTCGTGCACGACAACCAGACGCTCGGCTACGGCCTGTTGGGCGACGTCGGCGCCCCGCTGGTCACCACGATCCACCACCCCATCACCGTGGACCGCCGCCTGGAGCTGGCCGCGGCGGAGGGCTGGCAGCGCCGGTACTCGGTGCGCCGCTGGTACGCCTTCACCCGCATGCAGAAGCGGGTGGCCCGCCGGCTGCCCTCCGTGCTCACCGTCTCCGGCACCTCGCGTGCGGAGATCATCGAGGACCTGGGCGTCCGCGAGGACCGTATCCACGTGGTCCACATCGGTGCCGACACCGACCTGTTCTCCCCGGACCCGTCGGTGCCCGTCGTCCCCGGCCGGATCGTCACCACCTCCAGCGCGGACGTCCCCCTCAAGGGCCTGGTCCACCTGGTCGAGGCCCTCGCCAAGGTCCGCACCGAACGGCCCGACGCCCACCTCGTCGTCGTCGGCAAGCGGCCCGAGGAGGGGCCCGTCGCCACCGCGATCGAGCGCTACGGCCTCGAAGGCGCCGTCGAGTTCGTCAAGGGCATCTCGGACGCCGAACTGGTCGACCTGGTCCGCTCGGCCGAGGTCTCCTGCGTACCGTCGCTCTACGAGGGCTTCTCCCTGCCGGCCGCGGAGGCCATGGCCACCGGCACCCCCCTCGTCGCGACGACGGGCGGCGCGATCCCCGAGGTGGCCGGCCGGGACGGCGAAACCTGCCTGGCGGTGCCTCCGGGCGACCCGGGCGCACTGGCCGCCGCCCTCAGCCGCCTCCTCGGCGACCCGGAACTCCGAGCCCGCCTGGGCCGCGCCGGCCGTGAGCGCGTACTGGCCCACTTCACCTGGTCCCGAGCCGCGGAGGGCACGGTGACCCGCTACCGCGAGGCCATAGCCCGCTCCGCGGCCACGCCTCCCGGCCGCTCCGCGGCCATGCCTTCTGGCGGTTCCGTGGCGGTGTCAGCCGGCGGCTCTGCGGTCACGCTTCCCGGTGGCTCCGCGCCCGCGCCTTCCGGAGGCTCCGTGCCCACGCCTCCCGGCCGCTCTGCGGCCACGCCCTCGGGCGGCTCCGGGGCCGTGCCACCCGCCCGCTCCGCGGCCACGCCTCCCGGCCGCTCCGCGGCCATGCCTTCTGGCGGTTCCGTGGCGGTGTCAGCCGGCGGCTCTGCGGTCACGCTTCCCGGTGGCTCCGCGCCCGCGCCTTCCGGAGGCTCCGTGCCCACGCCTCCCGGCCGCTCTGCGGCCACGCCCTCGGGCGGCTCCGGGGCCGTGCCACCCGCCCGCTCCGCGGTCACGCCATCCGCTGGCTCTGCGGCCATGCCTTCTGGCGGTTCCGTGGCCGTGTCATCCGGAGGCTCCGTGCCCACGCCTCCCGGCGGCTCTGCGGCCACGCCCTCGGGCGGCTCCGGGGCCGTGCCACCCGCCCGCTCCGCGGTCACGCCATCCGGCAGCTCTGCGCCCACGCCTTCCGGAGGCTCCGCGCCCACGCCTCCCGCCCGATCCGCGACTTCGCCCTCCGGCGGCTCCGTGGCCCTGCCACCCGTCCGATCCGCGCCCACGCCACCCGCCCGATCCGCGGCAACCCCGGCGAGCGGGGACCCGGGCGGTGCCCGTCCCGCGGCCGTCGCCGCACCCCAGACCGACGTCGATTCCCATCCCGAAAGCAGGGCCACGTGCTGACCGTCGACTTCTCCCGGTTCCCGCTCGCCCCGGGCGACCGTGTGCTGGACCTCGGCTGCGGTGCCGGACGGCACGCGTTCGAGTGCTACCGGCGCGGCGCCCAGGTCGTGGCGCTGGATCAGAACGGCGAGGAGATCCGCGAGGTCGCGAAGTGGTTCGCGGCGATGAAGGAGGCCGGCGAGGCACCCGAGGGGGCGACCGCCACGGCGATGGAGGGCGACGCGCTCGCGCTGCCCTTCCCCGACGAGTCCTTCGACGTCGTCATCATCTCCGAGGTGATGGAGCACATCCCGGACGACAAGGGCGTCCTCGCCGAGATGGTCCGCGTACTCAGGCCCGGCGGCAGGATCGCGATCACCGTCCCGCGCTACGGCCCCGAGAAGGTCTGCTGGACGCTGTCCGACGCCTACCACGAGGTCGAGGGCGGCCACATCCGCATCTACAAGGCGGACGAACTGCTCGCGAAGATCCGCGAGGCCGGACTCAAGCCGTACGGCACCCACCACGCCCACGCGCTGCACTCGCCGTACTGGTGGCTCAAGTGCGCGTTCGGCGTCGACAACGACAAGGCGCTGCCGGTACGGGCGTACCACAAGCTGCTGGTCTGGGACATCATGAAGAAACCGCTGGCCACGCGGGTCGCCGAGCAGGCGCTCAACCCGCTGATCGGCAAGAGCTTCGTGGCGTACGCGACCAAGCCGCACCTGCCCGCCGTGGGTGCTGTGGACGCCGTGGACGCCCGGTGACGGCGTCCCGGACAGAACACCTCGTCCTGCCCGGGGTTCTCACCTCCGAGCAGGCCGCCGCGACCGTCGCCGGTCTGCTCGCCGTGCAGCGCGAGGACGGGGCGATCCCGTGGTTCCGCGGGCACCACCTCGACCCGTGGGACCACACCGAGGCCGCGATGGCGCTGGACGCGGCCGGTGAGCACGAGGCCGCCGAGCGGGCGTACGAGTGGCTCGCGCGGCACCAGAACGAGGACGGTTCCTGGTACGCGGCGTACCAGGACGGGGACTTCGCCCAGGTCACCGACCGGGGGCGGGAGACGAACTTCGTCGCCTACATAGCGGTGGGCGCCTGGCACCACTACCTCGCCACCGGCGACGACACCTTCCTCGACCGCATCTGGCCGACCGTCCACGCGGCGATCGAGTACGTGCTGCGGCTCCAGCAGCCCGGCGGTCAGATCGGCTGGAAGGGCGAGGACGACGGCACGTTCACCACGGACGCGCTGCTGACCGGGTCCTCCTCGATCCACCACGCGCTGCGGTGCGCGCTCGCGATCGCCGAGCAGCGCGAGGAGGCGCAGCCGGACTGGGAACTGGCGGCGGGGGCGCTGCGGCACGCCATCCGCCGGCACCCGGAGCGGTTCCTCGACAAGGACCGCTACTCGATGGACTGGTACTACCCCGTCCTGGGCGGCGCGTTGACCGACGCCGAGGCCAAGTCCCGGGTGGAGGACGGCTGGGAGCGGTTCGTCGTGCCCGAGTACGGCGTGCGGTGTGTGGTGCCCAACCCCTGGGTGACGGGCGGCGAGTCGGCCGAACTCGCCCTCACGCTCTGGGTGATGGGCGAGTCCGACCGCGCGCTGGAGATCCTGAAGTCGATCCGGCACCTGCGGGACGAGGAGTCCGGGCTCTACTGGACCGGGTACGTCTTCGAGGACGACGCGATCTGGCCGCGCGAGCTGACGACGTGGACGGCGGGGTCTTTGTTGCTGGCCGTCGCCGCGCTCGGGGGGCACGAGGCCACGTGTGCGGTGTTCGGTGGGGACCGTTTGCCTCTGGGGTTGGACCCCGACTGCTGTGCCTAAGAGCTCGGTCGGGTCTGGTCGTCGGCGGATGCGGGTGCGTTGGGGCTGGTCGCGCCCACGCGGCGGAGCCGCAAATCGATACAGCCCCGCGCCCCTGAGAGGCGAGCTGCGCTCGCCCCCAGAGGCAAGATCTAGTGGCGCCCCAGGGGCAAGACCTAGTGGCGATGCACCCTGTTGGCGATCGCGTGGCCGATGAACAGGTAGACCACCGCCGCCAGGCCGTAGCCGGCGACCACTCGGGCCCAGGCCTCGTCGAAGGTGAACAGGTCGCGGGACCAGCCGGCGAGCCAGTTGGCGGCGTCCTGGATGAACTGGACCAGGTCGTTGCCGCGGTTGGCGTCCAGGAGCCACATCAGGATCCACAGGCCGAGGATCACGGCCATGATGTCCGCGACGATGGCGATGACCGTACCCGCGGAGTTGGAACCGCTGCGATATCGAGACATGTCTATCGGATGGCCCCGAATTCCTGTTTGAAACCAGAAGCGCTTACGGGGCCGGAAGCGCTCACGAGGAGAGTTCCGCCAGCACCCGCAGCGTCCGCGCGTCCGGCGCCAGCGCCAGCAGGTCGGTGACGGGACCCTTGCGCCACGACTCCAGCTTCTCGGCGATGCGTTCGCGCGGCCCGACCAGGGAGATCTCGTCGGCGAAGGAGTCCGGTACCGCCAGCACGGCTTCCTCGCGGCGGCCGGAGAGGAACAGGTCCTGGATCCGACGGGCCTCCTCCTCGTACCCCATGCGTCCCATCAGGTCGGCGTGGAAGTTGCGGGCCGCGTGGCCCATCCCGCCGATGTAGAAGCCGAGCATCGCCTTGACGGGCAGCAGCCCTTCGGCGACGTCGTCGCAGACGCGGACCTGGGCCATGGGGGCGACGAGGAAGCCCTCGCGCAGGTCCTCCAGCGTGCCGTACGCCTCCGGCCGACTCGGTGACCAGTACAACGGGAGCCAGCCGTCCGCGATCCGGAGCGTCTGCGCCACGTTCTTCGGTCCCTCGGCGCCGAGCAGGACGGGGAGGTCGGGGCGCAGGGGGTGCGTGATGGACTTCAGCGCCTTGCCCAGGCCGGTGGCGTCCGGGCCCCGGTAGGGGTGGGGGTGGAAGCGCCCGTCCACGGTCACCGGAGCCTCCCGCCGCAGCACCTGCCGTACGACGTCGACGTACTCCCTGGTCGCGGTCAGCGGGGACTTCGGGAACGGCCGCCCGTACCAGCCCTCCACGACCTGCGGCCCGGACAGCCCGAGCCCGAGCAGCACTCGGCCGCCGGAGAGATGGTCCAGGGTCAGCGCGTGCATCGCCGTCGTCACCGGCGAACGCGCCGCCATCTGCGCCACCGCCGTACCGAGCTTGATCCGGGACGTCCGCGCCGCGATCCAGGTGAGCGGGGTGAAGGCGTCCGACCCCCACGACTCGGCCGTCCACACGGAGTCGTAGCCGAGCCGCTCGGCCTCCTGGGCGAGCGGCACGTGGTCGGAGGAGGGGCCGCGACCCCAGTAGCCGAGCGCCAGACCGAGCCGCATACCTGCCTCCTGACGATGCGTCAGCAAACCGAGGGGGCGACTGTACGACAACGGCCCCCCGCCCGGAAGGGCGAGAGGCCGTCGTACGACTGCGTGGACTCAGCCGCGCTGGATCCCCGAGGTGTCCTGGAGGACGCCACGGCGACCGTCCTGCGTCTGCGCGACCAGCGCCGGGCCGCGCTGCTCGACCGCCAGGTACCAGGTACCCGGGGCCAGTTCGGCGATCGGCGTGGGCGAGCCGTCCTCCGCGAACAGCGGACGCGGCACCGGCACGGCGAACCAGAACGGCGAGAACTCCGCCGCCGCGGGCGCCGGCGGCTGGGCCTGCTGCGGCTGGCCGCCGAACGGCTGCCCCGGCTGCGGCTGAGCGCCGTAGGGCTGACCCGGCTGCGGCTGACCCGGCTGGCCGGGCTGCGGGGCGCCGGGGTAGCCGTAACCGCCGGGCGGCTGGGCGCCGTAGGGCTGCGGCTGCTGTGGCCGGGGGGCCGGGACCAGGGCGGCCTTGAGGGCCGGGACGAGCGGGGTGGCGATGGCCGCGGCGGCCATGACCAGGGTGGCGATGAGGGCCAGGATCAGGCCGATACCGGCGTCCGGACCGGCCGAGCCGCCGCCGCTGCCGCCGTTGTTCGCGCCGCCGGCCGGGTCGAAGATGTTGCCGAGCGCACTCCAGGCGGCGAAGACCGTGAAGGCCACGCCGAACTGGCCGAGGTCGAGACCGGCCACCTTGGGGACCTGCGGCAGGCCGTGGGAGACAACGACGAGCGCGGCGCCGATGATCCCCGCCAGCACTACTCCGAGTACGACCGGCCCGCTCGCCCAGAGGCTGGGGAGGTCGTAACCGTCCGGGACCCCGTCGATCGAGTAGATGTCGAGGAACGAGGCGATGAACAGCAAGACCGCTGCTCCGATCACCACGCCGTCGCCTCTAGTGAGGGAGCGGATATTCACTTCAGTCGGTCCTTCGTAGGTCGTCTCGTCGTCGGTAGGAGGCTCGCTGTCACCATGTCGCCGTCAGGCCCCGGTGTGAAGCGCGGGGGTGGCCCCTCATCGTAAGGACGACACTATCGTCCGTGAGAACAAGGTGTCCGCCAGGATCAATGGCCTGGTCACTACCCGCGCAGGAAACTCACGATTCCATCAGAGATCCCCTGCGCCGCCTTCTGCCGCCAGGCGCCGCTGGTGAGCAGCGCCGCGTCCTTGCTGTCGCGCATGTTGCCGCACTCGATGAACACCTTGGGAACCGTTGACAGATTGAGACCGCCCAGGTCCGTACGGGTGTCGAGACCGGTACCGCCGCCGATGTAGTTGGAGGGGGCGCTGCCCGTCGCCCGCACGAAGTTGCCCGCGACGCGCTCGCCGAGGGCGCGCGAGGGGGCGACGATCGCACGGGTGTCGGCGGCGCCCTCGTGCACGCTGCCCGGAAGGATGACGTGGAAGCCGCGGTTGCCGGCCGCCGAGCCGTCCGCGTGGACCGAGACGACCGCGTCGGCCTTCGCCCGGTTGCCGATCCGGGCCCGCTCGTCCACGCAGGGCCCGAAGGGCCGGTCGCCGTCCTGGGTCAGCTTCACCGTGGCACCCTGCGCTTCCAGCAGCGTGCGCATCCGGTGGGCCACGTCGAGGGTGAACTCCGCCTCCTTGTAGCCGGAGTTGGTGGCCGTCCCCGTGGTGTCGCACTCCTTGCGGTTCGTACCGATGTCCACCTTGCGGTTGATCTCGGCCGTGTGCTGGAAGTTGCCCGGGTTGTGACCCGGATCGATGACGACCACCTTGCCCTTGAGCGGGCCGGAGACGACGGGCGCCGAGGCGGCCGGAGTGGGACTCGCCTTCGGCGATCCGCTCGCCTTGCCGTCACCCGAGCCGGACGAGGACGGACCAGAGGCCCTGGGCGAGCCGGACGCACTCGCCGACGCCGTCGTCCCGACCGCGCCCGCGGACCCGTCCGACCCCGTGCCCGTACCTCCCACCGCCTCGAACACCACCCACCCGAGCAACGCACCCGGCACGAGCGCGACGAGCGCGACAGCCAGCGGACGCCGCCGGGAACGGCGGGGCGGGGACGGTTCGAAGCCGGGGCCTACGTACGACACGACAGCGACTCTAACCGGGCTCCGGTGCCTCCGCTCTCAGATCCCCGCCCCCGTCCGCCGCAGCACGCGCAGGGAGTCCGTCGCCGAGAGCTCCGTGAAGGCGCCGGAGGCGAGGGCTCTGAGGTAGACGCGGTAGGGGGCCTGGCCGGTGAACTCGTCGGCCGGGTCGGGGAAGACGTCGTGGATGAGGAGCAGGCCGCCCTCGGCGATGTGGGGTGCCCAGCCCTCATAGTCGGCGTTGGCGTGTTCGTCGGTGTGGCCGCCGTCGATGAAGACGAGGCCGAGGGGGGAGCCCCAGATCTGCGCCACCTGCGGGGAGCGGCCGACCAGGGCGACGACGTGCTCCTCCAGGCCGGCCCGGTGCAGGGTGCGGCGGAAGGTCGGCAGGGTGTCCATCAGGCCGAGCTCGGGGTCGACCGTCTCCGGGTCGTGGTACTCCCAGCCGGGCTGCTGCTCCTCGCTGCCGCGGTGGTGGTCGACGGTCAGCGCGACGACCCCGGCCTCGCGGGCCGCGTCGGCGAGGAGGATCGCGGAGCGGCCGCAGTACGTGCCGACCTCCAGGAGGGGGAGCTCGAGCCGCCCGGCCTCCAGGGCCGCCGAGTAGAGGGCGAGGCCCTCACCCACCGGCATGAACCCCTTCGCCGCCTCGAACGCGGCCAGGATCTCGGGCTTGGGAGCGGCCGCGGGCATCGGCGGTTTCCTCTCGGTCATACGTGCGGACAGTCGCCTCATGCTGCCGCACCCCCGGCCGATGAATCGACAGGGGGTGCGCTACGCCCCTCAGGGGCGCGGGGCTGTGTCGAATAGCGGCTCCGCCGCGGGGCGCGACCAGCCACAACGACGCCGCAGCCGCGAGACGACATCGAGTGGCACCCCAATGGAGCGCTACACGCCCACGCTCTCCCCGGGCAACGCCAGATCCACCTCCACGGCCGACGAACCCCCCGCATGCGTCGCCGAGGAAGCCAACGGCCCGTACCCGGCAGCCCGTGCGGCCAGCACATACGCGCCGCCCGACGGCACCGGCAGGGCATAGCTGCCGTCCGCCGAGGACACCGCCGCGCCCGCCTGGCGGCCCCGCCGGTCGATCAGCGTGACCTTGGCCCGGGGGACAGGCGTGCCGGTCGCGTCCAGGACGCGACCGCGGAAGCCGCGCAGGGCCTCCTCCGCCCGCTCGATCCCCGCGTCCTCCTCGCTGCTGGCCCGCAGCTGCGGGGCGCGGTCCGGCTTCGGCAGGAACAGGGCCATCAGGAGGCCGACGGCGACGGCGCCGGTCGCGATGAGGAAGGAGACGCGGAAGCCGTGCATGGTCGGGATCTCGACGCCGTTCACGGTGTGCGCGGTGTTGGCCAGGACCATGCCGATCACGGCGCTGGAGACCGACGTACCGATGGACCGCATCAGGGTGTTGAGGCCGTTCGCCGCGCCCGTCTCCGAGGCCGGGACCGCGCCGACGATCAGCGCGGGGAGGGAGGAGTAGGCGAGGCCGATGCCGGCGCCCAGGACGACCGAGATGACCAGGCTCTGCCAGGCGGCGCTCATCAGGCCGAGGCCGGCGCCGTAGCCGATCGCGATGATCAGCATGCCGAGGATGAGGGTGGTCTTGGGGCCGTACTTGGCCGACAGGCGGGCGTAGACCGGGGCCGTGACCATCATCGTCAGGCCCAGCGGGGCGACCAGCAGGCCCGCGACGACCATCGACTGGCCGAGGCCGTAGCCGGTGGCCTTGGGCAGCTGGAGGAGCTGGGGAAGGACGAGCGAGACGACGTAGAAGCTGACGCCGACCATGATCGAGGCGAGGTTGGTGAAGAGGACGGCCGGGCGGGCCGTGGTGCGCAGGTCGACCAGGGGGGCCTTCACCTTCAGCTCCATCACGCCCCACAGGAGGAGGACGACGGCCGAGGCGGCGAACAGTCCGAGCGTGGTGGCGGAGGTCCAGCCCCAGTCGCTGCCCTTGGTGATCGGCAGCAGGAACAGCACCAGGCCGGTGGACAGGCCGAGCGCGCCCGGCAGGTCGAAGGAGCCCTCGGCGCGCATCGGGGACTCGGGGACGACGAGGAGGGTGAGCGCGATGGAGAGCGCGCCGAGGCCGGCGGCGCCGTAGAAGAGGGCGTGCCAGTCGGCGTGCTGGGCGACCAGGGCCGCGGCGGGCAGCGCGAGACCGCCGCCGACGCCGATCGAGGAGCTCATCAGGGCCATCGCCGAGCCGAGCTTCTCGCGGGGCAGCATGTCCCGCATCAGACCGATGCCGAGGGGTATCGCGCCCATCGCGAAGCCCTGGAGGGTACGGCCCACGATCATGGTGAGCAGATCGCTGGTGACGGCGCTGACCAGGGCGCCGACGACCATCACCGCGAGGCTGAGGATCAGCATGCGCCGCTTGCCGAACAGGTCGCCGAGGCGGCCCATGATCGGCGTGGCCACGGCGCCGGAGAGCAGGGTCGAGGTCAGGACCCAGGTGGCGTTGCTGGGCTCGGTGTCCAGCAGCTGCGGCAGGTCCTTGATCACCGGGACGAGCAGGGTCTGCATCACCGCGACGACGATGCCCGCGAAGGCGAGGACCGGGACGACGGCGCTGGTCGCTCTCCTGGTGGGCTGGTCGGTCGGTGTGTGCGTCATGTGAGGCAGGCCTCCGGGCCGGGACGTCGGTGCGGTCAGGTACGCGGTTCAAGTACGCGGGTCAGGTACGTGTGGTGTGAACTACGTATGCGCGGGCAACTATTCCGATGCTTCGGCATACTAACGATTTCTTTATATTCTCTTGGGGAAGTCGAGCCGGATTGGGACCATGGCCAGCATGCCGGAAGCCACTGACACCGCCCTCGCCTCCCGTCTCCGCTCGGCTCCGCCCACCTGGCTGGTGGTGGCCCTGGCCTGCGCCGGTCAGTTCCTCGTCGTCCTCGACGTGTCCGTTGTGAACGTGGCACTGCCCTCCATGCGGACCACCCTCGGCCTCGGTGACCAGGGACTTCAGTGGGTGGTGAACGCCTACGCCATCGCCTTCGCCGGGTTCATGCTCCTCGGCGGCCGGGCCGGTGACCTCTACGGCCGCAAGCGGATGTTCCTGATAGGCCTCGGCCTGTTCACGCTGGCCTCGCTCGGCGGCGGACTCGCCGAGGACGGCTGGCAGCTGCTGGTCGCCCGCGCCGCACAGGGACTGGGCGCCGCGGTGCTCGCCCCCTCGACCCTGACCATCCTCACCGCCGCCGTCCCCGAGGGTGCCGCCCGCGCGCGGGCCATCGGGACCTGGACGGCCGTCGGCGCCGGCGGCGGCGCGGCCGGCGGACTCGTCGGCGGCGCCCTGGTGGACGTGCTGTCCTGGCGCTGGGTGCTGCTCATCAACGTGCCGATCGGCGCCGTCGTCCTCATCGGCTCCCTGCTCCGGCTGCCGGAGAGCCGCGCCGGGGACCGCCGCCGCCTCGACCTGCCGGGCGCCCTGCTGGCCACGTCCGGCCTCGCCCTGCTGGCCTACGGCATCTCCCAGACCGAGGCCGCCGGCTGGACCGCCGCGGCCACCCTCGTCCCCCTGGCCCTGGGCCTCGCGCTGCTCGCCCTCTTCCTCGCCGTCGAATCCCGTACGGCGGCCCCGCTGATGCCGCTCGGACTGCTGCGGGTGCGCGCGGTGGCCTCGGCGAACGTGGCGATGTTCCTCAGCGGCTCCGTGATGTTCTGCATGTGGTTCTTCATGACCCTCTACGCCCAGAACGTGCTGGGCTACTCCCCGCTGGACGCCGGACTCGCCCTGGTGCCGAGCTCCCTCGCCGTGATCCTCGGCTCCAAGGTCGCCCCGCGGTGCATGCGGGCGGTCGGGCACCGGGCCACGGCGGTGCTGGGCACGGCGGTGGCGGCCGTCGGCTTCGGCTGGCAGTCGACGCTGCGGGTGGACGCGCCCTACCTGACCGCGATCATGATCCCCGGGATCCTGATGATGCTCGGCGCCGGCCTCGCGATCACTCCCCTCGCCGCCCTGGCCATCTCCGGCGCCGCCCCGGGAGAGGCGGGCCTCGTCTCGGGCCTGGTCAACACCTCCCGCACGATGGGCGGTTCCCTCGGCCTCGCCGTCATGTCCACCATCGCCGCGTCCCGCACGGCGGGCAGCCACACCCCGCAGGCCCTCACCGAGGGCTACGCCCTGGTGTTCCGCACCGGCACGGGGGTGCTGATCGGCGGGGCGGTGCTGATGCTGCTGTGGCTGCCGCGGAAGGTCCAGGCCGCTTGAGGCGGGGGGAGCCTTCTGCGGTTGCCTGCCGCCGGGTTGCCTGCGGTCAGGCTGCCTGCGGTCAGGCTGCCTGCGGTCAGGCTGCCTGCGGTCAGGCTGCCTGCGGTCAGGCTGCCTGCGGTCAGGCTGCCTGCGGTCAGGTCGCCTGCGGTCAGGTCGCCTACAGCCAACCCTGCCGCCGAGCCTCCCGCATCGCCTCCAGCCGGTTGCGGGTGCCCGTCTTGCCGATCGCGGAGGAGAGGTAGTTGCGGACGGTGGACTCGGAGAGGTGGAGCTTCGCGGCGATGTCCGCGACGGTCGCGCCGTCGGCGGAGGCCCTGAGGGTGTCGCACTCGCGGGCGGTGAGGGGACTGGGGCCGGCGCTGAGCGCGGCGGCGGCCAGGGCCGGGTCGATCACGGTCTCGCCGGTCAGGACGCGGCGGATCGAGGCGGCCAGTTCCTCCACGGGACCGTCCTTGACGAGGAAACCCGCGGCGCCCGCCTCCATGGCCCGGCGCAGATAGCCGGGGCGGCCGAAGGTGGTGAGGATCAGCACCCGGCAGTCGGGGACCTGCTCGCGCAGTTCGGCGGCGGCGTCCAGACCGCTCATGCCGGGCAGTTCGATGTCGAGGAGTGCCACGTCAGGGCGGTGGGTCAGGGCCGTGTCCACGATCACGTCCCCCGTCCCCACCTGCGCCACGACCTCGATGTCCGCCTCCATGCCGAGCAGCAGCGCGAGTGCGCCGCGCATCATCCCCTGGTCCTCGGCGAGCAGCACTCTGATGGACTTGGCGGGCCGGTGATCCCGCGGCATCTCGTTCACGGCCCAAGCGTAGGGCGCGGGGCGACTGGAGGAGTTGTGCCCGCACCCCCTCACGGAGCCGTAGCACCCGCCCGCCGCACCGCCGCCACCGCTGCCGCGGCCGCCGCCCCACCCATGCCCGTCCCCTCCACCCCCATCGGCTCCCGCAGACCACCCGCCGCCGGAGACCCTGGTGACTCCCCGCCCTCCAAGGGAAGCTCCGCGCTCACGACGAAACCCACCCGCGGTCCGGGCCCGGCCGTGAGCGAGCCTCCCGCCGCCGCCAGGCGTTCCGTGAGACCCCTGAGGCCGGTGCCGCCGATGCCGTGCGCGGCCCCCGTCCCGCCGAGGCCGCCGGCGTCCGCACCCCCCACCCCGTCGTCCGTCACCGTCAGCCGTACCTGTTCCGCCCCCCGCACCACACTGATCTCGCACCGACGGGCCCCGCTGTGCCGGACGACGTTGGTGACGGCCTCGCGGACGACCCAGCCGAGCAGGGACTCCGTCTGGGCCGGGAGAGGAGTACCGGACTGGTGGAGGACGAGGTCGACGCCGGTCGCGGAGAGGGCGGAGCGGGCCCGGTCGAGCTCGGTGGTGAGGCTGCCCTCGCGGTAGCCGGTGACGGCCTCGCGGATCTCGGTGAGGGCCTGGCGGCCGACGGACTCGATGTCGGTGATCTGGCCGAGCGCCGCCGTCAGGTCGCGGTCGGCAAGCCTCCGGGCCGCCTCCGCCTTGACCACGATCACCGACATCGTGTGGCCGAGCAGATCGTGCAGATCGCGGGAGAACCGCAGCCGCTCCTTCTCGACAGCTCGCCGCGCCAACTCCTCGCGGGCCGCCCGCAGCTCCCGTACGGCCTCCGACAACGACAGGATCGCCGCGGTGACCATCGTCGAGATCCACGTGGCGTACGCCGTGTCGAGGCCGCCCCAGCCGTCGCTGGTCACGGAGACCACCCCGGCCAGCAGCGCCACCACCGTCCCGGCCCAGCGCAGGTGCGGCATCCGCACCACCGCGCCCGTGGCGAGGCCGAGCAGGGGGAAGAACAGAAGCCAGTTGTCGCCGTATCCCAGGGCCAGACCGCAGGTCAGCAGGCCCATCAGCACCAGCGCCACCCGCGTCGAGACCGCCTCCCGCTTCTCCCGTACGAAGGAGCGGAAGGCCACGTAGATGTAGAGCGAGTTGAAGGCGAGCAGCCCCAGGCCGCCGATCCAGGGGTTCGGGGTGTGCCCCTGGAAGAGGTTGGAGAAGGCACCCATCCCCAGCAGCAGCCACGGCAGCAGGGCGAAGCCGGTCGGGCCCACGTGCTCGGGCGTCCTCCCGGCCTTGCGCGCCTCCCGGCACTCGTCCTTGAGCCGGTCCTTGTTCGCGTCGTAGTACCGCCGCTGCTCCTGCGCGTGCTGGTGGGCCAGCTGCCAGGCGTCCAGACGGCACGAGACCGCGCGCAGCCAGGACCCGCCCCTGTTCCTTCGCTCCGAGTTCCTTCGCTCCGACATGCCTACGACGCTACGCACCCGCGAGCCCGCGCGGCAGATCCGCCTGTACGGCCTCCCGCAGGACAAATGTCACCCCCGACGAATCCCGACTCATCCCGACGGAGCCGACACCACCACCGGACCTGACACCCTGTCAGGAGTCTTCACAACTGCCGAGCCCTGGGCTATACAGAGGTCGCCGGACTGGAACGCGTTCTAGATCGGCCCGTGACGACCTCGGTGCGGCCGACGGTGCGGACGGCCGTACCGAGGTCTCTGAGCCCTCAGGGAGCCGCATGCCCATCGACGCAGCCAAGGCCCTCGCCGCCGAGCCCCGCTCCGGCGAGATCACCTGGGACCACAAGGACGTCCAGCTCTACCACCTCGGCATCGGCGCCGGCGTCCCCGCGACCGACCCCGACGAGCTGCGCTACACCCTGGAGTCCCGGCTGCACGTGCTGCCCAGTTTCGCCACCGTCGCGGGCGCCGGTTCGCCCGGGGTGATCGGCGGCCTGTCCATGCCCGGCGTCGACGTCGACCTCGCCAAGGTCCTGCACGGCGGCCAGTCGCTCACCGTCCACCGCCCCCTGCCCGTCAAGGGCACCGCGACCGCCACCGCCCGGATCGCCGCCGTGTACGACAAGGGCAAGGCCGCCGTCCTCGTCATGCGCACCGAGGTCGCCGACGCCCAGGGTCCGTTGTGGACCAACGACGCCCAGATCTTCGTACGCGGGGAAGGCGGCTGGGGAGGCGACCGCGGCCCCTCCGCCCGCCTGGACCCGCCCACCGGCGACCCCGACCGGACCGTCGAGCGCCCGCTCCGCGAGGACCAGGCCCTGCTGTACCGCCTCTCCGGCGACTGGAACCCGCTGCACGCCGATCCCGAGTTCGCCAAGCTCGCCGGCTTCGAGCGGCCCATCCTGCACGGGCTGTGCACCTACGGCGTCACCCTCAAGGCGGTCGTCGACACGCTGCTCGGCGGGGACGTCACCCGGGTGCGGTCGTACGCCACCCGCTTCGCCGGGGTGGTCTACCCGGGGGAGACCCTGCGGATCCGGATGTGGCACACCCCGGAGGCGACCAGGGTCGCCGTGAGCGCCGTCGAGCGAGCGGACGCGCCCGTCCTCGCCGACACCATCGTCGAACACTCCTGAACCCGCACGCCTGAATCCACACGTCTGAACCCGCACTCCGGAACCCGTACGACCCCGACCCGCACTCCTGAACCCGTACGACCCCGAGGGGAGCCGCACCATGCGCGCAGCCGTACTGAACGAGATCGGCCAGGACAAGCTGGAGGTCCTCGACGACGTCGAGGCGGTGGGCTTCGGGCCCGGCCGGGTGCGGATCCGGGTACGGGCCACCGGGCTGTGCCACTCGGACCTGTCCGCGATGAACGGCGTCCTGCCCCAGCCGGCGCCGTTCGTCCCCGGCCACGAGGGCGCGGGCGAGATCCTCGAAGTCGGGGAAGGCGTCACCCACTTGAACCCCGGCGACCGGGTGGTGATGTGCTGGCTGCCCGCCTGCGGAGCCTGTCCCGCCTGCAAGCGCGGCCAGACGGAACTGTGCCTGGCCGGGTTCATGAACGCCGGCACCCCCAACTTCAAGCGCCCCGGCGGGGACGTCTTCGGCATGGCCGGCACCGGCACCTTCACCGAGGAGGTCGTCGTCGCCGCCGGATGCGCCGTCCCGATACCCGACGACGTGCCCTTCGACATCGCCGCCCTCATCGGCTGCGGCGTGACCACCGGACTCGGCGCCGCCCTCAACACCGCGGACGTGGAGGCGGGTTCGTCCGTCGCCGTCATCGGCTGCGGGGGCGTCGGCATCTCGGTGATCCAGGGCGCCCGGCTCAGGGGGGCCGCCGAGATCGTCGCCGTGGATCCGGTCGTGTCCCGCCGTGAGTCCGCCCTGAAGTTCGGCGCGACGAAGGCCGTCTCCCCCGACGAACTGCCCGACGCCAAGCAGCAGATCACCGCCGGCGAGGGCTTCGACTACGTCTTCGAGGTCGTCGGCAAGTCCGCCACCGCCCGCACCGCCTACGACCAGACCCGGCGCGGCGGCACCCTCGTCGTCGTCGGCGCGGGCGCCATGGACGACAACCTCCAGCTCAACATGTTCGAGCTGTTCTTCGACGAGAAGCGCATCCTCCCCTCGATGTACGGCGGCGGAGACGTCCTGCGTTCCTACGAGCGCACGATCGCCCTGTGGCGGGCCGGCCGCGTCGACCTCGACGGGCTCATCACCCACCGCGTCCCGCTGTCCGACATCAACGAGGCCCTCGACCAGATGCGCACGGGGACCGCCCTGCGTACCTGCATCGAGATCTGAGGGGACCCCCATGCCAAGGCCGTTGGAGGGCCTCTGCGCGATCGTCACCGGCGCCGGCCGCGGACTCGGCCGCGCCGAGGCCCTGGAACTCGCCCGGCTCGGCGCGTCCGTCGTCGTCAACGACTACGGACAGCCCGGCCGGGACGGCTCCGGCGACGCCTCCGCCGCGCCCGCCGAACAGGTCGCCGCCGAGATCCGGGCGGCCGGCGGCAGGGCCGTCGCCCACACCGGTGACGTCGGCGACTTCCACCAGGCGGGCGAACTGGTCGAGATGGCCATCGCCGCATACGGCAAGCTGGACGTCCTCGTCAACAACGCGGGCATCCTGCGCGACCGCATGGTCTTCTCCATGACCGAGGACGAGTGGGACGCCGTGATCCGCGTCCACCTCAAGGGGCACTTCAACACCACCCACTTCGCGGCCGCCCACTGGCGCGCCCGGTCCAAGGCCGCCCAAGGACCGGTGTACGGGCGGATCGTGAACACCTCCTCCGAGGCGTTCCTCGCCGGATCCGCCGGACAGCCCAACTACGCCGCCGCGAAGGGCGGGATCGTCGGCCTCACCACCTCCACCGCCCTCGCGCTGGCCAAGTACGGCGTCACCGCCAACGCGATCTGCCCGCGCGCCCGCACCCGAATGACCGAGGACGTCTTCGCCGGTCTCGAACGCCCCGAGGACGGACTCGACCCGCTCGCCCCCGAGCACGTCGCCCCGCTCGTCGGCTACCTGGCCTCACCCGCCGCCGCCCGGGTCAACGGCCAGCTGATCGTCGTCCACGGCGGCATGGTCGCGATCGTCGAACGGCCGCGTGTCCAGGCGAAGTTCGACAGCAAGCAGGACACCTTCAGCTACGACGAACTGGACGCGCTGCTCACCCCGCACTACGCGGCCCGACCGGACGGGGAGACCTTCGCGGCGGCCGACGTCCTGGGGCTGAAGAGGGAGTAGGCACGGAAAGCCCACATGGCAGCGGGCACGGAAAGCCCACATGGCAGCGGGCACGGAAAGCCCACACGGCAGCGGGCACGGAAACGGCCCCGCCCTCTCGGAGGAGAGGACAGGGCCGTATCGCTCGCTACCGCTCGTTCAGGCCGCCGATTCGGCCTGCTCGGCCGACTGGTGGCCGGACTGCTTGCGGTGCCGGCCGCGGGGGGCCGACTCGCTGTCGTGGACCGAGACCGGACCCCGGTGCCGGCCGTGGCCGGTGGACTCCTGGACGTCGGCAACCGGCTGGTTCCTGCTGGCGTCACTCATCGGTTGAAACTCACCCCGTCAACATGATCTTTCTTACAGCCGGGCGAGTTTAACCGGCGCCCCGGGGGCCGAATCCAGGCGACAACCCCAACCGGCACTAGTTCGTTACAAGATTCCCCAGAGGCGCCTGTTGCAGGGGCACAGGGCGGGGCGCGACGGGCGCCGGAGGACCCGGTTCCGGTGGCTCGGCCGCGGCCGGGGACCCATCCCCCGACGTCTCCCGTACGGCCGTACCACCACCCCGTTCCGGATCCTCCGGGCCCGCGTCCCCCGCCTTCCCCGCGTCCCCCGAGCCCCCCGTCTCCCCCGAGCTCCCCGTCTCCCCCGAAGGCGCCTCCACCCGCGCCACCGCGCACGGCGTCTCGGCCGTGGCGTACGGAAGATGGAGCACCCCGTCCTCGGTCCACAGCCCGGCGCCCGCCAACCACCCCTCGGGCGCCGGGAAATGACGTGTCCGCCGCTCGGCGGGCCGCCACACGCCGACCCAGCTGCCGAGCGGCCCGTCGATCCGCAGCGCCACCGCGCAGCTCTCCGGCATCAGGACCTGCCCCGGCTGCACGGCGAAGGGCGTGACCGTGCAGCCGGGTGCCCGCAGACACTCCGGGAAACGGACCGGCAGCGTGCTCCCCAGCACGCCCCAGCCCAGCCGCTGCTCGCCCGGCGACGGCGCGTCCGACCGGATCAGCAGCAGCCCGCTGTCCGGGTCGGCGAGCAGCAGCCGGTCGTCGCTCTCCGCGGCGATCTGGAGCAGGGGCGAGACCTCACCGTCCCGCTCCAGATCCACCACGACCGTCTTGGTCCGGCCGCCGACCTCCCGGTCCAAGGCCAGCATCCGGCCCGTACGGTCCAGCCACACCCCGCCCGAGCAGCGCCCCGGGATCTGCGCGAGACGCTCGGGCCCGAAGGCGCCGCCCGCCACCAGCCACACCGTGCTGGAGTGCCGGCCCACGGCGAGGGCGTACGCCTTGTCCCCGCCCGGCGCGGGCGGCAGCAGCCGCAGCCGGTCGCCCTCCTCGGGGCACTCGACCGCGCCGAGCGGCAGCTCGCCCGTGGCCGGGCCCGTCGGGTACAGCAGCGAGAAGGCGTGCCGCCCGTCCGCCAGCCGCCGGATGAGCACCCGCCCGTCGCCCATCGGCTGCACCTCGGTACCGGGCTCCTCCGGCTGGTTGCCGGGCAGCGGCACCGCGTACGGCTCGGGGCCGTCCAGCGTCCAGCGCTCCGGGAAGAGACGGTCGCCGTCCCCGGCGAGGCGCGCGGCGTAGGAACCGTCGACTGTGATCGCGCACCCCGACCCCGGGGACCCGCCGTCCTCGTCCGCCGCCGCCGGCTCGATCGCACAGGCCGTCATCGTTCGGTCACCTCCGGCAACGAAGCTAGTTTTCGTACGCACGGACGGGGGACCGGCGGACACCCTCTTCACGCAAAGGGGTGACCGAGGAACGATTCGCCTGAGGAATGCGGGGCGACTGTGCTGGGCGGGACGACCGCCGCCGGGACAGGTTCAACGGGGCAGAACAGGCAGGTAGCCTGTCCTGCGTGCCCCGTCTGTCTGAAGTCATCACCGCGCTGGAGAACCTGTGGCCCGCCGAACGGGCCGAGTCCTGGGACGCGGTCGGCACCGTCGTGGGCGAGCCCGGCCAGGAGGTCACCCGGGTCCTGTTCGCCGTCGACCCGGTCCAGGAGATCGTCGACGAGGCGGTGAAGCTGGGCGCCGACCTGCTGGTCACCCACCACCCCCTCTACCTTCGCGGTACGACGACGGTGGCGGCCTCCACCTTCAAGGGCCGTGTCGTGCACACCCTCATCAAGAACGACATCGCGCTGCACGTCGCCCACACCAACGCCGACACCGCCGACCCGGGGGTCAGCGACGCGCTGGCCGGGGCGCTGGACCTGCGGGTCACGGGCCCGCTGGTGCCCGACGCGAGTGATCCGGAGGGCCGTCGAGGGCTGGGCCGCGTCTGCGAGCTCGACCACCCCCTGACCGTCCGCGAACTCGCCGCCCGCGCCGCCGAGCGCCTGCCCGCCACCGCGCAGGGCATCCGCGTCGCCGGCGACCCCGAGGCCGTGGTGCGCACGGTCGCCGTCAGCGGCGGCTCCGGCGACGGCCTCTTCGACCAGGTCCGCGCCGCCGGCGTCGACGCCTTCCTCACCGCGGACCTGCGTCACCACCCGGCCTCCGAAGCGGTGGCCCACAGTCCCCTCGCGCTGCTCGACGCGGCGCACTGGGCCACCGAGTGGCCCTGGTGCGAGCTGGCCGCAGCCCAGCTCGACGAGATCTCCGACCGGAAGGGATGGGGCCTGAGGGTCCACGTCTCGAAGACGGTCACCGACCCCTGGACCGCCCACGCGGCGTCCGCCGACACCTCTAGCTCACCGGGAGCCCCCAACTGAACGCCGCGCCCGCCGACCAGATCCGCCTTCTCGACGTCCAGGCCCTTGACGTCCGCCTCCAGCAGCTCGCGCACCGGCGCAGGTCGCTGCCCGAGCACGCCGAGATCGAGTCGCTGACCAAGGATCTGACGCAACTGCGCGACCTCCTGGTGGCCGCGCAGACCGAGGAGAGCGACACCACCCGCGAGCAGACCAAGGCCGAGCAGGACGTGGACCAGGTGCGCCAGCGTGCCGCCCGCGACCAGCAGCGCCTGGACTCCGGTGCCGTCACCTCCCCGAAGGACCTGGAGAACCTCCAGCGCGAGATCGCCTCCCTCGCCAAGCGGCAGGGCGACCTGGAGGACATCGTCCTGGAGGTCATGGAGCGCATCGAGTCCGTCCAGGAGCGGGTCGCCGAGCTCACCGAGCGGGTCGGCTCCGTCCAGTCGAAGATCGACGACGCGACCGCCCGCCGGGACGCGGCCGTCGAGGAGATCGACGGCGAGGTCGCCACGGTCACCAAGGAGCGCGAGGTCATCGCCGGGGTCATCCCGGCCGACCTGCTCAAGCTGTACGAGAAGCTCCGCGAGCAGCAGGGCGGCGTCGGCGCGGCCAAGCTGTACCAGCGCACCTGCCAGGGCTGCCGCCAGGAGCTCGCCATCACCGACATCAACGAGATCCGCTCGGCCGCGCCCGACACGGTCGTGCGGTGCGAGAACTGCCGGCGCATCCTGGTCCGTACGTCCGAGTCCGGCCTGTAAGGAGCGTTGGGCGTGCGGGAGTTCATCGTCGAGGCCGACGGCGGGTCGCGGGGCAACCCCGGGCCCGCGGGCTACGGATCCGTGGTGCTCGACGCGGCCACGGGCGAGACCCTGGCCGAGGCCGCCGAGTACCTCGGCGTCGCGACCAACAACGTCGCCGAGTACCGGGGGTTGCTGGCCGGCCTGCGCGCCGCCCACGCCCTCGACCCCACCGCCCGCGTCCATGTCCGCATGGACTCCAAGCTCGTCGTCGAGCAGATGTCCGGCCGCTGGAAGATCAAGCACCCGGACATGAAGCCCCTGGCCCTGGAGGCGGCGTCCGTCTTCCCGGCCTCCCAGGTCACCTACGAGTGGATCCCCCGGGAACAGAACAAACACGCGGACCGGTTGGCCAACGAGGCGATGGACGCGGGGAAGCGGGGGGAGCGGTGGTCTGCGTCGGCTTCGACGGCGGAGTTGGACGCGGTCGCCGAGGCCTCGGCTTCTTCTTCTCGTCGCGGAGCGGCGGAGCGGTTGGGCGGCGGAGCCGTGGAGGTGGGGGGCGGCGGAGCCGCCAAGGCCGACGCCGACGTTCGGGCCGCGCGGACCGTCTCGTCGCCCGGGTGGTCGGCGGGGGCCGACATGGGTGCGCCGGCGACCTTCGTGCTGTTGCGGCACGGGGAGACGCCGTTGACGCCGGAGAAGCGGTTCTCGGGGAGCGGGGGGACGGATCCGTCCCTCTCCGAGATCGGGCGGGGCCAGGCCGAGCGGGCCGCCGTAGCGCTGGCGAGGCGGGGCACGATCCAGCACATCGTCGCCTCACCGCTCGCCCGGACGCGCGAGACCGCCGCGGCGATCGCCACCCGGCTCGGTATCGAGGTGACCGTGGACGAGGGCCTGCGCGAGACGGACTTCGGTGCCTGGGAGGGGCTCACCTTCGGCGAGGTCCGCGAGCGGTACCCGGACGACCTGAACACCTGGCTGGCCGACCCGGAGGCCGAACCCACCGGCGGCGGCGAGAGCTTCGCGGCCACCGCCACCCGGATCGCCGCCACCCGCGACAAGCTGGTCGCCGCGTACGCGGGCCGCACGGTCCTGCTCGTCACGCACGTCACCCCGATCAAGACGTTCGTACGACTCGCCCTCGGCGCCCCGCCCGAGTCCCTGTTCCGCATGGAACTCTCGGCGGCCTCGCTGTCGGTGGTGGCGTACTACGCCGACGGCAATGCGAGCGTCCGTCTCCTGAACGACACGTCACACCTGCGCTGACCGTACGGGCCGGGTCACCGGACGCGCAGCCCCGCCGCCTCCCGCGCCAGCGCCTCCACCCGGGTCCAGTCCCGCGCCGCGAGCGCGTCCGGCGGGAGCATCCAAGTACCGCCCACGCAGCCGACGTTGGGCAACGCCAGGTACGCGGGCGCGTTCCCCGGGCCGATCCCGCCCGTGGGGCAGAACCGCGCCTGCGGCAACGGCCCCGCGAGCGACTTCAAGTACGCCGTACCGCCCGCCGCCTCGGCCGGGAAGAACTTCATCTCCCGCACCCCGCGCTCCAGCAGCGCCACGACCTCCGACGTCGTCGACACCCCCGGCAGGAACGGCACCCCGGACGCCCGCATCGCCTCCAGCAGGACGTCCGTCCAGCCCGGACTGACCAGGAACCGCGCCCCGGCCGCCACCGACTCCTCCACCTGCGTGGGCGTGATCACCGTGCCCGCCCCGACCACGGCGTCCGGCACCCCGTCGGCGATCGCCCGGATCGCGTCGAGCGCGGCCGGCGTCCGCAGCGTCACCTCGATCGCGGGCAGCCCGCCCGCCACGAGCGCCCGCGCGAGCGGTACGGCGTCGGCGGCGTCCTCGATGACGACGACGGGCACGACGGGGGCGAGGTCCAGCGGTGATGAGGCCATGGCTCTCATCCTGCCCAGTGTGTGCAGTCTGCGCAAAGGCTGTTGCGTACCTTGCAATAGCTTTAGTGGATCTCGTCCACCAGCACGTCCAGCGACCACGCCTGCCCCGCCCGGGCGGGCGCCTCCACCTCCACCACGTACCCGAGATCCCGCAGCGCCTCCACCAGCTCCGCCGGCCCCTTCGGAGCGACCCCGGCCGACAGCAGGGCGCGGACGATCCGCCCCTTGGTCGCCTTGTTGAAGTGGCTGACCACCTTCCGCGTCGGCGCGTGCAGCACCCGCACCCCCGCCGTCCGCCCGGCGATCTCACCCTTCGGCTTCCACGCCGCCGCGTACGCCGAGGACCGCAGATCCAGCACCAGCCCGTCGCCCGCCGCCTCGGGCAGCGCCGCCGCCATCGCCGTACGCCAGTGACCGCCCAGCGCCCCGAGCCCCGGCAGTTTCACCCCCATCGAGCAGCGGTACGAGGGGATCCGGTCCGTGATCCGGACGGCACCCCACAACCCCGAGAAGACCAGCAGAGACCGGGCGGCACGCCTCTTCGCGGCCGGGTCCAGGGAGGACAGGCCGAGAGCGTCGTAGAGCACACCGGTGTAGATCTCCCCGGCGGGCCGCGCCCCCGCCGTCCGCAGCTCCGTGTTCTTCGCGATCTCGCCGCGCAGCCCCTCGCTCAGCCCCAGCACCTCGCGCGCCTTCTCCTCGTCCGCCGCGCACAGCTCGACCAGCTCGTCCAGTACGGCGGCACGGGCGTCGGCGAGCCCCGGCAGCGACAGCGACTCCAGTTTCAGCGGGGCGCCGCGGCCGGAGGACGCCTTGCCTTCGGAGGGCGGCAGCAGGACTAGCACGGGTGGATCTCCTTCTGTCTCTCCACAGACTTCTGTTCCTGTGGAGCTGTTCCTGTAGAGCTGTTCCTGTAGAGCTTTGCGACAGCGTACGGCGTGCTCTACGGCGTGCTCCGCGGTGAGCCCGGTCCTACGCTCGCTACATGCCCCGTCGCCCGATCCGCGTGACCGACGCCCCCCTCCGGGCCGCCCTCACCGCGCTCCGCACCGAACTCGGCGTACCGGACACCTATCCGCCCGAGGCCGTGACGGAGGCCGAGCGGCCCCCCGTACTGCCGGAGCACGACGCCACCGACATCCCCCTGTTCACCATCGACCCGCCCACCGCCACCGACCTCGACCAGGCGATGCACCTGTCCCGGCGTGGCTCCCCGCGTGGCGGCGGCTACCGGGTGCGGTACGCGATCGCCGACGTCGCCGCCTTCGTCGTACCCGGCTCGACGCTGGACGCGGAGACCCACCGGCGGGTGATGACCCTCTACTTCCCCGACGAGAAGGTCCCGCTGCACCCCGAGGTGCTCGGCGAGGGCGCCGCCAGCCTGCTGCCCGGCCAGGTGCGCCCGGCGGCGCTGTGGACGATCGACCTCGACGGCGACGGCCGTACCGTCGCCGTCGACGTCCGCCGGGCCCTCGTCCGCAGCCGGGCCAAGCTGGACTACGCGGGTGTGCAGAAGGACATCGACGGCGGAACTGCCGAGGAGCCGCTCGCGCTGCTCGCCGAAGTGGGCCGGCTGCGGGAGGCGCTGGAGGTCGAGCGGGGCGGGATCTCTTTGAATGTGCCTGAGCAGGAGATCGTCGAGCGGAACGGCGGCACGTACGAGCTGACGTACCGCGCCCCGCTCCCCTCCGAAGGCTGGAACGCGCAGATCTCCCTGCTGACCGGCATGGCGGCGGCGGAGCTGATGATCGAATACGGCACGGGAGTGCTCCGCACCCTCCCCGCCGCCCCCGACGGCGCCGTCGGCCGCCTGCGCCGTACCGCGCTCGCCCTGCGCATCGACTGGCCGCACCATGTGTCGTACGCCGCGCTGATCCGGTCCCTGGATCCGACGGTTCCCCGCCACGCGGCCTTCCTCCAGGAGTGCACGACCCTGCTGCGCGGCGCCGGCTACACGGTCTTCCGGGACGGTGCCGTCCCCGACATCACCACGCACGCAGCCGTCGCCGCGCCCTACGCCCACTGCACGGCCCCGCTGCGGCGCCTCGCCGACCGGTACGCCTCGGAGATCTGCCTCGCGGCGGTGGCGGGGGCCGCCCCGCCCGAGTGGGTGCTCGCCGCGTTGGATTCCTTGCCCCGGGAGATGACCGAGGGAGGGCGGCGAGCCTCCGCCGTGGAGCGGGAGTGCGTGGACCTTGTCGAGGCCGCGCTGCTGAAGGACCGGGTGGGGGAGGTGTTCGACGGCTGCGTGGTGGAGCTGGGCGAGCGCCGGCCGACGGTCGGTGTGGTGCAGCTGGAATCCCCGGCGGTGATCGGCCGGGTCGAGGGGGCGGGGCTGCGGCTGGGGGAGCGGCTGCGGGTGCGGCTCACGCGGGCAGATCCGGGACCGGAGAGGCGAGCGGCCGTGCGCTTCGCGCCTGCCTGACGGCGTGGACCAGGGCGTCGGGGTCGTCGGCGTGGAACCGGACCAGCCGGATCCGCCGAGGGCGGCCCAGGAACGTCAAGTGGGTGATCGGCTCGGTCAGTTCGAGGGTGACGGAGGTCTGCGCGCCCATGGCCAGGTCGAGTTCGCCGTCCTTGCACGTGTGCGTGGCGCGCAGCTCCCGCCGTACGGACACGATCCGCTCCAGCGGTATCCGCAGATCGACGTGCACGGCCCGGCGGATCCGCAGCGCGTCCGGCTCCAGCACGTGGGGTCGTACGACGTTCGACGCGTGCAGCCCGATGACGAAGACGATGGTGTACACGTCCAGCACGAACACCACGGCGTGCACGACCGGCAGGTCCTTCAGCAGCACCGACATCGTGACCGTCTCGACCAGGCACACGAACGCGAACCCGAACATCATGGCGCCCTGGCCTCGGGCGTACCCGAAGGCCTGACCGGTTCCGGTGCCGTGACTACGGCGGGTGACCCACAGGGCGAGACTCACCAGCATCCGCAGCTCATAGCGGGCCAGGATCAGTACGGTCTTCACGGAGTTCCTCCGTCCTCTTGCTGTTCCGCGAGGATGCGCAGGGTGCGGCGGATCGCCTCGGCCTGGGCGGGGGCGAAGTCGGCGTAGAAGGCGCGCAGGAAACTGTCGTGGGAGCCGTCGGGGTCGACGGCGGCGGTGGGCAGCAGCTCGGCGGGCAGACAGGCGGCGAGGGCGCGCGCGGCCTCGTCCACGCGGGGGTCGTCCGTGTCGGCGTCGACGAGCGCGTCGAGCAGCGAGTACGCCGCCCGGGCCCGTTCCGCCCCACCCGGCGTGTTGAAGGTGGCGCCCAACAGTCCGATCAACTGCTCCCGGGCCTCCGGAGAGGCCGTCGTGTCGAGCATCGCGAGGATCTCGCGGTCCTTGGCGGCCATGGGGGAGTCGGACACGGGCCCCACCTCGCCGAACAGCGCGGCGAGCTCGGGCGAGACGGGCCCTTCGGCGGGCAGTTCCTCCCTTTCGAGGAGGGCGCGCAGCCGCTCCCGCCGCCGACGAATGGCCGCCTCCTGCCGAGCGAGATCCTCATCCAGCTCGGTCAGCACCTCGGCCAGATCCTTCCCCGCGTCCTCGGCGAGGACATCCCGCACCTCGGCCAGCCCCAGCCCCAACTCCGTCAGCCGCCGGATCCGCGCCAGCACGACGGCATGCCTGAGCGTGTAGTCCCGATAGCCGTTCCCCAGCCGCTCCGGCTCCGGCAACAGCCCCAGATGGTGGTAGTGCCGCACCGTCCGCGTGGTCACACCGACGGCGCCGGCGAGTTCTCCGATCCGCATGGGACCAGTAGAGAGGTTGACGTCGCGGCAGGGTCAAGCGACGGGGCGGGAGCGTTCCTGTACAGGTGATCCCGCGCGGTCCGGCACCGGTGAGCGGCTGCGGCGGTGTTGCGTGGGGGGCATGGCACTTGATCCGATCACGCGGAAGACCTTGCTGGACTGGTTCGTCGACCTGGAGACACCGGAGGGCCTGCGCGCGGAACTGATCGAGGGCGAACTCCTCGTCACCCCCGTCCCGGACGGCCACCACGAGCACTGCGTCAGCCGGGTCGTGGGTCAGATGTACCGACGTACTCCGACGGACATGCAGTTCTCGGGCAACAAGGGGCTCAAGCTGGGGAGCACTGAGGGCTGCCCGCAGGATCACGTGATCCCCGACGGCACGCTCGTCCCCAAGGCGCTACGGCTGTTTCGGGGCGCCGACCCCTGGATGCCCTGCGAGGGCGTGGCGATGGTGCTGGAAGTAACGCCCCGGGCAGGGGCGCGGATCGACCGCGAGATCAAGCGCCGCTGCTACGCCCGTGGTGGTGTCCCCCTGTACCTGCTGGTCGATCGCGAGACCGCGTGGACCACGCTCTTCAGCGACCCGGAGTCGGGCGACTATCGGGAGCGGCACGCCGTCGCCTTCGGTAAACCGCTGGCCCTCCCCGAACCCCTCGCCTTTGACTTGGACACCGCGGACTTTCTCTGAGCGGCCCGGCGTTGCACGCTGGGGAGGCCGGACAGGTACGGCATGGGCCGGACAGGTACGGCATGGGGGGCGTGAGCGCATGGAACAGGCACTGTGGACGAGAGCGCGGCTCGGCCGCTGCGGCCCCCCGCTCGACCTCCTCACCGCCCGCTTCGACAAGCACGTCTACGCCCCGCACGCCCACGACGAGTACACGATCGGCGTGTGCGTCGGCGGCTCGGAGGTCATCGCCTACCGGGGCGGCCACATCCGCACGGGCCCCGGTTCCATAGTCGTCCTGGCCCCCGGCGAGATGCACACGGGCGGCCCGGGCACCTCCACCGACGGCTACGCCTACCGAGCCCTGTACGCGATGCCCACCCTCCTCACCGAGGGAACCGCCGACCTCACCCTCCCGCACTTCCGCGAGCCACTCCTCGACGACCCGGAACTGGCCGCGTCCCTCCTCGCCGCCCACTCCCAACTCAGCGCCTGCCCCGACCCGTTGGAGACGGAGTCCCGCCTGCCCTGGCTCCTCGCGGCCCTGTCCTGCCGCCACTCCACGTCCCGCGCGGCGAACTCCGTGATCCCCGGCGCCGACGGAATCGCCCGAGCGGTACGCGACCGCCTGGCCGACGAGCTCCTGGACCCCCCGTCCCTCGCCGACCTCGCCACGGACCTGGGCCTCTCCCGCTACCAACTCCTCCGCGCCTTCCGTACGACGATGGGGGTGCCGCCGTACGCCTGGCTGGCGCAGTACCGCGTGGGCCGGGCCCGGCGCCTGCTGGACTCGGGCCATCGCCCGGCCGAGGTGGCGGGCCTGGTGGGCTTCGCCGACCAGGCGCACCTGACGCGCTGGTTCCGCCGCGTGATGGGCGTGACCCCGGCGGCGTACCGCAACAGCGTTCAAGACAGTCGCCGGTGAGGCCGCCGAAACTGCCCGCATGACTGCACGCGGCTGGTTCCTGTTCTCCCTGATGGGAGTGGTCTGGGGCGTCCCCTACCTGATGATCAAGGTGGCGGTGGAGGCCCCGCTGTCCCCGTCCTTCGTGGTGTTCACGCGCTGCGTCCTGGGCGCGGCACTCCTGCTCCCCTTCGCGCTACGCCAGCCCGGCCTGCCGCAGACGATCCGTCGGCACTGGAAACCCATGCTGGCCTTCGCCTGCATAGAGATCATCGGCCCCTGGTACACGCTGACGGACGCCGAGCGTCACTTGTCGAGCTCGACGGCGGGCCTGCTGATCGCGGGCGTCCCGATCGTAGGAGTGGCGTTGGCCCGCTTCTTCGGCGACACGGAGCGGTTGGGCGCGAGGCGCGTGACGGGACTCGGCCTGGGGCTGGCGGGGGTCGCGGTCCTGACGGCCCCGCACCTGACGGGCGGAGACGCTCGCTCGCTGGGGGAGGTGGCGGTGACGGTGCTGGGCTACGCCACGGCCCCCTTGATCGCCGCGAGGTGGCTGAAGGACGTCCCGTCCCTCCACCTCACGGTCCCCTGCCTGGCCCTGGCGGCGCTGGTCTACGCCCCCGCGGCGGCACTGACCTGGCCGTCTTCCGTCCCCTCGGCCCAGGTCCTGACGGCGCTGGTGGGCCTGGGCGTGATCTGCACGGCGTTGGCCTTCGTGGCCTTCCTGGAGCTGATCAAGGAGGTGGGCCCCACCCGGGCCACGGTCTTCACGTACGTCAACCCGGCGGTGGCGGTGGCGGCGGGCGCGCTGTTCCTGGACGAGTCACTGACGCTGGGGGTGGGTCTGGCCTTCACCCTGATCCTGGCAGGCTCCGTCCTGGCCACGGCCGGCCCGGCCCAGGTGACCGCGGAACCGGCCTGCCCCGATCGCCCGGTAACATGGTCCACACGGCAGACGAGCCGGGCGGACGGCCGCGTGGAATCCCCCTGAGGGACTCCCCGAGGAACGTCCGGGCTCCACAGGGCAGGGTGATGGCTAACGGCCACCCGGGGTGACCCGCGGGACAGTGCCACAGAAAACAAACCGCCCGACACTTCGGCGTCGGGTAAGGGTGAAACGGCGGTGTAAGAGACCACCAGTGCCCAGGGCGACCTGAGCAGCTAGGTAAACCCCACCCGGAGCAAGGTCAAAAGGAGCCGCGCTGTAACAGGCGGGGCTCTGCGCGGACGTCCGAGGGCTGCCCGCCCGAGTCCGCGGGTAGACCGCACGAGGCCGGCGGCAACGCCGGTCCTAGATGGATGGCCGTCGCCGAGGGGTTCGCGAGAGCCCCTCGGAACAGAACCCGGCGTATAGCCTGACTCGTCTGCCGCTCCACATTTCCGCAGGTCAGAGGCCATGTTTACCAGCTGAACAAACCCTCGGGGTCGAATCCGGGTCGAATCTGCGCTACAGGTATCGTCGTTTCTGTCTGCCGTCCATGCGGCATATTCGGGCAATCTGGGTGCCAAATGCGGTCCAGTGCCGTTCTGGAGCAGACATCTCGGATGCTGGTGCACTCGGAAGTACATGTACGAGGTGTCTTCTTGTCAACCCGCTCCGGCTGCACTCGATCGCCGATGGTGCGCCCCGAAGTGGTCACTGGCGAGGATGCCTCGCTAACCGCTCCTGCCGAGAACCAGCAGTTCGACCGCGTCGTCGACCTCTGTGGCGTCGGTGATGTCGCAGCGCACCGTGTGCACCCCCGGGGGCGCGTCGTCGGTCCGCATGTCCAGGACCGCCACCCGGGCGCCGCGGTCGCGCAGGAGGGTGGCCGTGGCGGCTCCGATGTCTCCGGTGTCGGCCGTGACGATCGCTCCGACATCGTGGAAGTCGCTCATGAGGCCGTCCTCACTGCACTCGACCGGGGGTTGACGTGGATCTTGGGGCCGGGCCCTGCGTCCGCCGGGCGCCGTCCGGCGAGGACGGGGCCGACCCCATCGAGGCCCACGGTGGCCGCGATCAGCGGTCGGGGGGCTACCGTTCTGTCGGCGTACGCCTTGATCGTGGCCTCGAGGCCCGGCGAGGCTGACAGAATGCCGACCGCGGTGACGTCCTTGAGGGCGAGCGTGCGGGTGTCGATCCTGCTGGGTTCGCCCGCCAGCCCGATGTACACGACGCGTCCGGCGGGCTCCACCAAGTCCAGGGCCAGAGCCGGGAGTCGGAGCGCGTTGGACGCGTCGACGACCGCGTCGAAAGGCAGGTCGAGGACCTCATCCTCCCGCCACACGTGCGCGAAGCCCAGTGTGCGCGCGAAGGCGAGGGAGCTGTCGGTATTGCCCAACAGGTGCACTTCCGCCCCGGCGGCCCGGAGGAACATCGCGACCAGCAGGCCTATGGTGCCCGGTCCCAGCACCAGGACTCGGTCCCCGGACCCGGCCTCGGTGGCCCGGGCAGCCCGCAGCGCGTTTCCGCCCGGTTCCAGCAGTGCTCCGAGTGCGGGGTCCACGGAGTCGGGCAGGGCGTGCAACAAACCGACCGGAACAGCGAGTTGCTCGGCCAGGGCGCCGGGACGTCCGGTCCGTACGCCCACCTCGTGCCGCCTTTCGCAGACATGCTGGTGTCCGCGTCGGCAACGGCGGCACTTCGTATCGAGAACTACTGCGTGCCTCTTCGCTCTCCATGACAGGCCCTGGCGATGCCCACGACGTACGCCGTGGCGAGCGTGGGTCGACCGCTGGGGCGATTGGCGGGTTTGTGTCGGAGCCGGTCCTGAGCCCACCCCTTCACCCAGCGCCGACACGTGACGAGCTCCGGCACTGGTGTTCGGTACCGCGCACCTGGCGCGGTTACTGACACGTCGAGTCCGCGCTGCTGTTCTCAGACTTACCTTCCTCGTCGTAGGCACGGAGGGCGACCGCAGTGAAGGTTGTCCGCCTGGCGTCAATGTCGCGTTCGCGGCGCCTGCCGTCGACGGCGTAGAGGATGAACGACCGCGTTCTACCTCATGATACTCGGTATCAGGTTGAGTCTTTGCTGTACCCTTCTTGTATGTCTGAAACCGCTCGCACCACCGACCAGTCCGCACGTAAGCCGCCCGGTCTGCGCGAGCGCATGCGTGCGACGGTTCGGGCGGAGGTGGTCGAGGTGGCGCACCGGCTCTTCACCGAGCAGGGGTTCGACAAGACCACCGTCGACCAGATCGCCGCCGAGGTGGGTCTGTCGCGTGCCAGCCTGTTCCGGTACTTCGGCACCAAGGAGGACATTGTCCTGGGGCGCCTGGAGGAGTCCGGCCGCCAGATCGCGGAGGCGCTCGCAGCCCGCCCCGACGACGAGCGGCCGTGGGAGGCACTGCGCCGGGCGTTCGACGTCCTGACGCGGATGAACGAGGCAGCGCCCGAGCAGGTACTCAGTTATCTGCGCATGCTCCAGGAGACCCCGTCCCTGCGCGCGCGGCACCACGAGAAGCAGTTGGGCTGGCAGGAGCTGCTGGTGCCGGAGGTCGCCGCGCGGCTGGGGGCTGACCCCGACCAGGCCGAGGACACAAGGCCGAGCGCACTGGCCGCTGCCGCGCTCGCCTGCCTCGACGTGGCCTCCCAGGCGTGGGTGGCCTGTGAGGGCACGGTCCCGCTGGCCGTGCTGCTCGACCGGGCGATGGGCGCGCTGGCAGCGTAGTCCGACCTGTCTTCCGGCTGATGTCCGCGCCCGGGAGTCCCGCGGAACCAGGGAACGTCCCCGGTAGAGGTGCAACTCGGTGCCCACGCCTGCCTGAATCATGCGTTGTGTGTACATCATTCCTTCGTCCCGGAGCGGATCGAACCCGCAGACGCAGACTATGTAGCGTCGAACCCTCGTCAAGGTAACCCGCACGAGGTGCGTCGGCAGCAGCGTGGGCCGGCGTCGACGGACGCGATGGTCTGGATGGTGGCGCGGCGCGCTGGTGACGGCATGGGTTGTCAGTTGCCCGGCGGAGCGCTCGCGACCGCGGCGACCTCGGCTCTCGCGCACCGCTTGGGCCGTCTGACCTGGCAGCGCCGCCAAACGATGGCGCCCTCGGGGCGCAGCTTCTTGGTGACGTGGTGCTCGGCCTCCGCGATTACCGCATCGGCCGCGCGGGGGTCGTCGCGGCCACATGACGACGGTTGATACTGCGGTCGCTGCGCCCGCCCACTGGGAGCGAACGGTCAACAGTTGGCCGAGATGGGCCACCGGGCCTTGCCGGAGAGTCCGGCTCAGCGGTAGGCGCCCTGGCCGACGGGGCGGATCAGGATCTCATTGACGTCGACGGTGGCGGGTTGGGTGACGGCATAAAGGACCGCGCGGGCGATGTCGCCAGGTTCGAGTTTCGGGTCGTGGGCGCGTTCGGACGGGATGCCGCCGGTGTCGACCAGGCCCGGCTGGACCAGGGTGACGCGGACACCGGTTCCGACGCACTCGGCGCGGATGTTCTGGGCGAGGCCGTTGACCGCCCATTTAGTGGCCGAGTAGAGGTTGCCCGGCCGTACCCCCCGACCGGCCGCCGACCCGGTGAACACGAGGTGACCGCCGGAGGCGACCAGGGCGGGCAGTGCGGCGCGTGCCGTCAGGGCGGGTCCATAGACGTTGGCGAGCACCATGTCCCGCCACTGGTCCGGTGGTGCGCCCTGAGTGCCGAGGAAGCTCGTGACCACACTGGAGCCGGCGTTGGCGAAGGCAACGTCCAGCCGGCCCCAGGTGTCCTGGACCTGACGGACTAGTCCGCTGATCTGGTCCCAGTCGGTGACGTCGCAGGCAACCGGCAGGACTCTGTCAGGGCTGCCCAACTGTGCGGCAAGTTCGCTCACGGAGTGGTGGGTTCGCGCGGCGAGGACCACGCGGTATCCGGAGTCGACGGCCAGTCGGGCGGTGGCGGCCCCGATGCCTCGGGAGGCTCCGGTGATCAGGAAGACGGGATCGTTCATGCACGTCAGATTAGTCATCACGAGCGCAACCGGTCTAGACCACTGTGCTAAGTTTTGCCACCAGACAGCGAAGGGGAATATCCGTGGACTTTCGTGACGACTTCGGGGCCGCGATGCGTGCCCATCTCCGCATGATCGAGGAACACAACGCCGCCGCTCTGGACGTGGTGGCAGCGCGGCTACTCGATGTGGCGCGCACGGGTCGGGTCGTGCACACCACCGCGGCGGGCCACAGCGTGGCCGCGGTCCTGGAGACCTTCTACCGCGCCGGCGGACTGAGCTGTGTACGCCCCTTGTTCCATCCGGCATTGCTGCCGCTGAACGGCGCGCAGGCAAGTACCGAGTTGGAACGAGTCAGCGGGCTGGCGGCGACATTGGTCGCCTCGGCGGGCGTTCAGCCAGGCGATCTTGCCGTCGTTTTCTCGAACTCGGGCGTGAACGCGTTCCCGGTCGAAGCGGCTCACGAACTCAAGCAGCGCGGGGCCTACGTCGTGGCCGTTTCCTCACGCCTCCACATGACACAGGCGCCCGCACGATCCTTCGCCAAGCTCGGTGATCTGGCGGACACGGTGCTCGACACCGCGGTCCCGCCCGGTGACGCGGTCGTGCCCACGCCCAGCGGAGCGACCGCGTCGATTTCCACGATCTGCTCCGCCTACCTGTGGGATCTGCTGCTGGCGCGTCTGGCCCGACTCTCCGTAACCCAGCAGGTGTCTCTCCCCCTCTGGCGCAGCTCCAATCTTCCCGACGGCGACGCGATCAACCAGCGATACCTCGACGACTACCGGGCGGCCATCCCGATGCTGTGAGCCGTTGAAGCGGCCGGGACTCCTCCCAGGGAGAAGGCCGTCCCAGAACGGACCTCGACCCGCGTGTGATCGTGTCGAGGTTCGTTTCACCGGCTTCGGCCCGCTGACATGGTCAGCTCCAAGGGCGCGAGGTCGGCACCCCCGCCATGGCAGTCGCGGGAAGGCGTCTGCCGCCGTCACCGTCCGGCTGCTGAAGGAACTGGCCTCCACGCGGCCCGAGCCGGATGCCGCGTGCCCGCTGACCGAACGCGAACTGGCCGTCGCCCGGCTCGTCGCGGTGGGCCGCACCAACCAGGAGATCTGCGAACCGCTGGCGGTGTCACCGTCCACCGTCAAGACGCACCTGGCGAGCATCCAGCAGAAGATCAACGCACCGCAACCGGGTCGAGATCGCCGCCTGGGCGTGGGAATCCGGCAGGGTGCGGGAGCGGTAGGAGCGGCTTCGCGGCTTGCCCGAGGTCCTCAGTGAGGGACACCAGCATCGAGGCGTTCGTCTTTGATGCGCTCGGCGGTAGAAGTCCTTGCCGCTCATGCGGGGGGGTGTCCAAGGAACACACCTGAGGTTGCGTGAGGGCGGCAGCCCAGTAGTCCGGCCCTTTCGGTGCGCACGAGCAGGCGTTCAGACCGCGTGACAGCTGGCGGCGCAAGGTGCGAGAGGCGCCGATGACTGTGCTGCGCGGGACGTGCCAGTCGGTGCCGTAGCACAGCGCCTTGTGGATCTCCTTCAATGAGCCAGTCGGCCGTGCGCAGCCGTCGCCTGCCAGGGCAACCGCGTCAGGAACGCGGCGGGTCCGGTGACGCTGTGCGCAACACGTCCAGCCCTCGGGCCAGTTCCCTGAGACCACCGCAGAGTGGCGCGAGCAGCCGACTACTCAGTTCTGCCGGTCCCCGGCGCGGATCAGGCCGGTTTCGTAGGCGATGACGACGAGTTGGGCGCGGTCGCGGGCGCCGAGTTTGGCCATGGCGCGGTTGACGTGGGTTTTGACGGTGACCGGGGTGACGAAGAGATGTTCGGCGATGTCGGTGTTGGACAGGCCGGTGGCCACCAGGGACAGCACCTCGCGTTCCCGGGGGGTCAGCGTGGTCAGCCGATGGGGGTCGAGGAGGCCCCTGGGGGCGGCTGGGCGAGAACGCGGGTAATAAGACCCTTGGTGGCTGCGGGAGAGAGCAACGCCTCGCCGGCCGCGACGAGGCGGACGGCATCGAGGAGTTGGGCCGGCTCGACTCCCTTGCCGAGGAAGCCGCTCGCGCCGGCCCGGAGGGCTTCGATGACCAGCTCGTCCTCCTCGAAGGTCGTGAGCACGAGGACCTTGACTCCGGCCATGTCCTCGTCCTGGCCGATCAGCCGGGTGGCCTCGATACCGTCGACCTCGGGCATCCGGATGTCCATCACGACGAGGTCGGCGCGTTCTGACCGGGCCAGCTGGGCCGCCTCCCGGCCGTTGGAGGCCTCCGCGACGACCTCCATGTCCGGCTGGGCGTCGATGAGCAGCTTGAAGGTGCCGCGGAGCAGGGCCTGGTCGTCGGCGAGCAGGACGCGAATGGTCATGGGTGGTAATTACCTCATGGTGTGTCAGACGGTTGTGGGGACGAGTGAGAGCGGCAGTTCGGCGACGACCTGGAAGCCGCCTTCGGGCCTCGGACCGGCGGTGACGGTGCCGCCGATGGCGATGGCCCGCTCGCGCATGCCGACCAGTCCATGGCCGGTACCCGCGCCCTTGGGTGCGCTGGGCCGGCCGTCGTCAGTCACTGTGACTCGAAGCGAGTGCGGACCGTACTCCAGGGTCACCGTCGCCTGGGTCGCGGAGGCGTGTTTGTGGGTGTTGGTGAGTGCCTCCTGAATGATGCGGTAGGCGGTCAGCTCGCTGGTGGGCGCCAGCGGTGTGGACGGACCGAGGGCGTCCACCCACACGGACAGCCCGCTCGCGCGAAACCTCCCGACGAGGGTGTCGAGATCGTCCAGGCGGGGGATGGGGGCCCGTGATGCCGGTGCGTCGTCGGGCTGGCGCAGCAGGCCGACGGTGGCGCGCAGCTCGTCGAGTGCGGCGCGGCTGTTGTCCTTGATGTGGGCCAGGGCCTCGTACGCCTGGTCGGGGTTGGCCCGCATGAGATGGTGGGCCACTCCTGCCTGGGCATTGACGAGGGTGATGTGGTGGGTGACGACGTCGTGCAGATCGCGCGCGATGCGTACGCGTTCCTCGGTGACCCTGCGCCGGGCCTCCACCTCCTGCATACCCTCGGCACGTTCCGCGCGGTCCCTGGCCTCCGCGAGGTGGTCGCGGCGGTTACGGACGGCGCGGCCCAGCGCGGTGGCCGCGATTGCGAAATCGAGCCGTAGCAGGCTGGGGCCGCCTGCTACGGACTGCGAGTGGGTGGCAGCGTACACACCCGTGATCGCCACGGCGGCGGCGAGGCCGACGGCCCACGCGGTGCGCCGACTGCCGAGGGCGGCGAGCGTGTACAGCGCGATGAGGGCCGCCCCTGGAGTCAGGGAGATGTACGGGGCGACGGCCATCAGTGTGAGTTCGCCCGCCAGGGCGACGAGGGCGACGGGCAGCGGCCAGCGGCTGCGGACCACCAGCGGCACGCAGGACAGCGCTGTCCACATCACCTCGCCCCAACGGGGCTCATGCCAGGCGGACGTGCCGACGGCGGTCGCCGCCACGGAGACCACGATCAGCGGTACCGCTGGGAGTGCGTCCCTGACCCGGTCATGACGAGCCAGCCACTGCCGCCACACCATTCTCACGTCCATTCCCTCACTGCAAGGAGCGCGGGCCGGCCGAAGGCCGGGCCCGCCCAGGTCTTCGTCGGCCTGCTTGTGCTGGTCGGTCCCTCGTGTCTTTGGACTAGTCGGTCAGCCCGGCTGTCTGTGGCTCCCGCACCGGGTCCGACGAGGGTGTCGGCTGGTCCGCGGGGCCTTCCACGGACACGCGGGGCAGTGCCTGGTCCAGTCGGCGGGGCAGCCACCAGTTGGCCCGTCCGCACAGGTGCATGAGCGCGGGGACGACGACCATCCGGATCAGCAACGCGTCGAGGGCCACGGCGACGGCGAGGCTCAGCCCGAACTCGGAGATCACCCGCATGCCGCCGAACACGAAGGAGCCGAAGACGCAGACCATGATGGTGGCGGCGACGGCGATCACCTTGCCGGTCTCGGCCTGGCCGACCCGCACCGCCCGTCGGCTGTCACCGGTGTGGGCCCACTCCTCACGCATCCGGCTGACCAGGAAGACCTGGTAGTCCATGGACAAGCCGAACATGATGCCGACGACCAGGATCGGCACGAATGACTCGATCGGTCCGGCGGCGCCGAGCCCGAGGAGGGAGGCTCCGAAGCCGTACTGGAAGACGACGACGATCGCGCCGAAGGCCACACCGATGCTGAGGATGTTCAGAACCGCGCCCACTGCGGGGATGAGCAGGCTGCGGAAGGCGACGGTCAGCAGCAGGAAGCCGAGCGCCGCGATCACCAGCACGAACACAGGAAGCTTACTCATCAGGACTGACGCGAAGTCGTCGTTGCTCGCGGTGACACCTCCTACGTAGACCTTCATCGACGTGCCCTGCTCCGCCTTCGGGATCACGTCGTGACGAAGGCGGTGGATCAGGTCGGAGGTGGCCGCCGACTGCGGGGAGGACGTCGGGACGACGGAGATCACACCGACGGTCTGTCCGTCCTTCATGGGCGCGGCGGAGGTACTGGCGACGCCGTCGACCTGCTCGAGCGCGGTGACCAGCTTGGTTTCGGCCGCCTTGTCGGCGGGAGTGGGGGCCTGGACGGAGAGGACGAGGGGCCCGTTGAAGCCGGGCCCGAAACCGTCCGCGATCATGTCGTAGGCCTGACGGTTCGTCGACGTCGTGGGCAGGTTGCCATCGTCGGAGGCGCCCAGGCGCAGCGACAGCGTGGGCAACGCGAGCGCCGCCAGCACGGCTAGGGCGACCAGGCCCAGGGCCTTGGGGTGGGACTGCACCCGGGCCGCCCACCGACCCCACCAACCGGTCCACGTCCCGAAAACGCCCGTCCCACACGTGAGTTGGCGGAGCTCGCCGCGGCTGAGGACCCTGGGCCCGATCATGCCGAGCAGGGCCGGCAGCAGAGTGACGGCGGCCAGTACGGTCAGGACGACGGTGACGGCCGCGCCGATGGCCATGCCGTTGATGATGCCGACGTTAAGGGTGAGCATGCCGAGCAGGGCGACGACCACGGTCAGGCCCGCGAAGACCACCGCCCGACCGGAGGTGTTGAGGGACTTGGCGATCGACTCAGCGACGCCCATGCCCGCCATCAGGTTGGCGCGGTGCCGGTTGACGATGAACAGGGCGTAGTCGATGCCCACGCCCAGGCCGATCAGTGAGCCGAGCGTCAAGGTGGTGTCGGACAGCGTGATGACGTGGCTCAGGAGGATCACCGCGACCGCGGAGGTACCGACGCCGACGACGGCCGTGATGATGGGCAGCGCCGCCACCCACACCGCGCGGAAGACGAACAAAAGCACCACGAAGGCAAGGGCTATGCCCATGACGTCGGCGACCGGGTTCGGAGCGGGGTTGACGGTGAACGCCTGCCCGTTCAGTGCGATGTGCAGGGTTGCGGACCCGGGTTCCGTGGCCAGCTGCTTTGCGTGGTCGATCTGTGTGTCGCTGGCGCCCTGATCGAAGGTGACGGTGGCGTAGGCCGTAGCGCCGTCCTTGCTTATCTGCCGTGCACCGGATGCCGTGTACGGGCTGCTCACCGCGGCGACCCCCGGCGTGTCGGCGATGCGCTTCAGTGCACCGGTCATCGCCCGTTCGGCCGTGGGTTCGGTGACCTTGCCGTCTTTCAGCTGCCACACGATCCGGCTGGTCTTGCCCGCCGCGCTGTTGGCGGCCTGCTGCAGCAGGGCAGTGGCTTTCGCCGAGTCGGTGTTCTGTGCGGTCGGGCTGTTGCCGAAGTTGCTGCCAACCGCGCCGACCCCGGCGCCGAGGGCGAGCAACAGGCCCACCCAGGCCAGGACGACGGCGAGCCGGTGCCTGTGGCACCAGCGGGCGAGAGAAGACATCGACGAGCCTTTCCAGGAAATGCCGTGAGAGTGGGCCGCTGATCACGGCCCACTCTCACGCTCGCAGTTCCGCGCTCTCTCGTCGTTGGCCCTAGGCAGACACTTGCTTCTACTGCGATCGCAGCAGAGAGGGCGAGGCATGGCCCGCGTTCGGTGCGGGCGCAGGCGTACGCCGCCGGGTCTGGCACAAGCCGGGGGCCGGGCGTCTGTCGCGGGCCGTGAGAGGGGGATCGCATCCTTGTCGGGTGGTACTTGACCGTGCTGCGTGGTGCTGTTCCGCTTGGCCGTCATGACTCGGTCCTGGCCGGCACCGTCACGAGATCCCGCGCAGGCTTGGTCCTCCGCAGCAGGCGGCCGCGTACCCGTGCGCCTTGCATCACGACTGTCGTCGATGGTCGGACCGCCCTGCCTACTACTGGCAGACGTACCAACGGCAGTGGTACACACCCGGGTCGTCCCAAAAGTGTCTGCTCGTTGGATCGCGCCGCGTGCCGCACAGTGGATGCCGTGCCGCACCGATGGCCCGGTGAGGCGGCTGCCGATCGTATTTCATCCCCGGCCGCCGCACTCCTGCCAGGCCGATGGGCGGCCCTGCCCGCCGCCGCGCGAACCGTGCCCCGAGTAGCCGGCGCCTGACCGGCACCGCCGCGGACGCGGCAGCCACGACGCTGCCCGGCGGGCCGCTCGCACCAGTAGTCGCTCACGCCCCCACCAAGGAGCTCCCCCTTGTCCCGCCGTTTCCTCTTCATCCTCGGCAGCCACCGCAGCAACGGGAACACCGAGTTGCTCGCGCGCCGGGCCGCCGCGCAGCTGCCCGCCGACGTCGAGCAGGAGTGGATCTCGCTCGCCGAGCATCCGCTCCCCGACTTCGACGACCTGCGGCACGGCGCGGGGCACACCACACGGCCCGAGGCGGGCAACCTCGCGCTGCTCTTCGAAGCCACCCTCGCCGCGACCGACATCGTGATCGCCTCCCCGGTGTACTGGTACTCGCTGTCCTCCCACACCAAGCGCTACCTGGACACCTGGACGTCCTGGCTCTACAACCCCGAGCTCGACTTCCGGGCGGCCATGGCCGGACGCACCCTGTGGGGCGTCACCACCTCCGCGGGTGAGATGCCCTGGCTCGCCGAACCACTGGTCACCACCATCAACAACTGGGCCGCGTACATGCAGATGAACTTCGGTGGTGTCCTTCGCGGCAACGGCACCGCACCAGGTGACGTCCTGAACGACGCCGAAGCGCTGGCGCGCGCGAAGACGTTCTTCGCCCAGGACGCGCCGCCCGCCCGCTTCCCGGGCGGCTACACACGGCCCGAGTCCGACACGGAATCCGCCGCGTAACAGCTCGCGGCACCACTCGTTACCGCCACCCGTCTTCCGCCGACCGAGAGAATGGGCATGTCCACCGAACTCCCCGAGTCACCACCTGCTCCCCCCGAGGTGTCTCAGGACGCCTCTTCGTCCGCTCCGTCGCGGCGCACGTTCATCGCAACCACCGCCGTCGGCGGCGCGGTCGTCGCGGGCGGCCTCATAGCGGGGCCGTCCGTGTTCGGAGCCGAGCCCGCGGAGGCCGTCGATGCGCCGCCCAGCAGCCGCGTCTCCCTGACCGTCAACGGCGAGCGCCGCACCGTCACGGTCGACAACCGGACCTCGCTGCTGGACCTGGTGCGCGAACACCTCGGGCTGACCGGCTCGAAGAAGGGCTGCAACGCCGGTGCGTGCGGCGCCTGCACCGTCCTGGTCGACGGCCGCCGGGTCAACTCCTGCCTGACCCTGGCGGTCCGGCTGGAGGGCGCCGAGGTCATCACGATCGAGGGTCTGTCGAAGGGGGAGCGGCTGCATCCACTGCAGCAGGCGTTCATCGACCAGGACGCCTTCCAGTGCGGGTACTGCACCTCCGGCCAGATCATGTCCGGCGTCGGCTGCATCGACGAGGGCCACACCGGCTCACCGGAGGAGATCCGGGAGTTCATGAGCGGCAACATCTGCCGCTGTGGCGCTTACGTGAAGATCGTGCGGGCGGTCGAGCAGGCCGCGCACGGGAATTGAGGCACGGTCCCCATGCATCCCTTCTCCTACACCAAGGCCGCCGACACCCGTGAGGCCCTCGACGCGGGCCGCGCCGGCGGCCGTTACATCGCCGGCGGCACCACGCTGGTCGACCTGATGCGCGAGACCGTCGAGCGCCCCCACACGCTGGTCGACATCAGCGCCCTGCCGCTGCGCGAGATCACCGTCACCCGGCGCGGGGGCCTGCGCATCGGCGCGCTGGTCCGGATGTCCCAGGCCGCCGCCCACCGGGGGGTGCGCGCACTGTTCCCGGTGATCTCGCAGGCGCTGGAGCTGAGCGCGTCGGCGCAGCTGCGGAACATGGCGACCATCGGCGGCAACATCATGCAGCGCACCCGCTGCACGTACTTCCGTGATGTGACCGCCGCCTGCAACAAGCGTGAGCCGGGCTCGGGTTGCGCGGCCCTGCACGGCGTCAACCGCACCCACGCGATCCTCGGCACCTCCGACGACTGCGTGGCCACTCACCCTTCCGACGTCGCCGTGGCGTTCACGGCTCTGGAGGCGACCGTGCACCTGCTGGGGCCGGACGGCGAGCGCACCGTGCCCTTCGCCGACTTCCTGCTCAAGCCGGGCAGCACACCGCACCGCGAACAGGCCCTGCGCCGGGGTGAGTTGATCACAGCTGTCGAGATCCCGGCCCTTCCGCGCCCGCTGAAGTCGGGCTACCTGAAGGTGCGTGACCGGCAGTCGTACGAGTTCGCGCTCACCTCGGCGGCCGTCGCCCTGCACATCAGCGGCGGAGTGATCCACGAGGCCAAGGTCGCCGCCGGGGGCGTGGGCACCGTGCCCTGGAAACTGCCCGCCGTCGAGCGGGAGCTCATCGGGCGGCGCCCGTCCGACGCCCTGTGGGCGAAGGCCGCCGAGCGGGCGGCGGAGGGGGCTCGGCCCCTCGAACACAACGGTTTCAAGGTCGAGTTGCTCAAAAGGACCGTCGAGCGCCAACTGCGCGTCGTAGGAGGTGGCAAGTGAGCCCGCAGCCGCAGGCAGCCGTCGGTGCGCCGCTGTCCCGGGTGGACGGGCGGCTGAAGGTGACCGGTCAGGCGAAGTACGCCGCCGACCACGACATCGACGGCGTGGTGCACGCCGTGGTCGTCGACAGCAGTGTCGCCCGTGGCCGTATCACCGGCATCGACACGCGTGCCGCCAATGCCCAGCGTGGAGTCCTGGGGGTCATCAGCCACCTCGACAAGCCCAAGCTGGCCTACCGCGAGAACCGGGTCAGCAATGCCTTCCCGGGGGAGCGGCTGCACGTCTTCCAGGACGACGCCGTCCTGTTCTTCGGCCAGCCGGTCGCCGTCGTGGTGGCCACCACGCTGGAAGCCGCGCAGCACGCCGCGAGCCTGGTGAAGGTCTCCTACGACGCCCAGCAGCCGTCGACCGACCTGACCCGCAGCCCGGCCCAGGACGGGCCGGCGCCCTTCGAGGCGCCCTACAAGCGGGGCGATGCCCAGGCAGCGCTGGGTGCCGCGGACGTCCGGATGGAGATGACCTACCGGCTCTCGCGCAACCACCACAATCCGATGGAGACGCACGCCACCATCGCCCGCTGGGACGGCGACAAGCTCACCGTGTGGGACAAGACCCAGTGGGTGATCGGCACACAGAACGAACTGGCTGCCGTGTTCGGCATCCCGCTGGAGAACGTGCGTGTCCTCTCGCCGTTCATCGGCGGCGCGTTCGGCAGCGCCCTGCGGGCCTGGCCGCACGTCACCATCGCGGCGCTCGCCGCACGCGAGATCGGCCGCCCGGTGAAACTCGCGCTGACCCGCAGGCAGATGTTCTTCACGGTGGGCTACCGGCCCGCCTACGAGTACAAGCTGCGCCTGGGCAGCACCCGGCGCGGGCGACTCACCGCGATGACCCACGACTTCAAGTACGAGACCTCCCGCTACGAGCAGTTCTGGGAGGCCAACCAGGCGCTCGGGCAGATGCTCTACGCCGTGCCCAACGTCAGCCAAAAGGCCCAGATGGTGCCGCTGGATGCGAGCACCCCGCTGTGGATGCGCGGCCCCGGCTACAGCAGCGCCGCCTTCGTCATCGAGACCGCGATGGACGAACTCGCCTACAAACTCGGCATCGACCCGATCGAGCTGCGGCTGCGCAACGAACCCGGCGAGGACCCATCGACCCAGCAGCCCTTCTCCACCCGGCGGCTTGGCGAGTGCTTCCGCGTCGGCGCCCGCGCCTTCGGCTGGCACCGGCGCAACCCCACGCCGCGCTCCACTCGTGACGGCGACTGGCTGATCGGCACCGGCGTGGCCACCGGCTGCTACGACGTCTTCCGCGGACAGGCCGAGGCTCACGCCCGGCTCGACGCGGACGGCACCGCGGTGGTTCAGTCCGCGACCCACGACACGGGCACGGGCACGTACACCTCCATGACCCAGGTCGCCGCCGACGCCCTGGGACTGACGGTACGCAACGTCACCTTCCGGCTCGGCGACTCCGCCATGCCGCCGGCCCCGGCCCAGGGCGCCTCGCAGACCATGCTCAGTGTGGGGTCCGCCGTCCAGGACACCTGCGACAAGCTGCGGCAGCAGGCCATCGCCCTAGCAGTGGAGGATGAGCGCTCACCGCTGCACGGCGTCGACGCCGACGAGGTCGTGGTCCGCGGCGGCCGACTGCATGTGAAGGGCAACACCGCGCGCGGGGAGACCTACCGGCAGCTCCTGGCCCGCAACAACCGCACCCACCTGGAGGCGCGCGGGTCGTACACCCCGGAGGAGGAAAGCCGGTTCTCGATGTACGGCTACGCCGCGATGTTCGCCGAGGTCGCCGTCGACGCCCGGCTCGGGCTGGTCAGGGTACGGCGGATGCTCGGCGTGTACGACGTCGGCCGGATCATCAGCCCCAAGCTCGCCGAGAGCCAGGCCGTCGGCGGCATGGTGGGCGGCATTGGCGCCGCCCTGCTGGAGCACACGGTCACCGACCACCGCGACGGCCGGATCGTCAACGCCAACCTCGCCGACTACCTCGTCCCCGTCAACGCCGACATCCCCGACCTCAAGGCGGTCTACCTCGACGGGGAGGACTACAAGGCTGGCCCCATCGGTGTGAAGAGCCTCGGCGAGCTCGTGCAGATCGGCGTGGCACCCGCCATCGCCAACGCGGTCTTCCACGCCACCGGACGCCGCGTCCGCGAACTGCCCATCACCGCCGAAGCCCTGATGTGAACCCCGGGGCGGCAAAGGAGCCCCTCCGGCCACCCGTACGGGGCACCGAAAGCCGCCCATTGAACGGCCCGCTGTCGCGCCTCGATCCCCCCATGCCGGCGCGGCGGCGGGCTCCCCAACCTCCCCAGGAGAGCCACTCATGCTGAACATCGCGGACACGTTGTACCGCTGGTGCCGCGAGGCCCGCCCCTTCGCCCTCGCCACCGTCATTCGGGTCAGTGGCAGCGCACCCCTGCCGCCCGGCACCGCACTCGCCGTGGGCACGGACGGCGAGGCAGTCGGCAGCATCTCCGGAGGATGCGTGGAAGGCGCCGTCTACGAGCTGTGCCAGCAGGTCCTGGAGTCCGGCGAACCTCCCATCCGGGCCTCCTTCGGCTACTCCGACAACGACGCCTTCGCCGTGGGCCTGACCTGCGGCGGCGAACTGGAGGTCCTGGTCCAGCGGATCGACCCCGCCGACCAGCCCCACCTCACCACCGCCCTCGAACAGGTACTGGCCGGTGTGCCCGTCGCCGTGGCACAGGTGATTGACGGGCCGCGGCGCTTTCTCGGCCGCAGCCTGTCCATCCTCGGGGGCGGCAGCGCGTACGACGGCACACTGGGCAGCCGTCAGGAGGACCGTACGGTGGCCAACCGGGTCCGCGCGCTGCTGCGGGCTGGCCGGACCGCCCGCGTCGAGGTCGGCGGGGACGCCGACACCTGCCCGGAGAAGCTGACGCTCCTGGTCCACATCCACGCGGAACCGCCCCGCATGCTGATCTTCGGCGCCATCGACTTCGCCGCCGCCCTCAGCCACGCCGGACGCTTCCTCGGCTACCACGTCACCGTCTGCGACGCCCGCCCCGTGTTCGCCACCGCCGAGCGCTTCCCGCACGCCGACGAGGTCGTCGTCGACTGGCCCCACCGCTACCTGGAGCACGCCGAGGTCGACGCCCGCACCGTGATCTGCGTCCTCACCCACGACGCCAAATTCGACATCCCCCTGCTTCGCACGGCCCTCAAACTCCCGGTCGGCTACATCGGCGCGATGGGCTCCCGACGCACCCACGAAGACCGTCTGGAACGTCTACGCAAGACCGGCACGCCCGAAGAGCACCTCGCCCGCCTGCACTCACCGATCGGACTGGACCTCGGCGCCCACACCCCCGAGGAGACGGCGATCTCCATCACCGCCGAGATCATCACCCACACTCACAACGGCACCGGCCTGCCCTTGTCCCGCGTCCCCGGTCCCATTCACCGGTCGGTCTCCGCAGCCCGGATGTCACCAGCCGCCGTCCTGGTCGCATGACCACGCGCAGAGTCGTCACGCGCTCTCTGCCGAGCGACCACACCGACACCGGTGAGGAAATGCCCCGCGTGCTCATCGACACCCACGGCCGGGTGGCCACCGACCTGCGGGTCTCCCTGACCAGCCGGTGCGACCCACGCTGCACCTGCCGCATGCCGGAGCAGGGCCTGCGCCGGCTGACCAAGCCCCACCTGGTCACCGATGACGAGATCGCCCGCCTCGCCGGCATCGCTCGACGGTATCGCAGCTACCCGCGCCGCCAGGCCCCGGTCTCAGCGCAGCGGCTCCATCTCCCAACTGGCCAACGTCCGCAGGGCTTCTTCCGACCGGGAGCCAGGCTCGGCGTGATAGGTGACCAGCCGCATCGGGGCGCCCCCGGGCAGCGCCATGGGTTCATGGACGAGGTCGAACTCTCCCACCGCCGGGTGCCGCATCCGCACCAGGTCGCCCCCGCTCCCGCAGATCACCTCGTGCCGTGCCCACAGCCGCCGGAATTCCTCGCTCTTCTGCGACAACTCCTGGATCAGCGAAGAGAGGTGGGGGTCCCCGGGGCTCTTGCCGGCGTTCATCCGCAGCACGCCGGCGACTTCCAGGGCCGTGCGGTCCGGGTCGGCGAACCTCTCGCGCGCCTCGGACGAGAGGAAGATCAGCCGGGCCGCATTGCGCTCCTCGGGCTGCAGCCTGCCCCAGTCCCCGAAGACAGCGGCAGCGAGCCGGTTCCACCCCAGGACGTCCAAGCGCCGACTGACGACATAGGCGGGCACGCCGAGCGCGTCGAGCAGATGCTGGACGCTGGGCCTCAGCCGCTGCGGGGGAGGAGCGGCCTGCGTCGGGCTCTGCCGCTCGGGCTGGGCCAGCCGGATCAGATGGTCACGCTCCTCCTGGGGCAGGCGCAGGGCGCGTGCGACGGCCTCCAGCACTTCGGCCGACATGGTGTCGCCGTAGCCCTGTTCCAGGCGCGCGTAGTACGCGTACGACACCCCTGCCAACTGCGCCAGCTCCTCTCGCCGCAGTCCGGGAACCCGCCGTCGGCCGTACGAGGGCAGTCCCACGTCCTCGGGGCGGATCCGGGCTCTGCGCGACCGCAGGAACTCCCTCAGCTCGGTGCGGCGGTCGAGTCCGGACGTCACTTGTTCACCGGGCGCCACATGTGAAGGCATCTGTGCCCTCCAGTTGTCAGACGTGCCTCGCTTGTGCGGAGCAGCGTACTCCATCGACCCAAAGACTCGACTTGATACTCAGTATCATCTCGATGTAGAGTCTCCTATCAAGACTTCATCTCGAACGAAAGTGTTCTCATGAGCAAGATCTGGTTCATCACCGGTTCCTCGCGCGGCCTCGGCCGTCAGTTCACCAAGGCGGCCCTGGAGCGCGGCGACAAGGTCGCGGCGACCGCCCGCAACACCGACTCCCTGGCGGACCTGGTGGCCGCGCACGGCGACGCGATCCTTCCGCTGACCCTGGACGTCACCGACAAGGCCGCCGCCTTCGCGGCCGTCAGGCGGGCGCACGAGCACTTCGGGCGCCTGGACGTGGTCGTCAACAGCGCCGGCTACGGCCAGTTCGGCGCGATCGAGGAGCTCACCGAGCGCCACGCACGCGACGCGATGGAGGTCAACTTCTACGGCCCCCTGTGGGTCACCCAGGCGGTCCTGCCCGTCATGCGGGCGCAAGGCAGCGGCCATATCGTGCAGATCTCCAGCGTCGGCGGCGTCGTCGCCTTCCCCTTCGTCGGTAGCGACGCCGCCGCCATGTGGGCTCTGGAGGGGCTCACCGACTCCCTCGCGCAGGAGGTGGCCGGCTTCGGGATCAAGGTCACCCTCGTGGAGCCCGGAAGGTTCGCCACCGACTGGTTCACCTCCGCCGATTTCCCCGAGCGACTGCCCGCCTACGAAGAGCTGCACGCGGCCGTGGACGCCACCTACGACGCCGTCTCGAAGGGTGACCCGGCCGCCGTCGGTCCGGCCATGCTGAAGCTCGTCGACGCCGAGAACCCGCCGCTGCGGATCTTCTTCGGCGACTTCCCCCTCCATCTCGTCCCGCAGGCCTACGCCGAGCGGCTGAAGACCTGGCAGGAATGGGCAGACGTCGCCACCCAGGCCCAGGGCGAAGCCGCATAACCAGACGTAGAAAGCGCCCTCGCGTTGTCCCGGTCGGCGCGCGGGCGTTGCTGCTCCTGCTGCAGGCGTGCGTAGTACGCGTACACCCTCGGTCCGACCGAGCCGGCTCGTCGCGCCGCCGACCGGGAACCCGCCGCTGGACGTGCGTGGGCGCGCCTGCGCCCTCAGGCCGGGGCCCGGGCCCTACTCGACAGCTCGCTGCAGTGCCAGCCGTAGACTCCAAGACGAGTTGATACTCAGTATCATCTCGATGTAGAGTCTCCTATCAAGACTTCATCTCGAACGGAAGTGTTCTCATGAGCAAGATCTGGTTCATCACCGGTTCCTCGCGCGGCTTCGGCCGTCAGTTCGCCAAGGCGGCCCTGGAGCGCGGCGACAAGGTCGCGGCGACCGCCCGCAACACCGACTCCCTGGCGGACCTGGTGGCCGCGCACGGCGACGCGATCCTTCCGCTGACCCTGGACGTCACCGACAAGGCCGCCGCCTTCGCGGCCGTCAAGCGGGCGCACGAGCACTTCGGCCGCCTCGACGTCGTCGTCAACAACGCCGGCTTCGGCCTGTTCGGCGCGATCGAGGAGCTCACCGAGCGCCACGTCCGCGACCAGATGGAGACCAACCTCTTCGGTGCCCTGTGGGTCACCCAGGCGGTCCTGCCCATCATGCGGACCCAGGGCAGTGGTCACATCGTGCAGATCTCCAGCGTCGGCGGCGTCATCACCTTCCCTCTGGTCGGCGGCTACAACGCTTCCAAGTGGGCTCTGGAAGGGCTCAGTGACTCGCTCGCGCAGGAGGTGGCCGGTTTCGGGATCAAGGTCACCCTCGTGGAGCCCGGCAGCTTCGCCACCGACTGGGGCGGCTCGTCCGCCGCTTTCGCCGAGCAGCTGCCTGCCTACGAGGAGCTGCACGCGGCCGTGGCCGCCAATCTCGCCAACGTACCCAACGGCGACCCGGCCGCTGCGGGTCCGGCCATGCTGAAGATCGTGGACGCCGAGAACCCGCCGCTGCGGGTCTTCTTCGGCGACTTCCCGCTCCACTTCGTCCCGCAGGTCTACGCCGAGCGAGTGAAGACCTGGCAGGACTGGGCCGACCTGGCCACCCAGGCCCAGGGCAACGCGGCGTAACCGTTTCGACAGGCACCGTCCAGAGCCGGCGCTCGTCGCCGCAGACACGACAACGGCCGGCGGGCATGCGCGATCCCTCGACGGGAGACCGCACGCCCGCCGGCCATGGCATGAGTGAGGCCCGGCCCGCCGCCACCGGGCGTGTCCTGCCCGGGCCGACGGACTCTCACGACGGTACGGTCCGGGTCGCCAGGGAAGCGGCTTCAGGCCGCCGTCACTGATCTGCCGTCGCAGAAGGAACTTCTGGATCTTTGCCGTGGTGCTGGCCGGGATGGCATCGGCCAGCTACCAGTGGCGCGTGTCTTGTGCGGGGTCCGGGCGGCCCGCAGATGGTCGTGGAGTTCGGTGGCGGTGGGCGGGCTGGCCGGGGCTGCGGCGTTGATCACGGCGGCGACCTGCTTGCCCCAGTCCGGGTCGGAGAGGCCCAGCACGGCGGCCTGTCGCACTCGGGGGTGGGTGCGAAGCACCACCTCGGATGATCATGTCCTTGGGGCGGCCGGTGACGGTTACGTAGCTAGGCCCGTCCATCAGGCCCAGTTCCCCGGTGTGCACACGTGATGTCCGGTCCAGCCGGACACCGCTGGTTCCTTCACGCGACCAGGCGCAGCCAGGCCGACGCGAGTGCTGCGTGACCGGCGGCGTCGGGTGCATACCGTCCGCAGCCCAATGCTCCGGCGCCGGCGGCATCGACACCAACCAGGCCATCAACTGGTTCGTGGCGGCCCTCCTCGGCTTCGGCCTCCACGAGGCCGCGCACATGTCGGAGATCGTCCGAGGCGGATTTCTCGCCGTCGGCCGGGGCCAGACCGAAGCGGCCCACTCCCTCGGCATGACCGGAGGCCAGACGCTGCGACGCGTGCTGCTTCCGCAAGCCCTCCGGGTCATCGTGCCGCCGTCGATGAACCAGTTCGTCAACCTGTTCAAGGCCACCTCCCTGGTCGCCTTCATCTCCGGACAGGACCTGCTCTCCTCCGTCCAGCACATCTACGCCAACAACTACCAGGTCATCCCGCTGCTGATCGTGGCAAGCATCTGGTACCTGGTGCTGGTGTCGCTGGCCACTCTGGGTCAGCACTTCCTGGAAAAGCGCCTCGACCAGGGCTACGGGCCCGCGACCCGGAAGGGGGCCACGTGATGGCTGCCATGGTGCAAGCTCGCGGGCTCAAGAAGCCCTTCGGGTCACTGACCGTGCTGAACGGAATCGACTTCGACGTCGAACGCGGCGAGGTCGTGTGCATGCTCGGCCCATCGGGCTCGGGCAAGAGCACCCTCCTGCGGTGCGTCAACCACCTGGAACGCCCGGACGCTGGCGTGATCAGCGTCGACGGCGAGATCATCGGCTACCGCCGCTCGGGCGATCAGCTCCACGAACTGCATGGCAAACAACTCGCCCAGCAACGCAGCCACATCGGCATGGTGTTCCAGAACTTCAACCTGTTCCCGCACCGGACGATCCTGGACAACGTCATCGAGGGCGCCTGCGTGGTCAAGAAGGAACCGCCCGAGACGGCCCGCGACCACGCCCGTCAGCTGCTCGACCGTGTCGGGCTCGCCGGCAAGGTCAATGCCTACCCCAACCACCTCTCCGGCGGCCAGCAGCAGCGTGTCGCCATCGCCCGAGCCCTCGCGATGCGCCCCAAGGTGATGCTCTTCGACGAGCCCACCTCCGCGCTCGACCCGGAGCTCGTCGGCGAAGTGCTCGCCGTGATGAAGGACCTCGCCCGCGAGGGCATGACCATGATCGTGGTGACCCACGAAATGGGCTTCGCACGCGAGGTCGCCGACCGGGTCATCTTCATGGACGGAGGGATGATCGTCGAGCAGGGGCTGCCACAGGAGGTGCTCGACAACCCGCGGGCCGAACGCACCCGCTCCTTCCTGGCACGTGTGCACTGACCCTCCGCAGCTTCCCAGCATGCGTACACCACCGCCCCGCGACGATCAGACCGTCCCACTGCCTCAAACTGCACAAGGACCCACATGCCCAACTTCCAGGCATCCTCGGCGGTCGCCGCCGTACAACGCCATTCACTGCGACCGCCCTTTGGGCCCGCACCGGCCGGTGCGGTCTCCGTAGCGATCGGGGAGCCGGACTTCGACACCCCCGACCCCATCGTCTCCGCCGCCGTGGAGGCACTGCGCTCCGGCGCCACTCACTACGTCGACCAACACGGCGACCCTGAACTGCGCTCCGCACTGGCCGACACCGTCTCCGCCCTCGCCACCCACACCTATCAGCCCGACCAGATCCTGGTCACCCACGGAGCCACCGCGGCGCTCGCGGCCGCCATCTTCGCGATCGTCGACAACGGCGACAAGGTCGTCATCCCCGAGCCGTGCTACTCCCTCTACAGCGACCTGGTGCGGCTCGCCGGCGGCGCCCCCGTATTCGTGCCACCGGCCGACGACCTGCACTGGGACCTCGACGCGCTGCGCGCCGCACTCCCCGGAGCAAAACTGGTCGTCTTCTCCAACCCCTGCAACCCCACCGGCGTCGTGCACTCCCGGAACGAACTGCACGCACTCGCCTCAGCGTTGCGTGCCACAGACACCCTGGTGCTGTCCGACGAGGCATACAGCGCGATCGTCTACCAGGACGACGTGTTCCCCTCGGCCGTTTCCCTCGAGGAACTGCGCCCGCGCACGATCTACTGCCAGACCCTGTCCAAGAGCTACGCCATGACCGGCTGGCGACTCGGCTACCTGGCCGGCCCCGCCGATGTGATCGCTGCCGCCGGCCTCGTCCACCGTTCGTTCAACGGCTCGGTCAACGCCGCAGTTCAGCGGGCCGCACTCGCCGCCGTCCAACACGGGACGAAGCTCGCCGAGCCCATGCTCGCCGCCTACCGTGAGCGCCGCGACGTCCTCTTCGACCGCCTGGCGGGCATAGCCGAACTGTCCGCCCCGGTGCCCGAGGGAACCTTCTACGCGTTCGCCCGCTACGACCTCCCTATTGCATCCACTGAACTCGCTGCCGGGCTGCGCGGGGCAGGAGTACTGGTCCGCCCAGGCGCGGAATTCGGGCCGAGCGGCGAGGGCCACCTCCGCCTCTCCTTCGCTGCGGACATCCCGGTACTGCACAAGGCGATGGACAGGATCAGCGAGTACCTGTACACCACCGGCGTCACTGTCGAGTGACACGACGTAGACGAGATCCGGGGCAGTGGGCGGACCGAGGCGGCGCGGGTCTGTACGGTCTTCTTCGGTGCACGGGCCGCTGGCCGGGATCCAGCTACGCCGATCACGACTGTCTACGAGTAGCGCGCTGACAGCCACGCTGCTGAATCAGCGGATGGTGGCATCGGCCGCCGGATCCGGCTGAGCGGAATCCGTCATGGCTGACTTGCGCTCTTCCGGGCTTGTCCTGCGTTGCCGAGACTCTCGCTTCAGGAAGGTTCGGGGGAGGGCGAGATGGCTGTTCAGCGTGGACGGAAGCCGGCTCGTCGTTGCGGGCGGGTGACAAGAGCAAAGCCGATCGTGCTCGGCGGAGGCGGCCTGCTCATCGTGCTGATGGTGTTCTGGTCGGAGGTGTGGCCGTACGTCGTTGGGAGCGTAGTCCTCGGCGGTATCGGAGCCGTGGGCTGGTGGCTGTGGCGCACCGACCGGAGGTTGCGTGCTCGGGACCGCCGTTGGCGCCAGGACGAGGCGGTGAAGGCCGGTCGGCGGACCCTGGCCGAGGTGGATGCGATGACGGGCACTGAATTCGAGGAGTTGGTCGCCGACTTGTGCCGCAGGGACGGGTGTACGGAGGTCCGGCGGGTGGGTGGTTCGCACGACAACGGTGCTGATGTCGTCGGTCGTCTGCCGGATGGCCGGACGTTTGTGATCCAGTGCAAGCGGTACGCGCCCAGCAGCACCATCGCCAGCCGTGAGCTACGTGATCTCCTGGGTGCCAAGGTCCACTTCCAAGCCGACGTGGCGGTGTTTGTGACGACCACCAGGTTCAGCCGTCCTTCCGAGAGGTTCGCGGTGGAGCACGGCATTCTCGCTGTGCACCGCGATCACCTCGGCTTGTGGAACAACGGAGCGTCCCTTTTGGCCCTGAGCCGTGTGAACGGTCGCGGCCAGGGGGAATCCCGTCACCGGGCGCGCTGGAAGCAGGCCTACGGGAAGTGACCGGCGTCCAAGAGCCGTTCACCGGTCAGCGGGTGCTCGTGTCGTACAGTCGCCACGCCGGGTAGCGCAAGGCGTGAGCGCTCTTTTCGCCGTTGTCCACGAGCCGACGGCGGTGCAGCATCAGGCGCAGGTGGCGGGCTTCGTCAGCGCCTTCGTCCGGCCCGCGGTCGAGCAGGACGGCCTGTGGACGGGCAGCGTCCTGGGTTTGTACCAGGACGTCGACGGGGTGGCCGTGGACGCTCTCGCCGAGCGTCGCTGCCGTTCCCGGCTGTGTGGACATGACCTGGTAGAGGCGCTGCAGCAAGTCGTCTCCCGCACGGTCTTCGATGCGAGGCCCGGTCGTGGTGGCGGCGTTCAGGAGCTCGCTGGCGACACCGCCCCACTTGCGCCACAGGTTCATGTCGCCGACCAAGATGAGGTGGCTGCGGGCGCGGGTGATGGCGACGTTCCAGAGGTTGAGCTGGCGGTGGACCCAGCCGATCGCGCTGTCGTGCATGCCTTCACCGGCGACGAGGGAGAAGACCATGACGTCGCGCTCACCGCCCTGGAAGGTGTGCACGGTGCCCACGCGCACGCGTTGCCGGCCGTATTGCTTCAGTTGTGCGCGGAGTTCGTCGGCTTGGGGCGTGAAGGGGGTGACCACGCCGATCGTGGCTTCGTCGGGGAGTTCCTCCAGCAGGGCACGTACGAAACTGTCCACCTGCCGGATCTCGTCGTGGTTCACCCAGGAGCCGCCGTACGGGGGCCGGGTGGCCCGTCCGGGAACGTGGGACCAGAAGATCGGTTGCCTGGGCAGGGACGGGCGGTCCCGGGTGTCGGTGAGGACCGTCAGCCCCTGGTCGTAGAAGAGTTCGTTGGACACGGCGGCGATGTCCGGGTGGCAGCGGAAGTGCTCGTCGAGGAGGAGGGTGCCTCCCGCGGAGCGCTCGGCGGCGTGGAATGCGGAGTGGCGGCGGTGGGCGAGCCGGTGCTTCTCCAGCCAGCCGGAGCGCAGGCCGGTCTTGCGGCGGATCAGAGCCTCGCGTTCGGGGCTGATCTTGGCGATGTGCGGAAGTTGCATGGCGTCCCCGATGACCAGGGCTCGCCGCGCCCGGAACAGCAGCGGAAGCACGTGCGGGATGGCGCACTGGCTGGCCTCGTCGATGACGACCAGGTCGAACAGGGCGGGACCGAGTGGGAAGCGCCGGGCGGAAAGGCTGGTGACTGCCCAGCCGGGTGCGGCAGGGAGCACTTCGCGCACGGCGGCCCAGTCGGTGCGGTTGCTGTCTCTGGCGCTCAGAAGATTGCGGATGCGCTGACGGCCGGTCCGCGCGTTGCTCCGTACGGTGCTTTCCAGCAGGGTGCGCGAGGCGTTCTGTACGCCCGCTTCGGCAGCGCCGACCGTCGTAGCCAGCGCGGTGTCATCGACGTGGGCGACCTGTGCGTATCCGTTGCGCCAGGCTGCTTCCGCAGCAGCGAAGTCGGCCAGAGCGAGGCAGCCTTCTGCCCGGTCCCCCTCGAAGGTCTTGAGACCGATCTTGCTCATGAAGCGGGCGCGCCGCCAGGTGCCGAAGAACCGGGCGTGGACCAGCCGCCGTGCCCGGCCCTCCAGCTGATCGAGGCTTCTTGCTTGTGACAGGACCTCGGTCAGTTCGGTTATGGACCGGCCGAGTTGGGCGGCGTGTTCCTCACGCAGTTGGCCGGCTTGAAGCAGGTCCTTTTCGGTCGTGGTGACCTGGGCGAGATCCTGCCGGACGCGGGCGAGTTGGCCGCGGGCGATGTCGACGTCCATGGCGGCCGTGGCCACGTTGGGGACGGGTTCCGGCGCGGTGCGCAGGGCGTCCAGGCCTTTGGCCTCGGTTTCGACGTAGTTCCCGGTCTTGGCCTTGGCCGAGCCGGTGCGTATGACACTGCCGGGTACGAGCGTGTCGCAGCGGCGCCAGACCTCGTCCACCGCCTCGTTGTTGTTGGAGGCCACGAGAACGGTGTGGCCGCTCGTCACCGCTGTAGCGACGAGGTTGGCCACGAGCTGGCTCTTTCCGGTGCCCGGCGGTCCCGTGGCGACGGTCAGCCGTCGGGTCATGGCCGAGTGCAGCACGGCGGCTTGGGCCTCATTGCAGGGCAGTGGTGTGACCAGACGTGTCGGCTCTGGTTCCGACAGGGCCAGGGCGCGGGTGCGTTCGGCCGGGTCGGGCGAGAGGGCGGCGAGCGCTGTCGCCTGGATGCGGTCCGTCTGCTCCGCGATACCGGAGAAGTCGTCCAGGAGCTTCTTCGTGTAGGCGGTCTCGGGCAGGGCTGTGAAGAGCACGGCGGTGTTGCGCGCGCCGTCGCCGGGCGTGTGAATGTCGATGCGGTCGGCGAGCTGATCCGGAAGGAGTTCCTGGACGCAGGGGATCTCGAACTCCTCCCTGAGGAGCTTGCTCGCTTCCACGGCCATGCGGTCGTGCTGGCCGCGATGCCAGGTCGGCTGGAAGGTGTCGGCGAGCTGGGCGGCCTCTTCGTCCCCCAGCCAGTCCCGCGCCAGCTGAGGGTGCGGCTGGACGGGACCGTAGGGCTTGAGCCGTACCCGGCCGTCTTCGGAGACGACCTCCACGCGGCGGATCAGCAGGGGCGCGAATTTCGGGTGCCGCCAGGGGCGGCCGCCGCGTGGCCCGGTCAGGACCACAGCCGGGTATCCGGCCCACAGTTCGGCCTCCTGCTCCACGGCCGACTCGATCAGTCCACCTGCCTCTGTCGGGACGGGGATGCAGCCGTCGTCGTCGACGTCGCCGGAGAGAAGTCGCTCCGAGCCGGAGAGGCAGACGTACGAAGTGTCTTGGTCGCCGACCGACATCAGCGGCGTTTCGGTCTCGTCCGACAGCACGCACTCACGGTAGTAGTCCAGGAGCTGGTGCCACGTTGGCTGAGACGAGGCGGATTTGCGAGTGGGGGCCTGGGCCTGCGGCGCGGAGGAAAGGGTGGGGCGACGGGTGAGTGGAGTGAGCAGCGGAGCCGCGCCGAACGGGCAGTCGGCGATGACGATACGGTCGTCGACGCCATGCGCGAACTTGACCGGCACCTGGCGGGCACCCTGGGCGCGCATGCGTCGGTTGACGTAGTGGAAGAGGTCCTCCACCGACACGTCACCCTTGCCGTCCTTGCTCACCTTGCCGGTGCGCAGGGCTTCGATGACCTCGGCGGTGAAGGCGGACGGCTGCACCTCGCCGCTGCTGTCCGTGTCGGCGTACGAATCCTCACCGGCCCGTGACGACGACAGCACGTACACGCCGCGGCTGGTGAGCAGAGGCTGCTCCTGCTCGGCGGACTTCGCGACGGAGTCGGGCTGCCGGTCGGAGGTGCGCAGGCCCACGGCGAAGCCGCCACTGCGGCAGCAGTCGATCATTACGACCTTCTGCGGCGCCCAGCACTGCTCCAGCTGCTCGTTGACGAAGCCCGCGCTCACCCCCGTTTCCGCGATCCGGTCGAAGTCGGTGTCGGTGGCGATGAAGTGGAACTCCCCGCCGTCCCGCGCGAGTCGCGCGCCATGTCCGGACACATAGACCAGGGCCAGTTCATCCTGCTCACAGCCCTCCAGAAACTCACTGACGGCCTCCTGCATGTCGGCGGCGGTCAAGTTCTCCCGGGACGTGATGGAGACGAACCCGCCGATGTTGCGGTGTCTGAGGACCTGCTCCATGCCCCAGATGTCGGCCCGTGTGGAGGGCAGCGGCGGGAAGCGGCTGTCGTCGTAGTGCTCATTGCCGATCAGCAGGGCGCGGCGCCTGACAAGCCGGGTCACTCGCCGTCACCTTCTGGTCCGTTGGCCGGGGCGTCACCCACCTTGTCCAGGAATTCGCGGACCACGCGCTCCTGAGCAGCATCCGGGCGGCCCGTGATGGAGACGGAATGCCCGTCGTAGGTGACCTCGACCCTGCGGTGACGGTCCTTGGCGCACCATTCCTTGATCGCGGTGATCAGGACCTGCGAAGCGGGCCGGGCGACCGCGGTTGCCGTGGCAGCCCACAGTGCCACCTCGCCGACGCCGACACCCTTGCGGCCCGGTTGCAGGGCCGCGTCGTCTTCGGTGAAGCCGGCGACCACGCCCTCCGTTGCGTGCAGGGCCGCGCACAGATCGCGCGTGAGACGTTCCTGCCGCAGCGCATCCCCGCCGGCCGCCACCACGAGCTGCCACCGGCGCCCCCCGTCCTGCATGCACCACTCCTTGCTATTGGGTCATCACGTGGGATGACTTTTGCATGAAGGTGCCCCTGGCAACAGCTCGACGAGGATCCGCAGGGGCACCATTCAGCCAGCCGTGAGCTGAGCATCGTGTCGACTCGACTCAGAGTGCGCGCAGGCGGCGGCGTGTGCGGGGCGGCTCGGGCAGTAGCCGCATGGCCATGATGGAACCGTCCTCGCGCAGCGAAACGGGTCCGTCCCAGTCGTCCTGGCGGCTGACAGCCCTCCACCTCGATCGCAGAGCGTGTGCGTTGCGCCGGTACTCCTCCACCCGCCCGTCGCGCAGGTGATCGAAGAGGCTTGCCTCAAGACCGGAGAACGCCTCCACCCGCGTGCCGTTCAGCCGGAAGACGTGATCCGTCCCGACAAAGGACATCCCGCCGATCTCGTGATCGATGTCCTGCACGATTCCCGTACCGGCATGCGTGAAGCCCTTGAAGTGGCGCTTCCCCTGCCGCTCCGTCAGGTACTGCGCCGTCGGCTCACCGCCGCCGGTGAACCCCATCAGCCCGGCTGCCCCCGCCCGCGCGAGAGACCTCCGGAACCACGAGTACTGGTCCGGCATCACCTGGAAGCCGCTCACGCGCTGCTCGTCCTCGCCGTCAGTGCCCGGGACGCGGACGTCGGGGTAGATGTTCAGGTCCTGCAGCTCGCGATCCGCGTCCAGAGCGTCCGGTGGTATGGGCAGGGAGCCGTCACCGGGGGCATGCAGCACATGCACGATGATGCCGCCCTGCCCGAGCAGCTCCGTCGACGTCACCAGGGTCGGCGTCTGATCCCAGGGGCCGATGTGCACCGCCTCGACCTGCGCTGAGGCAGCGGCCAGCTGGGTGTGCGCGTAAGAGCCCTTCGCATGGGTCCCCTTGCACGCAAGAGGGACGACCTTCGACGGCTCGCCGGGCTTCCACGCCTCCAGGAGGAAGTCGGGGCGCAACTTCACCCAGTCCCGTCGCTTGACGTCCTTGCCCACCAGCGCCCAGCCCGCCTGCAGGGCGATGTCCGCGTCCACGACCGAGATCAAGTGGTCCGGGTACCGCTTCTTGAGCGCTCGCTCGGCGACGGCGAGCGCGAATCCGATGCCCAACTCACCGGACTGCACAGTCTTGTAGTGGCGCCTGGGATTCAACCCTTCCTCCGACAGCGCCATATACCGACCAGGACTGCCATCCAGTGCCTGGCAGTACTTCAGACAACCCCAGTGCTCAGCCAGCCCACGCCCGGCTCCCTGCCGGGACAGCACAGCGGCACGCCCCAGCGCGTGCAGCACATCCCACGGAGTGAGCCTGAACGACGGGCCGACCTCGGTGGCAGGCAACGCCCTCAACCCCGGCTTCCGCCGAAGCGGTTCGCGCCCGTCCTCCCGTCGTTCCTTGTCGTCCTTCGCGGCGGCCTCGGCAACGGCCCCCGCCAACGCGCTGGTCGAGTCGATCTGCACATTCCAGGCCTGCACGAGTTCCTTGAGCACCTGTGCTGCTTCTGCCACGGCTGTTCCCCCTACGTCGCATCGGTGGCGTCACGACAAGATCGAGACGCTAGGTCGGATACGACGGGCGCACACAAGGGGACATACCCGCGCACAGTCCGAAAACGGACGCCAGAGCTTCTGCCGTGCTGCTCGACGCGGCCAGGGCCTCGCCAGGAGCCGAACCCCGGTCGAAGGTTCGAACCAGGGCGACCTGGTGCCGCTGCGAATTGGCTGGATCCCTGTGAGGGCTGCAGAGGGAGGGGCGGTCAGTCTGCTGAGGCGATCATCGAAGCAAGGTGCGGCTGAGGCCGCTCCTGGACGCGGAGTTGGAGGCAGGAGGGGCAGGCGCTCAGGACGCGGACGCCGCGCAAGCCACGAAGGTAGACCCGTTCCGCAGCGACGTCGTCGGAGCGTCGATGTGTGAGAACGCGGTTCCGAACACGGTGACCATGACCTCCTCCACGGCGAGGGGCGGGTGGGCGTAGGTATCCCAGGTCTCGGAGAATTTGGCGTGCCGGGAGAGTGCTTGCACGGTTTTCGGGTCGTGCTTCCCGGAGCAGCCGAGCGTGGTGGTGTAGAAGTGCTTGAGATCGTGGAAGCGGGTTCTGTCCGGAAGCCCGGCTTGCTTCACCGCCCTTCGCCACTTCTGATGGAAGTCGCTGATCAGTACGGCTCGGCCATAACGGTTCGTGACGATCAGGCCCTCGTCCGGCGGCTCGACGTAGCCGCGTGCCCGGCGGCGGCGCTCGGCGCCTGGTGAGACGGGCTCCGGCTCAGAGAACCGTGACACGTGGTGTAGCAGCCGCTCGATCAGGAAGCGATCCACTGGCAAGGTCGCGTAGCTGGCCTTGGTCTTCAGGCGTACGGCCTTACCACGCTGCCGTTGTTCTTCGATGTGCAGCAGGTCGTGTTTCCAGGCCACCTGGCTTCGCTTCAGTCCGAAGGCCTCGCCCTGGCGTAGTCCGGCGCAGGCTCCGAGCCAGATCAGGACCTCGTAGCGCGGCGCGACCGTCCGCATCGCCGCAGCGACCGCGGCGACCTGCCCAGGTGACAGCGCGACCTTGACGCGGGGGGCGATGTCCGGGAGTTCGATCCTTGCCACGATGTTGGGAGGGAGCGGGATGTCCTCGTCCAGCATGTAATGCACGAGGACGCGCCAGGTCTTGAAGATCTGGACGATGGTGCAGGCCGAGTCGATGCCTTGCTTGTCGAGGAGGTAGTCGACGAAGGCCATGGAATCGGGGCGGCGCAGGCTGCTTGCGGTGCGGTGGCCGGCGAACGGCAGGATGTGGTTGCGGAGATGGCTTTCGTAAGTGTCGCAGGTGTTGGTGTTCTTTTTCCGCTTGCGTCTCCTTTCCATCATCTCGGTTGCGAAGTATTCGACCGGAAGGCTGCCCGGATTGTTGTCTCGCGACGTCTGCCTTTCGGTCTCTGTGAGCACGTTGTCCAGGAAGTCGCGGGCTTCCTTCCAGGTGGCAAAGGCTGGCCGTTTCTCTTTTCCTGAGCCGTCGGTGTACCGCGCCTGCCAGCGATGGCCTCGGCCGTGGTCCGCAGACGGGTGCAGAGGTTGTTGCACCGTGCCGCATCGGCACGGTATGTCACCGCGCTCTGGTTTTGGATATCTCTTGTGCCAGCGGTCGAACGGCTCGATTGGCTTGCCCAATGTGCCCTGCCCACGGAACTGAGCTGCGTGCTGGATCTGTCGCCGACCCTTTCGCATCGGTTAGGGGACGTGCGCGACGGCTGGTTGCTGTCCGTCAGAGCGATGCTGTCCGCTACAACCAGTAGTTATGCACAGCTGTTCATGGTGTGCGCAAAGGTGTGACGGTCGAGTCGCCGTGTGCCAGCACGTGAACCGTCACCGGACCCGCGACTCCTGTCCCTGGGCATGCAAATCCGTCGCCTTAGGGAGGAACGGGGATACAGCCTGGAAGAACTCGCAGGGCGCAGCGGGATGAGCTTCCGCGGCCTCATCTATATCGAGCACGGACAGCGCAGCCCCAGCGTTCTTACGCTCTTGGACATCGCTTCAGGGCTCGATGTGGAACCGGGGGAACTCGTCAATCACATCACCCAGGAAGAAACCGGTAAATCTGCCCCTGGTGGTTCGAGCTGACAATCCGAGGATCGTGATTTCGTCAGACCTGTGGGGTCGTGGCCTGTTCTTGCCCTCTGGCGGTTCGTCCTGAGGCCCGCGCGTGTGTTGTGCAGGCGCCCGTCGAGGTGTTGAGCCCTTGACGCACTGCCGTGCGTGCCGACTGTGGGGTGCTTCCCTTTGATCCCTCTTCCGGCCGCGCCAGGGTGCCCTGACTGTCGTGCCCTGACACTGGAGGCGGCCGACGTTATTTGACGTGCCCATTTCTAGCAGTGGGGATGTATTTCATTCGCGGGGCGCAAGTGTTGGGGTCAATCGTATGATGCGTCAAGACCGCGTGCGGGTGGGGAACTTGAGGCGGTTGCAACCGCCTGTGTCGTCGAGGGCGCGGGCCTCAGGCTCTCGGGGGCGTCGTTGTACCTGGCTTGTCTGTACGCGGAGAACTTCCGGATCTTCGGTTCGATGGCGAGGAAGGATGGCGACGCGGACGCCAGCTTGTGTCTGGAGTTCGGTCCCGCCACGAATGTCCTCGTCGGCGAGAACGACAGCGGGAAGACGGCCATCATCGATGCGATCCGGCTCTGCTTGCTGACGACAGCGGCGGACTTCTACCGCATCACCCGTGACGACTTCCACGTCGCACCGGACGGACGCGCGAACACTTTCAAGATCACCTGTGGTTTCAAGGACCTGACGACGGAAGAACAAGCGGTCTTCCTGGAACTGCTCACTACCGACGACGAAGGCAACGTCGCCCTCTACGTCACTGTCAAGGCGGAGCTGATGGACCCGCTGCCTCCCCACCGCGTCTCGGTGACCACGCGCACCGGCCGCGAGGGGCAGGGGCCGGCCCTGGACGGTGCCGCGCGTGAACTGCTGAAGGCCACCTACCTACGTCCGTTGCGGGATGCGGAGGCGGAGCTGCGCTCCGGCCGGGGATCGCGGCTGTCGCAGATCCTGGCCGGCTACCCGGCCATGCGCGCCCAGGGCGAGAACGACTTCGACGAGGAGAGTGACAGCGCCAGCACCCTGGTCGGAATCCTGCGCCGCGCGGAGCACCACATCAGCGACAACGATGCGGTGAAGGCGGCCCGGAACGACATCAACACCGGCTACCTGCAGAAGTTCTCCATCGGCTCCGACGTCCTGCGCGGCGAGATCGGAGTCGCCGGCGACGCCACCCTGGCCCGTGCGCTGGAGCGGCTGGAGCTGACCCTGTTCGCGGGAACGGGGGAGTGGACCCGGCACGGCCTGGGCTACAACAACGCCTTGTTCATGGCAGCCGAACTGCTCCTGCTCGGAAACAGCGCCTTCGCGCCCCTGCTGCTGATCGAGGAACCCGAAGCCCACCTCCACCCGCAGCTGCAGACCCGCATCATGGACCTGCTGCGGGAACGTGCCGAGGCCGCCACAACGTCCGGGACGCCGCCGGTCCAGGTCATCCTCACCACGCACAGTCCGAACCTGGCCTCGGCCATCCCGGTGGAGCACCTCACCCTGGTCGCCCGCGGATCTACCTTCCGCCTGGCCCCGGGGCTGACCCGGCTCGACGAGGGCGACTACGCCTTCCTCACCCGCTTCCTCGACGTGACCAAGGCCAACCTGTTCTTCGCACGCAGCGTCGCCATCGTCGAAGGCGACGCCGAAGCCATTCTCCTGCCCGCCCTCGCCCAGGCGGTCGGCCGGTCGTTCAGCGAATGCGGCGTCAGCGTCGTCAACGTCGGCGGCGTCGGTCTCTTCCGCTACAGCCGGATCTTCCAACGCGACGGCGAGCAGATCCCGGTCGCGGTGGCCTGCATCCGGGACCGGGATCTGGTGCCCGCCGGCACCTCGGCAGAGATGCGCAAGGAGCTCAAGTGCTCGGCGGAGATGACGAAGCAGCAGATCGCCGAGCACGTTGCCGGGCTGAAGGAAAGGGACAGCGGCCACGTGCGCACTTTCGTCTCCGACCACTGGACCTTGGAGTACGACCTGGCCGCCGCCTCCTGGACCATGGCGACCCTCATGCACCAGGCCGTCCGCGCCGCCGTCGCCTCCAAGACCACCTGGCCCACCGCGGACAAACTCGCCGACCTGGACCGCTCCGCCCAGGAACAGGTCAAGAAGTGGCGCGAGGACGAAGTACCGCTGGAAGAAGCGGCCTTGCACATCTACGAGCCCCTGCGTATGGGCCGGGCCAACAAGCCGATCGCAGCGCAGCACGCCGCACGGCTCCTGCAGACCACGCCCGTGACCGATGAGGACCTGCCGCACTACCTCGTGGCCGCCTTCACGTACCTGTGCAGCGAGGTCTGAGCGATGACACCCCTGTACGCGCCCGACGCCTTCATCAAGGACAAGGTCGAAGCCCTCGCCCAGCAACTCGGCCTCGACCTGCCGCACCAGGAACAGTGGAACTTCATCCAGAGCGCGGAATCCCTGGACCTCCAGGCAGCTCCCGGCTCGGGGAAGACCAGCCTGATCGGCCTCAAGCTTGCCCTCCTGGGCCAGGCATGGGCCTCGCCCACACGCGGCATCTGCGTCCTGTCCCACACCAACACGGCCAAGGACGAGATCGCCCACCGCCTCACCGCCACACCGGCCGGACGCCGCCTGCTGCAGTACCCACACTTCATCGGCACGATCCAGGCCTTCACTAACACCTTCTTCGCCCTGCCGGCCCTACGGTCCCGGGGCGTTGAAGTGAAGACCGTAGACGACGACGCCTACGCGGGCGAAGCCCTCCGGCTGCTCGAACGCCACCCTCGGTTCCGGAAACTCAACACCGCACTCGGGCACCGTACGAACGGCCCCTCACTCGTCGCTGAGGCCCGCTACGTCTGCGACGCCGGAGACCTGATCGCGACAGGACCTGACGGCACTCCTCCCTTCAAAGCATCCAGTGACAGTGGCCAACAATTCGCCGCGCTCAAGGAAACGCTCACCGAGCGAGGCATCTTCCGCTACCACGACATGTTCGCCCTCGCCGAGCACCACCTCTTTCATCACCCCCAGCTCGCGCTGGCCGCCGCCCACCGCTTCCCCTTCGTCCTCCTGGACGAAATGCAGGACACCAGCGACCTCCAGCAACGCCTGCTCGACAAGGTCTTCGGCCCGCTGGGCACGGTCGTCCAGCGTGTGGGTGACGTCAACCAGCGCATCTTCGCCGACGCACCGGATGCCGCACAGCCCTCGTCGTTCCCCCTGCCGCACGCCGCCCAACTCCCCGTCAGCCGCAGGTTCGGCAGCAAGATCGCAGCACTCGCCAGCGACCTCACGGTCCACCGCCGCCAACGCATCGACGGCGCCGGCCACGACGGGACCGTCGCCCTCCTGCTCTTTGACGACGACACCGTCGCCGAGGTCGTACCGACCTTCGAACGGATGGCAGCGGCCACAGTCCCCCGCCAGTTGCTCCTGGACAACCCACCCCGCGTCCTGGGCGCCCGCCTCACGCGGGGAAGCGCCAAGGCCTATCCACAATCCCTCTCGTGCTACGTACCCGGCTTCACCACCACGTCGGTCCAGACAACCGGCAGTCTCATCACGGCGACACGCGCCGCCCAGGCCCAGCGGCAGTCCGGCGACAACCACACAGCCGTCACATTCCTGTGGAACGCAATCCGTGATGTAGCCCGACTTGCCACCGTCGGCGGCCTGCCCCCGCTGAGGCAACTGGACCGAGACCCAGCCACCGCCGGAGGCCGGGCACGCCTGCTCCTGCACGACATGCTGACGAGCCCACTCGACAGCCACGTCGAATGGGCAGTTCTCACTGGCCGGCTTCTGCGGCTCCTGCCCGACCTGACCCAGAGCCCCCTGAAAGGGGTCGCGCGCCTCGCGGATCCCCTTGCCCACATCCCGTACGTCGCCCAGCCAGCGCCCGTGCCCGATGCGTCGGCTGATGCGGACCAGGGTGTGGTGGCGTCGGTCGCGGGATCGATCCAGAGCGCCAAGGGCGAAACCCACGCGGCCACACTCATCCTCGAATGCCTGGAACGCAGCGGCAAGAAATACGACGTACACGAGGTCCTCGGACTCCTGAGCCGACAGCAGGACGCCTCCAAGGCCCTGGTCACGATCCAGCGCGCAGCGCAACTCGTCTTTGTGGGCGCCACCCGCCCCACTCACCTGCTTGCCTTCGCCGCGCACCGCACACGAGCCGAACCGTACGTCGAGGCGATGACGGCCCGTGGCTGGTCTGTCCACGACAGCAGCCTGCGCTAGAGCGGATCTTCGTATCAGTGCGCGGGCCTTGAACGACTTGAGCGAGCATTCCGTATGATCGATCAAGAGCGGGAAACGTTTGGATTGCATGGCAAGACGACCGTTGTGGAGCGCCGACGGCTCGCACTAGGGTCATCGCTGTCACTCCGGCGACGGGGCAGGTATGACAGCACTAGCCTGACCTGAAGACAGGGGCTTTTGCCCGTGACCCGGGCAGCGGCGCCTCAGTTGTGCCTGGTAGGCGGCGTGGTCGTCATGGGAAGCGGCAGCCGCGGCCTGCAGTGCTGGCGCGTTCAGACCATTCCGTGAAAGGTTTCCTACCGGTAGGTAAGTAGGCGGTCGTCTGTGAAGGGCGAGCCTCCTTGAGGCGAGGGCAGAGGTAGCAACATGGCTGTGGCGGCGCGAGGTCCGGCGGAAGCGATCTCCGGAGCGGCGGCGCCTGGCACTCTGTTCCCTCAGGGCGCAGACATTGGCGTGTTGAACATGTTCGGTATCGATACCGTAGTTGCATACAGCGAAAACGAGGACGAGATCGAGCGACGTGCTCGCGTCGGCACGCAGGAGCTCACCAATCCTCGGGCGCTGGACCTGCTGATGAACCTTCCACTGGGCGAGCCTGTCCCGGTTACTTCGCTGAGCGACACGGAGCAGCGCGTGCTGAGGCGGATGCCTGCGGGAACGGTTACCCGGCATGACAACGTCGTCGTTCGCGAAGCAACCCACCCCATCCGAGTCGATCTGGCCGTCGTCCCGGGCAAGGGCTGGGCCTCCGCTAAGGAAAAAGCCGAATGGTTCACACCTTTCTGCGCGCGGGCTGTCTTGATCGACCGACCTCTGCGGCGTCGAGATGACGCCGTAATGGAGGCAGAGTTCTACGGCATTGGGCTACTCGTCGCAATCAGCAATGACGTCGAGGTCGTTGTCCCGCCTCGCCCCTTCGTTCGGCGTCGGCACACTGTGGCCGGCTGGAGGTTCGTGGAAGAGGCGTATAAGCAGCTCTCGGCCCGGTAAGCCGCCTCAGGGCGTGATCGGCAGCGTTGCCCAGGCCCCCAGCGGGTCAGGGACTACAAAGCCCGCCTTCGAATTTGCCGACAGTCCCAGGCGCTGGTTTTCCAGGGCGTAGTGCGCGATGGCGGCGGCACACTTGTCGCGCCACCACGCTTTGCGCTCCAGCCCGGGCTCCCTGCTGGTGATCTCGATGACCCAGGCGCTCCAGGTGCTGATGTTGTGGTCTTCCGACTCTCGCCGCGCTTCGCCGCCCGGGTCGTTGAATCGGTCCAGGCCGCGTCCGTCACAGACGTCGCAGCTGCACGTTGCTGGCGGGTGATTGGCGTACAGGCGGGCCAGAGACTGGGTGCCCTTGAAGCACATCAGGCTTGGCATCAGCACTGACGGATATTGGGGTCCACCGCCGTTGGGGTTGAACAACGCCCGCTCGCCAGGGGGAATGCTGTGCCGACTGGCGCTGTCGGCGCCGATACCGGCAAACAGCCCGCCGTGGGCGAGTACGTCCAGTGCGGCCAGATCGGTCCGCAGGAGGGCGACATCAGGCAGCTCGGCTACAACGCGGCGCAGGTTGGCGGGAACACTCTTGGCCTGCTCCATCGGATCGAACTGCCGGAACAGCGTCAGGGCCTTCGGATGCGGGATGCGCTTGCAGACGGCGATCAGCTGGCTGAGGAATTCATCGGTGAGCCAGGCGATGTCGATCGGGAGGTTGACGATTGTGTCTGCCCGCTCGATGCGTTCGGACTGGCGCATGACCGCCTTGAGCGCCCTGGAGGCTCCCGGGGGGATGTATCCAGTCGGTGTGAGAGCGGCGCTGGCACCGCGGGCCTTCTGTAGCTCAAGCGAGGTGTCGACCGTGTCGAACAGCTCGTTGCCGTCCAGCAGAAAGGGTTCATCGACTGTCGCCGTGTGCGTCTTGTAGGCCGCAGTGTCGATCAGCAGGGCGCCTGTGTAGCCGGAGGTTCGGAGTTGGTAGGCGCGTTCACCCGCCTTCTCCCCGCTCATGACGACGCCGCCGAGGTCATCGTCGAGCGGAGTCCGCGTCTGCGGTACGAAGCGGGCGTTCTCATACAGCAGTACACGCCCCTGCAGCAGCGGCGTGGCCGGTACCGACGCATCGAGGACCCGCAGGGCGGGGGTGCGGCCGGGGAACGGCGAGTTTGCCATTGTCACCTACTTGTCGGCGATTCCGGTGGCCGTGTGGTCACCGGGGCGGAGGAAGGACATGAGTAGATCTCGGTGAACTCCTCGAGTTCCAGGCCGGCTAGGTGGGCTGCCTGGGACAGGTCGAGGTTGTGCTGCTGCCTCAGTCGGGTCACGACCTCGGCAAGGTGACGCGGGGTCTCGAACTCGAAGGTAACGGGTTCGGTGGTTCGGTAGCCCAGGGCGGACATCTCCACCATGAGCGAGCGGTACTGCCACTCGGTGAGGACGCCAAGTGACTTGGCTCGGCGGGCGACTGCTGCCATCGAGACCCTCCACCGACGCTTCAGTTCCACCAACCGCTGCAAGTCCACACGCGGCCGAAGCTCGGCCACGATGTCCTCGTGCGGCATGAGGAATTCGGCTGCGAATTCATCGGCTTGCTGTTCCTGCAAGCGTCCGTCCCCAGGCTCAGTGTGCATCACGATGTGCCCGAGCTCGTGCGCCAGGCTGAAACGATAACGGTCCGCAGGGGCAGTCGAGTTGAGCAGAACGAGCGGGCGTTCACCGTGCGGCCACTGGCTCACGGCATCCAGCTCACGCGCTTGGAGATCGCGAGCCACGAGTAGAGCGCCGGCGGCTTCGAGCACCTCTACCACATTCGGGACGGGACCAGACGGGAGCCCCCATTCCAACCGCAGCGTCTCCGCGGCATCGGCCGGCGTATCAAAGTCGTCGACCGCGATGTGTCTGAAGGCATGCTTCTCGTCGTCGTGGCTCGCGGTCGTCAGTGTTTCCACCTGGAGGCGCGTAACTGCCAGCGTCGCATGGACGCGTCGGAGCGCCGGTGCGCCCATGGAGGCGCGCTTACGGTGGTGAACGAGCCCCACGCCAACCCCGCCATTGTCAGTGGCGCGGCATAGCATCTCCGGCGTGTATCTGAGAGCTGCGGCGAACAGGGCGAGACGCTCGCCCTTCACTGCCAGGCGACCGGCTTCGGCCCGGCTGACATACCCCTGCGACACCGTCTCGTTGGCCGCGAGGCGAGTCATCTCCCGTGCCAGGTCCGCCTGCGTCCAACCACGCGACTCACGGGCCAGTGTCAACATGGCGGGCTGCGCCACCAAGCCGACGACGTCACCCATGACGACACCCACCTCCCGCGGTCAGGCGCTCCAGCGCACAGCACCATACAACTCAACGCAGTATACTCAGAAACATACCTCAAAATATTCCGTACATGATGTGTGCACTTACTTCTGGTGCGAAGATCGCCTGGCGAACGGGCTTGGGTCTCGTGCGCTTGGGGCCGGACATGCGGCCGTGGCTCATTGGTGAAGCTGAGTGGCCGCGACCAATGCTGACTTAGCATGGCTCCTCACCTGCTCCGCTAGTCCTGCGACTCTGCATCGGCTTCGACAGGCGTGTGGGCGATCGCATCTGAGTCTCCAAGCCGGAAGGGAACACGAGGGGTGGAGACGGTTTGAGCTTTAAGACGCTTCGGGCCTGGAACGGCGAGCAGAGCCGGGCATTCGAAGAGCTGTCGTATCAGCTGCTCAAGAACCGCGTGCCACCAGGAATTCAGGCCATCCGGACCGGCAACCCTGACGGCGGCGTGGAGTGGTACGCCACCCTGCCGGACGGCACGGAGTGGGGCTGGCAAGCCAAGCACGTTGACGGCATCGGCCCGCTCCTGACCGCCATGACGGATTCAGTGAAGCGCGTCGCCAAGGAGCGCCCACAGCTCCGCAAGCTGACGTTCGCGATCTCCTGGAACCTCGCCACCGGCACGCTCGGCGGTGAGCGCACGTCTCAGCGACAGAAGTACGAAGCCAAGGTCTCCACCTGGAAGAAGACGATCCCCGGCGCCGAGAAGATTCAGTTCGAGCTGGTACAGGAGAGCGACCTGCTCGACGAGCTGGCCAAGCCGGAGCACCGTGGCCGGCGCTGGTTCTGGTGGAATCACGTGGTTCTCGGCCGCGACTGGCTGGAGCAGCGCTATATGGAGCAGGCGGATGCCGCGGGCGAGAAGTACCGGCCCGACCTGCAGGTCGACCTTCCCATCCAGGAAGACCTGGTCGCGCTCGGCTTCGACCAGTCGGTCCTCACACATTTCAATCGACTGCGCCGCGACGTCATCACCGCCGTAAACGATCTACATGTCCTGGTCAAAGACGAGGATGATCCTGACGCTGCCCCGTACCAGGCCGTCCATGACACGGCAGCTGCCTTGAAGGCAACCGCGAGTGCCCTTGCAGTACAAGCAGGGGATCCCCCAACTCCCCTAGTGCACCTCACCGATCAGCTATCGGCTACTGCCGAAGCCATTGAAGCTGCCAGGGACTATGAGCGACGGGCGAGGGCCGAGTGGCGAGAGCTGCCGAGCGACGACCCCAAGCGGAATCAGAGCCCCCCGGAACGGGCCGAGGGATACGGCGTCGGTGTCCTGCGCACAGCGATCAACGAACTGCACTCATGGCTTGAGTCTTCGATCGGCCGAGCTTTCCGGCGGCGCGCCTACTTTCTTACGGGACAAGCCGGGTCGGGCAAGACACACCTGCTCCTTGATGCCACCCACCGCGCTCTGCTCGCCGATCGGCCCGCGGTGTTCCTAGCCGGTGCACAGTTCGGCAGGGGCGACCTCTGGGCGAGCATCGCTGATCAGCTCGGTCTGGAGCCCGTCGGCGGCGATGTCCTGCTCAGTGCCATGGACGCTGCTGGCGAAGCAGCCGCAACGGCCGGTAGCCGGTTCGTGATTTTCATCGATGCCCTCAACGAGACCACACCAGCCGACTTCTGGCGAACGCATCTTCCGAAGCTGCGGGCTGCCGTGGCCCGACATCCCCACATCGCCCTCGTCGTCTCCTGCCGCGACACTTACCGTGATCTCGTTCTGGAGGGCAACGAGGACAAACACTACGTCCACCGCACGCACCCGGGATTCGCAGAGCGAGAAGTCGAGGCGACACAGCGCTACTTCGACCACTACGGCCTCGAAGCTCCCAAAATCCCGCTCTTGACACCCGAATTCACGCTGCCGCTCTTCCTCCGCCTGTACTGCGAAAGCCTCTCGGAGGCCGACACTCACGCGGCCCCAACCGGCCACGAGGGCCGCATCGCCATCTTTGAGCGCTACCTCAGCGCAAAGATCGGCACGGTCGCTCGCCGCCTCCGCCCCGACGCAACATCAAGCTACGAACTGCAGGCAGCGCAGACTCACGTCCGCGACGCCCTCGACGCGCTCCTCGACGAGTTGTCCCGGCTCGGCCGCGAGAGCATGAGCGCTGCCAGCGCCCATCAGACCGTCAGGTCGTCGCTCGAAGAACCCCGGATCGACACTGCCCGGCTCTTGGGCCTCCTGCAGGAAGAGGGAGTACTCACACGCGAGCGTCTCTACCTCGGGAACGGAAACACCGGGGAAGGCATCCGCATTGTCTTCCAAGCCTTCGCGGACTTCCTGCTCTTGAGGCGTCGGCTTGCACTGTTCGCCGATCCGCTCAACGACGAAGCGGTGAGTCAATGGCTGACGGAGGAGAGTAGCTGGGGGATCAACGAGGCCGCGACTATCCTGTTCCCGGAGGTCTACGGTGTGGAGCTGCCGGACCTGCTGAGCATCAGGATGACGGACCCGCCCGACCGGCACCAAGACAGGGCAGCCTGGGACCAGCATCAACGCGCCCGCCGACTCTACGAGTCACTCGTGGAGACATTGCCGTACCGTGCCTCGGAAGCAATCACACAGCGGACGATCGACCTGTTGAACGAGGCACAGCCCTATCTGCGCCGTTCGGAGTTCTTTGGGGTGCTGTTCGCCCTCGCACCACAGCCCAACAACCGCCTCAACGGCGAGGGACTGCACCGGTATCTCCTTCAGCAGAAGATGCCAGAGCGCGACAGCGATTTCGGGTTTGCGATGTATCACGCGCTGTTCGACGCGTCGGGCACGGCAGCACGACTGGCCCGCTGGGCGGCTGGGGGACCCTATCCCGCTTACGACGCCAAAGTAGTCGAGCTTGCCTGCATCCCATTGTGCTGGCTCTTGGCTTCTCCGAACCGATTTATGCGGGACTGGACTACCAAGGCCCTGGTGCAACTGCTACGTGGGCACCTCGATGTCATGCGCGCACTCGTCGAGCGTTTCTGGGCGGTCGACGATCCCTACGTAGTGCAACGTGTGATCGCGATCGCCTACGGCGCACTCCTGCGCAGCTCACCGAAACAGGCTGATCAGGCCAAATCCCTGGCCCATCTGGTCCACCACCTCGTCTTCACCCCACCCGTGCGACCGGATGAACTACTCCTCGACGCCGCCCGCGGTGTCGTCCGATGGGCCGTAGCGCAGCAACTGCTGCCCGCATCAGCGCTACATGCGTCCCGGCGCCCGTACGGACTGGCGATGCCTGGCCCGCCACCGACGGAGGCGACGCTCAAGGCCAAGTACGGATGGCGCGAAGGGCAACCGGCTGACGAGAGCTATTCGTCGATCGACTTCTCATTGATGGGCATGGGTGACTTCGCCCGCTACGTCGTCCAACCTGGCGTCCATCACTTCTCGCGCTACCGCACCGGGCAGACCTATCCCGAACGACGGTCCCGGGAACCGCGGTTCATCAAGAGCCGTTGGGAGAAGTTCGTCGCGTCCCTAAGCGATGAACAGAAGGTGACCCTGGCCGACGAGCTGCGCACCCCTGAAGAGCAAACCTTGAGCTCGCTTGAGCTCCTTCTGAACCATGCAGAGGATCCGCTGAGCGAAGAGCAGAGAGAGCTATGGGACGCCGCGTTTGTGTATCCCAAGCCGGTCGATGACGAGTACCCGGCGGACGTTGCTTGCCGCTGGATCTTCCGCCGCACAATCAGTCTCGGCTGGACACCCAAGCTCTTCGGAGATGAAGACCGACGCATCGGCCATGGGCGCGGCAGAGAAGGACACAAGGCCGAACGCTGGGGCAAGAAGTATCAGTGGATGGCATACCACGAACTACTGGCCCGGGTTGCAGACAATTACCAGAGTTCGCGGCGTTTCGGAGATAGTGCACCGTATGAGGGATTGCATCAGATCATCGGCGACCGAGAGATCGACCCGAGTCTGCCCCCGATCGACTACCACGCCTTCAATGAAGAAGACGGCGGCAATGGCGTAACGGCATGGAGTTCGTCGCTGATCAACCTCGAAGAGTGGCCACCTGGCCGCCTCGACTTCAGCCGATACCGCGGAGACATCAGACGATTCCTGGCCGATTCCGCCTCCGAACCGACCATGGCCAGCTCCTTGTTCGTCCGTGATCGAGAAGGCCATGACTGGGTGGTACTCGAAAGCTTCGTGAAGAAGGTCGATCCGTTGGCCGACAAGGGCTGGCGCGGCCTTCAGGAGAAGGGCGCCGTCGACACGCTGCTCGTCAAGGCGGATGCTGCCGGCACCCTCTTGAACGCCTTGCGAAATGAATCACGTCACGACCTCCGCGATCTCGTCGGCTCCAACGGTCACACCGACTGCTGCTATGTAGGCGAAGTAGGACGGGTGGGGCCGAGCTGCCCGCACCGGCACGACGCCCTTCGCTCGGTATCGATCGGCGGGAAAGTCGTGGAGGTCGTACCCACCATCGAGCAGTACACCTGGGAGGGCAGCATCCTTGACTGCTCCATCGGTGAATCCGCAACCGCCGTCCTGCCCTCGACCTTCATCCAGCAGGCCGCGGGACTGACTTTCGATATGCGAGGCCCGAGCTGGCTCGATACTGCCGGCGCGCCCATGTTCACCTACTACGAGGAACCTGGGGATGCGAGTCGGGCGCTTTTGGTGAGAAAGCCCTTGCTGCAGAAATTCCTGGTGGAGCACAACTTTGAGCTGGTTGTGTGGCACTGGTACGAGCGAATGCAGCTACGAGACGACTACCACCAAGGCCAACACCCCTATGTCGAATCGAACGTCATCGCCCGGCTAGGGGCGGACATGAGCGTTCGCCAGGGTACCCCGCAGCGGACAGAACGAGACCTGGAGTGATTGGCAAAGCCACCCTCATGGTGAAGTACGGTGCCACACTTGCTTCCGCAACGAGACGGCTGGTTAAGGGGCTTCTGGCCCTGGTGGTTTGAGGTCCGGTGGGTAGCCCTTTGCGCGGAGCCAGGCGTCAAGGGCGAGAGCGACGATGTCACCATGAGGGATGTCGGTGTCGGCGTTGCAGCGGCGGATCCGGCGCTGGAACTGAAGAACTTCAGGGACGGCGTGGTTGAGCTGCCCTCGTTTGGTGTGCCGGTCTTTGATGACGTTCAGGGTGTCCGGATGCGGCGTAAGAGCGTCGTCGTTTGGCTGGAACTCGGCGTCGAGCGCGTCAGCGATTTCCCGCAGTCGGCGGGCATAGGGGGAGTGATCAGGCACTAGAGCTGCTCCGGTCGGTCCGGCTAGGCGGATAGCTACCCGCCTATTGGGCTATTGGAATAGTCGGCGCGACGGGCGGCCGCACCCCAGCGTGGGGCGGCCGCCCCCCCCCGTGCACTGCAGTCAGAATCAGAACCCGCGGGCGGTGAGCCACTCGTCCAGCGCAACGGAGACGATGTCGCCGATGGGCAGGTGATCGAGTTCGTTGTCCAGCGCGAAGCGCTTGATCCGCTTCTTCAGCTTCAGTGCGGCGGGGACCGACGAGTCGAGACTCTCGCGCGCGATGATGCGCTGGTTGAGAACGACGGCGGTCTCAGGAATGTCCTTGGGACGGCCGGATCCCTGAGCCCATGGTGTTCCCTCGCTGGGCGCTGCCTGCGATTGTGCTTCCTGTTCCTGGTGAGCCCGTGCAACATCGGCCCTCACCGGGAACCCGTTGCCGCCTGCCGTCGGAGGAGTTGCAGGGCGAAGCGCCACCTCAGCGCCCGAGACTGCGCCAGGAGCCGCGAACGAGCCGTGTTGCGCAATGGGTTCGGTCGACTGCGTGGGCTGGAGGGCAGGTGCTGCGGGTTCGGCAGCCGGGGCCACAGGCGGCATCTGCCGTTCCACCGGTACCCCGCCGCCCCTTGTCCCCGCCTCGGGGGCGAAGTCGGCCGGGTGAGTCGGCTGACTGGCAGCCGGCTCCGGCACCGGGCCGCTCGGCGCCTCGGCAGTCGGCTGGGCTGAGGTCTGCGCCACTTCGGGCACCGCCCCGGTCTGGCCCTGTGCCGATGCCTCGGCGGGAACGGCGGAAGGAGCGGGCTGAACCTGCGCCTTGCTCGCCGTGGGGCGGCCTTCGCCCTGGGCAGCGGCCTGTTCGGCGGCGTACTGCTCTGGGGTGAGCTCGGCGGCCGGGGGAGGGGGCGGCGGGGTCGCCTTCTTGGACCCGCCGCCGAGGGTGCGGCCGGTGCGGCGGGTGGGGGGCTTCATGCGCTCGCTCATGCCGTGAGCTCCTTCATCAGTTCGGCGTACTCGCTCAGCTCGGTGGGGATCTCGCCGAAGGCCTCCATGTAGTGCACCCAGGAGTGGATGGTCGTCTCGGCGAGCGGGAAGGGTTCGTCGCGGTCCGGGCCGATGCCCTCGCCCTTCTCGGGTTCCAGCAGCTTGTCCTTCGCTGTGCGGGGCAGGCTGGTGCGGTCGTCGGCCTTCACGAGGACCACGTGGGCGGTGACGTCGCGCTCGTTGCGGGCGGCGGCGCGCTCGGCCTCGTCGAAGGTGGCCACGAGCTTGCGGCGCTCGATCTTGGTGGGGGCGACCGGCACGATCAGCCGGTTTGCCTCGGTAACAGCCTCGTGGAAGATGCGGGCGCTGCCGCCGCCGGCGTCGACCACGATCGCTCCGAACTCGGCACGCTTCTCACGGATGTACTCGGCGATGTCGTCGAACGGGTACCGCTCGACCACCAGGTTGGCCGGGATTTCGAAGCCCTCGGCCTGGGCGACCTTGAACCAGTCGTAGGCGGACTGGCTGGTGGCGTCGGCGTCCAGCAGCAGCGTCGGCAGGTCGAGGACGACGGCGTAGTAGAGGGCGATGAACCAGGCCGAGGTGGTCTTGCCGGTGCCGCCCTTGAGCATGCCGACGACGATCACGAAGGCGTCCCATTCGCGGGCTGTGGCCGCGGCCAGGGTCTTGTGACGGGTGTTCTCGTTCACGGGTGCTTGATCTCCTGAAACTGGAAGGTGCGTTGTCGTATGTGCGTCGGCGAGAAGGCCGACGTTCGGTGGCGGGTGTCGGCCGACGGCGGCGGGGCCCGTGCTGCCGTGCCGTGTTCGGGATGGCGCACCGTCGGTCCCTTGTTCTGCGGGGCCCAGCCGTGAACATCTGCGGGCGCGCTCATGACCTCTTCCTCGGGGTGCGGGCCGGGCCGTGGTTGTGCTTGGGCCGCATGCGGGTGCCCGCCTGGTGCAGGAGCCGGTACACGGTGGCGACCGAGTAGTTGCACTCCTTGGCGAGGTCCGGGACCGTGGCGCCAGCCTCATAGCGCGCTCGCAGGGACAGCGTGAGCTCCTGCCGGTCAGCAGCCCGAGCTGCGGCGCGCATCCGCAGCGTCTGCTGCGTGGTGCGCACGCTGCCGCCGGCCTCGATCAGCAGACGCCGGGCGGCACGCCTCGTCCCTTCCGCAGCCGCAGCGAGTTCGGTGAGGGTGGCGCCGTGCTGCTCGTACAAGGTGCGAAGATGCGCTGCGAGGCGTTGGCGTGCCTGAGGGTCCTGGCGCATTCGACGGGTCTGCCACGATGTGCGCATCTCGGTCCCGGCCTCGTGCAGCCGGTTGAGAACCGTGCCGTACGACAGGCCACTCGTAGCGACGAGTTCGTCGACCGTGGCACCGGACTCGTACTGCTTACGCAGGGCCTCGGGCGTCACGGCCTCGCTCGCATCGGATGTGACTGGGGGCTCTGGGTTCATGCGGCGGACTCCCATTCGCTGAGGGCTTCGGCATGGGCGGCGGCCAGCTCGTCGTAACTGCGCTGGTCGGCAGGGGTGATGAGGATCAGTCGTCCATCGGTGGCGATCCGCCAGTCGGGAGCGGCGCGGCCGGTGACCGGGTCGAGGACGCGCCCACCAGGGGCGTGCCACGCGGAGGGGATCTCGTCGGGGCGGGGTGCCGGGATCAGGACCCGGCACCCGTCGCGGACGATCACCATGGCCTTGCTGCGGTGCTCCGCAAGCCGCTCCAGTGCCTCGCGGTACGCGGCGCGCTCGGCCGCGTGCAGCGCCTTGCGCCGGGTCGCGACGCCCGTGGTGCCGTACTGCTGGGCGACCGCGTCCCAGCCCTGTGCCGGGTGCGCGGTCGGGCGGGGAACCTCATCCGGCAGGCTGGTACCGAAGCCCTCCAGCGCGCGAGGCGCGAGGCTCCAGGTCTCTCCGCTGTGGTGCACGAGGCCGTGTTCGGCCAGGCGGCGCAAGGTCCGGTAGGCGGTGGCCCGGGACACGGATGCCGAGCCGATGAGCTCGCCGATGGTCTGGGCTGGACGGGCGTGCAGCGCGCCGATGATCATGAGGGCGGAGCTGCCGAGGCCGTGGTGGGCGAAGGCGTCGTGGCCCATCAGGCGGCTGATGACGGTGGAGTCGATGTCGGCCGCCGCCCGTGTCTCAGGGGTGGGCCACTCCTCAAGTGCCGGGTCGGGGGGGTACTGAGTGGTCCGGAAACGAGACAGCGAAGCGGGGGCGTTGCCGTCGGCGAGGTACCAGGTGGAGCCCTCCCGACCATGGCCGACCCGAAGGCGGCGCAGCCAACCTTGCGGCTTGAGGACCGTCTCGTAGACGACCCGCAGCGTCGTGCGGGAGACGCCTGCTTCCTCGGCGGTCTGCCGCTCACTGGCGTGGTGCAGGGGCCCGCTGGCGATCTCGGCGAAGGTCAGATGGGCCCGCAGCACGCGCAGTGCGGTCCGTCCCCGCTCGCCGCGCCAGGGTGTGGTCTCGATCCGGTCCCGCAGCGCGGCGAGAACCTCGTGCGCCTGCTGACGCGAATCCAGGACTCGCGTGCTGGCGACCGCGGCCGAGGCGCTGGCCCACACCCGGCCGATGTACTCCAGGGCACGCGCCTGCCCGGAGCGCAGCGCAATGTGCCGGGCGTGCCGACCACCTTCGTGGTCGGGGTGGAGCAGCAGCTGGGTCAGCTCGTTTACGGTTCCGCCGGCGCGGGCGACGTGGCAGGCGATGGCCGCGGTGATCCGGTGCCCGTGCTCGGCCGCGCCCTGCCGGTCCGCCCGCAAGATCACGGTCCGGGCGCCGGAGCCGAGCCTGCTGTAACTGCCCGCCGCATAGCGGCCGGTGAGGTCCCCGAGCAGAACCAGATCAGCCGCAGCCGGAGACAGCCTGTAAAGCCCCAGTCGCTCGCTCGGGTGAAATGTCCGTCGGGATGGGTCTGCCTGGTGGGTGTGGTGTGGCACTGTGGGGTCGTCTCGCAAGGACGTGGACGCCACCCAGGCCCGCTAAAACCACGGGTGGTGTCCGGAACCGACCTCCAATCGGTGCCAGACGAAGCCTCCAGGATGGCCGTCCTGGAGGCCTTCGTATGCCTGGCTCCGCAGCGGAGGCAGGCGTCCCCTTCGCGGCTCGACCGAGATCGATTGGGGGCGCCGCCAGAGGTTTCCGGACCCGTTCGACACCGCCCCGACCTCGGCCGACTCGGGGCCGAACAGAGGGCGATTGCCTCTGACTGGCTCCGAGCAGCTCGGGTCGAATCGGGGTCGAATCAGAGCCGTTTCCTCTGACTGCCTCCGATCGCCTCTGCAACCCGTCCTAGCAGGTCACAGCCGGTCCGATCCCCCAAAGTCGCAGGTCAGAAAGGTGCCCCAGGAATACCCGGCGTACAGCCCGACTCGTCTGCTTTTTAGGTCCTGACCTGGGCTTTTGGCCCGGTCAGGGCCCTTTCGTGTGTGGGGGCACATCCCGCTTCTACCTGGGAGTTCCGGAAGTCCCGCCGAAGTGTGCACGCGTTGTGCACTGAAGCAGGGCGCTGGCGGGCTGGTGGAGGTCGGTGTGGGGCGCTGCGGGGGAGTCTGGGAGTCGAAGCCGGCTGACGCACAGAGTGGTGGGGCCGATGCCTGATCCGGATCGGCTTCACAGGCCGCATGACATCGTGGCCGCGCTGCGAGACGGGGAACCCGCGCTGGGCTTGAGCAAGTCTGTCCAGGCACGAGCACTTCGCCTGGTGCAGGCGATCGTGACGGAGGCGGAGCATCGCGGGCACACGGTTCGACTGGCCCGCGGCGGACATCACGGACGCCGCGCACGCCGGCCGGACGACGAAGGTCTGTTCACCGTCACGGCCCAGGGGTAGCTGTGTGGTTTCTCCATCGGGCAGGAGCAGGACACGACCGAGCACGTGCCAACGGGGAAAGAACTCGCCGACGCTGAACGGTACTCCTGGATCAGGATTCCCAAGTACGACCACGTGCCCTCCGACCGTCTCACCATCACGCTCATCGGAGGAATCACCCACCGCAAGTCGGTCTGGAAAGACAGCGTCGACCGCCGGTTGGAAGATCAACTGTCGGAAATTCCGCAGGAAGTGGATCTGTGCTCACAGGCCGCCGAACGCAAGCGCGCCGAAGAAGAGGAACAGGCCAGGCTTAAGGGGTCCTTTCAGAAAGCCGGGGTTTTGTGGGCGAGGGTCATGCAGTGGGCGAGCTGGAGGAGAGCGTCGTGCATGTCGTCCCGGGTTTCCCAGCGGGTCCGTAAGCGGCGCGGTCCGTGGAGCCAGGCGATGGTGGCCTCGGCGACCCAGCGGATGCGGCCCAGGCCCGAGCCGTGCGGTTGGCCGCGCCGGGCAATCTTCGGGACGATGCCGCGCTCACGCAGCCGACGGCGGTAGCTGTCGTGGTCGTATCCGCGGTCGGCATACAGGGTCCGGGGCCTGCGCCGGGGGCGGCCTCGTTTCCCCCGCACCGGGGGCAGCTCGTCGACCAGCGGCAGGAGCTGGGTGACGTCGTTGCGGTGTCCGCCGGTCAGGGACACCCGCAACGGGGTGCCGTGCGCGTCGGTCAGCACGTGATGCTTCGAGCCCGGCCTCGCACGGTCAACCGGACTCGGACCGACTTTTGGGCTGCTGCGCCCCCGCTTGGCCGGCACATGCGAGGCATCCACGGTGACGCGGGAGAAGTCCAGACGGTCCGTTGCCCGCAACCGGTCCAGCAGCACCCGCTGGAGTTCCTCCCATACCCCGGCCTCCTGCCATTCGGCCAGCCGCCGCCAGCATGTGGGACCGGAACCGAACCCCAACTCCTGCGGCAGGTACTCCCACTGGATGCCGGTGTAGAGGACGAACAGCACGCCCTGCAGCGTCTTGCGGTCATCGATCCGCTTGCGTCCCGGGTGCCGGAACCGCCGCTCATGCTTCGGCAGCAGCGGCTCAATCACCGCCCACAGTTCGTCGCTGACCTCCCACGGCTTCCGCCGTGTCATGGTCACCCCCACACAGCACGGGATCACGTACCTTTCCACCGTGCCACAGGAAGATCATTCTGCAAGGACCCCTAAGCACCGCCAATGGGAGGCGATGGTCCGGCAGGTCCGTGACGACTATGCCGAGGCCTTCCGTATCAGTCTGCTGGAGCAACAGGAGAAGGCATGGCGGCAGGCCACACGACTCTCCGCCTACCTGACCGCGGCGAGTGAGCGGATCGAATCCATGCCGACCGGCGCTGACCGCACCGAGGCCGAAGCCTGGCTGTCCTGGGCGACGAACCACATCCGCTCACTTGATCCGCTCACCCGCCCGCTCCGCGTGCCCGAAGTACCCGAGCCCCGGCCCAGCGACCTGGAGCCCTTCTTGCACGGCTGGAGGTACGGGCCTTACCAGCGGTGAGCAGAGACCACAGGGCGAGTCCGGTCCCAGGAACCCGGGGTGCCACGATGCTGGCCCAAGGGCGCTGGGGCCAGCAGTTTCGACCAGCTCAGCTGGATTGTCCAGGCCCGCATCACCGCGTTCCGCGGCGTCTTCCGCGCCTGCGGCAACCGGATAACCACTGTCCGTTCGTTCTTGTCACGCCCCGGCCGCGCCCGTGAGACCGGGGCTCAGCACTTGCCCTGAGTACCGTCAACCATCCCGCTCCCCGGAGCGGTTGCCACGTACGCGGACAGTTGTATGAGCCGCAGGCCACGCCTTCATCGCTCCTGCAGGGGGATGCCGTATTTCTATATGCGGCGCAACGTCCTCGAATAAGATGCCAGGGGCTTGTTGACGGACCTTCAGAACGGGTGATTGATGTCCGGTGTCGACGCTGCCTTGCAGCAGATCGTGCGTCTGTGTAGAGAGGTCAAGCCCGCTGAGGCCCAAGCCTTGGCGACTGAGCTGGTGGAGGGTCTTGCCGCCGCTGAGCTGGAGGCTCGGGAGCCCCAGCTGCGGACTGCTTTTGAACTGGCTTTCTTGAAGAAGCGCAAGAGCGCTCTGTTGGCCTTGCTCGACGAGAAATTGCACGGCCCCGCACCCAAGTCCGTCGCGGCGCCCCAGGTGCTCGCGCAGGCGGAGGGCAACTGGCTGGAGGAGTTCGAGGCGGCACTACAGGATCTGAGCGACCGGCACATCTTCCAGTGGTCCACCTACTACCGGGACCGCCTCGCAGAGGACTTCACCTCCTTCCTGGACCGCATGATGGACCCGGAAGAAGCAAAGACGCTGCTCCCGAAGATCTTCTCGGCGTTGTCCCGCCACGCTGACGACATTTTTCAAAGGGGCTTCAACTACCAGATTCGGCAAGGCGAGTCTGAGCAGTACGGCCTGATGAAGTCGCTCAACGGTCTGCAGCGGTTCTTGGACCTCCCCATCGAGTTCTATTCCACTCGCCTGCAAGCGGCCACCGACCTCGACTCCGCCCGCCGCCTACGTGCCCTGAACTCCTGCATGTTGTCCGCCATCGTCACGGGGTACGCCCAGGTGGCCTTCGGAGGCCGTACAGGCCGGGAAGCTCTCCTGGAGAACGGGCGGGTCTGGTTCCACACGCTGCCCTTCCTCGTCGCGGACGACATGCGCCTGCTGCTGAAGCGGATCGGCCGCAATCACATTGTCGACGGCCTACTGCGCAGTGCCCTGCCCACCGTCTGGGCCTTCGACCGGCTTGGCGACAATCGTCAGCATGTGCCGTTGCCGGCCCTCTCTCAGTTCTCGGTGGCCGAGCACAGGCTCGACATTTCACTGCGGCCGTCGACCCGGTCGCCTTATCAGCAGATGATCGAAGTTCAGTGCTATCTAGACGACGGCTATGTCAATCAGCGTGATCTGGAAGAGGCCTACCGGCGAGGAGTCGCCGCCGTAGTGACGCCCCTCCCGTCCGACCTACGCACCTTCGTCGAGCAGGACACGCGGCTGAGTGCGACCCTCGTGGCCGTCCGGCGGGAGCCCGGCTTCGAGTCGGTCCCGCAGACCCGGGACCAGGTGCTTGGGCTGCTCGTGGCCCGCTCCTACAGGCAGGGCACCACCTCCGTGCGCAGGCGGCCCCTGCAGCACAACTTCGCCAACGACTTCCCGCTGGAAGAACCCTTCAATCTGCGGTACTACCGCGTGCACCGGCACAGCGTGCACGACCTCCTTCGGACGTTCGAGAGCCGTAACGGTGTACGGCTCTGGTGCAGCGTACGGCGCAGCGGTAAGACCACCGCGGGCTTCGATCTGGCGTCCACGACGGGGGACGCGGCCGTGGTCAGCCAGACTTGTTCCTCGACTGGGGAACTGGCTAACGACAGCGTCTGCTACGACCGTATCTGCGCTGCGGTGGACGAAGGCCTCCGTATCCCCGCTACGTTCTTCGCCGACCTCGTCAATCATTGTGCGGACGGAGCGCCGACCGACCGTGGACGTACCGTGTTCGTCCTCGACGAGTACGAGAGCCTATTCGGGGAGCTTCGGTCAGCTCTGCAACGCGACCCCGGAATCAGGTACACAGTGGTTCAGCCTCTACTGAACCAGATGGTCCGGTTTGCGCGGGAGAACCTATTGGTGTTCCTCGGGCAGCAGCCCGACGCACACTTCATCCTGATGGAGCAGAACCAGCTCAGTCCGCTGGTACGGCAGGACGCCTTCCCCCTCTTCGCACACGAAACAGGCGCAGAGGCAAGTGAGTTCGCCCAGTTCACGCAGAAGGTGTTGGGCCCGCAGGTGTCGCTCGACGCGGCTTTCGTCGACGCCATCTACGCGGAGACAGCGGGGCACCCGTACCTCACGGTGAACCTGCTGCGAGACTTCGGCGCCTTCCTCATCGAACAGCAACGGCGCCAGTCGGACCTGCACTTCACGCTGGAGGACGCCATGCAGTTCTCCCAAGTCCGGCTCATCCCGAGCCACATCAGCCGCAGTCGCGAATACGAATTTTTCCGAAGAGCTGCCTCGCAGGCCATGGGCGCGGGGGAGGGGCAGGATACCGCGTGGCTGCGCGCCGTCTACTGCTGCCTAAGCGAGATCGTGCGCGCGTCGCCGAACAGTATGCGGTGCAGCAAGAAGGACTTCGAGGACATCGTTGAGCGGCTCGGGCCGTACGCCGCCATCAGCGCCGACCGCTTGCTGTCCAGTGCCACGCAAAGCAACTTCCTCGACAGCGACGGCGAATGGGTGTGGTCCAAGATCCGCTTGCTTGGTCGTATCGCGGCGATAACGCAAGGAGACGTGAACGCATGAATCCCACCAACCAGGAGAGCACTGCCAGCATCACGAACCCCAATGCCTTCGCCGACGAACAGATCCCGCCCGACAGCCTCGCCGCCGCCATCAGAACCAGGCTTACCGCGTCGGCCAGTGAGCTGAGCGGGTTCTGGTTCCAGGTCCTGGGGAACCGGAGCGACTACGCGCGAGAACTACAGGAACATCTGGCCGGCGACCCCGTTGTGGTCCTGGTGGTGCGCAGGGCCCCCTTCGACAACGTCAACGCCGTACTCGATGACTTCGTCGTGCTCCTTGAGGAAAACCAGGAGGTGTGCGAGAAACATCTGGTCGGCGATGCTGCCACCGAGCGGCGCGCGGTGGTGCTGCTTGCTCGCAATACCCTGCAACTTCCTCAGATTTCCTCTCCGGTGATTCTCCCGGCATGGTTCCCGCGCCTCGGCGGTCGGACGGCCTCGGTCATCATCGAGGACCTCACCTGGCGCGCCGAATCCCCGCTCAACGTGGCCGGAGCTGCAATCGGGGATCTGTGCCAACTGCTCTTCGACCTGGAAGGGGCGCTGCTGGAGCGGCTTCAATCGGTATGTGTGATGAAGAAGGCGGAGACCGACAGCTTCTGGGACCAGGTACACCGGGGAGACAAGGAGGTTCACGGGTCCTTCGCTGACTTTCTCGACGGTGTACGACGCACACGACACGAGGTGCACAACCCCACCTCGTACCGGCCCAGTGTGAGGGAGGGAAGCTCTCTGGTGGCCAGGATCTGGGGCAAAGCTCAGGCCACGTCCCCCGACGGCCTGGGGAAGGTTGGAAAGGCTCTCGCACGGGCGCTGGCGCTTCCGGAGTCGGTGGAAACGTCTTGGCACCGCAGCATGGTCGCCGTACTCTTCCGGCCGTCCTCTGGCCCGCTGCCGGAACAACAGGCCTTCGCCACCAATATCTTGGTCACGATCGGGGCCGCGTGCCAGATGATCACCGCGGCATCACACGCAGACGCGTACCCAAGCTACCCCGTGCCACTGATCCGGTCTATGTCCTTCGATCTCCGTCAGGGACTGGCAGGTACGAGGAGAAACCTCATCGCCTTGGACCACTACACCGGCTGACCAGGGCCACCCCGCCGTCCTGCAAGCCGTTTGAACGGACGGCGAGTCGCCACGACATGGGATATGTGCGTGGTGTGAACGACGGACCGCGGCTTGCAGGCCTCCTCCGCCCGTCAATTCCCCGACCGCCGCAGACGCACCAAAGCAGGTTTGGTCATGCCTCGGCGGTGCGTTCCCACGCGCCGCTGTAAAGCTGCGGACCCCCAGCGCGGGGCAGGACCTTTACTCCTCGGATGCAGTCCGCGTCCCCCCTCCGTGTTTCGTCACTCGTGGACGGCACTGGATGCGAACAGCTCCGTACGTGAACGCCGGGTCGGTGGCCTTGCTCGACCAGATGTACGCCTCGCCCGGGTGGAGTTGAGCGAGTTTCTCGGCGGTGAGGCCGGACAGGGCTGCATTCGCCTTCTGTAGGTGCTTGAGCCAGGCCGGGGAGGTGAACTTGTGCAGGATGATGTGGTTGGAGAGCTCGATCAGCTGTACGGGGACGGACGGCGGGTCTTGGCTCGCAACCAGGATGCTCATGCCTTTGTGACGCATTTCGCGGACGGACTCGACTAGGCCGGCCACGAGGTCGGGGCTGTCGATGTACTTGTGCGCTTCATCGAAGACGACCAGTTTGTTGAAGCGGCGGTCGCCGTCGCGGGCATCGGCGAAGAGCTGCATCAGGACGACGAACAGGCCGAGGGCGTCGTCCTTTTGGATCAGGTTGTCGCGCAGGTCGACGATGACGAGGCGGCCGGGACGAATGAGGCTGGTGAGCTGGACGTTGTCGTCGATGTACTCCGCCGCCAGGTCCAGACGGTCCTCGGCGAGGTCCTTGATGTGGTCCGGCATTCGGGAGCTGGCGAGTTCTTGGCGGATTGTGTCGAGGGTCAGGTTGTTGCGGTGCTTGCGGATGGTTCTGGCGATCTGCTTGATGTACGTGGATTGGTTTCCGACGGCGCCGAGCAGGAACGTCCAGTGCTCAGCCTTGAGTTCGGCGGAGGAGAACGCCAGGGGGTGTACTTCGATCCCTGGGTATTGCGCTCGGCGATCGTCGACCTGGGCCTCCGGCGTGAGGAGGAGGACGTCGGTCAGGGCGTGCGGCTCGGCACCGTAGCGCTCCTTGAGGGCCGCGAGTTGGGCGCTGTCGTCGTTGGGGTGCACCATCGAGGTGAACTCGGGCGCGTAGTCCTGGGACTTGCTGTAGTGGAAGATCACCGTGGCCAGCGGGTGCGGCAGGACATTGATGGGCGGGGCCGGGAGCGATGCCGCTTCGATGATGCTGCCCAGCGTGTAGCTTTTGCCGCCGCCCTGGACGCCGAACAGACTGATGGTGTGGGTTTCGTCGAGGTCGAGGGAGACAGTTCGGCCGGCGGCTTTCCCAAGGACGCCGTGCTGGGGTGAGGGACGGGCGACGCCCAGGTAGATGTCCGGACGGTGGGAGCCGGGGGCGTCTGGGCCAGGTGGTGGAGCAGCGGGGGCCGGAACGTCCATGGCGGGAGTGTTGCGGAGTTCCTGCAGGCTGGGTGCGGTCGCCTCGGGGTGCGGTGTGTCGGGAACCACCGGCTCCGAAGCGGTGGGCACCACGGGCAGTCCGTGGTCGTTCTGCGCGCTGATAGGCGGATCAGGAGTCGGCTGAGGTGACGCCGGCTCCTTGCCCGAGTGTGGTTCGGGTTCTTCCTCCGGTGCCACTGGCTGAGCGTCGTCCGCGCGGAAGGCCGCGTCGGCGAGTCGCGGGACCGAGAGTGTGAGCCGGGCGAGCGTCGGAGTGGTTGTGGCGTCGTCGTCCGGCGCCGAGGTATCCGCGTCCCCCTCCGTGGGCTCGGCGTCGTCCTGCAACTCCGGTCCGCCCGGTCGTACCGTCGGGATCGCGTCGATGAGTTCGGTAATGAGGTCGTGGCCGATGCGGTGGAACTCCACCTCGCCGTCGGTCTCCTGGTCGGTGCCAGGGCGGGCGAGGTCGAAGATCAGGCCGCTTTGGGTGAAGCGGAGTTGGTAGCCATCGTCGAGGCTGTCCAGAACCCGGTGGGCTGCCGTGCGGCTGCTTTGGTTCAGGGTGCCGTGGCGGGCGGCGCGCTCCACGTAGAAGCGGAGCATGGAGGCGAGGGTGAGGTTCTTGACAGGGCGGTCGACACGGTCGGGGGTGGTGAGGTTCGGGTCGAAGGACTCGGAGAGTACGGACTGACTGCGGGCCAGCTGTTGGGTGACCTTGACTTTGAGCCGCTCGTAGGCGCCGACGTCGTCGAGTACGGTGTAACACTTCACTTCGACGAGACGGCAGGTGACGGTCCGTTGCATCCCGTCGAGGTGGAACAGCGCGAGGTCACTTCGCTGGAAGGAAAGGACGTCGCCCAGTTCGCGGGCCTGACGGCGGGCCTCCGCGTACAGCTCTGGGTGGGCGTCGAGGGGCACGACGATCTGGTTGTGCAGCACGCCCTGGTAATCAAGATAGAGACGGGCCAGGGACAGGCCGAGGACCTCGGTGCGCTGGTTGGGGGCGGTGGATGCCAGCTTGAAGGCCAGGTTGCCCGACAGCAGTCGGAGCTGGTCGAAGAACGTATTGAGGTGACGTTCCGCGACATCGAGCCCGTGCTGCTGCGCCGTCGGCCCGAGAAGGGTGCGCAGTTCGTCGACCGAGTTGGAGCTCACCATCATCTGGTGGGCGAGTGAGCTGCCTTGCGCGGGGGCGTAGTCGATGACGTACTCGGGCCTGCCGTGTCGTCCGGCGTTGTCGAAGTACTCCAGCCCCAGCGTGCGGTCAATGGTGACGACCCAATCGCCGGACTGGTGTGCCCGGTAGAGGAGATCGCGGGCATCGGTGTCGAGGGACAGGACGGTGCAGGGGACGCTGCGCAGTGCCTGGCCGGCGGTGGCCACGCATGCCGCGGCCGTGTCCAGCAGGGCGGGCAGGCGGCCCATGAGGTTGGTGAGGTCTTCGGCGTCCTCTATGGCGAGGGCCGTGCCGTGACGTGGGGCGGTGCGCCAGACGATCTGCTGGTCGTCGTCCTCGTACGTGGAAGCCGTGGCCTGCACCAAGCCGTGGACCGGCGCGTGGGTGATGGGTCGACGTGGTGTGGAGGCGTGTTGTTCGCCCCCGAAGGCGTCGATGAGAACGGTGAGGTGGGCATCGAACTCTGTCGGCCGCCGGGTGAACTCGTCCACTGAGCGTACGGAGTGGACGAGTTTGGCCGTGCGGGCCGGACCGATGGTGTGCAGGAAAGCTTCGGCCTCGGCGGAGGAGATCTGACTCTGCGCGTTCTGCAGATCCGTCAGGGCGGCGCCGGTCTCGGGCGCCTCGGGGTCGGTGACACACAGGCGGATGTCGTAGGTGAGGTCCCGGGTCGCGGAGCGGCGCTGCAGTTCGAGCAGGGCATCGGCGACGATCTCGGCTCGGCCCGCGTTGACGACGTTCATGATGAGGGTGGTGACGTACGGGTGCAGACGGACGTATCGCTCTATGCGATCGGCCAGGGCGACGCCGGACAACGCGCCGCCGCCACTGGTTGCGGCGGCAGCGCTTTCGGGCGGCAGATTCAGGGCAGTGGCCAGCCGACCGAGCAGTCCGCGGGGATCGGCGGTTTCACTGGGCAGGTACGCGCCCCAGTACGGGGTGAGATTGTCGGCTGCGGCCATGAGCCGTCCGTCCTGACGCGGGACCGTGAACGGGAAGCCGAGCGGTGCCAGCGAGGCGAGTAGCGACTCCCGTACCGACAGGACGGTCTTTTTGTCCCCGGCGGCGAGACGGCTTGTCCAGGCCAGCCCGAGAGCCGACCAAGTGGCCAGCCACAGTGCCCGCAGCGGGTGGGTGGGGGCGACGAGCAGAACGGTGTCACGTCGGCCTGTGCCGTCGCTGAGCGTCGCCGCCACGCAGTCGATCTGCTGGATTCGGGCGAGTGCCTCCAGCGCGCCGGCCCTGGCGGTATCCGTTGCTCTTTCGACCTGGAGGGCTGCCGCGTCGACGAGTTCGACGTACGCCTCGGCATAGGTGGCGAGTTCATAGCGCACCTGCTCGAAGTCGATCGCCTCGCTAACCAGGAGCTCGGCAGCTTCGGCGGGGCCGGTCGCCGTGCCGGTGATGGCGGTGAAATACGTCTGCCGTGCGGCGACGAAAGCGTCGTACGCCTCGCTTGCTCGGCCCATCAGTGTGCGCCCGAGATCCGCGTCATTGCCGTCGTGCAGTTGAGCACTGCCGTCCGGGTGCAGCAGCATCCGGCGCAGACCGGTGTCGTCGGGGTGGGCAAGGAGGTGCTGCTGGGCCTGGACGAGTAGCGGGGACAAACGGATCTCACCGGTTCCCGCGGCGTGGACCTTTGCGCTGAGTGTGCGGTGCGGGCTGCGGGCGCTGGACGCCTTCCAACGGATATCGGTGGCGGCGACCAGAGTCGGGTCATCTCCCGTCGCGAGCGCGTCCAGTTGAAGAGAGCGCAGAGCGTGAGTGAGGCCGGGAAAGCGTCCCGCGCTGCGCTCCGGCGGCTCCTCGGCCTCCGCGTCCGGGACGACGTAGAAGCGTTCGCTCTCGCCGCCGGGCAAGTCATGGGCGCCGGGGGTGACGTCGAGAGGCTCACCCTGCGCGTCCAGCGGGACGACGCGGATGTAGTGCCATCCCTCCTCCCAGTCAATCCTGTTGAGGCGTCCCAGTGCCTTCTTGTACTCGGGCTTGGCGGTCTTGCTTTTGCCGACGTGGGCAGCCCGGCCGATCGGGCCGCCGCTCTCGGAGACGATCTCCACACGGAACTTCTCCAGCCCTTCCACCTTGCGGGGGTCGGGCTGCACGGCGAAGCGTGCGGTGATGTCGCGGACTCCCTTCTCCCCGGTGAGCAGGTACGGCTGGCCTGCGATGGCTGCCAGGGCCGGATAGTCCTTGACGTGCTGAGGGTTGTCGCCCGCCGAGGGCAGGCCGAGTTCGCGGACGTCGATGGAGACGGTGGCGCGGCGTCGCTCATCGATGCGCCAGTTGCCGAACGACAGACCCCAGTTTTCCTTGTCGACGACGATGCGTCGCGTCCAGGAGGTGGGCTCTTCCAGGCCGCACCGGCTGGCGAAGGCGGCGAGCCGGGTGGCGAAGACGCTGTCGATCAGGCCGAGGTCCAGGACGCGCTGCCGTTCGGAACGCGGTGAGTCAGTGAGCTTGCGTACCAGGCCGTAGTTCTTGTCGACCCGTTCCCGTACCAGGGAGGGGTGGGTGAACAGGTCGAAGTCCGGTACGAGGCCGAAGTGGTAGACCGCGGCACCGGCGACCTGGTCGCGGTAGGCATTGGCCTGCAGGGTGAGGAGGTACTGGGCGAGGGCGCGATTGCCCGTCCGCCATCCCTCCGTACGGTCGCGGACCGAGGCGAGCAGTTCGTCGACGGCAGGACGCAGCCGCTCGGGTACCTGGTCGAGGAGGTAGTCGACCAGAGAGGTGTAAGCGTCGCCGAGCGGGATCTCTTCGAACGTGGCGATTCCGAAGGAGTCCTCTGCACTGACCCGGATACCGGGCGGCACGAAGACCAGGAGCGGGCCGGGCAGGGAACCTTCGCCCTCGCTGCGATTGCGCAGCTCGACCAGCTTGGTGCTGCTGACACCGACGTCGTGCAGCGGACCGTCAGGGGTGAGGTCGTCGGCGGGGCAGAGCAAGCAGACCGTGGCCTCGGGGCCAAGCGCGCCGCGCAGCCGGCGCACCAGAGAGGCGGCGAGCTCGGGTTCGACCTCGGTGACCCGCATGCAGTGTCCGGCGTCGCGTTCTCCGACGAGCTTGGTCAACTGAGGTACGAGAACACCTTCGAGAGCCTCTCGCAGGTCCTTGGCGGTGATCTCGACCAGGCCCGTTGTGCCGGCCGGGGTGGTGGTCATCGAGCGGTGACTCCCGTCCGTGGCGTGGCGCCGATGGCATACCTGGGGGTGATGGTCTGAGTCAGGTAGGCATCGGACATGTCCTGGTAGTAGCCGATCTCGCGCAGCCGGTTGAGGAAGGCGGCGGAGTTGGCGCGCAGCGCTGCCTGGTCGTCCAGGTGGGCGCCGGTGAAGCCGTCGCCGTCGGGCAGCCGGTCGATGTACAACCCGTACCGGGAACGCAACAGGGCGAGGAACGCGTCCACCCGCATCGGGGCGGTGGCCAGATTGCCGCTGCCGTCGGTGCTTTCACGCAAGAGCGCCACCTGCAGGAGCACTTCAAGAAGCCGACCGTCGAGGACGAACCGGCGGGCGGCGTCCGCGCCACCACCGCGCGGCTGGGCCAGCAGAGCGCCAGGACGATGCTTAAGCAGCATCGAATCGAGACATTTCACGAACTGGCCCCGGTAGTAACGCCCGCGATAGTGCATGAGCATTTCGGTGTACTCGTCGAACGGGCCGAGTCCGAGCTGGATGATCTGCTTGAGCTCGGGTGGGAGTTCATCCTCCTCATCCCGCACCCGGTTGACACGCTGGAGGAAGAAGGCGTCGCGCTCCTTGCTGCGCTTCTTGTCCAGGAGCCGCAGCGCTTCCTCCGGGGTGAAGTAGTTTCGGCCTGCGGGTCGGCTCAACGTGCCCGCCTTGGCCAGGGACTCGGCGAAGTCGTCGAGTTTCTTCACCTGGTAGGTCGCCTGGATGAAGCGAGGGATGCGCCGATACCAGATGTCCGCGCTGTGCTCCGCGAGGGCGGCGGACGCGGTGCCGGGCGAGCCGTCCGCGTCAAGGAAGAGTCGCACTCGGTACGGGCAGCGGTCCGCCGCGGCTTGCGAGCCGTGGCCGCCCCGGCAGGTGGCCGGCACCGCGGCCGTCGAGACGGCCGCGGGCAGCAACTTCATCATCCGCAGGTGATACAGCGCCAAGTGGAAGGCGAACAGCGTCTTGAGATAGTCCACCAGCACGGTGCGCGGCATACGGTCCTGGTGATATAGAAGCCGCATCACGTCTTGGCAGAGCAGTTGCGCGGGCTCGGCACACAGCGGCGGATAGGGAGTCCGGGGTTTGCTCGTGTCCGCCTGGTCCCGGACCTTGCGGCCCGCGAGCTCGACCAGATGCAGCAGCGCCTGCGTCTCCACGTCGGTGTCCGGCCCCGGGGCGATGGTGCCTGTGGCCCGGTCGACATCGGAGAAGAAGAACTCGCGCAGTCCCTTCAGCGCGCCCTCATCAGCGCAGAGCATCTCGTACAGCTGCTCATCGGCCCCGTACGGGCGGGATTTGCGGCTGTTGCGGAACCGGTAGGTGAAGCCGTGCAGCGGCCTGGGCGCGGCCACCGCTTCATCGGCCCTGCCGCGGTTGACCATGTCCATGAGGTGGGTGACGGTCCAGCGGGTGGTGGTCTCTCGGTCGAAGCCGGCGAACACCTCGGGGTGCTCCAGGAACAGCTTGACGAACACATCGACGTCGAGCGTCGACGTACGGCTGATCTTGCTGGGCATGCCCTGGTGCCATAGCCGGGCGAGCAGCGCGGTCAGTACCCGGTCCATGTCCAGCGGCTTGTAGTCGATCCGGCTGACACCCGGGTGGTGAAAGGTGCCGAGTGATCCCGTCAGCGCCATGCCGTCTCCTCCGCCCCGTCGGCGTGGTCCTCGTCGTCCGTCTCGCGCGCCGTGACGGGTGCCAGGTCTTCCATGTGTAGGACGCCGTCCTCAGTGCGGTGGACACGGCGCAGATCGTGCCCGTGCGTAGTGAGGAGCACCTCCTGATACGGGACCGCGGCCAGCCGGTTCTTGAACACGGCCAAGGCGAGCTGCTGCCCCTGGATATCGGCCACCGAGGGCCGGTACCCCTGACCGAAGCGCTGCAGCAGCTCGAACAGATCGAGCCGGATATCCAGCTCTGCCGTACCCCCGGGTCTGCCCTCGGGATCCTGGTAGCTCAGCCGTAGTGCCGTGCGGCCGGATTCGACATACGCGGGGGCGGGTGGATCCGCAGGCTTCAGCTGGAACCCCTGCGCGGGGAAGTGCCGGTAGCTGCGGATGAGGCCGCCCGTCACCTCACGGACCTTCAGAGCCAGACCCTCCCCGATCCGGTCAGGAGCTGTCAGCCCTTCGCCCCGGTTGAAGGCACGCAGCACCATGTTGCGCTCGACGTCGACGGCGACATCGGTACTCAGCAGTTCCACGAAACGCAGCACCGACGTGTACGGCAGCATCCGCTGGGCCCGCTCCTCGTCGTGGAGCTCGAAGTACAGCAGACGGCGCGCCGCGTTGAGGTAGCTGCGGTGGCCGGACCCCTGTCCCGTCTGTTTTTGACCCCCCTGGCTCGACCGGCCGAGCTCGGCGAATTGCTGTTCCAGCAGCACCCGGTCCCGGCTTCCGCGCCCATCCACGGTGACCAGCGCACCGTCCTCCAGCAGCCCGGCATAGTCAAGGCGGCGATCAAGGCGCGGCTGCGGTATGGCGGCGACATCGGCCGCCCTCAGCAGGGACAGCAGCCGGTCACGTTCCCTCGGACTGCCGTCCTCGGCCGGGGGAGTGCCGAGGTGCGCGGAGAAGTAGAAGCTGTCCAGGATGCTTCGGGCGTCACCGGCGGCGTACAGCTGGTGGATTGCGCTGCAGTCGCGGCCCGAGGTGAGGGTGTACGCCAGCGCCGAGCGCAGGTCGCGCAGAGTGATGTGCAATTTGCCACGCAACTGCGTGAGTTCGTAGAGCCGACGCAGCCGCCGCATCACCTGGGGGCCGGCGGAGGGGTGTTGGAACGTCTGCGCGTTGTGCCGGGCGTAGCAGGTGGCGGCGAGGTCACAGGATGCGCAGTCCTCCCAGAACCTCTCGTGCGTCATCCGTGTGAGCATCCGCTCGAGCAGCGATTCACCGTCCTGCGGAGCGCCGCCACCGACCTTCGGTCGGGCCGTCACATCACGGGCGTTCAGGTTGACCACGGCGACCGACTGCCCCGTGTCCCGCCCGTCCAGGCCCAGGTTGACGAGTCTGGCGAGGTGCGGAAAGCGGTCGTGGTGGTGGCTGAGGAAATCGATCAACCGCCCTTCGTTGACGGCAATCAGTCGCGTCTCGCCCCCGATGCCTGCCCAACCGGACTCGTCCGGTCCGGCGAACGGCGCGAAGAATTCCTCCAGGACGTCGTCCCCGCCCACTTCGCCCTCGTCCTGGCTGCCGTCGTGGTTAGTACGGAACCGGCGGCCGTCCAGCGTGAAGTCGCTGCCGTTGGACCGCCGGGGCTCGAAGTCGGCGCCCAGCTCACGGGCTTGGCGTTCGAACCGCTCCAGGAACGCGGTCTTTCCGTCACCGGCGTTCCCGGTGACGATGACCAGCGCGTGTTCCCCCCGCCGCAGCGCGGGCACGAGATCACTGTCCAAGGCGGTCTCGACGTACACCGACATGGCATGCGGGTCGAGGCCCCGCGTGCCGCGGTTGCTGCGCCGACTCTGGCTGTACAGGGTCTGCAAATGGGTGACGAACGGGTTGGTATTGGGTTCAGGCGAGGGAGGTTCCTCGGAGCCGCCCCCGGATGGCGGCGAGGGAGGCATAACCGGTAGCTCGGGTAGGGGAGGGGGCACCGGCACATCCCGCGCCGACTCCAACGTCCGCAGCGCCTCAAGTAGTTCCTCGGCGGTCGTGAACCGCTCACCGCGGTACGGAGAGATCAACCTGAGCAGGATTTCGGCGAACCCGGGGGCGAGATCGCCGAAGCCGCTGTAAGCGACCCGGGGATCGATCGGCGGGACACCGGGGAGCGGAGACCTCGCGTCCCACGGGTACTGCCCGCCGGTGAGCGCCTCGTACAAGGTGACCCCGAGCCCGAACAGATCACGGTCGACGTACCCGGAGGCGTTGGCCGGCACCTGGTCCAGATCGGGCGGACTGTAGCGGGCGCTGGTGTAGGTGTGGCCTTCCGAGGAGTCGGCGGTCTTGGCGATGCCGAAGTCGATCAGTTTGACGCCGTCGTCGGTCCACAGCAGGTTGCTCGGTTTGATGTCGCAGTGCCACACCCCGAGATCGTGAATGTGCCGCAGCCCGCGCGCGGTATCGACGGCCAGCCGCAGCACGTCCGCCGCGCCCATGCGGCCGCCGCGGATCACCTCGGCGACGTCCTTGCCGTCGACGAACTCGAAGACCAGATATGGATACGGGTCAGGGGCAGGCAGCCGGTCCGCGTCCACCATGGACACCACATTGGGGTGCGGTGCGCTCTGCAGCCGCTGCAGTACGTCAGCTTCGCGCTTGAGCCGCTCAAGGACGGAGTCACGGTCCCTGAGGACCAGCTTCACTGCTCGGTCGACGCTCCTTATGGTGTCGTACACCCGGTAGGCCACGCCGAATCCGCCGGGGCGGCCCAGCCGATGGCGTACCAGGTACTTGGTGCCGAGCTGGAAATCAGGGGGCAGGGTCTTGAAGAAGTCCGCCCCGCGTGGTTCGTCCGAGCCGCCGAGTCGATCGGCGGCGGGCTGCTGTGCGGGGCGAGCAGCAGAGGATCCGATTCGCCGGGCTGGGGCCTGGCGTGCGCCGATCGCTAGGTCAAGGCGGCGCAGTGCCTCCAAGGCACTGGGTCTGGCGGCGGGATCACTCGCGCACAGCGTGCGGAGCCAATGCGCCAACTCCACCCTGACTCCGGCCTGTTCAAGCCCGTCGTCCGGCAGTCGGCCGCCGGCCTCGGCCTGCTCGGTCACCGAACCGAACGGCAGCTCGCCGGTGAGCAGTTGATAGCCGATGACACCGACCGCGTACACATCCGAGGCCATCCCCATGGTGGACGCGTCGGCCTGGCATTCCGGAGCGAGATACGCCGGGTCGGCGACCTGCCACGCCTCCTCCAACACCGTGTGCCCGCGACGCTGCGCGGTCTTGGCGTACTCGAAGCCGGTCAGCATCGCCCGGCCGTCCTGCGCGATCAGGACCGTTGCCGGATTCAGTTCGCGGTGCGCGATTCGCCGACTGTGGGCGTGCGCGAGTCCCTGCAGGACATGCCGTACGGTACGCAGCTTGGCGTCGGCGGTCAGCGGGTCGGCGGCCCCGGTCAGATGCAACTTCAGCGCATGCCCAGGGGCATCGTCGAAGACGGTGACGTACACGCCCCGGTCCTCGACGGCGAAGAAGTCCCGCACCCCCACGACGTTCGGGTGCGCGGGCAGCTTTCCCAGTGCCTCGTAGGCGATCCCGATCCGTTTCTGCTGCCGCAGTCGCTCCGCCTCCGGGGCGTACGGGTCTGCCTGGCGCACCTGAAGCCGCACGGTGCCCGAACCCTGCACGGCCAGGGCGTTCTTCGCCCGGTACTCGTCCAGTACGTCGGCACCGTCGGCGTACTGGGACTCGCTGAGCCGCTCAATCACCTCCCAGCTGCCGAACCTCAGTGGCCCGGAGGGGGCGCGGGAAGAGCCTCGCACCGTGTTCACGATCGCTGCGTGATGGGCGGAGATGTCAGTGTCGAACCGCCGAGACGACACTGGGATTTGGGTGATGTCCGCCAACCGACCGATCAGGTCGGGCAGGTTGATGGTCGCCTTCGCGTCACGCTGAGCGGGTGTGTTGTCCAGCAGAACCGCGTCTGGGGCCGGGAGGACGACCAGGGCGTGGGTCCAGAGACGGGACAGCGGCAGATGCGCGGATTCCAGGGTCGTCTTGAGCTGCTTGGCGTGGCTCTGCAACTTGGGCACCGGGCTGCGGAACGGAGCCCGCCGCGCCGGATACCAGCGGCTGCCGTCGGCCTCGATACGGCCACGGGTGCCCTTGACGTCGATGACGTACACCGCGTGCCCGGTTACTACGACGAGGTCGACCTCGAACAGGCGGTTCCCGTGTGGGATTTCGACGGAGTGCAGGACCGTCCAGTCGTCCGGCGCGTGATCTCGCAGGTGCGCGATCACACGCCGCTCGGCATCGTTGACGGCCTCCCCAACAGCAACGATCCTGGCACCCATCAGCCAGCGGCCTCCTCGACGGCTTTGGTGAGCAGCGCGAGCGCCTTGTCCTCAAGAACATCGGCTCGGTCGCGGCATTGGTAGGCGGAGCGGACTGTGGTGGCGATGCGGTCGCGGTCTTCGGGGGGTGCGATCGGGATCGGGATCGCCGCGCGCAGGGCCTCGTGGATGTCTTGTTGTTTGCCGCCGACGCTGAGCGATCGCAGGACGCGGAACGCGGCCTCAGAACGGAAAAAGGCGAAGAGGTAGGCGCCGGGGATGTCGGGGGTGCCGCTGACGACGCGGAGGAAGTGCTGCGTGTACGCGTAGTTCAGCCACTCACCTGTGACAAAGATCGGTCGACAGAACACCTCGTTCTCACCGAGCGTGCCCTGTGCTGCGATCATTACAGTCTCGTCTTCAGCGAAGATGCCACGCGGGGCGTGGGAAGGGCTGATCCACCGTCCCTCGGGACGCAGCCAGAACCCTTGTCTCTGGCCCACAAGCTGTACGCCGTTCTCCGGGTCGCTATCGACGCGCTTGAACCGGACGCCTGACCCGAGATGGCCGCCCAGGCAGATCTCCCCGAGCCGTTGGCCGGGTACCGACCCCAACATCTCAATCAACCGCTGAGCCCTCGGCGCAAAGTTCAACGCTCGCAGGGAAAATGAGCTCAGGTTCGCGACCTCGAACCCGAGATCTCGTTCCTGCTGATGCCACTGCAGCTCGTTCAGCTCGGACAGCCCCGTGCTGTCGAAGAAGTCTTTCGTCGCGGCGACGAGTTCGGCCTGATGCCGAGCGCGCAGGGCCGCGCTCTTCTCTACCAGTTCATGGATTTCGGTCTCCACCCGCTCACTGAATCGCGGCACCGGAAGTCCCGTGATGTGGTGTGGCTCGATGTGCTTGACGGCCGAGCCATACACCGAGCCACGTACGAGTGCTTCGCCGAACTGGCTGAGCAGGAACGCATACAGGTACCCCGACTTGATCTTCTCCGGGTCCGGTTCGACCTTGAGCGTGTCCTGCGAAGACCAGACGCCAGCCATGTCCGGGCGGACGTACGCCCGCCTTCCGGCATTGAAGCCTGAGCACGAGATCAGTGTCATCCCCGGCTTGAGTTTCAGATATGCGAGCGCCGCTGATTCGGCATCGGCCTTCCGTAGCCGAGGCAAACCAGTCAGGTCGGCGGCCATCATGTCCTTAGTCCCGAGGAATGGCACGCTGTGCTTGGGGTCGGTGAGATAGACCCGGCGGAACATGGGGCCGTTGAAGATTCCCCCGTTGTGCCCGACTGTCAGGCTTGCCAAGGGCACTGTCTCCGGAAGCCGTTCCAACAGCTTCTTCACCTTTAGCGCGCCCGAGACGTACGGCGAGGCATCGAGCCGGAGGCCCTGATCTCGGAACCAGGCGGACGTCACCGGGTTCGACAGCTCGGCGATCTTCACGTGCCTGCCTCCGTGCCCTGGCGCGGGTCGGCACCCGGCTCCGAGTACTTGGCCCGGAACTCCCGGTACTTCTCCGCGATCACCGGTAGATCGTTGTCGATGACCGGCTTGCTACGGCGCAGCGGACGTACGACTTCCTTGCCACGGATGCGCAGGCGCTCCTGCTCGACCGAGGTCTCCACCACGATCTTTCCGTCAGGCTCTCGCTTGAACAGGTCGTTCCCGCGCCGGTCGAAGCCGACCTTCTCGGCGACCGCCATGAAGACCGGATAGTCCTTCTCCGTGCGGAGCCGGTGGTTGCGGATCTCCTGGTCCGTCTTGCGCTTGAGGAAGAGCAGCGTGGTGAGAATGTTGACGTTTGCGTCGACGACGAAGGTCTCCACCGGGAGCTCGACGCTCGCGAGGACCCAGCAGTGCTCCAGGATGTAGCGGCGGATCGCCTCGTCGGTCGGTCCAGGGTTCGACAGGATGCCGTTGGGGAGGACGATGCCGATACGGCCACCGGGCTTGACCCATTCGATGGCGCGCTGGATGAACAACTGCTCGGGGGCCATGCTGCCCGGCCGACTGGTGAGGCTCTCCTCGATCTCGCCGGTCTCCTTATTGCGGCCCCAGGACTTGGCGATGCCGTCACGGAAGGAGCCCAGGACCGACTCGTCGCTGACCGGGATGTCCGCGCCGAACGGAGGGTTGGTGAGTAGGACGTCCACGGTCTTGCCGAGCGGGATCTTCTTCTTCGCCTCCTCGACGCCCGAGAGGTGCCCGCGAGGAAAGCCGAGGGAGTCCATGTGGAAGATGTTCCCGGTGGTCTCCGCGAGCGTCATGATCGCCATGGTGGTGGCGCGGACCAGAAAGGGGTCGAAGTCCGCGCCCATCAGGTGCTTCTCCGCGTACTCCTTGAGCTTGTCCCGGTAGCGCTCGCGCTCCTCGTCGTTGTCCGGGAAGCCGTATGTGCCGGCTTCCTTCTTCCACGTGTCGCGCAGATGCTTGAGCGTGGCCTGGAGGAAGCCGCCGGTGCCGCAGGTCGGGTCGAGGACGGTCTCGTAGTCCTTCGGGTCGAGGATCTCGACCATCAGATTGACCGCCCCGCGCGGGGTGAAGTACTGGCCGCGGTCGCCGCGCAGATTGGTGCCGACAAGCTCCTGATACGCGATGCCCTTGGCGTCGACGTCGGTGCCGCTCAGGTCGTACGAGGCGATCTCGCTGACGATGAAGGCCAGCGCCCGATCGGACAAGGTGATCTCGTCCGTGGGCTTGAAGACGTCCTTGTACTCGCGCTTGACGTCCTCGAAGAGCTCCCGGACGCGGGCGCTGATCGCTGCCCGGCCATCCGGATCGAACATCTCCTTCAGGCCGGTGTGAAACCGGCCGTGACCGGTACCCCGGCTGACCCGCTCGTCGTACATCTTGGCGAAGAGTAGGTAGAGGAACTGCCAGAAAGCGGCATCCTTCGGCATGCCCTCGTTGCCGTGGATGTAGTTGTGGCAACGGCGGAACGCAATCTTGAGGCGCTCCGGCTCTGCCCGGCGCAGCCGCTGGTGCGAGGCGACGGTGCGGCTGCCAAGAGTACCGTCGGCGACGGCCCAGTCGCTGCGGTCCTCGAAGTCCGCGCCGAAGTCGCTGACCACCTTCTTGAGGAAGAAGTAGTCGACTCCGTCCGTCCACATCCCGTCCGCGCACAGTGGACGGTCCTCGTTGCCCATCAGCTCCTGGAGGGCTTCGAGGTCCTTCTCCGCTTGGGCCGGTTCACGGATCTTGACGACATTCTTGCCCCTGCCCTTGGGCTCCGGCTTACAGATCACCACCCGGCGCAGATTGGCAGTGATGTGTACGGCACCGGACTCGAAGATCGCGATGTCGGCCGTCTTGGTCCGCTTGCGCTTGGCACCCTCTTCGCTGACGGTGACGCGGAAGTCACGCGCCATGTCGGCGGGGTCGATCCCGTGCTCGTGGACCAGGGCGCGGGCGGTGCGCTGGCGGACCTTCTCCTTCTCGGTCTCCTTGATCGCCTCGCCGGTGATGTAGTCGACGATCTGCCCCTCTTCCAGGGCCGTGACCTGGGGCTGAGTTTCCTCCGCCGTGGCTGCCCGGCCCGCACCGTCTTCCGACTGCTGTGGGATGCCCAGGTCCAAGGTCAGTTCCTCCATCGGCGTACGACTTCTTCCCAGTGCTCGGTGGTGCGTGCGATGCCCGCTGCTCTCGGGCCGTGTCCGTTTCACAGGCCCCTCCGGTAAAGGCAGGCACCTGCGATCTTACGGCCCTGGAGCCGACCGGTCGGAGCTTCGAGGGAGCCTTCCGAGGGCTTCCTTGAAGGATCACGACCGGTCCCGCGAGCGCGTCGACCGTACCGCCGAGCACTGACAATCAGCGGGTTGCGACGGTCTGTCGCGCGCCCGTGGTTCCTTGCCGGCTACTGCTCGGTGGGACCGGTGTCCGTGTCGGTTCCCTCGCTCTGCCGCACCTCGTACGCCAGCTCTTCGAGCGAGCCCTGGTCGGGTACGAACCACCGGATCGTGCCCTGTGTCGAGGTGTCCACCCCGGAGGCCTCGGCACGCATCTTGCGTGCCAGGCCGCTGGGCGAATACCACTTTCCGTCCGCGGCCCAGCGCAGCGGGTTCCTGGTGCCCCGCTCGTTCGACCAGGTCGCGCGGGCACGATCCGGATTCGCGGTCAGCCACTCGGTCATCTCTCGCCGCTCCGGCCGGGAGTAGGGGCGGAACTCGAGGTCCGTGCCCTCCGGGATGCGGTCGGCCGAGATGAGAGTGGTGACGGCGTTGACTTGTCGTCCACGCTGCTCGGCACCGGCGACCTGGTAGCCATCCTGCAGTGCGGGTGCGGTCTTGTCGGAGTCGAGGCCGCGCATTGCAGCCCGCACCACACGCTGCATGCGTTCGGCGTTTCGGACCGCGGCGATGATGTGGCTGCTCTTGCCGTACTCGTCGTCGATCGCGCGCAACACCCACGCGAAGGTGTCCCGTACCAGCTGAGGCACCTTGGCGAGTTCCCCCGCCCAGTCGAAGTCCGGGCTCTCGATGGCGGTGGTACTCAGTCGCCGGAACACGATGTGGGTGACGAGGAGATCGCCGTGCGAGGCGGCGGCGTCGGCGCGCCAGAGCAGGCCGTCGCGGAGCGCCTGGAGCTCCGCACGGACCGCGCGCAGCAGTTCGACCGAGCGCCAGACCCGGTAAACGTTTGGAGTCGCGCCGAAGATTTGTTCGTAGACGCTGTCCTCCCAGAGCCCCGCGAGATTCTGATCACGCTTGGCGACCGCCGCGAGCTGGGCATTGGGGTGGACGGCGGCCAGGGCCTCGGCTGCTTCGGTGAGAGAGCAGCCGTGCTGCGGGTCTGGCAGGCGCTCTCCGCGCTTGATGACATAGCTGCGGTGCAGCAACAGGGCGAAGTCGTCGCGCAGCTGGATCTGCCCTTGATCGAGGGATTTGAAGTCCCGCTCCTCAATCGGGTTCTGCGTGTTCGTCGTGGTGGTGACCTGGTCACCGAACCCCTCCGGGCAGTCCTCCAGCGAGATCAGCCGCACTGTGACTCTGCCGATCTGCGCCGTGTCGGGGTCCTTGACGAAGGCCCGGTGCAGGGCGCTCACGGTCTGTGCGCCGTTGACCACGCTGATGCCGGTCAGCTTGAAGTCGCCGACCTTGCCGGGGACGGCCCGCCCGACAGGCTTGATCGTCTCGCACAGCATGGTGATGCCGTTACTGAAGTACCAGAAGTGCTCCGGCTGCTCGAGCAGTGTGTTCTGGATCTTGACGTTGACGTCGGTCAGGTCGAGGGAATCACGGATGTTACGGGCGAAGAGTCCCCGCCGGTGCTCGCTGTATAGGTCCGCTAACTCGGGGACAGTCATAGTGCCGTAGAGCGCCTTGTACGGTGTCGACTCCTGTACGAACCCGTCGAGCCTGACCGTGGCGTCGATCTTGGGTGTCGCCGCGTCACCCAAGATTGCCCGGTGGAAATCACGCAGATCGAGAACCTTGTAGTCGACGATCTCGTCGACCTCATTTTGCGCGGCGACCTTCTCCTCAAGAAGCTCACGCACCTTGGGGTCGAGGGGAGCGGTCCGCATCAGGGCCAGAACGATGGTGACCTTCGGCAGACCCAGGTCGAAAGCCTGCTGAAGATCCGGCACCAGTGGCTGGAAGCGACTGTTGAACTTCGAGTAAGCCCGGTCGAAAAGCAGGTCGAGGCCGCGGAACAGCTTGTGCACCGCCTCCTCGTCGAACCCGCCTTTGCCGGCGTCGCTCCACTTTGCTTGCACCAGACAGATACGCGGCTGCGGGGCGCTGAGCTCCACCGATATCGCGTCTATCCCTCGGTCGTCAGCACCGTCGAAGACGCAGGCAGCGGCAGCCCGCGGACCGACCTGGTGCTCGTTCTGCACAGCGAGCGCCGCGATCCCGCGACTGAGAAACGCCTGCCGCCGCCCATTCTCCCCAGCTGACTTCGGCAGGTCCGTCAGGTCCAGCAGACTGGTGTACCGCTCGTCGATGGCGTTGCGGATGTACTCGATGTGCAGCTTGCTCATGGCCGCCCCTGTTCCGTAACTCTCTTATAGAACAAGCGTATAGGGTGAAGATCGACCTCAAGGTGTTCCCGTTGTCACTGAGCGGGGCTTTGAGGGGTAGGCGGCAGAGGGTCGCTGACGAACCACCCCCGTTGTGGAACGGCGTAGACCCACCCTTCGTCCACCAGCAGGCCAAGCCCCCGCCGCACGGTTGTCCGCGCGATCCCGTACCGCTGCACAAGCTGGGCCTCACTCGGGAGCATCCGGCCGGGCGGCCAGTCACCACGCCGGATCTGCGCACGCAGGATCTCGGCCAGTTGCCGGTACGGGGTCAGTGGGGCGCCGTGATCGATCTCTGCGTCAGGGTTCATGGAGTCGACGCTAAGCAAGGAGGGTGATGCACGCTCTTTGAGATACGTCTCGATACGAGGCGATACAAGTAGGTACTATGGAGGGAAACGAAACGCCCCGGCGGGAAGGGTGAGAGCTTCCGTGCCGGGGCTGAGCCGACTGAATAGGAGTCGACCTATGCGCAGACTACTGGCCGTGTTCCTGAGCCTCTTCCTGCCGCCTCGCGCTAGGCATCGCGTCGCCTATACGTCATCACCCTTCACGGCCTCCCCGCTCGCGTCCGAGTGCCAGACCTCCTCTGGCCGCCGGACGCGGCCCTACCCGGCGGACACTGTCCTTGTCGACGGCCTGCCCCTGGTCAGGCCCTACCTCGCCGTATGGGAACGCGAACGGGATGAACGAGACCACCGGCGCCTCCAGCAAGAGCGGCGTCGGGCGGCAGTGCTCGCAACCTTGGGTCAGGACTACATCCCGTCGGAGGTTGCCGCATGAGCGCAGGGCGCTTGCGCAGTCTCGGCGTTGACCCGGCCACCGGCAAAGAGGCGTTGGTAGTCGCACGTCCCGGCGGTTGGTTCGACGAGCTGGCCGACATGCAGACCCTGAAGGCCGCCGCAGTCCTGGCGGCGGTCGTCGGCGCCGTTCTGGAGGGAGGCAAGTCGTCGGACGCCGAACTCGCCGCTTTCGTACCGTCGTTGCATGCAGCGCTCGAAGAATGCGTCAGCATCATGGCGGCTGACAGGAACTGATGGCGTAGAGGCATCCAGTCGGGGTGCTGCTGGTTGGGTGTGACCTCGTAGGGGAAGGCCCCAGAAGCCTTTCTGAGCCAAGTCGCACCCAGCCCACCCCCACCGCCGATGCTGTACCCGGCCCGTGCGTGACGGCGCGGGAAGGCCAAACACGAAGGAAGCCGTTACGCCAGAGACCGACGCACCGCATCGACCAGCGACAGCGCACGGACGTCGTCGGAGCCCCCGATGATGTTGTTCATCGCATAGCCGAACGCGATGCCGTGCTCCGGGTCGGCAAAACCGAGTGAGCCGCCTCGGCCCGTGTGGCCGAAGGAGTTCGGCCCGATCATGGGATTGGTCTCGGTGGGCAGCGTGTAGCCGGAGCTGAACCGGCTTGGGATCAGCATGACCTGGTCCTTTCCTCCGGCCTGTTCCTTGGTCGCCGACGCGAGGGTTTCCGGGGCGAGCAGGCGCACACCGTCCACCTCGCCGATCAGCGCGGCATACATCCGTGCCAGTGCGCGTGCGGTGCCGATGCCGTTGGAGGCCGGGAGTTCCGCGGCCTGTACCTCGGGTGAGTCGAAGTCGATCTCGGCGGGATCGGTGACCACGTACGCCCTGTTGCTGAACGACGTCGGATCCCGCCACGCGGCAACCTGCTCGCGGAGGTCCTCGGGGACCGACTCGGCGGGCACGGTGGTGAGGTCGACGGCCGGTCGCTGGTACATCATGCGGCTGACTCGGGCGCGTTCGCGCGCCGGCAGTCCGATGAAGAAGTCCAGCCCGAGCGGGGCGGCGATCTCGTCGGCGAAGAAGCGGCCCGGCGTCTGGCCGGATACCCGGCGGATCACCTCGCCGACGAGCCAGCCCCAGGTCCGGCCGTGGTATCCGTGTGCCGTGCCCGGAGTCCACTGGGGGCGCTGAGCGGCCAGCGCGGCCGTCATCGGGTGCCAGGTCAACGCCTCGTTCAGCGGGACGGGTTGGTCGAGTGTGATCAGGCCGGCCTGGTGGGACAACAGCCAGCGCACCGGGATGTTCGCCTTGCCGTTCGCGGCGAACTCCGGCCAGTACTTCGCCACCGGCGCGTCCAGGTTCAAGGCGCCGCGCTCGGCCAGCAGGTGTGCCGCGGTCGCGGTCGCTCCCTTGGTGGCCGAGTAGACGAGTTGCAGCGTGTCCCGGGTCCACGGACGACCGGTTGTGGGATCGGCGACGCCTCCCCACAGGTCCACCACCGGTTTGCCGTACTGGTACACGCACACCGCCGCGCCGATGTCTCCATGCTCGGAGAAGTTCGCCGCGAACGCCTCGCGCACCGGCTCGAACCCAGCTGCGACCTCACCGTCGATCGTCGTCATGCCGTCCATCCTGGCATCGCGACCGTCTGCTCCATGGGCGCGGGACCACCTCCGGAGCCCGGGACGGCGGCTGTCAGGCTGCGATGGGCAGCGCCTGGAGGCGCTCGCGGAACTCACGGACAGCGGGGACGGATTTGCGCGGTTCGAGTCGTGCCGAGAATTCCTTCAAGCGGTCCACGGCCCGTACGGAGCTGACGCTGCTTTCCAGGAGCTCGGTGCCGTAGTTCGCGGCGTCCAGCGCCCCTTCCAGGTCGCCGCCGGCGAGCCGGGCCTCGGCCAGGCGGCTGGAGCGTACGGCCTTGTCCCGAGGAGCCGCACTCCTCACGGAGGCCTCCAAGGAGCCTGTAGCGCGCTCCACCTGACCAGCCCGAAGTAGGACCTTGCCCTCGGTCGACTTCAGTTGAGCCTCACCGAACCAGGTGAGCCAGTCCGGGTTTTCCTCCGTGGTGTGGCGCTCCCAGTGGGACACGGCACGGTTGAGCGCTGTTCCGGCGTTCCGGTGGTCGCCGTCGCGGGACAGTGCCTCGGCCTTGTGCAGGTAAAGGAACGACTGGGTGTACGGCGACAGCGTGCGAGGGGCGTTGTCGATGGCAGTCGAGATGAGGGCTACGCGCTCCGCGGTGCGTCCGGACTCGGAGACGTGAACTCCCATCTCCGCGAGGATGAAGGCACCGAACGCGTCGTCGCCGGCGGTGCGGGCGCTGCGTAGAGCCCCGACGTAGTAGCGCTGGCCGGCGGACCGCAGGCCAGCGTCGTAGGCCATCCAACCGGTCAGGTGCGACACCCGGGCCGCCAGGGCGTAGAGGCGGATTCGGATGTTCTCCGTGTACCAGCCGGTGCTCAAGAGGCCGGTGACGAGGGCGAGATCGCCGCGTGCCTGCTCCAGGAGCGTGGCGCCGCCGAGTTGGTCGTCGAGGGTGCGGAGCGTGCTGATGCGCTGCTCGATCGTCGAGACCATCGTGTCCGTGACCTGGTCCCCGCCCAGGGCCGAGGCGAAGGCGGTCGGCGCGTCCACCCAGCTTGCCGCGAGGCCCGTCAGGGCGGCGCCGGTGATGGTGAGAAAGCCCCGGCGGTCCATGCGGCCACTCCCGACGAGTTCGGTCAACGCCTCAACGGTACCGGCCTCGGTCCACGGGGCGGTGAGTCCCGTGACCTCCCAGACTGGGAGCCATCGGGGCCAACCTTCCTCCCGCGCCTTCTCGTGCGGGACGCGCAGTAAGTCTGCGAGAACGCGCTGGGCGTCGGCGTCCGGCTCCTGGCCCTGCTCCCACTTCCACACGGTGGTGCGGTTGGTGGCGAGCGGGATTCCGAGTGACCTCCCGTGCGCCTGCATGATGCGGGCGAACTCGGACTTGCCCCATCCGCGCGTCTGGCGGAGGAAGCTCAGCGGGTGGACCGCCAACGGCTCACCAGGCATGTCATCACTCCCGTCATCCCTCACGGCGTAATGGGGAGGCTACTGCGCGTGGGGCCGTGTACGGGGAGGGCGTCCCCATGAGGAACCCCCTAGAAACGTTCCGCCTTGCCGGTGAGGGCCGTTGACTGAGTATCAGCCGTCCCGCAGAGCCCGCTGAAGTGTCCGCTTCCGGAACGGTTCCTCAGATCGGCGGTTCCGCCCCAGCGTCCCTCGTCGGGGGCGGGGCTGCTTTCCGGCTCTTCGGAGGCATCCCCCATGTCCACGCTCTCCCATCGATTCGTCCTCGCAGGTACGGCGGAGGATGTGCCGTTCGCCCGGCGCAAGGTCATCGACCAGGTCCGTGCATGGGGCGTAACGATGGACGACGAGATCGCCGATGCTGTCCGTCTTGTCGCTTCCGAGCTCATCACCAACGCTGTGATCCATGGGACGGGACCCGTCGTCGTCACGCTGAATTACACAGCAGGCCGCCTGGTGATCGAGGTCGTCGACTTCAACTCTGCTGCTCCGCACATGAGTTGTGCTCAGAACGACGAAGAGAGCGGGCGCGGTCTCGCGCTGGTGGGTCTTCTCGCTTCGCGTTGTGCCTGGGAGCCCTCCGGCTGCGGGAAACGTGTATGGGCCGAGATCATGCTCCCCGCTGCGGCATCCATCGTCCGAACCTCCGTTCTGCGCAAGCTGCTTGCACTACGACCGAAGCACCGAGTCGCGAGCGAGCAGGAGTCGTTCACTCGGGCGGTCACGTGATGGGACGGCGCGTGTTGCGAGTGGTACCGCCACCTGGTCCTGGCGTGGTCTTCCGGCCTGCCCGTCGCGACATCGAACCCAGCACACGGGAGTCCACCGAGGACGCGCAGTGGGACGGCCATGACTTCCCGCCGGAGCTCCGGCGGGAGAACCGAAGAGGAAGGAGCACGAAGTGGCAGAGCACACGGCAGCGCCTCCGGCCCGAGGTGGCCTCCTGGTGGTGGTCGAAGAGCTGACCGCCGTCCACGACCGGTACGACAGTCTCCGGTCCGACAACCAGGGAAGCTCCGGCGATGCGCCTTGGCCCGGTGGCGACGGCAACCTGCACGACGGCGAGTAGGCACCAAGCGGTGGGGGTCGGCCTTGACGGCCCCCACCGTGTCCCCACCACAAAGCCGAACCATGGAGGACGTAGCGATGGAACATCGGTTGATCAGCGCCGTCGAGACAGCGCTCGGATGGAACGGAGCGGAGGAACTCGGCAATGACTTCGTACGCGGGACCATCGACGATCCTGGACTCGTCTCCCGGATCATGACACCGAACCGCCTGCTCGACATCGCGATGCGCCGGAGCCTGAACCGCCCGCAGTTCCGGTGCTTCCAGAAGGGCGAGGAGGTTCACCCGGCCATCTACTACACCGACAGCGTCAGTCCGCGGGGCCAGAGCATCCCCATGGTCAACATGCGCAGCCTGGGCAGGCTCCTGGGCGAAGGTGCGACCATGATCATGGACCAGGCCAACGTCTTTGATCCGACGATGGAGGTCGCCTGCCGGGCCCTCCAGTGGTGGTCCCACGAGCGAGTCCAGGTCAACGCGTACCTCACGACGAACGCCGCCGCCGGCTTCCCCCTGCACTGGGACGACCACGATGTCGTCATCGTCCAGCTCGCGGGGGAGAAGGAGTGGGAAGTACGCGCGACCTCTCGCAAGGTTCCGATGTACCGGGACTCCGACCCCAACAGCACTCCGAGCGACGAGATCATCTGGTCCGGCGTCATGCGGACCGGTGACGTCATGCACATCCCCCGAGGCCATTGGCACCAGGCGACCAGAGCGGGCAGCGGTTCAGGTAAGAGCCTTCATGTCACCTTCGGTATTACCAAGCGCACGGGAGCGAGCTGGCTCGCGTGGCTGGCCGACTGGTGCCGTGAGCAGGAGGTCTTCCGGCACGACCTCGATCGTTGGCACGGCACCGGCGGCGATGCCCTGACCGCGGCCGCCACCGAGCTCGTCGGCGAACGCTCCCCGGCCGACTTCCTGGCCGCGTACGAGCAGGAGACATCGCTGCCTCGGCATGTGCCGTTCCTTGACGTACTGGGGCCGCTCGACGCTGTGGTCTGTACGACCCGCTTCCGGCCCCGGATCCAGGAAGGCGGGGAGACCGTCGACGTCGTGGCCTCGGGGAAGAAGCTCACCCTCGCGTCCAAGGCTCTGCCCGCACTGCGTCTGCTGCTGAGCGGCAGGCCGGTCCAGCTGGAGCAGGCAGCGGCCGTTGTCGGGGCCGACGTCGTGGAGGTCGCCGAGATCCTGGTGAAGGAGGAGTTGTGCGCGGTACTGACCCCCGAGTTGTCCTCGGGCTACACCGGTCTCGTCACGAACGCCGTCTCCTGACTGGAGCGCTGGACCTCGGTGTCACCGCACTCGACACCAGCACCAACTATCTCGGCTTCCGCTCCCATCAGGTCCTGGCCCGGACAGCCGGTGATCTGCTGCCGAAGTTCACCGTCTCGACGAAGGTCGGCTACTTCCCGAAGCCGGGTGGGGCTGAGCACTCCCTGGATCCCGTACGGCTACAAGCGGCTGTGGAACAGGCGGCCAAGGAGCTCGGGCGGGAGCCGGACCTGGTGTTCCTGCACAACCCGGAACAGTCGCTCCGTGATAGCACCCGTCGCGACCAGGACGTCTTGATGCAGGCGTGTGCGGCCCTCGACCACGCTGCGGCCAAGGGGATGTGCGCCGCTTGGGGCGTTGCCTCCTGGGACCCGGCACCGATGCTGAGCCTCCTCGACAGAACTGGCCCCAGGCCGGCGGTCCTCATGGTCCGGGCCGGCTTGTTGGTCGGGGCCAGGGTGCTGGATACCGCGGAGGCTCTCGCCAAGGCGTGGGGCCTGGACGGTGGCGAGGTGTGGGGGATGAGCCCCTTCGGAGGCAGTGCCAGCACTCCGGTGTGGGACAAGATAGACCCACGCGTTTTTCTCCGGGACGGCAGCCAACTCACCTGCAGGCAGGCGGCGTTCAGGACTGCCTATCATCTCCCGCGAGTCAGTTCCGTCGCGGTGGGCACCGATGAGCCCGCCCATCTGGGAGAACTCGTGGGTGCCCTGGCGGACGACGTCGAGGAGCGGACCGTCCAGGAGTATCGGAGTCTGCTTCGGGACGGCTTGAGCGGTCAGCTCGTCTGAAGTTCCTTGATGACCTGCTCGGCCATGGCCCGGGCGGGTTCTAGCCGAGGGTCCTCCGGGTGTGCGTGCGGGCCGAGGATCTTCGCGCAGGCGAACAACGTCATCACCTTGCCGTCTCGGCTCTCGAAGTCGGACCGGCGCTCGTGCCGTACGCGATCGGCCAGGGCCGGGACAGCAAGGGAACTCGCCCACAGCGAGGCCGAGTCCAGGCCCTGCGGCGCGTTGCCCCAGTCTTCCCAGTCGAAGAGGCTGAAGGTCGGGGCGGTCATGTTGGCCCAGTTCAGGTCCGCGTGGGCCGGCACCCAGCGCTCCACGGTCGTGTCCACGTCGTCGGAGAAGACACCGCGGATGGAGTCGGTGACGAGGTCCTGGGTGACGGTGACCGTGTCCGGCGTGGCCACCCGTCCGGTTTGCTGTGCTGCCAGAGCGTCCAAAGAGGCGTTCAACGCCTCCCACCAGGGGTCCGCCAGCTCCGGGGCTTCACCCAAGATGGCGTTGCCGACGGGAGCCCCCGGCAGGAGTTCGGTCTCGTCGGCTCGCCACATCGCCGGCTCGTCCGTATCCCGCCAGACCACACAGCCGAGCCATTCGGGCTGGGCGACGCCTTGCAAGCACGCGGCACTTTCCGTGCCGTTCCACCCCTGATCAGGGATCTTGTCGAGCACGCGCCGCTCGACCCGCACCCAGGTGTGTCGGTCTGTTCTGGCCCCCACAGATCGACGCTTCCGCACCATCGTGTTCGGGAGCAAGCGGACGCCAAGAGATCGCTGGACACGGTCAAGAACCTCGTCGACCGGCTGCACCCGTAGATCAACAGCCCGACCCCTGGAGACCGAGAGCTTCATGCAAGCGACCGTAGCAGTGGTGGGCGGGAGGGGCCGCCCGAGAGCGCCGCGAGCGTTTGCTGTCGCTGTGATGCGCTGCGGCAGGAGGTCACTACGTCGCCCGCCGGGCCCGGTCGGCGGATGAGTTTCTCGGGGGTCAGGGCAGTCGCGTCGGAGCAATTGATGTCCGTGCTCGGTGAGTTGCGCGAAACACAGACCCCGTCAAGCCCCCCCGCCTCAAGTCAGTCTCCAGTGGGAGATCGGAGGCTGGCGGGTGAAGTGCGAAGGATGGTTCCGATCAGTGGCCGGGTGTCGGTGGGTGGCCGGCTTTGGGAGGGTGACGGATGGCGGACGTGGTGATCGTGGGCGGTGGGCCGACGGGGCTCATGTTGGCGTGCGAACTGCGGCTGGGGGGTGCGGAGGTGGTTGTAGTCGAAGCGCTGCCGGAGCGCACCGGGCATTCCAAGGCGCTTGGTCTGCATGCTCGGTCCCTTGAGGTTCTGGCGCAGCGCGGGGTCGTGGACCGGTTCCTGGCGGAGGGGCATCCCAAGGTGCCGGTCGGGCATTTCGCGGGGATCCGGAAGCTCGACTTCGAGCGTTTCGCGGGTGAGTACTCGTACATGCTGCGTATTCCGCAGGCGGACACCGAGCGGCTGCTGGAGCAGTGGGCCCTGGAGCTCGGTGTCGAACTCCGTTTCGGTGCCCGCGTCACCGGACTTGAGCAGGACGCGGCCGGCGTGGCGCTCACGGTCGAGGCGGGCGAGGCGGGTGAGGGGACGTACGAGGTGCGGGCGGCGTACGCGGTGGGCTGCGACGGCGGGCACAGCACCGTGCGCGAGCTTCTCGGCGTCGGCTTCCCCGGTACGCCCACCACGCTCACCGCGATGGTCGGCGACGTGGAACTGCCGGGTCTGGACCAGCCGGTGACCGGCTCCATGCCCCGGCACACCAAGGGCGTCGCCATGCAGTTCCCGCTCACGCCGGGGCTGTACCGCGTGGTCACCGTCGAGTTCGACAAGGTCACCGACCGGGACGCCCCGCTCGACATCGACGTGCTGCGTACCGCGTACCGGTCGATCGCGGGTACCGACTACGGGATGCGCGGGGCCCGTTGGCTGTCGCGGTTCGGAGACGCGACACGGGAGGCCGAGAGGTACCGGGTGGGCCGGGTCCTGTTGGCCGGGGACGCCGCCCACATCCACTTCCCGGCCAGCGGGCAGGGGCTCAACCTCGGCATCCAGGACGCGGCGAACCTCGGCTGGAAGCTGGCGGCCGTCCTCAAAGGGTGGGTGGGCGCGGAGATCCTGGACACCTACCAGGAGGAACGCCACCCGGTCGCCGCCGCCGTGCTGCACAACACCCGTGCCCAGGTCGCCCTGATGGAACCGGGCGACAAGGTCAGCGCGCTGCGGGAGTTGTTCGACCTCCTGCTGGACTTCGACGACGTACGGGACTTCCTCACCGGCATGATCAACGGCCTCGACGTCGTGCAACCGGCCGCCGGCGACCATCCCCTCTCGGGGCGGCGGATCCCCGACGCGGTGCTGAAGACCGACCACGGCGAACGTCGCGTCTACGACCTCCTGCACCGCGGCCACGGCGTCCTCCTCGACCTCTCCGACGGCGCCCCCGCCTTCGCGGGCGGTGCGCGCCGGCCCCTGGTCGACACGGTGCGCGCCCGCGCCGACGACCTCGCCGCGAGCGCCCTGCTGATCCGGCCCGACGGTTACGTCGCCTGGGCGGCACCGGCCGGCGACACCACCGGGGACGGGCTGGAGCCGACCTTGACGAAGTGGTTCGGTGAGCCCGCGGCCAGGCCGTAAAGAACAACCAGGCCATAAAAAGCAGGCCCATCGGACATGAACGGACGGGGCGCCCCGGGGGATCGGGCGCCCCGCCCGCGTGCGGAGGAGAGCGTGCGGGGCTACGGCAGGACCAGGACCGCCTTGCCCCGGAAGGCGCGTGCCGCCAGGGCGGCGAAGGCTTCGGGCGTGCGGTCCCAGGTGTCGCGCAGGCCGATGCGGGGGGTCAGACGCCCGTCGGCGATCAGGGCGACGAGGATCGCCAGGTCCTCGCCCTTCGTCTCGTCGGGGATCGGGCTGACCAGACCCATCAGCCTGCTGTTCGGGGCGTATCCCGCGAAGTCGAGGATGCGCACCTCGGCGGGGCCGCCGATGTTGCCGTAGAGGACGGTGGTCGCGCCGGGCGCCATCCGGTGCATGACCTGCGGCAGCAGGGGGCCGCCGATGCCGTCGAGGGCGAGGTGGAACGGCCCGGACGGCCGGTACGAATCGGATGGCTCGGATGGTCCGGGCGGCCCGAACACACCGCCGCCCTCGCCGCCCTCGGCGTTCTCGGCGTTCTCGGCGAGTGACGTCACCACGTGGTGAGCGCCCAGCGCGCGCACCTCCGCCGCCCGCTCCGGTCGGGTCACATGGGCGGTCACCCGGGCCCCCGATGCCACCGCCAGCTGTACGGCGAACTGTCCGACGCCTCCGCTCGCCCCGGTGACCAGTACGTTCCGGCCGAGCAGCGCGCCGCCCACCCGGAGGGCCCGCAGCGCGGTGAGTCCCGCCACCGGGAGGGTCGCGGCCTGTTCGAAGGAGACCTCGTCGGGGAGTACGGCGGTGCGGTGGCCGGCGATCGGGATGCGCTCGCACCAGCCTTCCCAGTCCATGTACGCCACGACGCGCGTGCCCTCGCGCGGACCGGTGCCGTCGGCGGCGGCGCGCACCACGACGCCGGCGGTGTCCTGGCCGGGCCGCCAGCCATGGGGTCGGCGACGGATGAGATTGGCCTCGTCGTGGTTGAGGGAGAAGGCCCGGACCTCTACGACGGCCTCGTGCGGGGCCGGGGCGGGCTCCGGGAGACCGTCGGTCAGCCGGAGCCCGCCGGGCACTGTGGCATCGGTGACGAAGCCGCGCACGTCAGGCCTTCGCGGGGGCCACGCCCCCGGAGGGCGCCTCGTCGCTCCGGGCCTGCTCCGCGGCCTCGGCCGCCGACGCCGCCGCGGCCCGCGCCAGCACGGTGACCAGGGCCGTCATCACCAGGATGACGCCGAGCGCGACCCAGGCGGCCAGCTCGGTGGCGGAGGCGTAGGCGTCGGCGCCGGTTCCGTCACCGAGCTTCGCGAAGAAGATCGCGCCCAGGACGGCCACGCCGGTCACACTCGCGAACTGCTGGGTGGTGGAGAGCATGCCGGAGGCGATACCGGCCTGCGCGGGCTTGACGCCCGCCATGGGGGCGCCGATCAGGGACGGCAGGATGAGGCCGTTGCCGATGCCCATCAGGGCCGTGGACACCAGCAGCACCGGCTGGGTGATGCCGCCGCCCTGGGCCTGCAGGCCGACCGCGGTGACCAGGACGCTCACGGCGGTGATCAGCGAGCCGATGGTGAGGATCTGCAGTCCGTACTTGGCGACCAGCCCCTTGCCCTTCAGGGAGGCGACCATGGCGAGCACCGCGGTCGGGGCGAAGATCAGGCCCGCGTGCAGGGCGCTGAAGCCGAGGCCGGTCTGCAGCAGCAGGCTCAGCACGAAGACGTAACTGGTGAAGAAGGCCATGAAGGCCGCGTTGATGGCGAGTCCGGCGTTGAAGACCTTGCTGCGGAACAGCGTGAGGTCGAGCAGGGGCTGGCCGCCCGTGCGCGCGACCCGGCGCTCCCACCACAGCGCCGCCGTCATCGCCGGGACCGAGGCCACCAGCAGGACCCAGGCCCACACGGGCCACCCGTGCTCACGGCCGAGGATCAGCGGGACCAGGGCGAGGGCGAGCGAGCCGGAGATGCCGAGGACGCCGATGCCGTCCAGCCCGGGCCGCCGGCCGGACGTGGCGGTGGGCAGCAGGCGCAGGGCGAGGGCGATGACGACGATGCCGACCGGGACGTTCACGAAGAAGATCACGCGCCAGCCGAGACCGAACACGTCGGACACCAGCAGCAGACCGCCCAGTACCTGACCGCAGATGCCGCTCAGGCCACCGGTCACGCCGAACCAGGCGAGGGCGCGCGGGCGTTGTTCGACCGGGAAGGTGGAGGTGATCAGGGCGAGCACCTGCGGGACCATGCCGGCCGCCGTCAGTCCCTGGAGCATCCGGAAGACCACCAACTGGGTCGGGTTCTGCGCGAGACCGCAGAGCACCGAGGCGACGGTGAAGCTCGCCATGCCGGCCAGGAACATCCGCCGGTAGCCGAAGAGGTCGCCCAGGCGTCCGCCGAGCACCAGCCCGGCCGCGTAGGCGAAGACATAGCCGCCCACGATCAGTTCGAGGGCCGCCTGTCCGGCGTTCAGGTCCGCCTGGAGGGACGGGATCGTCACGTTCACGACGTTGCCGTCGAATCCGTACATGAAGAAGGCGGCCAGGATCACCGGCAGCATCCGCCAGTTCCGCCGGTCCGTGGCTGCCGGTGTGTCCGTGGCTCCGGGTGTGTCCGTGGTGGACATCGCGCACTCCTCGTTAGTTATGAGTTCGACAGTCATGGGTTCGATGTCAGCAATGAGTTCGATGATCATCGATCAGATTGGTATCCATCGAACCGTACGATCGTCGTCGACCTCCTCGCAAGTGCAAGGGAGGGATGTCGCCCTCCCGAGGATCGCCCGGTCCCGGCTGCGGGATTCCGGCATGGCGCGAAGACGTGAAAAGTTCACGGTCCACATGTGACGGGACCACTGCCCTCCGTCGGCCGGGCTTCGCAGAATCCCTGTCAACGGCGTCGGCCTGCCGGCGCCGGCCACCACGTCGGAAAGGGAAAGCAGCCATGCAGCACTCTCCGCGCACACCCCACGGCGCCGTCGTCGAGAACCTGAACCCGGCAACGGACGCCGTACTGACCGTCGAGAACCTCGACCGTCCCGACCCGTCGGGCGCCGCACTCTTCTATGTGTGCGTCCGCACCCTGCCGGCCGCCGACGGCGCGTCCGTGGCGAGCCACACGGAGTGACCGGCGGATGACCGAGGTGTGGAGGGCGCGGCACGCGCGCGCGGCCGACGGGGAAGGCATCGTCGGGTTCAAGCGCCATCTGCGCAGCGTGGTCGTGCCGGGAGAAGCCGTCTACCTGCTCTCCGCCGAGAGTGTGCTCGCCGTGCGCGGCACTTCGGCCGAGGTGGTGGCACCCCTCCTGGACGGCACCCGCACCCTTGCCGCCCTCCAGCGGGCCGCCTCGACGCAGCTCGCCCCCGAGCTGAGCGCCGAGGCCGTCCGCGCCCTCACCGAGGCCGGACTCGTCTGCGGCCACGCCCCGTCCTCCCGCCTCGACCCCGTCGCCCAGGCGTACTGGGACCATGCGGGCCTGGACGCCACCGCCGCCGAGGAGCGGCTGGCGGGGGACACGGTGCGGGTGATCGTGCTGGACGCCGACGCCGACGGACCGCGCGCCGACTCCGACTCCGATCGCGCCACCCACGCCGACGCCGATCGCGCCGCCCTCCTCGCGGCTTGCGAGGCCGCCGGACTGCGCCCGTCACCCACCGGCGGCGACACCGGGGCCGACCCTGTCGCCCCAGTCCCCGCCCTCACCCCAGTCCCCGCCCCAGTCCCAGCCCCCGCCCTCACCCTCGTGCTGTGCACGGACTACCTGGACCCCCGGCTGCGTGAACTGGACGCGCGGCAGCGGGAGTCCGGCGTGCCCTGGCTGCCCGTGAAGGTGCACGGTCCCGAGGTGTGGATCGGCCCCGTCCTCAGCACGCCGAGCGCGTCCACCGCGGACCCGGGCCCTTGCTGGTCCTGCCTAGCCTCACGCCTGCGCCTCCACCGCCGCTCCGAGGCACCCCTCAGACGCGCGCTCGGTGGGGACGCGCCGGTGCCGAGGCCCGGCGCCTCGCTCGCCGCGACCCGTGTCCTCGGCTTCCAGCTGGCGGCTCTCGAGGCGGCCCAGTGGCTGGCCGGCCTGCGCGGACCGGAGCGCGCCGGTCTCCTCGCGTACGACACACTGCGGCGGCGCAGCACCCTGCACCCGGTGCGCCGGCGGCCGCAGTGCCCCGACTGCGGGGACCCCGGCCTGGTGTCCCGTCAGGTGCGGCGGCCGTACGTGCCCCGCTCCCGCCCCAAGGCGGCCGTGGCCGGCAACGGCCACCGCGTCCTGACACCCGAGCAGATGCTGGAGCGCCACGGCCATCTGGTCGGGCCGGTCACCGGCGTGGTCGAGGAACTGCGGCGCGACCCGCGCTCACCCGGCTTCCTCGACTGCTATCTGTCCGGCCACAACCTGGCGACCGAGGCGCACACCCTGGCCGGACTGCGGGCCGGCCTGCGCGCGCTCAGCGGCGGCAAGGGACTCGACCCGGCCGAGGCGCGGGTGAGCGCGCTGTGCGAGGCCGTCGAGCGGTACAGCGCCACCCGCCACGGCGACGAACCCGTCGTCCTCGACACCTACCGGTCCCTCGGCGCCGACGCCATCCACCCCAACGCCTGCCAGCTCTACGACGAGCGGCAGTTCCGCGACCGCGACGGGTGGAACGCGCGGGCCGCGCACTTCCAGTACGTCCCCGCGCCCTTCGACGAGGACCGGCCCACCGAATGGACCCCGGTCTGGTCGCTCACCGCCGGCCGGCACCGCCTGCTGCCGACCTCGCTCCTCTACTTCGACCCACGGGCCGCCGACGCCGACGGACCGCGCGCCGACTCCAACGGCAACGCCGCGGGCGGCAGCCTGGAGGACGCCGTACTGCAGGGCTTCATGGAACTGGTGGAACGCGACGCGGTGGCCCTGTGGTGGTACAACCGCACCCGCCAACCCGCCGTCGACCTGGGCGCGTTCGACGCTCCCTGGGTGCGGCGCCTGATCGACGGGTTTCGCGCGATGCACCGGGAGACCTGGGTGCTCGACCTCACCACCGACCTCGGCGTCCCCGCTCTCGCGGCCGTCTCCCGGCGGACCGACCGGCCCGTCGAGGACATCGTGTTCGGTTTCGGCGCCCACTTCGACCCGGCCGTCGCCCTGCGCCGCGCCCTGACCGAACTCGGCCAGCTGCTCCCCGCGGTGGCGGGGGCGCGGTCCGACGGCACCGGATACGCCGTCGACGATCCCGAACCGCGCACCTGGTGGCGGACGGCGACCGTCGCGCGCCGGCCCTTCCTGCGGCCCGATCCGGCCGCCGAGCCCCGGACGCCCGCCTCCTGGGCGTACACCCCGCGGGCCGATCTGCGCGACGACATCGCGGCGGCCGCCGCGCTGGTCGCCGCCCGGGGCATGGAACTGCTCGTCCTCGACCAGACCCGGCCCGACACCGGCCTGCCCGTGGTCAAGGTCGTCGTGCCCGGACTGCGCCATTTCTGGGCCAGGTTCGGCCCCGGACGCCTGTACGACGTCCCGGTCGCGCTCGGCCGGCTGGCGGCGCCGACGCCCTACGACGAGCTCAACCCCATCCCCCTTTTCATCTGACATCCGCTGCGGATGCGCGCGTTGCGTGCCTGTCACACAGGCTGCCTATAGTTGCGGCGTGAAACTGTTCGGCTACGGAGGGGAGGGGCGCCGTGCCCGACACGGACAGTCCCGGTCGAACCGAGACGGACTCGCCGGGAGGGCTGCCCCTACCGGCCGGCAATCCGCTCTTAGCGCAGACCACGGGCGTACCCACCAGCTTCGGGGACATCCCGGCACCGCGCCTGGCCCGTGGCATCCTGGCCGCCGTCCTGCTGTCGTATCTGCTCATCACCGTGCTCAACGTGCTGCGTGAGGACCTTCCCCCGATCGACAAGGCCGGCAGCGCCCTCGGCCTCGGCGCGGTCTTCGTGCTCCAGATGGTGCACTCCGCGCCGTCCGCCCGGCGGGTGTCGGTCCGGCGCCGGGCGACGACACTGACCCTGCAGGTGCTGGTCACCTATCTGCCGCTGCTGGTGTACGCCTCCGAGTGGGGTTCCATGGCGGGCTTCCTCGCCGGATCGCTGCTGCTCCTGCTGCCCGGCGCGTACGGCTGGGCGGCGTACGGCGCGGTCGGTCTGAGCATGCTGGTCCAGCCGGTGCTGGTCGGCCGGTCCCTGCTCGACAGCGTCTATCTGTGCGAGTCGACCCTGCTGACGGGGCTGGTGGTCTACGCCCTGACGAGCCTCGCCGAACTCGTGGACAAGATGCACCGGGCCCGTCAGGAACTCGCGCGCATGGCCGTGGTCGAGGAGCGGATGCGCTTCGCCCGGGACCTGCACGACCTGCTCGGCTACAGCCTGTCGGCCATCACGCTGAAGGGCGAGCTCATCCACCGCCTGGTGCCGGCCCATCCGGAGCGGGCCCAGGCCGAGGTCTCCAGCCTGCTGGAGATCTCCCGCCAGGCGCTGGCCGACGTCCGCACGGTCGCCAGCGGCTACCGCACGCTCTCGCTGGCCGACGAGGCGGCATCGGCCAGATCGGTGCTGGGCGCGGCCGACGTCAGCGTGGACGTGCGGGTCTCCGTCGCCGAGCTCGACCCGCAGGTGGAGACCGTCCTCGCGACCGTGCTGCGGGAGGGCGTCACCAACGTGCTGCGCCACAGCAAGGTGCGCCACTGCGAGATAGCGGCGCGGATGACGGACGGGGCGGTGCGGCTGTCGGTGCTCAACGACGGCGTCGACGAGCCCCGCACCGGCCCCTCGCCGACCAGCGGCAGCGGCCTCGGCAACCTCGGCACGCGGTTGGGTCTGGTGGGCGGCACGCTGGAGGCGGACCGGCTGGACGACGGACGCTTCAGCCTGGAGGCCGTCGTCCCCACCTGTCCGGTCGGGTTCCCCGCGCAGCGCGCGGGCGACTGAGAGCCTGTGTCACGTCCCCGGCCGCGAGGGTGCCCGGCCGGTCGAGTTCCTGTCCAGCGGGGCTCCACCCGGGAAGCGGACGCTGCCAGGGGCTCGACACCCCGGGCCGCAGACAACCCGATCCCGATTGGCGGTGCAGTGGAATGGCGGTGGACACCCGGCGCTTCCGCGAGCTCTTCGGTTCCTTTCCCACCTCGGTCTCCATCATCACGACGGTGGACGCGGACGGTTCGCCCCGCGGCTTCACCTGCAACGCGATGACGGCGGTCTCCGCCGACCCGCCGCTGCTCCTGGTGTGCGTGGACAAGGGCTCGCAGACCCTGCCGGCGCTGCGGCACTCGGGCTCCTTCGTCCTGCACGTCCTGGCGGAGAACGGCCGCGCGGCCTCCGACCTGTTCGCGAGCAAGGCCGAGGCCAAGTTCGAGGGCCTGCGCTGGCGGCCCGCCGCGCTGGCCGGCGGCGCGCCCGTCCTGGAGGACGTCGCCCTCGCCCACGCCGAGTGCCGGGTCGTGCAGCACGTCGAGGCGGGCGACCACTGGATCGTGGTGGCCCGTGTGGAGGCGGCCGAGGTGCACCGGCGCCGCCCCCTGCTCTACCAGCGCGGCGCCTACAGCGTCTGGCGCCAGGGAGCCGAACTGGCGGCCGTACGCGGATAGGGCCTGTGCCACATCCCCGGCCGGGCGCCCGCCGAGGGCCCCGCCCGGGGATGTCACACAGGCTCTCAGGCGTGGCAGGCCGGCAGCCGGCCGTGGTACTCGATCATCTCCTTGAAGAGCGCGCCGATGTCCATCGGTACACCCCGCTCGGCGCCGCGCACCTCGGCGTAGGCGCGGTGCAGGTTCGGTACCAGGCGCTCGGAGTCGAGCAGTTCGCCGTACTCGCCCAGATCCGTCTCGCGTGCCACCTCCAGCGGGTCGACGCCCGCGGCGACACCCTGGGCGGCCAGGTCGTACACCCAGCGCAGATACGACTCGGCGACGTCGAGCGCCTCCGGACCGCACACCGGCCCGTGCCCGGTCACCAGGGTCTCGGCGCCGAACTCCCGCAACCGTGCGACGGCGTCCAGTGAACCGGTCACCGAGCCCATCGGGCAGAACGGCGTGACCCCGGACATCACCAGGTCGCCGGTGAACAGCACCCGCTGCGCGGGCAGCCAGACCACGGTGTCGTTGGTGGTGTGGGCGGGGCCCAGATGCACCAACTCGGCCTCGATACCGCCGACATGGAGCGTCATCCGGTCCCGGAAGGTCACCGAGGGCGGGTCGAGCACGAGGGCGCCCCACTCCACGTCCGGCCACAGCCCGGTCAGATGCAGACCGGCCTCGGTCATCTCCGTACGCGTGCGCTCATGGCCGATGACCACCGCGCCCGGCGTGAACACGTAGTTGCCGAAGGTGTGGTCGCCGTGGAAGTGGGTGTTGACGACATAGCGCGGTGCGTGGCGTGTCACGGACCGCACGGCGTCCCGCAGGGCGAGCGAGCGCCGCTCGGTCGCCGCGGTGTCCACCAGCGCCGTCTCGCCGTCCCCGGCCAGGATGCCCGCGTTGTTCAGGCACCACCCGCCGTCCGGCTGCACCTGGGCGAAGACCCGGTCGGCGACCTCTTGCGTGCGGGGGAGTGCCATGAGAGCTCCAGAGGGACGGGGCGGATGTCGGAAAACCCAACCCTGCCGACCCGTAATGGAGAGCGACCGGAAAACTGACTTGAGTAGTATTCGAGACACGCTTGTGATCATGAAGAGGGGGATCATGAAGACGGGCAAGATACGGATACTGCTGGCCGAGGACATGCACATGGTGCGCGGCGCGCTGGCGGCGCTGCTCGGCCTGGAGCAGGACTTCGAGCTGGTCAGCGAAGTCGAGCGGGGTGACGAGATCGTCCCGCAGGCGCTGCTGCACCGGCCGGACGTCGCGATCATCGACATCGACCTGCCGGGCATCGACGGTCTGACCGCCGCCCGCGAACTGCGCCTGGTACTGCCCGAGTGCCGGGTCCTGATCCTGACCAGCCTGGGCCGCCCCGGCACCCTGCGCCGGGCCCTGGACTCCCAGGTCTTCGGATTCCTTCTCAAGGACGCGCCGCCCAGAGACCTCGCGGAGGGCGTGCGCCGGGTGCACGCGGGGCACCGGGTCATCGACCCCAAGCTGGCCCTGGCCGCCTGGGGCACCTCCCAGGACCCGCTGACGGCACGGGAGTCGGAGGTCCTGCGGCTGGTGGCCGAGGGCGCGGAGGCACCCGAGATCGCGGCCCGGCTCCATCTGTCGGTGGGCACGGTCCGCAACTACGTCACCGCCGTGGTGACCAAGCTCAACGCGCGCAACCGACTCGACGCCGTACGCATCGCCCGGGACGCCGGCTGGCTCATCTGACCAGGGCGGCACCCACCAGATACGCGAGGATCTCCGCCGCCACGTCCGCGGGCAGCGACACCGCCGCCGCGGCCCTGCGCACGTCCAGGGGCCGGTGCAGTGCGGTCAGCAGGTCCGTCACCTCGGGCCGGTGCGCCCGCACGCGATGCGCGGACCGGGGTGCGACCATCACCGGTTCGTCGCCCTCCCGCCCGCTCACCGCGCCCGGGACGAGCCGTACCCGGCTCCCGTCGGGCGGACGCTTGGGACGGAAGGGAGCCGAACCGGCCGAGCAGTACACCGACAGCAGCGGGCCCCGCGGATCGTCGTGGCCCAGCGTGTGCACCACCAGCTCCGCGATGCACCGCAACGACCACATCAGTTCGGCCAGTTCGCCGCACCCGCCGCTGTCGCCCGGCCGCACCGGCACTCCGGTGAGGTTGTCGAGCCGCACCGGACCCAGGGTCATGCGGTCGAGCGCGACGCGCACCAGGAGGCAGGGCCGGTGCAGGTTCCACACCCGGGTGCCGTGGCGCAGCACGACGGAGCCGTCGGCCCGGCCCTCCACGACGACCTCCTCGTGCAGCGACCACAGATGCAGCGTCACAGAGTCCGACGTCCGGGTCCCGGCGATGTCGGGCATGTCATCTCCTCGTCGGATGCCCAAGGTGCGACGAGTGTCGATCAGGCGGTGCCACGGCGGTAGTGAACGGCTCAACGGCCGGGCGTGAGTTCGTCATGTGAGCGATTCACGGCACAGAACGTGAGGATCGGTCTACGGCCCGCGCGTCCGTCGGTGCGAGGCTCCCGGACAGATGGATGCGGTTCCCGGACTCCCCGACCCACCGGTCCCGGAGGAGAACAGAGGAGAATCCCCGTGGAGATCAAGGTCCTTGGCCCGCTGCTCGTCCAGGAACAGGGCGTGTCGATCGTTCCCAGCGCCGGCAAGCCCCGCCAGATCCTCGCCCTGCTCGCCCTGCGCGCGGGACGGGTCGTGCCCGCCCCGGTCCTGATGGAGGAGATCTGGGGCGAACAGCCGCCCCGCAGCGCCACCACCACCCTGCAGACCTACATACTCCAGCTGCGCCGCAAGATAGCCTCCGCGCTCGTGCGCGGCTCCGGCCGCTGCGCCAAGGACGTACTGAAGACCTGCTACGGCGGCTACCGCCTGGATGCCGCGCCGTTCCACTCCGACCTCACCGAGTTCGAGCGCCGGGCCGGTCGGGGCGGTGAGGCGCTGGAGACCGGTGACGCGGGCGCCGCGTCACTCCTGCTGGCCGGGGCGCTCGACCTGTGGCGCGGGCCGGGACTCGTGGACGTCCCCACCGGCCAGGTGCTCTCCGTCGAGCTGATCGGCATGGAGGAGGCCCGACTGCGGGTCCTCGAACAGCGCATCGAGGCGGATCTGCGGCTCGGGCGGCACGCCGCGCTCCTGTCCGAGCTGCGGATGCTGGTGGCCAGACATCCGATGAACGAGAGTCTGTGCGCCCAGTTCATGCTCGCCCTGTACCGCTCGGGCAATGCCTGGCGCGCGCTGGAGGCCTACCAGCAGCTGCGCGGCACACTCATCGGCGAACTCGGGATCGAGCCGTCCTCCCGGACGCAGCGGCTGCACCGGGCGATGCTGTCCGCGGACCCGTCCCTCGAACTGCCCCTGGCCGCGGCGTACTGAGCACGACCGCCCCCAGTGTGGAGTCGAGGCCGGCGGGCGGCTCGTACCGCAGGGCGAGGCCGAGGATGTGGGCGCCGGCCGGTGCGGGCGTCAGGGTCCGGTTCAGGAACCGCCAGCCGGCCGGGTCGGCCGGGGTGCCGTCGGGCAGGACCAGCCGGGCCGGGCCGTCGGCGTCGGTGTCGGCCGCGGTGAACCCGAAGGAGCCGAACGGCAGCCTGAGGCCCAGGCCGAGGGCCTTGCCGTACGCCTCCTTGAGCGTCCACAGCCGGATCAGGGCCCGCGCGCGCCGCGCGCCCGCCCACCGTGCCGACGCGGCCGACTCGTACGGGGTGAACACACCTTCGTCGAGCCGGCGGACCGTCCGCGCCGCCGGCTCGACGTCGACGCCGATCCGCCCGGCACGGCTGAGCGCGACCGCCACCAGGTCCCCGGTGTGACTCACGCTCACGTCCAGCCCGTCGAAACCCCGCAGATACGGGCGTCCCCCGGGCGCACGCGCCACGTCGATCTCCGCGGGCGCGGCGGCGAGGGCGTGCGCCGCGGCATGCCTGAGCAGCAGCCGCGAGGCCACGAAGGCCGCCCGCCTGCGGCCGGACAACGAGGCGGCGCGCCGCATCTCACCCGTGGACAACACGGCTTGTGGCGTTCCGGCACCGTCCCAGTCGTCGAGCCGGCCCCACACCACGGCATGGCCGAGCCGGTCGAGAGCGCTGCCCGTCTCCCGCCGCCAGGGTCCGTCGGGACCGGTGGCACGGACGGGCGTGAGGGCGGGGGTCACGGCCACCGCCCGGCGTACAGGTCGAGGGCGACGCCGTCGCGGCAGCGGGTCAGGGCCTCCTCGTACACCGCGTCGACGGATTCCTCGGTGCCCTGCGGCAGGGGCAGGCCGAGGCGGCGTACGACCCGGGACAGGGCGGCGGTCAGCCAGTGCGGGGTGCCGAGGAAGTCCGGGTCGGCGGTGCGGGCCACGCCGAGGCAGCACGCGGCCGCGTGCAGCAGGGCGTACCGGTCGGCCGCCGCCCGGGAGACCGGCGCGGACCCCGCAGCCCGCCCGGTGCGGAACTCCGCGCGTACCAGGGCGGCTTCGTGGGCGAGCAGGCGTACGAGTGCGCCGAGGGGTCCGGACACGTCCTCGGCGTGGAGCCGGAGACCGGGCCGGGCGGTGGCCGTGACCGGTACGGCGACCGGCGGTGGCAGCGGGCCGCCGGGCACGTGGACGCCGTCCGGGACGGGGGGCGCGTGCCGCCCGGGCCGGGTCACAAGGGCCGTGAGCACGTCCAGACCGCCCGGCCCGTACGACGTCGGCGCGGTCAGCGTCCGCAGGCGGCCGTGCAGCGCGCCGAACTCGCCGTGCGTGCTGTGGGCGTGCGGGCCGAGGACCGGGAGGAGCCCCTCGGCGCCTTCCCGCAGCAGGCGGGGCCCGAGGTGCCGGGCGGCGGCCGACAGGAAAGCCGTGTGCTCGGGCGCCAGGTGCAACGCGCGTACGGCGACCGTCACCAGGCAGTCCGTGACGAGCAGGTCGGCACAGGCGTCCGTCACGGCACGCCGGGCGAGCGAGGACCCGAGCGACCGGACGCCCGCGACCCCGGCCGCCCCGACCACGCCCCGCAGCACGGCGTCGGCCGCGCCGACACCCACGGACACGAGCAACGGCCACCCGAATCGCAGGGCGTCCAGCAGCACCCGGGCTCCCTGACCGGGCGGTCCCAGCATGGTTCCGGCCATCACGGCCGTGAGCGAGCCGTCGGCCATGTCCTCGGTGAACGTGACGTGGGCGTCGGCCTCCTCGCCGCGGGGCGGGAGGCGCGTCGCGGTGGCGGGGCCGTCCGTTCGGTGCGCGGCCGGCGTCGCGTCGGGCAGGAGCAGCGCGAGGCGGCCGCCGTCGAGGACGGTCCGGGCCGCGGCCGTCCGTTGCTCCCGCGTCCCGTGCAGGTCCACGGCGGCGCAGGCGAGCGCGCTCACGGCGTGGGCGAGCGCGAGGGACACGTCCCGCCGCCCGACCGCCCGCACCAGCAGCGTGGGCGTGTCGAGCCGTACCATCCGCCCGCCGGAGCGCACCGCGACCAGCTCCCGGCCCAGCCGGGCAGACGGCCGCCCGGCACCGAGCACCGTCTCAGAAGCCCGCCCCCGTGCCACCGGTGCCGTCTCCCGGGCCGTCCCTCGCTCCCGCATCAGAACATCTGGTCGTGGGTGATCCGGCGGGACCGGGTGCGGATCGTGCCGTCGGACGTCACCACCAGGACGTCGTGCACGACGCAGCTCGGGGCGATCTCCGGCCTGCCGCCGGGGCGGACCGTCACCACGAGGGCGTAGGTCGTGGCCAGCAGGGCGCCGTCCGGTGCGGGGACCAGGGCGATGTGGCCGAACCAGTGCCGGCGCTGCACCGGGTCGCCGTCGAACCGCTGGTGGAACTCGACCAGTTCCGCCACGATCCCGGGCCGGGTGCGCGCCGGCTCCACGCCCGGCGAGTGCTGGAACGTGCCGTCCTCGGTGAAGGTCGCCGCGTAGTCCTCGAACCGGAGCGAGTCGAGGGCCTGCATCTGGTGGGCGTAGAAGTGCTGGACGCGCGCGTACAGCTCCGGCGTCACCTGTGCGGCGCGGTCCGCCGGCGTGTAGCCGCCGGTCACGGCCGTCTCCGTGCTGGTCATGGTTCCTCCTGGGCGGGTGTGAGGGGCGCGAACGGCGACCCACGTTCGTCCCCGCCCCTCGAACCCGGCTGGAGGACCGGCGGTCAAGGACTCTTCGAGCCCTCTTCGAGAGCTCCCGCGCAGGCTGCGAGACGCAGACCGCGAGACGCGGACCGCACGAGGAGGAGGCAGCATGAGCCAGTCAGCGCGTCCGGTGGCCCTGGTCACCGGTGCGACGAGCGGGATCGGCCTGGAGGTGGCGAGCCGGCTCGCCGGACTGGGCGCCCGCGTGTATCTGTGCGCCCGCAACCAGGAGCAGCTCACCGACACCGTCAAGTCGCTCCAGGAGAAGGGGTACGACGTCGACGGCACGGTGTGCGACGTGGCCGACCCCGCGCAGATCCGCTCCTACGTCCGGGCGGCCGTGGAGCGCTACGGCCCGGTGGACATCCTGGTCAACAACGCCGGCCGCAGCGGCGGGGGAGCCACCCACGAGGTCCCCGACGAGCTGTGGCTCGACGTGATCAACACCAACCTCAACAGCGTCTTCCTGATGACGAAGGAGGTGCTGACCACCGGAGGCATGCTCGGCAGGGAACGCGGCCGGATCGTCAACATCGCCTCCACCGGCGGCAAGCAGGGCGTCGTGCACGCCGCCCCCTACTCCGCCTCCAAGCACGGCGTGGTCGGCTTCACCAAGGCGCTCGGCCTGGAACTCGCCCGCACCGGTATCACCGTCAACGCCGTCTGCCCCGGCTTCGTCGAGACGCCCATGGCCGAACGGGTGCGCACCCACTACGCGGGGATCTGGCAGGTCAGCGAGGAGGAGACGTTCGACCGCATCACCAACCGGGTCCCGCTCGGCCGCTACGTGGAGACCCGCGAGGTCGCCGCGATGGTCGAGTACCTGGTCGGTGACGACGCCGCCGCCGTCACCGCGCAGGCCCTCAACGTCTGCGGCGGCCTGGGGAACTACTGAGCCCGGCGCCCGTCGCGGCGGGAGACGGAAGGACGGCACGATGACTGTACAGACCGGCGCACAGCGGCAGTTGCTCTTCCACGACGACTTCGCCCACGGACTGGACCACGGTCGCCCGGACGCGACCTGGCGGCCGCGCGACACCCACATCGGGGCGGGCGGCGACGGCGTCGCCGTCCGCACCGCCGACGGTCTGGTGGTCGTGCCCAAGGGGGTCCATCCGCGCACCGGGGAACCCGCGTTCACGCTGCCCGAGGGCCCCGAACCGGCGGATGCCTTCCTGCGCTGGACCGCCTACCTCCAGGCCACCGCGTCATCCGGTGCCCCCGGCTTCGACACGCCCCCGGACCGGACCCTGACCGTCGAGGCCGAACTCGCGGTGCGTGCCTACGGCACCTGTGGCGCACCCGCGTCCGGCGCCGCCGCCGATCCGGCCGAGGACGTCCGACGGGGTGCGGGCGCGCTGATGACCTTCGACCGGGAGACCGGCATGGTCTTCGACCTCTGCCTCACCGGCAGCGCCGTGTACGCCCTCTACGAAAGGCTGCCGCGCCCCGGCACCGGCGACCGCGCGTTCTCCGTCGCCGTACCGCTGGCCGACGTACGACCGGGCCGACCGCACCACTGCGCGCTGACCTACGACCCCGCGGCGGGCGTCGTCCACTGGGCGGTCGACGGGATCCGCGCGCTGACCGTCGGCGACCTGGGCCGGCAGCAGTACGACGGGGTCCACGTGCTGTGGGAGGTGCCCGGCGAGGAGCGCCGGGCGACCCCGCGGCAACTCGCCGTCGGTCTGACCACGATGGCGGCCCGCCCGCACGGCCAGGGCGTCCGCCTGACCGTGCGCCGGGTCGCCGTGCACAGCACGACGCACTGAACCTCCGTCCCCGTGACCGGCGGTGGCCGCCCATCCCGGCGCCCGACCGCCCGAGCCCCTCACCCCCGGGGGCCCTCTCCCGAGCGCACCGCCGGCCCGCGACCCGGTCCGGCGGTGCGCTCAGGCATGGCGGCCACCACCCGGCGGGCCCGGCACATCCACCCGCACATCCCCCCCGCACATCCCTCCGACCACCCGCCCGACCACCCACCCGGGCGTCCACCCGAAGGAGTTCACACCATGACCGACGACAAGCGCGTGGCCCTCGTGACCGGGTCCACCTCCGGCATCGGCGCCGCGGTGGCCGTGCGGCTGGCCGCGGCGGGCATCCGCGTGGTGATCAACTCGGCGCGTTCCGAGGCCGCGGGGCGCCGGTTCGCGGGATCGCTGCCCGACGCGACCTACATACGCGCCGACCTGTCGAGCGAGGACGAGGCACGCCGGATGGTCGCCGAGTCGGTCGCCCACTACGGGCGGCTCGACATCCTGGTCAACAACGCGGGCACCACGAAGGTGATCCCGCACCCCGACCTGGAGGCGGCCGACGCGGACGTCTGGCGCGAGATCCTCGGCCTGAACGTGATCGGCACCTGGGCCACCACGGTGGCCGCCATGCCGCACCTGCGCGAGTCCGGCGACGGAGTGGTCGTCAACATCTCCTCCGTGGCGGGCAGCCGCCCCGCCGGCAGCTCCATCCCGTACGCCGTGAGCAAGGCCGCCATCGAGCACATGACACGGCTGCTGGCCAACACCTCCGGACCGCAGGTGCGGGTCAACGCCGTCGCGCCCGGACTCATCGAGACCCCGTGGACCAAGGACTTCACCGCGATCGCCGCACTCGTCCGCGAGAGCACGCCGCTGCGCCGGGTGGGCCTGCCGGAGGACGTCGCCGAGTCCGTGTACGGACTCATCGAGTCGCGGTACACCACGGGCGCGGTCCTCTCCGTGGACGGCGGCGCGCACCTGCTGTGACCGGCCCGGGCACATGGGAAGGCCCGGTGGTCCACCGTGGACCACCGGGCCTTCCCATGTGCCCGCGAGCCCGAGCGGGGGGCGCCGCTCAGGCCGTGCGGGCCACGGGTCGTTTCCGCCGCGCGCTCGCGTAGGCGTCGGCGTGCTCGATCGTCGTACGGCTGTTGCGGCCCAGGGCCTCGCGCACGTACTCCCGGGCCTCGGCGAGCGTGGCGTGCTCGCCGAGGACCTCGGGCACCGCCGCCGGGTCCAGGGCCACGGTGTGCCGGGCGGTCACCACCGGGCCCCCGGGCCCGTCCGAGAAGGTCCACAGACCGCTGTGCCCCAGCATCAGCTTCGGCGTCACGAGCTGTTTGTACGCGATCCACTCGCCGGACCTGCACACCCGCAGCGACCGTGTGGTGTGCGCCGAGCCGTCCGAGGTCACCGTGTCCATCTCCAGGTCCTGCACCTCCGGCGAGGGCGTGGTGAGCCGGACGCGGCCCACGTGCGGCAGCAGCCGGGCCCACCGGTCGGCACGGTGGACGAAGGTGTACGCGTCCGCCGCCGCCCCGGTGAGCGGGACCGTGTCGGTGAAGGAGAACACGATGTCGTCCACCGGGTGCCCGTACAGCGCGAGCCGGGCCAGAGCGGAGAGTTCCTCGGGGCTGTTGCGGTCCAGCCCTTCGAGGATCCACCGCACGGCCTCGGGGTCGTCGGCGACGGCGCTGAAGGTGTGCCGCAGCACGATCTCCGTGCGCGTCGGCGACAGTGCCCGGAAGAGCCACTCGCCGCGCATCGAGGCGATCGGGGCCCGGCTGCGGACCTGGGCGAAGGTCACCCGGTGCCGGTCGGGGTCCAGGGCCCGCTGCGAAACCCAGCTGCCGACCTCGCCGTTGACGACGGCCCACAGCTCGAACCGTTCCGCCCGCTCCTCGCGCAACTGGTGTTCCACGTGGACGCTCGGGCCGAACAGGGCGGGCCACCGGGTGACGTCGGCCGCCAGGCCGTACAGCTCGGCGGCCGGAGCGTCCACGGTCAGGGTGTGCTCGGTGTGGTGAAGACGTTGCTCGGTCATGGGCGCTTTCTCCTCCCCGGCCGGCTCAGGCGGCCGCGGGCAGGCTGCCGTTGACCAGGTCGAGGAGTGCCCGCGGGGTCTCCACCTCGGTGATCTCGTCGTCGGGGATGGCGACACCGAATTCCTTCTGGATCCGCGAGGCGCTCTCCATCAGGGCGAGGGAGTCGTAGCCCAGGTCGTCGAAGGCCGTGTCCAGGGCGGACTCCCCGGCCTCCAGGCCCTCGTCGGAGCCGGCGCACTCGCGCAGGATGCGGCGCAGGTCGTCCAGGGTCATCGTCTTCATGGTGTGAACTCGCTTTCTTTCCAGGTGGGTTGAACCGAGGAAGTGGACGAGGGGGATGCCGGGGCCCGGCTCAGAGGTGCGCCGCGCGGACCACGACCGCCGCGTTGAATCCCCAGCGGCCCCGCGCGAGCACCAGGGCGGTCCCAACGGGCAGTTCGCGGGGCTCTCCCAGGACCAGGTCGAGGCCGTAGGTCTCCGGCACCTCGCCGGTGCCGGCGGTCGCGGGCAGCACCCCGTCACGGATGGCCAGCAGCGCCGCCACCACGTCGAGCGGGCCGCCGCCGGCGTACAGGCGCCCGGTGAGCGCCTTGGGCGCGGTGACGGGGACGCCGCCGGGACCGAAGATCCCGGCGATCGCCTCCGCCTCGGCCCGGTCCAGCTCGGGGATGCCGGCCGCGTCGGCGAACACCGCGTCGACCTCGCCGGGTGCCACCCCCGCGTCGTCGAGGGCGAGTTCGGCCGCGCGGCCCAGCCGGGACGGGCGTCCCGAGCCGGGAGCGGGGTCGAACGTGGCCGCGTAGCCGGCGATCTCGCCGTACACGCGTCGCACGCCGCGCTCGCGGGCCGTGTCCGGGTTCTCCACGACGAGGATGGCCCCGCCCTCGCCCGGCACGTATCCGGACGCCCGCGTGTCGAACGGCAGATACGCCCGGTCCGGGTCGGCGACGGTGGTGACCCGGCCGCCCGCCAGCTGCGAGGCGTAACCCCACGGGTCGAGCGCCGAGTCGACACCACCGGTGACCATCAGGTCGGTGCCCTGCCGCACGGTGCGCCGCGCGTGCCCGATGGCGTCGAGCCCGCCGGCCTGCTCGCCGACGAGGGCGGCGCTGGGCCCGCGCATGCTGTTGCGGATCGAGATCTGCCCTGTGTTCACGGCGTAGAACCAGGCGAACGACTCGTAGACGCTGACGTGTTCGGGCCCCTCGGTCCACAGCTTGCGGAACTCTCCGTGGGTGAACTCGAACCCGCCGGTGGCGTTCGAGGTGACGACGCCCTTGGTGTAGTCGGTCAGCGTCTCGGGCGTCACCTCCGCGTCGGCCAGCGCCCAGTCGGAGGCGGCGAGCGTCAGCCGGGTGGACAGGTCGGTCTGCGGGAGCAGCCGTCCGGGCAGATGGTCCTCGGCCCGGAAGTCCGTGATCTCGCCGGCCAGCCGGGACGGGAAGCGGCCGGCGTCGAACCGGCTCAGCTCCCGGATCCCGTTGACCCCGGCCAGCGCGGCCTTCCAGTACGCCTCCGTGCCCAGCCCGTTGGGGGCCGTGACCCCGATGCCGGTGACGACGGCACGGGTGGCGGGGGCAGGGGTGGTGACGCTCGTCGCGGTCATGAACGCGCTCCTTCCGGACGCTGCAGCACCATCGCGCTCTGGAAGCCGCCGAAGCCGCTGCCCACGGTCAGCACCGTGTTCAGCCGCCGCTCCCGTGCCGTGAGGGGGACGTAGTCGAGGTCGCACTCGGGGTCGGCGGTGTGCAGATTGGCCGTCGGCGGGACGATTCCGTGCTCGATCGCCAGCGCGCAGGCCGCGATCTCGATCGACCCGATGGCACCCAGCGAGTGGCCGACCATCGACTTGATGGAGCTGACCGGCACGTCGTACGCGTGCTGTCCGAGGCTGCGCTTGAAGGCGGCTGTCTCGTGCCGGTCGTTCTGCTTGGTGCCGGAGCCGTGCGCGTTGACGTAGTCGACGTCGGTGGCGTCGGCGCGGGCCTGGCCGAGCGCCACCCGGATCGCCTCCGCCAGCTCCCGGCCGTCCTTCTTCAGACCGGTCATGTGGTAGGCGTTCGACCGCGTCGCGTACCCCGTGAGCTCGGCGTAGACGTGCGCGCCGCGGGCCAGCGCGGACCCGTACTCCTCCAGTACGAACATGGCGGCGCCCTCGGCGAGCACGAAGCCGTTGCGGGAGCCGTCGAAGGGGCGAGAGGCGTGCTCGGGGTCGTCGTTGCGGGTCGTGGTCGCCTTGATCGCGTCGAAGCAGGCCACGACGATCGGGGAGACGGGGGTGTCGGCGGCGCCGGCCACCATCGCGTCCACGCTGCCCTCGCGGATCAGCTGCGCCGCGTAGCCCACCGCGTCGAGCCCGGAGGTGCAGCCGTCGGACACCATCGTCACCGGCCCCTCCGCGCCCACCGTCCAGGCGATCTCGGCGGGCATCACGCCGGGGCTCAGATAGTCGAACATGTGCGGTGACAGATAGCCGGGGTCGACGACCCACTCGCGGCCGCTGCCGGACATCACCAGATACTCGCGCTCCAGGCTGGTCGCGGAGGCGACGGCGCTGCCCAGGCTGACGCCGAGGCGGTGCGGCTCGGGGTGGCCGGCCAGCGCCGACCCCGGCTGCAGACCGCTGTCGGCGAGGGCGTCTCGGGTACAGGCGACCGCGAACTGGGTGGCACGGTCCATGCGGCGCAGCTCGCGGGGCGTGAACCCCTCGGCCTGCGCGTCGAAGTCGACTTCACCGGCGACCTGGGAACGGAACGGGGACGGGTCGAAGAACGAAATGCGCCGGGTGGCCGTACGGCCCGCGGTCAGCAGCTCCCAGAACTCCTTCGTTCCGGAGCCGCCCGGAGCGCGCACCCCGATGCCGGTGAGCACCACACGCCTGGTCACCGCACACCTCCGGCACGCCTGAGGTCGGACAAGGGCATCGCGTCGTCTTCCTTTCGCCTGACCTGCACCGGGCGATCCCCGGCCGGCTCAGACTCCGGCCGCCGCCTTGAGAGCGGCTCGAAACGGAGTGGGGCACCTGCCACCGCCGGACCGCCCGATCCCCACCCCAGACGGGCCCTAGCCGTCGTCGAGGCGGGTTCGAGCCGTCGGCGCGAGCGTGGCCGCCGTATCGAGCCCGTACTTCTGAGGAGGTGTCCCGATGCCCGACCCGGCCCGACTGGCGGAACTCACCGCTCTCGCCGCGGATCACGCCGACAAGGCGGAGGCCGACCGGCGGCCGACGCCGGAGGTGGCGCAGGCCGTTCGCGACGCCGGTTTCGCGCGTCACTTCGTGCCGGCCCGCTGGGGCGGCACGCAGGGCACGTTCCGGTGGTTCCTCGACAGCACGGCCGAGGTCGCCGCGGCCGACCCGTCGGCCGCCTGGGTGGCGTCGATCGCCGCGACCCTGGGCCGGATGGCCGGCTTCCTGCCGGACGCCGGACAGCGCGCGGTGTGGGCGGAGCACCCGGACGCCCTGGTCGTCGGCGCGCTGCTGCCCGGCGGCGAGGCGACCGAGGCGGCCGGCGGCTGGCTGCTGAGCGGCCGCTGGGCCTTCCTCAGCGGCATCGACCACGCGGACCACGCCCTGCTGTGCTGCCCCGTACCGGTGCCCGGCGGGGGACGGGAGGTCCGGTTCCTGCTGGTGCCGCGCTCCGCCTACGAGATCGAGCGCACCTGGTTCACCGTCGGCATGCGCGGCACCGGCAGCGACACGCTGGTGCTGCCCGAGCCGGTGTTCGTACCGCACGGGCACAGCTTCGCCCGCGAGGTGCTGCTGGCGGGGCGCCCCGAGGCGTCGGAGGCGCACTGCCACCGGGTGCCGCTGAAGAGCGTGAGCGGCCTGTCGTTCGCGGCGCCCGCACTCGGTGCGCTGGACGGCGCCCTGACGGCCTGGACCGCGAACGCGGCCGCACGCCGGGCGACCCGCGCCGGAGGGCTCGGCATGTCCGGGGACACCGCCGCCACCGAGGAACTCGCCCTGGCCCGTGCGGCGGGGGAGACGGACGCCGCACGGCTGCTGCTGACCCGGGCCGCGGCCGACGCCGACGAGAGCCGCCCCGACGGGGCGAGGACCACCCGCGCCCAGCGGGACCACGCCCTGGCGGTCGACCTCCTGGTCACGGCCGTGGACCGGCTGCTGCGCACGTCCGGCACCCGTGCCCAGAGCGAGTCCGATCCCCTGCAGCGCTACTGGCGGGACGTCCACGCGGCCGCCGGGCACGCGGTACTCCGCTGGGAACCGGCCGCTCGCGGCTACGCGGCTCTCAAGCTGGAGTCACGGTGACCCGGCCGGTGACCGCGGCCCCGCCGGGCACCGGCTCTCAGGCCCGCGCCCCCGTGACCGCGTCGCTGTCGGCGAGCACCGCGTCCAGCAGGCCGGGGAAGCGGCGGTCCAGGTCGGTGCGGCGCAGGGTCAGCATCCTGCGGGAGCCCTCGATGCGGGTGCGGGTGACACCGGACTCGCGCAGTACGCGCTGGTGGTGGGACATCGTCGACTTGCCGATCTCGATGCCGGCGTCCTGCTGGACCTGGGTGCAGGACACCCCGGGCTCCCCGGCGCGGGCGATCGCGCGCACGATCGCCAGCCGGGCGGGCTCGGCGAAGGCCGCGAGGACCTTGGTCAGCACCAGCTCCTCGACCGGCGGATGAAACACCACATCACTCATGGACGCGAGCATAACTCCGCCTCGACGCGGTGTTCCAACATCATCGGAATGTTCGACGTCAATCGAACCGCAACCGAATCGGCCGATCGCTCGGAGAATCATGACCGACATCCACACCTCCACCCCCGCGCCCCCCAAGTTCGTGTCCGCCGAAGAGGCCGAGACCGTCGAGTGGACCGTCGAACGGGGCAGGTTCCTGCTGCGCGGCGACGACACCGACGGCCGCCTCTCCCTCTTCGAGGTCACCACACCGGCCGGCAGCGGCCCGCCCTTCCACTACCACCGCCACACCGACAAGGTGTTCTACGTCCTGGAAGGCGCCTACGACATCCAGGTCGGCGACAGCCTCCACCGGGCCGGCCCCGGCTGTGTCGTCTACGGCCCCCGCGGCATCGGCCACGGCTTCCGCAACGTCGGCGACACCGAGGGCCGGATGCTCTTCGTGACCACGCCCGGCGGCGCGGAGCTGATGTTCGAGGGCCTGGCCGAACTGCTCGCGGCCCCCGGCCCCACCGACCGCGCCCGCATCGCCGAACTCGTCGAGGCCCACGACACCGTCTACACCGAACAGCCCCCCGCCACCCGGATCGGGGGAACCCGATGACCGCGCCCGCCCGCATCCCGACCGTCGCCCTGGTCACCGGCGCCAACAAGGGCATCGGCCTGCACACGGCCCGCCGGCTCGGCGCCCTCGGCACCACGGTCTTCCTCGCCGCCCGCGACGAGGAACGCGGCCGCGCCGCGGCCGCCGCACTCGCCGCCGAACCGGCCGAGGGCGCCGACATCCGGTACGTCCACCTCGACGTCACCGACCCGGACTCCGCGAAGGCCGCCGCGGCCACCGTCGAGGAGACGTCCGGCCGACTCGACCTCCTCGTCAACAACGCGGGCGTCCTCCTCGACGCGGGCGTCCCGGTCCCGGAAGCCACCGCCGACCACCTGCGGCGCACCTACGAGGTGAACGTCTTCGGCGTGGTCACCGTCACCACCGCCCTGCTCCCGCTGCTGCGCCGCTCGCCGGCGCCCCGGATCGTCAACCTCTCCAGCAGCCTCGGCTCCCAGACCGTCAACGACCGGCAGCCCGAACGCCTGGCGCCCTACCAACTCCTGGCGTACGGCACCTCCAAGGCAGCGCTGAACGCCGTCACCCTCCAGTACGCCCACGCCCTGCGCCCCGACGGCATCAAGGTCAACGCCGTCGAACCCGGCTATGTCGCCACCGACCTCAACGGCCACTCGGGTCCGGGCTCTCCCGCCGAGGCCGCCGAGGCCGTACTGCGTCTGGCACTGCTGCCCGACGACGGCCCGACCGGCACCTTCCAGTCGGCACAGGGCCCCGTTCCCTGGTGACCACACCCCCGTCCCGGAGACACACGGAGACACACGGAGACACACCATGACCGCCGTACCCAGCAGGATGCTCGCCGTTCCGATCGACGCGTACGGCGGCCCCGACGTCCTGCGTCCCCGCGAACTGCCCACGCCCGTACCCGGACCCGGCGAGGTCCTCGTCGCCGCCGAGGCCGTCGGCGTCGGCTTCGCCCAGACCCAGATGCGCGCCGACGCCTTCCCCGCCCCCATGTGGCACCCCACCCTGCCCCTGCTGCTCGGCGGGGACGTCGTCGGCACGGTGGCCGCCCTCGGGCCCGGCACCACGGGCGTGCGCGTCGGCGACCGGGTGGGCGCCTTCCTCATGGAGGGTGCCTACGCCGACCACATGGTGGCCCGGGCCGACACGCTCGTCCCCGTGCCCGCCGGACTCGACGCCGCGGAGGCGACCGTCCTGCCCGGCGCCGGGCCCATCGCGGTGGGCGTGCTGGCCACCGCGGGCCTGCGCCCGGGCGAGAGCGTCCTGGTGCACGCGGCCGCGGGCGGCATCGGCCACCTCGTCGTCCAACTGGCCAGGGCCGCCGGCGCGGGACGGATCCTCGCCGCCGCGAGCACGCCCGCCAAGCGGGAGTTCGCCGCCGGCCTCGGCGCCGACGCCGTCATCGACCCCACCCGGCCCGACTGGCCCGACACGGTCCGCGAGGAGACCGGCGGTCGTGGCGTCGACGTGATCCTCGACAGCATCGGCGGCGCCACCCTGCTGGCCGGTGTGGGAGCCCTGGCCCCCGCCGGGCGCCTGGTGTTCTACGGCTCGGCAGGCGGCGGCACCGACATCCCCCGGGTGTCCGTCATGGACCTCATCGCCCTCAAGGCCGTCACCGGCTTCTCCCTCTCCGCATGGCGTGCCGCCCGGCCCCACCAGTACCGCGACGGAATCGCCGAACTCACCCGCCGGCTCCGCGACGGCACCCTGCGACCCGCGGTGCACGCCCGCCTCCCCCTCGACCAGGCGGCCGCCGGGCATCGGCTGATCGAGGACCGGCTGCACCAGGGCCGGGTCGTCCTCGTCCCGCCTGCCACGCCCGCTCCGGAGCCCGCGCCCACCCCGCAACCCGCCCTCGAACGGAGCTGATCCCGATGGCCTTCTCGCGCAGTGGCCCGCGCACCCTGTGGCTGCCCGCCCTCGACGGCATGCGCTTCGTCGCCGCCTCGATCGTCTTCCTCTTCCACTTCGCCTACCAGTTCCCCTTCGGGGACACCGAGGTGGGCGAGCTGTACAACAAGGTCGTGGGCCGCGCCGGCCCCATGCAGGTGGGTTTCTTCTTCGTGCTCAGCGGCTTCATCCTGACGATGGTCGCCAAGCCGGACGAGCCCCTGCGGCGCTTCTACCGCCGCCGCACCGTGAAGATCTACCCCAACCACCTGGTCGCCTGGGCCCTCGCCGCCCTCGCCATGCTGGCACTCGGCATCCCGATCGCGGCACGCAGCGCGGTCCCGAACCTGTTCCTGATCCATCCGTGGTTCCCGCCGATGGACATCACCTTCAGCATGGACTTCGTCAGCTGGTCCATGGCCTGCGAGGTGCTCTTCTACCTCTGCTTCCCGCTGCTGTACAAGCTGGTGGGCCGGATCCGCCCGCGGCACCTGTGGTGGTGGGCGGCGGGCGTCGCGGCCGCGATGTGGGCGGTGCCCTTCGTCGCCGAACTCCTCCCGGCGAAGCCGCTGTACTACACGATCCCGGCCCGGCAGGTGTGGTTCATCCAGATGTTCCCGCCGGTGCGCGCCCTGGACTTCGTGCTCGGCATGGTGATGGCCCGGATCGTCCTGGAGGGCAAGTGGATCCGGCTCGGGCTCTACCCGGCGCTCGGGCTGTTGTTCTGCGGCTACCTCCTCGCCTCGAACGTGCCCGAGCCGTGGAGCTTCGTCGCGGCCACCGGCGCCCCCATCGCCCTGGTCGTGGCCGCCGCCGCCACGGCCGACATGAAGGGCCTGTCCTCACCGTTCCGCAGCCGACCGGTGGTGCGGCTGGGCGAACTCTCCTTCGCCTTCTACCTGGTGCACTGGCAGATCCTCGACTTCGGCCATGTGGCGCTGGGAGAGCACCGGCAGTGGAGCACTCCCGTCGCCGTCGCCCTGGGACTCACCGCGTACGTCGTCTCCTGGGGCCTGGCCTGGCTCCTGCACGTCCTCGTCGAGGTCCCCGCCATGCGCCGCTTCGCCCGCCCCCGCCCCAGGACGGCCCCGACTCCTGGCACGGACGCCCTGCCGACCGTCACCTACGGCAAGCCCGTCGCGGCTCCGGGCAACGTCCCGTCACCCGGCCCGGATGCCGGGTGACGACCCCGAGGGTCCCACCTGCAACGATCGTAACGATGACCACTTTTGCGCTGGCCGCACCCAGGTAACAACTGAAACCCGTGGGAAACAAGGTCTTGTCGCTGTCTTAAAACGACGGTTATTTTAACCGCCATTCGAAGTCCGGCCTGATCACCCGGGCGACCTCCACGGCGTGTGCATGCTTCAAAGAAGAAGGACAGTGCCATGACGCTTGACAAAGCGCAGTTTTCTCGTCGGGGTTTTCTGGGTCTCGGAGTCGCGGCGGGGGTCATCACGCTGACGGCGTGCGGCTCCGGGAGCGGGGCCAGTGACGCTCCGCTGCTGATGACGGTGTGGGGCGGCGACCCCGACCGCAAGACGTACCAGGCCCGCATCGACCTGCTGGTCAAGAAGTACCCGGACCTGAAGGTCAAGCTGCAGCTGATCCCGAACGACTCGTACCCGCAGAAGGTCCAGACGATGATCGCCGGCGGCAGCGGGCCGGACATCATGCAGGTCGCCGAGAGCGTCAACACGTACTCCAGCAAGAACCAGTTGCTGCCCCTGGACGACCTGGCCAAGGCGGCGAAGCTCGACGCCGGGCAGCGGTTCGGGCCGGTCGGCTCGCTCTACACCTACCAGGACAAGACGTACGCGATACCGGACCGTTCCGGCGCGGTCACCGTGTTCTACAACAAGGACATGTTCGACAAGAAGGGCATCAAGGCCCCCACCGCGGAGTGGACCTGGGACGACGCCCTCGACGCGTTCAAGGAGCTGACGGTCCCCGGGAAGGTGTGGGGATACAGCGGTGCCGAGTGGTGGCCGCAGTGGTGGAGCCTGGCGTACCAGAACGGCGGCACCATCATCGACGCCCAGGGCCGGCCCGCGATCGACAGCGACGAGGTCGTCGAGGCGCTCCAGTGGGCGGGCGACCTGGTCTTCAAGCACAAGGTGGTGCCGAGCAAGGCGGACTACGCCGACATGGGCCCCGACATCGGCGGCGACCAGGCGTTCCCCAACCAGAAGGTGGCCACCCACGCCAACGGCTTCTGGGTCATGTCGGGTCTGACGAAGGTGGACTTCGGCTGGGACATCGCGCCCATGTGGCGCGGCAAGAAGCAGGCCGTGTCGGCGTTCGGCAGCGGACTGGCGATCTCCCGCACCTGCAAGCAGCGCGACAACGCCTTCAAGGCGATCGACTTCCTCACCTCCGCCGAGGCGCAGCAGGTGATCATCGCCACCGGCCAGGACGTGCCGGCCAACCTGGAGGTGCAGAAGAGCCAGGCGTTCCTCAAGCCGTCCTGGATGAAGACCGACGTCGACATGGGCGTGTTCGCCGAGTCGAGCGAGTTCGTCTTCCGGGCGCCGTTCATCCCCGAGTGGAACGAGATGATCGACACCATCTCCAACGGGCTCGCCGACTTCTGGCTCGGCAAGGAGCGCAGTGCCAAGAAGGCGCTGACCGCCGTACAGAAGGACCTTGAGGCCCTCATCAAGTCCGGGGCATGACCGGCGATGGCAACCTCGACCGCCCCGAAGGCCGCCCCGGCGGCCGCGGAGAAGACCGCCTCACCCAAGCCCGGAAAGCAGAAGCTCTCCAAGCGGCGCCGCCGTGAGGCCCTCTCCTTCTACCTGTTCATCTCGCCCTGGATCATCGGCTTCCTGGTCTTCCTGCTCGGGCCGATGATCGCGTCGATCTACTACTCCCTGACCGACTGGGACTCCTTCACCCCGCCCCGGTGGGTCGGCTTCGAGAACTACACCAAGCTCCTCACGGACGACCCGGTGTTCTGGACGGCCCTGTGGAACACCCTCTACTACGCGGCGATCTCGGTCCCGCTGGGCCTGGTGATCGGCCTGTGGCTGGCGAACCTGCTCAACAAGCAGGTCCGTGCCCGCAAGCTGTTCCGCACCCTGATCTACCTGCCGACGCTGATCCCGCTGGTCGCCACCGCGATGATCTTCCGGATGGTGCTCGCGCCGAACGGCCCGATCAACGACTTCCTCGGCCTGTTCGGCGTCTCCGGCCCCAACTGGCTGTACGACGGCCCCTGGGTCAAGCCCGCCCTGATCCTGATGTCGACATGGGGCGCGGGCGCCGCGACCGTGCTGCTGCTCGCCGCGATGAAGGGGATCCCGCGTGAGCTGTACGAGGCGGCCGAGGTCGACGGCGCGAGCGGGATGCGGCAGTTCTGGAGCATCACGCTGCCGCATCTGACACCCATCATCTTCTTCAACCTGATCATGGGTCTGATCGCCGCGTTCCAGGTCTTCTCGCAGGTCTACATCCTCGTAGCGAAGGGCAAGAACCCCGCCGGTTACGACGCGGCCCAGACGATGGTGCCGTTCCTCTTCGACCAGGCGTTCAGCTACTACCACATGGGCTACGCCTCGGCGATCTCCTGGCTGCTGTTCCTGGTGATCCTGGTCTTCACGGTGATCGCCTTCCGCACCACCCGGCGCTGGGTGTTCTACGAGACCGAGGTGAAGTGATGGTGGCCACCCTGGCGACCCCTGTCAGCGAGAAGCAACCGGGCAAGGAGCGCCGGAGCAGGAAGCGCCAAGACGCCCCCGCCGTACGGGCGTTCCGCGCGACCCCCTTCACCTACGGCACCCTGCTGATCGTCGCCGCGATCCTGACCACCCCGCTGGTCTTCGTCGGTTCGATCGCCCTGTCCAGCGACGCCACCGTGAACAACGGCGCGTTCACCGTCATCCCGCGCGAGTTCCACTGGGACAACTTCTCCCGGGTGTTCGGCACCGAGCTGCCGGTGGGCACCTTCCTGCTCAACTCGGTGCTCATCTCGCTGTTCTCGGTGGCGGGGCAGGTCCTGTCCAGCGGCCTGGTCGGCTACGCCTTCGCCCGGCTGAGGGCACCGGGCAAGAACACGATGTTCCTGATCGTCATCGCGACGATGATGATCCCGACGCAGATCACGATGATCCCCCAGTTCATCCTCTTCAGGGACCTGGGCTGGGTGAACACCTTCCTGCCGCTGATCGTGCCGAACTTCTTCTCCAACGCCTTCAACGTCTTCCTGGTACGGCAGTTCGTCTCCCGGCTGCCCAGCCAGCTCGACGAGGCCGCCATGATGGACGGCCTGGGCTTCTTCGGCATCTACCGGCGGATCATGTTCCCGATGCTCAGGCCCGTCCTGATCGCCATCGGCATCTTCACACTCACCCATACCTGGGGCGACTTCATGGGCCCCCTGATCTACCTCAACGACGAGTCGAAGATGCCGCTCGCCCTGGGCGTGCAGTACATCACCGCCACCTCGCAGGCCGGCCAGGCCCCGCCCTGGAACCTGGTGATGGTCGGCTCGATCCTGCTCGCCCTGCCGATGATCATCGTCTACTACATCGGCCAGAAGTACCTGTACGAAATGGACATCAGCGGCGGAAGCGCGGGAGTGAAGTGAACCGTACGCAGACCATCGAAGCCGTCCGGCTCGACGGCGGGTCGGTGTGGGTCGACGGCCGGCCGCGCACCCTGCTGTGCGCGTCGCTGTTCTACTTCCGCCTCCCCAGGGAGCAGTGGCGGGCCCGGCTCGCACAGGTACGGGCCTCCGGCTACACCTGCGTCGACGTCTACCTCCCGTGGAACTTCCACGAGACGGCCCCGGGGCGCTGGGACTTCGAGGGCCGCCGCGATGTCGCCGCCTTCCTGGACCTCGCACGGGAAGCCGGGCTGTACGTCATCGCACGGCCGGGTCCCTACATCTGCTCCGAGTGGGACGGCGGCGCCCTGCCGGCCTGGCTGGGACTCGATCCCGACCTGCGGGTGCGCCAGCACGAGCCGCGCTTCCTCGCGCAGGTCACCGCCTGGTTCGACCAGGTGCTGCCGCTCCTCGCCGAGCGCCAGTACCCGGCGAACGGCCCTGTGATCATGGTGCAGTTGGAGAACGAGCTGGACTTCTTCGACTGCGAGGACCGCACGGCCTATGTGACCGCCCTGCGCGACCAGGCCCTCGGCCACGGCATCACCGTGCCGCTGATCGCCTGCTCCGGACAGGGCGACCTGGAAGGAGCCACCGGCGACGTCCCGGGTGTCGTCCCGGCGGCCAACTTCTACCCGGACGACGACTCCCCGGACATCGAACCCGAAGTACGGCGCTACGCCGAGCTGTTGGCCGAGCGCGACCTGCCCCTGCTGGTCACCGAGACCAACCGCCGCCACCGCACCCTGCGGCGGCTCCTGGCGAGCGGCGCCTCGCTGATCGCGCCCTATCTCCAGTCGTCCGGCTGGAACTTCGGGTACACCCCGTCCACCGGGAACTGGGGCAGACCCGGCAACTTCATGAGTCACGGCTACGACTTCGGCGGCTACGTCTCCTCCACCGGCGCCGAACGCCCCGAGTACGCCGAGGGCCAACTGCTCGCCCGGGTCATCGACGTCCTCGGGCCGCGCCTCGCGCTCGCCACCTCGGCCCTGCCGCGCGTGGGGATCACCGCCGACTTCCCGACCAGCTCGTCACCGTCGGCCCTCGACCTCGACGAGGGCGGTCAGCTCGTCGCCGTACCGCATCTCGGCAAGGAGGCCGGTACGGCGGTCGTGAACGGCGTGCCCGTCGCCGTCGCCGCCGACTCCTGTCCGCTGATGCTGGTGGACGTGCCCCTGCGGCCCTGGGGGTACGACGGGACGCTCACCCTGGCGTCCGCGGATCTGGTGGCGGCGTCGGAGGGCGTGCTGACGTTCTCCTCCGAGGTGCCGGTCACCGTCGTCGTGGACGGCACCGGGGTGGAGATCCCGGCACCGGTGCCCGGAGCGCCGGAGCGGGCGACGGTCGAGGGGCTGATCCTCGTCGCGCTGGCACCGGGGGACGCCGTACGCCTGCACGGGGTGGACCGGGACGGCACGGTGCGTCTTGACGAGCCGGAGCCGGCGCGGGCCACCAGGCCGCCCGTCGCCGTACGCGAGATGCGGCGGCGGACGGGGACCGCGCCGGAGAAGGCCGCGGGCGGGCACGAGTTGCCGCCGACGCTGGAGTCGCTCGGTGTGTACCGGGGGCGCGGCACCTACCGGGCGACGGCGGAACTGACCGGCGTCGACGAACTGCTGCTCGTCGGGGCGGCGGACATCGTCGACCTGACGATCGGCGGGCAAGTGCGGCCGACGATCGCCGGGTTCGGGGCGGCCGAGCGGATCGACGTCCGCGCGGCGACCGGGCCGGTCGGGATCGAGGCCGTCGTGGAGATCTGGGGGCACGCCAACTTCGACGACGCGCGCCTGCCGGCCCTCCGTCTCGGCGCGCTGCGCGGACTCGGCACGCTGTGGACGGTCCGGGAGACGACGGACGTCTCCGCCCTGTGGTCGGTGCACGGCCACTGGGCGGGCCGGCCGGCGCCCCTGCGCGTGCTGGGCGGCTGGAGCAGCACCCGGGTCGGCGTGCCCGTCACCTACAGCCGCGAGATCCGCTCGGACACGGCCTGCGCACTGCACCTCAAGGGCGTGGTCGAGCCGGTGCGGGTGAGCGTGGACGACGGCGAGCCGTACACCGTCCACACCGAGGACCCCTGGGTCCTGCTGCCCGCCGGGACCCGCCGGATCTCGGTCACCGTGCCGCACCACCCCAGCGGCGGCGGCCTCCGGGCCGAACTGCTCGGCCTGGACCCGGTGACCGGCTGGACGTGCTCCGCGCAGGACGACGACCTGCTCACCGGGTTCGCCACCGAGCCCGCCGCCGGGCCGGAGGTCCGGCTGCCGCTGGCCCTGGAACCGGGGGAGGAGGCATGGCTCGACGTCGACCTGCCACCCTCCCACGACGGCCTGCTGGTACGGCTGGACGGGTCGCGGATCCGGGTGACCGGCTGGGCCGGCGGGGAGTGCGTGGGCCGTGTCTGGGCCGGCGACCGGCCGGCCTTCTCCGGCGGGGATTCGAACGTACTCTGGATCCCCGCGGGTTGGTCCGGGCTGACCCTGCTGGTGCGGGGGGCCGCCGGGCCAGGGGGCGCGGAACTCCGTACGCTGCGGCTGGAGTCCCCTGACAGCTGACCCTGACCGCTGAAGGAGCATGGTGGCGCGGCACACGGCCCGTGATCTTCGTAGCGAGAACCGGTTCGAGGTTCTGCACGCTTTGTTCGAACTCGGGCCGTCCACCCGCCAGGAGCTCGCCCGGCACACCGGGCTCAGCCAGGCGACCGTGGCGACCCTCGTCACCGAGTTCCTGTCCGGAGGCGTCCTGCACATCGCCGCCGTGGAGCGCAACACCGGGGGACGGCCGCAGGAGCGGCTGACCATCGCCCCGGACCGCGGCCGCATCGTCGGCGTCGACGTGGCCGAGACCTACGTCGACGCCGTCGTCCACGACCTCGCGCTCGACGTCCTCAGCCACGCCGAGGTCGCGCTGGACGAGAAGGAGAACGACCCGGGCTACGTCGTCGACGGCATCGTCCGCGCGGTCGACCGGGCTCTCGGCGCCGACGAGAGCGAGCGGGAACGCGTCATCGGCGTCGGGGTGAGCATGCCGGGGCACGTCCACCCCGACGCCGGTGTCTCGGTCTTCGCGCCGAACTGGGACTGGCACGACGTCCACATCGAGGAGCTGTTGGAGCAGCGCCTCGCCATCCCGGTGTACGTCGACAATCCGCTCAAGGCCGTCATCCTGTCCGAGATGTGGTTCGGCGTCGGCAACGTCGTGGACAGCATGGCCGTCGTCAACCTGGGCACCGGGGTCGGCGCCGGGATCGCCCTCGACGGCTCGCTGATCCGCGGCATCACCAACAACGCCGGCGAGTGGGGGCACACGCTCCTGGAACTGGACGGCCGGGCGTGCCGGTGCGGCCGGCGCGGCTGCGTCGAGGCGTACGTCGGTGCCCCCGGCCTGCGCACGACCCTCGCCGAGATCGACCCGGGCCACCCCACGCTGCGGCAGCCGCGGCAGCGCGACTTCGTGGAGGCGGTCGCCGAGGGCCTCGCCGCGGGGGATCCGGCGCTGTCTGCGCTCGTCCTGCGCACCGGGCGCTATCTCGCCGCCGGCCTCGGGGACCTGGTCAACCTGCTCGACGTCCCGCACATCACCCTCACCGGCTGGGCCTCGGAGGCCCTCGCCGACCGGCTCGTGCCCGCCGTGCGCGACGAACTGCCCCACCACGTCCTGCCCGGCTCCCTGCCTGGCCTCACCGTCGAGCCGTCCCAGGTCCCGGGCAACGCGGTCGCCCTCGGCATGGCCGCCTTCACCCTCCAGCGGTTCCTGACCCGGCTCGGCCTGGCGAGCCCGGCCAGGACCCGGCCCCGGCCGGACCGGGAGCCGGCGGGGTTCGGCCGCCGGGCCGTGACCGTTCCGTCACCCGGGCCAGATGCCGTGTGAAGACCTCATGGGTGTCCGGGGTGAGCGTCCGCAGGGCCACCAGGGCCGTGATCACCACGTCGCACAGCTCGCTCTCGACGTCCTCCCAGGTGTGGGTGACGCCCTTGCGCGGGTTCCGGCCGGTCGCCCCGATCACCGCCTGAGCGACCTCGCCGACCTCCTCCGACAGCTTCAGCATGCGCATCAGCAGGCTCTGGGCGTCGTCGCCGGCCGGCCGGTTGGCCTCCAGCCAGGCCCACAGCCCGTCGATGGAGCCCCACAGGTCGGGGGGAGTACCGAAGGAGGTGTCGGAGGAGGTGCCGAAGGAGGCGTCGGAGGAGGTGTCGGAAGGGTCAGGGAGGGCGGCCCGATCAGTCATGCGGGCAGCCTGTCATGCCGCCGTGCCCGCACGACCCGGTGCTGTCCGGCGGTATGCCCCTACTCGTCGAACGTCTCCTCGAACAGGGCCTCCTGCTCGCCGTCCGCCCGCTTGCGCAGCCGCTTGGCGCGGGCGCCCACGACCAGGGCGGTGACCAGCCCCGTGGCGGCGAAGGCGGCCGGGACCATCCAGTTGCGGTCGACCGCGTGGCCGAGGGCGTGGTCGAGGGAGAGCCGGCCGGGGCCGGTGACGGCGAGGCCGGCCGCGGTCAGGCCGAGGGCCGCCGCGTACTCGTAGCCGCCGCCCTGGTTGAAGAAGCCGTTCGGGGCGTGCACCGCGGCGGCGCCCGCCATCGCCCCGGCCGCCGCCGCACCGGCCGCCGGGGTCGCCAGGCCCAGGGCCAGCAGGGTCCCGCCGCCGGCCTCCGACATCCCCGCCGCCAGGGCGCTCTCCTTGCCGGGCGCGTACCCGACGGACTCGAACCACTGGCCGGTGCCCTCAAGGCCGTGCCCGCCGAACCACCCGAACAGCTTCTGCGCGCCGTGCGCGGCCAGGACTCCGCCGGTGCCCAGCCGGAGCAGCAGCAGGCCCAGATCACGTCGGTCGTATGAGGTCACGATGACTCCCGGATAGGACGGAAAGCTCACGGGTCTCCACCGTCGCACTCCCCACACCCGGCCGGGACACGCGCGCCGCCGTTCGGGTGGCGGGCCCCGGCGGGCGGTGTGAGTCTGGCTGCCATGACGATTCAGACCGCCAAACTCAGCGACCCGGCCGTCCGGGCCTTCGTCGCGGCCGTCAACGCCCATGACCGGGACGCCTTCCAGGCGCTGCTCGCCCCCGGCGCCACCATGGCGGACGACGGCAGTGACCGTGACCTCGACGAGTGGACCGACCGGGAGATCTTCTCCACCCACGGCCACCTGGAGGTCGACAACGAGTCCCAGGGCGGCCGCGTCCTCCTCGCCCGCTACAGCAACGACACCTGGGGCGAGATGCGCACCCGGTGGAACTTCACGGTCGGGGACGACGGCAGGATCTCCCGCTTCGAGACCGGCCAGGCCTGAACTCCCGTATCACAGGCCCATATCACAGGCGCCGTGTCACAGGCCCCGTATCACAGAAGGGTCTTACGGCGCCCGGGCCGCCGCGGCACAGCCGTGCGCCCCACCGACGCCGCCAGCTTGCGCAGCCGCCGCCAGTTCATGCGCGGCGCGGGCTCCGGGACGCCGGGGCGGTCGCGGGGGACGCGGACGCGCAGGGCGCCGGGGGTGATGTGGCAGTGGACCGGGGAGGGCAGGGTCAGGGCCTCGCCGTCGAGGCCGACCTCGATCTCCGGGCGGTCCGCGGCCACGACCACCTCGCGGGCGGTCGTGATCGTGAGTCCCTTCGGCTCCGGGTCCAGGAGCAGCACCGCCGCCTCCGCCGCGCTGTCCACCCGGAGGCCGAGGACGCCGAGCACCCCGGAGTCCAGCCGGTGGCGGCGGCCGAGGCCGAGCGGATCGTCGGTGCGGTAGGGGTTGTTGCTGATCAGCACGGCGTGCGGGTCGGTGAGGACGGTGTCCCGGACGTACGCCGTGAGCCGGGCGCCCTCCCGGCGGGTGAGCAGGTCGGGCAGCAGGTCCAGCGCCGTGCCCACCTTGGCGTCGCGGTAGGCGGGGCTCTGGATGACGGCCGCATAGGTGCCGAACGAGGCGTTGTTGACGAAGGGCAGGCCGCCCGCGAAGCCCAGGTCGACCCGCAGCTCCACCCCGTCGCTCAGCGCGTCCAGGGAGGCGGCCGGGTCGGTGCGGTCGAGGCCGAGGTCCATGGCGAAGTGGTTGCGGGTGCCGGCGGTGACGACCATGAACGGGATGCCGTGCTCGGCGGCGACCGCCGCGACCAGCGCCTGGGTGCCGTCGCCCCCGGCCACGCCCAGCAGGTCGGCGCCCCGGGCCACCGCGTCCCGGGCCAGCGCGGTGACGTCCTGCTGCTCCTCGGTGTCGAGCAACAGCACCTCCGCGCCCAGCCGTTCGGCCTTCTCCTTCAGTCCGAAGCGCTCGACCTTCCCGCCGCCCGAGCGCGGGTTCATCAGCAGGAAGGGGCGCCGCGGCGCGGGCGTGCGGTACTCCTTCTGCCGCGGGGAGCGCAGCCCGGTGCTGCGCAGCGCGTGCCGCCCGGCCCCCACGGCGAGTGCCCACAGCGCCCCCGACAGCAGCAGCACCCACCACAGGGTCGCCGCGAACAGCGTGATCAGTACGGCGGGGACGGCCACGGCGACCACGGCCGCCACCACCCGTATCGGGCCGCGGTTGGTCAGTGCCCACCACACCGCGGCCGCCGTGACGGCCGCTCCGGCCAGTCCGGCGACGACCAGCAGCAGTCCGGTCACACCACCGAAGCCGACCGGCAGCAGCACGGCCAGCCCGGCGGACGCGAGCGACGCCCGCGCCGCCCAGCGCTGCCCTGCCGGGGCCCATGCCCTCACGTCCACGCCCATGGAACTCCTTCACGTGTCGGCGCACATCGTAGGGAGCGCCGCCGAGTGGTGTCTTCCCAGGCCGGCCCGGATCCGTGCACGTGCTCCTGTCCTTGAGCGCACTCCACCTCCTAGCCTCCCCCGGTATGGAGATCACACGCACACTGGGACGCTCGGGCATCGAGGTCAGCGCGCCCGGCTTCGGCTGCTGGGCGATCGGGGGAGAGTGGCAGGACGCGGACGGTCCCGATCCCCGGCTGCCGCTCGGTCGCCCGGGCCGAACAGAACGCGGGCGCACTGGAGAAGGGCCCGCTCACCGCCGACCGGATGACCGAGGTCGACCGGATCCTGGGGCGCTGAGTGGGCCGTAGGGCTGCCGTCGGAGCACGATGTGCCACGCGTGCCGATGGTTGCGGCAGCCGTTCCCCGCACCGGTGCGTACCTCGCGGTCCCACGCGAGGTCCACCCCCACCCGCTGCGAGGGAACGGCTGCCGCCTCCCCCCTCGGGCGTGGTCGCGGAGGCGATCTCCTCCAAGTGTGAAGCTCCTATGGAGGAGATGTAGAGCATAAGCCTGTCATCGGCCTGTTTACGGCGGAGGATCGAATTCCGCTTGTGCAGGTTGAGCCGTATACGATCCGCCGTGACCGGTGGGATCCGGCTCAGCCGCGTCCCACGTACGGCATCGCCGTCGCCAGTACCGTCGCGAACTGCACATTCGCCTCCAGGGGCAGCTCCGCCATGTGCCGCACCGTGCGTGCCACGTCGGCGACGTCCATCACGGGCTCGGGCGCGATCTCGCCGTTGGCCTGGAGGGCGCCGGTCCGCATCCGCTCGGTCATGTCGGTGGCCGCGTTGCCGATGTCGATCTGTCCGACGGCGATGCGGTACGGACGCCCGTCCAGCGACAGCGACTTGGTCAGACCGGTCAGCGCGTGCTTGGTCGCCGTGTAGGCGACGGACAGCGGCCGGGGTGTGTGCGCGGAGATGGACCCGTTGTTGATGATCCGGCCGCCCTGCGGATCCTGCTCCTTCATCAGCCGGTACGCCGCCTGCGCGCACAGGAACGCCCCGTTGAGGTTGGTGTCCACCACGTGCCGCCAGGCCTCGTAGGGCAGTTCCTCGACCGGCACCCCGCCGGGACCGAACGTCCCCGCGTTGTTGAACAGCAGGTCCAGGCGCCCGAAGCGCTCCACGGTCGCGGTGAACAGGGCGGCCACGTCGTCGGGTCGCGACACGTCCGTGCGGACGGCGAGGGAGGCGCCCTCGGGCACCAGCCCGGCCGTCTCCTCCAGCGTCTCCGGGCGCCGGCCCGCCAGCGCCACCGACCAGCCCGCGCGCAGGAGTTCCACGGCGACCGCGCGGCCGATGCCGGACCCCGCGCCGGTCACCACCGCGACCTTCGCATCCTTGGCAGTTTGCATGGCATTCATGGGCCCGAAGCGTAGGGGAGGGCCCGCCATACGGAACTCATCCGTCCGCCACCCGACTGTCGTGTTCACGACTATCGGGAGTCGTCCCCGGCCACTCCAATTGCCTGTGGCATCCAACAGTCAGGGGAGGACCGGATGACACTCGACGCCCGTCAGTCACAGCACGCCCCCGAACTCCGCGCCGCCGCACGCCACCTGAACCGTCGCCGCTTTCTGACCGTCACCGGCGCGGCCGCCGCGCTGGCGTTCTCGGTGAACCTGCCGGCCGCCGGCACGGCGAGCGCCGCCGAACTCGACGCCGCGAAGATCACCGACAACCCCTTCACCCTCGGCGTGGCCTCCGGCGACCCGCTGCCGAACTCGGTGCTCCTGTGGACCCGCCTGGCCCCCGCCCCCTACCAGTCCGACAGCGGGCTCCCGGCCGAACGCGTCCTCGTCCACTGGGAGCTGGCCCACGACGAGCGGTTCCGCCGCATCGCCAGACGCGGTACGGCGATCGCCCACCCCGAGTTCCACCACGCGGTGCACGTCGACATCGGCCACCTCGACTCCGGCCGCCTCTTCCACTACCGCTTCCGCGTGGGCGGTTGGGTCAGCGAGACCGGCCGCACCCGCACCGCCCCGGCCACCGGCACCCGCTCCACCGCGCTCACCCTCGCCGCCGTCTCCTGCCAGGCGTACCACGACGGCTACTACACGCCGTACGCCCATCTCGCCCAGGAGGACGTCGACATCGTCTTCCACCTCGGCGACTACCTCTACGAGTACGCGGTCAACGCGGTCGGCGGACAGCGCAACTACACCGACCGCACCCTGCCCGCCGTCTTCAACCGCGAGACGGTCACGCTGGAGGACTACCGGCTGCGCTACGCCCTGTTCAAGTCCGACCCCGACCTGCGGGCCGCCCACGCGGCGCATCCCTTCGTGGTCACCTGGGACGACCACGAGACCGAGAACAACTACGCCGACGACATCCCCGAGAACAGCGTCCCGCCGGAGGAGTTCCTGCTCCGCCGCGCCGCCGCCTACCGCGCCTACTGGGAGAACCAGCCACTGCGCGGCCCCCAGCGCCCCGCCGGACCCGACATGCAGCTCTACCGCCGCCTCACCTGGGGCCGGCTCGCCCAGTTCGACGTCCTCGACACCCGCCAGTACCGCTCCAACCAGGCCTACGGCGATGTCGCGCACGTCCCCGGCCCCGAGTCCGACGACCCGGCACGCACGATGACCGGCGCCACCCAGGAGCGCTGGCTGCTCGACGGCTGGCGTGCCTCGCGGGCGCTGTGGAACGTCGTACCGCAGCAGGTCCTGTTCGCGCGCCGGAACGTCGACCTGACCACCCCGTCACGGGTGTCGATGGACGCCTGGGACGGCTACGCGGCCTCCCGCCGCCGGGTCCTGGACGGGGCGAAGGCGGCCGGTGTCGAGAACCTGATGGTGCTCAGCGGGGACGTGCACTCGGCGTACGCCTTCGACATCAAGGACGACGCCGACGACCTCTCCTCCCCGACCGTCGGCACGGAGATCGTCGCGACCTCGATCTCCAGCGGCCGGGACGGCGCCGACCGGCCCGCGAACTGGGACACCTACATGAGGGCCAACCCGCACCTGAAGTTCTACAACGGCCGCCGCGGCTATGTGACCGTCGCGCTGGACCGGGAGCGGGCACGGGCCGACTTCAGGACCGTGCCGTACGTGCTCACCCCCGGCGCGCCGATCGCGACGGCCGCGTCCTTCGTGACGGAGGCGGGGGAGCCGGGGCTCAAGCCGGCGTGAGCTCCGTCTCACCGGTCTCACCGGTCTCACCGGTCTCACCGGTCTTACCGGTCTCGCCGGGGTAGCGGACGCCGACGCGGTCCCGGATCGCGTCGAGCGTCCGCATCACCGCGAGGGTGCCGTCCAGCGGGACGAGCGGGGACTCGGTCTCCCCGGCCCGCAGGGCCCGCATCACCTCGCGGGCCTCGTGCTTGAGGCTGCCCCGGGGCCCGTCCTCCGGACCGGCCGCGAACTCCTCCGGGTCCCGGCCGTCCCGGTGCAGCACGAACCGGTCGGTGTGGAAGAAGCCGTACGGGATGTCGATCCGGCCCTGCGAGCCGGTGACCGAGGCGGTGGTCGACGTACCGCCGATGATCGAGCAGTGCACCGAGGCGAGCGCCCCGCTGTCCCAGGAGAGCAGGGCGCCCGTCTGGAGGTCGACGCCCTCCTCGGACAGCACCGCGCGGGCCAGCACGTCCGTGGGCTCCCCGAGCAGCAGGTGCGCGAAGGAGACCGGGTACACGCCGAGGTCGAGCAGCGAGCCGCCGCCCTGTTGCGGATCGCGCAGCCGGTGGGTGGGCGGGAAGGGGCCCGCGAGCCCGAAGTCGGCCTGGATGCTGCGCACTTCACCGATCGCGCCGTCGTCGACCAGATCCTTGAGGCGCCGGACGACCGGGTTGCAGTACATCCACATGGCCTCCATCAGGAAGCTCCCGCGGCCCCGCGCCAGCGCGACCAGTTCCTCGGCCTCGCGCGCGTTCAGCGTGAACGCCTTCTCGCACAGCACGTTCCGCCCGGCCTCCAGGCACAGCCCGGCCGCCGCCCGGTGCGCCGAGTGCGGAGTGGCGACGTAGACGACATCGATGTCCTCGTCCGCGGCGAGCGAGGCCCAGTCGCCGTACGCCCGGGGCACCCCGAACCGTTCCGCGAACGCCTTCGCCGACTCCTCCGTCCGCGAGGCCACCGCGACGACCTCCGCGTCCGGAAGGTCCACCAGGTCGGCCGTGAACGCGGCCGCGATCCCGCCCGTCGCCAGGATCCCCCAGCGCACGCTCTGCTCCGTCATCCCGGCCCATCCTCGCTCACGTGACCCTCGGCACTCTGTACGAGCTGAGAGCATAGGGGGCGGATCTCTTGGAGAGGGAGGGGCACATGCCCGAGCAGGGGGCGTCGACGCACGGGCCATCGACACCGCACGTGGAACAGACGGTCGTACCGGAGACGCACCGGGCCGAGAAGGCGGCAGCCGTGCGCCGCACTGGGCTGCTCGTCACGCTGATCCTCGGCGGCCTCACCGCCACGCCGCCGCTCTCCATGGACATGTACCTCCCCGCGCTCCCCGAGGTCACCGACTCCCTGCACGCACCCGCCGCCACCGTCCAGCTCACCCTCACCGCCTGCCTGCTCGGCATGGCGCTCGGCCAGCTGGTGGTCGGCCCGATGAGCGACCGGTGGGGACGCCGCCGCCCGCTGCTGGCCGGCCTCGCCGTCTACGTCGTCGCCACCGTCCTGTGCGCCCTCGCCCCCACCGTCGGGCTCCTGGTCGCCTTCCGGCTGCTCCAGGGCCTCGCGGGCGCGGCGGCCATCGTCATCGCGCGGGCCGTGGCCCGTGACCTGTACGACGGCCTGGCGATGGCCCGCTTCTTCTCCACCCTGATGCTGATCTCCGGGGTCGCCCCGATCGTCGCGCCGCTCATCGGCGGGCAGATCCTGCGGGTGACGGACTGGCGGGGCGTGTTCGTCGTCCTCACGGTCGTCGGCATCCTGCTGGGCGTCGTCGTGTGGACGAAGTTGCCCGAGACCCTCCCCCCGGCCGAGCGCCACTCCGGCGGCGTCGGCGAGGCCCTGCGCTCGATGCGGGGGCTGCTCGCCGACCTGCCCTTCACCGGCTACATGCTCACCGGCGGCTTCACCTTCGCCGCCCTGTTCGCCTACATAGCGGCCTCCCCCTTCGTGATCCAGGAGATCTACGGCGCCTCCCCGCAGACCTTCAGCCTGCTGTTCGGGGTGAACTCCATCGGCCTGGTGATCGTCGGCCAGATCAACGGCAAGGTGCTGGTCGGCCGGGTCGGCCTGGAGAAGATCCTCGGCCTGGGGCTCGCCGTCGTCGTCGCCGCCGCGACCGCGCTGCTGCTGATGTCGACCGGCGTCTTCGGCGAGGTGGGACTGGCCCCCATGGCCGCCGCCCTCTTCGTGCTGATGTCCGCGATGGGCATCGCCCTGCCCAACGCCCAGTCCCTCGCCCTGATGCGCACCAAGCGCGCCGCCGGCTCCGCGGCCGCCCTGCTCGGGACGTCCTCCTTCCTCATCGGCGCGATCGCCTCCCCGCTGGTCGGGGTCGCCGGGGAGGGCACCGCCGTCCCGATGGCCGTCGTCCAACTGGCGGCGGCACTGGTAGCGGTGGCCTGTTTCATGGGAATGTGCCGTCCTTGGAACAAGCGTGCGACTGCGGAGGGAGCAGGGAGCTGAGCGCACCGAGACTGCGCGACGGCACACCGGAACGGGCCGGACTCGACCCCGACGAGCTCGACCACCTCGTCGCCGACGTCCGCGCCCTCACCGACGGCGAGCGGCCCTGGGCGGCGGGCGCGGTGGTGGTCGCCGGGCGCGGCCCGGTCGTCGCCGTCGAGGAGGCGACGGGCTGGGCCGTCCGGTACGCGGCCTACGACCCCGAGGCCGACGCGGGCGTGGAACTACCGCCCGCCGACCGTGTCCCGATGACCGTCGACACCCCTTTCGACCTGGCCTCCCTGACCAAACTCTGCACGGCGGTCGCCGCCGTGCAGCAGATCGAGCGGGGCACGCTGGGCATAGACGCCAGGGTCGGGGCGTATCTCCCGGACTTCCGAGCGGCGGCCGAGTACGGCATCACGGTCCGCGAACTGCTCACCCACACCTCGGGCCTACGCCCCGAACTCCCCCTCTACGACTGCGCCGACGACGCCGAACGCCTGGCCCTCCTGCGCGCGGAGCCCCCGGTCGGCGTGCCCGGCACCTACACCTACTCCGACCTCAACCTTCTCCTCCTCCAACACGTCCTCGAACGCGTCACCGGCCGCCCTCTCGACGTCCTCGTCCACGACGGCATCACCCGCCCCCTCGGCATGCACGCCACCCGCTTCGGCCCCTGCCCCCGCGCCGCCGCCACCGAGGACCAGCGCCGGCCCTGGGCCAAGGCCGACCGCGGCATGCTGCGCGGCGAGGTCCACGACGAGAACGCCTGGGCCCTCGGCGGCGTCGCCGGCCACGCCGGCCTCTTCTCCACCGCCCGCGACCTCGCCGTCTTCTGCCGCACCCTCCTCGCCGGAGGCTCCTACGGCCCCGCCCGCATCCTCGGCCCCGACTTCGTCGACCTCCTCCTCACCCCACCGGGGCTGGGCTTCGCCCTGGACCAGCCCTGGTTCATGGGCGAGCTCGCGGGCCGGGGAGCGGCGGGCCACACGGGCTTCACGGGCACGTCCCTCGTCCTCGACCCGGCGACGGACACGTTCCTGGTCCTGCTGGCCAACACGGTCCATCCGAGGAGACGGCCGGCGGACAACCGGCCGAGGGCGGCGGCGGGGACACGGGTGGCGCGGGCGGTGCGGGGGATTTAGGGGGCGCGAGTCCGGTTGCGCGTCCCTTTGTTTCCTCGCCCCCGCCGCCCCTACCCGTCCCATCCCCAGGGGCTCCGCCCCTTCGACCCCGATCTGCGGGTGGGTGGGGGATGGTCGCGCAGTTCCCCGCGCCCCTAGGTTTCTCAGCCCTTCCGGCGTTCGAGGATGAACCCCGGCCCAGGCACTCCCAGCCCGTCCGGCGTTTGAGGACGAGGCCCCTTCAGGGCCGACAGGGGGTCTGGGGGCGCGGCCCCCAGGGATGGGACGGGTAGGGGCGGCGGGGGCGAGAACCGAAGGACGCGCACCCCCACCCGCAGCCCATAGAATCGGCGGGTGAACGACCCCGCGGACACGTTGCGCCACAGCCTCTCCACCCTCCTCGACGGCCTCCCCCCGAAACAGGCCGCCCAGGCGGTGGACCGCCTGATCGCCACCTACCGCGGAAACACCCCCACCCACACCCCCATCCTCCGCGACCGCGCGGACGTCGCCGCGTACGCCGCCTACCGCATGCCCGCCACCTTCGAGGCCGTCCACCACGCCCTGGAGGCGCTCGCGGAGACCGTCCCGGACTGGACCCCGACCAGCCACACGGACATCGGCGGCGGAACGGGCGCCGCGACCTGGGCCGCCACAGCCACCTGGCCGGACGCCGGAGACGCCCGCAGCGTCACGGTCCTCGACTGGGCCGAACCCGCCCTGGCCCTCGGCAAAGAGCTCGCCACCGCCAACCCCGCCCTGAAGAAGGCGACATGGCGGCGGGAGAGGATCGGTACGGCCCTCACCCTCGCCCCCACCGACCTGGTCACCATCTCCTACGTCCTCAACGAACTCACGCCCCCCGACCGCACCGCCGTCGTGGACGCCGCCGCCCACGTGGCCCAGACGGTCGTGATCGTCGAACCCGGCACCCCCGACGGCTACACCCGGATCATCGAGGCCCGCGACCGCCTGATCGCCGCCGGCTTCCGCGTCGCCGCCCCCTGCCCGCACAGCGCGGCCTGCCCGATCGTCCCGGGCGAGGACTGGTGCCACTTCTCGGCCCGGGTGAGCCGTTCCTCCCTGCACCGCCAGGTCAAGGGCGGCTCCCTCGCCTACGAGGACGAGAAGTTCGCCTACGTCGCCGCCACCCGCCTCCCGACCGACCCGGCCCCCTCCCGCGTCGTCCGCCGCCCCCAGATCCGCAAGGGCCAGGTACTCCTGGACCTGTGCGAGTCCGAGGAGCGCCTGGCCCGCCGTACGGTCACCAAACGCCACGGCGACCTCTACAAGGCCGCCAGGGACGCCACCTGGGGCGACCCCTGGCCGCCGCGGTGACGCCGCCAGGGGCTCCGCCCTTTCGACCCCGATCTGTGGGTGGGTGGGGGCTGGTCGCGCCCGCGCGGCGGTAGCCGCATATTCAGCACAGCCCCGCGCCCCTGGGTTTCTCAGCCCGTCCGGCGTTTGAGGACGAGGCCCCTTCAGGGCCGACAAGGGGGTCTGGGGGCGCAGCCCCCAGGGATGGGACGGGTAGGGGCGGCGGGGGCGAAAGAAGTCTCCGGGCGCCCCGTCGCGAGACGCCCCGTCTCACCCCCCTGTTACCGTCGACCCATGGCCACGCAGCCCACCCCCGACGCCAGCCGCCGCAGCGAGAAGTCCCGCCGCGCGATCTACGACGCCGCCCTCGCCCTCGTCGGTGAGATCGGCTACCCCAGGACGACCATCGAGGGCATCGCCGCCCGCGCCGGAGTCGGCAAACAGACGATCTACCGCTGGTGGTCGTCGAAGGCGGACGTCCTGCTGGAGGCGTTCCTCGACCTGAGCGAGCAGGCGTCCCGGGAGGCGGGCGGGGAGTACGACTTCGTGATCCCGGACACCGGCGACCTGGCCGCCGACCTCAAGGCCGTCCTGCGCCTGACCGTCGACCAGCTCAAGGACCCCCGCTTCGAGATCCCGTCCCGCGCCCTGGCCGCCGAAGGCGTGGTCAACGAGCAACTGGGCCGCGTCATGATCACCAAGCTCCTCGAACCCTCGCTCCAGCTGTACGTCGACCGCGTGCGCGCCGCCCAGGCCGCCGGCCAGGTCCGCCAGGACATCGACCCCCGCATCGCCCTCGAACTCTGGGTCTCCCCCCTCGCCCAGCGCTGGCTGCAGTACACGGGTCCCATCACGTACGAGTACACCGACACCCTCGTCGACTACGCCCTCCACGGCATCGCGCCCCGCTAGTCCTGCCCCGGACCCCGTGCCAGCCGCCCCGGCGCGTCCGTGATGATGCCGTCGCAGCCCAGCGCGAGCGCCCGGTCCCGCTGCCGGGGTGTCACCACGGTGTGCGCCCACACCCGGGGGATGCCCGAGCGCACGGCCCGGACCAGGTCCGCGTCCCGGGCGTTGACGTCGACGTCGAGCAGGTCGACGAAGGTCCGCCAGCGCTCGGGGCGGTCCCGGCGCAGCTGCTCCGCCGAGCGCCACAACTGGGCGAGCAGGCCCAGCCGGTGGGCGTGCCGGGCCACGGCGGGATCGTTGGAGTTGACGAAGACCGAGCGGGTCAGCCCCCGGGCCCGGACCAGCCCCGCCAGCCGCTCCAGGCTCCGCGGGTCCTTCGCCTCCAGCATCAGCACGATCCGCCCGCCGAAACGATCCAGCACCTCGGCCACCGTCGGCGGCCGCTCCGACCGCCAGCTCCCCGGCAGCGAGGCCCGGGGCCGCAGCCGCATCCCCCGCCACTCCCGCACGTCCAGTCCGCCCACCGCGCCGCCCGCGAACGTCGTCCGGTTCAGCGTCGGATCGTGCATCACCACCAGCGTGCCGTCGCGCAGCATGCGGGTGTCGGCGTCCAGCACCTGCGCCGTACCGCGCGCATAGGCCGCCATCAGGCCCGGCATGCTGTTCTCGGGGACCTCGCGGGCGCCGCCGCGATGGGCGACGTAGGTGACGCGGGGGAGCGCGTCCACCGTCAGGGGGCCGCCGCCCCACTCCAGGGGCATCGGTCCGACCGGCCCCGCGAGGGCCGACGGGACCACGAGAGCCGACGGGACCATGAAAGCCGCGGCGGCCAGGCCCGTCGACACGATCCATGTGACCATGCCGACAACGGTAGGACGGTAAATCGCGATAAAGCGCGCAATGACACTCGATCCCGGTGCGCGCCACCCCGCGTCCCACGTACCCCTGTTGTCGGCTACGGCCCCCCGAAGCGCACGATGGTGGGACCATAGGGCATGCTGTTCCGCACGACAGCGAGGCGAGGAGATTGATGAGCGCGGAGTTCGGTGGCCGCACCGGCCGGCAGGGCAAACTCTCCCAGTGGCTGCGGGGCCGCCGCCCCAAGGAGGCCGCCGACGACAGCGGCCGGGAGCCCCTGCTGCTGGCAGCCGCCGAGGCGGGCCTGCCGCTCGCCCCCGCCGCGTATCCCGCCCCCGGCTACGGCTGTTCCTGCGACCGCGTCGGCTGTCCCACCCCCGCCCGGCACCCGGTGTCGTTCGCCTGGCAGACCCAGTCGACCACCGACCGCGCCCAGATCGAGCGCTGGGCCCGGCATCAGCCGCAGGCCAACTTCATCACCGCGACCGGCATGGTCCACGACGTCCTGGACGTCCCCCTGGAGGCCGGCCGCCAGGCCCTGGAGCGGCTGCTCGACTCCGGTATCGAGGTCGGCCCGGTCGCCGAGAGCGACGACGGCCGGCTGCTGTTCTTCACCCTCACCCGCGGCACCCCCGAGGACGAGGACGAGTGGTGGCCGTGCGAACTGGACTGCCACCCCGAGACGATGGACGAGCACCCGGGCCTGCGCTGGCACTGCCGCGGCTCCTACGTCCTCGTCCCGCCCGCCCGGCTGCCCGGCGACGACGGCCACAGCGTGCACTGGGTCCGCGGCCTCGAACACCCGCTGCCCGACCCGCTGACCCTCCTCGAAGTCCTCACCGACTCCTGCGCCCGCTACGCCGGCGAGGAACCCGACCACACGAACGCGGCCTGGCCCCTGCGCCGCTAGGGCCCGTCGTCAAGGCGTCAGGTTCAGGTTCAGGTTCAGGTCCTTTACGAGCCCTGCGCCGACGTCAGCCCCTCGATCCGTCCCAGCACCGACACCTGCTCGTCGCTCGCGCCCTTCGCCGGGTCCAGGGCGACCTGGTTGGAGACGATCTCCATGGTGAGCGACTGCTTGATCTCACCGGTCGTCAGGGCGAGCACGTCGGAGGTCTGCGCCGGGAGCGAGGAACCCGGGTAGGCCGTCTGCTTCACGAAGTGCCGTGAGGCGAAGAACACCAGCGCCCCGCCGTCCTTCGTGCGCACCGCGAGCGGCGCGTAGTCGCCGCCGGACAGCGGCTCGTCGATGTACTGCGTGGCCAGGCCCGGCTTCTTGGCGTTCCTCTTCCGGTCCGCGCGCCACACGCTGGTCTGGGCACCCTCCGCGAAGACGTCCCCGGCGCCGCTCTCCAGATACGCGGTGTAGTCCTTGCTCAAGCCGCCGGGCGTGGCGGACAGTTCCGTGGAGTTCGCGGGCACGGCCTCGGCCCAGCCGTCCTTGTCCTGCTTGAACTCCGGGATCCTGTCCGGCGCCACCAGCGTCAGATACGCCGCTTCCCACGGCTCGTCCAGGCCGTTGCGCGTGAACACCAGCAGCCAGCGCGCGCTGCCGCCCTTGTTGCCGGCCGCGTCGGCGACGAACCAGCGCGGCCAGCCCGCCTTCTTGGGGATCGTGAACTTCGCGTCCGACAACTCCAGCGGCGTGTGGTTCGGGTTGCCGCCCGGGTTGTTCTTGGCGCCGGCCTTCAGCCGGGCCGCGTCGATGGCGGAGAGGGCGCCGGTGACATGGTCGGAGTCCAGCGAACTGTCGTACTCCTTGTCCGCCTTGTTGTACGCGGTCGTGAACTGCCGGAGCGCCTCGGCGGCCTCCGCCTTCGTGGCCGAGGGCAGCACCTCCCGCTCTCCGTGCACCACGACGCATCCGCTCGTCGTCAACGACAAAGCGGTCAGTGAAGCCGCTATCAGTGCGCTCCGGTCAAGACTGCGGAGCCTTCGAGGGCCGCGATCCCTGCTCATCAGGTTCCTTCACCTTCCCCTTCCCGGAGGCGAACCCTACCGGGGCGAGGAAGAGCGCGAGCGTCGGGATCAGGTACAGCAGCCACACCGTGACCTGGAGGACCGTCGGATCCGGCTGGAAGTTGAACACACCCTTGAGGAGCGTGCCGTACCAGCTGTCCGGCGGGATGGTCCCGCTGATGTCGAAGGCCTTGTTCGTCAGGCCCGGCAGCCAGTCCGCCTCCTGCAGGTCGTGGAAGCCGTACGCCAGCACACCCGCCGCCACGACGACGAGCATCCCGCCGGTCCAGGTGAAGAACTTGGCCAGGTTGATCCTCAGCGCCCCGCGGTAGAACAGCCAGCCCAGCACGACCGCCGTGGCGATGCCCAGGGCGACGCCGAGCAGCGGGCGCGGGGTGCCGTCCCCGGCCGCGCGCACCGACGCCCACACGAACAGGGCCGTCTCCAGGCCCTCGCGGCCCACCGCGAGGAAGGCGGTGGCGACCAGGGCCCCGGTGCCCATCTGGAGCGCCGCGTCCAGCTTGCCGTGCAGCTCGGACCTCAGGTGCCGGGCGGTGCGCCGCATCCAGAACACCATCCACGTCACCAGGCCGACCGCCAGGATCGACAGCGAGCCGCCGAGCGCCTCCTGCGCCTCGAACGTCAGCTCCTGGGAGCCGAATTCGAGCGCGCAGCCGAAGCCGAGGGCGAGCGCGACCGCCACGCCGATGCCGATCCAGATCGGCTTCAGGGCGTCCCGGCGGTCGGTCTTGACCAGGTAGGCGATGAGGATGCAGACGACGAGGCCGGCCTCCAGGCCCTCGCGCAGACCGATCAGGTAGTTGGAGAACACGGTCGCTCAGGCCTCCTTGCCGAACAGTGTGCTGCCCCACCAGTCGTCCTTGTCGCGGACGCCGGGCGGGATCGCGAACACCGCCGAACCCACGTGCTGGATGTATTCGTTGAGGGCGTCGAGCGCCAGGTTGCGCTGGATCCGGATGAAGCCTTCGCGTACGTCCCTCTGGTACGCCAGGAAGAACAGGCCCGCGTCCAGGCGGCCGAGGCCGTCCGTGCCGTCGGTGAAGGAGTAGCCGCGGCGCAGGATGGTCGCCCCGTGGTTGGAGTCGGGGTGTGCGAGCCGGACGTGTGCGTCGGGCAGCATCGCCTTCAGGAACGGCTCGTCGCGCTCCTTCGCCCTGCCCACGGGCGCGCCCTCGCCCTTGTCGCGGCCGAAGATGTCCTCCTGCTCCTTCAGCGAGGTGCGGTCCCAGGTCTCGATGTGCATCCGGATGCGGCGGGCGACGAGGTACGAGCCGCCGGTCATCCAGTCGGGGCCGTCCTTGCCGTCCACCCACACGAACTTCTTCAGGCGGTCGGTCTCGGTGCCCGCGATGTTGCGGGTGCCGTCCTTGAAGCCCATCAGGTTGCGCGGGGTCTGGGCGTCGGGCGTCGTCGAGGAGGTCTTGCCGAAGCCGAGCTGCGACCACTTGATGACGACCTTGCCGAAGCCGATCCTGGCCAGCTGGCGGATCGCGTGCACCGCGACCTGCGGGTCGTCCGCGCAGGCCTGGACGCACAGGTCGCCGCCGCTGCGGTTCCTGTCCAGGTTGTCGCCGGCGAACTGCGGGAGGTCCACGAGGGCTTCGGGGCGGCTGTTCTCGAGGTCGAACTTCTCGAACAGCGACGGTCCGAAGCCGATCGTCAGCGTCAGCCGCGAGGGCTTCAGGCCCAGGGCCTCGCCGGTGTCGTCCGGGGGTGCCTCGGCGAGCCCGCCGTAGGCGCCCTCGCCCACCGTCTCACCGGCCGTCATCCTGCGCGCTGCGGCCGTCCAGTCCTTCAGCATCCGTACGAACGCGGCACGGTCGTCCGTCGTCACGTCGAACGCGGCGAAGTGCAGCCTGTCCTGTACGGGGGTGGCGATGCCTGCCTGGTGGGGGCCGTGGAAGTCGACCGCGGCGCCTGTCGAGGCGGCGGTCGGGGTGATGTCGTCGCCGGTGCGGGTCATCGCCACGGCGCTGCCGGCTGTGGCGGCGCCGAGTGCTAGGCCGGCGCCGCCCCAGGTGATCAGGGTGCGGCGGGAGGGGGGTGAATCGGGGTTTGGGGGCGGTCCGGGGTTCGGTCCCGGGTTTGGGTTCGGTCCCAGGTTCGGTGCTGATTCCGTCATGGCCTCTGCCTCAGGACTTCGTGGCCACGGCGGCTGCGAGCTTGGACAGCGGCTCCGCGAGCGCGTTGACGCCGTCCGACAGCTCCTTGCGCTCCGCGTCGCCGACCTTGTCGTAGGACGTGAAGTCGTACGACGTCTTGTCCGTGCGGTACTTGTCGAGCAGCGTGTTCAGTGCCGCGAACTGCTTGTCCAGCTCGGTGACCAGGGCGGGGTCGTTCTCCTTGGCGACCGGCTTGAGGAGGTTGTATGACTCCTCCGCGCCCTCGACGTTGGCCTTGAAGTCGACCAGGTCGGTGTGCGAGTAGCGCTCCTCCTCGCCCGTGACCTTGCCGGTGGCGACCTCGTCCAGGAGCTCCTTGGCGCCGTTGGCCATCGAGGTCGGGGTGATCTCGGCCTTGCCCACCCGCTTCTGCCAGTCCTTGAGGTCGGCGATCAGCTGGTCGGCGAGGGCCTTGTCCTCCGCGGTGATCTTCTTGTCCTGCCAGAGGGACTTCTCCAGGCGGTGCCAGCCGGTCCACTTCTGGCCGGCCTCCAGGCCGTCCGCGCGGACGTCGACCTTCGGGTCGATGTCACCGAAGGACTCGGCGACCGGCTCGGTGCGCTCCCAGCCGATGCGGGAGGGCGCGTACGCCTTCTTCGCGGCCTCGATGTCGCCGTCCTTGACCGCCTTCGCGAACGCCTCGGCCTTCGGCAGCGTCTCGTCGGCCTGCGTCTGGGCGTACGCCCGGTAGGAGGCGACGGCCTTGTCCAGGCGCGGGTCGCGCTGGGCCACCGTGCCGCCGCCCGTGGCCTTGACGGACTGGCGGATGCCGTCGCCCTTCATGCCGGGCTTGCAGGCGATCGTGTAGTCGCCGGCCTTCACCTCGGCGGTGACCTTCTGCTTGGTGCCGGGGCCGATGTTCTCGCGCTCGGTGACGATCCGGTCGTCGGGGAAGAGGATGTAGACCTCGGTGACCTTCGAGCCCTTGTTCTCGATCGCCAGTTCGACGTGGCCTGCCGGGAACTCCTTCTTGGAGACCTCGCACTTGCTGTCCGTCGCCGTCACGTCGATCACGCGGTCGCCGCTTCCGCCGCTGCTCTTCTCGGTGCAGCCCGTCAGTGCGGTCAGGGCCGCCACCGCGGCGGTGGCGGTGATGACGGTGAATCTGGAGGGGCGCACGTCGGTCTCCTGGGACTGGCTGAAAAGCCGCGTGACGGGTATCACGCGGTGTGGCAAGGCTGGCCTAACTTATCTGAGGCTTACCTGAGTCATACCTGTACATGTCTCAAAAACGACACCAAGGGACGGTCAAAGGAGGTTCAAAGGTTCCGCTCGGGGGTTACCAGGAGGGCGCCTGTCCGGGGGTGCGGGAGTACCTCTACGGGCTGGTCGTAGACCTCGGACAGCAGCCGTCCCTTCAGCACCTCCCGCGGTGGGCCGTCGGCCGCCACGCGTCCCTCGTGCAGGATCGCCACCCGGTGCGCGTACGCCGCCGCGAGTCCCAGGTCGTGCAGCACGACCACCACCGCGTCCCCGGCTCGCGCCCGCTCCCGGCACACCCTCAGCACCAGCTCCTGGTGCTTGAGGTCCAGTGCCGCGGTCGGTTCGTCCAGCAGGAGCAGGGGGGCGCGCTGCGCCAGCACGCGTGCGAGGGCGACCCGGGCGCGCTCGCCGCCGCTGAGCGCGGAGAAGGGGCGTGCGGCGAACCGTGTCACCTCGGTTGCCGCCATCGCCTCCGCCACGGCGCGGTCGTCGCCGTCCGGGTTCACCGCTGCCCAGGGGGCGCGGCCCATCCGTACTACGTCCTCCACCGCGAAAGGGAACGACAGGGCGGCCGACTGCGGCAACACCGCTCGCCTCAGGGCGAGTTCCGGCGCGGACCACTCCGTGGCGGGGCGGCCGAGAATGCGAACGGTTCCGTCGGCCGGTGGGAGATCGGCGGCGAGGGCGCCGAGGAGCGTCGACTTTCCGGCCCCGTTCGGCCCGACCAGCGTGAGCACCTCGCCGGCTCGGGCGGTGACATCGACGCCTTGCAGCACGTCACGGGCACCGAGTCGGAGCCACAGCCCCTCGGCTTCGGCGAGGACGTCTCCCGGTGCGGAGGGGGGTGGGGGTGTGGGGCGGGGGCGGAGCAGTCTCATGATCGGTTCCTTGGTGGTCGGATGCCTGCGGCGCGCTGTGCGGCCCCGGTGGGGGCGTGCGTAGCGCCTACGGTTGTGGGGTGGGTCGGGGCCGGGTCGGGGGGTGTCCGTCCTCGGTCCGGCGGAACTGTTCCGGCAAGGGGTACT
>NZ_JAIHON010000049.1 GCF_021173675.1 Streptomyces lincolnensis | reverse complement strand
GGCGTCCTGGACATCGAGGCCTCCGAAAAAGCTGCGCGTTTCGTCCAGATGTGTGACGCTTTTAACATCCCGATCGTCACTTTCCTGGACGTCCCCGGGTTCCTCCCGGGCGTCGACCAGGAGCACGGCGGCATCATCCGCCACGGCGCGAAGCTGCTCTACGCCTACTGCAACGCGACCGTGCCGCGGATCTCGCTGATCCTGCGCAAGGCCTACGGGGGTGCCTACATCGTCATGGACAGCCAGTCCATCGGCGCCGACCTCACCTACGCCTGGCCGACGAACGAGATCGCCGTGATGGGCGCGGAAGGCGCGGCCAACGTCATCTTCCGCCGTCAGATCGCCGACGCCGAGGACCCCGAGGCCATGCGCACCCGCATGGTCAAGGAGTACAAGTCCGAGCTGATGCACCCCTACTACGCGGCCGAGCGCGGCCTGGTCGACGACGTCATCGACCCGGCCGAGACCCGCGAGGTCCTCATCTCCTCCCTCGCCATGCTCCAGACCAAGCACGCCGACCTGCCCTCCCGCAAACACGGCAACCC
>NZ_JAIHON010000048.1 GCF_021173675.1 Streptomyces lincolnensis | reverse complement strand
TGGATCACCACCCAGGGCGCCACCAAGAACCTCGACGCCACCCGCCTCGCCGTCGCCGGCGACTCCGTCGGCGGCAACATGAGCGCCGCCCTGACCCTGATGGCCAAACAGCGCGGCGACGTCCACCTGGTCCAGCAGGTGCTGTTCTACCCGGTCACCGACGCGAGCTTCGACACCGGCTCCTACCACCAGTTCGCCGAGGGCTACTTCCTGCGCCGCGACGGCATGCAGTGGTTCTGGGACCAGTACACCACCAGCGAGACCGACCGCGCCCAGATCACCGCCTCCCCGCTGCGCGCCACCACCGCCCAGCTCACCGGCCTGCCCCCGGCCCTGGTCATCACCGGCGAGGCCGACGTCCTGCGCGACGAGGGCGAGGCCTACGCCAACAAACTCCGCGCAGCCGGCGTCCCGGTCACCGCGGTGCGCTACCAGGGCATCATCCACGACTTCGTCATGCTCAACGCCCTGCGCGAAACCCACGCCGCCCAGGCCGCCATCACCCAGGCCGTCACCACCCTGCACACCGCCCTCCACCCCGCCTGA
>NZ_JAIHON010000047.1 GCF_021173675.1 Streptomyces lincolnensis | reverse complement strand
GGCCGAACCGAGCCCGGCCGGGCCGCCGCCGATGACGACGAGGTCGTAGAAGTCGGCCGTCGGCGTGGTGGCCAGACCCACCCGGGCGGCCAGGTCGGGGGCCTCGGGCTCGACCAGGGGTGCTCCGTCCGGGGTGATCACCACCGGCAGCCGCTGCCCGTCGTGCCCGGCCGCCGCCAGCAGCCGCCGCCCCTCGGGCTCGTCCGCCGAGTACCAGCGGTAGGGCACCTGGTTGCGGGCCAGGAACTCCCGGACGTCCGACGAACGCGCCGACCAGCGGTGTCCGACCACCTTGGTGGCGGGTACCGGCCGGAAGTCACTGCACCGCCAGGCCTCCAGGAGGTCGTCGAGCACCGGGTACAGCTTCTCCTCGGGCGGGTCCCACGGCTTGAGGAGGTAGTGGTCGAGGTCGACGACGTTGATCGCGTCGATCGCCGCGTTGGTGTCCGCGTAGGCGGTCAGCAGCACGCGCCGGGCGCCCGGATACACGTCCAGGGCCTGTTCGAGGAACTCGATGCCGTTCATCTGGGGCATCCGGTAGTCGGCCAGGATCACCGCGACCAGATCACCGCGCAGCTTCAGCTC
>NZ_JAIHON010000046.1 GCF_021173675.1 Streptomyces lincolnensis | reverse complement strand
AATACCTCGACTCCGAGAAGTACCAGCTCAAACCCCGCGACTGGGACACCGCCGCACGCGAGGGCCGCACCATCGCCCCCCTCATCACCAAACTCAACGGAATCCGGCGGCGGCACCCCGCCCTCCAGCGGCTCAGGAACATCGACTTCCACCACACGGACAACGACCAGCTGATCGCCTACAGCAAGCGCACGGGCGAGGACACGGTCCTGGTCGTCGTCAATCTCGATCCTCACCACGCCCAGGAGGCCACGGTCTCGTTGGACATGCCGCGACTCGGCCTCGACTGGCACGAGTCCCTGTCCGTGCACGACGAACTGGCGGGTGAGACCTACCGATGGGCCAGGAACAACTACGTGCGGCTGGAGCCCGGCCGGGCACCCGCGCACCTGTTCCACGTCCGACGGCCGGCCGCTTCGCCGCAGATCGGAGGGTCTCCCGCGTGACCGTCAACCAGCCCGTTCACGACACCTTCGAGGACACGCCCGCCAAGGACCGGGATCCGGAGTGGTTCAAGCGTGCCGTCTTCTACGAGGTCCTCGTCCGCTCCTTCCAGGACAGCAACGGCGACGGTGTCGGCGACCTCAAGGGCC
>NZ_JAIHON010000045.1 GCF_021173675.1 Streptomyces lincolnensis | reverse complement strand
CGCCCGGAGGAAAGCCCGAGAGGGTGAGTACAAAGGAAGCGTCCGTTCCTTGAGAACTCAACAGCGTGCCAAAAATCAACGCCAGATTTAGTTGATACCCCGTCTCCGGCCGGATCACCGGTTGGGACGAGGTTCCTTTGAAGAAACATACAGCGAGGACGCTGTGAACGACCATCTTATTCCGGTGGTTGTTCCGCTCTCGTGTGTGTGCACCCGATCACGGGTAAACATTCACGGAGAGTTTGATCCTGGCTCAGGACGAACGCTGGCGGCGTGCTTAACACATGCAAGTCGAACGATGAACCACTTCGGTGGGGATTAGTGGCGAACGGGTGAGTAACACGTGGGCAATCTGCCCTTCACTCTGGGACAAGCCCTGGAAACGGGGTCTAATACCGGATACCACTACCACGGGCATCTGTGGTGGTTGAAAGCTCCGGCGGTGAAGGATGAGCCCGCGGCCTATCAGCTTGTTGGTGAGGTAATGGCTCACCAAGGCGACGACGGGTAGCCGGCCTGAGAGGGCGACCGGCCACACTGGGACTGAGACACGGCCCAGACTCCTACGGGAGGCAGCAGTGGGGAATATTGCACAATGGGCGAAAGCCTGATGCAGCGACGCCGCGTGAGGGATGACGGCCTTCGGGTTGTAAACCTCTTTCAGCAGGGAAGAAGCG
>NZ_JAIHON010000044.1 GCF_021173675.1 Streptomyces lincolnensis | reverse complement strand
GATGGGTAGGGGAGCGTCGTCTGCCGGGTGAAGCAGCCGCGGAAGCGAGTTGTGGACGGTTGACGAGTGAGAATGCAGGCATGAGTAGCGATACACACGTGAGAAACGTGTGCGCCGATTGACTAAGGGTTCCTGGGTCAAGCTGATCTGCCCAGGGTAAGTCGGGACCTAAGGCGAGGCCGACAGGCGTAGTCGATGGATAACCGGTTGATATTCCGGTACCCGCTGTGAAGCGTCAAACATTGAACCAGGCGATGCTAAGTCCGTGAAGCCGCCCTGGAGCCTTCGGGCAAAGGGGAGTGGTGGAGCCGACGGACCAGACCTGTAGTAGGTGAGTGATGGGGTGACGCAGGAAGGTAGTCCATCCCGGGCGGTGGTTGTCCCGGGGTAAGGGTGTAGGCCGTGCGATAGGTAAATCCGTCGCACATGTGGCTGAGACCTGATGCCGAGCCGATTGTGGTGAAGTGGATGATCCTATGCTGTCGAGAAAAGCCTCTAGCGAGTTTCATGGCGGCCCGTACCCTAAACCGACTCAGGTGGTCAGGTAGAGAATACCGAGGCGTTCGGGTGAACTATGGTTAAGGAACTCGGCAAAATGCCCCCGTAACTTCGGGAGAAGGGGGGCCATCACCGGTGATCACTCTTGCAGTGTGAGCTGGGGGTGGCCGCAGAGACCAGCGAGAAGCGACTGTTTACTAAAAACACAGGTCCGTGCGAAGCCGTAAGGCGATGTATACGGACTGACGCCTGCCCGGTGCTGGAACGTTAAGGGGACCGGTTAGT
>NZ_JAIHON010000043.1 GCF_021173675.1 Streptomyces lincolnensis | reverse complement strand
TACTGCAGCCGCAGTTGGTGTGACTGGTGGTTGGGCTGTTCGTTGAGCCGGGCATGGGTGGGGACGTCACGGTTGACGAGGTGCACCGGTGGGCGGCCGGTCTGGACGCTCTCCATGCTCGGTTCGGTGGGCGTTTCCGTCGGTCGGAGCCGCGTCGGCGGGCAAGGGAGCGCCGAGGACGGCGTGCTGACGGTGGACGAGACCGGCTTCATCAAGAAGGGCACCCGGTCGGCCGGCGTGCAGCGGCAGTACACCGGAACGTCCGGGAAGATCGACAACTGTCAGCTGGGAGTGTTTCTGGCTTACGCCTCACCGAGAGGGCGGGCGCTGATCGACAGGGAGCTGTACCTGCCCACCTCCTGGACCGAGGACCCGGCCCGCCGGGCGGACGCGAGGATCAGCGAGGAGGTCGTCTTCCGCACCATGCCCGCACTGGCCCGCGCGATGCTGGAGCGGGCGGTCGCGGCGAAGGTGCCGTTTCGCTGGGTGACCGGCGACGAGGTCTACGGCCAGGACCCCTCTTGCGCCGCTGGCTGGCCGACCAGCACCTGAGCTACGTCCTGGCGATCTCCTCCAGGCACCGGTGCGGGCCACGCGGGCAGAGCGCCCGCACCATCTCGGCGATCCTTCCCGAGCACGCCTGGGAGACCCGCTCCGCCGGTGACGGCGCCACGGCCTGCGCGAATACGCCTGGGCCCTGGTCCCCCTGCCCGGCAAGCGCGACGACGGCTTCGAAGACGCCCTGCTGATCCGCCGCAGCCTCACCGACGGCGAACGCGCCTACTACCTGGTGCACGCACCCGCGGACACTCCACTGTCGGAGACCGTCCGCGCTGCCGGGGCCCGCTGGGCGATCGAGGAATGCTTCCAGGCGGCCAAG
>NZ_JAIHON010000042.1 GCF_021173675.1 Streptomyces lincolnensis | reverse complement strand
GTCGGCGTGCCCTGGGCGATCGGCTCCCCCGAGGGCGGCCACGACGCCATCCACCCCGCCCTGGGCACCCTGGACGACTTCGACCACTTCGTCGCCGAAGCCTCCGCGCTGGGGCTGGAGATCGCCCTGGACTTCGCCCTGCAGTGCTCCCCGGACCACCCCTGGGTGCACAAACACCCCGAGTGGTTCCACCACCGCCCCGACGGCACCATCGCCTACGCCGAGAACCCGCCCAAGAAGTACCAGGACATCTACCCCATCGCCTTCGACGCCGACCTCGACGGCCTGACCGCGGAGACGCTGCGGGTGCTGCGGCACTGGATGGACCACGGGGTACGGATCTTCCGGGTGGACAACCCGCACACCAAACCGGTGCTGTTCTGGGAACGGGTCATCGCCGACATCAACGCCACCGACCCCGACGTGATCTTCCTGGCCGAGGCGTTCACCCGGCCGGCCATGATGCACACCCTGGCCCAGATCGGCTTCCAGCAGTCCTACACCTACTTCACCTGGCGCAACAGCAAAGAGGAACTCACCGAGTACCTGAGCGAGCTGTCCGGGGAGGCGGCCGCCTACATGCGGCCCAACTTCTTCGCCAACACCCCCGACATCCTGCACGCCTACCTCCAGCGCGGCGGCCGGCCCGCCTTCGAGGTCCGCGCCGTACTGGCCGCCACCCTCTCCCCCACCTGGGGCATCTACAGCGGCTACGAACTGTGCGAGAACACCCCCCTGAGGGACGGCAGCGAGGAATACCTCGACTCCGAGAAGTACCAGCTCAAACCCCGCGACTGGGACACCGCCGCACGCGAGGGCCGCACCATCGCCCCCCTCATCACCAAACTCAACGGAATCCGGCGGCGGCACCCCGCCCTCCA
>NZ_JAIHON010000041.1 GCF_021173675.1 Streptomyces lincolnensis | reverse complement strand
CACGACATCCGTGCGCGGGCTCTGGCCGGCCCGAGCGAGAAGGCGACCGAGGCGCAGCACGCCAAGGGCAAGCTGACCGCACGGGAGCGCATCGAACTGCTCCTCGACCCCGGTTCCTTCCGGGAGGTCGAGCAGCTGCGCCGGCACCGGGCCCAGGGCTTCGGCCTGGAGGCGAAGAAGCCGTACACGGACGGTGTGATCACCGGCTGGGGCACGGTGGAGGGCCGGACGGTCTTCGTCTACGCGCACGACTTCCGGATCTTCGGCGGCGCGCTGGGCGAGGCCCACGCCACGAAGATCCACAAGATCATGGACATGGCCATCGCGGCCGGTGCCCCGCTGGTCTCCCTCAACGACGGCGCCGGCGCCCGGATCCAGGAGGGCGTTTCCGCCCTGGCCGGCTACGGCGGCATCTTCCAGCGCAACACCAAGGCCTCCGGCGTCATCCCGCAGATCAGTGTGATGCTCGGCCCGTGCGCCGGCGGCGCGGCCTACAGCCCCGCGCTGACGGACTTCGTCTTCATGGTCCGCGAGACCTCGCAGATGTTCATCACCGGCCCGGACGTGGTCAAGGCGGTCACCGGCGAGGAGATCACCCAGAACGGCCTGGGCGGCGCGGACGTGCACGCCGAGACCTCCGGCGTGTGCCACTTCGCCTACGACGACGAGGAGACCTGCCTCGCCGAGGTCCGCTACCTGCTGTCGATGCTCCCGCAGAACAACCGCGAGAACCCGCCCCGGGTGGAGGCCACCGACGCGCCGGAGCGCCGCTCGGACGTCCTGCTGGACCTAGTCCCAGCGGACGGCAACCGGCCCTACGACATGACCAAGGTCATCGAGGAGATCGTCGACGACGGCGACTACCTGGAGGTCCACGAGCGCTGGGCCCGCAACATCATCTGCGCGCTGGCCCGCCTGGACGGCCAGGTCGTCGGCATCGTGGCGAACCAGCCGTCGACGCTGGC
>NZ_JAIHON010000040.1 GCF_021173675.1 Streptomyces lincolnensis | reverse complement strand
AACACAGTGGACGCGAGCAACTGAGGACAAGCCCTCGGCCTATTAGTACCGGTCACCTCCAGCGGTTACCCGCCTTCCAGATCCGGCCTATCAACCCAGTCGTCTACTGGGAGCCTTAACCCCTCAAAGGGGGTGGGAATACTCATCTCGAAGCAGGCTTCCCGCTTAGATGCTTTCAGCGGTTATCCCTCCCGAACGTAGCCAACCAGCCATGCCCTTGGCAGGACAACTGGCACACCAGAGGTTCGTCCGTCCCGGTCCTCTCGTACTAGGGACAGCCCTTCTCAATATTCCTACGCGCACAGCGGATAGGGACCGAACTGTCTCACGACGTTCTAAACCCAGCTCGCGTACCGCTTTAATGGGCGAACAGCCCAACCCTTGGGACCGACTCCAGCCCCAGGATGCGACGAGCCGACATCGAGGTGCCAAACCATCCCGTCGATATGGACTCTTGGGGAAGATCAGCCTGTTATCCCCGGGGTACCTTTTATCCGTTGAGCGACGGCGCTTCCACAAGCCACCGCCGGATCACTAGTCCCGACTTTCGTCCCTGCTCGACCCGTCGGTCTCACAGTCAAGCTCCCTTGTGCACTTACACTCAACACCTGATTGCCAACCAGGCTGAGGGAACCTTTGGGCGCCTCCGTTACTCTTTAGGAGGCAACCGCCCCAGTTAAACTACCCATCAGACACTGTCCCTGATCCGGATCACGGACCCAGGTTAGACATCCAGCACGACCAGACTGGTATTTCAACGACGACTCCACAACCACTGGCGTGGCCGCTTCAAAGTCTCCCAGCTATCCTACACAAGCCGAACCGAACACCAATATCAAACTGTAGTAAAGGTCCCGGGGTCTTTCCGTCCTGCTGCGCGAAACGAGCATCTTTACTCGTAGTGCAATTTCACCGGGCCTATGGTTGAGACAGTCGAGAAGTCGTTACGCCATTCGTGCAGGTCGGAACTTACCCGACAAGGAATTTCGCTACCTTAGGATGGTTATAGTTACCACCGCCGTTTACTGGCGCTTAAGTTCTCAGCTTCGC
>NZ_JAIHON010000004.1 GCF_021173675.1 Streptomyces lincolnensis | reverse complement strand
AATACCTCGACTCCGAGAAGTACCAGCTCAAACCCCGCGACTGGGACACCGCCGCACGCGAGGGCCGCACCATCGCCCCCCTCATCACCAAACTCAACGGAATCCGGCGGCGGCACCCCGCCCTCCAACAGCTGCGCGATCTGCACTTCCACCACGCGGACCAGGACGCGGTGATCGCGTACTCGAAGCGGCAGGGATCGAACACGGTTCTGGTGGTCGCCAACCTCGACCCCCACCACACCCAGGAGGCCACGGTCTCGTTGGACATGCCGCAACTCGGCCTGGAATGGCACGAGTCGGTGCCGGTGCGCGACGAGCTCACCGGCGAGACCTATCACTGGGGCAGGGCCAACTACGTGCGTCTCGAACCGGGCACCCGGCCCGCGCATGTCTTCACGGTTCTGCGACCGTCCACCCCGCAGACCGGAGGGTCACCCACAACATGATCGTCAACGAGCCCGTCCAGGACACCTTCGAGGACACGCCCGCCAAGGACCGGGATCCGGAGTGGTTCAAGCGTGCCGTCTTCTACGAGGTCCTCGTCCGCTCCTTCCAGGACAGCAACGGCGACGGTGTCGGCGACCTCAAGGGCCTCACCGCCAAACTGGACTACCTCCAATGGCTGGGCGTCGACTGCCTGTGGCTGCCGCCCTTCTTCAAATCGCCGCTGCGCGACGGCGGCTACGACGTCTCCGACTACACCGCCGTCCTGCCCGAGTTCGGCGACCTCGCCGACTTCGTGGAGTTCGTCGACGCCGCCCACCAACGCGGCATGCGCGTCATCATCGACTTCGTCATGAACCACACCAGCGACCAGCACCCGTGGTTCCAGGAGTCCCGCAACAACCCCGACGGCCCCTACGGCGACTACTACGTCTGGGCCGACGACGACAAGCAGTACCAGGACGCCCGGATCATCTTCGTCGACACCGAGGCCTCCAACTGGACCTTCGACCCGATCCGCAAGCAGTACTACTGGCACCGCTTCTTCTCCCACCAGCCGGACCTCAACTACGAGAACCCGGCCGTCCAGGAGGAGATGATCTCCGCGCTGCGGTTCTGGCTGGACCTGGGGATCGACGGTTTCCGGCTGGACGCGGTGCCGTACCTCTACCAGGAGGAGGGCACCAACTGCGAAAACCTTCCGGCGACCCACGAGTTCCTCAAGCGGGTCCGGAAGGAGATCGACGCGTCCTACCCGGACACGGTCCTGCTGGCGGAGGCCAACCAGTGGCCCGAGGACGTCGTCGACTACTTCGGCGACTACCGGTCCGGCGGCGACGAATGCCACATGGCCTTCCACTTCCCCGTCATGCCGCGCATCTTCATGGCCGTCCGCAGGGAGTCCCGCTACCCGGTCTCGGAAATCCTCGCCAAGACCCCCGCGATTCCCTCGAACTGCCAGTGGGGCATCTTCCTGCGCAACCACGACGAGCTCACCCTCGAAATGGTCACCGACGAGGAACGCGACTACATGTGGGCCGAATACGCGAAAGACCCACGTATGCGCGCCAACATCGGCATCCGCCGCCGGCTCGCGCCCCTGCTCGACAACGACCGCAACCAGATCGAGCTGTTCACGGCCCTGCTGCTGTCCCTCCCCGGCTCACCGATCCTCTACTACGGCGACGAGATCGGCATGGGCGACAACATCTGGCTCGGCGACCGCGACGCCGTCCGCACCCCCATGCAGTGGACCCCGGACCGCAACGCCGGATTCTCGTCCTGTGATCCGGGGCGGCTGTACCTGCCCACGATCATGGACCCGGTCTACGGCTACCAGGTCACCAATGTCGAGGCGTCGATGGCGTCCCCGTCCTCGCTGCTGCACTGGACCCGGCGCATGATCGAGATCCGCAAGCAGAACCCGGCCTTCGGCCTCGGCTCCTACACGGAACTCCCGTCGTCCAACCCGGCGGTGATCGCGTTCCTCAGGGAGTACGAGGACGACCTCGTCCTGTGCGTGCACAACTTCTCCCGGTTCGCGCAGCCCACCGAGCTGGACCTCAGCTCGTTCAACGGGCGGCACCCGGTGGAGCTGTTCGGCGGGGTGAGGTTCCCGGCCGTCGGGGAACTGCCGTACCTGTTGACTCTGGGCGGGCACGGCTTCTACTGGTTCAGGCTCCGCAAGGACGCCGTGTAGGCCGTACAGGCATCGGGCGGGGCGGTTTCTCCCGTCCCGCCCGGGGCACGCATCAGTAACACCCCGACCACCCCGGGGAAAGGACGCGACGCCATGTCGGAAGTCGTCATACGCAGCGACACCGCAAGTTCTGGCAGCCCCGGCCTCCTTGCGTCGCTGGATCCACTGCTGCGGGAATGGCTGCCCCGGCAGCGCTGGTTCGCGGGCAAGGGGCGTCCGGTCACCGGGTTCTCCCTGGTGGCGGCCACCGAACTGCTGCCGCCCACGGGGAAGCTCGGCCTGTACCACCTGCTGGTCCGCGCCCACCAGCCGCTCACCCTCGGCGCCCCGCCCCATCCCGGCGACTGCTACCAGCTTCTCCTGGGCGTGCGCGAGGCACTGCCGCCCCGGCTGGCGCCCGCGCTGATCGGCCACCTGGACGAGGGTCCGCTCGCCGGACACACGGTCTACGAGGCCCTGCACGACCCCCGCCCCGCCGAACTGCTCCTGGAGGCCCTGCGCACGCGGGCCCGCATCGGCGCACTGCGCTTCGAACGGGACGCGGCACAGGAGATCCGGGACGGGCTCGTCCCCCGTCTGATGACCGCCGAGCAGTCCAACTCGTCCATCGTCTATGGCGATACGTTCATCCTGAAGCTGTTGCGCAGGATCGTGCCCGGCATCAACCCCGACCTGGAACTGCCGCTGGCGCTGGCCCGGGAGGGCTGCCCCCGGGTGCCCGCGCCGACGGGCTGGCTGCGGGCGGAGCTGGCCGGTGAGCCGTACACCCTCGGCGTCCTCCAGCCCTTCGTGCAGGGCGCGACCGACGGATGGGAACTGGCGCTGCGGGAACTGGCCAAGGGTGAGGACTTCGGCGCGGAGGCACGGTCGCTGGGCCGCGCCACCGCCGAGGTGCACACCGCGCTCGCCCGGGCGCTGCCCACGGTGACGCTCGGCCACGCCCAGCTCCAGCTGCTGGTCGACGGCATGATCGAGCGCCTGGAGACGGCCGTGCAGGCGGTACCCGCGCTCCGGCCCCACGCGGCCGGACTGCACTCCGCGTTCACGGCGCTGGCCGACCTGGCCGCCGAGGGCCGTACCTGGACCGCGCAGCGCGTCCACGGCGATCTGCACCTCGGCCAGTGCCTGCGCTCACCCGCCGGACAGTGGTCGCTGATCGACTTCGAGGGCGAGCCGTCCAAGCCGCTCACCGAACGCCGGATGCCGCAGCCGCCGGCCCGGGACATCGCCGGGATGCTCCGCTCCTTCGACTACGCGGCCCACTCCGCCCCTTCCGCCGGCCCGTCGGTGTCCGGCTGGGCCGAGACCTGCCGGGCCGCGTACTGCTCGGGATACGCCGAGGTCAGCGGCGTGGACCCGCGCACCGACCCGGTACTGCTGCGGGCCTACGAGACCGACAAGGCGATCTACGAGGTCGTCTACGAGGCCCGGCACCGCCCGGACTGGCTGCCGGTGCCGATGGCCGCGATAGAGCGGTACGTGACATCCGACCTGACCTGACCCCAGGTATGAGCCAGGCATGACCCATGCACACGCACTGTCCGTCGAGGAGGCTCCACCCGTGACCCCGCCCACGCCCAGCGGTTCGGATCCGAAGAAGAAGGCTGCGAAAGCCGCGAAGAGTGTGAAGAAGGCCGCGGAGAAGGTGACCGCTCCCAGGAAAGCGGCGAAGGAGGCGGCGGTGAAGAAGGCTGCCGCCGAGGAGACCGTGACCAAGAAGGCCGCCGCGAAGAAGACCACGGCGAAGAAGGCAGTGGCGAAGAAGACCACGGCGACCAAGGCGGTCGCGGCGACGAAGAAGAGCGCCGCGAAGAAGACGACGCCGGAGCGGGCCACCGCGAAGAAGACACCCGCCGTGAAGACGGGCGCGGCGAAGAGCACGCCCGCGAAGAGCACGCCCGCGAAGACCGGCACGGCGAAAACCACCGCGGCGCAGACCGGCGCCACGAAGCCGGTCCCTGCGAAGAAGGCCCCGGCGTCCGTCCCGCCGAAGACGGCCCCGGCGAAAACCACCGCCCCGAAGCCCACCGCCGCGAAGAACCCGGCCAAGAAGGCCCCCGCGAAGAAGGCCGTCACGGCAAAGGCGAGCACGACGAAAGCGACCACTGCGAAAGCGACCACGACCAAGGCGGCAGCGACAAAGGCGGCCACGACGAAGGCCGCCGCCAAGAAGGTCACCGCCAAGAGGGCGCCCGCCAAGAAAGTCGCCGCCGAGAAGGTGACCCCCAAGAAGGTGGCCGCCGAGAAGATCACCGCCCCGTCGGCCGCCGAACCGCCGGAGGCCCCCGCGCCGCTGGGCGAGGTCACCGTCTCCCCCGCCGTGGACGCGGGGGACCGGGAGCGCCTGCTCGCCGGTACCCACCACGAGCCGCACGCCGTGCTCGGCGCCCACCCCGTGCCCGGCGGGATCGCGTTCCGGGCGTACCGGCCGTACGCGCTGTCCGTCACGGTCGTGGCCGGTGACCTGCGGGCCGAACTGCACGACGACGGGGACGGCTTCTTCTCCGGTCTGCTGTCGCTGCGGGAGGTTCCGGAGTACCGCCTGCTCGTGGCGTACGAGGGGGCGACCCAGGACATCGAGGACGCGTACGCGTTCCTGCCGGCGCTCGGGGACCTCGATCTGCACCTGATCGGGGAGGGCAGGCACGAGCAGCTGTGGACGGCGCTGGGCGCGCAGCCGATGACCCACCAGGGCGTGACCGGCACCCGGTTCACGGTGTGGGCGCCGAACGCGCGGGGCGTGCGGGTGGCCGGCACCTTCAACTTCTGGGACGGGGCGGCGTTCCCGATGCGCTCCCTCGGCGGCACGGGCGTCTGGGAGCTGTTCGCGCCCGGGATCGGCGAGGGCGAGCTGTACAAGTTCGAGATCACCCGGCCCGACGGTTCGAAGACACTGCGGGCCGACCCGCTGGCCCGCCGTACCGAGGTCCCGCCCAACACCTCGTCCGTCATCGACACCTCACGTCACGAGTGGCACGACCAGGAGTGGCTGGAGCGGCGCGGGCAGGCCCCCGCCCACGAGGCGCCCTTCTCCGTCTACGAGATCCATCTCCCGTCCTGGCGACCGGGACTGACGTACCGTCAACTCGCCGAGCAGCTCCCGGCGTACGTCAAGGACCTCGGCTTCACCCACGTCGAGCTGATGCCGGTCGCCGAGCATCCCTTCGGCGGCTCCTGGGGCTACCAGGTCACCGGCTTCTACGCCCCGACGGCCCGGCTCGGCACCCCGGACGACTTCAAGTACCTGGTGGACGCGCTGCACCAGGCCGGGATCGGCGTCCTGATGGACTGGGTGCCGGCGCACTTCCCGCGCGACGACTGGGCACTGGCCGAGTTCGACGGCCGCCCGCTCTACGAGCACGAGGACCCGCTGCGGTCCGCCCACCCCGACTGGGGCACCCTGGAGTTCGACTACGGCCGCCGCGAGGTGCGCAACTTCCTGGTCGCCAACGCCATCTACTGGTGCGAGGAGTTCCACATCGACGGGCTGCGGGTGGACGCGGTCGCCTCGATGCTCTACCTCGACTACTCGCGCGAGCCGGGCCAGTGGATCCCGAACGTGCACGGCGGCCGGGAGAACCTGGACGCGGTCGACTTCCTCCAGGAGATGAACGCGACGGTGTACCGCCGAGTCCCAGGCGTGGTGACCATCGCGGAGGAGTCCACGGCCTGGGACGGCGTCACCCGAGCCACCCACCACAAGGGGCCCGGCGGTTTCGGCGGCCTGGGCTTCGGCCTGAAGTGGAACATGGGCTGGATGCACGACTCGCTCGGCTACGTCCAGCACGACCCCATCCACCGCAAGTACCACCACCACGAGATGACCTTCTCGATGGTCTACGCCTACAGCGAGAACTACGTCCTGCCGATCTCCCACGACGAGGTGGTCCACGGCAAACGCTCCCTGGTGTCGAAGATGCCCGGCGACTGGTGGCAGCAACGCGCCACCCACCGCGCCTACCTCGCCTTCATGTGGGCCCACCCAGGCAAGCAACTCCTCTTCATGGGCCAGGAGTTCGCCCAGGGCGCCGAATGGTCCGAGGCCCACGGCCCCGACTGGTGGCTCCTCGACCCCGCCTACGGCGCCGAACCCGACCACCGGGGCGTCCGCGACCTGGTCCGCGACCTCAACACCGTCTACCGCCACACCCCCGCCCTCTGGGAGCGCGACACCGACCCCGCCGGCTTCCGATGGGTCGTCGGCGACGCCGCCGAGGACAACGTCTTCGCCTTCCTCCGCTACGACGCCGAAGGCACCCCCCTCCTCGCCGTCTCCAACTTCTCCCCCGTCGTCCGCCACGACTACCGCATCGGCGTCCCCGACGACATCCCCGCCTGGCACGAGTCCCTCAACACCGACGCCGCCCCCTACGGCGGCACCGACCTCACCAACCCCCACACCCTCAAACCGGACGCCACCCCCTGGCACGGCCACCCGGCCAGCATCCACCTGACCCTGCCTCCACTCGCGACGGTATGGCTGCGCCCGGCGTAGCCGGTGGGACATGGCGTCCACCGTGGTGACCCATCACGGTGGTCAGCCGGACCCCGCGGAGGGAACGAGCGTACGCCTGAGGGAAGCGTGACCGAGTGGCCTCCCATTCGTTGTGATGATCACAAGGCCCGGTGGGCCGGTCGGGGAGGAGGTGAGCTGCGTGATCCGTGCGTACAAGTTCCTCATGCGGCCCACCGTCCGTCAGGACCAGGCCCTCTCCGAGATGCTGAGGGATCACTGCTCGCTCTACAACGGCGCGTTGCAGGAACGCCGCGACGCCTACCGGCACGTCTCCAAGACGAGCGTCAAGTACGGAATGCAGTCAGCGCAGCTCAAGGACATCCGGGCATTCGACCCGGAACGTCAGGGCCGTTGGTCGTTCTCCAGCCAACAGGCGACACTGCGACGGCTCGACAAGGCGTTCGCCGCGTTCTTCCGCCGCATCAAGGCCGGGGAGACGCCCGGATACCCGCGGTTGCGGGGCGTGAACTGGTTTGACACCGTGGTCTTTCCCAAGGACGGGGACGGCTGTCGCTGGGACAGTACGCCCGCATGACCCGGTCAGACGCGTCCGTTTTCAGGGCGTCGGACACGTCAGGGTCAATCAGCACCGGCCGGTGACCGGCAAGGTCAAGACCGTCAGCGTCAAGCGCGAGGGCCGTAAGTGGTTCGTTGTGCTGACCGCGGAGCAGGCACAGCCCGAGCCGCTGCCCGCCACCGGCAGTGCCGTCGGTATCGACATGGGTTTGGTGAACTTCCTTGCCGACTCGGGCGGTGCGTTCGTGTCCAGCCCGCGTCACCGGCGGAAGGCTGCCGCGAAGCTCGAAGCCGCGCAACAGGCCCTGTCCCGATTCCCGCGCTGCAAGGCCAGGGATCGTACCGCCAACCACCAGCGTGCCGTGGAGAAGGTCGCCGACCTGCATGGCAAGGTGCGACGCCAGCGGCTTGACCACGCGCACAAAACCGCCCTCACGCTGGTCCGTGAGCATGACTTCATCGCGCACGAAGACCTCAGGATCCGCAACATGAGCCGGGCACCCACGCCGAAGCCCGACCCCGACAGGCCGGGTGCGTTCTTGCCTAATGGAGGCGCCGCGAAGGCAGGGCTCAACCGCTCGATCGCTGATGCCGGATGGGGGGTGTTCCTGACGATTCTGCACGCCAAGGCTGAAAGCGCCGGACGGGAGGTGATCGCCGTGGACCCCCGCAACACCTCCCGACGGTGCCCCGAATGCGGGCACACCGCCAAGGAGAACCGGCCCGCACAGGAGAAGTTCCACTGCGTCTCGTGCGGCCATACCGCGCACGCCGACACAGTTGGAGCTGTCAACGTTCTACGGGCCGGGCTGGTCCGTCGCGAAGCTCAACGCCCTTAGCGAGAAGCCACCCCGTTTACGGGGAGGAGTAGTCACACCGCAACGCTTACCGCACGCCGGCCGTACACACGCAGTGATCGCGTCACGAACTGTTACGGCTCTTGTACGAACCTGTTCCTGTCGCCCCGTCAGTCGCTCGCGTCCCCCGCGAGCGGCTCCTCCGACGCGCCCTCCGACTCGCCCGCCAGCGCGCCCGCCAGTGCCTTCGGCAGCCGTCCGGCGTGCAGCACCCCGAGCCGCTGGGTGGCCCGGGTCAGCGCGACGTAGAGGTCGCTGGTGCCGTACAGCCCCGGCTCGACGACGAGGACCGAGTCGAACTCCAGCCCCTTGGACTGGCGGGGGTCGAGGAGGACGACGGTCCGCGTGAGGTCGGGCTCCGCGCCGGCCGTCACCCCGTCGAGCCGGGCGGCGAGCCTGCGGTGCAGATGGCGCGGGGCGATGACGGCGAGCCGCCCCTCGTCGGGGGTCAGCTCCTTGACCGCCTCGGCCACCGCGCCGGGCAGGTCGTCGGTGGCGCGCACCCAGGGCCGTACCCCGGTCGACCGGACCGAGCTCGGCGGCTCGAAGCCGGGGTTCTCGGCGCGCACGACGGCCGCCGCCAGCTCCATGATCTCGGCCGGGGTGCGGTAGTTGACGCCGAGGCGGGTGTGCTCCCAGCGGTCCTCGACGTAGGGCTCCAGGATCCCCGCCCACGATCCGACACCGGCCGGCTCGGCGGTCTGCGCGGGATCGCCGACCAGGGTCATCGAGCGGGTCGGGCTGCGCCGCATGAGCAGCCGCCAGGCCATCGGCGACAGCTCCTGCGCCTCGTCGACGATGATGTGCCCGAACGCCCAGGTGCGGTCGGCCGCCGCGCGCTCGGCGGCACTGCGGTGGTCGTCCTCCTCCTGGCGCTCGGCGAAGCGTTCGGCGTCGATGATGTCGTGCGCGGACAGGACCTCGGAGTCCTCCTCGTCCTTGTCCTCGAACTCGTAGGTGCGCGAGGCGTAGGACACGTCCAGCACGCCCTGCGCGTAGGCGACCTGGGTCTCGCGGTCCCGCTCGGCCCGCGCCCGCGCCACCCGTTCGTCCACGCCGAGCAGTTCGGCCGCCTCGTCCAGCAGGGGTACGTCCGCCACGGTCCACGCCCGGGTCACCGGGCGGCGGATGGCGGCCGCGTCCTCGTCGGGGAGGTAGCCGACGGGGTCGGCGAGGAAGTCCGCGACCAGCCGCTGCGGGGTCAGCCGCGGCCACAACTGGTCGATGGCGGACCAGACTTCGGGGTTCTCGGCGAGCTCGTCGCGGATCTGGGTGATGTCGCTCGGGTCGAGGAGGTTCGTACCGTCGAAGGGGTCCGTGCCGATGCGCTCGGCGACCATGTCGGTGAGCGTGTTGAGGATGTGCCCCTCGAAGTGCTCCCGGGCCACGTTGTGCGGCAGCCGCGCCTCACGGGTGCGCTCGCGCGCCACCTTCACCAGGCCGTCGTCGAGCATCAGGACCTCGCGGTCGTGCTCGATCGTGATCACCGGATCGGGCAGCGCCTGCCAGTCGCGTACGACGTCGGCGAGGACGTCCGCCATCGCGGCGCGCCCCTTGACCGCGGCGGCCTCGCGGGTGTCGGTCGCCGTGGCCTTCACCCCGGGGTACAGCTCCCCGACCGTGGCCAGCAGGACGCCGGTCTCGCCCAGCGCGGGCAGGACCTCGCCGATGTAGCCGAGGAAGGCTGGGTTGGGGCCGACGATCAGGACCGCCCGCTTGGCGAGCAGCTCGCGGTGCTCGTACAGCAGGTACGCGGCCCGGTGCAGGGCGACGGCCGTCTTGCCGGTGCCGGGGCCGCCCTCGACCACCATGATCCCCCGGTGCGGGGCGCGGATGATCTCGTCCTGCTCGGCCTGGATGGTCTGCACGATGTCGCCCATCCGCCCGGTGCGCGCGGAGTTCAGCGCGGCGAGCAGCACGGCGTCGCCGGTCGGGTCCTCGTGGCCGGTGCGCTCGTCGTCGCCGAGGTCGAGGATCTCGTCGTGCAGGGCGGTGACCCGGCGCTCCTCGGTGGTGATGTGCCGGCGGCGGCGCAGGCCCATCGGGGTGTGGCCGGTGGCCAGGTAGAAGGGGCGGGCGACGTCCGCCCGCCAGTCGATCAGGATCGGGGTGCGCTCGGCGTCGTCGGTGCGCAGACCGATCCGGCCGATGTGATGGACGACACCCGAGGTGAGATCGAGGCGGCCGAAGCACAGCGAGCCGTCCACCGCGTTCAGCGCGGCCAGCAGCCCCGACCGTTCGGCGACCAGGATGTCCCGCTCCAGGCGGGCCTGCATGGGCGTGTTGCCCTGGGCGAGGGCATGTGTGACGGAGGTCTCGGTGTCACCGCGCAGCGCGTCCACGCGTGCGTACAGCCCGTCGATGAATTCCTGTTCGCGCTTCAATTCATGGTCTGGAAACCCGGTGTTTGACAATTCCGCTCCCGCCCGGATATACTGTGCCTACTGAGCTTCTCCGCGACCCGATCCATGCGAAGTCGCGAACCATTAAATATACGCAGGGAAATCCCCCGAGCGCAATCGCTCGGGGGATTTCCTATTTCCGGTCCGGCCGGACCCGCCGGTCCCGCCCGGTCAGTTCCGGGGCCGCCCGGACAGGCCCGCGCCCTGCGACGTGGGCGGCTGCGCCAGGTGGATCGTGGTGTGCGTGGCCGGCGGGGCGGAGACCGTGCCGCCCGCGCCGTTGCACATGCTCTGGCGCTCCTGCGCGGTCATCGGACGGCTGTAGACGGTGGTCGTCGAGTACTGCATCTCGTCCGGGTCGTACTGGGTGAGCGTCGGGTACGCGTACCACAGGTAGTGGCCGTGCCGGCGCTTCGGGTAGTTGATGACCATGCGGCCCGTCACGCGCTGCATCGCCGGGGCGAGCGTCGCGTACCCGACCGAGTACTCGGGCACCTCGCCGCCGATCTCGGTGGTCTCCGAGGTCGAGTAGGACCAGGTGTGGTTGTACGTCGTCTGGATGGAGGCGCTGAAGACCTTCGACAGCCCCGCCTCGACGCCGACCGAGACACCGATGCTGTTCTCCTCGGTGCGTCCCGAAGTCGTCTGACGGCCGAGCGTGATCTTGCTCGCACAGGCGTGCACGGTCGGGCCGACCTGACGTGCCGGGCCCGTGAAGATCTCCCGCTTGGCGGGCTCGAAGCGGCACCGGTCCGCCTTGCCGAGACCGTCCACGTTCTGCTGGCAGGAGGTGAGCAGTGCCGACTGGTCGTACCAGTTGTCGTCCGCCGCGTTCGCGGTGCCTATTCCGGCGAACATTCCGCCGAGCATCGCCATTCCCGTGACCGCGACAGCCGCCGAGCGGCGCTTGCGTCCAGTGAAGAGTGTGTTCACTTCCCGACCTTTCCTCTGTGGGGGGTGTGCTTGAAAGTTAAGGCACCCATTCCGGCCGAGAAAAGGTTTTCCTCCGCAAAGCAAACGCAAAGATTTCTTACCGACGATTAACTTCTTGATTGAATTCCTAACATCCTTTTTCCGGAAGGGAGTTGAGGAAATCGAATGTCAGAAAAACTCGGAAATCTCTTCCAGCAAACGCCTCTTGGGGAGCGCTCCCACGACCGCTTTCATCGGCTCTCCGTTCCGGAACACCATGAAGGTCGGCATCGACAGAACCCGGTACGCGTTCGTCGTGTCCGGATTGGTGTCCACATCGAGCTGGACCACCTTCAGCCGCTCGCCCTCCTCCGCCGCGAGGGCGCTGAGCACCGGCCCCATCTGCCGGCACGGCGGACACCAGTCGGCGGTGAACTCCACCAGCACCGGCAGATCCGCCCCGAGCACCTCCGTCTCGAAGTCGGCGTCCGTCACCTCGGCCACTCCGGCTGCTCTGATCACCGTTCCCGTCCTCCCATTTCGCACAGCGGTTCCTCCGTGTCGTCCAGCGCCGCGAGCCGCACCCCGATCTGCGCCCGCACGGCCTGCAACTCGCCGATCAGCGCGTCGAGTTCGTCCAGCTTGCGCCGGTAGACCGCGAGCGAGGCCGGACACGAGTCCCCGTCGGGGTGCCCGGCCCGCAGGCATTCCAGGAACGGCCGGGTCTCCTCCAGGTCGAACCCGAAGTCCTGGAGCGTCCTGATCTGCCGCAGCAGTTTCAGATCGCTCTCGTCGTAGGTCCGATGGCCGTTGTGGGTGCGCCGCGCGGGCAGCAGACCCCGGGACTCGTAGTACCTGAGCGTCCGGGTCGTCGTCCCGGCCCGCTCGGCCAGCTCGCCGATTCGCATGGGTACGAACGTAAGCCTTCACCCCGACGTCAAGGCAACAGCGGTTTGCGCTCCACGGGAGAGGTGAGCACGATCGACGTCGTCGTACGGCCGAGGGCGGAGACCTTCTCCAGGACGTCCTCCAGGTGGACGGTGTCCCGCACGGCGACCTTGAGGATCCAGCAGTCCTCGCCGACCACGTGGTGCACCTCGGTGATCTCGGGCCGTTCGATCAGCTCCAGGGTCCTGGGGTGCTTGAGGGTGTAGCCGCCGTGCGGATTGACCCGGATGAAGGCCTGGATGCCGTAGCCGAGGCGGGCCGGGACGACCCGGGCGCCGTAGCCGCTGATCACGCCCGCCGTCTCCAGCCGGCGCACCCGCTCGGTGACCGCGGCGGGACTGAGCCGGACCTGCCGGCCCAGTTCGCTGAGCTTGATCCGGCCGTCGCTCTGGAGGAGTTCGAGGATCTGCCGGTCCAGCGCGTCGAAGGCCACCGATGTTTCGTCGGCGGTGGCGCGCAACTGCCGTGGTTCTTTTGGTGCGACGGCCCGAACTCCCATGGTTCCCCCTTCAGGACGTGGATGTACGCCGGGAGAATTATGGTCATGGAAAAGGGGCGAGAGATACTGGTCATCGGCGGTAACCGCTACTTCGGAAAGCGGCTCGTCGCACGTCTGCTGGCCGCCGGAGACCGCGTGACGGTGCTGAATCGCGGATCGTCGCCGCCGGTGGTCGGGGCGGCGCACCTGGTCGCCGACCGGGACGACGAGACGTCCCTGCGGGACGCGCTCGGTTCGCGCACGTTCGACGTGGTCGTCGACCAGGTCTGCTACACCCCGCGCCAGGCCGACGTGGCCCGCCGGGTCTTCGCGGGCCGCACCCGCCGCTATGTGCTGACCTCGACGGTCGAGGTGTACGAGTACGAGGACTCGCCCGCGCTCGTCCGCGAGGCGGCCGTGGACCCGCTGACCGTACCCGTCGACCTCGGACTCCCCTGGGACGACCCGGAGTTCCTCGACACCCACTACGGCGAGGGCAAGCGGCAGGCCGAGGCGGTCCTCGCGGCCGGCCCGGAGTTCCCCTACGTGGCCGTCCGGGTGGCCCACGTCCTGGGCGGCGCCGACGACTTCACCGGACGCCTCGCGCACTACGCCGACCGCATCCGCGCCGGTGCGCCGATCGCCGTGCCGGCGGTGAACCGGCCCGCCACCTACCTCCACGTCGAGGAGATCGCCGACTTCCTGGCCTGGACGGTGGGCGAGGACTTCACCGGCCCGGTCAACGCGGCCTCCCACGGCCTGCTGACCACCGAGGAGATCTGCGACGCCGTCACCGCCCACGTCCCCGACGGCAAGGTGCTCTTCCGGCCCGTCGAGGTCGGCGAGGTCTCCCCCTTCGCCTTCGCCCGCTCCTACGGCATGGACAACTCCCGTGCCACCGGGCTGGGGTTCGCCTTCGACGACGTACGGCGATGGCTGCCGCGCGCGGTGGCCGAGACCCTGGGGAAGGGTGACGCCTGATGCGGTACCGCACCCTGGGCGGCCTGCGCGTGAGCGCCGTGGGACTCGGCGCCATGCCCCTGTCCATCGAGGGCCGGCCCGACGAGGCCCGCGCCCTGGCCACCGTGCACGCCGCGCTGGACGCGGGCGTGACCCTCCTGGACACGGCCGACTCCTACCACCTCCCCGGCGCCGGCCCCGGCCACAACGAACTGCTTCTCGCCCGCGCCCTCGCGGCCTACGGCGGTGACACCTCCGGGGTACTGGTCGCGACCAAGGGCGGCCGCGGCAGGCCCGCCGACGGCGACTGGACGGTGACCGGCACCCCCCGCCATCTCAAGGCCGCCGCCGAGGCCTCCCGCAAACGGCTCGGTGTCGACGCGATCGGCCTCTACCAGCTGCACAAGCCCGACCCCGCGGTGCCCTTCGAGGACTCGGTCGGAGCCCTCCGCGACCTGCTCGACGCGGGCACGATCCGCCTGGCCGGCCTCTCCAACGTGGACGCCGGACAGATCCGGGTGGCCCGCGAGATCCTCGGCGACCGTCTGGTCGCCGTACAGAACCGGTACTCCCCCGCCGTCCGCGACAGCGAGCCCGAACTCGCCCTCTGCGCCGCCCTGGGCCTCGCCTTCCTCCCCTGGAGCCCGCTCGGCGGTATCGCGCGCAGTTCCCTGGACGGACCGTCCCGGGTCGAGGGCCAGGACCGCTTCACGGCGTTCCACACGGTGGCGGAGGAGCGCGGGGTGAGCCCTCAGCAGGTCTGTCTCGCCTGGCTGCTGCACAGATCCCCGACCGTCGTCCCCATCCCGGGAGCGAGCCGCCCCGAGACGATCCGCTCCTCGGCGGCCGCGGCGGAGCTGGACCTGACGGCGGAGGAGCTGGCGCGGCTGGAGGAGGGCGCGGGGGTGTGAGACGGGGTCGAGCGCCCTCCGGGGGACGACTCCCGCCCCTTCAGGCGGGCGGGCCCGGGAACAGGCCGGGGCCCGGAGCCGGGTACGCGCGCGCGACCCCACCCGTGCCGCCGAGTTCCTCCCCCGGCATCCAGTCCTCGTCCTCCACGTCGGTGCCGCCCTGGACGCCGAGGAGACGGCGGGTGAGGCGGTCGTGGTCGGAGAGGAGTTCGTCGAGGGCGGCGCGGACGTCCTCGGGGGCGGTGCGCGGGGACTCGCGTTCGGCCGCGATGAGGACGGCGCGCCGTACCAGCTCCTTGGTGAAGGAGGCGGTCGTGCCTTCCGTACGGGCCACGACCTCGTCCACGACCTGCTTGTCGAGGTCGAGCCCCGAGCCGTACAGGTCGAGAAGGCGGGCGCGGCCCCGGGCGTCCGGCAGCGGGATCTCGACGGCGAGGTCGACGCGGCCGGGGCGCTGGACGAGGGCCGGTTCGAGGAGGTCGGCGCGGTTGGTGGTGAGGAGGAAGGCCACGTCGGTGTCGTCACCGAGGCCGTCCATCTCGTTCAGCACCTGGAAGAGCAGGGGCTGTTCGCCGCCGCCGTAGTCGCGGGCCTCGGCGATCAGGTCGCAGTCCTCCAGGACGACGAGCGCCGGCTGGAGCATCCGGGCGAGGGCGCAGGCGGGCCCGATGGCGTCGATGCCGGTGCCGGAGAGGATCACGACGGTGAACTGCGGGAGGTGGGAGAGGAGATAGCGGATCGTGTGGGTCTTGCCGGTGCCGGGAGGACCGTAGAGGAGGAGTCCGCGGCGCAGGTGCTGGCCGGCGGCGCGCAGTTGCTCGCGGCGGCGGGCGACGCCGACGACCTGGCGTTCGACGCGTTCGAGGAGGCCTTCGGGGAGCACGATGCCCTCGCGGGCGAGACCGGGCCGGGCGTGGAAGCGGAACGGGCCGAGGCCGTGGCCGAACTCCGAGCCCTCGAAGGACAGGACCTGACCGCGGAAGACGTTGTGCTCGTGCGCGAGGGCGTCGATGTCGGCGAGGAACCGGTCCGCGAACTCCTTCTCCCGGGCGATGACCTCGATCTCCACCTTGTTGCGCCCGTACTCGTCCGCGGGGCCGCGCAGCAGCACCGCGAACCGCTCGCCGCCCTCCTCGCCGAGGTAGAACCCGCAGGAGACACAGGCGAGTTCCTCGTCGGGGGCGATCGGCAGATGGGCGTAGTCGACGGCGCCGACGGTGAACCGGTCGTGGCGGCCGGCGGATTCGATGATGTCGCCGAGGCCGAGGTCGCCGCGGTGCCGGGAGCCGCGCAGGCCGATCAGGTCGTGGGTACGCCCCTCGGCGGCGAACCAGTGCTCCAGGGCGAGATGCACGTTGGGCAGGTCGTACGGCGGGTAGGCGGCCTTGACCACGGGCCAGTCGGAGGGGTCGGAGCCCAGATGGGCCCGCAGCCGGTCACTGAGGTTGCGTCCCTCCATTTCCCTGCCCTGCGGACGGGCCACCGCCGTGAGGAACTGCACGAAGAGTTCGTTGACCTCGTCCAGCGAGAGGGGCGACGCCTGGCGTTCCGCCCCGTACCTGGCCTCGAACTCCGTCGAGCTGACGATCTCGACCTCGTTCGACTCCCCCATGCCCGCCTCCGTGGGTCCGACCGTACGTCCGGGGCACCCAGCCTGGGCCCGAACGCGGTGGCGGGTCAAAGCATTTGGACAAGTGGTCGCGAACAGTCCGCAAACGGGCAGGGGGTGTCACCGGGGAGCCGCGACCCCCGTCCACGGCTCCCCGGCGCGCTCGCACCACTCCCGGGCCGCTTCCGGACGCCCCGTCAGCAGCAGGAGCAGGGCCGCGATCGGCCCGCGGATCTCCTCGCCCTCCCCACGGGCCCACGCGATGTCGGTGGCGACGAGCCGGGCCTTCGGCAGGGGCCAGGGGCGGGGCGGGAAGCGCATGGTCCACACCCGGTCGGCGGCGTCACGGGCGGCCTCCGGGGGCATCTGCCGGGTCCGGCCGAGCGCGAGGGCGATGTCCTGGCCGTGGACGAGGAGGTCCAGGAGGGGTTCGCGCGGTGAGGTGGTGGGCGCGAGGCGCCGGGAGCCGATGGTCGAACGGAGGTTGGCGGTGATCTCGGCGACGGGCAGCCGGGCCTCGCCGACCGCCGAGTCGTGGATCATCCGGTTCCAGTTCCCACGGGCGCGGGTCATCTCCCGGACGACCTGGCCGTAGGTGAAGCGCGCCGCGATCGTCAGATGCGCGGCCACGTCCCGCACCCGCCAGTCGCCGCAGCGCGTGCGGGTCTCCCACTCCTCGGGACTCAGGCTCTCCAGCAGGTCCGCCAGACTCGCCCGCTCGCGGTCCACGACCTTCCAGAGCTCGTCGGTCTCCAGCGTCACGCCCATGGGAATCACCCACTCAAGTGGTAAGCTTCTCTGACCAAAGTAGTCAGAGACTCTGACCAATGTCAAGCAGTGGCACAGCACGGGTCGAGCGGTGTCCAGGAGGCGTCGACGTGGTGGCGGAAAGCGAGCTCAACACGGGTGTCCTGCTGTTCCTCCCGTACCGGGCGCTGGAGAATCGTGTCTTCGCCGCGCTCGCCGACGCCGGTTTCGACGACTTCACGCCCGCCCAGGCCCGGGTCATGCAGCGCATCGGCCCGGACGGCACCCGGCTGACCGAGCTGGCCGAGCAGGCCCAGATCACCAAGCAGACGGCCGGCTTCCTGGTCGACCAGCTGGAGAAGGCGGGCTACGTCACCCGCGTCCCGGACCCCACCGACAGGCGCGCCCGCCTGGTGTGCGGCGCGGCGAAGGCCCACGCGGCCAAGGAGGTCGCCGACGCGGTGGTCGCCGAGGTGGAGCGCGAGTGGGAGGAGCACCTCGGCAAGCGCCGGATGAAGCAGCTGCGCGAGGCGCTGACGCTGCTGCGGGAGATCACGGACCCGTGGGCCTAGGAGCCGCCCGACGGTCGCCGCCCTCCGCCCGGTGGCCCTCCACGCAGAACCGGTTGCCCTCCGGGTCCGCCAGGACGACGTAGGGCCTGGCGGACGGCGGCAGGTGCTCGGGGTAGTGCGGCCAGTCGACGTGCTGCGCCCCGAGCCCCACCAGGCGGTCCACCTCCGCGTCGAGGTCGCGGTCCCCGGCGTCCAGGTCGAAGTGGACGCGGGGGAACTCCTGTACGGGCGTCTGACTCACGTCCATGGCGATCGCGGCGCCGGGCTCCCCCGGCCGGGGCTCCAGGACGATCCAGTCATCCCCCTCGAACCGCGGGGGCCGCCGCACGTACCCGAGCGCCCGACGCCAGAACTCCCCCGCCCGCTCGTCGTCCGTCACGCCCAGCGAGATCAGCTTGAGTGTCGTCATGCCTCGCCAGACCAGGCGCGGGCGCCGACAGCGGCCGCCTCCCGTACCTCCAGCAGTGCGGCGCCGTGGCGTTCCTCCTCGAAGGCGCGGTGGCCGCCGCGGAGGCCGAACAGGCGCTTGGCCAGGAGGATGTAGAGGACGGCGAGGAGGTTGAGGAGGAGGGTGGCGATCTTCAACCCGCTGACGTGTTCGGTGAGTTCGTAGATCTCCAGGGGGAGGAAGGCGGCCGTGGCGACCACCGTCAGGTACTCGGCCCAGCGCCTGGCGTACCAGAGGCCGACCGCCTCGACGAGTTCGATCAGGGCGTAGACCAGCAGGAGCAGCGCCACCAGGACGAGCGTGTCGTGCCGGTAGCCGAAGGTCTTGCGGACGGTGCCGACGACGGGTGAGTGGTCGAGGTCGTAGTGGAAGTGCCGGAAGACCGGCCGGAACACGTCCAGGTACTCGTCGAAGAGCCGCCGCACGGCGTCCTGGCGGTTGCTGAACCTCCACACCGCCAGCGCCACCAGCACGACGAACACCCCGCGCACCGCCCGCTCGACGGCCAGGAGGCGGAGGACGAACACATCGCGCAGGACCTTGCCGCGGGGCACGAGCGGCGCCCGGTCCGCCGGTCCCGCACCCTGCGGCTCGCCCAGCGTGAAGTCACCGCACCGCAGACAGCGCCAGGCCGCGCCGAGGGCGGTGTCGGTGTGCAGCCGCTCGCGCAGCCGGGGTTCGTCGGGCGCGTACGTCACGTGCCCGCGCCGGGCACACGTCCGCCGGTCCCAGTCGATCGCCATCCCCCGTACGCCTCCCCAAAGAGCCTGCCCATGAGCCTGCCGTGCCGGACGCTCCGGCACGGCAGGCTAGTGAGGGCGGGTAAGAGCCCGGTGAGTCAGCGGCTGCCCACCAGCTCCTTGTCCGTCTCCTCCACCGTCTGCCCGGCTTCCTCGGCGCGCTTGCGGTTCGGCAGCAGCACCGCGACCAGCAGGGTGCCGACGCCGAGGACGACCGCGCCGACCAGGCTGGTGTGGGCGACCGCGTCGGAGAAGGAGGAGCCGACGGCGTCGGCCATCTGCCGTGCTCCGCCGGCGAGCTGCTCGGCCTGGGCCTTCAGCTGGGCGGCCTGCTGGGGGTCGGTGGCCCGGGCGGCCTGTGCGGCGGCCTGCCGGGCCTGCTCGCCGATGCCCTGCGCGACGGTGTACCCGGCCCCGACGGAGTCCTGGGCCGTGGACAGGGCGGCGGCGGGGAGCCCGCTTCCGGCCGTGGCGTCCGAGAGGTGGTCCGAGTAGGAGGTGGCCAGCAGCGAGCCGAGGATCGCGATGCCGAGCGAGCCGCCGAGCTCGATCGAGGTGTCGTTCACCGCGCCGCCGACGCCCAGTTCGGACTCGGGGAACGCGCCCATGATCGCGTCCGTGGCGGGCGAGAGGGCGAGGCCGATCGCCAGGCCGAGGACGACGAGGGGGGCGACGAAATCGCCGTACGACGAACTCGCGTCGACCTGAGTGAGCAGGGCGAGGGCGGCCGTGCCGCCGACCATGCCCGCGGTGACCGTCCACTTCATGCCGATCCGCGGGGTGAGGAAGCCGGTCAGGGCGGAGCCGACGAAGACCGCGCCGGCCAGCGGGAGCATGCGCAGCCCGGTGTCCAGGGCGCTGTAGCCGAGGACGAACTGCAGGTGCTGGGTGAGGTAGTAGAAGGCGCCGAAGACGGCCAGGAAGAACAGGGCGACGGCGAGGTTGGAGCCGGCGAACCCGCGGTCGGCGAAGCGGCGGACGTCCAGGACGGGGCGCGGGTGGCGCAGCTCCCAGACGACGAAGGCGAGCAGTCCGGCACCCGCGACGACCGCGGCGGTGATCGCCTCGGCGTGCCAGCCGAAGTGCGGGCCCTCGATGATCATGTAGACCAGCGCGCCGATCCACGCGACGGACAGCAGCCCTCCGACGTAGTCGATACGACCGTGCTCGGCGGCCTTGGACGGCGGTACGAGGACGAGGGCGCCGACGATCGCGAGGGCGGCCACGGGGACGTTGATCAGGAACGTCGACGTCCAGCCGTGGTCCTCCAGGAGCGCGCCGGCGACCAGCGGACCGGCCGCGATGGCCACCCCGGAGGTGGCGGTCCACACGGTGATCGCCTTGGCGCGTTCGGCGCGCGGGAAGCTCGCGGCGAGCAGGGAGAGCGTCGCCGGCATGATCATCGCGGCGCCGACGCCCATCACGGCCCGGGCGGCGATGACGGTGGTGGAGCTGTCGGCGAGATAGCCGAAGACGGATCCCGCGCCGAACACGGTGAGCCCGAGCAGGAGCGCTCCGCGGCGGCTGTACTTGTCGCCGATCGCGCCGAGCAGCAGCATCAGCGCCGCGTACGGGACGGTGTAGCCGTCGATGACCCACTGGAGATCGGCGCTGGACAGGCCGAGGTCCCGGGTCATGTCCGGGGCGGCGACCGTGAGGGCGGTGTTCGCCATCACGATGATCAGCAGGCTCAGGCACAGCACCAGCAGCGCCCACCAGCGCCGGGCGTAGGGGCGGTCCATCCTCTCGACCGGTTCGTTCATGACGAGTCGCATGGTAGGTGTCGCCTTCCTCAACTTCTCGACGGACGCCACCGTGACCGGCCCTCTCGGCCGATTTGCACAGTGGCGTGCAAGTGCACAACACTGTGCAATGTACGCCCTTGCACAGCACTGTGCAAGTCGATGAAGGGCAGGCAGAATGGCAGCCATGACCACCGGGACCCCCAGCCGCGCCGACACCAACCGCCGCCGCATCCTCGACGTCGCCCTCGCCGAGCTGCTGCGCGACCCCGACGCGTCCATGGACCAGATCGCGCGCGCCGCCGGCGTCGTACGACGGACGGTGTACGGCCACTTCCCCAGCCGCGAGGCGCTGATCGGCACGCTCGTCGACGGTGCCGTGGAGGCGGTGGCGGCCGCGCACGCGGCGGGGCGGGAGGGCGCCGCGGACCCGGCCGAGGCGGTGGCGGGCTCGGTCCTCGCCGTCTGGGAGATCGCCGACCGCTACCGCATCCTGGTGGCGCTCGCCCAGCGCAGCGTCACCATGCAGGGCATCCGCGAGCGCCTCACCCCCGTCCGCACCACCTGCACCGAACTGCTCCAACGCGGCCTGGACGACGGCGTCTTCGTCTCAGCCCTGCCCGCGCCCGCCCTGGCCTACGTCCACGAGCAGATGCTGTTCGCCGTCATGGAAGCGGTCAACGACGGCCTCCTCGCCCCCGAGGAGGCGGGCCGCTCCGCCGCGGTCACCGTCCTGATCGCGGCGGGCGTACCCGCGTCCCGGGCGACGGAGCTGGTGGCGAGGCTGGACGGCTGAGGGACGCGGCCCCGCGTCCGGTCACACCCCGCCGCCCTCCCCGGCGGTTCCGCCGATGCCGGGCCGGCGCGCCCGGTCCGCGATACGGCCCAGCGCCTCCAGGTGGCCCGTGAGGGCCGTACGACCGGCGGGGGTCAGCGCGATCCAGGCGCGGACGCGGGAGTTGAGCGGTTCCTTGCGCAGGGTGGCGTACCCCGCGTCCTGGAGGATCTTCACCTGCTTGCTGAGCACCGAGTCGCTCACTCCGAGCGCGTCGCGGACCACGGAGAACGCGAGGGAGTCCACCGGCGCGAGCATGGAGCAGATCTGGAGCCGGTTGACCGGGTGGATCACCGGGTCGAGGGCCGGGTCCGGGCCGGCGGGTCCGGGTACGGTCACGGCCGCTGTTCCCGGACGAGCGCGCGGTCCAGCCGGCGCCCCGCGGCGACGACCGCGAGCAGGGCGAGCACCCCGCAGCCCGCCATCGACCAGCGCAGCCCCACGGCCCACTCCAGCGTCAGACCGAGGGCGGCCGGCGCCGGCAGCGTCGGCCCGAGCACCGAGGTGATCCGGCCCATGGCGGGGGTCGCGTAGAAGCGGTCGAGGAAGACGCCGGTGCTGTGACCCGCGGCCATGGTGAGCAGGGCCGGGCCGAGCCAGACGCCCCCCATGAAGCCGTACGGGATCAGGTCCCCGTCGATGCTCACGGCGGCGAAGGCGAAGAGGAGGCAGAGGCCGATGCCCGGGTAGTACCACCACGGTCCAACCGCCCTGGCCACGATCCGGGCACGGGCCGCGCCCGCCTGTTCGAGCGCCGCGCGCGCGTCCTGCGGTTCCATCACGGTCGCCCTTCCCCGGTTCCCCTGTTTCCAGTCTGGAAAGAGGAGGCCGCGACTTTCCATCATGGCAAGGGAAGACTCTCCGGCACGGAAACACCGAGCGACCGGGTCACCTCATGGTGATCCGGTCGCTCGGTACGGGGTGGCCGGGCGGCTGAACAACGGGGGAGTACTCAGCCGCCCGGCGGTGTGGGGGACGGGCCCGGGTTCAGGCCGGGCCCGTCCCGGTCGGGGGGTCAGGCCTTGGCGAGGGCCTTGTCGCCGCCCTGCTCGGGGACCTCCGTCGAGGCGTCGCCGCCCTCGGCGTCACCCTCGTGCCCGTTCTCGTCGAGGAGGGTCTTCTCGTCGAAGGGGAGCTGTCCGGCGAGGACCTGGTCGACGCGCTCGCGGTCGATCTCCTTGGTCCAGGTGCCGATCAGGACGGTGGCGACGGCGTTGCCCGCGAAGTTGGTCAGGGCGCGGGCCTCGCTCATGAAGCGGTCGATGCCGACGATCAGGCCGATGCCGTCCACCAGGGCGGGCTTGTGCGACTGGAGGCCACCGGCCAGGGTCGCGAGGCCGGCACCGGTGACACCGGCGGCGCCCTTGGAAGCGACGAACAGGAAGAGCAGCAGCGGGATCTGCTCACCGATCGACATCGGCGTACCCATGGCGTCGGCGATGAACAGCGAGGCCATGGTCATGTAGATCATGGTGCCGTCGAGGTTGAAGGAGTAGCCGGTCGGGACGGTGATGCCGACCACGGGCTTGCTGACGCCCATGTGCTCCATCTTCGCGATGAGCCGCGGCAGCGCGGACTCGGAGGAGGAGGTCGACAGGATCAGCAGGAACTCACGGCCCAGGTACTTGAAGAGCTTCAGGATGTTCAGACCGGTGAAGATCCGCAGCAGCGCGCCCAGCACGATGAAGACGAACAGGACGCAGGTGATGTAGAAGCCGACCATCAGGAGCGCGAGATCCTTGAGCGCGTCCACACCCGCGGAACCGACGACGGCGGCCATGGCGCCGAAGGCACCGACCGGAGCGGCCCACATGATCATGCTGAGGACGCGGAAGACCAGGCGCTGGATGTGCTCGACACCGCGCAGGACCGGCTGGCCGGCGTTGCCCATGGCCTGCAGCGCGAAGCCGGCGAGCAGGGCGATGAGCAGGGTCTGCAGCACCTCGCCCTCGGTGAAGGCGGAGACGAACGTCGTCGGGATGATGCCGAGCAGGAACTCGGTGGTGTCCTTGGCCTCCGCGCTGACCTGCGCCTGGCCCGCGTCCTTGACCGCGTCGGTGACCGCGAGGCCGGTGCCCGGGTCCAGGATGTTGCCGACGACCAGGCCGATGCCCAGCGCGACCAGCGACATGATCGTGAAGTAGCCGAGCGCGATACCGCCGACGGCGCCGACCTTGGCGGCCTTCCGTACCGAGCCGATGCCCAGCACGATGGTGCAGAAGATGATCGGCGAGATCATCATCTTGATCAGGTTCACGAAGCCCGTTCCGATGGGCTTCAGCTCGACCGCGAAGTCCGGCGCGATCATACCGACGGCGATGCCGAGGGCGACCGCGACGATCACCGCGATGTACAGGTAGTGCGTGCGGTCCCGTTTGGCTTTGGGGGCCGTTTCGGGGGTGCTGGCGGCCACGGCTGCCCTCCTTGACGTCTTCGTCGGCATCTACCGGCGTGCGGCTCACGTCCGGATGGGATGGGGAATGCCGTGACTATCCCCCGCCCTGTGAGGGCGGTCACCCTTCCGTTCATTTAGTTCACAATCAGCCATGGGGGCAGACTGACGACATGCGCATCCCCGTCCCGAGACCCCGGAGCCTGGCCACCCAGCTCTTCGCCATGCAGGCGGTGCTGATAGCGGTCCTCGTGGCCGGGTACGCGCTGTTCACCTACGTCAGTGACCGCAGCCAGGCCGAGGACTCCGCGCGGCGCCAGGCCATGGCCGTGGCACGGTCCGTCGCGGACGCCCCGTCGGTGCGGGAGGCGATCGGCACCGCCGACCCCTCGGCCGAACTCCAGCCCTACGCGTTGCGCGTGATGCGGGACGCGGACGTCGACTTCGTCACGATCATGAACCCGAAGGGCATCCGCTGGACCCACCCCAGCCAGGACGAGATCGGCAAGCCCTTCCGCGGCACCATCGCCCCGGCGGTGGCGGGCGGCTCCTTCACCGAGACCTACACCGGCACGCTCGGCCCCTCGGTCCGCGCGGTCACCCCGGTCTGGTCGGGCGACGACGTCGTGGGCCTGGTCAGCGCCGGCATCAGGGTGGAGGAGATCAGCAAGCGGGTCTCGGGCCAGCTCACCGCCCTCATCGGCGTCGCGAGCGGCGCGCTGGCCCTGGGCGCGGTCGGGACGTACGTCATCAACGCCCGCCTGCGCCGCCACACCCACGGCATGAACGCGGCCGAGCTCAGCCGCATGCACGACTACCACCAGGCCGCGCTGCACGCCGTACGCGAGGGACTGCTGATGCTGGACGGGCAGTACCGTGTCGCGCTGATCAACGACGGCGGACGGGAGCTGCTCGGTGTGTCCTCGGAGGACGAGGTGATCGGCCGGTCGGTGGCGGAGCTCGGGCTGCCCGCACCGCTGACCGGGGCGCTGCTGGCGTCCGAACCCCGGGTGGACGAGGTGCACCTCACCGCGGACCGGGTGCTGGTGGTGAACACCTCCCCGGTGTCCGGCGGCGAGCGCCGCGGCACCGTGGTCACCCTGCGCGATGTCACCGAACTCCAGTCCCTCATGGGCGAGTTGGACTCCGAGCGCGGTTTCACCCAGGCGCTGCGCTCACAGGCCCACGAGGCGGCGAACCGGCTGCACACCGTGGTCTCCCTCATCGAACTGGACCGTGCGGAACAGGCGGTGGACTTCGCGACCGCCGAACTGGAGCTGGCCCAGGCCCTCACCGACCAGGTGGTGGCGGCGGTCGGCGAACCGGTCCTGGCCGCCCTCCTCCTGGGCAAGACCGCGCAGGCCAACGAGCGGGGCGTGGAGCTGGTGGTCTCCGAGGACAGCCGCCTCGACGACGGCCTCCTCCCTCCCACCCTCCCCTCCCGGGACCTGGTCACCATCCTCGGCAACCTCATCGACAACGCGGTGGACGCGGCCCAGGGCAGCGTGCGGGCACGCGTGACGGTGACCGCGTACGCCGAGGGCGGCGAGCTGGTGCTCCGAGTGTCCGACACGGGCGCCGGCGTCGATCCCGAGCACGCCGAGACGGTCTTCCAACGCGGCTTCTCCACCAAGCCGGCCGGGCCGGGCGGACGGGGCCTCGGGCTGGCCCTGGTCCGCCAGGCCGTGAACCGGCGCGAGGGGACGCTGTCGGTGGCGGAGGCGGCCGGGGGCGGGGCCGAGTTCGAGGTGCGGCTGCCGCTCGGGACGTGGGAAGGTCCTGCTGAACCCGATGCGGGCCACGCCGAGGAACGCGCCGTGGAAGCCGGGCGTACCGTCGAAACGGAACGCGCCCTCGAAGCGGAACGGGCCGTGGAAACCGACCGTGCCGTCTCCGGTCGTACGGTCCCTGGAGGCGACGCATGACCCCCGAGCAGCCCATCCGCGTCCTGGTCGTCGAGGACGACCCGGTCGCCGCCGACGCGCACGTCATGTACGTCAACCGCGTCCCCGGCTTCACCGCCGTCGGCAAGGCCCACACCGGCGCGGAGGCGCGCCGCGCGCTGGACCGTACCGAGGTGGACCTCCTCCTGCTCGACCTGCACCTCCCGGACGGCCACGGGCTCCAGCTGGCGCGCTCCCTGCGGGCCGCCGGACACCAGGCGGACGTGATAGCGGTGACCTCGGCACGGGATCTGACGGTGGTGCGCGAGGGCGTGTCCCTGGGCGTCGTGCAGTACGTGCTGAAGCCGTTCACCTTCGCCACCCTGCGGGACCGGCTCGTGCGCTACGCCGAGTTCCACGCGGCGGCCGGCGAGGCCAGCGGGCAGGACGAGGTCGACCGGGCCCTGGCGACCCTGCGGGCCCCGGGCCCCGCGGCCCTGCCGAAAGGCCTGAGCGGCCCGACCCTGGAGCGCGTCTCGGTCGCCCTGCGCGACTCCACCGCCGGCCTCACCGCCACCGGAGTGGCCGAGGCGGTCGGCATCTCCCGGATCACCGCCCGCCGCTATCTGGAACACCTGGTCGACGCGGGCCGCGCGGCACGGAGTCCGCAGTACGGGGCGGTGGGGCGGCCGGAGTTGCAGTACCGGTGGATGCGGGGCTAGGACAGGCCCTGGGCCGGCCCGTTCACGCGCCCCGCGCGTACCGCACGATCTGCGAGGCGAGGCCGGCCACGGCGAGCGCCTCCAGCACCGACATGGCGACGAGCAGCCGGCCGCCGTCGCCGTCGGCCCAGAAGACGACCAGCGCGGCCAGGGGCACGGCACCGAAGGCGGTCAGGTCCACCGCCAGCTGCAAGGCCTTCCGGGACCGGCGCCGGGCATCCCCCCGGTGCGCGGTCTCCCAGCCGAACGCCTGGAAACCGCCACCGGGTTGGGCCAGGGCGGCCAGCCGGGGACCGAGGTCCTCACGGACGTAGGCGCCGATCGCCGAGATCTTCTCGTCGTTCACGAGATAGGTCCACCCCAGCACGACACACACCGGCGGCAGCGCGAGCAGCATCGAGGGCCGCTTGGCCTGCGCGGCGGCGGCGATCACAGCGGCGACCACGGCCAGCGTCACATAGAGCAGATTGTCCCGGAACCCGATCCGCGCCCTCTGCTCCCCCTTGACACTCTCGTACTCGACGAGTAGCAACTGCCCGACGGTGACGTCCTGTTCCGGCACGTTCTTCCCTTCCCCCGGCCTACATCACGAGTGTGCCGGAGATCCTCCCCGGCGTTCTCGCCCTGGCCGCGTCGAATCCGCCGCACACGCATTGACCTGACTAGACCACTCCTCTTACGTTCACCGAGCAGCCACCCGGCGCCACAACGACGTGAGCCCGCAGGAGGTCATGCCCGTGCGCCCCACCGCCGTAGTCACCCCACTGCTCGCCGCCACGCTGGCCGTCACCACGCTCACGGCGTGCGGTGGCGGGTCCGGCAGTGATCCGGACACGCTGAAGGTGTCGTTCAAGCAGTCCACGGACAACTCGATCCGCGTGATGGACGACTATCTCGCCGGTATCAAGGAGCAGTTCGAGAAGGAGAACCCCGGCAAGAAGGTGGAGTTCGTCCCGATCAAGGCCCCGGACTCGGAGTACTACACGAAGCTCCAGCAGATGCTCAGGTCCGCGAAGACCGCCCCTGACCTGGTCTACGAGGACACGTTCCTGATCAACTCGGACATCACCAGCGGCTATCTCAAGCCCCTCGACTCCTACCTCGCCAAGTGGCCGGACTGGAACCGGTTCATGGACACGGCGAAGGCGGCCGCGAAGGGCGAGGACGGCAAGACGTACGGCGTCCCGGACGGGACGGACACCCGTGGCCTGTGGTTCAGCAAGGACATCTTCGCGAAGGCCGGTCTCCCCGCCGACTGGCAGCCGAAGAACTGGGACGAGGTCCTCGACGCCGCCCGCGCGATCAAGCGGAAGGTCCCGGACGTCATCCCGCTCAACGTCTACACCGGCAAGCCGGTCGGCGAGGCGGCCACCATGCAGACCTTCGAGATGCTGCTCTACGGCACCGACGCGGCCGGGAGCCAAGACCCCCTCTACGACCGCGCGTCGAAGAAGTGGGTCGCGAAGAGCCAGGGCTTCAAGGACGCCCTGACCTTCGTCGAGACGGTCTACAGGGAGAAGCTCGGCCCGGACGTCCCCGACGCCCTCGACCCCAACGTCATGACCCACGTCCGCGGCGACTGGCTCCCGCAGGGCAAGCTCGGCATCGCCCTCGACGGCTCCTGGCTCCCGCAGGACTGGCTGCCCGGCAGCGGCCATGAGTGGCCCGAGTGGTCGAAGGAGCTGGGGCTCGCCGCGATGCCGACGCAGCACGGCCAGGCCCCCGGCAAGGTCAGCATGTCCGGCGGCTGGACCTGGTCGATCCCGGCCAAGGCGGCCAACCCCGACCTCGCCTTCGAGTTCGTGAAGACGATGCAGACGAAGGCGAACGCGCAGAAGTGGTACATCGCCAACTCCGGTATCGCGGTACGCGAGGACGTCGCCGAGGACCCCGCGTACGTGAAGGCGCAGCCCGGCATCGAGTTCTTCACGGATCTCGTCGCCAGCACGCACTACCGGCCGGCGTTCCCCGCGTACCCGCAGGTCTCGGTCGCGATCCAGGAGGCGATGGAGGGGGTGACGACGGGCGACCTGTCGGTGGCGGAGGCGGCGAGCGGCTACGACGACGCGCTCAGGGACGCGACGGACAACCAGGTGGTCGAGAGGTGACGACCGCCTCGGCGCCCCCGAAGCTCCGTCGCTCGCTCGTCCGCGCCCTGCCCGTCTCCCCCGCCCTGATCGTGCTGCTCCTCTTCCTGGCCGGCCCGATCGTCTACTGCGTGTGGATCGCCTTCACCGACCTGCGGCTCACCGGTCAGGCGCAGTCGTCGTTCGTCGGCTTCGAGAACTTCCGCGAGGCGTTCGGGGACGAGGAGTTCCTGAACGCCGTATGGCTCACCCTCGTCTTCACCGTGCTGTCGTCGCTGATCGGCCAGAACACCCTGGGGCTGGCACTGGCCGCCCTGATGCAGCGCGCCTCGAAGCCGGTCCGCACGCTCACCGGTGGCATCGTGATCACGGCGTGGGTGCTGCCGGAGGTGGTGGCCGGATTCCTGCTGTACGCCTTCTTCCGCCGCGAGGGTACGCTGAACGCCATCCTGGGCTGGCTGCATCTCCCGTCCCAGAACTGGCTGTTCACGCTGCCGATCCTCGCGGTGTCCTTCGCGAACGTGTGGCGCGGGACGGCGTTCTCGATGCTCGTCTACTCGGCGGCGCTGAATGAGATCCCCAAGGAGATCACGGAGGCGGCCGAGGTCGACGGGGCCGGCGGCTGGCGCCGCATGTGGCACATCACGCTGCCGATGATCCGCCGTTCCATCGGCACGAACCTCATGCTCAACACCCTCCAGACGCTGTCCGTCTTCGGCCTGATCTGGGTGATGACGAGGGGCGGCCCCGGCGACAAGAGCCAGACACTCCCGCTCTTCATGTACGAACAGGCCTTCCAGAACAGCCTGATCGGCTACGCCACGGCGGTGGCGCTGCTTCTGCTGCTGGTGGGGTCGCTGTTCTCGCTCGTCTACATACGGCTGCTGCGGACGGAGGTCTGACAGACATGGCCCTCAACCACCTGGGCCTCGCCCTCACCGACCGCCGCCGGGGCCGCCGTCTGGCCGCCGACGCGGGGCTGCTGGTGCTCGCCGCCGCCTTCATGCTGCCGCTGGCCTGGGTGGTGCTCTCGGCCCTCGACCCGCGCGCCGACCTCCGGGTGAAGGCCCCCGACGGCCTCACCCTGGACAACTTCGACGCGATCCTGACCTCGGACGTCACCTTCACACCGCTGCTGAACAGCCTGATCCTGTGCGGGAGCGCGACCCTCCTGACGGTGGTGTGCGCGGCCCTCGCGGCCTACCCGCTGTCCCGCTTCAGGTCCCGTCTCAACCGCCCGTTCCTCCTCACGATCATCTTCGCGACGAGCCTCCCCATCACGGCGATCATGGTGCCGGTGTACGCCCTGTTCGTGCAGGTCGACCTCATCGACACCATGCAGGGCACGATCCTCTTCTTCGCCGCCTCCCAACTCCCCTTCGCCATCTGGCTGATGAAGAACTTCATGGACGGCGTCCCGAAGGAACTGGAGGAGGCGGCCTGGACGGACGGCGCGTCCTCACTCCAGTCCCTGGTCCGGATCGTCCTCCCCCTCATGGGCCCCGGAGTCTCCGTGGTGACGGTCTTCTCCTTCGTCATGATGTGGGGCAACTTCTTCGTCCCCTTCATGCTCCTGCTCACCCCGGACCAGATGCCGGCGGCGGTCAGCATCAACGAGTTCTTCGGAAACCGCGGGATGGTGGCGTACGGCCAGCTCGCCGCGTTCTCGATCATCTACTCGACGCCGGTGATCCTGCTGTATGTGCTGGTGGCGCGGCGGTTGGGTGGGGGGTTTGCGTTGGGTGGGGCTGTTAAGGGGTGAGGCGCTCGGCTCGGGCACGGGCTTCGGCGGGGCGGTCGAGGCCCTCGTGGACGAGGGCGAGGTTGGCGAGGGTCTAACCGGTCCCGTACCAGTCCTCGAACTCGCGGCAGATCTCCAGGTCTTTGCCGTACGCCTCGATCGCCTCCCCCGCCCGGCCCGCCTGCCGCAGGGCGACACCGAGGTTGTTCCACGCCATGCCCTCGCGGTGGCGGTCCCCGGCGGCCTGGAACAGGTCGCGGGCGCGGGTGTGGGCGTCGATCGTCTCCTCCACCCGACCGGCGTCCCCCAAGGCGACGCTCCGACCAAGGCCGCCGACACCCGCACCCAAGCCGACTCCCTCCCCTAACCCACCCATCCCCCCGCCACCCCCACCCTCGGCAGAACCGCCCACATCCGAGTCCCACCCCCCGGCTCCCGAGCCTCCCCGAACCCCCACTCCCCCTCACACACCCGCACCACGCACCCCAGCACCCGAAGCGCGGCCCGCCGCCGAGCATCGCAAGCCGCGACCAGCCTCGGGTGACTGTGACGGGGATGCCCGTCGTAGAGGATCACCCGCAACGCCCCGTCCCGGAACCGCAGCGACACATACACCTCGGCGTCAGGCGTGAACCGGCAGGCACAGGCGACCAGTTCGGCAACGACCTGAACGGCCGCGTCAGTCATGTCCTCCAGCTCATGAGCCCGAAGCGCGACACGAGCCGCAGCCCGCGCAACGCCCGAACTCATGGGCCCCGCAGGCAGCGTGAAGCTGTACGCGAGAGACTCCGGCGACGGCGGCGCCGCTTCCGGCACATCGGCGGTGATCGGACACGCCGAGACGGTCACGGCGACAGCAGACATGGCAACTCCCTTGATTCCAACGGACGTTCAATGAGTCGCGGCACGTCTGGTGGCTCCGTCACGCGAACGAGGGCAGGCTCGCGCGATGCACTTCCGACGACGTCACGCCGTAAGCGACCCCTTACCGACTGTAGAGCAAGAGCGGAGTACGTGTACTACTATCCATGCATCTCTCGTTGGACCAACCCCACACCCCGGAGGCAGACTGGCCCCGTCAACAGCCGGACACGAGGGGACCCATGCCGCCCAGGAGCACACCGACGGAACGTCAGCGGCGCCTCGGTGAAGAGCTGCGCAGGATGCGTATCGCGGTCGGTATGACCACGGAACACGCCGCCGGCCTGCTGAACGTCCCCCGCACCAACGTGCCCAACATGGAGTCCGGCCGCTCCGGCATCAGCCCCGACCGAGTACGCACCCTCGCGAAGAACTACGGCTGCACGGACCAGGTACTCGTCGAGGCACTCGCCGCCATGGCGAGCAGCCGCGAGAAGGGGTGGTGGGAGGCGTACCGGGGTCAACTCCGCGATGACTTCCTGGACATCGCCGAACTGGAGTGGCACGCCCAGCGCCTGCGCATCGCGACGACCGTGCATCTACCCGGGCTGCTCCAGACCGAGGAACGCGCACGTGCCCTCTTCGCCGCCGTGATCCCACCCCTGCCCCAGTCCGACATCGACCTCCGCACAGCACACCGCATCGACCGGCAGCAGGTTCTGGACCGCCCCGAGCCGCCGTCCCTCGACGTGATCGTGCACGAGGCCGCCCTCCGTATGGAGTTCGGCGGGCCCGCGGTGGCCAAGCGCCAACTGGAGCACCTGCTGCACAGGTCCGAGCAGGACAGCGTCACCGTCCGGGTCATCCCGTTCAAAGCAGGCGGCTTCCCCGGCGCCGGACAATCCGTGGTCTACGCCGAGGCCGCCGTCCCCCGTCTGGACACCGTGCAACTGGACAGCACCCACGGCTCGGAGTTCATCGACACAGAAGCGCAACTCGGCAAGTACCGGGCCCAGCTCGACGCAACCGAGAAAGCGGCGCTCCCCCCAGGCGCCTCACGCGACTTCATCCGCACACTCGCCAACGACCTCTAGGAGCCCCCATGCCGGACATCACCTGGGAAGAGCCCTTCTGCGGCGAGGGAGCCAACTGCTTCCGCCTGGGCACCGACCCCGACGGCAACGCCTACATATCCATCGCCGGCCAGGAACACACCTACCTCACCGACACCCGCGAAGCCCTCCGCACCCTCATCCAGGACATCAAGGCCGGCAAGGCCGACCACCTACTCTGACCCAGCCCCCTACTCGGAGACCTCCGGCAGCACCCCGGGACGGAACGGCTCCACCCCCACCACCCTCCGCACCCGCACCGGCTCGATCAGCAGCATCACCCGCCGCTCCCCGGGCAGCAGCCACGGGTACTTCTCCTCGCCGATGTACTTCTTCGTGAGCCGGTCCATGGACCGCTCCGCCTCCTCGCCCTCGACGAAGCGGACGACCCGGCCCCGGATCTCGACGCGGTCGTAGGGGTTCTCGGGGTCGTGGTGGGAGAGGGAAACGTTCGGATTGCGCCGCAGGTTCTGTTCCTTCACACGTCCGATCGCGGTGTTGACCATGACGTACTCACCTTCGAGATCCGCCCACATGGGCGAGACCTGCGGGGTTCCGTCCGGGCCGACCGTGGCGAGATGCCAGAAGTTCGGCGCGAGCAGCCGCTCGCGAATATGCCCCTCTACCTTGCCATTCACCTCGTACACGAAGATCACGTCCCTTTCCGGCCACCCGTCCGGGCATCCGGCGCCATCCTCGCGACCCCGGCCGCGCCGCCGACAGACGATCTTCGGCCAGCTCGAACCCGCGGCCGAAACCGTAGCTTCCTACAATCCGTGATCCTGGCCGAACAGACCGTAGTCACCGCACGCGGACGGGCCTACTTTGTGACGCGTGCGCCGCCCCCCAGCCCTGCCGAACCAGCCCGGACCGCCCTTCGACAACCTCGCCGCCCGCCGCCTGCGTACCGCGCTCGCCATGGGACCCGAGCATGTGGCCTACGGGCTGCGCGTCTCGTACGGACTGCCCTATGTCACCCCGGATCTCGTCCTCGCCTGGGAGCGCGGGACGCTCTCCCCGACCAGCCCCGAACTGACCGCTCTGGCGGGGGTGTTGTGGTGCTCCCCCGGTGAACTCATCGGCCGCCCCCGCACCCTGCGCGAGCACCGCGTCGCCCGCGGCCTCGCCCCCGAGGACGTGGCCCGCACCCTCGGGCTCGAACTCCTCGCCTACCTGAGCATGGAGGAGCACGACGAGTGGCGCGGCACCGACCGCCAGTCCGCCCTGCTCGCCGACCTGCTGGAGCTGTCCCTGCCGGACCTCGTCACCGTCACGGGCCGGGAGCCGCGGCTCGCCGAGCATCTGCGCGGCGCGGTCAGCACGCGCTGGCAGGCCCATGTGCGGCCGGTCGCGAAGATCGTGCCACTGGGCCGGCGGCTGCTCGAACACACCCTGCGCGAGCTGCACCAGCAGTACCAGGGGCAGATGGTCGCCACCCTCAGCTGGGGCGGCGGCGGTGAGCACTCCGGCGCGTCGGGACAGGAGTTCCTCGACCGGATCGTGGACCACTTCTGGGACACGATCCGGCTCAACAGCGGCTAGCCGGGCCACGGCACCCGTGCGTGCCGCAGCCCGCGAGCCCTCGCGGGCCAGAAGGGCCAGAAGGACTAGAAGACCGACTCCGCCTCGTCCATCCGGTCCTTCGGGACCGTCTTCAGTTCGGTGACGGCCTCCGCCAGCGGCACCATCACGATGTCGGTGCCGCGCAGGGCGGTCATCCGCCCGAACTCGCCCCGGTGGGCGGCCTCCACCGCGTGCCAGCCGAAGCGGGTGGCGAGGACGCGGTCGTAGGCGGTCGGGGTGCCGCCGCGCTGGACGTGGCCGAGGATGACCGGCTTGGCCTCCTTGCCGAGCCGGCGCTCCAGCTCGTACGCCAGGGCCGTACCGATGCCCTGGAAGCGCTCGTGGCCGAAGCGGTCGATCTCGCCCTTGCCGTAGTCCATGCTGCCCTCGGCGGGGTGGGCGCCCTCGGCGACGCAGATCACCGCGAACTTCTTGCCGCGGGCGAAGCGCTCCTCGACCATCTTGACCAGGTCGGCGGGGTCGAAGGGCCGCTCCGGGAGGCAGACGCCGTGGGCGCCGGCCGCCATGCCGGACTCCAGGGCGATCCAGCCCGCGTGCCGGCCCATGACCTCGACGACCATCACGCGCTGGTGGGACTCGGCGGTGGTCTTGAGGCGGTCCATCGCCTCGGTGGCCACGCCGACCGCGGTGTCGAAGCCGAAGGTGCGGTCGGTGGAGGAGATGTCGTTGTCGATGGTCTTCGGGACGCCGACGACCGGCAGGCCCGCGTCGGACAGCATCCGCGCGGCCGTGAGGGTGCCCTCGCCGCCGATCGGGATCAGGGCGTCGATGCCGAACTCGTGGATCATGTCGGAGGCGTTCTCGCACGCCTCGCGCAGCCGGTCGCGCTCCAGCCGGGAGGAGCCGAGGATGGTGCCGCCGCGGGCCAGGATGCCGCTGACGGATTCGAGGTCGAGGGAGCGGTAGTGGCCGTCCAGCAGGCCGGAGTAGCCGTCCTCGAAGCCGATGACCTCGTCGCCGTAGTTGTCGACCGCGCGGTGCACGACCGACCGGATCACGGCGTTCAGGCCGGGGCAGTCGCCGCCTGCGGTGAGAACTCCGATACGCATCGTGCTGTGTCTCCTGCTCGCTGTTGATACCGGTGAGCCACTTCGATTCTTTCATGTCCCACAGGAGGCCGCCGACACAGCACTGACGGGCGTCTTACCCATCGCGGAAGGTACTGTCAAGAGGGTTCTGCTCACCTGGGTGGGCGATTTTTATGGCGTGAGTGTGATGGCGCGAAACGAACGGAGAGCACGCGTGACCCGCAGCGTCTACGTGACCGGTATCGACCGCGGCGACGGCCGTCAGGTCGTGGAGCTGGGCGTCATGGAGCTCCTGACCCGGCAGGTCGACCGGGTCGGGGTGTTCCGCCCCCTCGTCCACGACGGCCCCGATCGCCTGTTCGAGCTGCTGCGCGCCCGCTACCGGCTCGCCCAGGACCCGGCCACGGTCTACGGCATGGACTACCACGAGGCGTCCGCCCTCCAGGCCGAGCGCGGCACCGACGAGCTGGTCTCGACGCTGGTCGACCGCTTCCACCGGGTCGCGCGGGACTACGACGTCGTCCTGGTCCTCGGCACCGACTACGCCGACACCCAGTTCCCGGACGAGCTCTCCCTCAACGCCCGGCTGGCGAACGAGTTCGGCGCCTCGGTGATCCCGGTCGTGGGCGGCCGGGGGCAGACCACCGAGTCCGTGCTCGCCGAGACCCGCAACGCCTACCGCGCCTACGACGGCCTGGGCTGCGACGTCCTCGCCATGGTCAGCAACCGGGTCGCCCGCGCCGACCGGGACGCCATCGCCGAGCAGCTCGACGGCCGCCTCCCGGTGCCCTGTCATGTCCTGCCGGACGAGCCCGCGCTCTCCGCGCCGACCGTCTCCCAGATCGCGCACGCCCTCGGCGCCAAGGTCGTCCTCGGCGACGACTCGGGGCTCGCCCGGGACGCGCTGGACTTCGTCTTCGGCGGCGCGATGCTGCCGAACTTCCTGGCCGCGCTGACCCCGGGCTGCCTGGTCGTCACCCCGGGGGACCGGGCCGACCTGGTGGTCGGCGCGCTGGCCGCGCACAGCGCCGGAACCCCGCCGATAGCCGGTGTGCTCCTCACGCTCGACGAGGTCCCCGGCGACGCCATCCTCACGCTGGCCGCCCGTCTCGCCCCCGGCACACCGGTGCTCTCGGTGGCGGGCACCAGCTTCCCCACCGCCGCCGAACTCTTCTCCCTGGAGGGGAAGTTGAACGCGGCCACCCCGCGCAAGGCGGAGACCGCGCTCGGCCTCTTCGAGCGGTACGTCGACACCGCGGACCTCAGCAAGCGGGTCTCCGCGCCGAGCAGCGACCGCCTCACGCCGATGATGTTCGAGCACCAGCTCCTGGAGACGGCCCGCACGGACCGGCGGCGCGTGGTGCTGCCCGAGGGCACCGAGGCCCGCGTGCTGCACGCCGCCGAGGTCCTGCTGCGCCGCGGGGTCTGCGACCTCACCCTGCTCGGCCCGGTCGACCAGATCCGCAAGAAGGCAGCCGACCTCGGCATCGACCTCGCCGACGCCCAGCTGACCGACCCGGCCACCTCCGACCTGCGCGACGCCTTCGCCGAGAAGTACGCGGCGCTCCGGGCCCACCGGGGCGTCACCGTCGAGCTCGCCTACGACGTCGTCTCCGACGTGAACTACTTCGGCACGCTGATGGTCCAGGAGGGCCTGGCCGACGGCATGGTGTCCGGGTCCGTGCACTCCACGGCCGCGACGATCAGGCCGGCCTTCGAGATCATCAAGACCAAGCCGGACGCCGACATCGTGTCGTCCGTCTTCTTCATGTGCCTGGCCGACAAGGTCCTCGTCTACGGCGACTGCGCGGTCAACCCCGACCCGAACGCCGAGCAGCTCGCCGACATCGCCATCCAGTCCGCCGCCACGGCCGCGCAGTTCGGCGTGGAGCCGCGGATCGCGATGCTGTCGTACTCGACGGGCACGTCCGGTTCGGGCGCCGACGTCGACAAGGTGCGCGAGGCGACCGAGCTGGTCCGCTCCCGGCGCCCGGATCTCAGGATCGAGGGCCCGATCCAGTACGACGCGGCCGTGGAGCCGACGGTCGCGGCGACCAAGCTGCCGGGCTCCGAGGTCGCGGGCCAGGCCAGCGTGCTGATCTTCCCGGACCTCAACACCGGCAACAACACTTACAAGGCCGTGCAGCGGTCGGCCGGCGCGATCGCCGTAGGGCCGGTGCTCCAGGGCCTGAACAAGCCGGTCAACGACCTGTCCCGGGGCGCGCTCGTCCAGGACATCGTGAACACCGTCGCCATCACGGCGATCCAGGCCCAGTCCCCCGAGCAGGCCCCGTCCCCCGAACCGGCCCAGTCCCCCGAACAGAAGGCGTCCCAGCAGTGAGCGGCACCCGCGGCACCCGCGTCCTCGTCCTGAACTCCGGCTCCTCGTCGGTCAAGTACCAGCTGCTCGACATGGGCGACGGCGGCAGGCTGGCCCTGGGGCTCGTCGAGCGGATCGGCGAGCAGTCCTCCCGGCTGAAGCACACGCCGCTGGCGACCGGCGGCGAGGCCCGTGAGTGGACCGGGCCGATCGCCGACCACGACGCCGCGCTGAAGGCCGTGGCGGAGGAGCTGGCCCGGGACGGGCTCGGGCTCGACTCCCCGGAGCTGGCCGCGATCGGGCACCGGGTGGTGCACGGCGGGCAGACCTTCACCGAGCCGACCGTGATCGACGAGGCGGTGCTCGCCGAGATTGAGCGGCTGATCCCGGTGGCGCCGCTGCACAACCCGGCCAACCTCACCGGGATCCGTACGGCGCGGGCGCTGCGGCCCGACCTGCCCCAGGTGGCCGTGTTCGACACCGCCTTCCACACCACGATGCCGGAGTCGGCCGCGCGCTACGCGATCGACGTGGAGACCGCCGACGCGCACCGGATCCGGCGCTACGGCTTCCACGGGACCTCGCACGCGTACGTGTCCCGTGAGACGGCGAAGCTGCTGGGCAAGGACCCGTCCGAGGTCAACGTGATCGTGCTGCACCTCGGCAACGGCGCGTCCGCGTCGGCCGTGCGGGGCGGGACGTGCGTGGACACCTCGATGGGGCTGACGCCTTTGGAGGGACTCGTGATGGGTACGCGGTCCGGAGACATGGACCCGGCCGTCATCTTCCATTTGATGCGCGTTGGCGGAATGTCCACGGACGAGATCGACACTCTTCTCAACAAGAAGAGCGGATTGATCGGCCTGTGCGGGGACAACGACATGCGGGAGATCCGCCGCCGGATCGACGAGGGTGACGAACGGGCACAGCTGGCCTTCGACATCTACATTCACCGGCTGAAGAAGTACATCGGCGCCTATTGCGCGGTGCTCGGCCGGGTGGACGCGGTCGCGTTCACGGCCGGGGTCGGGGAGAACGCGGCGCCGGTGCGCGAGGCCGCCGTGGCGGGCCTGGAGCAGCTGGGCCTGCTGGTGGACGCGGAGCTGAACGCCGTACGCGGTGACGAGCCGCGGCTGATCTCGCCGGCGAACTCGCGCGTGGCCGTGGCGGTGGTGCCGACGGACGAGGAATTGGAAATCGCGACACAGACTTACGCACTGGTCCGAGAAGAAAGCAACTGAGCGGTAACCGCAAATGAGCGCGACCCCGCCCATGTGAATCTTCCGCCAGACGGAATATTCCGTAGCGAAACAAACCGATAGGATCGCCCCATGCGCCGTTCGAAAATCGTCTGTACTCTCGGCCCCGCGGTCGACTCCCACGAGCAGCTCGTGTCGCTGATCGAGGCCGGCATGAACGTGGCCCGCTTCAACTTCAGCCACGGCACGCACGCCGAGCACCAGGGCCGGTACGACCGTGTCCGGGCCGCCGCCAAGGAGACCGGCCGGGCCATCGGTGTGCTCGCCGACCTCCAGGGTCCGAAGATCCGCCTGGAGACCTTCGCCGAGGGTCCGGTGGAGCTGGAGCGCGGTGACGAGTTCGTCATCACCACCGAGGACGTACCCGGTGACAAGACCGTCTGCGGCACGACCTACAAGGGTCTGCCGGGCGATGTGACCAAGGGCGACCAGATCCTCATCAACGACGGCAACGTCGAGCTGAAGGTCACCGAGGTCGAGGGTCCCCGGGTCAAGACGATCGTCATCGAGGGCGGTGTCGTCTCCGACCACAAGGGCATCAACCTGCCCGGCGCGGCCGTGAACGTGCCGGCGCTGTCCGAGAAGGACGTCGAGGACCTGCGCTTCGCGCTGCGCATGGGCTGCGACCTGGTCGCGCTGTCCTTCGTCCGGGACGCCAAGGACGTGGCCGACGTCCACAAGGTGATGGACGAGGAGGGCCGCCGGGTCCCCGTCATCGCCAAGGTGGAGAAGCCGCAGGCGGTCGAGAACATGGAGGACGTCGTGATGGCGTTCGACGGTGTGATGGTCGCGCGTGGCGACCTCGCCGTCGAGTACCCGCTGGAGCGGGTCCCCATGGTGCAGAAGCGCCTCATCGAGCTGTGCCGCCGCAACGCCAAGCCGGTGATCGTGGCGACCCAGATGATGGAGTCGATGATCACCAACTCCCGTCCGACCCGCGCCGAGGCCTCCGACGTGGCCAACGCGATCCTGGACGGCGCCGACGCGGTCATGCTGTCGGCGGAGTCCTCGGTCGGCGCCTATCCGATCGAGACGGTGAAGACGATGTCGAAGATCGTCTCCGCCGCCGAGCAGGAGCTGCTCAGCAAGGGCCTCCAGCCGCTCGTACCGGGCAAGAAGCCGCGCACGCAGGGTGGTTCGATCGCCCGCGCCGCCTGCGAGATCGCCGACTTCCTCGGCGGCCGGGGCCTGGTGGCCTTCACCCAGTCCGGCGACACCGCCCGCCGCCTCTCCCGCTACCGCGCGACCCAGCCGATCGTCGCCTTCACCACCGACGAGGGCACCCGCAACCAGCTGACGCTCAGCTGGGGCGTGGAGTCGCACATCGTGCCGTTCGTGAACACCACGGACGAGATGGTCGACATGGTCGACCAGGAGATCGCCAAGATCAACCGCTTCAACCCCGGCGAGATCGTCATCATCACCGCCGGCTCACCCCCCGGCGTCCCCGGCACCACCAACATGCTCCGCGTCCACCACCTGGGCGGCGGCGACAGCAAGTGACCCTTGTTTCAGGGGCCTTGATCCAAGGCCCCTGACAGGCTCTGTACGGCGCTGAGGGCGCCCCCTGTGGCAGGGGGCGCCCTCAGCGTCTGTGCGGCTCCCGAACGGGCTTGTGGGGAAGGCTCACTCGCTGTACTGACGCATCTCGGGTACGTGCAGTGTGCCGCCGAACTGGGCGGCCTGGGTGACCGTCACGTTCGTGAAGTAGATCAGCGGGATGTTCAGCGGCGGCGGGTGCTCCGGGCTGAATGTGATCGGGATGAGGCCCAGCAGGTTGCCGGAGATGCTCTCCGTGTACATGGTGGTCTTGCCGTCGCGGATCGTGGACGTGGTGCCCTTGCCGGCCTGGACGTGGTACGTCCTGCCGTTCTCGTTCACGATCTGGTGCAGGTCACCGATGTCGGTGCCGTCGGAGACGACGTACTTGAGGACCTTCTTGGTCTGGCCGCTCGCGGTCCTGACCTCGACGACGCCCTGGTAGTCGGCGCCCTTCAGCAGCAGCGAACTGGCCTTCAGGGTCCAGGGCTTGTCCGCCACCAGCTGGGTGTTGTCGACGTCGCCCACCGCGTCCGTGGCGACCGGGCAGTCGTCCGGGTCCGTGCTGGCGCTCGGCGAGGGGCTGGGCGAGGCAGTGGCCTCGTCGGCCGCGCCCTCGACGGCCTTCTCCACGGTCTCGGTGGTGTCCTCGACCGCCTTGGACGCCTTGTCGGTGGTGTCCTTCACCGTGTCGTCCACCGTGCCGGTGAGCTTCTCGGTGGTGTCCTTGACGGTGTCGGACGCGCTGTCGGCGGCCTTGTCGGCGCTGTCCGTGCTCGGCGAGGCCGACGGGGTCGCGGACGGGGTGGGGCTCGCGGTGTCCGTGGAGCCCTTGCCGCCCGTGAAGATGCCGGTGAGCGCGTCGCCGATGTCCTCCAGCAGGTTGCCGTCGCTCTCGGAGGGCGAGGGGCTCGGGGTGGCGGCGTCGCCGCCCGTCGAGTCGCCGGCGGAGGGGGACGGCTTGGGCTCGGCCGTGTCGTCGGAACCTGAATCCGACGAAGAGTCGTCCGAACCGCCGGTCGGCGACGGGGTCGGCTCGGCCGCGTCACCGTCACCCTTGCCCGAGCCCGAGCCCGAGTCCGCGGAGTCGGAGGAACCCGCGGAGTCGGAGGAGTCCTTGTCCTTGTCCTCGTCGCCAGCCGAGGCGGACGGCGACGGGCTGGCGGACGCCGAGGCGCCGTCCAGGGCCGCGACACAGTCCTTGTACTCGTCGGCCGTCAGGCTCTTCGACGTCGGCTGCTCGTCGGCCAGGGCGAGGGTCGACGTGAACCCCATCCCCATGAGGACCGCCGTCGGCATCGCCGCCAGGGCTATCGCCTTGCCGGCCGGCACGTGGAACCTGGTGAACAGCGGCTTCTTGGGTGCCGCGTGGCGCGGCCCGGTTCTCACACGGGACGCCTCCACGTCAGTCCCGTGGGTCACCTCGTCAGCCGGCACTGTGCCTCCCGTTCGCCCCGTAGACCGGGCTCGTTCCTGACAGATCGTTCGGCTCGCCGAGCCCGTTCAGCGGCTTGAGGACCGTGGTGTCGGGGTCCGTGGACCGGGTGTCCTGGGGCGCCTGGGTGTCCTTGGTGAAGCCGACTCCCGGCACAGCGCTCTCGGGGGCACCGCCCTGCTGCCCGCCCGTCCCCGGCACCGGGGGCGCGGGGGGCTCTCCCGGGGCCCACGACACGGCCATCGCTCCGCCGACGAGGGCGAGCATGAAGCCGATGACGAAGCCTCCGAAGTTGGACACCGGGATCGACACCAGGCCCAGCAGGATCGCCGCCACACCCGCGAAGACCCGGACGTGCTTCTGGAACCAGAGGCTGAGACCCAGGACGAAGAGCAGCACACCGATGATCAGGGACCCGGCCCCCGCCGTGGTGGCCATGGCCAGCGTCAGGTGACCGAACTGGATGTTCGCGTACGGGAAGTACAGGATCGGGAATCCGGCAAGCAGGACGAACAGGCCGGACCAGAACGGCCGACTACCCCGCCAGGCGCGGAAGTTCCGCCGAAATACCCGGAGGTAGTGCTCGTCACGGCCGGGTGCGGCAGGAGTCTCGGCGCTCATGGAAAACAGCTCCCTGGAACGGCGTTGCTGTGGTGAGTAGTGGTGCTCGATGGAGAGTGGACGGGCGGGGGTGCCAGCGGCTCCCCCGCCCGTCAGCGAGTGCTCAGTAGCACTCGCTGACACCCTTCGACAGCGACATCTTCAGACCGCTGAGCTTGAAGGTTCCGGCAGTGGTGGCCCACGCCGTCTGCTTCACGTTCGTCAGGGTGGCCTGGTCGGCCTCCTGGGAGAACCCGAACGGGTTCGCGGTGTCGCCGCTCCGGATGCCAGGACCCTTGGTGATGTCCTTGCCCGCCACGCCGATGTTGATGTTCTTGAACGTGGCGTCGGCGCCGAGCTCGGCGACGTCGATGTAGAGGTTGTCCGCCTCCACCGGGGTACCGCCGCCGCCCGCGGTCAGCTTGAGGCTGACCGAGCCGAGCAGCGGGATGTCCGGGGTGACCACGGACTGGCACATGTTCGTGATCTGGGCCTGCTTGAAGGCCGAGACCGCGACGGGGTGTGCCGTCTTCTTGCCGTCGAGGGTGTACCCCGAGTCGACGGCGCCGTACTGGGAGAAGCCCGTACCGACGAGCTTGTCCGCCGTGACCTTGAACGACTGTCCCGACACGCTGAACGACGCCGCGAGGGCGTTGTTCGCGAGGGCGAGACCTATACAAGCCGTGGCGGCCACGCTGGGCACCATCACCACAGCGAACCGCTTCCATCTGGTCCCGCCACGCACCTGGGACTCCATATTTCCTCCTTCTCGGACGTACATCTCCTGACCCTGACTGCCCCTGTCGAACATGACGGCTCAGCCGGGCAGGGATGGGAGAAGTGCTACGTCCTCGGGAAGGAGAGCGCCTGTACTCGGTGGCGCGAACCGCACCCGAATCACCGGCGTTCACCCCCGAGCGACAACCACTGGTCGCGCCTGACACGCATCACGCACAACCTTGCTGGACAGGCTTCGCCGGGTGGGCGAAGACCCCCCTGTCCAAGAGACGGCGCCACTGCCGCCGGCTCTACTCGGTGGGGACCCAGGGAATCCCGTCGACCCAACCGGCTGCCGGGGTACGGGAATGGACCGAGCGTGGCCGATCGTGGTGCATTCTCGCCGCTCGCACAAGGGGCTTCGTTACTCACTAGTAACGGCCGGATAACCGAACAACGACCCCCCGGTCTCGGCCGACGACACAGGGTGGCAACCGGGGCCAGGACAAAGCAGTTGATCGATGGACAGAATCCGACAGATCAACGCCTCTGGCTTACTGCAAGTAACAGCGGCCGCGATTACCAAGATTTGGCAAAGCGCGGCCGCAGTGACGTTCGATCGGCAAATCTTTCACTTGGGCACCACATGCCCGCGTGTTTAGCGACTGGTCAGAACCGGGCCGCCGCCCCGCTCAGAACAGAGCCCGCGCGAGCGCCCGACGCGCGGCACCCACACGGGGGTCGTCGGGGCCCACGACCTCGAACAGATCCAGCAGCCTCAGGCGCGCGGCATCCCGGTCGTCACCCGCCGTACGCCCCACCGTCTCGATGAGCCGTCCGAAGGCGTCCTCGACATGGCCGCCGACCAGGTCCAGTTCGGCGGCGGCGATCTGCGCCTGCACATCGTCGGGCCGATCGGCCGCGTCCTTGCGCACCCGCTGCGGGTCCGCGCCCTGCACGCGCTGGAGCAACTCGGCCTGGGCGAGGCCCAGTTTGGCCTCGGTGTTGCCCGGGTCGTCGACCAGGACATTCTGGTACGCGCGCACCGCGCCGCCGAAGTCATTGGCGTCCAGGGCCTGTACGGCGGCCGCCAGAGTCGCGTCGTGGGGGCCCACCGGCTCCGCGGGAACCGAGCGGTCGGGCGCGGCGGCGTCGGGGTCGACCGTCAGACCAGTCAGACCGAAACGCTGCTCGGCGACCTGCACCAGCTGATCCAGGGTCTCCCGGATCTGCTGCTCCGCGGCGGCCCCCTGGAAGAGCGGCAGCGCCTGTCCCGCGACGACCGCGAAGACGGCCGGGATGCCCTGGATCCCGAACTGCTGCATCAGCATCTGGTTGGCGTCGACATCGATCTTGGCGAGGAGAAAGCGTCCGTTGTACTCGACGGCGAGCCGCTCCAGGACCGGGCTCAGCTGCTTGCAGGGCTGGCACCACTCGGCCCAGAAGTCGATGACGACGGGTACTTCGGCGGACCGCTGGAGGACGTCCTGCTCGAACCCCGCCTCATCGACGTCGATGACGAGATCGGCCGGCGAGACGGCACCGGGGGCGCCGCCGCCCTGCCGTGCCGCTTCGGCGCGCGCCTGCTCCGCCTTCGCCTTGGCCTCCTGGGCCGCCTTCACCGCGGCGAGGTCGACGACTCCGCTCATGGACATGTTCCGTGGCTGCATGCGTCTATCCTCCCCCGTTACCCGCGCGTGCGTGAAAAGCGGTGTGAAAGCCGGTCGTACTGCGTCATGATCGGCGTCGGGTCCCCACCCCACGCCAGCGGTTTCGCTACGAGTCGTAGCGTAATGGCACGGGGTGCCTCCGCGACAGTGGGCCCCGGTGATCTCCCTCACTGCGCCCCACGGATCGCCCGTTATCGTCGGGGGATGCAGAGCCGCACTCCCGCCACGCGCGCCTCGGGACGCCCGCGCAGCGCCACCGCGGACGCCGCGATCCTGGCGGCGACCCGGGAGGCGCTGGTGGAGCTGGGCTGGTCCAAGCTCACCCTGGGGGACGTGGCGACGCGGGCCGGAGTGGCGAAGACGACCCTCTACCGCCGCTGGGCCGGCAAGAACGAGCTGGTGGTCGACGCGGTGGCGGAGCTCTTCGACGAACTGCGGCTGCCCGACTGCGGCACCCTGGCCGCCGACATCGAGGGCGTGGTCCTGCAGTTCGCGGCGATCCTGGCCCGCCCGGAAGCCAAGAGCGGTCTGATGGCGGTGATCGCGGAGTCGATCCGGGACGACGCGCTGCGCGAGCGCATCCGCGCCTCCATCGTCGACCGCCAGAAGCGGCTGGTCCTGGACGGCCGGGCCCGCGCCCAGGCGCGCGGCGAACTGCCTCCCACGGACCCCGAGGAGGCGGCCCGCACGGTGGATCTCATCTTCGACATGGTCGCGGGCACGGTGGTCCACCGCACCCTGGTCAGCGCCCGCCCCGCGGACGAGGTGTGGGTACGCGCCTTCACCCGGCTGCTACTGCAGGGCCTCACCGCGTCCCCTTGATCACTCGCCCCCTTCACAAGATCACCCGACGCCCCTTACATTGCCCGTACATGCCAAAGGCGTGGGGGGACAGGCAACGCGCTGCAACGCACCTCTTTCCGAGGAGGCGTCATGCTCCGGACCTCGGCCCGGCCCGCCTCTGAGAGGGAGAACGATGAGACGAATCCTTTCCACGGTCGGTGTGCTGCTCGCGGCGTTCGGCCTCACGCTCGGCCTCAGCTCCGTGGCGCAGGCGGGCTCCGACGGCCCGACGCTGTGCGCCGGCGGCTCCTGCGTCTGGTTCGACCACGACGGGGACAAGATCTTCGTCCGGGACGCCGACTCGGACGGCCACTCGGCCATCGCGCAGGTCTGCGCCCCGTCCGGCTCCTGCACGTACGCCGCCAACTACCTCTGGAACCACGGCGGTTACAACACGACCCTGAGCTACGGCTACGGGACGCAGATCCCGGAGGGCACCGCCGTCTACTACCGCCCGTGCTACGGCGAGTGGAACGGTGGCGGCGGCAAGGAGGACGTGGTCTGGTGCAACCCGGGCTGGACGCACGGCGTCGCGTGACCCCAGCGGAACGCGGACGGCCGTACCCCTTCGGCGAGGGGTACGGCCGTCCGTCCTTGTGATGTCAGAACCCGGCCGGCTCCGTGTACACCCCCCACTCCTCGCGCAGCACCCCGCAGATCTCGCCCAGCGTCGCCTCCGCGCGGACCGCGTCCACCATGGGCGCGATCATGTTGCCGCCGTCGCGGGCGGCGGCCAGCATCGCGTCCAGGGCGGCGCGGACCCGCGTCTCGTCCCGCCGCTCGCGCCGCTCGGCGAGGGTGCGCACCTGCTCCCGCTCCACCTCGTGGCTGACCCGCAGGATCTCCAGGTCGCCGGTGACCGAGCCGGTGTGGACGTTCACGCCGACGACCCGCTTGTCGCCCTTCTCCAGCGCCCGCTGGTACTGGAAGGCGGACTCGGCGATCTCGCCGGTGAACCAGCCGTCCTCGATACCGCGCAGGATCCCGGAGGTGATCGGCCCGATGGGGTGCCGCCCGTCGGGGTGGGCCCTGAGGCCGCGCTCGCGGATCTGCTCGAAGATCTTCTCCGCGTCCGCCTCGATCCGGTCGGTCAGCTGCTCGACGTACCACGAACCGCCCAGCGGATCGGCCACGTTGGCGACGCCGGTCTCCTCCATCAGCACCTGCTGCGTCCGCAGCGCGATCTCCGCGGCCTGCTCGGAAGGCAGCGCGAGGGTCTCGTCCAGGGCGTTGGTGTGCAGCGAGTTGGTCCCGCCGAGCACCGCCGCCAACGCCTCCACGGCCGTCCGTACGACGTTGTTGTACGGCTGCTGGGCGGTCAGCGAGACTCCGGCGGTCTGCGTGTGGAAGCGCAGCCACTGCGCCTTCTCGCTCCGCGCCCCGTACACGTCCCGCATCCAGCGCGCCCAGATCCTGCGCGCCGCGCGGAACTTGGCGATCTCCTCGAAGAAGTCGAGGTGCGCGTCGAAGAAGAAGGACAGCCCGGGCGCGAACACGTCCACGTCGAGCCCGCGGCTGAGCCCGAGTTCCACGTACCCGAACCCGTCCGCCAGCGTGTACGCCAGCTCCTGCGCGGCCGTCGAACCGGCCTCGCGGATGTGGTAGCCGGAGACGGACAGCGGCTTGTAGGCGGGGATGCCGGCGGCGCAGTACTCCATCAGGTCGCCGATGAGGCGCAGGTGCGGCTCGGGCTGGAAGAGCCACTCCTTCTGCGCGATGTACTCCTTGAAGATGTCGGTCTGGAGCGTGCCGTTGAGCACCCCCGGGTCGACGCCCTGCCGTTCGGCGGCGACGAGGTACATGCAGAAGACGGGCACGGCCGGCCCGCTGATGGTCATGGACGTCGTCACGTCACCGAGGGGGATGTCCCGGAACAGGACCTCCATGTCGGCGGCCGAGTCGATGGCGACCCCGCAGTGCCCGACCTCACCGAGCGAGCGGGGGTCGTCGGAGTCCCGCCCCATCAGGGTCGGCATGTCGAACGCGACGGACAGTCCGCCCCCGCCGTTGGCGAGGATCATCTTGTAGCGCTCGTTGGTCTGCTCGGCGTTCCCGAACCCGGCGAACTGGCGGATGGTCCACGTCCGCCCCCGGTAGCCGGTCGGATACAGCCCGCGCGTGAAGGGGTACTCCCCCGGCCACCCGATCCGCTCGAAGCCCTCGTATGCGTCCCCCGGCCTGGGCCCGTACACCGGCTCCACGGGATCCCCCGAGAGCGTGGTGAAGTCGGCCTCACGCTTGCGTGAGGCGTCGTACCGGGCCTGCCAGCGTCGGCGGCCCTCTTCGATGGCGTCAGCGTCCATACCCTCGAATTTACTAGGACGTCCAAGTAAATGTCGATGGCGGACCGCCGTACGCGATCCGTACGGCGGTGAGCGCTACGCCTTGGCGACCGCCGGGGAGTCGTCGGCGATCTTGGACTCCAGCTCGTGGCTGACCTTGCGCTCGACGAAGAAGGCGGCCGTCGGGATCGTGCCCGCGAGCAGCACCCACAGCTGCTTGGCGACCGGCCACTTCGCCTTGGAGCCCAGGTCGAAGGCGAAGACCAGGTAGACGATGTACAGCCAGCCGTGCGCGATACCCACGACGCGGGTGAAGTCGTCCGCCCCGTCCATCTTGAGCAGGTACTTGGCGATCACGCCCAGGGTCAGCAGGACCAGCAGCACACCGGTGACGTAGGCCATGACGCGATAGCGGGTCAGCACGCTCTTTTTCATGCGTACGAGCGTAACCACGCGTTCCGGGCGATCTTCCGCCGGGTCAGTCCTCGTCGAAGTCGTGCACGGACACCCTCAGGGGCCGGAGCATCGCGAAGATCTCGGCGCACTCCTCGGCGTCGTAGACCCCGAGACCGAAGTCCATCGCCATCAGGTCACGGGTGGCGGCCTCGACCACCTCGCGGCCCTTGTCGGTGATGACGGCGAGCGTGCCGCGTCCGTCGTTGGGGTTGGGCCGCTTGTCGACGAGACCGGATCTCACCAGGCGGTCCACGGTGTTCGTCACGGACGTGGGGTGCACCATGAGCCGCTCGCCGATCTTGGACATGGTCAGCTCGCCGGCCTTGGAGAAGGTGAGCAGAACCAGGGCCTCGTAGCGCGCGAAGGTCAGGCCGTACGGCTTCACCACGGCGTCGACCTCGGCGAGGAGGATCTGGTGGGCGCGCATGATCGAGGTGATCGCGGCCATCGACGGCACGTTTCCCCAGCGCTGCTTCCAGAGTTCGTCGGCGCGGGCGATGGGATCGAAGGGCAGGCTGAGCGGCTTCGGCACGACACCGACCTTACCGGCCGGTCACATCGTGGTCAGCCCCGTCTCGCCCTTCGGATCCAGGACCGGATCGGGCGGCCGGAGCCATGTCTTTTCCAGGACCCATACATCATCTGTGTAACGATTGATCACTAATCGTCACTTTTTGTCACCTCGCTCCAGGGAGCCGCATGTCCCGGCTGATCCACACCCTCGCGGCACTCGCGGTGCTCGGACTCGTCGGGGGCTGTTCGTCCGCGGCCGACATCGACGAGGCCTCCGTCGCCGGCGCCGCCTCACGGCCGGCCGGCGCCGCCGCCGACTCGCCCTTCTGGGTCGATCCGGCGAGCCCAGCGGCCCAGCAGATCCAGATGTGGCGGCGAGAGGGCCGCACCCAGGACGCCGAGCTGCTCGCACGGATCGCCGACGAACCGGTCGCGCTGTGGCCGGCCGGCGAGATCGACCCGACGCCCACGGTGAAGGCGGCCACCTCGGCGGCCACCGCCGCGGACCGTACCGCGGTGTTCGTCGCCTACAACATCCCGCACCGCGACTGCGGCCAGCACTCGGCGGGCGGGGCGGCGGACGCGGACACCTACCGGTCCTGGATCGGGCAGTTCGCGGCCGCCCTCGGCCAGGCGAAGGCCCTCGTGGTCCTGGAGCCCGACGCCGTCGCGCACATCGTGGACGGCTGCACGCCCGCCGAGTACGCGGCCGAACGCGAGCGGCTGCTCACCGAGGCGATCCTCCGCCTGAAGCAGCAGCCGCACACCAAGGTCTACCTGGACGCCGGCAACCCGGCCTGGATCCGCGAGCCCTGGAAGCTGGTCGACCCGCTGAAACGGGCCGGCGTCGCGGGCGCCGACGGCTTCGCGCTCAACGTCTCCAACTTCCAGACGGACGCCGCCACCAAGCAGTACGGCCTCCAGCTCTCCGGCGAGCTCGGCGGCAAGCACTTCGTGATCGACAGCAGCCGCAACGGCAACGGCCCCCTGCCGGGCGTCTGGTGCAACCCGCCGGGACGCGCCCTGGGCACCCCGCCCACCACCGACACCGGCGAGTCCGTCCTCGACGCCTACCTGTGGATCAAGCGGCCCGGCGAGTCCGACGGCACCTGCGAGGGCGGGCCGGCCGCCGGGCGGTGGTGGCCCGAGTACGCTCTGGCGCTGGCCCGCAACGCCAAGGCGCGGTAAGGCCGTTCAGTTCCGTATCAGTTCCGTACGTGGATCCACTTGGCCTCCGACGGCGTGCCCTCCGCGTCCGTCACGAACAGCATGTACCAGCCGGGCGGCACGAGCGCCGGGTCCTTCGGCACCTCGACCGTCACCGAGTCCGCGTCCTTGGCCAACCCGAGCTCGATCGACCGCTGTTCGACGTCGGTCGTGTGCGTGACCGCGCTGGGCCGCATCAGCCGGGCCCTGACGATCCGCTCCGGATGATCGGTCGGGTAGGTCACGCTGCGACGCTCGTCGAGGGTCTCCGAACCGTCCTTCAGTACGGGCCTGTCGGCGCCGTTCTTGTGCAGGGCGGGCGGGGTGAAGACCTCCATGCGCTGCTCGAAGTGACCGAGCTTGGTGTTCTGCCGGTCGTCGAAGAGCGGGTCCGAACCGAAGGTGGCGACCCTCCCGTCGGGCAGCAGCAGCGCCTCGGAGTGGTAGTTGCGGCCCACCTCGGGGGCGGCGGCCTCGCGGAAGGCGTTGTCCTTGGGGTCGTAGAACTGCGCCTTGAGGATGTTGCTGGCGCCGCGGCCTCGGTAGTCCTCGGAGCCGTTGGCGGTGAACACCGTGTCGTCCGGCATGATCACGCTGTTCAGGTACCGCGTGCCCTGCGGCAGGTTGGGGCCGTCCTCGAAGACCGGGTTGTCCTTCTTCAGGTCGACCACGGCCGTGCGCGGCGTCGACCTCTTCGACTCGCCGACGCCTCCGCCGCCCAGGATCATCACCTTCTGGTCCTGCGCGGGCGGCAGCAGCAGGGAGGCCGAGGTCTCGGTCTCCTCGGGGTCGCGCAGACCGGGCACCTTCTGGAAGGTGTTCTTCTCCAGGTCCCACAGCCCGGGCTCGCGTCCCAGCTCGGCGGGTCCGTAACCGGCGTTGGAGGCCGGGTAGAAGAGCTTGCCGCCCTTGGTGAGGAACAGGGCCGGGTAGGTCGGGAAGTAGCGCTTGGGGCCCGGTGACCACTTCTTGGTCCTCGGGTCGTAGATCTCGTTGTCGCCGGGGTCGATCACCCCGACGTCGTCGAGGCCGGAGACCGCGAGGACCCGGCCGTCCTCCAGGCCGACGAGGGTCGGGTACCAGCGGGCCTTGTCCATCGGGTCGACGGGGATGTACCGCTCGGCGACCGGGTCGAACTCGTAGGCCGCGCGGATCCCCTGGAAGTCCTGCTTGTCGAGGCTGATCCGCTCGCTGAGACCGTACGTGTTGTCCGCGTCCTTGCCCTTCAGGCCGACGATCTCGTACTGCGCCCGCTTCTCGGTGACCGACATCGGGCCCGCCTCGGTGGCCTCGACGAAGACCCGGGCCTCGCTCGCGGTGACCCTCGTCTGCCAGGGCTGCATCACGCCCCGCTTGTTGTAGGAGACCTTGAAGGAGCGCTTGGCCTTGGGGACCGTGACGTCGAACCTGCTGACGTACTCGACCCCGGCGGGCGAGCGGAAGCGGGTGCCCTTCTTCAGGAACACCGGCCGGTCCGGGTTCTCGTTCTTCACGCGCATCCCGCCGCCCGCCCGCTCCACCTCGCCGTCCAGGAGCTCGTAGCGGGCGGTGCCGCCGGCCACGAGGAGGCGGCCGTCGGGGAGTTGGGCGTGACCCGAACAGAAGAAGTCGTCCGGCGTGGGGATCTTCTTGAAGGTGTTCGCCTTCGGGTCCCACAGGACGGTGTCGAAGGAGCCCTCGTCGAACTTCTTCTGCTCGTTGCCCGACCCGGCGACGATGAGCACCTTGCCGGTGTGCAGGAGCGCCGCGTGGATGGCGTTGGTGCGGTACTCCTCCGGGATGTCGACCTGGGTCCAACTGCCGTACCGGGCCTTGTACCCGGGCTGGGCGATCTTGTACTCGTGGTACTTCTCGCCCGCGAAGTCCAGCGCGGCCGGGGCGTTCAGGCCGGCCAGGATCGCCACGCCCCCGATGCCCAGAAGGGTCTTCTTGGTCTTTCTCGACGGCTGGTAGGCCATGGCCTAGTTGCCTCCTGTCGTGGTGCCGGAGACGGACGAGGACGCTCCCGTGGTGGCGAGCGCGGGCTCGGCGCCGTCGACGGCGGTCCGTGCGGGCGCGTGCAGGGTCTGCCGTTCCCTGCGCTCCCTGAGCTGCGTGGCGCACCACACCGCGACCGGCGCCAGGGAGATCGCCGTCGCCAGGACCGCCCAGGTGCGCATCGCCACGTGCGTGTGGTCGAGGACGACCGAGGCGGCGAGCGAGGTCGCCAGGAGCAGCGCCCAGAAGAGGTGGATCCGGAAGGTGAGCAGCCGGTCCGGGCTCGCGTCGCCGCCCTTGGGGGTGACGACGAAGCGGCTGGGGCGGCGGACGAGGGCCTCGCCGAAGGACTTCAGGTAGATCGGCGCGGAGAGCGCCGACATCGCCATGCCCGCGAGGCCGCCCGATCCCTCCGGTTCGTGCGGGGATACGTTGTGGCGGCGGTTCCAGAGGTAGAGGCCGATCTGGAGGGCCGCCGCGTCGCTGTACAGCATCAGCCAGACCGATGCGGCGACCTGGGTGCCGGAAGCGCCGAACCAGAGGAACAGGACGCAGCTCAGGATGCCGAGCAGCCAGTTGACCGCCGTCATCGGGTAGTAGACGAGCATCAGCGTGTACGAGAAGAGACGGCCCGGGGGCATGGTGAACGGGGCCTTCCAGTACTGCTTGAACAGCGTCTCGTAGGTGCCGCGCGACCAGCGCATCTGCTGCGTGAAGAAGTCCGTCCAGGAGGCGGGGCCCTCCCCCACGGCCAGCACGTCCGGGGTGTACACCGAGCGCCAGTGGTGTCCTGTGCGCGGGTTGCGGTGGCGGTGGAGTTCGAAGCCGGTGGCCATGTCCTCGGTGATCGAGTCGTAGAGTCCGCCGATCTGTTTGACGGCCTCGATGCGTACGACGTTGTTCGTGCCGACGAACATGGGTGAGCGGTAGCGGTTGCCCGCGCGCTGGATCAGCGCGTGGAAGAGGAACTGCTGGGACTCCGCCGCCTTGGTGACGGGGTTGTGGTAGTTGCCGTAGACCTGGGGGCCGACGACGAAGGCGACGTCCGGGTCGCGGAAGTAGCCCGTCATCCGCTCCAGGAAGTCGGGGAGCGGGACGTGGTCGGTGTCCACGGAGGCGAAGAGGTCGTACGCGTCGCCGTGCATCGCGATCCAGGCGTTGTAGTTGCCGTGCTTGGTGCGGGTCTTGTGGACGCCCTTGGCTCTGTTCCACTCCGGGACGCCGTGGCGGGTGAAGTGGCGTACGCCCAGTTCCGTGCACAGGGCCCTGGCCTGTTCGTCGTCGCCCTCGTCGAGGAGCCAGACGTCCAGGGGGCCGGGGTGGGTGATCCTCGTGGCGGCTTCGAGGGTGGCGCGGACCATGTCCAGCGGTTCCTTGCCCGGGACGTACGTGGTGAGGAAGGCGACGCGGGTGCCGGGCTCGGGGGTGACGGGGACGGGGTCGCGGGCGACGAGGGTGGCGTGGGCTACGGAGGCGACGTTGACGACCATGAACAGTTCGATGAGCCCGATGGCTATCAGCATCACGATGTCGAGGTGGACCATCCAGGCTTCGCCGCCCTCGCGTTCCACCCAGTGGGTGGGCCAGACGAGGTAGACGAGCAGGGCGCCGGTGAGGAGGGGCGCGAGGGTCATCAGGAGGACGGCTCGTATTCGGTGGGGCTCGCGTGAGAGGAGCGAGGTGTACTGCACCTGGTAGGCGGCCGAGCCGGACGGCTCCGTGAGCGGTCCCGTCAGTCGGCTGTAGGTGTCGTAGTCGTAGCCCTCCGGCCGCACAGCGCCCTCCAGTGATCGAGCGAGCCTCTACCCACACAAAAGTGGAGTTTTCAGGGCGTGTCGAACTGGGGGCGTCCAGCCGGGTATGCCTGCGGCGCCTGTGCGGCTTCGGTGGGGGTGTGCGTAGCGCCTACGGTTGTGGGGTGGGTCGGGGCCGGGGCGGGGGGTCTCCGTCCTCGGTCCGGCGGAACTGTGTCTCCGGGTAGTACCGCGCGTCGGACGCCGGCCGCTGCGGGCGGACACCCCCCGCCCCATCCCCTCACCGCCGTGGGCGGCTACGACGCCAAAGGCCCGGGGGTCGCCTCATGTCCGACGGCGACTGCCGGTGCTTTTAGGGGCGCGGGGAACTGCGCGACCAACCACGACGCACCCGCAGCCGCCCTACGACCGCACGCGGCACCCCCGATGGCGCCGAGCCCGCACTCTGGACCTACGGCAACCCTGGTCCCCCTAGGGGCGCTGGGAACTGCGCGACCAGCCCCCACCCACCCGCAGCCGCCCCACGACCTCACACCGCACCCCGCGGAGCGCACCGCACCGCAAGGGCTAGACGCGCGGCAGCCCGGTGACGGACATCAGGAGGGAGTAGAGGGAGGTCGTCGCGGTGATGAAGAGGCGGTTGTTCTTGGGGCCGCCGAAGGTGATGTTGGAGACGGGCTCGGGCACACGCACGCGGCCGAGGAGCGTGCCGTCGGGGGCGTAGCAGTGGATGCCGTCGGCCAGGGCGGCGGCCCAGAGGCGGCCTTGGTCGTCGAGGCGGATGTTGTCGAAGTGGACGCCGGCGCGGGCCTCGGCGAAGACCTTGCCGTCGGAGAGGGTGCCGTCGGGCCGGACGGCGAAGACGTGGATGCGGGCGGCGCGGGAGTCGGAGACGTAGAGGTGCTGCTCGTCCGGGGAGAGGATGACGCCGTTGGGACCGTCGAAGCCGTCGGCGGCGAGGTGGACCCGGCCGGTGACGGGGTCGATCCGGTAGACGTTGCACGCGCCGATCTCGGAGTCCGCCCGGTGCCCCTCGTAGTCGGTGAGGATGCCGAAGTCGGGGTCGGAGAACCAGACGGTGCCGTCGGAGCGGACGACGGAGTCGTTGGGGCTGTTGAGGCGCTTGCCGTGGTAGCGGTCGGCGAGGACGGTGATCCGGCCGTCGGGCTCGGTGCGGGTGACGCGGCGGTTGCCCTGCTCGCAGGTGACCAGGCGGCCCTGCCGGTCGAGGGTGTTGCCGTTGCTGTGGCCGGCCGGGGTGCGGAAGGTGCCGACCGTGCCGGTGGCCTCGTCCCAGCGCAGGAGGCGGTCGTTGGGAATGTCGCTCCAGATCAGCTGACGCCAGGCGGGGATGTAGAGGGGACCCTCGGCCCAGCGCGAACCGTCGTGCAGCACCTCCAGCCTGCTGTCCCCGTTCACGCAGCGTTCGGTGCGGAAGCGGTCGTCGAGGATCTCGTACGGGCTGTCGGTGGGCATGGTGTCCTCTCGGGGATGGGTCGTCAGCGGCGGCCGGTCCTGCGGAGATGGTGGCGCACGGCTCGTTGGGCCACGGGGCCCAGGTCCTCCAACGCCGCTACGAGCGCGCCGAGTTGCTCCAGGGCGTCGAGGGCCGCCGTCGCTCCCGGCGCGTCGACGCCTTCGTAGAGCTCGATGCCCACGAAGGACGCGGCGACGGCGCGTGCCAGGCCGGACGGGTCGGTGAACTCGCCGAAGGGGGTGTCCGCGAGGACCCGGGTGAGGACCTTCTCGATCTCGGTGATCCACAGTTCGAGTCCGGCCGCGGTGGCCGGGCCGAGCGTGTCGTGGGTCTGGGCTCCGGCCAGCAGCTGGCCGAGGAGGGCGACATGGCCGCCGGCGCGCTCCTCCTCGTGGATCCGCCGTCCCACCGTGAGGAGTTCGGACAGCGAGGTCACCGCCGCGAACCGTTCCCGGTAGGGCGCGACCGCGCGTTCGGCGCCGTAGTGGCAGGCGGCCACGAGGAGTTCGTCGACCGAGCCGAAGTGGTAGAAGACCAGGGCCTGGTTGACCCCGGCGGCCGCCGCCACCGTGCGGGCCGATGTCTTGGCGATGCCCTGTTCGGTGAGGGTGCGCAGGGCTCCTTCGAGGAGTTTGGCCTTCGTCTCCTGGGACTTGGCCGTCTCGGGGCTCATGCGCGGGACTCCTCGCGCACCGGGCGCAGGCCGGGCCGTACGCCGCAGGTCGCGATGTCGGTGTACGTCGCCGTGAAGGAGCCCTCGTAGCCGAAGAGGGGGCCGACGTACTTGTTCACGACACTGACGCGGATGTGGAAGCGGCCGGTCGCGTCGTCGTAGGACTCCCGGACCTCCGCGTCGGCGCCGATCAGTTCGGGGACGCGGACGTCCACCGGGCCCTCCCGGAAGCGGTGTTCGCCGGAGCGGATGAGCAGCGAGCCGTCGGGCTGGGCGTACGGGTGGAGGTCGCTGGCGAGGTGCTGGTGGGTGCCGAGGTAGTCGAGGACGCGGTCGCCCTTGGGTCCCAGCACCATCTGGGCGTCGAAGCGGCGGGGGCGGCCGGGGAGGTGGAAGGTGCGCACGAAGGTCACCGTCTCACGGCCGTGGGTGTCCGTGTACGGGACGTTCTCGATGGTGAAGGGGACGTGGCGGCCGGCTCTCGGGACCAGGATGTTCCGGGTCGTGCCGAGGGCCAGGAACGGCTTGACGAACGCGGGGCCGTGCCAGACGCGGTCCATCACCCCCCGGCCCGTGCAGGCCTCGCCGCTCGCCAGGCCCACGGAGAAGCGGCGCTGCAGCTGGGGGTGGAGACGGTCGAAGTCGGCGCCCATGACGGTGCGGAAGATCGAGGTCATCGTGGGGTCTCCAGGGTGCGCAGGAGGCGGGGGGCGCTGACGCGGGTGGGCGGCTGACGCAGGCAGCGGCGGGCGGCCGGGGTGCGGGGCAGCGGCGGCACGAGGAGGGCCAGGCAGCACACGGTCGCCAGGAGAAGCGGCCAGAGGAACGCCACCGATGCCGCGAGCGCCCCGAAGGCGGGGAGGACCGCCTCGGTGGCCAGACCGGCCCCGCACGCGGCCAGGACCAGGCCCCGGACCAGCAGTTCCATCAGCCAGTTCAGGCGGGCCCGCTCGGGGCTGATGCCCCCTTCCAGCCAGAGACGCAGCCGGTCGAAGGACCAGGCGGTGGCCCAGCCCATGAGGGGGCGGAACAGCAGACGGTCGGCCAGCGCGCCGAAGGCGCCCCAGCGGGGGCGGTAGTCGTAGCCCGTGAGGAAGCGGACACCGTCGCCGTCCGGGACGTAGCGCCAGTACCCGCTGCCCTCGGCCAGCAGGGAGAGCGGATGCGGCGAGGCGAACCGCAGAGCCGAGGTGCGCGTGCCGTCGGGACGCTCCCGCTCGCCCGCCGAGACTCCGGTACCCGCGACCTTGAGGCCCGGCAGCACCCGGGTGGCGTACCGGAAGCGCTGCGGCTCGCCCTCCGCGCGCGGGAGGTAGGAGATCTCGGTGAAACGCAGGTCCCAGCGCTGGTGCCGGGAGGGGTCCTGCGTGCGGATCCAGAGGTCGTCGAGCTCGGCACGGATATGTGCCTCGATGTAGAGCCCCATGTACATCCCCCAAGGTGAGCCCATAGTTTGAGCGACTGCTCAAACATCCTGGGCCAGACCGTACCGCACTTTGAGCGATCGCTCAAACAGCTGGGCAAGAAAAATCCCCGGTCCACGCGGGCCGGGGATTCCTCTTGTCCAGCGACAGCTACTGCGCGAGGTGACGTTCCACCGTCTCCACCTTGGAGGTGAGTCCGTCGGTCACTCCGGGACGGATGTCCGCCTTGAGGACCAGCGACACCCGCGGCGCCCGCGCCTCCACGGCGGCGACGGCCTGCCTGACGACGTCCATCACCTCGTCCCACCCCCCCTCGATCGAGGTGAACATCGCATCCGTACGGTTCGGCAGACCCGACTCGCGGACGATCCGGACGGCGTCGGCGACGTACTCCCCCACGTCCTCGCCGACACCCAGCGGTGTGACGGAGAAGGCGACGATCACGCGCTCACAACCCCTTCCTTACGGGCCCGCGAGGCGATGACCGCATCCTCGGCCTCCCGCTTGAGCTTGCGCTCCGCGAAGAAGCCCCCGGTGGGCAGGACCGAGAGGACGAAGTAGAGGGCCGCGGTCTTCAGGGACCACTTCGTACGGTTCCAGGCGTCCGCCCAGAAGATCACGTACAGGATGAAGAGGACCCCGTGGACCATCCCCATCACGGGCACCGCGTTGAAGTCCGTGGTCCGCTTCAGCACCGAGCAGACCAGCAGGAGGAGGAAGGAAACCGCCTCGGGCGCCGAGACGAGACGCAGGCGGCGGATGGCGGAGGCTGTCTTGAGGTCCACGGGTCACCTTCGGTGGGAGTTGCGACGACGGTCGGCCGTTTTGTGAACGAACGCACAAGCGTTCGCCCATTGTGACAAACCCTCCGGGGGCGACAGCCCTCGGGGGTGCGGTGCGCTCCGTAGGGGGCGGTGTGAGGTCGTGGGGCGGCTGCGGGCCCGTAGTGGCTGGTCGCGCAGTTCCCCGCGCCCCTGAGGTGAGGACGCTCGCCCGGCGATCGAAAGTGGCGGCCGCCCACGGCGGTGAGGGGACGGGGCGGGGGGTGTCCGCCCGCAGCGGCCGGCGTCCGACACGCAGACCCTCTAGGCAGAACAGTTCCGCCGGACCGAGGACGGAGACCCCCCGCCCCGGCCCCGACCCACCCCACAACCGTAGGCGCTACGCGCACCCCCACCGAAGCCGCACAGCGCGCCGCAGGCATCACGCACCGCAACCCACCACCACCCCCTAGGGGCCAGCTCAGGGACGTTCTCCACCCGTAGGCCCTGTCCGCGGGGCCCACCCCCGGGCTACCTTCAGTCCGTGGCGATGTTCCGACTTCAAGGCAGCAAGGTGCTCGCCGTCGAGATGACCGGGGACGCCGTGAAGGCGAAGAACGGCTCGATGGTCGCGTACGACGGACAGATGGACTTCAAGAAGCTCAGCGGCGGCGGCGAGGGCATCCGCGGGATGGTCACCCGCCGGATCACCGGTGAGCAGATGACCCTGATGGAGGTGAAGGGGCACGGCACGTGCTGGTTCGCCGACCGCGCCTCGGAGATCAACCTCGTGAGCCTCCAGGGCGACAAGCTGTTCGTGGAGTCGAGCAACCTGCTCGCCACGGACTCCGGCCTCCGCACCGGCACCTCGTTCACGGGCCTGCGCGGCGCCTCCCAGGGCAACGGACTGTTCACGACGACGATCGAGGGCCACGGCCAGGCCGCGATCATGTCGGACGGCCCGGCGGTGGTGCTGCGCGTGAGCCGGCAGTACCCGCTGACCGTCGACCCGGGCGCGTACATCGCGCACCAGGGAAACCTGAGCCAGTCCTTCCAGTCAGGTGTGACGTTCCGCACGTTCATGGGCGAGGGCGGCGGCGAGGCCTTCCAGATCCGCTTCGAGGGCGACGGCCTGGTCTACGTCCAGCCGAGCGAGCGGAACACGATCGCGGGGGACGTCTGACATGGCCTTTCGTGAGATCAACTCGAAGATGGTCGAGGCGACAGTGATGCCCGGCCAGCGCCTGTTCAGCCAGCGCGGCGCGATGCTCGCGTACAAGGGCGAGGTGTCCTTCACGCCCAACCTCCAGGGCGGCCAGGGCGGCGTGATGTCGATGATCGGCCGCCGCGTGGCCAACGAGGACACCCCGCTGATGACGGTGGAGGGCAGCGGCACGATCCTGTTCGGGCACGGCGGCCACCACGTCCAGGTGATCAACATGACCGGCGACACGCTCTACGTGGAGGCGGACCGCCTGCTCGCCTTCGAGGGCACGCTCCAGCAGGGCACGATGTTCATGGGTTCCCAGGGCGGCGTCATGGGCATGGTGCGCGGGCAGATCAGCGGCCAGGGCCTGTTCACCACCACGCTGAAGGGCCACGGCTCGGTGGCGGTGATGGCGCACGGCGGGGTCATCGAGGTCCCCATCACCCCGCAGCGCCCGGTCCATGTCGACCCCCAGGCCTACGTCGCCCACCACGGCGACGTCCGCAACAAGCTGTCCACCGCGCTGGGCTGGCGGGACATGGTGGGCCGCGGCTCCGGCGAGGCCTTCCAGCTGGAACTCAGCGGCAGTGGCGCGGTGTACGTCCAGGCGTCGGAGGAGAAGCTGTGAGCACCCCGTACGGAATGCCCGGTGGCGGGCCGGCGGTCTTCGACCCCATGACCCTCCCCTCCGACGACAACGTCAACGCGTACACCTTCTGCGTGGAGCTCAAGGGGAGCCAGTGGTTCCTGCAGAAGGGGAAGATGATCGCCTACTACGGCCAGATGGACTTCAACGGCATCGGCCACGGCCGCCTGGACCGCCTGGTCCGCACGTCGTTCCATTCGCCTCTGCACGCGAGCGACTGGGTCGTGGCGGAGGGCTCGGGCAAGATGCTCCTCGCCGACCGGGCCTTCGACGTGAACTCGTACGACCTGGAAGACGGCAATCTGACCATTCGCTCCGGCAATCTGCTCGCTTTTCAGCCAAGTCTGGCCCTCAAGCAGTCGATCGTGCCGGGTTTCCTGACACTCATCGGAACCGGAAAGTTCGTGGCCGCCTCCAACGGCCCGGTGGTGTTCATGGAGCCGCCGATCCGGGTGGACCCGCAGGCGCTGGTCGGCTGGGCGGACTGCCCCTCGCCGTGCCACCACTACGACCACGGGTACATGACCGGCCTGATGGGCGGCCTACGTGCGATGACGGGCCTCGGCGGGGCCTCCGGCGAGGAGCACCAGTTCGAGTTCGTCGGGGCCGGCACGGTCCTGCTCCAGTCCTCCGAGGCTCTCATGGCCGAGCAGGCCACGGGAGCGGTTCCGCAGCAGGCCGGAGTACCCGGCGGGCACGGGGTGCCACCGGGTGGCTCACAGCAGCCGGGCGCACCGCGCCTTCCCGGACAGCTGGGAGACCTCCAGCGTCGCTTCGGGCTGTGAGCGGTAGTCTGCGGAGTGTGACGTCGAACGTGTGCGCGCCGTCGTCACACCAACCCTCACTAGTTCGCCTTTCAACCTTTTAGGTAGACTTCATTCATGGAGACCGAAACGGCCACCCGCTGGCTGACCGATGCGGAGCAGTGCGCCTGGCGCACCCACCTGGAGGTCAACAGGCTGCTGACGTACCAGCTCGAAAAGGACCTGCAGCCGTTCGGCCTGACAATGAACGACTACGAGATCCTGGTGAACCTCTCCGAGTCGGAGGGCGTACGGATGCGGATGAGCGATCTCGCGTCCGCCACCCTCCAGTCCAAGAGCCGCCTCTCCCACCAGATCACCCGCATGGAGAACGCGGACCTCGTGCGCCGCGAGAACTGCGAGTCGGACCGGCGCGGTCTGTACGCGGTCCTCACCGAGCACGGCATGGAGACGATGAAGAAGGTCGCGCCGCATCATGTGGCGTCTGTGCGGCGGCACTTCATCGACCTGCTGTCCCCCGAGTCCCTGGCAGAGCTCGACAAGGGCCTCAAGCCGATCGCGGAGCACCTGAGGGGCCACCGGGGCCGCCCGTGACCCCGCGCCCGACCCACACCCGGTGACCCCGCGTCCGGCGTCCCCGCGCCCGACCGACTAGGCGAGCGGCAGGCGGAGTTCGAACAGAGCTCCGCCTGCCGGCGCGTCCCGGACCGTGAGCGTGCCGCCGTGCCGTACGGCGACGTCCCGGGCGATGGCGAGGCCGAGCCCGGCGCCGCCGTCGTCGCGCGCCCGCGCCTCGTCGAGCCGTACGAACCGTTCGAAGATCCGCTCCCGGTCGCCCGCGGGCACCCCGTCCCCGTCGTCGGCGACCCCCGCCACGGCCCACTCCCCCTCGCGCCGCACGGTCAGCACGACCGTCGACCGGGTGTGCCGCCGCGCGTTGTCCAGCAGGTTGGCGAGCACCCGCGCCACCTGCCCCCGCGACCCGGCCACCACCACGGCACCCGGTGCCTCCACCGTCACCCCGTCCCGCCCCTCGGCCTCCTCCAGCGCCAGGGCGGCGAGGTCGAACCGGGCGTCCGCGACCGGCCGCTCCCCCGCGTCCAGCCGGGCGAGCAGCAGCAGATCGGCGGCGAGACGCTGAAGTCGTACGGTGTCCTCGACGGCCCCTTCCACATCCAGCAACTCCGGGTGCGCGGCGCCCACTTCGAGCTGGGTGCGCAGCGAGGCGATGGGGCTGCGCAGCTCGTGCGAGGCGTCGGCGACGAAGCGGCGCTGGCGTTCCACGGAGGTCTCCAGGGCGGCCAGCGTCTCGTTGGTGGTGCGGGCGAGACGGGCCACCTCGTCGTGGGTGTCCGGCACCGGCACCCGCCGGGCGAGGTCCTCGGAGGCGGTGATCGCGGCCATCTCGCCCCGGATGCCCTCGACCGGGCGCAGGGCGCGCCGGGTGACCAGCCAGGTCACCGCCGCGACGACCGCGAGCAGCAGCGGGAAGCCGATCAGCATGACGGTCAGCGCGCTGCGTACGGCGCTCTGTTCGGCGGAGAGGGGGGCGCCGGCGTAGACGGTGAGCGTGCCCTGCGTCTTCGTCTCCACCTTGACCGCGGCGAAGCGGTAGTCGTTGGTCTCCTTGTCGATGGTCGCCGAGCCGTTGCTGAAGGTGGTCCTGTCGTCGATCTCGCCGGCGTCGAGGGAGTCGTCCCCGTCGTCGGAGTCCTGGGCGTCCTGCGAGTCCTGCGCGTCCTGGGAGTCGTCCGGGTCGTCGTCGCTGTCGTCGGCGGTCGCGGGGGGCGGGGCGGCGCCGGTCGCGGAGGGCTGCGCGTCGGGCCGCCCGGTGGGCGCCTTCACCGCGCCGGTGGCCGTGCCGCTGATGCGCTGGAGGTCCTTGGTGGCGGCCAGCAGCCTGTCGTTCTTGTCGACGACCTGGACCGGCTCCTCGTCCTCGTCCAGGTCCAGCTTTCCGGTCGTGGTCCCGATGGAGAGGTCCGTGGCGACCGATCGCGCGGTGCGCTCGGCCTGGGTGCCCGCCTGGCCGATCAGGTTCGACCGCAGGGACAGCAGGACGGCGGCCCCGGCGGCGACCAGCGCCACCGCGACGACGAGTGTGGCGGCGAGGGTCGCCCGGGCGCGGACCGAGCCGAGGAGGCGTCTCATCGGTCCGTCTCCAGGCGGTAACCGGCGCCCCGGACCGTGCGGATGAGCGCGGGGCGCAGCTTGCGGCGCAGGGTGCTGATGTACACCTCGACGATGTTCGGGTCGCCCTCGTAGGCGAAGTCCCACACGTGCTCCAGCATCTGGGACTTGGACACCACCTCGCCGGCCCGCAGCACGAGCTGCTCCAGGACGGAGAACTCCTTGGCGGTCAGGGTGATCTCGTCCTCACCGAGGAAGACCCGGCGGGCCGCGGTGTCGACCTTCAGGTCTCCGTGGACGTGCACGGGCGAGGCGCCGGGGCCCTGGCCGCGACGGCGCAGCAGCGCCTTGATCCGGGCGACCAGGACGACGTACGAGAACGGCTTGGTCAGGTAGTCGTCGGCGCCCGTGTCGAGGCCCTCCGCCTCGTCGTACTCGCCGTCCTTGGCGGTGAGCATCAGGATCGGCACCTCGTTGCCGGCGGCGCGCAGGGCGGCGCAGACCCGGTAGCCGTTGAGGCCGGGCAGCATGATGTCGAGGACGACCAGGTCGTACGTCCCCTCCGAGGCCCGGTGCAGACCCTCCCGGCCGTCGTGGACGACGTCCACGGCGTACCCCTCCGCGGTCAGTCCCTTGGCGAGCGACAGGGCCAGCCGCTTCTCGTCCTCCACGATCAACAGGCGCATGGGTAAAGGTTCGCAAAGTGAAGCTGAAGATCTCTTCAGGGGGCTTCAGGTTCCTCTCAGCGTCGGTGGGCGATGTTGGTTGACGTCGAAAGCGAACGAAGCGATCGAAGCACTACGACTCTGGAGGAATCCCCATGAAGCGCAACATCGTGATCGCCGCCGTCACCGCCGCCGCCCTGATCGGGGGCGGGACCGCCACGGCTCTCGCGGTGTCGGGTGACAGCGAGGGGACGGCGCCGCGGGCCGCCGACATGAAGGTGACCGGCGCCCAGGCGCAGGCCGACGACCGGGACGACGACCGCGACGACGTGGACGCACGGGACGACGACCGCACCGACGACTCGGCCGCCGCGAACTCCGCGAAGGTCACCGCCGCGGACGCCATCGCCGCCGCGCTGAAGCACACGCCGGGTACGGCCGTCTCCGTCGACTACGACGACCAGGACGGCGACGACCGTGGGCCGGCCGCCTGGGAGGTCGACGTGCTCGGCAAGGGCAGCACCTGGCACAGCGTGCGGATCGACCCCGCGAACGGGAAGGTCCTCGGATCCCAGACCGAGCGTGAGGACGACACCGCCGAGGTGCGGGCCGCGCTGAAGGGGTCCTCCGTGACGGCTCAGGAGGCCGCGAAGGCCGCCGCCGCCAAGGGCACGGTGACCTCGGTCGACCTGGACGACGACGGCCGTGACAAGGGCTGGGACGTCGAGACGCACGCCTCCGGCAAGGGTGAGCACGACTGGACCGTCGACCTGAAGACCGGCAAGGTCTCGGCGGACAAGGCTGACGACTCCGACGACGCCGACGACTCCAACGACGACTGACGTCGGATGCGGTGAGGTTCCCAGGGGGCTCCGCCCCCTGGACCCCCGATCGGCCCTGAAGGGGCCTCGTCCTCAAACGCCGGACGGGCTGAAGATGCCCGGACCGGCGTTCACCCATGCCGTAGGCCCAACTGGGCCGTAAGCCCCGCTAAACCGCCAGCCCCACTAGGCCGTCAACCCCGCCACCAGCTCATCCGCCGCCTGGTAAGGATCCAGCTCCCCCGCCACGACCCGGTCGGCCAGCGCGCCGAGGCGGCGGTCGCCGTGAAGGTTGGCGATGCGTTCGCGCAGGGCGGTGACGGCGATGGTCTCCACCTCGCGGGCGGCGCGGGCGCGGCGGCGTTCGGCGAGGACGCCCCGCTCCTCCATCCAGGCGCGGTGCTTCTCCAGGGCCTCGACGACCTCTTCGAGGCCCTCACCACGGGCGGCGACCGTCTTGACGATGGGGGGCCGCCAGTCGCCGGGGCCGCGGGACTCGCCGAGGCCGAGCATGTGGTTCAGCTCGCGGGCGGTGGCGCCGGCGCCGTCGCGGTCGGCCTTGTTGACGACGTAGACGTCACCGATCTCCAGGATCCCGGCCTTGGCGGCCTGGATGCCGTCGCCCATGCCGGGGGCGAGGAGGACGACGCTGGTGTCGGCCTGGGAGGCGATCTCGACCTCCGACTGGCCGACGCCGACCGTCTCGACCAGGATCACGTCGCAGCCGGCCGCGTCCAGGACGCGGATGGCCTGCGGGGCCGCCCAGGCCAGACCCCCCAGGTGGCCGCGGGTGGCCATGGAGCGGATGTAGACGCCGGGGTCGGAGGCGTGCTCGGACATCCGGACGCGGTCGCCGAGCAGGGCGCCGCCGGAGAAGGGGGACGAGGGGTCGACGGCCAGGACGCCGACCCGCTTGTCCTGTCTGCGGTACGCGCTCACCAGGGCGGAGGTGGACGTCGACTTGCCCACGCCCGGTGATCCGGTCAGGCCCACGACGTAGGCGTTGCCGGTGAGCGGGGCCAGTGCCGCCATGACCTCCCGCAGCTGCGGGGACGCCCCCTCCACCAGGGAGATCAGCCGGGCCACGGCCCGCGGCCGGCCCTCCCTGGCCTGGGCGACCAGTGTGGAGACGTCCTGCATCACAGCTCCGTTCCGATAAATGCGTACCGCGGACCGACGTACGACGTGCTCAGGCCTTGGGTACCCGCACGATCAGCGCGTCACCCTGGCCGCCGCCACCGCACAGCGCGGCCGCGCCGACACCTCCGCCGCGCCGCTTCAGCTCCAGCGCCAGGTGCAGAACGAGACGGGCGCCGGACATGCCGATGGGGTGGCCCAGGGCGATGGCACCGCCGTTGACGTTCACCCTTTCCGGGGACACGCCGAGGTCCTTCATCGACTGGACGGCGACCGCGGCGAAGGCCTCGTTGATCTCGATCAGGTCGAGGTCGGAGACGTCCAGGCCCTCCTTCTTCAGGGCGTGTCGGATGGCGTTGGACGGCTGGGACTGGAGGGAGTTGTCCGGTCCTGCCACATTGCCGTGGGCGCCGATCTCGGCGATCCAGTCCAGGCCCAGCTCCTGCGCCTTGGCCTTGCTCATCACCACGACGGCGGCGGCGCCGTCGGAGATCTGGGACGAGGTACCGGCGGTGATGGTGCCGTCCTTGGTGAACGCCGGGCGCAGCTTGCCGAGGGACTCGGCCGTGGTCTCGGCGCGGATGCCCTCGTCCTTGCTGAAGACGACCGGCTCGCCCTTGCGCTGCGGGATCTCGACGGGGGTGATCTCGGCCTCGAACAGGCCGTTCTTCTGGGCGGCGGCGGCCCGCTGGTGGGACAGCGCGGCGATCTCGTCCTGGTCGGGGCGCAGAATGCCGAGGCGGGTGTTGTGCTTCTCCGTCGACTCGCCCATGGGGATGCTCTCCCAGGGGTCGGTCAGACCGTCGTACGCCATGGCGTCGAGCATCTCGATCGCGCCGTACTTGAAGCCCTCGCGGGACTTCGGCAGCAGGTGGGGGGCGTTGGTCATGGACTCCTGGCCGCCGGCGACGACGATGTCGAACTCGCCCGCGCGGATCAGCTGGTCGGCCAGCGCGATGGCGTCGAGGCCGGAGAGGCAGACCTTGTTGATCGTGAGCGCCGGGACGCTCATCGGGATGCCGGCCTTGACCGCGGCCTGACGGGCCGGAATCTGCCCCGCCCCGGCCTGGAGCACCTGGCCCATGATGACGTACTGCACCTGGTCGCCGCCGATCCCCGCACGGTCGAGGGCGGCCTTGATCGCGAAGCCGCCGAGGTCGGCTCCGGAGAAGGACTTCAGCGAGCCCAGCAACCGTCCCATGGGCGTACGGGCGCCCGCGACGATCACCGAGGTCGTGCTGTTCGATCCAGACATGAGGTGCGATCCCCTTACCGGCTGCACTGCCGAGGAGTGAACGAGGGTTTACTTCGAATGTACTGAGTGGCACTCCGTGCCGTCATCGGGCCGTCGGTGTGATCGCGCGCACGTTGCGTAACCATCTCAGGAGCGCTGCACTGAGTTCCATGCTGACGCGAATCGACCACATCGGGATCGCCTGCTTCGACCTCGACAAGACCGTCGAGTTCTACCGGGCCACGTACGGCTTCGAGGTGTTCCACTCCGAGGTCAACGAGGAGCAGGGCGTGCGCGAGGCCATGCTCAAGATCAACGAGACGTCGGACGGCGGAGCCTCCTACCTGCAGCTTCTGGAGCCGACCCGGCCGGACTCGACCGTCGCCAAGTGGCTCGACAAGAACGGCGAGGGTGTCCACCACATCGCTTTCGGTACGGCGGATGTGGACGGCGACGCGGCCGACATCAAGGACAAGGGCGTACGCGTTCTGTACGAAGAGCCGCGACGCGGCTCCATGGGGTCACGGATCACCTTCCTGCACCCCAAGGATTGCCATGGCGTACTGACAGAACTGGTCACTTCGGCGCCTGTTGAGTCACCTGAGCACTGACCCCCGTACATATGGGCCGGTAGGGTTGGGGGCGGTCGCCGCTCGCACCCAGGGCGACCGGGGTCCTGCCGTGGCGGCGGGACCCGGCCGGGGTCCGGGTTTCGGGGGACGAGCGTCGGGGCGGCAGCCCGCGCTCCGCCGTTGATCTGACACCATTCCCCGGGGGCCCCGTTCGGCGGTTGGACGGAGCTCGTTGGAGAGACTTGCGACCAGGGGACGGATGGGACCGCGCAGTGCGGGGCTACGAGAGCCAGGAGCGGGAACCGGCGGCTGACGTCGATCACCTCACTCGTTTCGAAGCCGAGATGAAGCGGCTGAAGACCGAGCGGGAAAAGGCGATTCAGCACGCCGAGGACCTCGGCTACCAGGTCGAGGTGCTGCGCGCCAAGTTGCACGAGGCGCGGCGCACCATCATGTCCCGGCCCGCCTTCGACGGCGGTGACATCGGCTACCAGGCCGAGCAGTTGCTGCGCAACGCGCAGGTCCAGGCCGACCAGCTGCGCCAGGAGGCCGAGCGGGAGCTCAGCCAGGCCCGGGCGCAGACCCAGCGGATCCTCCAGGAGCACGCCGAGCAGGCCGCGCGGCTCCAGGCGGAGCTGCACCAGGAGGCGGTCAACCGCCGCCAGCAGCTCGACCAGGAGCTGGCCGAGCGCCGGCAGACCGTCGAGTCGCACGTCAACGAGAACGTGGCCTGGGCGGAGCAGCTGCGCGCCCGGACCGAGCAGCAGGCCCGCCGGCTCCTCGAGGAGTCCCGCGCCGAGGCCGAGCAGGCGCTGTCCGCGGCCCGCGCGGAGGCCGAGCGGGTCGCCTCCGAGGCCCGCCAGCGGCTCCAGAGCGAGGCCGAGTCGGCCCGCGCCGAGGCCGAGCAGTTGCTGCGCCGCGCCCGCGCGGACGCCGAGCGGCTGCTGAACGCCGCCTCCACCCAGGCCCAGGAGGCCACCGACCACGCCGAGCAGCTGCGCACCTCCACCACGTCCGAGTCGGAGGCCACCCGCCGCGAGGCCCAGGAGCTGAGCCGGGCCGCCGAGCAGCGCATCGCGGAGGCCGACGAGGCGCTGCGCAAGGCGCAGAGCGAGGCCGAGAAGCTGGTCACCGAGGCCAAGGCGGCCGCCGAGAAGGCCCTCTCCAGCGCCGAGTCGACCAACGAGCAGCGCACCCGCACGGCCAAGGAGCAGGTCGCCCGCCTGGTCAGCGAGGCCACCAAGGAGGCCGAGGCCACCCGGGAGTCCGCCGAGCAGATCGTCGCGGACGCCCGCTCCGAGGCCGAGAAGCTGCTCGCCGAGGCCGCCGAGAAGGCCCGCACGCTCACCGCCGAGGAGAGCGCCACCCAGCTGTCCAAGGCGGCCAAGACCGCCGAGGACGTGCTGAACAAGGCGTCCGAGGACGCCAAGAACACCACCAAGGCCGCGGCCGAGGAGGCCGAGCGGATCCGCAGGGAGGCCGAGGCCGAGGCGGACCGGCTGCGGGCCGAGGCACACGACATCGCCGAGCAGCTCAAGGGCGCGGCGAAGGACGACACCAAGGAGTACCGGGCCAAGACGGTCGAGCTCCAGGAGGAGGCCCGCCGGCTGCGCGGCGAGGCCGAGCAGCTGCGTTCCGACGCGGTCGCCGAGGGCGAGAAGATCCGCGCGGAGGCCCGCAAGGAGGCCGTGGCGCAGATCGAGGAGGCGGCCAAGACCGCCGAGGAGCTGCTCTCCAAGGCGAAGGCCGACGCCGACGAGCTGCGCCAGAAGGCGACCACGGACAGCGAGAAGGTCCGTACCGAGGCCATCGAGCGGGCGACCACCCTGCGCCGGCAGGCCGAGGAGACCCTCCAGCGCACCCGCCAGGAGGCCGAGCGGCACCGCGAGGAGGTCGTCGAGCAGTCCGAGGCGATCAAGGCCGACGCCGAGCGGGCCGCCCGGGAGCTGCGCGAGGAGACCGAGCGGGCCATAGAGACCCGCCGCACCGAGGCCGCCGAGGAACTGTCCCGGCTGCACACCGAGGCCGAGGAACGCCTCGCCGCCGCCGAGCAGGCGCTCGGCGACGCCCGTGAGGAGGCCGCGCGGATCCGCCGCGAGGCCGCCGAGGAGACCGAGCGGCTGCGCGGCGAGGCCGCCGAGCGGATCCGCACCCTCCAGCAGCAGGCCGAGACCGAGGCCGAGCGGCTGCGCACCGAGGCCGCCTCCGACGCCTCCGCCTCCCGCGCGGAGGGCGAGGCCGTCGCCGTACGCCTGCGCTCGGAGGCGGCGTCCGAGGCCGAGCGGCTGAAGTCGGAGGCCCAGGAGAGCGCCGACCGGGTACGCACGGAGGCGCAGGCCGCCGCCGAGCGGCTGGCGACGGAGGCGACGGAGACGCTGGCCGCCGCGCAGGAGGAGGCCAACCGGCGGCGTCGCGAGGCCGAGGAGTACCTCGGCTCGGCGCGCCAGGAGGCCGACCAGGAGCGCGAGCGGGCCCGCGAGCAGAGCGAGGAGCTGCTGGCCTCGGCGCGCAAGCGCGTGGAGGAGGCGCAGGCCGAGGCCGTGCGCCTGGTCGAGGAGGCCGACCGGCGCGCCACCGAGATGGTGTCGGCCGCCGAGCAGCACGCCCAGCAGGTGCGGGACTCGGTCGCCGGACTGCACGAGCAGGCCCAGGAGGAGATCACCGGCCTGCGCTCCGCCGCCGAGCACGCGGCGGACCGCACGCGCCGGGAGGCCCAGGAGGAGGCGGACCGGGTCCGCGGAGACGCCTACGCCGAGCGCGAGCGGGCCGCCGAGGACGCGGGCCGTATCCGGCGGGAGGCGGCCGAGGAGACGGACGCCGCCAAGGCGCTGGCCGAGCGGACCGTCTCGGAGGCGATCGCGGAGGCGGAGCGGCTCAGGTCGGACGCCTCGGAGCACGCCCAGCGGGTGCGTACGGAGGCCTCGGACGCCCTGGCCGAGGCCGACCAGGCGGCGTCGCGCACCCGGGCCGACGCCCGCGAGGACGCCAACCGCATCCGGTCGGACGCGGCGACGCAGGCCGACACCCTCATCACCGAGGCGCGCAACGAGGCCGAGCGGCTCACCACCGAGACGCTCACCGACACCGACCGGCTGCGTCAGGAGACGGTCGCCGAGGCCGAACGGCTGCGGTCGGAGACGGTCGCGGAGGCCGAGCGGGTACGGTCCGAGGCGCGTGCCAAGGCCGAGCGGCTGATGGCGGAGGCGTCCGGCGAGGCGGAGCGGCTGCGCGCCGAGGCGGCGGACACCGTCGGGGCGGCCCAGCAGCACGCCGAACGGATCCGCACCGAGTCGCAGCGGGTCAAGGCGGAGGCGGCGGCGGAGGCCGAGCGGCTGGTGAACTCCGCGCGCGAGGAGGCCGAGCGCACGCTCGACGAGGCCCGCAAGGACTCCAACAAGCGGCGTTCCGAGGCGGCCGAGCAGGTCGACAAGCTCATCACGGAGACCACGGCCGAGGCCGACAAGCTGCTCACCGAGGCGCAGCAGCAGGCCCAGAAGGCCACCGCGGACGCCGAGCAGCAGGCCGACACCATGGTCGGCGCGGCCCGCACCGAGGCCGACCGGCTGGTGTCCGAGGCGACGGTCGAGGGCAACTCGCTGGTGGAGAAGGCCCGTACGGACGCGGACGAACTGCTCGTCGGCGCGCGCCGGGACGCCACCGCGATAAGGGAGCGCGCGGAGGAGCTGCGCGACCGGATCACGACCGAGATCGAGAACCTGCACGAGCGGGCCCGTCGTGAGGCCGCCGAGACGATGAAGTCGACCGGCGACCGCTGCGACGCGCTCATCAAGGCCGCCGAGGAGCAGCTCGCCAAGGCCGAGGCGAAGGCCAAGGAGCTGGTGTCGGAGGCGAACTCCGAGGCCGGCAAGGTGCGCATCGCCGCCGTGAAGAAGGCCGAGGGACTCCTCAAGGAGGCCGAGCAGAAGAAGAACACGCTCGTCCGCGAGGCCGAGGAGCTCAAGGCCGAGGCGATCCGCGAGGCGAAACGCACGGTCGAGGAGGGCAAGCGCGAGCTGGAGGTGCTGGTGCGCCGCCGCGAGGACATCAACGCCGAGATCTCCCGTGTCCAGGACGTCCTGGAGGCGTTGGAATCCTTCGAGGCCCCGGGAGCGGGCAAGGACAACGGCGTCAAGGCGGGCGCCGCGGTCGGTGCCCCTCGATCGGGTGGCAAGTCTTCGGAGGGCTAAGGTTCGTCGGGCAGGCCCGAGGCCGAGTCACCGGATTCCGGTGTGTTCTGGGGCCTTTGACCAAGTCTTTGGCAAGTAGTCCGAGGGTTAGCCACCCAAAAGGGGTGTCATTCTCCAGATCAAACACGCATCCGCTCGATGACACACCGCTTCGGCCCCTAGGATTCCACCTATCACCTCACCGGTCTCATTCGACAGGAACCCCATGAGCGACACTTCCCCCTACGGCTTCGAGCTTGTGCGGCGTGGGTACGACCGCGCTCAGGTGGACGAACGGATCTCCAAGCTCGTCTCCGATCGTGACAGCGCTCTCGCCCGCATCACCGCTCTGGAAAAGCGCATCGAGGAGCTCCACCTCGAAACGCAGAACGCCCAGGCCCAGGTAAGCGACGCCGAGCCGTCGTACGCCGGTCTCGGCGCGCGTGTCGAGAAGATCCTCCGCCTCGCCGAGGAAGAGGCCAAGGATCTGCGCGAAGAGGCCCGTCGCGCCGCCGAACAGCACCGCGAACTCGCCGAGTCCGCGGCGCAGCAGGTCCGCAACGACGCAGAATCGTTCGCTGCGGAGCGCAAGGCCAAGGCGGAGGACGAGGGCGTCCGGATCGTCGAGAAGGCCAAGAGTGACGCGTCGCAGCTGCGCGCCGAGGCCAACAAGGACGCGCAGTCCAAGCGTGAGGAGGCCGACGCCCTCTTCGAGGAGACCCGCGCCAAGGCCGCGCAGGCCGCCGCCGACTTCGAGACGAACCTCGCCAAGCGTCGCGAGCAGTCGGAGCGCGACCTGGCCTCGCGTCAGCAGAAGGCCGAGAAGCGCCTCGCGGAGATCGAGCACCGCGCGGAGCAGCTGCGTCTGGAGGCGGAGAAGCTGCGTACCGACGCCGAGCGTCGTGCGCGTCAGACCGTCGAGACGGCTCAGCGTCAGGCCGAGGACATCGTCGCGGACGCGAACGCCAAGGCCGACCGCATCCGTTCGGAATCCGAGCGTGAGCTGGCGGCGCTGACCAACCGCCGCGACTCGATCAACGCTCAGCTGACGAACGTGCGCGAGATGCTGGCGACGCTGACGGGGGCCGCCGTGGCCGCCGCCGGTACGCCGGCCGACGACGAGCCGATCTCTCGTGGGGTGCCTGCTCAGCAGTCCCGGTAACACCGTTCGACGGCGTCAGGGCCCGCATTCCCTTCGGGGGGTGCGGGCCTTCGTCATGTCACCAGCGGCAGGAACACCTCGTCCACGATCTCGGTCAGCACCCGTTCCGTCACCGGCTCGCCACGCAGCACGATCTCGTGCCGCACCAGGTCCGTCGGCAGGTTCATGATCCGCGGTGAGACCTCGGCCGTGGGGATCTCGCCCCGCTCCGCGGCCCGTTCGAGCAGTGTCGTCATGACGTTCCGCATGATTCCCACCACTTCCGGCACGCGCTGCGCGGTGAACGGCCGCTGATCGACGTACGACTGCTGCGGGTGCGGTCGTTCGCCGTGGCCTCGGTGCTCACCTTCACGGGCGGGCTGACGCTGTTCGGCGGGATGTTCCTGCTGCCGCTGTACTACCAGCAGGTGCGGCACGAGAGCGTGGTGGCCGCCGGGCTGCTGCTCGTCCCGCTGGGCGTCGGCGCTCTGCCGGCCCGCTCGACCGGCCCTCTCGCCGACCGCGTCGGGCCCCGCCCGGTCGTGGTGACCGGCCTGCTGCTGACCGCCCTCGGCACCCTCCCCTTCTGCACCGGGACCCACGACGACGTGCTGCTCTGTCTGGCCCTGGTCGTCCGCGGACTCGGGATGAGCGCCGCCAACCTGGCCCTGCTGGTCGGGGCGTTCCAGGACCTCGCGCCCGAGCATGTCGCCGACGCCAGCGGCACGACCCGGGTCCTCCAGCAGCTCGGCGGCTCCTTCGGCACCGCGGTCCTGGCCGCCGTACTCGCAGGAGACGGTTTCCCGTCGGCGTTCCTGTGGTCGACGGCGTTCACGGTTGTTGCCGCCCTCGTCGGTCTCTGTTTGCCCATACGAGTGGCATCTGCCGAGGCACGCCCCTAGCGTGGTCGGCATGATCGAGCTCGAGGGCCTGACGAAGCGGTACGGCGAGAAGGTGGCGGTCAACAACCTGACCTTCACGGTCAGACCCGGCATCGTGACGGGCTTCCTCGGGCCCAACGGCGCCGGCAAGTCGACGACCATGCGCATGATGCTCGGCCTGGACCGGCCCACCGCCGGTGACGTCCGGATCGACGGCAAGCACTACGACCAGCTCAAGGACCCGCTGACCTACATCGGCGCCCTGCTCGACGCCAAGGCCATGCACGGCGGCCGCAGCGCCCACAACCACCTGCTGTGCCTGGCGCAGAGCAACGGCATCCCGACGAAGCGGGTGCGCGAGGTGCTCGACACGGTCGGGCTGACGGCGGTGGCGAAGAAGAAGGCCAAGGGCTTCTCGCTCGGCATGGGGCAGCGGCTCGGCATCGCGGGCGCGCTGCTGGGCGACCCGCGGATCCTGATGTTCGACGAGCCGGTCAACGGGCTCGACCCCGAGGGCATCCACTGGATCCGCAACCTGATGAAGTCGCTGGCCGCGCAGGGGCGGACGGTCTTCGTCTCCTCCCACCTGATGAGCGAGATGGCGCTCACCGCCGACCACCTCGTCGTCATCGGCCAGGGCCGGCTGTTGGCCGACACCTCCATGGCGGACTTCATCGCGCAGAACTCGCGGTCCTACGTCCGTATCCGCACCCCTCAGCGCGAGCGGCTGCTCGACGTGCTGCACGCCGCCGGGGTCACCGTCGTGGAGACCGGCGCCGGGGTGCTGGAGGTGGACGGGAGCAAGTCCGAGTACATCGGCGAGCTCGCCGCGCAGCACCAGATCGTGCTGCACGAGCTGAGCCCCCAGCAGGCCTCCCTGGAGGAGGCGTTCATGCAGCTGACCGCGGAGTCGGTCGAGTACCACGCGCACAGTGACACGCCGCCCGCGCAGCAACAGGCCTGGGGCGACGGCTGGAAGGGGAACTGACCATGGCGGCGATCCAGGTCGTCCGGTCCGAGTGGACCAAGATCCGGTCGGTGGCCTCCACGGTGTGGACGCTCTCCCTGGCCGTGGTCGTCACCATCGGGCTCGGCATGCTGATCTCGGCCCTGTCGAAGAACGAGTTCGACTCCATGAGCCGCAACGACCGGCTCTCCTTCGACCCGACCTTCATCAGTTTCGCGGGCATGAGCCTCGGCCAGCTCGCGATGATCGTGTTCGGCGTGCTCGTCGTCTCGAACGAGTACAGCACCGGCATGATCCGCACCTCGCTGGCCGCCGTACCGCAGCGCGGCTCGTTCCTGGCCGGCAAGATCGGCGTGGCCACCGCCCTCTCGCTCGTCGTGGGCCTGGCCACCAGCTTCGTCGCCTTCTTCCTCGGACAGGCGATGCTCGGCGAGCACAAGGCGGCGATCGGCGACCCGGGCGTGCTGCGGGCGGTGATCGGCGGCGGCCTCTACATGACCCTCATCGCGATGTTCTCGATGGGCGTCGCCGCGATGCTGCGCTCACCGATGCTGTCGCTGGGCATCCTGATGCCGTTCTTCTTCCTGATCTCCAACATCCTCGGCAACGTGGACGCGACGAAGAAGATCGGCCAGTACCTGCCCGACCAGGCCGGCAGCAAGATCATGCAGGTGGTCACCCCGATCGACGACGACACTCCCTACGGCCCCTGGGGCGGCCTGGGAATCATGGCACTGTGGGTGGCGGCCGCCCTGATCGGCGGCTACATCCTGCTGAAGAAGCGGGACGCGTGACCCGGACGAGGGGCTGGGCAAGCTTTGGGCTTTGCTTTCATTTGAGCGGAACCGTCAGCGCCCCGATAAGCTCCTAACCCTTACGGGGGGCGTGCGCCCCGCTGTCCTGAACCTTGCGATGGGTGCGGAGCATGATCGAGGCAGTCGGCCTGACCAAGCGCTACGGCGACAAGACCGCTGTGTACAACCTTTCCTTCCAGGTGCGGCCCGGAGCCGTCACCGGCTTCCTGGGCCCCAACGGCTCGGGCAAGTCGACGACGATGCGGATGATCCTGGGCCTGGACAACCCCACCTCGGGCCAGGTGACGATCGGCGGCTACCCCTACCGCAAGCTGCCCAACGCCCCCCGCCAGGTCGGCGCGCTGCTGGACGCCAAGGCCGTGCACGGCGGCCGGGCCGCCCGCAACCACCTGCTGAGCCTGGCCCAGCTCTCCGGCATCCCGGCCCGCCGGGTGGACGAGGTGCTCGGTGTCGTCGGCCTCCAGGACGTGGCCAAGAAGCGTTCCAAGGGCTTCTCCCTCGGCATGGGCCAGCGGCTCGGCATCGCCGCCGCGCTGCTCGGCGACCCCCAGGTGCTGCTGTTCGACGAACCGGTCAACGGCCTCGACCCCGAGGGCATCCACTGGGTCCGCAACCTGATGAAGGCGCTCGCGGCGGAGGGCCGGACCGTCTTCGTCTCCTCCCACCTCATGAGCGAGATGGCGCTCACCGCCGACCACCTGATCGTGATCGGGCGCGGGCAGCTGCTCTCCGACCTGAGCGTCAAGGACTTCATCTCGGCGAACTCCGCCGACTTCGCGCGCGTGCGCACCCCCGACACCGAGCCGCAGCTGCGCGAGAAGCTGTCCGCCGCGCTGACCGAGGCGGGCGGCCACGTCATGCCGGAGCAGGACGGCGGGCTGCGCGTGACCGGGCTGCCGCTGCCGCGCATCAGCGACATCGCGCACGACAGCGACGTACGCCTGTGGGAGCTGTCGCCGCACCAGGCCTCGCTGGAGGAGGCGTACATGCGGATGACGCAGGGCGCCGTCGACTACCGCTCGTCCGTCGACCAGCGGGCCGGCCTCCAGCAGCAGCTGCCGCCCGGCGCGCAGCCGCCGATGCCGGTGCCGGGCCAGGGCCAGCCGGGCTGGTACGCCCCGCCGCCGCCCCAGCAGGGCGGCCAGCCGTTCGCACCGCCCCAGGGCCACCCGATGGCGCCGGGCCAGGCGCAGCCGCCGGCAGGTCCCTACGGCGCTCCCGGCGGCGCTCCGGCCCCGGGTGCCGGTGGGCCCAACCCGTACGCCCCGCAGGCCCCGTACGTCCCGCAGGCGCCCCAGGGACAGGCTCCGGCGGCCCCGCAGCCCGCCGCCGCTCCCCCGGCGCCCGCCCAGGCCCCCGCTCCCGCCGCCCCCGCCGCCGACCCGAACAAGTCCGAGGACGCCCGATGAGCACCCCGCAGCCCCCGATGCCGCAGACCGCCGCACCGACCTGGCAGGCGGCGCCCGGTTCGTCGTACCCCCAGCCCACCTACAACTCGCCGATCCCGGTCGTGCGCACCCACCTCGGGCACGCGATCGCCTCCGAGTGGACGAAGATCAAGTCGGTGCGCTCCACGATGTGGACGCTCGGCGTGTTCGTGCTGCTCGTCGTCGGCATCGGCATCGCGACCGGCGCGCTGGTCGCCGCCAACGCGGACCCGGAGGGCCTGCGGAACGAGAACCCGCTGTCGTTCGGGTTCTTCGGGCTGCTGCTCGGCAGCATGTGCCTGATCACGCTCGGTGTGCTGACCACGGCCTCGGAGTACGGCACCGGCATGATCCGCACCACGATGGTCGCCTGCCCGTCCCGCGGCCGGGTCCTCGCGGCGAAGTCGATCGTGTTCTTCGTGGTCGCGTTCGTGGTGACGCTGGTGTCGTCGCTGCTGGTGGCCTTCGCGGACATCGCGCTGCTGGACGGCGCCCGGGAGCCGAGCGGCGGCGAGTGGCTCAAGGGCACGGTCGGCGTCTCGCTCTACCTCGCGCTGCTCGGCCTGCTCTCGCTCGTGGTCGGCTCGATCATCCGGCACTCGGCGGGCGCGATCACCGTCATGATCGGTCTGGTGCTGGCCCCGCTGGTCATCGCGCTGTTCATGTTCACGGAGTCGCTGGCCGGCCTGCGCGAGGCCCTGTTCGAGTACTCGATCCCGAACCAGCTCAGCGTCTTCTACGCCAACTCCCTCACCGAGTCCGGCCCGTCCGGCTGGGACCCGCTGTGGATCGCCCTGGGCATCACGGCCGTCGCCTTCGCCGCGGCCTTCGCGCTGCTGGAGAAGCGGGACGTGTGAGCCCTCGGCCCTAGAACCCCGGCCCTAGAACCTCGGCGCGTTACGGGACCGCTGCACCCGCGTGGTGCGGCGGTCCCGCGCGTTCCAGCAGGCCTTGTGCCAGTGGCGGCGGTCGTCGACGCCGACGTGGTCGGGCCAGGCCACCACATGCGGGACGCCGTCCGGGATCAGCTGCTCGCAGCCCGGGCAGCGGTACGTCTTGCCCTGGGCGCTTGCCCCGGCCACATGGCGTACGTTCCACTCCTCGCCCCGCCAGTTCTCCGTGGACTGCCAGCCGCCGTAGCGGCCGGACCGGTCGTCCTCGGCACTCGTGCCTGACGGGCCGACTCCCTTGGGTCGGTTGCGACGCGGGGACACAGGACACCTCACGGGGCTATACAGGATGCAGGGCTCGTGTCCAGCCTACGCGGCGCCGCCCCGGGTAGGCGTAGGGCACCAACCCCCACAAGTCCCCCTCCGGGGCGACGGATTCCGCAGACAATCGGCAAATCTCTTCGGCAAGCCGTGTCCTCGGCACGTGTCAGAGGGTTATGCCGGGTGGGGGAGCTCCGCGTCGGAGCCAAGGAAGCAGGAAAAGCGATGCACGTTGGAAGTTTCGTGTTGGCGGCCCAGTTCCCGGGGCAGGGGCAGGGGGAGGCGCTGCACCGCGCGGTCCGCTCGGCCGAGGTCGCGGAGGAGGCCGGGCTCGACGCGGTCTGGCTGGCCGAGCACCACTTCGTGCCGTACGGCACGTGCCCGTCGGCGATCACCCTGGCCGCTTTACTGCTGGGCCGTACCCGGCGACTGCGCGTCGGCACCGCCGTGAGCGTGCTGCCCACCGTCCACCCCGTGGCCCTCGGCGAACAGGCCGCGCTGCTGCACATGACGAGCGGCGGGCGCTTCTCACTGGGCGTGGGGCGCGGCGGGCCGTGGGTCGATCTGGAGGTCTTCGGCGCGGGTCTGAAGGCGTACGAGACGGGGTTCCCGGAATCACTCGATCTGCTGGTGCGCTGGCTGCGCGAGCCGTCGGTGGGCGCCGCCGGGGAGCGGTTCACCTTCCGTGAGGTGCCCGTCGTGCCGCGGCCGTCGGAGTCCCTGACGGAGGTCGCGGGCCCCGAGGTCGTGCTCGCGTGCACCTCTCCGCAGAGTGTCCGCATGGCCGCCGAGCGCGGACTGCCGATGCTGCTCGGCATGCATGTCGGCGACGAGGAGAAGGCCGAGATGGTGTCCCTGTGGCGCCGGCTCGCGCGTGCGGCCGGGCATCCGCCCGAGCAGGTCCGGCACGCGGCACACGTCTCGGCCGGCGTCTGCCAGATCGCGGACCGGCGCACCGACGCGGTGGAGACCCTCACGAAGGCGATGCCGGGCTGGCTGAAGCAAGGACTCGGTGCCCATGTCACGGTCGACGGTCGCGAGCGTCCGATGCGCGACCCGCTCGCCTACACCGAACTGCTCTGCGGACTGCATCCGGTGGGCACCCCGCGACTGTGCGCCGACCGGCTCGCCGCGACCAGCGAGCGGACCGGCATCTCCCGCTTCGCCCTGCTCACCGAGGGGTCCGGAGACCTGGCGGCCACCGAGGAGAACATCCGGCGGCTGGGTACGGAGGTACTGCCGCACCTCGGTTGACCCGTCCCCCGACCACCCCGCGGGCCGAACGGCCCCGTCCGGCAGGGAGCTTGCCGCCCCAGTACTGATGCACCTCCCGCGTACGGAGCGGCAAGCAAGCGGCTTGCTGCGTCAGCAGTCCCTGAACTCCGGAGACTGGTTGAGCAGCTGACTGCGCACCGAGGTGAAGCGCGTCAACGTCTCGTCGACCGAGGCGTCCAACGGGAACACCGCCACCCGGTGGCAGTTCTGGAAGGCCAGCCGTACACCGAAGTGCCGCTGGAGCGCGCCGCGTATCGCGTCACTCGCAAGCGCACGCAGCAGCTGACCGCGTGCCTGCTCGTCCGGCGGAGGCGTCTGGTTGTCGGCGAAGTTGCCGCCGTCGACCTTCAGCTGGGCCACCAGGGAGCTGATCATCTCCCATGCGTAGGGCAGGGAGGTCCGGACGCAGTCGACGAATTCGGCTTCGTCGACCTCGCCTCGCTCGGCCTTCTCGAGTAGGGCCGGTGAGACGTCGAGCGACATGGGTTCTCCTCTCGCACCCCCGACTGACTCAGGGGTTGCCGGACAGATAAAGGGAGTTCGCGATGCCGAACACGCTGCGTACACACCTCGCGACCTCCCGTTTACTACGGTAAGCAACGGACGGTGACGGCACCAGGAAAACGCGTACAAAGAGCGGTCCCATTGGGCACACAATCGGCCACAACCGAACAGGCATGTTCTGGGCCGAATCGCGCGCGCAGGGGCCCGTCGAGTAGCGTTGCCGACCATGCGTCTCGTCATTGCCCGGTGTTCCGTCGACTACGCGGGCCGGCTCACCGCCCACCTGCCCTCGGCCCCCCGTCTGATCCTGGTGAAGGCGGACGGCAGTGTGTCGATCCACGCGGACGACCGTGCCTACAAGCCCCTGAACTGGATGTCGCCGCCCTGCACGCTGAAGGAGGGATCGGGCGAGGAGGAAGGCGTCTGGACCGTCGTCAACAAGGCGGGCGAGAAGCTGATCATCACGATGGAGGAGGTCCTCCACGACTCCTCGCACGAACTGGGCGTGGATCCCGGCCTGATCAAGGACGGCGTGGAAGCGCACCTCCAGGAACTCCTCGCCGACCGCATCGAGACCCTCGGCGAGGGCTACACACTGATCCGCCGCGAGTACATGACCGCCATCGGCCCGGTCGACATCCTGTGCCGGGACGCCGACGGCCAGACGGTCGCGGTGGAGATCAAGCGGCGCGGTGAGATCGACGGTGTCGAGCAACTCACGCGCTACCTGGAGCTGTTGAACCGCGATCCCCATCTCGCCCCGGTCCGCGGCGTCTTCGCCGCCCAGGAGATCAAGCCCCAGGCCCGCGTCCTCGCCACCGACCGCGGCATCGGCTGCACGGTCCTCGACTACGACGCCCTGCGCGGCATCGAGGACGACAAGCTGCGGCTGTTCTGACCCCCCGTCGCTCCGCTACGACGACAAGGGCCCGGTCCGTCGGCGGACCGGGCCCTTTCGCGCGCTGTACGCGGGTCAGATGACCGACTCCGAGCTGCTCGGCGAGTTCGCCGTGGTCTCGGGAGCGCTGGCCGAACTGCTGGTCTCCACCGGGGAGGAGGCGGGGCCGCTGGCCGAGTCGGAGGTCTCCGGGGTGCTCGGCGGCGGTGAGGTCGGCGGCTGGCTCGTGGGCGGCTGACTGGTCGGCGGCTGACTGGTGGGCGGCTGGCTCGTCGGCGGCTGGCTGGTGGGCGGGTTGGACGAGGACGGCGGCTTCGAGGAGGTCGGCGGCTTCGTCGGCGCCGTCGTCGTACCGCCGGTCGGCCCGCGCGTCCCGCTCGGGTCGTCCGACGGCCGTGCCGTGTCCGTCGGGGTCGGGTCGTCGGAGGTGCCGAGGGTGCCGTCGGGGCCCGGGTCGGTCGGGCGGCTGGTGGCCACGCCGGTGTCGGAGCCGTCGTCGTTCTTCGGTTCGTCGGCGCCCAGGTTGCCGTCGTTGACGCCCTGGCTGGCGGACGGGTTGACGCCGACCTGATTGGACGGTTCATCGGGGGTGTTGTCGGACGTCGCGCCGAGCGTGACGACCGTGCCGAGCACCGCCACGAGCAGCGCGCCCGCGCCCGAGGCCACGAGGTTGCGCCGGGCGAACCCCCGGAAGCCGCCGCGTGCCTTGTGGGCCCCCGAGGGGCCTCCCACGGACCCGGAGCCCACCACGGTGGGCCCGTCGGACGACGACGCCGCCCGGTAGGTGACCAACGTGCCGCTGTCGGAGGGCGGCTGGAGCGGCGGGAAGGCCGCCGGGACCCCGCCCGGGGGCGACTGCGACTCCTCGTACCGCGCGTCCGGCACCTCCTCCCCCGCCCGCGCGCCGAGCCCGGCCGGCGCACCGAGGCCCGGTGTGTCGCCGGAGCGGTCGGAGACCAGGGCGAGGGCGCGGCGGCCGGCGACGGTGCCTCGCTTGTCGGCGAGGGCGCCGCGCAGGCCGATGGAGGCCTCCAGTTCGGAGCGGGCGCGGTCGAGTTCGCCCGAGCAGAGCGCGAGGACGCCCAGCTCGTGGTGGAAGTAGGCCCGTTCGGCGCCCTCGCCGGCGAGCCGGGCGGCCTCGGAGCCCAGGTGCAGCGCCCGCTCCCAGGCGCCCCAGTGACCGCCCGCGGCGAACGCGGGTGCCGCCGTGCGGGCCAGTCGTACGGCGGGGCTCTCGGCGTTCTCAGCGTTCTCGGCGGGCGGTGCCGTGACGGGGACCAGCACGTCGAGCGCGGCGAGCACGGCGTCCGCCTCGGCGCACACGCGCTCGGGGGTGACCGAGGGGTGCCCGGCCCACCATGCGTAGTGCTGGGCGGCGGTGAGCGCGCGGGCCTCGGTGTCGTCGCCGTATCCGGCGGCCTCCAGTTGGGCCAGGACGCCGGCGGCGAGCCGGTAGTGGGCGCCGACCGGGGTGACCAGACCGCAGGAGACCAGCTCGCCGAGCGCGGCGTCCGCGTGGGTGTCGTCGACCAGGGCGGGCAGGTGCGCCTGGTCGGGCACCTCGCCGCCGAGCGCGACGGCGAACCGCAGGGTGGCGCGCGCCGAGTCGCTGAGCCGGGTGGCCAGCAGCGGGGCGGGGGCGGCCGCTTCACCGAGCGAGGGCAGCGGGACGTTCTCGCCCTCCCCCTCGGAGGCGTCGTAGGGAGTGTCGAAGGGCGCGTCGACGGGGGTGGCGTCCGCGAAGACGCCGAACTCGTCGACGGCGTTCGCGCCGGCCCGCAGCCGGTCGCGCTGCCGGAGCAGGGCGCCCGCCTGGACGAACCGCAGCGGCAGCCCCTCGGACTCGAACCACAGGTCGCCCGCCCAGTTCGACTCCTCCTCGGTGAGGGCCCGGCCGACGGCGCGCTCCAGGAGCTCCAGTCCGTCGGCGCGTTCCAGGCCGCCGAGGAAGACCTCTTCGAGCAGGGAGTCGGCGGACGGGGCGGGCACGTCGGGCGTGGCTGCGATCAGGAAGGCGCACTCGGGGGTGGCGTCCAGCAACGCGTCCAGGGCGGCGCCGCCGAACTCGACGTCGTCCAGGACGACGACCGCGCCGATCTCCCGGACGTGAGTGAGCAGGTCGTCCCGGTCCGGGCGGTGCAGGGGTGCGTTGTGAACGGCGTAGAAGAGGTCGTGGAGCAGGTCGTCCACGGTGCGGTGGCTGCCGTTGAGGCGGATCACCCCGTCGGGGGCGAGGTCCGCGCAGTCCTCGGCGACGACGTCGAGGAGGCTGGTCCGGCCGGCGCCGGCCGGGCCGGTGAGGCGGACGGAACGGCCGCGGGCGAGCAGCCGCACCAGCCGCTCGCGTTCGTCCTGACGGGCCAGGAGCGGCAGCTCGGGCAGCGCCGGGCCGGGTGGCACGGGCGGCCGGGTGGCACGGGCGACCTCGGCCCGCGCGGCCGCGCTGAGCTTCTCGGGCCGGCCGGGGCGTTCGCCCGGCGGGCAGACCTCTATCTCACTGCCGTCGACCGGGTTGACGGTCAGCAGGTAGTCGCCCGTGACGAGTTGCACCGTCCGGGCGAGAGCGGGTGTGTGCTGCGCGAAGTCCGGTGTGAGGGAATCCCTGGGCGGGCGCTGCCGCGGGGCATGACTGTCCCCGTCGTGGCCGTACCCCTCGGGTTCCCGGTTGTTCGGGTCCATAGGTTTTAGCCCCCCAAAAGCGTCGTGTGCCAGTTCCGGCCCCTCCCGGCCTGTTGCACACCGCGCTGTCGCTTCTGGTCCGGACCCGCTCCAGGGTTGTTCACACAGCGGGCGACCGAACCCTAAACCTTCGCACAGTATCTACGACAGCCCGGAGTACCGCGCCGTGCGAGACGTCACAGTCTCGTGAGGATTGCGCGCGTCATGCGTATCGTGACGTCCCGCGCGGGTCACCCTCGTCGCCCGCTTCACACCCGATCGGGTCAGTCACACGCGGGGCAGGGACTCCACGCCGATGCCGCCCTCGATCGCCAGGATGCGGTGCAGCCGGGTGGCGACGAGCAGGCGCTGCATCTGCGGCGGTACGCCGCGCAGGACCAGTCGTCGGCCGCAGCGGCCGGCCCGCCGGTGTGCCCCCATGATCACCCCGAGTCCGGTGGCGTCCCAGGAATCCAGCTCGGACAGGTCCAGGACCAGATCGCCGACTCCGTCGTCGACGGCCGAGTGCAGGACCGTACGGGCGTCCGCCGCGCTGCGGACGTCGAGGCGGCCCCCGACGACCAGCTCGACGTGGTCGCCCCTGATGTGCATATGCGCTCCCCGTGAGTGCGTACGTGTCTCCGTGTGGTGCCGGGTGGTGCTGCGTTCACAGCTGATGACGGTGATGCAACCTCTGACGGTGTGAGACCCTCGGAGGTTGCCGTCCGTAAGCGAACCGATACCGAATTCACCCCCGGGTGTGATGCCCGTGGGGTCTGTGCGGTTTCCGTGCCTGTAGTTCAGTGCCTGTGGTTCACAGTGCCTGTGGTTCAGTGACTGCGATTCAGCGCTTGTGGTTCAGCGACTGGAGTTCAGTGCTTGTAGAAGCCCTGCCCGCTCTTGCGTCCGATGTCACCGGCGTCCACCATCCGGCGCATCAGCTCCGGCGGGGCGAACTTCTCGTCCTGGGACTCGGTGTAGATGTTGCCGGTGGCGTGCAGCAGGATGTCGACGCCGGTGAGGTCCGCCGTGGCGAGCGGTCCCATGGCGTGGCCGAAGCCCAGCTTGCAGGCGAGGTCGATGTCCTCGGCGCTCGCGACGCCCGACTCGTAGAGCTTGGCCGCCTCGACGACGAGGGCGGAGATGAGCCGGGTGGTCACGAACCCCGCCACGTCGCGGTTGACGACGATGCAGGTCTTGCCGACGGACTCGGCGAACTCCCGCGCGGTGGCGAGGGTTTCGTCGCTCGTCTTGTAGCCGCGCACCAGCTCGCACAGCTGCATCATCGGGACCGGCGAGAAGAAGTGCGTGCCGACGACCCGCTCGGGGCGCTCCGTCACGGCCGCGATCTTGGTGATCGGGATGGCGGAGGTGTTGGAGGCGAGCACGGCGTCCGAGTTCACGATCTTGTCGAGCGCTCGGAAGATCTCGTGCTTGACCTCCAGCTTCTCGAACACGGCCTCGACGACGACATCCGCGTCGGCGACGGCGTCCAGGTCGGTGGTCGCGGTGATCCGGGCGAGGGCGGCGTCGGCGTCGTGCGCTTCGAGCCTGCCCTTGCTCACGAACCTGTCGTACGACGCCTTGATGCCGTCGGTGCCCCGCTTGAGCGCCTCGTCGGTGACGTCCCGGAGGACGACCTCCCAGCCCGCCTGGGCGGAGACCTGGGCGATGCCGGAACCCATCAGGCCGGCACCGATGACGGCAAGCTTCCGTGCCACTGTCGCGACTCCCCTTTGAAACGCCTTACACCATGTTCAAGTTGCCTCTTCGGCGGACCTTAGCGCTCGTGAGGGGCCGTGTGGCCGCTTAGTAATGCGCGTCACGTCTCAGATGACGGACATCACACCGGGGGGAGTCATGCGGCGCCCCGGACGGCGTAGTTGAGCACCTTCTCGCTCAACAGCTCCTCCATCTCGTCCAGAAGCCCGAGCGTCTCCCGTGACACTTCGTCCGGATTGCGCCCGGCGACCATCTCGCGTCCGATGGCCGCCATGGCCGCCTGGTGGATCCAGTTGATCTGACCGGCGATCAGGGTGGGCAGCGGGTCGTCGTCGGCGGCTCCGGTCTCCTCGCGCAGGGCCGTCTCCAGGTTCTCCTGGACCTCCTGCTGGATGCTCCACAGCCGGGAGCGGAGCGGCGGCGCGTCATGGATGACCCGCATGAAGCGGTCGTAGCCCGTCATCAGGCCCACCCGGGGCGAGACCGCCCGGACCTCGTCGCGCAGTTCCCGCAGGACGGCCGCGGCGGCCGACTCCCCGACGTCCCGGCCGCGCACCCAGCGCGCGAGCCGGTCGACGACTCCCGCGCTGCGGTCGAGGAAGAGGTCCTCCTTGGTCGGGAAGTAGTTGTAGACGGTGTTCACGGAGACGTCGGCCGCCTCCGCGACCTCCGCGATCGTGACCGCCGCGAATCCGTGTTCCAGGAAGAGCCCGGTGGCGATGTCCGAGATCCGCTGCCTCGTCTCGCGCTTCTTGCGCTCCCTGAGCCCTTCGGTCATGGTCCACATCCTAGCTTCGCTGGGCCTACTGAAAATTTGGAGTCATTGCAAACTTTCAGCAACTCTGCTTTTCTGGCGTCATGCCCCTCATCAGTGCGGCGGGACTCGCCCGTACCTTCCAGACCAAGCTCGGCCCCGTCCAGGCCGTGCGCGGTATCGACCTCACCGTGCGCGAGGGCGAGATCCTCGGCTTCCTTGGCCCCAACGGCGCCGGGAAGACGACGACCCTGCGGATGCTCACGACCCTGCTCGCCCCCACCGGCGGCGCGGCCACCGTCGCCGGCCACGACCTCGCGACCGACCCCGCGGGGGTGCGCCGGGCGTGCGGATACGTGGCCCAGTCGGGCGGTGTCGACCCGCAGATCTCGGTGCGCGAGGAGCTGGTCACCCAGGGCCGCCTGTACCGCCTGACGAAGGCTCAGGCGATCGGGCGTGCGGCGGAGTTGGCCCGGGACCTCGACCTGACCGACCTGCTCGACCGCCGGTGCGGCGCGCTCTCCGGCGGTCAGCGGCGCCGCCTGGACATCGCGATGGCGCTCACGCACCGCCCGAAGGTCCTCTTCCTCGACGAACCCACCACCGGCCTGGACCCCGGCGCCCGTGCCGACCTGTGGGACCTGGTCCGCCGGCTGCGCGAGACCCACGGCACGACCGTCTTCCTGACCACCCACTACCTCGACGAGGCCGACGCCCTCTCCGACCGCCTGGTGATCGTCGACCGGGGCGTGGTCGTCGCGGAGGGCACGCCGAGCGCGCTGAAGCAGAAGCACGGCGGCTCGGCCGACGCGAGCCTCCAGGACACGTTCCTCGCCATCACGGGCCGCCGCGCCACCCCCACCGACACCACTCCCGTAGCCGTCTAGGACACCCGATGCTGCTGCACGACACGGCCCTCATCTACGGCCGCTATCTCCGCCAGTCCCTGCGCTCGCGCTTCGCGCTGCTCTTCGGCGTGCTGATGCCCCTGCTGTACCTGCTCTTCTTCGGCCCGCTGCTCACCGATCTGCCGCTCGGCGGCCAGGGCAGCTCCTGGCAGCTGCTGGTGCCCGGGCTGCTGCTCCAACTCGGCCTGTTCGGGGCCTCGTTCGCGGGCTTCTCGATCATCATCGAGAACGGTCAGGGAGTGGTCGAGCGCATGCGGGTCACGCCCGTCAGCCGCCTGGCCCTGCTGCTGGGCCGCGTGCTGCGCGACGCCACGGTGTTCGTCTTCCAGGCGGTGCTGCTGGTCCTCGCCGCCGTGCTGATGGGTCTGCGCGCGCCTCTGGCCGGCGTCCTGATCGGCTTCGCGTTCGTCGCGCTGCTCACGGTCTCGCTCGGCTCGCTGTCGTACGCGCTGGCGATGCGGGTCCGTACCCCCGCGGAGTTCGGCCCCACGGTCAACGCGCTGAGCATGCCGTCGATGCTGCTGTCCGGCCTGATGCTCCCCATGACCCTGGCCCCGGGGTGGCTGGACGTCCTCTCCCACTTCATGCCGTTCCGCTATCTGGTGGACGCCGTGCGGGACGCCTACGTCGGCTCGTACGCCACGGCCCACATGCTCTACGGCGTCCTGGTCGCCGTAGCCCTCACCGCGCTGGCCGTGACAGTGGGCACACGGGTCTTCCGGACGTCCGGAGCGTAATTACGCTGGCCCCATGGTCAATCTGACGCGCATCTACACGAAGACCGGCGACAAGGGCACCACCAACCTCGGTGACATGAGCCGGGTCGCCAAGACCGACCTGCGGATCGCCGCCTACGCGGACGTCAACGAGGCGAACGCGGTCCTCGGCACGGCGATCGCGCTGGGCGGGCTGGAGGAGGAGGTCGTCAAGGTCCTCACCCGCGTCCAGAACGATCTGTTCGACGTCGGGGCCGACCTGTCCACGCCCGTCGTCGAGAAGCCCGAGTTCCCGCCCCTGCGGGTCGAGCAGTTCTACATCGACAAGCTGGAGGCGGACTGCGACCGCTTCAACGAGCGGCTGGAGAAGCTGCGCTCCTTCATCCTCCCGGGCGGCACCCCCGGCGCCGCCCTCCTCCACCAGGCCTGCACGGTCGTCCGCCGGGCCGAGCGCTCCACCTGGGCCGCCCTGGAGGTCCACGCCGAGGCGATGAACCCGCTCACCGCGACCTACCTCAACCGCCTCTCCGACCTCCTGTTCATCCTGGCGCGGACGGCGAACAGGGCCGAGGGCGATGTCCTCTGGGTCCCGGGCGGCGAGCGCTGACGCCGCCTATCGGCGTGCCGTCCGGTACAGGCCCGCCGCGGTCAGCACGCCTCCCCAGCACATCATGACCAGGCCGACCTTGGTCAGGGTGACCACCGGGACCTCCACGTCCTCGGTGAACAGCCACAGCGGCAGGCCGATCAGGAAGGTGAGGAGGCCCTCCAGCAGGTTCTTCGACGCCCGGCTCATGACCGGACCCGGTCCTTCCCGGACGTGACCCGCCCGTCCTCCTCGGCCCCGGCCGGAGCCTTCTTCGGCCAGATCGTGTACGTCAGGGCGACCAGGCCGTGGATGCCGGCGGCCCGCCAGGCGGCGTAGCGCCAGCTCTCCAGGGAGCCGGTGCGGGAGGGGTCGTCGACGTACCAGATGGCCAGCTGGAGCAGGACGGTCGCCACGACGGCGGCGGTGAGCGTGCCCAGCCACACCTTGCCCTCGTGCCGGGCGCGGGCCATGCCGTAGCGGGGCGGGCCCGGCGGCTTCGCGGCGCCGCCCAGCCGGTGCGCGGCGTGGCCGTCGAGCCACTTCACGGTGCGATGGCCGTGGCCCACCGTGTAGCCGATGTACAGGGCGGCCAGACCGTGCTTCCAGCTCGGGTCGGCGCCGTTCTTCAGGTCCAGCGCGGTGACGACCAGCAGCACGACCTCCAGCAACGGTTCGCACAGCAGCAGCGCCATGCCGGTGCGCGGCATCCGCAGCAGGTACCTGAAGGCCAGGCCGGCTGCCAGCAGCACCCAGAAGCCGATCTCACAGACGATGATCAACGTGACGACCACGACTCGCTCCTCTCGGTCACCCTTCCAGGCTCCCGTCGGAATCCGGGCCGATCGTCGTCGGCGGTGACGAAGTCGCGGTACATCGAAAGATGCAGCCCAGGACCGTTCCCGGGAAGCAGGCGCCCGGCGCGCGGGGCGTGTTGTATGGAGGACATGGCCCTGCGACTCCCGCGCCCCCACCGCTTCGACGTGTACCTCGCGGTCGGCGGGCTGCTCGGCGGAGTGCTGCTGGCGGCCCTCGGCCTGGGAGTGCGGCCGGCCAGGGATCCCATCACGCTCTTCGACGGCCCGTGGCCGGTCCTCGCGCTGCTCGCGGTGATGTCGGGCTGCGAGCTGCTGCGCCGGACCGCCCCGCGCGTGGCCCTGCTGACCGGCACGGTCGCGGTGACCGCGGACCTCATGACCCAGGGCAGCGTGGCCACGGTGCTGATGTTCACCGATGTCGTGTACGCCGCCGTCCTGTACGGTCCGCCCGCCTCGGCCCGCCGCATCCCCAGGATCGCCGGACTGCTCACGGTGGCGGGGACGGTGGTGCCGTTCGCGGTGTGGCGCGTGCCGGAGGCACTGCTGATCGGCGTGCTCATCGGTGCCTTGGCCTTCGGGCCGGCGGCCACCGGCTCGATCGTCCGCAACCACCGGGACGCCGCCGAGGCAGCGCAGTTGCGCGCGGAACAGACCGCGCTGCTCGCCGAGATGGACCGCACTCAGGCCGTCACCTCCGAACGCGCCCGGATGGCCCGCGAGTTGCACGACATGGTCGCCAACCACCTCTCCGCGATCGCCATCCACTCCACGGCCGCGCTCTCCCTGGACGACCCGAAGACCTCCCGGGACGCGCTGGCCGTCATCCGCCAGAACAGCGTGGAGGGGCTCTCGGAGATGCGCCGGCTCATCGGCATCCTGCGCGACTCCAGCGGCGACACCGAGCCGGTCGCCGCCCCCACCCTGGACGGACTCGGCGCCCTGATCGAGGGCGCCCGCACCAACGGCCTGGAGGTGACCCTCGACGCCACGCACGACGCCGTTCCCGCCCCGGTCGAGCTCGCCGCGTACCGCATCGTGCAGGAGTCCCTGACCAACGCCCTCAAGCACGCCTCCCCCGGCCGGGTCGCCGTGGTGATCGCCCAGCGGGACGGCTCCCTCGTCGTCACCGTGACCAGCCCCTTCGGGGACCACGACGGACCTCGCGCGCCGGGCTCGGGGGCCGGTCTGGTCGGCATGCGGGAGCGCGTCGCCCTGCTGGGCGGCGCCTTCGAAGCCGCTCCCGAGGACTCGGCGGACGGCAAGATCTGGGCTGTCCGCGTCACACTCCCCCTGACCGAAGGAGACCCCGTATGAGCAGTGCCGTCCGTGTCCTCGTCGCCGAGGACCAGTCCGCCGTCCGGGCGGGGCTCGTCCTCATCCTGCGCAGCGCCCCCGACATCGAGGTGGTCGGCGAGGCGGCGGACGGCGAGCAGGCGGTGGCGCTGGCCCGGGAGCTGCGGCCCGACCTGGTGCTGATGGACGTACAGATGCCGCGTCTGGACGGGGTGTCGGCGACCCGGCAGGTGGTCGAGGAGGGCCTGGCCGACGTGCTCGTGCTGACCACCTTCGATCTCGACGAGTACGTCTTCGGGGCGCTGCGGGCCGGCGCCTCGGGCTTCCTGCTGAAGAACACGGAGGCGAAGGACCTGGTGGAGGCCGTCCGCACGGTGGCGCGCGGCGAGGGCCTGATCGCTCCGGCGGTCACCCGCCGGCTGATCGCCGAGTTCGCGGCCAAGCCCGTACGACAGCCCGGCGCGGACCCCGCGGTCCTCGGCACCCTCACGCGCCGCGAACGCGAGGTGCTGGCCTGTCTGGGCGAGGGGCTGTCCAACGCGGACATCGCCGTGCGGCTCGACATGGCGGAGGCGACCGTGAAGACGCACGTGAGCCGACTGCTGGGAAAGCTGGAGCTGCGCAGCCGGGTCCAAGCGGCGGTGCTGGCGCAGGAGTTGGGCGTCTGAACCGCGCCGGGCCCCACTCAGGGCGGGTGGTCCAGACCTATTGACCTGTGGTCCAGACCTTTCTATCCTCGCGGCACTGCGGGCAGACGGCTCAGGTCATGCCCCGACAACCCCACGAGGAGGCGCAGCATGCGCTTCAGACACAGAGCCGCGGCGGGTCTCGCAACCCTGCTGCTCCCCTTCGCCGGCCTGGTCGGCCTCGCGAGCCCCGCCCAAGCCGCCACCTCCGCCACCGCCACCTACGCCAAGACCCAGGACTGGGGCTCCGGCTTCGAGGGCAAATGGACGGTGAAGAACACCGGCACCACCACCATCAGCTCCTGGACCGTGGAGTGGGACTTCCCCTCCGGCACCGCCGTCACCTCCGCCTGGGACGCCGACGTCACCAACGCCGGCACCCACTGGACCGCCAAGAACAAGTCCTGGAACGGCTCCCTGGCCCCCGGCGCCTCCGTCTCCTTCGGCTTCAACGGCTCCGGCACCGGCTCCCCCGCGGGCTGCAAGCTCAACGGCGGCAGCTGCGACGGCACCTCGGTCCCCGGCGACGCCGCCCCCTCCGCCCCCGGCAAGCCCACCGCCTCCGACATCACCAACACCTCGGTGAAGCTCGCCTGGAGCGCGGCCACCGACGACAAGGGCGTCAAGAACTACGACGTCCTGCGCGACGGTGCGAGGATCGCCACCGTGACGTCGACCTCGTACACGGACACCGGCCTGACCGCCGGCACCGACTACTCCTACTCCGTGCAGGCCCGCGACACCGCCGACCAGACCGGCCCGGTCAGCGCCGCGACCGCGGTGCGCACCACCGGCGGCACCACCGAGCCGCCCCCGACCGGTGACAAGGTCAAGCTCGGCTACTTCACCGAGTGGGGCATCTACGGCCGCAACTACCACGTCAAGAACCTGGTGACCTCCGGCTCCGCGTCGAAGATCACCCACATCAACTACGCGTTCGGCAACGTGAAGAACGGCCAGTGCACGGTCGACGACACCTTCGCCGCCTACGACAAGGCCTACACCGCCGACCAGTCCGTCAGCGGCACCGCCGACACCTGGGACCAGCCGCTGCGCGGCAACTTCAACCAGCTCCGCCAGCTCAAGGCCAAGTACCCGCACATCAAGGTGCTGTACTCCTTCGGCGGCTGGACCTACTCCGGCGGCTTCGGGCAGGCGGCGGCCAATCCGGCCGCGTTCGCCAAGTCCTGCAAGGCCGTGGTCGAGGACCCGCGCTGGGCGGACGTCTTCGACGGCATCGACATCGACTGGGAGTACCCGAACGCCTGCGGCCTGACCTGCGACACCTCGGGACCGGCCGCGTTCCGGACCCTCTCCCAGGCCCTGCGCACCGAGTTCGGCCCGAACTACCTGGTCACCGCGGCCATCACCGCGGACGGCTCCGCCGGCGGCAAGCTGGACGCGGCCGACTACGGCGGCGCCGCCCAGTACCTCGACTGGTACAACGTGATGACGTACGACTACTTCGGCGCCTTCGACGCGGACGGCCCCACCGCCCCGCACTCCCCGCTGACCTCGTACCCGGGGATCCCGCAGGCGGGCTTCAACTCCGCCGACGCCATCGCCAAGCTCAGGGCCAAGGGCGTCCCCGCGAAGAAGCTGCTGCTCGGCATCGGCTTCTACGGCCGCGGCTGGACCGGCGTCACCCAGTCCGCCCCCGGCGGTTCGGCGACCGGAGCGGCACCCGGCACCTACGAGGCCGGCATCGAGGACTACAAGGTCCTGAAGAACTCCTGCCCGGCCACCGGCACCGTCGCGGGCACCGCGTACGCGCACTGCGGCACCAACTGGTGGTCCTACGACACTCCCGCGACCATCGCCGGAAAGATGACCTGGGCCAAGAACCAGGGCCTGGGCGGCGCGTTCTTCTGGGAGTTCAGCGGCGACACCACGGGCGGTGAGCTGGTGACCGCCATCAACAACGGTCTCAAGTAGGACTGTTACGCGTTACGCGTTACGCCACATTGACGCGCTGACCGGGCGGGGCTGCTTCCAGCCACGCGAGGAAACCGGTCAGCGCGTCTTCGCTCATCGCGAGTTCCAGGCGCGTGCCCCGGTGCAGACAGGTGAGGACGATGTGGTCGGAGAGCAGCGCCAGCTCCTCCTCGCCGTCGGGAAGCCGGCGGCCGGCCACCTCGATCGAGGCGCGCTCCAGGACGCGGCGCGGGCGGTAGGCGTAGGAGAAGACGCGGTACCACTCGACACGGTCGCCGTTGTAGCGGGCGACACCGTAGCTCCACCCCTTGCCGCTGGTGTCGGGTTTCTCCGGGACGTCCCAGCGCAGCGAACAGTCGAAGGTGCCGCCGGAGCGCTGGATGAGCCTGCGGCGCAGGCCGAAGACGAACAGCCCCAGCACCACCAGAGCCACGACCAATCCGCACACAGTCAGGGCGAGGACCATCGACACCGACCTCCTCGTCTCCTCGGTTACGGACTCTTTCGGTTACGGATTTCTCGGTAACGAAATGGAAAAAACACCCACATTTGCCTCAGCCGCGGCCGGGTACCGGATCGCTCCGGTCCCAGCCGCGGCTGAGTGACGTCATCGTATGGCGAGCGAGGTCAGCGCCCCGTCGCCGCACGCAGTCGTACGTCCGCCCGACGCTCGGCGGAGGCGTCGCCCTCCGCCTTCGCGCGCTCGAGCTCGCGCTCCGCGCGCTGGACGTCGATCTCGTCCGACAGCTCGGCGATCTCGGCCAGCAGCGACAGCTTGTTGTCCGCGAACGAGATGAAACCGCCGTGCACCGCGGCGACGACCGTCCCACCATCACTCGTACGGATGGTCACGGGGCCCGACTCCAGCACACCGAGCAGCGGCTGGTGACCGGGCATGACGCCGATGTCGCCGGACGTGGTGCGCGCGACGACCAGGGTGGCCTCGCCGGACCAGACCTCTCGGTCGGCCGCGACCAGCGCGACGTGCAGCTCAGCAGCCAAGGGTGGCTCCTCGGGTCACCACCCGGCGGGTCTGCCGGGTGTTGGTTACAAGTCTAGTAGGCGTACGAAGAGGGGCGGGACGCAGCCCGCCCCTCTTCATGAGCGCGAGGCTCAGGAGACGCCCAGCTCCTTGGCGTTGGCCTTGAGGTCCTCAATGCCACCGCAGAGGAAGAACGCCTGCTCCGGGAAGTGGTCGTAGTCGCCGTCGATGATCGCGTTGAACGCGGTGATCGACTCGTCCAGCGGCACGTCCGACCCGTCGACGCCGGTGAACTGCTTGGCGACGTGGGTGTTCTGGGACAGGAAGCGCTCCACACGACGGGCCCGGTGGACGACGAGCTTGTCCTCTTCGCCCAGCTCGTCGATACCGAGGATCGCGATGATGTCCTGGAGGTCCTTGTACTTCTGCAGGACCGTCTTGACGCGCATCGCGGTGTTGTAGTGGTCCGCCGAGATGTAGCGCGGGTCCAGGATCCGGGACGTGGAGTCCAGCGGGTCCACGGCCGGGTAGATGCCCTTCTCGGAGATCGGACGGGAGAGAACCGTCGTCGCGTCGAGGTGGGCGAAGGTGGTGGCCGGGGCCGGGTCGGTCAGGTCGTCCGCGGGGACGTAGATCGCCTGCATCGAGGTGATCGAGTGACCACGGGTCGAGGTGATGCGCTCCTGGAGGAGACCCATCTCGTCGGCCAGGTTCGGCTGGTAACCCACCGCGGAGGGCATCCGGCCGAGCAGGGTCGAGACCTCGGAACCGGCCTGCGTGAAGCGGAAGATGTTGTCGATGAAGAACAGCACGTCCTGCTTCTGCACATCGCGGAAGTACTCCGCCATGGTCAGACCGGCCAGGGCCACGCGCAGACGGGTGCCCGGGGGCTCGTCCATCTGACCGAAGACCAGCGCGGTCTTGTCGATGACGCCCGACTCGGCCATCTCCTCGATGAGGTCGTTGCCCTCACGGGTGCGCTCACCGACACCGGCGAACACGGAGACACCGTCGTGGTTGTTGGCGACGCGGTAGATCATCTCCTGGATGAGCACCGTCTTGCCGACGCCGGCACCGCCGAACAGGCCGATCTTTCCACCCTTGACGTACGGGGTGAGAAGGTCGATGACCTTGACGCCGGTCTCGAACATCTCGGTCTTCGACTCGAGCTCGTCGAAGTTCGGCGCCTTGCGATGGATCGCCCAGCGCTCACCGTCGTAGGTCTCGTCGGTGTTCAGCACCTCACCGAGGGTGTTGAACACCTTGCCCTTGGTGAAGTCGCCGACCGGGACGGTGATGCCCGTGCCGGTGTCGGTGACGGCGGCCTGGCGGACCAGACCGTCGGTGGGCTGCATGGAGATCGTCCGGACCAGGCCGTCACCCAGGTGCTGGGCGACCTCCAGGGTCAGGGTCTTCTTCACGCCGGCGTCGGCCGGGTCGGCCACCTCGACGTGAAGGGCGTTGTAAATCTCCGGCATCGCGTCGACGGGGAACTCCACGTCGACGACCGGGCCGATGACCCGGGCGACGCGGCCCGTGGCAACGGCCGTCTCAACTGTCGTCGTCATTACCTGTCACTCCCCGCGGTCGCGTCGGCCAGGGCTGCGGAGCCACCGACGATCTCGCTGATTTCCTGGGTGATTTCGGCCTGGCGGGCCGCGTTGGCAAGCCGCGAGAGCGTCTCGATGAGCTCTCCCGCGTTGTCGGTGGCCGACTTCATCGCGCGCCGCGTGGCGGCGTGCTTGGAGGCGGCCGACTGGAGGAGCGCGTTGTAGATACGGCTCTCCACGTAGCGCGGCAGCAGGGCGTCGAGGACGTCCTCCGCCGACGGCTCGAAGTCGTACAGCGGAAGGATCTCGTCCTTCGTCGCCGACTCCTGAGCCACCTCGTCGAGGCTGAGCGGCAGCAGCCGGTCGTCGAGCGCCGTCTGCGTCATCATCGACACGAACTCGGTGAACACGATGTGGATCTCGTCCACACCGCCGTCCGCCGTGTCCGTCTCGATGGCCTCGATCAGCGGTGCCGCGACCTTCTTGGCGTCCGCGTACGTCGGCTCGTCCGTGAACCCGGTCCACGACTCCGCGACCTTGCGCTCACGGAAGTTGTAGTGCGCGAGACCACGCCGGCCGACGATGTAGGTGTCGACCTGCTTGCCCTCGCGCTCCAGGCGCTCGGTCAGCTGCTCCGCCGCCTTGATGGCGTTGGAGTTGAAGGCACCGGCCAGACCGCGGTCGCTGGTCAGGAGCAGCACCGCGGACCGCGTGACCGTCTCGGCCTGCGTGGTCAGCGGGTGCTTGGTGTTCGAACCGGTACCGACCGCCGTGACCGCGCGGGTGAGCTCGGTCGCGTACGGCGTGGAGGCCGCCACCTTGCGCTGTGCCTTGACGACACGCGAGGCGGCGATCATCTCCATCGCCTTGGTGATCTTCTTGGTCGCGGTGACGGATCGGATGCGACGCTTGTAGACCCGGAGCTGGGCTCCCATGAGTCAGGTCCCTTCCTTACGTCACTTGGAGACGTTGACGGCCGGGGCGTCCTCGCCGAGCAGCTTGCCGTCCGAGGTCTCGAACTGCTTCTTGAAGTCGGCGATGGCGTCGGCGACGGCCGTCAGCGTGTCGTCGGACATCTTGCCGCCCTCCTTGATGGAGGTCATGAGGCCCTGCTCCTTGCGGTGCAGGTACTCGAGGAGCTCCTTCTCGAAGCGGCGGATGTCGGCGACGGGGACCTCGTCCATCTTGCCGGTGGTACCGGCCCACACGGAGACGACCTGGTCCTCGGTCGGCATCGGCTGGTACTGCGGCTGCTTGAGCAGCTCGACCAGACGCTGACCGCGCTCCAGCTGGGCCTTGGAGGCCGCGTCCAGGTCGGAACCGAAGGCGGCGAACGCCTCCAGCTCACGGTACTGGGCGAGGTCCAGGCGCAGTCGGCCGGAGACCTGCTTCATCGCCTTGTGCTGCGCGGAACCACCGACTCGGGAGACGGAGATACCGACGTTCAGCGCGGGGCGCTGACCGGCGTTGAACAGGTCCGACTCCAGGAAGCACTGGCCGTCGGTGATGGAGATGACGTTGGTCGGGATGAACGCCGAGACGTCGTTGGCCTTGGTCTCGACGATCGGCAGACCGGTCATCGAGCCGGCGCCCATGTCGTCGGAGAGCTTCGCGCAGCGCTCCAGCAGACGGGAGTGCAGGTAGAAGACGTCACCCGGGTAGGCCTCGCGCCCCGGCGGGCGGCGCAGCAGCAGGGACACGGCGCGGTAGGCGTCGGCCTGCTTCGAGAGGTCGTCGAAGATGATGAGGACGTGCTTGCCCTCGTACATCCAGTGCTGGCCGATGGCCGAGCCGGTGTAGGGCGCCAGGTACTTGAAGCCGGCCGGGTCGGACGCCGGGGCGGCGACGATGGTCGTGTACTCCAGCGCGCCGGCCTCGTCGAGGGCGCCACGCACGGAGGCGATGGTCGAACCCTTCTGGCCGATGGCGACGTAGACGCAGCGGACCTGCTTCTTCGGGTCGCCGGAGCGCCAGTTGTCGCGCTGGTTGATGATCGTGTCGACGGCCAGGGCGGTCTTGCCGGTCTGACGGTCACCGATGACCAGCTGACGCTGGCCACGGCCGATCGGGGTCATCGCGTCGACGGCCTTGTAGCCGGTCTCCATCGGCTCGTGCACCGACTTACGGGCCATGACGCCCGGAGCCTGCAGCTCAAGGGCGCGACGACCACTGGTCTCGATCTCGCCGAGGCCGTCGATCGGGTTGCCGAGCGGGTCGACCACGCGGCCGAGGTACCCCTCGCCCACGGCGACCGACAGGACCTCGCCGGTGCGCGTGACCGGCTGACCCTCCTCGATGCCGCTGAACTCACCGAGGACGACGGCGCCGATCTCGCGCTCTTCCAGGTTCAGCGCGAGGCCGAGGGTGCCGTCCTCGAACTTCAGCAGTTCGTTGGCCATGGCCGAGGGCAGACCCTCGACCTTCGCGATGCCGTCGCCGGCAAGGGTGACCGTACCGACCTCCTCGCGCGAGGCCGCGTCCGGCTGGTACGACTGGACGAAGTTCTCCAGCGCGTCCCGGATCTCCTCCGGCCGGATCGTGAGCTCCGCCATCTGGGTTCCCTGCTCTCCTTGTTGGGCCCGAAGTTTCACTTTGGGGGTCTGGGGGCGACCCCCAGGATTCTTCTGCACGGCCCAACCAGGGCCGTAATAAGTACGTACTGCTTATGAAGTTGCTGCTAGCCCGCCAGTCGGCGGCCGGCGTCCGCGATCCGGTCCGCGAGGGAGCCGTTGATCACCTCGTCGCCGACCTGCACCCGGATCCCGCCGAGGACCTCGGGGTCCACGTCGAGGTTGAGGTGCATCGAGCGGCCGTAGAGCTTCGCCAGGGCGGAACCCAGGCGCCGCTTCTGCGGGTCGCTGAGCGGAACCGCGGAGGTGACCACGGCCACCATGCGGTCCCGGCGCTCGGCGGCGAGCTTGGACAGGGACTCCAGTCCCGCTTCCAGGCTACGTCCCCGCGGCGCGGCCACAAGGCGCGTCACCAGACGCTCGGTCTGAGCGGCGGCCCGGCCGCCGAGCAGACTGCCCAGCAGCTCGCCCTTGGCCGAGGAGGTGGCCTTGCGGTTGGTCAGCGCGGCGCGCAGCTCGGTGTTCGAGGTGACGATCCGGCCGAACCGGAACAGCTCGTCCTCGACGCTGTCGAGCGTGCCCGCCTTCTGCGCGGCGGTGAGGTCGGCGAGGTTCGCCAGCTCCTCCAGCGCGTCCACCAGGTCGCGCGACTGCGACCAGCGGGAACGCACCAGGCCGGAGACCAGGTCGGCGGTCGGGCCGCTGACCTGGGAGCCGAGCAGGCGCTGGGCGAGCTCGGCCTTGGCCTCACCGGACTGCGCCGGGTCGGTCAGGACCCGACGCAGGCCGACCTCGCGGTCGAGCAGCGCGGTGACGGCGGCCAGCTCGTCGGCGAGCGAGCCGGCGTCCACGGACGTGGAGTCCGTCAGCGCGTCGAGACGCTCACGTGCGGCTGCCAGGGCGTCGCGGCTCGCTCCGTTCATCGGGTCGCCTCGGCCTTCTCCTCGAGTTCGTCGAGGAAGCGGTCGATGACGCGGCTCTGCCGGGCGTGGTCCTCGAGGGACTCGCCGACGAGCTTGCCGGCCAGCTCGGTGGCGAGCTTGCCGACGTCCTGGCGCAGGGCGGACGAGGCGGCCTTGCGGTCGGCCTCGATCTGGGAGTGACCGGCGGCGACGATCTCCTCGCGCTGCCGCTGGCCTTCCGCGCGCATCTCGGCGATGAGCGTGGCGCCCTGCTCCTGCGCCTCCTGGCGCAGACGCGCGGCCTCGTGACGGGCCTCGGCGAGCTGAGCCTTGTACTGCTCAAGAACGCTCTGGGCCTCGGTCTGGGCGGCCTCGGCCTTCTCGATACCGCCCTCGATGGCCTCGCGGCGCTCTTCCAGAACCTTGTTGATGTTCGGGAGGAGCTTCTTGGCGAGGAAGCCGAAGACGATGACGAAGGCGAGCAGACCAATGACGAGCTCGGGGATCGGCGGGACGAGGGGGTTCTCCCCCTCGCTCGCCGCGATGAGCATCGGGCTCATGTGAGTGCCTTTCGTCTAGTCGGCTGGACTGGTGTCGCTGATCAGTAGCCGTAGACGAACGGCATGACCAGACCGATCAGGGCCAGCGCCTCACAGAAGGCGAAGCCGAGGATCTGGTTGGCGCGGATCAGACCGGCCGCCTCGGGCTGGCGGGCGAGAGCCTGGGTGCCGTTACCGAAGATGATGCCGACGCCGACGCCGGGACCGATGGCGGCGAGGCCGTAACCGATCGAACCGAGGGAGCCTTCGACGGCAGCAAGGGTCTGGGACATGCCAGTTCTTCCTTTTCTTTACGGACCGGTGGGGGTTGGCCACCGGACGAATTGGGGTCGGAGGTGCGCCTGATCAGTGGTGCTCGGCCAGAGCACCCTGAATGTAGGTGCACGTCAGCAGGACGAAGACGTACGCCTGCAGAGCCTGGATGAACAACTCGAAGGCGGTCATCACGATGACCATCACGAACGAGACACCCGCGTAGGCGATGCCGGCGCCGTTCAGCATGTACCAGCTGGCGATCGTGAAGAGCAGCAGCAGGGTGTGGCCGGCGAACATGTTCGCGAAGAGTCGGACGGCGTGGGTGAAGGGCCGGATCAGCAGGTTCGAGAAGAGCTCGATCAGCATGGCCAGCGGCAGCACCGCGCCGAGCGACTTGTCGTAGCCGGTGACGTTCTTCCAGAAGCCGACGAAGCCGTGCCGCTTGAACGTCAGGGACACCCAGAGGATGTAGACGATCAGCGCCAGGACCAGCGGGTAGGAAATGATCGAGGTGACCGGGAACTGGGCGACCGGAACGATCGACCACAGGTTCAGCATCCAGACGAAGAAGAAGAGGGAGACGACGAGCGGTACGTACTTCTCGCCCTCCTTCTTGCCGATCGTCTCGTAGACGACACCGCGCCGGATGAAGTCGTAACCCGCCTCGGCGACCATCTGGAGCTTGCCGGGCACGACCTGCGGCCTGCGGAAGGCGGCCCAGAAGAATCCGACGATGATGACCGAGCCGAGGAGCGCCAGCAGCATCGTCTTGTTGAAGTACAGGTTGCTGTCCCCGTCACCCATCAGGGGCTGGAACAGGAACGAGTGCAGGCCGGGCGACACTTCCGCGAAGCCACACCCGTCGAACAGGTGGCAGTTGGTGTCGAAGGCGAGCACCTGCGTCGGGTCAGCACTCACCGCGGGCTCCTTCAGCGTGGCGCATAGGTACGGCAACCTCGTTGTGTCGGCGCGACATGCAGCCGCGGTTCGGCACGGGACTGGTGTTTCGGATGTGGGGGCGGCTCTTGGGCATCTCGCCTCGCGATTGAGCAGGCGTCAGCTCGGATGCCCGCGCCCGCGATGCCGCAGTTGGCACCGGACGATAGCAGGAGATCTCACACGCCTTTATCCCGGCCCTACCCCTCACGACGAGTGCCCCGATTTTTCGGGCTCGACGTAGAGGATCTTGGACTTCATGTGCGCACGGGTCTGCGCGGCGATCCATGCGAGGGTGCCGGCGACCAGCGTGAACGCGAAGGCCCTGGGATGGAAGAGCGTGGTGTTCTTGAACGCGGCCATGAAGATGAAGAGCAGCAGGATCTGCGCCCCGTAGAGCATGAGCCCCATCGCCTGGAAAAGGTGCGGAAGCGATTTGGCGGTGCGCTGGAGAATGTAGAGACCGAGCCCCATGAAGAGGATCACGACCAGCGTCGCGACGACCGCCCCGATCGCCCCCTTGCCACCGACGACCACACCACTGACGACGGCGGCGATGGCGCCGACGGCAGCTGTGGGCACAGCGGCCTGGAGCAGGATCCGGACGTCGTTGGACGGCATGGCGGCAACTCCGCTTTCGCAGGGGGGCAGGGGTGTCGTCATGGACGAGCGTAGACCCGGGTGGAGTGTGAACCTCACGCCAAGGAACCGTCGCACTGCGGTCCTTCGGCTCTGTCCCGGGTTCTCGTGAACCGTATCACAAACTATTTGATGCGGTCTTTACCTACCGGGTGTGCTAGCTGTCACACATGAGAGTGAATCTGCGCGTCTGTGCAGAAACGCGGCCGTCTTGTCTGGTATTGGGAGCGTTTGCGCGCTCACCCGACCCCCACGCGTTGGCAATGCTTTAGTCAGATTCTTACCTTGGCCGTCAGTGGGACGTCCCGGCCTTACGCCGGTCCGGGTGGTGCGACCGGGCGCCGAGAGCGGTCGCCCCGTTGACTCCCGCCACTCCGACCACGACCGGGGTACGGCGTTCCTCCTCGACCGGCGCACCGTCCTGGGCGGCCTGCTCCGCCGGCGCCGTCCCGGCTTCCGCTACGGCCCTGCGGCGACGGTAGCGCGGCGGCACGATGTGCTCGGCCCAGCGCGGGGCACGCGGGGTGAAGCGCGGCAGCAGAAGCAGGATCAGCCCGATCGCGCTGAGGAAGACCACCCCGAGCACGATCCACATGGACGCCGAGTTCACCGAGTACGCCAGCGCCCCGAAGGCGATCAGCGCCGACCAGAAGTACATGATCAGCACCGCGCGGCTGTGCGAGTGCCCGATCTCCAGCAGCCGGTGGTGCAGGTGGCCGCGGTCGGCGGCGAACGGCGACTGGCCCTTCCAGGTCCGGCGCACGATCGCCAGCACCAGGTCGGCGGTGGGCACCGCGATGATGGTCAGCGGCAGCAGCAGCGGGATGTAGACGGGGACCGTCTGGTGCACGGCCGCCTGCTCGGACCCCGCGAACAGCTTCAGCGCGTCCGGGTCGACCTGCCCGGTGATGGAGATGGCGCCCGCGGCCAGCACCAGGCCGATGAGCATCGAGCCCGAGTCGCCCATGAAGATCCGCGCGGGGTGCATGTTGTGCGGCAGGAAGCCCAGGCACATGCCCATCAGGATCGCCGAGAACAGCGTCGCCGGGGCGGCGGCCTCGATGCCGTACGACACCCAGACGCGGTAGGCGTACAGGAAGAACGCGGCCGAGGCGATGCAGACCATGCCGGCCGCGAGGCCGTCCAGGCCGTCGACGAAGTTCACCGCGTTGATGGTGATGACGACGAGCGCGACGGTGAGCAGGGTGCCCTGCCACTGGGTCAGCGCGACCGAGCCGACGCCCGGGACGGGCAGCCACAGGATCGTCAGACCCTGCATGACCATGACGCCGGCGGCGATCATCTGGCCGCCCAGCTTGATCAGGGCGTCGATCTCGAACTTGTCGTCCAGGACACCGATCAGCCAGATCAGCGCGGCCCCGCTCAGCAGCGCCCTGGGCTCGTTCGACTTGGCGAAGACCTCGTTGAGGTTGGCCAGGTGGTCCGCGACCAGCAGGCCGGCGCACAGTCCGAAGAACATGGCGATACCGCCGAGCCGCGGAGTCGGTTCCCGGTGCACGTCACGGGCCCTGATCTCCGGCATCGCTCCGGCCACGATCGCGAACTTCCGTACCGGCCCTGTCAGCAGATACGTCACCGCGGCCGTGATGCAGAGCGTCAGCAGGTATTCACGCACAGGCTTCCCCACAGGTCTCGCTGGCCATCTCAGCCCCACACCCTAGCGATGCGCGCATATGGTTGGGGACTTCCGGGTAGCGACGATGGTTGCACGTGTGGCTGTGTACGCACGTGCGCCTACCCCCGCTCAGCCCGGATACGGCGGAAATCCGCCGACCAGCTCCCGCACTTCTTCACGCGTTTTCTGGCTCTCGGCCTCACCCTTGAGGACCCCCGCGAGCAGTACGGCGATCCGCGCCATCTCCGCCTCACCCATGCCCTGCGTGGTCACCGCCGCCGTGCCCAGCCTGAGTCCCCGCAGGTCCGCGTGCGGCAGGGCGCAGCAGTCCAGGACGATCCCCGCCGCCGCGAGCCGCCCCCGCGCGGTGCGTCCGTCGACGCCGAGCGGTGCCGGATCGGCCGTCACCAGGTGGGTGTCGGTCCCGCCGGTGGTGACGACGAACCCTTGTGCGGCCAGCCCCGCGGCCAGCACGCGCGCGTTGGCGACCACCTGATGGGCGTACGCCGCGAAGGCCGGGGTCGCCGCCTCGCCGAACGCGACGGCCTTGGCGGCGATGGTGTGCATCTGGGCACCGCCCTGGGTGAACGGGAAGACGGCCCGGTCCACCCGCTCCGCCAGATCGGCGCCGCACAGGATCATGCCGCCGCGCGGGCCCCGCAGCACCTTGTGGGTGGTGGCGCACACCACATCGGCGTACGGCACCGGACTGGGCGCCGCTCCCCCGGCGACGAGCCCGATGGGGTGGGCGGCGTCGGCGATGAGATAGGCGCCGACCTCGTCGGCGACCTCCCGGAAGAAGGCGTGGTCGATGTGGCGGGGATAGGCGATGGACCCGCACACGATCGCCTTGGGGCGGTGCGTGCGGGCCAGGGTGCGCACCTGCTCGTGGTCGATGAGCCCGGTCTCCGCGTCCACGCCGTAGCCGACGAAGTCGAACCAGCGGCCGGAGAAGTTCGCGGGCGAGCCGTGCGTGAGGTGGCCGCCGTAGGGCAGGCCGAGGGCGAGGACGGTGTCGCCGGGGCGCAGCAGGGCCGCGTAGGCGGCGAGGACGGCGGAGGAGCCGGAGTGCGGCTGCACGTTGGCGTGCTCGGCCCCGAACAGGGCCTTCGCCCGCTCCACGGCGGTCCGCTCGGCGACGTCCACGATCTCGCAGCCGCCGTGGTGCCGGGCCCCCGGATAGCCCTCCGCGTACTTGTTGGCCAGCGGCGATCCGAGCGCGGCCAGCACGGCCGGCGAGCAGAAGTTCTCGGCGGCGATCAGCTGGAGCGTCGTCGACTGCCGGTCGAGCTCCCCGAGCAGGATCTCGGCCAGCTCGGGATCCTGCCGCAGCAGGACGTCGGCGGTCTCGGGGGCATGGGTGACCGACATGGTGGACTCCGGAGCGTCGACAGTGACGTACCCACCAATGTAGGCCCGGGGCGCGTGGGGTGCTCGGTTGTCACGTCCTCGCGGGTACTCCGGTGAGGGCCGTGACGACCGGGTCGATCGCCTGGTTTATCTCGTCGCCGATCGACCGGAAGAAGGTCAGCGGGGCTCCGTAGGGGTCGAAGACCTCGTCGGCCTCGGCCGTCGGGGCCAGGAGCCACCCGCGTAGAGCTGCCGCGGCGCGGACCAGGGCCCGGGCGCGGGCCACCATGCCGTCCTCCAGGGGCGGCAGGGTCGCGGGGTCTATCGCCTTCACCAGGCGGGTGAACTCCTTCAGCGTGAAGGTGCGCAGGCCCGCCGAGTGGCCCATGGAGATGACCTGGGCGCGGTGGTCGCGGGTGGCGGTGAGCACGAGGTCGGCCATGATGACGTGCTCGTCGAGGAGTTCACGGCCGGTGAAGCCGGTGGCGTCCGCGCCGAAGTCGGCCAGCACGGTCTCCGCGTTGGCCTCCATGGGCGCGCCCTCGTGCCCCCAGGTACCGGCGCTCTCCACGACCAGCCCGCCCCACAGCGGATCGCCGAGCCGGTCCGCCAGGGCATGGCGGGTCAGCCGCTCGGTGATCGGTGAGCGGCACACGTTGCCGGTGCTGACGTGGAGGATCCGGAAGGTGTCACGCGGCAGACCCGTGAAGGTCCGCGTCTCTTCCCCGTCCCATATGCCACGCCCCGCGTCAGGGGCCGTCAATTCGCCACCTCGAGGTCGGGTACGACCTTCCTGAGCTCGTCGGCGGTGAGCGCGCCCTCACGCAGCAGCAGCGGCACCTCGCGGGTGACGTCGACGATCGAGGACGGCACGATGCCCGGGGTCGGGCCGCCGTCCAGGTACACCGAGACCGAGTCGCCGAGCATCTCCTGCGCGGCGTCGCAGTCCTCCGGCGCCGGGTGGCCCGTCAGGTTGGCGGAGGAGACGGCCATCGGGCCGACCTCGGTCAGCAGCTCGATGGCGACCGGGTGCAGCGGCATGCGCACGGCGACGGTGCCACGGGTGTCCCCCAGGTCCCACTGGAGGGACGGCTGGTGCTTGGCGACCAGCGTGAGCGCGCCCGGCCAGAAGGCGTCGACCAGCTCCCAGGCCAGCTCGGAGAAGTCCGTGACGAGACCGTGGAGGGTGTTCGGGGAGCCGATCAGGACGGGGGTGGGCATGTTGCGGCCCCGGCCCTTGGCCTCCAGCAGGTCCTGCACCGCTTCCGAGGAGAACGCGTCGGCGCCGATGCCGTACACCGTGTCGGTCGGCAGCACCACGAGCTCGCCACGGCGGACGGCGGACGCGGCTTCGCGCAGACCGGTCGTGCGGTCGGTCGCGTCATTGGTGTCGTATCGCCGAGCCATGTCTAGCGGGCCTCCTCGTACACGTACTTCCGGGAAAGAGTGGGTGCGCAGCTCACGGCAGCGCCTTGCGGGCCGTGGCGAAGCGCGGGCGGTTGTTGAGGTCGGGGTGGTCGGCCGCGTCGGCCCAGCCCCGTGCCTCGGTGAAGATCCACGGCACCTGGCCGCCCTGGGTGTCGGCGTGCTCGATGACGACGACACCGCCCGGGCGCAGCAGCCGGTGGGCGGTGCGCTCGATACCGCGGATCAGGTCGAGGCCGTCCTCGCCGGAGAACAGGGCGAGTTCGGGGTCGTAGTCCCGCGCCTCGGGAGCGACGTACTCCCACTCGGTGAGCGGGATGTACGGCGGGTTGGAGATGACCAGGTCGACCTGGCCGTCGAGGTCGGGGAAGGCGTCCAGGGCGTTGCCCTGCCGCAGGTCGACCCTGGACCCCTCCATGTTCTTGCGGGTCCACGCCAGGGCGTCCTCGGACAGCTCCACGGCGTGCACCCGGGAGCGCGGGACCTCCTGGGCGAGGGCGAGCGCGATGGCGCCGGAGCCGGTGCACAGATCGACGATGCACGGCTCGACGACGTCCATGGCGCGTACGGCGTCTATGGCCCAGCCGACCACGGACTCGGTCTCCGGACGCGGGACGAACACCCCGGGGCCGACCTGGAGTTCCAGGTACCGGAAGAAGGCCCGCCCGGTGATGTGCTGGAGCGGTTCACGCTGCTCGCGCCGGGCGATGACCTCCCAGTACCGGGCGTCGAAGTCGGAGTCCTTCACGGAGTGCAGCTCGCCCCGCTTCACGCCGTGCACGAACGCGGCGAGCTCCTCCGCGTCGTTGCGCGGCGAGGGCACGCCGGCGTCGGCCAGTCGCTGGGTGGCCTGGGCCACCTCTGCGAGCAGCAGGCCGCGGGGGTTTGGGGGTCGTCCCCCAAATGATGGCTGCACGCAAGTCCTCCGTGTCGTACTCGGTCGTGGGTACGCCTCTTACGCGGCTGCCAGCTTCGCCGCGGAGTCCGCGTCGACGCATGCCTGGATCACCGCGTCGAGGTCGCCGTCCAGGACCTGGTCCAGGTTGTACGCCTTGAAGCCGACGCGGTGGTCCGAGAGGCGGTTCTCCGGGAAGTTGTACGTACGGATCTTCTCGGAGCGGTCGACCGTGCGGACCTGGCTGCGGCGGGCGTCGGCGGCTTCCCGCTCCGCCTCCTCCTGCGCCGCGGCGAGCAGCCTGGAGCGCAGGATACGCATCGCCTGCTCCTTGTTCTGCAGCTGGCTCTTCTCGTTCTGGCAGGAAGCGACGACTCCGGTGGGAATGTGCGTGATGCGCACCGCGGAGTCGGTGGTGTTGACGGACTGCCCGCCGGGTCCGGAGGAGCGGTAGACGTCGATGCGGAGGTCGTTGGGGTTGATCTCGACGTCGACCTCCTCCGCCTCGGGGGTGACGAGGACACCGGCCGCGGAGGTGTGGATACGGCCCTGGGACTCGGTCGCCGGGACGCGCTGCACGCGGTGCACGCCGCCCTCGTACTTCAGCCGGGCCCACACGCCCTGTCCGGGCTCCGTGGCGCCCTGGCCGCCCTTGGTCTTCACGGCGACCTGGACGTCCTTGTAGCCGCCCAGCTCGGACTCGGTGGCGTCGATGATCTCGGTCTTCCAGCCGACGCGCTCGGCGTACCGCAGGTACATGCGCAGCAGGTCTCCGGCGAACAGGGCGGACTCGTCGCCGCCCGCGCCCGCCTTGATCTCCAGGATGACGTCCTTGTCGTCGCTCGGGTCACGCGGGACCAGGAGCAGGCGCAGCTTCTCGGTCAGCTCCTCGCGCTGCTTCTCCAGCTCCTTGACCTCGGCGGCGAAGTCGGGGTCGACGGCGGCGTACTCGCGCCCGGTCTCGATGTCGTCGCCGGTCTGCTTCCAGGAGCGGTAGGTGGCGACGATCGGGGTGAGCTCGGCGTACCGCTTGTTGAGCTTGCGCGCGTTGGCCTGGTCGGCGTGGACCGACGGGTCGGCGAGCTTCTTCTCCAGGTCGGCGTGCTCACCGACGAGTTCCTCGACGGCCTCGAACATCTTGGGCTCCTGTACTGCGGACGAAAGGGAAGGCGGGCGACCAAAAACGCCGGTCCCGGCGCACTCCGAGGAGTGCGGCGTGGACCGGCGCTGGTGGCTCGCTACTTCTTGGCAGCAGCCTTGCCGAAGCGGGCCTCGAAGCGGGCCACACGGCCACCGGTGTCGAGGATCTTCTGCTTGCCCGTGTAGAACGGGTGGCACTCGGAGCAGACATCGGCACGGATGGAACCGGACTCGATGGTGCTGCGGGTGGTGAACGACGCGCCGCAGGTGCAGCTGACCTGCGTCTCGACGTACGCGGGGTGGATGTCGCGCTTCAAGGTGTCTCCTAGTTTCGGGAGGGCGCCGGGTCGCAGCCGCGGGATGCGGAGGCGTGAACCGGAGCCGACGTACCAGTCTGCCAGGACTGGGGCCATCCCCCAAAACGGGGGGTACGCGTCTGGTATTCCCCGGCGCCGCTAGCCGGCGCTCACGACGCCGCCGGCGTCGCCCTTGGCCGTGCCCTCGGTGGCGCTCCTCGGGATCGCCCGGTCGTTCTTCAGGGCCGTCCAGACCTGCTGGGCCTTGGGCTCCTCGACGATGACGCGGTTGGGGTCGGCCGGGTCGTACTGCACCGGCATGGTGACCATGTGCATGTTGGCGGCGCTGATGCCCTTGAGGCCGGTGGCGAAGGACATGAGCTTGTTGACCGAGCCGAGGTCGGAGTCGGTGGTGACGGCCTTGGTGGCGGTGTTGGCCAGGTCGTAGAGCTTGGTGGGGTCGCCGAACAGGTCGACGTGCTTGACCTGGTTGATCAGCGCCTTGATGAAGGCCTGCTGGAGCTGGATACGGCCGAGGTCGGAGCCGTCGCCGACGCCGTGCCGGGTGCGGACCAGGCCGAGGGCCTGCTCGCCGTCGAGGGTGTGGGTGCCGGCCTTGAGGTTCAGGTGGCTGTCGGGGTCCTTGATGTTCTTGGTCGTGGTGACCTGGACGCCGCCGAGCTCGTCGATGATCTTCTCGAAGCCGCTGAAGTCGACCTCGAGATAGTGGTCCATGCGGATGCCGCTGAGCGTCTCGACGGTCTTCACCGCGCAGGCGGCACCGCCGGTCGAGTACGCGGAGTTGAACATCACGCCCGACGCGGCGTCGTGCGTGACGCCCTTGGTGTCGGTGCACTCGGGCCGGTCGATGATGGTGTCGCGCGGGACGGAGACCACGCTGGCCTTCTTGTGGCCCTCGTAGACGTGCACGATCATCGCGGTGTCGGAGCGGGCGCTGCCGTCGTCGACGCCGCCGCCCAGCTTCTTGTTGGAGCCGGAGCGGGTGTCCGAGCCGAGGACGAGGATGTTCTCCGAGCCGTTGTCGACCTTGGTCGGCCGGTCGGTGCCGAGGGCCGAGTCGATGTCGACGCTCTTGATGTTGCCGTTGAGCTTGAAGTACAGGTACCCGGCGCCGGTGCCGCCCAGCACGGCGATGCCCGCGGCGGTCCAGGCCATGATCAGAAGGCCCTTGCGCCTGCCGCGGGGTTTGCGGCGGCTGCCCTTGGCGCGGTGGCGCCCTGTGGTGCCGGCCTCGTCCGGTATGCCGGACTCCGGCGTGCTCTCGGCGGACATGTGCTCCTCGAATCTCGTCCGGTCGGTTACCCCCTGCTTTCAGGGTCAGGCGTGGTCGTCACCGCACCATCGTCGCTCCGCCTGGTCAGACGGCGAAACTCGGCAAAGGGTTGCACAACGCGCTGTGACCGCCCTGTGCATCGACAGCCACAGCGCGTAGCGGACGCTTCCGGACGAACACCGCTCACCTGCGCTTTCACCCGAAGGAGCCGTACCGATCGAATTCGGCCACATCGAAGATCCCTGTGGCAAAGATCTCGCCCGGCACAGCAGAAGGGCCGCCCCCGGAGCGGGAACGGCCCTTCTGTCAGGCTCGGCCTCAGTCGCCGTTGCCCGGCGTCGGCGTCGTCTTCTGGATCTGCATCAGGAACTCGCCGTTCGACTTCGTCTGCTTCATCTTGTCGAGGAGCAGCTCGATCGCCTGCTGCTGGTCGAGCGCGTGCAGCACCCGGCGCAGCTTCCAGACGACCGCCAGCTCCTCGCCGCCGAGCAGGATCTCCTCCTTGCGGGTGCTGGACGCGTCCACGTCCACCGCGGGGAAGATGCGCTTGTCGGAGAGCTTCCGGTCGAGCTTGAGCTCCATGTTGCCGGTGCCCTTGAACTCCTCGAAGATCACCTCGTCCATGCGCGAGCCGGTCTCGACCAGCGCGGTGGCCAGGATGGTCAGCGAGCCGCCGTCCTCGATGTTGCGCGCGGCGCCGAAGAAGCGCTTCGGCGGGTACAGCGCGGTCGAGTCGACACCACCGGACAGGATGCGGCCGGAGGCGGGCGCCGCGAGGTTGTACGCGCGGCCCAGACGGGTGATGGAGTCCAGCAGGACGACCACGTCGTGACCCAGCTCCACGAGGCGCTTGGCGCGCTCGATGGCCAGCTCGGCGACGGTGGTGTGGTCCTCGGCCGGGCGGTCGAAGGTCGAGGAGATGACCTCGCCCTTCACCGACCGCTGCATGTCGGTGACCTCTTCCGGACGCTCGTCGACGAGGACGACCATCAGGTGGCACTCGGGGCTGTTGTGGGTGATCGCGTTGGCGATCGCCTGCATGATCATGGTCTTGCCGGTCTTCGGCGGGGCCACGATCAGCCCTCGCTGACCCTTACCGATCGGCGACACGAGGTCGATGATGCGGGTGGTCAGGATGCCCGGGTCCGTCTCCAGACGGAGGCGGTCCTGCGGGTAGAGCGGGGTGAGCTTGTTGAACTCCGGGCGGCCGCGGCCGTGTTCGGGCGCCATGCCGTTGACGGAGTCCAGACGCACCAGCGCGTTGAACTTCTCGCGCCGCTCGCCTTCCTTGGGCTGGCGCACGGCACCGGTGACGTGGTCGCCCTTGCGCAGGCCGTTCTTGCGGACCTGGGCGAGGGAGACGTACACGTCGTTGGGACCGGGCAGGTAGCCCGACGTACGGATGAAGGCGTAGTTGTCGAGGATGTCGAGGATGCCCGCGACGGGGATCAGGACGTCGTCCTCGGCGAGCTGCGGCTCGGCCGTACCCATGTCGTCGCGGCCACGACGGCCCCGACGGTCCCGGTACCGGCCGCGACGGCCGCGCCGGCCGCCCTCGAAGTCGTCGTCGTCCTGCGGACCGTTGTCCCGCTGACGGTCCTGGCGGTCCTGACGGCCGCCGCCCTGCTGCTGGTTCTGCTGGCGGTCCTGACGGTCCTGGCGGCCGCCCTGGGCCTGCTGGTCGTCGCCCTTGCGACGGTCACCGCGGTCACCCCGGTCGCCGCGGTCACGACCACGGTCGCGGTCCCGGCGGTCGCGGCGGCCACGGCCCTCGCCGTCACCGGCGTCGCCCTGCTGCGCCTGCGCGGGCGTCTCGGCCTTCGGCTCGCTCTTCGCCTCGGCGACGATGGTCTCGGCGCTGCCCGAGGGGGCACCGGCGTCGGCGGTGGCACGACGGCGACGGCGCTCCGCGGGGGCGTCGTCGCCCCCGCGCTCGGCGTCGTTCGCGCGGGAGGGGCCCCCGGCCGGCTGACCGGGGATCTCGATCTGCTGCTGGGCCACGGCCTTCTCGGCGGGGGCCTCGGCCTTCGCCGCCTTCTTCTCGGCGGCGGGAGCGGCGTCGTCGCCGGTACGGGCCTTGGAGGTGGCGCGGCGCTTCGGCTTGGTCTCGGTGTCGCCCCCGGCGGAGGCGGTCGCGGCCTTCGCGGCCGGGGCGCCACCTCCCGCCTGCGCCTCCTTGATGACCTCGATCAGCTGGCTCTTGCGCATCCGCGCGGTGCCCCTGATACCGAGGCCGGAGGCGACCTGCTGCAGCTCGGCCAGCACCATGCCCTCAAGGCCGGTACCGCGGCGCCGCCGGGAGCCGGCACCGCTGGCAGGCGCGGAGGCGTCCGTGGCGGGCGCGGCAGCGGTCTCCTCGACACGTGCGCCCATCAGATCGGTGGTGTCGCTCACGAAGGGTCCTTCCCTGGAGCGGACGTCGGCCTGTCTGGCTCGGCGACCGGTTGTGCTGTCCGGCTTCGGTCCTTGCTGTGTGGACCGTGCCGGGGCGGTGGTCCGCCGGATTGGCGGAGGAATGTGGTGACGGCGCTTCCCGAAACCGTGGCACCGAGTGTCTGTGTCACGTGGTTTGGTCGCACCGGTTCCGGAGCGTGCCCGGCAAGTCGCTCAGTGCCCGCGTACGAGGTACTGCCCGCGTACGACGTACGGAACACAGTGCGGCTTGGGAGGCTCCCGGAAGGATGTCTGTCCCGGACGGGGACGTGAAGCACCTCGCCATGGTGGGGTCGGGTGCAGACTTGAGGTTAACACTACCGGATCCAACAAACATTCCCCCTCTCGAATTCCGGCAACCGCCGGGTTCTACGTCTCACTGGCGGTCGCCAGAGGCAGCACGCTGGCGCCGTGGGCATCGAGATCCAGACGGTTCGCCGCCCAGCCCTCGCCCGCCAGGTGAGCCACCTTGTCGGCGCTCTCGACGTCGGCCAGCGCGAGGACCGTCGGTCCCGCGCCGGAGATCACTGCCGGGACTCCGTCGGCCCGCAGCCGCTCCACCAGTGCCGCGCTCTCCGGCATGGCCGGGGCACGGTACTCCTGGTGGAGCCGGTCCTCGGTGGCGGGCAGCAGCAGCTCGGGGCGCCTGGTCAGGGCCTCGACGAGCAGGGCCGCCCGGCCCGCGTTGGTGGCGGCGTCGACGTGCGGCACGGAGCGCGGGAGCAGACCGCGCGCGGTCTCCGTCAGGACCGGCTTACCGGGCACGAAAACCACCGGAACGATGGAATCGTCGGGCTCCATCCTGATCGCGCGCGCCGCTCCGGACTCCATCCAGGAGAGCGTGAAGCCGCCGAGCAGACAGGCCGCCACGTTGTCGGGGTGTCCCTCGATCTCGGTGGCCAGTTCCAGCAGGGCCGTGTCGTCGAGCCGGGAGTCGCCGCCTATGGTCACGGCGCGCGCGGCGACGATGCCGGCGCAGATGGCGGCCGAGGAGGAGCCCAGGCCCCGGCCGTGCGGAATGCGGTTGGCGCAGACGATCTCCAGGCCGCGCGGCTGTCCGCCCAGCAGATCGAAGGCGGTGCGCAGGGACCGTACGAGAAGGTGGTTCTCGTCACGCGGGAGCGTCTCGCTGCCCTCACCCGCGATGTCGATGTGCAGCCCGGAGTCGGCCACCCGGACGACCACGTCGTCGTAGAGCCCCAGCGACAGGCCGAGGGCGTCGAAGCCCGGACCGAGGTTGGCGCTGGTGGCGGGGACGCGCACCCGGACGGCGGCGGCGCGGAAGGCGGGACCGGCCATCGCTCGAAGACTCTCCTTGAGCTGCGTGATTGTCGAAGACATTTCGATGACGTACGAAGACCCTGCGGGCCGCGGAGACGGCGCGGGACCCGCTGTACGCGAGGGCATATGCAGCGGGCGGGTTCGGTACAGCCTATCGAAGGAAGGTTCTGTGGCGACATAGGGCGCACAGGAGGCGCACGATGCGTGTCGTAAGCCCCCTGTGCACCCCTGTACGGACTACCAGGTCAGGCCGGGTCAGGCCAGGCCGAGGCGCTCGGCCGCCGTCGCCGCGTCGACCGGGACGGTGACCGGCTGCGGGGCGCCCGCGACGGCCCAGTCGGGGTCCTTGAGGCCGTTTCCGGTGACCGTGCACACGATCCGCTGGCCCGGGTCGACCTTGCCCTGCTCGGCGGCCTTCAGCAGACCGGCCACCGACGCGGCCGAGGCCGGCTCCACGAAGACGCCCTCCTGAGCGGCCAACAGCCGGTAGGCGCGCAGGATTTCACGGTCCGTCACCTCGTCGATGAAGCCACCGGACTCGTCCCGCGCGGCCAGCGCGTACTGCCAGGACGCGGGGTTGCCGATGCGGATCGCGGTGGCGATGGTCGAGGGGTCCTTGACGATCTCGCCGCGCACGATGGGCGCGGAACCGGAGGCCTGGAATCCCCACATCCGCGGGGTCTTCCGGGCGATCCCGTCGGCGGCGTACTCCTTGTAGCCCTTCCAGTACGCCGTGATGTTGCCCGCGTTGCCGACCGGCAGGACGTGGATGTCGGGGGCGTCGCCGAGCATGTCGACGATCTCGAACGCGGCCGTCTTCTGGCCCTCGATGCGCACCGGGTTGACCGAATTGACCAGCGCCACCGGGTAGTTGTCGCTCAGCGCGCGGGCCAGGGTGAGGCAGTCGTCGAAGTTGCCGGCGACCTGGAGGATCTTGGCGCCGTGCACGAGGGCCTGGCCCATCTTGCCGAGCGCGATCTTGCCCTGCGGCACGAGCACGGCCGAGACCATGCCCGCGCGCACGGCGTACGCGGCGGCGGAGGCGGAGGTGTTGCCGGTGGAGGCGCAGATGACCGCCTTCGCACCCTCCTCCTTGGCCCGGGTGATGGCCATGGTCATGCCGCGGTCCTTGAAGGACCCGGTGGGGTTGGCGCCCTCCACCTTGAGGTGGACCTCACAGCCGGTGCGCTCGGAGAGCACCTGCGCGGGCACGAGGGGCGTGCCGCCCTCGCGGAGCGTCACGACCGGCGTGGTGTCGGAGACGGGCAGCCGGTCCCGGTACTCCTCGATGATTCCGCGCCACTGGTGGGTCATTGCTGGTTACTCTCCTTCAACCCGCATGATGCTGGCGACACCACGCACGGTGTCGAGCTTGCGCAACGCCTCGACGGTCCCGTTCAGGGCGGCGTCGGACGCGCGGTGCGTGACGACGACGAGAGAGGCCTCGCCGTCCTTCCCCTGCTGGCGAACCGTATCGATCGACACGCCGTGCTCGGCGAACACGGTCGCCACCTGGGCGAGAACACCCGGTTTGTCCGCCACGTCGAGGCTGATGTGGAACCGCGTGACGACCTCGCCCATGCCCGAGACGGGCAGCGCGGCGTATGCGGACTCACCGGGTCCGGTGCCTCCGTTGAGGCGGTTGCGGCACACGGCGACCAGGTCGCCGAGGACGGCGGAGGCCGTGGGAGCGCCGCCCGCGCCGGGGCCGTAGAACATCAGCTGCCCGGAGGCGTCGGACTCCACGAACACGGCGTTGTAGGCGCCGCGGACGGAGGCGAGGGGGTGGCTCAGCGGGATCATCGCGGGGTGCACGCGCGCGGTGACGGAGGCGCCGTCGGCGGCCCGCTCGCAGATGGCGAGCAGCTTGATGGTGCAGCCCATCTCCCGCGCGGAGGCGAAGTCTGCGGCGGTGACCTCGGTCATGCCCTCGCGGTAGACGTCGTCGAGGCGCACGCGCGTGTGGAAGGCGATCCCGGCGAGGATGGCGGCCTTGGCGGCGGCGTCGAAGCCCTCGACGTCGGCGGTCGGGTCGGCCTCGGCGTACCCGAGGGCGGTGGCCTCGTCGAGCGCTTCCTGATATCCGGCGCCCGTGGAGTCCATCTTGTCGAGGATGAAGTTCGTCGTCCCGTTGACGATGCCGAGCACCCGGTTGACCTTGTCGCCGGCGAGGGACTCGCGCAGCGGCCGGATCAGCGGGATCGCTCCGGCGACGGCGGCCTCGTAGTAGAGGTCCGCGTCGTACTCCTCGGCGGCGGCGTGCAGGGCGGCGCCGTCCTGGGCGAGGAGCGCCTTGTTGGCGGAGACGACGGAGGCGCCGTGCTCGAAGGCGGTGGTGATGAGCGTACGGGCGGGCTCGATGCCGCCGATGACCTCGACGACCACGTCGATGTCGCCGCGTTTGACGAGGGCGGTGGCGTCCGTGGTGACCAGGCCCGGGTCGATGCCCTCCCTGACCCTGGACGGCCTGCGGACCGCCACGCCCGCGAGTTCCACCGGTGCCCCGATCCGGGCGGCGAGGTCGGCGGCGTGCGTCGTCATGATGCGCGCCACCTCTGAGCCGACCACTCCACAGCCCAGCAGCGCCACTTTCAGCGGACGCGTACGCATCATCCGACCTCGTTTCCTCATACCGTCACGGTGGGACCAGTCTCACTCACCGGACGGGACTTTCTACCCTGGGTCCGGATTGTGAGATGACTATTTCATTTGTACGGGGGCGGAAAACCGAAGATCTTCCGCCCCGGTGTTCAGCTCGGCGGACGCCGAATCGGCCGGCTCGCCGATGCGCTCACGGGCCCGCTCGCCGACTCAGCCGACGTCGAGACGCAGGAGGTCCTCCTCCGTCTCGCGGCGGACGATGACCCGGGAGGCGCCCTCGTGGACCGCCACGACCGGCGGCCGCAGCGCGTGGTTGTAGTTGCTGGCCATCGACCGGCAGTACGCCCCCGTCGCCGGTACGGCGATCAGGTCGCCCGGTGCCAGGTCCGCCGGCAGGAAGGCGTCCTTCACCACGATGTCACCGCTCTCGCAGTGCTTGCCGACCACCCGGACCAGCATGGGCGCGGCGTCGGAGGTGCGGGAGACCAGGGCGACGCTGTACTCGGCGTCGTAGAGCGCGGTCCTGATGTTGTCGGACATGCCGCCGTCGACGGAGACGTACGTGCGCAGCCCGTCCAGGGGCTTGATGGTGCCGACCTCGTAGAGCGTGAATGCGGTCGGGCCGACGATGGCGCGCCCGGGCTCGACGGAGATCCGGGGCGTGCGCAGCCTGGCCGCCTCGCACTCCCGCGTGACGATCTCGGTGAGCGCCTTGGCGATCTCGTGCGGCTCGCGGGGGTCGTCGTCGGAGGTGTAGGCGATGCCGAGCCCGCCGCCGAGGTCGATCTCCGGCAGCTCGACCCCGTGCTCGTCGCGGATGTCCTTCAGCAGGCCCACGACACGGTGGGCGGCCACCTCGAAGCCGGACATGTCGAAGATCTGCGATCCGATGTGGGAGTGGATCCCGATGACGTCGAGCCCGTCCAGCTGGAGCGCCCGCCGCACGGCCTCGGCCGCCTGTCCGCCGGCCAGCGGGATACCGAACTTCTGGTCCTCGTGGGCGGTGGCGATGAACTCGTGGGTGTGGGCCTCGACGCCGACGGTGATACGGATCTGTACGCGCTGCCGCTTTCCGAGGGACTGCGCGATGTGCGCGACGCGGACGATCTCCTGGAAGGAGTCGAGGACGATCCGTCCGACGCCGCTCTCGACCGCCCTGGTGATCTCCTCCGTCGACTTGTTGTTGCCGTGGAAGGCGATCCGGTCGGCGGGCATACCGGCGGACAGGGCGGTGGCGAGCTCGCCGCCGGAGCAGACGTCGAGGTTGAGCCCTTCCTCGTGCAGCCAGCGCACGACGGCCCGGGAGAGGAACGCCTTGCCGGCGTAGAAGACGTCGGCGTCGGCCCCGAAGGCGCTGCGCCAGGCCCGCGCCCGGGCCCGGAAGTCGGCCTCGTCGACGATGTAGGCGGGGGTGCCGTGCTCCTCGGCGAGGGCCTTGACGTCGATGCCGCCGACGGTGACGACGCCGTCCTGGTCGCGGGTGACGGTCTGGGCCCAGACCTTGGGGTCGAGGGTGTTGAGGTCGGCGGGCGGGGCGGAGTAGTGGCCCTCGGGGAGGACGTCGGCGTGACGGGGCCCGGCGGGGTGTGCGGAACGGCTCATCTTCTTGACTGGCTCTCTAGATGTGTTCGGGTGCGTCGATACCGAGCAGGGACAGGCCGCCGGCCAGCACCGTCCCGGCGGCTTCGGCGAGCGCGAGCCGGGCGCGGTGGGCGGCCGAGGGTTTCTCCGCGCCGCGCGGGAGGACGGTGGGGAGCAGGGGCATGACGGCATCGGCGACGGTGACGAGGTGCCGGGCGAGACGGTCGGGAGCGCGGTCCTCGGCGGCCTGGGCGAGCACGCGGGGGTGGTCGGCGAGGTGGGGGAGGAGGGGGTGGAGGTGGGGGTGGGGCTTGAGGGGGTGTGGGGTGCTGGGGTGTGACTGAGGCTTGGCGTGTGCCTGGGGCTTGGGGTGTGCCTGGGGCTCGGTCAGTAGACCGGGCTCGGCCAGCAGCTCGGGCTCGGCGTCGAACCCCAGGTCGGCGGCGTTACGGCTGAGGGCCCGGATGCGGGCGTGGGCGTAACGGACCCGGAAGAGAGGGTTGCTCTCACGCTGGACGAGACAATCGTCGTCGATCCGGGGCCGGTCGTGCGAGGCGGGGTGCAGCAGGGCCCAGCGACCGGCGTCGCGACCGAGGCGGACGGGGTCGGAGGGGGCCGGGACGGGCCGTAGGTTGACGACCAGCGGGCCGGGGAACACGCGCTTGCCGTGCGAGTCGAGCCGCACGCCGAGGCGGGTCTCCCATTCCGGCGCCGGGCGGGCCGTACAGGTGACACGGACGGCGGCCCCCTGGGAGCGCATGATCCGGCCGAGAGCGTCCGCGAGGACGACGGCGCGGACCTCGTGGACGGCCTGGAGCTGCCAGACGTCGCCACTGAACCCGATGGCGTGCCCGTACCGATTCCCCCGCTCCCGGATCTCTTCGACGAGGGTGACGGCGGCGGTGTCGCGGAGGCTGATGTTGAGGAAACCCGGGCCGGTGACGACGACGTCCGTGATGCCGTCGCTGCCGATCAGGCGGGTCTTCAGGATCTCGGCGACGTCCCGCGAGGGCTGCCGGGCCGGCCGCGCGAGTTGAAGGGCGATGTTGGTGGCGTAGTCCCCACACCCACCGGGCCCGGGAGGAGCGACGACCACCCGCTCCGGCACCGTGACACTCAGTGCCCCCTCGTCCACAGCACGACGCACCGCGCGCAGCACGGTACGGGAGAGCTCGACGGGGGTCACGGGACAAGCGTAGGGGAGGAGGGGGGTGGGTAGGCGAGCCGGTTCAGGAGGGGTCCGGGATATGGACGGCGGGGCGGCACGGGGGTGAGGGACGCGGAGCCGCCCCTACGAAATTGAACTTGGACGTGAACGTGGACCTGGATCGTTCCCTGGGGATTCAGGCGCCGGCACGTCCGGCGCGCTCGGCCTCTCCGGCCCCGAGGAGACCGTCCTCTCCCGCTCCGAGGAGGCCGTCGAAAGCGGACGGGTCCTCCTGGACCGCTCCCCCGCTCCCTCCACTCCCCCGCCGCTCGATCAACTGCCGTACCAGACGCACGAGTTCGGCGGGTTCGAAGGGCTTGGCAAGGAAGGCGTCGACGCCCACGTCGAGGCCGGTCTCGACCTCGTACTGCGTACAGGCGCTGACGATCGCGAGCGGCAGGTGACTGGTCCGGGGGTCACTCCGAAGCCGGGCGGCGGTCCGGAGCCCGTCGAGCCGCGGCATGACGACATCCAGGGTCACCACGTCGGGCAGCACCTGATGAACGACATCCAGACACTCGGCACCATCGGCCGCGGTCACCACCTCGAACCCCTCCAGTTCGAGATTGACCCTGATCAGCTGCCGGATGACCTTGTTGTCGTCCACAACAAGCACCCGGCCGGACACGCCTGGCACACCTTGAGAGTAGGTCGGGACCGGCCACCGCGTCCGGGTTTTCCCCACTTCTGCCCCTGCCGGGTGATCCTCACATCCCCGACCCCCACCCCAACCCCCCTGCCCGACCCGCCCGAACCACCCCCCGACCCCGCAAAACCCGTTCATGAACACCCCGACAGAGCTGGTAGGGTTCTACCCGTCGCCGCGAACACCGCGACCGACACGCCCCCGTAGCTCAGGGGATAGAGCAACGGCCTCCGGAGCCGTGTGCGCAGGTTCGAATCCTGCCGGGGGCACTTCGCCTCAACCAGCACGATGATGCGGTTGACCAGCGTAGGTGCCATGCATGAAGAGCGGGAACCAGTCTCACTGGGTCCCGCTCTTTGTCGTTGCTTGGCACTGATCGCGATAGAGCTGCGACCTCGGGCAGAGCCCCGCGAAGTACATCCCGGATGCTCCTATCAAGCCCGGGAGCAGCAACACCCTCTGGAGTCCCGCCGTACTCCCAAATCCAGATTCGAGCTCGCGGTTGGGCCACACCGCGGCCACTGCCTCTGTCAGCCCTCATCCAACGGGGGAGGATACGAGGTAGGATAGGTAGCATGAGTGAGCCTACCGGCAAGTACTCGATCACCATGCCGCGCGATATCGCCGAAGCCGCCAAGGCTCGTAGCGGCCCCTCCGGACTGTCCGCCTACGTCGCCGCAGCCGTGGCCCGTCAGATCGAGCGGGACAACCTCAACGAACTCATCACGGTGGCGGAGGCGGAACACGGCCCCATCACCGACGAAGAGATTCAGACGCTGCGGGACCAGCTCCACCAAGCCCGAGAGCAACAGACCCGCGGCGGGACGAACGCCGCGTGACCCCCTCCCCCGCCACCCCAGGCGGCACCCTGGTCCTCGACAGCGAAGGGCTGGCCAAGGCCGTACTGCGCGACCGCACGGTCACCGGCTGGCTCGCCCTCGCACGCACCGACGACCTGCGGGTGATCACTTCGGCAGCCACCCTCGTGGAAGTGATTCACCCACGGATCAATCGCCCGGCCCTGGAATGGACCATGTCCCGCCTCGTCATCGAACCGGTCACCGAGTCCATCGCCCGTCACGCCGCCGCCCTCCTCGCCGACGCCGGCCGGCACGGCCACAAGTACGCCATCGACGCCATGCTCAGCGCCACGGCGCTGGCCGCTCCCGGCCCCGTCACCGTCCTCACCTCCGACCCCGAGGACCTCGCTGCACTCTGCCGCGGGCGCGTCACCGCCATCAAGATCTGAGGGCACATCGCCCGCCCGATCAAGCACGAGGCCCACCTACATGCAACCGGGCCGGCCTCGATCCGTCGGCCCCCGGAAGTCGGGAACTCGGTATGGACACACGCCCTAGCGGGACATGCGCGGGACGGCGGGCTTGACGGCCAGTCAGCTATGGCGCCGGCCTGCCAAAACCTCTGGGAACTTCCGTCCTCCGGAGCCGTGTGCGCAGGTTCGAATCCTGCGCGTACGGTCCCTGCTTCCGGCCCATCGGGAATCGGCGGAGAGTTCGGGGTCTCCCGGGACACCGTTCAGCGTGTGATCAGGGAGTTGCGGGACGAGGGCTGGATCGAAACGCGGCAGGGGAGCGGCTCCCACGTAGTGCGCACCCAGGTGGTCCATTGGCCGAAGAGCGGCGAGCGGCGAGCGGCCGGACCGTCACGCTGGGGCCGCTCATCAGCCGGGCCTTCGAGCAGGACGAAGTGACCTTGGACGTCTTCACACTGTCGCCGGAGTTCCTCGGCATCATGCGTCGGCACATCGAGTCACTGCGGGCGAGGCTGTACGACCTTCAGCGCATGGGACTTGTGCCCGCGGTGGAGTTCGAGGTCCGGCACGTGCCGCTCGTACCGTCTCTCAAGGCCAGGCCTGGTTCGATTCCTGCTGGGAGTTGCTCGCTCACTGAAAGGTCTGAGGCGATTCCCGACGGGCGGCAAAGATGGGTCAAGGCTTGGGTGGGAGGGTTTGGCGTAGGTGGGCCAGGGGGGAGAGGGCGATGATCAGGGGGGAGAGGAGCATGGCGGTGGCTGTGGTCAGGAGGGTGGGGCGTAGGGGCCATTGTTCGGCGAGGTAGCCGCCGAGAAGGGAGCCGAGGGGGGTCATTCCCATGCCGATGAAGGTGATGGTGGCGGCTGTGCGGCCTTGCATGGCGGGTGGGGTGATGGCCTGGCGGACGGACATGATCGTGACGTTCACCAGTTGGCTGCCGCATCCGAAGACGAAGCCCGCTCCGAGCAGGGCTGCGATGGTCGTCGCCGAGGAGCCGTGCAGGGCTGGTACGCACAGGAAGATGCCGTCGCCGAGTGCCGCCGCGCATACCAGTACCTTGCCGTGGCCGAAACGGCTCGGCAGGCGGGCGGCCAGCAGTGATCCCAGGAGGGCGCCCGGGCCTGCCGCCGTTAGGGCCAGGCCGATCACGGTGCCCGAGAGGTGCAGTTCGCGGGGCAGGAAGAGGAGGTAGACGGTCATCAGGGCTGCGAAGGAGAACTGGAAGGCTGCTGAGGCCAGGCAGACCGTCCGCAGCATGGTGTCGCGGGCGACGAAGCGCAGACCCTCGTGAATGCGTCGCCAGACCCGAGGCGAGTGCTGCGCCTCCTCTGGGTGCTGCGCCTCCTCTGTGTGCTCCAGGGCCTCCAAGTACCCCCGATCCTCCGGGAATGATTCCGCTCTGCGTATGCGGCGGAGCGACAGGAATGACAGGGCGAAGAACAGGGCGCTGGAGGCGGCGGCGATCGGGGCTGAGAGCAGGGACACCAGGGTGCCGCCGAGTGCGGGGCCGGCGATCTGGGCTGTGGAGCGGCTGCCCTCCAACGCGCTGTTGGCCGGCACCAGTTGGTCGCGTTGTACCAGTCGTACGACGGACGCCTGGTAGGCCACGTCGAAGAACACGGACAGGGCTCCGACGGTGAAGGCGAGGACGAGGAGAGTGGGTAGGCCCAGTAGGCCGAAGAGGCCGGCGGCCGCCGCGGCGGAGAGGGCCAGGGCTCGGCCTAGGTCTGTGAGCATCATCGTCGTGCGGGTCCGCCACCGGTCCACCCACGCGCCGACGAAGAGCGAGAGCAGGAGGATCGGGGCCTGGCCCACCGCGCGGAGGACGCCCAGCTCGCCGGCGCCGGCGTGGAGCGTCAGGACCGCGTAGAGCGGCAGGACCACCAGGCTCGCGTGTTCGCCCAGTTGGGAGGCTGTCTGGCCGAGCCAGAGTCTGCGGAAGTCGGCGTCCCGCCACAGACCTGACGGGCCTGACAGACCTGATGGAACAGAGGAGGGTTCAGAGGGAGTGGGCGGCACCTGGGTCCCTTGTGTTGGCTACAACGAAGCCCGCCATCGGGCGCGTGGAACGTGCGCCGACAGTTCGAGCGGGGGAAGGCTCGCTGTGCCGCTACATCAAGGGCAGCACGCGATGACCGGGCCGGTGACGGCCCACGACGTCAACGCGTGCTCGGGAAACCGGGCATGTCCTCGCTCCTCGTAGGTGACTCAGTAGGTCACTCGCTGCGTCCAGAACCCTAGCGGTCCGCCGCCCGGCGCAGAAGATCGCGGCGGGGGGAGGCTCTGAGGCGGGAGCGGTGTCGGAGATCCCCCGGAAATCGGTTCCTCATGTCGGATTTCTGGGAATTCCGGGCCCGTGGCTGGGTCGGTTCGTGGTCGGGATCGGAGGGTTGCCGTCGTAGCAAGCGAACCGCGTCGGCGGTTTCTCGGATCAGGAAGAGACTCTCGTGAATGTCACGACCACGGCGAACGCGCCGCGGGAGCGACGGGCAGCCACGCTCGTCATGGCCTGCGTCGGTGTGTTCGTCGCCTATTTGCCGGTGACGACGGTGTCGGTGAGCCTGCCGGCCATCCAGCGGGCGCTGCACGCGTCGACCGCCGAACTGTCCTGGGTCACCGATGCGTTCGTGCTGCCCATGGCCGCGCTCATCCTGACCGCGGGTGTCCTGGGGGACGTTCACGGCCGTAAGCAGGTTCTTCAGGGCGGGCTGGTGCTCAGTGGGCTGGGGGCGCTGATCGCGTTGTGCGCGCGGTCGATCGAGGTGCTGTGGGTCGGGCAGGCGGTGGCGGGGCTGGGTGCGGCGGCGCTGTTGCCGAGCACGTTGGCGCTGATCAGTCACGCCGTGCCGGATCCGCGGGAGCGGGGGAAGTTCGTCGGGCTGTGGGCCACGGCGCTCATGGGGGCGTTGGCCGTAGGGCCTCTCATCGCCGGGGTGATCCTCGACCACATGGCCTGGCGGTGGATCTATCTGCTGCCCATCCCCGCCTCGCTCGTCGCCGTGGTGGCCGCCGCCCGGCTGGTGACCGACTCACGTGCCCCCGGCTCGCGCCGGCTGGACTGGCCCGGCCAGATCACCGCCATGGTCACGATCACCGCGCTGGTCTACGGCGTCATCGAGGGCGGCGCCGCGTCCTTCACCGAGGGCCGGGTCGTCGTCGCCCTGGTGCTCGCGGCCGTCAGCGCCGTCGGGTTCGTGGTCGTGGAACGGCGCAGTGACAGTCCGATGCTGGATCTGTCGCTGTTCCGGAGCCCGGCGTTCGCGGCGACGACGCTGGTCGCCATGATCTGTTTCCTGGGTCTGATCGGTGTCTTCTTCGCGCTCAGCCTGTACTTCGGCATGGTGCAGCAGCTCAGCACGCTGGATGCGGCCGTACGCATGATCCTGGTGACCCTGGCGGCGATCCTCGTGTCGCAGCCCGCCGCCCGGCTGATGCACCGCTGGTCCCCGCGCGTCCTGATCACCGGCGGACTGCTCGTGACCTCCGCCGCCCTGCTGACGCTGACCGGCCTCGACGCGCACACCTCCTACGGCTCCCTGGCCTGGCGGCTGGTGCTGCTGGGCGTCGGTCTCGGCCTCGTCATCACCCCGATGACGGCCACCGCCGTCGCCTCCGTGCCGCACCACCTGGCCGGCATGGCGGCGGCCGGCAACAACGCCTTCCGTCAGGTCGGCGGCGCGCTCGGTCCTGCCGTCCTCGGCGCCGTGCTCAGCAGCAAGGCCCTGAACGCCCTGCCCGGTCACCTCGCCGACGCCGGGCTGCCCGCGGCGACGGTGCGGCGCGTCGGCGCGGCGGTGGAGGAGGGCGGGCTGGGCGCGGTCGCCGGGATGAACCTGGGGCCGGATCAGGGGCGGGCGCTCGGCGCCCTCTCCGAGGCCTTTCTCGACGGCCTCCACCTCTGCCTGACCATCGCGGCCGTGCTGGCACTCGTCGCCGCCGCCGTCGCCGCGGTGCTGCTGCGCACTCCGGGGCGCGGGAGCACGGCGGTCACAGGAAACACAGCCGTCGCGGGAAACACAGCCGTAGCGGGGAGCACGGCCGTAGCGGAGAGTGCCTGACCGCGCGGGACCACCCCGCCCCACGGACAGGGAACAACCACGTGCCGGATCATGGACCGTGGAGAAATGTCCGGTACGCGGCGCCCTCCCCGGAGACCCTGAGGGCGCGAGGCGAGGCCCGGAACCGGATCCCGGTTCCGGGCCTCGCCCGACTCCTGAGTCCAGTCCTCGCCTCCCCCTGAGCGACGAGCACGGGAGACGGAGACTGAGACGGAGACGAAAACGGAGACACCCATGGAACCGACCGCCCTGGCCCCCCTCGCCCCTCTCGCCCCGCTCGACCCCCTGGACCTGAAGCTGCTCCACGCGCTCCAACTCGACGGGCGGGCCCCCTTCAGCCGGATCGCGCAGGTGCTGGGCGTGTCCGACCAGACGGTCGCCCGGCGCTACCGGCGGCTGCACACGAGCGCTCGCCTGAGGGTGCTCGGGGTGACGGACGAGAACCGGCTGGGCCGCAGCAGCTGGATCGTCCGGCTGCGCTGCACCCCGGACACGGCCGAGCGACTGGCGGGGGCGCTCGCCCTGCGCCCGGACACCTCGTGGGTCACGCTGAACTCCGGTGGCACCGAGGTGACGTGCACGATGAAACCCCGCGACCGGGAGGCCCGCGACAAGCTGCTCCTCGACCGGCTCCAGCGCACCCCCCGTGTCATGTCGGTCAGTGCCCACTGCGTCCTGCACTTCTTCTACGGCGGTGCCCTCGGCTGGCTCAACAAGAGCGCCGCCCTCTCCCCCGCCGAGGAGGCGGCCCTGCGCCCGCCGCCCGTCGAGACCGTGTCGGGGCCGGTCACCCTGGACGCGGAGGACGAGGCGCTGCTCACCGTCCTCGGGCGGGACGGCCGGGCCACGCTCACCGAACTCCAGACGGCCACCGGCCAGCCGGAGTCGACGGTCAAGCGGCGGCTGGAGCGGCTGCGGTCGAGCGGGGTGCTGTACTTCGACGTCCAGCACGACTTCGAGCCGCTCGGACACGAGATGGACGCGCTGCTGTGGCTCACCGTGACGCCGGCCGCGCTCGCCTCCGTCGGCGAGGCGCTCGCCGGGCATCCCGAGGTGCAGTTCGCCGCGGCCACCACCGGTCGGGCCAACCTCGTCGCGGCGACCCTGCACCGCAGCGGCGCCGAGCTCTACGCGTATCTGAGCGAGAAGATCGGGGCGTTGGAGGGCGTCCAGTCGGTCGAGACCGTGCTGACCCTGCGCCGGGTCAAGCAGCTCAGCTACGAGCCGTTGACCTCCGGCACGGGTTCGAGCACGGCGGGCGCGTCCGAGGGGCGCCGACGATGACTCCCCCCGGTGGCGCCGCCGACAGTGACTACGCCACCGACATCGACACCGACTCCCCGGCGACTCCGAGGCGCGCACGGAACGAACCCCGCGCTCACCGGCGTCACGCCAGGGACCCGAACCAGCGGACCACTGCGGCGGTGCCGGCCTGGTGGGAGCCCAGGTGGCGGGAGCCGGCGTAGGTGGGGGTGCCGAGGGGAGAGAGGGGGGCGTGGGTGCCGTGGGCGTGGAACGTGACGTGGCAGTGCTGGCTGTTGGCCGTGACGGCCTGCTCGTCTCCGGCCGCGTAGTAGAGGCGGACGGGGACGCGCGGGGTCCAGTCGGCGCAGACTCCGTCGGTCAGGCGCAGGGCCTCGGCCAGCCCTCCGGTGGGACGGGTGAGCAGGGCGCGGCCGTGCCGTGTGAGGAGGCCGTCGAGGGTCGCCGGGGTGCCCGCGACGACCTCGGCGCCGGTGTGGGTGCCGTCGAGCAGGCCCTCGATCGTACGGGCGTACGGCTTGCGGAAGACCTCGCCCGGAGTGTCGTAGACGTGGTGGAGGCGGTTGAAGGCGACCAGGGTCAGGGCCGTGTAGATCACGCCGGCCTTCGGGTCGGTCTCGCCGGAGAGCAGGGAGGGCAGCGCGGCGTCGCGGAAGGCGTACGCGCCGCTGACCGGTGCCACCGCCCGGAGCGCGAACCGGGGGTCGGCGCCGTCCTGGAGGGCGCGGGCCAGGCCCAGGGCGGCCGAGGCTCCCTGGGAGAAGCCGGTGGCGAACACGTCGGGGCGCAGGTGTCGTCCGAGGGTCGGGGCGAGGGTGTGGGCGGCGCGCAGCAGGTCCAGGGAGGCGGTCGTCTCGGAGGGGATGTCCATCCACGGGTGCGGGCCGGGGCCCAGGCCGAGGCCGAGGTAGTCGGGGAGGACGGCGGCGAATCCCGCCGAGGCGTAGGTCAGTGCGGGGGCCTGGGACCACACCTCGTCGCTGACCGAGGCGACGTCTCCCTTGAACAGTTCGGTGCCGTGCGCGAACGACACCGTCCGCAGGTGCCGTTCGCCGCCACGGGGTACGGCGACCAGGCCGCTCGCGGTGGTGGGGCGGCCGGACGGGTCGACGGTGCGGTACACCACGCGGTAGGTGTCCACGCCGTACCGGACGGCTCCGGTGTCCCAGGCTCCCCCGTCGTCGCTCTTCAGTTCGGCCTTGATCTGCGCCGCGGACAGGGTGCGCAGGTGGTCGACGGAGACGAGTTGTCCCCGCCGGTGCGTGGCACGGGTGTCCTCGGCCGCCGCGGTGGCGGTTTTCCCGGGGCCCCGGTCGTGCGCCGCGGCGGCCGTGACTCCGCCCGCCAGCAGGGCCACCGAGATCGAGGAGACCAACAGGAGTTCGCGTAAGGGCTTCATGACCTGACCGTAGAGACGGGTCGGTCCTGGTCACCATCCGGCCGCCCCGCCGGACGAGGAGGGGTTTTCCCCCGCAGAGCAGGCCCGTGCCCGCCGCGCCCGACGGCAGCACATCCCCGCCCGGCCCCCGCCCGGTCCGGTGTCGTACCGGCCACGGATTGGTTGCGGCCCGGACGATTCGGCTCGATGGCGCAGGCCGGACGGGAGCATCACGTCGTATGAGCAGAGACCGCTACGTCGATTTCCTGCGGGCCTGGGCGATCGTGCTCGTGGTGTTCGGGCACTGGTTGATCACCGCGCTGGAGCACGGGCCCCAAGGGCAGGTCGTGGCACCGGAGTTGCTCGCGGTGCTGCCCGGGACGCAGTGGCTGACGCTGCTGTTCCAGATCATGCCGCTGTTCTTCCTCGCCGGGGGCGACGCGGCCGCCGGATCCTGGGAGCGGGCCCGGAGCGCGGGCGGTACGGCGGCCGGGTGGGCGGGGCGGCGGGCGGTGCGGCTGCTGCTACCGACCGGGGTGTACAGCGGGCTGGTGCTGCTCGCCGTGGGGGTCTCGGCGGGCGCCGGCGTGGATCCGTACACGCTCTCGATGGTGGGCTGGGCCATGGCCATGCAGTTCTGGTTCCTGCCCGTTTACCTCGTGCTGAGCGCCCTTACTCCGGTGCTGCACACGGCACATCGGTGCTGGGGGCCGCGCGTCCCGCTGGTCATGGGCGCGGTCGCGGTGGGGGTCGACGTGGTCGTGGTCGCCGGGGGCGTGTCGTCCGTGGGGGTGCTCGACTACGTCCTCGTATGGGGCGTGGCCTATCAACTGGGCTTCTGCCGGCGGGACGGGCTGCTCGACGGGCTCGCCGTGCCCGGGGTGCTGGCCGCCGCCGGCGGGGCCGCCTTCGCTCTGCTGGTCGCCCTCGGCCCCTACCCCGTCAGCCTGATCCGGGTCACCGGCCAGGAGACCGGCAACACCGACCCGCCCTCGGCGGCCATGCTGGCCTGGGTGGTGGCACAGGTGGGGGTGTGTCAGCTGGTCGCGCCGGCGGTGCGGCGGCTCCTCGACCGCGAGCGGGTCTGGCGGGTCGTACGGCCGGTCGGCGGCGCGAGTATGACGCTGTATCTGTGGCACATGCTGCCGGTGCTGGTCCTGGCCGCCGCGTTCTATCTGACCGGCCTCGCACCGCAGCCCGCGCTCGGCTCCCCGGGGTGGTGGGGGCTGCGGGTGCCGTGGCTGCTGCTCCTCGCGGTCGTGCTCGCCGGGGTCGTGGCGGCGCTGAGGCCGGTGGAACGCGGGCTGGGGGTGCTCTACGACCGGACGCGGCCGGAACCCGGGCTGCGCGGCGGGGCCTGGGCCGTGTGGCTCGGGCTCGCGGTGAGCGCGCTCGCGCTGAGCCGCTTCGCGGTGCACGGGTTCGCGCCCGACGGACGGTTCCCGGTGCTGCCCGCGCTGGGGCTGGCGGCGGGCACGGCGCTGGTGCTGCTGGCCGGACCGCGCGGGCGTGGAGCGCGGTCGGCGAGGGCCGGGGCGAACGGCGTTCTGGAAGAGGCGGCCTGACACCGGGTCGAGGAGGCGGCCCGACATCGGGGCGAGGAGGCGGCCCGACATCCGGTCGGCGCGCGGGTGCCGTCATGACCCGCTCAACGGTCCTGGTCAACACCCGTGTGACAAGATGCTGCGGCCAAGCCCCACCAGAAAGGGACGATTCACATGTCCAGGGTCGAGCTGACCACGAACTTCGGCCGTATCGTTCTCGAGCTCAACGACGCCGAGGCGCCCAAGACGGCCGAGAACTTCCTGTCGTACGTCCGCGCGGGACACTACGACGGAACGATCTTCCACCGCGTGATCAACGGCTTCATGGTCCAGGGCGGTGGTTTCACCGCGGACATGAAGCAGAAGCCCACCCAGGCCCCGATCCAGAACGAGGCCGACAACGGGCTGAAGAACACCGAGTACACCGTGGCGATGGCCCGCACCGGCGACCCGCACTCGGCGACCGCCCAGTTCTTCATCAACGTCTCGGACAACGGCTTCCTCAACCACACGTCGAAGGACATGCGCGGCTGGGGTTATGCCGTCTTCGGCCGGGTCACCGAGGGCCAGGACGTCGTCGACCGGATGAAGGCCGTCCGCACCGGCAGCAAGGGCGGCCACCAGGACGTGCCCACCGAGACGCTGGTCATCGAGTCCGCCACGGTCCTCGACTGACGGTTCCTCAGGACCGGTGAGACCGCCGGAATCCTCAGGGTCCACAGGACTCACGGGGCTCACAGGACTCACGGGACGACACGGCTGACGAGACCTGCGGCTGCGGCCAGTAGCCGGCGCGGTGCGCAGGTCACGCGGTCCGTTTGCGGGCCGCCGTCTTCTTCGCCGCCGTCTTCTTGGCCGCGGTCTTCTTGCCCGTCGTCGTCTTCGCGGCGGCCGTCGTCCTCCGCGCCGACGACGCCGTCTTCTTCGTGCCCTGTGCCGTCTTCGCGGTCGACTTCTTCGCGGCGGCCGTCGTCTTCTTCGCGGCCGTCTTCTTCGTCCCCGAGCCGGACGCCGTCGACTTCTTGCCGCCCGTCTGCTTGGGTGTGGCCCGGGCCGACTTCCGGGCCGGGAGGCGTCTGACCTCGGCGGGCTCCTCCTCCGCCGCTCCCGCCGCTCCCTCCGCCCCCGTCTCCTCGCCCCGCGACTCCTTGGCCGCGCGCACGCTCTTCTCCAGCGCCGCCATCAGGTCGAGGACCTTGCCGCCCCGGGCCGGTTCGGGGGTCTCGGGCGGGGCCTCGCCGGCGGCCTTCGCGGCGACGACCTCCTCCAGTGCCTCGCGGTACTCGTCGTGCAGGTCGTCCAGGTCGATCTCGCCGAGGGTGTCCATCAGGGCGTCCGCGAGGTCGAGTTCCTTGTCGTTGACCGTGACGTCCGTGTCGGGCGCGACCCCCTCGGGGGCACGGACCTCGTCCGGCCACAGCAGCCCGTGCAGGGCGATCGCGTCGCCGACCACGCGCAGCATGCCGAGGCGTTCCTTGCCGCGCAGCGCGAACTTGGCGACGGCGACCTTCTGACTGCGCTTGAGGGCCTCGCGCAGCAGGGTGTACGGCTTGGCGGCCGCGGCACCGCCCGCCGCGAGGTAGTACGCGGCGTCCATCTGGAGCGGGTCGATCCGGCCGGCCGGCACGAAGGCCACGATCTCGATCGTCCTGGCCGTCGGGAGCGGCAGATGGGCCAGGTCCTCGTCGGTGATCGGGATGATCGTGCCGTCCGCGTCCTCGTAGCCCTTGCCGATCTCCGACTGGGTGACCTCGCGGTCCTCCAGTTCGCACACCTTGCGGTAGCGGATGCGGCCGCCGTCCTCGGTGTGGATCTGACGGAACGAGATCGAGTGGCTCTCGGTCGCGTTCACCAGCTTGATCGGGATGCTGACCAGGCCGAACGAGATGGCGCCGTTCCATATGGATCGCACGTGCAGCACCCTTTCGATCGGTTTGAGACGTCTTGTGCGTGTCTTCGACTAAATCTCTGGAATTCTCATCGTATGACGCCGATCACAGAGGTGGAGGGGCGAAGGCTCGCGCTCAGCAACCTGGAGAAGGTGCTGTATCCCGCGACCGGTTTCACCAAGGGCGAGGTGCTGCACTACTACGCGACCACCGCCGAGGTCCTGCTGCCCCATCTGCGCGGGCGGTCGGTGTCCTTCCTGCGCTATCCCGACGGCCCCGACGGGCAGGTGTTCTTCACCAAGAACGTCCCGCCCGGTACGCCCGACTGGGTCACCACCGCCGAGGTGCCCCGCTCGGAGGGGCCGGCCCGGATGGTGCTGGTGCAGGACCTGGCGAGCCTGATGTGGGCGGCGAACCTGGTCACCGAGTTCCACACCCACCAGTGGCTGGTGGACAGGCCCGACGAGGCCGACCGGCTGGTGTTCGACCTGGACCCGGGGGCGCCGGCGACGGTCGTCGAGTGCTGCGAGGTCGCCCTGTGGCTGCGCGAGCGGCTCGCGGCGGACGGGATCGAGGCGTACCCGAAGACCGCCGGGTCGAAGGGGCTGCACCTGCTGGCTGCCGTACGGGGGGCCTCGTCCGACCAGGTGTCGGAGTACGCCAAGGAGCTGGCCGTCGAGGCGGAGCGGGCGATGCCCCGGCTGGTCGTCCACCGGATGACGCGGAACCTCAGGCCCGGAAAGGTGTTCGTGGACTGGAGCCAGAACGCCGCGCGCAAGACGACGGCCACGCCCTACACCCTGCGGGCCCGCGCCCGGCCGCTGGTGTCGGCGCCGGTGACCTGGACGGAGGTCGAGCAGTGCGGCAACCCCGCCCAGCTGGCCTTCCAGGCACCGGACATCGCCCCCCGCGTACAGGACCACGGCGACCTGCTGGCCCCCCTGCTCGACCGGAAGCACGCCGGGCCGCTGCCTTGAGCGGCACCGTCCTGACCGACCGAGCCCCACCAACCACGCGGCGGACCCCGCGACCGACCTCACGACCCACCTCGCGACCGACCAGAAAGAGCCGCATGGACACGCCACCCCCCTCCCGCACCCGCCGCCGCACCCTCGCCGCCGGTCTCGCCGCGCTCACCCTCGGCGCGCTGTCCTGGGCGGCGCCGAGCACCGCGGCGCAGGACCGCACCGCGGCGCAGGACCGGCCGTCGCGCACGGCCCCCGGCGCCCGGGTCGTCACCGACTGGAGCCGCACCGCGGTGGACGTCGTCGCCGGTGACGCGAGGCGTCCCACGGCCGAACCCTTCCTCTGGTACGGCTTCGTCTCGGCCGCCGTCTACAACGCGGTGGTCGGCATCGAGGGCCGCTACACGCCGTACAAGTGGCACGCGCGCGGCCCGCACCACGCCTCCTCCGAGGCGGCGGCCGCGGCGGCCGCCCACCGGGTGCTGCTCACCTACTTCCCCGCGTCCCGGGCCCGGCTCGACGCGGCCCTCGCCGCCTCCCTGGACACGATCCCCGACGGGAAGGCCGAGGAGCGGGGTGTCCGGTTCGGGCACCGCGCCGCCGACCGGATCATCGAGCTGCGCGAGGACGACGGACGCGGCGCCGACGTGCCGTTCGCCCCGGAGCCGGCCCCGGGCGTCTGGCGTCCCGCCCCGCCCGGCCACAGCGCCGCGGTGAACCCGTGGCTGGGCAAGGTGCGGCCGATGACCTTCGACGCGCCGGACCGGTTCGTGCCGGGCCCGCCGCCCGCACTGGCCTCCAAGCGGTACGCCCGGGACCTGGCCGAGGTGAGGGCGGTCGGCGGGAAGGACAGCACCGAGCGGACACCGTGGCAGACCGAGACCGCCCGCTTCTTCTCCGATCCGCTGCCCCAGCAGTTCCAGCGCGCCTACGCCGACCACGTCACCCGGCACGGGCTCGACATCGTCGACGCGGCCCGGCTGTTCGCCGCCGCCAACACCGCTGCCGCCGACGCGACGATCACCACCTGGAACGCCAAGTTCCACTACGCCTACTGGCGTCCGATCCACGCGGTCCGGCTCGCCGACACCGACGGCAACCCCGCCACCGAGGCCGACCCCACCTGGGAACCGCTGCTGCGCACGCCCCCGTACCCGGAGTACATCGGCGGCCACTGCGCCAACGACGGCGCCGTCATGGCCGTACTCGACCGTCTCACCGGTGGCGAGATCGACCTCCGGCTCACCTCGGCCGTCACCGGCACCACCCGCGTGTACACCAGCTCCGCCGACTTCAACCGCGACGTGATCGACGCCCGTGTCTGGAGCGGCATCCACTTCCGCACCGCGGACGTGGTGGGCAACAGGGTCGGCGCGCGGATCGGCCACCGGACGATGGACCACTACTTCCGGCCGGCGGGGTGAACCACCCCGCTCACCCGCATCCGCATCCGCGGATCACACCCGCACCCAGGTGTTCCGGTCCCGGGCCATCGCGTGCAGCGCCTCCACGTCCGCCGGCTTCAGCACGCCGCCCGTGCGGGCCAGCCCCGCCACCTCCGCGTCCGTCAGCACCCGCGCCGCCCGCAACGGGGCGGTGACCGACACGTCCGCCGGTTCGACGAGCGCGAGCACGGGATGGACCTCGGCCGTCAGGGCGTAGGAGGCCCGGTCGGCGTCCGCGCGCACGCGCCGCAGCAGCGCGGTCGGCTCGCGCCGCCCCAGGGTGACCATCGGGTCGGCGACGGTGACCCGCTGCTTGCGGGCGTACACCGTGTGGACGGCGAACAGGCCGCCGGGGCCGATCGCCAGATGGTGGATGCGGTCGCCGCCGGGCAGCGGGACGGAGTGCAGGGTGTGCCAGCCGGCGCCGTCCAGCCGGTCCAGGGCGTCGCCCACCGTCTGTTCCGCGGCGAGGGCCCGGCGGCGCGGGTCGGGGCGCAGCCGGTGCGCGGGGCCCGGGTCCCGGTCCAGGGCGACCTGGAGCGCCTCGCCGGGGCGGTTGGGCGCCAGGTCGTCGTCCGGGTGGAGGGAGAGCCGGGCCAGTTCGGCGGGGGTGGGCACCGGGGGCGGGCCGATCGCCACCGGGCCGGTGAGGAAGGGCCCGAGGACGTCGAGCACATCCTCTCTGCGGTCCTCGCTGAGCAGGTTGACCCGGGCGGCCTCACGGTCGTACCAGGCGATGTTCCTGCCGTCCGTGAGGCAGACGTACAGCCGTTCCTGACCGTGGCGCCAGGTCGGCACGACGCGCAGTCCGCTCATGCACCATCACCCCTCGACCATGGGAACAGGCGGGGTGCTCCAGGGGCAAGAAGGCGGTTACCTTTGAAGAGGAGTCAGCCCGGGTACGTATGGAGTCGGTCGACGGGGGCTTGGGGAGGCGCCGTTGCGGACGCGCGGGAAAGAGACCGACGTACCGGCTCCGGACAGTCCGTGGAACGAGATCGTGCCCGGCCTGTGGATGGGCGGGCACGAGTTCGGCGGTCGGTCCGGACAGGTCGGGCCGGCGGTCGTGCGGGACGAGTTCGATCTCGTCCAGACGCTGTTGAGGCTGCCCGGGCACGGTCCCGATCCCGGGGTCGAGCACCATGTGTGGCCGATTCCCGACGGACCGCTGGACGGTACTCAGCTCGCCGGGGTGATACGGCTGGCGCAGGCCGCCTGTGACGCGCTGGACGAGGGCCGCAAGGTCCTCGTCCGCTGTTATCACGGCTACAACCGCTCGGGCCTGGTCGTCGCGCACGCCCTGATCCGCCAGGGGCGTTCCGCCGACGAGGCGATCCGGCTGATCCGCACCCGGCGCTCGCCGTGGGCGCTGCACAACGAGCTCTTCGTGGCGTATCTGAAGGCGGGGCTGCCGACGGCCCGGCTGCTTGAGGAACTCGCCGAGTAATCGTTTCTCCACAGGCGATTCCCTCTGGTGCGCACAAAGGACGCCCCCGCGAATAAAGTGGACGCGATCACCACCCGCCACCCAGCCCCTGAGAGCACCGTGCCCCGCACCCGTCTCCGCCTCGCCGTCACCGTCGCCCTGCTGCCGGTGGCCCTGACGGCCTGCGGGGACACCGGCGCGCTCCGCGGGGCGGGGCCGACCGCGACCGCGATCAGCCCGGACCGGCTGTGGCCGGATCTGACCCCCGCGTCCAGCCCCGCCTGGGACTACGACGACGGCGAGTCCGAGCTCATGAAGGGCATCAGGGCTCCGCGCGACGACATCCACAAGGTCGACCCGGTGGCCGTCGTCCGGGCGGAGATCTCCCAGCACCCCGACGCGTACACGGGCATCAAGGCGCCGTACCACGAGACGGCCCGGCGCATGGCCGACTGCGGCGAGGGCCCCGCGAAGGGCCGGTGTCCGGTGCTGCGGCCGTACTACCGCGATCTCACCGGTGACGGCCGCGACGACCTCACGCTGGGGTTCCGGCTGCTGCCCGGCAACCAAACGGCGGTCCGCGTCTACACCTTCGAGTCGGGCCGGCTGGTGCGGGTGATGTCCAACGACGACGCGGTGACCGGCGTCGAGCTGGCGGGGCGGTCCGTGATCATCCACTCGCCGTCGGACATCGCGAGCTACGAGTACCGCTTCCAGTGGACCTGGGACCCCGACCAGCGCGTCATGCTGCTCACCCACGACGAGATGCTGCGGGTCGACGGCAGGAAGGGCGGCAGACACCCCTCGGCGTCGCCGTCCGCCTCCGCGTCACCGGCCGCCTCGCCGTCCGTCTCCCCCTCGTCCTCCACCTCACCTTCCCCCTCGTCCTCCACCTCACCTTCCCCCTCGTCCTCGTCGAGCGGCCGATGAGACGGCCCGCGCTCCCCCGCTGGACGGGCGCGCTCGCCGTGAAGGCCGCCGTCTTCATCACGGTGATGTGCTGCGGCCTCGCGGCGCTGCTCGGCATCCTCGTGCACGTCTCGGTGACGAACCAGACCGTCGGCCAGGCGCGCGAACTCGCCCTGGCCCGGCTGAAGGACGCCACGTCGGCCTTCGAGGCCGGGGACTCGCTGACGTGGGACGCCGGGGTCGATCCCCCCGACCTGCCGGGGCCGCTGCGGGAGCTGGCCGCTGCCGGGGAGCACGGCACCATGGTCGGCGAGCGGCACGGCCGCGCCACGATGTGGGCGGCGGGCCCGGTCGACGGCGACCGGACGCTGGCCGTGGCGGTCGACTACTCGCAGGGCAAGCGCACCATCGACGCCCTCGACCGGGCGATCGTCTGGTCGTCGGCGCTGGCGATCGGGGTGACGCTGCTGGTGGGCGCGTTCGCCGTGACCCGGGTGACCCGGCGGCTGCACACCACCGCCCAGGTGGCGCGGCGGATCACCGCGGGCGACCTGGACGCGCGAGTCGGTGATCCCCGTACGAAGGACCCGAGCCGTCCCGAGGACGAGGTGGCCGCGGTCGCCGCCGCGCTGGACTCGATGGCCTCCTCGTTGCAGGGCAAGCTCCAGAGCGAGCAGCGGTTCACCGCCGACGTGGCCCACGAGTTGCGTACGCCGTTGACGGGGCTGCACGCGGCGGCCGAGCTGCTGCCGCCGGGGCGGCCGACCGAGCTGGTGCGGGACCGGGTGGCGGCGTTGCGGACGCTCACCGAGGACCTGCTGGAGATCTCCCGGCTGGACACCGGGCGGGAGCGGCAGGAGCTGGACACCGAGGAGTTGAGGGCGCTGGCCGCGCGGGTGGTGCGGGCGTCGGGGACGGACACGGAGGTCGTCGTCCTGCGGGACGCGCGGGTCGAGACGGATCGGCGGCGGCTGGAGCGGGTGCTGGGGAACCTGGTGGCCAACGCCCATCGGCACGGGGCGCCGCCGGTGGTGTTGACCGTGGACGGGCACGTGGTGACCGTGCGGGATCACGGCGAGGGGTACCCGGCGTACCTCGTGGAGCACGGGCCGCAGCGGTTCCGTACGGAGGGGGGTTCCAAGGGGCACGGGCTGGGGCTGACCATCGCGATGGGGCAGGCGGAGGTGCTGGGGGCGCGGCTGGTCCTCCGCAACGCGCGGGACGGCGGCGCGGTGGCCGAGCTGACATTGCCGTAAGAGCTGGGCGTTTCCGCTATCGCCTCTTCTCTGGCCTCTCCTATGGACCAGCGTGACGGGCGAGAGCCCGCCGTTACTCCTAATGTGGCGATTAGTCAGGTTTCGCCCATTCATGGAGGTACCCCCCATGCCCCTGCGTTCCCGTCTCGCGATAGCCGTCGCCGCCGGCGCTCTCACCGCCGCGGCCGCCGCCACTCCCGCCGTCGCGAGCGACGACTGGGACCCTCGTGGTGACTGGGGTCACCACCACCAGGACAAGCCGCGCCTGTACAAGGGCGTGGTGACCGCGAGCACGCTGGCGCTGCGCAGCGCGCCGAACCGCGGATCGCAGATCATCCGGTTCGCCAAGAAGGGCGAGATCGTCAAGATCTTCTGCAAGACCGGCGGCCAGACCATCGACGGCAACCCGCTGTGGTACCTGCTGACCGACGGCACCTGGGCCTGGGGTGCGGCCCGGTACATCGACAACATCGGGCCCGCGCCACGCTGGTGCTGAGGGCGGAGGAAGACAAGCCGCCCCATTTGGGTAAGTTCCGGACATGACCAAGGCCGGAACCACCGTACGGACAGCGGATCCGCCCACCCCCGCCGTACGTCTGCCCCGGCGCCGTGGCGTCGAGCTGGCCCTCATCGTGCTCGCCGTCCTGCTGTCGGTGTACGGCTATTGCGCGGTCGGCTTCGCCAGGAACGGCACCGTCCCGCCCGGCGCCGCGGGCTACGGCGCCGGGCTCGGCGTGCTCGCGCTGATGGCGCATCTGGCGGTGCGCTGGCGCGCCCCGTACGGCGATCCGCTGCTGCTCCCCATCGGCGTACTGCTCAACGGCCTGGGCCTGGTCCTGATCTACCGGCTCGACCTGGAGACACCGGGCGACCGGGCGGCGCCCACCCAACTCGTGTGGTCCACGCTCGGGGTGACCCTGTTCATCGTGGTCGTCCTGCTGCTGCGCGACCACCGGGTGCTCCAGCGCTACTCCTACGTCTGTGTCGTCGCCGCGCTGGTCCTGCTCACCCTGCCGATCTTCTTCCCGGCCGTGAACGGCGCCCGGATCTGGATCCGGATCGCCGGGTTCTCCATCCAGCCGGGCGAGTTCGCGAAGGTGCTCCTCGCGGTGTTCTTCGCCGCGTACCTGGCGGCCAACCGCAACGCGCTCGCGTACGCCGGCCGCCGGCTGTGGCGGCTCCAACTGCCCACGGGGCGGGTGCTCGGCCCGATCGTCTCCATCTGGCTGCTCAGCGTCGGCGTCCTGATCCTGGAACGCGACCTCGGCACCTCGCTGCTGTTCTTCGGCCTGTTCGTCGTCCTGCTCTACGTCGCCACCGGCCGCACCGGCTGGATCGCCGTCGGCCTGCTGCTGGCCTCGCTGGGCGCGGTCGCCGTCGGCTGGCTGGAGCCGCATGTGCACAGCAGGGTGGAGGACTGGCTGCACCCGTTCGCGTCGATCGAGGCGGGACAGGGACCCAACCAGCTCGCGCAGTCCCTGTTCGCCTTCGCGACGGGCGGTGTCCTCGGCACGGGTCTCGGTCTCGGCCACTCCGTCCTCATCGGCTTCGCCGTCAAGTCGGACTTCATCCTGGCGACGGCGGGCGAGGAACTGGGCCTGGCCGGTCTGTCGGCGATCTTCCTGCTCTACGGCCTGCTGGTGGAGCGCGGCTACCGGGCCGGGCTGTCGCTGCGCGACCCCTTCGGGCGGCTGCTCGCGGTGGGCCTCGCCTCGATCGTGGCGCTCCAGGTGTTCGTCATCGCGGGCGGGGTGACCGGCCTGATCCCCCTCACCGGCATGGCGATGCCCTTCCTCGCCCAGGGCGGCTCCTCCGTCGTCACCAACTGGGCGATCGTCGCCCTGCTGATCCGGATCAGCGACTCGGCCCGCGCCCAGTACGACGGCGAGGCGATCCCGTGACGCGGCACGAGGGAGAGGCGGCTCGCCGATGACCTGGTGCGACAGAGAGGGGTCGCCGATGACTCGATCCGACGGAGAGGCGGCTCACCGAGGGACTCGGTCCGACGGAGAGGCGCGTCACCGATGACACGGCACAAGGGAGAGGCGGCCGCCCGATGACCCGGTACATCCGCCACGCCGCCGTCTTCTGCGCCCTGCTCCTCGCGGCGCTCCTGGTCAACGCCACCCGCCTCCAGGTCGTCCAGTCCCGGACCTACGACGACAGCCCGGCCAACCGCCGTGCCACCATCGCCCGTTACGGCCAGCCGCGCGGGGACATCCTCGTCGGGGGCAGGCCGGTCACGGGCTCCCGGGACACCCGCGAGCAGCTCCGCTACGAACGGACGTACCGCGACGGGCCGTTGTACGCCCCGGTCACCGGCTTCGCCTCGCAGGAGTACGGCACGACCTTCCTGGAGCACGCGGAGGACGGCGTCCTGTCCGGCGCCGACCCGATGCTGTCGCCGCTCCCGCTCTGGAACGACTTCACCCGGTCCCGGAACCCGGGCGGCGACGTCGTGACCACCATCGACCCCGCCGCGCAGCGGGCCGCGTACCGGGGACTGGGCGGGCGCAAGGGCGCGGTGGCCGCGATCGAGCCGTCGACCGGGCGGATCCTGGCGCTGGTGTCGACGCCGTCGTACGACCCGGCGGTGCTGTCCGGGAACGACAGGGCGGCGGCCCGGTCCTGGGCCCGGCTGAACGGCGATGCGGACAAGCCGATGCTGAACCGGGCGGCGCGGCAGACGTATCCGCCGGGTTCGACCTTCAAGGTGGTCACCGCGGCGGCGGCGCTGGACGCGGGCGTGATCACCGACCTGGACGAGCCGACCGACTCCCCGGCGCCCTACCGGCTGCCCGGGACGACGACCACGCTGACGAACGAGTCCGACGGCTGCGCGGACCTGTCGTTGCGGGAGGCCTTCAAGTGGTCCTGCAACACGGTGTTCGCCAAGCTCGGCGTGGACGTGGGCGTCACGGACATGGCGACCACCGCGCAGGCCTTCGGCTTCAACGACCCGGCCCTGCGCATCCCCTTCTCGGTGGCGCGGAGCACCTTCGACACGACGATGGACAAGGCACAGCTGGCGCTGTCCTCGATCGGCCAGTACAACACGCGGGCCACGCCGTTGCAGATGGCGATGGTCTCGGCGGCTGTCGCCAACGGCGGGCAGGTGCGGGAGCCGTACCTGGTGGAGCGGACGACCCGTGCGGGCGGCACCACGGTGGCCACGGCCGGGTCGCGTCCCGTACGGCAGGCGATGCACCCGGCGACCGCCGTACGGCTGAAGGAGCTGATGACGGACGTGGTGCGCGAGGGCACCGGCGGCAACGCGGCCATCCCCGGCGCCACCGTCGGCGGCAAGACCGGCACCGCCCAGCACGGCATCCTCAACTCCGGGACGCCGTACGCCTGGTTCGTGTCCTGGGCGCAGGGCGGGAAGGACCTGGAGCCGAAGGTCGCGGTGGCGGTGGTGGTGGAGGACGCCTCGGCGTTCCGGCAGGACATCACCGGGGGCGGGGTGGCCGCGCCGATCGCCCGGTCGGTGATGGCGGCGGTGGTCAACTCCACCAAGTGAGACGGGGGTTGATGCCCGCCGACGGCCCGACCTAACGTTCGGTCCATGACTTCAGCCACCGCGTACGAACTGGCACAGGTGAACATCTCCCGACTCAAGTTCCCCCTGGACTCCCCCGAGTTGAAGGACTTCGTCGACGCCCTCGACCCCGTGAACGCCTCCGCGGAGGAGGCGGACGGCTATGTGTGGCGGCTCCAGTCGGACGGGGGTGACGCGACGGACATCAAGGTCTTCGGCGACGACTGGCTGATCATCAATCTGACCGTGTGGCGGGACACGAACGCCCTGACCGCGTTCATGTACCAGGGGCAGCACCGCGAGATGCTCGCCCGTCGCCGCGAGTGGTTCGAGCGCGTCCAGGAGGCGATGACCGCCCTGTGGTGGGTCCCGGCCGGCCACCGCCCCACGGTCGCCGAGGCGGAGTCCCGCCTGCTGCACCTGCGCGCGAACGGCCCGACGCCGTACGCCTTCACCCTGCGGACGTCCTTCCCGGCGGACGCCCAGGAGCCGGTGACGGGCGAGGTCCCGGAGGAACTGGGGTGCTCGGCCTGAGGGTCCTCGCGAGCGGTCTTCGTAGACCTGTCGTCAACAAGTCGCGCGAGAGGGATTGACGAGCTTGCTGACAGGCAGTCTCATAAGACGCGGACGATGTGACCCCGGGTAACGAGGTGAATCAGCCATGACGACCCTGACGGAAGCCGACGCGCTCGACGGGCTGCGGGACGCGCTGGGACTGCTCAAGGACCGCGAGCAGGTGGCCGAGCGGCTGCTCGCCTCTTCCGCCAAGCACTCCTTCGATCCGGACAAGGAGCTGGACTGGGACGCGCCCTTCGAGGAGGGCAAGTGGTTCTGGCCGCCGGAGCTGGTGTCGCTGTACGACACCCCGCTGTGGAAGCGGATGAGCGAGGAGCAGCGGATCCTGCTCTCCCGGCACGAGGCCGCCGCGCTCGCCTCGCTCGGCATCTGGTTCGAGATCATCCTGATGCAGCTGCTGGTCCGGCACATCTACGACAAGGCGGCGACGAGCGCGCACGTGCGGTACGCGCTCACCGAGATCGAGGACGAGTGCCGGCACTCGAAGATGTTCGCCCGGCTGATCTCCCGCGGCGACACCCCCTGGTACCCGGTGAGCAGGGCCCACCAGCACCTCGGCCGCCTGTTCAAGACCATCTCCACCACCCCGGGTTCCTTCACCGCCACCCTGCTCGGCGAGGAGGTCCTCGACTGGATGCAGCGGCTGACCTTCCCGGACGAGCGGGTCCAGCCGCTGGTCCGGGGCGTGACCCGTATCCACGTGGTGGAGGAGGCCCGGCACGTGCGGTACGCCCGCGAGGAGCTGCGCCGCCAGATGGTGACCGCCCCGAGGTGGTCCCAGGAGTTCACCCGGGTCACGTCCGGGGAGTTCGCCCGCGTCTTCTCCGTCGCCTTCGTGAACCCCGAGGTCTACACGAACGTAGGCCTCGACAAGCGGGAGGCCCTGGCCCAGGTGAAGGCCAGCGGCCACCGGCGGGAGGTCATGCAGACGGGGTCGAAGCGGCTGACGGACTTCCTGGACGACATCGGGGTGCTGCGGGGTGTGGGGCGCCGGCTGTGGAGGTCGTCGGGGCTGCTGGCCTGATGGTTGTCCGCAGGCCGGTGGGGGCCGGTCGCGCAGTTCCCCGCGCCCCTGAGGTGGGTGCGGTCACCGCACGCCCAGCCGTACCCACCCAGGGGCGCGGGGCTGTGTCGATGTGCGGCTCCGCCGCGTGGGCGCGACCAGCCACAACGGACCCTAGGACGGCCGACTACCCTTCGAGGCATGACGCCCGCCGCCCCCGCCTACCGCCGCCTCAGCGTCGAGGAGCGGCGAAGTCAGCTCCTCGACGCCGCCCTGACCCTCTTCGCGCACCGCGCGCCCGAAGAGGTCTCCCTGGACGACGTCGCGGAGGCGGCCGGCGTCTCACGGCCGCTGGTGTACCGGTACTTCCCCGGCGGCAAGCAGCAGTTGTACGAGGCCGCGCTGCGTTCCGCCGCCGAGGAGCTGGAGCAGTGCTTCGACGAACCCCGCGAGGGCCCGCTCCTGAGCCGTCTCGCCCGCGCCCTGGACCGGTACCTCACCTTCGTGGACGAGCACGACGCCGGGTTCAGCGCCCTGCTCCAGGGCGGCAGCGTCGTGGAGACCTCCCGTACGACGGCCACCGTGGACGGCGTACGACGGGCCGCCGCCGTGCACATCCTCAGCCACCTCGGGGTCACGGAGCCCGGCCCCCGGCTGCGGATGACCGTCCGCATGTGGATCACGGCGGTCGAGGCGGCCTCCCTGATCTGGCTGGACGAGGACAAGCAGCCGCCCGCGGACGAGCTGCGGGACTGGCTCGTCGACCAGTTCGTGGCGGTGCTGTCGGTGACGGCGCGGCGTGACCCGCAGACCGCGGCGCTGGTCGAGACGCTCGTCGTGGATGGCTGACACTGGTGCCGTGAAGAGCGACGACACCCCGTTCGAGGGCGGCCCCATGGACGGCCGCGTGCTGCCCGTCCTGCTGGGCCCCACCGGACACCCGCCGAAGATCTACCGCATCCCCGTCCCGGACGCGGCCGGCGGCCCGCCCACCGTCCTGGTCTACCGCCGCGTGCCCCGCGGGCACAGCAAGCGGCTCGGGATCCAGCAGGGCTGGAAGTACGTGTACGACCCCGAGGGCAGGGCGGACACCGGGCTCAAATGGCCCTGGTCCAAGCCGGACGGCGGGCCGAAGCCCGGACCCGGCGCCCGTCCCGACGCCACGCCGGGCGGCAAGCCGGACGACGCGGACGGGTGACGAGGTTGCGCCGAACCGCGCACACCCGGCGCGCGCGTGGCGAGCGCCCGCCTGATGCTCACGGTGCGGAGCGGAAGTGCTGCTCCGCACCGGAGGTGATGACGTGTCAGAAAGGCTTCTGCGGCGCCTGCGTACGACGGCCGTGGCGACCGCGGCCGCCATGGCGGCCGGAACCGTCCTCGTCCTCGCCCCACCCTCCGCGACCGCCGCACCGGACGACCCCGCGGCCCCCGGGCAACGCTCCGTCGCCGAGCTGCTGACGGACCTTCAGCGCCTGTACCGGGAGGCCGAGGAGGCCACCGAGACGTACAACGCCACCGAGGAACGGCTGCGGAGACAGCGCGCCGATACCGACCGGCTGGAGAGGGAACTCGCCCGCGCCCGCCTCTCCCTCCACGACAGCCGCGGCGCCGCCGGACGCCTGGCCCGCCAGCAGTACCAGAACAGCACCGACATCTCCCCGTACGTCCACCTCCTCCTGGCCCGCGACCCCCAGCACGCCCTCGACCAGGGCCACGTCATCGGCCGACTGGCCCGCGAACGCGCCGAGACGGTGGGCCGCCTGACCGGCACCGAGGAACGCACCGCCCACCTCACCCGCGCCGCCCGCAAGGCCCTCGACACCCAACTCACCCTCGCCGCCCGCCACAAGAAGAACCGCGACGACGTACACGAGAAACTCCAGGAGGTCGAGGAACTCCTCTCCTCCCTCACCGACGACCAGATCGACGCGGTGGCCGAACTGGAGCGCACCGGCGTCGACCGGGCCCAGCGGGACCTCGTGACGTCCGGCGCCCTCGCCGCCGACAACCGTGAGCCCACCCGTGAGGGCGACCGAGCGATCCGGTACGCCGTCCAGCAACTGGGAAAGCCGTACAAGTGGGGCGCCGAGGGCCCCGACTCCTACGACTGCTCGGGGCTGACCTCCGAAGCGTGGACCCAGGCGGGGAGGCCGATCCCCCGCACCAGCCAGGAACAATGGGCGAGGCTCCCGAGAATCCCCCTCCGTGACCTGCGCCCCGGCGACCTGGTCGTCTACTTCCCCGAGGCCACCCACGTGGCGATGTACCTGGGCGGAGGAAAGATCATCCAGGCCCCAAGACCGGGCGCGGAGATCACAGTGTCCCCGATCGCATCCAACCCGATCCTCGGAGCAGTACGTCCAGACGACCGACCTGAAGGGGCGCGGGGAACTGCGCGACCAGCCACACACGACCGTCAGCCGCCCCAGCACCGCACCCCGAACGGCGCCTAGGCCACGGACTCCAGATACGCCGCGGTCTTCTCCGGCTCGTAGAAGAAGTTCTCGAAGTCGGCCGGGTCGTCGAAGCCGTTGGCGAAGCGGTCGGCGGCGGGGGGCAGTTGGCCTGCCGCGCCGATCAGGTTGAGGACGTGCTCCGGTGGCGGGGCCAGCATGGTGTTGGTCCACTTGGTGACGTGCTGGGCGGTCTGCCAGTACCGCTCGAAGGTGGCTCGCATCCAGGTCTCGTCGAACTCCTCGTCCCCGTGGTCGAGGATCGAGGCGAGGTAGGACGCGGCGCACTTGGACGCGGAGTTGGAGCCCTGGCCGGTGATCGGGTCGTTGGCGACGACGACGTCGGCGACGCCGAGGACGTGTCCTCCGCCGGGGAGGCGGCCGACGGGGTTGCGGACGGTGGGGGCGTAGCGTCCGGCCAAGGTGCCGCCGGCGTCGGTCAGTTCGACCTTGGTGGCCCGCGCGTGTTCCCAGGGGACGTACCGCTCCATGAGTTCCAGGGTCAGGGAGAGGTGTTCCGCCGGGTCCTTGACGCCGTTGAAGACGTCGAGCGGGCCGCCGGGTATGCCCTCCCAGAAGAGGATGTCGGCGCGGCCGGAGGTGGTGAGGGTCGGCATGACGAACAGTTCGCCGACACCGGGGACGAGGTTGCAGCGGACGGCGTAGTGGTCGGGGTGCTCGGGGCGCGGGCCCAGTCCGTGGACGTAGGAGACGGCCAGCGCGCGCTGCGGCTCGCTGTAGGGGGACCGCTCCGGGTCGCGGGCGAACATGGACACCAGCTCGCCCTTGCCCGCGGACACCAGCACCAGGTCGTACGTACGGGAGAAGTAGTCGAGGTCGCCGACCGCCGCGCCGTGGATGACGAGCTGGCCGCCGCGCTGGGCGAAGGTCTCCATCCAGCCGGCCATCTTCACGCGCTGGTCGACCGACTGGGCGTAGCCGTCGAGCCGGCCCACCCAGTCGATGGCGCGGGCGGCCGGGCCCTCCGCCCAGGAGCCTGGGGCCGCCACCGAGACGCCGAGTCCTTCGATCTTCGGGGCCTGGGACTCCCAGAAGTTCAGCTGGAGATCGCGCTCGTGCTGGAGGGCGGTGTGGAACATGCACTGCGTCGACATCACCCGGCCGGAGCGGATCTCGTCCGCGGTCCGATTGGACATCAGGGTGACCTCGTACCCGTGCGACTGGAGGCCGAGGGCTATCTGGAGTCCGGACTGGCCGGCTCCGACGACGAGTATCTTCCGCATGCGGGTGCTGGCTCCTAGCTAGACGTCACTCAGGGGTCGTCACGCTCCGGTCGTCACTCTTCGGTTTCGTCGAGCGCGTGACCGACGAGCGCCAACAGGGTCTCGATGGCCGAGATCCGTCGGCGCGCGTCCATGATCATGACAGGTATGTGCTGTGGGACGGTCAGGGCCTCGCGCACGTCGTCCGGCTCGAACAGCTCGCTGCCGTCGAAGTGGTTGACCGCGACGACGTACGGCACTCCGCAGCTCTCGAAGTAGTCCAGCGCCGGGAAGCAGTCCTTGAGCCGTCGGGTGTCGGCCAGCACGACCGCGCCGATCGCGCCGCGCACCAGGTCGTCCCACATGAACCAGAACCGCTCCTGCCCCGGCGTACCGAAGAGGTACAGCACGAGGTCCTCGTCGAGCGTGAGCCGGCCGAAGTCCATGGCCACGGTGGTGGTGGTCTTGGCGGGCGTGGCCGTGAGGTCGTCGTGCTCCTCGCTCGCCTCGGTCATCAGCGCCTCGGTCTGCAGGGGCGTGATCTCCGAGACGGTGGTGACCAGGGTGGTCTTGCCGACCCCGAAACCGCCCGCCACCACGATCTTGGTGGCGACGGGCGCACGGGTGCGGTCCGTCTGCCAGGCCTTCAGGTCCTCCTCGGCCTCGACGAACGGGTAGACGACGCTACGAGCGGCGTCAGAGACGACGGAGTCCACTGAGCACCCTTTCCAGCAGAGCGCGGTCCGGCCGCCCCGTGCCGTGACCGGTTCCTGTTCCGTACACGCGGATCCTGCCCTGGTCCGCGAGGTCGCTGAGGAGCACCCGGACCACACCGAGCGGCATCCTCAGCAGCGCGGCGATCTCCGCGACCGTACGCATCCGGCGGCAGATCTCGACGATGGCCTGCATCTCCGGCATCACCCGGGAGTTGAGGGAACCGTTCGCCAACTCCTTGCGCTCCTCGGGCGCTTCGAGCGCGGCGACGAACGTCTCCACGAGCAGGACGTGCCCGAAACGGGTACGGCCGCCGGTGAGCGAGTAGGGCCGCACCCGGGCCGGTTTGCGGTCGGCGCCGCGCACGGGGAGCCGGTTCGGCGCACCGCCCGACGCGCTCGGCGTTCCGGTCATCGGGTGCTCCCCGACTCGTTCTCCAGCGACTGCCGCAGCTCACTGCGGAGTTCGGGCGTCAGGACGTGTCCGGCACGGCCCACGAACAGGGCCATGTGGTACGCCACCACGCTCATGTCGCAGTCGGCGGAGCCGTGCACGCCGAGCAGCGAGCCGTCGCTGATCGCCATCACGAACAGGCTGCCGTCCTCCATGGCGACCATGGTGTGCTTCACCGGGCCGAAGTCCATCAGCTTGGCGGTGCCTGCGGTGAGGCTGCCGATGCCGGAGACGATGGTGGCGAGGTCGGCGGCGGAGCCGCGTGGCCCCTTGGTCCTGCTGTCCTGGCTCTCGCGGGCCTCGGCGTTGCGCTCCGCGTCGGAGGAGAGCAGGAGCAGTCCGTCGGAGGAGACGACGGCCACCGACTGGATGCCCGGCACCTCCTCGACGAGATTGGTGAGCAGGAAGTGAAGATTGCGGGCCTCACGGCTCAGTCCGAAGGTACTGGGCGCGGTCAACTGCTTGCCTCCTCGACTGTGCCCCCCGTGGCTGCTTCGGATGGTGCGGGTGCTGCGGGTTCTCCGGCGGGTGCCTTGTGCTCGCCGGTCCGTTCAGCGATCTCCGCCTCCACCTCGCGATAGCCGGCCTCCGCCCCCCGACGGAAGCCGCCCAGGCGGCGGCGGAGTGCTTCCGCGTCGACGTTGCCGCTGCGCTGGCGCGGGGCGGACGCGGGTGCGGTGATCTTGGGAGTGCGCTTCGGGAGGCCCTTGTCGGTGACGAGGTCCTCCGGGGCGTCGGGGGTGCGGTGGTGCTCCGTCTCGGCTTCGCCTTCGACGGTTTGGTTCCCACCCGCGTCACCCGTGCCGCTGTCGTCGTCGGGTGCGGGTGGCCCCTGTGGGGCGTCCTCGCCGTCGGCGGCCTCGGGTACGGGGGCCAGGAGTTCCATCGTCGTCTCGGCCGGTGTCTCCGGCCGCTCCGCCTCCTCCCGTCGTACGGCCTTCTCCGCGAGCTCGACCAAGGGGTCGCCGTCGGCCGAACGGCCGCTCAGGACGTTGGAGTTGACCTCGGCGTCGGCGCCCGGGAAGGAGAAGCCGTGGGTGCCGCCGGGGCCGGAGGACGCGGTGGGGACGGCGGAGGGCGGCGCGGCGGCCAGGAGCCCCTTGGGGAGGACGACGACGGCGGCGATACCGCCCTGCTTCTGCTCGCGCAGCTGCACGCGCACCCCGAGCCGATGGGCCAGCCGGGCCACCACGTACAGACCGAGGCCGAGCCCTTCCTCGCCGTCCCGGGCGTTCTTGCGGCCCCTGCCGCTCTTGCCCTTGCCGTTAGCGCCGTCGCCGCCGTTGCCCTCGCCGCCGTTGCCGTAGGCCTCGTACGGGGCCTCCGGGTCGAAGCCGGTGAGGCGGGCGTTGAGCTCGTCCAGCCGGTCGGGCGTCATGCCGATGCCCTCGTCCTGGACGGAGAGCATCACCTCGCCGCTCTCCAGGAGCCAGCCGGAGACCTCGACGGGCAGGTCGGGCGGGGAGAACGAGGTGGCGTTCTCCATGAGCTCGGCGAGCAGGTGGGAGAGGTCGTCGGCGGCGAAGCCGGCCACGTGGGCGTGCGGCGGCAGCGCGGCGATGCGCACCCGGTCGTAGCGCTCGATCTCGCTGACCGCGGCGCGCACCACGTCGACCAGCGGGACGGGTCCCGCGCTCTGCTGGACGTGATCGGTGCCGGCGAGGACGAGGAGGTTCTCGCTGTGCCGGCGCATGACGGTGGCCAGGTGGTCGAGCTTGAAGAGGGTGGCGAGCCGCTCCGGGTCCTGCTCGCGCTCCTCCAGGCCCTCGATGACGGCGAGTTGCCGCTCGACGAGGCCGAGGGTGCGCAGCGCGAGGTTGACGAAGGTGGCGGAGATGCTGGTGCGCAGCTTCTCCAACTGGGCGGCGGACTCGGCGAGTTCGGCCTTGAGCTGCTCGCGGGCATCCGCCATCTTCTGCCGCTGGCCGACCAGGTGCTTGCGGTCGGCCTCCAGCGTGGTGACGCGCTCGGCGAGGGCGGCGGCGTGCGCGTGCAGGGCGTTGACGGAGCGGACGACCTGGGCGAACTCGTCGTTGCGGCCGGTGAAGGTGACGGGTCCCTCGGCGCCGGGGTCCTCCGCGCCGGCCAGCCGGGCCGAGCCGCGGCGCAGCACGGACAGCGGCTGGGTGAGGGTGCGGGCCATGGCGGTGGCGATGCCGACGGCGAGCAGCATGAGGGCGCCGAGGACGGCGAAACGGATCTCCAGCGCGGTGACGTCGTCGTCGCGCAGCTGGGCGAGTTCCTTGACCCGGCGGTCGTACAGGGCGGCCTCGGCGCCCCGCATGGCGTCGATCCGGGCGGAGAGCGCCTCGTCGAGCTTGCCGGTGCCGGTGCCGAGTTCGCCGTCGCTCAGGGTCGGCTGGTCGGTGAGGGAGGCGAGGTACTTCTCGGCGGAGTTGACCTCGGGGCCGGTGACCGTGGAGTCGTACGACGTGACGGCGGCCTTGGGCGCGGAGTCCCGGAAGTCGGCGAGGGCGGCGTCGGAGCGCAGCCGGGCCTGCTGGGCGGCGGCGCTGAGCGCGTCGCGCTGCTTGGTGTCGGCCTCCGAGGAGACGACCTCGGTGGTCGCCAGGCCGGTGACCGGGCTGATCACGGTCTGGGTCGTCGCCGGCACGTTGAGCGCGGCGAGCAGGAGCCCGCGGGCCGCGGCGGCCTGCTGGACGGCGGAGTCCAGATCGGCGAGGGCGTAGGTGCCGTCGCTCGCGCGCGGCGGCATCCGTTCGGCCAGTTGCCCGGCGAGCTTGTGCAGACCGGTGACGGCGGCGGAGTAGGCCTGGTGGGCCTCCAGCGCGGTGCTCTGGCCGGTGAGCGCGGCCCGGCGCAGCGCGGCGATGTCGTCCAGCTCGCCGCGCAGGGAGGCGGGCGCGTCGGTGTCGGCCTGGAGTTCCTCGACCTGCCGGTCGACGCGGGCGCCGCGCTCCTCGGAGGGCGCCTTGGACTTGGGCCGCCCGGCCGCGATGTACGAGGTGACCTCGTCGCGTTCGTCGGCGAGCGAGTGGGCGAGGGCGAGGGCGTCCTGGGTCCGCTCGGCCAGGGTCACCAGGTCCTGGGCGTCGTGCAGGTCCCCGGAGGCGGTGACGAGGGAGGGGGCGCCGGCTCCGGCGATGGCCGCGGCCACCACGGTGACGGCGAGAATCAGCCGGGTGCGTACATGGGTGGGCCGACCCCTGCCCACGGGGACGTCGGCGGTGCCGGGTGCCTGCTCCACCCCTGGGCCGGAGGCCGCCTGCTTGCCCGTACGACGAGGCCGCGTCTTCTGCACCGGTGCTCGCATTCCTGACTCGTGAATACTCATGGCCCGGATGACGCCCCATCACCCCATCTTTCGGGGCCAACTGGTGCATACACCCGGTGCGTTCCCGACCCTCCCAGTGCCGGTGGGCGGCGGTCGCGCATCACCAGACCCGCCACCCGAAGGAGTGAACATCGGACGGGAGTTGGCGGGCAAGTTCCTCTGGCCCGTGCACCAACCTTGCGCGGCGGGCCGGTTGGACGTCGGCGGCGGGCGGTGGCAGTATTCGCCGCCACGCCTTCCCGGAGCCAACGATTCCACCTCAAACCCGGCGTCTGACCTGCGCGGGTGGATCGGATCCGCGACGGATGCCAGCCTTTCGAGGTGCTTGTGAAGGGCTCGTGCAGACTGGCCGGATGCGTACGGAACTTGTTTCGGAGCCCGGCGAGCGGCTCCGCCCCAACGAGGACTTCGCGAGCGTCGCTCTTCCGGCCTCCGGACTGGGCGGGGCGCTCGTCGTCCTGGACGGAGTGACACCTCCGAGGGGTGAGACCGGGTGTCTGCATTCGGTCCCCTGGTTCACGGCCCGGCTCGGCGGCGCCCTGACCGAACTTTCCGTTTCCTCCCGGGACATCCCTCTTCCGGAGATCCTCTCACGGGCGATTCTTCGAACAGCCGAGGCCCATCAACCCTCTTGTGACCTTTCTCACCCACGCACCCCACAGGCCACAGCGATCTTGGCCCGCTGGTCCGCAGAGGCCGTCGAGTACCTGGTCCTCTCGGACTCCGCGCTGCTGGTGGAGTCGCCGGACGGCACGATCACCGCCCACCTCGACGACCGCCTGGCCCGCCTGCCCCGCTCGGCCCTCGCCACCGACGCCCTGATCGACTCCACCCTCCGCAACAAGGAGGGCGGCTTCTTCACGGCGGCGGCCGACCCGACCGTCGCCGCCCGCGCGGTGACGGGCCGCATCCCCCGCTCCGAGGTCCGCGCCCTCACCGCCCTCACCGACGGCGCCACCCGCTGGGTGGAGAAGTTCCACGAGGGCGACTGGCGGGACTGCTTCACCTACGTACGCAAGGAGGGCGCCCAGGCCCTCGTGGACCGCGTACGGGAGCTGGAGCGGGCGGACGAGTCCTCGCGCACGTATCTCGGCCGCAGCAAGCTGCACGACGACGCGACGGTCGTACACGTGGAGTTCTGACGTGACGACCTCGGGTCCCTGTTTCCGGAATCACCCTGGGGTGCCACTCCCCGGAAACCCTGGGGAATCCCCTGAGGCGCGCCAAACGGCGGGAATCTACCGTGGAGCACTCAAAAGGGCGTTTTCCGGGGCCGGTTGATCCCGGGAGGCGCTCCACGGGGGAAGGAGATCCGGACATGCCCGGAGACCGCGAACGGCCCGTGCTCATGTTCCGGCACCTGTTCGTCACGGCCGTACTGCTGCTTCTCGTGAGCCTCACCGCGTGCTCCTCGGGCGGCGATCCCCCGGAGTGGAAACCCCCCTCCGTGACCGCCACTCCCGACGACCCGCTCCCGCCGTCCCCGACCACGGACACGGACACGGACGCGGACACGACCACGGACACGGACGCCGTGGAGGACACCGCGCTCCCGCCGGAACTCGTGGGCGCGTGGGAGAGCAACGAGGGCACGGGGACCATCGCCTACCGCTTCATGGCCGACGGCCGGTATCTGTACGCCGGCATCCTCGCCACCCCGACGCCCGACGGCGTCGTACAGATCACCCTCGCCGCGGAGGGCACCGCGGCCACCGACGGGGACACCCTGCTGCTGGAACCCACCCGGTACACGATCTCCCGGGAGGATCCCGGCGACCCGGCGGGCGACTACACCGACAGGCCCGGGGATCTCACCCCTGAACAGCACACCTGGGAGCTGCCGGCCGCCGACGTCCTGGCCCTCACGAGCGAGGACGGCGTACGGGTCACCCTGCGGCGCCCGGCGCCATGAGCGGCGGACACCCGCGGAGGCTGAGCGTACGCATCCGGGTCCAGATCGCGCTGATCTGCGTCGCCGCCCTGGCCACCCTGCTCGCCACCCTCCTGTTCAGCGAGGCGTCGGGGACCTACCAGGAGGCCGTACGGCAGGACGTCCGGCGCCAGGGCGCGGTCCTGGAGGACATCCGCTTCGTCTACGGCGACGAGGCCCCGCTCGCCTTCGAGGTGGCCGTGGCCCAGGCGCGGGCCGACGCGCTCGGGCCGCTGCGGGGCGACGGCAGGCTCGCGGCGTCCGAGTACCGGCTCGCCGCGCAGACCGCCTTCGGCCTGCGTACGGCCGAGGGCGCCTCCCCCGTCCTGGCCACCGACCGCTACCGCCACCAGAGCCTGGGCTACGACCTGCCCCGCCGCCTGTCCGACGTACAGCGCCGCTCGCCCGAGCTGTACGCCCTCGACCCGGACGCGACCCTGCGCTCCGGAGACCGCCGGGCGGCCTGGGGACTGGCCGCGGCGGGGGTCGCGGGCGCGGCCGTACTCGTCGCGGTCCTGGCGGCGGTCGTCCTCCGCCCGCGCAGGTGGCGCGGGACGACGTCCGCGCCCCCGGGCCGACGCGTACTGCGCTCGCTGGAACTGCTGCCGCAGCCGGCCACGGCGTCCGCCCACCGCGGCACGGTGACGCTCCACCTCGCCGCCGCCGCGCTCCTGCTGCTCCTGCCGCTCGGGCAGATCGTCGCGGCGGGCGGCGAGCAGCGGGCCCAGGCGGAGGCGGCGCGGAAGGCGGTCCGGGCCACCACGTCGATCGCGGCGGGCGGACAGCGGAGCGCCTTCCTCCTGACGGCCCAGGAGGAGGCCACCCTCGGCCATCTCCGCGCGACCGCCCGCGAACTGGCCACGCTCGACACCGGGACCGGCTTCGAGGACGCCCGGCACGAACGGGCGGTGGCCGTGACCGAGAGCGGGATCGCGGCGCACGTCGAGGAGATCGCCGCGTACATGGGACGGCTCCCCGGCGCCGAGGACGACGTCGACGCGGCGGCGGTGGCCGCGCTGCGCGCCGCCCCCGACGACCTGAACGACCTCGTGGACGAGAACCTGCGGCAGGTGGACCTCGCCGAACGGGCGAGCACCCGCGGAACCTTCCTGTCCGGCGCGACCGCGGCCGCCGTGGTGACCGAGCTGCTGGCGGGCGTGGCGGTGGCGGCACTGGCCGTGGGCGCCGGCGTCGGCCGCCGCTGGGTGCTGTGGACCGCGGCCGGTGCGACGGTGTCGGCGGCACTGGTGTGCGCGGCGCTCCTGTGACCCGGCGCGCACCCCACTCGTCCGGGGCGGCTACTTCTCCATGCCCCGGTTCAACTGCTGGAGCAGCCGGGCCAGTTCCGCGACCTCCCGGCGGTCCCAGTGGGCGAGCTGGCTCACATACCGGCCTCGGCGGGCCTCGCGGACCTTGCCGACGCGTTGGCGGCCCTCGTCGGTGAGATGGACCAGCCAGGCGCGGCCGTCGGCGGGGTCGGGTTCGCGGGCGACCAGGCCGAGGGACTCCAGGGCGCGCAGCTGACGGGACATGGTGGCTTTCCCGACGCCGATGTAGGCGGCGAGCTCGGTGGCACGCTGGCGTCCGCACTCGTCGAGGCGGACGAGCAGACCGTAGGCCGCCGACTCCAGGTCGGGATGGACCTCACGGGCCATCTCGCCCTGGCTGGCCCGCGCACGGCGCAACAGAACCGTCAACTCCCGCTCCAGGGACAGATACTCCTGATCCGCACCACTGGCCGACGCTCCACCCTCGGCCCGGCGTCCCCCGCCGTTTCCGTCTTCGCGCACGTCAGTCCCTGCCTCGGTTTTCCCGGCTCTGAAAGTTTCCGCCGACCATCGACGTAGCCGCAGCTCCGCCAGTATTTCGCAGGGCTAGACCAACGGCAGCCTCCGGCCCCTCTTCCACCGGCCCCACTCCGTCCGTAGCTTCACCCTCAGACACCCGACTGGCATGCACACGCCATCACGCACGGCATCACCGCACACGTTCCCCCACCGAGCACCACCGAGCATCACCGAGCCTTCGGAGGCACGCCATGCCCGTGCACAGACCCGGAACGGCCCGCCCCCGGCACCTCCACCTCGCCGGGCTCCTGCTCACCACGCTCGCCCTCCTCGCCCCGTACTCCGCCGCGGCCGCCGCGACTCCACCCCGAGGCTCGGCCCACATGGGCATGGGCGTCGTACAACACGACGGCCGACACGGCACTCCCGCCGACACCCGCGCCACCCAGACCGAGGGCGTCGACGTCTCCAGCCATCAGGGCAACGTCGCCTGGTCCACCCTCTGGAACAGCGGAGTCCGCTGGGCCTACGCCAAGGCCACCGAGGGCACGTACTACACGAACCCGTACTTCGCCCAGCAGTACAACGGCTCCTACAACGTCGGCATGATCCGCGGCGCCTACCACTTCGCCACCCCCGACACCACGAGCGGAGCCACCCAGGCCGACTACTTCGTCGACCACGGCGGCGGCTGGTCGAGGGACGGCAAGACCCTCCCCGGCGCCCTGGACATCGAGTGGAACCCCTACGGCGCCGCCTGCTACGGCAAGACCCAGGCCGCCATGGTCACCTGGATCCGCGACTTCCTGAACCGCTACAAGGCCCGCACCGGCCGCGACGCGGTGATCTACACGGCCACCAGCTGGTGGACCCAGTGCACCGGCAACCACGCGGGCTTCGCGACGACCACCCCCCTGTGGATCGCCCGCTACGCCTCAACCGTCGGCACCCTCCCGGCGGGCTGGCAGTACTACACGATGTGGCAGTACACCTCCTCCGGCCCCACGGTCGGCGACCACAACAGGTTCAACGGCGCCCTGGACCGAGTACAGGCACTCGCCAACGGCTGACGACCGCCGGCCGCACGGCGAAGGCCCGGGCCTCCCTCACGGGACCCGGGCCTTCGCTTTTTCCGGCAACGTCCGTCACGCCGCCACCGGAACCTCCGACGCCGCACTCGTGGCGGGCGCGAGCGCCAGCTCCAGAACCTGCCGGACATCGGTGACGGCGTGGACGTCGAGCTTGTCCAGCACCTCCGCCGGGACGTCGTCCAGGTCGGCCTCGTTCCGCTTGGGGATGACGACGGTGGTCACCCCGGCCCGGTGCGCGGCGAGCAGCTTCTGCTTCACACCACCGATCGGCAGCACCCGCCCGGTGAGCGACACCTCACCGGTCATGGCCACATCGGTCCGCACGAGCCGCCCGCTGAGCAGGGACGCCAGGGCCGTGGTCATCGTGACACCGGCGCTCGGCCCGTCCTTCGGCACCGCACCCGCGGGGAAGTGGATATGCACACCCCGGTCCTTCAGATCGGCCACCGGCAACTCCAACTCGGCCCCGTGGGACCGCAGGAAGCTCAGCGCGATCTGCGCGGACTCCTTCATCACGTCACCGAGCTGCCCGGTCAGCGTCAGCCCCGCGGCCCCGGTCTCCGGGTCGGCGAGCGAAGCCTCGACGAACAGCACATCGCCACCCGCACCGGTCACCGCGAGCCCCGTGGCCACACCCGGCACCGCGGTCCGCCGTTCAGCGGGATCCTGAGCGGACTCCGGCACGTGATGCGGCCGCCCGATCAACCCGCGCAGATCCTCCTCCCCCACGATGAACGGCAGCTCCCGCTCACCCAGTTCGTGCTGGGCAGCGACCTTCCGCAGCAGCCGCGCCACCGACCGCTCAAGGTTGCGGACACCGGCCTCACGCGTGTACTCACCGGCGAGCTTGCGCAGCGCGCTCTCGTCGATGACGACCTCGCCCTCCTCGATACCGGCCCGCTCCAGCTGCCGGGGCAGCAGGTGGTCCCGGGCGATGACGATCTTCTCGTCCTCGGTGTACCCGTCGAGCCGGACCAGCTCCATCCGGTCGAGGAGCGCCTCCGGAATGGCCTCCAGCACGTTCGCCGTGGCCAGGAAAACAACATCGCTCAGATCGAGCTCGACCTCCAGGTAGTGATCCCGGAAGGTGTGGTTCTGCGCGGGGTCGAGCACCTCCAGCAGAGCAGCCGCCGGATCCCCACGAAAATCGGACCCCACCTTGTCGATCTCATCGAGGAGCACCACCGGATTCATCGACCCGGCCTCCTTGATGGCCCGCACGATCCGCCCGGGCAGCGCACCCACATACGTACGCCGGTGCCCGCGGATCTCGGCTTCGTCCCGCACCCCGCCGAGCGCGACGCGAACGAACTTCCGCCCCATCGCATGCGCCACGGACTCACCCAGCGAGGTCTTGCCGACACCGGGAGGCCCGACGAGCGCCAGCACGGCACCCCCACGCCGCCCGCCGACGACACCCAGCCCCCTCGCGGTACGACGCTTGCGCACCGCGAGGTACTCGGTGATCCGCTCCTTCACGTCCTCCAGACCGGCGTGCTCGGCATCGAGTACAGCCTTGGCGCCCTGAATGTCATAGGCGTCCTCGGTCCGCTCGTTCCACGGCAGTTCGAGCACGGTGTCGAGCCAGGTACGGATCCAGGATCCCTCGGGCGACTGATCACTGGACCGCTCCAGCTTGTCGACCTCCTTGAGGGCGGCCTCCCGGACCTTCTCGGGCAGATCGGCGGCCTCGACACGAGCCCGGTAGTCGTCGGACTCCTCGCCCTCCGACTCCCCGTTCAGCTCGCGCAGTTCCTTCCGCACGGCCTCCAGCTGCCGCCGCAGCAGGAACTCCCGCTGCTGCTTGTCGACGCCCTCCTGGACGTCCTTGGCGATGGTCTCGGCAACGTCCTGCTCAGCAAGGTGATCACGCAGCTGCTGCGTGGCGAGCTTCAACCGCGCAACCGGATCACCGGTCTCCAGCAGCTCCACCTTCTGCTCGGTGGTCAGGAACGGCGAGTATCCGGAGTTGTCGGCAAGGGCGGAAACATCGTCGATGGCCTGCACCCGGTCCACGACCTGCCAGGCACCACGCTTACGCAGCCAGGCGGTCGCAAGAGCCTTGTACTCCTTGACCAGTTCACCGACATGGCCGGGCAACGGCTCGGGCACCACCTCATCGACCCGTACGGCCTCCACCCACAGCGCCGCACCCGGCCCCGTGGTCCCGGCCCCGATCCGCACGCGGCCACGGCCACGGATCAGCGCGCCCGGATCCCCGTCGGCCAGCCGGCCGACCTGCTCGACCGTGCCGAGCACACCCGTGCCCGCGTAGGTCCCGTCGATCCGTGGCACCAGCAGAACCTTGGGCTTCCCGGGCTCGGAACGCGCGGCCGCCTGAGCAGCCTCCACCGCGGCGCGCACATCAGCGTCATTCAGGTCCAGCGGAACCACCATCCCGGGCAGCACGACCTCATCGTCGAGCGGCAGCACGGGCAGGGTGAGCGGTGTGGACGTCGAAGCCATGATCTCCCCTTCGGCAGTCAAGTTGAGCTATGCCGACTCAATGCATGGACGCCACGGAATGTTCCCCGGCCGCCGTTCGCTCTGAGCGATCACCTTCCGGAGCGGATGCGCCATAGGGGGTGCCGGGGAAGGTCGTAGAGCGTCTACAGGCCCGAAGTGGCTGGTCGCGCAGTTCCCCGCGCCCCTGGGTGAGGACGGTCGCCCGGCGATCGCCCGCGCCCCTGAGGTGAGGACAGGCGGCCGGTGATGACGCAGTCGCCCACGGCGGTGAGGGGACGGGGCGGGGGGTGTCCGCCCGCAGCGGCCGGCGTCCGACACGCAGCACAGCTAAAAGCCACAGTTCCGCCGGACCGAGGACGGACACCCCCCGCCCCGGCCCCGACCCACAACGCACCCTTGGGCGCTACACCCGCCCCCACCGAAGCCGCACAGGCGCCGCAGGCATCCGCACCAGCGGCCAGACAGCGACCCCGATACCGAACGCGATCAGATGCCCCCAGTTGGTCATCGGATCGGTGAAGGCCACCAGATTCCGCACGAGCATCCACCCGAACACCCCGAGCAACGGCCACCCCACCCAGGGCCGGAGCACCCCACCCAACGCCCCCACCCCCGCGGCCACCCCGAAGCTCACACCGTAATCAAGCCGATGCAGCGAACTGTCGGGCAGATACCCGACCAACACCCCCACCCCCACCGGCACCTCGGTGGCCAGCGTCGCCAGCACATGCCCGAGCAGAAAGACACAGGCGGTACGCACCCCACCCACCCGCCGCTCAAGCGCGGTGAGCACCACCAGGAACCCGACGGTGAACGGCGAGACCAACCCCCCGGCGACCCACACCGCACTCGCCACCAGCACCAGCACGGGCATCCGCACCAGATGGGCCACATCCGTACTGGACCCTTGGTGCAGCGCATGCACCAGCGCGGGATCGCCATAGGCCGCGATCAGCGAGGTGACAACCAGAACCGCACCGAACGCGAACGTGAACGGCGTCCCGACAGGCGTGGGAAGCACCCGCCAAGGACGAGGAACAGGAAAACGCCGCCGCTTCCCCACCGGCCCCCGAGGCGCCTCGGGGCCACCCCCCTGCCGCGGCACCCCGTCCAGCAACCCCGCGACATCCGGAAAGCACGCGTCCTGCACAGGCTGACGTTCCACGCCGAGGCGCCCCTTCCGCTCCACTCAGCCCCCGCTACACCCGCGCCGCACCCGCACCCGCGCCACACCCTCGTCGCCCCCGCCACACCCCAGCCTCCGCGCCCCCACCCACCCTGTCTGTGACCCGCACCACCCAACCCCCGATTCTCAGCAACTTCGAAGGCACCTCATACGCGAGGATGACGGGATGTTCACCTCGTACGACATCCCCGAAGTCCTGGACCGTCGCGAGGGCCCCCACGGCGAGGTGGTGCTCCGACGGCACGGCGACCTGCTCCAGATCATCGCCAACGGCTGCTTCCTGATGGACACATCGGACGGCCGCTCGGAACGCAGACTGGTGGACGCGGCACTGGAAGCCCTGAACACCCCACGCACCCCCGAGAACCCGACCCCCCACCCAGCCGCCCCCCACCTCCTCATCGGCGGCCTAGGCGTCGGCTTCTCCCTGGCCCACGCCGCCGACAACCCCCACTGGGGCCGCATCACAGTGATCGAACGCGAGCAGGCGATCATCGACTGGCACCAGAACGGCGCCCCCCTGTCCCCCCTCACCGCCCAGGCCCTCGCAGACCCGCGCACCGAGATTCTGAAAACCGATCTAGTCGCATTCGTCAATGAGACATGCGCCACTTTCGACGCGCTCTGCCTCGACATCGACAACGGCCCCGACTGGACGGTCACGGACGGCAACGACGGCCTGTACGCACCCACCGGACTCACAAGCTGCGCAAGGGTGTTGAAGCCGGGCGGTGTACTGGCCGTATGGTCGGCCCGCCCCTCTCCGGAATTCGAGGGAACCTTGCGGAATGCCGGGTTCAAACAGGTGCGTACCGAAGAGCTCCCGGTTGCCCGGGGCGTTCCCGACGTAGTGCATCTCGCCGTCCGACCTGGATAGCAAAGGCGACGTGACTCCCCGTACCCTGCTCACCTGACGCCGATCATTCAAGCGTCAAGCGCAGTCATGCGCAGACAAGGGATCACCCCACTGGTTCCGGAATTGCACACCTCAGGGGCGGGCGATGGAGCAGACACACACCTCCCACAACGGCACGACGGCAACGCCGGGCGCTCAGCGCCGGGTCCTGGTCGTCGAAGACGATCCGACGATCGTGGACGCCATCGCGACCCGCCTGCGCGCCGAGGGATTCCTCGTGCAAACGGCGGTCGACGGTCCGTCGGCGGTCGACACGGCCGAGGCCTGGCAGCCCGATCTGCTGATCCTCGACATCATGCTGCCCGGCTTCGACGGTCTGGAGGTCTGCCGTCGTGTGCAGGCGGCCAGGCCGGTGCCGGTCCTCATGCTCACCGCGCGCGACGACGAGACCGACATGCTGGTCGGGCTGGGCGTCGGCGCGGACGACTACATGACCAAGCCGTTCTCGATGCGCGAGCTGGCCGCACGGGTCCACGTGCTGCTGCGCCGCGTGGAACGCGCCGCGCTGGCCGCTGCGACCCCCCGCTCCGGCATCCTGCGCCTGGGCGAGCTGGAGATCGACCACGCCCAGCGTCGGGTGCGGGTCCGGTCCGAGGACGTCCACCTCACACCCACCGAGTTCGACCTGCTGGTCTGCCTGGCCAACACCCCGCGCGCGGTGCTCTCCCGTGAGCAGCTGCTCGCCGAGGTGTGGGACTGGGCGGACGCCTCCGGCACCCGTACGGTCGACAGCCACATCAAGGCGCTGCGCCGGAAGATCGGCGCGGAGCGGATCCGTACGGTGCACGGCGTGGGTTACGCCCTGGAGACGCCCACGCCATGAGCGACGGTCCGGCAGGACGGAGAGGCCCCCAGGACTCCTGGGGCGGCGTGAGCCCGTTCTCGATCAAGACCAAGCTGGGCGCGCTCGTCGTCACCTCGGTCCTGATCACCACGGGTCTGTCGATGATCGCGGTGCGCACCAAGACGGAGCTGCGCTTCATCACGGTCTTCTCGATGATCGCCACACTGCTGATCACGCAGTTCGTGGCGCATTCGCTCACCGCTCCGCTGGACGAGATGAACGCGGTGGCCCGGTCCATCTCGCACGGCGACTACACCCGCCGGGTGCGGGAGAACCGCCGGGACGAGCTGGGCGACCTGGCCGAGACGATCAACCGCATGGCGGACGAGCTGGAGGCCCAGGAACGGGCCCGCAAGGAACTCGTGGCGAATGTCTCACACGAGTTGCGCACACCCATCGCGGGCCTGAGAGCCGTGCTGGAGAACATCGTCGACGGCGTCACGCGGGCCGACCCGGAGACGATGCGTACGGCGCTGAAGCAGACGGAGCGTCTGGGCCGGCTGGTCGAGACGCTGCTGGACCTGTCCCGCCTCGACAACGGCGTCGTCCCGCTGAAGAAGCGCCGTTTCGAGGTGTGGCCGTATCTGTCGGGCGTGCTGAAGGAGGCCAACATGGTCGCCTCGGCGCGCGCGGGCATCGCGTCCGGGTCGGGCACCCACACGCGCGCGGACGTGCATCTGCATCTGGACGTGTCGCCGCCGGAGCTGACCGCGCACGCGGATCCGGAGCGCATCCACCAGGTGGTGGCCAACCTGATCGACAACGCGGTCAAGCACAGCCCGCCGCACGGCCGGGTGACGGTCAAGGCGCGGCGCGGGAGCTACCCGGAGTCCCTGGAGCTGGAGATCCTGGACGAGGGGCCGGGCATTCCGCGCTCGGAGTGGCACCGCGTCTTCGAGCGGTTCAACCGCGGCAACATCACCCGCCCGCACGGTCCGGGCAGCGACGGCGGCACCGGACTCGGTCTGGCGATCGCGCGCTGGGCGGTGGATCTGCACGGCGGCCGGATCGGAGTGGCCGAATCCGAGCGGGGGTGCCGGATTCTTGTCACCCTTCCGGGACTTCCATCTCTGCCAAGTTGACGTAAAGTTCGAAGCGGAGCCACAAGATCCACGGGCGTTCCGCATCGGCGGGCACGTGTGATCAGGCAGAGGCCCGCGCGATGGTCGCGATGGGGCCCGCCGAGCTCATCCCATCTGTAGCGGAACTACGCTTGTTTCCCGCCATTTCCACCCTCGAAACCCGCTGTTTGATGTGACTTACGCGACGATGAACGGGCCCGACCTGACCTTCCCGGTCAGCAAGGCGTAGCCTTGATTCCCGCTGTCCATCACCTTGTGAAGCGGAAGAGGGCGGTTGCCGCCGTGTCGCCACAGTCCCCCAGTAACTCGAGCATCTCGACCGACGACCAAGCCGGGAAGAAGAATCCCGCTGCCGCGTTCGGTCCCAACGAGTGGCTCGTCGACGAGATCTATCAGCAGTACCTCCAGGACCCGAATTCGGTAGACCGAGCCTGGTGGGACTTCTTCGCCGACTACAAGCCGGGGGCGGCCGCCGCCTCGGCTCCGGCGGGTACCGCGGCCGCGGGGGCCGCGGGCACCTCCACGACCCCGTCCAAGCCTGCCGCCGCCCCGCCGGCCCAGGCCCAGGCGCCGAAGCAGGCCGCAGCGCCCGCGCAGGCTCCGGCCCAGGCCGCTCCGGCGCCCGCCGCGAAGCCCGCGGCCGCCGCTCCGGCTCCGGCGCAGGCCGCCCCGGCCCCGGCCGCCAGGCCCGCCGCCGCGAAGCCCGCGGCCAAGGCCGAGCCCGCCGCGGCCGCCGACGGCCCCGAGCTGGTGACGCTGCGCGGCCCCGCCGCCGCGGTCGCGAAGAACATGAACGCCTCGCTGGAGGTGCCCACGGCCACGTCCGTGCGCGCCGTCCCGGTGAAGCTGCTCTTCGACAACCGCATCGTCATCAACAACCACCTCAAGCGCGCCCGGGGCGGGAAGATCTCCTTCACGCACCTGATCGGGTACGCGATGGTGCAGGCCATCAAGGCCATGCCGTCGATGAACTACTCCTTCGCGGAGAAGGACGGCAAGCCGACCCTGGTCAAGCCGGAGCACATCAACTTCGGCCTCGCCATCGACCTGGTGAAGCCCAACGGCGACCGCCAGCTGGTCGTCGCGGGCATCAAGAAGGCCGAGACGCTGAACTTCTTCGAGTTCTGGCAGGCCTACGAGGACATCGTCCGCCGCGCCCGTGACGGCAAGCTGGGCATGGACGACTTCACCGGTGTGACGGTCTCCCTGACCAACCCCGGCGGCCTGGGCACCGTGCACTCGGTCCCGCGTCTGATGCCCGGCCAGTCGGTCATCATGGGCGTCGGCTCGATGGACTACCCGGCGGAGTTCCAGGGCACCAGCCAGGACACCCTGAACAAGCTCGGCATCTCCAAGGTCATGACGCTCACGTCGACCTACGACCACCGGGTCATCCAGGGCGCCGCCTCCGGCGAGTTCCTGCGCATCGTCGCGAACCTCCTCCTCGGCGAGCAGGGCTTCTACGACGACATCTTCGAGGCCCTGCGCATCCCCTACGAGCCGGTCCGCTGGCTCAAGGACATCGACGCCAGCCACGACGACGACGTCACCAAGGCCGCCCGGGTCTTCGAGCTGATCCACTCCTACCGGGTCCGCGGCCACGTCATGGCCGACACCGACCCGCTGGAGTACCGCCAGCGCAAGCACCCCGACCTGGACATCACCGAGCACGGTCTGACGCTCTGGGACCTGGAGCGCGAGTTCGCCGTCGGCGGCTTCGCCGGCAAGTCCCTGATGAAGCTGCGCGACATCCTCGGCGTGCTGCGCGACTCGTACTGCCGCACCACCGGCGTCGAGTTCATGCACATCCAGGACCCCAAGCAGCGCAAGTGGATCCAGGACCGCATCGAGCGCTCGCACACCAAGCCGGAGCGCGAGGAGCAGCTGCGCATCCTGCGCCGACTGAACGCGGCGGAGGCCTTCGAGACCTTCCTGCAGACGAAGTACGTCGGCCAGAAGCGCTTCTCCCTGGAGGGCGGCGAGTCCGTCATCCCGCTGCTGGACGCGGTCATCGACAGCGCGGCGGAGTCCCGCCTGGACGAGGTCGTCATCGGCATGGCCCACCGCGGCCGGCTGAACGTCCTGGCGAACATCGTCGGCAAGTCGTACGCCCAGATCTTCCGCGAGTTCGAGGGCAACCTCGACCCGAAGTCGATGCACGGCTCCGGCGACGTGAAGTACCACCTGGGCGCCGAGGGCACCTTCACGGGCCTGGACGGCGAGCAGATCAAGGTCTCGCTGGCCGCCAACCCCTCCCACCTGGAGGCGGTCGACCCGGTCCTGGAGGGTGTCGTCCGCGCCAAGCAGGACGTCATCAACAAGGGCGGCACGGACTTCACGGTCCTGCCGGTGGCGCTGCACGGCGACGCGGCCTTCGCGGGCCAGGGCGTGGTCGCGGAGACCCTGAACATGTCGCAGCTGCGCGGCTACCGCACCGGCGGCACGGTCCACGTGGTCATCAACAACCAGGTCGGCTTCACGGCGGCGCCCGAGTCCTCGCGCTCCTCCATGTACTCGACCGACGTGGCCCGCATGATCGAGGCCCCGATCTTCCACGTGAACGGCGACGACCCGGAGGCCGTGGTCCGCGTCGCGCGGCTGGCCTTCGAGTTCCGCCAGGCGTTCAACAAGGACGTGGTGATCGACCTCATCTGCTACCGCCGCCGCGGTCACAACGAGTCGGACAACCCGGCCTTCACCCAGCCGCTGATGTACGACCTGATCGACAAGAAGCGCTCGGTGCGCAAGCTCTACACCGAGTCCCTGATCGGTCGCGGCGACATCACCCTGGAAGAGGCCGAGCAGGCGCTCCAGGACTACCAGGGCCAGCTGGAGAAGGTCTTCACCGAGGTCCGCGAGGCCACCTCCCAGCCGGCGTCGGCCGAGCCCTCCGACCCGCAGGCCGAGTTCCCGGTCGCCGTGAACACCGCGGTCACCGCCGAGGTCGTCAAGCGGATCGCCGAGTCCCAGGTCAACGTCCCCGACCACATCACCGTCCACCCGCGTCTGCTGCCGCAGCTCCAGCGCCGGGCGTCGATGGTCGAGGACGGCACGATCGACTGGGGCATGGGCGAGACCCTCGCCATCGGCTCGCTCCTCCTGGAAGGCGTCCCGGTCCGGCTGTCCGGCCAGGACTCGCAGCGCGGCACCTTCGGCCAGCGGCACGCGGTCATCATCGACCGTGAGACCGGCGACGAGTTCACGCCGCTGATGTACCTCTCCGAGGACCAGGCCCGCCTGAACGTCTACAACTCCCTCCTCTCCGAGTACGCGGTGATGGGCTTCGAGTACGGCTACTCGCTGGCGCGTCCCGAGTCCCTCGTGATGTGGGAGGCCCAGTTCGGCGACTTCGTCAACGGCGCGCAGACGGTCGTGGACGAGTTCATCTCGTCGGCGGAGCAGAAGTGGAGCCAGACCTCCGGCGTCACCCTGCTCCTCCCCCACGGCTACGAGGGCCAGGGCCCGGACCACTCCTCGGCCCGCCCGGAGCGCTTCCTGCAGCTCTGCGCCCAGAACAACATGACGGTCGCGATGCCGACGCTCCCGTCGAACTACTTCCACCTCCTGCGCTGGCAGGTGCACAACCCGCACCACAAGCCGCTGATCGTCTTCACCCCGAAGTCGATGCTGCGTCTGAAGGCCGCGGCGTCCAAGGCGGACGAGTTCACCACCGGCCAGTTCCGCCCCGTCATCGGCGACGCCTCGGTCGACCCGGCCGCAGTCAAGAAGGTCGTCTTCACCGCCGGCAAGGTCTACTACGACCTCGACGCCGAGCGGAAGAAGCGCGGCGTCACGGACACGGCGATCATCCGCCTGGAGCGCCTGTACCCCCTCCCGGGTGCCGAGCTCCAGGCCGAGATCGCCAAGTACCCGAACGCCGAGAAGTACCTCTGGGCCCAGGAGGAGCCGGCCAACCAGGGCGCCTGGCCGTTCATCGCCCTCAACCTCATCGACCACCTCGACCTGGCGGTCGGCGCGGAGGTCCCGCACGGCGAACGCCTGCGCCGCATCTCCCGCCCGCACAGCTCTTCCCCCGCCGTCGGTTCCGCGAAGCGGCACCAGGCGGAGCAGGAGCAGCTGGTTCGGGAAGTGTTCGAGGCGTGAGGTGTTCAGAGGCGTGAGCCTCTGAACAGGCCTGTCTGATAGGCGAGAAGGGCCCGCTCCTGGGATTCCGGGGGCGGGCCCCTCTCGTCGTGTCATGTCCTGTCAGGTGGTCTGCGGTTCGAAGTCCCAGTAGATGCGGCGGCCGTTGTCCTCGTCGAGCGCGGCCCGCGCGACGCGGGTGAGGCGGTGATCGGCACCGAGGCGCTCGGCGGCCCGCGCCACGGTCTCCCGGCCGAGTTCGGCTACGACAGCACGGTCGGGGCTGCCGGCGACGACGTTCACGGCACAGCCGAGTGTCCAGGGATGAGTCGCCCCCACGGCCTGCGTCATGTCGGCGAGTGCCCGTTCCCCCAATGCGCGCGCCTGCCTGTGCTCGCCGACGGTGCGCAGGATGAGGGCGTGATTGGCCCGGGCTCCCGCCGAGTACGGGTGTGCGGAGCCGAGCCGACGCTCGTACCGGTCCACCACGGCCTCACTCAGCCGACGGGCGTGATCGACATCGCCGTGCTCACGTGCGTAACAGCAGCGCGCGACCGCGAACATGAGGGTGAGTGGGTCATCCTTGCCGAGAAGCCGTTCGCACCTGGCCAGCACCGTGGCGAACCGCTCTCCGGCGCTCTCGGTGTCGCCGGCGCGGTATTCGCATTGCGCCAGGTTGTAGAGCGCTTGGAAGGAATAGGGGTGGTTGTCCCCCAATGCCTCCCGGTATTTGCCCACGTTGGCCCTCTGTCGACGTTGGGCTTCCTCGTAGCGGCCCATGAGCCGTAGATCGGTCGCCCAGTGGACCTCTGAAAGCAGGGTCCAGAAGTGGTCGGCCCCCAACACCCGCTCGCGAGCGTGGAACACACGCTGGTCGATGTCGGCAGCTTCGCCATAGCGGCCGAGCAACCTGAGTGACATAGCCATGTTGTTCTCGGCCGCCAAGGTGTCCTCGTGTTGTTCACCACGACGCTCTCGATAGCCCTCATGCACCTCCCGCGACAGATCGAGCGCCTCCTCGAAACGACCCAACGCCCGCAGATCCGCGGCGAGGCCGCCGGCAGCGCGCAAGTACCGGGAGTCTCCTACTCCACCCACCGAGCGGAACTGCTCCACCGCCGCCCGGCTCACAGCCTCGCTGTTCCGATAGTCGCCCACGACTCGAAGCAGGTTGGCGTAGTGATGCCCAAGCTCCCAGAGCAGGTCCGCGTTCCCGTCCTGAAGTTGCTGCCAGACCGACATGACCTGCTCGGCCAGCCGGATGCCCGTCTCGTACTCGCCCGAAACGTACAGGTATCGCAGGCAGTTGAAGACCAGTTGCTGAGCAGCCTCGGCATCACTGGACAACACGTCCGTGTACTCCAGATGCGGGACGAAGTCGGCATAACGCGACCACGTTCCCGCCTGATCCGGGTTTCCAGGATCGGCAGCCGCCAGCGCTCGCCAGGCCACATCGGCGAGTTCCCGCTTCTCCTCCGCAGACATGTCGTCCCGGACGGTCTGGTGCACCAACCGGTGCATGGACAGGACTTCCCCCTCGGGATCCTGCGCCGGTTGCTCGATACGGACCACCGAATACGTGCGCAGTTGCTCAACGGCCTCGTTCCAGCGACCCGTGTCCGTGAGCAGTTGAGCTACGGCAGGCGGCAGACCGTCGGCCGGTATCTCCCGCAGCAACCGCAAAGGCACAGCATCGGGTGCGAAGAACGTGCACAACCGCAGAAGCAGTACGGAGTTCGGGCAGCCCGCCCGCAGCCTCTCCAACAGGACTGCCCAAGCGGTCCGGAACGTCATGGGGAAATCAGGAGACACCACAAGGTCATCCGTGGCGGAGTCCCTGGCAAGGAGTTCCAGATACTCCGCCACCGACATGCCCGACTCGTCCAGCCACCCGGCGGTCTGGTCAAGAACCAACGGCAGATCCGCCAGAGCCTCAGCCAGCCTTCGAGCGTCATCATCGGTCAGCCGTGGCGCGCGCCGGCGAATGAAGTCCACAGACTCGGCGCGATCGTAGGCGGGCACCTGGACCAGCGCGCTGTTGTGGTCGCCCCAGTCCTGATTGCAGGACGTGATGAGCACATGTCCCGGCCCGGTCGGTACGAGATCCCGGACCTCGCCCGGGTCGTCCGCACCGTCCAGGATCAGCAGCCAGCGCCCATACGGCTCCCCTCGGCGCAGCGCCTCACGGACCGCGCGGTATCGCTCGCCGTGACCGGTACCCGTGCGCAGCCCCAGCGCCGGTGCCAGGTCGGCGAGGCCTTGCCGGAAGGCGGCGCGGCTGCCCGCGTTGATCCACCAGACGACGTGGTACCCGTATGCGAAGCGATAGGCGTATTCGGCGGCCAACTGCGTCTTGCCCACGCCCGACAGGCCGCACAGAGTGACCCTGTTCTCGCGTTGAAGTCGCTCGTACGCCGTGTTCAGCAGGGCGACCCGGCCGGTGAACCGCTCGTTGCGTTCCGGAATCCTGCCCCACACCCGGAGTGTGTGCACCGGGAAGGGCGGCTCGTCGGCGGCGCCGGTGGTGGAGCGCGGTTCCGGGTCGGCGGGCAGCGCGAGCCGGCCCAGGAGTCGGCGTTCGGCCTCGTCGGCGCTGACGTCGTAGAGGCTGATGGCATCGAGGGCGAACGCCTGCGGGGGCGAGGGGGCCACCGACACCACAGCGACCCGCTCGGCTTCAGGGACGAGTACCTCTCGCAGGGCCGAGTCCCACTCAGCGTCGTTGTGCGTACCGGACAGCAGGTACTGATCGCTGAGAAGCAACAGAACCGGCCCCGGGGCGAGGAGCAGGTCGCGCAGCGACTCCGCGAGCGACGCGTCCCGCGGCGGATCCCAGCGTTGGGGCACGACACGGTGTCCGCGCTGTTCCAGGCGGTGGCTGATCCAGTCGGCCCAGTCCTGGTCGAAGGGGGTGAAGCTGATGGTGATCGTCTGCCTGCCGAGGCGCAGCCGCCGATGTGGCGCGGTCGACGACGGCGTATCCGGGCCGGGAGTCGCCGTAGACCGGATATCGGCGACCCGCATACCCGCCACCGGCTCCTGACTCCAAGAGCTGTCGCCGGTCCGCTCCGACGGCCGTACCAACGAGGCTCGTTGTCGCATCACCTCGGCCAGTCGGGCCGCCGGTGCCCGCCCCGGCTCGCGTTCCCGGACCTCGGACCGCAGTTCGGCCTTGCGGACGGGCACGCCCCACTGGTTGCTGACCGTGAGCCACAGGGCGCCGTGGCCGGTGGCCCGCCCCGTGGAGACCTTGAAATGGGCGGGGCCGTAAGTGCCGCCGAAGCGGTGCAGGACGACACTGGGCTCGTCGAGGACGGCGCACACGAAGTACGGGGAACCGTCGAGGGCGACGGTGAAGGTGAACTCCTCCTCCGGGTAGGGCCACACCCGTTCGGGGTCCGAGCCCTCCGGGAGCGGGCCGCGCAGATCGACGGTGACGAGGTAGTCGCATTCCGTCTCGGCGACCCGTGGCCAGGCCACGACGGGTTCGATGAGGAGCGGGTGCTCGTCGAGGTTCACCATGGGTCCCCTCCCCCGGCACTGTGCTCCTCGCCGGCGACGAGCCGCAGAGTGGTGCGCGGATGCCCGTAGTAGTGGAACATGAACGCGTAAAGCAGCCGCAGGACCCTTTTCTGTCCGACTTTGTCGACCTGTCCGTCATCGTTGCGCGTCGTGGGGATGGCCGCCAGTGTGCCGAAGTCCTGGACCGCGCGCGCACGGAAGTCCCGCAGTGTCTCGGTGATGGGGAGGTCGGGTCGAGCCGCGACCTCCTTGAGGAGGCGGCGCACCAACGCCCGCGCCTCCTGATCTCCGACCTTGCCGGCGGTGACGATGCAGCCACCCGCGCCTTTGCGCAGGAAGAGTTCGGCGAATCCGCGCAGCGCCTCCTCGCCCTGGACGTGGTTGGGCACGAAGCGGCCCGAGTGGCAGGCGTTGAGGCAGACCAGCGAGCGGTCCTCGCGCAGCACGTGCATGTCCCGGGTGTTGAACTCCGCCCACGTCCGGTCTCCGAGCGTCAGTCGCATGACGGCCTCGCCGTATGTGCCATGACACCCCATGTAGACGAGCCCGGTGCGATCGTCGGGCATGGGAAGGTCCAGCGCCTGGAGGAACGGTGTCATCGTGTCGTGCACCGCGTGGTCGTACGGCGAGAAGACGCTGCCGTCATCGGTCATGTCCTCGTGAAGGTAGGCGAGGACCCGGCCGCGGCAGGGGCCGGTCTCGCGCGGCAACCCCTCGTCCTCACCATGGACAGTGGTCCAGCGCGCCATGACGAGCAGGGCGCCCAGCAACCCGCCGCCCAATCCGTGCTGTTCGTCGGCAGGCACCCAGAACAGTTCCCAGGGCAACTCGAATCCGGTGTCGTCCCACACGATGAGGCGCAGTCCTTCGCCGTGCCGTTGACGTATTCGGTTGATCCACTCGGCGAGTTCGCCCTGGTTCGCCGACCAGTGCTGGATCGCTCGCAGGGTCTCGGACGGGAACTCGCCCTTCTCCTGGAGCGTGCCCAGGCTGACGGCGGGCGCCATGAGCCGGGTCGGTCCGGTCCGGCAGGTGACCGTGAGGTCGCCACAGGCTCCCTGGAGCTGGTACCCGTCGTACCCGCCCGCGCCCACGGCCCGGACCACCCGCAGCACGGCACAACCGTCCTCCAGGCGCTCGTACGGCCGCCCTGGACCGCTGCCCGTTCCCGAGGGCGGCCCGGACGGGCGGCGTAAGTGGAGTACGGCGGCGGATTCTCGCCTGGCGGCCGACTGCAACGCGGGGAACGCGGCCCGCCGTATCGCGGTACCGGTGCCCGTGAGCCAGCGGGCGGCACGCGGCGGCTCACCGCTCACCGGCACCGCCTCCCCCGCGCGTCCGGACGCGCGTCGACGGCCCTTCCAGCACCGCGCCGCCCAGCGCCTCCGCGAGCGAGAACGGCAAGCTCCCGTACGGTTCCCGCCCCGCGTCGATCACGGCGACCCGCAGCCGCGTCCGGTCCATGGCGCTGACACCGGCGGCGGCCTTCAGGGTGTCCTCCACGCCCTCGGTCCCCACCGGACTCCTCAACCTCCCTGTGCGGCTAGCCCTCAGTGGCACATTGCCCCTGCCGTCCGTCACCACGACCAGCCATGCCTCGGTGAGGCTGTTGCCGTGCTGCCGGAAGGACCTACGCAGTGCTTGGACCGCTTGCTCCACACCGTCCGCGAGCGGGCTCGCCCGCCCCACCGGCCGGTACAGCGCGGGCAGGATCCTGGGATCGAGGACACTGCGTGCCGCGAAGGACTCGGCACGCAGTTCATTGCCGGTCTCCGCACTCCCCACCTCGATGATGTGGACGGCGCCGCGTCTGGTGTACGCCCATTCCAAGAACGGCGTGAGCGTGTCCTGCCAGTCCCAGTCACCGCCCCGACAGGTGTGGTCGAGAAGCAGTACGAGCATGTGTTCCGGGGAGCTGGCACGGACATGGCTGTGCAGGTCGACGGGCGAGACCGTGAACCGCTTTGTCCGCCGGATGCGCTGGTGCACGGCGGCCTCCCGCACGGTACGCACATGAGCGATGTCGCTCAGGTCCGTGGCCCGCCGCGTCCCGATCACCACCCCGAGCAGGGAGGCCGACCCGGCCGTACGCTGCCAAGGGCTGCGCAACGGAGCGAAGTCCCGCAACGCCTCGGCCTCGTCCTCCGGATACGGAGTGGCGAGAACGGTCTGAACGCCGCCACGTCCCGCTCCGACCCCTTCGGCCGGCTCGGTCTCCAGCAGCGGCTGACCGGTTTCAGCGGCACCGGGAATGTCCTGTCCTGGCTGCCGCCGTGCTCCCATGCCTTCCGACGGCCGGTTGCTCGGGTGGGGCGACCGCGACGCGGAGCCCGAGGCATCGCCGGTCGGTTCCGCACGCCCGGCCCCCTCCGCAACGGCAAGCCCCATCAGCCGGGCCGCCGCCGCGCAGTGCTCACTGGTGGCTGTCCCCTCACCATCGAGCGTGGCCAGGGCACGAGCGAGTCGTGCAAGGGAGAGCTCCCTGCGCATATTGCTCTCCGGCCCGAGCAACTCGTGTACGCGGTCCAGGGCTTCGTCGCTGACGGCAGCGGTCGGCACCAACGCATCCTGGGCGTCGCGTGCGATGTCCAGCCAGGTCGGTGGAAGCATCCCGAGCAGGTGGTCGGCCGTCGGCAGCCGGAGACCGGAGGCAGGCAGACGAAGGGCGAACCTGTCGAGCAGATGACCGGTGGGACGTCCCGCGTCGGCGGATCGGCAGGCGGCCAGCCAACGAGCCCGCGGTCGAGCGCGATGGCTCAGTCCCCCGTACTCCACCACGGTCACGTCGGCGCCCAGCAGTTGGACCGCGGCCCGCATCCCGGCGACGCTGAGCCTGGTCAGGTCCGGCACGACGACCAGCGAGGGCGGCCCGGACCGACCGTCCGTCTCGATCAGCGGGCCTGGCTCCATGCGGAACAAGAGGCCGTCGTCCCCCCGTTGGAGCACGGGGCGTGTCCACAGGTCCTCGTCCCGGCTGGCGGCACTCAGCATGACCGGCGGCCCGGGAGAGCGAGGTTCGCCGGTCAGTATCCGCGCGAAGAGACGCGCCACCGGGTCGAGCAACTGCGGTTCCAGGTCGAAGAGCAGCACTCCGGACAGCGCTGGGTCGACAGCGGCACAGACGAGGGCATGGCATAGCCTCACAGCGAGTTCGTCGGGCTCCTCGACTTCCGTCGACGGCACATTCTCAGCAGGCATGTCGGCCCCGTGGGGCGGCTCGGTGGGCATGGCGGCTCAGGCCGGCTCGAAGAGGTCCTCAACGCGGGACTCGTCCTCGGGCCCCCATTCGAACGTTCCCCCATGGGCAGTCTCCGGCCGACGATGCCGAAAGGCCATGGGCAGAACCCGCAGCAGGTGGCCGGGCACCACCTCGTCCGCGCCCTCCAACGCGGCCAACGCGCGAGCCGCCAGCGTCGCCACGATCTCGCCACGCTGACCGACGGCCGCGACGCGTTCGGCGGCCCGGGCGCACAGCCGCACCACGTCTTCGGGGATCGGCGTGCCGGGCACCCGGTCTCTGGCCCGCTCCAACTGGTCCCGCCGCGCGCTGTCGTCACGCGCCGCCTGCTCCAGCCAGACGGACTCCTTCCGTGTCAGCTCCTCCTCGAAGTCGAGCACGGTCCGGATCGTCCGATGACGGGCGTCCGTGTCCAGCTGACTGGCGGCGACCATGAGCCCGAACCGGTCCAGCAACTGCGGCCGAAGACCGCCTTCTTCAGGATTCATCGTCCCCACCAGCCCGAAGGACAACTGCTTGGCGGTGGCCAGCCCCTCCCGCTGCACCGACAGCACCCCGGTCGAGACGACATCGAGGATGATGTTGACCAGGTGGTCGTCGAGGAGGTTCACCTCGTCGATGTAGAGCAGCCCCTTCTCCGCGGCCTCCTCCAACAGCCCCGGTTGCGGCCGGGGTTCGCCGCGCATCAGAGCGTCGAGTTCCCAGCCACCGACCACCCGGTCGTCGGTGGCGTTGATGGGAAGCGTGACGGGCAGTTCCTCATGCACCATGAGGGCGAAAGCCCGTACGAGAGTGGATTTGGCGGTGCCCCGCGCTCCCGCCATGAGCACACCCCCGATGGGGGGCGACACGTAGTTGAGTTCCAGTGCCAGCTTGAGATCGTCCTGCCCCACGACCCGGCTGTAGGGCAGGATGTGCACGCCTTCCGCCGCACGACTCACGAGTCGTTTCCCCCTCCGCTGCCCGATAGCGCCCCGGAGGCACCCGCGGTCCGCCACCTGAAGGTGACCTGGAGCTGAGCCTCTGCTCCGCTCCTGACCAACGCCACCACGCCGGCGTCGACTTTGATGGCCAACTGCATCTCGATCTCGTCCGGCCGCAGTTCCTCCGCCATCTCCCCGAACCGCCGCACGGCTTGGGACGCACAGCGCCGGGCCAGGTCAAGGCCCTCGGTGTAGGCGTCTTGAGCGACCTGGACGACACGACGGGTGGAGCCGCCGTCTCTGGTCTTCTCATCGCCGTAGATGGCATCCAGGTCGTCGAGTGACTCGCCGGCCAGGTCCGCTTCGACTACGACAGGAATGGGCCCGTCGGCCCCCTCCGGAACAGGTCCCACCAAAATCACCACACGTCCCCCTGACTAACTCTCGTATAGCGTGCGGCAGTTGAGAGAACTGGGTCATTCCCCGGCACGCGAGAGATCATGCGCACCGGGAACCGACACCGCGCCTTTCACACAGTCAAAGGCTCGAAGTCCCAGTAGGGGCGCTTACGGGAACGGGCAGCGACCGTGTGGACATGTTGAGGACCAAGAGTCGCGGACAGGTCCGACAACGCTTCCTGTTCGATTTTTTCGGCCTGCTTTCGATCCCGCAAGTCTCGGAGATCGGCTGCGAGAGCGATGCGAGCAGAGAGGGTCAGAGGGTGGGTGCGCCCCAGTGTCTCGGCGGCTCCGGCGGTCGTGCTCTTGCCAAGTTCTGCTGCGGCCTCAGGGTCACCCGAGAGATTACGGACGAAGGATGCGTTGATGGCACAGCCGAGGGCCCAGGGGTGGCGCTCACCTACTACTGCGGTCATGTCAGCCAGGGCGCGTTCGGCCATTTCGTGTGCCCGATCTCGCTCTCCGACATTGCAGAGAATCAAGGAGTGGTTGGAGCGGCTTCCGGCGACAAATGGGTGCCCTTGCAAGTGCAGTGATTCGTAACGCGCAAGCACGGACTCGCTGACCGCCCTTGCCTGGTCGATATCACCGTGCTCGCGAGTGAAACATGCTAGAGCTGCGGCAAAGATCAACGTATTCGGATGCGTGTCGCCGAGCACACGCTCTCCACGTTCCACTACCCGGGCAAGCAACGGGCCGGCTTGACTCCGGTCGCCACTGCGATAGAGGCACAAAGCCAGGTTGTACTCTCCGTACAGTGTCAAGGACCGGTCAGAGCCAAGGACTCTGCGCAACTCTTTGAGGACATCCCTCTGGATGGACTCAGCTTCGCCATACCGCCCCAGGAGACGCAGGTCAAGGGAATACGAGATTCCCGAGTCAAGAGTATCTGGATGTCGCGCCGACAAACCCTCTGTACGCAGTCCCAGAGTTTTCCGATCCACTTCCATAGCTTCTTCATAACGACCCAAGCACCTCAGCGAGACCGCCAGGTTGTTCTGCGCCCTCAGGGTCATGGGATCCGATTCACCACGAAGGTCACGCCACGCCGAGACGAGCCACTCGGAGAGCTCCAGAGCTTCCCCGTAGCGAGCAAGACCACGCATGTCAGCCGCCAGGCCATTGGTTGCACGCACGACCTCCAAGCCTTGGTCCTTGCCGTGTCGCCGAAGCGACTCGACGACCGAACGCCCTACTTCCTCCGCGTGCCGGTAATCACCCACGCCCCGTAGAAGGTTGGCGTAGTGATGACCCAATTCCGAGAAGTGAGGATGCCCATCACCCAACAGAACCCGCCAGGTCTTCATGGCCAACACACCGAGCTTGAGCCCTGCCGCAACCTCACCCGACTTATACATGTAGCGAAGGCAATTGAGCACCAGACGCTGGACGGAACGGTCTTTACTCTGGAGCACATCCGCATACTTGAGGTGGGGCACGATCTCCGCGTACTTGTCCCAAGATCGAGAGTCATCGGGGCTCCGAGGGTCAGCAGCCACCAGAGCGCGCCGCACTACATCGACGAAGATGCGACCGTCCTCGTCCGACACGCCCTGGTGCACGATCTGGTGCACCATGCGGTGTAGATAGAAGGACTGACCGGGCGAGGCGTCCTCATCAGTGACCGTTTCGTGCGACTCCACGCGGACCACCGAGTACTGGCGCAACTGGTTGACCGCCTTGATCCACAGGGAGGGGTCCCCAAGCAATCCTGCAACCCTCTCAGGCAGTTCCTCCAACGGCAGTTGCCTGAGAAGGCCAGCAGGGACAAACCCGGGCGCGAAGAACGTGCACAACTGCAACAGGTCGACCGACTCGGGAACGGTCTGCCTCAGCTTCCTCAAGAGGATGGACCATGCCTGTTGGAACGCCGTAGGAGAGTCCTCTGAAACCCTCACCATGCTTCGGTCGATACCACCCTCCAGCATTGCGATGTAGTCCGGCACAGACAGTTCGGAGTCGTCCAGCCAGCCGGCCGTCTGGTCCAGAAGCAGCGGCAGATCCTCCAACGCCTCGGCCAGTTGACCGGCGTCCAAATCCGTCAATCGCGGGGCCCTCCGACGAATGAAGGCCACAGACTCATCGCGCAAGTAGACCGGCACCTCCATCAACTGACTGTTGTACTGCCGCCAATCCGGATTCCGCGAGGTGATCAGGACGTTCCCCGGCCCGGTAGGCACAAGGTTCGAGATCTGCCCCGGTTCATCCGCACCGTCCAGGATCAGCAACCACCGGGCATAAGGCTCACCTCGACGCAGCGCGTCAGCCACCGCGCGCAGCCGCTCGCCGTAATCGGCCCCTGTCGATAACCCGAGCCTCGGCGCAAGCTCGGCGAGTCGACGCCGATACGTGGCCGGCGTCTCCGAGTTGACCCACCACACGACGTCGTACTCCGACCCGAAGCGATAGACGTACTCCGCCCCGAGCTGGGTCTTACCCACTCCTGGCATCCCATGGAGGGTCAGGACTCCGGCTCCCGGTTCGGCGCTCTGCAACAGGTGATAGGCGTCGTTCAACAGCGATTCACGGCCCGTGAATCGAGTGTTGCGCCGAGGGACCCGGCCCCAGACCTCCGGCATGGCTGCCGGAAAGCGTGGGCCGCGCCGCACGCCACCAACCGGCTCCAGCACAGGTTCACCAAGCATGTCGAGCCGATCCAGCAGACGTCGCTCGGCTTCCTCCGCACCCACGTTGATCAGATCGAAAGCAGCAAGGACAGCAGTGGCCGTCGGCACCGGAGCTGTAGTGACCGACACTGCCGCGAACTTCTCCGGGTCGGGCGCTACGACCTGCCGAAGCGCGTTGTTCCACTCCTCATGCGTACGAGGTCCCAGCTGGAAATACCACTCGCTGACGACGATCAGAATCCGTCCTTGAGCAAGCTTCAGAGACTCCAATAGGTCAATGAGCGGAACCTCTGGCGGAGCGTCCCACCGCGCATACACGACACGGCGACCGCGCCGCTCCAACCGGTCCCCGATCCAAGCCGCCCAAGCCCTGTTGAACCCGGCGAAACTGATCGTGACAGTCTCTCTGGTCGCACGCCCGTCAGGCGGCGCAACTGACGTGCGGATGCCAGACATGCATCGACCTCCCCCGTCGAGGCACTCGGTGCCCGTGCGCGAGTCTAAAGGCGGGCACGGTGCCGGAAAAGGGCGCATTCAGCCGCGTGGAGCCACACGGTGCTACCGCCCGCGCGGCTCCACGGCCCTACCGTCCGTCCACTCGCCTCATTGTTCGTGATCTTGCATGCGCGCGGGAACGATCAACCAAACGTAAGGGCACCCCCCATCACCCACTTGGTGCAGCATTTTTCAGCCTCCACTGCCGATGCAGCCGATCTACGTATGTCCGAGCGTTCTCGCGGACTTTCGCAGGTGGTGGGTCCGCGTCCATGCGCGCACCCTCTTCAGTGAGCATGTCGACCAGAAGGCGCCCCGCGGGCGTCAGATGATCCGCTTCGGTGATCGCCGGGAGTGCCGCTCTCACCTGCTCCCGGTGGCGCGCGTGCCGGTCCCATGCGAACTCCCGCTGGAGGGGCGGCATCGCCCTGGCGAGAGCGCATCGCTGGAAGAAGTCCGAAAGTGCGAGGTGGCTGTACACCCCATGCAGGAGAGCTTCGTACGGCCTTCTCGGCCCGGGACGCCAAGGAGCGAAGAACCGTTCCTCCGGCCCCGCGTGATGCAACACCACCATCTCGCTCAATGCCGCCAGTTTGGCGTGCTGTATCTCGTGCACCAAAGTCGCGGCGAAGGCGACCGGATTGGGCGGAAAACTGCTGAGAACGGCGCCGAAGGCCTCCCTCCGGGTCCCACTGCAACTCCCGGTGCTGCGCGTCTGTGCGGTCAAGACGTCGGGCGTGGCCAACGGCACCACACACCGCAGAACAGCCACGGCCTCCGCCACCCGATGCCCACCCCCGAGCCGCAGCAGTGCCGCAGTCCCCGCCCAGGAACGCAGCCATCCGGCCCACGCCGCTCGATCGACGTGCGCGGGACCACTCGGGTCCTGCTGACGGGCCTGAGGCCCGGCGACACGGTAGGGATCGGCGTCGTCGAGCGGGACGGCCGATGCGCCCGGCACCAGACCGGGCAAGGCGTACGCCGGGGTCCACGCGGCCGTGTCGGACCGCACGGTCGTGCCATCCGCGTTCAGACGGACCGAGGTGTCTGCCGCCGCCGCGCCCGGCTGCCGAAACGTCACCCGCTCCCCCCGAAGGGCGACATCGACTGGCACCTCCCCCGCATCAGCCGTCCGCAGCACCCCCAGCGAGGGAATGACCAGAACGCCGTCACGCGCCACGAGCCGCACCGCGAACGGCACCCGCGCCCGGACAGCCGCCGCCACCGCGAGCGCGCTGAAATGGGCGAGATCACGCTCAAGCAGCCGCACGCACCCCTCCCCCTCCCCGGACGCGTCGTCGCCGCCGTCACCTTCCTCCGCCCCACCCCCCAGCAAACGCAGGCAGTTCCGAGCCCACGGCCCGACCAGCGGGTAGAGGAGCCGGTCCAGAGCAGCCGAAGCCCTGAGACCCGCCCCCGGCCATGCCCCCGCACCGGCGCTCCCTCCCGACCGGTCCGCGGCTTCCAGCAGGGCCCAGTCCTCCCGCAGACGGGCACGCACGGGCCTCGGACAGACACGCGCATCGGCAGCCTCGACGGCATCCAGCACGGCTCGCAGCAGGAGCAGCCGACGCGTGTGCTGATCGCGGACGAGCAGGGCGAGCGTGTCGGGACTGCCTGCCGTACGCCCCAGTTCACGCAACGAAGCCTCGGGAAGGACCGCCGATATCACCGGGAGTCTCCTCGGGGGAAGGGAGTTCCGACGGGTACGGCGGCAGCCCTTGCGGTGTCCGCCGCCTCGGAAAGTCTCCCGGCAACGTGCCGGATGAACTTCTGCAGATCAGAGCAGTAGACCGAGGGATTGGCGAAGCCGTGCCCGGCCCGGTAGCGGTGGGCGTAGTGACCGCCGCCGCACACCGACACCAGCGGACATGCCCGGCACCGCGCCCCCAGAGCGGCGGCTCCGGCCTGCCGTGCGGCGACGCCGGGGTGGTGCAACGCGTCATCGAAGCTGTGCCGAAAGACATCGAGGCCGGTCCGGGAAGCACCGGCGGCAACGGACTTGAGGGAATCGACCTGCTCGATGGATCCGTCCGTCTCGACCACGACGGCGTCGAAGGGTGCGAGCCCGAGGGACTCCGTGCCCGAGGGCAGCCCCAGCAGCAGCGCGATGCACTCCTCGAACAACCGCACTCTGGTCTCTTTCCGCGCTCCGGTCTCTTGTCGCGATCCTTGCCACCACCGGTCGAAAACCGCACAGATCCAGTCACCGTAGAGGGCGGTTCCCCCACCCGTGAGCGTCGCAGCCACATGCGGCGGCGGGGCGGACCAGTTCCCGTGGGGCAGCAGCAGATCCAGGGCGGGTGGGTGCAGTTCGAGGAGCGACTCGTACAACTCGACGGGGTCGGTCGTCGGATCCACGACCGTGAGGATGCCGGCGTACGACTCCGGAAACCGGTCGGCCAGCAGCCTCGCGCCGCGTGCCGCGGCGGGCCAGGACGGACGCCCTGCGTGATCGACTCGCTGTGCGTTGTGGCCGGCGCGTCCACCGTCGAGGCTGATGCCCACGCGTATGCCCTGACGGGCGAGGACGGCGATGCGGCGCTCGGTCAGCAAGGTGGCGTTGGTCTGGACGGTCGGGTGCACGACACACGAGTCGGGAACTCGGCGCCGTACATCCGCCGCGAACCGCGCGAGCGTGTGCGCTCCGGCGATCAGGGGCTCTCCGCCATGCATGACCAGTGAGGCCGATCGCAGGCGGTGTGTCGCCACGTGTTCGGCGATACGACCGGCAGTGCGCTCCAGGGTTACGGGTGACGCGGCGGCGGGGCGATCCTGCCAGGTGCGATCCGGACCGGCATATAAGTAGCAATAGCGACACGAGAGGTTACATTGTCCGTACATCTTTACAATGAACTGGCGAAAGGGAGTGGGGCTCGGCACTGGCGTCGACGATCCAGCGATCACCGCGTCGGACACCTGAGCACCCCCCTGTGCACGGCCGTCCAAGGCGCCCTTCCCTGCATTCTCCGCGCCACAAACGCGCGCGTCGGAAGGTGTCCTGTTAGACCGACGGAACGGCCGGAACCATCCGCCCCCGACGGGAGAAAGCATCAGAACGAGTTGTTGAAACCCCACAGCATTTCGGTCGGCTCGACCGCCCGGTCCCTCAGCTCCTCCAGCACCTCGGCGAGAACCGGATGCTGAATGGTCCGCAGGTCCGCGAGGTTCAGCGCCAGGAGATCGGGAAGTACGGCGGGACCGGAAGGCGGCTGCTCGCTGTCGGGCAGATCATCCAATTCGCCCATCCACCGTCTCCCTCCCCGTATCCCCCACGCACCCCCGTTCCCGTGCCGGGCGCGTCACCATCTCGTAGGACATACCCAGTGAGCGGCCCGCCTGCGCACGCCTCCTCAGGACAGCGCCGACTCGCGCGTCCGGCCGCGTCGGGCGCTTCTATCCTTGTCTCAGAACCAATCCTTCCTCCGACCTTCGTTCAAAACCTATGGAGCACCGTCCATGTACTTCACCGACCGAGGCATCGAAGAGCTGGAGAAGCGGCGCGGCGAGGAGGAGGTCACCTTCGAGTGGCTCGCCGAGCAGCTGCGGACCTTCGTCGATCTGAATCCGGACTTCGAGGTGCCCGTGGAGCGGCTGGCGACGTGGCTGGCGCGGCTGGACGACGACGAGGATGACGAGTAGATCCTCGTAGGAGGCCTGCGGAGCGGGACACCCTTGCGGGGTCCCGCTCTTCGTGTACGTCCCTCACACGCGTGTACCGCGTACGACGCACCCCCTGCGCACTCCTTCCACGCCCCGTCAGTCGCGCGGGACGGCCAGGCCGTACGCCAGTCCCAGCGCGCCGTGGGCCACCAGCAGCGCCCCGGCCGTGATCCAGCCGCCGCTGTGCCGTCGTACGCCCCAGGCGGCGAGGGGGAGGCCGACGGTGACCTGGGCGAGGGCCAGGGCGCGGGATCCGGGGCTGCCGGTGCGAGGGAGCCAAGGGCCCAGGGGGCTGTCCTCGACGACGTCCAGTCCCGCGCGCACGATGTCGCGCCGGCCGCCCGGTTCGATCGGGAGGGCGTCCGGCCGGACGCGGGCGAGCTCCCTGAGGCGGCCGGCGGGCTCACCGGGCGCGAGGCCGGCCGGGAGGGCGACTCCCACGCGTGTGAGGACGGCGAGCAGGCCTCGTAGACGGGCGCGGGCGTCGGCGTCCGGGTCCGGTCTCGTCAGCCGCTCCAGGGACTGGAGGTCGAGGACCGGGTCGAGGCCGAGACGGGCGGCGAAGGTGCCCATGGCCTCGTCCTCGCCGGCCGGGGTGCCGTTGGCGAGCCAGACGTAGCCTACGGGGCGGCGGAAGCCGGAGGCGAGGGTGTAGCCGGCGCGGTCGGCGTCCCACCACAGGGCCAGGACGGGCCAGGGGGCAGCGACGGCGAGCGCGGTGGCCCAGCCGGTGAGCACCCGGTCGACGGGCTCCTCACCGTGCAGCCACGGCCTGCCCTCGGGGACGAGAACGCTCCACTCCCCGCCCGACGGTGCGAGCACCATGCGCTCGCGCAGCAACTGGGCGGCGGGGGCGACGGAGCCCGGCTCCGACCGGCAGAGCAGCAGGGCACCGGGCGCGGGGCCGACAGGACCGGGACGGAAGGCTCGCGAGGGCATGATCACACATTAGGGCGATTAGTCCCTTTTGGTCACATCAAAAAGAGTGTCTTGACTTTCCGTGTCCGCGATATATCGTGAATTACACGAAGACGCGATATGGCGCGTTGCGACGGGGAGGTCTGCACCATGCCCGAGTGGTCCGTCACGGAGCCCACGAAGCTCACGTTCGACGATCCCGTCACGACCCTTCACGTACGCATCGTCAGTGGAACGGTGAACGTGGTGGGCACGGACGAAGGTTCCGCACGCCTGGAGGTCTCCGAGATCGAGGGGCCACCCCTGGTGGTGACCCAGGAGGGCGGCACGCTCACGGTGGCGTACGAGGACCTGCCCTGGAAGGGCTTCCTCAAGTGGCTCGACCGCAAGGGCTGGCGCCGGAGCGCGGTAGTCTCCCTCGCCGTACCGGCCGAGACCCGCGTCGAGGTGGGTGTGGTCGACGCGGGAGCCGTCGTCTCCGGTCTGCGCGGGCAGTCGGTCGTCAAGGGCGTCACCGGCGACACGACCCTCGTGGGGCTCTCCGGGCCGGTGCGCGCCGACACGGTCTCCGGGAATCTGGAGGCCCAGGCCGTCACCGGGGACCTCCGCTTCAACTCCGTCTCCGGCGACCTGACGGTCGTCGAGGGCTCCGGCCCGTCGGTGCGGGCGGACTCGGTGAGCGGCTCCATGATCGTCGACCTGGATCCGGACGGGCCCACGGACATCAGGCTGACCAGTGTCTCGGGCGAGATCGCCATCCGGCTGCCCCAGCCCGCCGACGCCGAGGTCGAGGCCAACACCGCGAGCGGCACCATCTCCAACGCCTTCGACGGCCTGCGCGTGCACGGCCAGTGGGGCGCCCACAAGGTCACCGGCCGTCTCGGCGCGGGCACCGGCAAGCTGCGCGCGACCACCATCTCCGGCTCCATCGCCCTCCTGGGCCGCCCGCCCCGGGAGGACGAGGAGGAGCCATGGGACGCACCGCCGCAGCCGCAGGACACCGTGCCGTCCACCGACGACCCGGCGCACGGAGCACAGAACACCTCGGGGGACAATTCCGTTTCCGGCCAGGACGACGGCTCGACCGACGCCCCGGCCGACGGCACGACCGACAAGAAGGTGCTCTGACATGTCCCCCGTCTTCGCCCACGGCCGCCTCCGCCTCTACCTGCTGAAGCTGCTGGACGAGGCCCCGCGCCACGGCTACGAGGTGATCCGCCTCCTGGAGGAACGCTTCCAGGGGCTGTACGCGCCCTCCGCGGGCACGGTCTACCCCCGCCTGGCCAAGCTGGAGGCCGAGGGCCTGGTCACCCACACCACCGAGGGCGGCCGCAAGGTGTACGCCATCACGGACGCCGGCCGCGCCGAACTGGCCGACCGCAGCGGCGAACTGGCCGACCTGGAGCTGGAGATCCGCGAGTCGGTCGCGGAACTCGCCGCGGAGATCCGGGCCGATGTGCGCGGCGCGGCGGGCGACCTGCGACGCGAGATGCGGGCAGCGGCCTCCGAGGCCCGCCAGGGCACCGGTTCCAGGCCCTCCGGCGAACCGGGCGGTGCGTTCGGGGACTTCACCGACCACACCGACAAGGAAGCCTGGCGTGCCGCCAAGGAGGAGATGCGCCGCGTCAAGCAGGAGTGGAAGGAGCAGGCCAGGCGGGCCAAGGACGAGAGCCGCCGGGCCCGCGAGGAGGCCCAGCGCGCCCGCCGCCAGGCCAAGGAGGCCCAGGACCGGGCCAGGGAACAGGCCCAGGAGGAGGTGCAGCGCATCGCCCGCCGGGTCCAGGAGCAGGTGCAGGACCACTTCGCCCGGGGCGACTGGCCCACCGGCGTACGGGAGGGCCTGACCGAACTGGCCAAGGAGTTCGGCGAGTTCGGAAAGGACTACGGCAAGGAGTTCGGAAAGGACTTCGGCTTCGGCCGGGGAACCGCCACCCCCGCGGACACGACAACCGACACACCGCAGCCCCCGGAGCACTCACCGCAGTACTCGCACACCCCGGAGGACTTCCCCGCCGAGTACGAACCGGCATGGGCCCACGAGGACTCCACCGGCGACCCGGCCCGCGACCTGGACCGCCTCCTCGACCGCTTCCGCGACGACATCCGCGACGCGGCCCGGGACCACGGCGTCACGGCCGACCAACTCCGCGACACCCGCCGCCACCTCTCGACAGCGGCAGCGCACATCGGAGCGATACTGCGCACCCCGAAGCCTTGACCACCAGGCGGTGAGGCCGAGCAACCGACACCGCACCGCCACCACTCACCCCACGCCCTCCCCCTCTCCTCCCCCTCTCCTCCCTCCAGGACCCTCAGCCCGCCTTGGCCTGCCCTCCCCCGAACAACACCCGCACCACCGCCTCATAAGTGACGCCATGATCGGCGAGCACCTCGGCGGGGACACCGGGCCGGGCGGCCAGGGCCAGCAGGATGTGCTCGTCACCGACGTGACCGTCACGCCGGGACACGGCGATGCGCAGCGCCCTCTCCAGCACGTCCTTGGCATCCCGTCCGAAGGAACGGCGCCCCGACCACCACCCCTTGTCCTTGCGGTCCCCGGACATCGCTCCGACGCCGTGCACCTCCTCGACCCGGGCGACGATCTCCGAGACGTCGATCCCCAGCCCCGCCAGGGCGTCGGCCTCGGCCTGGGACAGCCCCGCCCGCCGCCGCGCCTCCCCGATCGCGCCCCGTAGCGCGTCCTTCCGCTCGGCAAGCCCGAGCGCGGCGAAGGCGAACGAGGCGCGACTGCCCTGCCGGTCGAGCAGAGAGAGCAGCACATGCTCCGCCTCCACCGTCCGCACACCCGCCCCCTCCGCGTGCTCGACAGCTCCCCGCACCACGTCCCGGGCGTCCTTCGTGAACCGTTCGAACATCAATGCCTCCCGTACTTCTTGTGCACGGCCTGCCTGCTCACACCGAGTTCCGCGGCGATCTCCTGCCACGACCACCCCTGGTTGCGCGCACCGCGCACCTGCACCGCCTCCAACTGCTCCAGCAGCCTGCGCAGCGCGGCGACGGCCCGCAGTCCGACCCGGGGATCGCGATCACCCGCCCGCTCGGCGAGATCCGTTGCTTCGGTCATGATGTCAACCTACGTTGACATACCCCACCCGTCAACCACGATTGACAAGACTCCCCACCAAACACCAACGGCCGGCCCCTTCCAGGACCGGCCGCCGTACACCAAAAACACTCTCACTCATTGCTGAGCACAATCTTGCCGAACTGATCACCGGACGCCAGGCGTTCAAAGCCCTCCCGGGCCCGATCCAACGGCAGCACCTCATCGATGACGGGCCGCACACCGGCAGCAGCACAGAAGGCCAGCAGATCCTCCAGCTCGTCCTTGGTCCCCATGGTCGACCCCACGACCTTGAGCTCCAGGAAGAAGATCCGCGTCAACTCGGCGTGCGAGGGCCGGTCCCCACTCGTGGCACCGGAGATCACGAGCGTGCCGCCCGGCTTCAGCGACTTGACCGAGTGCGACCACGTGGCGGCACCCACGGTCTCGATCACCGCGTCCACCCGCTGCGGCAGCCGAGCCCCGGACTCCAACGCCTCCACGGCCCCCAACTCCACGGCCCGCTTCCGCTTGGCCTCGTCCCGGCTGGTCGCGAACACCCGCAGCCCGGCGGCCTTCCCCAGCACGATGGCCGCGGTGGCGACCCCGCCCCCCGCACCCTGGACGAGCACGGAGTCCCCGGGCCGCACCCCCGCGTTGGTGAACAGCATCCGATACGCCGTCAGCCACGCCGTGGGCAGACAGGCGGCCTCCGCGAACGACAACTCCCTGGGCTTCGGCAACACGTTCCACGTAGGCACGGCCACCTGCTCGGCGAACGTCCCCTGATAACGCTCCGTCAAGATCGAACGCGGCTCCTTCGGCCCCACCCCGTGCCCGCTCTGCCCGATCACCGAGTGCAGAACGACCTCGTTGCCGTCCTCGTCCACACCGGCGGCATCACAACCGAGGATCATCGGCAGCTTGTCCTCCGCGAGGCCCACACCCCGCAGGGACCACAGATCGTGATGGTTCAGCGAAGCGGCCCTCACCTGGACAACACTCCATCCGGGCCGCACCTCGGGAGCCGGCCGCTCCCCCAACTCCAAACCGGAAAGCGGCTGGTCACGGTCGATTCGAGCAGCATAGGCAGCGAACATGCGGACGACGATAGGCGGCACCCCCGCCCCACGGAACCAGGCGGCACTGTGACACACGCCCTCTTGCGATGCGCTCCGCGGGGTGCGGTGTGAGGTCGTGGAGCGGCTGCGGGTGGGTGGGGGCTGGTCGCGCAGTTCCCCGCGCCCCTGAGGTGAGAGTGGTTGCCGTGCGCCTATGGGGGTGCCGCGGAAGGTCGTAGAGCGGCTGCAGGCCCATTGTGGCTGGTCGCGCAGTTCCCCGCGCCCCTAGGCAAGCACCGGTCGCCCGGCGATCGGAAGTAGCCGCCCACGGCGGCAAGGGGACGGGGCGGGGGGTGTCCGCCCGCAGCGGCCGGCGTCCGACACGCAGTACAGCCAAAAGCCACAGCACCGCCGGACCGAGGACGGACACCCCCCGACCCGGCCCCGACCCACAACGCACCCGTAGGCGCTACGCACGCCCCCACCGAAGCCGCACAGCGCGCCGCAGGCATCGCACACCGCGACCACCCGAACAGCCGCACCCGAAGGTAAAGAAAACGGCCCCGCCCACCCAGGACGGGGCCACCACAACGAACCTCAGCGCCGAGCGACACCCTCGGCCCGAGCCGCCGCCGCCACGGCCGCGGTCACCGCAGGAGCCACCCGCTCGTCGAACGGCGAGGGAATGACGTAATCGGCGGCGAGATCATCACCCACCACGGACGCCAACGCCTCCGCGGCCGCGAGCTTCATCCCCTCGGTGATCCGAGAGGCCCGCACCTGAAGCGCCCCCGCGAAGATCCCCGGGAACGCCAGCACGTTGTTGATCTGGTTAGGGAAGTCCGACCGCCCGGTGGCGACGACCGCCGCGTACTTGTGCGCCACATCCGGATGCACCTCCGGATTCGGATTGGCCATGGCGAAAACAAACGCCCCCTCAGCCATGGACGCAACAGCCGGCTCCGGCACCGTACCGCCGGACACCCCGATGAAGACATCGGCGCCTTCCAGCGCGGCCTCCAGCGACCCACTGATCCCGGCCTTGTTCGTGAACCCGGCCAGCTCCCGCTTGACGGACGTCAGATCGTCCCGGTCCCCCGACACGACCCCCTTGCGGTCGGCGACGGCCACGTCCCCGATCCCCGCGTCGACAAGGATCCGCGCGATCGCGACACCGGCCGCACCGGCACCGGAGATCACCGCCCGCAACGACCCGAGCGACCGCCCGCTCAGCCTCGCAGCGTTCCGCAACGCCGCCAGCGTCACGACAGCCGTCCCGTGCTGGTCGTCATGGAAGATCGGAATGTCCAGCCGCTCCTGCAGCCGCCGCTCGATCTCGAAGCACCGAGGCGCCGAGATGTCCTCGAGGTTCACGCCACCGAACGACGGCGCGAGCCGCACCACGGTCTCGACGATCTCGTCGACGTCGGTGCAGTCGAGCGCGATCGGCACGGCGTCGACGCCACCGAACTGCTTGAACAGAATCGCCTTGCCCTCCATCACGGGGAGGGAGGCCTCGGGCCCGATGTCACCGAGCCCCAGCACGGCCGTACCGTCCGTCACGACGGCCACGACCGACGACTTCCACGTGTAGTCGTGGACGAGGTCCGGCTGCTCGGCGATGGCGCTGCACACCTTCGCCACGCCGGGCGTGTAAGCCAGGGACAGGTCGTCCTTGTCACGGACCGGCACGGTGGCCTGCACAGCCATTTTGCCGCCGCGGTGCAGCGCGAACGCGGGGTCGAAGGGATCGAGGGGTTCCACCCCTCCGTCCTGGCCCATATCGCTGTCCCTGTCGCTGCGAGGATTGACGATCTCCGCTGCCACTTTAGTTCTACCCCTTAGGTCTTCATGGTTTGAGGGTGGCCACTCCTGGTTGAGAAGTGGGCGGGCACCGCGTACGGCCCTGATCGTTCGATGCGTACGGATACGTACGGACCGGCACGCGACGGGCGCGCCGCACACGCGCCCTGAGCCCCGGATGAGGGGTGTAAAGAACCTTCTTACCGGACGGACACCACCGACGACGAGTCCCATAGGCGCAAGGTCACATGGCGGACCGCAAATCGATCATCGATCACCGCACGGCGATGACATGAATCACGGGACGTAATCCGGACAACCCCTCGAAAGCCCTCAGCCACGCACCCGCACCGCACCCACACCGCGGCCGCACCCCACCCACACACCGCCCACACCCCAAGCCGCACCGAAGATCTTCCGGCCGGAAGGACAGATTCCCGCAGATGGTGCGGTCGGGATGTACCGACCTGATGCGGTTCGGGGGTCACCCGTTATCCGATTTTGACATGGTCGGCACCTCGAACGCCTCCGTCCGAATGGCAGGATGCCGTCATCACACGAGGTCGCGACACTCGAAGACGTGTGCTCTCGTCGACCCAGAAGCCAAGTCGGCCGCCGAACCCATCGGTAGCCGGCGGCCACCGAACCCATCGGTGACCGTCCGCCCCATCGGCAACTCCACCCATCCGCCGGAGGAACCCACCATGACCGCAAGCTCCACCCGTCGTTCGACCGCCACGCACAACCGCCTGGCAGCGGTCGGTGCGATCGCGGTCGCAGGCGCCCTGCTGCTCACCGGCTGCGGTGACCAGACCAAGGACAAGGGCAAGGACTCGGGCAACGCGTCCACGAGCTCGGCGCCGCTGGCCGACAAGCTGCCGCAGGCGATCCGCGACAAGGGCGTCGTCAAGGTCGGCTCCGACATCGCCTACGCGCCGGTCGAGTTCAAGGACAGCTCCGGCAAGACGGTCGGTATCGACCCCGACCTGGCCGCCGCCATGGGCAAGCAGCTCGGTGTGAAGTTCGAGTTCCAGAACGCCACGTTCGACACCCTGATCGGTGGTCTGGCGTCCAAGCGCTACGACATCGCCATGTCGGCCATGACGGACACCAAGGACCGTCAGGAGGGCGTGGACTCCGACACCGGCAAGAAGGTCGGTGCGGGCGTCGACTTCGTCGACTACTTCACCGCGGGTGTCTCCCTCTACACGAACAAGGGCGACGACCAGGGCATCAAGACCTGGGACGACCTGTGCGGGAAGACCATGGCCGTGCAGCGCAACACCTTCTCCCACGACCTCGCCAAGGAGCAGGCGGCGAAGTGCAAGAAGGACGGCAAGGGGGCCCTCAAGATCGAGGACTTCGCGACCAACCCCGAGGCCGAGACCCGGATGCGCTCCAAGGGCGCGAACGTCGTCTCCGCGGACTTCCCGATCGCCGCGTACTCCGTGAAGAACGCCGGCGGCGGCAAGTACTTCGAGATCGTCGGCGACCAGGTCGAGGCCGGCCCGTACGGCATCGCCGTCGCCAAGGACAACACCCAGCTGCGTGACGCGCTCCAGGCCGCCGTCCAGGCGGTCATCGACAGCGGCGAGTACAAGCAGATCGTCGAGAAGTGGGGTGTCGCGGACGGCGCGATCACCGAGGCCAAGATCAACGGCGGTTCCTGAACCGGCCCCGTTCGACTCGGCTCTGAAAGGCTCCACACGTGACTGTTGACGTCCACAAGTCGGACGGTTCGGGCGCGAAGCCCCCCGCCGGGCCGGAGGCCATCAAGGCCATCCCGGTCCGGCACCCGGGGCGGTACGTGTCCGCGGTCGTCGCCCTCGCCCTGCTGGGCTCGGTCGTCTACGCCTTCGCCCAAGGCAAGATCAACTGGGGTGCGATCCCCGAGTACTTCTTCGACAGCCGCATTCTCGACGGTGTCTGGAACACGCTGCTGCTCACCGTGCTGTCGATGGTGATCGGCATCGCCGGGGGCATCCTGCTCGCGGTGATGCGCCTGTCGAAGAACCCGGTGACCTCGTCCATCGCGTGGTTCTACATCTGGTTCTTCCGCGGTACGCCGGTCCTGGTCCAGCTCTTCGTCTGGTTCAACCTGGGCCTGGTCTTCGAGTACATCAACCTGGGCCCGATCTACAAGGACTACTGGTCGTCCTTCATGACGCCGCTGCTGACGGCGCTGCTCGGCCTGGGCCTCAACGAGGCCGCGTACATGGCGGAGATCTGCCGTGCCGGTCTGCTCTCGGTCGACGAGGGCCAGACGGAGGCCTCGCACGCGCTGGGCATGAGCCACGTGAAGACACTGCGCCGGATCGTCATCCCGCAGGCGATGCGCGTGATCGTGCCGCCCACGGGCAACGAGGTCATCAACATGCTGAAGACCACCTCGCTGGTCTCGGCGGTGCAGTTCGCCGACCTCTTCAAGCAGGCCCAGGACATCGGCCAGAACGCGGGCTCGACGGTCGAGATGTACTTCCTCGCCGCCGCCTGGTACCTGATCATGACCTCGATCCTGAGCGTGGGGCAGTACTACATCGAGCGGTACTACGCGCGTGGCTCCAGCCGCACGCTGCCGCCGACGCCGATGCAGCGCCTCAGGGCCGCCGTTCTTCCCACGCGCCGTCCCAAGGGAGTCACGGCATGACGCAGCCCTCCCCCGCCATGGTCAAGTCCGAGGGCGTCCACAAGTCCTTCGGCCCCGTCGAGGTCCTCAAGGGCATCGACCTGGAGGTGAAGACCGGCGAGGTGTTCTGCCTCATCGGCCCCTCCGGCTCCGGCAAGTCGACCTTCCTGCGGTGCATCAACCACCTGGAGAAGATCAACGCCGGTCGGCTGTACGTCGACGGCGAGCTGGTCGGCTACCGCCAGAAGGGCGACAAGCTGTACGAGCTGAAGGACAGTGAGGTCGCGCTGAAGCGCCGGGACATCGGCATGGTCTTCCAGCGCTTCAACCTGTTCCCGCACATGACGGCCGTGGAGAACGTCATGGAGGCCCCGGTCCAGGTCAAGGGCATCGGCAGGACCCAGGCCCGGGAGCGCGCCCGGGAGCTGCTGGACCGCGTGGGCCTGGCCGACAAGGCCGGCAGCTACCCCTCGCAGCTCTCCGGCGGCCAGCAGCAGCGCGTGGCGATCGCCCGCGCCCTCGCCATGGACCCGAAGCTGATGCTGTTCGACGAGCCGACCTCGGCCCTGGACCCGGAGCTGGTCGGTGACGTCCTGGACGTCATGCGCGACCTCGCCGAGTCCGGCATGACGATGGTCGTCGTCACCCACGAGATGGGCTTCGCCCGCGAGGTGGGCGACAGCCTGGTCTTCATGGACGGCGGCGTGGTCGTCGAGTCCGGCGACCCGCGCGAGGTCCTGACGAACCCGCAGCACGAGCGGACGCAGGCGTTCCTGTCGAAGGTGCTCTGACACGACGTACGACAACGCCACGTAGGACAACGCGGCTCATGCCGAAGGGGCGGTACGGGGATCCCCGTACCGCCCCTTCGGCATGAGCCGACGCCCGCCCCTACCGCCGCAACGCCTCCACAGGCGGGATCCGAGACGCCCTCCAGGCCGGGTACAGCCCCGCGAGCAACCCGGCGGCCAGGCCGAGCGCCGGGGCCAGCGCGAGGTGGGTCGGATCGATGACCGGCGTCCACCGCCGCACCGCCGAGACGGAGACGACGGCCACCGTGCCGATCGAGGTGCCCACCAGTCCCCCGACGAGGCCGAGCGCCGCGGACTCGGCCAGGAACTGGAGGGTGATGTGGATCCCCCGGGCCCCCAGGGCGCGGCGGAGCCCGATCTCCCCGGTGCGTTCCATGACGGCGACCAGGGTGGTGTTGGCGATGCCGACCGCTCCGACGACGAGGCACACCCCGGCGAGCAGGAGGAACAGCTGGTTCAGGTCGTCGCCGACCGCACCGCGCAGTGAGCGCGGGTCCGGGGGCGGTGTCACCTTGAAGTACTCGGGGTGTTCCGGTCGCAGGGCCACGGCCGCTTCCCGGGCGAGCTGACCGGCCGCGCCGAGGCGGGTGGCGACGAGCATCCGGGCGCCCTCGTCGGCCGGTGCTCCCCAGGTCCGTTCGGCGACGGAGCGCGGCACCGTGACGGACAGCAGGAGTTCCGGTTTCCGCTCGACGTCCTCGAGGATGCCGATCACGGTGAACGCGGTGCCGCCGATGAAGACGGCGGGGTGGGTGCGCAGCGTGGTGATGCCGAGGCGTCGCGCGGTGCCCTCACCGATCACGGCTACGGCCTGCCGCCGGTCCTCGTGGAAGCTGTCGAAGGCGCGCCCCTGGACGAACCGGGCATCGGTCGCCGACCAGATTCCGGGGGAGGCGGCGACCACCTGGGCGCCGGAGTCGACGCGGTCGGCCGCGCCCGCGGGAGCGGCTCGCACCGCCTCCTCGGGACCGAGGCGGACGTCCCAGTACACACCGGCGGCGAGCGCGCCGTTGAGCCGCGTGATGCGCGCGTCGGCGTCCGCGGGGAAGGCGACCCCGGGGGCGGCCGCGGTGCGGGGTCCGACGTCGGTGACGTCGACCTCGGTCGCGGTGAGCAGGTTGAACCGCGCGTCGATCTGGGACGCGGCGGTGCCGGTGAGCCCCAGGACCGAGATGAACGCTCCGACGCCGAGGACGGTACCGAGCGCGGTGAGGACGGACCGGGCCGGTCGCTGGAGAATGCCGGCCACGGCCTCGGACACCAGATCACGGACGGCCAGCCGAGACCGCCCCACCGCAAGGCGAGACCGCCCCACAGCCAGGCGGGACTTCGTCATGCCGCCTCCGTCCGCCGCCGCGGCGCGGCCTCCGACAGCACGCCGTCACGGATCGTGACGGTGCGCTGCCCGTGCTCGGCGACCTGGGCGTCGTGGGTGATCACCACGATGGTCATGCCGTCGCGGTGCAGGGTGTCCAGCAGCGCGAGCAGGGACGCGGCGGTGTCGGAGTCGAGGTTTCCGGTCGGCTCGTCGCACAGCAGCAGCGAGGGCTCGCCGACCAGGGCGCGGGCGACCGCGACGCGTTGGCGTTCGCCGCCCGACATCTGGGTCGGCAGGGCTGTCGCCCGGTGCCCGAGCCCCACGCGGTCCAGCACAGCCGTGGCCCGCGGCCGCCGCTGTCCACGCGGGACGGGCTGGTAGAGCATGGCCAGTTCGACGTTCTCCAGCGCGCTGCGGTGGGGCAGGAGATGGAACGCCTGGAAGACGAACCCGATGTGCTCCCCGCGCAGCGCGGCCAGCCGGGAGCCGCTCAGGGCCCCGGTGTCGATGCCGTTCAGCAGATAGCGGCCCCGGGTGGGCGTGTCCAGCAGTCCGGCGATGTTCAGCAGCGTGGACTTGCCCGACCCCGAAGGACCGACCACGGTGATGAACTCCCCGCTGTCGATGCGCAGATCGCAGGGGCGCAGGGCGCGCACGGCCGGTGGCCCGGGGTACGTCAGCTCGACGTCCCGGAACTCGATGACGGGAGTGCCCGCGGCGGACGTGGTCACGGCCCGCCCACCGCCGCTCGCGGCTGCACTCCTACGACCACCTCGGCGCCGGCCTCCAGTCGCGTCCCCTCGCGCGGGGTCACCTGGACGAACCCGTCCCCGGACACGCCGACGGTGACGGGAATCCGGCGTTCCCTGCCGTCCTCGCGCTCGGTGACGCTGGTGAGACCGTCGGCGCCGGTGGACACGGCCGACGAGGGCACGGCGAGGACCTTGCCCTTCGAGGAGGCGGCCACGACCGTCACCTGCACGTTCTCGCCGTTCAGTTCGCTCGGCAGCGGCTTGGACGGGGTGACCTCGACGGTGTACTTCTCCGCCCCGGTGTCCTGGCCGCCGTCCTTCGCCGGGTCGGTCTCCTTGCCCACGGATGTCACCGTTCCGGTGAACTGGCGTCCTGTCGTCTCCGAGTGGACGCGCACTTCCTGGCCCGAGCGGATCATCCCCTTCTGCTGCAGGGTCACGGCCGCCTCGACGGTCAGCGCGCCGGCCGACAGGGACATCAGGCCCTCCCCGGCCTCGTCGCCGACCTTGGCGCGCACGTCGTCGACGCGGGCGGGGAAGGACCGTACGAACACCACCTCCGAGATCGGCAGGACGGGACCGGCGGACGCCGCCCTCGTCGCCGGCGCCTCGGCGGTGGGCGCTTCGTACCCGATGGAACGGTAGAAGGAGGCCACGGCCTTCTCCGTGCCGGCGCCGAAGACACCGGAGGGGTCGGTCCCCGTGGGATGGCCGGCCGCCCGCAGCGCGGCCTGCGCCTGGGCCACGTCCTCCCCGCGCTTGCCCCGGGCGAGGTCGCGGTAGGCGGGCAGCGCCCCCTTGAGGACGAACAGCGGACGTCCGGACACCTCCAGCAGGACCTGCCCGGCGTTGATCCTCTGCCCCGGGTCCGCCTCGACCTTGGTCACCACGGAGCGGCCGATGTCCTTGTCCGCCTGTGGTCCGGCGGAGACGTCGACGTGCTGGGAGGCGGTGACCTCTCCCCGGGTGATCAGGGACTGGGAGATCACCCGCCGCTCGACCGCCGCCGTCAGGACGGACGCCGGCGGTGGTGCCGTGTCCGCGGCGGCCTGCGCGGGCGACTTGACGACCAGCGCCGACCCCACCCCGGCACCGGTGCACACGAAGCAGGCCGTGACCAGGAGGCCGAGGGCCCGCCGACGGCGTACGAGGCCGCTCATCAGACGCCGGCCACGACGTCGGCGGCCTTCTTCACGGCCTCGTCCAGGGACGTGCGTTCCTTGTTCAGCCGCTCGGCGTGTGCCTCGATCTTCTCGCGCTGGATGACGACCTCGGCGTCGAACCAGACCTTGGCGACATCGCTCCGGTCCCGGCAGGAGATGTCGGCGGTCGCCGTCCTGATCTCCAGCGGGGTGACCTCCTGGGAGCCGAACCGGGGATCGTCACTCGCGTCCAGCGGCCGCTCGTAGGCGAATCCGCTCGCCTTCATGCAGGTCGACCAGGCCTTGAACGCCTTCACGACCTCGGGACTGCGTTGGGACTCCGCGAAGGCCTCGTTGCTGATGGTCTGGGCGAGCGTGGTGTCGAAGGCGTGGGAGGAGACCTTCCGCTCGGCCTCGCCGAGGCAGCCTCCGGCGGGGACGGGCCTGCCGCCCACCTCCTTGATGCCGCCTTGCAGCACCCGCGTGTCCGGTCCCGTCTGCGACGTGCGGTCCAGGGCGCCGACGTCGGCGGCCCGGTCGTAGGCCTCCTGCTCCGCGGCGGCCGGCTTGTATCCGCGCTCCTCGGCGAGCGCCATGTCGTGGATGCCGTAGCGCCAGTCGACGAGGGTCTTGGGGCCCAGGCGCGGCAGGTCCGGGGCGGGCTGCCAGGTGAGGCCGAATCGCCTCATGCAGTCGCCGGCGACCGCCTTGCGCGCCTGCGAGACCTGCTTCCGCTCGCTGTCCGAGGGCAGGTAGCCCTCGATGGGCAGGACCCAGGTGGCGGGGTCGGCGGCGTCGAACGGAAGGGTCGGTTCCGGGGTGGCGATCGTGTGGTCCCCCGCTCCGTCGGCCGAACAGCCGGTGGCCGACAGCACCGATACGGCGGCCACGAGCGCCCCGAGGCCTGTGCGCTTGATTCTTCTCAGCATTCCATGTTCCCGCTGTCGGAAAAGGGCGTGACCGCTGCCGCCCGTCGGGGCGCGGCAGCGGTCCAGGGGCAGGTCAGAGGGTCTGCCAGGCGAAGGAGGCGTTCTCGTTCTTCGTCACCGAGAGGTTGTTCTGCCCACGGGGGCTGGTCCAGTCCGCGGAGCCCTTGTAGCCGCTGTTGTAGTACGTCACGGCGTAGTAGGTGGTGTGCTTGTTCTTCACCGACGCGGCGTTGTTCTTGATGCCCTGGCCCTGGCCGTTTCCGCCGTGGCAGAAGTTCAGCGGCTGGGTGCCGCCCTGCGGGGCGCCGCCGACGCGCTCGTCGGCGAAGTCCCAGACGCTATAGCCGATGTTCCGGTAGGCACCGCCGTAGTTGGAGTTGTAGTAGATCGCGTACTTGAAGTCCGATGCCGCCTGGGACTTCGAGCAGGCCTCGGGGCTCGTCTGGTTCTCGAACCCGGTGTTCGCCTGGGCCGGGGTGGACATACCAAGCCCCAGTGCCACCGCTGCTGCCGCGAGGGCAGGAATCTTGCGTCTCACTCTGTTTCCCTTCAGGAGGGGAGCGCAGCACGCGGGCGCGGTCATGGCATGCGCGAGAAGCCGACGTCGTCGCGGCATGACGAAACTCTCCCCCGCAGCGACGATCGCCCCCGGTCGCTGACTGTGTGCGCCATGCGGAGCGGTCGAGATCCCCTGGACGCGGCCGCAAACGTAGCCTCGGGTCAGCAGGGGCTCAAGGGATTCATGGGGCTCCCGCGGTGGTTGACGTAAAGCCGCCAGGGCGGCACGGAGTCCGTGCCGCCCTGGTGCCCGTCCCCGATGCCCTACTTCAGCGCCAGCAGCAGCGTGTCCGAGGGCGAGCACCACACCGGCCGTGCCTCCCCGAACCCCTTCTCGCGCAGCACGCGCGCGTGCCAGGCGGGGGACGGCATCTCACCGTCGGCGTGCTCTCCGTAGATCTCGAAGCGGCGGGCGGTCGGTCCGGCGAGGACGGGGTCCGCGGCGGCGAGCTTCCACCACTCGGCCCAGTCGAGGGTGCCGTCGCCCTTGGCCTGATCCATGCGGGCGTGCCGCAGGGCGCGCTCGGCCGCGTTGATCCGGGGGGTGCTGTCGTCGATCATGTGGTCCGCGTTCATGAAGACACCGCCGTCGCGGAGGAGTTCCGCGACCTGACCGTAGAGGGCCGCGAGGGGTTCGCTGTGGAGCCAGTGCAGGGCCGTGGCGGTCAGGACGGCGTCGTAGGAGTCGTACGGCAGCTTCGAGGGCCAGTCGGGGTCCTTGAGGTCGGCGGTGACGAAGGTGACGCGGCGGTCGTCCGCGAAGGTGCCCTCGGCGACGGCGAGGAGGGCCGGGTCGAGGTCGACGCCGGTGCTGGTGGCCCGGGGGAAGCGGTCGAACAGGCGGGCGGTGATGCTGCCGGTGCCGCAGGCGAGGTCGAGGACGCGCGGGGCGGTGCCGACGAGGGCCTCGACCATGTCGAGCATGATCCGGAAGCGCTCCTCCCGGTCGGGCATGTACCACTCCTGCTGGCGGTCCCAGCTCTCCTGCCACGCCCGCCAGTCGGTTCCCGCCGTCGTGAGGTCGGTGTCCGTCATCGAGCCCCTCCATCGCGTACGTCACGTAATACCCTGGATGCACGACCGGCTGTTACTCCGACCGCACCACGACCATAGAACGCCTCCGTAAGGACTACAAGTGGAACTGGCCTATTACTCGGACTACGCGGTACGTCTCGTCAACAGCGAGGAACCGGCGCGGGGCAAGGACACGCTGACCTCGGTCGAGGCCGTCCGCGATCTGTTCGGCGGCAACTCCTCGGCGGCCCGGCGCGCCACCGAGGCGGACGTGACCCGGTTCCGCTCGGTCCGCGGTCGGCTGCGCGCGGTCTTCGAGGCGGCGGACGGCGGCGACGAGACGCTCGCCGTGGACCTGTTGAACTCCCTCCTCCTGGAGTTCCCGGTCAGCCCGCAGATCTCCGGACACGACTTCCGGGACGACGACGGCCGCCCGCTGTGGCACATGCACCTGGCGGACCACCCGTCGAACGCGACCGCGGGCTACGCGGCGATCGCGGCGATGGGCCTGGCCTTCCACCTGACGGAGTACGGCGTGGACCGCCTCGGCCTGTGCGAGGCACCGCCGTGCCGCAACGCCTACCTGGACACCTCGACCAACCGCTCCCGGCGCTACTGCTCCGACCGCTGCGCCACCCGCGCCAACGTGGCCGCCTACCGCGCCCGCAAACGCCTGGAGGCCGACCGGTCGCAGAGCACGGGCCTGGCGGCCGACAGCGCCCAGCGCACCACCGCGAACAGCGAGCGCTGATCCGGCCGGCGCGGCCGGTAACGGAAGCGGACCTTGCCCAGCACCAGTTCGTCGGGCACGACGCCGTAGTCCGTGCTGTCGCCACCGGCGTACGCGTTGTCCCCGAGCACCCACCAGCCGCCCTCACGGCGTTCGGTGGCCCGCTTGACGACCAGCAGGTCCTGCTGGAAGGGATGACGCAGCACGACCACGTCACCCGGCCCGACCCTGGCCCCCCACTGCACCAGGAGCCGGTCCCCGTGATGCAGCGTGGGCACCATGGACGGTCCGGTCACCTCCGCCGGCCCGAACGGCAGCAGGGCCCCCCTGCGCTCGGTCTCCTGCGACAGCTCCGGCATCTCCGGCACCTCCCCGGTCCGTTCATCCACCAGTCTCAGTCTCACCCCGGACTTTTGTCCTAAGCCCATGGGGGCACTCGCGAAAACCCCTCTCCCGGGGAGTAATGTCGCACCTGAGAAGACGATCACGAGGAAGGACTGCTCCATGCTTTCCCGCCTGTTCGCCCCCAAGGTAAAGGTCAGCGCCCACTGCGACCTCCCGTGCGGCGTGTACGACCCGGCCCAGGCCCGCATCGAGGCGGAGTCGGTCAAGGCTGTCCAGGAGAAGATGGCCGGCAACGACGACCCGCACTTCCAGGCGCGCGCCACCGTCATCAAGGAGCAGCGCGCCGAGCTGGCCAAGCACCACGTCTCCGTGCTGTGGAGCGACTACTTCAAGCCGCCGCACTTCGAGAAGTACCCGGAGCTGCACCAGCTGGTCAACGACGCCCTCAAGGCCCTCTCGGCCGCCAAGGGTTCGACCGACCCGGCCACGGGCCAGAAGGCCCTGGACTACATCGCCCAGATCGACAAGATCTTCTGGGAGACCAAGAAGGCCTGATCCAGGGGCTGTTCGCTCCGACCCGCGGTCGGTGCACCATCGCAGGTCCACGGGCGTCCGAAGGGGCCCGGCCGATACGTCGGCCGGGCCCCTTCGGTGTGCCGCTCGTGGCATGATCCGCGCATGACTGAGACATCCGGGCTGTGGAAGGTCGTCATCGCCCTGGAGGCCACGCCGGACGAGGTGGAGGCGCTCACCGACCGGTTCGTGGACGTCCTGTGCCCGGACCCGGGCCACGAGGGCCCGTGCGGGACACCGTGGGCCGTCCATGCCGTCGAGGGCGCCTCGCTGAGCGCCCGCGAACAGACGATGCTGCGGGAGCAGATCAGAGACACCATGGAGGGGTGACCCGCACAGGCCCCATGGAGGGGTGATCCGGCCCGACGGAGGGGTGAGCCGGCCCGGCCGTCAACTCCCCGTGTCGTCCTCCCCCGCCTCCAGCAGCCCCGCCGCCGCGCCCACGATCCGGGGGTCGGGGACGCCGACGACCTCCTCGTCCTTGTCGGAGTAGTCGAAGCGTGCCAGCACACTGCGCATGGCCTCGACGCGGGCCCGCTTCTTGTCGTTGCTCTTGACCACGGTCCAGGGCGCGTACTCGGTGTCCGTCGCCCGGAACATGGCGACCTTGGCGGCGGTGTAGTCGTCCCAGCGGTCCAGCGAGGCCAGATCCATCGGGCTGAGCTTCCACTGCCGTACGGGGTCGATCCGGCGGATCGTGAAGCGGGTGCGCTGCTCGCCCTGCGAGACCGAGAACCAGAACTTCACCAGGTCGACGCCGTCGTCCACGAGCATCCGCTCGAACAGCGGCGCCTGGCGCGTGAAGCGCTGGTACTCGTCGTCGGTGCAGAAGCCCATGACCCGTTCGACGCCGGCCCGGTTGTACCAGGACCGGTCGAAGAGCACGATCTCGCCGGCGGTCGGCAGGTGTTCGACGTACCGCTGGAAGTACCACTGGCCGCGCTCGCGCTCGGTCGGCTTCTCCAGGGCCACCACCCGGGCGCCGCGCGGGTTGAGGTGCTCGGTGAACCGCTTGATGGTGCCGCCCTTGCCGGCCGCGTCCCGGCCCTCGAACACTATGACCAGCCGGCGCCCGGTCTCCTTGATCCAGCTCTGGAGCTTCAGCAGCTCGATCTGCTGGAGCCGTTTGTGCAGGTCGTACTCCGCGCGCTGCATGCGGTGCGGATACGGGTAGTTCTCCCGCCAGGTGTCGACCGGGCTGCCGTCCGGCCGGACGAGGACGGGGTCGTCGTGGTCGCTGTAGTCGACCCGCAGGTCGGTCAGCTCGGACAACAAGGGTGAGGTCGCCATCTGGCCCTGCCTTCCGGTCAGTGGACTTCCGGTCAGTGGAACTGCGGCACGATCAGGTAGATGCCGTACGCCACCACCGCGGCGCACGCGGCGAAGCAGAGGGTGGCCTGCGCGAAGCCGAGGGCGGAGGTGCCGCCGCCCTCCCCGCCGCCCTCCCCAGTGGCCTCCTGCTCGCGCGCCCCTTCGAGGCGGCCGAGGCCGAGGACGCCGAGGGCGAAGACGACGACCACGGCGACGGTGACGCCGATGCTCACCGCGGTGACCTGGCCGAGTGCGGTCCAGTCGAGGCTCATGTGTGAACTCCCTTGGCTCAGGCGGCCGTACGGACGTCGGCGTCGGCCGGCGTGGTGGCGCGGATGGCGACTTCGTGGGCGTCGTTGACGTTGTTGGCGCTCACCGGGTTGCGCCGGGAGAGGACGACGATGCCCGCGGCTACGGCCGCGCCGACCAGCGCGACCACGATGGTGCCGAGGTCCCCGCCGTTGACGACCACGCTCGCGGAGACACCGCCGACCAGCGCCGCGGCCGGCAGCGTGATCAGCCAGGCGACGACCATCTTGCCCGCGACGCCCCAGCGGACCTCCGCGAGGCGCCGGCCGAGGCCCGCGCCGAGGATGCTGCCCGAGGCGACCTGGGTGGTGGACAGGGCGAAGCCGAGGTGGGCGGAGGTCAGGATGACCGTGGTGGAGGCGGTCTCGGCGGCGAAGCCCTGGGGCGACTGGATCTCGGTGAGGCCCTTGCCCATGGTGCGGATGATCCGCCAGCCGCCCAGGTAGGTGCCCAGGCCGATGGCCAGACCCGCGGACGCGATCACCCACACCGGCGGGCCGGCGTCATGGCCGAGTGCGCCCGCCGAGATCAGGGTCAGCGTGATGACGCCCATGGTCTTCTGGGCGTCGTTCGTGCCGTGCGCGAGCGAGACCAGCGAGGCGGAGGCGATCTGTCCGGCCCGGAAGCCCCTGGTCACCGACTTCTCGCGGGCGCGTGCGGTGAGCCTGTAGGCGAGGTAGGTCGCCAGCAGCGCCGCCACCCCGGCCACGATCGGCGAGGCCACCGCCGGGATCAGTACCTTCTCGACCACCTTGTCGAAGTGCACGCCGTGGGCGCCCGCACCGACCCACACCGCTCCGATCAGCCCGCCGAACAGCGCGTGCGAGGAGCTCGACGGCAGCCCGACCAGCCAGGTCATCAGGTTCCACAGGATGGCCCCGACCAGTCCGGCGAAGATCATGCCGGGAGTGACCAGGGTGTCGTCCACGATGCCGCCGGAGATCGTCTTGGCGACCTCGGTGGACAGGAAGGCGCCGACGACGTTCAGGACGCCGCTGATGATCACCGCTGTTCTCGGTTTGAGGGCGCCGGTGGCGATGGAGGTGGCCATCGCGTTCGCCGTGTCGTGGAATCCGTTGGTGAAGTCGAAGGCCAGCGCCGTGACGATGACGACCGCCACGAGCAACGTGATGTGGTCCATTCCCCCATGCAAACAAGCGCAGGCCACGTCGAGGCGAACCCGGGGCAAAGGCTGTCCCAGGAAACACGCACACGGGTGAAGACGGCGCGTGCGATGCTGGCCCGTGTGAACCTCGACGACCTGGTCCGGCTGCGTCGGGCGCGCGACCGGATGGACCGCGAGTACACCGAGCCGCTCGACGTCACCGCGCTCGCGCGCACCGCGCTGATGTCACCCGGCCATTTCCAGCGCAGCTTCCGCGAGGCGTTCGGCGAGACGCCGTACGGCTACCTGATGACCCGGCGCATCGAGCGCGCCAAGGCCCTGCTGCGCCGCGGGGACCTCTCCGTGACCGAGGTGTGCATGGCCGTCGGCTGCACCTCCCTCGGCTCCTTCAGCTCCCGTTTCACGGAACTGGTCGGCGAGACCCCGAGCGCCTACAAGGCCCGCTCCCACGAGGCGAGCGCCGCGATCCCGCCCTGCGTGGCCCGCAAGTACACCCGCCCCAGAAGACCTGCACGACCGGGCCCGGGCGCCTAGCGTGAGCCCATGGACGTGAAACTGCACCACTGCTTCATCGCCGTCGACGACCACGACAAGGCGATCGCCTTCTACCGGGACGTGCTGGGCCTCGAGGTGCGCGGCGACGTCGGGTTCGAGGGGATGCGCTGGGTCACCGTCGGCTCGCCCCTCCAGCCGGACGTGGAGATCGTGCTGGAGCCGCCCGCGGCGGACCCGGACACCTCGCCGGCCGACCGGGAGGCCCTGGCCCAGCTGCTGGCCAAGGGGCTGCTGCGCGGGGTCAACTTCAGCACCGACGACGTCGACGCCCTCTTCAGCCGCGTCCAGGAGTCCGGCGCCGAGGTGATCCAGGAGCCGACGGACATGCCGTACGGCGTGCGGGACTGCGCCTTCCGGGACCCCGCGGGGAACATGCTGCGGTTCATGCAGCGCTCCTGAAATCCGCGGGCCCCCTGCGCTCCCCCGCTCTACGATCACCGTCATGAGCCGAACCGCGCTGTGGACCGACGCCTTCATCGACCGTCCCTACGACCGGTTCGGCCGGGCCCGCGCGTTCTGGACCGCGGTCACGGACACGCGGCTGTCCGAACCGCGCGGCGAGCGGCAGGAGTTCGTCACCCTGCTGCCGGACGGGGCCGACGCCTGCGTCCGGGTGCAGGGGGTGCTCGACGGCGAGGGCGGCGCGCATCTCGACCTCGGGGTGGCCGACGTAGCGGAGTTCGTGGCGTCGGCGCTGCGGCTCGGGGCGCGGACGGTGAGCGCCGAGGACACCCTGGTGGTGCTCCGCTCCCCCGCCGGTCTGCCGTTCTGCGCGGTGCGGTGGCACGGCGGGTCGGTCCGGCCGCCGGTGGTGCGCGGCAGCCGCCTGGACCAGGTCTGCCTCGACGTCCCGCCCTCGTCCTACCACGCCGAAGTCGCCTTCTGGAGCGCGCTGCTGCCCGACTGGGAGCTCCGCCCCAGCTCCCTCCCCGAGTTCCACGCGCTCGTGCCGCCGCCCGGCCTGCCGATCCGCGTCCTGCTGCAACGGCTCGGCGAGGAGCGCCCGGCCTCCGCCCACCTCGACCTCGCCTGCGCCGACATCGAGGCGACCCGCGCCGAGCACGAGCGGCTGGGCGCCACGACGGTCGGCGCCGGCGCCAGTTGGACGGTGATGCGTGATCCGGCCGGCGGCCTGTACTGCCTGACGGGCCGGGACCCGGAGACGGGCGGCCGGCCCGGCACATGACGCCGTGGGCGCAGCCGCCGGTCTCCCGCTCCTCCGCCCGTGCCGTGCGGCTCGGGCCCCGGGTCTCCTGGAACCGCCCGCACCACGACGACCCACCGTCACAACCGGCGCCGCCCCCTTCACCCCTTCAACCGCGCCGCCCGCTCCCGCAGATACCGCTGTTCCGGCCCGCTCAGGGTCTTCCCGGCCGCCGACTCGTAGGCGGCGCGGGCCTCTTCGTACGCTCCGGCACGCTCCAGCAGATGCCCGCGGACCGCGTCGAGCCGATGTCCCGCGCTCAACTCGTCCTCCAGCGCGTCGAGTTCGGCGAGCCCGGCGCGCGGACCGTGGACCATGGCGACGGCGACCGCGCGGCCCAGGCGTTCGACGGGGCCGGGCACCAGGCGCAGGAGGACGTCGTAGAGGCCGAGGATCTCGCGCCAGTCCGTGGCCTCGGCGGACGGGGCCTCGTCGTGTACGGCGGTGATGGCGGCCCGCAGCTGGTAGGGGCCGGCGGGTCCGCTGCCGAGGGCCCGGGTGACCAGGGCGACGCCCTCCTCGATCGCGGCCTTGTCCCAGCGGTCGCGGTCCTGTTCGTCGAGCGGGATCAGCTCGCCGTGCTTCCCGGTGCGGGCGTCGCGGCGGGCGTCGGTGAGCAGCATCAGGGCGAGGAGTCCGGCCACCTCGCCGTTGTCGGGGAGCAGCCGGTGCACCTCTCGGGTCAGCCGGATCGCCTCCCCGGCCAGGTCGCGCCGCTGGAGGCTGGGGCCCGAGGTCGCCGTATGGCCCTCGTTGAAGATCAGGTAGAGGGTGTGCAGGACGGCGGGCAGGCGCCGACCCCAGTCGTCGGGCCGCCCGAACCGCACTCCGCGCACCTTCTGCTTGGCCCGGCTGATCCGCTGCGCCATGGTCGTCTCGGGCACCAGATACGCGCGGGCGATCTCCGCCGTGGTCAGACCGCCGACCGCGCGCAGGGTGAGCGCGATCTGCGCGGACGGGGTCAGACCGGGATGGCAGCACAGGAAGAGCAGCGAGAGGGTGTCGTCCTCGCGCGGCGCCCGGTCGTCCGTGGTGACGAACGCGTCGCGAGGAGCCAGCGCCGCCACCCGCTCCTCCCGCGCCCGCCGCGCCTCCTCCGACCGGAGCGCGTCGGTCAGCCGCCGCGAGGCGACCCTGATCAGCCACCCGCGCGGGTTCTCCGGCACCCCTTCCGAGGGCCACTGCCCGGCCGCGGCGAGCAGTGCCTCCTGTACGGCGTCCTCGGCGGTGTCGAAATGGCCGTACCGCCTGACCAGCGCGCCGAGGACCTGCGGCGCGTGACGGCGCAGGTCCTCGATCGCGTCGGTGGTGCCTCTCACGGTGTCAGTCGATGTCCCCGGCGCCGCCCATGATCTGCCGGATCACCACCGGGTAGACGGGGGCACCCTCGGGCACGGGGCAGCGGTTGACGCGCTCGGCGATCTCGGTGACCCGATCCAGGCTCGCGCACTCCAGCACCCAGTAGCCCGCCATCACCTCTTTCGTCTCGCTGTACGGCCCGTCGGTGATCACGGCCTTGCCGTCCTGGCCGATGTCGACCGTCCGGGCCTGCGCCGGTGCCGCCAGGCCCTGTGCGTCGAGCAGCTCGCCGGACTCGGCCAGGTCGTCGTTGATCGCGCCCATGTGGGCGTACATCGCCTGGAGGTCCTTCTCGGTCCAGACGGCGGAGCCCGGCGCGGCCCTGCCGCTCATCGTCTCGTAGTCCGCCTGCGTGCCCTGCACCATGACCAGGTACTTCGCCATGATTCCGCTCCTTCGCTGCCTCGGGTCGTGCCCCTCGGTCGGGGCTTTCACAGGGGACGTCGGAGCCGGTTCCGGATGCTCGACACCGCTCGGGAACTTTTCTCAGGGTTTTTTCGCGGCGGGCTTCCGGGCCGCCGCTCTGCCGTACTTCTTCTCGGGCTTCTTCGCGGATTCGGGCTCGGCGCCCTCTTCGGCGTACGCCTCGCACCGGGGGTTGTGGCACGGGCCGGCCACCCACACCGGCACCCACGCGCCCAGCGTCTTGTGACGCCGGACGACCGTTTCGACGGACTGTCCGCAGGCGGGACAGACATGTTTGTCGCTGTCCATGCCTTCAGAGTAGAGCGAACGGGCCGTCAGCGCTTCCTGCTGTACGTCCTCACCAGGACGCCGTTCTTGAAGGTGCGGACGTCCTCCAGGGTGAACTCGGTGACCGCGAAGCCGGACCCGAACATGGGCATACCGCTGCCGATGACCACCGGGTACGTCTTGATGACGAGTTCGTCGACCTCGTCCAGCAGTTCACCGGCGAGCACCGAGCCGCCGCACAGGTAGACCCCGAGGCCGCCCTCCTCCGCCTTGAGCGCGCGCACCTTGGCGACCACGTCCTCGGAGACGATCTCGACGTGCGGGTCGGGCGACTCCTTCAGGGTGCGCGAGGCGACGTACTCGCGCATATGGGCGTAGGGGCTGGTCATGCCTTCCTTCAGGCCCACGTCGTAGCTGGCCCGGCCCTGGATGACCGTGTCGAACTTCTGGTTCTCCAGGTCGTCGAGGCCGAGGGCCCGGCGACCGCCGCTGCTCATGGTCTCCGGGTACTCGGTCTTGAGGAACTCGAAGAACTCCTCGTCCACGAAGGGATACATGAACGACGCGTCGCCGCTCTCGTCCCCGATGAAGCCGTCGATCGAACAGGCGATGAAGTAGGTGAGCTTTCGCAAGCCGGGCCTCTTTCCGTAGGCTGCGTCCGTGTGAACAACTGCATTTGTAGTGCTTCACTTGTAGTGGTTGCAAGGGTATTTTCGGATCCGGACGCAACTGGGAGAGGGGATTCCGCATGGTCAGCAATCCGGGGCGGCGGGCCGCGCTCGTCGACGCGGGTGTCGAGGTACTCGCCCGCGAGGGGGCGCGCGGGCTGACGTTCCGCGCGGTGGACACCGAGGCGGGGGTGCCGGTGGGCACGGCCTCCAACTACTTCACCGGCCGGGACGACCTGCTGCGGCAGATCGACGCCCGGTTGCACATACGGCTCGCGCCCGACCCCGCCGTGGTGGCCGACCTGATGACCAGACCCAAGGACCGCTCCCTGGTCACCGCGTTCATGCACGACCTGATGGGCCGCGCGACCCGCGACCGCACGGGCTATCTGGCCCTGCTGGAGCTCCGCCTAGAAGCCACCCGGCGCCCCGAACTGCGCGCCTCCTACACCAAGTCGGTGCGCGGGGATCTGGAGGAGGGCATCGCCTTCCACCGGGACGCCGGGCTGCCCGGCGGCGACGAGACCGTCACCGTGCTCTACCTCGCGGTCCTCGGGCTGCTGCTGGAGCACCTGACCCTGCCGGACGTCCTGGACGGCGTCCTGCCCGGGGTGAGCGTGCCCGAGGGCCTCGTCGAGCGGATCGTGGCGACGGTCGTACCGGAAGCTCCCTAGGCCCTGTCGTCACCGCTGCCCGCCCGACCCGGCGCCGGTGCCGGCTCAGCCCTTGGGCTCGCGCCACATCGGCCACATCTGCGGGCCGTCCGGCAGGTCCAGGGGGCGGTCGAGGAGCGCGTACCCCAGCCGCTCGTACAGCGAGCGACTGCGGGCGCTGCTCGCCTCCAGATAGGCCGGCAGACCCTCGCGGTCGCAGCGGTCGAGGACCGCCGTGATGAGCGCGGTGCCCAGGCCCTCGCCCTGGCGCCCGGGTGCCACGCCGATCATCCAGAGGTACTCGTGGGCCCGGTCGGCGGGATGGATCCCGGCCGTGAGCCTGCCGATCACCTCGACCCGCTCGTTCTCCGGATCGACGGCCGCCCGCACCTGGGCCGGACCGTCCTCGTCGTCCTGGTGGCCCGCGGGCACGGACAGCCACAACGCGCAGGCCGTGCCGTCCTCGGTGACATCGATACGGCCCTCCGCGAGCACGATGTCGGTGAACGCGGCCATCAGCGCGGGGTGCTTCTCCCGCCGGTGCTCCGCCTCGGGAAACACCCAGCCACTGACCGGATCGTCCTGGAACGCCGTGTCCAGCAGCCGGACGATCAGCTCCCGGTCCGCCGCGCCCGCCGTACGTATCGCCACACCCATGTCCCGCCCCTTGTCCCCAACAGCCACTGATGACACGGGAGTTGACCCTATTACGGGACCGTCCGGGAAAGGGGCGGGGCCCGCACACCGTGGGGATGTGCGGGACCCGCCGGCCTGAAATCCCCGCCGTGCGGGGTCAGGAACCGCGCGGCGGGGACGTCCGGGATCTGAGGCACCCTCCCCCCTCGGCGGGTGCCTCGGCTCAACTGCTGCGCCGTGTCACGAACTCGGCAAGGGAGAGCAGACCGCCCGCCGCCTCCGGGTCGGAGACCGCGCGGGACAGTTCGTGCATCGCGCGGGCCATCCGGTCGGCGGCCTGGCCCTGCGCCCACTCCCGCCCCCCGGCCCGGTCCACGGCCAGCGTGGTCCGCTCCAGGTCCTCCTCCGCGTACGGCGCCTCGTACAGCTCGGCCAGCTCCGCGGCCGCCGGGGTGCCCGAGGCGAGCGCCGCGACCACCGGCAGCGACTTCTTGCGGGCGGCGAGGTCCGCGCCGGCCGGCTTGCCGGTGCTGCGCGGGTCGCCCCATATGCCGATCACGTCGTCGATGAGCTGGAAGGCGAGCCCGGCCTCCCGGCCGAACGCGTCCAGCGCCTCGACGTCCTCCCGTACGGCGTCCGCGTACAGCGCGCCCAGGGCACAGGCGCATCCGAGCAGCGCACCCGTCTTGGCCTCGGCCATGGCGAGCACCTCGTCGAGGGTGACGTCCCGCGGTCCGAGCCGTTCCATGGCCGTGTCCGCGTGCTGCCCGGCGCACAGTTCGACGACACAGTCGGCGAGCCGGGCGGCGGCCTGCGCGGACGCCGGATGCGGGTCCTCGGCGAGCAGCCTGAGGGCCAGCGCCTGAAGCGTGTCCCCGGCGAGGATCGCGTCGGCGTCGCCGAACACGGTCCACGCGGTCGGCCGGTGCCGCCGGGTGGCGTCCCGGTCCATCACGTCGTCGTGCAGCAACGTGAAGTTGTGGACCAGTTCCACCGCCGCGGCCGCCCGTACCGCCGCCGCCCGTGCCTCGGGTCCGCCGAGCGCGGCGGCCGCGGTGAGGACGAGCGCGGGGCGGATGGCCTTGCCCGCGTTGCCGGCGGCCGGTGTGCCGTCCGCGTGCTCCCAGCCGAAGTGGTAGCGCGCGACCCGGCGCATGGGCCCGGGCAGCGAGTCGATCGCGGAGCGCAGCTCGGGGTCGACCGACGCCCGGGTGCGCTCCAGGATCTCCGCGGCCTCGTCCCCCTCGGGCCCCGGCGCGCCGGTGGTGGAGTGCTGCTTCGCCTCCCCCATGCAGTCGGCCATGGGATCCCCCTCGGAGAGTCCGCGGTCGGTTGCGCGCGCGCCGGGGTGGCCCGCGCCGCGGCCGGGCGCGTACGACCGGGGTGTACCCGCCCCGAAGGGCGCGGACACGGCCTTCAGGTGCGGAAACGTCACCTCCAGCGGCCGATCTCGACGTTCTCCAGGACGCCGAGCGCGTCCGGCACGAGCACCGCCGCCGAGTAGTAGGCCGTCACCAGGTACTTGATGATCGCCTGCTCATTGATGCCCATGAAGCGCACGGACAGGCTCGGCTCGATCTCGTCCGGGATACCGGCCTGCTGAAGACCGATGACACCCTGCTCGGCCTCGCCGGTACGCATCGCGATGATCGAGGTCGTACGGGCCTCGGTGACCGGGATCTTGTTGCACGGGTAGATCGGCACGCCCCGCCAGGTGGGGATCCGGTTGCCGGCCATCTCGATGGTCTCGGGGACCAGTCCGCGCTTGTTGAGCTCGCGGCCGATCGCGGAGATCGCGCGCGGGTGGGCGAGCAGCAGCTTGGTGCCGCGCCGCCTGCTGAGCAGTTCGTCCAGGTCGTCGGGGCTGGGGACGCCGTCGTGCGGCTGGATCCGCTGGTCGTACTCGCAGTTGTTGAGCAGCCCGAACTCGCGGTTGTTGACGAGTTCGTGCTCCTGGCGCTCCTTCAGCGCCTCGACCGTCAGCCGGATCTGCTGCTCGGTCTGGTTCATCGGCTGGTTGTAGAGGTCGGCCACGCGGGAGTGGATGCGCAGCACGGTCTGGGCGATGCTCAGCTCGTACTCGCGGGGCCTGGCCTCGTAGTCGACGAAGGTGTGCGGGATGTCCGGCTCGCCGTCGTGGCCCGCCGCGAGGTCGATCTCCTTCTCGCCATACTTGTTGGTGCGCTGCGAGGGGATGGAGCGCTGCTCCTGGAGGTGCTCGCGCAGGGTGTCGGTGCGCTCCGCGACCTGCTCGACGGAGTTCCGGGGCAGCGCGAGGACCGTGCACGCGGTGATCGCGCGGGCCGTGTACTCCCAGATGGCGTCGGCGTCCAGCAGCGCCCGGTCGCCCAGGTAGGCGCCGTCGGCCAGGACCCCGAGGGACTCGTCCTCCCCGTACGGGCCGGTGCCGAGCTTCTCCACCCTGCCGTGCGCCAGCAGGAAGACCTCGTCGGTCGGGCTGCCGAACTCGGCGATCACGTCGCCGGGGCCGAACTCACGCTGCTCGCAGCGCCGGGCGAGTTCGGTGAGCACCTCCTCGTCCTCGTACGACCGCAGCGCGGGCAGCTCGCACAGCTCGGCGGGGATCACCTCCACGCGGTCGCCGGTCTTCACGAACGTCACCCGGCCGTCCCCGACGGCGTAGGACAGTCGCCGGTTGACCCGGTACGTACCGCCCTGCACGTTCACCCAGGGCAGCATGCGGAGCAGCCAGCGGGAGCTGATCTCCTGCATCTGAGGTGCGGACTTGGTGGTGGTGGCCAGGTTCCGCGCGGCCGCCGTGCCGAGACTCTGCTGCGGCCGTTCCTGCTCGCTGCGGACCTCTTCGCCTACCGACATAAAGAATTGCCCTCCCGGTCGCGCGGGGCGCCGATGTGCGCCGCGCATCGATGTGCACGGGTAAGCCTTCCAGCACGGACCGTGCCGGTGCTATTACACGAAAGAGCGGGATTGGATCACCACCGACTGGGGCACGTGAGCGATTTCCGTCGAACCCGACACGCGTCCCGAACGGAACGGCCCTGTCCGGATCGGCTCGCACGCTGTGCGAACGAGTAGTCCGGATCGTCCCGTTCCGGTACAAGCAGCGGTACGAGGCGGCCGCGCACGGCGGCCGGCGCGCAGCGCGAAGGAGGCGGTCATGGCCTCACCCATGTCCGCGGGCAGCTTCCTGGCCGTCCTGAGGGCGGAGGGTCTCACCGTCGTCGAGGTCGGCGACTGGGAACATCACAACCGCAACCACAAGGGCCCGTGGGGCCCGGTGCACGGCGTGATGATCCATCACACGGTGACCAAGGGCAGTGCGTACACCGTCGAGCTCTGCCGGGACGGCTACGCGAGCCTGCCGGGGCCGCTGTGCCACGGCGTCATCACCAAGGACGGCAGGGTCCACCTCGTCGGCCACGGCCGCGCCAACCACGCCGGACTCGGCGACGACGACGTCCTGCGCGCGGTGATCGCCGAGAAGGCGCTGCCGCACGACAACGAGTCCAACACCGACGGCAACCGGCACTTCTACGGCTTCGAGTGCGAGAACCTCGGCGACGGCCTGGACCCCTGGCCCGCCGTCCAGCTGGAGGCCATCGAGAAGGCCGCGGCGGCACTGTGCCGACACCACGGGTGGTCGGAGCGGTCGGTCATCGGACACCTGGAGTGGCAACCGGGCAAGGTGGACCCACGGGGCTTCACCATGACCTCCATGCGGGAGCGCGTCCGCGACCGCCTGAAGTAAGCCCACGAGGCACGGACTCGACGTGCGGGCAACTGCCATGAGGGCCCGGCTGCGAGGGGGGGGCGGGCTGAGCGCATCGGCCGGGGCGGCCGGGCTGCGAGGGTGACCGCCGTGGGCACATCGGCGAGGCGGGGCCACGCGGGTGACCGCCGTAGGCGCGTCGGCGGCTGCCCGGCTGTGAGGGCAACCGCCGTGGGGTCCGGTCGTGAGGGCCGCACCGGCGAGGGCCCGGCGGGCGGGCAGCCGCCGTGAACTTCCCCCCTGTGGGGCGGGCAGCGTGGGCGCCGGTGGGCGGGCGCCTGCCGTGCGGCCCCCTCCGTGGAGGCAGGTGGCGTCGGCTCCGGCGTGCCGGCACGTACCGCGCGGCCCCGGCTGCGAGCCTGCCGTCGGGGCACACGACGCGGGCCCTCCCGTCATGGATTGTGCCTGTGGGAAGAACCCGTCCGCCGGGCACGCCGGGGGACGCCGGTGTTCGGGCAACCGCCCAGGGCCCCAGCTGCGCCCCTGCCGCCAGGCCACGGCGCGAGCCCGGCACGAAGAGCACCCGCCGCGCGGCACACAGGGTGAGCGCCTGCGCGGGGCAAACGCCCAAGACCCCGGCCGCGCCCCCGCCGTCAGGCCACGGCACAAGCCCGGCACGAAGAGCACCCGCCGCGCGGCACACAGGGTGAGCGCCTGCGCGGGGCAAACGCCCCAAGACCCCGGCCGCGCCCCTGCCCTCAGGGCACCCGCCGGGGGGACCGGGTGCCCTGAGGGCAGGGGTCGGGTGTGGGGGCGTGCCGCATGGGGTCGCTGTCGGCGGGGACAATGGAGCCGTGACCAGCCTCGACGTCCTGCGGCCGCGACTGCCCTCCCCTTTGCAGGAGCTGTCGGATTCCCGCTTCGAGGGGCAGGGCGTCCGGCTTCTGCTCAAGCGGGACGACCTGATCCACCCGGAACTCGTCGGCAACAAGTGGCGCAAGCTCGCGCCGAACCTCGCCGCGGCGGCCGGCCGTACCGTCGTCACGTTCGGCGGCGCGTACTCCAACCACCTGCGCGCCACGGCCGCCGCGGGCCGCCTCCTGGGCCTGCACACGGTCGGGGTCGTCCGGGGCGACGAACTGGCCGACCGCCCCCTGAACCCCTCCCTCGCCCGGTGCACGGCCGACGGCATGCGACTGCACTTCGTCGACAGATCGACGTATCGCCGCAAGACCGAGCCGCAGACCCTGGCCGCCCTGTTGCGCGCGGCGCACGCCGAGGACGCGTACGTCGTGCCGGAGGGCGGCAGCAACGTGCCGGCCGTACGGGGATGCCGCGCGCTCGGCGAGGAACTGGCCGGTCGGGCGGACGTCGTGGCGATCGCCTGCGGCACCGGCGGCACCCTCGCGGGCCTGGCCGCCGGACTCGCCCCCGACCAGCGAGCCCTGGGCGTCCCCGTCCTCAAGGGCGGCTTCCTGACCACGGGGATACGCGCCCTCCAGGAGCACGCCTTCGGCGGCCCCCGCGGCACCTGGTCCCTGGACGAGCGCTTCCACTTCGGGGGTTACGGCCGTACCCCACCCGAACTCGACGCCTTCGCGCGCGACTTCGAGAGCCGCCACGACCTGCCCGTCGAGCGGCTCTATGTCGCCAAGTTGCTGTACGGACTTGTCGCCCTGGCGCACGAGGGCGCCTTCGCGCGCGGGACGACGGTCGCGGCCGTCGTCACGGGCCGCCCCTTCCCCTGAGCCGCGCGCCTACTGGGTCGCCTCCCGGTAGGCCGCCGCCTCCTCCAGGTCCAGCCTGCGCAGCAGGGTGCGCAGCATCTCGTCGTCGATGTAGCGCCCGTCGCGGAGCTTGACGAAGACACTGCGCTCGGCGCTGATCATCTCGCGGGACAGCCGGCGGTAGGTGTCGTCGACGGTCTCGCCGGTGAGGGGGTTGACCTGCCCGAGGCGCTCCCAGACGGCGTTGCGGCGGCGCTCCAGGACGGTGCGCAGGCGGTCGGCCAGCGGCGGCGGCAGGACGTTGCGCTCGTCGGAGAGGAGGTCGTCCAGGCGGCGTTCGGCGGCCCGGGAGGCCTGGGCCTGGGCGTTGGCCTCGGCGAGCGTCTCGGCCTGCGCGTCGCGGCCCGGGAGCTTCAGGAAGCGGATCAGCGGGGGCAGGGTCAGGCCCTGGAGGACCAGCGTCCCGATGACCGTGGTGAAGGTCAGGAACAGGATGAGATTGCGCTCGGGAAAGGCTCCTTCGCCGTGCGTGGTCAGCGGGATGGAGAAGGCGATGGCCAGGGAGACCACACCCCGCATCCCGGCCCAGGCGATGACGAACGGGGCCTTCCAGCCCGGATCCTCCTCGCGCTCCCTGATCCGCGCCGACAGCAGACGCGGCAGATAGGTCGCCGGGTACACCCACGCGAACCGGGAGACGACCACCACCAGGAAGACGGCGACCGCGTACAGGGCGGCACGGCCTCCCTCGTACTCGCCGAGGCCCTTGAGGATCACCGGGAGTTGCAGTCCGATCAGCGCGAACACCGCGGACTCCAGGACGAAGGCGACCATCTTCCACACGGCCTCCTCCTGGAGGCGGGTCGCGAAGTCGACCTCCCACGCGCGGTGTCCGAGGTAGAGCGCGACGGTGACGACCGCGAGGACACCGGAGGCGTGCACCTGCTCGGCGGCCGCGTACGCGACGAACGGGATGAGCAGGGAGAGCGTGTTCTGCAGCAGCGCCTCCTTGAGGTGGGTGCGCAGCCAGTGCAGCGGCACCATCAGCACCAGCCCGAACCCGATGCCCCCGACCGCCGCGAGCAGGAATTCCCCGATCCCGCCCGCCCAGGTGGCGCCCTCGCCGACGGCCGCCGCCACGGCGACCCGGTAGGCGGTGATCGCCGTGGCGTCGTTCACCAGGGACTCGCCCTGGAGGATCGTGGTGATCCGGGAGGGCAGCCCCACCCGGCGGGCGACCGCCGTCGCCGCGACCGCGTCCGGCGGCGCCACCACCGCGCCCAGTACCAGCGCCGCGGTCAGGGGCAGGTCCGGCACGATCAGGTAGGCGGCCCAGCCGACGGCGAGGGTCGCGAAGAGGACGTACCCGACGGACAGCAGCGCCACCGGCCGCAGTTGCGCGCGCAGGTCGAGGTACGAACTGTCGGTCGCGGCCGTGTACAGCAGCGGCGGCAGGAGCAGCGGCAGCACCACATGGGGGTCGAGGGTGTAGTCGGGGACACCGGGGATGTAGCTGATCACGAGTCCCGCCGTGACCAGCAGCAGCGGCGCGGGCACGGGTGTCCGCCGCGCGGCCGCGGCGATCACCGCGCTGCCCGCCACCAGCAACAGCAGTGGCATCACGTCCATTGGTCCTCGCCCGCCCTCGTTCCTCGTCGCACGCCCACGGTCTTTTGTCCGCGCCGTCCGCACACCCGTCGTAATCTGGCAATCATGAAACAGTGCACGCACGCCGACGCGCTGCCGCACCCGGAACCGGAACCGCTCAGCGAGACCTGTCTGGAGTGTCTGGCGGACGGACAGCACCCGGTACAACTGCGGCTGTGTCTCACCTGTGGCCACGTCGGCTGCTGCGACTCCTCTCCGGGGCGCCACGCCACGGAGCACTACAAGGACTCGGGCCACGAAATCATGCGGACCTTCGAGCCGGGCGAGGCGTGGCGCTGGTGTTTCGTCGACCACGTCCTCGTATGAGCTCGTTCTGTGTGACCCTGTAGGCCCGGAGACGACCACGGATCCGGACGGTTCGACCGCCCGACGCCTGGGTACGTCAACCCGGCGCGCGCTCTTCCCAATTGGGCCCGCAGACCCCCTAGCCACGGAGCGTATCCGTGTGTTTACTATGAGTGACAGCAAGGGGTTGGGGTCCCGGGGACAGGAAAGTTCGGAGCGCGGTAGCGTCACCGCTGAACCACGTATCGCGTTACCCCGGGGGGCGACCCTCGGCCCCGAAAAGCTTGTACCACCTTGGAGGTGAGGGTGTCCCAGATCGCAGGCGAGCCCGCGACCCAGGACTTCGTGGAAGTCCGGCTGCCGGCTGCGGGTGCCTACCTGTCGGTGCTGCGTACGGCCACGGCCGGCCTCGCGGCCCGTTTGGACTTCACCCTCGACGAGATCGAGGATCTGCGCATCGCGGTGGACGAGGCCTGCGCGATCCTGCTTCAGCAGGCCGTGCCGGGCTCCGTGCTCAGCTGCGTGTTCCGCCTCGTCGACGATTCGCTGGAGGTCACCGTCTCCGCGCCGACCACGGACGGTCACGCTCCGTCACGCGACACCTTCGCCTGGACCGTGCTGTCGGCCCTCGCGGGCAAGGTCTCGTCGGCCGTCGACGAGGACAAGACCGTTTCGATCAGCCTCTACAAACAGCGCGGCGCGGGACCCGGGCCGGCGTGAGGAACGGGGACGGGCCGGTGCGGGACGAAGAGCGCGGCACACGGGAGCTGCCGGCCGCCGAAGGCACGGGCGGTCCGAGCACGTCCCGACGCATGGCGGACGGCATCGACGGCATCCCCGAGCAGGCCCGGCCGCATCCGGAGGACGACGCCGGCACCACGGCGGCGGACTTCCCGGACGGCGGGCAGCGAGAACGGGAAGGTGCCGTGCAGAGCACTCCTCTGGACGGACGGATCGGGGTCACCCCTGTCCGAGCCGAGGCGAGGGCTCGGGGAAGGGCTACGGGCGGGACGATGAGCGAGCACGAGCGAAACTCCGAGGACGACGCGACGGGCGCGCAGCGTGTGCAGGTCACGCGGCACGACCCTCAGGACCGCAGCGGTGCGCGCGCCAAGTTCGTCGAGCTGCGCGCCCTGAAGGAGGGCAGCCCGGAGTACGCGGAGCTGCGCAACCAGCTGGTCCGGATGCACCTGCCGCTCGTGGAGCACCTCGCGCGCCGCTTCCGCAACCGCGGCGAGCCGCTGGACGACCTCACCCAGGTCGCCACCATCGGCCTGATCAAGTCGGTCGACCGCTTCGATCCGGACCGCGGCGTGGAGTTCTCCACATACGCGACCCCGACGGTCGTCGGTGAGATCAAGCGGCACTTCCGCGACAAGGGCTGGGCGGTGCGGGTACCGCGGCGCCTCCAGGAGCTGCGCCTGGCCCTGACCACGGCCACCGCCGAGCTGTCCCAGCAGCACGGCCGCTCGCCCACGGTGCACGAACTGGCCGAGAAGCTGGCCATCTCGGAGGAGGAGGTCCTGGAGGGCCTGGAGTCCGCCAACGCGTACTCCACGCTGTCCCTGGACGTCCCCGACACCGACGACGAGTCCCCCGCGGTCGCCGACACCCTCGGCGCGGAGGACGAGGCGCTGGAGGGCGTCGAGTACCGCGAGTCGCTCAAGCCGCTCCTGGAGGACCTGCCCCCGCGCGAGAAGCGGATCCTGCTGCTGCGCTTCTTCGGCAACATGACCCAGTCGCAGATCGCGCAGGAGGTCGGGATCTCGCAGATGCACGTCTCGCGCCTGCTGGCCCGCACCCTGGCCCAGCTCCGCGAGAAGCTGCTGGTGGAGGAGTAGCCCGACCCGCGGGCCACTCCCCCGGTACGGGACTACCGGTTCGGTTCCTGCGGACGACCGGGCCCTCGGATCCCCAGGGCCTCGGTCGTCGCCGGGTTGACCAGCAGGACCAGGGAGGCGATCGCGACCGCAGCGAGCGCGATCCCGGCCGGAATCGCGATGCTGTCGGCCTGCAGCAGGTTGTAGGCCACCGGCAGCGCCATGATCTGAGTGATGACGGCCGGCCCCCGGCTCCAGCTGCGCCGGCCCAGCAGTCCGCGCGCGGCGAGCAGCGGCAGCAGCGCGAGCACGATCAGGGTGACACCCGCGGTGACGGCGGACCGCCGGTCGTCCGGCTCCCCCGTGAAGCCCTCCACGAGCATCCAGGCGCCCCCGACGACCAGCGCGAGCCCTTCGCACGCGGCCAGCGCGGCGGCGTACGTCAGGCGCCGCGGGCGCGGACCGGCGGATTCGGCAGTGGTGGGAGTCTGCTCGCTGCTCACCCCAGCAGCGTAGCCCTCACCGGGGGACGCCCCCTCGGCCAGGCACCGGTGACGCGGCTGTGCACCGTGAGGTTGACCGACACCTCCGTGTCGAGGTTCACGCAGGGAAGTCTTACGTGATCCCTACCTCGGCCTGTGCCCGGTACCACCCAGTAGGTACCCTGCAACTCATGCGTGCACTTCTCGTGGTCAATCCGGCGGCAACCACCACAAGCGCACGTACGCGCGATGTATTGATCCACGCGCTCGCGAGCGAGATGAAACTCGAGGCGGTCACCACCGAGTACCGCGGCCACGCGCGCGACCTGGGTCGGCAGGCGGCGGAGAGCACGGACATCGATCTGGTCGTCGCCCTCGGCGGCGACGGCACCGTCAACGAGGTCGTCAACGGCCTCCTGCACGCGGGCCCCGCCCCGGAGCGACTGCCCGGCCTCGCCGTGGTCCCCGGCGGCTCCACCAACGTCTTCGCCCGCGCCCTCGGCCTGCCCAACGACGCCGTGGAGGCCACCGGCGCCCTGCTGGACGCCCTGCGCCAGGGCAGCGAACGGACGGTCGGACTGGGTCTGGCCTCGGGCACCCCGGGCACGGAGGACGAGGCCGTACCGGCGCGCTGGTTCACCTTCAACGCGGGACTCGGCTTCGACGCCGGCGTGGTCGGACGCGTGGAGCAGCAGCGCGAGCGCGGCAGGAAATCCACCCATGCCCTCTACGTCCGCCAGGCGCTGCGCCAGTTCTTCGGGGAGGCGCACCGCCGGCACGGGACGATCACGCTGGAGCGACCGGACGTGGAGCCGGTGACCGATCTGGTCCTTTCCATAGTCTCGAACACCTCTCCATGGACCTTCCTCGGCAATCACCCGATGTACGCGTCGCCTAAGGCCTCGTTCGATAAAGGCCTCGACGTACTCGGTCTCAGCCGTATGACGACGACCGCGGTTGCCCGGTATGGCACCCAGTTGCTCACTTCGTCCCCCGAGCGCGGCCCCCATGGCAAGCACGCGGTCTCCCTGCACGACCTGGACCGGTTCACCTTGCATTCGAAGGTGCCGCTCCCCCTCCAGATGGACGGCGACCACCTCGGGCTGCGTACCAGCGTGACGTTCACAGGCGTACGCCGTGCACTGCGTGTGATTGTGTGAGCAGAAGGGGCTAAAGTCCTTTCACTCGAACGTTTAGGCCAGGATCCACCCCATGGAAGTACGGCTGTGACCTAGTCGACACCGAGGAATCAAAAAAAACTTTCCAGAAGGGGTTGTATCCGCCGCTGAGGTTTGCGAGTCTCTACGTGGCGATCGGGGCGGCCCGCAACACCGGCCCCCACAAGATCACCGGAACCCCTCTTCACTCACAGGACCACGCTGGCGCGTCCGGCGTTCGGCCCTTCACTTGTTGAGGGATTCGTGAAAGCGTTCACATTCACAAGCAACGTGCATGTAATACCAAGGAGAGGTAGCAGCCATGGACTGGCGTCACAACGCCGTTTGCCGCGAGGAAGACCCCGAGCTCTTCTTCCCCATCGGCAACACCGGTCCTGCGCTGCTGCAGATCGAGGAAGCCAAGGCCGTCTGCCGTCGCTGCCCCGTTATGGATCAGTGTCTGCAGTGGGCGCTCGAGTCCGGTCAGGACTCCGGCGTCTGGGGTGGTCTCAGCGAGGACGAGCGTCGCGCCATGAAGCGCCGTGCCGCCCGCAACCGGGCCCGTCAGGCCTCCGCCTGACACACCCACCCCACCAAGCCTGAGCTTGGCGGCGCGTACACCGCGTACGCTTCTCCCGCCCCCGAGCCGCAGCGCGCAGTACCCCCGATGCGCGGCGAATGCCGGCAACGAGCATATGGAGCCCCAGCCCCCTGAACGGGCTGGGGCTCTTTGCTGTTTCTGTGCGCGCACTATTTCTGTGCGCGCACGGGAATGTCCAGGATCACCCGGGTCCCCCGCTCCGGTGCCGGGACCATGTCGAAGGTGCCACCCAACTCGCCCTCCACCAGCGTCCGTACGATCTGGAGGCCGAGGTTGCCCGCGGTGTGCGGGTCGAAGCCCTCCGGCAGGCCGACGCCGTTGTCCTGGACGGTGACCAGGAGGCGGGCCTCCTTGGTGGTGCCGCCGCGGACCGCGGAGACCTCGACGGTGCCGGTCTCGCCCTCGCGGAAGCCGTGTTCGAGGGCGTTCTGCAGGATCTCGGTCAGCACCATCGACAGCGGGGTGGCGACCTCGGCGTCCAGGATGCCGAAGCGGCCGGTGCGCCGGCCGGTGACCTTGCCCGGGGAGATCTCGGCGACCATCGCCAGCACACGGTCGGCGATCTCGTCGAACTCGACGCGCTCGTCCAGGTTCTGGGAGAGCGTCTCGTGCACGATCGCGATCGAACCGACCCGTCGTACCGCCTCCTCCAGGGCTTCGCGGCCGCGATCGGACTCGATGCGCCGGGCCTGGAGCCTCAGGAGGGCCGCCACCGTCTGGAGGTTGTTCTTCACGCGGTGGTGGATCTCCCGGATGGTCGCGTCCTTGGTGATCAACTCGCGCTCGCGGCGGCGCAGTTCGGTGACGTCACGCAGCAGGACCAGCGAACCGATGCGCGTGCCCTTGGGCTTGAGCGGAATGGCCCTGAACTGGATGACTCCGTCGCCGGACTCGATCTCGAACTCGCGCGGCGCCCAGCCGCTGGCGACCTTGGCGAGCGCCTCGTCCACCGGCCCGTGGGTCGGGGCGAGTTCGGCGGTGGTCATGCCGAGGTGGTGGCCGACGAGGTCGGCGGCGAGGCCGAGGCGGTGGTAGGCGGACAGCGCGTTCGGGGAGGCGTACTGGACGAGACCGTCCGCGTCGAGGCGGATCAGGCCGTCGCCGACGCGGGGCGAGGCGTCCATGTCGACCTGCTGGTTCGCGAACGGGAAGGCGCCGGCCGCGATCATCTGCGCGAGGTCCGAGGCGCTCTGGAGGTAGGTGAGCTCCAGGCGGCTGGGGGTGCGCACGGTCAGGAGGTTGGTGTTGCGCGCGATGACACCGAGGACGCGTCCCTCCCGTCGTACCGGGATCGACTCGATGCGGACCGGGACCTCCTCGCGCCACTCCGGGTCGCCCTCGCGCACGATCCGGCCCTCGTCGAGCGCGGCGTCCAGCATGGGGCGGCGGCCGCGCGGGACCAGGTGGCCGACCATGTCGTCCTGGTAGGAGGTGGGGCCGGTGTTGGGCCGCATCTGGGCGACGGAGACATAGCGGGTGCCGTCGCGGGTGGGGACCCACAGGACGAGGTCGGCGAAGGAGAGGTCGGAGAGCAGCTGCCACTCCGAGACCAGCAGATGGAGCCACTCGAGGTCGGAGTCGTCGAGGGCGGTGTGCTGGCGGACCAGTTCGTTCATGGAGGGCACGTGTGCGAGCGTACCTGGGGGTATGTGGACGTCCTAAAACACGGGGCCCGCGGGCGCCCTGAGAACTGTGCCGAAAGCACCCGCGGGCCGCGGCGCCTGGGAGGGACCCTCAGCCCTCCCGGCACCGCAGCCCGGAGCAACATCGGCCGCGGGGTGTGCGGTCCCGGTCGGCCGAGGATGAGGATCCGGCGCAGTCAGGGCAGAGAGCTCCGGCTCCTCGTCCGTCCTCCTGTGCGGGGAGGACGGAAGTCTGTGCGTTTTCAGTTCTCTTGACGATTGTGGACTAGACCACTGGGGTGTGTCCATGCGTTGGAGGCTGTTTGTTGTTGGGACTTTCCCCGTCGCGCTCCACCTATTAGGACGCCCTAGCATCCTTCACGCAGCCTAACGCGTGTGGGTTCATGTGCGGGGCCAGATGGCCATGGCAATTTCCACGAGCGCCTCCAGATCCGTACGGCTCGCGCCGTCGCGCGCCTGCTGGGACATGCCCTGGATCATGGCCCCGACATGCCGGGCGAGGGCGGCGGCGTCGGTACCGGCCGGCAGTTCACCGGCGGCGATGTCGGCCCTGATACGGCTCTCGAACGCGGCGATGTTGGCGTTGCGCCGCTCCCGCAGGGACTGTTCGACCTCGGGCGTCGAGCAGTTGGTGGCCGCGTGGACGACGAGACAGCCGTAGGGGTGCGCCGGGTCGGTGTACTCGGCGGCCGCCTCGCGCAGCGTGCGTTCGACGGCGGCGCGGGCGGTGGGCTCCTCGGCGAGGGCGCGGTCACCGAAGGAGCCGTACTTCACGCCGTACTCCCGGACGACCTCCTCGAACAGTGAGCGCTTGTCGCCGAAGGCCGCGTAGAGGCTCGGGGCGCCGATGTCCATGACGCGGGTGAGGTCCGAGACGGACGTGGCCTCGTAGCCGTGCTCCCAGAAGGCGAGGAGGGCCTTCTCCAGCGCCGTGGCGCGATCGAAGGAGCGCGGTCGGCCACGGGGCTTGGGTGCGGTTCCGACCTGCGCCTTCGTACCCTCGCTGCTCACCATGGAGTGAATTGTATAGCGGGTGCTAGAGAAATGTCCGCGGCCTGCTGTACGGTCTTTTCTGTAGCGACCACTAGGTAAATGCGAAGGGGGCGCCGACATGGGCGTGCTTGCGGGCAGGACGGCTCTGGTCACGGGAGCGAGCAGGGGCATCGGGCGAGGGATCGCCGAGCGGCTCGGGCAGGACGGCGCCCGGGTCGGGGTGCACTACGGCAGGAACGAGACGGCGGCGAAGGAGACGGTGGCCGCCATCGAGGCGGCGGGCGGCTCGGCCTTCACGATCGGGGTGGAACTGGGGCTGCCGGGCGACGCCGAGGCCCTCTGGGCGGAGTTCGACCGGCACGCGGACGGACTGGACATCCTGGTGAACAACGCGGGGATCGGAAACACCCGGCCCATCGAGGAGATCGACGAGAAGGAGTACGACGCGGTCTTCGCGGTGAATGTGAAGGCACCGTTCTTCCTGGTCAAGCACGGCATGACACGGCTGCGCGACGGCGGCCGGGTCATCAACGTCTCCTCGGGGCTGGCCCGGACCGCCGCGATGCCGAACAACATGGCGTACGCCATGACCAAGGGCGCGCTGGACGTCCTCTCCCGTGACCTGTCCAAGGTGCTGGGCTCGCGGAGGATCACCGTGAACTCGGTGGCGCCGGGCGTCATATACACCGACAACACCCATGACCTGCTGCACGCGAGCGAGGACGCGTGGGAGGAGATCGCGTCGCTGTCCGCGCTGGGCGGAGTGGGGGACACGGCCGACGTGGCCGACGTGGTGGCGTTCCTGGCGTCGGATGGAGGCCGGTGGATAACCGGTAGCTGGGTGGATGTGACCGGAGGTTCGCTGACCTAGGGACCGGGGCGCGCGATGCCCGGGGCGAGCGGCGTGCGCGCCGAGGCTTTTCGGTCATCTGCGGGACACCCGGCAGACCTGGGAGGCAGGGCACGGTTCTGTTAGATTGGAGGCTGGATTGGTCTAAACCACATACACCGTGCAGCCCCTTGAGAACGGCAGGCCCAGCGTGGAAGTTGTCATCGTTCCGGATGCCAGGTCGGGCGGCGAGCTGATCGCCGAGGCCATGGCGCAGCTGCTCCGGCGCAAGCCCGACGCCCTGCTCGGCGTGGCGACCGGCTCGACACCGCTGCCCGTCTACGAAGCGCTGGCGTCGAAGGTCCGTTCCGGTGCCGTGGACGTCTCGCGGGCGCGGATCGCGCAGCTCGACGAATATGTGGGGCTGCCCGCCGACCATCCGGAGTCCTACCGTTCGGTGCTGCGACGCGAAGTGCTGGAGCCGCTCGGGGTCGGGATGGACGCCTTCCTCGGTCCCGACGGCACGGCCGAGGACGTGCGGGGGGCGTCCCAGGCATACGACAGGGCGCTGGCCGAGGCCGGTGGGGTCGATCTCCAGCTGCTGGGGATCGGGACCGACGGACACATCGGGTTCAACGAACCGTGTTCCTCGCTGGCCTCACGGACCCGGATCAAGACCCTGACCGAGCAGACCCGGATCGACAACGCGCGCTTCTTCGACGGTGACATCGAGCAGGTGCCCCACCACGTCATCACCCAGGGCATCGGCACGATCCTGGAGGCGCGGCACCTGGTCCTCCTCGCGACCGGCGAGGGCAAGGCCGACGCGGTCGCCGCGACCGTCGAGGGGCCGGTCGCCGCGGTGTGCCCGGCCTCGGCACTCCAGCTCCACCCGCACGCCACGGTCGTGGTGGACGAGGCCGCCGCGTCCAAGCTGAAGCTGGCGGACTACTTCCGCCATACCTTCGCCAACAAGCCGGACTGGCAGGGAATCTAGTTCCGTCTCGTCGTCATCCTGCTGCGTCGGCGCAACAGCGCCACCACGAACGTCGACGGGCTCCTCGTCGAGCAGGCGCGACGTCTCCAGGCGGGGCAGGAGCGCGCGGTCCACCGGGCCGGCGCTGTGGACGGCACGACACTGCGGAACCAGTACCGGCCCTGGCCGATACCGGCCCGGCTGCGGTCCCGGCTGTGGCTGCGGCCACTTCGCTCCCGGACACGCCGACGGCGCCGGTCCGCGGGGAGGGGCCGGCGCCGTCGGTGTGTGCGTCACCGGCCGACGATGACCTCCGCCGCCGCGCGTCCGCACACCCGAGCCGCGCCGTGCGTGGCGATGTGGAGGGCACCGCGGGGGGTGGCCTGGGGCAGGCCCATCTCGACGATGACCGTGTCGGGACGGGCCGCGAGGAGGGTGTCGAGGGCCGCGGCCATCCAGGGGTGGCGGTGTTCGTCGCGGACGACGGCCACGATCCGGCGCGGGCCCGCCGCCGCGAGGGCCGCGGTTCCCGCATCGTCGCCCGCGTAGCTGCCGGTCTCGGTGCCGGGCAGGAGACGGGCCAGTTCGGCGGCGACGCCCCAGGGTGTCTCGTCGCCGACGGCGATGTTGGCGACCGGGGTGAGGGCGACGACGTAGGGGGCTTCGGTGAGGGGGGTGAAGGAACCCGCGCCGGTGGAGCCGTCGGTGACGCCGAGGGCGCGGCGGGCCGCGCGCAGGCCGACGTCGTCGCCCGCGTGACTGCCGGTCTCGGTGGTGGCGGCGGTCCTCGTCCAGCGGGCCAGGGCGCGGACGCGTTCCGCCGCGTCGGCCAGGCGGGATTCGGGGAGTTCGCCGGAGCGTACGGCCAGGACCAGGGCGTCGCGCAGGCGGCGTACCGTCTCGTCGTCCGCCAGGCCGCCGCCCACGCAGATGGCGTCGGCGCCGGCCGCGAGGGCGAGGACGCTGCCGCGTTCGATGCCGTAGGTGCCGGCGATGGCCTGCATCTCCATGCCGTCGGTGACGATGAGGCCGTCGTAGCCGAGTTCGCCGCGGAGCAGTTCGGTGAGGATGCGGCGGGACAGCGTGGCCGGGTGGTCCGGGTCCAGGGCGGGGACCAGGATGTGGGCGGTCATCAGGGCGCGGGTGCCCGTGTCGATCGCCGCGCGGAACGGGGTGAGTTCGCGTGCCGCGAGGACGGCGGCCCGGGCGTCGATGCGCGGCAGGGCGTGGTGGGAGTCGACCGCGGTGTCGCCGTGACCGGGGAAGTGCTTGGTGCAGGCGGCGACCCCGGCCGACTGGAGGCCGGTGACGTAGGCGGCGGTGTGCCGGGCGACCAGGTCGGGGTCGGCGCCGAAGGAGCGGACGCCGATGACCGGGTTGGACGGGTTGGAGTTCACGTCCGCCGACGGGGCCCAGTTGAGGTTGACCCCGCAGGCCGCGAGGCGGCGGCCGAGTTCCGCGGCCACCTCGCGGGTGAGCGCCACGTCGTCCACGGCGCCGAGCGCGTTGTTGCCGGGGAAGCTGGAGCCCGTGCGCACCTCCAGGCGCGTCACGTCGCCGCCCTCCTCGTCGATGGCGACCAGGACGTCCTCGCGTTCGGCGCGCAGCTGGGCGGTGAGGGAGGCCAGTTGTTCGGGCGAGGCGATGTTCCGGCCGAACAGGCCGACCGAGGCGAGGCCCTCGCCGAGGCGCCGCAGCAGCCAGTCGGGGGCGGTGGTTCCGGGGAAGCCGGGCTGGAGCACGGTGAGCGCGTCGCGGGTCAGGGTGTCGGTACCGCTGGCGAAAGTCGTCATCGGGGGGCGTTATCCCTTCACGGCGCCCGCGGTGAGGCCCGCGGCCATCTTGCGCTGGACGAGGAGGAAGAGGACCACGATCGGCACGGCCATCATGGTGGATCCGGCCATCATCGGGGCGTATTCGGTGCCGTGCTTGGTGGTGAAGTTGCCGAGCCACACGGTCGCGGTCTGGTTCTTCTGGCTGAGCAGCATGAGGGCGTAGAGGTACTCGTTCCAGGCCTGGATGAAGCCGTAGACCGAGGTGGCGACCATGCCCGGGGCGAGCAGGGGGAAGACGACCCGGACGAAGGCGCCGGTGCGGGAGCAGCCGTCGACCATCGCCGCCTCCTCCAGCTCCTTGGGGATGTTGACGATGAAGCCGCGCAGGGTCCACACCGTGAAGGGGAGGATGAAGGTCAGGTAGGTGATGATCAGGCCGGTCAGCCGGTCGTACTGGCCCAGGTCGTTGAGGAGCAGGAAGACCGGGATGATCATGGCGACCAGCGGGACCATCTGGACGGCCAGGATGCCCACGATCACGATCTTGCGGCCGCGGAAGGCGAACCGGGAGATGGCGAGCGCGGCCAGCAGGCCCACCGCCATGCCGATCACGACGACCGCGAGGGACACGATCAGACTGCGGCCGACCGGGCCCCAGAAGTCCGCGATGTCCAGTGCCCGGCCGAAGTTGGACAGGGTCAGGGCGGTGGGCAGCAGGCTCGGATCCGGGTCGATGGCGTCCGCGGCCGGCTTGAACGCCGTGTTCAGCATCCAGTAGACGGGGAAGCCGGCGGTGACGAAGACGAGGAGGCCGAGGAGGTTCCAGCCGAGCCGCCCGGACTTCCGGCGGCCCCGGCCACTCGCCGCGATCTTCCCGCCGCTCCGGCCACTCGTGGCGATCGTGCTCATTCGACGTCTCCGATCTTCAGCATCTGCCGCATGTACACGGCGACCACCCCGAGCAGCAGCACCACGGTGAGCAGGGCGATCGCCGAGCCCTGCGCGTAGTCGTTGACGACGAAGGCACGGTCGTAGGAGTAGGTGGTCAGGAGCTGGAACTCGGCCTCCGGGTGGCCGTTGCGCATCACGAAGACCTGGGGGAAGACGCCCATGTCCCAGATGACCGACAGGGTCGTGAGCATCACGATGATCGGCTTGAGGATGGGCAGGGTGACGTACCGGAAGACGCCCCAGGCGCCCGCGCCGTCCAGCCGGGCCGCCTCCTCCATCTCCTTGGGGACCTGGGTGAGGCCGGCGCTGAGGGTGATGACCACGAAGGGCACGGCTCCCCAGACCACCAGGAGCATGATCACGGCCAGGCCCTGCGGTCCGCTCGCGAACCAGTTGTGGCCGATCATCTCCACGCCGGGCAGCTTGCTGAGCAGCGCGTTGAGGATGCCGTAGTCCGCGTCGAACAGCCATTTGAAGACGGTCGTGGCGACGATGATGGGCATGCCCCAGCTGGCCACGAGCGCGATGTTGACCAGGATCTTCACCCAGCCGGAGACCCGCTGGAGCAGCAGCGCGATCAGCATGCCGGCGACCATCGTGAAGATGACGCAGCCGGCCGCGAAGACGATCGTCCGGACGACGACCGCCCAGAACTCGCTGTCGCCGAGCACCTTGGTGAAGTTGTCGAAGCCGACCGACTCGGCCTGCTTGAAGCCCCACAGCTGGGACTGTCCGAACTCCTGGAAGGACAGGGTGACCAGGCGGACCAGCGGATAGCCGAGGACGAGCGCCAGGATGCCCAGGCAGGGGGCGAGCAGCAGCCAGGGCGTGCCGGCGCCGCTCGACGGCCGCTTCCCGGGAGGCGCGTCCAACAGGGGTGGTGGGGGTGCCTGCCGCGGCGGCGGCACCTTGGCGGGGGTGGTCGTGTCGGCACTCATCCGTGCGCTCCTCAGCGGTCCCTCGGGTCGTACGCAAGCAGACCCGCACGCGGCAGGCCGTACGAGGCAGCCAGTACGAGGCGATTCGTACGTGGCAGTCCGTACGAGAAGCAGGGCCCCGCTCCCGGCGGGACCCCGCTCTCACGTCACTTCGTGTTGATGACCTTGTCGATCGCGGCGTCCGCGTCCTTCGCGGCGGCCTCGACGGACTTCTTGCCGGTGCCGATGGACTGCAGCATGGTCTGCAGGACCTGGGCCTTCTCGACCTGGCCCCAGCCGGGCGCCATGGGCACGAACCAGTTGGACTCGGCCGCGGTGGCCGGGACCGCCGTCGCCGGGTCGTTCTTGAGCGTGGCGAGGTCGGTCTTGTTGTTGGGCAGGTTGCCCTTGGCGATCAGGCCCTTCTGGCCGGCGGAACCGGTGAAGGCGTTGATCCACTCGGCGGCGACGGCCTGCGCGTCGGACTTCACCGGGACGGCGAGGTCGGAGCCGCCGAGGAAGACGGGCAGGTTCTTGCCGGACGGGCCGGGCATCACGAAGTTCTCTACGTTGCCTTCGAGCTTGCCGGTCTTGTCGTTCTCCTTGGCCGCGGCGGTCGCGCCCTCCCAGGCGGGGGCGAAGATCATGCCGGACTTGCCCTGGCCGTAGACGATGTACCGGTCGGACTCGTCCTTGGTCTTGTCGCCGTGCATGTACGTGTCGACGACCTTCTGGAACTCCTTCAGGCCCTTGATCGACTCCGGCGAGGAGAGGTTGCCCTTCCACTGGCCGCCGGACTCGACGGCGATGGAGCCGCCGGCGTCGTAGACGAAGGACATGGCCGCGTACCAGTCACGGGTGGGCTGGTACCAGGCGCTGAACTTGTCGCCCTCCTTCTTCTGGACCTTGTCCAGGGCGGAGGTCAGCTCGGCGTAGGTCTTCGGGGCGGACTTGACGCCCACGGAGGAGAAGACGTCCTTGCGCCAGTTGGCCACGCGGCCGCCGGCGTAGTAGGGGACGCCGTAGGTCTTGCCCTCGTAGGTGACGGAGGCCTTCAGGCCGTCCAGCCAGGCGGCGGAGTTGTCGAACTGCCCGGCGTCCAGGGGCGCGAAGGCACCCTTGACCATGTAGCCGAGCATCTCGGTGTTGCCCATCTCGACCACGTCGGGGGCCTTGTCGGTGGCCAGGACGGCGTCGAGCTTGGCGTTCTTGTCGGGCCAGCCGTAGTACTCGTGGTTGATCTTGATGCCGGGGTGCTTCTTGGTCACCGCCGCGTCGGCGGCCTTGACCAGCTCCGGCCAGTTGTTCTGCGCGTCGACCGTGAGCCAGACCGTCAGCTCCTTGGCGTCCGCACCGCTCTTGTCCGAGCCGCCGTCGCCACCGTCGCCCCCGCACGCCGCGATGGAGACCATCATGCCCGCGATACCGATCGCGGCTGCCAGCTTGCGCTTCACGCCACCCTCCTCAGGGATGCCCACACCCCCCGCCCATGGAGCCGGGACCTGGACCAATGGTGTAGACCAGTACCCGGAGCTTGGACCAGGCCAATACCACTGTCAAGAGGGCTGGAACCGCTCTGACCAGCTGTTATGCGACCTACATATGCAGGGACCTTTAAGTAAGAAGCCAGCGAAAACCGTGTCGCCGGAGTACTCTCGTCCGCTAGACCACTTACCTCTGTGGACTAGACCAGAAGTGGTGGCGACGGTATACAGAAGGGATCACGACGTGACCCGCGTCCGGAGCCGGGAAGGCAGAGCATGAGCACCGAGGTCAGCAGTGCGGAGAACGAGGGTGGGGCGAGTGTCCGTACCGCGCGCGTGCCCAAGTACTACCGCCTGAAGAAGCACCTGCTCGACATGACGGAGACCCAGTCCCCGGGCACGCCGGTACCGCCCGAGCGCACGCTCGCCGCCGAGTTCGACACCTCGCGCACCACCGTGCGCCAGGCCCTTCAGGAGCTGGTGGTCGAAGGACGCCTGGAGCGCATCCAGGGCAAGGGCACCTTCGTCGCCAAGCCCAAGGTCTCGCAGGCACTGCAACTCACCTCGTACACCGAGGACATGCGCGCCCAGGGTCTCGAACCCACCTCGCAGCTGCTGGACATCGGCTACGTCACCGCCGACGACCGGCTCGCCGAGCTCCTCGACATCACGGCCGGCGGGCGGGTGCTGCGCATCGAGCGCCTGCGCATGGCCAACGGCGAGCCCATGGCCATCGAGACCACCCACCTCTCCGCCAAGCGCTTCCCCGCCCTGCGCAGGTCGCTGGTCAAGTACACGTCCCTCTACACGGCGTTGGCCGAGGTCTACGACGTCCACCTCGCCGAGGCCGAGGAGACCATCGAGACCTCCCTGGCCACTCCCCGCGAGGCCGGCCTCCTCGGCACCGACGTGGGCCTGCCGATGCTGATGCTCTCCCGCCACTCCCTGGACCGCGAGGGCCAGCCGGTGGAGTGGGTGCGGTCGGTGTACCGGGGGGACAGGTACAAGTTCGTCGCCCGTCTGAAACGACCGGTCGACTAGGGCCGGTCGTTGTCGTCCACACGACAGGCTCTAGTGCACGCGGTGTAGGCAAACCGCTCTTCCTGCTCTACGGTCCTCCCGTCTCCGTATGGACGGGAGGACCGCCCTGTGCGTACCGCGAACGTCCGAACCATCGTCGTCTGGAGCCTCGTCGCCCTGATCGGCGCCGCCGGCTGGTCCGTACTCGCGCTGTCGAGGGGCGAGGAGGTCTCGGCCGCCTGGATGGTCGCGGCCGCCCTCGGCTCGTACGCGATCGGCTACCGCTTCTACTCGAAGTTCATCGCCCACAAGGTGCTGAAGGTCGACGCGACCCGGGCCACCCCGGCCGAACGCCTCGACAACGGCATCGACTTCCACCCCACCGACCGGCGCGTGCTGCTCGGCCACCACTTCGCCGCGATCGCCGGTGCCGGACCGCTGGTCGGGCCGGTGCTGGCCGCGCAGATGGGCTATCTGCCGGGCACGATCTGGATCATCGTCGGCGTCATCTTCGCGGGCGCGGTCCAGGACATGGTGGTGCTGTTCTTCTCCACGCGCCGGGACGGCCGGTCGCTGGGGCAGATGGCCCGCGAGGAGATCGGCCCGTTCGGCGGAGCGGCGGCCCTGCTGGCCGCCTTCGCCATCATGATCATCCTGCTGGGTGTGCTGGCCCTGGTCATCGTCAACGCGCTCGCGGCCTCGCCGTGGGGCACCTTCTCCATCGCGATGACGATCCCGATCGCCCTGCTGATGGGCTTCTACCTGCGCGTCCTGCGCCCCGGCCGGGTCACCGAGGTCTCGCTGATCGGCGTGGCACTGCTGCTGCTCGCCCTGGTCTCGGGCCGCTGGGTGGCCGAGTCCTCATGGGCCGACACCTTCACGCTCGCGCCCTCCACCCTGGTCATCTGGCTGGTGGCGTACGGCTTCATCGCCTCGATCCTGCCGGTGTGGATGCTGCTGGCGCCCCGCGACTACCTCTCCACCTTCATGAAGATCGGCACGATCTTCCTGCTCGCCCTCGGTGTCGTCATCGCCCTGCCGACGTTGAAGATGGACCCGGTCACGGACTTCGCCTCCCGCGGCGACGGCCCGGTCTTCGCGGGCTCGCTCTTCCCGTTCGTCTTCATCACCATCGCCTGCGGCGCGCTGTCCGGCTTCCACTCCCTGATCTCCTCCGGTACGACGCCGAAGATGATCCAGAAGGAGACGCAGGTCCGGATGATCGGCTACGGCTCCATGCTGATGGAGTCGTCCGTCGCCGTGATGGCCCTGGTCGCGGCGAGCATCATCGACCCCGGCCTGTACTTCGCGATGAACGCCCCGGCCGGCGCGATCGGCACGACGGTCGAGAGCGCCTCGCAGGTGGTGACCGGGTGGGGCTACTCCATCACCCCCGGCGAACTCGCCCAGGCGGCGAAGAACGTCGAGGAGGCGACCCTGCTCTCCCGCACCGGCGGCGCGCCCACCCTCGCGGTCGGCGTCTCGGAGATCTTCTCCGAGGTCACGGGCGGCAGCCTCAAGGCCTTCTGGTATCACTTCGCGATCATGTTCGAGGCGCTGTTCATCCTGACCGCCCTGGACGCCGGCACCCGCGTGGGCCGGTTCATGCTCCAGGACATGCTGGGCAACGTCTACCGGCCCTTCCGGAACGTCAGTTGGAAGCCAGGACTGGTCGTCACCAGCGCGGCGGTCTGCGCCCTGTGGGGGTACTTCCTGTGGGTGGGCGTCCACGAACCCCTGGGCGGGATCAACCAGTTGTTCCCGATCTTCGGCATCTCCAACCAGCTGCTCGCGGCGGTCGCCCTGGCCGTCTGCACCACCCTGCTGGTGAAGTCCGGGCGCCTGAAGTGGGCCTGGATCACCGGTGTTCCGCTCGCCTGGGACGCGACCGTGACCCTGACGGCCAGCTGGCAGAAGGTGTTCTCCAGTGACCCCAAGGTCGGCTTCTTCAAGCAGCGTTCGGTCTTCCAGGACGCGATCGACCGGGGCGAGGTGCTGCCGCCCGCCAAGACCATGGACGACATGCACACGGTGGTCACCAACTCCACGGTGGACGGCGTCCTCTCGGCGGTCCTCGCCCTGCTGATCGTCGTCGTCATCGTGGACGCGGCCCGCGTCTGCGTCCGGCACGTCCGCCGCCCCGCCCTGTCCACGCTCAGCGAGACGCCGTACGTCGAGTCGAGGATCGTCGCCCCGGCCGGACTGTTCCCGACCGAGAAGGAGAAGGAGGAGGCGCGCGATGCGGTCACTGCGGCGGGCCCTTAGGACCGTGCGCTGGTACGTGCGCGAGCTGACCGACGAGTCGGCGTACGACCGCTATGTCGCCCATGTCCGCAAGGACCATCCGCAGGCTCCGGTGCCGACCCGGCGGGCGTTCGAGCGGATGCGGACCGACCGGCAGGAGGCCGATCCCCGGCAGGGCTTCCGCTGCTGCTGAGGCGCGCCCTCGGGCATCCGTGTCCCACACGGAACCGACACATACCGATATGCGGACGAGGTCTTCCGCTCTCCCGACACCGTCGCCTAGATTGCCTGCGCATTACACAGGTGATCACAGGTGATCGTGAGGGGACGGAGCCGAGGTATGTCGGAAGCGCCAGAAGTGGGACCACCGGTGGTGACACCGGTCCGCGTGGTCATCGCTGTCTGCCTCGTCGCGCCCTTCGTGGCGATGCTCTGGGTGGGTTCGTACGCCAAGGTGGACCCCACCTTCATCGGCATCCCGTTCTTCTACTGGTACCAGATGGCGTGGGTGCTGATCTCCACCGCGCTCACGATGATCGCGTACAAGCTGTGGCAGCGTGACCAGCGCGCCCGTCACGGAGGTACCAAGTGAACGACGGCGTGAACGGCGTCGCACTCGCCGTCTTCATCTTCTTCTTCCTGGCCGTCACGGTCATGGGCTTCCTGGCCTCGCGCTGGCGCAAGGCCGAGAACGAGAACAGCCTCGACGAATGGGGCCTGGGCGGCCGGTCCTTCGGCACCTGGATCACCTGGTTCCTGCTCGGCGGCGACCTGTACACCGCGTACACCTTCGTGGCCGTCCCGGCGGCGATCTACGCGGCGGGCGCGGCCGGTTTCTTCGCGGTGCCGTACACGATCCTGGTCTACCCGCTGATCTTCACCTTCCTGCCCCGCCTCTGGTCGGTCTCGCACAAGCACGGCTATGTGACGACGTCCGACTTCGTGCGCGGCCGGTGGGGCTCCAAGGGCCTGTCCCTGGCCGTGGCCGTGACCGGCATCCTCGCGACCATGCCGTACATCGCGCTCCAGCTCGTCGGCATCCAGGCGGTGCTGGACGTGATGGGCGTCGGCGGCGGCGAGGACACCAACTGGTTCATCAAGGACCTGCCGCTGCTGATCGCCTTCGGCGTGCTGGCCGCGTACACCTACTCCTCGGGCCTGCGCGCCCCCGCGATGATCGCCTTCGTGAAGGACACGCTGATCTACATCGTCATCGCGGTGGCGATCATCTACATCCCGATCAAGCTGGGCGGCTTCGACGAGATCTTCGCCAAGGCGGGCGAGGCGTACAGCCAGACCAACCCGGCCACGGGCGCGCCACGCGGTGCGCTGGCGCCGGGTGAGGCGGGCCAGTGGACCTACGCCACGCTGGCGCTGGGCTCCGCGCTCGCGCTGTTCATGTACCCGCACTCGATCACCGCGACGCTGTCCTCCAAGAGCCGTGAGGTCATCCGCCGCAACACCACGATCCTGCCGCTGTACTCCCTCATGCTGGGCCTGCTCGCCCTGCTGGGCTTCATGGCGATCGCGGCCGGGATCAAGGTGGCCAACGGCCAGCTGGCCATCCCGCAGCTGTTCGAGACCATGTTCCCGGCCTGGTTCGCGGGCGTGGCCTTCGCGGCGATCGGCATCGGCGCCCTGGTCCCCGCGGCCATCATGTCCATCGCGGCCGCGAACCTCTTCACCCGCAACATCTACAAGGACTTCATCAAGCCCGACGCGACACCGGAACAGGAGACCAAGGTCTCCAAGCTCGTGTCCCTGCTGGTGAAGGTCGGCGCCCTGGCCTTCGTCCTCACCATGGACAAGACCGTCGCCATCAACTTCCAGCTCCTGGGCGGCATCTGGATCCTGCAGACCTTCCCCGCCCTGGTCGGCGGCCTGTTCACCCGCTGGTTCCACCGCTGGGCCCTGCTCGGCGGCTGGGCGGTCGGCATGATCTACGGCACGGTCGCCGCGTACGGCGTCGCCTCCCCGACCCAGAAGCACTTCGGCGGCTCCGCCAAGGAGATCCCGGGCATCGGCGAGATCGGCTACATCGGCCTCACCGCCTTCGTGCTCAACGTGGTCGTCACGGTCGTCCTCACCTTCGTCCTCCGCGCCCTGAAGGCCCCCGAGGGCATCGACGAGACGAGCCCGGAGGACTACACGGCGGACGCGGGCGACCCGGGCGTGAAGGTGGAACTCCCGCCGGCGACGGCGGGGGCGGCCCACTAACACCAGTGGCCACACCCACCTAGGGGCGCGGGGCTGTACCAATATGCGGCTCCGCCGCGTGGGCGCGACCAGCCACACACAACCCGCAGCGGGCCGCCGAAAACCAAGCACCACGGCGGCCCGCTGTCGTACACACTCACCGCATGGACATCCACATCCGGCGAGCCGACCCCACCGAATACGCCGCCCTCGGCGAGATCACCGCCCAGGCCTACCTCCAGGACGGCCTCCTCACCTTCGGCGAGAGCGACTGGTACCTCGCCGAACTCAAGAACGTGGCCAAGAGAGCCGCCGAGGCGGACGTCCTCGTGGCAACGCGGGCCGACCAACTCCTCGGCGGCGTCACCTACGTCCCCTCCGTCGGCCCCATGGCCGACCTCGCCCGCCCCGGCGAGGCGGAGATCCGCATGCTCGCCGTGGCCCGAGAGGCCCGCGGCCAAGGCGCCGGAGAAGCCCTCGTCCGGGCCTGCGTCGACCGCGCCAGAGCCGCCGACCGCACCGGCATCGTCCTGTGCACCCAGCCCCTCATGCACGCCGCCCACCGCGTCTACGAACGCCTCGGTTTCACCCGCGTCCCGGACCGCGACTGGAACCCGATCCCGGGTGAGGAGTTCACTCTCCTCGCCTATGAGTTGACGCTCTGAAACCACCGCGACACAACATCTGGGGGTGTCACCCGAACCCGGCACAAGATGTATGCTCATGCTCGCTGTCGCCGCAGGGGAATCCGGTGTGAATCCGGAACTGTCCCGCAACGGTGTACTCATGCGTGCATATGCGCACATGAGCGTCAGTCCGAGGACCTGCCGACAGTGCGCCCGGCCGTCCGGTCCGGGTGCCTGACGTCCGGGCCTCGTGGAGTGGGCCGGTGGACGCGACGCCGTGCGCGCTCGTGCTGTCCGCTGCCCTCCGCCAGGCCCCGTGCCCAGCGAGGGAGTGCCCCACGTGACCATCGCGCCAGCCGACCCGGCTTCAGCGATCACGACCACTTCAGTGGACGAAGACGGTCCCGGAGCCGCGTTGTTGCGGACCCTGACCGAGCTGACCGCCGACCTCCCCGACGCCGACCCCGGCCGGGTCGCCGCCGCCGCGTTGCGCGGCAGGTCGGCGCGGGCCGACGAGGCGGAGTTGCGCGAGCTGGCCACCGAGGCGGCCGCCGGCCTCATCTCCGAGGACCCCGCCTACTCGCGGCTCGCCGCCCGCCTGCTCACCCTGAGCATCCGCGCCGAGGCCGCCTCCCAAGGCGTCACGTCCTTCTCCGAGTCGGTGGCGACCGGCCACCGCGAGGGGCTGATCGCCGACCGCACCGCCGAGTTCGCGCGACTGCACACGGCCCGCCTCGACGCGCTGATCGACACCACCGCCGACGACCGCTTCGGCTACTTCGGCCTGCGCACGCTCCACAGCCGCTATCTGCTCCGGCACCCGATCACCCGCGGTGTGATCGAGACGCCCCAGCACTTCATGCTCCGGGTGGCGTCCGGTCTCGCCGAGGACGACACCTCGCGGTCCGTGGACGAGGTCGCCGCGCTCTACCGGCTGATGAGCCGCCTCGACTACCTGCCCTCCTCCCCCACACTGTTCAACTCCGGCACCCGGCACCCCCAGATGTCGTCCTGCTACCTCCTCGACTCCCCCAAGGACGAGCTGGACTCCATCTACGACCGCTACCACCAGGTGGCCCGGCTCTCCAAGCACGCGGGCGGCATCGGCATCGCCTACTCCCGCATCCGCTCCCGCGGTTCGCTGATCCGCGGCACGAACGGGCACTCCAACGGCATCGTGCCGTTCCTGAAGACCCTGGACGCGAGTGTCGCCGCCGTGAACCAGGGCGGCCGGCGCAAGGGCGCCGCCGCGGTCTACCTGGAGACCTGGCACTCCGACATCGAGGAGTTCCTGGAGCTGCGCGACAACACCGGTGAGGACGCCCGCCGTACGCACAACCTGAACCTCGCGCACTGGATCCCGGACGAGTTCATGCGCCGGGTGAACGCCGACGCGCGGTGGAGCCTGTTCTCCCCGGCCGACGTGCCCGAGCTGGTGGACCTGTGGGGCGAGGAGTTCGACGCCGCCTACCGCAAGGCCGAGGAGGCGGGGCTCGCGAAGAAGACCATCCCCGCCCGTGACCTCTACGGCCGCATGATGCGCACCCTCGCGCAGACCGGCAACGGCTGGATGACCTTCAAGGACGCCGCCAACCGCACCGCCAACCAGACGGCCGAGCCGGGCCACACCGTGCACTCCTCCAACCTCTGCACGGAGATCCTGGAGGTCACGGACGACGGGGAGACGGCGGTCTGCAACCTGGGGTCGGTGAACCTCGGCGCGTTCGTCGACACGTCGACGGGGGACATCGACTGGGAGCGGCTGGACGCCACCGTCCGCACGGCCGTGACCTTCCTCGACCGGGTCGTGGACATCAATTTCTACCCGACCGAGCAGGCGGGCCGGTCGAACGCCAAGTGGCGCCCGGTGGGCCTGGGCGCGATGGGCCTCCAGGACGTCTTCTTCCAGCTGCGGCTGCCCTTCGACTCCCCCGAGGCCCAGCGGCTGTCCACCCGGATCGCCGAGCGGATCATGCTCGCCGCCTACGAGGCCTCCGCCGACCTCGCCGAGCGCAGCGGCCCGCTGCCGGCCTGGGAGAAGACCCGTACCGCCCGGGGCGTCCTGCACCCCGACCACTACGACACGGAGCTGACCTGGCCGGAGCGCTGGGCGGCCCTGCGCGAGCGGATCGCGGCCACCGGGCTGCGCAACTCGCTCCTGCTGGCCATCGCCCCGACCGCCACCATCGCCTCCATCGCCGGTGTCTACGAGTGCATCGAGCCGCAGGTGTCCAACCTGTTCAAGCGCGAGACACTGTCCGGCGAGTTCCTCCAGGTCAACTCCTACCTGGTGCGGGAGCTGAAGGCGCTCGGCGTCTGGGACGCCCGCACGCGTGAGGCGCTGCGCGAGTCGAACGGCTCCGTCCAGGACTTCGCCTGGATCCCCGAGGACGTACGACGGCTCTACCGCACGGCGTGGGAGATCCCGCAGCGCGGCCTGATCGACATGGCCGCGGCCCGCACCCCGTTCCTCGACCAGTCGCAGTCCCTGAACCTGTTCCTGGAGACGCCGACCATCGGCAAGCTCTCCTCGATGTACGCGTACGCCTGGAAGTCGGGCCTGAAGACGACGTACTACCTGCGCTCGCGCCCGGCGACCCGCATCGCCCGCGCCGCGCAGGCCGCTGCCCCCGTGCAGGCGGCCCCCGACCCCGAAGCGGTCGCCTGCTCCCTGGAAAACCCCGAGTCCTGCGAGGCCTGCCAGTAATTCCCACCCGCCACCCGACCACCACCCCTGGAGGACGGCGCTTCGCGCCGACTGTTATGACTACCCAGAACCTGCTCGACCCCGGCTTCGAGCTGACCCTGCGCCCCATGCGCTACCCGGACTTCTACGAGCGCTACCGGGACGCCATCAAGAACACCTGGACCGTCGAGGAGGTCGACCTCCACTCGGACGTCAGCGACCTCGCCAAGCTCAGCCCCGCCGAGCAGCACCTCATCGGCCGACTGGTGGCGTTCTTCGCGACGGGCGACTCGATCGTCGCGAACAACCTCGTGCTGACGCTGTACAAGCACATCAACTCCCCCGAGGCGCGGCTGTATCTGTCCCGCCAGCTCTTCGAGGAGGCCGTGCACGTCCAGTTCTACCTGACCCTGCTCGACACCTACCTCCCCGACCCGGAGGACAGGGCCGCGGCCTTCGACGCCGTGGAGAGCATCCCCTCCATCCGCGAGAAGGCAGCCTTCTGCTTCAAGTGGATGGACTCGGTCGACAACCTGGACCGCCTGGAGTCGCAGGCCGACCGCCGCCGCTTCCTGCTCAACCTCATCTGTTTCGCCGCGTGCATCGAGGGCCTGTTCTTCTACGGCGCCTTCGCGTACGTCTACTGGTTCCGCAGCCGGGGTCTGCTGCACGGCCTCGCCACCGGCACCAACTGGGTGTTCCGCGACGAGACGATGCACATGTCCTTCGCCTTCGACGTCGTCGACACCGTCCGCAAGGAGGAGCCGGAGCTCTTCGACGACGCGCTCCGGCAGGAGGTCGTCGACATGCTGCGGGAGGCCGTCGAGGCCGAGCTGCAGTTCGCGCGCGACCTGTGCGGCGACGGCCTGCCGGGCATGAACACCGACTCGATGCGGCAGTACCTGGAGTGCGTCGCCGACCAGCGCCTCACGCGCCTCGGCTTCGCCCCGGTGTACGGCTCCGAGAACCCCTTCTCCTTCATGGAGCTCCAGGGCGTCCAGGAGCTGACCAACTTCTTCGAGCGGCGTCCGTCGGCGTACCAGGTCGCGGTGGAGGGCAGCGTCGACCTGGACGAGGACTTCTGACCCCTCCGACGGCGGATCCGGGCGCACGGCCGGCACGTCTCATCCGCAAGGAGGCCCTGCCATGCGCCCTACGATCCACCGCACTCCCCTCGCCCTCGCCGCACTGACGCTGCTGCTCGCGGGGTGCGGCACCGGAGCGGGCGGCGACGGGGGTGCCGGGGACTCGGCGTCCCCGGCACCCTCGTCACCCCCGTCGGCCTGCGCGTCCCCGGGTGCACTCGGTGCCGCCGACAACGGCCGCACGGTGTGCGTGGCCGTGGGCGGGACGGTCCGGGTCTCCCTGGACGGCACGAGGAGCCGCCCGTGGGAGCCGGTCACGTCCGACGGCGGCGGCCTGAAGGCCACGAACAGCGGTGTCGTGCTGCTGCCGGGGGACGCGAGCGCCGCGTTCGAGGCGGTCTCGGCGGGGCGGGCGCGGCTGCGTTCGTCGCGCCCGGTGTGCTCCAAGGAGCCCGGCCGGATCTCGTGCGACGCGCTTCAGGAGTGGGGGGTCACCGTGGTGGTGAGGTAGCCCTGGCGGGCCTTGGGACGCTCCGTCTTCGGGCGCGAGCCCTCGGCCGCCCGGTGGGCCTGCTGGGCCTGTCGGATCTGACGGTCGATGCGCCGGTCGTGCACGATCCCGATCACGGACGGGAGCACCAGCAGGACGAGGATTCCGAGGACGGCGAGCATTCCGATCAGTCCTTCTGTCTGCGCGGTAGTCATGACACCACTGTCGCGCCGGAGACTCCTTACAAACAGTGGCAGGACTGTCGCCCACCCTCGATTTACTGCCACTTACGAGGCACACTGGCAGCATGCTCAAAAACGTCGCCGCCGTCCTCCTGAACGGCGTGCACCCCTTCGAACTGGGCGTCGTCTGCGAGGTGTTCGGCATCGACCGCAGCGACGAGGGCCTGCCGCCCTACGACTTCGCCGTGGTCTCCGCCGAGGGCCCGCAGCTGGCCACCCATGTCGGCGGCCTCACCGTCTCCACGCCGTACGGCCTGGAGCGGCTGGCGGAGGCCGACCTGATCGCCATCCCGGCGGGCAGCGACTACGTCACCCGCGACTTCCCGCCCGCTCTGCTGGACGCCCTGGTCGGCGCGGTGGACCGGGGCACCCGGGTGCTCAGCGTGTGCACCGGCGTCTTCGCGCTCGGCGCCGCCGGTCTGCTCGACGGCCGGCGATGCACCGTGCACTGGATGCACGCGGACGAGCTCGCCGTACGCAACCCCCGGGCGATCATCGAGCCGGACGTGCTCTACGTCGACGAGGACCCGGTGATCACCTCCGCGGGCACCGCCGCCGGCATCGACGCCTGTCTGCACATCGTGCGCAAGGAACAGGGCCCGGAGGTCGCCAACCGGATCGCCCGGCGGATGGTCGTGCCGCCGCACCGGGACGGCGGCCAGGCCCAGTACATCGAGCGGCCGCTGCCCCGCTCGCAGTGCGACACCGTCGGCGAGGTGCTGGTGTGGATGGAGCAGCACCTCGACCAGGACGTCACGGTCGAGCAGCTGGCCGAGCTGGCGCACATGTCACCGCGCACCTTCGCCCGCCGCTTCCAGCAGGAGACCGGCACGACACCGTACCGCTGGATCCTGCGCCAACGCGTGCTGCTGGCCCAGCGGTTGCTGGAGGCGACGGACGAGACGGTGGACGCGATCGCCGGTCGAACGGGGTTCGGCAACGCGGCCGCGCTGCGCCACCAGTTCGTCCGTGCGGTCGGGACCACCCCGAACGCCTATCGCCGCACGTTCAGAGGGACCGAGGCCGCCTGAACGCCCGCCGCGCTCCCCTCACCTGGGCACCGCCTTGAGCAGCAGCCGCTTCGGGCGCAGGGTGATGCCCACCCGGGGCGACTCGTCGGCCTCCGGCAGCCGTTCGAAGCGCCACCTGGGGATCACCGTCGCCAGCATGACGGCGAGCTGGGCCATCGAGAAGTGGTCGGCCGGGCATTTGCGGTTGCCCGCGCTGAAGGGCCCCATCGCGTACTTCGGCACCTCCTTGGAGCGGCCCGGGAGCCAGCGGTCCGGGTCGAAGTCGAGGTGCTGGTCGTAGGAGCGCGGATCACGCTGGAGGGCGAGTGGGCTGTACACGATGTCCGCCCCGGCCGGAATGCGATACCCGCCGAGTTCGGTTTCGGCCATGGCCCGCCGCGTCAATATCCATACGGCCGGCCGTATGCGCAGCGCCTCCGTGATGACATTGTTCGTGTGGGTGAGCTTCCTGAGGTCGCCGAAAGTGACAGGCGCGTCACCCACGACCGATTTCACCTCTTCGCTCACCCGGTCCGCCTGTTCCGGATGTTCGGCCAGCAACTGCAAGATCCACATCAACTGGGATCCGACGGTTTCGCTGCCCGGGGTGAGTATCGCTATGACCTGATCGTGGACCTCCTGATGGTTGACCGGTTCACCTTTTTCGTCCTTCGCCTCCAGCAATGCCGTCAGCAAATCATCGGGCTTCTCGCTCGCGGCCCGGCGTTCGGCGATGACCTCGTCGGCCAGCCGGTGCAACTCGGCCAGTCCCCGGTCGAATTCACGGTGTGAGGGAAGGGGCAGCCGGTAGAACGGCCCGAAGGAGAGGATCATCCGCCGGTACATGCCGCCGAACACGGTGGCGAGCGCGGCGCTCAGCCGCTCGGCGAGATCGTCGATGCGCTCGATCTGGAGGAAGCACCGGGCGGTCATCCGCACCGCCACCCGGAACGCCTCCGCCGTGACGTCGACGGTGTCCCCCGGCCGCCAGCGCGCGGCGAAGGCCAGGGACTCCTCGACCATGACCCGCTCGTACTCGGGGATCACCTCCTTGCGGAAGGAGGGCTGGATGGTCTGCCGCTGGCGCCGGTGCCGCGGCCCGTTGCTGGTCGCGACCCCCTTGCCGAGCAGCACGTCCAGGGTGTCCCAGAGCGGTCCGCCTATCTCGTAGCCGGGGCTCGTCAGCATGTCGCCGACGAGGTGCGGCGCGGTCACCGCGTACACGGTCTTGGGGCCCAGGCGCAGCCGTACCAGGTCGCCGTCGTCGCGCAGCCGGGCCAGGAAGCCCAGCGGGTCGCGCACCAGCTTCCAGCCGTGTCCCAGACCCGGGACACCTCCGCCCGCGAGGGGCGCCTCACGCGCTTCCGGGGCCGGGAAGGCCTCGGGCTTGACGGACTCGACGGTCATTTCTCACCTGCCGCTTCGTTGTTGACGTACGGGGGAGTGGACCGGTCGTCCCAGCTGTCGACCCGGTACCGGCCGGACTCGTGGTGGAACCAGTAGACGGTGCTGAACCAGTTCCGCATGTTGCGGACGCAGGCCCGCACGGCGGCACTGAGTTCTTTTCCGCGTACGGTTCCGTCGGCGAGGTCGTCGGAAAACCTCAGGGCGTCCTGCTCGACGACAAGGAATTCCTCGACGCACCTCTCGACGCGCCGCCTCATGTCGGCGACCGCTTCCTCCAGGGTCAGCCCCTCGTGCTTGATGAGGCTGATTCCGAGATTGTGGACCTCGTCGCCCGCTATTTCCTTGGGCAGCGAACAGAGGTCGTTGTACCAGGCGGCGAATTCCTGACTCAGGAGTGCGGCCCGCTGATATGCCGAGTGTTTCCGCACGGAGTTCGGGAGTTCCAGTCCCGCGCTGGGTTCCAGCAGATCGGTCCAGATCCAGTGGGCGAAGGTGAGCCGACGCAGGGCCAGGTATTCCTCGACCGTCGGGATGACTCCCTCGGTGCGGTTCCGGAATTCCCGGTCGTAGGCGTCGATCACCTGGTGGAAGTGCCGGGCGAACCGCTGGTTCCACGACTGCGACAGGAACGAGTACAGCCGCGTCACGCTGTCCGCGAACCCGGCGACCAGCGGATCCTCGTGGTACAGGTGGGTCCGGGGGGATTCGAGGGCCGCGTGCAGCTGGAACCTCAGCCGCCGCCAGGCGGCCGGGCGCCGGTGCACGATGTCGCGGTCGTGTCGGTCGTCCCAGACGAAGAACCACGCGCTGTAGTCCGCGATCGCCTGGAGGACCTCGTCGGGGGCGCCCAAGTAGTACCCCGCCATCAGGTCCGTATAGCACAGACCGTCGGCATATTCGGCCACCTTGTCGGCCGGCATGAGCCGTTTTTCCAGAAGCCAGGTCCGGGTCTTCTCCTGGAGCCGTGGCCAATACGGGTGCAGTTGCCGGGGAAACGCCGCCTCGATCACCGGAAGAGAGAGCGATGGTGGGACCGCGATCGCCGTCGGCGTCGATGTGGTGCTGTGTGGGAAAGCAGACACGAACAAACCCCTTCCAGCCGCCAGTGCGCGCGCCCTCCCGCCGTACCGGGCGTGCGCCGTTGCGTATCCCCGCACTTCCCATTGAGCACTACAACTGACCATTCTGGGAACGGATTTGCTCCACTCACTACCCCACGGTGCCGAGATTCTCCCCTCACCTGACCGATTTTGGATAACCGGACGAGCGCAAGCGATCGGATGTGCGACGGACAGACGAACGGCGCCTGTTCGGGAGGGTGCTCCTGAACAGACGCCGTACGGAAGGGACCTGTGCGACCCGCGCGGGCTCAGTCGTTGGCGACGACGGGGTACCGGGGCTCGTTCTCGGCCATCTGCCGCAGCGCGTCCTTGCGTTCGCGCTTGGAGAGCCGGTCGATGTAGAGGTAGCCGTAGAGGTGGTCGGTCTCGTGCTGCAAACAGCGAGCGAAGTAGCCGGTGCCGCGCACCTTGATCGGGTTGCCCTGCTCGTCCTGCCCGGTCACCTCGGCGTAGTCCGGGCGGGCCAGCGGCGCGTAGGCGGTGGGCACCGACAGGCAGCCCTCGTTGCTGTCGTCCAGGCGGCGCCTGTCCGCGGGCAGGTCGACGAGCTTCGGGTTGCACACGACACCGACGTGCCGCCTGCCCTCGTCGTCCATGCAGTCGTAGACGAAGACCTTCAGGTCCACCCCGATCTGGTTGGCGGCCAGGCCGACGCCCTCGGCGGTGCGCTGCGAGGCGAACATGTCGTCCACCAGCTTCAGCAGCTCCTCACCGAACTCGGTGACGTCCTTGCACTCCTTGTGCAGCACCGGGTTCCCCACGACGGTGATCGGCCGCGAGGTGCCGCGCTCACGGAACGCCGCCTCCCGCTCCTCGCAGTCCTCGGTGTCGATGACGAAGCCCTCGTCGTCCACGGGGAGCACGCCCGCGTGCTGCTGATCGGTGTCCTGCTGCGCCATGACCGACGTATGCCTTCCTGCAATCCTGAGAAATTCCGGGTACAGCCTAAAGGGAGCCGTACGGGGAGGAAGGCTCAGCAGACCTCTTCCAGATCCCGCCAGTCCCGGGAATCCGGACTGTCCGCGACCCACCCGTCCAACAACCCCCGAACCAGCGAAGCCGGCGCGGCCACCCCGCACTCCCGCTCCGGCACCCACAGCTGCCCGTCGGTCCGGTGCCCGAGCGGCCCGGGATGCCCCGGCTCACTGTGGTCGTGCGGATCGAGATGCTCGCCGTCGCCCTCGTCGGACGGCATCCGGGACTCCGAGCACATCCGGCACAGCAGCCGCACCGACGACGACCAGTCCTCCGCCGCGAACCCGGCGTCGGCCGCCAGCTGCTCCAGCGCGTCCCGGTCGGCCTCGGTGGCCGCCTCCAGCAGCACCACCCAGGTCGGCACCGGCGACGGCGCCCACAGCTCGATCTCGTCGAAGACCGGATACGCGTGCCCCGAGGCGGTCGTCCGCTCGCCGTGCGGCACTCCGTCGTGCAGGACGACCTCGCCCCAGCGTCGCCCGGACGAGGGAAGCGGAATGGACAGCACCTCGATGCGGGCGGGGTCCAGCCGCCGCCCCCACACCACCTCGGCCTCCCCCTCCGGGGACAGCCGTACGGCGGCACTGCCGAGGTCCATGCCGACCGGCTCTCCCACCCGTCGCCCACCACCACCCTCGCCAGAGAGCGCTTCGCGCTCGCCCCTCCTTACTCCAGCCGTGACGCCGCCCGGCACGCGCAGTCCGTAGGCCTGCCAGGCCCGGCGGGCCAGCGGCCAGTCCTGGAGCGCGGTGGCGGCGATGCCGACGTTCCACCAGTCGGGTGCGCCCGTCTCCCGGTCGAGCAGGGCCACCGCCCTGAGCCCGGCCGCACGGGCCTGCTCCCAGTCGTGCCGGAACTTGTGGAGCAGGGCGAGGTTGAACCAGGACTCGGACAGCCACGGCTCCAGGTCCGCGGCGCGTGTCAGCAGCGCGCCCGCGTCCTCGTACCGGCCGTCGCCGATCAGCGTGAACGCGCGGTCCGTGGCCTGCCGCCAGGAGGCGGAGGGCCGGTGCCGTCCCTTGCCGAAGATCCTCACGATTCCCGCCTGCCAGTTCCGTTCAGTGGGCTGGCTGTGCCCCCGGACACCCTCTCATTCGCATCCAACCACGTACGGCTGGAAGGGCGCTCATTACCCATGGGTTACCCAACCACGGCCAGGGTCAGACAGTCCCGTGTCAGGACCCTGGCCAGCGCTTCGACCACCTCGGGCGCGTACTGCCCGGCGGTGGCCCAGCGCAGCTCCTCCAGCGCCGTCAGGGGCCCGCCGGGTCCGGCGTCCCGCGCCTTCTCCTCGTACGCGTTCACCGCCCGCACGATCCTGGCAGCGACCGGCTGCTCCGGCCAGGGGTCGGCCTGCCGCTCCACGACCACGGCGACGGACGGATCCACCCCGGTCTGCCGTACGACGGCCCCGCCGAGCAGGGCGATGCGGCGCTGTTCCGGGGCGGGCAGCGCGGCGGTGGCCCCGGCCGGGACCGGGTCGACGAGGCTGAGCTGTCCGATGTCGTGCATCAGGGCCGCGTACTCCAGCACGGTGAGCTCGGGCGCCGACAGCCCCAGGTCCCGCCCGACGGCCCGGCTGAGCGAGGCGACGCGGCGGGCGTGCCCGGCGGGGGTGTATCCGGCGATCTCGGTGGCACGGGCGAGGGAGGCGATGGTCTGCCGGTTGGTGGCCCGGACGGCGGCGTACCGCTTGAAGGACAGCTGGGTGAGCAGCAGCGGCAGCGAGAACACCGGTACCGCCCACAGGCCCACGACGGCCACCGCGAGCGCCATCACCGCCCCGGTCGCGCAGACCGCGGAGCCGATCCCGAGCAGGGCCCGCAGCTCGTCCCGCAGGAGGGGGCCGAAGGGCCACCGGGTGCGCGAGTGGGCCAGGGCGGCCGCGAGCACGGCGTCGCAGAGCGCGGTGAGGGTCAGCAGCGCGAGCAGCAGCAGCGCGTACGCGGTCCCCCACTCGGCGAACGTGCCCCGGTTGTACAGGGGTTGGAAGCACACGGCGGTGAACCCGACGGTCAGCACCCGGCGGGCCATCTGGTCGCGGGCCGGGCCCTGCCCCCGCGCGATGTGCGGCACGCTGCCGAGCAGGGAGGCGGCGAGCACGACGGCGACGACCTGGAAGGCGCCGTGATGGGTGGGCTGCCCGCCGTCCGCTCCGAGCAGGGCGTACGCCATCGCCCCCGCGGCCCCGAGCGGCGCGGCCTCCCTGACCCGGGCGCCGGTCCACCGGGCGAGCTCACCGACGGCGACCAGCACCCCGAAGGCGAGGGCGACCCCGCGCTCCTCCAGGCCGGTCCAGAGGGTGACCGCGAGGGAGAGCGCGGCGAGGAGGGCGGCGCTCAGGTGGATGAGGACGAGGAGGGCGGGCCGCCGGCGCCCGCTCACCGGGGTACTCCCGGCCTGCTGGAGACCCCCGTGCGGGGTCGGGGCGGCAGCGGTTCGTCGGCGGTCACCGCGGGATGCCAGCCGTGCCTGCCCAGTGCGCGGACGAAGGCCTCCACCATCCGCGGGTCGAAGTGCGTCCCGGCACACCGCCGCAGCTCCTCCACCGCGACCGGGACGGGCCGGGCCCGGCTGTAGGAGCGGGTGGACGTCATCGCGTCGAAGGCGTCCGCCACCGCCACCACCCGCGCCGACTCCGGGATCTGGCTGCCCACCAGCCCGTACGGATAGCCGCTCCCGTCGATCCGTTCGTGATGGTGGAGCACGGCGGCCCGGGCCTCCCCGAGGAAGGAGATCCCCCGGACCATCTCGTGTCCGTACTCGGGATGCAGCTCGATGACCCGCCGCTCCTGAGGCGTCAGGGGACCGTCCTTGCGGAGCAGCCGCGTGGGCACGCCCAGCTTCCCCACGTCGTGCAGGATCCCGGCGAACCGCAGCACCTCGACGCGCCCCTCGTCCATGCCGAGCTCGCGCGCGATCATCATCGAGGCCTGTCCGACCCGCTCGCTGTGGCCGCGGGTGTACTCGTCCTTGATGTCGACGGCCTGGACGAGCGCCCGGATGGTCGCCTGGTGGGCGGCGCGCTCCCGGTGGTACTGGGCGAACACCCACCAGGACACGCACATCGGCAGCAGGACGAGCAGCGCGGCGACGGGGCCGTAGGGGCTGCGCCACAGGACGGCCATCATCAGCCCCGCCAGCCCGTGCACGGCGACCGGCGCCAGGGTGCGCGGGAACAGCCCCCGCCAGGCCCGCCGCAGCGGGGCGCTCCCCCACTGCCCGAAGGGCGTGGGCGTGGCCCCTGTGGCGAGCGCGAGGATCCCGCCGTCCAGCAGGCTCAGGACCAGGCAGAACGCGAGCACGGCGGCTCCGGCGGGCAGGAGCGCGAAGGGGAAGTCGGGGGCGGCGACGGCGTCCCGGCCGCCCAGCGCCCAGTGCACCCGCGCGGCGACCCACACCCCGACGACGAGCTGGGCCGCGCGCCACACCCGCCGCAGCCGGCGGGGCCGCTGGTCGACGGGTGAGAGCAGAGCCCCCGGCAGCGCGACCAGGGCGGCGGCCGGGGGCGGCAGCAGAAAGGCGCCGGCGAGCAGCACGGGGTAGAAGGTGCCGGCGAACCGCCAGCGCGCGGCGGCCTGCTCGCACCCGGCGTAGAGCACGGCGAGCAGGAGCACCGGCCACCACGGGGTGCGCACGTCGGGCAGAGGAGCCAGGCAGATCAACGCGCCGCCGGCGACACAGGCGACGTACGCACGGGCCCGTGCCGGAACCGCCTCCATCACGCCCCTCCCCGGCCGAGCCTTTTCAGGCAGGAGCCTAGGGCGAGGGCGGGACGGCGTGGGCCGATGAACTGCGGATTAGCACGTTCGAGTGACCGACATTCTCGCGCCCGCACAAGCGTTCGCGAGGCGGTGTCACAGCTCCCCCGGGGTCACGACTCCTGCGGGGTCGCGGTGATGTCGTGCTCGGGCACGGTCTGGCCGGAGCGGATCAGATCGATCCGCCCCATCACCTTGGACCGCAGGTCGGTCGGCACGTCGTCCTGACCGCAGCAGCGCTTGACCAGCTTCTTGACGGCCTGTTCGAGCCCGTACTTCTCCAGGCACGGCGAGCACTCCTCGAAGTGCTGCTCGAACTTGGTGCAGTCGTTGTCGGGCATCTCCCGGTCGAGAAACTCATAGAGATGATCGAGAATCTCGCTGCATTCCGTCTCGTGCGGCTCTCCGCAGCTCATGAGCCCGAGCCTTTCGCTTCGTTCGACTCTCCGGCGCCGGCCGGGACGAGCCCGCGCTCACGGGCGTAGTCCTCGAGCATGCCGCGCAGTTGACGGCGGCCCCGGTGCAGCCGGGACATCACCGTACCGATGGGTGTCCCCATGATGTCCGCGATCTCCTTGTACGCAAAGCCCTCTACGTCGGCGAGATACACGGCGATGCGGAACTCCTCGGGGATGGCCTGGAGCGCTTCCTTCACGTCCGAGTCGGGCAGGTGGTCGAGCGCCTGCGACTCGGCGGAGCGCAGCCCCGTCGACATGTGCGACTCGGCACGCGCGAGCTGCCAGTCCTCGATCTCCTCGGCCGCGGAGCGCTGGGGTTCGCGCTGCTTCTTGCGGTACGAGTTGATGAAGGTGTTGGTGAGGATGCGGTACAGCCAGGCCTTCAGGTTGGTGCCCTCGCGGAACTGGTGGAAGGACGCGTACGCCTTGGCGTAGGTCTCCTGCACCAGGTCCTCGGCGTCGGCCGGGTTGCGCGTCATGCGCAGCGCGGCCGAGTACATCTGGTCGAGGAATTCGAGCGCGTCCCGTTCGAAGCGCGCGCTGCGCTCGGCCGTCGACTCCGTGGTCACCACACTCGTGCCCTGGCCCTCGGGCTGCTCCGCCTGGCCGTGTTCGGTCCCTGCGTCGGTACCGGGAACCGGACCCACCTCCTCAAGATTCCGGGCAGCACCGAGACCGATGCCACCAGAATCGGAGGATAGAACACGATCCGGTCCGCCCGCCGCCCGAATAGGCGCGGTCTTGGCCGCGTGCAGCACCGTCCAGTCCAGGTCAGTGCGGCTGCTGCGGCTCGGGCAGATGGTCGAACCCATGCGGCGGACTTCCTCTCCTACGACGGTAGGTGCTGCTCTCTCAGCACTTCTGTCCGCCTCAACAGAGGTCCGCGGCCCAACATTCCCGAGCCTTTACCCCAGTGACCCGGACCACTTCACGACCGCCTCCGTGATGATCGCCACTCCGTCCTCCTGCGTGATCGCCGCGCGCTTCGGCACGACGAAGCCATGATCGCCGTACGGCACCTCGACGAGCTCGTAGGAGCCGTCCGGGAACTCCTCCGGCTTGCCGAAGGGGTCGTTGCCGCCCTGGACGACCAGGGTGGGCACCCCGGACCCGAGCAGCTCGCCCGCGCGGGACTTCTCGGGCCTGCCCGGCGGGTGCAGCGGAAAACTCAGGGCGAGGACGGCGTGCGCCCCCAGCTCGACGGCCGTACGGCAGGCCACGCGGGCCCCGGCGCTGCGCCCGCCGGAGATCACCGGCAGCCCGGCCCGCGCGACCGCGGGCCAGATCCCCCGCCACCCCACGTCCAGTGTCTTCGGCGCCGGTGCCAGCTTCTTCCCGGCCACCCGCCAGGGCTGCTCCACCAGGGCGACGCTCACGCCGTGCCCCGGGAGCACCTGGGCCAGCGCCTGAAGATCGCGCGCCTCGATGCCGCCGCCCGCGCCATGGCTGACTGCCAGAACCAGGCGCGCCTTCCGCGCCGGGTGCCAGGTGATGCGGGCGTCCCCCGCCTCGGTGTTGATGATCTCGGTCTTCACGCTAGAAGAGTGTGCCCTCTTCGGGCCCCTCCAGCTCCTTCAGCAGCTCCGGGCCGTTGTTGCGGACGTTGCTGACGGCCGTGCTCACCGGGTAGGCCCGCATCAGGCCCTCCGGGGGCGGGGCGAGCAGGGAGCGCAGGTCCTCGACGTCGGTGCGGGACGGGTCGAGCCAGGAGTCCCAGCGGTCCGGGGTGAGCATGAGCGGCATCCGGGGGTGGATCTCGGCGAGCGTGCGCGGTCCGTCGGCCGGGGAGACGGCCAGCGGGCCCGTCTCGGCCTCCGTCGTGATCACCGAGCAGGTCACCCACCAGGCCTGCGGATGGTCGTCGGGGAGGGTCTTGTCCCGCCAGAACTCGTAGAGCCCGGCCATCGCGAACACCGACCCGTCGGCGGGCAGCACGAAGTACGGCTGCTTGCGCGGCCGCTTCTTCTTCCCCTCGACCTCCAGGTCCCGCTCCTGCGCGCCGGTGACCCACTCGTAGTAGCCGTCGGCGGGGATGATGCAGCGGCGGGTGGAGAAGGCCCGCTTGTAGGAGGGCTTCTCGTGCACCGTCTCGGCCCGCGCGTTGATCATCCGGGCTGCGCCCTCGGGGGTCTTGGACCAGCTCGGCACCAGCCCCCACTTCAGCTTTCGCAGCTGCCGAACCGGCTTCGGGTCCTCGACGTCCTTAAGAGGGCGGTCGAGGACGGCGTAGACCTCCTTGGTCGGGGCCACGTTGTAATCGGGTGCCAGTGTCTCCTCGGGCTCCCACTTCTCGACCTCAAAGATTCCTGCGAGATCCTCGGGCCCACGACTGGCTGCATACCGTCCGCACATACGTGCCACACTGCCAGACTCCGTACGACGAGAGGGAGCCACCGGGAAACATGGACAGCACCGCATCCACCGCGCTGCCCGACCTCTGGGACCGGCTCGTGGGCCTCCAGCCCGACCCCGATCTGTGGGTGGTGCTCGCCACCATGGTCGCGGCGCTGGCCATAGTGGTCCCGCACACCTTGTGGCGCATCTCCCGCAACGCCATCACCATCGCCCACGAGGGCGGTCACGGTCTCGTCGCCCTGCTCACCGGCCGCCAGCTCAACGGCATCCGCCTGCACTCCGACACCAGCGGCCTCACCGTCAGCCGCGGCAAGCCGCACGGCCTCGGCATGATCCTCACGGCGGCCGCCGGTTACACGGCTCCCCCGCTGCTGGGCCTGGGCGGCGCGGCACTGCTGGCCGCGGGCCGCATCACCCTGCTGCTGTGGGTGGCCACCGCCCTCCTCATCGCCATGCTCGTCATGATCCGCAACGCCTACGGCGCCCTGACGGTGATCGTCACCGGCGGCACGTTCGTGGTGGTGTCGTGGCTGGCGGGTCCCCAGGTGCAGGCGGCGTTCGCGTACGCGGTCGTGTGGTTCCTGTTGCTGGGCGGTGTCCGTCCCGCTTTCGAGTTGCAGGCGAAGCGGGCGCGGGGCGGGGCAGGGGACTCCGACGCGGACCAGCTGTCCCGTCTGACGCACGCACCGGCAGGCCTGTGGTTGTTCCTGTTCCACGCGGTGAGCCTGTGCTCACTGATAGGCGGTGGCAGATGGTTGCTGGAGGTGTGACCAGCCATGACAGCGCTGCACCCGGGACACCACCCCCTACTAAAGTGACCCTATGGCTTTGAACCCCTCAGACACCGCCCTCTGGCCCGCCCCCCACGCGAGCGGAGCCGTCGACGCGACGGTCCACGTCCCGGGGTCCAAGTCGGTCACCAATCGCGCGTTGGTCCTGGCGTCCCTCGCGAGCGAGCCGGGCTGGCTGCGCCGCCCCCTCCGCTCCCGGGACACCCTCCTCATGGCCGCCGCGCTCCGCGAGATGGGCGTGGGCATCGAGGAGGGGGTCGGCCCCGACGGCACCGGCGAGACCTGGCGCGTCCTCCCGGCAGGGCTCCGCGGCCCGGCGACCGTGGACGTCGGCAACGCCGGCACCGTGATGCGCTTCCTGCCCCCCGTCGCCGCCCTCGCCGACGGCGACATCCGTTTCGACGGCGACCCGAGGTCGTACGAACGCCCCCTGCACGGCGTGATCGACGCGCTGCGCGTGCTCGGCGCCCGGATCGACGACGACGGCCGGGGCGCGCTGCCGCTCACCGTGCACGGCGGCGGTGCCCTGGACGGCGGCCAGGTGGAGATCGACGCCTCGTCGTCCTCGCAGTTCGTCTCGGCGCTGCTGCTCTCCGGCCCGCGCTTCAACCAGGGTGTCGAGGTCCGCCATGTCGGCGGCCCGCTGCCGTCCATGCCGCACATCCGGATGACCGTCGACATGCTGCGCTCGGTCGGCGCGCAGGTGGACACCCCCGAGTCGGGCGGCGAGCCGAACGTGTGGCGGGTGACGCCGGGCGCGCTGCTGGGCCGGGACCTGACGGTCGAGCCGGATCTGTCCAACGCCCAGCCGTTCCTGGCGGCGGCGCTGGTGACCGGGGGCCGGGTCGTCGTGCCCGACTGGCCGGCCCGCACCACCCAGCCCGGTGACCGGCTGCGCGAGATCTTCACCGAAATGGGCGGTTCCTGCGAACTCACCGAATACGGCCTGGTGTTCACCGGATCGGGCTCGATCCACGGCATCGACGTCGACCTGAGCGAGGTCGGCGAGCTGACCCCCGGCATCGCGGCTGTCGCGGCCCTCGCGGACTCCCCCTCGTCCCTGCGGGGCGTGGCCCATCTGCGGCTGCACGAGACGGACCGGCTGGCCGCGCTCACCAAGGAGATCAACGAACTCGGCGGGGACGTGACCGAGACCGCCGACGGTCTGCACATCCGGCCGCGCGCGCTGCACGGCGGGATCTTCCACACCTACGAGGACCACCGCATGGCGACGGCCGGCGCGATCATCGGCCTCGCGGTCGAGGGCGTGCGGATCGAGAACGTGGCGACGACGGCCAAGACCCTGCCGGACTTCCCGGACCTGTGGACGGCCATGCTCGGGAGCGATGGGGCGTAGGGGAGACGCCATGCGCCGCTACGGCAAGCACACCGACGAGGACGACATCCGCTCCCGCCCGAACCGCAAGGGCAACCGACCGCGTACGCACATCAGGCCCAAGCACGAGGACGCGGTCGAGGGCATGGTCCTCACCGTCGACCGGGGCCGCCTGACCTGCCTCGTCGACGACCGGATCGTCCTGGCGATGAAGGCCCGCGAGCTGGGCCGCAAGGCGGCGGTGGTCGGCGACCGGGTGGCCATCGTCGGCGACCTGACCGGGAAGAAGGACACCCTCGCCCGCATCGTCCGCATCGAGGAGCGCACCTCGGTCCTGCGCCGCACGGCGGACGACGACGATCCGTACGAGCGCGTGGTCGTCGCCAACGCCGACCAGCTCGCCATCGTCACGGCCCTCGCCGACCCCGAGCCCCGCCCGCGTCTGATCGACCGCTGTCTGGTCGCGGCGTTCGACGCCGGCCTGGAACCCCTCCTGGTCATGACCAAGTCGGACCTGGCCTCGCCCGACAAGCTGTTGGAGCTCTACGGCCACCTGGACATCCCCTACGTCGTCACCAGCCGCGAGGAGCTGGAGAACGGCGTGGCGGTGGGCCGCGTGCGCGAGCAACTGGACGGCAGGATCACGGCGTTCGTCGGCCACTCCGGCGTAGGAAAGACGACCCTGGTCAACGCGCTGGTCCCGCAGGACCGCCGCCGTCTGACCGGCCATGTGAACGCGGTGACGGGCCGCGGCCGCCACACCACGACCTCGGCGCTGGCCCTGCCGCTGGACGGCGACGAGGGGTGGGTGATCGACACCCCGGGCGTGCGGTCGTTCGGTCTGCACCACGTGGACCCCTCCCGGGTGATCCACGCCTTCCCCGACCTGGAACCGGGAACCGAGGGCTGCCCGCGCGCGTGCAGTCATGATGAGCCGGACTGCGCGTTGGACCAGTGGGTGGCCGAGGGGCACGCCGACCCCGCCCGCCTGTACTCGCTGCGCCGGTTGCTCTCCACGCGGGAGCGGACGGACGGCGACTGAGGAAGCGGGCCGGGGAAGCGGCCAAGGAAGTGGGCCGAGGAAGTGGGCCGAGGAAGTGGGCTGACCTCCGCGTTGTTTGTCCCCTCGCGGGTCAGGTAAAGGCATAATCGCACCGAGCCGGACATACGGGAGGACAGCACATGGCGTGGCTGCTGGTGGTGGTGGCCGGGTTGCTCGAGACCGGTTTCGCCGTGTGTCTGAAGCTCTCGCACGGTTTCACGCGATTGTGGCCCACGATCGCGTTCTGCGTCTTCGCGCTCGGCAGCTTCGGTCTGCTGACCCTGTCCCTGAAGAAACTCGACGTGGGCCCGGCGTACGCCGTGTGGACGGGCATCGGCGCGGCCGGGACCGCGATCTACGGAATGATCTTCCTCGACGACCTGGTGTCCACGTTGAAGATCGTCTCGATCAGCCTGGTCATCATCGGCGTGATCGGGCTCCAACTGTCGGGATCCTCGCACTAGATCACCGCTCACGCGTACTGCCGGTGTAAGGCGCTGCGCACCAGGTCCGCGACGCCGCCCTCCCCGGGCGGGGCCGCCACGCAGGACAGGGCGAGGCGGACGACCAGTTCGCAGGAGCGGGCGAGGTCGGAGAGGTCCGACTTGGGCGTGCCGGGACCGGAGAGGACCGTCACCGCGCGATCGCGCACCAGGGCCACGAAGTCACCGGGTGACGGCAGCGGGCCGTCCGCCCGGCGCTGCGCCGGCACGGCCGAGGAGGACGGCACGGCCTTCAGCGTCGGGGAGGGCAGCTTCTCGCTCCAGCAGCCGGTGAGCATGGCCCGTACGAGCGCGTTCTCGCGGGCGGTGGAGGCGGTCCACTCGGCGGTCGCGGTCAGCCGCTCCCGGGCGTCGCCGTGCGCGGTCAGCGCCCGCTCGACCCCGGTGAGATAGCCGTCCGCCTCTCTCCTGACGAGCGCCCGAGCCAGGCCCTCCTTGCTCCCGAACTCGTTGTACAGGGTCTGCCGGGACACTCCGGCCGCCGCGGCCACGTCCACCATCCGCACGGCAGCCCACGGTCGGCGCGCCAGCGCCGTATAAGCGGCATCCAGCAGGGATTCCCGCGCTGCAGGCATCATCGCCTCCCTGGGCGATCGGCTCTGCGCCCCAGATTTGACGCGCATGGAGGCACTGTCAAGGGTTCGCGAAGGCACGCGGGGGCGCCCGTCCGTCACCGCGAGCCACAGGACCGCCCCCTGTCCGCACCCCGGTCCCCCGGTAGCCCCGCACCGACCACGGCAGATACCGTTCGTCACATGCCCGACTACCTCGACGACCTGCGCCTCGCCCATGTCCTCGCCGACGCGGCGGACGCGGGCACCATGGACCGCTTCAAGGCCCTCGACCTCAAGGTCGAGACGAAGCCGGACATGACCCCGGTGAGCGAGGCGGACAAGGCCGCCGAGGAACTCGTCCGGGGCCACCTCAAGCGCGCCCGCCCCCGTGACGCGGTGCTCGGCGAGGAGTACGGCGTCGAGGGCACCGGCCCCCGCCGCTGGGTCATCGACCCGATCGACGGCACCAAGAACTACGTGCGGGGCGTGCCCGTCTGGGCCACGCTGATCTCCCTGATGGAGGCGGCCGAGGGCGGCTACCAGCCCGTCGTGGGCGTGGTCTCGGCCCCGGCGCTGGGCCGCCGCTGGTGGGCCGCGAAGGGCCACGGCGCGTTCTCCGGCCGCAGCCTCACCTCGGCCTCCCGGCTGCACGTCTCCCGGGTCTCGAAGCTCACGGACGCCTCCTTCGCGTACTCCTCGCTCACCGGCTGGGAGGACCAGGGGCGCCTGGGCGGCTTCCTGGACCTGACCCGCGAGGTGTGGCGCACGCGCGCGTACGGCGACTTCTGGCCGTACATGATGGTCGCCGAGGGCTCGGTCGACCTCTGCGCCGAACCGGAGCTCTCCCTCTGGGACATGGCCGCGAACGCGATCATCGTGACGGAGGCGGGCGGCACCTTCACCGGCCTCGACGGCCGCCCGGGGCCGCACAGCGGCAACGCGGCCGCGTCGAACGGCCTGCTGCACGACGAGTTCCTCGGGTATCTCAACGAGCGCTACTAGCGAGCGCGGCCGGCGAGCGCGACCAGCACCAACCGGCGCTCGCCGCGAGCACAGATGAGCGCGCACGCCCTCAATCGGCGACGTGCGCCCTCTTGTTGACCCTCGCTTTGCCTGCGACTCTGAGAGGACCCTCATTTGTGAACTTGTGAATCCTTGAACAAACAGGGATTCATTGGAGGTGACTCCGCACCCATGCTCGTCCGCGACGCCATGAGCACGGTGGTTCTCACCATCGGCCCCGCCCATACCCTCCGCCAGGCCGCCGCCCTGATGTCCGCCCGCCGGGTCGGCGCGGCCGTCGTTCTCGATCCCGACGGCATCGGCATCGGCATCCTCACCGAACGCGACGTCCTCAACTCCGTCGGCCTCGGCCAGAACCCGGACACGGAACACGCCCACGCCCACACCACCACCGACGTCGTCTTCGCCGCCCCGACCTGGACCCTGGAGGAGGCCGCGCACGCGATGACCCACGGCGGCTTCCGGCACCTGATCGTCCTCGACGGCGGCGAGCCCGTGGGCATCGTCTCGGTCCGCGACATCATCCGCTGCTGGGCCCCGGCACGACAGCACATCCCTGCCTGACGACGCGGGCCGGCTCGCCGACGACGCGGGCCGGCTCGCCGACGATGCGTGCCGCCCCTCGGACCAGATATTGGACTTCATCCAAGTCGAGCAGAGATCTAAAACCACATCTGTTCGGGATCTGGTCCCCCGGCTGTTAGGCTGGGCCGTATGAGCGACCTTCTGGAACGACTGCGCGGGCGCGGATGGCGGATGACCGCGCAGCGGCGTGTCGTGGCCGAGGTCCTCGACGGCGAACACGTCCACCTGACGGCCGACGAGGTCCACGCCAGGGCCGTCGCCAAGCTGCCCGAGATCTCCCGGGCGACGGTCTACAACACCCTGGGCGAGCTGGTCACCCTCGGCGAAGTGCTCGAGGTCGCCACCGACAAGCGCGCCAAGCGGTACGACCCGAACGCGCACCAGCCGCACCACCACCTGGTCTGTGCCCGGTGCGGTGCCATCCGGGACGTCCACCCGACCGGCAACCCGCTGTCCGACCTCCCCGACTCGGAGCGCTTCGGCTTCACCGTCTCGGACGTCGAGGTGACGTACCGGGGCGTGTGCCCCAACTGCGCGGCGGCGTAACAGCCCGCACCTCCTCACCGAAGCCCTGGTATCCCGCACGGACGCCGGGGCTTTGTGCTGCGTACAGGCATTCACGGTGTCCACAGGGTTCCTGAATCTGACGGGTCGTCATATCGTCGTGCGGCCACCCCCTCTCCGTACCGCACTCCGCAAGGAGCAACCGTGGGAGACCCGCACCCGAAACCCACCGCAGGGGTTCCGCACCCCACCCTCCACGCCACCGGCCTGACCCGCACCTTCGGCCGCCCGCCCCGCGCCGTCGACGCGCTCGGCCCCCTGGACCTCACCGTCGCCCCCGGCGAGTTCGTCTGCCTGGTCGGCCCCTCGGGCTGCGGGAAGTCCACGCTGCTGCGCATCGCCGCGGGCCTGCTCCGCCCGAGCACGGGCACCCTGGAGATCCGCACGTCAGCGCCCCGCCCGGCCGCCATGATCTTCCAGGACTACGGCATCTACGACTGGAAGACGGTCCGCACCAACGTCCGCTTCGGCCTGGACATTCAACGCGTCCCGCGCCGCGAGGCGAACGCCCGCGCCGACGCCTGGCTGGCCCGCATGGGCCTGTCGGACTTCGCTGACGCCTACCCTGCGACCCTCTCCGGCGGTATGCGCCAGCGCGTGGCGATCGCGCGGGCGCTGGCCGTGGAGCCGGAACTGCTGCTGATGGACGAGCCGTTCGCGGCCCTCGACGCCCAGCTGCGGATGATCCTCCAGGACGAGCTGCTGGACCTCACCCAGACCACCCGGACCACCACGCTGTTCATCACCCACAGCCTGGAGGAGGCGATCGTCCTCGGCGACCGCGTCCTGGTGATGTCCGCCCGCCCGGGCCGGATCCTCGCCGAGCACCGCCCGCCCTTCCCCCGCCCCCGCACCGGCGACATCCGCTCCGCCCCCGAGTTCACCTCCCTGAAGAGCGCGTTGTGGGACCTGCTGCGCAAGGAGGCGGTCCCGGCATGACGACGACCGTGAAGGCACCGGCCGAGTCGGTCCTGATCCGCCGCCCCGGCCCCCGGGAACTCGACCCCGTCCGCACACACCGCCGCCGACGCGCCCTGGAGCTGACCCTGGCCGTCGCCGTCCCCCTGCTGCTGGTCCTGCTGTGGCAGCTGGCCGCCACCCGGGCCTGGATCGACGACCGCGTCTACCCCGCCCCCTCCACGATCCTGGCCGACGGCTGGGACCGCGCCGCCGCCGGCGACCTGTGGCCGGACGTGTGGGCGACGCTGAAACGCGTCCTGGCCGGCTACGCCGTAGGCACCGCCGCGGGCTACGCCCTGGGCCTGCTGATGGGCTCACTCTCCCTGGTCCGCGCGGCCCTGGAACCCCTCCTCGACGCCCTGTACGTCGTCCCCAAACTGGCCCTGCTGCCGATCTTCCTGAACATGTTCGGCCTGGGCGAGGGCCCGCAGGTGGCCCTGGTGGCGACGACGGTGTTCTTCTTCGTGTGGATCTCGACCATGTCGGCGGTCATGCAGATCCCCTCCGGCCACCGCGACGCGGGCCAGGTCTTCGGCGCCTCCCCCTGGCAGATGTTCCGTCACGTCCTGCTCCCGGCATCGCTTCCCGCGGTCCTGGTGGGCGCCCGCATCGCGGCGGGCGTGGCGGTGCTGGTGATCGTCGCCTCGGAACAGATCGCCGCGACCGACGGCCTGGGCCATCTCATCTTCGACTCGCGCGCCCTCTTCCAGAACGACGTGATGTTCGTCGGCATCGTCTGCGTGGCCGTCCTGGGCGTGCTCTTCTCCGAACTGATCCGACTGGTGGGCCGGCTGCTCACCCCCTGGGCACCCAGGGACCGAGGACGGGGGCAGTCATGAGGCGACTTCCGTACGGTGCCGCGGTCGCCGTCGGTGTCCTGCTGGCGTCGGCCGCGTGCGCGTCGCCGGCCGACGAGGGCACCGCGTCGAAGGCGGACACGCACACCCGCACGATCCGCCCCGTGCAGGGCTGCGCCGCCCCCTCCTGGACGGACCCCTCCGACCTCTCCCCCACCCGCCGCCCGGCCCGCTGCGCCCCCGGCACACCGGCCCCGCGGCCCCTCCCCGACTCCCGCGAGCTGACGATCGCCACCGGCACACTGAGCGCGGAGTACGTGGCGCCCCTCCAGGTGGCCCTGGACAAGGGCGAGTTCAAGAAGGAGGGCCTGGACGTCACCCTCAAGGTCCTGCCGACCCCCGACGCCCTCCCCCTGCTCGCGAAGGGCGACATCGACGCGCTCTGGGCGGCCCCGGAGGCGGCCGTCATGAACGGCATCCACGGCGGCTTCGACATCCGATGGGTGGCGGGCAACTTCTCACCCGCGCCCACCTCGAAGAGCGGCCTGTGGGTACGGCTGAAGGACGGCGAGAGCGCGGACCGCGTGGCGATGGCCGGCCGCAAGCTCGGCACGATGATCGGCAAGGGCTCGGTCATCGCGTACCCCATGGAGAAGGCCCTCGAACAGCACGGCGGCGGCCTGGACAAGATCCAGTACCAGCAGCTCGGCTCCGCCGACGTCCTCACCGCCCTCCAGAACGGCGGCGTCGACTCCGCCTGGCTCCTCGACCCGGTCTGGCGCAGGGTCGACGGCACACCCGGCTACGCCTTCCTCGGCGGCCAGCCCCCCGGCGAACCCCTGGGCGGCCTGCTGTACGGCCCGAGCCTCCTCGACGACGACGTGGACGCGGGCGTGGCCCTCGTCCGCGCCTACATCCGCACGGTGAACACCTACTTCACCGCCGACTACAAAAAGAACGCGTCCTTCGTCGCCTACCTGGCGAAGCTCCTGAAGTCCGACGCGAAGATCCTCGCCTCGACCCCCTCGCTCCGCATGGACTGGGAGATCCGCGCCGGCACGACCGACCGCCTCCAGTCCGCCTACCGCGCCCAGGGCGTCTCCGAGAGCGACCCTCTCCCCGAATCCAGGACCGTCAACCGATCCCTCTACGCCGAAGCCGTAGGTCACCGCCCCTGAAAAACACCGAGGGCCGGAACCCTTTCGGATTCCGGCCCTCGGCATCAGTAGCGGGGACAGGATTTGAACCTGCGACCTCTGGGTTATGAGCCCAGCGAGCTACCGAGCTGCTCCACCCCGCGGCGATGAATGCAACGTTACGTGAAGACCACCACCAGAAGCAAATCGCTTACCGCTCCGCATAACCCCAGGTCACCGCCAGCCCGTCCGGTGTTGGGACTAGCCCGCACTGTCAGCCCGTCCGGCGTTTGAGGACGAGGCCCCTTAAGGGCCGACAGGGGGTCCAGGGGGCGGAGCCCCCTGGGCGGGGTCGAAGGGGCGGCAGCCCCTGGGGATGGGACGGGTAGGGGCGGCGGGGGCGAAAACACCGTCCCGGCAACCACAGTCACCGAGAACCCGACACCCACCCCCACCCCAGGGGACCGTCACGCGGACAGCTCCTGCCGCAACGCGTCCCGCAACCGCGCCGCCCGCTCAGCCACCTCCCCCGGCCCCAGCGTCACCGCCCGATCAGCCCACCGCTGCCCCTCCGCCAGCTCCCCACGACGCGCGTAGACGAGGGCCAGCCGCAACGCCGCCCGCCCATGCCCCGCATCGGCCGCCCGAGCCCACCACACGGCAGCCTCCGGCTCACTCCCCTCACGCGCCAACAGCAACCCGAGATTGAAGGCCCCGTTCCGAGACCCGGCCTCCGCCGCCTCCCGGTACCACCGGGCCGCCTCCACGACATCACCCCGGGCCGCGGCCAGCATCCCGACCCGCACCTGAGCCCGCCGATGCCCCTGGGACGCCGCCCGCTCGTACCACTCCTCGCACTCGGTCTTCTCATGCGCCGGCTCGCCCAGCTCGTGCGCGGGCGCCGGCGGCCGCCGCGAGTCCAGCACGGTCGCCAGCCGATACGCCGCCTCGGCACTCCCCCCACCCGCGGCGCACCGCAGATGCCGCTCGGCGGCGAGCTCGTCCCCGTCCCGCAGCCGCGCGATCCCGACCTGGAGGGCCGCCTCCGTGTGCCCGGCGGCAGCCGCCCGCTCGTACCAGCGCAGCGCCTCGGCGGCGCCCTCCTCGGAGCCCCGCCCGGCGAAGAGGATGCCGAGGTTGAACGCGGCGTCCACGCTCCCGGCCTCCGCGGCCTTGGAGAACCACGGTTCGGCCCCGGCCGCGTCCCCGCCCTGGAGCAGCAGGATCGCCAGCGCGTTGGCCGCCTCGCGGTGCCCGGCGTAGGCGGCCCGCCGGTACCACTGCTCGGCCTGCGCGGTACGTCCCTGCTCGGCGCAGAGCAGCCCGAGGTTGTACGCGCCGTTGTCGTCCCCGGCGTCCATCGCGGCCCGGTACCACCGCTCGGCGGTCTGCTGCTCCCCCCGCTCGGCGTGCAGCGCGCCCAGCGCGTTGGCCGCGTTGCCGTCGCCCTCCTGAGCGGCTCTGAGCCACCACAGCGCGGCGTTCTCGGTGTCGCCCGCGTCGCGCAGCAGGAATCCGAGCGCGCAGGCGGCCCGCATCTCCCCGTCCTTGGCGGCGGTCAGGTACCAGCGACCGGCCTCCTTGAGCTCGCCGCGCTTCTCCAGGATGGTGCCGAGGTGCAGCGCGCCCCGGCGGTGTCCGCGCGCGGCGGCCTGCCGATACCACTGCTCGGCCTCTTCCAGCAGGGCGGCACCGGCGTCGGTGCCGGTCTCCTCCGCGTGCCCCGCCCTGCGGTCGAGCGCGCGCGCCAGCCGGTACGCCGCTTCCCGGTGCCCGCGCTCGGCGGCCACCCGCATCCACTGCTCGGCCCTCGGGTCGTTGCGGTGCTCCAGGAGGTCGGCGAGCGCGTAGGCGCCGAGCGTGTGTCCCTGCTCGGCGGACTGGCGCAGCCAGTACTCGGCGGCGGGCTCGTCACCCCGCTCGCGGTGGTACCGGCCCAGCGCGTGCGCGGCCGCGGCGGACCCGGCGACGGCGGCGATCCGCCACCATCCGGCGGCCTCGTCGCCGTAGCCGCGCTGGTGAAGCAGGACTCCGAGGTTGTTGGCGGCGGCGCGGTCGCCGGCCGCGGTGGCGGCACGCAGATGGGACTCGGCTCCGTCGAGATCTCCGCGGCGCAGCAGCATGGCCCCGAGGACGCTCATCGCCTCGACGTCACCGGCTTCCGCGGCGAGCCTCTGGCGGACCTCCTCGGCGGCATCGTCAGCCGCCTCCGCGGCTTCGACCGGCCCGGAAGGCTGCACAAAACGCCCTGTCTCGAACAGAGTTGCCTTGTCCCCCATAACGTCCATCGTCGCACCACCTGCAACCTGGGTACACCTGGTATACCGCAGCCATTGAGGTCACTACAGCGTTTTGTCGACATGCCCACAGAGAGACAAGTCAAACACAGAACCCCCAACTCCCCTCGGCGGCACGGCCGTCCCAGGTCCCGGCACATGCGTTCGCACGCGACAAAGGCCCGGATCCTTTTCAGGATCCGGGCCTTCGCCGGCCTACGACCGATGTCGTCGACTTCAGTAGCGGGGACAGGATTTGAACCTGCGACCTCTGGGTTATGAGCCCAGCGAGCTACCGAGCTGCTCCACCCCGCGCCGTTGTTTGAGAACCGTATCACGGCGCGGGACGGGCTCTTGACCACGGAGCAGCAGCTCAGGCCTTGATCAGCCCCTGACGGTCCGCTGCGCTAGCCACTGGGGCTGGAACTAGGACTGGGACTGGGGCTCGGACTACTGGTGCCTCCACCGCCCTCGTCGGCCCGGTTCTGTGCCTCCTCGGCCCTCCGCAGCGCCTCCTCCAGGTCCTTCTGCGCCTCGCCGTACGCCACCCAGTCGTTCTTCTTCAGGGCTTCCTGGCCGGCGTCGAAGGCCTTCTGGGCGTCGTTCAGCGCCTGTTGGACCGTCGGGTTGGTGGATGTCGGCGGCGGTGTGGTCGTGCCGCCGTCGTCCGCCGGCGGTGGTGGCTCGGTGGTCGAACCGTCCGCCCCGAAGACCTTGTTGAGGGCGGCGCCGAGGGTGTCCTCGAAGGCGGTGTTGCCTCCGTAGGTCACCAACACCTTGCGCAGCAGTGGGTACTTGAGGCCACCACCGCGGACGTAGACGGGTTCCACATAGAGCAGCTCGCCGTCCAGGGGCACCGCCAGCAGGTTGCCGTACTCCACCGTCGAATCACCGCGGTTCAGCAGGCTGATGGTTTCCGCGATGTCCGGTTTGGAGTTGAACTGGCTCTGCACCTGTTTGGGCCCGTTGACCGTCGTGTTGGTCGGCAGTTTCAGGATTCTGATCTTGCCGTAGTCGCTGGTCCCCGCCTCGGCGTCGACCGACATGAACGCGCTGAGGTTGTCCCGGCCGTTGGGCGTGAACGTCGTCGTCAGGGAGAACACCTGCGAGGACTGGTCGGGCATCTTCATGCTCAGGTAGTACGGCGGCACCGCGTTGCCCGACTTGTTGGTCGGGTCGTCCGGCACCTGCCACACCTCGCTGCCGCTGAGGAACGTCGTGGCGTCCTCGACGTGGTACCGGCTGAGCAGCTCGCGCTGGACCTTGAACAGGTCCTGCGGGTACCGCAGATGGGCCATGAGCGCGTCCGAGATGTCGGACCTGGGCTCGACCGTGCCCGGGAACGCCTTCATCCAGGTCTTCAGGACCGGGTCCTTGGTGTCCCACTGGTAGAGCTTGACCTGGCCGGTGTAGGCGTCGACGGTCGCCTTCACCGAGTTGCGAATGTAGTTGACCTGGTTCTGCTGGGCCACCACCGCACGCGAGTTGTTGGTCGCGGTCAGCGAGTCGGCCGTCGTGTCGCCCAGGGTCGTACGGGAGGCGTACGGATATCCGTTGGTGGTCGTGTACGCGTCGACGATCCACTGGATCTTGCCGCCCACGACCGCCGGGTAGGCGTCACCGTCGATGGTCAGCCACGGGGCGACCGCCTCAACGCGCTCCTTCGGAGTGCGGTTGTACAGGATCCGCGAACCCTCGCCGATGGCACCGGAGTAGAGGATCTGCGGCTCGTTGAACGCCACCGCGTACGCCGCGCGGTTTATCGGGTTGGAGAGGTTGACCCCGCTCTTGCCGGTGTAGCTGAAGGTCTTCTCGCCGTTGTCGTCGGAGTAGTCGATCTCCTTCTGGGGACCGCCGACGATCGAGTACGTGTTGGTCTTCTCGCCGTAGTAGACCCGCTGCTGGTACGTGCCGAGGTCGCCCTTGGAGGGCAGGTCGGACTCGGTGAAGACCGGGCGGCCCTGCGAGTCGGCCTCGGTGCCCTTGGCTGCGACCGCGCCGTATCCGTGGGTGTACCGGAAGTGGTCGTTGATCCAGTTGTTCTTCGGGATGCCGGCGAGGTTCAGCTCGCGCAGACCGATGACCGTGTCCTGGTCGGTGCCGTCCTTGCTGTAGCGGTCGACATCCAGGTTGGTCGGGAACGCGTAGTAGTTCCTGATCTGCTGGAGCTGCTGGAAGGTCGGCGAGACGATGTTCGGGTCCAGGATGCGGATGCTCGCCGCGTCGGTGGCGTCGTCCCGCAGCTTGGTCTTGTCCGTGGTGGTGGACGTGCCCGCGTACTCGGAGACCTTGGCGTCGTCGATGCCGTAGGCCTCACGCGTCGCCTTGAGGTTCTTCGTGACGTACGGCGCTTCCTTGGCCTGCTCGTTCGGCTGGACCTGGAACTTCTGAACGATCGCCGGGTACAGGCCGCCGATGAGGATGGCGGACAGCACCATCAGGCCGAAGCCGATCACGGGCAGCTGCCAGGTGCGCCGCCACAGCGTGGCGAAGAACAGCAGGGCGCAGATGACGGCGATGCAGAACAGGATCGTCTTGGCCGGCAGATAGGCGTTGGCGTCGACGTACCTCAGGCCCGTCCAGCTGTCCGTGGCCTTGAAGTCGCTCGACTTCACGGCCAGTCCGTACCGGTCGAGCCAGTAGGCGACCGCCTTCAGGGCGACGAAGATGCCGAGCAGCACCGAGAGATGACCGGTCGCGGCTGCCGTGGCCCGCGCGCCCGGGGAGGTGACCCGGAGTCCGCCGTACAGGTAGTGGGTGAGCGCGGCGGCGATCACGGAGAGGATCGCGGTGGCGAAGCCGAAGCCGAGCAGGAACCGGTACCAGGGCAGGTCGAAGGCGTAGAAGGCGACGTCGAGGTGGAACTGCGGGTCCTTCTGGTGGAAGGGCACGCCGTTGACCCACATCAGCCAGGTCCGCCACTGCCCGGAGGCGGAGGCGCCCGCGATCAGACCGACCAGGGAGGTGATCCCGAGCAGCAGCCACTTCTTGTAGGGCGCGATGCCCATCCGGTAGCGGTCGAGGCTCTGCTGCTCCATCGACATGGCGCTCAGCGGCGGACGCAGCCGGTGCGCCAGCCAGATGTTGAAGCCGACCGCGAGGGCCATCAGCAGGCCGAAGACGAAGAACAGTCCGATCTTGGTCCACAGCGTGGTCGTGAACACGGACGAGTAGTTCACCGACCGGTACCAGAGCCAGTCCGTCCAGAACCCGGCGAACATGGTGAACGCCATGCCGAGAACGGCAAGGACGCCCAGCGTCATGAGCAGGGTCCGGACACGCCGGGACGGGCGGCCCACTCTGATCCGTGGCCCCGTCGGGCCTCCGCCGCGGTCCGGCATCTGGAAAGCCAAGGTGCGCACCTCGAAGTTCGCTGTTGATCCGTCAGACCCGCGTGTTCACGGGCCCTGGCATGGGCCTCGTGATCGTAGGCCCCCACCTATGCAACTTACTCACGCTTTACTCGGTTCCCGATTCCGGCAGGGAACGAGGCAGGATTGTGACCATGTCCAACACTCCCATGGCGGCGAGCCCGCTGACCCGGGCGGTTCTCGAAATCGACGAGTACGCCTCCGGCCTCGGCTGGGACCAGCCCGCCCGCCTCTTCGCCCTCGTAGACACCGCCCGGCTGAAGGCCCAGGAACCCGCCCTCGCCGCCCAGCTCGGCCTCGAGGAGGAGCAGGCGACCACCGGCCTCACCCCGATCGAGCAGGACGAGATTCCAACGGGCAAGCCGCTCGACGAGTTCCTGGGCACCATCGCCTGGCCCGACGCGGTGGTCGGCTGCGCGCTCACCGTGGAGCGTCTGATGCTGCCGCCGTCCGCCGAGGCGTCCGTTCCGGAGGGGCTGAGCGAGAAGAAGCTCACCCAGTGGGTCGCCGAGCATCCGGACCGTCAGGAGGTCCGGATGACGGTCGCGGTCCTGCGGGACGGCACCCGCGACTCGGCGCTGCGGCTGCGGGAGAAGGACTCCCCGACGGAGGTCCTCACGGGCGGCGATCTGGTGCCCGGCCTCGCGGAGGCTCTGTCGGCGACGTTCGAGGAGTAGCCCTGCGGGCTACTTCGTCGTGCACCGGGGAAGGTCGGCGGTGTCGCCGCTGCGGATGTCCTTCAGCGCGCCCAGGGCGTCGTCGATGGTGTTCACCTTCACGAGGGTGAGGCCCGCGGGGGTGTCGCTCGCGGCGGCGGCGCAGTTGTCGGCCGGGGTGAGGAAGTAGCGGGCGCCCTTGCTGCGCGCGCCGACCGTCTTCATCTCGATGCCGCCGATCGGGCCGACCTTGCCGGCGTCGTCGATCGTCCCGGTACCGGCCACGAACGTGCCGCCGGTCAGGCTGCCCGGGGTGAGCTTGTCGTAGATGCCCAGCGCGAACATCAGGCCGGCGCTCGGGCCGCCGACGTCGGCGAGCTTGATGTCGATGGTGAACGGGAAGGTGTGGTCCGTCCCCGCGGAGATCCCGACGATGGCACGCTTCTCGCCCTCGTCGTCGGAGGTCTTCGTGGTGATGGTGATCTTCTGCGTCCTGGTCGCCGTCCGGTTCTCCTTCTCCGCGGCGGCCTGCTCCTTGGCGGGCACGATCGTGAAGACGACGTCCTGGCCGGGCTTGTGCTTGGTCACCAGCTCGGCGACGTCGGAGGGCTCCTTCACCGTCGTACCGTCGACGGCCTTGATCACGTCACCGGCGTGCAGCTTGCCCTCCGCCGGGGAGCCCTTGACGACGGTCGAGACGATCACCCAGGACTTCACGGGCACGTCCAGCTCCTTCAGGGCGGCGACCTTGGCGCTCTCCTGGGACTGGCTGAACTCCTCGGCGTTCTCCTGGGTGGACTGCTCCTCGGTCTTGCCGTCGGGGTAGAGCGTGTCGTGCGGCACGACCTTGTTGTCGTGGGCGAGCCACCCGTAGACGGCCTCGACGAGGTTCATCTTGTAGTCGGCGCTGGTGACCCGCACGGTGGTCATGTTCAGGTGCCCGCTCGTCGCGTACGTCTTGCGCCCGGAGATCTGGAGCACCGGCTCGCCGTCGTGGTCCCCGAGGGTGTTCACCGTCGGACCCGGCGACATCTCCGAGTACGGCACATTGATGAAGACTCCCGCGCACAGGAGCGCGATCAGCATCAGGGTGGAGGCGAGCATCGTCGCGGTGCGGCGTGGCATGGCACGACAGTACGGGACGCTCCTGTCGGCGCACCGTCAGGGCGCCGTCCGGGTCAGGTGCGGAAGGGCGGCTTCTCCATGGCGGCCCGGAACCGGGCGTACCCGTCGAGCTCCGGGCCGTCGCCGCGCACCCTTCTGGTACGGGTGGCCCAACTTCCCCAGACACCGGCGCCGATCGCGGCCAGCAGCGGAATCAGCAACCAGACGAGCGCCCCCATGCCGACCTCCAACCCCACCTGAGCCATCACAACTGACTGATCAGCAGATTAATCATCCGCAGGGACAACGCTCACGCCAGGGGTGCGGTTACGCAACCGGAGGCCGGTCGGGTGGCGGGCTCGGCGTCAGCAGGCCCCCACCCACTCCTCGGTGCCGTCGGAGAACTTCTGGTGCTTCCAGATCGGCACCTCGTGCTTGAGGTCGTCGATCAGCTTGCGGCACGCCTCGAAGGCCTCGCCCCGATGGGGACAGGAGACGGCCACCACGACGGCGAGATCACCCACCTTCAGGTCGCCCACCCGGTGCACAGCCGCCAGGGCCCGCACCGGGAACTCGGCGACGACCTTCTCGGCGATCCGCCGCATCTCGGCCTCGGCGCTGGGATGGCACGAGTAGCCGAGTTCGTCGACGTCGGCACCGCCGTCGTGGTTCCGCACGGTCCCCACGAAGAGCGCGGTCCCCCCGGCGGCGTCGTCCCCGACGGCCCGGAAGACCTCGTCCAGGGAGAGTGCCGTCTCGCGGATGGCCAGAAGCTTCACGGGGTCCTGCGCTGCCTGCTCGCCGGGGTGGTCATGTGTGGGTGCCATGCCCCCATCGTGCCGCACCGCGCGGATCAGGCGGAATAGCCGTATCGCCCGGCACGCGCGTGTGCGCGTTTGGAGCCTCCTCCAGGTTCGGAGCCTCCTGGAGGTGCCGCGCCGGTCCGGCAGCCGGACGGTGCCGTCAGATCCGTCTGCGCGCCTTCCGGGCCCGGCGCACCACGGCGGCCGCGCCCAGCAGCGCGACCGTCGCACCCGCGGCGCCCGCGGCCGTCGCGTCCTTGCGTCCCAGCCGCCGTCCGGCCACCGTGTGCCGTCCGGAGACCTCGTCGAGAAGCTCCGCGAGGACCTCCTCGTTGGTCCACTGCGGCCGCCATCCGGCGTCGTGGAGCCGGCTCCCGCTGACCACCCAGGGGTACATCGTGTAGGCGAGGTCCCCGGCCGGGGACGGTGTGAGCCCGATCCGGTGCAGCCGGGCCGCGGCCCCCAGCGCGACGGCGGACGGCAGCTCCATCCGGCGGATCCCGCTGAGCTCCTCGACCTCCTCCTGCTCCAGCCAGCCGTCGCAGCCGACGGCGAGTTCTCCGTCCGCCTTCTCCAGGACGGCGTACTCCAGGGCGCTGCACAGGTCCTCGACGTGGCAGAACTGCCAGGCCGGCCGCGAGCCGGCCACGACGAGCAGCCGGGGCGACTCGAAGTACCTGGTCAGCGCGGTGTCCGTGCCTCCCACCAGGACGGCGGGGCGGACCACGGTGACATTGAGGCCGGGATGCGCGCGCGGGGCCCGCCGTGCCAGCCGTTCGATCTCCAGCAGGTCGCCGACGCCGGTCGCCTCCGCGGTGGCCCTGAGCTCGGCGTCCTCGGACAGCGGCAGCTCGTTGTCGGGCAGGGCGCCGTAGACCATGGAGGAGGTGCACAGCACGGCGCGGTGGACCCCGGCCGCGGCGGCCGCGGTCAGCACGGTCTGGGTGCCGCGCACGTTGTAGGCCGTTCGGGCGGCCGCGTCGGTCTCCAGGTCGAGGTCGAGGGCCAGATGGACCACCACGTCCGCCCCGCGCAGCTTCTCCGCGATGGCCGGATCCCGTACGTCCAGGATGTGCCAGGTCGCCGCCGCGCACTCGCCCCGCCGCTCGTCCAGGGCGATGACCTGCTTGATCTCGTCCGACGCGGCCAGCCGCTCGGTGAGCAGCGCGCCGACACCCGACGCGGCACCGGTGACCGCGACGACGGGCCCGCGCATACTGGGCGGGGTTGAGTGGTTTCGCGCTGCGCGAACCTGCGGATCTGGGGAACTCACCAGGCGTCTCCAGCGGTTGTCTTCAGTACGAACGCGAGTGACGCGTACGTACCAGGTGGCATCCATCCTGCCGCAGGCCGAGAGTCGGCGAAGCACCGAGGCCCGAACCGCCCATGGTGTCTACGCTGGGTGGTGTTATCGGGCAGTCGCGCCGCCGGAGAGAAACCGGCGGCCTTACCAGCCGAGGGATCCCGTGAGTGACACCCCATTCGGATTCGGCCTTCCGCCGGAGGAGCCGGAAGACGGCGACGAGGGCAAGAAGAAGGACCAGCAGAGCGGTGGTGGTCAGGGCCCGGCCAACCCGTTCGGTTTCGGCGGGCTGCCCGGAGCCGGTGGCTTCGGTGGCCCGGGCGGCCCGGGTGGTGACAACCCGCTCGCCGCCATGTTCGGTTCCCTGAACCCCACCGACCTGGGCGCCGCCTTCCAGCAGCTGGGCCAGATGCTCTCCTACGAGGGCGGCCCGGTGAACTGGGACATGGCCAAGCAGATCGCCCGCCAGACGGTCTCCCAGGGCACTGCCGACGGCACCAAGGACGCGAGCGTCGGCCCCGCCGAGCGCACCGCCGTCCAGGAGGCCGTCCGCCTGGCCGACCTGTGGCTGGACGACGCCACGTCCCTGCCCTCCGGGGCCGGCTCCGCGGTGGCGTGGTCCCGCGCGGAGTGGGTCGAGGCGACCCTGCCCGCGTGGAAGGAGCTCGTCGACCCGGTCGCCGAGCGTGTCGGCGCGGCCATGGGTGACGTCCTGCCGGAGGAGATGCAGGCCATGGCGGGCCCGCTGATCGGCATGATGCGCTCGATGGGCGGCGCCATGTTCGGCACGCAGATCGGGCAGGCCGTCGGCGTGCTCGCGGGCGAGGTCGTCGGCTCGACCGACATCGGCCTGCCGCTCGGCCCGGCCGGCAAGGCCGCGCTGCTGCCGGTGAACATCGAGGCCTTCGGCAAGGACCTCGGCGTGGGCAAGGACGAGGTGCGGCTGTATCTCGCCCTGCGCGAGGCCGCCCACCAGCGTCTTTTCGCCCACGTGCCGTGGCTGCGCTCGCATCTGTTCGGCGCGGTCGACGGCTACGCGCGCGGGATCAAGGTCGACACCGCGAAGCTGGAGGACGTGGTCGGCCAGTTCGACCCGCAGAACCCGGAGCAGTTGCAGGACGCCCTCCAGCAGGGCATGTTCCAGCCGGAGGACACGCCCGAGCAGAAGGCCGCCCTGGCCCGTCTGGAGACCGCGCTGGCGCTCGTCGAGGGCTGGGTGGACGCGGTGGTCCACGCGGCCGCCAAGCCCCGGCTGTCGTCCGCGGACGCGCTGCGCGAGACCCTGCGCCGCCGTCGTGCCTCGGGCGGCCCGGCCGAGCAGACGTTCGCCACGCTGATCGGCCTGGAGCTGCGCCCCCGCCGGCTGCGCGACGCCTCCCGCCTGTGGGCCTCTCTGACGGACGCGCGCGGTGTCGACGGCCGGGACGCCCTGTGGGCCCACCCGGACATGCTGCCGACGGCCTCCGACCTGGACGACCCGGACGGCTTCGTGCACCGCGAGCAGCTGGACTTCTCCGAGCTCGACAAGATGCTGGGAGAGGCCGCGGACAAGCCCGACGCCACGAAGCCCGACCTCAAGAAGAAGGACGACGACACCGAGTGAGCCTTCACGACGATGCCGCCCTGGTCCTCAAGGGGTACGAGGATCAGGCGGACCTTCGCCAGGCGTACCTGGACCATCTGGAGGCTCACCCGGACGGCATGTGGAAGGCCTGCGCGGACGGGCACATCACGGCGAGCGCCCTGGTGATCGACCCGTCGCGCGAGCGGGTCCTGCTGACCCTCCACAAGAAGCTGCGCATGTGGCTCCAGATGGGCGGCCACTGCGAACCCGGCGACAGGACGCTGGCCGACGCCGCGCTGCGCGAGGGGACCGAGGAGTCGGGCATCGCGGGGCTGGACCTGCTGCCCGGCGGCCCGGTCCGCCTGGACCGCCACCACACCCCCTGTGCCTGGCACCTCGACGTCCAGTACGCGGCCCTGGCTCCCGCGGGCGCCGTCGAGGCGATCAGCGACGAGTCCCTCGACCTGCGCTGGTTCGCCTACGACGAGGTCGCCGGCGTCGCCGACGAGTCGGTCGTACGCCTGCTGGAAGCGACCCGCGCCCGACTGTGACCCGCACGCGGCGACGGTGAGCGCGGGTGAGCGCACGGGTAAGGGGCGACCACCATGGGCGGCCGCCCCTTACGTCCGCCGTCCGCGCGGTCAGCTGTTGCTGCCCCCGAGGGAGTTCCCGCGCATGCCGAACTGACCGAGCATTCCGCCGTTGCGCATGCCCTGCGGCGGCAGCAGCTCGCTCGGCTGGACCAGGACGTGGCCCGTGCCGGAGAAGTGCATCTCCCAGCCCTCGCCGGTGGTGCCGCGGCGGCGCCACACGGAGGAGGTGGAGGTGGGCGCCTGGAGCTGGGTGCGCAGGGACGTGGACCAGGCGATGACGGCGTCGGAGTCGACGCAGACGTTCTTCTCCGGGCCCACCTCCAGCACCAGCGGCTCGCCCGAGGTCATCAGCACGACCTGCCCGGAGCCGGACAGCTCCAGGTTGTAGGCGCCCGCGGAGGCCACCTCGACGGCGCTGTCCACGGCGACGATGCCGACGCCGAGCGAGCCGTCGAAGGCGAGGACGGAGGAGCTGTCGACGGTGATCCCCCGGCCGACCTCCATGACGTGCAGGTGCTGGGCGAAGTTGGCCAGGTAGACGATGCCGTTGCCCTTGCAGCGCATGAGTTCCAGGCGCTCGCCGGTCATCCGCTCGACGTTGCGCCAGCTGCGGTTGCGGTACTGGCTGTCGAACTCCACCTGGCCCTCGAAGGCCACCATCGCACCCTGGCGGGCGAGCACGGCGCTGCTTCCCTGGGTGACGTCGGTCTTGAGGAGCTGCGGGTTCTGCAGGGTGTAGCGGCCGGTGGACTCCACCGGGACGTGTGCGAAGAGTGTGCTGTGCATGATGTGCCTGGTGCTCCCCTCAGCCCCGGATCTTGAATCGGTCGCCGGTGTCCTCGCTCGGCTGGACGACCACGAAGCCCTGCCCCTTGAAGCCGATCTGGAAGGCCTCTCCGCTGCCCCGGCCGATCAGCGCACTCGCCTTGATGGTGCGCCGGGCCTTCATCTCCAGACCGGTCGTCCAGGCGATGAGCGCGTCCGGGTCGACGTAGGTCTCCCGTTCGGCGCAGTCCAGGGCCATCGGAACGCCCCGGCTGACCAGCGCGACCCAGCCGGTGCCCTTGACGACCAGGTTCGTCAGGCCCGAGCCGGACAGCTTGGCGAGTCCCTTGACCGGTTCGATGGCGAGTTCCAGCGAGGCGTCGCAGGCCAGCAGCGTGGCGCCGTTGACCGAGAGCGCCTCGCCGTTGAGGTGCAGGACGATGACGTCGCCGCCGTAGTCGGCGAGGTAGAGGTCGCCGTCACCGCGGCAGAGCATCAGCCTGCCGCCCTCGCCGGTGACCATCTCCTCGGCCGAGCGGCGCAGGCTCGCGGGTGCCCCGTCGAACTGCACATAGCCCTCGTAGGCGATCATCGAGCCGGCCTTGGCGATCAGGTCCTGCCCGCTGACCATGGTGACCTTGAGCGTCTTGGAGCTGTGCACGCTCATGCGGAGGCCGGTCGGAGCGGCCCGGTGCGCGTTGAGAGTCTGGGTGTCCATGGGCCTCACACCTCGAAGGGCTGTACGACGACGAAGTTGCCGGGGGCGCCGCGGAACTGGAGGTTCACGGCCTCGGCCGTCTGGCGGGCGTACCCGGAGCGACGCAGCCTGAGCGAGGTCGTGGTGACCGCCTGGGCGCCCGCGGACCAGGCGATGACCGCGTTGCCGTCGACATAGGTGGCCGGGCCCACGGGGATGACGACCGGCACACCGCGGGTCTTCACGGCGACCGCTCCGGTGCCGGAGAAGAGCATGCTGAACAGGCCCCCGCCCTCCAGCCCCGCGCCCTCGATGCGGCGGATCTCGGTGTCCAGCGACTCGTCGAAGGCGAGCACCCCGCGCGCGCTGGTGTAGAGCTGCTCGCCCTGGAGTCGGATGACGAAGACCCGGCTGGCCTCGTCGGCGAGGAACACCTCGCCGTTGCCGGTGCAGCGCATCAGGGCCATGCCCTGGCCGGTGAGCGCGCCGGTGAGCTTGCCGAGCAGTCCGGAGCCCTTGTGGGCGAAGTCGATGTCGCCCTGGTAGGCGACCATGCTGCCCTGCTTGGCGAGGATGGGCGCGTCCTTGGTGAGCGTGGCCCGCACGAGATACGGGTTCTGCTCGGTCCAGCGGTCGCCGACGGGGGCTTCCGCGTACTTCGTCAGGACGACGCGCACGTTCGCCTCGGGCGGCACGGGCGCCAGCTGCGTCCCGCCGCCGAAGGGCTGCGCCTGACCGGGGAAGGCCGAGGCGCCCGGAGGGGTGAACTGACCGGCGGGCGCTCCCGGGGGCGCGAACTGACCGGGGGGCGCTCCGGGCGGCGTGAACATCTGGGGGCTGGTCGGCGCCGGGGGTGCCTGCGGGGGCACGCCCGGCGGGGTGCCGACGCCGGCGGGCGGAGTGCTCCCGACGATCGTGGGGGCGTTGTGGACCGACGGAGCCGGGGCGGGGGCAGGCGCGGGCGGCGCAGCGGGGGCGCCGAAGGCGGGCGGCGGCGCGGCCTGCTGCTGCGGCGGCGCGAAGGCGGGCGACGGGGCCGGCTCCGGCGCGGCGGGCGCGGGCTCCTCCTCGGCGACCTCGCCGCCGAAGTTCCTCAGCAGCGCGTCCAGGCCACCGTCGAAGCCCTGTCCGACAGCGGCGAACCGCCAGACGTCCTTCAGATAGAAGTCGCCCAGCATCACGGCCCGTTCGGTGGAGAACTCCGAGCCGTCGAAGGAGTACCGGGCCACCTCCTCGCCGCCGGCGACGATACGGACGTATCCGGGAGCGATCTGTGACATCTGGCCGGCGCCGTCGATGGTCGCGGTGAACGACAGCTTCTGGATCTGCTGCGGAATCCGATCGAGCGTGACCCGGAAGGACTCGGTGTCACCCGACTGTGCGCCCAGGAGCTGAATGGCGTCCTCGGGTGACTTCGGCTGGTTGAAGAAGATGAAGTACCGGTCGTCCGAGAGTTGTTCGTCGGCGTCGAGACCGAAGCAGCTGATGTCGAAGGTCAGCCCGGGACCGGAGATCTGTACGCCTACGTACAGATCCGTCCCCGCGGTGAGGTCACTGATCTTGGCCTTGTGGCCGCGTTGGAATTCCCTGGCCATGCGTAACGACCGTCCCCCATCCCGAATGTGAGTGCGTCGCGACAGGCTAACGGCAAACTCGGACACCGGCCGAAGTCGGTACAGATCCGGTACAAAATCCCGCTCCGTGACCGATACGTCGAAGAGCCGGGGCGAATGTCACTCGCCGCGGGCGCCCGGCAGGTGCGGCAACCGCTCGGCGGCGACCACTCCTTCGAGATAGCCCTTCGCCCGTTCGGTGCGCGGATACGCCTCCAGCAGCCGCCAGAAACGGGGTCCGTGTCCGGGGACGAGCAGATGCGCGAGCTCGTGCAGCAGCACGTAGTCGACGACGTACTCGGGCATCCCCTGGAGGCGGTGGGACAGCCGGATGCTGCCCTCGGCGGGGGTGCACGACCCCCAGCGCGTGTTCTGGTTGGTGACCCAGCGCACTGAGGACGGGCGGGCCCGCCCGTCGAAGTACTGGGCGGACAGGCGCTCGGCCCGCTCGGCCAGTTCGGTGTCGCCGAGGACCCGTTTGCTCTCCTGGGCGGCCAGCTTGTCGAGCATGACGCTCACCCAGCGTTGCTCCTCCGCCTCGGACATCCGGGCAGGGATGAGCACGACGGTGCGATCGCCCTCGCGGTACGCGGAGACCGTCCGGCGTCGCCGGGCGCTCCTGCGGACCTCGATCGCGCTCGCCCCCGAGCCGCTCGGCGGCTGGCTCGTCGTGCTGCGCTGTGGCGTTCCGGCGCGGTGCAGGGGGTCGGCGGGCACGCCCCGACGTTACCCGCTGCACACGGGGGAAGTCCCGAGTCCGGGGCGGTTGGGTTCCGATCCGCCACAGGCGTTTGATGCGCACGACTGACTTGTACGACTAATACCCGCCGCCTGTGGACAACTTTCGCCACCCGGCGGCGGACTTGGGCATGCTGGCTCCAGCCGGTGGCACCGCGCCGGGGTCCGACCGACCTCCGGCCGACCCACGACCGGTTCCACCGGCACACGGGGACGTTCTACGAGGGCTACGGGGGCCTTGTCATGGAGCACATGGTGTCGACCGCGGGGGTTGCGGGTCCGAGGGTTCCGATCGTGAAGCCCGCGCTCAGGCGCGGCTGGCGCGATCGCAACACCGTGCAGTTCGGGATGACTCCGGCGCACGCGATGACGCTGGGCCCGCTGGACACGGCGACGGCGAGCTTCCTCGACCTGCTCAACGGCACGCGCGGACTGGAGCTCCTGCGGGAGGAGGGCCGGCGCATGGACCTGCCCGACGGCCATGTCGACGCGCTCGTGGAGCGGCTGGCGCGGGCCGGGCTGGTCGACGACGCCAAGGGCGGCGGACCGGCCGCCGACACGCTGCGCGGCAAGAAGGAGGTCCTCGACCGGCTGCGGCCCGATCTGGCCTCGCTGTCCCTGACCACCTCCGCACCGGGTGAGGCGATCGCGCTGCTGGCCGCCCGGCGCTCCCTGCGGGTCCAGGTCCGGGGCGCCGGCCGGGTGGGCACGGTCCTGGCCTCACTACTGTCGGGCGCGGGGATCGGCGAGGTCGACGTGCGGGACATGGGGCGCGTGGAGCACGGGGACGTCGCACCGGGCGGGCTGCCCGCCGAGTCCGTCGGAGACCGCAGGGACGAGGCCGCCCGGCGGGCCGTCCGCCGTGCCGCACCGGACCGGCCGCCGCGCCGCCCGCCGCGCACGCCGTTCGACAGCGAGGAAGCCGGACTGTCCCTGGTGATCCTCGCCCCGCGGGACGACATCGACGTGCACGCGCCCGCCCCGAGCGCCGCCGAGTCCCTGATCGCGTCCGGCACACCCCATCTGTACGCCGGGGTCGTGGAGGCGACCGGAGTGGTGGGGCCGCTCGTCCTGCCCGGGGAGACGGGCTGCGCGGGCTGTCTTCAGGAGGCACGGATCGACCGGGACCGGGAATGGCCCCGCCTGGTCACCCAGTGGCGCTCCGGCCGGCCCCGCCGGGAGCGGCCCTGCGACCTGACGCTGGCCACCACGGTGGCGGGACTGGCCGCCGCGCACGCCCTCGCCTTCCTGGACGGCCGGCTTCCGTCCAGCGCGGGTGCCCGCTGGGAAGTCTCGCTACCCGCTCTGACCTGGCACGCTCGGCCGGTCCCGGGGCATCCCGCATGTCCGTGCGGGGCAGCGGAGAAAGCTAAGGGGGAACGCACCTCCAAGGCCGAGGAGTCACACGAGACAATGGCGGAGCAACGACCGTCGACGGAGGTACGCCGTAGCACCGACGCGACGCGGCCGGCAGGTACCTGGAGGGCGCATGTCTGATCTTCCCCGGAAGGCGGTAACCCGCACCGCCAAGCTCGCCGCGCTCCCGCTCGGATTCGCCGGACGGGCGACCTGGGGACTCGGCAAGCGGATCGTCGGCGAGTCCGCGGAACTGGTCGGTCGCGAGCTGCAACAGCGCACCGCCGAGCAGCTGTTCAAGGTGCTCGGGGAGCTCAAGGGCGGCGCGATGAAGTTCGGCCAGGCCCTGTCGGTCTTCGAGTCCGCGCTTCCGGAGGAGGTCGCCGGGCCCTACCGGGCGGCGCTGACGAAACTCCAGGAAGCGGCCCCGCCGATGCCGACGCGCACCGTGCACTCGGTGCTCGCGGAGCGGCTCGGCGAGGACTGGTCCGAGCTGTTCGTCACATTCGAGGACAAGCCGTCCGCGGCCGCCTCGATCGGCCAGGTGCACCGCGCGGTGTGGCACGACGGCCGTGAGGTGGCGGTCAAGGTGCAGTACCCGGGCGCCGGCGAGGCCCTGCTGTCCGACCTGAGCCAGTTGAGCCGCTTCGCCCGTCTGCTGGGCCCGCTGATCCCCGGTATGGACATCAAACCGCTGATCGCGGAACTCAAGGACCGGGTCTCCGAGGAACTGGACTACGGCCTGGAGGCGCAGGCCCAGCGCGCCCATGCCGAGGAGTTCGCGGACGATCCGGACGTGGCGGTGCCCGATGTGGTCCACCAGTGCGAACAGGTGCTGGTCACGGAGTGGATGGAAGGCATCCCGCTGTCGGAGGTGATCGCCGACGGTACGCAGGAGCAGCGTGACCGGGCCGGTCAGCTCCTGGCCCGATTCCTCTTCTCCGGCCCCGCCCGCACCGGGCTCCTGCACGCCGATCCGCACCCGGGCAACTTCCGGCTGCTGCCCGGCGGCCCGGACGGCGAGGGCGACTGGCGCCTCGGTGTCCTGGACTTCGGCACGGTCGACCGTCTTCCGGGCGGTCTGCCGACGCCGATCGGCACCTCCCTGAGGATGACGCTGGACGGCGAGGCGGAGGCCGTCTACGAACTCCTGTCCACCGAGGGCTTCGTCAAGGAGTCGATAGAGCTGGACCCCGACGCCGTACTCGACTACCTGCTGCCCATCATCGAGCCGGCCGAGGTCGAGGAGTTCACCTTCACCCGCGGCTGGATGCGCAGCCAGGCGGCGCGGATCGCCGACCCCCGCTCCCCCGCGTACCAGTTGGGCAAACAGCTCAACCTGCCTCCGGCCTATCTCCTCATCCACCGGGTGACCTTGAGCACCATCGGTGTGCTGTGTCAGCTGGGGGCGACGGTGCGGCTGCGTGAGGAACTGGAGGAGTGGCTGCCGGGGTTCGTGCCGCAGGAGCCCCTGGACGAGGAGGAGCCGGCGGCGGAGGCGTGACAGCGGGGCGGCTTCACCACCAGGCCGAGTCCAGCCGCCCTTCGATCGCCCTGAGGTTCTCCCGGGAACAGGTGTCGCAGAGGTACTGACGGACACCGTTCTCCACGGAGCAGGTCCAGATGGGCTGCGGCTCCTCGGCCACGGTGCCGCAGCGGGCGCACACGAGGGACGCGGGCGCCTCGGCGGAGTCGGCGTCACTGCCTCCGGAAGGACTCGTCACCCGGCGACGATAACGCCGCGGCCCGCGGATCGGGGTACAACGCACCGCGGGGGCCGGTCCGTTCGGACGGACCGGCCCCCGCGGGGAGAGCTTCGCCTCCCTGTCCGGGAGGCCACCGCTTCAGGGTGTGTCGGACTTACTGCATGACAGCCATGGCGAGCGCCCGGCGGGCACGCAGCGAGGCGCGCTCCGCCTTGCGCTGCATCCGGCGGGCGGTCACCAGGCGGCGGGCCTGTCGGTCCCGCTCGGCCTCGTGCAGTAGCTCGTGCATATGCGCACGTGCCAGGGCTTCTGGAATGAGTTGCATTTCTCGGGTCCTGTTCTGGCGCGAGTCCATGGCGCCACTTGTGGAGAAGTCTTCAGGCGTCGCGCCTGCGGGCTCGTTGGTGGACGGCTTCATCGGGGCCTGCTTCTTGGGGTCGTGCGTAAGGGGGCGGTCGATCGTTCCTGCGGTGTTCATGCTGTGACCGGGTTCTTGCGCGGGCGACCACGCGGCCGCTTCCGGGCGACGACGACACCCTGCACGAACAGCTCGCCACCCCAGACGCCCCAGGGCTCACGCCGCTCCTTGGCGCCTGCGAGGCAGGCCTCCATCAGCGGGCAGGTGCGGCAGAGGGACTTGGCGTACTCGACGTCCGCCGGCGACTCGGCGAAGAAGACCTCCGGGTCGTAGGAACGGCAGGGGACGGGCACGCCGAGGTTCTCGATGGCGTCGTCGAGCGCGGTGAGCGCAGTGAGCGGAGTCAAGGTGGAGTCCTCCGTGAGACCGGGCTTGGGGATCGTGTCGGAAGGCGGTACGGACGGGGCGTGCGCTTCGAGTTGCACGGTTGGTCTTCCTCGTCTGGTCGGTCCGGTCCTGTTGGATCGGGTGTCGGCTTGGTACCGGGTTCTTTTCTTGTCCCGAGGCTCCTTCGCTCCGTCGTCCCCGTTCGGGGAAAACAGAAGGGCCGCGGATCCCGGATGGGGTTCCGCGGCCCTGAAGGCGCCGACCTGATCGTCGATCAGGCTGGATCACTCCAGGGTTCTGGCCCACGGAAGGCCCACATCTGGTGGTGCTGCGTCGTCTGCTTCCGGTTTCCGGCACCGGCCGCCGCAAAGGCATAGGCGTGCGCCTGTGCCACTACTGCTTCCAGCGCCTTGGTCGGTCGCTCATTCCGCTCGCGGACGGGAAGGTCCGCCAGGGACAGGGCGGAGGCCGGACGCACGGCAGGAATGCCGGACAGACCGGTGCCCAGGTTCGAAACGCCGAGCATGCACGCGGAGACGACCGAGCGATCGGTCATTTTGGCGGTGCGGCTGGAGCTGATGTTGATGCTGATCACTGGAATCGCCTCCTCTCGGCGTCTCGGGGGACTGGGGGTGAGCCAGTCCGACGGATATGCAAGTAGAACACGGAATCGGGGCCTCCGAGAAGGCCTCCGTCCCCGTGGCTAAGAACCTATGGGGATTGCTGGGGCATGCGCAAACTATTTTTCCGACGAGTTCGGATCAGTTCCCGTCTTCTTCCGTCCCGGGCTCCCGACCTGCACAGATGGCGAGGACATCGGCTCCGTAGCGGTTGAGCTTACGCATCCCGACTCCCGGGATGCGGGCCAACTCCCCCTCGTCGTCGGGGGCGGCCTCGGCGATCGCGATCAGTGTCTTGTCGGTGAAGACGCAGAAGGCGGGTTGTCCGCTGCGCTGTGCCTGGACCGCGCGCCAGTCGCGCAGCCGCTCGTAGAGGCCCTCGTCCATGTCGGACGGGCAGTCCTCGCAGCGCATCAGTTTCATCTCGCCGGCGTCGGTGAGCGTACGCCCGCACACCCGGCAGCGGGCCGGGCTGCGCTGGGTCCGGCGCCGAACGGCACTCGGCCCGCCGGAGGCGAAGCCGCGCTCCACCCCGCCGGCACCGCCCGCACCACCGACGGCGGCACGGGACGCGACGGCCGTGGAGCCGGGGCGCAGGCCGTCGAGGAAACGGCTGGGGCGGCGGCTCGGGCGGCCGCCGGGCGAGCGGGAGAGCGCCCAGGAGACGAAAAGGTGTTCCCGGGCCCGGGTGACACCGACATAGAGGAGACGGCGTTCCTCCTCGATCTGCTCGTCGGTCTTTGCGTAGGTGATCGGCATCATGCCTTCGGCGACACCGGCCAGGAAGACGACGTCCCACTCCAGGCCCTTGGCGGAGTGCAGGGAGGCGAGGGTGACGCCCTCCACGGTCGGGGCGTGCTGGGCGCCCGCCCGCTCGTCGAGTTCGGCCACCAGGTCGCTCAGGGTGGCGCCGGGTCTGGCGGCGGCGAAGTCCTGCGCGAGGTTCACCAGCGCGGCCAGGGATTCCCAGCGCTCCCTGACGGCCCCGGAACCGGCGGGGGGCTCGGTGGTCCAGCCCTCGCCCGACAGCACGGCACGCACCTGCGAGGGCAGGTCGACGGCGTCGTCCAGAAGGGAGTCGTTGCCACCGAAGCGGGCCGCGCCGCGCAGGGCGACGCCCGCCTTGCGGACCTCGGGGCGGTCGAAGAAGCGCTCGGCGCCGCGCAGCTGGTACGGGACGCCGAGGTCGGCGAGGGCCTGTTCGTAGGTCTCGGACTGGGAGTTGGTGCGGAACAGCACGGCGATCTCGCTGGCCCGGACCCCGGAGTCGATGAGCTCGCGGATGCGGCGGGCGGCGCCCTCGGCCTCGGCGGGCTCGTCGGGGTACTCGGTGTAGCCGGGCTCGGGGCCCGGCTTGCGCTGGGACACCAGCTCCAGCCGGTGGTCGGCCGCGCGGCCGCGGGCCTGGGCGAGCAGCCCGTTGGCGAGATGGACCACCTGGGGTGTGGAGCGGTAGTCGCGGACCAGTTTGACGACGGTGGCACCGGGGTGCCGGGTGCGGAAGTCGAGCAGATGGTCGGGAGTTGCTCCCGTGAACGAGTAGATCGTCTGGCTGGCGTCACCGACCACGCACAGGTTGTCCCGCTCGCCGAGCCACAGTTCCAGCAGGCGCTGCTGGAGGGGGCTGACGTCCTGGTACTCGTCGACCACGAAGTGCTGGTACTGGGAGCGGACCTGCTCGGCGATGTCGTGCCGGTCCTGGAGGATCGCGACCGTCAGCAGCAGGACGTCCTCGAAGTCGATGACCGCCCGGTCGCGCTTGACGTCCTCGTAGGCGGCGTAGAGCTGGGCGATCTCGGCCGGGGCCCGGGGGACGTCGCGGCCGGCCTTGGCGGCGGCGAGCGGGTAGTCGGCGGGGACGGTCTGGGTGACCTTGGACCACTCGATCTCACCGGTGACGTCCCGCAGCTCGCCGCGGTCGAGCCGGATGCGGCAGGCGGCGGCCGCGTCGGCGACCAGCTGGACCTTGCGGTCGACCAGCCGGGGCATGGAGCCGCCGACCGCCTTGGGCCAGAAGTACTGCAGCTGCCGCAGGGCCGCCGAGTGGAAGGTGCGGGCCTGGACGCCGGCCGCCCCGAGCTGACGCAGCCGGCCGCGCATCTCACCGGCCGCGCGGTTGGTGAAGGTGACGGCGAGCACGCTGGAGGGCTGGAGGATCCCGGCCCGGACGCCGTAGGCGATGCGGTGGGTGATCGCCCGGGTCTTGCCGGTGCCGGCGCCCGCCAGCACGCACACCGGGCCGTGCAGGGCGGTGGCGACCTCGCGCTGCTCGGGGTCGAGCCCTTCGAGCACCGCGTCGGGCGAGCCCGGTGTCTGCGGGAAGAGCGTGGAGTGCGTTGCTGCTGTCACACGGCCATGCTGCCAGGTCGCCGGAGACGGCTGAGCCGGTTGTCCACAGGCGGGTACCCGCAGTCGTACTAATGCGGCAGGCGTGATGTGCGCGGCATACCCCCGGCGGGAATGGTGGCCGGGCCGTGCGCGTTATCCCACTGCCACCCCTATCTCCGAGCCGCCGAGGAGCACCTGAGACATGCCGGGCACTGTGACGATGTACAGCACCACGTGGTGCGGCTACTGCCGCCGGCTGAAGAGCCAGATGGACCGCGAGGGCATCGCGTACAACGAGATCAACATCGAGCAGGACCCGGAGTCCGCCGCGTTCGTCGAGAAGGCGAACGGCGGCAATCAGACGGTTCCGACCGTGCTGTTCCCGGACGGCTCGACGCTCACGAACCCCTCGCTGGCGCAGGTGAAGCAGAAGATCGGCGCGTAGCCGCGCCGCGGCGGGTTTCCAAGGGCGGTCCCTGAGGCGCTTCAGGGGCCGCCCTCTTGTGTGTCCGTTTGTGTGTCCGTCCCTCAGAGGAAGTTCCTCGTCGGCAGGGGCTTGCCGTACCAGAGTTCGATGAGGCGGGCCGCGATGGAGATGCCGTAGGGCGGGAGGACCTCGCCGGAGTCGAAGGCGGCGCGCAGTTCGTCGCGGGAGAACCAGCGGGCCTCGTGGATCTCGTCGCCGTCGACGTTGATCTCGGTCGAGGTGGCGCGCGCCATGAAGCCGAGCATGAGGCTGGAGGGGAACGGCCAGGGCTGGCTGGCGACGTACTCGACCTGGCCGACGGTGATGCCGGCCTCCTCGAAGACCTCGCGGCGCACCGACTGCTCGATGGACTCGCCGGGCTCGACGAAGCCGGCCAGCGTCGAGAAGCGGCCCTCGGGCCAGTGGACCTGGCGGCCCAGCAGGATGCGGTCGTCCTCGTCGGTGACGGCCATGATCACGGCGGGATCGGTGCGCGGGTAGTGCTCGGCGCCGCAGGCCTGGCAGCGGCGGATGTGGCCGGCCGCAGCGATGACCGTGCGCTCGCCGCAGCGCGAGCAGAAGCGGTGCGTGCGCTGCCAGTTCTCCAGACCGACCGCGTGCACCATCAGGCCGATCTCGCGCGCCGACAGCAGCAGGCCGGCCTCGCGCAGGCCCGCCGGGCGGGCGGACTGGTCGATGCGGCCGGGCAGCGCGTCCTTCTGAAGCGCGAAGTAGCGCACGCCGTCCTCGTCGATGCCGAGGAAGTAGCGGTGCGCCTCGGTCAGGGGGGCCTCGAAGGCCGGGGTCATGACGAGTTCGGTACGGCCGTCCGTCGTCTCGTCGATGAGGACCTGGCCGCCGGAGACCACGAAGCAGCGGGTGGTGGGGTGGCTCCACGCCGCCGCGAGCCAGGCCTCGTCGAGCCGGTGGTGGGCGGCCCGGTCGATGCTGCTCGGGGCGGTGAGCGAGATGGGGCGATCGGCGGTGTGGTCGGTCCAGGTGGTCACGGGTGCTTCCAACTCCCCCGGTGGAAAGGGTGTTTCACGGGCGGTTCAGCGGGACGTACGGCGGGAGGCGACCGGGTCCGGCGGAGCGTGGTGGTACGGGACAGTTCTTCCAGTGTGCCCCGCCCGTCATGCCGATCCGGACGCTTCGGGACGATCAGGGCGAGTGGCGCCAGTGCTCGGCGAGGTCGCCCCACAGGTAGGCGGTGGTCTCGACGCCTCTGAGGAGCAGGTCGAGCTCGACCTTCTCGTTCGGTGCGTGCCAGCCGTCGGAGGGGATCGAGATGCCGAGGAAGAGCACGGGTGCGCCGAGAACCTCCTGGAGGTCGGCGGCCGGTCCTGAGCCGCCCTCGCGGGTGAAGCGCACGGGCCGGTCGAACGCGCGGCCCATGGAGCGGACGACGGACTGCAGGGCCGGGTGGTCCAGCGGCGTCAGACACGGGCGCGTGGCGGCGAGGAACGTGATCTCGCAGCGGATCCCGGCGGGCACCCGCTCCTCGACCCAGGCGCGGACGATCTTCTCGATGTGGTCGGGGTCCTGTCCCGCGACCAGCCGGAAGGAGAGCTTCGCCATCGCGGAGGACGGGATGACCGTCTTGCTGCCGGGGCCCTGGTAGCCGCCGCCGATGCCGTTGACCTCGGCCGTGGGCCGGGCCCAGACGCGCTCCAGGGTGGTGTGCCCGGCCTCGCCGTGGGTGGCGTACGACTTGGCGGTGCGCAGCCACTGCTTCTCGTCGAAGGGCAGCTCGGCGAAGAGCGCGCGCTCCTCGTCGGTGAGTTCCACTACGCCGTCGTAGAAGCCGGGGACCGTCACGCGCGCGTGCTCGTCGTGCAGGGCGGCGACCAGGCGGGCGACGGCGGTGGCCGGGTTGGGGACGGCGCCGCCGAAGGAGCCGGAGTGGAGGTCCTGGTCGGGGCCGTGCAGCCGGATCTCGCACTCGGCGAGGCCCCGCATGCCGGTGCACACCGTCGGGGTGTCCTCGGACCACATACCGGTGTCGGAGACGATGACCGCGTCGGCGGCGAGCCGACCCGCCCGCTCCTCGACGAGCGCACGGAAGTGCGGGGACCCGGACTCCTCCTCGCCCTCGATCAGCAGCTTCAGGTGCACGGCCGGGGCGGTGCGGCCGGTGGTGGCGAGGTGGGTGCGGACGCCGAGTGTGTGGAAGAACACCTGCCCCTTGTCGTCGGCCGCCCCGCGCGCGTACAGACGGTTGTCGCGCACGACGGGCTCGAAGGGCTCGCTGTCCCAGCCGTCCTCGCGGGCGGCGGGCTGTACATCGTGGTGGCCGTAGACCAGGACGGTGGGTGCCTCGGGGTCGTCGGAGGGCCACTCGGCGAAGACGGCCGGGGCGCCCGGCGTCTCCCAGACCTCGGCGGTCGGGAAGCCGGTCTCGCGGAGTTTGGCGGCGAGCCAGTCGGCGCTGCGGCGTACATCGGGCGCGTGGTCGGGCTGGGCCGACACGGACGGGATGCGCAGCCATTCGGCGAGGTCGTCGAGGAAGGCGGCACGGTGCTGCTCGATGTACGAACGGACGGCGCTGACGGCACTGTCAACGGGCGGGCTCATGGTCACGAGCCTATCGGCCCGTACCGACATCCTGGTCGTGCGGTTCCTCACCCTCCGGCTCCGCCAGCAGAAGCCGCTCCAGTGCCGCACGGTCCGGCAGATCGTCCGGCCGTACGACCTCGCCGCTGCGCACGTACAGGAACGCGGCGGTGACCGACTCCGGGGGCACACCCTGCTGCTCGGCCCAGGCGAGCCGGTAGACGGCGAGCTGGAGCGGGTCGGCGCTGCGGGTGCGGTTGGTCTTCCAGTCGACGATCTCGTACGTCGTCTCCGCGCCGTCGCCCTCCTTGTAGACGGCGTCGATACGGCCCCGGACCACGCGGCCCGCGATCTCCAGCTGGAAGGGCGCCTCGACGCGGTGGGGCGTGCGCCGGGCGTACGCGGTGCGTTCGAAGGCGTCCTTGAGGGCTTCCAGGTCGCGTTCGTCGGCGATCTCGGCCTCGCTTCCGGGCAATTCCTCCGGCTCCAGCATGGGCAGGGTGAGTTCCTCGAAGCGGGACTCGACCCAGGCGTGGAAGCGGGTGCCGCGACGGGCGGCGGGCTGCGGCGGGCGGGGCATCGGGCGGGCCAGCTCCTGGGCGAAGCCGTCCGGGTCGGCTGCCAGGCGCATCAGCTGGGACGCGGTCAGCGACGCGGGCAGGAGGACGTCGGTGACGCCTTCGCGGGCGCGCAGCAGCTCACCGGTGAGGGCGTCGAGGTCGCGGTCCCAGGAGGCGACGGCACGGGCCTCCTCCGGAGTGAGGCGGGCGGGCCTGCCCTTCCGGGCGCGCTCCGGGGCGCGGGGAGGCGTGTGTCGGGTGTCGGGGTCCGTGGGGTGGGCGCGCGGGCCCTCGGGGGCGCCCGCGTGGCTGTTCGTGTCCGGGGCCGTGGCCTGGTGCGGGACGGCCGGGCGGGCCGTCGTCCAGGAGTCCCAGTCGTCGTCCCCGGGATCCACGAAGGCCGCGGGGTCGACGGGGTCCGCGGGGTCGTCGAAGTCCTCCGGGAACGGCTCGTCCTCGTGGTGCGGCTCCGCGTAGGGCGGTTCTCCGTACGGCGGCTCCTCCTCGTCGGGGGGTGTCGGCCAGTCCGGGTCGTCGTAGGTGTCCGGGCCGTGTGTGGCCGCCGGGTGGGTGTCCGTGTGGGAGGCGGCGAGGTCCTCCAGGTGGGCGAGGACCGTCTCGGCGGCCGCCCGGCGCCGGGCCAGGGCGGTGTCGTCCAGGGGCAGGGGCCACACCTGGTCGGCGGATTCCTGGTGCAGGACGGGGTTCTCCTCGTCCTCGGCCGGTTCGTCGGCCCAGGCCTCGATCTCCCCGAAGCCCGCCGCGCAGTGGTCGTACAGCTCCCGCAGGAAGTCGGACGGGCCGCGCGGCCTCTTCTGGGTGGGGCCCCACCAGTGGCCGGAGCCGAGGAGGAGGGAGCGGGGGCGGGTGAAGGTGACGTAGCCGAGGCGGAGTTCCTCGGTGTGCTGGTGGTCCTTCATGGCCTCCTGGAAGGCCTTCAGACCGCGGGAGTCCCAGGAGGCGACGTCGGGCAGGGTGTCGGCGTCGCCGCGCAGGTCGTGCGGGAGCACCTTGCCCTGGGCGGTCCACTTCTCACGACCCTGCGTGCTGGGGAACGTGCCGGTGACCAGGCCGGGGACGGCCACGACGTCCCATTCCAGGCCCTTGGACTTGTGCGCGGTGAGCACCTTGACGGTGTTCTCGCCGCCGGGGAGGGCGTTGTCGAGGCCCTTCTCGTACTGGGCGGCGGTGCGCAGGAAGCCCAGGAAGGCCAGCAGGGAGGCCTCGCCGTCGCCGGCGGCGAACGAGGCGGCGACGTCGAGGAAGTTCGACAGGGTCTCGCGCCGGCGGGCCGCCAGGGCGTGCGGGGACGCCGAGAGCTCGACCTCCAGGCCGGTGACGGCCAGGACGCGGTGCAGGACGTCCATCAGGGGGTCGGCCAAGGAGCGGCGCAGGTCGCGCAGTTCGGCGGCCAGGCGGGCGAACCGCACGCGCGCGTCCGGGGAGAAGGGCAGCCCGTCGTCGTCCCTGTCGCCGTCGGTGCCGTAGAGGGGAGTCTCCAGGAACGTGTCGAGGGCGTCCGCGAGCGATATCACCTCGGAGGGGTCGACCCCCTCGACGGCCTCGGCCAGGCGGCGGTCCGGGTCGTCGTCGGCGTCCACGCGCGCGTGGGACACCAGGAACCGGGCGCGGCGTCCCAGGAGGGCGAGGTCGCGTGGGCCGATGCGCCAGCGCGGTCCGGTCAGCAGGCGGACCAGGGAGGCGTTGGCTCCGGGGTCCTGGAGGACCTCGCAGACGGCGACCAGGTCGGCGATCTCGGGCAGGTGCAGCAGGCCGGAGAGGCCGACGACCTCGACGGGGACGTCCCGGGCGACGAGCGCGCCCTGGATCTCGGCGAAGTCGGTGGCGGTACGGCACAGGACGGCGATCTCCCCGGGCGCCTTCCCGGTCCGCACGAGGTGCGCGACGGAGTCGGCGATCCAGTCGATCTCCTCGGCGTGGGTGCGCAGCAGGGCGCAGCGCACCAGCCCGTCGCGTTCGGCGCCGGGCGCGGGGCGCAGGGCCTCCACGCCCGCGTGCATGGCGCGCAGGGGCTCGGCGAGGCCGTTGGCGAGGTCCAGGAGGCGACCGCCGCTGCGGCGGTTCTCGCTGAGCGACTGGCGGGTGGCGGGGCGGCCGTCGGCGTGGGCGAAGTGCTCCGGGAAGTCGTCGAGGTTGGCGACCGAGGCGCCCCGCCAGCCGTAGATGGCCTGGCAGGGGTCGCCGACGGCGGTGACCGGATGTCCGGTGCCGCCCCCGAACAGGCCCGCCAGGAGGATCCGTTGGGCCACGGAGGTGTCCTGGTACTCGTCGAGGAGCACCACGCGGAACTCCTCCCGCAGGATGCTGCCCACCTCGGGGATCTGTGCGAGCCGGGCGGACAGGGCGATCTGGTCACCGAAGTCGAGCAGGTCGCGCTCGCGCTTGGCGGCGCGGTAGCGGACCACCAGGTCGGCGAGTTCACGGCGGGCGGCGGCCGCCTCGGGGACCTTGCGCAGGGCGTCGTTGGTGAGGCGGGCGCCCTCCAGGGTGCGCAGCAGTTCGGAGTCGTACGACCGGAGGGCCTCGGGGCGGACGAGGTGCTCGGCGAGTTCGGCGTCCAGTGCGAGGAGGTCGCTGACGAGGTCGGCGAAGGAGCGGGTGAGGGCCGGGTAGGGGCCGGGTGCCTCGCGCAACACCCGGGCGGCGAGCTGGAAGCGGGTGGCGTCGGCGAGCAGGCGGGAGGTCGGCTCCAGGCCGATGCGCAGGCCGTGGTCGGTCAGCAGGCGGCCCGCGAAGGCGTGGTAGGTGGAGATCACCGGCTCGCCCGGGGGGTTGTCCGGGTCGATGACGTCGGGGTCGGTGACGCCCGCCCTGATCAGCGCCTTGCGCACCCGCTCGGCGAGTTCGCCGGCGGCCTTGTTGGTGAACGTCAGACCGAGCACCTGTTCGGGGGCGACCTGGCCGGTGCCGACCAGCCAGACCACGCGGGCCGCCATCACCGTCGTCTTGCCCGACCCGGCACCGGCCACGATCACCTGCGGTGCGGGCGGCGCGGTGATGCAGGCCGTCTGCTCCGGGGTGAACGGGATACCGAGGAGCTCCTTGAGCTGATCGGGATCGGTGATACGGGCGGGCATGTCGGAGAGGCTAGCGGCGCACACTGACAGTCGAGGACGAATCGGCCCTCGGGTCGCAGGAAGCGCAGGTCAGCACGCGTGGTGCAACCGATCACACCGGTGCGCTCAGTCCACCACGTGCCGTCCCTCGGGCTGTGCGCTGCACGAGGCCCGGAACGCGCAGTGCGAGCAGTGCTGGCCCGCAGTCGGTGTGAACCGCTCGTCGAGGACCTTGCCGGCGGCCGTGGCCAGCAGGTCGCCGACCCACTCCCCCTCCAGCGGATCCTGCGCCTGCACCTTGGGCAGGGTCTCGCCGCCGTCCCGCTTGGCGGCGCCCTGGCGCAGCTGGACGAGTTCGGCGCCGCCGGGCTCCGGGCGTACGCCGTCGAAGGCCTCGTCGACGGCGCCCTCGCGGACGGCGAGCTGGTAGACGGCGAGCTGCGGGTGGCGCTCCACCTCGGCGGAACTCACGGACTGTTTGCCCGTCTTGAAGTCGACGACGTAGGCGCGGCCCTCGGCGTCGGTCTCCACGCGGTCCATCTGGCCGCGGATGCGCACCTCGACGTCGCCCGCTTCGAGGGTGACGTCGAAGTCGTGCTCGCTGGCGACCGGAGTGCGTCCGGTGCGGTCCATGACGTGCCACTTCAGGAAGCGTTCGAGCGCCACGCGCGCGTTGGCCTTCTCCTGCTCCGACTTCCAGGGGGCGTCGAAGGCGAGCGCGTTCCACACGGAGTCGAGGCGTTCCATGAGGACGGCGAGGTCGGCCGGGGAGTGTCCGGAGGCCACCTCGTCGGCGAGGACGTGTACGACGTTCCCGAAGCCCTGCGCGGCTGTCGCGGGCGCGTCGGCCTTCACCTCGCGGCCCAGGAACCACTGGAGGGCGCAGGTGTTGGCGAGCTGGTCGAGGGCGCTGCCGGAGAGCACGACGGGCTGGTCGCGGTCGCGCAGCGGCACCTTGGACTCGGTCGGCTCGAACATGCCCCACCAGCGGTAGGGGTGGGCGGACGGCACCAGGGGGCGGCCGTCCTCGTCGGCGAGCGCGGCGAGGCGGGCCAGCCGTTGGGCCGCCGCCTCCCTGAGGGTGTCCGAGACGCGCGGGTCGACGGTGGTGGCGCGGAGTTCGGCGACGAGGGCGGCCACGGACAGCGGGCGGCTGGGGCGGCCGGTGACGTCCCTGGGTTCGACGCCGAGTTCGGTCAGGAAGCGCGAGGGCTGGTCTCCGTCGTCGGCCGGGGCCTTCACCGCCGTGACGACGAGGCGCTCACGCGCGCGCGTGGCGGCCACGTAGAACAGGCGGCGCTCCTCGGCGAGCAGCGCGCCCGGGGTGAGCGGTTCGGCGAGTCCGTCGCGGCCGATGCGGTCGGCCTCCAGGAGGGAGCCCCGGCGGCGCAGGTCCGGCCACAGTCCCTCCTGGACGCCCGCGACGACCACCAGGCGCCACTGGAGCCCCTTGGAGCGGTGCGCGGTCATCAGACGGACGGCGTCGGGACGCACGGCACGCCGGGTGAGGGTGTCGGCGGCGATGTCCTCGGCGTCGATCTCCTCCAGGAAGTTGAGGGCGCCTCGGCCGCCGGTGCGCTCCTCCGCGCGCGCGGCGGTCGCGAACAGCGCGCACACGGCGTCGAGATCACGGTCCGCGTTGCGTCCGGCCGCGCCGCCGCGCCGGGCGGCCCGCTCCAGGCGCGCGGGCCACGGAGTGCCCTCCCACAGGTCCCACAGCGCCTCCTCGGCCGTGCCGCCGCCGGCGAGGCGCTCACGGGCCTTCCTGAGCAGCGCGCCGAGCCGCTGGGCACCGCGCGCGTACACGGGGTCGTGCACGGCCAGGCGCTCCGGCTCGGCCAGCGCCCGCGCGAGCAGTTCGTCGGAGGGCGGCGGCAGGGGGTTCCCGGCTGCCCGCTCCTCGTCGCGCAGGGCACGGCCGAGCCGGCGCAGGTCGGCGGCGTCCATGCCGGCGAGGGGGGAGGCGAGCAGGCTCAGAGCGGTTTCGGTGTCGAGCCAGGAGGTGTCGGAGCGCGGCTCACCGCCGGCGTCGGGGGCGGTCTCCTCGGTGCTTACGTCCTCCGCGCGTTCTTCGGTGCCCTCCTCTGAGCCTTCCTCTGCGCGTTCGGCTTCGGCGTCCCGCTCGACGGCCTCCGCCGTCTCCGCCGCCGCCACCGCCCGTAGGGCCGTCAGCAGGGGTGCCACGGCCGGTTCGTGGCGCAGCGGCAGGTCGTCGCCGTCGATGTCCAGGGGGACACCGGCGGAGGTGAGCGCACGGCGGACCGTCGGGATGGTGCGGGAGCCGGCGCGGACCAGGACGGCCATCTCGCCCCAGGGGACGCCGTCCTCCAGATGCGCCCGGCGCAGGATGTCGGCGATGTTGTCCAGCTCGGTGCCGGGCGTCGGGTACGTGTAGACCTCGACGCGGCCGCCGTCCCGGACAGGGGCCAGTTCCCGGTGGGCGCGCACCTTGTCGGCGGGGAGCCGGGTCAGCGGCATGCGCTGGGTCAGCAGCCGGGTCGCGGTGAGCAGCGCGGCGCCGGAGCGGCGGGAGGTGCGCAGCACCTCGACGGGGGCGGGGCGGCCGTCCGCGCGCGGGAAGTCCTGGGGGAACTCCAGGATGCCGTTCACGTCGGCACCGCGGAAGGCGTAGATCGACTGGTCGGGGTCGCCGAAGGCGACCAGGGTGCGGCCGCCGCCGGCGAGGGCGTGCAGCAGCCGTACCTGTGCCGGGTCGGTGTCCTGGTACTCGTCGACGAAGACGGCGTCGTATTGCCCCGCGAGCCGTGCGGCGACCGCCGGGCGGTGGGCGAGCAGGACGGCGCGGTGGACCAGCTCGGCGTAGTCGAGCACACCCTGGAGGTCGAGGACGTCCAGGTACTCGGCGAGGAAGGCGGCCGCGGCACGCCAGTCGGGGCGGCCGATGCGGCGGGCGAAGGCGTCCAGGGCGTCGGGGCCGAGGCCCAGTTCGCGGCTGCGGGCGAGGACCGCGCGGACCTCGTCGGCGAAGCCACGGGTGGTCAGACAGGCGCGCAGGTCGTCCGGCCAGCGCACGTGCGCGAGGCCGAGCCGTTCCAGGTCGGGCTGGCCCGCGAGCAGCTCGCGTACGGCGACGTCCTGTTCGGGGCCGGACAGCAGCCGCAGCGGCTCCACGAACAGGTCGCTGTCCTGGTGGGCGCGGACCAGGGCGTAGCAGAACGAGTGGAAGGTGGTCGCCTGGGGCGCGCGCGCCGCTCCGGTGCGCAGCGCCATGCGGTCGCGCAGCTCGACGGCCGCCTTGCGGCTGAACGTCAGCACGAGCACGCGCGCGGGGTCACCGCCCCGGGCGATTCGCGCCGCCACCGACTCGACGAGCGTCGTGGTCTTCCCGGTGCCCGGACCTGCGAGAACGAGCAGAGGGCCGGTGCGGTGGTCAACCACGGAGCGCTGTGCGGCGTCCAGACGAGGGGGGTCCGGACGGGCCGGCGGGGTACGCACCAGTCGGTAAGCGCCACGGTTCCCCTGTCGCACCTGGGAGTGCGACAGGCGCCTGGTGGAGGAAGAGGAGCTCACGTGGTTCGCCGGTCCTGGTGGGTGTGCTGTTGGAAGGACCACCACGCGTGGAGGGCGGTGGCCGGGGGATGAGGGGGACGCGCGCAGCCGACGCTACGCCGACGAGAGGTGCGGAAGCAGGGCTTCCCCTTCTTCCCTCACGGCACCCGTGCCACGGACGCCCCTCGCCCCACGAACGTACGGCATGCCACGGACGTGCCCGGTTTGTCCTGTGTCCCTCGTACGGACGTCAAGGTGCCCCTGGACCGGTCCGATGGCGGAAGCTGTCAGGTGTGACCCTCCGCGCCTTCACCGCCGTCCCAGCGCGCCCGTCTCATGTCGAGGCGCGGCAGGTGGCTCTCGGCGGCTCTGCCCGCCTGCTTCAGCGGCGTCCCCTCGGCGCGGTAGTGGCCGAGCGCCTCCAGCTCGTGGCCCGGGAGCAGGGCACCGTCCGCGCGCACGACGCGCCACCACGGAACGGCGCCCCCGTAGAGCGCCATGACGCGACCGACCTGACGGGGGCCGCCCTCCTCCAGCCACTCGGCGACGTCGCCGTAGGTCATGACCCGCCCTGGCGGGATCCCCTCGGCGACGTCGAGGACCCGCTCGGCGTACTCCGGCAGCGCGTCCGCGGGCTCGACTGGCTCGCCACGGCTGCCGGAATGGCTGCCGTTGAGAAGGCTGTCCTCGGCATGGCGGGCGTCGGCACGGCGGTCGTCCGGAAGGCTCTCCTCGCTCATCCGTCCCATCCTGCCCCACCCCACCGACAACGTGACGCGCTCGTCACCGGGCGTATCCCTCGCCCCCGGGCAGCGCTTCGGGCAGACTGTGCGCCCCCGCATGTGCACCCTGATACCCCCGCGTGTCGGTGGGGCATGCCACCATCGTGCGGGCGGTGACCGGTGATACGAGATCAAGAAGAGACGATGAAGCAACAGGGTGTACACCCGGAGGATGCGGAGAGCACCTCTGATGCTTCGTCGCGCCCGGGCACCGGCGAGGCGGGCACACCGGACACCGCCAAAAAGCCGCCTGCGGACAAGCCCGCGCCGGCCGCCGAGGAACCGGACGAGGTCTACGCCGACGAGGTGGAGGGCGACGAACCGCTGCTCCCCGCGCGCGTGCACCGCCCTTCGGACCTGATGCGGCTGGTGGTCGGCGTGCTGGCCGTCGCCCTGCTCATCGGGATCGCCGCGTTCGCGCACGGCACCACCTCGGGGCTCGAACAGGACATCAACAAGGGCACCGGGCAGGCACCCGACCTGCTGATCAAGATCGCGGGACTGGCCTCCAGCATCGCGATCCTCCTCGTGCCCGTCGCGTTCGCCATCGAGCGGCTCATCAAGCGGGACGGCCTGCGCATCGCCGACGGTGTGCTCGCGGCGGTGCTCGCGCACGGGGTGACGCTCGCCACCGACCTGTGGGTCGCCCAGGCCGCCCCCGACTCGATCCAGGAGGCGCTGACCCAGCCCTCCCCCGGCGACATCCACGCGCTCACCGATCCCGTGCACGGCTATCTGGCCCCCGTCATCGCCTACATGACGGCCGTCGGCATGTCGCGCAGGCCGCGCTGGCGGGCGGTGCTGTGGATCGTGCTGATGCTCGACGCGTTCTCGATGCTCGTCACCGGCTACACCACGCCGTTCTCGATCATCCTGACGGTGCTGATCGGCTGGACCGTCGCCTACGGCACGCTGTACGCGGTCGGCTCGCCCAATGTGCGTCCCACCGGCCGGACCCTGATGGCGGGCCTGCGGACGGTCGGTTTCCGCCCGGTGAGCGCGGCCCGTGAGGAGGCACACGAGACCGCGGAGACCGGCGACCGCGGCCGGCGCTACTTCGTCACCCTGGAGGACGGCCCGCCGCTGGACGTGACGGTCGTCGACCGGGAACAGCAGGCCCAGGGCTTCTTCTACCGGGCCTGGCGCAACCTGACGCTGCGCGGCTTCGCCACCCGCTCCAGCCTCCCGTCGCTGCGGCAGGCACTGGAGCAGGAGGCGCTGCTGGCGTACGCGGCGATCGCGGCCGGCGCCAACGCGCCCAAGCTGATCGCCACCTCCGAGCTGGGTCCCGACGCGGTGATGCTCGTCTACGAGCACACCGGAGGCCGCACGCTCGACTCGCTCCCGGACGAGGAGATCACCGACGACCTCCTGCGGGAGACCTGGCACCAGGTACGGGCCCTGCAGTCCCGGCGTATCGCGCACCGCAGGCTGGTGGGTGACGCGATCTTGGTGGATCGTTCCGGCACGGTGATCCTCACCGACCTGCGCGTCGGCGAGATCGCGGCGGGCGATCTGCTGCTGCGGATGGACGTCTCCCAGCTGCTGGTGACGCTCGGCCTCAGAGTGGGCGCCGAACGCGCGGTGGACGCGGCGCTGAGCGTGCTCGGACCCGACGCGGTGGCCGACTGTCTGCCGATGCTCCAGCCCATCGCGCTGAGCCGCTCCACGCGCGCGACGCTGCGCTCCCTGGCCAGGGAGCGCGCCCAGCGCGAGCGCGACGCGATCCTGGAGGCGTCCCGGCATGCCAAGCAGGCCCGCCTGGAGGAGGCCTCCGAGGACACCAGGCCCGTACTCGAAAAGCCCGACAAGAAGGCCGTGAAGGCGGAGCAGCGGGCCGAGAAGCGGGCCATCGACGAGGCGGTGGAGGAGGCCCGTGAGGAGGATCTGCTCACCCAGATCCGCCACCAGGTGCTGCTGATCCGGCCGCAGGCACCGGTCGAACCGGCCCGGCTGGAGCGGGTGCGGCCGCGGACGCTGATCAGTTTCATCGCCGGCGCGATCGGCGCGTACTTCCTGCTGACGCAGCTCACGCACATCGAGTTCGGTCCGCTCATCGAGAACGCCGAGTGGGGCTGGGTCGCGGCGGCCGTCGCGTTCTCCGCGCTGAGCTATGTGGCGGCGGCGATGGCCCTGCTGGGCTTCGTGCCGGAGCGGGTGCCGTTCGTGCGGACCGTGGCGGCGCAGGTCGCCGGTTCGTTCGTGAAGATCGTCGCGCCCGCGGCGGTGGGCGGCGTCGCCCTCAACACGCGTTTCCTTCAGCGCGCGGGGGTGCGGCCGGGGCTCGCCGTGGCGAGTGTCGGCGCGTCGCAACTGTTCGGGCTCGGCTGCCACATCGTGATGCTGTTGTCCTTCGGCTATCTGACCGGCACCGAGAAGACGCCGTCGCTCTCGCCGTCCCGGACGGTCATCGCGGGTCTGCTGACGGTGGCCGTGCTCGTGCTCGTGGTGACCTCGGTGCCGTTCCTCAGGAAATTCGTCGTCACGCGCGTGAGGTCGCTGTTCGCGGGTGTCGTGCCGCGCATGCTCGACGTGCTCCAGCGGCCGCAGAAGCTGGTCACCGGCATCGGCGGCATGCTCGCACTGACCGCCTGCTTCGTGATGTGCCTGGACGCGTCGATCCGCGCCTTCGGCACCGAGGGGTCCTCGATCAGCATCGCCAGCGTCGCCGTCGTGTTCCTCGCGGGCAACGCGCTGGGCTCGGCGGCCCCCACCCCGGGTGGTGTGGGCGCGGTGGAGGCGACCCTGACGGTCGGTCTGATCGCCGTGGGTCTGGAGAAGGAGGTCGCCGCCCCGGCGGTCCTGCTGTTCCGACTGCTGACGCTGTGGCTTCCGGTGCTGCCGGGCTGGCTGGCCTTCAACCACCTGTCCCGCAAGGGATCGCTGTAGAGCTGTAGAGACGGGCACGCGTGCGTACCTCGTACGGCTCGTGTCCCGAGCGTTCGTCCGTGGGCGACCGCAGGATGGGAGCATGCCGAATCCTCCCCGCCTGCGCGCCGTTGCCCTGACCGCCTCCGTCGCCCTGCTCTCCACCCTCCTGGCGGGCTGCGGCGACGACTCCGAGGACCAGGATCTGACGGCCCAGAAGCTGAGCTGGAAGGACTGCCCTGCCCCGTCCCCGGCGCAGGGCGGTGGTGACGCCCCTTCGCCTCTGCCCGGCGGTGGCGAGTGGCAGTGCGCCACCATGAAGGCACCGCTCGACTGGGACAGGCCCAAGGGCGACAGGATCGGCCTGGCGCTGATCCGGGCGAGGGCGAGCGGCGAAGAGAGCCGGCGGATCGGCTCGCTGATCTTCAACTTCGGCGGTCCCGGCGGTTCGGGCGTCACCACGCTGCCCGCCTTCGGCGCGGACTACGAGAAACTGCGCACACGCTACGACCTGGTGAGCTTCGACCCCCGCGGGGTCGGTCGCAGCGCCGGGGTGGAGTGCCTGAACGACGGGCAGCTCGACGCGTACTTCCAGCAGGACGCGACGCCCGACGACGCGGCCGAACGCACCGAACTGCTCGACAACACCAAGGAGTTCAACGCGGCCTGCGAGGACAACTCCGCGAAGGTGCTCCCGCATGTGCACACCACCGACGCGGCCCGCGACATGGATCTGATGCGCCAGGTCCTCGGCGACGACAGACTGCACTACTTCGGCATCTCCTACGGCACCGAACTCGGCGGCGTCTACGCCCACTTGTTCCCCGGGCGCGTCGGCCGCGCGGTCTTCGACGCGGTCGTCGACCCGACGCAGGACCCCGAACAGGGCTCGCTCAGCCAGGCCAGGGGCTTCCAGCTGGCCCTCGACAACTTCGCCGAGGACTGCGTCTCGAAGACCGAGGACTGCCCGATCGGCGACAGCGCGCAGGACGTCGTGAACCGCATCGCCAAGCTGCTCAAGGACCTGGACGGCAAGCCCCTGCCCGGCATCGGCCCGCGCCGGCTGACCCAGACCGCGGCGACCGGCGGCGTCGCCCAGGCCCTGTACTCCAAGGACTACTGGGACTTCCTCACCGAGGGCCTCGACCAGGCCTACGACGGCAACGGCCAGATGCTGATGTTCCTGTCCGACGCGATGAACGGGCGCGACCAGAACGGCGAGTACAGCAACCTCACCGCGGCCAACGTGGCCATCAACTGCGCCGACGACAAGCCGCGTTACACGGCAGCCCAGGTGCAGCGGAAGCTGCCCGGGTTCCGGGCGGCCTCCGCCCTGTTCGGCGACTACCTCGCCTGGTCCATGCTCAGCTGCGCCGACTGGGCCGTGACGGGCGCCGCCGACCATCCGGACGTGAGCGCGCCGGGATCCGCGCCGATCCTCGTCGTGGGCAACACCGGCGACCCGGCCACGCCGTACGAGGGCGCGCGGAAGATGGTGGACGCCCTGGGCAAGGGGGTGGGCGTCGAGCTGACGTACAAGGGGCAGGGGCACGGGGCCTACGACAGCAAGGACCCGTGCGTACGGGCCGCGGTGGACGGCTATCTGCTGGACGGGAGGGTTCCGGCGGCTGGGACCGTGTGCTCCTGACCCGCGCCATCGTCCCGTCTCGCCCACACCGCTGCTCTGTCCTGCCCGCACCACCGTCCTGCCTCACCCGCACCACCGCTCTGTCCCATCCGCACCACCGCTCTGTCCCACCCGCACCACCGCCCCGCCTCGACGTATGTGCAGGTCAGAGAGTTATCCACAGGTCTCCGCGATCGACGGATCGTCTGCCTACCATGGCCTGACTGCCATCCGCGGCACACGGCGGACGGCCTGCGAGGGGGGACGTGCGATGACGCGATTCGGATGGTGGACGGCCTGGTGTGCCGCGGCCGCGGTGCTCGTGGCCGGGTGCAGCGGCGGATCGTCGGGGGACGACAAGGCGGGTGGTTCGCCGGAGGGGCCCTCCGCCACCGCCCTCGCGCTGCCTTCCTCCCTGACCTCGCAGAAGCCCGACTGGGGCCGCTGCACGGCCACCGCGGACTCCACCGCGCCGGGCAGGGACTGGCAGTGCGCGACGCTGAAGGTGCCGTTGGACTGGGCGAAGCCCGACGGCGAGACGATCGGCCTGGCGCTGATCCGGACCAGAGCTCGAGGTGAGGACCGCATCGGGTCACTGCTGTTCAACTTCGGCGGTCCCGGCAGCTCGGGGGTCTCCACCATGCCCGCGTACGCCGCTGTCGTCTCCTCGTTGCGCGAGCGGTACGACCTGGTCAGCTGGGATCCGCGCGGGGTGGGCCTGAGCAAGCGTGTCCGCTGCCGCGACGACGAGGAGATCCAGGCCTCCGAGTCGGTGGACATCACTCCCGACACCCAGGCCGAGGAGCGGGCCTACCTCCAGGACTCCAGCACCTTCGGCAAGGGCTGCGCGAGGAACGCCGGCCCCTTGCTGGGCCACGTCTCGACCACCGACACCGCCCGCGACATGGACCTGCTCCGGCAGGTGCTCGGCGACCGCCGGACCCACTACTTCGGCATCTCGTACGGCACCGAACTCGGGGGCGTGTACGCCCATTTGTTCCCCCGCAAGGTCGGCAGGCTGGTCCTCGACGCGGTTGTCGACCCGAGCGCCGACGTCGTCGGGCACCGGGAGAACCAGGCCCGGGGATTCCAGCGCGCGCTGAACTCCTACCTCGAATCCACCGGAGAGGATCCCGAGCGGGGATCACGGAGGATCGCCGCGCTGCTGGACCGGATCGACGCCGATCCGCTGCCGACGGCATCGGAACGGAAGCTGACCCAGGCGCTCGCCTTCATCGGCATCATCCTGCCGCTGTACAGCCAGGACGGCTGGCCGACCCTCACCAGCGCCCTGGAGGCCGCCGAGCGGGGCGACGGTTCGGAGCTCCTGGCCCTCGCCGACGAGTACAACGAGCGCGACCCGTCGGGGCACTACGGCACGGCCTCCCATTCCCAACGGGCCATATCGTGCCTGGACGACAGGCAGCGGCCGACGGTCGCGGAGGCGAAGAAGCTGCTGCCGAGGCTGGAGAAGATTTCGCCCGTGTTCGGGAGCGCCTTGGGCTGGGACACCGCCGGCTCGTGCCACGACTGGCCGGTGGCCGGGCAGTACGACACCCCGGAGGTGAGCGCGCCCGGGGCGGCACCGGTCCTCGTCGTGGGCAACACGGGCGACCCGGCGACGCCCTACGAGGGCACCCGCAGGATGGCGGACGAGCTGGGCGAGGGTGTCGGAGTGGTGCTCACCTGGAAGGGCGAGGGGCATGGGGCGTACGGCAGGGGGAGCGACTGTGTCGACGCGACGGTGAACGCGTATCTGCTGGAGGGCGAGGTGCCCGAGGACGGCAAGGTCTGCTCATGACGGCGGCGGGGGTCCCGGGCACCCACAGCGCCCGGAACCCCCGCCGACACAACGGTTCTCACCGACACGACGGCTCTCACCGTCAGGGCGAGGAAGCCTGCTCAGTACACCGGCTTGCTCGGCTCGATCTGGTTGACCCAGCCGATCACACCGCCGCCGACGTGCACGGCGTCCGAGAAGCCCGCGGACTTCAGGACCGCGAGGACTTCCGCACTACGGACACCCGTCTTGCAGTGCAAGACGATCTTCTTGTCCTGCGGGAGGCTCTCCAGGGCGGTGCCCATGAGGAACTCGTTCTTCGGGATCAGCTTGGCGCCGGGGATCGAGACGATCTCGTACTCGTTGATCTCGCGGACGTCGATGATCTCGATGTTCTCGCCGTCGTCGATCCACTCCTTGAGCTGCTTGGGAGTGATCGTCGAGCCGGCGGCCGCCTCCTGGGCCTCCTCGGAGACGACGCCGCAGAAGGCCTCGTAGTCGATGAGCTCGGTGACGGTCGGGTTCTCGCCGCAGACCGCGCAGTTCGGGTCCTTGCGCACCTTGACCTGGCGGTACTGCATCTCCAGGGCGTCGTAGATCATCAGGCGGCCGACGAGCGGCTCGCCCGTGCCGGTGAGGACCTTGATGGCCTCGGTGACCTGGATGGAGCCGATGGACGCGCACAGCACGCCGAGCACGCCGCCCTCGGCGCAGGAGGGGACCATGCCGGGGGGCGGGGGCTCCGGGTAGAGGCAGCGGTAGCAGGGGCCGTGCTCGGACCAGAAGACGGAGGCCTGGCCGTCGAAGCGGTAGATCGAGCCCCACACGTACGGCTTGTTCAGCAGCACGCAGGCGTCGTTGACCAGGTAGCGGGTGGCGAAGTTGTCCGTGCCGTCCACGATCAGGTCGTACTGGCTGAAGATGTCCATCACGTTGTCGGCCTCGAGCCGCTCCTCGTGAAGGATCACGTTCACGTACGGGTTGATGCCGAGGACGGAGTCGCGCGCGGACTCGGCCTTCGAGCGGCCGATGTCGGCCTGGCTGTGGATGATCTGGCGCTGGAGGTTCGACTCGTCGACCTCGTCGAACTCCACGATGCCCAGCGTGCCCACGCCCGCCGCGGCGAGGTACATCAGCGCCGGCGAGCCCAGGCCGCCGGCGCCCACACAGAGCACCTTGGCGTTCTTCAGCCGCTTCTGCCCGTCCATCCCGACGTCGGGGATGATCAGGTGGCGGGAGTACCTGCGGACCTCGTCTACGGTGAGCTCGGCAGCGGGCTCGACCAGGGGTGGCAGCGACACGGGGACTCCGTTGGTCGGTCAATCATTACGGTTGTTCTCCCCGTAACAGTGCCATGGCCTTTTTCATTCCGAGACACCTGTTCCGATCCGCGAGACGATGTCGTCCCAGTAGCCGGGCATGGTCTGCCATGGGGCGTTGCGGACGGAGCGGTTCGCGCGGTTTGTGCGGTCCATGCTGTTTGTAATGTTCGTGCGGTCCGTGAAGTAGATGGTGGCCGCACCCTGCCAGCGGGCGATGCGGAGAGCCTCCTCCAAGTGGGGGCCGGGCACGCCGTGGACCAGGTGGCAGAAGCGGTCGGGCGGGTGGTCGGCGGTCCACTCGGGCGCCTGGGACCAGCGGTACTCGCTCCACGGACCGGAGAACGTGACCAACTGGTCGGCGATCTCGGCGTAGCCGGGATACGGGTGGACGCCGTGGCCGAGGACGATGTGGGCGTTGTCCCGGAGCGCGCGGAGCGTGGTGACCGTGCGGCGGATCTCGGGGAGCGCGGTGTGGTCGGACGGGCAGTGGTCCAGGAGGAAGCCGTCGACCTGGTACCACTCGATGTAGCGGTGCGCGTCGGAGATCACCTCCCCGAAGACGCGGGCGCCGTACGTCGTGTCGAGGTGGCCGAGGACCCGGACGCCCGCGTTGCGCAGACGTCCGGCCGCCTCCAGGCAGTGCGGGTCGGGGCGGCTGCCGGGGCCGTCGTCGGTGACGTGGAGGACGACCCAGTGCAAGGGGGTGTCGGGGCGGGTGAGTTCGCCCCACTCGGCCGGGGCCACGAGCGGGTGGGCGAGGCCCGGGATGCCGAAGCCGGGGCGGAGTTCGGTCCGGGGCGTGATCGTTCGCGTGCTGGTCAGATGCGGCATGCCGCCTCCATCCAGATGTCGGCGAGGGACTCCTCCAGGTTGATCCGGGGGCGCCAGCCGAGCCGGTCGCGGGCGGTGCGTACGTCGGCCTGCTGCCAGCTGCCGCAGCCGTCCGGGTACGGGTACGCGACCGGGGCGGTGTGGTCCGGCTCCGCGCGGGGGTGGCCGATGGTCGGCCTGAGGTGCGGGCCGGGCGGACCGGGCGGGCCGTCCAGTTCGTGGAGGGCGCCGCCGTATCCGGCGACCCGGGCGAGGGTCGCGGCGGCGTCGCGGAGTCGGATGGCGCGGCCCGAGCCGATGTTGATGACGCCCTGTGCGGCGGAGAGCGAGGCGGCGTGCACGGCGCGGGCGACGTCGCGTACGTCGACGAAGTCGCGTTGGACGCCCAGCCCGCCGAGCTTGAGCTCGCCGTCGCCGGACTGCATGGCGCGGCGCATGGCCTCGGCCAGGCGGCCCAGGGGGGAGCCGGCCGGGGTGCCGGGGCCTGCCGGGGAGAAGACGCGGAGGACCACCGCGTCCAGGCCTGAGCCGAGGACGAGTTCGGTGGCCGCGAGTTTGCTGACGCCGTACGGGCCGCCGGGGCGGGGGACCGCGTCCTCAGCCGTGGAGGAGCCGGGCTGGCTGGGGCCGTACTCGGCTCCGCAGCCGATCTGGACGAGCCGGGCGCCGCAGCCGCTGCGGCGGAGGGCCTCGCAGACGGTGGCGACGGCGACGGTGTTGTGGCGGGTGAGGTCGCGGGCGCCGCCTCGGGTGGCGCCGGCGCAGTTGACGACTACGCCGGGGTGGACCGCGTCGAGGAAGCGGGTGAGGGCGCCGGGGCTGCCGGACGCCAGGTCGAAGCGGACGTCGGCGTCGTCGCCTCGGCCCAGGGCCGTGAGCTGGACGGCGGGGTCGGCCAGGAGGCGGTCGGCGACGTAGCGGCCGATGTAGCCGTTGGCTCCGATCAGCAGGACTCTCATCGGGGGGCTCCCGGGGGTTTGGGGCGGGAGGTGGTCATGTGGGTGGGCTCCTTCGGAGGGGGCGGGCTGGGGGTGGTGGGTTGCGGTGCGGATGCCTGCGGCGCCTGTGCGGCTTCGGTGGGGGTGCGCGTAGCGCCTACGGTTCGGGGGGTGGGTCGGGGCCGGGGCGGGGGGTCTCCGTCCTCGGTCCGGCGGAACTGTGTCTCCGGGTAGTACTGCGTGTCGGACGCCGGCCGCTGCGGGCGGACACCCCCCGCCCCGTCCCCTCACCGCCGTCGGCGGCTACTTCGAACACACCGGGCGGCTGTCCCCACCTCAGGGGCGCGGGGAACTGCGCGACCAGCCACGATGCGCCTGCAGACGTCCTACGACCTTCCGCGGCACCCCCCGTGGAACACTCCCGTTGCGTCAGCACCCTCGCTCCGGTTGTGCGTGGGCCGATGCTCGCGTCAGCGTGCGGGTTGCGTGGATGAGGAGGATCAGCGCGCCGGTGCCGCAGGTGAGGGTCTGGATGGTGGTCGGGCCCCAGAGGGTGGTGAGCGTTCGGACGGGGGCGGCCAGGGCGTCGCAGCCGGGGAGGCGGGCGGCGAAGACCGTGGCCAGGGCGGTGGCCTGGGCCGCTGCGGTGGCCCTGAGGATGACCACCGGGGCGTGGGTGAAGCCGTGGACGGTGAGGAGGCGGGCCAGGAGGAGGAGGGCGCCGAGGGTGAGGGTCTGGGCGTAGGGGGGCGGCTCGTTCAGGGTCGGGCCGGAGACCGCGAGGAGGGCGGCGAGGGTGGCCAGGAACAGGGTGAACGTGCCGAGCAGGAGCGGGCGTACGGAGGCGGCGAAGTCCTCCAGGCCTCGGCTGGCCGTCAGTTTGCGGCGGGCGCGGGCTGCCAGGAGGTGGGCGCTCCAGGCCGCGGGGGCGCAGGCCCAGGTGAGGGCGAGGGCCGGGGTGGTGACGAGGGGCCAGGGGCTGTCGGGAGTGCCGTCGGGCAGGCTGTCGGGGCCGCCGGTCAGGGCCGCTCGGAGCAGGCCGTCGCCGAGGAGGGCGTAGGCGAGGAGCCAGTACGTCCAGGTGCTTGAGCCGGGCCGGTGGGTGGCGGGCCTTCTCGTGCTCAGCGGGCCTCGGGCGAGTGCCGCGCGCACGGCCAGGGCCACGGCGAGGATGCCTACGGCGGCCACCGCGAGGCGTGCCCTGCCGTGGGTGAGGTGCAGGCCGGCCAGTGTCGCCGTGCAGAGCGTGCCGGGGAGGAGCGCCCTCAGGGCCCAGCCGGCGCGGGAGCCGGGGGGCTCCGGCGGGGCGAGGGGTGTGGGTGTGTCGCCGTCGCGGGGGATCCTCGCGTACATCTCCTCCGCGAGGGAGAAGACGTCTCGGTGGCGGAAGCGGGCCGCCGTGCGGTCGGTGACGCCGTGGGCCTCCAGGCCTGCCGCGATCTCCAGGGGGTCGACCGCCCGTTCGCAGAGTTCGCGGTGCCGGTGCATCAGGGCCTTCACCGGGTCGGCCGCGGTACGGCGAGTGGTGGTCGGGGGTGGGGTGTGGCCGGGGGCCCGCTCGGCGGACGGTTCATGGAGTTCGGGGGGTGCGACCGGGGCGGGCTGCTCCTCGGTGTTCGTCGTCTCCGGGAGCCACTCCTGTGATCGTTCGTCCCATGCCGCGGCGCCTGCGGGAGGGCCGGGGCGGTCCAGTTCGCCGAGGTCGCTCATCACGCTCCCTCCGTCGCGGGGATCGGGGTGGTCGCCCGTACCGGGGGACCCGCGGCCCAGGTGGGGCCGCCGCGGGCGACGAGGCGGGCCGTCGGGCCGGTCCAGCGGCCGGGGACGTGGGCCTCGGCGGGGGCGGCGAAGGGCAGGGGTTCACCGGTGTCGTCCAGGAGCACGCGGCGGACGGGGGTGCGCGAGACGATCTCCAGGTAAATGCCGTGAAATGCCGTGATGTTCTGTTCCACGGTGAACAGTTCGAGCGCGCGGGCCCGGGCGGCCGCGCCCAGGCGTGCGCGGCGCTCGGGGTCGCGCAGCAGCACCACGCACGCCTCGGCGAGCGCCCGTGGGTTGCGCGGGGGGACGACGAGTCCGGTGCCGCCGATGACCTCCACGACGGCGCCGACGTCGGTGGACACGGTGGCCCGGCCGCAGAACATGGCCTCGACCAGGCCGAGCGGGAAACCCTCGACCACGCTGGACAGGACGGTCACGGCGCCCGCGGCGTACGCGTCGGCGAGGGTGGGCAGCTCCGGGCCGCCGATCTCCTCGAAGGAGACGGGGTTGTCGCCGACGGCGTGCGGGCCGTCGGCCTCGTCGGGGAAGAGCTGGGCGGCCAGGGCCCGGCAGTGGCCGAGGTAGGCCTTGCCCTCGGGGCCGGAGGGCGCGCCGATGATCCGCAGGCGGGTCTTGGGCTCCTCCTTGCGGATGTCCGCGAAGGCGTGCAGCAGCGAGACCAGGTCCTTGGCCGGTTCCACCCGGCCCACCCAGACGAGGGTCTCCGGGTCGGCGCACTCCGGCGACTCGCCGACCTCCGCGAAGCGGGTGGCGTCCATGCCGGGGTAGACCGTGCGGAGCTTGTCGCGGTGGGCGCCGCAGCGCTCCTGCCAGCGGCGGGCGTGGGCGTTGCCGGGCGTGACGATCGTGGCCCGGCCGTAGGTCTCGGCGGCGAGCCTGCCGTGGAAGGCGGTGAGCAGGGCGCGGACGGCGGGCGAGGACTCCGCGGCGTTCAGGTAGTGCGTGCGCAGCCGCACGCCGTACTCGGTGACCAGCAGGGGCACGCCGGCGAAGTGGTGCGCGAGCAGGCCGGGCAGGGCGGCCGGGCCGCCGGAGGTCGCGTGGCACAGGTCGACCGCGCCGAGGCCGTCGTCCTCGTACCAGTCGAGCGAGAGGGGGCGCAGGGCTTGTTCCAGGTGCGCGGCGACAGCGAGCAGATCGGGGACGCGCGCCTCGCGCGCCGCACGGGGAGCGCCCGGCGCGCGACAGGCGCGTTCCAGGGCGCGCACGGCCCCCTCGGAGCGGAGTGCTCCCACCAGCCCGCCCTCGTCGCGGGCGAGTTCGGCGAGCCCGTACAGCGCGTTGGCGAAACGGTCCGCCTCAGTGGCCGGAGCCTCCACGGGGCCCCCTGCACACAGGGCCGCCACCAGCTCGCCGTAGCACTCGGTGAACCGTCTGCGCGCCCGTCGTCCGTGGACGACGCCGTCGTCCTCCGCCGTCCACAGCGGCGCGGTGATCACCCTGTTGACCTGCGGCGGCAGCGGGACCCAGCCCTCGTCCTCCTGGGCCTCGCTGCGGCTGAGCGCATAGATGTCGAACTCGTGTTGATCGAGCCCGCGTACGAGCCGGTCGCACCAGAGCTTGGCGTCACCGCTCACATACGGATAGCCACCCTCCGTAAGCAGTCCTATACGCACGAGTGCACCCCCGATCTCCCGTATGGGGAGCCGCCGTTGGCCCGGCGGCTCGCAGCGGGACGAACGTATGCGGACAAGGCGGTGGCGCGACGGACGGTTGTCCATCGCGCCACCAAAAGGGGTGAACGGACGTAACTTTCCCGTGCGGATCGCGTTCGATCGCGCTAAGAGATCAAGCAGTTACGTTTCGTCAGGTCGCGGCCGGTTCGCGTCGGGCCGTTCTGCGCCGGGTGGCGGCCTCCGGGTCGAGTGCCGGTACGGCGGCCAGGAGTTGCCGGGTGTAGGGGTCGCGCGGGGTGTCGTACACCTCGTCGGCGGGGCCCGACTCGACGATCCGGCCGCGGCGCATCACCGCGACCCGGTCGCTGACCTGGCGGACGACGGCGAGGTCGTGCGCGACGAAGACGAGCGCCAGCCCCAGTTCGCGCTGGAGTTCGCCGAGCAGGGCGACCACCTGGGCCTGGGTGGTGACGTCCAGCGCGGAGACGGGCTCGTCGCAGACGATGACGCGCGGGTCGGCGGCGAGCGCCCGCGCGATGCCCACGCGCTGGCGCTGTCCGCCGCTGAACTCGTGCGGGTAGCGGTCGTGGTGCGCCGCCTCCAGTCCCACACGCTCCAGCAGGTCCCGCACGCGCCCCCTGATGCGGGCCTCGTCGCGTTCGCCTCTCGCGCGGAGCGGGTCGGCGATCGACTCGCCCACGGTGCGGCGGGGGTTGAGGGAGGAGACGGGGTCCTGGAAGACCATCTGCACGGCCGGATTCACGCCCAAGCGCGCGTGCCCGTCGTGGCGGACCTCCCCCGCCGTCGGCTCCAGGAGCCCCACGAGCATGCGGCCCAGGGTCGTCTTGCCGCTGCCGCTCTCCCCCACGATGCCGAGCGTCTCGCCGCGGCGGATCGTGAGCGACACGTCGTCCACGGCCGCGAACGCCCGCTTCCCGCGCCCGAACTCCCGTCGCAGGCCGACCGCCTCGACGACGACCTCGGCGGACCCGGCCGCCCCGGATCCCGAGGACGCCAAGGACCCCGAGGACGCCAAGGACGCCTGGGTCCGGGCCCTCGGCGCGTCCACCCGCGGTACCGCGTCCAGCAGTTCCCTCGTGTACGCCTCGGACGGCGCCGCCAGCACCGCGCCGACCCGCCCGCGCTCCACCGCCCGCCCGTGCCGCATGACCAGGACGTCGTCCACGCTCTCGGCGGCGACACCCACGTCGTGCGTGACGAGCAGCAGGCCCATGCCGGTCTCCTCGCGCAGCGTGTGCAGCAGGTCGAGGATCTGGGCCTGGACGGTGACGTCGAGCGCGGTCGTCGGCTCGTCGGCGATCAGCAGGTCGGGCTCGCAGGACAGCGCCATGGCGATGAGGGCGCGTTGGCGCATGCCGCCACTGAACTCGTGCGGGCGGGAGCGGGATCGCCGTACGGCGTCCGGGATTCCCACGCGGTCGAGGACCTCCACCGCACGCGCGCGTGCCGCCCGTCGCGACGCGCGCGTGTGCACGCGGTACACCTCGGCGATCTGGTCGCCGATCGCGTAGTACGGATCCAGGGACGACAGCGGGTCCTGGAAGACCATCGCGGCCTTGGCGCCCCGCAGCCGCCGCAGTTCGTCCTCCGAGGCAGCTCCTACGTCGGTCCCGGCCACCTCGACCGAGCCGGCGACGCGCGCGCCCGTGCCGCGGTGCAGCCCCAGCAGGGCGGCGGCGACCGTGGACTTGCCGGAACCGGACTCGCCGACCAGGGCGAGGGCGGCGCCCTGCTCCAGCGTGAAGGAGAGCCCGTCGACGGCCCGCAGGGACCCGAACTCGACCGTCAGGTCCGTGACGTTCACCAGACTCATGCCAGCACCACCCGTCGGTCGGCCACCGCGTACAGCACGTCCGCGACGGCGTTGGCGACGACCACGAAGAATCCGATGACCAGGACCATCCCGACGACGACCGGGAGGTCGACCACGTTGACCGCGTGGACCAGTTCCTGTCCGATGCCGGGCAGGCCGAAGAGTGTCTCGGTGAGCACCGCGCCGCCGACCGCGCTGCCGAAGTTGTTGGCGTTGAGCGCGATGACGGGCGCGAGTGCTCCGCGCAGCGCGTGCCGGGCGACGACGGCCCGCTCGCCGACGCCGTACGCCCTGAAGGTCCGGATGTGGTCCTCGGTCAGCGTCTCCAGCATCGACGAGCGGGTCAGCCGGGCGAACGCGGCGGCCTCGATGAGGGCGAGCGAGAGCCAGGGCAGCAGCAGGTTCCACGCCCACTGCTCCGGGTCGTCGGTGAGGCCGACGTACTGCGGGAACGGCAGCAGTTGGAGCTGTCCGCAGACGACGATCATCAGGACCAGGCCGATGACGAAGACCGGTGTGGCCACGCCGACGAGCGTGACGCCGGTCAGCAGCCGCTCGGTGAGCCGGCCGCGCCGCCAGGCGGAGAGGACGCCGGTGCCGACGCCGAGGACCAGCCAGATCACCATCGCGCCGAACACGAGCGACAGGCTGACCGGCAGCTTCGTCAGGATCAGTTGGGTGACCTGCTGGTCGCTCTGGTACGACAGGCCCAGGCACGGCGCCGAGCAGTGCTGCACGGACGTGCCCGTCGAGTAGTCCTGTCCGGCCACGAGGCCCTCCAGGAAGTGCCAGTAGCGCACGTACAGCGGGTCGTGGAGATGCAGTTGCTCGGCGACCTGCTGGATCTGGGCGGGCGAGCAGCGCGGGCCGCAGGTGATCTGGGCGACGTTGCCGGGAGTGACGTAGAAGACGACGTAGACGATCACCGAGATGGCGAGCAGGGTGACGAGGGCGCCGATGAGCCGGCGCAGGAGGAATCCGCCGAAGCCGCTCATGCCCTGGCCTCCCTCTTGCGGCCGGTGCCGATGCGCAGCCGGGACGCCGCGCGCGGGTCCAGCGCCGTGCGGACGCCGTCGCCGAGGACGGTCAGGGCGAGGACGGTCAGGAAGAGCGCTCCGGCGGGCAGCAGCAGGTACTGCGGGGCGGCCTGGTACCAGACGTCGGCGGCGGTGAGCATCTGCCCCCAGGACGGCGTGGGCGGTTTCACGCCGACGCCGAGGAAGGACAGAGCGGCCTCGACGGTGATGTTGGACGGGGCGAGCAGTGCCGCGTAGGTGATGACCGGCGCGGCGAGCCCCGGCAGCAGTTCGCGGCGGGCGATCCGCCAGGTCCCCCAGCCGCTGAGCCGGGCCGCGGCGACGTAGTCGAGTTCCTTGAGGGTGAGCGTCTGGGCGCGCACGATCTTCGCGATGTTGCCCCACCCGATGAGCCCGATGACGAGGGCGACCAGCACGGGCCGCGGGAAGCTCGACGGCACGATCGCCAGCAACGCCAGCGCCATGATCATGAGCGGCATCGCCACGATGATGTCCGTGAACCGGCTCAACAGTTGATCAACCCATCGGTTCCCGAGCGCGGCGGCGACACCGAGCGTCACGCCGATGACGACCTGGACGACGGTCGCGGCCAGCGCGACCCCCAGGGAGACCCGCGCCCCGTAGACCAGCCGCGCGAACAGGTCGCGGCCGGTCTGCGGTTCCACGCCGAGCCAGTGGTCCCCACCGATGCCTCCGAAGGACCCGATGGGCACGCCGCCGCGGGCCGAGTCCACCAGGGCGGGGTGGTACGTGGTGGGGTCCTGGCCCTCCAGCGCGGTCAGCAGCGGCGCGGCGAGCGCGACCAGGACGAGCAGGGCGACGAGGGCCCCCGCGACCAGGGCGGCGCGCTGCGCTCGCAGCCGCCGCCAGAACTGACGGGCCCCCGAGGCCGCCGGGACGGGATCCACGCCCGTCCCGGCGACCTCGGCGGCGACAAGTGCCTCGCTCACGGCGCTACTTCACCGCGACCTGGGAGATGTCCAGCACGCCGGTCCAGTCGCTGATCACGACGTTCTTGATGTCCTTGCCGTACAGCCGCTTGTAGACGGGGTGGAACAGCGGCACGGTCAGCGCCTGCTCGCCGATCTTCTTGTCCAGCGCGCCCCACCTCTTGGCAGCGGCGTCAAGATCGGTCAACTTGTTGATCGCGTCAATCTCCGCATTGACCGACTTGTCGTCGAGCAGGCCCGTGTTGAAGTTCGCACCGTCCTTGACGATCTGCCGGCCGTCGAAGATCGGGGCGAGGAAGGGGCCGCCGGAGGGCCAGTCGGCACCCCAGTGGGCGAGGAAGAAACCGGGCTCGGTCTTGACGTTGTGGATCTTGTCCGAGTAGTCGTTCTCCTCCAGGCCCTGGAGCTTGACGGTGATACCGGCCTTCTTCAGCGCGTCCTGGATCGCGGTCGCGATCTCGGGGCTGGTCTCGAAGTCCTTGGCGTTGGAGTGGGTCAGCGTGACGGTGAGCCCGTTCCTGTAGCCGGCCTGCGCCAGCAGTTCCCTGGCCTTCGCCGCGTTGCCCGCCTTGCCGGCCGGGAACAGGTCGTAGGGCTCGTAGCCGAAGGACTTCTGGTTCGGCAGGAAGGTGGTGGCGGGCTCGGCGAGGGCGGAGCCGCCGGCCGCGTTGACCACGGACGAGCGGTCGACGGCGTACGAGATCGCCTGCCGCACCTTGGGGTTGTCGAACGGCTTCACGGTCGGGTTGAACGCGATGTAGTTGGTGTAGCCGAAGTGACCGGTGCCCACGCGCGCGGCCAGTTCCTTGTCACCGGAGACCTTGGCCAGCTCGGCCGGGCCGAGGTTGGTGTCCGTGGTGACCGCGGCCGCGTCCGCCCCTTGGGACGTGGACAGCCGCTGGTTGATCACGGAGGAGTCGAGCCCGGACCGTACGTCGATCCTGTCCGGGTACGCCTTGCGCTCCGCGTCCGTGGCGGCGGACCAGTGCGTGTTGCGCTCCAGGACGATCCGCTCGCCGTCGTTCTGGTTCGAGACGACCTTGTACGGGCCGGACGAGACCGGGTGCTCCTCGTACTTGGTGCCGGTGTCCTTGGCCTTCGGGACGGGCGTGAACTGCGTCTGCGTGGCCAGGTAGGGGAACTCGCCCTCGGGCTTGTTCAGGTGGAAGACGATGGTCCGCGCGTCCGGCGTCCCGATCGCCGACAGGCCCTTCTTGTCCTTGTACGGCCCCTGGTAGTCGGCCGCTCCGACCAGCCAGTCCCGCAGGTAGGGCGCGCCGCCGGAGAGCTCGGGGGCGAAGGAGCGCTCGATGCCGTACTTGATGTCGGCCGAGGTGATCGCCGTGCCGTCCTCGTAGGTGAGGCCCTTCTTCAGGGTGTACGTCCACACGGTCGCGTCCTTGTTGGGGCGCCCGGTGTCGGTGGCGAGGTCCGGGACCACCTCGGTGCCGGCCGCGCCGTTCTCGCGGTTGCGGGTGGTGAGCGTGCGGAACACCAGGGACGGAACGTTTCCGCCGCCGGAGGTGTAGAGCCGGGCCGGGTCGAAGTCCTGGGTCGGGTTGGCGTTCAGGACCGTGAGCGTGCCGCCCTTGTGGGGCGTGGAGTCGCCGCCCGAGGCCTTGGCATCGTTGTCCTCGGGGCCGCAGGCGGCGGCGCCCGCCGCCAGGACCAGGCCTACGGTTGCCGCGGCCACGCGGCGCGCTGTGAGGGACGGTTGACGCATCGGAAGACGACCTCTCGAAAGGGCGAGTCTCGCATCACGAGACAGATTGACGAGGAGTGAGACAGATCTGAGCACACGTCTGCCCCGGCGTCATGGCGTCGGAAAACCGTGACCGGATCACGGGAGGAACAGAAGAATCGCGACGCACGCGCGCGGGGCGGGCGTCAGCGACAGAGAATGTCGGCCACGCAGAGCGGGGTCACGCCGATCAGCGCCAGCTCGATGGCGGCGCACGGGAGGGCGGGACGGGGCGACATGCGCAGCAATATGTACGACTTTTCTGCGCATGTCAACGTGGGTTCGCCCCCCGGACGTCAACTCCGGGGGTAGGGCCAGGGGTTGGCCTTGCAGCGGATCCCGTCGTGGTCGAGGAACTTGGTCTGCTGCTGCATGACCGGCGCGAGATCGCCGTTCCTGTCGCAGGTGACATGGCCGTGGCCGAGCCGGTGACCGACCTCGTGGTTGATCAGCATCTGCCGGTAGGCGTGGATCTGGTCGTCACCGTACGTCTCCGAGCCCTGGGCCCAGCGGTACGCGTTGATCATCACGCGCTCGGTGGCGGCCGAGTCGCACGACACGTTGTCCTCGGTGGTGTCCAGACCGGACTTGGCGCACCACTCGGCGGTGGTGCCGGGGCTGGCGAGCGTGATCACGAAGTCGGACTTGCCGGAGTAGACGCGCTCGAAGGTCAGAGCGCCGTTGTGCGCCCAACTCCGGTTGTCGTTGAGCGTCTTCTGCACGGCCTCCGCGAAGAGCTCGCCGTCGAGGCCGAGCCCCTGCTCCACGTCCACGCGGTAGGTGTACTTCTGCCCCTTGGTGGGCCCCTTGGCGATGCCGGGAATCGCGTCGAACTTCCCCGACGCCTTCAGCTCGGCACCGAGCGGGTACGTCCGGCCCATCGCCTGCTCGTACGTCAGCGGTGCCGCCTCCGGCGCCTCGGAGGGCGTCGGCCGCCCGCCGATCCGCGAGGCGGAGTCCCGGGCGTCCCGCGCCTGGTCGGTGGCCGACTGCGACCGTACGGCGCTGTCGTCGCCCCCGTCCGCGACCTGTCCGGCCACGACGATGGCCAGCACGGTGGTGACGGCGGCCGCGGCGATCCCGGTGAAGGTCCGCCCCTTGGACCCCTTGCCCGGAGCGGGTTCACCGGTCGGGGGCGCGTCGTCGGCATCGGTGCCGTCGCCCCCGTCAACCCCATCAACACGGCCCATGCCGTCAAGACGGTCAAGGTGGTCAACATCCGCGGGGCCGCGGTCAAGACGACCGTCGAGGCGATCACGGCCGTCCACACCCGAATCGGCCGGCCAGTCGGTGACGGAGCCGTACGGGTCGGAGGCGAGCGCGGTCGTCCGGGTGCGGGGAGCGCCGGAGGAAGGGCGGTGCGGCGCGTCGAACGGGCCACGGCGGCCGTCCGACGGGGCGCGGGGCGCGAAGACGTCGTCGTCCGCCTCGAAGGCGTCGAGATAGTCCTGCCGCGGTCCGTTCGGCGGTGCCGGCCGCTGATGCGGTATGGCGGGCCCGGCGGGTCCCGGACGGCCGTACCCGGCACCGCCCCGCCCGCTCGGCTCGCCCCAGCCGCCGCCGGCTTCCCGATGCTCGGGATGCCCTCCACGGACCTGCGGAGCCCCACGAGCCGGAGTGCCGTCGGGAAGCCTGGGGATGCCGTGCGCAGGCGTACCGTCGGGAAGCCGGGGCATGCCGTGCGCGGGGGTCCCGTCCGGCAACCGCGGCACCCCGCGCGCGGGGGTCCCGTACTCGAAGCCGGGCGGCAGCCCGCCCACCGGCGCCTGGCGCCCGGGCGCCAGGGTCCGGCTCGCCGCCGCACCCGCCGTATTCGCTGTACTCGTCACATCCGCGGTGCCGCTGTAGGTGCTGTCACCGCTGCCGTTGTCGCCCTTCGGGGCACTCCTGGGGGCAGGTCCGCGTCGACTGTGGCGTCCCACGTCGGCCCTCAGCTCCCTTGGCTACTGGTACTCGATCGGCTGTCGGTACTCGATGTCGTGCCCCCGCCGCCGGGGGCCTCCGTGTCCTTGAGGAGGTCGCGGAACGCCGCCGCCACCGTCTCCGGGTATTCCATCATCGCCACGTGCCCCGCCTCCGGCAGGGTGACCAGCCTCGAGTCGCGGAAGGCACGGGCGGCCTTCTGCGCCATACGGAAGCCGACGAGTTGGTCACGTCCACCGTAGATGAGGAGCGTCGGTGCCAGGACCCGCTCGGCCTGGCGCCACAGCGCGTGCTGGCCGCCGAGCGTGTACGCGTTCACCAGCCCGCGCGCCGAGCGCGTCATCGCGTCCCAGAAATACGGCAGTTGGAGTCGCCTGTCCATCTCCTCGACGGCGTGGCGGAAACCTTCCGGCGTCACGCGGCCGGGGTCGCCGTAGCACAACGCCATGACCCCGCGGACCCGTTGCTCGGCCGTCCACTCCCTGGTGAACCGGGTGAACAGCCCGGCCACGCCGGGCACCGCCAGCAGGCCCGTGGGCACGGCGCTGCGCTGGACGCGGATCTCCGGCAGCGCCGGCGAGACGAGCGTGAGCGTGCGGACGAGGTCGGGGCGCACCGCGGCGACGCGTGTGGAGACCGCGCCGCCGAGGGAGTTCCCCAGGAGATGCACCGGACCGCGCCCCGAGGAGTCGAGAAAACGGATCACCGCGCGCGCGTGCCCGGTGATCGAGTAGTCGCCGTCGTCCGGCGGTGGCGAGTCGCCGAACCCCGGCAGATCGACGGCCTCACCGTCGACCGTGTCGTCCAACTGCTCCAGCAGCGCCGACCAGTTCTGCGAGGAACCGCCCAGGCCATGGACGTAGAGAGCGGGCGGCAGTCCCTCGCGCGCGGGTGGCCTCGACCGGACCGACAGCGTGATCCCGGGCAGCCCGACCGACCTCAGCCGCTCACCCTCCGCGACCCGGACGGGCGCCACTTTGGGAAGCATGGTGGCGGGCGGCACGAAGGGCAGCTCGGTCGAAGACATGCGGCAATGTTACGAGACGATCACGCGATAGTTCATGTGTTCGCCCTCACAGGTAGGCGTGACCATGCCATCGCCGCTGGAAGGGCGCGCGGATCGATGGCGTACAGATCGGGTGTCTCCTAGGCTCGTACGCAGGGCACCCGCATGTGGCCCCCTGTTCCACTCAGGGATGTTCTAGGAAGGGAGCCCCACCATGGCCGTCGATCCCACCGATCCCGAGACGTTCGTGGACGACAACACCGAGGAACCCCAGGAATACGACGTCGAGGCCCCCGAGGTCGACGCGGCGGAGCAGCACGCGGATGTCGCGCCGGACCGCGACGACCCGTTGACCGACGTCGACCCGGACCGGGCCAGCGAGGCCGATCTCATCGAACAGGCCCGTGTGGTCTCCCTGGACGAGGACGACTATCGGTGACGACCGGGGCCGCCGCACACCGGCCGACGAGACCGCCGCTGAGCAGCGGCGGGGTGCCGTCGTGCCCGGTAGGCCCCGGCTTGAAACCCTCTGTACGGCTTTCGCCGCCGTCCGGTCCGTGAAATTCTGCGCTCGCACCGCGCACACCACGGTTACCGAAAAGTACGATGGCCGCGCGGCGCACACCGCACTTGGACGACATTGGGAGGCGGCGTGACAGCCATCGAGCAGACAGAGGCGGCACGCCCGCGAGGCACGCGCCTGCCGCGCCGTGCCCGACGGAACCAGCTGCTGGGCGCCGCCCAGGAAGTCTTCGTGGCGCAGGGCTACCACGCCGCCGCGATGGACGACATCGCCGAGCGCGCCGGCGTCAGCAAGCCGGTGCTCTACCAGCACTTTCCGGGCAAGCTCGACCTCTACCTCGCGCTGCTGGACCAGCACTGCGAGTCCCTCATCCAGGCCGTACGCCACGCTCTCGCGTCGACGACCGACAACAAGCAGCGCGTACGGGCGACCATGGACGCCTATTTCGCGTACGTCGAGGACGACGGCGGCGCCTTCCGGCTGGTCTTCGAGTCGGACCTGACGAACGAGCCGGCGGTGCGCGAGCGTGTCGACAAGGTGACGAACGAGTGCGCCGAGGCGATCCGCGACGTGATCGCCGAGGACACCGGCCTCTCGCCCGCGGAGTCGATGCTCCTGGCCTCGGGCCTGGGCGGCCTCGCACAGGTGGTGGCCCGCTCCTGGCTGCACAGCGACCGCAGTGTCCCGCGCGACCAGGCGGTCCAACTGCTGACGTCGCTCGCGTGGCGGGGCATCGCCGGTTTCCCGCTGCACGGCACGGACGCTCACTGACCGCACGCGCGCGTGGGGCGCGTTTGTTCCCGTCCGCTGTTCGCTCCTGGCGTTCTCGGGCGGAACATGTACGTCCCCTCACCGGGCTAATGTGTGCTGGGTACAGCGCGGAAGGTCGCGCACTTCACTGACCGTCGGAGGGACATAGCCGTGGAGGTCAAGATCGGCGTGCAGCACGCGCCCCGCGAGATCGTTCTGGAGAGCGGTCAGAGCGCCGAGGAGGTCGAGCGGGCGGTGTCCGAGGCGCTGGCCGGCAAGTCGCAGCTGCTGAGCCTCGTGGACGAGCACGGCCGCAAGGTCCTCGTCCCGGCCGACCGTCTCGCGTACGTCGAGCTCGGGGAGCCGGCCCCGCGCAAGGTGGGCTTCGGCGCGCTGTAGGCAGACGCCACGGGAGGGGCCCGGCGACATCAGGTGTCGCCGGGCCCCTCCCGTTCTTCTTCACGGATGGAGCACAAGTCCGGTGCCGGGGAGGATTGCATTCCGCAGGTCACGGGTAGGACGGGCTACGACCGTAACGCGCAGTGTGGCCGTGTGGGAGGGACCCCATGATGTTGTTCGAAGCGCTCGGCTCCGCTCTGCTCGGTCTTGTGCTGGCGGGGGCGGCGGTCCACCGTCTCTCGCACCGCCTGCCCGCCCGCTCCCTCGTCCTCGCCACCGGCGTCGCCGGCGCCCTGTTCGGCGCCTTCGTCACCCACAGCGCGCTGGACGCCGGAGGCGTCCTGCTCACCCTCATCGGCGCCGTGGTCGTCTCGGCGGCCTCGCTCTCGCTCCTGCTGCGCCCGGCGGGCCGACTCCGACGCAGATCAGCACCCGCGTAGGCAAAGGCATACCCAAGGGGCGCGGGGAACGGCGCGACCAGCCACGAACGGCCCGCAGCCGCCCAGCGTCCCGAACCCTCAACCCCCTTAGGCGCCCCCGCGGAGCGCTACGCCGCCAGGCCCAGCGCGGCCATCCGCTTGGTGTGCGCCTCGGTGATCCGCGAGAACATCCGCCCCACCTCGGCGAGGTCGAACCCGTCCGCGACACCGCCCACGAGCATCGTGGACAACGCGTCCCGGTCGGCGACCACCCGCTGCGACTGCGACAGCGCCTCCCCCATCAACCGCCGCGCCCACAGCGCGAGTCGACCGCCGACACGGGGATCCGCGTCGATCGCCGCGCGCACCTTCTCCACGGCGAACCCGGCATGTCCCGTGTCGTCGAGAACGGCCAGCACCAGTTCACGGGAGTCCATGTCGAGCCGGGCGGCGACCTCGCGGTAGAAGTCGCTGGCGATCGAGTCGCCGACGTAGGCCTTGACGAGCCCTTCGAGCCAGTCCGAGGGCGCCGTCTGCCGGTGGAAGCCGTCCAGCGCGGCGACGAACGGCTCCATCGCCTGCGTCGGCTCCTCACCGATCTCGGTGAGGCGGTCCCGCAGCTTCTCGTAGTGGTGGAACTCGGCCGACGCCATCTTCGCCAGCTCCGCCTTGTCCGCCAGCGTCGGCGCCAGTTTGGCGTCCTCCGCGAGGCGCTCGAAGGCCGCCAGTTCCCCGTAGGCGAGCGCGCCGAGCAGGTCGACGACCGCGGCCCGGTACTGCGGATCGGCGGAGGCCTGTGCCCAGTCCTGGGCGGCGACCCCGGTCGCCCCGGCGGCGGCTTCCGAGGCTTCTGCGGGTGCGTCAGAGGTGTTGTCAGGCGTGGTCATGAAGCGCACAATAGCCCGCCCGCAGCACGGCGGAAGTCCCTGGTCAATCACTGTGACGACCACTACGTGACCAAATCGGCCATCGCATGTGCGCGATTCCGGGGTATGGTGGTAATGCGCCCGCTGAGTACTCTGACGTACCCGACGGGCCGCACGTTATGAGGATGCCCGGTCGGTGGCCCGATCGGCTCCGACCCGACAGCCCTCCTCGTCCGTACGGCACTGTGCGTACGGAATCCGGAGGGGGACCCTCAGCGGTTCGAGCGCTAGAGCGTCGGCAGTGGTCCCGTGTCATACGGCTAGCCCGTAAGGCAGTCGACGTCCCCAGCACGGTCCTAGACGACCCCCGCGCTCGCCTCGCACCGCCCACACAGAAGAGGCAGCACCCTGACTACGACTTTCCGAGACCTCGGAATCCTCCCCGAGACCGCCGAAGCCCTTGAGGCCGTCGGTATCGTCACCCCCTTCCCCATCCAGGAGATGACTCTCCCCGTCGCCCTCTCGGGCACGGACGTCATCGGCCAGGCCAAGACCGGCACCGGCAAGACGCTGGGCTTCGGTCTCCCGCTCCTGGAGCGCGTCACCGTCCCCGCCGACGTCGAGGCCGGGCGCGCCAAGCCCGAGGACCTCACCGACGCCCCGCAGGCGCTCGTCGTCGTCCCCACGCGCGAGCTGTGCACGCAGGTCACCAACGACCTGCTGACCGCGGGCAAGGTGCGCAACGTACGCGTTCTCGCCATCTACGGCGGCCGGGCCTACGAGCCCCAGGTCGAGGCCCTCAAGAAGGGCGTCGACGTGATCGTCGGCACCCCGGGCCGTCTGCTGGACCTCGCCGGCCAGAAGAAGCTCAACCTCAAGCACGTCAAGGCGCTCGTCCTGGACGAGGCCGACGAGATGCTCGACCTGGGCTTCCTGCCCGACGTCGAGAAGATCATCAACATGCTGCCGGCCCGCCGCCAGACGATGCTGTTCTCGGCGACCATGCCGGGCGCGGTCATCGGCCTCGCGCGCCGCTACATGTCGCAGCCCACGCACATCAGCGCCACCTCACCGGACGACGCGGGCGCGACGGTCGCGAACACCGCGCAGTACGTCTACCGCGCGCACAACATGGACAAGCCCGAGATGGTCGCCCGCATACTGCAGGCCGACGGCCGGGGACTGGTCATGGTCTTCTGCCGTACGAAGCGCACCGCGGCCGACCTCGCCGACCAGCTCCAGCAGCGCGGTTTCGCCGCCGGCACGGTCCACGGCGACCTCGGCCAGGGCGCCCGCGAGCAGGCGCTGCGCGCCTTCCGTAACGGCAAGGTGGACGTCCTCGTCTGCACCGACGTCGCCGCCCGTGGCATCGACGTCGAGGGCGTGACGCACGTCATCAACTACCAGTCGCCGGAAGAGGAGAAGACGTACCTGCACCGCATCGGCCGCACCGGCCGCGCGGGCGCCAAGGGCATCGCGATCACTCTCGTCGACTGGGACGACATCCCGCGCTGGCAGCTGATCAACAAGGCGCTGGACCTCAAGTTCAACGACCCGCCGGAGACGTACTCCACCTCCCCGCACCTCTTCGAGGAGCTGAACATCCCCGCGGGCACCAAGGGTGTCCTGCCGCGCTCGGAGCGCACCCGCGCCGGGCTCGGGGCGGAGGAGCTGGAGGACCTGGGCGAGACCGGCGGCCGCGGTGGCCGCGGTCGCGGTGACCGAGGTGACCGAGGTGGCCGTGGCGACCGGAACGGCCGCGGTGGGCGTGACGAGTCCCGCCGGGACGACTCCCGCCGTGACGACTCGCGTTCCGCCGACGGCGAGCGTGCGGCCCGTACGCCGCGTCGTCGCCGTCGCACCCGTGGCGGCAGCGCGCTGGACGCGGCGGCTCCCACGGGGGCGGTCGCACCGGAGCAGACCACCACGACGGAGGACGTCACCGCGCCCCGCACCCCGCGCCGCCGTCGCCGCACCCGTGGCGGAGCGCAGGGCGAGGCCGTGGTCGATGTGGCGGTCGAGTCGGTGACGTCCGAGGCGCCCGAGGCCGCCGCGGAGACCGCCGTGGCGACGGCCGAGGGCACGATCGCGCCGGACGCCCCCGCGGCCCCGGCGAAGTCGCGCCGTCGTCGTACCCGCAAGTCCGCGGAGACGGCGGTGACGCCGACCGAGCCGCAGGCGACGCCGGTCGCCGACGTGGTCACCGAGGCACCGCAGGTGTCCGAGGCGGCGGAGCCTGAGGCTCCCGCCAGGCCGCGCCGTCGTACCCGCAAGACCGCGGTCACGGCCCCGGCCACCGCCACGACCGCCGCCGAGGCCGCGGTCGACACGGCCGAGGGGACCGTCGAGGCCGCCCCGGAGGCGACCGAGACCAAGCCCCGCCGTACTCGGAAGACCGCGGCGACCAAGACGGCGGAGGCCACTGAATCCGCCGCCGAAGCCGCCGTGGACACCGCGGAGGCCACCGAGGCGAAGCCGCGGACCCGCCGTACCCGCAAGGCCGTCGAGCCGGCCGCGGCCGTCACCGCCGAGATCCCGGCCCAGACGACCCAGGAGCCGGAGACCGCCGAGGCCAAGCCGCGTCGTACGCGGAAGACCGCGGCGGCCAAGGCGGCCGACACCGCCGAGGCGGCCGAAGCCGCGGTGGACACCGCCGAGGGTGTCGAGGCGAAGCCCAAGGCCCGCCGCACCCGCAAGACGGCGACCACCAAGGCCACCACGGCCACGGTCACTCCCACTGACGACACGGCCGAGGCCGCGGAGACCACGCCCCGGCGTCGTACCCGCAAGGCCGCCGCGCCTGCCGTGAGCGCCGAAGCCACGGAGACCGCCGAGGTCGCGGAGGTCGCGGAGGCCAAGCCGCGTCGTACGCGCAAGACGGCAGCGGCGAAGGCGGCCGAGGCCGCCGAAGCCGCGGTGGACACCGCCGAAGGCGTCGAGGCGAAGCCCAAGGCCCGCCGCACCCGCAAGACGGCGGCCACCAAGGCCACGGCCACGGACGACACGGCCACCGCGTCCGAAGTGACGGAAGCCAAGCCGCGCCGCACCCGCAAGACCGCGGCGACCAAGGCGGCGGAGGCCGCGGAAACCGCGGTGGACACCGCCGAAGGCGTCGAGGCGAAGCCGAAGGCCCGCCGCACCCGCAAGGCGACCGCTGCCACCTCGGCGACCACAGCCGTGGCGGCCGCGGAGCCCACCGCGGAGATCCCGGCGCAGTCCTCCGACTCCGAGGCGAAGCCCCGCGCGCGTCGTACGACGCGCAAGAAGGCCGTAGCCGTGGAGTCCACGGAGAGCTGATCGCTCACCCGACGGCCCGGTCCACCACGCGTGGGCCGGGCCGTCGGCGTATCCGGCCCTCGCCCGGGGCCGTGGGCCCGGGCCGGGAGCCGACCCGATAGCCTCCTCCGCGTGAGTCGCCGCGTGTCCTTCACCCCGCCCCCCACCGCCCGCGCGTACCCCCTGCGCACCGCCCGCGGAGTGTTCGCGGTCGTCGATTCGCCCGTGGCCGTCGGTGCGGAACCGAAGGGCGTGGTGGTGATGCTGCCCGGGTTCACGGGGAGCAAGGAGGACTTCACGCTGCTGCACGAGCCGCTCTCGGCGCGCGGGTACCGCACGGTCGCCGTGGACGGCCGGGGCCAGTTCGAGTCGGACGGGCCGGAGACCGACGAATCGGCTTACGCGCAAGCTGAGTTGGCGCGTGACGTACATGCCCAGGTGGATGCCGTGGGCGCTCCCGTGCACCTGCTGGGGCACTCCTGCGGCGGGCAGATCGCCCGTGCGGCCGTCCTGCTCGACCACTCGCCCTTCCGCTCGCTGACCCTGATGTCCTCGGGTCCGGCGCAGATCTCCGACTCCCAGCAGCAGCGCGTGAAGCTGCTGCGGGACGCGCTCGCCGTGATGAGCATGGCCAAGGTGTGGGAGGCCATCCAGGCGATGGGGCCACCGGAGGAGGTCGGCGGGCCCGCCGTCGGCATCGGCGACGCGGACCAGCTGCGGCGCCGCTGGCTGGGCACCAAGCCCGCCCAACTGCTCGTCACCGGACGCCAGTTGTGCACCGAACCGGACCGCGTCGGAGAACTGGCCGCCGTCCCGCTCCCCTTCCACGTCCTGTCGGGCGCCCGCGACGACACCTGGCCGGTGCCTCTCCTCGACGACATGGCCGTACGCCTCCACGCGCACCGGACGGTCGTCCCCGGCGCCGAGCACTCCCCCAACGCCGACCAGCCACTCCCGACGGCCCGAGCCCTGGCCGACTTCTGGGACGGCCTCAGCGACGAGCGGCCCTAGTACTGCGGCGCCCTAATACTGCGGCGCCCTAATACTGCGGCGCCTAGTACTGCGTCTGAAGGTGCTCCCAGAACCCGTCCCGCAGCGCCCGCCGCAGATCCGCCTGCCCCCGCAGGGAGTACTGCAACAGCCCCTCCGCCTCCACCAGCAGATCCTGGTCGACGGAGCCGGGCAGGTAGGGGTGCCCCGGCAGCAGCTCGACCAGCGCGTCACGCCCCCGCGCCGCCAGCCACTTCGCCGCGATCTGCGCGCCGACGAAACGGACGTCCTCGCGGGTGGGCCGGGTCGCCGTCGCCTCGTAGGGGAGGGCCGCGCGCCGGGAGACGTACGGCTTGAAGAAGTCGAGGTCGAGGGTGCGCTGGCTGTCGACCTCCCAGAGCAGGGGCTCGGCCTGGTTGCGGCCCTCGGGCGCCTCGATGCCCCAGAGGTGGACGCGGGCGCCGTACCCCTGGGCCGCTTCGACCGCCGAGACCAGGTCCTCGTCGCCGCCGAGCAGGGCGGCGTCGCTGATGGCCCGGTGGCGTGCCAGGGACTCCAGGTCGGACCTGATGAGCGAGTCGACGCCCTTCTGCTGGTTGTTGGCGTTGAGGTTGCCCAACCGGACCTTGACGTCCGGGAGTTCGGCGATCGACTGCTGCTCGGCGGTGTGGATGCGGCGTCTGGCTCCGTCGTACCAGTAGATCCGCAGCAGCCTGCTGTCCGCGAAGATCGTGCGGGCCCGGTCGATGAGCGCCTCGATGAGGCCCTCGGTGTCGAGGTCGAAGGCCCGGCGGTCCTCGGTGCCGGCCACCAGACGTCCCGCGGCCGCGTACAGATATCCCGCGTCGACGAAGATGGCGTGCGTCGACGGCGTCTTCGCCACCTCGGCGAGCATGCGCTGCAGCAGCTCGTTGGTGCGATCGATGCGGGCACTGAGGGCCGTGAGGTCGTCGTTCATCGCTTCCATTGTCCCGGCGGTCACGCTGCGAACACAACTGGTCCCGGTCAGTCTCCTTCCGGCCTCTCCCCAACCTCTTACCGGTCAGTAATTAGCCGTTCGAAAAATTTCTTTAGCGTAGGGAATGTTTGTAACACGCATCCCGTTGACTACCTACGTACGCAGCAATTCTCCGCAGGAGGATGACCAGACGAAGGGAGAAGCCAATGCGCTTCGAAATCATGCGACTCGACGACGTCGACGGTACGCCCGTGGACAGCACCGTCGTGGACGCCGCCTCCGTCAACCGGATCGTTCAGCAGGCCGCCGCCATCGGGCAGCGGCTGTGGATCCGTCCGGCCGACACCTCGGCCTCGTAACAGCCGCGGATCACCGCAGAAGCTTCAGAGCCCCCGCCCCGGCACCGATGCCGGGCGGGGGCTCTGCGCGTAACGGGGCTCAGCTCCCCCGGATGACCTGGGTGACGCCGTTGATGATCTGCTGCACGGCGATCGCGGAGAGCATCATGCCCGCGAGCCGGGTCACCAGGACCACACCGCCGTCCTTGATCACGCGGATGATCAGCAGCGAGTACCGCATCACCAGCCACAGCACGACATGGATGGCGAGGATCGCCACCCACACGGACACCTGTGTGGCCACGCCGTCCGCCTTCTGTACGGCGAGGATGACCGACACGATCGCCCCGGGCCCGGCCAGCAGCGGCATGCCCAGCGGTACGAGGGCGACGTTGACGTCCTTGGTCTGCTTCGGCTCGTCCGTCTTGCCGGTGAGCAGGTCCAGCGCGATCAGCAGAAGCAGCAGCCCGCCCGCGATCATCAGCGCGGGCACGGACACGTGCAGATAGTCCAGGATCTGGTGCCCGAGCAGCCCGAAGACGGTGATGACACCGCCCGCGACACAGACGGCCTGGAAGGCCATCCGCTTCTGCACCTTGGCGGGCCGGCCGGAGGTCAGCGCGAGGAAGATCGGTGTGATCCCGGGGGGATCCATGATGACGAACAGGGTGAGGAAGAGGGAGCCGAAGACGGCGACGTCGAACATGACGGAACAGGCCTTGCCGGGAGAGGGATGAACATGGATGGAAGGAAGGGGGCCGCGGCCCCGGGCCTGACTCAGACCCGCGGTGGACTCAGGCCGACGGTGAACTCACGCCGACGGTGGACTCAGCCCCGTAGAAGCTTGAACCCCGGACCCACCCGATCCACCCGAGCCAGCGCCCGCGTCACGCTCCCCCGGCCCCCGGCACCGGGAACGCGCCCGTCGCCCGCCGCGTGATCTCGCCGTAGACCTCGGGATCCGTCGTGTACTCGCCGAGGGCGACCGTCTTGCGGCTGCCGTGGTAGTCGGAGGACCCCGTCGTCAGCAGCCCGAGCTCGGCCGCGAGCCCCCGCAGCCGTGCCCGTGTGTCCGGGTCGTGGTCCATGTGGTCGACCTCGATGCCGTCGAGCCCGGCCGCGGCCATCTCGACGATCGCGGACTCCGGAACCGTCCGCCCCCGCTTGCTCGCGCCGGGATGAGCGAAGACCGTGACGCCGCCCGCCGCCTTCACCAGGCGGATCGCCTCGAAGGGATCCGTCTCGTGCTTCTCCACGTACGCCCGGCCGCCGTCGGCCAGCCAGTCCAGCGTGAAGGCGTCGCTCACACTCGGTACGACCCCGAGTTCGACGAGCGCGGTCGCCACATGAGGCCGGCCCACGGAGCCGTCCCCGGCGATCCGCGCCACCTGATCCCACGTCACCGGCACACCCAGCTCCTGGAGCTTGGCGACCATCCCCCGCGCCCGAGGCACCCGGTCGTCCCGCACCAGCTCCCGCTCGGCCAGCAGCGTCGGCTCCTCGGGATCGAACAGGTAGGCCAGCATGTGCAGGGAGACGCCGTCGATACGACAGGACAGCTCCGCCCCGGTCACCAGCGTCAGCCCCGCGGGCAGCGCGGCGACCGCCTCGGCATAGCCACGGGTGGTGTCGTGATCGGTCAGCGCCACGACGTCCAGCCCGGCGGCGGCAGCGTTCCGCACCAGCTCGGCGGGGGTGTCCGTACCGTCGGAGGCGGTGGAGTGGCAGTGCAGATCGATGCGCACGCGGCGGACTCCAGACACCAGAGGGAACAGGGCGCTCACAGAAGCGGGACGCTCAAGGATAACCGGATTTTCCGATGTCCCGGTCACACCCAAAACTGCTCAGCGCCCCCTACTCCGGGGAGCGCTACGGCTTCAGCAGGCGCGGCGACAGCGCCCCACAGGGCACCAGTTCCACCTCGGCCCCCGCGTCGCGCAGATCCGTCAGCACCAGCTCGTCGTACATCAGCAGCCCGGACTGTTCGGGCCACACCACGGCCCACAGCCACAGCCCCAAGGCCTCGCCCGCGAAGACCGCCCGGTCGTCGGGCGCCCCGGACACATGCCACAGCGGAGTCGGCCGGCCCGCGGCCAGGACCTTGGCCTGGGGCGGCTTCTCCACGCTCATGTACGGCCCCGGGTCGGGCCCGTCGATGCCGGCGTACCGCGCACCGAGGCCGACGCCGAGCTCCTCGGCGACCAGGATCAGTTCGCCCATGCCGCCGAGCGGTCCGGGCCCGGTGCACGCCACCGCCGTGGCACGGCCGCCGCTGCGGTCGTCGCCCGCGCAGGCCACGCCCGTGAACAGCCAGCCGACCGGCAGCGGCCACGGCATCCACACGGGCACCTGAGTGCGGTGCACGACGACGCCGAGGGCCTCGACGCTGGGTGGTATCACCGGCTGCACCGGATGCACGGCGCCGTGCACATCGCACTGCCAGGTGTCGGCGAAGAGTCCGGGAGCCCTGACCCGGCCACCACACTTCGGGCAACTGGGTTCGCCCCTCATAGGGCCCCACGGTCCTACCCCCGGTCCCCCACGTCAAGGGACGATCACCCGTCCGGGCGGAACCCTTGCACCGGCTTCACCGGCGAAGACTAGATGTGGCTTGCATTAATTAGCCGAGCTAACTTACTATATGCATATACCAACTACCTTCGCCGGGATGGGAGAATCGCGATGGGCGCGAGCAAGGCCCCCGCACAGCAGGACCCCTTCGACACGGGAGCCGGCGGCATCCTCCGGCAGCCCAAGGCGGTCTGGGCGACCGCCGGCGCGTCCGTCGTGGCCTTCATGGGCATCGGGCTCGTCGACCCGATCCTGCCGTCGATCGCCTCCGGCCTGGACGCCACCGCCAGCCAGGTCTCCCTGCTCTTCACCTCGTACTTCCTGATCACCGCGATCGCGATGCTGGTCACCGGCTTCGTCTCCAGCCGTATCGGCGGCAAGAAGACCCTGCTGCTCGGCCTCGCTCTGGTGGTGGTGTTCGCGGGCCTGTCGGGCACCTCCACCTCGGTCGACGAGCTGGTCGGCTTCCGGGCCGGCTGGGGTCTGGGCAACGCCCTGTTCGTCTCCACCGCCCTCGCCGTCATCGTCGGCGCGGCGGCCGGCGGCAGCGCCGCGGCGATCCTGCTCTACGAATCCGCCCTCGGCCTCGGCATGGCGTGCGGCCCGCTGCTGGGCGCACTGCTCGGTGACGCCAGCTGGCGCTACCCCTTCTTCGGTACGGCCTTCCTGATGGCCGTCGGCTTCCTGTGCATCACGGTGTTCCTCAAGGAGCAGCCGAAGCCGGCCCGCAAGACCTCACTGCTGGACCCGATCAGGGCGCTCGGCCACGGCGGCCTGGCCTCGGCGGCGGTCTCGGCGTTCTTCTACAACTACACGTTCTTCACCGTGCTGGCCTTCACGCCGTTCGTGCTGGACATGACGCCGTACAAGTCGGGTGCCGTGTTCTTCGCCTGGGGTGTGCTGCTCGCCGTCTTCTCCGTCATCGTGGCGCCCCGCATGCAGGAGCGGTTCGGCTCGCTGAAGGTGCTCGGCGGCTCGCTGGTGCTGCTCGCGGCCGACGTGCTCGTCCTCGGCTACGGCAACCACTCCGCGGCGATCGTCTGCACGATCCTGTCCGGTGCCTTCATCGGTGTGAACAACACCGTGTACACGGAGCTGGCGCTCGGCGTCTCGGACGCCCCGCGTCCCGTGGCGAGCGCGGGCTACAACTTCGTGCGCTGGTTCGCGGCCGCCGCCGCGCCCTACTTCGCGCCGAAGATCGAGGAGTGGAGCGACATCCACATGCCGTTCGTGGTCGCCGCGGTCACCGCGGTGGCGGGCGCGCTCGTGGTCGTCGTACGGCGCAAGGCGCTCACGCACGAGGCCGAGGAGCTGGAGCCGAGGCACGCGACCGAGGACAGTGTCACCGTCTTCGCCAACTGACGCTTCTCGGCCACCGGTTGGTGAGCTTGCTCACTGGCCGGGTCAGTCCAGCGGTACGGACTTCCGGGACGGATCCCGGAGGTCCGTGCCGTGCGTGAGCCAGCGCTCCTGGAGTGCCTGGGCGCCGTGCACCCGCTTCCAGGCGGCCTCGTTCGGGGTCATGGGGAGCAGGGGAAGGAACCGCACGGGGTCGAGGGGCGCGTCGAGCTCCAGGTCCTCGACCAGGCCGCCGGGCTCGGCGACCAGGACCGAGGTGAAGGGAGCGCCGGGCCACAGCGGCCCACCGACGTCCAGCGAGGCGCCGGGAGCCACGATCAGGCCTTCCACCTGCGGGGACGCGGCGAGCACGGCGAGCGGACGGAGTACCTTGTCGGTGTCGGCGGGACCGGAACGGACCGAGAGGACCAGCTCGGCGCGGGGCCCCGCGACCGGGTCGGCGATCATCGCCGTGGGGTCGCTCATCGGCTGGGCGGACATGCCGAGCGTGGCGTAGCGAACGACCGCGCCCTCCCTGGAGTCGCCCTGGAAACGCAGCACCTCGATGCGGTCCGTACCGAGGAAGGTGACCGCCGCGCGCGCGTCCGGCTCGCCCAGCGCGGTGCGCAACCGGGCCTCGACCAGAGGAAGAACATCAGCCATGCGGCGAGCATAGAACTCGTCAGTACCGGGCAAAGCAGCGCCTTGACAGTTTCGGTGACTGCTACTCTTGCCCGGTGGTTCGGGGCAGCACGCAGAAGCGTCGCGATCAAGCCCCGACGCCGACGACACTCCCTTACGAGGGACCGGCCGGAGGAGGTGGGGCTGCAATGGATCGAAGTCGACCGTGCAGTAGCACCCGCTCTCCGCGCCGCTGACTCGTTGCTCTGGCTCCGGCTGGTTGCCACCTCTCGCACTCGCTTCACCGCGGAAGAGCGCTTCGTTCGTTTTGCCTGATCTGTCTGAGCTGATTCCCCAGCTGTATCAGTAGCGAAGTTCGCCACCGCGACGCTGCGGTGCTCCCCGCTTTGTGGACGTGCCAAACCTCCGCAGTCAGGACGTCCCCATTCCGGGTAGTTCCACCCGTCGTCGGCGGCCTTTCGTTGCCTGTCACGAAGGAGCCTGCCATGTCGATGATCCGCGACCTGCGTGCCGTGGTCCGCCCGTCCCGCGTCTCCCTGCGCAAGGACACCGGCGCCTACGACACCACCCGCGACCCCTCGACGCCCTCCGCCGTCGTGGACTGCGCCATCTACCGCGACGGCGCGCGCGTCGTCACCGACAAGCCGCTGACCCCGCACGAGGCGATGCGCACGGTGCGCCGCGACGGAGGCTTCGTCTGGATCGGTCTGCACGAGCCGACCGAGGCCGAATTCTCCGGTATCGCCGGTGAGTTCGGGTTGCACCCGCTGGCCGTGGAGGACGCCGTGCAGGCGCACCAGCGGCCCAAGCTGGAGCGGTACGACGACTCGCTGTTCACCGTCTTCAAGACCATCCACTACGTCGAGCACGACCAACTGACCGCCAACAGCGAGGTCGTGGAGACCGGCGAGGTCATGTGCTTCACCGGACGGGACTTCTTCATCACCGTCCGGCATGGCGGCCAGGGTTCCCTGCGGGCGCTCCGGCACCGGCTCCAGGACGACCCGGAGCTGCTCGCCAAGGGCCCCTCGGCGGTGCTGCACGCGATCGCCGACCACGTCGTCGACGGGTACATCGCGGTCGCCGACGCCGTGCAGGACGACATCGACGAGGTGGAGACCGAGGTCTTCTCGCCGGGGCGCCGGGGCGGGGTCTCGCGCGGTGTGGACTCGGCGCGGATCTACCAGCTCAAGCGTGAGGTGCTGGAGTTCAAGCGGGCCGTGGCGCCGCTGCTGCGGCCCATGCAGCTGCTGAGCGAGCGGCCGATGCGGCTGATCGACCCGGACATCCAGAAGTACTTCCGGGACGTCGCCGACCACTTGGCCCGCGTCCAGGAGCAGGTCCTCGGCTTCGACGAGCTGCTCAACTCCATCCTCCAGGCCAACCTCGCGCAGGCGTCCGTCGCACAGAACGAGGACATGCGGAAGATCACGTCCTGGGCGGCCATCATCGCCGTACCGACGATGGTGTGCGGGGTCTACGGCATGAACTTCGACTACATGCCCGAGCTGCGCTGGAAGTTCGGATACCCGCTGGTCATCGGCATCACGGTGACCCTCTGTGTGGGCATCCACCGCACGCTGAAGCGCAACGGCTGGCTGTGAGGGCGCGTGGATAGGCTGAGCCCATGACAAGCGAGCTGCTCGACCAGGCCCTCGTCGAGGAGGCCACGAAGAAGTCCGGCCTCATCTGGGTCAAGGGTCCCGGCGGCCCGGCTCGCGCCCTGTGGCACGTGTGGCACGAGGGCGCGGCCTGTCTGGTCGGCGACGGGCCCGGGGAGCAGCCGCTGCCCGGTCTGGCCGACGGGACCGCTGCCGAGGTCACGGTCCGCAGCAAGGACAAGGGCGGCCGGCTGGTCTCGTGGCCGGCGAGGGTCGTGGAACTCGCCCCGGGGTCCGAGGACTGGGAGGCCGCCGTCGCGGAGCTGAAGGGCAAGCGTCTCAACGCCCCCGACGGCGAGGCGATGACCGAGCGCTGGTCCCGCGAGTGCCGGGTACTCAGGCTGGAACCGGCGGGGGCGACGGCGCCTCTGCCCGACGGTGACCTGGCCGCGGCGCCGCTGCCGACGCCGGCGACGACGCGGCAGCCGATCCCGGCGGGGCTGCCGCGGCTGCTGCTCAAGCGGCGCAAACGGAAGTAGTCGGGGCCGGGCTCGGCTCGGCCCCCGAACATCACGACGTCGGCAGCTGCTTGCCGTAGTCCACCGTGTCGTCCTTCTCCGGCTCGGTCAGGGGGAAGTCCTTGCCCCAGGCCGAGAAGGTCAGGGTGCCCGCACCGCCCGCACGCGCCAGGCGGAGCGGGTAGGGCTCGCCCTCCAGGGAGACGTCCAGGGTGCCGCCGGAGCCCTTGTCGCCGGTGACGCGGATGGTGCGCACACCGGCCAGTTCGTGGTGGCCGTCGGTGCCCAGCGAGCCGTGCAGGGTCAGCAGACTCTCAAGGAGAACGTCCATGTCCGTGAAACCGCTGAACTTCTTGTACGAGGGGTCGCCCTGCGGCACCTTCACGTACTTGCCGCCCAGCTTGTCGGCGGCCGCCGTGTCGGAACCGCCGCCCTTGTCGTCCGCGTGGGACCAGAAGTCCGCGTCCGCCTTGAGGAAGAGCGCCTCGCCGACCCGCAGCAGCTGGAAGGTCGTCCCCTCGGCGGTGACCGACCCGGTGGCGCCGTCGGCCTTCAGCCGCATGTCGAGCCGGTACGTTCGCCCGCCGGCCACCACATTGCCCGCGAGGCGTACGGAGTCGGCGGCGTCGGCGGCGGTACGGGTCCTGGACTGGATCTGCTCGGCCGGCAGCTTGCCGACACCGTTGGTGCCCGCGTCCGGATCCTCGCCGCATCCGGTCAGGCCCGTCCCCGTGACGGCCAGGGCGCACATCGCGCTCGCCAGTGCTGCCGTGGAGGTGTGGCGCCGGGGAATCGCAGTCACAGGTGGGGCTGCCTTTCTGACAGAGGTCCTTCAGCGGCGAGGGGCAGCGTACCGGGGTCCCACCGCCCGGACGGAGCCAGTCCGTCCGGACCGCTCACCAGGGCGTATCCGATCGGGACGGGCTAGCCTGAAGCCCACCCGAGCGGGCAATTCGGAACAGAGAGCCACCGATCTTCCGACGCAGTACCTCCCTACGAATCCCGCACGAAAAGGAAGCACAGTCATGGCAGCGGGCGCCCCCCGGATCTTCGTCTCCCATCTCTCCGGCGTCGCCGTCTTCGACCCGACCGGTGACCAGGTGGGCCGCGTGCGCGACCTGGTCGTCATGCTGCGTGTCGGGCGCCGGCCGCCCCGGCTGCTCGGGCTGGTCGTGGAACTCGCCACGCGCCGCCGCATCTTCCTGCCCATGACCCGGGTGACCGGGGTCGAGTCCGGCCAGGTCATCACCACCGGTGTCCTCAACGTCCGCCGCTTCGAGCAGCGGCCCACCGAGCGGCTGGTGTTCGGCGAGCTCCTGGACCGGCGCGTCACTCTTGTCGAGAGCCGCGAGGAGGTGACCGTACTGGACCTGTCGGTGCAGCAGCTGCCGGCCCGCCGGGACTGGGAGATCGACCGGGTGTTCGTCCGCAAGGGCGGCAAGGGCGGCGCCTTCCGCCGCAAGGGCGAGACGCTGACGGTCGAGTGGTCCGCGGTCACGGGCTTCGCCCTGGAGGAGCACGGACAGGGCGCCGAGAGCCTCCTGGCCACCTTCGAGCAGCTGCGCCCGGCCGACCTGGCCAACGTCCTGCACCATCTCTCCCCCAAGCGGCGCGTCGAGGTCGCGGCCGCCCTCGACGACGACCGCCTGGCCGACGTCCTGGAGGAGCTGCCGGAGGACGACCAGATCGAGATCCTCGGCAAGCTGAAGGAGGAACGTGCCGCCGACGTCCTGGAGGCCATGGACCCGGACGACGCGGCCGACCTGCTCTCCGAGCTGCCCACGGAGGAGCAGGAGCGGCTGCTGAGCCTGATGCAGCCCGGCGACGCCGCCGACATGCGGCGCCTGATGGCGTACGAGGAGCACACCGCGGGCGGTCTGATGACCACCGAGCCGATCATCCTGCGGCCGGACGCGACCGTCGCCGACGCGCTCGCCCGCGTCCGCAACGCCGACCTCTCGCCCGCGCTCGCCGCCCAGGTCTACGTCTGCCGGCCGCCGGACGAGACCCCGACCGGCAAGTACCTCGGCACGGTCCACTTCCAGAAGCTGCTGCGCGACCCTCCGTACACCCTGGTCAGCGCGATGATCGACGACGACCTGCAAGCCCTGGAGCCGGACGCGGCACTGCCCGTCGTCGCCGGGTTCTTCGCGACGTACGACATGGTCGCGGCGCCCGTCGTCGACGAGTCCGGTGCGCTGCTGGGCGCGGTGACCGTGGACGACGTACTGGACCACATGCTTCCGGAGGACTGGCGGGAGACGGAGTTCCACCTCACGGAGGGACACGAGGACGACGAACCCGGGAGCGACGCGTCCGACGGCGACGGACGCGACGAACTGGACGACGTACTGGAAGACGACCCGGTCGACGAAAGTACGGGCCCAGACACAGACACAGACACAGGCCCGGACGACACGGGCGCGGACGGCACACGCAACGGCCGCGAAGGCCACGGCAAGGGTGAGGAGGCGGGTTCCCATGACGCCTGAGCGTGAGACCACGACCGTGACCCGCGAGCGCACCCCCGCGGGCGCGACCGCCACCACCCGCTCCCGCCCCCGGCTGGACCAGCCGCGCCCGCCCCGGCGCCGGGTCCTGCCCGAGTGGGACCCGGAGGCCTTCGGACGGCTCTCGGAACGCATCGCGCGCTTCCTGGGCACCGGACGGTTCATCGTCTGGATGACGGTCGTCATCATCCTGTGGGTGCTGTGGAACATCTTCGCGCCGTACGACATGCGCTTCGACCACTACCCGTTCATCTTCCTGACACTGATGCTGTCGCTCCAGGCCTCCTACGCGGCCCCGCTGATCCTGCTCGCGCAGAACCGGCAGGACGACCGCGACCGGGTCAACCTCGAACAGGACCGCAAGCAGAACGAGCGGTCCATCGCGGACACCGAGTACCTGACCCGGGAGATCGCGGCCCTGCGGATCGGCCTGGGCGAGGTGGCCACCCGTGACTGGATCCGCTCGGAGCTCCAGGACATGGTGAAGGAGCTGGAGGAGCGGCGGGACGGGCATGTCGTATTCCCGGCAGAACGGCCGAGGGGACGTGACGTAGACGACCGGTGACGGGCATGACGGGGCCGCGGCGGGGCGCCGTACCATCGTTCTCATGGCTACGGAAGACGCGGTGCGTGAAGCACTGTCGACGGTGAACGACCCCGAGATCAACCGCCCCATCACCGAGCTCGGGATGGTCAAGTCGGTCGAGATCGGCGCGGACGGGGCGGTCGCGGTCACCGTGTACCTGACGGTCTCCGGCTGCCCCATGCGCGACACGATCACGCAGCGCGTGACGGACGCCGTCTCGGCGGTCGAGGGCGTCACGCGCGTCGACGTCACGCTGGACGTGATGAGCGACGAGCAGCGCAAGGAGCTGGCGACGGCGCTGCGCGGCGGCCAGACCGAGCGCGAGGTGCCCTTCGCCAAGCCGGGCTCGCTGACCCGGGTGTACGCGGTCGCCTCCGGCAAGGGCGGCGTCGGCAAGTCCTCGGTGACGGTGAACCTGGCGGCGTCGATGGCGGCGGACGGCCTGAAGGTCGGTGTCGTGGACGCCGACATCTACGGCCACTCCGTGCCGCGCATGCTGGGTGCCGACGGCAGTCCCACCCAGGTCGAGAACATGATCATGCCGCCGTCGGCGCACGGCGTGAAGGTCATCTCGATCGGCATGTTCACCCCGGGCAACGCCCCGGTGGTGTGGCGCGGGCCGATGCTGCACCGGGCCCTCCAGCAGTTCCTGGCCGACGTCTACTGGGGTGACCTCGACGTCCTCCTGCTGGACCTGCCCCCGGGCACCGGCGACATCGCCATCTCGGTGGCCCAGCTGGTCCCGAACGCCGAGATCCTGGTCGTGACGACGCCTCAGCAGGCCGCGGCCGAGGTGGCCGAGCGGGCCGGCTCCATCGCCGTCCAGACCCACCAGAAGATCGTCGGCGTGGTCGAGAACATGTCCGGCCTGCCCTGCCCGCACTGCGGCGAGATGGTCGACGTCTTCGGCACGGGCGGCGGCCAGTCCGTGGCGGACGGTCTCACCCGCACGACGGGCGCCTCGGTCCCGGTCCTCGGCTCCATCCCGATCGACGTCCGCCTCCGGGAGGGCGGCGACGAGGGCAAGCCGGTCGTCCTGACCGACCCGGACTCCCCGGCGGGCTCCGCGCTGCGGGCGATCGCGGGGAAGCTGGGAGGACGCCAGCGGGGCCTTTCGGGGCTGTCGCTGGGGATCACCCCGAAGAACAAGTTCTAGAAGAACAAGTTCGAGAGGAACACTCCCGCGGGGCGCGGAGCCGTATCGATGTACGGCTCCGCCGCGTGGGCGCGACCGGCCACAGCCGGCCGACGGCCCACGCGGCTCGGCGCTAGGCGTACTCGCCGATGTCCTTGATCATCGCGAACCCGAGCCCGTAGGCGCTCATCCCTCTCCCGTACGCCCCCACGTGCACCCCCGCCGGGGTCGAGCCGGCCAGGACCCAGCCGAACTCGGACTCGCGGTAGTGGAACGGTGTCGGAACGCCGTCCACCGGCAGGGACAGCGTGGACCACTCGGAGCCGGAGAGGTCGTCGGCCAGCGCCCACGCCGTCTCCGTCTGCTGGTCCAGCCAGTCGTCCCGGAGGGTGTGGTCCATCTGGCCCGGCCAGGTGAACGACAGCAGCCCCACCCCGGCGAGCCAGGCCGCCGAGGAGACCGACGTGGCCTCCAGCAGCCCCGTACCGTCGGCGCTCCTGCGGGACGGGTTCGCCGCGACGGTCACCACCACCGCGAACTTCTCCTTGTCCTCCGTGCCCTCGTGGCGGACCGAGGGCTCGTCACCGTGCCCGATCGACCCGTGCTCGACGGCACCGTCGGCCGCCGTACCGACCTGCATCAGCCATCTCGGCCCCGTGAAGGCCTCGTCGAGGCCGTACCACGGGAAGGGCGCCTCCAGGTAGCCGTCGACCGTACGCCGGGCGGAGGGGACCTGTTGCCCACCCTCCGCGGCCGGCGCCTGCGCGGCTGCCCGACTCGTCGTCTCCATGTACCCGGACGCCTCCTCGTTCTCGTCGGACCGGGACGGCCCGCCCCCCTTCGGGCGGCGCTACTCGTCGGAGTACGGCCCGCACAACAACTCGGCAGCATAGCCACACCGCTCCGAGCAGCGACGAAGGCTCCCGGCGCGCGGGGGGCCGGGAGGGGCGTGTTCAGGCCGCGACGAGGCCTGTCCGAAGTATGCGGAGTATGAAACGCATCACGTGCGGCACGACCGGCGTACGGCCTCAGACGGCGTACGCCTCAGGTGTCACACGGCTCAGGTGGCGTCCGCGTCGAAGGGCGGGCGGTCGTCCTTGCCCGGCTCCTCGGCCTTCTTGGTCATGTCGACACGCCCGCCGGACGCACCCGAAGAGTCCGCGGACGAGGAGGACTCGGCCTCACGGCCGTGGACCGCGTCCGTGACCTCGGCCATCTCCTTCTTCAGGTCGAAGCCGTTGCGGATCTCCTTGAGCCCCAGTTCGTCGTTGTCCAGCTGCTTGCGGATGAACGTCTTGGGGTTGAGGTCCTCGAACTCGAAGTCCTTGAACTCCGGGCCCAGTTCGCTGCGGATGTCCTGCTTGGCGCTCTCGGAGAACTCCCGGATCTTGCGAATCGTCCGGGTGATGTCCTGGATGACCTTCGGGAGCTTGTCCGGACCGAAGACGAGCACGGCGAGGACAACGAGCGTCACGACCTCGAGCGGTCCTATGTCATTGAACACCTGAAGCTCCTTGCGATGTCCTCGGTCCTCGGCCCTCGGGGGTCAGTGCGGTCTTCCGTGGTCCGGGCCGGGTCCACGGTACCCGGCGTTCCTGTACGACCGGTACTGTCCCGAGGGTTCCGACCGTGTCCACGTCGGCGGTTTTCCGGGTTGTTTGCCTTGTGGGACGGGGGAGGAACGCCCCATCTGTGAGGTTTGCGTCAATCACCGGCGGACGACCCCAGCACCAGCGAGATCGTCCGCTCCCGGCCGTCGCGCTCCAGAGTGAGTTCGAGACGGTCCCCGGGGCGGTGGGCGCGGGTCTTGACGATCAGCTCGTCGCCGGAGTGGATACGGCGGCCGTCGACCGCGGTGATGACGTCCCCCGCCTTGATGCCGGCCTTGTCACCGGGGCCGCCGACGGTGACCGCGGGCCCGCCGTCGTTGCCCTTGGCGCCGACGCGGGCGCCGTCACCCGGGTACTCCATGTCGAGGGTGATGCCGATCACCGGGTGGGTCGCCCTGCCCGTGTTGATCAGTTCCTCGGCGACGCGCTTGCCCTGGTTGATCGGGATGGCGAAACCGAGACCTATCGAGCCGGCCTGACCGCCGTCCGGGGCGGAGCCGCTGCCGGCCGAGCGGATCGCGGAGTTGATACCGACCACCCGGCCCCGCGCGTCGAGCAGCGGGCCGCCGGAGTTGCCGGGGTTGATCGGCGCGTCGGTCTGCAACGCGTCCACGTACGACACGTCGCTCCCGTCCTCGCTCTCGCCCCCAGCGGTGATGGGCCGTTCCTTGGCGCTGATGATGCCGGAGGTGACGGTGCCCTCCAGCTCGTAGGGGGCGCCGATGGCGACGACCGGGTCGCCGACCTGGACGTTCTCGGAGTTGCCGAGCGGTAGGGGCTTGAGCCCGCTGACGCCGCTCAGCTTCACCACGGCGAGGTCGTAGCCGCTGTCCCGGCCCACGACGGTGGCCTTGGCGGTGTCGCCGCTGTGGAAGGTCACGGTGATCTCGCCGTCGGCGCCGGCGGGTTCGACGACGTGGTTGTTGGTGAGGACATGGCCCCGGTCGTCCAGCACGAAGCCGGTGCCGGTGCCCTGTTCCCCGGCGCCGGACACATGCAGGGTCACCACGCTCGGCAGCGCCCGCGCGGCGATCCCCGCCACGCTGTCCGGAGCCCGCCCGGCGGGCTCCGGGCCCGCCTGCGGCAACTCCACCTCACCGATGCCCCCGTTGCGCTCCAGATACGCCCCTACGGCGCCTCCGACGCCCCCGGCCACGAGCGCGAGCAGCACGGCCGCCCCGGCCAGCGCCTTCCGGACCCGCCTGCGCCGCTGCCCGGTGCTGAGCACGGCCTCCCCGGTCTGCTGAAGGGGCGCGGCGGCCGCGGGGGCCCAAGGGTCGTAGTTCTGCCAGGGAGTGGGAGGGGGCTCGGGGGCGCCGGGGTCCTGGATGCCGGTGGCGGGGGCAGGGGCGGGAGCCGGAATGGGAGCCGGGATCGGCTCCGGAGCCTGGTCCGGCAGGGCGGGAGACGGCGCCTGGGCAGCGCTGGACGGCGGCACCGGAGGCACCGGCGCCGGCATCGCAGGACCCGGCACGGCCGTGCCCTGCGTCGGCGTGCCCTGCGCCGGTGTGGTCGCCGGATGCTGAACCGGTGGAGCGGGCGCCCAGGGGCCGGGCTCGCCGTAGGGCGGGGTGCTGTAAGGATCGGGGTCGTGCAGGGGCCCGGGCCGCTCGGTGGCCGTAGCCGAAACGTTGCTGCCGGGAGGTGCGGCCGGGGTCTCCCCCGCCGTTCCGGGGGGCGCCGCAGGCGCGCCCGTCCCTGTCACTTCCGCCCCTGTCTCCTCCACCGGCACAGTCGCCGACGTCCCGGGACGGGCCAGCTCGAAGTCGCCCTCGCTCCCGGACTCCCCCGTCGGCCCCTTGATGCCAGAGCCTGGGGCGGCCGTTTCCTCCGGCGCCCTCAGTTCGAAATCGCCGTCGGACGCCTCGGTGTGTGCACCGGATCCGGCGACGTCGTCCACCCCGCCCACTGTCGTGGGCTTCCCCTCGTTCATGCTCTCCCCAGTCACGGAACGGCCACGGCGCGGTTCGTCGGCGGTGGCCGCCGTTCGTCGACTCCCCTGGATTCAACCAGGTTGACGCGCGGCGGCGCAGGGGCCGGTCAGCGGGTGACGGCGGAACCGGGGGAAGGAGCGGGGGTGGCGTCGGGGGCGGGCGAGGCGAGCAGATCCGGACCGGAGAGGTCCGAGGACTCGGACCACGTGGTCAGGGAGAGCGGCGGCGTGGCACGGAGCGGGCGTATCAGAGGCGACATGGCGGCCGCGCCGGCCATCACCGGGGCGGCCAGCTCGTGGACGACCTCCTCGTACCGCCCCGCGGGCGTGGGCACCCCCGGCAGCAGCGGCGCGGACACCTCGGTCGGGGCGACCGGGGCGCTGCCACGCGTCTGGCCCTGCCCCTGGGCGAGCAGCGGGCCGGAGCCGCGGCGTCGCTGGCTCTCGGACGTGGCGACTCCCGTGCCCGGGCTGCGCGCCGGTGTCACATTGCTGCCCGTGCCGGTCCCGCCGCGCGCGTCGGCGCCGGTGTCGGTCGGCGTCACCGTGGTGACCCCGCCCAGCGCGATCGCGGCGAGCGACACCGCGCCGGCCGCGGCGAAGGCGAACCGCAGCCCGCGCGAGGACGACCGCTCGGCCTCGTGACGGCTGACGTCATGGATGCGGAAGCCGCCGCGGTTCGCGGCGGACGGCGGCAGTACCGGGGCGCCGTGCGGGCGCGCCGGGACATAGCCGAACTCGAAGCGCTCGCCGCGCTTCAGGCCGAAGACCCCGGTGGCTCCGGGGCGCGCGGAGAGTCCGTCGCCGAATCCTCCCCCGCCGAACGGCGAACCGTCGCCGTCCTCGGAGTCACCTCCCCCGGGAAGCCCCTGGAGCCGGGCCAGGAAGCTCTCCGAGGGCGGGGGCGGGGCCGCCTCCGCGAAGACGTTCTTCAGTCGGCGCTGGGCGTCCGCCTCGGCCTTGCACTTGGCGCAGGTGGCCAGGTGCGCGAGGACGCGGTCCCGCGACTCATGACCGAGCTCGCCGTCCACCAGGGCGGCGAGTCGGTCTCCCAGATGCTGTTCCGCGAGGCGCCCCTCGCCGGGTTCGGGCCGTGATCCACTCACGCGGTCGCGCCCCCTCCCCCCAGGGCGGGGACACGGGCCATGAAGGAGCGACGCTCGGCCCGGGCCTCCGGCGAGCGGTGCGCGAGAGCCTTCCGCAGCTGCGAGCGGCCGCGGTGGATCCGGGACCGGACCGTGCCCAGCTTGACGCCCAGGGTCGCGGCGATCTCCTCGTACGACAGTCCCTCGATGTCACACAGGACGACCGCGGCGCGGAACTCGGGCGCGAGGGTGTCCAGCGCCTGCTGGACGTCGGCGTCGAAGTGCGCGTCGTTGAAGACCTGCTGGGGCGACGGCTCACGGCTGGGCAGGCGCTCGGCCGCGTCCTCGCCGAGGGCGTCGAAGCGGATGCGCTGCTTGCGCCGGACCATGTCCAGGAAGAGGTTGGTGGTGATGCGGTGCAGCCAGCCCTCGAAGGTGCCGGGCGTGTACGTCGACAACGAGCGGAAGACGCGGACGAACACCTCTTGGGTGAGGTCCTCGGCGTCGTGCTGGTTGCCCGTCAGTCGATAAGCGAGCCGGTAGACGCGGCCGCTGTGCGTGCTGACGATCTCCTCCCACGTGGGCGGAGTCCACGCCTGGCCGTCCGCGTCGGTGGAGAAGGTCGCGGTCTGGGCGTAGTCGCCGGCGTGGCTGTGGTCAGCAGCGGTGTCGTTCACGGATTTCGGCCTGCCCGCCGATCCGAGGAAGCGCCGCAGCACTCCGCCCCGATCTCCGGGTACGGCCGCACCTCCCCTGTCGGCTCTGGTGGTGTCCAGTGGAGCCCCTACCATAGCCACCTCGCCCGTTAGCTCCGGATAAGCGGTTTTACGAGAATTTGATCTGGGCTGATACGGCTCGGCCCCCTGCGTCAGCAGTTGCTCGAACCCCGGCCCCGCGTCGTGATCCAACTGTGTCCCCCCGCTCCGTCTCCCACCCCTCTAAACGCCCGGTCCCATCTGCGGGTTCCCGGCGCCAACGGATACAGTCACGCCCAGGCAACCACGGGGCAAGGAGAGGGCCATTACCGGCAACCGGCAGACGAGCTGGGCGTTCGCCGACGCCTACGTCGCCGAGGACGAGGTGCTGCGCTGGGCCCGTGACCGGGCTCGTGAGGCGGGCCTGCGCTCGGTGTCGCCCGGCACGGGCGCGGCGCTGCGGTTGCTGGCCGCCTCCGTGGACGCCAAGGCGGTGGCCGAGATCGGCACCGGCACCGGCGTCTCCGGCATCCATCTGCTGCACGGCATGCGCCCGGACGGGGTGCTGACCACCGTCGACCCCGAGCCGGAGCACCAGCAGTTCGCCCGCCAGGCCTTCCGTGCCTCCGGCTTCGCCAGCAACCGGGCCCGCTTCATCCCCGGCCGCGCCCTCGACGTGCTGCCCCGGCTCGCGGACGCCGGCTACGACCTGGTCTTCTGCGACGGCGATCGGCTGGAGTTCCTGGACTATCTCGCTGAATCGTTGCGCCTGCTGCGTCCGGGTGGCCTGGTCGTGTTCGAGGGTGTTTTCGCGAACGGCAGGACGGTGGATTCGGGCCCGCAGCCCACGGAGGTCCTGCGGCTGCGGGAGCTGCTGCGCACGGTGCGCGAGACCCAGGAACTGGTGCCGTCCCTGCTGCCGGTGGGCGACGGCCTGCTGTGCGCGGTCAAACGCTGAGCAAGAGGACCAAAAAGGCCCTGAAAAGCCGCCCAGGCACCGCGTGCGGTGCCTGGGCGGCCGAAAGGGTATGGTCGCTTCCGCGCGTCAGCCGACGACCTTCTTGAGGGCGTCGCCGAGCGCGTCGGCCTCGTCAGGGGTCAGCTCGACGACGAGCCGACCGCCGCCTTCGAGCGGAACGCGCATGACGATGCCCCGCCCCTCCTTGGTCACCTCGAGCGGGCCATCGCCCGTCCGCGGCTTCATGGCCGCCATGCTCGTTCCCCTTCCTGAAACCAGCTCATAGTCAAAGCCGACAGCCCTGGAGGGCACGCGTGCTCCTGGAGTGGGACACGCGACACCGGCATCGAACACATTGCTTCCAGGCCATTATCCCGCATCTCAGGACCCGATGACCAACATCAGTCGGCATCGCTTGGGCAACGCGCGCGAGCAAAACCACTCAATTCGGCGATGTGACTGCGATACTGCGCCGCCGCGCGGAGTTCTGCCGACCAGAAGCCGTACGGAATTCTTTGACGCAGGTCACACGTCCGGTGCGGTCCTCCCGCGGTGATCTCCGCCATGCTGTCTTCGGACACAAGGACGTACTGACCGGTACGTCCGAACGGGCAGACCGGAGGGGACACGCCATGGCCGACACCGTGCTGTACGAGGTGAGCGACGGACTCGCGACGATCACGCTGAACCGTCCGGAGGCGATGAACGCGCTGAACATCGCGACCAAGGTCGCCCTGCGGGACGCGGTACAGGCGGCCGCCTCCGACGACGCGGTACGGGCCGTGCTGCTGACCGCCGCCGGGGACCGGGCGTTCTGCGTGGGCCAGGACCTCAAGGAGCACATCGGGCTGCTCGCGGAGGGCTCGCAGCAGGTCATGAGCACGGTCCGGGAGCACTACAACCCGGTCGTGCGGGCCCTGACGGAGATGCCGAAGCCGGTGGTGGCCGGGGTGAACGGCGTCGCGGCGGGGGCCGGGTTCGGGTTGGCGCTGGCCGCCGACTACCGGGTGGTGGCGGACACCGCGGGCTTCAACACGTCGTTCGCCGGGGTGGCGCTGACCGCGGACTCCGGCATCTCCTGGACGCTGCCGCGGGTGGTGGGGCCGGGCAGGGCCACCGATCTGCTGCTCTTCCCCCGGACCGTCACGGCGCAGGAGGCGTACGAGTGGGGGATCGCGAACCGGCTCGTGCCGGCGGCCGACCTGCACGCCGAGGCGGCGAAGGTGGCCCGTGCGCTGGCCGGGGGGCCGACGGTGGCCTACGGGGCGATCAAGGAGTCCGTGGCGTTCGGGTTCTCGCACTCCCTGGCGGAGACGCTGGAGAAGGAGGACGAGCTCCAGACTCGGGCCGGTGCCTCGGAGGACCATGCGATCGCGGTGCGGGCCTTCGTCGACAAGGAGAAGCCGAAGTACCTGGGGCGGTGACGTCGCCGTAGCGCCCCGCACCCCCGAAGCGTGTCCCTAAGGCGTGTTCCTGGCGACGCACGCTTCCAGGTGGTCGTCGACCAGGCCGCACGCCTGCATCAGGGCGTACGCCGTGGTCGGGCCGACGAAGCGCAGGCCCCGCTTCTTCAGGGCCTTGGACAGGGCCGTCGACTCCGGAGTGACCGCCGGGACGTCCCCGAGGGTCTTCGGGGCCGGGCCGCGAGCCGGGGCGTGCGACCAGATCAGCTCGTCCAGCTCGCCCGGGGCCCAGTCGGCCAGGACCCGGGCGTTGGCGAGGGTGGCGTCGATCTTGGCCCGGTTGCGGATGATGCCGGTGTCGGTGAGCAGGCGGTCGGCGTCGGCGTCCGTGAAGGTGGCGACCTTGGCGATCTCGAAGCCGGCGAAGGCGGCGCGGAAGCCCTCGCGGCGGCGGAGGATGGTGATCCAGGAGAGGCCGGACTGGAAGGCCTCCAGGCTGAGCCGTTCATAGAGGGCGTCGTCGCCGTGGACCGGGCGGCCCCACTCCTCGTCGTGGTACGTCACGTAGTCCGGGGTGGACAGGGCCCAGGGGCAGCGCAGCGCGCCGTCCAAGCCGGCGAGGGCACCGCCGTCGCTCACTGGTGGTCCTCCTCGGCGTGCTTCTCCATGGACATGTGGGCGGCGGTCCGGGCGCCGGCCAGGGCGGACTCCAGGTCGGCGATCCGGGCGTCCCGCTCGGCGAGTTCCGCGCCGAGGCGGCCGAGGGCGTCGTCGACGTCCGCCATGCGGTAGCCGCGGGCGGCCAGCGGGAAGCGGAGGCTCTCGATGTCGGCACGGTTGACCGGGCGGTCCGGGGGCAACGGGTCCTGGAGCCGTTCGGGGGCCACCTCGGGCAGGGGGCCGTCGCCCTCGCCGCCGCCCACCACGGCGAGCGTCACCGCGGCGACCACGACCGCGAGCGCGATGACCAGGAACAAGAACATAACCATCGCTGAGGTCCCCATGGTCGGTGCCGGCGGCCGGCCGCCGGCGTCGGATGTGTCAGGGTCCGATCGTGCCATGCGCGTCCGACAGTTAGGGTCGCAGGCGGCCACAGACGCCGACAACGCGGGACGTACGAAGTGAGGTCGCAGGGGATGCTCAGGCTGGGCAGGCGTGAATTCGGCGCTCACGAGCCGGTGATCATGGCGATCGTGAACCGCACCCCCGACTCCTTCTACGACCAGGGGGCGACCTTCCGCGACGAGCCCGCCCTCGCGCGCGTGGAGCAGGCGGTGGCCGACGGTGCCGCCATCATCGACATCGGCGGGGTCAAGGCCGGGCCCGGCGAGGAGGTGTCCGCCGAGGAGGAGGCACGGCGGACCGTCGGGTTCGTGGCCGAGGTGCGGCGGCGCTTCCCCGATGTCGTCATCAGCGTGGACACCTGGCGGGCCTCCGTCGGCGAGGCCGCGTGCCAGGCCGGGGCGGATCTGCTGAACGACGCGTGGGGTGGGGTGGATCCCGGGCTGGCGGAGGTCGCCGCGCGGTACGGGGTGGGGCTGGTGTGCACGCACGCGGGCGGTGCGGAGCCGCGGACGCGGCCGCATCGGGTGACGTACGACGACGTCATGGCCGACATTCTGCGGGTGACGGTCGGGCTGGCCGAGCGGGCCGTGGCGCTCGGGGTGCCTCGTCAGTCCGTGCTGATCGATCCCGGGCACGACTTCGGGAAGAACACGCGGCACAGTCTGGAGGCGACTCGGCGGCTCGGGGAGATGGTGGGGACCGGGTGGCCGGTGCTGGTGTCGTTGTCCAACAAGGACTTCGTCGGGGAGACCTTGGACAAGCCCGTGAAGGAACGGGTGCTGGGGACTCTGGCGACGACCGCTGTGTCCGCGTGGTTGGGGGCGCGGGTGTATCGGGTGCACGAAGTCGCCGAGACGCGGCAGGTGTTGGACATGGTCGCGTCGATCGCGGGCCACCGGCCTCCGGCGGTGGCCCGGCGGGGGCTGGCGTAGGCACCTTTTTCGCCCCCGCCGCCCCTACCCGTCCCATCCCTGGGGGCTGCCGCCCCCAGACCCCCGCTGTCGGCCCTTGAGGGGCCTCGTCCTCAAACGCCGGACGGGCTGAAAGACCCAGGGGCGCGGGGCTGTGCTGAATATGCGGCTACCGCCGCGCGGGCGCGACCAGCCCCCACCCACCCGCAGATCGGGGACGGGTAGGGGCGGCGGGGGCGGAAGAAGTTGCTAGCGGCCCGCCTCCTTCGACACCAGGGCCACCGCCTCGTCCACGTCGTCCGTCACGTGGAACAGCAGGAGGTCCTTTTCCGACGCCTTGCCCTGGGCGATCAGGGTGTTCTTGAGCCAGGAGACGAGGCCGCCCCAGTACTCGCTGCCGAACAGGACGATCGGGAAGCGGGTGACCTTCTGGGTCTGGACGAGGGTGAGGGCCTCGAAGAGTTCGTCGAGGGTGCCGAGACCACCGGGGAGGACCACGAAACCCTGCGCGTACTTGACGAACATCATCTTGCGGACGAAGAAGTACCGGAAGTTGAGGCCGATGTCGACGTAGGGGTTGAGCCCCTGCTCGAAGGGCAGCTCGATGCCGAGGCCGACGGAGATGCCGTTCGCCTCGCAGGCGCCCTTGTTGGCCGCTTCCATGGCGCCCGGCCCACCGCCGGTGATCACCGCGAACCCGGCTTCCACCAGGCCGCGGCCGAGCCGTACGCCCGCCTCGTACTCCGGCGAGTCCGCCGGTGTCCGCGCGGAGCCGAACACGCTGATGGCGGGCGGGAGTTCGGCGAGCGTCCCGAAGCCCTCGATGAACTCGGACTGGATGCGCAGGACGCGCCAGGGGTCGGTGTGGACCCAGTCGGACGGGCCGCCCGCGTCCAGCAGCCGCTGGTCGGTCGTGCTCGCCTGGACCTGGCCGCGCCTGCGGAGGACCGGTCCCAGGCGCTTCTCCTCCGGTGGCCGTTGCGTGCCCTCGGGGTTGCCTGTAGCCATGTGCGCTCCCTCCGCTTGCGGGTCTTTCCACCTCAGCGTAGATCTACGCGGGTTACGGACGGGGGACATAGGCATGTCCGCCATGAAGCGCCGTCACACACACCCGCCGGGGACGGATCCAGGAACGGATCCAGGACCAGTCCTGGATCAGGACGTCAGCCAGGCCTTGAGGCGTTCCTCCGCCACCGGGATCAGCGCCGCCTTCACTCGCTCGTCGACCTTGTGGGCCAGCAGCGGCTCCCCCGGGCTGTAGTTCACCGCGGGCACGCCCAGCGAGCTGAAGCGGGCCACGTCCGTCCAGCCGAACTTGGGGAAGGCCTCGCCGCCGACGGCCGCCATGAAGGCCTGCGCGGCCGGATGGTTCAGGCCGGGGCGGGCGCCGCCCGCGTGGTCGTCTACGACGAACTCGTCGACACCGCAGTCCGCGAAGTAGTCGCGGACGAAGGCCTCGGCCTCCTCCTCGGTGCGGTCGGGCGCGTACCGGAAGTTGACGACGACCGTGCAGGCGTCCGGGATGACGTTGGTGGCGACCCCGCCCTCGATGCGTACGGCGTTGAGGCCCTCGTGGAACTCCAGGCCGTCCACGACCGGCTTGCGCGGCACATAGGCGGCGAGCTTGGCGAGGGCGGGGGCGGCGGCGTGGATCGCGTTGGAGCCCATCCACGCGCGCGCGGAGTGAGCCCGCTCCCCGGTGAACTTCAGGAACATCCTGAGGGTGCCCTGGCAGCCGCCCTCGACCTGGTTGTTCGTCGGCTCCAGCAGGACCGCGAAGTCGCCCTCCAGCCACTCCGGGTGGGCCTCCGAGAGGTGCTTGAGGCCGTTGAGGTCCGCGGTGACCTCCTCGTTGTCGTAGAACACGAAGGTGAGGTCGCGGTTGGGGGACGGCACGGTCGCCGCGATGCGCAGCTGCACCGCCACCCCGGACTTCATGTCGCAGGTGCCGCATCCCCACAGGTATCCCTCGTCGTCCAGCCGGGAGGGGACGTTGGCCGCGATGGGGACGGTGTCGATATGGCCGGCGAGGATGACACGTTCCGGACGGCCGAGGTTCGTCCGGGCCACGACGTTGTTGCCGTAGCGGTCGACCGTCAGGTGCGGGAGGGCGCGCAGCGCGGTCTCGATCGCGTCCGCGAGGGGCTTCTCGGTGCCGCTCTCGGAGGGGAAGTCGACGAGCTGCGCGGTCAGCCGCGCGGCGTCCAGGGTGAGGTCAAGTGGGGTGTCAGCCATACTCTCGACCCTAGTGCCCGGGACCGGGCACAGACTTTCCCACCCGGCACACGCGACTCCGTACTCTCCAGTATCTTGTGCGGATGCCAGAGCAGTCCCCTCCTTCCAAGCGTCGCGGCCGCCTCTTCCGTTGCGGGGCGGCTTTCGTGGTCCTGTGCGCTGTCGCCGGGTATCTGGTGGTGCAGTACGTGACGGGCGGGGCCGGCGCCCCGGGGTGCAGAGTCGTCTCGGGCACGGGGGCGGGAAAGACGTACGAGTTCACGCCCGAGCAGGCGGTGAACGCGGCGACGATCGCCGCCGTCGGCACCGGGCGCGGGATGCCCGAGCGGGCCGTGACGATCGCGCTCGCCACCGCGCTCCAGGAGTCGGCGCTGCGCAACATCAGCCACGGCGACCGTGATTCGCTCGGCCTGTTCCAGCAGCGGCCCTCGCAGGGCTGGGGCACGCCGAAGGAGATCATGGACCCGGCCTACGCGGCCAACATCTTCTACGAGCACCTCGCCAAGGTCCGCGGCTACCAGGAGCTTCCGCTGACCGTGGCCGCGCAGAAGGTGCAGCGCAGCGGCTTCCCGACGGCGTACGCGAAGCACGAGCCGGACGCCACGCTGCTCGCCGCCGCCCTCACCGGGGAGTCGGCGGCCACCCTGACCTGCGCCGGGCGTCCGGGCACCGCGCAGGCCGCCGGCGCGGACGCGGTGCGCTCCGCGCTCGTACGGGACTTCGGGCGGGACGTGCTGGAGACGGCCTCCGCCGAGGTGGGGGCGGCGGAGTCGCCGGCGCCGTCCGCGGACACGGGCGACGGGCGGACCGTGACGCTGCCCGTGACCGCCGACACCACCTCCGGTTCCGGCCGCAGCCTGGAACAGCGCGGCTGGCAGCTGGCGCACTGGGCGGTGGCCAACGCCTCCGCGCTGCGCATCGAGCGGGTCGCGTACGCCGGACGGCAGTGGACGGCCGGGAACACCGACAGCCAGTGGCTGCCGACCGGCACGGACGGCGGGACGGCGGGGACGGAGCGGACCACCGGCTCCGTGCGCATCGTGACTGCGCAGTAGTGCGGGAGGTCACCCGGACGGGCTACGTCCGGTGGATTCGGGCGCGGGTGTGCGCAGGTTTTCGCCCTGTCACTCCCGTATCCGCCACAACCCTTGAAAACAAAGGGCTGTAAGGATTCGACGGACCGCCGAACCGGGCGCTTTTTGCCCGATTTTATCCGCAGCTGATAATGCGACGCATTACCAACTCTTTACGTTGGGCCGCCGCAACCTTCCGGGGCTTCGAGCGGTAGTCACTGCGTCCGAGATCGTTTCCTCCGTCAAAGGAGCACCATGTCCCTCCCCCTGACCCGACGGATCGCCCGTGCCGCGCTGCTCGTCGCTGCGGGAGCGGCTGCCGGGGTCGGTGCGGCCGGCTCCGCCAGTGCGGCCCCCGAGCTGCCGGCAGCCCCGAACCTCGGCGGACTGACCGCCCTGGACGGGGCGAGCGTCGGCAACACCGTCGACGGTGCCGCGCAGAACCTGACCGGCACCGCGGGCGAGACCGGCGGCAAGACGGTCCAGAAGGCGGTGCCGGCCGCGGGCAAGACCAGCGGAAAGGCCGTGAAGAAGGCGACGCCGGCGGCCCAGAAGACGGCGGGTGACGCGGCGGGCTCCGCCGGGGACATCGTCGGTGACACCGCGTCCACGGCGACGAAGGGCGGTCTGCCGACGGACTCCGTGACCAAGGGCGGCGGCCTGCCGGCCACGGACCAGCTGCCGGTCAAGAGCCTGCCGCTCGGCTGAGCACCTGGCTTCGGCCGAGTGATGGGGCCCAGGAATCACTTCCTGGGCCCCATCACTGTGTTCGGCGGCGGTTACCGCGCCAGTCGTTCCACCGCGGCCCGCACCCGCTCGTCCGAGGCCGTCAGGGCCACGCGGACGAACGTGGCGCCCGCCTCGCCGTAGAAGTCGCCGGGGGCCACGAGGATGCCGAGGTCGGCGAGGTGGGCGACGGTGTCCCAGCAGGACTCCTCGCGGGTGGCCCAGAGGTAGAGGCTCGCCTCGCTGTGCTCGATGCGGAAGCCGTGGGCGAGCAGGGCCTCGCGCAGGAGGGCACGGCGGGCGGCGTAGCGCTCGCGCTGCTCGTGGACGTGGGTGTCGTCGCCGAGGGCCGCCACGACGGCCGCCTGGGTCGGCATCGGCGTCATCATGCCGCCGTGCTTGCGGATCTCCAGCAGGGGCGCCAGGACGGCCGGGTCGCCCGCCAGGAAGGCCGCGCGGTACCCGGCCAGGTTGGAGCGCTTGGAGAGCGAGTGGACCGCCACGACGCCGTCGTACGAGCCGCCGTTGACGTCAGGGTGCAGGACCGAGACCGGGTCGGCCTCCCAGCCCAGCTCCAGGTAGCACTCGTCGGAGAAGAGCAGGATGCCGTGCGACCGGGCCCAGGCCACGATCCGGGTGAGCTCCGCCTTGGACAGGACCTTGCCCGTGGGGTTCGACGGGGAGTTCAGCCAGAGGAGCTTCAGACCCTCGGGGTCCAGCTCGGTCGGGTCGTCGTAGACCTCGTACTCCGCCCGTGCCAGCCGCGCGCCCACCTCGTACGTCGGGTAGGCCAGGCGCGGGTACGCCACCCGGTCGCCGGGGCCGAGGCCCAGCTGGGTGGGGAGCCAGGCGACGAGCTCCTTGGAGCCGACGACCGGCAGGACGTGCCGGTGGGTGACCTCGCGGGCGCCGAGGCGGCGCTCCACCCAGCCGCAGATCGCGTCACGCAGCGCCGGGGTGCCCCAGACCGTCGGGTAGCCCGGGGAGTCCGCCGCGTCGACCAGCGCTTTCTGGATCAGGTCGGGGACCGGGTCGACCGGGGTGCCGACCGACAGGTCGACGATGCCTCCGGGGTGCGCGGCAGCCGTCTTCTTGTACGGCGCCAGCTTGTCCCAGGGGAAGGTGGGCAGGCGGTCGGAGACTGCGGACACGGCGTTCGGGCTCGCTTTCGGGTCGTACGGGTCGTACGGCAAACGCCTCGGTCCCGTACGGGGTGATCGGTGCGATCAGGCCGTACGGGACCGAGGCGGCACGCCTGGGGGTGCCGGATGTTCAGGCCTGCGGCGGCAGCGCGGCGATGAACGGGTGGTCCCGCTCGATCAGCCCCAGCTTGCTCGCGCCACCGGGCGAACCGAGCTCGTCGAAGAACTCGACGTTCGCCTTGTAGTAGTCCTTCCACTCATCCGGGGTGTCGTCCTCGTAGAAGATCGCCTCGACCGGGCAGACCGGCTCACAGGCGCCACAGTCGACGCATTCGTCCGGGTGGATGTACAAGGACCGGGAGCCCTCGTAGATGCAGTCGACCGGGCACTCCTCGATGCAGGCCTTGTCCTTCACGTCGACACAAGGCTGCGCGATGACGTAGGTCACGCTGTCGTTCCTCCTCGATAGGGCGCTGGCGGGCCTCCTCAGGCTCCGCCGCCTGGCGCGCGGGAGCGCGGCGTCGTCGATGCCCGCCCCTAGTATCTCCGTTCTTGGGCATGATCCGAACAGGAGGGGTGAACCGACCTGTGGAAATCTCTGCGACAGGACGCCTTGTGGTGCGTATCTCCGCAGCTGACGTGGGCAAACGGGTCTCCGTCCGCCGCTCGACGGAGCCCGGTTCCACGCACGAGAAGTTCACCGACACGGTGGGTGTTCTCACATCATGGGACGACGGTGTGCTGCTGATCACGCGGCGGGACGGCCAGAGCGTCCGTATTCCGGAATCCGCGCTGGTCGCGGGCAAGGTCGTGCCGGCCGAGCCGGCCCGCCGCCGGGGTCCCGCGGCCTCGTACCGGGAACTGGCGCGGGTCGCCTCCCGGGCGTGGCGGCCGGTGGAGAGCGAGCGGCTCGGGGAGTGGGAGCTGCGGGCCGCCGGCGGGTTCACCCGGCGGGCCAACTCGGTGCTGCCGCTCGGTGACCCGGGGCTGCCCCTCGACGAGGCCCTCACCGTCGTACGCCGGTGGTACGGCGACCGCGGGCTGCCCGCCTATGTGCAGACCGCGACCGGGGCCGAGGGCACGCAGGAGCTGCTGTGCGCGGAGCTGGAGCGCCGGGGGTGGGCGCGGGAGGTGACCGCCGAGCTCTGGACCGGAGGGCTGGCGCCGGTCGCGGACCGGGCCGAGGCCACCGGGGTGGTGCTGTCCCGGGAGGCGGACGAGTCCTGGCTCACGCGCTACCAGCGCAAGGGGGTGGGCGAGGTGGCCCTGCGGGTACTGGGCAGCGGTCCTTCGGTGTGGTTCGCGACGGTGCCCTCGGAGGGCGGGGACGCTCCCGCCGCCATCGGGCGGTGTGTCGTGGACGGGCGATGGGCCGGCTTCGCCGCCGTCGAGGTGGATCCCTCGCTCCGGCGACAGGGGCTGGCCTCCCGGGTGATGGCCGCGCTGGCCCTCCGGGCGCTGGACGAGGGGGCGTCGGCCGCGTGGCTCCAGGTCGAGGCGGACAACGTGGGCGCGCGGGCCCTGTACGCCGGTATGGGGTTCGCGGCGCATCACGCGTACCACCACTATCGCGAGCCGGTGGCCTCCGGCGAGGCGCGGTAGTAGCGATCGCCGTGAAAGGGCACGAGCCAGCTATGCGTACCCCCCAACCCCCGCCGCCCGAACGGTCCGCCGAGCTGAGGAGGCGGTTCGCCGAAGAGGCGCGCGCCGAGCGGCCCGATCTGTCGACGCTGTGCCTGCTGGTCGGCGCGGAGGCGGACGGCACGCTGGACGAGGCCGGGCTGGACGCGGCGCAGATCGAACTGGACGAGCTGGCGGGACAGCTGCCGTTCCGGCCCGGCGGGCCGCGGTCCTGGGCGGTGGCGCTGCGGGAGCTGCTGGGTGACCGCCGCGGTTTCCGCGGGGCGCCCGTCGACTACCAGCGGCTGGAGTCCTCGCTGCTGCACGAGGTGCTACGGCGCAGGCGCGGGCTGCCGATCCTGCTGTCCGTGGTGTGGATGGAGGTCGCGCGGCGGGCCGGGGCGCCGGTGTACGGGGTGGCGCTGCCGGGGCACTTCGTGGTCGGGTTCGGGCCGCCGGAGGAGCAGGTGCTGGCGGATCCCTTCGACGGGGGGCGGGTGCTGACCGGGGGCGACGCGGAGGTGCTGGTCGCGGGGGCGACGGGGGGTTCGCTGGATCCGTCGATGCTTGGTCCCGCGGAGCCGCTGGAGGTGGTGTTGCGCATCCTGAACAACGTGCGGGCGTGGGCCGCGGCTCGGCCCGAGCGGTCGGATGTGGCGTTGTGGGCGGTCGAGTTGTCGCTGTTGCTGCCTTCGCATCCTGCTCGGTTGCGGTATGAGCGGGCGCAGTTGCTCGTCCAACGGGGGGATTTTCTGGCGGGGGCCTCGGAGTTGGAGGCGTATGCCGAGGTGGTGGGTGCGGTGGATGAGGCGGGTGCGGCTCGGGTTCGGCGGCAGGCTCATGCGGCGCGTTCTATGTTGAACTAGCGGTTGTGTCGCGGCTGCGGGCTGGTGGGGGCTGGTCGCGCCCACGCGGCGGAGCCGCACATCGATACAGCCCCGCGCCCCTAGGTGTGCTGCCGCTGGCCTGGGATCACAGCCAGCCCTTCTCCCGCGCGATCCTCACCGCCTCCGCCCTGTTGCGGGCCGCCAGTTTCTGGATCGCCGTGGAGAGGTAGTTGCGTACCGTGCCCTGGGAGAGGTGGAGGGTGGTGGCGAGTTCGGCGTTGGTGGAGCCGTTCTCGGCTGCTTTGAGGACCTCGCGCTCCCTGTCGGTCAGGGGGTTGGCGCCCTCGGCCAGGGCCGCCGCCGCCAGGGTCGGGTCGATGACCCGCTCGCCCGCCAGTACCTTGCGTACCGCCTCTGCCAGTTGGGCGGCGGGGGCGTCCTTGACGAGGAAGGCGTCGGCGCCGGCTTCCATGGCGCCGCGGAGGTAGCCGGGGCGGCCGAAGGTGGTGAGGACGACCAGCCTGAGGGCCGGGAGTTCCTGGTGGAGCCGGGCGGCGGCCTCGATGCCCGTCGCGCCCGGCATCTCGATGTCGAGGAGGGCCACGTCGACGTCGTGGGCGTGGGCGGCGGCCAGGACCTCGTCACCGCGGGCCACCTGGGCGACGACCTCGATGTCGTCCTCCAGGCCGAGCAGGGCGGCGAGGGCCTCGCGGACCATCGACTGGTCCTCGGCGAGCAGGACCTTGATCGTGCGGCTCGTCATGGGGCGGATCCTACGTCGGCCGCGGAACCCGCCGGCACACGGGCGACCAGCCGGAATCCGTGCCGGGTGCCGCCCGCCTCCAGGGTGCCGCCGGCCTTCTCCAGGCGTTCGGTGAGGCCGGTCAGGCCGTTGCCGGGGCCCTCGCCCGGACCGCCGGAGCCGTCGTCCTCCACGATGAGTTCGAGGAGCGGACCGCCCAGGGTCTGGTGGCGGACGAGGTCCACCGTGCAGCGCCGGGCCCCGCTGTGCCGTACGACGTTGGTGACCGCCTCGCGCAGCGACCAGGCGAGGGCGGACTCGCTCTCCTCGGGGACGTCGGTGAGGTCGGGTTCGGCGGGCAGTTCGGCGGCCACGCCCGCCGCCGTCAACGCGACCCGGGCACCCGCGAGTTCGGTGGACAGGCGGGGGCGGCGGTAGCCGGTGACGGCCTCGCGGACGTCGACCATGGCCTGGCGGCTGACCTGTTCGATGTCGGCGACCTGCTGAGCCGCCTTGTCGGGGTGGTCGGGGAGCATCCGGCCGGCCAGTTCGCTCTTGAGGGTGATGACGGACAGGGAGTGGCCGAGCAGGTCGTGCAGGTCGCGGGCGAGGCGCAGCCGCTCCTCGTTGGCGGCGAGCTGGGCGACGGTGGCGCGGGCCTCTCGCAACTCGACGCTCGTACGGATGATCTCGCGTACGCCGGTCATGGAGAAGCCGCCGAGGAGCGCCGGCAGGAGCAGCCCGCCCAGGAACGCGGTGCCGTCGGGGACCGCGAAGGCGATCGCCGTCAGCAGGGCGGACGCGGCCGGGATGGTCCAGCGGGCCAGGCGCAAGGGGAGCGCGGCACCGGAGCAGATCGACACGTACACGAAGAGCACCAGCCACTCGCGGCCCAGGGTGAGGCTCAGGACGGCCGACTGGGTGGCGAGGACCGCCAGCGAGCCGAGGACCAGGGCGTTGGTCTCGCCGCGTCCGGTGCGGAAGATCAGGGCCAGGTACCAGCCGATGAAGGCGACCAGGCCGGTCCAGCCGAGGACCTGGACGCCGTCGCTGTGCCCGCCGTGCAGCAGGTCGTTCACGGGCGCGCTCAGGTAGACGAGCCAGATGCCGATCCAGAGGGACTTGACGGCCCTCTGCCTGCGGTTCTGCGGGCGCTGCCCGATGCCGACGCTGCTCATCACGCCTTCAGCGTGTCCTTCCGGTACAGCCAGGCCGCGCCGCCGGTGAACAGGACGAAGAAGAAGACGAGGACGACGATGTCCTTGGCGTGCGGGGCCTGGCTCTGCTCGATCGCCTGTCCCAGGGCAGCGTACGCGTGGGTGGGCACCCACTTCGCGATGTCCTGGAGCCAGGTCGGGAACGTCGTCGTGGGCATCCACAGACCGCCGAGGATGGACAGCCCGAAGTAGGTGATCATCGTGATCGGGCGGACCGCGTCGCCGCTCGCGAGGTAGCCGATCGCCACACCCAGGGCGGCGAAGACGAGGCTGCCGGCCCAGATCGCGCCGGTGAGGGCGAGCCACTGCCAGGCGTCCAGCCGTACGTCCTTCACGGTCGCGGCGATGACGAAGACCACGACGATGGACGGCAGGCTGACCACCGCGGCGCTGGCGGTCTTGGCCAGGACGTAGCCGCGGCCCGGCAGCGTGGTCAGCCTCAGCTGACGCACCCAGCCGGTCTCCCGCTCCTTGGCGATGCGCTCGCTGTTGCCCATCAGGACGGCGGTGAGGGCGCCGAAGGAGGCCATGGAGACCATCATGTAGGTCGGCAGGGTGAGGCCGGTGCCGTCGACCTTCTGGGTGCTGTCGGCGCTGCCCGCGATGAGCAGGAACAGCACCGACGGGTAGATCACGGAGAAGAACAGGAACTTGCGGTTGCGCAGGGCGCGGGTCAGTTCCAGCTTGATCAGGCCGTTCACTGCTGCTTCGCCTCCTCGGCGGTGGTGATGGCGACGAAGGCCTGCTCCAGGCCGAGCCCGGCGACTTCGAGGTTGCGGGGGTGGAGGCCGAGGCCGTACAGGGCGTGGACGGTCGCGTCGGCGTCGGAGGACTGGATGCGGACGGTGGGTCCGGAGACGGCGAGGGTGGTCAGGAACGGCAGGCCGCGCAGTGCCTGTTCGTCGATACGGCCCGCCAGGTCGAAGGAGATCCGCCGGACGCCCGCCTTGGCCTTGATCTCGGCCGCGGTGCCGTCCGCGAGGAGGCGGCCGCGGTGCAGGACCAGCACCCGGTCCGCGATCGCGTCGGCCTCCTCCAGGTAGTGGGTGGCGAAGAGGACCGTACGGCCCTGGTCGGCCTGTTCGCGCATGGTGGCCCAGAAGCCCTGGCGGGTGGTGACGTCCATGCCGGTGGTCGGCTCGTCGAGGACGATCAGGTCGCTGTCCCCGGCCGTGGCGAGGGCGAAGCGCACCCGCTGGGCCTGTCCGCCGGAGAGCTTGTCGACCTTGCGGTCGGCGAACCGCGCGATGCCCGCGCGGGACAGCACGTCGGAGACCGGGTACGGCCTCGGGTGCAGGGCGCAGGCCAGCCGCACCAGCTCCTCGACCGTCACCTCGTCCATCAGGCCGCCGCTCTGGAGCATGGCGCCCACGCGCCCGGCGACGAGCGCCTCACGCGGGGTGGTGCCGAAGAGGCGGACGGTTCCGTCGTCGGCGTTCTTCAGCCCGAGCAGCAGGTCGAGGGTGGTGGACTTGCCGGCCCCGTTGGGGCCCAGCAGCGCCACGGTCTCCCCCGCCCGCAGGCTCAGGGTCAGACCGTCCACGGCACGGACATCGCCGTACGCCTTGCTCACCTGGTCGAACGCGACCACCGGGGGTGTCGTTGTCATACGGCCATGGTGGCCTCGGCGGTGCGGGCGCCGTCAGTGTCGGGCGTCCGGAGTGCCGCATGACAGATGTCATGTCACGCGGCACCCCGTGCTCCGTGTTCTGTGCTCCGTGCGGTCAGCTCGGGTTGGTGTCGATGACCCCGGTGCGCTCGGCGGTCGTCTTGCCGCGCAGCGCCTTGCGCAGGACGCTGACGACGTCCTGCGGCAGGACGTCACGCTCTCCGGTCGCCGTCTTGACCTTCACGCCGTCGAACGTGGTGCCGTACGCCTCCTTGAGCGCTTCGAGGTTGTACGTCTCCACGAGCTTGCCGTCGACGGCCTTGACGCCGAGGATCTTCGGCAGCGACAGGGCGCCGAGCGGGATGCTGTGCGCGGCGTCGGTCTCCACGACGACGTTGGCCGACATCGCGGGCTCGGCGAACTCCTTCATCATCCGGTCGACCTCGGCGTTCGAGATCGTCGGCTGCTTGGTGACGGTCGGCAGCGGCACCGCGGAGGCCGAGCCGGTCTCCACCTGGGTGCGGTACGCCTCCTCGACCGCGGTGGTCGACTTGGCGACGTCGATGCCCTTGCCCGCCTTGCCGTACACGGCGACGGCCTTGCCGGACTCGAACTTGATCGTGCCGTCGCTGGCCGAGCCGGCGCCGCCCGCGGCGTCCTCCAGGGCCGCCTGGAGCTTCTCCTGGTCGACCGGCATGACCGGCTCCACGACCCGGTGCTGTCCGAAGAGCGAGCCGACCACGGACACCGGGTTGTAGTCGCTCTTCGCGGCCGTGCTCACCGTGGCCGCCATGTCGAACTGGAGCCCGGCCTGGTCCGGCTTGAGCGTGACCGTCTTGCCGTCGACCGAGAGCTTCAGGTCCTTGTTGACCCGGCCGTCGAAGGTCTTGTTGAGCTTCTCCACGGCGTCGTCGCGGGTGCCGCCGCCGATCTCGACGCCGAACACGGTGGTGCCCTTGGGCACGTCGGAGTGGTTCATGAGCAGCCCGGCGCCGTAGACGCCACCGCCGATCACGATCAGGCCGCCGACGAGCAGGCCGACCTTGCTGCGCCCCTTTTTCTTCTTGGGCGCGGGGATCGCCGCGGGCGCGGGCTGCGCGGCCGGCTCCGGGAACTTCGGGGTGGCCTGCGTGGTCGAGCCGTCGGCGGGCGCGCCGGACCCGAACGCCGCGGCGCGGTCGGCCGGGACGACGGGGATGCCGCTGGTGACGGTGTGCCCGGAGACGTTGTCCGCGGCCCCGCCGTAGCCGTGCGGGCCGGGTTCGGGGGCCGGCTTCTGCGGGGTGAGGATCGCGGTGTCGTCACTGAGCCCCCCACCGGGGCCGAGGCCGGCGGCGTGGGCGCCGGGGGCGGTGCCGGGGCCCGGGGCGCCGTGGGCACCGGGGCCGCCCGGCCCACCGGGTGCGCCCGGACCGCCTGGACCGCCTGGACCGCCTGGACCGCCCGGACCGCCCGGACCGGCGAACGGGTCGGAGCCGCCGGGGCCACGGACGCCGGTGGAGCCGCTCGGGCCGCCGGGGCCGGAAGGACCGCCGAGGGGGTTGGAGCCGCCGGGGCCGGAAGGGCCGGAGACACCGGAAGGACCGCCGAGCGGATTCGAGCCGCCGGGGCCGGACGGGCCGCCGGGGCCCGCGAAGCCGTCGGGGCCGTTGAAGTCGCGGGAGCCTCCGAAGGGGTCGGAGCCGGGGCCGGCGGGCGGGACCATCGGGCCGTCGCCGGTGACCGGTCCGCCGGTCGGGCCCGCGGGGCCGTGCGGGCCCGCCGGGCCGCCGGAACCGTTCGGCCCGTGGTAACCGCTGGGGTCGTGGGGGCCGCCGAGGCCGCCCTGACCGCCGTACGGGCTCTGGCCGTTCTGGCCGTTCTGGTCGCCGTAGGCGCCGAGGTCCTGGTCGTAGGCGCTCAGGGGGCTCTGCGAACCCGGGCCCTGGCCGTTGCTCCGACCACCGTCCTGGCCGCCGTTCTGGCCGCCGCCGTTCTCCGCGAAGTACGGCAGCTCGTCGCGGCGCGGTTCGGAGCCGTTCTGGCCGGGGCGGGAGCCGCCCAGCGCCTCGGTCACGTCGAAGGAGCCGGTGCCGCCGCCGTGGCCGGGGGCCACCGGGCCGCCGGTGGCGCCGGGGAGCCCCGAGCCGTTCGTACCGCCGGAGCGGGAACCGCCCGGCACGCTCATGGAGCCGACCACGCCACCGGGCCTGGCACCACCGGGTCGGGCACCGCCCGCCGCGCCGGAGGGACCCGCGCCGGGAGCGCCGGCCGCCGAACCGCCGGGCAGACCGGCCCCGTTGGTGGAGCCGCCGGCCGGACCGCCCTTGGCCGGGCCGGACTTGCGCGGCGCGAACCAGTCGCTCGCCTTCTCCTCGGCGGGCGCGGGCTCGGCGGGCATCTCAACGGTGCCCGTGGAGGCGCCGGCACCCGGCGCCGACGCCTCGGCGTCCGCACGGGTGTCGTCGGCGCTCTCGCTGTCACCGACGGGCTGGCGCACGACCACCGGCGGAATGGGCCGCGATCCGGGGATGTTGATCCGGATCCGGGTGGTCAGCGTGGTCTCGGTCTTGCGTTCCTCCGGCTGCGTGGCCGAACGGCCCGCGTCCGGACCGCCGTCGGGAGCCACGGGCGTCCCGTACGGCGGCGTGCCGGAGGGGTATGCGGCTCCGCCGCGCCCGTTGGGCCCGGAGGACGGAGTGTCAGTTTCACGACTCAAGGCAGGTTCTCCCGGTTGGCTCCGCCGCCCGCGTTACGACCTCTCTCGGGCGACTCGGCGGCGCGCACCACCATACTGGCCACTTCTCACGCGTATCCCACGACCGATGGGGAAACCCACACGGGACTCGCACGGACTCGGTCAGGCGAAGTGGTACGTCACTTGCCAAGTCGGACGCCGTCGCCGCCCGGTTGCCGCCCCAGGCCAAGGGTGGCGCAGATCACAGCGACTGCCATACCTCCGAGCAGGAAGAGGTAGGAGCCGCTTCCCGCGGCGAAGACGAAGTCGCCCTCCGGCCGGCTGGCGGTGAGCAGGACGACCGCGATCATCCAGCCGGCGGCGGGCGCGACGGCACCGCCCCGGCTGTTCGCGGCCCGCGCCCCGCCGAGCAGCAGCCCGGCCTCGCCGGCCAGCGCGAGGAGCAGCCCGCCCGGGAACCAGCCCGCCTGGACCAGCGCCCCGGCCACGCCGACCACGGCACCCAGCACCAACAGACCCAGGTAGAGGGCGGCCCGGCCGAGGGAGGGGCGCTGCAGCGGCTGTGCCAGCATCGAGGAACGGTCCGTGGCACTCATGACGCCTCCTCGACACCGGCTCCATGGATACCGGCGAACAGGTCGGTCTCCCTCTCGCCTGCCCGTTCTCCGCGCACCAACTCGTAGTACTCGGTGGTGAACAGGGGTTGCGCGAGTTCGTTCGAGAGCAGGAAGTAGGGCTCGGCCACGGTGATCTGCGTGGCATGCGCGCTCATCGCGGCGGCCTTGGCGGCGGCGTACCCGGTGCCGTGCGCGGTGCCGTCGATCTCGGTGGTGATCCGCTCGTCGTCCACCACGCCCGGTACGTCGTCGATGACGGCCGCCTTGGCGAAGGGCAGCTCCGGCAGCTCCCGTCCCAGCCGGGCGAAGGCCTCCTCGGCCACGGAGCGCGGGACGCGGTTCCAGTAGACCTTGGCGATCCCGAGGCCGGCCTCCTCGGCGAGTTCCGCGGCGCGCATGGCGACGCGGTGGGCCTGGATGTGGTCGGGGTGGCCGTAGCCGCCGTTCGGGTCGTAGGTGACGAGGACCTGGGGCCGTACCTCGCGGATCACCTCGACGAGGGACGCGGCGGCCTCCTCGACGTCGGCCTGCCAGAAGCACGCGGGGTCGTCGTTGTCCGGCAGGCCCATCATCCCGGAGTCCCGGTAGCGGCCCGCCCCGCCCAGCTGACGGAAGTCCTCGACACCGAGCGCGCGCATCGCCTGGGCGAGCTCCCGCAGGCGGTACTCGCCGAGGGCGGCGCCGCTGAGGTGGGCGAGCTCGGGCGGGATGACCTCGCCGTGTTCGCCGAGTGTGCAGGTGACCAGCGTCACCCGGGCACCCTCGGCCGCGTACCTGGCCATGGTCGCGCCGTTGTTGATCGACTCGTCGTCCGGGTGCGCGTGCACCAGGAGGAGGCGCCGGGCGGGTGGTTCCGTCATGGGTCCACCCTACGAGGCGGCACCGACAGCGGGCGCGGCAGCGGGCCCACGCCGCTCGCCGTCGCCGGCGGCATGGGCCCGTTTCGTACGTGCGCGGCCGGGAACCCGGCCGCGGGGTCAGAACTTGATACTGCCGATCATGCCCGCGATGTTCGTCGTCAGCTCACTGATCGTCGGGGCGACGGTCGAGGAAGCCAGGTAGAAGCCGAGCAGGACGCACACGACCGCATGCCCGCCCTTCAGTCCTGATTTCTTGATCAGCAGGAAGACGACGATCGCCAGCAGCACCACCGCCGAAATCGAGAGTGCCACGGCGGCTCACCTCCAAAGAACCCAGGGACGTGGGGGGTCGGACGGGAACGGACCTATGGGGGCAGATAAATCCATGCATCAACCAGCAGGTTCATACCCACTATGCGCTAGTGATCATAACTATCCGTACGTGCGCATCGGTCGGCGCACGGCCGCACAAGGGGGCGCATGGCCAATATGGTCGGGGCATGACGACCGAGGCTGACTCCTTCCCCCGCCGCCACGCCCGTACCCAGCGGTTCACGCTCGGCGCGCCGCGCGCGTTCAGCGTGGCGCCCGACGGTTCGCGGGTCGCGTTCCTGCGCTCGTCCTCGGGCACGGACCGGGCCAACTCCCTGTGGGTACTGGACCTTTCGGACGGCCGGGAGCGCGTGGCGGCGGACCCGCGCGCCCTCCTGGGCGGCGCGGACGAGCACCTCTCCGCGGCGGAGAAGGCCCGCCGGGAACGCAGTCGCGAGGGTGGCGCCGGCATCGTCGGCTACGCCACCGACACAACCGTCGAGCTGGCCTCTTTCGCCTTGTCCGGGCGGCTTTTCACGGCGGAGCTGCGGGCCGGGACGGCACGCGAACTCCCCGCCCCGGGCCCGGTGATCGACCCGCGCCCCTCCCCCGACGGCCGGCACATCGCCTACGTCGTCCAGGGCGCCCTCTGGGTCGTCGGGGCCGAGGGTGGGGGCGACCGGGCGCTCGCCGAGCCGGACGCGGAGCACGTGACCTACGGGCTCGCGGAGTTCATCGCGGCGGAGGAGATGGGCCGGTCGCGGGGGTTCTGGTGGTCGCCGGAGTCGGACCGGCTGCTGGTGGCGCGCGTGGACGACACGCCGGTGCGACGGTGGTGGATCTCCGACCCGGCGCATCCGGATCGTGAGCCGCAGCACGTGCCGTACCCGGCGGCGGGGACGGACAACGCGGACGTCCGGCTGTTCCTGATCGACCTGGACGGGATGCGCACGGAGGTTGTCTGGGACTGGGCCCGTTACCCCTATCTGGCGCATGTGCACTGGTCAGCGGCGGGTGCACCCCTGCTGCTCGTACAAGCGCGCGACCAGCGCAGTCAGTTGTACCTCGCCGTGGATCCGGCGACCGGGGCGACCCGGATGGTGCACGCGGACGAAGATCCAATTTGGCTTGATCTTTTCGCCGGGGTACCGAGCTGGAGTCCGTCCGGGCAGCTCGTGCGTGTCGCGGACGAGGGCGGCGCGCGGGTGCTGGCGGTGGGCGAACGCCCGCTGACGGGCCCGCAGTTGCACGTCCGTGCCGTGCTCGACGTCTCGGACGACGACGTGCTGGTCTCGGCGTCGGCCGGAGAGGGCGCCGAGCGGCCCGAGACGGGCGAGGTGCACGTCTACCGGGTGAACGAGCTCGGCATGGAGCGCGCGTCACAGGAACCCGGCGTGCACTCGGCGGTGCGCGCCGGGGGCGTGACGGTCCTGGTGTCGGCGACGCTCGACCGGCCGGGGGCGCGGGCACAGGTCCTGCGCGACGGAAAGCCGGTCGCGACGGTGGCGTCGCACGCCGAACATCCCGGTATGTCCCCGCGCGTGACCCTCACCGAGGGGGGCGCACGCCGAATCCCATGCGCCGTGCTTATGCCACAGGACTACCAAGAGGATGCCCCTCTTCCGGTTTTGCTCGATCCCTACGGTGGTCCGCACGGCCCCCGGGTGCTCGCCGCCCACAACACCCACCTCACCTCCCAGTGGTTCGCGGACCAGGGTTTCGCGGTCGTGGTCGCCGACGGCCGGGGCACCCCGGGCCGCTCCCCCGCCTGGGAGAAGGCGCTCCACGAGGACTTCACGGTGTCGTTGGACGACCAGGTCGAGGCGCTGGAGGACCTGGCCCGGCGGTATCCCCTGGACCTCTCCCGCGTGGCCATCCGCGGCTGGTCCTACGGCGGTTGGCTCGCCGGGCTCGCCGTCCTGCGCCGCCCGGACGTCTTCCACGCGGGCATCGCGGGTGCCCCCGTCACGGACTGGCGGCTCTACGACACCCACTACACCGAGCGCTACCTCGGCGACCCGGCGGCGAACCCCGAGGCGTACGCCAAGAGCTCCCTGGTGACGGACGAGGGCCTCTCCGCTCCCGTGGAACCGCACCGCCCGCTGCTCATCGTCCACGGCACCGCCGACGACAATGTCGTCTTCGCCCACGCCCTCAGGCTGTCCTCCGCGCTGCTGGCCGCGGGGCGACCCCACGAGGTGCTGCCCCTGTCGGGCGTCACCCACATGACCCCGCAGGAACAGGTCGCGGAGAACCTGCTGCTGCTTCAGGTCGACTTCCTCAAGCGGGCGTTGGGACCGGCCTGAGCCGACCGGGATCTCCCGGTGACACGGCAACGGACCGGGGCGACATGGCGCGCCCCGGTCCGTTTACGGCACCCGCACGGCCGTACGTCGTTCAGAGTGAACCGTCCGTATATCGAGATCGGGTCGGCCAAGTTGCCTGTGTGTTAACGAGTTTTCTGTGCATTTGGGATGCTATTCCCGACCTTTTGCAAGATCGTCCGACGGGTCTTCCGGGGGCACCACCTGCTTCTCCTCGGCGAAGTGGCAGGCCGAGTCGTGGGCCGTGGGCCCGGTGGTGAGCCGGAACTCCGCGGGCACGGCGAGGGCCGGCACCTCCAGGGCGCAGCGCTCCTGGGCCTTCCAGCAGCGGGTGCGGAAGCGGCACCCGGAGGGGATGTTCGTCGGGGAGGGCACGTCCCCGGTGAGGATGATCCGCTCGCGGTGTTCGCGGGCCTCCGGGTCGGGGACGGGGACGGCGGACAGCAGCGCCTGGGTGTAGGGGTGCGTGGGATGGTCGTAGATCTCGGCGTCCTTGCCGATCTCTACGATCCGGCCCAGGTACATCACGCCGACGCGGTCCGAGATGTGCCGGACGATCGACAGGTCGTGGGCGATGAAGACGTAGGAGAGGTCGAACTCGCCCTGGAGACGGTCCATCAGGTTGATGACCTGCGCCTGGACCGAGACGTCCAGGGCCGAGACCGGTTCGTCGGCGACGATGACCTCCGGGCGGAGCGCCAACCCGCGTGCGATGCCGATGCGTTGGCGCTGGCCGCCGGAGAACTGGTGCGGGTAGCGGTTGATGTACTCGGGGTTGAGGCCGACGACGTCCAGGAGGTCCTGGACCTTGCGGCGCCGGTCGCCCTTCGGGGCCACCTCGGGGTGGATGTCGTACGGCTCCCCGATGATGTCGCCCACCGTCATCCGGGGGTTGAGGGAGGTGTACGGGTCCTGGAACACCATCTGGATGTTCCGGCGGACCGCCTTCAGGGCCTTGCCGGACAGCTTGGTGATGTCCTCGCCCTTGAAGCGGATCTCGCCCGCCGTCGGCCGTTCCAGGTTGACCAGCATCTTGGCGACCGTGGACTTGCCGCAGCCGGACTCGCCGACGATGCCGAGGGTCTCGCCCTTGCCGAGGGCGAAGTCGACGCCGTCGACGGCCTTGACCGCGCCGACCTGTTTCCTGAAGACGATGCCCCGGGTGAGCGGGTAGTGCTTGACCAGTCCGCTCACCTGGAGAATCGGCTCAGCCGTCGAGGCCATGCAGGCACTCCCTCCAGAAGTGGCAGGCGCTGCCCCGGTCCTCGTCGACCTCGTACAGCGGCGGTACGTCGGTGCGGCAGACGTCCCGGGCCATCGGGCAGCGCGGGTGGAAGGCGCAACCGGGCGGGATGTCCATGAGGTTGGGCGGCAGGCCCTTGATGGCGTAGAGCTCCTGGCCCTTCTGGTCCAGGCGCGGGATCGACTCCAGGAGGCCGCGGGTGTACGGGTGGGCGGGGGCCTTGTAGATGTCGTGGACGGGGGCCGACTCGACGATCCGGCCCGCGTACATCACGGCGATCCGATCGGCCACGTCCGCGACCACGCCCAGGTCGTGGGTGATGAGGATCAGGCCCATGTGGTACTCGCGCCGCAACTCGGCGAGCAGCTCCATCACCTGGGCCTGGACCGTCACGTCCAGGGCCGTCGTCGGCTCGTCGGCGATGATCAGGGCCGGTTCCAGGGCCATCGCCATCGCGATCATGATGCGCTGGCGCATACCGCCGGAGAACTGGTGGGGATAGTCCCGCACCCGCTCCTTGGCCGCCGGGATGCGGACCCGGTCCATCAGCTCCACGGCCTTCGTCCGCGCGTCCTTGCGGGACATGCCCCGGTGCACCACGAACATCTCGCCGAGCTGGTCGCCGACGCTGAGCACGGGGTTCAGCGAGGACAGCGCGTCCTGGAAGATCATCGCCATCTCCGCGCCGCGGATCCTGCGCCGCTCCTCCTCCTTCAGCTTCAGCAGGCCCCGGCCCTGGAAGAGGATCTCGCCACCGGTGATCCGCCCGGGCGGGATGTCGAGGATGCCCATCACCGCCTGCGCGGTCACCGACTTCCCGGAGCCGGACTCACCCAGCACCGCGAGCGTCTCCCCGGCGTCCACGCCGTAGGTGACCCCGTTGACCGCCTTGGCGACCCCGTCCCTGGTCCGGAACTCCACCTGCAGGTCACGCACTTCGAGCAGCATGACGACGGCTCACCTCGGCTTCGGGTCGTAGAACGTGACGCATGTCGAGCGGCAGCACTCCGCACACCCCGGGCTCGGCCGAGGCCGTCGCCCGGGACGCCGCACGCCGCCCGCCGCTCGCATCGGCCTCGGGCCGAGGGCGTCGCGCGCGGGGGCCGCCGAGCGGATGAACGCCGATACGGTGACCACCGGCCCCGCCCGGCCCACACACGGCCGGCCCGATGGCGCGCGACGACCGGCCCTCGCGACCGAATCCCCGGCACCCCTCGCGTACGCCCCACCGCACACCGCTCACCTCAGCTTCGGGTCGAGGGCGTCGCGGACCGCGTCGCCGAGCATGATGAAGGCGAGGACGGTGAGGGCGAGGGCGCCGGCGGGCCAGAGGAGCATGTGGGGGGCGTTGCGGATGTAGGCGGAGGCGGCGGAGATGTCGATGCCCCAGCTGACCGTGGGCGGTTTCAGGCCGACGCCGAGGTAGGACAGGGTCGCCTCCAGCGCGATGTACGTACCGAGCGCGATGGTCGCCACGACGATCACCGGGGCCACCGCGTTGGGGGTGATGTGGCGCAGCAGCAGGCGGGAGTTGGAGGCGCCCAGGGCGCGGGCCGCCTGGACGTAGTCGTTCTGTTTGGCGGTGATGACCGAGCCGCGGGCGATCCGGGAGATCTGCGGCCAGCCGAGCAGCACCATGAAGCCGATGACCGGCCAGACGGTGCTGCTGGTGACGACGGACAGCAGGACCAGGCCGCCGAGGACGACCGGGATCGCGAAGAAGATGTCGGTGATCCGGGACAGGAACGAGTCCCAGAACCCGCCGAAGAACCCGGCGAGTCCGCCCAGCACCGAGCCGAGGATCGCCACCAAGAGCGTGGCGCAGACGCCGACCGTGACGGACGTACGGGCGCCGTAGACCGTGCGCGTGTAGACGTCGCAGCCCTGGCCGTCGTAGCCGAAGGGGTGGCCGGGCTGGGATCCCTCCTGGGCCTTGGCGAGGTCGCACTTGAGGGGGTTGCCGGAGGCGATCAGGGACGGCCACAGGGAGATGACGACCAGGAAGAGGATCACCAGGCCGGAGATGATGAAGACGGGGTTGCGGCGCAGGTCGCGCCAGGCGTCGGACCACAGGGAGCGGGGTCTGCCCGACGGGCCGTCGCCGGGGCCGGGGCCGCGCTCCAGCGTCTCGCCCTCGCTCGTCGCGAGGTCCATCGCCCCGCCCATCCCGGTCGCGGCGATCACGCCGTCCTCGGGCGCCCGGCCCCCGCCCGACTTGAACGGCTCCTGCGGCAGCGGCTCAGGCATAGCGGATCCTGGGGTCGAGGACGGCGTAGAGGAGGTCGACGAGAAGGTTGGCGACCAGGAACACCAGGACCAGGACGGTCACGAAGCCGACGACGGTCTGGGTGTTCTGGCGCAGGATGCCCTGGTAGAGCTGGTAGCCGACGCCGTGGATGTTGAAGATCCGCTCGGTGACGATGGCGCCGCCCATCAGGGCGCCGATGTCGGTGCCGATGAAGGTGACCACGGGGATCAGGGAGTTGCGCAGCAGGTGGCGGGTGATGACCCGGCGGCGGGGCAGGCCCTTGGCCACCGCCGTACGGACGTAGTCGCTGCGCCTGTTCTCCGCGATGGAGGTGCGGGTCAGCCGGGTCACATACGCCAGTGACACGGACGCGAGGACCAGGCCGGGCACGATCAGCTCGTCGAAGGTGGCGTCCGTCGACACCGAGGGCTTGATCCAGCCCCACTCGACGCCGAGGAGGAGCTGGAGCAGCAGACCGGTGACGAAGGTGGGGACCGAGATCACCACGAGGGTGAGCAGCAGCACCGCCGTGTCGATGGGACGGCCGCGGCGCAGGCCGGTGACGACGCCCAGCACGATGCCGATGACGATCTCGAAGAGGATGGCCACGATGGTCAGCCGGATGGTGACGGGGAACGCCGTCGACATCAACTCGGTGACTTTCTGGCCGTTGAACGCGGTGCCGAAGTCGCCGGTGAAGACGTTGCCCATGTAGGTCAGGTATTGCTGCCACACCGGCTTGTCGAGGCCGAACTCCCGCTTGAGCTGGGCAGCCGTCGCCGGGTCGCACTGCCGCTCGCCGCACAGGCCCGCGACGGGGTCGCCCATCACGTTCACCATGAGGAAGATCAGCAGCGTGGACCCGACGAACACCGGGATCATCTGGAGCAGGCGCCGGACGACGTACCGTCCCATGACGCCGCCTCAGCCGACCTTGATCTCGTTGTAGACCGGGACGCTGAAGGGATTGAGCTTGACGTCGGAGAGCCGCTCCGAGTAGCCGGCGCTGCCGTTCTGGTACCAGAGCGGGATGGCGCCCATGGCGTCCCGGAGGACCTTCTCGGCCTCCTGGAACTTCTCCACCGCCGTGGCGGTGTCGGTCTCGGCGTTGGCCTCGTTCACGAGCCGGTCGAAGTCCTTGTTCGTCCACTTGCCGTCGTTGGAGGAGGCGTTGGTGTAGTAGAGCGGCTGGAGGAAGTTCTGGATGAGCGGGTAGTCCATCTGCCAGCCGGCGCGGAACGGGCCGGGCATCTTCCGGTCGGTGATCTGGTTGCGGAAGTCCGCGAAGGTGCCGATCGGGTTGCCGACGCACGCCTTGTCGTTGTCGAGGGCGTTGTTGATGGAGTTGCAGACCGCGTCGACCCACTCCCGGTGGGAGCCGGTGTCCGCGTTGTACGTGATCTTGATCTGACCGCCGGGGAGCCCGCCGCCCTCCTCGATCAGCTTCTTGGCCTCGTCTGGCTTGTACGCGCAGGCGTCGCCGCACAGGCCCTCCTTGAAGCCGCCCTCCTCGCCCAGGACCGGGGAGGTCCAGTCGGTGGCGGGGGTGCGGGTCTTCTGGAAGATCGTCTCGGTGATCTGGTCGCGGTTGATGGCCATGGACAGCCCCGTGCGGACCTTCTCCATCCCCGCCTTGTTCCACTTGGCGTCGTAGAACGGGAAGGCGAGGGTCTGGATGATGCCGGCGGGGGTGTTGATGTACCGGTCCCCCAGGTCGCTCTGGACGTTCTTGAGCTGCGAGGCGGGGACGTCGTCGACCAGGTCGAGGTTGCCGGCCATCAGGTCGGTGTAGGCGGTGTTGTTGTCGGTGTAGACCTTGAGGGTCACCCCGCCGTTCTGCGCCTTGTCCTCACCGGGGTAGTCGTCCCGCTTCTTCAGGGCCATCTGCGAGCCCTTGGTGTACGACTCGATGGTGTACGGGCCGTTGCCGACCGGCTTCTTCACCCAGGCCGCGTGGTCGGTGAAGAAGGCCCGCGGGAGCGGGGCGTAGGCGGGGTAGCCGAGGGTGTCGGGGAAGGTCGAGAACTTCTGGTTGAGCTTGACGGTGAAGGTCCGCTCGCCGGTGACCTTCAGGCCCGAGAGGGTGTCGGCGCTCTGCTTGCCGCCGTCCTCGGGGTGGACCTTGTCGTAGCCGTCGATGTAGCCGAAGAAGTACGCGTTCTTCTGGTTGTTCTTCAGGCTCGCGCCGTAGTTCCAGGCGTCCACGAAGGACTTGGCGGTGACCTTCTCGCCGTTGCTGAAGGTCCAGCCGGGCTTGACGGTGACGGTGAAGTTCTGGGAGTCGCTCGTCTCGATCTTCTCGGCGAGCATGTCCTCGGCCTTGCCGGTCTCCGGGTCGTACTTCTTCAGGGACCGGAAGATCATGTCGAGGACCTTGCCGCCCTGCACCTCGTTGGTGTTGGCCGGCTCCAGCGGGTTCTGCGGGTCGCCCCAGGAGGAGCTCAGCACGGCGGCGCTGTCGCCACCCCCGCTGTCGCCGTCGCTGCCGCCGCCCCCGCAGGCCGTCGCCGCGAGGGCTACGGCCGCCGCGCCCGCGGCCCATCTGGCGTGCGTGGCTCCGCGCATGGATGCCTCCTCATGAGTGCGCTGTGCCGCCGGGCAGCTGAGCGCAGGGTCTTTGCGCCAAATATCCACACAGTCATGAGGAACCACATGTTCTCGGCACCCGTCCGGGTCGGCCGTCCCTCATCCGGAGGTCATCCATCCAGGTGAGAGCGGTATGTGCAGCATGCCGGAGGAAATTTTCACGTATACCCGGGAACCAGATGATCAAGCTCAAGATTCGCTCAAAACCCTTTGCTCCCGCAGCCGTCGAGTGAATGATCTGTCGTGTTCCGAACAAGATCACGTTCGGGCAGAGATCAGTCTCCGGAAGGTGATTCATGAAGCGTGCCATCGGTGCGGTCCTCTCCACCGCCCTGCTCACGGGTGGAGTCGTCGCCGTCTCCGCGGCCCCGGCCGCCGCGGGCATCGTCTGCTCCGACGACCCGATCTACTCCATCGGCGACAAGAAGACGGTGTGGAAGCCGACCAACGTCCACAGCGACTGGGCGAAGCCGGGCGTGACCATCAGCTACGCGAAGAACAAGACGGGCAGTTGGACCGCGACGGGCACCGCCACCATCGGCGCCGAGGCGGGGGTCATCTTTGCGAAGGCATCCACCTCGTTCAGCGTCTCGGTCGGCAAGACCTGGTCGAAGTCGGACACCTGGACGTACTCCGCGACGGTGAAGAAGAAGGCGGGCAAGACCAAGGGCCGCCTGATGATGTACCACGAGGCCAAGGGCTTCAGCGTGACCAAGTACCGTCTCCAGCCGACCGGTTCGCAGACCTGCAAGAAGGTCAAGGTCTGGAAGAAGTCCGGGATCGTGGCCCCGGTCAAGCGCAACAACAACCTGTGGGGCATCCAGTACAGCTGAGCCCACGGCGGTGACGGAGACCGGTAACACGGGAGGCTACCGGTAGCCGACACCCACCTGACGCCCCGTCGGACCCCGGTCCGGCGGGGCGTCGCTGCGTGCGGCCCCCGACACGCCGTCAACTCTCCACCAGCGGCTCTTCACCGGTGTGGACCAATGGCTGACACGCGTACGTCAGTTCGTTGTTTCCGCAGGCCACATGGGCTGTCGTGCCCCGTTGACGCCCGCGGAGCGCCACTGGTAGACACACTCATCAATCACCGGCCCCAGGTCCGATCCAGCAGTCCGACAAGCCGTTTCTGTGCGAGCGATGACGCGAGGTCACGACCCATGAGCACACACGTCCACGGCAGGGGCCCGAAGGGCCCGCGATCACGACCCCGCACGGTCCGGCTCGTCGCCACCGCCGGTGCCGCCGCCCTGGTGTTCTCGGCCGGGCTCGCGACCCCGCTCGACCCGGCCCCCCGGCAGGCCGCCGCCGCGGACGGCGACAAGGTCCTCACGGTCGCCGTCGCCCAGAGCGTCGACTCGCTCAGCCCGTTCCTCGCCAGCCGGCTGCTCAGCACCAGCATCCACCGGCTGACGTACGAATATCTGACCAACTACGACCCCAAGGACGCCCACGCCGTCCCGGGCCTGGCCACCAAGTGGGAGTCGTCCCCGGACAAGCTGACCTGGACCTACACGATCCGCTCGAACTCCAAGTGGTCCGACGGACAGCGGGCCACCGCCGAGGACGCCGCCTGGACCTTCACCAAGATGATGACCGACGAGGGCGCCGCCACCGCCAACGGCAGCTTCGTCGCCAACTTCGAGAAGGTCACCGCGCCCAGCCCCACCCAGCTGGTCATCAAGCTGAAGAAACCGCAGGCCACGATGACCGCACTCGACGTGCCGATCGTGCCCAAGCACGTCTGGGAGAAGGTCGGCGACTTCTCCGAGTTCAACAACGACAAGAAGTTCCCCATCGTCGGCAACGGCCCGTTCGTCCTCACCGACTACAAGGCCGACAGCTACGTCCGGCTCAAGGCCAACAAGGGCTTCTGGCGCGGGGCGCCCAAGTTCGACGAGCTGGTCTTCCGCTACTACAAGGACCAGGACGCGGCCGTCGCCGCCCTGCGCAAGGGCGAGGTCTCCTTCGTCGCGGGCCAGCCGGCGCTGACCCCCGCCCAGGCCGCCTCCCTGAAGAACGCGGACGACATCAAGGTCAACGACGCCCCCGGCCGCCGCTTCTACGCCATCGCCACCAACCCCGGCGCCAAGGCGAGGAACGGCCAGAAGTTCGGTGACGGCCACCCCTCCCTGCTGGACCAGCGGGTCCGGCACGCCCTGTTCATGGCCGTGGACCGCAAGACGATCATCGACAAGGTCTTCCAGGGCCACGCCGTCGAGGGCCAGGGCTACATCCCGCCCCGCTTCTCGCAGTACTTCTTCAAGCCCTCGGCGAGCCAGGAACTCGCCTACGACCCCGAGCAGGCGGCGGCCCTCCTCGACCGGGCGGGCTACAGGAAGAACAGCGCCGGCGAACGCCTCGGCAAGGACGGCAGGCCGATCACCTACCGCGTCCTGTGCCACGCCACCGACCCCAACGACAAGGCGGTCGGCCAGTACCTGAAGGAGTGGTGGGGCAAGCTCGGCATCGGCGTACGCCTCGACTGCCTGGACAACGTCTCCGACCCCTGGCTCGCCGGCACCTATGACCTCGCCTTCGACGGCTGGTCCGTCAACCCCGACCCGGACTTCGTCCTGTCCATCCACACCTGCGCGGCCCTGCCCGCCACCCCCAAGGACACCGGAGCCACCGACAACTTCATCTGCGACAAGCGGTACGACGACCTGTACGCCCGCCAGCTCGCCGAGTACGACCCCGCCAAACGGGCGGCGATCGTCCAGCAGATGGAGTCGCGGCTGTACGACCTGGGGTACATGAACGTCATGGCGTACCCGAACGCTGTCGAGGCCTACCGCACCGACCAGATCAAGTCGATCCGGACCATGCCGAGCGGGGCGGGCAACATCTACGGCCAGGACGGCTACTGGAGCTGGTGGTCGGCCGTCCCGGCGGACTCCGGCGGCTCATCCGACGACTCCTCCTCGACCGGTGTCGTCATCGGCGGCGCCGTGGGAGCGGCGGTCCTCGTGGGTGCCGGACTGTTCTTCGCGATGCGCCGCAGGGCCACCGCCGACGACCGTGAGTAGCCTCCAGAAGGCCGCCGCTCCTCCGGTTCTCACGGAACCGGCGGCCCGCCGCACGTCCGGCCCGGCCTATCTCCGCTACGGCGCCGGGAAGGTGGGCGGTGCCGCCGTCTCCCTGCTCGCCGTCCTGGTCACCGGCTTCTTCCTGTTCCGGCTGATCCCGGGCGACCCGGTCAAGACCATGACCGGCGGCCGCCCGGTGTCCGCCGAGCAACTGGCCGCGTACCGAAGGGAGTTCGGGCTCGACCTGCCGGTGTGGCAGCAGTTCACCGACTACTGCGGCAAGGCGCTCACCGGTGACCTCGGCACCTCGTACCAGTTCCGCGCCCCGGTCCTCGACAAGATCACCGAGGCGCTGCCGAACACGCTGCTGCTGACCGGCACGGCGTTCGTCCTCTACACCGCCCTCGGCATCTTCCTGGGCACCCGCGCGGCCTGGCGGCACGGCGGGCTCGGGGACAAGCTCAACACGGGCCTGGCGCTGACCCTGTACTCCGTCCCCTCCTTCTGGCTGGGCCTGCTGCTCATCATCGTGTTCTCCGTCGGCATCGGCCCGATCCCGGGCCTCTTCCCGACCGGCGGCATGGAGTCGGGCGGCGAGGAGGGATTCGCCTACGTCCTCGACGTCGCCCACCATCTGATCCTGCCGGTGATCACGCTGGTCGCGGTCGAGTACGGCCAGACCCTGCTGGTCACCCGCTCGGCGCTGCTGGACGAGATGGGCGGCGACTATCTGACCACCGCCCGCGCCAAGGGACTCCGGGACGACCTGGTCCGGCGCCGGCATGCCGTGCCGAACGCGCTGCTGCCGACCGTGACGCTGGTCTTCGTCAACCTCGGGCGGACGGTCGCGGGTGTGATCCTGGTCGAGACCGTGTTCTCCTGGCCGGGGCTCGGCGGGCTGTTCTACCAGGCACTGAGCGTGCCGGACCTGCCCCTGGTGCAGGGGTTGTTCTTCTTCTTCGCCGCGGCGGTGATCGTGATGAACACCGTGGCCGACCTCGTGTATCCGCTGCTCGACCCGAGGGTGGGCCGATGACGACAGAAACGGCTGCCAGTCCGCGCGCCCTCGCCTGGCAGCGCAGGCGCCACTCGGCCGCGCGCTTCTGGAAGCAGTACCGCACCCATCGCGCGGGCCTCTTCGGGCTCGCCACCCTTGCCCTGTTCGCGCTGCTCGCGCTCACCGCGCCGCTGACCGTCGGCTCCGACGTGCAGAGCGTGACCCGGGCGCCCGGGCAGCCGCTGGAGAGCCCGAGCGGCGAGTTCCCGCTCGGCACCGACCGGTTCGGGCGCAGTCTGCTCGGCCTGCTCATCTGGGGCGCCCGCGTGTCGCTGCTCGTCGGGCTGCTCGCGGCCGTGCTGTCGGTGGCGATCGGGGCGTTCATCGGCATCACCGCCGGGCACTTCCGCGGCCGGTACGCCACGGTGATCATGCGGATCACGGACTGGTTCCTGGTCATGCCGACGCTGGTGCTGGCCATCGCCCTCGCGACGGTGATGTCCCGTTCCCTCGGCACGATCGTCCTGGCGATCGGTGTCACCACCTGGCCGACCACGGCCCGGCTGGTGCGGGCGCAGACGCTGGCGGTGGAGTCACGGCCGTACATCGAGCGGGCGAAGGCGCTGGGCGGCGGGCACGGGCACATCATGAGCCGGCACGTCCTGCCCAACGTCATGCCGCTGGTCCTCGCCCAGACCACGCTGATCATCTCCTCCGCGATCCTCGCCGAGGCGACGCTCGCCTTCCTCGGGCTCGGCGACCCCACGGTGGTGTCCTGGGGCGGGCTGCTCCAGGACGCGCGGGAGGCCGGAGCGGTCAGCGCGGGCGACTGGTGGTACCTGGTGCCGCCGGGCATCGCGATCGCGGTGGTGGCGCTGGCGTTCACGCTGTGCGGGCGCGCGGTGGAGTCGGTCCTCAATCCCAGGCTGGGGGTGGCGCGTTGAGTCTCCTCGACGTCAGGAACCTGGAGGTGACGTACCCGGGCGGGGCGGCCGCGGTGCGGGGTGTGAACCTGTCCCTGGCGGCCGGGGAGAAGCTCGGCATCGCGGGTGAGTCGGGCTGCGGCAAGTCCACGCTGGCGCTGGCGCTGCTACGGCTGCTGCCTTCCGGCACCCGGGTCACCGGGGAGATCCTTCTGAACGGTGAGGACGTGCTGGCGATGAAGTGGGGCCGGGTGCGGGCGGTCCGCTGGGCCGGCGCCTCCATCGTCTTCCAGGGCGCGATGCACTCCCTCAACGCCGTGCACCGCGTGGGCGACCAGATCGCCGAGCCGATCCTTCTGCACCGGAAGGCGACACCGGCGGGAGCGAAGAAGCGGGCGGGTGAGCTGCTGGAGCAGGTGGGGCTGCCGGCGGCGAGGGCGTCGTCGTATCCGCACGAACTCTCCGGTGGCCAGCGCCAGCGCGTGATGATCGCCATGGCCCTGGCCTGCGACCCGGGCCTGATCATCGCCGACGAGCCGACCACCGCGCTCGACGTGATGATCCAGGCCCAGATCCTGCGCCTGATCGAGGGACTGGTCTCGGACCAGGACCTCGCCCTGATCATGATCAGTCACGACCTGGCCGTCCTCGCCGACACCTGCGACCGCCTCGCGGTCATGTACGCGGGACGCGTGGTAGAGGAGGGCCCCGCCCGTCAGGTCTACGACGATGCCCTGCACCCGTACGGCAAGGCCCTGTCGGAGGCGTTCCCGCGCATCGGCGACCCCGCGTCCCGGTTCGCCCCGCGCGGCCTGCCCGGTGACCCACCGGACCCGGTGTCCGTACCCTCCGGCTGCGCCTTCCATCCGCGTTGCCCGGTGGCCCTGGACTCCTGCTCCCAGGACGACCAGGCGCTGCGGGAGGCGGGCGCGGGCCGACGGGCGGCCTGTGTGCACGTGTACGAGGCGTCCGGCGCCCCCGAGGCGGAAGCGGCGAGGAGCAGCACCCCATGACCCTCCTGAGCGTGGAAGGCCTCCACATCACCTTCCCGGGCCGGCGCGGCGCGCCGCCCGCCCGGGCCGTCGACGGTGTCGACCTCGACATCCGGCCCGGCGAGATCGTGGCCCTGGTCGGCGAGTCGGGCTGCGGCAAGACGACCCTGGCGCGGTCGCTGCTGGGACTGGTGCCGCCGACGGAGGGCCGGGTGGTCTTCGACGGCCGCCCGCTCGACTACACCTCCCGCGCGCTCAAGGCGTACCGCCGGCGCGTCCAACTGGTCCTCCAGGACCCGTCCGGGTCACTGAACCCACGGCACACGGTGTACGACGCGGTCGCCGAGGGCCTGCGTATCCACGGCTACGGCGGCGACGAACGGGCAGCGGTGTCCGAGGCCCTCTCCCGGGCGGGCCTCCGTCCCCCGGAGCGCTTCTTCCTGCGCTACCCGCACGAGCTGTCCGGCGGTCAGCGTCAACGGGTCGTCATCGCGGGCGCGTTGGTCCTGGAACCGGAACTCCTCGTCGCCGACGAGCCGGTGGCCTCCCTGGACGCCTCCGTACGCGGCGAGATCCTGGCCCTCCTCCTCCGCCTCCGCGACGAACTGGGCCTGTCGGCACTGGTGGTGACCCATGACCTGGGTCTGGCCTGGAACATCGCCGACCGGGTCGCGGTGATGTACCTCGGCCGGATCGTGGAGACGGGTGATGTCGAGCAGATCCTGACCTCACCCCGCCACCCCTACACCCAGGCCCTGCTGTCGGTGCTCCCCGAGGCCCCCGAGGCCCCCGTCGTCCTCACCGGCGAACCCCCCGACCCCTCCCGCATCCCCTCCGGCTGCCGCTTCCACGCCCGCTGCCAGGTACTCGCGGGCGGGGAGGCGGAGCGAGCGGGGGTGGCGAGCGCCTGCCGGGGCGAGGATCCCGGGGTGTTGTCGGGGGGCGGGGAGGCACAGGTGGCTTGTCATTGGGCTCGGGCGACGATCAGGGCGTGACCTCGGCGACCAGTTCCACCTCGAAGCCGTCCGAGTTGGCCAGATAGGCGGCGTAGTGATCCGGCCCGCCCGCATGCGGGTAGCGGTCGGCGAACAGGGGCAGCCAGCCGTGTGCGGGGGCGGCCCCGGCGAGCGCGTCGACCTCGTCCCGGGAACCCGCGTGGAACGCGAGGTGGTTGAGGCCGGGCCGTGTGCGGTCGTGCCGCTCGCCGCTCATCGCCGGGGACTGCTCCACGACGACGTACGTCCGCCCGCGCCGCCAGCTCCGCCCCCGCTCCCACTCCTGGTACGGCGTCCAGCCGAGCCGGTCGAACAGCCAGCCCCACTCCCCCGCCGCCCTCGGCAGGTCGGGGACCCACAGCTCCACGTGGTGCAGCATGTTCCTTCTGTGCCTTCCTCGGTCCTGGAAACACCGTTCCCGGCACCCCCGTGAGGGTGCCGGGAACCGTGGCGCAAGGCGTCAGGCCGCGTGGACGACGTCCTTTTCCTCGGCGAAGTGGCAGGCCGACTCGTGGGCGGCCGGGGTGTCCGAGGTCTTGAAGCGCTCGGGGATCGCGAGGAGCGGCACCTCGTTGGCGCACTTGTCCTCGGCCTTCCAGCAGCGGGTGCGGAAGCGGCAGCCGGAGGGCGGGTTGGCCGGGGAGGGGACGTCACCGGAGAGGATGATCCGCTCGCGGCCCTCGCGGGCCTCCGGGTCGGGCACCGGGACCGCCGACAGCAGCGCCTGGGTGTAGGGGTGCGTCGGGTGGTCGTAGATCTGCTCGTCGGTGCCGATCTCGGCGATCTTGCCGAGGTACATCACGCCGACGCGGTCCGAGATGTGCCGGACGATCGACAGGTCGTGGGCGATGAAGATGTAGGAGAGGTTGAACTCGTCCTGGAGTCGCTCCATCAGGTTGATGACCTGCGCCTGGACGGACACGTCCAGGGCCGACACCGGCTCGTCGCAGATGATGATCTCGGGGTTCAGGGCCAGGCCGCGGGCGATGCCGATGCGCTGGCGCTGACCACCGGAGAACTGGTGCGGGTACCGGTTGATGTACTCCGGGTTGAGGCCGACGACGTCCAGGAGCTCCTGGACGCGCTTGCGGCGGTCGCCCTTCGGGGCCACCTCGGGGTGGATGTCGAAGGGCTCGCCGATGATGTCGCCCACCGTCATACGGGGGTTGAGCGAGGTGTACGGGTCCTGGAACACCATCTGGATGTTCCGGCGGACCGCCTTCATCGCGCGCCCGGACAGCTTGGTGATGTCCTGGCCCTTGTAGAAGATCTCGCCGGCGGTGGCCCGCTCCAGGTTCATCAGCAGCTTGGCGACGGTGGACTTGCCGCAGCCGGACTCGCCCACGATGCCCAGGGTCTCGCCCTGGTACAGGTCGAAGGAGACACCGTCGACGGCCTTGACCGCGCCGATCTGCTTCTTGAACAGGATGCCCTGGGTGAGCGGGAAGTGCTTCACCAGGTTGCGCACCTGGAGGATCGGCTCACCGCGCTCCACGGGCGCCTCGATCGCGGCCACCGCCTCCGTCTCGGAGTGGGCGTCCACGACCTCGACGTCGGAGACGTTCGGCGTGGCGTCCTGCGGCTCGTCGTTCTTGCTGAGCTCAGCCATGGATCGTCTCCTTCCAGAAGTGGCACGCCGAGGCGCGGCCGGGCAGCTCGCCGCCGTCCCGCTCGGTGACCGGGAAGAGGTCCGGGACGTCCGTACGGCAGATGTCCTGGGCCTTGGGGCAGCGCGGGTTGAAGGCGCAACCCGTCGGCACGTGCAGCAGGTTGGGCGGCAGGCCCTTGATCGCGTAGAGCTCCTGGCCCTTCTGGTCCAGGCGCGGGATCGAGTCCAGCAGACCCCGCGTGTACGGGTGCGCGGGGCGCTTGTACAGCTCGTGGATCGGGGCGCGCTCCACGATCCGGCCCGCGTACATCACCGCGATCTTGTCCGCGACGTCGGCGACGACGCCGAGGTCGTGGGTGATCAGGATGAGACCCATGTTGTACTCGCGCTGGAGCTCCGCGAGCAGGTCCATGACCTGGGCCTGGACCGTCACGTCGAGAGCCGTGGTGGGCTCGTCGGCGATGATCAGGTCCGGCTCCAGGGCCAGTGCCATGGCGATCATGATGCGCTGGCGCATACCGCCGGAGAACTGGTGCGGGTAGTCGTTGACCCGGGCCGCGGCGGCCGGGATCTTCACCCGGTCCATCAGCTCGATCGCCTTGGCCTTGGCGTCCTTCTTGGACAGGCCCTGGTGGACGCGGAACATCTCGCCGAGCTGGTAGCCCACGGAGAGCACCGGGTTCAGCGAGCTGAGCGCGTCCTGGAAGATCATGGCGATCCGGCGGCCGCGGATCTTGCGGCGGTCCTCACCGGACATCTTGAGCATGTCCTCGCCGCGGAAGAGGATCTCGCCCTGCGGGATCTTCGCCGGCGGCATGTCGAGGATGCCCATGATCGCCTGCGCGGTCACGGACTTGCCGGAGCCCGACTCACCGAGCACGGCGAGCGTCTCGCCCGCGTGCACGTTGTAGTTGACGCCGTTGACCGCCCGGACCACGCCCTCGCGGGTGTGGAACTCGACGTGCAGGTCCCGCACTTCGAGCAGCGGGCCGCCGTCGCCCTCGCGCGGCGAGGGTACGGCTGTTTCTTCGATGATCGTCACGTACGCCTCCCTCAGCGCATCTTCGGGTCGAGGGCGTTGCGTACGGCCTCACCGAGCATGATGAATGCCAGCACCGTGATGCTGAGCATGATCGACGGATAGAGCATGATCCACTGGGCGACACGGATCGAGTTGCCGCCGTCGGAGATGTCGTTGCCCCACGACACGCCACTGAGGCCGAGGCCCAGGAACGACAGCGTGGCCTCGGCGGCGATGTAGACACCGAGCGAGATGGTGGCGACGACGATCACCGGGGCCATGGTGTTCGGCAGGATGTGCCGGAACATGATCCGCGGGGTGCTCGCGCCCAGCGCCTTGGCGGCCTGGACGTAGTCGGACTGCTTGGTGGTGATCACCGCACCGCGCATCACGCGGGAGATCTGCGTCCAGCCGAAGAAGCCCAGGGCGCCGATGACCACCCAGGTGGTGCGCTCCGGGAAGGAGTTCAGCACGACCATGGTGCCGAGCAGGAACGGGATGCCGAAGAAGACGTCCGTCAGCCGCGACAGGATCGAGTCGACGATCCCGCCGAAGTACCCGGCGATCATGCCGACCAGGCTGCCCACGAGGGTGACCAGGATGGTGGTGCCGAAGCCGACCGCCACGGAGGCCCGGGTGCCGTAGATGACACGGGCGTACACGCTGCGGCCCTGCTGGTCGTAGCCGAGCCAGTCGGGCGAGCCGACCTCCCCCAGCTTGGGCTTCTGGAGGTAGTGGTTGGACAGGTCACCGAGGACCGGCTGCGCGCTGGTGAACCAGCCGGGGAAGAAGGTGATCAGCAGCAGGAAGAAGATCAGCACGCTGGAGACGATGAAGATCCAGCTGCGGCGCAGGTCTGCCCAGGCGTCGCCCCACAGGCTGCGGGACTTCTCCGGTTTGGACTCGGCGGCTTTCGCCACGGGTGCCGCTCCCACCGGGTCCGCCGCGTCGGTCTTGACGTCGGTCTTGGTCACGTCAGGCATAGCGAATCCTCGGGTCAAGGACCGCGTAGAGCAGGTCGACGAGCAGGTTGGCAAGGAGATAGATGAGGACGAGGATCGTCACCAGGCCGACCAGCGTGGTGCCCTCGCGGCGCACCAGGGACTCGTAGATCGTGCCGCCCACACCCTGGATGTTGAACAGGCCCTCGGTGACGACGGCGCCGCCCATCAGCGCACCGATGTCGGTGCCCAGGTAGGTGATCACCGGGATCATCGAGTTGCGCATGAGGTGGACGCCCACCACACGGCTCTTCGGCAGACCCTTGGCGATCGCGGTGCGGATGTAGTCCGCGCGCCGGTTCTCGGCGATCGAGGTCCGGGTCAGCCGCGTCACATAGGCCAGTGACGCGGTCGCCAGGACGATCGCCGGCATCAGCAACTGGCCGTAGTCCGTCGAGTCGTTGACGTTCGGGTCCATCCAGCCGAGCTGCTCGGCGAAGACCAGCTTGGCGATGAAGCCGAGGACGAAGACCGGGACCGAGATGAACAGCAGCGTGATCAGGAGGACCACGTTGTCGGTGAGCCGGCCGGCGCGCAGGCCCGCCACCACACCCAGGGCGATGCCCAGGACGACCTCGATGGCGAAGGCGAGAGACGCCAGACGCATGGTCACCGGGAAGGCGTCGCCCAGCACCTCCGTGACGGGACGGCCACTGGCGATCTGTGTGCCGAAGTCGCCGTGAAGGATCATGTCCTTCATGTAGTTCCAGTACTGCACCAGGATCGGCTGGTCCAGGCCGTACTCATGTCTCAGCGCCGCGATGACCTGCGGGCTGCCGGCCTTGTCGCCGAAGAGGCCGCGCACGGGGTCACCGGGCAGGGCGTAGACCATGAGAAAGATCAGCAGGGTTGTCCCGATGAACACCGGGATCATCTGGAGCAGTCGTCGTGCGACGTAGCGCCCCATCGTGCCTCCATGTCAGTCACGGCAGCGGCAGCCGACGGGCCCTTTCCTCGCGCACCACCTGAAGATGCGTGTGGAAAGGGCCCCCCGGCCGCTGCCGTTCCCCGGGCGCGGTCGCGCCGCGCCCGGGACAACGGTCCGTAGCGGTTACTTCTTGACCTGAACGCCGGTCAGGATCGGGTCGCCGTCCTGGGCGTACTTGACGCCGGTGACCTTCTCCGAGTAGCCCGCGTTGACCTTGTAGTACCAGAGCGGAATGCTCGGCATGTACTCGGGGAGCTTCTTCTCGAGCTCCTGGTACAGCTTCTCCGACTCCTCCTGCGTCTTGGCGGCGTCGGCCTGCGTGATCAGAGTGTCGATCTCCTTGTTGGAGAAGCCGCTCTGGTTGCCGGACGACTTGGTGCCGAACAGGTCGCGGAGGAAGTTGGCGTTGAACGGGTAGTCGAGCACCCAGCCGGAGCGGTACATCGACTTGACCTCCTGCGCGTCGCGCGCCTGGAGGTCGGCCTGGAAGTCGGCCTTGGAGTCGCCGGTGCAGGCGACGCCGGTGGCCTTGGTGATGGAGCCGCAGACGGCCTCCACCCACTCCTTGTGACCGCCGTCCGCGTTGAACTGGATGGAGATCTTGTTGCCCGGGACGCCGCCACCCTCCTGGATGAGCTTCTTGGCCTTGGCCGGGTCGTACGTGAAGATGTCGGTGCCCAGGCTCGGCTGGTAGCCGAGAACGCCCTTGGCGACCCAGCCGGTGGCGGGCTCACGGGTGCCCTGGAGCACGGTCTTCGTGATGGTGTTCCGGTCGATCGCCATCGACAGGCCCTGCAGGACCTTCGGGTCGATGCCCTTCCACTGCTTGGTGTAGAAGGCCGGGGCGATCGTCTGCACCGCGGAGTAGGCCTGGTCCACGGCACGGTCGCCGAGGTCTGCCTTGTAGACCGGAAGGTCACGCGGCGCGAGCTGACGCAGGACGTCGACGTTGCCGGACTTCAGGTCCTCGTAGGCCGTCTCCAGGTTGGTGTAGTTCTTGAAGATCACACCACCGTTCTTGGCCTTGTTCGAGCCCTGGTAGTCGTCGTAGCGGGCGACCTCGATGGACTTCTTGTGGTCCCAGCTGACGAACTTGTAGGGGCCGTTGCCGACCGGCTTCTCGCCCGCGGCCTTCGGGTCCTTGTAGAAGGACTCCGGCAGCGGCGAGAAGACCTCGTAGCCCAGCTTGTACACGAAGTACGGGATCGGGCTGGTGAGGGTGATGGTGAAGGTGTTGTCGTCGACGACCTTCAGGCCGGACATCTCGGTGGCCTTGGGCTTGCCCTTCTCGGGGGCGACGTCGGCGTAGCCCTGGATGTCCGAGAACCAGAAGCTGTTGGTCTGCTTGTTGGCCGGGGCAGCGGCCCAGTTCCACGCCTTGACGTAGGACTCGGCGGTCACCGGGGTGCCGTCGTGGAACTTCCAGCCGGGCTTCAGCTTGACCGTGAAGGTCTTGTTGTCCTTGCTGTCGACCGACTGAGCGTTCATGTAGACGATCTTGCCGCTCGAGTCATAGTCCACGAGCCCGGTGAACAGGGCGCGCGTCACGATGCTGCCGTTGGACTCCATGGTGTTCGCCGGCTGCAGCGGGTTCTGCGGTTCGCCGACCTCGATCGAGAACTTGCCGTTCGGGTCGATCGCTGCCTTGCTGTCGTCGCCGCTGTCGCTGCTTCCCCCGCCGCAAGCGGTCGCGCCCAGAGCCACAACCGCCGCTATCGCGACCCACTTGGCGCTCTTGGCACCGCGCATGGGTTCCTCCTCATGAGTCCATTGGTTCACCGCAAAGGGGAGCACATGACACACAACCGTCCACCGCCCGTCGCCGGTAGCCGGAAAGGTTCAGGTGCCCCCGCGCTCGCGGACCGCCGCCGCCTGACAGCGAACGACCCGTTGATCCGAGCTCTACGCGCCTAACTATCTGCCATGCACCATGACCGAACCACACCCCTAAGGTCTCGGTTCGATCACACCTGCCGCCTACTTCTTCCAAAATCCGGACAAACGGTTTGCCGAAAGATCCCTGCGAAACGGACTTGTTACACATCTATCGGGATCAGGTGTCCGCATTCCGGACGGAGAGAGGGGAGAAAACCAGTTGCGCGTACCGTGGCGGCCGTACTCACTCCGCCCGGTGCACACGCGCGGTGCACCAGAGCCGGTGGCTCTGCGTGACGGTCCTTCAACAGGCCGCTGCGGCAAGGCCGTTCGCCGGTCCGAGGGGGCGCGGGCCCCGGCACCGACGGCACAGCTCGCGAACACACGCCGCACAGCCGTCGGACAAGCCACTCCCGCAGCAGGGTAGTGCGCACGGCACGCCGGTGCGGGGTCGCCGAGGCAATTGAAGGGTTTTCCCTATGCCGTCCACGACGGCGACGGGCACCCCCGCCATGACGGCGAAGGTGCCCGGTGGCCCGGCGGGTGCCGGAATCAGCCGTGCTTGGCGCGGCTCGCGGCGCGGGCGCGCTCGCGGGCGTCCAGGTTCACCTTGCGGATGCGCACGGCCTCCGGGGTGACCTCCACGCACTCGTCGTCGCGGCAGAACTCCAGGGACTGCTCCAGGGAGAGCTTGCGCGGCGGGACGATCGCCTCGAAGGAGTCGGCCGAGGACGACCGCATGTTCGTGAGCTTCTTCTCCTTGGTGATGTTCACGTCCATGTCGTCGGAGCGCGAGTTCTCACCGACGATCATGCCCTCGTACACCTCGGTGCCCGGCTCCGTGAACAGCACGCCGCGCTCCTGGAGGTTCGTCATCGCGAAGGCGGTGACGGCACCGGCACGGTCGGCGACCAGCGAGCCGTTGTTACGGGTCGTCAGCGTGCCGAACCACGGCTCGTGGCCCTCGTGGATGGAGTGCGCGATGCCGGTGCCACGCGTGCCGGTCAGGAACTCGGTCCTGAAGCCGATGAGACCGCGGGACGGCACGACGAACTCCATGCGCACCCAGCCGGAGCCGTGGTTCGACATGTTGTCCATACGGCCCTTGCGGACACCCATGAGCTGCGTGACCGCGCCCATGTGCTCCTCGGGCACGTCGATGGTCATGCGCTCGACGGGCTCGTAGACCTTGCCGTCGACCTCCTTGGTGACGACCTGCGGCTTGCCGATGGTCAGCTCGAAGCCCTCGCGGCGCATCTGCTCGACCAGGATGGCGAGCGCGAGCTCCCCACGGCCCTGGACCTCCCAGGCGTCCGGACGCTCGGTGTCGAGCACCCGCAGCGAGACGTTGCCGACGAGCTCACGGTCGAGGCGGTCCTTGACCTGACGGGCGGTGACCTTGCGGTCCTTGACCGCGGCCTTGTTCTCCGCCCCCTTGCCGGTGCCGCCGCGGCCGACCAGCGGCGAGGTGTTGGTGCCGATGGTCATCGAGATCGCGGGCTCGTCGACCGTGATGAGCGGCAGCGGGATCGGGTTCTCGGGGTCGGCGAGGGTCTCGCCGATCATGATGTCCGGGATACCCGCGACGGCGCAGATGTCGCCGGGGCCCGCCATCTCGGCGGGCTTGCGGGTGAGCGCCTCGGTCATCAGCAGCTCGGTGATGCGGACGTTGGACATCGTGCCGTCACGCTTGATCCAGGTGACGGTCTGGCCCTTGCGCAGCTCGCCCTGCTCGACCCGGAGCAGCGCGATACGGCCGAGGAAGTTGTCGGCGTCCAGGTTCGTGACGTGCGCCTGGAGCGGGGCCTCCTCGTCGTACTCCGGAGCCGGGACGTGCGACAGGATCGTGGAGAAGAACGGCTCCAGGCTGTCGCTGTCGGCCGGGACGGTGCCGTCCTCCGGCTTGGTCAGTGAGGCCACACCGTCCCGCGCACAGGCGTAGACGATGGGGAACTCGATCTGGTCCTCGTCGGCGTCGAGGTCGAGGAAGAGGTCGTACGCCTCGTTCACGACCTCGTCGATGCGCGAGTCGGGGCGGTCCGTCTTGTTGATGCACAGGATGACGGGCAGGCGGGCCTGGAGCGCCTTGCGCAGCACGAAACGGGTCTGCGGCAGCGGGCCCTCGGAGGCGTCGACCAGCAGCACGACCGCGTCCACCATCGACAGACCGCGCTCGACCTCACCACCGAAGTCGGCGTGGCCGGGGGTGTCGATGATGTTGATCGTGACGACTTCGCCGCCGTCCTTGGGGTGGTACTTCACCGCCGTGTTCTTGGCCAGGATCGTGATGCCCTTCTCACGCTCCAGGTCATTCGAGTCCATCATTCGGTCGTCGAGCGACTCTGCGGCGTGCGCCGCGAAGGCACCGGCCTGCTTCAGCATGGCGTCGACAAGGGTCGTCTTGCCGTGGTCGACGTGGGCGACGATGGCGACGTTGCGGATGTCGTGGCGCGTGGCCATATTGCGGCGTTCTCCCGGAGTGTGAGGACGGCCCTGCTGCGTACGTCGGTGGTACGCGGACCCTGCCGGGCGGAACATGCCACGGCCTCACCCCATGGTACGGGGCCGCTGCCGCGGTGGCTCGCCGGGCGGGTGGGGTCAGGCGTCCTGGGTGGCCGGGGACCCCTCCTCGCAGGAGCGCCGGGCGGCCTGGGCGGCGAGGTCGGAGTCACCCGCCCGCTCGTCGCATGCGAGGACACCGGTGATATCGACCTGCCAGGTCCGCGCGTGACCTGTTGTGGTCCTGCCGCCCGGGCAGGCGTAACTGAAGTCTCCTGTGACTTCCCGCACCCCGGCAAAGTGCACGAACCTTCCGGCGCCGTCGGTCTCGGTGGCGCCGTCGTTGATGTCCGGGGCCTTGACGTTCACATCGGTGAAGCTCCACGTCTCGCCGTCCGCCTCCGCAAGGGTGCGGGCGTCGGTCTTGATCTCACCGATCTTCTTGCCCAGCGAGAAGAGGACCTCCGCCGAGGAGACGGCCGGTCCCGTGGTCCTGACCGACGGCCGCGGCGTGTACACCCGCTCCAGCCGCATCGTCAGCCTGCCGCCGCCCTCGCCCAACGACTCGACCTCGGAGACACCGGTCAGCCGGTCCGTCTTCTTGACGTCGGACCAGGTGAAGTTCCCGTCCGCGCAGGCCTTCACGACCGCGCCCTTGTCGCCCTTGCCGCTGCTCCGGCTGTCGCGCTTGCCCTCGCCACCAGTGCAGGCGGTCAGCGCCGCCGCCAGTGCCACCGCGGCCAGCCCCGCCGCACCGGTCCTCCGTGTGATGCCGCGCATCCGTCGGCGTCCTTCCCCCGTCGCACGGCCGCGCCCGGCGTCCGCACCATGATCACTGTCAGGTTCATGGTGGGGGCACCGGGCGTTGATGGCAAGCGTTTTCAGTTCCGGTCAGCCGGCCGAGGCGGAGGAGGAGGCCGCGGCGGATCCGCCCGGCCCCGGCTTCGCGCCCTTCTTCAGGTAGCCCATGTCCTCGTAGACAGGGGTCCGGAAGCCGAACGCTCCGACGTTGGCGAGGTCCTTGCGGACGGCGGTGAGCTGGGGGCGCTGGTAGAGGGGGATGGACCCGGCGGCGGCCCAGATACGGGCGTCGGCCTTGCGGATGAGCCCCTTGCTCTCCCCCTCGTCGAGCGTGGCGGCGGCCTGGTCGAAGAGCTGGTCGACCTGGTCGGTGCCGACGCGGGTGTAGTTCTGCTCGACGTTCAGGGAGCCGTCGGCGGCCGGCACCGGCTTGGCGAAGATCGGGCGGGCGTCGGTCGCGGGGAAGGCGGAGGCGGGCCAGGAGTACAGGGCGAGGTCGTACTGGCCGGAGGCGATGTGGTCCTTGAAGTAGCTCTCGTCCTCGACCTTGGAGATCTCGGTGCGGATGCCGACCTTGCGCAGCATGCGGGTGATGCGGTCGGCGACCGTGTTCAGGGTCCGGGAGCCCGGGCCCGAGGGGAGCACGAAGCGGAGGGTGAGCGGCTTGCCGTCCTTGGCGAGCGGACCGGCCGCGGCACCGGCGGGGGCGGGGGTGCCCTTGGGGGCGTAGGCGCCGGGGGCCCCACCCTGCTTCAGCTTGTTGGCGTACTGCTTGCCGTCCTGGGCGAGGTGCTTGCCGGCGCCCTCCTCGTCCCCGGGCCCCTTGTCGTCCTCGCCGACGATGTACGTGCCCTCGTCGCCACCGGCCGACCCCTTCTCGGAGCCGGCCTTCTCGGAGCTCTCGGAGCCGGCCTTCTCGCCCTTCCCGCCGGCCGCCTTCTCCCCCTTCTTCTTCGCTTTCTCCTTCTCGACCGGGCCGCCGAGCACCCACCCCGCGTCCGCGAGCAGCGCCCGCGCCTCCGCGGTGTCCTGGCCGCCGAGCGCCCCGCTGTTGTCGGCGTAGGCGGCCTGGCCGGACAGGGCGAGGTGGCTGCCGACGGGCACGGCGGGCAGGCCGAGCGGCTTGAGGACGATCTTGGCCAGTTCCTCGCGGTCCAGGGCCCGGGCCACGGCCCGGCGCACCCGCTCGTCGGCGAGCGGACCGTCGGCGCCGTTCAGGGCCAGCTGGGTGTAGGCGGGCTCCAGGGACTTGCGGACCTCGAAGCCCTGAAGGGCCCGCTGCTGACGCTCGTACCGGACGATCTCCCGGCGCCGCTGCTCGCGTGCGGTGATCTCCTCGTCGGCGGCCTCCTCGTCGGAGCCGTGGGCGACGGCCCAGGAGCGCAGGGCCTTGGCGGAGTCCGGGCCCTGGAGCGGGGTGGCGGTGCCCTTGGCCCGGCCGGCGAGGGTGACGCGCCCGGCGGACTCGGGATCGATCTCGGCCAGGTCGATCTTCCCGGCGGCCAGCGCCTCGGCCCGCTCGTCGCGCGGTACGGCGCGCAGCACGATCTCGGACAGCTTCGCGGGGTGGCCCCACCAGCGCGGGTTGCGGGCGAGGACGACCTCGTCGCCCTTGTGGTCGACCTTCGTCACGGCGAACGGCCCGGCGGTGACCTTCAGCTTCTTCCTGGCGGAGTCGTTGAAGGAGTCCGGGGTGCCCATGACGTCCTTCGGGTACAGCGGGGAGAACAGCGAGCGCCAGTCCGCGTAGGGCCGCTGGAAGGTGACCCGGACCTCCAGGTCGTTCGAGCCGCGCTCGATCCGCTCGATGCGGTCGTAGCCGGCGTTGCGGGCGGTCCAGTACGCGGTGTCCTTGCCGGACAGGGCACGCCACTGGGCGGCGAAGTCGGCGGCGCCGATCTCCCGGCCGTCGCTCCACACGGCCTGCTGGTTCAGCTTGTACAGCACGACCTGCTTGGGCTCGGTCTCGACGACCTTCGCCGACTCCAGGTAGTCGGGGTTGCGCTCCGGCCGGCCGTTGCGGTCCAACCGGTACATCGACGGCAGTACGGCCTGCGCGATCCGGCCGGTCGCCGCGTCCGCGTCCGCCTGGAACGTGTTCAGCGTCTCCGGTACGGCGTCCACCGCCCAGCGCAGCGTGCCGCCGTCGGCGACCAGGGCGCGGGCGGCGGGCGCGATGTCCTGGCCCGCGAGGGGCTTGCCCGCCGGGTCCTCGGAACCGCAGCCGGTGACCGCCGGCACCGCGAGCGCGCCCGCGGTCAGGAAGGCGACCGAGCGCGTGATCGCGCGCAGTGTGACGCCGTCGTGGGACATCTCTGCTACCTCCAGGGGCTGCCGCCTGCGCGAGCGGGAGTTATGATCACGTTTGGGGGTATATGGAGCTGATCAGATGTATGCGGCCACTGAAGAGGAAAGGGTTCGGCAGGCGACGGCAACACGGCGGGAAGGGCCCGGAAGCCCACCCGTGCGGCGCAACGTCCGGCACACGGGGGCGCGCACGGAGGCTCACGATCCGCCAATCCGTGCACGTCCCTTCCCACCGGCAGGTGTGACGCGCAACACTCGCAGGCGCATGACCGTTCCCGTCCAGGGCGACGCCGCCCACGGAAGTGAGGTCACGTCATGTCCGTGCACGACGAACTGACGTCAGCCCAACGCTCACTCGACGAACTGCTGCGGTACGTCAAACGCCTGGAGCAGCAGCTGGGCAGCGGCGGCCTGGAGATGCGCCGCGTCCGTGCGGACGCCGACCGCCTGCGCGAGAGCCTCGCGCTGCTGCGGGAGGCCGACGCCGGGCCCGCCAAACCCCGGCGCCCCGAGCTCGTATCGATCCCCGACACCCCGTACGACAACACGCTGTGGACGGACTCGGACGACGAGGGACTCGGCGCCCGGGACCGTCGCGCCCCGTAGAGCCGTCCGGAGTCCCGACCCGACCGGAGTCAAGAATTGGCCACTGGTACGGAACCTCCAGCCACAGAAGATCCCCATCCATCGCGCGGCGGCGTACGGACCACTACGCGCGCCGCGATCGACGCCCCGCACCTGCGCACCGACCGCTGGTGGCTGGCGCCGGCCGCCACGGCCGCCGGGCTGCTCGCCTTCATCGTGTACTCGACCTGGCGGGCCTTCGCCGACACCGACTACTACGCGGCCCCCTATGTGTCGCCGTTCTACTCCCCGTGCCTGGCCGAGCGCTGCGAGCCGATGCGGCACGGGCCCAACTGGGAGATCTTCGGGAGCTGGTGGGGCATCTCGCCCGCGATCATCATCCTGATCTTCCCGCTCGGATTCCGGCTGACCTGCTACTACTACCGCAAGGCCTACTACCGGGGTTTCTGGGCCTCGCCCCCGGCCTGCGCGGTGGCCGAGCCGCACAAGAAGTACACGGGTGAGACCCGCTTCCCGCTGGTGCTCCAGAACATCCACCGGTACTTCTTCTACGCCGCGATCGTCGTCGCCGGGATCCTGACCTACGACACCGTGCTCGCCTTCCGCGACGAGCACTACGCGTGGGGCCACATGGGCCTCGGCACCCTGGTCTTCCTGGTCAACATCGTGCTGATCTGGGCGTACACCCTGTCCTGCCACTCCTGCCGGCACATCGTCGGCGGCAAGCTCAAGCACTTCTCCAAGCATCCCGTGCGGTACAAGGCCTGGCAGCTGGTCGGGAAGCTGAATGCCCGTCATATGGCGCTCGCCTGGGCCTCGTTGGTGAGCGTGGCGCTCGCCGACTTCTACGTGTACCTGGTCGCCTCCGGCGCCTTCGACGATCCGAGGTTGTTCTGATGTCCGTGGTCGACCGGCAGGAGTGGGACGTCGTCGTGGTCGGCGCGGGAGGCGCCGGGCTCCGGGCCGCGATCGAGGCCCGTGAGCGCGGAGCCCGGACGGCCGTGATCTGCAAGTCGCTGTTCGGCAAGGCGCACACGGTGATGGCCGAGGGCGGCATCGCGGCCGCGATGGGCAATGTGAACTCCGGCGACAACTGGCAGGTCCACTTCCGCGACACCATGCGCGGCGGCAAGTTCCTCAACCAGTGGCGGATGGCCGAGTTGCACGCCCAGGAGGCCCCGCAGCGGGTGTGGGAGCTGGAGACCTGGGGCGCCCTCTTCGACCGTACGAAGGACGGCCGGATCTCGCAGCGCAACTTCGGCGGACACGAGTACCCGCGCCTCGCCCACGTCGGCGACCGCACCGGCCTCGAACTCATCCGCACGCTCCAGCAGAAGATCGTCTCGCTCCAGCAGGAGGACCACCGCGAGACCGGCGACTACGAGTCCCGTCTGAAGGTCTTCCAGGAGTGCACGGTCACCCGGATCCTCAAAGACGGCTCGCGCGTCTCGGGCGTCTTCGCCTACGACCGTGAGACGGGCCGTTTCTTCGTCCTGCAGGCCCCGTCCGTGGTGATCGCGACCGGCGGCATCGGCAAGTCCTTCAAGGTGACGTCGAACTCGTGGGAGTACACCGGGGACGGGCACGCGCTGGCGCTGCTCGCGGGGGCCCCGCTGCTGAACATGGAGTTCGTGCAGTTCCATCCGACGGGCATGGTCTGGCCGCCGTCGGTGAAGGGCATCCTCGTCACGGAGTCGGTGCGCGGCGACGGCGGGGTGCTGAGGAACTCCGAGGGCAAGCGGTTCATGTTCGACTACATCCCGGACGTCTTCAAGGAGAAGTACGCGCAGTCGGAGGACGAGGGCGACCGCTGGTACGAGGACCCGGACCACAACCGGCGTCCCCCCGAGCTGCTCCCCCGCGACGAGGTGGCCAGGGCCATCAACGCGGAGGTGAAGGCGGGCCGCGGCTCCCCGCACGGCGGGGTGTTCCTGGACGTGTCGACACGGATGCCCGCCGAGGTCATCCGGCGCCGGCTGCCGTCGATGTACCACCAGTTCAAGGAGCTGGCGGACGTCGACATCACCGCGGAGCCGATGGAGGTCGGGCCGACCTGTCACTACGTGATGGGCGGTATCGCGGTCGAGTCCGACACGGCCGCCGCGCGCGGGGTGCCCGGACTGTACGCGGCCGGCGAGGTGGCCGGTGGCATGCACGGCTCGAACCGGCTCGGCGGCAACTCGCTCTCCGACCTGCTGGTGTTCGGGCGCCGGGCCGGCTGGCACGCCGCCGAGTACGCGACGGGCCTCGCGGGCGGTCGCCCCGTCGTGGACGACACCCAGATCGACGCGGCGTCCGCCGAGGCCCTGCGGCCGTTCTCCGCCGAGGGTCCGGCACCGGGCGAGGAGGACGGGAAGCCGCCCGAGAACCCGTACACCCTCCACCAGGAACTCCAGCAGACCATGAACGACCTGGTCGGCATCATCCGCCGCGAGGCCGAGATGGAGCAGGCCCTGGAGAAGCTCGCCGACCTGCGGGTGCGGGCCCGGCGGGCCGGAGTCGAGGGCCACCGTCAGTTCAACCCGGGCTGGCATCTGGCCCTGGACCTCAGGAACATGCTGCTGGTCAGCGAGTGCGTGGCCCGAGCCGCGCTGGAGCGCACCGAGTCGCGCGGCGGCCACACCCGCGAGGACCACCCGACGATGGACCGCGACTGGCGCCGTATCAATCTGATCTGCCGACTGACCGACCCCACGGGCGGGTTGGCGGCCACCGATCCGGTGCGCGGCCAGATCGACCTCACCCGCGAGACCACCGAACCCGTCCGCGCCGACCTGCTCGCCCTCTTCGACAAGGAGGAGCTGGTCAAGTACCTCACCGAAGAGGAGCTGTACGAATGAGCAGCTACGACGCCCACTTCAAGGTGTGGCGGGGGGACGCGGAGGGCGGCGGCCTGGAGGACTTCAAGGTCGAGGTCAACGACGGCGAGGTGGTCCTCGACATCATCCACCGCCTCCAGGCCACCCAGACCCCCGACCTCGCCGTGCGCTGGAACTGCAAGGCGGGCAAGTGCGGTTCGTGCTCCGCCGAGATCAACGGGCGGCCCCGGCTGATGTGCATGACCCGGATGTCGGTGTTCTCGCGCGAGGAGACGATCACCGTCACTCCCCTGCGTGCCTTCCCCGTGGTCCGCGATCTCGTCACGGACGTCGGCTTCAACTACACCAAGGCGCGCGAGGTGCCCGCGTTCGTGCCGCCGGAGAAGCTGGGTCCCGGCGAGTACCGGATGATGCAGGAGGACGTGGACCGGTCTCAGGAGTTCCGCAAGTGCATCGAGTGCTTCCTGTGCCAGGACACCTGCCATGTGGTCCGGGACCACGAGGAGAACAAGCCGGCCTTCGCCGGGCCGCGTTTCCTGATGCGGGTGGCGGAGCTGGACATGCACCCGCTGGACGCGGCCGGGGAGACCGGGCTCGACCGCAAGAAGACGGCGCAGGACGAGCACGGTCTCGGCTACTGCAACATCACCAAGTGCTGTACGGAGGTGTGCCCCGAGGGCATCAAGATCACCGACAACGCGCTGATCCCGTTGAAGGAGCGGGCCGTGGACCGCAAGTACGACCCGCTCGTCTGGCTCGGTGACAAGATCCTGCGACGGGGTTCGTCGGGCTGAGGCCGCCGCTCAGGCCGAGGCCGCCCTCAGGTACCCCGAGTGCGCCACCTGGCCGAGGAAGGTGAACCGGGTGTCGCCGGCCATGTGCTTCTCGAACGCCTCCTTGATCCCCGGCCACTTGGGGTGCCCGAAGTCGTCCAGGACCACGATGCCGCCGGGCGCGACGATCTGCTCGGCCCACTCCAGGTCGGCCGCGACACCGGCGGCGGAGTGGTCGCCGTCCACGATGACCACGCCGTAGGACCGGTCGGAGACCAGGGCGCGCACCTCGGGGTCCTCGGAGAAACCCTGCTGGATACGGGTGGCGGCACCGGCCGCGCCCGCCAGGGCGAGGTTGGTGCGCACCGCCGCCCCGTTCACCGGGGTGCCGGAGGCGTCGTCGCCCATGGTGGCGCCGGGCTGCAACTGCGTCCCCGCGAGCGGGTCGACGATCGTCAGGCTCGGCGCGCGTCCGGCCCGCTCCAGCATCCGGATCAGGGACGCGCCGAACATGCCGTACAGGGTGCCGATCTCCAGCACCTCGTCGTTCGGCGGGTCGAGGAGCGGGACGGCGGACAGCTTGCCGACGATGTTCATCGTGCCGCCGGCGATCCGGCCGACGCCGAGCGCCTCCATCGCGATGAGCAGCCGGAACGCCTGGGCGACATTGCGTTCGGCGCCGTCCCGGTCGCCGGTCACCTCCGCCAGTTCGGTGATCGTGCGGTTCAGGTGGGGCCCGGACGGCAGCCGGGACGCGCCGCGTCCGGTGCCGTCGAAGAACAGCTCCAGAGGGCGCTGGCGGGCCCGCAGCTTCTTCAGCTCCTCCTGCGCCGCCGCGTCCGGCGTGCCGGTCGTGGTGGTCAGGGCGGTCGGGGCGGTGCCCACGACCCGGCGGACATGGCGCTCTATGCGCTGATCGATGAGGTCGGCTATCGGCCGCAGGGCGCGTCGGGCGGCCTTGCTGGTGAGTAACGCTCGCATCTGCTGGACCGTAGGGGGCCCACAGCGGGCTCACAACCAACGGAAGGGCCCCCACAGACGAACCACGCATGACGTCTGGGCCACGGGATGTTTACGTCGCCGACGCCAGGTCTCCACGTCCGGCCAGCTCCAGTGCCCGGCGCAGGTTGTGCTCCGCGATCTCCCGCATGAACCCCGGGTCGGGAAAGTCCCCGTCCAGCAGCCGCAGCGGTCCCGCCACCAGCGACAACCGCATCGCCAGCCGGTACAGGCGCAGGCGGTCCTCGTCCAGGCCGGGGGCGCGCAGCACCTCGTAGGCCTCGTGGAAGCGCAGCTCCAGGAAGACGTGCTCCCACTCCACGTCGAAGTACATCAGCCCCTCGACGTCGATCAGGGCGGGCCTGCCCCCGGCGTCCAGCAGGACGTGGTCCGGGCCGAGTTCACCATGGATGAGCGTGTGCCGGGCACGGGGCCGGACCGCCGCGGACAGCTCCCGCACGGCCGTCTCCAGGTCCTCCCGCGCCGCGGCGATCCGTTCGTCCCGTACGACGCTGCTGTCGATGTCGCGCAGAGCGCCCTCGGTGACGCGCTGCTCGCAGGTCGGGGCGGACGAGGTGCCTCCACCGTCCACGAGGACCACCTTGCCCAGGGCCGGCCCCTCGTGCGCGTGCAGCACGGCGAGCTGCTCCGCCAGCCGCTCCAGGGCCGCGCGGCCCGCGACCGGGTCCCGCTCCATCGCCTCCTCCAGGCTGCCCCCGGTCATGTCCTCCACGACCGCCGCGTCCGCCGGGAGACGGGTGCGCGTGGCGTCCGCGTGCAGCAGTCGGGGCGTGCGGACACCGGCCGCGACGAGGCGATCGTGGGCAGCGGTGAGCTCGGCGAGACCGGCGGCGCCGTGGAAGGGGTCGCGCGGGTCGGCGGGCTGCGGGTCCCAGTAGTTCTCCTCCGGCGACCAGACGTAGGCGATCGCGGTCGTGTCGTCGTCGAAGACCAGCCGGTAGACCCCCTTCTTGGAGCCGCCACGGAGGCGAGCGACGCCGATCAGGGCCCGACGGCCACCGGTCGCGGCGCGGGCGAGAGGGGCGAGGTCGTCGCGGGTGAGGGGGGTGCGGGCGGGGGTCATGGGCGGGCTCCTTGGGTTCCAACTCGTCGAGGGTGCGCTACAGCGCCCCTATAGGGGCGCTGGGAACTGCGCGACCAGCCCCCACCGACCCGCAGATCGACAACTACCGCACCCACCCGGACCTGTAAGCCGCCCAGTCAGATTCCGTCGCCGCGAAATCAACGTACGCAGCAACCCCGAAGTTGGCCCGATCCGCATCCGTCCGGGACAACCCCAACCGCACCCCCCGCACCGCCGCCCCCACCGTCTCCGCGTGATTCCAGTGCCCGAACCGGTTCTCGTGGTAGAAGGGCATGCCCATCAGCAGGTCCGTGGACTCGGGCGTGACCTCCAGCGCCAGCGAGGTCTGCTGGGCCACATACCCCCCGTACGTGCTCTCCAGCGGCTGCATCGTGTCGTAGGACATCACCGCGATCTGGTCGACGCGGCGCGCCACCTGGCCGAAGAACTTCTGCGACCACCACTTGGGGTGTCCGGCGACCGTGCCCCAGAAGGAGTGGAAGCCCGGGAGCGGGTCGATCTGGTGGGCGGCGATCGACAGCTGCGCGTCCTGGGCGCGCGTGAGGGCGTGCAGGTCGTCCAGGAGGGTCAGGTAGTCGCCGTCGTCGGAGTGCAGGGGCTCCAGGTCGAAGTGGACCCCGTCGTAGCCGGTCGCGAGGATCTGGCGGGTGGAGGTGACGATCGCCGCGCGGGTCTCGGGGCGCCCCAGACGCATGCCGTCCGGGCTCTCCGTCGCGAGGACGTCTCCCAGCCAGGCCTGGACGCGGATGCCCGGGGCCGCGCGGTGAATCGCGTCGATGAACCAACGGGCCCGCGGATACGCCGACTTGGGAAGCGTCCCGTCGTGTTCCAGCGGGCCCGAGTGGACGTACAGGTCGCGGATGCCGGTGGTCCCGAGGTCCTGGACGAGGGCGGTGACGTCGGCGTCCTTCTTGCGGCCGTCGACCCAGGCGTGGCCGAGCCAGATCGCGTCCTTGTTCCTGGTGTACGTGCCCTCCGCCGGGTCGCCCGTGTAGTTGACGCGCAGGGCGATCTGGGAGGCGAGGACCGGGAGGAGGATGATCAGGACGACGGCCAGGGCCGTGCGGCGCGTTCTGCGCACCCATGGCCGTCCTCTCCGTTTCCTCTCCTTCTCCGGTGGGGCGTCCGCGCCCTCCGGCGCCGCGTCCGGTGTCGTCGCCCGCTCCGGCTCCACCGGGTCCGGGCCCGTGCCCGAGTCCGAGTTCATCTCCGTACCCGTCCCCCCAGGTCGCTGCGTCACGCGTTCCCCTCCCCTTCGGGCCCCGTACCCCGCGTACCCCGCCCCGGTCGCGTCGCCGCATTCCTGCTCATACGCTCCGAAATGTGACGTCATCGTTGATGCGGGGCCGACCGCGGCGTGCTGCCGCGCACATATCCGTGCGGGTGGCGCATGCCGTGGTGGGCGGGGTGGCCGGGGTCGTGTGGCTGGTGTTGCCGGGGATGACGATCAGCACGGATGTTCCGGTTGCGAGGACCGGCGAGGTCCGGGCCGTGGCCGCCGCGCCGGAGGAGGACGAGTCCTCGGCCACCGACCTCGTGCTGCCGCTCGTCCTGGTGGCCACGGCCGGCGCACTCGCCGGATACGGCTACCTGCGACGCACCCGCCGGGCCCGGACCCGCACCACCCCCGGCGGCGCCCCCGCCACCTCCCCCTCGGCTCCTCCCCTCACCGACCTCGACGAGCAGACGCGCGCCCTCCTCGCCGAGGCCGACGACTGGATCCGCACCAGCCGTGCGGAACTCGGCTTCGCCGCGGCCCGGTTCGGCGAGGCGGCCGTCGCCCCCTTCACCGCCGCCGTGCGGGACGCCGAGGCCGAACTCTCCGCCGCCTTCCGGATGCGGCGGCGCTACGACGAGGGCGTCCCGGCGGACGAGGACTCCCGGCGGCAGGTGCTCGCCGGGATCGTGGGCCGGTGCCAGGAGGCAGGACGACGGCTCGACGCGGAGGCGCCCGCGTTCGACCAGCTCCGCGCCCTGGAACGGGACGCCGCCGCGGCCCTGGAGGTCGCGGAGACCCGGTTCCGGGAGCTCGCCGGGCGCACGGCGGCCGCGGAGACGACCCTCACCAACCTCGCCGAGCGGTACCCGCCCGCCGCCTGCGCGCCGGTCACCGGCTACGTCGAACAGGCCAAGGACCGCCTGGTGTTCGCCACCGTCCACCTCAACCAGGCCCGCCAGGCGGCCGACCGCGGCGATCCGGAGCACGCGGCCCGTGATCTCCGCGCCGCCGAGGGGGCCGTGGCCCAGGCCGCCGTGTTCGTCGCCGGGGTCGACCGGCTCGCCGAGGCGCTGGACGCGGCCGCGAGACTGGTGCCGGCCGCGCTGACCGGCGCGGAGGCGGCGCTCACCCAGGTGCGCGGGCTCACGGCGACGGAGGGGATCCCGGCCGGCGAGCTGCACGCGCGGGTCCGGCACGCCGACGCGGTCCTGACCGTCGTACGAGAAGAGGTGGCCGCCGGGCCGTACGACCCGCTCGACGTGCTGCGCCGGATCGTCGGGGCGCTCACGCCGCTGGACGCGGGGCGGGCCGGGGTGGTGTCGGCGGCCGGGGCGCTCGTCGCCCGTACCTCGACCGACCTCGCGGACGGCTTCGTCGACACGCACCGGGGTGCGGTGGGCGGCCCGGCCCGCGAGCGGCTGGCGGAGGCGCGACGGCTGCTCGCCGAGGACGCGTACGTCTCCGCGGACACCCTGGCCCGGGAGGCCCGGGACCTGGCCGAACAGGACGTACGGGTGCACGGCAATCCGGTCGCCGGGGCGGCCGGACACGCGAGCGGGATCGCCGGGGCGGTCCTCGGCGGGATCCTGCTGGGCGGGGGCGGAGGCGGCGAGCCCGGCGATGGGGACGGCGGGGTGCCCCTGAGCTTCGGCGGGCCGCGCACCCGTGGCCGCCGTACGGTCGCGTGACCGCCCCCGCCGTGCCCTCGCGTAGGGCCGTCAGAACAGGCTGAGCAGCGCCTCCGCCGGGTCCGCCAGGCCGTTCTCGCCGTCCGGGAGCGGGAGTTCGAACCACACCGTCTTGCCGCGGGGCGTCCGGCGGGAGCCCCAGGCCGCGCTGAGGAGACCGACGAGCTGGAGGCCGCGCCCGCCTTCGTCCGTGTCACGGGCCCGGCGGCGGCGCGGCTGGACCAGGCCGGAGTCCCAGACCTCGCAGACCAGGGTGCGGTCCAGCAGGAGCCGTAGGCGTATGTCGCCCTCGCCGTACCGCAGGGCGTTCGTCACCAGCTCGCTGACCAGCAACTCGGTGGTGTCGACCAGGGGTTCCAGGTCCCAGCTGATCAGCTGGCCGCGCGCGTACTCGCGGGCCCGGCCCACGCTGCGCGGCTCGCGCGGCAGGGTCCAGTCGCCGACCGAGTCGGCGGGCAGGCCCTGGACCCGCGCCATGAGCAGCGCGATGTCGTCCTCGCCGTGGTGGGTGTCGAGGGTGTTCAGGACGTGGTCGCAGACGTCCTCCAGGGGCGCGGAGGGGTCGGTCAGCGCCCCCACGAAGGCCTGGAGGCCCTCGTCGAGGGGGTGATCGCGGCTTTCGACCAGTCCATCCGTGTAGAGCGCGAGCAGAGCACCCTCGGGAAGTTCGACCTCGACCTCCTCGAAGGGCTCCCCGCCGACGCCGAGCGGCATGCCCGGCGGCACGTCCAGCATGAGGGCGTCCTCGCCGGGTTCCACCAGCACCGGCGGCAGATGGCCGGCGTTGGCGAAGGTGCAGCGCCTGGTCACCGAGTCGTAGACGGCGTAGACGCAGGTCGCGAGGTACACCTCGGACAGGTCGGCCTCACGCGGGCGACGGGCCGCGCGGGTGGCCTGCTGCACCCCGCCGGGCGCGCCGAGGCCGCGCGCGATCTCGTCCAACGCGCTGAGCACCTCGGCCGGTTCGAGGTCGAGGAGGGCCAGGGTGCGCACGGCGGACCGGAGTTCACCCATCGCGACCGCCGCCCGCAGCCCGCGTCCCATCACGTCGCCGACGACCAACGCCGTACGGTGGCCGGGCAGTTCGATGACGTCGAACCAGTCGCCGCCGACCTCGCTGGGCCGGTCGGCGGAGGAGTTGCCCGGCAGATAGCGGCAGGCGATGTCCAGGCCGGAGGCGACCGGGTCGCCCGGGGGCAGCAGGGACCGCTGGAGTATCAATGCCCGCTCGTGCTCGCGCCGGTACAGCCGCGCGTTGTCGATGCACACCGCCGCCCGCGCCGCCAGCTCCACCGCCAGCGCCCGGTCCCGGTCCCCGAACGGCTCACTGCCCTTGGTCCGCGCGAACTGCGCCAGTCCTACGACGGTGTCGTGGGCGACCATCGGCACGGCGAGCGTGGACTGCACGAGGCCGCCCTCCTCGCCGGGGATGTGCTGCGGGCGGGCCGTGCGCAGGGCGTCCGCGCAGGGCGAGTTGAAGGGGTAGTGGTGGACCGCGCCGACCGCGACCGGCTTGCCCGAGCCGGCGAAGGGCGCGTCGGAGACGGCGCTGGCGAAGGCGACCCGGCGCAGTTCCGCGCTGCCGTCGGCGAGGCCGGGCGGGGTCTCGTCGCCGGCCAGCAGCCCCTGGTAGAGGTCGACGGTGGCGAGGTCGCAGAAGCCGGGGACGACGACGTCGAGGAGTTCGCGGGCGGTGGTCTCCAGGTCCAGGGAGTTGCCGATCCGGGCGCCGGCCTCGTTCAGGAGGGCGAGATTGCGCCGCGCGGCGGCCGCTTCCCGGGCGGCGGCCCGGCGGGCGGTGACGTCGAGGCCGAGCCAGGCGATGCCGATGGGCCGGCCGGAACCGCTGTGCACGCGATAGAGGTTGACCGACCAGTGGCGGCGCTCCTCGGAGTCCGGCACGAAGCCCGTGACATGCATGTCCGTGATGGAGTTGCCGGTCTCAAGGACCCGGCGCAGGGTCGCGGCGACCCGCTCGGCCTCGGGACGCGGCAGGTAGTCGTGGACGGTCTTGCCGCGGTGGTCGTCGGGGGTGCCGCCGAAGATCGAGGCGAACCGGTGGTTGGCCCGGCGTACCCGCAGATCGGGGTCGATCAGCACGAACCCGAAGGGAGATTGGCCGAAAATGGACTGCGAGGCGGCGAGGTCGGTCTCGATGCTCCGCAGGGTCCTCACATCGACGACGATGCAGACGGCGGCCTTCTCGCCCTCCTCGGTCCGCGTCGGCATGACGTAGACCTCCGCGAGGCCCTGTCGGCCGCTGTCGCCGGGCGTCGCACCCGGGGCCCGGAAGGGGACCACACCGGTCCATTCGCGGCCGTCGAGGATCTCCGCCATCTTGCGGTGGCCGCGCGCCCGCAGATCGGGGTCGATGAACGCCGCGATGGGGTCCATGCCGACGGCGTGGTCCGCGCGGATACCGAAGAGCTGCTCGGCGCGCAGGCTCCACTGGTCCACCAGCCCGTCGGGGCCGATGGAGAAGGACGCGACCTTGATGTAGTCGTAGATGGAGCCGGGCGGACTGCTCTGCCACATGGCGTCCCCGGGCGGCGCGTCGTCGGGACGGATCTCTGGCACGGCATCACCCGCGGCCTCCGTCCTCGCGCCGTCCGACGGGTCCTCCGACTCCGTGGCCTTCGCTGGTATCTCGCTCACGCGAACCGTCCCCTCCAGCTCACCGCGTCCGGCACCGGTCACCGGGGGCGGCTGCCCGCAGTATCCAGCACTACGGCGCCGCACAACACGGTGTTCACGATCACAGCACGGTCCCGATGGTTTTTGGACCGGACCGTGACAACACCTACAGTCTTCTAACCAGCGGACACCCCGTCGAACCACCCCTTTCGACAACCGTCACTGGCCCGAACCGGCCGGTGGACAGCGCCGCCCCACGCGTACAGTCCCGGCTCACTGCGCACTCCGGCCTCGTGCGGGCACCGCGTGGGCCTCGTGTGGGCACCGCGTGGGCCTCGTGCGGGCACCATGCGGGCCCTATTCGGGGACCCCGAGCTCGAACCACACCGTCTTGCCCGCCTCCCCGGGGCGGGTGCCCCACCGGCGGGAGGAGTGCGCCACCAGGTGCAGTCCGCGGCCGCTCTCGTCGTCGGGACGCGCGGCCCGCTCGCGGGGCGGGTCGGGCAGCGGGTCGGAGACCTCCACCAGCAGCACCCGGTCCAGGCCCGCGGGCCGCACCAGCCGCACCCCGATCGGGCCGCTGGCGTGCCGCAGCGAGTTGGTCACCAACTCGCTGACCAGCAGGACCGCGAGGTCGGCCAGACTCTCCAGCCCCCACACCCCCAGCCGCTCCCGCACCGCGTCCCGCGCGGCCCGCACCGCCCCCGGGTCCGCCGGGAAGCTCCACTCGGCGCAGTCGCCTTCGCTGTCGATCACGCCGATCACATCCCGGGCCAGCCACTCACCCATGTCCGGTTTCTTGGGGTTAATGGGCACATACCCGATATCACGGAGCCATTACCGCCCCGGACGGCGCACTGTGGCACGAAAGGCGTACGTCACTTCAAAACCAAGGGCAAGTGCACGCCCCCTTAGGGGCGCGGGGAACTGCGCGACAAGCCACAAACGACCCGCACTCGCGCTACAAGATGTACCGGCAACCCTTTAGGCGCCCGGCCCCAACCGCACAGCCACCTCACGCACAGCAGCCACATCCTGCTCCAGCCACGGCACATCCCACAGCTCCGCCAGAGACAGCCACCGCAACTCATCATGATCCTGAAGCGGCTTCGGCTCGGGGGACCCGGGAAGCAACCGCGCAGTCCACACCCACAGCACATACGGCGCCCGCAGATCCCACACCCCCGGCACCCGCTCACCAACCACCGCATCGACGCCGAGCTCTTCCCGCAGCTCCCGCACCAGCGCCGCGTCCGGCGTCTCGCCCGGCTCGACCTTGCCCCCGGGCAACTCCCAGCGCCCGGCCAGCTCGGCGGGCGCACTGCGCCGCGCGGCGAGCACACGGCCGCCCTCGATCAGGGCGGCCCCCACCACGATCCGTTCCGTCATGCGCCGGAGCCTACGGGAGCGCAGGCGTCGGCGATCAGCCGGCGGCGCCCGTTCCGTTCTGGCCTATCCGCTCGACCCAGTAGAGCTGCTTGTGGCCGCGACCGTCGAGGCTGTCCGCGATCTTCTGGGCCTCCGCCCGGGTCGCGTACCTGCCCACGCGGTAGCGGTTGCCGTTGTCGTCCTGCCGTATGACGAGCCAGGGAAGAGTGATCGTGCCGTCGTTCATCGCGCCCCTCCACTTCCCGTCCGCGGTGTGTGCCGCGCCCCACCCGATAAGGAAACCGCAATGCGCATATGCCCGAGCCTACGCCCTACCTTCACGCAGCGAACACGGCTTTTCACAAAGAGGTACGCAACCAGCCAGGACGGACCGGCACGTTGAGGGGCGCGCGGCATCGCACGCGCCCCAGGACATGTCGATGCATCCGGTCGGCGGGGTGTCCCGGGCGCCCATCACGACCTGCGAGAACGGCCGGATACCAACGCGGCGTCCACAGGCCCCCGTTGAGCACTGGCCCGAGGCAACTGCCCAGAGGGCGTGCGCCGCCGCGACGGAGTGAACGGCAGGCGACTACTTCACCGGCAGGTGGTAGGCGACCCGGTACCGGTCGGCCGGAATCACCACGTCGGCCGTCTCCACCGGGCGGCCCGAGGCGTAGTACGTGCGCTGGACGACCAGGACGACATGGCCGGGGACGCCGCCGAGGGCGAGGAGTTCCTCGGCGAGGCCGGGGCGGGCGCCGACCTCCTCGGTGACGTTGTCCACGATCACGTCGATGGCGGCCATGCGCTCGACGACGCCCATGCCGCCGAGCGGGCCCTCCTCGGGCAGCATCACGGGGGTGCGGCCGGTGACGGCGAGGGGCTCCCAGGACGTGGAGAGCATCATGACCTCGCCGGCGTCCCGGAAGACGTACCGGGTGCACATCACACGGTCGCCGGGCCGGATGTCGAGCCGCTCGGCGACGGCGACGCTCGCCTCGGCCTGTTCACTGCTGGACTCCCAGGTGCCGCGCACCTCGCCGTCGGCCTGTTCCTGCCGGAAGGGTGTCGCGCCGTTGACCGGCCGGTACCCGGAGCGCACGACACGGCGGGGTACGGGCCGCTCGCGCACATAGGTCCCGGAGCCGGAACGGCCCTCGACCAGCCCCTCGGCCATGAGCACCTTGCGCGCCTCCAGCGCGACCGTGTCCGAGACGCCGTACTCCTCACGGATTCTCGCCTGGGACGGGAGGCGGGTGTGCGGTGGCAGCGAACCGTCGACGATCTTCTTGCGGAGATCACCCGCGACGCGCAGGTACGCGGGCTGCTCACCGAATGTCACTGGCCGCTCCCATCAGGTTGTACAGACAGCAACAGCGTGGCAACCGTGGGTTCCGCCATGCAAGCAAAGGCCAGAGAATCACTCGATGTGATGACTTGTGCCCGTGGAGGGCTTTACGCAGGCACTTTCTCTCCGTATATAGGGCCCCTTACACATTCGGGCTTACACATTCAGGTTGCCGCCACCGGAGCTGTCGTCCTCGTCGTCGTACTCCTCGCCCGAGGGCGGGGTGGTGTCCAGGCCCAGAGCCTTGCGGGCGGTGACCGTGGTGGGGCCGTCGATGTACGCCCAGCCGTCGTCGTAGTACGTGTAGAAGGTGTCCGGGTCGGAGGCGGCGGCCGCCTTCGCCCAGACCTCGCGCGCCGCGTCCATGTCCTTCAGCAGGGCGGCCACCGGCCGTGCGGCGTCGGCCGGCCAGGCGTGCCCGCGCAGGACCCCGGCCTGCTCGCCGAGCACGTCCCGGACGTCCCGGGCCCAGTCCCGGCCGGCCGCGAGGTCGTCCTCGGCGTTCTCCTCGGGCTCCTCCCAGAGCACGGCGTCGACGGCGTCCATGGCTTCCAGGAAGGCGAGTTGGTCCGCGTCGAAGCTGCTCTCGTCGGCGCGCAGGGAGCCGCTGAGGGGCTTGCCGTCATCGGTGCTGCCGAAGACGCAGGCGATCGCGCGGTCGCCCCACCGCCAGCTCTCCCGGGTGGGGCCGAAGTAGTACACGTCGACCTCGTCGAGGACCCAGCTGTCCCGGACGTACGCGCCCTCCAGGGGGGTGCACTTCTCGTCGGCGGTCTCGCTGACGGCGTCGTCGCCGGGGAAGGCGGAGCCGCCGCTCATCGTCACGGAACCGAAGACCTCGCCGTCGTGCCCGCCCTCGCAGGACACCTCGTCGACGTCGTAGGTGAGGCCCTCCAGCGAGCCGCCCGGGACGTCGAAGCACTGGCCCGCGACGAGCGAGAACGAGGAGTTGCCGCTCGCGCCGTCCTTGACGTCCCGCCAGATCCCGGAGGCGGCGCCCGTCGCGAGCGTCACCACCCACAGGGCGAGCCCCACGGACGACAGGACCACCCCGGCGATCGCCATCCCCTTGCCGCTCTGCCCCTTCCTCCTGATCTGCGCGAGCGCGATCACGCCGAGCACCAGCCCGGCGGCGGGCACGAAACAGAGCAGGCCGAGCACGAGCGCGGCGATGGCGACCCCGTTGACCGGCGAGGGGCGGGTGTACGGGCTGTAGCCCTGCCCCCACGTCCGATAGGGCGGCCCGTAATGCTGGTACGGCCCCTCCGGGGGCGGGGGTATGGACACGAGCCGTGCTCCTGCGTTCGGGCGGCGGGACCGAGAGTGACGTGCGGAACCGATGGTGGAACTGATGTACGACAGGCGCATCGTATGCGCGGCCCGGGCGGCGACCGAACCCAGGTCGTCACCCGAGCCGACGGTGGATCAGAAACGGATCAGCACTGGATCAGCGACGGATCAGAACTGCAGCGCCCAGGCGTCGACGCGTCCGACGTCCTGTGCCGCGTTGTCACCGACCCGCAGCCGCCAGGTGCCGTTGGCGACCTCGGAGGAGGCGTTCACCGTGTACGTGGTGTCGATGTTGTCGGCACTGCCGCCGGTGCCGTACGCCTTGAGCGTGTACGCCGTGCCGTCGGGGGCGACCAGCTGGATCTGGAGGTCGCCGATGTAGGTGTGGACGATGTGCACCTCGACCGCGAGGGCGGAGGGCGCGTTGCCGCTGACGCCGGAGACGGTCACCGGGGACTCGACCGTGGCGTTGTCGCCGATCGCGTGGTCCCCCGTGTTCTCGAAGCGCGGGCCGGGCGGGGTGGTCGTGCCGCCGCCGACGTACAGCAGCCGGTTGGGCGAGCCGGTGCCCGGGCCGGTGACGACCCCGGTGGTCGCGGCGGCGGTCAGCGCCGAGGAGACCTGGGCGGGGGTGGCCGTCGGGTTGTCGGCCAGGTACAGCGCGGCCGCTCCGGCGACGTGCGGACTCGCCATGGACGTACCGGAGATGGTGTTGGTGGCCGAGTCGCTGGTGCGCCAGGCCGAGGTGATGGACGAGCCCGGGGCGAACAGGTCCAGGACCGTGCCGTAGTTGGAGTAGCTCGCGCGGGCGTCGGCCGAGGTCGTGGCGCCGACCGTGATCGCCTCGGTGACCCGGGCCGGGGAGCGGGTGGAGGCGTTGGTGGACTCGTTGCCCGCCGCGACCGCGAAGGTGACGCCTGAGGCGATGGCGTTGCGTACGGCGGTGTCGATCGCGGTGTCGCCCGGGCCGCCGAGGGACATGTTGGCGACGGAGGGCTTGACCGCGTTGGCCGCGACCCAGTCGATACCGGCGACGACCTGGGCGGTGGTGCCCTGGCCCGAGTTGTTGAGCACCCGGACGCCGACGATGTTCGCCTTCTTGGCGACGCCGTACGCGTTTCCGGCGACCGTGCCGGCCACGTGCGTGCCGTGGCCGTGGCCGTCCTGGGCGGTGTTGTCGTTGTCGATGGCGTCGTAGCCGTTGGAGGCACGGCCGCCGAAGTCGCTGTGCGTGATGCGGACACCGGTGTCGATGACGTACGTGGTCACGCCCGCCCCTCCCGAGTCCGGGTAGGTGTACGAGCTGTCGACCGGGCGGTTGCGCTGGTCGATGCGGTCCAGGCCCCAGGAGGGCGGGTTGGGCTGGGTCGCCTGGATGCGGAAGGTGCGGTTCTGGACGACGGAGGCGACGGCCGGGTCCGCGGCGAACCGCTTCGCCTCGGTCGCCGAGGCCTCGATCGCGTAGCCGTTGAGGGCCTTGCCGTACGTCCGCTCGATGTCGGCGCCGTACTTCGCGGCCAGCGCCCGGCCCTCGGCCGAACCGGCGCGGGCGGCACCGGACTCGAGGGTCACGATGTAGCTGTCGGGCACGGCGTTCGCGGCGCCCTCGTACTGGACGGCGCCCTGCGGGGCGGCCTGGGCGGGGAGTGCCGAGACGAGACTCGCGGCGAGGGCGGCGGTCACGGCCGCCGCGGCGAGACCTGCGGATCTTCGGTGACGCATCACTGCCATCTGAGGGATCCTCCTCGATCGGTAGCATGCTCATGTCAATTCCGGGTGGGACAGCCGAGTGCACACCCGGGTGGGACACGTGAGTGCCCGCCGAAAGATTGAGGCCTGCACAGGAATTGCACAAGGGCCCTGCACGGATGCGCCTCAGAGCCGCCCGGCCAGCCTGCGCTGTTCCTCCTCCACGATGCGCCGGGCCAGACCGTCGTCCGAGACGTCGACCGCGTCCGGGGTGGCCTCCGCGGTGTCGCTGCGGCGGGCGTAGGCGTCGAAGAGGCGGGTCTTGCTCTCCAGGATGTGCAGCAGCCGGTCGTCCACGCTGTCCGTGGCCAGCAGGCGGTGCACCTGGACCGGGCGGACCTGGCCCATGCGGTGGGCGCGGGCCACGGCCTGGTGCTCCAGGGTCGGCTTGACCTGCGGCTCGCACAGCACGACCACGGAGGCGGCCTGGAGGTTCAGACCGACCCCGCCGGCCTCGATCTGGCAGAGCAGCACGGCGTGCCCCTCGGCGGCCGTGAAGTCGTCGACCAGACGCTGTCTGCGGGCGGCCGGGACGCTGCCGGACATGGGTCCGAACACGCCCTCGCCCGGGGTGCGCCGGGAGGTTTCGAGCGCGTCCCGCGGCTGCGCCAGGGCGCCCTGGACCTTCTCCAGGACATCGCGGAAGTACGAGAACACCACCACCTTCAGGCCGTTGACCGCGGCCTCCCCGACCAGTTCGCACAGCCGCTGGAGCTTGGCGGACTTCTCGGGGTCGGCGTACGCGGCCCGGCGCATCGCCATGAAGTTCCCGGCGGCGACCGCCGCCCGGTAGGCGTCCTCGTCGGCGGCGCTGAACTCCTCCCACTCGTCCACGTGCAGCAGCGCGGGCAGTTCGGTCAGTACGTCCTGCTGGTTGCGGCGCAGATACGCGGGCGCGACCGCCTTGCGGAAGGTGTGCGGTCCGGCGACCGCGTCGCTGTCGCGGATGACGGGGACCAGCGCGGGCTGCAGGTAGCGGACCAGGGTGCGGAACTCCTCGACGCGGTTCTCCATCGGGGTGCCGGTGAGGAACAGGACGCGGTCGCAGCGCTCGGTCCACACCGCGACCGACCTCGCCCGGCGGGTGTCGGGGTTCTTGACGTAGTGGGCCTCGTCGACGACGAGGAGGCCCGGCCGGGTGCCGTCCGGCTCGGGCAGGGTGTGCAGCACGTCGAAGGTGGTGACGGCGACACCGCCGCGCTCGCGCCACTCCGCGTAGGTCTCCTGCCGCTCGGGTCCGTGCACCGGGAGGGCTCGCAGGGTGCTGCGGGAGCGGATCTCCCGCGTCCAGTTGATCAGCACGCTGGCCGGGCACACGACCAGGAAGTGGGCGTGCCCCTCGGCCGCGAGGTGGGCGAGCGCGGCCACGGCCTGGACCGTCTTGCCGAGCCCCATCTCGTCGCCCAGGACGACCCTGCGCTGGGCGAGGGCGAAGCGGGCGCCGAAGGACTGGTAGCCGCGCAGCGAGACCCGGCGGTGGGTGTCGTCGAGCGGCTGGGCGTGCACCCGCTCGGCCACCTCCGAGGGCACGAACCCCTCGGCCGCCGCGGTGTCCGTGCGGTGCGCGGACACCTCCGCGAGCTGGCTGTAGTACTCGGCGGAGCGCAGCTCGAAGTCGACCCAGGCCTCGATCTCGGAGGCCGGTTCGCGCAGCAGGTCGGCCGAGGCCTGCGTCAGCCGCAGCCGTACGTCCGTCTCCGCCGCCTCGGCGGTGAGCGCGCGCAGCTCCACGGCCGCCGCGAGCGCCGTCTCCCGGCGGTGCCGCCCGGAGAGGGCCAGCCGCAGCCGGCCGGTGGCCGGGAGGGCGGCGGGGAGCAGCTCGCCGAGCCGGTCGTGCAGCCGCTCGGCGGTGTCCAGGCAGCGGCGCAGCTCGGGGCCCGCCTCGACCAGCCGGTACAGCGCGCGGACCAGGGCGGCGGTCCTGGGCTCGGGGTGATCGACGTCGATCCGCACCGAGACGGTCTCCTCGACCGCCCGCGCGATCTGCCGGGCCGCGGCGAGCGCCTGGTCGGCGGTCTGAGCGCCCACACCGGGGATCTGCCGCAGGTCGAACCGGCTCGCGTCGTGCACCGCGCGCACCGAGCCGAAGCCCGCCGCCTCGATGGCCGACAGGCGCAGCCGCCCCTCGGTGACGTCCTTCAGCCGGGAGACCGGGATGGACGCCAGCTCCTCGGCCACGAGGTCGTCCCTGAGCGGCTTCAGGGCCGAGCGGACCGCCTCCAGGGCGCGGGCGTGGTCGGCGCGCAGGGTGCGGGCGGCGTCGTACAGCCGCACACCCTGGGTGTGCAGGTCCCGGACGCGACGGCCCACGGGCGGGGCGACGCCGTGCGCCTGTGGGGCGCCGTACGCCTCCCCCGTGGATCGTGTCCCTTCGGCCTTCGCCATGACGCCCCTCGTGTGCCGTCCTCCCCCGCGCAAGCCATGGTCGCACCCGGCACTGACAACGGGCCCGGTCGCGTCAGTCGTCGAAGTCGGTCGCCCTGGTCCGCTTCTCCCAGGCCGCGATGTCCTCGCGGACCTGGTCGAGATGGCCGAGGACGGCGGTGACGCCGTCGTCGCCGAGGGGGAGGCGGAGCGGGGTGGGGTCGGCCCGGAGGGCGGCCAGGATGAGCGCGGCCGCCTTGGCCGGGTCGCCGGGCTGGGAGCCGTCACCGCCGGCGACGGCTCCCCGGGTCTCGCTGACCTTGCCGTAGACCCCGCTGTCCGCGCTCGTGCCGGCCCGGCCGGTCTCGAAGAGACCGGTGCGGAAGGAGCCCGGCTCCACGATCAGCACCTTGATGCCGAAGTCCCGCACCTCGTCCGCGAGCGCCTCGGACATGCCCTCCAGGGCGAACTTGGTTCCGCTGTACGCCGAGAAGCCCGCGAAGGACATCTGCCCGCCCATGCTGCTCATCTGCACGATCGCGCCCGAGCGCCGCTCGCGCATCGACGGCAGGACGGCCCGCACCAGCGCGGCGGGCCCGAAGACGTGCACGTCGAACAGGTCCCGCAGCTCCCGCTCGCCGGTCTCCTCGAAGGCCCCGACGTGCGTCCTGCCCGCGTTGTTGACCAGCACGTCCACGCGTCCGTGCCGGGCCACCACGTCCCGTACCGCCTCCTCGGCGGCCGCGGTGTCGGCCACGTCCAGCCGCAGCGCCTCCACCTGCCCGGGGTGCGCCGCCACCAGCTCGTCCAACGCCTCCGTCCGACGCGCCGCCCCGACCACGAAGTCCCCGTCCGCGAGGGCCGCCTCCGCGATCGCCCGCCCGAACCCACTGCTCGCACCGGTGACCAGCCAGACCTTGCCCATATCGCTCCCCGTCCTGTGCGAAGTCGACGCTCTCCTCAACAGCCTTCGCAACCAGGCTAGTTCGCCGGTCCCGCCCGGACCCGTCCGTTTTCGCCGCAGACCGGTCTCACAACCTGCCGAACATCACTCCCCGCCAGATCCAGCCCGCCTTGAGGACGGCGGCCTGAAGCGGATCACGCAGCTCCGCACTGTCGAAACGGAACGTCTCCGTGGCCTCGATCCCGCCGCTCTCCCCGCGCTTGACGGCGTAGCTGCGGGAGACGGTCCGGTCGGGCCCGCGCGTGTACTCCCCCGACACCTCCAGCCTCGGCGGGTTGCCGACCCGCTTCACCTGCCACCCCTCCTCGATGACCCGCACCTCGTGCTCCTTCTCGACCAGCCGCATCCGGAACCGGACGGCACGCGTCAGCTGCGACCGCACGAAGACGCTCTGCCACGCCGGCTCCGCCACCCGCCACTCCGCCACCAGATCGGCCCCCTCCGGAGCCCCGTCCCTGACGACATACGGCACATCACCCCCACCGAGCCCGAGCAGCACCCCCCGCACTTCCCCGACCGAGACGGGCACGACACCGTCCGCGGGGTACTTGGTTCCGTTCAGCTTGTCGAAGAGTCCCATCAGCGCACCCTTTCAGGGCTTCGGAGCCGGCGGCACATGAAGAGGGGCCGGCTCCACAGGAACCGGCCCCTTCGCGGTGCTCAGACGTTGAAGCGGAATGTTGACTACAACGCTCCCACCTGCGGAAACGTGGTTCTGAGAGATCTAAGTCAGCACAGAATCAGCACGGCACCGTGACTTGGGCGGTTAGCTGACAACCTGCTCGCGGTTGAGCGGACCAGGAAGGTATGTGGCCACCCAGCGTAGGATGCCATCCGCTCGCTTGTGGAGGTCCTCGATGGTCTTCTCAGCATCTGCCACGGTTACGGTGACCATGAGCTCAGGCTTCCGCCTCTTACTCACCAGCGCAATCGTTTCCACCACGGGCTCCGGAGCCTCCAGGTCATGGAGCCCACTGCCCGACATCGCGATCAAGCCGTGAACAAGGTTGTTACGGACACCGAGAACCTCTTTGAGACCAGCCAGTAGATCCAGACCCTCGGTACGCTGGTCTTCGCTGATCTCCTTGTTCACCCGGAGCAAGACGGTGCAAGTGTCGATCAGCTCGCCCGCCGCAAGGCCAGCTGCGACCAGCCGGGCATACTTCGAATCCAGCAACGTCTGCATGAGCTGGCGGAGCTGGAGTTCGAGTCGAGCGCTGGCCTGCGCCACCCTCCCCACAACTGCGATCATCTCGCTGTAGGCCTCTGATCGCTTCTTCTCCCGACGCTCAAACTCGTCGCGCATCGCCTGCTCGTCAACACCCATGCCGAGAGGCTAGCCATGCGCCGATCCGTTGGCGACGGAATAGCCGGGTAGATGGGTAGCGGCCCGACATCCAAGCTAAGCAGCCAAGTCGGTGGAGACCACGCTCGGCCGCATGGCGATCTGCATAACCTCTCGGCAGCGGTGCCAGGCTCCTGGAACGAGATGGCCATAAATGTCCACGGTCGTCTTGATCGACTTGTGGCCGAGCCACCGGGAGACCTCGTGGATCGGGATGCCGTTCGCCAAGGCCGTCGAGGCGAAGAAGTGCCTCAGTGAATGCGGCGTGTACTTCGGCTTGCCGTTGACGTCGACCAGGCCCGCAGCCTTGCACGCCTTCCTGAAGTGGTACGCGTACGTCGTGGCCGTGGGCATCGTGCCTTTGCCCCGCTCGCGGGGTGCGAAGTAGACGTCGAGCTGCCGGTCCTTGCCCGCCTGATCCTTGAACGTCACGGGGATCGGGTCCCACTGCTCCAAGTGGGCGTCGATCTCCTCGTCGATGAAGGGGGCGATCGGGACGTCCCTGTACTCCCCCTCGGCCCGATGCTTCAGGGGCACGAACGTGGTGCGGCAGTCGCCCCGGTTGGCCTTCGAGCTGACCTGCCAGCGGACGCGGATGAACTCGGTTCGCCGGCATTCTCTCGCGAAGCCCAGGCACTCACTGATCCGGAGCCCGGCTCCCGACTGCAAGTAGACGGTCAGCCGGTACTGCGGCGAGATGTGCTTCGCGATCAGCTCGACCTCTTCGAGGTCGGGGATCTCGTCCTCGTCCACGGCGAGCGAACTCGTCCGAGCGATCTTGACACCCCTCGCGGGGTTCTCCGATATGCGCTTCTCGACGATGGCCGACTCAAGCATGGCCGTCACGAACTTCATACGGTCGTTGATCGTCGAGGCGGCCATGCCCTCGCCGCCACGGTGGAGAGTGGCTATGAAGCGCTCGAAGTCGGCCGTCGCGAGCCCTGCCAGGGTCTTGCGGCCGAGAAGGGGAACGAGGTGGTTCTTCGTGAACCCCTCGTAGTTGCGCATGGTGCCCTCGGCGAGGATCTGCCGATCGAGCCATTCCCGCGACCAGGCCCAAAGGGTGATGGCCCCGCGCTGCGGGTCGAGATAGATCCCCATCCCCTTGTCGTGCTCGACCTTCGAGGCAAAGGCGTCGGCGCCGTCCGGGCCGGTCTTCTTGTCGAAGGTTCTCTCACGCTGGCGTGCAGTCCGCCCGCCGGGCTCTCTGTAGCGGACAGTCCACTTGTGTCCGCAACGCGTCTTCTCGCAGGGGTACTCCTTACTCTGCGGGTCGGTCTTGCACTTCTGAAATACGGTGGCCATGCAGCCCCCTTTCTATGTGTTCGGGCATGGGAGTGGCGTTTAGCCGTAGTGGTCTTCGAGGTAGGTCACGACATCGCGCTCTCGAAAGCGCAGGAGGCGCCCGACCTTTTGCGGCTTCAGCCCCCAGGCGCGGTACTTGTTCTTGACGGTGATCTCGCTGACCTTGAACCATTCGGCGACTTCCTCCGGCGTCAGAAGCCGGTTGCTCCCCCCTGCCGTCAAGCCGCCACCCGCCCGTTAGCGCGGGCGCCGGGCGCCTCGCCCGACACGGCGTGCTCGACGAGATGGACTGTCATGTCGTCGCGATACGCGATGATGATCCCTTTCGGTCCAATGTTTACAGTTAGGCCGCGCAGTTGGAGGTGTACTCCTCGTAGGAGCGGCGGGACTGCCTCGTCAGGTGCCACATGCCGAACTCGCACTCGTAGGCACGGTTCTCTCGGTTGATCGGCCCACGCCCTCGGATCGCCTGGGCCTGACGGTCGCGCTTGGCCTGCGCGCGGCCGAGAGCCTTCTCAGCGGAGCGCTTGTCAGGGAAGGCTCGTTTGTCGGAGCAGTCGCAGGTGTAGAAGTCGACGGTCTTCACGGGGTACTCCTTCGGCTGATCAGGGACGGTTCTTCGGGGTGAGACCACCGCGCCGAGCCATCCGCATGTAGGTGAGGACGGTCTGACGTTGGACTCCGAGATAGTCGGCGAAGTGGCGGGCGGGGTTCAGTACGCCTTCGTTCTCGGCTTTCACGTAGTGCTCAGCCAGGCGGGCGAGGAAGGCTTTGGTCACGCGCGGGCCCTCACGGAGGGAACGCAGTTCGGCGATCTGTGCCGTGGTGATTCTGGGGGCGCGGAGTTCGGTCATGGCGGGTCCGTTCTGGGGGTCATTTCGCCTGGAACTTGCCGCAGGGGCAGGTGGGCAGTTGGCAAGCGCCTCTGCCGGCGCCCGCTGCGGAGTGGGTGAAGGGTGCATGGCCGCATTCGGGGTGGAAGCAGTAGCCCTTCCAGCCCTTCTTGCCGTCCACGTTCGCCAACATCACGCCAGGGCTGTGGAGTTGCACGAGGCGGCCGGTGCCTCCGAACGCCATTTTCGAAGCGAAGGTCTTGATCTCTGCTTCGCTGCCGAACGGGCCGAAGTTGAGGCCGCGGTGACCATCGGCCCAGGTGTGGACGAGGGCCAGGGTGTTGCGCATCTGGATGAGATCGGCGGCTTCCTTGTAGATGGCCTTGGCCATCTGGTCGGCGTTCTCGAAGGTGGGGTCCTCCAAGAGCGCCTTGATCGCCTCGACCTCCTCCTTCCGGGGAGTCAGTCGCATAGAACAACCTTAACACTCCAGTCTCATGTTTACACAGTGAGCGGAATGAGCTGCATCACACGGTCGCGGAGCAGGGCCACGGTGCCGTCGTTGGGGATCACGTCGTCGTACAGGTATCCCGCGAGGGAGTTCTCGCTGATGTGGCCCGCCTCGCGAATCAGCTCCTGGCCGGGCCGCTCGATCCGCACGACCAGCCCTCCGCGCTCCCGGATCGCGTTCGCCTCGTTGGGGAATCGCACGTCCGTGATGACGGTCGGGCCCCACGTCTCGAAGTCGCGGAACAGGGCGTCGACCCATACTCCGTCGCCGAGAACCTCTCGGCCGCCCTCCGTACCGAGCCGCTGTTGGTAGCCGCGTACCACCGGATACATCTCCTTCACGTCGGCCCAGCCGTACGAGTCGACCTCGTACCGCAGGGAGGTGACTCCTTCGGGGTAGTGGGGCTCGATCAGCACCGGGTCGAGGGCGTACAGCACCTCGCGCACCTTGTCGGCGAAGGCCCGGCGGGTCCAGCCCATGTCGAGAAGGGCCTGAGCAGCGGTGTCCTTGCCCGAGCGCGCGGCGCCGGCAAGACCAACCAAGGGAACGGGCATCTGTCTGTCTCCTTCGCGGGGGTGGGTTAGGCGGTCTGCGCGTCGGCGGTCGGGGCCGCTTCGTCGATCGCGGTCTCGAAGGACCACTCGCCCTCCATGAGGCTGCGGCGCACTTGCAGTTCGGCGTGACGGCCCTGGAGTTCGCGGAGTATCCGGTCGACCTCGCGGTACTCCTCGCGCAAGGCAGCCGTGCGCTTGGCGCGCTTCTCGCGGGCGAGCGCGACGGCCTTCGTGTAGACGTGCATGGCGTCCTGCTGGTGCAGTTCGACCAGGGCCCGGATCAGTTCGCGCGCCTTGTCGCGGGTGCCCCTCGGCGCCGGGTAGTCGTCGATGCCGCCTTCTCTGCGGCGCACGGAGAAGTTCCAGTCCATGTCGCGCTTCGTGAAGACGTGCACCCCTTCGGCCAGGGTCGACCCCCACACTTCGAGGTCGCCTTCGCAGTCTGCATGGTGGGCTCGGCCGTACCCGACGTAGAAGCCGGTCGGGAGGAACTCCCAAGCGTTCTCGTTGGGGCCGTTGTTGTGCCAGGTGGCGAGCGGCTCGTCGTACTTCGGAATGATCCGGACCGTCCCGCGGATTCGGGGACCGGTCACTCGGTAGGCGGTTACCCATGACCGGTCGGTGGTGGCCCACGGCTTGTCGTTGGGCTCCTCGGCCAGGCGCTCGAAGTAGACGGTGCCGAAGGACAGGCCGACATGCCCGGCGTACTCGAACTCGGTCGTGCTCATGTTGGTCTCTGCTTTCCGTGAGGGGGCGCCCCTGCCCACTCCTTGTTTGGGAAGGGGCGACCGGGTCAATGTTTACACCTGGGTCTGGATGGCGACGTTGCCAGCGGATCGGGCGGCGTAGAAACGGAGGGCCTCGCGGGCCTGGCTGCGGGCGTACGGCTTGCCGTAGAAGCCGAAGCAAGAGTCGACGTGCTCCCAGGTCTCCATGGACTCGTCGGGATCGTCGTCGCGGGTCCAGCCGACGCGCTCCTCGACCACGAAACCCCACACATCGCCCGTGGCCCACGCCTCGTACTCCTGCATCTCTGCCTCGACGTACCCCTCGGTGAGGAGGCCGCCGTCGATGGCTCGGGCCTCTTCGCCGGTCACGTACCAGAGCGAGCGCGGGCCTCTTTCCGGGCTGGACTCCAGCACGATCCCGCCGTGCATGATCGAGACGTAGCGGGTGAAGGTGTCCACACCGGTCCAGCGGTTCCACTTCAGGCGCTCCCACACTTCGGCGAGCGGGCCGCCGTCCGTGTCGACGGGGTGGTACTGCCCGGCGTGGGTGTCGATCGTGATGACGTGGACGAGCGTCTCGTCGTCGTTGCGGGGGTTCTCGGGGTGGTCGTCGCGGACGAGGCGGACGCGGAAGCGACCGTCGTCGGTGGTGGCGAGAACGTCGGCAGACATGTTGGTCTCCTTCGAGTGCGTCAGGCAGCGAGGCGGGCGGCGTGGGCGTCGGTGTCCCAGGCGGGGAGGGCGAGGCCGAGTTCGGTGTAGCGGGCGGCGCGGGCCGAGGAGCGGGTCGGGCCGCTGAACTTGCAGCCCTTGTGACGGCGGGGCGGCGCCGGGTTCTTGCCCTTGCGCTCGCGCATGTGGCTGTAGAAGACCTCGATGTCGACGGCGCACAGCAAGCAGTGCAGGGCCCACCGGTGCTCACTGCCGGGGTAGCCCTCGTGGACTCCGGCACACCGGGTGCGGGTGCACCCCTCGGGCTCGTCGACCGGCATGGCGCGGGTGGTGTAGCCGAGTTCGAGCATGCGTAGCCAGGCGGCGGCGAGGGAGTCGCGGTTGCGTTTGTTGTCGGGCAAGAAGGAGGAGAGGGACGGTTCAGCGGTCATGTGCCCTTGCCTTTCAGGGAGTTGGGTAAGTCAGTTGCCGTTGGCTCGGTCGAGGGCCTCGTCGGCGTAGGCGGTGAGGATGCGGCGGGCGATCTCGTGCTGTTGGTACTCGCTCGCCATGCGGTCGAGGGTCTGGCCGTAGGCGCCGAGGTAGCCGAGGTACGGGCCGAAGTCCAAGGTCACGGCGTACTTCATGTCGGCCTCGATCTGCGCCTTCTCGGCGGTCAGTTCGATGTGGTCGCGGAGGTTCTTCATGGGGGTCCTTGGGTCAGGAGTGGTCGGAGGCCGGGAGGTAGCCGAGAGTGCCGGCGGAGTCGATGACCCAGACCTCGCCCTCGTCGAAGACCAGGTCTCGGGTGGTGATCTCGGAGCCGCAGTTGTCGCAGCGGAAGAGTCCGGAGGGCTGGACGCCGAAGGGGGCCTGTCCGCACTCGGCGCAGATGATCGTGACCATTGGTAGCCTTTCGGGGTGGCCCCTCCTCGCTCCCTGTGAGGAGGGGCCACCTGCGTGCGGAGGGGGTTACGCCTGCCGTTCGGCTTCGGTGTCGGCGAGGATCGTGAGCAGCTCGTCGCAGGCCGCGTATTCGGCGGGGCTGACGTAGCGCCACTCCTTCTCAGGGAGCATCTCGACGGGCAAGGCGAAGACCAGGCTCTCGGTGGTCTCGGCGAGGTCGCACAGCGTGTACCACTCGTCAGACTTGGGGTCGTAGTCCTGGCGCCACGCCTCGACCTCTCGCGTGGTCGTGAGCACCTTGGCCACGAGTTCTTTGATCTTTTCGAACGGGATCGACTCCGCGTTCTCAACGGACGGCATCATGTCCGGCTCTTTCTGTGTTCGAAGAGGGCCGCCCCCGCTCTCCCTGTGTGCAGAGGGCGGCCGATGGCTGGGGATCAGGCGCTGATGGCTCGGCGTCCGCCGACTCGGGTCTGTCCGAGGTCAGCGCGGTTCGCCGCCTCCCGCCCCGCATTGAGGCCGGTTCCTCGTCGGCGCGTAGAGCCGCTGGGCGTGCGGGCGCCGGGGTAAGCAGCCGCGAGGCGGGCCTGAATCACGGACTTCCGGTCTGCCAAGACCAGTTCGGCCGAGCGGCCCGAGGCGGCAGCCGGGGCTTCCTGTTGGACGCGGGCTTCGATCTCCAGGAGGCGTTCGTGGATGCGGAGGATGAATCCCGCCATCCACGCCTTCCGGTAGGTGACCAGCTTCTCGCCAGGCGCAGGGCGCCCCTGGCGGACACCGTTGAACATCTGAAGAAGGAGAGAGGTGAACAGCATCTCTACGCGGTCGAGGTCGGACTCGTATCCGAAGAGATGAACCTCGGTCTTTCCCCGCTCCACACTCTTCTTCACGCTGTCGCAGTGCAGCGCGTGCGCAAGATGACCGAGGAGGTGTAGCCGATCGCTCGCGTAGTGGCCCTCGACCACGATCACACGGTCGCCCGGCCGGTCGGCGTTCGCGTCGGAGTCGGCGAGCATCGCCCGCTCGATGCCGTACTTCGCCATCAGCTCGGCGGCCTTCGCGAAGAACGCTTGCGCCTCGTCGGGGGTGGCGGCCGGGTCCTCGGCCTTCGTGAGGAGTGCGCGGATCTTTGCGAGCTTGTCGTCATCCGGTCTCATGTTTATACCTTGGGTAGTGAGTACCGACGCGCGGGTTGGCATCGTCAGGGGGTAGGAACCGCCTACCGCCGACCCCCTTTCGGAGGTTTCGCCTTTGCGCTTGGGCAGGTCAGGCGGAGACCAGGTCCCAGCCGTCGAGGATGTGAGTGATCGCGGCGCTGTCGATGTGGGCCTTGGCTGCGGCCTCGCGCTCCTCGTACGTCGGGAGGTCGAAGTTCGTGATCACCTGGGCGCTGGGGTCGTCTTCGAGCGGCTCGAAGAACCCTGCGACCACCACGTCCCCGATACGAACGAGGAGGGACAGCGCGCCGCAGTCGGGGGCGATGAAGGCGATCGAGTCGTCAATCTTGATCATGTCTGGGTGCTCTTTCGCGAGGGGGCCTCCCCGCTCTCCCTGTGTGCAGAGAGGCCCGAAGGGGGAGGGTCAGGCGGTCGCGGCGCGGACGGTATCGCGCACGGCGGTGAGCTTGGACTTCAGCTCGGCAAGGGTGGCGGCGTTCTTGTCCGCGCGGTCGCGTTCCCACGTCCAGATGTCGCGGTACATCTCGTCGTCCGGGTTGTCGGCAAGGAGCTTCCGGGCGCGGTCGGCCTCAACCAGCTCGTACGCCTCGCGGCGGACGACGGCACCCAGGAGCAGTTCCCAGTGGGTCACGATCAGCTCGTCGTCCTCGACGAACCGCCACAGGACCGCGTGTTGCAGTGCGGCGGCGAAGTCGGCGCGCTGGTGGTACTCCTTCGCCATGTGCGGAAGCGCCTTGTCCTCCGCCTTGCGGGCCATGAGCCGGAACTCTTCGCGGTCGTAGCCCAAGGCAAGGCAGTAGATCGCGCTGTGGGGCAGCAGGGTGCCGGCGGCAGCCTTCACCGCGGATTGGACATGGGTGTTCATGGGTCCTCGCATTCGAGTGATGGGGATGGACTGACGCGGGCTGGCATCGTCAGAGGGCAGGAGCCGCCTGCCGCTGACACCCCAAGTGGGGTGTTTCGCCTTTGCGTTGGGGGGCCGCCCCCTCCCACCCCCTGTTTGAGGAGGGGCGGCCAGGTGATCAGTCGAGGTGGTACGAACCGTCGTCGCCGATGTAGCCGTGCAGCTCCGGCAGGGTGTCGGCGCGGGCCAGTTCTCGCAGGGCGTCACCGTGCTCGCCCGATACGTACCGGTAGAACCCGGAGTCGAGGTGTGCAGCCATCACGAGGTACTCGTGACCGAGGTTGTGGGCCTCGTCCTGGTAGTGGCCGAGGATCTCCCAGTTCTCCGACACGAAGGCCCGGCACATCTGCTCGATCTCGTCCCGCTTCTCCGAGGGGATGTCCCCCTCGTCGAAGTGCTCCTCGGCATTGCCTACGTCGGACCCGTCCGCGTTCCACACGAGGGTGGACCAGAGGAGTGACTCACTCACGGACTCCGTGAAGGTCGAGATGAAGGACTCGACTCCGACCGGCTTCCAGCAGTTCGAGCACCTGTCGTCGGGGAACGTCTCGTCCACCGGGTCGCCGTACACGATGGCTCCGCAGTCGTGGCACTTGACGCTGAAGGGCTCGACGAACTTCCACCACTCGTCGGCATCCTTGTCGCACTTCTTGATCGACAGCCACCGGCTGAACTTGGCGTACAGGGCATCGACGGCGGGGAACTCCGAGGCGCCGGCAAGACGATGCACTGCGGCGAAGTAGTGGCCGTGCTCGATCATGCTCGGGATCTCACACGTGTTGTCCTTGCAGGTCCCATGTTCGTGTCGGGCAACTTCACCGCACAGTTCGTGGAAGGTTCGGGCTTCGAGCGTCTCGCCCCCGAACACCTCGTCCAGCGTGATCTTCATGCGTCCTCACATTCAGCGGAGGGTCGCCCCCGCCCTCTCCCTGTATGGGAAGGGGCGACCCGGTTACATGTTTACACTGAGCCCTAGGCGTCGACGGTCTCGACAAGACCGGCGCCCTCGCGGTCAGCGAGCCGGGCTTCCAGCTCCGCGACCCGCTGACGGGACTTGTCGAGGGCGTACGACACCGCATCCAGTCGGGTGCGCAGGTTGTAGGCGATGGTCAGCAGGTCGAACCGCTGAACCTCGGGCTTGGCGAGGCTGACCGGCCGAACCGGCTTCGGCGCCTCGATCTGGGCGATCACCTCGGGGGCGATGAAGACGAATCCCCCGCAGTAGGCGCACCGCTCCTCGACATCCCGCTCGGTGACGTTCCGCTCGTAGAAGCTGAAGTCGACACATTGGTAGCACCGGAAGTCGCCGTCCGACTTCTTCACTCCGACCGCCTTGCCGTTCTCACGGTCGGCGTCGCTGAACACGTACTCGGTCAAGTGACCTTGCCTTTCGGGTGAGCTGGTCTCAAGTTTACACCAGCCGATTTGATTTGCCGAACCGGGCTGGTTCGACGTGGTCTCACCTTATCACTCTCGCCGTTCGGAGTTTCGCGTCTGGCCTGGTCAGCGGTAGGCACTCCCATTGTCCTACCGCCCGGACCGTGCGGCCGGATCGCTGCCCTCCCGAACCTTGCGGCCCGTTCGGCGTGGTCACACCTTAACATGATTCTCGGACTACTCCGCAACCCCTTTGCGTGAGCTGCGGTTTCCCGATCCTGCACGCCATTCCGTCCGCCCCGTTGCCGGGCCGTTCGTCGTGGTGTGGTCACACCTTAACACGACCGACGGACCTCACCACAACCCCCGCCGTAACCGGCCTGCCTGCCCTCTCGCGCGCGTACGCGTAGGGCCTGGCCCGTCCTGTCCCGCTGTGCATTGCGTTGCCTCCACATGCCCGCTCATGGACTCTGTGGCGTGAATGCCCTGGCCATGCGCTCACGTACGGCTATGCAACGCGTTGCGCGCGATGCGAATGCATGAGCGCGTATGTCACTTTTCGACGGCGAACGGCCGGCATGGTGGCTCAATGTCCGTTTCGACACGCTCGGTCGTGGGGGTGGGGGTATGACCCCTCGGCGATGACTTTCCCGGCCGCCACGTCTTAGCAGCTCGGATTCTGCCACGGTTCCAGGGTCGACGAGGGCCTCGCACTCACACGGTCGAGCGCGTACATCTCCGCAGGTCAGCGGCGGCGCGAGCGTTCTGTAGGGCCTGCGTCGCCACTGCACAGGAATGAGAGGCGTCAGGCCGCAGCTTCACCAGGGTCTTCGTCCTCGGCCTCCGAGGAGCCGCCCCGCTCGTAACCCGACACGTCGATCTCGCGGCCGTCCTTGAGCCGCCTCTTGTGCGGGACGACGTTGTGCTTGTCGGGCGATTTCCGCTGCTCGGTCTCCTCCGTGGAGTCGGCGTCCGACTCGGCGTCCTCGGTGCCTGCGGTGCCCTCGGCCTGCCTGGCGAACTCGGCTTCGTCTTCTGCCATGCCGCGCGGCGTGAGGACCATGATCACGACAGCCATGCCTACAGTCGCGCCCGCGGCTTTGGCGAAGCGGATCGTCCTGGGGTGCTTCTCGGCCCAGCCCCTTGCCTTCTCGCGGAAGGAGGTGGGCTCGCCGTCCTCGGGGGGCGTGGAGTCAGTCACGAGCACAGATCTACCGGACCCATCCCACGCCTGTCAGGCAATCAACTGACATCGCCCGATCAAGTTCAGTGGCGCTCGCCAGGCTGAAGTACGTCTGTACGTCTTCGAGACTTCCTGAAGGGGCGGCCTCCGGCCGCCACAGTCGTCTACCGGCTTCCCTCTGTCGGCCCCTTCGGGGCCGGCTCTGCCCTTCGCCGCTGCACTCCTTCGCCGTAGCCCTTCGGGCGCCGTCGGAGTGTGAGTGAGGTCACAGGGTTTCTAGTTTCCGAAAGCAAGATCATTTAGCGACTTCTAAGTGTAAGTACGTAAGTCGCAAGGCTCGCGAGGCTTGAGCCCCTGACGGGGCTCGCCTGCATGAAGACGCCATACGTACATCGCAAGTCTCAGGCTTGGCCCCGAAGGGGCCCTGATCGAAGACGAAAGACGCGAGTACGTACGTCTTCGCCCGAGGGGGTCTGCTTGAGACTCCTCGAACTCTGCGCCGGGTACGGCGGCCTGGGCATGGCTGTGGCCCCTCTCGTGAACGGCCGCGTGGTGTACGTGGCGGAGAGTGCGCCAGGCCCGAGCGCCATTCTCGCTGCGAGGTACCCGGACGCCCCGAACCTCGGCGATATCCGCGAAATCGACTGGACCGAGCTTGTCGGCCTGGTCGACGTAATTACCGCAGGAACGCCCTGCCAGGACATCAGTATTGCGGGGAACCGGGTTGGAATTCGAGGCACTCGTTCTGGAATCTGGGTCCACGTCGTTGACGCAATTCGCGTCATACGACCGAGGATCGTCTTCCTGGAAAACGTCTCGAACATCCGGACGCGCGGGCTCGAAGTTGTCCTCGGTGACCTGGCCTCGATCGGGTACCGCGCACGGTGGGTGTGCGTACGAGCTACCGCAGCTCAAGCCCCTCACCTCCGTGACCGGTGGTTCTGTGTCGCGACCCCTGAAGACCCCGACGAGCAACCTCGGCTCTAACGGCGGCGCTCGCCATCCCGCAGAGCGCCGAGCTGGTGGTCACGGCCCCACCCTCGACGACGAGGCGTGCTACCTGCTCCCGTACTCCGAGGCGATCCTCGACGGCCGCGAGCCCGAGTCAGCGGTCGACGGCCCCAACTCCCCCGCGCACTGGTGGGGCGAATACCTCCACGCCATCCGGCAGTGGGAGGCCGTGACCGGCCGCGCCGCTCCCCCACCCACCGAGCCCGGCCGCAAAGGCGGACCGCGCGTGACCACCGTGTGGGTCGAGTGGCTCATGGGTCTCCCCCTCGGCCATGTCACCGACGTGCCCGGCCTGACGCGCGGACAACAGCTCCAGATCCTCGGCAACGGAGTCGTTCCACAGCAGGCGACGACCGCGTACGCGGCGCTCCTCGACCTGGGGGTGTGATGCCGAACTGGGCTTCATCCGACCGGCGCGAGAGGTTGCCGGCTGACTGGCCGAAGATCCGAATTCGCGTCCTGCGTAGAGACGGACACCGCTGCACGGCCCGTGATCAGTACGGGCAGCGCTGCGAGGAGCCAGCTACGGACGTGGACCACATCGTGCCCGGTGACGACCACCGAGAAGCCAACCTGAGATCGCTCTGCGGGTGGCATCACCGGGCCAAGTCCTCTCGCGAGGGGGCCCTCGCGCTCGCCGCGCAACGACGGCGGATCGACAAGCGCTTCAGACGGACGGAGGCCCATCCGGGCCTGATGTAGGAGGTGGCCGTGTTCACTGCCGCATGGGTCGGCTGGATCGCCGCCTTCTGCGTGATCGAGGGCGTCGCCCTGTATCGGAAGCAGCCAGGCGACAGCCTGTCCGAGCACGTCTGGAAGTGGTTCCACACCGCGAAGGGCACCGTGCCGGACCGGACCACCCGACTGCGCCGCTTCGCCCTGGTCGTGTTCCTCGCCTGGCTCTCCGCGCACTTCCTGACGGGCGGGACGTTCTGATGTCAGTTCAGTGAGCGCGCCTCCGCGAGCCTGGCCACAAGGTCTCGGCCCTTCTCGGTGATGGTGTAAAACTCCTGGGTCTTCCCCGTGAAGTCGATCGTTGCGCAGGCCCCGTTGGCAATCATGATGCCCAAGTTGGGCTTCAGCCCGCGCGCGAAAAGCCCGTCCTTCACCAGGTGCATCATTGCGATGTCGGAGGCAGCGGGCATGGGCACCGAGTTGATCTCTGGATTCTCGGCGAACAGCGCCAGGACGCGGCGCTCGATCTCTCCGTACCGTCCGTTGATCACACCGAGGTTCGCCTTGTACTGGAGCATCGCCTTACGGTCGATCTCCCCGCTGTCGAAGCGCGTGTGACACGTCGGGCAAAGCGCGATGAGGTTCTCGAACTTATGCTCGCGCACGACGCGCCACGGCTTGATGTGCGCGATCTCCGTCGTGCTGGTCTTGCACGTTGGAATCGCGCATCGGTGCCCCGCCTCAACGAGAACGGCCCGCTTCACTTCTGCGGGGACAGCCTTCCGAACTTGTGCCATGCCGTGAGGCTAACGCGCACCACTGACAACCAGGCCCCAGCCAGGGCCGCTTGCACGCTTGGGGGTGAGGCTCATGCCCGGCCCCGTGCCCAACCGTGAAGCCGACCTCGCCCGGCCGCGCGAACGCAAGGGCGGAGACGTCCAGTCAGTGACGCGCGGCGTCGCCCGGCCCACGAAGGTGCCGAACGGTGACCGCACCTGGCACCCCATCGCGAAGCGCTTGTGGGATGCCCTGAAGGAGTCCGGCCAAGCCGACTTCTACCAGGCGAGCGACTGGGCCCTCGCGTACTCGCTGTGCGAAGACCTCTCCTTCTACAAGAAGTCGGGGAAGCGGTCGGGCCAGATGCTCCAGACCATCTACGGCGCCTTCGAGCGGCTCCTCGTCGCCGAGGGCGACCGGCGCCGCGTACGCATCGAACTGCATGGGCCTGAGCCCGAGGAGCAGTCCGCGGCTGTCCTCGCCATCGCCGACTACAAGAAGGATCTTGGGCTTGCCGACTGAGCGGCGCGGGGCGGCCGTAAGGACCGCCCCGCGATTGCCTTCTACGCCTGCCGCTTCACGTAGGCGACCGCAGCCATGCCAGCCGTGAAGACGAACGCCGCCACCGCGGCACCAGAGGCAACAGCGGTGAACGGCGCCTGCCCGAGAGCGGCGAAGCCGATCCCGATAGCGAGACCGGTGGTTACGGAGATCAGGGCGACAACAACTACGTGGTACACGCGGTGGTCGCAGGTTGAAGTGGTTGCAGACAAGGAAGGCCCTCCCATGCTTTGCCGGAGCGTCGCGATCTGAGCCAGGGCAGGGTTCACCCACCACCGGTCAGATATACGACGTCGCCGCCCATAGGGCGTCGCCACAGGAGAGCGCCGGCCAGGCGCGCCTATAGAATCTCTGCCGCCGCGCTGTAGTGCTCGGTCATCTGCACCGACGCCTCTCGCCTTCATAGGGCTCTTCAACCTTGGCGAGTATAGCCAACTCATCTGGCATCCACACTGGTTGATGCCAGATGCTCGTAGGGGGTGTGTTTCATCCCCACGCTGGCTCCCGAGGAGATCGACGCTCTCGAACCGAGCTTCCTCGGCCCGACCTGGGCGAAGGAACCGGACGGTTCCTGGAAGCTCCCCAAGCACACGCTCGGTTGGCAGATCGCCGGTTGGTGCGCCGAGTACCTGAAGGCGGAGGACGGCGGCCCCTGGCGCTTCACGCGCGAGCAACTCCGCTTCGTGCTGTGGTGGTACGCGGTCGACGAGGCCGGTCGGTTCACGTACCGCAAGGGCGTCTTGCAGAGGCTCAAGGGCTGGGGCAAAGACCCTCTCCTGGCCGTGATCTCGCTCGTCGAGTTCGTCGGCCCGAGCCGCTTCTTGCGCTGGGGCTCGGACGGACAGCCGGTCGGCGTACCCCACCCGCAGGCGTGGGTGCAGATCGCGGCCGTCTCGCGCGACCAGACGCGCAACACCATGACCCTGATGCCGAGCCTCATGAGCGACAAGCTCATCGAGACGTACGGCATCAAGGCCGGGGCCGAGCTGATCCGTGCGAACGGTGGCCGGCAGAGACTCGAAGCGGTCACCAGCTCGTTCCGCGCCCTCGAAGGCGGGCGAGTGACGTTCACTGTGCTCAACGAGACGCACCACTGGGTCACCGGCAACAACGGCGACCGCATGTACGAGACGATCGACGGCAACGCGACGAAGAAGGACTCGCGATATCTGGCGATCACGAACGCGTTCCTCCCCGGTGAGGACAGCGTGGCCGAGCGAATGCGCGAAGCCTTCGAGAAGATCCTCGAAGGCCGAGCGGCGGACATCGGCTTCATGTACGACTCGATCGAGGCGCATCCGGCTACGCCGCTGACGCCCGAGGCGATTCGCATTGTCCTGCCGAAGATCCGCGGTGACGCAGTCTGGCTGCGGGTCGAGACGATCCTTCAGTCGATCCTCGACACGACGATCGCTCCGAGCCGCTCTCGGCGCATGTGGCTGAACCAGATCGTTGCGAGTGAGGACGCTCTCTTCGGCCCGGCCGAGTGGGACGTTCTTCGGGACGACGACAAGCAGCTCCAACCCGGTGACGAGATCACGCTCGGGTTCGACGGTGGCCTTCGAGACGACAGCACGGCTTTGGTGGCCCTGCGCGTCAAGGACATGTGCGCCTTCGTGCTCGGCCTGTGGGAGAAGCCGGACGGACCGCAGGGCCAGGACTGGGAAGTTCCCCGCGCCCAGGTCGACTCGGCCGTGCACGAAGCCTTCGGCACCTTCGAGGTACGAGGCATGTACGCCGACGTGGCGCTCTGGGAGTCCTACATCTCCGAGTGGTCGGAGACGTACGGCGAGGGCCTGGCCGTGAAGGCGCCCGGCAAGGACGCGATCGGCTGGGACATGCGCACCAGCCTGAAGGCGTCGACCCTCGCGAACGAGCGCCTGATGCGCTCGATCTTCGATCGCAAGGTCGCCCACGACGGCGACCGCAAGCTCCGCCGGCACGTCCTGAACGCGCGGCGGCGCACCAACAACTACGGCGTGAGCTTCGGCAAGGAAAGCCGAGAAAGCCCGAAGAAGGTCGATGCCTACGCCGCGTTGATGCTCGCGCACGAGGCCCTGGTCGACCTTCGCGCCCGTGGCCGGAAGGTCCGTAAGCGGACCGGCCGGGGCTTCTTCCTGTAGCAGTGTAAACATGTAACCGAGGGCGGTGAACCATGGCCGACCCGACGCCCGCTTCCCTGGCGGTGCAGCTCCTCGCCATCCTCGGCCGGGACAAAGAGCGACTGACCCGGATCGACGACTACCTTCACGGCCGTCACGACGACCCGTACATGCCCGCGATGGCAGACGACGAGTACCGGCTCCTCGCGAAGAGGTCCGTCTCGAACTGGACGCCTCTCCTCGTCAACACCCCGGCGCAGGCCCTCTATGTGGACGGCTACCGGGCGGGCGACGAGAACAACAAGGGCTCGGCAACGGACCTGACCTCCCCCCAGTGGGAACACTGGCAGCGCTCCCGCCTTGATGCCCGCCAATCGGCTGTCTACAAGGGCGCGTTGACGTACGGCCACTCGTTCACGCTTACCGAGCGGGTGAAGGGCTCGGTCCTTACGAAGGGCCTGTCCGCGCTGCGGACGGCCGCGCTGTACGAAGACCCGGCGAACGACGACACCCCATACTGCGCGTTGACCGTGACGGCCTGGCCCTCGGGCGAGACCGCCGGCACTGCCCGTATGTGGGACGGCCGCTCCGAGTACGCGGTGTCCTTCAAGTCGCTGGACGACGCGGACGGCGTTCGCGTGGGGAAGGGCAAGCGGCACGGCGCGAGCGAGTGTCCCGTGACCCGCTTCGCGGCGTCGGTCGACCTCGAAGGCCGGACGGTCGGCGTGATCGAGCCGATGATCCCGCTCCAGAACCGCATCAATCAGACGATCTTCGATCTCCTCGTCGCGCAGACGTACGCCTCGGTGAAGGTGCGGACCGTCACGGGCATGGCCCCGCCGGTCCAGCGTGATCCGGAGACGGGCGAGGTCGTCTACGACGAGCAGGGCAACCCGATCCCCCTGCCGATCAACCACAACGCCAAGCGGTTCCTTTTTGCGGAGGACCCGGACGTTCGCTTCGGATCGCTCGACGAGACTCCGCTCGGCGGGTTCATCGAGTCGATCGACATGAGCATCCGGCACCTGAGTGCCGTCGCCCAAGTCCCGCCTCACCATTTGTTGGGGCAGATAGCCAACCTGTCGGCGGAAGCCCTTCAGGCTGCGGAGACGGCGCTCTCCCGCAAGATTCAGGAGTTCCGTACGGCATTCGGTGAAGCGTGGGAACGGGTCTTCAGATTGGCCGCCGAGCTGGAAGGCGCGGACGGCTCCGAGGACTTCAAGGGCGAGGTCATCTGGCGCGACATGGAGCAGCGTTCCTTGGCGCAGGCCGCTGACGCGCTGGGCAAGTTGCGTGAGCAGCTCGGCATCCCAGCCAAGGGCTTGTGGAAGCGCGTCCCGAACGTCACTCAAACCGAGCTGGACGAGTGGGACGAACTCGCCGAGGACGAAGACTCGGTGGGGCAGCTCGCTTCCGCACTGACGCGGGCGACCGCTGAACCTGCCTCGGTCACCGCGGATTCTGTCGCGGTGGCTGCATGAGCAAGGCGACGAGGCAGGCCGAGACCGACGAAGTCTCGGCCGCCTTCCACGTCGCGCTGACGCAGATCGGCGCACAGACCACGGCCGAGGCCCTCGCCCTGTGGGCGGATGTCCCGGTCGAACGGCGAGCGGCCACGGCTGGCGCCTGGCTGCGCAAGGCAATCACGCTCGTCATGAGCCGTCGCCGCCAGTCCCGGGATCTCGCGCGGGCCTACTACCGGCTCGCCCGAGCGCTCCAGACCGGCCGCACGGTCGCTGACCCCTATCACCCCGAACCGTCGTACGTGACCCTGGCGGACCTGCGCAGGGAGTTCGCCGAACTCGCGGGCAACTACCAACCCCCCACCGAACAGGGGGACGAGGCCGCGACCGTCGCTGACGGGGAAGCCTCGTCCGCCCGGCAAGCCGAGAACGACACCCCGCAGGACGCTCCGGGCCAGGCGCCCGGCAGCACCTCGGGGCAGGCCCTCGACAGCGAGGGCGGAGAGACTCTCGAAGCCGCCGGCACCGACGCCGAGGACCAGGACGACGAGGACGACCCGGACTGGGAACGCATTCTCGTCGAGGAGCTGGAAGGGCTCCGCGAGGAAGAGGAGCGCGTCGAGCGCCAGGCCGAAGAGGAACTCCGGATCGCGCTGGAGGCCCTCGGCACCGCGAACCTCGACCGGCGTATGACCCTCGAAGACGCCGACCCCGACGAGGCCCACCGCCAGGCGGGCGCACAGCAGGCCGCAGCCGCCTCGCGCGTCGCGATGAACGGCGGCCGGTCGGCGAACTGGACGCACATGTCGCGCGACCGGCGGGCCCTCGGATACGTACGTCTGTCCCGCACGGGCACCCCGTGCGGCTGGTGCGCCATGCTGATCAGCCGGGGCCCGGTCTACAAGAGCCGCGAGTCCGCCACGTTCAACGACGGCGACCGCTACCACGACAACTGCCACTGCTACGCGATGCCGGTCTGGAGCCGGGATCAGTACCAGTCGAGCGAGCTGACCGCCTTGTCGCGGCAGTACGAGGCCCTGTGGCCGGAGGTCACGAAGGGCCACAGCGGAAAGGCCGCGGTGACCGTCTGGCGCCGCTTCATCCGCAGCAAGCAGCGAGCCGCAGCCCAGGAGGCGCGGCAGTCCACTGACACAGCCCCGGAGGCGTGAAGTGCCTGAAGAGAAGCCTGACGAGACGCCGACCGAGGAGAAGCCCGGCGAGACTCCGCCCGGCCAGAAGCCGGACGAGGAGCAGAAGCCGGAGGACAAGGCTGGTGCCGGCGGGACGTCCACCAGTTCCGAGGACGAGTTGCCCGACTGGGCGCGCAAGGAACTGGTGAAGGTCCGTGGCGAGGCGGCCGGATACCGCACGCGGCTGCGTGACGCCGAGACGAAGCTCTCCGAGGCGAAGACGCCCAAGGAGGTCGAGACCGCTCTCGCGGACGTGAAGGCGAAGAACGCCGAGCTGGAGCGCTCGCTCCTGGTCGCCACCGTGGCCCGGAAGTACGATCTGCCCGCCGAACTGGCCGGGCGCCTTCAGGGCGGCACGCCCGAGGAACTCGACACCGACGCCAAGGCCCTTCAGGCGCTTCTCGCTCCTGCGGCCCCGACTTCCCTGGGTGGCGGCCTCGACCCGTCCGACGAGGACGACGGAGAGATGGACCCGCGCAAGCTCGCGCGGCGAACTAGGCGCTTCTAACCAACGACACCTGGCCCGCACAGCAGAACCTCATCGTGCAGAATGGCGCGATGGATGCGGGATTGGCGGCCGTACTGGGTGCGGCGGTGGGGGCAATTGGCTCCGGAGGGGCGGCCTTCGCCACGGGATGGTGGGCGGGACGCCAGGCACGATGGCAAGTCGAGGGACAGCAGACCATCGCGAGAGAACAGGTGCGGTTCGAGCACCTCAAGGATCGGAGAGAGCCAAGAAGCGTCGCCTACTCCGCTCTCATCGCTTTCATGCAGAACCTGAGCACTGACGCGCACGCTGCCCTTCACGCTCTGCTTGCCGATGAGGATGACAAGGTCAGGGAGTTCGAGAACTCCTTGACGGCGCGGCGCACAGAGCTCAACTCCCTATTCGCACGAGTCTGCGTTGAGGGCCCCGAGGACATTGTCACGCCTGCCACCACGGCATATCGCCATGCCCGTGATTTCACGTTCCGGGTTAACCTAATGAGTTACCACTCACGATCCGCTCCCACAGAAGAGGTGGTGGATCAAGTGGATCAGAGATTCAACGACATTGATGAGATGCTGAACATTCCTACCGAATTGTTCATCGACGCGGCCCGCGAAATCCTGGACGATCACGGTGCTCCGCCCGAGCCGCACTGACAGAGCCTCAGCAATCCAGCCCCCGAGTCAACCGGCCGGGGGCCTTCTTATGCCTCCGGAGGTAGCACCACTTGCCCACCGCACAGCACCAGGTCGTCAAGCCACAGAAGCTCGTGAACACCGCCGTCGGGATGCTTGAGCAGGAGCTGCTCATCCCGAACCTGTTCCAGAAGCAGGGTGTCGACCAGTTCAAGGGTGCCGAGAACGACACCATCTCCATGAAGGTTGAAGGCATCCTTCCGTTCCACGACTACGCGTGGCGCAACGACCGCTCCAGCCCGATCGTCTTCGACGAGTACGCGGAGCGGACCATCGCCGTGACCTTCGGCGGCAACGTGTACTCAGCCGTCAAGCTCACCGACGAGCAGAACGACTTCGACATCGACAACTGGTCGAAGCTCCTGCGCCCGCAGTCCAAGGCGGTCGCGCGCGGTCTTCAGCGCCGGGCGGTCAAGACCCTGACCAGCCAGACGTACAACGCCGTCATCGGTAACTCGGCTGCGAACCTGCGCGGTGCCATCATCGAGGCCCGGCGCATCCTGAACGCGTTCCACGCGCCGAAGGAAGGCCGTTACCTCCTCGTCGGCACCGAGTTCGAGTCGGCGCTTCTGAACGACGACAAGCTCAACCTCGCGCAGAACGTCGGCGACGCCGAGGCCGAGTCCGCCCTTCGCCTCGCGAGCATCGGCGACCGCATGGGCTTCCGCATCGTGGTCGACCAGACCATCCCGGCCGACGCCGCGTACGCCTTCGCGTCCAGCGCGTTCATCTTCCTGTCCGGCGCCCCGAGCGTCCCGCAGTCCGTTCCGTACGGCGCGACCACCTCGTTCGAGAACATCGCTCTGCGATGGGTCCGCGACTACGACCCGCTCTACATGCAGGATCGTTCCGTCGTGAACACGTACGCGGGCTTCCGCTCCGTGACTGATGTCCTGGTCGGTTGGGATGCGGTCAATGAGAAGGAGATCGTCTCCACTCAGGAGCACTTCGTTCGCGGCATCAAGCTGGCCCTCGACGGCTCCTCGAACTACCCGGCCGCCGCGTCCGAGCTGGCCACCATCACTGGCATCTCCGACGCGAAGGTGTGGACCCCGACCGGCTACAAGGCTGAGACCGACCCGGCCAACGCCTGACGGATGCTGGGAGGCGCGGGCTTACGTCTCTTCGTCTAGCCCGCGCACCTCGCCGCGCCGCAGGAGCGCCCTCCCTGCGGCCATCGTCGCGTGGATCGCTGGGGCTGTGATGGGGATTGATGCCTCTCCGCGCCTACGGACGATGCTGATGAATGCCCCCTCAACCGACCCGTCGACGATGGCTCCGTGGACAAGAAACGGCTTCAGCTCTTCCGGTTGCGGAGGCAGGCTCAGCACGACAAGCATGCCTTGACCGTGGGGTACCAGCTCGATATTCAAGTATTCGGGGGGCGGGTACAGGTGTTGCTCAATCGCGATCTCATATTTCCTCTGCATCCGAGCGTCCATAGGAACTGGCTGCACAGCCTTGATGATTTCGCCGCTCGGAACCTTCTTCGCTTTCATCCCGACCACAATGACACCGCCGTGCTCAGCGTTCGCGAATCGAGCCACCGCCTGAGCAAGGGAAATTTTTCCTGTGCGTGCGGAAAGATCGTAGTGGTCAACCTTTACATCCAGCCACGGCCCCTCGGGCTGACCGATTAGCAGGTCACCCTTCTCCGCCCTGAGCAAGCTGACGGCGGTCTCCCTGGTGAGTACACCCCCTTGCAGTGCATCAATGAAGGAGAGCACGTCTTGGCCGATCGCGTGCAGGTCGGCCAGGCTCTTGCCACGAATCGGCGTACGGATGTCGATCTCAGTGAAATACGGTGGAGCAGAGCCGGTACTCGGATGAGCCCCCAAATGAAGCAGCTCGCATCCAACCCGCTCCAGTATGAGCGTTAGAGACTCTTTGTAGGCCTCTGCCTCTCCGTCGTCATAACCCTCATCAAGATAGTCATCGAGCCAAACCGTCAAAGACAGGCGAAGCTGCCCATCGGCCAGAGAAAACGCGATCCCGCTCGGCGGCGCCTCATCATCCAAATACTGCTCGGGTACATCTGCCACCGCGAGATCTACCTCGCCTCCGCAAGGATCGCCCCACGTGTATTTGCAGTAGGACCGGAGGGCCGCCTGCAAGTCGGTGGCTGTTACGTCACCCAAGTCGCTTTCGTGGGCGATAAACCCCTCTCCCGTGTCCCTCATCGGCCAGTCTCTTTTGCTCGTGATGAGCGACTCGCCTCCGCGCTCCATTTTTACGGTTCTCATCGCACCCCCTCACGGAAAACGATAACGGAGGTTCCCAGTTCCGTACGCAAATTTGGATGAACTGAAGGGCCGCCTCGACTGGGAGTTGGACGAAGACGAACTGCGCATCGCAGCCGGCGCACTGGACGACGCTTCCGACCTGGCGGCCACCTACGGCCGCGACTGGCCCGAGGAGACCGTTCCGCGCCTGGTGCGCACGCTGGTCCTGAAGGCTGCCGCAAGGTACCTGCGCAACCCGAACGGCTACACGCAGAGCCGGGCCGGGGACGAGACCCTCGCGTGGTCCGACGCGCACGGCCGTGACGCTGGGTCCGTCTACTTCACGCGCGAGGAGATCCGGCTCCTGGAAGACCTTGCCGGGCGCAAGCGCGGCATCTCCAGCGTGGTCGTCTCCGCGTGGGGCACGAAGCCCAAGCAGGGTGCCGGCGGATGCGTACCGGTGGACTACGGCGGCGACGGCTTCCCCCTCTTCGGTGACGCGGCGAGCCCCTGGTGAGCGTGCAGCGAAGGCGCGGCCAGACGGCCCGCGTGTGGCGGACGAAGGAAGTCGTCGACAACCGGGGCAACACGGTGATCACCGTGGACGAGGACCACCCCGTCACGGTGAAGGCGGCCTTCATCCCGCAGCGAAGCGGCAAGGCCGAAGTCCCCGGTCAGCAGCAGATCAACGTGACGCGGATGATCGTGGACGCCCATGTCGAGGGCGTCACCCTCTGGTCCCGCGTCGAGTACCAGGGCCGCATGTGGGACATCGTCACGCCGCCCGCCTACCACCACGGCGAGCGCCGCACCCGGCACTGGTCGATCGACATTCGGGAGCGGCCCTGATGGCAGAGATCTACGAGCGCAAGGGGAAGCGGCAGCTCGAAAAGCTGGTCGCGCTCCTGCCCGTCGTTCAGGACGCCCTCGACGAGGCTCGCTTCGAAGTGGCCGCGCGAGCCGAGGCCCTGCTTCTCCAGCACCGGCAGGAAGGCCACGCCTCGATCGACGTGGAGGACGGCGAGGTCGACAAGTACGTGATCCTCGACGACGAGCGCGGCAAGAAGGCCGCCCTGTCGATCGAGTACGGCCGCGCCGAGTCGGTCGTCGTCAAGAAGCGCAAGGACGGCACGACGTACCTCGACGTCATCCCGGCCTCTGACGGCCTGTTCATCCTGGCCCGCGCCGCGAACCTCCCGAAGAAGCGCAAGGGGAAGGTGCACCTCGACTGATGGCAGGACTCCCCGACCACATCAAGGCCATGGCGGAGCTGTCCCCCGTCGAGGATCTCCTTCTCGCGGTACTGCGCGAGGGGCTGCCCGGAGTGCGGGTGAAATCCCTTGTCGACGCCCACGAGACGTTCCCGCTGGTCCTGGTCCGCCGCGACCCGACATGGGGTGAATGGCAGGGCGATACCCGTTTCACGGACGCGGCCCGCATCGTCATCAACACGTTCGCGCCGGACCCGAACGGGGACGAGGACGCAGCGATCCTCGGCGAGGCCGTCCGCGTCGTCATGCGGAACGCCTGGCTGAACCAGAAGGTCTATCCCCGCCTCGGCCACATCATCCGCGTGGACCTGAACTCCGCGCCGAGACGCGCAACAGACTGGGCGACCGCGACGGGCCCGGTCCAGTACGCCGACCTCCCCACGGGGATCTGGCGCTACGAGTCGATCTACGACGTGCAGATCCGCAAGCCGCGGACTCGCCCTTACATCCCCCAATAAGCGCAGCAGAGGCAAGGCCCGGCCCCTTCGGGGGTGCGGGCCTTTTTTCATGCCCGAACGAAGGAACGTTTCTCTTTGGCGATCAACGACAACGCAACCCTTGTCGTCGGGTCCGGCAACTACCTGACCGCCCCGGTCGGTACGGCGATGCCGGCAGACCTTCTGACCCCGGTCAGCCCGTGGCAGAACGTCGGCCACACCTCCCTGGAAGACATCTTCGGCATCACCTCCGAGGGTGGCGAGGCGACCACCATCGGGTCGCTTCAGAACAAGTCGCTCCGCACGAAGTACAGCGCGCGGACCGAGACCATGACCTTCACCCTCCAGCAGTTCGACACGGCCGCGCTGAAGCTGTACTTCGGCGCCAACGCGCCCCTTCTGCCTGATGGTTCGGTCGGTGTCCCGACTGACCCGGAGCCGACCCAGGCGGCGTTCCTGGCGGTCTTCATCGACGGAGACAACCACTTCGCCTTCTACGCCCCGCGCGCGGAGATCTACCGCGCGGACGACATGGCGATCTCCGACACGGAGTCGCTCGCGGGCCTGCCGCTCGGCGTGAAGCCGATGGCCTTCGGCTCGAACGTCTGGACCTACGCGATCACGCCTCTGGGCGGAACCCTCGCGACTGGCGCTTCCGCCGGCACCCCCGGCTCCTTCAGCCCGGACGGCTCTGTGGCCCCGGCGAACCTGGCCGGTCTGGCTGGTGTCATCGCCACCCCGTCGAGCGCGTGGACCACCGGGCAGCACGTCGTTCTCGGCGACGCCTCGAAGGCGTACTGGAACGGAACCGCCTGGGTCGCTGGCCAGGCCGCCTGATGACCCCCGGCGCGGGTGTGATGCGGACCCGCCCGCGCCGGGCTTCCCCCCTCTTCTCAGGTCCGCCGCTCTCCCCTTGTTCTTCTCTCTGGAGGTCCGCAAACCCCATGGCTTCTTTCTCCCTCGACGACATCCGCGCCGCTGCCGAGCGCAAGTACGGCTCGACCGACATCACCTTCGGCGACGACACCGCGCGACTCGTCAACCCGCTCCGCCTGTCGAAGACGCGGCGTGCCGCGCTCCTGGCCGTTCAAGAGAAGATGGGCGCCGACGACGCCGATCAGGCCGAGCTTCTGGCCGACGCGATCCGGACGATTGCCGAGTCCGAGAAAGCCGCCGAGAAGCTCCTCGACACCGTGGGTGGTGACCTCGCGGTCCTCGCCGAGATCTTCGCCCATTACGGCGAGAGCACTCAGGCGGGGGAAGCCTCGGCCTCGCAGGACTGATCGACGAATACGCAGAGGGCCTTTACCCGGACCTGCTCTTTCACTACGGCGTTGACCTCGCCGAGGTGATAGCGGGCCGGGGGCCTTCCCCTGCGCTCGTCCTCCTCCTGATTCAGAGGCTCCCCGACACCTCCCTCACGATCGCCCTCGCGTCTGGCGGCCGTGAGCATTTCGGCTGGGGTCAGGACCGGCATATTTCGGCTGACCTCTTTGACGCGATTAACCAAAACACGCGCGCGACCGGCCAGTGGGGCAAGGGCAAAGCCCCGAAGATTCCCGCCTATCCGAGGCCGCAGGCGAAGAAGGCCGAGAAGAAGAAGGCCAAGAAGCCGCGCTCGGTCGCTGAGATCTACAAGCACTTTCAGCGGAGGTAACTGGGTGTCGGACGCGAACATAGTCGGCCGGATCGCGGTCAAGGTCATGCCGGATACTTCCGAGTTCAAGGAAGACCTTAAGAAGAAGCTCGAAAAGATCGAGAACGATCTCGCGCTTACGATCCGCACGAAGGCCGACGCGTCCGGTGCCCGCGCGGACGTTCTCGAAATTGTCCGCTCGATCAACGCGGACAACAAGAAGACCGATTCCCGCAAGATCCGCTTCTACACGAAGCTCGACTTGACCGGCATGGCCTCCGAGGTCAGGAAGGCCGCGCAGGCATACCAGCAGCGGGCGAACAGCCACAAGATCGTGTTCAACGCGAGCGGCCGGCAGCTGGTGCAGGCCGCTCGCCAGGCCGGTCAGGACGCACAGTCCGAGCTTGGGGACCTGCACGTCGGCGTGAACCTCGACTCGCAGGGCTCCGTCATGGCGGCCGTTGCCAAGGTGCGCGCCGCGATCGAGGCCCTCGGCGAGACCGATGTCGAGATCGGCATCAACACCGACGACCTGAACGCGGCCGTCGACATGTTCGAGGAGCGCCTCGACGAGATCCGGAGCATCACGCTTCGGGTCGACAAGGACTCGCAGTCCTCCATTCAGGCGGCCATCAGCCAGATCGACCGCGAGCTTTCCGACCTTCGCGCCGTCGACATCAAGGTCAAGCTCGATCAGGAATCCCTCGAAGCCGAACGCAAGAAGCTGGAACAGCTTCTCCGCCTGGAGCTGAAGTTCGACCCCCGCTCCTCGAACTCGGTAAAGGCCGCTATCGCGCGGATCGACGCGGAACTCGCGAAGTTCAAGGAGATCGACCTCTCGGTCAAGATGGACGAGAAGTCTCTCCAGAAGGCGCGGGCCCGCCTTGAGAAGCACCTGACCCTTGACCTTCAGGTCGACAAGAAGTCGATGTCCTCAGTCGAGGGCGCGCTGAAGCAGCTCGAAAACCAGCTCGCCGAAATGGGCCGGGAAGAGATCAAGGTCAAGATGGACAAGCGGTCTCTCCTGACCGCCCAAGCCGACCTGAAGGCCATTCTCAACGCCGAGATCACGGCGAAGGTCACCGCGGATCGCGAAGCCGCGCAGAACGCGCGCGACGAGATTCAGGCTCAGATGGACGCGATCAGGGTCCGGCCGAAGCTCGACAAGCAGATGGTCGCGCAGACGAAGCGGCAGCTCGAAGCCTCCTTCGAGCAGATGCGGGAGCTGAAGGCGAAGATCACGCCCGAGCTGGACGCGATGGAGAAGCGCAAGGTCGAGCGGGACGTCGAAGACCTTCAGGAGAAGATCGACGGCCTCAAGGCGAAGATCGAGCCCGAGGTCTCCCGCGCGGGCATCCTCGCGACGATCGCGCACATGGCGACCCTCTCGCGGGACCGGATCGTCGAGCTGGTCCCGCGCGTGAAGCTCTCGGCCGCCGCATCGGCTACGGCCATGCTGCAAGCCCTGTCGGGCTCCCGGGTCCTGGGCGACATGTTCGAGCGCCTCGGCAACTCGATCAAGAACCTCGACCGGTCGGCGCCGATCATCGGCACCCTGGCGACCGCGATAGCGGGCCTGTCGGGGTGGGGTATCAGCGCTGCCTCGAACCTCTTCACGCTGTCCGCATCACTGGCGCAGATCGGGGCAACTTCCCTCGCCCTGCCGGGAATTCTCGGCGGAATGGCAATCGGCCTTGGCGTTACGGTTGCCGCCTTCAAGGACTTCAACAAGGTTCTACCCGAAGTAAAGGGCAAGTTCTCCGAGCTTCAGAATCTGATCAGCGAGAACTTCTGGGCCAAGGCCAAGGCGCCGATCCGGGAGCTGATCGACACCCTCATACCCGAGCTTGAAGCCGGGTTCGGGAAGACCTCGACGCAACTCGGCCAGTTCTTCGGCGGATTCGCCACCGCGATTCATTCCACTGTCGCCCCTGCTTTGGGCGGCATGTTCGACGACCTCTCGAAGTCGATCGACATCGCCACGGGTGGCACTGCCACCTGGGCGAACATGATCAAGATTCTGGGAGAGGTCGGCGCAGGCTATCTCCCCCAGCTCGCGCAGTGGTTCGTCAACGTCTCCGAAAAGGCGAACGCCTGGCTCAACAAGAAGGGCGAGTCGGGTCTTCGCGAGGAGATCGACCAGGGCATTCAGGCCCTGAAGGATCTCGGCGGGATCTTGTACGAGGTGGGCGGCATCTTCGCCGGCATCTCCCGCGCAGCCAATGAGGCTGGCGGCTCCACGCTCGGAATGGTCCGCCAGACCCTCGCCGGGGTCCACGAGGCCGTCGACAGCAGTGGCGTACAGGCCAAGCTCGTCGGCCTCTTCTCCGCAGCCCACGAGGCGATGTCGAACATGGCCTCGGTCGGCGGGGCTGAAGTGAAGGCGTTCTTCAGCGAGTTCGCCACCCAGCTGACCGTGCTTCTGCCACAGGTCGGCACGATCCTCGGCACCGCTCTGGGCGGCATCGCTGCCGCGCTAAACCAGCCCGAGGTGTTCGTCGGGCTCTACGCCCTCTTCGATGGCGTCCAGGCCGCGGTGGAAGCCCTCGCCCCGGCGCTGGCCCCGCTCGGCCAGGCCCTCGGCGCGGCTCTCTCCCTGGTCGGCGCGTTCCTGACGATGCTCGGCCCGCTGGTCGCGGCAGTCCTGACGCCTCTCTCCGAGGCGTTCACGATGCTGGCCCCGGCGATCGAGCCCCTGATCGGTCTCCTGGGCGAGGCCCTGGGCGGCGTCGTCGCCGCGCTGGCCCCGCTCATCATGACCGTGGTCGAGGCCGTCGTCCCTCTGGTCGACGCGCTCGTTGCGGGTCTCGCTCCGATCATCCCGATCATCGTCGAGACGCTGGCCGCGATGTCGGCCGCGCTTCAGCCGGTCATCGAGATCCTGTTGCAGATCCTCACGGCCGCGATCCTTCCGCTGATCCCAGTGGTTCAGTCGCTCGCCGCCGAGTTCCTGCCGCTGATCGCGGAAGCGTTCGGCAGGGTCATGGAGGCCGTTCAGCCTCTCCTCGAAGGACTGCTCGCGCTCGTCAATTTCCTGATGCCGATCCTGGCACCAGCGATCGAGTTCGTCGCGGGCCTGTTCCTCGACACGCTCGTCATGGCGATCGACGGGGTGGCCAATGTCCTTACCGGACTGAAGGACATCTTCGTCGGCGTCTGGGACTACATCGTCGGCTACTTCACGACGATCGTAGGCATCTTCGTCGGCCTGATAACGGGCGACTGGGGAATGGCCCTCGACGGTCTGAAGCAGATGTGGAGCGGCGTCAAGACGTTCCTCTCCGGCCTCTGGGACACCATCAAGGGCCTGTTCCAAATCTTCCTGAGTGTCGGAATTCTCGGCGCCGGAAAGAAGCTCCTGACCGCGATCAAGAGCCTTTGGGACAACTCCTGGACCGCCGTGAAGACGGCCGCAGTCAACGCCTGGAATGCGACGAAGACCAACTTCGCCAATTTCATGACGGCCCTGAAGAACGCTCCGGGCGCGGCATTGCAGGCGATCATCAAGTTCTTCGGCGAAACCTGGGCAAAGATCAAGTCCGAGGCGGGTACCGCCTGGGAAGCAGTCAAGAAGATCTTCTCTGAGAAGGTCGCCGACTGCGTGAAGTTCGTCAAGGATCTCCCGCAGAACATCAAGCAGATCTTCTCCGATGCGAAGTCCCTGCTTGTCGACGCCGGTAAGAAGATCATCACCGGCCTGATCGACGGTCTGAAGTCGATGTTCAGCTCGGTCAAGTCAACCTTGGGCGACCTGACGAGCAAGCTCACGGACTGGAAGGGCCCGGCGCCCAAGGACGCCAAGCTCCTCTACAACGCGGGTCAGCTCATCATCAAGGGCCTGATCAAGGGCCTTGAGTCGCAGTACGACAGCGTCAAGAAGTCGCTCAACGAGCTGACGGCGAAGATCCCGAAGAACGCCTCGAAGGGCCTCAAGGACCGGATCAACAAGGACCGGACTCAGCTTCTCAAGCTGGCCGCCCAGTGGGAGACCGGGGCCAAGAAGCTCGAAGCGGCGCGGGACAAGCTCGACAAGCTCCGCGAGCAGATGGCCGATTACGCGAAGCAGGTTGCGGACCGGGTCATCGACACGGGCGACGTGACGAAGGTCGATGACGCCACCTTCACCGGGATCTCGAACTCGCTGAAGAACGCGGTCGAGGAAGCCAAGCGGTTCGCGGCCGTGCTCAAGAAGCTCAAGTCGCTCGGGCTGAATCAGACGACGTTCGACCAGATCGCCATGGCCGGACCGGAAGCCGGACTCGCCGCAGCCGAGGCCATCGCCAACGCGGGCGCATCTGGTGTGTCCGAGATCAACGCTCTCCAATCGGAGCTGGAGAAGTACGCCACGAAGGCCGGGTCCACCGCCTCGCACTACATGTACGACGCGGGGATTCAGGCGGCCGAGGGCCTCGTCCGGGGTCTGGAAGCCCAGCAAGACGCGATCGAGAAGCAGATGCTCAAGATCGCGGACGCCATGGTCGACGCGATCAAGAAGGCGCTGGACATCCACAGCCCGAGCCGCCTCTTCCGCAAGCTCGGCAACTTCGTCGGCAAGGGCTTCGGCCTCGGCGTCATGGACGAGCGCGGGCGAGTCGAACGGGCGACCAACGCCCTTGCTGAGAGCGCCACTTCAGGGGCGTCGCGCGAGGTCACAGCCGCTGTCTCCGGCGGCCTCTCGGTGGCTGGCTCGGGCCAGGCCGTGACGAAGGTTCTCAACTACTACGCAGGTTCCGGAAGCTCCCTCTCGTCCGAGGAGGAGCTGTTCGCGGCTGCCTCGCGGGCAAGGATGGTCGGCTGGTGAAGCTGGAACTGAGTTCGTCCTCGGACAGGCTCAGCCTGGACGGGTTCGAAGCGGGGGGACTGGGGTTTCAGGCACTCGCAGGGGCAACCGGCCTGGGCCTGCCCCAGCTCTCCGTTCAGTGGCTCGAAGGTGCAGGGGACGGCGCCGCCTACCGTGGGCGGCGCGTCCTCCCCCGCGACATCGACATCCCCCTCGACATCGTGGGGCGGGACCGGGAGCACCTGTCCGAACTGGTGACCCGCCTCGCGCGGGTCCTCGCGGACGAGAGCGGCCTCACCCTGACGTACGTCGACAACAAGGGGGCGCGCTGGTCCACGTCGGTTGCGTGGATCGGGGGCGGCGAGATGGACGCGGGCGCGGGCGCACGTGACGTTCAGACGGTCATCACCCTGCGGGCGCCGAGCCCGTACTTCCTCGCCGAGTCCCCGCAGACGGTCGCGATCGGCGGGGCGACGGCAGGCGCGTTCCTGTCGTCCATGTCGTCCATACCGCTCGCCTCGTCACAGGCGATGGGTTCCGTGCAGCTCTCGAACGAGGGCGACGTAAGCGCCTTCCCCGTGTGGGAGGTGACTGGGCCGGGCGACAACTTCAAGGCCGTCAGCCCCGCCGGCAAGACCCTGCACTGGACGGGGACGCTCACGGCCGGACAGAAGCTGATCGTCGACATGGGGGCGGGCACGGTCAAGGACAGCACCGGAGCGAACCGGTACGCGTCCCTGGCTGCCGCCCCTCAGTTCTGGTCAGTCCTGCCCGGTGTCTCGACGGCGACGGCCTCGCTTCTCAACACCACGTCCGCATCGAAGATCGTGTGCTCGTGGCGGCCTCGTAAGTGGGTGGTGATCTAGTGCGGCAAGAGGATCTCCTCGTCGAGGTGCGCGACAAGACACTGACCCGCGTCGGTGCCATCCCCGCGGATCTCCTGACGATGGACGCGGAGGACGTACACAACAACGTCGGCACTTGGAAGCTGTCGCTGAACGCCGAGCATCCGCTCGCCGCCGTCCTGTCCACGCCCGGCGCCGGCATCATCGTGACTGGCCCTACAGACGTTCTCTTCTCAGGGCCGGTGACGAAGACGGAGAACGCCGTCACCGCAACGGACCCTCTCGGCACGCTGACCGTCGAAGGCGTTGACGACACAATCATCCTGGCGGACATGCTCGCCTGGCCCGAACCGGCCAACGGGGACGCTGCCACACAGAGTCGCGCCTACGACGACCGGACCGACACGGCCGAGTCGCTCATGCACTACTACGTCAACGCGAACTGCGGTCCGGGAGCCCCGGCCACCCGGCGCCGGACCGGACTCACCATGGGCACGAACGGCGCGAGGGGCTCAATCCTCAGCAAGTCCGCCCGCTTCCAGCAGCTCGGCGAGCTGTGCAAGGAACTGGCCGAGCCTGCGGGCCTCGGCTTCCGCATCGTCCAGCGGGGCTCGAACCTCGTCTTCGAGACGTACGCGGTCGCCGACCGCACGGCAGAAGCCCGCCTCGGCGTCGTGAACAACACCCTCGCAGGACAGCGGGTGTCGGTCTCGACACCAGCCAAGACGCGGGTAATCGTGGGCGGCGACGGAGACGGGTCGAACCGTCTGTTCGTCGGCGTCGACAGCGCGGACTCGATCGCGGCCGAGACGGACTGGGGCCGCCGGATTGAGGAGTTCATCGACGAGCGATCTTCGACAGACACGGCCGAGCTGACGCAGAAGGGCACCGAAGCCCTTGCCGATGGCGGCGCGACCATCAAGGCGGCGCAGGCCGTACCGATGGAAGACAGTGCGCTTGACTTCGGGCGGGACTGGTTCCTCGGCGACCGGGTGTCCGTGATCGTAGGCGGCGCAGAGATGGCGGCCGTCGTCACGGGCATGGTCCTCAAGGTCGACTCGGACGGTTACCGGCTCGGCGCCACCCTGGGCGACCCGGCCCCCCTCTCTTCCGAAGCGGCTGCCGCCTTCGCGCAGAAGGACTTGGAGTCGCGGGTCTCTTCACTGGAGCGCAACTCGGAGGCCACCCCTCCCGGTGCCCGAGTCATCGACCCTGGCGGCATCACGCAGGCGACACCGCCCACCGGCTATCCGGAGAACGAGGCGGTCGAGTTCTACCTGAGTGCCAGCGCCGCCACGTCGGGCGGCTGGGACTTCGGCGGCAAGTGGGGGTACGTCACCACCCGCACGTGGTCTGGCGGCGATGCCACGCAAACGTGGCGCCGGGTACACCAGAACACCACCGCCCAGGAGATGTGGGTTCGAGGCGGAAACGCGAGCGGCTGGTCCCCCTGGCGGCAGGTCGGCTTCGACCACCAGCTGACTGCCACAGCCGTCACCCAATCGACCGCGGTGGCCTCCTACCCGGAGGGGACCTCGACCCTCTACCTGACCGACGCGGAAGCCACGTCCGGCGGCTGGGACTTCGGGGGCAAGTGGGGAATCCTCGTCACACGGAGGCTGCGCGGCGACGCCACCCAGACTTGGCACCGCGTTTCCGGCGCAACCACGCCCGAGACGTGGATGCGCGCGGGCAGCGGGGCAGGCTGGTCCCCCTGGCGGCAGACCGGCTTCGACAACCAGCTCATTCCCGCGAACTACACGCAAGGCTCTCTGCCCAGCACGTACCCCTTCGGCGTGTCCACGCTGACGATGAACGAGACGGAGGCCGCTGCCGGCGGATGGGCCTTCGGTACCGGGGGCAAGTACGGCACGCTGCGAACCGTCCACCCTGTCGGCAGCACCTTCGCCCACCAGACGTGGCTACGGCTGAGCCCAACCACGGTCGAAGAGTGGACGCGCACGGGCAACGACGCGGCGGGCTGGACCGCTTGGCGCACCTCGGCGCACAACGAGAAGGCTGCCAAGGGCGTCGTCGCCATGCAGACCCTCTCCACCACGTCGTACATCGGCGACACGGCCACCATGGTCTACACGCAGCAGTTCACGGCCGAGGCAGGCCGCTGCTACAAGGTCGTTCTTCGAATCGCGGCCGTCGACACGGACGGCACAGGCGACAGCACCACCCTCCGCTACGCCAAGCAAGGCGCGTACACCACCGTCCGGTGGGCGGCCGGAACGACAGTCACCACCTCGAACACGCTCGTCGGCGACGCCTTCAGCACGACCTTCGACGACGACTCGAACACGGCGACCGGCCTCGACATCAATTGCTACATCAACAACCCCCCGGCCGGACCGATCACGGTCGGCGTCGCGCTCAACACCCGCCGGGCCGCAGCGACATACGGCATGGTCCGCTACCTGCCGGGCTCCCTGTCGATGCTGGTCGTCGAGGATGCGGGCGCGGCCCTCTAAGGAGTCCCCTCTTTGGCAATCACGTCCTACCCCTTTGACGCCCAGGTCGTCACCGAGACGCAGTACAGCCAGATGTTCCGCGAGTTCCAGGACTCTGGCGTCGTCGCGAGCTTCGGCGGGTCGGGCTTCGCGGTCACCGCGTCGTCCGGCATGAACCTCAACGTGTCGGCGGGACTCGCGATCGTGCGTGGCCACGTGGTGCAGTCCACCGCGACCGAGGTCGTGACGATATCGGCCGCCGGCACTTCGGTCCGGGTCGACCGCGTGGTCCTCCGCCTGGACCCGTCGCTGAACAGCATCGTCCTCGCGGTGAAGGCGGGCACCGCAGGCTCGACGACCCCTCCCGCCCTGACCCAGACTGACACGGGCATCTACGAACTGGCCCTGGCGCAGGTCACGGTGAACGCGAGCGTCACCTCGATCACGTCGGCCGACATCACCAGGACTCGCCCCTTCGTCGGGTCCCGCATCCTGGTGTGGAACACCACCACGCGCCCCTCCTCTCCGCGCCTGGGCCAGATCGGCTACAACGCCGACACGAGCGCCTTCGAGTTCTGGAACGACACGGCCTGGACCCCGCTCATTTCCAACGTGAGCTGGTCCACCCTCTCCGGCAAGCCCACGACGTTCGCCCCGTCCGCGCACACGCACCTGTGGGCGGACATCACCGACCGGCCGTCCTCCCTGCCGCCTTCCGCGCACACGCACGACTGGTCGCAGGTCACCGGCAAGCCGACGAGTTTCGCCCCAAGCGCGCACGGCCACGCCTGGTCGGATCTGACCGGCGTCCCGGCGACATTCGCCCCCTCGTCCCACTCCCACTCGTGGTCGAGCATCACGTCGAAGCCGTCGACCTTCACCCCGGCGTCCCACTCCCACTCGTCCTACTTGGAGGCCGGGGACACCATCTCGTGGGCCAACGGGACGAAGCGTGTGCACAACGACAGCGTCTCCGGCTCCGGGACGTACTACGCGGTGTGGGTGCAGGGCGACGGGACCTTCGCGCGGAACACCTCGTCCCGCCGCTTCAAGCAGAACATCAGGGACATCGACATCGACCCCGATGCAGTTCTGTCCCTACGTCCCCGCATCTACGACCGGCGCCCGAAGGAAGAGGGCGGCGACTATCTGCGGGACGAGTTCGGCCTGATCGCCGAAGAGGTCGCGGAGACACTTCCCGAGATCGTCACCTACGACGAAGAGGGACGCATCGACGCCCTGCGCTACGACCTTCTCGGGGTCGCCCTCCTGCCCGTTGTGCAGGACCAGGCCGACCGGATCGAGCGTCTGGAGCGCCTCGTCGAGGAGCTGTCCCGTTGAATATTGACCCCTCTGTTCAAGCCGCGGTCGTCACCGCCGGCGGAGCGGTCACGGTGGCCCTGGTCGGCGTCCTCGTCGAGCTGGTGAGGCGGCAGGGGACGGCCCTTGCCGAAGTGCGCGAACACGCGCAGGAGGCCCGCGAGCAAGTCTCCAACACCCACGCGACGAACCTGCGAGACGACCTTGACCGGGTCATCGCGGGACTCGATCGGGTCCTCGAAGGCCAGGCCGAACACAGCCGGGACATCCGCGAGTTGCGCGCCGAGCTGTCCCACGAACGCATCGAGCGCCTGGCCGTCGCCGAGCGCCTCGACTCCCACATCTCTGTCTCTGTCCCTCGGGACAACTGACCCCCCTTTCTGTCCCCTGGGCCCCGCCGAGTGCGGGGCCTTTGCCATGCCCGGAGGTATGTCCCCTGTCTGTCTCGATCGTCTCCCGTAAGAGCTGGGGCGCGAAGCCGTGGAACGGTGTCCCGGACTCCGTCCCGCTGTCCCGGCGAACCGAGTTCTTCGTCCACTACCACGGCGGTGTCCCCGCCCACTCGACCGGCGTTGCTGTCCCGCGCGAGGTCGAGAAGATCCACGTCGGCCAGGGCTGGGCCGGCACCGGCTACAACTTCATGGTCGACCAGGCCGGGACCATCTACGAGGGCCGGGGCTGGAACCTTCAGGGCGCCCACTGCCCCAACCACAACGTCTCTGGGTTCGGCGTGTACGTCGCGATCGGTGGTGACCAGAAGCCGAGCGACAAGTCCCTCGCGAGCGTCCGCGCGCTGTACGACGAGGCGTGCAAGCGGACCGGCCGGACCCTGGCGAAGCGGGGCCACAAGGACGGCTTCGCGACCGCCTGCCCCGGCGTCCACCTATACGCCTGGGTGCAGGCCGGAATGCCCGCCCCGAAGAGTGCGGAGAAGCCCTCCACCTCGAAGCCGGCGGAGCCCAAGCCCGCCTCGAAGATCGTGGCCCTGTCCCCGAAGGTGAAGCCGGGCACCCGGCACGCTCAGGTCAAGGAGCTTCAGCAGCTTCTCGTGAAGGCCGGTTACGGCCCGATCAAGGGGGCGTACACCAACCTGTACGGACCGGAGACTCAGCGCGCTGTGGCCCGCTTCCACGACCGCAACCCGAAGTACCGCAGCGTCCTGCACGACCCGAAGATCGGGCCGCAGGGCTTCATCGCTCTCCAGAAGCAGGCGGGCCGCCGATGAGCAAGCACCGTCGCCCCGCGTCTCTTCTCGTGTCCGTCCTGCCCGTTCGCTACCGCTCGCGCGTCGCGGCCGTTCTCTCGGCCGTGGGCGTGATCGTGAGCGTCGCGGCCGTCGTATACGCGGACAAGCCCGAGGTCGCGCTGATCGTCCAGATAGCCACCTCACTTGGCCTCGTCGACCGCCCGGACTCTGGCGAGGCCGGATAGCAAAGCGCCCCCCTGTTGGCCTTCACCGGCTCGCAGGGGGGCGCTTTCTGCGTGTCAGGACTGCTCGGCGGCGGCCCTCTTCGATGCTTCGATCTCCGCGATGGTCTTGACCGGGGTCCGGCCTCGCCTGCGGGGTTTGGCCGCGACCTCCTCGGCAGCCGTCCCGGTGGTGGTCTTCTTCGCAGTCGTCTTCTTGGCGGTCGTCTTCTTGGCTGACGCCGTCCTCTGTGCCGGGGGCCTCGCCTCGGTCACAACAGGCTCGGGCTCGCTGTCTTCGCTGACGGCCAGGTCGAAGACGGCGAGCACTGGGGCCGCGTCCTCGTCGCACAGGTCGCGGGTCACGGACTCGCCCCCATCGGGCTTGAGGCTGTAGCGGGTAGCGGGCTTGCCTCGGTCCTTGCATCTGTCGCACACGCGCACGGTGATCGTTACGTCCATTCCTCCGCTACCTCGCACATGGGGGACTCTCGCTGTTGAGATTGTCCCCCATGAGCGGGCGCGCGGGTTGTCGTTGTCAGGCGGTGGTCTCGTTGAGCCTGTCGAGGTAGCGGGTGCCGGTGCGGCGGGAGCGGCCCATGACTTGGGCCAGGGCGGGCCCGTTGACCTCGCGGCCCTGCGCGGTCAGGGTCTTCGCGGCCTCCTTGATCTCGTCGAGGGTGGGGGTCGGGCGGCCAGGGCGGCGACGGGCGCGGCGCTTGGCCACCTCGTCGACCGGCGGCTCGGTGCCGTCGAGGGTTGGCTGAACCGGCTCGGCGTCCTGGTCCTGGTGCTCGACGACCTGCGCGGCCTCGATCACGTCGCGGCGGGCAGCGCGGATGATCATGTGTGCGACGTGTCCGACGACGATCGAGGGGACCGAGGAGACGGCGGCGGTCAGCGCCATGGACGACTGCATGTACCCGGCCGAGATCCAGTGGGCGACGACCTGCCCGGAAAGGGTCATGGCCAGGGCCAGGACGGCGCCGACTACAGCCGTCCCCCGGCCCTTCTCTCCCTTGCGCCGAGTCTCGACGAACCAGACCGCGAAGGCGGTGTAGACCGACATACAGACCGGCATGCCGGCAGCGACCCAGTCACCCCATCCGGCGGCGCGGGCGAGCTGGTACTCGCCGGGGGCAGACATGGCCAAGGCGACGACGAGGACCAGGCCGCCGACGACGTAGGCGTACCAGGGCAGGCGGGAGTGCGCGGGCATAGCTGTGCCTTTCAAGGGTGTGCGGGGTGAGGTTGAGGGGGCCGTCAGGCGCGCAGGGCGGCGCGGGCGGCACGCCAGTCGGCGTTGGGGCCGCCGATCAGTGGCTCTGCCGCAGGGACGGCCGGGGCCTCGGTGATCTCGCCAGAGGCGCAGTCGATCTCGAAGTACGTGGTGGTGCCGAGGGCGCAGTCGGCGCAGATGCCCGTCTCCTGGCCTGCGGGGAGGAGTCCTCCGCAGCGGCCGGAGCAGTCCGCGTACGTCTTCCACTTGCGCTTGCGGTCCGGGCGCTTGCGGTCGAGGCGGTCGGCGATCAAGCGTCCGGCGGAGTAGACCTTCGGCGGGAGGCCCTGGGTCACGGCATCGGTGATCTCCGCGATGGTGGCTCCACGGTCGAGCCAGTCGGCGACCTGCGGGACAAGCTTGTTCGCCTGCCGATCGGACAGCTTCAGGCGGGTGTCGATCGCAGCGAAGCGGCGCAGGATGCGGGCAGCCTCGGCGGCCTGCCTGTTGTCCTGGTCCTGCTTCTCGCTGGAGCCCTCCCTCTCGTCGGCCCCACTCGGCGCGGACTCGTCCCGGCCGGGCTCAGCCGGAGGGGAGGGAGGGTTCTTTTCCCCGTCCTTTGAAGGACCCTTTTCCCCGTAAGGGGACGTTCCCGCCTTGCGAGTAGCCGCACGGCCGGTGACCGGACGGGTGGGAACCGGAGCGGAGGCCAAGTTCGGCTGCTCGTACACGTCCACGGTCGAGACGATCTGAGCCGTCTCCTCGTCGCGGGCGGTCTTGGTCACCCAGTACCCGAACTCGCGCAGTTCCTTGACGGCCTTAGCCACCGCGGATCGGCCCTGCGGGTAGTTGTCCGAGAGTGTGCGAACGTTCTCCTTGACCCCGCTGGGCAGGGACAGGACAAGGGCGAGGATGCCGCGCGCCGTGTGAGAGATGCGCGGGTCCTGGATCGCCTTATTGGCGATGATCACGAAGTCCCGCTCATGCGTCGGGATACGATGAATCTGCATTGGGAGTGCTAGCTCCTGGTGCCAGACCCCGGGGTGTTGGTAGCACCGCCGGGGTCACCTGTTCATTTGTGTTTACTTGAGAGGACGGCGCCGCCGTCCGGTCACAGCTTGACATGTTGGTGCACTGTGGGTCAACCTTTACGTCGTCAGCTACAGGGTTGTACTCGTCTACCTAATTGAGGCGACCGTCACAGATGAGGGACACATGGGTGCCCGGAAGATCCAGGACGAAGAAGAAGTTAAGCGCTGGTTCGAAGAAGGCCGGACCTACGAGTGGATGCAGGCGTACTACCTGGAGCACTACAACATCGAGACCACGATCCCGATGTGGGCCGCGTTCCGCCGGCGGAAGGGCCTTGACCGGCGCAATCTCCGCGACGATGCCCTGATCCCCTGGAAGGTGAACGAGGAGCATCGACACCTATACCCGGTGATGATGCTTCGCGCCGAGGCTCGACTACGAGCCGGGCGCACACTCAGCCCCGACGACGCGAGGAAGCTGACGAACTGGAAGGCCTTCCTCAAAGAGGACAACCTCGTCGTGCACTACGACGAGGAGACCCCGGACGGCTTCTTCTATGTCCCGCGCGAGGAGAAGGACGCCGACCTGATCCGCGAGCCCGAGACCAAGACCGGCAACCAGGCCCGTGACTAGCTTGCCCTTGTTCGATTCCCGTTCGAATCCGCCCCCCGTCTGACTTGACGGGGGGTTTTCTCATCCTGAAGTCGCATAGGCCCCTGACCTGCGGCTGGATAGTGTGAACGTCCGGTGGAGAGAGCGCTTCCACTTGGGTGTCCGACGGGTGAGCACGCGGACACAATCGGTTGACACGTGTGAGGGGCCCACGTAAAAAGGTCCCCGTAAGTGCAATGTTTACACCAGGGGGGCCCACTATGCCGATGATGGGGATGATGCGGGCTGAGGGTGTGAAGTCGCTGCCTGGCTGCGGCACGAAGTGCCTGTACGTCCGCGACAAGGAGGACGTACCGCATGAACCTGGACTGCCTGACCTGTACGCACTCAGCAAGTGCGGCACCGACGAACACGTACTGGCAGGTAGCAAGATTGCCCTACCAACTGGTATGTCCCTCGCGGGAGACCCCGCCGACTGGGACTGCGCCCTGATCGTCCGGCCTGACACTCCGCCTGCCTGCATGCGAAGGGCCCTGACCTTGCTCCGACTCTTCGGACTGGAGCCGCTGGACGAGGACGAAGCCGAACCCGAGCTTCTCGACGACGATTCGGTCCGCTTCTGGCTGGTGCCGATCGACCCTGAAGACCCCTTCGAGACTGACAACGACACGGAGACCATCGCTTGAACATTGTCGACCTGACGCCCGAACCGACCGTCCCCCGCGACGGATGGGACCGCCCCCTCGTCGTACCGAAGGAGGGAGGCAAGCCCGTCCCCCTGACCCGTACGACGACCTTCATCGACTGCATCGAGGACAAAAGCGCGCTGTCCGACTGGAAGTCGCGTAACACCCTCATCGGCGCCGCCAGGCGCCCCGGCCTCCTCGACGTGGTGCGACAGCTCGACCCGGAGGACCCGGCCGACAAACGCAGGCTGAACCAACTTGCCGACCAGGCGCAGGACATCGCCGGAGCCAACGTAAAGCGGGAGAAGGGCACCCACCTGCACACGCTGTCGGAGTACGTCGACCGTGGTGAACCGCTTCCCGCAGGAACATCCGTGCGCGACCAGCTCGACATGGCCGCGTACCTGACGGAGACCAGCGCCTTCACTGTCCGTGCGGTGGAGAGGTTCGTCGTCGTACCTGAGCTGCGCACAGGTGGCACGTTCGACCGCACCCTCGAATACTCCGGGCCCGACCCGGACGGGAATCACATCGAGGGCCTGTTCATCGGGGACCTGAAGACGGGCGCGACGAAGTACGGGCGCCTGAAGATGGCGATGCAGCTTGCCGTGTACTCGCGCGGCGAGGTCTACGACTACACCCGCTTCCCCGTGGACGTGGCCGACAAGAAGGCGTTCGCGGCATGGAAGAAGCGCGAGGTGCCGGCGGAAGAGGCCGCGGTGGCGTATGCACCTCTACCTGGGGTGTCCCAGAAGTGGGGCATCATCATCAACCTGCCTGCGGGCTCGGGCCAGTGCACGCTTCACTGGGTCGACCTGGAGATCGGTTGGGCCGCCGCGCGCCTGGCGCTGGAGATCCGTGCGACTCGCGCCCTCAAGGGGGCGATGCTCCCGTGGGTGAGCGGCGTCACGCAAACGAATGCTGCATAACCCCGGTACAGGTGTTAAGTTTGGACCAAGAGAGAGGGAGAGAGAGTGAAAGCAGATCAGGCGGAACTCGTGACGTCCTACGCGGACGGCTCGATCGGCGTCACCATCAAGTACGGCAAGGGCTACGAGGACACCTGGGCGGTCTTCCGTGGCTCTGTTCGGCAGGTCCGCGAACTGATCTGCGACTACTTCGGGTTCGAGTGTAAAGATGAGACCGGCCTTTCAGTGAGTGACCTCGTTGTGAACGCGACGAACCTCGCACACGGCAAGGGCAACGTCGCCTCGATCCTCGACGCCCGGATCATCTCGGAGACTCCCACCCAGGCTCCGGCGGATGACCCATGGGCGACCGCCTCGGCCGCGAAGCCCGAGCAGCCCAGCGGCAACGCGTCTGCCTGGATTCTCGGCGAGATCGAGAAGCAGGCCAGCATCGCCGACCTGCAAAAGCTGTGGGCGGCGAACCAGGCGATGTTCTCCGACCCCGCCGTGATGACGGCCTACAAGGCTCGCGGTCGGGCCCTGAAGAACGGGTGACGCCGTGCCCGCCGTGATCCTCGCCCTTGTCCTGGTCGTCTCCGCGCTGGGCTCCGTCATCACCCCGCGCCTCTCCGAGCCGACCCCCTACTACCGCAATGACACCCAAACCGAAGGAGAAACCGAGTGACCCTGAACTTCGTCGAGATCCCCACCGCTGGCGGCGGCTGGTTCAAGCCCGCTGATGTAAAGGACGCGGTGGCGTTCCTGATCGAGGTCAACTCCTACGAGGCGCAGCGCCCCACCCCGAACGGCCCGAAGGACTCCGCGCTCTGCGACGTGACGGTCTTCAAGAGCGCCGAGGCCCTGGCCGCCCACTCCCCCGAGATCAACAGGGGGATGCGGATCGAACAGACCCTTCTCGCCCGCGACCTGGAGAAGGTCGTCGGCAACGCCACGATCGTCAAGCTGGACCAGGTTCCGCCGAAGCGGCCGGGGGCCCACCCCGCCTGGGTCTGGCGTCCGGTGAACGACGCCAGTGTCCGCCAGGCCGTCATCGAGTACGCGCAGGCCCGCGAGGCCGCCGTTCAGGCCGCCGTCGCCGACGCCCCGTCCTTCGACGAGTGACCGTACGCGAGGAGCTGGGGGCCGGTCGCTCGGCTGGCCCCCGCCTCGCGGGTCTGGAGGACCCGTGCCCCTGCACAACCCCGATCCGCGCTGCGGGAATCCGCGGTGCCATCTACAGAGAGGAGCCCGTACGTGCTGACCCCCGCTAGGTCTCTCGCGCTTCACGCCGAGTCCGGCAAGGAGCTGCCGAGGATCGAGGCGTTCGACGCCCTGTACGGCATGGGGTGCCGACCGCGTCACGGCGAGGTCATCATGATCGCGGGCAGAAGTGGGACGCAGAAGTCGGGCTTCGCGTTGTTCTGGGTGGCCTCCATGAATCTGCCGACCCTGTACTTCTCGGCGGACATGTCGGCCTTCACCGCGTCGTCCCGGCTCGCATCCATGCAGACCGGCGACACGACCGAGATGGTCGAGGCTGGCATGGGTGCCGGCGGACGGCACCGCGAGGAGTACCTCGCCGCCCTGACCCCTTTGAACGTCACCTTCTCCTTCGGTTCGCCGATCAACTGGAAGACCGTTGACGAGGAGTTGGAGGCGTACGTCGAACTGTGGGACGCCTATCCGGCCGTGATGGTGTTCGACAACCTCATGGACTTCGAGGGCGCCGAGTCCGACTACACCGAGCAAATGGCGGTGATGAGTGGCCTCACGGAGCTTGCCCGCGCGACCGGCGCGACCGTGATCGTTCTTCACCACGCGAGCGACAAGAGCTGGGAGGCGAAGTCGGACCCGTGGGCGCCGCCGTCCCGCGACCAGGTAAAGGGCGGCTTGTCAGAGAAGCCGGAGCTGTCACTGTCGGTCGCACTCGATCCGACTTCGCACGAGTACCGGGTCGCCGTGATCAAACAGCGCATGGGCCCCTGCGACCCCACGGCCAGGCGGTACGCGTCGATGCGCTGCCATCCCGAGGTGACGCGCTTCTCGAAGCTCGAACGCCCGGTGCCGGCGGCCACGCCCGCAAGGCCCTGGTCCCCGACCGACGCCCTGATGAAGTAGAGGTAGGTGTAAAGTTTGGACCCGATCGCCAAGCGCAACAAGGCCAACAAGCGCCGAGGCGCCGACTGGGAGATCGAACTCATGGCAGGGCTCCGCTCTGCTGGTGAGGATGTCGAGCGGCTGCGGCTGACCGGCCCAGAGGACGAGGGCGATCTCGCGGTGCGCGAGGACGGCGGCCTCTTCACCATCATCGAGGCGAAGAACGCGAAGTTCGAGCCGGGCCCGTTCCTCGACGAGGCCGAGCGCGAGCGGATCAACTTCGCCAAGCATCGCGGCATCGCCCCGGACCGCGTGGAGTCGATCGCCATCGTGAAGCGCCGGGGGAAGAACTGGCGGAAGGCGTTCGTCCTGACCACGGTCGAGGCGTACTTCGGGCTGGAGACGGCCGAGTGAGCGCCCTCACCTACGAAGAGGCCGCCGAGTACGAGCGCCTGGTCGAGGAGTTGGGCCGCTTCGATCACGAGACGGCCGGTTCCGCCGGGCTGGAGTCCCTCGGCTACGACGACCACAAGGGGTGGTTTCTCGGTAGGCGGGTGCCGTGAGGTTCCGCCGGATCGACAACGACCACCGGGACCAGGACGAGAAGCCCACGCTCGAAGCGGCCATGGATCACTACGGCGTCGAGTACAACGCGCATCGGTCCATCGGGATGGCCCGCTGTCCGCTGCACGAGGACAACGACCCCTCCTTCTCCTACAACCTCGACCGGCAGGTCTGGAAGTGCCACTCCTGCCAGAAGGCGGGGGACAGCTACGAACTGATCATCAACTACGAGAAGACCGTCAACGAGAAAGAGATCGATTTTGTCGGAGCACGAGCCCTTGCAGCCTCTCTCGCCTTCGCAACGCGAGATGCTGGAGGAGGCGGTGAGCGCGTACCAGGCAGCTCTTACGCCGGGCGTCGCTCGGTACCTGCTCGACCGGGGAATCGGTCGCGAGGAGGCGGCTACACACCGGCTTGGCGTCGTCGGTGACCACCCGTTCCCCGGCCATGAGCGCTTCCGTGGAATGCTCGCAATCCCGTACCTCGACCGCGCTGACGCGCCCCTGACGGTCCGCTTCCGCTGCCTCGAAGACCACGACCACAGGGCCCACTTCCACGGCAAGTACAACACGATCAAGGACGACCCGCCCCGCATGTACGGCGTGGGCGACGTGCACCAGGCCGGGGACACGATCGACGTGACCGAGGGCGAACTCGACCGGATCATCCTGCGGAAGCTCGGCCTTCACGCAGTCGCCATCCCCGGCGCCGCCCTCTGGCAGGGCAGACACAGGCGGATGCTCGCCGGGTTCAACCGAGTGCGCGTCTGGGGTGACCCGGACGACGCGGGCGCAGAGTTCACTGCCCGAATCTGCCGGGCCCTTCGGTCGGCCAAGGGCGTGCGCCTGCGCGACGGAGACGTGACGGACACCTACATGCAGGGAGGCGCTCAGCCGCTTCTCAACCTGATCAAGGAGGACAGCCAGTGACCGAGACGACCGCCAAGAGGACTGCCCCGCGAAAGGCGCCGGCACGGAAGACCGACCCCTTTTCGGCCGTCCTCGCCGAGGTGGGCGCGGAGGCCCGCGAGGTCGGCGACCTTCCCTCTGCCTTGGTCGGCGGCCACCTCCCCTCGCGCGGGGCGGAGACCTACCGCAGGCGGGCCGAGGACTGGGACTCGATCAACGAAGCCCGCCAGGACGCCGGAACGTTCGGCGTTGACGGCCTGGCCGTGCAGGTCGCCTTCTCCGCCTTCGGCGGGCGCACGGTCGAGGACATCCGCGAGGGCCTCGTCCGCCTAGCGTCGCTCACGGTCGCGGCCGTCGAGCAGATCGACCGGAGGCGGCCGTGAGCGAGGCTCTGCCGGGCAGCCCTGGCCCGACCCTGAAGCGCATCTACGAGGAGCTGGAGCCAGACGTACGGGAGACGGTCGTCCTGCGTCTCCTCGACGGCTCCTCGGCCGAGCGCCTGGCCCTCGTCCTCCGCAAGCACGGACACAGCGTGTCCGCCTCCACGATCCGTACGTACCGCCGATCTCTTCGTGATGGAGTGTAAAGTTTGACCCAGTCTGAATTGCTGAACGACCTTCTCCAGACGCCGACCGCCCCGGCCGTTCCCGGCCGCCAGGCCGACCCCGAGCGGGACTTCACCCGCCAGATCGAGGTCTCGGGCGACGCGGCCGAGGTGACCGTGCGCGGCCCCGAGAGCATCGACCCCGAGTCGTCTGCGGCCGACGTACTCCGCGCCCACCAGCTCGACCCCGCCGAGTGGGAGGTGACCGGCTTCCGGTCCTCCGAGTGGACCATGCCGAACGGCGAGCCGGGCGTCTCGGCCCGCTTCTCCTTCGGCCGCCGCAAGGTGCCGGCGGATTTCGAGCGGCCGAGTGTCGACGAGCTGCTCCGGGTCTTCGACGAGCACACCCCCGCGCCCCGCCAGGCCGAGCCCGCTGACGGCGAGTGGACGTACGTAATCGCCCTGGGCGACATGCAGTTCGGCAAGGTCGATGGCGACGGCTACGAAGGCACTCTGCGGCGGGCGATGGCCTGCATCGACAAGTCCGCCGAGCTGCTGTCCCAGTACCGGTGGCGGTACAAGATCGAGCACGTCCACCTCGCGTGGCTCGGCGATCACATCGAAGGCTACGTCTCGCAGGGCGGTTCGAACGTGGCCCGGACCCAGCTCACGCTTACCGAGCAGATCCGTTTGACCCGGCGCCTGATGGCGTACGCGATCCTCCGCCTGGCCCCGCTGGTGGCCCGGCTGACGGTCGTGGCCGTACCCGGCAACCACGGCGAGGCCGTCCGCGTGAACGGCAAGGGCGTGACCCGCTACGACGACAGCCACGACACGGACGCCCTGATCTCGGTCGGCGAGGCCCTGACCCTGGCGGGCGAGGAGTACGAGCACGTCGAGGTGTACGTCCCCGACACGGACGAACTGACGGTCGTCGTCGAGTGTTCCGGAACGGTCGTCGCGCATGCCCACGGGCACCAGTGGCGGCCGGGCAGGCACTTCGAATGGTGGCGGGGCCAGGCGTTCGACAAGACGAGCGCCATGCACACGGCGGACCTGCTTCTCGCCGGTCACCTGCACCACGAGTTCATCGACACGGACGGCCCGCGCACCTTCATACAGGTGCCGGCGATGGAGTCCGAGTCGACGTGGTGGCGCCATCTGAAGGGCACGCGCGGGGCGCCCGGCCTGATGGTCATGGTCACGAAGGGCGGCGAAGTACCGGTCAAGGAAGTGGTCCGGTGACAACCCACGCCGACTGGCGGGTCCTCGGCCTGCCCGAGGTGGTGGCCCTCGCGGGCCGCGCTGCCCGCCGCATCGCGGACGGGTACGAGGACACGCTCACGATGGAGTACGAGGACGCCCGGCAAGAGGCGTTGATCATCCTGGCGACGAAGCCCGCGATGGTGAACGAGTGCCTGGCCGACCCGAACCTCGGGCTCGGCGTCCTCTATCACCGCCTCGTCCTCGACCTGATCGACCGGGTGAAGACCGAGGCCAAGCACCGCATCCGTCACACGTCCTACGAGGCGGCCTGCGACGCGGCCGAGAAGGGGCGTGTGTGAGCGGGTACGACCGGCGCCTCGTCGAGCACCTGCTTCCGGCCGTGTGGGACGTGGAAGCCGCCTACGGCATCCGCAACCCCACGGCCCCGGACGCGGACATGCCGAAGGGGACCGTCGACAAAAAGGCCGCGGGGACCTTGTTCGCCCACCTCGCCGACATCCGGCGGGGCTGGAAGACGGCTCCGCTCTCCCTGGCCGAACGGCGAACCCTGTTCATGCACTTCGCGCTCGACTGGGAGGACCAGCGGATCGCGGCCCGCGAAGCGGTCACCGACCGGGCCATCCGCTACCGCCTTGAACGCGCGGTCGGCAAGCTTGCCGCCCACCTCAACGGCACTGACTACATCGACAGTTACGACGAATTGGAGACCGCAGCGTGAGCGAACCCCTGCCCGAGGAGCCCGTCCCCACCGTGGAGGCCCCCGCTGGCATGGGCCCCGAGGACTTCGAGTTCTGGGACGACGCAACCCTGACCTTCTACGAACGCCAAGCGGACGGGGCGGTCACCGCCCGCCCGTTCACCGAAGCTGAAGTTGCCCAACATCAGGACGAGTTGGCGCTCGACAGCCTGCACGCTGAGGCCACGCTCGCGATCAGCTACCTCGACCAGCGAATCGACCTGAGCCTCGCTTACCTGGCGCTGCCCGCGCCGACCGACGAGGAGACGGCGGCACAGATCAAGGTTCTGTCCGACCTCGCGGCGTACAGTGCCGGAACCCTGAAGCGGGTGATCAAAGTCCTGTCCGTCCTGGTGAACAAGCCGGTGTGACCTCGGCGCGCGTGTAAAGTTGGACCCCTTTTCGGAGGGGTCCTTACGCATGTTCGGGCGTTAAGCTGAGACCATGACGTTCAAGATGACGTGGGCGCTGGTCGCCGAGCATGCGGACGAGTGGACTGGCAGTGACTTCGGCGAGGCGGCTGCGGTCCTGAACGAGAAGGTCGTCGAGGCCGTCTCCGCGAGCCCCATGGACCGGGACGCTCAGGCGCACTTCCGCGCGGCCTTCCTCGCCCCGGTCCACGACAGCATCACTTCCGCCGGCAGAGACGCTGTTGAAGCCGGGCGGGACTGGACAAACGCTGCGGGGCCCCTGCTCGTCGCCCTTACTCCGGCAGCCTGACCCCGGCCGCGAATCCTACGAAGGGCGTCCAGGACGACGGCGGGAAGGCCAGTGTTCCGCCGTCGCGGTCCTTCGTGTCCCGGACCATGATCCTCCTCGGGTCGTTGTCGGCCACTTCGACACAGTTCTCAGTGCCCGTGTAAGAGCTGGTACGCCACTTGGGTTCCGCGGGTTTCATGCTGTTTCTCCTAGTCGCTCGGTAGCTGATCGAAGTGGTGAATCGCCTCGAAGATGAGGTCGCGCACTGCGGTGCCGTGAACAGCGGACTGCCGCAAGAGGGCGAACGCCTTGGCGTACAGCTCGATCTCGCGCGGCTGCGTGACCGAGAACTCCGCAGAGTAGGTCTCGACGAGGACGAGCCTGTCATCGAACATCGAGAACGAATTGCCGGGCCAGATCGCGATGTTGGCGGATCTGGGGACTATGCCCAGTACCAACCGGGGGTTCCGCATCACCGCCAACAGACGGTCGAGTTGCCCCCTCATCACCTCCGGACCTCCGAAATTGGTGTAGAGCGCCTGCTCGCCAAGCACTACGTCAAAGAGCCGGTCGCCTTGGTATAGGTACTGCTGGCGCTCCAGCCGCTTGGCCGTGGCTGCCTCCGCGTCGTCAGGGATCTCGAAGAAGTCAACAACCTGCCTGAAGGTCTCCGCCGCATACGCCGCCGTCTGGAGCGTTCCCCACACCAGCGTCGGGTGCCAGATCCGGAAGACCCTGGTCTTCTCGTAGACCGGCAGGGCCTTGCGCTGCCGTTGTTCCGCCCCGTCCTTGAAGTGCCGGCGCCACTCAAGCCACAGCTCGTCGATGTGGCGCACGGTGGCGATCAAGTCCGGTAGCTGACTCAGCTTGTCGGTCTTCCGGCACCAGACGCGGATGTCGTCTTCGCTGGGATTCTGCTTGCCGTTCTCGATCCGGGAGACCTTGGACTCCTGCCACCCGGTGACGCGCGCGAATGCCCGACCGCTCGCGAATCCCGCGTCCTTGCGGAATCCGCGGAGCCGGGCACCCAGCGCCTCTCGTGCCTCTTGTGCTTGGCTGCTCACTGTTGGGTCAGGGCTTGTACTCGGCGTGTGGGATGGCGACGGACCAAAGGAAGTCGCGCAGGCGGATGCACTCGGCCACCGCGTCGGGGGTCTCGACGATCTCGGACCCGAGCACCCTGCCCTCGGGGTCGAAGTGGCCTACGGCGAGGAGTCGATCGTCGTACAGCCACCAGTCATTCCCCTGCAAGGGGAAGGTGATGTCGTCGGGCAACAGGTGACGCGGCAGCCAGCGGATGTCCTCGCCGATCTCGATGTTGAGGTGCGTGAGCGAGTGCTCCCAAGTGACGTACTCGCTGTGCGGCTCGGTGATGACACGAACACGACGTACGGTCTTGCCTTCGCCCGTGACCTGCTTGATCAACGTCTTCCAGTCGTCGAGCCAGGCGTAGTCGTCAGGCTCGCCCCGCTTCCAGCGGACATACGGAGTGTCTTCGATGGGCGATCCGTAGTCGTCCCTCAACTCCAGGTGGAAGGCGTCCCGTTCGAACTCGTTGAACAGCTCGTCACGTTGAGCGGGGGTGATCAGGTCCACTGTCTTCCTCCAGCAGGGCCGTGATCGAGGACTTGGGAACCTCGATGCAGGTCTCATAGTCGGGCATGCGCATCTGACCCAGGGCTTCCTCGTCGTGCATCTCCGGGCCTTGCAGGACGACCGTTCCCTGTTCGGTGACGAGCATGATCGGTTCGCTGAACTTCTTGATCTCGCCGGTCTGTTGGCCGTCCTTCGTCAGGTGCTCGAACAGCTCGGTCGGCACCTCGATGATGGTCTGGCCCTCCGGCACGTCGAGCTTCATGAGCAGTTCGTTCGCGTACACCTTCCAGCCTTGGATGACGTAGCTGTCCTGGTCACTGGCGTACAGGGTAGGGCTGTCACCAGGGGTGGAGTTCTTCCCCAGGAACGTTAGCTGCATGGTTGCTCTCCCGTCCGCTTGCTTGCGCCGGTTTGCGCGACACATTGATGGTCGCGAGGGCGTTCGACCCCGTCAAATGACTTGCTGCAAACTGGCGCAATCTGCTTGGGACTTGGGCTACGCCTGCTCTACGTTCATGAGCGAACCCGAGCAACCAAGGGGAGCCGGCGGACTCATTCCAGTGTGCCGCCGAGAGCAACCTTCCTGCCCGTGACCTGCGGAGGACAGCGATGACTCTTGCCTTGCAGAGTGCAGCAGCTCCCGAGGCAGTGTGCGGGAAGTTACGGAGCCCTTCCGATGGCATAGCCAGAGCTGTTCCGCCGCAGGGAAGGGTTCCGCAAGTACGCGGTCCGGGGAGTGACATGGACCAACCCGTTCGCTTCGTCGTCTCATGTGACCGGGCACCGCAACGAGTACGGCAGTTGCGCCGGATCACGGCGGCCCATCTCCGGCTGTGGAGCGTCAGCTCCTGTGCCGACACGGCGAAGTTGCTCGTCAGCGAGTTGGTGACCAACGCCGTCCGTTACGGCGAGGCAGAGGACATCTGCTTCTCCGTTTCGTACTGGAAGGGCGAGGTTCGTATCGAGGTGGGCGACGGAGCCCCCGGTCGCCCGGAGGTCAGAAAGCCGAGCGCCGACGAGGAGAGCGGCCGGGGCATGCTGATCGTCGAGGCCCTCGCCGAGGACTGGGGTACGAGTCCGGATGGCACCCGCACGTGGTGCACCATCGCCGTACCGGAGCCTGTAGTCCCGGTGGCGGGGTTCTGGTGCGAATGGCGCCAGAGGGACGGCAAGACGCTCGCGGTCGCCCCCATGCCCACGCCGGACCGTGCGATCCGCTGGGCTCGCATCCAGATGCGCGTCATTGCCTCGGCCATCGAGGCGCCGTTGGTCGGCCACGTCTGGGACTGGCTGTCTGACGGATGGCGCGAACCCACCAGGGCCCTGAAGGACGGCGAAGAGTTCACGCTCCCCCTGACTGCCGGGCCGTACGCCTTCGTCTGGCACGCCCGTCCGGTGCGCTTCGTGCCCCTCGTTGGCGGAAGCCCCCTGCCCCACCTCACGGAGGAGCCGGAAGCGGAGGAGGAACCGGAATGGGACTGAAGCCAAGAGAGCTGTGGAGCCGGTTCGAGTGGCAGCGCGGGAACTGCTTCAAGTGCGACGGGACCGACCTCCCAGTGGCCGAGATCGGCGAAATCCAGTCCGCTGACTACGTCTTCCGCCTTCTCGCCTGCCACCAGTGCGTCTTCAGGCTCGAACAACTCCACTGGGCCATGCGAGAGCGAGCCGTCCGCCGGCAGAACGAACTGTCGGCTCCCCCCGAGCAGGAGCCCGCCGTGCGACACCGCATCCCCGGCGCCCTGCTGTCCGTGCGACAGATTCGTGCGCTGGGCCAACAGCCCGATCAGAGAGCAGCCGCGTCCTGAGCGGCCTTCAGCCCCCGTCCCTGCCGTCCGAACTGGAGGCTCCCCCAAGACCTCAAGGTCGCGGCAGGGGCGGGGTTGTGTCCAACCACCAGAAGAGGCACGCCTTGCCGACCCAAGATGAAGAAGACGACGAGCTGTTCGACCTGATCGGCGCGGTGGGCGCCGGGGTTGGGCTCGCCCAGGACGTGGGCCTCCCCCCGGCCGCGCGCCAGGTCGGCACGGACGTAGCGGAGGAGGCCGCAGCCAAGCTCGCGGACCTCAAGCGCCAGGGGCTGGTGTAGCGCCGAGCACCTCGCCCTGCACAGACCCCGTCGGCAGGCACCAATCCGCATACTCCCCGTGCCTGCCGGCGGGCCCATTGCGCCACCCAACCGACGAAACGAGGGACTGATGAGCGTCACCACCGCACGACCGGCTCGGAGCCATGGGGCCACAAGCCCGCTCCGCAGCCGTCGAGCTGTTCGCAACTTCCTCGAAGGCCAGGCGCTCACCCCGGCCGACGTGTCCATGGTCTTACTGGTCACCGAGGAAGAGGCGGACCGCCCCATGCCGACCCTCACAGTCGGCCAGATCCCAAGCGTGATGCGCCAGGCCCGGAAGCTCGGTATCCGATCGGTGAAGGTCTTCGCCGAGTCCACCGAGCGCGACAACGCCGGGGAGTTCTCCACCGTCCCGGACGCACTCATGGCCCGCGCAGTCCGGGCAGCCAAGGAGGCCGAGCCGGAGATCGCCGTCATGACGGAGACCTGTCTGTGCTCCTACACCGACACCGGGCACTGCTACGTGACCGACCGGAACGGGCGCCCGGACATCGACGCCACGATCGACGTGACCTCCCGGCAGGCCGTCACGCACGCGGCGGCGGGAGCCGACATCGTGGGTCCAGCCTCCATGGTGCTCGGCACGACGAAGGGCGCCCGTAGGGCGCTGAACGAGACGGGGCACGAGAGTGTCTCGATCATGCCGCACGTCATCTTCTGGAGCAGCCTCTACGACGGCTTCAGGCTCACCATGGGCGCCACCCCCAAGGCGGGCGTCGACCGGGAGTTCCAGATCAGCCCCGGCAAGCCCGAGCAGTTCATCGACACATCGCTTCAACTCGTCGGAGACGGCGCCGACATGCTCCTTCTGGAGCCCGCTCTGTTCAGTGCCGACGTGCTCACGGGACTGAAGCAGCGGACGTTGGCACCCCTCTTCCCGTTCTCGGTCTCGGGCGAGTACACGACGCTCTCGCACGTGGACTCCGAGACGGGCAAGCGGGACGTGCGCCGCCTGGTGGAACTCTTCACCATGCTGAAACGGGCCGGGGCGGAAGCCAGCATCACGTACGCGGCACTGGACATCGCCCGCTACCTCAACGACTGACCGCAGTTCGCTCCCGAATCTCGTCGAGGATGGTGTGCGCGCCCTGGTCGATCAGTTCCTCGGCCAGGGCTGCGCCGAGCTTCTCTGGTTCATCCGCCGATCCCGAGAGGGAGCCCGCTACCCGCCGGGCCCCGTCGAGCGACGTGACCTGAGCAAAGAGCGACAGGGACCCGTCCGGGCCGGTCTCTCCGTACGCGCCCACAGGCACACTGCACCCGCCGTGCAGTTCGGCGAGCAAAGCCCGTTCTGCCCTCACCTGCGCGGCGACAGCCGTGTCCCCCACCCTGGAGAGAATCTCGGCCAGTTCGCCGCTACCTTCCCGCACCTGAATACCGAGGGCGCCCTGTCCGGGCGAAGGCGGGAAGAGGTCGAGGGGCAGAAGTTCACCGATCGCGTGGTCGAGCCCTAGGCGGCGAAGCCCTGCGGCGGCCAGGACCACGGCGTCGAGGCCCATCGTCTCGATCTTCTTGAGTCGGGGCGGCACATTCCCTCGGATCGGAACAATTTCGAGGTCTGGGCGGACCGCAAGAAGCTGAGCAATTCGCCGAGCGGCACCGGTTCCAACACGAGCACCCTTTCGCAGGCCGGAGAGCGTGGACCCGCATAGCGCGTCCCTCACATCCTCACGGCCGGGCGGTGGGAGAAGGGTCAGGCCGGGCGGGTTCGCGGTTGGCAGGTCTTTCAAGGAGTGGATCACGACATCCACGTCCCCCCTGCTCAGCGACGCTTCCTGTTCGGAGCTGAATGCGCTGCCCCCGCTGACTGCCGAGACGGCGGAGAGCCGAGACTTGCGGTCCTTATCGCCACCTTCAAGAATCACTCGATGTGTAAACGTGACTCCCGGAAATCGCTCGCGCAGCGGAGCAAGGTATTCCCGAACCTGGGCTTTTGCCAGATTACTTGCTCGCGAACCGACCAGGTACGTTGTCACGGCGATCAACTCCCGACAGGCGATAGACTGTCAAGTCATCGTACTCTCGACTGAGTTGAGCTTTTCCCGACCCATTGTCGGGAAAGGCTCATCCACCCGTCATGGCCTGCGAATTCAGCTTAGCGCGCCAAGGCGAATTCCTCTTCGGTCCTTTGGGGCTCCTCGGCGCTCGGCAGCGTTTCGAGAATCTCCTCTGCGCTGTCGGCCACCTCGTCCGCCGCTGCATCATTCTCGGCTGAGGAGCTGTCGCTTGCGACTGTCTCGATCACCGTGTCGACCACGGCCCCGATCGCGGCCTGAGAGACTGCCTGCGGGTCGTCCACGACCACCGGTTCTGGGGCGGCGAGGACTTCGCTTGTCGCCGGATCGGTCAGCGTGATGGCGACGACGCACGGGTGGGCATCGGGCGCCCCCTCAATAGGCGTCACGACCTGCGCCGTGACGGACACAGACTCCGACACCTGGGCGGTCGCCTCGACGTAGAACGCATCGGCGCCCTTCTCTCCGTCCGTGTCGATCTCCTGCACCTCAAAGACGGGAGCCGTGCCCGGCTGGCTGATGTCGGCCATGAAGGTGCGGAACGGGGTCAGCTCGTCAGGGAGGGACTCGACCACATCCTCGATCGGGTCCGGCACAACGTCCTTGACGGTGTCGCCGAGCACGTCGACAAGCCCCTTGTCCTCCTCGTTGTCGGCCTTCCCCGTAGCCTTGCCGTCCCCCTTGCCCTCCTTCGCACCGGGCTTGTTGCCCCTCTCCTTGTTGGCCTTGCCGTTGTCGCTCGGAGCTTCTCGGCTACCAGCCTCCGGGGCATCCGCCTTGCCGCTCTTGCTGGAAGCTTCGTCGTACGAAACCTCCTCCGCTGGCGCGACCTGCCGGTACACGTCCCCACCCGCAACTACGTACGTCCGCGCGTCGTCCTCACCTTGCTCCTCGCCGTAGGCGAGTTCACGGGCCTCTTTGAGGGTCAGCCCTCGACTCAGTGCCTCGCGGATGATGGCCTCACGCTGCGCGGCGGTGAACTCCACCCCGGCGATGCCGCCCCTGCCGTCGAAGAAGGTCGGCACATAGTCGTCCGGAGCCGTTTCAGCCGGGCTCGCCTCGCTCTCCCCGGCCCCCGCGTCGGGGGCGCTGCGGCCCGCCTCCGTGCGCTGCGCGGCCCCTGTGTCGCCGCCTGACTGCACCACCGCGAGCGACCCGCCATAGACGAGAGCGGTTGCGAGCATGCCCCAGCTCGCGAGGGCCGTTCTTCTCTGCGGTTCCCCCTTCGCCGGCAGCGCGAGGACACGGGAAACGGACAGACGACGTGCAGCCACAGAGAACCCCCCGGTTCGGAACAAGTGCTTCCAGTTATCCAAAACGGACGCGCGTTCGAAAGCAAGCGCATTCCACACCCGCGAGGCTCACACTTTGCACTGGCGGGTAGCGGGCAACCTTGGCAGCGCCTCGTGCGTCAGAACCGCGCACCGGAGAGTCAGCACCAAGTCAGCACGGAGCAGGTTCCGAGGGGTGATCAGGGGTGCCCACAGGTCAGCACCAAGTCAGCACGGGAACGAAAAGGGGGCCCAATCCCGAAGGATCGGACCCCCTCTGACCTGCATGTTTGCTAGATCAAGGTCGCCGTGCTATGCCACCCGCTACACATTGAACCGGAACTCTGCCACAAGCCTGTGACCTGCGAAAACGCGACGTCATCCCAGCACCGTCCCAGCACGGGCAACGCGAGGAAGTACAAGAGGAGCCAAGGTTTCCGACGCTACCCGGCAGCGGCCGCGGGTGTCCGGCGTTCTGGGGCTTCGCCGTGCACCGCGATCGACGCCCGTGCTCGACCGATGATCAGCCGCAGCAGTCGCAGCCGCTGCGGCAGCCGCACGCATCGCCTCCCCCGGCGCCGGCGACCGGGGCCTGCGCAGGGGCCACGCAACAGCCCTTGCCCTGCCAGGCGTCGCGGCCCTCCTTGACGGCGACGGCGGCGATGGCGAGCGCGGCGACGGGGTCGGCCCAGGACCAGCCGAGGGTGGCGTTGAGGACCAGCCCGACCAGGAGTACGGCCGAGAGGTAGGTGCACAGCAGAGTCTGCTTCGAGTCGGCGACCGCACTGGCGGAGCCCAGTTCACGACCCGCGCGGCGCTGGGCGGCGGACAGGAACGGCATCACCGCGAGGGAGAGGCCCGCGAGCACGATCCCGGGCAGGGAGCGTTCGGCCTCGCCGGTGCCGGTCAGGGCGCGTACGGCGTCAACCGTCACGTAGGCGGCGAGCACGAAGAACGACAGCGCGATGATCCGCAGAGTGGTCTTCTCCCTCGCCTCGCGTACGGCATGCTCCCGGGCGGAGAACTGCCAGGCGACCGCGGCGGCCGAGGACACCTCGATGACCGAGTCCAGGCCGAAGCCGACCAGGGCCGTGGAGGAGGCGAGGGTGCCGGCGGTGAGGGCGACGATCGCCTCGATCACGTTGTAGGTGATGGTCGCCGTGACGAGCAGGCGTATCCGGCGGGCGAGCGCGTCGTGGCGGGCCGGGCTCGGCCCGAGGGATATCGCGGTCATCCGCAGCACCCCTGCTCGTCGGCGTCCGCGCAGGTCCGGTCGGCCTCGACGGCCAGGACTACGCCGCGCAGGTCGTCCAGCGCGCGACCCAGGCGCGGGTCGGCCAGTTCGTAGCGGGTGCGGCGGCCGTCGGGGACGGTGACGACGAGGCCGCAGTCACGCAGGCAGGCGAGGTGGTTCGACAGCCGGGTACGGGAGACGCCGAGCGCGTCGGCGAGGTCGGCGGGGTAGGCCGGGGCCTCGCGCAGGGCAAGCAGGACGCGGCAGCGGATGGGGTCGGCGAGAGCGCGACCGAACCGGGCCAGGACGTCGATGTCGGAGGCAGCAGTCAGCACAATCACGAGAGTACATGAACTCCTGAATTCAGGAAGAGGTGTACTCCGGTGGTGCCGTTGTCGGCGTCACAACCAGCCGTTGCGTTTGAAGTTGCGGTGGAGGAGGAGGCAGGCGGTGGCGATGACGGTCAGGACCATGGGATAGCCGAAGGTCCAGCGGAGTTCGGGCATGTGGTCGAAGTTCATGCCGTACACGCCGCAGATCATGGTGGGTACGGCGATGATCGCCGCCCACGCGGTGATCTTGCGCATGTCCTCGTTCTGGGCGACGGTGACCTGCGCGAGGTGGGCCTGGAGGATGGAGTCGAGCAAGGCGTCGAAGGCGTTGATCTGCTCGGTGACACGGGTGAGGTGGTCGAAGACGTCCCGGAAGTACGTCTGTATCTCCTTGTCCACGCAGGCGCGGGGCTCGGTGGCGATCCGGTCGAGGGGGCCGGCGAGCGGGGCCACGGCCCGCCTCAGCTCCAGCAGTTCACGCTTGAGCTGGTAAATGCGGCCGGCGTCGGCGTTCCGTGGGCTGTGCGGGGAGAAGACGTCGGTCTCGACCTGGTCGAGGTCGTTCTGGACGGCGTCGGCGACCGTGACGTAGTCGTCGACGACGTGGTCGGCGATGGCGTGCAGTACGGCGGAGGGGCCCTTGGCCAGCAGGTCCGGGTGGGCTTCGAGGTCCTCGCGCAGGGGGCCGAGGGAGCCGTGGCGGCCGTGGCGGACGGTGACGACGAAGTCGGGGCCGGTGAACACCATGATCTCGCCGGTGTCGACGACCTCGCTGTTCGCGGTCAGTTCGGCGTGCTCGACGTAGGTGACGGTCTTGAAGACGGAGAACAGGACCTCGCCGTACTGCTCGATCTTGGGGCGCTGGTGGGCGTGGACGGCGTCCTCGACGGCGAGGGGGTGCAGGCCGAACAGTTCCGCGACTCCGGCGAACTCCTCCTCGCCGGGTTCGTGCAGGCCCAGCCAGACGAAGCCGCCCCGGCGCTTGCGGGCCAGGCGGACCGCCTCCTCCACGGAGTCCCTTCCGGGGCGGCGGACGCCGTCGTGGTAGACGACACAGTTGACCACGCTCGAGCCGAGCGGCGAGCGGGCCGGGTGGCTGAGGTCCACGCGACGGCGGGTGCGCCGTGCCAGGTCCGCGACTTTGCGCAGGTTGCCGACCATCGACATGCGGGTTCTCCTTCACCGGGCGTTCGGGTCCGGACAGTGTGCCAAAAGGCGACAAGGCGGATGTCAGAGCCACCGCTTCCTGCGGAACACCCGGTAGACGACGGTGACCAGCGTGACCGTGGCGATGAGCATCGCCGGGTAGCCGAAGAGCCAGCGCAGTTCGGGCATGTGCTCGAAGTTCATGCCGTAGACGCCCGCGACGGCCACGGGGATGGCGATCAGCGCGGCGGCGGCGCTGATGCGCCGCATGTCGTGGTTCTGCTGGACACTCGTCTGCGCCAGAGCCATGGACAGGGCGTTGTCCACGAGCTCGGTCAGGGCGGTGACCCGGTCGGCGGCCTGGGCGCGGTGGTCGGCGACGTCACGGAAGTAGGCGGCCAGTTCCTTGTCGACTCCGGGGACACGGCGCTCGGCGAGGTCGCGCAGCGGCTGGGCGAGCGGTGCAATGACGCGGCGGAGTTCGACGAGCTCGCGCTTGAGCTGGTAGATGCGGCCGATGTCATGGCCGGCGTCCGGGGAGAAGGCGTCGTTCTCGATCACTTCGGCGTCGGCCTCCAGGGCGGTGACGACGTCGAGGTACTGGTCGACGACGGAGTCGGCGATGGCGTGCAGGACGGCGGCCGGGCCGTGGGCGAGGCGCTCGGGGTCGGCCTCCAGACGGCTGCGGACGCCGGTGAGGGGCTCGGAGGGGTCGTGGCGGACGACGACGATGAAGTCGCGGCCTGCGAAGGCCATGATCTCGCCGGTGCCGACGATGTCGGTGGTGGGGGTCAGCTGCTCGTGTTCGAGGTAGACGGCGGTGCGCAGGACGAGGAAGAGGGTGTCGTCGTACCGCTCCAGTTTGGGGCGCTGGTGGGCGTTGAGGGCGTCCTCTACTGCCAGCGGGTGGAGGGCGAACGCGCGGGCGACGGCCTGGAGCTGGTCGGCGGTGGGGGCGTGCAGGCCGATCCAGACGAAGGCGCCGGGGGTGGTGCGGGCGGCTTCCATGGCCGCGTCCAGTGGCAGACGGCCCGGTCGGCGGCGGCCGTACTCATACAGGGCGCAGTCGACGACGGGGACCTGCCGGGAAGCGTTGTCGTGGGCCGTCATGGCTCACCTCCTTGCGGGGCGCGGATGTCGTCCGGACCACCGGTTAGCATATTTGCATGGAAGCGCAAGTAGCGTCATGGGACGAGGAACGGGCCGAACGGTCGGTGGCGGTGCTCAAGGCGGTAGCCGACCCCTCGCGCTACCGGCTGCTGTGGGCGCTCAGTGAGCGGGAGCTGCCGGTCAGTGGGCTGGCGGAGCTGATCGGGGCGCATGTCGCGGCCACCTCCCAGCATCTGGCGAGACTGCGGGCGGCGGGACTGGTCGCCTCCCGGCGGGAGGGGACACGGATCTACTACCGGGCCGCGGGGCGGCAGGTGCGGGCGTTGCTGGAGAGCGCGGTGCTCGCGGGTGACGCGGCGGACGCTCCCGAGGACGCGGCCGAAGCGGGCGGGACGTCGGCGGCGGCCGTCGCCGTCCCGCGGGAGCGCCCGGCCGCCGCGCGAGCACGGCGCCGCCCGGTCACCGATCACTGAGGCGTTGGCGGTCATACGGTCCGCCAGGCGGCGGAGACGACGGCCGGTTCCATGCTGATGCGGGCGACCGCGCTCTCCACCGGTGTGCTGTCGGCGCCGTCGGACGTGATCTCCGCGCGTATCCGCACCCGGCTCTCGCCCTGGCCGGTGGAGGTGACCGCGTGGAGGCGGCTGTCGGAGCCGGACAGGGACTGCACCAGCAGGGTGCGGACATGGGCCTCGTCGCGGGCGGCGACCACGGCCTCCACGTGGTACGGGGTCGGAACCTCGTCGCCCGAGCCGGGCTGGCGGTCCAGGCGCTGGGCGAGTCCGCGGACGGCGGTGTTGACGGCGACGATCGCCGCCGCTCCGGTGAGCGCGTAGCCGGTGAGGCCGGCTCCGGCGAGGGAACCGACAGCGGCCGAACACCACAGCGTGGCCGCGGTGTTGATGCCGGAGACGTTCAGGCCGTCGCGCATGATGACGCCGGCGCCGAGGAAGCCGATGCCGGAGACCACCTGGGCGGCCACCCGGCTGGGATCGCCCGAGCCGAAGGAACTGGACAGCAGCACGAACAGGGCCGAGCCGGTGGCCACCAGGGTGTTGGTGCGCAGCCCGGCCATCCGCTGACGCCACTGCCGCTCGATGCCGATCAGCGCGCCGGCGCCCAGGCCCGCACCGAGGCCGGTGGCGAAGTGGAGCGAGTTCACCGGTCTACCCCTTGCGTACGGCGTCGGTGTCGCCGTCGTCGAGGCGGTACTCCTGCGGCTCGGCGTCGTAGGAGTACAGCTCGGCGTAGCGGCCCCAGTCGGTGGCCGTCTCCAGCTGGCGGGCGACCTGTTCGCTGGTGAAGTGGTGGGCCAGCACGTCCCGGAAGAACCCGGCGCGCAGGGCGCCGTCGGGGTTCTGGCGCAGGCTGCTGGTGATCAGTCTGACCAGCGGGGCGCGCAGGGCGGCCTCGGCGAAGATGGTCTTGGACTTCTGCACGTCGGCCCCGGCGAACTCGCCGCCGGTGTCGGTGAGCAGCAGGTCGTCGCCGTGCACGACGGCGAAGCCGAGCAGGTCGAGGGCGTCGACGAGGGGCAGGACGTCGTCGACCTCCAGGCCGAGGTCGTCGACCAGGTCGGCGAGGTCGGCGCGGCCGTCGCGGTGAGCGATCATCTCGGCCAGGCCGGACAGTCCGTCCACACTCGCGGTGGGCAGGGGGGTGTTGGAGGGGGTGCGCCTCTCCAGCTCGACGGTCTCCACGGCCTCCGCCCGGCCGGGGGTGCGCCCCTCCTTGTGCCGTCCGGTCATGGTGCGGTAGACGCGGTCGATGAGGTCCTCGAAGGCGGGCGCGTTGCGGTCGCGGGGGCGGTCCAGGCCGACCTCGAAGACCTCGCGGATCGTGCCGTAGGGCCGGGCGCCGAGGACGACGATCCGGTCGGCCATCAGCACGGCCTCCTCGATGTTGTGGGTGACCAGCACGATCGCCCGGGTCGGGAACTGGCCCGACTCCCACAGCTCCATCAGCTCGCCGCGCAGGTTCTCGGCCGTGAGCACGTCGAGGGCGGAGAACGGCTCGTCCATCATCAGGACGTCCGGCTCGACGACCAACGCCCGTGCGAAGCCGACGCGCTGGCGCATGCCGCCGGACAGCTCCTTGGGGTACGCCGACTCGAAGCCGTCCAGACCGATCAGGTCGATGGCCTGGCGGGCGGCCTCGGCGCGCTCGGCGGCGCCGACTCCCTTTGCCTCCAGACCGAGTTCGACGTTCTGCTGCACGGTCAGCCAGGGCAGCAGGGCGAAGGTCTGGAACACCATCGCCGTGCCCGGGTTGGCGCCGGTCAGCGGGGTGCCCTTGTAGGTGACGGTGCCTGAGCTGGTGGGGACGAGTCCGGCCAGGCAGCGCAACAGCGTCGACTTGCCCGAGCCGGACTTGCCCAGCAGGGCGACGACCTCACCGGCGCGGACCTGGAGGTCGATGCCGGACAGGACGGGCAGTTCGCCGTCTGCGCCGGCGTAGGACTTGGTCAGGCCGACGGTCTCCAGCAGGACGTCGCCGTCGGCGGGGCGGGTGTGGCCGATGGCCGGGGTGGCGCGTCGGCCGCGCAGAGTGTTCAGCACCATGACGTGCTCCACATCTTTCGTAAAAGGGGGCAGTTCAGAGGGAGTAGCGGGTCTCGGCCAGCCGGTACAGGCGGCGCCACAGCAGCCGGTTCAGTGCGACGACGTACAGGCTCATCACCGCCACCCCCGCGATCAGGTGCGGGTAGTCGCCGCTCTCGGTGGCCTTGGCGATGTAGGCGCCCAGGCCGGTCGCGGTGAGCGTGGTCCCGCCGAAGGTGACGACCTCGGAGACGATCGAGGCGTTCCAGGCACCGCCGGACGCGGTGATGCCGCCGGTGACGTACGACGGGAAGATCCCCGGGATGATCAGCCGCCGCCACCGCTGCCATCCGGTGATGCCGAGGTCGTCCATGGCCTCGCGCAGATCCGTCGGGATGGCCATGGCGCCGGCGATGGTGTTGAAGAGGATGTACCACTGGGCGCCCAGCGCCATCAGCAGCGTGCCGCCGATATTGATCGACAGGCCCGTCTTCAGGAAGAACCAGACCGCCAGCGGGAACATGAAGTTGGCGGGGAAGGACGCCAGGACCTGGACGACGGGCTGGGCGATGCGGGTGAGCCGGGGCGAGAAGCCGATCTTCACGCCGATCGGCACCCAGATCACGGTCGCCAGCGCGACCAGGACGACGACCCGGACCAGGGTGGCCAGACCCAGCAGCAGCGGTTCGCCGAAGACACCGAAGCCGGTGCGGTCGTAGAGGTAGTGGCCGAGGTCGGCCAGACCCCACACGATCAGCCCGCCCGCGACGAGCGTGAAGGCCACGTCTCCCCTGCGCCGCCGCACCGGGTCGACGGACAGCGGCCGGTCGTCGGTGCCCAGCAGTCGCCCGGCCCGGCCCAGCCCACGCCCCACCGGACGCAGCACCCGGCCGAGCAGCCGCGGCCAGTGCGAGCGGCGCAGGAAGTCCAGGACGTACGACCGCTGGACCTCACTGGCCTCGGACTGCTCGTTCTTGAACTTCTCCGCCCACGCCGTCAACGGCCGCCAGAACAGGAAGTTCACGCCGATCACCATGACCGCCATGGTGAGGATCGCCCAGCCGACCTTGCCCAGGTCGCCGTCGGCGATCGCGGCGCCGGCGTAGGAACCGACGCCGGGCAGCGCGTACCGCTGGTTGTTGACGCTGATGGCCTCCGAGGCGACCAGGAAGAACCAGCCGCCGCCAAAGCTCATCATGCCGTTCCAGACCAGGCCGATCATCCCGGCCGGGACCTCCACCTTCCAGAACCGCATCCAGCGGGTGAAGCCGAACGACCGTGACAGCTCGTCGAGTTCACGCGGGAGAGAGGTGAGGGAGTAGTAGAAGCCGAACGTCATGTTCCACGCCTGTGAGGTGAAGATCGCGAAGATCGCCGCGCACTCCAGGCCCAGCATCGAACCGGGGAACAGGGCGATGAACCCGGTCACGGCCACGGTGAGGAAGCCGAGCACCGGCACCGACTGGAGGATGTCGAGGGCCGGGACGAGGATCCGCTCCAGCCTTCTGCTCTTCGCGGCGGCGTAGGCGTAGCCGAAGGTGAACACGACCGAGGCGGCCAGCGCCGCGAACATCCGCAGCAGCGAGCGGGCCGCGTCGTACGGCAGCTGAGCGGGATCGGTGTCCACGTCGACGTTCTGATGGGTGCTGAAGGCGACGGTGGTGCCCTGGCCGACGCGCAGGACGACGTAGAGAAGGACGAGGACGGCGGCGGCGACGGCCGCGTCCACCCAGGAGAACTGCGACAGGCGACCCGCCAGGGGCGTGCGCGCCGCCTTCTCGGGGGATCGGGTGTCGGTACGGAACGACATCACGGAGGACCTCCGCCCGCACTCTGGGCACACCCACACGGCCCGGCCGCGGCGGACGCGCCGACGGCAGGGCAGGGCTCACCCACGCAGCGCGGGAAAGTGAAAGGCAGGGAAGGGGAGTCAGCGAGTGCCCGGGAGGCAGCGCGGACTGGGAGGGTCGGCACCCATGGCTGCCTCCGATCCGTGATGTGACTGTGCCCCGTGCGTACGCTCGACGCGCGCACGGGACCCGACTCCAAGAGTGTGCCTCTTGTTGCGTCAATACGCAAATAAGGTGGGGACTACAGCCCTACGTCCCGGCTGCGGATGTCCTCCAGCGACTCGCGGCGGACCAGCAGGCGGGCCAGACCGTCGTGCACCGCGGCCACCGGCGGGCGGCCGACGAGGTTGTAGCCGGAGGCCATGGACAGGTGGTAGGCGCCGGCGACGGGGACGGCGAGCAGGTCGCCGGGGCGGATGTCGTCCGGGAGCTCCACGTCGGCGGCGACGACGTCGCCCGCCTCGCAGTGACGCCCGACCACGGTGACCCGGGCAAGGGCCGCGGTGCTGTGCCTGCCCACCAGGCGAGGGGCGTACCGGACGCCGTACAGGGCCGGGCGCGGGTTGTCGCTCATGCCGCCGTCCACGGCGACGTAGGTGTGCGAGCCGGTGCGCTTGACGGCCAGCACGTGGTAGACCGCGACACCCGCAGGCCCCACGATCGCCCGCCCGGGCTCGATGATCAGGCGCGGGACGGGGAGTCCGTTCGCGGCGCAGGCGTCGGAGAGCTCGGTGCGGACCCTGCGGGCCAGTGACGTCAGGTCCAGGGCCTCCTCGCCGGGGCGGTAGGCGATGCCGTGGCCGCCGCCGAGGTCGAGTTCGGGCAGCACCAGGCCGTGCTGTTCGTGCAGCCGCGCCATGAGGCCCACCGTGCGGCGTACGGCGGCGAGGTAGGGCTTGACGCTGGTGATCTGCGAGCCCAGGTGGCAGTGCAGGCCGGTGAGTTGGAGCTGTGGCTGGTCGAGTATGCGGGCGATGGCGTGCTGGGCGTAGCCGTCGGCGATGGACAGGCCGAACTTCTGGTCGTCGGTGCCGGTGCGGATCTTCTCGTGGCCGCCGGCGCTGATGCCGGGCACGACCCTCACCATCACCTTCTGGTGGCCGTCGGGCCCGACCGCCGCGGCCAGCCGGGCGATCTCGGAGGGGCTGTCGATGACGATCCGGCCGACACCGAGGCGCAACGCGGTGTCCAGGTCTCGGGGGGACTTGGCGTTGCCGTGCAGGGTGATCCGCTCCGGCGGGAAGCCGGTGGTGACGGCGAGTTCGAGCTCTCCGGCCGAGCAGACGTCCAGGCCGAGGCCCTCCTCCTCGACCCAGTGGGCCATGGCCCGGCACAGGAACGCCTTGGCCGCGTAGAGGACTTCGGCGTCGGGGAAGGCGTCCCGGTAGGTGCGGCAGCGGTCGCGGACCTCGGTCTCGTCGAGGACGTAGACGGGGGTGCCGAAGCGGTCGGCGATCTCCGCGAGCGATACACCGCCCACGGTGAGGTCGCCGTGCCGGTGCTCGGTGGTGGAGGCGGGCCACACCGACAGTTCGGCGGACGCGACCGTCGCGGTGGGTTCGTGGACTGTGGTCATCGATTGTGCCCCTCTCAGGCGATCCGCAGTGCGGGAACGGGAGTCGCGGCCTCGATCGGTGCCGGAGCCGGTGCCGAGAACTGCGGGTCCACCGTGACGGTGGTGATGCCGAGCGGCGCGGTCAGCGCGCGCAGGGCGGGCTCGGCGAGGCGGATCCACGCCTGGCCGGGGCCGAGCGTGGCGGTCAGTCGCCGTGCGGAGGTGAAGCCGACGGCCGTACGGCCGCCGAGCGGGGTGCGGAAGAGCCGGGCCGCACACCCGGAGGGGCCCGGCCGGACCGGGACGTACAGGGGTCCGACCGGGAATCGATCGGCGGGCTCGGGGTCGTCGTCGTAGAGCTGCTCTGTCATGGAGTGCCTCCACAGGAGCGGGGAACGAGTGGTCTTGGAGCCCCGGACGCGGGGAGGCGGACCGGGGCTCGCATTCGACGTTATGCCCGGTGCCCCCGGCTTCCGGACGTGCCCTGACGGGACGCTGACGGTGATCCCACCGACCTTGACGGAGCGCTGACGCAGCTGGTGAGAAGGCACCGAAGGGCCGTCAGAAGGGCGTCAGGAACTGGCCGGAGGGGTGGTCCGAAGCCTCGTTACGGAGGTGAGATGGAAGCGTTCCGAGGAGGATCAGATGTCCGAGTCCCCCCTGTCCTCGACCGCCCGCCTCGTGGTGGGCGTGAGCGGTTCGCCGGGCAGTCTCACCGCTCTTGTCCGGGCCGCCGACGAGGCCCGGAGCCGTGGCGCCGAGCTCTGGCCCGTGCTGGCCTGGGAGCCGCCCGGCGGAGACCTCGCCGCCCGCAGATCCCCGGCCTCGGCCGTCCTGGTCCCGGAGTGGGAGCGGATGGCGCGGGAGACTCTGCTCACGGCGCTGCGTGACGTGTTCGGCGCCACGGGCTCCGGGCTGCCCGGGCATGCCTTGGTGGCGCGGGGCGCCCCGGGGCGGGCGCTGGTGCAGATCGCAGATCGGGAGCGCGATGTGATCGTGGTCGGCACCGGGCGGCAGAGCCGGCTGCGCCGCGCGTTCTGGCCGTCCGTCAGCCGCTACTGCCTCGCCCACGCCGCCTGCCCCGTTCTCGCGGTGCCGCCCTCCCCGCTGCAGGCCGCGCTGGAGGCCGCGCACCGCCGGAACATGCTCCGGCTGCGGCTGGACACCGGGCGGCTTCAGCGTGAGTTCGACACCGCGCCGCCCGGCGCCTGAACGCGGTCAGGACGTGGTCGCGGCCGGCAGGTCCGGCCGCTCCGGCAGCCGCTCGGGGGCCGTCGGTACGGCGAGCACCATGGTGAGGCCGCCCCCGGGCGTGTCCTCGGCGTGGATCGTGCCGCCGATCGCCTCGGTGAAGCCGCGCGCGACCGCGAGTCCGAGGCCCACGCCGGCGCCGCGAGGTGAGTCGCCGTACCGCTGGAAGGGTTCGAAGATGTGGTCCTTGGCCTCGTCCGGGACTCCGGGGCCGCGGTCGACAACGCGTACCTCGACCCGGTCGGCGATGGCACTCGCCGACACCAGGACCTTCTCCCCTGCGGGGCTGTACTTGACGGCGTTCTCGACGACGTTGGCGACCGCCCTCTCCAGCAGTCCCCGGTCGATGTGCACCATCGGCAGCGTCTCCGGGATGTCGAGTTCCACGCTGTCCTCCGGCACCCCGCCGAGCGCCATGGGCACGACCTCGTCGAGATCGGTCTCGCGGATGATGGGGGTGACGGTCCCGGTCTGGAGGCGGGACATGTCGAGCAGGTTGCCGACGAGGAGGTCGAGCCGGTCGGCGCCCTCCTCTATGGCCTTCAGCAACTCTGCCTGGTCCTCCTCGGACCAGGCGACGTCCTCGGAGCGCAACGAGGTCACGGATGCCTTGATGCCGGCGAGCGGGGTGCGCAGGTCGTGGCTGACGGCGGCGAGCAGCGCGGTGCGGATGCGGTTGCCCTCGGCCAGTTCCTTGGCGCGGTCGGCCTCGCGCCGCAGGCGCTGGCGGTCCAGGACGACGGCGGCCTGGGCGGCGAACGCGGCCAGCACCCGGCGGTCGGCGGCCGGCAGCACGCGGCCGCGCAGGGACAGGGCCATGTCGTCGTTGACGGGTACGTCGACGTCCGCGTCGTCCGGGTTCTCGGCGGGCCGGGGTCCCACGCTGCCGGCGCAGGTCCAGGGTTCCGTCTCGCCGGTCCGCTCCAGGAGGGCCACCGACTCCATGCCGAAGGTCTCGCGGACCCGTTCCAGCAGCGCCTCCAGCGAGGTCTCGCCGCGCAGGACGCTGCCCGCGAGATAGGAGAGGATCTCCGACTCGGCCCGTAGCCGCGCCGCCTGGTGCGTGCGCCGGGCGGCGAGGTCGACGACGGAGGCCACGGACACGGCCACGCCCACGAAGATGGCGATGGCGACGATGTTCTTGGGGTCGGCGATCGTCAGGGTGTGGATGGGCGGGGTGAAGTACCAGTTGAGCAGGAGGGAGCCCACCACGGCGGAGCCCAGCGCCGGGTAGAGCCCGCCCAGCAGGGCCGCCGCGACCGTCAGGGTCAGGAACAGCAGCATGTCGTTGGCGAGGCCGACGTCCGGGGTGGCGCTGGTGAGCAGCCAGGTGAGCAGGACCGGGCCGAGTACGCCGACGAGCCAGCCCCGGATGACCCGGGAGCGTCCCAGGCGTGCTCCGCGCGCCACCGGCAGTCCGCGGCCCTTGCCCACCTCGTCATGGGTGATGAGGTGGACGTCGAGGTCGGGGCCCGAGTCCCGGGCGACCGTGGCACCGACGCCCGGCCCGAAGATGCTCTGCCAGCTCCTGCGCCGGGACACGCCGAGGACGATCTGGGTGGCGTTGACCCCGCGTGCGAAGTCCAGCAGGGCCACGGGGATGTCGTCGCCGACGACCTGGTGGAAGGTGCCGCCGAGATCCTCGACCAGGGTGCGCTGGTCGGCGAGTTCCTTCGGGGATGCCGAGGTCAGGCCGTCGCTGCGGGAGATGTAGACGGCCATGACCTCGCCGCCGGCGCCCTTCTCGGCGAGGCGCGCGGCCCGCCGGATCAGTGTCCGGCCCTCGGGTCCGCCGGTCAGTCCGACCACGATCCGCTCGCGCGAGCCCCAGATCGTCGAGACCTGGTGCTCGCTGCGGTACTCGGTGAGATAGGCGTCGACGCGGTCGGCCACCCACAGCAGTGCCAGCTCCCTCAGCGCGGTGAGGTTTCCGGGGCGGAAGTAGTTCGACAGCGCCGCGTCGACCTTGTCCGACCTGTAGATGTTCCCGTGTGCCATACGGCGGCGCAGGGCCTGCGGGGACATGTCGACCAGCTCGATCTGGTCGGCCCGGCGCACCACCTCGTCCGGCACGGTCTCCCGCTGCCGCACCCCGGTGATCGACTCGACGACGTCGCCCAGTGACTCCAGGTGCTGGATGTTGACGGTCGAGATCACGTCGATCCCGGCGGCCAGCAGTTCCTCGACGTCCTGCCAGCGCTTGGTGTTGCGGGAGCCGGGGATGTTGGTGTGGGCCAGTTCGTCGACCAGGGCGACCTGGGGACGGCGGGCCAGGACGGCGTCGACGTCCATCTCGGTGAAGACACTGTCGCGGTACGCGAGTTCCTTGCGCGGAACCTGTTCCAGGCCGTGCAGCATCACCTCGGTGCGCGGCCGGTGGTGGTGTTCCACGAAGGCGACCACACAGTCCGTACCGCGCTCGATCCTGCGGTGTGCCTCGGAGAGCATGGCGTAGGTCTTGCCGACACCGGGTGCCGCACCGAGGTAGATCCGGAGTTTGCCGCGTGCCATGTCATCCCTCGTAGCGGTAGCCCATGCCGGGCTCGGTGATCAGATAGCGGGGGTGGGCGGGGTCGTTCTCCAACTTTCGGCGCAACTGGGCCATGTAGACCCGCAGGTAGTTGGTCTTGTTGCTCTGAGTGGCGCCCCAGACCTCCTGGAGGAGGTGCTTCTGCGTGATCAGCCGGCCGGGATTGGTCACCAGGATCTCCAGCAGGTGCCACTCGGTCGGGGTCAGTCGCACGTCCCGCCCGCCGCGGACGACCTTCTTGGCGAGCAGGTCGATGCTGAAGTCGGCCGTCTCGACGAGGACCGTCTCGGGCACGAGCGGCGCGTCCTCGGTACGGCGGACGGCGGCCCGCAGCCGGGCGAGGAGTTCGTCCATGCTGAACGGCTTGGTGATGTAGTCGTCGGCGCCCGCGTCGAGCGCGGCCACCTTCTCGTCGGAGCCCTGACGGGCGGACAGGACCAGGATCGGCACCCGGGTCCAGCCGCGCAGGGCCTTGATGACGTCGGCTCCGTCCATGTCGGGCAGGCCGAGGTCGAGCATCACCACGTCGGGCTGGCGGGCGGCCGCGAGCCGGAGGGCCGTGGCGCCGTCGGGGGCGGCGTCGACGCCGTACTTGCGTGCCTGCAGGTTGATCACGAGGGCCCGTACGAGCTGCGGGTCGTCCTCCACCACCAACACCCTCGTCATGGGTGTGTGCCTCTCCTGTTTCATGGCGGTGGGAGCCGGCGGATCCGGGACGCTGTCCCGGCCGCCGGCTCCCCTCTTGGTCGTGTAAGGCCGTCACTTCTTCGCTACGAGGTCCTTGAGCGCGATGTTGAGCTCCAGGACGTTCACCCGGGGCTCACCGATGAAGCCGAGCGTGCGGCCGTCGGTGTGCTCGTCGACCAGCTTCTGCACCTGGGCGACGGTCAGGCCGTTCTTCGCGGCGACCCGGTGGACCTGGAGCTCGGCGTAGGCCGGGGAGATGTTCGGGTCCAGACCGGAGCCGGAGGAGGTGACCGCGTCAGCCGGCACGTCCTGTGGCTTGACGGTGTAGCCGGACACGGAGTTGTCCTTGACGACCGCGGCCTTGGCATCCTTGACCTGCTGGATCAGATCCTTGTTGTCGGCGGAGAGGTTGGTGGCCCCGGACAGGATCAGCTTGTACTGCGTGTTGATGCTGTTGGCACCCAGGCCGTTGGCCGGGCGGCCCTGGAACCACTGCAGGTCCGGATCCGGTGTCTCCTGGCCCTTCTTGAGCGGCAGGTTGTACGACTGCCCGATCAGGGACGAGCCGACGACCTTGCCGTCCGACGTGATCTCGGAGCCGTTCGCCTTGTCGTGGAACAGCGCCTGGGCGACACCGGTGACGGCCAGCGGGTAGATGACGCCCGTCACCAGGGTCAGCACGAGAAGGGCTCGCAACCCCGCCCACAGCAACCGGGCCGTGTTCGTAACCGAGTTGTTCATGGGGATCAGCCGATTCCGGGGATGAGGGAGATGAGCAGGTCGATGAGCTTGATGCCGATGAAGGGCGCGATCAGCCCGCCGACGCCGTAGATGGTCAGGTTGCGGCGCAGCATCTTGTCGGCGCTGACCGGCCGGTACTGCACGCCCTTCAGGGACAGCGGCACCAGCGCGATGATGATCAGCGCGTTGAAGACGACCGCCGAGAGGATCGCGGAGTCGGGCGAGGACAGGCCCATGATGTTGAGCTTGTCCAGGCCCGGGTAGACGGCCGCGAACAGCGCGGGAATGATCGCGAAGTACTTCGCGACGTCGTTGGCGATGGAGAACGTGGTCAACGCGCCCCGGGTGATCAGCAGTTGCTTGCCGATCTCGACGATCTCGATCAGCTTGGTCGGGTTGGAGTCGAGGTCGACCATGTTGCCGGCCTCCTTTGCGGCCGACGTACCCGTGTTCATCGCGACGCCGACGTCCGCCTGCGCGAGGGCCGGCGCGTCGTTGGTGCCGTCACCGGTCATCGCGACGAGCTTGCCGCCCGCCTGCTCGCGCTTGATGAGGGCCATCTTGTCCTCGGGGGTGGCCTCCGCGAGGAAGTCGTCGACGCCCGCCTCCTCGGCGATCGCCTTGGCGGTCAGCGGGTTGTCGCCCGTGATCATGACGGTCCTGATGCCCATGCGGCGCAGCTCGTCGAACCGCTCGCGCATGCCCTCCTTGACGACGTCCTTGAGGTGGATGACGCCCAACACCCGGGCGCCCTCGGCGTCCTCGACGGCGACGAGCAGCGGGGTGCCGCCGGCCTCGGAGATGCGGTTGGCGGCGGTGTCCGCGTCTTCGGCGACCGCGCCGCCCCGCTCCTCGACCCACTTGATGACAGAACCGGCAGCGCCCTTGCGGACCCTGCGCCCGTCCACGTCGACACCGGACATCCGGGTCTGCGCGGTGAACTCGATCCATTCGGCGCCTGCGAGTTCGCCCTGGTGGCGCTCGCGCAGCCCGTACTTCTCCTTCGCCAGTACGACGATGGAGCGGCCCTCGGGCGTCTCGTCGGCCAGCGAGGACAGCTGGGCGGCGTCCGCGAGTTCGGCCTCGGTGGTGCCGCTCACCGGCACGAACTCCGACGCCTGACGGTTGCCCAGGGTGATGGTGCCGGTCTTGTCGAGCAGCAGGGTGGAGACGTCACCGGCCGCCTCGACCGCGCGTCCCGACATCGCCAGGACGTTGCGCTGGACGAGGCGGTCCATGCCCGCGATGCCGATCGCGGAGAGCAGGGCTCCGATCGTCGTCGGGATCAGGCAGACCAGCAGCGCCACCAGCACCACCATCGTCAGGTGGGTGCCCGCGTAGTCCGCGAACGGCGGCAGGGTCGCCACCGCGAGCAGGAAGACGATGGTCAGCGAGGCGAGCAGGATGTTCAGCGCGATCTCATTGGGCGTCTTCTGCCGGGCCGCGCCCTCGACGAGGGCGATCATGCGGTCGATGAAGGTCTCGCCGGGCTTCGTCGTGATCTTGATGACGATCCGGTCGGAGAGCACCTTGGTGCCACCAGTCACCGCGCTCCGGTCGCCGCCGGACTCCCGGATGACCGGGGCGGACTCGCCGGTGATCGCCGACTCGTCCACCGAGGCCACGCCCTCGACGACGTCACCGTCGCCGGGGATGATGTCGCCGGCCTCGCAGACGACCAGGTCACCGATCCGCAGCTCCGTACCGGGAACCTGCTCCTCGGAGTCCCCGAGGAGCCGCCGCGCGACGGTGTCGGTCTTGGCCTTCCTGAGCGTGTCGGCCTGGGCCTTGCCGCGCCCTTCGGCGACCGCCTCCGCGAGGTTGGCGAAGACGACGGTCAGCCACAGCCAGGCGCTGATGGTCCAGCCGAACCAGTCGCCGGGGTCCTTGAAGGAGAAGGCGGTGGTCAGCACGGACCCGATCCACACCACGAACATCACGGGGGACTTGACCATCACCCGCGGGTCGAGCTTGCGGAAGGCGTCCGGCAGCGACTTGACCAGCTGCTTGGGGTCGAACAGACCCGCGCCGACGCGGCCCTCGGGGGACTTGTGCCCGGTGGGTACGTCGCTGTGCGGCGCCCGGGTCGGGGTGGCTGTGGACATGGAGTCCTCTGGCTTCTCTATACGGGTGGTCATGACGCCAGCCCCTCGGCCAGCGGCCCCAGCGCGAGAGCCGGGAAGTAGGTCAGACCGGTGATGATGAGGATCGCGCCCACCAGCAGGCCGGTGAAGAGCGGCTTCTCGGTGCGCAGCGTGCCCGCGGTCTCCGGGACCGGCTTCTGCTCGGCGAGCGAACCCGCGAGCGCCAGGACGAAGATCATGGGCAGGAAGCGGCCGAGCAGCATCGCGAATCCCGTCATGGTGTTGTACCAGTCGGTGTTCGCGTTCAGGCCGGCGAAGGCGGAGCCGTTGTTGTTGGCGGCCGAGGTGAACGCGTACAGCACCTCGGAGAAGCCGTGCGCACCGGAGTTCAGCATCGAGTGCGGCGGGGTCGACAGGGCCATGGAGGCGGCGGTGAAGACGAGGACCAGGGCCGGCGTGACGAGGATGTAGCAGGCGGCCAGCTTGATCTCGCGGGTGCCGATCTTCTTGCCCAGGTACTCGGGCGTACGGCCGACCATCAGCCCGGCGATGAACACCGCGATGACCGCCATGATCAGCATGCCGTAGAGGCCGGAGCCGGTACCACCGGGCGCGATCTCGCCGAGCATCATGCTCAGCATGGTGATGCCACCGCCCAGGCCGGTGAACGAGGAGTGGAAGGAGTCCACCGCACCGGTCGAGGTGAGCGTGGTCGCCACCGCGAAGATCGACGAACCGCCGACGCCGAAGCGGACCTCCTTGCCCTCCATCGCCCCGCCCGCGGCCTGCAGCGCCGGGCCGTGGTGGGCGAACTCGGTCCACATCATGAGCGCGGTGAAGCCCAGCCAGATGGTGGCCATGGTGGCGAGGATCGCGTACCCCTGGCGCACCGAGCCGACCATCACGCCGAAGGTGCGGGTCAGCGCGAACGGGATCACCAGGATCAGGAAGATCTCGAAGAGGTTGGTGAAGGCGTTCGGGTTCTCGAAGGGGTGGGCGGAGTTGGCGTTGAAGTAGCCGCCGCCGTTGGTGCCGAACTCCTTGATGGCCTCCTGCGAGGCCACGGCGCCGCCGTTCCACTGCTGCGAGCCGCCCATGAACTGGCCGACCTCGTGGATGCCGGAGAAGTTCTGGATCGCGCCGCAGGCCACGAGCACGATCGCGGCGATCGCGGCACCCGGCACCAGGATCCGCAGCGTGCCGCGCACCAGGTCGGCCCAGAAGTTGCCGAGCTCACCGGTGCGCGAGCGCGCGAACCCTCGTACGAGGGCCACCGCGACGGCGATGCCGACGGCGGCGGAGACGAAGTTCTGCACCGCGAGCCCGGCCGTCTGCACGACGTGGCCCATGGTCTGCTCGCCGTAGTACGACTGCCAGTTGGTGTTGGTCACGAACGACACGGCCGTGTTGAACGACTGCGCCGGGTTCACCGAGTCGAAGCCGAGCGAGCCGGGCAGGACGCCCTGGAGCCGCTGGAGCAGGTAGAGGAAGAGGACACCGACCACGGAGAAGGCGAGGACCCCGCGCAGATACGCGGTCCAGGTCATCTCGGTGTCGGGGTTGGCACCGATGCCCTTGTAGATCCACCTCTCGACGCGCCAGTGCTTGTCGGCGGAGTAGACCCTGGCCATGTAGGTGCCGAGGGGGACGTAGACGAGCGCCAGTGCTCCTATGAGGGCGAGCAGCTGGAGGACGCCGGCGAGTACGGGACCCATCTGTGTCTCAGAACCTCTCCGGGAAGATCAGGGCGAGGACGAGATAGCCCAGCAGGGCGACGGCCACGACGAGGCCGACGATGTTCTCGGCGGTCACAGCTTCGTCACCCCCTTGGCGACAAGGGCCACCAGCGCGAAACCCGCGATCGTGGCGATGACGAAGGCCAGGTCGGCCATCGCGAACTCCTGGGGTGAGGTTCGATGAACAGGGACGAGTAGAGGAAAGCGCCTCTTTGGCCGGATCGGGTCGTCCGTTGACGACTCCCTTACGGCGACACCCACGGCTTTGACGGGACTCTTACGACCCTTGATCCATACCAGCGGGCAGAACCGACGCAGCGGTCGATCGATCCGGCTCACAGAAGCCGGAAGCGCAGCCGGCAGATGACCGCGTCCGTCTCCCGGCGCACGGCGTGCGCGACCACGGCCCCCCGCTGGTTCTGCAGCAGCCGCTGCCACAGCCGCTCCGGCTCGGTCTCCGGGATCAGCACGGTGACGCGCGTGCCAGGCTCGGCGGCGGCCACCTCACGGACGTAGGCGGCGATGGGGCGGCCCAGACTGCGCCGCTCGCAGGTCAGCCGGATCAGTGGGACGCCCGGGTCCCAGGCGGCCCAGGAACGCTCCAGGGCGTGCAGGGCGGCCCGGTCCTCGGGATCGGGGTAGCACACGGTCACCGCGCGGACCTCGTCACCGAGGGAGGAGGCAGCCGTGAGGGCCTCCGAGGTCAGTCTGGACAGGGAGGAGACGGGGACGATCACCAGCGAGCGCTCGCGGTGCGGGGCCTCGGGGATGCGGCCCCGGCCGAGCTGCTCGCCGATCCGGCCGTAGGCGCGCTGCACCGTCTCGAAAGCGGCCACCAGCAGCGGCAGGGCGATCACCACGAGCCAGGCACCCGCCGTGAACTTCTCCACGGTGACGACGACGGTCGCGACGCCGGTGAGCAGCGCGCCGAAGCCGTTCAGCAGCGCCTTGCCGTGCCACCCCGGTCCTCGCTCGAGGCGCCAGTGCCGGACCATGCCCACCTGCGCGATGGTGAAGCCGACGAAGACACCGATGGCGAAGAGCGGGACTAGGGTGTTGGTGTCGCCGCCGGAGAAGACCAGCAGGGCAGCCGAGACGAGCGCCAGCGCGAGGACACCGTGCCGGTGGACCTGGCGGTCGGCCTTGAGTGCGAAGACGTGCGGCGCGTAGTTGTCCCGGGCCAGCAGCTTCAGGAGCACGGGCAGGCCGCCGAAGGACGTGTTGGCCGACAGGGCCAGAAGGATCATCGTCGCGAACTGGATGACGTAGAAGGCCCAGTTGTGCCCGAGAGAGGCGTCCGCCAACTGGGCGAGGACAGTGACGCCCTGGACCGGCTGGAGGTGGAAGCGGCCGATCAGGACGGACAGGCCGATGAGCATCGCCCCGAGGACGGCTCCGAGGGCGACCTCCGCCCGCTGGGCCCGCTTGGCGCGCGGAACCCGGAAGGAGGGAACGGCGTTGGCGATGGCCTCCACGCCCGTCAGCGCGGCACAGCCGGAGGCGAAAGCCTTCAGCAGGAGGAGTGCGCCCACGGCGGTGGCGTTGTCGGCGAGGACCGAGGCATGCCCGGCGGCGGTCACCGTGCTGACCGGCCCGGACCGGAAGAGGCCGACGGCGATGAGGACGAAGATCGAGCCGACGAAGACGACCGTCGGCACGATGAACGCCCTGGCGGACTCCACGATCCCGCGCAGGTTGACGCCCGTGACCAGGGCGAGCACCGCCAGGCACAGCCACAGCCGGTCGTCGTAGAGGGTCGGGAAGGCGGAGGTGAGCGCGGCGACGCCGGCCGTGACAGCGACGGCGACGTTGAGGACGTAGTCCAGGACCAGGGAGGCCGCCGCCACCAGACTGGTGCGCGCGCCCAGGTGGGTCTTCGCGACGGCGTAGGAGCCGCCGCCGTCCGGGAAGGCCGCGATCACCTGCCGGTAGGAGGCCACCAGCACGGCCAACAGGGCGGCGATGGCCAGTGTGACGGGCATCGTGAAGCCGAGGCCGTGCGCGCCCGCGGCCGCCAGCACCAGAACAATCGCCTCGGGGCCGTACGCCACGGACGCCATCGCGTCCAGCGACAGGGCCGCAAGGCCGGTGACGGCGCTCAGGCGGTGGCGTTCGCCGGTATCGGGCGGCTCCTCGCCCGCGGGCACGGCGTTCGGCTCGGTGGTCACTACGGACATGGGTGCGGACTCCTTCTCGCCTCGGCCGCGCACGAGGCTGAGGTGTGCACGACCGCACTCAGGTTCCGTCCTTTTCCGGCCGCCTCCGAAGGTTCCTTGCGACTTCTTCGCGCCCAACCGGCCGACCTTGACGCGACATTGACGGGTGTGTGACGTGGGCGACTTCCGCATGCCCGCCGCGTCACGGGCAGGAAGCAGGGAACCGCTCGATATCCGTCAGAGCCGTGTCAAGACGCGCCGATCGGATTCCCCTGGTCGCTACCGTCGGCGCCATGGGACGCCGTGACGACGTGTCCGGAGAGCCGCCCGACGGATCCGGTGAGGCGACGAACGACCGCGAGTGGGCGCAGGAGCTGTGGAGCGCCGTCCGCTGCGCGGGCGTCCTGCTCGCCCTTCTCCTGCTGATCGACTGGGGTTCCGGCCGGCTCACCCCGTGGCGCACCGTGCTGTGGTGCGCTCTCTCCGGGCTGCTGTTCCTCGTGCTGTGCCCCGACCGGGTGTCGGCGGGCGGGAACTGGCTGGCCTCGCGCCGGCTGCTGCGTGAGCGGCAGGTCCGGACGGATCTGCTGGTGTCGGTCCGCTGCCTGGACGGCATCTCCCAACGGATCGTGCTGCGGGACGCGCTCGGTGGGCGCGTGGAGCTCGACCCCGAGGTCCTGGTGCGCAATCCGCGGTTGTGGTCCAGCCTGGACGGGGGCGCGCGGAAGGCCGCAGAGGACGGGCTGCTGCTGTGCGGAGCGACCGTCCTGCGCCGCATCTCCCGCCGGGTCGACCGCGAGACCGCCCGTGCCGTGTTCAAAGCCTCCGGTCTGGAGTGAGTGCGGAGCCTGCGTGAGGCCCGAGCGGTCGGCCCGGACCGGCCGTGTCCAGCGCCGAACCCGTCTGGTCAGCGAGGGTCACCACCACGAGGCGGGCCCGGAGCGGTGGTACGGGACTTGGCCCCGGGTGAATCTGAAGCGGTCGGGGCAGCGGCCGTTGCCGTGCGGTGGACGTGTGCGGAGTGGGCCGCGTCCATGATGACCTCCGGGTGGTGTGCGCAGAGCCCCAGGAAGGGGCCGACGGTGCTTGCAGTCAAGGGGAACCGGTCGCGCGGCGGCCAGGGTCCGGGTGGTGTCGAGGTCCAGCCCCGGCGCGGTTTCCCTGCACTGGTCACCGTGCTCGTCACGCACCTCCCACACTCTGCTCCGTCGGTTCGGCACCCGCGTTCTGTGCGGCGAGCGGTAGCGACACGACCATCGTGAGACCGCCGCCGGGCGTGTCCTCGGGGGTGAGGGTGCCGTTCATCGCCTCGGTCAGGCCCCGCGCGAGGGCCAGTCCGAGGCCGAGCCCGGTGGTGTTGTCGGTGTCGCCGAGCCGCTGGAAGGGCTCGAAGAGCCGCTCCCTGCCGTCGGCGGGCAGACCCGGCCCCCGGTCCACGATCCGCAGCTCCACCCGGCCCGCCAGGGCACTGGCGGTGACCAGCACCTTCTTGCCAGGCGGGGTGTGGCGGTCGGCGTTGCCGGCGAGGTTGGCGATCACCCGTTCCAGCAGCGGCGGGTCGGCGAGCATCGGCGGGATCTCCTCCACGTCCGCCACGTCCACCGCGGAGACTTCCGTCAGTGCCATGGGCAGGACCTCCTCCAGGGAGGTCGGGCGCAGGTTCAGCGTGAGGACTCCGGCCTCCAGGCGGCTGAGGTCGAGGAGGTTCTCCACCAGGCGGTTGAGTCTGGCCATGGACTCGTCGGCGGTGGCGAGGAGTTCGTCCCGGTCCTCGGCCGAGAACTCGACGTCCCGGCTGCGCAGCGAGGTGACGGCGGCCCAGCCTGCCGCCAGGGGGGTGCGCAGGTCGTGGCCGACGGCCCGCAGCAGTGCCGTGCGCAACCGGTCGGCGGCCTTCACCGGCTCGACCTCGGCGGCGGCCTCGGCGAGCCGGGACCGCTCCACGGCGGAGCCGACGTGCGCGGCGAAGGCGGCCAGCACCCGTCGCTCGGACGAGGACAGGGTGCGACCGCGCAGGGCGAGGAAGGCACCGGGACCCGCCGGAACGGCCGTCACACCGGGCGCGTCGGGAGGCTCCTCCACCAGATCCGCCGACTCCATGCCGAAGGTCTCCCGGGTCCGCTCCAGCAGGGCCGGGATCGTGGCCTCGCCCCGCACGATGCTGCCCGCCAGCGACGACATGGTCTCCGCCTCGGCCGTCGCGCGGGCGGAACGGCGCGACAGCCGCAGGGACCGGTCCACGACCGCGGCCACGGTGGCCGCCACGACCGCGAACACCGCCAGGGCCAGCAGGGCGTTCGGATCGTCCAGCGTGAACTGGCCGATGGGCGGGATGAACCAGTAGTTGAGCAGCAGGGACGCGGTCACCGACGCGATCACCGCGGAGGTGACTCCTCCTATGCAGGCCACGCCCACCACGGCGAGCAGGAACAGCAGGGCCTCGCTGGTCAGGTTCAGGGTGCCGCGCAGCTGGGCCAGGACGACCGTGAGCAGGACCGGCAGCACCAGTCCGGCCACCGGACCGGCGATCAGCCGGGCCGTCGACAGGGTGCGCCGCCGCGACGGCAGCAGGGTGCCGCGCCCGGCCCGCTCGTGCGTGACCCGGTGGACGTCGATGTCACCGGACAGCTCGGTCACGGTCTCACCCGTGCCGGGCCCGGTCAGGAACCGTGCCAGCCGGCCGCGGCGGCTCGTGCCCAGCACCAGCTGTGTGGCGTTCTCCGCGCGGGCGAACTCCACCAGGGTCGCGGCGACGTCGTCACCGACCACCGAGTGATAACTGCCGCCCAGGTCCTCCACCAGCCGCCGCTGCCGGGCCAGGGAGGCGTGCGAGACCCCGGCCGCGAGGCCGTCGCTGCGGGCCACGTGCACGGCCAGCAGGTCGCCGCCCGCGGACCGGTCGGCGATCCGGGCCGCCCGCCGGATCAGGGTGTCGCCCTCCGGGCCGCCGGTCAGCGCGACCACCACCCGCTCCCGGGTCTCCCACACCCGGCCGATGCCGTGCTGCGAGCGGTATTCCTGGAGCGCCTCGTCGACCCGGTCGGCCGTCCACAGCAGCGCCAGCTGCCGCAGGGCGGTGAGGTTGCCCGGCCGGAAGTAGTTGGCGAGCGCCGCGTCGACCTTCTCCGGGGCGTAGATGTTGCCGTGCGCCAGCCGGCGCCGCAGTCCTTCGGGCGGCATGTCCACCAGCTCGACCTGCTGGGCCCGCCGTACGACCTCGTCGGGCACGGTCTCGTGCTGCGGCACCCCGGTGATCTTCTCGACCACGTCGTTGAGGGACTCCAGGTGCTGGATGTTGAGGGCGGTGATGACGTCGACGCCCGCGTCGAGCAGGATCTCGATGTCCTGCCAGCGTTTGGGGTTGCGGCCCTCACCGGGGACGTTGCTGTGGGCGAACTCGTCGACGATCACGACCTGCGGGCGGCGCGCGAGGACCGCGGCCAGGTCCATCTCCTGGAAGCGGCCGCCGCGATAGCTGCAGGGGGCGCGGGCAACGACCTCCAGGCCGTCGAGCATCGCCTCCGTGTGCGGGCGCCCGTGGCACTCCGCGAGCCCCACCACCACATCCGCCCCGCGGGCGGCACGGCGCCGCCCCTCGTCGAGCATCCGGTAGGTCTTGCCGACCCCCGGAGCCGCCCCGAGGTACACCTTCAGTCGTCCGGGCCGTACGTCACTCATCGCCGCCGACGCGCTCCGCTCACTGGCTCAACTCCCCCTCTCATGAAGGAGGCTGCTCCTAAGCAAGCCCTTCCGCGAGCCCGGTGGGACGCCTGTTAGCGCATCCTTGGCGCCCGTCCCGAAGACCTTGACACTGTCTTGACGTGACCTGCACCGGATAGGGTGAGAGCGGTGTGCCGGGAAGTCTGGTCGGCAGGGGAGCCAAGGCGGTTCCCCTCGTGAGTCCGGGGAGACGGCATGCGCGGCGTCGGGACGGTTCTCGCCCTCGTGGTTCTCGCCACGGTGGTGGCCACCTTCGCGCGCCGGTGGCGCATACCCGCCCCTTCTCTCCTCGTGGTCGCCGGTCTCGGCGTGGCGCTGCTGCCGGGCACCCCGCAGATCGAGATCAGCCCCGAGATCATCGGCCTCGTCGTGCTGCCGCCTTTGCTGTACGCCAGCGCGGAGGACATGCCCTGGCGGGAGCTGCGCGCGGTGTGGAGACCGGTCGGGATCCTCGCCATCGGCCTGGTGCTGGCCTCCGCCGCGGCCGTGGCCGCGGTGGCCGCGCTGGTCACTCCCCTGTCCTGGCAGATGGCGTTCGTGCTGGGCGCGATCCTGGCCAGCACCGACCCGGTGGCGGTGACCGCGCTCGGCCGCCGGCTCGCCCTGCCGCCTCGCGTGCAGGTCCTGGTCCAGGCGGAGAGCCTGTTCAACGACGCGACCTCGCTGGTGCTCGTGCGGGTGGCCGCAGGCATCGCCGTGGCGTCCGCCGCCGCCGACTGGGGTGCGGCGGGGGCCGAGTTCCTGGTGCTCGCGGGCGGCGGCACGATGATCGGGGCCGCGGTCGCCGGAGTCGTCGCGCTGATCCGGCGCCGTACCGCGGACCCGGTGCTGGAGACGGTGATCGCTCTGGTCACCCCGTACGCCGCCTACCTGCTGGCGGAGATCGCGCACACCTCCGGAGTCACGTCCTGCGTGGTGGCGGGCGTGGTCCTCGGCGGGCGCGGCGACCGCCTCACCGACGCCCGCATCCGCCTCCAGCTGCACGCCGTGTACGGCACCGTCGTGTTCCTCCTGGAGAGCGTGGTCTTCAGCCTCATAGGGCTGGCGCTCCCGGCCCAGGTGCGGGCACTGGACGACGGCGACCGGGCCTGGCCGCTGTACGCCCTCGCCGTCGCCGCCACCCTCGTCGCCGTCCGCATGCTGTGGCTCGCGCCCCTGTCCGCGGTCGTGCAGCGCAAAGGCGGCCTGGGCCGGGTGAACTGGCGGGTGCCGATGGTGCTGACGTGGGCCGGCACCCGCGGGGTGATGCCGCTGGCCGCCGCCCTGTCCATCCCGGAGCTCATGCAGGACGGCGCCCCGCTGGCCGACCGGCCGCTGGTCCTGGTCCTGACCACGTCGGTCGTGGTCGTCACCCTCGTCGTGCAGGGCTTCACCCTCGCTCCGGTCGTCCGCCGCTCCGGCCTGGCGCTGGAGCCCGCGCACACGGCGCGCGAGGAGGCCGAGGCCCGCTCCCGCCTCGCCCACGCGGGCCTGGCCCACCTTGAGGAGCTCGCGGAACTGGAGGTCGTGCCCGAGGTCGTCCTGGACCGGCTCCGGCGTGGTCTCAGCGCCCGCCTGGACGACGCCCGCGACCGCCTCGCCGAGCAGAACAGGAGCGACGGCGCGGCGACCGAGTCGGCCGACCGGGTCTACCGTCAGCTCCGCCGGGACCTGATCCTCGTCGAGGGCACCGAACTGCAGCGCCTCTACGACGCCCACACCATCAGCGACACCACGCGCCGCAGGCTGCAGCGCTCCCTCGACCTGGAGGAGGCCCGGCTGGCGGACGCCTAACGGAACTCCGCCAACCGGGGGCGCAGCCCGAGCAGGGTCAGCAGAGCGGCAGCCGCCAGGAACCCGCACGCGCACGGAAGAAGGCCGCCCACCGTCGCCCTCCCCGCACCGACGGACGACGTGAAGTGGGCGCGGTTGATGCCCGCCACCTCGTCCAGCGCGGCCATCCACGCCCCGAAGTGCGCGTTGGACGTGCCCGCCGCCCACCCCATGCAGAACTCCACCGCCTCCTGTTCCTTCCCGGCCGCCAGCAGCGCGCGGATCCTCCGGTCGTCGCGCTGGTAGACGGCGTAGGTCCGCACCGTCTTCTCGGCCGCCGCCCGCTCGCCGGGGAAGGTGATGTTGTCCAGCTCGCGGCGGAACTCGCCGGTGAAGCGCAGGTCGTGGTGGTCGGTCTCGTACGCCTGCCAGGTGGTCGCGAGCCGGGAGTCGTACGTCGGGAGAGTCGCGCCCTTGACGCCGTACAGCTGCTGGGACTTGGCGAGGAACGCGTCCGCGTACTGGTCACGGCGCTGCGGGTCGAGCAGGTAGCGGCTCTCGTCGGCGTTGGCGTCGTAGGCGACGGCACGGGCGCGATCGAGGGCGACCACGGAGTCGAAGGCGTCGTGCCGGGCCACGCGCAGGTGGCCGGCGGAGGCGGACAGCATCTGCGTCCCGAGGATCACGGCGAGCAGCGCGCACACGGTGGCGGCCAGTACCGCGGGGTTGAGGACGCGCCTAAAGCGGCGGGCCAGGTAGCACTGGAGGACGCCGAGCGTGGTCAGCAGCAGCACGCCGAGGGCCAGGACGGCGGTGAGCCGGGTGCCCAGGCCGGAGCGCGCCGAGGCGTACTCTGCGTCGAAGGCCGCGTCGTTCGAGGCCACCAGCGTGCTTGCGGCGGGCAGGAGTCGCGTGCGCAGCAGGTCGGTCGCGCGACGGTAGTCGGCGAGGGCGCCCGCCTTGCCGCCGCGATGGCCGGCGTTCTCCAGGGCCCGGCCGATCAGCTCCTGGTACTCGGCGAAGCCGTCGGTCAGCGACTCCACCGTCCTCTCGTCGGACCGGCTGCCCTGCGCGGCGACGGCGAGGGTGCGCAGGTCGTGCCCGATCTCGCGCCGGGCATCGCCGTAGTAGCCGACGGCCTTGGCGTACGGCGTCCGCAGTCGGCCCTGTCCCGCGTCGCCGTTGGACAGCAGGATGTTGGCGGCCTGGGCGTCCATGTCGTTGAGGGCCAGGTCGAGGTCGGCCGCGCTGGTGGTGCGGGGCGCGTCGTGACCGGCCACGCTGTTCCAGGTGCCCAGGGTGGTGAGCCCTGCCGCCAGGAGCAGGGCGGCGAGGGTTCCGGTGAGCAGGACCGTGGCCGCGCGCAGGAGGCGCAGCCGCGCGGGCACGGTGGCCCAGTAGCGGCGGCGCAGAGCGGCCCGCGCGGCCACGGCCCGCTGTCTCGGGCGGCGCCCCGGACCGCCCGTCCACGGCACCCCTCGCCGCCGCGGTCCGGGGTCGCCCCCGAGCGGGGTGACCGGCGGCTGCGCGCCGACCTCCGGCTGAGGTCTGTGCGATGTACCGGCCGTGATGGTCACGGTGCCTCCCCGTCACGCGACGGACGGTCGTCCGTCCCCCCGTTGCCGCTCAGTCTGCGACCGGATCCGGCCAGGTGCGGGCGTCGTTGACGGCCTTCTGACGGCACGCCGGGGTTGTTTGACGGGACCTTGACGGTGTGCGCGCCGGTCCCGTATGAAAGCCGCAAATTCCGTGCTGAGCAGGGTTGTTGGACCATCCGTCGCGGATAGGTTCCTGGGTGGTCCGCCGCCGAGGCCGTCGCGTCAACGGCCTCACCGGCTCCGGAGTGCCCACTCCGAAAGGGGCTCACGGCGGCCCGGTGCGTGCCCCGAAGGCAGGCACCGGCGTGTGGCGTCCCCTCGTCTTCCCGCGCCGACGTCCACGCACCACCGTGCGGTGCCGGGGCCCCGGCACCGCACGGCCCCCAGGTGTCCCACCCGTCCGCCGGCACGCCCTGGCGCCTGCCGCGCCGAACCACGAAGGTGTCATGCATCCCGCCGCGCCCGAGCAGGCCCCGCAGTCCCGCCCCCAGCGCACCACAGGACCCGCACCCGAAGGGGGAGCCCGGCGCCGCGCCCCGAGCGGCGCCTTCGAACCCGCCCAACTCGTCAGCTCCTTCCCCGAAGCACTGCGCAAACTGCACCCGAGGACCCTGGGCAGGAACCCCGTGCTCTTCGTGGTGTCCGTGGGCGCGGCGCTGACCACCCTGTCCGCGCTGCTGCACCCGGCCGTGTTCACCTGGGTCATCAGCGCCTGGCTGTGGCTGACCGTGGTCTTCGCCAACCTCGCCGAGGCCGTCGCGGAGGGCCGGGGCAAGGCGCAGGCCGAGTCGCTGCGCAGGGCCCGCACGGACACGGTCGCCCTGCGGCTGCTCGACTGGCGCTGGGGCACCGACCTGCGCAGCGCCCGCACCGAGGCGGTCGCCGCCACCGACCTGAGGCCACTGGACGTCGTACTCGTCGAGGCCGGCGAGATGATCCCGGCGGACGGCGATGTCGTCGACGGCGTCGCCGCGGTCGACGAGTCGGCGGTCACCGGTGAGTCGGCGCCCGTCATCCGGGAGGCGGGCGGCGACCGCAGCGGGGTGACGGGCGGTACGACGGTCCTGTCCGACCGGATCGTGGTGCGGGTCGGCGCACGTCCCGGCCACAGCTTCCTGGACCGGATGATCGCCCTGGTCGAGGGCGCCGACCGGCAGAAGACCCCGAACGAGATCGCGCTCAACATCCTGCTGGCCTCGCTCACGATCGTCTTCCTGCTGGTCGTGGTCACCCTCCAGCCGATGGCCGAGTACGCCGACGCGGCCCAGTCGACGACCGTCCTGGTCGCGCTGCTCGTCACCCTCATCCCGACCACGATCGGCGCCCTGCTGTCCGCGATCGGCATCGCCGGCATGGACCGCCTGGTGCAGCGCAACGTGCTGGCCATGTCCGGCCGGGCGGTGGAGGCGGCCGGGGACGTGAACACCCTGCTGCTGGACAAGACCGGCACCATCACCCTGGGCAACCGCGAGGCCGCCGCGTTCGTCCCGCTGCCCGGCGTCGACGAGGCACAGCTCGCGGACGCCGCCCAGCTGTCCTCACTGGCCGACGAGACGCCCGAGGGCCGCTCCGTCGTCGTCCTCGCCAAGAACCGGTACGGCCTACGGGCGCCCGCGGAGGGCGAGTTGGCGAACGCCCGCTGGGTCCCCTTCAGCGCGCGGACCCGGATGAGCGGGATCGACCTGCGCTGGGACAACGGCGCGGTGTGCGCCATCCGCAAGGGGGCCACCCAGCAGGTCATCGAATGGGTCCAGATGTACGGCGGCCAGGTCCCGCCCGAGGCACGGCGCTTCGCCGACTCGGTGGCCACCTCCGGCGGGACCCCTCTGCTGGTGGCCGTGCACGACTGGCACGGACCGCGTGTCCTCGGGCTGGTCCACCTCAAGGACGTGGTCAAGGACGGCATCCGCGAACGCTTCGCCGAACTGCGCCGCCTGGGCATCCGTACCGTCATGATCACGGGCGACAACCCGCTCACCGCCCGCGCCATCGCCCAGGAGGCGGGCGTGGACGACTACCTGGCCGAGGCCACCCCCGAGGACAAGCTGGCCCTCATCAAGCGCGAGCAGACGGGCGGGAAGCTCGTCGCGATGACCGGTGACGGCACCAACGACGCGCCCGCCCTCGCGCAGGCGGACGTCGGCGTCGCCATGAACACGGGCACGTCGGCCGCCAAGGAGGCCGGCAACATGGTCGACCTCGACTCCAACCCGACCAAGCTCATCGAGATCGTCGAGATCGGCAAGCAACTCCTCATCACCCGCGGTGCGTTGACCACGTTCTCCATCACCAACGACGTCGCCAAGTACTTCGCGATCATCCCGGCGATGTTCGCGGGCGCATATCCGGGCCTGGAGTCCCTGAACGTCATGGGCCTGCACAGCCCGACCTCCGCCATCACCTCGGCGATCATCTTCAACGCCGTGATCATCGTGGCGCTGATCCCGCTCGCCCTGCGCGGCGTGCGCTGCACGCCCTCCTCCGCCCATGAACTGCTGCGCCGCAACCTGCTGCTGTACGGCCTCGGCGGGCTGGTCCTGCCGTTCGTCGGCATCAAGCTGATCGACCTGCTGATCTCGCGCGTGCCCGGCCTCGGCTGAACCGGGCCCGCCCGGCTCCCCGTCAAGGCCCCGTATGCGCACGTCACACACACGTCAGAGCCCCGTCAGAGAAGACGCTCCAAGCTTGCCCCGGCCGTGCCCCACGGCTTCCATGGATGACGTGAACAGCGCCTGGCTTCTCTTCGACCGGCCCCCGAGTTCCGCTCGGCCGCCCCGTCGTGCGCCGCGCTGTGCGGAAACACCCGCGTCCGTGTCCCGCTGACGCTTTCCGCATCCCCGGGGCGCCGTGATGCCACACGGCGCCCCCCTTCCTTGTTTCTCACTCCCGCACCTGACACCGCCCCCTTGCCAGGGCGGTGTGCCGCGTGCCTCAACCTCAGATGGAAATCATGTCCGACACCTACCTTTCGTCCCGTACCGTGCTCGTCACTGGCGCCACCTCCGGCATCGGCCACGAGACCGCCCGGCAGCTCGCCGAGCGCGGCGCCACCGTGCTGCTCCACGGCCGCACCACCGAGGAGGCCCGCGCCGCCGCCGACCGCCTCATCGCCACCGCGGGCGTCGACGCCGGCCGACTGTGCACGTACGGTGCCGACTTCACCCGCCTCGACGAGGTCGAGACCCTCGCCCGCAAGGTGATCACCGAACACCCGCACCTCGACGTGCTCGTCAACAACGCGGGCATGGCCGCCCCGGAGCGGCACACGGTCACCGCCGACGGCAACGAGATCGCCTTCCAGGTCAACTTCCTCGCCCACTACCTGCTGACCTGCCTGCTGGAGCCGGCCCTGACGAGCGACCCGGGCGGCCGGGTCGTCAACGTGTCCTCGGCCCTGCACCGCACGGCCTCCATCCAGTGGTCCGACCCCAACCGCGCCCGCCGCTACTCCCGGCTCGCCGCCTACGCCCAGTCGCAGCTGGCGCTCACGGTCTTCGCCGCCGACCCACGTGTCACCGCGGTCTCCGTGCACCCGGGCGTGTGCGACACCGCGCTGCTTCCCCTGTACTCCCACGAGGGCGTCTCCCCCGCCGAGGGCGCCGCCCACGTGGTGCGGCTGTGCGACCCGGCCGTCGAGATCGTCAACGGCGCCTACTACGACCGCGACGAGCGCGTCGACCCGGCCCCGGCCGCGACGGAGGACCGCACCGTCAGGCGCCTCAACAAACTGGCGGACCTGCTGGTCGACCGCACCGCTTGAAGGCCCTTCACCGGCAGAGGAGCTGACGTACATGTCGAAGCGCGCCCGCAAGAAGAGGGCACGCCGGAAGAAGAAGGCCAACCACGGCCGCAGGGCCGGCCAGAGCTGACGGAGCACCACGGACCGCAGGGGCGGGCGACGGGGAACAGTGAATCCCCGGTCGCCCGCCCCCGGTCGTCGTACCTGGTGGCCGTCGCGCGGTGCCGCTAACGTGTCGGCCATGTCGAACGACATCCCGGACATGCGGGCATCGCACGAGGACCGCGACCACGTCGTGGAGGTGCTGCGGGTCGCCGCCGGTGACGGCCGGCTCGACGCCGAGGAACTCGACGCGCGGCTGGAGAGCGCGCTCTCGGCCCGGACGCTCGGCGAGTTGGCCGGGCTCACCGCCGACCTGCCGATCCCGCCCTCGCTCGTCAAAGGCGAAGACGTACTCGTCGTCGAGCAGCACGGTGGCAAGTACGTACGGGAGGGCCGCTGGACGGTACCCGCACGCATCGCCCTGCGCACACAACTGTGCCGGGTCACCTTCGACTTCACCCACGCGGCGATCACCTCGGACGTCCTGCGCATCGAGGCGGACATGACGCACGGCAAGCTGATCTTCGCAGGCGCGCGGGACCTGGTGATCGACACCGGCGGGCTCGGCCTGACCTACTCAAAGATCAAGCTCCGCTCCAGGAACTCCACCGCCGACCCGCGCCTGCGCATCGAGCTCGTCGGAACACTCGTACACGCGAAGGTCGTCGAGCGGCGGTCGTAGCGCATCCCCCGCAGGATGCCGCCCCGGCGCTGACCCGACGTCAACCCGGCGTCAGAAAACACTCTCTGCCGATCAAGAACACATCAGGGCAGACCCGTTCTTTGCCCTCTGCGTCATAGCGTCACCACAGGCCCACCGCCCCGGCGAGACCCGCCCGGTCGACAAGGTCCCGGACCTCCCCCATCACAGGAGAAGACGCACGACATGACCATCACTGTGCCCGCCACCCCCACTCAGGCAGGGCCGGACGACGGCCGGCTGGCCGATGCCCGGGAGAAGGACATCATGCGGTTCCGCACGGTGTCCGGCCCCGATCTCACCACCCGCAACGACGCCTACCTCGCCTGGCAGCGGGACCGCGAGCAGGCCGACCTGTGGCCCTACTTCCGCCGCTACGACACGGCCCTGACCACCCGGGCGACCGCCGTGTCCGACACCGGTGTGATCACCCACGGCCCCAACTTCGGCGGCCAGGACTACCTCTCCCTCACCGGCCACCCCGCGGTCCTCGACGCCGCGCACCAGGCCCTGCGCGCCTACGGCCCGATCACCGCCGGCTCCCCCGCCCTCGGCGGCGCCAACCCGATCAGCAAGGCCCTGGAAGCCGGACTGGCCGAGGCCCTGCGCACCGACCACGTGGCGCTCTTCCCCACCGGCTGGGCGTCGGGCTTCGGCACCATCCGGGCCCTGATGCACCGCCGCGACCACATCCTGCTCGACAAGCTCTCCCACGACTCCCTGCGCCAGGGCGCCGCCGCCAGCGGAGCCACCGTCGAGTTCTTCCGGCACCTCGACAACGAGGCCGTCCGCCGCCATCTGACGGGCATCCGCGCCACCGACACCAAGAACGCCGTCCTCGTCGTCACCGAGGGCGTCTTCTCCATGGACTCCGACACCCCGCAGCTCGCCGAACTCCTCGGCATCTGCCGCGAGTACGGCGCCCAGCTGATGGTCGACGTCGCCCACGACTTCGGCGCCATGGGCGAGAGCGGGGGCGGCCAGCTGGAGGTCCACGGGATCCTCGGCCAGGTCGACTTCGTCGTCGGCGCCTTCTCCAAGACCTTCGCCACCACCGGCGGCTTCCTGGCCACGCCGTCCGCCTCCGCGCGGGAGTACGTGCGCATGTTCGGCGGTCCGCAGACCTTCTCCAGCGCCATCACCCCCGTACAGACCGCCGCCGCCCTCGCGGCCCTGGGTGTCGTGACCTCGCCGGAGGGCGCGCGACGCCGGGCGGCCGTCGCCAGGGTCGCGACCCGGCTGAGGGAAGGACTGACGGCACGGGGCCTGGAGGTCATGGGCGACGTCGTCTGCCCGGTCGTGCCCGTCCTCATCGGCGACACCCCGACCGGCCGCACGGCCTCGGGCCTCATCGCCCGCGCCGGCCTCATCGCCCACCTCGTCGAACAGCCGGCCGTCGCCTCCGACGCAGCCCGCTTCCGTCTCCAGGCCATGGCGGACCACACCGACGACGACGTCGACACCGCGATCGGCATCCTCGACACCTGCATCCGCGAGGCCCGACAGGCCACAGCCCCGGCCCGCTGAGCCCCGGGCGCACCCCGGCCGGGCGGAACCCTCGCCAAGGACCTCCGCTCGGCCGAGGTGCGGGAAAAGAGGGGCACACCCGCCGCCCTTAACGGAGTCTTGACGCGTTCGGAGCACGCTCCCGTGGGCCCAGGCGTCACTCTCTGCTTACGCTGGTGCCGCCGTCCGTGTGATGGCCCGAACCCCTCACCGAGCCGCGCACCAGGAGCCCTCCGATGGTCACCACCGAACGCCCTCCGCAGCGGCTGCGCGCGTGGATGCTGCAGGGCCTGTCCGAGATGGGCAGGGCAGGTGGCCACACGGGCCCCCACGCCGAACCGAAGCCCGCGCACAAGGGCGAGCCGTGGTACCGGGTGATGTGCCTGACCGGTGTCGACTACTTCTCCACCCTCGGCTACCAGCCGGGCATCGCGGCCCTGGCAGCCGGCCTGCTCTCCCCGATCGCCACCATCGTCCTGGTGATCGTGACCCTGGCCGGCGCCCTGCCCGTCTACCGCCGGGTCGCCGAGGAGAGCCCGCACGGAGAGGGCTCGATCGCGATGCTGGAGCGGCTGCTGTCCTTCTGGAAGGGCAAGCTCTTCGTCCTGACCCTGCTGGGCTTCGCCGCCACCGACTTCCTGATCACCATCACCCTCTCCGCCGCCGACGCCTCCACCCACCTGGTCGAGAACCCGCACCTGAACAGCGCCCTGCACGACCAGCAGATGCTGATCACCCTGGTCCTGGTCGCCCTGCTCGGCGCGGTGTTCCTCAAGGGCTTCCTGGAGGCGATCGGCGTCGCGGTCGTCCTGGTGGGCCTCTACCTCGCCCTGAACGTCGTCGTCGTGATCGTCGGCTTCTGGCACATCATCACCGCGGGCCACGTCGTCACCGACTGGTCCAGCGCCCTGACCGCCGAGCACGGGAACGTCTTCGTGATGATCGGCGTCGCCCTCATCGTCTTCCCGAAGCTCGCGCTCGGCCTGTCCGGCTTCGAGACCGGCGTCGCGGTCATGCCCCACGTGAAGGGCGACGACAGCGACACGGAGGAAAGCCCCAAGGGCCGCATCCGGGACACCAAGAAGCTCCTGACAGCCGCCGCGGTCATCATGAGCGTCTTCCTGATCGCCACCAGCTTCATCACCACCCTCCTCATCCCGGAGAAGGACTTCGAGTCGGGCGGCCCGGCCAACGGCCGCGCCCTCGCCTATCTCGCCCACGAGTACCTCGGCGGTGCCTTCGGCACGGTCTACGACATCTCGACCATCGCCATCCTGTGGTTCGCCGGCGCCTCCGCGATGGCCGGCCTGCTCAACCTGATGCCCCGCTACCTGCCCCGCTACGGCATGGCCCCGCACTGGGCCCGCGCCGTGCGCCCCATGGTCATCGTCTTCACCCTCATCGGCTTCCTGGTCACCTGGATCTTCGACGCCGACGTCGACGCCCAGGGCGGCGCCTACGCCACCGGCGTCCTCGTCCTCATCAGCTCGGCCGCGGTCGCGGTGACCATCGCCGCCCACAAGGCCGGCCAGCGGAACTGGACCGTCGGCTTCGGGGTCATCTCGGTGGTCTTCCTCTACGTCACCGTCGTCAACGTCATCGAACGCCCCGACGGCGTCAAGATCGGCGCCTGCTTCATCGCCGGCATCATCCTCGTCTCCCTCCTCTCCCGCCTGGCCCGCGCCTTCGAGCTGCGCGTCACGCACGTCGAGCTGGACGACATGGCGGAACGATTCATCCGCGACATCGCCAGCCGCAAGATCCGCTTCATCGCCAACGAGCCCGACCAGCGCGACAAGGCCGAGTACCGCGACAAGATCGAGCAGATCCGCGCCGACAACGACATGCCGGAGCGGGAGGACTTCGTCTTCGTCGAGGTGACCGTGACGGACCCCTCGGAGTTCGAGGCCGGCCTGACGGTCCGCGGTGAGGTCCTGCACAACCGCTACCGCGTCCTGACCCTGGAGTCCTCGTCCGTCCCCAACGCGCTCGCCGCCCTCCTGCTTCACGTTCGCGACGAGACGGGCTGCACCCCGCACATCTACTTCGAGTGGACCGAGGGCGGCCCGTTCGCCAACTTCCTGCGCTTCTTCCTCTTCGGGCAGGGCGAGGTGGCCCCGGTCACCCGGGAGGTCCTGCGCGAGGCGGAACCGGACCGGGCACGCCGCCCGCGGGTGCACACCGGCTGAACCTCCGGCGCCCCCGTCAGGATGCCGTCAATACTCACCCGTACGGCGTCAGGACCCCGTCAGTGTCGGCAGCCGACCGCCTTACGGCCGCCTAGCCTCGGGGGCATGGAACGCAACGGACCGGCGGACAAGGTCGACGACCGCCACTGGCGTGACAGCGCCCGGTTCGCGGTCGGCTGCGCCCTGCTCTTCTGCGCCATGGATCTCCTGGTCGACTGGGACGCCGGAAGCCTGACACCGCTGCGCGCCCTGATCTGGGTCACCCTGTCAGCCACGGTGTGCGCCGTGCTGCTGCCGCCGCGGGTGAGCGCGGGCCCCGGCTGGCTGGCCGTACGCACCCCCTGGCGCAGGCGAGTGATCCACACGGACGCGCTGACCGCCGTACGGCAACACGACGGCGTCTCCGCCCACCTGGTCCTGCGGGACGTCCACGGCCACAGCCTGGAGCTCGACCCGCGCACCCTCGCCGCCAACCCCCTGCTCTGGCACGAGCTCGACACAGGTGTCCACCGCTCCCTGGAACGCGGAACACTGCGCCACGGAGCGGACGTCCTCGACCGCCTGGGCCGCCGCATCGACGACGAGACGGCTCGGGCGGTGCTGCGGGAGTCGGGACTGTCCTGACCTGATCCGCAGCCGCCATGACCGAGTCGAGCTCATTCTCATGGTCCGAACAGGTTTCGTTCGGTGATGCTCTCGGCAGCGGACGGTACGTCGAAGCGGGCCGTCGCGATCGCCAGGAGTTCGGTGGCGGTGCGGCGGACGTCGACCGGAACAGATGTGCTCAGCAGCCAGGCTCCCGCGTCGGCCGCCGTCGCGGGAGGGACAACGAGCAACGTGCGGAAGCCTTCGCTGTAGGAGCAGAGCAAGATCTCGTTCTGCTCGTGACCGGACACGAACCACCCGACGGTCACGAAGTGCCCGCCGACGGGGATCCGGTGCGGAATATCGGGCCACAGGTCGATCCCCAGGACGACCCTGGTGATGCTGCCCACCCCGCCCACCGCTTCCACCAGGACGGGAAGTTCGTCGACGAGACTGTGGGAGTAGGGCCACCAGGCCCCGTCGAGTCCGCCCCGGACGGCTTCGTACGGCGCCAGCGAAAGCCTGACCGACGGCGGTGGGGAAGGGCGCTTCGGGCCGGCAGAGGGGTGTTCGGCAGTCGGTTCCATGACGCGGACCCGCCTCCGGGCCCGGTCACACCGGCCCGGCGTTGTCGTACACCGAAAACGGCGTCAGCACGGCCACCAGCGCACGAAATGCCCTCGGTGTCTGCAGCCTACTCTCCGGCCGACCGCCCAGAACCCAGGCGCTGGGATGCTGCAGAGCGTCACCGGTCACCGCAGGTGGAGTCACGCTGGGTGGCGGCCTCGGGGACTGGTGGCGGAAGAGGGAACGGGCGGCGGCCGCCGTTCGCAACGGCGGCCGCGTGCTCCTCCAAAGTGCCCTCGTCCTCCCCCGAACGAGTCACTGGAGCACTCCCCCCAGGCTGCCGGGGGCGTGGTGCGGCCCGGCCTCGAAGTCGCCCCGAGGGACCGGCCGGGCTGTCGGCGACTTCCGCGGGAGTGGAAGGCAAGCCCGGCGCTCGTGGGTGTGCGCCGCAGGCTCGCTCTCCCACGGGATGGGCCCTCACTGATGCGCCAGGAGGCGCGGACGGCTGTCCTCAACGTAGAGCCCGGACACGGATTCGAACCCCGACAGTCCAGAACTGTTACGCACGGCGTGCGAATGCCGGCGTGGCTCTCACACCACAGGACCGCGATGATCACACCAGCACGGTGCGTATGCGCGAGAATCCCAGCGGGGGCCGGGAAGCACGCTTCGAGGCAGGTGGCGCCGTGGCGGACAAGGCACGTGAGGACGATGCCATCCGTGGCGTGGTGGAACGTCTGACACACATCTTCAGCGCGACACACAGCCCGGCCGAGGTCCAGGCCGCCGTCGCCAGGGCTCACGCGTCGTTCACGGACCGGCCCGTGCGCGATTTCGTGCCCGTACTGGTCGAGCGCAGGGCGCGGGCCCTGCTGAGCGGATCAGCCGACTGACACGAAGCGTGGCCGGGCACCGTCCGCGTTGAGGCCGGACCCGCTGTCTTCACCGCGGGACGGTCAGGACGGCGACTGCCGCCTGCGGCGTGCCCACAGTCCGCGCCACGACCGTCGATGACAGACACGCCTACACCTCGATGTGCGAGCCCATGATGACCGTTCGGTCGCGCGGGAGGCCGAAGTGCTCGGCGGCGTCGGCCGTGATGTAGGAGGTGGCGATGAACAGCCGTTTGCGCCAGGGCGCCATGGTCGGTGCCTTGCCCCGCCGTAGCTCGATCTTCGACAGGAAGTACGACGCCTGGTCGAGCTGCAACGGTCCCTCGGTCTCGGCCGGGTCGAGCATCGCCAGCGTGCCGGGCACGTCCGGTGTCTCCATGTAGCCGAACCGGGCGGTGACGTGGATGATCCCGTCGTCGGCGTAGCCGAGGTCGTCGACGACGATCCGCCGGTCGGCCGGGACGCGGGGCACGGGCTCGGTGCGGATGGACAGGATCACGACGTGGTCGTGCCGCACGTGGTTGTGTTCGACATTGGCCCGCATGGCCAGCGGAGCGGTCTCCTTGCCCCGGTTGAGGAAGACGGCCGTCCCGGGGACCTGGCGCTCCGACGCCTCCCCGCTGCGGAGTTGGTCGACGAACTCGCGCAGGGAGCCCTCGTGACGGGCACGTTCCGCGGTGACGATGTCCCGGCCGCGCTGCCAGGTCGTCATGACCGTGAACGCGGTGAGACCGATGAGCAGCGGCAGCCACGCGCCGTGGACGAACTTGGTCAGGTTGGCCGCCACGAACAGCAGGTCGACCGCGAGCAGCACGGTCGCTCCGGTCGCGACCAGCCACACGGGCGTGCCCCATTTCGCGCGGGCTACGTAGAAGAACAGCAGGGTGGTGATGGTGATGGTGCCGGTGACCGCCATGCCGAACGCGAAGGCCAGCGCCGTGGAACTGCGGAAGGCGAAGACCAGGGTGAGGACCGAGACCATCAGCAGCCAGTTGATCCAGGGGACGTAGATCTGGCCGATGGTGGACTCGGAGGTGTGCGCGATACGCAGCCTCGGCAGGTAGCCGAGCCGGGCCGCCTGGGAGGCGACCGAGTACGCGCCGGTGATCACCGCCTGGGAGGCGATCACGGTGGCCGCGGTGGCCAGGAGGACCATCGGCCACCGTCCCCAGTCGGGCACCAGCAGGAAGAACGGGCTGCTGATGTTCTCCGGATCGTCGAGGATCAGCGCGCCCTGGCCGAGGTAGCTCAGGACGCAGGCGGGGAAGACGAGGAACATCCAGGCGCGCGTGATGGCCCGGCGGCCGAAGTGCCCCATGTCCGCGTACAGCGCCTCGGCGCCGGTGACCGCGAGCACGACCGCCGCGAGCGCGAAGAAGGCGGTGCCGAAATGGCCGAACAGAAAACCCAGGGCGTAGCTGGGCCACAACGCCCTGAGGATGCCCGGGTGGTCGGCGATACCGACGACGCCGCACGCGCCGATGGCCACGAACCAGGCGATCATCACCGGCCCGAACACCCGGCCCACCGCCGCGGTTCCCCGGCGCTGCACCAGGAACAGCAGCACGATGATCACCGCGGTGACGGGCACGACCGCGCTGTCCAGCGACGGCTCGACGACCTTGAGCCCCTCGACCGCGGACAGCACCGAGATCGCCGGGGTGATCATGCTGTCGCCGAAGAACAGCGACGCGCCGAAGATGCCCAGCGCCGCCAGTACCGCGGCGGCTCGCCGGCCTCGCTGCGAGCTCCACCGCCTCAGCAGCGTGATCAGCGCCATGATCCCGCCCTCGCCCTCGTTGTCGGCACGCATCGCAAGCAGCACATAGGTGACCGTGACGATGACCACCACGGACCAGAACACCAGCGACACCACTCCGTACACGTTGTCCGTGGTGACCGGCACGGGGTGCGGATCGCTCGGGTTGAACACCGTCTGGAGGGTGTAGATCGGGCTGGTGCCGATGTCACCGAAGACGACGCCGAGAGCACCGATCACCACCGCAAGCCGTACGGCGTCCCGCGCGCCCGCCGGACGAGCCTGGGGCGGCGGCGCGGCAGCTGCCTCGTCCCCCGCGACCTCGTGCCCACGATCGGCCATGGTGATCCTCCTCCTCACGGACCGCGGAGCCGCGGGCCCGGTGCATCGCAGCGGACCCTACCGATGCACCAGCGCAATCGTCCGCAGGGGGCGCCTCCTCGTCCCGAAGCGTGTCCGTGCTACCGCCCGGCACCGGGGGTCGGCCTCCGCGGCGAAGCCGCGGAACGTAAACACCTTGCGGACCAGCAAGCCAGAGGGGCACAGCAAGAGCGCTGGGAAGCCGCCGTGCAGGAAGCCCGCGCCGCCTACGCCTACCGCGTCAAACACCTCGGAGAACAGGCAGCCGTCTGGTACCAGGTCAGCCGCCTGACCGAATACATCGCCGCAGTACGCGACCACGCCACATCACTGTCGCCCGGGCAAGTCGGACCGAGGTCGAGGCGTGGCTCACGTTCGCGGACGTGTATGTGCGACACCTCACCACATCGGCATCAGCGCCGAAACTGCCCACTCCGCCGAATCCGAGCGGCGACGGCCTCAAGCCCTCCTCGGCCACTGGAGCCCCCACGGAAAGAGCGGCACTACAGCGGCGGATCGCGGAATACCGAAACCGGAGATCCGCCGAATAAGGGAAATCACACCGCCACGAGCCGGACCCTTTCGCCGCACAGCTTGGCCATGTCGTCAATATCGGACGTCAGCATGACCACGGGGCGGTGCTGTCGCAGCGCGGCCTCGGCGACGGCCGCATCGATCGCGTACTTGTGTCCGTGCAACCCGGCATTCATCAGCAACTTCGAGGCCGCCCTCGCCTCTTCGTCGCCGACCGGGACGACCCGCAGCCCGGAAAGCACCCAGTTCAGGCGGGACTTGTTCGTACGAGCGTGGACGGCTTCGATGATGGCGAGCGCACTGATAACGACCTCCATGCCGCGCGAGCGCGCCTCAGCGATCAAAGCCACCACCTGCTCGTCGTCGGCGAGCAGCTTCGAGAGTCCCTCGCTGTCGAGGACCAACGTCCCCTCGTGACTCAACCTGCGGCGGGCCACTCTGCCTCCTCGGCGAACACCTCGTCGAAGACCTGCCGCGCCCGCTGGCGAGCCGGCTCGGAAACCGGCCCCTTGCGGCTCTCGTAGTCCGCCAAGTACTCGTCCAGGACCTGCCCACGCAGCTCACGCTCGACCGCCTCAGCGATGAACGCGGAGAACTCCCGCTTGCCCACCCGCGCCCGGATTGCCTCCGCGGTCCCCTCCGGCAGCGACAGGCTCACCCGCGTCGCCGGGCCTTCCCCGATGCTGTACGTCGTCTCACCCATACGTCGAGTGTGTCAAACGAGTAGGAAAAGCGCCACGGATCGAATCTGAACGGGCCCCGGAGTCGTGAAGAAGTCGCGGAATAGAGCCCCACCCGCCCGCCTGTCGCATCGGGAGATCGCTGCCTGAAACCCAGCACGGGCGTTCTCATCCCCTCCCAGCACGATCCCAGCACGGTAGGGATGAGCAGGGGTGATGACAGATGACGAGGGGTCAGCTTTCCCAGCACCATCCCAGCACGGGAAGAACTGAGGGCCCGACCCCGAAGCGCCGGACCCTCTCTGACCTGTATGTTTGCCAGATCAGCGAAGTGGTGATATGTCACCCGCTAGACATTGAAGCGGAACTCCACCACGTCCCCGTCCTGCATCACATAGTCCTTGCCCTCCATGCGCGCCTTGCCCTTGGCGCGGGCCTCGGCGACCGAGCCGGTTTCGACCAGGTCGTCGAAGGAGATGACCTCGGCCTTGATGAAGCCCTTCTGGAAGTCGGTGTGGATGACTCCGGCGGCCTCGGGGGCGGTGGCGCCCTTCTTGATCGTCCAGGCGCGGGATTCCTTGGGGCCGGCGGTGAGGTAGGTCTGGAGGCCGAGGGTGGTGAAGCCGACGCGGGCGAGGGTGGCGAGGCCGGGCTCCTCGGCGCCCACCGACTCCAGGAGCTCCATGGCGTCCTCGTCGTCGAGCTCGGCGAGGTCCGCCTCCAGCTTGGCGTTGAGGAAGATCGCCTCGGCGGGGGCGACCAGGGCGCGCTGCTCGTCCTTGAAGGAGTCGTCGGTCAGCTCGTCCTCGTCGACGTTGAAGACGTAGAGGAAGGGCTTGCTGGTGAGCAGGTGCAGGTCGTGGAGGAGTTCCGCGCGCTCGCTGCCCTGGACGAGGCCCGCCGAGAAGAGCGTGTCGCCCTTCTCCAGGATCTCCTTGGCCGCCTCGACCGCCGCCACCTTGGGCGCGATGTCCTTCTTGATCCGCGACTCCTTCTGCAGGCGCGGCAGGACCTTCTCGATGGTCTGGAGGTCGGCGAGGATCAGCTCGGTGTTGATCGTCTCGATGTCGTCCTTCGGCGAGACCTTGCCGTCGACGTGGACGACGTTCTCGTCCTTGAAGGCACGGATGACCTGGCAGATCGCGTCGGACTCGCGGATGTTCGCGAGGAACTTGTTGCCCAGGCCCTCGCCCTCGGACGCGCCGCGCACGATGCCCGCGATGTCGACGAAGTCGACGGTGGCGGGGAGGATCCGCTGCGAGGAGAAGATCTCGGCCAGCTTGGTCAGGCGCTCGTCCGGGACGCCGACGACACCGACGTTCGGCTCGATCGTGGCGAACGGGTAGTTGGCCGCCAGCACGTCGTTCTTGGTCAGGGCGTTGAACAGGGTCGACTTGCCGACATTCGGCAGACCGACGATTCCGATCGTGAGCGACACGGTGCGACTTCCCGGAGTGAGAGTGTGGAGAGCGGGCGGCTGGTGCGAGGGGACTTCGATTGACGGCCCCTGGGGGCCGATCCACCAGTCTACGGGCTGGCCCGTCCGGCCCCGGGCGATGTATCGAACGCTTGGCCAAGGTCCGGCCGACGGCGTGTCTGAGGGCCGATTCGACACATAAACCGACCTAAGTTGGTCCAGTGGAGCAACACAGGACGCGACCCCCGCAGTACGGAACGCGCCGCGGAGAGCCGCCGCCCCTGCCGCCGCAGGCGGCACGGGCCGCGAGCGCCCGCCCGCAGCGGCCGGCGCGGCCCGGCAGAACCGGTGCGCCGCCCCGCGGCGGCGAACCACAGCGCCGTCCCGCGTCGGTACGGCCGTCCGGCCCGCCCCTGCTCCAGGCCGTACGGCGGATGCCCAACCCCCGGCTCACCGGGCTCGGCGGCGGGCTGTTCTGCGGGGGCCTGATGTTCCTGCTCGGCTGTGTGGACGCGCTGCTGTTCGGGTCGTCGCTGACGGTGTACGGCGTGCTGTTCGTCCCGGTGTGCGCGCTGACCGCCCTCTGGATCCGTCGGGGTGACCTGCTGACCGCCCCGATCATCGTGCCCATCGCCTTCACCGCGGGCCTGTTCCCCGTGGCCGACAACACCGGCGGGGTGAGCGGCCGCCTGATGGGCCTGTTCACCGCCCTGGCGACCCAGGCGGGCTGGCTCTACGGCGGCACGTTCGTCGCCGGGCTCATCGCGACCGTACGGAAGGTCCACCTGATGGCCCGCCGGGCCGCCGCCGCCCGGAACCGCCCGCCCGCCTGACCCGCCGGACGGACACCGGGCCGGTCAGGCCCGCTTCGCCGCGCGCATCGCCGCTCCCACGATCCCCGCGTTGTTCTGGAGCTGCGCCGGGACGATCTCGGCCTGGATGCCCTCGATGTGGTGCAGGAACTTCTGCGACTTGCGGCTGACTCCGCCGCCGATGATGAACAGCTCGGGCGAGAACAGCATCTCGACGTGGGCGAGGTACTTCTGGACGCGGTGGGCCCAGTGCTCCCAGGTCAGCTCCTCGTCCTCCTTGGCCTTGCTGGAGGCGCGCTTCTCCGCGTCGTGGCCGTGCAGCTCCAGGTGGCCCAGTTCGGTGTTGGGGACCAGGACGCCGTCGACGAAGACCGCGCTGCCGATGCCGGTGCCGAAGGTCAGCAGGATGACGGTGCCCTTGCGGTCCCGGCCGGCGCCGAAGTTCATCTCGGCGACGCCCGCCGCGTCCGCGTCGTTGACCACGGTCACCGGCAGGCCGCCCAGGCGGTCGCTGAACAACGCGCGCGCGTCGGTGTCGATCCAGCTCTTGTCGACGTTCGCCGCGGTGCGGATGGTGGCGCCGCCGGTGACGACGCCCGGGAAGGTGAGGCCGACCGGGCCGGTCCAGCCGTAGTGCTCGACGACCTGCCTCACGCCGTCCGCCACCCCGTCGGGCGTCGCCGGGTGCGGGGTGAGCACCTTGAAGCGCTCCTCCGCCAGGTCGCCCTTGTCCAGGTCCACAGGGGCGCCCTTGATCCCGGATCCACCGATGTCCACGCCGAAGATCTGCATGGCCCTACGTTACGACGGACGACTGACAGTCACTCCCCCGAGGGGGCGCTCAGCGACCGGGCTCACGCCCCCGGGGCATCCGTGCGCTCCGCGATCAGTGCCGCCGCCTCCTCGCGCAGGTCGCGGCGCAGCTCCTTCGGCAGCGAGAAGGTGATGGACTCCTCGGCCGCCTTGACCAGCTCGACATCGCCGTAGCCGCGCTCGGACAGCCACTCCAGGACCTCTTCGACCAGCACCTCGGGCACGGAGGCGCCGGAGGTGACGCCGACGGTCGTGACGCCCTCCAGCCAGGCCTCGTCGATCTCGCTGGCGAAGTCCACGAGGTAGGCCTCGCGGGAGCCGGCCAGCTTGGCGACCTCGACGAGCCGCTTGGAGTTGGAGGAGTTGCGGGAGCCGACCACGATGACCAGCTCGGCCTCGGCGCCCATCTGCTTCACCGCGAGCTGGCGGTTCTGCGTGGCGTAGCAGATGTCGTCGCTGGGCGGGGAGATGAGCTGCGGGAACTTCTCCTTGAGCGCGTCGACGGTCTCCATCGTCTCGTCCACCGAGAGCGTGGTCTGGGAGAGCCAGACGATCTTCGACGGGTCGCGGACCTCGACCTTGGCGACGTCCTCGGGGCCGTCGACCAGCTGGATGTGGTCGGGCGCCTCGCCGGAGGTGCCGATGACCTCCTCGTGGCCCTCGTGCCCGATCAGGAGGATGTCGTAGTCCTCCTTGGCGAAGCGGACGGCTTCCTTGTGGACCTTGGTGACCAGGGGGCAGGTCGCGTCGATGGTGGCGAGCTGCCCGCGCGCGGCCTCCTCGTGGACGACGGGGGCGACGCCGTGCGCGGAGAACATGACGATGTTGCCCGGGGGCACCTCCTCCGTCCGTTCGACGAAGATGGCGCCCTTCTTCTCCAGGGTCCGTACGACGTACTTGTTGTGGACGATCTCGTGCCGGACGTACACCGGAGCGCCGTACTGCTCCAGGGCTTTCTCGACGGCGATCACGGCGCGGTCCACACCCGCGCAGTAGCCACGGGGGGCGGCGAGCAGGACACGGCGGCCAGGCGAAGCAGTCATGCGTCCCATCGTAAGGCCGCGTTCGGCGGGTCGGAGATCGCGTGGGTGACGGGATGGTGGGGAGACTGACCGTGGGCTGTGACGGGTGGGGAAGGACGCGACGGGCGAGGCACTGGTGGAGGCGTGATGTCCCAGGCGGATACGGCGGCACGTACGGCCCCCGAGGGAGACGGGCTGCGACGGAGCCTCGGCTTCCGTGACCTGGTCGTCTACGGGCTGTTGTTCATCGCGCCGATGGCTCCGGTCGGTGTGTACGGCACCCTGGACGCGAAGTCCCACGGAGCGGTCGCGCTCGTCTATGTCGTCGCCACCGTGGCGATGGCGTTCACCGCATTCAGCTACGCGCAGATGGTGCGGGTCGTCCCGCAGGCGGGGTCGGTGTTCGCCTACGCGCGCGTGGCGCTCGGCCGGGAGGCCGGGTTCGTCGCCGGGTGGATGGCGATGCTGGACTACCTCCTCATCCCGGCGGTGGCGTACCTGTTCTCCGGGATCGCGATGAACGCGCTCGTCCCGGAGGTCTCGCGGTGGGTGTGGACGGCGCTCGCGGTGGTCGTCACGACCGTGCTGAACCTGTGGGGCGTACGGGTCGCGGCCCGTGCGGGCTTTCTGGTCCTGGCGCTGGAGATCGTGGTCCTGCTGGTGTTCGTCGTCTCCGCGGTGGCCGTCCTCGCGCGGGACGGGGCGCAGCGGGGGTGGCTGTCGCCGTTGTCCGGGGACGGCTCGCAGGGGGCGTTCGCGCTGTCCGCGGTGATCGGGGCGGTGTCGATCGCGGTCCTGTCCTATCTCGGCTTCGACGCGATCGCCTCCTTCGCCGAGGAGGTCACCGGCGGCTCGCGGAAGGTGGCGCGGGCGGTGCTGTTCTGTCTCGCCCTCGCGGGTGTGCTGTTCGTCGCGCAGACCTACCTGGTGGCACTCCTGGAGCCGCTGTCCTCGGCACAGCTCGCGGCCGATCCCGGCCGCCAGGGTTCCGCGTTCTACGACGCCGTGGACACCTCGGTCGGCACGTGGCTGCACGATCTGGTGGCCGTGAGCAAGGCCATCGGGGCGGCGTTCGCGGCGCTGGCCGGACAGGCGGCCGCGGGACGGCTGCTGTTCGCGATGGGACGGGACCGGCGGCTGCCGCGGGCCCTGTCGAAGACGGATTCCGGAGTGCCGAGGGTCGCTCTGCTGTGCGCGGCCGTCATCACCCTGGTCGCGGCGGTCTGGGCGGCCCGCCGGGACGACGGCATGGACCACCTGGTCTCGGTGGTGGACATCGGCGCGCTCACGGCCTTCACGCTCCTGCACGCGAGCGTGGTCGGCTGGTTCGCGGTACGACGGCGGGGCGGACCGGTCAGCTGGTGGCGGCATGTGCTGGTCCCGGTCGTCGGTGCGGTGATCACGGTCGCCGTGATCGTGGAGGCGTCGCGGGCCGCGCAGGTGGTCGGGGCGGTGTGGTTCGGGGTCGGGGTGGCGGTGCTGGTGGCCCAGCGGGGGCGTGGGCCGGAAAGCGAGTAGGGGCGGGCGGTGACGGTGCGTTGTCGGACCCTGCCGTTACGCTCGCGGCATGGCTCTCAACACGTCCGCGGAAACGCCCCTGCCGGTCGGCGAGGTGTCGCGGCTCATCGGCGGGTGGATCGATCGGCTCGGCGCCGTGTGGGTCGAGGGGCAGATCACCCAGTTGTCGCGCCGGCCGGGTGCGGGGGTCGTGTTCCTGACGCTGCGTGATCCGTCGTACGACATCTCGGTGAGCGTCACCTGTTATCGGCAGGTGTTCGACGCGGTCGCCGATGTGGTGAGCGAGGGCGCCCGGGTGGTCGTCCAGGCGAAGCCCGAGTGGTACGCGCCCCGGGGGCAGTTGTCGCTGCGGGCCGCCGAGATAAGGCCCGTGGGAGTGGGTGAACTGCTCGCGCGTCTGGAGCGGTTGAAGAAGTCGCTGGCCGCGGAGGGGCTGTTCGCGCCCGAGCGGAAGAAGCCGTTGCCGTTCCTGCCGCAGCTCGTGGGGCTGGTGTGCGGGCGGGCCTCGGCGGCCGAGCGGGACGTCCTGGAGAACGCCCGGCACCGCTGGCCGGCCGTCCGCTTCGAGGTGCGCAATGTCGCCGTGCAGGGCGTGCACGCCGTGCCGCAGGTCGTGCAGGCCGTCAAGGAGCTCGACGCGCTCGACGACGTCGACGTGATCATCGTCGCCCGTGGCGGGGGCAGCGTGGAGGATCTGCTGCCGTTCTCCGACGAGCAGCTCGTGCGGACCGTCGCCGAGTGCCGTACGCCGGTGGTGTCCGCCATCGGGCACGAGCCGGACAATCCACTGCTGGACCACGTCGCCGACCTGCGGGCCTCCACTCCCACCGACGCCGCCAAGAAGGTCGTACCGGATGTCGGAGAGGAGTACGAGCGGGTGCGGATGCTGCGGGACCGGGCCCGGCGGTGTGTCGTGGCGTTCGTCGACCGGGAGGAGCGCGGGCTCGCCCACGCGCTCGCCAGGCCGTCGATAGAGGATCCGCACCGGATGATCGACGAGCGGGCGGACCACGTGGCCTCCCTGCTCGACCGCGGCCGGCGCACCGTCGGGCATCTCCTCGACCGCGCCGACTCGGAGCTGACGCACACCCACGCGCGCGTGGTGGCCCTCTCCCCCGCCGCGACCCTGCAGCGGGGGTACGCCGTGCTCCAGAGGTCCGACGGGCATGTCGTGCGCGGTCCCGGTGAGGTGTCCGGGGACGAGGTCCTGCGGGCGCGGGTGGCCGAGGGCGAGTTCGTCGTCCGGGTCGACGCTTAGGCGACACGTGAGCGGCGTGCGGGGGGATTCGATGTCCGAGTCGGTGCATAGGGTGGGCGGATGACCAGCAAGGTGGAGGAGACGGCGGCCGTGACCGAGGCGCTCGGGTACGAGCAGGCGCGGGACGAGCTGATCGAGGTCGTACGGCGGCTGGAGGCGGGCGGTACGACGCTGGAGGAGTCCCTCGCGCTCTGGGAGCGGGGCGAGGAGCTGGCCAAGGTGTGCCGACGGTGGCTGGACGGGGCGCGGGCCCGGCTGGACGCGGCGCTCGCCGAGGATTCCGGGGACGGGGACACGGACGAGGACGGCTCCGGCGGCGGCGACTCCGCGTAGGGCTCAGGGCGTGCGACCTGTGAAGCGGGTCACCCTGCTCCGGCTTTAGTTGAAGGTTGAACTTCACTGTCGTACGGTCGAGGACGTCAACCGGCCCCCGGTCCGTTTCGGGGTCCGACGTGCGTCCCCAGAAGGTTCACCATGTCTCTCGTTCTTGACTCCGCCGCCCAGGACCTGCTGTTCCGCGAGGCCCGCACCGCCAACACGTTCACCGACGAACCGGTGACCGAGGAGCAGGTGCAGGCGATCTACGACCTGGTCAAGTACGGCCCGACCGCCTTCAACCAGACCCCGCTGCGCATCACCCTGGTCCGCTCCCCCGAGGCCCGCGAGCGCCTCGTGCGGCACATGGCCGAGGGCAACCAGGCCAAGACCGCCACCGCCCCGCTGGTCGCGATCCTCTCCGCGGACAACGAGTTCCACGAGGAGCTGCCGCACCTGTTCCCGGCCTTCCCGCAGGCCAAGGACCTCTTCTTCAGCGAGCGCCCGGCCCGTGAGTCCGCCGCCGGCATGAACGCCGCCCTCCAGGCCGCGTACTTCATCATCGGCGTCCGCGCCGCGGGTCTGGCCGCCGGCCCGATGACCGGCGTCGACCTCGAGGGCGTCCGCAAGGAGTTCCTGGACGACGACCACACCCCGCTGATGGTCGTCAACATCGGCAAGCCGGGCGAGGACGCCTGGTACCCGCGCTCCCCGCGTCTGGCGTACGACGAGGTCGTCACCACGGTCTGAGTTCCGGCGGCGTGACACACGCCCCGTGTGACACGTAAGACGTGGCACATGAGAAGGGCCCCCGGCATCCGCGCCGGGGGCCCTTCCGCATGCGTCACGTCGTCTTCAGCGCCCCGGCCATCTTCTCCAGCTGCGCGAGCGAGGCCGTGCCCGCCACCACCGTGGTCGAGCCCTTCTCCTCCAGCACCAGGGCGTCGTAGCGGCCGCCGGTGTACCGCGTCCAGGTCCGGCCGTCGATCCGGCGGGTGGTCGTGGACTCCTCGCCGCCCTGAGTGGCCTCGTCGATGAACGCCGACGGCTTCTGAGTCGACTGTTCGACCTGCACGTACTGACCGTCGGAGGAGTGGAAGCCCAGATGCCAGACGTCGAACTGCTCGCCGTCGAAGCGCACGGAGGTCGCCTTCCAGCCGGTGGGCAGGGGCTCGGGCGCCGCCACCGGGTAGGAGGCCGCGCGCCGGGCCGTGAGCAGCTCGACGCGGTAGTCGACCTTCGGGAGGTCCGGGGTGGAGTCGTCGTGCGGGACGAAGAGATACACGACTCCCGCCGCGAGGATGGTCACCCCCAGCGAGAGGACCATGTTGCGGACCGACTTCTGCTTACCGTTCGAACCTGCCACGCCCCTATCGTCGCAGGTGCCCGGTCCGCTCATCCGTGGGGTCCCCTGCTCATTTTGTCGGACTGACGATAGAGTCGACGGTCGAACCCTCATCCGGCCGTCGTCGTATCAGAAAGGTGCGCTCCGATGACCGAGCATCATCATCTGCCGTCCGAGCTCGAAGTCCCCTCCGAGGCCCCCGACCGGAACCTCGCCCTGGAACTCGTCCGGGTCACCGAAGCCGCGGCGATGGCCGCGGGCCGCTGGGTCGGCCGGGGCGACAAGAACGGAGCCGACGGCGCCGCGGTGCGCGCCATGCGGACCCTCGTCCACACCGTGTCGATGAACGGCGTCGTCGTCATCGGCGAGGGCGAGAAGGACGAGGCGCCGATGCTCTTCAACGGCGAGCGGGTCGGTGACGGGACCGGACCGGAGTGCGACATCGCCGTCGACCCGATCGACGGGACCACGCTGACGGCGAAGGGCATGACCAACGCGATCGCCGTCCTCGCGGCGGCCGACCGCGGCTCCATGTTCGACCCGTCCGCCGTCTTCTACATGGACAAGCTGGTCACCGGGCCCGAGGCCGCCGACTTCGTCGACATCGACGCGCCCGTGTCCGTGAACATCCGCCGGGTCGCCAAGGCCAAGCGCTCCACGCCGGAGGACGTGACCGTCGTCATCCTCGACCGGCCGCGGCACGAGGGCATCATCAAGGAGATCCGGGACACCGGGGCGCGCATCAAGCTGATCTCCGACGGCGACGTGGCCGGGTCGATCCTGGCGCTGCGCGAGGGCACCGGCGTCGATCTGCTGCTCGGGATCGGCGGCACGCCCGAGGGGATCATCTCCGCCTGTGCCGTGAAGTGCCTGGGCGGCACGATCCAGGGGAAGCTGTGGCCCAAGGACGACGCCGAGCGGGAGCGGGCGATCGACGCCGGGCACGACCTCGACCGGGTGCTGATGACCGACGACCTGGTGTCCGGGGAGAACGTGTTCTTCGTCGCCACGGGCATCACCGACGGCGAGCTGCTGCGGGGTGTCCGGTACCGGTCGGAGACGGCCACGACCGACTCCATCGTGATGCGGTCCAAGTCGGGGACCGTGCGGAGGATCGACTCCGAGCACCGGCTGAGCAAGCTGCGGGCCTACAGCGCGATCGACTTCGACCGCGCGAAGTAGTGCCGTAGCCGCCGCGGCGGTGCGGATCGTCGAGAGGGCGCCCCCGGTGCGGTGGGGGCGCCCTCTCGACGCCACGCGGTGCGGCCGGTCAGCCCGCCGCGGCTATGCGGTTCGCCGTCCTCGCCTTCTTGAGTTCCAGGTCGCGACGCCGGCGCCGGGCGAGGACCACTCGGCGCTCTGCCGCTGTCAGGCCGCCCCAGACGCCGTAGGGCTCGGGTTGGAGGAGGGCGTGCTCGCGGCACTCGACCATGACGGGACAGCCCCCGCAGACACGCTTCGCGGCCTCCTCGCGGGAGAGCCGGGCGGCGGTGGGTTCTTTGGAGGGTGCGAAGAACAGGCCGGCCTCGTCACGCCGGCACACCGCCTCGGTGTGCCAGGGTGCGTCTTGGTCCCTGTCCCGCACTGGCACCCGCTGGGCCGGAACGGCAGCTACCTGCAGGGACGAATGCGGCGGTTGCAGCACGGTCTACTCCTGACGACGGCTTCGCGAGCGAGAGACGATGCAGCAAGCCCTACCCGCTGTGCGCGCGCCTATGCACTGAGTTCCGAACCGCTGGATTCCGGGTGCTTACGTGCGCCTGTGTGCGCGAGCGCCACGGGGATCCGTTCGCTCCACACGCCGTCGAATTCACAACCGTCAATGATCGAAATGCTTGCGCAAACTCTTGTCGAGCTTGTGCTGCACGCGATCGAGAATGTCCGCGACGAGCTTGCCGCGCTTCGGCCGCGCCTCGACGTTGCCCAGGACGGCCCAGCCGTCCACGAAGACGACCGGGGCGTCGGCGTCGGTCGAGTCGACCGAGTCCACCTCGAAGTTGCCGAGCACGCCGCCGCCCGCGCTGCGCAGCGAGACGTTCTCCGGGACGCGGACCTCGACCGTGCCGAAGACCGCGAACGCCTTGATCACGACCTGGCGGTACTCGAAGATCGCCTCGCTGAGATCGATCTCGACGCAGCCGAAGATCGCGTAGGCGTGGATACGGCGGCCGGCGCGGCGGCGGCCCTTGCGGACCGCGGCGCCGAAGACCGCCACCACGTTGTCGTCGGGTTCGTGCGGGATCGCGTCCGTGGGGCGGTTCGGGGCCGGGGCGTACGCCGGGCCGACGTGCTGCCGGTGCGCGGCCGGCAGGTCCCGTATGAAGACCTCCAGTTCGCCGACCGTCTTGGCGTTGAGCACCCCCTCGACGCGCTCGGCGTGCTCGTCGGCGGTCAGGCGCCCCTCGGCGAGGGCCTCCCGCAGCATGTCGGCGATGCGGTCGCGCTCGGCGTCCGAGGCGCGCATGGCGGTGGCCGGCGGTTCGGTCTTCTTCTGAAGGTCCACGGGAACACCGTACCCAAACGCGATAGATCGCGACTAGGGGCTGTGGAAAACATTGACCGGTCACATACCGGGCCGGGAGACAGGTCAAGTGAGGGTTGCCTCACCAGAGCACTGTCGGTGGCAGGTTCTAACCTGGTGGACGCTGCCCATGGAGGCCAGCGCGCCGTCTGTCGAGTGAGGAATGGGCGAGATGCCTGAGTTCGCGTACACCGATCTGCTCCCCATGGGAGAGGACACCACCCCCTACCGGCTGGTGACCTCCGAAGGTGTCTCCACCTTCGAGGCCGACGGGCGCACCTTCCTCAAGGTCGAGCCGGAGGCGCTGCGCAAGCTCGCCGAGGAGGCCATCCATGACATCCAGCACTATCTGCGGCCCGCGCATCTCGCGCAGCTGCGGCGCATCATCGACGACCCCGAGGCGTCGAGCAACGACAAGTTCGTCGCGCTGGACCTGCTGAAGAACGCGAACATCGCGGCGGCGGGCGTGCTGCCGATGTGCCAGGACACCGGCACGGCGATCGTCATGGGCAAGCGCGGACAGAACGTGCTGACCTCCGGTGGCGACGAAGAGGCCCTGTCCCGGGGGATCTACGACGCCTACACCCGGCTGAACCTGCGGTACTCGCAGATGGCCCCGCTGACCATGTGGGACGAGAAGAACACCGGGTCGAACCTGCCGGCCCAGATCGAGCTGTACGCCACCGACGGCGGCGCCTACAAGTTCCTCTTCATGGCCAAGGGCGGTGGCTCCGCCAACAAGTCGTTCCTCTACCAGGAGACGAAGGCCGTCCTGAACGAGGCCTCCATGATGAAGTTCCTGGAGGAGAAGATCCGTTCGCTGGGTACGGCCGCCTGTCCGCCGTACCACCTGGCGATCGTCGTGGGGGGTACGTCCGCCGAGTACGCGCTGAAGACCGCGAAGTACGCCTCCGCGCACTACCTGGACGAGATTCCCGGTGAGGGGTCGCCGCTCGGGCACGGCTTCCGGGACAAGGACCTGGAGGAGAAGGTCTTCGAGCTGACGCAGAAGATCGGGATCGGGGCGCAGTTCGGCGGGAAGTACTTCTGCCACGACGTGCGGGTGGTGCGGCTGCCCCGGCACGGGGCGTCCTGTCCGGTGGCCATCGCCGTGTCCTGCTCCGCCGACCGGCAGGCCGTCGCGAAGATCACCGCGGAGGGTGTGTTCCTGGAGCAGTTGGAGACCGATCCTGCGCGGTTCCTGCCGGAGACGACGGACGAGCACCTCGATGAGGCGTCCGACGTCGTGAAGATCGATCTCAATCAGCCGATGGACGACATCCTCGCCGAACTGACCAAGTACCCGGTGAAGACCCGGCTCTCTCTCACCGGGCCGCTCGTCGTGGCGCGGGACATCGCGCACGCCAAGATCAAGGAGCGGTTGGATGCGGGGGAGGAGATGCCGCAGTACCTGAAGGACCACCCGGTGTACTACGCGGGGCCGGCGAAGACGCCCGAGGGCTACGCGTCGGGTTCCTTCGGGCCGACCACGGCCGGCCGTATGGACTCCTACGTCGAGCAGTTCCAGGCGGCCGGTGGGTCCAAGGTGATGCTGGCGAAGGGGAATCGGAGCAGGCAGGTCACCGAGGCGTGTGACGCGCACGGCGGGTTCTATCTCGGGTCCATCGGCGGCCCGGCCGCTCGGCTCGCGCAGGACTGCATCAAGAAGGTCGAGGTCGTCGAGTACGAGGAGCTCGGGATGGAGGCGGTGTGGAAGATCGAGGTCGAGGACTTCCCCGCGTTCATCGTCGTCGATGACAAGGGCAACGACTTCTTCCAGGATCCGGCGCCCGCGCCCACGTTCACGTCGATTCCGGTGCGGGGGCCTGGGCTGGCGTAGCGGTGTGGGGCGGCGGGGTGTTTTTCGCCCCCGCCGCCCCTACCCGTCCCATCCCCAGGGGCTGCCGCCCCTTCGACCCCGCCCAGGGGGCTCCGCCCCCTGGACCCCCGATCGGCCCTGAAGGGGCCTCGTCCTCAAACGCCGGACGGGCTGAAAGTGCCGGGCGGGTGAGGGATCGGGACGGCAAAGCCCGCAGCCTCACACGCCGGACGGGCTGAAAGTACCTGGGCCAGGGAAGCCGACGCCTCACCGACGCATCCGCCAACCGCGTCATCTCCCCGCGCCACGACCACCCGCATCCGCCAACGGCGAGGCATCCCTACGAGGGCCACACCCCTCACCAGCGCCACCCGCACCCGCCGACGGCCCTGCACCCCCACAAGGGCCACCCGCACCCGACCGCGAAAGTTGTACGGGTGGTGCGGGTGGGAACAACCGGCCCGGCCGGAGGCCGGGGCCGGGGGTCGGCCTCACGCTCCGGGTGGGCTGAAAAGAAGCGGCGTCGGGCCTCGTCCGGAACATCCGCGTCCTTCCGTTCGCTGTACCGGGTATGAGCGAATACCGGGTCGAGCACGACTCCATGGGTGAGGTCCGCGTTCCCGTCGAGGCGAAGTGGCGGGCGCAGACGCAGCGGGCCGTTGGGAACTTTCCGATCTCCGGGCAGCGGATCGAGCGGGCGCACATCGAGGCGCTGGCGCGGATCAAGGGGGCGGCGGCGAAGGTGAACGCCGGGCTCGGGGTGCTGGACAAGGACATCGCGGAGGCGATCCAGGAGGCGGCCGGGGAGGTCGCGGAGGGGACGTGGGACGAGCACTTCCCGGTGGATGTGTTCCAGACCGGGTCGGGGACGTCGTCCAACATGAACACCAACGAGGTCATCGCGACCCTGGCCACCGAGCGGCTCGGGCGGGACGTGCATCCGAATGATCACGTCAATGCCTCGCAGTCGTCCAACGATGTCTTTCCGTCCTCCATCCACATCGCCGCCACCGCCGCCGTCACCCGTGACCTGATCCCGGCCCTCGACCACCTCGCCGCGTCCCTGACCCGGAAGGCCGAGGAGTTCGCCGATGTCGTGAAGTCGGGGCGGACCCATCTCATGGACGCCACGCCGGTCACGCTGGGGCAGGAGTTCGGCGGGTACGCGGCGCAGGTGCGGTACGGGATCGAGCGGCTGGAGGCGTCGCTGCCCCGGCTCGCCGAGCTGCCGCTCGGCGGTACGGCCGTCGGGACCGGCATCAACACGCCGCCCGGGTTCGCCGCCGCCGTGATCGAGGAGGTCGCCCGCGCCACGGGGTTGCCACTCACCGAGGCCCGGGACCACTTCGAGGCGCAGGGTGCCCGGGACGGCATCGTCGAGACCAGCGGGCAGCTCAGGACGATCGCCGTAGGACTGACGAAGATCGCCAACGATCTGCGGTGGATGGCGTCCGGGCCGCGCACGGGCCTCGCTGAGATCGCCCTTCCGGACCTCCAGCCGGGCTCGTCGATCATGCCGGGGAAGGTCAATCCGGTCATCCCGGAGGCTGTCCTCATGGTTTCCGCGCAGGTCGTCGGCAACGACGCCACCGTCGCCACGGCAGGTGCCGCAGGCAACTTCGAGCTCAATGTCATGCTGCCGGTCATCGCCAAGAACGTGCTGGAGTCGATCCGGCTGCTCGCCAACGTGTCGCGGCTGCTCGCCGACCGTACGGTGGACGGCATCGTCGCCGACCGCGAGCGGGCGCGGGAGTACGCCGAGTCCTCGCCGTCCGTGGTGACCCCGCTCAACAAGTACATCGGCTACGAGGAGGCCGCCAAGGTCGCCAAGAAGGCGCTGGCCGAGCGGAAGACCATCCGTCAGGTCGTCGAGGAGAACGGCTACGTCGAGCGCGGCGACCTCACCGCGGCGCAGCTCGACGAGGCGTTGGATGTCCTGCGGATGACGCATCCGTAACCGTTCGCGAACCGCGCGCGCCGGGCGCGTGAACCGTGACGCGCGCCGCAGCGTCGTATGTCCTGGGCACCTAATATCTGTGCATGGCAGACGGTGGAGCGGTGAGAGCCGGAGTGGAAGCGGACGGGTCGGCGGGATTCTGGGCGCCCGGGAGTCAGATCCTGTGGCGTTACCGGGAGAACGGCGGCGCGCGCTTCCACATCGCGCGTCCCGTCACCGTCGTGCGCGACGACGACGAGCTGCTCGCCGTGTGGATGGCACCGGGCACCGAGTGTGTGAAGCCGGTGCTGGCCGACGGGACGCCCGTGCATGTCGAGCCGTTGGAGAGCCGCTACACCAAGCCGCGTTCGGTGCAGCGCGACCGCTGGTTCGGCACGGGTGTGCTGAAACTGGCGCGGCCGGGTGAGCCGTGGTCGGTGTGGCTGTTCTGGGAGCCGGGCTGGCGGTTCAAGAACTGGTACGTGAACCTGGAGGAGCCGTTGGTGCGTTGGGCCGGCGGGGTGGACTCCGAGGATCACTTCCTGGACATCTCGGTCCATCCGGACCGCAGTTGGCACTGGCGGGACGAGGACGAGTTCGCGCAGGCGCAGCGGGACGGCCTGGTGGACGGGCAACTCGCCCGGCGGGTACGGGACGCGGGGCGTGCCGCGGTGGAGGTGATCCGGGCCTGGGGGCCGCCGTTCTCGGACGGCTGGCAGCACTGGCGTCCCGATCCGTCCTGGTCCGTCCCGTCTCTTCCGGAGGACTGGGACCGTACGCCCGCGCATCTGTCCTCATGAGACCCTTGATGCGCCCCCGGGCGAGAAACGTAGGATCGTCCTCCGCAAGGGCGCGCAACTGCAACTGCCGGAGCACGCGCTGGGCTTGACCGATCGTCACCGAGGGGCGGCAGGACGTGAGCGAGGGGTACGAGGGCAACACCGGCCGGGCCTGCGGCACTGGTGACGCGGGCCCCGGGAACCGCGTACGGTTCGCCGGTGGCACGGGAACAGCCCCTGACCACGCGGAAAACCCGTTCCGGGGACACCTATTCCGGGTATCGGGTTTTCGGCGGGACCAACTGCGCGCGCGGCGCGCAGCCCCGGACGGACGGATTCGACACGCGTGACGGAGCAGCCGACCTCCTTCGAACGCCCCCAGGCGGGCGTCGACCCCGCGGAAGGTCGCGGGGCGTACCTGCGTACCTCGACGCCGTCCCGTCCCCAGGACGCGGACGCGCCGTCGCACACGCCCGGCGCCGGTGCCCTGCCGGTACAGGCCCGCGCGGGCGACCCCCCGCCCTCCGGGCCCGCCACGACCACGTCCGGTACGACGACATCGAGCGGCATGGACAACAACCCCGCCGGGACCGACCCCGAGCACTCGCAGCCGGTCGCCGCCGAGCCCGACACGCACCGCCCGCGGCCGCTGCCCGAGGGCATTCCGGTCCAGCCGGTCACCGAGCCGGAGGCGGCCGCCGCGACGGCGGACGATCCGGAGCGGCGCACCGGGCAGAGCCTGCCGCCCGGCCGCCCCACGCCGATGCGGCGGGACGGGGACCGGCTGCGGTTCGTGGGCGCCGCGACCCGGCGGATCGCCCGCGGACTCGACCTGGACGAGATCGTGATGGGACTGTGCCGGGCGACCGTGCCGACGTTCTCGGACGCGATCCTGGTGTATCTGCGCGACCCGCTGCCGGTGGGCGACGAACGGCCCACCGGTCCCCTGGTGCTGCGGCTGCGGCGCAGCGACCGGATCCCGGAGGAGCGGGACACCGACGGCGGCTCCTCCCCGCTGTTCCAGCCGGAGCCGAACGAACTGGACACGATCGGCACCGAGCTGTGCGAGGTGACGCCCGGCAGCGCGCTCGCCGAGGTGCTGCGCGGGGTGCGTCCGGTCTTCACGGACACGCCCGCCGCGCGAGCCGCGCTGCCCGAACTGCTCGGCGAGGGCGGCGAGTTCGTCGTACCGACCGGGCAGCGCGCGATCCTCGCCCCGCTGCGCGGCCGACGCCGGGTGATCGGCGCGGCGCTCTTCCTGCGCCGTCCCGACCGGCTCGCCTTCGAGCCCGACGACCTGCTCGTGGCGGCCCAGCTGGCCACTCACAGCGCGCTCGGCATCGACAAGGCGGTGCTCTACGGCCGTGAGGCGTACATCGCCGACGAGCTCCAGCGCACCATGCTGCCCGAGACACTCCCCCGGCCGACCGGCGTACGGCTGGCGTCCCGCTATCTGCCCGCCGCGGAGACCGCGCGCGTCGGCGGCGACTGGTACGACGCGATCCCGCTGCCGGGCAGCCGGGTGGCGCTGGTGGTCGGTGACGTCATGGGCCACTCCATGACCAGCGCGGCCATCATGGGCCAGCTGCGGACGACGGCCCAGACCCTGGCCGGGCTGGACCTGCCCCCGCAGGAGGTCCTGCACCACCTTGACGAGCAGGCCCAGCGGCTGGGCACCGACCGGATGGCGACCTGCCTCTACGCCGTCTACGACCCGGTCTCGCACCGGATCACCATCGCCAACGCCGGCCATCCCCCGCCCGTGCTGCTGCACCTGGGCGGCCGGGCCGAGGTGCTGCGGGTGCCGCCGGGCGCGCCGATCGGTGTCGGCGGCGTCGACTTCGAGGCCGTGGAACTCGACGCGCCCGCCGGGGCGACCCTGTTGCTCTACACCGACGGGCTGGTGGAGTCGCGGCTGAGGGACGTGTGGACCGGGATAGAGCAGCTGCGGGAGAAGCTCGCCGCGACCGCGCAGCTGACCGGGCCCGACCATCCGCCGCCGCTGGAAGCGCTGTGCGACGAGGTGCTCGACATGCTCGGTCCGGGCGACCGGGACGACGACATCGCGCTGCTCGCGGCCCGCTTCGACGGGATCGCGCCGAGCGACGTGGCGTACTGGTTCCTGGAGCCGGAGGAGATGGCGCCCGGGCGGGCGCGCCGGCTGGCCCGGCGGGCGCTGTCCCGGTGGGACATGGAGGATCTCAGCGACTCGGTGGAGCTGCTGGTCAGCGAGGTCGTGACCAACGCGGTGCGGTACGCCACGCGGCCGATCACGCTCCGGCTGCTGCGGACCGACGTACTGCGCTGCGAGGTGGGCGACGACGTGCCGCAGCTGCCCAGGCTCCGGCAGGCCCGCGCCACGGACGAGGGCGGGCGCGGCCTGTACCTGGTGAACCGGCTGGCCCGGCGCTGGGGCGCGACCCGGCTGAGCACCGGAAAGGTGGTCTGGTTCGAGCTGAACCGGACATGATGACACCGCGCGTACGACGAATGCGCGTACGACGGCGAAGGTGAGAGAGCCCTGTGGACGGCATCGCATGGATCCGGGATGTCTTCGACGCGTACTGCGTCACCTTCGCCAGGGGACTGGATGTGGCGGAACTGGTCCGCCGGATGGGCTCCGACCCCGAGCGGATCCTGCCGTCCGTGTCCCCCGAGGAGGCCCTGCGGCTCGCCCGGGACGAGGGGCCCGTCGCCCGGCTGGGCACGAGCGGGGGCTGGGCCTTCGCCGTGGAGCGCGCGAGCGCCGAGGGCACCGACCGCCGTCTCCTGCGGCGCGTGTCCCGGGGCACGGACGCGGTGCTGCTGCTGGACAGCGGCACCCCGCCGTACTGGTTCGTGCACGCCCGGGACGGGGAGATCGCCTCCGACTTCGAGCCGGGGGTGGAGGCCGAGCAGATCGGCGGCACCGATCCCGCGTTCCTGGTGCCGGCCATGCGGGAGGCGGGCATGCTGCTGCCGGACGGCACGGCCGATCCCGACGACTGGGAGCCGGAGCGGCGGATCCTCACCGTGGCGGAACGGGTCTTCTCGCTCGACCTGCCGCGTACGGCACTTGAGGACGGGTCGCTTCCCGCGGTGGTCCTCGCCTAGGACCTGTACTTGGCCGGATACACCACCTCGACGGCGTTGTTGGCGAAGCCGAAGCCGAAGCTGCCGGAGTTCTTCCAGGAGTTGGTGCAGCCGGGCCTGACCACGGGTGTGCCCGCGGGGACGTCGTCGACGATGAGCGCGTTGTCCGGCAGGCCGGTGGTGGTGCAGACCGGCGGGTAGGCGGTGCCGTCGGGCTCCTCCGGGGTGCTCTCGCCGAAGCGGATGAACTCGAAGCCGCAGGTGTCGATGCAGTCGCTCTTCCAGGTGACCGGCTTGTTCCACCAGCACTTGAAGTCCTCACGGCCGCACGGGCCGCTGGTGCCGCTGTCGTTGGACGCCCCGTCCGAGATCTTCCCCGGTGTGCAGGAGTTGGAGGAGTCGCAGAACGCGTTCTCGGGCGCCTTGACGTGCGCCCTGTTGTACTTGGCGCTGCCCTTGACGCCGACCGCCTCCTCCGTGCCGTTCCAGCTGGAGGGGCGGAAGGCGGCGACCATCACGCCCGGGGACTCCAGGAAGGACGGCGGGTGCGCGGCGAAGCCGAGGACCTTCTCCTGGTAGGGCCAGTTCTGCGGGCGGGCGGCGGCACTGGCGTCCTCGCCCCCGGCGGCGTTCTCCAGGAACGGCAGCCGTCCGGCGTCCCATTCGGGGTTGGCCGGGTTGTTGGCCCATCCGAGGCCCCAGGGCTGACCCGCGGCACCCTTGGGGTGGAAGCCGGAGTTGTAGGCCCACAGGGCGAAGTACCAGTTCTCCGGGCGTCCGTTGGCCCCGTGGTTGGCGATCAGGCCCGCCGCGCGGGTCTCGTTCCACTTGGAGACCAGGGTCTGCAGGCCCGCCGCGATGTTCGCGGTGTAGTCGAGGGCCGCGGCGCGCTGCTTCTGGTACGGCCAGGCCTCGCCACCGTGTCCGTCCTCCCGGCCGGCCATCCGCATGTGGTCCGTGATCTGCGTGATGCCGTAGCCGCAGTCCGCCTCGGCGAAGTCGACGTCCCAGTCGTTGTTCGAGTCGCCGTCGTAGAGGTCGATGCCGTAGTAGTTGCCGATCAGCGGGTTGGCGGTGACACCGGGGACGGCCGAGCGGGCGGCCTGCCACATGTTGGATTCCTGGGTGGTGACACCGAGCATGACCTGCGCGATCGCGCGGCCGCCGCCGCTCAGCGCGGGATTCGCGAAGGGCGAGGTCGCCGGACTCCTTCCAGGACGTGCCCAGCAGGGCCGCGCGCCGGTCCGTCGGCACCGCGTCGGCCAGGGGCTTCGCCGCGGCGGCCGTCCGTCGCGGGCCGGGGGTGGGGTCCTGCGGCGGGGCCGTGGGCTGGTCGGCCCAGGCCACGGACTGGACGAGGCTCGCGAACACCACGCCGGCCGCCAGGGCGGCCAGCCGTGCCCGCGTTCGTCTGTGGAACCTCAAGGATTCTCCTTCCGCCAGGACTCCGTCGGACCGACGGAGGGCACGGAAGGGAGAGGCGGTACGCCACGGCGCGGGCAGGCGAAAGCCCGCGGGCCGTGAGGCAGCGTGAATCAAGGGCTGATGAGCGTGCCCGGCTGGTCAGTGCCGCGCACGAGGTGTCTCAGTCCCCTCCCCGTCAACAGGGGAAGCATGAGTCACCGCAGTTGTCATGGTCAATGAAATTCTCATCCGACTCTCAGGATCCCCAAGTCACCGCCCGTCACGCCCACTTGCCACAGAAATCACTGGCACCCCTCCCGTAACTCGCATATATTTTCGAACACAGTGTGCGCGCAAGCCGTCACCGAGCGCGCGCAGGGACCATGAAGGGGGAACACATGCACAAGATCGCCAAGCGGGGGGTCTTCGCGGTGCTCGGCACCGCGGTACTGGTGAGCACCCAGGCCGGCGTCGCCTACGCGAACCAGTACGACCGGGTCGTCGAGACCGTCCCCGCCGGATCGCGGGTGACCTGGAAGGCCGACGGCGAGCACCTGCTCATCAAGGACACCGTCAAGGACGGGCACTCCGCGGTCGCCCTCTTCCGCTGGTGGGACCAGTCCGAGGGACGGTTCCACTCGTACACCTACTTCAACCGGGACGGCGTGGACTCGGTGCGCGACGTCAACCTGGACCTGGGCGAAGGGCACACGGTCAACATCAAGGCCTGCGTCGGCGACTGGAAGGGCAGCCTGGAGGCCAGCCTGCCCACGCTCACCCACTGCAACTGGGACTGGGAAGTGACCATGTCCTGACGTCCTGGGCGCCGGGGGGCGTCGAGGACGACAGAGGGGGCGGCCGGAGTTCCGGCCGCCCCCTCTTGCGCTCTCGCGCTGTTCCGCCGTCCCGCGGCTACTGATCGTCGCCGGGGTCGAACGGGTCCACCGGCCCGCCCTCCGCCGGCGGGGTCGTCTCCGGCGGGGTCGGGACCGGGTCGGGACTCGGGGAGTTCGTCGGCGTCGGGGAGCTGGTCGGGGTCGGCGAGTTCGACGGGGTCGGGGAGTTCGTCGGCGTCGGCGACTCCGACGTCGGCGTCCGCGACGGGGTCGCGCTCGGACTCCGGGTGATCGTCGGCGTCGCGGTGGGCCGGACCGCGGCGCCCTGGTCGGTCTCCAGGTCGAACTTGGTGTCCGGGGCCGCCACCCCGAACATGTACGCCGCCCAGATCTGCGCCGGGAAGCCACCGCCGTTGACCCGGGGCTCGCCGCCCGCCTTGTACATCGGGACCTGCGCGTGCGGCGGCTTGTCGTCCTCGCCGAACAGGCCGACCGAGGTGACCAGGTCGGGCGTGTAGCCGGTGAACCAGGCCGACTTGTTGTCGTCGGAGGTACCCGTCTTGCCCGCGACCTGCTGCCCGTCGCGCTTGGCGTTGTCCTGCACGGACTTCTTGGCCGTACCGTCGTCGACCACGCCGGTCAGCACCGAGGTGACCGTGTCGGCGGCCTTGCGGCTGATGACCTGCTCACCGACCGGGTCGGGGAAGGTGACCTTCCGGGTGTTGTGCTCGACGGACTTGATGAGCGCCGGGGTGACCTTCCGGCCGTGGTTGTCGAGGGTGGCGTAGATGCCGGCCATCTCCAGCGGGCTCGCGCCCATGGTGCCCAGGGTCTGCGCGGGCACCGCCTGGAGGCCCTTGGTGTCCAGACCGAGCCGGCCCCCGACCTTCATCACCTCGGACATGCCGACGTCGACGCCCATCTGCGCGAAGACGGAGTTGACGGAGTCGTTCATCGCCCGCTGGACGGTGATCTTCCCGTAGTTCTGGTCGTCCTCGTTCTCCGGGGCGAACCCGACCTTGGTGCCGTCGTCGACGACCTGGCGCTTGCTCGTGCCGTCGTAGATCGTGTTCGCCGTGATCGGCTTGCCGTCCTGGGTCTCGGCCTTCTCCTCCAGGGCGGCGGCGAGGATGACCGGCTTGAAGGTGGAGGCCGGCTGGTAGTCCGTGCGGGTCGCGTTGTTGAGGTAGTGGTCCAGGTAGTTCTTGCCGCCGTACATCGCGACGACCGCGCCCGTCTTGGGGTTCACGGAGGCGGCACCGGCCTGGACGTCCGCGTCCACCGACCGCCGCTTCGGGTCCAGCTTGCTGTTCAGCTGCGTCGTGACGGCCCGCTCCAGCGCCGTCTGCTTCTTCTTGTCGATGTTCAGGGTGATGGTCCAGCCACCCTGGTCGACCATCGCCTGGGCCGTCTTGAGGTCCTCGGCGGTGCCCTGGGCGACCAGTTGCCTCTCCAGCGCGGCGTCGGCCGACTTCACCAGGTAACCGGTCTGGCCCTCCATGCTGGGGTCGTTCCTGGGCGGCTCGGGCACCGGGAACTTCATGGCGTCCCGCTCGCCCTTGTTCAGCCAGCCCTCCTCGACCATGTTGTCGAGGACGTAGTTCCAGCGGGCCTGCACCAGCCTCTTGCCCTCGTCGCTGGCGATCGCCCAGTCGTACTGGTTCGGCGCCTGGAGCAGCGCGGCGAGGTAGGCGCCCTGCTCGACGGAGAGGTCCTGGGCGTCGACCCGGTAGTAGGCCTGGGCGGCGGCCTGGATGCCGTAGGCGCCACGACCGTAGTAGCTGGTGTTGATGTAGCCGGCGAGGATGTAGTCCTTGGGCTTCTCGCGGTCCAGCTTCAGCGAGATGACCAGTTCCTTCAGCTTGCGGGTGACGGTCTGTTCCTGGGTCAGGTAGTAGTTCTTGACGTACTGCTGGGTGATCGTCGAACCGCCCTGCGCGCCCTTGCCCGTGAACGTGTTGAACAGACCGCGCGCGGTGCCCCTGAAGTCGACGCCGGAGTCCTGGTAGAAGGTCTTGTTCTCGGCGGCGACGAAGGTCCGCTGGACGGGCTTGGGCACCTGCGCCAGGTCCACGATCTCGCGGTTCAGGGTGCCGGTACGGGCCAGCAGGCTGCCGTTGCTGTACTGGTAGATGTTGCTCTGCACCTTGGCGTCGGCGTTCCCCTCCGGGATGCCGATCATCATGTACAGCACGATGAAGGCGCCGATGCCGAGCAGGCACAGTCCGAAGACGGTGCCGAGGATCTTCTTCCAGGTGAACAGCCTGCGTATTCGGCCCTTGCCGCCCTTGGCCCGGCCGCCCTTGGCCGCCCTGCGGGCCGCCGCCCGGCCGCCGACACCCGCCACCGGGGTCGCGGGCGAGCTCTGGGGCGCCGCGCGGCGGCCACCGCGCTGCCGCGCTCGTCTCTCTTCCGCTCGTCCCATGGCTCCGTCGCTCCGCTTCGTTCGCTGCTGTCACACAGGTTCGTGGCTCACGTCAGCTGTGAAAGCTAACACCGCCTGATATGACAAAGGGTCTTCGATCCGGCCTTTTACGGACGTGACAATCAGCACGCGTCCCACTGGTACCGACGGCTGAGGGGCGACAAGGGTTGTCGCCATGCGCTAAAGTGTTATCACTTAGCTAGACTCAAGATTACGGGGACCCATCATGTCCACGCACGACACCGAACCCACCACCACACCCACCATCGACGCACCCGAGATGCCCGCACCGCGCGTCCGGGAGTTCACCGCGCACAGCATCGGCGGCGGGCTCGCCCTGCTGCTGGGGCTGGTCGGGCTGCTGGCCGGCATCGGTCTGGTGATCGTGGGCGCCTCGGCCGTCGGCGCGACCGGCACCAAGGCCGCCCTGATCGTCGTAGGCATCGTCATCGCCCTGGCCGCCTTCGTCGCCATGTGCGGTCTGAACACGGTGGCGCCCGGGGAGGCCCGGGTCGTCCAGCTGTTCGGGCGGTACCGGGGGACGATCCGCGAGGACGGGCTGCGCTGGGTGAATCCGCTCACCTCCCGCGAGAAGATCTCCACCCGCGTCCGCAACCACGAGACCGCGGTCCTCAAGGTCAACGACGCCTACGGCAACCCGATCGAGCTCGCCGCGGTCGTGGTGTGGCGGGTCGAGGACACCGCGCAGGCCACCTTCGAGGTGGACGACTTCCTGGAGTTCGTCGCCACCCAGACCGAGGCTGCCGTGCGGCACATCGCCATCGAGTACCCCTACGACGCCCATGACGAGGACGGGCTCTCACTGCGCGGCAACGCCGAGGAGATCACCGAGAAGCTCGCGGTCGAACTGCACGCGCGCGTGGAGGCGGCCGGGGTGCACATCATCGAGTCCCGCTTCACGCACCTCGCGTACGCGCCCGAGATCGCCTCGGCGATGCTCCAGCGGCAGCAGGCCGGCGCGGTCGTCGCGGCCCGGCGCCAGATCGTGGACGGGGCGGTCGGCATGGTCGAGGCGGCGCTCACCCGGATCACCGAGCAGGACATCGTCACACTCGACGAGGAACGGAAGGCGGCGATGGTGTCCAACCTGATGGTGGTGCTGTGCGGCGACCGGGCGCCGCAGCCGGTCCTGAACACGGGGACGCTCTACCAGTGACCGGTCCCTCCGGGGGGCCGTCCCCTCAAGGCCGGCCGCAGCGCAAGCAGGTGCTGCTGCGGCTGGATCCCGCGGTGTACGAGGCGCTCGCGCGGTGGGCCGGGGACGATCTGCGCTCGGCCAACGCGCAGATCGAGTTCCTGCTGCGGAGGGCCCTGAAGGAGGCGGGGCGGCTGCCCGGGGACGCGGGGCCGCTGCCCCGCCGCGGGCGGCCGCCCGGGGGCTCCACGCCCGGACCCCCGTCGGCCTGAGGGGCTCCCGAAGGGATCGGAGTGGGCCCTCGTCCGGTGTAGCAGAACCGTGACAATGGGCCCTCACCTGCGTCTCGACACCCTCCGCCGGGCTCTGCGCACACGACGTATACATGCGGGGTATACACGGTGTGTACAGTGCTTGACATGTCCATCGGTCACACTCTCCTGGGGCTCCTGGAGTCCGGCCCGCGTCACGGTTACGACCTGAAGCGCGCCTTCGACGAGAAGTTCGGTCACGACCGGCCGCTCCACTACGGCCAGGTCTACTCGACGATGTCCCGGCTGCTGAAGAACGGCCTCGTGGAGGTCGACGGGATCGAGCCCGGCGGCGGGCCCGAGCGGAAGCGGTACGCGATCACCGAGGCCGGGATCACCGACGTACAGCGGTGGCTCGCGACGCCCGAGAAGCCGGAGCCGTACCTCCAGTCGACCCTGTACACGAAGGTCGTCCTCGCGCTGCTCACGCGCCGCGACGCGAGCGAGATCCTCGACACCCAGCGCGCCGAGCACCTGCGCATGATGCGGATGCTCACCGAGCGCAAACGCAAGGGCGATCTGGCGGACCAGCTCATCTGCGACCACGCCCTCTTCCACCTGGAGGCGGACCTGCGCTGGCTGGAGCTGACGGCCGCGCGGCTCGACAAGCTCGCCGAGGCGGTGGCCAAGTGACGCATCCCGCCGGTTCCCTGCTCGCCGCCGACAAGCTCCACAAGGCCTACGGCCCCACGGTCGCCCTCGACGGCGCCGAGTTCTCCATCCACCCGGGCGAGGTCGTCGCCGTCATGGGCCCCTCCGGGTCCGGGAAGTCGACCCTGCTGCACTGCCTCGCCGGGATCGTGACGCCCGACTCGGGGTCGATCACGTACCAGGGCCGCGAGATGGCGACCATGAGCGACGCCCAGCGCAGCCGGCTGCGGCGCTCGGAGTTCGGGTTCGTCTTCCAGTTCGGGCAGCTGGTGCCCGAGTTGACCTGCGTGGAGAACGTGGCGCTGCCGCTGCGGCTGAACGGCGCCTCCCGCAAGGCCGCCGAGCGGACCGCGCTCACCTGGATGGAGCGGCTGGAAGTAGACGACCTGAGGAAGAAGCGGCCCGGTGAGGTCTCCGGCGGCCAGGGGCAGCGGGTCGCCGTCGCCCGGGCGCTGGTCACCGACCCGCGCGTGCTGTTCGCCGACGAGCCGACCGGCGCGCTCGACTCCCTCAACGGCGAGCGCGTGATGAACCTGCTCACCGACGCCGCCCGGTCCACCAACGCCGCCGTCGTGCTGGTCACGCACGAGGCACGGGTGGCCGCCTACTCGGACCGCGAGATCGTCGTCCGGGACGGCAGGTCACGGGACATGGAGCGCGTCGTATGAACGTGAGGCACTGGTCCAGGGACCTTGCCATGGGGATCAGGTTCGCGTTCGCCGGAGGGCGCGAGGGGTGGGTCCGGGCGCTGCTGACGGCGGTCGGGGTCGGGCTCGGGGTGGCGTTGCTGCTGCTGACGACCGCCCTGCCGAACGCGCTGTCGGTCCGGGACGACCGGGAGGCGGCGCGCCGGGACTTCACCTACAGCGGCGGCAAGGTCATCCCGAAGGCGGACGACACCCTGCTGATCGCCGACGCCGGCACCACCTTCCGTGACAAGGAGGTACGGGGACGGGAGCTGGAGCCCGAGGGCCCGCGGGCACCGCTGGCGCCCGGCCTGACGAGGTTCCCGGCGCCGGGCGAGATGATGGTCTCCCCCGCGCTGAAGGAGCTCCTGGCGTCGGACGGCGGGAAGCTGCTGCGGGAGCGCCTGAAGGACCGGATCGTCGGCACGATCGGCGAGAGCGGGCTGATCGGTTCCGCCGAACTCGCCTTCTACCGGGGCGCCGAGGGGCTGGCGGACCGGGGGATCAACACCGGCCGTGTCGACCGCATCGACCGGTACGGGGAGCCGATCACGAGCGAGGAGAACACCGACCCGGTGCTGCTCCTGCTGATCCTGGTCGTCTTCGTGGTGCTGCTGATGCCGGTCGCCGTGTTCATCGCCGCGGCCGTGCGGTTCGGTGGCGAGCGGCGCGACCGGCGGCTCGCGGCGCTCCGGCTGGTCGGCGCGGACAGCCGCTCCACCCGGCGGATCGCGGCCGGCGAGGCCCTCGCGGGCTCGGTGCTCGGACTCGTCTTCGGCACGGTCTTCTTCCTGCTCGGCCGCGAACTGGCGGGCTCGGTCGAGGTGTACGACATCAGCGTCTTCCCGAGCTATCTCAACCCCTCCCCCGCGCTGGCCCTGTTGGTCTCCCTCGCCGTACCGACGGCGGCCGTCCTGGTCACGCTGTTCGCGCTGCGCGGGGTCGTCATCGAACCGCTCGGCGTGGTGCGTACGGCGAAGCCCGCCCGGCGCCGGCTGTGGTGGCGGCTGCTGCTGCCGCTGGCCGGGCTCGGGATGCTCGCCCCGATGATCGGCCAGGGCCGCGGCAGCGGCGACTTCAACCAGTATCTGGTCGTCGGCGGTGTCATCCTGCTGCTCGTCGGTGTGACCGCGCTGCTGCCGTGGATCGTCGAGTCGGTCGTCGGCCGGCTCGGCGGGGGCGGCGTGGCCTGGCAACTGGCCGTTCGCCGGCTCCAGTTGAGCAGCGGCACGGCGGCCCGCATGGTCAACGGCATCGCGGTCGCGGTGGCCGGCGCGATCGCCCTCCAGATGCTGTTCGCCGGGGTGGACGGCGACTACGCCGAGGAAACCGGCTACGACACCCGTCTGGCGCAGATGCAGGTGTCCGTGACCAACAGGACGCCGCTCGACCGGGCGGCCGGCAAGCTCCGGAGCACCGAGGGCGTACGGCAGGTCTACGCCTACTCGGAGGGCTACCTCGGGGACCGCCGCAAGGACGCGCTCAACACCACGGAGGTGGCCGTCGCGGACTGCGCGTCGCTGCGCAAGCTGGCGACCCTGCCCTCCTGCCGTGACGGCGACGTGTTCGCCGTGCGCGGCGGTGAGTTCGACGCCGCCGACGACGCCACGCCGAAGCTCGCCAAGCCGGGCCGCACGCTGTATCTCGACCCGGGGTGCGCCGACGGCTGCGAGGGGAGCGCGGAAGCCCCCTGGGTGGTGCCGTCGGGCCTGAAGCAGGGGAAGCCCCGCACGGGCCCGACCGGCTGGGTGCGCGGTGGCTTCATGATCACGCCGGGGGCACTGCCGGCCGCCGACGCGCGGGCGCTGCGCGGCGAGCTCTATCTGAACCTCGACGATTCCGTGCCCGACGTGCGCGACCTGGTGCGCAACACGGCGGCGGAGATCGACCCACTGTCCATTCCCATGGTCTGGCAGTCGGTCAAGGAGTCGGACCGGTTCGCCGCCATCCGCACCGGCCTGTTCGTGGGCGCCACCTGCGTGCTGGCGCTGATCGGGGCGAGCCTGCTGGTGTCGCAGCTGGAGCAACTGCGCGAGCGCAAGAAGCTGTTGTCGGCGCTGGTCGCCTTCGGCACCCGGCGGCGCACGCTGAGCCTGTCGGTGCTGTGGCAGACGGCGATCCCGATCGCGCTGGGCCTGCTGCTCTCGGTGGTGGTAGGGCTGACGCTGGGCACGGTCCTGCTGCGGATGACGAGCACGAGCGTGCGGGTGGACTGGCCGAGCGTGCTGTCCATGACCGGCGTCGGCGCGGCGGTCGTCCTCGCGGTGACGCTGCTCAGCCTGCCGCCCCTGCTGCGGCTGATGCGACCGGACGGGCTGCGCACGGAGTAGCGCGGCCGGGGCCCCTCCCCGGGGGGAGAGGGGCCCCACTCACTCCGCCTTCTTCGGGCGCCTTCGGGCTCCTGACGGCTCCTCAGACTCCTTCCGGTGCTTCCTCGGTGAGGATGGAGTCGATCCGGCGCAGGGTCGGCCGGCTCGCCCGGTGCAGGGCGTCGACGTCCATGCCCTCGTCGCCGAGGACGACCATCAGCGCGGTGTCGCCGACGGCGTAGACCGCGGCGCAGCCGTGGCTGCCGTAGGTGACCGTCCGGCACAGGCCGCCGCGGCCGGCGGCGTGGGCGGTCCGGCGCGCGAGCCCGAGACCGGCCGCCGCGAGGGCGGCGAGGCCCTCGGGGTCGATCGATTCGGCGGTGTCGGCGGCGATGAGCAGTCCGTCGACGGCGGCCACGGCGGTGTCGGTGACTCCGGTGACCCGTTCCCGCAGGTCACGCATTTCCAGTGCCAGGGCTTGGCGATCCATGTGCTCAACTCCCCTGAGGCGCTCGGGGGACATGTGTATCAGTCCGGGGGCATATTCCGGGCCCGGTGTTCCGAGCTGTCGCCGACTGGCGGAAGTTGACCCTTCGGGCCGTTCAACCGCCTTTGTTCGGCGCTCATGTGAACGAACCCGGCTCACCCTTCGTGGAGGGGCTCTCCGTGTTCCCGGTGCCGGTGCCGTTGCCGTTGGCGGTGACGGTGTCCCCGGATCCCTCCGCCGAACGGGCCGGCGCGTGGGCGGCGTTCTGGAGTGCCTGCTGTTCGCGGGAGTAGGCGCGCAGATAGCCCACGACCGTGTTGGTCACCGCCACCAGCGGCACCGCGACGACCGCGCCGCCGATGCCCGCCACCATGCCGCCCGCCGCGACGGAGAGCACCACGGCCAGCGGGTGGACGCGGACCGCGCGGCCCAGGATGAACGGCTGGAGGATGTGGCCCTCGATCTGCTGGACGGCCAGCACCACGGCCAGCGTCATGACGGCGGTGAAGACGCCCTGTGTCACCAGGGCCACCACGACGGCCAGCGCGCCCGAGGCCACGGCGCCGACCAGCGGGATGAAGGAGAACAGGAAGATGAAGACGGCGAGCGGGACGGCCATCGGCACGCCCAGGAAGTAGATGCCGATGCCGATGAAGATCGCGTCGATCAGGGCCACTACGACCGTGCCGCGGACGTAGGCGGTCAGCGTGCGCCACGCGCGCGGGCCCGCGCCGGCCACCCCGGGCCGGGCCGCGGCGGGCACCAGCTTCAGCGTCCACTCCCAGATGCGCCGGCCGTCGTAGAGGAGGAAGAGGGTCGAGAAGACCGCCAGCAGGATGCCGGTCAGGGCCTCGACGACGACCGTGACGCCCTCCAGGCCCGCGGTGGTGATCTGGTCGGTGTTCGCGCCGATCGCGTCCCGCAGGTTCTCGGCGATGTCGTTGATCTGCTTGTCGGTGACGTGGAAGGGGCTGTTCAGCAGCCAGTTCCGCAGCTCGTCGACGCCGTCCTGGACCTGGTCGGAGAGGTTGTCGATGTTCTCCATGACCTGCCAGGTCACGAACCAGCCGATCAGCCCCATGACGACGAACCCGAGGATCGCGGTCAGCGCGGTCGCGAGCCCCCGCGGGAACCCGAGCCGCGTCAGCCGCGCCACCGTCGGCTGGAGGATCGCCGTGATGAGCAGCGCCGCCACGAAGGCCAGCACCACCAGCTGTACGGCGCTGATGATCCGCATGAGGACCCAGACGGTGCCCGCGAGGATCAGCAGCCGCCAGCCGGCCTCGGCGGCGACCCGCATGCCCCAGGGGACGGCCTGCGCGGGATCGGGCCGGGGTGCGGCGACCACGGGTGTGCGGTCCTGGGGCTGCGGCACATGCTCGACGGGCGACGGGCCGGCGTCGGTGAACGGAACCGGTTCGGACTCCTCGTCCTCCCGCTCCGCCGCCGCGCGGCGCTCGTTCAACCGCTCACCCATCCGGGTCAGTCCGGCTCCGAGCCGACCGAGCCACCCTGGCACTCGCGACATGATCCGTCCTCTTCCCCCGTCTCTGACCACCACTCCCCCTGGAGTCGTCCGGTCCGACCGTACATGGCGACAGCCCCTCCCCTAGGACGGGGAGGGGCTGCGCGGGGTTGAGAGGGGGCGAGGACGGAAGGTCCCGGCCGACGACTCAGTACCAGTGGTTGGCCTGCCAGAACGACCATGCCTCACAGGGGCTGCCATAGCGGCTGTCCATGTAGTTCAGGCCCCACTTGATCTGGGTGGCCGGGTTGGTCTGCCAGTCGGAGCCGACCGAGGACATCTTGGAACCGGGCAGCGCCTGGAAGAGGCCGTAGGCGCCGGACGAGGCGTTGACGGCCCGGTAGTTCCAACTGGACTCGTGGTCCACGATGTTGCTGAAGCACTGGAACTGTCCGCTGGGCACCATCGAGCGCGCCATGGACTGGATCTCCGCGATGGAGTACGAGCCCTGCACGGGGAAGCTGGAGGGGTCCTTGGCAGCCTTCGCCTCGGCCTCCGCCTTCTCCTTGGCCAGCTGCTCGGCCTTCTCGGCGGCTTCCTTCTTCTCCTGCGCGGTCTTGGCGGCCTCCTTGCGGGCCGACTCCTCCGCGACCTTCTTGGCGCTCGCGTCCGCGGCGATGGCCTGTGCGTCGGCCTGCTGCGTCAGGGACGCCGTCTGCACCTGAGCCTGCTGACCCGCGGGGATGTCCGCGAGGAGCGTCGAGTCGGCTGCCGTCGCCTCGGCGTCGTTCGTCTGCGCGGCGCTGCCCGAGGCAACGCCGGTGACGCTTCCGACAGCGGTGACCACAGTGGCGGAGGCCACTGCGAATCCCCGGACCGAAATCGGGCTCACACGGTTTCCTTCCAGCATCGCCCGCTTCGGTGACCCTGGCGGACGCAATCGTGCCCCTGACACTGGCCTCCCAACTGCGGGGTCACGGAGGCGCGGGCCCGGTGGGCAACTCCCCTGAGGGAGGCGCCGCGTGGTTCAGCGGGCGGCATACGACGACGTTATGGAGTTGAGTGTGGTGTTCCTGTGATGCCGTACCGCTGGGGGTACAGGTGTGTCGTATGCGGGGCCTGACAGGAATGAGACTCTGCCGTAACCGGACGCCGGGTGGCAATTCCGAGTTGCGTGTGAAAGCTCACATCCTGTTTGGCGCCTGTGATTCTGAGAAACCGCAACACGCGAAGGCGCCGCCCGACTAGGCTCTTCGCCTTTTCGAACGGCGCCAACTACCGCGTAACCGGCCCCTAATGGGCCCGATCCCTCAGATCTGCCCGTCTTCGAGCATTTCGGTCACAAGGGCCGCGATCTGGGACCTCTCGGACCTCGTCAACGTGACGTGGGCAAAGAGGGGATGGCCCTTCAGCTTCTCCACCACGGCGACGACACCGTCGTAGCGGCCGACCCTCAGATTGTCCCGCTGGGCCACGTCATGAGTGAGGACCACTCGTGAATTCGCGCCGATTCGGGACAGAACGGTGAGAAGGACGTTCCGTTCGAGGGACTGCGCCTCGTCCACGATCACGAACGCGTCGTGGAGGGAGCGGCCGCGGATGTGGGTGAGCGGAAGGACTTCGAGCATCCCGCGCGCGGTGACCTCTTCGATGACCTCGCGGCTGGTGACCGCGGACAGCGTGTCGAAGACCGCCTGCGCCCAGGGGCTCATCTTCTCGGACTCGGAGCCGGGCAGATAGCCGAGCTCCTGCCCGCCCACCGCGTACAGCGGCCGGAAGACCATCACCTTCTTGTGCTGGCGTCGCTCCAGCACGGCCTCCAGACCCGCGCACAGCGCGAGCGCCGACTTGCCGGTGCCGGCCCGGCCGCCCATGGAGACGATGCCGACGTCCGGGTCGAGGAGCAGATCCAGCGCGATGCGCTGCTCCGCGCTGCGGCCCTTGATGCCGAACGCCTCGCGATCCCCGCGCACCAGCCGGACGTTGCCGTCCGGCGAGACGCGGCCGAGCGCCTTGCCGCGCTCGGAGTGGATCGTCAGACCCGTGTGCACCGGCAGGTCGGCGGCCTCGGGGACGTAGACGTGCCCCTCGTCGAAGAGGATGTCCACCTGTTCGCCCGGCAGGGTCAGTTCGGACATCCCGGTCCAGCCGGAGGAGCCCGTGATGGCGAGCTCCGCCCGGTACTCCTCGGCCAGGAGACCGACGGAGGACGCCTTGATCCTGAGCGGGAGGTCCTTCGAGACGACGGTGACGTCGTACCCCTCGGCCTGGAGATTGCGGGCGACCGCCAGAATGCGGGAGTCGTTGTCCCCCAGGCGGTAGCCGCTGGGCAGCACGCTGGGGTCCGAGTGGTTGAGCTCGACACGAACGGTGCCGCCGAGGTCCCCGATCGGGATGGGGGCGTCGAGACGGCCGTGCCGGACCCGGAAGTCGTCGAGCAGGCGCAGGGCCTGCCGGGCGAAGTAGCCGAGTTCGGGATGGTGCCGCTTGGCCTCCAGTTCCGTCACCACGACGATGGGGAGCACGACCTCGTGCTCGTCGAAGCGGTTCAGGGCATTGGGGTCCGACAGCAGAACACTGGTGTCGAGGACATAAGTGCGCCGGTCAGGCTTGTGGCGCTTTGTGCTGGTCACCACGGAAGGACGTACCCCCTCGGATGAGGTCGGGGAGCGACGGAGTGGAGCTGGACCGGTCGTCGGCCGCGATGCACGGGCCGGGGACCGGCCCTCCACTGCTTCTTCCGTGCGGTGATCGCACGGTCGAGCTGGTGCAAAGGGCCTCCCGGGCGGACGGCCCCGTGCCGCCCGCTGAGATCCGACACCCGTGGTTCGGGTGTCGACCTGCTTGGCTTATGCCCTCGAACATGCGCTGCCATGCCCGCTCGTAAGGCGGCGCGCTGGTGAACTCCTTGTTACTTCCGCCCCAGAGGGGGTACTCGCGGGCCCCGGCCGCCCGGGATCAGCCGCCGTAACGCCGGTGGCGGGCCGCGTAGTCACGCAGGGCGCGCAGGAAGTCGACCTTGCGGAAGGCCGGCCAGAAGACCTCGCAGAAGTAGTACTCCGAGTGGGCGGTCTGCCACAGCATGAATCCGGACAGCCGCTGCTCGCCGCTGGTGCGGATCACCAGGTCGGGGTCGGGCTGGTCGCCGGTGTAGAGGTGCCGGCCGATCGTCTCGACGTCCACGGCCTCGGCGAGCTCCTCCATCGAGGTGCCCTTGTCGGCGGCGTCCAGGATCATCGAGCGGACCGCGTCGGCGATCTCCTGGCGGCCGCCGTAGCCGATGGCGACGTTGACCAGTATCCCGTCGGTGGCGGCGGTGGCCTCCTCGGCCTCCTTGATGGTCCGCTGCATGCCCTGCGGCAGCAGGTCCAGCGCGCCCACGTGGTGGACCCGCCAGCGGCCGTCGGCGGCGAGGGAGCGGACGACGTCCTCGATGATCCCGAAGAGCGGGACGAGCTCTTCCTGCGGGCGGTCGAAGTTGTCGGTGGAGAACAGCCAGAGGGTGACGACCTCGACGTCCGTCTCGGTGCACCAGCCGAGGAACTCCTCGATCTTGTCGGCACCGGCGCGGTGACCCTGGGCGGTGGTGGAACCGGCGGCCTTCGCCCAGCGCCGGTTGCCGTCCATGACGACGCCGATGTGCTTGGGCACCTGGGCGTGGTCCAGGTGACCTTCCACCCGGCGTGCGTACAGCCTGACGAGCAGGCCGCGCAGTGTGTCGCGCAGGTTCACGTGATTGTCAGCCCCTCCGTGCGGATGCGGTCCCCGCGAGCCGAAGGGTACCGCGCCGTGTGTTTCCGGGTGCGGGTGGGTTGTTGGCGCCCAAGGGGTGGGGTGTTGGGGGTGCGTTGGCGAGTGCGGCCCGGTGGGGGTTGATCGCGCAGTTCCCCGCGCCCCTTTGGTCGGGACAGTCGACGTCCCTCAAGAGGTACCCCTCTCGGGGCAAAAAAACGGGCCGGTCCGTGGGGGGGAGACGGACCGGCCCGAGGGGGGGTTTCCACCATAACCCTTTGTAAGTGCTGCTGGGTGCATCGGCGTGCCAAAACTACTCTCCGGAGTCGGACGGCGACGCGGGGAGGGGGGTCATGGGGCCTTTTCGGAGCCGTTTCATGGCCGGATCACAGTGGATTCACGGGCCGCGAGCGGGTGGGAGGGGTTCCCTCCGGAGGGTGACGCCGGGAGTGGCGCGGCCTTGACGGCACCGCGCGGTCCCCTCCACTGCGCGGTGCCGCCCGCGCAGCTTTGCTGACGCGAATTACCTGCGTTCGAACGTACGCGAGGTGTGGCGCCGACGCGAGCTGCCTGGGATAACAATGTGGAAACCCCGTGGAGCCATGGATACACAGGGAGTGATCGTCCCACTGGGCGGGTCGGCGAAGAGGACGGAATCTGGCCTTGTTGGGTTCTAGCGTCGGGACATGACCTTCATGACGTGGGACCGCGCGAGCGCGCGGCGGTTGGAGCGGCAGTTTCTGGCGGAGCCCGCCGCGGCCGTTACGCCGGTTGCCGAGATCGTGGGCGCGATGCTCGGCGCACACGCGCAGGTGCTGTCCGCGGCGGAACTGTCGGTGGGGGTGCGGAGCACCGGAATCACCCGGGTGGGCGTACGGAACGCGCTCTGGGAGGAACGGTCCCTGGTGAAGACGCACGGTCCGCGCGGGACGGTCCATCTGCTCCCCGCCCGGGAACTGCCCCTGTGGTGCGCCGCGCTGACGGCCGTTCCGGCGGGGGCGAACCCGTTCCCGCCGGACGTGCGGGTCACCGAGGAGCAGGCGGAGCTGATCGTGGAGGCGATCGGGGACGCCCTGGAAGGGGTCTGCCTGACCATCGACGAGCTGACCGAGGAGGTCGTCGCCCGCACCGGCCCCTGGGCCGGAGACCTGGTGATGCCCGCCTTCCAGGGCCTGTGGCCGCGCTGGCGCCAGGTCCTCCACCGGGCCGGCCAGTCGGGCGCCCTCTGCTTCGGCCCGAACCGCGGCCGCAAGGTGACCTACACCCGCCCCCCGCGCTTCGACCCGCTGCCCCCGGACGAGGCGGTACGTGAGCTCGTACGGCGGTATCTGCACGCCTACGGGCCGTCGACCCCGGCGTACTTCGCCAAGTGGCTGGCGGCACCGGCCGGTTGGGCCGCCGGGATCTTCCGGGCGCTGGAGGAGGCCGGGGAGATCGAGGAGCTGACCCTGGAGGGAGCCCCGGCCTGGGTCACGGCCGGCGACACCGCCTTCCCCGACGAGCCGGTGCGCGGGGTGCGGCTGCTGCCCTACTTCGACGCGTACGGCATCGCCGCGCAGCCGCGTGAGCTGCTGTTCCCCGGTGCGGCGTACCGGCGGGCGCTGGCGGGCGGCCAGGCCGGGAACTTCCCCCTGCTGCTGGTCGACGGGGTGGTGGCCGGGGTGTGGCACCAGCGGCGCCAGGGACGGCGTACGACCGTCACGGTGGAGCCGCTCGGGCCGCTGTCGGCGTCGGCGGAGCGGGAGTTGGGCGAGCGGGTGGAACGGGTGGGGGAAGTGCTGGAGGCCCGGCCGGAGTTGGTGATCGGGGAGGTGACGGTGGGGCCGCATGCGTGACGGGGGTGAAGGTCAGACCCGTGGCTTGCGGGCCTCGACGAGGTGGCGGCTGCTGTGGGCGACGAAGGGGCCCTCGGACTCGATCCGCTCGTGCAGGGCGCGGAGTTCGGGCTCGTACTTCTCGACCGTGAAGTCCGGGACCATCCAGATCACCTTGCGGAGGAAGTGGACGACGGCGGCGATGTCGTAGAACTCCATGCGGAGCCGCTCGGCGCGCAGGTCGACGATCTCCAGACCGGCGGCCACCGCTTCGGCGCTCTCATGGTCGGGGTGACGGCCGTTGCGCCGCTCCTCCGGCTGGGGGCCGAGGAAGTGCTCGACGAGTTCGAAGACGCTGGCCGGGCCGACGTGCTGGGCGAAGTAGGTGCCGCCGGGCCGGAGCACGCGGGCGATCTCCGGCCAGTCGGCGCGGACCGGGTGCCGGGCGACGACGAGGTCGAAGGTGCCGTCCGCGAACGGCAGGGGCACGTCGTCTCTTGTCGCGACGACGGCGACCCCGCGCGGGCGGAGCAGGGCGGTGGCCTTGGCGACGTTCGGCGGCCAGACCTCGGTGGCGACGGTGAGCGTGGGCGCCTGCGCCGCCTCCCCGAGGGCGAAGTCCAGGACTTCCCCGCCCCCGGTGTGGACGTCGAGCACGGCACCGGCACCGGCCAGCCGCCGGGCCAGCGAGCGCGCGTATCCCCAGGAGGGCCGGGCCTCGGTGGCGCGCCCCTCGAACCAGGAGAAGTCCCACCCCTCGGTGGGGACGGCGGCGCCTTCGGCCACGAGCTCCTCGAAGGTGCGGCGGGCTGGGGGCGTGCGGTGGCGCTGCTGGTCGGCGAGTGGCTGGTCCATGGGCCGATGGTCGCAGGGGGTGGGCCGGGGGCGCCGCCGATTATCCGGAGTGGAAGGGTGTCGGGGTATGGGCATGGGCAGATGGCGGGATGGACAGGGGACGTTGGTCGTTCGCGGAGAGCGGGGCGAGGCGACCGTTCCGTTGGAGATCGCCGCGTCGTACCGGGCCCGTACGAGGGGTCTGCTCGGGCGGGACTCCGTCGACGGGGCGATGCTCCTGTCCCCCGCGGGCAGCGTGCACACCTTCCGGATGCGGATGCCGATCGACGTCGCCTACCTCACCCGCGACCTCACCGTCCTCGCCGTCCGCACCATGCGGCCGGGACGGCTGGGCCTGCCCCGGCCCCGGTCCCGCCATGTGCTGGAGGCGGAGGCCGGGGCGATGGAGGGGTGGGGTCTGCGGGCCGGGGTGCGGGTGGAGATCGTGCCGGGCGACTAGCGAGGTGGACGTCTACACGGGCAGGGCGTGCAGCAGGTCCGTGACGCGGGTCGGGTCGGTGGGGCCGCAGTGGCCGGAGCCGGGGAAGTCGTGCACGGTGAAGCGGTTGTCGGGGGTGAGGTCGTCCGCCTCCGCGATCATGCGGTCCTGGAGCTCGGGGGAGACGGTCCGGTCCTTGCCGAACCGCAGGTAGGTCCGCGGGATCCGCCCCCACCTCTCGGCGCTGCCGACGGCGCGGCCCGCGTACGCCGCCATCGACTCGTCCGTCTGCATGCCCTCGATCACCCGCAGGAACGCCGCGTCGGTGTACTCCGCGCAGACCATCTCCTTGAACACCGCGAGGTCACGGCGGTCGCCGCTGCGCCAGTTCAGCCGCAGCACGCCCAGCTTCTCCGGGTCCCCGATCATCTGGTCCCACGGGGTGATCGCCCGCTGCCCCTCGGGGGAACCCGCGCAGTCGTTCAGCGACGGCATGCTGCGGCTCGGGCACATCGCGGCCATGTAGCAGAGGTGCGCGAGGAGTCCCGGTACGGCGTTCCCCACCCGGTTCAACGACACGCCCCCCATGCTGTGCCCCACGAGGATCACCGGCCCCCCGAGCCGAGCGGCCCGCCGCACCGCCCCCGCCACCCGCCGCTCGAAGTCCTCCACGGTGAGCGCGGCCACCGGCGACGCCTCCACCGCGAGCGCCCGCAGGTCCTGCGTCTGGTACGCCTCCGGCATGAACTTCTCGGTCCCGTGCAGCGGTTGGTCCACCGCGACGACCCGGTGCCCGCGCAGGGCCAGCTCCCTGCCGATCGCCGTCCAGAACGTCGCGGCACTGTGGGTGCCGTGCACGAGGACGTAGGTACGGGTGCCGCGCGTTCCGGCCGCGCTCGCCGTCCCCGCACCGACGCCGACACCTACGCCCGCGGCGACCGCGACACCACCCGCCACCGCCGTGAGCCGACGCAGCGCCTGCCGCCGTGAAGTGCCGCTGCCCGACGGGGAGTTCGCGCTCTCGATGTTCTCGATGCTCTCGATGTCAGCCATACCGACGAGGCTACGAACGCCCTGCCCGCCCCACGATGGCTCTGCCCACCCGGTCGGGGGTGTACTTACCGACACCCGTCACTTCTCGGCCGGGGTGGGGGCTCGGGGAAGGCGTAGCCGGAAGCATGCTCCGAGGGTCCGGGGGGTGAGGGTGAGGGTGCCTCCGTGGCGGTGGGCCAGGTCGCGGGCGATGGCGAGGCCCAGCCCGGTGCCGCCGTGGTCACGGGAGCGGGCGTCGTCTAGCCGCACGAAGCGTTCGAAGATGCGCTCGGCGTCCTCGGTGGGCACGCCCGGTCCGTCGTCGTGCACCGTGAGGACGACCCAGGCGTCCTCGTTCCGGATGGTGATCTGGATGCGATGTGCGGCGTGGCGGGCGGCGTTGTCGAGGAGGTTGCGCAGCAGCCGTTCGTACTCGTCGGGGTTTCCGTGTGCGTGTGCGGGGGCGGTGCTGTCGCAGGTGAGGGTCAACGGCCGTTCGGTGAGGGGATATTGCTCGGTCAGCCGGGAGGCGAGGGCGGTCAGGTCGACGGTTTCGGGGCCTGCTGCGGGAGTGCGGGTGTCGAGGCGGGCGAGGAGCAGCAGGTCTTCGGCGAGGGCCTGGAGGCGGCGGGTCTGTCGTGCGGCGGTGGTGGCCGCGGCGGGCCAGTCGGTGCGTTCCGGGTAGGCGAGCGCGACTTCCAGGCTGGCCAGCAGTGTGGTGAGGGGGCTGCGCAGTTCGTGGGCGGCGTCCGCGACGAAGCGGCGCTGCTGGGCGGCGGCGTTGTCGAGGCGTTGGAGGGTGGTGTTGATCGTGGTGGCCAGGGCGGTGATCTCGTGTCCCGTGGCGGCGGGGACGGTGACGCGTTCGCGGGGGTCGCTCGCGGTGACCGAGGCGGTGAGCACGCGGATGGCCTCGACCGGTCGCAGCGCGATGCGGACGGCGAAGTAGGCGACGGCGGCGATCAGTACGACGCTGACGAGCCCGGCGCGCAGCAGCACGCGGTCGGTGGTGTCGGTGATGTCCTCGGCTGTGTGCGGGAGCACCACCACATAGACCCGCAGCTGGGCGTCGGCGGCGACGCCCAGAGCGGCGGCTTCGTCGCTGCTGAGTTCGTCGGCGCCGATGTCGGTGGCCATGACCGTGTAGGTCCTGCCGGCCAGGTCGGATCCGTACCTGGAGTTGTCGTCGCGGCGCACCGGCATGCGGACGGGATGGGTCATCATGCCCCCGGACTCCATGGCGTCCGTCGGGGTGGGCAGCACATGGCGGGTGCCGGGATCGAAGGCGTCCATGCCTCCGCCGAAGGTGACAGCGGCGCGTCGGCCGGTCGCGACGACCTCGTACGGCGCGTCGGCGCCTCTGCGAACGGGAACCACACCCTCGCTCAGCTGATCGGCAAGAGACCGGAGCTGCGCCTCGGCTCGCATTTCGGCGATCTTCGTGCCCTCGCGGTAGACGTCGCGGTGGACCCACCAGCCGATGCCGACCAGGATGACGGCGGCGGTCGAGGCTACGGCCAGTGCCGTGCGGGATCGCACCGACCGCGGCCACCAGCGGCGTCGCGGCTCAGTCGCGTTCACGGTCGTCCACCAGCCGGTAGCCGGTACCCCGTACGGTCTGCAGCGACTTCCGGTCGAACGCGGCGTCCACCTTCTTGCGCAGAGCGCTGACGCGCGCCTCCACCAGGTTGGGATCCCAGGCCTCGTCGGGCCACGCGTGATAGAGCAGATCCGCTTTGGAGACCGCCTGGCCCGCCCGGCGGGCCAGCAGCTCCAGCACGGCGAACTCCCGGGGCGTGAGTTCCACCCGGGTCCCGGCCCGGCGGCAGATTCGGCCGGCGACGTCCAACGAGAGGTCGCCCACGGCGAGGACGGGCGGGGCGACCGCGGCGGCTCGTCTGACCAGGGCCCGCAGCCGTGCGACGAGCACCATGTAGGAGAAGGGTTTGGCCAGGTAGTCGTCGGCCCCCGTGTCCAGGGCCTCCGTCTGATCCCAGTCCCCGTCCTTGGCGGTGAGTACCAGGATGGGGGTCGCGTTGCCCTCCCGGCGCAGCTGGGCGCAGACCTTGTAGCCGTTGAGTCCGGGCAGCATCAAGTCCAGTACGACCAGGGCGTATTCACCGGTCCGGGCCATCCACAGTCCCTGCCGGCCGTCATGGGCGAGGTCGACGCTGTAGCCCTCGGCGGTCAGACCGGTGTGCAGGGTGTGGGCAAGGTCCACCTCGTCTTCCACCACCAGGATGCGCATGCGGTGCAGCTTCGCACAGCGCCGGCCCGCCTTCCTGATCGTCCGGTCAGGTCGGGTCAGCATCCGGTCAACGAGGCCCCGGCACGCTGGCGGAACATCTCCGCCACTGCTGAAAGGCCCTGCCGCCGATGTCCGTTGCCGAACGAGGCCTTGCCGTGGCCAGGACGGTTTCCCCTCCCCCGCCGCCGAGGCCGACCGGAGCCGTTGTCGTCATCGCGCCCATGTCGCTGGCCATCGCTGTGGGGCTGTGGGGTATCCGCAGACAGAACACCCTGTGGGGCGACGAGGCCGTCACCTACCAGCTCGCGCACCGCGATCTCTCGCAGATATGGCACACCGCCCAGCATGTCGATCTGGTTCATGCCCTCTACTACGCCGTGATGCACGGGATCTTCGGTCTCTTCGGCGGAGGGCTGCTGACGTTGCGGCTGCCGTCCGTGCTGGCGATGTCCGTGGCGGCGGGCGGAGTCGGGCTTCTGGGGCTACGCCTGGCGGGCCCCCGTGCCGGGCTGCTGGCCGGGCTGGTGTTCGCGCTCCTCCCTCAGGTCCAGAAGTACGCGCAGGAAGGCCGCTCGTACGCCATGGTCTGCGCCCTGGTCACCTGGGCCACCTGTGCGCTCGTGGCCGGCGTCACGCATCGCGCCCGGTGGCGGTGGGCGGTCTACGGCTCCACCATGCTGTCGGCCTGTCTGCTCCATGAATTCGCGGTCCTCGCTCTGGTCGCCCACGGCGTCACGCTGGTCGTCTCCCGGGTGCCACGACCGGTGCTGAAGGCGTGGAGTGTGACGGCCGCGGGCATTGTGACCGGGCTGTCGCCACTCGTGATCGGTAGTGCGGGACAGTCGGCGCAGGTGTCCTGGATCGACGGACCGGTGCGGCTTTACGGCTTCCTGACCGTGGCGATCGTGGCCGTGGCGTGCGCCCTGGCACCCCTGGGGGCCAGGGGACCCGTGCGGCTTTCCGCGCTGGCCGTACCGATGGTCGTGCTTCCGGTCCTTCTGCTGCTGACCGCCTCCCTGGTCAAGCCCCTTTTCGTCGACCGGTACGTGCTCTACAGCCATATCGGAATCGCGCTGCTGCTGGGCGCCTGGGCGGACTACTTCCTCCGGCGGCGACGGTCTGCCCGCCTCGCGTGGATCGCGGCGGCCGCCGTACTGGCCGCGCTCGTCCAGCCGAGCCTCTCGCTGAGGACGCCCCAGAGCCGGAGCAACGACGTCACCGCCATCGGCGCCGCCGTACGCAAGGAAGCCCGTCCCGGCGACGGGCTCCTCTATCTCTCCGGCCGACACCGGATCCTGACCTCGGCCACCCCCGAGGACACCCGTTTCCTGACCGATCTCGCCCTGGCACAGGATCCCGTTTCGTCCAACACCCTTGCAGGCGTCGAACTACCCGCCCAGGACATCGCGGCCCGCATGCTGGAGTTCGACCGGATCGTCGCGGTCCGCGCGTCGGGTGCGCACTCGCCGACCGACCCACGAGACCAAGCGAAAACAACGACCCTGCGACGCCACTTCCACGAGTACGGAACCACCCGTGTCAACGGGGCGCGAGTCACCGTCTACGTCCGAGACCACGACCTGCCTCCGGAGGCCGGTCCTGGGGGCGAGCAGAGGGACGGCCCACAGCGTGCCATTCTGTAGGCCAGGAGATCAGCACCAGCTGGACGACCCCGTACAGGGCCGCGGCCACCATCAGTAGGGTCCCGCGTGCCCCCGCCCCCCCGGTCAGTTCTCCTCGGTCAGTTCTCCCCGCGCGGGAACGATACCTCCACACGGCGGTTCTTCTTGCGGCTCGCCTCCGTCGCGTTGGAGGCGATCGGGTACTGCTCGCCGTAGCCGCGGACCTCGAAGGTGATGTTCGGGTCGTTGAGTTCCTGTTCCAGGACGCCTTCCACGGCGTTCGCGCGGCGGCGTGACAGGACGTCGCCGTGGGCGGAGGAGCCGAGGTTGTCCGTGAAGCCGAAGACGCGGATGCGGGTGGCCTTCTGGATCTTGATCTCCTCCGCGATCGCCGAGATCCGTGACCTCGCCTCCCCGCCCAGCTTCGCGCTGTCCTTGCCGAACAGCACCTCCGCCTGGAGGGCGAACTTCACGTCCGCGTTCGTGTCCTCGCGGCGTTCGTCACCGCTCTGGTCCTCCACGACCTGCTTGATGTCCAACACCTTCGGCTCCGCGAGCGTCGCGCCCTCGGGGAGCTTCAGGTCGGGGTCGTTGGCGTCGACGTTCACGGGGGCGGAGGCGGAGGGTTCGGTGCCCGGGGGAACGCTGGGGCCGTCGTCCGCGTGGGCGGGGGCGGTGAGGACTGCCGCCATGAGGGTGGCCGCGGTGAGGGTCAGGGCGAGGCGGTTGGTGGTGGTCATGCTGGCCTCAACCGGAGATCTGGATGGTGGCGGAGGCGAAGGTGGGGAGCTGGAAGGTGACCTCGGAGCTGCCCGAGGGAGGAGAGGGGAACTGGAGGAAGACGGCAATCGATTCGCCCGCCTTGAGGGACGAGAAGCCTGTGGTCGTCAGGGGGCGCCCGTCGGTGTCCCGCAGCACGTAGTAGCGCTTCTTGTCCTTGCTGTCCACGAGAGTCGCCCCACCCAGCGACATGCCGTGCCTGAGGATCTCCGTCTCGTCTCCCCTCACCGCGGCAGGCACTGTGATGCGCTCGGCGCCATCGTTCTTCAGGTTGCCGCCGACCGTCACGAATCCTCCCGCATCACGTGCGGCAGAGGTGATTTGGAGCAGCAGGCCGTTCGAGCCCTTCATCTCTGCGAGCGGCGCGTCGGACTCGCCTTCCTGAGTACTCGGCCCGGCCCCGCCCGTCTTCGAAGCGGATGCCGACGCCTCGGGCTTCTTGTCCTCGCCTCCGCCGCCGCAGCCGGCCACGCCGAGGGCCAGTCCGGCCGCGACAGTCAACGCGACCATCCCTTTACGGGCCTTCGTAGTGAACCGAATGCTCATCGCTCCGCTTCCTTCATCACTCGTCGCTCGCTTGTCAGTCGGCCAGGTGGACGTCGAAGAGGTCCTCGGGGCCCGGAAGATCGGTGAGGTCGTCCGGGTCCAGCTTCCAGTCCTCGTCGCAATCGAGCTCCGGCAGTACGTCGTCCCCGGCATCTTCTCCAGGAGGATCGAACGTACAGATTGGTTCGATCACGGCGGTGGCGGATGCCTTCGAGTGCATGTTCTCAGTGCCGGGGACGATGGAGTCGCCAACGGCCGTATTCGTCTCGACCTCGACCGTGTAGCCAGGGAACAAACCGTCCGCGAAACCGCACGTCGCTGTGGCGTCGTTCTGCGCGGCCAATTCGTAGGCCCGCCCACATCCGTCGAACGGCACACCGTTGCCGTTGAATATGTCCTGCCACTTGTTCGGGTCGAGGACGTTCTCGACCCACTCGTCCGCGAGCTTGTCCCGGGTGTCCAGGGCTGCCGCGAGCGCCGCCGCATCCGCCGCCGTCTGGGCGCTGTTCCTGTTGGCCGCGGCCTGGCCGACCGCCAGGTAGACGAACGCAAGGAAGAGCAGACCCGCCACCACCGTGATGTAGATGGGGAAGGCCTGCCCTGCGTCGTTGCCCCTAGGCGGCCGCGTCAACCACCGATGACTTGGTTGATCTGGTCCGTGATCGCGGTGTAGATCGTGTTCCCGATGTCCGTCCCCGTGATCGCCAGCACGATCGCCACCACCACCGCGATGATCCCCAGATACTCCACCGCGGTCTGCCCCCGGTCGTCCCGGTTCGCCCGGTTGCGGAGGTACTCGGCGGTGGTGTTGATCCAGTTGCTCATGGTGTTCCCCTCCGATAGCGGCCGCCCGGTGGGCGATCGTCCCACGGTATGACGGAACACCCGGTGCTGCGGAGAGCCTTTGGGCCCAATTCCGGGCCCAAAGGCTGATCCGGTGCCTCCCCCCTGGTGTCATCGGGCGTCACCCCAGCCCGAGTCGGGGGGTCGGGGCCGTGCCGAGCCACTTGGCGGTGGCTTCGGAGCGGCTGGCGCTGTGGAGTTTGGCGAAGATCCGGTTGACGTGGTTCTTGACCGTCTTCTGGCTGATGAAGCACATGGCGGCGATCTGCTGGTTGCTCAGGCCGGACGCGATGAGGTCCATGATCTCCGCCTCCCTCGTACTCAGTCGGAACGCCTCCCGAAAAGACTGTCCCATAGCGGGTTGCAGTCGTGAAGGGGTTTTGGAGAAATCTCCCCGTGAATCAAGGGGGTTCATTTGCGGACGGAAAGGTTCCGGGAGGGTTGCCCTGAGTTGGGCGAGAAGCGTGCCCGCCACGGTGTGGGTGAAGTGGGGACGGCCCTCCTTGACATCTCGTACGGCGGTGACGAGCTGGTCCACGGTGAACTCGCCGTGGACGAGGTAGCCGTCGGCGCCCCGGCGCAGGGCTTCCTGGACGATCTCCGACTCCGTGCTGTACGTCAGCATCAGGACCGGGGCGATCGTCACCAGGTGGGGCAGCGCGGAGATGCCGTCCATGCCGGGCATGCGGACGTCGAGGAGGACGACGTCGGGACGGTGGCGGCGGGCCGCCTCGCAGGCCTCGTGGCCGTCGGCGGCCTCCGCGACGACGGTGATGTCCGGGCGGCCGGAGAGCAGGGCGGTCAGGCCCGCCCGGACCACGGGGTTGTCGTCGGCCACGACGACACGCAGGCCGGGGGCGGGAGCCGGTCGGTCTCTCATCGCTCGGCCTCCTCTCGTGATGGGGGGTGGTGGGGAGGGGTGAGTACGGTCAGCGGGAGTTCCAGGCGGACTTCCGTGCCCTGGGGGTGCGCGCCCCGGCCGACGCGGATGCGGGCGCCGACGGACACCGCGCGCTCGACCATGCCGACCAGGCCGAAGTGGCCGGTGCGGCGGAGCTGTTCGAGCGTGGTGCCCGGGGGCAGGCCGCGGCCGTCGTCGTGGACGCTGATGCGCAGCAGGTCGCCGTGGACGCCGGCCCGGACCTCGACCCGGGTCGCGGAGGCGTGCCGGTAGGCGTTCTCCAGGGCTTCCGTGACGATGGTGAGGAGCTGGCGGGCCACGAGGGGTGGGATCCGTAGGGATGGTTCTGCTCGGTCGCCCGTGCGGTGGCAGGTGGCCGGGAGCGCGGTGCGGGTGGTGAAGTCCCGGGTGTGGGTTGCCAGTTCCTTCAGTACGTCCACCCCCTGGACGTCCCCTTCGCCGGTGGGCCCAGGCTCTGATCCGCGGCGGAGGTCGGCGAGGAGGTCTCGGGACTCGGCGGCGGCCGTGCGGGCGGAGCGGGCCACCAACCCGGCCTGGTGCCTGATGAGGGTCGGGTCGATGCGGGACGCGCTCGCCGAGTTCGCCAGGCCGTCCGCGGCCAGGGCCACGCCGTGCAGGGTCTTGGCCACCGAGTCGTGCATCTCGCGGGCCAGGCGGGCCCGTTCGGCGGTGATCGCCTCCGTCACGGCCAGGCGGGCCTGGACCGAGGTCAGGGCTCGGGTGGCGGCGCCGAAGCGGAGCATGAGGTTGCGGAGCGTGGAGCCGAGGGCGCCCGTGATGACACACAGGCCGGGGAGCAGCAGGGCCTCCGCCGGGCCGGCGCCGGTTCCGGTGCCGGTGTCCTTCAGCGTCGTGTGGACCAGCAGGAGTATGAGCGACTGGAGGGAGGCGAAGACTGCGGCGCCGCGCCAGCCGTAGACGATGCCGGCGAGGAGAGGGGTGCAGACGCTGACGTAGGCGAGCGTGCTGTCCGGGCCGGCCGAGATCAGGAGGAGGGAGCCGACGAGGGTGTCCACCGCCAGGAGGGTGGGGTGGCGGAGGAGGAGGGGGCCGAAGCGTTCCCAGTCCCTGAAGAGGACGTACGAGCCCATGAAGGTGACGACGACCGCCGCGCCGACGAGGCGTTGGCCCAGGCCGGGGTTGGCGTTGAGGAGGGCGGCGGGGGTGGCGAGGGCGATCATGGCCAGGCGGAAGCCGAAGACTTGGCGGCACATGGCCTGGAGGGCGTTCACCTGGACGTCGATGGTGGGTTCAGGCGTGTTGGGGGGTATCCGGCCTTCGGCCGGATCTGGGTTCCCACCCGCACCACCCGTGCTGGTTTCGTAGTCGGGTGCGGGTGGCCCCTGTGGGGGCCGAACGCCGTCGGCGGCCTCGCGTCCCAGCGTCAGCCGTCTGCGTGCCCGGCCCGGCCTCACCATCGTCATCTCTTCACCTCCTGCTCCCCCTACTCCCCCGTGATCGACCCGAAGTCCGTGCCCGACCCCAGCAGCAGACCCGCCCCCAGCAGGATCATCGTGGCCGGGACCATGAACGTGGTGATCATCATCGTGGCCTTGGGGACGGCGCGGGCGGCCTTGCGGCGGGCGTTCTGGGCGTCGGTGCGGCGCATGTCCTTGGCCAAAGCCACCAGCGTGTCGACGATCGGTGCCCCCAGTTCCTCGCCCTGCTGCAGGGCCGTGACGAACATGGCCACCTGCTCGGAGTCGTTGCGGCGGCGCAGTTCCGCGAAGGCCTGGCGGCGGCTCATGCCGAGGTCCATCTGGCGGAGGGTGATGCGGAGTTCGTCGGCCCAGGGGCCCTCGTACTTGGAGGCGACGCGGTCCAGGGCCTGGCGGAAGCCGAGGCCGGCGCTGACGACGACGGCGAGGACGTCGAGGAAGTCGGGGAGGGTCCGTTCGATGACGTCCTTGCGGATGCGGATGGCCGACCAGATGCCGACCTCCGTCCAGAACGCCCCGAAGGCCAGCAGGAGCAGGGCCACGAGGAGGTCGCCACGCAGGAGGAAGACCAGGCAGCCGACGCCGCCGAGGGCGCCGTAGACCGCTCGGCGGGCGGCGTAGCGGTCGATGGTGAGGCCGCCGGGGTTGCCCGCGAGGTCGATCTTGCGGCGGTACTTGGCGACCTGCTTGGGGCCCATGAGGCGCAGGACGGTGGGGGCGTAGCGCATGCCCATGCGGTCGATCAGGGAGTCCACCGCGCCGGTGCGGGTGGCGCCGACCTCCAGGGCGAGCGCGAGGTCGCCGGGGAGTTTGGCGTCCGCGCGGTACATGCGGATGCCGGTGAAGGCGCCCCAGACGGCCAGTCCCATCAGGAAGGCGAGCAGCAGTGCCATGTCGGTAGTCCCTCCTCGCCGCTCAGACGTCGATCCGCGACAGGCGGCGGATGAGGATGAAGCCGACGGCGTAGAGCCCGAAGGCGATGATCACGGCCGCCTGGCCGAAGGGTGAGCCGGTCATGCGTTCCAGGGCGCCGTCCTTGACGCCGTTCATGAGGAAGAGGGAGCCGACGCCGAGGACCGGGACGGCGTAGGCCGTCATGTTGACCTGGGCCAGCTGGGTGCGGACCTCGCGCCGGGTCTCCTTGCGTTCCTCCAGCGTCTCGGTGAGGTTGCGCAGCGCGCTCACCACCTGACCGCCCGCCTTGTTCGACAGCACCAACGTCGTGACCAGGACGACCAGTTCACGGGAGGGCAGCCGCTCGGCCATCTCGCCGAGCGCGTCGTCCATCGTCGCGCCGATCGCCAACTGGTTGGCCACCTGGGCGAGTTCCTCGCCGGCGGGGGCCTCCAGCTCCTCCGCCGCCATGCCGATGGCGGTGCGCAGGGCGAGGCCGGCGTGGGTGGCGTTGGCGAGGATGCGGGAGAGTTCGGGGAGTTGGTTGATGAACTTCTCGATGCGCTTCTGCCGCTGCCAGTCGAGGAACTGCACCGCCGCCCAGACGCCCAGCAGTCCCGCGATCGGACCGAAGAAGGGGGCCAGGGTGGCCTGGCCGATCAGCCACAGCCCGGCCACCAGGGCGAGCATCGCGGCGAAGAACTCGCCCGGCGTGACGTCCAGGCCCGTCGCCGCCAGCCGCAGTTCCAGCTTCCGGCCGGCTGTCGTACGGCGCAGTCGGCGGTCCAGGGTGCGGAAGCGGCGCCGACGGCCGACGACCGGTATCTGGCCGGTGGACGTCAGCCGGTCGACGAGAGCGGCGCGCTGGGCCCGGCCCTTGGCATAGACGTGCACGCCGATCACGGCGAGCACGCAGGTGAGCAGTGCGACGCCGATGGTGAGCGTGACGAGGGTCTGGAGTTCCATGGGGTCGGTCCTACCTGTTCCTACCTGGCTTCTCGGGTGGCTAGCTCGTGCGCGGCCTGGGCCACGCCGAAGGCCTGGGGCGTGGGCTGGCTCGCCATGTAGAGGCGGTCGGCGGTGCGGCGCGGCAGCGGGAAGTGCCGGTAGTCGCCGTAGATCCGGCCGTCGGCGGCCATCGGCCGGGCGTCGAAGCGGGCGACCGTGGCCAGCCGGTACGGCTCGCTGCCGTGGCTGTCCAGCAGCGCGATCTCGGTGATACGGCGGACCCCGTCGGCGAAGCGGGTGAGCTGGATGATGACGTCGATCGCGCTGTTGATCTGGTCGTGCAGCGCCTCGAAGGGGATCTCCACCTCGGACATCGACGCCAGCGTCTTCAGCCGCATCAGCGCGTCCTCGGCGCTGTTGGCGTGGACGGTGGCCAGCGAGCCGTCGTGGCCCGTGGACATCGCCTGGAGCATGTCCAGGGACTCGCCGCCGCGGACCTCACCGACCACGATCCGGTCGGGCCGCATGCGCAGCGAGTTGCGGACCAGGTCGCGGATGGTGATACGGCCCTTGCCCTCGACGTTGGGCGGGCGCGACTCCAGCCGGACCACGTGCCGCTGCTGGAGCTGGAGTTCGGCGGAGTCCTCGATGGTGATGATGCGGTCGCGGTCGGGGATCAGACCCGAGAGGGCGTTGAGCAGGGTCGTCTTGCCGGTGCCGGTGGCGCCCGAGACGATGATGTTGAACCTCGCCTGCACCAGGCCCGCCAGCAGGTACAGCATGTGCTCGTCCAGCGAACCGAAGCCGACCAGCTCGCTGAGCGTGAAGGAGCGCGGGAAGCGGCGGATGGTGAGCGTGGCGCCGGTCAGCGACAGCGGCGGGATGATGACGTTCACGCGCTCGCCGGACGGCAGGCGGGCGTCCACCATCGGGTTGGACTCGTCCACCCGCCGGTTGACCGTCGACACGATCCGCTCGATCGTCTGCATCAGCTGGTCGTGCGAGGCGAAGCGGATCGGCAACTGCTCGACCCGGCCGCCGCGTTCCACGAAGATCGCGTCCGGGCCGTTCACCATGATCTCGGTGATGGACGCGTCCTCCAGGAGGGGTTCGAGGATGCCGAGGCCGAGCGCCTCGTCCACGACCCGCCGGATCAGCTGGGAGCGCTCGACCGTCGACAGGACCGGGCCCTCGCGGCTGATGATGTGCCCGAGGACCCGCTCCAGGCGGGCCCGGCGCTCGGCCGCCGCGAGCGAGCTCATCTCCGCGAGGTCGATCTCCTCCAGGAGCTTGGTCCGGTAGGAGGAGACCAGGTGGCCGTCCTCGCCCCGGTTGCCGTTCTCTTCGGGGGAGTTGATGCGTGACCGCAGGCTCATGGGTGCTTCCTCAGTCGTCGAGCGGCGTGTCGAGGGGCATGGTGGCGGTCTTCCGGGCGGGGTCGAAGTCCCAGCCGGGGACGATCGACGGGATCTGCACGGTCGCGGTGACGGTGACCGTGTCCCCGCCCTCCGCGGCGTCGCAGGCGACGGAGAGCCAGTCGCTGATCGCGGTCGCGCATCCCGCCTGGGCCGTACCCGGTTCGATCGAGGCGGCCCGCGCGCCGGCCCGGGCCGCCGTACCGGCCTGCTGGGCGGTGTAGGCGATGAGCCCGATCTGGACACCGGCCATGGCGACGAGGATCAGGATCGGGATGAAGCCGAGGTATTCGAGGGCTACTTGGCCGCGGTCGCGATCGCGATCCCTGCCTTGGTACGGCATCTCAGTCCTTCACCTCCTCCACGGTCCCGGCGTGCCCCTCCACCGTGAAGGGGAAGCCGATCGAGCCGGGGAAGAGGACCGGGACCTCCAGCCGGACGGTGGCCGTCACATAGCCGCCGCCGGTCTGGCAGTCCGCCTGGCCGTCCCACGCGCCCGGGAGGTGTTCCGTGGCCGCCTGCTGGCACGCGGCCGCCCGCTGCCCCAGTGGTACCTCGGTCGCCGCCCTCGCCGCCTCGTCCGCAGCATTCCCCGCGAGCGTGAACGTGTATCCCAGAAGCACGAACTGCCACAGCAGCACCAGGGTCAGGATGATCAGGGGGGTCATGCCGAGGAACTCGATGGTGACCTGGCCTTGGTCGTCCTTCTGTGGGGAGGTGGGTGGCGGCGGGGAGGTCGGTGGTGGCGCGGAGGTGGGCGTCGGGGAGGCGGTGGGTGCCGGCTGGGAAGCGGGGAGCGGTGAGGAGGCGGGCGCCGGGGCGGAGGCGGGCGCCGGGGCGGAGGCAGGCGCCGGTGAGGTGGCAGACGCCGGTGAGGTGGCAGGCGCCGTCCGGGAAGCGGGCGCCGCCGAGGTGGCGGGCACCGTCCGGGAGGCAAGCGCCGACCGGATAGCAGGCGTCAGCCGGGAAGCAGACACCGGTGAGGAGGCAGGCACCGTCCGGGAGGCAAGCGCCGGCCGGATAGCAGGCGTCAGCCGGAAAGCAGACACCGGTGAGGAGGCAGGCGCCAGCCGGGAAGCGGGCGCCGAGGAAATGGCAGGCGCCAGCCGGAAAGCAGACACCGGCGAGGAGGCAGACCCCAGCCGGGGAGCAAGCCGCCGGATAGCAGGCGTCAGCCGGGAAGCAAACACCGGCGAGGAGGCGGGCTCTGGTGAAGAGGCAGGCGCCAGCCGGAAAGCAGACACCGGCGAGGAGGCAGACCCCAGCCGGGGAGCAAGCCGCCGGATAGCAGGCGTCAGCCGGGAAGCAAACACCGGCGAGGAGGCGGGCTCTGGTGAAGAGGCAGGCGCCAGCCGGAAAGCAGACACCGGCGAGGAGGCAGACCCCAGCCGGGGAGCAAGCCGCCGGATAGCAGGCGTCAGCCGGGAAGCAGACACCGGCGAGGAGGCGGGCACTGGTGAAGAGGCAGGCGCCAGCCGGAAAGCAGACACCGGCGAAGAGGCAGACCCCAGCCGGGAAGCCTGCGCCGACCGGATAGCAGGCGGCAGCCAGATAGCAGGCACCGCCCGAAAAGCGCGCGAGGTCCAGGGAGCTCGCACCGCTACCTCCCCAGCTCTTTGCGTCGTCGGAAGCCCACCGCCGCCCGGTCACCACCGCGGAAGCGGCCGGCCCGATGGTTGGCCGCCTCGGCGCCCTTGACGAGCCCGAGTTCGCCCGCGAGGCCCCACATGGCCTGCTTGACCGTGCCCTTGCTGTCGAGTTCGTGGACGCGGCCGGCGTCGACGGCGCCCTGGAGTTCCTTGAAGTTGGCGGGGATCGCGGTGTTCGCGACGAGCGTCCCGGTGATCTTCTGGATCAGCTGCGGCTGGATCTCCGTACCGCGGCTGTGGCGGTTGACGACGACGGTGGTCTCCTCGGCCTTGCGGACCTGGAGCCGGTCCCACATCCGTACCGCCCGCTTGGCACCGCGCACGGCGACCACGTCCGGGGTGGTGACCAGCAGGGCCGTGTCGGCCATCTCCACGATGGCCGCGCCCGCGCCGCTGAGCTGGGAGCCGCAGTCCACGACGACGACCTCGTAGCGGGAGCGCAGGGCGCTGACGATCTGGCGGGCGGCGCGGTCGGTGACCTCCTCGCCGCGTTCGCCTTCGCCGGGGGCGAGCAGCAGGGCGACGCCGGTGTCGTGGCGGTAGACGGCGTCGGCGAGGACGCGGGGCGAGATGTCGGTGATGGCGGCCAGGTCGACGACCGAGCGGCGGAACTGGACGTCGAGGTAGGAGGCGATGTCCCCGGTCTGGAGGTCCATGTCGAGCAGGGCCGTGCCGCGGCCGGACGCCTGGGCGGCGAGGGCGAGCTGGATGGCGGTGAGCGTGGCCCCCACCCCTCCCTTGGCCCCGCTGACCGTGACGACGGTGCCGCCGACGCCGGTGAACACGTCGCCGCCGACGCCCAGATGACGCCGTACGCCGACCGACCACTGGGCGACCGCGTGGACGCGGCTGGCGAGTTCCTCGTAGCCGAGGGGCAGGGCGATCAGTCCGCGGGCGCCGTAGTCCATGGCGGCCTGGAAGAGGCCGGGGCTGGCGTCTGAGGTGACGAGGATGACGCCGACGGCCGGGAAGCGCAGGGCGACCTCGCGGATGAGCTCCAGGGCCGGGACGGGCCCGATGCGCTCGTGGACGACCACGACCTCGGGCAGCTCGTCGATCGACTCCCCGGCCAGGCGCGCGAGGGTGTCGATGAGCTGGGTGGAGTCGGTGACCGGGGCGACCGGTTCGGCGTCCGGGAGCTGGCTGAGCAGCGTCGTGATCGACCGGACCGCGTCCGCGTCACCGACTGCCGGAAGGATCCTCGTGGGCATGGCGGCCTCTCACTTGTCCTTCGCGAGTTCGTATGAGCGGTCCTGTTCCGGGACGGTCGTGTCGGCGCCGGGCGCGACCAGCGCGAGCCGGACCTCCTCGGCGAACGACTCGGCGTACGTGATGCGCTGGGCGTCGAGCGTGGACAGCGCGAAGGTGATGGGGACGGCGTCGGTCTCCTGCCGGGTCCGGTCGTCCGAGTCGGGCTTGAGGGCGGTCAGTTGGCCGACGTCGATCACCTTGGCGTTGGTGACGATGATCTTGGACTGGTCGGGGTCGGTCTCCCGCCTGCCCTCGAAGGTGGCGTACACGTTGACCGTGGCGCCCGGCGTGATCTTGCCGGCCACACCGGTCGCCGCGTCGATCATGATGGCGACCTCCTGCTGCCCGGGCTGCAGAGCCGGCTGGTCGACGATCATGTCGCTCTGGAGCAGGGAGCCCTTCTTCAGGGTGGTGACGGCGATCTTGCCGCGGACCTCCGCGAGATCGGTGACGGCGTTGTCCGACAGCCACCGCTCCGGCATCTCGATCTTCTCGAACTGGCCCGCGGTGAGCCGGGTGTACGGCGGCACGTTCGCCTTGAGCTGGTACGCGGTGACCTCGGGCCCCACCTTGGACTCCACGTCGTTGATGACGGAGAGCACACCGGCGAACGCGCCGAGGGCGCACAGGACCGACAGGAGCAGGAGTATCACGCCGCGGCGCTGACGGGAGTTCATGGACCGTACGACCTCGTCGGGGGGGTTGGATCGGGCGGAGGAGGGCGGGCCTGGGTCGGCTCACCCGGCGGGCAGTTGGTGCTGGTACCGGGGTGACGCGGTGGTGGAGGTGTTGACGGCGGCGGTGGCGGCGGTGGTGGTCGAGGGCCCGGTGGTGGCCTGGGCCGCGGGGCTGGTGGCGGAACAGAAGACGCACCGGTCGCCGATGAGCTCGATGCCGCACCAGTGACAGATGTTCTGCCGTACCGAGGTGACCAACTGGTAAAGGACGGAGAGGTCGGGCAGGAAGCTGGCGAACTCGATCACCTTCCCGGTCCCCCACCACTCCTGGGACTCGGCGGGCAGCACGGCCTCGCGCAGCCCCTGCGCCTTCCACGCCGGCGCCAGGGTCGCGGTGACCCAGTCGGACTGCAGCTGCCCCTTGGCGACGAGCATCGAGGTGGCGAACTCCGGCCCCGGAAGCGTGACCCCGGGCGCCATCCGCACGAGCTGCGGCTGCGGATGGGCGAGCACACCGAACTGACTGCCGGGCACCCACGACTTGGCGTGCGACTTCAGACTCACGGGAAGCCGGTCGAGCTTGGTGACGGAACCGAGGAGCGCGCCCGCGTGGATGTAGTGCGTGAGCAGCCGCGCGGCCGAGCCGAGCACTCCGGGGCTGAGGTCGCAGGAGGCGAGCTGCCGCAACTGCCGGGCCAGGACGGCGAGTCCCAGGGGCGGCAGATCGGGCCGGAACAGGGCGATACGGTCGCTCTCCAGCAGGGAGCGGACGGTGTGCAGCCGCCGTTCTACCGCCTTCGGTACGGCCGCCGAGTACACGACGACGACATGTCCGTACTGGTCGAGCAGCACCTGCATGGCGGCGAGCGAGTGCTCCAGCGGCTGGCTGTCCAGGTCCGCCAGCACGGCCGCGGGCATGGTTCGGTCGTCCTGCGGCGGCAGCGCCATGTCGGCACTGGTCACGGCAATGGCAGTTGGCACGTGCGCTCCCCGAAATCCCCTGCCGGTGGGCTCGCCCGGTGTGACTCCGGCGCACCCGGTCGACTTCACTGCGTGACTACCTGAGCACTGTAACCACGCCCCTGTGACCGGAGAACAGCGTTTCTATGACTTCCTGGTCCTGTTCAGGGCCTAATAGAGGGCGATTTCAGCTCAGATGGGGCGCACTTGCCACGTGATCTTTTACGACGAGGGCGGCTGCCTCGGCTGAATTGACGTGCTCCTGCCGCAACCCTTGACACCCGCGATTGGTCTGGACCAACTTGGTGGGTGCTGCGGTGGCCACCGCCGTCCCTCGTCCCTCTCCCCCACCGGAGGCACCAGTGCACGGCGTATCAGGCATGCACAGACGACGCCCATGGGCCCTTCTCGCGGGGGCCGCGACAGCGGCCGCCCTGGCCCTCGGGACGACCGGCGCGGGCCAGGCGGTGGCCGCGGACCTCAACAACGCCAAGAACGCCGGCTTCGAGTCCGGCCTGACCGGCTGGACCTGCTCGGCGGGCAGCGGTACGACGGTCTCGTCCCCGGTCCACGGCGGCGCCACGGCCCTCAAGGCCACCCCGGCCGGGCAGGACAACGCCCGCTGCAGCCAGACGGTGGCGGTGAAGCCCAACTCCACGTACACGCTGAGCGCGTGGGTCCAGGGCGGCTACACCTACCTGGGCGCGACGGGAACGGGCACGACGGACGTCTCGACATGGACGCCGGACTCGTCGTCGTGGAAACAACTGTCGACCACCTTCTCGACGGGATCCTCCACGACCTCCGTGACGGTGTACCTGCACGGCTGGTACGGCCAGGCCGCGTACCTCGCGGACGACGTGTCGGTCTACGGCCCCGACGGCGGCGGTGGGGGCGGCGATCCGGAGCCGTCGGTGCCGGGGGCGCCGAGCGGGGTGACGGTGTCGGGCACCTCGTCGTCCTCGGTCTCCCTCTCCTGGGGTGCCGTCTCCGGGGCGACCGGCTACACCGTCTACCGCGACGGCACGAGGGCGACGGCGGTGACGGGAACGTCGGCGACCGTGACGGGCCTGGCCGCCTCCACGTCGTACTCCTTCCAGATCACGGCGACGAACGCGGCGGGCGAGTCGCCGAGGTCGACGGCGGTGACGGGGAGGACCGCCTCCGGGGGCGGTGGGAGCACGGTCCCCAGGCACGCCGTGACGGGCTACTGGCAGAACTTCGACAACGGCGCGACGGTCCAGAAGCTGTCGGACGTCCAGTCGGCGTACGACATCATCGCGGTCGCCTTCGCCGACGCGACGACGGCACCGGGCGCGGTCACCTTCACCCTGGACTCGGCGGGCCTGGGCGGCTACACGGTCGACCAGTTCAAGGCGGACGTCCGAGCGAAGCAGGCCGCCGGGAAGAAGGTCATCATCTCGGTGGGCGGCGAGAAGGGGACGGTGTCGGTCAACGACGCCACCTCCGCGACGAACTTCGCGAACTCGGTGTACGCGCTGATGCAGACCTACGGCTTCGACGGCGTCGACATCGACCTGGAGAACGGCCTCGACGCGACGTACATGACGCAGGCGCTGCGTTCCCTGTCGGCCAAGGCCGGCCCGTCCCTGATCCTGACGATGGCCCCCCAGACCATCGACATGCAGTCGACCTCGAACTCCTACTTCCGGACCGCCCTGAACGTGAAGGACATCCTCACGGTCGTCAACATGCAGTACTACAACAGCGGTTCCATGCTGGGTTGCGACGGCAAGGTGTATTCACAGGGGTCCGTGGACTTCCTGACGGCCCTGGCCTGCATCCAATTGGAAGGCGGCCTGTCTCCGTCCCAGGTCGGCTTGGGCCTCCCGGCTTCCCCCCGGGGAGCGGGCAGCGGCTACGTGTCCCCTTCGGTGGTCAACAACGCGCTGGACTGCCTGACCCGGGGCACGGCCTGCGGCTCCTTCAAACCCTCCCGGACGTATCCGGAGCTGCGCGGGGCGATGACGTGGTCCACGAACTGGGACGCGACTGCGGGGAACGCGTGGTCTTCGGCTGTGGGGGCGCATGTGCACGGGTTGCCGTAGGCGGGGCGCGCGAGGGAGGGCGGTCCGCGGGGGCGCGGGCCGCCCGTTCAGTTGTTCGGCTCTGTCTCCGCGGATGCCCCGCCGCTCGCCTCCGGCATCCCGATGACGTACGTCCCCTTCGCGGGCAGAGTGGCGACGAGCCCCCGCTTCCGAAGCTCGACGACGGCTCGGCGGACGGTGCCGATGCTCACGCGGTACAGATCGGTCATGGCCCGTTCGCTCGGCAGCGCGGCCCCTTGCGGCAATGTGCCGGACGCGATGTCCGCCGCGATGCCGTCGGCGAGTTTCACGTACTCGTAGCGCGGAAGCTCCGTCATCTCTCCACCGTCCCTCAGCTGTTCGGTTCGCCCTCCCTCAAGGCGTCACCGGCGAGCTGTTCAACGACGAAGGAGCCCTTACCGCGCACAGTGACGATGAGTCCACGCTCGCGGAGTTCCTGGGCGGCCCGCCGGGCGGTGAGTCGGGCCACGCCGTACTCGTCGGCGAGATGGTTCTCGGAGGGGATGGGCCTGTCCGGCGCCAGGTCTCCGGACGCGATCTTTCCGGCGATGGCGTCGGCCAGCTGCATGTAGAGCGGTCTGGCGCTCATCGGGTCCAGCGGGGTCTTCGAAGTCTCGACATTGCTCATGCGTCCAACGTAGAGCGGCACCGACCTGCGTCATCGCGTGTCTGCCGTTCTGGCTGGGAGGCTGCACTACTGCCGATACCAGTCCTCTCCCTCACCGACCAGGGCAGCTCGGAGGAACCGCGCCAACGAGGGCGAGATCCACGTACGGCTGTCGGTCTCGTGATCCCAGACGAACACATCGTCCCGCTCGGGCGTCCGAACGAATGCGAACTGATCTCCTCCTCCGTTGTCCCCGAAGAACATCAGTGCGTCGAAAGGCATGTACAGCGCTTCGAACTGCTCATTGCGACGAAATGCCAAGTTTTCCGCCAGGATCCTGTCGGAGGCCCAGACAGGATCCGCCCCATGCTTGGCTTCAATCCCGTCGGTCTCCATGAGCAGCGCTCGAAGGGCTGACGGAAGGGGCTGGCCCAGCTGCTCCTCGATGTCTGCCAGGGAGCTTTCGGCTGCCGCGCCGCGCAGCTCGACATCCGGAAATTCCATCGCCAATTCACGCCACATACGCTGACCCACCTTTGGATCGTAGACATATGGCCTTCGACTGCGGGACCACACGTCCACAGGTTGCCGTAGGCAGGAGCGGATCCCTTCAGTTGTCCGCTTCGCTCTCTTCGGGCGCGTCACCGGACGGCTGCTCGGCCTGCACAAAGGTGCCCTTGATGGGGACCGTGATGACAAGGCCCTGATCGCGGAGCTCTCGCACCGCACGGCGAGCGGTGTTGATGGCCACGCCGTACTGCTCGGCCAGGTCGCGCTCAGCGGGGAGCCGTGCCCCCGCGGGCAGGCGTCCTGTACGGATCTGTTCGGCGATGTGGTGCGCGACTTGGAGATACACGTAGACGGGACTCATCGGGTCGGGTGTCCACCGATCGTTAGCCATGGCCGCACGCTAAAGCGCCTTGCAGCAACACACCACATGAGGGAACGTCCGTATGCAACCTGGTGCTCCCGGTTGCTACCTATCGCGTCCTAGTGCAAGGTGGTCCGGAAAGACCCCGGCGAGGTGGCTAGACCTCCCGGGGCATGGCCAACGCTGACAAGGAGCGTCGACATGTACGACCTTATCCCCCGCGCCCTCCAACGGCTGCGCCTGCTCTTCGCCCCCAGCACCGGCAAACGGCGGCGCCGCACCCCCTTCCCCTACGTCCACGCTGTCACCCTCGGACACGGCCCACTCACCTCTCCGCCCCTCCCCCGACACCGCTCGCCATACGGCCTGCCTGCCCCGCTCGACGGCACCGCCTCGGCTCTGGTCCGCCCGTACCTCGCAGCACACGAGGAGGAGGCCGCCCTCAAGCAGCGCCGCCGCCTCGCTCTGGTGCTCGCCGCCGACTACGGGATCGACCTGGACCAGCACCTGATCGGCGCGCGGGAGGTGGCCGCGTGATGGAGCACCCGGAACCCACGGACGCCCCCGCACCCCGGCTCCTGCCCTGGCTGTCCGCGGACGGCAACCCCTGCTACCTGCTCACGGACCACAACGGCAGCTACCTCTCCCGCCTCGCCGACGACCTGGAGGCCGTCCAGCTCACTACCGGCACCGACATCCTCGGCCTCGCCCGCAGCGTGCTGGACGACCCGACCTCGCCGTACACCGAGGTCCGCGACGCCGGCCTCCGGCTGGCCGAATGCCTGACGGACGCGTTGCGCATCGCGGAATCCCGGGGACTGCGTCTACCTGAACCCGGAGGCCCGGGAGAGGCCACGTACCACGCAAGGGGCGGACTATGGTCGTAACCACGACGCGTCGAAGGAGTTCATCGGTCATGACAGCCCACGCCGCCGAACCGACACCGGCCGTCCCGCCCATGCCGGAACGAACCCCAAGGGCTCTGCGCGAAGCGATCGCCCGGCACACTCCGCAGTTGCTCCCCGATTTCGACGCGCACTGGAAACGGGCGATCGCCGACACCTACGACATCGGCCCGCTGCCCGCGTTCATGGCTCGCTGGTGGGTGGAGTACGCCATCGCCCGCGATCCGCGGCTCGACGCGCACGTGGCCGATGTCCACCACCGGGCCTCAGAGGCCACTGATCATGCAACGGCCAAAGCACTCCTCGAAGAAGTGTCGGAGATCCGTCACCGCGCACGGGAGCTGGGGCCCGGCGAGTGACCGACACGTTCATGGGGCCGCCCTGGCAGATGGACTGGCGGCTCGACGCCCTGGCACGCCGTGACGCACTACCCGAGCACGCACGCAGGATGGTCGACGAAGCCCGCGCCGAACTGGTCACAGCGGAGGATCCGTACTTTCGGGGAATCGACGCCGACGCGGACCTCCCGGTGACCATGTACGTCGAACCGGTACGGTCCACGGACCCCAAGGGACCGCGCATCCTGTACTTCGACAACCACCGCGGCTGGCTTGTCTACACCTTCGTTCCACGGGCCGAAGACCCGCAGATCACCGTGGTGGAGGTCTTCTGGCAGTGACCCGATGCCGGTCACGTCGACGGCGGCCGAGCCCCGTCCGTCACGTGACCGGCGCCCGCCGGGCCTTGGGGCGGCCAGGACATGTGTCAGAAGTGTTCGTCGTGCTATGCGGGCAAAGACGCAGTACTCGACCGAGGATGGCTCCTCGGACACTTCAAGGACGTTGACGATCCCCGCCACAGCGAGGCCGTAGAGATCAAATGGGGAGTGCACCCCCGCCACGACGGGCGATCCCAATGGGTGAAGGGCGAGGAACGCACAGCCCTCCTGGTCCTCATCACCGGCCGCTTCCACGTTGAACTGCCCGGCCGCAGTGTTCTTCTGGACGAGCAGGGTGGCTACGTCGTGTGGGGCCGTGGAGTCGGAGGCGCTTTAGCCTGCTCCCATATCAAGACCTCAGTTAGAGGACCAGTCCGCTCCCTGCCATTCTTTTTCGAAATCTTCTCGACTGATCACGACTGCGGAAAACTCCGCCTGCCTGTTCACATCTTCGATGGGTCCTACTGGAATCTCACTGAGTCCAATCTCCCCTGCCTCATGCGATTCGTCGGCCTTAAGTTTCCGCCCATCGCGATACTCCTGAATCTTTCGAACCTCGTATCCGTCGTCTCCGATCTCACTATAGAATCTTATCGGCTCGGATTGGAATTCATGCCGCCAGTCCACCTTCCAGTAATCCATGCCGTCAACTCTTTCCGTGGCCGACTATTCGCCCTGCTAGGTCGAGCGGGTCCTGATTCGATATCACGTAGACATCTGGACGTTCAACTGAGCGGTAAACTTCAAGCCCTCGCACATCGATCTCGATGTAATGGCTGAACTTGTGACCAGCCCATGGAACTCTCACGAATGCATAAGAAAGCTGCCCTGGAGTCTTGGTTCCTGGCTTGATGTCGGAAAGATACTGTCCGTCTCCAAAACGAGCATCTTTCGGATTATACTCCTTCAGGGACGGGTGTAGCTGAGCACTTTCAAGGATGCCGTTGTACCCCTTCTCGTTAGTGAAATGATATAGGGTGCCCAACTCTTCGTCTGGGACCTGTTCTACACGGTAGGGACAATCAACTGGCGCCAGACCCAGAGGGTCTGACCATGTGTGTGGATTGTCGACGTACGACGTGACATTCGGTGCGGGGGCGAGACCGAGTGGATCGGGCGTGAGATACCGCGCCGTTTCTGGGTCGTAGTGGCGGAAGTAGTTGTAGTGGAGGCCAGTTTCGGGGTCGTAGTACTGGCCCGGGAAGCGCAGGGGGGTATAAGCGCTGCTGTTCGCGGCCCAAGCCGTTGTGCCCCAAAGTGTGGTTCGGGTGTGCCAGGCGATGTCACCCTGTTCGTCGATGAGTTCGCTGGGGGTGCCGACGAGGTCGGTGATGATGGCGAAGAATCGGGAGTCGATCTCGGCTTGGGGGGCGTTCGCCGCGGTGATGCGTTCTGTTTGGGCGATGGGGCGTAGGCCCTGGTGGTCCCAGGTGATCGTGACCGGGTTGGGCAGGGTCGGGGAGGTTGTCGTCTGTTCGCACAGGACCGTGCCGTCCCAGGTGAACAGCACCTGCTCCACGACCGTTTCGCCGTCTTCCGCCAGGCGGTACTTCGCTGTTCGGCGGCCCAGCGGGTCGTAGGTGTAGCGCCAGCGTGTGCCGTCCGGGGTCGTCACCGATGTCAGGCGGTCCTCGGTGTCCCATTCGTAGCGCCAGGTGTCCGGTTTGCGGGACAGGCGGGTTTTCTGGCGGAGGGTGATGCGGCCCAGGGCGTCGTGCTCGTAGCGGACGTTGCCCGCACGGGTGATGCGGGTGCCCGTGTACTCGCGGGGGCCGGTCGCCTCCGTGCCGGGGTGGCCGGGGGGCCAGGTCGCCCAGGTCTGGTTGCCCGCCTCGTCGTAGGCGTAAGTCTCCGTCCAGTTCGCCGCGTGGACGGCCGTCACGCGGCCGGTCGCGTCCAGGTCGAAGTGGCGGGAGCCGGCCAGCTGGTCGTCGATGCCGGTCAGGTTGCCGTCGGCGCGGTAGGTGTACGCGCGGGACTGGACCATGCGGCCTGCCGCGCCCGTCACCTGCTGTGCCGTCAGGCGGCCGAGTACGTCGAAGGCGTGCTCCAGCGTGACCGTCTCGCCCATCTGGCGGGTCAGTTCACGGCCCGCGTCGTCATAGGTGAAGTCGATGGTCCGGCCGGAGGCGACCATGCCGGTGCGGCGGCCGGATGCGTCGTACGACCAGGTCGTCGTCGCGCCGGCCGGGGTCGTACGGCCCGTTCGGCGGCCCAACGTGTCGTATGTGTACGTCAGTTCGCTGCCGTCGACCGTCTCCGAGACCAGGTGTCCGAAGCGGTCCCGGAGGAGGGTGAGGGTGGTGCCGTCCGGGCCCTCCGCCTGGGCCAGTTGGTCGGTCAGGTCGTAGGCGTAGGTGGTCACCTGGCCGGACGCGTCCTTGCGGAGTATCTGGCCCAATTCGTTGCGGTCGAACGCCACCACCTGGCCGAGGGCGTTGGTGCGGGAGGTCAGGCGGTCGGCCGGGTCGTAGGTGTAGGTGAGGGTGCGGTCGTCGAAGTCCGATTCCCGGGTCAGGCGTCCGGCGGGGTCGTAGTCGTACGTCCACGTCAGGCCCTGGGGGTTGGTGACCTTCTTCAGGCGTAGTTCCAGGTCGTGGTCGAACTCGTAGCGGACGCCGTCCGGGCCCGTGCGGGCCGTCAGCAGGTCGAAGTGGGTGTACTCGAAGCGGGTCAGCCCGCCCATCGGGTCCGTGTGGCTGGTGCAGTTGCCCTCGCCGTCGTAGGTCCAGGATTCGGTTGTGCCGTCTGCGGCCGTGCGGCGGGTCAAGTGGCCCTCGACCGACCACTCCAGGCGGGTCACCGCGCCGGTCGGGTCCGTGATGGCCAGCGGGCGGCCGAACGCGTCGCGTTCGTAGCGGGTGAGCGCGCCCAGGGGGTCGGTGATCTCCAGCGGGAGGCCCGCGCGGTCGCAGACGACCGTGGTGGTGTGGCCGAGGGGGTCGGTCACCGCGGTGAGGTGGCCTGCCTCGTTGTGCGTGAAGTGGGTGGTCCCGCCGGAGGGGGTCGTGACCGAGGTGCGGTTGCCGCGGTGGTCATACGTCTGGCGGACGGTCGTGCCGTCCGGGTTCACGACCTTCACCGGGAGGCCGAGTTCGTTGTACTCGGCGTGTGCCTCGCGGCCGTCGGGGCGGACGACCGCGGTCGGGTTGCCTGCCTCGTCGTAGCGGAAGGTGGTGGTGTGGCCGAGGGGGTCGGTCCGGGACAGCAGGCGGTTGTAGCGGTCGCGGCGGTAGCGGGTGACCGCGCCCAGGGGGTCGATCGCGGCTACGACCTGAAAGGCGTCGTTGATCAGGAAGCGGCGGGTGTGGCCCTCGCCGGTCGTCGTGGTGGTGACGCGCAGCCCGGTCTCCGGGTCGATGTCGTCGTACGTGAGGCGCAGGCTCATGTGGCCTGCCGCGCCGGACTCGGCGATGCAGCGGTCCTGGTCGTCGTACTCGTAGAGGTAGCTGCGGTCGTTGGTGTCGGTCCAGGAGGTGACGCGGCCGGACTCGTCGTAGGTGAAACGGAGGGGCCGGCCGGAGGAGTTGACGACCTCGGTGAGGTGGCCGTCCGTGTAGCCGTAGCGCTTCAGTTCCGCCCCGGTGGCGGTCAGGTGGAACGCCGTGATCCGGTCGGCTTCCGTGGTGATCCGGACATGGTGGCCGCCGCTGGAGACGACGGCGAGCGGGGTGCCCTCGGCGTCGTGTTCGAAGGTGATCCAGTTGCCGTTGCGGTCGTCGATCTGTTCCAGGACCGCGAGGTTCTCGGAGCGGTCGGTGAAATGCCAGGTCCGGAGGGTCGCCGGGTCGGTGATCGTGTAGCCGCCGTCCTCGCGGTCCAGGGGCCAGCGGGGGCCGTGGCTGGGGAGGGTGGGCAGGCCGGGCGCCGGGTGCGGATAGGCGAGGAGCAGGCCGTCCTCGGTGACGAAGACGACGCCCTCGGAGTCGATTTCGAGGCGTTGGTCGAGTGTCGACGACCAGGAAGGACCGAACCACCGGCCGAGGCGGTAGCCGGACTCCACCCGCCTCTTGAGGACGAGAGGCAGTGCGCCGGGGAGCGTGACGTCCGTCTGCGGCAGATACATCTTGCCGGAGGCGAAGTCGATGGGGTCCGAGCCTTTGCTTTCTACGGCTTTCTGCTCACGGGTGACCTTCGCGGGCCCGTCGGAGACCGTGTTCCGGGCCGATCCCTCCGCCGCGTCCCTGGCCCCTCGGCGCGCCGCCGATTCCGCCGCGGCCTCGGCCCCCGCCTTCACTCCACCGCGGAGCGTTCCCAGGCCTTTGCCGCCGACGAGTTCGGGGATGAGGCGGCCGATGCCTTCGGCGGGGTCCTGTTTGAAGCCGTCCCACATGGATTTCAGGGTGCGGTCGGGGTGCATGCCGGCGGAGACGAGGCCGGAGAGAGTCATGCTGACGTTCTGCAGGTACTGGGCGGGGTGGGTGAGGTTGTAGCCGTCGGCGGGGTTCAGGCCGCGGACGAAGGTGACCACGCCGGCGGTTCCCTTGACCACGCCGCCGACGACGTGGGTGAGTTCGGTGCCGGCGGCGAAGTAGCCGTCGGTGAGGGTGGAGCCGATCTGGTTGAGCAGGGGTGGCTCGGCGGGGGCGTGGGCCAGGGCGGCGCGGATGGAGGCGGCGGCGGTGCGGCCGGCGTCGTCGCGTTGGCGGCGGGCCTCGGTGAGGATCTCCTGGGCGCGGGTGAGGTCGGCGGTGCCGGGGTCGGAGAAGGGCTCGGGGCGGGGGCCGGGGTCCTCGTTCGCCTGGACCTTGGTGTTGTAGGCGTCGACGCGCTTGTTGTACGCCGTGATCGCCTGCTCGGACGCCTTCTTGCCCTTGTTGTACAGGGTGATGGCCTCCCGGGCCTGGCCGAGGGCCCACTCGACCGTGTCGGCGAAGGCGTCCAACGCCTTGCCCGCCTTGTCGCAGGCGTCCGCCGCGTGCAGCCACTTGGGCGGATGCAGGGCGAACTCGTCGCGGAAGGCGTCGGCGGCCTGGCCCTTCCAGTGCGAGGAGTCCAGCTTGCGCATCCCCTCGCCGACCGTGTCGAAGGCCTTGCGGAAGTCCTTCAGGTGGGCGGCGGAGGAACGGATGGCCGCCGGGTTGCCGTGGATGAGGTCGTAGGGCTGCTCGCTCTCGCCGAGCTGCTTCTCGCCGGGGGTGGCGCCTAGGTCGGAGGCGAGTTTGTCCCCGACGTAGGAGACGACCCTGGCGGTGCCGTCGGCGCCGATGTAGTCCAGGCCCTCGGCGAGGGCGTCGGAGCCCTTGTCGACGCCCTCGCCGACCGCCTTCGTGACCGCGTGGCCGACGTCTTCGAGCTTGCCCAGGCCGGAGTTGACGACGTCCCCGAAGCCCATCAGCGGCGCTCCCCGCTCTCCGGGTCGTCGGCCTGGCCGCGTTCCTCCGGCGAGGGGCCCGCCACCTCGTCCACCAGCGCCCCGTACTGCTCATCGGACGCGCCCGTCCACTGCTTGACGTTCAGCGGACTGGCGATCGGGCCGGACATCATCTGCGAGGTGAGCGCGTCCCGTTCGGCGTCCTTCCAGCCCTGCTTGCTGGTGGCCCAGGCCTCCTCGAAGGACTCCTTGCTGTAGTCGGGGTTCTTCATGGAGTCCAGGCCGCTGGTGGCGATGTCACCCCACGACTGGGCCGCGGCCTCGTCCTCGGACAGGTAGGGGTTGCCGGCCACCGAGTTCGCGGCGACCTTCAGCATGCCGTCCACGTACTGGTCCGTCTCGTAGAGCGTCCCGGCCGCCAGGCCCACGTTGTGCGCGAAGAGGTTGCCTTCCTCGACCAGGGCGCGCACGCCCCACTCCCAGCGCTCACAGAACGACGTGAACGCCGCCTGGAGGTCCTCGTGCCCCAACTCCAGCCCGGACAGAGCCAGGTTGGCGAAACCCCGGCCCTGGGCGGCGACACTGTCGACACCCAGCTCCTTCAGCTCGCCCAGGGTCAGATTGATGCCCTTGGCTATGCCGTCCAGGCCACTCGCCTTGATGTCCTTGCCACCGACGCCACCGTCACCGCTCACCGGGGCCCCTCCCCGCCGTTGCCGGTGTCCGCGTCCACGGCCGCCGCGTCCGGCACGATCCCCACCACCGGCGGGAACAGCACGCCCTCGTCGTTCTCGCCCCCGACATCCAGCGCCACCCCGCACGGCACGCCCATCGCCGGAACACCCACATCCAACAACCGAGCTCCCAGCACCCGCCGATACGTCCACTCCCGCGCCGCTTCACCCCTCGCGAACGCGAACCGCGCGAGCGCCGGCTCGTCGGAGAAGGCATAGATCCAGCGGACCCCGCCGAACTCACCGACCAACGGGGCCTCGCGCTCGTCGAGGGGAACCAGGACAGGGGTGCGGCGGAACTCACCCAGCAGGACAGCGAACTCACGGCGACGACGGGCGATCTCGTCCGGGGCCGCCTGGGGGGCCTGGGGCGCGTCCGCCGTAGTCGGCGGCTCGGTGGCCTCCGGGGAGGGCGCGGCGTCAGCGCCCCCGTGGGACAGCTCACCCAGCCCCGCCATCTCCGCGTACTCGGCCAGCCGCGACCTGCGCCCCCGCTCCTCCGGGCCCTCGCCCTCCGCCTCGATCATGTCCGGGATCATCACATCGGCGTATTGTCGTAAGCAATGTGGATCGCCGGGGCGTGGCCGGTTTTGGTCAGCCGTTGGGAGATCGCTGTCGCGAGATGGGCAGGGAAGGAACCGCTCGTGATCACGGATCCGACGATCCTCCGGATCGGGCAGGCCGTGCGGCTCGGCCATGGAGGCGAACGGGAGGCGGCTCGCCTTCTGTTCACGGAGATCTGGGACGAGATCGGCGGCGAGCAGGGCGATCCCCTGCACCGTTGCACGCTCGCGCACGCGATGGCCGACGTGCAGGACGATGTGCGCGAGGAGTTGGTCTGGGACCAGCGAGCGCTGGCAGCCGCCGACCTGCTGACCGACGCGCGGGTGGCGCAGGCCGGGGTGGCTCTTCCGGTGGCCGGTCTGTACCCGTCGCTGCACCTGAACTTGAGCGAGTGTTATCGCAAGCTGGGCGATCTCGACCGGGCCCGTGAGCACCTCCGACAGGCGCGGGCCACGATCGGCGCGCTCGGCGATGACGAGTACGGGCGGCTGATCAGGAGCGGCCTGGAGGAGATCGCCCGGCGGCTGGACTGACCCGGTGAAGCGGCCGCCTTGCCGACACGCGATCGCGCCCCGGCATCCGCTGATGCCGGGGCGCGATGGTCGGTTCTGCGGGTTTGGCTACCACCAGTCCGTGCACTGCACGGCCTGGCCGCCCCCGCCGCCGCAGGCGCGGAAGCGGTAGTTGGGGCTGTTGTCCGTGATCTTCGCGGCGCTGGTCAGCGGGTGGCCGTCACGGGTCGCCCGGAAGGGTCCGCACTGGACGTGGACGTCCCTGCCGTTCAGCGTCCAGTCCATCCAGATCTCGTCGCCCACGCGCGGGACCGACATCGCGGCGAATCCGTAGATGTCGCCGTCGATCCTGGCGGCTCGCAGACTGATGCGACCGACGAGCCCTTGCGGGTCGTTGCGCAGCGTTCTGTCGTCCGGGCCGGCCTGGACGCCGGCCAGGTTGTCGGGGATGTCACGGAAGCCGTTGGCTCCGCGCTCGCAGTCGGAACGGGCCGCCATGGCCGTACCCGGCATGGCTACGGTGATTCCGCCTGCCAGCAGGACGCCTGCGGCGGCGGTACAGGCGGCTTTGGCAATTGCACGTCTGGTCATGACGATGCCTTCCCCTTGGACGACGATCAGCGGGTACAGGCAACCATGGGCGACGGACGCGTTGTCCTGGCAGATGTCAGGATGCGCTGACGCGATGGGTGTGCTCGCCCCTCAGTCCGATCGGGTTGCTTTCGGCTTCAGCGCTACGATTCCGGGATCGCGTGATGTGTTGATGGGGGCCGGGCTCGAATACGGGGGCTGGGGCGCGCGGCCGGACGCGGAGTTCGGTGTCCGAGGGGGCTCGGAGACGGGCGGCTACCAGCCCATGGGGCGGTAGTGGCCGAGGATCGCGGGTAGTTGGGCGAGCCACTCGGTCAGGCGGGTTCTCGGTTTGGCCTCGACCACGCACTCGTAGAAGGTGCCGTCCAGGTGGACGACGGCCATCATGAGGTGTTTGCCGGAGGGGCCGGGCTTGTAGTGGATGCTGCGGATTTCGGGCCAGGGGAAGTCGGCGGAGATGTCGTTTATCTCGAAGGTGACGCCGTCCGGATCCACCACGATGGAGTTGTGGCGGTCGACCGCCATGAACTCCGGGCCCGCGGCCGGGGGTTGTGGGAGCGCCGCCGGAGCGGTGTACATCGGCGGGGGTGGGCCGAAACCCGGGGGCGGGGGGCCGAAGCCCGGGGGTGGGGGCTGGTTGGCGGGTGGTCGGGGGTGGGTGGTCATCGTCCTCGGCCCTGGGTGTGATGGGTTCCTGAGGATAACGGCGTGGCCGTTCATGGGGAGGCGCGGGGATGTTCGTGAGGAAGGCGGAGGCCGGGGTGCCCGCTTCCGCTCCGGGGTGTGGCTGGTACCTGATGGCTCCGGCTCTGGCCGCCGTCGGTGTGTACGGCGGCACGGTGTGGACCGTCCGGTCGTGGGCGAGCTGTCCGCTCGGGAACGACGCCAGTAACAACATCGGGCTCCAGATGATGATGCCCGTGGTGTGGCTCTGCGTGACGGTGCTGCTGCTTCTGCTCCAGCTGGCGCTGCGGCGGTGGCCCCTCGGGAGCGGGCGGGCCGTCATGTGGCTCGCACCGCTCGCGGGTGCCGTCGCGCTGACGTTGCTGTACCGGTGGGGCATGGGCTGGCCGTACCACCCGCCCGGGGGCGGGTGCATGGAGGGCTACCCGCTCTTCCCGTTCACGGGCAAGACGGGTCCGTCCTCCGCCGAGTAGACGGGCCCTAGAAGAACTCCCCCCACGGCTGGTCCCAGATCTGCTTGACGCACAGGACCAGGAAGAGGAGGCCCGCGATGGCCAGCATGGCGTTGCTGAGCGGGCCGTTACGCCATTCGCGCGGGGTGCGGGAGGTGTTGAGGAGCCAGATGAGGGTGCCGGCCAGGAAGGGGAGGAAGGCGGCGCCGAGGACGCCGTAGAGGATGATCAGGCGGAAGGGCTGGCCCTGGAAGATGAGGATGATCGGGGGGAAGGTCAGCCACAGGAGGTAGGCGCGGAAGGGCCAGGAGCGTTCGCGGGCGCCGGAGGCGATCTTCTCGCCGGTGGCCTGGTCGGTGTCGCCGCCCCGGTAGCGGGAGACGAAGTCGGCGAACATCAGGCTCACGCCGTGCCAGACGCCGATGAGGGACGTGAAGGACGTGGCGAAGAAGCCGATCAGGAAGAACTTCGCCGTGGCCGTGCCGTACTTGTCCTCCAGGATGTCGCTGAGCTGGATCAGGCCCTTGTCGCCGCTCGCGATGGCCACGTTCGCGGAGTGGAGCAGTTCGGCGCCGACGAAGAGCATCGCCACGACGAAGATGCCCGTGGTGGCGTAGGCGACGCGGTTGTCCAGGCGCATCACCTTCATCCAGCCGGTGTTGGTCCAGCCCTTGGCGTTGACCCAGTAGCCGTAGGCGGCGAGCGTGATCGTGCCGCCCACGCCGCCGATCAGGCCGAGGGTGTTGAGGACGGAGTCCTTCTCGTCGGGCAGCACCGGCAGCAGGCCCGCGAAGGCGTCGCCGAGGTTCGGGGTGACCCGGATCGCCAGGTAGACCGTGACGACGAACATGACGCCCACCAGGACCGTCATGACCTTCTCGAAGACCTCGTACTTGTTGAACCAGACGAAGACCAGACCGACCAGGCCGCAGGCGATGGCCCACCACTTCAGGTCCATCACCTCGGGGAACAGCGCCTGGAGCGGGAGCGCGCTCGACGACATCGCCGCCGCGCCGTAGACGAAGCCCCAGATGACGACGTAGGCGATGAAGAACCACGTCGTCCAACGGCCCAGGCTCGCCCAGCCGTCGAAGAGGGTGCGGCCGGTGGAGAGGTGCCAGCGGCCGGCCGCCTCGGCGAGGGAGATCTTCACCAGGCAGCCGAGGACGGCGGCCCACAGGAGGGTGTAGCCGAAGTTGCTGCCCGCGATCAGAGTGGCGACGAGATCGCCCGCGCCGACGCCCGTCGCGGCTACGACGATGCCGGGCCCGATGTACTTCCAGCTGGACTTTCGCGGTGCCGAAGGGGCCGCGCCTGTCGTTGTGTTGCCCGTGGTGTCCGCCATGCGGATCAAGAAAGCGTAAAGAGGGGCGGGGCACAAGAGGGCGTGCTGTGAAGGAAGCGGGGCGGGAGAGGGACAGAGGGAGCGGGGGGATGGTGTGGTGGTGTGGTGGGCCCCGGCGGCTGGGCGGTTCCGCCGGGGGGCTGGTGGTCTGGTGTCCCGCTGCCGTGATCGGCTCGGGGTGTCTCTTACGGCTGTCTCTTACGGATACTTCTGACGGCTGCCGCAGTCGTCGGAGCCGCAGGTGGCCAGCTCGAACCAGACCGTCTTGCCGGGGCCGTCCTGGTGGCAGCCCCATCGGCGGGCGAGGGCCGCGACGAGGAACATTCCGCGGCCGCTCTCGGAGGTGCCCGCCTCCAGTACCTGTGGGGTACGGCGGCCGTGGTCCGCGACCTCGCAGCGCAGGGTGCCGTGGGCGGCGGTCAGGGTGAGGCGGAAGCGGCTCGCGGAGTGCAGCAGGGCGTTCGTCGCCAGTTCGCTGACCAGGAGTTCCGCCGCGTCGAGCAGGTCCTCGTGGTCGGTCAGACCCCATTTCTCCAACTGGCTTCGTACCTCTGCGCGTGCCTCGCGGACGGCTGAGGGGCGGGGGTCGTACTCGACGCTCATGTGGCCCGCGCCCAGAGGCGGCTGCGGGTACGCGCCGTACCGGGGGTCGGGGTCCGGGAGTGCTGCCCCGGAAAGTCGCAGCATGGTCTCAGGGTGTCCTCCCGCGGCCCCTGGGGCACGGGGAGGACTACCCGATTCCTTACCTGTACGGCTACCTGTACGGCTACCTGTACGGCTACCTGTACGGCTACGCGTACTGGAGGCGGACCGTCGCGCCCGAGGGGTGGTCGCGGATGTCGACGTACGCGCAGACCTGGCGGGTGAACCACAGGCCCTGGACGGGGTCGAGTTCGGCGGTGGGGGGTGGGACGAAGCCGGCCAGGGGGTCGTCCACGCGGTGGGTGGTGCGTAGTTCGCAGACGCAGGACGGAGCCTCGCCCCAGAGGAGGGTCTCGGTGACCGGGCCGAGGGTGGTGGTCGCCGCGGTGATCGCCTCCGTGAACAACTCGGCGTCCGCGACCGGGAGTCCGCGGGCCCGGGCCCATTGGCGTACGGCCGTCGCGGTGGTGGTGGGTGCCGCCGGGTGGGTGAGGGGGTGGGCGTCCGGTGGGGGTGGGGGGAGGGGTACGGCGTCCAGGTCGGCCGTGACGTGGGTGGGGTCCTCGTAGGCGTCGGTGCCGGGGTGGGCGCGGCGGGCCGCTTCGATGACGGCGGGGGTGGCCGTGCGGGTGTCGTAGGCGCACAGGGCGGTGGTGGCGAAGGGGGCGAAGAGGAGGTTGGCGAGGGCCTCGTAGCGGATCCACTCGGCGGTTTCGCGGGGGTCGCGGCCGGCTCGGCCGTTCCAGAGGGGTTCCATGAGGAGGTGGACTCGGCCGCCGGGGGCGGCGTGGGTGGCCAGGTAGTCGGCGCTCCGTGCCACGGCGTTGGCCGCGGAGCCGGTGTACCAGTCCGTGCTGGGGATGAGGGCCACGTGCTTGATGTCCTTGCCGAGGGCTTCTCGGAGGAGGTCGAGTTTGTCGGGGGCGGCGATGGCTGCGGGTGGGGGTTCGTCGGGGGTGGACAGGGCTTCGGTGAGGAAGGGGAGGGTGGCTGCGAGGAATTCGTCGTCCGCGCCGTAGGTGGTCATGCGGTGGGTGAAGGGGGTGGTGGGCATGGGGGGGTCCTTGGAAGGTTGGGGGGCCGGGGGCTTGGGTTGGTTGCGGTTGGATTTGCTGTGGCCGTGAGGTGGGGCCGGTGGTGGGGTCGCTCGCCCCGCGCTTGCGGGGTGCCGCCTGTCTTTGGGACGGGCGCCGCCCTAGGCGGCACGATTGCCCGCAGCTGTGGCGGAGGGGGGGGGAGCGCGCGCACGGTTGCCAGCAGCTACGGCAACTGGACAACTGACGGTGACTGCACCCACCCAAGGGGCGCGGGGAACTGCGCGACCAGCCCCCACCGGGCCGCAGCCGGGAATCGACCGGGCTCGGCACCACCCGCGGTCCCGGTTCGAGCCGCGCAGCGACTAGCGCTGGGCCGTGACCCACGTGGCGATCTGGCTGCGGTTGTTGAAGCCGAGTTTGGTGAGGATGCGTTCGACATGGCCTTCGGCGGTGCGGCGGGCGATCACGAGGCGGTCGGCGATCTGCTGGTTGGCGAGGCCCTGGGCGACGAGTTCGGCGACCTGGGCCTCGCGGCGGGTGAGGTGGACGGGCGGGGTGTCCTGCACCGGGGGTGTGGTGGGCGGGTGGTCGGGGAGGCCCGGTTCCTGGAGGGCGTAGCCGACGATCTCGGGGAGGCCGAGGCCGGCGCCACGGTCGTAGGCGGGGGTGAAGGCGGCGCGGCCGATCGCGGAGAGGACGCGCTGTTCGCTGTCGCGGCGGGTGGTGCACAGCGTCCGTGAGCCCCAGCGGTCGCGGTCCACGGCGGTCCAGACGTGGTCGGCGCCGCCGAGCAGGACGGCCGCGCGTTCGTGGGCGCCGCCCTCCGTGGCGATGAGCGCGGCCAGGTCGAGGGTGAGGGCGATGCCGAGGACGTCGTTGACGGCGAGTTTGAGGCGGAGGGCCTCGCGGACGTGCCGTTCGGCGCGCGGCCAGTCGCGTTTCACGGTGTGGGCCAGGGCGAGCATCCGCAGGACGTAGGAACGCACCCACTGCTCGCCGTGCGCCTCGCACAGCCGCAGGGCCTGTTCGCAGATCTCCACGGCCCGGTCCGCCTCGCCCAGGAAGCCGAGCGCGCAGGCGAGTTCGACCTGGTCGAGGCCGACGAGGCTGAGGTGCTGGCCGGGGACGCGGCCGCGGGCGACGGAGGTCTCGAAGTGGGTCAGCGCGGCGGGGAGGTCGTCGGCGAAGAGGCGGATCACGCCGATGACGTAGTCGGCGTGGGCCGCCTCGACCGTGTCACCGAGGCGGTGGGCCAGGGCGCGGGCGTCCTCGGCTCGGCGCCTGCCCCGGGTGAGGTCCTCGGGACAGCCGGCCAGCAGCCCCGCGACCCACAGCCCTCGGGCCCGCTCCCGCGTCGGTTCGGGGTTGGCCTCCAGCGCCCGGTCCAGCCAGTACCGCCCCTCACGCGGCGCACCGCACGCGTGCCAGTAGAACCAGAGCGTGCCGGCGAGCCGCAGCCCGGCGAGACGATCGGCGGCGGTGGCCGTGGCGGCGACGGCGACGGCACTGGGGGCGACGAGGGCAGCGGGGGCAGCGGCGGTGGCGGTCGCCGCGGCGGGGACTCCTTCGGAGCCACCGACCTCCCCCGTCTCCGCGCCCCCTCTCACTCCTACTCCCGCACAACTGAACTCCAACGCCGCCCGCAAGTTGTCCTGGTCCGCCCGCAGCCGCGCCACGATCTCCCGTTGCCGTGGGCCGAACCAGGCCCGCTCGCATGCCGCGGCACGCTCCTGCATCCAGTCGCGGTGGCGTCGGCGGGTGGCGAGTTCCTCGCCGTCCAGGGCGCGGAGCCGGGACAGGCCGTAGTGGCGGAGGGTGTCGAGGAGGCGGTAGCGGACGCCGTCGGGGCCGGGTTCGCGGCACAGGACGGACTTGTCGACGAGGCCGGCGACGGCTTCGAGGACGTCGTACGACCGCACGTGCTCGCCGTCGGCGCACACGGCCTCGGCGGTCTCCAGGTCGAAGCCGCCGGCCGGGACGGCGAGCCGGGCCCAGACCAACCGCTCGCGGTCGGTGCACAGTTCGTGGCTCCAGTCGACGGCGGCGCGCAGCGTCTGGTGGCGGGGCAGGACGCCGGGGCTGCCGGAGGTGAGGAGGCGGTAGCGGTCGTCGAGGCGTTCCAGGAGCTGTTCGACGCCGAGGACGCGCATGCGGACGGCGGCGAGTTCGATGGCGAGCGGGAGTCCGTCGAGGCGTTGGCACAGGCGGGCCACGGCGGCGCGGTTGGCGGCGGTGAGCTCGAAGCCGGGGACGACGGCGGCGGCGCGGTCGGCGAAGAGGGCGAGGGCCGGGTAGCCGTCGGCGGCGGAGAGGTCGCCGTCCGGGTCCGGGACGGGCAACGGCCGTACGTCGAGGAGGTGTTCCTCGGTGAGGCCGAGGCGGTGGCGGCTGGTGGCGAGGACGCGGACGCCGGGGGTGCCGTGCAGCAGGGCGGTGGCGAGTTCGACGCAGGCGGGCAGCAGGTGTTCGCAGTTGTCGACGACGAGGAGCAGGCGTTGGTCGCGTACGTGCTCCACCAGGGCGCGCAGGGGCGGCCGGGCGGAGTGGTCGTGCAGGCCGAGGGCGTCGGCGACGGCGAGCGGGACGAGGGCCGGGTCGTGCAGTCCGGCGAGGTGCACGAAGCGCACGCCGTCGGGGAAGGCGCGTTCGACCCGGGCCGCGATGCGTGCGGCCAGGCGGGTCTTGCCGACGCCGCCGGGACCGGTCAGCGTGACCAGCCGGGCGCGGGCCAACAGCTCGCGGCCCTGCGCCTGTTCCTGGCGCCGGTCGACGAAGCTGGTCGTCTCGACCGGCAGGTGGTGGTCCCGTCGTGGCGCTGATCCGCCCATGATCAGCCGTCCTGTGGGGTGTGTTCCGGGGGCCTTCACTCTCGCTCCCGGTTCTACATATATGCGCGTGCGGGTCACACCTGGGAGTGGACTTGGCCGAGGGTCCCCACGGGTGAGGCGGAGCCGCGTACACTGCGCGGCCGCCTGCGGGGACGGAACAGTTCAGGCCACCGCGTCTTTATTCACTCTTGACCTGCTCATGCCATAAGCAGACGATAAGCGACACACCCGCACCGCACCCGCACCCGCACCCGCACCCGCACAGCCCGTACGTCGCTGAACCACCCCCCACCCCTAGGAGACTTCATGCGACTCCGCATACGTGGCTCGCGCGGCTCGGGCGGCCGCAGACGCTACGCCGCGTTCGCCGCCGTCCTCGCCCTCGCGCTCGCGGCCCCGCTGTCCGCGAACGCCGACAGCGCCGCGAAGCCCGCCCCGTCGGCGGACGACATCCGCCAGTACGAGGTGCACATGCACTCGGACTCCAAGTCCCGTACGGCGCTTCAGCGTTCCGGCGTGACGGTGGACGACGCCGACGACCACTCCGTCTTCGTCTCCGGACGCGCGGACCAGATCAAGAAGCTCAAGCAGCAGGGCTACGAGGTCACGCCGATGGGCGCGGCACCGGACCGGTCGAACGGCGAGGACGACGTACGGCTCCTCGACTTCCCCTCCGCCGACTCGCGCTACCACAACTACGCCGAGATGAACGCGGAGATCACCACGCGTCTCTCCGCCTACCCGAACATCATGAGCCGGCGCGTGATCGGCAAGTCGTACCAGGGCCGGGACATCGTCGCGATCAAGATCAGCGACAACGTGGCGAGCGACGAGGCCGAGCCGGAGGTGCTGTTCACCCACCACCAGCACGCCCGCGAGCACCTCACCGTCGAGATGGCGCTGTACCTGATCCGGGAACTGGGCGCCGGCTACGGCTCCGACTCCCGCGTCACCAACATGGTGAACAACCGCGAGATCTGGATCATCCCCGACCTCAACCCCGACGGCGGCGAGTACGACATCGCCACCGGCTCCTACCGGTCCTGGCGCAAGAACCGGCAGCCCAACTCCGGTTCCAGCTACGTCGGTACGGACATGAACCGCAACTGGAACTACCGGTGGGGCTGCTGCGGCGGCTCGTCCGGGTCGCCGTCGTCCGACACCTACCGGGGTTCGGCCCCCGAGTCCGCGACCGAGGTCAAGGTGGTCGCCGACTTCGTCCGCAGCCGGGTGGTGGGCGGCGTCCAGCAGATCAAGGCGGGCGTCGACTTCCACACGTACAGCGAACTGGTGCTGTGGCCCTTCGGGTACACCACCGCCGACACGACGACCGGGATGACGGCGGACGACCGGAACGCCTTCGCGGCGGTCGGGCAGAAGATGGCCGCGAGCAACGGATATACGGCGGAGCAGTCGAGCGACCTGTACATCACCGACGGGTCGATAGACGACTATCTCTGGGGCACGCACAAGATCTTCGGCTACACGTTCGAGATGTACCCGTCCTCCGCCTCCGGCGGCGGCTTCTACCCGCCCGACGAGGTCATCGAGCGCGAGACCTCCCGCAACCGGGACGCGGTGCTCCAACTGCTGGAGAACGCGGACTGCATGTACCGGTCCATCGGCAAGCAGGCCCAGTACTGCGCCTAGGCGCGCGGCGGTACGCGGGGTCGGCGCCGGGGGCTCATCTCCCGGCGCCGGTCTCGTCCCTCGCCGTCCCGCAGCCGTCCCTCACCCCTCCGTCGTCGGCCGGGCCAGGCACAGCACACCGCCGAGCAGCGCGAAGACGGTCAGCAGCAGCGCGGTGTCGGTGTCGTCGATCCGGGTGCCCTCGACCATGTGGGTCCCGATGAGCCACCAGGCCGCCCCGCCGACCAGGGCGAGGACCTGGGTGCCGCGTTCACCGAGCAGCCGCATGCCCGCCCACAGCAGGAGCGGCATCGCCAGGACGCCCGTACAACTCGCCAGCAGCGCCTGTGCCCAGCCGACGCCGATGGACCCGGGTTCGGCCGCCGCGACGGCTTCCGCCCACCGCAGCAGGCGTTCCCAGCTCGCGTAGCAGACCACGGCCGCGACCGCCGACACGACCGTGCCCTTGCACCAGCGGGCGGTGTTCCTCGTCATGCCCTCACCGTGTCACGGCGAGGGCCGCGGGAGCGTGAGCACGCGTACTCAGTCGGCGTCCTTCTCCGTCTTCGCCGCCTTTTCGGTCTTCACCGCGTCCGCGTCCTTCTCCGCGGCCACGTCGGCGTCCTTCTCCGCGTCCTTCTCCGCGTCGTCCGCCACGGCGTCACCCTCGTCCTCGGCGTCGCCCGCCTCGTCCTCGAAGTACGCGTCGAGCACGGCGTCCAACTGCTCGTCCCACTCGGCGAAACGCGTGCGCGAGTCCGCCTCGATCTCGATCGGGTACCAGCGGCGGTCGGGGGTGTGCACCGTGATGGTGAACCGCTTGCCGAAGCGGGCGGTCTCCGTCTCGACGGCACCGATCTCGTCCCAGCGGAACTCGCAGGCCTGGTCGTCCAGGGCGAGCCGTACACCACGACGGTCGGCGACGATCTTCGCGCGGCGGTCGGCGGCCTCGAAGACGGGCCCGTCGACGGACTCCTCCGACTCCGCCTCCTCCGCCTCCGCCGCTTCCGGCTCCTCCGCCTTCGCTACGGCCGCCGCCTCCGCCGGTGCCTCTTCGGGCTCCGGCTCCGCGGACACGGCATCGCGCGGCTCTTCGGCCTCCGCGTCCGTCCCCTTGGCGTCGGCCCGCGCGCCGGACACGGGTGAGGTGAGCCCGGGGATGAAGGCCGGGTCGAATCCGGCGCCTTCCAGGGGCTGGCTGTTCGAACCAATGCGCTGCTCCACAGCGGGCAGTATGGTCGACAAACCTGTGCCGGACACAGTCGGCCCCGGATTCGTTATCAGACGCCTACACCTGGCACGGAACCCGCCGTGATTGTTTTGTCACGGCTGGTCCCGTTGGCGGCCGGTCCGTCGCGTGGGCCGGCCGCTGCACGAACAGGTAGGCCGGCCACTGCACGAACAGGCGGGCCGACCGCTACACGAACAGGCTGAGCACCGCCGCCACCACGAACCCCACCACCGACAGCACCGTCTCCAGGACGGTCCACGTCTTGAGGGTGTCGCGCTCGCTGATGCCGAAGTACTTGGCGACCATCCAGAAGCCGCCGTCGTTGACGTGCGAGGCGAAGATGGAGCCCGCCGAGATGGCCATGATGACGAGGGCGACGAAGGCCTGGGAGTGGTCGCCGGCGGCGAGGAGGGGCGCGACGATGCCGGCGGTCGTGACGATGGCGACCGTGGCGGAGCCCTGGGCGACGCGGAGCACGACCGAGATCAGGTACGACAGGACGATGATCGGCAGGCCGACGTCGTTGAAGGTGTCGGACAGCGCCTGGGCGACCCCGCTGGCCTTGAGGACCGCGCCGAAGACCCCGCCCGCGCCGACCACCAGGAGGATGTTGCCGACCGGCTTGAGGGAGGCGGTCGAGACGGTCTCCAGGGACTTGCGGGACCAGCCCCGGCGGATGCCGAGGAGGTAGTACGCGAGGAGCAGGGCGAGGGTGAGGGCCACGAAGGGGTGGCCGAAGAACTCGATCACCGAGCGGCCGGTGGAGGGGTCCAGGGCGATCGAGGAGAAGGTGGCCGCGAGGATCAGGATCAGCGGCGTACCGATGATGCCGAGGACCGTGCCGAGCGGCACCGGTTCCTCGCGGGGCGCGATGCCCTGCTCGCGCTGCTCGTTGACGACCGCGAGCCGGGCCTCCTCCGCGGCCTCGACCATGTCCTGCGGTACGGCGACGAAGATGCGGCGGCCGATCCGGGCGGAGAACGCCCAGGCGGCCAGCACGGCCGGGATGCCGCAGATCACGCCCATGAGGATGACCCAGCCGAGGTCCACGTGGAGGAGTCCGGCCGCGGCGACCGGGCCGGGGTGCGGGGGCAGGAAGGCGTGGGTCATGGACAGGCCGGCGAGGAGCGGAAGGCAGTAGAGCAGGATCGACTTGCCGCTGCGCTTGGCGGCTGCGTAGACGATCGGCGCGAGGACGAAGATGCCGACGTCGAAGAAGACCGGGATGCCGAAGATGAGGCCGGTCATGCCCATCGCGAGGGGCGCCCGCTTCTCGCCGAACAGCCCGAGCAGCCGGGACGCCAATACCTCGGCGCCGCCGCTGACTTCGAGGATCGCGCCGAGCATGGTGCCCAGGCCGATGATGATCGCGACATGGCCGAGGATGCCGCCCATGCCGGACTCGATGGTGGAGACGGCGTCCGAGCGCTGGACCGTGCCGAAGAGTTCGGTGACCGACAGGCCGGCGAGCAGGCCGACGACTATGGAGACGGCCAGCAGCGCGACGAAGGGCTGCAGCCGGGCCTTGATGATCAGGAAGAGCAGCAGGGCGATGCCGATGGCCGCGACCGTCAGCAGGCCGGCGGTGCCGTCGATCCAGAGGAGCAGGCCTCCGGTGTGGGGCGGGGCTTCGGCGGGGGCGGTCGCCGCGAGCGGGAAGGACATGAAGGGGGTCCTCTGCGTAAGTGCCGTAGGGGTCGTGAATGCCGTAAGTGCATGGGGCTTTCGGGCAGGGGGGAGCGCGGCACGGCACCCCGTGGGGTGCCGTGCCGGTACGACGTGCGGGAGTCGGGGGAGGTCGGCCGCGCTCAGCCGAGGACGGCGAGCGCGTCGATCTCGATGAGGAGTCCGGCGGGCAGGCCGACGTAGACCGTCGTGCGGGCGGCCGGGGGCGCGGTGAGGCCCTGCTCCTCGAAGTAGGTGTTGTAGATGCCGTTCATCTCGGCGAAGTGGTCCACGTCGGTCAGGTAGACGCGGATCATCATCACGTCGTCCCAGCTCGCGCCGCCCTCCTCCAGGATCGCCTTGACGTTGGCGAGGGTCTGGAGGGTCTGCTCGCGCAGGGTGGGGCCGGCGGGCGTGGGGGGCTTGCCCTCCTCGGCGGGGAGGAAACCGACCTGACCGGCGACTTGGAGGATGTTCCCCTTCTTCACGCCGTGCGAGAACTTGGCGGGCGGGGTGGTGTGGGTCTTCGGGGTGAGGGCGATCTTCTCGGTCATGGGGTGACTTCCTTGACGGGGGTCTTGCCGGAGTACTCCCCGCTGATCGTGTCCGCGGTGCGGCGGACCAGCGGGAGCAGGGTGAGGAGTTCGTCGGCGGTGACGACGACGTTGGGCGCGGAGACCGACATCGCGGCCACGACCCTGCCGTCGGCGCCGCGGATCGGTGCGGCGACGCAGTTGATGGACTCCTCGTGGCCGCCGAGGTCGGTGGCCCAGCCCTGTTCGCGCACCCGCTCCAACTCCTTGAGGAAGGCCGGGGCGTTGGGGGTCGAACGGGCCGTGTAGAGGGGGTAGTCGAGCTTGTCGGCGCGGCTCCGGCGCTCGGCTTCGGGGAGATCGGCGAGGAGCAGCTTGGCCACCGCCGCGACGGTGATCGCCACCGGTTTGCCGATCCGGGAGTACATGCGGACCGGGTAGCGGCTCTCCACCTTGTCGATGTAGAGGACCTCGTCCTCCTCGTAGACCGCGAGGTGGACGGTGTGGCCGCACTGTTCGTTCAGGCGTACGAGGTGGGGGTGGGCGATCTCGCGGATGTCGAGGTTCTCCATCGCCTCCTGGGCCAGCGCGATCAGGCGGGCGCCGAGGCGGTAGCGCTGGTCGGACTGGCGGTAGACCAGGCCGTGCTCGTGCAGCGTGCGGAGGAGGCGCAGGGCCGTGGACTTGTGGACGCCCAGGCGGTCGGCGACCTGGCCGAGGTCGGCGGGGCCCTCGGCGAGCAGCGGCAGGATGCTCAGCGCGCGGTCGACGGTCTGGCTCATGGGGTGTGTACCTCCTCCTCGGCCCGGTGCGCGGCTGCTGTCCAGCCGGGGCCGAGTCGAAGTGTCCCCCACGCGGTGTCGTCCAGGGCGGCCAGACGGTCGGCGTGGTCACGGGCGGGGGGTGCGGCGAGGTCGCCGGGGGCGGTGAGGGTGGCGGCGGCCCAGAGGTGGGCGTGGCGGAGCCTGTCCCGCACTGGGAGGTCCCGGAGGGTGGCGGAGAGGAATCCGGCGGCGAAGGCGTCGCCGGCGCCGACCGTGGCCACGGGGGTGACGTGGAGGGCGGGGACGAAGACGGGCGGGGTGCCGGTGAACGCGGGCGGAGTGCCGGTGAACGCGGTCGCTCCCCTCGCCCCCTGCTTCACCACGACCACCGACGGCTCCGGGAGCAGTGCCCGGATCGCCTCCGGGCCGCCCGTCACTCCCCAGGCCTCCTCCGCCTCGTCCTCCCCGACGAACACGAGGTCGGCGCCGCGGGCCAGGTCCAGGAGGACCCGCGGGCCGTGGGGGTCGCGCCACAGGCCCGCCCGGTGGTTGACGTCGAAGGAGACCAGCGGTCGTCCGGGGCGGGGGGCGGTCAGTGCGCGGAGGAGGTCCAGGCAGTCGGCGGACAGGGCCGCCGTGATGCCCGAGAGGTGCAGGATCCGGGCCGCACGTACCGCCGCCATGTCCAGGTTCTCCAAGGACATCGCGGAGGCCGCCGACCCCGCCCGGTAGTACGCCACCTCGTGGGCGTCGGTGGCCCGGTCCCCGGCCGTACGGAAGTACACGCCCGTCGGACGCGCCGGGTCGCGGCGGACGGCGGAGACATCCACTCCGTACGACCCGATCTCCTCGACCAGGTGATCCCCGAACCCGTCCGCGCCCACCCGGCTGACCCACCGCACGGAGTGCCCCGCCGCGGCCAGCCCGCACGCCACGTTGGACTCCGCGCCCCCGATGCCCCGCTCGAAGGAGGGGACGTCGGCGAGGCGGCCGGGCCGGGAGGGGAGGAAGGTGACCATGGACTCGCCGAGCGCGACGACGTCCACGACGTCGGGGGCATTGCAAGGTCCGGTGACGGTCACGATCGTCGTAGCTCCTCGGTGTGTGCGGGGGCGGCGGCTCCGTTGACCCCGCGTGGCCGAGATGTTAGACAGCGGTAAGCGATATACGCAACGAGCGTTGCAGAGAATGCAACCCATCAGATCAGGGAGGCTCCATGAGTGCCGAAGCGCTCGACCGCCTGGCCGAGGAACGCGTGGACCACCGCTTCAAGGGCCTCCCCCCGGACGCGGACGGCCTCACCGTCGGCGAGCTGGCGGCCCAGCGCCGCAACCTCTTCACCGGCGGCTTCACCACCCCCGTCCTCGCCCTCTCCGCCGAGCGCCTGGAGCACAACCTCGCGCTGATGGAGACGTACGCGACCCGGCACCACCTCGCCTTCGCGCCGCACGGCAAGACGTCCATGGCCCCGCAGCTCTTCCGGCGGCAGATCGAGCGCGGGGCGTGGGGCATCACCCTCGCCGTGCCGCACCAGGTGCGGGTGGCGCGGGCGTTCGGCGTCCAGCGGGTCTTCCTCGCCAACGAACTGGTCGACGCGGCGGCCCTGAAGTGGATCTCCGCCGAGCTCGACGCCGATCCGTCCTTCCGTCTCATCTGCTACGTCGACTCCGTGCGCGGGGTGGAACTCATGGACGCGGCCCTGAGCGGGGCGCGGCGCCCTCTCGACGTCGTCGTCGAGCTCGCCGCCGGCGAGGGCGCCCGTACCGGCGTCCGTACGGAGGCGGAGTGCGCGGCGGTCGCGGACGCCGTGGCGGGGACGCGGACCCTGCGGCTGGTCGGGGTCGCGGGGTACGAGGGCGAGGTGCCGCAGGCCACGCCCGAGCGGGTGCACGCCTGGCTGCGGCGGCTGGTCGCGCTGGCCGCCGACTTCGACAAGGCGGGGCGGTTCGCCGGGACGGACGAGATCGTCGTCAGCGCGGGCGGCAGCGCCTGGTTCGACGCGGTGGCCGACGTCTTCGCGGATATCCCCGAACTGTCCGCCCCCGTACTGAAGTTGCTCCGCTCGGGCGCCTACGTCTCGCACGACGACGGCCACTACCGCAAGCTCACACCCTTCAACCGGGTCCCGGAGGAAGGGGCCCTGGAGCCCGCCTTCCGGCTGTGGACCCAGGTCGTCTCCCGGCCCTCCCCCGAGCAGGCCTTCACCAACGCCGGCAAGCGGGACGCGGCCCACGACCTCGACCTGCCCTTCGCCCAGGTCGTACGGCGGGACGGCACCGAGCGCCCGGCCGCCGGGATCGAGGTGACGGGCCTGTCCGACCAGCACGCCTGGCTGCGGACCGCGCCGGAGGCGGAGCTGGAGGTCGGCGACTGGGTCGGCCTCGGCCTCTCCCACCCGTGCACGTCCTTCGACAAGTGGCAGCTGATCCCGGTCGCGGAGGCGGACGGCACGGTCGTCGACTACATCCGCACCTACTTCTAGGAGGCCGCCGATGGAAGAGCTCGTCATCCGGGACGCCGACGTCGTCGACGGCAGCGGCGGACCCTCGTACCGCGCCGACGTGGTGGTGGACGGCGGCAGGATCGTGTCGATCGTCAAGGAGGCGGCCGACGCCGGCTGTCAACGCCCGAAGGCCCGCAGGGAGGTGGACGCCGAGGGCCTGGTCCTCTCTCCCGGCTTCATCGACATGCACGCCCACAGCGACCTCGCCCTGCTCCGCGACCCCGACCACAGCGCCAAGGCCGCGCAGGGCGTGACGCTCGAAGTGCTCGGCCAGGACGGGCTGTCGTACGCGCCCGTCGACGACCGCACGCTGGAGGAGGTCCGCCGGGCCATCACCGGCTGGAACGGCTACGGCGACGACATCGACTTCGACTGGCGGTCGGTCGGCGAGTACCTCGACCGGCTGGACCGCGGGATCGCCGTGAACGCGGCCTATCTGATCCCGCAGGGCACGGTCCGGGCGCTCGCCGTCGGCTGGGAGGACCGCGAGGCGACGCCCCAAGAACTGGACCGGATGCGGCAGTTGGTCGCCGAAGGCATGGAGCAGGGCGCCGTCGGCATGTCCTCGGGCCTGACCTACACGCCGGGCATGTACGCCAAGGACGCCGAACTGACCGAGCTGTGCCGGGTGGTGGCCTCGTACGGCGGCTACTACTGCCCGCACCACCGCTCGTACGGGGCGGGCGCGCTTCAGGCGTACGAGGAGATGGTGGCCCTCACACGGGAGGCGGGCTGCGCGCTCCATCTCGCCCACGCCACCATGAACTTCGGCGTGAACGAGGGCCGGGCCCCCGAGCTGCTGGCACTGCTGGACAAGGCGCTGGCCGAGGGCGCCGACATCAGCCTGGACACCTACCCCTACACGCCCGGCTGCACGACCCTGGTGGCCATGCTGCCGAGCTGGGCGAGCGAGGGCGGCCCGGAGGCGGTCCTCGGGCGGCTGACGGACGACGAGACCGCGGCCCGCATCCGGCACCACATGGAGGTGACCGGGGCGGACGGCTGCCACGGGGTGCCCATCGAGTGGGACACGATCGAGATCTCGGGCGTGACCGACCAGGCGCTCGCGGACTTCGTCGGCCGTACCGTCCGGGAGTCCGCCGACCTGCGCGGCGAGGAGCCGTGGGTGACGGCCCGGCGGCTCCTGCTGGAGGACCGGCTCGGCCCGACGATCCTCCAGCACGTGGGCCACGAGGAGAACGTCCGCACGATCATGCGGCACCGCGTCCACACGGGCGGCTCCGACGGCATCCTCCAGGGCGGCAAGCCGCACCCTCGGGCCTACGGCACCTTCCCGCACTATCTGGGCCGGTACGTACGGGAGTTGGGCGTGCTCTCCCTGGAGGAGTGCGTCGCCCATCTCACCTCGCGCCCCGCGGCCCGGCTGCGCCTGCCGGACCGCGGGCTGGTCCGCGAGGGCTACCGGGCGGACCTGGTCCTCTTCGACCCGGCGACGGTGGCCGCGGGCTCGACCTTCGACACCCCGCGCGTCCTGCCCACGGGCATCCCGTACGTCCTGGTCGACGGCCGTCCCGTCATCGAGGACGGCCGCCGGACGGACGTACTGGCGGGACGATCGGTGCGCAGGACCCGCTGAGGTCTGCCCCCTACGGCTTGGGCAGGGTGCACCCGGCCCTGCTCAGGTCGAGCTTGTTGTCGAGGCCGAAGCAGGCCGGGATCTGGTAGGTCTGCTGGGCGTAGTTGATGCCCTGGCGGACCGTGACGGTGCCGTTCTCGCTCACCTCGCACGGGTTGTTGTCGGTGCAGCGGCCGCCGTCCTCGTTGCCCGTGTTGTTGACGGCGACGACCTTGCCGGTGGCGTTGTCGATGACGGGCGAGCCCGATGTGCCGCCGATGGTCTGGCAGGCGGAGGTGTAGCGGACCGAGTCCTTCCAGGTCCAGGAGCCTTCCTTGAGCCGGTAGGCGAAGCCGTCGACGTTGCAGGCGTACGTCCGCTTCCAGTAGCCGGAGACGACCGTGATGGCGCTGCCGGCGGCCGGGCGGGTGTCGTTCAGGGTGAGCGCGGTGATGCCGTACGAGCTCTTGATCTGCGCGTAGGTGGTGGTGAGCTGGTACAGCGCCACGTCCGTGTCGGTCATCGTCCCGTAGGCGATCTTGCTGGCCCGCAGGGTGCCGAGCCGGGTGCCCGCGGAGTTGAGCAGACCGAAGGTGCGGCTGGAGGCCCGGTCGACGAGGACCTCGCCGGGCGCCGGGAAGCCGGTCTCCAGGCAGTGGCCGTTCGACATCACCATCGCCGGGTCGTCGTCCTCGGAGGCCGGGAAGCGGACGACGGAGCCGGAGCAGTTGCTGAGCGAGACGGTGCCGGCGAAGGTGACGGCCTGGGCGGCGGGGGCCGCCTGGGCCGCGGGGGCTGCTCTGTCCTCGGCGGGCGCGGGTGCCGCGACCGCGGGCGCCGCGACCGCCCCGGTGATCACCAGGGCGAACAGCGCGGCGACGAGAGGCTTCTTCATGTGGGGGTCCCCTCTGCATGACGAGGGTGACCGGAGATCTTCCGGCCACCCGCAGTTTTGTCATGCGCATTGTTAGGCGAGGGGTGGGTGAGGGCAAGGAGTTGTTTCCGGCCCGGGTGTGGCCGGTTTGCACTGCCGCTGGGCGATGTCCGCCGCCATGCGCGGGGCTCCGTCGCCGCCCGGGAGCCTTGCCCGCGTGCTACTTGGGGCCCTTGCTCGCGCCCTGCCCGCGGCCCGGTTTGGCGTCCGAGTTGCCGGGGGCCGAGGTGGTGGGGGCCTCCGAGGTGGCGGTGGGGGTCGGCGCCGGTGAGGAGGGCTTCGCGTCGCCCTCGGTCGCCGGGGCGGCCGTCGGGGCGGTCGGGCTCGCCGGTGTCGGGGCGGTGTCGGACGGTGCCGCGGCCCCGGAGCCGTCGGACGGGCGGTCGGCGGATCCGGTGTCCGCGGGGGTGCCCGGGTCCGTGGCCGCCGCGGTGTCGCCCGCGGCCGGGGTCGGGCGGCCGTTGCCGCTCGGCGCGTCCGAGGATGTACCGGAGAAGGAGAACCAGGCGACCAGCGCGACCACGGACACCGCTCCGGCCGCACCCGCGGCGACCGCGATCCGCCGTGACCGCCGAGTCTCCGCACCGCCGCGCCTGCGGTGGGAGCGCGCACCGGCGGCGACAGGGCGTTCCGGTGCCGCCTCCACCGTCGACGGAAGCACGCCCGGGGCGTCGGCCACCGCGGGCAGTTCGGCCGTCTCGTCGTAGGTGTTCTGCCAGCCGTGCGCGGCCGCCGGATCGGGGTACGCCTCGTAGGCGGGTGTGGACCCGCCCCTCGGGAGGTACACGTTCGGCGCCCCTTGGGGCTGCGTCCCGGTTCCGTCCTCTGCTGGCGTCGACATGGCGGCGAATTCTAGACACGGGAGGGGCCCACGGGACAAACGCCGACGACAACGGACCGCGCCCCGCGTCTCAAGTGGCGGAAAACACGACCCGGCGGGCGTTACCCCGCCGTAAGCTCCCAGACATGCAGGTGATCCAGTCGACCAAGCTCGCCAACGTCTGTTACGAGATCCGGGGCCCGGTTCTCGAGGAGGCGATGCGCCTGGAAGCGGCGGGGCACCGCATCCTCAAGCTGAACACGGGCAACCCGGCGGCGTTCGGGTTCGAGTGCCCGCCCGAGATCCTGGAGGACATCCTCCGCAACGTCTCCACGGCCCACGGCTACGGCGACGCGAAGGGCCTGCTGGCCGCGCGCCGGGCGGTCGTCATGCACAACCAGACCCTCGGCATCGAGACGGACGTCGAGCACGTCTTCATCGGCAACGGCGTCTCCGAGCTGATCGTGATGGCCATGCAGGGCCTGCTGGACGACGGCGACGAGGTCCTCGTACCGGCGCCGGACTATCCGCTGTGGACCGCGGCCGTCTCCCTCTCCGGCGGCACCGCCGTGCACTACCGCTGCGACGAGCAGTCCGACTGGATGCCCGACCTCGCCGACATCGAACGCAAGGTCACCGACCGCACCAAGGCGCTCGTCATCATCAACCCCAACAACCCGACGGGGGCCGTCTACGACGAGGCGATGCTGCGGGGCCTGACCGACATCGCGCGCCGGCACAACCTGCTCGTCTGCTCCGACGAGATCTACGACAAGATCCTGTACGACGAGGCCACGCACACCCCGACCGCCAAGGTCGCCCCGGACCTGCTGACCCTCACCTTCAACGGCATGTCCAAGGCGTACCGGGTGGCCGGATACCGGGTGGGCTGGATGGCGATCTCCGGGCCGCGCGCGCACGCCGACTCCTACATCGAGGGCCTGACGATCCTGGCGAACATGCGCCTGTGCGCGAACATGCCGGGTCAGCACGGAGTGGTGGCCGCGCTGAGCGGGCGGCAGACCATCGACGACCTCGTCCTGCCGGGCGGGCGGCTGCGCGAGCAGCGGGACGTGGCGTACGAGCTGCTGACCCAGATTCCGGGCGTGAGCTGCGTGAAGCCGAAGGGGGCGCTGTATCTCTTCCCGCGCCTGGACCCCAAGGTCTTCAAGATCAAGGACGACCGGCAGATGGTCCTGGACCTGCTCCGGCAGGAGAAGATCATGGTCGTCCAGGGCAGCGGCTTCAACTGGCCCGAGCCGGACCACTTCCGCGTGGTGACCCTGCCGACGGCCCGGGATCTGCGGTCGGCGATCACCCGGATCGGGAACTTCCTGGACGGTTACGGACAGCCGTAGATCTTTTGGGTCCGCTCAACTTTAGACGAAATCTAAGCTAAGATGGCTTCCTGACAGCACAGGAGGCCATCCCATGTACGAGCCGATCCGCACCAAGTCGGTCCACAGCACGATGGCCGGCACCACCTCCGACTTCCCTCATCGCTCCCGCGAGGAAGAGCTGGACATCCAGCTCGCGGGCCATCTGGCCGCGCTGCTCGCCGTCACCGACGCGCTGCGCGCGCTCGAACCGGCCGAGGACCTCGACACGGCCGCGGAGCGGCTCGCCGAGCAGGTGACACGGTTGCGGGGTGGCGGTACGCCGGTCCGTGCGGTTGCCTCCGGCGGGGGTGGCAGTGCGGCGTTGCACGAGCGGGCGCACGCTCTCGCGGGGCGGGCGCTGGTGGTCGCCGCGTCGCGCGCCGACACGGCCGTGGCGATCCTCGCCGCCGAGCGCATGGACGCGCATGCCGCCGCGCTGGCCGAGCCGCAGGAGCTCAGCAGCGTCGGCTGACCCTCGAACGGCCCCGGTCCGCGTGCACCCGCAGCGACGCGCGGACCGGGTGCCACAGCACTGCGTTCGCCTTGACCGCGGGGCGCCGTGGGAGCTTCTGCCGTACGCGAGTGCCGGTCGTCCGTGGCTGAGCGCGCCGTTCCCCGCGCCCCTTAGGGGGCGCGTTGCAGGGACGGGGCCGGTATGTCACCCCCCGTTCATCCCCCCAGGCGGGGAATGTTGGGTTCCGGGAGGAAGCTCCCCCGTGTGAGACGAATCGTGGGAATCGTCCTCGCGGTTCTGCTGATCGGCGGAGTGGTGGCAGCCGTCGCAGCGGGCCGGGACAACGGGGACAAGGGCACGGCAACGAAGACCGTGCGTGCGGTGATCGGATCGGAGAAGGCGGAGTTCTTCGGCGATCCGGATGTGGTGAAGGCCCTGGCCGCCAAGGGCTACACCGTGCGGGCCGAGACCTCCGGGTCCTGGGCCATGGAGGGGCTGGACCTCAAGGGGTACGACCTCGCCTTCCCGTCCAGCCAGGCGCCGGCCGACGAACTGGCCGCGAAGTACAAGGCCCGGCAACCCCTGCCGGTGCCCTTCTACTCGCCGCTCGTCGTCGTGGCCCACCGGGGCGCCGCCGAGGTGCTGGCCGCCAACGGGCTCGCGGCGCTGGAGAAGCACCGCGGCACGCTGAAGATGGCCGCCTATCTCGACGCCGCCGCCGAGGACCGCACCTGGCAGCAGCTCAAGGGGTCCGAGAAGTACGGGGAGTTGACGGGCACCCTCTACCTCGCCAGCACCGACCCGGAGTCCTCCAACTCGGGCGCCCTGTACCTCGCCGCCGCCTCCTACGTCGCCGCCGGCGGCAAGGTGGCCGCGAGTGACGCCGACGTCGACCGCACCGCGCCGCTGATGCGCAAGCTGGTCACCGTCCAGGGCGCCCAGCAGTCCAGCACGGACGCGACCTTCCGGGACTTCGTCAGCGGCGCCGGCAATCCGCTGGTGCTGGTCTACGAGTCGCAGGTCGCCGCGCTGCTCGCCGAGCAGAAGGGCGTCGACGACCTCGTCGTGCTCTACCCGGACACCACCGCCAACAGCGACCACACGGTCGTACCGCTGACGGACGAGGGCCGCTCTCTCGGTGAACTGCTGAGCACCGACCCCGAGTTGCGTGAGCTGGCCGTCCGGCACGGGTTCCGGCCGCAGGGCTCGACCGCCGAGTTCACCCGGGCCACGGCGGCCCACGCCGACTACCTCAACCAGAAGCTGACCGGCATCCGGCAGGCGCCCGTGCCCACCTCCGAGGTGCTGCACGACATGGCGCGCCGGGCGCGCGGCTGATCACGGGGGAACCGCACATGACCGACGACACCTTTGTCCTCACCCCTCCCGAGGCCGTCACGGCCGTACCCCGGGAGAAGGCCGGCGGGCTCGTCCCCGTCGACGACACCGTCCGTACCGACATGGCCCGAAAGGCCGCCGCCTACGTCGAGGGCCTCGCCGCCCTGGACGCCCGCTCCCCCGAGTTCGCGGGGAAGGTCGGGGAGATCACCGCGCTCGGCGCCGGGGAGATGCGCAGCGCCGCCGCGCAGTCCAACCGCATGCTGGAGCGGACCGTGCGGAGCCTGCCGTCGAACGGCGGTGACGCCCAGTCCCAGGTGGCCGGATCGCTCGTCGAACTGCGGCGCGTGGTCGAGGACCTGGACCCGCGCGACCTGCCCGCCGCCAAGGGACGCAAGTTCCTGTCCCGGCTGCCGGGCGGCAACAAGCTGCGCGACCACGTGGCCAAGTACGCCACCGCGCAGGGCACGTTGAACAGGATCGTGGGCTCGCTGCGCGGCGGCCAGGACGAACTGCGCCGGGACAACGCCGCGTTGCAGACCGAGCGGGTCCGGCTGTGGGAGACCATGGGCAAGCTCCAGGAGTACGTCGTACTCACCGAGGCCCTGGACACGGCCGTCGAGGAGCACATCACGGCCGTCACGGATCCCCAGGAGGCCGACGGGCTGCGCGCCGACGTCCTCTTCCCGGTCCGGCAGAAGCATCAGGACCTGCTCACCCAGCTCGCGGTGTGCGCCCAGGGCTACCTCGCCATGGACGTCGTACGACGCAACAACGAGGAGCTGATCAAGGGCGTCGACCGGGCGGCCACGACCACCGTGTCGGCGCTCCGGATCTCCGTGATGCTGGCCTCCGCCCTGGACCACCAGAAGAAGGTCGTCGAGCAGGTCAACGCCCTGCGCGGGACGACCGAGGACCTCATCCGGGGCAACGCGGAGATGCTCGCCACACAGAGCGGGGAGATCCAGCGGATCGCCGCCGACCCGGCCGTGGGCGCGGAGACCCTGCGCTCCGCCTTCCAGCAGATCTACCGGACCCTCGACACGATCGACACGTACAAGGTCCAGGCGACCGAGGCGATGGCGTCCACGGTGGAGTCCCTGACCGCCGAACTCCAGCACGCGGGCGCGTACCTGGAGCGCAGCCGGTCGCGGGGCGCGATGGAAGGGGGCCTCGCGTGAGGAGAGTCCCGATCCTCGTCCTGGCCCTGCTGGCCCTCCTCACCGCGTGCAGCGGGCAGGAGAAGCGGGAGGACCCGGCCGCACCCGAAGCCGGCACCCTGCGCGTCCTCGCCTCCAGCGAACTCGGCGACATGACGCCGGTCCTCGACCGGATCGAGAAGGACACCGGCATCAAGGTCCGGCCCACCTACATGGGCACCCTCGACGCCGTGGACCTGCTGGCCGAGGGCACGGCCGACGAGCGGTACGACGCGCTGTGGCTGGCGTCCAACGACTATCTGCGGCTGCGTCCCGACGCGGCGCGCAAGGTGGTCTCCGAGACGCCGGTCATGTCGAGCCCGGTCGCGATCGGGGTCAAGGCGTCCACCGTCCTCGAACTCGGCTGGCAGCCGGAGAACGTCACCTGGGCCCGGGTCGAGCGGGCGGTCCGGGACGGGAAGCTGACCTACGGCATGACCGACCCGGCCCGCTCCAACTCCGGGTTCGCCACGCTGGTCTCCGTCGCCTCCGCGCTCTCCGGCGCCCAGTCCGCGCTGACCGACGCCGACGTCACCAAGGCCACGCCCCGGCTGAAGGAGTTCTTCCAGGGGCAGCGGCTGACCTCGGGTTCCTCGGGCTGGCTGGCCACCGCCTACCAGCGGCGCGGCACCGTCGACGCCCTGCTCAACTACGAGTCCGTCCTCAAGGGCATCCCGGGCCTGACCGTGATCCGCCCCCGCGACGGCGTCGTCACCGCCGACTACCCGCTCTCCTCCCTCGCGGCCACCGGCGCCGCGACCCGCGAGGACGTCCGCCGGCTCACCGAGGCCCTGCGCTCGGAGCCGGTCCAGCGGCTGATCACCGACCGCACGCACCGCCGCCCGGTCGTCGCCTCCGTCGCCCCCGCCACCGGCCTCGACACCACCCGCCGCCGCGAACTGCCCTTCCCCGGCAGCCGTTCCGTCGCCGACGGCCTGCTCGACTCGTACGAGAACGACCTGCGCCGCCCCTCCCGCACGGTCTACGTCCTCGACACCTCGGGCTCCATGAAGGGCGACCGCCTGGCCCGCCTCAAGTCCGCGCTCGCCGACCTCACCGGGGACTTCCGGGACCGCGAGGAGGTCACCCTGATGCCGTTCGGCTCGGAGGTGAAGAGCGTCCGCACGCATGTGGTGGACCCGGCCGACCCCAAGTCCGGTCTCGCGGCGATCCGCGCGGACACCAACGCCCTCACCGCCAACGGCGACACCGCGATCTACACCTCCCTGGAAAAGGCCTACGACCACCTGGGCACCGATCGCGACACCTTCACCTCGATCGTGCTGATGACGGACGGCGAGAACACCGCCGGCGCGGAGGCCAAGGACTTCGACGCCTTCTACGCCGGGCTCGGGACCGACCGCCGCCACATCCCCGTCTTCCCCATCCTCTTCGGCGACTCCGACCGCTCCGAACTGGAGCACATCGCCGACCTGACCGGCGGCCGCCTCTTCGACGCCCGACAGGGCTCCCTGGACGGCGCCTTCGAGGAGATCCGTGGCTATCAGTGAGTTCACCGGCTATCTGGAGTCCCGCAAGAACATCGCGGGCAGCGCGTGCGGTCTGGTGGGCCTGGTCCTCACCTTCACGGGCGTGGCCGGACCGTACTGGCCGGTCGTCGTCGCGGGCCTGTACGGCGCGGGCGCGCTGATCGCCCCTCCGGAGCGGCCGTCCCTGCCGGACTTCCCGGATCCGTCGGCGCAGCTGGAGGCCCTGCGGGACGACTTCGAGAAGCTCGGCGGCTACCTCACGGACGTCGAGCTGCCCCCCGCCGCGTCCGGCCGCCTCACCGAACTGACCGAACTCCTGGCCGCCCTCCTCGACCCCGGCTGGGTCAGCGAGGTCCTCGCCCAGGACCCCGAGGGCATCCACACCCTCTCCCGCGCCATCCGCCACGACATCCCCGAGGCCGTCGACACCTTCGTACGCACGCGGTGGTGGTCACGGATGACACCGGGCACGGAGCCGCCGGAACGGCATCTGGAACGCCAGCTGACGCTGCTGCACGAGGAGGCGGACCGCCTGGCGTCCGGCTTGAGGGAAACAGAGGCGCGAAGGCAGGAGAGTCATACGCGGTACTTGCAAGACCGCGCTCAGTAGCCCCACCCAGGGGCGCGGGACTGTATCAATATGCGGCTCCGCCGCGCGGGCGCGACCAGCCACAACCGACCCGCACCCGGCATACAACCGAGACCCCTATGGCGAAGGCCCGTCGTCACCGCCCCCGTCGGGGCAGACGGAGACGCGTGACGACGGGCCCAGAGCCACGCACCCCATTGTGCGCGGCCTCGCCGACTACCACCGCGGCCGGCCGTGACGATTACGCTGGTCAGGGCACGATCGGAGCCGACCGCGGCAGATCAGGGGGACTAACCGAGGCGTGCTACCAGCGCCCGGTACTCGTCCCACAACTCCTTCGGCGTGTGATCACCGAACGTGTTCAGGTGATCGGGAACCAGCGCCGCCTCCTCACGCCAGACCTCCTTGTCCACCGTGAGCAGGAACTCCAGGTCGGACTCACCCAGGTCGAGCCCCTCGGTGTCCAGGGCGCCCTTCGCCGGCAGGATTCCGATCGGCGTCTCGACCCCCTCCGCCTTGCCTTCCAGCCGCTCCACGATCCACTTCAGAACGCGGCTGTTCTCACCGAACCCGGGCCACACGAACGTGCCCTCGTCGTTCTTGCGGAACCAGTTGACGTAGTAGATCTTCGGCAGCTTCGAGGCGTCCTTGTCCTTGGCGACATCGACCCAGTGCCCCATGTAGTCGCCCATGTTGTACCCGCAGAACGGCAGCATGGCGAAGGGGTCCCGTCGCAGCTCACCGACCTTGCCCTCGGCGGCGGCCGTCTTCTCGCTGGCGACATTCGCGCCGAGGAAGACGCCGTGGTTCCAGTCGAAGGACTCCGTCACCAGCGGTACGGCCGTGGCGCGCCGCCCGCCGAAGAGGATCGCGGAGATCGGCACACCCTTGGGGTCCTCCCACTCGGGCGCGATGATCGGGCACTGCGAGGCGGGGGTGGTGAAGCGGGCGTTGGGGTGGGCGGCCGGGGTCTCGGACTCCGGCGTCCAGTCGTTGCCCTTCCAGTCGGTGAGGTGGGCCGGAGTCTCCTCCGTCATGCCCTCCCACCAGACGTCGTTGTCGTCGGTCAACGCCACGTTGGTGAAGACGGAGTTGCCCCACAGCGTCTTCATCGCGTTGGCGTTGGTGTGCTCGCCGGTGCCCGGGGCGACGCCGAAGAAGCCGGCCTCGGGGTTGATGGCGTACAGGCGGCCGTCCTCGCCGAAGCGCATCCAGGCGATGTCGTCGCCGATGGTCTCGACGGTCCAGCCGGAGATGGTGGGCTCCAGCATGGCGAGGTTGGTCTTGCCGCAGGCGGACGGGAAGGCGGCGGCCACGTACTTGGACTCGCCCTGCGGGGGCGTGAGTTTGAGGATCAGCATGTGCTCGGCGAGCCAGCCCTCGTCACGGGCCATGACGGAGGCGATGCGCAGGGCGTAGCACTTCTTGCCGAGCAGGGCGTTTCCGCCGTAGCCGGAGCCGTAGGACCAGATCTCGCGGGTCTCCGGGAAGTGGGAGATGTACTTGGTGCTGTTGCACGGCCAGGGGACGTCCTCCTGGCCCTCCTCCAGCGGCGCTCCGAGCGTGTGCACGGCACGCACGAAGAAGCCGTCGGAGCCGAGTTCGTCCAGGACCGGCTGTCCCATCCGGGTCATGGTGCGCATGGACACGGCGACGTAGGCGGAGTCGGTGATCTCGACGCCGATCGCGGAGAGGTCCGAGCCGAGGGGGCCCATGCAGAACGGGACGACGTACATCGTCCGGCCCTTCATCGAGCCGCGGAAGACGCCCTTCTCGCCCGCGAAGATGTCCCGCATCTCGTCGGGGGCCTTCCAGTGGTTCGTCGGGCCCGCGTCCTCCTCCTTCTCGGAGCAGATGAAGGTCCGGTCCTCGACCCGGGCGACATCGGTCGGGTCGGAGGCGGCGTAGTACGAGTTGGGGCGCTTGATCGGGTCGAGCTTCTTGAAGGTGCCCTTCGCCACGAGCTCCTCGCACAGTCGCTCGTACTCGGCCTCGGATCCGTCACACCAGACCACGTTGTCCGGTTGCGTCAGTTCTGCGATCTCGTTCACCCACGAGACCAGTTCCTGGTGGTTGGTGGGGATGACGGGGGGAGCCGCGATGTCGCGCGCCACGATTGCTCCTAAATGAGGGATTTTTATCCTTGTCTGCCCCGTGGGGGCTGCGACCCGGATGCCTTCGTAGCCCGCTCATCCGGTGCCGACCGCACTCATTTGATCATCCGACGAGCCCGCCCATCTGTCCAGAGGGCCGCACAGGTGAGCAGAGTGAGGATCGCCACGTGTAGAACCGCCGCTTTGCCTTCACTTGGGATTCAGCCAACCGTCCCTTGGGAAGTCGACCGTGAGAGGATGGCCACTCTTCGTCGGTCAGACATGCGTACTGACCTGTAACTTACGGTCGCGTAGGTACGATTGCCCTCATGACTGCGTCCGCCCCCGACGCGCCCACGGACCCGCCGGCCGCCGGCCGTGGTCCCGTGGCGCTCTCCCTGCCGCATCCGGTCAAGCCCAAGCTCCGCGGCTGGCTGCACCTCGGTATGTTTCCGGCCGTACTCATCGCGGGCCTGGTGCTCACCGCCCTCACCGACTCCACCAGAGGCCGCATCGCCTGTGGGATCTTCGCCCTGACCGCCTGCCTGCTGTTCGGCGTGAGCGCGCTGTACCACCGCGGCGACTGGAGCCCCCGCATGGACGGCGTCCTGCGGCGGCTGGATCACGCCAACATCTTCCTGATCATCGCCGGCACCTACACCCCGCTGACGATGCTGCTCCTGCCCGGAGCCAAGGGGCAGTGGCTGCTGTGGGGCATCTGGGGCGCGGCGCTCGCCGGGATCGCCTTCCGGGTCTTCTGGGTCGGCGCCCCGCGCTGGCTCTACACCCCCTGCTACATCGCGATGGGCTGGGCGGCGGTCTTCTTCCTGCCCGACTTCATGCGCGCCGGCGGCATCGCGGTACTGGTCCTGGTGATCGTCGGCGGTCTGCTCTACAGCGCGGGCGGCGTGATCTACGGCATCAAGCGGCCGAACCCGTCACCGCGCTGGTTCGGCTTCCACGAGGTGTTCCACTCCCTCACGGTCGCCGCGTTCGTCACCCACTACGTGGGGATCTCGCTGGTGGCGTACCAGCACGCCTAGCCCCTTCCCGCCTCTTCGAGGGCCACGACCCACAGGGTCGTGGCCCTTTTCGCATGCCGAAACCGATTGACGGTGGCTACCTTTTGAGAGTTACTCTCATTTCATGGACACTCTCACTCCGGGTACTCCCACTCCGGATCCCCGCCGCTGGTGGGCCCTGGCCGCCCTGGTCGCGAGCATGCTGACGCTCGGCTTCGACACGACGATCCTCAACGTGGCGCTGCCGACGATGGCCGCGGATCTCGGTGCGAGCACCGGCGAGCAGCAGTGGATGGCCGACGCCTACATCGTCGTCTTCGCCGCGCTGATGCTCCCCGCCGGACTGCTCGGCGACCGGTTCGGCCGGCGGCGGATGCTGGTCGCCGGGCTCGGCGTCTTCCTCGCCGCCTCCCTGCTGGGCGCCCTGGCCGAGGACGTGCACTGGGTCATCGCGGCCCGTGCCGTCATGGGCGTCGGCGCCGCCCTGGTCACCCCGCTCGCGCTCTCGGTACTGCCCACGCTGTTCGCGCCCGAGGAGCGCACCAAGGCCGTCGGCATCGTCTCCGCGGCCTCCGCGCTCGGCCTGCCGCTGGGCCCGATCCTCGGCGGCTGGCTGCTGAACCACTTCTGGTGGGGCTCGGTCTTCCTGGTCAACGTCCCGATGGCCGCCCTCGGCATCGCCGCCTGCGTCTTCCTGCTCCCGGAGACCCGCGACCCCGCCTCCCCCAAGGTCGACACCCTCTCCACCGCGCTCACCGCGACCGGCCTCGGCGCCCTGGTCTACGCGATCATCGAGGCGCCCGCCCGGGGCTGGGGCGACCCCCTGGTCCTGGGCACGCTCGGCGGGGGCGTGCTCCTGATCGCCGCGCTGGTCCTGCGCGAACGGCGGGTGGAGCGGCCCATGCTCGACATGACCCTGCTCGCGCACCGCGACTTCCTGTTCAACACCATCGCCGCGACCCTGGTGATGTTCGTCCTGTCCGGGCTGCTGTTCGTGCTGCCGCCCTATCTCCAGGCCGTCCTGGGACACGACGCCCTCGGCACCGGCGTGCGGCTGCTGCCGATGATGGGCGGCCTCCTCGTCGCCTCGCGCGTCGCCCCGCCGGTCGTCGCCCGCTTCGGCGGCCGTGCCACGGTGAGCGCCGGCCTGGTGGTGCTGGCCTTCGCCGGGCTGCTGGGCAGCCGTACGACCCCGGACTCCGGGTACGGATTCGTCGCGCTGTGGCTCACGGTCACCGGACTGGGCTTCGGCTTCTCGCTCATGCCCGCCATGAGCAGCGCTCTGGGCGCCCTGCCCCGTGACCGCGCCGGCAGCGGCTCGGGGTTGCTGATGACCCTGCGTCAGGTCGGCGGCGCGATCGGTATCGCCCTGCTGGGCAGCCTGCTCGCCGCGGCCTTCCGGGACCGGCTCGACGTCACCGGGCTGCCCGCGTGGGCCGCCGACACCGCCGGGGAGTCGGTGGTCGCGGCACACCTGGTGGCCGCGCGGACCGGCTCGGCCGAACTGGCGGCCTCCGCGAACAGCGCCTATGTGCACGGCATGGGCGTCGTCCTGCTGGTGTGCGGGATCGCGGCCCTCGTCGCCGCGCTGCTCGCGGCCGCCTTCCTGCCGGGCGCACCCCGTCCGACCGGGACCTCCACCACGCCGGACATGGCTGGCGCGGAGGCCGATGCCCGACAATGACTCCATGACACCGGCACGCTCCTTCCCGCTCTCCGACGCCCCCCAACCGGGACTTCGCGAGCGGAAGAAGATCAAGACACGTACGGCGATCCGCGACGCGACCTACGCCCTGGTCCGCGAGCAGGGTTACGACGCCACCACGGTCGAGCAGATCGCCGAGCGCGCCGAGGTCTCACCGTCCACGGTCTTCCGCTACTTCCCCACCAAGGAGGACATCGTCCTCACGGACGAGTACGACCCGCTCCTGCTGGCGGAGCTCCGCAAGCGGCCGGCGGAGGAGCCGTGGATGGACTCCCTGCGGTACGTGATGCACAAGGCCATCGACGTCGGCCTCACCGAGGACGCCGAGGCCATCCGGCTGCGGGCCCACCTGATGGTCCAGGTGCCGGCGGTACGCTCCCGGATGCTGGAGAGCATGTCCGTGACCGGCCGGATGCTCAGCGAGGCCATCGCCGACCGCACCGGCCAGGACCGGGAGAGCCTGGAGGTCCGGGTCTACACGATGTCCCTCATCGGCGGCCTCGCGGAGATCTCCCTGTACTGGGCCGAGAACGACTTCCGCGACGACTTCCGCGACCTCCTGGACCGCACCCTGACGGTCATCGAACACGGTCTGCCCACGAAGCCCGACGCCTCGGGGACCGAGTGACCGCCGGCGGCACCAGATGTACGCCCGCTACCTTCGTGACATGAGCGACCCGGTGATCGACATCAACGAGTACCAGCGCCTGCGTGGGATCGCCGAGCGGGCCGAGGACGCCTGGCTGAACCATGGACAACACCACGCGGTTCTGAACCGCACGAACCGAAAGGGCGCGCGCCACGAGCGGCCGACGGCCGTCGTGGAGCGCGCCCTGGGCGACGTACCGCGAAGCTAACGCTTCGCCACATCACCCTTTCCGCAGGCGATCCCGTCCCTGTTGCGGTCCAGCTTCAGGGGGTCGTCCCTGCCGTTGATCTTCAGGCGGCCGTAGTCGTTGGCCTTGAGCCAGTCGCAGCGGGCGGTGGTGGTCTTCTTGACCTCGTCCGGGAAGGCGGTGGGCACGCAGACGTTGATCGAGCCGTAGTGCCGGTCGCAGCCGGAGACGGTGGGGCTGACCTTCTGGGAGGTCTTCTTCTTGCCGGGCTGTGCGACCGTGCCTTCGAGGGAGTCGGCGAAGGAGTGGACGTGCGCGGAGGCGTCCGTCGCGGTCAGCGCCGAAGGTCCTTGCAGGTGGACCCACTTGGCGACCGACGGGACACCGTTGGCGTCGACCGCGAAGAGCATGTACCAGCCGGGCGGGGCCAGGTTGGGGTTGCTCGTCACGTTCAGGTCGACGTTGTTGCCGTCCACCGACAGCGGCAGGTCCACGAACCGCTGGTTCGGGTCCGAGGAGTGCGTGACCGCGGCCGGGCGGATCAGCTCGGCCTTGGCGATGGGCCGGTCGACGGTGATCCGCTGGGTGTCGCCGTAGTTCCACTCGGTGTCGATGACCGAGGTGATCGTGGGCCGCGCGCCCTTGAGGAGATAGGGCGGCGTGTAGATCGACACGTTGTGGTTCCAGGTGCCGTTGCCCGGGTTGTCGCCGGTCGACATCACCCGGCCGTCGGGCAGCAGGAACGACGAGGAGTGGTAGCCGCGGGCCTCGGGATCGGCGGCCACCGGGTCGAAGGCGCCCGTGGCCGGGTCGTAGATCGAGGACTCGTAGACCGGGTTGGCGCGGTTGTGCAGCGCGCCGCCGGTCTCCAGCACCTTGCCGTCGGGCAGCAGGACGGCGGAGACGTACATCTTGCCCTGGTTGCCGGTCTGCGGGACCTTGCCGTTGCCGAGGTCGACCGTGCCCTGCGGCAGCGGCGGACCGGCGACGTAGGCGGGGTTGGGGTCCTTGAGGTCGATGACGTCGGTCAGCCGGTTGGCGTCCGGGTTGGAGTCGATGTTGCCGCCGCCGATGGTGAGGACCTTCTGGTCCTGCGCCGGGGGCAGCAGCACGCTCGCCGACTGGTCGCGCTCGTCCTTGTTCTGCAGGCCCGGGATCTGGGTGATGGTGTTGGCGTCGTAGTCGTAGATCGCCGACCCGGTGCCCGGGATGTTGTTGCCGAAGACATGGCTGCCCGAGTAGAACAGGCGGCCGTCCTGCATGAGGATCATCGACGGGTACAGACCCCAGTACGACCAGGTCTGGTTGACCTTCCAGGTCGGCAGCCACTGCTGCTCGGCGTCCGACCACAGCTCGGCGGTGACCGAGCCGGTGGAGTCCTCCTTCAGCCCGCCGAAGGAGATGACGTCACCGTTGCCGAGGGCGGTCGCCGACGGGTACCAGTGGCCGTCGTTCATGTCGTTGGTCTTGCTGTAGGTCTCGGTCGTGGGGTCGAAGATGTACGAGTCCTTGTACCCCTGGTAGCCGACCGTGCCGTCCGCCGACGGATAGCCCTTGTTGCCGCTCATCACCAGGACGCGGCCGTCCTGGAGCTGGACGTGCCCGGCGCAGAACATGTCCTTCGGGGTGGGGATGATCTTGTAGCTGCCGTTGGCGGGGTCGTACACGGCGGAGGTGAACGTGCCCGCCTTGAACATCGCCTCGTCGTTGCCGGAACCCGCGATCAGCAGCACCTTGCCGTTGTGCAGCACGACCGAGTGCATGGAACGCACCGGGTTCTTCGTGGCCAGCACGTCCCACTTGCCGTTGGCGCACTGCTCGGCGGTGCCGGTGCACTCCGGGTCCGGGACCGGGTCGGCGACCTGTTCCATCGTGTAGTCGTCGGTGGTCGCCGAGCCCGTGCCGTAGACCGAGACGCCCCAGGTGATGCGGTCGGTGCCGGCCGGGACCTCGGGTGTGCGGACCGTGGCCTGCGTCCAGCCGCCCTGCATCTCCAGGGTCTTGAGGTCGGTCCAGTACTGCCAGCCGTTGGTGGCGTCGTGCCGGAACAGCGTGATGGAGGCGTCCGGCGTGGTCGTCTTGTACCAGAGGCCGAGGTCGTACTGCTTGCCCGGCGCCACCACCGGCGCGCACTCCGTCGACTCGGTGATCAGGGCCTTGCGGTCGCCGCTCACCCGGCGGGTCAGCTCGACCTTCATGGCCTTGGAGCCGGAGTGGGCGTCGGAGGTGGTGGTGAAGCTGAAGTCGTTGTCGCCCCAGCCGGACTTCTCCCAGCAGGCGGGCATGTCCCCGGTGCCGGCGGTCTCGAAGCCGGGGTTCTTGACGAGGTTGGCGGCGGAGGCGGGCTGGGGCGAGGTGAGGAGGAGACCGGCGGTCAGGGCCCCCACCCCGACCAACGCGGTTCTTCTTCTGGACAGGCGGCTCTGCTTTCTCACAGATCTCACGCGGCTCTCCTTGCTGTGGCGGTACCACTCCCACGCCCCCTGCGCGGGAGATAGACCAGCGCCTCGGTCCCCACGAAGCGCAGAACGAAGGTCGTCACCAGGGCGAGCGCGGTCGCGGACAGCGCGCCCATCCCGAACCGGTGGACGAACAGGGCGATCAGCGGGATGCGCAGCACGAGGTCGGCGTTGGCGAGCAACGCGAACCGGCCGACGCGGTCCCACAGGCGCCGGTGCCGGCGCCGGTCGCGGAACAGCAGATGCTCGATGAGCAGGAAGTTCCAGGCGACACCGAACTGGTTGGCGACGATCTCGGCGGGCACGTAGTGCATGCCGGCCCCGGTCAGGATCCACAGGGCCAGCAGGTTCGGCACGAAGCCGGTCGCGCCGATCAGCCCGAAGCCGATCATGCGGGCGACCGGCGAGGCGGTGCGCAGCCCGGCCAGGTGGCGCAGGAAGCGGAAGCCCTCCTGCGCGCTCGACTTGGACTCGCCCGCGAACCGGTCCTGGAAGACGAACGGGACCTCGCTCACCCCGCGCGGACGGCTCCGCACCGCGAGTTCGAGGAGGATCTTGTACCCGAGCGGCTGGAGCACCTCGGCGGTGACGGCGCTGCGGCGGATCGCGAAGAAGCCGCTCATCGGGTCGCTGATGCCGTGCAGGCGGCGCGGGAAGAGCGCCTTGGTCAGCCAGGTCGCCCCGCGCGAGACGGCCACCCGGTAGCTGCCCGCGAGTCCGGCGCGGCTGCCGCCCTTGATGTAGCGGGAGGCGACGACGAGCCCGGCGTTCGTCAGCTCACCGGTGGCCACCAACTCCGGTACCAGGGACGGCGGGTGCTGGCAGTCGCCGTCCATGACGACGATCCACTCCGAGGTGGCCGCCTTCATGCCCTCCACGACCGCGCCGCCGAGCCCGCCGACCGGCTCGTCCCGGTGCAGGACGGTCACCGGGAACGGGCAGTCCTTGGCGGCCTCGTGGATGACCTCGGGGGTGTCGTCGGTGGAGTCGTCCACGAAGACGACCTCGCAGGGCAGCCGCGAGGGCACCGACTCGGTGATCTGGCGCAGCAGTTGACGGATGTTGGCGGACTCGTTGAAGGTCGGCACGACAATCGTGACCGCCCCGGGTTCGGCTACCTCGACGGCTTCTACGACCGGTTCGCCCAGCTCTCCGGGCGCCGTGTACTCGTGGGTCATCGTGCGCCTCCGGAGGCGGTCTGGACCTGACGGATCTCGATCCGGTCGTCGCCGGTGCCGAAGGTGGCGACCGGCGTCGAATGCTGAATGGCGGCCTTGACGTTGGGCAGGTCGACCGCGTCGCGCCGGACCGTCGGCGAGGCGACGACGTAGTCGATGTCCTTCCAGCCGCGCGGCATCGTCTTCGTCACCGCCGGGTCGAGATCGGCCTTGTAGAACCAGATGACGCCGAGTCCGGGCCGGTACCCGGCGTGCACCAGGTCCAGCCACATGGCGTCGTCCACGAGTACCCGGGTGCCCGCGGGGTTGTCCACCTCGGTGCTCAGCCACTTCGAGGCGGCCTTGTAGGGGGCGTTGGCGTCGACGGTGACGGCGGTGCGGGCACCGTCGTACCACTTCGGTACGACGTAGGCGCCGGCGGCGATCGCGAGGACCGCGGCGAGCGCGTACCGCCCGCCGGTGACCAACCGTTTCTCCCCCTCGGCCCGCCACCTGCGCAGCACGGCGTGGGTGACGGAGGCGGTGCCTCCGGCGAGGACCAGGGCGAGGAAGGGCAGCGCCTGGATGACGTACATCGCGGGCAGGTAGCCGTTGGGGCGCAGGGCCAGCGCGGCGAGGATCGCCACCGCTGCCGCCGGGCCGGCCAGGGCACGGGCGGTGACCGACCAGCGCCAGGTGACCAGCAGCAGGAGCGCGCCGGCGAGACCGCCGAGCGGCAGGATCCGGTCGTAGTAGAGCCACGACTGGAAGACGCCCCAGGAGCCGGAGCCCTGGTCGAGGATGAAGCCCGAACCGGGCCGGGTCATCTGGTACTTGACGCCGTCCCACAGCGAGACATGGCCGCCGCCGGGCAGCAACTCGCCCTTGAGGAGGGCGAAGAGGGGGTAGGAGAAGCCGATCAGCGCGCAGGCCGTGATGGCGCCGGTGACGGCGAACTTCCGGGTGTCCTTGTGGCTGTGCCGCCACAGGGTGACCAGCAGCGCGGGCAGGATGACGAGCATCGTCTCCTTGGTGAGGACGGCCGTTGCGGCCGCGATCCCCGCCCCGAAGTGGTGCCAGAGGTGGCGGCTCGGGGAGGCGGCGAGGGTGAACGCGAGCAGCGTCCACATCACCGCGAGGTTGTCGAGGAAGATCTCGCGCTGGAGGACGACCGAGAGCGGCGAGAGCCCGAACAGGACCATGCCGAGTCCGGCGGCCCAGCGGGGCAGCGCGAGCCGGCGGCCCAGGACGTAGACCAGCACCGCGCTGATGCCGCTGATCACCAGCATCATCACGCGCATCGAGCCGACGGTCATCGACTCGGGGCTGATCATCGAGGGTATCCAGGTCAGCAGGGCGAGCTGGATCCAGCCGAGCGGCGGGTGGTCGTACCAGTAGGTGTAGTGGGCGAGGCCCTTGCCCTCCTGGACGGCCCAGGCCTGGGCGAGGTAGGTGCCCTCGTCGTCGCTGAGGGTCGGGTAGTCGGCGATGTTCCAGCCCTGGACGACGAGGATCGCCACCAGGAGGACACCGCACAGCAGGAGGTCGGTGCGGGAGGACCGCAGCCGCTTCGGAGGGACTGTTCGACCGGCCGAACCGGTCTCGGGTGCAGGCTGCCGCTGCGCGGGGACCGTGGGGGTGGTCACCGCGGGAAGGGTGGAGGTCACGCCGGGACGTCCTCTCGGAACTCTCGGTTCACTTCGGCGGGTGTGAGATGCGCGCCCACGTGTGTCGTCAGCTCCCAGTCGGTCCGGCCGCGCTGTTCACGCCATACGGCGCGGAGGGCGGCCCCGGCGAGGAGCACCTGGTAGAAGGGGCCGCCCACGACGAGCTTGAGGTAGTGGACGAAGCGGACGCGGAGCCCGTACTGCTTGCCGAAGTCGTGCAGCCCGACGATCTCGAAGACGAAGGTGACCAGGGCGGTCACGGCCGGCAGGAAGGTGATGAAGGCGATGCCGACGGGTACGTCGAGGAAGAGCGCGATCACCACGTTCAGCGGGATGATGACACCGGTGAAGGCCTGCATGAACGGCGTCATGAGGGTGTAGCGGGCGAGCAACCGCTGCCCGAAGCCCGGGAGTTGCTTCCAGTCCTTCTTCCGGTACACCTGCAGGAAGCCCTGGTTCCAGCGGGTGCGCTGCTTGAGCAGCGACATCAGCGAACCGGGCGTCTCCTCCTTGGTCACCATGTCGGAGTCGTAGGCGACGACGACCTTCTTGCCGATGCTGGACAGCCGTACCCCGAGGTCGCAGTCCTCGGCGAGGCAGTTGGGGTCCCAGCCGTCGGCGGCCCTGAGCACGTCCGTCTTCACGAAGACGGTGTTGCCGCCGAGCGGGATGAACCCTTTCTGCGCGTGCAGGTGCAGCCGGGAGCGGAACCAGAAGAAGTACTCCAGGCAGTTGCGCAGGCTGTACCAGCTGGAGTGGAAGTTGATGAGCTGGACGCCGCCCTGGACGACGTCCGCGCCGGTGGTCCGGAACGCGTGGTCGACGTGGGCGAGCAGCTCCGGGTGGACCTGGTCCTCGGCGTCGAAGACCCCGACGACATCACCGCGGCAGTGCGGCAGCGCCGTGTTCATCGCCTTCGGCTTGTTCTTCTTCTCGTGCGTGTCGACGACGACCCGGACGCGGGGATCGCGCTCCGCGGCGTCGCAGGCGACCGCCGTGGTCTCCGGGTCGTCGTGTCCGACGATCACGATGATCTCGAAGTCGGTGTGGCTCGATTCCAGCAGGCGCTGGATGGTGTGATCGAGCACCGCCTGCTCGTGCCGTGCCGGAAGCAGCAGCGAGAAGGACAGATGCTCGCCACCGTCCGGTCTGCTGAAGCGGGTGGAGGCGAGCACCTCGGGCGTACGCCAGGCGTGCATCTGCCACCACAGGGTGAACGCCGCCATCCAGAACAAGGCCAGCGAGACGGCAGCAATGAAGACAGCGGTAAGCAACAGATCCCCCCGGATCACCTAATCCCCCGGTAGCGGAGGGCTCCCCACCCGCCACTTTACTGTGCAGAGGTTAGGGTGGAAGTGTGAAGGACGGGAGCTGTTCTGATAAATAGTGTGTTTCAGAACGGTATTTCATCCACCCACTTGTGTCCGCAGACGATCCTCATCGGTCGTCGGAGCGTCACAAGTGAAGTTACGGCAGACGTACGCGGTTGGTTCACCGTCGCTCAGCGGTCGGTCCGCCAGCAGCGGGAACTCCTCGCTGCCGGGCGTGCCCACCGCGACGACCGCCCCCGGGGCGGTGCCCAGCAGCGCCGTGCGGTGCAGGGCCCTGGTGCCCTCGTCGTCCAGGGCCGGTCCCACGATCGCGACCTCGCGCGGCCCGTCGAGGAACGCCTCGGCGACCGCCAGCCCCCAGCCGATGAACCGGGGCACCCGCGGCCCGAGCGCCTTGACCACCCCGAGGGCCTTCTCCGCGGCGACGCGGTGCGGTTCGGCGCCGGTGTGGGCCGCGTAGCCCAGCAGGGCGCCCGCGGCGGCGGTCCAGCCGGACGGGGTGGCGTTGTCGGTGGGGTCCTGCGGACGGCGGATCAGCTTCTCGGCGTCGGCCGCGGTGTCGTGCAGCGCGCCCGAGTCCGGGTCGGCGAACCGGGCGAGCACATGGTCGAGGAGGAAGCCGGCGAATTCCAGCCACACGCCCTCGCCGGTCACCGAGGCCAGCGCGAGGAAGCCCTCGGCGACATCGGCGTAGTCCTCCAGGACCCCCGCGTTGGCGCCGGCCCGGCCGTCCTTGCTGGTACGGGAGAGCCGCGCCTGCTCGTCCAGATGCAGTCGTACGAGGAGGTCGGCGGCCGTCACGGCGGCCTCGACCAAGTCGGGACGGTCGAAGTAGGCGCCGGTCTCGGCCAGCGCGGCGATCGCCAGGCCGTTCCAGGCGGCGACGACCTTGTCGTCCCGGCCGGGGGCGGGACGGGCCGCGCGCGCGTCGAGCAGCCGGGCCTTGACCGAGTCGATCCGTCCGGCGTCGAACACGCCCTCCTGCTGCGGGAGTTGCAGCACCGATGAGCCGTGCTCGAAGGTGCCCTCCTCGGTGACGCCGAAGTACTGGGCGGCGAGTTCGGCGTCCTCCTCGCCGAGCACCTCGGTCAGCTGCCCGGGCGTCCACACGTAGTACGCGCCCTCGACGTGCCGGCCCGTCCCGTCGTCGCTGTCGGCGTCCAGCGCGGAGGCGAACCCGCCCTCGGCGGTGCGCAGTTCGCGGACCATGAAGTCGGCGGTCTCCAGGGCGACCCGGCGGGCCAGCTCCGAGCCCGTGGAGCGCCACAGGTGGGCGTAGACCCGGCAGAGGAGGGCGTTGTCGTACAGCATCTTCTCGAAGTGCGGCACGATCCAGTCGCGGTCCACGGAGTAGCGGGCGAAGCCGCCGCCGAGCTGGTCGTAGATACCGCCGCGGGCCATCCGCTCGCAGGTGTCCTGGGCCATCTGCAACGCGCCCTCGGCGCCCGTGCGGGCGTGGTGGCGCAGCAGGAACTCGATCACCATGGACGGCGGGAACTTCGGCGCCCCGGCGAAGCCGCCGCGTTGCGGGTCGTACTCCCTGGTCAGCCCGAGCAGGGCCGCGCTCAGCTGCTCCTCGCCGGGAGCCTCGCTGTCGCCGTAGGAGATCTCACGCTCCGCCAGGTCCCGGACGATCTTCCCGGCGACGTCGGTGACCTCCTCCCGGCGGTCGGTCCAGGCGCTGTGCACGCCCTGGAGGACCTGCCGGAAGGAGGGCATGCCCTGGCGGGGGGCGGGCGGGAAGTAGGTGCCGAAGTAGAACGGCTCGGCGTCCGGCGTCAGGAACACGGTCATCGGCCAGCCGCCGTGCCCGGTGGCCGCCTGCACCGCCTCCATGTAGACGGCGTCGACGTCCGGGCGCTCCTCGCGGTCCACCTTGACGTTGACGAAGTGGGCGTTGAGGAGGTCGGCGGTCTCCTGGTCCTCGAAGGACTCGTGGGCCATCACATGGCACCAGTGACAGCTGCTGTAGCCGACGCTGAGCAGGACGGGCACGTTCCGCTTGCGCGCCTCCTCGAAGGCCTCCGCCGACCAGGGCCACCAGTCCACGGGGTTGTCGGCGTGCTGCAGCAGGTACGGGGACGTCTCGTGCGCCAGTCGGTTCGGCATGGAGTCCATCCTGCCGCAGTACCCCACCGCCCATGCGTCAGGCAGGCCCCGGACAGCGGTCCCCGGCTGATCCAGGGCCTCACGCCCCCTCGCCCCCGTGCGCCGTCCGCCGCACACTTGACCAAGAAAGCCGTTGCTGCCGGAGGGGGACGTGACATGCGGGACAGCCATCGCGCGGAGGCCGAGCGGCTGTTGGCCCGGGCCGTGGAGGAAGAGGTACGGCGGTCGGGAGGGCGTACCGACGGCGGCGTGCTGCTGTCGCGGGCGCGGGGCGCCCTGGACGCCATGGCGCAGTCGGCGGCCGAGGAGTACGAGGCGTACACGCGCGCCCTGGACGAGGCGGCCGCGGGTCAGCTCACCTTCGGGCAGCGGTACGCCAAGGAGGGCGGCGGTACTCCCCTGCTGGTGGCGGGGGTCGCGGCGGTCGCGGCCACTGTCGCCGACCTCGCCCTGGGCACCGGTATGGGCACCGCGCTGGGTGTCGGGGCGACCGTGGCGGTGACGGGCGCGGCGGCGACCGTGGTGAAGGTCGCCGGGTCGCATCTGCCCGCCGCGCATCACCGGGCGGGCGCGATGGGCCAGCCGGGCGGGCCCGAGCAGCTGCGTCTGCAGTGGCTGACGGCGTTGGAGGTACGCGGTATCCGCCCGTATCTCGACCAGCAGCGGGTGCGCAACGCCTCCACCGGCCCGAAGAAGGCCGGACCGCGCCTGAAGGGCGCCGACAAGAGCGCGGCGGCCCGCGGCCGGAGCGTGCTGGAGCAGTCCTTCGGCCAACTCCCGGAGCCCGTGGGCCCGTTCGCCGGGCGGCGGGAGGAGATGGCGCGGATCCGGCAGTGGGTGCAGGCGGCCCGGGCAAGCACGGAGACCCGGCCGACGGTGGTCGTGCTGCACGGGCCGTCGGGCGGCGGCCGTACGACACTCGCCGTGCGGGCCGCCCACGATCTGAAGGACTACTTCCGCGGCGCGTGCGTGGTCGACCTGCGCGGGGACAGTCCGGAGGAGCAGCCGCTGTCCACCCGGGACGCTCTGCTGCATCTGCTGAACCGGCTCGGCGCGCCGCGCGAGCAACTGCTCTTCCGGGAGCGGTCCTCCGCCGACCAGCAGGTCAAGCGGCTGGGCGAGCTGTATCACCAGCACCTGACGGGCCTGCCCGTCACGATCGTCCTGGACGACGCCTCGGACGCCGAGCAGGTCCGCGCCCTCGTCCCGGAACGCTCCGACAGCCTGGTCCTGGTCACCGCCCAGCAGCGCCTCGACCTGCCCGCCGAACTCGCCGCGTGGGTGCACGAACTGCCGGTGCGGACCCTGGACGCGGTCGGCGCCGAGGAGCTGCTGGGCGCGGCGGCCCAGGACAACAGCTCGCCCTACGACGCCGAATCGGCCGACCGGATCCGGGAGTTGTGCGGCGGGCTGCCGCTGGCGCTGCGGATCGCGGGCTCCTCCCTCGGCCCGCGCTCCCCCCGCCAACTGGCCTCGGACCTCGGCGCGTACGGACCCGTGGGCCCGGCCGAGCGGGTCCTGTGGCTGCGCTACACCGACCAGACGGACGCCGGCCGCCGACTGCTGCGCCGGCTGGCCCTGGCGGGCCGGGCCTCCCTCGGCGCCGCCGCTGCCGCCGCCCTGCTGGCCACCGGCGAGGCGGAGGCGAACCGCCACCTCAGGGCCCTGGCCGAGGCGGGGCTGATCGACCACGTCCGCGGCAACCGCTACCGCCTGCACGACGTCGTCCGGGCCTTCGCCCACGCCCGGCTCCTCGACGAGGAGGAGCCGTCGGAGCGCGCGGCGGCGCAGGAACGGTTGATCGTGAACTACGCCGACCTCGCCGACAACGTGCTGCGCCTGGTCGACGGCAACATGTCGACCCGCTCGGACCGCTTCAGCCCGCACGGCTTCCACTCCCTGGACGAGGCGCTGCGCTGGCTGGACGACGAGTCGAGCTTCATCACGGCGACGCTCAGGCACGCGGAGGGCGTGAACCAGGCGGCGGTACTGAATCTGCTGGGCGCCCTGTGCGACTACTGCCTGCTGCGCGGCGACCTCTACCGCCTGGGCGAGATCAGCGAACTCGCGCAGGCCGTCGACCAGGGCCTGCTGGTCCGCTCGGTGCAGTGGCGCACCGGTATCGCGGCCCGGCAGCTGGGCGAACTGGACCGGGCGCGCGCGACCCTCACCTCCGTGGTCGACCTCTACATGGAGGCCCACCACGACGCCGGCGCGGCCCGTGCCCTGTGCTCGCTGGGCATCACCCTGCACCACCAGGGCCAGCTCACCGAGGCCGCGGCCAAGCTCCGCGAGGCCCTGGACCTCCAGGCGCCGCCCGAGCTAGCCACCGACCGCGCCTGGACCATGCACGCGCTCGCGGCGGTGCAGCGGGACCGGGCCCGGCTGTCCGAGGCCATGGACCTGCTCAACCAGTCCCTGGTCCTGCACCGGGCCGGCGAGTCCGTCCACGGCGAGGCCTGGGCCCACTTCCAGCTCGGCCAGCTGGGCCTGCGCATGGGCGACGTCCCGCGCGCCGAGTCGGAACTGCGCGCCGCCCTCGACCTCTACGGCCGTACCCGCGACTCCCGGGGCGAGGCCTGGGCGATGACCCAGCTGGCCCGCGCCCGGCTCATCGACGGCGACGCCTCGGCGGCGGTGGACGGACTGCGCCAGGCGGCCTCCCGGCACCGCGACAACGAGGACGCGCGCGGCGAGGCCTGGACGGTGTACTACCTGGGCCAGGCCCTGGAGGAGACCGGCGACCTCGACCTCGCCGTCCGCGAACTCGAACGCTCCCGCACAATGCTCTCCCGCATCCGCGACGTCTACGGCCTGGCCTGCGCCCGCCACCACTCCGCCCGCGTCACCCGCGACCAGCGCGCCGCCCAGACCGGCTCCCTGCGCAACTCCGGCTTCGCCCGCCAGCTCCTGGTCGACGCCCGCGCCGACTTCCAGCGCGTCGGCGTCGCCCACGGCGAGGCCTGGACCTGCCTCGAACTCGCCGTCGTCGACGCCGGCAACGCCCGCATCCCCCAGGCCCTCACCCTCTGCGACGAAGCGGTGGGCCTCTTCACCTCCTACGGCGACCGCCGCGGCGAGGACTGGGCCCGCTTCCTGCGCTGCACCCTGCTCCCCTTCGGGGCCCCGGGCGGCGTCGAGGTCGGCACGGCGGTAGCCCAGGAGGAACTCACCCAGCTCGCCCGCGCCGCCCACCCCCTGCGCGACGAGAAACTCGACGACTACATCGAGGCGTACCAGCTCCTCCTGGAACGCGGAATCAACCTGGAGACGGGCTGGCAGGCCTGGCGGCTGGGGATGGTGCCGGGGCGGCATTCTCGGGAGGTGATGGGGGTGGCGGTGGCGGCTGCGCGGGGGTGAGACAGCCCTGTCGCCGGCCGACGGTCGCGTGGACCGACGCTCTCCGGGTTCTCGCGGCCTTCAAGGTGAGAGCAGGCGTCTGATACAGCATGACTCGGTGCTGCCCACCGGGTGTCACGGAATCATGCTGTATCGGTGTGCGCCGCTCAGCCCCGCTTGGCGCCGGGTTCCGCCGGGGTGTCCGCCGGGGTGCTCTCCGTGGCGGACTCCGGGGCGGTCTCCGTGGTGCTTCCGGACGCTGCCTTCGGCTCCGGGGGCTCCTTGAAGTCGACCCGGTTCATGTGCCTGCTCATGGACTTCATCAGGGCCCAGACGGCGACGGCCATCGCCGCGAAGACGATGAAGCCGAGGACGCCGGGGGTGACCTTGTCCTCGTCGACCTCCTTGGCGAGGGTCGCGAACTGGGTGATTGCCAGGCTTGCGCTTGCGCTCATGTCAGGCATTGTCGCGGATGCCCGCGAAGAGGTCGTCCTCGGGGAGGGAGGTATCGACGAGGGACTTCGCGAGCTCGTACTCCTCGGTCGGCCAGACCTCCTTCTGGATGTCCAGCGGCACCCGGAACCAGCCGCCGTCGGGGTCGATCTGCGTGGCGTGGGCGATCAGGGCCTTGTCGCGGATCTCGTAGAAGTCCGCGCACGGGATGTGCGTGGTGAGCGTCCGCTGCTGCATCCCGGACTCCTCCCAGCGCTTGAGCCAGTCGCCGTAGGGGGACTCCAGGCCGCGCTCGACCAGCGCGTGGTGCAGGGCTTCGGTGCGCTGACGGTTGAAGCCCTGGTTGTAGTAGATCTTCTGCGGCTGGTACGCGGGGCCGAACTCGTGCTCCGGGTACTTCTCGGTGTCCGCCGCGCCCTCGAAGGCCACCATCGAGATCTTGTGGGTCATGATGTGGTCGGGGTGCGGGTAGCCGCCGTTCTCGTCGTAGGTGGTGATCACCTGGGGGCGGAACGAGCGGATCTTCTTCACCAGCTCACCGGCCGCCTTGTCGACGTCCTCCAGGGCGAAGCAGCCCTCGGGCAGCGGCGGCAGCGGGTCGCCCTCGGGCAGGCCGGAGTCGACGAAGCCGAGCCACTCCTGCTTGACACCGAGGATCTCTCTGGCCTCGTCCATCTCCTTCTTGCGCACTTCGTGGATGTGCTCCTCGATGTACGCGTCCCCCTGGAGCTTGGGGTTGAGGATGGAGCCGCGCTCCCCTCCCGTGCAGGTCACGACCAGCACGTCCACCCCCTCGGACACGTACTTCGCCATGGTGGCCGCGCCCTTGCTCGACTCGTCGTCGGGGTGGGCGTGCACGGCCATCAGTCGCAGCTGGTCAGTCAAGACTCAATCCTCGTAGGTCGGCGCCCCCGCGCGAACGGGTGCGATCGGCGGCTTCTATAGTGACCGAATCGGGGGGCGAATAATTCCGGGATCCGGCTCCGGGGCCCGATCCGAGACCCTGGTTCCCCGGTTCCTCGGTTCTTCCCCCGACCGCCGACGGCCTTGCCGAGAGGACGATCATGAGTACGGCGAGCACACGACTGCCCGAGGGCCGTTACGGCCGCTCCTCGGACGAGCGCGCCGACCACAAGCTCAAGATTGCCGGAGCCGTGCTGGGGGCCCTGCTGATCGCCCTCGTCGGCTACTTCGCGTGGCACTACGTCGGCCAGAACAAGATCAGCGGTGAGGTGATCACCTTCGAGCCGGGCAAGGACTCGGTCCAGGTGCACCTGGAGGTCCACAAGGACGCCGACGCCACCGGCTACTGCACCGTGCGCTCGCAGGCGGAGGACGGCGCCGAGGTCGGGCGGGCCGACTTCCGCTTCGACGGGGACGCCACCCGCATCGACAAGGTCTTCACGCTCCGCACCACGTCACCGGGGACCACGGCCGAGCTGCTGGGCTGTCACGCGGACTGACGTACGAACGTCACTCCGAATACGTAGGCGCTGACCTGCGCGGACGAGTTTCTGATGGCTTATGTCCTCCCCCTTGGGCCGCTGAATTGTTAGGCTCGTGGTTTCGCCCTTCCATGAAGGAACATTCTTCTGGGTAGGGCGATGCTTTGTATTCCCAGTACCTACGAGGAGCACCTGTGACCCAGACCAGCGAGAACGTCACCTGGCTGACCCAGGAGGCGTACAACCAGCTCAGGGCCGAGCTGGAGTACCTGTCTGGTCCTGCGCGCACGGAGATCGCCGCCAAGATCGCGGCCGCGCGCGAGGAGGGCGACCTGCGCGAGAACGGCGGGTACCACGCGGCCAAGGAGGAGCAGGGCAAGCAGGAGCTCCGTGTGCGCCAGCTGACCCAGCTCCTGGAGAACGCCAAGGTCGGCGAGGCACCGGCGTCGGCGGACGGCGCGGTGGCGCCCGGCATGGTCGTGACGATCGCCTTCGACGGCGACGAGGACGACACGATGACCTTCCTGCTCGCCTCCCGCGAGTACGCGAGCGCCGATGTCGAGACGTACTCCCCGCAGTCCCCGCTGGGTTCCGGCGTGATCGGCCACAAGGTCGGCGAGGACGCGGAGTACGAGCTGCCGAACGGCAAGAAGGCCTCCGTGACGATCCTCAAGGCCGAGCCGTACAGCGGCTGACCCGCTGACAGGACCTTTTCGGCTGCCCCCGGTGTCCCAGGACTCCGGGGGCAGCGTCGTGTCCGGATCCGCGACGGCGCTTCGTCAGGCCGTGGCCGAGCGGTACTTGCGGACCGCCAGCGTCCGGAACACCACGATGATCAGGACCGAGTAGATCAGCGAGGCCCACACCGGGTGCTGCATGGGCCAGGCGTCCGAGGTCGACTGTCCCGGGTTCCCGAACAGCACCCGGCTGGCCTGCACCGTGGCACTGAAGGGGTTCCACTCGGCGATGTGGCGCAGCCACGGGGTCATGTGGGCGGTGTCCACGAACGCGTTCGATATGAAGGTGACCGGGAAGAGCCAGATCAGTCCGCTGGAGGTGGCCGCCTCGGGCGTGCGGACGGACATGCCGATCAGGGCGCCGATCCAGGTGAACGCGTAACCGAGCAGGAGCAGCAGGCCGAAGGCGCCGAGGACCTTGCCGACGTTGGTGTCGCCGTCCGAGCCGATGCGCCAGCCGACCAGCAGGGCCACCACCGCGAGGACGACCAGGGTCAGGGCGGTCTGCACACTGTCGGCGAGCGTGCGCCCGGTGAGCACCGCGCCGCGTGCCATGGGCAGGGAGCGGAAGCGGTCGATGAGACCCTTGTGCATGTCGTCGGCGATGCCCGCGCCGGAGCTGGCGGTGGCGAAGGTGACGGTCTGCGCGAAGATGCCGGCCATCAGGAAGTTCTTGTAGTCGACGGCGCTGGTGCTGTTGCCGATCTGCATGGAACCGCCGAAGACGTAGGTGAACAGCACCACGAACATGATCGGCTGGATGAGCCCGTAGATGATCATCTCGGGGATCCGGGACATCCGGATCAGGTTGCGTTTCGCGACGACCATCGAGTCCCGGATCGACTGGCTGACCGGGTTCGTGGCCGGCGCGACCCGCACGGCGTCGGTGACGGCGCTCATTTAGCGGCCTCCTTCTTGCCGTTCTCCTCGTCCTTGACCTCGGCGACATGGCCGGTCAGGGAGAGGAAGACGTCGTCCAGGGTGGGTCGGCGCAGGCCGATGTCGTCTATCTCGATGCCGCGGACGTCCAGTTCGCGGATGACCTCGGCGAGGAGCTTGGCGCCGCCGGTGACGGGCACGGTGAGCTTGCGGGTGTGCTCCTCGACGGTGGTGTCGCCCTTGCCGAAGCCGGCCAGCACCTCCCGGGCGGTCGCGATGTGCTCGCGCTCGTGCACCACGACCTCGACGCGCTCGCCGCCGGTGCGGGCCTTGAGCTGGTCGGAGGTGCCGCGGGCGATGACCCGGCCGTGGTCGACCACGGCGATGTCGTGGGCGAGGTGGTCGGCCTCCTCCAGGTACTGGGTGGTCAGCAGCAGTGTCGTACCGCCGGAGACCAGCTGTTTGATGACCTCCCACAGCTGTTGGCGGTTGCGCGGGTCGAGGCCGGTCGTCGGCTCGTCCATGAACATCACGGGCGGGGACACGACGAGGGCCGCGGCGAGGTCGAGCCGGCGGCGCATGCCTCCGGAGTAGGTCTTCGTGGGGCGGTCGGCGGCCTCGGTGAGGCGGAACTGCTCCAGCAGCGCCTCGGCGCGGGCCTTCGCGGCCTTGGCCCTCATCTGGTAGAGCTGGCCGACCATCTGGAGGTTCTCGCGGCCGGTCAGGTACTCGTCGACGGCGGCGAACTGTCCGGACAGGCCGATCGAGCGCCGCACCGCGTCGGGATCCTTGAGCACGTCGATGCCCGCGACGACGGCCTTGCCGCTGTCGGGCCGCAGCAGGGTCGTCAGACAGCGGACGGTGGTCGTCTTGCCCGCGCCGTTCGGCCCGAGCAGGCCGAGCACCGTGCCTTCGGGCACGTCGAGGTCGACACCGTCCAGAGCCTTTACGTCACCGAAGGTCTTGACCAGACCTTCGGCATGGATGGCGCCTGGCATATGAGTCTCCACGTCTTCGGGGATGCTTCACGTCTTCGGGGATGCTTCGGAAAGCCTAGATTTGTACGATTCGCCCCGCCTGATGGACGACGGAACCGCGAGGTCGTTCGCAGTGGCACGAGACACACCATAACGCGATGTATCGCGTCTCTCAATGGACTTACCCGAACGAGTGACGAAGCGGAATCCCGGCCTCAGCCGATGACGGTGTACCCCGCGTCGCGCAGGGCCTGGCCGACCTCGGCGCAGTGCACCGGCCCCTTCGTCTCCAGGTGCAGCTCGACCTCCGCCTCCGTGAGTCCGAGCCGTGGGTCGGTCCGTACGTGACTCACATCGAGGACGTTAGCGTCCACCACTGACAACGACCCGAGAAGCGACGCGAGGGCGCCGGGCCGGTCCGTCAGCCTGAGACGTACGGCCAGGTAGCGGCCCTGCGCGGCCATGCCGTGCCGCAGGACGCGCTGCAGCAGCACCGGATCGACGTTGCCGCCCGACAGCACCGCGACGACCGGTCCCTCGAAGGCGCCCGGGTCGCTCAGCAGCGCCGCGACCGGGCTCGCCCCGGCCGGCTCGACGACCAGCTTGGCCCGCTCCAGGCACAGCAGCAGCGCGGCGGACAGCTCGTCCTCCGTGACCGTGCGCACCTCGTCCACCAGCTCGCCGACGATCCCGAACGGCACGTCACCAGGCCGCCCCACCTTCATCCCGTCGGCCATCGTCGCCGGGTTCTCGATCGACACCGGGCGCCCCGCCGCCAGCGAGGGCGGATACGCGGCCGCGCCCGCCGCCTGCACCCCGACGATCCGCACGTCCGGCCGGAGGTACTTCACCGCGATCGCGACACCGGCCGCGAGACCGCCGCCGCCGATACCCAGGACGATGGTGCGCACCTCCGGGCACTGCTCCAGGATCTCCAGGCCGACCGTGCCCTGCCCGGCGATGACGTCGGGGTGGTCGAAGGGGTGGATGAACACCGCCCCGGTGCTGTCCGCGTACTCCTGGGCGGCGGCCAGCGTCTCGTCGACCACCTGGCCGTGCAGCCGCACCTCGGCGCCGTAGTCCCGGGTGGCGCTGATCTTCGGCAGGGGGGCGCCCTTCGGCATGAACACCGTGGACCGCACGCCGAGCAGCGAGGACGCCAGCGCCACGCCCTGCGCGTGGTTGCCCGCGCTCGCGGCGACGACACCGGCGGCCCGCTCCTCGGGCAGCAGTCCGGCGATACGGACGTAGGCGCCGCGCAGCTTGAACGACCCGGTCCGCTGGAGGTTCTCGCACTTGAGGTGCACCGGCGCGCCCACCTGCTGGGACAGGTACCGGCTGCCCTCCATCGCGGTCGTCCGCGCCACACCCGAGAGCATCTTCTGGGCTCCGCGTACGTCGTCGAGCGTGACCGGCGGTACGGAGGGGGCCTCGCGGTAGTTCATGTCTCAAGTCTCGCAGTTCACACGCACGGGCTCTCTCTGTGACCAACCTCCGAGACTGGTTTGCGCAGCCCCGGTACGACCCGCCTTCCGGCCGCGTACCCTGTCCCCCAACCCAGCACCCCCTTCATGAAGTGAGCCCCCGGCCATGCCCACAACACCAGAAATGTCGATGGACATGACGACCGTCGGTGACACCGGTCTTCTCGACACGTTGCAGCACGAGGTCGCGGTCTTCGCCCGTCGTGCCGAACAGACCCGGCTCGGCGGGGTGGGGCAGGTGCGCAACTCGATGGACCGAGCCGCGTACCTGCTGCTCAACCGGCTCGACAAGGAAGGCCCGATGGGTGTCAAGGCGCTGGCCGCGAGCATGGGGATCGACTCCTCCACGGTCACCCGGCAGGTGGCTCCGCTCGTCGACACCGGCCTGGTCAAGCGCACGTCTCACCCCGAGGACGGGCGCGCGGTGGTGCTCCAGTTGTCCCCGCGCGGGCTGTCCCGGCTGGAGGAAGTGCGCTCCTCCCGGCGTCAGTTGATGGCCGAGCTGACACACGACTGGGCGCCGGAGGAGCGCGAGGCGTTCTGCACGCTCCTCACGCGCTTCAACAGCGCGCTCTCCGCCCGGATGGCGGTCCAGGGACTCCCGGACGCGGAACCGCCGTCGGCCTCCTGAGGACGCAGGACGCACCTGCCGCACCGGACGCGCAGGGCTCTCGTCGGGGCTCGGGCTCGTCACACCGGCCAGGCCGCGCCGAGTGGTCTCCCGCACGCGCGCGTGGAGCGCTCTCCTCATGACGTGCGCGGGACGGTCGCCGTCCCGGCGTCGGCCCGGCCCGCCCCACCTGCCCGGCCCCCGCCCCGCCCGCCCCTCGGTCCGGCTCGCTGCTGCGCGGCTCTTGACCGGCGGGCCGGGGCTGGCCTCAGATGAGGAGCATCAGCAGGATCGCCCTCAGGGGGAGGCGCGGTGCGAGGACGGGGTGCGTCACAGAGCGCGCGTCGGGCCCGGGAGTTCCAGGCGTTCGTCGCGGGCGCGGCCGGGCGGCTGCTGCATGCCGCCACGCTGCTGACGGCGGAGGACCCGCACGACAACCCGCGCGCGCGGCGCCTGTTGACGCTGGCCCTGGCGCACACGTACGCGTGCTGGGACCGGCTCCGCGGCGAGGACCCCTACGACCGCACCCGCCAGTACCTGGCCACCCGCTTCGCGCGCGGGGCCTGGCACCAGTACGGCGCGCTCGGCCGCACCCGCTCCCGCGCCACCGGCGCCCTGGCCCGGCTCAGCCCGCAGGAGCGTCTGATCCTGGTCCTCAGGCTGTACGAGGGGGTCGCGGAGGAACAGGCGGCCGCCCTGCTCGGCCTCCCCCAGGAACGCGTCCGGGCGATCTGCGACCGCGCGACGACGACCCTCCTGCACCCGCCCAGGGGCCCTGCCCCCAGGCCGGTCGGCGCGAAGGTGGCCCCGTCATGAGGCCGGGGATCACGGGGCCGGTGATCATGAGGCCGGGGAATGGGCAGCGAAAAGCGCCCCTCATGAGGCGGTGCGGCACATGAACCAGCCCCGGCGGGAGGCCCTCGTACGGCAGATCCTGGAGGGCGGGCCGGCGTCCGTGCCGCCGGAGCTGTACGCGGACGTGATGCGCCGCGGCGGCCGGATGCTGCGCCGCAGGCAGGCGGCGCGCCGCCTGATGTGGCTGCTGCTGTTCGCGGCGACGGTGGCGTTCGTCGTGTGGGCGCTGGTGGCCCAGCCCTGGGTGGAGCCGCCCTCGGAGACGACCCCACCGCTGGACTGGTGAACGCGCCCGTCCCCGGGCTCGCCTCACCGCACGGACTGTCCGAGCGCCCGCCGCGCTATCCCAGCGCCTGCCGCAGGTCCTCCAGCAGGTCCTCGACGTTCTCGATGCCCACGGACAGCCGTACGAGATCGGCGGGCACCTCCAGCGCCGAGCCGGCCGCGGAGGCGTGCGTCATCCGGCCGGGGTGCTCGATCAGCGACTCGACGCCGCCCAGGGACTCGCCCAGCGTGAACACCTTGGCGCGGTTGCAGACCTCGACGGCCGCCTCCTCACCGCCCTCGACCCGGAAGGAGACCATGCCGCCGAACGCCCGCATCTGCTTGGCGGCGACCTCGTGCCCGGGGTGGTCCTCCAGACCCGGGTAGAGAACCCTGCTCACGCGCGCGTGCCGGGTCAGCATGTCGGCGACCTTGGTCGCGTTCTCGCTGTGCCGGTCCATCCGCACCGACAGCGTCTTGGTGCCCCGCAGCACCAGCCAGGAGTCGAAGGGCCCGGCGACCGCGCCCATGGCGTTCTGGTGGTACGCCAGCTCCTCGCCGAGGTCGGGGTCGCTGACGACCAGCGCGCCGCCGACGACGTCCGAGTGGCCGCCCATGTACTTGGTCAGGGAGTGCACCACGACGTCCGCGCCGAGGGACAGCGGCTGCTGGAGATACGGCGTGGCGAAGGTGTTGTCCACGACGAGCCGGGCGCCCGCGTCGTGCGCGACCTGGGCGACCGTGGCGATGTCGGTGATCCCGAGCAGCGGGTTGGAGGGCGTCTCCACCCACACGGCCTTGGTCTTGGGCGTGATGGCGGCCCGTACCGCGGCGGCGTCGGAGGTGTCGGCCACCGACCACTCCACCCCCCACCGGGAGACCACCTTGGCGAACAGCCGGAACGTGCCGCCGTACGCGTCGTTGGGGATGACCACGTGGTCGCCGGGGCTGAGCAGCGTACGCAACAGGCAGTCCTCGGCCGCCAGTCCGGACGCGAACGCGAGGCCGCGACGGCCGCCCTCCAGGGCCGCGAGGTTCTCCTCCAGGGCCGTCCTGGTGGGGTTGGCGCTACGGCTGTACTCGTAGCCCCCGCGCAGGCCGCCCACGCCGTCCTGCTTGTAGGTCGAGACCTGGTAGATCGGCGGGACGACCGCGCCGGTGAGGGGATCCGCGGTGTTGCCCGCGTGGATCGCCAGGGTCTCGAAGTGCTGACTGATGTGCCTGTCACTCATGGGCCCCGAGCGTAGCCCGCCGACGGGGCCGATGGCGGACGCCGAGGTCGGGGACGGTCTACCCGGCCGCCGAAGCGGCGATCGCGGAAGTTGTCCACAGGCCGCCGGCCGGGTTGGCCAATTGTCGGCGGCGTCTGGAACCCTTGAGACATGGAAATCCTCTGGGTTCTGATCGCGCTGGTCATGCTGGGCTTCGTGCTGCTCCCCGTCATGCGGCGCCGCCGGGGCGGAATCGAGCAGGTCCACCCCGGCCACCCGGACGCCGCGGACCCCGCGAACTACGGGTTCGCGCAGCAGGAGGAGCTGGACATCCGGATGCCCGGCCCCGACCAGGACCTGCTGGACGTCCTGGACGTGGTGCAGCGCTCGCAGGACCACAAGGCGGCCTCACAGCTGCTGGCCGGCACCGAGACCGAGGGCGAGCTGCGCTGGCAGCGTGTGCAGGCCTTCGCCGGTGCCGCCTCGCTGGAGCTGCGGCAGCGGCCGGGCGGTGTCAGCGAGTCGCCGGGCGGGCAGCGGCTGAGGGTGTGGCGGGCCGAGGCGCCCAAGGACGCGGGCGGCGCGGCCGTGCACGCGGAGTTCCTGGTGCAGCAGGCGTGGCGGACGGCGACGCCCGGCACCGACGAGTTCCGGATCATCATGGAGGAGGCGAAGGCGGCGTGCGGCGACGCGGCGCTGCTCGCCCCCGGTGACCCGATCCCGTACATCATCGAGCTGTCGGTGGCGCGCGGCCTGGCGTATCCCCGGCCGGAGTTCGAGCAGCTGTGGCTGAAGATCCTGGACCGCGCCCCGAACCACATGGGGGCGCATCTGGCCGCGCTGCACTACTGGTGCGAGAAGTGGCACGGCTCGCGGGCGCTGGCGTACGACTTCGCGGAGGCCGCGGCCGCGCGGGCGCCGAGAGGCTCCCTGCTGGCCGCCATGCCGCTCTTCGCGGTCTTCGAGCACCTGCCCGAGGTGAACCTGGTCAGCGGTTTCTACCAGAGCGAGGTCGTGACCAAGGCGATCCACGGCGCGCTGCACGCCGTCCACTCCGCCCGCGCCGACGACCCGATGCTGGCGCACGTGCGGCATCTGCTGGTCTTCTTCCTGGTGCGTTCCGAGCGCTGGGCGGAGGCGATGAGCCAGCTCGTCCACATCGACGGCCATGTCGGCGCCCTCCCCTGGACCCTGTCCCCCGACCCGGCGGCGGAGTTCGCGGTCTACCGGGCCCTGGCGGTCGCGGGCTACGAGGCGAACGGCGGCAGCCCGGCGACCCTGCCGCACTGACCACCGAGACCGCGCCGACGGGGCGCCCGAGCCGAGCTGCGGTTGCGCGATCGGGGGCCGACGCGGCGCGTACGGCTACGAGCTCGGCACGTACGAGTTGCCCGCTGCGGCCCTGCTCGACGCGAGGCCGAGCGGCGGGACCGGGAGCGCCACTCGTTTCACCGCGCGGTCCACAGCGGCCGGCTCGCCTCCCTCCCCGCCCAAGACGACACCCGGCCGCCGATCTGGGAGACCGCCCGCCCCGACGACCCGGGCGCGGCGATCGTGCGGGTCCGCGGCACCGTGGCGCCGGCCGGGAACATCCGGGGCGGCAAGCGGGCGAAGTGCACCGCCGGTTCCGCCTGGTGGACGGCTGCGTCCACGCCCTCGTCGACGCCCTCCCCCTGGCGAACGCGTCGGCATCGGCCCGGCCGGGCCCGTCGACGGAATTCGGGGCGGCGCCCGGTCGTTGGTCCGGGTGCCGCCCGGATCGGTTCGACGAGACCAGGAGACCCGGGACCGGGGCCGGCGAGGAGACGAAGAGGAGCCCGCCCATGCTGTTCGGCCGTACGCCCGTCCTGCCCACTCCCGAGCAGGCGCTGAAGGGGCGCCCGGAGCCGATGTTCACCGTCCCCGACCGCCACACCGTCCTCGGCACCCCCCTGCTCGGCCCCTACCCCGAGGGGTACGAGATCGCCGACTTCGCCCTCGGCTGCTTCTGGGGAGCCGAGCGCAAGTTCTGGCAGCTCCCGGTCGGCGTCTGGACCACCCTCGTCGGCTACCAGGGCGGCCACACCGAGAACCCCACCTACGAAGAGGTCTGCTCGGGGCTGACGGGCCACACCGAGGTCGTCCGCGTGGTCTTCGACCCGGCCCTCGTCTCCTACGAGCGCCTCCTCAGGACCTTCTGGGAGTCCCACGACCCCACCCAGGGCTTCCGCCAGGGCAACGACGTCGGCACCCAGTACCGCTCCGCCCTCCACACCCACACCCCGGCCCAGGCGGCGGCCGCCGAAGCCTCCCGCGCCGCGTACCAGAAGGCCCTCACCAGCTCCGGCCACGGCACGATCACCACGGAGATCCTGCCGTCCGAGGGCCGCCCCTTCTATCCGGCCGAGGGGTACCACCAGCAGTACCTCGACAAGAATCCGGCAGGGTACTGCGGCATCGGCGGGACGGGCGTGTCCTGCCCGACCGGCGTGGTCACCGCTTCGGAGGCCGCGGTCGAGTAGCGATGTGGACGTGCCCCGGGTCCCCGTAGGGTGCATCCGTGACTGCCACGTTGAGTTCCACGAAGGCCCGGGCCGCGCTGCGTACATCGGCGCGGGTCTCCGGGGAGTTGCTGCTCGTCCTCCTGATGCTCGCGGTGGCTCTGTGGGTCCTGGGGCGGATGTGGCCGGTCGTCTGGCCGCTCGTGATCGGTCTGCTGCTGACCACGCTGACCTGGCCGCCGACTCGGTTCCTGCGGCGGCACGGGTGGAAGCCCGCCCTCGCCGCGTCGTTCGTGACGGTGCTGTTCCTGTTGGTCTGCATGGGTGTCGTGGCGCTGATCGCGGTACCGGTGGCATCCCAGTCCGGGGAACTGACCGACGGGGTGTTCAAGGGCGTTCAGGAGGTGCGGGAGTGGGCCGCCGGGCCGCCGTTGAACATCGATGACGCCCAGGTCAACAAGGCCTTCGACTCGGCGGTCTCCCGCGCCCAGGACAGTCTCGGCAACCTGGCCGGCGCTGTCGTCACGGGAGTGAGCACCGTACTGAACGGGCTGGTCAGCGCCGTCCTGGCCCTGTTCCTGATGTTCTTCTTCCTCAAGGACGGCCCGCGGTTCCTGCCATGGCTCGCCCGTCAGCTGCCCGGCCGGCTCGCCACCGACGTGCCGACCGTGGCCGCGCGGGGCTGGGACACCCTGGGGTCGTTCGTGCGGTCCCAGGCGGCCGTCGGTCTGCTCGACGCCGTCCTGATCGGCCTGGGCCTGTGGATCCTGGGGGTACCGCTGGTGCTCCCGCTGGCCGTGCTGACCTTCGTCTCCGCGTTCGTGCCGATCATCGGTGCGCTGTTCGCCGGTTTCGTCGCGGTGCTCATCGCGCTGGTCTCCAACGGCCTGACGGACGCGCTGATCGTGCTGGCCATCATCGTGGTGGTGCAGCAGCTCGAGGGCAACGTGTTCCAGCCCATGATCCAGAGCCGTGGGCTCGGCCTCCACGCGGCCGTGATCCTGCTGGCGGTGACGCTGGGCGGCAGTCTCGCCGGCATCGTGGGCAGCCTGCTCGCCGTACCGGTCGCCGCGCTGATCGCGGTGGGCTGGGGCTACGTGCGTGAGCAGCTCGGCGAGCCCTCCCAGGACCCGGGAGCCGACGGACCGGACACGGACACCGCCGCCCCTGTCCCGTCCTAGCACCGCGCGACCGCGCCCCGACGGCAACGGCCCGGCGGCGCCAGTCCGACGGCATCAGCCCGACGACAGTGACCAGACGACCGTGACCCCACGACAGCGGCGACCCGCCGACGCATTCGGCCTCACGCCCCCGACAAGTGCCGGGTCACGACCGCGCTGAGCGTACGCACGCCACGCGTCGAGCCGGGGTTGATGCCCGTGAGTTCGCGGACCCGGCGCAGGCGGTAGTCCAGGGTGCGGGTATGGACGTTGAGCGCGGTCGCCGTGGCACCGCGGTGCATGTCGTGGCGGTAGTACGCGTCGAGGGTGGCGAGGAGGTCGGGGCCGGTCTCCAGGCGACGGGCCACCGTGCGCAGCCAGTCGTCGACGAACGGCACCTCCGCGACGGCGAGTTCGACGAACACGTCGGCCAGGGTGTGCGGCCGCAGCCGGGCCGGGGTCCGGCGGAGAGGCGCCGCCCGGCTGATCCGCCGGGCGCGGTCCAGCGCGTCGGCCAGTTCCGGCAGCGGTGCGGTGGCGGTGCCGACGGCGCAGGGGCGGCCGAGGGCGCGGGCGAAGTCCCGTACGAGATCGAGGTCCGGCAGGTGGTCCGGGGTGGGATCGGACAAGAGGCCGGGGACGGTGTGGGGCGGTGGATTCTCCGCTGTCGGCGTGCCGGGGACCCCAGGAAGCAGGGGAAACGGGGGAAGCGGGGGAAGCAGGGCGATCAGCTCACCGCTTCCGTCCTCGCCCTCCGGTCCCCACATGACCGGCGTCCGGTGGCTCTTCACCAGCGTCTCGATCTCGCTTTCCAGGAAACGATCGACGGGGGGCCGGTCCGGAAGTCGGAACACCGTCACCGCGCAGTGATCCGGAAGTTCCATGTCGAGGGCCTCGGCGAGTTCCGCCGAAATCGGATCTCCGTCGAGCAATGACCGGGTGAGCAGGGCGACCTGTTCGATGTACGGAATTCGGCGGCGCAGTACGCGCACGAATCCCTGGCGGTAGGCGACGATGCCGCGTTCACCCTGCGGGGCGAACCAGGTCATCATGCGCATGAGTTCGTCGACACCGCCGCCGCGCTGGGCCTCGGTCGCCTCGTTGATCTCACGCAGCATGAGCTCGGTGTGCAGGCGCAGCACCCGCTGCCGCGCGTCGAGCGACATCCCCGCGCCCGCCCGCTGCTCCCCGATCGACGCGATGTAGCCCAGGTCGTCGCGGCTCAACTCGTCGTTGTCCGGAGACAGTTCGATGGTACGACGCCGGAGCCACAGCGCGTGCTCCAGCGTGTCGGACCGGGCCCGGGGGTCCTTGTGCAGGAACCCGAACTCCGGGATCTCACGCGTGTATGTCTCGACCTCACGGCGGGCGTTGGTCGACGCCCGCCGGGCCAGCTCGGCGAAGAGGCTCCCCATGGACGCGAGCATGTCATTCGGGACGAACGGCCGACAGCCGAGATCCGGACGGCGTTCATCACTCCGCACAAAACGGCGGCAAGTATGCCGACCGGGCTTTTGTCACAGTGCGCAAAATTCCCGGATCGGGGCGTTCTCGTCACCTCTTCCGCTTGTGGAGGAGGTGTGAAACGGCCTTAATGAGAACCGCGTTGAAGCCCGCGGTAATCAGTACGGGCGAGCACAGGGGAATTCTCAGCCAGGCGCTACGCAGGGCGCTTGCCAAACGGGAGGGAAACTCCGATGAAAGCTGGCACGAGAAAGAGAGTCATGGCGGCGGTCGCGGTCGTGGTCACGTCGACGGCGCTCATGCTCGGCGCGCCGGGCACCGGTTCGGCCGCCCCCGCCGCCACGCCCAGCCTGCGCGCGTTCGGGATCAGCGGCGACGGCACCCTGATGGCGACGTTCACGACCGACCGGCCGAACATCCTCGACTGGGTCAGGGCCGTCACCGGGCTCAGCGGCGACACGGCTCTGATCGGGATCGACTTCCGGGTGCAGGACGGACTGCTGTACGGCGTCGGCAACAAGGGCGGCATCTATACGGTCAAGCCGGCGACGCCCACCACGGACGTCGTGGTCACCAAGGTGTCCCAGCTCCAGTACACGCTGCACGGCACGAACTTCGGCGTCGACTTCAACCCGGCGGCCGACCGTCTGCGCGTGATCAGCGACACCGGCCAGAACCTGCGGCACAACCTCAACGACCACAGCACCGTCCAGGACCTGAACCTCACCACCCCGCCGATCGAGGGCACGACCAAGGGTGTCTCGGCCGCCGCCTACACGAACAACGACCTCAACGCGGCCACCGCGACCACGCTGGTGGACATCAACACGACCAGCGACCAGGTCGTCCTCCAGTCCCCGGCGAACAACGGCACGCTCGCCCCGACCGGCAGCCTCGGCATCGACGCCGGGATCAACGCCGGGATGGACATCTTCAGCACCCTGTCCGGCGGGAAGACGGTCGACAACGCCGCCTTCGCCACCCTCACCCCGTCCGGCTCGGCCACCCCGTCGCTGTACAGCGTCAACGTCTTCACCGGCCAGGCCACCGCCATCGGCCAGTTCCCGCTGAACATCACGGACCTGGCCATCTCCCTCACCGGATCCTGATCCCCGGGTACTGTCCGCCCTTCGCCGCGGCCCGGCCACCACCGGTCCGCGGCGAACGGGTGTCACCGTGCCGCGCGGCCGGGCCGGCTTCCCACGCCGGGCCACGTCGTGCCGCCAGGCCGGTCGTCCGGAGTGACGGAGACGGCGGCGTACCGGAACTCGCCTCCCGGGCCCGGCAGTCGGGAGTACGGCCTCCAGTCGAGGACGTATGTACCGCGCAGGGCGCAGGTGTTGCGCTCGTAGGTGCCGTCGGCCCACAGCAGGGTGCCGGAGAGTTCGCGGTCCTGGTGGATCCTGAAGTCCCGGTCGCGCGTGGGCCGGCGGCCGGGCGCGGGAGGGGTCCACAGGGAGGCGTCGTTGGTCAGCATGACGGCGAGGCCGTTCTGGTCCGGGTGGTGGCAGAAGCGCTCCAGCCTGGCTATGTCCCGGACGAAGTGGAGGCGGGCGAGGTCGGTGGCGGCATGCCCCTTCAGGGCGTAGTCCTCGGAGGGCGTGCCCGCGGCGCCGGCCACGGTGCCCGTCCAGCGGCGGGTGAAGTACTTGAACTCGATCGCCGTACGGGCGGAGGGGCCGATGCACAGGAGGTCCAGGTGTGCGGTCCCGCCCGGATGGCTCTGCGGTACCTCCAGCCGGGAGTGCACGTCCGGCGCCAGTTCCCACAACGCGCGGGCGAAGCTGTGCTGGAGGTCGGCCTCGGAGTGGAAGACCGGCCGGTGGCGGCCGAGTCGGGCGAGGACGTCGTCGAGTGGGGCCCGTCCGGCGACGGTTCTGCCGCCGGAGACCGATGCCGTGGTCACGGTGCCATTGAACCCGACTGAACCCGACGCCCGCCCCACGGAACCGCACGACGACGGAACGCCGCCGAACCCGTCAGGCCGTCGGCGCCCCCGTCAGCACCTCCACCTTCCCCGTGTCGAGCGAGTAGTACGCGCTGACCACGGCCAGGTCGCCCTTGGCGACGAGCGGGGCGAGGTCCTTGTTGGAGCGCAGGGCCGCGGAGGTCTGCTTGACGTGGATGCGGATCATGGCGTCGACGGGGTCGGGATGCTTGGACTTCACCGTCTCCCGGTACGCCGGGCGCAGCGCGTCGGAGATCGCCTGGAGGTTGCCCGGCAGGGTCTTGCCGTCGCTCAGCGCCTTGTACGCGGCGTCAATGGCCCCGCAGCGCTGGTGGCCGAGGACGACGACGAGGGGGGTACCGGAGGTGAGGGGGCCGTACTCGACGGAGCCGGTGACGACCGGGCCGACGACCTGGCCGCCGGTGCGCAGGACGAAGAGGTCGCCGAGGCCGGTGTCGAAGAGCAGCTCCGGCGGGACGCGGGAGTCGATGCAGGAGAGGATCACGCCGTAGGGGTCCTGCTTCTGGGAGACGAGTTCGCGGCGCTCGGGGTCGCGGTCGGGGTGCTCGAGGGTGCCGTCGACCCAGCGTTCGTTGCCGTCCATCAGCCGTGCGAACGCCGTCCAGGGCGAGTCGGGCCGGGTGGTGGGAGTCGCGGAGGCGCCGGTCGCGGAGGCCGCCGGGCCGGCGGAGGGCGTGCCGTCCGTCTTCGACGAGCAGCCGGTTATCAGGGCCGCGGTCGTCACCAGGCCGCCGGCGAGGAAAGCCCTGCGCTGCGGTTGCCGAACACCAGTCATGTCTGTTCCCCTTGCTCGCCATACGTGCCGTGCGTGCCACGCGCGCCATACGCGCCGTGCGTGCCGTGCGTGCCGTGCGTGCTTGCGGTGCCAGCCTCGCGGGGGACCGGTTAGCACCCGTACAGCGCCGATCAAGGGCAGGGGAAGCATCTGCCCAAGGTGCGAAGGGTCATGGGGCGTGGCGCTGGGTCACCGTCCACGAGCGTTCTGAGAATATTTGTTCGAATCGCCGGTGGAGGCGAATCTTCCGTCCTAAGCTCACCCGCATGCTGATCCATCGGACATTACGGATGATCATGGTCATCGCCCTGGCCCTGGCCGCGGCGATCGGGGGCGGCGCCACGACGGCGCTGGCCGAGCAGAACAGAACCGTCGAGGAGAGCGACCCGGCCACGGGCGGCCGGCAACTGCTCTTCTACAACCACGCGTACGCCGTGCTCGACCGCGAGACCGCCGACGCCGTCGAGCACTCGCCCTACCTGCGGACCTTCGCCAACTTCCAGGTCCGCACCACCACCGGGGCCGGCGGACAGACCTGGACCGGCCGCTATCTGATGGGCCGTGAGACCTACTTCGAGCTCTTCGGGGTGGGCGACCTGCCCGGCCAGGACGGTGTGCTCGGCGCCTCCGGCATGGGCGTCTCGACCGAGCGGGCGGGCGACCTCGTGACGGTGACCGAGCGGCTGCGCGCGCGGGGCATCACCCCAGTCGAGTTCCAGCAGACCCGCGACTTCGGCGACGGCGTCCCGGTGCCGTGGTTCGACGCCGTCTTCACCACCGACCAGTACGACCACTTCGGCGCCTGGGGCATGGAGTACGAGCCGACGTACCTCGACGACCCGCGCACCAACAACGAACCGCCCGCCTTCCCCGGTGACGTCGGCCGGGAGCGCTACCTGACCGACGTCTACCGCGACCGCCTGATGCGGGACGTGACCGCCGTCCATCTCGCGGTCACCGCACGGGACCTGGCCAGCACGGTGCCGCTGCTGAAGGCGGGCGGTTTCGCCGTACGCACCTCGGCGGACGGTGACGTGGTCGCCCGGCGCGGCGGCACGGACCTGCACTTCGACGCCGTACCGGTCGATCGCATCGGGCTCCAGAAGGTCGAGTTCGTGCTCAACAGGAGCGTGACGCAGCGACACGACGAGCGGATCGGCAAGTCGACCCTCGCCGTCGGGCCGGGCCCCCGTGCCGTATGGACGTTCGACGCCAGGAAGTGACCGAGCCCGACGGGTCCCGACCTGACGGACCCCGACCTGACAGACCCCGACCTGACAGACCCTGGCCCGACAGGTCCTACCCTCCGCTACCGTAAGGCCGCGTGAGGATCTCCAGGCTGTGCCCGTTCGGGTCGTCGAAGTAGGTGCCCCGGCCCCCGTCGTTGCGGTTGATCTCGCCGGGACGGCGGTGGCCGGGGTCCGCCCAGTAGGTCAGGCCCGCCGCGCGGACGCGGGCGAAGATCGTGTCGAAGTCGTCCTCGGAGACGAGGAACGCGTAGTGCTGCGGGGTGATCGAGCCGCTCGTGTCCATGTAGTCGAGGGTCACGCCGTTGGGGATCTCGACCGGGACGAACGGTCCGTACTGCGGGCTCACCGCCAGCCCCAGGATGTCGGCCAGAAACCGTGCCGAGGCGTGCTTGTCCCGTGCAGCGACGATGGTGTGGTTCAGCTGAACGGTCATCGTGGGCCTCCTCGTACGGAACCATACTCCGCAACCGGTTAAGGTAAGCCTTGCCTTAGCAAACCGTGAGATGGTCGGAGAAGTCGTGCGCGCACCAGCAGTGGCAGCAGCGAAGGCCACGGCGGCCGTCCTGGCCGCCACCGTCGTCGGAGGGCTGCTCGCCGGCTGCTCGTCCTCCTCGGACGGCGGCACCGGCTCCGCGAAGGCGGCCGGCGAACGCAACCCGGTGATGAACGCCTCCGAGGGCCCCTCCGCCGCCCCGAGCACGCTCGCCGACGGCATGGGCGCCGACAAGGACACCGACGGGTCCTTCCCGCGCACGGTCACCCACTTCAAGGGCACGACCACCCTCGCGGCCGAGCCGAAGAGGATCGCCGTGCTCAGCACCGGCCAGCTCGACGACCTGCTGACGCTGGGCATCGTGCCGACGACGACCACCCGCGCCGACAACGCCGGGCTCGTGCCGGACTACCTCGCCGACGCCTTCCCGAAGGACAAGGCGAAGCTCGCCGCCATGACCGACGCGGGCACCCGGCAGGCACCCAACCTGGAGTCCCTCGCGACCGCGAAGCCGGACCTGATCCTCGCCAACGACTCGCTCGGCGACCTCTACCCCAAGCTGTCGAAGATCGCGCCCACCGTGATCACGGCCGGCAACGGCGTCAACTGGAAGCGCGACCTCCTCCTCGTCGGCGAGGCCGTCGGCAAGGGACAGGCCGCACAGCGGCTCCTCGACGGCATCGTCGGGGACGCGCGGGAGAAGGGGAAGGCGCTCGCGGGCGACCCGACCGTCTCCATGGTCCGCTTCACCCCCGACCGCACCCGGATGTTCGGCGTCTCCTCCTTCACCGGGTCCATCGCCGTCGACATGGGGCTGTCTCGGCCCAAATCTCAGCAGTTCAAGGCCATCTCGGAGGACATCGGCGCGGAGAGCATCGACACCGCCGACGGGGACTGGATCTTCTACTCCGTCCAGGGCGACGCCGCCAAGACGGATGCCGGGAGCGTGGTGGCCGGGCCGCTGTGGAAGTCGATGAAGGCCGTGCGGGCCGGGCACGCGGTCAAGGTCGACGACGACCCCTGGTACCTCAACGCCGGGCCGAGCGCCGCCCGTCTGGTGATCTCGGAACTCGCCGAGAACATCGGCGAGACCGTCGGCGAGACCGTCGGCGAGAAGTGAGAAGCGAGAGGTAAAAGGCGAGTATCGAGAAGCAGGCACCCCGCACGTGATACGTCGTCTCGCCTGGCCGGCCGCCGCCCTCGCGGTGGCCGCCGCCGGTGTGCTCAGCCTCGCGGTCGGCACCCGCGCGGTGCCGCTGTCCGCGGTCGCCGACGCGCTGCTGCACGGCGGGGGTTCGCCGGACGCGCTCGTCGTACGGTCGCTGAGGCTGCCCCGGACCGAGGTCGGCCTGACCGCGGGCGCCGCGCTCGGGGTGGCCGGGGCCGCGCTCCAGGCCGTCACCCGCAATCCGCTCGCCGACCCCGGCATCCTCGGGCTGAGTCAGGGGGCGGCGGCGGGCGTGGTGATCGCCATCTCCTTCGGCCTCGCGAACGGCTTCTCCGGGTACGTCTGGTACGCCTTCGCCGGTGCCGTCGTCGCCGCGTGCCTGGTGTACGCCGTCGCCGCGCGCGGGCGGGGCGGGGCGTCGCCGGTGAAGCTCGCGCTCGCGGGGACCGCGCTGTCCGCGATGACCGCCGGTGGTACGACCGTGGTCCTCACCTCCAGCTCCGCCACGCTGGATCAGTTCCGGTTCTGGCAGGTGGGGGCGTTGAGCGGGCGGGACGCGGGGACCGTCGTACGGATGCTGCCGTTTCTCTTGGCCGGGGCTGTGCTGGTGTTCGTCTGTGCGCGGGGGTTGGACGCGCTTGCCCTCGGCGACGACACGGCTCGGGCGCTGGGGCATCGGGTGCCGTGGGTGCGGGGGGCGGCGGCCCTGGGCGCGGCCCTGCTGACCGCCGCGGCGGTGGCTGCCGCCGGGCCGATCGCCTTCGTGGGGCTCGCGGTGCCGCATCTTGCCCGGCGGTTGGTCTCCGGTGGCTACCGGGCTGTGCTGCCGTTGTCCGCCTTGCTCGGGGCCGCGCTGTTGGTGGGCGCGGATGTGGCGGGGCGGGTGGTGCGGGCTCCTGCGGAGGTGCCGGCCGGGGTGATGACCGCGTTGGTGGGGGTGCCGGTGCTGGTGGTTCTGGTACGGCGTCGGGGGGCCGTGTCGTGAAACGTGCTCGGCGTCGGAGCTGGCCGGGGGTGGGGTCGCTCACCCGCGCTGGCGGGGTGCCGCCTGCGCCCACCCGTGCCGCCCTAGGCGGCACGATTGCCCGCAGCTGTGCGGAACCGGCCACCGCGGCTGGCGCGGACATGTCGGGCAACGGCGACCCGTCCAACCCGAGGGGCGCGGGGAACTGCGCGACCAGCCCCCACCGGGCCGCAGACGAACGACGGCCGGCCTCAGCCTCCACCACCGGCCACCTCGTCCTGCGACCGACCTCCCACACCTCCCTCGTACTCCACCGCCGCTCCGCCCTCGTCGCCGCGAGCCTGATCCTCCTGCTCGCCGCCACCATGGTCGCCTCCGCCAGCCTCGGTCAGACCTACGTCGACCCCGCCACCGTCTGGCACACCCTCCGCACGGGAGAGGGCCCGTACGCGCTCGTCGTAGGGGAGCTGAGAGCGCCCCGCATCGCGCTGGGCGCCCTCGTAGGGGCTGCCCTCGGGCTCGCCGGGGCGCTCGTGCAGACGGTCACCCGGAACCCGCTCGCCAGCCCGGACGTGATCGGCGTAGGGCATGGCGCGGCGGCGGCGACGGTGCTGGCGCTGGCGACGGGGGCGGCCACGTCCCCCGGGGCCCTGCCCGCCGTCTCCGTCGCCGGAGGGCTCACCGCGGCCGCGCTGGTGTACGCGCTGGCGTGGCGGCACGGCATGCAGCCGAGCCGTTTCGTGCTCACCGGGGTGGGGATCGGGGTCGCGCTGTCGGCGATCGTGCAGCTGTATCTCACGGACAGCGAGCTGGAGGCGGCCGAGCAGGTCAAGCTGTGGCTGACGGGCAGCCTCAACGGGCGCGGCTGGGAGCAGGCGGAGCCCCTCGCCGTCGTCCTGCTGCTGTGTCTGCCCGCGCTGGTGTGGGCGGCGCGTGCGATGCGGCCGCTCGGTCTGGACCCGGAGACGGCGGCCGCGCTCGGGGTGCGGGTGGACCGGACCCGGCTCGGGCTGACCGGCCTCGGCGTGGTGCTCGCCGCGACGGCGACCGGTGCGGCGGGCCCGATCGGGTTCGTCGCGCTGACCGCGCCCCAGCTGGCCCGCCGGATCACCCGCACACCCCAACTGCCGCTGCTGTGCTCGGCGTTGACCGGGGCGGTGGTCCTGGTCGCCGCCGACCTCGTGGCCCGCACCCTGCTGCCCCCGCTGGAGATCCCGGTCGGCGCGCTGACCTCGCTGGTCGGCGGCCCGTATCTGCTGTGGCTACTGGGACGGCGCACGGCGACACGCTGAGGGGCCCCGGTGGACGGTCACCGTCCACCGGGGCCCCTCACGCGACAGCAGGATCAGATCGTCGCCGTGTCGATCACGAACCGGTACCGCACGTCGCTGTTCACCACGCGCTCGTACGCCTCGTTGATCTCGGACGCGGCGATCAGCTCGATCTCCGAGCCGATGCCGTGCGCGGCGCAGAAGTCGAGCATCTCCTGGGTCTCGGCGATGCCGCCGATCATCGAGCCGGCGAGGGTCTTGTTGCCGCCGATGAGGGAGAACAGGTTGAGGGCGACGGGCTCCTCGGGGGCACCGACGTTGACCAGGGCACCGTCGGTCTTGAGCAGGCCGAGGTAGGCGCCGAGGTCGAGCGGCGCGGAGACCGTGGAGACGATGAGGTCGAAGGAGCCGGCGAGCTCCTCGAACGTCTTCGGGTCGCTGGTCGCGTAGTAGTGGTCGGCGCCCAGCTTCAGGCCGTCGTCCTTCTTGCGCAGCGACTGCGACAGGACGGTGACCTCGGCGCCGAGGGCGTGCGCGATCTTGACGGCCATGTGGCCGAGACCGCCCAGGCCGATCACGGCGACGTTCTTGCCGGGGGCGGCGCCCCACTGCTTGAGCGGGGAGTACGTGGTGATGCCGGCGCACAGCAGGGGCGCGGCCTCGTCGAGGGCCAGGCCCTCGGGGATGCGGACGACGAAGTTCTCGTCCACGACGACCTTCTCGGAGTAGCCGCCGTAGGTGGGCTCGCCGTCCTTGCCGATGGCGTTGTAGGTGCCGACCGAGCCGTTCAGGCAGAACTGCTCACGGCCGGCCTTGCAGTTCTCGCACTCGCGGCAGGAGTCGACGAGGCAGCCGACGCCCACCCGGTCGCCGACCTGGTACTTGGTGACGCCGGGGCCGACCTCGGAGACGATGCCCGCGATCTCGTGGCCCGGGACCATCGGGAAGATCGCCTCGCCCCAGCCCTCCTGGGCCTGGTGGATGTCGGAGTGGCAGATGCCCGCGAACTTGATGTCGATCAGCACGTCGTGCTCGCGGACGGCACGGCGCTCGATGGTGGTGCGCTCCAGCGGAGCCTTGGCGGCGGGTGCGGCGTACGCAGCGACAGTGGTCATGCCGGGGTTCTCCTAGGGGTTGCGCGCCCGGCTGCCTTCCGGCCGGGCACGTCCTCCACCCTGCCCCAGGCTCCGGCATTCACCCAGGTCACAGCTTTGCGTACGTCCACTGGTCCTACTACTGGCAGGGTCAGGATGGTGTGCGTACGACCGGTGATACTGGAAGACATGAACGAAGACCCCGCAGCCGCACACGAGCCCGCCGTCGGCGCCCTGGACCGGCGTGCCGAGCTGAGCGAGTTCCTGCGCACCCGCCGGGCCCGGCTCCGTCCCGAGGATGTCGGGCTGCCCGACATCGGACGGCACCGGCGGGTGCCGGGGCTGCGCCGCGAGGAGCTGGCGCAGCTGGCCGGGGTGTCCGTGGCGTACTACACACGCCTGGAGCAGGGCAACGGACGGAACGTGTCGGCGGAGGTGCTGGACTCCATCGCCCGGGCGCTGCGGCTGACCGACGCCGAGCACGCCCATCTCACGCACCTGGCGAAGCCGAAGCAGCACAAGAAGAAGCAGGCGGCGCGGACCGAGCAGGTGCGCGGGGCGGTACGGCAGCTGCTGGACTCGATCGAGGTCCCCGCGTACGTCACCGGACGCCGGACGGACATCCTCGCGTGGAACCGGATGGCCGCGGCGCTCTTCGGGGACTGGGCGGAGCTTCCGGCGCAGGAGCGGAACTGGGCCCGGCTGGTCTTTCTGCGGCCCGAGTACCGGGAGCTGTTCCGGCCGTGGGAGCAGAAGGCCACCGACATCGTCGCCTATCTCCGTATGGACGCCGGCTGCCACCCCGACGATCCCCGGCTGTCCGCCCTGGTCGGGGAGCTCTCCGTGCGCAGCGAGGAGTTCCGGCGCCTGTGGGCCACCCACGACGTCAAGGAGAAGAACTACGGGGTCAAGCACGTCCACCACCCGCTGGTCGGCGAGCTGACCCTGCACTTCGAGGCCTTCCCGCTCTCCGACGGCACGGAGCAGATCCTCATGACCTACCACGCGGAGCCGGGCTCCCCCACGGCCGAGGCCCTGCGCCTCCTGGCCAGCTGGGGTGCCGACGCGACCAGGGCGGGCGCCGGATCATGGCAGGGCCACAAGCCGGTACCGCCGCGTCAGCCCTGATACGGCGGTGCCGCTCCCCAGTTCCACCTCGGCACCGGCTGTTCCGCCGGGGGCTTGGCGTCCGGGCCGGAGAAGTACACCGCCAGGCGGGTGCCCCACTCGACGTAGGCGAGGAAGGCGGACCGGAACTCCGCGTCCGTCGGCAGGCCCGCCTCGTCGGCCGCGTCCTGGATCAGGTTCACCCAGCGGCGGCGCTGGGGTTCGGTGATGCCGCGGCCCATGTGCTTGGCGACCATGTGGCCGTGGCCGCCCTGGGACTCGGAGTAGGCCGGGGGACCGCCGAAGACCTCGGCGAGCCAGAGGGCGACGTGTTCGGCGTGGTCGGGGGCGAGGCCGGCGAAGACGGGGGCCAGGAGGTCGTCGGCGCGGACCTTGTCGTAGAAGACCGAGGTGAGGCGTACGAAGGCCTCGGCGCCGCCCGCCCAGTCGTAGAGCGTGGGGACCGCCGAGCCGGTGCCGCGGACGGTCGTGGGCTTGTAGTGGCGCATCTCCTGGATGGCGGGGATGTACGGGCGGATCTCGGCGAGGAAGTCCGGGAAGAGGTCCGACTTGCGGAAGCCCTCCATGTGGTCCTCGGTCGAGGTCCAGGTGATGCGCAGGACGTAGTGCTCGAAGTCCTCCTCGCAGCGGGCGAGTTCGAAGTCGACGCACTGCGGTGCCGCCGTCAGCTGGACCGCGGCACGGGTGTAGGCGGACAGGAACTCCGCCGAGCGGTCTTCCGGGATGCGGTAGCGGATGTACTCGACGGTCTCTGTGGTCATACGCCCACGGAAACACGGAAGGTCTGCCGGAGGCTGTACCTCCGGCAGACCTTTCGCTCACGGCCTACTCGGCGTCGTACGGCGGCTGGTTCCTACTTGCCGTAGTACGCGTTGTAGATCGAGATCGTCGACTTGTTGCCCTTCTTGTCGGCGATCTTGGCGTGGAAGGAGATGGCCTTGCCGGCCGCCGGGTTCTTCGCGGTGATTTTGCCGTTCTTGACCTCGACCTTCTTCCAGGTCTGGCCGTAGTCGTAGGACACGTACACGGACAGGGACTTCAGGTTGGAGCCCTTGGCCGCGCCCTCGACGGTGAGCGGGATCGTCTGGTTCCGGCCGGCCTCGACCCTGCTGTCCAGCGAGGTCTTGGCGTTGAAGCGGACCATGGAGGCGGGCAGTGTGACCGCGTCCGAGCCGGCCGGCTTCTTCGAGCGGAAGGTCCAGCTCGCGTCGATCCGGGTGGAGGCGGCCGCGACCTTGACGCTCCGCTTGACCGAGGTGGTCAGCCGGTACTCGGCGTCACCGGAGGGGACCTTGAAGATCCCCCCGCCGAACAGCGGGTCGTCGTTGGTGCCGACCTTGGTGCCGTTGCGGTACAGCGAGGTGGCCACCGACGTGAAGTCGGAGGAGCCGGCGTGGCCCATCCCGTCGGCGAACAGCGGCACGAGACCGTAGATCTCGTTGCCCTCGCGGAAGAGCCCGTAGTCCCTGTTCAGGTGGGGACCGAAGACCGCGGTGTTGAAGGTCTTCGTGTACTTCCGGCCCGCCTTGAAGGTCTGCGGGGCACCCAGCGTGTAGACCGCGTCGATGATCGGCAGACCGTCGGCGTCCTTGCCCGCGTACTGCTCCAGGTCGAAGGTCCACTTGATCTTCTGGGCCGTCGAGACGTACACGGTGCGCGTACCGGGCAGCTTCTGCTCCACCGGCATACCGATCACCGAGTCCTCGGGGAACTCGCCCCAGATGACGAGCCCGCCGGTCTTGCCGGGGGCGGAGGCACCGAGGTTGTTCCTCACCGTGGCGAGCTCGCTCGTCTTGAAGGCGCGGGCCTTGTCGCCCTGGATCTTCTTGACCTCGGCGGTGGTGGCCACGTCGTACTCGGCGTTCGCGCCCTTGGTCCACTGGCCGTTCCAGGTCTGCGTCAGACCGCCGGTCTCCGCGCCCACGTGCGCCATGCGCAGGTTGGCCCAGGTGTCGACGCCGAGGCCGATGCCGACGCCGGCCGGCTCGTAGAAGTAGCTGCTCATCGCGCCTGTCTGCTTGGCCTGCGCGTCGGGCACCGTGATCTTCGCCGACTTGGCCTGACGGGCGTCCAGCGTCACCGAGACGTCCTTGGTGACGGCCAGCTTCGGCTGGACCAGCCAGTCGATCCCGCCCTCCAGGTTCACGAAGTCCCTCGCGATCCAGGCGTCCAGCAGGTAGGTGCCCTTGGGCACCCGCATGGTCGTGGTGCCGGAGGCCGCCACCGGAACCGGGTAGGCCCGGTCCTTGCCCAGTCCGGAGTAGCCGAACAGGACGCTGTTGTAGTCGTCCGTCGGCTGACCGTCGCGGCCGATGTGCTTGACCTTGACGTCGTACGACTGCACCTCACGGTTGACCGCCGCGGCCGTGCGGACGCTCTGGCCGCCGCCGGTCGCCGTCACGTACGCGGAGTAGGCGCCGTCGAGGGCGCCGCCCAGCTTGGTGTTGACCGTGAAGTCCACGGACGCCGTGCCGCCGTTCGCGGGGACGGTGACCTTCGTCGCGGCGAGCTTGAAGAAGCCCGCCGGGGCCGCCGCGCCCTTGGGGTTGGTGGCGGTCGCGGACAGGGTGAGCGTGACGTCCTTCGTGCCGAGGTTGCGGTACGTCAGCTTCTTGGTGACCGGCTTGTCGTCGGTGTGCGGCCACTGCTGCGTGCCGAAGCTCACCGACACCGGGTCGGCGATCACGGTCTGCTTGATCGCCTTGTCGACCTGGATACGGCCCGAACCCTGCTGGAACGGCGTGTACTTGCCGCCCTTGGTGGACCCCGTCAGGGCGCCCTTGAGCTCGGTGTACGTCCACTCCGGGTGCTGCTGCTTGAGGATCGCGGCGGCACCGGCCGCGTGCGGGGTCGCCATCGACGTACCGGAGATCGACAGGTAGCCGGCGGGCTTCTCGCCGACCTCCTGCTCGATCAGGCTGCCCTTGGCGGACGCGGCCGTGATGTCCACGCCGGGCGCGGTGACGTCCGGCTTGATCGCACCGTCGCCGAGCCGCGGGCCGGTCGAGGAGAAGGGGGCGAGCTTGTCCTTGTCGTCGACCGCGCCGACGGTGAGCGCGGCGTCCGCGCTGCCCGGCGAAGCCACCGCCTCCGGGCCGGCGTTGCCCGCCGCGATCGCGAAGAGCACGCCCTTCTCGGCGGAGAGCTTGTTGACCCCCGTCTCCATCGCGTCGAGCTCCGGGGTGTCGTAGCCGCCGAGGCTCATGTTGATGACGTCGGCGCCCTGCTCGACCGCCCACTCCATGCCCGCGAGGATGCTGGAGTCGTCACCGCCGCCGGTGTCGTCGAGGACCTTGCCGTTGATGATCTCGGCGCCGGGCGCCACACCCTTGTACTTGCCGCCCGACTTGGCGCCGGTGCCCGCCGCGATCGACGCGACGTGCGTGCCGTGGCCCACCTTGTCGGTGGCGTCCGCGGCCGGGCTGAAGTTCTTGGACGCGACCACCTGGCCCTTGAGGTCCGGGTGGGTGGCGTCGACACCGGTGTCGAGGACGGCGATCTTGACGCCCTTGCCGTCGTAACCGGCCGCCCATGCCTTGGGGGCGCCGATCTGCGGCACCGACTTGTCGAGGGTGGCCGTGCGGACGCCGTCCAGCCAGACGTGCGCGACACCGGAGGCCGTCCGGCCGCCGTTGGTGACCGCGTCCCACAGTTCGGGCGCGTCCTCGTGCGGGGTCTGCACCGCGTCGGCGTTCAGGGACGTCAGGGTGCGGCGCAGGGTGCCCGCGTCCCGGACCTCGGCCTTGGTGGCCGCCGCGGCGCCCTGGTAGCCGACGATGACCTTCAGGCCGTTCTTCTGGGCCTTACGGGTCGTCGCCTTGTTCAGCTCGGTGATGTCGAAGAGCCGCTGGTCGAGCTTGCCGGTCGAGACCAGCCGGGCCGCGTCGGCCGGGATCACGAGCGTGTGCCCGCCGGCCTTGCGGATCTGAACGGGTATGTGCCGGCGCCCCTCCGCCCGCTGCAGGCCGACGACCTGGCCCTTGGCGTCGACGGTCACCCGGTCGCCCGTGATCAGGGTGATGCTGTGGTGGGACGCGAACGCGGCGGTGCCGGTGGCCCGCTGTTCGGGCTTCGCCGCTGCCGGGCTGGTCAGGCCCGCGGCGAGTGCGACGGCGGCCGCCGTGGCGACCGAAGCCGCGCCCACTCTTTTCATTTGTCTGCGCAAGTTTCCCCCTTGCAGAAGTACCGGGTGAATTCCCCGATTCACCCGGGCAGGGGGAATCTCGCACGCCTGTACGTGCACGCACCCCCCAACTCGCAGTATGGCGGGGGGCGTTGAGGCACCTCAATAGACAGGTGCCTGACAGGAAGGTCTGTTACACGATCGCCGGAAAACTCGTCGGACGACGTCGAACTACGGTGCGGCGTTCTCCTTTACGGTGATCTTCCCCTTGCGGATGATCGCCAGCCGCGGGGCTTTCTTCGCGATCGCCGAGTCGTGGGTGACCATGATGAAGGTCAGCCCGAGCTCCTTCCACATGCGTTCGAGTACGTCCATGATCTCGTCGCGCATCGACTCGTCCAGGTTGCCGGTGGGCTCGTCGGCGAGCAGCACCTTGGGCTGCTTGACCAGAGCTCTTGCGATCGCGACGCGCTGCTGCTGTCCTCCGGACATCTCGGAGGGGAGGTGGGTGAGGCGCTCCCCCAGCCCGACCGACCTCAGCGCCTCGGCCGCGCGGTCGCGGCGGTCCCGGGGCTTTACGCCCAGCGGTACGAGTGCGGTTTCGACGTTCTCCTGTGCGGTGAGGGTCGGAATCAGGTTGAAGCTCTGGAAGACAAAGCCGATGTTCTCACTGCGGACGCCGGTCAGCCTGGTTTCGGAAAGCCTGGCCAAATCCGTGCCGTCCAGGACGACTTCTCCTTCCGTGGGCTTGTCCAGTCCGCCGAGCATCTGAAGAAGGGTGGATTTTCCGCCACCCGTGGGGCCCTGAATCACCAGCCGGTCCCCGTCGGCGATCGCGAGATCGACTCCGTCGAGGGCCAGGACGGTCTCCTTGCCTCGGGTGTAGCGCTTGGTGACGCTTCTGAGGTCGTACATGGGTGCTCCTGGGGTGAGGTTCCGTGAGGTTCGGGGTGGCGTGGATTCGTTGTCGGGCGCGGGTCTGTGGGGGCTGGTCGCGCCCGCGCGGCGGAGCCGCACATGGACACGGCCCCGCGCCCCTGGGTGGGTGCAGTCGCCGTCGGTCGTAGCGGCGGTGCCCGTCACGGTCCAGCTTCGGCATCCCCGTCCGCATAGCCGCGGACAGTCGCGCCGCTCCAACTGCGGCGGCCCGCCGTCGACATAGCTGCAGGCAATCGTGCCGCTCCAGCAGCTGCGGCCCCCCGTCCGCATAGCTGCGGGCAATCGTGCCGCCTAGGGCGGCACGGGTGGGCGCAGGCGGCGCCCCGTGAGCGCGGGTGAGCGACCCCACCCCCGGCTGGCCACAGCAAGGCGTGCGCTACTCGACGCGGCGCAGGGCATCCGCAGGGCGGAGTCGGGACGCGCGCCAGCCTCCGAAGGCGCCGGCGATCAGACCGCCAGCCACCGCCAGGCCCACCGCGATCGCCACTGTCGTCACGCTCACCGGTGCCGTCAGGGCGACGTCGAGCGTCTTGGTGGCCGCCTGCCGGCCGAAGCCACCGCCTCCACCGGGACCGCCACCCGCGCCACCACCACCGCCCCCACCCAACTGCGCCTGAAGCGTGGGGCTGATGGCCGTCACCGCATACGCCCCCGCGAGACCGAGAGCGATACCCAGCACGCCCCCCAACAGCCCGTTCACCATCGCCTCGCCGACGACCTGCCGGGTCACCCGCCCCGACTTCCACCCCAGCGCCTTCAACGTGCCGAACTCCCGCACCCGCCGGGACACCGCGGAGGAGGTCAGCAGCCCGGCGACCAGGAAGGCGGCGACGAGGACGGCGATCGACAGCCACTTGCCGACGTTGGTCGCGAGGGAGGAGGCCGTGGAGAGGGACCCGGACACCGTGTCCGCGAGATCCGCGGAGGTCGTCACCGTCGTACCCGAGATGTTCTTCTGGATCGCGGACTTGACGCTGTCGATCTTCTGGGAGTCGGACGCCCGGACATAGACCGTGGTGACCTTGTCCTTGGAGTCGCTGAGGGTCTGGGCCTGCTTGAGCGGGATGTAGAGGTTGGCGGCGGAGTCGCCGCTGTCCGCGGTGGCGATGCCGACGACCTCGTACTTGACGCTCTTGATGGTGACGGTGGAGCCGACCTTGAGCTTCTTCTCCTTGGCGTAGGCGGAATCGACGACGGCGACCTTCGCGTCGGTCTCGGTCGCCTTGAAGGTACGGCCGCTGGTGATCTTCGAGGAGGTCAGCGGACCGAGGGCCGGCTCGGTGACGTCCGTGCCGTAGACGGAGTAGTTGTTGACGTCGAAGTCGGCGCCGCCGCCCTGCACTTCGCCCTGCGGCTGACCGCTGCCGCCACCGGGCGCGCCGCCCTGCTGGTTGCCCGAGCCCCCACCCTGCTGGAACTGGCCGCGGGTGAACTCCCCGCTGACCTTGATGACCTGGAGGCTCAGCCCGCCGACCGCGTCCGCGACCCCGCTCTGCGCGTCGACCTCGGTGACGGTCGCGGCGGACAGGGTCTCGAAGCCCTGGACCATCACACGGTCGCTGCTCTGCTCCCCCTCGGAGCCGCTCTCCCGCGCGTCGAACCGGAAGCGCGGGCGCTCGGAGGAGTTCGCCTGCGGCTGGGCCGCCTTGGTGACGGTCATGTCCGTGCCCAGCCCGTACAGCGACTGGAGGACCTTGTCCTGGGCCTTGCCCATGCCGGAGGACACGGAGGTGACCACGATGACCAGCGCGATTCCCAGCGCCAGTCCGGAGGCGACGACGAGGGCCGCCTTTCTACGGCGGCGCAGCTCGCGCCTCAGGTAGGTGAAGAACATGGCCGGAGGCTAGGGACGCCGTGTGATGACTGGATAAGCGCGCGATAAGAGACGCATGAGAAGGCTGCGGCCGGGCCCGGAAACACCGATGCCGCCCCTGGGGGCGGCATCGGAGGACGGAGAACGGAGGGGGGTCAGAGGGCCGAACCGGCCTTCCAGTCCGCCCAGCTCATGTTCCAGCCGTTGAGGCCGTTGTCCGGGGCGACCGTCTTGTCGCCGGTGTTCTGGACGACCACGACGTCACCGAGGATCGAGTTGTTGTAGAACCAGTAGCCCGCGGTGCCCTTGTCGTTGGCACCCTTGGTGTCGGACAGACCCACGCAGCCGTGGCTGGTGTTCACGCTGCCGAAGATGGACTTCGCGCCCCAGTAGTTGCCGTGCACGAAGGTGCCGGAGTTGGTGAGGCGGATGGCGTGCGGCACGTCCTTGATGTCGTACTCGCCCTTGCCGTCGTCGTCGGTGAAGCCCACGGTCGCGCCGTTCATGCGCGTCTCCTTGAACTTCTCCGACATCACCATGATGCCCTCGTACGTCTTGTTCTCGGGCGAACCGGCGGAGATCGGGATGGTCTTGATCGTCGTGCCGTTGTGCGTGATCTTCATCTGCTTGGTCTTCGCGTCGACGTACGAGACCTGGTTGCGGCCGATCTTGAAGGTGACCGTCTTCTGCTGGACGCCGTAGACCCCGTCGGCACCCTCGACGCCGTCGAGCGCGAGCTTCAGGGTGACGGTGGAGTTCTCCGTCCAGTACTTGTCGGGACGGCAGTCCATGCGGTTGGCGTTGAACCAGTGGCAGACGACTTCCTGGCCGCTGGTGGTGGAGACGGTGATGCCCTTCTGGACGGCCGCCTTGTTGGTGATCGCCTTGTCGAAGTTGATCGAGACCGGCATGCCGACGCCGACGGTGGTGCCGTCGTCCGGCGTGAAGGTGCCGATGAAGCTGTTGGACGGGGAGACCGTGGTGAAGGAGGCGTTCTCGTGGGCGACGCGGCCCTCGGAGTCCTTCGCCTCCGCCGTCAGCTTGTAGGTGGTGGACCGCTCCAGCTGGGCGCTGGGCTTCCAGCTCAGCTTGTCCGCGGATATCTGGCCGCTGACCTCGGTCCCCGCGGCCGTCGTCATCGTCACGTCGGTGAGCGTGCCCTTGCTCACGGTGACGGCGGCGGAGTTGTTGATGGACGCGTTGTCGGAGCCGTCCTTGGGCGTGATGGTGATCTGGGCCTCGGAGGACTTCTTGGCCGCCGCCTCGTCGACCTTCGACTGGGAGCTGTCGTTGCCGCTGTCGTTGCCGGAGGCGTCGTCGCCGCCACCGGAACACGCGGAGAGCACCAGCACCCCACCGAGCAGAGCGGACGCGACCGTCAGGCCCCTGCGCCGCTTACCGACCGTCATCACACGCTTCTCCATCGCTGCCGATTCCCACAGACCCTGAGAGTCCCCGTAAACCCGAGAGTCCCCTCGAACAAACTTCAACGCTACGACCGGTTCGTCCCGTTCCACATTCTGCGAAGGTGTGGGGAACACCACGTCCGCCGTGGCGGATGGTGTCGGTGTCGGTCAGTGCGCATCCTGAGACGACGAAACCCCGGGCGCCGGTTGCCGCCCGGGGTCACCGATTTCCCGGGGCGCTCAGCCGACCGCTTCCTCTTCGTCTTCCTCGACGTCATCATCCTCGTCAAGGTCCCAGTCAGGCGAATCGGGGTCGTAGTCGATCTCCTCGCTGGACCAGGACGCCTGTGCGAGGTCCACCCCCGGCACCGCCTTGACCAGGTCGAACGGGTCGACGAGATGGGCGAGGGCCTCCGCGGTGTCTTCCGTCACAGCGCTCTCGGCGTGACCGCGCTCGTCGGCCGGCATGTCGGTGTCGCCCGCGATCCGCGCGAGCGCGGCCTCCGCGACGGCTTTCGCGTCGTCGATTTCGAGGACGACTTCCACCCGAAGGCGGACAAAACGTGATGTCTCTGGAGTGCTCATGCCCGGAGAGTACGGCCCAACGCTCCCGTGACTTTCCCGTGACCCGCGCCTTTCACTAACATCGCCCCACACGGCCAATTCGCCAGCGCCACAAGGGGATCGATATTCCGTGTCATCCGCTCGTCGTTCGTTGCTGACCGCCACCGCCGCGGGGACCCTGCTGGGTGCCCTGTGGTTCGTCCCGTCCGCCAACGCGACGGACGACCACCCGGCGAGTACGGCGCCCGCGACGACCTCCACGACCCAGGCGCGCGTCTCGACCGCGGCCACCACCCAGATCTCGTCGACCACCGGCGACGGCACCCAACTGGCCGACACCGGCAGCTTCGACACCACCCCGTACGTCATCGGCGGCACGATGTTCCTGACCCTCGGTGCCGGGTTCGTCGTCTACTCGGTGCGTCGGGAGCGTCTCGGGTTTTGAATTGGCTTGACGTTTTCTTGACAGCGCCTTCATAGTCCGCTCATGAAGAGATCATCGAGGGCACGCACAGGCGCCGCTGTGAGCGTGCTGGCGCTCGCCCTCATCACGGGTTGCGGCGGGGGATCGGACGGCAAGGACTCGTCCGAGGGCTCGGACAAGGGCTCCGACAAGGCTTCCTCGCCGACCACCGCCGCCAAGGCGTTCAGCGCGGCCGAGCTGGAGAAGCTGCTGCTGGCGCAGGGCGAGGTCAAGGGGTACAAGGTCGCCTCCGGCGACGACACCCTGCCGAAGTCCAAGAGCGACGTGAAGGCCGACAAGGCCGCGTGCGCACCGCTGGCGTACGCCATGGCCGGACTCGCTCCGGGCGAGACCGACGCGAACGCGAGCAACACCGTGTCCAAGGACCCGTCCGCGGACGCGGCGAGCAAGGCCCCCGAGGACCTCACCGAGGCCGACATCGAGAACGCCTTCGACATCGACATGACCTTCGTGGGCCTCTCCTCCTACCAGGGCGACGGCGCCGAGAAGGCCGTCAGGGCCGTCTCCGACGGTGTCGCGGCCTGCTCCGGCGGGTTCGGCATCACCGCCCAGGGCGAGCAGCAGAAGCTCACCAAGGTCACTGCGGGCAAGGCCTCCGGCAAGGGCGACGAGTCCGTCGCGTTCTCCGTGGACTCCGCCATGGACGGCGCGGGAACGGCCACCTTCAACACCGAGGTCGTCCGCGTCGGCTCCACCGTCACCACGTACTACACGGTGAACTTCGTCTCGGCGGGCGCCGGCAAGGCGGCCGAGATCCCCGCGGCCGTGATCGACGCCCAGCTGGCCAAGCTCAAGTAGCCCGCCCTTTACCGCGCCTCTGACCGTCCGGGGCCCTGCCGTACGTACGGCAGGGCCCCTTCGTGCGTCCGGAGCGAACCGGCGGTACGGCTACTGGAGCGGCCCGGTGACTGTCTCCGCCGCCGCGACCAGCAGCCCCTCCCGCACGAACGCGTCGGCGGCCGCGAGGTCGGGCGCCAGGAACCGGTCCGGGCCGGGCCCCTGAACTCCCGCCTCGCGTACGGCCTCGATGACCGCCTGGGTCGCGGGCGCCGGTGCCAGGCCCTCGCGCAGCTCGACGGCGCGGGTGGCGGCGTAGAGCTCGACGGCGAGGACGCGGGTGAGGTGGTCGACGGACGTGCGCAGCTTGCGGGCGGCGGACCAGCCCATGGAGACGTGGTCCTCCTGCATGGCGGAGGAGGGGATGGAGTCGGCGGACGCGGGCACCGCCAGCCGCTTCATCTCGCTGACCAGGGCGGCCTGCGTGTACTGGGCGATCATCAGCCCGGAGTCGACGCCCGCGTCGTCGGCCAGGAACGGCGGCAGGCCGTGGCTGCGGTTCTTGTCGAGCAGCCGGTCGGTACGGCGCTCGGCGATGGAGGCGAGGTCGGCGGCGACGACGGCGAGGAAGTCCAGGACGTAGGCCACCGGAGCGCCGTGGAAGTTGCCGTTGGACTCCACCCGCCCGTCGGGCAGGACCACGGGGTTGTCCACGGCCGACGCCAGCTCCCGCTCGGCGACCAGCCGCGCGTGGGCCATGGTGTCCCGTCCGGCGCCCGCGACCTGCGGGGCACAGCGCACCGAGTAGGCGTCCTGGACGCGGGGCGCGTCGTCCTGGTGGTGGCCGGTGAGCTGCGAACCCTTCAGCACGGCCAGCATGTTGGCGGCACTGGCGCCCTGCCCCGGGTGCGGGCGGATGGCGTGCAGCTCGGGGGCGAGGACCTTGTCGGTGCCGAGGAGGCCCTCCAGGGACAGGGCGGCGGTGATGTCGGCCGACTTGTAGAGGGTGTCGAGGTCGGCGAGGGCCATGAGCAGCATGCCGAGCATGCCGTCGGTGCCGTTGAGGAGGGCGAGCCCCTCCTTCTCGCGCAGTTCGACGGGGGCGATCCCGTGCTCGCCGAGCAGTTCGCCGGCGGGTCGCACGACCCCGTCGGGCCCCTCGGCGTCGCCCTCCCCCATGAGGGTCAGGGCGCAGTGCGAGAGCGGGGCGAGGTCGCCGGAGCAGCCGAGGGAGCCGTACTCGTGGACGACCGGGGTGATCCCGGCGTTGAGGACGTCGGCCATGGTCTGCGCGACCTCGGGGCGGACACCGGTGTGTCCGGAGCAGACGGTTTTCAGCCGCAGGAACATCAGCGCGCGCACCACCTCGCGCTCGACCCGCGGTCCCATGCCGGCCGCGTGCGAGCGGACGATGTTGCGCTGCAACTGGGCCCGCAGCTCCGGGCTGATGTGCCGGGTCGCCAGGGCGCCGAAGCCGGTGCTCACGCCGTAGACCGGGTCGGGCTTGGCCGCCAGCTGGTCCACGATCGCGCGGGCCGCGGTGAGCGCCGCGACCGCCTCCCCGGACAGCTCGATCCGTGCTCCGCCGCGCGCCACGGCGAGCACGTCGGCCGCGGTCACCCCGGACGTCCCCACCACCACAGTGTGCATATCCATATTCAGGAGCCTACGCAGTGAATTCCAAGATGTCACCAGTGGGGCCCGGGTTCGCCCCTTACCTCCGCCGCCCCACCCGCCGCCTCCGCCGAGCCACCCGTCGCCTCCGCCGCCCCACCCGTCTCCGTCCACGGCCGTCCCCGGAACCGCCTGCGTTCGACGGCGGGCTCGGCGGCCGGTTCGCCGGACGGCTCGTCGGCCAGGCGTACGACGGGATCGTCCGGGCCCTCGCGGCCGGCGACGACCGGGCGGGTGGCGCGCTCGGCCTTGGCACGGTACTGGGCGGCGTCGGCGAGCCGGAAGAGCCGGCGGGCGGAGCGGACGGGCCCGATGGCGTCCTCGGTGGAGGCGACTCCGCAGGCGACCCCCTCCCCCAGCTCCAACTCGGCCGCCCGGCGGCACAGTTCGTCGGCGGCCTTCACCACCTCGTCGACGGGCGGCCCGACCGCGAGCAGGCAGAACTCGTCCCCGCCGAGGCGGGCGGCGAGCGCGCCCGGCACCATCGCCCCGCACAGCGACAGCACGGACCCGAAGCGCTCCAGGAGCCGGTCGCCGACGGCGTGCCCACAGGTGTCGTTGACCCGCTTGAGGCCATTGAGGTCACAGACGACGAGGCTGACCACCACCCCCTCCCTGCGATGCCGCTCGACGGCCTCGTCCAGCCGTATGTCGACGGCACGGCGGTTGGCGAGGCCGGTCAGCGCGTCGGTGAACGCCAGCCGCCGCACCTCCTCCAGCCGCTCGACCTGCGCGATACCCGCGGCGACGACGGAGGCCAGCACGGTGGCGAAGTCGGCGTCGGCACGGTCGAAGACGGGGGCGCCGACCGGCCGGGCCACGTACAGCTCGCCCCAGGCCCGCCCGTGCAGCACGATCGGGGCGACGACACAGCAGCCGCGCCCGCGTCTGCGCAGCGCGGCGACCCGCTGATGGACGTAACCGGGTCTGCGCCCGGCCGCCGGACCCTCCGCCGTCTCCACCCAGGCGTTGGGCTCGCCGCCGCCCGCCCACCGCTCGTGCAGGAACTCGGTGATCTCCGCGAACTGGTGCACGGGATACGCCTCGGCCTCCGGGAACTCCTCCTCGTCCGGGGCCCGCTCCCCGACGTTCACCAGGACCCGGAGCCGGCCCAACTCCCGCTCCCACACCGACAGCGCGGCGAAGCTGCCCCCGAGGGCACGGCAGGCCCCGGCCGCGGCGGCGCGCCACGTCTCCCGTGAGCTGTGGGCCGCCGCCATGCCCTGAGCCAGCGCGACCACGGCCGCCAGGCGCCTGTCCTCACCCATCACTCCAGGCTAGGGAGGTTCTACCGCAAAGGGGACATTGACGGGTCGTGCGGGTGAGTGAGGACGGGCCGGGTGAGTGAGGACGGTCGGGTCAGTGAGGGCGAGTGCGAGTGCTCCTGCGGGTTCTCGGGACTCGCCGTCTCCGGGGCCGGGACTCGTCCCGACTCACTCCCCCGGCCACTGCGGCTTCCGCTTCTCGTTGAACGCGGCCACCCCCTCCGCGCGGTCCCCCGAGAACGCCACCGAGCGCCAGGCCGCGTCCTCGACCTCCAGCCCGGCGCGGAGATCCAGGCCATGGCCGAGACGCAGGGCACGCTTGGCGGCGCGGAGACCCACCGGCGAGTTGGCGGCGATCCGGCCGGCCAGCGCCAACGCCTCCTCGCGGTCCCGGCCCTCCGCCACGAGCACGTCCACGAGCCCCAGCTCCCGCGCCTCGGCGGCCTCCACGCGCCGCGCCGTGAAGATCAGCTCGGCCGCGCGGGCGGCGCCGACCCGGCGGGGCAGCAGCTGGGTGCCGCCGCCGCCCGGGATCACCCCGACGGACACCTCGGGCAGCCCCACCACGGCCGTCCCGTCCGCCACGATCAGATCGCAGGCGAGGGCCAGCTCGAAGCCGCCGCCCAGGGCGAATCCGTGCACGGCCGCGATCGTCGGCACCGGCAGCTCCAGCACCCCGGTGTAGGCACCCCGGGCCACCGGCCGCTGCCGTACCAGATCGGCGTCGCTGAAGGAGTTGCGCTCCTTCAGGTCGGCACCGACACAGAAGGCCCGCTCGTGCGTCGAGGTCACCACGACCGCACGGACGTCCTTGTCGTCACCGAGCGCGGCGCAGGCGGCGGCGACGGAGCGGGCCATCTCCGTGGAGACGGCGTTCATGGCCTTGGGCCGGTCGAGGGCCAGCTCCGCGACATGCCGACCGTCCCCGTGCCGCCGCACCAGCACGAACTCCCCGAACCGCTCCTCGCCCATGACATCCTCCCGGCTCACCCTGTTAACGACGGTTAACGTCCTGTCGTTCCGATCATCGCAGCCGAGCCCCGCCGGGGAAAGGGCGGGCCACCGACGGTTCCCCCTTCGGGCTCCGACACCCCGTTCGAGTGAACATCCCTCACAACCCCCACCGCACCGCCCACGACAGCGCATAACGTGCGTCCGCCACGGCGCACAGGGGGGCGCGGGGCACTGGGGAGGAGCGCGATGACGACGACGGACACACCCGCGAGGCCGCAGAGAACCACCACACCGACCACGCCGGCACCCTTCGGGCACCCGACCGCACCACCCGGGCATCCGACCCCACCACCCGGACACCCGACGACACCACCCGAGCCGCTCGCCACCGGGGCCCGGCTCTTCACCTCGCGAGGCCGTCACCGCAAGCCCCGCCCCCGCAAGGTGCTGCTCGTCGCCGGCGGTCTGGCCCTGGCGGCCGGCGCCCTGAGTCTCGTACGACTGACCCCGGACTCCGGAGTCGCCGGCCCCGGCACCGCGGAGGCCGAGCCCCGCCCGGACGACCCGGGCACCGCCACCGGCACGGACCGCGCGACCAACGCGGCCGTCACCGTCGCCGTCCCCAAGGTGAGCCCGTCGGCCACCGCGGCCCTGGGCGGGACGACCGCGACCCCGGTCCCCGGGGTGTCCCTCGCCCCCGCACCGGCCGCGACCGGCTCGCCCTCCGCCGCCTGGGCCGCCCCCACGACCATCCCGCAGGCCCCGAACACACCGGGCGCCCCGGCACCCACCGCGACAGCCGGTCCGCCGTCGGCCACCCACACCGCGCCCCCGCAACCGGCGCCCACCCCGAGCCACACCTCGACCCCACCGGCCCCGCAGCCGGACCAGCCCGGCCGGCCGGACCGGCCCGGCCTCTGCGTACCGGTCGTCGGCCTGTGCGTGGACTGACCCGCCGACCAGCACCGATGGAGACGGCTACGGCTGCTGCGTGACCCGTCGCGTGAGCAGCCACGGCTCGATCACACCGAGGCCGCGCACGGGCCGCTGCCACATCGGCTGGAGCGCGAAACGGTAGGACGGTGGCTCCTCGCCCTCCTTCTCGGCGGTCGCCGCGGCCTCCGCCGCCTCCGCCTCGGAGGCGGGCGCCTCGGCGGTGCGGATCAGCTCCTCGGCGAAGGCACTGTCGATGAGGACGGCGTCCTTCGGAGCTATCGACGTCAGCCGGGAGGCGAGGTTCACCGTCGTACCGAAGACATCGCCCATACGGGTGGTGACCGTGCCGAACGCGATGCCGACCCGCAGCTCCGGCATCGTCTCGTCGTTCGCCATCGTCTCGATCAGCCGCAGCGCGATCTCGGCGGCCACACCCGCGTCGTCGGCCGCGTACAGCACCTCGTCGCCGAGCGTCTTGATGAGCCGCCCGCCGTGCGCGGCCACCAGGTCGGCGGCGGTGGTCTCGAAGGCCTCGACGAGCTCGCCGAGTTCCTCCTCCTCCATCCGACGGGTCAGCCGGGTGAACCCGACGAGGTCGGCGAAGCCGACGGCCAGACGCCGGTCGACCATCTCCTCGTCGTCGGCGGCCTGGACGACCCGGCCGGCCGAGGCGGCGAGCTGGCGCCGCCAGACGAAGACGAGGAACTCCTCCAGCTCGGGCAGGAGCAGCTCGATGATCGGGTACGTCACCTCGGTGCGGGTCATGCCCGGCTCGGGCGGCTCGGTCAGCCCCTCCAGGAAGGAGTCGATCTGCCACTCGGCCAGCCGGGCGGTGGTCTGCCCGGTCGACCGCGCCACCTGCACGGCCATCGCCTCGCTCAGCAGCCCCGCCTCGACGAGACCGGCCAGGCGCCTGAGCGCCAGTACGTCCGCCTCGGTGAGCGCCTTGGCCTGCCCGATGTCGGCGAAGCCCATGGCCCGCCAGAACCGGGAGGCCAGCTCCATGGAGACGCCCGCGCTCCGGGCCGCCTGAAAGGGGGTGTAGCGCCTCTCGGCGCCGAGGATGAGCTGTTCCAGGCGCAGGGCGAGCGGGTTGTCCTCGCCGGGAGCGGCGGCATCGGGATCCTCCCGGCCGTCCGCGTCCGCGCCGGAGCCCGTGTCGTCGACGGTCACGCCTGCTGCCCTTCCGATCTGCCACGGTCAGGTATCGACCGGCCTTCACTTTACGGCAGGTGTGCGCCAGCTCACTCCGTCAGGTTGGGCCGGGGGATCGTGGGTGGCTTGGGTCCCTGGTCCTCTGCGGCTCCGTCGTGGCTGGTCGCGCCCACGCGGCGGAGCCGCAAATCGATACAGCCCCGCGCCCCCAAGAAAGGTTTGGTCCAGCTCACGCGGGGCGCAAGTGGACGATGTCGCCGGCGCCCACTGGTTCCTGTACGCCCGCCTCGGTGGCGATCACCAAGCGGCCGTCCCCGTCCACCGCTACCGCCTCCCCCACGATCGAACGGTCCCCAGGAAGCTCGGCCCGCACCGTTCTTCCCAGCGTCGCGCAGCCCGCCGCATAGGTCTCCTGGAGACCACTCACCGCTGGGTCTCCCTGCGCGGTGCGCCAGCGGGTGTACCACTGCTCCAGGGAGCGGAGGACGCCGCGGAGGAGGGTGTCGCGGTCGGTGCTGACGGCGCCGGCCAGGGCCAGTGATCCGGCCTGCGGGACGGGGAGTTCGTCCTCCCGGAGGGTGACGTTGATGCCCACGCCGATGACCACGCCGTCGGGGCCGGCGCGCTCGGCGAGGATGCCGGCGGCCTTGCGTTCCTCGCCGGCGACGGTCACGAGCAGGTCGTTCGGCCACTTGAGTGCCGTGTCGACACCCGCCGCCCGCGACAGCCCCGTGGCCACCGCCACGCCGGTGAGGAGGGGGAGCCAGCCCCAGCGGGTCACCGGTACCTCGGCGGGCTTCAGCAGGACGGAGAAGAAGAGGCCCGAGCGCGGCGGCGCGGTCCACCGCCGGTCCAGGCGGCCCCGCCCGGACGTCTGCTCCTCCGCGACGAGGACCGCGCCCTCCTCCGCGTCACCGCGCTCGGCCAGGGCCACCAGGTCCGCGTTGGTGGAGCCGGTGCGCTGCACCACGTCCACGTCGCACCACAGGCCGCCGTCCCGTACCAGGCCCCGACGCAGCGCCGGGGCGTTGAGGGGCGGACGGTCCAGGTCGGACCAGCGGCTGTCGTCTGCTGCATCTCGCGGCGTCATGCAAGCCACCCTAGGTGTGTGAAACGCCGCACTGCTGTTTCGTAGGCCCCCCACTACTCTACGGATGAGTAACCGTCCCCCCTTTTGAGCAGGCAGGGAGCCGCGAGACCGATGTCCGAGCCGGAAGAGATCGACATCCACACCACCGCGGGCAAGCTCGCGGATCTCCAGCGCCGTATCGAGGAAGCGACGCACGCCGGCTCCGCACGCGCCGTCGAGAAGCAGCACGCCAAGGGCAAGTTGACGGCCCGTGAGCGCATCGAACTCCTCCTGGACGAGGACTCCTTCGTCGAGCTGGACGAGTTCGCCCGCCACCGCTCCACCAACTTCGGCCTGGACGCCAACCGCCCCTACGGCGACGGTGTGGTGACCGGGTACGGAACCGTCGACGGCCGCCCCGTCGCCGTGTTCTCGCAGGACTTCACCGTCTTCGGCGGCGCGCTCGGCGAGGTCTACGGCCAGAAGATCGTCAAGGTGATGGACTTCGCGCTGAAGACCGGCTGTCCGGTGATCGGCATCAACGACTCCGGCGGCGCCCGCATTCAGGAGGGCGTGGCCTCGCTCGGCGCCTACGGCGAGATCTTCCGCCGCAACACCCACGCGAGCGGTGTCATCCCGCAGATCTCGCTGGTCGTCGGCCCGTGTGCGGGCGGTGCGGTGTACTCCCCCGCGATCACCGACTTCACGATCATGGTCGACCAGACCTCGCACATGTTCATCACCGGCCCGGACGTCATCAAGACGGTCACCGGTGAGGACGTCGGCTTCGAGGAGCTGGGCGGCGCCCGCACCCACAACTCCGCCTCCGGTGTGGCGCACCACATGGCCGGGGACGAGAAGGACGCCATCGAGTACGTCAAGCAGCTGCTGTCGTACCTGCCGTCCAACAACCTCTCCGAGCCCCCGCTCTACGCCGAGGAGGCCGATCTCGCGGTCACCGACGAGGACCGCGAGCTGGACGCGATCGTGCCCGACTCTGCGAACCAGCCGTACGACATGCGCACGGTGATCGAACACGTCCTGGACGACGCCGAGTTCTTCGAGACGCAGCCGCTGTTCGCGCCGAACATCCTCACCGGCTTCGGACGGGTCGAGGGCCGGCCGGTCGGCATCGTCGCCAACCAGCCGATGCAGTTCGCGGGCTGCCTCGACATCAAGGCGAGCGAGAAGGCCGCCCGCTTCGTGCGCACCTGCGACGCCTTCAACGTCCCGGTCATCACCTTCGTGGACGTGCCCGGCTTCCTGCCCGGCGTCGACCAGGAGCACGACGGCATCATCCGCCGCGGCGCCAAGCTGATCTACGCCTACGCCGAGGCCACCGTCCCCCTGATCACCGTGATCACCCGCAAGGCCTTCGGCGGTGCCTACGACGTCATGGGCTCCAAGCACCTCGGCGCCGACCTGAACCTGGCCTGGCCCACCGCCCAGATCGCCGTCATGGGCGCCCAGGGCGCGGTCAACATCCTGCACCGGCGCACCATCGCCGAGGCGGAGGCGGGCGGGGAGGATCTGGAGGCGGTGCGCGCCCGGCTGATCCAGGAGTACGAGGACGCCCTCCTCAACCCCTACGTCGCCGCCGAACGCGGCTACATCGACTCCGTGATCATGCCGTCCGACACCCGCCGCCACGTCGTCCGCGGCCTGCGCCAACTCCGCACCAAGCGAGAGTCACTCCCGCCCAAGAAGCACGGCAACATCCCCCTCTAGCCCTGCTGGGAGCCGTCATGAACATCAAGGTCGTACGAGGCAACCCGACCCCCGAGGAGCTGGCCGCCGCCCTGGCGGTGGTCCGCGCCCGCGCCGCGGCGGCAGCGACCGAGCCCCCCGGCGCCGACCCGTCCCCGAGGGACGCATGGTCCGACCCGTCAAGGATCGCGGCCCACCGCCTCCCCCAGCCGGGCCCCACGGCATGGACCCGCACGTACTGGCCCGGGTGAGCGGTGGTTCTTCAGGGGCGCGGGGAACCGCGCACCCAGCCATAACCCAGGGCCCGGATTTAAGTACCCGTACTCAGGCCCGCACCCCCCGCCAAGCCCCACGCTAGTGGCATGCTGTGGTCCGACCCCGAGAACGAGCCGCCCGAGGAACTGCGCAACATGCAGGACATGTTGCGCAGACTGGGCCTCTTCCTGGCGTTGGCCATGGTGCTCGCGATGATCGTGCTCGGCGTGGGGTGAGGGCCGCCGATACCCTGGCCGCATGACCGATCAGCCGCGCCGCCGTCTCGTCCTGGCCTCCCAGTCCCCCGCCCGCCTGAACCTCCTGCGCCAGGCGGGCCTCGCCCCCGAGGTCATCGTCAGCGGCGTCGACGAGGACGCCGTCAGCGCCCCCACCCCCGCCGAACTGGCCCTCGCTCTCGCGGAGGCCAAGGCGTCAGTGGTCGCCGCACTGCCGGAGGCGACCGGCGCGCTGGTGATCGGCTGCGACTCTGTGCTCGACCTGGACGGCGAGGCGCTGGGCAAGCCGGCCGACGCCGAGGAGGCCACCGCCCGCTGGAAGGCGATGCGGGGCCGGGCGGGCACGCTCCGGACCGGCCACTGCGTCCACGACACGGCCACCGGACGGTACGTCTCGGCCACCGCCTCCACCGTCGTCCGCTTCGGCGAGCCGACCGACGAGGAGATCGCCGCGTACGTCGCCTCGGGCGAACCCCTTTACGTGGCCGGGGCGTTCACGCTGGACGGGCGTTCGGCCCCGTTCATCGACGGCATCGACGGGGACCACGGCAATGTGATCGGCCTCAGCCTGCCCCTGGTACGCAAGCTGCTGGCCGAACTGGGCGTCGGCATCACGGAGTTGTGGGCGCCGGCGGACCGGTGAGCGGCGAGCCGCTGGTGTCCGGCCCGTCCTGGGGCGCGCTGTCCCGCGGCTCGGTCGCCGCGGGCGCCTCCTGGCCGTCGTAGGTCATCAGCAGCAGCACGATCAGGGCCAGGACGACGACCATGAACAGGAACTCGGGCCAGCCCATCAGCCCCCACGCGAACGCGCCCAGCAGGCCGTGCACGACCGCCGCGCTGATCAGCAGGATGCGGCCGAGGCCGGCCGGGCGGCGGTCTCGGAGGGCGACCAGCAGCGCGACCAGGCCGCAGAAGGCGAAGTAGAGGCCGAAGACGATGCCGCCGATCTTCGAGGACGTCGACATCACGTGCGGGTCGAGCCCGGCCAGGGACATGTCCTGACGGTCGACGACCACCCCGAGGAACCAGTTGAGCGCGGCGACGCCGAGCGCCTCGACGAAGAGCACGACCGCCACGATCCACGCCACCGGCCTGCGCACCACCGGGCCCACCCACTTCCGAGCTGTTCGAGTGCCGTCCGAGGCGGACGCCAGTTACCCCAAGTACGTTCGAGACATCCTGAACGCTACTAACGGGTAAACCGCGGGACAAGGGTTCGGCGGGCGGCAAAGAATCATTGGTCCGTTCGTAGGGACTCCACAAAGAAACGGAGTGGTCCGCAGCACGCTCTCACAGAGACCTTGACCACAGAGGAGGGCTAGGGTTTCGCAGAGGAGTCCTGCGTACCGAGGTGCGACAAGGGATTTCGCCGGTGGAGCAAGCCTCGCATCACGCTCCGTGTGGGCAAGCTCACCACTGGGGACGGGTCGATGCGCCGTGTCGGCAGTCCCTAAACTCGGCTTGTTTCAAGGAGGGAGCCTCAATCGTGCGCAAGGTGCTCATCGCCAACCGTGGCGAAATCGCTGTCCGCGTGGCCCGGGCCTGCCGGGATGCCGGCATCGCGAGCGTGGCCGTCTACGCCGACCCGGACCGGGACGCTCTGCATGTGCGCGCCGCGGATGAGGCGTTCGCCCTGGGCGGTGACACTCCGGCGAGCAGCTATCTGGACATCGGCAAGGTACTGAACGCCGCGCGTGAATCCGGCGCCGACGCCATCCACCCGGGCTACGGCTTCCTCTCGGAGAACGCCGAGTTCGCCCAGGCGGTCCTGGACGCGGGCCTGATCTGGATCGGCCCGCCGCCGCAGGCCATCCGGGACCTCGGTGACAAGGTCGCCGCCCGGCACATCGCCCAGCGCGCCGGCGCCCCGCTGGTCGCCGGCACCCCCGACCCGGTGTCCGGCGCCGACGAGGTCGTCGCCTTCGCCCAGGAGCACGGCCTGCCGATCGCCATCAAGGCCGCCTTCGGCGGTGGCGGCCGCGGTCTGAAGGTCGCCCGCACCCTCGAAGAGGTCCCCGAGCTGTACGACTCGGCGGTCCGTGAGGCGGTCGCCGCCTTCGGCCGCGGCGAGTGCTTCGTCGAGCGCTACCTCGACAAGCCCCGCCACGTGGAGACGCAGTGCCTGGCCGACACCCACGGCAACGTGGTCGTGGTCTCCACCCGCGACTGCTCCCTGCAGCGCCGCCACCAGAAGCTGGTCGAGGAGGCCCCGGCCCCGTTCCTGTCCGAGGCCCAGGTCGCGGAGCTGTACTCCTCCTCCAAGGCCATCCTCAAGGAGGCCGGCTACGTCGGCGCCGGCACCGTGGAGTTCCTCGTCGGCGCGGACGGCACGATCTCCTTCCTGGAGGTCAACACCCGTCTCCAGGTCGAGCACCCGGTCACCGAGGAGGTCGCCGGCATCGACCTGGTGCGCGAGATGTTCCGCATCGCCGACGGCGAGGAGCTCGGCTACGGCGACCCGGAGCTGCGCGGCCACTCCTTCGAGTTCCGCATCAACGGCGAGGACCCGGGCCGGGGCTTCCTGCCGGCCCCCGGCACCGTCACCACCTTCGCCCCGCCGTCCGGACCGGGCGTCCGCCTGGACGCGGGCGTGGAGTCCGGCAGCGTGATCGGCCCGGCCTGGGACTCCCTGCTGGCCAAGCTGATCGTCACCGGCGCCACCCGCGAGCAGGCCCTGCAGCGCGCCGCCCGCGCCCTGGAGGAGTTCCAGGTCGAGGGCATGGCCACCGCCATCCCCTTCCACCGCGCGGTGGTCACCGACCCGGCGTTCGCCCCCGAGCTCACCGGCAGCCAGGACCCCTTCACGGTCCACACCCGCTGGATCGAGACCGAGTTCGTCAACGAGATCAAGCCCTTCGCCGCCCCCGCCGACGCGGACACCGAAGAGGACCCGGGCCGTGAGACGGTCGTCGTCGAGGTCGGCGGCAAGCGCCTGGAGGTCTCCCTCCCCGTCTCCCTGGGCATGTCCCTGGCCCGCACCGGCCTCGCCGCCGGCGCCAAGCCCAAGCGCCGCGCGGCCAAGAAGTCCGGCCCCGTCGCCTCCGGCGACACCCTCGCCTCGCCCATGCAGGGCACGATCGTCAAGATCGCGGTCGAGGAGGGCCAGGAGGTCAAGGAGGGCGACCTGGTCGTCGTCCTGGAGGCCATGAAGATGGAACAGCCGCTGAACGCCCACAAGGCCGGCACCATCAAGGGCCTGTCCGCGGACGTCGGCGCCTCCATCACCTCCGGCGCCCCGATCTGCGAGATCAAGGACTGAGCCGCAGGGCAGACAGCCGTAGGACATCTCCTACGGCATCTTGTACGACACCCCGAGGCGCCCTGGGGGCCGGAGTTCCGGTCCCCAGGGCGCCTCGTTTTCCCCGTCCCCCGAGACGGTGGCCTACTTGGCGCGCACCCAGCCGGTGCCGTGCCGGGCGATGACCAGCCCCGCGCAGCCGAAGGCGACGGCGAGCAGCACGAAGGAGAGCACGACGAGCGGCATCAGGCCCATCACGTGCCCGACCACGTTGAGGGGCATGGAGACGATCAGCAGCCAGGCGGCCCAGGCCGGAATCGTCCGACCGCGCAGAAACGCCACCCCGAGCAGGATCGCGCCGACGACATGGGCCCCGATGAAGTAGAGAATCGGTCCGTTCACCACGGCCAGCCCGTTGATCCCGTCGACCGTCCGCACCAGGAGGTCCTGCCCTGCCCCCTCGTCGAGCCCGCCGAGCACCACGGTGTCCAGCGACGGGGTCGCGGTGACCGCCAGCAGCCCGGTGCCGAACAGGACGGCGCCCCACAGGCCGAGCCTGGCGGAGCGGGCGGTGGCGAGCAGTCCGACGGCGACCAGTCCCGGCGCGAACACCAGCGTCCCGACCGCCCACAGCCACAGGGACAGCTCGGTGGCGTCCTGGTTGCCGGCGATGGTGGCGACCAGGTCCCTGGTCGAGTCGTCGGTCTCGTAGGGGATGGCGAGGTTGGCCGCCGCGAACAGCAGGGGGCCCGTGGTGGCGCCGATCGCGGCCAGGAGACGCCCGGGAGCGGGCCGGCCGGTGCCGTCCTCGGCGGTGGTGGGCGTGCGTGACGGAGTCGTGGTCATGAGAGTCCCCCTCGGCGCGCGGCCCGGCGACGGGTCGCCTTCCGCCTTCCACCAGTGAAGCGACCCGGCCCGACCCCGGACCATCCGTCAATTCTGACGGATCGCGACATAACGCAACCAGTAAGCCCTTACCGGGTACACCGCGGGTGTGCGTCAGTCGGTGAGCAGCCCCAGGTCCCGTCCCCGCCGCAGCAGGGCCGCCGTGTGTCCCGCGTCCAGCTTCCGGTGCAGGGAGGCGATGTAGCCGCGCACGGTGGCGGGCGAGAGCCCCATCCGCCGGGCCGCCTCCGTCGCCGTACGCCCCCGGTCGAGGTGTCGCAGCGTCCGGTGCTCCTGCTCGGTCACCCCGAGCCGGTGGGCGACGGCACGCGCGCGGGCGAGATCACGCAGGACCAGCAGGGCGGGCCGCTCGGGACCGACGGCGGGCACGTACCGCACGTCGACCTGCCGGGCGGTGAAGGAGACACCCGCGGCGAGCCGGGGGTCGTCGCCCACGACGGCCAACAGGTCGGCGGCTACGGCGTTCAGCGGCTGCGGACGGCCGGCGCCGTCGAGGGCGGCGACCCCGTGCCCCTGGATCCCGGCGAGTTCGAGGGCGGCGGCGGTGAGCGCGAGCAGCCGTTCCCGCTCGGCGAACCGCCGTTCCACCAGATCGAGGTGGAGTTGGACGAAGCTCAGCAGATCCCGGTCCCGCTCGCTGAAGTCACCGCCGGCGCGGACCAGCGCGTACCCCTCGACGGCGGTGGTGTCCCGCCCGGCCGTGGCCACCAGGTGCCGACGCAGTCCGAAGGGCCGGAAGTCCAGGTTGTAGCAGTGCGTGCGCTCCCACTCACGGTCCCCGGCGACATCGCTCACCCGCCAGGCCCCCGGCCCGGCCGCACCCAGCATGAGCCCGGTGAGCGGGTGGTCCAGCGGATGGTCGTAGATCACCCGGGGATCCGCGTGAAAGGAGTCCGCGGGCCGCGACAGCGCGAAGACCTCGCCCCCGTCCGGCGAGAGCCGATACCGCTGCCCCGCGTCCGCGGGCACCAGCGCCATCACCCCGCCGAGCGCCCGCCCCCACAGTTCCTCGGCACAGTCGGCCCCCTCCAACTCCCGAACGAGCCCCCGCACCCGCCGAACATCAACAGCACTGACCTCCACGAGCACACTCCCCAGCACCCTCACCAAGGCACGGGCCACGGAAACACCCAGGTCAGCCCCACCCTCTCAGGGGCGCGGGGAACTGCGCGACCAGCCACAAGCCAGCCGCACCCGCCATACGACAGACGCTCCCGAGCTCTCAGGCGCCCCGTGACGGACCCTCAACGCCGACGAAGATCCGCAACCCGAGCCCGCTCCGCACCCGACGTACCGGACACCCCCGGCCCCTGCTCACCCAACACCGCGGCCGTACGCAACCCGGGGGCGGACCCCTGGACCTGCCCCCGCCGAGGCCCCGGCAGGGCCACGTCCCGGCGCTGTTGCTGCCGCGCCGGGACCCGATCACCCCCCGGGTTCTCCGACGCACCGGCCACGGCGATCTGCACCCCCTGATCGGCGAGCGCCTGAAGCTCCGTGGCGGCACGGTCGTCGTGCGCGGGCGGTTCGTCGGTCACCAGCCGCGTGATCAGATCGGTCGGCACGGTCTGGAACATGGTGTCGGTGCCGAGCTTGGTGTGGTCGGCGAGGACGACGACCTCGGCGGCGGCCTGGACCAGCGCCCGGTCGACGGACGCGGAGAGCATGTTGGACGTGGAGAGCCCCCGCTCGGCGGTGAGCCCGCTCCCGGACAGGAAGGCCCTGGAGACCCTCAGCCCCTGGAGGGACTGTTCGGCACCGCTGCCGACGAGCGCGTAGTTGGAGCCGCGCAGGGTGCCGCCGGTCATCACGACTTCCACCCGGTTGGCGTGGGCCAATGCCTGGGCGACCAAAAGCGAGTTGGTGACGACGGTCAGACCTGGCACGCGGGCGAGACGGCGTGCCAGTTCCTGTGTGGTGGTACCCGCCCCGACCACGATGGCCTCGCCCTCTTCGACGAAGCTGGCGGCGAGATCGGCGATGGCCGTCTTCTCGGCGGTCGCGAGATGTGATTTCTGCGGAAAGCCGGACTCCCGCGTAAAACCGCCCGGCAATACCGCACCGCCATGTCGGCGGTCGAGGAGTCCTTCTGCCTCCAGTGCGCGCACGTCCCGCCGTACGGTCACTTCGGAGGTCTGGACGACGCGGGCGAGCTCACGGAGCGACACGGCCCCGTTCGCTCGCACCATTTCGAGGATCAATTGGCGACGTTCTGCAGCGAACACGAAACTGACAGTAACCCCAACGACCGTCTGGTTTCAGCAGTTTGCGCCGAATAGCAGAAGTTGTTCGCACAGGAGGGCGGGAAGTGGTATAGGGCCTACGCCCGCCGACTATGCCGCACGAATGCTCGACAACTCGCTGTGACCAGCGAGCAATCGCTTTCGGCCGTCAGCCCTCGCCCGAGTCCTTCCGAGTGTGCAACTGCCGTGCCACCTCGGCGATCGAGCCGGAAAGAGAGGGGTAAACGGTGAACGCGTTCGCGATCTGTTCGACGGTCAGATTGTTGTCGACGGCGATCGAGATGGGATGGATGAGCTCGGAGGCACGAGGCGCGACGACGACACCGCCGACCACGATCCCGGTGCCCGGCCGGCAGAAGATCTTGACGAACCCGTCCCGGATGCCCTGCATCTTCGCGCGCGGGTTGCGCAGCAGCGGCAGCTTCACCATACGGGCGTCGATCTTGCCGCCGTCGACGTCGGCCTGGGTGTATCCGACGGTGGCGATCTCGGGATCCGTGAACACGTTCGAGGACACGGTCTTCAGATTCAGCGGGGCCACCGCGTCACCGAGGAAGTGGTACATGGCGATCCGCCCCTGCATGGCCGCCACCGAGGCCAGCGCGAACACCCCGGTCACGTCACCGGCGGCGTACACACCGGGAGCCGTGGTCCGGGAGACCTTGTCGGTCCAGATGTGCCCAGATTCCCGGAGCCGCACCCCGGCCTCCTCCAGCCCCATCCCGGCGCTGTTGGGAATGGCACCGACGGCCATCAGACAGTGCGAGCCACTGATGACCCGCCCGTCGGCCAGGGTCACCTCGACCCGGTCCCCCACCCGCTTGGCGGACTGGGCCCGAGACCGAGCCATGACGTTCATGCCGCGCCGCCGGAAGACCTCCTCCAGCACGGCCGCGGCGTCCGGGTCCTCACCGGGCAGCACCCGGTCCCGCGACGACACGAGCGTGACCTTGGACCCCAGCGCCTGATAGGCGCCGGCGAACTCGGCACCGGTCACACCGGACCCGACCACGATGAGCTCCTCGGGAAGCTCGTTCAGGTCGTACACCTGGGTCCAGTTCAGAATCCGCTCACCGTCGGGCTGCGCGTCGGGCAGCTCACGGGGATGCCCACCGGTGGCGACAAGCACGGCGTCCGCGACGAGAGTCTCCTCACTCCCGTCGGCGGCCCGCACCACGACCTTCCGCGACCCGTCGAGGGCCTGCATCCCCTCAAGCCGCCCACGCCCCCGGAGCACCCGCGCCCCGGCCCGCGTCACACTCGCGGTGATGTCGTGCGACTGGGCCAGCGCGAGCCGCTTCACACGCCGGTTGACCTTCCCCAGATCAACCCCGACCACTCTCGCCGCCTGCTCCATGGGCGGAGTGTCGTCGGCGACGATGATCCCCAATTCCTCGTACGACGAATCGAAGGTGGTCATCACCTCGGCCGTGGCGATAAGGGTCTTCGACGGCACGCAGTCGGTGAGCACCGACGCCCCGCCCAGACCGTCGCAGTCCACGACGGTCACCTCCGCGCCGAGCTGGGCGGCCACCAGGGCCGCCTCGTATCCGCCGGGTCCGCCACCGATGATCACGATCCGAGTCACGTACTCCATTGTCCCGCACGACTCGCCGTGCCACCGTCCGGGGCCCCGCCCGAGATACCACTGTTACGGGAGTGGCCGCCTTTGGCCCTGCCGTACCCTCTCCCCATGTCGCTCTATGCCGCGTACTCCGGCAACCTCGACGCCCGGCTGATGAGCCGCCGCGCCCCGCACTCCCCGCTGCGCGCGACGGGCTGGCTGAACGGCTGGCGGCTGACCTTCGGCGGCGAGCACATGGGCTGGGAGGGCGCCCTGGCGACCCTGGTCGAGGATCCCGACGCCCAGGTCTTCGTCGCCCTCTACGACATCGCGCCCCTGGACGAGGACTCCATGGACCGCTGGGTGGGCGTCGGCCTGAACATCTACCGCCGCGCCCGCATGCGCGTCCACACCCTGGACGGCCAGGAGCCGGTCTGGACCTACGTCCTCAACGCCTACGAGGGCGGCCTCCCCTCGGCCCGCTACCTGGGCGAGATCGCCGACGCGGCGGAATCGGCGGGCGCCCCGCACGACTACGTGATGGAACTGCGCAAGCGGCCCTGCTGACACCCCTCTGGTTGGAAACGACAAGACAACGATCGCCATCCCGTGCGCTCTGTCATCTACGCGCGTAGGCCCAAACCGGCTACCCTCTTCGCGTGAACGCATCTCTTCTTCCGGACGACATCCAGGACGATCCCCACGCCGCAGCCGACGCCGCTGCCGCGCGCCTGCGCGAGCTGACCGGCGCCGAGACCCACGACGTCGCCCTCGTGATGGGCTCCGGCTGGGCACCCGCCGTGGACGCCCTGGGCACCCCCGACGCCGAGTTCCCGGTGACCGAGGTCCCCGGTTTCCCGCCCCCCGCCGTCGAGGGCCACGGAGGCAAGATCCGCTCGTACACCCTCGGCGCCAAGCGCGCCCTGGTCTTCCTGGGCCGCACGCACTACTACGAGGGCCGCGGCGTCGCCGCAGTCGCCCACGGCGTCCGCACCGCGGTCTCGGCCGGCTGCAAGACGATCATCCTCACCAACGGCTGCGGCGGCCTCCGCGAGGGCATGCGCCCCGGCCAGCCGGTCCTGATCAGCGACCACATCAACCTGACCGCGACCAGCCCCATCATCGGCGCCAACTTCGTCGACCTCACCGACCTCTACTCCCCCCGCCTGCGCGCCCTGTGCAAGGAGGTCGACCCCACCCTCGAAGAGGGCGTCTACGCCCAGTTCCCCGGCCCCCACTACGAGACCCCGGCCGAGATCCGCATGGCCCGCGTCATCGGCGCGGACCTCGTCGGCATGTCCACGGTCCTCGAAGCGATCGCCGCCCGCGAGGCCGGCGCGGAGGTCCTGGGCATCTCCCTCGTCACCAACCTCGCCGCCGGCATGACCGGCGAGCCCCTCAACCACGAGGAGGTCCTCCAGGCCGGCCGCGACAGCGCCACACGCATGGGTTCCCTCCTCACCCAGGTCCTCTCCCGCGTGTAGCCTGCGGCCGGCTGAGCGGTAGGGGGGTGCCGCGGAAGGTCGTAGGGCGGCTGCGGGCCCGTCGTGGCTGGTCGCGCAGTTCCCCGCGCCCCTTAGGTGGGAGGGGTTGCCGTGCGCCTATCGGGGTGCCTCGTGAGGTCGTAGGGCGGCTGCGGGCCCGTCGTGGCTGGTCGCGCAGTTCCCCGCGCCCCTTAGGTGGGGAAGCCGCCGTTGGACATGATGTACCGGCTGCCGTGGGCGTCGTAGCCGCCCACGGCGGTAAGGGGACGGGGCGGGGGGTGTCCGCCCGCAGCGGCCGGCGTCCGACACGCAGCACTACCCGGAAAAAGAGCACCGCCGGACCGAGGACGGACACCCCCCGCCCCGGCCCCGACCCACCCCACAACCGTAGGCGCTACGCGCACCCCCACCGAAGCCGCACAGCGCGCCGCAGGCATCCGCAACGAACGACAGACGACAGACGAGAGGGCTGACCGACCGTGCAAGACGACCTCATCGCCCGGGCCAAGGCATGGCTGACCGAGGACCCCGACGCGGAAACCCGCGCCGAACTCGCCAAGCTGATCGACGCCGAGGACGTCCCCGAGCTCACCGCACGCTTCGCCGGCACCCTCCAGTTCGGCACCGCGGGCCTGAGAGGCGAACTCGGCGCCGGCCCCATGCGCATGAACCGCTCCGTCGTCATCCGAGCCGCCGCCGGCCTGGCCGCGTACCTCACGAAGCAGGGCCACACCAACGGCCTCGTCGTCATCGGCTACGACGCCCGCCACAAGTCCGCCGACTTCGCGGCGGACACCGCCGCCGTGATGACCGGAGCGGGACTCCGCGCGGCCGTCCTCCCCCGCCCCCTCCCCACCCCCGTCCTGGCGTTCGCTATAAGGCACCTCGGCGCGGTCGCCGGTGTAGAGGTCACCGCCAGCCACAACCCGCCCCGCGACAACGGCTACAAGGTGTACCTGGGCGACGGCTCCCAGATCGTCCCGCCCGCCGACGCCGAGATCGCAGCGGAGATCGCGGCGATCGCCTCCCTGCACGACGTCCCCCGCCCCACCACCGGCTGGGACACCCTCGACGACGCCGTCCTCCAGGCCTACCTGACCCGCACGGACGCCGTACTCGCCCCCGCCTCCCCCCGCACGGCCCGCACCGTCTACACCGCGATGCACGGCGTCGGCAAGGACACCTTCCTCGCCGCCTTCGCGCGCGCGGGCTTCCCGCCCCCCGTCCTCGTCCCCGAACAGGCGGACCCCGACCCGGAGTTCCCGACGGTCGCCTTCCCCAACCCGGAAGAGCCCGGCGCGATGGACCTCGCCTTCGCGGTGGCCCGCGAGACGAACCCGGACCTGATCATCGCCAACGACCCGGACGCGGACCGCTGCGCGGTGGCCGTAAAAGAAAAAACAGACTGGCGCATGCTCCGAGGCGACGAGGTAGGCGCCCTACTCGCAGCACACCTGGTCAACCGCGGAGCGCGGGGCACGTTCGCGGAATCCATCGTCTCCTCCTCCCTCCTCGGCAGGATCGCCGAGAAGGCGGGCCTCCCCTACGAGGAGACCCTCACCGGCTTCAAGTGGATCGCCCGAGTGGAGGGCCTCCGCTACGGCTACGAGGAGGCCCTCGGCTACTGCGTCGACCCCGAGGGCGTCCGCGACAAGGACGGCATCACCGCGGCCCTCCTGATCACGGAACTGGCCTCGACGCTCAAGGAGGAGGGCCGCACCCTCCTGGACCTCCTGGACGACCTCGCCGTGGAGCACGGCCTGCACGCCACGGACCAGCTCTCGGTCCGCGTGGAGGACCTGTCACTGATCACCGCCGCGATGGACCGCCTCCGCGAGCACCCCCCGACCCACCTCGCGGGCCTGCCCATCACCCGCACCGACGATCTCACCCGGGGCACCGCGAAGCTCCCGCCCACCGACGGCCTGCGCTACACGCTCGACGGCGCCAGGGTCATCGTCCGCCCGAGCGGCACGGAGCCGAAGCTGAAGTGCTACCTGGAGGTGGTGATCCCGGTGGAATCGCACGCAGACCTCCCGCCGGCCCACACCCGGGCACGGACACTCCTCACCACGATCAAGCAGGACCTCTCCACAGCCGCAGGCATCTGACTCCGCACCCCAACCCAACCCACCCCAGCCCAACCCACCCCATCGAGTGATTTACCCCGGCGCATTGACCCAGGCTCCCCACCCCGCCCCACCCCCCGGGCAACGGTGGTTCGGAAGCACCCCCGAACCACCCTGGAGCCCGCCGTGCCCCCGACCACACCCACACCCACCCTCGGCGGCCCCACCCCGGCCCCCCACCCCCTCGGAGAAACCCCACCCCTCACAGACAGAACAGGCACCCGGGCCACCCGCGCCACCCGAGCCCGCGAGGCCCTGACCCACGCAACCCCCGCCCTCCTCGCCTACCTGGCCGTACGCACGACGACCCTGCTGCTGCTCACCGTCTGGGCGCACCACGAACACGAGCCCGTCTGGCCGATCCTGGCGACGCAGTGGGACGCGGACTGGTACCTCGGCATCGCCGACCACGGCTACGCGCACGACCTCGGCACCCGGTACGACGCGAACAACCTGGCGTTCTTCCCGCTGTACCCGTACCTGATGAAGGCGATCGCGGTGATCACCCCCGGCTCCCGGGCGAGCACCGGCCTGGCCATCGCGGTGGTCTCGTCGTTCGTCGCGGCGTGGGGTGTGTTCAAGGTCGGCGACCACCTGCACGGCCGCCGTACGGGCATCCTCCTGACCACCCTCTGGGCGGCGCTCCCGGCGGGTCTGGTGCAGTGGATGGGCTACACGGAGTCCCTGTTCACGGCGTGCGCGGCCTGGTCGTTGTACGCGGTCCTGACCGGCCGCTGGCTGTCGGCGGCAACCCTGGCCGTGTGCGCGGGCCTGACCCGCCCGACGGGGATCGCGGTGGCGGCGGCGGTCTCGCTCACCGGCCTGCTCACCCTGCTCCTCACGCTGCGCCGCCACCACCGTTTCGAGCCCCGCGTCCTCGCCGCCGCGATCGTCGCGCCGCTCGGCTGGTGCGGATACGTCGGCTGGGTGGGCCTGCGAGTGGGCCGCTGGGACGGCTACTTCGCCGTACAGCGGCTGTGGCACAACGAGCTGGACGGCGGCGGATACACCCTGCGCCGGATGCGGGAGCTACTGCTGAACAATCCCACCCCGCAGCTGTTCCTGGTGATGGTGACGCTGACCCTGCTCGCCGCGGCCGTGCTCTTCGTCCTGTCGGTCTGGGACCGCCAGCCGTTCGCGCTGCTGGTGTTCACGGGCGTCCTGCTGGTGATCGTGCTGGGCAGCGCAGGCGTGTACTTCCCGCGCGCCCGCTTCCTCCTGCCGGCGTTCCCGCTGCTGCTCCCCCTGGCCCTGCACCTGTCCCGGGCCTCGGCCCGCTACCGCGCCCTGATGCTGACGGCGGCGCTGACATGCGGCGGGTACGGCAGCGCGTACATGGCGCTGGTGTGGCCGGCGGCGCCGTGATGTGGCGGCTCGACCGTAGAAGCGACCGGGCTCACCCCACCACCAGCAGAATCACCAACAACACGCCCCCCGCCACCGCCGGCCCCAGGATCTCGTAGGCCCACCGCACCACGACCTCGCCCTGCGCCGACTCCGCCGCCCCCCGGGCCTCGTGCAGCTCCCGCAGCTGGTCCATGACCTGATCACTCTCGGCCCGCACAGGCCCGTCCGAAACGGCTCCACGCCCGGAACCACCGAAGGCGCCGGAACCACCGGAGCCCCCCACCGGCCCACCCCCCTGCGCAACCCTCCGCGCCTCCCGCCGAGCCGCCTTGTTCCGAGCCCGCAGCGACACCGGAATGGCCCACAGCTGGAACTTCGCACCGGACTTGGTCAGCGCTTCGTTGGAGTAGCCGGAGCGCAGGGTCTCGATCTGCCCCCAGGGCAGCAGGACGATCCGGAAGGGGTTGCGCACCCGCAGCCGGTCCTGGCCGACGAAGACGGCGGGCCGCAGGGTGAAGGCGGTGACCAGCGGAACCACGAGCAGCAGAGCGGCGAGGGCCCGCCACGGCGTGCTGCCCTTCCCGGCGACGACCGCGTCGACGCCGAGCCACAGGGCGATGCCGAGGAGCAGGACGCCGCCCACGATGGCCGCGGCCGAGCGGTGCACGTGCTCCTTGTACTGGGGGTCCGGGGTCGTCATGCCCCCGATTCTGCCTCAGCCCCACGACGAAGGAACGATCGCCTCCTCACCCGGGCCGCCGCTTGAGACTCACCCAGGCCACCGCTCAAGGCCCACCAGGAACCACCTCCCCGGGGTGTACAGCCGCTACGCGCGTAGATATGCTCGTCTGGTGACCATGCCCACCACTGCACCCGCCGCACGAGCTCTCGCCGACGTCACCGCGTCCGACGGCACGCTGCGCCGCTTCCTCCACGGGCTGCCCGGCGTCGACGCGGTCGGCCTGGAGGCGCGCGCCGCCTCGCTCGGCACCCGTTCCATCAAGACGACCGCGAAGGCGTACGCGATCGACCTCGCCATCGCGATGGTCGACCTGACCACGCTGGAAGGCGCGGACACCCCGGGCAAGGTCCGGGCGCTCGGCGCCAAGGCGGTCCGCCCCGACCCGACGGACCGGACGACCCCGTCGACCGCGGCCGTCTGCGTCTATCCGGACATGGTGGCGACCGCCAAGGCGGCCGTCGCCGGCTCCTCCGTGAAGGTCGCCTCGGTGGCCACCGCCTTCCCGGCGGGCCGCGCCGCGATCGGCGTGAAGCTGGCCGACGTCCGCGAGGCCGTCGCGGCCGGCGCCGACGAGATCGACATGGTCATCGACCGCGGGGCGTTCCTCGCGGGCGACTACATGAAGGTCTACGACGAGATCACCGCCGTGAAGGAGGCCTGCGGGACGAGCGCCCGCCTGAAGGTCATCTTCGAGACGGGCGAGCTCTCGACGTACGACAACATCCGCCGCGCGAGCTGGCTCGGCATGCTGGCCGGGGCGGACTTCATCAAGACCTCGACCGGCAAGGTCGCCGTCAACGCCACCCCGGCGAACACGCTCCTCATGCTGGAGGCCGTACGCGACTTCCGCGCGCAGACCGGAGTCCAGGTCGGCGTGAAGCCCGCCGGAGGCATCCGCACCACCAAGGACGCGATCAAGTTCCTCGTGCTGGTCAACGAGACCGTCGGCGAGGACTGGCTGGACAACCACTGGTTCCGCTTCGGCGCCTCCTCGCTCCTGAACGACCTGCTGATGCAGCGTCAGAAGCTGGCCACCGGCCGCTACTCCGGCCCCGACTACGTGACGGTGGACTGATCACCATGGCATCGGTATTCGAATACGCACCGGCCCCCGAGTCCCGCTCGATCGTCGACATCGCCCCCTCCTACGGCCTGTTCATCGACGGCGAGTTCACCGAGGCGGCCGACGGCAAGGTCTTCAAGACGGTCTCCCCCTCCACCGAGGAGGTCCTCTCCGAGATCGCCCAGGCGGGCGAGGCGGACGTCGACCGCGCGGTGAAGGCGGCCCGCAAGGCCTTCGAGAAGTGGTCGGCACTGCCCGGCTCCGAGCGCGCGAAGTACCTGTTCCGCATCGCCCGGATCATCCAGGAGCGCAGCCGCGAACTGGCCGTTCTGGAAACGCTCGACAACGGCAAGCCCATCAAGGAGACGCGCGACGCCGACCTCCCCCTGGTCGCCGCGCACTTCTTCTACTACGCGGGCTGGGCCGACAAGCTGGACCACGCGGGCTTCGGCACCTCGCCCAAGCCCCTCGGCGTGGCCGGCCAGGTCATCCCCTGGAACTTCCCGCTCCTGATGCTGGCGTGGAAGATCGCCCCGGCACTCGCCACCGGCAACACGGTGGTGCTCAAGCCCGCCGAGACGACCCCCCTGTCCGCCCTGTTCTTCGCGGACATCTGCCGCCAGGCGGGCCTGCCCAAGGGTGTCGTCAACATCCTCCCGGGATACGGCGACACGGGCGCCGCGCTGGTCGCGCACCCGGACGTGAACAAGGTCGCCTTCACCGGTTCCACGGCCGTGGGCAAGGAGATCGCGAGGACCGTCGCGGGCACCCGCAAGAAGCTCACCCTCGAACTGGGCGGCAAGGGCGCCAACATCGTCTTCGACGACGCCCCGATCGACCAGGCGGTGGAGGGGATCGTCAACGGGATCTTCTTCAACCAGGGCCAGGTGTGCTGCGCGGGCAGCCGCCTGCTGGTCCAGGAGTCGATCCAGGACGAGCTGCTGGACTCCCTCAAGCGCAGGCTCTCCACGCTCCGCCTCGGTGACCCGCTGGACAAGAACACGGACATCGGCGCGATCAACTCCGCCGAACAGCTCTCGCGGATCACCTCGCTCGTCGAGCAGGGCACGGCCGAGGGTGCCGAGCCCTGGTCCCCGGAGTGCGAACTCCCCTCGTCCGGCTACTGGTTCGCCCCGACGCTCTTCACGAACGTCACCCAGGCCCACACCATCGCCCGCGACGAGATCTTCGGCCCGGTGCTGTCGGTGCTGACCTTCCGTACGCCCGACGAGGCGGTCGCCAAGGCGAACAACACGCAGTACGGCCTGTCCGCCGGCATCTGGTCCGAGAAGGGCTCCCGGATCCTCGCCGTCGCGAACAGGCTGCGCGCGGGTGTCGTCTGGTCCAACACGTTCAACAAGTTCGACCCGACCTCGCCGTTCGGCGGGTACAAGGAGTCGGGCTTCGGCCGCGAGGGCGGCCGCCACGGCCTGGAGGCGTACCTCGCCCCGTCGAGCCCGGAGGGCGAGCGTTAAATGAATGCAGTTGAGCGACTTACCGTCCTGAAGACCTACAAGCTGTACGTGGGCGGCAGGTTCCCGCGTTCCGAGAGCGGCCGGGTGTACGAGGTGACCGACTCGAAGAACAACTGGCTGGCGAACGCCCCGCTCTCCTCCCGCAAGGACGCCCGTGACGCGGTCGTCGCGGCCCGCAAGGCGTTCGGCGCCTGGTCCGGCGCGACGGCGTACAACCGCGGCCAGATCCTCTACCGCGTGGCGGAGATGCTGGAGGGCCGCAAGGCGCAGTTCACGCGCGAGGTGGCCGACGCCGAGGGCCTGTCGAAGTCGAAGGCCGCGGACCAGGTGGACGCGACGATCGACCGCTGGGTCTGGTACGCGGGCTGGACCGACAAGATCGCCCAGGTGATCGGTGGCGCGAACCCGGTCGCGGGCCCGTACTTCAACCTGTCCTCCCCCGAGCCGACGGGCGTGGTCGCCGTCCTGGCCCCCCAGAAGTCGTCCTTCCTGGGCCTGGTCTCGGTCCTCGCCCCGGTGATCGCCACGGGCAGCACGGCGGTCGTGGTGGCCTCCGAGCACGCCCCGCTGCCCGCCCTGTCCCTGGGCGAGGTCCTGGCCACCTCGGACGTCCCCGGCGGCGTGGTCAACATCCTCTCGGGCCGCACGGCGGAGATCGCGACCCCGCTGGCCTCCCACCAGGACGTCAACGCGATCGACCTGGCGGGCGCCGACGAGCTCCTCGCCAAGGAACTGGAGATCGCGGCGGCCGACAACCTCAAGCGCGTCCTTCGTCCACAGCCTGTGGACAAGGTCGACTGGTCGGCGACCCCGGGCATCGACCGCATGACGGCGTTCCTGGAGACGAAGACGGTCTGGCACCCCACGGGCTCGCTGGGCGCGTCGGGTTCGTCGTACTGACGACGAACCGCTGAGACCGGAGAGCCGCGCCTCCCCACCGTCCGGGGGAGCCGCGGCTCTTCGCCACTGTGCAGCCCTCAGCGGCTGAGCAACCCCGACACCTGCCCGACCACCGGCATGCTCCCGATCGACTGGGCCTGCGCGACCGGCCCCGTCAGGGCCTGCGAGGTCAGCGGCTGGAAGTCGGCGAGCTGGGTGCCGACGCCGTTGTCGAGGGGGTCCACGCCCGTGCCCGCGAGCGGGTTGGGCTTGAGACCGGCGACCGGGCCGGTGACGTAGCCGACGGTGCCGGTGAGGGCCTGGAGGCCGGCCTGCGGGTTGACGTTGCCGAGCGACGTGGGGCGGGTGCGCATCACGTCCACCACCGGCTCGGTGTCCGCGGCGGCCGTCGCCGCGCCCGCGCCCAGGGCCACCCCCGCGGTGGCGAGGGCTGCCAGGGCGCGCTGGGCGGTGGGGTTCGGGGAGGACGTGTGTCGTGCCATTGCTGGTGCCACCTTCTGGTGCGCAGGGTAATCGTGTCGACACGAAGGGTAGTTGAGGTGTGACGCGCGCTCCAAAGACGACCCGCGGGGTCGGCAGGACGTACGGAATACGTCAAACTGGTGTCCCGTGAGCATCCATCTCCCCACCTCCGCCCGTGTCGTGCTGCTCTGCGGCCCCTCGGGCTCGGGCAAGTCCCTCGTCGCCGCCCGCTCGGGTCTTCCCGTGCTGCGCCTCGACGACTTCTACAAGGAGGGCGACGACCCGACGCTGCCGCTGGTGGCGGGGAGCACGGACATCGACTGGGACCACCCGGACTCCTGGGACACGGACGTCGCCGTCGCGGCGATTGCGGAGCTGTGCCGCACGGGCCGTACGAAGGTCCCCGCGTACGACATCGCGCTCAGCGCCCGTACCGGCGAGGAGAGCGTGGACATCGGGCGGACCCCGCTGTTCATCGCGGAGGGCGTCTTCGCGGCCGAGATCGTCGAGCGCTGCCGGGAGCTGGGACTGCTGGCCGACGCGCTGTGTCTGAACCGGGGCGCGGTGCGCACCTTCCGCCGCCGCTTCCTGCGTGATCTGCGAGAGGGCCGCAAGTCGGTCCCGTTCCTGCTCCGGCGCGGCTGGCGGCTGATGCGGCAGGAGCGTTCGATCATCGCCCGCCAGACCTCGCTCGGCGCCCACGCCTGCGACCGGGACGAGGCGCTCGGCCGGCTCGCCGCGGCCGCCGTGGGGCGCCGCCCGGCGGCGGCACGGACGACGACCTGATCGTCGTAGACCCGACAAGACGCCCGGCACACGAAAGCGGGACTGGACGGACCCCCCGGCCCTCCAGCCCCGCTTCTTCGTGCTCCCCCGTGCTTCCCCCGTGTCCCCCCGTGGTGCTTCCCCCGTTGGTCCCCCCGAGGCCCCCGTTGATCCCCCCAAACCCTCGGGCGGCCCCCCCTTTTTTCTCTTTTACTGCTCCCCCGTTACTTGCTTCCCCCCCCAACCTTCAGGCGACGAGCTCCCCGAAGGCGTTCTCCTCGTCACGGCCGAAGCTGAGGACCTCGTCCTCGCGCAGCCGGCGGAGCGACCGCCAGATGCTGGACTTCACCGTGCCGACACTGATGTCGAGGATCTCCGCGATCTCCGGGTCGGTGCGGCCCTCGTAGTAACGGAGGACCAGCATCGTGCGCTGGAGTTCGGGCAGCCGGGCCAGCGCCTGCCACAGGACCGCGCGCAGTTCGGTGCCGCGCATCGCGTCCGTGTCGCCGGGCGTCTCCGGCAGTTCCTCGGTCGGGTATTCGTTCAGCTTGCGGCGGCGCCACGCGCTGATGTGCAGGTTGGTCATCGTCCGCCGCAGGTATCCCCCGACGGCCGCCTTGTCACTGATCCGGTCCCACGCCCGGTACGTCGAGAACAGCGCGCTCTGGAGCAGGTCCTCGGCCTCGAAGCGGTCACCGGTGAGGTGGTAGGCGGTGGCGTACAGGGAGGCGCGGCGCTCCTGGACGTAGGCGGTGAACTCCGCCTCCGACAGGGAACGACGCTCCCCCGTGGCCTCCCCGTACGCTGCTCCCCCGACCGTGCCCACAGCGGCTGCAGCGGCCGTTTCCCCCGTGTGCGTGTCAACCACCGACATGTACGTCGAGTGCTGACGCCCGGTGCCGCGAGCGCACCCCCGCCCGCTCACGGCACCGGACTTCTCAGAACCCCGGCCGACGTCGTGCAGACGCGTGATCACTGCGCTAGTGCTGGTGCTGTGCAGCGTGTTCATCTCGCGCCCCCCGTCGTGGACTTCCGGTGTTCGGTCTGCTCAGGCGGTGGTGCTCCGCGAGTGTTCCGCGGTGCTCCCTTGCCTGTGCCGAAAAGCTTGCCAACGCACCTTCATGGCCGTGTCCGCCGACTGTCACAGACCTGTCACAGGGGACCCCCTCGGATGCCGCTCCCAGCCCCCGCACATCGTCCACACAGACATGAGCGCTACCGGCCCGTAGAAATACAGGTATCGGACCGTGAACCGACAGGTGTCGCAGCCCGGCACCCCCATGGGCCAGAATGAGCCCCGTGCCTTCCCTGTTGCTGATCGAGGACGACGACGCCATCCGTACGGCCCTGGAGCTCTCACTGACGCGCCAGGGACATCGGGTGGCCACCGCTGCCACCGGCGAGGACGGTCTGAAACTGCTGCGTGAGCAGCGGCCGGACCTGATCGTCCTGGATGTGATGCTGCCCGGTATCGACGGGTTCGAGGTGTGCCGGCGCATCCGGCGCACGGACCAGTTGCCGATCATTCTGCTGACCGCGCGCAGCGACGACATCGACGTGGTCGTGGGCCTGGAGTCCGGCGCGGACGACTATGTGGTCAAGCCGATCCAGGGACGGGTGCTCGACGCCCGGATCCGGGCCGTGCTGCGGCGCGGGGAGCGCGAGTCGACCGACGCGGCGAGCTTCGGCAGCCTGGTCATCGACCGGGCGGCCATGACCGTGACGAAGAACGGCGAGGATCTCCAGCTGACGCCGACCGAGCTCAGGCTGCTCCTCGAGCTGAGCCGCCGGCCGGGCCAGGCGTTGTCCCGGCAGCAGTTGCTGCGGCTGGTGTGGGAGCACGACTACCTGGGCGACTCCCGGCTGGTGGACGCCTGTGTGCAGCGGCTGCGCGCCAAGGTCGAGGACGTGCCCTCGTCCCCGACGCTGATCCGCACGGTCCGTGGTGTCGGCTACCGGCTGGACACTCCTCAGTGACCGAAGCGCACGGGGGGTTCCGCGGCTGGTTCGCGGCGCGCAAGGGAGTGTGGTCGCGGCTGCGGTTCACCAGTCTGCGGCTTCGCCTGGTGGTGGTCTTCGGGCTGGTGGCGCTGACGGCCGCGGTGTCCGCGTCCGGGATCGCGTACTGGCTCAACCGCGAGGCGGTGCTCACCCGCACCCAGGACGCGGTGCTGCGCGACTTCGAGCAGGAGATGCAGAACCGGGCGGGCGCGCTGCCCGGCACCCCCTCGCAGGACGAGCTCCAGCACACCGCCGGCCAGATGGCGAACAGCAGCCAGCGCTTCAGCGTGCTGCTGGTCGCGCGGGACGCCGACGGCAGGACGGTCTACGGCAACTCCGGCGCCCTGAACGGCTTCTCGCTCCAGGACGTGCCGGAGTCGCTGCGCAAGGCGGTGAACAAGCGGCAGCCGGTCAACTCCACCAACAAGTACGCCTACCACCTGTACTGGCAGCGGGTGTCCCTCCAGGGCACGCCGTATCTGGTGGCGGGCACGAAGGTGATCGACGGCGGGCCGACCGGCTACATGCTGAAGTCGCTGGAGCCGGAGGCGAAGGACCTCAACTCCCTCGCCTGGTCGCTCGGTATCGCCACGGGACTGGCGCTGATCGGCTCCGCGCTGCTCGCGCAGGCCGCCGCGACGACCGTGCTGAAGCCGGTGCAGCGCCTCGGGGTCGCCGCCCGGCGGCTCGGCGAGGGGCGACTCGACACCCGGCTGAGGGTGTCGGGGACCGATGAACTCGCGGATCTGTCGAGGACGTTCAACTACGCGGCCGAGGCGCTGGAGAAGCGGGTCGACGACATGGCGGCGCGGGACGACGCGTCCCGGCGGTTCGTGGCGGACATGAGCCATGAACTGCGCACGCCTCTCACCGCGATCACCGCCGTGACGGAGATCCTGGAAGAAGAGCTGGAGGCGGAGTCCGGGTCCATGGACCCGATGATCGAGCCGGCCGTCCGGCTCGTGGTCAGCGAGACCCGCCGCCTGAACGACCTGGTGGAGAACCTCATGGAGGTCACCCGCTTCGACGCGGGCACCGCGCGGCTGGTCCTGGACGACGTCGACCTCGCCGACCAGATCACCGCGTGCATCGACGCGCGGGCCTGGCTGGACGCGGTGGAGCTGGACGCCGAGCGCGGCATCCACGCCCGCCTGGACCCGCGCCGCCTGGACGTGATCCTGGCGAACCTCATCGGCAACGCGCTCAAGCACGGCGGCTCGCCGGTGCGGGTCGCGGTGCGGGAGGCGGCGGCCGAGGACGGCAGGGGCGCCGAGATCGTCATCCAGGTGCGCGACCACGGTCCGGGCATCCCCGAGGACGTCCTGCCGCACGTCTTCGACCGCTTCTACAAGGCGAGCGCCTCCCGTCCGCGTTCCGAGGGCAGCGGGCTCGGCCTCTCCATCGCCCTGGAGAACGCCCACATCCACGGCGGCGAGATCACCGCCGCCAACTCCGCCGAGGGCGGCGCGGTGTTCACGCTGCGGCTGCCCCAGGACGCGTCGGAGCTCGCGGCGGAGCTCGCCGAGGACGAGAAGGACGCGCAGAACGCCAGGAACGCCCGGACCGCCGAGAACGGGGACGCCCGATGAACGTACGCCGCGCGCTGGCGGTCCCGGTGCTGGCCCTGCTGCTGGCCGGGTGCGGCATCCGGGCCACCGAGGTGCCGACCGACTTCGGTCCCGCGCCGTCCCGGGTGCGCTGCGCGCTGTCCGAGCCGGACGTCTCCACCCGGGCCTCGCTCGGGCTGCCGGTGCAGGTGTTCCTGCTGTGCGGTTCGTCGCTGGTGGCCGTGGACCGGTCCGTGCGGGTGCCGGAGGGCACGGCGGACTCCGCGCGGCGCGTCCTGGTGGCGCAGGGGCTGCTGGACGAGCTGGCGGCGACCCCGTCGTCCGCGGAGAAGGAGGCCGGGTACTCCACGGACGTGCGCGGCGGCATGACGGTGAGCGGCCCGCTCCCCGGCGACCCGCAGGACGCGCTGCGGCTGAGCGTCCCGCCGGACGACCTCACCTCCTACGCCCTGGCCCAGCTCGTCTGCACGTTCTCCGACTCCACGGCGGCGGAGGGCGACGGCTCGGTCGTCCTGGGAGGCCCGATGCGGGGGGCGCTGAGCCGCTACGAGTGCACCGACGAGGTCCGGGCCCGCCCGGGTACCGCGGCGCCGCCGTCGAGCGCCGTGACGGGCGGCTGAGACCCGTTCGCAGCCCCTCGGCGGACGACTGTGGCGCATGCCTCACACGGGCGCGGTGGGTGTCCCGGAACCGATCGTGCCGGAGGCCGCGTCTAGGGGGGCGTGCAGCGTGAAGGCTCCATCGGCGGCAGCGCCGTGATCAGCGTCCGTGTGGCAGGGGGTGTCCTCCTTGTCGCACATCTCGTGTTCGCCGCCTGGTACACGCTGCGTCCGCTGGACGTCCCCTGGGTGATGCCGCCCAACGTGCATCCGTTCGCGAGCATCCGCTTCGATCTGACGCTGGGCTGGCAGGAGGCCGCCCGCCGCATCGGCGGCGGCCTGGGTCTGCTCGCCCCACTGGGCGTGCTGTTCCCACTGGCCCACGGCCGGCTCACGGTCTCCCCGCTCGCCTCGTTCGTCCGTACGACCGCCGCCGGCGCCCTGATCTCCCTGGGCATCGAACTCCTGCAGACCGGAGTGCCGGGACAGCGCGTCGACGTCGACTCCCTGCTGCTGAACACGGTGGGCGTGGCGCTGGCGCACACGCTGTTCGTCCCGGCGGCGCGGGCCTGGCTCCGCCGCAGGAACGAGCGCGCCTGGCATCACTCCCTCCGTCCGGAGGACGTGACTCAGGGTCGGACCCCGACGATTCCCAGGGTCGGCATCGCCCCGTAGAGCGACGCTTTGCCCCCTTCGTCTCCGTAACGTTGAGGTCAGTTGAGACGGGTACTCGGCCCGGCTCGAACAGACGCTCACGAAGGAGCCGCAATGTCCCGCCTCGCCCGCCCCACCAACGGCCGCATGATCGGCGGAGTGTGTGCCGCGCTGGCACGGCGCTTCGGCACCTCCGCGACGACGATGCGTGTCATCTTCCTGGTCTCCTGCCTGCTGCCGGGGCCGCAGTTCCTGCTCTACATCGCGCTGTGGATCCTGTTCCCGTCCGAGGGGAAGGCCGCGCGCACGGCCTGGTGACGGCCGGTACGTACGCCCGTGGGGCGCACCCCGTGTCCAGGGGTGCGCCCCACCGGCGCGTGCGAGGAGTGCCGGACCTCAGCCGAGCGGCAGGCCGTTCACGCCGGTGCCGGCGCCGCCGCCGGGAAGGGCCCCTCCGACCGGCAGACCGCCGAGGAGACCGGCGACCGGGGCGGTGGGACCCTCGGCGAGCACCTTCTCGACGGCCGGCTGCGCGGCGGCCAGGCCCGTGCCGAGCGCCGGCTGCGCCTGGGAGAGCGCCTCACCGGCGCCCGGGAGGGTCTTGGTGAGGTTCTCCGTCGGGAGGGTCCGGGTCACGCCGTCCAGGGCCTGCGTGGGGTCGGGCACGGCCGGGGCAGCGTTCGCGGCGCCCGCACCGGCGGCGGCGAAGGCGGCACCGAGGGCGGCGACACCGAGGGTCTTGGCAGCAGACTGCTTCATGAAATTGCGTCCTCGAAATGGAGTTGCGGGGATGTGAGCGGTCCACGACCGTAAACATGCGCAGGCACCCGCCGCAAACATCGAAATGCGGACGGATTGTGAAAGCCCGCCCGCATTCCGTACTCGTGATTCTGGAGGATCAGCCTTCCGCACCCACAGATCCGCTGGTGGAGGCGGTCTGCTGGAACAGCCATTCGGACTTCAGCTCCGCGTATCCGGGCTTGATGACGTCATTGATCATGGCGAGTCGTTCATCGAAAGGAATGAACGCTGATTTCATCGCATTGACGGAGAACCACTGCATGTCGTCGAGCGTGTAACCGAACGCCTCGACAAGGTGCTCGAATTCCCGGCTCATGCTGGTGCCCGACATCAGGCGGTTGTCGGTGTTCACGGTGGCCCGGAAGTGCAGCCGCCGCAGCAGTCCGATGGGGTGCTCGGCGTACGAGGCGGCGGCGCCCGTCTGGAGGTTGGAGCTGGGGCACAGCTCCAGCGGGACGCGCTTGTCGCGGACGTAGGAGGCGAGCCGCCCGAGCTCGACCGAGCCGTCCTCGTGGACCTGGATGTCGTCGATGATGCGCACGCCGTGGCCGAGCCGGTCGGCGCCGCACCACTGGAGGGCCTGCCAGATCGACGGCAGCCCGAAGGCCTCGCCGGCGTGGATGGTGAAGTGGTTGTTCTCGCGCTTGAGGTACTCGAAGGCGTCCAGGTGCCGGGTGGGCGGGTAACCGGCCTCGGCGCCCGCGATGTCGAAGCCGACGACCCCCAGGTCGCGGTAGCGGTTGGCGAGTTCGGCGATCTCCAGGGCGCGGGCCGCGTGCCGCATGGCGGTGAGCAGGGCGCCCACCCGGATCCGCCCGCCGCTCTCGCGGGCCCGTCGCTCCCCTTCCCGGAAGCCCTCGTTGACGGCCTCGACGACCTCTTCGAGGGTGAGCCCGCCTTCCAGGTGCTGTTCGGGGGCGTAGCGCACCTCCGCGTAGACGACTCCGTCCTCGGCGAGGTCCTCGGCGCACTCGGCGGCGACCCGGACGAGGGCCTCGCGGGTCTGCATCACGCCGACGGTGTGCGAGAAGGTCTCCAAGTACCGCTCCAGGGAGCCGGAGTCGGCGGCCTCGCGGAACCAGACGCCGAGCTTGTCGGGGTCGGTCTCGGGGAGATGCGCGTACCCGGTCTCCCGGGCGAGGTCGACGATCGTGCCGGGACGCAGCCCGCCGTCGAGGTGGTCGTGCAGCAGAACCTTGGGTGCCCGGCGGATCTGGTCCGGGCTCGGGGTCTTCCCCATCCGCTCAGTCTGGCTCGTCATCTCCGCACTCTAACTCCTACGCGCGTAGATCGCGCGGTGTACGAAAACGCCGATACGTAACGGTGACCGCACGGACTAGTGGCGTACACCCACCCTTCTGACACTGTTCTGTCATGGCACAGCAAGCGACGCCGGTTCGCACGGCCCGTCTGGGGCGGGCGCTCGGTCCGGAACCGACGGCGGTGAGCGGGGTGGTGCTGCTGCTCCCCGCGGGCGACGAGGTCTCCACCCGCAGACCCTCCCCCCTGTGGGCGGCCGCGTCCGTACGGACCTTGGGCCGCCGTCTCGAACGCGCGGGCCGCGCCGAGGGGTTGGCCACCCATGTCGTCCACTACCGCTATCGCGGCTGGAACGGCAGCGAGGCCCATCTCGCCCATGACGCGGCCTGGGCGGCCGAGGAGGTCGTACGACGCTACGGCGACGTCTCCGTCTGCCTCGTCGGCGTCGACATGGGCGCCCGCGCGGCACTGCGGTCGGCCGGACACGAGGCCGTCAACTCCGTGGTCGCGCTGGCCCCCTGGCTGCCCGAGGAGGATGTGGCCGCGCCACCCGAACCGGTGAAACAGCTCGTCGGGCGGCAGGTGTTGATCGCGCACGGCACGAACGACGAGCGGACGGATCCGGAGTTGTCGTTCCGGCTGGCCTCCCGGGCGAAGAAGGCGAATCGGGAGGTGTGCCGGTTCGAAGTGCATTCGGACGGGCACGGGTTGCATCAGCACCGGGATGAAGTGCACGCGTTGGCGGAGGACTTCGTGATGGGGGCGTTGTTCGGGCGGGCGTTTTCCCGGCCGGTGCGGGATGCGATGGCGGCTCCGCCACCTTTGGGACTTCGGATGCCGTTGGCTTCTGGGTTCGGGCGGTCCCTTCGCCGTTGAACTTGCGGTACGTGGAGGTCTGCGGGTTCGTTGTGGTTGGTCGCGCCCACGCGGCGGAGCCGCAAATCGACACAGCCCCGCGCCCCTTAGGTGAGCAGACTTCCCCTTCTTGACAGTAGGAACCTCTTGAAGGCCGCCACCGGGGGCGTGTCGGGGTGGCCGTCGAGCCAGGCCACTCCGATTTCTCGGACCGCTCTGGGGGCAGTGACCGTCAGTTCTGCAACACCCGGGCGGGGTACGGCCGGAGGTGGCAGCAGCGCGACCCCGAGGCCCGCCGCGACCAAGCCCCTCAACGTCTCCGCCTCCTCCCCCTCGAAAGCGATCCTCGGCCGGAAGCCTGCCTCCTCGCACAGATCGTCGGTGATACGGCGAAGGCCGTAGCCGGGTTCCAGGGTGACGAAGGTTTCGTCGGCGGCTTCTGCGAGGCGGACTCGTTTGCGGGCTGCGAGGCGGTGGTCGGCGGGGACGACGAGGCGGAGTTTCTGTTCGTCGAGGCGGCGGCCTACGAGGTCGGGGGCGTCCGGGACCGGGGAGGTGAGGCAGAGGTCGAGTTCGCCGGAGCGAAGGCGTTCGATCATGGCCTCGCCGTAGTTCTGGACGAGGCTGAAGCGGACGCGCGGATGGTCGGCGCGGAAGGCACGGATGAGGCCGGGGACCGTCTCGGAGCCCATGGTGTGCAGAAAGCCGAAGGCGACCTTGCCGGTGGCCGGGTCGGCGTCGGCGCGGACCGCGTCGGCGGCGCGGGCGATCTCGGCGAGGGCGCGGTCGACGGAGGTGAGGAAGGTGCGTCCGGCGGGCGTGAGGGAGACCGTCCGGCCGATGCGGGCGAACAGGTCGACGCCCAGGTCCTGTTCCAGGCGGACCATGGCCCGGGACAGGGTGGACTGCGGGACCTGCATCTCCTGGGCGGCGCGGGTGACGTGCTCGGTGCGGGCGACGCCGGCGAAGTGGGCGAGCCGGGGTGCCAGCAACATGACCATGTCTTCTGTGTCACTGGACGGTGACAGGCGGGGCTGTGACCTCTGCTGATGCTCCATGGGAACGATTATGGCGATTCCGTGCATTGGACGGATGAGCCGGGGCGTCCGTAGCTTCGAAGCATGTCTCCCGCCAGTACCGGGGCGTCCACCACCGTGGGCGCCGCACCGTCGGTTCCGTCCTCCGTCTCTGCCTCCTCCCCCGTCTCCTCCGCCGTCGACTCCCGTATGGCACCGGGCGGGCCCGGCTACCGCCGGATGAGCTTCGCCCTCTTCCTCGCCGGGGTCGCGACCTTCGCGCTGCTGTACTCCACGCAGGCCCTGCTGCCGCTGGTCTCCGGCGACTTCGGGGTGGCGGCGAGCGAGGCGAGCTGGACGGTGGCGGCCGCGACCGGTGGGCTGGCCCTGTTCGTGCTGCCGATGAGCGCCCTGTCGGAGCGCTTCGGCCGTCGTACGGTGATGACGGCCTCGCTGGCGGTCGCGGTGATCGTGGCCCTGCTGGTGCCCTTCGCGCCCTCGCTGACCGCGCTGGTGGCACTGCGCGCGGTCCAGGGCGCCGCGCTGGCCGGGCTGCCGGCCTCGGCGACGGCGTATCTCGCGGAGGAGGTCACGCCCAAGGCGCTGGTGACCGCGATCGGTCTGTTCGTGGCGGGCAACAGCGTCGGCGGGATGAGCGGCCGGGTCATCACCGGCTGGGTCGCGCAGGAGTGGGGCTGGCGGGTCGCGGTCGGGGTGATCGGCGTGATCGCGGTCGGCTGCGCGGTGGCCTTCCGGCTGCTGCTGCCCGCGCCTGAGCACTTCGTGGCCGGGTCGCTGCGACCGCGGGTGCTGGCCCGTACGGTCCGCGACCACCTCGCCGACCCGCTGATGCGCCGGCTGTACGCGATCGGCGCGCTGTTCATGACGGTGTTCGGCGGCGTCTACACGGTGATCGGCTACCGCCTGACCGAGGCCCCCTTCGGGCTGCCGCAGGGCGTCATCGGCTCGATCTTCCTGGTCTACCTGGTGGGCACGGTCTCCGCGTCCACGGCCGGGCGGCTGGTCGGGCGGCTCGGGCGCCGGGGTGCGCTGTACGCGGCGGGCGGTACGACGGCCGCGGGTCTGCTGGTGTCCCTGGCCGACTCCCTGCCGCTCGTCCTGCTGGGTCTGGTCCTGATCACCGGGGGCTTCTTCGCGGGGCACGCGGTCGCTTCCTCTGCGGTCAGCAAGACGGCGACGGCGGGGCGTGCGCAGGCCTCCGCGCTCTACCAGTCCGCCTACTACGTCGGCTCCAGCGCCGGCAGTACGGTCGGGGCGGTGGCCTTCCACGCGGGTGGCTGGAGCGGGACGGTCGGCGTCGGTCTCCTCGCCGTGATCGGCGTCGTGGCCATCACGGTCCTCGGCACGCGCGCGGCCCGGGCCGCGGCGCGGCGGGGGCCTGTGCCGGTGCGCTGAGGGCTTTTTCCTCGCCCCCGCCGCCCCTACCCGTCCCATCCCTGGGGGCTGCGCCCCCAGACCCCCTTGTCGGCCCTGAAGGGGCCTCGTCCTCAAACGCCGGACGGGCTGAAAGACCCAGGGGCGCGGGGCTGTGCTGAATATGCGGCTACCGCCGCGCGGGCGCGACCAGCCCCCACCCACCCGCAGGTCGGGGTCGAAGGGGCGGAGCCCCTGGGGGATGGGACGGGTAGGGGCGGCGGGGGCGAGGAACGTGTTCGGCCCCCGACCCCCTCCGACCTGCCCCTTTCCCCACTCGCCAGGCCATTGTCAGTGGGCTGCGATAGCTTCCGAAGTACTGGGCGCACAGACGCGCTCCGACAGGAACGGCCACAGGGGTGGGTGGACGATGACGAACAGCACGGCGACGCCGACGGACCTCGACGTCACACTGGAACGGCACCGGACGGAACTGACCGGCTACTGCTACCGGATGCTCGGCTCCTCCTTCGAGGCGGAGGACGCGGTCCAGGACACGATGGTCCGCGCCTGGCGCAGCTACGAGAAGTTCGAGGGACGCTCCAGCCTCCGCTCCTGGCTCTACCGCATCGCGACGAACGTCTGCCTGGACATGCTCACCGCCGGCAACAAGCGCGCTCGCCCCATGGACCTCTCCGAGTCCACGCCGCTCGCCCAGGCCGCCCTCTCCCCCCGCCCGGACAACACCTGGCTGGAACCCATGCCCGACGCACGCGTGCTCCCCACGACGGACGACCCGGCAGAGGCGGCCGTCGCCAAGGAATCGGTCCGGCTGGCCTTCATGGCGGCCCTGCAGCAACTCCCGGCCAAACAGCGCGCGGTGCTGATCCTGCGCGAGGTGCTGGCCTGGAAGGCGAGCGAGGTCGCCGAGCTGCTCGACACCTCGGTCGCCTCGGTCAACAGCGCCCTCCAGCGAGCCCGCGCGACCCTCGCCGAGCGAGAGCAGCACGGCGCGGACGCGGTCGTGTCCAATCCGCTGGACGAGGACCAGCGAAAGCTCCTGGACCGCTATGTGGCGGCCTTCGAGGGCTACGACATGACGGCGCTGACGGCCCTGCTGCACGAGGACGCCATCATGACGATGCCGCCGTTCGACCTGTGGCTGACCGGCCACGACGACATCACCGGCTTCATGACGACGCTCGGTTCCGCCTGCGCCGGTTCGCGTCTGCTGCCGGTCCAGGTCAACGGCCTGCCCGGGTTCGCCCAGTACAAGCCGGACCCGGAGAAGGGCGGCTTCACACCGTGGGCGGTGCAGGTGCTGGAGATCTCAGACGGCCGGCTCACCGGGTTCCATTTCTTCCTCGACACCCAGCGCTGGTTCCCGCTGTTCGGGCTGCCCCTCCACCTCGAAGGTCAGGCCGACCAGGTCGAGGAAGGCGCGTAGGGCGGGATCGGGATCGCGCAGCCGGATGCGGGCGCCGCGCCTGCGGGCGGTGAGGTCGAGGCGGGCCAGCAGGTCGACGGCGGTGAGACCGGGCGGGCCCAGTCCGGCGACGTCGCACACCACACGCTCGGCGCCGGTGCTCTCCAGCAGCGCTCGCACGTCGTCGCAGAGCCCGGCCACCTCGTCCCTGGTGACGGGGCCGGTCAGCATGAGTACTGCGGGTGTCATGGCGTCCACGATCGGTAGACCGGGCGGGCGGGCGTAACTCATCGCGGCCGGCGTCCTCGGCTGCCGCCCGGGTCGCCCGCCGACCGGGATCACATTGACCCGCGGCCCTCCTTCCCCGGAGGGTTGCCTGTATGCCCCACATATCGGCGCCGCCCTGGACACCGCACGCCTTCCTCACGTCTGAGGAGGCTCCGTGCAGGGAGTGCTGACCGGGTTCGCGGTGATCGCGGTCGTGATCGGCGTGGGCTATGTCATCGGCCTACGCGGCTACCTCGGCGACCAGGGCCGGGAGGTCCTGACCAAGCTCGCCTTCCATGTGGCGTCCCCGGCCCTGCTGTTCACCACGCTCGCCCGGACCGACCTGTCGCTGATCTTCTCCGACCGGCTGCTGGTGACCGCGCTGAGCACGGCCACGGTGGCGGGGGTCTTCGTCGCGGCGGGTGTCCTACGGCGCTGGGGTGTGGGCCGTACGACGATCGGCGCGCTGTGCTCCAGTTACGTCAACTCGGGCAACCTCGGCATCCCGATCGCCGTGTACGTCCTGGGCGACGCCTCGCTGGTGGCGCCGGTGCTGCTGTTCCAGCTGATCGGGGTGACCCCGATAGCGCTGACCGTTCTCGACCTGACCTCGGGCGAGGGCGCGAAGGGCCCGCTGTGGACGCGGCTGCTGACGCCCCTGCGCAATCCGATCGCGCTGGGCTCGCTGGCCGGGGTGGCGGTGTCGGCGGCGGGCGTGAAAATACCGGCCCCGATCATGGACCCGCTCTCCCTCATCGGCGGCATGTCCGTCCCGGCCGTCCTGCTCGCCTTCGGCATCTCCCTGTGCGGCAGCACGATGCCCGGCAAGGGCCCCGACCGTCAGCTGGTGCTGCTCTCGGTCGTACTGAAGTCGGTGGGCCAGCCCGCGGTGGCCTGGGCCCTGGCGGCGGGCGTCTTCGGCCTGCGGGGCGCCCCCCTGCTCGACGTGGTGGTGACGTCGGCCCTCCCGGCCGCGCAGAACCTGTACACGTATGCGTCGACCTACGGGGTGGGCGAGCGGTTGGCCCGGGACTCGATCCTGGTGTCGACGGTGTTGTCGGTGCCGGTGCTGGTGGTGGTGGCGGCGCTGTTGGGTTGACGGTCAGTCGACGGGGAACTCGCCGGTGTCGATCGTCACGTCGAACGGCGCCGGCAGCTTGATGGGGTCACCGAACTTGACCGCCCTCAGCACACGGTAGACATCGCCCTTCGGTTCTCCGAAGAGCGTGGCCGTCGGCCCTCCGGGGGCCCAGCGGTCGATCAGCAGATAGAGGGGAATCCCGGCGGTGGCGTAGGCGGCGGGCTTGCTGACACGGTCGTGGTGCGCGTTGGACTTCGAGGTCACCTCGACGACGAGTTCTGCCAGGGCAGCCGGAATATGGGAGTCCGCCTCCGCGCATTCCTGCACGGGAGCCACGAGCAGGTCGGGGATGAGCATGCCCAGACGTGACGGCACGGCGATCGCCAACGTCTGGAAGACGCCCCAGTCCTGGGGGATCACGGAGTAGAGGCGACGCTGAATGCGTTCTGCGATCACATTGTGGCGGGACGCGGGAGCAGGTGACACGGTGATGATCCCCTCGATGATCTCCACCTTGCTGCCCTCGGGCCATTCCATCTCCTCCCAGTACCGGACGAGGTCGTCCCAGTTCTGGTCGGGGTCCTGGCTCACGGTGAGTGCGCTCATGGCGGTCTCCTTCGGTGCGTCACCGATCCCAGCATGCCGAACGGGACCGGTGGTGGTCCACCGATCCCGTTCACCCGAATGAGGAAACCGCAGGTCAGGCGATACGTTCCAGCACCACCGGCGACGCCTTGAAGTCCGTGCCGGCCGCCGCGATGTCGTAGGAGCCCTCGATCGACTGGAGCGCGTACTCGAAGCGTTCCGGCGTGTCCGTGTGGAGGGTGAGGAGGGGCTGCCCCTCGGTGACCTCGTCGCCGGGCTTGGCGTGCATCTCCACGCCCGCCCCCGCCTGCACCGGGTCCTCCTTGCGGGCGCGGCCCGCGCCGAGGCGCCAGGCGGCGACGCCGATGTCGTAGGCGTCGAGGCGGGTGAGGACGCCCGAGGCGCCCGCCTTGACGACGTGCTGCTCGCGGGCGACCGGGAGGGTCGCGTCCGGGTCGCCGCCCTGGGCCACGATCATGCGGCGCCAGACGTCCATCGCGGAGCCGTCGGCCAGGGCCTTGGCGGGGTCGGCGTCGCGGATGCCCGCCGCGTCGAGCATCTCGCTGGCCAGGGCGAGGGTCAGCTCCACGACGTCCGAGGGGCCGCCGCCGGCCAGGACCTCGACGGACTCGCGGACTTCGAGGGCGTTGCCGGCCGTGAGGCCGAGCGGGGTGGACATGTCCGTCAGCAGCGCGACCGTCTTCACGCCGTGGTCCGTGCCCAGGCCCACCATGGTGGACGCCAGCTCCCGCGCGTCCTCGATGGTCTTCATGAAGGCGCCGGTGCCGACCTTCACGTCCAGGACCAGCGAGCCCGTGCCCTCGGCGATCTTCTTCGACATGATCGAGGAGGCGATGAGCGGGATCGCCTCCACCGTGCCGGTCACGTCCCGCAGGGCGTACAGCTTCTTGTCGGCCGGGGCCAGGCCGTCGCCCGCCGCGCAGATCACCGCGCCCGTGCCGTCGAGCACGGACAGCATCTCCTCGTTGGAGAGCAGCGCGCGCCAGCCGGGGATCGACTCCAGCTTGTCGAGCGTGCCGCCCGTGTGGCCGAGGCCGCGGCCGGAGAGCTGCGGGACCGCCGCCCCGCAGGCCGCCACCAGGGGCGCCAGCGGGAGGGTGATCTTGTCCCCCACGCCGCCGGTGGAGTGCTTGTCGGCCGTCGGGCGGGACAGGGACGCGAAGTCCATGCGCTCGCCGGAGGCGATCATCGCGGCCGTCCAGCGGGCGATCTCCCGGCGGTTCATGCCGTTGATCAGGATCGCCATGGCGAGCGCGGACATCTGCTCGTCGGCGACCTCCCCGCGGGTGTACGCGTCGATGACCCAGTCGATCTGCTCGTCGCTGAGCTCACCGCGGTCCCGCTTGGTGCGGATGACGGAGACGGCGTCCATGGCCATGGCGTTCCTTCCGAACGTGTGCGGCCCCTCTGAGCGGATCAGAGGGGCCGCACGGGAGTTACTTGGTGAGATGGTCCGGGCCGAAGGCCTGGGGCAGCATCTCCGACAGGGGGAGGATCCCGGCGGGGGTCTCCAGGAGGAGTTCCGCGCCGCCGAACTCGTACAGCAGCTGCCGGCAGCGGCCGCACGGGACGAGGATCTCGCCGTGGCCGTCGACGCAGGTGAAGTGCGTCAGCCGGCCGCCCCCGGTGTTGTGGAGTTCCGAGACCAGGCCGCATTCGGCGCACAGGCCGAGGCCGTAGGAGGCGTTCTCGACGTTGCAGCCGGAGACGATCCGGCCGTCGTCGACAAGGGCGGCCACGCCGACCGGGTAGCCGGAGTACGGGGCGTACGCCCGGGACATGGCGTCCCGGGCCACCTCGCGCAGCCGTCCCCAGTCGACGTCGGTCACTTGCCCTGTCCCTTCCGGTACCGCATGCCGTCCGCCTTGGGCATCCTGAGGCGCTGCGCGGACAGCGACAGCACCAGCAGGGTGACCACGTACGGGGTGGCGCCCACGAAGTCGCTGGGCACGCTGTCGGTGAGCAGGTACCAGACCAGGACGAGGACGGCGGCGACCGCGCTGGCCACGCCCTGCCACAGCGCCTTCTTGTACAGCTTCCAGCCGGCGAGGACCGCGAGCAGCACGACCAGCAGGAGCAGCAGGGCGTGCACGGTCTCGCCGCCGTTGCGCAGCTGGAGAGCGTCGGAGAAGCCGAACAGGCCGGCACCCATCGCCAGGCCGCCCGGGCGCCAGTTGCCGAAGATCATGGCCGCGAGGCCGATGTAGCCGCGTCCGCCGGTCTGGGCCTCCTGGTAGATGTGCGAGGTGACCAGGGCGAGGAAGGCGCCGCCGAGTCCGGCGAGGCCGCCGGAGACGGCCACGGCCGCGTACTTGTACTTGTAGACGTTGACGCCGAGGGACTCGGCGGCGACCGGGTTCTCGCCGCAGGAGCGCAGCCGCAGACCGAAGGGCGTGCGCCACAGCAGCCACCAGCTGCCCACGAACAGCGCCGCGGCGAGCAGCGTGATCACGGACAGGTTGGTGACCAGTCCGCCGATGATGCCGGCGAGGTCGGAGATCAGGAACCAGTGGTGCTTCTCGACCGACTGGAGGGCGTCCGAGAGACCGGGCACGTCGATGTTGGGCAGCGAGTCGGCGGGCGGGGACTGCTTGGGGTTGCCGCCGGCCTCCGCCGCCTCGCCCTCCGAGAAGACGAGCTTGGCGAGGTACTGGGTGGCGCCGAGGGCGAGCAGGTTGACCGCGACACCGGAGACGATGTGGTCGACGCCGAAGGTGATGGTCGCGACGGCGTGCACCAGGCCACCGAGGACACCGAAGGCGACACCGCACAGCAGGCCCAGCCAGGGGCTGGTCTGCCAGCCGAGCCAGCCGGCGCCGAAGGTGCCGAGGATCATCATGCCTTCGAGGCCGATGTTGACCACGCCGGCCCGCTCCGACCACAGACCGGCGAGACCGGCGAGGCCGATGGGCACGGCCAGGGCCAGGGCGGCGCTGATCTGTCCGTCGGAGGTGAGCTGTTCGGACCCGGTGAGGACGCGGACCGCGGAGACCAGCAGCAGCGCGCCGGCGACGATCATGAGGATCTGGCCGAGCGAGCGGCCGCCCCTGGGTTCGGTGTCCGCCTTGGGGGCCGCGGGCGGCGGCGTGTCGGTCATCGTGGCAGTCATCACGCCACCTCCTGCTTCTCGGTCGGGGCGGCGGCCTGGGCGGCGAGTTCGGCGCCGACCCGCTGCTGCTGGCGCTTGAGGCCGTAACGGCGTACGACCTCGTAGGCGATGACGACACACAGGACGATGACGCCCTGGATGACGCCGAGGATCTCCTTGTCGTAGCCCTCGAATTCCAGGTGGTTGGTGGTGCGCTCCAGGAAGCCCCACAGCAGGGCGCCGAGGGCGATGCCGACCGGGTGGTTGCGGCCGAGCAGCGCGATGGCGATGCCGGTGAAGCCGATGCCCGCCGGGAAGTCGTTGCTGAACTGGTGGCTGTCGTTGAGGAGGGTCGGCATGCCGATCAGACCGGCCACCGCACCCGAGATGATCATGCTGGTGGCGACCATCTTCTTCACGCTGACACCGCTCGCGGCGGCGGCGCTCTCGGACTGGCCCACCGTGCGCAGGTCGAAGCCGAACCGGGTGCGGCCGAGGACGAACCAGTAGGCGACGCCGACGAGCGCGGCGATGACGATGAAGCCCCACAGCTCGCCGGCCGGGCCGGTGTCGATGGAGAAGAAGTACGAGTCCTTCGGCAGCGGTGTGGTGGAGACGACCGTGCCGCCGCTCTGGAGCTCGGCGAGCTTTCCGGGCTGGAGCAGATAGGCGATGACCGCGGTGGCGATCGAGTTGAGCATGATCGTCGAGATGACCTCGCTGACCCCGCGGGTCACCTTGAGGATGCCCGCGATGGCCGCCCACAGGGCTCCGGTCGCCATGGCGCACAGGATGATCAGCGGGATGGCGATCCAGCCGGGCACGGTCAGCGCGCCGCCGAGGACGGCGGCGATGAACGCGGCGAGCCGGTACTGGCCGTCGACGCCGATGTTGAACAGGTTCATGCGGAAGCCGATGGCCACCGCGACACCCGCCAGGTAGTACGTCGTCGCCTTGTTGAGGATGTAGACCTGGCTGTCGCTGGCGGTGCCGTAGGTCAGCATGTCGCTGAAGGCGGCGCCCGGGTTCTTGCCGGTGGCGAGGATCACCAGGGTGGTGACGACGATCGCGGCGACGAGCGCGAGCAGCGGGGCCGCGAGGCCGAGGAGCAGCCGCTCCTTGTCGATCCGTGCGGTGAGCTTGTTCATCGGTCGTCGTCCTCTGTGTGCTCCAGGTGGCCGGAGGCCGCACCCGTCATGGCGGAGCCCAGCTCCTCGGGGGTGATCGTGGCGGGGTCGGCGTCGGCGACCAGGCGGCCGCGGTACATCACCCGCAGGGTGTCGGAGAGCCCGATGAGCTCGTCCAGGTCGGCCGAGATCAGCAGGACGGCCAGGCCCTCGCGGCGGGCCTGGCGGATGTGGTCCCAGATGGCGGCCTGGGCGCCGACGTCCACACCGCGGGTGGGGTGGGCGGCGATCAGGAGCTTGGGCGCGTGGCTCATCTCGCGGCCGACGATCAGCTTCTGCTGGTTGCCGCCGGACAGCGAGGCGGCGGTCACCTCGATGCCGGGGGTGCGGACGTCGTAGTCCGCGACGATGCGCTCGGTGTCGGTGCGAGCGCCCTTGAGGTCGAGGAGGCCGCCGCGCGAGTTGGGCTTCTCGGTGACATGGCCGAGGATGCGGTTCTCCCACAGCGGGGCTTCCAGGAGCAGGCCGTGGCGGTGGCGGTCCTCGGGGATGTAGCCGACGCCTGCCTCGCGGCGCTGCCGGGTGGGGGCGTGGGAGATGTCGGTGCCGTCGAGCGAGATGGTGCCGGCGTCGGGGGTGCGGATGCCCATGATCGCCTCGACCAGCTCGGACTGGCCGTTGCCCTCCACACCGGCGATGCCGAGGACCTCGCCCTTGTGGATGGTGAAGCCGATCCTGTCGAGGATGATGCGCTCGACGCCGTCGAGGTCGGTCTGGCTCAGGCGCAGTCCGTCCACCGTGAGCATCGCCACGTCGGTGACGGTGGACTCCTGGGTCTCCGGGGTGGGCAGTTCGCTGCCGACCATCAGCTCGGCGAGCTGCTTGGAGGTGGTGGTCCTCGGATCCACCGTGCCGACGGTGGTGCCGCGCCGGATGACGGTGATCTCGTCGGCGACGGACAGCACCTCGCCCAGCTTGTGCGAGATGAAGATGACGGTGAGGCCCTCGGCCTTGAGCTCGCGCAGGTTGTCGAAGAGGGCGTCGACCTCCTGCGGCACGAGGACGGCGGTGGGCTCGTCGAGGATGAGGGTCCGGGCGCCGCGGTAGAGGACCTTGAGGATCTCCACGCGCTGGCGGTCGGCGACGCCGAGTTCCTCCAGGAGGACGTCGGGGCGGACGTTCAGTCCGTACGCGTCGGAGATCTCCCTGATCTTCTTGCGCGCCTTGGAGCCGATGCCGTGGAGCTTCTCCGCGCCGAGGACGACGTTCTCCAGGACGGTGAGGTTGTCGGCGAGCATGAAGTGCTGGTGCACCATGCCGATGCCGCGGGCGATGGCGTCGGCGGGGTTGCCGAAGGTGACCCGTTCGCCGGCCACCGTGATGGTGCCCTCGTCCGGCTGCTGCATGCCGTAGAGGATCTTCATCAGGGTGGATTTGCCGGCGCCGTTCTCACCGCACAGGGCGTGCACGGTGCCGGTGCGGACGGTGATGTCGATGTCCCGGTTGGCGACGACGCCGGGGAATCGCTTGGTGATGCCGCGCAGTTCGACGGCTGCGGGAGGGCTGGACGCGTTGATGGCGCACTCTCCTCGGGGAAAAGGGCTGCGTAGGGGAGGGCAGGCGTCGGTGACGCTAGCGCGGCAACTCCGTGCTACACGCGTAGAGTTGACACATTGTTATGGCTCGGCGAGGGGCTGTCAACGGCCCCTCGCCGAGCCCAGGTTCGACCGGGAACCTCAGGTCACGGAGTGGTCTTGACCTTGATGGTGCCGTCGACGATCTTCTTCTTCGCCGCGTCCAGCTGGGGCTTGATGTCGTCGATGAAGCCACCGCTGGTGGCGAGCGAGACACCGTCCTTGGCCAGCGAGTAGTTGTTGACGCCGGTCAGCGGCTTGCCGTCGTGGACCGACTTGACGAAGTCGTAGACACCGACGTCCACGTTCTTGACCATCGAGGTCAGGATCGAGCTCTTGTACTTGGCCAGACCCGGGATGTTGTACTGGTCGGAGTCCACGCCGATGGCCCAGGCGCCCTTGACGCCGTTGACCGCCTCGATCGCGCCGTTGCCGGAGGAGCCGGCCGCCGCGTAGACCACGTCCGCGCCGTTGTCGAGCATGCCCGACGCGGCCTCCTTGCCCTTGTCGGGGCTGGAGAAGCCGGACAGGTCGGTGCCGCGGCTCAGGTACTGGACGTCGACCTTGACGCCCGGCTTGGTGTCCTTGACGCCCTGGGCGTAGCCCGCCTCGAACTTCTTGATCAGCGGGGTGTCGACGCCGCCGACGAAGCCGACGTGGTTCTTCTTGGTCTTCAGCGCCGCGGCGACACCGGCCAGGTAGGAGCCCTGCTCCTCGGTGAAGGTGATGCTGTTGACGTTCTTGGCGTCCACCACCGAGTCGATGATGCCGAAGCTGACCTTCGGGTACTTCGCGGACACCTTGCCGATCGAGGCGGCGTAGGCGAAGCCGACACCGACGATCGGGTTGTAGCCGGCGTCGGCCAGGTCCGACAGACGCTGCTCACGGTCGGCCTCGGTGTCGGAGCTCTTGGCGGTGAGCTCCTTGATCTCGCCGCCGAACTCCTCCTTGGCCTTGTCCGCACCCCGCGCCGCGGAGTCGTTGAAGGAACGGTCACCACGGCCGCCGACGTCGAAGGCGATGCCGATCTTGACGCCCTTGCCACCGTCGGTGGTCGACGACGAGCTGTCCTCCTCGGAGGACGTGCTGCCACACGCGGTGGCAGTCAGTGCGAGAGCTGCGGAAGCGATACACGCAGCGGAAAGCTTGGCTACCCGGCGCACGGGAGGCTCCTTCACCTGACCTGAGCGCCATGTCGGCGCTTCATGTGAGCACCATGCCAGTGCTCGGGCCGCGACGCCCCGGCGGCGTCGGCTTCGCGGCATCGTAACGCGCGTAGATGTCAGAAAAAGACCTCTCTCGAAGCCGTTATCGATTCGAGGCAAACAGCGTCTGAACTGAGGCTCTTCGAGCCTCACGCGACACATTGCGAGCAGTTCACGATTGGCTTACAACCGTGTTGCGCCGGACGGCGGAGCGACTCTCACGGGAGCCGCTCCGCCGCAGGGATCCGGACTCAGGCGCCGGCCTCGTCCAGCATCGCCGCGGCCGTGAACAGCTCCACGCCGACCGTGATCGCCGACTCGTCGGCGTCGAAGTCGCCCTGGTGGAGGTCGCGGACCGTGCGCTCGCCGGGGGTGCGGACGCCGAGGCGGGCCATGGCGCCGGGGACGTGCTGGAGGTACCAGGAGAAGTCCTCGCCGCCGAGGCTCTGTTCGGTGCCCTCCACCGCGTCGGCGCCGCGGCGGACCGTCATGGCGTCGCGGAGCAGGTCGGTCACCGCCGGGTCGTTCACCACGGGCGGGACACCGCGGACGTAGTTGATCTCCGACTTGGCGCGGTGCAGGTTGGCGACCTCGTCGATGGCGGCGACCACGATGTCGGGCGCCTGCTTCCAGGCGTCGATGTCGAGGCAGCGCACGGTGCCGGAGAGCTCGGCGTGCTGCGGGATCACGTTCGGGGCGTGGCCCGACTCGATACGGCCCCAGGTCACGGCGAGCCCGGCGCGGGTGTCGACGCGGCGGGCGACCAGCGCGGGCACGTCGGTGACGACCCGGGCGGCGGCGGTGACGAGGTCGGTCGTCAGATGGGGGCGCGCGGTGTGGCCGCCGGGTCCGTCGAGCGCGATCTCCAGCCGGTCGCAGGCGGAAGTGATGGCACCCTCGCGCAGGCCGATCCGGCCCGCGTCCACCCGGGGGTCGCAGTGCACGGCGATCATCTTCCCGACGCCTTCGAGCACCCCGCAGTCGATGGCGTCGGCGGCGCCGCCCGGCAGCACCTCCTCGGCGGGCTGGAACAGCAGCCGCACGGGCCGCGGCAGCAGCCCCCGGCGGTGCAGCTCGGCGAGGACCAGGCCGGCGCCCAGCACCACGGTGGTGTGGACGTCGTGGCCGCAGGCGTGCGCCCGGTCCGGGACGGTCGAGCGGTACGGGCAGTCGCTCTTGGTGTCCGGGATGGGCAGGCCGTCGATGTCGGCGCGCAGGGCGAGCATGGGGCGGCCGCCGTCCCAGTCGCCGATGTCGCACACGAGCCCGGTCCCCACGGCGAGCACCCGCGGCTTCAGACCGGCTCGCTCGAGCCGTTCCTTGATCGCCGCGGTGGTGCGGAACTCCTGGTTGCCGAGCTCGGGGTGCATGTGCAGGTCGCGACGGAAGGCGACGAGTTCGGCGCGGAGCGCCTCGGGCAGCGCTCCGGGAAGCACGGCTTCCCCGGGGAGATCGGCCTCGGACTCTGGCGACATCAATTGCTTCACCCTCTGAAGGGTAGGACGCCCGATGGGTCAACTGACCCTCGATCAACAAAAGTTCAACCCGTTAGGGGAGAAAAATCTGACCGCCGGACGCATATGTACCGTTCGGGGTGGGTACACTCGGCCGATTTCCTCGGCCAGGTGGTTGCCGGAGGGCACCACCCCTTCCTTCACGGATACCACGCCGGGCGGATCGGAGGCCGATCTGTTCACCTGTCGGGACCGCGCGGACACGGAAACGGCGCGGGATCCCGGAATCATCACCGCCGCGCAACGGCTTCGCGACGCTGCGTGCCCGGTACGGCCGGCCGGGGCATCCCGTCCTCATGACGACCACCCCGACGACGGCTCCCTGGCAGGCCTGCGGCTGCGGGGAGGAGCAGGTGCCGGGGCTCCTGGCGAGGGTCGGCGTCTTCGGCACGCTGGGGCTGGCCCTGGCCGCGCTCGTCGTGATGATCCTGGCCGGGTGGCTGCTGTCGACCGGGGTGTGGCTGTTGCGCCGACGGGGCGAACGGGCCGTGGACGAGGTCACCGAGCCCGGTCCGGCCGACTCCCCCACCGGAGCGCTCGGCGGCTTCACCTGGACCGCCGAGGACCCCTGACCCGGCACGCCGGCGGCGGACGGGAGAACTCCGGGTGCGGCCCCGGTGAAGTGCCGGGCGGGGCGGCGGGGCGGTCGCTAGGTTCGACACCGTGAGTGACGAGAACCCGGACTTCATACGGCCGGACTTCATACAGGCGGATTTCATACAGGCCGCCCAGGACTCCTACGACGTGATCGCCGACGCCTACAGCGAGCTGCACCCCGACGGGCTCGGCGGCAGACCGCTGGAGGGGGCCCTCCTGACCGCCTTCGCCGAGCTGGTGCGGGCCGGCGGGACCGCGCCCGTGGCCGATCTCGGAAGCGGTCCCGGGTATGTCACCGCGAGGCTGGACGCGCTGGGGCTGCCGGTCTTCGGGGTGGATCTGTCGCCCCGGATGGTGGAGCTGGCCCGCCGGGCGCATCCCGGGCTGCGCTTCCACGTGGGGTCGATGACGTCCCTGGACCTGCCGGACGGGACACTCGGCGGGATCACCGCCCTGTACTCGATCATCCACCTCCCGGACGAGGAGCTGCCCGGGGTGTTCGCCGAGTTCCACCGGGTGCTGGTGCCGGGCGGGCACGTCCTGCTGGTCTTCCAGTCGGGGGACGAGGAGGGCCGGGCCCATCTGGAGGAGCGCTTCGGGCGGACCATCTCGCTCGACTACTTCTGGCGCACGCCGGAGACCGTGGCGGAGCAGGTCGAGAAGGCGGGCCTGACCGTCCTGGCCCGGATGCTGCGGGAGCCGTACGAGGACGAGGTCCGCCCGCGGGCGTTCGTGCTGGCCAGGAAGCCCGGCTAGGGCGTGCCGGAATCAGGCCCGGGGCGCCGCCTACGCCGTTCTCGCCACCGACGACAGCCGGTGCACGTCCCGGGCCGTCCCCGTGACGCCCGACAGGAACCCCTGGGCCCTCGGTGAGGCGCTGTCGGTGAGCCAGGCGGGGTCGATGTCGCAGACGGCGACGCGGACCTCGGTGCCGACCAACGCCAACGGCAGGGTGTGCACCACCGTCGACGGAAAGCTGAGGATGGTGCGGCCGACGGGGCCGCGGCGGGCGATCAGCTCCAGCGGGAGGTCGGGGCGGACGATCTCCAGGCCGGTCTCCACGGCCAGGCGGTGCAGCTTGTCGGTGCTCTCGCGGCGGTGGGCGAAGTAGCGGGTGGCGCCGTGGGTCTTGGCCAGGGAGCAGACGGCTTCCAGGTAGTGGTCGGCGTCCACCACACCGGTCTCGACGAGGGATGTACCGACCATGTCGGCGCCCTTGGTGATGCGGGGCGGGCCGAAGCGGGTGCGGGTCCAGGCGAAGGTGTTGGCGGTGACCACGACGCCGAAGGGGGGTTCCTCCATCGGCATGGAGGAGAAGATCTCCACCTGGCGGTGCTCGTTCGGGGTGAGCCGCTTGCGGGCGGCCGAGGACACCGGGGCGAAGACCAGGTCGCGGGGTCCTGGGCGGCCGCCCTTGCGGTGCCAGCGCACCAGGCGCTCGCCGCTGGCGAGCTGGGAGACGAACTCCATGGTCGCGGTGCCGTCGTCGACGACGACCAGGTCACGGGCGCGGGTGATCGTCAGCAGCAGCTGGACGTAGCGGGAGAAGGGGTCGCCCAGGACGATCCGGTCGGCCCGGCGCAGCATGCCGGCCAGGCCGCCGATGGTGTGGAACGGGGCCATGGCCCCGCCCCGCGCCTCCTCCCAGCGGACCTCGTGGCCCTCCTCGCGGGCGAGTTCGGCCATGCGGCGCAGCTGGCCGCGGGTCATGGGGTCGATCGGGGACAGGACGACGAGGGTGAGCCCCGCGCCGGGTGAGCGCTCGTGCGCCCACTCCAGCACGTTCAGCAGTTGTACCGGACTCTCGACGAAGGCGAGAGTGTGGGGGCCGGTGGACCCGGCGCGGCGGCTCATCTACGTACGACCGTCCCGTCGTGGGTGTTCTCTTGTGGGGGGTGTCGGACTGGGACTCAGACGCCGACGGGCTCGCCGGCCGCGGCCGCGATCTCGGCCTCGGCGACGACGCCGGTGACGCGGCGCAGCTTCTTCATCGGGCCGAGCTCGGACTCGTAGACCTTCTTGACGCCGTCGCCGAGGGAGGCCTCGATGGTGCGGATGTCGCGGACCAGGCGGGTCAGGCCCTGGGGCTCGACGGAGGCGGCCTGGTCGGAGCCCCACATGGCGCGGTCGAGGGTGATGTGGCGCTCGACGAAGGTGGCGCCGAGGGCGACCGCGGCGAGGGTGGTCTGCAGGCCGGTCTCGTGGCCGGAGTAGCCGATCGGGACGTTCGGGTACTCCTCCTGGAGCGTGTTGATCACTCGGAGGTTGAGCTCCTCGGCCTTGGCCGGGTAGGTCGAGGTGGCGTGGCAGAGAAGGATGTTGTCGCTGCCCAGGACCTCGACCGCGTGGCGGATCTGCTTCGGGGTCGACATGCCGGAGGAGAGGATGATCGTGCGGCCGGTGGCGCGCAGGGCGCGCAGCAGCTCGTCGTCGGTGAGGGAGGCGGAGGCCACCTTGTGGGCGGGGACGTCGAACTTCTCCAGGAAGGCGACGGCCTCGGTGTCCCACGGGGAGGCGAACCAGGCGATGCCCTTCTCCTTGCAGTACTCGTCGATCTGGCGGTACTCGTCCTCGCCGAACTCCACGCGGTGGCGGTAGTCGATGTACGTCATCCGGCCCCAGGGGGTGTCGCGCTCGATGTCCCACTGGTCGCGCGGGGTGCAGATCTCGGGGGTGCGCTTCTGGAACTTGACGGCGTCGCAGCCGGCCTCGGCGGCCACGTCGATCAGCTTGAAGGCGTTGTCCAGCTCGCCGTTGTGGTTGATGCCGATCTCGCCGCAGATGTAGACGGGCTGGCCGGGACCGGCGATGCGCTCGGTGCCGAAGGTGCGGAGGCGGGAGTTGAGAGCAGACATGGCTATTGCCGTTCCTTAACTGTTGAGGGAATCGAGAGAGGGGCCGAGGATCCAGCTGGCGATCTCTCGGATCGCGCCGTCACCGCCGGGGACGGTGGTGACCGCACGTGCGGCGCCGCGTACCACGTCGTGGGCGCTCGCGACCGCCACGGGCCAGCCGACGAGGGCGAAGCACGGGAGGTCGTTGACGTCGTTGCCGACGTAGAGCACGCGCTCCGGCGCGATGCCCTGCTCCTCGCACCACTGCTTCAGGGCGAGGTCCTTGCGGTCGATGCCGTGCAGGACCGGGAGCTTGAGCTTCCGGGCCCGGGCGGCGACGACCGGGTTCTGTTCCGTGGAGAGGATCAGCATGTGCAGCCCGCTCCTGCGCAGGGCGGCGATGCCGAGGCCGTCCCCGCGGTGCACGGAGACGAACTCCTTTCCGTCGGAGTCGATCAGCACCCGGTCGTCGGTCTGGGTGCCGTCGAAGTCGAGGACGACCGCGTCGATGTCGTCGGCGGTCGGGAGGGCGCCGGGGCGGTCCGCGTCGAAGAGCGGCGCGAGGGCCCGGGCGCGGGCGAGGTCGTGCGGGTCGTCGATCTCCAGCACGCGGGCGGGGTCGGTGCGCACGAGTTCGGTGCGGCCGAAGAAGCGGTGCTGGTGCTTGCGGAAGCCGGTGGCCTCCATCGCGTAGGCGGCGCCGGTCTCCAGGAGGTCCTGGGGGCGGTCCTGGCGGCGGGGGCGGAAGGACTTGTCGTGGTTGACGCCGTAGCCGCCGCCGACGGCCGCGTCGGCCTCGGAGACGCTGCCCGGCGCGGTCGCCTCTTCGATGGACTCGGCGTCGCGCCAGACGAAGCCGTGGAAGGGGGCCACGGTGACGGCGGTGTCGGCGCCGTTCTCGACGATCGCGGCGGCCACCCCGTCGATGTCCTCGCGGACCAGGAACGGGCTGGTGCACTGCACGAACACCACCACGTCGACGGCCGCGCCGTGCAGGGCCTCGTGGGCGTCCACGGCGTGCAGCACGGCGGCCTCGGAGGTCGCGAGGTCCCCGGCGATGGCGGCCGGCCTGAGCACGACCTCGGCGCCGGCCTGGCGGGCGGCGGCCGCGATGGCCTGGTCGTCGGTGGAGACGACGACGTCCGTGATCAGCCGGGCCGCGCGGCACTCCCGTACGGCACGGGCCACCAGCGGGACGCCGCCCACGGGGGCGAGGTTCTTCGCGGGCACGCCCTTGGAGCCGCCGCGCGCGGGGATCACCGCGAGGACGCGGCGCACGGACGTGCCCCGGCTCGCTTCCGGGTTGGTCATGGGATCTGCTCCTTGAGAGATCAGGCGACGCACGGCTCGTCCTCCCGCGCCCGCCCTGCTTGCGGCTCGTTGTCGTGGGACCACGCGCTCCGGGACCCGCCGTGGCGGACCGGCGTGGTCGTCGGCCGGTCGGGGCGGACCGGCATGGCCGACGGCTGGTCGGGGCGGACCGGCATGGCCGACGGCCCGTCAGGAAGGACCCGACTGACCCGCGGCCCACCACCGCGAACCAACGCCACGGCCAAAGGCTCGACGCGGACCCGACCCGTCTGCGGCCCGCCAACACGGACCAACGCCACGGCCGGCAGCCCGCCGGGACGAACCCGACCCGCCCGCGGCCCGCCAACACGGACCGGCGCCACGGCCGGCAGCACCTCGGGACGGGCCCCGTCGGTCTGCGGTGCGTGGGTACAGGGGCGCGCGGCGCGCGGGGCTGCCGTGCGGGGCGGCGCCGTTCGCGGCTCGGGGCGGCGTGGCTGGCCGCTCACAGCTCCCCCATCCGGCGGATGACCGGGGCCACGCGCTGGACGCCGTGGCGGTAGGCGCCGCGGGCCGCGCGGCGGACGATCTGGCGGACCGGGCCCGGGTCCTTGTCGGCGGCGGGGGCGCCGGGAAGCGGGGTGCCGTCGGGGCCGAGGTGGTGGCGGGCGAGGATGCCGGGGAGGTAACCGGGGGCGGTCTCGGGGGTGTAGTACGGGGCCAGCGGGGGCAGTTCGGGCGCGGCCAGCAGCTTGGCGATGCGCTCGCGGGCCGCGTCGAAGGCGGTCGCGTAGGAGCCGTCGGCCACTACGCCCTGCCGGGCCACCCACTCCTCGTCCGGCGTGGGCCGGTGTCCGGCGTCCAGCTGGTCCCAGGAGGCGAGGCAGCCGGAGCCGACGAAGTGGTGGTTGCCGAGCACCTCGCGCACCCCGAGGTCGGTGAGGACCACGGTGGGGATACGGCGGTGCAGGGACTCCAGGGCGGCCGTGGAGCTGATGGTGACCAGCAGGTCGGTCCGGTCCAGGACCTCGCCCATGTGGCCGTAGACCATGCGGAAGTTGGCCGGCGGGTCGAGGCGCTGGACCAGCTTCTGGTACGGCAACTCCTCGATGTGGGTGGTGTGTTCGCCGGGCCTGGAGCGCAGCTTGAGCAGCACCTCGCGCTCGGGGTGCAGTCGTGCGTGCCGGACCAGGCGCTCCAGCAGGTAGACGCGGTCGCGGCGGTTGTCCGGCACGGACGGCTGGACCGCGAAGACCACCCGGTAGGGGTCGTGCTCGCCGGTGTAGGTGTCCCCGCCGAGGAACGGCAGCGCCACCTCGGTCACGGAGGAGGCGTCGGCGCCCACGCCCTCGTAGACCGCGCGGAAACGCTCGGCGTCCTGGCGGGAGTTGGCGAGGACGAGGTCCGCGCCGTGCCGCAGCAGCAGACCGTCGGCGAGCTTCTCGTAGACGACACCGACGTACCCGGTGACGACGACGGGGCGCTTGTCGCGGTCGGCCCAGACGCGTGCCAGGCCGTGCAGCATGGCCTGGACGCCACCGCCGACGAGGGCGATGACGACGACGTCGTACTCCTCCTCGGCCATCGCGCGCAGGAACTCCACGGCGGTGACCTCCCGGAGGGAGTCGGCGGTCACTCCCACTTCGCGCAGCTGGCGCGGGGTGGGCGTGGCCCGTCCGCGCAGCAGGAATCCGCTCAGCGAGGGGCGGACTTGCGCGGCCTCGCGCGGTCCGGCTTCCATGGACGGGCCGGGAGCGAGGCGGTCGGCGGTCAGCGCACCCCATTTCCAGCGGGTGTCCGAGTCCGCGAGGACGGCGATGCGCGGGAGCTTCGTTGTACTTGGCGGCACGAGGAAGACGCTAGGAAGCAATTCCTAGGTATGGCCCAACCGCGACTCAACGAAAAGTTAACAACAGCCCACCGCGAGCCGAACTGGCCCGTCGAAGACCGGGAAGTACACGGGATGCACCGTTCCGACACATTGAGTTCACCCTCCGTACCTTCACCGGAAAGTTGCGCTGCCGGGCGGCCTTCTAACGTTTTGCAGGTGCCAAAGCTTTCCGTGATCGTGCCGTTCTACAACGTGCAGCAATACGCCCCGGACACCCTCAGAAGCCTTCGCGTGAACGCCCGGCGGGACTTCGAGTTCGTGCTCGTCGACGACAAATCGAAGGACGAAACCCCGGCAATTCTCGAACGTGCGGCCGAGGAACTGGCGGATGTCGCGCAGGTGCGCTACATCCGCCACGAGAAGAACGGCGGACTCGCCACCGCCCGCAACACCGGCCTGGACGCGGCGCGGGGCGAGTACCTGACGTTCCTGGACGGCGACGACTGGCTGGCCCCGGGCTACCTCACCGAACTGGTGTCGGCCATCGAGGAGCTGGGCTGCGACTTCGTGCGCACCGACCATGTGCAGGCCACCGCGCGCGCCCGCAGCGTGCACCGCGCGCCGGTCGGTCTGCGCGACCAGGTGCTCAACCCGCGGGAGGCGATCCTGCCCGCGCACCGCAGCACCTCGGTGGACTACGCCTACGCCTGGGCCGGCGCCTACCACCGCCGCCTGCTCGACAAGGGCCTGCTGCACTTCACCGACGGGCTGCGCACGGCCGAGGACCGGCCGTGGATCTGGAAGCTGCACCGCGAGGCGGAGTCGTTCGCCGTGGTCAGCCTGCTCGGCGTGTTCTACCGGCGCGGGGTGGCCTCCTCCCTGACGCAGATCGGGGACGCCCGCCAGCTGGACTTCATCCGCGCCTTCGACCAGGTGATCGAGGAGACGGCCGCGGACCCGGACGCCGACAAGCTGCTGCCGAAGGCGGTGCGCACCTACTGCGCGATCATCGCCCACCACCTCTCGGACGAGTCCAAGTGGGAGCCGGCGGTGGCCAAGCAGCTGCGGGCGATGAGCGCGGCGGCGATAAAGCGCATGCCGCAGGGCGCGCTCGGTGACGTGCTCGAGACCATGGACCTGAACCGCTCCGCGAAGCTGCGCCGGCTGCGGCGCCGGGTCACCACTGCGAAGGCGGCCGCCTGATGTCCCGTACCAGCCCGCGCACCACCCAGGTCTTCTGCGCCTCCACGCTGTACGGCGTGGCCACGCTGGCCGCCGCGATCGACTCCGACCTGTTCGCGGAGCCGGACCGCCGGGTGCTGCTGGTCTTCAACAACTCCACCACCCCGGAGACCACCCCGTCCCTGGACCAGATGCCGGGCTTCGAGCCGCTGCGCAGCCACTTCGACGAGGTGCTGTCCTGGAACGAGGCCATCCGCCCCTTCCACCCCGGCTCCTGGACCCCGCGCGCCGACGACATCCCGCTCTTCGAGCGCTATCTGCGGCTGCTGTGGGGCCTGGGCGAGGACCGGGTGGAGCTGGTCCTGGAGTCCATCCAGGTCACGCCCGCCCTGACGGTGGCCCAGCTGTTCACCGGCGCCCCGGTCGACGTCTACGCCGACGGCCTGATGAGTTACGGCCCCACCCGCAACAAGCTCGACCCGCTGGTCGGCACCCGCGTGCGCCGGCTGCTGCACCTGGACCTGGTGCCGGGCCTGACGCCGATGCTGCTGACCGAGTTCGACGTGCCGCCGGCCGTGGTGCCGACGACGGCCTTCCTCAAGGTGCTCGGCGAACTCACCGCGGCCCTGCCGGACCTGCCCGTGCTGCCGGACGACGCGGCGCTGCTGCTGGGCCAGTACCTGTCCGCGCTGAACATCCTCTCCCCCGCCGAGGAGGAGGACCTGCACGTGCGGATGATGCGCGGCGCGGTCGAGCGCGGGCACCGGTCGGTGGTGTTCAAGCCGCACCCCACCGCGCCGGCCCGGTACAGCCGCGCCCTGGAGACCGAGGCCGCCAAGCTCGGCGTGGACCTCACCGTGCTGGACACCCCGGTGCTCGCCGAGGTGCTGTTCGAGAAGGCCCGGCCCGCGCTCGTGGTCGGCTGCTTCTCGACCGCCCTGTTCACGGCGTCCACGTTCTACGACCTTCCGGTGGCCCGGATCGGCACCGAGCGGCTCCTGGACCGCCTGACCCCGTACCAGAACAGCAACCGGGTCCCGGCCCTGCTGGCCGACGCCGTGCTGCCGGACCTGGAGTCCCGCGCGGGCGAGGACGCGCTGCCCGAGGACGAGCTGAACGGCCTGGTCACCGCGGTCGGCTTCAGCATGCAGCCGCAGATCTACCCGAGTCTGCGCCCGGCGGCGGAGCGGTATCTGTCGAAGCAGTTCCGGCAGCGCACCCAGCGCTATTTCAAGCGCAAGCGGCTCACCTCGCTGGGGCTGCCCGGCGGAATTCCGGAGCGGCTGGCGTTTCTGCCCCGCAATGCCACGGCCCGCCGGGTCGTGCGCAGGGCGCGGGCACTGAAGAAGGCCGTGCGCCGCTGAGTGAATCAGGGATGAATTCGGAGTTACCGAAAAGCAGATCACCGGAAAAGGTCGGACCGTACGCCCGCGATCCGACCTTTTCGTCTTTTCGATTTCCGCCGGAGGCCGGGACAGGCCCCGCGGGCGGTCCTACGATCGCCGAATGCGTATCCCCCAGCTCGAAGAAGCCAACGCCCGCATGCTGGCTCACGCACCGTCCGTCCGGCCGGTGGCGACCGGTGACATCATTCGCACCCATCGGAAGAAGTTCCCCTATCGGGGCTTCGCCGAGATCGATTCTCCCCATTGCCCACCGTTCGTCATGTTCTGCGTGAACGACGACGCGGTCGCCCTCGACACCCTGTGGAACGGGCGGTTCGGCTACGAGCCCGGCTCCCTCGCCACCTGGGCCCGGCTGGCCGCGCGGAGCAGGACCATCGCCGACGTCGGCGCCCATGTCGGGTACTTCTCGCTGATCGCCGCGCTCGCGGCCCCGAAGGCGACGGTGCACGCGTTCGAGCCGGTGGACCAGGTCCACGCCCGCCTCTCGGTGAACGTCCGCTCGAACGGCGTCCAGAATGTCAGGCTCCACCAGGCCGGCGTCTCCGACCAGCCGGGCTGGGCCGACATCAGTGTCCGCTTCGCCGGCAACCTGCTCTCCACCGGCTCCACGCTGGAGGGCGCCGCCGCCGACGCCGAACTCAAGCGCATCCGGCTGCTCACCCTGGACGACGTGTTCGCCGAGACCCGGGTGGACCTCGTCAAGATCGACGTCGAGGGCCACGAGATGTCGGTGCTGAAGGGCGCCCGGCAGGTGCTCAAGCGGGACCGGCCGGCCGTACTGCTGGAAGCCCTGGTGGGTGCGCCCCTGGACCCGCTGCTCGCCGAGTTCGAACCCCTCGGCTACGACGCCCACTGGGTCACCGAGCACGACGGCACGCTCGTCCCCTCGACCGCGTCCCGCCCGCCGAAGACGAGGAACCTGTTGTTCACGCCCCACGGCTGAGCCGTTCTCCCGGGGTTCACGAAGCCTCCATAGCTTCCACCAATGCGTCAAACACCTTTCGGGTCCCACCCGTTCGATACCGCGGACGGGTCCAGATGACCCAGCAGGACATACGGTCGTCCGCGCAGCCCCCGGCTCCCGTCGCGCTCGCGGCGGTGGAGCCGGGGCCCGCCCGCCGGCCGCTGATCTCATACGTCCTGCCCGTCTACAACGAGCGGGACGGCATCGCCGCCTTCCACACCGAGCTGACGGCGGCCCTGGCCGGCCGGCCCGACCTCGACGCGGAGCTGGTGTACGTCAACGACGGCTCCACCGACGGCTCGCTGGCGATCCTCAGGGAACTCGCCGGGCACGACCCCCGCGTCCGGGTGGTCGACCTCGCCCGCAACTTCGGGCACCAATTGGCCATCACGGCGGGCCTGGACCTCGCCGGCGGCGACGCGGTGATCGTGATGGACACCGACCTCCAGGACCCGCCGAAGGTCAGCCTGGAGCTGGTCGACGCCTGGCGCGAGGGCGCGGACATCGTGCACGCGCGTCGGCGCACCCGGCAGGACACCGCGTTCAAGCGGGCCACCGCGCACCTGTACTACCGGGTGCTGCGGGCCTCCACCGACGTGGACATCCCGCTGGACACCGGGGACTTCCGGCTCCTGGACCGCAAGGTCGCCGCCGAGCTGTGCCGGTACCGCGAGCGCAGCCGGTTCGTGCGCGGCATCGTCGCCTCGATGGGCTTCCGCCAGACCGAGGTGGCCTTCGACCGCGACGAGCGCTTCGCGGGCGAGACGAAGTACCCGCTGCGCAAGATGGCCCGCCTCGCCGTGGACGGCGTCACCAGCTTCTCCACCACACCGCTGAAGATGATCACCCGGCTCGGGTTCGTGGTGCTCGCCCTCTCCCTGCTGGGCATCCTCTACGCGCTGGCCATGAAGTTCTTCCGGCCCGACATCACCGTCTCCGGCTGGACCATGATGATGTGCGTCGTGCTGTTCCTGGGCGGCACGCAGATGCTGTCCCTGGGGGTCATCGGCGCCTACATAGGGCGTATCTACAGCGAGGCGCAGGGGCGGCCGCTGTATCTGGTGCGCGAGGTGATCGGCGGCGACGATGACGGCCGTTGAGGAAGCCGCGGCGCCACCGAGGACACTGCGCCAGCTGGTCCGCTACACCCTGATCGGCGGCAGCGGGGTCGCACTCGACCTCGTCGTCTTCCTGCTGCTGCACAACACCGCCGGGATGGACGAACAGCTCGCCAACGCGATCAGCACCACCGTGGGCATCGCCAACAACTTCGTCCTGAACGCGCGGTTCACCTTCGAGCGCCGCGACCGGCTGCTCGTGCGCTTCCTGCGCTTCTACGCCGTCGGACTGACCGGAATCGTCCTGACGAACCTGCTCTTCCTCGCCTTCACCGACGGCCTGGGGATCGACGCCAACGTGGTCAAGGCGGCCTCGCTGCCGCTGGTCCTGGCGCTCCAGTTCGTGCTCAACAGAAAATGGAGTTTCGGATGAACCTCGGCATCGTCGGCGCGGGTGCCACGGGCCTGACCGCCGCCTGGGACGCCGTACGCGCGGGCCACAGGGTGACCCTCCTGGAGGCGGCGGACGAACTCGGCGGGCTCGCGGCCTCGTTGGAGGTGGGCGGGGTCCCGCTGGAGCGCTACTACCACCACATCTTCCGCAGCGACAAGGCGATGATCGCCCTGATCGAGGAGCTGGGGCTCGGGGACGCGCTGCGCTTCCACCGGCCGACCACCGGTATCTACCGGGGCGGACGGATGATCGACTTCACCACGCCCGTCGACATGCTCCGCTTCCCGGACTTCGGCCCCGTGGACGCCGTACGCTTCGCCGGTTCCTCGGCGGTGCTGAAGGCGGTGCGCAACGGCGAGCGGTTCAGCGACCTCACCGCGCTGGCCTGGCTCAGGCGCTGGGCCGGGAAGAAGGCGACGGCGGCGATCTGGGAGCCGCTGCTGCGCGGCAAGTTCGGGGAGCGCGCCGAGCAGGTGTCGATGGCCTGGCTGTGGGCCCGGATCCACTGCCGGACCTTCGAACTCGGCTATGTGGACGGCGGGTTCGAGCGGGTGTACGCGGCGCTGCGGGACGGGATCGAGGAACGCGGCGGCAAGGTGGAGTTCGGCAAGGCGGTGGAGTCGATACGGCAGGACGGCGACACCGTGGCGGTGCGGTGCGCGGACGGTTCGGCGTACGACTTCGACCGACTGATCGTCACCACCCCGCAGCCCGCCTTCGCCAAGGCCGCCGGGCTGCCGGCCGACGCCACGGTGTGGAAGAACCAGTACCTGGGCGCCACCTGCTTCGTCCTCGAAATGGACCGCAGCGTGATCCCGTACTACTGGCTCAACATCAACGAGCCGGACTTCCCGTTCCTCGCGGTGGTCGAGCACACCCGGATGATCGACCCGTCCGTCTACGGCGGCCGGCACATCCTCTACGTCGGCAACTACGTGGAGCGCGAGGACTGGCGGTTCACGACCGACCCGGCCGAGCTGCTGGAGCGGTTCGTGCCGTATCTGCGGCGGGTGAACCCGGACTTCGACCCGGCCTGGATCAAGAACTGGCACTTCTCCAGGGCCGGGTTCGCGCAGCCGGTCGTCACGCCCGAGTACCGGGCGCTGATCCCGGCCCATGAGACGCCCATGAGCCGGGTCACGCTGGCGACGATGGCGCAGATCTACCCGCAGGACCGGGGGCAGAGCTACTCGGTGGCGATGGCCCGCGAGGTGACGGCCGCGCTGGGCGTCACCGGCTGACGCCTCGGCATCACCGCCTGACGCACAGCACCAGCCGCTCGCTCCCGCCCCGGGGGCAGTCGTAGACCGCGGTGATCCGGCGCCACAGCTCCGGGTCGACGCGGCCCGGCTGGAACCAGGGCCGCTCCAGGACCGCGTAGGGAGCCGGGCCGTGGTCGACGCAGTCGGCGTTCTCCTTGAACGACTTCAACTCGGACACGTCCGGCAGATAGCGGGTGCGCTGGAGGAACGTGGCGATCGGGTAGCGGCACCGGGCCGGGTGGCCGAGGTCGTACGCCGCCTCGCCGAAGGCCAGGTACAGCACCGGGGCACCGGGCGGCAGTTCGGCGCGGATCCGGTCGGCGTCCTCGGCGGCGTTGCGCTGCGAGCGCAGGTACTCGGCGCCGGTGCTGGTGACCTTGCCGTACTGCACCAGGTGCGGGGAGCCCGGCCAGATGCTCGCGGTCAGCAGGACGACACCGGACAGGGCGACCAGGACGGCCGACCGGTTCCAGAGCCCTCTCTTCTCCAGCGCCACGTCCAACACGGCCGCGAGCAGCGCGACCAGCGCCGCCACCGCCACCTCCCACGACCGCTGCGACTCCTCGGGCAGCCGCGCGTAGAGCACGGGCGCCGCGCCGTACAGCAGGGACACCGCCCCGAAGCACCACGGCGGCGAGCGGCGGGCGCCCCCGACCGCGACGCCCCACAGGACCGCCGCCACCACGGGCATCTGTGCCCCGTGGTAGAGGAACCAGTTGCCCTGGACGACCACGACGGCCTGCGCGGCGAGGCCGACGAGCACGGCCACCGCGAGGAGTTCGGCCCGCCGCAGCCGGCCCCGCACCCGGGTGAGGACCAGCAGCAGCGCGCCCGGCAGGAGCAGCAGCACCGGGCTGGCGATCGCGCGGTCCGCGAGGAAGTCCAGGGAACGGTCGAGGATGAAGTGCGGGCGGATGCCGGTACGGCTCAGGGCCGACTGGTTGATCTGCGGCATGTCCTCGGTCCACTGCCACTCGTGGGACCCGGCCAGGACGCTCATGCCGAACAGCGCCAGCGCGCCGGGCACGCCGACCACGGCGATCCGCACCGCCCGGCCCCGGTCGACCGTGTAGAGAAGCAGCACGCCGATCGCGGCGGTCGCGGCCGTGGAGTACTTCATCATCACCGCGAGCCCGAGCGGGAGCGCCGCGAGCAGGGCCGCCGGCCAGGGGCGCCGGAGGCCGAGTGCGGCGGCCACGGCGACCACGGTGAGGACCACCGCCGCCCACTCGGGCTGGAGGAAGTCGTTGCGGGGCGCGAGCGCCAGGGCCAGGCCGGTGGCGCCGGCCGTCAGGGCGGCCTCGCGCCCGCTCGTCCGGCGGACCAGGGCCGCGTGGAGCGCGTAGGCGGCCGCGGCGGCGAGCAGGACCCCGATCAGGTTCATCGTCGCCTCGCGGACCGTCGTACCGCCGAAGAAGGCGAGCCGGTCGAGGAGGGCGACGAACCACCGGTAGAAGAACGGGCGGTGGGTGAAGACCTCGGACGGGGAGTAGCCGGCCGCGCGGCCGGTGCGCAGGGCCGCGAGGACGTAGTGCAGGTCGCCGGTGAGCCCCCGGGTGACCGTCGTGTACACGACGGCCGCCGCGGCGGGCAGGGCGACCACCGGCCACCACAGGGGTGACCGGCGGCCGGCCCGGCGCGGCCGGGCCTCGGCGGAGGCCTCGTCGGCCAGGGCGGTGGCCATGGGTCAGCCGCCCAGGATGACCCGTAGGTCGGCCGCGTTCGCCTCGGTGACCTTCCACAGCTCCCGCTGCCGGCCGTGCACGTCGGCGACCGTCTTGGCGTGGTCGGCGAGGAGTTCCCGCGACCGCTCGACGAGACGCGCCGCGAGATGCCGGTCGTGGACGGAGACACCCCACTCGGGGCGCTCGATGTCCCGTAGGAAGTACGCCATCTTCGGGTGCGAGATGAGGCTGATGATCGGGGTGCCGACGCCGAAGGGGATCATGCCCGCGTGGCCGCGCATGCCGATGACCAGCTTGGTGCGGGCGTAGAGGTCGAGGATCTCCTTGTTCTCGAAGTCGTACATCGGGATGACCGGCAGCGAGATGCCGTGCTCGCGGCGCAGGTCGAAGGCGATCTTCTCGTCGTCCAGCGAGTGCGCCACGCACCGCACCTCGGCCAGCTCGCCCAGGTCCCGGACCGCCTGGGCCATCTGGGCCAGGAAGTAGCCGTAGTCGTGGCCGAAGCGCAGACCCGCGCGGTCGTAGGCGGCGTTGATCAGGATGGTGTCGTCGCGCTCGGCCGGGTCCTGCCAGCCGGGCACCAGCTGCCGGGCGACCGTGGTCGGGCAGGGCTGGAAGCGGATCTTGCCGTGCAGGTGGGCCGGGACCATGGCCCGGACCTTCTCGATCGAGCCGTGGTTGCGCAGGCCGAAGAAGGAGGACTGCTCGACCAGGAGCCGCAGCGACTCCCGGAAGCGGCCGGCCCGGTAGGACTGGCCGTCGAAGGCGTTGAAGCCGACGGCGAAGACCGCGACGGGCACGTCGATGCGCTTGAGCAACTCGTCCGGGACGTTCCACTGCCAGGCGCTGTTGCCGTTGGGCATGGTGTCCGGGATGAACAGGCCGCCACCGCCGATGACCAGGCCCCGGCGGCGGTTGACCCGCTGCAGGGCGGCCTCGTCGAAGAGGCGGTGGGCGTGCACGGGGTGCCAGCGGCGGGAGGTGGTGTCCGGGCCGAAGGCGGAGCGGACGCTCTCCGGGAGCAGCTTGTCGCCCGCGTTGCCCTGCCGGTCCATGTAGAAGGCGACGTGCGCCAACTGGTCCTCGGGCGCGCCGAGTTCCTGCGCGGGCACGGCCGCCGCGCGCTGCGCCCACAGCCGGCTGGAGCGGTGGGTCGGGTCGACGGACATGCCGGCCGTGGCGTACTTCAGGGCCTCGCTGTTGTCGCCGTGCACCCAGGCCATCTGGGCGAGCCGGGCGTAGGCGGTGGCGGCCCGGTTGGGGGCGGCGGTGGCCAGCAGCAGCTGGGTCTTGGCCTCCTCGTAGCGGGAGACGCTCATCAGGGCGTGCCCGAGGACCTCGTGCGGCCAGGCCTCGTCCAGCGGGATGTGCACACCGCTCAGGATGTCGACGGCGTCCTGGTAGTCGCCGGACGCGATGTGCGCGGCGGCCACCTTGCGGGCGGCCTCGACGTCACCGGTGCGGGCCACGTGCGGGGTGCCGTAGTGGACGAGCAGGTCGTGGTGGAGACCGCCCTGCTTCGAGAGGTACTCGGCGTGGAAGTCGGCGTCGTCCAGGTCGTACGACCGCCAGCGCTCCTCCGCCTGGGAGTACCCGCTCTCGCCGCCCTGCCAGGGCTTGTGGCGGCCGGTGAAGTGCAGGATCGCGGTGTCGTCCGGGACCGGCAGGTCGCCGGAGAGCCGCCGCTTGACGAAGTTGTAGCGGGCGTCGAGGCGGAGGAAGTCACCGTCCAGGACGGCGTTGAGGATGCCCTGGTCGTGCTTGTCGAGCTCGTAGTCGCCGGAGCGCCCGCAGCGGTCCAGCTTCGCGCAGAACTCGTCGGTCAGGTACTCGCGCTGGATGACCAGCAGCCCGGAGTTGAGCTTGTGCCGGCCGTAGAAGAACTGCGGGACGGCCGCCAGCCCCTCGCGCAGGCGCAGGAGTTCACCGAGGTCGCCGAGGACGACCATGTCGGTGTCGAGCGTGATGATCGTGTCGTACGCGCGGATCCGGAAGACGTCCAGGATGAAGTACGCCTTGCGGACCAGGTAGTTGTCCTGGTCGCCCTTCTTGTACGCGTCGTAGTGGTCGGCGTCGACCCGCTGGAGGACGATCCGCGGGTGCAGGTCGCGGATCTTCGCGATCGAGCCGGGGCGCAGGTCGTCGTAGAGGACGACGAAGTCCTCGCACACGCCCGGGTTGGACAGGGCGAGGCTCTTGAGCAGGACGAGGAAGCCGGGGAGGTAGTTCTCGTCGACGTAGGAGGCGAAGGCGATGCGGCGCTTGCCGGTGAGGGCGTGGGCGTCGGTCGCGGGGGCCCGGGTGGCCGCGGATATCGGGGAGGTCGTGGTCATCGCAGGGAGATCCTCATGTCGGTCACGCTCTGGGCCCGCTGCATGACCCATTCCTTCTCGCTGGTGTATTCGTGCACGGACGTGATGGCCAGCTTCATCGCCTCGGGCACCCGGTAGGCGCCGCTCTCGTAGAAGTCGAAGCCGATCAGGTCGAGGGTCGGGCTGACGTCCAGGAAGTCCAGCAGCCAGAGCATGTTGAAGCCGGAGGTCGGGATGGACGGCCAGACGTCGGTGGAGAGCTTGCCGATGTTACGGACGGGCCAGCGCAGCGACTCGTCGCCCAGGTAGGTCTGGGCGCCGGGCACCAGGCGGTTGCGCAGCGAGTACTTCCAGTCGCCGGAGACACCGCCGAACACCAGCCGGGTGGTGACGCGCTGGTCCCAGTTGAAGCCGTGCTTGTGGATGGTGACGTGGATGTCGGTGCGGCCGCCGGTGTGCTTCGGGTCGATCCGGTAGGAGTTGAAGCGGACCACGAGGTCGTAGTCGTCGATCCGCGAGCCCATCGAACTGGACCCGACCCGGCCGGAGTTGGCGATCAGGCAGATCGACTTGCCGGCGATCTGGTTGCGGAACTCGCCGAGGGTGATCCACTGCACGCCGCCGACGGTGGGGTCGCCGACGGGGCCGCGCATGCGGTTGCGGCGCTGCTCGGCGTAGAGGGCGACGGCCTCGGTGAGCGCGGGCAGGTCGGTCTCCCGGGTGAGGCGCAGGTCGAGGTACTGGCTGAGCAGTTCCTGCCGGTCCTGCACCGGCGCGTTCTCCGCGGCCAGCGAGAGGAGCGCTCCCACGAGCCGGGGCTCGGCCTCGGTCCAGTCGTCGACGGCGTGTGCCGCCAGGCCCTCGGCCCACACCTCGGTGGCCGGGGCGCCGGTGAACTCCCCGGCGCGCGGGCACTGCCGCCCGAGCAGCGCGTACAGCTCGCGCTCGGTCCCGGCCGCGGAGCGCAGGCCGTCGATGCGGGCGCGGACGCCGAAGCCGTCGTCGTCGGTGAGGGCGAGATAGCGCTCGTACGCCTCCAGGGCCTCGCCGTCCTCGCCGAGGGTCTCCAGGAGGCGGGCGCGCAGCCGCCAGCCGGCGCGGGAGTTCTTCCGCTGGGCGAGGACGGTGTCGCTGATGACCAGGGCGAGGTTCAACTCGTCGTCATAACCGCACTCCAGGGCCTTGTTGGCGACGGCGAGCAGGGCGTCCAGCAGTTCGGAGGGGATGCCGGGGGCCGGGGTCGCGGCACCCTTCACGGCCCGCTTGAGCAGTGCGGTCGCGCCGCCGGCCGGGGCCGGCGCGGGAGCGGTGGCGCCGGTCGTCCCCCAGACGACCAGCAGCCTGCGCAGTTGCTCCCCGAGTTCGACCCGGCGGCGGTCGACGCTGCCCACGACCTTGCCGCTGTGCGCCGCGCAGGCGCGCAGGCACTCGTCCAGCTCCCCTCCACGCGCACGTGCACGCCTCTTCTGGACTGTCGTCATGGCACTCCTGTTGTTTTTTTACCCAGCTTTGGCTGTGTTCTTGGGTTTACCGAGACGTGGGGGGATTCTGGGGAAACTTAGGAAGCCAAAACGACATTCAGGTGAACTCACCGGGACCAGACGGCCAATCGTTGGCCGGGCGCCCGGGACATCCCTGTGATTCGGACTAGCGTGCTGGCAAGTACCTGTTGGAATGCCCGGTGAGGGGATTTTCGTGACCAGCATGACCGTCCGACCGGTGCCCGACGCGCCCCTGGACGCGACCGAGCCCCGCCGGCCGGAAGGGACGACCCCTCGTCCGGAACCCCGCCTGCGCGCCCTGGACGGGCTGCGCCTGGTCGCCGCGCTGATGGTGGCCGCCTACCACTACGGCGGCCGCGGCGGCGAGATCACCCACGCGTGGGGCAGTTCGGCGGAAAAGCAGTTCCCCACCCTGCACAACTATTTCGCCTACGGCTGTCTCGGCGTCCAGATCTTCTTCGTGATCAGCGGATTCGTGATCTGCATGAGCGGCTGGGGCAGACCGCTGAAGTCGTTCTTCGCCTCCCGCGCCTCCCGGCTGCTGCCCGCCTACTGGGCGGCCGTACTGCTGGTGACGGCCGTGTTCGCGCTGCCGATGGTCACCTACAAGGCGCTCTCGCCGAGCGACACCCTCGTCAACCTGACGATGCTCCAGTACCCGCTGGGCGTGGACCGGGTCCTCGGCGTGTGCTGGACGCTGTGGGCGGAGGTCCGCTTCTACGCCCTGTTCGCGCTGTGCGTGGTCCTGCCCGGCGCCACCCGCCGCCGCGTGATCCTGTTCTGCGCGGGCTGGACCCTGGCGGCGGCCATCACCCAGGGCGCGCAGCAGCCGCTGCTCGACATCGTCTTCATGCCGGAGTACGCCCCCTTCTTCATCGGCGGTGTCGGCCTCTACCTCGTCCACCGCGACCGCAAGGACGTCTACGGCTGGGGCATCGTGGCCGTCAGCTTCCTGATCGGGCAGCACTACGCGGTCAAGGAACTGTGGAACGCGGCCGACCCCAACGCCTTCGCCCACCGCACCTCGTTCGGCATCGTCCTCGTCGTCGCCCTCGGCTTCCTCGCGGTCGCGGCGATCGCGCTGGGCTGGCTGAACTGGGCCAACTGGCGCTGGCTGACGGTGGCCGGGGCACTGACGTACCCCTTCTACCTGGTCCACGAACATCTCGGCTGGGTCGTCGTCCGCGCCCTGCACATCGGCCTGGGGCTGCCCTCCGCGGAGACCTTCGCGCTCACCGTCCTGTCGATGCTGCTGCTCGCCTGGCTGCTGAACCGGTACGTCGAGAAGCCGCTGACACCACGGCTGCGGGCGGCACTGGCGAAGATGCGATGAGCCGGTGTGCGGGGGCGCGTCCTGCTGTTCACGGGACGTTCAATCGGCCGACCGATTCTCCGGCGCGCAGCGAGCAGATACCCATGCATGGCGACTGCACACCCCACTGACAGGCTGCCCGGCGAGTACGCGGACGTGCCCGGCTGGTTCCCCCCGCTCGACCAGGTGCTGTTCACCTGGCTGCTCGACCGGCAGGAGACGGCCGGCTTCCGCGGTGATCTGCTGGAGCTCGGCGTGTACCTCGGCAAGAGCGCGATCCTCCTCGGCCGGCACCTGCAGGACGGCGAACACTTCACCGTCTGCGACCTGTTCGGCGGCGAGGCACCGGACGGCGCCAACCGCGCCGAGACCGCGAAGTCCTACTCCTCCCTCACCCGCCAGGCCTTCGAGCGCAACTACCTCTCCTTCCACGACGAGCTGCCGCGGGTGATCGAGGCACCGACCTCCGTGATCTCCGGCGAGGTGGCCGCGAAGACCTGCCGCTTCGTCCACATCGACGCCTCGCACCTGTACGAGCACGTCCACGACGACATCGGCGCCGCCCGCGAGATCCTGCTCCCCGACGGCATCGTCGTCCTGGACGACTTCCGCTCCGAGCACACCCCCGGCGTCTCGGTCGCCACGTGGGAGGCGGTGCTGAACCGCGGGCTGCGGCCGATCTGCCTCAGCACGCAGAAGCTGTACGGCACGTGGGGGGATCCCGAGGCGGTCCAGGACGAGCTGCTGGAGATGCTCCGGAGCCGGTCGGACGTCGGGCTGAGCGTGCAGCACGCGGCGGGGCATCGGCTGGTGCGGGCGCGGGCGAAGGGGATGCGGGCGCCGGAGTTTCCACGGTCGCGGCATTACGTTGCCACTGTGCCTGAGCCGGTTTCTACGTCGGTTTCCTCGCCGGTGCCGAAGCGGCGGCGGTCGGTTGTTCGGCGGGTGGCTGTGGATCTGTTGCCGCCGGTCGTCACGCGGGCGGTGCGGAAGGGTTTGGGGGGCCGCGGCTGAGTGTTCGTCTGCGGGTTCGTCGTGGCTGATCGCGCTCACGCGGCGGAGCCGCACATCGATACAGCCCCGCGCCCCTTAAGGGGCGCTGCCGTACCGGTCGGTCAGAAGGCGTCGGAGGGGACGTATGTGCCCCACACCCCGCGCAGCGCGTTGCACACCTCGCCCACCGTGGCCCGGGAGCGCAGCGCCTCCTTCATCGGGTACAGGACGTTGTCCTCGCCCTCCGCCGCCTTCCGCAGGGCGCCCAGCGCCGCGTCCACCGCGGCCCGGTCCCGCTCCGCCCGCAGCCTCACGAGCCGCTCGACCTGCTGCGCCTCGATCGCGGGGTCGACCCGGAGCGGCTCGTACGGCTCCTCCTCGTCCAGCTGGAAGCGGTTGACGCCGATGACGACCCGCTCCCCCGCGTCGGTCTCCTGGGCGATCCGGTACGCGTTGCGCTCGATCTCGCCCTTCTGGAAACCGTGCTCGATGGCGTTGACCGCCCCGCCCAGGTCCTCGACCCTCCGCATCAGTTCGACCGCGGCCGCCTCCACCTCGTCGGTCATCTTCTCGACGACGTAGGAGCCCGCGAAGGGGTCGACCGTCGCGGTCACATCCGTCTCGTAGGCCAGCACCTGCTGGGTACGGAGGGCGAGCCGCGCCGACTTGTCGGTGGGGAGCGCGATCGCCTCGTCGAAGGAGTTGGTGTGCAGGGACTGCGTGCCGCCCAGCACCGCCGCGAGCCCCTGGACGGCGACGCGCACCAGGTTCACCTCGGGCTGCTGGGCCGTCAGCTGCACGCCCGCCGTCTGTGTGTGGAAGCGCAGCATCAGCGACTTGGGGTTCCTCGCGCCGAACTCCTCCCGCATCACCCGTGCCCAGATCCGGCGGGCGGCGCGGAACTTGGCGACCTCCTCCAGGATCGTCGTACGCGAGACGAAGAAGAACGACAGCCGGGGGGCGAAGTCGTCCACGTCCATGCCGGCCGCGACCGCCGTACGGACGTACTCGATGCCGTCCGCCAGCGTGAACGCGATCTCCTGCACGGGTGAGGCGCCGGCCTCGGCCATGTGGTAGCCGGAGATCGAGATGGTGTTCCACTTCGGGATCTCGGCCTGGCAGTACTTGAAGATGTCCGCGATGAGCCGGAGCGAGGGCTTGGGCGGGAAGATGTACGTGCCCCGTGCGATGTACTCCTTCAGCACGTCGTTCTGGATCGTGCCGGTCAGCCGGTCGGCGCCGACGCCCTGCTCCTCCGCCACCAGTTGGTACAGGAGCAGCAGCAGCGCGGCCGGGGCGTTGATCGTCATCGACGTCGACACCTGGTCCAGCGGGATCCCGCCGAACAGCACCCGCATGTCGTCGACCGAGTCGATGGCGACGCCCACCTTGCCGACCTCGCCGTGCGCGAGGGGCGCGTCGGAGTCATGGCCCATCTGGGTGGGCAGGTCGAAGGCGACCGACAGGCCCGTCGTGCCGTTGGCGATCAGCTGTCGGTAGCGGGCGTTGGACTCCGTGGCCGTGCCGAAGCCGGCGTACTGGCGCATGGTCCAGGGGCGGCCGGTGTACATCGACGGGTAGACACCGCGGGTGAAGGGGTACGCCCCCGGCTCGCCGAGTTTCTCCGCGGGATCCCAGCCCTCCAGGTCCCGCGGGCCGTAGACGGGTTCGATGGGCAGTCCGGACTCCGACTCACGCGTCATGCCCTCCACGGTATTGCGGTCTCGGCCAAGACGCCCCGGAACCGTTCGCGACCGGTCGTCCGTGGGGAGACATCCGGGGAGGTACCGGTGAGACGACGGGGGGCCTGGATGCGTAGTACGGGCATGGGGAGAGCGTGCACGGCACTGCTGGCGCTGACGACGGCCGCCGTCTGCGGCTGCACGGTCCAGGCCACCGACCAGGACGGGAAGCCGCAGGGGCCGGTCCGCATCGAGGTGCCGCAACGCAGTACGCCGCCCGCGGACGACGCCCCGGCCCCGGGCGGGCCGAGCCGGACGCCGCCCGCCACCCGGGCCGCGCCCGCCGTCCTGTGGTCCCGTGGCGACACCGGCCGGGACGTCCGCGAGCTCCAGGCCCGGCTGCGCCAGGTCGCCTGGCTCTTCGACGGGCCGACCGGGACGTACGACGACCTCACCGAGCGGGCCGTCGAGGGCTTCCAGGGCAAGCGCGGGCTGCCGCGGACGGGGAAGACGGACACCGTCACCTGGCAGCGGCTGCTGAACATGACACGGGAGCCCGGCACCTGGGACCTGTACCTGATGGGCGGGCAGCCGGCCGACGCTCCGGACCCGCGCTGTCTGACCGGCCGGGTGCTGTGCATCAGCAAGACCAGCCGTACCCTGCGCTGGATGATCGACGGGCGGACCGTGACCACCGTGCCGGTCCGCTTCGGCTCGCAGTACACGCCCACCCGCGAGGGGGTGTTCAGCGTCTACTGGAAGTCCCGCCACCATGTGTCGACGCTCTACGACTCGCCGATGCCGTACGCCATGTTCTTCAGCGGTGGCCAGGCCGTGCACTACTCGTCCGACTTCGCGGCCCGGGGGTACGCCGGGGCCTCGCACGGCTGTGTCAACGTCCGGGACGAGTCGGCGATCGCGGATCTCTTCGCGCAGGTGAGGAACGGCGACAAGGTCGTCGTCCACTGGTGAGGCGCGGGGTGCCGGGGTGTGGGTGATTCGGGGCGCGGGCGGGACCGGGGGAACGTGTCCCGCCCGCGCCGAGGTGCACGAGCCGTGGGTACGGGGGGAACCCCGGCTCTGTGCGACGGCCGATGACCAGTCGGCTCACTCATTACTGCGCCCGGGGGGCCGGAAACGTCACACCCTGTCGGCGAAAAAATTCGAAGTCTTGGAAAATCGCAGGTCAGCGGGGCTCTTGGCCGGGCCGGTGGCGCCACTGCCGTTGCCGATGCCGCTGCCGTTGCCGAGGTGACCGAGGGGGTGGCCACCGAAGCCGGTGCCCTTGCCCTGGTGCCGGTACCGGTCGTCCCGGTTCCTGCTCCCGTCGCCACCTCTGTCCCGGTCCCTGCCCTGGTCCCGGTCCCTGCCCTTGTCGCCGCCTTCGCCGCCGTCCCGGTCGTCCCTGCGGACGCCGCCGTTCCTGACGTCGTTGTCGGAGCTGTTGCCGCGCCCGTCGGCGGAGCCCGGGCGGGTCAGCAGGCCCGCGCAGTACTCCTTCACGAGCGAGGGGCCGCCCGCCGCGCCCTCCAGGGTGCGTCTGCGGTCGGCGTCCAGGTTCTTGCCGTCCCGTACGTCGCGGCAGGCCGAGGGGGCACCGCGCCAGGCGCCGGGCCGCTTGGACCGGTCCTCGGTGCCGGTGCCGGTCCCGGGGGACGCGGAACCCTCACGTGCCGTGTCCCGCGGGGGCTTGCGGCCGGTGTCGCTCTCGCCGCCGTCGGGCCGGGGCTCGGCCGGGGGGCCGGAGAGCGACGGGGAGACGAGCGGGCGGTCCGGGGTCGCCGCCGCCGAGACCGTGGCGGCGGGGTCCGACCCGGTGCCGCCGATCTCCGGCAGGAACCCGATGCCGACCGCGGCGGCGACCCCGCCGACCATGCCCACGGTCAGCGCGGCGGCCAGCCCGAGACGCCAGGCACGGCCCCGGTGAGGGCGCGGCGGGTCCGTGTCCGGGCCGCCGATGCGGACGAGCCCGCCGTTGGCGGAGGGGACGCGGGTGCGGTGGCCGGAGACGCTGCGGCCGACGGTGCGGTTGCCGGGGGCGTGCTCGGCGGCCCGGTCGTCGGCGCGCTCCGCGCGGACCTTGCGGAAGGCGGCCAGCGCGGCGGCCTCGCCGGGGAGTTCACCGTCGCCCGGGGAGGGCTCCACGGAGAGCGAGTCGAGGGTCTTCGCCAGGCGTTCGGCCCGGTCGCGGTCGGCCGCGTCGACGGTTTCGAGCGACTCTCCGCTCAGCAGACGCTCGGCTGTTTCGCGGTTCAGCCACCGGCCGGGGGTCCGGGGGGTGTCCCCCGGGAAAACACAGCGCTCGTCGGCCATCACATGTCCTTCTGCGTCCGGGTGCGCATATGCGTCACACCTGCGGACGTCACCGCGCCGTCGCGCGGTTCTCGCTGCGGAGGCAGGGCGTCCAGCACACCGGCCGCGTCCGGATCACCGTCGAGAAGCTCGGCGAGCCGCTTCAGACCGCGGTGCGCGGCCGTCCGTACGGCGCCCGGGCGCTTACCGAGGGTCTCGGCGGCGGTCTTCGCGTCGAGGCCCACGACCACCCGCAGGACGACGGCCTCGGCCTGGTCCTGCGGCAGCCGGGCGATGAGGGAGAGGGTGCTGTCGGTGGCCATGGACTCCATCGCCTCGCCCGCGGTGTCCGACTCGGCGGGCTTGCCGGTCAGCTCCGTCTCGTCGCCGCCGATGGCGGGGCGGCGGCCGCGCATACGGACGTGGTCCAGCGCGCGGTTGCGGGCTATCCGGGCGGCCCAGCCGCGGAAGCGGTCCGCGTCCCCGCTGAACCTCTCCAGGTCACGCGCTATCTGGAGCCAGGTCTCGGACGTGACGTCCTCGGCGTCCGGGTCGCCGACCAGTGTCCGGACGTAGCCGAGCAGCCGTGGGTGCACGGCGCGGTACACAGTCCGGAACGCGGTCTCGTCCCCGTCCTGTGCCGCAAGCACCGCGGCTGTCAGCTCCGCGTCGTCCCCCAGCACCCGCTAAGTCCTCATACATGGTCGAGTCGATGGTCGCGACATGGTCGAGTCGTCGTGACGTCGGTGGTGACGTCGGTCGTGGCTTCGGGCCCTTGATGGTCGCGGTGATCATTCGACTTTCCGCGCCCGGCGCGAAAGGCACGTTACGACCTGAAACCGCTGCTCGTCCATGTCCGTACAAGGTGCAACAAGCTTGTGATGCGAGACCCGACCGCGGGGGTGTGACAGAAAACGCCCGCCCGACGCTGTAGGAAGTACGGGCCGCCGCGCGGCCCGTGCCGCGCGACGGCCGGGGCCTCTCCTGTGGGGGGTGGCGGCCCCGGCCGTCTCCGCGGTTTACCGCTCTGGCCTGCGGCGATGTATGACGCCGGGGGACTCGGCGAGTTTCTCGACCGGGCGCGTACTCACGCCCAGCGGCGCCGTTCCAGGAGCCGGCCGTCCTGGCCCCCATAGGCTCGGGACGTGGAGGCCGCGGACAAGGTACGCAACCTGATCTCCGGTCCTCGTCCTCTTGGTGTCAACTGCCGTAAAGGGTAGGCAGGTCGACCAGGAGGAGATCGTCGCGACGGTTTGCCAGGTCGACCAGGTCCGGGTGGAAGCCGTGCAGGGAATACAGGGCCAGGGTGGCGGCACCGGTGTCATGGCCCTGGTCTTCGAGCAAGGCACGGATGCGTTCCAGGCGCTCCAAGTCACCGGTCCCACGACGTGCGGCCGTCGCCTTGGCCTCGCCCAGCAGCGCGATCCGCGCGCGGGGAGACTGCGGGCGCTCACCGGCGGCCAGGGCGATCACGTCGACCTCGTGCTTCGTCCGGGCGGCCTGGTCGGCGACCTCCGTGGTGCCGACCGGACCGGGCAGGCCGGCGGGCAGCAGGGTGTGGGCGTAGCGACGGGTGAAGTCGCGGGCCAGGTCCTCGAAATGCGGTCCGAGGATCTTGGAGTTGAAGGTCGGGGCGGCCTGCTGCCAGACCTGCTCGGCGAAGCCCTGTTCCACCGCGGCGGCCTGCGGGAGGGTGATGAGCTGGTTGAAGCGGATCACCGGGTCGGCGAGGGTGATGACGGGGTGCTTGGAGCGGAGGATGTCCTGCTCGCGCCGGATGTAGCCAGTGGATTCCAGGACTCCGAGGGGGTGAGCGACAGCATTGCGCGGACGCTCCAGAGCGGCACCGATCTTGCTGGGCGTGGTGGCCCCGTTCGCGATCGCGGTGAGGATGTCGTAATACAGCGTGTGCTGTGTGATCCTCGGGTCCTCGCGCAGCAGGTACTCGGTCTCGGTACGCGAGTACACCGCCCGGCCCGGATCGAGCAGTGTCCGGGTCAGCCACGTGTCGAAGCCATCATCCGGATGCGGTCGGCCCGCCACCGGGCGATAGCCGGGGGCCCCGCCCAGGACCGCGTGCACCTTCAGCGCCGTCAACGGGTCCGCGATCTGCCAGAAGTCCCGGCTGTCCCGGTAGTCGAAGGCGCCCAACCGTAGATCGACCACGGCCCTGCCCCGCAGCGGCTTGGTTCCCGAGAGCAGTTCGTGCATGACGCTCATCGCGGAGCCGCACAGGATCAGTCGGGGCCCCGGCCCGGCACCAGATCGAGCGCCACGCTGGCGTTCGTCGTAGAGCTGCTGAAGCAGTCCCGGGATCTCGGGCGAGTGCTGGAGCAGGTAGGGCAACTCGTCGATCACCAGGAGCGGATGCGCCGAGCGGGCCGTCACGTCAAGGGCATTGGACAGCACGTCTCGCCAGTCGGTCAGGCGCAGACTGCCCGGCCTCAGGCCCGCGTGCGTGGCGACGGCGTCACTGAACCGCTGGATCGCGGGCAGTCGGCCCTCCTCCCGGACCGCTGTGACGTACAAGCCGCCGACCTGCTCGGACAGGGCCTGAAGGAGGTACGACTTCCCGTGCCGCCGCCGCCCGGACACGATGCCGAGCCGCATCGCCGGGTCCGGATCGGTGAGGAACTCCGCGAGCAGATCCCACTCCCGGTCCCGGTCGACCACGTCGTCCGGCTTGGTCGGCAGACTCTTTCCCACACGGCCCTCCAGTACATCGACTGCGACGAGATACGTCTAAGTCTACTTCGACGTATCTCGTCGTACTGGAGTTCTCCTTCGAGCCGATCATTCTGACGGTCGGCAGCGGCCCGTCACGACCGTGTTCCCGCCAGCCCCCGCGACCGCAGCACCCGGCGCTCCAGTGGCGCGAACAGCAGCAGGTCGACGGCGATGCCGACCACCAGGATCTCCCCGATGGTGGCGAGGACCAGTGCCATGTCCTGGTAGGAGCGCGCGTTCTCCAGGAGTTGTCCGAGGCCGAGGCCCAGTTCTGGGGAGCTGGCGATGAGCTCGGCCGCCATCAGGGAGCGCCAGGAGAACGCCCAGCCCTGTTTGAGGCCGGCCAGGTAGCCGGGGAGCGCGGCGGGCAGCAGGACGTGCCGGACCCGGGCCGGCCCGGTGGCGCCCAGCACCCGCCCGGCCCGCAGATACAGCGGCGGCACCTGGTCGACGCCCGCCAGCAGCCCGTTCGCGATGGACGGTACGGCGCCCAGCAGGACCACCGCGTAGATGGTGGCGTCGGTGAGCCCGAACCACACGACCGCCGCCGGTACCCAGGCCACCGAGGGCAGCGACTGGAGCCCCGACAGCACGGGCCCGATCCCCACCCGCAGCGGCCGCACCGCGCCGAGCAGCAGCCCCAGTGCCGTCCCCATGGCGACGGCCGCGACGAACCCGAGGGCGCCGCGCTGCATGCTCGTCCACACCGTGGAGAACAGCGTGCCCTCGTACCACTGGTCCGACAGCGCCCGCCCCACGTCGGCCGGCGACGGCAGCAGGTAGTCCGGCTTGAGCTCGGCCTCGTAGGCGATCTGCCAGGCGAGCAGGACGAGGACGAGGGCGGCCACGGGCGGCAGCACGCGTTCGCGCAGGATCTGCCGCAGGGGTGTGCGGGCGGGGCCGACGGGCGCGCTGTCGAGCGCGTCGAGGCCGGCCTCGACGTCCGCGGTCTCCTGGACCTCCCGTACGCCCTTGCGGGTGGCGACCGTCTCACCGGCGCCCATGGCGGCGGATCTCCTCCCGCAGTGCGTCGGTGACCCGGGCCGTCAGCGCGGCCTCCGGCAGGCCGGAGTCGGTCCACTCGCGGGCGATCCGGCCGGGGCGGGAGGACAGCAGCACGACCCGCTGGCCGAGCCGGACCGCCTCGCGGACGTTGTGGGTGACGAAGACGACGGAGAGCCGGTTCTCCGACCAGATGCGGGCGAGCTCCTCGTGGAGCACGTCCCGGGTGATGGCGTCGAGCGCGGCGAACGGCTCGTCCATCAGCAGCACGTCCGCCTCCTGGGCGAGGGCACGGGCCAGGGCGACGCGCTGGCGCATGCCGCCGGACAGCTCGTGGACGCGCTTGCCGTGGGCGTCCTTGAGCCGGACCAGGTCCAGGAGCCGGCGGGCCTCCTCGGGACGGTCGCGCCGGGGCACTCCGCGCAGCCGCAGGGCGAGTTCGACGTTCCGCCCGGCGGTGAGCCAGGGGAACAGGGCGTGGTCCTGGAACATCAGGGCGGGCCGGCGGTCGCCGGTGACCTCGATGGCGCCCGTGGACGGCCGGTCCAGGCCCGCCACCAGGTTGAGCAGGGTGGACTTTCCGCAGCCCGAGGCGCCGAGCACGCACACGAACTCCCCGCGGCCGACGGTCAGGCTGATGTCGTCCAGGACCGTCTGGCGCCGCCCCGCGGTGTCGAACCACTTGGAGACATGGCTGAGCCGCACGGCCGGTTGCTCCACCTCGGCCAGGGCGATCGGGCGGGCCGGTGCGCCGGTCCGCAGCACCGTTTCTGGCATGTCATCAAATCCTTTGCTGTACGGGCTCGTTGCCCGGAAGTCCGGTCGGATTCGGGGTCGGTGGGTCGGTCAGGTGCCGAGACCGGCGTCGTCCACGGCAGGCCTGTCCCGCTGGGCGAGGATCCGGTTGAGGGGGCGCAGGTCGAAGATCCCGCGCAGGTCGGCCCGCGTACCGCCGTCCCGTGCGCCGCCCGCGTGGTGCAGCAGCCCGAGCCGGTCGGCCCGGTCGGCCTCCTCGGCGAGCGTCGCGGCGAGCGGGTCGTCGGTGAGGCGCACATGCCGCCAGGCCGCGTCGAGGACACCGCGCTCCAGGGGTCGGCCGGTCAGCGTCTCGATGGCTCCGTTGACGGCCGCCTTGCCGTCGGCGGGGTGGCTCTTCAGCCAGGCGTTGGTGCGGACCGACCCGCGCAGCACGGCCTCGACGACGTCCGGATGGTCGGCCAGGAACGACGGTGACACCACCACCAGGGCGGTGACGAACGCGCCGCCGTCCCACAGGTCCGACTCGTCGAGGAGTACCCGTCCGCCGGCGGCGACGAGTTGCGCGGCCACCGGCTCCGGCACCCACGCCCCGTCGATCGTGCCCCGCCTAAAGCTGGTCGGCATCTCCTTGGGCGACTGCCGCACCACCGTGACGTCACCGCGCCCGGTGCGCGGGTCCACCTCCCAGCCCTGTGCGCGGATCCAGTGCAGCAGCGCGACGTCCTGGGTGTTGCCCGCCTCCGGCGTGGCGATCCTGAGCCCCCGGATGTCGGTGCCGCGCACCTTCGTGTCGCCGTCGACGACCAGCGCGACACCTCCCGAGGCGGCGCCCGAGACGATCCTCAGGCCGCGGCCCCCGGACCGCAGGAAGCCGTTGACGGCCGGCGACGGTCCCATCCACGCGATGTCCACGGCACCCGCGTTGAGCGCCTCCAGCGCCGACGGGCCGCCGTTGAAGACCTGGGTACGGAGCCGGGTGCCGCCCAGTTCGCGGGTGAAGTAGCCCTTCTGCACACCGGCCAGCGGCGTGGCGTGGGTGACGTTGGCGAAATAGCCGATGGAGACCTCGTCCGCCGACAGCGGCGGTCCGCTGCCCACGGCCGGCCCGGCCGCCGCCCCCGGCGCCCGGGACCCGTAGCCGCAGCCCGCCGCCAGGAACAGCAGCAGGAGCAGCGCCAGGGCCGCGTGCAGCGGACGCCGGGAGCGGTGGAGGGCCGGGGCGTGCTCAGGCAGGCGCATCGGGAGGCCCCGGAACGGTGGCGCCGACCATGCCCGCGGTCAGCGTGGAGCCGTCGGCCGGGTCGATCAGTACGAAGGAACCGGTGCGCCGGCTGTCCTCGTACCGGTCGAACGCCAGCTGTTCGGCGGTGCGCAGGGCGATCCGGCCGATCTCGTTCAGGTCGAGCCGTCCCGGCCCGGGGATCCGGCGGACCACCGCGCGCACGGTGCGCGTGGTGTGCTTCAGCAGGACGTGGTCCCCGGGCCTGAGCGGCCGCTCGTGCAGATGGCACACGGTGGCCTCGACGTCCCGGGACAGCGCCGGAGGTGCCGCCGCCGGGACGATCAGGTCGCCCCTGGAGACGTCCAGGTCGTCGGCGAGCCGTAGCCCGCCGGACTGCGGAGCGCGGACCGTCTCGGCCGGCGCGCCCAGCACGTCGATGCCGGTGACGGTGGTGGTGCGCCCGGACGGCAGCACGGTGACCCGGTCGCCGACCCGCAGCGCACCGGCGGCGACCTGACCGGCGTAGAGGCGGACGTCGCCGGAGCGGATGACGTACTGGACCGGGAACCGGGCGGGTCCGTCGTTCGCCTCGTCGTCGACGGGGACGCTCTCCAGGTGCGCGAGGACGGTCGGTCCCGCGTACCAGTCCATACGGGTGGACCGCTCTACGACGTTGTCGCCGGCGAGCGCGGAGATCGGGATCGCGGTGACCTCGGCGATGCCGAGTCCGGCGGCGTGCCGGGTGAACTCCGCGGCGATGTCCGCGAACACGGACTGCTCGTAGTCGACGAGGTCCATCTTGTTGACGGCGAGGACCACGTGCGGCACCCGCAGCAGCGCCGCCACGGCCGCGTGCCGCCGGGTCTGCTCGACCACGCCCTTGCGGGCGTCGACGAGGATCACGGTCAGCGTGGCCGTGGAGGCGCCGGTGACCATGTTGCGGGTGTACTGCACGTGCCCCGGGGTGTCGGCCAGGATGAACCGGCGCCGGGGGGTGGCGAAGTAGCGGTAGGCGACGTCGATGGTGATGCCCTGCTCCCGCTCGGCGCGCAGCCCGTCGGTGAGCAGGGCCAGGTCGGGGCCCTCGCCGGAGGACGCGCGGGCGACGGCCTCCAGTTGGTCGGCGAGGACGGACTTCGAGTCGTGCAGCAGTCGGCCCACGAGGGTGGACTTGCCGTCGTCCACCGAGCCGGCCGTGGCCCAGCGGAGCAGGTCCGCCTCGGCCGCGGCCTCGGAGGGCTGGGCGGTGGCCATGGGATTCACGTGTCCTTTCTGACCGCCGGGCCCGGTGGTCAGCCGGGACCTGACTTCCTGGAAGATGCCGCGCACCATCAGGGCGGCGGTGAAATGCGGGGGATGGCCGAAAGTCGTCAGGTCGGCGGTCACGTCAGAAGTACCCCTCCCGTTTGCGGTCCTCCATCGCGGCCTCCGACAGCCGGTCGTCGGCACGGGTGGCGCCGCGTTCGGTGAGCCGGGAGGCGGTGATCTCGACGATCACCTCGCCGACCTCGGAGGCCTCGGAGAGCACGGCGCCGGTGCAGGACATGTCGCCGACGGTGCGGTAGCGCACCCGGCGCCGCTCCACCGGCTCGCCGTCCTTCGGACCGCCCCACGCGCCCGGCGCCAGCCACATGCCGGACCGCAGGAACACCTCCCGCTCGTGCGCGAAGTAGATGGACGGCAGCTCGATGCCCTCGCGGGCGATGTACTGCCACACGTCCAGCTCGGTCCAGTTGGACAGCGGGAAGACGCGCACGTGCTCGCCGGGCAGATGGCGGCCGTTGTACAGCTGCCACAGCTCGGGCCGCTGCCGGCGCGGGTCCCAGGTGCCGAACTCGTCCCGCAGCGAGAAGACCCTCTCCTTGGCCCTGGCCTTCTCCTCGTCGCGCCGCCCGCCGCCGAACACCGCGTCGAAGCCACCGTCCCGGATCGCCTCCAGCAGAGGCAGCGTCTGGAGCGGATTACGGGTGCCGTCGGGACGTTCGCGCAGCACACCCCGGTCGATGTAGTCCTGGACGGACGCCACATGGAGGGTGAGCCCATGTGCGGCCACCACACGGTCCCGGTAGTCGAGCACCTCCGGGAAGTTGTGCCCGGTGTCCACATGCAGCAGCACGAACGGCGGCGGGGCCGGCGCGAACGCCTTCAGCGCCAGGTGCAGCATCACCACGGAGTCCTTGCCGCCGGAGAACAGCAGCACCGGCCGCTCGAACTCGCCGGCCACCTCCCGGAAGATGTACGCCGCCTCCGACTCCAGGACGTCGGTGTGCCCGAGACGGGCGGCCACCGTCGTCTCGGCCGCCACCGCCGTCACAGCAGCCCCCGTTCGGCCATCAGCGCGTGCACGGTGTGCACCGACTCCTCCACGGACTGGAGCTGGGTCTCCACCTTCGCGTCCGGTGACCGCGGCGGCTCGTACGGGTCGTCGATACCGGTCAGCCCGGACAGCCGCCCCGCGCGGGCCTGCGCGTACAGGCCCTTCACATCGCGTACGGCGCAGACCTGGAGCGGGGTGGCGACATGCACCTCCAGATAGGGGGTGCCGCTCGCCTCGTGCCGCTTGCGGACCGCCTCCCGGCTGTCGGCGTACGGCGCGATCACCGGGACCAGCGCCAGGATGCCGTTGCGTGCCAGCACCTCGGCGACCAGGCCGATGCGCTGCACGTTGGTGTCCCGGTCCTCGCGGGTGAAGCCGAGGCCGGCGCTGAGGAAGGTGCGTATCTCGTCGCCGTCGAGCACTTCGACCCGATGCCCTTCCCTGGTGAGACGGCTGGCCAGGGCCTGCGCCAGGGTCGTCTTGCCGGAGCTGGGCAGCCCGGTCAGCCACACCGTGGCGCCTTTGGTCGGCGGAGTCCTCATGCGCTGCTCCTTGCCGTCGAAACCGTCGCAGCCGTCGGGGCCGTAGCGGCCGTGGAAGCAGCCGCCGAAGCCGTCGTGCCGGTCGTGCGGACGACGCCGTGTGCGGCGAGCACGGAGAACCCGGCGTCGCACGCCTGCTCCAGCTCCTCGCGCTCGGCGTCGGGCAGGTCCCGCCAGGACGACGAGGGCGCGCCCACCCTGGCCGCGCTCCGGCGCTCCCAGTCGGTGTCCACGAAGTCCGCGCCGAGGAACTCGCCGATCCGGTGCAGGGATTCCTCGGGCTCGGCGAGCAGGTCCTCGTACCAGAGGTGCAGCACGTTCTCCCGCGGCAGCGCGGACATCGCCTCCATGCCGCGCTTCATCTCGTCGGCCCAGTACGTGCCGAACAGCGAGACGGGGAGCCGGTAGTCGCGTACGGCCTCGGCGTCGAAACGATTCGGCAGGAACGGCAGCAGCTCGTCCGGTACGAAGCCCAGGTCCCGTTCGAGGTCCTGCCCGGGGGTCTCGGCGTACGGGTCGTGGCCGAGGGTGAGATGCAGCGCCATCACCACCGCCGCCATCCGGAAGCCGGTGTGGCGGCTCATCGACAGCGCGGTGTCCCGGCCGTCGCGCACGATGTGCAGATAGCGGGCGTCCGGGAAGTGGTCGCGGAACTGCCCGGCGAGGATCAGCGAGCCGCCGCTGCGCTCGGCCCACAGGGTCTTGCCGAAGCGGGCGCACAGCCAGGCGAACAGGCGGTGGTAGTGCTCGCCGGCCCGGGCGTCCGGGAACCCGGCGACGGCCGCCTCCAGTTCGTCGTACAACTCGTCGGGGGTGTCGGTGAGGTGCGGGAGCGTGGTCAGCAGGACGGCCGGGATGCCGGTGTCGGCCTGGAAGCGGGTGGCCGCGGAGGGACGGTAGAGGACTTCCCTGGGGGCCAGTCCATGGGCCGTCAGCAGTCGGTTGACGGCGTTGCGGGAGGACAGGACGTCCCAGAACTCCGCGGCCGTCAGGGGGCCTTCGGGGAAGACCCGGGCGGTGATCCGGTACATGTCCGTGAGGTGGTTGAAGAGCTCCGAGAGGCTGAGGACCTGCGGGTGCTCGCGCAGCAGCTCGGAGACCAGGGTCGAGCCGCAGCGTCCGGTGCCGGTGACGAAGACCTGGCCCGGTGAGGTCGGGATGGGCATGGCGCAGCTGTTCCTTCCGTGCGTCCTTGGGTGGGCGTCCGTGGGCGGGCGTCCGTGGGTTGTGCTGGAAGGTGCTTCGGTGCTTCGGTGCTTCGGGCGAGCCGAGGGAGGGCCTGTGCCGCGTTTCGGTCGGATCGGCGTACGTCGTCACGGGGGTCCCCCGCTCGGGCGAAGCCGAGGGTGGGAGAACGTGCCGGGCGGCGGGCGGCGGGTCCGGGACGCGACGTGGGCTCCGCGGGGCCGTGCGGGGCCGGGCCGGTGTCAGGACCGGCGCAGCAGTGCCGCGTACAGCGTGAGGCCGGGGCCGAAGGCCAGGGCGACCACCGGGCCGTCGTTGCGGGGCAGGCGCTCCAGGACCATCAGGACGGTGGGCGAGGAGCAGTTGCCGCACTCGTCGAGGACGCCGTAGGAGGCGTCCAGCGCGCCCGCGGGCAGATCGAGCCGCTCGCCGACCACCTCCAGGATGCGCTTGCCGCCGGGGTGCACGGCCCAGCCGGTGACCTCCTCGGGCGTGATCCCGTGCGGGGCGAGCAGCTGGTCGCGGACCACCTCGCCGACGTGCTGGGCGAGCACGTCGGGGACCTTCGGCGAGAGGCCCATCTTGAAGCCGAGGTCGGTGATCTGCCAGCTCATGTGGTCGGCGGTGCTGTGGTCGGTGACCGCGACGACGTCGATGACCTCGAAGCCGGAGCCGGCGTCGGGCTCCAGGACGACCGCCGCGGCGGCGTCGGCGAACAGCGCGTGCGCCACGATCTGTTCGATGTCCCGGGTGGGCGGCTGGACGTGCAGCGAGGTCAGCTCCAGGCACAGCAGCACCGCCGGCCGGCCGCGCGAGGCGACGAAGTCGGAGACGGCACCGAGTGCGGGGACGGCCGCGTAGCAGCCCATGTGGCCGATGAACAGGCGCTGCACCTTGCTGCTCATGCCCAGCTCGTCCGCGAGCCTCAGGTCGAGGCCGGGCGTGGTGTAGCCGGTACAGGAGGCCACGGCCAGCAGGCCCACGTCCGACGGGGCCAGGCCCGCGGACTCCAGGGCGTTGGAGACGGTGCGCTTACCGAGGGGCACGGCCTCCTCGATGTAGCGCTCCATGCGCTGTCCGGTGCTCCAGCCGGACACCGCCTTCTCGGCGCGCGGGTCCACGGCCGTGGAGCGGGAGCTGATTCCGGAATTCTCGAATATCCGGCGGGCCAGCGGGAAACCCTCGTAGTGGTCCAGGAAGAATTCCTGCCACAGGTCGTCCTGGCTGCTCCGGGTTTCCGGAAAGGAATGGGAGGAGCCGGTGATGACCGGGCGCGCAGCGGCGCGCAGACCCCGGCGGGCAGGAGCGATTTTCTCTTCGAGATGCATGCGTGTTCCCTTGCTTTCGGGCAGCGGAAATTGGCCGCGTGGGGCCGACGGCGGGAGAGGGAATCGTGCGTGCCGATGAATCCGACCAGGGCGTCTTTGCGCAGGTCAGACTATCCAGTGGAGATACGCCGGAAGGGCGCATGAAAGGTGAAAGAAGAGTTGGTCTGACTCTCCCCCGTTCGAACCGGTTGTCGATTCGGTGACTTCAGTCAAACACAGGGTTTCTAGTGGAATCAAATGTTCCGGAGTAAATTTCCCCGCCGGAAACAATTAGCAGCACAAAAACGTCGGCCCACCTTCCGGTAAACCCGGAAGACAGACCGACGCCGTGTTTTACCTCTCAGTCGAGCGCGGTCGGGCGCGACTAATTCAGCCAGACCCCGCATTGATTTCGGTCAACGGCCGGGTGGGCTCCTTCCGGGCCGGCTCATGCAGCCGCGCCCCCTCGATGTCCAGGTCGGGCAGCGCCCGGTCGAGACCGCGTGGCAGCCACCAGGCGCCGCGCCCCACCATCGCCAGGACCGCCGGCACGAGGGTCATCCGTACGACGAAGGCGTCCACCAGCACTCCGAACGCCAGGGAGAACGCGATGGGTTTGACGATGGCGTCCTCCGTCGTCACGAAGCTGGCGAAGACGACGAACATGATGAGCGCCGCCGCCGTCACCACCCGCGAGGCATGCCCGGCCCCGTCGACCACCGCGTCCTCGGCCCGGCCGGTGCGCACCCACTCCTCCCGCATGCTGGACACGAGGAAGACCTCGTAGTCCATCGCGAGGCCGAAGAGCACGGCCATCAGCACGATCGGCAGGAAGCTGACGACGGGTCCGGTCCGGGCCACGTCCAGCGCGTCGGCGAGCCAGCCCCACTGGAACACCGCCACGACCGCGCCGAAGGACGCCCCGACCGACAGCAGGAAGCCGATGGTCGCCTTGACCGGCACGACCAGTGAACGGAAGACCAGCAGCAGAAGGATGAGACAGAGCCCGACGACCACGGCCGCGAACGGCAACAGCGACGCGCTCAGCCGGTCCGAGACGTCGATCCCGATCGCCGTGGTACCGGTGACGGACACGGCGGCGCCGGTCTCCCCCTTGAGGGTGGACGCGTCGTCGCGGATGACGTCCACCAGGTCCTGGGTGGACTCGTCCTGCGGTCCGCCCTCGGGCACGACCTGGATCACCGCCCGCCCGGACCCGGGCGCGTACTGCGGCTGACCGATCTTCACCACGCCCGGCAGCTCGTTCAGGCGCCCCGCCACGGCGGCCACCTGCCGCTGTCCCGCCTCCCCTTGGGTGTCCGCCTCGGCCAGCACGAGCAACGGCCCGTTGAAGCCGGGCCCGAACGCCTCGGCGACGGTGTCGTACGTCTCGCGCTGCGACGTCCCGTGCGCCGCCGTGCCGTTGTCGGGCAGCGCGAGCCGCAGGTCGGCGGCGGGCAGCGCGAGGGTCACCAGGGCGGCGACGGTGCCGATGACGACGAGCAGGGGGCGCCGTGTGACGAGCCGGGCCCAGCGCCGGCCCATGAGGGAGGCCGTCTCCGTGGTGCTTCCGGCGGTCCCTGCCGGGGGCTCGGGGGGAACCGCCGCGGAGCCGTTCCCTCGGGGAACACTGCCCGCGGCGCCGTTTCCGGCGGGATCAGTCGCTGCGGCGGTGTTCCCCGGGGGAACGGTCTCCGCGGCGGTGTTCCCCGAGGGAACAGCCCTCGCGGCGGCCTTCTCCAGGGGAACAGTCCCCGCAGCGGTGTTCCCCGTGGGAACAGTCCCCGCGGCAGCCGCCGCCCGGCGTGCCGCCCGCGACCCCGGACGGGGCGCGAGCCGTGTCCCCGCGAGGCCGAAGAGTGCCGGTAGCAGCGTCACCGCGACCAGGACGGCGATGAGCACCGTCGCCGCCGCGCTCAGGCCCATGACCGTAAGGAAGGGGATACGCACCACGACCAGCCCCACGAGCGCGATGACGACCGTCGTCCCGGCGAAGACCACCGCGCTGCCCGCCGTGCCGACCGCGTGTCCCGCGGACTCGCGCGGGTCCATCCCCTGGGCGAGCTGCGCCCGGTGCCGGGACAGCACGAACAGCGCGTAGTCGATGCCGACGGCGAGACCGAGCATGAGCGCGAGGCTCAGCGCGGTCGACGACACCGTCACCCCCGAGGACACCGCCAGCAGCCCGGCGAGCCCGGTGCCGACGCCGACGAAGGCGGTCAGCAGCGGCATCCCGGCGGCGAGCAGCGAGCCGAAGGTGAGAGCGAGCACCGCCAACGCGACCACGACACCGAGCAGTTCGAGGACGCTCGGGGTGAGCACGCCGTTGCCGTACGCCTGACCGCCGACGGAGACCTCAAGACCCGCCTCCTCGGCGGCCTTCGTGGTCTTCTCCAGGGAGTCGAGCGTGCCGTCGTCCAGATCGGAGCGGCTGACGTCGTAGTTGACCTGGGCGAGCGCGGTGCGCCCGTCGGGGGTCACGGTGCCGGCCTTGTCGGGCGGGATGACGGCGGCGACCTGGGGGGCGTCCTGCGCGGCCGCCAGCGTGCGCCGGATGCCCTGCGTGGCCTGCGGATCGGTGAGCTTCGCTCCCTCGGGCGCGGTGAACACGATCTGGGCGCTGGTCCCGGCGGCGGCCGGGAAGTCCTCGGCCATCGTGTCCTGCGCCTGCTGGGATTCGGAGCCGGGAATCGTGAACTCGTTGTCGAGCTTGCCGCCCAGGACGACCAGTGCGCAGACGGCGCCGGCCAGCACGGCCAGCCAGGCCGCCAGGACGAGCCGCCGATGGCGGTGGGCGCCGAGACCGAGCCGATAGAGCCATGTCGCCACGGAGATGCTCCTCGTGCAGTAGTGGCAGGTGCGGTGGGGAACGGTCAGGTCTTCAGGCCTTCACGCCTTCACGGTCGAGCTGTCTCCCGCCAGTTCCAGGCGCAGCCCCTCGGCGGTGACCGCGAGCCGCTCCGGCTCCAGGTCGAGGGGCAGCCCGGACAGGTCGATCCGCTGTGGGGTGTCCCCGAGCAGTTGGTCGGCGAGGGCGTCGGGGACGACGCGTTCGCCGACGCGCACGGTGGTGCGCTCGAACCGGATGCCCTCCCGCTCGAGAACAGGCCGGAAACCGACGGCGATCCGCCCGGCCGGCCCGGCGTGCACGACCAGTTCGCCGGATTCCGGCGCGGTGGTCACCGCCGCGCCGCCCATCGCCCCCTCGGTCATCGTGGCGACGGCTCCGGCGAGCGCGGCGTCCGTCAGTTCGGCGCTCACCCGGGTGTCGGCCACCGACAGTCCGTCGCCGGTGCGTACCACGTCGGCGAGCTCGGCGTGCAGGTCAACCCCGGTGAACCGGCGGAAGGTCGCGCCCTCGCCGGAGACCTCCACCCGGGGAAAGGTCCCACGAGCGAGCTGCAGCATCACCGGTGTCGGGCCCAGGCCCACGTCGAGACCGGTGTGCAGGCGCTCCTCCATACGGTCCGCGAGCCGGTCGGCCGCCTGGTGACGCGCCACCGCCTCGACGATCCCCCCGCCGGCCAGCACGGCCCCGACCACGCCCAGGGTGATCAGGCGGGTTCTGCGGGACAAGCGCCCGCGGAACATCCGCACCTTCCGCCCCCTCCGAAAAAGTGTCATGACTGACAGAATACAGAAGATGTCATGACTGACAGAATCTGTACCGTCGGTTTTCCGCCTGCGATACTCCCGCCATGGCAACCCTCGACACTCCCTCCTCGGAGCCGCACGGGCGTCGCGAGGCGCACAAGGCGGCCACGCGCAAGGCCCTCCAGGAGGCCGCCCACCGCATGTTCGAGGAGCGTGGCTACCCGCAGACCACCGTGCGGGACATCGCGGCGGCGGCCGGGGTCACCGAGCGGACCTTCTTCCGCTACTTCCCCTCCAAGGAGGACCTGGTCCTGGACGAGGTCCTGGATCTCATCCCGGTCATGCGGGCCCACGTCGTCGCCCGGCCGCCCGACGAGGACCCCTACACCGCCGTCCTGGGCGCCTGTTTCGACCTCATCGCCGACGGCGGCCCCGGCCTGATGTTCAGCGGGCCGCCGCAGCGCTTTCCCGGCCAGCCGGTGCGTCAGTTCCTGCCGGTGCTGAGCCAGTTCGAGGACGGTCTCGCCGAGGCCCTGCGGGAACGGCTCACCGAGCACGACCCCGATGCGGCCACGCCGCTGCGGGCGGCCGTGCTGGCAAGGGCCGCCGTCGGCGCGATGCGCTCCGCCCTGTTCGCGTACGCCGGCCTGCCGGAGAAGGAACGCACCCCGGCCGTGGCGCACGAGCTGCTGCACACGGCGTTCGCGTACCTCCGGGAGGCATGAGACCCGTCAGTCGCCGGAGGCACCGGTCAGCAGATCGACCAGCCGCCGCGCGCGGGTCCGCCCGCCCAGGAGCATCCAGTCCACTGGGTTCGCCGGGTCCGGCTTCGTGGCTAGTTCTTGCTTTCCTTGCCCTCGTCGGCAGGCTGGTCGGCCCTGTCGGCGGTCTGACCCGACTGACCCGTCTGACCCGACTCGCCCGATCCGCCCGTGGTGCCGGTCCGGCCCGTCGTACCGCCCTCGCCCGTCGTACCTGTCGTACCCGTCTGGTCGCCCTGGCCGGTCTGATCGCTCTGACCGGTCTGCCCCGTCCTGTCGGAGGAGCCGGAGGACTGGCCGCCGCCGCTGGACCTCTTGTTCTGCCCGTCGCCCGTGCCGCCGTTGGTTCCGGGCTCCTTGCCGGGTGAGTCCGGCCTGCCCGCGTCCTTCTCGGCCGCCGCCGTGTCCTTCAGCCGCTCGGCGCAGTAGGCGGTGACCTTCGCCCCGCCGCCCGCCGCCGTGACCAGTCGCCGCCAGGCGGTCGCGTCGAGGGCGTTGCCGTCGCCCGCGACCTTCTCGTAGGCCCGGCAGTGGGCCAGCAGGTCCTTCGCCGTCACCGGCCGGTCCGACGGTACGGCGGTGGCGCCGGAGCCCGGGACGGGCGAGCCGTCCGACCGGTCCGAGCCGCTCGTCGAGGGGTGCGGACGGCCACGGTCGTCGTCGGTGCCGCCCGCGGCGGGCTGCGAGGTGCCGATCGCGGCGAACGCGACGCCGCCCAGGGTGAGGCTCGCCAGCACCACGGAGAGGGTGGTCCGCAGCGAGCGGGAGGCACGCCGCTCACGGGGCCGCCAGTCGTCCCGGCGCCGGGTACGGGCCGCCCGGTGCGGACCCGCGTCCCGCGCGGCACGGAAAGCCGCCACGGCCCGCTGCTCCGCCTCGGAGTCGACCTGCTCGACCAGGAGGGCGGCGCCGAGGAGGGCCTCCACGGTGTGCACACCGACCGAACCGGTATCAGGGCGTCCGGTCCCCTGGGGGCCGAATACAGCGGGTTCCGCCGCACCGCCGGGGTGCCCCGGGTGCACACGCCGACGGCCGCGGACCCCGTCGCCCTTCTGCCGCTCACCCATGCCCTGTCCGTCCCTGTCCGTCCCTGTACGACCCGATCGACCCGGCCGGCCCGACCGACGCTCGGTGCCGCGCCCGGCGGCCGGCGCCCGCCGTGCCGCGCGTGCCGCCCCAACCGCCCCTGCCGCCCGTGCCACCGCCGATCGCGGCGTCGTATCCGTTGCCGCGCTGTCCGCCCCCCGTGACCTGCCTCACGCCGTGCGCGCGGCCCGCACCGTCCATGCCGCCCACGCCGCCGCCCATGCCGCCGATGCCGTCGCCCGTGCCGTCGGTCATGTCGACTCCCCCAGCGTCCGGGGGCTGTCATCCGTCACACCCTCGGTGCCCAGCTGCCGGGCGAGCCGCTTCAGTCCCCGGTAGGCGGCGGTGCGTACCGCGCCGGGCCGCTTGCCGAGGACGCGCGCGGCGGCGGGGCCGTCCAGGCCGACGACGACACGCAGCAGCACGGCCTCGGCCTGGTCGCGCGGCAGACCGCGGACCAGTTCGAGGGCGTACTCCGTGGACATGGACTCCAGCGCCTCGTCGTGGGTACTGCCGGGCCCGGGCAGGTCCAGGACGTCCTGTTCGAGCGTGGTCGGCCGGGGCCGTACCTTCTGCCGGCGCAGGTGGTCCAGGGCCCGGTGCCGGGCGATGGTCGCGCTCCAGCCCCGGAACCCGGCGCCGTCGCCCTTGAAACGGCCGAGGTCGCGGGCGATCTCCAGCCAGGCGTCGGAGGCCACGTCCTCGGCGTCGTCGCCGACGATCCCGCGCAGATAACCCAGCAGTCCGGGCTGCACGATCCGGTAGGCGACCGCGAAGGCGGTCTCGTCACCCTGCTGGGCCCGCGCGACGGCCGCGCCCAGTTCCCCGTCGTACGCCTGCGCGCGGCGGGGTTCGCCTCCCTGGCCCAAGAACTGTCCTCGTCCGTACCGAGTCCGTGGCGGAGCCGCGTCGTGCGGCTGCGCCGCCGGTGCCTCCGCCCCCACGGTCATCAGCGTCGGATCCCACAGAAGTGTCACTGCTCGTCAGCCATCTCTCCGGCCCCGCCGGTCTCACACCGGTCGTTCACCCCAGCGCACACGGCCCCGAAAACGTCACCGGTGACAATCGCGCGCCTCTGTGCGCTGTGTGAGTGCCACCTGTGGGACAGGTGGGTTTTCTGTGACCGATTTCCAGGGGTGGGGTAGTGAGTCCTCGCAAGACCCATGCGTACAAGCCGTTGAGCCCGGGGCGAAGAGCCTGGCTGACGGCAGGTGCCGTCGTCCTGAGCGGCGCGGGCATCGTGACGTACGCCATGGCGGATCCGTCCGCGCAGACCGACGCCGGGGAGCGGGGCCGCAAGCCGTCGATCCACACCCTGAAGCTCAAGAGCGAGGGTTCGGGCCGCCGGGCGCTGGACCGCCGGGCCACCGAGCGCTTCAGCGCGGTGCTGCTGACCTGGAACGATCCCCAGGCCGACGCCAAGGGCACCCCCGAGGTGCGCACCCGGGACCTGGAGACGGGCAAGTGGTCCGGCTGGCAGAAGCTGGAGCACGAGCCGAACCAGGCCGACGGCGCCGAGGGCGAGCGCGCGGCCGTGCGCGGCGGCACCGCCTCGCTGTGGACCGGCGACTCCGACGGCGTCGAGGTCCGCCTCGTGAAGGCCGACGGCACCGAGGCGGGCGGCCAGCCGGCCGGCATGGACGTCAAGCTCCTGGACCCGGGCACCGACCCGCACCCCACCGAGGGCCTGGAGCCGGCGGCGTACGCGGAGGAGACGGGCACACCGACGGCGACCCCCACGGACTCCACCTCCACGTCGGCGCCCGCCACGGAATCCCCCACCCCGACGCCCCCGGCGACGCCCACGCCCACCCCCACAGCCACGGCGTCCCCGACGGTGTCCACCTCCCCGACGCCCTCCACGACCCCGTCCCCGACCCCGACCGTCCCCGCCCCCCGCCCCTCGACGGTCGTCAAGCCGCCGATCATCACGCAGGCCGAGTGGGGTGCCTCCACGGACTACGACGGCACCCCCGGCTACGGCACCGAGATCAAGGCCGCCGTCATCCACCACACCGGCACGACCAGCGACAACACGCTGTCCTGCGCCGAGTCCCGGGCCCGGATGCGCTCCATCCAGCAGGAGCACTTCTCCCGCGGCTACTACGACATCGGCTACAACTTCGTCGTCGACCGGTGCGGGCAGATCTTCGAGGGCCGCAGCGGCGGCACGGACCTGCCGGTGACCGGCGCGCACGACGTCGGCTTCAACACCAACACGCTCGGCATCTCGTACCTCGGCAACTACGAGTCCGCGCAGCCCAGCCGCGCCGCGCTCGACGCGATGGCGCGGATCGTCGCCTGGAAGTTCGGGATGTACGGCATCGACCCGACGGGCAAGGTCACGCTGACCTCCGGCGTGGACGCGGGCGTCGACGGTAACAAGATCGCCAAGGGCCAGTCGGTCACCCTGCCGCGCGTCTTCGGCCACCGCGACACCAACGCCACCGCCTGCCCCGGCAAGAACCTCTACCCCAAGCTCCCCCTGATCGCCGCGCTCGCGAAGACCCCGGGCATCTCGCACGCCCTGGCCACCTCCGACTACAACCGGGACGGCATGTCCGACCTGGTCGCGGGCGTGCCGAAGGCCAACACGGTCAAGGTGATCCCCGGCGGCGTCGACGGCCCGGTCCCGGCGGCGAAGGTGTCGCTCACCCAGAACAGTCCGGGCGTCCCCGGCTCCTCCGAGACCGGTGACGGCTTCGGCTCCTCGACCGCCTGGGGCGACGTCAACGGCGACGGCCACGCCGACCTCGCGATCGGCGCCCCCGGCGAGGACGACACCAGCGGCAACGCCGACCGCGGCGCGGTCACGGTGATGTACGGCCCGGCCCTCGCCACCGGCTTCTCCTACAACACCTCGGGCGTCACGGCCGCGGGCGCCAAGCTCGGCTCCGCCGTCACCGTCGGCGACTTCAACGGCGACGGCAAGGCGGACGTCTTCTCGGCCGGCGCGGGCCGCGGCGGCACCTGGAACGTCCGCCTGAGCAGCACCAGGTACACCTACGGCAAGCTCACCTCGGCCACCGGCTCACTCGCCTACGTCGACGCCGCGACCGGCGACTTCAACCGGGACGGCTACGCCGACGTCGCCCTCAACTACCGCGACACCGGCGGCATCGGCCGCGTGGTCCGCTTCGCGGGCTCCTCGACCGGCCTGGCCAAGGTCGGCGTGATCTCCGTCCGGGGCGGCCGCTCGATCGCCGCGGGCGACGTCAACGGCAACGGCTACGACGACATCGTCATCGGCCAGCCGGTCGCCTCCGAGTCCGGCGGGAAGTCCGGCGGCCAGATCACCATGGTGCCGGGCACCTCCACCGGCTTCACCACCACCGGCATGACCGTGATCCACCAGGACACGGCGTACGTCCCGGGCGGCAACGAGTCCGGCGACGCCCTCGGCACCTCGGTCTCCGTCGGCGACCACAACGCCGACGGCTACGCCGACGCCCTGGCCGGCGCCCCCGGCGAGGACCTCGCCCGCGACGGCGCCAACCGCGCGGACGCAGGCAACGCGATCCTCGTCAGGGGCAGCGCCTCCGGCCTCACCGGCTCCGGCTCGATCGGCGTCTCCCAGGACACCTCCACCGTCCCCGGCGCCACCGAGACCGGCGACCGGTTCGGTTCGGCGGTGTCCCTGACCGACCTGTCCGGTTACGGCCGCGCGGACCTGACGTTCGGCGCCGACGGCGAGGACGGCACGGACGGCATCCTGCTGTACCTGCCGAGCAACAGCACCGGCCTCGGCTACGGCGACTCCGTCATCTACAGCAGGTCCACCCTCGGCACCCCGACGGACGGCCGCCTCGGCCAGACGCTGACGCCGTAGGAACACGCCGAAGGACGAGGGTGCCTCAGGAGCGGCGCCCTCGTCCTTTCGTGTTCTCGCCCGTCAGAACCCGTTCGCCGCCTCCGTCGCGTCCCGGCACAGCAGCCGCAGCGACCCGTCCCCGGCGAAGCACCGCCGCGCCTCGTCGATCGGGTCCCACATCCGCCCGTCGGGGGTACGGATCCAGTGCTCGCCGCCGGTCGCCAGCCACTCGGCGCCGGTCTGCCGGACGATCACCTCGCCGCCGTAGGCCCCGAATCCGCGCAGCACCTCCGCCACGGCGGCGTACGGCGGTCGTTCCCGGCGTATGTCGTCGATCATCCGGTCCAGGCGCCACAGACTCTGCGCCGAGTAGTCGAGGCGCAGCCGCGCCCCCTCGCGCAGCGCCGTCACCGCGTCCGCCGCCCATCGCACCGGCTTGGTCGCAGCCGAGGGCCTGGTCTCCTGCTGAGTCGTCACATCCCGGAAAGCGTCACGGGACGGCGTTTCGTCACCCCGATTCCGGGTGTTTCCGGGACCGGTGCAGGACTGCCCCACCTCCCCCGCACGACGGTCACAGGACTCGCCCGGAAACAGGGGTTTACCCACGTCCGAAGCGTTCCGAAGGGTGGCGTCCGGCGCGGTCAGCCCCGCCCACGCGCCCGGCGCGACACCACCGCGCGCAGCACCCGCCGCCCCTCCGTCGACACCTCCAGCACCCGGCGCAGCCCGCCCACGCCGTGCTCGGCGAGCAACTCCAGGACGACGATCTGCCGCCGCAGTTCGGCGGAGACGAGCGGCGACATTCCTTCCGTACGGCCTTCCCGGCGCGCGTCGACCGAGGAAGTGTCCGCCTCGCGGGGAGCCGCGACCTCCAGGAGCCGGTGGATCCGGAGCGAGGCCACGGAGCAGGCGTCCGCCCACACCCGCACCTCGGCCGCGGACGGCTCGGCGGGGGCGGCGGCGAGCATACGGCGGGCGAGCAGCACGGCCTCCTCGTCGCCACTGGTACCGGCGTCGCCGGCCTTGCTCCGCACCTGCTCCCAGAGCTCGCCCCACCGGCCGGCGTACCCGTCCTCCGCGAGCCCGGCCCACAGCGGCCGCAGCAGTTCGTCGTCCGCCCCCAGCAGAGGCAGGCACCGGTCCAAACAAGCCAACCCGCTGGCGGCCAGTCCGCGTTCGTCGGCCTGACCGATCAGTTCCACCAGGCTCATCCACGCCTCCCTCGCCGAACGGTCCTCCCTAACGGAGCCCGCACTTCCCCTTACTGCGCGCGACGGGCCGGGAGTGTCACAGGGGCACCACGCCGAGCCGGTCGAGCAGGCGGAAGAACAGGTTTTCGGCCAACTCGCCCGCGCCGGTGTCGGGGTCGGCGAACAGCACGTCGAGCACCGGCCCGGCGGCCACCACGTGCCCGGCCTCGGCGGCCCAGGCGACGGCCCGCTCGGCGGCGTCGCGGGGGTGGAGGAAGTAGTCCTCCAGGACGGGCCGTTCCTCGGTGTCCACCACACCCTCGGCGTCCTCCTCGGCGCCCTCGTCCACACCCCCCTCGTCAACCTCGCCGCTATCGCCGCCGTCGTCGTCGTCGCCCGTGTCGACGCCGAGGTGCGCGGCCATCGCGGTGCGGGCCAGACAGGCCGTCCACACCCCGCTCCGCGGCCCCGCCGCCTCCACGACCACCGACGCGCTGTCCATGACGTACCCGAAGAGCGCGGGCGAGCCGGTCCGCTCGGCGAGCGCGCTCATCTTCCCCACGTCGCCCTCGCCCTGGTACTCCCAGACCTGCCACCCGTCCGGCGCCGACACGCGCAGGACCATGCCCGCCGCGTTCGGCAGCGTCTTCAGTTCCGCGAGGGGCCGCTCGGCGCGGCCCACGACGAAATATCCCCAGAAACCCATGACCGTCCCGATTCCCCCTGCTGCTCGGTGCGACGCAGTGCAGCTTGGGGCCGAATACACCACAGTCGCACGGGAGTTCGCAGGCGTATGGGGCAATCCGCCCCCGGTTGCGCCGGGGTTCAGCCAAGCCGGTCGGCGAGCGCCCTGAACTCCGTCCAGGACAGCGCCGGCTCGCGCGGGTCCCACAGCTTCTGCACGGTCGCCCTGAGCGGCATCCGGATCCCGGCCGCGACCTGCGCCTGGGTCTGGGAGTTCGGCAGGTCACCCCACACCGCGAAGGACCCGCCGAGGATCTGGTCGTCGTACGTCGAGGGCACCGCCCTCGTGCCGCGCACCACGAGCGGTGTCCACCGCTCGTAGATCCGCTGTCCCGTCGGATAGACGAAGGTGAGCGGCTGCCCGAGGACGTAGTAGAGGAACTCGTCGTTGTAGTTGACGAGCTCGCGCCCCGCGCTCAGGTACTCCACCGGCGGCCGCGCGCCGATCTCCTTGCCCGTCCAGTAGGCGACCTGGAGGTCGTCCGCGGGCCGCACGGACGTCCCCCGGAAGAAGCCGTCGTTCCACGCGCGCGGGGTCCTGCCGAGCGCCCGGACGGTGGCGGCGCGGTCGTTGAGCCACCCGGTCGTCAGGTCCGCGACGGTGGCGCCGGTGCCGTAGGCCTTCCGGGCGGCGGCGGCCAGCTGCGGGTAGGTGGCCGCGGGACTGGACACCATCAGCGCCCGGTACTCGTCGCCGCCGAGGTGCCAGGCAGCGCCGGGGAAGAGCTCGGCGTACTCCTTCAGCAGGTCGTCGACGATCTCGGCGGAGGCGGGCTCGGAGATGTCGATGGCTCCCCGCGGGGCCAGCCCCGCCGCACTGCGCAGTTGCAGCTCGGGGTGGGCGTCGATGACGGCCCCGAGATGCCCGGGCGAGTCGATCTCGGGGACGACGGTGATGTGCCGCTGGGCCGCGAGCGAGACGATCCGCCGCACCTGCGCCTTGGTCAGGTGGTCCTCGGAGACGACCTCCGGATGCGAGTCGGACTCGATCCGGAATCCCTGGTCGTCGGAGAAGTGCAGGCCCAGCTGGTTGAACTTCAGGTCACCGAGCTCCCGCACCCGGTCCTCGATCCAGTCCGCGGTGAAGTGCTTGCGCGCGATGTCCAGCATCAGCCCGCGCACCGGCTTGGCCGGCTCGTCCCGTACGACGCCCTCCGGCGCCGTGCCGCCGCCGCGCACCTCCTGCTTGAGCGTGCGGGTGCCGTAGAACACGCCCGCGTCGGCCGGCCCGCTGATGGTCACCCGCCCGCCGCGCACGGTCATGGTGTACGACTCCGGGTCCGCCCCCTCGTCCCCGCTGAGCGCCAGCCGTACGTCCCCGGCGCGCACGTCGGCCTTCTCGCCCGCGTACGCCATCCCCAGCTCACCGGCGAGCAGCCGCCCCTCGTCGGCCAGGTCCCCGTCGCTCACGACGACCCGCAGCCCCTTCGCCGGCTTCCAGCCCGGGCCACGCGCTGGCGTGTGCGAGCGGACGGCGGGGATGGTGCGGGGGGCCTTGGACAGGGGGTACCAGCGGGTGGGGCTCGGGCTGGGCGTGGGGGTCGGGCTCGGGCCGGCGGCCGTGTCCTGGGACGCCCCGGCGGGCCCGCCGTCCTCGCCGTCGCCGTCGCCGCCGGTGGCCCAGAGGCCGAGGCCGACCCCGGCCGCGACCGTCACGAGGACCACGGCGAGGACCAGCACCCAGGTCCGCCGCAGGGCCGCCTTCACCGAGGTCCCGGGTCCGCCCGCCCCGCGTCCGTTCCGGCCCTGTCCGTGCTGACTCCGCCTGTGCTGGTTCACGGGCGCCAACCTAGGGCCTCGGGGGTCGCGCCCGGCGCCTCAGGGGTCGCGTCGCGTCCACCACACGTTCTGAAACTCTCCCGTTCGGATGAAATTCGCGCATCGGACGGACACGTCGGAGCGTCACTCGATAACGTGGCGCCACATCGCTCACAGCTTCCCCTGCCGAAACACACGTGACGCCCACACATCTTCCTGGCCGAGTCGCCATACCGACGCTGCCCGAGCAGCCCCGCAGCGCCCCTCTGGACCGGTTCAACACCACTCCCGCCGACGACCTCCGCCCCACGCTCCTCACCTGCCTCCGCAGCCACCGCTGGGCCACCCGCATCGCGGCCCACCGCCCGTACCCGGACCTGGACGCCCTCCTCGCCGCGTCGGACGAGGCGGCGTACGACCTGACGCCGGGCGACCTGGCGGAGGCCTTGGCGGGCGAGACCTTGCCGGGGCTGCCGGCGGACGCGTACGGCGCCGCGCACATGGCGCTGGACGCGGCACATGCGGCGTACGAAGCCAGATTCGGCCACCAGTTCGTCATCTGCCTCGACGGCCTGGCCCCCGAGGAAGCCCTGGACCACGTCCTGGCAGGCATCCGGTCACGATTGACAAACGATCCAGAAGAGGAACGCGTGGTGGCGGCGGAGGAACTACGCCGCCTGGCAAAGGGACGGCTACTGGTCCTCCTCAGTGGCGCGGGGAACTGCGCGACCAGCCACTGCCGGCCTGCACCCGGCGCATAAGCAGGACAAACCCCCTCGGAAGCCGCAACGCTCACCCATACGCGTGCCACTTTGATCACACAGATGGGCCCGGCGTAAGCCCAGCGCTAGCGTCTCGCTACGATGCTGGGGGCCGGTGGACCGTACCCGGCCGGGCCCGTCCGACACAGAAGCCGGCGCGGCCCCAATCCCCGCTCCCGGAGGGTTCTTCCGTGCCGGCTGGAACGCTGTACCGCGGCCGGGAAGGAATGTGGTCCTGGGTGGCTCATCGAGTCACCGGCGTCCTCATCTTCTTCTTCCTGTTCGTTCACGTGCTGGACACCGCACTTGTCCGTGTCTCCCCCGAGGACTACGACAAGGTCGTAGCCACGTACAAGACGCCGATCGTCGCGCTACTGGAGTACGGCCTCGTCGCCGCCATCCTCTTCCACGCGCTCAACGGTCTGCGCGTCATCGCCGTCGACTTCTGGTCGAAGGGCCCGCGCTACCAGAAGCAGATGCTCTGGTCCGTCGTCGGCCTGTGGCTCGTGCTGATGCTCGGGGCGATCTACCCCGTCCTCGGCCACGCCGCTCGTGAACTGTTCGGGAGCTGACGCGCATGTCCACTGCTGAAAAGACCGCGTCCGGTATCGGCCCCGTCGAGGGCGAGTCCCTCTACGGCGTCGACAACCCGGCCCCTCTCATCGAGGCCCCGCGCAAGCGCACCAAGAAGACCCCGAAGAGCACCCGGGGCAACTTCGAGATGGTCGCGTGGCTGTTCATGCGTCTGTCGGGCATCGTGCTGGTCGTCCTGGTCATCGGCCACCTGCTGATCCAGCTGGTGCTGGACGGCGGCGTGTCGAAGATCGGCTTCGCCTTCGTGGCGGGCCGCTGGGCCTCGCCGTTCTGGCAGGTCTGGGACCTGTTGATGCTGTGGCTGGCCATGCTGCACGGCGCCAACGGCCTGCGCACGATCATCAACGACTACGCGGAGCGCGCGAACACCCGGCTGTGGCTCAAGGGCCTGCTCTACACCGCCACGGTGTTCACCATCCTGCTGGGCACGCTGGTGATCTTCACCTTCGACCCGAACATCCGCTAGGCACGGGGCTGAGGCAACCACTCATGAAGATCCACAAGTACGACACCGTCATCGTCGGCGCCGGCGGCGCGGGCATGCGCGCGGCCATCGAGTCGACGAAGCGCAGCCGCACCGCCGTGCTGACCAAGCTCTACCCCACCCGCTCCCACACGGGCGCCGCGCAGGGCGGCATGGCCGCCGCGCTGGCCAACGTGGAGGAGGACAACTGGGAGTGGCACACCTTCGACACGGTCAAGGGCGGTGACTACCTGGTCGACCAGGACGCCGCCGAGATCCTGGCGAAGGAGGCCATCGACTCCGTCCTCGACCTGGAGAAGATGGGCCTGCCGTTCAACCGCACCCCGAACGGCACGATCGACCAGCGCCGCTTCGGCGGTCACAGCCGGAACCACGGCGAGGCCCCGGTCCGCCGCTCCTGCTACGCGGCCGACCGCACCGGCCACATGATCCTCCAGACGCTGTACCAGAACTGCGTCAAGGAGGGCGTGGAGTTCTTCAACGAGTTCTACGTCCTGGACCAGCTGATCACCGAGGTCGACGGCGTGAAGCGGTCGGCGGGCGTGGTCGCGTACGAGCTCGCGACGGGCGAGATCCACGTCTTCCAGGCGAAGGCCGTGATCTACGCGTCCGGCGGCTGCGGCAAGTTCTTCAAGGTGACGTCGAACGCGCACACGCTGACGGGCGACGGCCAGGCGGCGGTCTACCGCCGGGGCCTGCCGCTGGAGGACATGGAGTTCTTTCAGTTCCACCCGACCGGCATCTGGCGCATGGGCATCCTGCTGACGGAGGGCGCCCGTGGTGAGGGCGGCATCCTCCGCAACAAGGACGGCGAGCGCTTCATGGAGAAGTACGCGCCGGTGATGAAGGACCTGGCGTCGCGAGACGTCGTGTCCCGCTCCATCTACACGGAGATCCGGGAGGGTCGCGGCTGCGGCCCCGAGGGCGACCACGTCTACCTCGACCTGACCCACCTCCCGCCGGAGCAGCTGGACGCCAAGCTGCCCGACATCACCGAGTTCGCGCGCACCTACCTGGGCATCGAGCCGTACACGGACCCGATCCCGATCCAGCCCACCGCGCACTACGCGATGGGCGGCATCCCGACGAACGTCGAGGGTGAGGTCCTGGCGGACAACACGACGGTCGTCCCGGGCCTGTACGCGGCCGGCGAGGTCGCCTGCGTGTCCGTCCACGGCGCCAACCGCCTCGGCACGAACTCGCTGCTGGACATCAACGTGTTCGGCAAGCGCGCGGGCATCGCGGCGGCGGAGTACAGCCAGAAGGCGGACTTCGTCGAGCTGCCGGAGAACCCGGCGGAGCTGGTGATCTCGCAGGTCGAGCGCCTGCGGGACGCGACGGGCACCGAGCGCGTGTCGGTCCTGCGCCGCGAGCTCCAGGAGACCATGGACGCCAACGTCATGGTGTTCCGCACGGAGCAGACGATCAAGACGGCGGTGGAGAAGATCGCGGAGCTCCGCGAGCGCTACCTGAACGTCTCGATCCAGGACAAGGGCAAGCGGTTCAACACGGACCTGCTGGAGGCCATCGAGCTGGGCAACCTGCTCGACCTGGCCGAGGTCATGGCCGTCTCCGCCCTGGCCCGCAAGGAGTCCCGCGGCGGTCACTACCGCGAGGACTACCCCAACCGCGACGACGTCAACTTCATGCGCCACACCATGGCGTACCGCGAGGTCGGCGACGACGGCACCGAGACCGTCCGTCTCGACTACAAGCCGGTCGTCCAGACCCGCTACCAGCCGATGGAGCGTAAGTACTGATGGCAACCCCGACCCTGGACAAGGCGGACACGGCAGGCACGCCCGAGCCCGGCTTCGCCGACTCCCCGTACATCACGGCCACGTTCCGCGTCCGCCGCTTCAACTCCGAGGTCTCGGCGGAGGCCACCTGGGAAGACTTCCAGCTGGAGATCGACCCCAAGGAGCGTGTCCTCGACGCCCTCCACAAGATCAAGTGGGACCAGGACGGCACGCTCACTTTCCGCCGCTCCTGCGCCCACGGCATCTGCGGCTCCGACGCGATGCGGATCAACGGCAAGAACCGCCTCGCCTGCAAGACCCTGATCAAGGACATCAACCCCGAGAAGCCGATCACGGTCGAGCCCATCAAGGGCCTGACGGTCCTGAAGGACCTCGTGGTCGACATGGAGCCGTTCTTCCAGGCCTACCGCGACGTCATGCCCTTCCTCATCACGAAGGACACGAACGAGCCGACCCGCGAGCGCTTCCAGACCGCCGAGGACCGCGAGCGCTTCGACGACACGACGAAGTGCATCCTGTGCGCGGCCTGCACGTCGTCCTGCCCGGTCTTCTGGAACGACGGCCAGTACTTCGGCCCGGCGGCGATCGTCAACGCCCACCGCTTCATCTTCGACAGCCGTGACGAAGCGGGCGAACAGCGCCTGGAGATCCTCAACGACCGCGACGGCGTCTGGCGCTGCCGCACCACCTTCAACTGCACGGACGCCTGCCCTCGCGGCATCGAGGTCACGAAGGCGATCCAGGAAGTGAAGAGGGCGCTGATCACTCGGCGCTTCTGATCTTCGTTCGCTGTAGCGCCTCAGGGCCCTGTTTCCTTCACTTGGGGAACAGGGCCCTCTGGTGTTTTTGGCCGGTTCGCGCTGCTGCGGAAGCGGGGCGTGGGCCGTCACACTCCAATCCATTCCATCCGTTGTGGTTCTGGCTTCCGGAGGGGGAAGCGTGTCGGAGCTCGAGCCGCCCGGTCCAGGAAGGATTCCCTGGAACGCGCCACGCCCTCTCGGTTACGGTCCTGCCGATGCGATGGCGCTCTTCGTCGCCGCTCCTCTGCTGACGGCGGCAGCGCTCTCTCTGGCGGGAGTAGTCGGCGGGGGCGACACACACTTCCGTTGGCCCGGACCGATCCTGCTGTTGCTCGTGGTCTCTGCCATCACGCTCATCGCCAGCATTCAGCTCAGTTATCACGCACGGCTCTATCTGTATTCGTATGACGACCTCGTGAACTGGTATTCGGAAACCTACGTCAGCAAGCACAAGCTGACGTTGTGGCAGAAGCAGCAGGAAGACCACGAGGACTGGCAGAACTACAACCTCGCCGCTGTGATCTGCTTCAACGTCGGCACCCTGCTTCTCGGCCTCGGCATCGCCGCAGCGCTCGTCCCGCCTGATGACGGCCGACAGGCGCCATGGCGCTGGACGGCAGCAGCCATCTCCCTGCTGGCAACCGTCGCGGACGGGGTCTGGATCACGTATCTCCATCGAAAGGTCGCCAAGTACCCGCTAGACGTACTTGTTCGTCGTGCCATCGGTAGAAGGGGTTGACGCGTGCTCGTTGAACTCGAACTCCCGGGCTTCCCTCCGCCACCTCGGAGGCCGATCTGTCTTGGTTGCACCGCTGAGGTGCCAACTGGCGTCACCCACAACAACCGGACGACATACACACCGCAAGAGCTCGTAGCCTGGGAAGCCACGGTGCCCGAATGCGGAGCACCGGACGAAGCGGTCTTTCCTGATCCACGCGGCTTGGAGGTCGATCACGACGAAGGCTGCGAGTACGAGGGAATACCTCCCGTCGCGCTGTGGCAACGGGATATCAAGATTGCGAACGCGGCCTGGCTGAAGGTGCGGGAGGCCAAGAGGCGCCGCATATAGGACCCGCCGAACGAGAATCCCTCAGCTGCCGGCCTCGTCCCGGCATGGCCGGCAGTCGGCGCCGCCGTGGTGATACCGAACGTCGAGTCGCCCTCGTCCGGCAACCAGGTCCGAAATGCGGGCGAACAGCTCCAGCTCTTCCTCCCGGTCGTCGGGGAGTCGGTGACGTAGAGCGGCGGCCAGGTCGAACCGGTGCAGGTCGTACACGACATGCATCAGGGCGGAGTACGACTGCGCGACCGTGACCGCACCCTTGTACGCCACCCAGGCCAGCACCAGGCCTGCCCCGCACAACCACCATGTGGACATCTCGTCGTACAGGGCCACCGCAGCCGTCAGGGTGAGTGCCAGGAAGGACCAGCACAGGTTGACCGCGGTGTCGAGCGCATCGCGGGTGGAACGCAAGGCCTGAGCCAGGTAGCCGGACACCTGTGGATAGATCCGTGGCCAGGAGGTCAGTGTGGTCAGGCCGTAGCGCTCACCCGCGCTCAGCTCTCCCGCGCGCAAGGCGTTTCCGAGCGCGGTGGGCAGAAGCGCCTCCACCGACGGGCGGAGAGCGAGACGACGCCGGGCATCGGCCTGGAGCCGAAGAGCGGTGTCATCACGCGCCACCTGCTCAACCCGCCTCCGCAGTGCCTGCCACCGCCGGCGCTGCAACTGGGCCAATACCCCGGCGAGCCTGGCTGTGAGGTACCACCGGTCCCAGTACCCCTCCAGGACACGCACCGCCCGGACCTGGAACGGCTGGAGCAGCACTCCCAGCAACGACGCGCAGACTGTGACCGTAGCCAGCACGCCCATGACCGCCATCGGCCGCTCCGGCCACACAGCACCCCAGTCACTGCGCCCCGAGAAACTCCCCGCGCGTACGAACCCGAGCACCCCACCCACGAACAGCGCGCACGGCACGAAATGCACCGCCAGCACCCGTCGCACGCGCCCCGCCCTCCCCATACGCCCCTTGAGCGGTGTTCAGTATGGAACGGGACGTCAAACGGAGCGGAGGGAGGGGCGGTGGTCGGCCCTATGAGGATCCAGGGCGCCGATTCACAGCTGTCAGGTCGATCTCGATGTCGAAGGGCACGGAGAGCTTGAGCCGGTCGTGGAAGATGCCAGTGAGGCCGTAGGACTTCGTGGCGGGGTCGAGTTCGTAGACGTACACGACGGGAAACCCTTTGTCGTCGTCCTGCTCGACACGCCAGAAGTGGCGCACGCCGGCGGCCGCGTACTTGCGGGGCTTGACTTCACGGTCACGTTGGCGGGAATCGGGCGAGACGACCTCAATCGCGAGGATGACGTCCTCAGGCCTGTGCCAGGTCTGGGAGGGACCCGTGGCCGCCTCGGCGGGGACCACCAGCAGGTCGGGCTCGGGCCGGTTCCTGTCGTCCAGCCGCACCGTGAATTCTCGGTCGACATCGAAGTGATCCGGAGCCTGACTCAGCAGGTTGTACTCCAGCAGACGCATACAACGCAGATGAAACCGGGTCTGCGGACTCGTGAAGACGAGACTCCCGTCAATCAACTCCGTGTGAGGCGGGAGGCCCGGAATCCGGTCGAGGTCGTCCGCGGTCCAGCCCTCAGGGGGCGGAATCGGCCAGCGGTACACCGGCTCGTCGTCCGGCCCGTCGTCGGATACGGCGCTCATTGGTGCTCCCATGGGACGGAGTCTCGCCGGATGATTCAGCGTACCCAGGGGCAATGACAGCCGCCTCACCTCAATGAGTGATCCAATAAGTCGGGCCCTGGACTACTACTCGATGTCGTCGCCCTCCGGATCCTCATAGTCCTCAGCGAGCCGTAGTCCGAGATCGGACTCCCACTCCAACGCCCACCGCCGCAACTCCACGATCTCCTCCGACCCCAGCCCGTACGCCGCGAACTCCTCGTCACTCACCCATACGACGCTCTCCAGCCGGTCCCGCAGCTCGACCAGGTCGAACTCCGCCTCGTCGCGCAGCCCCAGTTGTTCGAGCTCGATCACGGAGTAGTACCGGCAGGCTGCATGCACGTCGATCACGTCCCGCGGCAGGCCACGGTCGCCGAGGGCGTGGACCTTCATGACCACCAGGTCTTCGAGATCGACCACGGGCCCGACCTCCATCACCACGGGCCGACGGGACAGCGCCTCTTTGAGGAGATCCACCTCGCAGGCCTCTTCACCGACGGGGTCCGTGACGAGCAGCCGCGCTTTGAGCGGCCTGACGTCCACCACGGTGACCCCCCAGCCCTTGTCCTGTAGGCCGTCCGCGAGACGCGAGACAATGTCCGGCATCGACGCATCGTGCCGAGTGGCGAAGTCCAGGTCCTGGCTCGGGCGACAGACCAGGCCATGAGCCTGTACAGCGAACCCGCCGGCCAGGGCAAGCTCGTACTCCTCGCCTGCCTCCAAGGCGTCCGCCAGCAGACGGCGATGCAGAGGGGGCAGCTTCATACGGCGCTGGACCGACGGAGCTCGGGAAACGCTTCCTCCCAGGGCTCGCGTACCCCACGACCGAGCATCTTGCGGAGAACCGGCCAGTGCCGGACGAGGTGACCACGGTTGAGGTAGCGCACGAAATCGTCCCTGGATCCATTGTTCAAGATGATCCGGTAGAGACCGATCAGCAGCTTCACATCCCCGAGAGCGAAGACGCGCAGCCCGGACCAGGCAAGATGCAGGGGAAGCTCAATGTTCCCGCTCTCGGGCCCAGCCAATTCGTCGAGCGTCGTCGGTAGCCGCTCCGTCCCGTAGCCCCAGCGGGAGGGAGCTCTCCTACTGTCGTCTGCGTAGTCGGCCACACCAGCAGTATGCCGGTCTGGCAGGTAGGCCGCGGTCGCAAGCGCGATCACGCGGCAACCGCTCCACTGCCGCAGGCCGACGACACTCCCACCTCACACCACAACAGCTTCCCGCCCCGCCCGAAGAGATCGTCCCCCAGCGGATATCCGCCCCACGCATCCGCGTAGTGGCACACAAGCAACAGCCCGCGACCGCCGTCGGCCTCGCCCGGAACCGCACAAACGGGACCGGACCGTTTATCGAAGGGAGGAGGGATGTGCGGATTGGTGTCCCCGACACCTCAGCCGAAGTCGGCCGCGAGCAAGTCCGCAGAGACTGAGAGTGGCCGGCCCGGTCGCGTACCGGTAGGCGTTGGTGACCAGCTCTGATGCCAACAGCTCGGCCGAGTCCTGGAGTTGGCACATGCCGTGGCCGGCGAGGACAGCACGCAGTGTGATCCGCGCGATGCGCGCGGCGCGCGGATCGTGGGGCAGTTGGAGGGTGTACGCCCAAGTTGGGGACACTTCGCACTCGGACGGGGATACGGTGACCATGAACTCCTCCTGAGGTCGGGGGGACTTGGTCGCTCCACGAATCGCCGGGCGGTGGCAGTGCCGTGCGCTTGAGTGCGGCACGGTGCGCTTCCGGTTATCGGCGGAGTCGGCTGAGCGGTTCGAGTCTCACCGTAGACTGCAATCCCTGAAGGTTTTGCTCCAATCTGCAAAAGCTTCAGGGATTTACCTCGTGTGGGTTACCACCGCATCAGGTGTACGGAACGGAGCGAGAACATGGCACCACGAACGGTCGTCACAGCTCGCCGCCTGCGCATCGGAGTCGAGTTGCGCCGCCTGCGGGAGCGAGCCGGCATGACCGCAGCCGAGGCCGCTCGGGCACTGGGCACCACACAGGCACAGATGAGCAACATCGAGGCCAACCGCTTCGGCATCAGCGCGGAGCGCGTACGCACCCTCGCCCACATCTACGGCTGCACTGACATCGCTCTGATCGACGCCCTCGCCGACATGGCCGCCGATCGCACGCGAGGCTGGTGGGAGGAGTACCGGGACAGCTTGCCGACCCGACTCCTCGATCTCGCGGAGCTGGAGCACCATGCCACCGCCCTGCGCGTGACCCAGGTCATCAACATCCCCGGCCTTCTCCAAACGCCGGAACATGCCCGCGCATTGTTCCGCGAGGCGGTGCCGGGCCTGCGCCCGCACGAGATCGAGTACCGCATCTCCCACCGCATCAAGCGGCAGGCCATCCTCCACCGCGAGCAGCCTCCGCCGTACACGGCGATCGTCCACGAGGCCGCCCTACGTATGCAGTTCGGCGGACGGGACGTGGCCAAAGCCCAGCTGAAGCACCTCACAGAGATCAGCGCGCAGGCGAATATCAGCATCCGTGTGATCCCCTTCGACGGCACGTCGTTCCCGACCACCGGCCACGCCGTCGACTACTTCCACGGGCTGGTACCGACCCTCGACACCGTCGAGGTCGACACCGCGCACGGCAGCGAACTCGTCGATGCCGTAGGACAATTGGAGAAGTACCGACTCGTCCTGGACCGCATGCAGGCCGTGACCCTGGGTCCCGCAGCCTCCCTCGATCTCATCCACCACATCGCCCAAGACACCTGAGAGACGAACCGTGACCGACCTGACCTGGCAGAAGTCCACCTACAGCGAAGAAGGCTCCGCCTGCGTCTACCTCGCCGCCACTCCTACAGGACCGATCCTCCTGCGCGAGAGTGATGAACCGGAGATACTGCTCACCACCCTTCCTCGCCAAATCAGTGCTCTGATATCCGCCCTCAAGTCGGCAGATGACTTCGAGCGGGCAACATCTCGGCAACCGATCTCCACCGACTTCCCCCACTTCCACCCGCGGCAGCATACGGGTGAAAAATCCGAAATTTTCCACTGACGAATCCGGAAACTTAACGACACCAGCATTTCTATGCCAGCAATCATCCGATGTCTGAGCGCCCTTATGGCCCTCATCTCCTTACTTGGAACGAGTCGGCCCACACATCGTCCAGATCCACGCACCGTACCCCCACAGGCCTGACCCCACCAGGCGACATGTGACATAATTTCCCCATGATTGATCCAGCAAGCATTAACTTGTCCAAGTTCCTTGCTGACTGGTACGGGCCGCCCGACAAACCAACCAGACAGCTGCCAGCCGATTACTCTTGGATTCCCTCGCCTCTGGCAAGCTGGTATCAGGTCTCTTCCCGATGGGAAAGATCACTCGTAACACTGAAGAAGTTCTACAAGCCCGAAGAAATCAAAGTCACTGAAGGTATGGAAATTTTCTTGGAGGATCCAGGCGAAGCCATCTGGGCCTTCAACCCCGACAGCCCATGGGATGTCTACGAAGGCCAGCTTTACACTCCGTGGGAAAAGGCTCGTGAACCCCTCAATGAGTTTCTCATCCATAATGCCGTGCAGGAGGCAGCCTATAATGCCACATCAAGGCGATCATGCGATGAGGTAGAACTGGGCCTGCTCCAAAGCATTCTTACCCCAATGACCGAAGTGGCGTTCGGAGGATGGCGCTGGCCTCGCCCAGGGCACCGCATCTTCATGAACAGCACCCTCATCGCAGACATCGGTCCAGCAATCGAGGAGGTTGAACCTTGGGGAGATAAGCCGGGGTACGTCTCGATTCAAATCGGAAGCAGCACTCAAACGGGTCTTGCATACCTAGATGAAATCCATGCAATCGATTGGGTGACATCCGGCCACCGCGGCGACTAAGGGTTGTCCCGTAACTGCTGGTCATGGGTGAGATGATCTTGTCGTGCCTGGTGTGATCACGGCGTCTGAGCCCTCCTGGATAGCCCCGTTCACCGGGCTGAGCCCGCGCCAGTTCGGCAAGCTGATCACCGCGCTCCGTCGTGAGGGTGCGGACCCGGTGCGCAAGGGCCGGCCATGGAGCCTGCCGCTGGAGGACCGCGTGCTCCTGGTCGCCGCGTACTGGCGGACGAATCTGACCCTGCGCCAACTGGCCCCACTGTTCGGGGTGTCCAAGTCGGCGGCCGACCGCATCATCGACCACCTCGGGCCCGCGCTCGCGCTCCAGCAGCGCAAGCGGTTCCGCAAGGACACCGTGCTGATCGTGGACGGCACCCTCGTTCCCACCCGTGACCACACCATCGCCGAGCAGTCCAAGAACTACCGGTACTCCACCAACCACCAGGTCGTCATCGACGCCGACACCCGGCTCGTCGTCGCGGTCGGCCGACCAGTCGCCGGCAACCGCAACGACTGCAAGGCGTGGGAGCTGTCCGGCGCCAAAGACGCCGTCGGCAACACCACGGTCATCGCAGACGGCGGCTACCGCGGCACCGGCCTGGTCATCCCGCACCGCCGCGAGAAAGGCCAGACCGAACTCCCGGACTGGAAGGAGGAGCACAACGCCTCCCACCGCAGAGTCCGTTCCCGCGTGGAGCACGCCTTCGCCCGGATGAAGGGCTGGAAGATCCTTCGCGACTGCCGACTGAAAGGCGACGGCGTCCACCACGCCATGCTCGGCATCGCCCGCCTGCACAACCTCGTCCTCGCCGGGTGATGCAGAACCCGCAGGCCATCCAGCGCGCCAAAGATCATTTACGGGACAGCCCTTAGCACGGAAACGTCGACGGGTGACACGGAGATAAAATATGAAACCGTGTCACCCGGTTCACCTTCTGCGACTCACTCGCCTCTATACGGAACGGTTTGAATCTTCCCAGTTCCGTCCTTGTAGGTAACTTCAAGGGTCGCCCCTCTGGGCAGCATACGTGGAAGCCTGTCATTACAGGCCCCACAAATATAGTCTCCAGTGATATACAGACACCCAAGTTTGCTTCTAGTCTTTCTCATTTCAGCCGCAGCCTGGGCTTCCAGATGATGATGAAAACTTCCAGATCCGGGCGGGTTAACATATCCGGGTTTAAGATTGTTGCGCCCTGACGACAAGGGTATCGAGTCGTCATACCCCTCCAGGTACAGGGCTCCGGACATGTTTCCAGGGTTTGTAAATTTCTTATTTGCTTTACCAGCCGCGGCAAACCCATCTTCGTGAGTTACAACCTTCCCACCCCGCCCGGTCGAACCACCCCGCCCATTCCAGCCGAAAGCAAAATACCTGCAGCAACAGTCTGCATGAAGCTCGACGTGGCACCCTCAGGACACGCATTACCCCCCTTGCATGCCATCCAGAGCCAATGCCCCACTGAAGTGACCCCTCGGGGCCCGACACTTCCGTTCTATGCCGCAAGGCCGAGTCGTTGTCGGTAGCGGGTTCTCGCTTCGTACGGCGTGATGTAGCCGATGGTCGAGTGGATCCGCTCCCGGTTGTAATGTTCCGCGATCCACCGGAAAACGTCCTGCCGAGCCTGCGTGATCGACTCCCAGACCGTCGTGCCGATCTCGGCTTTGAGGACGGCGAAGAAACTCTCCGCCGCGGCATTATCGAAACAGGACCCGGTTCGACCGACGCTCTGCCTGATGTCCAACTCCGCCAGAACATCCCGGAATTGACGAGACGTGTATTGCGAGCCGCGGTCCGAATGAAAGATTGCGTTGCCGGCGGTGTGCCCGCCGGTATGGGCCATTCGGATGGCGTCCTCGACGAGTTGGGTCCGCATGTGGTCGGCCATCGACCAGCCCACCACTTCACGCGTGCACAGATCGATCACCGTCGCCAGATACAGCCATCCCTCTGCAGTCGGCAGGCAGGTGATGTCACCGACGAGCTTCAGGCCGGGCATCGGCGCCGTGAAGTCCCGCAGGATCAGATCCGGCGCTGGCGCAGCCGAGCGGTCCTGTTTCGTC
>NZ_JAIHON010000038.1 GCF_021173675.1 Streptomyces lincolnensis | reverse complement strand
ATACGGGGTTGTGGGATCTCTCTTTCATGGTCTGCCGGCCATGAGACGAGTCAGAAACCGTTGATGTAGGCGAAGGACATGCGAAAGGTCCGGCGTAGAGGGTAAGACCCCCGTAGTCGAAACGTCAACGGCTCGTTTGAGAGACACCCAAGTAGCACGGGGCCCGAGAAATCCCGTGTGAATCTGGCGGGACCACCCGCTAAGCCTAAATATTCCCTGGTGACCGATAGCGGATAGTACCGTGAGGGAATGGTGAAAAGTACCGCGGGAGCGGAGTGAAATAGTACCTGAAACCGTGTGCCTACAAGCCGTGGGAGCGTCGGAGTGAAGACTTGTCTTCACTCTCGTGACTGCGTGCCTTTTGAAGAATGAGCCTGCGAGTTTGCGGTGTGTTGCGAGGTTAACCCGGGTGGGGTAGCCGTAGCGAAAGCGAGTCCGAATAGGGCGACTGGAGTAGCACGCTCAAGACCCGAAGCGGAGTGATCTAGCCATGGGCAGGTTGAAGCGGAGGTAAGACTTCGTGGAGGACCGAACCCACCAGGGTTGAAAACCTGGGGGATGACCTGTGGTTAGGGGTGAAAGGCCAATCAAACTCCGTGATAGCTGGTTCTCCCCGAAATGCATTTAGGTGCAGCGTCGTGTGTTTCTTGCCGGAGGTAGAGCACTGGATAGGCGATGGGCCCTACCGGGTTACTGACCTTAGCCAAACTCCGAATGCCGGTAAGTGAGAGCGCGGCAGTGAGACTGTGGGGGATAAGCTCCATGGTCGAGAGGGAAACAGCCCAGAGCATCGACTAAGGCCCCTAAGCGTACGCTAAGTGGGAAAGGATGTGGAGTCGCACAGACAACCAGGAGGTTGGCTTAGAAGCAGCCACCCTTGAAAGAGTGCGTAATAGCTCACTGGTCTAGTGATTCCGCGCCGACAATGTAGCGGGGCTCAAGCGTACCGCCGAAGTCGTGTCATTCACACATGAGGGCCAACGCCTGTGTGGATGGGTAGGGGAGCGTCGTCTGCCGGGTGAAGCAGCCGCGGAAGCGAGTTGTGGACGGTTGACGAGTGAGAATGCAGGCATGAGTAGCGATACACACGTGAGAAACGTGTGCGCCGATTGACTAAG
>NZ_JAIHON010000037.1 GCF_021173675.1 Streptomyces lincolnensis | reverse complement strand
GCCCATTACCTTCGTTGTAGAGCCCGGTTCGGGCTCGTGGCCTTCGGGGCCGGTATGACTCGTTGCCCCTGTCCTTGATGATCCGGGGGGTGCTGTCGCCGGTCCTGGCGGCACCGGATGGTCGCTGATGGAAGCGTGTCCGCCGACAGGCAGGGCTGCGTAATGTGGCTGCCGATCTCCGGTGCCCGGGCGGGCCACCGGTGGTGACTCCGGGGAGGGAAAGCCCGGTGACCAGCAACGACTTCACCTCGATCGATGTGTTCTGCGCCCTGGACGTGGGCAAGTCCGCCCATCACGGCACGGCCGTGCTGGCCGACGGCCGTACGGTCTTCGACAAGCCGCTGCCCAACGGCGAGCCCCAGCTGCGGGAGCTGTTCGCTCGCCTGGGACGCTGGGGAAAAGTCCTGGTCGTGGTCGACCAGCCCGCGTCCGTGGGGACGCTGGCGGTGGCCGTGGCCCGCGCCTGCGGATGCGAGGTGGCCTACCTGCCCGGCCTGTCCATGCGCCGCCTGGCCGACTGCCATCCCGGCACCGGCAAGACCGACGCCCGCGACGCCTACGTCATCGCCGATGCCGCCCGCACCATGCCCCACCTGCTGCACAGCATCGACCCGGCCGAGGGCGTGCGGGCCGAACTGACCATGGTCCTGGGCTACGACGACGACCTCGCCCAGGACGCCACCCGCACCTCCAACCGGCTGCGCGGCCTGCTCACCTCGATCCATCCGGCCCTGGAACGCGTCCTGGGGCCGCGGCTGCGCCACCCGGCGGTCCTGGCCCTGCTCCAGACCTTCGGCTCCCCGGCCGCACTGGCCCGGGCCGGCACCGAGGAACTCATCGAGGTTATGACCGACGCCGCCCCACGGATGCGGACCCCGCGGGAACTGGCCGGACAGATCCATGCCGCCCTGGCCCAGCAGAGCGTCCAGGTCCCCGGCACCGGCTCGGCCGGCGAGATCATCTCCGGACTGGCCGAGTCCCTCGCCGTGCTCCTCAAGCGCCGCGAGATCCTGGAGACCCGCATGACGGCCCTGCTGGAGGCCCACCCTCTCGCGAAGGTCCTGACCTCCATGCCCGGGGTCGCGGTCAGGACCGGTGCCCGCATCCTGGCCGAGGTCGGCGACGCCAGCGCGTTCCCCACCGCCGCCCACCTGGCCTCCTACGCGGGACTGACCCCCACCACCCGTCGTTCGGGAACCTCCATCCGCGGCGAAGGACCGCCCCGCGGCGGCAACAAGACACTCAAACGAGCCCTGTTCCTGGCCTCGTTCGCCTCCCTGAGCAGCCCCGAATCCCGGGCCTACTACGACAGGAAACGGGCTGAGAACAAGCGCCACAACGCCGCCCTCATCTGCCTCACCCGCCGCCGCGTCGACGTCCTGCACGCCATGCTCAAGCACAGCACCCTCTACCAACCCGGGCACCAACAAACAGCCTGACCAAGCCCACAGACCTTGACCGAACAGATAGAAGCACCCCCC
>NZ_JAIHON010000036.1 GCF_021173675.1 Streptomyces lincolnensis | reverse complement strand
GTCGGGGTCGGCGTCGGCATGAGCATCGGCGTCCTGGTCGCGCTCGGCGTCGTGATGGCCATCAACAACCACGACATCACCGACGTCATCACCCCGCTTGCGGCCACGATTGAGTTCATCGGCCTGCTGATCAGGATCGTGCAGGTCGTGTGGGGCCCCGCCCTCGTGATCGGCCCGTTGTTGGCCCTGCTGGGCATGTGGACCGTTGGCAGCAAGCAGCAGGCCGCACCCCAGTGGGCCCTGCCCGCCAACATCCGCAGTAGTGAGGGTGAGCCGATCACCCCGTCCATCGTCGTCAAGGCCCTGCGGGATCTCGGCATCCCCGCCCTGCGCACCGCCATCAAGGAGATGGGCGACGCCGGCGCCTCCATGCTCGGACCGATCACGATCGCCGGATGCGGAGTCGAGGTCGACGTCACCCTGCCCTCCGGCGTGGCCACCAACGAGGTGCAGAGCAGGCGGCGCAAGCTGGCAGAGAACCTGACCCGGCACGAGCACGAGGTGTACATCACCATCCCCGAGGCCGCCCGCACCGTGCGCCTGTGGATCGCCGACTCCGGCGCGCTGGACGAGCCGATCGGCCCCTCCCCGCTGGTCACGGACGAGACGATGACCGCCAACTACAAGACCGGCAAGGCGCCGTGGGGCCGTGACCTGCGCGGCGACGGTGCCGAGCTGAGCGTGTATCAACGGCACCTGCTCATCACCGGCCGCTCCAACCAGGGCAAGACCGCCGCCCTGCGCTCCGTGGTCCTGTGGCTCGCGCTGGACCGCTCCGTGCAGTTCTGGGTCGCCGACCTCAAGGGCGCCGGTGACTGGTCCATGCTCCACGGCATCGCCGACGTACTGATCGAAGGCCCCGCCGATGACCACTGCATCCAGGCAACCGAGATGGTCGAGGACGCCGTCACCGAGATGAACCGCCGCCTTGAGGTCCTCAAGGACAACCCCAGCGCGGTCTTCCGACCGCTGATCGTGCTGGTGGACGAGGCGCAGAAGGCGTTCATGTGCCCGGCCGTTGACGACAAGAAGCGCCCCTACGGCGGCTCCAAGGCCACCAGCCGCTACTTCATGGCCGCCCGGACCATCCACAACCAGGGCCGCGCGGTCGACGTGCTGCTGTGGCAGGGCACCCAGGACCCCACCGACCAGAACCTGCCCAAGCTGGTCCGCGAGGGCGCCCACACCCGCGCCTCCCTCGTGCTCGGCTCCGAGTCACAGGCCAAGATGGCGCTCGGGGACAAGGCAGTCGAGGACGGGGCCGCCCCGCACTTGCTGCGCCAGGGCCTGGACAAGGGAACCCTGGTCGTCGCCTCCGACGGCATCGACATGCCCAAGGGCCAGTCCTCCATCACGGTCCGCACCCACTTCATCGACGACGACCCCGCCAAGGCCATCGCCGACCGCGCCCGCGCCCTGCGCGACGGGGTGACCACGCTGACCGTGATCGAGCGGGGCGAGGAGCGCGATGCGCTCGCCGACATCGCCGCCGCCATCGGCGACGCCTCCCGGCTGCCCACCACCGATGTCCTCAAGCGGCTCGCGATGCTCAGCGAGGACACCTACGGCACCTGGACCAACGGCGACCTCAAGCGCGTGCTGGAGGCCGAAGGCGAGGAGCCCAAGAAGTCCCACGGGCGCATGGTCGTCCACCGCGACCACGTCCTGCGTGCCCTCGCCCACCGCGACGACGAGGATTCCACTTCCGCCGCCGGATAGCGGGGAGGCAGACCCGCCCGTGCCGGGGAGGCGGGGAGAACTCCCCAACCCCCTCCCCGGCACGCATCCCCCGCACTGATCAGCGAAAACATCATTTCGGGGAGGCGGGGAGGCATACAGGTCAGCACCCCGAAAACCCCCTCCACAGCGCCCCTCGAAGGGGGTG
>NZ_JAIHON010000035.1 GCF_021173675.1 Streptomyces lincolnensis | reverse complement strand
AACGAAGCCGGCCTCGACCACTACCAAGTCCGCCAGCACCCGGCCTGGTACCGGCACATCACCCTTGCCATGGCGGCAGCCGCCCACCTGGCCGCCGTCCGTGCCACGGCCCACGAAAAGGGGGGCGCGGACGTGACCTGATCCGACTGAGCGTGAACGAGATCCGCCACCTGCTGAGCAGATTCACGCACGCCATCCGGCACGAAGCCGGCCACATCCTGCACTGGTCACGCTGGCGCCGCCGCCATCAACACCGAGCCCGCCTCAGCCACTACCGCCACCGAGGCCACCAACCCCCATAGCTGCGACTGGAGGCCGCTCCACGACAACCGCGCTACGGTGCAGTTCGCACTCGGCAGGGAGTCATAGGGCGATCATGAACGACGAGACGATCAGAGTGGGCGACATCTTGCGTGTCAGTTGCGCCTTCACCCCCACTCGGGTGGTCAAGGTCTCGGATTGGGACATGTCCATCGTGTGGCCGTGGGAGCAGGTCGATCCTGACTCTGAAGTCCGGTGGGACGGGCAGTACGCCATCCCGCGCAGGCAAGGCTTGTCCGAGTCACGGCTCAGCCTCTTCCAGACCAATCCTGCTCCCTGGACACTATCTGCGGGCGACAGTTGCAGCGTGGGCATTCCCGAGCAATTGGTGCGGGTGATCGATATCGGACATTTCGAAATCTCCCGCTTGCTCGGACAACTGCGAGAGCGCAGAAAGAGCCGCGTGGTCGCCAGCGTCGGCGGCTACCCGGTAGAGGCCCTTGGCTCGCTCTGTGCCTCCTGACTTGGTCCACATCCGCGCCAATCTCACCAACTCGGCGGCATGGCCGGCGTCAGCGGCCTTCTGGGCGATCTCTTCGGCTCCCTCGCAGTCTCCAGTTGTCTCCCGAAGTTCCACTAGGTGGAAGAGGGCGAGTGTGTGGCCGAGTTCGGCGGCTAGTTGGTACAAAGTCTCCGCTTGCTCTTCGGCGCCTGACCTCTCGCATATCCGCGCCAGGTCGATCCCGGCCCGTGAGTTTCCAGCTTCAACGGCCATCATGTAGAGGTCCACCGCGCGATTCAGGTTCCCCGCATGCTCGACCATGCCACCGAGGAGGATGATCCCCCCCCGTACGCGCCCATCGGAATTCGCCTGGTGCAGGCGCTTTTGACGCCTCATTCAATCAGGCATGACAGGAACGTCTCAATGGGAACAGGAAATTTGGCGTCATTGCGCCAGACGCAGAAAGCCCGGCTCACCTCTCCGGGAGAAGCGGGCCGGGCTCCTGAGGGACGAGCGAGCGGGCCGGGAGAGCGGAGGGGGACCTGGGGGCCTCAGCCAGCCGGCGGCTTCTTGACCGCCTCGGCCACCCGGTCGCCCTCGGCCTGCCCCGCGACACCGGACGAAGGCGGCCATGGCGCCCGTCAGCCCGCGCGAACTCCTCGCGTTGTTGCAGGTCTTCGCCCTGCCACGGCCCCGCCAGACACCGATCCGGCACACCCCCTGTACCGGCGGAGACGGCGTCGCCGACACCCGCATCGCGCCATGACCTGCCCTCGCCGCCGGAACGTCACCGCAACGGCCCTCACATGACAAAAACCTCAGCAGTCACGAACCGCAGCGGCCGTAGCTGAGGGCTGATGGGCCGCTCAAGCCCACGTTTCCACCACGGAACAACTTGGGACGGAAAGAGCTATTCAGGCATCAAGGAACTCCTTGACTGCCGAGTCGCAGGAGTGTTCACTTCGCCTCATCCCCAGATCAAGTGAGGGGATAGATTTCGTATTCGCTGTCTCGTCCAGGAAGGAACTCAATATGCGCAAGATTGCACAGGCATCTCTCGGCGTTGCGGCCGCCCTCGCCGCAGTTCTCTTCTCGTCGATTGCAGTCGCAACTCCATCGCAAGCCGATTCCAGTCAACTGCTGGATGCCAATCCGACCTCGTATTACTACACAGAAGCCCCTACGCGGAAACTAGCTCGGGTCGACTGGTGGGATTTCCATCCGGACACACTTGCCGATCTGGATGACTTCTACCTCTACGACATCCTCAGCGACGGCCACGGCGTTTACGCGTCATTCACCCACCCGAATGGGGAGACGTATTCGGCCACAAATACCAACGGCGCGGGCGGCAATGGGGTGCACTTGGACATCCCTAATCTCCGGGACAACACAACAGGGAAACTCAAAGTCTGCCTGACGGATAATGGCAAGCCAAGTGCCACCCTGTGTCAGTACTGGAATATCACTGAATAAATCCAGGAAGGAAAGACGGGCGTGAAAAATCGCATCAGGACTGTCGCCACGGCAGTCGCAGGAATAGCCCTGGTCGTCGGCTCGCAGGGTTCTGTATCAGCAGCCGGGGACACTCCGCACGAAGCACAATTCTCACCGATTGGCGGCGGGGGGGTAATCTATTGGAATGACTATTACCCTCCTCATCCGACGGATGACGCGGACAGTTTCACCGTCGCAGACACCCGGGAAGACTCACACGGAGTATTCCTGAGAGTCGATCACCCGAACGGGCAGACTTACTTCAAGGCATTCAATCACGGCTACGGTGGCGGTGGCATCGAATTCAAGCCTGCCAACCTCGCAAACGGCCAGAGCATGTGGATCGAATACTGCCTCAGCGAGAAGAGCCAGCCCATTGAATCCACATGCGCGACATCGATGATCACTGAGTAGTCGAAAACCCGAGCTGTGGCGAGAGCGCGCGTAACCCGGGATCACCCTCCCTGCCAGGAGCGCGCCAATAGCCAGGTTCCGCATCAGGGCTGATTCAAAGTCCTTGGGGTCGTGGAAACGTGCAGGTGGCTGGGGTGTGACGATCCGGCGGAAGACGGTCACGAACACAACGAAGCTCCGGTTGACGGGGTGACCTTGCCAAGTCGCCCTGCCCGTCCGGAGCTTCGATGTGCCGCCAGTCTGCCACTGTCTGTCTGACCAAGTCGCCCACTGCCGCCCAGCGCGGCGTGAGCGGTGACGCCGAACGGCTGGCCGTTCTTCGTGGTCCGCGGGATCGGCGGGGACGGCGCCATTCGCTGGTGTCGGTCCTGCTCACCGCCTGCTGCGCGGTGCTTGCCGGGGCTCGCTCCCATCTGGCCGTGGGGCCAGTGGGCCCGCCACGCGCCCCTGGACGCACTCGCCCGCCTCGGCGTGCGCGCTGCCGGCCCGCTGGGCATGCGCCGCGCACCGTCGAGTTCGACCATCCGCCGCCTCCTGACTCTGGTGTGTCCTGGCGGGCTTGCCGACCTGCTCGGATGCGACCCCGCGGGCACCCGGCACCTGGCCGTGGACGGCAAGGCCGCCCGCGGCTCGCGCACGGACACCGGCCCGGCCGCCCACCTGCTCTCCGCTGTCCTGGAAGGCGGACCCACCGTCAGCCAGCTACGGGTGCCGGACAAGACCACCGAGGTCACCGGCTTCACGAAGCTGCTGGCCCCCTTCGACCTGGCCGGGGTCGTGCTGACCGCCGATGCCCTGCACACCCACCGTGAGCACGCCAGATGGCTGGTGGAGGCGAAGAAGGCGCACTACCTGCTGGTGGTCAGCGGAACCAGCCGACGCTGCACGATGCGTTGCGCTCGCTG
>NZ_JAIHON010000034.1 GCF_021173675.1 Streptomyces lincolnensis | reverse complement strand
ACCGCGCACCGAGCGAGGTCGAGGCCGAACTCGTCCAGCTCGTACGCGACCGCATCGGCGCCATCGCCTCCCTCAAGGACGTCACGGTCGTGGCCGCCCTGCCCAAGACCCGCTCGGGAAAGATCCTGCGCAAGACGATGCGCGGCATCGCCGACGGCCACGACGAACCCATCCCCTCCACCGTCGACGACCCGGACGTCATCGAAACCCTGCGCCCGGTCCTCCGCCGCGCCGGTCACACCCCGTGATCGGCTGTCGCCTTCCCTGGCTTGCGGTGGGCGGTAGCGCCCGGCGGACTGCCCCACCGGAGCCTTTGACGCCGATCACGCGACCTGGGGTCTCCCCAGCGACCTGGCAGTCGTCTCCACGGCCCGCGTCCAGGCATCCGATCAACTGACCACCTGAGATATCGAGCCGGTGATTGTCGCGTGGGAGGCCGCGCACCGTTCAGTCAGCAGCCACCAGGGACGGTACGAGATGCGGGAGATCGTCAACGCGCTCCTCTACCAGGGCCGCACCGGCTGCCAGTGGGACCTGCTTCCGCACGACCTGCCGCCGGGCGGCGCGGTGACGTACCGGCTTCGCCAAGTGGCGCGACGACGGCACCGACCAGACCATCCACGACCTGCTGCGCTGACAGGTGCGGGAGAAGGCGCGGCGAAAAGCGGACCGAGCCTGGTGGTGCTCGACACCCAGAGCATGCATGCGGCGGCCGGGGTGCCCGCGGAGTCGACGGGGTGTGATGCGGCAAAAAAAGTACCGGGCCGCAAGCGCGGCCTGGCGCAGCACATGACCGGCGGGGAGCTGACCCTCGGGGCGGTGCTGGCCCGGCTGGAGGAGCGGGAACGGGAGATCGCCGCGCAGGCCGAGACGACGGGAGAGCAGATCGAGCAGCTGACCGCACGGCTGGACGAGCTCGGCAGGGCCGCTGAGGAGATCCGGATCACCCGCAAGACACTGCTGGAGCTGCCCGATCCGCAGCCACCCGCGCCGCCGGCGCCGAAGCTGCCCGACCATCCGGCCTACCAGCAGATCCTGGCCGTATTCACCGCGGCCGACGCTCCGCTGCGGGCGCGGCAGGTGTGCGAGGCGATGGACATGGAGATCGCGTCCAACACCATCAACAACACCCGCCTGAAGCTCAAGCGGCTGACCGAGCGCGGAATCCTGGTCGAGACCGGGCAGGGTTTGTTCACCCAGTCGCGGCCGTAGCCGCCCGGCGACGCTGCGGCCGGCCCGCCTGCCCCTCCCGAAAGGGGGAAGCAGGCATCAACTCACGTACCCCTCTCAGGACTGCAACTGGGCGAAGAGCGTCGCCAGGTCGATGAGGCCCCAGTGGTCGGTGAGCTTTCCGTCGGCCACCTTGAACATGTGGACCTCCAGCACCTTGATCGATCGGCCGGTGGCGGGAGTGCCGTTGAAGGACCCGGTGTTCGTGCCGGTGAGGATGAAGCTGATCGCGAACCAGTCGTCCTCGGCGATGACACGGACCGGTGTGGCGGCGAAGTCGGGGACCGCGTCGAGGAACGACGCAAGCACCGCGCGGGCCTCCTCGAGGCCGGTGGTGGTGCCATCGGCGGCGTGGTTGCGGAAGTCCGGCGCGTACAGGGCGAACAGGGCGTCGAGGTCGCGCAGGTTGACGCGCCTGACGTACTCATCGGCAAGCCGGTGCAAGTCGGCGGCGGACGTTCGGGGCTCGGCGTTCGAGGAAGGCATGTGCTTCTCCAATGTGGATGGACGGAGCGGCTCCGCCCCGGTGACGGACAGGGGAATCGGGTCGAACAGGCGGGTTGGACGAGCAGGGTCTGGCACGTTTCCGACGTGCGCGAGTGCGACCACCCCTTCCGAGCCCGGGACCCACCGGTCACGAGCGTCATCACGGGGAGGGCGACCACTCATTACCTTACGATCGTAATGCTATCGGAGCGACCGAGGGGCCGCAAGCAAGTTCCGAGGCGAGTGGGATCGTGTGGCGGCCTACCGGTCGAGCACGGGGGGCACGCCGTCAGCCGTGAACGTCACGGCGGAGTACGGGGCGCAGCATGTGCGGCAGAAAGCGCCGCGTCGGTGACGACGAACACTTGACGATCAACCGGAAGACCATCACTGCTCTCGCTGACCGTCTCCCGGCCCAGACCGCCGCGCCCGACCTGCCCGAGCACCCGAACTACCCCCGCATCCCCGTCTTCAACGAGGTCACCGGCCCCCTCCGGGCCCGTGATGCATGCGAAGCCCTCGACCACGAACCGCTGCCGAAGAACATCAATGGCACCCGCGCCGAGCTGAAACGCCTCGCCAGGCTCGACGTCCTCACCGAGGCCGACGCCTGCAGCTTCACCAGAAAGGCGTAGCCGACCAAGCCCCCGCGACCAGCAGCCCTGCCCCAACCTCACCTGCAAACAGACAACACCTCACGAACCGCCCTCCGAGAGCTGAAGGAACTGGTCTTCACCCCCCGAACTCGCGGTCAGTGAACTCGTGGTCACCGAACTGGTGACGACCGCCATCCGCTACGGCAAGAGCCCTGTCAAACTGCGGATGATCCTTCAGTCCGCCCTGACGAGCGAATCTCCGACGCCAGCAGCACCGCCCCGCACCTGCGCCGCGCCCAGGTCTCGACGACGGCGGCCGCGGCCTGCCTCGTCGCCCACCCCACCGAATACTGGAGCACACGGCACACCCGCAAGGACAAGGTCATCCAGGCGGAGCAGGCGGTTCCAGCTGCCGTTGCGGAACTCCCACCGCTCTGGCGTGAGGTCCTTGCGCGAGCTGCGCCGCGCGGCTTCGCGCCCCCTGCCGGGACCCATTTGCCACAGCCCACCCGACCGCTTAGTATTACGATCGTACTTTGATAGGCCACTGCCGACTGCGACTCGACCTGCGGGCGCAGGGCGGGTGCGTCCTCGGACCCGGAGGCAGAAGAGCCAGGTGTCCAGGTCCACGCGGTGTCCGCCCCCGCCCCTTTCGGCACCACCACACACCACCTGAGGAATGACCCATGCTCAACGCCCTGTGGAACCCGACCGTCGTCGGAGAGATCGCCCTGCCGCACCGGCTGGCCATGGCCCCCCTGACCCGCAGCAGGGCCACCCCGGACGGCGTGCCGACCGAGCTGAACGCCGAGTACTACGCCCAGCGCGCCTCGCACGCGCTCATCATCACCGAGGGCACCCAGCCCTCCGCCGACGGCCAGGGCTACCCGGTGACCCCGGGCATCTACACCGAGGATCACATCGCCGGCTGGCGCAAGGTCACCGACGCCGTACACAAGGCCGGCGGACGCATCGTCATCCAGCTGATGCACACCGGGCGCATCTCCCACCCGGACAACACCCCCCACCACCGGCAGCCGGTGGCACCCTCCGCGATCAAGCCGGCCGGCCAGACGTTCACCCCGTCCGGGCTCCAGGAGATGCCGGAGCCGCGCGAACTGTCCACCGAGGAGGTCGCCGCGACGGTCGACGACTTCCGGCGCGCCGCCGCGGCCGCCATCGCGGCCGGCGCCGACGGCGTCGAGATCCACGGGGCCAACGGCTACCTGGTCAACCAGTTCCTCTTCCCCAGCACCAACCAGCGCACCGACCAGTACGGGGGCTCCCTCGACAACCGCATCCGTTTCGCGGTGGAGGTCGCCACGGCCGTGGCCGACGAGATCGGCGCCGGCCGCACCGGCATCCGAATCTCTCCCGGCAACCCCTTCCAGATCAACGACCTCACGGAGAGCGACCCGCACGAGCTCTACCCGCACCTCCTGCGCGCCCTCGCCCCCCTCAACCTCGCCTACCTGCACATCGGTCACGGCGGCGACGAGGAACTCCTCTCCACCCTCCGCAAGTTGTGGCCGACCACGCTGATCCTCAACCGGGCCGGTGCCGACATCGCCGCCCGCGCCAAGGACGTCGAAGACGGTCTGGCCGACGTCGTCACCGTCGGCACCATGGCCCTCGCCAATCCCGACCTCGTCGAGCGCGTACGCGCCGGCGCCCCCCTGAACACCCCCGACCCCGCCACCTTCTACGGCGGCGGCGCGGCCGGCTACACCGACTACCCCACCCACGCCGCCTGACGAAGAGCAGCCCGGCGCCCGAGGGAACCACCACCTTCGCCGCCTCGACACAGCTGCGGCGCACGGAGGCCGGCGACCCGAGGAGTTACGGGCCGCGACCGACCTGCGCCGCAGCGGTTTCACCTCACACACCGGCGGTCTGCGCCGCGATCGAGGGAGTGCGACTTCACGGCCCGGACCGATACCGGTCGCCGCCGAGGCTCACACCTGCGAGGGTGACACCGGGAAGAGCATGCAGCTGCTGGTGGCGTGGGCGAGCAGACGGTCCCTGCCGTCGACCAACTGCGCCTGGGCGAGGGCTGTTTGGCGTCCCTGGCTGATCACCGTGCCGATGGCGCGTACCGTGCCCGTGTCCACGGTGATCCGTCGCAGGAACTTCACCGTGAGGTCGAGCGAGGTGTAGGCCATGCCCTGCGGAAGGGTCGACTGGACCGCGCAGCCGGCCGCCGAGTCGAGCAGGGTGGCGAAGATGCCACCGTGCACACTGCCGATCGGGTTGTAGTGCTCCTCCCCCGGCGTCAGGGAGAAGACCGCCCTGCCGGGCTCCACCTCGTCCAGGGTGAAGTCGATGGAGTAATTGATGGGCGGCGCCGGCAGTCGCCCCTCCTTCAGCTCGCGCAGGAAGTCGATGCCGGCCATGCGTCCGGCGGCCTCCGCCAGGATCGCGGGATCTTCCCACTGGTACGTACGCGTGCGTCCCACGACCGGGCACCTTCCCGTCTGACTTTTGCAAGTGAAGCTAGCCACCCACTCACCTGACTGCCAATGACGAAGCCAGACCCTTACGCTGGCGGGATGGAGTGGCTTGAGGCGAGCACGGAGAACTGCCCCGTCCAGCGCACGCTCGACGTGGTCGGGGAGAAATGGACGTTGCTGATCTTGCGTGACGCCGTCAACGGAGTCCGCCGCTTCGACGACTTCCACCGCCACATCGGCCTGTCGGAAGCCGTCCTCAGCGACCGCCTCCGGAAGCTGATCGCGGCCGGCGTCCTGAAGACCGTCCCATACCAGGAGCCGGGCAGCCGCTCCCGCAACGAGTACCGCCTGACCCGCAAGGGCTGGGATCTGTGGCCTGTCCTGATGGCGCTGAGCCAGTGGGGCGAGGCGTACGCCCTCGGCCCCGAGGGGCCCGTACTGGACATCCGTCACACCGACTGCGACGCCCCGGTCCGCGTCGTCGTCGAGTGTTCCGCGGAGCACTCCACCCTCAGCCCCGCGGAAGTCACCGCCCGACTCGGACCCGGTGCCCGCATCCGGTCGTGACCACGCCGGTCATGGGGTCGCCGGTCATGATATTACGTGCGTCAGGCCATGGATTACCCTTGAGTGCGAAGCATGGCCTTACGGAGCGAACGGAGAAAGCTCGTGGTGCGCTACGCCAAGGAGCACAAGCAGGTGACGCGGCGACGCATCATCGAAAAGGCCGGCCACCGGTTCAAGCAGGACGGCATCGACGGCTCGGGTATCTCCACGCTGATGGCGGACGCGGGGCTCACCAACGGAGCCTTCTACGCCCACTTCGCGTCCAAGGACGACCTCGTCGCCCATGTCGTGGCCGAAGAACTGCACACGCAGGTCGCGAGGTACAGCACCCTGCGGCCCGGCCGCCCGGGACTCGAGGACCTCATCCGCGAGTACCTGTCTCCCGAGCACCGGGACCACCCCGGCCTCGGATGCCCCTCCGCCGCCCTTCTCGACGAGATCGGCCGCTGCGAGGACGGGACCAGGCAGGCCTACAGCGACGGCGCGCGGGCCATCCTGGAGGAGATCTCCGCCCGCCTGACACCCGAGGACCCGCGGTCCGCTCAGGCCAAGGCCATCGGGCTGTTCACCATGCTGGTGGGGACGATGCAGCTGTCCCGCGCCCTGTCCGACCAGAAGCGCGCCGATGAGGTCCTTGAGCTGGGGATCGAGAACGCTCTCGCGTTCATGGGGTGAGGCGGAAGGCGAGGTCGCGTCCGTGAACGGGCGCCTCGAGCCGCTCGCCCAAAGGGCGCCACGCCCCTGAGGCACCACCCTCGGCCCGGACTACGACCGCACCGCACGCCTTTTGCCGCTCGAGGAACTCGAGAACCGTCTCCACGAACTGCCCGTGGAACTGGAAGATGCCGCCATGGCCGGCGTCGGGGTAGAGGACCAACTCGCCGTTCGGCACTCGCGCGCCAGGTCGACCGAGTTCCGGGTCGGAACCATCCAAGGGGTGCGGGTGTGTTGGAGTGACCCCCGGGATTCCGACACCTGGACGCTGGATGTTTCGTCATCCAGGGGAAGTGATCCATGGTGGCAAAGCGGAAGAATTACCCCGAAGAGTTCAAGCGGGACGCAGTGGACCTGGCGCG
>NZ_JAIHON010000033.1 GCF_021173675.1 Streptomyces lincolnensis | reverse complement strand
CCTCGCAAGTGCGGGGGGCCTTCGCCATGGGCGCGAGTGCTTCCCGGTGCCGCAGAGGCGGCCGGGGGTCCGGGGGTTGCCCCCGGGAAATGCAGCATCAGCGGGTCCGGGGTTCGAGTCCCTGGCGGCGCACGATGTCGATGGCGAGGCGTGTCCGCGGAAAGCGCGAACCGGCCTCGCCATCGTCGTGTCTGCGCGGCCGCGCCGCGCGTTGCGGGGGCTCCGCCACCCACACCCCCTCGCCCCGTCGGCTTCTGTGGACGTCGGCCGAAGAGTCATCCCACCGTGATCTTCACCGTCCACGCCCCCGACATCGTCCGTCCCTCCACCTCCACGCGGACCCCGTCCTCCGGGATCGTGAAGCTCTCGCCGAGGGCGACCGGGGCGTCGGCGAGGGGCGGGTAGACGGAGTTCTCCCAGCAGGCGTCGGTGTGGGGGTGGGCGTCGAGGACCTCGACGGGGCCGCGGCCTGACTCGGCGGAGCCGCTGATCCGGTAGACGAGGACGCCGGGCCGGCAGGCGGCCGTGTCGTTGCCCACGGGACCGCGCGCCTCGAAGGCGAGGACGCTGTCCGGGCCGGTGCGGACGACCGCGAGCTTGGTGCCCCCGCCCAGCCCGAAGTCCGGCACCCCACCGACGGCCGGCGTACCGCCGAAGTCCGGCACCCCGCCGTAAGACCCCGCCCCGCCCTTGGCCGCAGCCCCACCCTGACCCGCTACCCCACTCTGACCCGCTACCTCACCCCGTGGCGACACCCCACCCCCACCCACCGCGCCACCAAAGCCCCGCCCCCCGGCCAACCCCACGCCCGAGCCACCCGGCCCCGCGGCGAGCGGTTCCAGCGTCAGCCGCGTCGGCCCCGGCTCCCGTACGCACGCCACCTGCCGCTGCTGGAGCCAGCCGAGCTTCCACTTGTGCCAGCCGAACAGGTCGGGGGCCAGCCCGAACTGGCTGCCCATCAGGTCCCAGTCCCCGACGTAGGTGTCCCAGTCGCCCTTGCCGTCCACCGGCCGGTGGTACAGGTCCGGCAGGTCGAAGACGTGCCCGGTCTCATGGGCCAGAACCAGCCGGTCCGGCGGGTGCTGCTCGAAGACCGTGACCACCCGCCGGATGTCCGTGCCGTCGGCCCGCAGCGGAGTGTCCAGGTTCACCACCTTGGTGGCGTCCGAGTCCACGCCGGGCGCGTCCGGGTCGGCGACGAAGTAGACGACGTCGTAGCGCGAGAAGTCGATCCGGCCGTCGGCGGCGGCGAGCGCGTCGCGCAGATAGGCGGCGCGATGGGTCGCGTTCCAGTCACGCTGTATGGCGTACGACGTGGAGGGGTGCGGCATGCGGATCCAGTGCCGCAGGGGGTGGGCGCGCAGGGTGAACCTGCCGTAGGAGGCCTGCTCGAAGTAGCGGGTGGTGGCCGGGAAGTGGTCGGCGGCCAGCTGGGCGGGGGTGGTCCGCGGGGCGGCGTCCGGGAAGGACAGGAAGACCATCACCGCGTCCAGGGAGCGGGTGGGGCGCGGATAGGCGGCGTTCCAGGTGTCGAGGCCCTCGGAGTGGTGGGCGTCGGTGCGCTTGAGGGCACAGGTGGTCGTCGAGAACGGTTCGGCGACCGAGGGGCCGGTCACGAGGGAGGTGGCCGCGAGGGCCGAGAGAGTGGTGAACACGGCCGCTGTGCTGCGCAGTCGGGGGCGCGGGAACGGACGCGGCACAGGGACCTCCGGGAGCGGTTCACGGGACACCGCACCCAGATTGTGTGAGTTTGTCGTACTAAGCCCTGTTTATCTGCACCAGACGAGTGAGAGAGCCGAAGGTCCGTCAGAAGCGACACCCCCGAATCGCTCACGGAACGTCACAACTGGTCAGGGGCCTGTAGAAGCCCGCGCAGGTGCGGGCAGAAACGATCTGTCAGAAGCGCCGGTTGGTCCGCGACACTGGTTAGTGGCTGGAAGGGCCTTGGGGCAGCCTCTATGATCGGCACACTTTCCTGCCGGACAGCGATCGAGTGCACTGCGGGAGCGACGGTGAGCGGAACGTCCGAAGGGCCGACGCCCGCGGCAGACCTCGACCGGTCCGCCGTCACAGAGAGTGATACCAGCACGTCTCCCGGTGCCGAGCCGGTGACGTACCATGCGGCCTTCGCGGCCGCGCCGGTCGCCATGGCCGTGGTCGACCCGGAGGGCCTGGTGGTCGGCGCCAACGCGGCGCTCGGGGACCTCATGGGCAGCACGCCGGACGAGCTGGCCGGACGGGTCGCCGCCGATCTGGTGGACCTGACCTCCGACGCCCGCGTCTGGCACGCCTACCGCGAGGTGCTGCGCGGTCGGCAGGCCCGGCTGCGCTGCACCCGCCGGCTCAAGCACCCCGACGGCCAGTCCCTGTGGGTGCAGGTCAGGATCGCCCCCCTCACCGGGGACGGGCCGGGCACCGTCCTGCTGTCCGTCACCGACATCAGCGCCCGCCGCGAACTCCAGGCCCGCCTGAGGCACTTGCAGATGCACGACCCGGTGACCCGGCTGCCCAACCGCACCCTGTTCTTCGAGCGGCTGTCGGTGGCGCTGGAGGCGGAGTCGTACGAGCAGGGCGGCACCGGCCGGGTCGGACTGTGCTACCTCGACCTGGACGGCTTCAAGGCGATCAACGACACCCTCGGGCACCGCGTCGGCGACCGGCTGCTGTCCGCCGTGGCCGAACGCCTCACGCGCTGCGCCGACGAGGCCGGACAGGGCCGGGTGAGCGTCCCGCTGGTGGCCAGACTCGGCGGTGACGAGTTCGCGCTCCTCGTGGAGGACTCCACCGGCACCGAGCAGCTCGCCGATCTCGCCGAGGCCGTACTGAAGGCCGTGCAGGCGCCGTTCGACCTGTCCGGGCAGCGGCTGTCGGTGTCGGCGTCGATCGGGGTGGTGGAGCGGCAGGCGGCGGGCACCAGCGCGACGGGTCTGATGCAGGCCGCCGACACCACGCTGTACTGGGCGAAGGCCGACGGCAAGGCCCGCTGGACGCTCTTCGACCCGGAGCGCAACGCGCACCGCATGACCCGCCAGGCGCTGGCCTCCACCCTCCGTCCGGCCATCGAGCGCGGCGAGTTCGCGCTGGAGTACCAGCCGCTGGTGGGCATGGAGGACGGGCGGGTGCGGGGCGTGGAGGCGTTGGTCCGCTGGAACCATCCTCAGTTCGGCGTACTGACGCCGAATCGGTTCATCGGACTGGCCGAGGAGGACGGCTCGATCGTGCCGCTGGGCCGCTGGGTGCTCGCCACCGCCTGCCGGCAGGCCCGCCGCTGGCAGCTGGAGCACCCGGACGAGCCGCCGCTCTTCGTGAGCGTGAACGTGGCGGTCCGTCAGGTCTGGGACTCCGATCTGGTCTCCGACGTGGCGGAGATCCTCGCGGAGACGGGCCTGCCGCCGCGTCTGCTGCAACTGGAGCTGACCGAGTCGGCGGTGATGGGCTCGGCCGGGCGGCCCCTGCAGGCCCTGCAGGACCTCAGCGACATGGGTGTGCAGATCGCCATCGACGACTTCGGCACCGGCTACTCGAACCTGGCGTACCTGAGCCGGCTGCCGGTGTCGGTGCTGAAGCTGGACGGCTCGTTCGTGCGGGGCTTCCAGTACGAGAACGACAAGTCCGACGACGGGGCCGGGGCCGGGGCGGTGTCGCCGAACCCGGCCGACGAGGTCGTCGTCGAGGCGATGATCCAGCTCGCCCACCGGCTCGGGCTGACCGTGACCGCGGAGTGCGTGGAGACCTCGGCGCAGGCCGCCCGGCTGCGGCGGATCGGCTGCGACACCGGCCAGGGGTGGCTGTACTCACGGCCGGTGCCGCCGGATCGTATCTCCGGGATGCTGGGCGTCCGGGTCTGAGCGGTGTCCCGGTCTGAGCCCGGAGCGCCCGTCACCTGCGCGCGTCAGGCCCTCGGCAGTCCGTAGGCGTCCGCGATGAGTTCGTAGGAGCGCAGGCGGAGCTCGCCGCTGTGGGCGTTGCTCGTGATCATCAGCTCGTCGGCGCCGGTGCGCTTCTGGAGGTCGTCGAGCCCGCTGCGGACCTCGTCGGCGGTGCCGTGGACGACGTTGGCGTTCCAGGAGTCGACGAAGTCGCGCTCCATCGGGCTGAAGGGGTACGCCTCGGCCTCCTCCGGGGTGGGGACCAGACCGGGGCGGCCGGTGCGCAGGCGGACCATGTTGAGCGCGGCGGCCATGATCTGGCGGCGGGCCTCCTTCTCGTCGTCGGTGGCGAGGGCGGAGACGCCGATGAGGGCGTACGGCTCGGCCAGGGCGGCGGAGGGCCGGAAGGACTCCCGGTACAGGTCCAGGGCCGGGATGGTGTTCTGCGCCGAGAAGTGGTGCGCGAAGGCGAAGGGCAGGCCGAGGGAGCCGGCCAGGCGGGCGCTGAAGCCGGAGGAGCCGAGGAGCCAGACCGGCGGGCGGTGCGGCGACTGCACACCGCCCGGCGAGGTGGCCTGGACCGGGCCGGGTACGGCGTGGATACGGCGGTAGGGGTGGCCGTCGGGGAAGTCGTCGTCGAGGAAGCGGACCAGCTCGGCGAGCTGCTCGGGGAAGTCGTCGGCGCCTTCGTTGAGCCGGTCGCTGCGGCGCAGGGCGGCGGCGGTGGCGCCGTCGGTGCCGGGGGCACGCCCGAGACCGAGGTCCACGCGGCCCGGGGCCATCGCCTCCAGGGTGCCGAACTGCTCGGCGATGACCAGCGGGGCGTGGTTGGGGAGCATCACGCCGCCCGAGCCGAGCCGGATGCGGTCGGTGTGGGCGGCGAGGTGGGCGAGGATCACGGCCGGCGAGGTGGAGGCGACGCCCGGCATGGAGTGGTGCTCGGCCACCCAGTAGCGGTGGAAGCCGCGGGACTCCGCGAGGCGGGACAGGGCGACGCTGGTGCGCAGGGCGTCGGTGGCGGTACTGCCCGAGCCGACGGTGACCAGGTCCAGGACGGAGAGGGGGACGGGGGCGGTGCCGTGGGTCGTGCCCCGGATCTCGTCTGCCGTTGTGGTCACGTGGTGCCTCCTGTGGTGGGCCGAGCGGTCTCCTCGCACCCCTAACAGGAGGCACTCTCCGTTTATTCCGGCCGTGCTGGTCCCGCGCTACGCCTGGACGATCGGCTCCCGTGTGAACAGCGCCCCCAGAGCGGGAGCGTTCACGCGGCGGTCCGCCAGGCGCAGGGCCTCCCACACCGTGACCTGGTTCGCCGTGAGGACGGGCTTGCCGAGTTCCTTCTCCAGGGCCGGGATGTGGGCGGCGGTGTGCAGGGCGGTGTCGGGGAGGAGGACCGCGTCCGCCTCGGGGGCGTCGGCCGAGCGGGCCAGGGCGAAGACCTCCTTCTCGCCCCAGGTGCCGACCTCCGCCGCGGTGATGATCCCGGAGGGCCGGACGCCGACGACCTCGATGCCGGCCGCGCGCAGGAACTCCGCGAAGAGCCCGGCCACGTCGTCGGGGTAGGTGGCACCCACGGCCACCCGGGCCGCGCCGATCTCGCGCGCCGCGTGGACGAAGGCGAAGGAGGTGGAGGAGGCCGGCATACCCGCCGTACGGGCCAGGGTGCGGACCTGTTCGTGGGCGCCCTCCCAGCCGTAGACGAAGCTGCCGCTGGTGCAGGCCCAGACCACCGACTCGGCGCCCGCCATGCGCAGTTCCTCGACGCCGGCGGCGAGGCGCTCGGCCGAGCCCATCTGGAGGAGGGCGTCGACGCGGTGGGCGTCCTCGCCGATGTCGGTGTGCACCAGGTCCAGCCGGATGTCGCTCCCGAGCAGCTGCTCGATGCGTGGATAGTCGTCCTCGGCGGAGTGGCCCGGGTAGAGGAATCCCAGTGCTGTCATGTCTCAGCCTTCCTGCTGCTGCTCTTCGTCCGGCAGTTTCGGCATACCCGGAAGCTGTTCCGGCAGTACGGGACCGGTCCGCGCCGCCGGATCGATCAGCGCCTGGTACGGTCCCACCGCTCGGGTACCCAGTCGGCGCAGCGCCGCCCACATCGTCACCTGGTTGGCCGAGATCACCGGGATCCGCAGTTCCGCCTCCAGCTGGGGGATGACGTCGTAGGTCGGCAGGTTCGTGCAGCTGATGAAGAGCGCGTCCGCGCCGCCCTGGACCGCCTGCCGTGCCATGTCGGCGACCGCCCGGTACGGGACCTTCCAGATGTGCCGGGTCAGGCCCATGTAGGCGCACCCGGTGACGGTGACGCCCGCCTCGGCGACGTACTCCTCCAGGGCGCGGGTGACGGACACGGTGTAGGGGGTCACCAGGGCGACCCGGCGTACGTCGAGTTCCGCCAGCGCGTCCAGGAGCGCCCCGGACGTCGTCACCGAGGGCAGGGCGCCCGCCCGGGTCATCGCCTCGCACATCGCGCGTTCCCCGGCGATCCCGCCGACGAAACTGCCCGAGGTGCAGGCGTAGGCCACGACCTCGGGGGCGATCGCGGTCAGGGTGCGTACCGCCTCGTGCAGGGTCTCGTGCTCGCTGACCAGGCGGGCGAGATCGAGACTGACCTCGACCGGGACGTACGGCGTCCGGGTCAGGTGGAGGGAGACCTCGTCCGGGACCCAGCGCCACAGTTCGCGGTCGAGGGCGAAGTCGAAAGGAGCGACGACGCCGACACCGCGCTGAGGGCGGGGGCCTCCGAGGAAAGTGATGTCCATGGGGTTCATGGCAGGCACCGGCCTCACGGTAAGAGACGGGAAGGCAACGGACCGTACGCACGCCCGTGTTGACGAAGGTAGGTTCGGGTGCGAGCGTGGTCAATCCGCCGTTGTCACGCCCGCGTCACGCTGCGGTGACCCCGCTGTGTCAGCCCACGTCAGACGCCGTCGCCGCGTCGGAAACGGTCTTCGATTGGCTTCCGTATGACCTCGCCCGAAACCGGTCCACCGCCCTCCTCCGGTCCCGCCGCCTCCTCCGTGCCCACGCTCCTCGTGCTCGACGCCGAGCCCTCGCCCCGGCTCGGGAAGCTGACCGGCCGGGCCCGCGTCGAGTACGTGGACGAGTCGACGCTCGCCGAGCGGCTGCCGTCCGCCGATGTGCTGCTGGTGTGGGACTTCACCTCGCGCGCGGTGCGCGCCGCCTGGCCGGGCGAGGGGCCGCGGCCGCGCTGGGTGCACACCGCGAGCGCGGGCGTGGACCATCTGATGTGCCCCGAACTGGCCGCCTCCGACACAGTGGTGACCAACGCCCGCGGGATCTTCGACCAGCCGATCGCCGAGTACGTCGCCGCGCTGGTCCTGACGATGGCCAAGGACCTGCCCCGCACCTGGGAGTTGCAGCGGGAGCGGACCTGGCGGCACCGCGAGTCGCAGCGGGTGGCCGGCACGCGCGCGTGTGTCGTCGGGTCGGGGCCGATCGGGCGCGCGATCGTCGCGTCCCTGAAGGCGCTCGGCATCACCACCGCCCTGGTCGGCCGCACCCCGCGCACCGGCATCCACGGCCCCGGGGATCTCGACCGGCTGATGGCCCGCGCGGACTGGGTGATCTCGGCGGCACCGCTCACCGAGCAGACGTACGGCATGTTCGACGCCCGCCGCTTCGGCGTGATGCAGCCCTCCGCGCGGTTCGTGAACGTCGGGCGGGGGCAGCTGGTCGTGGAGGACGCGTTGGTCGAGGCGCTGTCCAAGCGGTGGATCGCGGGGGCCGCGCTGGATGTCTTCGAGCGGGAACCGCTCACCCCCGACAGCCCGTTGTGGCAGGTCCCGAACCTGATCGTGTCCCCGCACATGAGCGGTGACGTGGTCGGCTGGCGGGACGAACTCGGCACCCAGTTCGTGGAGTTGTACGAGCGCTGGGAGGCGGGCAGATCGCTGCCGAACGTGGTCGACAAACAGCGGGGGTATGTACCCGGACACTGATCGTCCTACGGGAGGCGCGCCAATGGCCGAGTCCACCGAGCTCACCGAACTGACCGCACTGCAACTCGTCGACGGCTATCGCAAGGGCGAGTTCAGCCCCGTGGAGGCGACCCGGGCGGCCCTGGAACGGGCCGAGCGGATCCAGCCGGGGGTGAACGCCTTCGTACGGCTGACCGCGGACGAGGCGCTGGACCGGGCGCGGGCGTCGGCGGAGCGATGGCGGCGCGGTGAGCCGGCCGGGCTGGTGGACGGCGTCCCGGTCACGGTGAAGGACATCCTGCTGATGCGCGGGGCGCCGACGCTGAAGGGGTCCAGGGCGGTGTCCGAACAGGGCCGCTGGGACGAGGACGCCCCCTCCGTGGCACGGCTGCGCGAGCACGGGGCGGTCTTCCTCGGCAAGACCACGACCCCCGAGTTCGGCTGGAAGGGCGTCACCGACTCACCGCTGTCCGGGGTGACCCGCAATCCGCACGACCCGACCCGGACCGCGGGCGGCTCCAGCGGGGGCGCCGCGGCGGCCGTGGCGCTCGGGGCGGGACCGCTCGCGCTCGGCACCGACGGCGGCGGCAGCGTCCGGATCCCGGCCGCGTTCTGCGGGATCTTCGCGCTGAAGCCCACGTACGGCCGGGTGCCCCTGTATCCCGCGAGCGCCTTCGGCACCCTCGCCCATGTCGGCCCGATGACCCGGGACGCGGCGGACGCGGCGCTGCTGCTCGACGTCATCGGCGCCCCGGACTCCCGGGACTGGTCGGCGCTCGGCCCGGTCACGGGCGCCTTCTCGGCGGGGCTCGCGGACGGGGTGCGGGGCCTGAAGGTGGCCTACTCGCCCTCCCTCGGCGGGCAGGTGGCCGTGCAGCCGGCGGTCGCGGCGGCGGTACGGCGGGCGGTGGAGCGGCTCGCGGAACTCGGCGCGTACGTCACCGAGGCGGACCCCGACTTCACCGACCCGGTGGAGGCCTTCCACACCCTGTGGTTCAGCGGGGCGGCGCGGGTGACCCAGGCCTTCGGACCGCACCAGCGCGAACTGCTCGACCCGGGCCTGCGCGAGATCTGCGCCCAGGGCGCCCGGTTCGGCGCGCTCGACTATCTGGCCGCGGTCGACGTCCGCATGGAGCTGGGCCGCCGGATGGGCCGCTTCCACGACTCCTACGACCTGCTGGTCACCCCGACCCTGCCGATCACGGCGTTCGAGGCGGGGGCCGAGGTCCCCAAGGGCTCGGGGCACCGGCGCTGGACCGGGTGGACGCCGTTCACGTACCCCTTCAACATGACCCAGCAGCCGGCCGCCTCCGTGCCGGTGGGGACGGACGGCGACGGGCTGCCGGTGGGGCTGCAGCTGGTGGCCGCCCGGCACCGGGACGACCTGGTGCTGCGGGCGGCGCACGCGCTGGAGGCTGAAGGGCCCTGACCTGAGAGGGACCCGGTCAGCGTGTTTCCGTCACCTCGATCAGGAGGTACTCCGACACCGCCATGTCGGTGCCGTCCTCGATGGTCTCGCGGCGGATCACCTTCAGTTCCCGGTTCGTCTCCTCGGCGAGGCGGTGGAGCCCCGGGAGGTCGCCCTTGGTGCTGCTGAAGAACAGGAGCACCGATCCCCCTTCCGTGGTCCAGCGCGGAGCTTCCCTGAGGAAGCGGCGGTGGGCCGCGTAACCGGGGTCGAGGAAGGCGTGCTCGTGCGGGGACTCGAACCGGTGATCCTCCGGAGCCCAGATGTAGTTGGAGTTCCAGAAGATGACGTCGAAACGCTCGCTCTCGTCGAGGCCGTCGAACAGATCGCTGTGCACGGCCCGCACCCGGTCGTCGACGCCGTGCCGGGCGGCGTTGAGCCGGGTGTTCTCGACCGCGTGCGGATTGATGTCGGCGCCGACCACGCGCCCGCAGCCCGCGAGCGCGGCCGTGACACAGATCAGGCCGGTGCCGGAGCCCATCTCCAGCATCGAGTCCCACGCGAACCGGCCGGGTTCGAGGAGGCCGAGGAAATCGAGCGAGACATTGGTCGAGGGACGGTAGATCGGGGCGAAGACCTCGCCCAGCAGATCCCACTCCCTGCCGTACAGGGTGAAGGTCTCGGGCCGGTCCTCGCGGGTGACGTCGTTGCCGCTGAGGGTGAGGGTGCGCCGGTAGTAGTCTTCCGGGGTTTCCGTCTGGGACATCACGTTCTCCAAAGGGGCCGCTGTCCGGTTCAGGAATGCGCCCGTGGGGGCGTGATCCTGTTCAGGAATCCGCGCGTCCGGGCGTGATCCTGCTGCCCGTCACTATCCAGCGGCTCGTCGCACGGGCAAACGACACCGGCGACGGGGTACCGAATCCGGCCAGAACGGGTCAGTCCTCCGCTTTGGCGGCCATCTCCCGCAGGTACTGCCGGTACCAGGCACCCCAGCTCTCGACCTGCCCGATGAGCGGCTCCAGGCTGCGGCCGACCGGCGTGAGGTCGTACTCCACGCGCGGCGGCACTTCCGGATACACGGTCCTGTGCACCAGTCCGTCGCTCTCCAGGGCTCTCAGCTGCCGGGCGAGCATCCGGTGGGTGACCTCGGAGGGAAGGGCTCTCTGGAGTTCGCTGAAGCGATACGTCCCGCGGAACAGATAGAAGAGAATCAAAAGCTTCCACTTGCCGCCGACCACGGCCAGCATGACCTCGGTGTCGCAGTAGGCGGCTAACTCCTGGAGGCGCTGATCCATGTGTCGCAATCTGGACCCCTCACCACTGGTATACCCGGTGATACGGAAGGTTATTTACTGTACCAAGGGCCCCTGAAGACCGTTCTTGCGATCAACCAGGAGCCCACACACGCTGGTTGAGTGATCAAGGACACAGACCGACACCCTCCCGGACGCTGGCTCGCCCTGGCCGTGCTGTGCGCCAGCCTGCTGCTCGTCGGCATGGATCTGACCGTGCTGCACGTGGCGGTGCCGACCATCAGCCGGCAGTTGCTGCCCAGCGGCTCCGAGCTGCTGTGGATCGTCGACGGCTACGCGCTCACCGTGGCCGCCGGCCTCATCACCTGCGGCACGCTCGCCGACCGGTTCGGGCGCAAGCGCATGCTGATGGCCGGGTTCGCGGTGTTCGGCCTCGCGTCGCTCGGCGCGGCCCTGGCGGCCGGTCCGGGCCAACTGATCGCGGCGCGCGTGGTGCTGGGCGTCGGCGGCGCGATCATCATGTCGAGCACGCCGGCCATCATCCCCGGCCTCTTCCCCGACGACCGGGAGCGCTCGCTCGCGGTGGGGCTGTGGGTGTCCGCCTACAGCGTCGGGGTCTCCGTGGGGCCGCTGCTCGGCGGCATGCTGATCGAGCACTTCTGGTGGGGCTCGGTCTTCCTGGTCAACCTGCCGATCGTGGTCGTGGCGCTCGTCGCGGGAGTACTGCTGATCCCGGAGTCGAAGAACCCGCACCCGCACCGCTGGGACGGCACGGGTGCGGCGCTGTCGGCCGCGGGCCTGGCCGCCGTGGTCTACGGCTTCCAGAAGCTCGGTGAGGGGGCCGGCTCGACCGGTCTGCCCGTGAGCGTGCTGGTGGCGGGGCTCCTGCTGCTGGCGGCGTTCGTGGTGCGGCAGCGGCGCATCAGCACTCCGCTGCTCGATCTCTCGCACTTCGCCGACCGGCGGTTCACGGTGGCCGCGCTGTGCACCATGGTGTGCTACGGCTCGTACGCGGCGCTGCTGTTCCTGCTGACCCAGCGGCTGCAACTGGCCGACGGCCATTCGCCGTTGCAGGCCGGACTCGCCATGACCCCGCTGGCCGTGGCCAACGCGGCCGGAGCCGCCCTCGCGCCCAAGCTGACCGTCCGGATCGGCAACCAACCGGGGCTGTCCGGCGGCCTGTTGCTGCTGGCCGCCGCGCTGGTCGCGTTCGCCGTGTTCGGCGTGGAGAACAACTACCCGGCGCTGATCGCGGCGGGGTTCGGCTCCGGGGCGGTCATGACGCTCGGCTCGGACACCATGCTCAGCGCGGCCAGGCCGGAGCGCGCCGGCGAGGTGGGGGCGATCCAGGAGACGTCGTTCTCCCTGGGGGCCGGCCTGGGTCTCGCCTTCCTGGGCACCATCATGACGCTGGTCTACCGCTCCACGTTCGGGTCGGTGCCCGAGGCCACCGCGGAGCAGGTCGAGACCGCGCGCACCTCGCTCGGCGCGGCCTCGGAAGTGGCGGCGCGCCTCGGCGACCGGGCCGGGGACGCGCTGCTGGAGCGGGCCCGGGAGTCCTTCGACACGGGGTTCGAGGTGGCCACCTCCCTCTCCGCGGGCGCGCTGGCGCTGCTCGGCGTCCTGATCCTGCTGGACCGCGGCAAGCGCCCGCCGTCCGGGCCGCCCGAGAAACACGGGTCCGACGACCCGGCTCCCCTCGCCGAGAACGCCACGTCCGACGGCCGGACGGCCGACTGATCCCGTAGTACGTCACCCCATGAACGCCCCGTTTCCCGCGCAGGGCGGACACAGCCCTGCCCGGAAACGGGGGCCCATGAAGAAAACACACCCTGAGGAAACACCGTAAGGAGAACGACCATGACGACCTTCGACAGGCCCACCACGCACCGGCGCCCCGAGACCCCCAAGCGGGAGACCATCTGGAGCAGCTCCGTGTGGGAGCCGCAGATGGGCTACGCCCGCGGGGTGCGGGTCGGGAACCAGGTCTTCATCGCGGGCACCGTCGCCGCCGACGGCGAGGGCAACCCGCAGGGCCACGACGCCTACGCGCAGAGCGACTTCATCATCCGGAAGATCCGGGACGCCCTGCGTGACCTGGGGGCCGACCTGGAGCACGTGGTGAGCACGGTCACCCATCTCAGCGACTTCGCCCACTTCGACGACTACGCCCGGGCGCACAAGAAGTACTTCGGCGAGACGCCTCCCGTGAACACGACGGTGCAGGCCAGTCTGGTCAAGCCGTACTTCCTCGTGGAGATCACGGCGACGGCGATCGTGCCCGATCCCGCGGGGGCGCAGGCGGAGGAGGCCGAGCGGTGACGCCGGCCCTGATCGGCCCGGCCCGTGACGGGGTTTCGGGCCGCACCGGTGTCCCGCACTCCAAGCCCCACATGCAGCGGGCCCTGTTGCTGAGCCTGCTCGCCAATGCGCCCAGCAGCATCGTGAATCCGGCGTGGTCGTCCGAGGCCGAGTCCCTGTTCGCGTCCCTGCGCGAGTTCGGACTCGACGTGACCGGGCAGGACCCGGGGACGCTGCATCTGTCCGGGGTGGGAAAGTCCGTGAAGCCGTCGGGCGCGACCGCGTCCGTGGTGGGGTCCGCGTTCAACTTCCGCGCCATGGCGGCGGTCGCCTGTCTCTCCCGGAACGACACGGTCCTGGAGGGAAACGCCTCGATGCTCAGGCGGCCGGTCGCGGAGTACCTCGGCTTCGTCCGGGAACTGGGCGGCTCGCTCTCCGACATCAGCGACGCCGGGCATCTGCGGCTGCGGATCCACGGCGGCGGCCGGCTGGCGGGTACGGCGACCGTCGACACCCGGCACAGCTCGCAGGTGCTGACGAGCGTGCTGCTGATCGCCCCGCTGGCCGACGGGCCGGTCCGGATCCGGTGCACGACCGACGACGCGGTGGGCGAGGGCTACATCGCCCTGACGGAGTCGATGATGCGGCGCCAGGGCGCCCTGATCGAGCGTGAGGGCTCGTCCTTCCTGGTGCGTCCCAGCGCCTACGACGCCCATGTGCACGAGCTGGCCTCGGACTTCACCGCCCTGTCCTATCTGGCCGGAGCGGTGGCGACGGCGCCGCACGGATCCGTCACGGTCGCCGGCTACTACCCGTCCGAGTTCAGCTCGGAGCGGGAGTTCCTCACCGTCCTGGAACAGCTCGGGATCCGCACGACGTACGACCCGGTCGAGCGCAGCCTGCGCATCGACAAGGGCGTTCCGGCCGCCCGGCACATCAGGATCGACGGGCACAACATCCCCACGGTCGTGCCGACCCTGGCCGCGATCGCGCCGTTCGTCGAGGCCCGGGTGACGCTGCGCAACGCGGCGCACGTCAACAACCACAAGTGCCGGCGCGTGGAGGTGATGATCCGGGAACTCACCAGGATGGGCTGCCGGATCGAGGCGACCCACGACGGCGACGGACGGGTCGACGGCTTCACCACCTCCGGACGGCAGACCCCCGCCGGCGACACCACGCTGGACAGCCACGGTGACCACCGGATCTTCCTGAGCCTGGCGACCGCCGCGCTCGGCGCCGCCCGGCCGTGTCTCATCGACGGCGCGCAGCATCTGCACGCCAGTTTCCCCGAGTTCCTGACCTCACTGCACACCCTCGGTGCCGACATCCACTCCGTCTGACCCGACACCCGCACGTCGCAGGAGACAGACCATGAGCTTCATCCAGCACAAGGCCTTGCACGTCCACCCGGCCGGCAGTCTCAAAGGGACGGTGAACCCGCCGGCGTCCAAGAGCTACTCGGCGCGTGCCGTGCTGGCCGCCGCGCTGGCGCCGGGCCGCAGCGAGATCGAGAACATCGCGACGAGCCAGAACGTCCGTGCCATGATCGACAGTTGCCGTGCGCTCGGTGCCGGCATCGACTACCCCGCTCCCGACCGCCTCGTGGTCACGGGCTCCGGGCGGCAGCGGGACGGGGTCACCGTCAACCCGGGCAACTCCGGTGTGGTCCTCAGGCTGTTACTGGGGGCGACGGCCGTGCTGCGCCGGACCACCTTCATGACGCCCTTCAGCGCGTCCCTGGGGCGCCGTTCCAACAGCGAGATGGTGGACGCGCTGCGCGCGCTCGGCGTCGAGGTGACCACGGAAGCGGAGGGGCGGCTGCCCATCACGCTCGACGGCACCCGCGTCCACGGCGGTGACGTGAGCGTCGACAGCCGTCGCAGTTCGCAGTTCCTGAGCGGTCTGCTGTTCCTGGGCGGGCTCCTGGACGAGCCGCTGACCGTGCGCGTGCCGGACGAGCTGAAGGCGTCGGCACCGGTGCACACCACGCTCGACGTGCTGCGCCGCACCGGCGTCGAGGTGACGCACGCCGACGACTTCATGTCCTTCCACGTCCCCGCCGGCTCCCGCTTCGAGCCCGCCCGCCACAGCGTCGGGTCCGACCCGGCGAGCACGGCGGCGCTGCTCGCGCTGGCGTCCGCGGTCGACTCCACGGTCGACATCGACCACCTCGGTCTGGAGGAACTGGACGGCGTCCTGGAGTACCTGGACGACATGGGCGTCTCGGTCGACGTGGGCGAACGCGGCGTACGGGTGCGTGGCGGCGGGGACCTGCGGGCGGTCGACTTCGACGGGTCGAAGGCGCCGGACGCCGTGCTGCCGCTGGCGGCGCTCGCGGCCCACGCGGACGGCACGAGCCGCTTCCACACCATCGAGCACATCCGTTACAAGGAGTGCGACCGCATCAGCGACTTCCGGCGGGAGCTGGAGCGGGCCGGCGTCCGCGCGGAGGAGAAGCGGGACGAGCTGATCGTCCACGGCTCCCCGGAGGGGGTGCGGGGCGGGGTCGCCGTAGACAGCCACTACGACCATGCCGTGGTCATGGCGATGTCACTGATCGGGCTGCGCAGTCGCGAGGGCCTGTCCGTGCGCGATCCCCAGTACGTCGCGCAGACCTTCCCGGACTTCTTCGAACGGCTGCAGCGCCTCGGCGGCCACGTCACGGTGCTCGACTGAGGAGCCTCCACCATGTGCGGAATCGCAGCGATCATCGACACCGGCCCGGACGGACACGCCGCGCACCCGGAGCGCCTGAAGCACCCGGAGCGCCTGAAGCACGCGGAGCACCTGGAACGGGAGCTGCTCGCCATGCTCGGCCACATCCGGCACCGGGGCGACGCCGAGTGCTTCGCGGAGCACTCCGTCCGGGAGGGGGTGGCCCTGGGCACCAACCGCCTGGCCATCGTCGACCGGGAGCACGCCCGGCAGCCCCAGACCGACCCGCGCGAACAGATCCGGGTCGCGTACAACGGCGAGCTCTACGGCTTCCTCGACCTGCGGCGCGAACTCACGGCCCTCGGCCACGAGTTCCGTACCGAGTCGGACACCGAGGTGCTGATCCACGGGTATCTCCAGTGGGGCGAGAAGCTGCTCGACCGGCTCAACGGCATGTTCGCGTTCGTGCTCCACGACCTGCGGGACGGGTCGTTCCTGGCCGCCCGGGACCACATCGGGATCAAGCCGCTCTACTACGTGCGCCAGGGCGGGGCCCACTACTTCGCCTCCGAGCAGAAGTGCCTGCTCACCCATGACGCCCCGATCCACACGCTCGATCCGGGGACGTATCTGCGCAACGGGAAGCAGGAACGATACTTCAGTCTGTCCTCGACGCCGCGTGACATCGGTCCCGAGGAGGCGGTGGAGACCTACCGCCGGCTCTTCGACGAGGCGGTGCGGCGCCAGGTGGACACGGATCTGCCGGTCGCGGTGACGTTCAGCGGCGGCATCGACAGCGCGGCCGTGCTGCACACCGCCCGGCGCCACCACCCGGCGGTGACGGCCTTCACCATCGGATTCGAGGGTTCGGCCGACGTCGCCGTGGCCGAGCGCTACTGCCGGGAGGAGGGCATCCCGCACGTGGTCGCCCGGCTCGACCGGCGGGAACTGATCGACATCCTCCCGGAGGTCACGTACGCGGCGGAGTTCTTCGAGGCCATCGACGCCATGGACACCTGTGTCGGGCAGTTCGCGTTCCGGCTCGTCAGGCAGCACGGGTTCAAGCTCGCGCTGTGCGGCGAGGGCAGCGACGAGGTCAACGCGGGCTACGACCTGTTCCGGCAGCACGAGGATCCCGTAGAGCTGATGCGGTACCGCGTGCACAACCTGCACCGCACCGATCTGCAACGGGTCGACCGGTCCAGCATGATGCACACCGTCGAGACCCGCGTCCCCTTCATGGACCGGCAGCTGCTGGAGTTCGCCTACGCGGTCCCGATGGACCTGAAGCTGCGCGACGGGCGGGACAAGTGGCTGCTGCGGGAGGCGTTCCGCGGCCGGCTGCCGTCGTATCTCGTCGACCGGCCCAAGATCCGGATGCCCGACGGCAGCGGGCTGAAGAACATCCTCGTCGACCACGCCCGCGCGCAGGGCGGCGTCGACCCGGAGCTCGGCGCGGACATCGGCGTCGACACCCCGGAGGGGGCGTTCTTCCTCCAGCAGTACCTCAAGGCCGGCTTCCCGATGCCGCACGAGCGGCACAAGCGGGCCGGGTACGACTACTCCCCGGGCGGCTACTTCGAGTTCGTCTCCTAGGAGCGAGTCCGTCTCCCAGGGGCGAGTCCGTCTCCTGGGAGCGGCCCCCGCGCCGGGGTGGCGTCACCTCGGCGGGCCCCGGCGAGCGCGTAACCGCACAGCGGTACCGTCGCGCACTGCTCGGCGGCTACGCGCTGTTCATCGGCGGCCCGACCGCCCTGCGACGGATCCACCCGGACGAGATGTGTCCCACGGAGATCCGCGCGACGGCCCCGGCGCCGGCGTCGCCACCAGCCGCAGCCGGATCGGCGCGATGCTCGGCACGTTCATCGTGCCCGCACTGCTCACGGGCATGGGCAGGTCCGCCCGGTGCGCCCGGAGACCCGGCGACGCGCCCTCGGCGAGGCGGCTCGGGCAGGTCGACCTTCGCGGGGGCTCACGCCCGCCGGAAGGCGAGTGACTCCCCGGCCGCCCCGTTGCGCCACAGGTCGTTGCAGGCGTCGGCCAGTTCCGGCAGGCCCTCGATGATCTGCCCCCACACGATCCCCGGGACCCAGCCCACGTCGCCGTTGAGGAGGAGGTTGTTGCGCTCGTAGAAGAGGGCGAGGTCGACGAGGGTCGCCCCGGAGCGGACCTCGCGGTCGTAGCCGTAGGCCTTCGTGCCCAGCTCCGCGCCCGCGAAGGAGAAGTAGCAGAGATCGCCCGGGATCGGAGTCACCGTGGGGTTCTCCAAGGGCGGCTCGGCGGCGGCGAAGGGTTCGAAGAGGGCGTAGATCTCGTTGCGGGCGTACTTGGCGTGGTAGACGTCCCCGCTCAGCGGGAGGGCGTCCCAGACCGCCGCGCAGGTGATCGGCGCACGGTCGTCGAGGAGCTTCGCGGTGGCGGTGGTCCCGCGCTTGACCAGGGAGACTTCGATGTATCGGTCAGCCATGCGTCCATGGTCCACCCGCGGTCAAGGGTGCCTCGGCGATCATCGGGGCCGAAAGTGATCCGCATAACCTTCATGAAGTCGGGTAGCCGCGCGCCCATGGCCCGACCACACGCAAACCGATCAGGAACCGACAACGAATCCCAAAGAACGCTCAGTCGCCGCTCACTGCTCGCCGGAGCGGTGTCGCTCGGTGCGGTGGGAAGTCTCGGGATGGTCGGCTGCAGCCGCGTCCCCGGCGACGGGAAGGTGCTCGGAGGCAGCCTGCTGGACACCCTGCGCGATCAGGGATCCGTGAAGATCGGCATAGCCAGCGAGCCGCCCTTCGGTTACGTCGGAGACGACGGGCAGGCCACCGGGGAAGCACCCGCGATCGCGAAGGTGATCTTCAAGAATCTCGGCATCGACGAGGTCATTCCGGTGCCGGTGGACTTCGGGGCCCTCATTCCCGGGCTGAAGGCACGGCAGTTCGACGTGGTGTCCGCCGGGATGTACATCAATCCCGTCCGGTGCGAACAGGTGCTGTTCGCCGACCCGGACTACCTGATGCTGGACTCCTTCATCGTGCGCAGGGGCAATCCGCACGGCATCAGGACCTACGCGGACGTCAAGAAGAAGGGCCTCCGGCTCGCCTCCGGCAAGGCCTACGCCCAGATCGACTACGCCAAGGCCGCGGGCATCGGCAACGTCCTGGTCCTGCCGGACCAGGTGGCCGGTCTCGACGCGGTGGCCCAGGGCCGGGTGGACGCCTTCGCGGGCACCCGCATCACGGTCAAGGACGCGGTGGCGGGGTCGGGCCGCGTCTCGGCGACCACGCCCTTCCAGCCCGTGGTGGACGGGAAACCCGCCTACGGCGCGGGCGGATTCGCCTTCCGGCTGTCCGAGAAGAACTTCCGCGACGAGTTCAACGCGGAACTGCTGAAGCTCAAGGAGAACGACTACAAGGAGCTTCTCGACATCGTCAGCCCGTTCGGCTTCACCATGACCGACATGACCGACCTCACGGCGAAGGAGCTGTGCGGCTGATGATGAGCTCGGAGTTCTTCACCACCTGGTTCCTGCCGGGTATCTGGGTCACCATTCAGGTGACGGTGTACGCGGCGGCCCTCGGCGCGGTCGTGGCGTTCGGGATCGGTCTGGCCCGCGCCTCGCAGTACTGGATCGTCCGTTTCCTCGCCGGGGTCTATTTCGAGATCTTCCGCGGCACGTCGGCCCTGGTGCTGATGTTCTGGATGTTCTTCGCCCTGCCCCTCTTCGGCTGGCAGCTGGCACCCATGTGGGCCGGCGTCAGCGCGCTCGGCCTCACCTACGGCGCCTACGGTTCCGAGGTCGTCCGCGGTTCCCTGGCCGCCGTCTCGCCGGCCCAGAAGGAAGCGGGCATCGCCCTCAACTTCACCCGCTGGCAACGGCTGCGCCTGATCGAACTGCCCCAGGCGTGGCCCGAGATGGTCCCGCCGTTCAACAACCTGCTGATCGAGTTGATGAAGGGCACGGCCCTGGTCTCGGTCATCACGGTGGCCGACATGACCTTCGCCGGCAATCTGCTCCGGCTGGGCACCAACGAGACCACGCCGGTCTACACACTGCTGCTGGTGCTGTACTTCGTCCTCGCCTTCCTCATCACCCGCGGGATGCGGGTGCTGGAGCGCAAGGCCAAGGCCGGAATCGGGCAGCAGCCCGAGAAGCGGGGCGGGATCACCGCGAAAACCGGCGCCCGCGGCGAGAGCCTCCAGGCCGGCGCCCCGTCTGCCGGAGGTGTCCGATGAACTGGGACTGGCAGGTCGTGGACGACTTCATGCCGCGGTTCTGGGACGGCGTGCTGGTCACGCTCCAGGCCCTGGCGATCGGCACGCTGATCTCCTTCGCGCTCGGTCTGGTGTGGGCGCTGGCCCAGCGGTCCCCGCTGGTGTGGGTGCGCTGGCCGGTCACCGCCGTCACGGAGTTCATCCGCAACACCCCGCTGCTGGTGCAGCTCTTCTTCCTGTTCTACGTGGTGCCCAACTTCGGCCCGTCGATGTCACCGCTGACCACCGGCATCGTCGGCCTCGGGCTGCACTACTCCACCTACACCGCCGAGGTCTACCGCGCGGGCATCGAAGGCGTTCCCGCCGGCCAGTGGGAAGCGGCCACGGCGCTGAGCCTGTCCAGGAGCCGCACCTGGCGCGCGGTGATCCTGCCGCAGGCGATCCGCCGCGTCGTCCCGCCGCTCGGCAACTACGTGGTCGCCATGCTCAAGGACTCGCCGATGATCGCGACCATCGGCGCCTTCGACATGCTCGGCGAGGCGCAGGCCTTCAGCAACGAGACCTTCACCACGGAGGCGCTCACCGTCGTGGGTGTGGCCTTCATCGTCATCGCCTACCCCGCTTCCCTCCTGATCCGAGCCCTGGAGCGACGTCTTGTCCGCTGACACCCCTGTGAAGAACGATCACGACGGCAACGACAACCCGCCGGTGGACGGCAGCGAGCTGATCCGCTTCGACAAGGTCACCAAGCGCTTCGGGAGCAACACCGTCCTGGACGAGCTGGACTTCTCGGTGGCCTCCGGCAAACACGTCACCCTGATCGGCCCGTCCGGCTCCGGCAAGACGACGATCCTGCGGCTGCTGATGACCCTGGTCAAGCCCGACGAGGGCACGATCAAGGTCGGTGACAACTACCTCTTCCACGAGCGGAGGAATGGCCACCTCGCCCCGGCGGGCGAGAAGCACATCCGCGAGGTCCGCAAGAACATCGGGATGGTCTTCCAGCAGTTCAACCTCTTCCCGAACATGAAGGTGCTGCGCAACATCACCGAGGCCCCGGTCACCGTCCTCGGCCTGTCCAAGGACGAGGCCGAGCAGCGGGCCCGCGAGCTGCTCGAACTGGTGGGTCTGACCGAGCACCTCGACAAGTACCCGACCCAGCTGTCCGGCGGCCAGCAGCAGCGGGTGGCGATCGCCCGCGCGCTGGCGATGCGCCCGCAGGTGCTGCTGCTCGACGAGGTGACCTCCGCGCTGGACCCGGAGCTGGTCGCGGGCGTCCTCGACGTGCTGCGGGACATCGCCCGCACCACCGACATCACGATGCTCTGTGTGACCCACGAGATGAACTTCGCCCGGGACATCTCCGACCAGGTCCTGATGTTCGACTCCGGTCGTGTCATCGAGTCGGGGCCGCCGGAGAAGATCTTCAGCGAGCCGGAGCAGGACCGGACGCGGGAATTTCTCAGCGCGATCCTGTGACCACAAGAAGTGAACGTCGTTCAAGAACCGAGGTCCGGAGGGCGGGTCGTGACCCTGGCATATGCCAGGGTCTCAGCGCCCCTGCTGAGCGGGGTGCGGGACCGTCGCAATCTCGTCAACAGGCGCTCACTACAAGCCCCTTGCCGGTTATCGTGGAGAGGATCCGCTGTCCGGAATACGGCCCCACCACAGAGCGACCGAGCGAGCGCAGGGGGAAACCGTGGCGCTGAAGCACGAGCCGACCGCGCCGTACCACTCGACCCAGGACGCGCTGCGTGTCCTGGAGACCGTGGCGCGACACACCACCGGAGTCACCGACAGCCGGCTCGCCCGCCTGACCGGCCTCAGCCCGGAGCGCCTGACCACGCTCCTGAGGATGCTGCGCCGCGAGGGCTACGTCGAGCAGGTGGCCGACGGCGCGTACGTCACCGGCGCCGCCCTCACCCGCCTCGGCTCCGCCGAGGACCGCGACCAGGCCCTGCGCGAGAAGCTCCAGGGCACCCTCGACCGGCTGCGCGACTCCATCGGCGCGGCCGTCTACATCAGCCGGTACGTCGACGGTGAGGTCACCGTCGCCCAGTACGCCGACGGCCCCGCCACTCCCTCGGTCAACGAGTGGGTGGACTTCCGCTCCTGCGCCCACGCCACCGCGCTCGGCAAGAGCCTGCTGGGCCAGCTCGACCACAACGGCCGCCGGGACCATCTCTCCCGGCACAAGATGGCCCGCCTCACCTCGCGCACCATCACCAGCGACAAGCTGCTGCTCTCCCGTCTGGAGACCCAGCCGCCCACCGTGCCCCACCTCGACCTCCAGGAGTACGCCGTCGGCACGGTCTGCGCGGCCGTCCCGATCACCGCCGGCTCCTCCGTCGGCTGCCTGGCCCTCTCCCTCCCCCTCGAACACGCCCACCGCCTCCGCCAGGCCGCGGACAAACTGAACCGGGGAGCGGCACCGGTACTGCTGTCCCTGGCGATCTAGGGCCGCCCCTCTGCGGGTGGTCAGGAGCACCCTCCCGGACCAGGTAGTATTTTCTCGTCGCTCGCCGCCGAAGGCGGAGGGCGGGAGTCATGCGCCGCTAGCTCAGTTGGTTAGAGCAGCTGACTCTTAATCAGCGGGTCCGGGGTTCGAGTCCCTGGCGGCGCACGGATGAAGGGCCTCTCGTGATACGAGGGGCCCTTCGGCGTCTACGGAAGTAAGCCTCTGATAGCCCTTCTCCCCCGGTGGTCGCCACCACACCGGGTCGGCGCAGTGGACGCCCTCCTTCCGCAGGCGGGCGCGGTGGATCTTGTTCGTGGCGGTGACCGGCATGCGGTCCAGAACGCGTACGAAGCGGGGGGCCATCTTCGTGCCCAGGTCGGGCTGGGCGTCCAGGAAGGCCGTGAAGGCGGCCGGGTCGAAGGTGCCGGCGAGGGCCGCCATCACCTGGTCCCCGGTCACCGGGTCGGGGACCGCGTACACGGCGACGGCGTGTGCCCCCTCGTAGCGGGCGAGGATGTTCTCGATCACCGCGGCGGCCAGGTTCTCGCTGTCGACGCGCAGGCGGTCGTCGGTGCGGCCGGCGAAGTAGAGGTAGCCGTCGGTGTCCCGGTAGAAGAGGTCGCCCGTCCAGTAGCCGCCGTCGTGCCGCCGCTCGGCCTCGGCCGCCGGGTTGCGCCAGTACCCCTCGAAGGGGCTGGGCCCGCGGTTGACCAGCTCCCCGATGGCCGCGTCCCCGTTCCGCAGCCGCCCGGCCGGGTCGAACACGGCCGACGGGCACTCCTTGCCCGTCTCCGGGTCCAGGACGACCAGACCGGGTACGGCGGGACCGACCGCGCCGGGCGGTGTGCCCGGCCGCCACTGGATCGCCGCGCCGCCCTCCGAGGAGCCGTACCCCTCCACCAGCCGCACCCCGAAGCGCCGCTCGAAGGCCGCCGCGTCCACCGCCCCCGCCTCGGTGCCGAAGCCGAGGCGCAGCGGGTTGTCCCGGTCGTCGGGGCGCTCCTCGGTGGCCAGGACGTACTGCACGGCACGGCCCACGTAGGTGAAGTACGTCGCCCCGTACTCCCGCACGTCCGCCAGGAACCGCGACGCCGAGAACCGCCGCCGCAGCGCCACCCCCGCCCCGGCACAGAGCGCCGGCGCCCAGTCGGCGATCACCGCATTGCCGTGGAACATCGGCATGCAGACGTAGTGCACGTCGTCCGGCCGGACACGGAACTGCCCGGCCAGTGAGCGTCCCGCGGCCGCCAGTCGGCCCTGGGAGCAGAGCGCGGCCTTGGGGGCGCCGGTCGAGCCCGAGGTGAAGTAGAGCAGGAGGCGGTCGGCGGGGGTGGCCCGGGAGGCGTCCGGCCGGGCGTCGGCGTAGGGCGCGAGCAGGTCGTCGTACTCCCGGGCGTCGGTGACCAGCAGGCGTACGCCGGGCAGGGCGAGGCCGTCGAGCAGCGGCAGGTGGGCCTGTTCCGTGACCAGGATCCGGCACTCGGTGTGCAGGATGTCCCGGGCCAGCTCGGCGCCCCGGCGGGTGGGGTTGATCCCGGCGACGGCGGCACGCGCGAGGGCGGCGGCGCTCAGCCACAGGGGGTATTCAGGCGTGTTGTCGAGCAGCACGCCCACATGCGGTACGGCGTCCCGCGGCAGCAGATCGGCCAGCAGCGCCGCCCGGGCCGCCGCGCCCGCGGCCACCTCGTGATGCGTGAGCGCCGCCTGTCCGCACCACAGTCCCGGCCGGTGGTCGCCCCACCGGCGGGCGACGAGCTCGGCCACCGTACGCGCCTCGGACTCCATGGGGGCGCACGGTAGTTGACGAGCTGTCAGATGTGGAGGGCCGGAACCCTAGAAGCCCGTGATCTCGGAGTCCACGCTGTCCGAGGACGAGGACAGGTCGCTGTAGGTGACCATGAAGCCGATGCAGAAGGCCACCATCACGCCGAGGAAGGCCAGGATCGCGAAGGTGGTCGCCGCCTGCTTGCCGTGGCGGGGCGGGACGGCCGTGGCGGCCACCTCGCGGCCCTCGCTGTAGTAGACGGTGACGATGTCCCCTTCCAGGACGGTCCTCGGGCCGTCCTCCTCCTCGAAGCGCACGGTGCGGCCGTCGCGGGCGGTGAACTCGTAGACGTGGTGGATGACGGTCCGCACCCGCGACTCGCCGCCGCCGTGCGTCGTCGTGAACATCCGCAAACAGCGGGCCTCGGCCGTGAGGCCGCTGTTCCAGGCGCCGCGCATCTGGAGCCAGCGCCGCACCACGCGGTAGGCGCCGAACAGTGCGACGGCCATGATGAGGCCGGGTACGACGTAGAACATCACGTCCATGCGAATCCCCCGAGGTCCGTGCGCCGACCCTGGTCGGTCGGCGTAGGAGGAAAATACCCACGCCGACCGCGCGATTCGCTCAAGGGAACCTCAGGAAACCCCAGAAGTCCCCGGCCGGCTCAGAACGTGACGTCCGAGCAGGCGTAGAACGCGTTGGTGGTGTCCGCGACCGTCCACACGGCGACGATGACGTGCCGTCCGCTGAGCCCGGACGGCAGGGTGCCGCTGTGCGAGAGCGTGGACGGGGGCCGCTGACCGCCGTAGGGGACGGTGAGGAAGGGGGTGAGGTTGAGGTCGGAGCGGGCCAGGTTGTGGTTCTGGTTCCAGCCCGGCCGGGTGACGTAGTACTTGAAGTCGCTCGTGGCGTGCATGGCGGTGAACTGCCAGCGGAACGTGTAGCTCTGGCCGCCGGACACCCTCGTGGCGGGCCAGGCGCCGCCGGACGGGGTGCGCGGGCTGTCGAGCTGCGCGAAGCGCGTGTTGTTGCCGGAACATATCCGCCCGTCGGCCGGGCCGGAGGCGGGGAAGCCCTTGGGGCCCTCGACGCTCTGCGGCTCCCACTGGATGTCGCCGCAGTTGGTCACGGAGCCGTTCTGGCAGAGCTTCTGACGGCTGACGGGGAGGTCGGTGTAGCCGTGTCCGCTCGCGCCACCGGACGAGAGCACCAGGGCTCCGGTCGTCGCGAGGCCGAGCGCGGCGGCGTACCACTTGGTCTTCTTGCGCATGCTGCCGCTCCTGGAGAACGTGGGGGAAGTTCAGCGAGCTGTGCAGGTAGGTCTAGACCAAGTCTGAGATTATTGCCGCTGGTTGAACATGTCCATACCAATCACAAGACCGTTCAGGCGGACGTCTCCCCGCGCCCCGAGCAGAACGCCACCGTCAGGTCCTTCACCAGCGCCTTGCGCTCGTAGTCGTCCAGTTCCACCAGGCCCCGCATGGTCAGCCGGGTCACCGTGTCCTCCACCGAGTCGACGACCGAGGTGAGTACGCTCGCCCGGTGCTGGGCGTCCAGCGCGGCGATCCGGCGGCGGTGCATCGCGGCGGCGACCTCGGGGGCGTACTCCACACGCAGCGGCCGTACCGAGAACACCTCGATCCCGACCGGTGCCGCGTCCCCCGCCACCAGCCGGGTCAGCACCTCCGCGGCCGCGTCGGCGGAGCTCCGCGCCGATCCGGGCGGCTCCACCGGCACCCGGGCCAAAGTCGCCTCCACGCACTCACGCAGATACGTCTCGTGGTCCTCCACGCCCAGCGTGGCCCGCGCGGTGTCCCGCACCCGCCACACCACCAGGACCACGGCCCTGAGCGCGACCCCGTTCGGGTCGGCCGCCGCCATCGGCTCGCTGCGCCAGTGCCGCAGCCGTACGTCGACCCGGCGGCGCAGCAGCAGCGGGTTGACCCACAGCAGGCCGGTGCGCCGGACGGTCCCCCGGTAGCGGCCGAACAGGCCGAGCACCCAGGCCCGTCCGGTCCGCCCGCGCGCGAGGCCGCCGAAGCCGAACAGGGCGAGGGCGCCCGTCCCCGCGTACGCCGCCCACTGCACGGGGCCGAGGCCGGTCCCGGCGTACGAGGGCAGCTCCAGCGCCTCGACCGCGAGCGGGGGCAGCACGCCGGCCCACCACGAGGCCGCCACGCCCCCGGCCAGGCCGCAGGTGCCGGCGAGGACCCCCACCGCGCCGGGCAGCACCCGGGCGGACCGCTCCGCCAGCGCGGGGTCGACCTCGGCCACGGGCCGGGGCTTCGCCGGCACCTGGCGCCGGAAGCGGGGCTGCTCGCCCGTCCCCTGGCGGCGCCCGACCACCGCGGGCCGCAGCGCCACCGGCGCCGGGTCCGGGTCGTCCCGGAACAGCAGGTGGACGGGGATCTCGGTGGTCGACTCGTTCTGGATGAGCCGGGCGGGCCTCGACGGGCCCTCGGGCTCCGGGGTGTGGGGGGTGGTCGTACTCATGCGTGCCTCCAGCCTCCGCGCCAGATGCGTCACAACAGGGGGTACTTAGGGGTGGTCGTACGGGTCTACGACGCGGGTCTACGAGAAGAGCCGCCGCCAGGTCTCCGGCCCCGGGTAGCCGTCCGCCGCGCCGCCGCGCCAGCCCTGGGCGCGCTGGAATGCCTCCACGGCCCGGCGGTCCGACTCGCCCCAGCGCGGTCCCGGACCGGACGTGTAGTACCTGCCGAATCCTTTCTTCACGAGCTGCTTCCCGAGCTGGGCGACGTGGGCGTTGGTCGCGCCGGGGCGGAACATCGCCCGCCCCGGGTAGCCGGGCACCCCGTGCGAGGAGGGTGCGGGCGGACCGGCCGCCCCGGACGTGATGTCCTTGCCGTCACCCGAGACCAGCAGCGTCCAGGTCAGCGGGCCGGGCAGTCCGTCGGCGTCCTGGCCGCGCCAGCCCTGGGCCTGCTGGAAGGCCCGCGTCGCCCTGCGGTCCGCGTCCGACCAGCGCGGTCCCGGGCCGGAGGTGTAGTACCGCCCGGCGCCGCGCTCGACGAGCATGCGGCCGAGCCGGGTGACGTACTTGTTGTTCGCGCCGGGCCCGAAGTACGCCCGTCCCGGGTAGGGCGTCCCGGCCTCGCCGTCCGGTTTCGCGGTGCCGGGCTTGTCGCTGCCGGGGCCCGCCGTGCCACCGCCCACGAGCCCCTTGTAGCGGTAGGCGAGATAGCGGTCGGCGTGGCTCCAGTAGGCGTACGGGGTGGCCTGCCGGCGGGCGTACGGGCGGGTCTCCTCGTAGGCGAGGTAGGAGGTGTGCGTGTAGTCGGTCCAGCCGCCGAAGATCACCACGTGGGAGCCCTGCTGGGGGTCCGAGGGGTTGTGGAACAGCAGGATGTCGCCGGGCTGGAGGTCCTCCTTGGCGATCCGCACCCCGTACTGGTCGAGGCTGCCCGTCCACTCGTTGCCCGGCAGGTTCCAGGCCATCGACACGAAGCCCGAGCAGTCCTGCCGGTAGCCGTCGCCCCAGTACCGGGACATGCTGTACGGCACCTTCGCGGCGACCCAGGTCTTGGCCCGCCTGATGATGTCGGCGCGGGTGGTCTCGGGGGTCTTCAGGGAGCCCGCGGGGCGGCTGCCCGGTCCGTGCAGCGGGGTCTTGCCGCCCTGGGGGGTGTCGGGCTCGTCCCGGACGGGGGTGCCCGGGTGGGCGGGGGCGGCGTAGGCGGTGGCCGGGTGGCCGGCGACGACCGCCGTGGCGGCCGCGGCGGCGAGGATCACCGCGCGGTGGGCGGCCGGGTGGTGGCCGGACGGGGAGTGCGGCAGGGCCCGCCGCCAGTGAACGCATCCGGGACAGTCGCAGTCGCTCGCGGGATCGAATTCCTCGAAGACCGGAGTCGCCATGCGATTCCCCTCATATTCCGGATGGAAAAGTCCGCTCTTGTGCACATTCGTCAGTTTCTCAACTGTCGTCCCGACGCGCATGTTGACGGTCCGAATGATGTACGCCACCCCGCCGGACCCGCCCCCGCCCGGTCCGGAGCACCGCCCACCGTCCGGTAAGCTTGTGCAGGTCAGCACGCGCCGCTAGCTCAGTTGGTTAGAGCAGCTGACTCTTAATCAGCGGGTCCGGGGTTCGAGTCCCTGGCGGCGCACAGACAGGCAAGGCCCCTCGCGAGCGCGGGGGGCCTTCGCCATGGGCGCGAGCTCTTCCCGGTGCCGCAGAGGCGGCCGGGGGTCCGGGGGTTGCCCCCCGGGAAATGCAGCATCAGCGGGTCCGGGGTTCGAGTCCCTGGCGACGCACAGACAGGTAAGGCCCCTCGCGAGCGCGGGGGGCCTTCGCCATGGGCGCGAGTGCTTCCCGGTGCCGCAGAGGCGGCCGGGGGTCCGGGGGTTGCCCCCCGGGAAATGCAGCATCAGCGGGTCCGGGGTTCGAGTCCCTGGCGGCGCACGAT
>NZ_JAIHON010000032.1 GCF_021173675.1 Streptomyces lincolnensis | reverse complement strand
CCGAACCGAGCATGGAGAGCGTCCAGACCGGCCGCCCACCGGTGCACCTCGTCAACCGTGACGTCCCCACCCATGCCCGGCTCAACGAACAGCCCAACCACCAGTCACACCAACTGCGGCTGCAGTATTAGGCGGATGCTGTGTCCGCCGTAGCGGCTGTCATGCCGTTTTCCCGGGCGCGTCACACTTCGACTCCCTGCGCGGTCTCTTGAGGTGGAAAGCCTTCCATATCCACCACTCTCAGGGAGCAAAACCGTGAGTGACATCATCCTCGAGCCCGCCGCGCAGGAATTCGCCGACGCGACCGCCAAGCCGCCGCTGCTGTACGAACTCGGTGTCGAGGGCGCCCGGAAGCTGCTCGACGACGTGCAGTCCGGGCCGGTCGAGAAGCTTGACGTGGACGAGAAGTGGATCACCGTGCCCGCGCAGGTCGGCGACGTGCGGGTGCGCATCGTCAAGCCCGTCGGCAGCAGCGGTGTCCTGCCCGTCATTCTCTACGTGCACGGAGGCGGGTGGATCCTCGGGAACGCCGGCACCCACGACCGTCTGGTGCGCGAACTGGCCGTGGGCGCCGAGGCGGCCGTGGTCTTCGTCGAGTACGACCGCTCGCCCGAGGCCAAGTACCCCGTCGCCATCGAGCAGGCGTACGCCACCGCCCAGTGGATCACCACCAAGGGCACACAGGAGGGCCTGGACGCCTCCCGCCTGGTCGTCGCCGGTGACTCCGTCGGCGGCAACATGAGCGCCGCCCTCACTCACATGGCCAAGCAGCGCGGTGACGTCACCTTTCTGCACCAGTCGCTGTACTACCCCGTCACCGACGCCGCGCAGGGCACCGAGAGCTACCGGGACTTCGCCCACGGACCGCACCTGACCGCCAAGGCCATGGAGTGGTTCTGGGACGCCTACACCACCGACCCGGAGGAGCGGAACCAGATCACGGCCTCCCCGCTGCGCGCCACCCCGGAGGAACTCCAGGGACTTCCCCCGGCCTACGTCGTTGTCGACGAGAACGACGTGCTGCGCGACGAAGGCGAGGCGTACGCCCGCAAGCTGATCCAGGCCGGCGTGCCGACCACGAGCGTCCGCTACAACGCCAGCCTGCACGACTTCATGATGCTGAACACGGTCCGCGGAACTCAGGCGTCCACCGCGGCGATCGAGCAGGCCATTCACGTCCTGCGCAAGGCCCTCGGCACCGACTGATCCATCCCGCGCGGCAATCCGCAGAAGTTCCGCAGAAGTCGCGCAGCAGTCCCGCCGCAATCCCGCGGGAGTTCCGGCACAGCCGAGCCCGATCACGCGCGTAATTCTCCGGTTGACTGAAAGGCCCAACTTCCATGAATGCACTGAAACCCACCGTCGTCCTCGTGCACGGCGCGTTCGCGGACTCGTCGAGCTGGAACGGCGTCGTCGACAAGCTCCAGTCGCACGGCTATCCCGTGGTGGCCGCGAGCAATCCGCTGCGCGGGCTGACCGTCGACAGCGAATACGTCAGGCAACTCCTGGTGTCCATCGACGGCCCCGTCGTCCTGGTCGGGCACTCCTACGGCGGCTCGGTCATCAGCAACGCCGCCAAGGGACTCGACCACGTCAGGGCTCTCGTCTTCGTCGCGGCGTTCCTGCCGGAGCAGGGCGAGAGCGCGGCCGACCTGTCCGGCAAGTTCCCGGGCAGCACGCTCGGGGAGGCGCTCCACCCGGTGCCGGTCACACGTCCCGACGGGAGCAAGGTCGCGGATCTCTACATCGAGAAGAGCAAGTTCCACCAGCAGTTCGCCGCCGACGTCCCCGCGGAGACCGCGGCGATCATGGCGGCCACGCAGCGGCCCGTGGCCGATGCCGCGCTGGCGGAGGGCGCCTCCGCCCCGGCGTGGCGGGACATCCCGTCCTGGGTGCTCATCGCGTCCGAGGACCGGAACATACCGGCGAGCGCCCAGGCGTTCATGGCCGAGCGCGCCGAGGCCACGGTGGTCGAGGTCGCGGCCTCCCACGCGGTCAGTGTCTCGCGTCCCGGTGACGTCGCGCGACTGATCAACGAGGCGGCGCAGGCGACCGGTTGAGTGTGCGGTTGGTCGCGCCCGGCCGAGGCCGGCGGTGACCCACCGGCACCACCGTCCGCCCTCGGACCGGGCGCCTCCGACACTGGGAGCACATCATGAACACGAGCAAACAGGCCGCTCGTGGGCTGGCCGACCTCCAGGCGTACCTGTACCGCGAGGCGCACCTCAGCGCCGCTCGTCGGCGGGTCTCCGCCTTCACCGAGAGGGCGGCCGGGCTGACCCACGGGCAGAAGCGGGATATCGAGCAGTGGTATCTCGAGGAGCAGAAGTACGTGGCCCGCATGGTGACCGAGCACATCGCCGACAGTGTCGGCGCGGCCGAGGCGGCGCATCACCTCCGGTTCGGACGTTGGCTGCGGGGGACGATGCTTGCTACGGCCGTGATCGGCCTGGTGACGTTCGTGTGTACGTTCGTCGTCGTGGCATCGGTGGCCTGACCCGCGGACGCGTTCCCCGGCCCCTGGCGGGATACGGGCCGGGCGTGGTTGAAACTGATCGGTTGTGAGACGCCGGGGCGGGGTGGCGGCCGGGGCTGCCATGGCGAGGGCCGGAGCACGGACCGAACTCCTCGGGCGGCAGGACGAGTGTCAGCTCCTCGAAGGCATCCTCACGCAGGTCATGGCCGGCCAGAGCGGGGTTCTGGTTCTGCGCACCGCCTCCGGCATGCGGGCCGGCGCCGCTCCCGACCGCTTCCTGGTCGGTCTGGCCACGCTGAGCCTGCTGGCCGCGGCCGTCGCGGACGAGCCGCTGCTATGCATGGTCGACGACTCCCAGTGGCTGGACCGGGTGTCCGCCCAGCCCCTGGAGTTCGTCGCGCGACGGCTCCTCGCCGAACCCGTCCTGCTCGTCCTGGCACTCAACCGCAGGTTCCAACGGCCCGCCCGGCCCGCGACCGTGACCGTCGACGGGGCGGATGTCCATGTTCCAGGACGAAGACGGTGGTGCCTTCAGCGCGTAGACCAGGGTGCCGCGCAGCACGGACGGCTCGGCCGCGGCGACAATACGGCCGCTGTCGCACGCCTGGCGGGTGTCGAGCCAGCCACCTATGCGGGAGATGAAGGCATTCGGCGACTCGCCGACGTGCGGGACGGCGAGCGCGTCGGCGAGCCAGGCGTCCACCGCCGAGGGCTCCCGGGCCATGGCCTCGCCGAGCGTGAAGCCACGCCAGCGGCCCATGTCACGCCTGACCGAGCGCGTCACCCGTGGCCAGGCTGTGGGGCGTCGGCGAGCAGCAGCGCAGCTCGGCCGCCGCCGGCGGCACCAGCTCATGGGCGGCGCGCTGCACTTCGTCCCGGCCGACCTGGTCCAGCGGCCGGTCGTCCTCGAAGCGCTCCGCTAGCGGCGAGGAGTGGCGAGGAGCAGCGCGCGGCGGCGACGAACGTGACCCGAAGACGCATGCGGTGATGGCGGAACGAGAGACTCCGCAGTTCAAGGGGCGTTTACTCAGGAGTCACGCGAGGCCTCTCGGCCCACAGCCGGGATGATCGCCACCGCGCCCGGCCCCTCTCCCCAGGCCGGTCGTCGCCTGAGCCGCGCTCTTCACTCGAACACGAGCGCCATCCACTGGTCCGGCTTGGCGAGCGGCTCGAACCCGAGCCTCGCGTAGACGCCGTGTGCGTCGTGGGTGGCCAGCAGGATGCGGCGCAGTCCGTACGGCCGCAGGTGCTCGCGCACGGCCGCGACCAGGGCGGTGCCCAGGCCCTTTCCGCGCGCCGACCGGTCGACGTACACATCGCAGAGCCATGCGAACGTGCTGCGGTCGGTCACCACCCGCGCGTACGCGACCTGCTCCCCTGAACCCGCCTCGTACACCCCGAAGTTGAGCGAGCCGGCTATCGCGCTCTCCTGCTTCTCGCGGGGGCGGCCGATGGCCCAGTACGCGTCGGTGGACAACCACTGGTGGACCCGTCCGACATCGATGCGGTCGGGGTCGACGGACAGCTCGTATCCCTCGGGGAGGATCGACTCATCACTCATGGCTGGACGTTCGCAGGTCAGCGGCCCGCTGTCGAAAGGTTTACGGCCACTCTCAGCCTGCGCGCCCTTTCCACGCCCTCCGCCCCGCCGGCGACCAGGGTGGGTTCTCCCCTCGGTCCGGCGTCCTCGTGCACGAGTCGGCGCACGAAGTCGCCTAGATGGGCGACGCGTTCGGTTCCGCCAACAGAGCGGGTACGGTGACGATCTTCGTCTCCCGGGTCAGCAGCCGGTGAATGGGACAGCGCCCGGCCGCTGCCAGCAGCTGCTCCCGCTGGGCCGGGTCCAGGTCGCCGGTCAGCCCGACGTTCTTGACGATGTGCCCCTGCTCGCCGAACCGGACGGCGACGTCGACCCGTTCCAGTGGCCAGCCGTGCCGGTCCGCCATGGCCCGCACCGCCATGGAGGTGCAGGACCCCAGCGCGGCCAGCAGCAGCTCTCCCGGGGTGGGACCGGCGTCGTCGCTCAGGGGCTCGGGCTCGTCGGCCAGCAGGTGGTGAGGGCCGATCGTGACGGAACGGGTGAGCCGCCCGCCTTCGGCGACGGTCACGATGCGCGTGGTCATGGGTGTTCCTCTCGTCCGAAACGCGGGGACCAGGGTGTGGCTCATCCCTCTGCCTCAGAGACCGAGCGGCGTCCGGGCATGTGACAGGTCGGCCCGGAAAAGATCGAGGCGTCCTGGCCGGTCCCGGGTCGCGGCGCGCGACCACGGGTCCACCACGGCCTGACTACGGCACCACCACGCGGCTCCTACGGACCGTCAATGGCGCGGTGCCGGCGCCGCCGCGCGAGGTTGGGACCAGCGGTGTTCCGAAGCCGCTGACCCGTCCCGGCTGAGGAGTCGACCGTGGAGACACATCTGGTGGAGACACATCTGGAGCCCCATCTGTGGGAAGCCAGGCGCACGCCGGTCCTGGGAGGTCGCCCTGCGGCCTCGACCATCGACGACTTGGAGGCCGCGGCAGCCGTCTACTGGCGGATCCGGCCCGCACTCATCGGGATCGCTCATCGCATCCTCGGCAACGCGACCGAGGCCGAGGACGTGCTGCAGGAGGTGTGGCTGCGGCTGCACCGCACGGACCGCCATGCCGTGCACAGCCCGTCGGCGCTGCTTCGGACGATCACCGTCCGGGTGGCGATCAACGTCCTTCACTCGTCCCGCAGGCGGCGCGAGTACTGTGCCACCCCCTGGCTTCCGGAACCGCCCGACCCCGACGCCACACCGGAGGCCGTGGCCGAGCGGCAGGACGCGGTGGAGGCAGCGGTCGGCCTGCTGCTGGAGGCGCTGACACCCCGGCAGCGCGCCGCGTTCGTCCTGAAGGAGGGGTTCGGATATCCGTACGACCGCATCGCCGCACTGCTCGACATCAGCGTCGTCAACGCGCGGCAGCAGGTCACCCGCGCCCAGCGGCACCTGCTCGGACACGGCCGACGGCGCTCGGTGGACGCCGTCACGCACCGCCGCCTGGTGCAGGCGTTCTTCGCGGCCGCTCAGGCAGGTGACATGGCGCGGTTGGAGCAGGTCCTCCTGAACGACGTCGGACGGCCCGTGGGTGCGCCGGCGGCTCGGACTGCGGACGGTTGAGCGCACCGGAGAGGCAGATCGCGGGGCCGGCCTGGGACGAGCTGACCAATCAGGAGAGCGGCCCTTTCACGGACTGCCTGGAGCGGACGATCCCGATCCCGATTCCGTGGCCGTCTGCTGTCACAGACGCGGTGCCCGTCTTGTCCATGGCTACTACTTCGGCAAGCACGCGCAGGAGAACTGGTCCGCGACGGCGGAGTGCCGTGGACGGTGCTGCGCGCCACCCAGTTCTTCGAGTTCCCCGAGCCCTTGCCGGCCGCGAAAATCCCCGTGGTCATGATGCCGAGAATGCTCACGCAGCCCGTCGCGGCGCAGGACGTCGCGGAGGCACTCGTCGAGCGCGCGGTACACGGCCCGTCCGGGATGGCACCGCAGATCGCGGGGCCCGAGCGACTGGACATGGTGGACATGGCGCGTCGCATCGTGCGCTCCCAGGGCCAGCGGCGCCTCGTCGGGCCGGTGAGGCTTCCGGGCAAGGTCGGCAGTGCGTTGACGACGGGCGGCCTGCTGCCTCGTGGAGAGTACGTCCGGGGGCGCCGGACCTTCGACGCCTCTCTCACGTCCCGCGCGGCGTCCTGAGACGCTGAGGCGCTACGTCCGCGAAGCGCCCCTCACAGGGCCGTGCGCAGCAGCCGTCGGGAGGTGATGCCGAGCTTGGCGTACACCTTGCGCAGATGCCATTCCACGGTGTGCGGGCTCAGGAACAGCTGGGCGCCGATCTCGGAGTTGGTGAGCCCGTCCCGGGCCAGACGGGCGATCTGGGCCTCCTGAGCGGTGAGCGCCGTCGCGGCGGTGCCGTCGCGGGGGGCCACCGACTCACCGGTGGCCCGCAGTTCACGTACGGCGCGTTCCGCGAAGGCGCCCGCACCGAACCGCGTGAACAGGGCGTGCGCCCGCCGCAACTGGGCACGGGCATCGGCGGTACGGCCCTCGCGCCGCAACCACTCGCCGTACAGCAGATGCGACCGGGCCGTCTCCATGGCGACGCGGGTGCGTCCGAGCCGCTCGATCGCCTCCTGGTACGACTCCTCGGCCGCACTGCCCTGATCGAGCAGCGCCCGGGAACGCGCCTGGACGCCCAACGCCCAGTCAGTGGCGGCGGCGTCCGTGATCCCGGTCAGCCGGATCAGCGCTCCCCGCGCCGCGTCGGGGCGGGCGCTGCGCACCCCGGCCTCCACCTGCTCGACCAGTCCCCAGTTGGCCGCGACCAGGTCCTGCGGATGGGCACTCGCCAGCCGGGCGGCCTCCCACGCCTTGTCGTACTCGCCCAGACCGTTGTGGAGCAGGGCGTCGGCCCGGCGTGCGCCGGTCACGCCGAGGCCCTCACCTCGCTGGACGGCCTCCTCCATCCTGGCCTCGATCAGCGCGGCGGCTTCGTTCGGGTGCCCCTGCCAGGCGGCGAGCGTCATCGTGCCGTACGGCGCGAAGCCGCCGCCGACCGCCTTCTGGACCCGGTCGATCTCCGCGACGAGCAGTGTCGCCGCGTCGAGTTCACCGGCGTATGCGTGGATGACGACCCGTGAGTTGAGCGCGAGCGGCAGTTCGGTCAGCGCGCCGACGGCACGGGCGGTCCGCACATGGCGTGCGGTCAGCTCAGTCCAGCCCTCGAAGTCCCACATGTCGGCTGCCAGCGTCGAGGCCAGCCACGACCAGCGCAGCACCGTGTCGGGTTCGGTCTCGCGGCGGAACGCGCTCACCGCGGCCCGCGAGACGGCGACCGCGTCGCGGAACCCGGCGGTGAAGCGGGTGGCGAGGGCTTCCAGGAGCAGATCGGCGCTGGTCGGCGGTCTCGTGTGCGGCGGGGACGTCTGCTGCGCCGCTGCCGCCACTTCGCGTGCGCCCGCATCGGGCGACGCGAGGCGCCCGGCGAAGACGGCGGCCGACAGGGTGTCCAGGAAGGTTTCACGAGCCAGCCCGACATCGAGCGGCACCATGTGCCGTGCGGTGACGAGCAGTTGGGGGAGCGCTTCGGTGAGGCGACTGGAGGCGAGCGACAGCCGGGCCTCGACGAGGTCAGCGCGGGCGTGATCGAGTTCGTGGAGAACGCCGGCCCGCGCCAGGGCCAGCAGATCGCGAGCCGCGGCGGGCGCGCCGGCCAGGAGCTTCGCCTGAGCCGCCGCGAGGGCGCGCTCGGCCTTGCGCCGTGGGTCGGGCGTCAGCACGGCCGCGTGGGCGAGGAACGCGGCCGCCGCTGCGGTGCCGCCCCGGGCCGCCGCCCGCCCGGCCGACGACTCCAGTTCGGCGGCGATCGTCTCGTCCGGCCTGACCGTCGCCCGCGCGAGGTGCCAGGCGCGGCGGTCGGGGTCGAGGACGGGGTCGGTCACCTCCGCCAGGGCCCGGTGGACTTCCCGAAGCTCCGCGAGTCCGGCCGACCGGTAGACGGCGGAGCGCAGCAACGGATGCCTGAAACGCACCAGGGCTCCGACCTCGAGCAGCCCCGCCGTCACGGCCGGGCCGGCCGAGTCCGGGCTGATGCCCAGGAGCTCAACGGCGCTTCTGAGCAGCGTGGTGTCACCGATCGGCTCGGCGGCCGCGGTCAGCAGCAGTCGCTGCGTCGCGGTCGGCAGCGAGCGCACCCGCGCCAGATAGCTGCGCTCGATACGCCCGGTCACCCGCCCAGGGCCTGGAGGAATGGACCCCTCGGCCGGGTCCGTGTCGATGCGGCCGTGGGGGAGTTCCAGCAACGCGAGGGGGTTGCCGCGCGCCTCGGCGAGGACGCGGTCGCGGATCCGCTCGTCCATCGGGCCGTCGACCGCCGTGTCCAGCAGCGCGCGGGCGTCGGCGTCGTCCAGGCCGTGCAGCGTCAGCTCGGGCAGGCCGGCCAGGTCGTCCCGTCCTGGCCGCGCACGAGAGGCGAAGACCAGAGCCAGCGGTTCGGCGAGCACCCGGCGCGCCACGAAGGCCAGTGTCTGGGCGGAGACCCGATCGAGCCACTGCGCGTCGTCCACGAGACAGAACAGCGGCTGCCGGGCGGCCACGTCGGTCAGCAGCCCGAGCACGGCCAGGCCGACCAGGAACCGGTCCGGAGGCGGCCCCGCGCTCACCCCGAACGCCGTGGCCAGGGCTTCTCGCTGAGGCGGCGGAAGGGAATCGGCGTGCGCGAGGAAGGGAGCGCAGAGCTGATGCAGCCCCGCGAAGGGGAGCTCCATCTCCGACTCGGCGCCCGCAGCCCGGGCGACGCGGTGCACCGCGACGCGTGCCGCGAGATGGTCCAGGAGAACGGACTTCCCGATGCCGGCGTCACCACGCAGGACCAGGACCGCGCTGCGTCCGGCCTCCACCTCGCAGACCAGCTCTTCGAGCGCTCCGCACTCGCGGCGCCGACCACGCAGTCGTGCCGCACCGCCCCCGTTCACGCACGCCCCCGCACGCGGCGAGCATAACAACACCGCCCTCTGCCGAGGCTGTTGCGAGAGTGCCTCCGCAGCGTTGAGATCCACTGCCGTGTGCCGTGTGCCCTGTGACGCGTGACCCGGATCATGGGCATGAGAGGGCATGGATGTCCCTCGGCGAGCGATGTTCCCTTGGCGGCATGAACGAAAGCGTCAAGACTCCTTTCCCGGCCCCGTCCCACTGGATCGACGGCCAAGCCGTCCGTGGTTCCGGGCCATTGATCGACGTGGTGAACCCCGCCGACGAATCGGTCGTCGCCCAGGTGCACGAGGGCACGGAAGAAGACGTGAACGCGGCAGTGGAAGCCGCGCTGGCCGCCCGCTCCGGATGGGCGGCGACGACCCCGCAGCACCGTGCGGACATCATGCGGCGCCTGGCCGAGGGCCTGCAGGCACGCGACGAGGAACTGGCGGCCACCATCACCCTGGAGATGGGCGCCCCGATCGCCTTCTCGCGGCAGGCGCAGGTCGGATTCCCGGTCGCGTCGACCCTGGCCGCGGTCGCCTCGGCCGAGCGGTTCGAGTGGACGGAAGTGATCGAGAACTCGCTCGTCGTCCGCGAGCCCATCGGTGTGGTGGGCGCGATCACCCCCTGGAACTTCCCGCTGCAACAGCTGGTGACCAAGGTCGTCCCCGCGATGCTCGCGGGCAACACCGTCGTCCTCAAGCCCTCGGAGATCTCCCCCCTCAGCGCCCGCATGTTCGCGGAGATCGCCACCGAGGCGGGTGTCCCGAACGGTGTGTTCAATGTGGTGCAGGGCACCGGCCCGGTCGTCGGTGAGGCCCTCTCCCGGCATCCGAAGATCGACATGATCTCCTTCACCGGCTCCACCCGCGCCGGCCGGAGCGTCTCCGTCGCCGCCTCCGGAACGGTCAAGCGCGTCGCGCTCGAACTCGGAGGGAAGGCGGCCCACATCATCCTGCCCGAGGCCGACCTCGACTCCGCCGTCACCCGCGGACTGGCCTTCGCCTGGGCCAACGCAGGTCAGGCATGCGGCGCCTACGTCCGCATGCTCGTGCCCGAGCACCTTCAGGAGACGGTGGTCGGCAAGCTGCGGAAAGCGGCCGAGGAGTACGTGGTGGGCGACCCCGCCGACGAGGCCACGCGGATCGGCCCGCTCGCCTCGGAGACCCAGCGCCGCCGCGTCGACGACTACATCCGGCGCGGCATCGCCGACGGCGCCACGCTCGTGGTGGGCGGCCCCGGCCGCCCGGAGGGCTTCGAGACCGGCGCCTACGTCCGGCCCACGATCTTCTCCGACGTCGACCCCGAGTCGGTCATCGCCCAGGAGGAGATCTTCGGGCCCGTCCTCGTCGTCATCCCCTACGCCGACGACGATGACGCCGTCGCGATCGCCAACGGCACGATGTACGGGCTCAACGCCGCGGTGACCGGTGACGAGGACCATGCCCTGGCCATCGCCCGGCGGCTGCGCGTCGGCCAGGTCGACATCAACGGTGCGCAGCACAACTTCCAGGCCCCGTTCGGCGGGTACAAGCAGTCCGGCAACGGCCGGGAGATGGGCCGCGCCGGCCTTGAGGAGTTCCTCGAGACCAAGGCGATCACCCGCTGACGCGTCGCGCCGCGACCTGATCCGACCCGACCCGGTCAGGTCCGGGGAACACACCGTTCGAAGGAATGCGGAAGCCGGTCGCACTGTTCACACAGTGTTGACAGACAGACTGCGTACCGACTGTGTCCTGCGGTCGCGTGCGAAAGGACAACCATGGCAGACCGCGCGGCACTGGCCGCCTTCCTGCGAGCCCGCCGCGAGGCACTTCAACCCGAGGACGTCGGGCTGCCCCGCGGCCGCCGCAGGCGCACCGGAGGGCTGCGCCGCGAGGAGGTCGCGGCGCTGTGCGACATGTCGGTCGACTACTACGGCCGGCTCGAGCAGCCGCGCGGCCCCAACCCCTCGGAGCAGATGCTGGCCGCGATCGCCCGCGGACTGCACCTGTCGCCGGAAGAGCGCGACCTCCTCTTCCAACTCGCCGGTCAGGCGCTGCCGCGCCGTGCGCCGGGCGGTGACCACATCGCCCCAGGAATGTCGCGCATCCTGGACCGGCTGGGAGACACGCCCGCCCAGGTGATGAACCACCTGGGCGAGACACTGAGGCAGACGGATCCCGCCGTGGCGCTGCTGGGGGATCAGACGGCCCACACCGGACTGGCGCGCAGCTCCCACTACCGGTGGTTCACGGATCCCGGAGCCCGCCTCGCCCACCCCGAACAGGACCACGCCGAGCAGAGCCGCCTGATGGTGGCGGACCTCCACAGCGTCTACTCCCGCGACGGTCGCGACTCGCGTGCCGCCGAACTCGTGGACGCACTGAACGGGGAGAGCCCGGAGTTCGCCGCCATCTGGCGGGAGCGCCCCGTGCTGGGGCCGCACTGCGCCACGAAGCGCTTCCACCACCCGCAGGTCGGGCCCCTCGAACTGCACTGCCAGACACTGGTCGACCCCGACCGGTCCCAGCGGCTCGTGGTGTACACCGCGACGCCGGGAACCGAGAGCCACACCAACCTCCGGCTGCTGTCCCTCCTGCCGGTGATGTAGATGAACGCGGGCGTGACAGCTCCGCGAGGCTGGTTCACGTGGACTGCATCACACTGTATGAACACAAGGTGTGGACACTCTTCCGGGTATCGTGACAAGGGTCCTTTCCTCCAACCGATGGGGGAGCTCCCGTCCCGGTCCTCCCAAGGAGCCACGTCTGATGATCGCGAGCCCGCTTCCGGACCTGGTCGGCCGGCACCGCGAGTGCACGGCACTCGACGACCTGCTGGTCGACCTCCGCGACGGCGGGTCCCGGGTCCTGGTGATCCGCGGCGAGGCCGGCATCGGGAAGTCCGTGCTGCTGCGGTACGTGGCCGAGCAGGCGTCCCGGGTGAAGGTGACCTGGGCACACGGCATCGAGGCCGACATGGAGCTGCCCTACGCGAGCCTCCACCAACTGTGCGCACCGTTCCTGAACGAGCTCGACGCGCTGCCCGAACCGCAACGCGACGCCCTGCGCGTGGCGTTCGGCATGGCAGCCGGCGACCCGCCCGACCGCTTCCTCGTCGGCCTCGCCGTACTGACCCTCCTCACCCGCGCCTCGGAGACCCGACCGGTGCTCGTGCTGGTCGACGACGCCCAGTGGCTGGACCAGGTCTCCCTGCAGACTCTGGAATTCGTGGCGCGAAGGCTGCTCGCCGAGGCGGTCGCGATGGTCTTCGCGGTCCGCGACCCCGAAGGGCGGGCCGCGCTCAATGGCCTGCCGGCGCTGCGGATCGGCGGCCTCGACACCGCCGCCGCCGGAGAACTCCTCGAAACCGCGGTCGGCGGACGACTGGAGACGCGGCTGCGGGACCGGTTCGTGGCCGAGATGCACGGCAACCCCCTCGCGCTGCTTGAGTTCTCCCGAGGCCGTAGCGCGGCCGAACTGGCCTACGGCCTGGACTCGTCCAGCCGTCCGGCCGTGCACGGGCCGGTCGCCAGTCGTGTGGAACGGGACTTCGCCGGCCGGCTCACGTCCCTGCCGGAGGCGACCCGGACGCTGCTGCTGATCGCCGCGGCCGAACCGGTCGGCGACGCCCGCCTGCTGGCCCGGGCGGCCGCTTCGCTCAAGATCACGCCCCATGCGGCTCCGGCCATGGCCGTCGGCCTCATCGAGTTCGGTGAGTCCGTACGGTTCCGGCACCCGCTGGTCCGGTCGGCGGTCTACCACGGTGCCGCACCGGCCGAACGCCGGGCCGTGCACCGGGCGCTCGCCGAGGCCACGGACCCGGTCCTGGACCCCGACCGCCGCGCCTGGCACGCCGCCCATGCCGCGGACGGACCGGACGAGGAGGTGGCCGCGGGACTGGAACGAGCGGCCGACCGCGCGCGGCAACGCGGCGGCATCGCGGCCGAGGCGGTACTCCTCGAACGCGCCGCCGAAGTGACGCCGGACCGTGGACAACGAGGCCGCCGCGCCATGGCGGCGGCGGAGGCACACTTCTCGGCCGCCGCGCCGGACCGCGCCACGGAGCTCGCGACGGTTGCCGAACTGTGCCCCCTGAGCGCCCTGGACCGTGCCCGCCTGGCACGACTGCGGGCCAGGATCCTCTTCGCCCGCAGCCGCAGCGACGAAGCGGCGCCCCTGCTCCTCGACGCCGCCGAGCAGTTCACCGCCGCCGCATCGCCGCTGGCCCGGGAGACCTACCTGGAGGCGATCAGCGCGATCATCTTCGGGGGCCGCGTGCACGGCCCCACCGGCGCTCGCGCCGCCGCGATCGCGGCCCGCGGCTCGGGCGCGCCCTCTTCCGGCTCCGAGGCCGCCGACCTGCTCCTGGAGGGTGTCTCCGCGCTCATCGCGGACGGATACGAGCAGGGCCTCCCGGCGCTGCGCGGCGCCCTGGACCTGCTGGCCCACGAAGAGCTCCCCACCCGGGAGGCGACCGTGCGCTGGCTGCTGTTGGCACCGGTCGCGCTGGAGGCGTTCATCCACTACGCCTGGGACCTGCACGCCTGGGACACCCTGTCGAGCCGCGCGGTACGCCTCGCCCGTGACATAGGAGCCCTCGGCGCGCTGCCCCCGGCCCTCATCTATGCCGGCGGGGTGCACATCCACTACGGCGACTTCGCCCAAGCCGCCAGACTGATCGACGAAGCCGACGCGCTCGCCGCCGCGACCGGCCACGCACCGCACAAGTACGCGACCCTGGTGCTGGCGGCTTGGCGGGGCGAGGCGGACGTCGCCGCCGGCATCGTAGAGGAAGCCAAGCAGAGCGCCGACCAGCGGGGCGAGGTGTCCCTGCTGGGCGCCATGGGCTACATCCAGGGCGTGCTCTACAACGGCCTGGCACGCTATGAGGAGGCACTGCGGGCCGCTCGCGTCGGCATCGACCACGACGGGTTCAACTTCACCGGCCTCTCCCTGGTCGAACACATCGAGGCCGCCACCCGCTGCGGTGAACTCGACCAGGCCAGGGACTCGTTGGAGCGGCTGGTGGACCTCACCCGCGCCGCCGACTCCGGCTGGGCCCGCGGCGCCGCCGCCCGCAGCCGGGCACTGCTCGCCGACGGTGACGAGGCGGACAGCCTGTACCGGACCGCGATCAAGGAGTTCGGGCGGGGCGGCGTGACCGTCGAGGTGGCGCGCACCCACCTGCTGTACGGGGAGTGGCTGCGCCGCTCCAACCGCCGAGCGCTGGCCCGCGAGCACCTGCGCACGGCCCACGAGATGTTCGACGGGATGCCGGCACAGGCATTCGCCGAACGGGCCCGCCGCGAACTGCTCGCCACCGGCGAGGAGGTCAGGGCACGGGAGTCCAGAGCGGCGAGCGCACTCACTCCCCAGGAGTCCCAGGTCGCCGCGCTCGCCGCGGCCGGCCTCACGAACGTGAAGATCGGCGCGGAGCTGTTCATCAGCCCGCACACCGTCGAGTGGCACCTGCGGAAGGTGTACACGAAGCTCGGGATCAACTCCCGCCGCGCCCTGCCCGGTGCCCTCAAGCGCACGCTGTCCGGGAGCGCCGACGACGAGGACATGATGCGCGCGGGCTGAGCGTCCGTAGGGGAATCCGGGGGCCCTACGGACCGGACTACGGAAACCAAGGGCGCGGCGGGGGGTGCCGCGGACGGAGGGTGGAACCAACGCCCTCAAGGGCGCCGTTCGCGAAAGAGGAGCCCCGATGCACGCGCCCAGTCCAGATATGAAGTCACCGGCCGTCCTGCCGGACGTGCGGCCGGCCGACGGGCCCGCCGGGGCCGACCTGGACATCGCCCTCGACCACTTCCTGGCCCATCGCACACGACTGTTCCGCATCGCCTACCGGATCGTCGGCGACGTCTCCGGGGCCGAGGACGTGCTCCAGGAGGTGTGGTTGCGCTGGCAGCTCGCCCACCGCGCGGAGATCAAGAAGCCGGGCGCGTTCCTGACCACGGCCACCACCCGCCTGGCCATCAACGTCATCCAGTCCGGGAGACACCGTCACGAGACGCCCGCCGATCCGCAGCTGGCCGAACTCGGTGACGACTCCGCCCACGACCCCCTGCTGCACGCCGAGCGGACCGCGGCGCTCGAAGCGGCCCTGGCCCTGCTCATGGCCAGGCTGACCCCCGACCGGCTGGCCGCGTACGTGCTGCGCAAGGGCTTCGGTTACGCCTACTCCGACCTCGCGAAGCTGCTGCGGATCAGTGCCCCGCACGCGCGCGTGGTGGTCCACCGCGCCAAGGCCCGCCTCGACAGCGACCGCGAGCGCCCGGTCCCCGTCGAGTCGCACCGCCGCCTCGTCACCGCGTTCCGGACCGCGGCCGGCACCGGCGACCTGGACTGCCTCGTGCGAGCCCTCGTCGAGGAGAACGGGGTCCATCGTTCGGCGCGGAGTACATGCGACTAGAGCCCTCCGCTGTCACAACGGAGGCCGCGACCCTGTCTACCTGGTGCGGGCGAGCGCCGGCGGCTGACGTGCCGCGCTCTCCTCCCGGGACGCCGTCCCGGCAGCAAGCAGTCGGACCGTGGACAGCAGGGAGGGCACCGCCGTGAACGACGATGCCACGTTGATCGAGCAGTGGAACAGGCTGACCCGTGTCCACCGTCGCATCGAGGCCGGCATGGAGCGCGTCCTCCACCAGCAACTCGGCCTGGGAGTCAGCGAGTTCTACGCCCTTCGCACCCTGAACGAGGGGATGCGGGCCGGAACGGGGTTGCTGTACCTGAACGACCTGGCCAACGGCATAGGGCTGAGCCAGTCCGCCACCAGCCGCCTGGTGACCCGCCTGCAGGACCGCGGCCTGATCACCACGCACACGTCGTCGCGCGACCGGCGGAGCATCGAGATCGAACTGACCACCGTCGCACACCACGTACTGCGGGCGGGCGCGCCCCTGCTGCGCCAGGCGATCGAGCAGGCCGTACGAGAATTCGGCGTCGAGGGGACGGACCAGGAGCTGCTGCGCTACCTCTGCGGTAGCGCGGGCGACGCGGCGGTGGCCCGCGCTCGTCCGACCGGCTCCGTCCCCGCTCGCTGACGAACAGCGCCCCTCTTCTCGCCCTCGTTCGGGTGGCAGCTCAGGCCGGAAAGGCGAACAGACGGTACTCGGACACCGCCGTGAAGCCGAAGCGCCGGTACAGCGGTTCCCCCATCGGGCTCGCCACGAGCGCCGCGGAGCGCATCCCCCGCCGCCGGCCGTGCCGGAGCGCTGCCACCGTCAACGCCGTACCGATGCCCTGGCGGCGGTTCTCCTGCGCCACATGCACCAGGAAGATTCCGGCCACCCCGTGTGCGGTGATGACCACCGTCGAACCGACCACCCGGCCGTCCAGGACCGCCGCCAACCGGATGATGTCCGCACTGTCCTCGCGCTGCGCCTCGATGCGCACCATCTCGGCCTCCAGGGCGGGGGAGACGCCCATCGACGCCCGGTACGTGCCGACCAGCTCCGCCAGCCGTTCCCCGTCCCGGACAGTCTCCACGCGCAGGCCTGCTACGTCGGCCGTACCGTCCGCGGTGAGGGCCGCCCCCGGTTCCGCCGATTCGGCTGGCCGATCGAGATGCCGCACCATCACCGGGAGTACGGCGAGTTGTTCCGCGCCCTGGCGCCGCAAGGCGTCGGCAGTGGCGTCCGAGCTGTCCGCACCGACCCACCACCACCAGGGAAGGTCCGCCAACGTCTCCCGGGCGGCGGCCGCGGACCGCTCGATCGAGGACACCGACCGCACGCGCGTCACCCCGTTGAACTGCGGGGTGAGAAGCCCGCTGCGAAACAGGTCGAGTCCGGGCACACGAGGGCTTGGACCACCCCAACCCGCGAGGTACTGGCGGAAGTTGGCGAACACCGACACCAACAGGTCCGGATCCGAAGCCGCCTTCGGAACACGCGCCTCATCATCCCGCCTCCCGCCAGGCGTCTTTGCTGCATGCGCCATGAGCCCACCCCTCTTCACATCTTCTGTCCGCCCAGGGTGGCGAAGATTGCCACTGTTTCACACCATGTGCGCTAAGCCTCGCGCTCGCAGGCACCGCCGTCATGACCGCCTTGGCCGTGGCACACGCGAGTGCCGCGACCACCCAGCCGAAGCGGCCCGCGGAATCGTCCGTCGGTCATGAGCCGAGGGAGCACCCGGACCGGGGGAGGAGCCAAGTCCCCGCTGCCCTTCCCCGACCGTGCTGCCTCCGCCCGGACCGAACCGGGCGGACGCGGCACTTTCAGATCGCGGGGCCCGTCAGCCACGGACCGAGGACTCACGCCTCTTCGTCGACCCAACTCATGAGCTTGCGCAGCTCCTTGCCGGTGGTCTCCAGCAGGTGCTCGGAGTCCTGCTGTTTGTACTCGTTGTACCTCTTGAGACCGCCGTGGTACTCGGCCATCCACTCACGGGCGAAGGTGCCGTCCTGGATCTCGGCGAGGACCTTCTTCATCTCGGCCTTGGTGGCGTCGGTGATGATCCGCGGGCCGGTGACGTAGTCGCCCCACTCGGCGGTCTCGGAGATCGACCAGCGCATCTTCTCCAGGCCGCCCTCGTACATGAGGTCCACGATCAGCTTCAGCTCGTGCAGGCACTCGAAGTACGCGATCTCCGGCTGGTAGCCGGCCTCGGTCAGCGTCTCGAAACCGGCCTTCACCAAGGCAGTTGCACCTCCGGCGAGAACGGCCTGCTCGCCGAAGAGGTCGGTCTCGGTCTCCTCGGTGAAGGTGGTCTTGATGACGCCGGCGCGGGTGCCGCCGATGCCCTTGGCGTACGACAGGGCCAGCGCGAAGGCGTTGCCGGTGGCGTCCTGCTCGACGGCGGCGATACAGGGAACGCCGCGGCCCTCCTCGTACTGGCGGCGGACCAGGTGGCCCGGACCCTTCGGGGCGACCATGCAGACGTCCACGCCGGCCGGGGGCTTGATGAAGTCGAAGCGGATGTTCAGGCCGTGCCCGAAGAACAGCGCGTCGCCGTCCTGGAGGTTGTCCTTGACGGACTCCTCGTAGACCTGGGCCTGGATCGGGTCCGGCACCAGGATCATGATGACGTCGGCCTCGGCGGCGGCCTCCGACGGCGTCACCACGCGCAGGCCCTGCTCCTCGGCCCTGGCCTTGGACTTGGAGCCCTCGTGCAGACCGACACGCACGTCGACACCCGAGTCACGGAGCGACAGCGCGTGGGCGTGACCCTGGCTGCCGTAACCGATGACCGCGACCTTGCGGCCCTGGATGATGGACAGGTCGGCGTCGGCGTCGTAGAACAGCTCGGCCATGAGACTCACCTTTCATGGGTAACTCCCCGGTGCGACAGGTATGTCGAGGGCGCTCACGAGTGGGTACTGCGCCTCCGAAGAGTGTGGAGGGTGGAAGCCTGGACCAGAGGGGTGGGCGCCCGCGCTGCTGTGCGCGAGCCGGATACGTGTTGCCTCGCCCACTCCGGCCCGACAGAAAACACTATCTCACGCCTACTGTGCTTCGCCGCGGGTGTGGGGAGCGGCGCCGGATGTGAGGCGGAGCTCCGTCCTTCGGGCGGCGTGAGCACAGTCGCGTCTTCGACGGGGCGACGACTTTGACACCGTTTCAGCGAAAGGCATCGCAACGTTGCAGGACCCGCGTACGCACCTGCAGTGGGCAGTGTCCCAAGACACGTCACCTACACGCGCGCCGCGCCGAACCGGTGGCGTAACGGGGGACAGCAGGACGATGATGCCCGCCATCACCTCGCCCGTCTCCCCGCAGAGCACGCCGCGGCGAAGCTCGACCAGGCCCTGGGCGATGTGGAGCAGGGAGGCGGCTCGGTCGCGGGGGCAGGTCGCCCGGCTCGCCCTCGGCGCGGAACACCACTCGCGAGGGCGTGGCCGTGTCCCGGGCGCAGAGGGTGCGCAGTGTGGTGGAGAGGCCGTCGTGCTCCAGGGCGGGTGGGGTGAGATCGCCGATGATGGTGCGGGTTTCGGCGAGGTTGGTGCCGAGCGCGTCAACGACCGCACGGACCTGGGTCCTGGGGAGGTCGGGGCGACGGTCGAAATCGAAGGCGGCGGCCTGGAGGAGCATGCTGTTGCCGGCGAGTTCCTGGGCGAGCGTGTCGTGCAGGTCGCGGGCGATCCGGGCACGCTCGGCGAGGCGGCCGACCTCGGGCTGACCCCGCGCCGACTTGGCTCGGGTGTGCCGCAGTTGTTGAAGGGACAAGAACCCGGCGGCAGCCGAGTGGAGCCAGGATCATCCTGGCTCCACTCAGTGGTGCGGGTCTGTCACTGGAACTGTGCGAAGAACCTCCAGATCTCTGCTTTGGTCCAGGTGGTGACGCCGCTTTCGCCGGAGGAGCCGTCGACCGGACCGGGGATGTGGCCGCCGTCGAACGCGGCCCATTGGACCGGGTATCCGGCGCGGCAGCCGGAGTAGGTGGTGGTGATGTGCGTTCGGCTGCCGGGCGCGGGCTCGCGCGGGCTCTGGGAGGCGCAGCCGTTGTTGCTGACGAACTTGTCGCGCAGGGACCGTCCTTGCCCGATGTTGAGGACGTTGTCGCTGATGCCGTGGATTCCGAAGTAGGCGATGGGCTGGGTGCCGCCGCTGCATCCGCTGATCTGAGCGCCGGAGATGACCGCGACGGCCCTGAAGGCGTTGGCGCGGCTGCATGCGAGTGCGTAGCTCATGCCGCCGCCCCAGCTGAATCCGGTGGCGAAACGCTGTGCCGGGTTGACACAGAGGCCGCCCTCGATGCGCCGGATCATGTCGTCGACGAAGGTGACGTCCTCACCGCCCGAATTGGCCCAGCCGTTGCCGAGGCCCTGGGGGGCGACGAGGATCGCGCTGTTGTTCGACTGTTCCTGTTGGCCGTAGTAGGACCAGGCGTTCCCGCTCGTGCCGCCCGAGGCCACGTCGCCGGCGGTTCCGCCCCGCCAGTGGAACGCGAAGATCAGCCGGTAGGGGCGGTTGTTGTCGTAGTTGGCGGGCACCCTGAGGATGAAGCTGCGGCTCTTGCCGCCGCTCTGGATCGTGTGCGTGCCGCTCGTCAGCGTCGGGGCGCTGCCGCACGCGCCGGCGCCGCCACCGGACGACAGCTTGATCATCTGCCATTGCTGGTTGGCGCCGTTCCAGTCGGAGTACTGGACGACGTTGCCGCCGTCGGCGGTGGAGGCGCCCTGCACCTCGACCGCCTTGCTGCTGGTGCGGTTGATCAGCCGGACGTGGCCCGCGTCGGAGTCGGCCAGGCGGAACTGCTGGTTGGCCCCGTTGTGGTCGGCCCACTGCTGGATCGCGGCGCCGTCCGCGGTCGAGGCGCCGGCCACGTCGAGAACCTTGCCCGAGTGCCGGGCCTTGAGGCGGTAGAAGCCGCCGCCGGAGTCCACGAACTGCCACTGCTGGCTGGTTCCGTCGTTGCGCGTCCACTGGCCGGCCCGCGCGCCGTCGGTGGTGGCCGCGCCGGAGACGTCCAGCGCCTTGCCGCTGTTGCGGTTGACCAGGACGTACCAGGCGTTGGTGTCCACCGTCGCCGCCGCGGCGGGCGCCGGATTCACCACGGCGAGCATGCCGATCGCCAGGGCCGCCGCCATCACGCCGGCGACCCGGGACCACCAGCGATGCCTGGGGGGAGGGGCGGAGGGGGACGCATCGTAGGTCTTCATCGACTCGCCCTTTCGTTTGTGGCAGGGCCCATCAGGCGCGGGTCCAGCGTTGGCTGCTGCTGTTCGAGCAGGAGGAGAGCTGGATCAGGGTGCCGTTGGCGGTGCCTCCCGCGACGGTGTCGAGGCAGAGGCCGGACTGGACACCGGCGATCGATCCGTCGGAGTTGAGGCGCCATTTCTGGTTGTCGCCGCCCCAGCAGCTGTAGATCTGGACTCTGGTGCCGCTGCCGGTGCCGCCGGCGTCCAGGCACTTGTTGCCGTAGACCCTGAACTCGCCGGCGGCGGTGTACGTCCACTGCTGGTTGGTGCCGCTGTGGCAGTCCCACACCTGGAGCTGGGTGCCGTCGGCGCTACTGGAGCCGGGCACGTCCAGGCAGCGGCCCGACGCGACGGCCTTGACCGTTCCGGATTCCGCCGGAGGGTTGGTGGAACCGCCGTTGAGTGCGTTGAGGACGGCGGTGTAGGCGGGCTTCTTGCTGCCGTCGCCGTTGAACAGCAGCGGCGTGTCCCCCGGTCGCCAGGAGTCGGTGTCGCGCACACCCCAGACGGTGATGCCGAGGCAGCGCGGGACCGCCAGGCAGTCGTTGGTCACGTTGGCGTAGGTCGTGGCCGAGGCGCCCTGGATGTCGAGTTCGGTGATGGCCACGTCGACGCCGAGGGCGGCGAAGTTCTGCAGGGTGGTGCGGAAGTTGCTGTTGTAGGGGCTGCCGCTGTTGAAGTGCGACTGGAAGCCGACGCAGTCGATGGGCACGCCGCGCTGCTTGAAGTCGCGGACCATGTTGTACATGGCCTGGGTCTTGGCCCAGGTCCAGTTCTCGACGTTGTAGTCGTTGTAGCAGAGCTTGGCGGCCGGGTCAGCGGCGCGCGCGGTGCGGAAGGCGACCTCGATCCAGTCGTTGCCGGTGCGCTGCAGGTTGGAGTCGCGCCGGGCGCCCGAACTGCCGTCGGCGAAGGCCTCGTTCACGACGTCCCACTGGGCGATCTTGCCCTTGTAGTGGGCCATCACGCCGTTGATGTGGCCGATCATCGCCTGACGCAGGGTGCTGCCGCTGAGGCTCTGCATCCAGCCGGGCTGCTGGGAGTGCCAGGCCAGGGTGTGGCCGCGCACCTGCTTGCCGTTCTGCACCGCCCAGTTGTAGACACGGTCACCGGCGGTGAAGTTGAACTGGCCACGCTGCGGTTCGGTGGCGTCGATCTTCATCTCGTTCTCGGCCGTCACCGAGTTGAACTCACGGTTCGCGATCGTCGTGTACGCGGAGTCGCCCAGCCTGCCCGAGGCGATGGCGGTGCCGAAGTAACGGCCGCTCTGCGCCGCCGCGGCGCCGAGCGTGGTCTCGGCGGCCTGTGCGGCGGGCGGCGGTGCGACCAGTACGGCTGCCGCACCGAGGACGCCGACGAACAGCGCCAACAGCAGGCCGCGGATCTTTCGGCGGACAACGGGTCTGGGAAGGGCATACGAGCCCATGACTGTGCCTCCAATGTAGGCATCACGGAAGGACTGGAGCGCGGGAGAGTGTGTGCGTCGCCCGCTCCCATTCGACCGACGAACAGGGCGGGCGAACCCGGGCATCACGGAATCACCGGACATCACAGTGATGAAACCGGGCCGTTCTCCAGCGGCGCGGTCGCCGCCCTGCCGACCGTCCGGTGACGTACGGCTTGAGGCGGCGCTGTTTCGACACAGGCATGGGGCACTCCATTGCGGCTCAGCCGGGGGGCCGCCACGCGGCGTCGCATACCTCTTCAACTGCGCGAAGAGCCAGGATGCGCTGGTGCGAGCCTCACCGGACGAAATGGGGTGGCGCAGGTGCTTTGACGCGCGGATCTGCGGTGCTGCACAGATCACTTAGGGCCGACGTGGTTCGAAGTCGAACCATGGCCGTCTCTCAGACAAGGGATGATTGAGGGATTGACGGTGGATCGTCAATACCTGCCGCAGAAAAAGTTTCCGTTCCTCGTCCGAAACTTCCGAACGCCTGGTGAGCCGTACGAAGAACCCCGGTGCATCCGTCGGCAGGCGCCGATTCCGGTCGGTACAGCTGCTTGTCCCGCCAAGCGGGAGGCGCTGTTTGTGGCCACATCAGCCACAGGCCTTGACCGGAAGGCTTCGCATTCCTAGCTTGTGGCGTCGAAGCTTCCGGGAATTCATCGAAATATTTCGAGATTGCCTCTGTCCCTTCCCGGCAGCCCGCTCCGCGGTTCATCGGGTCACCTCACCTCCGCCCCCAAAGGAGTGCTCCTCTGATGTGGTTTCGCCGCCGGTCCCCGGTCCTTCTGAGACGTCTGCTCGCCGTCCTCGCGCCCTTGCTGCTCGTGGCCACCTTCCTCGGCGCCCAGCCCGCCAACGCGGCGACCGTCGACCCCAACGCCTCGTACGTGCTGGTCAACCGCAACAGCGGCAAGGCCCTGGACGTCTACAACCTGGCGACCAGTGACGGCGCCCGCATCACCCAGTGGACCAGGAACGATCAGAACCAGCAGCTGTGGCAGTTCGTCGACTCCGGGGGCGGCTACTACCGCATCAAGTCCCGCCACTCGGGCAAGGTGCTGAACGTCAGCAACGCGTCCACCGACAACGGCGGCGCGATCGTCCAGTGGACCGACACGAACAGCACCAACCAGCAGTGGCGGCTGGCCGACAGCCCGGACGGTCACGTGAGGTTCATCGCCCGCCACAGCAACAAGGCCCTCGAAGTACAGGGCGGCTCCACCGCCGACAACGCGAACATCGTCCAGTACGACGACTGGAGCGGCGCCAACCAGCAGTGGCAGCTCGTCAAGGTCGGCGGCAACACCCCCGGCCCGTGCGATCTTCCGTCGACATACCGCTGGACATCGACGGGCGCGCTGGCGCAGCCCAAGGCAGGGTGGGCCTCGCTCAAGGACTACACGGTCGTTCCCTACAACGGCAAGCATCTCGTTTATGCGACGACGCACGGCGCCCCGGGAACAGGAGTGGGCTGGGGCTCGATGAACTTCGGCCTGTTCAGCAACTGGCCGGAGATGGCCTCGGCCAGCCAGAACACGATGTCGAACGCCGTCGTGGCGCCCACGCTCTTCTACTTCGCGCCGAAGAACATCTGGGTGATGGCCTACCAGTGGGGAGGCGGGAGCGCCTTCTCCTACCGGACGTCGACCGACCCCTCCAACCCCAATGGCTGGTCCGCACAGCAGGTGCTCTTCTCCGGAAGCATCACCGGCTCCGACACCGGCCCCATCGACCAGACGCTCATCGCCGACGGCCAGAACATGTACCTGTTCTTCGCCGGTGACAACGGCAAGATCTACCGGGCCAGCATGCCCATCGGGAACTTCCCGGGCAGCTTCGGCTCGAACTACACAACGATCATGAGCGACACGAAGAACAACCTGTTCGAAGCCCCGCAGGTCTACAAGCTCCAGGGCCAGAACCGCTACCTCATGATCGTCGAGGCGATCGGCTCGCAGGGCCGCTACTTCCGCTCGTTCACGGCCACCAGTCTGAACGGCTCATGGACACCCCAGGCCGCGACCGAGAGCAACCCCTTCGCCGGCAAGGCCAACAGCGGCGCCACCTGGACCAACGACATCAGCCATGGCGAACTGATCCGCACCAGCGCCGATCAGACCTTCACCGTCGATCCCTGCAACCTCCAGCTCCTCTACCAGGGACGCAATCCCACCTCCGGCGGCGAGTACGGCCACTGGCCCTACCGCCCGGGTCTGCTGACGCTCCAGCGCTGACGGCGTGACACGAGTCCGGCTCAGCGACTGAGCCGGCGCGGCGGGCTCGGCGGAAGGCCGAGCCCGCCATCGCGTACTTCGTTTCTGGTTCTGGCGTCAGCTGCGCACCGCCGTCTCCGCAGTCTCCGCCGGCAACACCGCGTCCGGCGACTCCGGCAGCGTCTGGCCGCCGTCGACGGTGATGACCTGCCCCGTGATGAACGCCGCCCGCTCGCTCGCCAGGAACTCGACCGCGTCGGCGATCTCCTGGGGCCGGGCGAGGCGCCCGAGCGGTATCGTCGCCGTCATCTGCGCGAGGTAGGCGTCCCCCATGCCGTCGAGGCCCTCGGTCGCGACGTTCCCGGGGGCCACCGCGTTCACGGTGATCCCGTACGGCGCGAGTTCGAGCGCCGCCGTGCGCATGAAGCCGAGTTGGGCGGCCTTGCTCGCGGCGTAGTGACTCCAGCCCGGGAACCCGGTGACCGGGCCGGTGATCGACGAGGTGAGCACCACCCGGCCGGACGCCGACTCCCGCAGCAGGGGCAGGCAGGCGGCGACGGCGAGCATCTGACTCTCGACGTTGACCGCGAAGACCTCACGGATATCGGTGTACGTCAGTTCCGCGAGGGGCTTGTTCGGGAAGACGCCCGCGTTGAGGCACAGCACGTCGAGTCCGCCGAGCAGCGAGGACACGGCCTCGGCCAACCGCTCCGCCGAATCCGGGGCAGCGGAGTCGAGGGAGACGGCCTTGACGGTCTGCTCCGCCCGCGCTGCCTCGGCGCGGAACTTCTCCACGGCGCCGTCCGGAACAGCCCGTCCGCTCAGCACCACGTCGTGCCCACCACGCACGAACGTGGAGGTGATGGCGGCACCGATACCGCGCGTCCCGCCGACGACGGCGACTTTCCTGGCCGGGTGACTCATGGGGTTCCTCGTTCTCTGGGATGTCTCCAGGGGTTCACGGGATTCACGGGGTCCATGGGGGCTTCGACGGGCCTCTCGCACCGTCACACCGCACCACCGCACCGACCCGTCGCGAGAGCGCCACGCCCACCGCGAAGGACACGACGACCGCGCCGGCCATGCCCCAGGCCACGGCGGTGCCCCCGACGAGCAAGCGTCCTGAACCGGGAGAGACCGGTGCCGTGCCGGGCGAAGTACACGATGACGCCGACGCCGATGGTGCGCCGCAGGGCCGGGGCCGGCGTGGTTCTCGGTGTGAGTGCGGTGTCCGGTGTCATGGGAGTACCTCAGGGGTGTGGTGCGCTCCTGGCATGGAGGCGTGGTTCGCCGAAGCGACGTGGAGTTCGGTGCGGTCGGCGCGGAAGAGGTCCCGGGAGAACTCCATGGGCGCGCCGTGCTGGTCGTACGACGTCCGTGTGATCGCCAGCAGGGGCTGGCCGACGGACACGTCGAGGTGGTCGGCGTGGTGGCGCTCGGCGAGGCGGACGCGGATGCGCTCCGAGACCGTGCGGGCCGTGACGCCGTAGACCTCGTGGAACAGCTGGGTCAGGGAGCCGGTGAGGTCCCGGTCGAGGATTCCGGGGAAGCGCCGGACCGGCACCGACAGCCGCTCCCACGACAGCGGCACCCCGCCCGCGAGCCGTACCCGCTCGATCGCCACCGTCTCGGAGCGGTCCGGCAGGCCGAGCGCGGCGCAGGTCTCGGAGTCCCCCGGCCTGAGTCCCATGGACACGACCCGGGTCGCGACCTCGAAACGCTGGTGCGCCAGGAGCGCGGGCACGTTCACATCGACGGCCGGCTGCCGAGCCACCACGCGGTCGTGTCCGTGCGCGAGCCGGCTCCAGCTGTAGACGGGCCAGTTCGGGTTGGAGTGCAGGGCGAAGGTGCCGCCGGCCTTGCCCCGGGTCCGGCGTACCTCGCCGTCCGCTTCGAGCCGGGCCAGGGCGTTGCGCACGGCCTCCCGGCTCGCGCCGAAGCGCTCCGCCAGCCGCCGCTCCGGGGGCAGCCGCCCGCCCATGCCGACCTCCCCGCGCCCGATCATCCCCAGCACGCCCTCCGCGATCCGGGTGGCCGCCGGGCCGAGCGGGGCGGGGTCAGGGTCGGTGCTCATGGCGTACGGCGGTGAGGTAGTCGTCGGCCAGGTAGCGGTCGGCGAGTTCCACCGACCGGATGGCGAACTCCGGCCGGAGCGAGGCGGCGAAGGGCGTGTCGCCGCGCTTGTGGACCCAGGCGACGAGCATCAGCCGGCGCAGCATCACCAGGGCGGGGACGGCTCGCAGGTCCTCGTCCCGCAGCGGGCGCCGGGCCTCGTAGCCGCGCAGCCAGGCGGCGACCCAGTCGTCGACGCGCGGGTCGTGTTCGAGGAACGACAGGGAGCACGCCAGGTCGTAGAGGAACCAGCCGGTGCCGCAGTCGTCGAAGTCGATCAGGCGTACCCCGTCCGGTGCGACCAGCAGGTTGGCGGCCCGCAGGTCGCCGTGGATGAGCCCGAACACGGCCTCGCTCCTGCCGTACGCGTCGAGTTCGCGGGCCAGCTTGGCCTCCGCTCGCGCGAGGACGGCGCTGCCGCCGGGCGCGCGGTCCACGTCCGGGTTGTCCCGCCAGCGTCCCCACAGCGAGGCCGTGCCGATCAGGTTGTCGAGGTCCCAGTCGGGCCGGGTGAAGGTGTCCGGCCGCCGCCACCGGCGTGCGTGCTCGTGCAGGGCGGCGGTCTCCCGGCCGACGACCTCCATCACCTGAGCGAAGTCCGTGGCCGCCGGCTCGGTGCCGGGCGCGAACTCGAACAGGGCCGCGTGCTGGGGTGTCCCGCCCGCGCCGGAGAAGGTCGCGACGGGTTCACCGGACGGGGTGGGCACGACCGCGGGCGTGGCGACCGCGCCGTCGGCACGCAGTTGCTCGATCCAGGTCAGTTCGCTGCGGATCTGCGCCCGGGTGCGGAAGCCGGGCCGGTGCAGGCGCAGGACGAGGGGCGCCGGGGAGTCGGCGAAGGCGCACAGATAGGTGGCGTTCTCGGACAGGCTCAGCAGCCGGGCGTCGGCCAGGGCCCGGTCCCGGCCGTACACCCGCAGCGCCGGGGTGACCTGCTGGTCCCAGGTGTCAGCCACGTGCGGCCACCTTCCGTACGGCGGTGCGCAGCCGGGTGAGGATCTCGTCGGTCTCCGGCTCGGTGAGCAGCAGGCCCGGCTTGAACTGCAGGACCGCCGGGTCGAGGGTGGAGAAGATCGCCCAGACGCCTTGCCGGTAGAGCTCGGTCATGACGGGCTTGGCCCCGGTGGCGCCGAACTCCAGCCCGATGACCAGGCCCTTCTGCCGGATTCCGGTCAGGGTGTGCGGGAGTTCGGCGCGCAGTTCGTCGAGTCCCGCGGCGACCTGCGCGATGCGCCGGCGGACGTTCTCGCGGGTCTCGGGCCGCTGGGTGATCTCCAGGACCTTGGCGGCGACCGCACAGCCGAGTTCGGCGCCCCCGAAGGTGGCCATGTGGGCGAAGCCGTCCTGCTCCAGCCACCCGCTCGCCGCCGCGCCCAACAGGGCGGCGCTCACCGGGTACAGGCCGCCGCCGAGCCCCTTGCCGGTCACCAGGATGTCGGGGACGACGCCTTCCGCGTACACGCCCCACAGCTCCCCGGTCCGGCCGAGGCCGGTCTGCACCTCGTCGGCGATGTAGAGGGTGCCGGTCTCCTCGCACGCCCGCTTGACGCTCGCGAGATAGCCGGGCTCGGGGGTGGGGAAGCCGTAGGTGGCGGGGACCGTCTCCATGATCACGGCGGCGACGTCCTGGCCGGCGAGCGCGCCGGTCATCGCGTCGAGGTCGTTGAACGGCACCTGGGTGAACTCGGCGGGGTGGTCCGCCCCGAACAGCTGCGAGAACCGGGGGTCGCCGGTGGCCACGGCCAGCCCGGTGTGCCCGTGGTACGCCTTCACCACCGACACGATCCGGCGCCGGCCGGTGGCGTACCGCGCGCTCTTGAGCGCGACATCCACCGCCTCGCCGCCACTGGACCCGAAGACGGCCTTGTCGGCACCGGGCGTCGCCTCGACGAGCCGCCGGGCCAGCGCCGCGCGCCCCGGGGTGGGGAAGTGGTGGTTGCCGATGTCCACGTGCTGGACCGCGTCGGTCAGCGTGCGCACCAGCTCCGGATTGCGGTGGCCCAGGTTGTAGGTGCCGCCGTTGAGATGCACGTCGATGACCTCGTGCCCGTCGACGTCGGTCAGCCGGTAGCCGCTGCGCTCACCGATGACCAGCGGAACGCCTTCCGCCTGCCAGAACTCCGTCTTGTCCGGATTCCAGTACCGCCGCGCGTCCGCGAGGACCTCCGCCTTCGACGCGTACCCGTACATGGACAGCTGCTCGATCCCCAACGTACGGCCTCCTCGTGGTGCGGCGGGAGGTCCCCACCGGCGGCTCCGTGAACGGCTCCACCGTCGGACCGGCGCTTTGCGTCCCCGTGTGGTCGCTGGTTCGGACGCGTAACACTTGAGGTCCGGTTGTGGTCCGGTGACCACTCGTGGGCGGCGGCGTTTCTGCTCAAAGCCGATCGCTTCGGAGACGAGCCAATGGTGCGGCCTGTTTCGGCCTGCTCCCGGGTGAAGCCGGCCGCCCCGAATAATCAACTGGGCGACCAGTCCATACCGTGAAAGGATCCCGGCTCAGAACAAGGGGAGGCGAAGCGGTATGGGGCTGGACTACAGCTACGAGATCTTCATGCCCCCTCGGAACGTCGCGAGGGCACTGACCCGCCTGGCCGAGCTCGCCCCGCAAGACCGCCACACGCCGCCGCTTCCGGTCACGCTGCCGAGCGGCGAGCAGGTGCTCGTGCCGTTCTCCTCGAAGTTCAAGAGCGAACCCGTCGACTGTTCGACAGGCGGCACGCTCGAACTGGACACCTCAGTCATGATCGGCGTCGACGAAGCGGTGCGCGAGTTCCACCTCCGGGGTTCCGACAGGTTCGACGAGCAGGGACGAGTGTCAGTCGGGTACATCTACCTGACGGTCACGTTCTCGCCCACAGAGCACCCGAATTTCGCGTCTCTGCAGTTCCTGGCGGCCACCTCGGACATGAGCCGGATGTTCGCGCAGTCCGCCACCGTCAGGCAGGTGTTCACCGACCTCACCGCCGCCACTGGCGGGGTGTGCTGCCTACTCGACACCGAGACCGACATCTTCGACATTTGCTGGCTCAACGGCGAGACGGTCAGTGACGAGACCGTTCCGGGTGCCCGTTTCCCGCGCTTCCACGATCTCGTCGCCGCCTGGCGCGAGCCGGTGGAGTAGGGCGCCGTCCAGGACCTGGACCGTGCCGGATCCAGACCCTGGCACTCAACCATCAGGGAGTGAACCCCGTAGGGAACACCGCACGTCCAGCTGGCCATGCGAAGCGCTCGGTCGGGGCGGTGTCGGTCGTTCACATCTGGTGGGAGAGGGGACGTCAGTCGGCGAACTGTCCGGACGACGACGCGTCACTGCGGAAGTAGAACTGGTAGCGGGTGTTGTCCTTCACGTCGGTGGCGATCTCCATCCAGGTGTCGGCCTTGGCGAGCTTGTACTCGGCCTGGCACTGCCTTCCGCCACTGGAGGGCAGGAAGCAGACCTTCACATAGCGCTCGGTGTTGGTCTTGATGTTGATGTCCGCGCAGTTCGCGCTCGTCAACAGGTAGTTGAGCGTGGGGTAGTTCGGGTAGAGATGCGTCCCGGACGCCTTGGTGTAGCTCTGGGCGTTGTCGAGGCAGGCCCCGGCAGCGGAGGCCTGGCCTGCGGTGGTGGCGATGAGACCACTGGCCGCGATGACACCGGTGACGACGGATGCGACGAACCGCTTACGAACCTGCATGTGAGGACCCTTCCCAGCCCTGGGCGACAGCGACGGTCAATCGGACCACGACGGACACGAAGACGGACCCTGCAACGTTTCAGGTGTCCCAAGCCCGCCCCTGCTGTGATCGTGGACGCCGGACCAGGACGGGAACCACAGCGGTCAACGGGGGTAGCGATGAACGTACATCGGCGGCTCGGCACATTCACTCTGACTTGTCTGCTCGCTGCGGGAGGCATGGTCGGTGGCACGGCGACCACCGCGGGCGCAGCCGCTCAGTCCTGCTACGGCACATGGACGTACAACAAGCCCTCTGACACGTTCTTCCAGCCGGCGAGCTACCTCTACCTGGCAACCGACAACTGCGCCGACATCAACATCAAGACCAACACCAGCCGTCAGGTGAAGGTGTGCTTCTACGCCAGCGGTGGCGGGCTCGACTACTGCCAGAGCAGCTACAAGACCACCACCGCGGGCCAGTGGAAGGTCATCGCGACAGACGTGATCGACGGCACCAAGTTCAAGTTTCAGTTCGCCAGTTCGGCCGCCTCGTCCGGATTGCGGGCGCACTGATCGACTGAAGCCGAGTGGCTCGACTTCTCAGTGGGTTTCTGTGATGGATCACTGGGTCACTGGGAGGTCGTCCGCCGGGTTCTCTGCCTGGCACTGCTCGTCGACGGCTGGTTCGGGCTGCTCGGAGTCGATCATGCCGGGTGGTGGGCGACGGAGCTGCGTGGACGTTTCCAGCCCGGGGTGACGTGAAGGTGGGCCCACTGGGGGTGCGAGTGCGGGGCGTAGGGGTCAGGGCCGGTCTTCGTCCGGGTATGGGTATGTGTCGTTCTCGGCGTAGTGGACGACTGCCTCGCATGCCTGTTGCAGGGAAGGAACGGCCCCGTCATGGTGCGCACGCCAGGTCTCCAGGACGTCGCGGATCAGGGCGGTTCCCAGGAGGTAGGAGCGGCCCTCCATGTCTGGCTGACTTGTGCCCTCCTGGTCGGGAACAGCCGTCGCGTCGCTCTGCGCAGTCCAGGGCTCGCTGGCGAAGACGGTCAGGCCGTCATCCTTCTCGGTCAGTTGGCTGATCAGTTCTGCAAGTGTCACGGGTACTCCGGTTCGGCTCATCGGCTGACTGCAGAGTCCCATGTGGCGTGGGGTTCTGGGTTCGTGGAAAGTTGCGTCGCGGAGCATCGCGAACAGCACGTTGATGCGCCGGCGGGCGAGGCGGAGGAGGGCTTGGGTGTGGGTCTTGCCGCGGGCCCGGCATTTGTCGTAGTAGGTGCGGGAGGTGGGATCGTGCAGGGCGGCGAACGCGGACAGGAGCATCGCGCGTTTGAGTTGCCGGTTGCCGCCTCGGGGGCGTGTTCGCCGTGGATCGAAGTCCCGGATGACTTGGTCGTGGGGGCGAGGCCGGCGTAGGAGGCCAGGTGGGCGGCGGTGGGGAAGCTGGTGCCGACGGTGACCCGCAAGGTGGCGGCGGTCCTGACCGCGACCCGCGGAATCGAGGTCAGAACCGCGGAAAGAGGGTGAGCCTCCGGCAACTGCCCGATCTGCGCTTCCAGAGCTCGTCGCTGTTCGTAGACAGCCGCGAGTGAACGGGCCAGGGACGGGATCACGACGCCGAGAGTGCCGGTGCCCGGGACCACGACGGTCTGCTCGTCGGGCCTTTCGCGGCGCGGCCCGGGATCCGTGGCGTTCCAGCAGCCAGGTCACGGCCTGATGGTCCAGACGCGGCCCGAGAACGCGCTCCAGGCTGGGACGGAAGTGGGTGAGCAGACTGCGTATCCGGTTGGAGGTGCGGGTCGCCTCGGCCGCCAGGTCCTGGTCCTGGTCCTGGTCCTGGTCCTGGTCGAAGCCCACCAGCACGGTCAGTTCGGCGGTGATCTCGTCGGTCAGTTCTGGCGGGCGCAGGGTGTGCGGCACAGTCCGGGCGGCGTCCGCGATCACCGCGGCGTCTTTGGCGTCGGTCTTGGCCTCGCCCGGGTAGAGGTCGGCGATCCGCCGCATCGAGAGTCCGGGCAGGTAGGCGACCTTACAGCCGGCGGGCCGGGCGACGGTCGGGGGCAGGGCTCCGATGGAGGCGGGCTGATCCACGATCACCAGCACGGTGCCGAACTTCGCGGTCAGCTTGTCGAAGACGGTCCGCAGTTTCGGCTCGCTGTTGGGCAGCTGCTTGTCGAAGACCTTCTTTCCGGCCGAGGTGAGTCCGTGCCCGTGATGGGCGCTTTTGCCGACGTCCAGGCCGAGGAAGACGCCCACGTCGTCGATGTCGTCCAACGCATCCTCCCGAAGGGGGTTCGTGCGGTGCCGGCCAGAGCTTCGGCGTCGTATGCGCGCATCCACGTTATGCAGACCTGCCGCCCGCAGACGGCTCGGCGTGGCGCCGGGCCAGGCGGTAGTCGGACCTCTCATCAGCGTCTCCAGCGGCGCCTCCCGGCCCCGGTGACATCGACCCCGAGGTCATCCGCTCGACAAGGGGGGACCAGTCATGGTGGGCCCGGAGGCCAGCGGCCCTCTTGCAGGACCGCGAAGAACATAAAGGGGGCTTCCATCCCCCCTCCGGCAGTCGGCTCGTGGTTGCCCCTTGCGTGATCAGCGGCGAGCGTTCATTATCAGGAATCCTGATGATTTAAGTTTGTAGCGATGGAGTCAGCCATGTCATTCAGGCCCAGAATCCAGGCCAGAGGGGTTCAGCTGTTGCTCGGCCGAATGATGAGCCGCGTGCACAAGGATCTGCGCTTCACCGACATCCCGACGCGTACGGAATCCATCCGGGTGGAGACCAGCGCCGGACCGGTGACGTGCACCGTCTACCGCCCGTCGGCCGCCGCGGCGGCTCCTGCCCCCGTGTACGTCAACTTCCACGGCGGCGGGTTCGTGATCGCCCGCCCCCAGCAGGACGACCACATCTGCCGCTACATAGCCGCCACGGCCGGCTGCGTGGTGATCAACGTGGACTACGCCGTCGCCCCGCAACGGCCGTACCCCGTACCCGTCAACCAGGCGTACGACGTCACCGCCTGGGTGGCCGAGAACGGCGCCGCCAACAACTGGGACGGTTCGCGACTCGCCGTGGGCGGACACAGCGCCGGGGCCAACCTGACCGCCGCGGTCTGCCGCACTGCTCGGGACCGCGGCGCCTTCACGCCTCGCCTTCAGATCATCGACTCGGCACCGCTCGACCAGGTCGCCGACCCGGCCACCAAGCAGTCATCCATCGCCAAGCCCCTGCTCACCCCTCAGATCATGCGGATCTTCACCGCCGCCTACGTCCCTGATCTCGCCGACCTCGCCCATCCGCTGGTGTCGCCCGGACTGGCCGACGACCTCGCCGGGCTGCCGCCCGCCCTGGTCATCACCGCGGAGAACGACCGCCTGCGCGACGAGGGCGATGCCTATGCCAAGGCCCTGGAAGCCGCCGGCGTTCCGGTCACCCACCGTTGCTTCGAGGGCGTCGACCGCTACTTCACCCACACCGGCCCGGTCCCGGCCGGGAAGGAAGCCATCGACCTGATGGCCACCACCCTGCGCACGGCACTCACCGCTGACCGCTGACAGGGGCCGACAGTCCGTGTGACAACACGCTGCCTTGGTGACACATATCGGGCTGCGGCTCCCTCCGCCATCAAGATCACATCTCCGCCTGGAGTACTGGCCACGCTGATCGGCGTAGTAACCGGAGCAGAGGAGTCAGCGGCATTGCGGTCGGCCGATGAGTGGAGTGCCGAACAGGTTCTGCGGCATAGATGAATCCTGACATCGACCACTGAGAGCCCTGGTCGGTCAGGCTCAGCGCAGCGTGTCCGCCCAGTTCGCCGGCACGCGCCCCGCCGGTCCCGGTGTGGGCTGGTCGGGAGGGTGGGCGGCCGGGGGAGCCAGGGCCGGGCCGGAGTCGTACGGCTCGTTCGTCGCGTAGTTCCAGTACCAGCCCTCGCCCGGCTCGTACCTGCGGATCACCGGATGGCCGGTGTCCCGGAAGTGGCCGGTGGCGTGCTGGGCGGGTGGGTCGTCGCAGCAGCCGATGTGGCCGCACTGGGCGCAGCGCCGCAGATGGAACCACCAGCCGCCGTCGGCTTCGCACTACACGCAGCCGGCCCCGCTGGGCGGGACGCCGGGGTCGATGCCGGTGTCCTTGGTCATGAGGGCCCCTGGGCCGGGTCGGGGACGGTATCGGGCGTATCGGGGTCGGTGGCGGTGAGGGGAAGCAGCACCTGGAAGCGGGTGTCGCCGGGTACGGACTCGACTTTCAGGTCACCGTGGTGCTTGTTGACGACGATCCGCCAGGAGATGTCGAGGCCCAGCCCGGTGCCCTCGCCCACTGGTTTGGTGGTGAAGAACGGGTCGAAGATCCGGCCGCGGATCTCGGCCGGTACTCCCGGGCCCGTGTCGCGGAACTCCACCAGCAGCCGGTCGTGCACCAGAGCGGTGCGTACGGTCAACGTCCCTTCGCCGCCCGCGCCCTTGATGGCGGAGACGGCGTTGTCGATCAGGTTGGTCCACACCTGGTTCAGTTCGGCCGGGTAGGCCGGAATCCTCGGCACCGAACGGTCGTACGCCTTCACGACCTTGACCTCGGGACCGATCTTGCCCGAGAGCATCAGCAGGGTGCTGTCGAGGAGTTCGTGGACATCGGCGACCTCGTAGGGCGCGCGGTCCAGCTGCGAGTACTGCTTGGCGGCGTCGACGAGGTGCGAGATACGGGTGGTGGAGTCCTCGATCTCGGACATCAACAGCTCGGTCTCGACCGTGTAGTTGAGCCACCCGATGGCACTCGGCAGGATGTCCTGCTCGTCGCATGCCGCCGCGATCTGCTCCAGCCAGTCGACGTCGAGACCGCCCTGCACGAAGGTCGGCGCGATCTGCCAGCCGTTTGGGACACCGTGGTCGTCGAGCCAGTCGGCGAGTTCGTCCTCCCGGTCGGACGCTTCGAGCGGGCTCAGTGCCGGCGCCTTGGAGACCCGCTCGGCCGTACGCTCCTGGAGGTCGACCAGGGCCTTCAGGGCATCGCCGTGGTGGGGGCCGGAGGCGATGACGGCGAGCTTGTTGCGCACGTGCGCGACCCGGTCCCTGAGCGCCGAGGTGGCCCGTACGGCCGCCGCGGCCGGGTTGTTGAGCTCATGGGTGAGACCGGCGGACAACGAGCCCAGCGCCAGCAGCCGTTCGCGCTGTCCGATGGCCCGCTGAAAGGTCTGCGAACCGAGGAAGAGCCCCTCCAGGAGATGGACCGCCATCGGAAACCACTCGTGCATGAGGTTCGCGAACGACTCGGCGGGCAGGACGAAGAACCGCGTCGGCTCCGTCACCCGCAGCGAGTTCATGTACCGCTGCGGTTTCCCGTCGCCGACGTACGCCATCACGGCCCCCGCGTACACCCCTCGCTGGGACGTGCGGCTCACCTCGATGTCGTCGCCGCCGACCCGGCGCGACATGACGACCGTGCCCTCGATCATCACGTAGAAGCAGGTCGCCGGGTCACCTTCGGTGAACACCGGCCCGGGGTCGAACAGTTCGACCCGTCCCTCGCTGCACAGCCTGCCGATCTGTTCGGCGCTGAGCTTCTCGAAGAGGAACAGTGACCCGATCTCCGCGGGGCTGCACGGCATCGGCTGCCCGCTCACGACTGCTCCAGATACCGGTGGACGAGCATCACGGCCATGGCTCCCTCTCCGACGGCGGATGCGACCCGCTTCGCGGACTCCGCGCGCGCGTCCCCGGCGACGAACACGCCGGGGATGTTGGTCTCCAGGTGGTATGGCGGCCGGTCCAGCTCCCAGTCCGCGGGCGGTCGCCCGTCCGGGGTCAGGTCCGGTCCGGCGAGGATGAACCCGTGCTCGTCCCGCAGGACCGTGCCGTCCAGCCAGCCGGTCAGCGGGGCCGCGC
>NZ_JAIHON010000031.1 GCF_021173675.1 Streptomyces lincolnensis | reverse complement strand
TCAGCAGCACGCGCCGGGCGCCCGGATACACGTCCAGGGCCTGTTCGAGGAACTCGATGCCGTTCATCTGGGGCATCCGGTAGTCGGCCAGGATCACCGCGACCAGATCACCGCGCAGCTTCAGCTCCCGCAGCGCCTCCAGGGCGGACTCGCCGGACTCCGCGCGCACGATCCGGTACGACTCGCCGTAGCGCCGTCGCAGGTCGCGGGCGACGGCACGGGAGACTCCCGGGTCGTCGTCCACGGTCAGGATGACCGTCCGCGCAGCGTCCGCGGCCTGTGCCATACGTCTCCCACCCCGAGTGGTTGGATGCGGGGGCACGGTGTCCCTGTGGTCACCGGCCCGGTCCCGCCCATCGTATGTTCGATCGCCCTGCTTCGCGCAGGTATGGGCCAAGGGCCCGGGAGGCCGGGAGCGGTGGACGCCGGGGGGCTGCGTGGCGAGGGGGGCCGTGTGGTGAAGACTGGGCCGTACGCACGGATTTCGACCGCGACAGAGACAGAGAGGCGGACGGCATGACGCGCCCGATCACGGCAGGGGTCGACGGAACCGAGGAGAGCCTGGCCGCACTGGCCTGGGCCGCCCGGGAGGCGGTCCGCCGGAGGCTGGCGCTGCGGGTGGTGCACGCCTGGCGGTTCCAGTCGTACGAGGCGATCGAGGCCGCCGACCCGGACGTCCAGCTCGGCTGGGCCCGGGAGGCGGTCGGCGAGGCGGCCCGGACCGTCACCGAGCGGCACCCGGAGCTGGAGGTGTCCACCGACGTGGTGGAGGGCGGCGGCGTGGACGCGCTGGTCGCCGCGGCGGCCGAGGCGGAGATGCTGGTCCTCGGCTCGCGCGGCCACGGCCGGGTCGTCGGCTTCCTGGTCGGTTCGGTCGGCCAGCAGGTCATCGTGGAGTCGGCGCGGCCCGTGGTCCTGGTGCGCGCCCGTGACGAGCCCGCCGCCGAGGCGGCCGGCCGCGAGATCGTCGTGGGCCAGCAGGGCGACCCGCAGGACAGCGCCGAGGCCCTGCGGTTCGCGTTCGAGACGGCCGCGGCGCGCGGTGCCGCCGTCCGCGCGGTGCGGGCCTGGACCCTGCCGCCGCTGTTCGCCTACAGCCCGGCCTCGCTGAAGCTCCTCGACGAGGCCGGCGGTCTGGAGCCGTACGAGAAGAAGGCCCTGGCGGCGGCGCTCCAGCCGTGGCGGGACCGCTTCCCCGACGTGCCGGTCGTCGAGCACGTGGAGATGGGCAGCGCCGGGCAGGTGCTGCTGTCCGTGGCGGGCCAGGCCCAGCTGATGGTCGTCGGGCGGCGCGCCCACCGCACCGCCGTCGGCGCCCGCATCGGCTCGGTCGCCCACGGCGTCCTGCACCACGCGGGCTGCCCGGTGGCCGTGGTGCCGCAGGCCTGAGTCAGAGCCTGTCTTTGAACCCCCGCCTGCGCCCCGACGCCCGGCACGCACGCTCGCCGCACGCCGATCGCACGCACCGACCGCCGCTGCGCCCGCGCCGCGCGCGGACGACGGGGGGCCAAAGACAGGCTCTCAGTCCGCGGAGGGCGAGGGCTGGAGCGTCTCGCGGGCCTTGGGCAGGATGTGGGAGATGTAGTCCTGCACCGCCGTGTCCAGCCCGATGTCGTGCTGTGCCCGCTCGGACATGTACCAGCGGTGCTCCAGGAGCTCGTGGTAGATCTCGGCCGGGTCCATCGAGCCGCGCATCTCCAGGGGCACCGCCCGCACGGTGGGCCGGAAGACGTCCCGGACCCAGCGGTGGGCGAGCACCTCGGGGCGGGCACCGAGCGGGTCGCCCGGGGCGTAGTCGTCCTGGGTGGCCATCCAGCTCTCCAGGTCGTTGAGCAGCCGCCGGGCCTGATTCTCCTCGGTGTCCAGCCCGGTCAGCCGCAGCAGCTGGCGCTGGTGGTGGCCGGCGTCCACGACCTTGGGCACGAAGGTGACCGTGTCGCCGTTCGGGGCGTGCTCGATCTGCATCTCGGCCACGTCGAAACCGAGGTCGTTCAGACGGCGGATCCGGCGCTCGATGTAGTGGTACTTGCCCGCCGGGTAGACGGACGTGCGGGTCAGCTCCTCCCACAGGCGCGCGTAGCGCGCGCAGATCTCCATGCCGAACTCGATCGGGTCCACGGAGGGGTGCAGCGCCCCGGAGGCCTCCAGGTCGAGCAGTTCCCCGCTGATGTTGACCCGGGCCAGGTCCAGGTCGTAGTCGCGCTGCCCCGAGCTGAGCTGGGTGTGCAGATCACCGGTCTCCGCGTCCACCAGGTAGGCGGCGTAGGCGCCCGCGTCCCGCCGGAACAGGGTGTTGGACAGCGAGCAGTCGCCCCAGGCGAACCCGGCGAGGTGCAGCCGCACCAGGAGCACCGCCAGCGCGTCCATCAGGCGGTGCATGGTGGCGGGCCGCATCGTCGTCTCGAACATCGACCGGTACGGCATCGAGCCGCCCAGGTGCCGGGTGACCAGCACCGATTCCAGCGGGCCGTCGTCGGCGTCGGTGCGCCCGGTGACCACGGCGAGCGGGTCGACGGCCGGGATGCCGATGCGGTCCAGGTCGCGCAGCAGCTCGTACTCGCGCAGCGCCGGACGCTCGGCGAGTTCCTTGACGGCGATCACCTCGTCGCCGGCCCGGGCGTAGCGCACGACGTGGCGGGAGATACCGCGCGGCAGCGGCACCAGGTACTCCTCGGGCCACTCCTCCAGGGGGAGGTGCCACGGCAGTTCGAGCAGGAGCGCGGGGTGCTCCGGGGTGGTCGCGCTGATCTGCAGAGCCATGGGTCGCGTGTCCTTGTCTTACGGGGTCTCACCAGGTCTTACGGGGTCTCACGAGGCGGTGGGCACCCGTGCTCCGTCGCAGGCGATGCCCCGCCGGTGATCGTCACCTCACCTTAAAGCGCTTTCTCCCGGGCCTGAAGTGCCGCTTCACGGACCGGACCGCGGTGGACGGGTCCGTGCCCGGGTGCCAGCAGATCGCCGTCCAGCTTCTCGAACGCGGTCAGGGAGGCCACGGCGGCGGACCGCTCGTGGTGGAACATGTCCGGCAGCAGCTGCGGGCCCTTTGCCCGGGAGGTGGGGTGGCCGCTGACCAGGGCGTCGCCGGAGACCACCACCCCGCGCTCGGGGAGGTGGAAGGCGCTGTGCCCGTCGGTGTGGCCGGGGGTGTGCACCGGCACGGGTCTGCCGGGCAGGTCCAGTGGGCCGGCCGTCGGGAGCGGCTGCGGCGAGGCGACCGGCACATGGGCGGTGCCGCCCGAGCGGAGCGCGTGCACGGCCCACGGCAGGACACCGGGCCGCCAGCCGTTCTTCAGTACCGTCCCGACGCTCACCTGGTCCAGGAAGTCCCGCCGGGCGTGCGGGACCTCGGCCTCGTGCGTGTAGACGGGCATGCCGTAGGTGGCGCGCAGGAACTCGGCGGAGCCGAGGTGGTCGTTGTGGGCGTGGGTGATGAGCACGGCCTCGACGGCCTCCGGTGAACTGCCCACCTCCGCGAGGGAGGAGAGCAGCTGGGCGCGGTCCCCGGGGTAGCCGGTGTCGATCAGTGTGGCGGCGTCCCCCTCGGTGAGGATCACCCAGTTGGTGTTGCTGCCGTGCACCAGATAAGTACCGTCGGCCACTTGCCGAACATCTGCCCGCATGATCGCCCCGCACTGTGAGTTCCCCGCCCGACGGACCCAGCAAAGCAGACCGGGAGGGCGACGGAGCCGTCGGGTCCGGTCACGCGCCGGACAGGGGGAGGGCGGGGTTCCGCGAGGAACGAGGCTGCCTCCGGCACCGTCCGCCGGAGGCAGCCCCCGCGCACGTCCGAAGCGGCCGCCTCTCCGCCCCGGCGCACGCCGCCCGAGGTGTCACCGCACGCCGTGCGGCCTGAACTGGATGCTGATGCGCGGTCCCGCGGCACGCGTGGTCTTCGGTACGCAGTGCTCCCAGGTCCGCTGGCAGGAGCCGCCCATCACGATCAGGTCGCCGTGGCCCAGCGGCCGTCGGACGGTGTCGCCGCCGCGCACCGGCCGCAGGGCCAGGTCCCGGGGCGCTCCCACGGAGAGGATCGCGACCATGGTGTCCTGGCGGGCGCCCCGCCCGGTCCGGTCGCCGTGCCAGGCCACGCTGTCCCGGCCGTCGCGGTAGTAGCACAGTCCGGCCGTGGTGAACGGCTCGCCCAGTTCCTCGGCGTAGTGCGCGGACAGCGCCGCGCGCGCCCGGTCCAGCGCCGGGTGCGGCAGGGCGTCCCCGGCGCCGTAGAACGCCAGCAGTCGCGGCACGTCGACGACGTGGTCGTACATGGTCCGCCGCTCCGCGCGCCACGGGACCTCCGCGGCCAGGTGTTCGAACAGCGTGTCCGAGCCGCTCAGCCAGCCCGGCAGGACGTCGATCCAAGCACCGGATCCGAGCATGGTCCGGTGGATCCCGTCGAGGGGGCCGAGCCGGAGCCGGTCGGTCTGGTCGAAGAGGGAGGCCTGGAGGTGCGTGCTCATGGCTCCAGCGTACCCCGTATTCGAAAATCTGTTCCCATTAATTCCGGGCCGGGTTCCGGCCGCCCCTATTAGCTTTCGATACATCGCCGTATCGGATACATTTCTGTATCGAACGGGGGTCCGGAGATGGCGGTGGAGCAGACGACCAGGCGCGTCACCAAGCGGCGCGTCCGCACGCGGGCCAAACTGCTGGACGCCGCCTTCGCGGTCTTCGCCGCCAAGGGGTTCGGACGGGTCTCCATCGAGGAGGTCTGCGAGGCCGCCGGCTACAGCCGGGGCGCCTTCTACTCGAACTTCGACAGCCTGGACGAGCTGTTCTTCGCCCTGTACCGGCAGCGGGCCGACCTGATCGCCGAGCAGGTCGCCGGGGTGCTCGCCGTCGACGGCCCGGGGCTTGACGTGCCGGCCGCCGTCGACCGGGTCACCGAGGTGCTGCTCCTGGACCGGGACTGGCTGCTGGTCAAGACCGACTTCCTGGTGCACGCCGCCCGCGCACCCGAGGTCGCCCGGACCCTGCTCGAACACCGGACGCGGCTGCGGCAGGCGATCGCGGACCGGCTGTCCCGGGCACAGGGGCACACCCGCCTGCCCGCGGTGCTCGGCTCCGTCGACGGCGCCGCCCACGCGGTGGTCGCCGCCTACGACGGGGTCACCGTCCAACTGCTGCTGGACGGCGACGTCGACCGGGCCCGCGGCTGGCTCAAACAACTGCTCACCGCGCTGCTCACCGACGGCAGCGACACAACCGTATGAGGAAGGGACGGTCGCCATGGATGCCGACGTCATCGTCGTCGGAGCGGGGCTCGCGGGCCTGGTCGCCGCACACGAGCTGACCAGCAGGGGCCGCCGGGTCGCGCTGGTGGACCAGGAGAACGCCGCCAACCTCGGCGGACAGGCCTTCTGGTCCTTCGGCGGCCTGTTCCTCGTCGACTCCCAGGAGCAGCGCCGCCTCGGGATCAAGGACTCCTTCGACCTCGCCTGGAACGACTGGCAGGGCAGCGCACGGTTCGACCGGATCGAGGACGAGGACTCCTGGGCGGTGCGCTGGGCGCGCGCCTACGTCGAGTTCGCGGCCGGGGAGAAGCGGTCCTGGCTGGAGGGGCACGGCATCAAGTTCCTGCCCACCGTCGGCTGGGCCGAGCGCGGCGACCTGACCGCCCACGGCCACGGCAACTCCGTGCCCCGCTTCCATGTGGCCTGGGGGACCGGCACCGGTGTCGTGGAGCCCTTCGTCGAGTACGCCAAGCAGGCCTCGCGCGACGGGCTGCTGACCTTCCACCACCGCCACCGGGTGGACGAGCTGGTCGTGGAGGAGGGCGCGGCGCGCGGGGTGCGCGGCACCGTCCTGGCCGAGGACCGCTCACCCCGTGGTGTCGCCTCCAACCGCGACCGCGTCGGCGACTTCGAGCTCACCGCCAAGGCCGTGATCGTCACCACCGGCGGCATCGGCGCCAACCACGAGATCGTCCGCCGCTACTGGCCCGAGCGCCTCGGCACCCCGCCCGCCGAGATGGTCACCGGTGTCCCCGCCTACGTCGACGGCCGGATGCTCGACATCAGCGCGGAGGCCGGGGTGCGCCTGGTCAACCGCGACCGCATGTGGCACTACACCGAGGGCCTTCAGAACTGGGACCCGATCTGGCCCGGCCACGGCATCCGCATCCTGCCCGGCCCGTCCTCGATGTGGTTCGACGCCCTCGGCCGCCGCCTGCCCGAACCCTGCCTGCCCGGCTACGACACCCTCAGCACCCTCAAGTACCTGCGCACCACCGAGGACATCGCGGACCACGACCACTCCTGGTTCATCCTCACCCAGAAGATCATCGAGAAGGAGTTCGCGCTCTCCGGCTCCGAGCAGAACCCCGACATCACCGCCAAGGACCGCGCCGGCTTCCTCAAGGAGCGCATCCTCGGCAAGGGCGCCCCCGGACCGGTCGACGCCTTCCTGCGCAAGGGCGCGGACTTCGTGACCGCGCCGAACCTGGAGCAACTCGTGGAGAAGATGAACGAGTTGACCGACAAGGCACTGCTCGACGCGGCCGGGATCCGCCGCCAGATCGAGGCCCGCGACCTCCAGATCGCCAACGCCTACAGCAAGGACGCCCAGGTACAGGGCATCCGCAACGCCCGCCGCTACATCGGCGACCGCCTCGGCCGCGTCGCCACCCCGCACCGCATCCTCGACCCGGCGGCCGGACCCCTGATCGGCGTCAAGCTGCACACCCTGACCCGCAAGACCCTCGGCGGGATCCAGACCGACCTGGACTCCCGCGCCCTCGGCACCGACGGCGAGCCGCTCGACGGTCTCTACGCCGCGGGCGAGGTCGCCGGATTCGGCGGCGGTGGCGTCCACGGCTACAACGCGCTGGAGGGCACCTTCCTAGGCGGCTGTCTCTTCTCCGGCCGGGCGGCGGGCCGGGCGGCGGCACGGCAGACCGGCTGAGCGGGCTCAGCCGCCCTTCAGAAGGCGGACCAGCACGGTGGCGTGACTCTGCTCCGGCGTCTTCGACGCGGTCAGCAGGGTCACGTCACCGGCTCGCGCCAACTCCCGTACGTGGTCGAGGAGTCCGGACGCCTCAGGAGCGCCGAGCTCCGCCTCGTACCGCTCCGCGAACTCCTCGTAGGACCCCTCGCCCGCGTGATACCAGCGGCGCAGCTCGGTCGACGGGGTGAGCGCCTTGGGCCACTCGTCCACCCGGGCCGCGTCCTTGGACAGGCCGCGCGGCCACAGCCGGTCGACCAGGACACGCACGCCGTCCCCGGGCTCGGGCGGCTCGTACACGCGACGGACGCGAATGCTCACGGCGGGCCTTTCTGCAGGGCGGCAGTGGTGCCGGGAGCGTACTGCGCGGGACAGCGCGGACAGCGCCGCGACGTGACCTGACCATGGGACTTGACCTGATCATGGTCGAGACGCGGACGGGCGGGATCTAGGGTGAGGCCGTCGCTCACCCCCCCCACCCCCTGTAGGAGCACACGTGCCGAAGGCCGTCAGACGCACCTTCGTTCTCGCCACCACCCCCGTCGTCCTCGCCGCCCTGCTCGGGGCCGCCGCACCCCCGTCGGCGGGCTCGCCCGGAGTCGGCGACCCCTACTTCCCGCTCTCCGGCAACGGCGGCTACGACGTCGGCCACTACGACCTGACACTCCGTTACGACCCGGGCAGCCGCCACCTGGCGGGCAAGGCCGTCCTCACCGCCCGCGCCACCCAGCGCCTGACCCGCTTCGACCTCGACCTGAGCGGTCTGAAGGTCACCGGTCTCACCGTCGACCACGTCAAGGCGGAGCACCGGCGCGACGGCCAGGAACTCGTCGTCACCCCGCGCCGCGCCCTGCACGAGGGCCAGTGGTTCCAGGTCACCGTCACCTACTCCGGCACCCCGAAGCCGGTCACCGACCCGGACGGCTCGCTCGACGGCTGGATCCCCACCGACGACGGCGCCTTCGTGGCCGGCGAGCCGCAGGGCGCCATGACCTGGTTCCCCGCGAACAGCCACCCCACGGACAAGGCGTCGTACGACTTCACCCTCACCGTGCCCAAGGGGAAGACGGCCGTCGCCAACGGCGTCCTCCTCGGCGAACACACCCGGAACGGACGGACCACCTTCCGCTGGCGGCAGAGCGAGCCCATGGCCGCCTACCTGGCCACGGCGACCGTCGGCACGTTCAAGACCACGCGGTACACCACCCGCGACGGCATCCAGGTGTACGACGCCGTCGATCCCCGCGAGGCGAAGGCGGCGGCGCCCGTTCTGAAGCAGCTGCCGTCCGTGCTGGAGTGGGAGAGCAAGCTCTTCGGGCCCTACCCCTTCCGGGCCGCCGGCTCCATCGTGGACCGGGCCCCGAACGTGGGCTACGCCCTGGAGACCCAGTCCCGCCCGGTCTACTCCGCCGCGCCCGACCTGAGCACGCTCGTCCACGAGAGCGCCCACCAGTGGTTCGGAGACTCCGTCACCCTCACCTCCTGGAAGGACATCTGGCTCAACGAGGGCTTCGCGGTCTACACCGAGTGGCTCTACGACGAGCAGCACGGCGGCGACAGCGCCCAGAAGACCTTCGACGACCTCCACGCCCGCCCCGCGAGCGACGACCTGTGGGCCTTCCCGCCCGGTGACCCCGGCAGCGGCGCCAACATCTTCGGCACCCCCGTCTACGCCCGGGGCGCGATGACCCTGCACGCCCTGCGCACGGCCGTCGGGGACCGGGCGTTCTTCCGGATCCTGCGCGCCTGGGCGGACGCACACCGCTACGGGCACGCCACCACCGCCCAGTTCGTCCGCCTCGCCGAACGCGTGTCGGGCAAGGACCTGGACGCCCTGCTCCACACCTGGCTGTACACCCAGGGCAAGCCCAGCACCCCGAGCACCCCCTGACCGCGGTGACGGGGAAACGAACAGGCCCTGGAACCTGACGAGTTCCTCACAAGTGTCGGTCAGGGTTCAGACCATGATCAGACGCACACCTCCCGCCGCGCTGCTGGCCGCGTCCCTGCTCCTGACCGGATGCGGTGGCGGCGCGGCGGCGGTCTCCGAGCACCGCTCCGAGACCGCCCCGACGACGAGTGCCCCCACGACGAGCACCCCGCCGCCCGCACCCGCCGTCTCCGCCCGGACGGCACCGCGCGACCTGCCGGGCCTGGGCCCGAAGACCCTCGCGCAGGTGCCCTCCCGAGCCCGGCAGGCCGTCGTCGTCACCGGCCGCGGCAAGGACTCGCCGCTGTCCACGGTCGTGCTCCACGAGCGCACCGCCACCGGCTGGCAGGCCGGCCAGACCTGGCCCGCGCACAACGCGCTGCGCGGCTGGACCGACCACCACCGCGTCGGCGACCTGCGCTCACCCATAGGCGTCTACACCCTCAGCGACGCCGGCGGCCGCCTCCGCGACCCCGGCACCCGGCTGCCGTACGACCGCTCCGGCGGGTTCACCGCCACCGGCACCGGCTTCGAGGGCGAACCGCTGGCCGGGTCCTTCGACTACGTGATCGCCATCGACTACAACCGCAAGCCCGGAACGTCCCCCCTGGACTGGACGCGTCCGCTCGGCGCGAGCCGCGGCGGGGGCATCTGGCTGCACGTCGACCACGACGGCCCGACCCAGGGCTGTGTCAGCCTCGCGAAGGAGCACATGCGCGCGCTGCTGCTGGCGCTGGACCCGGCCCGGCACCCCGTGGTCGTCATGGGCGACGCCGAGTCCCTGGCCCGCTGAGCCCCCGGCTGCCGAGTCCGTCCCTGTCCGCCGAGTCCCCTCGGACTCCCGAACCGCTTAGGATCCGCCGCGTGTGCGCACATGTGCTGGTCGCCGAGGACGACGCGATGCAGGCCGAACTGATCCGCCGCTCCCTGCTGGCGGAGGGCCACACAGCCACCGTGGTCCACGACGGCCGGGCCGCCCTGGACGCGGCCCGCCGCCGACGCCCGGACCTCGTGGTCCTGGACCTGATGCTGCCGGTGATCGACGGCTTCGACGTGTGCCGCGCGCTGCGCCGGGAGGACGACCTGCCCGTCCTGATGCTCACCGCCCGCACCGCCGAGGACGATGTCCTGCGCGGCCTGGAACTGGGCGCGGACGACTACATGACCAAGCCCTACAGCCCGCGCGAGCTGATGGCCCGCATCCGCACGGTGCTGCGCCGCAGCGGGCGCGCCGACCGCCCGGACGACCCCGTCGTGCGCGCCGGGGGCATCGCCGTGGATCCGGTACGGCACGAGGTGGTCTGCGAGGGCAGACCGGTGGAGTGCACACCGGCCGAGTTCGAGATCCTGCTGGCCATGGCCGCCGAACCGGAACGGGTGTTCTCCCGGCGGCAGTTGCTGGAGATCACCCGGGGCACCGACCGCGCCTCCACCGAACGGGCCGTGGACGTCCACATCATGAACCTGCGCCGCAAGACGGAGGCCGACCCGCGCCGACCGGTCCGGCTGCTGACCGTCTTCGGGGTCGGCTACAAGCTCAGCGGCGGCCGCGGATGAGCGCCCGCATACCGCTGCGCAAACGCCTGCTGGTCCGGCTGCTGATCGCCTCGGGGCTGATCGCCGTGTGCTCCGTCGCGGCCACCGCCTGGCTCGCGGTGGAGACCACCACCCGCGCGCTGCGGGAGGAACAGGGACAGGTGCTCGCCGACGACATGGACGTCCTCGCCCGGCTCAGCGGTTACGCCGCGGCCCACCCCGACTGGAGCGGAGTGCAGGACACCGTACGGGAGTTGTCCGAGAAGACCGGCCGCCGGATCGCCCTGACCACCGCCGACCGCAGACCGATCGCCGACTCCGCGCCGCGCGGCACCGCCCTGCCGGTGAGCGCCGCCGCCACCGTCGACCCGCTGCGCGTCGACACCTACAGCGAGCGCGGCGCCCAGCTCGGCGGCACGGACCCCCGCGCGGTGGGCCCGTACCGGCTGACGGAGACCGAACGCGCCAAGGTCGGGGCACTGGCCCGGGCCCGGCAGCGCTGCTTCGCCCGCCACGGCATCGACCTGCGCCTGACCGGCACCCCGAGCGGCCGCCCGGTCCTCACCGAGGCGGACGGCACCGGCGACCCCGCGTACGTGCCCGACGCCTGCGCCGACGGCTTGTTCAACACACCGACGCCCACCGAGAGGAAGGCGCTGACCGAGCTGGAGAAGCTCGCCGGGACATGTCTGCTCCGGGCCGGAATGGACCCCGCCGCGCCGCTGTACCTGGGAGTGGACTCCACCCCCGCCGCGCGGGGTGCGAGCTACCCCGTCACACTCGCCAAGGCGGATTCCGACGTCAGGCGCGCCGCCCGGTCCTGCCTCGACCGGGCCCGGCGCGTCCAGCTCGACCCGTACGTCGCCCCCGCCGCCCACCTGTTCCTGGGCGGCGGGGACACCCCCGCCGTCCGGTTCGACATGTCACCGGCCAACAAGGCCAAGGTCGTCGGCGCCGCCGGGCTCGTCCTCGCCGTCACCGTCGCCGTCACGGCGGTCGTCGCCACCCGGCTGGTACGGCCCCTGCGCGCCCTGACGGAGGCGGCCCGGCAGCCGCCCGAGCGGCATGTGCGCGTCCCCGTCACCACCCGCGACGAGACCGGCATCCTGGCCGCGGCCTTCAACGCCCACACCGAACGCCGGGAACGCCTGGAGTCCCAGCGCCGGGCCATGGTCAGCGACATCGCCCACGAACTGCGCAGCCCGCTCACCAACATCCGCGGCTGGCTGGAGGTCACCCGGGACGGCGTCGTCGACCCCGACCCGGCCCTGCTCGCCGCCCTGCACGACGAGGCCCTGGTGCTCCAGCGTGTCATCGACGACCTGCGCGACCTCGCGGACGCCGACGCCGGCACCCTGCGGCTGCACCGGGAGCCGGTGCGCTGCGCGGACCTGTTCGACCAGGTGGCCGCCGCCCACCGCGTCGCCGCCGACGCGGCGGGAGTCGTCCTGGAGACGACGGTGGAGGGCGGACCGTGGCTGGACGCCGACCCGGTGCGCATGCGCCAGGCCCTCGGCAACCTGGTCTCCAACGCGCTGCGCCACACCCCCGCCGACGGCACGGTCACCCTGTCCGCACGCCGTGACGGCGACGACGTGCTGCTGGAGGTCGCCGACACCGGCACCGGCATCGCGCCGCAGGACCTGCCGCACGCCTTCGACCGGTTCTGGCGCGCGGAGAAGTCCCGCAGCCGCCGTACCGGAGGCAGCGGTCTCGGCCTGCCGATCGTCCGCCACCTGGTCGCCGCGCACGGCGGCACGGCCGTCGCCCGGAGCGAACCCGGCACCGGCAGCGTCTTCACGCTGCGGCTGCCCGGCGCCCCGCCGCGGTAGGAGTTCCGGCCGGTTCCGTTCCCGTCGTACGGGTACCCCGTCTGCCCGTGGGGCGCGGACCCCGAGGCGAAGAGGGAGGTCATGCCATGAGCGGATCGGACGACCTGCCGGTGGTACGGACACTCGCCGAGCTCACCGGCCTGGTCGAACGGTACGAGGGCCTGTACGTCCGCTGGTCACGGGGCCCCGCCACCGACCTCGCCGACGTGTCCAGCACCGACGACCTCACCGGCGTCCCCATGCCGGGGCTGTCGGCCAACCCGCTCGACGTGGAGGATTGGTGGGAGGGGCGCCCCGTGGAGGTGTGGGTGGCCAGGCGTCTGTACGACTACTCGCACCTGCCGCACGAGAAGGGCCCCGACGTCCGCCCCTGGGTCCTTCAGGGCCGCGAGACGAGCCGTGGGCCCGACAACGAACCGCTCGTCGAGGACGTACGGCCGATGCGCTGGATCGATCCCGGGGTGATCGACGAGGCGCGCGCCGCGGTGGAACGGCAGGAGAACTCCTGGGGTCCACTGCGGCGCGGTGCTCGCTGACCCGCCCGGCGTCACCCGACGCCGGGCCTCCTCGTCATCCCGTGCGCCTGCGGGCGGCGGCGGCCCGGCGCTTGAGCGCACGGCGTTCGTTCTCGCTCGTGCCGCCCCAGACCCCGATGGCCTGACCGGTGTCGAGGGCCCACTCCAGGCACTCCTCCCGGACCGGGCAGCGTCGGCAGACGGCCTTGGCCTGCTCCTGCTGCACCAGCGCCGGGCCGGTGGTGCCGATCGGGAAGAAGAGGTCGGGGTCCTCGTGGCGGCACGCGGCATGGTCTCGCCAGTTGTCCATGAAAAGTCACCTGCGATCGAAGTCGAACGTGCCCTCGGGGATGCCTTACTCGTTTCCGGGTCACCTGTCGATGCGTGGGTGAAACGACCGAGTCCTGTGGGGACCTGGTGAGGATCCGGCGAGCGGCACGGCCGGACGGCCGCGGTCACTGCTCGCGAAGCCCCCAGGGGGAGCCGTACTCGGTCAGCAGATCCAGGTAGGGGCGGGCGGGGAAGGCCTCCGGGCCGAGGACACCCGCGCCCGACCAGGCGCCCGTGGCCAGCAGTTCGAGGGCGACGACGGGGTTGACGGCGGTCTGCCACACCACCGCCTGGCAGCCGTACTCCTTCATGGACCACTGGTTGTCGACCACGTGGTACAGGTACACCTCGCGCGGCGCCCCGTCCTTGAGGCCCCGGACCCAGGTGCCGGCGCAGGTCTTTCCGTGCATCCGCTCGCCCAGCGTCGCCGGGTCGGGAAGGCACGCGGCGACCACGTCCCGGGGCGACACGGCGACCGGACCGGCGGCGCCCGGCACGGTCACCGGGTCGGTGCGGTCCAGGCCCAGCAGGTGCAGGGTGCGCAGCGTCTCGATGAACTCGCGGCCCAGGCCGTACTTGAAGGTGACCCGGCGGGCGGGCACCCAGCGCGGCACGAGCAGTACCTCCTCGTGTTCCACGTTCACGCACTCCACCGGGCCGATGCCGTCGGGGAAGTCGAACACCTCGGGCTCGCTGAAGGGTTCGGTCGTGAACCAGCCGCGGCCGTCCTCGTAGACGACCGGCGGGTTCAGGCACTCCTCGATCGTGGTCCAGATGCTGAAGGACGGGGCGAAGTCGTGGCCGTCGACGGTCAGGTTCGCACCGTCGCGGACCCCGATCTCCTCGATCGTGTCGAAGAGTTCGTCGGCCGCGTGCCGGGCGAACACGTCCGACAGACCCGGTTCGACGCCCATGCCGACCAGGGCCAGCGCACCGGCCCGCTCCCACTCCTCGGCGTGCGCGAACTGCTCGTCGCCGAGCTTCACCCCGCACTCCTGGTACGGACGTTCGGGATGCGGCCGGGACAGCGACATCGCCATGTCGACATAACCGGCACCGGCCGTGCGCGCCGCCCGGAACAGCGGCATCACGAACCGCGGGTCGGTGGCGTTGAGGAGCACGTCGCAGGAGTGCCGCTCCAGCAGCGCCGCCACCGCCGCCTCGTCCCCGGCGTCCACCCGTTCGGCGCGGAAGCGGGTCCCGCGCTCGCCCAGGGCCGCGACGGCCGACTCGGCACGGGCCCGGTCGTAGTCGGCCACCACCATCGCGTCGAAGAACGGGCGGCGGGCGGCGATCCGGGTGACGGCGGTGCCGACACCACCGGCTCCCACGAGCAGTACACGCATGACAGGCACTCCCTGGCGGATCGAAGGTCGCGGATGGACGGGGCCCCTCGCGCAGATACAACGCCCGGCTCTCACGTAAGGTCAATGGCGTTGGCATAAGGACGCGAGGCGGGGAGCAGGGGTCCGTCATGCCCAAGCCCGTCGTTCCCGAGGAGCGTCGCCGCCGGCGCCGGCCCACCAAGAGCGGAACCGTGCTGTCGGAACGGCTGATCGTCGAGACCGCGCTGCGCATGCTGCGCGAACACGGCAGCTCCGGCCTCACCGCCCGCCGCCTGGGCCTCGCCCTCGACGCCGATCCCTCCACGCTCTACCGGTACTTCCGCAGCATGGACGACCTGACCCTCGCCATCGGCGACGCGCTCATAGGCCGGGCCCTGGAGGGCTGGGAGCCGACCGGGGAGTGGCGGGCGGACCTGCGTGCCGTGGGCCTGCGCATCCACGCCGCCTATGTGGCCCACCCGCAGGCGGCCCTGCTGACCACGAGCAGGGTGACGGGCCGCCCCAACGAACTGGCCGCGGACGAAGCGGTCCTGGACATCCTCAGGAACGCCGGCTTCTCCCTGCCCGAGACCGTGCGCATCTATCACGCCTTCATCGACCAGACGCTGGCCTTCGCGGCCCTGGACGCGGCCTCCCTGGCCCTGCCGAGCGCGGCCCTGGACGCCGACGAGGACAAGTGGCACACGACCTACGCCCACCTCCCGGCCGCCAGCTACCCCCGCATCGCGGAAGCAGCCCCGCTACTGGCACCCCGCATGGTCACGAGCGCCTACCCAACAGCACTGGAAATGCTCCTGGCCGGCGTAGTAGCGCCCCTTTAGGGGCGCGGGGCTGTATTGATCTGCGGCTCCGCCGCGTGGGCGCGACCAGCCACAACGAAGCCGCAGCCGCGAACGGACACAGCGAGGCACATCCTTAGGCGGCCCGCAAAGCACCCCTCGCCGCCGAAACAACCGCATCCGCCACCGCGGCCAACGCGGGCGAATCCAACTTCCACTGCTGCCAGTACAGCGGCACATCAACAGGCCGCTCCGGAGCCAACAGCACCAACCGCCCCGCCCGCACCAACGGCTCCGCCTGCACCTCGGGCACCAGCCCCCACCCCAGCCCCAGCGCGACCGCCTCGGCGAAACCCTCCGAGGTCGGCACGGCGTGCCGCACCGCGGCCCCCCGCCCGCGCCCGCGCCGCAGCCGCCGCACGAACGCGTCCTGCAGATCGTCACTCCGGTCGAAGACGATCAGCGGGGCCTCGGGCAGCACCTCCCGCAGCGGCCCGTCGAGATGCCGGTCGACGAAGGCCGGGCTGGCCGCCGCGAGGTAGCGCATCCGCCCCAGCGGCCGCACGGAGCACCCGGCGACCGGATCCGGCGACGAGGTCACCGCGGCCATCACCAGGCCCTCCCGCAGCAGCTCCGCCGTACGGGTCTCGTCCTCGCGGCGCAGTTCGAAACAGAGCCCCGGCTGCTGCGGGACATGCGTGAGCGCCTCCAGGAGCCAGGTCGCCAGGGAGTCCGCGTTCACCGCGATCGAGACCCGGGTCAGTTCGTTCTCGTCGCTCATCCCGAGCGCGGCCCGCGCGTCCCGCTCCAGCCGGGCCAGCTGCCGGGCGAACCGCACCACCACCTCGCCCGACTCGGTCGGCCGCACCGGCTTGGTGCGCACCAGCAGGACCCGGCCGGTGCGCTGCTCCAGGGCCTTGACCCGCTGGCTCACCGCCGACGGGGTCACGTGCAGAGCGGCCGCCGCGGCGTCGAACGTGCCCTCGTCGACAACGGCGAGCAGCGTCCGTACCTGATCCAGCGGAAGTTCGGTCACCATCACGACAGCTAATGGTACGTAAGAATCTTTAGCTGTACGTGCAGAGATCGATTCCCTAGCGTCGAAGCCATGTCCGCCTCTCTCGCCGCCGCTGCCGCAGGCTTCGGCACCGGTCTCTCGCTCATCGTCGCCATCGGCGCCCAGAACGCCTTCGTCCTGCGCCAGGGGATCCGCCGCCACGCGGTCCTCGCCGTCGTCGCCATCTGCGCCCTGTCCGACGCCGTCCTCATCACCCTGGGCGTCGGCGGTGTCGGCGCCGTGGTGGTGAGCCGGCCGGGAGCGCTGACCGCGGTCGGCTGGATCGGCGGCGCGTTCCTGCTCGGCTACGGCGCCCTCGCCGTCCGACGGGTGGTCCGGCCGGCCGGTGCCCTGAGCGCCGAGGGGGAGGCCGAGGGTTCCGTCCGGCGGGCCGTGCTCACCTGCCTGGCGCTGACCTGGCTCAACCCGCACGTCTACCTCGACACCGTGTTCCTGCTCGGCTCGGTCGCCGCCGACCGGGGCCCGCTGCGCTGGACGTTCGGCCTGGGCGCGGTGGTCGCCAGCCTGTGCTGGTTCACCGCGCTCGGGTTCGGTGCCCGGCTGCTCGGCCGCTTCCTGGCCCGGCCCGCCGCCTGGCGCGTCCTGGACGGTCTGGTCGCCGCGATGATGATCACGTTCGGCGTGACGCTGATCGCCGGGGCGTGATGTCCGCGATCCGGAACGCGCGTCCCGAACTCCTGGGCGGTGCTGCGATAGTGAACCCCGGACCCGATAGATGTAGCGAGCAACCAGGAACTCCGTGGACACCAGTGACAGCGGCACCGGCACCGAATCGCAGACCCCGGCCGAGGACCCGGGCGCACCGCCCCGACGCGGCCGGCGCCGCTGGGCGATGGACACCCGCCCCCTGCGCGTCCCGGCCTACCGCCGGCTGTGGTCCTCGACGATCGTCACGGCCGTCGGCAGCCAGCTCACCGCCGTCGCCGTCCCCAAGCAGATCTACGACATCACCGGCTCCTCCGCCTGGGTGGGCGCCGCCTCCCTCGCGGGCCTGCTGCCGCTGATCGTGTTCGCGCTGTGGGGCGGGGCGGTCGCCGACGCCATGGACCGCCGCAAGCTGCTGCTGATCACCAACAGCGGCATCGCCGTCACCTCGGTCCTGTTCTGGCTCCAGGCCGTCACCGGCCTGGAGTCGGTGACCGCGTTGATGGTGCTGCTCGCCGTCCAGCAGGCCTTCTGGGGGCTGAACGCCCCGGCCCGCAACGCCTCCATCGCCCGTCTGGTGCCCCAGGAGCAGTTGGCCGCGGCCAATGCCCTCGGGTCCACGGTCATGCAGACCGGCCAGGTCGTCGGACCGCTGCTCGCCGGTGTCCTGATCCCCGTGATCGGACTGCCGGAGCTGTACCTGATCGACGCCCTGGCCCTGTGCGTCACGGTGTGGGCGGTGTACCGGCTGCCCTCGCTGCCGCCCCTCGCGGCCGGCGGCACCCGCCGGGCCGGAGTCCGGGAGATCGCGGCCGGCTTCCGCTACATCTCCGCGCACAAGGTGCTACTGCTGTCCTTCCTCGCCGACATCGTCGCGATGGTCCTCGGCATGCCCCGCGCCCTGTTCCCGCAGCTCGCCTCCGAGACGTACGCCCCGTACGGCGAAGGCCTCGCGCTCGGCCTGCTCTTCGCGGCGATCCCCATCGGGGCGGTGGTCGGCGGACTGTTCTCCGGGACGTTCTCGCGGGCCCGCCGGCACGGCTGGATGGTCATCGGGGCGGTCGTCGCCTGGGGCGCGGCCATCACCGGTTTCGGGCTGAGCGGCAGCCTGTGGCTCGCGGTGGCGTTCCTCGCGCTGGCCGGGATCGCCGACATGGTCTCCATGGTGTTCCGCGGGGCGATCCTGCTGTCCGCCGCCACCGACGAGATGCGCGGCCGTATGCAGGGCGTCTTCACGGTCGTGGTCGCGGGCGGCCCCCGGCTGGCCGACGTCCTGCACGGCACCGCGGGCTCGGCCTTCGGCGCCCGTACGGCCGTCGCGGGCGGCGGGATCCTGGTCGTCGTCGTGATGCTGACCCTGGCCCTCACCGTGCCCGCGCTGCGCCGCTACCGGGTCTGAGGCCGCCCCGGACGCCCGACGCGCTACAGGGCGCTGCGCCGGTGCATCGAGTACTGCTCCAGGAGCTTGCCCCGGGTGGTCTCCAGGCGGTGCGCGAGGATCTCGGCGACGGACCGCACCAGGATCACTCCGAGCCGCGCATCCTCCTCGCACAGCTCCAGCACGGCCGCCGCGTCGAACTCGTAGGCACGCACCGGGCTGAAGGCCTCGGCGCCGAAGTCCCACCGGTACGGCGGGAAGAGCCACGACCAGCCCAGCAGGTCGCCGGAGCCGAGACCGGCGACGGTGACCCGCTGCTGGGCCGTCACCTGCTGGGTGAGGGAGACGGCGCCGGAGCGGATGACCCAGAAGCGGTCGGCCGTGCCGCCCGCCTCGAAGATCCGGGTGTCCTCCGGGAAGGAGACCTCGTGGGCGAGCGTCATCAGGCGCTGACGCTGCGGCGGGGGAAGGGCGGTCAGGAGTTTGATCGCTTTGGTCATGGCGCGGGGCTCCTCGCCGGCGAAGGATTCCGGTTTTTCCCTACGCCCATTTCAGCGGCTTGCACCGTTCGGGGCACCTCGGCGGACCGAAGAATCGGACAAGAGGCTGTGAGGATCGCGTGTCGCCCGGTCATCGGGCAGAAAAAAGCCCTGGCTGGACGGGGGAGACCAGCCAGGGCCGTAAAGGCGTGGTGCACGGAGGACGGATGCCGTCGACCCCGCGGCCACGTATGTATGAACGGTAAACCATCCGTGGAGGTGGTGCGACACAAATCCGGGTCACGTGACCGGTTTCACTCCGCCGTCACTCGGTGTCCCGGGGCACGACCCTGATCGACTCCAGTTCGGCGTCGGTCGCGTCGGGCAGATTCATGCCCGCGTCCTTGCCGGTCCGCAGATACCGCAGCACCGGCTCGGTCAGCCGCTCACCGGGCAGGATCGCCGGGATCCCCGGCGGATACGGCGTGATCATCTCCGCCGCGACCCGCCCCGCGGCCTCGGTCACCGGCACGTTCTCGGCGGGACCGAAGAACGCGTCCCGGGGCAGTCGGGCCTGCTCCATGCGCAGTTCGCCCGGCAGGGGCACCTCTACCCGTGGCGCCGGGCGCAGTTCCGGTGCGACCCGGACCAGGTCCTTGAGCGCGGCCAGCAGTTGACCGACCGTCTCCCGGTCGTCGGCGTGCGTGATCTGCGCGCCGATACGCCGGTGGTCGGTCAGATGCGCGTCGATGGCGCGGTGCTCCCGCAGCCAGTCGGCCGCCTGGTAGCCGGTGATGCCGAGCGCGCTCACGTCGATCACGCCGGGCAGCGGATCGAGGTCGTCGGCCAGGCCCGCGCCGCAGAAGTCGGCGCGGTCGTTGACGTGCAGTCCGTCGATCTCCTCGATGGCGTGCCGGGTCTCGTCGGCGAGATCCAGGGCCGCGCCCAGGAGGCCCCTGCCGTGCAGGGCCATCTGCCGACGCCAGCCGTCCAGCCCGGCGAAGAGCAGCACCGACGGACTGGTCGTGCCGAGCAGATCGGCCCGCATCCGCAACAGCTCCGGCGGGACCAGATCACCCTGGAGGTGGAAGACCGAGCCCTGCTCCAGACCGCTGCCCATCTTGTGGATGCTGGTGACGCAGATGTCGGCGCCGGCGTCCATCGCCCAGGACGGCAACTCCGGATGGAAGGGCAGGTGGGCGCCCCAGGCCTCGTCCACGATCAACGGCACCGAGCGCCGGTGGCAGACGTCGGCGACCGCCCGGAGATCCGCACAACTGCCGTAGGGCGTGGGGCTGGTGATCAACGCGCCCTTCGCGTCGGGATGCGCCTCGAAGGCCTCCTCGAACTCCGCGGCGGACGGCGGATGCGCCAGGCGCCGTTCGGTGTCCCAGCGCGGTTCGAGCCAGACCGGTTCGATGCCGGAGAGGATCAGACCCGCGACGACCGACTTGTGGGCGTCCCGCCCGATCAGCAGCTTCTCGTGCGGGCCCGCCACGGCCAGCATCGCCGCCTTGACGGACAGCGAGCTCCCGCAGGTCGTGAAGAAGGTGTGCTCCGCGTGCACGGCGTCGGCCATCAGGTCCTGGGCCCGTTCCAGCACCCGCCCCCGCGTCAGCCGGTCGTCCAGACCGCCCGAGGCCAGCACGTCACCGAGGAAGACGGCGTCACCGAGCACCTCGCGCACCGCGGGATCGGCGCCCCGGGCCTGCTTGTGACCCGGCGGCGCGAACGTCAGTCGGCCCTGGCGGTGATAGTCGGCCAGGGCTTCCAGAACCGGTGCGCTGGTGTGATCAGCTGGTGCCATGGAGGCCGGGTGCCCAGGCCCGGGGGACGTCAATCAGCGTGCTCACGGCGGCCCGGCCCGCCCCGGCCGTCACGGCTCCTCGCCCTGCCTGCCCGGGGTGACGATCTCGTCCAGCACCCGGAGCACCGCCTCGTAGGCCAGACTGCGCACCGCGGCCTCGCGGGCGCCGTCCGGATCGTCCTGCCGGAGACTGTCACGGCGTGTGCGCCAGGTCCGCTCCTCCTCCCGCGCACAGGCCCGGGCCCGCTGGATGCGTCGCAGCAGTTCGTCTGAGTCCACCACATCGGTCATGCGGACCGCGTACCCGATTCCCGCGGGGCAATGACCTGTCGACATGGTTCGTCATGGTTCGTCCTCGCACGGAACGAGAGGTTTGGTATGCCGGGGAGAGGTCAGCCGAAGAAGTGAGACCTGCGGAAGCCTACGCAGCGTGAGGCGTCACCGCCGTGGCCGTACAGGCCCGCGGGTGTGGCCGGGGCTCGGCTTCTGTCCTCTGCGCGAGTGATTCAGGGAGTGAAAGGGATGTGCGAGGAGCACAGGACCGAATTCGCCCTCCAGTCGTCCGTTGCCGGCCGGCGCGGAGAGCGCCCCGGCCCGTGCAAACCGGCCGAGGCGCGGCGGGCGGTGGAACGTGCCGTGGCCGCGCGCTACCGCGCCGCCGACCGGCCGTGCGACGCGGACGCCCTCTCCGACGCCCTGCTCGTGGCCTCCGAACTCACCACCAACGCCATCCTGCACGGCGGCGGGATCACCGACTTCCGCGTCGACGTCCTGGAACCCGGCACGGATGTGCGTGTGTCGGTGTGTGACCGCAGTGACGCCCTGCCGGTGGTCTCCCCGCCGGTGGACCGGCAGGGGCGGCACCGGGTCGGCGGCCACGGCTGGCCCATCGTCTGCCGGCTCGCGCACGACGTCCGCGTGACCGACCTGCCCGCCGGCGGCAAGTGCATCACCGCTGTGGTGCCCCTGTCCTGAACTGTCCTGAACAGTTTTCGGAACCGGAGTTTGCACCCAGGACAGCAGGGCAGTCGCAGTTTCGTGCTTCGGACCGGAGGCGCGCCAGCGGGAGCGATATGGCTGCCCCGGGGCCCTTCCAGGTCATCCGGGCGCCGACCTCCCGCGGTAATTCCCCCTGAGACGACCATTCAGGAGCGATTCCGCATGCTCATCGATATGTCGACAAGCCGTCCCGGTGCGTCCGCCCAGCCCTCCGCCCCCGCCCGGCGCCGCCACGACGACGCCCCCGACACCGCCGCCCTCTTCGCCCGGATGAACACTCTGGAGGACGGTCCGGACCGGGAGGCCGTCCGCGACGAACTCGTCACCGCCTGGCTGCCCATGGCCCACCGCATCGCCGGCCGGTTCCGCGACCGCGGCGAGTCCCTCGAGGACCTGCGACAGGTCGCGGCCCTGGGACTGGTGAAGGCGATCGACCGCTTCGAACCCGAGCGGGGAGCCTTCGAGAGCTACGCCGTGCCCACCATCACCGGTGAGGTCAAGCGGCACTTCCGCGACCGGATGTGGGCGCTGCGCGTCCCGCGCCGCGTGCAGGAACTGCGCAACAAGGTGCGGGTGGCGCGCCGCGAGCTGACCCAGAACCCGGGGTCCCCCGAACCCTCGGCCGCCGACATCGCCGTCCACACCGGGCTGACCGAGGACGAGGTCGCCACCGGCATGGAGGCCCTGGAGAGCTTCAGCACCCTGTCCCTGGACGCCGAGCTATCGGCCGGCGACGACGGCTACAGCCTCGCGGACACCCTGGGCTCCTCGGACACCTCCTACGACGTGGTCGTGGACCGCGAGTCAGCCAAGGAGGGGCTGCGCCGGCTGCCCGAACGCGAGCGCGCCATTCTCTACATGCGGTTCTTCGAGGACATGACCCAGAGCCGTATCGCCGACCACCTCGGCATCTCCCAGATGCACGTCTCCCGGCTCATCAGCCGCAGCTGCGCCCGTGTGCGCGACGAGGCCCTGGGGCAGCGGGCGGGCCGTGGCCCCGCCGGGCGGGCGGAGCACTGAGCGGACCGCGGTCGACGTCGACAAGGAGGCGAGACAATGCTGATCCCCCGTCCCGGCTTTCTACGGGAACTGGTCGAAGCCTACGAGGCCCTGGCGGCCGAGGAGGCCGCCGCCGGCCGGACCGAGCCCAGCCCGCGGGCCCGCGACCTCGCCTACACGCTCTGCGTGTCGACCGGCACGCGGGACGTCAGACCGGCCCTGGAGACCGCCCGCCGCCTGCTCGCGGCAGCCCAGGAGCGCGAGCCCGGCCAGGACCATGAACCCGCCCCGAACCGCGAGCCCGCCCTGAGGCGCAAGCCTCTCCAGGACCGTCACCCTGTCCAGGACCGTCACTTCGTCCAGGACCGCGAGCCCGCCCAGGAGCGCGAGCCCGCGTCCTAGGGCGGCCGACCGCCAGTGCACCGCGCGACCGGCGGACCTGCGGTCACGGCGCCCGCGCCGGACCGCAGGTCCGCCGGTCGCGCGCCCCCTGCGCCACCACCCCGTCGGTCACGCCGGGTGTGTCCGCCCCCGACCAGGGCATTCGGATCCCAGGAGGTCGAGATGAACATCAGCGCCACGGCACGGACCGGACGGATCGGTGCCCGCCGAGTGGGCAGGGGCTCGGCGCGCGAGGCCGCCGCACGCGCGGGACTGACCGCGCGCGGCGTCATCTACCTGCTGGTCGGCGTCCTCGCCCTCCAGATCGCCTTCGGCGACGGCAAGGAACAGGCCGACCGCGGCGGTGCCCTCGCCGCACTCTCCGACAAGCCCTTCGGCGCCGTCCTGCTGTGGGCGCTGGGCATCGGACTCGTGGGGATGGCCCTGTGGCGGCTGTCCGAAGCCCTCTTCGGCTCGGTCGGACGCGACGGCCACAAGCCGAGGAAACGGCTGCTGGCCGCGATGCGGTGTCTCTTCTACGCCTTCGTCGCCTACTCCGTGCTGTCCTTCGCCGCCGGATCGGGCGGCGGCGGATCGAGCGACGAGCAGTCCAAGGACGTCACCGCCCGGCTCCTGGAGGTCCCCGCCGGGCAGTGGCTGGTCGGGGCGGCCGGGGCCGCGATCGTGGTGGCCGGTGGGTGGATCGCCGTACAGGCACTGCGCCGCTCCTACCACGACAAGATGAAGTTCGGTGAGCTGTCCCGGCGCACCCGGCGGCTGGTGGACGTCACGGGTGTGGCCGGCGGTCTGGCCCGCGGCGCCGTGTTCGCCGTCGTCGGGGCCTTCGCCGTGAAGGCGGCGGTCGACTACGAACCCGACAGGGCCAAGGGCCTCGACGACGCCCTCCGCTCCTTCGCCGACACCCCGCTCGGACCGTGGCTCCTGGTCTGCGTCGCCGCCGGTCTCGTGCTGTTCGGCGTGTTCTCGTTCGCCCTGGCCCGCTGGCGCCGCGTCTGAACCGTGGCCACACGGGGAACCCGGTCCGGATGAACGACGAACCAGAGCTTCCGCCCGACGGCCGGCCCGTGGACGTCTACCTCGGCCTGCTGCGCATCCGCATGGACACCGAGGACTACCGACTGCTGCTCAGCGTGGTGGAGCCGGTCCTGGAGGCCATCGACCAACACCAACTGCCCGCCCTCGACTTCTCCCTCGACGAGGAACAGACCGACGAGCTCTCCCAGGAGATCCGCGACGAGGCCGCCCTGGTCATCGCCACGGCCGTCACGGGCCGCCTGGACAACGAGGTGATCGAGCTGCACATCGACGACACCGGCCCGGTCCGGGTGGTCACCGACGCGGCCACCGCCTCCGACCCGGTACGCCTGGGAGAGATCGCCGACTACATCAAGGAACGCCAGCGCACCAACGAGGAACTGCGCGGCATCGCCGAGGTCAGCGACCTGCCCACGGACCTCTGACCCACGCCCGTACCGGCGCCGTGGCTAGCGCTTCGGTGCCGCGACCGGGACGTCCAGGGGCCGGGCCAGGCCCGCCACCGTCTCGTCCAGGCGCTGGAGGTGTCGCAGCACACGGTCGGTGACACGGCTGTACCGCGGGGTGCCCGGGATGTCCGGCTCCAGCAGGGAGGCGATGCTCCGGCCGGTCTCGATCTCCACGGCGGCCTGGTCGTCGGCGACATACGCGGCGATCGCCCCGATGTTGTGCGCGATGCGCCGCCCGGCCCGACGCAGCCTCGGATCCGCCGCGATCGAGGGATGCGTGGGCAGCAGCTCGGCCGTCGCGGCCAGTGAACGGGCGTGGTAGGCGCAGGTCTCCAGCAGCGCGACCACGTACCGGGCGGTGTCGCGCCGGGCCCGCAGCGGCGTGATCGGGTGGGTCAGCGGCTGGGTGGCGGCCCGCAGATCGGCCAGCGCCTGGTCCAGGTCACGGGCCTGGTCCAGCAGCTCGACCGGCGGCCCGCCGCTGAGCTGGTCGACCGCCGACTCGGTGACCTCGGCCAGCCGCTCCAGCACGGTGACCAGCAGCTCGTTCGTACGGCGGTCCGTGCGCACCGGCAGCACGAACGCCGCCGCCACCACACCGCAGGCCGCGCCCAGCGCGGTCTCCTGCACCCGCAGCAGCAGCACCGAGAGGCTGTAGGTGTGCATCAGGGTGTAGAGCAGCCCCAACGCGGCGGTGACGAAGAAGGACATCAGCGTGTACGACAGGGGAGCGGTGTAGAACATCGCGAAGACGCACACCAGCATCAGCGCGAAAGCCGTCCAGGTGTGCTGCCCCACCAGGCCCGCCAGGACGATCCCGGCCACCACCCCGAACACGGTGCCCACCAGCCGGCGGTAGCCCTTGACCAGGATCTCGCCCGTGGACGCGGTGTTGATGAAGACGATCCAGCAGGCCAGCACCGCCCAGTACCAGCGCTGACTGGACAGGAACTCGCCGCCGACGATCGCCAGCGACGAGCCCACGGCGACCTGCACGGCCGCCCGGGTGGTGGGGCGCCGCAGCCCCGTCGGCTCCTCCTGGTCCCGGTCCTCGTCCTCGCCCGCGTCGATGGCGGCGTCCTCGGCGTCCATCTCCTCACGCGAACGGGTCGTCGCCGGGGTGTCGTCCGACTCGTCCTGCGCCCCGCCGAGCGCGATCCGCAGCCCGAGCACGGCACGGGCGGCCTCGCCGATGCCCCGGAAGGCGTCCTGGACGGCGGCCGGGGCGGTGGGCACGTTCTCCTCGTCGCGGTACCCGAGCAGCCGGTTGCGCACATGCGACAGCCCGGTCCCGGTGCCCTGCGAGACGGGCCGCAGCACCAGCTGGCGCAGCGCCTGGAGATCGCGGCGCAGGGTGGCCGTCGCCTCGTCCCGCGCCGGCAGCCGACGCCCCGCGGGCACGGGCGCCCCGGGCAGGTGCATGGTCAGCGTGTCGGCCCGCTCGGCACTGCGCGCGGTCAGCAGCAACAGCCCCAGCCGCTCGGCGGCGATCTCGGCGTCCGCGATCCGCCGCTGCACGAGCCGGGCGGTCGCCTCGTCGGCCGTGCCCTCCTCCAGCCGCCCCTGGATCATCAACGCCGTCTCGTGCAGCCGGGCGGTCCCGTCCCGCACGTCCTCGAGCACCTTCTCCAGCTCGTCCGGCCCGGCGTCCAGCAGGTCGAGCTGCGCCGCCACCAGTTGCGCCAGCCGGGCCCTGAAGGCCTCCCGCAGCCGCTCCAGGAGCCCCGCGGGCGTCTCCGGGACCAGCACGAAACGCACCAGCGCGCTGCTCGCGAAGGCGATGCCGAGCACGCCGTACAGCTCGGGCAGGCCGGAGACGGCGGCGCCGACGAACAGGGACAGGAAGTAGACCTGGAAGCCGATCAGCCCGAGGGCGGTGCCGCGGTCGCCGAACCGGCGGCCGTAGACCGCGCAGAAGATCAGCGCCACGAAGACCAGGTCACCGGCCACCACCCGGGAGCTCATGACGGCACCCAGGCTCACGGACGCCAGCGCCACCGGCAGCCCGAGGGCCAGGGTGAGGGCCTGCTGCGCGCGCTGCTTCTCCCGGATGGCGAAGGTGGCGACCATCGCCGCCATGGCGCCCGCCACCAGATGCCGGATCCCGGCGTCCAGCAGGCCGAGCACGGCGAGCGTGAGGGCGATCGCGCCGACCGTCCTGAGTCCGGCGGCCAGCCGCAGCAGCCCCGGATCGGACGCCGCGACACCGATGCGCAACCGTGCCCGGACCGACTGCCCCGCTGCCTTCACTCCGCCGCACTCACTCCCGTGTCAGGTCAAGATCCACGTCTCAGCATGGCAGACCCGTCCGGATCACCTGCCCCTGCCCTCCGCGAGGGTGTGCGCCACCAGGGCGTTGGCGTGGCCGTGCCCCAGGGCGTGCTCGGACTTGAGCCAGGCGACCAGCTGCATGTGCCCGGTCAGCGGCGAGGAACGGATCAGCTCCTGCCACTCGGCGATCGGGCGGCCGTACTTCTTCTCGATGGACGGGAAGTAGCTCGCGGGGCCCTTCACATTCTCGGCCACTACGGGGTCCTTTCGGTGTGACGTCGTGCTGTCCCTCCTACGACCGCCGACCACGGGGAAAGTGATCGGCGGTCGGGAGTGAACCACGTCACAGGCGCGCGGGCGTCAGTCCTGCCGCTCGCTGCCGTCCACGTGCGCCCGCACCTGCTCCGGCGTCAGATACGAGTTGGTGTACTCGAAGTCCTTCAGCGTGGCGGGCTTGCGGGACTGGAACCCGGTACGGACGAAGTCGTCGCCGGCAAGGGCGTTGAGCACCCAGTTCGTCATCACGCGCGTCTTGGCCACGTTCGTGCGCAGGGCCGACCAGTGGTAACCGCGCGCCACCGCCTGCGCGGGCACACCGCGCAGTTCGATGCCGAGCGGCTTGGAGACGGCGTCCTTGCCGCCCAGGTCGACGACCAGACCGAGGTCCTTGTGCGTGTACGGCGTCCTCGGCATGCCACGCAGCGTGGCGATGACGTTGTCGGCGACGTGCTTGCCCTGGCGCATCGCGTGCTGCGCGGTGGGCGGGCAGATGGCGCCGTCCTCGCCCTTGGCCTCGTCGGGCACCGCTGCGGCGTCGCCGAGCGCGAACACCCCGTCGTGGCCCGGCAGGTTCATGTCGGCGGTGACGGCCAGCCGGCCCCGCACCGTCTCCGCGCCGAGGGTGGCGATGAGCGGGCTCGCGACCACACCGGCGGTCCAGATCAGGGTGCGGGTGGGGATCACCCGGCCGTCGGTGAAGGTGACCTCCTCGGGACCCGCCTTGGCGATGGAGACGCCGAGGGAGATGTCGATACCGCGCCTGCCCAGGATCTCCTGGGCACTGCGGCCCAGCTTGTCGCCCAGCTCCGGCATCAGCTTCGGCGCGATGTCGATCAGATGCCACTTGATCAGGCCCGGGTCGATGCGCGGGTAGCGCTTGACGGCCGCGTGCGTGAGGCGTTGCAGACAGGCCGCGGTCTCGGTGCCGGCGTAGCCGCCGCCCACCACCACGAACTGCAGCCGGGCGGCCCGCTCCGCCTCGTCGTGGCTGGAGTCGGCGAGGTCCAGCTGCGAGATGACGTGGTCGCGGACGTAGGCCGCCTCCGCCAGCGTCTTCATGCCGAAGGCGTGGTCGGTCAGGCCCGGGATGTCGAAGGTGCGGGTGACGCTGCCGGGAGCCAGCACGATGTAGTCGTAGGGCTGGTCGACGATCTCCCCGTTGATGGTGCGGATGACGCAGACCTTCGCCTTGAGGTCCACGCCGATCGCGCCGCCCGGGATGATCCGGGTGCGGTACTTCTTGCTGCGGCGCAGGGAGACGGCGATCGACTGCGGTGTCAGCACGCCGGAGGCGACCTGGGGCAGCAGGGGCAGATAGAGCTGGTAGGCGAACGGCGTCACCAAAGTGACGTCGGCTTCGTCGGGGGAGAGCTTCCGCTCCAGACGGCGGACGCACTCCACGCCGGCGAAGCCTGCGCCGACCACCAGGATCCTGGGTCGTGTCACGGTGTTCATCCCTTTCTGCGGCTCCAGGCGGTCTGCCTTCGAACGCCATTCGCCTGCCCGTGATCGCGGCGGACGAACGCGTCGAGCACCACCATGCCCGCCCGGCCGCCGAAGCGCACCGGGGCGATCGTGAAGATCGTGGGGCGGACGCGCTTCCCGAGGCCTCGGGAGGCGGGGCGGCGGGACCGCGGGCGGACTCACGCGGCCAGGTGACACAGCAGCAGGCACACGTCGTCGTCGCGTTCGGAGTCGCTCAGCAGGGGAGTGAGGATCCGGTCCGCCGAGCCCTCCAGATCCCTCTCCAGCTCCGCCGAGCCGAACGAGCCGAGCGCCTCGGCCAGCCGCTCGATCCCCGGGTCTATCCCCTGCGCACGCCGCTCCACCAGGCCGTCCGTGTACAGCGCCAGCGTCGAACCGGGCGCCAGCGGCGCGGTGTGGTCGGCGATCTGCTGCCGCAGCGGGATGCCGAGCATGGCGCCCGGTTTGGCGTCCAGCGTGTGCACCCGGCCGTCCGGGGTGCGCAGCACCGGCGGTGGATGGCCGGCGGCCGCCCAGGTCAGGGTGGGGTCGCCGGGGCGGAACCGGGCGATGACGGCGGTGGCGTACAGATCCGGCTGGAGATGGTGCAGGAAGGTGTGCAGCCGGGTCAGCAGCTGGCCGGGACTGCCGCCGTCGACGGCGTGGGCGCGCAGCGCGGTGCGCAGCTGGCTCATCATCACGGCCGCGTGCAGACCGTGCCCGGTCACGTCGCCGATCACGGTGATCAGGCTGCCGTCGGGCTGCCGGAAGGCGTCGTACCAGTCACCGCCGATGTTCAGGCCGTGGGTGGCCGGCAGATACCGGGCGGCCAGGCTGAGGCCCGGCGTGGTGGGCAGCTCCGTGAGCAGGGCGCGCTGGAGCGTCTCGGCGATGTCCCGGTTGTGCTCGAAGCGGCGGGCGTTGTCCATGGCGATGCTGGCCCGCCGGGTGAGCTCGATCAGCATCACGGCGTCGTCCGGGTCCCAGCGGTCGCCGGGCGGCGACAGGGTGAGGACGCCCAGCGGGGCCCGGCGGGTCGGCAGCGGGACGCACAGCAGGGGGCGGCCGGGGTCCAGGGCCGAGGGCGGCTGGTCGTCGACGCCGGGCAGGCCGCCGGGATGGTCGGCGGCGTACTGCGGTCGCCCGGTGCGGGCGGCGAGCACGGCGGCGGCCGGGTGCGGAGCGGGCGGCCGCCGGTCCCCGTCGCTGTCGAACAGCCAGATGTCCACGCTGCGGGCGTACTCGGGCACCAGCAGCTCGGGCAGCCGGCGCACGATCTCGTCGTGGTTCAGCGACGCCGTCAGCACCGCGCTGGCGTCCGCCAGGAACAGCAGCCGCCGACGGGCGCTCTCCGCCTCGGTGCGCGCCCTGCGTTCGGCGGCGAAGGCCTCGCGCTGGGCCCGCCCGGCGGCGTCCAGCTCGGCGTGCAGGGCCAGCACGCCCTGGTTGGTCTGATGCAGCTCCTCCCGGTGGAAGGCGACCAGCTCCTCCTGCTGGGTGAGTCTCTCCAGTACCAGCGCGGTGTCCTCGTCGGCACCCAGCAGCGCCTCGGCCAGCACCGCCGGGTCGTCCGCCACCGTGGCCGCGCCCGCCGGGTCCGCCGCCTCGGGGCAGCGCACCGTGGTCCGCCACGGCGGCTGCGCGGCGGCACCGGAGCCGGGCACCGGGCTCACCACGAGGTGCAGCAGCCCCTCCTCGGCGGGCGCGGCCGTGGCGTCCAGCGTCAGCTGCCAGGCGCCGCCCTTGGTGAGGCACTGCCGCAGCTGTGCGCTGAGCGCGGTGGTCAGCCGGGTGCGCTCCAGGGCGGGCACCCCGTAGGCGGCGGCCAGCCGGGCGGTCGCGATACGGGCCCGGGCCGCGTCCACGACACCGGTGATCTGCCAACTGCGCGTCATGGACCCTCCGGCGGAGTCGGAGCCAGCACCACCACGGCCGTGTCGTCCCGCACCGGCCGGGCGGGGCTGCTCGCGTCGCGCACGGTCACGGCGGCCACGACGGCCGGGTCCACCGCCGACAGCCGCGGGTCGGTCGGCGGCGTCCAGCGACTGGGCAGGCCGTCGCTGTGCAGGATCAGCATCCGGTCGGCCGCCCACGGCAGACGGTCCTCCCGCAGGGTCGCGCGCCGGTGGACGCCCACGATGCCGGGCCGCGACAGCAGCGAACGCCAGCCGTCGCCCTCCCGCAGCCGCGCACCGATGTTGCCGAGGCCGGCGAACCGCAGCAGACCGGCTCGGGTGTCGACCTGGGCCACCGCGACGGCCGCGCCCCGGGTGTCCCGCAGCGCCGTGTCCAGGTGCACCAGCGCCTCGGAGGGCGGCAGGTGCGCCGCACGGTGCAGGGCCTGCGCCGCCGCCGTCGACGCACGGGCGGCCTCCGGACCGTGTCCCAGCCCGTCGGCCAGCATCAGCGTCACCCGGTCTCCCGCCCGGGCACACGCCCAGGCGTCCCCCGACTGCTCCGCGCCCGCGAAGGGCACGTTGATCCCGCCGGCCCGCACCGCGCCGGGCGGCGTCGGGCCCTTGAGCCCGGCACCGACCCGGGCCACCGCGACCGTGCCCCGCCCGGCCGTGCTGTGCACGTCGAAGTCGTCGCTTATCCGGCGGCAGGTGCCGAGCCCGGCCCCGAGGGACCGGGTCGTCGAGAACCCGTCGCGCAGGGCGGCGGCGACATCGGGCATGCCCGGCCCGTGGTCGATCGCGGCGATCTGCACCACCGTGACGTCGGTCCCCGGGACCGGCGCGGGCACGACCTCCATGAGGACGTGGCCGCCCCCGGCGTGCTTGAGCAGGTTGGTGGCCAGTTCGGTCGCCACCAGCGCGGCCGCCGCCTTGCGCGGCTCGGCGAGCCCGGCCAGATCGGCCGCGTGCTCGGCGGCCACCCGGGCGTCGCGCACCCGGGTGGAGTCGTGGACCGGTACCTCCCACACCCGTGGCATCAGTGCCCCTCGCGTGACCGCGGTGCCCTGCTCGCCCAGGAGACCACCGTGACCGTGGTGCCGACGCCGGGGGTGCTGTCGACGGTGAAGGAGTGCACCAGCCGCCGCGCGCCGCCCAGGCCCATGCCCAGACCGTCGCCGGAGGTGTAGCCGTCGGTCAGGGCCCGCTCCAGGTCCGGGATGCCCGGCCCCTCGTCGGAGAAGGTCAGCCGCAGCCCCCGTACCGGCCCGTCGGACACGGGCGCCGTCTCCATCTGCCCGCCCCCGCCGTGCACCAGCGTGTTGCGGGCCAGCTCGCTGGCCGCGGTGACCAGCTTGGTCTGCTCCACCAGCCCGAAGCCGAGCCGGCCGGCCGCCTGGCGCACGTGCTGGCGCACCCACACCAGGTCCATGTCCGAACGGATCGGCAAGCAGGCCTCGACGCCCGCCGCTGTCCGCATCACCGGCGCTCCCGGCCCGAGCCGCCGGCACGCGTGACCGGCTGCTGTCCCGACAACAGCTCCAGGGCCGCCTCCGTGGTGAGCGCGGTCCGCAGCCCGGGAAGCGTCAGGCCCAGCTCCACCAGCGTGATCGCCACCGCGGGCCGCATACCGGCCACCACGGTCCGCGCGGCCAGCAGCGAGGCGTTGGCCGCGATCTCGGCCAGCACCCGGCCCAGGAAGGAGTCGACGATCTCGACACCGGAGATGTCGATGACCACACCGGTCACCCCGCTGTCGACGATGGCCTCGCCGATGTCCTGCTGAAGCTGCTGTGCCGTGCTGTCGTCGAGATCCCCCTGAAGGGTGACCAGGAGGACGTCGCCGAGCCGGAGGACCGGCACATGGCCCGTCATCTGACGGGAGAAGTCGTGGCTCACCGTCGACCCGCACCGCCGGGCGTCGCGTTGACGATGTCGGCCCCCAGCTCGTGCAGCGCGTACGCCAGCGCGTCGGCCAGGCTCGCCCGGGTGATCACCGTGCCGAGGTCCAGGCCCAGGTGGACGATGGTCTGCGCGATGGCGGGCCGGATGCCGGAGACGACGCACTCCGCGCCCATCAGCCGGGCGGCCGCGACCGTCTTCATCAGATGCTGCGCCACCAGGGAGTCCACGGTCGGCACACCGGTGATGTCGAGGATCGCGAACCGGGCGTGCTGGTCGACCACCGCCTCCAGCAGGGTCTCCATCACGACCTGGCTGCGCGCGCTGTCGAGCGTCCCGATCAGCGGGACGGCCACGATGCCGTCCCACAGCTTGATCACCGGGGTAGCCACCTCCAGCAGCTGCAACCGCTGCCGCTCGATGAGGGCCTGACCCTCGCTCAGCGCCGTCTCCAGGACGACCAGCCGCAGGGTGCCCATCAGCACGGTGAGCGCCGTCGTGCAGCCCCGGACCAGGTCGCTCGGGGCGTCGGGCAGGTCGGAGACCAGCAGGTTCTCGACGGGCGGACGCAGCGCGTCCACGTCGTTGGAGACCTGGGCGGTGGTGAAGCCGGCCCGGGAGCGGGCCGCGCCCATCCGGGACAACTGCTCGCGGACCAGGGTGAATCCGGCGGCATCGGGATCGTGCACCTGGTCCGTGTCGGCGACCTGCGCCAACGCGTCGACGACGATCTTGCCCGCCTCCACCGCCTCGTCCCGGGAGACGGTGAACACCGTTCGGAAGAGGGGTTCGTCGGCCCATCGCTGGGCGATCTGCTCACCGCGGCGGCGCAGGAACTCCCCGACCTCCCGTGCCGGCGATCCGTGTTCCCCCAGCGCTTCGTGCTCCGGCACCTGTCGCACTCCTTCTCCGCCTTGGTGTCCCGTCGCGCCGGGCCCGTCGGCGGTACCGGGACAGCGCTGTGACCTTGCCGGACGACCACTTTAACTGCCGTCCGGATCAGGTCTGTTGTCCGTCCTGCTCGACCTGCCCGGCCCCGGCGTCCGCGCGTTCGAGTGCCTCGTCGAAGCTTTCGGAGACCGGCACGGTGATGCTGACGCCCGTGAGATCGAGGATCCTGCGGACGGCCGGGGCGGGCGAGATGATGTGCACGCTGCCCGGTATCTCCCGGGCCTCCTGGTACACCCGCAGGATGATGTTCATGCCGGACGAGTCCATGAACGGCACGGCCGAGAGATCCAGCAGGAAGTGGCGCCGGCCGTGGTGGAGCTGGTTGGCCAGGTGGTGCTGGAACTCGGTCGCGGTGTCGACGTCCAGATAGCCTTCGACCCTGATCAGGGCCACGTCCTCACGAGGAAGAGTGACCTCGACGGACAACGGGTTCTGGGCAAGGGGCACGAGTACCTCCTACGAGTGCTGACGGCCAGGGCTGGTTACCCCCGGCCGCGGCTTCGATGCGCGTCCGCTTCCTTCCCGCGGCGTGATCAACCTCTCCCTGTCGGTTGTCGGTTCACCGTTTTCACCGCGCACCCGCGCATACCCCTGAAACCGTCCCGCATGCCCGGGAGGCGGTGACACCGCGCAGGCGGAGGGAGTACTACCGCTTTCGGGGCCCGGCTTGCCGAATGCGCGTGCGGGAGACGGGTATTTGCTGCTGTGGAGGCCGATGGGCGAATACGTCCGCCCGGCGGCCCGGGACCGGTGAACCGCTCGGAAGGAAGGGGCAGCGTGGCCGTGGACAGAATCTGGTCGTACGCGCCGGACAGCGGGTACGTCGAAGGGCAGGACCTGACGGGCTTCACCGTCGCCGCCGACGACGGCACCCTGGGGCGGGTGGACCGGCAGGCGCAGCCCGCAGGCATGCGGCACCTGGTCGTCGACACCGGTGTGTGGCTGTTCGGCAGGAGCGTCCTGGTCCCCGTGGGGGTCGTCACCGCGATCGACACACGGGGCCGCAGGATCACGCTGTCCTGCAGCGGGGGAGAGGTGAAGGCGGCGCCCCGTTTCCGGACCGACAGCGAGACCAGGGACCCGGCGTACCTGGCGGCCGTCGGCGACTACTACCATCGGCTCCCACCGCGCAGGAGGACCGCGGTCTGACGGCCGGGGCCCCGCCGCCGGCCGGAGGGATCACAGGGACGACAGCCATGGACGCGACCGACGCGGCAGGACCCGCGCTCTTCGACCACACCCGTGCCGGGACGCCCCCGGTGACCAGCCCGGCGACCGCGCGCGCCCACACGCAGCGCGTGGTGTGCGAGGGGTGGGAGTCCCCCTCCCGCAGGGCGCGCCGGGAGGACGTCATCGACCTGCTGCTGGTCGTCTCGGAGCTGGTCACCAACGCCATCCGGCACGGCGGCGGACTGGCCGGGTTCGAGGTGACACCCACCGAGGACGGGGTGCGGCTGACCGTGCACGACCACAGCGACGTCATCCCCGACGTGGTCCTCGGGCCCGGTGCCTTTCCCCGCGGGCACCGGGGCAGCGGCTACGGCTGGCCCCTGATCATCCGGCTGGCCCGCGAGATCTGCGTCGACCGGCGGCGCACGGGCGGCAAGACGATCAGCGTCCTGGTGCCGCTGCGGCCGAGTCCCGCCGTCTAGGTCCGGCGCGGTCCGGGCCCGCCGGGCGGGTCACCAGGGCAGGAACACGTGGACGTCCTTGCCGTGCTCGTCGGTGACCACGCTGACCTGGTCGCACAGGGCGTGGACCAGATGCCAGCCGATACCGCCCCCGCCGCTGCGCGGATCGAAGGGGCGCGGTGCGGGCGGTGTGGTGCTGGTGTCGTGCACCGTCACGTGCACACCGTCGAAGGTCCGGCGCATCCGCACCGCGAACGGACCGGGGGCGTACTGGATCGCGTTCGCCGCCAGTTCCGTGACGACCAGGAGGATGTCGTCCCAGTACTCGGGGGCCGCCGGCGGAGCGGCCCGTGCGAGGTCACGGAGGAATTCCTCCGCGGCGAGGCGCGCACCCGTCACGTTCTGCGGCTCGCCCGCAAAACTGGTGCAGCGGCTCGGGATCGCCTCGGAAGTCAGTGTCTTGTCCCAACGCGGCTCGGTTGCCATGTCGCCTTTCCGGCCCGGCGTCAGCAGGGCTGTCGTACTTGCTCCGCTCTTCCTGCTCTTGTTTCCTCATGCGTCGCACTGTTGCGTGTTCCCGTGGGCGCGGAGCCTACGCGCGCTCCGTGTGCCGGGTGCGTGGAGGTGTTCGCGGCGTTCTCAGCGGAACACGTTGTCCGCGTCGTCCCAGCTCGCGAGGTCGTCCGGCAGACGCTGCCGGGAGGGACGCGAGCGCGCCTGGTACATCGCGTCGATCTCGAAGGCGTACGTCTGCGCGATGCGGTCCCGGCGCAGCTTCATCGACGGCGTCAGCAACCCGCTGGCCAGGTCGAACTGCCCGGGGAGCACCCGGAAGACCCGGATGGACTCGGTGCGCGAGACCGCGCTGTTGGCCGCCGCCACCGCGCGGGCGATCTCCTCCCGCAGCGCGTTCTCCTCCCGGGCCTCCCGGCTCGGCGTGTCGCTCTGCACCGACAGGCCCGCCCGCCAGTGCGCGAGGAACTCGGGGTCGAGGGTGATCAGCGCCCCGACACAGGGCCGGTTGTCGCCCACGATGACCGCCTGGTGGACGAGCGGATGCATCCGCAGACGGTGTTCCAGCACGGAAGGGGCGACGCTCTTGCCGCTGCTGGTGATGATGACCTCCTTCTTGCGGCCGGTGATCGTCAGATAGCCCTCCGGGTCCAGCCGCCCCAGATCCCCGGTGGCCAGCCAGCCGGCGGGCATCGCGGTCCGGGTGGCGGCGGCGTCGCCCACGTACCCCTGGAACACCGACGGGCCGCGCACCAGGATCTCCCCGTCGTCGGCCACCCGGATGTCCGTGCCCGGCAGCGCCTTCCCGACGGTCCCGGACCGCTCCCGGCCCAGTGGCTGCATGGTGATCGCGCCACAGGTCTCGGTCAGCCCGTACCCGTCGTGGACGTAGATGCCGATGCCCTCGTAGAAGTGCGCGAGCTCCCGGTTCAGCGGTGAACCGCCGGAGGTGGCGCGGCGGGCTCTGCCGCCGAGGGCGCCGCGCAGCTTGCGGTACACGGTCCGCTCGTACAGGGCGTGCTGGAGCCTCAGGTCGAAGCCCGGGCCGGGGCCCTCGCCCAGCCGCTGCCGTTCGCTCGCGGCGGCGAAGTCCCGCGCGGTCTCGGCGGCCCGTTCGAACAGTGCCCCGCGGCCGTTCTGCTGGGCCGTGCGCAGAAAGGTCTTGTAGATCTTCTCGAAGATCGACGGGACGCCGTAGAAGTAGGTGGGTCGGAACGAGCGCAGCGCCGCGGACAGGGACTCCCCGCCCAGGTCGGGCTCGTGGCCCATGAGCAGCCCGCCGCGCAGGCACACCCCCTGGATCATGAGACCGTACACATGGGAGAACGGCAGGAAGGCCAGGACGGACCCCTGTTCTCCGGGCGGTGCCGCGGTCTGGCCCCAGCCCGCCAGCAGGGTGTCGCAGGGGCTCGCCAGGCCGCGGTGGCTCAGCGCGCAGCCCAGCGGGTGCCCGGTCGTACCGGAGGTGTAGGCGATGACCGCGGTGGAGTCCGGCAGCACGATCCGGCGCAGCGAGTCGACCGTGGCCAGCGGGATGAACTCGCCCCGCGCCACCAGCTCGTCCAGCGCGCCCGCGTCCAGCTGCCAGACATGCCGCAGCCGGGGCAGGGACGCGCACACCGAGCCGACCGTCATCACCGCCTGCTCGTCCTCGACCACGACGGCCACACAGCCGGAGTCCCTGAGGAACCACTCGACCTGGTCGCGCGAGGCGGTGGGATGGATCGGCACGACCTCGGCACCCACCGCCCACAGGGCATAGCCGAGCACCGTCCACTCGTAGCGGGTGCGGGCCATGACGGCCACACGGTGTCCGGGCTTGATCCCGGACGCGATCAGGCCCTTGGCCAGGTCCACCACCTCGTCCCGCAGCTCGACGGCGGTCACCTCCTCCCAGACGGACGGGGAGGTCTCCCGCCGGCGGGCGAGCACCGGCAGGGTGGGACTGCGGTCCGCCGTCTCGAAGATGCTGTCGGCCAGCCCACCGGTCAGGGGAGCGGTGGACGGGGGAGCGAGTGCGACGTCGCGCATGCGCTGCTCCTGACATGTACGGGGTGTGACTCCACGGGCGAGTACGGTCATCTTCGGTGCCCGAATCTAGCCCAGGCGATCGTTCGGGGTGCCGTGATTGCAGAACTGGTCGCCTGCCGGTGATCTCGGCGCGATCGGGGGACTCGGTCGACATGAGCCATCCGAACCCTGATCCCGATCCCGAGCGCACCACCGGTCTGGAACCGGGCGGCGGCGTACCGCCGGGCGAGACCCCGCCGGCCGAGAGCAGCCTGTCCGAGGCGGGCCCCAGGGAGACGCACAACCCGACCAAGGGCTGGGCCAAGGCACCGCTGACCCTCATCCTCGGCCTGGCCATCCTGATCGCGGCGTTCTTCCTGGTCTACGCCATCGTGCTCATGCTGTGAGCACGGCCCGGCACCCGGAGGTCAGGACTGCGTGTGCCGCACGCACTCCGTGACCACGTCCCTGAGACTCCCCGTGCGCTCCATCAGCTCGCGCTGCACCCGGGCACCACCGCCGCCGTGCAGCAGCGCGGCGCAGGTCCCGCGCGCCCGTTCCAGGTCGCCGCTGTCGGCGAGCGCGTCCTCGACATGACACAGCAGGGCCCGCACCACCGTCTCCGCGGGCATCCGCCGCATGGTCACCGGATGCAGCAGCTCCTCGGACAGCCCCGACCGGGCGGCCCGCCAGGACGCCAGCCGCAGCAGGCTCACACTGTGCCCCACCGGTTCCACGCCCGCCCGCCACTCGCGCGCGGCGGTCTCGACGAGACCGCGGGCGAGCGTGGCGATCAGCACGGCGGTGTCGGCGTGCAGACAGACGTCCGACACCCGGATCTCCACCGTCGGATACCGCCGCGACAGCCGGGCGTCGAAGTAGATCATCCCCTCGTCGAGGATCACACCGGTCGCCACCATGTCCGCGACCCTGCGGTGATAGCGCTCGGCCGACCGGAACGGCTCGGTCGGACCGGCCGACGGCCACCGCTGCCAGACCCGGCTGCGATAGCTGCTGTAGAGGGTGTCCTTCCCCTGCCAGAAGGGGGAGTTGGCGCTGAGCGCCGACAGCACCGACAGCCACGGCTGGATCCGGTCGACGACGGCGACGGCCTCCTCGTCGGACGCGACGGAGACATGGACGTGACAGCCGAGGACCAGCTGCTCCTGGGTGGCGATCCCGTACTGCTCCGCCATCCAGTGGTAGCGCCGGCCCGCGGCCACCGAGGGGCTCACGGGCAGCGGCGAGGTGGCCAGCGCGGCGACGGCACAGCCGCTCTGCTCGGCGTGCCGGGCGGCCTCCTTGCGGCAGCGGACGATCTCCGCCCGCAGTTCCTCCATGCCCGACTGCGGATGCGTCGCGAACTCGAGCATCTGGTTGTGCAGTTCCTTCTCGAAGACGTCCTGGTCGGCGTCGTCCTGCGCGGCCCGCGCGAGGACGGCCGCGGACAGCGCCTGTGGTTCCCCGGTCTCCGGGTCGACGAGGAGGAGCTCCTCCTCCACTCCGACGGTGCGCACGTGATGCAGCCTTTCTGTGGCCCCTGGGCGGCGACGACGTGGAATGCTCGGTCGTGTAGACCCCGAATGCCCCTGTCAGGGCATTCGAACACCTGTCACCGCCGGAGTGCCTCAGCCGGGCTGCGGTACCAGCCACACCGTCGCGAGGGGCGGCAGCGTGAGCCGGAGGGCCCCGTCCTCCGGCTTGGCGAGGCCGGGATCGGTCAGGTCGCTGCCGCCGTAGGCGGCGGCGTCGGTGTTGAGGATCTCCCGCCAGGCGGGGATGTCGTCGGGGACGCCGATGCGGTAGTCGTGGCGGACGACGGGGGAGAAGTTGGAGACGGCGAGGAGGGGGGTGCCTTCGGCGTCGTAGCGGAGGAAGGCGAAGACGTTGTCCTCGGCGGCGTCGCCGACGACCCATCGGAAGCCGGCGGGGTCGGTGTCGCGCTCCCAGAGGGCGGGGCATCCCCGGTAGACGGTGTTGAGATCGCGGACCAGGTCCCGCACTCCCCGGTGGTCGGGCTCCGCCGCGTAGGCCGGGTCCAGGAGCCACCAGTCGGGACCGTGGGCCTCGGACCACTCGGCTCCCTGGGCGAACTCCTGGCCCATGAAGAGGAGCTGCTTGCCGGGGTGGGCCCACATGAAGCCCAGATAGGCGCGGTGGTTGGCGCGCTGCTGCCACCAGTCGCCGGGCATCTTCGACACCAGGGCCTGCTTGCCGTGCACGACCTCGTCGTGGGAGATCGGCAGGACGTAGTTCTCGCTGTAGGCGTAGACCATCGAGAAGGTCATCTCGTGGTGGTGGTACTTGCGGTGGACGGGCTCGTGGCCGATGTAGCCGAGCGAGTCGTGCATCCAGCCCATGTTCCACTTCAGACCGAAACCCAGACCGCCGCTGTCCGTGGGCCGGGTCACCCCGTCCCAGGCCGTCGACTCCTCCGCGATCGTCACCACGCCCGGAGCCCGCCGGTAGACGGTGGCGTTCATCTCCTGGAGGAAGGCCACCGCGTCCAGATCCTCGCGGCCACCGAACACATTGGGCGTCCACTGCCCCGAGTCACGCGAGTAGTCCAGGTAGAGCATCGAGGCGACCGCGTCCACCCGCAGCCCGTCGACGTGGAACTCCTCGCACCAGTACACCGCGTTGGCGACCAGGAAGTTGCGCACCTCGACGCGCCCGAAGTCGAACTCGAACGTCCCCCAGTCCGGATGCTCCGCGCGCCGGTCGTCCCCGGGCTCGTACAGCGGGTCCCCGTCGAAGCGGGCCAGCGCCCAGTCGTCCTTGGGGAAGTGCGCCGGCACCCAGTCCATGATCACGCCGATCCCGGCCCGGTGCAGCACGTCCACCAGATACCTGAAGTCGTCCGGGGACCCCAGCCGCGAGGTCGGCGCGTAGAACCCGGTCACCTGGTAGCCCCAGGAGCCGCCGAAGGGATGCTCGGCGACCGGCATCAGCTCGACGTGCGTGAAACCGAGGTCCTTGACGTACGCCGGGAGCACCTCGGCGAGTTGACGGTACGTCAGTCCCGCTCGCCAGGACGGCAGATGCACCTCGTACACCGAGAACGGCGCCCGGTGCACGGGCACTTCCCCGCGCCGGGCCATCCACTCCTCGTCCCCCCAGGCGTACGCCGAGGAGGTCACGATCGACGCCGTCGCGGGCGGAACCTCGGTGCCGCGGGCCATCGGGTCGGCCTTGAGGAACCGGGAGCCGTACCTGGAGGTGATCTCGAACTTGTAGCGGGCGCCCTCCGCGATGCCCGGCAGGAACAGCTCCCAGACACCGGAGGACCCCAGGGACCGCATCGGGAAGGCCTGCCCGTCCCAGAAGGTGAAGTCCCCGGCGACCCGCACCCCTTGGGCGTTCGGCGCCCACACCGTGAACCGGGTGCCGGCCACGCCCTGGTGCACCATCGGCTCGGCGCCGAGCGCCCGCCACAGCTGCTCGTGCCGCCCCTCCTGGATCAGATGCAGGTCGGTCTCGCCGAGGGCGGGCAGGAACCGGTAGGGATCGTGCACCTCCTGCTCCCCGTCCGCGTACGCCACCAGCAGGGTGTACGCGGGGATCGCGTCGAGCGGCAGGACACCGGAGAAGAGGCCGTCACCCTCCGACGCGAGCGGTGTGCGCACGCCGTCGACCACGACGTCCACCGCGCGGGCGAACGGGCGCAGGGCCCGGAAGACGATCCCGCCCGGGGCCGGGTGGGCGCCGAGCAGCGCGTGCGGGTCGTGATGCGCGCCCGACAGCAGTCGCCCACGGTCGGCGGGGTCCAGTGCCGGGGCCGCGCCGGGGCGGGCCGGTCCGGACGGCTCGGGCAGGGAGGTGTCGTCACGCAGGGCCACGGGTCAGTCTCCTCTCACGGCGAGACGCTCGATCGCCGCCATGGGAACGGGGAGCCAGTCCGGTCGGTGCCTGGCCTCGTACAGCACTTCGTACACCGCTCGATCCGTCTCGTAGGCGCGGAGCAGGCCGTGCTTCTTGCGCGGGTCCCAGCCGGCGCGGGACGCGTAGCCCGCGCAGAAGGCCTCCCGGCAGCGGCGCGCCCACTCCGGACGCCAGGGCCGGCGCTGCCGGGCCGCGTAGTCGAAGGACCGCAGCATGCCGGCGATGTCCCGCACCGGGGACTGGGCGGTGCGCCGTTCGGACAGCGGTCTCGACGGCTCGCCCTCGAAGTCGATGACGAACCACTCCCGCCCGGCCCGCAGCACCTGCCCCAGGTGGAGATCACCGTGGACGCGCTGGGCGGGCGGCCCCGGATCGCAGGCGACGAGGGCACCGAAGGCCCCCAGCAGGCCCGGCACGAACGGTTTGAGGGCCGGTACGCAGCGCGCCGCGGAGTCCAGCCGCTCGGCCATCGCCGCCGCCGTACGGGCGCTCTCGTCGTGCGGGCCCGTGGGGAACGCGGAGGCCAGCGCGAGGTGCACGTCCGCGGTGGCCCGCCCCAGCTGGAGGGCCTGCGCGGTGAAGTCGTCCCCGGTCGCCAGCGCGCGCAGCGCCAGCGCCCAGCCGTCGGAGGCGTCCCGCAGATACGGCTGGAGCACGCCCAGCGTCGCCTCCTGCGGACACGTCGTCCGGAACCAGGCCACCGGCGCGGGCACCCGGCGGCAGCCCTGCCCGGCCAGCGCGCCGGGCACCTCCAGGTCGGGGTTGACCCCGGGCTGGACGCGCCGGAACAGCTTCAGGATGTACTCGTCGCCGTACACCAGCGAGGAGTTGGACTGCTCGGCGTCCAGCAGCCGGGGCGGCAGCCCGGCCGGCAGGACCGTGGACGGGTCGCGTTCGAACCGCAGGGGGCCGGCCGACCCCGGATGCCGCAGCCGCTCCAGGAGCAGCTGCGCCGACCGGGGGTCGTGCAGGGCGTCGTAGACCGTCATTCCCGCGAACGGCCCCTGCTCCGCACGGCCGATGAGGGCCCGGCCGAGCCGCGGCGACAGGTGCTGGCGTACGCCCAGGAGCAGCTGGTAGCAGTCGCCGGCCGGGGTGCCGCCACCGGGGGAGGGCACCGGTGCGTGGCCGGTCTGCACCAGCAGGTGGAGACAGCCCGGGAACAGCTCGGTCATCGACAGCAGACCGAGCTCGGTGACGGGCCGGTCCTTGCCCGCGAACCAGCGCTGCCTGGGCAGCCACTCGCGCAGCAGACCGCCGAACGAAGCCATCGGATCGTCGACGACCGTCCGTCCGGGGCGGAGGAATGCGGTCTTCGGCATGGTGACGCGTCCTTTCGTCGGCACACGCTCAAAGTCGTCGACCGATGCGGGATGCCACTCGGGAGAGCCGGAACCAGTAGAAGCCGTGCCCGCCGAGGGTCAGCAGGTACGGCAGTTCCCCGATGGCCGGGAAGCGGACCCCGCCGAACAGTTCGACCGGGTGCCGCCCCGCGAACTCGCGCAGATCGAGCTCCGTCGGCTGCGCGAACCGGGCGAAGTTGTTCACGCACAGCACCACGTCGTCCCCGCCGTCCTCTGTCGAGGGGGCTTCGCGCAGGAAAGCCAGCACAGCAGGGTTCGACGACTGCAGTTCCGTGTAGGAGCCGAGGCCGAAGGCCGGGTTCTGCTTGCGGATCTCGATCATGCGCCGGGTCCAGTGCAGCAGCGAGGACGGGGACGCCATCGACGCTTCGACATTGGTGACCTGATGGCCGTAGACCGGGTCCATGATGGTCGGCAGCACCAGGCGGCCGGGGTCGGCCGTGGAGAATCCGGCGTTGCGGTCGGGGGTCCACTGCATGGGGGTGCGGACGGCGTCGCGGTCGCCGAGCCAGATGTTGTCGCCCATGCCGATCTCGTCGCCGTAGTAGAGGATCGGCGAGCCGGGGAGGGACAGCAGCAGGGCCGTGAACAATTCGATGGTGTCGCGGTCGTTGTCGAGCAGGGGCGCCAGGCGGCGGCGGATGCCGATGTTGGCGCGCATACGCGGGTCTTTCGCGTATTCGGCCCACATGTAGTCGCGTTCCTCGTCGGTGACCATTTCGAGGGTGAGCTCGTCGTGGTTGCGCAGGAAGATGCCCCACTGGCAGTTCGAGGGGATGGCGGGGGTCTTGGCGAGGATTTCCGAGACCGGGTAGCGGGACTCCCTGCGGACGGCCATGAAGATGCGCGGCATGACGGGGAAGTGGAAGGCCATATGGCATTCGTCGCCGCCCTTGGCGTAGTCGCCGAAGTAGTCGACCACGTCCTCGGGCCACTGGTTGGCCTCCGCCAGCAGCACGGTGTCCGGATACATCGCGTCGATCTCACGGCGGACGCGCCTGAGGAACTCGTGGGTGGCGGGCAGGTTCTCGCAGTTGGTGTCCTCTTCCGCGTACAGATAGGGCACGGCGTCGAGCCGGAAGCCGTCGATGCCGAGATCCAGCCAGAACCGCAGGGCGGCCAGGATCTCCTCCTGGACGGCCGGGTTCTCGTAGTTGAGGTCCGGCTGGTGGGAGAAGAAGCGGTGCCAGTAGTACTGCTTGCGGATCGGGTCGAAGGTCCAGTTGGAGACTTCGGTGTCGACGAAGATGATCCGGGCGTCCTGGTACTGCTTGTCGTCGTCGGCCCACATGTAGTAGTCGCCGTAGGGGCCGTCGGGGTTGTTGCGGGACTCCTGGAACCACGGGTGCTGGTCGCTGGTGTGGTTCATGACGAAGTCGATGATGACGCGCATGCCGCGTTGGTGGGCGGCGTCGACG
>NZ_JAIHON010000030.1 GCF_021173675.1 Streptomyces lincolnensis | reverse complement strand
CCCGCGGAGCGGGTTGGGGGGGTGCTGCGCACCCCCCCAAAGTGAACGGCGCCGCGTTGCGGCGCCCCCGAACCGAGCCCGCGTTGCGGCTCGGGGCCGCGCGTTGCGCGGCCTGCCGGCGGGCAAGCCCGCCGGATGGGTCCGCGTTGCGGACCCAAGGAAGTGCCCGGGCGTGAACGCCCGGGACCGATCCGCTCCGCGGCTCGGAGGCAGGTCCGCTTCGCTCCCCTGCCTTAGGCCCGCGTTGCGGGCCTGGCAGACTGCAAGGAGTGGTGCCGGGCTTGCTGAGGCGCCGTGTTGGGCAGGGTGGTTGGCATGTCTGGTGCTGTTTCTCAGGGGAAGATCCGGTTACGTTTCTCGGAGTTCGTGGTTGATCCTTCGGATGCGGATGTCATGCGGCGGGTGCTGGATGTTGAGGCGGATCTGCTGACGTTCGAGGGCGGTTCAATCACCTTCTGGTTGCGGGGTGTTGAAGTGTGTAGTTTCCCCTCTTCCGTGTTGGACGGGGTGGAGCTGCCGGTGGGGTTGGAGCCGGCTTCGCGGGTGTACTCGGTGGACGAGGTGCGCAAGCAGTATCCGAAGGCCTACGAGCGGTGGACGCCGGAGGATGACCAGTTGCTGCTGCGGCTCCACACTTCTGGGAGTGGTGTTGACGAGCTGACTGAACGGTTTGCTCGGCAGCCGAGTGCGATCCGGTCGCGTCTGGCGAAGCTCGGGATGGAGGGGCTTCCGGAGGCACCTGCCTCTCCCCCGTCCTGACGGCTCTTCAGCCTGTTGCCGCTTGCGGGCGGTTGAGGCACGGCGGGTGCGGGGTGGGCATTCTCCCACTCCGCACCCGCCGTGCGCGGAAGACCGGGGCAGTTCCCGCGAGGGGCGAGGTCTGGGTGGGACGGTGATGGGTGCGGCCTTCGAGGGCAAGGCACTGTTGTCGCTCGATAGGGCGATTGCATCAAAGTTACTCGGGATAGAGTCTGTAGTGAGGGGCTACTGCCCCTGTTGGTGCGGCGTGGAAGGCGGAAGATCGTGTCGGGTCGGCATCGGCTTCGTCCCCATCAGATTGAGGCCGTGGATGCGGTGGTGCGGGCGTTGGCTCAGCCGCCGGGTGGGGTGTGGCCTGAGAACGGGCTGCGGGCTCAGGTGGTTGCTGCCACGGGTGCGGGCAAGAGTCTGGTGGGGGTGCACGCGGCGCTGGAGCTGCGTGCAGGGCGGGTGTTGGTGCTGGTGCCCACGCTCGATCTGCTGGGGCAGATGGTGGGGGTATGGCGGGCGGCAGGGCGTACGGGGCCGATGTTTGGGGTGTGCTCACCGCGCGAGGGTGGGGCGTTGGAAGTGCCGTGCACGACCGATGCCGAGCAGTTGGTGACGTGGCTGTCCGGCCGTGAGCGGGTGACGGTGTTCGCCACGTATGCGGCGCTGGGTTTGGGGGTGTTGGAGCGGGCGCATGCAGGTGGTCTGGGCCGGTGGGACCTGGTGGTGGTGGACGAGGCGCACCGAACGTCGGGTGTGCTGGGCAAGCCGTGGGCGGCGGTGCATGCCCAGGGGAAGGTGCCGGCGGCGCGGCGTCTGTATATGACGGCGACGCCGCGGTTGTGGGATGCCTCTTCGGGGGGTGAGGGTGGGTCGGCGGCGCTGGTGGCGTCGATGGATGACGAGAGCGTGTTCGGGCCGGTGGTGTACCGGTTGCCGCTGTCGGAGGCGATCGAGCGGGGGCTGGTCGCGCGGTATCAGGTGGTGTGTGTGGACATCGCTGATCCGCAGGTGCAGGCGATGCAGCTGGTGGGGTCGAATGCGCGCAGTGACGCGGTACGGGGGCTGCGATTGGGTGCGCTGCAGACGGCGGTGCTGAAGACGGCGGCCGAGCAGAAGTTGAGGCGGTTGTTGACGTTCCACTCGCGTACGAGTGAGGCGGAGGCCTTCGCGAGTGGGCTGGGCGCGGTGGCGAAGGCGCTGTGGGAGAGCGGCGAGGGAGGCTATCCGGAGCCGGGGGCGGTGTGGGCGCGGTGGCTTTGTGGGGAGCACAAGGTGGCGTACCGGCGGGAGGTGTTGGAGGAGTTCTCGTCGGGGTGTGGTGCGGACGGTGTGGTGTGGGAGCGGTGTGTGCTGTCGTCGGTGCGGGTGCTGGGCGAGGGGGTGGACACGCCGGGCTGTGACGCGGTGGTCTTCGCGGACGTGCGGGGTTCGGTGCCCGACGTGGTCCAGGCGGTGGGCCGTGCGCTGCGGATGCAGCCGGGTGAGGGCAAGATCGCCTCGCTGGTGGTGCCGGTATTCCTGGGGCCGGGTGAAGAGCCGGACGAGATGCTCGCCTCGAAGGCGTATGAGGATCTGGCGAAGCTGCTGACCGCGCTGCGGGCGCACGATGCGGAGGCGGTTGAGCAGCTCGCTGTCCCGCAGGCCGCCAGCCGGTCCGAGGCGACCTCTGGCGGATCGGGCGTGGGAGGCGGGGTTGGCGGTGCGGCGCAGGGGCTGCTGTCGTTCTCGTCGCGGCGGGATCCGGCCCAGTTGGCGGCGTTCATCAGTGCGCGGGTGCTGCGGCCGGAGGGCGAGTTCTGGCGGCGGGGCCTGCAGGCGGCACTCGCGTTTCACAGTGACCAGGGGCATCTGCGCGTTCCCTACGGGCACACCGCTCCTGACGGGTTCCCGCTGGGGGTGTGGATCTCCAACCAGCGGCGCCTTAATCGCCAGGGCAGGCTCGACCCGGAGCGGGTGGCGCAGTTGGACGAACTGGGGATGGTGTGGTCCCACTTCACGGTCGCCTTCGACGAGGGCCTGGCCGCGGCCCGCGGCTGGGCCGCCGAGCACGGCCACCTGCTGGCCCCCACCGAGGCCACCTGGGAGAACTACCCGGTCGGGATCTGGCTGAAGAACCAGCGTGCCGCTGCCCGACGCGCCGAGGACCACCGGGCGGAGGGGCCGCAGGCGGCCGCTGGGGCGGGTGGGCTGAGCCGGGAGCGTCGCCGGGCGCTGGAGGAGATCGATCCCGCGTGGTGTCCGGCGTGGCCGGTGGCATGGCAGCGCTGCTTCCACCTTGCCCGCATGCACCGCCAGACCGGGGGTTCACTGCCGGAGAGGGAGGACGTGCTGCTGGTGCAGGGCGAGGACCTCGGACGCTGGGTACAGGTACAGCGGCAGGAGTGGGATGCGCTGAGTGGCGTGCAGCAGTGGCTGCTCGGCGAGGTGCTGGGCATCGAACCTCGCGCGGAAGAACTGACTCCGCCGACGGTTGTCCCTCGGCGCAGCCGGGCGCAGAAATGGGAGGCGAACCTGGAGGCGGCCCGCCAGTACCGCACCCGGGAAGGGCACCTGAACGTACCCCGATCGCACACTGAAACCGTGGAAGGAGCCGAGCTGGCGCTGGGTGTGTTCATCGCCAACTGCCGTGCTCGTAAGGCCAGTCTTGCCCCCGAACGAGTGGAGGAGCTGTCAGCAGTTGGGATGCGCTGGTAGTGAGCCGGTGAGGGGGCGGTTGGTCTGTGGTGGGCAGGGCCAGGCACGCGGGCAGGCTCTGACCAGCGAGGGCAGGCCGTTGAGGCCGTCCGGGCCGTGCACGCATCGCGGACCGTGCTGCCAGTCCCCATCCCGCAGCCCTCGCTCGACGGCTCCAGGCAAGCCTGACGGCATAGGAGTGCCAACGGGAACATCGGCGTCCGGGGCCGATCGGGCTTCTCCTTAGCTCACGAAGGCACCTCAAGCAGAGAGCGGCCGTGGCATCCGCTGCTGTCTGTGCCGAACTGGCCTCGCAACGCCAGTCAGGCGCCGGCGAGCAGGCTGAGCGCCTCACGTCGCAGCTGGGCAACCCACTCGTTGGTCCCGTCGACAGCCAGGGCTTGGTCGAAGTAGGCCACGGCTTGAGAGAAGTTCCCCAGACGCAGCTGAACCTCGCCCTGTCCCGCGATGGCCCAGTCCAGGGAGGGGACGAGGTCGACAGCACGGTCGAAGTCCGCCTGGGCTTCGTGGAGGGAGCTCATCGCCAGGAGGATCCGACCTCGCTTGGCGACGTATTCGGCGTTGTCTGGGTGCTTGCGCACCAGTCGGTCGAAGTCTGCGAGCGCGTCAGCGTACCGTCGGCATTTTCGGTGTGCTCGAGCCCGCAGGAGAAGGACCCAGTCGAGTGCGGAGTCGAGGCTGAGTGCCCGGTCGAAATCTGCGACAGCACTCTGAGACTCTTCTCGTTTCAGGTGGACTCGCCCACGGCTGGCGATGGCCCAGGCGTAGTCCGGATCGAGGTCGATGGCATGGTCGAAGTCGGCTACTGCGGCATCGAGGCGGCCCATGAGCCGGTAGGTCTCGCCCCGTCCTGCGATCGCCCACGCGTAGCCGCGGTCGATGCTGAGAGCACGGTTGAAGTCAGCGAGGGCATCGTCGTAGCGGACCAGTTCTCGGTAGACAACGCCGCGGCTGCTGACGGCCCAGGCCAGGTTTGGATCAAGTTCTACAGCGCGGTCGAGGTCGCGCAGTGCGTGACTGTGTTGCTTCATGAGGCGGTAGGTTTCGCCGCGCGCGGCGAGCGTCCAGGAGAGCTTCGGATTAAGGTCGAGTGCTTCATTGAAGTCGGCGATGGCCGCTTCGTAACGACGCATCAGTTGGTACGTGCCGGCGCGGGCCACGAGGGCGGCAGTGCGGGCGGTGCGTTCCAGGTCTCCCTGTCTGATGAGCAGGGTCAGGTACTCGGCGCCGTGACTTCCTGGTACGGCCAACGCGGCCTGCAGCTGCTGTCCCCAGTCGCGGGCTTTCACGACGTCCGCATCGGTACCGGCCTGTTCGATCATCTCCGCCCATAGCTGGGCCATAGTGTCTCCTGCCCGGCAGGCGTGCACGGCCAGGCTGAGGGCCTGCGGCAGGGCTGTGCTCGGCTCTGCGCAGAGGCAGTGATATGTCTCTTCGATCAGATGCTGACTGCAGACAGTGTCGCTCCAAGCGGCCTGTTCGTTCAGTCCCAGGTCTTCGCGAGTGTCACGGTGCCAGGCGGCCAGCGCCCGATGCCGGGTGCGCCAGTCCTGCGGGGACTCGCGCCGTAGGACTCGCAGCATGGAGGTGCGCACGATGTCGTGGAAGACGAAGCGCCCCGAGTCGTCTGTGACAAAGGGCTGTCGGCCCAGCCAGGCGTAGCTGTCCTCAACGTCCGTGTCGCCGGTGATGACCCGTAGGGCGTCCATGTTGAGGCTGCGGGGCAGGGCCGCGGCCTTGGCCAGAGCACGCCGGTCGGGATCTTGCTCCCATCTGAGGAAGCGGTCGACTGCGCTGCCTGTGGGGTCACCGATGTCCTGGGGATTGAGCGGTTTGTTCTGGGCCAGCATCGCAAGGAGCAGCGGCAGTCTGCCGGTCAGCGCGATGATCACGGCCAGGAGTGACTCGTCGTGCACGCCATTGTGCAGCAGGAGCTGGCGCGCTTCCGTTTCAGTGAAGGGGGCCAGGGAAAATTCCTCGATCAGGTCCAAGTAAGGGGACCAGCGGGCCAGATCGAGGGGGCGTTGGCCGGCAATGGTGATGGTCAGGGCGCTGGTCAGCTCTCCGTATTTGCCGTCGAAGAGGTCGAGCAGCCAGTCCTCCACAAGGTTGCGGCTTTGTTCGTAGGAGTCGAAGAACAGCGCAAGTTGGCGATCCTGGGCGACTTCGGCGAGGCCTTGGGCGAAGAGCGGGGAGAGTTCCTCCACCGGCGACATCAGCAGGCGTACGTCGTTGCTGCGCATCCGCTTGCTGAGGTACTTGCGGATTCGTTCTGCCTGCTCCGCGAGAGCAGCCGGGTCTACCTGCTGGATGAGGTCTCCGGCAACCGGGATGCTTTTGGCGGCTCCCAGGCCAATGCCCACGGCGGTACGGGTGAGGAAGGTCGGGGCCCCTTCGGGTGCCTGGGGGTCGCTCTCGAGTTCGTTGCGGCGTTCTTCGTAGTGTGCGTGGCGTTTCTCAAAAGCACGCAAGGGGCTGTTGGCGTGTGCCAGGTCGGTGGCGATGCGGCTCATCACCGCGAGGACGTCGCGTGAGGTCTCATCGACGCGGGAAGTGGCTGCTCCTTCTGCGTCGGCGAGTCTGCGCAGGTGGCGTACCAGGTAGGTCTTCCCCACGCCTGCATCACCATGGACGCTGAAAACGAAACGCCGCTCTGGGTGATCCAGAGGCAGCGAGAGGTTGCGGCGGAACTGAGCGGTCTGCGCCTGTCGGCCGACGAACCGCGCCTGTTCACGAGTGCGAGCGATGTACTGCAGGGATGGAACCGACCGTGTCACCTCGAACCCCCTGTGTACTGAAATGTCCAGCGTAGAGGTCGGGAAGGTACAGGTCACGCCCCAGTGAGCCGCCAACTGCCGGGATTCGCAGGCGGGTTCCTACGCCCGCGCGGCACTCTGCCGCGCCGATGTGGTGGCTCAGGCAGAGGACGCCGTGGGTCGGGCGCCCTCGACCAGATCGGGGAAGACCTCAACGAGCCTCTTCCCGCCTGAGCCACCAGCGTCCTGATAACTCACTCGTCGATGCACCCCGACCGTTTCTCACGGTCCGGGCCGGAGTCCCGTGCTCCCGTGCTCCCGCCGATGGTTCATCTGTGTTACAGCCGGTTCGAATCCGCGGCACCGCCGCATCGCCTTGATCGAGGCGCGTCCTGCGCGGATGCTGACAACCATCGCTGCGGTGCGGGTGGTGGAGCCACCGTACGATGCGGTGCCGCGAGGGGAGGCGCTGTCATGGCATCCGGTCCATGCCCATGACACGGCGCACATGCGGCTGAGTGAGGCCACGCGGGTCGGGGCACGGCCGCCCCGTACAAGCGAGGAGTTACAGGATGAAGGCACCTCACCAGGAGTCGGTCCTGTCCCGTGCCGCGCGGATCCTGGAGGCGTTCAGCCAGGAGGAGCCGGCGCTGACCGTCTCCGAGATCGCGCGCCGTACGGGGCTGCACGTGGCCACGGCCTCCCGGCTCGTGGGCGAGCTGGTCGCCCACGGCTTCCTGGGCCGCGACGACGATCGCCGGGTGCGGATCGGTGTCCGGCTCTGGGAACTCGCCGTCCGGGCTTCGCCCGTGCTGTCCCTGCGGGAGGTTGCGATGCCGTTCATGGAGGGCGTGCACGACGTGGTGGGCCACCATGTGCAGCTGAGTGTCCTCGACGGTGACGAGGTGCTGTTCCTCGAACGCCTCTCGGCGCCGAACGCGGTGGTCAACTACACACGGATCGCCGGGCGTCTACCGCTGTACGCCTCCTCCAGCGGCCTCGTCCTTCTGGCCCACGGCCCGGCAGACCTGAGGGAACGGCTGCTGGCAGGCCCGCTCACCGCCTACACGCCGACGACCCCGGCCACGCCGAGCCGGCTGCGGGCGATCCTGGCCGACGTCCGGAAGCAGGGGTACGCCTACTGCCCCGGCTATGTCCACGAGGACGCCCTCGGTGTGGCCGCCCCGGTGCGTGGTGCGGACGGCAGGGTGCTGGCGGCCCTGTCGGTCATCGTCCCCAATGACGCGGGCGCCCAGGCGGTCGTTCCCGTCGTACGGACGGCCGCGCGAGGCGTGGCCCGTGCGCTCGGCGCGCCCACCGGACGAGAGGGGCCCGCTGCGTGACGGCAATGTGACATCGGTGCGAAAAGCGTCTCTCACCCAGTGAGAATGCCGTCGCGCCGTGCCGGCGGCCACGGGCATCCTTCCTGCATTCCCCAGACGGGAGGCGACAACGTGGTCGTACACAACCTGCTGCCCGCAATGCCTCGATCCAGCCCCACCCTCTCCTTGCGGGTCCGCGCCAAGGACGTCGTCGCGGACGGCGTCGTGTCCCTCGCGCTCGACCATCCCGACGGTGTCCGCCTGCCGGACTGGACGCCGGGGGCGCACATCGATCTCGTGCTGCCGGACGGGACGACCCGGCAGTACTCCCTGTGCGGCGACCGGTGGGACCCGCACAGTTTCCGCATTGCCGTCCTGCGTGAGTCCGCCGGGCGCGGAGGGTCGGCGTATGTGCACGACCGGCTCATGCCCGGTGACGGGGTGAGCGTCGGCGGGGTGCACAACCACTTCCCCCTGGTGCCGGCCGACCGCTACCTGTTCATCGCGGGCGGCATCGGGATCACCCCGCTGCTGCCGATGATCCAGCAGGCAGAACTGGTCGGCGCGGAGTGGGAGTTGCTCTATGGGGGCCGTGCCCGCGCCTCGATGGCGTTCCGCGCGGACCTCACGCACGCCTACGGCGAGCGGGTGCACATCAGGCCCCAGGACGAGTGCGGCCTGCTCGATCTGGCCGCGTGGCTGGGCGAGCCGCTGCCCGGTACCAAGGTGTACTGCTGCGGACCGGCTCCTCTCCTGGCGGCCGTCCAGCAGGCGTGCGCCCACTGGCCCGACCACAGCCTGCGTACCGAGCGCTTCACCGCCGCCGACCAGTCCGAGCCCGCGCGCAGCACGCCCTTCGAGGTGGAACTGCGGCGCACCGGCCGTAAGGTGACCGTCGCCCCGGACGTGTCCGTGCTGCACGCCGTGCGCCGGGCCGGTGCCGAGGTGCTGTCCTCCTGCGAGCAGGGCACGTGCGGCACCTGCCTCGTCCCGGTGCTGGAGGGCGCGCCCGACCACCGGGACGCGGTGCTGGCCGACCACGAACGTGCGGCGGGCGACTGCATGCTGCCTTGCGTGTCCCGCTCGCACTCCGACCGTCTGGTCCTGGACCTCTGACCGTCCGGTGACCGGTACCGAACCGCGCCGCGCCGCGCCGTCGGACTTCCGAGCCACGTCGCCTTGAACCCCCTCGCCTCAGCCACATCTCGTGGAGCCGCCATGACCGAGACAGCCGCCGTTCCCACGTCGCCGCCGATCAGCGACGCAGACCCGTTCGCTCCCGAGCACCTGGAACACCCCGAGCCCCTGCACCGGCAGCTGCGCCAAGCCGGCCCCGTCGTCCGCCTGTCGCGTTACGGCGTCCACGCCCTGGCCCGCTACCAAGAGGTGTACGCCGCCCTCGTCGACTGGCAGACCTTTCAGTCCGGCGCCGGAGTGGGACTGGCCAACTTCCGGCATGAAAGGCCGTGGCGCCCGCCGAGTTTGCTGCTGGAGGCCGACCCGCCCCACCACGACGCGCCGCGCCGCGTGCTGCGCGACATCCTCGCCCCGCTCACCCTGCGCCGGCTGCAGGAGACGTGGCAGGCGGTGGCCGAGGAACTCGTCGCGACCGTACTGGCCGAGCACGGGAGGGAGTTCGACGCCTTCGAGGCGCTGGCGGCGGCATTCCCCTTGCGTGTCTTCCCCGACGCCGTCGGCCTCGGTCCGCACGGGCGGGAGAACCTGCTGCCCTACGGCAACATGGCCTTCAACGCCTTCGGGCCGCGCAACGCCCTTGTCGAGGCCGACGCGCACCGCGTCGGCGCGCTGTCGGACTGGGTGAACGCCCAGTGCGCCCGTGAGGCGCTGAGCGAGGACGGCTTCGGCGCCCGGATATGGGCCGCTGCCGAGCGCGGTGACCTCACCCATGCGCAGGCGCCCCTGGTCGTGCGGTCGCTGCTCACCGCCGGTGTCGACACCACCGTGCACGGACTGGCTGCCGCGCTGTACGCCTTCGCCACGCACCCGCAGGAGTGGCAGCGGCTGCGTGAGCGCCCCGAGCTGGCGCGGGTGGCGTTCGACGAGGCGGTGCGATGGCAGTCGCCGGTGCAGACGTTCTTCCGTACCGCCACGACCGATGTCGACATCGCGGGTACCCGCATCTCCGCAGGCGGCAAGATCCTCATGTTCCTCGGCTCCGCCAACCGCGACCCGGATCGCTGGGCCGACCCCGACCGCTTCGACCTCACCCGCGATCCCTCCGGCCACGTCGGTTTCGGCATGGGTATCCACCAGTGCGTCGGCCAGCACGTCGCCCGCCTTGAAGCGGAGGCCCTGCTGAGCGCCCTCGCCCGCCGCGTCGGACAGCTGGAGCTGGCCGGCGAGCCGAGGCGGCACCTCAACAACACCCTGCGCTCGTGGTCTTCGCTGCCAGTGCGCGTCCTGCCAGCCAGCTGACCCCGACTCCGGCCCGGGGCGTAGGCGGATAACCGGATCAGTCTCGCCGAGCGCGGGAAGGTTGCCCTGCCGTCCATCTCACCTATGGGCCACGCATCTGATCTGGTTGCCAGTCGCCGCAAGGACGATGGGGCTAATCCTGCGAGGGGACACGAGCGGAGATCTCGCGGACCATCCGGTCAGCCCGTCCGGCCAGGGGACCGCCTTTCCGGACTACCTCTCGGAGCAGGTCACGCCCGCAGGTGGTGGGAGCTGTGCTGGGAGCTCACCGACGCGATGAGCATCGCTCTGGAGCATCAGTGGCGCTGGGACATCAGCTGCCAGCTCCATGAGCTGGCTCTGGACGCGGCCGACCGCCTGGGGGGTGGCGGGGCCCGTGCCGCGCTGCTGCGCAACCTCGGCGAAGCCTTGCGTGACGGCGGCAGTGACGTGGGCAGGGCCGCAGAGTGCTTCAGCGAAGCGATCGCTCTCTTCCACAGCTCGGGCGACGCACACGGCGAAAGCGACGCCCTGGGCAACCTGGGAATCCTGCAACGCCAGCAGGGCGAGCTGCAGAACGCGGCGCAAACCCTCACCGCGGCCGAAAGTCTCTTCAGAGCCCTGCCGCTGGAACGCGGACTGGCCTGGACCCTGCGGGAAAAGGCGGTGATCAGCCGGCACCACACTCACTACACCGAAGCCCTCGCCCAACTCGACCAAGCCGAGGCCCTGTTCGCCGCCAACGAGGAAACCCGCGGTGTCGGCTGGATCCTGCGCACCCGCGCCGACACCGAGAAAGAGAGCACGGTGGGCGGTTGCCCGCTCCCCCGCCGCTGGTACACAGGCCCCTGGCCCGGGCGCCCCGTCACAAGCCCTCCCTCACAGGATCCCCGGTGGGCCGCGGCCCACACCCACTACGAACACGCTGCCCAACTCCTGCACGCCGTCCAGGACCACCGCGGGCACACCTGGACCACCCTGGGGCTGGCCGATATGGCGCTCTACGACGGCGACCCCACCGCCGCCGAACTGATCAGCCGCGCGCTCCAGGAGACCGACGCCTGCGGCGACCACCGAGGCCACAGCAGGGCACTGACCCTGCAAGTCCTGCTATACGCCGAGGCACATCGCCTCAGCGACGCCATCACGCTGGCAGAGCAAGCCCTCACCGGCCCTCGCGACCACGTCGGCGCCGCTCAGACCAGCTTCCTCCTTGCCCGCCTCTACGGCGCCGCCGGCCGGCAGCACGACGCCCTCCACACCCTCCAGGAGTCCCGAACCCATCACCGCGCCGCCGGCATGCCCTTCCCCGATCTTCCCGACACCGAGCTCTGCAGGACACTCAACCGCCGCGTACCCCGCGCCCATCGCTTCCGCCGCCATCAGTGATCCCTGCGGGTTGACGATCCGCATGAGGAACCCCCCGCGGTCGGCGGAACGGACCCGGCTGGTGAGGCGGTCCCTGCTGCCGATCGAAACACTTCCTGGACGGACTCGCGTCAGGCGCCGGTCGGCATGTCCACGAACTGGGTCGGTCGTCTCGTTCACAGGGCCACGCTTGGCCAGGGCAGGGCTGTCAGGGTTTCACGCGGCTGCGACGGCGAGGACTGCCAGGCCCAGGAGCACAGGTTCGGTGAGGCGAGAGGTCATCTCGATTGCGCCACAGCCCTTGTCAGCCGCCCTGCTCGCGACCGCACCCACCTGAGCTCGATACGGGGTCGGCCTGGCTGATCGCTGGCCAGCACGAGTCGATCACTTCCGTCAAAGCGCACGAAGCGAACCTGATCCCCGGTGAAGGGCGGGGCGCCGACTCTTACGTGATGACACACGACGATGCCGTCGGTGCTCACCTCGCCAGCGTAGTTCACCGCGGGGGCATCGCCGCCGGCCAGAATGACGACCGCCATGAAGCCTTCCGCGGTGTAGATCAACTGCCCGTTGGGCTGCTGTCCGTACGGCTCTCTGGATGTTCCCTCGCTGCTGTACTCGGTGACTCCCGCGAGGGTCCAGGTACCGACCAGATGATCCAATTCGTCATTCACTGTCTCGTCCAATCCTCTGCCCCCTGGAGTTCCGCGACCAGTGACGGCAGTTGATCGACCGTCGGGACGCTGCCGAAGGTGTAGCCGTGCGGTCGGGTGGCCACGGCCTCGGCGCCGGCGAGCCAGGCGGCAAGCCGTCCGTCCGAGTCCCGGCGCGCTCCCGGCACAGCCCCGTCGAGAGGCACCGCGTACCCGCCGATCCACTTCGGAAAGGCCAGCTGATCTGTCGGCAGGATCGCCTCCGGGTCACCCACTGTTGTCAGCACACCGAAGCCCGTCCCCAGGGCCTCGTCCGCCAAAGCCGTTCCCCACGGCCCGTCGAGACGGGCCTGCACCGCCGGAGAGCCCGCGAGTCGGGCGTCGTCGGAGCTGTGGCAGAGGCCTGCTCCGATACCCGGCATCCGCGGCAACGACGGCGCCCGGCCCGAACGCATCGCGGCGTCGCGTGCCGCGGCCGCCCCCGGGTCGAGCAGACAGCACACCCTGCCCATCGCCATCGCCATCGCCATCGCCATGGCCGACTCGACGACGGCCATGTTCTGGGTGAAACACTCGGAGTGGTAGGTGTCCAGCAGCGCGTCGGACGCACGGCCACGCAGGACGACCTCGAGCTTCCAGGAGAGGTTCGCCGCGTCCCGCAGACCGCTGCACCTGCCTTCGCCGATGAACGGGGGCATCTGGTGTGCCGCGTCACCGGCCAGCAGTACTCGTCCCTCGCGCATGGTAGCGGCGAGCAGCAAGCGGAACGCGTAGGCGGTGTGCCAGATCAGAATGCCCTGGTCCCGGCGACAGTGCGGAGCGAGAAGCTCCCAGATCCGGTCCTCGTTGCCGACGAAGTCCTCGGCACGCTCGTCTTCCAGGAGCACGAACTCCCAGCGCCGGTGGGTGCACCCGTTGGGTGCGATGGTCGTGGGACGGGTGCAGTCGCAGTACTGGACCATCTGCAGCTGCTCGAACTCCGACATGTCGTGCGGACGCACGTCGGCGACGATCCACCTCTCGGAGAAGCCGAGGTCGACGCGTTCGATCCCACAGGTCCGCCGGACGAAGAAGTTGGCGCCGTCGGTTCCCACGACATAGCGCGCGGAGACCGACCTGGGCTGATCAGCGGGGTCGGGGGCCTTGCCCTCGCCCGGTCGGCGGCGCACCACGAGCTCGGCCCACCCGTCGTGCAGCACCAGTGCCTCGGCGGCCCATCCGCGTTCCACGGTCACGGAGGCCGCGGCCCGGGCCGCACGGTCGAGGGCGCCGTCCAGGACGGGCTGGTAGAAGGCGTAGGACCTGGCCCAGCCGGACTGGTGCCCACCACCGTCGCCGGGAACGCCCGCGAGATCGATCACGGGCTTCCCGTCCGTACCCCACATTTGCGCGTGTGCGACTCGGAGAATCTCGTGCTCGACCTCCCCGACGATGCCGAGCCACTGGAAGGTCCGCATGGCCTCGCCGTCGAAGCGCACCGCCCTGGGCGGACTGTAGATTTCCTGATGCTGTTCAAAGACCACCACACGATGGCCCGCACGTCCCAGGAGAGCACTCAGCAGCTGGCCGACGGGGCCGAAGCCCACGATGGCTACGTCGTACTCGATCTCACTTCCGTTGTAAGCAATGCCCGTTGAAGGTGTCGTCGTGACTCCACGTCGTTGTGGTGTTTCCAGACGCCGAACCGGTGCCCACCCCCGGACGTTGTCGACCTCGGTATCGGCGCGGCGACCGGGGGCGCTGGCCTCTCCTGAAACCGCGGGCTGATGGTCGCGACGGGCTGGACGGGCTCGCCGATGAGGTTCGCCAGCACTCCGACACCTTCGATGTCGATTTCCATGACGTCCCCAGTCTGGAGGAACCGCTGTTGTTTGCGGGCGACGCCGACACGGGCGGGGGTGCCGGTGGCGATGATGCCGCCGGTCTCCAGGGTCATGGTCCGCGAGAGGAACGACACGGTCCCGGCCACCGAGAAGATCATGGAACTGGTGCTGGAGCCCTGGACCGTCTCGCCGTTGACTCGGGTCCGGATGGCGAGCTGCTGGGTGTCGAAGGGGTTGGCGAACCGGAGGTCGCGGGCGGTGACGTCGTTCAGCACCATGACGCCGACCACGTGGTCCAGGGCCTGCTCCACGGGGACGCCAGGCCTGGGGCCGGCCGATGACGACGGCCGGCCCGGCCTCGTAGTCCAGCGAGGTCGCGATCCTTGGCGGCACCACAGTCTCGCGGTGCCCGATCAGGGAGTTGGCGAACTTCGCGAAGAATATTGGCTCCTTGAGGATCGGAGCGCCCACCTCGGCCGCATGGTCGTGGTAGTTGAGGCCCAGGCAGATGAACTTCTGCGGGACCGGAACCGGCGCCGGCAGCCTTACGGAGTTCGGCGCGTGCAGGGTTCCGAACTCCCTCAACTGCTCGATCCGGTCCACGGCGTTCTCGGCGACCGGCTTGAGGGCAAGCCCCTCGCGCAGGGCCGTGTGCACGTCGCGCAGTGTCGCTGCGAAGGCCGCGTCACGTCCGTACAACAGTGCTGCCCGCTCGAGGTCGATCAGGTCGGTGCCTATGCCGACTTGCAGTGCGGCACGCGGGACAGAGCCATTGTCGTAGTTCGCCAGGCGCATGGCCGGGCCTCCTGGCTCGTATCGGGGTGGCGCACACTGAGCGGTGCGCGCCGCATACGCGGAAGATCAGGCTCAGGTTCGGTGCAGCAGACGGAGATGCCTGGGATCGAGGCCGCCCCGCGGCGTGGTCGGCGCCTTGAAGACGCAGATCACGGGCGAGGGGACACGGAGACCGGCGCCGCGCCGAACTGCGGCTGACCTTAAGGGCGCTCAGTTCGCCTTCGTACTCGTGGCCGTGCCGCTGGTGGCGAGGCGGACGGCATCACGGACGAGCCACGGATCATGAGCGGCGTCGATTCTGGCGAGGCTGGTCAGCGCCGTCCGCGCGAGGTGCCGGGCGATGAGGATGCCGCACTCCTGCCCATCTCGGCGCTGAGCGGCGGCGAGGATGGCGGCATGCTCGTCATGGCCGATGTGGGCGATCGTGTCCACGCTCGGGGCGGTTTCGAAGTAGAAGGTCCGGTAGCGCTCGGCGTGGTCCCACAGATCCTCCAACTGCGCGCGCATCCGGGATCCGACCTGGCCGAAGAGCGTGGTGTGGAAGACGCGGTGGGGGTCGCGGAAGTTCCGGCCCTCGCTGAAACGGGCAGCGTAGCACTCGTCCATGGCCTGGCAGGCCGCCTCCGCGCGCGCGAGGTCCGCGTGGGTGAGGCGGGGAACACTGGACCGTACGCCGAGAGACTCCAAGGTGATCCGCATTGCCGCGATCTGCTCCAGGTCGTCGATACTCATGGGCGCGACCCGGACCCGCCGGTTGAAGTCCCCTTCGAGGAGCCCTTCGGTCTGGAGCTGCCGGAGGGCCTCACGCAGTGGGGTACGGCTGATGTTGAGCTGTGCGGCCAGCCGGACCTGCGAAATGATCTGGCCCGGACGCAGCTCGGACGTCATGATGGCCCGTCGCACCTGCGCGTAGGCCTGTGCCGTGTTGTTGATGTGGCCTTGAGTGGGTTCATCGTCCACGCCCGGCGCCGCCGTCGACCCACCGTCGGACGGACTCATGATCCCACCTTCTTCTCAACCTCTGTCTCCACACTTGTGTATGTAGCTTAGCCCGGAAGGCGGGCAGTTCTCGTGCGCTTGCTGGGATGAAGCCAGAATCTGTATGCAGGTTACGCGGCGATGCGCTCGCAGTCTTTCGGGCGGTCGCGTGGAACCCCCAGGCGGCCTGCTGGGTGCTAGATATCCCGCCTGCGCGTTTTGTGTGCTTAGGCATGCCATCTCCACATTCTTCACGCATAAGCATTTGGTGAAGTGTTGACGGCATAACTGTATGCAGATATACCTGATGGTGCCAGCGGGCCGTGCCGCGCTACCAGAACATTGCAGTATTTAGCTGCCCGATTGACCCACTGGTGCATCCTGAGGAGAGATATCTGCATACAGGGCTTGCTCCTTCACAAGCTCACGCGCGGCGCCACATCACTTGAGAGGCTCCGAGAGGTTTCAAGGAGGACCGATGGAGAAGTCGCTGGAACTGGGATACGTCGGGGTGGAGGTCAAGGACCCGGCCGGGCTCGGCCGTTACCTCAGCTCGATCCTCGGCCTGAAGTCGGGCGAGCCGACCACCGAGGGAGCCCCCACCTGGCGCCTCGACGGAAAGGCGCATCGGCTGATCGTGCACGAAGGCCCTGCCGACGACGCCGCATACGCCGGATTCGTGGCCCACAGCGAGGCCGACTTCGACGAGGCGGTGGAGACGCTCACGGCCTCCGGCGCGGAGGTGATCCAGGGCACGGACGAAGAGCGGGAGTCCCGCCGGGTGCGAGGTCTCGTCCGCACCCGCGCGCCGTGGGGAGCGGTGCTGGAGTTCGCCTGGGGCCTCGCCGACGCGAAGACCCCGTTCGAGTCGGAGCTGGTGCCCGGCGGGTTCGTCACCGAGAACAAGGGACTCGGGCACGTCGTGTACTTCGTGTCCGCCGCGAACGGAGGCCTCGATGCCGCCGACAAGTTCGCGACCGAAGCCCTCGGCCTGACCCTCAGCGACACCCTTGTGGTCGAGCAGCACGGCATGGTCGTCCGGGGCAGCTTCTACCACTGCAACCGCCGCCACCACTCGCTGGCCCTGATCGAGTTGCCGGTCACGCTTCCGCAGACCCTCAATCACATCATGGTCGAGACCGTCTCCCAGGACAACGTCGGTCTCGCCTACGACCGCGCGAGGGCTGCCGGGGTACCGATCGCCATGGAGCTGGGCAAGCACGCCAATGACCGGACCTTCGGCTTCTACAGCGTCACTCCGGCCGGCTTCCACATGGAGTTCGGGTTCGGCGGGGCCGAGGTGGACGACACCTGGAAGGTCCTGACCTACGACCGCATCAGCGCCTGGGGACACCACGGCCCGGCCGGCGACCCGCCGCAGCCTGAGACCGCGGCGGCTTGACCCGACCTGTCGGCAGTGGTTGCCGCGCGAGGGCGGGGACCGCAAGCCCAGGGCGCCAGGGCCGACGCCTCATAAGTAGTGTCCTGTTAAGCGAGATTTGAATCCTATTTCACGGGAGTGAACATGTCCGATGTTGTCGTCAGCTCCGTCCCCGGGGCTGCGCCGCCCCCGCGGCTCCGTGACGTGGTGACGGTCCGGGACAAGCTGACGCAGGGCTACTACGACGCGGTACTGGAGAAGGTCTTCCGGCCGTCCTGGTTCCTGATCGGCAACGCCAACGAGCTGCCGAGGCCGGGAAGCTTCCTCGTCCGGGATATCCCCACCTTCCGAACCTCTGTGCTGGTCAAGCGCGGCAAGGACGGGGTGATCCGGGGCTTCCACAACGTGTGCCGTCATCGCGGCAAGAAGGTCGTGCCCACCGAGTGCGGGTGGGCCGCCGGCACCTCAAGCTCGCACACCTGCTGGTTGCACGGCTGGTCCTACAGCGCCGACGGCTCGTTGCGGTCGGTTCCCGACGAGGGTCAGTTCCTCAGCGTGGACAAGGCGAAGACGGGGCTGGTCCCGGTACGGACCGAGGTGTGGGCGGGACTGATCTTCATGTACTTCGGCGGCGAGGACGGGGTCGGGCTCACCGAGTGGCTGGGCGAACTCGCCGACGGATTCGAGGGCTACTACACCGAGATGGAGAAGATCGGCACCTTCTCCGCCGACGTCCGGGCCAACTGGAACATCGCGATGGACTCCTTCTCGGAGGGCTATCACACAGTCTTCCTGCACCGGCGCACCCAGCCCAAGCTGGCCGGCAAGGACAACCCGATGCGCCATACGCCCCTTATCGACGTCTACGACCGGCACATCCGCGTCGTCACCCCGGCCAATCCCGAGTACCTGGGGCCGCCTGCCGAACGAGCCCTGTTCGCGCAGGGCCGCAAGCTCACGCCCGCGGTGGAGACCGACTTCAGCCTGCTGCCGCCCGGGGTGAACCGGACGCGCAGTCAGCCGTGGTTCTTCGACATTGTCCAGTACTTCCCCAACGTCGCCATCCTCAACGGCCCGCACTGGTACAGCGTGGTCACCGTCTGGCCCATCGACCGGGAGAACACACGGTTGATCTTCGATCTCTATGCCCGCACGGCCCGGCATGCGGGAGACCGGCTGGCCCAGGCCTACACGCGCGGGTTGCAGTACACCGTCGCCCGTGAGGACCTGTCGGCCATGGAGGACGTACAGCGCGGCCTGGAGTCGGGCGCCATCGACAGCATCAACCTCTCCCTGCAGGAGTTCGCCCTGCAGCACCGCTACGCCATCATCGACGAGCTGATCGGAGCGCGGTGATGGAACTCCACAACGAGCTTCCCGGCGGATTCTCCGACCTCGCGCCGTTCCTGGACCGGTGGCGGCTGACCGGCCAGCAGTCCAGGATGCGTGCGATGGCCGCCGCCGACATGCCGGAGCTGCGGACCTTCTACGACGCCTTGCTGCCGCGCATCGACGCGATCGTCGCCCATCTGAACCAGTTTCCGGTGGACGACCTGCCCCCCCAGGAGCGGGCGCTGTTCGACCTCGCCCTGACCTTCGCCGAGGTCGCCCACCCGGTGGACCTGGACTGGCGGTCGTCTGACGTGAGCGACCTGTTCCCGGCCGAGCGGATCGACCTGGTCGGGCCGTCTCAAGCCTGGTGACCAACCGACCCATTGGAGTCGCCATGGAAAAGAACAACGGACAACTGGGGTCGCTCGCCGACTCGGTAGCGGAGTCTGCCGACGTGATCGTGGTGGGCGCGGGGCCCACGGGGCTCACCCTCAGCCTGCTACTGGCCCGCAATCGGCATCGGGTTCTCGTGGTGGAGCGACGGCCCTCCGCCTACCCGCTCCCCCGGGCCGTGGGCATCAGCCGTGAGTCGCTGCGCGTGCTGCACATGGCCGGGGCCTCCGAGCCGCTGAAGCCCCACCTCGAATGGAACGGGCAGAACCACAGCTTGGACTACGTCACCGCCGAGGGAGAGGTCCTCCTCTCACAGACCGTCCCGCTTCCCCGACGCTCGGAGGGGCCCGACGCAACGTTCAACCAGCCGGATCTCGAGGCGGTCCTGGAGGAACAGGTCAGAGCGCATCCGCGGATCCAGCTGGTCAGGGGCCAGGTGGTGACCGGGCTGGAGGAGGTCGAGGACGCCGTAGGGGTTCGCTTCGCCCCGTCCGACGAGCTCGGCGGCCCCCGCACCGGGGCGGACCACGTCACGCACACCGCCCGGTTCGTCGTCGGCTGCGACGGAGCGCAGAGTACCGTCCGGAATTTGATGGACATCCCACTGGACGGCGACCTCCAGTTCTCCTCCGACTGGCTGGTGGTCGACCTCAAGCCCACGGTGGAACGGGACTGGATGCCGTACATGGGGCAGGTACTCGGCCCGCCGCGTCCCACGACCTCGGTGCCGTCCGGGCCGGGACGACGCCGTCTCGAGTTCATGCTGCTGCCCGGGGAGCGGAAGGAGGAGATGGCCACCGATGAGACGGTGTGGCGACTCCTCGCCGAGCGCGGCGTGGATCAGACGAACGCGGACCTGGTGCGTTACGCGGCGTACACCTTCCGTGCCTGCTGGGCGCAGCAATGGCGGCAGGGACGGGTCCTGCTGGCCGGCGACGCCGCCCATCTGACGCCACCGTTCCTGGGGCAGGGCATGAACTCCGGGATCCGCGACGTCGCGACCCTCTCCTGGCGTCTGGACCTGGTCCTGCGCGGGCTGGCGCCCGCGGACACCCTCGATGACTACGCCCGCGAGCGCATTCCCCATGTGAGCCGGCTCATCTCGGACGCCGTCATGGTCGGCGGCTTCCTCTGCCTGATCGACCCCGAGGCGTGCGCCGAGCGGGACGCGCTGCTCAGGGAGAAGCGCGTCGAGGCGCCGGAGATGACGGGGTGGCGAATGGGCACGGAGTCGCTGGCCGCGGACGACCCGCACGCTGGATGGCTGGGCCGTCAGGGACTCGTGCGGACCAAGGGTCGCGAAGGCCGCTTCGACGACGTGTTCGGCGCGGGCGCGCATGTGCTGCTCAGCCGTGCCGGGGACCCCATGGAATCGCTGTCGCCCATGACCCGCGAGGCCTGGGAACGGCTCGGGGGCGTCGCCGTTCACATCGGGCCGGACGCACCGGTGACCGACGTGGAGGACGTGTACGGCGAGTGGTTCGACGAGTGGGACCGTGACGTGATCCTGGTCCGCCCCGACTTCCACGTGTTCGGCACCGCTTCCTCCGACGGTGTCGAGTCCCTGGTCCGCGAACTCGTCGCCGGTCTACGGATGAGCCTCGCCGACTCCGCACCCAGCACGGTCCGGTCCCTCTGACCTCGGCGTGATCCGGAACTTGGTTCGCGGCAGGAGCTCCTGCCGCGAACCAAGTCGTAGATCTCGTTGCCCACTCCAGGGCCGCGGCAGGTCCACGCCGCCGGCCCTCCTCTTCCGAAAGGCCCCCATGAAACTCGCCAACCTGGACGGGCGCGCCGTGGTTGTCACGCCCGAAGGCGTCATCGACCTGCACACCGCCTCCGGCGGCCACTTCTCTGCCTCGCCGGACGCGGTCGTCTCCCGGATCAGGGAGATCCGCCGCTGGCTCGCCGCCACCCGCCCTGAGCCGGACACCAGGACGACACTGGCCACGCTGAAAGCCGACGCCAGCAGGCTCGGCCCTCCCGTCACCGACCCGCGGCAGATCTTCGCAATCGGCCTGAACTATGTCGACCACACCGCCGAGACCGACACGCCCGTCCCCGAGGCACCGCTGGTCTTCACCAAGTTCCCCTCCAGCCTGGCCGGGCCCGCCGCGAAGATACCGCTGCCTACCGATACCTGTGACTGGGAGCTCGAACTCGTCGTCGTCATCGGCGAAGGCGGCCGCGACATCCCCGCTGACAAGGCCTTCGACCATGTCGCCGGGTTCTGTGTCGGGCAGGACATCTCCGAGCGCACCAAGCAGCTGAGCGGAACCCCTCCGCAGTTCGGTCTCGGCAAGAGCCACAAGGCGTTCAGCCCGATCGGCCCCTGGCTGACCACTCTCGACGAACTCGATGACCCATCCGATCTCGCGCTGTCCTCCACCTATGACGGTGACACCGTCCAGAAAGGCCGCACTCGCGATCTGATCTTCGACATCCCTACCCTGATCAGCTACCTGTCCGGCGTGTGCGAACTACTGCCGGCGGACCTGATCTTCACCGGCACCCCCTCAGGTGTCGGCCTCGCCTGTAAGCCTCCCCGGTTCATGGCCCCCGGCGGGGTGCTGTGCTCCACCATCGAGGGACTCGGCACCATGACCAACACCTGCACCGCGCCCTGACGCTTCCTCAAGCGGCGCAGGGCGGGTTCGGCTCAGCCGATACGTGCCTCACCAGGGCTGGACGCAGCCAGGGGGGACTGTAAGACGTTCGGCTCTGTTCCGTAGTCGGTGTGACGGTGCGTTCTCCTTATTGCAGGAGGATGCGGTGACGGAGGAGGTCGAATCCTGCTCGGCCGTGCATCTGCCGCATGATCTTCTTGGTTCGGGTGTTGACAAGGGTGTCGCCGGATCCGCCGAGCATCCGGGCCAGCAGGTGGCCGCGGGCCTGGTTGTAGTCGCCGCCGAGGAAGCCGGGCGGCTCCAGCGAGTTCCTGGCGTGGGTGCCCTCGTCGAGCATGTCCCTGGTGATGACGGCGTTCATCTCGTAGGGGCGCCCGTGCTCGTCGCGGGTTAAGGTGACCCGCCCGCCCAGGTCGGATCGGCCGTGCAGCCGGCGAGGGTGAAGGGGTTGGGGACGTAGGTGTAGTGGTTGACGGCTGGGGCCAGTCCCAGAGGATCGGGTGTGGTGTAGCGGCCGAGGTCGGGGTCGTAGTAGCGGTTGTTGTAGTGCAGCCCCGTTTCCGCATCGACGTACTGGCCGGGGTAGCGCAGCGGCGCGAGCAGGCGTGGTCCGGCTCACCGGCCGCCGGCCGATCGACCGAGTGCTGCCACAATGTCGAACCATGTCTGGCACCTCAGGAACCCGCGAGGGCACGGTTCGCGTGCTGATCGTCGACGACGAGCCCGAACTGACCGAGTTGCTGTCCGCGGCCGTGACCGCGGCCGGATGGCGACCCTTCCCTGCGCGGGACGGGCACAGCGCGCTGCGCATCGCACGGGACTGCGCCCCTGACATCGTCATCCTCGACGGAATGCTGCCCGGCATGGACGGCCTTCAGGTCCTGCGCCATCTCCGGAGCGAGCACCACCGACTGCCCGTGCTGATGCTCACCGCCCGGGACGCGCTCGAACACCGGCTCGACGGACTGTCCACGGGCGCGGACGACTATGTGACCAAACCGTTCTCACTGGAGGAGGTCATGCTCCGCCTGCGCGGGCTGCTCCGTCGTGCGGGACACCCCGAAACGTCCGAGCATGACGAGTCCGTACGGGTGCTGGGCGACCTCGTACTGGCCGAGAAGACCCACGAGGTACAGCGGGGCGGCACACCGATCCCGCTCACCGCCAAGGAGTTCGACCTGCTCCGCTTCCTCATGGACCACCCCCACCAGGTGCTCAGCAAGACACAGATCCTCGACCACGTCTGGAACGCCTCCTTCGACGGCGAGGGAAACCTGGTCGAGGTGTACATCTACGGGCTCCGCTCGAAGATCGACAAAGGGCGGGCCCCGATGATCCGCACCGTGCGCGGCGTCGGTTACTCGATCAGAGCCGCGGACAACAGAGCATGAGAAGCCTCCTGCGCCGCACGGGTGGCCGGTCCCGCCCCGGCCTGGGAAGGCACTCGTTGCGGTTCCGCCTGGTGCTCTTCGTGTCCGTGACCATGGCCGTCGTCTGCGGGGCCATGGCACTCACCACGGTGGCCGTCCAGCAGGTCTATCTCTACGAAGATCTGGACCAGCGCGTCACGGACGCCGCCGAGCGAAGCCAGGGCGGGTTGCAGCACCGGCCGGGCGACGCCACGGACCTGGGTTTCCTCAACGAGCGCGGACAGCCCACGGGTACCGTCGCGGCCCGGTTCGTCGACGATCGGATCGTCGCCGCCGAGTGGGTGACCGAGGACGGGCACCAGCGGATGCTCACCGCGGCCCAGCGTGCGGCCCTGGACGGGATCCTCCCGGACGGATCACTGCACACCCGCACCATCCCGGGCCTAGGCACCTACCGAGTGACCGCCATCGGCGGGGACGGCGAACCCGTTCTGGCCGGGCTCCCGACCGCCGGCATACAGCGCGTCCTGGACCGTCTGGTCATCGTCGAAACCGTCATCGCCTCCGTCGGCCTGGCGGCCGCGGCCGCCACCACCACCACGGTCATCCGACGCCAGCTGCGCCCTCTCGGCCGGGTCGCCGCCACCGCCGCCGAAGTCGCCCGGGTGCCGCTGGACCGCGGCGAAGTCGCCGGGCTCACCCGTGTCCCCACGTCGGACACCGACCCCGGTACCGAGGCCGGCCAGGTCGGCGTGGTGCTGAACCGTCTCATCGACCATGTCGAGTCCTCGCTCGGCGAGCGTCAGCGCACCGAGGAACGCATGCGGCGTCTCCTCGCCGACGCCAGTCACGAACTGCGCACCCCGCTCGCCTCGATCGCCGGATACGCCGAGCTCATGAACCACGGAGACCAGCAGATCCCCCCTGAACTCGCCTGGCAGCGTGTCACCGCCCAGTCGGCGCGCATGACGGGACTGGTCGAGGACCTTCTGCTGCTCGCCCGCCTCGACGAGGGGCGGCCACTGCTGTCGACCGAGGTGAACCTGGCAACCCTGGTCGCCGAGGCGGTGTGGGACGCGCGGGCGGCCGGAACCGACCACGACTGGCGCCTCGCGCTGCGCCTACCGGACGGCCACGCCTCGGTCATCGGCGATCAGTCCCGGCTCCACCAAGTGGTGGCCAACCTCCTGGCCAACGCCCGCCTGCACACGCCCGCAGGCACGAAGATCACCGTCAGCGTGGAAACGACCGAGGAAGAATGCGTCATCCGCGTCCAGGACAACGGTCCCGGCATCCCACCGGACCTCCTCCCCTCGGTTTTCGATCGCTTCTCCCGGGGTGACGCCTCCCGTTCCCGCGCGCTCGGCTCGGAGAGCGGTTCGGGGTTGGGCCTGGCCATCGCAGCGGCTGTCTCGGAGGCACACGGAGGCCGCATCCACGTCGAGAGCGAACCGGGGGACACGGAGTTCACGGTGACTCTGCCTCGCGCCGACGCCGCTCCCGAGGGCGGTTCCCGTCCCGGTCAAGGACTCTAAGCGGTTCCACAGAAACCCAGTTCAGAGCCACTCTCCGGCCGTCCCCTGAGGTGCTCCGCCGGCGATGTCGCCCACCGCTTCAGGTGAGCCTCAGTTCGGTCCTCCACAGTGATCGCCGACGGCGGTCCAGCGTGGACGCGCCCATGACGAAGGGAACGAGCGACGATGACCGAGCTCGACACCGGGGAGCCGACCGCCGAGGAGCCGCAGTCCGAGTCCGGCCGCCGCGCTCACGCGAGCCGCCGTAACTTCATGCGGAAGGTCTTCTTCGCCAGCGGTGCCACAGCCGTCGTGACCATGGGTGGTGCCGGCGCCTGGGCCGCGATGGCCGACGACGTCACCACCGACGCCTCCGCGGCCCCGAGCGGTGCCCCCAGCGGCGGGCCGGGCGGCGGTGCCGGAGGCCCCGGCAACCAGACGATCACCGAGGACTTCTTCGGCCTCACCACCGACGGCAAGCGGATCGACGACCTGTTCACGATCCACTCCACGAAGGTCGCCACCGCTCCCGTCATCGCGGCCGCGAACGCGTTCCTGGCCGGCCTCACCGACGACCAGAAGACGTCCACGCAGTTCACCATCCACTCCACCGAGTGGCGGCTGTGGAGCAACATCGACTCCTACGAGCGCCAGGGCGTGTCCCTCGCCGACCTCAGCGACGACCAGAAGGCCCTTGGCACCGCCCTGCTGAAGGCCGCGCTCAGCGCCGACGGCCTGGAGACCACCGAGAAGATCCGGAAGATCAACCAGGCGGCCGGGGAGGCGATCGGCAACACGAACTCCTTCAACGAGGACGCCTACTACTGGACCGTGATGGGCACCCCGTCGGCGACCGAGCCCTGGGGCTTCCAGTTCGACGGCCACCACCTCGTCATCAACTACTTCGTCCTCGGCAGCCAGGTCGTCATGAGCCCCTGCTTCTGGGGCTCGGAACCGACCTCGATGGAGATCGACGGCGAGACGGTCACCGTCTGCCACGAGGAGGTCGTCGCGTCACTGGCCTTCATCAACTCCCTCACCGCGGATCAGCAGGCTGTCGCGATCGAGTCGACGACCAAGTCCAACGAATCGATGAAGGCCGGCGCCTTCTCCGACAACACCGTCCAGGAGTACACGGGCCTGAAGGGCAGCAAGCTGACCGCCGCCCAGCGCAAGAAGCTCCTCGGCATCGTCGAGGCGTTCGTGGGCCGCGCCAAGGCGGACACCGCGAAGGTACGGATGTCGGAGGTCGCCCAGCACATCTCCGACACCTACGTCACCTGGGCCGGCGGCATCGCCGACGACTCCGCCTTCTACGTCCGCGTGCACAGCCCCGTCGTCTGGGTCGAGGTCGACTGCCAGGCTCCGGGCCCGCTGGCCGGCGCCTACGGCGCCACGCAGGGCAGCGGCGCGACGCAGAAGCACGTCCACTCCATCATCCGCACCCCCAACGGCAACGACTACGGCAGGGAACTCCTCAGGCAGCACTACCTGACGTCACCTCACCATCGGTGACACCCCTGACGTGACCGGAGCCGACCTCCCGTCATACAGCTCGGCTCCCGTCACCGCGCCGGGTCGCATCCACCCCGGGATGCGACCCGGCGCAGACCCATGCCCGGCCTGCCCACATCACGGCTCCTCCAGTCACACAGAATCCAAGGGGAAACGACAGAAGCATTGACCTGACCCCGCCTCAGCCTCAACTTTTGACCGGCCTGTCGACCCATGTCCCGACGGCCACGGGTGAGCACCAGGGCTGGCTGATCGTGCGGGCGTACCAGTCCCGAGGGGCAGGCCTGCCGATCACTTCATTGACCCACAGGCAGAACGCCGCGTGCCCTGCAGGAGACGCGTTCAACGGTGCGCAGAAGGCCCCGTGCGTGGAGTCGGACCCAGGTCATGCGCTGTGGCCATCTGCCGTGCAGGGCGGTATCGGTGGACGGCCACGCCGAGGCCATCCACAGCGGCACCTCGTACAGCGCCGGGCCCGCGGCACAGCGGCTACCGACGTTCCCGTGGCGTGCATAGCGGATGGCTACGCAGTTGGCCAGGACGCGATGTGCGATCGGCCGAGCCGCCTGAAGCTCACTCGCCCGTCGGGTCAGCGCGACACCACTACGTTCCGAGACGAGCCGAGCCACCTTCGGCGCCATCTGGGCGGAGTTCACTCCGGTTCTCCACGATCACGGGTCGCCGTCCAGCACCGTGTGGGTGCCGAACCTTCGCGCGTAGTAAGTCAAGGGCGCGCCGTCGCGATGGTCGGCGTGCAGGACCTTCCCCAGCAGCACCATATGGTCCCCGCCGTCGGCCATCGACTCGGTCTCACACGCCAGCCAGCCGAGCGCGTTCGGTAGTCGCGGCAGTCCATGGTCGAGCAGCCATCGGGTGTCCGCGAACTTGGCGGCCCCGCCCTTGCGGGCGAAGCGCAGGGCGACATCCGAGTGCGCCGAGCCCAGCACGTTGACGCCGAACCGGCCGGACCGACCCACGATGCTCAACAGCTCACTCGTCCGGTCCAGGGAGACGAGAACCATCGGAGGGGAAAGCGACAGGGACGCGAACGCGCTGACCGTTGTACCGTGCGGAACTCCCTCCTGGATTCCCGTCACGACCGTTACCGGCGTGACGACTTGGGCCATCGCGTCGCGGAACATCCGTGACAGGTAGCCCGAATCAAAGCTGCTCTCAGAGCTGCTCGTCGTGGAAATCGCCGTCATCACTACACCTCCGAGTGCTCGTTTCCCCGCCCTGTCGCGGGCGCCCATGAGGGCCTGGCCCTGCTACTGAGCGCGGGACCGGTCCCCGCGTCAGCAGCCGGGCCAGGCAGCCACTGCCGCTCTCCACGCTTACTTCGACGAGCAGAAGGGTGACTTCGCCCGGACAGCCTGCCCAGGGCGCTCGTCGTTGGCTGCCCTGGGCTCGTCAACAGCGATGTGGTCACTGCCGACGGACTTCGGGGGCAGGCGCCTCCGGCCCGCGCCCGACCTGGCGGAGAAAGGCATCGATGCGGTCGTTCGCCTGGTCCGCGAGAGGGATGGGGGCTGCGGTGAAGACATGCCCGCCGCCGGGATAGACAGCTATTTCGGCCTCGTTGCCGGCCGCGATCCAGCGGGCGTGCATGAACAACGAGTCGTCCAGGAACGGATCCAGAGTGCCTACCGTGAACAACGCCATCGGAAGATCCCGCAGGTCCGCGAACAGAGGCGACAGATCCGGATCCTGGCGTTGTTCGCTCAGGGGCGCGACCGCGTTCGTGCATGCTCGGATCATGTCCACCGAAACCGGCAGCGCGTTGGCGCCGAGCAGGGTCTGGCTCGGGGTCATCGAGAGGTCGAAATTCCCGAAGACCAGGTTCGCCGCCTGGAACCCGGTGGACCCAAGGCGCTCGCGCAGCCGGACCAGGACGGAGGCCGCGAGTGTCGCGCCCGCCGACAGGCCACCGATCGCGAGCGCATCGGTGCCGAACTCCGACTTCGCATTCTCGATCAGCCACAGCGCCGCGGACTCGGCGTCATCCCATGCCGCGGGGTGAGGGTGCGCGGGCGCCAGCCGGTAGTCCACGTCGATGCAGGCGAGCCCGGTGTTCCGCGCGATCCGCTCCAGCTCCTGATCCGACTGCGCCGCGCTGCCACTGACGAACCCGCCGCCGTGGAAGTTCAGGTAGACGCCCTTGGGGCGGTCCGGAGCGATGACCCGCAAAGCCAGTTCGTGACCGCCCCGCCCCGCTATCCGGATGGTGCGTGCCCGCTCCGAAGGCTGTGTGGGAGGCATCGGAATGCCGCCCCCCGCCTCGGGACCGGGCCCGCCCTTCACCAGCTCGCGAAGTCGTAGGTTGAACTCGGCTGTTTCGGGCGCGATGGCTTCCGCTCGGAACAACGTCCCGTCAAGCCCGCTCACCTGGACCGGTTCGGATGTAGTCATCGCACACCGGCCTCACTGGCGACCGCCGCGGATTCCGTGGCATCCCCGTCGATGCTGCTGCACGCCGGCCAGCTCTTGATCTCCGGCACGCAGTGCTCGGCGAAGCACCGCATGTTACGCACCGCCTCATCGTGAGGCATCCCGCCGAAGAACAGCTGCGGGAACATTCCCTGCGGATGGATCTGGTCGCGCGTCTCCTCCAGTCGTTTCAGCACCTGGTCCGGGGTACCCGCGATGATCTGCGAGACGAAGCCGTCCACCATGCGCTCCACGTCCTCGTCGGTCTCGATCGCCGGGATGGGCCCGTAGGCCGGACGGCCACGCATCTGGTAGTGCCAGATGCCGACGCGCTGCGCGTTGCCCCCGTACAGGCGGGCGATCTCCTGCGCACGGTCCGCGCTCTCGTCCACCACGATGATGCTTGAGGCGAAAGGCGCCGGAGGCTTGTTGTCGGGGGCGTGCGCTTCCCGCCATGCGTTCAGGTAGCTGTCGATCGGCAGCCCGCCTTCGGGCACCTTGAACGGAAGTGTGGTGGTCGTCAGCTGCCCCAGTCCCAGCCGGCCGGCCTGGCGCTGGCTGTCGGGAGAGCCGAGGGCCGCGAACAACCGCCCCTTGAAGGAACGGCCCGGTCGCGGGCGCAGCTCCACCCGCGGCTGCTGGAAGAACTCGCCGCCCTCCATCACGCCCGTCTCCAGTCCGTCCACGAGGAGCTGCAGCATCTCGTCGTAGCGCTGTCGCGCCGCCTCCGGGTCAATGCGCAGGCCCTTGTACTCGCGCGGCGCCATGCCACGCCCGAGTCCGATGATCGCCCGGCCGTTGGACACCTCGTCGAGGGTGATGATCTGTTCGGCCAGACGGACCGGGTCGTGCCAGGGCAGGACGAGCACCTGGGTACCCAACCGGATCCGCCGCGTGCGGCCGGCGAGGTAGGACAGGAACATCAGAGGGTCCGGAGCGAGGGAGTGGCGGGTGAAGTGGTGCTCAGTGAGCCAGACCGAGTCCAGACCCAGCTCCTCCGCGAGCACCCACCGTTCCACCTCCTCGCGTATGAACTGGCCGTCCGGGTAGTCGGCCTCCTCGCCGTCCGGACCATAGTGCTGAAGACCTGTGGCTATTCCTATGTGCATGCTGCTGCCTCCGAGAAATCGATTACTGGTTGTCGCGCGTGTAAGCCCGACGCGAGAAGACCGAGAGCAGGGTCGGCGAGAACGGACCGGTGCTTCAGCCAAACAATTCGGTGAGGGCGCGGCGCATCGCCCTGTCGGCCGCGAGGCGTTCGAGATCGGGTTCTTCATCCGGTATCAGGGCGAGGAGCGCCTCCCGCCGGAGTTCGATCAGGCCCTTGGCCATGCGTTCGGTGAACACGTAGGGCTCGTCGTGGCGGATGGCGTGTAGTACCTGACGGCCAACCTCCAACGGATCGCTGCCGAACGACGCGAGCATGCCCTTCAACATCTCGGGGTCCGGGCCGGCGTCGTGCGGTCCGAGGTCGGAACTGTCGACCCGGTATCGCTCCGGGCGCATGTCGCCGTGATCGTGGATGTTCGTGTTGACCGCCGAAGGGCAGAGGACCGTGACCCCGATGTCCTCGGCCGCCAAGTCCTCGCGCAGGCACTCCATCATCGCGACGACGCCGAATTTGGCGGTGGAATAGACTCCGCCGTCACCGGCGACCGTGATACCGCCGAGCGAGGCCGTTGCCATCACATGGCCGCCTTCCCTGTGCGCACGAATTCGCGGCAGAACAGTGGTGACACCATTGATGACGCCGCCGAGATTGACCCCCAGCAACCAGTCCCAGTCCTCCCAGGTGGCCTGTGCGATGGGGGTGAGGACGCCGATTCCCGCGTTGTTGCACAACACGTGGATACGGGAGAAGACCCGCTCGGCCTCATCGGCCGCCCTGGACCAGGCCTCACGGTCGGCCACGTCCAATTTGATGAGGTGGAACTCCGCTCCGCCTCGCGCCAGAGTCTCTTCGGCCGCCGCCAGATGGTCGTCCCTGATATCGACGACGACCACTTTCATGCCGGCTCGGGATAACGCCTTCGCCATGCCGAGCCCGATACCGGAGGCGCCCCCGGTGATGAACGCGACCTTTCCCGAAAGGTCCCGCATCTCAGTCTCCCTCCCCGACCGGACCGCGGTTTCCGGTCCGTCCCTGCGCTGTGTAGACAGCGCCCCACAGGTCAGGCGGCGGACCGCCGCCCGGCAGCGCGCGGTCGGGCGCTGCCTCACAGGCCGTCAGCAGAGGATCGAAATACCGCGCGATATCCTCGCGGAACTCGGCGTGGGTGAGTACGTACATGTCGTTCCGACGCATTCCCTCGAGCACTCGGCGCCCGACCTCGACGGCCTCCATCCCCGCATCCATCGGCGAGCCCCGCGGCGGCAGCGGCGGGCCACCTGGGCTGTTTGACGGCAGGGGGGAGCGGTCCCCCCAGGTGTTGTTGCGTGTCAGGCCCGGACAGAGAACCGATACGCCTATGTCTGAATCGAGCAGTTCGGCGCGCAGGGCCTCCATCATGCCCAGCACTCCGCGCTTGGCCACCGAGTAGATCCCGGAGATGTTCAAGGGCGTCAGCGCCGCCATGGACGCCGTGGAGATGATGTGGCCGCCCTGGCCGTGCGCGAGCATCCTGCCCAGGAAAGCCTGCACGCCGTTCACGACCCCACCGAGGTCGACCCCGAGAATCCGGTCCCAGTCGTCGTAGCCCGCTTCCGCGATCCGCCCGAGCGAACTGATCCCTGCGTTGTTCACCAGGACATGGACGTGCCCGAACACATGCTCAGCCTCATCCGCCGCCCGCTGCCAATCGATGCGATCGGTTACGTCCAGGGGGATGAAGTGGAAGGAGCCGCCAGCCTGCGTCAGCAGGTCGCGGGCCTTGGCCAGGTGGTCCTCGCTGACGTCAGTGACGATGACCTTCATACCGCTTTCCGCGAAGGCTCGGGCTATTCCCAGACCGATGCCACTGGCCGCTCCGGTAACGAACGCGACCTTGCCTGCAACGTCTCTCATCGTGCATGACCTCCTCACCAAGCCCCCCGCTATGTCCTGAATAATAGGACTGCAATGTCGCTCGATAGGACAAGTGAAGCCGAGGGGGTCCAGCAAGTCAAGGGTGGATGACCGCTAAACGGGACAGGCGTGTCCCGCACTGCGGTCATTCTGTTGAAGAGGGCCCCCAGCGCTGCGCACACGGAACCCGCCTCACAAGCTGGCGGCGACGGCGAATAGATCACCGAGTGGGCCACCGCGACGCTCCGGTCCCTCGCCGCAGCCGCCCACACACAAGAGCAGCACCGCTGGAAGTGCACAGTGCGTCACCGCGTGGGGCTGGGGAGGCGGGCGTCGGCGTTCGCTTCTTGTGTCGGCTTCGCCGTAGGCGCGGGTGCCCGGGAGCGTCTCGCGTTACAGGGACGCGTGGATCTTTCACAGGCCGCGTTGTCCGCGTGGGCGCCGACCGTACCCGTCGTCCCTGGCTCGGTGGCGGCGCGGCAGGATCGCGGTGAAGTAGGAGCTGCCGGGCAGCGGCGGCGTACAGTCGGGCGCCACTTGCGGCTGGAGCGCGGCACGGAACGGGCCCCGGTGTCCTGCACTGCCCGAAAGAAGTTGGGCGCGTAGTAGTCGGCGTCGGTCGGCAGGAGCGTCATCGATGCATGCAGGTGTACCAACAGGCCTAACGCGTAAGTGAGTTCATCGACGTCATCGGCTCCGAAGCCGAGCCCACCAGAGCCCGTGTGCCCGCACTCCACGAGGGCCGCCGTGCGAACCAAGGGGCGGTCGAACGTGCAGACGCTGCCGCTGTGTTTACGAAAGTGCCAGCTAAGAAGGCAGGGCGAGCACGAAGCACACCACGACGCGTGCCGGGAACGGCGTTGGCCTCTAGTGGGAGGCCGAAGCGCCGGACAGCCGGGGACGTTCGTGGGCCACAACTGCGCAGAAGTCCCTACGTCGGCAATCGCCCCCACCACTGCGTTCGTTGTGCCACCACGCTGCTTTCAGCGGCGGCCGCGACCGGCAGGCGTACCTCCGACGATCAGTTCCGCGAGTTCAGCCGGACGCGTCAGGAACGGCGCGTGGTCCGTGGGCCACTCGATGACCTCGGATGCGTTCGCTGCCATCTTGCGCTGCGACACCGGCGGCAGAGCCTGGTCGTTCGTGCACACGAGGTAGGTGCTCGGAATCGAGCGCCACGCAGCTTCGGCGTCCGACACGCTGGGGCCCTCCAGCGGCATGGGGCGCAGGCGCGCGACCCAGGCGGTGGCCGCCTGCGCGTCGGCATCGCCGTAAAACACGGCGGCGGCCGCCTGGGGATCCACCCTCAGCTCCAGTCCGTCGATGAGGAGTGACGCGCTGAGGAGGCTGCTTGTCGCCGGCACGTCCTCATCGCGCGGATCACCGAGAAACGCCGCGACATAGACGAGCCGGGTCACAGGAAGGCCGGTCGCAGCCTGGGTGATCACCCGCCCACCGTAGGAGTGCCCGACGACGATCGCGTCGCCTCCCGCAGCCTGGATCGCTGAGCGAGCTGCGGCAACATCCTCAGCAAAGCCGGTCAGTGGCAGTTCGACGGCTGTCGCCTCGACACCGCGATGCTGCAACTCGGCGACGACGCCGTCCCAGCACCAAGCTCCGTGCCAAGCTCCATGGATCAGTACAACCTTTGTCACTGTGCAACTCGTTCCATCTATGGGCCGGCGAGGCCATCTGTCACAACTCAGCCGACAAGCTGACTTGGAGCCCCGCTCCGCGCCGTCATGAAGAAGGGCAATTACTCGCAACACTGCGGGCAACCGCAAACAAGGGTTATGGACGCACGGCCAGGTCGATGTCCAACACGTCACCTGCCCGCAGACGACAGCTGGTGGCGGTCGATCCATTCGAACATCAACTCAAGCACCTGGGGCATCTTGGAAGCGGCGCAGTGTCCGGTGTCTGGAAGCAAGTGGACTTCCGTGTCCCGGCGGCCGACGAAAACAAGGGTGTCCTGCTGTGGAACATGGACATCACCGGCACCATTGATGACCAGCATCGGCACGTTCGTGTTCAGGTTGAGCAGTGGACGCAGGTCAAACGGCGGCCAGATCCGGGCCAGTTGCGCATCATTCGGTTCATGGTCGAACCCTAACGCATTGCCGACGCTGCCTTCCATGCCATACGCGAAGGTCCGATCCCGGGCGAATGCCGCTTCGATGGGACCGCCGATGACGATCGCCGCGTCGACATCCCCCGCCAGGCCCGAGCAGGCCGAGAAATGACCGCCCATCGATATGCCGAGATGCAGGACGCGCCCGTTGCCAAGCGCCCGCGCCTCGATGGCCAGGGCGCGCACCAGGTCAGCGCCGTCCTCCGAGTCCATGGGGCCAGCGCATTCACCCGTGCCCGGTATGTCAAAGGCCAGCACGCCCATACCAGTTCGCAGGGCCACCGCCTCGAAGAGCCCGTGCAGATCCATTTTCCAGGTGTCCACTCCGCCGCTGGCGAGCAGGACGGGGGCGTTGCCTGACCAGCCCGGCGGAGTGAGAAAGTGCGCGGGTACAGCGGTGACCCCCTCGCCGCAGGGCACCTGGACGGCCCGGCGCTGAAACCCGACCTTGAAACCGGGAGCGGCAAGCAGGTATTGCTTGAGCTGGCGCTCCAGCGCCGTACGCTTGGCGTCGTCAGCCAGCGTGGGAAACTTCGCCCATCCGTAGGCCAGCGCCGCAAGCTGATGCTCACCAAGCTCCGCATATCCGGCGGCCAGTCGCGACCACTCGTACACCCAGCCGCCCGGCTCGTCGAGCCACATGTCAGTGACCGTCGATCGGACGGTGTCGACGTCCGCGGAAGGCAAACCGTTGTTCACCATCTGCCAGTACCGCTCGACGAACAGGTCCTCGGGGGCGACCTTCCACCGGTAAGGCATGCGGAAACCTACTTCCCAAACAGCGCTGATACAGGACTTTTGCTTTGGATACCGCAGGGAGCACGCCCCTGGCCCTTGACCGGGCGCGGCCTGCTTCCCCCGCCTCGGCGAAAGCGGACCGCCTCCGCGACACCCGGCGTCAGCAGGAAGTGCCTCCGCTCCGCCCATGCCGAAGAGGTCATCGTCGCCGCGGACACGGGAGCGGAAGGGGTCAGCACGGTGAGGCAAGCAGGAACCCGAGGTTGCGGCTCGGACGAAAGCTGCCGCTCTGTCACACAGGTCCTCCTCACCCCGACCAAAGGCTGGTTCCACACATCCGACCGGCTCACCGGTCCTCGACAGGAGTGCTCAGCTCTCAGCGCTGGCGATACAACCACTCCACGCCACCGACACTATTGTCCCGCTTGACAGAACTCAAGTTTCACATCAGAGGACATTCACGAACGCTTCCGGTATCGTCTGCGCCTGCGTCGACGCCTCGCCGGCGGCTCTCCGCCGCGGTTGCCGCTGCCCCGGCCGCTCGACGACGACAGCCCTCCCCCACGTCCGGGCCGCCAGGCGCTGCCGCCCGTTGTCCAAGCGCTGCCCTGCGGCTCGGGGTCGGCTCCCAGAGCGGCCGCCGACCGACCCACACCCGACCAGCACGTGAAGGTAGCGATGCGACTCTCAGCTCAGCCACCAAAGCACCACAGGTTCCCCGATCACGCCGCCCAGTCGCCGCTGTCCCAAGCGCGTCGACGGGCAGCGCACCTGGACTTGTCCTACCTCGTACCCAACGCCCTGTGCTTCGGCACCGCGGTCACCCTGATCGCGCTCCCTGGCGATCTGCTCGCCACGCGACTGTTCAGCACCGACATGTCTGTGGGCCTGTCGCTGTATCTGCTCCAGGCAGTGGCCCTGCTGGCAACGGCCCGCCGCTTCGACCATCGCAGTGCACGCCTGCTGGACCCGCTGCAGCACGCACCGGCCGAGGCGAACGCAACCGCCGTGCCCGTCCAGCAGATCGGAGGGTTCAGATGAATCACAGCAGCACCTTCCTCGCGGCGGCGGCCGATGATCCCTACGCCTTGGTCCTCAGCTCCTTCATGCTCTTCATGGTCCTCGCCCTCTTCGGCTCGGTCTTCGCGGGCCTGCGCGGAGACTCTCCGTCGGAGTTCTACATCGGTGACCGGCAGGGTTCGGCGTTGAAGAACGGCCTGGCCTTGGCGGGATGCTATGTCTCGACATCTTTGCTGCTCAGCGTGACCGGTGTGGTGGCAACCGTCGGCTTCGACGGCATCACCGCCGCGACCAGCGTGCTTCTGTCGATGGGTGTCCTCCTTCTGCTGGCACGCCCTCTGCAGCTCAGCGGCTCCCTCACCCTCGGCGACCTCTTCTCGCTCCGGGCGCCGGGCACCGCGCCTCGGGTGGCCGCCGCGGTGGTCACCCTCGCGGTCACCGCTCCGTACCTCGTGGCTCAGCTCATGGCCGCCGGAAACGTCACCGCGGCATTCCTCGGGTTTTCCGGCATCGGGGTGCAGCAGATGTGCACCGTGCTCATCGGAGGCCTGGTGGTCACCTGCGGCATGCTCAGCGGCGCCAAGGGGCTCACCGTCATACAGGTGATCGCCGCTGCCGTCACGCTCGCGGCCATGATCTTCGCGTCCTTGGCCGTGCTCCGCCTCTTCCACGGAGATGTCGGCTCCCTGCTCACCGCCGCGGACGCGCACAGCATCCGTCCCGGCCGGTATCTGAGTACCGGTGGCCTCATCAACGTCGGACCGACACCACGTCTGGACATTGCCGCGGGCCAGGTCATGACCGTCCTGGGCGGCGTCTGCATGCCTCACGTCCTCAGCCGCGTCTCTGCGGCAAGGGACACCGCCACAGCACGCCGCTCCGTCCGGTACGCGACCGGTGTCGTCGCGCTCGTGTGCGTCACCGTGGTCATTCTGGGCATGGGGGCATCGGCCCGAGTCGGTGCTGACACCATTCTCTCCGGGCAGTCCAATGCGGACGACTCCCTGATGCTCGTGGCCAGCAGTCTGGACGACCGGCTGGGAAGTGGCATGAGCCGTCTGCTTTTCACCGCGCTCGCCTGCGCGATCTTTCTCAGCGTGCTCGCCGTCGTGGGCGCCACCACGCTGGCAGCGGCCGCCGCCCTGGCCCGGGACACGTACCACCATCTCGTTCAGCGCAGGCAGTCCGACCCCACGCGTGAACTGATGGTGGCGCGCATAGCCGTCCTGCTCTTCGGCGTCCTCGGCATCCTGCTCGCCGTACTGGCGCAGGGACGCTCAACCGCTTTCCTGGCTCAGCTCGCCATGGCAGTGGCCGCATCGACCGTGGCCCCCGTTCTGCTCTACACGTTCTACTGGGACCGCTTCAACCGAACGGGGCTGCTGTGGGCCGTGTACGGCGGAATCATCCTGAGTGGCGGCCTTGCCGTGTCCTCGCCCTCCGCCTCAGGCAGCTCTCAGGCCTTCTTGCCGAACGCGGACTTCGCCTGGTTCGACCACAGCACCCCGGTTCTGGTCTCCGTCCCGGCCGCCTTCCTGCTGGGATGGGCGGGCAGCCTCGTGGGGCACCGTCGAGCCCACAGACACCAGGCAGAGGACGCATCGGTCACCAGCGCTGTCCTGCTCGTCGGGCGGACGGCCGCCACAGCGGTAGCAACTGGACGCACGGCTGGGCGGCGACCCGAGCGAAGTGACTGAGCAGGGCCTGGGTACATCAGGGTCCCCCTCTTCGCCACCCACCGGCGGGCCGGCGCACAGTGGCAGGACCGGCGGCGATCAGCCGGAGACGCCGCTGGATCGCCCGTCCGAACGCCCCGCGGGGAGGACAAGGCGGAAGGTGCATCCTCTGCCCGGCGCGGTGTCGAGTTCGAGGCGGCCACCGTGGCCTTCCGCGACCGCGGCGGCAATCGAGAGGCCCAGGCCACTACCACCGTGGGTGCGGGAGCGGGAAGGGTCAGCACGGTAGAAGCGCTCGAAGACGTGCTTGGCGTCCTGGGCCGTGAGCCCGGGCCCTTCGTCCGCTACTTCCACCACGCCGGCAGGCGTACCGTCCGGCAGGGGTGGTGACGCGCCAACGACCCCCGGGCGGTCGGATCCGCAGGTGTTCACGCCCACCCGGGTCTCACCCACCCTGACGTGGACCGCAGTGCCGGCCGGGGTGTGGACACGGGCGTTGGACAGTAGATTGTCGACGATCTGTCTCAGCCGATGGGGGTCGCCGACGGCCTCGACCACATCCAGTTCGCCGTTGCCCGCCGGGTCCGACAGGGGGCCCAGATCGACCGGATGGCTCGCCCCGTGCAGGGCGGCGGTCCGCACGGCGTCCGCCGCCAGGGAGAGCAGGTCCACCGGGTTTTTGTCGTACGACGGTTCCCTGTCCAACTGGGCGAGAAGTTGGAGGTCGTCGACGAGGAGACCCATCCGCTCCGCGTTCTGGGCGATCAACTGGTGGGTCTCGGTCTGCTCATGGGCCGACAGGCGCTCCCGGAGGAGTGCGAGCTGTGCGTAGCCCTGGATGGCGGTGAGTGGAGTGCGCAGTTCGTGGCCGGCGTCGGCGACGAAACGTCGCATGCGCGCCTCGGATGTCTCCCGTTCACGAAGCGCCAACTGCAGCCTCTCCAGCATGGAGTTCAGCACCCGGCCGAGCCGGCCGATCTCGGTGCGCGCATCGATGTCGGGGAGTCGCAGATCCAGTTGCCCCGCTCCGATGCGCTCGGCGGTGTGCTCCATACGAGTCAGCGGGAGCAGGCCCAGCCGTACCACCCAGCGGCCCAGCGCGAGCAGGGCGGCGACGGTGAGCACCAGCAACACCGCGTTCAGCCAGAGAATCTTGGACGTGGTGGCGTCGACGGTGTCCAGCGGCAGAGCCACCACGGCGTGCATGTCCTGCGGACCGGAACTCAGCAGAACTCTCCACCGGCTGTCGCCGCTGACGGATGCCACCGTCCCTGGACGGCCGACGTGCAGACCGAGCTGCGCCACCGAATCCCCGATCCGTGGACCTGGCTTGCCGTCGGCACCGAGCGACACGGCCATCCGCCGACCGGAGCCGTCGTAGAAGTAGACACGGAAGTCCGAGGGCAGGACGTCGGGACGGTCCCCGGGGTTGTTGTCCTTGAGAGCCTCGAAGTAAGCCGGTCCGGGTGGGTGGAAGTCGGCCAGTTGCTGGTCGACCCGGTCCAACAGCCATGAGCGCAGCACCAAGAACCCGATGAGCTGGGAGACGGCGACGGCGACCGTCGCCAGCAGCGCCGCCGCCAGGATCAGGCGCCGCCGCAGGGACCCGGGGATTCGGGGCAGCAGCCGGCTCACGGCTCCGCCGTCCCACCCGGCTCGCGCGGCAGCCGCAGGCAGTAGCCGATGCCGCGCACCGTGTGGATGAGTGGCGGCCCGAGGCGGTCGACCTTCTTGCGCACGTACCTCACGTACGTCTCGACGATCCGGGCATCTCCGGCGAAGTCGTAGCTCCACACGTGATCGAGAATCTGAGCCTTGGTCAGGACCCGGCCCGGGTTGGCCATCAGATAGGCGAGCAGCTTGAACTCGGTCGGCGACAACGGAACGTAGTGCCCGGCGCGGTGCACCTCGTGAGCGCCCTCGTCGAGCTCAAGGTCGGCGTAACGCAGCACGGTCTCCGCAATGAGCGGTTCCGAACCCTGGACGACCGTGCGGCGCAGGATGGCCTCGATGCGGAGCAGCACTTCGTCGATGTGGAACGGCTTCGTGACATAGTCGTCGCCGCCGGAGCTCAGCCCCGTGATGCGGTCGTCGACGTCGATGCGGGCGGTGAGGAACAGCACGGGTACGTCGTTTCCGGCCGCCCGCAATCGTTGTGTGACCTCGAAGCCGTCCAGGTCGGGGAGCATCACGTCGAGCAGCACCAGGTGCGGCTCCCGCCGTTGGATCTCGACGAGGGCGGACTGGCCGTTCTCCGCGGCGCTCACCTCGTATCCGGTGAGCCGGAGGGTGGACTCCAACAGGGTGCGGATGCTGGGTTCGTCCTCGACCACGAGGAGCCTGTATCGCGCCCTGTCCCCGGGCTGCTCTGTCATCGTGCTGTGCGGTCCGTTCTGTTGCCGTTCACCGAGCGGCGCAGTCGTAGAGCACCGAGGCACCGAAGAGCACCTCACTACCCGTCTCCTGCTGAGACGTCGTGCTGCCTCCGTACGCCGACGCCGAGACCTTGGTGCAGTTCTTGGAGATCCACTCCGAGCGGCCAGTGGCGTTCTCCTGTGACATGCCGGGCCTCGTCATCGCTCCACCGCCGGCGTTGTCCGATCCAACGATGTAGCGCAGCTCACCGTTCCCGGTCCATTTCTTCAGCTGGGCGACCGAGGGCGCGTCGTCGGAGCCCATGAAGCCGCCCATGCCGATCACCGTCTCGTCACTGTTCAGGATGAACGCGCTGGTGGCGTTGGCGCCGCCTGACACAGCGAGCTTGATCCGGGCCTTCGGTGAGTGCTTCACGGCGTAGTCGAGCATCTTGCGCTGGTCGGAGGTGAGTGCCGAGCCGCTGGAACCACCGAATCCGCCGGACATCGCGCCGGATCCGCCGGGGAAAGCGGGAAGACCGCCAGAAGCCGATCCTGAGCCATCGGACACACCGGGCATGCCGCTGGGGAGGCCGCTCGGCATACCGCCCTGGTCACCACCGGGCATCCCCGACGGCATCCCCCCGGACGGCTGCCCGTTCTGCTGCCCCGAGTCGGAACCCCCGCCCGGGAAACCCTCCATACCCGAGGGCATCCCGGAAGGCATTCCCGACGACCCCTGATTCCCAGACGAGCCCTGCCCAGGTATGCCAGACAATCCGAAGGCCGACAGCGAACTCCTCGGTCCCGCTGTCGGGTTGGCGCCGCCCATGAGATTCGACGAACCCGACGAAGCCGACACGCTCGCCGCCCACGCCCCAGGTGCCACGAGCATGGACACCACCGCGGCAGCCGCCCCGGCCAGGAGCAGGTTGCCACCGCGCCGGGACAGAAGGAGTGCGATCGCCGCGCAGCCGATCAGCAGCACGGGCCAGATCAGCCACCCGTTCCAGTCCGGCGTACGGCGGACGAGAACCATCGCCCAGCCGACCGTCACCGCCACGGCCGCCGCGCCGGCCCAGACAGCCCACGCCACACCGGCCCGGTGAACACGGATCAGGGTGGCCAGCATCCCACCGCACAGGGCGGCGATCGCCGGGGCCAACTGGGTGGTGTAGTACGGGTGGAAGATGCCCTTCTGCGTGGAGAACACGGCCACGCACACGATCAGCCAGCTCCCCCACAGCAGCCAACCCGAGGCGGGCAGCACGCCGGACTGGTCCAGTCGCCCGCGGCGGTACAGGACTGTGCACACCACCGCGAGCGCCAAGGCTACGGCGCAGGTCGGCAGCAGCCAGCTGATCTGCCCGCCGACCTGGGTGTTGAACATGCGGCCGAGACCCGCCTCGCCGCCGAATCCCCCACCCATGCCAGCCATGGCCTGCGACGAGCCGTCGCTGGAGCCGAAGACCCGGCCGAGTCCGTTGTAGCCGACCACCAGGTCCCAGGCCGACCCGTTCTCGCTGCCACCGATGTAGGGCCGGTCCCCCGGCCAGAGCGCCACCATCGCAACCCACCACAGGGACGACGCCACCAGGACGGCTCCCGCGCCCAGCAGCCGCCCGACCCTCGCGGCCCAGGCACCGCTCCCCGCCACCAGCCAGGCGAGGGCGAACGAGGGCACCACCATCCAGGCCGCGAGCATCTTGGTGAGGAAGCCGCACCCGATCAGGAACCCGCTCGCGCACAGCCACCAGGTCGCCGCCCGGCCCTCTGCCTGCAGGGCACGGGTGAGCGCGTACGCCGCCGACACCAGCAGCAGGACGAGCAGCGTGTCGGGGTTGTTGTCCCGGTTGATGGCCACGGTGATGGGGGTGAGGGTCATCACCAGGGCGGCGAGCAGTGCGGCCTGCTCCCCTGCCCAGCGGCGCACGGTGCGGTGCAGCACGAACACGCCGGCCACGCCCTCGATCACCTGCGGAAGGATCAGCGCCCACCCGTGCAGCCCGAAGATCTTGCTGCTGATGACCTGGGGCCACAGCGCGGCCGGTGGCTTGTCGACAGTGACGACCCCGGCCGGGTCGTAGGAGCCGAAGAGGAAGTAGGTCCAGCTCTTCCCCATCGACTTCACGGCCGCGGAGTAGTAGCTGTTGCCCCAGCCCAACGAGCCGAGCGCCCAGCCGTACAGCACGGCTGCGACGAGCAGGATCACGCCGAGAGCGGCCGGCGCCGCCCAGGCGGGCAGGGAGCGAGGAGGAGTTTCCGAGAGACCGTCAGACACTGGGGTGACGGACAGGGCCCGGTGGGACTCGTTCATGGAAGGGAATCAGCTCTCGTCAGAAGTCTCGATGGCGCAGCTTGGGTCAGGCGGTGGTCTTGCGGCGGAAGACAGCGAGCCGCAGCACGGCGAAGCGGACGGCGGTGACCGCGACGGACGCGGCGGCCAGGACGGCGGTCTCGGCGGCCGCCGAGGCCCCGGGGTCGGTGTGCTTGAACCACAGCACCGCTCCGGAGGTGACCAGGTAGCCGAGTACGAACAGGGCGCCCGCGCCCAGATGCGCCCGCGCGGGCCGGGTTGCGGCCTTCCGGAAGGTGAGACGGCGGTTCGCCTCGGTGTTCAGCACCGTCAGGATCAGCAGCGACACCAGGTTGGCGGCAGCGGGCTGCCACCAGCCGCGCAGCAACCAGTACAGCAGCGCCTGCCCGATGGTGGAGGCGATGCCGATCGCGATGAAGCAGCCGACCTCCCACGACAGCACGCCCCGCCCCGTGGGCGGCGCGAGAACGGCGTCCGGGTGCTCGGCGGCCGGTGCGGGGCGGCGGGGCAGTTCGACACGGGCGGCGCCGGAGGCCTTGAGCCGCGCCATCCGCCACAGGCCCTTGAGGTCATCGGTAGCCGTGCTCACCACGTCGACCCTGGTGTCGACGTCCTCCACCCAGTCGACCGGCACCTCGTGGACGCGCAGCCCGTTGTGCTCGGCGAGCAGCAGGAGTTCGGTGTCGAAGAACCAGGCGTCGTCCCGGGTCACCTTCAGCAGAGGGCGCAGCACCTCCGTACGGGCGGCCTTGAAGCCGCACTGGGCGTCAGTGAAGCGGACGCCGTGGGTGAGCCGGATGATTCCGTTGTAGCAGCGGGAGACGAACTCGCGGCGCGGCCCGCGCACGGTACGCGCACCCGGGGCCAGCCGACTGCCGATCGCGATGTCGGAGTGCCCCGTGGCGAGCGGGGCGACGAGCGGCAGCAGCCCGTCGAGACCGGTGGACAGGTCCACGTCCATGTAGGCCACGATGTCCGCGTCGCTGCACCCCCACACGATGCGCAGGGCGAGGCCCCGGCCTTTGCGTTCCAGGTGCACGGCATCAACGCCAGGCAGTTCCTCCGCGAGGCGGCGGGCGACGGTGAGCGTGCCGTCTGTGCTGGCGTTGTCGGCGACGGTGATGCGCCAGGGGAACGGAAAGCCCTCGGTCAGCCGGGCGTGCAGGGTACGCAGGCAGCCGGGCAGAGCGCGTTCCTCGTTGTAGACGGGCACGACGATCTCCACGCTCGCCTTCCCGGAGCCGGCGTGGGCGGTCCCGCCAGGGGATTGGAAGGCGACGGTCCGGCCGGGGCTGTGCGTGAAAGCCGTGCCGTGCGGGGTGGGTGACATGGCTTCCTCAGGCGGAGACGGGACATGGGGTGCGGCTCCATAGGGGGACGCGAGCAGAGCCCGACTCTCACCCACTCCACTGGGAGACCCGGGAGAGAAATGCGAGAACTGACAGAGAGTCAGGTGACGGTGGCCTGATCACAGCGCTACGGCAGGCTTCGCAGCCTCGGTCGGCGCTGCCTCTACCCCCCTTGCTGCCATACAGGGTCCGTCGCAACCCAGGGCACGGTGCCTGACCGCCAGTGGCTGGAATGTTCTGCTGATCATTGCCCTGGGAATGTCGCGGCAGCCGGCGAACCTCAGCTGGAGGCGGCAGCGGATCCCGGACCACGCCAGCCCTCGTCTCGGCACGAATCCGACACCGCCGCCGTTCCGCCTCTCGGCCAACTCCCACAGATCTCCCGGTGAACAACCAGCAGCAACTGCCACTGTCGGCTGTCACTCCGGTACCGCCTCGTCCATCCGGACGAGGGTGCCCTGCACGACCTCTATGAATTCCGGCCCGTCAAGCGCCGTTCGGCATGGCCATGAGCCGGTCCCCCGTCCTCGGAGGAGCCTTCCGATGCCCGCTTCGTCCTCGCCTGTCCCCGCACCACGCGGCAGCGTCGGTCGCCACGCCCTGGAGGGCGGCGCCGCCGTCACCGCCGCGGCCGCGATGATGTCGGCCTGCGGCGTCACCGCGGCACTCGCGCTCGGTGCCCAGAACAGCACTGCGCTGTCCCGGCTGGTGCCGGCCCTTTTGAGCATGGCCGTCGGCGGTCACCTCACACTCGACTCCGGCTCGGCCGCGACCAGCGGAGGTCAGACCGGGACGCCGGGCGATATGCCAGGTGATGGTCTCACCCTCGAACTGGGCGGGCAGGTGTCCGCGCTACCACTGCCCCTGACGTTCCTGGAGACCATAGTGCTCGCGGTCGGCTTCCTCCGGCCTTTGCGTCGCCGGGCCCGCCCGACACCCGATCTGCTCTGGGCGCGGTTCGGCGGGGCACTCGCCGCCACCCTGGTCCTGTTCACGGCATCGGCGCTGCTCGGCCACGGCACCGTACGTCTGCCCAAGGGCTTGATGCAGAGCATGGGGACGGGAACGGGTGGTTCGGGCGGCGGGAACGGTGGCATCCCCGGAAACGGTCTGTCCTCGGTGGGGTTCCGTACCGATGTCGTCTCCACTGCGTTCTTCGCACTTCTGTGGGTGGTTCGTCGTCGGGATCGACTGTCTCGCGGCCCGGCGAACGACGCTTCCTCGCCCTCTTGCCCTCAGCCGCCTTCGTAGCGGACGCACTGCTGGGCAGCCATGTGGAGCTCGCACTGCGTTCGGGTATCGCGGTCGGCATGGCGACGATGCTCCTCTGCATGACGGCACAGGCATCCGCTCAGATCGGAATGAGCATGGGGGGTGCTTCTATCTGTTCGGTCAAGGTCTGTGGGCTTGGTCAGGCTGTTTGTTGGTGCCCGGGTTGGTAGAGGGTGCTGTGCTTGAGCATGGCGTGCAGGACGTCGACGCGGCGGCGGGTGAGG
>NZ_JAIHON010000003.1 GCF_021173675.1 Streptomyces lincolnensis | reverse complement strand
ACGCGGCCGAGCGCGGCCTGGTCGACGACGTCATCGACCCGGCCGAGACCCGCGAGGTCCTCATCTCCTCCCTCGCCATGCTCCAGACCAAGCACGCCGACCTGCCCTCCCGCAAACACGGCAACCCTCCCCAGTGAGGCCGTCCAAGGAGTCCGTTCCCCATGAGCACTCTCGTCAGCGTGAAACGCGGCAACGCCACCCCCGAGGAACTGGCCGCCCTCACGGCCGTCCTCGTCGCCCGAGCCGCACACACCGCCCCTCCGGCCCCTCGCTCCACGGCTGCCTGGCGGCCCCCTGTCTTCCGCGCCGCGCACAGCTGGCAGAGCTGATCCGCGTACTGCCCTTTTGCTTTTTATGATCTCGTTTCCACACAAGGCAACATGTTGCCGCAAAAAGGGCAACAAGAGAAACCTTGACCATACCGGCATCACTGAGAGGATCGAGATCGACAAGTTGCTCTGGAAAGCTGACGTGAAGCAGGAGCAGATGCTTGAAATCAAGGTCCTCGGATCCGTCGAAATAGTCGCCAATGGAAAAGTGGGCAGAATTTCGGCACCCAAAGCCCGATGCGTTCTGGCACTGATGGCGTTACATGTGAACCAGGTCGTGTACATCGAATCCATCATCGAGGAGCTCTGGGATCAGAATCCGCCCAAAACCGCGGTGACGACCGTACAGACGTACATGTACCACCTCCGGCGACTTCTGGCGGAATGCACCGACCCCGACAGCTCGGTCTCGCTGGAGACACGGCAGCGCGGTTATGCCCTCGTGGTCCGGGACGGGCAGATCGACGCCATGGAGTTCCTTCGGCTGATCGACTGCGCCTCCAGCGCCTTCGACTCGGGAAAGCCCGCTGAAGCGGCACGGCAGGTCCACCGAGCATTCGGCCTGTGGCACGGCCCGGCACTGGCCGATGTGGCGACGGGTCCTCTTCTGGAGGCCCATCTCGTCCACCTCAGGGAACAACGCAAACGCGCCCTCGAAATAAGGATCGAGGCCGATCTCGAACTCGGCCGGCACCGGGCGCTGATTCCGGAACTCCGGTATCTGATCGCACAGGACTCGTTGAACGAATGGCTGCACGGCCGACTCATCGTCGCTCTCGAACGCTCGGGCCGGCGCAGCGAGGCTCTGCAGGCGTACCAGGACGTCCGCCAAGTCCTCCACGACGAGGTCGGACTTGAACCCTCCGAGGGACTGCGACGGATCCAGCACGAGGTGCTGACCGCCTAGCCGCACGCCCTCGCAGGTGCTCGCGCCCGAAGCGCCCCGCGCCGGAGGATGCCGACGCGGGGCCCGACATCGCGACGACTGAAGTGAGGTCAGCCGTGGCACTCTCTCTCGCCCGCCGCATACTGCGTTCGATCTACCGGGCCATGGTGGCCTACGGAAGGATGTACACGGGCGTGCATCCCGGCAGTGCGGACGGGACGGCGCCCGCGTCGGTCCTGGAACTGCGCGGGCCGGGGCCCGACCACCCGGAACGCGTGCGGCCGGACGTACCGCTCACCCCGTCGGAGCGGGCCCTTCTGAGGGGGTTGCGCTGACGCTGGACCCCCGCCCGGCAGACGGCCGACGCTCGCCTCGCCGCCCGGATACGGGCCGTGCACCGCGAGTCCGACGGTACCCACGGCGTCCCCAGGATCACCGCCGAACTCCGCGACGACGGCGGGCGGATCAACCACAACCGGATCGCGCGGATGCTGCGCGGCATCGGCCTGGCAGGTGTGCGGCTGCGCCGCACGCACCGCTCCACTGTTGCGGAAACGGGCACTTGACCTGCTCAAGGGCACCGCAGACCGCAGGGTCAAGGCAGCCACCTGGGACGCCTACGGCTACGCCCACCACCAACTCGGCCAGCACCAGCAGGCCACCGACTGCTACCGCCAGACCCTGGAGCTCTACCGGCACCTCGGTGAACGCTTCGGCGAAGCCGAAACCCTCACCCGCCTCGGCGACAGCCACCACGCCGCCGACGAAACCGCTGCCGCCCGCGACACCTGGCAGCGCGCCCTGGCCATCCTCGACGATCTCGGCCACCCCGACGCCGTACAGGTGCGCACCACGCTGAACACCTTGACGTGACAACCGCTCGACGAACAACTCCCCAAAACATGCCGATGCCCTGCAGGTAGTGACATCGGAGAAGCGGGCAAGACGGCAGCATTGCCGCGCAGAGAGCGACCCGACGCCGAGATCCTGCTGAGCTCCCCCCGGACAGCGTGCACTGGGCCTCGACGCGTCTCGCCTCGCTGTCCATGGGACAGCACCTCGTTCACGGCGCCCGACTGTCGGCCATAACACTCACACCCCCCTTGCAGCGCTCCTCGTGACCGGCCGCCTCACCGCCATCGCCCTCTCCACGGTGCTCAGGAGGAACGGTCACGGACCCGTTCACTTCGTGTCCGGGGTCCGTAACCGGTCCCGGGTGGCACACAACGCTCGTCGGGTAACGACGGTCAAACCCTTCGAAGTCGACAAGCTGTTGGAGCAGTCGACGAAACGGGGGATTCACATGAACATCATTCAGCGTGCCGCAACAGTCGGAGCGGCCACAGCCGCCGTGATCGGCGCCATGGGAGCCGTCGCGCCGCAGGCAGGGGCGGCGACGCCCCTGGCGAAGTACAACGGTGTCTGCGGGGCGGGCTACACCGTGGTCCACTCGACCCCGGTCGGCACAGCAGGCACGGTCTACCTGACCTACAACCCCTCCACCGGACAGGACTGCGTGGTCACCGTACGCGCCCGACCCGGCACCGCGGTGGCCATGCTGGCAGCGCTCACGGACGCCCAGGACGTCGACCCCGAGTTCGATGACGGTCTCTACACGACCTACGCCGGGCCGGCGTACATCGGCCACCCCGGGCACTGCGTGAGCTACTGGGGACGGATCTCCGGCCAGAGCGGCGGAGCGAACAACGTGCACTGCACACCACTGACCGGCTGAGCGGCATGCGGGCCCGTCCGGGTTCCGCATCGCATCAGTGATCACTATGCGGACACACACACTCAGCCAACTGACCAACCAGCCAGGCAGACACCTGACAGGACTGCCCAGCTGGTGTCAGGTTGTGGACGGGTGAACTGGGCACTCCGCATGAGCAATTCGTGCACCGGTTCACCCGCGAGGAACCGCGTCAGTCCACGCGAGCCCATCCGCGTGGACTGATCGCGCCGCTGCAGCGAAAGAACGACTGGACGCCGGCGGAAGAAGCCAGACATGCAGGCCCCGATCGCATCCACCCCTCGCTGAACCGGATCGGGTGGGACGCCGACGAGGTCCTGGACGACGTACGCGACTACGTCGTGGAACACCTCGGCGACCGAGGCCCCGTCCTGGTCGTCGACGACACCGGGCTTCTGACGAAGGGCTTTCGCACCGGCGATGGGCTCCCTTTCCTTGTGTGTACGGACGACGCCTTGAAAGCGACCATCCAGGTGTCGCGGGTCAGGACGTTGGTGACAGGCGAACCGGTCCCTGCACGGTCTGCGCGCTCGCGGGCGTCGACGACTTCGTCCCAGTGCTCAGCGGTCCAGGCGTAGACGTCCAGGAGGACGGTGAGGAGGCTTTGCCCGAGTGGAGTGAGGCTGTAGCCGGGAGAGTCGGCGCCGGCGTCATGGGTGATGAATCCGTCACGGACGAGTGACCGCAGTGCCCGGGTGAGCTCTTTGGGGCTCGTCCTCGGCAGTGCCCTGCGCAGCTCGCTGAACGGCTGAGCCCCCTCGCTGAGCAGGCGCATGACCAATGGCGCCCACTTGTTCTGCATCCGGATCGGCAGCATCGAGGAGGGACACAGTTCGTCAAACGTCTCGGGCGAGAGCCGGCGCATAGCCCAAGTGTAGGTACCCCATCGGTAACCGGGGGCTCGCCCAGCGTCGAGTGCATGATGAGAATCGTGATCTTCGGAGCAGGTGGCAGGACGGGCAGCGCCGCGGTGGCCGAGGCGACCGCACGTGGGCACCGCGTAACGTCATTGAGAAGCGCGGACGCGGATATCACGGCCCCGGAAGCAGTGGCACGGGCAGCATCGGGCCACGATGTTGCGATCGCGGCGGTGGCGCCCACTGACACCGACCCGAGAGACTTCTTCCAGGCCGCGGCACATGGCTTGGTGACCGGTCTGCAGGGCGCGGGGGTTACCCGGCCGGTCTGGGTGAGCATCGCCTCGTTGCTGCCCGGTCCCTCCGGAGTCCCGGCCGTCGACACCGACGGCTTTCCTGTGGAGTACCGGCCGTTCTCCTTGGGACACCGCATTGCGCTGGAGGCGGTCAAAGCCTCCGACCTGCAGTGGACAGCCGTGAGTCCTGCGGGAGACTTCGCCCCGGACACAAAACCCACCGGCGGATACGCACTCACCGAGGTCGGGGACCTGACCAGTCGTATCACCCACGCTGACCATGCTCGCGCGCTGGTCGACATGGCTGAGCAGTCGGGTCTGCGTGGCGAGCATTTGGGAGTGGCCCCGCTGTCACCCGACCAGAAGGCATCCGCTGCCATCGGGGATGGTCAACAGTGACCCACCGCAACGCGCCCCTGTCGCCCGAGGGCCGCCGTCGTCTGATCGAACGCTGCGCGAGTCGGCCCATCGCCCACGTGGCCGCGGAGATGGGCATCTCACGCGCATGCGCATCCACGTGGGTGAACCGATATCGCCGCCATGGCGAGCTGGGACTGCTGGACCGTCCCTCAACGCCCCGCCAACAGCCCACAGCGACGGCCGCCGACGTGATCGTCCGTATCGAGCACCTCCGACGCACCCAGAAGTGGTCGGCGGCAAGGATCGCGTTCGAGCTTCAAGCGGAGGGCATAACCATCAGCCGTCGGACCGTGTCACGGCACTTGAACACCCTGGGCTTGAACCGACGCAGGTTCATCGATCCCAGCGGCGAAATGCGGCGTTCGAACTGCGCGACACGAAGAGCCGGGTTCTCGTCCTGGGCGGGCTCATGACACCCGAACTGAGCCTGGTCGCTCCAACCGCCGCACAGGAACGGCCCCAGATCCATCTGGACCTGATGATCCTCGGCTGCGGAGGACTGTCCATCGACCGTGGGATCACCTACTTCGACCCCGCCGAAGTCGAAGTACGCCGCACCCTTCTCGACCTCGCGGACCGGGTCGTTGTCGCCGCCGACCACACCAAGTTCGACCGCAAGAAGGCGATGGCCCTCGGCGACCTGTCGACCATCGACCTCCTGGTCACCGACCAGATGCCTCCCCCTGAGCTGCGACCCGCATTCGCGGAGGTCGTGGTCGCTCCGTAGCGCTCGAACCGACGGCAGCGCTCATCGAGGATTTAGCGCCGCCACTGAGCTTGCTCTTCTTCCCGCGCCGACCAATGCCTCGAACTGGATCGCTCATCTGGGGATTCGCCGGACGTGGTGGGGTGCGGTGACGATGTCGTGTCCGGAGCAAGACGATCCGCGGCCCCGCTCGAGCACTACGGGTCAGGGCTGGCTGCCCACGAGAGCGATCGCACGCGCCTCGGGAACTCCCAGCATCAGCAGGCTCGTGATCGTCGCTGCTCGGGCGCCGAGGCTCCCGTTCGACAGGTCGCTGTCCGCGATGGCGAACACGGCGCCGTAGGCAACCTGGCTCAGAATGCCTGGCGGCAGGTGCTGCGCGAACACGTCGCTGTCCTGGCCCCGTTTCACAAGGTCGGCAAGGAGCTCATCGACTGGCCCGAGCAGGGCGTGGATCGCCTCGCCGTACTCGCCACGGCGCAGCGCCAACAGCACTCGGTACCGGTGCGCCACCGGCCAGACACGAGCGATGAATTCGGCCCACGCCGCATCCGCGTCTGCATCGGAGGCCTCGACTTCGGTGAGCACGGCTGCCACCTCGGTGACCGCCCGTTCTGCGAGCGTCCGAACCAGGTCGAGGCGCGAGGGGAAATGGTCATAGACCGTGCGACGGACGACGCCGGCGGCGGAGGCGATGTCGCCCATTGCGGCGTCGGGGTTCTCCCCCAGCACATCGAGGGCGACGTCGAGGATGCGATTGCGTGTCTCGTTCATCGAGCGCACGCGGGAGGACTCGGCGGGCACGACACCATCATTGCACAGCGGTGTACAGTGAAGTTGACTGCACACCGCTGTACAGTGAGATTCACTGTACAGCGGTGCGCAGTGGAATGTGTTGCACACCAGCGTGCAATGAAAGGTTGCGCTGTGCTTCGAAGCTCAGGAGAAGGGTGAAGAAGACAATGACCGCACCGACACCGCCGCCCTCGACCCTCGTCCGCCCGTTCGCCGTCTCGATCTCGGATGCGGAGATCGACGACGCGAAGCAGCGACTGGCCAAAACTCGATGGCCGGATCCGGAAACGGTGGGCGACTGGTCACAAGGGGTTCGCGTAGAGAACGCCAGGTCTCTGGTCGACCACTGGGAGCACCGCTACGACTGGCAGCGCCTTGAGTCCGAACTCAATCGCTTCCCCCAATTCCTGACCGAAATCGATGGACTGGACATCCACTTCATCCACGTCAGGTCCAAGAACCCCAACGCGATGCCGCTGATACTCACGCACGGATGGCCGGGCTCGATCGTCGAGTTCCTGAAGCTGATCGGCCCGCTGACCGATCCGGTTTCATTTGGAGGAGACGCCGCCGACTCATTCGACGTCGTCGTCCCGTCACTCCCCGGGTTCGGGTTCTCCCAGAAACCCACGGAAACCGGATGGACCGTATCGCGCACCGCAAGCGCATGGGTGAAGCTCATGAAGCGTCTCGGCTACGCGAGATGGGCCGCGCAAGGCGGCGACTGGGGTGCCGTCGTCACCACCGCCCTCGGGGCCATGCAACCTGAGGGGCTTCTGGGAATTCATCTGAACACCCAATATGCCTTCCCCGCCCAGATACCCGACACCTTGTCGCCCGAACAACGCTACGCCGTGGAGACCCTCGCCCTCTACACCGGCGATCTCGGTGGGTCGAACCACCTTCAGCGCACGAAGCCGGAAACTGTCGGATTCGCCCTGGCGGACTCTCCGGCCGGTCAGGCAGCCTGGATCTACGAGAAGTTCCAGTCCAAGACCGACAACCACGGGCTCGCCGAAGACGCCCTCGGCATCGACGACATGCTCGACGCGATATCCCTCTACTGGTTCACCAACAGCGCAGCGTCGTCCGGTCGCATCTACTGGGAGAACAAGTCGGGCACTCTCGCCGGCCCGAAACTGACGCTTCCGGTTGCGGTGACCGTCTTCCCGAGGGACATCCCACGCCTGCCACGAAGCTGGATCGAAGACACCTACAGCAATCTGATCCACTACGGCGAGGCCGACAAGGGCGGGCACTTCGCCGCTATGGAACAGCCCGAGATCCTGGTCAACGAAATCCGCACCGGCCTGCGCGCCCTTCGTTCCTGACGCCAACGCGCGAGCTCAGGAGCGCACGCGTATCGCTCGGGCATGCCTTACCAAAGGCGTGACGCATAACTGTCGCCGATGTCCTGAGCCTGTTCTTCTTCCGGCCTCGAACGATGCCTCGAACTGGATCGTTGCGTGACGACCAGCGGGTGAAGGGCTGGCCGAGCTTGGCCGGTCGGGCGGTGGCCGTCGCCGCAACGAAGTCCTCGTCGTCAGGGCTGAGCAGGCGGGGACGGCCTCCCGCCCATCGGGGGTCCAGACAGGCCAGGCCAATCTCGTTGAACCGATGGATCACATCGCGCATCGTGTCCTCGTCGGCCGCCACGAGTAAGCGACTACCGGCACGCGGTTCCCGTCGGCCGGCCGAGGCCAGCAGCGTCATCGCCCGCCGGTAGCGCACCGAGCTGGTGCTGCCCCGGCGCACGATCTGCTGCAGCTTCTGCCTCTCCTGGTCGGTTGGTGTGCACACACGGACGGGCTCAGCCACCGCGCCTCCAGCGGTCGGACCGGACGTCACCCCACATCCAACCGCCACGGCCACCAAACCGGCACACCTACGCGATCACAGCACTAGACGATGGTGCAGGTTCGGGCGTCGTAGCTGGCCTTTCGGTCGTTCCCGTCGGCGTCGGCGAAGTGGTAGACCCCGTTGACACGTGAGATCGCGATGTCCCTGTACCGGCCGTCGTACTTGTCGACCGTCCCGTCGCCGTCCGTGTCCCTGAGTCGCTTGCCCGCGGCGGCCCAGGTGTCCTTCCCCACCGAGCCATCAGCGTCAACGGGGCTCATGTAGTTGGCCTGCCACGTATGTGTGGCGATGGTGGTGTTGTGGCCGAAGTAGCCGTCGATCTGGTCCCTGTGGCCACCGCTGGAAGAATCCGCCCAGAAGACGATCTTCTGCCACAGGCACGTGGCGTTGGAATTCCGGTTGTAGCCCCCGAACTCGGCGACGATGCCCTCGTCGGTCCAGTCGTCCGTGAAGTCTCCGGCGCCCTGGATATAGGTGTTGCCGTTGTAGGAGTTGGACGCCGCGGCGGGAGTGGTCATGGAGGCACTGATGCCAAGGGCGAGGAGTGTGGCGGTCAGGGGAACCGCGGTCTTGCGCAGGACGCTGCGGATCTTGCTGGAGGAAGCCATGGGTCTCCGGATCAAAAGAGCAGGCCAATGAGCTTGCTCGGACGGATGAAGCCGAGTTGGTCTACGACCTCGGCAGGAGATAAGAGGCTTTTGTTGTGGTCGGTGTCAGCCCCGTACGACGGGACAGTAGCCCGGTCCGGTCGCTGAGTGTGTCGGTCGTTTGCCCCACACGTCACGGATGGCGAGAGGCCGTTGCTCAACTGCCTGGGCACGGAAAGCGAGACGGACGGCAGCTCCGGACCCCGCGATCGTCCAGGCCGTTCGCGGGCGGGGCTGCGCGGCGGGAGTTGACGCCTCAGCAGAACAGGCGCAGGACCCCCTGGCGGGTGTTGCAGCCGTCGGCGGCATCCTCGCCGGTTCCAGTGCCGGAACTTCGCGCGCTCATGACCGTCCCGCGTCTCGGCTGCGTTCTTGAGGAGTTCGACGGGTCGGCCGACAGGCCAAGCCCGTGGACGCGGGGAGGTCGGCCGGCGAGGTCGTAAGGCATCCCAGGGAGCTCAGCCGTCTGCGGCGCGCAGCGGCGGAACTCCCCCGGAGCCGGGGTGACCTGTCCGCGGAGGGCGATGACCGTACGCGGCGTCCACCACCCCGCAGGTCAGATGCGGAAGGGCGCGGCCGTGGTGCTGCGGATGACGAGGCGTGGCGTGACGACGATTTCCCGGTCGTCCTCGGTCGCCTCCCCTTCCAGTCGTGCGACGGCCCGTTCCACGGCCAGGCGGGCAAGTTCGGGGACCTCCTGCCCGACGGTGGTGAGATCGACGTGGGCCAGGCGGGCGAGGTGGCTGTCGTCGAAGCCGACGACCGAGATCTCGTCGGGCACCGCCACCCCGGCGCGCAGGAAGGTGTCGAGGACGCCGATGGCGCAGTGGTCGTTGAAGGCGAGGACGGCGGTGGGGCGGGAGGCGTCGGCCAGGAGCGTACGGGCGGCCGCGGCGCCGTGGTCCTCGGTCAGCCCGCCGGGCACCAGGCGGGCACGGTCGGCCAGGCCGTGGCGGTTCATGGCCGCCTTGTAGCCGCGGCGCCGGTCTGCCGCGCCGGGCGCCCTGCCCCCGTCGATGTGGACGATGTCCCGGTGACCCAGTGCCACCAGGTGGTCGACCGCCTGGCGGGCGCCCTCGTCGTCGGCCGCGCGGACGACGTCCACGTCCTGCGCGCGTGGGCGCAGGCGCCGGGCCACGGAGACGACCGGCAACTGTGCCGCGAGGTGTGTCAGCCGGGACACCGGTGCGTGCGGGCTGAGGAGGATCAGCGCCTCGCACCGGTCGGTGAGCAGTGTCTCCACGGCGTGCTGTTCGCTGCGGCTGGGTGCGACGGCGCTGAGGGCGATCTGGTATCCGGCGGATTCCGCCGCCGTGTAGAGGGCCTCCACCATGTCGGCGTGGAAGGGCTGTTGGAGGTCGAACTGCACTCCGAGCAGGTGCGAGCGACTGCTGCGCAGCAGTCGTGCCCTGCTGTCGGGCCGGTAGCCGATCTCCCGCGCGGCCTCCAGTACCCGCTCGCGGGTTGCCGCGCCGGCCCCCTTGGCACCGCGCATGACGATGGAGGCGAGCGAGACGGACACGCCGGCCCGTGCCGCGAGGTCGGTGAGCGTCGGCCGCTTTCCGTCCGGGACCGCAGGTAGCGAGGGCACCGCCGGCCTTCCTGATCGATGGTCCTCTTCAGGGTGATCGTAGACGGAGCCGAGCCGGTGACGCACCGGCCACAGGGACTGCAACGTTCTAGCGCAAATGTCCGCACAAACTCTTGACAGGCCGCCGCGGTGACTGGCGTACTGCTCCTGTTCCTCTGCAACGTTCTAGTCCTGGAGCAGTCATGTACACGTTGGCGGTCTGTGCCGAGATGGTCTTCCGCGACCTGCCCATCGAGGAGCGGGCGCGGCGCATCCACGAGGCCGGCTTCCAGGTGGAGATCTGGGACTGGACCCGCCACGACCTGGACGCGCTCGCCCGTACACCAGCCGCGTTCTCCTCGATCACCGGCTACATCCGTGGAAGCCTGATCGACCCGGACGGGGTCGCCGAACTGCTGCGCACCGCCGAGGAGTCCGTCAAGGCCGCCGAGCACCTGGGCTGTCCCCGGCTCAACGTGCACGGCACCGGACTGGACGGCGAGGGCCTGCCCGTGGTGCCGATGAGCGGCGAGCCCACCGGCGAGATGTGGATCGCCGCGCACCGCACCCTCACCCGCCTCGCCGAACTGGGCGAGAGCGCGGGCGTCATCTTCACCCTGGAAAACCTCAACACCGCCGTCGATCACCCCGGTGTCCCCTTCGCCACGGCCGCCGACACCTTCGCCCTGGTCGCGGCGGTGAACCGGCCCGGGCTGAAGATGAACCTGGACCTGTACCACGCCCAGATCGGCGAGGGAAACCTGATCGAACTGGTCCGCCGGGCACACCGTGCGGGTCTCATCGGCGAGATCCAGGTGGCCGACGTACCCGGCCGCTGCGAACCCGGCACCGGCGAGATCAACTACCCGGCCGTCGCCCGGGCCCTCACGGACCTCGGCTACGACGGCACGGTCGCGATGGAGGCGTGGGCGTCCGGCGACAGCGAGGCCGCCGTGGAACGGTTCCGCGCCGCCTTCAGCCTCTGACCCTCCCCACCGACACACCCAGCAAGCCGCGCCGCCTGCCGGTGAGCGGCTCCTTCACCCGCCGCACGGGGGGGGGATGTCATGCCTCCCTCCGCGCGCGTCGCCCCGTCCCCGCATTCAGCACAGTGAGGTGCCGACATGACGAACCGCCCGTCTTCCTTCCGCTCCCGCAGACTCACCCTTGCCGTGGCCGTGGCCGCCAGTGCGGCACTCACCCTCGCCGGCTGCTCCAGCGGCTCGGGCGGCAAGAAGGCCGAGGAGAGCACGGACGGCGTCTCCGCGGGCAAGGCCACCACGCCCCGGATGACGGTCGCGATGGTCACCCACGCGGTGCCCGGGGACACGTTCTGGGACACCATCCGCAAGGGCGCCGAGGCCGCCGCCGCGAAGGACAACATCAAGTTGATCTACTCCTCCGACCCCAGCGGGGGCAACCAGGCCAACCTGGTGCAGAACGCGATCGACCAGAAGGTCGACGGCATCGCGGTCACCCTCGCCAAGCCGGACGCGATGAAGGACGTCGTCGCGAAGGCGACGAAGGCCGGCATCCCCGTGGTCGGCTTCAACTCCGGTGTGAACGACTGGAGGAGCCAGGGGCTGGTGGAGTACTTCGGCCAGGACGAGACCGTCGCGGGTGAGGCGGTCGGCCGGAAGCTCAACTCCCTGGGCGTCAAGCACACCCTCTGCGTGATCCAGGAGCAGGGCCAGGTCGCCCTGGAGGCACGCTGCGCGGGTGTGAAGAGCGGGTTCGAGGGCAAGACGGACATCCTCTACGTCAACGGCGCCGACATGCCGTCGCTGAAGTCGACGATCACCGCCAAGCTCAAGCAGGACCCCTCCATCGACGAGGTGGTCACCCTCGGCGCCCCCTACGCGCTGGGCGCGGTGGGAGCGGTGTCCGACGCGGGCGGCAAGGCCAAGGTCGCCACCTTCGACCTCAACAAGGAACTGGTCAAGGCCGTCCAGAACGGCAGCATCCAGTTCGCCGTCGACCAGCAGCCCTACCTGCAGGGCTACCTGGCCGTCGACGGCCTGTGGCTCTACAAGAACAACGGCAACTACAGCGGCGGCGGTGAGCAGCCGGTCCTGACCGGCCCGGCTTTCGTCGACAAGTCCAACGTCGAGACCGTCGCCGGGTTCGCCGCGAAGGGCACGCGCTGAGGACCCTGGCCCGGCTCCCGGCCGGACCCGAGCGGGCCCGGCCGGGAGCCGGATCACCGCCGTCACGCTCCGGCAAGGAACTTACCGTCAGGTCGTCGTAGTGCCGGGTGCGGGGCTCGGGTCTCTGCGGGCTCACGCACCACCACATCGCCCTGCCTCGAAAGGATTCCATGATCCACCACGACTCCCTCGGCGTCGCGGTCATCGGCGCCGGCCGCATGGGCGCCGACCATGTACGGCGGATCAGCGAGGTGACCAGCGGCGCCCACGTGGCCGCCATCGTCGACCTGGACGCCGACCGCGCCAAGGCGATCGCCGCCGGTGTCGAAGGATGCGCGGCCTTCGACGACGTGGCCGAGGCGATGGCCTCCCCTGCCGTCGACGCGGTGCTGCTCGCCTCCCCCGGCGTCGCCCACGAGGCCGCGCTGCTCACCGCGTTCGACCACGACCTGCCCGTCCTGTGCGAGAAACCCCTCACCCCCGACGCCGCCTCCGCGCTGCGCGTGCTCAAGGCAGAGCAGCGGCTCGGTCACCGTCGCGTGCAGGTGGGCTTCATGCGCCGCTACGACCACGAGTACCTCAAGCTCAAGTCCCTGTTGGACAGCGGCGAACTCGGACGGCCGCTGATGATGCACAACCGGCACCGCAATCCCTCGTCCCCGCCGGACTTCACCACCGCCATGCTCATCAACGACTCGGTGACGCACGAGATGGACATCATCCGCTGGCTGCTCGGCCAGGAGATCACCTCCGTCACGGTGATGCGCCCGACGTCCTCCGGCAACGCCCCGCAAGGGCTGGCCGACCCGCAGTTCGTCGTCTTCGAGACCGACGGCGGGGTTCTGGCCGACGTGGAGATCTACGTCAACGCCCGCTACGGCTATCAGGTCCAGGCCGAGGCTGTGTGCGAGAACGGCACGGCCCGGATCGGCGACCGGCACGACATGCTCGTCACCTCCCGTGGCCGCTGGGGCGGCACGGTCACCCCCGGTTTCGTCGAGCGGTTCGAGGAAGCGTACGACCGCGAGGTCCAGGCATGGGTCGACGCCACCCGGCGCGGAGAGGTCACCGGGCCCAGCGCCTGGGACGGCTACGCCGTGGCCGCGGTCTGCGAGGCGGGCGTCCGCGCGCAGACCGAGGACCGACGCATCGCGGTGGAACTCGCCGACCGGCCCGCCCTCTACCGCTGACCCGGATCGCCACCGAACCACCGGATCACCGGATCACCGGCGGACAACCCCGCCCCCGACGACGACACCGGAGACAGGGAACCTCATGAAGATCGGTCTGAACACCGACAGCGTCGGGCAACTCACGCTCCACGAGACACTCGACCTGGCTGCCGAACTCGGCCTGGATTACGTCGAGTTCGCCACGGGTGCCTGGTCCACGGCCCCGCACGTCGACATCGACCAGCTGCTCGACAGCGAGCGCGCACGCCGCGACTGCTGGCCAAGATCACCGACCGGGGGCTCGCGATCAGCGCCCTCACCTGCTCGGGCAACCCCCTCCACCCCGGGCCCAGCGGCCGCGAGCACGACCAGGTCACCCGCAGGACGATCGCCCTCGCGCCGCTTCTCGGCGTGGACCGTGTGGTGATGATGTCCGGCCTGCCGGGAGGGCCTGGCGACGCCAACCCCAACTGGATCACCGTCTCCTGGCCGCCGGAGACCACCCAGATCCTCGAATGGCAGTGGACCGAGGCCGTGCTCCCGTACTGGCGGGACCTCGTGGCTCACGCGCGAGACCGGGGCGTGGGCAAGCTCTGCCTCGAAATGCACGCCCACCAGGCCGTCTACAACGTTCCCACCCTGCTGCGCCTGCGCGAGGAGGTCGGACCGGTCGTCGGCGCCAACTTCGACCCCAGTCACCTGATGTGGATGGGAGCCGACCCGCTCGCCGCCATCGAGGCCCTGGGCGAGGCGATCTACCACGTGCACGCCAAGGACACCCGCCTGGAACCGCTCCGCCAGTCCCTGACCAGCAGGCTGGAGACCCTCCCGGTCATGGCCGCGAAAGACCGCTCCTGGAACTACGTCACCCTCGGCTACGGCCACGACGACGCCTTCTGGCGAGCCTTCTGCCTCGCCCTGCGCCGCGCCGGCTACGACGGCGTCCTGAGCATCGAGCACGAGGACGTCCTCATGGGTCCCGTCGAGGGCGTGACCAAGTCCGTCGACCTGCTGCGCCGTGTCGCCCTGCGTGACCCCAGCTCCTACAAACCCCAGGAGGTCTGACGACGCCCCGGGGGGGCAGGTCCGCGCATGCCCGGCAGCCCAAGACCATGACGTGCCCCGGGGCTGCGCCGCCTCGCGATCCGACGGCTTCGCCTTCATCGAGCGCGCGGTTCGGCTGCGCTGCATCGGGCCGCGCGTTGAGCCTCGGCGCGGCTCCCGCCTATCGTGGCGATGTCTGCGCGCGACGGGATTCCGTACCCTTGCGGCATGCGCATGCGTCCCACCCTGAGCTGGACCCCTGCCGAGGACCTGCCGCCCGGCACCACGGATCTGGGGCCGGTCGTCGAACTTCTGCGCGCGGGCGGTGTGCTCGTGCTCACCGGGGCCGGTATCTCCACGGAGTCGGGCATCCCCGACTACCGGGGCGAGGGCGGAAGTCTGGGGCGTCACACACCGATGACCTATCAGGACTTCACCGCCAGTGCCCAGGCCCGTCGTCGATACTGGGCGCGCAGTCACCTCGGCTGGCGCACCTTCGGTCGTGCCCGCCCCAACGCCGGGCACCGGGCCGTGGCGGCGTTCGAGCGGCACGGACTGCTCTCGGGTGTGATCAGCCAGAACGTCGACGGCCTGCACCAGGCCGCGGGCAGCGAGGACGTCGTCGAGCTGCATGGCAGCCTGAGTCGGGTCGTCTGTCTGTCCTGCGGTGCCGTCAGCCCGCGTCGCGCACTCGCCCTGCGTCTGGAAGAGGCCAACGCGGGCTTCGCACCGACAGCCGCCGGAATCAACCCCGACGGCGACGCCGACCTCACCGACGCGCAGGTCGGCGACTTCCGCGTACTGCCGTGCCTGATCTGCGGCGGCGTCCTCAAGCCGGACGTGGTGTTCTTCGGTGAGACGGTTCCGGCTCCGCGGGTCGAGCAGTGCCGCCGGCTGGTCCGGGAGGCGAGATCACTTCTCGTACTGGGCTCCTCCCTGACCGTGATGTCCGGGCTACGGTTCGTCCGCCAGGCGACCCAGGCCGCCAAACCCGTCGTCATCGTCAACCGGGACCCCACGCGCGGCGATCAGCACGTCCTCACCCGCGTCGCGCTCCCCCTGGGAGCCGCCTTGACCAGCGTGGCCGACCAGCTGCACCTCCGCGTCGACGCGGAGCCCGCCGCGGAAGCCGCCGGAGAGGCCTGAGCGGGGCTGATCAGGGGGGCGCCATTGGGTCGGCCCGGACATCGGTTAGATCGGCCAGCAGACGGGATCCGGCCTGGCTGAGCTTGAGTTTTGACCTTCTTGGCGGCGTCGCCTGCCACGAACCCCTCGACACTCCCACGTGGGCGCAGGAGTCAACCGGAGCTTCCTCTACGCCTGCGGCCTGACCTGCCGGCCGTCCGTCTTCAACAGTCGGTGGATCGTGTCCAAGTCGAGCGCCGCGTTCGCAGCCGCATCGTGGGCCAACTCCTCGTCGTCGAGGAGTACGGCCAGCCGGGACTGCGGAAGATTCGGGTGGCGCGTCGCCGCCGCCCTCACGGCATATTTCGGGTCCTGGGTGAGCCGCTCCGCGGCTGTCGGCTCCGTTTCGGGGTCGCGTGCGGCCAAGGCCCGGACCTCAGGGTCCTGGTGGTCGGCGAAGGCGGCCAGTCCGTTGGTCGGGAAGTTCGGCCGGGTGGTGAGGTGGCTGCGCTCGGGGCCGGTGTACTCGAGGAAGCTGCGCAGCAGAAGTGGTGCGGGGGCGTCCGGATGGTTCTGGGCCAGCAGGACGCGTACGCCGAGGTCGTCGTCGGCGGCCAGGCGTGCGACGAGGTCCGGTGGCAGCAGGTGGTCCCTGGCTGCCTGTCTGCGCAGCAGTGGGTGGTGGGAGAGTGCGTCTCGGCGGATGGTCTCGTGATCCCGGGGCACTTCGGGCGCGGGGTGGAAGACGAAGGGATGGTCCATGGGGACCTGGTAGTCGATCTGGGCCCGTTCGTCCTCACTCAGTGCGGGGTGGAGGGACACGGCCAGCCGGACGTCGGGGTGGGGGTCCGTCATGAGCGTACGGAGCTCGGCCGGTCCCAGATCCGCGCGGTACGCGACCTGCGTGCGCACGTCCGGGTCCGGATCGGCGACGAGTGCGCGGCACTCGGCCGGTCCGAGGTCTGCGCGCTGCGCGATCCGGCCCCGTATCTCCGGATCCGAGTCGGCGGCCAGGACGACCACCGCGTCGGGAGGAAGGGTGGGGTTGACGGCGATCATCGCCTTGTCGTCCTTGCCGACGGGCCGGGCGAGGACGCCGTCCACCACGGCTCTGCTCAGGGCGCGGTGGAGCAGCAGGTCGGTGCGGGCGTGGCACGGTCGGTCGGGGAGCGCGCTCTCCACCCACGCCGGATCCTGCAGGCGGGCATGCCGCTGAGCCGTCTCCCGGACCTCGCCGTCGGGGTCTGCGAGGAGGGCGGCTCGCATGTCCGCGGGCAGTGATGCCCACCCGCCGACCCCCCAGCGGCGGACCTTCGCGATCGGATGGGTGGGCATGGCTCGGCGCAGCCCGGTGGAGATCTGCTGGTAGAAGGAACCGCCCAGGAGTTCGTCGTCGTACGTGCTGATCATGTGGACGACGGCCTCGTCGGGCAGGGGCCGGGGCCGGGCGGGGGCGGCCACCCGCGGTCCCTCGGCCAGGTGCGCGCGGACGAACCACTCGGGATCATCCAGCAGCCGAACTCGCTGGGCCGGATCGACATGGGAGTTACGGGCGAAGAAGCTGCGGGTGTAGGTGTCGGGGTGCTCGATCACCGCGTCGACGACGTTGTCGGGCAGGATCCGGTCCCGGCACAGCACCATCCGCGCGGCAAGCGGAGCGTCGGAGAGCAGCCGCAGGAGGATGCTCTCCGGCACGGACGGGTTGAGAGCCAGCCCGGCGAGCCGACGGGTGGGCAGATCGGCGTCCGCCCAGATCTGCTCAGGCGTAGGCATGCCTCGTACCCCCAGGTGTCGTCCGGCATCGTGAAGACTTGGTGCACGATTATCCGCGTTGCACAGCGACAGGCCGAGCGTAGGGATAGCGCCGTCCAGGGCCGTCCAGACGGTCGCGCGTCGGCGAGGTGGGCTTCCCGAGTCCGACGCGGATGGAATACATGCCATGCGAACTGCAGAGTTCACCTCATGCGGATCTGGCCGGCGCCGAACCATAGTTACCGAGGTCAAAACTCAAGCGGACCACCCCGCGAGACGACAGAGGCCTTGGACAAGCCCTATCGCCTCAGCTCAGAAGACACTTTCGGCGTGCCGCTCATGATCCGGACACGACCCCGAGTGAAACGCGCACGGTAAGAGGCCGTGCAGATGGGCGGCGTGGAAGGTCTCAGTACCAAGGTGGGCACAGGCCCGAGTGATCATGTAGTTGCCACGCTCTGTCACTGCTGGGGAAACCTACGCGCGTCTTCCGTTTCAGGTCGCCTGCCTGGCCAGCCTGTGCAGGGCCCGCGAGGCAGGTGATCCGGGGTCGGCCGTGATCAGGACGACTTCCTGGTCTTCCTCGGGTACGAGCAGGACGTCACAGTTCAACCGCAGCGTGCCGGCTTCCGGGTGGTCGATGGTCTTGGTGCGGTGCCCGGGAGCGTGGACCGGACGTATCTGCCAGATCTGCCGGAACTCCTCGCTGCCGGCGTGCAGTTCGGCCAGGAGCGCGGTCAACTGCGGGTCCTGCGGGTAGCGGTCGGCGGCCCGGCGTAGTCGCGCCACCACGATGTGCCCGAACTCCTCGGCGCCGGCGCCCTCGTGCATCCGTCCCTGGCCCAGGAAGCGGCGCCGGGCCAGGTTTGTCGTCCCACCTGCGAGGTCACCGCCGAGCAGAGCTTGGGCCAGGGGGTTCCAGGCGACGACGCCGTACGCCGCGTCGGTGACGATGGCGGCGGTCTGCGGCAGTCGCTCCAGCATCCGGGCCACGTGCGGGCGTACCCGCCGCACGACGTGGCTGCCGGGCGGCGCGCTCGATCCCGCCAGGCGGAACAGGTGGCTGCGCTCGGCCGGTGTGAGCCGCAGCGCCTGAGCCAGCGCGTCCAGGATCCGGGCCGACGGCCGCGGTCCGCGGGCCTGCTCCAGCCGCGTGTAGTAGTCGACCGACATGTGGGCGAGGTCCGCCACCTCTTCGCGGCGCAGGCCCGGCGTGCGGCGGGCGGTGTCCGTCGTCGTCAGACCGATCTCGTGCGGGTGCAGGCCCGCCCGGCGGTCCCGCAGGAAGCGGGCCAGTTCCTGCCGTGCCATGCCGCCTCCCGCCGCCTGCCTGGTACAGGTTGTCCCTGGCGGGGCGCCCACCGCCGGAGGACCGTAGTTGCCATGAACGATCGCACAGCTCTGGTCACCGGTGCCGACAAGGGCATCGGCAAGCACATCGCCCGGCTGCTCGCGGCCGAGGGCCTCACCGTGTACGTGGGCTCCCGCGACCCGGGGCGCGGACAGCGGGCCGTCGAGGAGATCGGCGCCGGCGCCCGGCTGCTGGTCCTCGACGTGACCGATCCCGACGGCATCGCACAGGCCGCGGCCCAGGTGGACCGCCTGGACGTGCTGGTCAACAACGCCGGCATCGCACCGTCGCTGGCCCCGCCGGCCGACACCGGCGTCGAGGAGTTCCGGCGCACTTACGAGACCAACGTGTTCGGGGTGGCGGCGGTGACCAATGCCTTCCTGCCCGCCCTGCGCCGGTCCCCGCATCCGCGCATCGTCAACATCTCCAGTGGCACCGCGTCGTTGACCTGGAGTACGAACCCCAATCCCCAGTTCACCCCGGGAAGCGGTGGCGCCGCCGCCTACCGGTCGTCCAAGGCCGCCCTCAACGCCCTCACCGTCTTCTACGCCCAGACGCTGGCCGAGGACGGCTTCAAGGTCAACGCCTCGCCCCCGGCCTGCGGGCCACCGATCTCACCCCCCGGGGCCGCCGCTGCCGGCGACGACCCGGCCGAAGCAGCGCAGGGTGCCCTCCGCCTGGCCCTGCTGCCGGACGACGGCCCCGCCGGTGGCTTCTTCTCCTGGGACGGAGCTCCCGTGCCCTGGTGAATTGGTGATCCGTCATGGGCGGCACCGAGGGCGGGGGCCCAGCGGTGGGTGGTCCAGGCTCGGCGGATGGGACTGCGGACGGTGATGATCGTGTCCGCGAGGTCAAAGCAGGCGTTGACGACGGTCGAGCGGAGCCTGTAGCAGTGGGCAGGGCGGTGGAAGGCGTTCTGCCAGGCGTGGGTGCGCTCTCCAGGTGCACCGTGATGCCGTCGGCAGAGGTCCGAGGCCGTCCAGGAGGTCCAGGAAGTGGAGATCCGGCGTCGGCGCGAACAGCGGCGAAGCGGCGAGTCGTGGCGGTTGGCCCCGGCCAGGACCCGGCCGAGCGGGATCCCGTAGCCGGGTGAAGACGCCGAGCCGGATCCACTCGTCACGGCGGTTGCGGATGGCACCCCAGTGGGCGGGACGGATCGACCGTCGGGCGCTCGGGCAGCAAGGCAGCGAATTGGTCCCACAGCGGGCCGGTCAGCCAGGCTGGCCGGCAGCACGGGCACAGGTTCCCCCGGTGAACACAGAGCGTCGCAACTCCATGATCAAGGAGACCTGTGCCCTCCTCGCTGCCTGGGTCTCCATCCCGCCTATCCGCGCGGGCGCTCAGGCGTGTTCCGTGCCTGTTGCCTCGGCCGCCGGGCTCAGAACCCGGGGAAGACCCTGCGCAGGTCGTCGAGGGTGACGGTGTCGCCGGTGAGGGTCACGGAGGGCGGGGTGTGGGCGGGGGCGTGGCGGCCGGTGACGAGTCGCAGCCACCACTCGGCGGGGGCCGTCAGCACGGCGTCGGCGTTCTCGGGTTCGCCGGTGAGCGCGACCGTCTCGCCGATCGAGAGACCGAAGGCTCGCTCGGGTGCTGTGGTGTGCACCGCGACGGCGACGGGGCGGTTCTCCAGGGCGTCCGCCTTGCCGATGAAGCCCAGCAGCATGCCGGCCTGGTCGAGGAGCGGCCCGGTCGCGGCGGACGCCAGGGGCGTCGACGGGTCGAAGGCCGCCTCGACGTCCCACGTGTGGTGGGTGAACTCACCGAGCCGGAGCCCCGCCGCGGTCGCCACGTCCACCGGCGCGGGCAGGAAGCCGAGGTCGATCCGGAGGTCGCTGCGGGCCCCCGCGTCGAGGCCCTCGTAGCGTTCGACCAGCGCCTGGTTGGCGGTGACGAAGCCTTCGGCGCGCTCGGCCGGGGTCATCGCGTCCCAGCGGGCCCACACCGACTTGTTGAAGTCGCCGTCGGGGGCACCCGTACCGCCAGACGCGCCCTCCAGTGCGGCCAGGCCGATTTCGGCGCCGCTGCCCAGATGGCTGAGCACCTGGGAGATGTCCCACTCCGACGCGCCGGACGGGCGGGTGAGATCGGCGGCGGTGAGTTTGTGCACCACGGCGGCGAGGTGGTCGTGCCCGCTGCGCAGGGCGTCGATGATCCGGTCTGCGGCTTCGGTCATGTTCGTTTCCCGAATGAAGGCGATCTGATTCGGTGTTGTCGTCACACGGACGCCGGTGTCACACCGCGGTCGGTGTCACACAGCGGTCTGGAACGAGCGCTTGGAGAAGCCGACCGTGTACCCCTCGACGGTGGTCCGCACCGGCCGGTCGGGGTGCGCGGCGGCGCCCAGGGTGATGAACAGCGGGATGTAGTGGTCGACGGCCGAATGGGCGTACGGCATACCGGGCGCCCTCGTCCGGAACGCGGCGAGTTCGTCCACGGCGCCGCGTGCGAGGGCGTCGGCGGACCAGGCGTCGAAGTCGGCGGACCAGCCCGGGACTTGGCCTTCGAGCATCGCACGGGTGATGAACGGCAGCCCGTGCGTCATAAAGCCGGACCCGATCACCAGCACGCCCTCCTCGGTCAACGGCCTCAGCCGCGCGCCGATGTCGAGGAGCCGCTCGGGATCCTGGGTGGGCATGCTGAGCTGTAGTACGGGGATGTCGGCCAGCGGGTACATGGCCATCAGCGGCACCCAGGCCCCGTGGTCGAGCCCTCGGCCGGCGTGCTGGTGGACCGGTTCGCCGTCCGGCATGGTTCCGGCGACCCGGCGGGCGAGCACGGTCGCGTCGGGGGTGTCGTACCGCATCGTGTAGTAGCGCGGGTGGAAGCCCCCGAAGTCGTAGACGAGCGGGGTGTGCGCGGCCGGTGCGGACAAGGACAGCGGGGCGGACTCCCAGTGCGCGGACACGATCAGGATGCTCTTCGGCTTGGGCAGGGACTGCGCCCACTCGAACAGTTCGCACAGCCACGGCCCGTCGTCGAAGAGCGGGGGTGCCCCATGACTGAGGTAGAGCGCGGGCAGCGGTCCGTCCTCGGGTGTCCAGGGGCGCTGGGTGCGGGCCCGCGGTATCGCGTCGACCAGGAACCGGTCGTACGCCCCACCGGGCACCTCGGGGTTGAGGATGGAGTTCATACCAGTCCTTGGGTGCGTCCCAGCGCGGGCGGCGCCTGACTTGACGCTTCAACCACAACCTAGACGGCCTTGACTTGAAGGGTCAAGCGATCACCTAGACTGCGCCCATGCACGACGGCCCCGACGACACGGCGAGCGGGCCCCGCTGGCTGGACGCGGCCGAGCGGGAGGCCTGGCACGCCCTGGTCGGGGTGCTGCTGCGGCTCCCCTCCGCCCTGGACGGCCAGATGCAGCGCGACGCCGGGATCACGCACTTCGAGTACGTGGTCATGGCCGCCCTCTCCGAGTCCGCGCACCACACCCTGCGGATGAGCGATCTGGCCTGCCTGAGCACGGCGTCCCTGTCCCGGCTCTCGCACGTGGTCAAGCGCCTGGAGGAACGCGGCTGGGTGCGCCGCGCCCCTTGTTCCCACAACGGCCGCTACACCGAGGCCCGGCTCACCGACGAGGGCTACGCCAAGGTCGTAGCCTCCGCGCCCGGCCACGTGGAGACGGTCCGCGACCTGGTGATCGACGCGCTCAGCCCCGAACAGCTGACACAGCTACGGGACATCGGGCAGACGATACTGAACCGTATCGCGGCCCAGGACGTGTTTCGAAAGTAGCCTCGTCCGTCCGAAGGGCACGCCGGCCGGCGCCCTGTGGCTACGTACCCCGATGGGCCCTGTGATGGGCTCGGTCATCGCAGGGCGTCGTCGGGGCGGGCTGTCCGGATCGCCAGGGCGCGAGGAGGGCGCGCAGGCGCCGCCGAGCCACAGCGCGCCCTGGAGGGTGAGCGTGTCGACGATGACGCCGCCGACCAGCGCACCGAGACCGATGGACAGGTTGAACACCGCCACCCACAGCGAGGAGGCCGCTTCCACAGCCTTCGGGGCGGACTTGATCCGCGGTCACGTCGGCCACCGAGCTGTTCTGGCAACGCGGTTACCACGCCACCTCGGTGCGCGACCTGGGTGACGAGCTGGAACTCACGCCCAGCAGCCTGTACCGGACGTTCACGGACAAGCACACGCTGTTCCTGCGCGCGCTCGACCACTACCGGGCCACCGAGTCGGCTCAGGCCCGGCAGCGGCTGGACGCGGCGGACCGTCCCGTACGGGAGGTGCTGCGGGAATGGATGCTGTGGCTGGTCACCTGCCCGGCCGACGGCACGCCCGGCCGCGGGTGCTTCGTGGTCAACGCCGCCACCGAGCTCGGCACCACCGACGAAAAGGTCCGTCAGCGGACCGAGGCCGCCTTCGAGGTCACCCAGCGGGCCCTGCGCTCAGCCCTGGCCGAGGGCCGTGACCGTGGCGAACTGACCGCCGGCCTCGACATCGACGACGCCGTGGAACTGCTGTTCACCACGGTGCTCGGCCTGCGGGTGCGGGAACGCGCCGGCCACGACATCGAGCGTCTGACCGCCGCGATCGATCTCGCGATCCGCGCTCTGGGGCCCACGCCCGCGGAACCTTCCTGACGGCACCGGGATGTGCCACTAGCCTCCCCGTTTCGGTTGGCGTGGCTGAGCTGAACTGGGCCGATCACGGGGGGCCGCGCTTGTAGGTGGCGGCTGCCTGCTCCTTCTCGGAGTGGTAGGTGACCAGGGTGGCGTCGAGGTCCAGGACCAGGCAGGGCAGGTCGCGCCCGCCCGCGTGGGAGCCGTGACGTGAGAAGGACCGGCTGATCCTGCTGGACCGTGATCCGCAGGTGGTCGCGCGATCCCCTCGCAGCCGTTGTGCCGGGCACGACGGCACGTGCAAGCGCCGGCATGCTGCGCACGTCTACGCCGGTCAGTTCAGCAGGGCAGCTGTGAACGTCTGACGGTGGTCCACCAGCCAGGTCTGCATGCGATCCCAGCGTTCCCATCCACCACGCTCGGCCAACGCCTGGAGATAGACGGGATCTCCGCCGGTGACGCGGCGGGCGACGAAGGCCCGGCAGACCTCCGTGGCCTGCTCGATGACGCCGGGCAACTCGGCGCGGTCCCGCGCCGAGAGGCCGTAGCTGTCGGCGAGAATCCGCAGCCGTGCGGCCGCATCCAGCCCGGGAGGATAGAAGGCGGCCGCGGACCGGGGATCAAGCATCGGCACCCAATAGCGGGCGGTCATGGCGACGTCCCAGAGGGCACGGCCCGGGGCCGCCAGGTCGAAATCGATCAGGGCCGCGGCGCGACCGTCACGGAAGACGACGTTGTCCGGGCACACATCGTTGTGGCACAACATCGTTCCCCCCTCCGGGTCGGCGAGGTCCGGGGGCCACGCGGCGCGGGTGTCGACCGCGACGGCCGCGCTGGTCGCATGCAGACGCCGCAGCAGGCTCCCCACCGATGCGAGGGCGGAACTCGTCATCGCCCAGTCCGGGAACGGTGGCAGAGCCACGTCACCACGGATGAAAGTCAGCTGCTCACGGCCATCCGCGGTGAGACCGACAGGGGTCGGCGCCGCGTCGAAGCCGTGCTCCTTCAACGCACGGAGATAGGCATGCAGGGCGTGCGCGTTGCGCGGCGCCGGTCGCTCCACCAACTCCCCCCGGCGGAAGACCGCCCCCGCGTTCATCATGCCGCCGACCAACACCTCGTCTTCAGCCGTCATGAGGATCACGCTATCGCCAGATCGACCGCCCGCGCGGCCCGAGGCGACCCGCACCTCGCACCGGATACACGGCCTGCTCACCCCGTTCCACCCCAGCCTGGAGCGCGTTCCGGGCCCGCGCTTGGACCACCCCGTGGTGATCTGGCTGCTGGAACGCTACGGATCGTCAGCCGCCCTGCGGAAAGCCGGACGCCGCAAGCTGGTTGAGGTGTTCCGGCCCAAGTCCCACGCATGACCCAGCGGTTGACCGACGAAGTGCTCGACGCGCGCGACGCGCAGACCGTCGCGGTCCCGAGCACCGGCACCCTCGACCTCGTGATCCCGCCCCTGGCCCGTTCGTTCGCGGCCGAGGAACCTCGCCCAGGACCAGCCGACAGCGCGCCGTCACATGCGGGTTGCGGGGGGGACACGACCAGAGGTCAGCCGCAGCGGATGTCCCCGGTGCTGAGGCGGTAGGTCACCCCGCCCCGGACCAGCGAGCCGCTCAGGTGGATGCAGTGACCGGTCGCATCGAACCAGGTGTAGAGCGGGCCCGCGTAGTAGTGGTAGTTCTCCGGGTGTTCCGGCGGCGGGTCGGCTATGTAGTCGCCGCTCTCGTCGTGGAGGTACAGCTTGATGTTCGACGCCAGCCCGTCGTAGGGACTGGACCAGAACTTCGCACAGTTGCGCTTGGTCGAGGCGTTCCAGTAGGTACGCGCGTAGCCGCCGCCGTTGGCCCCCGAGGGACTCTTGGCCCAATACGTCTTGCCGTCCCAACTGCCACTGCACTCAACGGCGCTGGGCGCGGCCGCCCCAGCCGGTGCCGCCTGGGCGGCGGGCGCGGCGACCATCCCGAGCATCAGCGCCATGACACCAAGGCCCAGCAGCTGTGTTCTCCGCAAACGCTTCATCCGCAACTCCCGAGTGAAATGCCACTGATCTGGTACATGACAGGTCGCACTCGTCATGCTCTGCTTGTCGTGGACGCCACTGCCGACTCTTCACGAAATCTCCGCCTGATCACGTCGGCGGACCGTCGACGGAGCCCGTTGCGGCGCCGGGGCCGGCTGGTGATGCGTCGAGGCGAGGTCGCGAATGCGTGGTCACTTCGATTCGGCACTCGCGGGTGGTGCGGCGGGCTCAGCGGGCCGTCAGAAGAAATATGACAACGGTGAGACAGGAACCCCCTGACCGAGCCCGCCCCGACCTGCTGCGCCAAAAGGCTTAGGAGCCGGCGAAGGGCGCGAGATGCGCGTCCAGAAGCCGCCGTCGCGCAGGTGGCTGCGCGCATCCGCGCTCCCATCTGCACGTCACGCGACCGTGGTCGACTACGACAACCGGGGCGGCGCGTTCCAGGCCACCTCGCACCTCCTCGCCGAACAGCGCCACGACGGCCATCTCACCGCGCCGCGTGCCCACTCGCTCCCGTACGAGGAGGACCTCGACCTGTCCGGCCTGTACACCCGCGCCTCGGGATACCGCCGGGTGCGCGACGTCCCCCACGCCGCGGACCTGACACCGGCCCTCACCACGGTCCGGGTCCCGTACGAGGAACTGGGACGGACCGCCGTACGCCTGGCGCTCGACCGTGAGGACACCATCAGGGCGACGATCACGTGGTCCTGAGCACCCAGTTGGTGATCCAGGAGTCGGTGCGGCCTCCGCAGTGACGGGGCGGCTGTCGCCGCCCCGGCCGTGTCCGCGGCCGGCAGGACCGCGCAGACCGAATGTCCGCTCGACAGACCGGAGTTCAGGGATGTTCGGTCATCGGTGCCGGTTGGGTCAGGACGATGGTCATGCCCCTGGCCCGCAGCTCGTCCAGGACACGAGGGTCCGCGGAGTCGTCCGTCACGAGGGTCCAGCCCTCGCGCAGAGGGGTCCAGGCGTGGAAGGGGCGACGGCCGAGCTTCGCGGCGTGCGCGAGGACGTAGACGTGGTCGGCGCGCTGGGACATCAGTTCCTTGAGCCGCGTTTGGCGCAAGTCGGCTTCGCAGATGCCGTGTTCGGGTGAGATGCCGTCGGTGCCGAGGAAGACGCGGTCGAAGGTCATGCGTTCCAGCGCCGCCTCGGTGAGCGGTCCGACGAAGCCCTGGCTCAGCGGGCGCAGTGTGCCGCCCAGGCACTCCACATGGATCGTCTCGACGTCGGACAGCGCCTGCAGCGCGGTCAGGCCGGTGGTCGCGACGGTGATGTCCTTGACGGTGCGCAGTTCGTGGGCGAGCGCCCCGACCGTGGAGCCCGCGTCGAGCAGTAGGTTCTCGCCCGGTCTGACCTCTTGAGCCGCCCAGCGGGCGATGGCCTGCTTCGCCGGGAACGCCTCGCCGATGCGCTGGCGCAGCGAGGCCTCCGGGTGGGCGGTGAGTGCCATCGCACCGCCGTAGGTGCGTGCGAGCCGGCCGTCGTTGGTGAGCTTGGCCAGGTCGCGGCGGATGGTCGAGGCGGTGACGCCGAACCGTCTGGAAAGTTCTTCGACACTCGCCAGGCCGGTGGTGGTGGCGAGGTGGACGATCCGGTCGCGCCGGGCCTTGGAGCCGATCGCAGGCATCGGTGTTCGTTCCTCTGGTGTCCCGTGGTGCCCTGTCATGCGGTGCGGGTGGCTATGCCCACCGGTCAGCCGGCGGGCGGGGCGGCGGACATCTCTGCGGCCTGGCGCAGAGCCTCGACCATGCTACCGGCCTCGGCGCGTCCGGTCCCCGCGATGTCGAAGGCGGTGCCGTGGTCGACGGAGGTGCGGATCACGGGGAGGCCGACGGTGAGGTTGACGCCGGTCTCGATGCCCAGGACCTTGACGGGGCCGTGCCCCTGGTCGTGGTACATCGCGACGATGAGGTCGTAGTCGCCGCGCGAGGCCAGGAAGAACGCCGTGTCCGCGGGCAGCGGGCCGCGCGCGTCGATGGCGTCGGCGCGGAGGGCCTCCAGCGCGGGAACGATCTTCGTCTCCTCCTCGCCGTATCCGAACAGACCGTTCTCGCCGGCGTGCGGGTTGATGCCGCACACGCCGATCACCGGGTTCGGGACCCCGGCGCGCACCATCGCCTCGTGGCCGCGGCGCACGGTGCGCTCCACCAGGCCGGGCTCGATGCGGTTGACGGCGTCGATCAGCCCGATGTGCGTGGTGACGTGAATGACCTTCACCTTCGGTGTCGACAGCATCATCGACACCTCCTCGACGCCCGTGAGGTGGGCGAGGAGTTCGGTGTGGCCGGGGAACAGGTGGCCGCCTGCGTGCAGCGCCTCCTTGTTCAGCGGTGCCGTGCAGATGCCCTGTACCTCGCCACGCAGCGCGAGGTCGGCGGCGACGCGCACGTACTGGTAGGCGGCGTCGCCCGCCACGGCGGACAGCTCGCCCCAGGGCAGGTCGGCGGGGAGCAGACCGAGGTCGACGATGTTGACGCGGCCGGGCGTGAACTCCGCCTGTGCGGGACTCTCGACCGGAACGATCTCGCACGCGACGCCGAGGATGCCGGCCGCCCGGCGCAGGCGTTCGGCGTCGCCCACGACCACGGGACGGCAGCGGCGCAGCGTGTCGGGGTGCAGCAGTGCCGGCACGATGACCTCCGGTCCGATGCCGGCGCCGTCGCCCATGGTCACGGCGATGACCGGGAGCGCGCGTGCGCCGGACGCGGTCTGCTCGGCGGGGGCGGCAGTGGGGGCAGCGTTCACGGGGTTACTCCTGTGGGGTCGGTCGGAACGAGAGGTGCGCCGCCGGGGCGCAGGGCCCGGGTGATGCGCAGCAGTGAGTCGGCCTCGCCGTAGCTGCCGGGCCGGGTGACGACCCGGCGGCCGTCAGGGGTGTGGGAGAGCACGGCGCCGTGGTGGATCTGGCCGACGGGCCGCAGGTGGGTGATGCTCAGGGCGTCCAGGACCCGGCGGGCGGTCTCGCCCCCGATCAGGACCAGGTCGCCGTCGTGCGCGGCCTCGGCGACGGTGTCGGCGAGCGCGGCGGCGAGTCGGCGGGCCTGTGCGAGGACCGGACGACCGGCGACGCGGACCACGGTGACCTCACCGGGCCGGACCTCGACCCGTTGCCGGGTGCGCAGCAACGCGTGGGCGGTGAACGGCACCTGGTGCGCGCCCTCCGCGACGAGGCGGGAGACCTGCTCGGCGGCCGACGGCTCGGCGGTGCCGACGACGACCAGCAGCGACCGCCCGCGGGCGGTGGGACCGCGGGGCGGCCCGAGGGTCCCTGCGAGCGTGGCCGGATCCGCGTGCCGCGGAGCGGCGGTACCGCCGAGTGTCCCGAGCACGCGTCCGAGCGCGCCCGCCAGGCCGCCGGTACCCAACAGCCGTACTCCCGGACCCAGTTCGAGTGCCGTCGCGGCGATCGCGTCGAGGTCGGCGTCGGTCTCCGCGTCACACACCGGGTGCCGACCCTGCGCGAAATGCGCAGCCATGGCGTCCCGGAGCGCGTGGCGCGCACCACGCACGACCGCGAGCGGCAGCGGCGCTGTCGGCAGGTCGCCGAGCGCGTCCCGGACGGAGCGCGGGGCCGGCCGGGACTCCGCCTGCCAGGCGCGTGTCGCGTGCAGCGGAACGCCCCGCAGACGGACCACGCCGTCGCGCACGGTGCGTTGTGCCGCCGGCAGGGCGGTCGCGATCACCACACCGCGGCAGCCGTCCGCGTAGGCGGTGGCCTCCGGGGCGAGGTTGCCCCGCAGCAGCGAGTCGACCTTCTTGAACAGCACCGTGCCCGCCGGGGCCGAGCCTGTGACGGCGCGCACCGCGCGTGCCGCCTCGGCGCCGGGCAACTGCCGGGAGTCGAGGTCGACCACGAGCGCCCGGCCCTGGTCAGGGACCGGAACCGGGTCCGGGACCGGGTCCGGGACCGGCCCGAGCAGGATCCCGGCCGGCGGGCGGAGTGCCACCGCGGTCTCGGCGGCACCGGTCAGATCGTCGGCGAGGGCGAGTACGCGGCGGTCGGGGACGAGGGACACGGGTACCTCCTCGGACGGCCCCGGTCGGGCCGCCTCGGTGACCGATGATGACACGGACTGCGCGATATGCGCGAGACCTCTTGCGCACATCGCGCAATCGTGCCACCTTTTCCGGCGCGACACCGTTCGCTTCCCGCTGTCGGGCCCGCCCCGGCCCGCCGCGAGAGCCGCACGAACACCACGAGCCGGTCGCACCCCGGAACGCGAGAAGGTCGACGATGACCCCAACCTCCCCAAGCGCACCCCCGGACCGCCCGCCCCACGAGTCCCTCACCCGCCGCACCCTGCTGCGCTGGAGCGCGCTCGGCGGCGCGGGCCTCGCCCTCGGCCCGCTGTCCGCCTGTGCCGGACCGACCGGAGCCCCCGGTCCCGGCACCCTCACCCTCGGCCTGAACCGCTCCCTCGTCAGCCTGGACAACAAGCTCAACCAGTTCGACGCGGCGGTCACCGTGCAGCGCGCGGTCCGCCAGGCCCTCACCCGCATCGGGCCCGGCATGAAACCGCAGCTCGTCCTCGCCGACCGCTTCACCATGAGCGGGCCGACCGCCTGGAGCGTGCGGCTGCGCGAGGGCGTGTGCTACTCCGACGGCAGCCCCGTCACCGTCGAGGACGTCGCCACCGCCCTCACGATGTACGGCAAGGTCAACGGCTCCTTCATTCTCAGCCTCTTCCCGGAACTGCCCACCGTCGAGAAGACCGGCGAGCGCACCTTCACGCTGCACACGAAGCGTCCCGTGCCCGGCCTCGACGGGCTGATGGCCAGCATCCACATCACCCCGGCCGCCGCCAACCGCCCCGAGGAGTTGCAGAGCGGCGTCGGCTCGGGCCCGTACCAGGTCGCCAGGGCCAACAGCGGCGCCGGCGAGTACACGCTCGCCCGCAACCCCCGCTACTGGGGCCGCGCGCCGCACGTCGACACCGTCCGCGTCCGTTTCGTGCCCGAGGAGTCCAGCCGCGTCATCGCCCTGCGCAGCGGCGAGCTGGACGTCGTCGACACACTCACTCCGGACTCCGCCGAGCAGCTGACCGGCCTGCCGGGCGTCGCACTCCAGGAGACCTCCGGGACCCGTATCTGCCAGCTCTTCTACAACTTCCGCAAGAAGAACCCCCATCCGCTCGCCGACGCCCGCGTCCGGCGCGCCCTCAGCCTCGCCGTCGACGGCGGCTCCCTGATCCGCGACGTCCTGACCGGCTCCGCCGAAGAGGCCCGGGGAGTGGTCCCCCTCGCCCTCGAAGGCGCCGTACGCACCGGCGAGTTCGCCTACGACCCGGGCCGGGCCCGGGCACGCCTGAAGGCCCTGGGCGCGGACGGGCTGCGGATCCGGATCATCTGGGAGACCGGCGAGTTCGCCGCCGACAGCTCCGTCATGGAAGCCGTCGCCGACATGTTCCGCGACATCGGCGTGCGCGCCACGCTCCTGGAGTTCGAGCCGGGCGGCGACATCCTGAAGTGGCGTCAGGGACGCGGCGGCGACTGGGACGTCATCGGCAACGGCTTCCCGGGCCCGACCGGCCAGGCCCTCACCTCGCTGCAGGGCATGTACGGCGGCACGCCCGAGAAGGAGCGCACCCGCGACACCTACATGGGGTACGTCGTCCCGGACGTCCAGCGCAAACTCGCCGACGCGGCCACCGAGACCGACGACGCCACCCGCGAGCGGAAGCTGGCCGCCGTCCAGCACGACATCTGGGACACCTGGCCCATGCTGTGGGCGTTCGCGCCCAAGACGCTGCTGGCCCGCCGGGACCGCGTGCACGACCTGGGCCTGCTGAAGCTCAACTCCTATGACCTGTCCGCCGTACGGCTGGAGGGCTGAGCCGTGCCGACCTACCTCCTCCGCCGCGTCGGCCAGAGCCTGCTGGCGATCTTCCTCACCCTGACCACGGTCTTCCTGCTGGTCCGCCTCGCGCCGGGCGACCCGGCCGCCGCCTACGCCGCGCCGACCGCGAGCAGCGCCGAACTCGACCGTATCCGCGCGCAGTTCGGCCTCGACGAGCCGCTGATCAACCAGTACGGGATCTTCCTGCGCGACCTGTTCACCGGGAATCTCGGCACCAGCTACTCCTTCCATGCCCCGGCCTTCGACGTGGTCATGGACCGGATGCCGTACACGATCACTCTCGCCGTCGCGGCGATCACCGTCACCACCGTCGTCGCCGTGCCGCTCGGCGTGTGGATGGCCCGACGGGCCGACACCAAACGGGAACTCGGGGCCAACGTGCTGACCATCACCGGCCAGTCGATGCCCGACTTCTGGACCGGCGTGATGCTGCTGACCCTGTTCGCCGTGCTGCTGCCGGTGCTGCCCGCCTCCGGGTTCACCACGTGGAGCGGACTGGTCCTGCCGACCGTGACCGTCGCGGTCCTCCAACTCGCCCTGGTGTCCCGGCTGGTGCGGCGCGAGATGGTCACCGCGCTCGCCGCCCCGTACACCACGATCGCCCGCTCCCGCGGTGTCTCCGAGCGGGCCCTGACCTGGAGCTACGGCCTGAGGAACTCCGCCGTGCCCCTGGTGACCGCCCTGGGGACACGCTTCGCCGCCCTGCTCAACGGTGTCGTGGTCGTGGAGGTCGTCTTCGGCTGGCCCGGCGTCGGCTCGCTCGTCGTCCGCGCCCTCGCCACCCGCGACTACCCGCTCATCCAGGCCACCGTCCTGGTCACCGCCACTCTCGCCATCCTCGTCCAACTACTCGTCGACCTCGCCTACCCGCTGCTCGATCCGCGGGTACGACTCGGAAAGGCGGCCTGACCCATGACCGGTACGGTTGTCGGCCCCGAGCGGCCGAGCGCGGTCACCGCGCGCGACCTGGCCCGGGCCACCGCGACCCGGCAGCGGCGCGGCGCGCGCTTCAAGATCTGGGCCGGCGCCCTGTGCACCGCCCTCGTCGTGCTGCCGGTGGCCCTCGCCGGCCTGCTGCCCCTGCCCGACGCCAACGCGCAGGACCTGTCGCAGCGCCGCCTGCCGCCCCTCAGCGGCGGCCACCTGTTCGGCACCGACCAGCTCGGCCGCGATCTCCTCTCCCGCATCCTCCACGGCGGACAGGTGTCCCTGTCCGTCGGCGTCCTGGCCGTCCTGGTCTCCGGGCTGATCGGCATGGCCGCCGGAGCCGCGGCCGGGTTCTTCGGCGGCTGGGTCGACGCCCTCGTCTCCCGCTTCCTGGAAGCGCAACTGGCCCTGCCGCTGCTGATGATGCTGCTCCTCGTGGTCGCCCTGTTCGGGCCCTCGATCACCGTGATCACCTGCGTGATCGCCGTCGCCCAGTGGCCGGAGGTGGCACGGCTGACCCGCTCCCTGGTCCTGGTCGAGCGGGAGAAACCCTACGTCGCCGCGGCCCGGGTGCTGGGACTGCGCGGCTGGACCGTGCTGGCCCGCCACGTCGTGCCCAACGTCGTGCGCCCGGTGAGCCTCGTCGTCCTGCTCCTGATCGCCCAGGCCGTCCTGCTGGAGAGCGCGCTCAGTTTCCTCGGGGCCGGACCCCAGCGGCCGTTCGCGACCTGGGGCCGGATCATCTCCGACGGCCAGGCCTACATCACCACCTCGTGGTGGCTGGTCACGCTGCCCGGACTGGTGATCGCCCTGCTGGTGGTCGGCGTCAATCTGCTCGGCGACGGCCTGCGGGACCGCACGCGCCGCCGGAAGGGAGCACGCGCATGACCGGGCAATCGCCTCTGCTCGACGTACGGAACCTGCAGATCGAACTCATCACCGCACACGGTGTCGTACGGGCCGTCGACGGCGTGAGCTTCACCGTCGGCCACGGTGAGACCGTGACGCTCATCGGCGAGTCGGGCTCCGGCAAGTCGACCACGGCGATGGGCATCCTGCGGCTGCTGCCCGAGGGCCTCGCCGTACTGTCCGGCAGTGTCCGCATCGCCGGACGGGACGTCGTGGCCGATCCGGCCGCCGCGCGCGGTGTGCGCGGGCGCACGGTGTCGCTGATCCCGCAGGACCCGATGACCGCGCTCAGCCCGGTCCACACCATCGGCCGGCAACTCGGCGGCGCGATCCGGCTGCGCCGACCCGGACTGTCGCGCGCCCAGGCCCGGGAGAAGGGCACCGAGCTCCTCGCCCAGGTGCGCATCAGCAAGCCCGAGACCCACTGGAAGACCTACCCGCACCAGCTCTCCGGCGGCATGCTGCAGCGCGTCCTCATCGCCATCGCGCTGGCCGCGGAGCCCGAACTCCTCGTCGCCGACGAACCCACCTCCGCGCTGGACGCCACCGTCCAGGCGAGCGTGCTCGACCTGCTGATGGAGCTCCAGGAACGCACCGGCATCGGCATGCTGATGATCACCCACGACCTGGGCGTGGCCCGACTCGTCTCCGACCGCATCCACGTCATGAAGGACGGCCGGTTCGTGGAGTCGGGGCCCGCCGACCGGATCGTCGAGCGGCCCGCCGAGCCGTACACCCGCGCCCTCCTCGCCGCCGTACCCCGCCTGGGTGCCTGGGACGAGGGCGAACCCGCCGTCCGGGAGGCGGCCTCATCACCGGCTCGACCGCCCGGGGAGGAGCCCCGATGACCGAAGAGCACCCCCTGCTGTCCGTCGAGGACCTCGTCGTCGAGTATCCGACGGCGGACGGCCCGTTCCGCGCCGTCGACCGCGTCGGCTTCCAACTGCGGCGGGGCGGTTCGCTCGCCGTGGTCGGCGAGTCCGGCTGCGGCAAGTCCACGCTCGCCCGCGCTCTCGTCCGGCTGCTCAAGCCGCTCTCGGGCCGCATCGTGCTGGACGGCACGGACATCGCCACCCTGCCGGAGCGCAGGCTACGCCCGCTGCGCCGACGCGTGCAGATGGTGTTCCAGGATCCCTACGGCTCCCTGGACCCCCATCTGACCGCGCAGCAGATCGTCGCCGAGCCGCTGCGCCTGGCGGGCGGGTCCGACCGGGCCGAACGCGCCCGACGCGCCGCCGAGTTGATCGACCAGGTCGGTCTGCCCTCCTCCGCGCTGCACCGCCGCCCGGCCGACTTCTCCGGCGGCCAGCGCCAGCGCATCGGCATCGCCCGCGCGCTCGCCTCCCGCCCCGATCTGCTGGTGTGCGACGAGGCGACCTCCGCGCTCGACGTCTCCGTCCAGGCCCAAGTGCTCTCCCTGCTCAGGGAATTGCAGGAGGAGACCGGCATCGCCTACCTCGTCATCGCGCACCACCTCGGCGTGGTGCGCGAGATCAGTACCGACGTCGTGGTGATGCGGGCCGGCCGCACCGTCGAGACCGGCCGGACCGCGGACGTACTCGCCTCCCCCACCGACCCCTACACCCGCGCCCTGCGCCGCGCCGCCCTCGACCCCACCGCGATGCGCGGCCTGAAGCCCCGCCACGTCCTGGAAGGAACCCCCTCGTGACCACCGGCATCACCCTGCCGAACACCCGACTGCCGCTGTCCCGGCTGGTGCTCGGCACCATGACCTTCGGTGACACCGTCGACCGCGACACGGCCGCCGCCATGCTCGACATGGCCCTGGACGCCGGCGTCACCGGCGTCGACACCGCCAACGGGTACGCGGGCGGGGAGAGCGAGCGGCTGCTCGGCGAGCTGCTCCCGGGCCGCCGCGACCGGATCGTACTGGCCACCAAGGCCGGGATTCCCCACCCCGACCAGGGCGAGCACCACCCCCTGTCGCCCGCCGGGCTGCGCGCCGCCCTGGACGGCAGCCTCAAGCGCCTGGGCACCGACCGCGTCGACCTCTTCTACCTTCATCAGCCGGACCGCGCGACCCCGCTCGCCGACACCCTCGCCACCGTGGCCGAGTTCGCCGCCGAGGGGAAGATCGGCGCCCTGGGCGTGTCGAACTACGCCGCCTGGCAGATCTCCGAACTCGTGCGCACCGCCGACGAGGTGGGCGCGCCCCGCCCCGTCGTGGCCCAGCAGCTCCACAACCTCCTCGCCCGCCGCATCGAGGAGGAGTACACCGAGTACGCGTCGACGACGAAGCTGCGCACCATGGTGTACAACCCCCTGGGCGGCGGGCTTCTGAGCGGCCGTCACCACTTCGGGTCCCTGCCGGACTCCGGCCGGTTCGGCGATTCGCGTCTGGCCGCGATGTACCGCGAACGCTACTGGGACGAGGACCTGTTCACCGCCGTCTCGGAACTGACCACGGTGGCGGACACGGCCGGCATCCCCCTCACGGAACTGGCGCTGCGCTGGCTGCTGGACCGCCCGTCCACCGACGCGCTGCTCCTGGGCGGCTCGAAGACCGCCCACCTGGCCGCCAACCTCGCCGCCGCCGCGAAGGGCCCCCTGCCCGCCGACGTCACCGCGGCCTGCGACGCCATCGGTGCCCGGCTGCGCGGCCCGATGCCCGCCTACAACCGCTGACCGCGCCCCGGAGGTTCCGTTGCCCCACTCCCGCACCCCCGCCGAGTTCACCGCGGACCTGCGCGCCCGTCGCCGCCTGATCGGCTACTGGTCGCTCATCGACTCACCGGTCGCCGCCGAACGGCTGGCCCGGCTCGGCTACGACTACCTTGCCTTCGACGCCCAGCACGGACTGTTCGGCTACCAGGGCATGCTGAACAACCTGCTCGCCACCGACACCAAGGGCTCCACCGCCGTCGGCGCCGTACGGGTGGAGGCCAACGAACCCACGTGCATCGGCCGCGCCCTGGACGCCGGCGCCACCGCCGTGATCGTCCCCCTGGTGAACACCGCCGCCGACGCCGCACGCGCGGTCGCCTCGGTGCGCTACCCGCCCCTGGGCATCCGGTCCTACGGCCCGATGCGCGCCCAGCTGCGCATCGGGCCCGACCCCGCGGACACCCACGACGCCATCGCCGTACTGGCGATGATCGAGACCGCCGACGGCCTCGGACACGTCGAGGAGATCTGCGCCGTCCCCGGGCTGGACGGCATCTACGTGGGCCCGTCCGACCTGCGCCTCGCCATCGGCGGCCGGACCGCCGGCGACCCCGCGGTACAGAACGACTTCGAGACCGCCCTGGAACGCGTCCGCAAGGCGGCCGAGACCGCCGGGATCGCCGCCGGCATCCACACCCCCGACGGCGACAACGCCGCCCGCAGGCTGGCCGAGGGATTCACCTTCGCCTCCGTCGCCTCGGACATCGTCCACCTCCAGCAGATCGCCGCACAGCATCTCCGTACCGCACAGGGCTGACCGGCAGCCGTCCCCCGTCTCCCCCACCCGAGGAATCCCGTGAGCCCCGTGCACGAATCCCAGGCCACCGCACCCCGGCCGAGCCCCCCTCCCCCACCGAGCCCCGACGGCGTGGTCAGGTCCCGGACCGACGACCCGGCACGCCACGAGGCGTTCCTGCCCGCGCCCGCCGTGCAGAACCACGCGGCCAACCTCGCCCTGCTGCCCGACGGGGATCTGGCGTGCGTGTGGTTCGGCGGCACGCAGGAGGGTGTGTCGGACATCCGCGTCTGGTTCTCGCGCCTGGACGCCGCCGCCGACCGCTGGTCGGACCCCGTCCCGCTCTCCGACGACGACACCCGCTCCGAGCAGAACCCCCTGCTGTTCACCACACCGCACGGCGAGGTGTGGCTCCTGCACACCGCCCAGAAAGCAGGCAACCAGGACACCGCGGAGGTACGCGTGCGTATCTCGACGGACTCGGCCCGCACCTGGTCGCCGCCGCGCACCCTGTTCCCCGCGGACGGCACGAGCGGCGTCTTCGTCCGCCAGCCGGTCGTCGTCCTGGACTCGGGCCGCTGGCTGCTGCCGGTGTTCCGCTGCGTGAGCACCCCCGGGCGCAGATGGAGCGGCGACCACGACACCAGCTCGGTCATGATCAGCGACGACGAGGGACGGACATGGCGGGAGCGGCCGGTGCCGGACAGCGAGGGCGCCGTCCACATGAACGTCCGGCCCCTCGCCGACGGCACGCTGCTCGCCCTCTTCCGCAGCCGCCGCGCGGACCACGTCCTGACCGCCCGCTCCTCCGACGGCGGAGTGACCTGGACCCCTCCCGCCCCCGGCACCCTGCCCAACAACAACTCGTCCATCCAGTACGTCCGCCTGACCGACGGCCGCCTGGCACTCGCCCACAACAACAGCAGCGCCGCCGACGCCACAGCACGACGACTCTCCCTGTACGACGAGATCGACGACGACGGGCTGGCCGCGACCCCGGCGGCGCCGCCGCAAGACAGTGCGCCGAAGGAGACACCGGGCAGCGCGTTCTGGGGCGCGCCGCGCGCCCCCATGACCCTCTCCCTCTCCCCGGACGGCGGTGCCACCTGGCCCGTCAGCCGCGACCTGGAGACCGGAGACGGCCACTGCCTGACCAACAACTCCCGGGACCGACTCAACCGCGAGTTCTCCTACCCGTCGATCCTGCAGACGTCCGACGGCACACTGCACCTCGCCTACACCTACTGGCGCCAGGCGATCAAGTACGTCCGCGTCCGGCCGGACTGGGCCCGTGACGGCTGACCCCCTCGCGGTGACGGCCCGGCATGCCCTGGTCACCGGCGTGAGTTCGGGCATCGGCGCGGCCATCACAGCCCGGCTGCTGGACGACGGATGGAAAGTGACCGGCATGAGCAGAACGCCGCCGGCCTCCCGCCCGGGGCTCCAGTGGCTGCCGGCGGACCTGAGCCGCCCGCAGCTGCTGTCCGACACACTGCGGGCCACCACCTCGCTCGACGCGGTCGTGCATGCCGCCGGACTCCAGCGCACCGCCCCCCTCGGCCGGCTCTCCGCGGACGACGGCGCACTGATGTGGCAGGTTCACGTACAAGCGGCCTGCGTCCTGGTGGACTCGCTCGTCGACCGCCTGCGCGACGGCGGCCGGATCGTCCTGATCGGCAGCCGCACGATGGCGGGCGTACCGGGCAAGAGCCAGTACGCGGCATCCAAGGCGGCCCTCTCGGCGCTCGCCCGGTCGTGGGCGGCGGAACTGGCCCCACGACGCGTGACGGTGAACGTGGTGGCGCCCGGACCGACCGACACCCCGATGCTCCACGACCCCGGGCGCGCCCGCACTCCCCCCGTGGCGCCCCCGTTGGGACGCCTGGTCGACCCGACGGAGATCGCCGGCCTGACCGCCTTCCTGCTGGGCCCGGACGGCCGGTCCGTCACCGGTCAGACCTGGGTCGTCTGCGGCGGTGCGTCACTGTGACCGATCCCGTGGACAAGCCGTCGCACACATCCACAACCTCGCCCTCGGGTCATGACCAGAGGACTGCCTCCACGGGCCCTGACCGCCCGAACACGGCCTTCTGCAACACGCTCTAGTCCCCCAGGTTCTCTGGCGGCACGGTGGCTGTCACTGCCGCGGGCAGTCGACCATTCAGGATTTCCTCGCGTGGCAGTGACAGCCCGAAGTGCTGCTGCAAGGCAGTCAGGGTCGCGCGCAGCGAGTCGAAGTCCTCACTCAGGTCATCGTCGAGGAGTCCGGCTGCTTCGAAGGCCGGGAGCAGGAACGCCATGCCCTCGTCCGGGGTGTCGCCGATGTCGCAGCGACCGACCGTTTGGCCGTCACGGTGGTACCAGCACTCCCTGGGCGGGTCGTCCGGCTTCGGGGTCAGGTGCAAGACTTCGACTCCGCCCGCGGAGACATCGGGGTGAGCCCACCAAGCCTTGGAGGGCCAGCCCTGCTCCATCGCATATGACCAACCCGCGCATTCACCGAAGCGGGCCACGCGGGCTGATTCGCGGTCGTTGAACGTCAGCCGCTCGGCCTCGCCGAAGGTGATCGGGGCGAGCACTTCTCCGGGCCGGGCACCGAGCCGGCCAACGAGCTCGCCTGGCCTGATGCCGCGTGCGAAGGTGACGAACAGGATGGGGGCGTCTCCACGCCAGGCGTCAGCGAGCCACGTGATGCCGTCGCTCAATGCTTCTCCAACTCTTACGGGTCGGCCGGGGCGGGAGGGCGCGGCCGCCCGCCCCAGCCTGTGTGGAGTCCTACCAGCCGGTCACAGCCCCGGGCCCCGAGGAGAACGTTCCGGAGAACGGATACATCGACTGTTGTTCTGGTAAGACATTGACGAGCGTGCGGCCTTGAGGTTGTTCCCGGTCGGTGGTCGTTGGCTGCAATCAGAGTCTCTGGGCCTGCCGCAGAGAGGGCGCCGGCTGGGCCGCCCGGCCCGGTGAGCATCGCCCCACGACCGCTCCGGCCCAGACCTTCACCGGCGAGACGCACCGCTGGTCACGGCCACTGCGCAGCAACAACCCGACCAACACCCCCGTGCGGCTTTCCGACGAGTATGTCGGCACCCTCTTCTTCGGCCACCGGGGGGCCGACGAATACACCTGGGCCGCGGACGCCCCTTCTGGCATGCCGGACTAGGAGCAACCACCGGCCCCGGTCAAGATCACAACCCGGGCAGCGGGCGTCTTGCCCACCTTTCCCGCCGACGATCCCTGACAGGGCAACACGAGCCGGCAGTTCTCCAGAACGGCACCCGCTCGCTACTGTTCGTCGCGCAGCCGGGCCGCCAGGGAGGTAAGGGGCTCGGTCTCCTCGGTGTGTCCCAGGGCGGTCAGGTGGGAGATTGCGGCGTCGAGGCGGGTGAGGGCCGGGGCGGGACGTTCCAGGTAGATGCCCTCCACGGCGCCAGCGAGGCGGACGCACTCGGCCCACTCGCCGGCGTCTTCGTCCCGGCCCGGCTCGCCGAGCAGGCCGAGTGCCTTGTCCAGGGCGGTCAGGGCGTCCTCGTACTCGCCCGCGTGGGCGTTGACCCGGCCGTGTTCATAGGCCAGGGCCGGGTCCAGGGCGCGGCCGTGGGCCTCGTAGCCGGCGGCGCGGGCCTCGTCGGCGATGCGGCCCGCGTCGGCCAGGAAGGCGAGCGCGCCGGGCAGGCCTTCGGGGCCCTGCTGCTGGGCCTGGAGGCGGGCGAGTTCGCGCAGTGAGTTGCTGAGTAGCTCGTAGCGCGCCTCCCGGGTGTGGGCGGCGAGTGCCTGGTCCGCGACTTTACGGGCGCGGTCGAACTCGCCGGACTCGCCGAGGAGTACGGCGGTCTCGGCGGCGATCATGGCGTGGCTGCCTGGGTCGTCGTCCCAGGCGGCGGACTCGGCCGCCAGGGTGACGAACTCCGTCGTCGCCGCCTTGAGGTCCTCCCCCGCGTGCAGGGCGCGGGCGCGAGTCAGGCGGAGTTGGGCGACGAGTCGGTCGTCCAGCTCTCCGGCGGTGACGTCGGGCTCGGTCAGCAGGGAGTCGAGGAGCGCGATGCAGTCCTCGATGCGGCCGAGGTCCAGGCTGAGCTGGGCGGCGTTGCTGTAGGTGCAGAACGCGTCCACCCGGCTGCCGCGGCGAAGGGCCACCTCCGCCGAGCGCGTGAGGTGCCGCAGTGCCTCGTCGGGGCGGCCCAGGTGCATGCATGCCTCGGCGAGGTCGCTGTGCAGGCGGGAGGTGTCGACGGTGTCGGACGGCCACTGGGCGGCCAGTCGCAGGGCCTCGGCGAGGTTGTCGTACGCGGCCTGCGCGTCCCGCAGACCGAACTGGAACCGGCCGCGCAGGCCGAGGGTACGGGGCAGGTGCCAGGCGGGGCCGTGCGCCCTGAGCCGGTCCAGCAGGGCGTCGATCTCGGTGACCGCGGCGGGCAGGTCGCCGGAGAGGGCGTGGGTGCTGGCCCGCAGCAGCAGGGTCCCGGAGACCTGCCCGGCGATGTCGTGCCGGGTGGCGAACGCGTGCAGGCGGTCCACCTCGGCGAACACCGTCGCGACCTGCTCCTTGTCGCCCGAGGCCTGCAGACGCAGGGCGAGCGCGGTCACCCGCAGCCGCAGCAGACGGGCCTCGAGGAACGGCGCGTGGCCGGGCGTGTCCTCGTGGAGGCGGACCATGGCCGCATGGACCTCGGCCAGTTCGGCGTCCTTCGCCTCGGCTCCGTCGGCGCCCTCCGCGGCGGGGATCTCCGCGGTCGCGAGCAGGGCGGAGGCACGGCAGACCGCCGCGTGGCCGGGCTCCCCCGCGTCCTCGTACAGGGCCGCTGCCTCCTCGTGGAGGGCCGCGGACTCCACGTACTCGTCCTTGTTGCCCGCCCGGTTCGCCTCTTCGGCCAGCAGGTCCGCGCGCAGCCGTACGAGCGGGCCGACGGCCGAGTCGTCGGGGTGGGCGTAGTCGCGGGCGGCGACGAGCGTGCGCAGCCGCTCCCAGCAGGCCGGTGCGTCCGGGTGCCCCTCCTCGTCCAACGCCCTTGCCCGCAGGATGAGTTGGGTCAGATCGTCGGGGACCGCGGCGGCCGGACGGGCCGCGGGCGCGGCGACCTGGGCGGTAGGGGCCACGTCGTCGAGGGCGCGGGTGCGCAGCGTCAGTTCCAGCGACTCCACGAGCGGGGCACGCTCCAGGCGGGCCCTGCGTCGGTCGGTGTGGGTCGTGGTGCCGTTGCGGGCGTCGAAGCGGGCGGCGAGGTCGTCGGCGCGGCCGCGCACCTCGGCGCGCAGCTCGGCCACCGTCCAGGTACGGCCCGCGTACCCGGCGGCGGGCAGTTCGCCGTGGCCGAGGAGTTCGACGCGCTGGAGCAGGACCTCCACCCCGGTGAGGAAGCCGTACTGGTCCAGCGGCGAGTCGACCTCCTCGAACAGGTTCCGGTTCTCGGCGAGCAGTTCCAGACCCCGTGCCTCGTTGCCGGTGAGCGCACAGAACTCCAGGTGCCGGCCGACCTCCTCGGACATCGAGGGGTTGCGACGGCAGGCGCGGTAGCCGGTGAGGTGCAGTTCGCGGGCCCGGTCGGCGCGGCCGGTGCGCAGTAGGGGCAGCAGCGCGTAGGAGGCGGAGCGCGCCGGCTCCTCCTTGCAGGACTCCTTCCCGGCCAGCACGGGCTCGAAGGCACGCAGGGCCCGCTCGTCGACACCCGCCCTGAGGTGGAACAGGGCGCGCTGGCAGATCTCGCAGGCCTCGCAGTCGCTGAGCCGGGTCCGGGTGCGGCCCGCCCACAACTCGTAGGCGAGGGCGGTGTCCTCACCGACATGGGCGGCGAGCTGGTACGCCTGTCCGTAGTACGGCTGGAGCCCGAGGTCGGCCTTCTCGTACCGCTCACGCATCTCCTGCAGCCACTGGCGCAGGCTGGTCAGCGGTATCTCGGGCAGCTGGCGCAGGGCGTGGGCCACCCACTTGAACCGCCAGAACAGCTGGTGGCGCAGCCGCTCGTCGAAGACGTCGGGCTGCTCGTCGAAGACTGTGAGCAGCCGGGCGAAGACGACCGGGGACTTCCGTGGTTCGGAGCCGTAGGTGTAGGCCTCCTGCAGTTCCAGGAGCGCGTGGACGAGGACGGCGGGGTCCTCGAACTGCTCGGCGGCGTCGACGAGTTCCTCGGCGGTGACGGTACGGGTCCGGCCGTACGGGCGCCGGTCGTTCTCCTGGAGCGCCTGGAACAGCTCGTCGGTGGTCTGGGGAGCGATAGGCATCGTCAGCTGTCCTTGCGGAGGGCGTGGGCGAGGAGGTCGAGGAAGGAGCGGTTGATGAGGCTCGACTCGGCGGGCCGCAGTGGGCGCCGGGAGAGCATCGCGGCCTGTCCGTAGAGGGCTTCGGCGCTGGTGCGGGCCAGTTCGGGCTCGTCGATGGCGACGGCGGTGCGGACCAGGGGGTTGAGCTGGTTGAGGATCAGCTGGGCCCGCGGGGCCTCCTGGCGCAGGGCACCGAGGATGTCGCCCCACAGGCCGCCCTCCTGCTCACGGGCGAGCTGGGAGCGGGTGCGCTCGTGCCGGGCCTCGCGGCTGTCGACGAGGAGGGCGGGGGCGGACGCGGGCTGGAAGGTGCGCAGGGCGACGTCGCAGTCGAAGACGGCCAGGGCGTCACGGGCCTGGGCGAGGTAGGCCGCGGCGGCCAGTTCCGTCTCCCGGTCGACGGGGTCGAGATGGGCGGTGAGGGTCGCCGGGTCGAGGTCGGCGACGCTGACCTCGGGCCTGATCTCGGGCAGCCGGTGGACCAACTGACGGTCGTAGGTGTAACCGCCGTTGACGACCCCGAGCCCGGCGGCCGAGGCGATCGCGGCGACCTGGCGGAACTCCTCCACGCTGGAGGTCACCAGCACGGTGCGGTGGGTGCGGGCGAACTCGTCCAGGGTGCAGTGCCCGTCGGTCGTCTCGAACGGCAGCCAGGGCAGCAGCATCCGCAGGATCTCGTCGTCGTGCACCGCGAGCGACTTCACGGCCAGGTGGTGGGCCTGGAGGAAGCGGCCGAGCAGGTCCGGGTCGCTGGCGGCGGCCCGGGCGATCCAGTCGCGCAGCCGCTCGGCGAGGGCGTCGCGGACCGCGGCGAGGGTGTCGTCCTCGTACAGGGCTTCACGGGACGCCGTCGGGCGCAGGCTGTCCGCGTCGACGACGCAGCGGACGAAGAACGCCCAGTCGGGCAGGATCTCCTCGGCCTGCTCGGACAGCAGCATGCCCTTGACGTGCACGCGGTGGCCGTGCCGGCGCCCGGTCGGCACCGCCTCCGGGAGCACGCAGGCGATGCCCTTCAGGCCGACGGCCGGGAGGTCCAGTTCGATGGTGTCCAACGGAGTGAATCCGAAGACCTCTTCGCCGTAGGCGGCCAGCGCGCGGGAGCGGGCTCCCGGGGTGGGGTAGGTACGCGACCAGGGCGCGGGCTCGGGGTTCACCGGTGCGCCCGCGCCTCCCGTGCCGTCGTCGAAGGTCACCGGGTGACGCAGCAGGGAGCCGAAGTGCCGGGCCAGCGCGTGCACTTGAGCCGGGCGGGTCCACTCCCCCGCGTCGGTTCGCGGCGTCAGCGTGACCGTGGTGCCGGGCCGGGGACGGGCGGAGGCGGGCAGGGTGCGGACGGTGTAGCTGCCGTCACCGCGGCCTCGCCACTCGACGGCGGGCGCGTCGGGGGTGCGAGCGGAGCGGCTGACGACGTGGATCTCGTCCGCGACCAGGAAGCACGACAGCAGTCCGATGCCGAACTGCCCGATGAAGTCGGCGCGTTGCTCGGCGACCTGCTCGGCGCGCTTGCTGCTGCGGCCGATCGTGGCGAGGAAGGTGTGCACATCGGCCTCGGTGAGACCGACGCCGTCGTCCTCGACCCGTACGACGGAGCCGTCGGCGTACAGGCGGATACCGAAGGCGCCGTGGGGCTCGATGGCGTGCCGTGCGGTGAGGGCGTCGACCGCGTTCTGCAGGAGTTCGCGCAGATAGACGCGGGGGCTGGAGTAGAGGTGGTGAGAGAGGAGGTCCACCAGGCCGCGCAGGTCGACCTGGAAGGTGCGGTCGGTGGCGGCATGGGCGGCGGTGTTGTCGCGCAGGGGCATGGGGTAGTCCGGGGTGAGGGCAACGGCAGGAGGGGGCGGTGGTCCGCGGGACCGGCCGTAGACGAAGACGGGCGGGACGGTGGTGGGACAGGGTGGAAGTCGGCTCAGAAGGCCTTGCGGAAGCGCGCGTACGCCTTCTCCGGGTCCGCCATGAAGGTCCACGGCCACCGGGTGATCACACCGTCCAGCTCACGGAAGACGTTGGACGCCTTGCTGCTGCCCGCCAGCGAGAGGGCCATGGCGAAGATGTTGTACTCGCCCTGCCAGCCCAGGCGACGCTCGTAGGCGTGGTGCAGGATGCTGCGCTCCGCGGCCTCTCTCAACTCGGTCCGGATGCGCGGCTGTTGCAGGCAGTCGCGGTTGTCGGACTCCACCCAGTCCTCGATGTGCGCCATGGCGACGGCACAGCCGAGCGGGTGTCCGTCGGGTGCGGCGGCGAAGGCCTTCCGGGCGTACTCCAGGGCCTGGCCCGGCTCTCCGCCCCAGCGGGGCTGCAGATGTGACACCCACTCCAGATGGATGTCGACATTCAGCGGATCACGGCGCAGGCCGGCCGCGAGCCGGGCTTCCTGGATGCTGTCGTCGACGGACATGCCGCGTCCCGAGGTGAGCAGATGGCGCCACGGTGTGACCCAGTCGGGCTGCAGTTCGGCGGCCTCGAGGAGATGCTCCTCGGCGATGCGCAGCCGCTCGTAGAAGGTCTGCCACTGCTCCCGGCTGACGTCCACGGCGAGGGCGGACGTGCGCGCCTCCCAGCCCCAGGAGACATGGCGCGCGCCCGATATCAACAGTGCGGTCGCCCGCAGCACCTTGTCGTCCCTGTCCTCCTCGGCGGCCCGGACGATCCACTCCTCCACACCGTCCACATCGGTCAGTTGCCCCAGAACCGCCTGCTCGCGGCCGAGGTCGAACGGCGCCAGCGCCGCCTTGACCTCCGCCCAGTCACCCGCGTCGGCCGCCTCGACCAGCGCGAGCACCCGCCTGTCCCCCAGCGCGCGCAACGCGTACGTCCCGTGCTTCCTCTTGCCCGCGACGGGAAGGGCATGCGGATGCGCCGCCGATCTCTCCGCACCTCTCCCGAACAACCTGCCCAGCATGCCGCGCCCTCCCCTGGTACCGCGTGATCGTGAGAGGCAGCATAAACGGCACCACTGACACCACTTCCACAGGGTTTTCACCTGGGCTCCACGGCGCCGTACGCTTTCCCATGCGCCGTCGTGGTCACGGTGGGGGAGTTCACGCAGCGCTTGTGTATCGGCGCGGGGGTCGGCGTCTTCGTGGAGCTGCGGACCTGTGAGGAGGCCTGTCCTGCCAGGGGCTTCACACCTGTCGGAGCCCGGGGACCCGCAGACCCGATCCGCGCCGGATCGAGTGGCTCAAGCCTTCTCGGCGCGGATCGAGTAGGTGAGGGGGATGCGCGGGGCGCCCTCGGGATGCCGGTAGATGTCGCCGTCGTGGCGCTCCAGCGACTGGCGTTGGAGGTAGAAGGTGTGACCGTGCTCGTGAAGAAACTGGATCCGTAGCCCGGCTCCAGTAGTCGCGTGTGACCGTACTCCCGGTCTCGTCGTTGAGGACGGAGCTGACGTAGACGATGTCGAAGGTCTCCCCCGCGACTGCCGAGACCGCGTCGTAGACGTCCGCGGTCAGGAAGCGTGCGTCGATGCCGAGTTCGGTGGCGAGTCGTGAAGCCGCCTCGATCGCAGGTGGGGAGAAGTCCAGCCCGGTGACCTGGGCTCCTCGTACCGCCCACGAGAGCGTGTCCCGGCCGAAGTGGCACTGCAGATGGATCAGACGCTTACCCCTGACGTCCCCCACCTCGGCCGTCTCGAAGTCCTTCAGCGAATCGGGCCGGGCGCGGAACCCCTCCATGTCGTAGAACGCCCCGCCCAGATGGATGGGCACCCGCTCGTCCCAGTACGCCTTGTTCAACTCCCGCCAGCGCCCTGCCAGATCACCCATGAATCCGGAAGATACGCGGAGGCGGAGCGGCCTCCTACGCCGTCGGACGCGCCAACCAACCACTGGTCCACGAGCAGCATTATGGGCACTCACGAAACCGTAGGTCAGAAGCCCTTGACCGTGGGTTCCAGCACCGCCACACACTCCACGTCACGCGTCATGGCAAACATGGATGTCCACAGCGCGTTCCGAACCGCTTCCTCTCGGTCCTGCGGCCGTATGAACGTGGTGTCCAGGACCGGGCTCATGACACGGACTCGCCTATACCCCGGCCGTAGCGGCGGCCTGGCCGCACCACCGCCCGTGCCCTCACAGCTCCCCCTCGAGATCGTCGGTCAAATAAGCTTGGCAGGAGCCTCCCTCGCTACGCAATGACTTCGCCGCGCGCACAGAAGCCTTGCCTCAGGCAGAGGTCGTCTTGGCGCTGTGCACAACTGACAAAGTTCACAGCACGTACGGCAAACCCTGAAACCCGCAATCGCCGTAAGGTTCTGGGGAGTCCGTCGCAGGGCCGGGCTGAAGATGAAAAATGCTTGACAATTTACGGATGGGCCCGCATTCATCGGACAAGAAGGCAGCGGGCGCCTGAGGGAAGATTTTCGGAGCCCGGGTTGCAGTACATGTCTCGTGAATTCCGGGAGGCGCTGGCAAATTTGGATATCAGACGGAGCGTCGCCCGAACCGTGAGTACTGATTCGACAATGCTGCGACATGAGCTTCTTCGCCGTCCCCAATGACGCGTCACACCGTACGAGGCGAGAACCCGCTGTCGACAATAACTCGGCCTTGCGGCATAAAACGGAAGGGTCAGGCCTCCTCGGGTCATTCAGGGGGTGACCAGCCCTCTTGGAGGCAATGGACTGATGTCCGAGCAACGCGAGCACGCCGAGCAGGTCTCGGCGTCGGTGCGGGGACGGCCCGCGGTGACAGCAACCGCCGGTCCCGCCACGCTGAGCCTGCAGCGTCAGGCCATGCTGGTCACCGTGGTACTGCGGACGTCCAGCGCGGCAGTGGCCGCAGTGGTCGCACTGCTGGGGGTGGCATCTGCGGAGAACCCCGTGTGGGTGCTGCTGTCCGTCGCCGGAATGCTGGTCTGGGCGGGCATTTTCGGCATCCGCACGCTTCGCGGAGGGCCGGTCTTCCGGTCCGGTGCCGGGGACGTCGTGCTCTGCGCCGTCCTTTGCCTGCTCCACAGCCAACTAGTCCCCGCCTCGGTGCTGACGGCATCCGCCGGATCCGGATGGGTCGACCTCATAGCCAGTGTCACCGTCCTCAACGCGCAGTGCTTCCTGCGCCAGCCCTACGGACTGCTCGCGACCGTCGTGATCGCCACGGCCTACACCATCGGCGCCCCGGGACTGCGGGAGGCGCCCGTGGTGCTCCTGCTCCAAGGCATCCTCAGCGCCGGAATGTTCATCCTGCTTCGCCGGGCAGCCCGGTCGGCGGACTCCACGCTGGCGGCAAAGGCCGAGGCCCGCGCGAACGACGTGGCCAGGGCGGCGGCCCGTGCGGACGAACGCGACCAGCAGCGGCGGCTGCACGACACCGTGCTCGCCACCCTCACCATGGTGAGCACGGGAGTGATCACCGAGCGTTCCGAGGTGCTGCGGCGCCGCGCCGTGGCCGACCTCCGCGTGATCCAGGATCTTGCGGCGGACACGGACGACACCGCGTACCAGGCCCGGACGACGAACCCCGGCGACACGACCACGCCCCTGGTCCCCCTGGACGCGGCGCTGCGCACTGCTGCCTTCGCGCCGAGGCCCGGACTGCCCGCGCTGACCGTGACGTTCGGAATCGTTCCGGTACTCCTGCCCCGCCCAGTCGTCACCGCGCTCGCCGACGCCGTCGGGGAGGCTCTGACGAACATCGTCCGGCACGCCGGCACCGCGGCGGCCCAAGTGCGCGCGCAGCCGGTCGGTGCCGGTGTGGTCGTGGACGTGCTCGACGAGGGACGCGGCTTCGATCCCGCTGCCGTGCCCGCTCATCGCAGGGGCCTGCGGGAGTCGATCACGGGGCGGATGGCAGCGGTGGGCGGCGGCGCGCGCATCGAGACGCGGCCGGGCGACGGGGTGCACGTCATGCTGCGGTGGCCCCGTTGAGGAGCGATACGGGCGCGCCCGCGGGCGACTGGGTCGCGGTCCGGTACTCCCAGGTGATCAACGTCGTGGTGGTGGTCATCGTTGCCGTCTGGCACTTCGGCTACGACTCGCTGATCCTGATCCGGGGCTGGTCGCAGTACGAGCCCGCGTGGGCGGCACTGTCCTCCTGGCTGGTGCTCTCCGTCGTCCAGTTGGTCGGCTCAGTCCTCCTGCTCCGCTCCGGACTACGTGGCCGTCTGGCCCCGTTACTGACGTCCGTCGCGCTACTGGCCGGCGTCGGCGCTGTCGCGACGTATCCGAGGGGCGGGGCGATCAGCGACGTCAGCTGGGCCGCCAACACGGTCGGATGGTTCGGTGTACTGCTCTTGATGCAGCGTCCGATGCACGAACTGGTCGCCCTGCTGGCCTGCACCATCGCGATGACGACGGTCGCGCTCGGGGCGAACGGCAACCTGGACACCCATGTGACCTGGTCCCGTCTGATCGCCCAGTCCTACACCACGGCTGGTATCCAGCTCGCCTTCGTCCTGCTCACCCGGGAGTTGCACCACGCCGCCCGGCTCACGATCGGCGCGGCGCGGGCGCAGGCCAACCGCATGGCACGAAGGGCGGCCGAGGAGGCCCGGCACGCCGAGCGGCGACGGCGCTACCGCTACCTGCGTGACCGGATCGCGCCGCTGCTGCACGACCTGGCCGAGGGCCGGGCGCATCCGGGGGACGACGCCGTGCAGCGGTCGAGCGCGATCGAGGCGACGCGGCTGCGAAGGCTTTTCGCCGAGACGGAGGACGCGGCCCATCCGCTGCTGCACGAGTTGCGCGCCTGCGCCGACATCGCCGAACGACGGGATGTGGACGTCACGTTCGTCTGCTACGGGGAACTGCCCGACGTCCCCGTGTCGGTGCGCAGGCAGCTGACCGAAGGCCCGCTCCTGGCTCTGGCGTCGGCGAAGGCCTCCGCCCGGGTCACCGTCGTCGTGACAGCCGGCGAGGTAGCGGTGAGCGTGGTGGCCGACGCCGCGGCGCCCGCAGCGCCGCGCGTGATCCGTTCCGCCGGCACATCGGTGCTGTTCGACGAGAAGGAGAACCTCCTATGGCTGGAATCCCGATGGCGCGTACCGGGACCGCGTTCGACGTCGGCATCGTCGACGACCACCCGGTCGTGATCGACGGTGTCCGGGCCTGGTTGGCCGAGGAGCCGAGCGTACGCGTCAGACACACCGGCGAAACCCCGGCGGACCTGCGCTCCGGCGCGGTGGACGTCCTGATCGTCGACCTCAACCTCAACGGGCGGCTTGTGCTGTCGGACATCGGCCAGCTAGCGGCCGAGGGCCAGCGGCTGGTCGTCTTCTCGCAATTGACCGACGAGTCGCTGGTGATGGACGTGCTGAGCATGGGCGTTGCCGGGTTCGTCACCAAGAGCGAGGGCCAGGCCCATCTGCTGCACGCGGTGCGCGCCGCCGCGGCAGACCGGCCCTACGTGCCGCCGACAACGGCCGGGGTTCTGGTGTCCGACCGCAATCCGATTGCCCCTCAGTTGTCCCAGCAGGAGCGGACGTCGCTGCTGTGGTGGTTCCAGTCCATGTCCAAGGCGTCGGTGGCACGGCGTATGGGCGTGTCCGTGCACACCGTGGACATGTACATCAAGCGGGCTCGGGTCAAGTACGCCCAGGCCGGTCGGTCCGCACCGACGAAGACCGACATGCTGGCCCGTGCGATCGAGGACGGCCTGGTCACCCCCGCCGAGCTGGCGTACTCCGCCGAGTGGACACCACCGCCTGCGTGAGGGCCGGTAGCTGAGACCGGACGGTCTAAACGGCGCGGGAGAAGCGGCGGGCCGCGAGTGCCAGGGCAGCGAGGCCGAGCACGCACATCACCAGCAGTTCGACGAGGAGCGGCGGCGCCCAGCCGCCCCATTCGGGCCCGGTCGGGAGCACGCTGCCCGGCGCGGTCCAGGCCACGGTCTGCCGCAGCGCGTCCACGGCGTAGGTCAGCGGGTTGACGAGCGTCAGCGCGCCCAGCCACACCGGCAGGCCCTCCACCGAGAACATCGCGCCCGACAGGAAGAACAGTGGCAGCATGGTCACACCGAGCGCGGACTGGAACGTCTCGATCCGGGTGATACGGACGGCCGCCAGGGTCACGAACGCGGTCAGAGTGAACGCCACCAGTGCCAGTTCCCCGAGCAGGGCGAGCAGCAGCAGCGGATCGTAGGGCAGGCCGGCCAGTCCGGCGAACGCGAGCAGCAGCCCGCTCTGCACCGTCGCCGTCGCCGTGCTGCCCAGGCACTTGCCGACCAGGACGGTATCCCGCCGGACCGGTGCAACCAGTACGGCACGCAGCAGCCCCGTCTCGCGGTCGCGCACGATGGACATCCCGGCGTTCAGCGCGGGCATCTGCACGGCCATCATCAAGATCCCCGGGTAGACGTACATCATGTAGTCCCCGGTGCCGGACGTGGACCCGACCATGGCGCTCAGCCCGGTCCCCAGCACAACGAAGTAGAGCAGCGGATTCAACAGCGTCAGCCCCGCCTGGGCGGGACTCGCGATCAACCGGGTCATCTCGCGTCGGACCAGTGCCCGCAGCGCGGCCAACTCGGCGGCGCGCCGGCCGGGCGGCCGCTCCGTGAGTCGGCCGGGGCGCTCCGCGGTGGACTCCAGCACGTCGGCTCCCTCCCTTTTCCTCTTGCTCGTCCCTCTACGGATTGCGCATGGAGCGGCCGGTGTAGTGCAGGAACACATCGTCCAGGCTGGGCCGCGCGACAGCCACCGACGTGACGCCCGTGGTCAGGTGGGCACACAGTCGCGGAACCCAGCCCGCCCCGTCCGCCGTCCTGACCCGCACACCGTCCGGCGTCGTCTCGGCGTCCAGGCCGAACCGCTCGCGGATGGACCGGACCGCGTTCTCATCGTCGCCCGTTCGCAGGTGCACGACATCCACGCCGATCGCCGACTTGAGTTCGTGAGGAGTCCCCTGCGCCACCAAACGGCCGTGGTCCATCACCGCGATCCGGTCGCAGTTCTCGGCCTCCTCCAGATAGTGCGTGGTCAGGAAGACGGTGACTGCGTCCTGCCGGCCCAGTTCGTGCAGTTTCTGCCAGACCTGGGCCCGGCTCTGCGGGTCGAGTCCGGTCGTCGGCTCGTCGAGGAACAGCACGCGCGGCCGGTGCATCAAGGCCCGCGCCACCTCCAGCCTGCGCTGCATGCCGCCGGAGTAGGTGCCGACCGGTGTGTCGCTCCGGTCGGCGAGGCCCACCATGTCGAGCAACGAGCGGGCCTGGGAGCGTACTTCGCGCCGCGGCATGCCGTGCAGGCGGGCGTGGAAGTACAAGTTCTGCCATCCCGTCAGGTCGCGGTCGGCGGTCGGCTCCTGGAAGACGACTCCGATCCTGCGCCTGACCTCGTCGGGACGGTGCGCAACATCAGCTCCGGCCACTGCCGCCCGCCCCGCGCTGGGGCGCAACAAGGTGGACAGCATGCTGATGGTGGTGGACTTACCCGCGCCGTTGGGGCCGAGGAAGCCGAACTTCTCCCCCTCCGCCACCGTCAGGTCCAGGCCGTGCACCGCCACGGTGTCGCCGTAGACGCGCCGGAGGCCGCGGGTGCGGATCGCCGCGTGTGCGAGGGCACTCACCGGCGCGGCGGTACGGTCATGATGACGTGGAAGGCGCGGACGTGCGCGGCGTCCTCGCCGACGGGCTCGCCGTTCACGGCCACCCAGGCGTGCGCCCCGAAGGGTTCGGTGACCACGCCGGTGCACCATTGGGGCCAGGTGCCGCCCAGTCGGCACAACAGAGCCGCCGCCACAGACCGTTGCAGACAGCGCGGGCCGGCGCAGGCAAGGCTCACGTACACCACCGCGTTACGTGCCCGCAGTGCCTGAGCCACGGTCGCGGGGCGTGCGCCCCGGCTCGCGAACGCCAGTACACGACGCAGCCTGGCCGGGGGCATCCGGGTCAGGACGCGTGCGGCTCCGGCAGCGAGTACAGCGGCGGGGCGCAGCAACCGGGGCGGAGGGTCGGCCGACTCGAGGCGCAAGGTGGTGCCGCCGCTCACGGGACGATCACCTTGGCCGTGCGCAGGGCGTCGAGCAGGCTCTCCACGTGTGCGGTGGCGAGGTTGGGAGCGTCAGGGTAGAGGCGCAGCAGCGTCTGGGCAGCCTCCTGCGGCGACTCGCCGTCCAGCAGACAGCGCAGCACGACGGCACCGGTGCCGTTCAGCATCCAGTAGCGGCCGTCGCGCTCGTCGAGCAGCACGGTGCCGTTCTCGGTGTCGGCGACGGACACCCCAGGAAGCAGGGCGAAGGTCATCACGCCTCCTTACGTGGTTCGGGACGAGGGCACGGTGGTGGTCGTGTCCGCAGGGTGCAGGGCCCGTAGCCACAACTCGCAGGCGAGGGTGGGGTCGAAGGGCATCAGTGGCCGGGTGTCGGCGTGGGTGGTGACCAGCAGACGGCGCAGGGCCGCCCCGTCGATCAGGCCCATGCGGGCCAGGTGCGTGTCCGCCGCGAAGTCGAGCAGCTCGCCGCGGCGTCGGCGCAGACCCGCGTACAGGGTAGGACTGGCATCGTCCTTACCGGTTCGGTGCAGAATCTCAGCCGGCACGACGCCGTCCAGTGCCCGCGCGAGCACGGGCTTGAGCCGGTTCGTGGCCACCCGGTCGGCCAGCCGCACGGACAGGACGGCCTCCAGCACCCGGTTGTCGGTGTAGGGGGCGTGGAACGTGACGCCCGCATGCCCTCCGATGCTCGAATTGCGGCGCATGACCGTGCCGTTGACCCGGTTGATCCAGATCATCTCGTGCTGCACCGGGAGCGCGGCCAGCGGCTCACGGCCCATCGCGATCGCCTCGCGCAGCAGACGGCGCACGCTCGACGCGGCGTCCGGGGTGATCCAGGGCGGCAGCTTCGCCGAGACCTCCCAGTACGCTCCCGAGCCCCAGGCCCGGTCCGCGGCTAGTTCGTCCGTCTCGGTGGCCAGCCATCGCCGGTAGGACGGCGCGGCCGCCATCGTGCGCACCGTCGTGGCGATCGACCAGCGGCGCTTGGACCGCATCGCGCGCAGGTGCGGCAGGGCGGCGGCCGGATCCCGCCGGAGCAGCCCGTGCAGGGCCATCGTGCCGGGGAGGAACAGCTCGTCGCCCCCGACGCCCTGGAGGTGACGCCGTGCGCCCAGGGAGGCGACGACGCCCGCCTGGTGCTCGACGGTGGCCCTGGACCGGACGAACATCAGCGGGCCCTCCCGGTCGTGCGGGGTGTGCTCGAACGGCGCATACCAGTCCGGCGTGTCCGCCGGCGGCACCACCACGTGGCGGGCCTGCGGCAGTGCGGCCGCTGCCCGGCGCGCATGGGCCAAATCCTCTCCCCGGCCGCCGTGCGCCTCGTAGTGCAGGGTGGCCAGGTCTGTGCCGACAGAGCGGTCGGCGACGAAACAGAGGCTCGTCGAGTCGAGCCCGCCGGAGAGGTCGGCGCTCACCACCTTCTGACCCGCGGTCCGCGCAGCGACGGCGTCGAACAGCGCTTCGCGGACGAAACCGCCGTCGCCCAGGGGCCGTTCGGGCTCGGGCGGCGTCCACCAGCGCCGGGTACGCCCGGCTCCGTCGCTGCCGATCTCCAGGCAGTGCCCGATGCGTGGGCTGCGCACGCCGCGCCACACCGAACCCTCGCTGAGCGGCTCGGGAGGTCCGAACGGGGACAGCAGTTCGAGCGCTACTCGTTCCATGTCGACGCTCACGCCGATGCGCAGCGCCAGGGTCTCGGCCCGGGAGGCCGCCAGCGTCACGCCGCCGACCCGCGCGTAGAAGACCTGGCACGCGGTGGACAGCGTGCCCTGGACCCGGACGTCGCCGTCGAACGAGGCCACGAGGTGGAAGCTGCCGGCGTACAGCCGACCGAGTTCGTCCAGGTCCGCCAGGGACCGGACCCGGCCCAGCCGGGCCTCCAGGACATCGGGTCGAACGGTCGTGCAGCCGAGCAGGGCCAACCGGCGAGGGCCGACGGAGGCGAACACGATCTCGTCGTCCGGCCAGTCGCCCACGAGCCAAGGTCGCCCGGAGTGGTGCTCGATCACCTTGGGATGCAACAGCCCGGAAGACAGCGCCGGTGCGAGGGCCGCGACGCCGGCCGAATGGTCGGGAAGTACCACGAATTCCATGCGTTTCCTCCACCGGAGTGCCAGAGTGGGGTGGCCCGACCGGCATGTGGCGTCGGTCGGGCCACCCCGAGGGGGAGTGACCGGGATGCGGTACGACCGGTTCGTCAAACTGCTGTTCCGGCGGTGCCGCCCGTGTCACTCGGCCCCGTGGGGCCTACGAGTGGCTCAGAACCACCAGGCGCCCCACGGGCTGTCGAGCCAGTAGCCCCGCGACGTGAGCTGGGTGAGCTCGGCGAAGTCGCCGACCTCGATCAGAGTGGGAACCTCATACACGTTGGCCATGAAAGCCACCTCCGTCGGTCGTGTGGCGCCGGGTGTCCCCGGACGCCGGATATTGGTTGGGCGGGACGATCCGTCTCGCTCGCCTGGCCCGTCCGCCTGCCACAACGCTATGGACGGGGCCGCCCCCATGCACGACACCTGTTCAGGTGACACGTCTTCGTTCGGAGAGCTTTTCATCACGGAATTCCACCTGATATCCGCGAAAGATATAATTTTGCGTGATCGCGTGACACCGGCACTGTGAGTTCAGGGTGCCGCCCCCGCGCAGAGCACGAACTCGCTGGCTGCAGAGGCTGAGCAGATACATCGCCGCCGCCCGAGCCCAAGTAGAAGCTCTGCCGACCGGGGAGGAGAAGACCAGATTCGAGGCATGACTCGAGTTCGCCGACGCACATGTCGAGCGCCTCAACACTCGGGGGAGGACTCCCCCGCTACCCGGCGTCGCGGAGCCTGCCATCCGCGCCGCGGCGGAGGGGCTGGCTTCGCTTCACCCCCACCCGAGCGTCGAGCAACTGGTGGCGCACCGCCGTTTCCACGGCGCGATCTACACGGCGTCCCACAACGACCTGCTGATCGGGACGCTGGAGGCGCTGTGGGACAAGGCCGACCGCTATCGTCTCCTGGATCTCCGTACCGACCCGGGCCAGGACGCCCGGGACCAGAAGGCCAAGGAGCATGACGCACTCGTCGAATGTGTCGCCCTGGGCGACAGCGCCGGCGAGGCGGACATCATGCGCAAGCACATCGACACCAGCCTCGGAGCGACAGCGGGGTGGCGACTCGGCCACGCCGACGCCGCCGACGGAACCTGACTCGGACCCCGCGATGGTCCGGAACCTGACCTGGTCCCGGCGATGGTCAGCGCTGCCGTCACCGACAGAGCCGGGGACGGCAGCGCCCTCCTGGGCCCCGGGTTCGCGTTCGTGCTCGTGCTCGCCTCGACGCTCGTCTCCACCTCGCGTCCCTCCCTCCCGGCCCTCGCCGGAGTCCGACGCACCTCACGGGGGACCTTCACTCAACACCTTGGAGTTTGCAGTGCACAGGACATCCCCCATCGCCACCGCCGACCTCGCCGACAAGTACGGCGACCAACTGCGCGTCTGCGACGTGCAGTTCACCTCCTACGGGGCCGTGCACTCCTTCGCCCGCCCCGTGCGCACCCTCTCGTCCCCCGGCGACAACGCCCTGCTGCACGCATTGCTCCGCACACCCGGGAAGGGCTGCGTCGCGGTCGTCGCCGGCGGAGCCTCACTGAACGCCGCGCTCCTCGGCGACATGATGGCCGAGCGGGCGCGTGACAACGGCTGGGCCGGCGTCGTCGTGTACGGGGCCGTCCGCGACAGCGCCCTCCTCGCCGGCATGGACATCGGCATCCACGCCCTGGGCACCAGCCCTCGCAAGAGCGGGAAAGCCGGCACGAGCGCCGTCGATGCACCCGTGTCGTTCGGCGGCGTCACGTTCACCACCGGCGACATCCTGCACGCCGACCACGACGGAGTCGTCCTCCTGCCGACCACCTGACTCCCGGCGGACCCCACCGCGCCTCCCGCCCCGTGCGGTGACGGCGCGTAGGGCACGTGCGTCCACCACTGGGCCGCCTTGCGGGTCACGTCCGTCCGGCGCTGGGGCGCTGGTTGTTGCTCGGCCGAGAGCTGAGCGGGATCGCCGCACTCGCTATACGGCAGCGCCCCCGGCACTGTCTTCGTGGCTCCGTGATGGAGGGCTCTCCCGGGCCTACTACGACAAGAAAATCGCTCAGGGCAAGCACCACACTCAAGCCCTGCTCTGCCTAGCCAGAAGCAGGGCCGACGTCCTGTTCGCGATGCTCCGCGAAGGAACCTTCTACGAACCTCAGTCGTCTGCCTCAGCCACCTGGCCTACGGGTCTGCGAGGAGAACGACTCGATCGGCTTCGACATCGAAGCCGATCACTGGATGGCCATAGTGGCCTTCCGGCTCCATTAGCACGGGCTTGTTCAGCCGGTTTCCGATCTCTCGCAGGAAGCCGCAGAAAACATCAAGTCGATCCTGGCCCTGCAACTCCCGCAGGTCGACGTCGAAGTCGACTTCGTCGTCGGCATGGAACCGGAAGATCGCCAGCACATCGACAGTCGGCCAGACCCGCAGGTTCGGGCACTCGGCGTCCGCCGGGCGGGCCAGCACGGCCTCAGCCCGGGGCACAGGAAGCACCGTCCCTCCCTCAGAGTACTGACTTTTCCAGCCCTTATCCGCGACAAGATCGAAGACCGCCTGCCAGTCCTGCACCGAGGCATCCGGGACACGCACGTCCGGCAACGACCCCATCAAGTCCGGGTCAAAGAAGGAACTCACGTCATCCCACAGCAGATCAGCCACCCCGCCATGCTGCCCGGCTCCCCGACCCAACGCACCCCCGTTCCCCTAGGCAGTTTTCCCGTGGATCAGTTGGTCGTTTGATCCGACCCGGAGTTCAGGGGTGCGTTGAGTGACGCGAGCTGTGAGTGGATCCGGCATCTGTTGTCGCCAAATCCGCCGGGTGCCCACCAGCACGCAGCCGGCGCCCGCAGAAAGGGCTCCAGCGGGAGAACCGGACGACCACGCCCTCGGGCGATCCCGCGGCGGCATAACGACCGAAGTCCATTCGGCAGTCGACAGCCGGTACCGTCCGCTGTCTCTCCTGGGCGCAGCCGGACACCGCCACGACTCTGTGTACTTCGAGGCCGTCATGGCCGGCATCCGAGTGCCCAGAATCGGGAACGGCAGGCCCAGGACGAGGCCGGACCGTGTGAGTGCGGACCGTGCGTACTCCTCCCGCGCGATCCGCATTTACTTGCGTCGTCGCGGCATCACTGCGGTGATCCTGGAGCCCGCTGATCAGATCGCCAACCGCAAGCGACGCGGATCGCGAGGCGGTCGGCGACCGTGCTTCGACCCCCACACATACAAGCACCGCAACACCGTCGAGCAGTGCATCAACCGGCTCAAGCAGTGGCGCGGCATCGCCATGCGCACCGGCAAACTCGCCGTGCACTACCTCGCGGCATTCACGTCGCAGCGATCTTCCTCTGGACGCGAACCTGGCAGGAAGAGCCGTCACGTCTGCCATGGAAGCGCCTCAACCGATGCGATATCACCCGCTGCCAGCAGCCCGAAGAGCCGGAGAATCTCCTCGCGGGCGACCTCGCGCATCTCCCCCGCGGCCATCGAGTCGTCGTCCGGGTTCTCCCAGACCAACAGGCCGCCGTGGAACGCGCTGAGGCACCACCCGCTCTCATGGGTCAGCGACACGTCGGGGTGCTCGTCGTCGGCCTCCGCCAGACCGCCGAGCACTCGCTTCATCGTCTCCGGATCAGGCTCGTCGACCGTCCCGCCCATGACGTCGTACATGAAGTAGCTCATAGACCAACTACCTCACGCGGTGATCCACAGGACACACTGCCCAATCCGGGGTGTAGGCGGCTCGGTTCGGTCTCGGCAAGGGGCTGGGTGAGCGGTCGACAACGGGCAGCGGAACGCCTTCGGTCCTCATGGTCCTGGAGACCCGCTCTGAGACTGGCGCCGCTGTCCACCGGTGGGATCCGTGGGGGGTGTCGTGGGCGTCGGGCAACGCTTGATATCAGCCTGACCCGAGAGGCCTTCGCCTAGAGCGGCGAGACCCGGCGCCTGCGCCATGGCCACGGACTCCCCTGCCGTCCGCGCCTCGCGGTGATGACGCGGGCGCCGGGCTGATGCCTTCGCCTCCCTGGTCCTTCGAGATCTCTGTCAAGAGCGGCACAGCCCGGCGCCTCCGTGAGAACCGCGAAACTCCCGGCGGCCGGCCGGACGCTGATCGTCACGGCGCGAGCCCGCCCCAGGGGCGACCTCTTGTTTCATCCGCGAGCCTGCGAGCTCTGCAGACAGACCGAGCACCTGGGGCGCGCGGGTGTCGCGAACAGCTACTGAGATGGCGGACCTGTGAGTCGTGGGATCAGGACGCTGCGCGACCCGCATGTGCTCGTGACCTGCATCAATGAACGGATCTTGCTGAGCACAGGCAGCCGCAAGGTCTTCGCGAGCAACCCGTTGGCGGCCTCCCGCTACCGCGACCGACACGGCGTCAGCCGCAACAGGTCCGACCCGGGCGACGCCCTCGCCCTGATCCTGGAGAACATCCTGCGCACCGACATGCACGCCCACCGGCCGCTGCCTGCCGACAGCGAACTCGCTCAGGCCATCGCGGTGCTGGCCCGAGCACAGCAGGACACCGTCTGGAGCCGCCAGCAGGTCACCAACCCGGTCCACCAGCTTGACTTCCTAGGCCCCTGAGATGTCTTGACCAAGGGCATTGGGCACCCTCCAATACGGCATCAGGGCCGAACCGCGCGTCGCGGTCCGGCCCTGCCTCGTGCGGTGCCACCCTCCGGCGGCGGTGGATCAGCTCTGTGCGGTGTCGTCGCCCGTCTGCCCGGCGCTCTCGGCTGCGCCTGCCTTCTCGCGCATCTTGCGCACCAGCTCCGCCTTCTGGTCGGCGGCACTCTGGCGGTCGAGGTTGCGGTACGGACCGTTGTTCTGCCGTTCGGCGCGCGACAGCTTCTTGCGCTGGCCGCCGCCCATGCCTACGGGGTTGTTGATGTTCTTGCTCACGGGTTCTCCCGAAGTGAGGTGAAATGATCTACGGATTCATCGGTGGGGGACGGGCGCGGCGACATCGAAGGACGTCAGCAGGGGCCCATCACGCTCTCACTCGTAAATCAGCGTCTGGAAGAACATGACCATGACGGTACCCGGTTCCGTCGGCCCCGCACACCATGTTTTTCGCCGTCGCGGCGCCGTCCGGGCCCTCGGCGATCACGGAGCCCCGTAGATGGAGGCGAGCCGGCGGGAGGTTCCGTGGCGCCACTCCTGTCACAGGCGCCCCTGTGACGAAGGGGCGCTGGACTAACAAGGAGGCGCTGCACACCGCCCTGACCAGGTTAAACACCGCTCGGGCAGCATGTCGCCCAAGGTATCGGACGATCTCGCGTCGGTCTTGCCCTCCTGAGTGCGGCGTTCGTACTACACCTGGGTGCGGGGATCGAAGCACAGCCAGGTGAACGCGATGCGGAACGGCCAACGAGAGTGAGCCGTATCGCACCGGAGCCCGTGGGACTTGCTATGCAACGAGTTGCATAGCACGATCGGTGCCCATGGCGCTCGAACACGCGATCTTGGTGTCGCTCCTGGAGAGGCCGGGATCCGGCTACGAGCTGGCCCGGCGTTTCGAGCGGTCCATCGGCTACTTCTGGACCGCGACGCACCAGCAGATCTACCGCGTGCTCAAGCGCATGGAGAACGACGGCTGGGTCGACGTCCGGGACGTCCCGCAGCAGGGCCGGCCGGACAAGAAGGAGTACTCCGTCGCCGACCTCGGCCGGGCCGCGCTGTCCTCGTGGCTGCACGATCCGATCGAGCCGGACAGCGTCCGCCACGACCTGGCCGTGAAGATCCGTGGTGCCGCGTTCGACGACCCGACCGCCCTGATCCACGAGGTGAAGCGGCACCGGCAGGCACACCAGGACCGGCTGGAGCACTATCTCGCGGGCGAGGAGCGGGACTTCACGGGTCCCGAGGCGAACGCGGCCGCCGCGCGAGCGCCGCTCGATCCGGAGCGAGAGCTCCAGCATGTCGTCCTGCGCGGCGGCATCGCGTACGAGCGGATGATGATCGGCTGGCTGGACGACGTGCTCACGACGTTGGCCCGGTTCGGCCCAGGCCGCTGACGCATCCCCGCCTGCCGACCTCGACTGCGATCCCCTTGGCCACTCCACCCGCAATTGCCCTCCGCCCGCCTGCCGAAAGAGGCCCTCACCATGGCTGACCAGCTGCTCTTCAACCCGCGCACCTACGACCCCACGCACTTCGACGCCGAGACGCGCCGACTGCTGCGTGCCACCGTCGACTGGTTCGAGAAGCGGGGGAAGCGGCAACTGATCGAGGACTACCGGACCCGCGCCTGGCTCGGGGACTTCCTCGCCTTCGCCGCGAAGGAGAACCTGTTCGCCACCTTCCTGACGCCGTCGTCCGCCACCGGACAGGAAGAGCCCGACAAGCGCTGGGACACCGCCCGCATCGCCGCGCTCAACGAGATCCTCGGCTTCTACGGCCTGGACTACTGGTACGCCTGGCAAGTCACCATCCTCGGCCTCGGCCCGGTCTGGCAGAGCGACAACACCGCCGTCCGTGCCCGCGCCGTCGAACTCCTCGCCCAGGGTGAAGTGTTCGCGTTCGGCCTGTCCGAGAAGGCTCACGGCGCGGACATCTACTCCACCGACATGCTCCTCGAGCCCACCGGCGACGGCGGCTTCCGCGCCACCGGCTCCAAGTACTACATCGGCAACGGCAACGCCGCCGGACTCGTCTCCGTCTTCGGCCGCCGCACCGACATCGAGGGCCCCGACGGCTACGTCTTCTTCGCCGCCGACAGCCGCCACCCCAACTACCGCCTGGTCAAGAACGTCGTCGATTCCTCCAAGTTCGTCAGCGAGTTCCGCCTGGAGGACTACCCCGTCACGGCCGAGGACGTCCTGCACACCGGCCGTGCCGCCTTCGACGCCGCCCTCAACACGGTCAACGTCGGCAAGTTCAACCTGTGCACCGCCTCGATCGGCATCTGCGAACACGCGATGTACGAGGCCGTCACCCACGCCCACAACCGCATCCTCTACGGTCGTCCCGTCACCGCCTTCCCGCACGTACGCCGCGAGCTGACCGACGCATACGTCCGGCTCGTCGGCATGAAGTTGTTCAGCGACCGCGCCGTCGACTACTTCCGCTCCGCCGGCCCCGACGACCGCCGCTACCTGCTCTTCAACCCGATGACGAAGATGAAGGTGACCACGGAGGGCGAGAAGGTCATCGACCTGATGTGGGACGTGATCGCCGCCAAGGGCTTCGAGAAGGACAACTACTTCGGCCAGGCGGCCGTGGAGATCCGCAGCCTGCCGAAGCTGGAGGGCACGGTCCACGTCAACCTGGCACTGATCCTGAAGTTCATGCGCAGCCACCTTCTCGACCCGGCCGAGTACCCCGCCGTCCCGACCCGCCTCGACGCGGCCGACGACGACTTCCTGTTCCGGCAGGGCCCCGCCCGCGGCCTCAGCTCGGTGCGCTTCCACGACTGGCGTCCGGCCTTCGAGACGTACGCGCACCTTCCGAACGTCGCCCGCCTGCGTGAACAGGCCGACGCACTCTGCGAGTTCGTCGCCACGGCAGGCCCCGACGCGGAGCAGAGCCGCGACCTCGACCTCGTCCTGTCGATCGGACAGCTCTTCGCCCTCGTCGTACACGGCCAGCTCGTCCTGGAGCAGGCCGCTCTGACCGGACTCGACGAGGACGTCCTCGACGAACTCTTCGCCGTCCTCGTACGGGACTTCTCCGGGCACGCCGTCGAACTGCACGGCAAGGACTCGGCCACCGAACAGCAGCAGGAGTGGGCGCTGAGCTCGGTCCGCCGACCGGTCGTCGACGCAGCGCGTACGGAGCGGGTCTGGCAGCAGGTCGAGGCACTGTCCGGCGCGTACGAGATGGCTCCGTAGCGGCGCCGTACGCATCACCGGTGGCCGGGCGCGACACGGGTCCGGCCACCCGCGCACTCCCCCGACCTGGCCAGCAGCACGGTGGGGTGTTCGGTGTTCTGCGGTTCGCACCGGGTTGACTCGTCCCCCGTTGCGCGGGCCGCAGGCTTCGGACCGGCCGGACTCGGATCCGCCTCGTCGCGTTCCACGGCCCTCGGCGGTGGAGCGGCGTGGGCTCCAGGTGGGTGCCGCTGAGGTCGGACAAGGTGACGGCACAGGTGCTGCCGTCTGTCACGGCCGGTCCCTCGGTCGGTACTCCGGTCCTCCGACGCCCCGCACACACCGCTGGGTACGAGGACCACGCGCCGACCCGCCTGGACCCGCCGCGGTTGCGCAGCAAATGCGGCTGATCGGCTTCGGAGCGTCCCTCACAAAACGTATGGGGCCCGTCCGCATACGGACAGGCCCCAGATCGAGCGCCGGGCAGGCCTTGCACCTGCATTTCCCCGCAGGAAGCGGGGCGTCTTTCCTTGGACCACCAACGCAACACCGGTCGACGTGAGTTGCAGCGACCAGCTCGTGATCAACTGTACCGCAGGTCGCGGCGCCCCAACTCCCCTCCCCCACTGGGCAGATCAGCGAGCCTCAGGGGGTCTTCAGCACCCCGGCGGACGATCGTCAACGACCTGCTGGTCCTCGTCCGTCACCAGGCGTCCGGCCCTGGCCGCCAGGCGTTCTGCGTCCAACAGGGCCGCAGACAACAGGGACACGGCCTCACTGCCTGATCGAAATCCATCTCCGCTGTCCCAATCAATCCGTCGCGGTCGGCAGCCGAGCCGTTCACCTGCTGATAGTCGTTGAGCCATTCGCCAGGGAATTCATTCCGCACGCCGTCGAGGGCCGCTTCGGTGCGCGCACGGGCACACAGCACCTCGCCTTCGTCGTCCCGCAAGCAGGGCATCGGCCCCCAGGAACCAGCGGACCGTGCGAATCTGACCGGGTCAGTGGCCATCCGATCCTCACCGGTCAGGGGTGGGCAGCTGCTCGAACGTCACCGTTGGATCCCTCGAAGTAGGCGGCGCTCTCCGCGTCCGCCGGGTAGTACGACTCGATCGCGACCTCGTCCAGCGTGATGTCCATCGGAGTGCCGAACGTGGTGATGGTCGAGAACAGCCGCAGCTCTCGTCCGTTGAAGCGAAGGACCATCGGGATCAGGACATCGGATTCGACCGAAAGGCTCGACGCGTCCTCGGAGCTGGGCTCCAGCAGTTCCTGGTAGAGCGCGATGAGCTCGGCGTCGGGAGCGACGGCGAGCTGACGCCTGATACGGGAGCGGAACACCGCACGCACGTCGGCCAGGTTGACGACCAGCGGGGCGAAGCCTCGCGGGTCGAGTCCCAGCCGCACCAGGTTCATCGGCGGCTGCAGCAGGTCGGGATGGACATCCGCGAAGAACGGCTCGACCGCGCGGTTGGTCATCACGATGTTCCACCGGCGGTCGAAGGCCACCGCCGGGTAGGGCTCATGCGCACGCAGCACCCTCTCGACCGCGTCCCGGGCCGCCGACAGCGCACCGTCATCGAGTGGCCGCTCGGCGTACCGAGGTGCGAAGCCGGCCGCGAGCAACAGCCGATTGCGGTCACGCAACGGCACATCGAGGTGGGCCGCGAGCCGGAGGACCATGTCGGCGCTCGGGTTGGACTTGCCTGTCTCGACCAGGCTGACGTGACGAGCCGACACGTCGGCCGCGATCGCGAGATCGAGTTGGCTGAGTCGTCGGCGATGCCGCCACTGCCGCAGGAGCTCCCCAACCATATGCATGGTCGTCGAGCGTACTCATCGTGGAACCGCGCGCCATGAAATCCGACTTCATCGACAACCGTTGCGACTGCAGAAACACTGCGTCCATGACCACAGACAACAAGGGCATCGTGCAACGGGCACTGGCGGAACTGATCGAGACGGGCAGCATCGGCGCGCTCGAACCGTTGCTGAGCGATGACTTCGTCCATCACAGGCCGGACTCGACTTCCTCGACCAAAGTGGAATGGCTCGCCGCCGTACAGGCAGCACTCACCCCGCTCGCCGATATGCGGGTGGAGGTCCACCACCTGCTGGCCGACGGTGATCATGTCGTGATGCACTCGCGGCGACAACTCCCCGATGCCGGCCCGGAAATCGCAGTCATCGATATCTGGCGGATTGACGAAGGGCTGATCGCCGAGGCGTGGGAGATCATCGAGCCGGTGGCCCAGGCGGCCGCCAACCTGGTGTGGTGGGAGCCCACCGGGCGCTGACCGGTCGTATCGGCTCCGCTCTCGAACGACAAGCGGGTGGGGGTTCAATTCCTCCGCAAGTTGGATGCCCCGGCATGGGACCGGCAGCCGTCGGCAACGAGATCGACGCGGACCTCACCGACGCGGGCAAGGTTCCCGTCACCGATCTGCCGGGGGCCGCTTACGTCCACCACGCCGACTGCTTCGCCATGGTGCGTGGATCAGCTGGAGATCCAGCTGCCGATCAGTCGCAGCGCGTCGGTGGACGGGGAGCCCGGCTGGGCCGAGTAGGCGATCAGCTTCCAGCCGGCCGTCTCGGCCACGTCCACGGCCTCGTAGTGCAGGTCGAGCGGTCCTACCAGCGGGTGGTCGAGCTGGTAGCGGCCGTGGGACTTGTCGTTGACGTCCTGCTGCGCCCACAGCTGGCGGAACTCCTGGCTGCGCATGGACAACGTGCCGATGAGCTCGATGAGTTGCGGGTCGTCGGCGTGCCGGCCGGCGTTCAGGCGCAGGTAGGAGACGGTGTCGGCACACTTGCGCGGCAGGCTCTGCCCGAACAACTGGCGGAAGGTCTGGTCGAGGAAGACCAGCCGGGCGGCGTTGCGTTCGGCTGCCGGCAGTGTGGGGAAGTCAGCGAACACGCCCCTGGCCAGGTCGTTCCAGGCGAGGAACTCCGCGCGTGGTCCCACGATGTACGCCGGTCCGGCCAGGGTGTCAAGGAGCATCCGTAACGAGGCACGTACGCCGGCCACCGGCTCCTGCTGGACGCGGCGGGACTCGGGACGGGCCAGGTTGCGCAGGTGGCGGGTCTCGTCGGCGCTGAGCCGCAGGGCCCGGGCGATCGCGTCGAGGACGTGCTCGGACACGTGGGGATTGCGTCCCTGCTCCAGCCGTACGTAGTGATCGATGCTCACCCCGGCGAGGTGGGCGAGTTCCTCTCTCCGCAGGCCCGGCACCCGGCGCCGGCCGTGTGAGGTCAGCCCGACCTCCTGCGGCGTCACGCGGGCCCGCCGCGAGCGCAGAAACATGCTCAGCTCTGTCCGTCGATCCACACCCTCATTATGGGCGGGTACCACCCCGCCAGGGTGGGGGGCTTTTCCCCAGGATGGTCCTGCCCTGGTGCGGCTCGCGCGGCCCGGCAGACAGTGGTCGGCATGAGGCACAAAGCCATCGTGATCGCCGTCTTCATGGCCCTCACGGCCTGCAGCGCCGAGACCGGGACCGCGAGGGACGCGACCACCCGACCCCCGGCGCCGGCGGGCACGCCCACGCAGAGCACCTCCGGCACGCCCCCGCGGAGCACCTCGGGCACGCCGGGGAGCGTGGGCATACCCGCCGCGCTCGTCGGCACCTGGGCCAGTAAGGACGGCGACCTCGTCCTGCGGCTCGACCGTGACGGCACCTTCGAGGAGGATCTCAACGGCACCCGGGCGGCATACAAGGGCAGTTATGTGGTCCGCGGGACGAGCTTCCACCTGAGCGCCGACAACGGCGCCAGGGCCGAGGGCAGGATCGCCGGCGACTTTCATCACCTGGAACTCAGCGGCTACCAGCTGTGGCGCTGACGCGCCACCCGCCGCACCTTCCACCCGGCCGGGTGCGGGTGCTCGGCGCCGAGGGCGGAGCCCTGCCGTAACCGGGGTGGAACCACCTGTCATTCATTCGCCAGGCGGCGCGAGAACGCGCGCCAGGTCATGTGGGCGATCCGGCTGGAAGCCGTCCGGCATGCCGGGAATCCCGCCGCCGACCACTGTCCTGGAAAGACGTCCACTGTCATGGAAAGAGAAGGAGAGAGCCATGCTTGCCAAGCAAACGCTGGGCCGTACCGGGATGGAGATCAGCCGGGTGGGGTTGGGATCCTGGGTGGTGGCCGGGTCCGGCTGGAGGTTCAGCTGGGGCGACACCGACGACGCCGAGTCGATCGCCGCCATCCGGCACGCGATCGCCTCGGGCGTGAACTGGATCGACACCGCCGCCGTGTACGGCCTCGGCCACGCGGAGGAGCTGGTCGGAAAGGCGATCGCGAACCTTTCCGAGAAGCCGTACGTCTTCACCAAGGCCGGCCTGGTGTGGGACCGGGACGACCCATCGGCCGCGCCCCGGCGGATCATGAAGCCCGCCAGCGTGCGCCGCGAGGTCGAGGACTCGCTGCGGCGGCTCGGCGTGGAGCGGATCGACCTGTATCAAGTGCACTGGCCCGACACCGGCGAGTCCCTGGAGTACGCCGGTGACGGCTTCGGCACGGTATCGCCCAACGCCACTCGGCTGGAGGAGTACTGGCAGGTCATGGCCGATCTGAAGGCCGAAGGCAAGATCGGTGCGATCGGACTGTCCAACCACGACGTGGCGCAGTTGGAGGCGGCCGAGAAGATCGCGCACGTGGACGCGATCCAGCCGCCCTTCTCGGCGATCGACCGGTCGGCCGCGGCCGAGGTCGCGTGGGCAGCCGCCAACGGCACCGGCGTGATCGCCTACTCGCCGATGCAGTCCGGACTGCTGAGCGGCGCGTTCACCGCCGAGCGGGCGGCGTCGCTGGGCGTCGACGACTGGCGTTCCTCGCATGCCGACTTCACCACCGGACTGGCCGCCAATCTCCGGCTCGCCGACGCGCTGAAGCCGATCGCCGCGCGACACGGTGTGAGCGTGGCCGAGGTCGCCATCGCCTGGGTACTGGCCTGGCCGGGTATGAGCGGCGCCATCGTGGGCGCGCGCACGCCCTCCCAGGTCGACGGCTGGATCGGGGCCGGGGATCTGGAACTGACCGCCGCCGACCTGGACGAGATCGGCGCCGCCATCACCGCCACCGGCGCGGGAACCGGCCCGGCCAAGGCTCGAAATGCGGGGTGAGCCGCGCCTGTCGTAGTGCCGGCGTCGGCCATCGGCGACCTCGCCGACGCCATCGACACACCGGGTTCGAGGCCGCAGGCAAACTTCAGCGATCTCCACCACCTACATGTCGTTCACTCCCCTGCCGGTCCCCTGGAACGGCGGCGCGTCGGAGCCCCGCCGCCCGCCGGGCCATGACGACCTGGCACGCACCGCCGGCCACGACCGTGCCCGGCCCCGACGAGACGGAGCATCTTATGGGACAACACCCTGTGTCACGGCGGAGGATGCTGACCGCCGCATTCGGCACCGCGGCCGCGATGTCCGCGACGGCCTGGACCCGGACGGCGCCGACCACCGCACAGGCCGGCGGCAGCGCGCCGCCCGGTCCCGCCCGACTGCCGACGGAGTACGTCCTTCCCGGGGACCGGGTCTTCCCCAGCGGCCATGCCTACGACGCACGCACCGGACACCTCTATGTCGGCAGCGCCGCGGACGGCACCCTCTACCGCGGTCACCTGACCAAGCCCGCGCTGCGCCCTTGGTCGCCCGACGGCACCGACGGCCGCAGCACCACGTCCGGGATGGCGATCGACTCCGCCGGACGACTCATCGTCGGCGGAGCGGACACCGGCACCCTGCGCGTGTACGACACCGAGCGCGGCGCCCTGCTGGCCCTGCTGCACGGCGTGGACGGCGGCTTCGTCAACGAGATCGCCGTCGCGCCGGACGGCACCGCGTACGTCACCGACTCCTTCCGGCCCGTCGTCTACCGACTCACCCATTCCAGCAGCGGCCCGCACCTCGAACGCTGGCTCGACGTCACCACGACCCCCGTCGAATGGATCGACGGTAAGCACAACCTCAACGGCATCACCTGCGTCGGCGGCCACTTACTGACCGTCAACAGCTCCACCGGACAGCTGTGGCGCATCGACCGGCACACACGCCAGGCACTCCAGGTCGACCTCGGCGGCCACCGACTCCCCAACGGCGACGGGCTGGCCTACCGCGACGGGCGGCTGTACGTGGTCCAGGGCAACATCAACAACATCCCCGGCCTCACGCCCCAGGTCACCGTCATCGCCATGTCCCCCGACCTGTCCCAGGGCCGCTACACGAGTCGGCTGCTCGCACCCGGCGGCTTCCACCACCCCAGCTCCATCTCCCTCGCGCGCGACCGGGCCCTGGTCGTCAACAGCCAGTACAACCGCTGGATCAACGGACTCCCGCCCGAGGTACTCCCCTTCACCCTCTCCGCCGTACCACTGGACGCAGCCGTCCCCGCCGAGCAGGACCTTTAGCTCGACTCCGTCGGTGATCTTGGAGTTCTCCGGTGCGCCGTGGTGGTCGGTGAACATGCTCGGGGTGTTCCACGAGCCCGTGCAGATGCGGCACAGCGCCTCCGGCCTGCCCGTCGGGGATCTAGGGGCAGGTTCCGATGCTGGACCACAGCGCGGTGCTCAGTCGGCCAGGAGCGAAGCGACCGTTCGGACCAGTTTCTCGTTCTTCGGAGCGCTGACGTCGAGGACGTAGCGGCCGGAGGCCACTACGGCGGACCTTGCCAGATGTAGGCCTCTCTCCGGGGGCTCGACGAGATGTACGCTCGGGCTCAGTCTCTGCACCCCGGTGCCCCACGGGAGGTCGCTCGCCGAGATCTCCCGTGCTGTGGCGGAGTCGGCGGCCACCCACCGTAGGGTGATCTGGACGATGTCCTTGTCGGATCCCGACTCGGTGGCGAACCGGCACTGAGTCTCATGTGGCACTCTGACGCCGAAGACGGTGCGGCTCTTGTCGACGGGAAGCCGGAGATAGTCCCCGCCCAGCCCGTTGAGCTGTTTGTCCGAGAGGAGGGAGCAGGCGTCCGGCCAGTCCGACGGCGCGACTCCGCCCAGGGCAGGTTCCTTGAGATCCCGTCGCGTCGGGCGCAACGCCGTGTACCGGGCGCCGTCCTCCTCCTCGCCGCGGATGACCAGGAGTTCGCCACTCATCCCGATGAGTTCGCCGCGGAGCGGCCACGGCAGCGTCGCTCGTGTCTTGCCGGACAGGTCGATGACCACGCTCACGCCGGTGCGCTGCACGCTCTGGGGCGTAAGCGTCTCGCGATCGGAGACGATGGCCCGGGCGCTCAATCCAACGTGGCTGGGAGCGTCCTGGACCCACAGCGTCGTTCCGTCGGCCCGCACTGCGTGAAGCTGCCGCCCGTCATGGAAGTACACCGTGTCCCCGACCCGGCCCACGGTCCGGATATCACCCGCCGGATCCTTCACGGTGCCGTCGGCCAGGTGATCACCGGACTCGTCGAAGAGGGAGAAGGTGGCCTTGTGGTTCCCGGCGTCGGCGGACCGCACGCCGACGACGTCCTCGCTGGTGGAAAACGTCGTGCCACCGTCGTGCTTCTTCACATCTGCCCGCCACACGCTGTCACCGTCGCGCGGGTCGGTGGCCTTGAGGACGGCCTTTGAGCCCTCCAGGCAAAGCGTGATCGAGTAGCGGGCGGTGGCGCCCGTGATGGCCGCGTAAAACGAGTCACCCATGGCGCCTGCAGCCGTGTGCGCCCTGCTGTCGCATTCCGCCTGCCGCTGCCAGGTCATCTCCCCGGTCCTGGGGTTCAGGCCGATGTTGCGACCGTCGTGGGCGTGGACGACAACGCCACGCTCGGTGACGGTGACCGGCCCGGAGTCGATCAGCTCCAGCTCCGGCTCTTCCCCGGGCAGGACCATCGCTCTCGTCTCGTACGGTTGATTCCACAATTGCCTGCCGGTACGCAAGTCGAAGCCCAGAAGGATCGTGAAGGAGTTGTGCGCTACACGGGCCACGATCACATCACCAGTGAGGTAGGCGCCCACGATCTGATCCGTTGGGTCCGCCCGCAGGGTTCTGCGATTCTTTCCCGTGCGCGCATCACGAACGTCGATCATGTTGTCGTGCGGGATGAGCACCACATCGTCCGCCACCGCCGCAGCCCCCGACTGACCGGGGACCGACCGGGACCAGAGAGCCTCAAACGCATTCGCGCGCGCCGACGACACGGGCTTCCCGTCCCCGGTTCCGTCGTCGGCCCCGGTGCACGCTGCGAGGACGAAGAAGAGGGCGAGCGCTCCAGCTACGTAGGCGGCGGGGCGGCGCATCAGCAGCCCACCGGTTTCGGTACCTGTCCGCACCGGTCCGCCTCCCCGGAGAGTTCAAACGGACCGCCGACCGTCCCCTCGTAGACGGATCCGTATGTCTTGGCCAGGGCGGTCACGGCCCACCGGCTGCCCGCGGGCGCGGGCACGACACGCTTCTCGGCCCTGCCCGACATCGTGTAGTGGATGACCAGTTCGAATGCGCGATAGCCCCGCCGAGCGCTGAAGGCCATGTGGAGGGGCACCTGTTCGTGCGGGGCGAGCGTGATGGCGTTGTCGCGGAAGTACGGCGTGGCGCCGGAGTCCCTACTGCGAAACGCCGGTTTCGCGGCGTCCATGTCGGCGTGCAGCTTGATCTTCGACTGCCCTCCTGAGGAAGGCTCACAGATGAGGCCCCCGTCGAGCGGAGCTGTCGGGCGAGGGGTCTTGGGCTCGATGTCGATCGATTCGATGGTGAGCGCGCGGTCGCTGCCCTGGAGGGTGATGCTGACGCTCAGCTCGGAGGCGCGGGCGCCGTTGTTCCTCTGGATGACGGCGCTGGCGTCGGACTGCGTACTGAGCTCTGCCCTGTCCTCAGGAGAGGAGAGGGTGTTGGCGAAGGCTGTGCAGCCGGTCTGGTTCATCAACCGCGCAACGACAGCGAAGTCAGGACCTGACGGCGATGGGCCGGGGGTCTCCTCGGGGCCGTCATCGGCGCCCGACGACAGCCATCCGACGACGATCGCCACGAGAACCGGAGCGAGGATGAGAGCGAACGCGCTGCCGATGATGCCTTTGATCAATAGAAGCCGTCGTTGCCGAGGATCAACGGGTGGGTGCTGCCGCCCACCAGGCCCCCGGCCTAGTGGTCTGCGCATGCCGGGCCTCCGCCAAGCGTCAGTGCGGTGACATGCAGCCAGCCGTCCAGCATCGCCTCGAAGGCCTGCTCACCCGGCCGCAGTAACGGCACCCCGCCGGCCAGACGCAACCGCGCGGCCCCTGGTGCCGTGCCCCTCTTGCCCGCCAACTCGTCACGCTCCGTAGATCGATTCACCGCAAGAATCGCAGCTGATACCAAGCCGGGGGCGAAACGGCAGGTCAGTCATGCGATCGAGTGAAACGCAAACCATGGAGCCGGCTCGTCAACTACCGTTCCCTCACCTCCTGACTGCCTTGGCAACGCCCCGCACCGGTGGTTGTCAGCCGCCATGATGGGCGCCCTGGTGGACCTGCCGCCCATGGTCATCGCCGACCTGATCGCAATCCACCCCAAGACAACCGAACGCTGGGCCACCCCCGCCGACGGGAACTGGTCCGAATACTTGGCAGCGCTACGGTCCGCCCCGCAGGGCCGGGCAGTTGAGCAGGGCAGGGTTCCGAGTCTGCGCTATTGGGGGATGGTGACCAGGATGCGGCCGTGGCCACCGCCGGCGTCGACGTGGTCGTGGGCCTTGGCGATGTCGTCCAGCGGGTAACAGTCGCCGACGGCGACAGTAAGGGCGCCGACGGCCGCGGCGGAGGTGAGGTCGCGGGCGGCCTGGCGCTTGGCCTCGGCGGGGAAGTCGTCGCTGCCGAGCAGTCGCAGGGTGACGTTGTTGAAGAGCAGAGGCCAGAAGGGGATCTCGGTGCGGTCCGCGCGGGTGGCGTAGGCGGCGATGACGGCCCCCTGGGCGGCGACGGCGTTGTCGAGATCGGCGTTGTCGGACAGCGCGACCTCGATGATCCGGTCGACGCCTCGCGGCGCGTACGAGCGGATGGCAGCGGCGGGGTCGCCGGTGTCCAGGGCGATGGCGTGGGCGACGGCCGGGTCGACGCGGTCGAGGTCCGCGATGCGGCGGACGGTGGCGATCACGGTGGCACCGGCCCAGTGGGCGAGTTGGGCGGCCAGGGAGCCGACGCCGCCGAGAACCCCGTGGACCAGGACCAGTCGGCCGTGGACCGGGCCGTCGGCGAAGACGGTGCGGTGGGCGGTGATCCCGGGGATGCCGAGGCTCGCGCCCAGCTCGTCACTGAGGTGGTCGGGCAGGGGTGCGGCCTGGTGATCGGGGACGACGGTGTACTGGGCGGCGGTGCCGAAGGGGCGGTAGGACTGGGCGCCGTGGACCCAGACCCGTTGTCCGACGCGGTGGACGTCGACTCCGGCGCCCACGGCGTCGATGACTCCGGCGGCGTCGCTGTGCGGGATCACCCGTGGGAAGGGCATGGACGAGCCGAGCCAGCCGCGCCGCTTCTTGGTGTCGCCGGGGTTGACGCCCGAGACGGTGACGCGGACTCGGACCTCGCCGGGGCCGGGGACGGGATCAGGGAGTTCACCGACGTGCAGGACATCGGCGGCGGGGCCCTGGTCGTCGTACCAGGAAGCAAGCATGGGGGTACCTCCGTGGACGGTCAGCTCGTGGGAGCAGCGGGCGCATGCGGATCGCTGTCGGTGTATCCGGTGTCGAATACGGGCGGTTCCTCCCCGAGGGTCTCGCGCAGCCAGGTCCGTTCGGCGCGGCTGGTGGCACGGGCGGTGAGCAGCATGCCCCGCCGGTAGGGGTCGGCGATCTCCTCGGCACGCAGGGGCCGCTCGTTGTCGTAGAAGAAACTCGCCGGTTCTTCCAGGAACTCCAGCCGTCTGCGCAGCACCGCGTGCTGTTCGGCCACGCCGGGCAGGTGGGAGAGGAATGCCAGGACGACGTAGAACCGGGTGAAGTCGGTGATCTCGTGATCGGCGGGCTTGCGCAGGCGCTGAAGCATGTCGGCCCGCCCGGCCTCGGTCAGGCTGAGCACGTACCGGGCCGCCCCCGCGGCCGGGTCGGCGCGCCGCTCGATCAAGCCCGCCCTGGTCAGGCGATTGATCGCCGGATACAGGCTGCCGTCACTGACCGGCCGCGTGTAGCCCGTCAGCTGTGAGACGCGGCGGCGCAGCTCGTGTCCGGGCAGGGGTCCCTCGGCGAGGAAGCCGAGTATCGCGAGTTCCAGCATGAGTCCATCCTCGCACGCGAACATCGAATCGATGTGGACATCGATTCGATGTTACGCTCCCGGGTATCCGTCCAAACGTCTCCGGAGAGGCACAGCAAGATGCCATCGCAGTCCACCGAGTCAGTGATGAACCGTTTCGTCGAGTTCATCAACACGGGCAACGAGGATCTCGCCCGCGAGGTCATTTCTCCGGACGCGGTGTTCCACGCACCAAGCCACCCGGAACCACTGCGCGGGCCCGATGGGTACATGGAAGTCATCGGGATGATGCGCAGCGCCTTCCCCGACGTCCAGTGGACGCTGGAGGAGACGGTCGCCCAAGGCGACACCGTGGCTGCGCGGTTCACCATGCGGGGAACCCACGACGGTGAATTCTTCGGGGTCCCGGCGAGCGGCAACAAGATCTCGGTGCAGGCCATGAACTTCTACTACCTGGCCGACGGCCGGATCGTCGGCGAACGGGGCCAGCCCGATCTCCTCGGGGTGATGCAGCAGATCGGTGCCGTACCGGCACCGTGAACCTCGTGGCGCCGGGTGAGCCTTCTGCCACGCGGGATTGCCTCTGCCGGGAGGGGGCCGTACGGCGCGGTGGCAGAGGGCGAACGCCCGCACCGCCCCCGGCGGCAGCGGGCCGCTCCGCACGCAGGTGCCGTCAGCTCACCCGCACCTGGGCGTACGGCACCAGGCGGACGAGGCCGGACAGGCCGTACGCCTGGCGGGCGGCCGTGCCGAAGACGGACGGTTGGCTGACGCGGAGGCGGTTGATGAGGGGGATCGCCACCTCCACCTCGATCGTGTTCGCGCCGGGTCGCAGGTGTCCGCCGAGGTCGACGACCGGGCGGAGACGGTCGGCGGGGGCCAGCGGGGTGCCGTTGACCGTGACACGGAACGTGTCGCTGACGGTGCCGAGTTCGAGGTACGCGCCGTGGGCCGCGGCCCAGTCGGCGGGCAGGGTCACGGTGGTGCGGTAGCGGCCGATGCCGGCCGAGTCGGCCAGTTCGGGGATCTGCGACCAGGGCAGGAGGGTGTCGAGAGCCAGCGTGCGCCGGACGATCTCGGTGGAGGTCGGCTGCGCGCCGGGGTGCCAGTCCTCGACGTCGAGCTGCCAACGGTCGGGTGTGATGGGGGCGGGCACCGGCGGCAGTGTCGTGGTGACCGTACGGCCTTCGGAGAGCCTGGTCGTGTACGTGCCCCCGGTCGCGGCGCGGACGGCAAGGCCGCGGTCGGTGAACAACACGCGCTCGGCGGTGCTGTCCACGGCGTGCTGCCGGTTGCCGTTGTGGTCCCCGAAAAGCCCTGGCCGGCCAAGGGCGATGACGGTCGCCTGACCGGGTTGGAGGGTGACGCGCACGGTGATGCCGGCAGCGTTCTCGGTGTAGCGGCCGATCCGGGCAGCTTCTCCCGTCCATGGGTCGAGCAGGTAGGGAACGGTCGTGCCGCGGCGGGTGCGGCGCAGGGTGATGTCGTGGTCGATGGCCGCGACGGGCGGTTTGACGGTCTCGGCGTGCTTGCCGTTGCAGAGGTAGTAGAGGTCGGTGTCGCCGGTGACGCGGTGGGCGTTGAGGAGCGTGGAGGTGGTGGCGTAGCGGACGTCGGGGGTGATGCCGAGGGCGGCGAGGGCCTCGCCGACGGCGCTCTTGTCGGTGACGGCCTTGACGTGGGGCAGGGCGAGGAGGCTCGCGAGCACCTCGCGCAGGCGCGCCGGCTCGTCCTGGGCGGGTACGCCGGGGGTCAGGGCCTGGTCGAAGGCGCCGAGCAGGACCATGGGCAGTCCTGCCCGGGCCAGTTTCAGCAGCTTGCGGGCGTCGGCGAGGGCGAGGGTCGGGGTGGAGCCGTAGAAGAAGTCGCCTTCGACGAACAGGGCTTTGTAGGCGGGGCCGTCGGGGGCCAGGCGGCCGTTCGACACACGGGCGCCGGGCAGGTCGAGCAGGGGGCCGCTGAGGAACTGGTGGGTCCAGCCGAGCGGGACGCCGGTCGCGGTGAACCAGGAGGCGCCGATGCCGGTGGCGGTGTAGCCGGTCTGCCGGAAGACCGCGACGTCCGCACGGGGTGCGCCGGTCTGCAGGACCTGGTGCACGCGGCCGAGGTAGCCGGCGATGTCCTCGACGTGCCGCCAGGTGGGCTGTCGGGGGCCCCACGACTCGCCGTAACCGGGGGCGCCGTTGTAGGGGCTGAAGGCGGCGAAGCCGGGCCATGCGGCTCCGGGGGCGGTCGCGTACGAGAAGCCGTGCACCACCGTCTGGTTGACGCCGGCGGCGTAGGCACCGCCCATGGTGCGCAGGAACCGGTCCCAGGTCGTGCTGTACGCCGAGCCGTTGTAGGCGCCCGACTCGCAGGACAGCACGGTGTGTCCGGCCATGTCCCGTCCGCCCGCCAGGCAGCGGTAGTCGTCCAGGTTCTTGAAGCCGAGCGACTCTCCCTCGGGGATGTCGAGGATCGCGGCGGAGGCGATGGCGTCGGTCTGCAGGCCGTAGGGCTGCGACCGCAGTTCCATGCCGAGCGAGTGGGCCCACTCCCGCAGAGCGGTGACGTGGTGGGTGTTGAAGAGTTCGGAGACGGTCTGCCAGAAGTCGTGTCTGATCTGCCGGGTGGTCTGGGCGTCGAAGGCGAAGACCTGGTTGCTGTTGTCGAGGACGACGGCGGGCAGGTACGGCAGGAGGGAGCGACCTCTCTTCGTCCGGAAGGCTTCGGGCAGTGCCGGGGTCCACACCAGCGCGTCGGTCTCCAGCTCGATGGAGTCCTCGAAGAAGGCGCCGCCGGCGGCCTTGAGGAGTCTGCGCACCGTACCGGTCAGGACGGTGCGCTCCCAGAATCCGGTGACGGCGGCGGTGCCGGCGGAGCTGAAGTGATCGACGACGTAGGCGGCCGGGGCGGAGTGCGGGCCGGACTCGGGCTGCTGGGCGGTGCCGCGCTGCCAGTAGGAGATCAGCACCCAGTCGCCGTCGGTGGGCGCGGTCCAGGTCAGGGTGCCGTCGCGGACGGTGTCGGTGAGGTCCTGAACGCTGTCGAGGTCCAGGCCGGTTTCCTTGCGGGTGGCGTTGGCCGGGTTGACGCGGGCGGCCTGGACGGCCAGCAGGCTGCGCCGGGTGGCACCGTCCGCGGCCTCGCGCACCGGCTCGGGAACCGGGCCCCGGTAGGTGGCGCCGGCGGCCACCGGGGTGCGGCCGTAGGCGAGTTCCTGGGCGGCGGCCTCGTCGTCGGGAGCGAGCCCGGGGACGGCCGCGGGCCAGCTGGGGCCGAGGGTGAGGTCGACGGTCAGGCCGCGGCGGGCCGCCTGTCTCAGGGCGGCCTCGACGCCCTTGCGCCAGGGTGCGCTGCCCCAGCCGTGACGGGCCGTGTCCAGGACGGACTTGTCCTTGATGCTGTGGTGTACGGCGGCGATCTCCGCCCCGCCGAAGCCGGCGTCCGCGATCTGGTCGATCTCACGGGCGACCTCCCCCGGGTCGACCAGCCCGTCGGGCCACCACCAGCGGAACTTGGGGCGCACGGAGCGCGGGGGCGCGGTGAACCAGGCGCCGGCCGACTGCTCCTGCCCCGTGAGCGGTACGGCACCGGCAAGCGGCGCACCGGCCGCGGTGAGCGCCGTGGCCGCGCCCGCGGCCAGGGTGACGGTCAGTACCGCGCGCCGGGATATCCCGCCACGCTGCGGAATGGGCTTGTGCATGGTTCGCCCCAAGGTGTGGTTCAGGCAGTGGACAAGGGATCGGAGAGAGGGAGGCAGCAGAGGTGTTGAATCGTTTCAATACGATGTAAACGCCGGAACGCTAAGGCCGAGATCCCCCGGGGGTCAAGAGCCGCGCACCAACTGCCGACGGTGTGCAGAGCGACGCAGGAGCGCTCCCGCACCGGAGGAGATGGCGACGACGTCACCCGCGTCCCTGGCTGTCCCCTCCCCCGCGGATCCCCGTGCCGCCGAGCACAGGTCTGCCGCCCTCGGACGCCACGCGCTCGGACGAAGCCACATGCGAACTGTCAGGCGGTGCGCAGGAATTCGTCGAGGACCCGTTCCCCGAAGCGGATGGAGTCCACGGGCACGCGCTCGTCGACGCCATGGAACAGCGCGGCGAAGTCCAGGTCGGGAGGCAGAAGGAGAGGCGAGAAGCCGAAGTTCCGGATACCGAGGCGTGCGAAGCGTTTCGCGTCCGTCCCTCCCGACATCATGTAGGGCAGCACGATCGCGTTCGGGTCGTGCTCAAGCAGTGCGCCGACCATGGCGTCGACGATGTCGCCGTCGAACGTCGTGACGAGGCTTTCCTGTTCGTGCCACTCCAGCTCGATCCCGGGGCCGAGGAGTTGGGCCAGCTCGGTGTCGAAGGCTTCCTGGCGGCCGGGGAGCAGGCGGCAGTCGACCTCGGCCTCCGCGACTGCCGGGATCACGTTCGACTTGTAGCCGGCGTTCACGACCGTGACGTTGGCGGTGTCGCGGATCGTCGCCCCGATGATCCGCCCGAGTCCGCCGAGGCGACCCACGATCTCCTCGGCCTGCGTGTCCTCGGTGAACTCCCATCCGCCGGCCTTGCTGATGCCTTCCAGGAATTGCCGCACCGTCGGGGTGAGAGTGAGGGGGAACCGGTGCTTGCTCAGCGTGGCGACTGCTTCGCCGAGCCGGCCGATCGGATTGTCCTCGGCCAGCATGGAGCCGTGACCGGCCACTCCGTGGGCGCGGATCTTCAACCAGCGCTTGCTCTTCTCGGCTGTCTGGATGAGGTAGGCGCGGGTCCCGTTGTCCAGCGTGTGAGAGAAGCCGCCGACCTCGCCGATCGCCTCGGTGACTCCGCCCAGTAGGTCCGGGTGGTTCTCGACGAGATACCCCGAACCCATTCTTCCGCCCGCTTCCTCGCCGGCCACGAAGGCGAAGACGATGTCGCGGGCGGGGACGATGCCGTAGCGCTTGTACCGGATGGCGAGCGCGAGGCTCATGGCGACCATGTTCTTCATGTCCACGGCACCGCGGCCCCAGACGTAGCCGTCGCGGATCTCACCGGAGAGGGGGTGGACGGTCCAGTCGAGCGGGTCGGCGGGAACGACGTCCAGATGGCCGTGGACCAGGAGCGCGCCTCGGTTCTTGTCGGTCCCTTCCAGGCGGACCACCACTGAGTGACGGTCGTTGCCGGCGTCGACGTAGTGCACTTCATAGCCGGCGTCGCTCAACGCTGTGGCGACGAACTCGGCAGCAGTGCGCTCTCCCGTGGTGGTGTCGTCCTCCCCCGTGTTGGTCGAGTTCCCCGTCAAGTTCAGCTGTTCAGCCTCCTGAAGGTCTTGAGCTCTTACCGGACGGTCGAACCGGCCTGCATGCCCGGCAGCGCCTGGCTCTTCCAGAGCACAGCCCCGACAGCCCCTGGACCGCGCAGCGGCAACTGCGACGCGGTGGCGGCGGATCTCGCCGGTGGTGGGGTCAACGTTGTGCGACCCCACTGGTACCGAGGTACCACGGCGATGCCGAAGTGTCCCCCCTGGTCCCAGGGACGCGGCCCGTTCCGTACCTAGCTTTGAGACACGCGCTCCGGACCGGCCGGAGCAGCGGGAGTGGATCGGGATCAACCCATGATCGAAGTTCGAGAGTTGACCAAACGATATGGTGACAAGACCGCGGTGGACCGGCTGAGCTTCAGCGTGAAGCCAGGCCAGGTCACCGGTTTCCTCGGTCCCAACGGAGCCGGCAAGTCCACCACGATGCGCGTGATCATCGGCCTGGACGCGCCTACCAGCGGCTCGGCGATGGTGAACGGCCGCCGCTACGCCCGGCACGCCGCGCCACTGCAGGAGATCGGTTCGCTGCTGGAGGCCAGGTCCGTCCACCCGGGCCGCACCGCCTTCACCCACCTGATGGCCCTCGCCCGTACTCACGGGATCCCGCGTCGCCGCGTCGACGAGGTCATCGACCTGGCCGGGCTGCACAGTGTGGCTCACAAGCGGGCCGGGGCCTTCTCCCTGGGCATGGGCCAGCGGCTCGGCATCGCGGCGGCGCTGCTCGGCGACCCGGAGATCATCATGCTCGACGAGCCGGTCAACGGTCTGGACCCGGAGGGCGTGCTGTGGGTGCGCCAGTTGCTGGCGGGGCTGGCCGCCGAGGGACGGACGGTGATGCTGTCCTCGCATCTGATGAGTGAGACGGCGCTGATCGCCGACCATCTGGTCGTCGTCGGCCGGGGCCGGCTGCTGGCGGACACCACGGTCGACGGCCTGATCCAGGAGGTCGGAGGCAGGGGCGTGAAGGTCGCCACCACCGAGCCGGAACAACTGCGCTCGCTGCTGTCGGGGCCGGGCGTCAGCGTCACGTCCTCGACCGCGGAGGAACTGGTCGTCCTGGGCGTGGACGCGCGTGGCATCGGCGCGATCGCCGCGCAACACGGGATTCCGCTGTACGAGCTCACCCCGCAGACCGTTTCCTTGGAGGAGGCGTTCATGGGCATCACCAGCGACGCGGTGGAGTACCACAGCGTCCCCGCCGACACTGCCGCCCGGAGGGCCGCCTGATGACCATCACCGTCACGCCGGACATCGCGGACGCCGCACTTGCCCGCCCCGACCGGCCCGCCTACCGGGTCACGGCGCTCGGGGTGCTGCGCTCGGAGTGGGGCAAGTTCTGGTCGCTGCGGTCCAGTTGGATCACCCTGGGCGTGTCCCTGTTCCTGCTGACCGCCATCGGTGCAATCGCCGCCGCCACATACAGCCCGGGCAGCAATGGCGGCGGTCCGCCCGGATCGTCCTCCGGCCCCGAGGACGCCGTCAGCGTGGCCCTGACGGGCCTGACGTTCGCCTCACTGGCCGTTGGCGTCCTGGGGGTCCTGATGTCAGCCGGTGAGTACAGTACGGGCATGATCCGCTCCACGCTGGCGGCGGTGCCCAGGCGGCTGCCGGTGCTGTGGTCGAAGAGCGTCGTCACCGGCGTTCTCGTTGTGCCCGTGGCCGTCATCGGCGCGCTGGCAGCGTTCGGGCTGGGTGTTGCGTCCCTGGACGGCCAGAGCATCTCCATGTCCCTCGGGGACGACGGGGTGCTGCGTTCCCTGATCGGAGCGGGCCTCTATCTGGGACTGGTGGGTGTGTGGGGTGTGGCCCTGGGCTCGCTGTTGCGCTCCACCGCCAGCGGCATCACCGTGCTGGTGAGCAGCCTGCTGATCCTGCCGGGCCTGACCTCGCTGCTGCCCGCGTCCTGGAAGGACGACATCACGCCGTATCTGCCCAGCAACGCCGGCCAAGCGGTGACGCACCTGCACCAGGCCACCGACTCGCTCGGCCCTTGGGCGGGCCTGGCGGTGTTCGCCGGATGGGTGGCGCTGACACTGGCCGGGGCGGCATACCGGCTTGTCCGTGCGGACGTCTGACCGATTGGGCGAGAGCATGCCTGCGACGGGTACGACAGGACGGGCGGAGGCCGGGAGCGCGGGCCGCCGCCCCTGCTCCGGCCGGCTGGCCCTCGCGCCGCCCCCCGGCTTGGAGGCGGCCTGGTCGCATCCGCTCATGGGGCGTCTGCTGCGCGCGCAGCGGCACCTGAAGTGGGGCGGCCGTCGGCATCCGTGGCTGTTCGACTCGGCAATCGTGCTGGTCGTCGCCGCTGTGACGGTGTTCCGCTCCCCGGGCGAGCACGGCCCGTTCGGCGAGATCCGGGCGCTCGCCGACCTGCCGTTGGGCCTCGAGACGGCCTTGTCCGCCATGCTCGTCGTGCCGCTGTGGTGGCGGCGCAGGGCGCCGACGGCCGTCTTCACGGTGATCGCGGTGTGCGCCCCGGCCCTCATGGCGCTCGGCCTGCTGCTGCCGACGGGCGGGTGTCTGCTCATCGCCCTGTTCAACCTGGCACTGAACGGCCCCCTGCGCAGGCTTGGCTGGGCGGCCGCCGCGACGACCGTCGAGCTGAACGCGGCGGTGTGGTTCCTCGCACCCGCCGACCGGCTGTGGCAGGGCCTGCTGACGGTGGCGAGCCAGGAGATCGCCGCGATCGCCCTGGGCCTGGCCCTGCGCACCCGGCGGGTGTACCTCGCGGCGCTGGAGGACCGGGCGGCCCGACTGGAGATCGAGCGTGAGCAGCGCGAGAGGCTGACCGCCGCCGCCGAACGCTCCCGGGTGGCCCGCGAGATGCACGACATCGTCGGCCACAACCTGTCTGTCATGGTGGGACTCGCGGACGGCGCCGCCACCCTCGCCTCCAGCACGGGTGAGCGGTCCGAAGAGGCCCTGCGCATGATCGGGGACACCGGACGGCAGGCGATGAGCGAACTGCGGCGCGTCCTGGGTGTCCTGGGCGACGAATCCGACGACCAGGCCGAGCGGCTCAGCCCGCAGCCCGGCGTCCGCGATCTGGACCCACTGCTGACCCGGGTCCGTGCGGCCGGTGTGAATGTCACCTGCCGGACGTCAGGAGACATCGACGCCCTCGGCAGCGGGGTGCAACTGACCGTCTACCGCGTCGTCCAGGAAGCCCTGACCAACACCCTCAAGCACGCCGGCACCGGCTCGGCAGCGAACGTCACCGTCACCGCCGGGAACGGACACATCCGGATCAGCGTCTCCGACACCGGGCCGCCCCCCGGCGCCCGGACATCTGCGCGGCCCCTGGCAGAGGCCGACGGTCCGGGACACGGACTGGTCGGTATCCGACAGCGGACCGCAATGTACGGCGGCACCGTCACCGCGGGGCCGCGTGACGACCGGCCCGGCTGGACCGTGGACGTGACACTCACCGATCCGCCGGCGTCTGCCCCGTCCCCCGCACAAGCCCCCGCCCCAGGAGACCCGCAGCCCCAGGGAGAGCAGACCCCATGACCACCGTGCTGATCGCCGACGACCAGCCTCTGCAACGCCTCGGCTTCCGCATGCTTCTCCAGGGCACCCCGGGCATGGAGTGCGTGGGCGAGGCCGGACACGGCGCCGAAGCCGTCCGCATCGCCGCCGAACTGCGCCCGGACGTCGTCCTCATGGACGTCCGCATGCCCGGCATGGACGGCATCGAGGCCACCCGGCGGATCGTCGCCGCCGGCGGCCGTACCCGCGTGCTGATCCTCACCACCTTCGACCTGGACGAGTACGCGTACGAGGGGCTGCGCGCCGGAGCGAGCGGCTTCCTGCTCAAGGACGCCCGCCCCGAGGAAGTCGTCGCCGGGATCCATGCCGTGGCGACGGGCGACGCGGTCGTCGCTCCCAGACTGACCAGACGCCTGCTGGACGCCCACGCCCATCGGGTGCTCTCTCCCGCCTCCCCCGCAGAGCCGCACACCGATCCCAGGCTGCGGACGCTGAGCGAGCGCGAGCACGAGGTCCTGGTGGCGATCGGCAAAGGCTGGACCAACGCGGAGATAGCCGAGCGGCTGGTCCTCACGGAATCCACCGTCAAGAAACACGTCGGCCGGGTCCTCGCGAAGATCGGTGCGCGCGACCGCATTCAAGCCGTGATCATGGCCTATGACGCCGGGCTGGTCACGCCCCGCTCCTGATCCGCCGCAACCCCGGCTCGCAAGGGGTTGCGGCGGCCACCTCCACTGTCACGAGATGGCGCAGGGCATAGCCGCAATGCCAATCGGGCCACGGGCGGGCACTCGCACTGTGCAGGGCTTGTTGCGGCCACGGAGGGCGGCACCGGTGCCTCGTCGCCATCACACCCGCAGCGGCCGACCGCGTCGGCCTGGTAGAAAGCGGACATCTGACCGCCAGTTCGGTGGTGACAGCCGAGTTCCTCCAGTCCTCAGGCGGACGGCTTGCCGGGCATCGGCCCGCTACGGGGCGCGGCCCTCGAACGGGCCGTTGCGGACGGACTCCGGCTCGGTGTCCAGGTCCCAGGCGGCGACCTGGCGGTCCCCAGGGCCCGGGTGCAGGCCGCCAGCAGGTCGACGTCACCTGGGGCCGTGCCCGTGGAGCTGAGGTTCATCCAGGTCCAGCGCATCGAGGGGGACGCTGGCACCCGGCCCCTCTGCCGGTCGAGCCGGCTCTCACCGGAGACCCTGTATGACCTGCCCCGGACCGAGAGGGTGCCGGTGGTCCTCATGGACGGCAGCGCGAACTCGTACTGGATCTCGCCGAGCATGTCCCACACGCCGGTGCATCCTGGGGTCGACCGGTCCGCTGACGGCCCCGGCATCGTCGGTGCCTGAGAGCCCGCGAACGGTCGTCTACGGCCGCGGTGGGCGCAGGACGGGGACGCTGTCACGGAACGCGGCGGCGTGCTTGTCGATCTCCTGGGGGTCCGGCTCCAGTGAGGCGGCGCTCAACAGTTCCACGTGCCGCATTCGGCGCGGCCGCCGCGCAGCACGATCAGGTCGAGGTGGCACATCGGGCAGGTGCCGGGCTCCCCCAGGAACCGGACCTCGTCGTGGGGCAGACCGAGCTGCCGGGCAACCGCGGCGCCCAGCCGCTCGGCGCCCAGCACAGCTGCCGGGTCGGTGGCTATGCCGCCCAGGCCGCCGGGGGTGGGGACTTCCATCTGGTCGGCGACGGCCATGTGCAGGGGGAAGGCCAGGGCGTGCAGAGTGGGCAGCGTCAGCGTGCGCCAGTGGGGTGACGGGCAGCCTCCCACGGCGATGAAGCCGGCCACGCGCGGCTTGAGGACCCGCGGGTCGGGGGCCGTGTCGAGGCCCAGAAGGCCGCGAGTCTCCTTCTGCTCGGCCGGGCCGTGTTCGCGGTGGGCGAGGGCTTCACGGACGAAGATGACGTCCGTGCGCGGACCGAAGGCGCGGTCGATGAGGAGTTTCAACGCGCCCGGTGCGCTGCGGGTGTAGGTGGGGGAGCTGACGATCACGCCGTCCGCGTCGAGCAGCTGGTCGCAGAACCAGGCCACGGCTGTCCCTTCGCGCGCGGCCGCGGTGAGCGCGGCCTTCAGCAGTACCTCGGCACTGCCGCCCTCCTGCCCGCAGGCAAGTCCGAGCAGACGCATCGACGACACCTCTCGGTGTTCGGGGGATGGGGTCGGTCCGCCGGGCCACGCGGGCTCCGGCGGACCGGACGGGGGCGGATGGCAGGGCGGTCAGCCGCGCAGGGTGGCTGCCAGCCAGTCGGCGCTGCGGGTGATGATCTCGGGGAAGTGGTTCGAGAGGATCTCGTAGTGCTGGCCCGGGTACTCGATGACCTCCTTCGGGTCGGGGATCCGCTCGTACATCTCGCGGGCCTCCTCGACGGGGGCGACGGTGTCCTTGGAGGCGAGGATCATCAGGACCGGGGCGGTGATGCGTTCGGCGTAGGCGCGCACCTCCATCTCGAAGATGCGGTCGAGGGTCGAGATGGTGATCTCGTTCCGGAAGCTGGGCAGATGGTGGATCATGTTCTCGACGAATTCCAGACCCTCCTGGTCGCTGAACATGACCGGGTCCCCGGGTTCCGGGACGCCGTGCAGGCGGATGCTCGCGGCCGGCTCGCCGCGCAGCTGGGCCTGACGGTCGGCGGGGATGAGGGCTTCCAGCTCCGCGAGCGTGTCGGCCGGTTGCAGGGTGCGCGCGCTCCAGCCGCTGACCGGGGGGATGATGCTGACCACCGCTTTGACCCGGCGGTCGGTGGCGGCCGTGAAGAGGGAGTTGGCGCCACCGATGCTGATGCCCCACAGGGCGATGCGGTCGGGGTCGATGTCCTCGCGCAGGGTCAGATGGGTGATGACGTCGCGCAGGTCCCGGCACTGCTGCCAGGGATCGAACTGCTGACGGGGTTCGCCGTCGCTGTAGCCGGTGTTGCGGTGGTCGTAGATCAGGCAGGCCAGACCGGCGTCGGTGAAGCCCCGGGCCATGGCGAACATGGATTCCGCGGGACCGCCCAGGCCGCCCTGGAGGATGGCGACGGGCGGGCGTTCGGGGCCGTCGGTCGGGCTGAACAGTTTGCCCCGCAGGGTCAGTTCCGACACTCGGAACTCGATGTCTTCGGTGACGGGCATGGTTCTCCTCGTGGTGCGGCTCGTGTCGGGAAGTCGGCGATCAGGTGCGGCTGACGGGGAGGTCGTCGGGCAGGAAGTCGATGTCGGCGGCCCGCGGGTCGGCCGAGGCGCGCAGGATGGGGAAGACCTCGGCGCGCATCTCGGTCTCGTACTCGGCCACGACCTCCGCCACGGGTGTGTCGCCGTGGGCGGCGCGCTCCAGGGCCCGGGCGAGAGCCGCGGCGTCGCGCAGTGCCGTGTTGGCACCGGAGCCGAACGAGGGAGGCATGGCGTGGATCGCGTCACCGAGCAGGGTGACACGGCCGGCCGGCCAGGGGTCTGCCGGCTGTAGGTGACGCGTGGACACCGGGAAGATCGTCGACGCGTCGACGTGCTCGACGAGATCGGCCAGGGCCGGGTCCCAGCCCCGTACCGCGGTGCGCATCAGCGCGTGCAGGGTGTCGGCCGAGCTGTGCCACAGGTCGGGAGCCCCGGCGGCGACAGGGCTGCCAGGCGGAAGGCCGAGGTTGACCATGATGTAGGGATCTACGGGATCGACGGGGGCGCCGGGCGCCAGTTCGGCCACCGCCTCGGCGACCGGCCTGCGCGGCCGGTACACGCCGTACGCGAACATCGCGCCGTTCGGCCCCGTCGCGACGGCGAAACCGTCGAACAGTGCCTCGGGCAGGCGCGCTGCCAGATCGTCGGTCAGCGGTGCGATGGAGTACAGGCCGCGCATTCCGGTGTCCACGACCGGAACATCGGGCAGCAACTGCCTGCGCACGACGGAGTTGATGCCGTCGGCGCCCACCAGTACGTCCCCGGTCGCGCTCGTGCCGTCGTCGAGCAGCACCCGCACCTTCTCGCCGTCCGTCTCGAAGCCGGTGACGGTGCTGTCGTAGCGGACGATGTCCTCCAGGCCCAGGCCCATGATCTGGCGCAGCGTGCGCCTGTTGACCGCTGTGTGAGGCCGCCGCGGGTCGTTGGGCGGGCCGATGTGGGGACGGGCGCCCAGTTCGCGGGCCTGGTGGTCGAGCATGACCATGACCTCACGGCGCGGCGTCTCGCGCGAGGTCTGCATGTACAGCTCGAAGAGGTTGTCCGGCAGGCACTGCTGGAGAGCGCGGCCACCCGCACCGTTCATGTGCAGGCGGTAGCCGGCCCGCCCGACGCCCGGCGCGCTCTCGTAGACGGTGCAACTGATGCCCACGCGGCGAAGACCCTGCGCCAGACAGAGCCCTCCCATGCCTCCGCCGGCGATCAGGACATGGAACGACGGCATTGTCGCCTCCTTGATGGGCTCGGAACACCTGCATCGATCGGTGCAGGCCCGAGAATGCGAACGTCTGGGTGTGGTGGCGGTCCGTGTGACACGGGGTCCCGCCGAACCGTGTCACCACTCTTGCGTCCGCACTGGGATCAGGGAAGCCGAAATCGCCTATCCTCAACATAGACAGGGCTGATGATCATTCGAGGTGGGTGCCATGACTCTGGACCTCAACCTGCTACCGCCGCTGGACGCGCTCCTCCAGGAGCGCAGTGTGACGCGGGCCGCACAACGGCTCGGTCTGAGCCAGCCCACACTGAGCGCAGCCCTGGCCCGGCTTCGCCGGCACTACGGCGACGAACTCCTCGTCAGGGTGGGCAACAGCTACGAACTGACCCCCCTTGCCGAACGACTGGTGGAACACACCGAGCAGGCCCTGAACTGGGCGGACCGGGTCCTCCAGACGCGCCCCGACTTCGATCCCGCTCAGGCCCGGCACGAGTTCACCGTGATCATGGCCGACTGCCAACTGCCCACGTTCGGGCGGGCCTTGGCCGACCTGGTCCGCACCACCGCGCCGAACGTGCGGCTGCGATTCCAGCACAGCACCGAACGGGTCGTGCAGCAGGCACTGGACAACCTGCGCACGGTGGACGCCCTCGTCCTGCCCCAGGGCATCCTGTCGAACATCCCCACCTTCGACCTGTACAAGGACCGTTGGGTGTGCGTGATGTCCGCCGACCGCGCCCCGACCGTCCTCGGGCGGGAGGAACTGACGGAACACCCTTGGGTATTGCCCTACCGTCACCCGTCGCCGGTCTTCTCCCCCCTGAACCGCCTGCACGCCGAAGGCATCGAACCGCACGCGGAGATCGTCACGGAGAACTTCCTGGCCATTCCCCACCTGGTCGCGGGGACCGACCGGATCGGCCTGATGCCCGAACGGGTCGCGATCCCCGCCCTCTCCGGACAACCGATCACCGTCGTCCAACCCGCCTTCGAGATCGGCCACTTGGTGGAGTCCCTGTGGTGGCATCCCCTCCATGAGCGGGAACCGGCCCACATATGGCTGCGTCGCATGGCCGCTCAGGCCGGCCAGGCTGTAGACAGCGGCCCCATAACATCGTGTTAGATCCGGATGTCCAACTTTGGACGTCACTTCCCGTCGCATGCCTCCAGAGGGCTCAGTGCCTGGCGCTAACCATCGCCGCAGGTGGTCGTAGTCGTATCGCTTGTCGGCGTGGAGCTTGCCCGGCTTGCGCCGCCGTCGGCCGCGGCGAGAGCCGGATCGACGGTATGCCCTACTTTCTTGATCGTGGTTCGAACTGGTCACTCGTAAGATCAACAGAACTCAGGGGGCTCTGGGTATGACTGTCAGCGGTTCGCCATGAGATGGCTGGAAAGGCTTGGCCGCCCGGAGCCCCGCGACGACTCGTCGGAGTTGGCGGCATAAGCGGCATAAGTAGTCCGGGGGCTAGTCGGGCGGTGGCTGTGGTCATTGTGCGGGGTTGGCGTCCGTTTCCTTTGGGGTCCGGCTGTGAGGAGTTTCGGGAGGTAGCGGACGGAGAGTCCGGTCTCCGCCGGGTGTCGCAACGCTGTGTCGAGGTTAGTCCCTCGGTCGAGGCGAGGGATGTGGGCCGTGGAGTGGTGACCAGGATCAGCGGCACATGGACTACATGATCAGCCCTGGCCTGTGGGGGCAGATCGACGAGGTGCTCGCCGGAGGCACCAGGGCTTCCCGGCGGGCCGCGCTGAGTGATGTCGTGTCGGTGCTGGCGTTTGTGCCGCAGTCGCTGCTGCGGATCCTGGAGATGACGGGCGCCGATTAAGGTCCTGCAGGTCTGTGACATCGTCGCGGAGGCCGAAGCAGCGTTCAGCGACCGCGAGGATGCGGCTGGAAGCCTCCTTTGAGGCGCATCGCCAGCCGCCGGCGGCGGCTGTCACGTTGGTGGTCGGTGTAGCGGCACGACGTTGTCGGCGGCAGTTGAACCCGTCTGCTGATCGTCGTCGTGGATGAGCACGGCGCTGGCGAGGGTGAGTCTGGCCACCAGATGGCGGAGCTCTTCGATCTCGGCTTTCTGTCGGGCGACGGTCTCCTTGAGCTTGGTGACGGTTTCCCGCAGGCGTCTTTCGGGCTCCGGGACCTGCCGGGTCTCGGTGCGCACCCGCTCGTAGAACACGTTCTTCAGGTCGGTGTGCCGTCTGAGGAGGGCCATGCGGTGCACGCCTGATCCACTCAGGCAGCACCACGGGGCTGTCCGGGGTGGGCATGGACAGCACGTACGGGTCGAGGTCGGCAGTGGCGCCGTTGGTCACGGGGTGAGTTCTCCTTTCACCAGGAGGTGGACCAGAGTGCGGTCAGCGTCGTCCACACGGGCCAGGGCCGCTGTCCAGGCCGTCGGCCCGACCTTGTCGCGCAGGTCATCGAGCCGTAGTGCGTGCTCGCCCCATCGTTCCTGCCACGTGCCATCGGGCAGAGGGGATCGCAGGCTCTGTAGCACCTGGTGCAGGTGGGCGAGCCGGGGATGATGCCCCGGGTGGACACGGGCGTTGGGGCAGGCCAGGCAGAGCAGAAAGTCTGCGGCGCAGCCGCCCTCCGGGTCGGGCCAGGGGCTGGACGTCTCGTCCGCGCAGTCCGCGGTCACCGTCTGCTGGTGGGCAGGATCCTGCGCGCCCGCGACGTGGCCGGCGAACACTACGGCCCGGGCCTGGTCGAGGGCCTCGCGGGCTCCGGCCTCGAAGACGCTCTGTGAGGCGCGTTGCACCTGCTCGTCGGGGAGCACGTAGACACTTTGATGCGTGCCCGGGGAGTGCTGAAGGGGACGGCCCTCGCGGGTCACGGTCGTGCGTCGGGTGCGCCTGAACGGAGCTCCGTCCAGCCCGTGCCGTTGCGCCCACCACTGCGCATCGCCATGGCCGACACCGAAGGCCAGAGGGCCCACCGGCCGGGGCCGCTCGGTGTGCTGGTGCCGGCGCGTGGGGTAGTGCATCCGCGCGACCATCAGCAGCCCTATGCCTGGATCGAGGCGGGCGGCCAGTGCACGGCCGTGCGCGGTGGCCTCCAGCGCCTGGGTGATCAGCCGCCCCGGGGAGTCGGCCCCGCAGTCGGTGATGTTCTCCGTGGAGAACCAGTGGCCGCGGCCCTTGCGGCGCTTTTCGATCTGCAGCTGGTAGGTCACCCAGGCTGTCTCGCCGACCGACGGCGCCCGGGTCGGGGCCGGCAGGCAGTCGTAGACGGACAGATTCCACCCGAACCGGTCGGTCAGCAGCACCGCCAGTGCCGTGAGCTCCGAGCGCGACAAGAACAGCCGTCCCCATGTGGCCTCCGCTCCGCTGTCTCCCAGCAGCACGCGGTTTTTCACGCAGTGATGCCCGCGCGCAGTGATCGTGGTGGGCACCTCGCCGGTGCGCGCGAGGTGATCGAGAATCTGGCCGATCTTCCATTCCCGGCTGCCTTCCGCCAGCTCGCCGGCGCGCCAGCTCTCCAGCAGGCGGGTGTTCTCCCGGATCCGCAGCAGCGCGGACCGGAACTGCCGCTGCGCGGCCAACACCACCCGCTCCCGCTCCTGCTTGTCATAGGACTTCTCATACGGCCTCGGGCTGGGGATGCGCCGAGCGAGTTCGTCCGCGACCGACCCGCTGGCCAGCCGCGGATCTGCCGTCAGCAACGGCCTGACCTGCCGCAGCACGCTCTTGCCGGTGTTGGTGGCGATGTGCCGGGCGCGCCAGCGCTTGAGCTGCGCGGTGGTCAGATCCCCCAGGTCCTTGGGAGGCTGGTCCAGTTCGGCGACGAACCGGGCGAACGCGTTCAGCGCGACCCAGTAGCGCTGGGCGGTCGCGTGGCTGGTCCATCCCGGCGCCCGGGCGGCGAACACCGTCGCCAGCGACCGCTGCATCGGCTCGGCGACCGGCAGCTCAGCGAAGTCGAACGCCTTCGTGTATCCCGCGTTGTTAACGACCCTCACTACCACCCCGTCGGGGGCCAGGAGCGGCTCGGTGCGGTGGTCGGCCGGAGGCAGGACGGTCCGCCGTCCCCGCCCGGTCACGAGCCCGCCTCCAGCAGCATCTCGATGTCCTGGATGCCCTGCGACTCCCGGGCCAGCCGTGCGAACACGCCCTCCAGGTCCTCGACTTGTTGCTCCTGGTCGTCGCCGGTGGCTGCGGCCGCGAGGATCGACTCCAGCTGCAGGTGCGCGACCCGCGCGAGGTAGTGCCGTTTCGTGATCTCCACGTCTGCGTGCCCGAGGAGCATCTTCACCAGCCACCAGGGGTCACCGAACAGCAGGGCGAAGTCCCGCCGGTCCGCGGCGGTGAGCCCGTAGCGGGACTCCATCAGCTGGTTCAGCACCACCAACATGTACAGGGCGTACGAGTGCCGCGCGGCGTGCGGGGTGGCGTACGGGCTCTTCCCGCGGACCTCCGCCAGCCGGAAATCCCGGCTGATCTGCCGCTCTTCCTCGGTGACCAGGACCTCCTCGCAGCGCTGGTTCGCGGCCCTGAACACGCCGTTCCACCGGTCCGGGACCATGGGCAGCCCCTGCTCGGTCAGCCACAACCATGCAGGCTCCGGCCCGTCGGGCCCCTCGAGGAACAGCCACTGCCGCTCGCGCCAGTCCAGGCGGCCAAGTTCCTGACCGCCGACGACACCGTCGGCGTCGACCCACTCGATCCGCGGCTTCAGCCCGCGGGTCACCTTCGTGACCAGCCGCATCGTGGGCAGCTTCTCGTAGCGGCCCGCCGCCTGGGCGCGCTGCACCGCCCAGGCCCGCTCCGACTCCACGTAAGCCTCGACCTGGCCGACCGCGTCGATGGACGCGTAGAAGACCCGGCCCTGTTTCGCCCGGGTGAGCGACGCGGCGACGTGCCCGTGGCAGTAGCGGCCAAACCGCAGGCGTCGGCTGGGCAACTCGAAGGTGAGCAGCGCGCCGCCCTCCTGCCGCCGCAGACCGGAGCTGAGCAGCAGCTGCACGAAGCTGGTGTTGCGCAGCTCCGTCCGCGCCTCCCACCCCGGTGCCGGAAACCCGGCGCGGGTGTGGCCGCGCAGCCCGATGTCCGACCACAAGCCCCCAGGCCCGCAACGTCAGCCACAGCACCCGCGAGCTCACCGAGTCCGCAGCCCGGTCCTCGCGCCGCGAAACGTCCACCGGCAGCGGGTAGACCTTCGCCCACCGGAACAGCTTGGTGAACGCGGACGCCTCCCGGTCCCACTTCGTCCCGCCGATCCGGCCCGGATTCTCCGCCGCCCGGCACCTCCAGTGCCGGTAATCCGCCAGGTCCTGCCGCGTCGCCCTCCGCCACGGCACTCCCCGCGAAGACAGAAAGGTCAGCAGCGGGCGGATATCCGTCGCGTAGTTCCGCTTCGTCTCCCGCTCCAGGTTCCGAAACTCATGAGAGCGGACGAAGTCCAGCAGATCCCGGTCGACCGTGCCGTCCGGCGCCACAAACACCGGATCACCCGGCCGCAGACCGATCCGGGCGACCGCCGCCGGCAAGTCCTGTACCCCCAGAACCCCCTCAGGCGGCAGCGTCCCCCAGCGTCCGGGATCCGGTACACACACCACATGCCACTCGTTCAACCAACGCCTCCCCTGACGCTTGAACTCGCTTAATCATCAGGGAAGCAGCGTCGATCCGGATGAGCGCGCTGGTGAGGTCGACGGCCTGGTTCGCGGTGTCCTCGATGGCGGGCGGGGTCTGAGCTGCCAGGCGTCGGGGGTCAGTGGTCGGCATGGACGATCTCTCCGTCGAGAATGGTGTGGCGCACGGCGAGTTGAGGGATGTCGTGCGGGTCGAGTGTCAGAAGGTCACCGTCCAGGACACACAGGTCGGCCACCTTTCCCGGTTCGACCGTGCCCTTCCAGCCCTCGGCGGAGTCCTGCCATGCCGCGTTGGTGGTGTACGTGCGGAGTGCCGCCTCGAGGCCGATCCGCTGGTCCGGTCCAGAAACCCTGCCACTCCCCCGCCCTTCGCGCAGGATCATCGTCGAGATCCCCTGGAGCCAGTCCGGCGCCGTCACGGGTGCGTCGGAGCCACTGGTGACCGGGATCCCGGCGGCGAGCGCGTCGTGATACGGCATCTCGCAGTGTGGTGGCGGTCTTCATGGGCGGCTTGACGGCAGTGGGTCGAGCACCACCGGGGAGGGCTGAGTCGAACGCCATCGCCGTACGCGCGTACCGGTTCCCCATCGTCTCCCCGGTGCTCCGTTAGTGGCCAGGACATCAACCCGGGCGGCTCTCAAGCCACATGCACGCGTATGTGGACTTCAGTCGGCCGTCAGGCAGGACACCGCCCGCAGATTCTTGGTCGGCCAATGGAGCATTGCGGATCCCCTGACCTCGCAGGCGGCTCAACAGCGCTTCGCCCTGATCGTTTAGTGCTCGTCCGGAGGCGAGAAGGCTGTCGCGTCGTGGTGAAGGCGGCGCCACTGGCGGGGTGTGGCGCCGTAGGTCTGATGGAAGCGGCGGGAGAAGTGGGCGGGGTTGGTGAAGCCCCAGGAGCGGGCGATGGCCTCGATGGTGCGGTGGGCGTGCTCGGGTGTGGTCAAGTCGCGGCGGGTGCCTTCCAGGCGTCGGCGAATGATCCATTTCTCGAGGCTGAGGCCCCCTTCCTCGCACAGCCGGTAGAGGGTTCGTACGGAGATGTTGTGGGCCGCGGCGATGCTGTGGGGGGTGAGCCCGGGGTCGGTCAGATGCGCGCGGATGTAGGCGAGGACGCGGATCAGGAGCGTGTCCTGCGCGACCGCCCGCCGGGTGGGTTCGTCGGCGGCCACCGAGGTGATGAGGGCGCGGGTGAGTTCCAGGGTGGCGGAGCCGAGCGCCTCGGCGCCGGGGTCGGCGCTGAGTTGGTCGGCGCGGTGGTGCAGGCGCCGTATGTGATGCAGCAGCAAGGGTGCGACATTGCTGCGCTCCAGGAGCGGTATCGCGGTCCGGACCAGGTGTTCCGGCAGGCCGAGACGGTCGGTGTCGACCATGAACGCGACGGACAGTCCGGTCCCGGACCATGCGTACTCGTAACCGGCGGTCTTGTGCGCCAGGGCCAGGGCGTCGGTGCCCACGTGCTGCTGATGGCCGTTCCAGGTGAATGCGCCCTTCCCCTCGCTCTGCGTGATGATCGAGACGGTGTTCATCGAGTCGAACCGCGCGTGCCGTGGGGTGCGCCAGATGCGCATGCCGGTACCGCGCGTGGCGAACAGGGTCAGCGCGCCGAAGTTCCAGACCTCCAGTTTCTTCCGCACGCCTGCTTCGGGATGTTCCTGCTCGACCGAGCAACTGCCGCTCTCCCCGACAGCCACGGCGTGAAACGCCTCGATCCGGTCGGCGGCAGGTAGGTCCTCCGTGTCCAGAACCAGCATGGTCCCCCCAGGACTGCAGCAGCGGGCCGTCCACTGCCGTGCCGTCCTCCAGATTCTTCAACACCGGGGGTGGCTTTGGCAGTTGGGTTCCCGTACTCCCTGGCCACCTGCGCATGGTCCTTCACCGCGCGCCACACAAATCACCCGGCCGGACGCCGTCTTGGCACCCAGGGAACAGTTCTCGGCGCGCACGGCAAAGAACCTCGCCCACGGCGCTGACACGATCCCCCTTCACCGAGTCGGGCACCGACACCGACACCGGCCACCGACGGGAGCGCTCCCATGGGGAACTTCATCACCACGCGCGACGGCACGGAGATCTTCTACAAGGACTGGGGCAGCGGGCGTCCGGTGGTGTTCAGCCACGGCTGGCCGTTGAACGCCGACGCCTGGGACGACCAGCTGCACCTCGTCGCCTCGCACGGCTACCGTGCGATCGCGCACGACCGGCGCGGACACGGCCGCTCCGGCCAGCCGTGGAACGGCAACGACATGGACACCTACGCCGACGACCTCGCCCAGCTGATCGAGACCCTCGACCTGCACGACGTCGTGCTGGTGGGGCACTCGACGGGCGGCGGTGAGGTGACCCGCTACATCGGCCGACACGGTACGTCCCGGATCGCCAAGGCCGTCCTGCTGGGCGCGGTGCCGCCCCTCATGCTCAAGACCGACACCAATCCGCAGGGCCTGCCCATTGAGGCGTTCGACGCCATCCGTGCGGGCGTGTCGGCCGACCGGTCGCAGTTCTACGCCGAGCTGAGCCTGCCCTTCTACGGCTTCAACCGGCCCGGTGCGACGGTCTCGAAGGGTGTGTCGGACGCGTTCTGGCTGCAGAGCATGCAGGTCGGGCTCAAGGGCGCGCTGGACTGCATCCGCGCGTTCTCCGAGACCGACTTCACCGAGGACCTGGGGCGCTTCGACGTTCCCACCTTCATCGCCCACGGCGACGACGACCAGATCGTCCCGATCGTGGCCGCCGGCCTGGAGTCGGCCAAGCTCGTCAAGGACGCGACGCTGAAGGTCTATCCGGGTGCTCCGCACGGTCTCGTGGGCGCGTTCAAGGACGAGTTCAACGCCGACCTGCTCGCGTTCCTCGCCTCCTGAACCCCGCAAACCCTCGTCGTCACCGGCACTGGGCGCGCCGCCCGCCGGCACCTCCGCACGATCCAACCCTCCTGTCCGAAAGGGTTCGTCATGCGTGTTCCTGTACTGCGCCGTCTGCTGACGGCACTGGCCGCCGCCGTTCTTCTCGTCGCCGGCGCGGTCTCGGCCCAGGCGACCTCCCTCAGAGCCGTGCAGGCGGACAAGACGCCGAAGCCGACCGTCGTCCTCGTGCACGGGGCGTTCGCCGACGCCTCCGGCTTCAACGACACCATCGCGCTGCTGCAGAAGGCCGGCTTCCCGGTCATCGCGCCCGCCAACCCGCTGCGGGACACGGCGGGTGACGCCGCCTACATCTCCAGCGTCGTGGACACCATCCCCGGCCCGGTCATCCTGGCGGCCCACTCCTACGGAGGCGTCGTCATCACCAACGCCGCCCGCGGCCACGCCAACGTCAAGGCCCTGGTGTACATGGGGGCGTTCGCGCCCGACCAGGGCGAGAGCGCGCTGCAACTCGCGGGCCAGTTCCCCGGCAGTGAACTGGGCGCCGCCCTGATCCCCCGCAACTACCCGGTGCCCGGCGGCGAACCGGGCACCGACGGCTACATCGACGCCGCGAAGTTCCGGGCGGTGTTCGCCGCCGATCTGCCCGCCTCCCAGACCCGTCTGATGGCGGCCACCCAGCGCCCCGGCAGCGTCCAGGGCCTCAGCGGCCCCAGCGGCGCGCCCGCCTGGAAGACCGTCCCGTCCTGGTACCTGATCCCGACCGAGGACAAGGTCATCCCGCCCGCCGCCCAGCGGTTCATGGCCAAGCGCGCAGGCAGCAAGGTGACCGAGATCCGGTCCTCGCACGTGGTCATGATCTCCCACCCGGAAGCCGCCGCCGGGATCATCAAGGCCGCCCACGCGGCCACCCGTTGAAGGAGCGACCGCTCATGAAACCGGACACCATCGTCCTCATTCACGGCTTCTGGGTGACACCCCGCAGCTGGGAACACTGGATCACCCGCTACCAGTCCCAGGGCTTCCGGGTACTGGCCCCGGCCTACCCCGGATTCGAGGTGGAGGTGGAGGCGCTCAACGCCGACCCCACTCCCATCGAGGAGCTCACCGTCCCCTCGATCATCGCGTCGCTGGAGAAACTGATCGACGGCCTCGGCACGCAACCGATCATCATGGGCCACTCCGCCGGCGGGGTGTTCACCCAGATCCTGCTCGACCACGGATACGGCAGCGCCGGAGTGGCCATCAACTCCGCGCCCACCGAAGGGGTGGCGACGGTTCCGCTGTCGCAGCTGAAAGCGACGTTCCCCGTGCTGAAGAACCCCGCCAATCGACACAAGGCCGTCGGATTCACCTACGACCAGTGGCGCTACGCCTTCACCAACACCTTCCCCGAGGACGAGGCCCGCGCCCTGTACGAGCGCTACCACATCCCCGCCTCCGGCCATGTGTTCTGGGGCAGCGCGCTGGCCAACATCCACCCCGGCCACGCCGACTCGTACGTGAACTACCGCAACGACGACCGGGCTCCGCTGCTGTTCGTCGCGGGCGAGAACGACCACCTGATGCCGCCGAAGATCCAGCGGTCCAACGCCAGGCACTACAAGTCGGACGCCACCGTCACTGAGGTCGTCGAGTACGCCGGCCGATCCCACCTTATGCCCGCCCAGAAGGGCTGGGAGGAGATCGCCGACCACGCCCTGGCCTGGGCCCTGGACCACACCTGACCGACAGCCGACCAACCGACCGTGGTGCCCGGCCCGCCGGGCACCACGGCTCAGGAGGCGCCCATGACGGAAGTCCGGTTCACCCACATCGGCGGCCCCACCGTCCTCATCGAGTTCGCGGGCTGGCGCCTGCTGACGGACCCCACCTTCGATCCACCGGGCCGTACGTACTCCTTCGGCTGGGGGACGTCCTCCCGCAAACTCACCGGCCCCGCCCTGCCCCGCGAGGAGATCGGACCGGTCGACGCGGTCCTGCTCTCCCATGACCACCACAGCGACAACCTCGACGACGCCGGCCGTGCCCTGCTCGCCGACGTCACCACGGTGGTGACCACGCGTGCGGGAGCACGTCGGCTGGACGGCACGACCGTACGGGGACTCAAGGCCGGCCGGACCACCCGGTTGCAGGCGCCGGACCGGCCACCCATTGCCATCACCGCCACCCCCTGCCGACACGGCCCGCCCCTCAGCCGCCCCGTCGCCGGACAGGTCATCGGGTTCGCCCTCGCCTGGCCCGGCCAGCACCACGGACCGCTGTGGATCACCGGAGACACGGTTCCGTACGGCGCCCTACGCAAGACCGCCGCCTCCCTGCGCCCCGGCACCGTCCTGCTCCACCTGGGAGGCGTCCAGTTCCCCCTCACCGGCCCCATCCGCTACTCGATGACCGCCGCCGAAGCGCTCGACCTGTGCGCAACGATCCAGCCCCAGACGGTCCATCCCGTCCACTACGAAGGCTGGCATCACTTCCGTGAAGGCCCAGAAGCCCTCACCAGGAAACTGGAGGCCCTGCCCCCGGAGCGCAGCAAGCCATTCACCTGGCTGCCCCGGGGCACCCCGCACCTCACCACCGTCTGACCAGGAGCTGGGCTCTGGGCCCGTCGCACCGGCCCCCAGGGGCGCCTTCACCCCGTACAGCCGCAAGCGCGCCGCCTCCTGGGGCATGCGCCCGCAGGCCTGGAACGTGTACCCAGGGCTTCGAGCGGCCGACGGCTGGCATCCCTGGAAGGCGACCTCAGCTCTCTCCGTCCTGGAAGTGAGCCGTCCGCCGCCGATAACACCGGCAGAACGGCGTTCCTACTTGGCAGCGGGGACCTGGTCGGTCTGCGAGCCCGATGACGTGATCACCTCGGAGTGTCGGCCACCCCGGTCCATGAGGCCGCCCATGAACGCCAGTCCCAGCCCGGCCACGCCGAGGGCCGCGCCGACCAGGGCGGGCGAGGCCCAGCCCCAGCCTGCCGAGATGGCGAGGCCGCCGAGCCAGGCGCCGCCCGCGTTGGCCAGGTTGAAGGCGGAGTGGTTGGAGGCCGCCGCCATGGTCGGGGCGTCCTTCGCCTTGGCCATCAGCAGCATCTGGACGGGCGTGGTGATGAGAGCACCCATGGCGCCGATGACAGTGATCGTCACCAGGGCGGGCACGGTGCTGTGGACGGCGAAGTAGAACACCACGAGCGCCGAGGTCAGCAGGGCGAGCCCGGCGTACAGGGTCGGGCGCAGGGCGCGGTCCGTGAGCGGGCCGGCGACCAGCGTGCCGAGGGTCATGCCGACGCCGTAGAGCGCGAGGACCAGCGTGGTCGAGGAGTCGGAGAGGCCCGTCACGTTCGTCAGCATGGGCACCAGGTAGCTGTAGACGGCGAAGAACCCTCCGAATCCCACGACCGCCGTGGCCAGGCCGATGACCACCTGCTTGTTGCCCATGGCCCGCAGTTCGTGCCGGACGCCGGACTGCCGGCCACGGGGCTGGTCGGGGACGAAGACGGCCAGCGCGGCGAGGGCGACGAGGCCGATGACGGCGACCGCGACGTAGGCGGACCGCCAGCCCAGCTGTTGTCCGAGAGCCGTTCCCGCCGGGACACCGACGATGTTGGCGATGGTCAGGCCGAGGAACATCTTCGACACCGCGCGTGCGGCCCGGTCGGGGGCGACCAGCCGGGACGCCACGACCGCGCCCACTCCGAAGAGGGCACCGTGGGGCAGGCCGGCCAGGAAGCGGGCGGCAAAGAGCAGGCCGAAGTTCGGAGCGAGCGCGGATGCCGCATTGCCGATGACGAACAGGCCGGTCAGGAGCAGCAGCAGCTTCTTGTGGGGGACGCGCGCACCGATGCCCGTCAGCACCGGGGCACCGACGACGACACCCAGTGCGTAGGCGGAGACGACGTTGCCCGCTTGCGGCACGGACACGTCGACGCCGTCAGCGATCTGGGGCAGCAGCCCCATCGTGGCGAATTCGGTCGTGCCGATGCCGAAGGCGACAACAGCCAGGGCCAGGAGAGCCAGTGGCATGGCGCAGGAGAACCTTTCGGAGGGAGCGGTGCGAGAGGAATGCGGGAGCGTCGGGTCGCGGCCGCGGTGTCGCGGCTGCTCGTGGCCCGTCGTGCCTGGCATCGTCGCCCGGCGCCCCCAGGGCATGGCAAGCCCATAACAAGTGCAGCAGTAGCACCTGACCGGGCATTCCAAGATCCCCGCCCACACCGCATGATCCATGTCACACCGTCACGCCGATGTCCTGCTGAAAGTCCGGCAATGTGCCGGTCACGCGAGGCCGACGTCGCCGAGGTCGGTCAAGGGCTGCCCGCTGATAAAATCGGGGCACGCTTCGACATCACCGGGGCCCGTACCAAGGGGTACGGGCCCCGGGCCGTTCCGGGGCGACAGATCAGGAAGGTTCCCTCATGAACGCGAAGCGGTCGGCCCCTGGCCTCTCCCCCACCGGAACACCGCGGCGGGCGACAACAGCGCAGGGCGAACCCTCGACGCCGCAGGGGGTGTCCCCCGGGCTGCCTCCGGCCGCGTCCTTCGACGCGCTCGGGCTGCCGTCGGAGCTGATGAGTGCGATGACCGGCCTGGGGGTGGCAGAGCCCTTTCCGATCCAGGCAGCCACCCTGCCCAACGCGCTGGCCGGCCGCAACGTCCTCGGCCGGGCGCGGACCGGCTCCGGCAAGACACTGGCTTTCGGGCTGGCGCTTCTCGTCCGGACAGCGGGCCTGCGAGCGGAGTCGAAGCGGCCGCTCGCGCTGGTCCTGGTGCCGACCCGGGAACTCGCACAGCAGGTGAGCGACGCGCTGGCACCGTATGCGCAGACGCTGAAGGTGCGCCTGGCGACGGCGGTCGGCGGGCTGTCGATCAACCGGCAGCAGGCACAACTGCGGTCCGGGGCCGAGGTGCTTGTCGCGACGCCGGGGCGGCTGGCCGGCCTGGTGTCGCGCCGGGACTGTCACCTGGGGCAGGTGCGGATCACGGTGCTGGACGAGGCGGACCAGATGTGCGACCTGGGTTTCCTGCCGCAGGTCACGCAGATCCTGGATCAGGTGCGGCCCGACGGGCAGCGACTGCTGTTCTCGGCCACACTCGACCGCAACGTCGACCAGCTGGTGCGGGACTACCTCCACGACCCGGTTCTCGCCTCGGTCGACCCCGCGGCGGGGTCGGTCGCCACGATGCAACACCACGTACTGAACGTCCACGCCGCCGACAAGTACGCGACCGCGACCGAGATCGCCGCGCGGGACGGCCGGGTGCTGATGTTCCTGGACACCAAGGCCGGCGTGGACCAGTTCACCCGGCACCTGCGGGCCAGCGGCGTACGGGCCGGTGCTCTGCACAGCGGGAAGTCGCAGCCCCAGCGCACACACACGCTCGGTCAGTTCAAGGACGGTCAGATCACCGTGCTGGTGGCCACCAATGTCGCCGCGCGGGGCATTCACATCGACACCCTGGACCTCGTCGTCAACGTCGACCCGCCGGCCGACGGCAAGGACTACCTGCACCGTGGCGGGCGTACGGCACGGGCCGGGGAGTCCGGGACCGTGGTCACCCTGGTCACACCCAACCAGCGTCGCGATGTGAACCGGATGATGTCCGAGGCCGGGATCCGGCCGACGGTCACCCAGATCCGCTCCGGCGAGGCGAAGCTGACCGCCATCACCGGCGCGAAACGCCCGCCGACCGAGACGAAGACCACCAGCGGCAACATCCCGTTCCGCGGCCTCGGCTCCCGTGCGGGGCGCCCCGCGAAGGAGTCCCGCAAAGCGGCCGAGGCCCGCAAGGCGGCGGAAGCCCGTGCGGCGGCCCGGGTTCGCAAGGGCCGCTGACGCCGGTACGACCGGGGCCGCCGGTGCCGCTGATCGTGCGCTGCTGCTCGTGGTGGCGGGGCACGGGGTGTGCGTGATGCGCCCTGCTGGTGAACTCCCGTACGTACAGCACGTGGGCTCGGGTCACATCGCTGGTGATCCAGCGGCTCCGGCGCGGGCTTCTCCCAGTGCCCGGGCGACCTGCCGGGCCCGGCCCAGACCCGACCGGTGCCGTTCGGCGAGCCCTGCGGCACTTGCCGAAGTGTGGGTCGGCGTCGGCCGTCTCCGTATCCCACAGCGGCCTGCCGAACCAGCCCCGCTCTGACTCAGCGGGGCTCAAGGGAACTCGCGGGATGGTGCACGCCACGTCACCTGGCCACCCGATGGTACCTGCGATACCGTCGGTACCATGTCTCAGCCCAAGGCGATGAACCTTCGTTTCCCCGATCCTGCCCAGCGCGCCGCGATCGAGGCCGCGGCGCGGCAGGAGGGCGTCAGCCTGCAGGAGTACATCCTGTCCGCCGCCTACGCCCGCGCCACTGCCGTGGAGGCCAGGTTCCTCGACGCCTTCAGCGAGTCGATGTCCCGCAGTGGTGACGCGTTTGGCGAGGGAGCCGAGACAGCCGACGCGACCGGTCCCGGCGATGAGCGGCGGGCTGCGGAGCTGGCCGCGCGGCGTGGTCTTGAGGAGCAGGAGCGGGGTCACGCCGCGTGACGCAGCACGAACCGCTTCACCCCCTTGACGTGACCTTCCTGCTGCACGCCGCCGAGCTGCTGCCCGGTGACCCGCAGGTGGACGACCTCGGCCCCCTCTACGCCGCCGTCGCCCGGGTCAATGCCCGGGCCCTGGAACGCGACGTCTACGGGTCCCTGTACCTCAAGGCGGCCTCGCTGTTGCAGACACTGGTGCGGCTGCCGTGCCTGGAGCACTCCAACGAGGCCTTCGCCTGGCACTGCACGGAGGCGTATCTGGCGCTGAACGGGTGCCCTCTGGAGTACCCGCCGAAGGAAGCGGTCGCTCTGGTGCGGGACACGGCTTCCGGTGCGATGGGTGTTGGCCTGATCGGTCGTCAGTTGCGCGCGTGGAGCGTTGCCTGAACTTTGCCCGTGCGTGCGCACGTTCCTGCTTCTGCCCGAGTCCGTGACCACGGGCAACGTGCAGATCACTGCGATGTCCTGTGCCGCCTGCCCCACAGTCCCGCGGGCTCAGGCGAGGGCGGCCGCCAGGCAGGCGAAGGCGGCGATGATGACGGCGACGCGGACGTAGTGGAAGCGGTCCCAGCGGGTTATCTGCTGCTTCCAGTCGGCGGGCCGGTTCTCGGGGGTCCACGTCTTGACCCGGTTGTTGATCGGGACGAGCAGCAGAATCGACATGATCACGCTGAGGATCAGCAGCGCGCCGGCGGTGACGACGAGGCCGGTGCCGGAGTGGCGCCATCCGGCGATGGCCCAGACCGCGACTAGGACGAGTGAGGTGATGTACCAGAACGGCATCACGGCGCCACCCCTCCGGCCTCCGTGGGCGCGGGCGAGTTGGTTGCTGTCGTCGGGGAGTGTGTTGAGGGTCGGGTTGAGGAAGAAGGGGACGGAGAACTCCACCCCCACCATCACGCCGACGACCACGGTGGTGACGACCTGGAGTGCGTTGAGCATGATGACCCCTCCTGGAATCTAGCGCTGCTAGCTGATGAGGCAACGCTAGAGCTACTGCCGCTCTTTTGTCTAGCGGTGCTAGGATCGATTCATGTCGGTACAGGAACGCAAGCAGCGGGAACGGGCGGAGCGCGAGCGCCTCATCGTGGCGACGGCCCGCGAACTCGCCGAGCAGCAGGGCTGGGACGCGGTCACCACCCGTCGGCTCGCCGAGCGCATCGAGTACAGCCAGCCCGTCCTCTACAGCCACTTCCGCGGCAAGCGCGAGATCATCGGCGCGGTCGCCCTCCAGGGCGCCGCCGAGATGGCCGTGGCGGTGCGGGCCGCGACCTCCGCCGTGGACGGCCCGCGCGCCCGGGTGGCCGCCCTGGCCCGCGCCTACCTCGACTTCGCCGCACGCAACCCGGCGGTCTACGACGCCCTGTTCCAGCTCGACGGCGGCCTGGCATACGCCCAGGAGGACACCCCGGCACCTCTCAAGGACGCCTTTGCCGCACTCCTTGAGACCCTCGGCGAGGTTGCGGGAGACGGCGTCGACCCGAGCCTGTTCACCGAGACGTTCTGGGCATCCCTGCACGGTCTCGCAACCCTGACCCGGGAAGGGCGGCTGCCTCCGGAGCACACCGAGCGCAGGGTGCAACTACTGGTGGACCGGCTCGCCGTGGTCTGACACACCGCCCCAGCAGGCAGGCAGGCAGGCAGCGCGAGGGGACCCGACCGCCGCCAGGCCGACACCGAGCTATAGTCACCGGGTCGCGAAAAGCGATGTTCCGCGGGTTCCTTCGCAGGACATCGTTCGTACATCGATACAGATGGTTCTGATCGTTGAGCGTCTCCTTGCCGAGACCGGGCTCTCGTCCGCTCCCGGCACTGGCCACCGCCGACACGTGTCGGCGCGACAGAGGAGCTCAGCATGCACAAGACCATCGCCATTGTCGGAGCGGGACTGGGCGGGTTGACGCTCGCCCGGGTGCTTCAGGCTCGGGGTGTCGCCGCGACGATCTACGAGGGTGAGACGTCGGCGACGACCCGTACGCAGGGCGGCCTGCTCGACATCCATGAAGAGACCGGCCAGGTCGCGCTTCGCGCGGCCGGTCTGTACGACGAGTTCCTCACTCTGGTCCGCCCGGGCGAGGACGCCAAACGTGTGGTCGACCGCGACGGCACGGTCCTGTTCGACATGCCGGCGGACCCCGGTTCGGCCCGTCCCGAGGTGGACCGTGGCGAACTCAGGCGCCTGCTCATCACCTCGCTGGCCCCCGGGACGATCAGGTGGGGTCACAAGCTCGCCTCGGTCCGGCACCGTGTGGAGGGCGGCTACGACCTCACCTTCGCGGGAGGGTCCACCGCACGCGCCGACATCGTCATCGGCGCGGACGGTGCCTGGTCGAAGGTGCGTCCGCTGCTCACCCCCGCCAAGCCCCTCTACAGCGGGACCTGCTTCATCGAGATCGCTCTCGCCCCGGGCGGCCCGACCCGTCGGGCGAGCGTGGCCGCGATCGGCAGCGGCACGCTGATGGCGGTCGCGCCGGGCAAAGGCATCATCGCCCATCGCTACGCCGACGGGCACGTGCGCGGATACGTGGCGCTGAACAAACCCGAGGAGTGGATGACGTCGATCGGCTTCGGCGACCCGGCCGCGGGCCTCCGCCCCATCGCCGACCAGTTCGATGGCTGGTCGCCGCTGCTCACCGCCTTCATAACGGAGAGCGACGCGGAACCGTGGCTCCGCCCCATCCACGCCCTTCCCGTCGGGCTCACCTGGGACAGGGAGCCCGGCGTGACCCTCGTCGGCGACGCCGCGCACCTGATGTCGCCCTTTGCCGGCGAGGGCGCGAACCTCGCCATGTACGACGCCGCTGATCTGGCCGGCAAGCTCGCCGAGCAACCCGACATCGAGGTCGCACTCAGCACCTACGAAGAGCAGCTCTTCCCGCGTAGTAACGACGCCGCCGGCCGCTCGGCGCGGAACCTGGAGATCTTCTTCGGCCCGGAAGCACCGCAGAGCGTAGTCACTCTGTTCGATCGCTCCTGATAGCTCGTCAGCTGTCGCCGAAGGCCGCCACAGTGGCCACGCACGAGAGCGATGTGCTCGACGAGGCCACCGAACGCAGGCTGCTGACGGGTCTCACAGGGGCGGTCACGGTGTCGCCGGGCGGCGCCTGTCCATGGGTGAGTGGGGCTGCCGCATGGACAGGCGTGACCGTGGGCCTCAAGCCGTTTCGAGGAAGGGGTAGTCGGTGTACCCCTCGGCGTCCAGCCCGTAGAACAGCTCGGGCCGCGGCTCGTTCTCCGGGTGGCCGCCCTGCCAGCGCTCGACCAGGTCGGGGTTGGCGATCAGCGCCCGGCCCACGGCCACGGCGTCGGCGTGCCCGGCCTCGATCTGCTGGAGAGCCCGCTCGCGGGTGGTCTGTCCCCCGCCGAGGGGGCCGTTGTTGACGATCAGCTTGCCGTCGAAGCGCCGGCGCAGCTGCTGTACCAGGTCACCGCCCGGCTCGATGTGCAGTACGGAGAGGTAGGCCAGGCCCAGCGGTCGCAGTTGGTCCAGCAGGGTGCCGTAGGTGGCCAGGACGTCGTCCCGGTCGGTCTCGAAGACGTCCCCGAAGTCGACCTCCGGCGAGATCCGCAGCCCGACCCGCTCGGCACCGACGGCCTGGGCGACCGCGGTGACGACCTCGACGACGAAGCGGGCGCGGTTGTGCGGCGAACCGCCGTATTCATCGGTGCGCTGGTTGGCCGCCGGGGAGAGGAACTGGTGGAGCAGGTAGCCGTTGGCGCCGTGGATTTCCACGCCGTCGGCTCCCGCCTCGATGGCCCGGCGGGCCGCGGTGACGAAGTCCTCCAGCGCTGCACGGATCTCTGCGGTGGTCATCGCTTCCGGTACGGGGTAGGCCTGCTCGCCCTTCTCGGTGAACGTCTCGCCGGTCCTGGCGATCGCGCTGGGGGCGAGGACGCGGCGGCCGCCGTTGATGTCGGGGTGGGTCTGGCGGCCGGCGTGCATGAGCTGCAGGACGATGCGGCCGCCCTCGGCGTGTACCGCCTCGAACACCCGTTGCCAGCCGGCCGCCTGCTCGTCGGTGGCGATGCCCGGCTCACCGACGTACCCCTGCGACGCGTGGTCGGGGTAGGTGCCCTCGGCGATGATCAGCCCGACGCCCGCCCGCTGCCGGTAGTACTCGACCATCAGATCCCCGGGAACGCCGGAGGAACCGGCCCGGACCCGGGTCATCGGTGCCATGACGACGCGGTTGTCGAGGTCGATCTTCCCGAGAGAGACGGGAGAGAAAAGTGACGGAGCGGGCGAAACTTCTGACGTGTTGACAGACATGGGTTTCTTTCTTTCTGTAATGACGGAGGGAAACGGGATGCAGGTCTGTGGCGCAGGGGGTCCACGCTGTCCCGACGGACAGGGGTGCTGGTGGTGTGGGCGGCGAACGCGGCGAGAGCCGCATGCCGTCGGCGTCGGTGTCGACGCCGGTTCGAGCGCAACTGACCGCTGGAGTAAGGACGTTCGCTCTGGGCGCCGCCGCCGGAGTCGGTACGGAACGGTGTCCGCACCCCGCGCCGCGACCGACTCCCTCGACGCGCCCCCGCGCGGGGGCTCGCCCATCGGACAGCTTGCTTCACGAAAGCGCGGGGCTAGCTGAGCGGGACGTCCGCGACACCCTTGAGGTGGCTGAACGTCTCCAGGGAGTACCGGCCGTGGTAGTGGCCCATGCCGCTTTCACCGACGCCACCGAACGGCAGGCCGGGCATGAGCAGTTGTATCACCGGCTGGCCCCAGGCGACGCCGCCGGAGGACGTCTCGTTCACCAGTCGCGCCTTGGTGGCCTCGGAGGTGGTGAAGGCGTAGAGGGCGAGGGGCTTGTCGCGTTCGTTGATGAAGGCGATGGCGGCATCAAGGTCTGCGACTTCCACGACGGGCAGGATCGGGCCAAAGGTCTCCTCCTGCATGACCGGTGAGGCGGGGTCGACCTCGGTGAGCACGGTCGGTGCGATGAACAGGTCGTCACGGTCGTGCTTGCCTCCCACCGCCGCCCGGCCGGAGTCCAGCAGACGCGTGAGCCGGTCGAAGTGCCGCTCGTTGATGATCCGGCCGAAGCCGGCCGAGGCCTGCGGGCTGGTGCCGAACTGGGCGTCGACCGCCGCGCGCAGGGCGGGGACCAGTGCGGCGGCGGTGGCGGGGTCGGCCAGGACGTAGTCGGGGGCGATGCACTGCTGGCCCGCGTTGCCGAACTTGGCGCCGACCAGCCGCCTGGCGGTCTCGTCCAGGTCGGCGTCGGGTGCCACGAAGACCGGTGACTTGCCGCCGAGTTCGAGCGTGACGGGGGTGAGGTGCTGGGCGGCTGCGGCCATGACGATCCGGCCGACGGTGCCGTTGCCGGTGTAGAAGATGTGGTCGAAACGCTGCGCCAGCAGGGCCGTGGTTTCCTCGGCGCCCCCTTCGACGACGGTGAGCACGTCGGCGTCGAAGTACTCACGCAGCAGGCGTGACGCGACCGCCGAGGTGTGCACCGAGATCTCGCTCGGCTTGGCCACCACGGTGTTCCCTGCGGCCAGGGCGCCGATGATGGGGTCGATGAGCAGGTGCAGCGGGAAGTTCCAGGGAGCGATCACCAGGACCACCCCGAGCGGGTCGTACGTGGTGTAGGCCGTGGTCGTGGGACCGAAGTGGGCGGGAACCTCCACCGGGCGGGGCTGAAGCCAGCTCTCGAGGTTCGCGAGCGTCTCGTCGATGTCGGCGACGGTGAAGTCGATTTCCTGCGTCTTCGCCTCGGCGGCGTTCTTCCGCAGGTCCGCCCAGAGCGCTTCGATCAGCTCCTGCTCGTTCTCGACCAGCAGTGCCCGCAGCCGCTGGAGCTGGTTGACGCGCCAGTCCAGTGGGCGGGTGACGCCGGTGTTGAACGTCGCACGCAGGCGGTCGACCACCTCCGCAGCCGTTTCCGTCCGGTGGGTCCTCGACTCGGTCGCTTGTGTTGCGGTCATGGGGTGTACTCCGTTCTTGATGCACGCCACACCGTCAAAGGCGTTGGGGGCATGCCGTGTTACTGGTGATGTGGTGGGTGACGGATGACGGCTTGTGCTTCAACGGCCCCAGGAATCCGCCTTGTCCGCCGGGGCCCTCACGCGCTCGACCGGTCTCAGATGGTCGCCGTGTCGATCACGAACCGGTAGCGCACGTCGCCGGCGGTGAGCCGCTCGTATGCCTCGTTGATCTCGGATGCGGTGATCAGCTCGATCTCCGAGCCGATGCCGTGCGCGGCGCAGAAGTCGAGCATCTCCTGGGTGTCCGCGATGCCGCCGATCATCGAACCGGCGACGATCTTGTTGCCGACGATGAGGGAGAACGGGTGGAAGGCGACGGGCTCTTCCGGGACGCCCACGTTCACCAGGGCGCCGCCCGTCCGGAGCAGGCTGAGGTACGCGCCGAAGTCCAGTGGCGCCGACACCGTGGAGACGATCAGGTCGAAGGTGCCGGCGAGCTCTTCGAACGTCTTCGGGTCGCTGGTCGCGTAGTAGTGGTCGGCGCCCAGCCTCAGGCCGTCGTCCTTCTTGCGCAGCGACTGGGAGAGGACCGTGACCTCCGCGCCGAGCGCGTGCGCGATCTTGACGCCCACGTGGCCGAGACCGCCCAGACCGACCACGGCGATCTTCTTGCCAGGGCCCGCGCCCCACTGCTTGAGCGGCGCGTACGTGGTGATGCCCGCGCACAGCAGCGGCGCGGCGACGTCGAGGGACAGCCCGTCGGGGATACGGACGACGAAGTTCTCGTCGACGACGACGTGCGTGGCGTAACCGCCGTAGGTGGGCTCTCCGTCACGGCCGATGCCGTTGTACGTCTGGACGGGCCCCCGTACACAGTGCTGTTCCTGGCCTGCCTTGCAGTTGTCGCACTCGCGGCAGGAGTCGACCATGCAGCCCACGCCCACGCGGTCGCCGACCTTGTACTTGGTCACCCCGGAGCCGACCTCGGAGACGACACCCGCGATCTCGTAGCCCGGGACCATCGGGAAGATCGCCTCTCCCCAGCCCTCGCGGACCTGGTCGGTGTCCGAGTGGCAGATGCCCGCGAACTTGATCTCGATCAGCACATCGAACTCGCGGACCGCGCGGCGCTCGATGGTGGTGCGCTCCAAGGGAGCCTTGGCGGCGGGGGCAGCGTACGCAGCAACAGTGGTCATGCCGGTGGTTCTCCTAGCTGAGGTTCCCTGCCCGGCTGCCTTCCTGCCGGGCACGGTCACCAGCGTTCCGGCCGGGCCGGCATTCACCCAGGTCACGGCTTTGCGTATGCCCGCGATGCCTACCACTGGCTGGGGCAGGCTGATGTGCGTCCGACCGGGGATACTCGAGCCATGGACGAATACCCCGAACCGGTGATCGAGCCCGCCGCCGGCGCGCTGGACCCGCGTGCCGAGCTCAGCGAGTTCCTGCGCACCCGCCGGGCCCGGCTGCAGCCGGAGGACGTGGGGCTGCGGAGCTTCGGACGGTACCGGCGCGTGCCGGGGCTGCGCCGCGAGGAGCTGGCGCAGCTGGCCGGAGTGTCGGTGGCGTACTACACGCGGCTGGAACAGGGCAACGGGCGGCATGTGTCACCGGAGGTCCTGGACGCCATCGCCCGCGCGCTCAGGCTGAGCGACGCCGAGCACGCCCACCTCACCCGCCTGGCGAAGCCGAAGCAGCACAAGAGGCAGCCGGCCGGTCGCACGCAGCAGGTGCGGGGTCCCTTGCGGACGCTGCTGGACACCATGGACGGCGTCCCGGCGATCCTCGTGGGTCGGCGCGGGGACCTCCTCGCCTGGAACCGGATGGCCGCAGTGGTCTTCGGCGACTGGGCCGAGCTGCCGGCGCAGGAGCAGAACTGGGCACGGCTGGTGTTCCTCAGGCCCGAGTACCGCGACCTGTTCGTGGACTGGCAGGAGAAGGCGAACGACGTCGTCGCTCAGCTGCGTCTGGATGCCGGCGCCCATCCGAACGACCCCCGGCTGTCCGCTCTGGTGGGCGAACTCTCCGTGAAGAGCGAGGAGTTCCGGCAGCTGTGGGCCACCCACGACGTCAAGGACAGATGCCACGGCATCCAGCGTCTGCACCACCCGCTCGTCGGCGAACTCGATCTCCGCCTCGAGTCGTTCCACCAGGCCGACAACCACGAACAGACGCTGGCGACGTACCACGCCGAACCCGGTTCCCCGTCGGCGGAGGCACTACGACTGCTGGCCAGCTGGGGCACCGACGCGACACGGGCGGGAGCCGGGATGCCGCCGGCACGCACGAATTGACGTACTTCCCTTGATCACCGGTGGCTGGCTTGCGCGCCACGCCACGCCACGCCCAGGGCCCTTTCGCACGCCACACGCCTCCGGGGTGGTCTCGTATTCAGGACGGCGTAGGTGGCACGGGTGACACGGTTCCCGCCCGAGGTGGTCGGCAAGGCGGGGCCGGTAGGTCCACAGCGAGTGCACGGCACGGCCGTGGGGAGGCACGTTCGCCGCCGATGATCCCCCAAGCGTTCCCGCGCGGTTTCCCGTGCCTGGTGCCGGTGGCGAGATGGGCGGCATCGGGCCCCAAGGACATCCGCCTGCATCTCGCACCCGACTGGCACCTCGATCAAGCGACCGCGTTCAACGGTGCCGTCTGGCCCTGCCTGGGCTGGTCCGTCTGGGCCCTGCGCACCACCAGCTTCGAGGACGCGATACGCGCCGCAGGCTGCCCTTTGTTCCACGCCCCCTTGCTTCCTGAAGGCAGGGTCTCTTGCGATGAGCGCGGGCCCGGAGGCTGGTCAGCGAACCTGGTCGCTCCTCGGACCGATGCCTCTGCTCCTGGTCGGGGTCCCGTCCGGGGCGAACGAGTCGTGGAAGGTGAAGGCGTACGGCTCGGAGCCGTGGTCGTGGAGATGCTCCAGCCTGGAAACCCCGTCCCGCCACGTGGGTATCACACCGTCGGGGACCCACCAGAACACGTAATTCGGGTGCCCTGTCCTCTCGAACCAGTCGTAACGCCTGTTGAGTGCCTCACGGTGCAGGCCGGTGTAAACGGCGTCGAAGGCGGGGCGCAGGCCGGTCCAGAGTGAGAGGGTCGTGGCCAGCGCGGTGGTTTCCACCGTATGGCCCTTGCCGTACCACGTCGGTACGGCGAACTCTCCCCATGCACCCCAGTCCGCCCCGAAGAACGCGCCCCGCTCACCGTAGGCCGTTTCAGCACGCGCGACGTATCCGGGACGCTGACTGATCTTCTGGTAGACGGCCTCACCCAGGTCGTAGAACTCGCGCGTGAGAGGTGTGGGATCGGCGAGAGGTGACTTCAGGACGCCGAAGGTGTACAGAGCAAGATGGGGCATGCGTCTCTCCCTGGTTGGGGCTGCCTGGTGTGGACCCGTCCGGTGGCTCACGCGCATGGGGGCGAAGGTTCGTAGGGCGTGACCGACTCATCCCGTCGCGGCTGCCCCAGCCGAAGGAACCCCTTTGCGGCCGCGGGCGGCCACCGAAGACCAAAGGGAAGGTAGCCGCCTCCGCGAGGCATGTCGAAGTTGCAATTCCCCTGCCCACGTGGCTTCTTGCCCAGGTCCTGGCGGGAACCGGGGTGGCGCTGGCGGCGTCCGTGGACGTCAGTGTCGGCCCCTCGAATGCCGCCGCCAGGCGCGGATCGAGCAGACCCGGCGCCGGCTGGCCAAGCTCTGCCGCGAGGACCTCATCGACTGGATCGTGCTGCCGCGGACCAGTCCCGCCCGGGTGTGGATCCTCACCGCGTACGGGCTCCAGGTCGCCTCCGAGTGGCCGGAGCCGCGCGGGCGGCGGGCACGGACACCTCGTGGCCGACGTTCGGGATCTACATGGCCGTCGTCGGCGCGGGCACGGGCTGGATGTCCGCCGGTACGCACTCGGCGTTCCTGCGGGGTGCGGGACCGGACACGGCCGCGCCGAGCGAGGGACCCGAGCCGACGGGGCCGGCGGAAACGATGACCGAGATGGCCTGACTTCTCGGACCGTGTCGTACAACAACCTCGGGTCCGGCTCTCCGGCTCGCGACAGGGGCGGGCCGACCGACCGCACGCCAGGAGCGTCACCTCTCCCAAGTACCCGCTCTAGCAGGCACTTTGCGTGCGGGTCAACCTCAGTTTTCCGGGATGGCCGTGCCCCCAGTCACGGCCGAGACTTCAAGCCTTGACCACAAGGGCCTCGGGGCTCCCAAGGGAGAACAAACACAATGCGCGTGAACAAGAAGGTCGCGGCCACGGTCTCGGCGCTGGCGATGACCACCGGGCTGCTCACCATGTCCGCGGCTGCCCCCGCAGGCGCTGCTGACGGCTGCAACACCAACGTGGTGTTGGGGACTGCCGCGGCGGCGACCGGGGCCCGTGGCCAGTTCTTCGAGTTGCGGTTCAACGGCAGGGGGGACAACACCTGTGCGTGGGGCCGTGTCACCAACGGCGCCATCGGCATGCACGTCTGGGTGGACCGCAGCAGTAACGGCGGGCGCACGTGGGAGCCGCAACTGGGCCTGCGGAGGGTGGACGCGGGAACCAGCGTGCACACCGAGGCCTGGCGCGACCGCAACGGACAGCTGATGCGGGCCTGCGGTGACTCCGGCGACGGCACGGCGATCACCTGCACCGCTTGGTGGTAGGCCCTTCGCCGGGGTGGTGCTCGGCCCGCGGGTGGGTGGGGAGCTGATCACCCGTTCCCCGCCCCCTCTGGGCTAGTGAGAGCTTGAGGTTGCGCTCAGTGTGCCGGCGCTCCGTGGGAGCCGGGGCCGCCCACCCTCCCGCGCCGTAACGCCGGCAGGACATGTGCCGTGTCTCGCTCAGTCGAGTCGTTTTCTCAACTTCTCAACGAACCGAGTCGTTCGGGCTTCTGTCTCAGCGAACCTGGTCGCGCGGTTGAGCACACTGTGGGTGCCGGATGGCTGTACCGGCGGCGGTGGATCACTTGGTGCCGTGCATCGAGCCGTCGTAGTGGGCGCGGTGTACGGACGTCGTCGGCGTCCGCTGCGGGACTGTGTGACGGGCCGGTTCGAGGATGCCGAGCCCGTGCGTACGTTTCGCGGATCGCGCGGTGAGCATCACTTCCCTGGCTGGGGCGTCTTTCGAAATGGCTGGTCACAACCATTCGTTGATGGCCGCGACCAGCTCGGTCGCCTCATAGCGGACGGAGAGCTTGTCGTACCTCGTCGCCACCGCGCGGTGGCGCTTCTCCGGGATCGTGCAGCGGATGCCGCGCTTGCGCAGGTAGGCGCGGTTCGCGCGGGAGCCGTACGCCTTGTCGGCGCGAACCTTGTCCGGCCGGGTACGCGGATGGCCCGAGCCGAGGCACCCGGATACCGCCCAGGGCCACCTGGAACTGCGGGGAGTCACCGCGCCGCCCGGCCGTGGTCACCAGCGACATGGGCTTCTGGGCCTGTTCGACCGCCAGGTGGAGCTTGGCCGTCAGCCCGCCGCGGGAGCGTCCGAGACCGTGGTCGTCCGGCTCGGTGAACAGACCACCTGGCGGCTCGATCTGCAGATCCCCTTTCTGCGGGCGCCGGCCGCATGCTGGTGGGCGCGGCCGATGGTGGAGTCCACCGAGACGTCCCAGGTGATCAGTTCCTCGGCATCGGCCCTGGCCTGCAGCTGTCCGAAGATGCGGTGCGCAGTGGGCGAAGCTGGATAGAGCTAAAGGGCTCTATGTCTTCTGAGGAGTGCCTTCGAAGCTGCACTTGGCCTCACTCAGGGGGTCAGCACCACTACCACGCGGGGAGGTACCCCCATTACCTGCCGTACCTCCACTGCGTAGCGTGATCGCCGTTCCCAGTTCTGTTCGATTCGATGGAGGAATAGCGGCAATGGGGTACAGGCTTCGTCGGCGGGGTGGTCAGAAAGGGAAGCGCTTCGTGGCCCTGGTGACGGTCACTGCGGCGATTGTTTCGGGGATGATGGTGTCGGGAAGTGGGCCGACCGTCGCGCACGCAGTGATGGAGCCATCCGTTCGCAGTGCCACCGCTTCACTGCGAAGTGACCTCGAGAAATATCAGGATGCTCAGGGCACTAAGGATCATTTCTCAGCGGTCTCCCTTCGGGTGACCTATGCTGATCAGCGACCTGATATCTCGGTCGATGCGGGGACGTCCCGCTACGGCGGTGGTCGACCGATGAACAGCAAGGCGCTGTGGCAGATAGGCAGCAACACCAAGGCGTTCACGTCCGTGCTGCTGCTTCAACTGGAGGCCGAAGGAAAGCTGTCCATACGGGACAAGCTGGGAAAGTGGCTTCCCCAGTATCCGGCGTGGCGCGATGTCACCATCAAGCAACTGCTGTCGATGACCAGCGGCATCCCCAACTACACCGAGCAGAGTGCGTTCCTGAAGGATTTCGATGCCAATCCGTCCAGGCGCTTCACGCTGAAGCGCCTGATGTCCTATGTGGAGGGCCTGCCACTGGGTTCCGCGAAGTACGAGTACTCGAATACGAACTACCTCCTCGCGCAGATGATTGTCGAACGAGCGTCGCACGATACGTACCAAGAGCAGCTCGCCGAGCGCATCATCGAACCTCTCGGAATGAACGACACCTGCCTCCCCCCGGACTGCCCTCCGGACACGGCCTCGCGGATGCCGACGCCGTACTCCACCCATTCCGTCCTGCCGAAGCATCTCAACAAGTCGCTTCCTCCGCTTGACCTGTCCTGGGCGCAGGGGGCGGGTGGCCTGGTGAGTTCGCTGAGAGACATGACGGCTTGGGACAGGGCGCTGTACAGCGGTCGACTACTGCCCTCAGCGCAGCAGCGCGAGCTGGAGTCCCTGATCTCGGCGAAGACGAGTAAGCCCATCAAGACCGTCACGGCCGACGATCCTATTGGTTTCGGGCTCGGCGTCGTGAAGTTCGTCCATCCTGTGGCCGGGACGGTCTGGGCCTATGAGGGGGCCACTTATGGGAACCGGGTGCTGCACATGTACTTCCCGAATACTGGCATGATCATCGCCATTGCCGTCAACAGCGCCGTTGGCGAAGCGGACACACTGCCGGACCTCGCCGGTACCGTCTACAAGACCCTTTCGGAGCAGAAGACACAGGCTCTCCCACGGCACCAGTAGCCCCGGCGTCAGCTGCGTGGCTTCCAGGTAGCTGCACTGTGAGGCCTGAGCGCCCTTTTCCTGAGCTTGGCCTTTAACGTCGCAGGTAACTCGGCCTGCTGAGGCCCCGGGAATCGGCAGGCCGTGATGCGGCCATTCTTCGCGGTGGTGACAAGGTACGACAAGCTCGCCGTCCGCTATGAGGCGACCGTGTTGGTCACGGCCATCAATGAATGGCTGTGACCAGCATTTTGGAAACACGCCCCAGTACGGGGGTACTTTGTGCGCCGCGGACGGCTCGGCGGTGGTCGTCGATGTTCGTGCGGACGATCGGATCGAGCCGAAAGACGCTGAGGCGTTGGAGGTGAAGCGTCCGCTCTGCGCCCAGGCCGGGTGGAGGTTCGGGCGGAAGGCCCCTCCCAACGCGCTCCTTGAACCTCTCGCCGCCGCGGCCGGAGTCCGCCAATCGACCAGATCACCGTCCGCAACATCCGCTTCGCCGACCTCGTGCCACCGCCTACCGGAAACTGGCCCGCATCGCAGGAGGTTGCATGATCTACTCCCGGTCATGCCGTTGTTGCTGCTGGACCTCGACAACACCCTTGTCGACCGGGACGCGGCCTTCCGCGCCGCTGTCGCGGGCTTCCTCGCCGACCATGATCTGCCCGACTCCGATCTCACATGGGTGATGGCCGTCGACGCGAGCGGCTACACGGCGCGTGACGAAGTCTCCGCAGCCCTCACCAACCGATACGGCGACGTGGTGCCCACCGCCGCCGTCCGTGCCCTTCTCGACAGCGGCGCCGCCGACCGTGTCGTCCTGGCTCAGTCGGCCCGGGAGGCGCTGAACAAAGCGCAGGCGGACGGCTGGACTTGTGTCATCGTCACCAACGGCCGCACCGTCCAACAGGAGGCGAAGATCCGGAAGACCGGGCTCGATCGACTCGTCCAGGGCTGGGTCATCTCCGAAGCAATCGGCCACAAGAAACCCGAACCGGAGATCTTCCAAGCGGCAGCCGATGCCGTCGGCGTCCCCCTCTCAGGCGCGTGGGTCATCGGTGATTCACCCCACGCCGACATCGCAGGCGCCGGCGCGCTCGGCCTTCACAGCGTGTGGGTGACGGACGGACGTGCCTGGACCCACGACTCCTACCAGCCCACCCGGGTCGCTGCCGACGTCGCCTCCGCGATCAACCACGCCATCAGCACATCGGGAGTGGTACCACCTCGCTGACGCGAGCCCAGCGAGGTCGCGGAGAATCGCTTGGCCGGTGCTCGGCGGAGAGATCATCATGTGGCGATGTCTAAGAACCGATCCTCTGCGGCACCAACCGTGATGCGGCTCCCCCAGTACACCAAGGCTGACCAGGAAGAGATCCTTGGCACCAGTGACGATCCCTTCGGTGTCGCCTCGACCGGCCTGACCTGGCTGCCGAAGGAGGAACACTTCGGCATCAGACACGAAGACCGGCTCGTGGCACACGCCGGCCTGCTGCGACTGCCTGTCGCGATCGGCGACGTCGCGACAGAGGTGGTGGGCGTCGGCGGGGTGGCCGTCGCGCCCAGCATGCAAGGCCAAGGCCTGGCTCGGCTCGTCGTCACAGCTGCGCTGGAGCACGCCCGCACGCTGGGTCCTCAGCACGCACTCCTGTTCTGCCGGCCTCCCCTCGTGTCGCTCTACAAGCGTCTCGGATGGCACCCGCTCGACAACGACGTACTCGTCGAACAACCCGAAGGCCGCCTGGTGACCATGCCGCTGCGGACCATGGTGACGCCCCTGCGCGACGATGCCCGCTGGCCCTCAGCACCAGTACGGCTGCTCTCGCTCCCCATGTGACGGAGGATCACCCAGCCAACCGATCCAGTCGCAGCCGGATATCCTCGGCGGGTGACACAGCAATCCCTCCCGCCTCAGCGGCAGCCCGCCAACGAGGGGCCCAAGGCTCGCGCGCGCAACCGGGCCGCCCTCATCGCTGCGGCCCGGGAGATCTGTGCGGAGCACGGTCTGGACGTGCCCTTGTCCGCGATCGCGAAGCGGGCCGGTGTCGGCCAGGGCGTGCTGTACCGGCATTTCCCCGACCGTGCCGCCGTGGCGCTTGCCGTGTTGGAGGAGAACGTCCAACAGATCGAGCAGGCGGCGGCCGCGGACGGCACGGACCTGGCCCTGCTCCTGGGTGTTCTCACCTGGCACCAGGTGGAGTCGACCGCTTTCGTCAGTGTGCTGCACGCCGAGGGGGTGGGCACCCACTGCGGCCCCTCCGGCTACGCCCTGACTCTGTCCCAACGGGTGGAGTACGCCCTGCGCAGGCATCTGCCGGACGGTCACCGGCTCGCGGAGCGCGCCGACGATCTCATGATCGCCGTCGCCATGGTCTCCGGTGCCGTCACCGGCCCCACTCGCGAGCAGCGGGAACGTCGGGCTCTGGCGGCCTGGCAGCTGCTCGGTGTCGAGGTGGGCCCGGTCCGGCCCTTCGGTGGCTGAACGAGACGCAGGCGTCAGCCGCCGTTGGACTGGCGGATGCCCTCCGCCAGCGCGTTGAAGACGTACAAGTATCCCCCGGCAGGTCCGCTGACGGTCATGTAGGCCTTGGTCCCACCGGGCGTGATGGCCACGTTGGTCGCCGACTGAAGCCCGTCGGCGGCGCGGGCGGGCACCTCGACGGTGGCCAGGCGCTCGCCGTTCTCGCTGTACACGGCCATGGCCGGACGGCCGTGCAGTCCCTGGTAGAGGTTGCCGTCGGCGTCCACGGCGATCGAGTCCGTCTGCGCGATCCCGCCGTCGACGCGGATGGCGGTGTGCCGGGAAGCGACCGCGCCCTTGCCGTCCAGGAGGAGATAGGAGATGCGGTTCTGCGTCAGCTCGCTGAACCACAGGCCGCGGTAGCCGGTGTCGAACGAGATCCCGTTGGGCGCGGCCAGGTCGTCCGCCAACACAGTGGCGACTTTCCCCTCGTGGTCGATGCGCACCACGCGGCCCTCCGCCTCACCCTCGGACAGGCCGCGTGAGTCGCTGACGTACAGGTTGCCCTCCCGGTCGAAGGCGAGGTCGTCGGGGTTCATCCGCGCTCCGTCGACCTCGCCGGAGAAGAAGATCCGCGGATCGCTGCCGTCCGCGGCCAGGCTCACGATGTCGCCGTGGGCGAAGTCGCTCAGGTAGATACGCCCGTCCCGTGGGCTGAACTGGGCCGAGGTGTAGGCGCCCCGGTCGTCGGTGTGGACCGCGTGCGAGGTCTTCTTGCGGACGTCGACGCGCAGCACCTTCGGCTCGCCGGCGGGGGCCGTGACGTCGACGACGAGGAGTGTGCCGTCCTCGTCGAAGGTCGGGCCCTCCAACAAGGTCATCCCGGTCGTCTCGTGCACCTGCGTCAGCTGCATCACCTGCTGCGCGCGGATGATCCGGTTTCCGGCCGCCACGTCCGCTCCGGAACCGCCGGTCTGCGTACCGCACCCGGTGAGCACCAGCAGACCGAGCGTCACGAGGCCGGCGAGGGACCGGGGTGTGGGGATCGGGGGGCGTCGCACGTGAATCACTCTTCCTGTCCGAAGTATGCGGAAGCAACCTACCCATCAACCGGACATCATTGTCCGGTTGTTGTTACCGTAGCGCATGGCTGTTCAAGTCCCGTGCTCTCCACGCCAGTTCATGGGCGGAGTGGCCTCGTTGCAGCGAACCGGAAGGAACAAGGTCCCCCACATGGCACATTCACGGACGGTGCCGCCCGAGGCACTCGCGGAGCTGCGAGAGCGTTACCGGACCGAACGGGAGCGACGCGTGCGGCCCGACGGGGTCCGTCAATACGTCCGCGCCGATGCCGAGTTCGGTTACTACGCCGATGACCCTTACGCGGGTGAGCCACCCGAGCGTGAACCGCTGCGGGACAGGGTGGACGTGGCGGTTGTCGGTGGCGGTTTCGGCGGCATCCTCGCCGGGGCACGATTGTGTGAACAGGGCGTGCGACGCGTTCGTGTCATCGAGCAGGGCGGCGACTTCGGCGGTACCTGGTACTGGAACCGGTATCCCGGCATCCACTGCGACGTCGAGTCGCACGTGTACCTGCCACTGCTCGACGAAACGGGATACGTTCCGGAGTGGAAGTACGCTCCCGGCGACGAGATCCGTCGCCACGCGGTGCGGATCGCGGAGAAGTTCGGCCTCTACGCGGACGCCCTGTTCTCCACCTCGGTCACGTCCTTGACCTGGGAAGACTCCTCGGAGAGCTGGATCGTCACGACCGACCGGGACGACAGTTTCCGGGCCACGTACGTGGTCACGGCCACGGGCGTCCTCTCCGAGCTGAAGCTCCCCGGGATTCCCGGTATCGAGGACTTCAAGGGCCACACCTTCCACACCTCACGCTGGGACTACGGCTACACCGGAGGCACACCGGACGGCGGCCTCACCGGCCTCGCGGACAAGCGCGTCGGTGTGGTCGGAACCGGCGCCACCGGTATCCAGGTCGTCCCGAAGCTGGCCGAGGACGCCCGCCACCTCTACGTCTTCCAACGCACCCCCTCCACCGTGGACGTGCGCGCGAACCGCCGCACCACCGCCCAGGACGTCGGTGCCGACCGCCCCGGCTGGGCCCAGGAACGCCGTGACAACTTCCTGCGGATCGTCTCGGGCGAGTCCGTCGACGAGGACCTCGTGGCGGACCGGTGGACCGAGTCGGCCGGCCTCCTGGAGAAGCTCCTGCCGAGCTTCCGGCGCCAGGGCGACAGAGCCGCCTTCGAAGCGGCCTACGAGGTCGCGGACGCCACCAAGATGAACGAGATCCGTGCTCGCGTCGAGCAGATCGTCACCGACCCCGCCACGGCGGACAGGCTCAAACCCTGGTACCGGTACGCGTGCAAGCGCCCGACCTTCTCCGACCTCTACCTTCAGGCGTTCAACCGCGCCAACGTCTCCCTGGTCGACACCGCGGACACGCACGGCATCGAGCGCATGACCGAGCGCGGTGTCGTGGTCGGCGACACCGAGTACGAACTCGACTGCCTGATCTTCGCCACGGGGTTCTCGGTCGGCGTCTCCGGCATCCACTCCGGCAGGCTGCCGGTCCATGGCCGGGGCGGTGCCCTACTGCAGCAGCTGTGGCGGCAGCAGGGACCGCGCACCCTGCACGGCTTCACCAGCAACGGATTCCCGAACCTGATCCAACTGGGCGGGATACAGAGCGCCGGTAGCGTCAACTACACGCATGTGCTGGACGAACACGCCGTTCACGCCGCGGCCCTTGTAGCCGCAGCCGAGGCAAAGGGTGCCCTGGTCGAACCGTCCCGCGAGGCCGAGGACGCGTGGAGGGCCGTCCTGACCGACGGAGCACCCGACCACGAGTGGTTCCACGCCGAGTGCACCCCGGGCTACTACAACGCCGAGGGGCTCGGCCGGCGAAACGGCCCGAGCGCCTACCCTCATGGTGCCTCCGCCTTTCACGAGCTGCTCAAGCGGTGGCGGGAGGAGTCCATCGACGAGGCCCTTCGCGCCAGGAGCGTCGCCCGGGACTGAGCAGCACCCGTCCCGTCTCCCCCACGCCACGGCCGCGCCCGCACCGGCCAGAGGAACAGCCTGTAGGCCAGGCCGCGTCCGGCGCCTCATGGCCGGCACGCGCCATGCCCGTGACGCGGCCCCGCCACTCCCGTGGAGGCTTACCCGCACCGCCCCCACGGGAGGAATACCGGCGAACGGCGACGGACATGTGCGACTGAGGTCTCTCACCCGCGAGAGTCGCCGCTGCTGCAAGCCCCCACCGCACCTGCGTGCCCTGGCCGCTCTGGCGCACCTGCGCAAACACGAGCCCCTCCGGCAGATCGCCGCCGGATTCGGCATCTCAGTGTGGGCGCACACGCCTGCACCACCGCGGTCATCGAGTTCCTGACCGCCCGCACACCCGGCATGTGGTGCACTCTGCGCGGGGCAGACCCCGAACTCGTCCTGATCGACGGCACCGTGGCCGAGCACGACCGCCTCGGCGACGGCCGTGGCGACTACTCGGCCAAACACCGCCGTTATGGCTCCCATGCTCCGTCGGCAACCTGAGCTGGGCTGCACGGCATCACGGTCCGACTGCCCTGCGCACCCTGTGCGCCCTGTGCGGCAGACCGCTCTCCGAATTCGCCGCCGATGGGGACGTCGTCACGCGCGTCTGTCGTGCGGCGCGTCGGGCTCGTGGAGGTCGGGCCCCGGACCGTCCGTCGCAACCGCTCTTGACCTGGAGCGCGCTCCAGATACGAGCATGGGCGGCATGACCACCACCGACCCCCAGATCGTTCTGGGGACAATGGACTTCGGCACCCGCGTCGACCCCGACCGAGCCTTCGCGATCCTCGACGCCTTCGTCGCCGGCGGCGGTGTCTGGCTCGACACCGCGAACTGCTACTCCTTCTGGACCGACCCCAGTGGCGTCGGCGGCGCCAGCGAGCGTGTGATCGGCGCGTGGCTTCGCGCCGACCCCGGCGGGCGCGAAGCACTACGGATCGCGACGAAGGTCCGGCAGAACCCGCTCGTCCCCCACTCCTGGCCGAAGAGCGCCGAAGGGCTTTCCGCCCGTGCCGTCCACGCCGGTGTGGAGGAGAGCCTGGGACGTCTGGGAGTCGATCACATCGATCTGCTGTGGGCCCACGCCGAGGACCGCACCGTACCGCTGGAGGAGACGGTCGGCGCCTTCGGAGAACTCGTCGCAAAGGGGGTGGCTCTGCGGATCGGGGCGGCCAACCATGCCGCCTGGCGTGTCGAGCGCGCCCGGTCACTCGCACGGGAGCAGCGCGTGGAACCGTGGACCGCCCTGCAACTGCGCCACTCACTCCTCCAACCGCGCCCGCTCACCCCACTCCCGGAGGCCGGACACCGCATGCTCGCCGCCGAGGACCTGGACCTCGCGCGGTCGGAGGGGCTCGCCGTGTGGTCGTACAGTTCGCTGCTGTGGGGTTCGTACGTGCGCGCACACAAGCCTCTTCCGCACATATACGATCACCCCGGTACCGCTCAGGTGCTCGCCGTCCTGGACGACATCGCCGCCGAACTCTCGGCCACGAGGAACCAGGTCGTGCTGGCCTGGCTGATGCGGCAGGGGATCGATCCCATCGTCGGCGCGAGCCGGGTGGAGCAGATCGAGGAGGCACTCGCCGCACGCCGTGTGCGGCTCAACGACGACCACATGGCCCGCTTCGACGAAGCGCGGTAGCCGCCGCCGAAGGAACCCCATGACCACCGTCACCCCGTCAACAGCCGCCGACCGTACCGGCGTTTCCATCGACACGCTGCGCTACTACGAGCGCGAAGGGCTCATCGGCCCGATTCGGCGCTCCCCCGGCGGACGGAGGGAGTACACCGAGGAGGACCTGTTCTGGATCGGCCTGGTCACGTGCTTCCGCGAGGCCGGCCTCGGCATCGCAGACCTGCGGGAGTTCGTCGCCCTTCTGCGCGCCGACCACCCTCCGCAGAACCGGGTCGCCTTCCTTCGCGAGCGCCGTGCCGCCCTGGAGCAGCGGGTGGCGGCCCTGCGTCGAGCTATGGACGTTCTCGACGAGAAGATCGCCTACTACAGCTGAGCGCTGGGAGAGCCCCGCACCCTCCCAGATGGCCCATGGTTGCCCATGGCGCCGAACTCCTCGCCGTCTGGAGCCGGCAACGGCACAAGCTTTGCCGCTGTCTCAGGCAGGTCGACACATGGGATCGAGCCTGGACACGCTTGTCGGCACCGAGTGGTCACGCTTCTAGGTTCTGTCGGCTCCACCAGCGGCACTCAGCCGTACCCGGTGAAGCTGCAGGTCGACCTCGGCGACCTCCACCGTGATCAGCTCGCCCTCGTCGACGAGCTCGTCAGGGGTCTCGACGGGCTCGTCGGTCAGCTCTGAGAGGTGAAGGAACCCCACGACGTCGGGAGCAAGTTCCACGAACACACCAAAAGGAATGATCTTGGTGATCGACCCGGTGAGGACCCGGCCGACCTGATCGGCAAACCGAACGAGTGGATCATCCTGCAGAGCCTTCAGCGAGAGCGTCACCTGTCCGGTCCGAGTCTCGGCAATGATCACCTCAGCGGTGATCCGCCGACCTGCTTCAACCGCCTCGGAAGGGTGGTTGATCCAGCCCCATGTCAGGTCCGGCACCCGAATGAAGCCGGTGCGGAAGCCGTCCGGTTCGCCATCGATGTGAACGAAGACCCCGAAGTCGTGAACCTCGGAGACCGTCCCCTCGACGACCTGCCCCTGTTCACACGCGAGGAGGAAGGACCGCAAGGCCGGAATCTCGCATGCCCTGGCGGAGAGGTGAAGCTGACCTTCGCGCCATCGCCCGATCTCTTCGGCGTCTATCTCCTGACCGACCTCGAACAGCTCGGATGGATGGTCCATCCGACGCATCGACGCCTCCTGTCGAGGAATCCGAGCGATCTCGCCCTTCTCGCCTTCGGCATTTGCCAACTCCACCAAGACGTCCGCTCCGTCGAAACCAGTCACCCTCACCGTTCTCACGACCCCCGGCCGGAGCTGGTTGAAGATCAGTGACTGCATGCGGGGGTCAGGGGCTGGATCGGACACGGGGGTGAGCCTAAAGGGTGTTGCACAAGGCTGTGTTCGGGCAGGTCAGGGCCTTTGATCGCGGTCTTCTGGTCATGATGCGAGGGCGAGGTTGTGCATGTGAGCGACGGCCTGGACCGCGTGGTGGAGGCCGTCGCCGCGTTGCCGGCAGTCGCGGAGGATCTTGTAGTTCTTCATCCGGCCGATCACACGCTCGACGCGCGCACGGACCTTGCGGTGGGCGGCGTTGTCGTCCTCCTCGCCCGGCAGCAGGGGCCGGTGAGGGCGTTTGCGGTGCGGGGTGACCATCCCGCAGTCGAGGTAGGCGCCGTCGCCCAGGACGGTCACGCCTTGGCAGTGCTGACTCAGCCCGGAGGCCCGCCAGGCGTGCGCGTCCGCGGTGCTGCCCGGCACCGGGCGGGCCGCGGCAATCACCAGACGGGTGTCGGCATCGACGATGACCTGCACGTTCGCCGAGAACCGGTAGTTGCGTGACGAGGAGCCGACGGTCCGGTCGCGGACCGGGACCAAAGTGCCGTCCACGATCCACAACCTCTGCGCCGCATCGGCCGGACGGGAGACGGGCTCAACCGCCAGCAGCGGACCAAGCCGCTGGATCACCCGGCACACGGTGGAGGACGAGACGCCGAACAGCGGACCCAGCTGCCGCATCGTCAGGTTCGTGCGGTAGTACACGGCAACGATCAGCACCCGCTCAGCCAACGGCAGCGACCACGGCCGGCCCCGCAGCGTGCCGTCACCGCCCCGCTCCCGCACCACCTTCAACAGACCCGAAAACTGCGTCAACCGCAGCCCCGTGAACGTCTCCACCCACACCCGCTCAGCGCGTAAAACCCCAGCCATACAACGGAGATGCCCAGCTCACAGCCTTGTGCAACACCCTTTAGGCGGCGGGGCAGCACGAGTTCAGCGCGCCGCTGGCGGGCGATGATGCTGCCGGCCGGCCTCGACCGGCGGGAACCGTCCGCCTGCGGAAGTCCACGGCCGGGTGATCCGCATGGGAAAGGCCAGGCCCGCTGGGCCATGCGCCGGAAGACGCCGCTGAACGCCTTCGACATCACCTTTGACGGCCGTCAACGATTGAGCCCCCTGGATGGCCGAAAAGTTCAGTTGATCTGGATCCCGGAAGATAATCACTGGCTGTCGTCTCAGTTGGTCTGGTCTGCTTCCGGCGTCTCAAGTCGGACCAGTGGGAGAGCGCGCCAGAGATGACCATGCACGATGACCAAGTGGACGTGACCACCGAGACCGTCGCGGCCTTGATCAAGGAACAGTTCCCTGAGTGGAGCGGCAAAGCGATCCGACTCCTGCCGTCGACCGGGACGGTCAACGCCATCTTCCGCATCGGGGACGACCTCTCGGCGCGCTTCCCCCTGCGTCTGGCCGATGCCACCGAGACGCTGATGTTTCTGGAGCAGGAAGCCCGGGCGAGCGCGGAACTGGCGCAGGTGTCTCGGTTCCCCGCCCCGGAACCCGTCGCTCTGGGAAAGCCTGGAGCGGGCTATCCCATGCCGTGGTCGGTCCAGACGTGGCTGTCGGGAACGGTCGCCTCGGATGCCGACCCGAGTGGGTCGGAGGCCTTCGCCGAGGACCTTGCGGCCTTCATCACCACCCTGCGGGAGGCCGAGACGCAGGGTCGGCTCTTCAGCGGCGAGGGTCGTGGCGGCGTACTCACTCACCACGACGACTGGATGGCGACGTGCTTCCAGGAGAGCCAGGGGATGCTCGACGTGCCCCGGCTGCGCCAGGTGTGGAGCCGCCTTCGGGAGTTGCCACGCACGGGTGCCGACGTGATGAGCCATCGTGACTTGATCCCCGGCAACGTACTGGTCGCGGGAGACCGGCTCAGCGGCGTACTCGACACCGGCGGCTTCGGCCCGGCCGATCCCGCGCTGGATCTGGTCAGTGCCTGGCACCTTCTGCAGCCAGGTCCGCGGGAGGTGCTCCGGCGGACTCTGGGCTGTGACGATCTGGAGTGGGAGCGCGGCAAGGCATGGGCGTTCGAACAGGCGATGGGTGTTGTCTGGTACTACGTCGAGAGCAATCCGGCGATGAGCGCCATGGGACGCCGGACACTCGACCGCATCCTGGAGTCGACGGAGTGATGTCGCCCGGTTGTCGGCCGGTTGTCGGCCGGGACAAGCGGGAGCTCCACGCACCAGCCCCCGGCGTACGAAGGTGCAGAGAACGCTCTTCAGGACAGCCGGTCCTTGTACGCGGCGGATCATCGTCTCGTCCTCATCGACTTTGGTCTCCGTGCAATAGACCATCGGCGGACGCCCGGCGCCCTGGACAGCGACAGACTCGCAGATATGACCTTCCGTCAACGTCCTACTTCCTCCAAGACCGATGCCACCGTGGTCGCCGACTCCCCACTGGCCACCATGCTCGTGTGCACCATCGGTGGGACAGTCATCGGCGGACTCGGTGAACTGGTCTGGGAATGGGTGACCAGCCAATCCTGGGGGCCACGGATAGGCCCCACCAAGCTCCTCACCATCCTTCCCAGCCCCTGGCCCACCATCCTCGCCGCCGCTGTGGGGGCGGCAGCCGGGCTCCTGCTGGGGGTCATCGAGGTCCACAAGTCCCTGTCGGTAACCGTCTCGGCCGAGCGCGTGGTCCTGACCAGTCAGGACGAACAACGGGAGTTCCCGAGCAAGGAAATTGACCAGGTGCTCCTGGCCGACAAACAGCTCATCCTGATCGGCCACAACGGCCAGGAACTCACACGCCAGGCCTGCGATCTCAAGCCACGACGGCTGTACAGCGTCTTCGTCCGACACGGCTACTCGTGGACGGAAGGCACACCCGACAACGCCACCTGATGCAACGGCATCACCCGACGAGCGAATCAGCAGCTCGCCGAGTGGGATGACAACTACCACTTTCCAACGTTTGTGGACCTACACCCGTCCCGAACCGCTGCGCACCAGAGGTCTCGCGCCGCTCGTCCGCGGCGTCGCGCGTCCCTCCAGGGCTGGATCGCTACTCCCGTCGGGCGCAGAGGCCGGAAATCGCTCTGTCCGTAGCGGTACGTGGGTGCATGACCACGCCCGCTTGGCTCCTGCTTACTCAGCCGGACGGTTACGTCGTGGGTTACGGGCCACCGTGGCGCCATTACCGGACATGGTCCGAGAGCGCCGCCGCGGTGGCGCGGGCGAAGCCTTCCGGGTTGTCCAGCATGATGTTGTGTCCGCAGTCCGGGACCGAGACCACGGCCACCCCGGCCTCGGGGAGCACATCGGTGCCCGGGAGCGGGCCGTCGGCCTTGGGCAGCAGGTAGGTGCGGGGGATCTTCAGGTCCAGCAGAAGCTCACGCATGGTGGGGGCCGTGCCGCGGGTGAGATGCACCGCGCTGCGATGCAGGGCTTCCCGGCCTGCCAGACGCATGGTGGACCACCAGTGGGAACCAGCCCGGTCTCGGATCTCCTCCCAGCCGCCTGCCAGGAACTCCTCCTCTGAGTACGCGGCGATGCCGCTGCTGCCCGCTGAGCCGGGTGCGGGCGCGATCGGGTCAAGGTTGGCGTCGACCAGGACCAGGCGGGAGACCAGCTGAGGGTGCCGGGCGGCCAGGACGATGGCCACCGAGCCACCCATGCTGTGCGCGATCAACTCGGCGCCCACGACACCCGCGCCGGTCAGGGCCGCGGCGAGGGCATCGGCGTGGGATTCCAGGGTGTAGTCGAAGCCCGTCGGCCGGTCACTGATGCCGTGCCCGAGCAAGTCGATCAGCAGCGAACGGCGTCCGGCCAGCAGAGGATGAACCGCAACCTCCGCGAAGTAGGCCGGCGACGTGGCGCCCAGACCATGGACGTAGACGCGGGACGGCTCCTGTCCCGGCAGCTCGACCCAGCGGATCTGGCCGCCCTCGGGCGTCACGGCGGCGTTGCGCACAGTCTGCTCTCCCCCACTCCAGATCGACGGAGAGACGAGGGTAGCCACCGAGCCTCGGTTCACCATCACCACCCCAGCACTGGACGTTGCGCGGGCATCAGAAGGATCGAGTGTGGAGCCGGCGGCCCGAGACGGAATCCCCCGGCGCTCTCACCATCGACTTCCAACTCGACCGCTGACACAACAACCGCCAAGCACATCGACCGGCCGACGCACGACTTTCCCTAAAGGGAGTCGGCTCCCGCCGCCCACCAGTTCCCGGCGACAGCCGAAATTCGGAAGCACTGGAAGCACTACCGGCGCACGGCACCACCCATGCCATCTTCCGTGCCCCCATACCGGCCACGCCGTGCCCTTTCCCCGGAGACGGGACGGGTGCGTCCTGGGTAGCCTCCACACGGTATGCAGGGACCGTGAAGCTCGAAATCCTGGAGATTTTATGACCCCGGAGATAGAAGAGGCCTTCGCCGCCATCAGGAGTGAGTACGGACCGGATTCGATCGTCCGGGTCGAGCAGATGCTGGCGGCGGGAAAGGGGGACCGCCATCCGTTGCAGAAGGGGGCCAAGTGGATCTTACCGGGTGTTTCTCAGCAGCCCTGGCACGATCCGTACGGCCACCCCGAGTTGGCACCGGTGGTGCACGCCTTCGAAGCGAACCATGCCACGATCAAGAAGGAGTTGGAGACCGCCTGGGCCGCCCGGCGGAACGCTTTCTCCGATTACGAGCACTACCTCACGCGCCAGTCGGACTGGCAGGCTCTTTATCTCTTCCGCAAGGGCGGCCTGGTGGACGAGTCGGCCGACACGGTGCCGACCGCCTTCCGGGTTCTGAAGGAGGAGGCGGTCGACACCGGGAAGCTGTGCCCCCTGCTGGAGTGCCACTTCTCGACTCTGCTGCCCGGAGCCGCGATCGCTCCCCACTGCGACCTGTGGAACTTCAGCATCAACCTGCACCTGGCGGTCGACATCCCGGAGGACTGCGGCATCACGGTCGCGGGCGAGAGCCGGTCGTGGGAGGAGGGGAAGTGCCTGCTCTTCGACTACTCCTTCGAGCACGAGGCGTGGAACGACGGGACGCGTCCGCGCACATGCCTGCTCGTCGACCTGTGGCACCCCGAGACCACCGTCCCGGAGCGGCAGGCGCTCGTCGCGGCCATGACCGAGATCCGCAAACTGATGGGCGAGGAGTGACAACGAGGAAGTAGCAGCGAGGCAGTGGCAGCGAGGAGGAACACGGCGGCAGCCCCCTCCTCGTCACGACCGCGGAGGAACGGTCACCGCCTCCACCGTCACCTGGCCGGAGTCGCGGAACCACAGGTCGAAGCGGACCTTGTCCTCGAGCTTCAGCTTCGGCGGATCCAGGACCATCACATCGACGCCGTAGGGGGTCATGTTCACGCGGCTTCGGGCCGGGATCGTGAGGCTGTCCATCGGCTCCATACGTCCCGCTCCGTCCTTCGTGACCCGCCGGCCCAGCATGGTGACGCCGAGTTCCGGCGAGGAGACGGACTTCAGCACGTCGCCGGAGGCCCCGGTGTTGGTGATGTCGAAGAAGGCGGCCGTGTTCGCGGAGTTGAGCGGCACGAAGATACGTGCGTTGCTGACGCTGATCCTCGCCGGCGGTTTACCGGCCGCACCCGTGGTCGTGTAGGCCGTCAGCAGCATCAGGACCGTCACGCACGTGACCACGGGTACGAGAGCGGCGCTCAGCGCACCGGAAGTGACACGGCGCCAGGGCGGCCGGGAGCGTTCGGCCGGGTCGGTGGACGGGGCGGAACTCATCGGATCTCCTCCAGGGGCGAGGCGGTGTCGCGGTCCGCCGCGGACGGGGGTGCCTGACCGCTCTTGCCGGCCGAGACGGACGCGGAGGCAGACGCAGACGCCGAGCCGGAGCGGTGGCGATGTCCGGGCGGCGAATAGGCGCGCAGCCGCAGACTGTTGGCGACCACCAGGACGGAACTGGCGGACATCGCCACGGCGGCGAACATCGGGTTGAGCCAACCGGTGGCGGCCAGAGGGACGGTGACGACGTTGTAGCCGAAGGCCCAGGCGAGGTTGGCGCGGATGGTGCTCAGGGTCCGGCGGGTGAGCTGTACGGCCGCGACCACGGCCTGCATGTCCTCGCGTACGAGGGTGATGTCCGCGGCGCCGATCGCCGCGTCGGTGCCGCCGCCCATGGCGATGCCCAGATCGGCGGAGGCCAGCGCGGCGGCGTCGTTGACTCCGTCGCCGATGACGGCCACCCGGCGCCCCTCGTCCCGGAGCTCCGCGACGATGGCGGTCTTGCCCTCCGGGGTGACCTCGGCGTGCACCTCGTCGATGCCGACCTGCTCGGCCACGGCACGGGCGGCGGCCGGTCCGTCGCCGGTCACCAGGATGGGCTCGATGCCCAGCTTGCGCAGGTGTCGTACGGCGGAATGGCTGGAGGGCCGCAGTGTGTCGCCGACCGCGAGAACGCCGACCGGGCGGCCGTCCCTCTCGACGACCACGGCTGTGCGAGCGGAGGCGTGGGCGTCGTCCAGGGCTTGCCGAAGGGTGTCCGGGAGCGGGGTTTCCGGGCGCGGACGGCCTACGACGACCTCGCAGCCGTCGACCCGGCCGTGGACGCCGACTCCCGCAACGGCACGGAAGTCGGCCACCGCCGGCAGGTGTCCGCCGTCCTCGGCCTGGCGGGCCGCAGAGGCGATCGCCCGGCCGATGGGGTGCTCGGAGCCGTACTCGACGGCCCCGGCCAGCCGAAGGACCGCGCCGGCGTCCTCCCCGGCGACCACCGTCGTGTCGGCGAGGGTCATGCGTCCGGTGGTGAGGGTGCCGGTCTTGTCGAAGACCACGGTGTCGATGTGCCGCAGCCGCTCCAGCGCCTCCGGCCCCCGGAGCAGGACGCCGAGTTGGGCGCCGCGGCCGGTGGCGGCCATGAAGGCGGTCGGGGTGGCCAGGCCGAGGGCGCAGGGGCACGCGACGACGAGGACGGCGACCGCCGCGGTCACGGCGGCCGAGGCGTCCGCCCCTGCGCCGTACCAGAACCCCAGAACCGTGCACGCCACGGTCACGATCGCGGGTACGAAGACCCCCGCGACGGCGTCGGCCAGCCGCTGGATGCGCGCCTTGCCCGCCTGTGCGTCGGTCACCAGCTTGGTGATCCGGGCGAGTTGCGTGTCGGCGCCGACCGCCGTGGCCCGGACCACCAGCAGACCACCGGCGTTGACGGCACCGCCCACCACGGACGATTCCGGTCCGACCTCCACCGGCACGCTCTCGCCGGTCACCAGTGACAGGTCCAGGGCGGAGCTGCCGTCGGTGACCACGCCGTCGGTGGCGACCTTCTCACCCGGTCGTACCAGGAACTCCTGGCCGACCCGGAGTGCGGAGACCGGGACCCGCCGCCCCTGGTCGCCCTCGCACAACTCGACGTCCTTGGCGCCGAGTTCGGCGAGCGCGCGCAGCGCCGATCCCGTGCCCTGCTTGGCGCGTTCCTCCAGGTAGCGGCCGGCCAGAACGAACAGCGGCACGCTCACGGCCGCTTCCAGGTACAGGTGCGCGCTCCCGCTCCCGGCCTCGGGCACCAGGCTGAACGGCATGCGCATGCCCGGTTGGCCCGCGCCTCCGAAGTACAGGGCGTACGTGGACCAGGCGAACGCGGCGAGCACGCCGAGGGAGACCAGGGTGTCCATGGTCGCCGTGGCGTGCCGCAGCCCCTTCAGAGCCCGCTCGTGGAACGGCCACGAACTCCAACCCACCACCGGAACGGCCAGGTTGAAGCACACCCACTGCCAGTAGGTGAACTGCAGCGAGGGCACCATGGAGAGCAGGAGCACGGGCAGCGACAGCAGCGCCGTGATCAGCAGCCGGGTCCGGTCGCTGGTGCCCCCGCCGGCCTTCCGCTCCTCGCCTGCGGCGTCCGCGTGCTGCTCCTCGGCGGGCGGCGGCGGAAGCTCGGCGGTGTAACCGGCGCTCTCCACCACGGAGATCAGCTGCTGGGCGGTGACCGACGCGGGGTGGGAGACGCGGGCCCGCCCGGTGGCCAGGTTGACGGTCGCCCTGACGCCATCGACGCGGCCCAGCTTCTTCTCGACCCGGCCCACGCACGCGGCGCACGTCATGCCGCCCACCAGCAGATCGGTGGTCGCGCCCGGCTCGTCGGTCGTCTCGCGGTGGTCGGCGGTGGTCATCGGCTCACCCGCACTTCACGGTCGGCCGGACCGAGGCCGTGCATGCCCGGCATACCCGGCTCCTGCGAGTCCTCGGACGCCGGCACGGTGCTGTGCATGCCCGGGGCCACCGGCCCTGCCATGCGTCCCACGGCATAGGACACCGCCGTCAAGGACACGAGCAGGACGACGAACCCCAGCAAGGCCGGGGGGACGAATAAACCACGCTTCGACTTCTCCATGCGTACATACGGTAGGGGGGTACCTTGTTAAAGGCCCCATCCGGGCGTGTGACAAAAAACTTCACCACCGCCGGGAACCAGACGGCTCCGCCATCCGACTCCCTATGAATAAGGGTTTCTCCACCTTTTAGAAATATCGCACTCCGGATGGTCCGGAACGATATCGAAGTCCGGACCAACGGGATAACGAGGGTGCTGAAATCGGCCATCCATGACGCGCCGAGATTCGTCCGAGAAGGCTGGAACCAGCAGACACCGCCAGCCGACTTGTCGAATAGGGAACCCACCCCTCCGCCATCCGTACACATGTCCGGGACGCTCCTCGGCCACCGAATCCGCATGCCCACCTGGCATTTTCCACGGTCGGTTCCGTAAGCAACCACATGAGACGTTCAACCTTCACTGAAGACGTGAACGAATCTCACAACCGACTCGCAAGCCAGTCCGAAAGTGAGGGGAGAGTGCTTGTGGCGGGCGCCGGAAGTGAGCCACGATTCCGGGGTGAGTCGCCGTCCTGTTTCAGGGGACGGAATCTTAGGGGGAATCGTTCCGCAATGCCTGCAGTGAATTCACCATCCGCTCCGCCGCACCAGCGCCTCGGGTTGCCGCTTCTGGTCCTGGCCGCCGCCCAACTGGTCATCTCGCTCGACTACAACATCGTGTACGTCGCTCTCCCCAGCATCGGCAGTGACCTCGGCTTCTCCGGACAGGACCTGCAGTGGGTGGTCAGCGCCTACGTCGTGACGACGGGCGGATTCCTCCTCCTCGGCGGCCGGGCCACGGATCTGCTGGGCCGGCGCCGGATCTTCGTCGTGGCCGCGTTGCTGTACGCGGTCTCCTCGCTGGTGGGCGGTCTGTCGGAGTCGGCGGGCGTGCTGGTCGCGGTGCGTGCGGTGCAGGGCATCGGCGGTTCACTGCTGTTCCCCGCCGCGCTCTCCCTCATCACCACCCTGTACGACGAGGGCCCCAGCCGTAACCGGGCGCTGGCCGTGTGGGGCGCTGCCGGGGCCGGCGGGCTGTGCTTCGGGTCGCTGTTGGGTGGCGTGCTCGTGGACGCCTTCGGCTGGCCGGCCGTGTTCCTCGTCAACGTCCCGCTGGCCGGGGCCATCGCCCTGGCCGGAACGTTCCTCTTCCCCGCGGACGGTCCCCTGCCCCGGCAGCGGGGCTTCGACCTCCCGGGCGCCCTGACCGCCACCGCGGGCATCACGCTGCTCGTCTTCGCCCTCATCCATGCGCCGGAGGCCGGCTGGAGCAGCCGCAGCGTCCTGATATGCGCGGCCCTGTCGGTGATATCGCTGTCCCTGTTCGTCCTCGTCGAGACCCGCAGCCGCGCCCCGCTGACGCCGGGGCACCTGTTCCGCCACCGCAGTCTGCTGGGCGCCATGGCGCTGACCGCGCTGTTCAGCGCCACCTTCAGCTCGGTGCCCTACTTCCTGACCCTCTACTTCCAGACGGTGCAGGGCTACAGCGCGATGGCCACCGGAGCCGCCTTCCTCGTGCCGGCCGTCGTCGTGGCAGCAGGCACGAAGGTCGGCGAGAGAGCCGTGGCCGCGCTGGGCGTGCGCACCATGCTGCTGGGCGGCATGGCGACCGGCGCCGTCGGCGCCCTGCTCCTCGCCCTCGCCTTCAGTGCCGACGGCTCCTACGCCCGCCTGCTGCCCGGGATCGTGCTGCTCAGCCTGGGACAGGGCGCCACCTGGACGGGCATGTGGATCGCGGCCGCCACCGGCATCCCGGCCCAGGACCAGGGCATCGCGTCGGGCCTGGCCTCCACCACCCTGCAGGTCGGCAGCGCCGTGGGCCTGGCCGTCCTGGTGGCTGTCGCCGGCACCGGCGGCCACGACCTGACGCCCGCCGCCCTCCTGGACGGAATCCGCGGCGCCGCCTACGTGGTCGCGGCCGGAATCTGTCTCGGCGCCGTGGCCCTGCTGCCCTTACGGAAGCGCGCGGACGCCTGAGCACGCCCGCCCTTCCCTCTTCTACGACCATTCCGTACCCGCCCCCACGCATGCCGGGAGACCTAGGAGCCCTTGTGTCCAGCACCCTCGACGACCGACCGCTCAGCATGTCCGGCCCTCCCGTCCCGCCTCACGATCGTGCCGCCGTCCTGTGCGGCCTGGCGGGCCGGCTCCCGCCGCGGGTCGTGACCAACCACGAACTCTCCCGACGGCTCGACACCACCGACGCCTGGATCCGGTCCCGTACCGGAATCGATCGCCGCCACTTCGCCGAACCCGGCCAGGCCACGTCCGACCTGGCGGTGGAGGCAGGCCGGCGGGCCCTGCGGTCCGCGGGCATGGACGACGTGGACGCCGTCGTCGTCGCCACGACGACTCCGGACCGTTCCTGCCCGGCCACCGCCCCGCTCGTGGCCGACCGTCTCGGTCTGACGGGAGCAGCGGCCTTCGACGTCAGCGCCGTGTGCACCGGGTTCGTCTACGGACTGGCCTCGGCCGCCGGGCTCATCGCGGCCGGTGTGGCCGAACGCGTCCTGCTGATCGGCGCGGACACCTACTCCACGATCGTCGACCCGCACGACCGGACCAACGCGATCATCTTCGGCGACGGTGCCGGAGCCGTCGTGCTGCGCGCCGGCCACGCCGACGAACCCGGCGCCGTCGGCCACTTCGACCTCGGCAGCGACGGCGCCGGCGAGGAACTGATCATGGTGGCGGCCGGTGGCTCACGGCAGCGCTCGGCCTCCGGCCCGGTCGCCGCTCAGGACCACTACTTCGCCATGCGCGGCAAGGAGGTCTTCCGGCACGCGGTCACCCGTATGACGGAATCCGCCCGCGCCACGCTCACGCTGGCCGACCACAAGGTCGACGACATCGACCGCATCGTCCCCCACCAGGCCAACCTGCGCATCCTGCGCGCGGTGGCGGAGGACCTCGGACTGCCCCCGGAACGACTGGTGACCAACGTCGAGTCCGTGGGCAACACCGGCGCCGCATCGATCCCGCTCGCCCTGGCCGATGCGGCCGCCCGGCACACCATCCACGCGGGCGAACGCGTGCTGCTCACCGCCTTCGGCGGCGGGCTCACCTGGGGGTCCTGCCTGCTGACATGGCCGGCTCTCGCCCGAACCGATCACCCGCACGACACAGGAGGAACGCAGGAGCCATGAGCACCACCTACGACCAACTGGTCGAGATCGTCACGAAACTGCACGACGCGCCCTCCGACCGGATCAGCCCGGACGTCACCTTCGCCCAGCTGGACGTCGACTCTCTGACGATGGTCGAGATCAGCATGCGCATCGAGCGCGAACTCGGCGTCCACATCGACGACAACGAGCTCCAGGAAGACCTCACCCTCGGCGCGACCACCAAGCTCATCGATTCGAAGCTCGCCCCTTAGCCGCTGCCACCACCGCTGTCACCACCTCTACCGAGAGCAGGGATCATGCAGATCAAGGAAGTCACGGGCAAGGAAATCGGCGCCACGGTCGAAGGGTTCGACCACGCCACCGCCTCCGCCGCGGACATCGACGCCATCAAGACGGCCGTCTACACCAAGAAGATCGTCGTGCTGAAGAACCAGGATCTGGCACCCCGTCAGTTCCTGGAACTCGGCCAGCTGTTCGGCCGCCCCGAGACGTACTACGAGCCGATGTACAAGCACCCCGAGGTCGAGGAGATATTCGTCTCCTCCAACGTGCCCAAGGACGGCAAGCAGATCGGCGTGCCGAAGACCGGGAAGTTCTGGCACGCCGACTACCAGTTCATGCCGGACCCCTTCGGCCTGACGTTCATCTACCCGCAGGTCGTCCCCGAGAAGAACCGGGGGACCTACTTCATCGACATGGGCAAGGCGTACGAGCAGCTCCCCGGGGACCTGAAGAAGGAAGTGGACGGCACCTTCTCCCGGCACTCGGTGCGCAAGTACTTCAAGATCCGGCCCTCTGACGTCTACCGGCCGATCTCGGAGATCATCGAGGAGGTCGACACCAAGACACCGCCGGTGGTCCAGCCCAGCACCTTCACCCACCCCATGACCGGCGAAACGATCCTCTACATCAGCGAGGGCTTCACCATCGGCATGGAGGACGGGGACGGCAAACCGCTGGAGAGCGACCTGCTCCAGCGCCTCTTCGAGGCGACCGGCCAGCTCGACGACACCTTCGCCCACCCCAACATCCACCTGCAGACCTTCGAGAAGGGCGACCTTCTGGTCTGGGACAACCGCAGCCTGATCCACCGCGCCCGGCACACCACCACCCCGGAGCCGACCGTCTCCTTCCGCGTGACCGTGCACGACGCGCGCAAGCTCTACGACGAGGCCGCGTGAGATGCGTCCGTCCGTACAGCACACACCGCCGGCGCAGGACTACGCCAACGACGACGACCTGCTCCCCCAGGTCCTGCGGCCGTACAAGGCGCACTGCAAGTACCTGCGGTCCGCCGCGGTGAGCACCCGCTCCAGCCTCGTGTCCGCGCGCTGCGAACTGGCCATCCCGGAGTCCTGCTACATCGACGACACGGGCCATCTCAACGCCGTCGAGGTCAACATCAGCTACAACCAGATGATGTACTACACCGTCGCCAAGGCGGTGAAAGAGGGGCTGTTGGAGGAGTTCGCCGGCTGGACGCTGGACGACTACTGGCGCCATCAGCTGCCGGACATCCTGATCGCCCGCTTCAGCGGCAGTTTCCGGCGCCCCATCAACGCGCGTTCCTTCTCCGGAGAGATCGAGTTCCTCTCGGTGGAGCGGCGCTCCCCCGGTGGCGAACCGCTGCTCGTCGCCGAGACCGCCTACCGGTACTGGGACGACGCCGGCGGGCGCTGCGACGGCACCGTGAAGCTCGCCTTCGTCAACGCCCCGTAGACACCCGGCAACCGCACCTCGGCGTGCCGCCGTCGCACCCGGCGGCGGCACGCCCTCCGGCCGACACAGAGCAGAACGAGAGGCAGACCCGCCCATGGCCGAACCGTCCGCGCCCGGGACACCCGGCGAAAGGCTGCACCACCCACAGCTCAAGACCCTCGTCGACACAGCCCGCTTCCACGCCGCGCACAGCCCGCAGGTCACCGCGGTCACCTGCGAGGACCGCGACCTCACGTACGCCCGACTGCACGGCGAGAGCAACCGCATCGCCCATGCCCTGGGCGCCGCCGGGGCCGGTCCCGGCGCCCGCGTCGCCTACCTGGGCAAGGAATCCGAGCACTACTACGAGATCCTGTTCGGCTGCGCCAAGAGCGAGACCGTTCTGGTGCCCATCAACTGGCGGCTGACCGCGCCCGAGGTCAGCCACATCCTCCAGGACTCCGGCAGCGAACTGCTCTTCCTGGAGGACGAGTTCGCGCCCGTCCTGGACCGGCTGCCGACCGCCCCGCCGAAGACGGTCGTCCGGCTGGGCACCGACGACGGCTTCGACGCCTGGAAGGCGGAGCACCCGGACACCGAGCCCGCCTCCTCCCCCACCCCCGACACACCGGTCGCGCAGCTCTACACCAGCGGAACCACCGGCCTGCCCAAGGGAGTCGTCCTCGCCCACCGGAGCTTCTTCGCCATCCGTGACGCCCTGGCCGGCGAGCGACTCGACTGGATCGACTGGCGAACCGGCGACGTCGCCCTGGTCGGCATCCCCGGCTTCCACGTCGGCGGCCTGTGGTGGGCCACCCAGAACTTCAACGCCGGTGTCACCGTGGCCGCGATGCGCGCCTTCGCACCCCGGGACGCGATCGACCTCATCCGCGACCGCGGCATCACCACCGCCTGCGTGGTCCCCGCCATGCTGCGCATGATGCTGGCCGAACCCGGCGTGAAGCCGGACGACTTCACCACCCTCCGCAAGATCGTCTACGGCGGCTCGCCGATCTCCGAGACCCTCCTCGAAGAGAGCCTGGCCATGTTCGGCAGCGAGTTCGCCCAGATCTACGGCCTGACCGAAACCGGTAACACCGCCGTATGCCTGCCGCCCGCCGACCACATTCCCGGCCACCCCCGGATGAAGGCCGCGGGACACCCGTACCCGGGAGTCGGCAGCAAGGTCATCGACGGGGACGGCAAGGAACTGCCCACGGGCGCCATCGGCGAGATCTGCCTGGCCACGCCGGCCCACATGGTCGAGTACTGGGCTCTGCCCGACAAGACCGCCGAGACCCTCGTCGACGGCTGGATCCACACCGGCGACGCCGGATACATCGACGAGGACGGCTACATCTTCATCCAGGACCGCATCAAGGACGCGATCCTCGTCGCGGGCGAGAACGTCTACCCCGCCGAGATCGAGAACGTCCTGGAGCGTCACCCCGGCGTGGCCGAGGCAGTGATCGTGGGCGCCCCCGACGAGCGGTGGGGCGAGAAGGTCCACGCCTTCGTCGTACCCGTGGCCGGGCAGGAGCCCTCCCCGCGGGACCTGCACCGCTTCCTCGTCGACCGACTGGCCGCCTTCAAGCTGCCCGCGGCCTACGAGTTCATCGACCATGTTCCGCGCAATCCGAGCGGCAAGATCCTCCGCCGTGAACTGCGCGACCGCTTCTGGAGCGCCGCCGACCGCAAGGTCAACTGACCGGCCCCCGCGCACCCCGTGCAGCTACCAAGAGAGAACACCATGCCTGAGCCCCTGACGCTGGACGCCTTCCGCGCCGATCTGGCGGAGTTCCTGCACCAGCAACCGGACGAAGTCGACCTGGACGAAAACCCCCTGGACGCGGGCCTGGACTCGCTGCGCATCACCACCCTCGCCGAGCGATGGCGGACCGCCGGCGCGGAGGTGAGCTTCGTCGAGCTCGCCGAGCGCACCTCCTTCGGCTCGTGGTGGCAGCTGCTGTCCGAACGCCAGGCGGGAGCGGCTCATGCCGACGCCTGAGAACCACGCCGAGCGCCGGCCGCTCCTCGCCGCCCAGGAGGGCATCTGGACCGGCCACCAGCTCGATCCGGACAGCCCCGCCTACAACACCGCCGAATACGTGCACATCCACGGCCCGGTGGACCCCAACGTCTTCGACAAGGCCCTGCGCCACGCCGTGGCGGAGGCCGAGGCCCTGAACGTCCGCTTCGTCACCGACGAGACGGGCCGGCCCTGGCAGGTGAGCGTCCCCGGCATCGAGTGGGAACCGCACATCGCCGACCTGACCGACACAGCGGACCCGCACCAGGCCGCCCTGGCGTGGATGACCCAGGACATCGCCCGCCCCCTCGACCTGGAACGCGACCCGGTCTTCGGCCATGCCCTGCTGCGTACGGCCCCCGACGAGTTCCTCTGGTATCACCGCGTCCACCACATCGCACTCGACGGCTTCGGCCTGTCCCTGGTCGCACGCCGCGTGGCAGAGGTGTACACGGCCCTGATGGAGGACGCCCCGCTTGGCGAGAGCGGCTTCGGCACCCTGGAGTCGGTCCGGCAGGAGGAGGCCGCCTACCGCGCCTCGGAGCGTTTCACCAAGAACCGCGCCTACTGGACGCAGCGTTTCGCGGACCGGACCGCGGTGCCCAGCCTCACCACCGAACAGGCGCTCCCCGCCCGCACCTTCCTGCGCCGCGTCGTCGACCTGGATCCCGCCGAGTCCCAGCGGCTGCGCGCCGTCGCCGACGAGTTGTCGGTGACGTGGTCCGATCTCCTGCTCGCCGTCACCGCCGCCTACATCCACCAGGTCAGCGCGGCCCCCGAGGTCGTGCTGAGCCTGCCGGCCATGGGCCGCCTCGGCTCGGTGTCCCTGCGCGTGCCCTGCATGGTGCGCAACATCCTGCCCCTGCGCGTCGCGGTGGACGAGCAGGACAGCCTGCGGGACCTGGCCACCAAGGTGGCACAGGAGCTCCGCGCCGGCCGACCGCACCAGAGGTACCGCTACGAACAGCTGCGGCGGGACCTGAAGTTGGTCGGCGGCAAGCGACGGCTGTCCGGGCCGGGCGTGAACATCATGCCCTTCGAGTACGACCTGCGGTTCGCCGGCCACCGCAGCACGGTCCACAACGTCTCCGCGGGCCCCGTCGACGACCTCGCGGTCAACGTGTACGACCGCGCCGAGGGCGCCGGCCTGCGCATCGCCGTCGACGCCAACCCCGACCTCTACGACGCGGCAGACCTGGCCACACACCAGCAGGCACTGCTGACTCTGCTGCGCGAAGCGCTCGCCGCACCGGACCGCGCGATCGGCCGACGCCCGTGCACCGTCCTGGACGGCGGGCCCTTGCCCGGCCCGGTCCGGCCGGTACTGAGCCTCATCGCCGACCATGCCGCCCGCTCCGGAGGCGCTCCCGCCGTCGAGCACGAAGGACGGAGCATCACCTACGCGGAGCTGTTCGGCTCAGCGCGACAGCTCGCGCGACGCCTCGCCGCCCGGGATGTCGGCCCCGGCGCGGTCGTGGCCGTCGCCCTGCCGCGCGGCATCGACGCCGTCACCGCCATCCTCGCCGTCCTGCTCTCGGGCGCCGCGTACTGCCCGCTCGACCCCGACGCCCCGGAAACGCGGACGCGCGCGCTCCTGGACAGCGCGCGACCCTCGCTCATCCTCACCCACAGCGCGCACACCGCTCGCTTCGCGGACCGGCCCGTCCTCGCGCTGGACGCCCTCGGCGATCACGCCGAGGCACCCGTCGCCCCGGCCGGACCGGCGGACGAGCCGGCCTACCTCATCCACACCTCGGGCTCCACCGGCCGGCCCAAGGGTGTGGAGATCAGCCACGGTGCGCTGGCCACGTTCGTCGCGGGCGCCGCACACCGCTACGGCCTGCGCCGCGAGGACCGCGTCCTGCAGTTCGCGCCCCTGCACTTCGACGCCAGCGTCGAGGAGGTCTTCCTCACCCTGTGCACGGGCGCCACCCTCGTCATCCGCACCCGCGGGATGACCGAGTCGGTGCCCCAGTTCCTGCGCGCGGTCGACCAGCTGCGGATCAGCGTCCTGGACCTGCCCACGGCCTACTGGCACGAACTGGCCTACACCGTCTCCACCGGCAACACCCCCCTGCCCGACGGGGTGCGCACCGTCATCATCGGCGGAGAGGCCGCCCTGCCCGAACGCGTCGACCGCTGGCGCAACACGGTCGGCACATCGGTACAGCTGTTCAACACCTACGGCCCGACCGAGGCGACGGTGGTGGCCACGGTCGCCGCACTCCACGAAGGGCCCGCTGACCCGGGCGACGTGCCGATCGGAGTCCCGCTGCCCGGCATGCGCGCAGCCGTCGTCGGCGGCGAGCTCCACCTCGTCGGCGACGCGCTGGCGCTGGGCTACCGCGGCGCGGACGCGCCGGACGACGCCCGGTTCGCACCGCTTCCCCAGCTACCGGGCAGTCCGAGGGCCTTCCGCACCGGCGATCTGGTGCGCCTGGGCGAGGACGGACAACTGAGGTTCCTGGGACGGGCGGACGACGAGTTCAAGATCAGTGGACATCGTGTCCATCCCTCGGAGGTCGAGGCCGCCCTCCTCGCCCAGCCGCACGTCCGCGAAGCCGCCGTCGTCGGCCAGGTGCTCGCGGACGGGACGCGGCGGTTGGCCGCCCACGTCGTCGCGGAGGATCCCCGGCCCACCGCGGCGGAGGTGCGCGAGGGGCTGCGGAAGGTCCTGCCGGCGGCGATGGTCCCGTCGGCCGTGGCATTCACCGACCGGCTGCCCCGCACGAGCACGGGGAAGATCGACAGGAAAGCCCTCAGCACGGTCGTGGAAGAGCAGGCTGCCCCGGCCGAGGAAGCGGGCGGCCTGGAGGCGACCATCATCCGTATCTGGGCCCAGATCCTGGGCGTCGAGCACATGACCCCCGAGGACGACTTCTTCGACCTCGGTGCCCAGTCGCTCCAGGCGATCCAGGTCGCCAACCGGCTCGGCGTCGAGCTGGAGCGGGAGGTCCGCGTCGCCTGGCTCTTCGAGCATCCGACCGCCGCCGACCTCGCACACCGCCTGGAGCACCGCGAGGACGCACCGGCCGCCGCGGCCGCCCTGTTGGAGACGGTCCTGGCCGACACCGTCCTCGACGACGACATCCGGCCCCGCGGCTCGCACCGTACGACCGGCACACCACGCACCATCCTGCTCACCGGTGCCACCGGGTTCGTCGGCCCCCATCTGCTGGTCGAACTGCTGGGTGCCACCGACGCCGAAATCGTCTGCCCGGTCCGGGCCGCGACCCCCGCCGAGGCCGCCGACCGCATCCGTCAGGCCCTGAGTGCTCAGGAGATCCCGCTTCCGGCGGGCGCCGAACGGATCATCGCCGTCCCCGCCGACCTCGCCCGCCCGGACCTGGGCCTCGGTGCCGGCCGGTTCGACGAACTGGCCCGAACCTGCGACGCCATAATCCACAACGCGGCGACGGTCAGCATCATGCGCGACTACGGCAGCCTGCGCGCCGCCAACACCGAGTCCACCCGTCAGCTGCTGCGCATGGCCTGCGCACGCTCGATCCCGGTCCACCTGGTGTCGACCCTGTCCGTCGCCCCGCCCCGCAGCCAGAGCCCGGACGTGCCCGAGACGTTCTTCCCGCCGCATCCGGGGCTGGTCAGCGGCTACCAGCAGTCCAAGTGGGCCTCCGAACGCCTCCTGGAACAGGCCGCCGAACGCGGTCTCCCCGTCACCCTGCACCGCCTGGGCCGCGTGACGGGAGCACCGGACACCGGCCAGGTCAACCGCCGGGACTTCCTGTGGAGCGTCCTGGCCTCCGGTATCCCCGCCGGCATCGTGCCCGACCTGTTCGAGGCCGAGGTGTGGACCCCGGCGGACTACGTCGCCCGCGCCGTCGTACGGCTGTCCCTGACCGCGCCACCCGGCACGGTCTTCAACCACGCTCCCGCCGCCCCCGTACGACTGGCCGACGTGTACGACTGGGTGCAGGAGTACGGATACGCCGTCCGTCGCCTCCCTCTGACGCGGTGGCAGAAGGAACTGCCCCGCTCCGCCGACGTGGCGGCGACCACCGGAGCGTTCTTCGACACCCTCACCACCGACGACGACGCCGAGCCGGAACTCGCGCTGGGCCGCGTCCGCGCGGACAACGTGCTGCGCGGACTCGAGGGCACCGGCATCACCTGCCCGCGGGTCGATCGAGCACTGGTGTTCCGATATCTGGACCACTGCGTGAAAAACGGGATCCTGCCGGCCCCGGAAGACGGAAGGAGTGACCTCCTGGGAACTCAGGCCCGCACCGCACCGACTACTTGAGCGGAGTCCTTCCCGTCCCTAGGAGATCGTGTGCAGACGAAACGGCCCGCTGCCGTGGCCCTGGCCGGCGCCCTGTGCCTGGCCGCCACGGCATGCGGGGCCTCGTCGTCCCCGACGGCCAAGGCCGTCGGGGACGCGAGCGCCCCCGGATATCCGGTCACGCTCAAGAACTGCGGACAGACCACCACGTACACCAAGGCACCCGGCCGGGTGGTCGTGATGAACGGTGCCTCCGTCGCGGAGGTCTCCTCGCTGCTGGCGCTCGGGCTCGGTGACCGGATCGTGGCGAACGGGCAGTCCTACGGCCGCTCCGAGGTCCCGGGCCGGGCCGCGGCCATCAAGAAGCTGCCCACCGGCGACATCAAGCCCAACGACGCCTACGACATCCCCCGCGAGGCCATGCTGGGCCTGAGCCCGGACCTGGTGCTGTCCACCACCTCGTACGGCTTCGACGCCAAGAACGGCTTCGCGACCCGTGACGACCTCAAGGCGGTCGGCGCGAACTCCTATGTGTCCCCCCAGGGTTGTGATCAGGACACCTCCCGCATGACCATCGACGACAGCTATCAGCTGCTGCGCGACCTGGGGAAGATCTTCAACGTCGGCAAGCGCGCCGACAAGCTCATCACCGAGTCGCGCAAACGGATCAGCGACGTGTCGGCCAAGGTGAAGGGCGAGAAGAAGCCCAACGTCATGGTGGTCTTCTCCAACATGAGCATGGGCGGCAACGACTTCAGCTCCATCGCGGCCCACGGCATCTGGAACGACGTCCTCGCCAAGGCGGGCGGCAGCAACGCCTTCTCCTCCACCTCCAAGACCGCCTTCGCCGACCTGAGCAAGGAGAAGGTCGCCGCCGAGCAGGTGGATGCCCTCGTGGTGATCAGTTACAACGACCCGAACCCCGAGGCGTACGCCCGCAAACTGCTCAAGGAGTTCCCCCAGTGGCCGGCCGCGAAGAACAAGCGCTCCCTCGTGCTGTCCGACTCGATCTACCTCGGGCCCAGCAACGACCTGGCCGTGGAGAAGATCGCCAGGATGCTGCACCCGAACGCCCTCTGACCCGACCGGACCGGCCCAAACGGCTGAACCCCGTGCTGGTGCTGGTGGTGCTGGTGGCCGTGCTCCTGGGCGCCATGATCGTGGCGATCAGCATCGGTGCGGTGACCGTGCCGGTGGCCGACGTGTGGCGGATCATCTGGCGGCACCTGACCGGCGGCGGGCTGGGCGTGGATCCCGCCACGGACCAGATCGTCTGGAACTTCCGCACGCCGCGCGTGGTGCTGGCCGCGCTGGTCGGCGCGGGACTCGCCATCGCCGGGGTCGTGCTGCAGGCCGTCGTCGCCAACCCGCTCGCCGACCCCTACGTGCTGGGCGTCTCGTCCGGTGCCTCGCTGGGCGCCGTGCTCGTCATCACGCTCACCAGCGGCGCGCTCGGCGGGCTCGGGGTCTCCTCCGCCGCCTTCCTCGGTGCCGCGGCGGCGGCCGCCCTGGTCTTCCTCCTCGGCCAGAAGCAAGGACGCCTCGCACCCACGCGTCTGGTTCTCTCCGGAGTGGCCGTGGGCTACCTGTTCCTGGCCGCCACCAGCTACCTGCAGCTGCGGGCCACCCCGACCGAACTGCGCACGGTCATGTTCTGGATGCTGGGCAGCGTCGCCGGCGCCCAGTGGGGACAGCTTCCCATCGTCACCACCGTCGTCCTCACCACCACCGTGGTCCTCACCCTCTTCGGCCGCCGGCTCAACGCCCTGCTCGTCGGCGACGAGTCCGCCACCGCCCTCGGCGTCGACGTGCACCGCCTGCGCGCCCTCCTGCTGGCGCTGTCCTCCCTGGTGACCGGTACGGTCATCGCCGTCGCCGGCGGGATCGGCTTCGTCGGCCTGATGATCCCCCACCTGGTACGGCTCACGACCGGCGCCGACCACCGCCGACTCCTTCCCCAGTCCGCCCTGGTCGGCGCCATCTACCTGGTCGTCGTCGACCTGCTCTCCCGCACCGTGAACCGCCCCAACGAACTACCCCTCGGCATCCTCACCGCCCTGTTCGGGGCACCCTTCTTCCTGTGGCTGCTGCGCCGCAACAAGAGCCTGGACACCGTATGAAGCTCACCGTCGAACAGATCCACGTCGAGCTCGGGCACCGCCCGATCCTCCACGACGTGAACCTGGAGGCCCAGCCCGGCGACATCGTCGGCCTCATCGGCCCCAACGGCAGCGGCAAGTCCACGCTGCTGCGCACCGTCTACCGCTCCCTGCGCCCCCACCGTGGCGTGGTGCGGGTGGACGGCGACGACGTATGGACCCTGACCGCACGCCGCGCCGCCCGCCGCACCGCCGCCGTCCTCCAGGACGCCAGCAGCAGCCCGACCGGCATGTGCGTCACCGAGATCGTGGCTCTCGGACGCACCCCGCACCACGGACTCATCGGCCGCGACAGCAGCGACGACCGCGAAGCCGTGGACGAGGCTCTCGACCTGTGCGGAATCCGGCACATGGCCGACCGCGACGTCACCTGCCTGTCCGGCGGCGAACGCCAGCGCGTACTGCTGGCGCGCGCGCTCGCCCAGCGGCCCCGGCTCCTCGTCCTGGACGAGCTCACCAACCATCTGGACATCCGCGCCCGCTTCGAACTCCTCGACCTCATCCGGGCGACCGGCATCACGACCCTCGCCGTCCTGCACGACCTCGACCTCGCCGCCCGCCTGTGCGACCACCTCGTCGCACTTCACGAGGGCCAGGTGGTGGCCGCGGGCCCGATCCTGGACGTGCTGACCCCCGGTCTGCTGCGTGAGGTGTTCGGGGTGGCCGCGACCGCGGACCGTCACCCCGACGGCGTCGTACGCATCACCTACGCGGCCCAGCCTCTCGCCCTGGAGCGGCTGTCGGAGGCCAAGGTCGGCTGACGGGCCGAAGGTCAGCCGACGGGCCGAAGGTCAGCCGACGGGCCGATCGTACTGCGTCCCCTGGCGGACCTCGGCCGCCGCCTCCGCGCTGTCCAGCCGCTCCACCAGGTGGAAGGCCATGTCGATGCCGGCGGACACTCCCGCGCTGGTGACGATGTCGCCGTCGTCGACGTACCGGTCGGTGGCGCGGACGTCGATCGTGTCGTCGATGGCCGCCAGTTTCCCGGCGAAGTCGCGGTGCGTGGTCGCGGGACGCCCCTTCAGCAGCCCGGCCGCCGCCAGTACGAGCGAGCCGGTGCACACGCTCGCCAGCAGCACCCCCTGCTCGTGCAGTCGCGTCAGCCAGCTCAGATGTGCGTTGTCCTGCTTCAGCACACGCGTGCCGTCACCGCCCGGGTGGATCAGCACGTCGAGTGCGGGGGCCGTGGCAAGGCCGTGATCCACACCCAGGCGAAGTCCCTTGGCACAGCGCACCCACCCCTCCTCTCGACCGACGGTGACCAGGCGGACGGGCGCCGTGGCGACGTGCGCGGCCCAGAAACCGAGAACCTCCCACGGTCCGGCGACATCGAGTTCCTCGGCGTCCTCGAACACGAAGACACCGACGGTCAGAGAAGACCCCATGCCGACAAGCTCACCAACTCTCCCTGCGGGCCGACCGGTTCCGACCCCACCCTGTCACGCGTACCGACGCCGGTACGCGTGAGGCACGACCTGAAGAACCCGAAGGAATGACTCCCGCGGTGGTGACACGGCCATCCTTGTCCATGGTGGTGGCCCTTCGCCGGGGACCCCCCTGGGAGGCTCGGTGCACGCACCGAGCCTCCCAGTCAGGCCGCCGCAGCCACCAGGACGGCTGCTTCCGAGTCCGGCGGGCGGATGACCGACGGCGGAGCGGCACTGTCCGTACCGGGCCGCTCCGGATCGGCGAGCAGTTCCAGCAGCGTGGCGCGGGCCCGGGCCACGCGGGAACGGATCGTCCCGACCGGGCAGTCGGTGGCGTCGGCCGCTTCCGTGTACGACAGGCCGAGCAGCTGGGTGAGGACGAACGCCTCGCGGCGCTCGTCCGGCAGCGTGGCCAGCAGGTCGAGGAGCGCGATGCCCTCCTCGAACCCCGGCACGTCGACCGGCTGGGTCTGTTCGGCAGCCAGCCGCCAGTCATGACGATCGGCCAGGCGGGGCCGCGCGGCGGCACGCCGGAAATCATCGATCACAGCCCGGCGCGCGATCGACAGCAGCCAAGCCCGGGCCGAGGAGCGCCCCTCGAACCGGTGCAGACTGCCCAGCGCCCGTATGAACGTCTCCTGGGTCAGGTCGTCCGCCGACTGCGGGTCCGCGCTCAAGTGCGCGACGTAGCGCAGCACGTCGCAGTGCAGGGCACGGATGAACCGCTCGACGGCATCCGGATCACCGCCTCGGGCGGCCAACGCCCATCCGGTGATCAGTCGGTCGACTTCTTCGGTGTTGTCGTGCTTCTTACGTTTCTGGCGGCGCCCACGTAACGCGGGCAGGGCAGGAGCAAGCACCATGTGTCCTTCGCGAATCACGCATGGAACGGCGGCAAGCGGACACGCCGGTTCCAGCAACAAGCGGACGGCGACCGTGCGCAGGCACGGCCGCGAACCGAGGCGAGGTGTCGACGACGACACCCGAAAGCGGCCTCGGGAAACCTGCTGTCCTAGACGACAGCGGTCCTCGATGGAGGCCCCCGCCTGGTGATCGCGTGAACGAGATGAAGACGGTACGGCGCCCAGCGCGAACGGCTCCGCCGCACCAGACGGCGCGGGCGACGCGGCAGCGCGGGCAGGACACGCACCAACCGCAACGGCGCGGCCAGCCACCCACCCACGGCCCGCAGCAGACGGTACGCGGCACGCTCGCCGTACCCCAGCCACAGGCCGCACAGCACGGCAGCCACCAGGTGAGCCCCGGACATGCCGAGCGACGGCATACCGCTCACCAGCCAGTACCCCAGCCCGGCGTCGTCGCCCGGGCCGATGTGACTCGCGTGGCTCATACCCATCTGCATCGGCATGGACGTGGAGTGCGCGTGCATGCCGCTCATGTCAACGGAGGACATGTCCACGGAGCTCATGTCCATGGAAACCATGTCCCTGGAACCCATGTCGTGCCCCATGGAGCCCATCCGCATCGTGCCCATGCCATCACCGGCCGAGCCCGAGGCCGTCGGCGCCACCGCCGACTGCGCAAGCGAGAAACCCCAGTGGAGCACTGTCTGGCCCCCGACCACGAGCGCCGCGATCAGCGTCAGCCCGCGTTCCCGGCCGGCCAACACCCAGCCGACACCGCCCGTCGCCACGAACCCGCCCACCAGCGCCCACCAGGGCATGGCGCAGCCCGACATCATCACGTGCCCGACGGCAGCAAGCAGCACGCACACGGCCGCGAACACTGCGGCCCGTACCGTACGCGCACACCACCCGGCATCCATGACAGGCTTCATCCTTGCACCCGAAGTGCCGTCGTTACGGATCAGTACGCAAATTCACCGGGTGCCCCACTCAAAGAGACCGATGTGATTCAACACCTGGCCAAGCCGGGGAACTCAGCGCGTCTTCGAGCCGACTCCCTAAAGGGAGTCCCATCTTCTATGCGGTTCCTCTACGGTCGTAGCGGCCCCGATATGGGCGGCGGTGCCGTGGGATGTCAACGCGCGAGACAGGGAGGCGAGAGCCGGCCAGTGCCCTAATCGTGTTGACCGCTCCCGGCAGACAGTGCTGGAGTCGGCACGTGGACAGCATCCCCGCCAACCGGCGGCTCTGGAACCAGATCAGCAGCGCCTACCAGCACAAGCACGACCCGCAAATCGGCGCCACACCCCGGCTGTGGGGCATGTACTCCATCCCCGACGCGCACCTGCGAGCCCTGGGCGACGTCACCGGCAAGCGCGTCCTCGAACTCGGCTGCGGCGCCGGCCAGTGGTCCAGGGCGCTCGCCGCCGAGGGCGCCACCGTGGTCGGGTTCGACCTCTCCGAAGCCCAACTCACCGCAGCGGCCCGTGCGATGGGAGCGGCCCGCTACCCGCTGGTGCAAGGCGCCGCCGAACAGCTCCCCTTCGCCGCCGACAGCTTCGACGTCGTGTTCTGCGACTTCGGCGGGCTGAGCTGGGCGCCTCCGCACCTGGCCGTCCCGCAGGCCGCACGTGTCCTGAACCGAGGTGGGCGCCTGGTGTTCAACGTCGCCAGCCCCTGGTTCGAAGCTTGCTACGACGAGGCCGCCAGCCGCGTGACCACGACGCTGCAGCAGGACTACTTCGGGCTCAACACCATCGCCGAAGACGACGGCGCGACCAGCTATCAGCTCACCTACGGCGACTGGGTCAGGGTCCTGCGCGGCGCGGGTCTCGTCATCGACGACCTCATCGAGCCGCGCCCCGAACCCGGAACACCCAACGGCTACAACGAAACCGACCCACCCGACTGGGCGCACCACTGGCCGGCGGAACTGCTCTGGGTAACCCACAAACCGTAAGTTCCGCCGCGCCGAGACGTTACGCCGACGCCCGGCAGAGCCACACTTTGGCCTGTGATTTCTTCGAGCCCTATTCCGCCTACGCTGCAAGCGTGTCCAGGATGTCTGCGACCGGGATGGGATCCAGAGGGCCGACGTGCGACGCGCCGGGAAAATCGTGCACGCGGAACTTGTTGCCGGGCGTGAACGCGTCGGCTTCCGCGATCATTCTGTCCTGGAGTGCGGTGGCGATGGTCCGGTCGTTGCCGAAACGCAGGTAGGCGCGGGGAATGCGTCCCCACCCACCAACCCGGCCGACCGCTCGGCCCGCATAAGCGGCGATGGGCTCGTCGGTCTGCATTTCGGCCAGTATCCGGCGGAATTCAGCGTCGGAATAGTCCGCGCAGATCATCTCCTTCAGCAGGGCCAGCTCACGGCTGTCACCTGTCCGGAAGTTCAGACGCAATACACCCAGCCGGTCCGGGTCACCCACCGTCAACTCGACCGGGCTGACGGCGTTCGCGTTCTCGGGCGCCGCCGTGCAGGCGTCCGCTGTGGGCAGGACGCGGCTGGGACAGAAGGCCGCCATGTAGCAAATGTGGTGCAGCAGATGCGGGACGGCGTCACCGACACGGCTGACCGATACACCACCCAGGCTGTGCCCGACCAGCACCACCGGGCCGTTCCGTGCCGCCCACCGCACGATGCCCGTGACGCGCGCCTCGTAGTCCTCCAGCCCGAGGCCCTTCAGTGGAGAGGGCTCGACCGCCATCGCTGTGAGGTCCTGCCGCTGATACGACTCCGGCACGAAAGCCTCCGCGCCGTGCCGCGGCTGGTCCACCATGACGACGCGGTGACCGCGCAGCGTCAGCTCCCGAGCGATCGGCATCCAGAAGGCGCCGGCGCTGTGGGTACCGTGCACCAGCACGTAGGTGGTGGGCCCGCGACGCGGGTCCGCCGCGGCCGGCGAGGCTCCGAGCCCGGTGGCCAGTGCCGCGCCACCCACCGCGACGCCCAGCCCACGCAATGCCGTCCGCCTGGTGGTGCCCGTTCGTTCTTCGTTCGTGTCATCCATCATGAGCACGACGCTATAAACGGCCCGCTCGGCTCACCAGCGGTCCAGCACCACCACAGGGGTAGACCCAACACCACCTTCCGACACACCTGTTCCCCGTGGTCTGGAAGCGCGGCGGGCGACTTTGGCAGGGCGACGCGTGCGGGCCGAGTGCTGAGCCGCTTTCGAGCAACCGGCCTGCCTCGTCCAACGGGTTACGCAGCATCTGCGCGGGACGGCTGAACGGCGGAGACGTCGAGACTCAACTTCACCTTGTCGCTGACAAGAGCGCCGCCGGTCTCCGCGAGGGTGCTCCAGCCAAGTCCCCAATCGGACCGGCGCACGATGGCCGTACCGGAGAAGCCGACACGCTGGCGTCCGAGGTCGTCCCGGACGGCTCCCCCGAACTCGAGGTCCATATGAAGCGGGAGTTCTACGTCTTTGATCCTGAGATAGCCCGACATCCGGAACTGGGCTTCTCCGTGGTCTGCGAGGGCTACGGAACGGAACGCCATCAGCGGATACGTGGCGGCGTCGAGGAAGTCCGGACCCAGGAGGCGGGCGTCCCTGTCCGGTGTCCCTGTGCTCAGACTGCCGCTTTGGATGCTCAGATAGGCCTCCGAGCGAGTCGGGTGGGTCCCGTCCAGTTTGACAAGCCCTTCGAATGCGGCGAACCGCCCACGCACATTCGCGATCACGGCATGCCGGACGGAGAAACCGATGGTGCTGTGTGCCGGGTCAATGGTGTAAACGCCGGTCAGCGCTGTGTACGGGACGGCGGTCGACATGAGTGTGTCCTTCGTGGTTGCTGATCACGACGATCAGGCCCGATGAGAGCCGTCGCCGTATCTCTGCGAATAGCGTGGCGGACCGCGGCCGAAGAATGCCGAACCCGGTCCCCACGAGAGGAGACAGGACAAAGCCCCCTCGTGTGACAAGCACGGGACGTGCCGGCCGGGGCGCCACGATCGACCTGGACGCGCGCCATCGCCCACCTGAGACGGCGGATGTCCGACCACTGACACTGGCTTGGGTGAGCCGGCACTTGGAGGTCGGCGAACAGGTCGTCAAAACCGAGGCGTTGCACGGTGGCATCACCGCCGAAGTGCGGCGGCTGACCATCGACGGGCGGGACGGCGACACCCGCGACCTGGTGCTGCGGACCTTCGTCAACGTGGGGCACGCCGAGGGCTGGCTGAACAGGGAGGCCGGTGCCCTGTCCTTGCTCACGGGGACCGACGTGCCGGCGCCTGGACTGGTCGCGGTTGATCCGACCGCCGCGCACGACCCGCCGAACGACCCCAAAAGTATGTGACGTTGACGACCGCCGTCGTGCCTCCGAGGGGCGCCGACGCGACGGCATGGGCCGAGGCGATCGACGTGATCCGCGGGCCCGCGCCGCCCTATGAAGGTCGATTCCTGCACCGGGACTTCCACCCCGGCAACGTGCTGTTCGACGTGCCGCCCCCAAGTCCCGAAGGCGCCCGGATCACCGGCGTCGTCGACTGGGCAGCGACCTCCTGGGGCCCGGCGGATCTCGATGTGGCGCACTGCTCCACCAATCTCGCGCTGCTGCACGGCCCGGCGTGGGGCCTGCGATTCACTGAGGCGTATGAAGCGGCCGGCGGGTTGCTGGCCGCGGCCACGAGCGAACGGCTGTACTGGCAGGTGCGGGACGCGCTGGCGTGCTCGGAAGAAGTGCGGTTGCTGGCGCGGTCATGGCGGGAGGCGGGGAGGACGGAGCTGACGACGCGAGCCGTGGAGGCGCGGTTGGATGCCTACGTCACCGCGCTGTTGGAGGCGCTGGGCTGAGCCGAGGCGGTTCGCGGCGCGGCAGCGGCAGCGAACCGCCATGACCCCGCCGGCCCGGGGTCCAGTAGGCCGCGACCCACACTGGGCTCATGCCTCAACCCGAACCCTGGTCTCGCACCGCGCCGGTCAGCGGGCTCAGAACGCGCCAGCCCAAGCGCTCGTACAGCGCCCGCCCCTCCGGCGTCGCACCCAACACACCCGCAGTGGCGCCCTGTCCGGCCGCCGCGTCGGCGAGCGTACTCATCACCAGGCGCCCCAGGCCGCGACGTTGGTGAGCCGGATCGGTCTCCACCTGGTCGACAACGGCGGCGGAGCCGGTGACGGCGACCTGGCCACGCGCGGCGAAAGCACCGTCGGAGGTGCGCACCAGGGTGCGGATCACGCCGGCACGGTTCCAGGTGTGCAGCCGGTACCCGTCGGGGACCTCGGCGTGGGTGGCGCGCAGCGCGGCGGACATGAGGAAGCCGGGGCCACCCGCCAGAGACCAGCCGGGGGCCAGCCAGGGTGTGAGCGTCTCCGGAGACACGAACGTCTTCAGCCAGACGCCCGGGGCCGTGGTGTTTTCGGTGATTTTGCGGACGGTCGCCTCGTCGGCGGTGGTGAGGACGTGACGCATGACGTGCTGGGAGAGGCCGACGTCGATGGTGAAACCCCAAGGGCTGGACTCCGGTTCAGCCGCGCCACGTGAAAGGGCCCAGCCGTCGACCCATGCTCCTACCGCTTCGGCCTTTTCCTTGAAAGTCAAAACCCCTCCCGATGTAAGCAATGAATCCGTAGTGCATCCATTACATCAGGACGAGAGCGGCCCAGCGGTCCTCCTTGCTGACGCCGCCGATTCCGGATACCGGTAGTGGCCGCCGGCGCTCCGGCCACCCCGTCAGGAGAGCGCTGACGGCCTACGCGGGGGCGGCAGAGCCCGCAGCAGTTCCCACAGCGGCCGCGACCCCGCAGCCCACTCCCCCAGGACCCGTCGGTCGACCAGGTGGAGCCGCTGCTGCCGGGCGAAGTCCCGGCCGGGCTGGGTGATCCTGCCGTTGGTCACCATCACCACGACGTCCGCCCCATGCACCGGGCGACCGGTCCCGTTCAGCACCTGAAGATCCGGCGTGCCCACGGCCGCGCCCCGGTCGCCGTTCCCGCGGTGCTTGCACTGGATCACCCAGCGCCGCCCCAGAGGGTCCGTGGCCTTCACGTCCGCCCCCAGGTCACCCTGCCCGCCGACCTGCACGGCGTCCGTACAGCCGTCGCGGTACATCAGGTCCCGGATCGCGTGCTCGAACTGCCGGTGCGTCAGCGCGTCCAACTGCGCCAGCCCGTACCGCAGGGCACGCGCCCGCGCCTGCTCCCACCGGGCCCGCTGGACCCGCCGCTGCCACCACCCGGCACCGGCCAGTACGGCGAGAACCGCGGCGACGAGCAGCACCCACCAGTGGACGAGCAGCCAGTTCACCACCGTCACGACCAGAGCCACCCCAGCCACGGCGGCGACCACGAGGACGCCGAACTGCATGTCCCTCTGTTGCTGCCGGCGCGTCCTGCGGCGCGGGCGGCGGCTCACCTGCCGCCGCCCATCCCGACCACGGCCAACGCGCCCACGGCTAAGACGGTCATCTCCCGGCACGCCCCCTGCGCCCACCGGGAATGCGCCCGAACGACGGTCCCGTCCGCGCGCTGGTACTTGTCGATCCAGACCACCGTGTACGTCCTCTCCCTCGCCGCCGATCCCCGCGCAACAGACCATGCTTGCATCCGCCACCGACAACGCCAGGCCTTCAACAGGCCAGCCCTCCACGGAGATTGAGCCCCGGAGCTGCCTGCCGGGCCAGTGCCGGCGGCGCCGTCGCCCCCCGTATCAGGCGTGGTCGGAGGCGCCGCCCGCATGGGCGACCGCGCTGGGAGTTCGGCAGCCGACGATCGCGGGGGCCTCCTGGACGAGCGCGTCGTCGGTGAGCGCTTCGACCATGAACAGTGCGAAGTCCACCCGGCGCGTCAGATTGCCGGCCAGGACCGGATCCCCCACATGCCGGCTCCACACGGGCAGGCCCTGGCTTTCGCCCTCCTCCAGACTGCTGCCGCGCACCACGGTCCACCGCGTGCCGCTGGCGAACACCCGTCGGCACGCCTCCACCTGGTCGTCGATCTCCACGGCGCGGACGAGCTTGGCCAGCACGGCGGCGATCCGGACGCCCATGGTGAACATGCGCGAGTACTTGTCCTTGCCGTCGCGCGTGATGTGCCAGCCGCAGGAGAAGACCAGGCGCGCGCCCGGCCGCGCGTGGTCGAGTACCGCCTGCGCCGTGCCGGACGCGTACTGCTGCACGCCCCAGGGCGCCAGCACCGTCAGCACCCCGTCGCACCCGGCGACCGCCCGCCTGATCACCTCCGGGTCGTTCGTGGGTCCGGGGACCACGGTCATCCGGCCTTCGAACGCGGCCAACTTGGGCACGCTGCGCTCCCGGCACACGCCGACCACCTCGTAGCCGCGTTCCAGCGCGTGCCCGACCATGTACTGGCCGAGCTTCCCCGATGCCCCGACGATGCAGACCTTCTTCACACGATCCGTGCTCATGCCGCATCCCCTTTGCCGGACTGCCGACCTTATGTTGTAAGGCAAGCTATCCTTATGCTGTAAGGCGGTCAAGGGAAGGAAAAGGAGGGGCGGATGCTCGAGGGAGGCAAGGGCCGGCGAAGGGCGTCGGCGCGCACCCCGCTCAGTCGCGAGCGCGTCATTCGTACGGCGCTGGCGGTCGCCGACGAGAAGGGATCGGCCGCGCTCACCATGCGGGCCATCGCCGAACCGCTGGGAGTGGAGGCGATGTCGCTCTATCACCACGTGGCAGGCCGGGAGGACATCCTCGACGGCATGGTGGACGCGGTCTTCGGCGAGATCGACCTGCCGCGGCGCGACACGGACTGGAAAACCGCCATGCGCCACCGCGCGGTCTGCGCCCGTACCGTCCTGCGGCGCCACCCGTGGTCCATCGGCCTGTTGGACTCCCGCTCCCAGCCCGGCCCCGCGACCCTGCGCCACCACGACGCCGTCATCGGCGCGTTGCGCGCAGGAGGATTCTCCGTCCGCATGGCCGCACACGCCATCTCGCTGATCGACAGCTACCTCTACGGCTTCGTACTCCAGGAGCTGAGCCTGCCGTTCACCGGCGCGGCGGAGCTCAACGAGGTCACTGACGCCATCCTGCGCGACATGCCCGCCGACGAATACCCCCACCTCACCGAGCTGGCCACCGAGCACGTCCTCAAACCCGGCTACGACTACGCCGACGAGTTCACCTTCGGTCTCACCCTCATCCTCGACGCCCTCCACCCGGACGAGACCGCGAGCGCCTGAACGCGTGCCGTGACGCGGAAATGGATTGATCACCGTCCGTCTCCGTGGCTAGCGTTGCCCGCCGTGACGACGATCCCAGGAGCCGCCGACTGGCGCGCGGCCAACCGCGCCAACTGGGATGAACGCGTCCCCATCCACACGTCCGGCCCGTTCTACGACCTTCCCGCCTTCGTCGCGGGCAAGGACACGCTCCGGGACTTCGAGGTCGCCGAGGTCGGTGACGTCCAGGGCAGGACTCTGCTCCACCTGCAATGCCATATCGGACTGGACACCCTGTCCTGGTCCCGACGCGGAGCCACCGTCACCGGTCTCGATTTCTCCCCGGCCGCCGTCAAGGTCGCCGGCGACCTGGCCGCGCGGATCGGCGCCGCCACCGCCCGCTTCGTGACCGCCGATGTGTACGACGCCGTCCAGGCCCTGGACGGGCAGCGCTTCGACATCGTCTACACCGGCTTCGGCGCGCTGTGCTGGCTTCCGGACATCGCCGGCTGGGCACGTACGGCTGCCGCGTTGGTCGCCGAAGGGGGCTTCCTCTACCTGGCCGAGTACCACCCGGTCGCCGACCTGCTCGCCGACGACGGCACGATCGAGCAGGACTACTTCCACCGCGCCCCGATCGTGGTGGACGCTCCCGGCACCTATGCCGACGCCGCCGCGCCCATGGCCGCCACCGTCACCGTCGAGTGGCGTCATGGTGTCGGCGATGTCGTCAGCGCCTTGACTGCCGCGGGCCTCCGCCTGGAGTTCCTGCACGAGCACGACCACGGCCACTTCCGTCTCCCGGCGGGGCAACGCGTCCCACAGGTCTACTCGTTGCGCGCCGCGGAGGCTGGGTAAACGCCAGTCCCAGCGGTGTGGTCCGCCGGTGACCGCCGTGGATTCGGCGCCTGTCCGGCGAAGTCGAGGCGGTGGGTGAGGCCGGCGTTGGTGAACGCGGTCTCGATGTCGGCGCGGCCTTGCTTAGGTGGGCCCAGCTGTCGTAGTGGGCGGGGATGATCCGGCGGGCAGGGCGGTGAGGGTTCGGTGCTCTGCCAGAACGTCAGTCCGTGGGCGTTCCCGCCGAGGCGGGCGGCGCCGCTGGTGGTGGTGAAGACGACGGGTACGTGGGGCAGGAAGGCGCGGCCGGTGGTGTCGAGGTTGTCGTCGTGGGTGTCGTGGGAGAGCAGGACCGCGTCGAGGGGGCCGAGGTCGGCCGGGGCGACGGCGGACGGTCTGGTCTTGATGAGCTTGTGACCACCGGGGAGGGGCACGGGGTATTCGCCGGGCGGGGCGAAGGTGGGGTTGGTGACGAACCGGAGCCCACCGTACTCGATGAGGGTGGTGGGCCCGCCGTACACACGGACGAGGACCTGCTCGGTGGTGGCACTGGACATTCGAGGGCTCTCCGGTTGCTGGAACTCGGGATCTTGGCGGAGTCGGGCGGTACAAGGAGCTCGCGCGGTCGACAACCAGGGCAGGGTCCGATCCTGACCAGCTGTCGCTGTCAGCGTCGTCGCAGTACGTCAATCGAGGACCGGCAACTGACGGACAAGCACCCGATCCGCCCCGAGGGCGGCAGTGGGGTCCGCACGCCCTTCTTCCAGAGCTGCTGGGTCGGCCAGAACAGCGACAGCGCCAACCACCGCACCCACGTGGCGTTCGTACAGGAGGACGGCACCTGCGCCAACGGCTTCCAGGCCATCCCCCAGCTGCAGGGCGGGCGTACGGCCCGCCCCGGGGCTCACCTCTTCGTCGGGTGCAGGTGGTTGCTGAGGTAGCGGGCGGTGACGCTGAGCGGATCACGCGAGAGGTCGTCGGGCGTTCCGGAGGCGACGACGGTGCCGCCGGCGGCGCCGCCTCCGGGGCCCATGTCGATGACGTAGTCGGCGTTGGCGATCATGTCGAGGTCGTGTTCGATGACGATGACGGTGGCGCCTTTGTCACCCAGCCGCTTCAGGACGTCCAGGAGCGTGCGGATGTCGAGGGGGTGGAGGCCGACGCTGGGTTCGTCGAGGACGAAGAGGGTGTCGGACTGGTTCCGGGTCAGCTCGGTGGCGAGCTTGAGCCGCTGTGCCTCGCCGCCGGAGAGGGCCGGGGTGTCTTCGCCGAGGGTGAGGTAGCCCAGGCCGAGGTCGATGAGCGCCTGGAGCCGGTTCCTCACCCGGGGGATGTCCGCGACCTGTTCGACGGCCTGCCTGACCGTGAGGGCAAGCAGGCCGGGCAGACTGACCCCGTCGGCCGGGCCGTCGGGGGTCGCGCGGAGGATGTCGGCCGCCTCGGGGGCGTAACGGGTGCCGTCGCAGGCGGGGCAGGCGATGTCGACGTCGGGCAGGAACTGGACGTCGAGGGAGACCTGTCCGGTGCCCTCGCAGCGGGGGCAGCGCAGGGAGCCGGTGTTGTAGGAGAAGTCCGCGGCGGTGAGCCCGCGCTGCCTGGCGGTGTCGGTGGTGGCGTAGGCGCGGCGCAGGTCGTCGAGGATACCGCTGTAGGTGGCCACGGTGGAGCGGACGTTGGTGCCGATGGGGGTGGCGTCGACCATGTTGACCCGTGTGAGGGACCGCGCGTCCACCGCGGTGACGTGGTCGGGCAGGGCGCTGCCCGCCGTTGTCGCCCGGAGCGCGGGGACGAGACTTTCGAGAATCAGGGTGGTCTTGCCCGATCCGGACACACCGGTGACGGCGGTCAGGCGGCCTCGCGGGATGTCGACGTCCAGGGCGTGCACGGTGTGCAGCGGACGGGTGGACAGATGGATGCGGCCCTGGTCGAACATCTCGTCACGGTCGGCCCGCGTGCGGACGAGGACGGGTTCGCGCCCGGTGAGAAATCCGCCGATCAGGGAGTCGGGGTCCTTGCCGAGGGTGGTGACGTCGCCCGTGGCCAGGACGGTGCCGCCCTCGGTGCCGGAGCCGGGGCCGATCTCGATGAGCCAGTCGGCCTCGCGCAGGACCTGGACGTCGTGGTCGACGAGCACGACGGAGTTGCCGTCGCGCAGCAGGTCGCGCATGACGCCGAGCAGGCCGTCCACGTTCGAGGGGTGCAGGCCGATGGAGGGTTCGTCGAGGACGTAGAGCACTCCGGTGGTCTGGTTGCGTACCGCGCGGGCCAGCTGGACGCGTTGCCGCTCGCCGGTCGAGAGGGTTGAGCTCGCCCGGTCCAGGCCGAGGTAGCCCAGGCCGAGTTCAATCAGGCGGCGAGCCGTTTCCAGCAGGGTGGCAACGATGGTCCGCGCCATGGAGCGCATCTCGGACGGCAGGGTGTCCGCGAGGGTGGGGGCCCAGGCGACGAGTTCGTCGAGGGTCTTCGCGGTGGCCTCGGCGAGGTTGACGCCGTTCACGAGAGTGGCGCGGGCCTGCTCGCTGAGCCGGGCACCGTGGCAGTCCGGGCAGACCTGGGCACTGATGAACCTGTTCACACGGTTCAGTCCGCGTTCGGTGGTGGCGTTGTTCAGTGCCTCCTCCACGGCCCGGCGGGCGTTGCGGTAGGTGAAGTCCAGCTCGAAGTACTTGCCGTTCTTGGACCGCACGCTGATGTGCCGCTGCTCCGCGGGGCCGTGCATGACCACGTCTCGCTCGTGTGTGGTCAGTTGCGCGTACGGCACGTCTGTGCGCACCCCGAGCTCGGCGACCACTTGCGGCATCACCGTCAGCCCGAACATCGACCACGGGGCCACCGCCCCCTCGGCGATGGTGCGTTGCGGATCGGGGACGAGAGCGGCTTCGTCGACCTCCCGGACCGTGCCGGTGCCGGTGCACCGCGGGCACGCCCCGTCGGAGTTGAAGGCCAGCGACTCCGCGCCCGGTGGGTAGAACGTCACCTCGCACGCGGGGCAGGTGAGGGTCAGTCCCGCGGCGACGTCGATCGTCGGGTCCTGGCGGTGGCCGTTGGGGCACAGGTGTGATCCCAGCCGGGAAAACAGCAGGCGGAGCACGTTGAGCAGCTCGGTCGACGTACCGAAAGTGCTGCGCACCCCCGGCACCCCGGGCCGCTGCCGCAGGGCGAGGGCAGCGGGCACGTGCTCGACGCTGTCCACCGCCGCGCGCGGTGCCTGCGCCATGCGTCGGCGGGTGTACGTGGACAGGGCCTCGATGTAGCGGCGTGAGCCCTCCGCGTACAGCACCCCCATCGCCAGCGACGACTTGCCGGAACCGGAGACTCCCGCGACCGCGACGAGTTGGCGCAGCGGCACCGTCACATCGATGTTCTGCAGATTGTGGACCCTCGCGCCGTGCACCTGGATGGCCAACGGCGGATCCGCCGCATCCGCACGTCGCGCGCCCAGGGCCCCGGCTCGCTCGGCCCCGCCCGCTACCTCGTCGTACGCCATCGCTTCCGCCTCCTGGGTGCCGTCCGAGGCTCTTCGGCCGCCGGACCGATCGGCTGCCCGTTGCGTCAGCCCGATCTCCCCACTATAAAACAATCCTCAGAAGTTGCTTCCATGGAATATAAATAGCACGGTCGGGTCAGCCGTCACGGGCCGCGGGGAGGTCCACCGTCCACCCCAGCGGGTGCGCCACGTCGTCGACCGCGGAACCGACGACTCTCCCCCGGCTTCGTTGAAGGCGGCGAGGCCTTCCATGAGTGCCAGACGCCGCGCCGGGGTGAGTCGTTCGACGATCGCGCCGATCTCGGTGCGCCGTCGGGCGGTGACGTCCTGGACCGTACGCCGGCCTTCCTCGGTGAGCTGCAGGAGAGTCTCGCGGCGGTTGTCGGGATTGAGGTGCCGCTCGGCCAGCCCGGCCGCAATCAGCCGGTCCACCATCCGCATCGCGGTGGAAGGCGCCACCTGGAGCAGGTCTGCGAGCGCGACCAGCTTGGTGGCCCCGCGCGTGGACAGCATCACCAGCATCCTGAACTGAGGAAGCATCACGCGTTCCTCGACCGCGGCGAGGGAGCGGGCGGAGAGCGTCACCAGCAGTCGCGACGCGGTCGGCACCGCACGGGTCACCACGTCAACATCGCCCATCGCCCCCGCGGGGACCTCACGCTCCGGCATACGCTCCTTCTACCGTGCCGAAGTCGGCGCGCCTCGCCAGTCCCGAACGGAGGGCCACGGAGGTCCGCTGGGGCTGACGCCTCATTTTGCATCATGCAATTATGGAGCGCAGGGGGCACCGACGACCGATTGACTTCCGGCGCCCAGCAGCTCAGTGGGACGTGAGGGCTTGGCAGACCGCCCATCGAGTAGGTCGGGCCGCCAAGCCCTGACCGACGAACTCGGCCGCCGCCGACCGCGGTTGGCGTTGCGGTTGCGGTCAGAGGCCGATGTCGGTCAGCCACTGTCCGGTGGTGCGGGGGGTGATGCCGAACAGTTTCTGGGCGGAGTTCTCGGGGGTGATCGAGCGGTGCGGAAGCGTGCTCACGCTCGCGTAGAACCCGGCGACGTCGGCGGCGGGACCTTCGCCGATCAGGGGTGCGACGGAGCTGCGGAACTGCTCGGGGGTGAGCTGCTCGAAGGTCACGTCCTTGTCGAAGTGGGCGCCGAACGCCTCGGCCAGGTCCGGTCCGGTGATCGCCGGGTACTGGCCGACGGAGACCGCCCCGGTGATGTCCGGGCGGTCGAACAGGGCGGCGGCGACATCGGCGATGTCCAGGTGCGACGCCCAGGAGGCCGGGAAGTCTGCGCGGATCGGGTAGGGCAGTACGCCTCGCTCGCGGACCGCGTCGAGGACGTACGGCATGAGCAGGTTCTCCAGGTAGAACGTGGGCGTGATCACCGCATGGGACACCCCGGTGTCCGCCAGGCCACCGGCCAGCACCGCGGCCGCGCCGCCGCTTTCGGGGTCGCTCGGGGCGCCGCTGGTGGAGAACACCACTCGGGCCGGGCGGGCCGCGCGGACGGCGGCGAGGATGTTGCGCGCATAGGTCTGGCGGTCCTCTTCGGCGACCACCGGCAGGTGAACGAACACCCCGTCCGCACCGCGGTACGCCTCGGTCAGCTCGGCGGTGGAGCCGTAGCCGGCGACCACGACGCGCTGCGCGCCGGGCACGACGGTGTCCGCGTTTCGGGTCAGAGCCGTCACGGACTTGCCCGCGGCGGAGAGAACGGCGACGACGGGGGCACCCTGGGCGCCGGTGGCGCCGTGAATCACGTAGGTCATGACGTCATTAGTGCATGAGCAGCACCAGTTACATCAACTGCACTAATGGAGTACGGTCAAGAATGTGACTGATCCCTGTCTCCCCGAGTGCGGCGTCGCCCGGTTCCTCACGCTGCTCAACGGCCCGTGGGCCACCCTGATCGTGCGCGAACTGCTGCACGGCCCTCACCGCTTCAACCAGCTGCGTGACGCCCTGCCCGGCATCAGCCCGCACACCCTCACCAGCCGGCTGCGCCAGTTCGAGCGGCACGGCATCGTCACCCGCACGTCCTACGCGGAGATCCCGCCGCGCGTCGAGTACGCGCTGACTCCTCTCGGCGAGGGGTTGCGCGATGTCCTGGACGCCATGGGCACCTGGGCCATGGCGGTGCCGGATGCCGAGGCGGACGCCACCGTCTGACGCGGGCCGCCGACCTTGTCACCGGTGGCGGTGCGCCCCGCCGCTTGTCCGTGCCCGCGACTGTCGAGCGCGGCCAGGAACTCGGCGCCGAGGTGCTCATGGCACCGGCCTCCGACTTCGCGGGCTTCACCTTCGCCCGGCTGCGGGACACCGCCGGCCACCATCCGCTTCACAGGTCATCCCCTTCTACGGCATCGCCGACCGACCGGAGTCGTCGCGGCTCACGACGCCGGGCGGCCGGGCTGCTTCGGCGCCCGCGCGCCCGGGACCGGCGTCTGCCCGGCGGCCTTCCGCTCCGCGTCCAGGGCCCGACCGGCTGCCCGCAGCGTGCTGAGGACCGCCGTCACCTCGCGCACGGACTGCTCGGAGATCACCGACCCGATCCGCAGTTCCAGTTCGTCCTCGAAGACCTTCAGTGCTCCGTCCACCAGTTTCCGTCCCTCGGGTGTCAACTCGACGATCGAGGAACGGCGGTCGTGGGGATTGGCACGCCGCTCACACAGGCCCGCGGTCTCCAGACGGTCGACCACCTTGCTCGTGCCGCCCACGGTGATCGAGAACTCCTCCGCGATGTCCTGGATCCGCGGACCGGGTCGACGCACCAGCAGGTGCAGCACCTCGAACGAGGTCAGCGGCAGGTTGTACTCGGCCCGCAACCGCGTCTCGATGCCGGTCCACAGCTCGATCTCCAGCGAGACCAGCTCCCGGTACAGCCGCTTCAGGTCAGCCATCACACATCTTCCGAAGAACTATCTTCCACAGATGTTTAATGGTAGGTCACCAGGGTCGAGCTCTCAGCGAATGCCGGCGTTCGGCGCCGCCGATGAGTGCGCGGTATGCGGGTTCAGGGCGCCCCGCCCACGCGTACGGTCCATCTCGCGCCATTCCCGACGCAGTCCAGCCAGATTCGTGGTCAGGAAGTACGCGGCACCGCCGACGAGCAGCACCGGTACGAGTCCGGCAGCGGTCACCGCGACCCCGGCGAGCAGCCCGCCGAGAGGGATACCGGCCCAGGCCAGCGAGTCACCGAGGGCGTTGACCCGGCCCAGCATCCGGCGCGGCACCCGTTCGACGAGGACGGCCCCCAGCACCGGGTTGATGAAGCCGGCGCCGAAGCCGCTGACCGCGAAAACGGCCAGCACCACCCCCAGCGGGGCATCGAGGGCGAGGATCAGGAACCTTGGTGCACCGGCCAGCAGGAATCCGGTGAGAACCACCACCCGCCGCCGCAGCCGGTGCGCGACCAGCGCGGCGATCAGGCTCCCGCCGACTCCCGCGGCCCCCATGACGCCGCCCATCAGGCCGATCGCGGTCGGCCCGTTGCCGGACTCCATGGCCCAGACGGGTACGAGCACCGAGGAGATCGCCGCGTCCAGCAGGTTGGTGATGCCGACCATGACGATGACGGTGAGCAGCAGCGGCTCGCCGCGCAGGAAGGTGAACCCCTCGCCGAACCGCCGCCAGTAGCCCGGTGCCACCTCACCGGCAGGCGAGGCGGCCTCCTGGGCCCCGTGTCCCATGCCGCGAGGCAGCGCGAGTTTGATGATCACCGATCCGAGGGCGAAGCAGCCCGCGTTGACGGCGAGTCCGGTCAGGGGACCGAGCAGTGCCACCAGGGATCCGCCGACCGCCAGGCCGACGGTGGAGGCGAGTCTCTCGATCACGCCGGACAGGCCGGTGGCCCGCTCCAGCGGCACCCGGCCGTGCTCGGCCGCCTCCGGAATCATCACCTCCTTGGCCAGGTCGCCGGGCCCCCGGGCCGCGCCGATCAGCGCGACCAGGATCAGCAGGAGGGGAAAGGAGAGCAGGTCCAGGAGGTGGAGCAGGGGAACCGCGGCGGCGGCGGTCGCGCTGGCCAGATCGGTGCTCCAGGAGACGGCCCGCGCGCCGATCCGGTCCACCAGCGGTCCGGTGAACGCCTTGACCACCACGTAGGGCGTCATCTCGCAGAAGGCGACCAGTCCGGTCTGGGTGGCGCTGCCGGTCGTGACGAGGACGAACCAGGGCAGGGCCACGACGGAGATCCTTGTGCCGGTCAGGGACACGGCCATGGCCGCCAGCACTCCGCCCAGCGGACGTAAGGACCTCTTGCCGGATCTCTTGCCGGGTATGCCGCCTATGCCGCCGGACTGCGAGGCGCCGTCGGTCGTCACGTCGGATTTCCTTCCTCTTCCTCAGGGCCGGAAGGACGCGGCGACGCGGCAGGCCCGTCCAGTTCGGGCAGGATCTGCGTGATCACGGTGACCCGTTCGGCTCCCTCGGGGGCACTCGCCGCCGTCTCCGGCGCGTCCCGCCGGTAGCGTTCGACGACTTCCATCAACTCCCGGCACAGGGCGGCGGCCTCCTCGGGCGTGAGCCGCAGGGCCCAGTCGCTCATGTCGAAGGTGTTCCGCCATGCGCGGGACATCGTCTGAAGCCCGTTCAGGGTCTGCTGCGTGCGCAGGGTGTAAATGGCGGCGACGGACTGCAGGTAGGCCAACGCGGCCTCGGGCTCCCGCTCGGCCAGCTCCGGATCGTTGAACCAGGTCGTCCGGTGCACCGAACGCCACCAGCGCTCTCGCGCGTTGCCGCGTTCGGTGTCCTCCTCTACGAAGCCTGCCGCGCCCAGTTGCCGGAGGTGGTAGCTGGCCGTACCGGAATTCACACCCAGCCGCTCCGCGAGGCGGGTGGCCGTCGACGGACCGTACTTGCGCAGCAGCCCGACCAACTGCACACGCACCGGGTGCGCCAGGGCACGCAGCCCCTTGGCATCCAGGACCACCGAGTCCTCATCACCGTGCGGGCCCTCCGGCCCCTCCACTGCATCAGCCATACACCCACCGTAAACCGCAAAGAGTTCTTCGCAAAGAACTTTTCGCGAAGAACTCTTTGCGGTTCAGCTTGCTCACGAAGGGCCGCCATCGCGGTGTGGTGGTGACCGACTTATCAGCGGTGGGCTGAGAGCCCGGTGTCTATGCCTTGCTCGCGACCACCATGTAGTTCTCGGCCTCGAGATCGAACGTGCTCACTTCCGTCCGGAGTCCGACCCGGTGCAGCTCGGCTTCGAGTTCCTCGTACCGGTAGGGCCAGCAGGACAGCAGTTCCGAGCGGACAAGGACCAGCCCAGTCGCATCAACTTGGGCGATCGCGATCTCGATGTGGTGCTCATCCTCCCAATGCGGCGCGATCTCCCAGCGGTAGACCACGACGGCATCGCGACCGTTTCGTCGGACGAGTCGGTCCCCGATGTCCAGCCGGGAACCTCTGGCCCTGACGAGTTCCCACGTGCGGGATGTGAGCACCAAGCGCCCGCCAGGACGCAGAAGCCGTGACATCGACTCCAGAGCAGCGCCCCTGCCTGTCGCGCCCGCGGCATGGTGAAGCGAATTGCCAATGCAGAACACCATGTCGAACGTGTCGTCCTCGAAATGATCGGGCAACTCTTCCCAGTTCGCCCGCATGGCCTGGACGGAGGCCCCGAACTGCTCAGCCAGCTCCGCGGTCCGGCGAACCATCGCTTCGCTGGCGTCAGTTGCGACGACCTGCATGCCACGACCGGCGAGGCCAACCGCCAGCTGTCCGGTTCCGCACGAACAGTCGAGGACGCGAGCGTTCGACGGCAGGAGACTGAGGACGTCATCGAACGATGCAACGAACTCGGCGGGAGGCAGCTTTGCATCCGAGATGAGCCATTCGTACACCTCGGCAAGCACGTCATATTCCGTCACAACCACTACCTCCGTCATACAGCAGACTCACGGCGGGACGTCAGTCCATCAGAGGCGCAAGCCGGGTACCAATGGTTGAAGACCTCGCCGGCAGCGGCATTCCCCGGGCCGCGTTGATGTGGAACACCACAGCCGGACCGGCTTGTTGCTTCCGCCGGACAGTCCGGTTCACCGGACGGCTCAGGCCGTGTTGCTTCGGCGGTTCTTTATCAGGGATCTCGGAGTGTGGCCGGAGGGCTCGGAGTCGTTGTTCCTGTGGGCGGGGGCGGGTTCTGCCCGTCCGGGGATGGGTTCCGTGGGCCGCCGAGTGTCAGGAGTGTCATCATGACCGCGGCTCCCGCCGCCACGGCGAAACCGCTGTGCGCACCGTCGGTGTCCACCATGCGCCCCGCGAGTGCCGCGGCACCCGCGGATCCAGCCGCGCTTGCGGAGTTGCCCCAGGTGAATGCCTGGGTGAGGACCGCTCGCGGGACCGAGGACTCCGTGAGGACGGAAGCGAGGATCAGCAGGACGGGCACCATGAGGCCGGTCAGAGCGAGGGTGGCGCCGACCCCTAGGGGCGTATCGAGGAAGGTCAGCGGGAGGCTCGCGAGGGTGAGGCAGGCGGCGGCCGCGGTCTGACGGCGTCGGGGTGAGCCGCCGTGGCGCCATGCGCCGTAGGCCCAACCGCCCACCAGGTTGGTGCAGTTGGAGGCGGCGTAGAGCAGCGCCGCCATGTCCGGCGTGCCCCTTCCCACGGCGTAGGCGGCGACGGACACCTGCATCGCACCGAAGAACACGCCGAGCGCGAGGGCGAGCGCGACCTGGCGCAGGAATGCGGGGCGGAGCAGGGCGCGTCCGGCGTGCCGCCGTTCGGCACGTCCGGTGAGGGGTGGCATGGTGCGGCGCTGGGCGGCGAGCGCGAGCCCGCCGCCGATGACGAGCGCGGCGGCGAGCAGCACCCCGGTGCCCGGGTGGCCTGCCGCTCCGAGGACGCTCACCAGGGCCGGGCCGGCCAGGTAGGACACGCCGTTGGCAAGGGCCTCCAGGGCGAAGGCGGTGGGCAGCAAGGCAGCCCGTTCGCCGGACAGCAGGGCGGACCAGCGGGCGGCGGACAGGGCACCGAGCTGGGGCAGCGTTGCCCCGACGAGCACGGCGGCGGCCAGATCCGGAACGGCACCGGTGAGCAGCAGCGCCACAGCCCCGGCATGTGCTGCCAGCGCGCAGGCAAGCACCCGTCGCTGCCCGAACCGGTCGACAAGGCGGCCGATTTGGGGACCGGCGACGGCGTCCGCGACCGCGAAGGCGCCCGTGACCAGACCCGCGGTGGCATACGAACCGGTGCGCGCGTGCACCAGCCAGACGATGCCGATCCCCATCATGGCGATGCCGAGACGCCCGACAGCCGCGGGCAGGAAGAAGGCCGCGGCACCCGATGTGCGCAGCAGAGTACGGTAGTTCGCCGATGCCGTAGGCACGACGCATCCTCTTCGCCGCCCGGCGGGACGCGCCACACGAGGTCGTCGGCGTCCGGATGTGCCGACCCGTGGCTGCGCCTGAAGCCGTCCAGTGGTGGCGTGGAGCGGGGACGCGCACCCCACGCCGACTCCGTCACCGGGCAGATGTCATGCGGTGGTTGATGACCTCCACGGAGCATAGAGGAACGGCGCGAGGTCAGCCGGCCGACCCGTCGACGTTCTGTGTCCGCACGGCGTCCTTCACGAACCGCCGAAGGTGCGTACGCACGGCGTCGGGCCGCTCCCACCAGGGCTCGTGCCCTGCGCCATCGATCCGGGTCAGTGGGACGGAGAGCCGCAGCGCGAGTGACTCGAGCGCCGACACAGGGCGGGGATCGTCGGCCCCACCGAGGAGCTCCGTCCGCGCGGGCAGGCACGCGCGCAGTTCGGCAAGGTGCCCGTCGAGCGGATCCGCGCGCCTTTCCTTCCCGAGTTCGCCGTTCATGGACCAGTTGACCGGGCGACGCCGCCGGGCACCCTGGGCGGCCCAGTGCCACCCGCGTTCTGGATCGGCGTGGTCGGTGAACCAGGCCAGCGTGAGCAACTCGACTTCCTGCTCCTCCGTGCGGTGCGGCAGCCCCTCCAAGGCGCGGAGCCGTTCCCGCTGTGCCGGGGACATGCGGCGGCCTCGCTCCGCTCGGTCCCCGCTGCGCCAATCACCGACGAACGGCCCGCACATCAGCAGCAGTGCGGCGACCCGGTCAGAGTGCCTCAGGCAGAACCGGCTCGCCAGATCGGTGCCGTAGGAGTGCCCGATCAGCACGGCTCTGGGCACGTCCCATGCGTCGAGCAACTCGGCGAGATCGTCGACATGCCGGGCGAAGGAATGGGGGCCCTGCCATGGGGATCGGCCCGTGCCCCGCTGGTCGTACCGGTACACGGGCGCGATGTCCGCGACCATGGCGGCGACATCGCCCAGATAGTCCGGCAGCCCCGGACCGCCGTGGAGCATCACCACGGGCGGCTGCCGGGTGGTGTCCCCCAGCCGCCGGGTCGTGTCCCCCAGCGCCATCCAGCGGAGTTGCGCCTCGTCGCTCATCGACACGCGGCCCTGCGTCTCCAGCGATATCACCGCGATGAAGCTACCGGTGTCGCCGAGGCTCCGCCACAGGGTTGCAGACCGGTCGTCAGAACCAGTGCAGGCAGTGCGGCGGGCGTTCGGCGCGGAAGAGGGCATCCGCCAGCGGGGCCGCGCCCGGGCGGTGGGCCCGGATGTGTCCGGCGCGTACCAGCGTGCTCGGGGCGGTGCCGCCGAGGTAGACGGAGCCCAGATCGCTCACGTCCAGGGACAGGTCGGGCTCCTGGCCGGTGGGGACGCAGTCGGCCTTGCCGTCCCGGACGCTCAGCAGGTAACGGCGGCGTTCGCCGAGGAAGGGATCGTCGACGTTGAAGACCAGGTCGCCGTCCGTGAACCAGCGGCGGGCGGCCAGCGCACGCGGGATGTCCAGCAGCCGCACCCACAGCCAGTCGGTGTCGTCGCTCACCTGGCCGGCGCGGAAGTCGGCCAGCTGCCAGCGCAGCGGATGCCCGGGCGGGACGTGCTTGAACACCACCTCGGTGACCAGGTCGTGGCCGAGCACGAACCGGGCCAGGGCGGTGAAGACGGCATCGTCGCCGGCGATCGTCTCGTCCACCGTCAACGTGCCGGAATCGCCGACCGCATAGCTGGCGTACCCGTCCGGGACACCACCCGCGTCCCGGTGGACGGCGACGTAGCACGGCGCCGAGGAGACCGGAGGCTGCCCCGCGCCCGAAGCCCACCAGCGGTGCGGCCGGGACAGGGCGCCGGGCTGTGCGCGGCGGTAACGGTCGTAGACCTCTTCCAGGATCTCGCCGCATCCGGCACGCCGCAGGACCTCGATAGAGCCGGTGTCCGAGCCAGTGTCTGAGCCGGTGTCCGAGTCGGCCGCCGCGATCCCGGCCGTCACGCGGGACCGGGGAACAGTCAGGGCACTCCGGTGGCGCGGCACCGTCAGCCGCTGTGTGTAGGTGGCCGGTCCGTAGCCGAACCTTCCGTAGATCAGGGCCTCCGAGGCCAGCAGTACCGAGAGCATCTCCCCGCGGGCCCGCAGTTCGGCGAGCTGGTGGCGCATCATCGCGGTGAGCACGCCCTGGCGCCGGTGCGAGGGCAGCACGCCCACGACGGTCACCCCGGCGGTCGGGACGAGGACCTCACCGGGCAGGGTCAGTTCGAACGAGTACGCACCGGCGGTGCCGACGGGCCGCCCGTCCGCCGTCACGGCGAGCAGACCGCGGTCCATCTCCAGTGCCGCCCACCACACCCCGCCGCCATCGACCGGGGTGCCCGGGAAGCGGCCGAACGCGGCGTGGAGGGTGTCGACGAAAACGTCGAAGTCCTCATCGGTCGTGGAACGGATCTCGATCATGGCCACTGCCTTCCTGGAATACCGGCCACCACCGCCCCGTAACGGCCCGCCCCAGTCCAGCGTCAACTCGCCGCCGCGGCAAACGAATTACCGGCCGACCCGTGCGCGAGCCACACACCACCACCTGAGCCGGGCCCTTGGAGCGGACCGACCCACCCCTGCTGTTCGCATCACGTGTGCCAGGCAGTTCGAGGACCGCGCCGAGTCGCCGGGTCCGTGACCGGCCTCCACCTCCACTCCGAGCCGCGTCAACAGACCGGCCGGGCTCAGACCTCGTGCGAACAGCACCCGGTAGCCGAGATCGACTTCCTCCGCCGTTGCCCACCACCGGATCCCGTCCACCGTCTCCCCCTCGTCGCAGGCCCGCCCGGCGCCCTCGCCATCGGCCGCAGCCGGGTATTCAGGGTCGGGTCACCACGCCACCGCACCGTGACGGTCGCGGAAGGTTCCGGTCGGTCCGTCCGGTCCGATGGTGGCGAGTGCGACGATCGCGTCGGTCCCCTCGGTCACCGTCTGCGGGCCGCTGTGTCCGTTGAAGTCGGTCGCGGTGTAGCCCGGGTCGGCCGCGTTCACCTTCACGTCCGGCCATGCCTTCGCGTACTGCGTGGTCAGCATGGTCACGGCGGCTTTCGACGCCGTGTAGAGCGGTGCGAGGTTCCGGCCCTCGGCGCGCTCGGTGTCGTGGGTCAGGGTGAACGACCCCATGCCGCTGGAGACGTTGACGATGACGGGCTGCGCGGACTTGCGCAGGAGGGGAAGGAACGCGTGCGTCACCCGGACGACCCCGATGACATTGACCTCGAACACCTCGGACGCGTCACCGGCCGTGATCTGGTCGGCGGGGCTGTGAGTGCCCAAGACACCGGCGTTGTTGATGAGGACGTCGATGGCCCCCTCTCGGGCTTCGATGTCGGCGGCGGACGCGGCCACCGACGCGTCGTCGGTCACGTCGATCTGCACGAAACGCGCCCCGAGCGCGTCGGCGGCCGCACGGCCACGCTCCGGATCACGCGCACCGACCAGGACGGTGTGGCCGGCCTCGATCAGGCGGCGGGCGGTCTCGTACCCGAGGGACTTGTTGGCTCCGGTGATGAATGTTGTCGTCATGCCTTCACCCTCGGACCGCCGGAAGCGGACTGCCAGTGCCCTCTACGACGGTAGGACAGCCAGTACCAGGCACGTCGACCCGCCGACGGACACAATGGTCGAGTGGACGAGACCCTTGGAACGGCATTGCGCCGCTGGCGCGACCGGCTCTCTCCCCTGGACGTCGGCCGGCCCGCACGACCCGGGCGCCGGGCGGTGGGGCTGCGGCGCGAGGAACTGGCCGACCTCGCCGGGCTGTCCGTCGACTACGTGGTCCGCCTGGAACAGGGGCGCGCCACCAGCCCCTCGGCGCAGGTCGTCGCGAGCCTCGCCAGGGCCCTGCAGTTGCAGCCTGCCGAACGCGACCACGCCTACCGGCTGGCCGGCCTCCTCCCACCACAGGAGGGGACGGTCTCCACGCATGTTCCCGCGGGGGTCCAGCGGATGCTGGCTCGCCTCGGTGAGTTCCCGGTGGGTGTGTTCAGTGCCGACTGGACGCTGCTGTCCTGGACGCCCGCATGGACCGTGCTGCTGGGGGACCCGAGCACACGGACACCCGTCGAGCGGAACCTGCTGCGAGCGGTCTTCACCACGGGCCCCCAGGGGCTCGCGGCCTGGCCCGTGGTCGATGACGGCGACGCCCTGCGCCCCGCCCTCGTCGCCGATCTGCGCACGGCGCTCGTCACCTACCCCCACGACCATGGGCTGCTCGATCTGGTCGCTGAACTGCGCTCCACCAGTGCGGAGTTCGCCCGGCTGTGGGACGACGGTGCGGTCGGACCGCACGTGTCCTCCCGCAAGACCATCGCGCACCCCCAGGTCGGCGAGGTCGTCTGCGACTGCGACGTGCTCACCGTCCCCGGCTGCGACATCCGCCTCGTCCTCTACACGGTGGCCGCGGGGTCCGCCGAAGCGGAGAAGCTGGACTTCCTGCGGGTCACGAACGGCGTCGGCGCCGGCGGCTCCTCGCCTTCGGGTCCCGGCCTGTTCTCCACGCCGTGAGGGGCGGGGCGGCCGGACTCCGTCGCCCACCGGGAGATATCCGAGATCAGGACGGTCCGGCGGTGCCGGGGTAGGTCTGCCGCCGGGAGTCGCCGGGCGATGCCGAGCGCGAGACCGGCGCGGGCCGAGTCACCGGCAAGTACAGCGCGACGGCATGCGTCGCCAGGCTCATCCGTACTCCAGGAAGAGAGGCTCATCCGTACCTCCAGGAATAGCCGGGTGGGGCGCGGAGAGGGCGGTCAGCGGGCTGTCGGACCGGGCCAGATCGCCGAGGCGTCGTCGCGGCGGGGGTCGGGGAGGCGGATCGGGCGGACCGGAAGGGTGCGGGCGCGGCCGTCGGTGACGGTGGTCCACCGGGCGGGGTGGCCGGAGTAGCACAGGGCGTTGAGGGCGAAGACGCCGTCGGCGTAGACCTCGACGTACTCACCGATGGTCAGGATCCGCAAGGTGGCGGCGGGTTCGGTCAGGATCGTCTCGCCGAGGCGGGTGCCGTCCGGGCCGGTCACCCAGAGGTTCTTGCCGTCGCAGCCGACGACGAGTGCGGGCTCGTCGCCGCCGGGGGCGGCGGTGCGCAGGGTGATCTCGGCGGGGCCTGATATCTCCAGGTCGCCGACCGCGTGCGGCGCGGGCCGGGTGCTCTCCTCGCCGAGCCAGGTGTCCAGGCCCGGCCACCACTCCAGGCGGGGTGCCTCGTCCGGCGGGGTGACCAGGAGTTTGGGCTGGGCGAGCATGCCGCGGCAGCGTTCGCCGGTGTCGGTGAGGCCGACACGGCGGGGGGTGGTGTGCACGACGACGCGGGAGCCGTCGGGTGCGGCGACGATCCGGGGAGCGTAGGAGCCGCTGGGGCCCAGCGGGCCGCGGCGGGTCCAGGGGCCGCGCAGGCGGGGCGCGGTCCACGCCTCGAAGCCGCGGCTGGCGCCGATCGAGCCGAGCAGCAGCCAGCTGCCGTCGTCGAGGCGTTCCAGGACCGGGCATTCCAGCTCGTCGACGTCCCCCGGGGAGACGAGCGGCGGGTGCACGGTCCACCGCTCCAGGTCGTCGGAGGTGGCCCAGGCGACGCAGCCGCTGACCTCGACGGGCAGGGAGGCGTCGGCGGCGCAGATCACCATGACCCAGCCGTCGCCCTCGTCGTCGGGGACGACGAAGGGGTCGCGCCAGCCCATGCGCTCCCCGGTGCGGTACCAGCGGCCGTCGGCCTCCACGACGGGTCCGGTGCCGTGGCGGCGCCAGCCGGTGCCGTCGGTGCGGTCGGAGTACGCGAGGCCGACGGACTGGAGCGGCCAGCCCCGCGCGGTCAGTCCGCTCACCCCGGTGTAGAACATCGCCGTTCCGTCGCCGTGCCGGATCGGGTGCATCGTCCACACGGCCTGATGGTCGAAGCGGCCGGGCAGACCGGTGCCGAAGGCCGGGCCCGCGGGCCGCCAGTCGACCAGGTCGGTGGAGGTGGCCCGGCCGTAGGAGGTCTCCATCCGCAGGTGGTCGAACTCCTCGGTCCAGGGGCCCTGCAGGTGCAGCACCGTGTACGTGCCGTCGTCGTCACGCAGGACGGCGAAGTCGTTGACCACGAGGCCGGGCGGGGCGTATCGCATGCGCGGTTCCTGTCGGCTCGGAGCGCCCAAACGCGTGCGCTGACCACTGGCAATCAAGGTCTCACTTGAGAATCGGCCCAAGTAAATATGAACGCAAACGCTTGCGCAACAACAAGGGCGGGTCTACGGTCACGTCACCCACAGATCACACCGACGTGAACCCAACGGGAGGAAGTGCGCCGTGACGGCTCGCATCACCGATGTCGCCCGCGCCGCCGGAGTCTCCGCGTCCACCGTGTCCCGCGCCCTGCGCGGCCGGCCGGGCGTGTCCGACGAGGTGCGGGACCAGATCGCGGCCGTCGCCGCCCGGCTCGGCTACACCGCCTCGCGCTCGGCCTCCAGCCTGGCCAGCGGGCGCACCTTCACCATCGGGGTCATCGCCCCGTACATCGGCCGCTGGTTCTTCGGCACCGTGCTCGACGCGGCGGAGCAGGTGTTCAGCGCCGCCGGCTACGACGTCCTGCTGTACAACCTGGGCTCGCCGGAGACGCGCAAGCGTTTCTTCACCAAGCTGCCGGTGCGCAAGCGGGTGGACGCCGTGCTCTCCCTGCTGATCCCCGACGAGGAGGAGGCCGCCGCGCTGCGCTCTCTGGGGGTGCCGCTGGCCAGCACCGTCGGTGGGGCGAGGGAGGGCTTCACCGTGGTCGGCATCGACGACCGGGTCGGCGCGGAGAGCGCCGTACGGCATCTGGTGAACCTCGGGCACCGCAGGATCGGCATGGTCTCCGGGGCCAGCGAGCCCCTGCACTGGACCACTCCCGTCGACCGCCGCCGGGCCTACCTGGACGTGCTGGCCGACGCCGGGATCGCGCACGATCCGGCGCTGGAGGCGGACGGCGACTACACCGTGGAGGGCGGCGAGCGGGCCATGACCGAGCTCCTCGTCGTCTCCCGGCCGCCGACCGCGGTGTTCGCCCAGTCCGACGAGATGGCGATGGGCGCCCTGCGCGCCCTGCGCCGCCACCGTCTGAAGGTGCCCGACGACGTGTCCATCGTCGGTTTCGACGACCACGAACTCTCCGATGTGATCGGGCTGACGACCGTCGCCCAGCCGGTCGCCGGTCAAGGCGCCGAAGCCGCCCGCCTGCTGCTCCAGCAGCTGGACGAACCGGAGGCCGGGACACCCGGGCACGTGCAGATGCCCATCCGTTTCGTCCTGCGCGACACGACCGCTCCGCCGGCCCCGCGCGGACCGCAGTGACCCCCGCACACCCGTGGGCCCTTCAGCCCCACGCCCCGCCCCACGCCGCAAGAACCACCGCAGTTGGCACCCTCACCCCGCACTGACGCACGGAGGCATCCGCCCATGGACGCACACAGCAGAAGGTATCGCCGCACGGCCCGCACCGGTCTGGCCCTCGCCCTGCCCCTGGTCGCACTGGCCGCCTGCGGCGGAGGCGGCGGCTCGGACGCCTCCGCCGAGGCGGGCAGCGGCAAGGGCACCATCAGCGTGTGGGCCCACCAGGGCCAGAAGAGCGAGGACACCGCGTTGCAGAACGCGGTGAGGAACTTCAACTCCTCGCAGAAGAACGTCAAGGTCGAGCTGAAGCTGATCCCCGGCAACGACTACACCAAGACCATCACCGCCACCGACGCCTCCGAGCTGCCGGACGTGATGGAGTTCGACGGCCCGACCATGGCGAACTTCGTCTACACCAACAAGCTCGCCCCGATCGACTCCTATGTGTCCTCACGGACGATGGCCGACGCGACCGACGCCGGCAAGGCGCAGGGCGAGATCAGCGGCAAGCACTACGGCCTGGGCATGTACGACTCCGGGCTCGGCGTCTTCGGCAACAAGAAGCTCCTGGACGCCGCCGGCGTGAAGTACCCCACCGGTCTGTCCGACGACTGGACCGCGGACGGGTTCACCGCCGCGCTCAAGGCCCTGAAGGCCAAGGACTCCGACGGCAAGGTCCTCGACCTCCAGGAGAACAGCGGCTTCAACAACGAGTGGGGCACCTACGGCTTCTCCCCCGTCGTCTGGTCCGCCGGCGGCTCCCTGCTCAAGGACGGCAAGGCCGAGGGCGCCCTCGACACCCCGGCCGTGGTCTCCGCGATGAAGACCTTCCAGTCCTGGAAGCCCTACGTCGACCCCAACACCGACGGCAACGCCTTCGCCAAGGGCCGCGTCGCACTCAGCTGGGTCGGCCACTGGATGTACCCCGCCTACAGCAAGGCCCTCGGCGACGACCTCGTCGTGCTGCCGCTGCCCGACTTCGGCAACGGACCCAAGACCGGCCAGGGCTCCTGGGCCTGGGGCATCGGCGCCGACAGCAAGAACGCCAAGGCCGCCGGCGCCTTTCTGGACTACCTCCTGAACGACACCAACGTCACGGCCATGACGACGGCGAACGGCGCGGTGCCCGCCACCAGGTCCGCCCTGGCCAAGAGCCCCCTGTACAAACGGGGCGGCCCGCTCCAGCTCTTCGCCGACCAGCTCGCCAGGCCCTGCGGCGACAGCGACATCACCAAGTCCTGCGTCGCCGTCACCCGCCCGGTCACCGCCGGATACCCCACCATCACCGCGAAGTTCAGCGACGCCCTCAACTCGATCTACGGCGGCGCCGACCCCAAGAGCACGCTGGAGAAGGCCGCCCGCGCCATCGACCAGGACTTCTCCGACAACGCCGGCTACAAGATCCCGTAGGACTCGTCGGCGGGGGCGGGCAGGCGAGAGCCCGCTCGCCCCCGCCGGGAACAGGACTCCACCCGTGAAGACCGTGGAACCCGCGCACGCCGTGTCCTCCGGCCGGGACAAGGCCCCGCCCCCGAAGAACCCCGGGCCGGCCCGGCCAGCCCGCAAGAGCCGCGAATGGGTGCACGGACTGCTCATGTCCACACCCGCCGTCGCCGGACTCATCGCCTTCGTCGGCGTCCCGTTCGGCTACGCCGTGGTGCTCTCCTTCTACAACGTGCGCCTCGGCTCCCCGCTGGCTCCCTCCTTCTTCGGGCTGGAGCAGTACCGGCGGCTGTTCACCGACCCCGACCTGTCCGGCCCGTTCCTGCGGGCCCTGCTGAACAACCTGACCTTCGCCGTGGTCGTCGTCCCCCTGCAGACCTGCCTCGCACTGGCGCTGGCGATCCTGCTCAACCGCAAGCTCAAGGCCATCGGCCTCTTCCGGTCGTTGTTCTTCATGCCGGTGGTCTTCCCGATGGCGCTGGTCGCCGTCATCTGGCGGCTCATCCTCGCCCGCAGCGACCAGGGTCTGCTCAACTCCGCGCTGCACGCGGTGAGTTTCGGCAACTGGGGCGCCTTCGACTGGCTCGGTGACGCCGCCACCGCCATGGCCTCGATCATCGTGCTGTCCGTCTGGCAGGGCGTCGGCTTCCAGATGGTCATCCTGCTCGCCGGCCTCCAGCAGATCCCCACCGAACTCTACGAAGCCGCCCGCCTCGACCGTGCCTCCCGCTGGCAGCAGTTCCGCCACGTCACACTGCCCGGTATCCGCGGCACCCTGGTCTTCGTCGCGATGCTCACCTCGGTGCTCTCCTTCCGGGTCTTCGACCAGGTCTACGTCCTCATCCACGGCGGCGGCCTCGACGAGGACGCCACCCGCACCGTCATGTACCAGGCCGTCACCACCGCCTTCGACCAGAACAACATCGGGCAGGCGTCCGCGATCACCGTCGTCTTCTTCCTGATCGTCGTCGTCCTGACGCTCGTCCAGCGCCGCGTCGTCCGGCCCGGAAACGAGGACTGACCCATGGCCACGACCCGCCCCCCGCTGCGCCGCCTCGCCGACTACGCGGTCCTCGGCGTGCTCGCGTTCGTCTTCGCGCTGCCCGTCCTGTACCTGCTCCTGGGCAGCCTCAAGCCCTCGGACGAAGTACTGAACGGCCTGTCCGGCTTCCTGCCCACCCACCTGTCCTTCGACAACTACACGGCCGTCCTGGACGCCCTCAACTCCGACAGCACCGGCTACTTCTGGCGCTTCATGGGCGTGTCCCTGCTGCTGGCGTTCGTGGTCGTGACCGGCGGACTGTTCATCAACTCGATGGCCGCGTACGGCCTGTCACGGCTGAAGTGGCGGGGCCGGGAGGCCGTGTTCACGCTCGTGCTGCTGCTGATGCTCGTCCCGTTCGAGTCGGTGGCCGTCCCGCTGTTCTACATGTTCAACGACCAGCGCAACACGCTCTTCATCCAGGCGATCCCCTTCATCGCCAACGCCTTCTCCGTCTACCAGTTCCACACGTTCTTCCGCTCGATCCCGCCGAGCATCGAGGAGGCCGCCCGCATCGACGGCGCCGGGCCCTGGCGCACCTTCTTCGCCATCGTCGTCCCCATGTCGAAGCCGGCCTTCGCCTCCGTCGCGATCCTCACCTTCCTCACCCAGTGGGGCTCCTTCCTCTGGCCGGTCCTGATGGTCTCCGACCCCTCGGTGCGCCCGCTTCCCCTGGAGATGAGCGTCTTCCAGGGCCAACTGCCCCCGGACTGGGGCCAGATCCTCGCCTTCGGCGTGCTCCTGGTCCTGCCCGTCCTGGTCGTCTTCGCCTTCTTCCAGCGATGGTTCGTCCAGGGCGTCGCCAGCTCCGCCGTCAAGGGCTGACGGCGGGGGCCGGCGACCCGGCACAGACCGGGCCGAGTGCGGACCCGGCCGGTTCCGTCAGGGCACCTCCGGGGCGCGGTACTCGCTCATCGCGTCGATGAGCCAGCGGGCGAGGTAGTCGGCGAACGAGGAGCGCGGCAGCAGGCGGTACGTCGGTGTGTCGTCGACCTGCCAGAGCAGTACGGCGACGGGGCCCACCGTGGTCGACACCGCGCGGCCGGGGCCGAAGACCCGGGGATGCAGGTCCAGTGGGCAGCCCTTCTCCAGCACCTGCCGGGCGGACGGGCCGCTCAGCTCCACGGTGGTGCGGTTGGCGGAGACGTCCACGACCGACCCCGGGCCGCCGCCCAGGGCGTCCCTCAGTTCGGCGGTGGTCCCTTCGTCCCGGGACAGCACGAGCCACTCGTCGGGGCCCAGCCAGAGCACCGTGCAGGGACCGGCCGCGGTGGTGTCGCCGCACCGGTCCGGCAGCGGTGCTCCCAGGGCCTTCTCGATGCGGTCGGCCGCCTCGGAGGCGGGTGGGACACGCAGGTTCACCATGGTGAGGAACGGCCGCTCGGTGAGCGTGACGCCGCGGGGGCCGGTGACGGCGGCGGCGCGCATGCGTTCCTCCAGGTGTGCCAACGGGCTCACCCGTACGTCGATCGTCAGCTCGGGCTCAGCCATCGCGCCTGGTCCCTTCGGGGTCGTAGAGGACGAAGTCGGTCACCTCGACGGGCACCAGCTCCTCGCCCACCGGGGCGAGGAGGGTCTCGCCGATCCTTGCCCGCCCGTCGGCGACGAGGGCGAGGGCGAAGGGGCGGCCGAGGGCCGGGCTGCGGTAGCTGGAGGTGACGTGGCCGAGCATCGGCACGGGCACCGTCTCCAAGGTGACGTCCGGGGCGACGAGTTGGGTGCCCTCGGGCAGCCGTGTCGTACGGTCGCTCGGCAGCAGGCCGACCAGTTGCTTGCGGTCGGTGCGGGCGGTGTCGAGGCGGGAGAAGGACCGCTTGCCGATGAAGTCCTTCTGTTTGGAGACCACCCAGCTCATGCCCGCGTCCTGCGGGGTGACGGTGCCGTCGGTGTCCTGGCCGACGATGATGTAGCCCTTCTCGGCCCGCAGGACGTGCATGGTCTCGGTGCCGTACGGGGTGATGCCGTGGGGCTGCCCGGCCTCGTGGACCTGTTCCCACACGCTCGGGCCGTACCACGCCGAGACGTTGATCTCGTAGGCGAGTTCGCCGGAGAAGGAGATCCGGCAGATGCGGGCCGGGATGCCGGAGGCGAGGGTGGTCTCGCGGAAGGCCATGAAGGGGAACGCCTCGGCGGACAGGTCGATGTCAGGTGCGAGGTGGGCGACCACCTGGCGTGACTTCGGTCCCACGACGGCGATCGTCGCCCACTGTTCGGTCACCGAGGTGCAGTGGACGTCGAGTTCGGGCCACTCGGTCTGGAGCCACTCCTCCAGCCAGTCCAGGACGCCGGCGGCGCCACCGGTCGTGGTGGTCATGAAGTAGCGGTTGTCGTCCAGGCGGAGGGTCACACCGTCGTCGAAGATCATGCCGTCGGGCTTGCACATGACGCCGTAGCGGGCCGTGCCGGGCTTGAGCTTCTTGAAGGCGTTGGTGTAGACGCGGTTGAGGAATTCGCCCGCGTCCGCGCCCCAGATCTCGATCTTACCGAGCGTGGACGCGTCCATGAACGCCACGCCCTCCCGGGCCGCCCGGCACTCGCGTGCCACGGCCGTGTCCATGTCCTCGCCCGGCCGGGGGTAGTACCGGGGGCGTTTCCACTGCCCGACGTCCTCGAACTCGGCGCCGTGGGCCACGTGCCAGCCGTGGAGGGAGGTCGTGCGCTCCGGGTCGAACAGGTCGCCGCGCTCCCGTCCGGCCAGCGCGGCGAAGGCGATCGGCGTGTACGGCGCCCGGTAGGCGGTGGTGCCGATCTCCCCCAGTGAGCCGCCGAGCATCTCGGCGATCACACCGATCGCGTTGACGCCGGAGGTCTTGCCCTGGTCGTTCGCCGTGCCGAGCGAGGTGTAGCGCTTGACGTGTTCGACGCCGCGCATGCCGGCGCCGGTGGAACGCCGGACGTCGGCGACGGTGACATCGCGCTGGAGGTCGACGAAGTGGGTGTCCTCGGCGTCGTCGGGGCCCGGCACCAGCCACAGGGCACGCGTCGGGCCCACGGCGAGCCGCTCGGCGTCGGGCGGTACGGCGACCGGGAACCCGGCCTCCGTCGCGGCCAGCGCACCGGCCCGCGCGCCCTCGGCCAGACAGCCGTCGAGATCGTACGTCCCGCGCGCCGCGCCCACCACCTGCTGGTCGCGTACCGTCCCGTCGGGGACGAAGGCGATGAGGTCCTCGTCCCAGCGCAGTCGGCCCTGGCGCTGGCTGTGCAGGTGCACCACCGGGCTCCAGCCGCCCGAGACGGCGAGCAGGTCGCAGTCGAACGACCGTGGGGCTCCGGTGAGCCGGCCGTCGGCGTCGAGGGACCGGACGGTGACGCCGGTGATCCGGCCGTCGCCCGCCGTGTCGACCACCGCGCTGCCCGTCAGCACCGGAACCCCGGTCTCCGCGGCGACCTCGGCGGCCCGGCGGGACGGCTCGGGGCGCGCGTCCACGACGGCCGCGACGCCGATGCCGGCGGCAAGCAGGTCGGCGACCGTGTCGTAGGCGCTGTCGTTGGTCGTGCTCACCACGGCCCGCGAACCGGGGGCCACGGCGTACCGGTGGAGATAGGTGCGTACGGCCGCCGCGAGCATCACCCCGGGCCGGTCGTTGCCGGCGAAGACCAGCGGACGCTCGTGGGCCCCGGTCGCCAGGATCACCCGCCGTGCGCGGATGTGCCACAGCCGCTGGCGTGAGACGCCTTCGGGAGCCTCGGCGCCGAGGTGGTCGGTGCGCCGCTGGAGGGCCAGGACGTAGTTGTCGTCGTACGACCCGAAGGCCGTGGTCCGTGGGAGGACGACGGCCTCGGGGGCGGCGTCGAGTGCCTCGCGCGCCTCGGCGACCCGCGCGAGGTCTCCGGCGAGCAGCGAGCCTCCCGGCTCCGGCTGGTCGTCGAGGAGGATCACGCGGGCACCGGAGGCGGCCGCCGCTGCCGCGGCCGTGAGTCCGGCGGGTCCGGCGCCGACGACCAGGACGTCGGTGTGCGCGTACTTCTTGTCGTAGACGGCGGGGTCGGGGGTCGGGTCGAGGCGGCCCATCCCGGAGAGGGTGGTGGCGGACAGGCCGTCGTACAGCTCCACGGTGGTGGCCGGGAGCATGCCCTCGGAGCACGAACCGTCCAGCTGTACCAGGGCGTTGGGCTCCTCGACGCCGGCGGCGACGATGCCGCGCGGGCGGCCGCGGTAGAGCGAGGGCGCGACCTCGACGAGGCCGTTCGCCAGCATCGCCGAGGCGAGGGTGTCACCGGGGTGCCCGGTCAGCTCCCGTCCGTCGACGGTGAACCGCAGTACGGTGCCGCGGTCGATGCGGCCCCCCTGCGGGAGCCGGAAGTGCTGGTGGGTCATCGGGTCCCTCCGGGGCGGGGCTCGTCGGGCCGGTACGAGGTCAGCACCTCGTGGGTGGCGGTGTCCCGCAGGACGTTGAACCAGCGGCGGCAGCCGGTGCTGTGCACCCACCGCTCGGCGAAGGGGCCCTTGGGGTTGTCGCGGTAGAAGACGTACTCGGCCCACTGCTGGTCGGTGAGGTCCGCGGGGGCGGGCGGGTAGGGGACGTGGGCCTGTCCGCCGTAGTGGTACTCGGTCTCGTCCCTCGGGCCGCACCATGGGCAGGTGATCAGCAGCATGGTGTCCTCCTCAGTGGGCCACGGCTGCGGCGCCGTGTTCGTCGATCAGGGCGCCCGACGTGAAACGGTCGAGGGCGAAGGGGGCGTTCAGCGGATGCGGCCGGCCGGTCGCGATGGTGTGCGCGAAGGTCCAGCCGGCGGCCGGGGTGGCCTTGAACCCGCCGGTCCCCCAGCCGCAGTTGACGTAGAGGTTCTCGACGGGTGTGGAGCCGATGATCGGTGAGGCGTCCGGGGTGACGTCGACGATGCCGCCCCAGGTCCGCAGCACGTGCGCCCGCGCGAAGACCGGGAACAGCTCGACGGCGGCGGCCATCTGCTGCTCGATGACGTGGAAGGAGCCGCGCTGGCCGTAGCCGTTGTACGCGTCGACGCCCGCCCCCATCACCAACTCGCCCTTGTGCGCCTGGGAGACGTAGACGTGCACGTGGTTGGACATGACGACGGTGGGGTGCACCGGCTCGTGCAGCTCGGAGACCAGGGCCTGCAGGGGGTGCGACTGCACCGGCAGGCGTACCCCCGCCCGCTCGGCCAGCACGCTGCTGTGCCCGGCGGCCGCGAGGCCCACCCGGCCGGCGTGGATCCGGCCCAGGTTGGTGTCGACGCCCACGACCCTCTCGCCGTCCTTGAGGAAGCCGGTGACCTCGCAGCCCTGGATCAGGTCGACGCCCAGCTCGTCGGCGCGACGGGCCAGCGCCCAGGCGACGTGGTCGTGCTTGGCGATGCCGGCCCGGGGCTGGAAGGTGCCGCCGAGGACCGGATACCGGGTGCGGGGCGAGACGTTGAGGATGGGGCAGACCTTGGAGATCTCGTCCGGCTCAAGCCACTCGGCGTCGACTCCGTTGAGCTTGTTGGCGTTGACGCGGCGCACGCCCTCGCGGACGTCCTGGAGGGTGTGGGCGAGGTTGAGGACACCGCGCTGGCTGAACAGAAAGTCGTAGTCCAGCTCCTCGGGAAGTCCCTCCCACAGCTTGAGCGCGTGCTCGTAGATCGCCGCGCTCTCGTCCCAGAGGTAGTTGGAGCGGATGATCGTGGTGTTGCGGGCCATGTTGCCGCCGGCCAGCCAGCCCTTCTCCAGGACGGCGACATTGGTGATGCCGTGGTTCTTGGCGAGGTAGTAGGCGGTGGCCAGGCCGTGGCCGCCCGCGCCGACGATGACGACGTCGTACGAGGAGCGCGGGTCGGGGGTGCGCCAGAGGAAGTCCGGGTGCTCCGGCAGTGGTTCGGCCGTCATGCCACGGCTCCGTTCACGTGGTTCGCGTACAGGGGGAAGGCGGAGGTCAACTTCTCGACCCGGGCGCGCAGTTCGTCGTCCGGCCGGTCGCCCTTGAGGGTCTCGGCGATGATGTCGGCGACCTCGCGGAACTCCGTCTCGGCGAAGCCGCGGGTGGCCAGCGCGGGGGTGCCGATCCGCAGACCGGAGGAGACCATCGGCGGACGCGGGTCGAAGGGCACCGCGTTGCGGTTGACGGTGATGCCGACGCGGTGCAGCCGGTCCTCGGCCTGCTGCCCGTCCAGGGGCGAGTCGCGCAGGTCGACGAGGATCAGGTGGACGTCGGTGCCACCGGTCAGGACGGTGATCCCGGCTTCGGCCAGGTCGTCGGAGAGCAGCCGTCCGGCGAGGATCTTCGCGCCCCTGAGCGTGCGCTGCTGGCGCTCCTTGAACTCCTCCCCCGCCGCCAGTTTGAAGGCCACCGCCTTCGCCGCGATGACGTGCTCCAACGGGCCGCCCTGCTGTCCCGGGAACACGGCTGAGTTGATCTTCTTGGCGAGGCCGGCCCGGCTGAGGATCACCCCGCCGCGCGGACCGCCGAGCGTCTTGTGGGTGGTGGTCGTGACGACATCGGCATACGGCACCGGGTTCGGGTGCAGGCCCGCGGCCACCAGTCCGGCGAAGTGCGCCATGTCCACCATCAGATACGCGCCCACCGCGTCGGCGATCCGGCGGAACGCGGCGAAGTCCAGCCGGCGGGGGTACGCCGACCAGCCGACGACGATCATCTTCGGTCGGTGCGCGAGGGCGAGCTGCTCGACCTCGTCCATGTCGATGCGCAGGTCGGACGCGCGCACGTGGTACGGCACGACGTTGTACAGCTTGCCGGAGTAGTTGATGCGCATGCCGTGGGTAAGATGACCGCCGTGCGCCAGGTCGAGGCCGAGGATCGTGTCGCCGGGGTCGAGCAGCGCGAACATGGCGGCCGCGTTGGCCTGGGCTCCCGAGTGCGGCTGCACGTTCGCGGCCTCGGCGCCGAAGAGGTCCTTCACCCGTGCGATGGCCAGCCGCTCGATGACGTCGACGTGTTCGCAGCCGCCGTAGTAGCGGCGGCCGGGGTAGCCCTCGGCGTACTTGTTGGTCAGGACCGAGCCCTGGGCCTCCATGACCGCGAGCGGGGCGAAGTTCTCCGAGGCGATCATTTCGAGGGTGGACTGCTGGCGGTGCAGTTCGGCGTCGACGGCGGCGGCGACGTCCGGGTCGAGGTTGCTCAGCGGGAGGGAGAGCGACGGGTTCGTTGCCATCTGTGCACCATCCTGGGAGACATCCTGGGAGCGGCTAATGCGCAACTGATATATCAGACTGTGCGGTACGGTATGCGGAGCTCACCGCAGAGGTCAAGGGGGCATCCATGGAGCAGGTGGCGACCGAGCCCGTCGGCGAGGAACTCACCCTCGCCGAACGCGCCTACCGCGCCATCCGTGACCGGCTGGTCATGCTCGAGATCCGTCCGGGCGCGCCGATCAACGAGGAGCAGCTGGGACAGTCCCTCGGCGTGGGGCGCACGCCGGTGCGCGAGGCCCTCAAGCGGCTCCAGTACGAGCGGCTGATCACGACGTATCCCCGGCGCGGCACCTTCGCCACCGAGGTCAACATCACCGACCTCGCCCATATCTCCGAGGTGCGCCAGGAGCTGGAGCCCCTGGCCGCGTCGCAGGCCGCGCGGCGCGCCACGGCCGCGGACCGGGCGGCCCTGACCGCCCTGCGGCGAGAGCTGGAGGGCGCGGATTCCCGGCGGCAGGACCCCACCGGGCTCATGCACCTGGACCTCCAGGTCCACCGCGCCATCTACGCCGCCGCGCACAATCCGTACCTGGAGGACACCCTCGTCCGCCACGACAATCTGGCGACCCGGATCTGGTGCCTGTTCATCGACCGGCTGTCGGACATGGCCGGTCACGTGGAGGAGCACGGGTCGTTGATCGACGCGATCGTCGCCGGTCAACCCGAGAATGCCGCTCGGCTGGCCCGCAGTCACGTCGAGGACTTCGAGCGGGCCATTCGCGCAGCCATCTGAGCACCGCGCCCGACGCACGGCGGCCCTCGATGCGCGTCCGCAGGGGGGCGGGGGGATCGCCCCGGGCGGGAACGACGATGCCCGGGAGATCTCCCCCGCCGACCTGCCTACTGGGCCGTGTCAGGCCGGGATCACGGGCAGGGTGATGCGGGAGGGCCGGGCCGGGTCGTGGAAGATCTGCTGGCGGGCGACCCGGGCCGTGGTGGCGCTCTCCTCGGGTTCGCCGGTGTTGAGGTTGCGGTCCCAGCGGGGGAAGTTGCTGGAGGTGACCTGGAGCCGTATGCGGTGCCCCGCCCGGAAGACGATGCTGGTCGACCACAGGTCCACGACGTACTCGGCCGGCTCACCCGGTGTCGCCTCGCGCACCCGCACGATGCCGTCGGTCACGTTGCGGGAGACACCCCTCTCGTCGACGTCGCACAGGCGGGCCACCCAGTCGGTCGAGGTGCCGTCCGTGGCCGCGTGGAGCACGGCCCGGACGCGGCCGGTCACCTCGGTGTCCTCGGCGAGCGGTTCGGTGGTGAAGACCAGGACGTCCTCGCGTGCCTCCACGGCCGTCTGGTCCAGCGGGCCGGTACGGAACTCGTCGGTCATCAGCAGCGCGCCACCGGTGGTGGGCACCGGGTCCATCGGGTCGTAGGAGAACTCCTCCGGCCGCTCGGCGACGGACGGCGGCTCCGGTGTGAGGCGTCCGTCCGCGCGCAGATGGAAGTCCGTGTCCACGGCCCGCGACAGCGGCCATTCGCTCTCCTCGCGCCACTGGTTGACGCCCATGACGAACAACAGCACCGTGCCGGTGTCCGGCTCCAGCGCCTCGCCGTCGCCGATCGTGCGCCGGAACCAGTCGAGCTGGAGGCCGTTCAGAGGGCCGCGCATACCCATGAAGGCGGAGTTCGCGGCGAACCCGAAGTTGACGTCGCCGATGACATGCTGCTGGTTGGTGTGACTCCACGGCCCCATGACCAGCGTGGCGGACCGGCCCGCCCGGCGCATGGCGGTGAAGTTGTCGAGGGTGCCCTGGGTGAAGATGTCGTACCAGCCGCCGATCTGGAAGGTGGGCAGGTCGATCTCGTCGTGCCGGCCCGCGACCCGGCAGGACGCCGCCCACTCGGGTTCCCGCCGGGACCGCTCATAGCCCAGCTCGGGCAGGCCGTGCCGGGCGAAGGCGGGGAAGTGCCCGGCGGGCAGCTCGCCGTAACCGGCGCCGGCCAGGCCGTCCATGTCCTGCACGAGCCCGGTGATGCCGTTCACCAGCCCCGCGGGGTCGGTGGCGTGCCGGCGCATCAGCGCGTCGGCGCCCATCATCAGGGTCCAGGGCGCGGTGATGCCGAGCTCGATCGCGCCGCCGCGCGTCCACAGTCCGTCGTCCGGTTCGGACCACGTGATCATCGGGGCGATCGCCTTCAGCTCCGGCGGCTTCGACAGCGCCGCCATCCACTGGGTGTTGCCGAAATAGCTGCCGCCGATCATGCCGACGGAGCCGTTCGAGCCGGGCAGGGCGGCGGCCCACCGCACGGTGTCGTAACCGTCGCTCCCCTCGTACGTCCACGGCTCCCACTCCCCCTCGGAGGCGAACCGGCCGCGGGTGTCCTGAAGGACCACCATGAAACCGTGCCGGGCCGCCGCCAGCGGATCGAGGACGGCGATCGCCAGGGGCATCTGCTTCCCGTACGGCAGCCTGCTCAACAGGACCGGCCAGGGTCCGCTGCCGCCGGGCCGGTAGACATCCGCGCGCAGCACCGTGCCGTCACGCATCTTCGCCGGAACATCGAACTCGATCTGGATCTCCGTCATGTGCGGCTCCTTTGCCTGCCACTACGCCGTCCCGCGAACATGCTCGATTCGGGTCCGCCCGCGCGCCACCCCCGAACGGGGGTGACCACGGCGTACGGCAGGAGCAGGCGCCCTACTCGGCCAGCTGGGGATACAGCCCTGCCAGGTCGCCGGCCAGACCCGCCTTGACCTGCCGTGAGATGTCGTCGGCGAGCACTTCGTACGCTCCCGTCTCGATGCCGTCGAGGGCCTGTACGGCGATGTCGCGGGGGTCGGACTTGGGTGCGTCCACGCCGGTTGTCAGGTCCGTGTCGACGTAGCCCATGTGCAGTCCGGTGACGGAGATGCCGCGCGGCTGCAGCTCCAGGCGCAGGGAGTTGGACTGCGACCACAGGGCGGCCTTGGCCGCACCGTAGGCGCCGCCAAGGGCTATCCAGGAGAGCACGGAGCTGACGTTGAGGATGTGGCCGCCGCCGTTGCGTTCGATGACCGGCACGAAGGCTCGGGCGACCAGGAGCGGGCCGTAGAAGTTGGTCTCGAACTCCTGGCGGACGTCGTCGAGCGGGGAGTCGAGGAAGGTCGCGCCGTTCGAGCCGCCGGCGTTGTTGATCAGTACGGTGACGTCCTGCGCCTGCGCGACGGCCGCCGCCACGGAGGCCGGGTCGGTGGCCTCCAGCGCCACCGGGACCGCGTCGGGGTGGGTCACGGTGCGCGGGTCGCGGGCGGTGGCGTAGACCTTGGCCGCGCCGCGCGCGTACAGCTCTTCCACCAGGGCCTTGCCGATGCCGCGGCTGCCGCCGGTGACGAAGACGGTGGCGTCCTTCAAAGCGGTCATGACTGTCTCCACGAGAATGAGAAACCGATTGGTTTCCACCACCGTAAACCGACCAGTTTCCCCATGCAAGCCCGGCATCGGTCCGATGCGGGACGTACGCCCGCCCACGGCAGGGTTCAGCGTGGCGTCCCGTATCCGTGGATCCCTGGGATGACGAGCCTTCCGCCCGTCTGACCGGCCTGGTCGATATCGGCGTCGTTCAGGCTCAGTTGGAGCTTGAGGCCGAGTTTTCCGACCGTGTCGTAGAGCCACTCCGGCACGGTGTCGGGGGTGAGGTGCAGGCGGAGGAGCGGCGGCGCGGGAATGTTCTCGACGCCGGAGAGGGTGCCCGTCAGGCTTTCGACGTACATGGTGATGTCGCCGTCACCCCGGAGCGTGGACGTGGAGCCGGGCCCTCCGTCGATGTGCTGGATCTCCGGGCCGACGGGCACGGACATCCTCAGATCGCGGATCGTGACGGCCGATGCGGAGAACTTGAGCACCCGCTGGGGTCCGGCCGTCGTTTCCACGGTCACCACACCGTGGAAGACGACGTCGTGCAGCGCGAGGCGGCTGCCCTTCATGTTCCACGGCTCGTCGGGGAATCGGCCGGCGCTGGTGTCCTCGGGGGCATCGAGGTCACTGATGTCGCAGGCACGGGCTGCTTTCCGCGCCGTTTCCGGGGCCGGTGCGGGGGGCGAGGGCTCGGCCGTCCGACGACCGGGGGCCGGTGAGGCGTGTGCTGCGGGCGGCCGTGGGGCGTCCGATGTCGTGTCCGTCGGTGTGGGTGCGGGTGTCGGCGTGCCCGCACTCGGCGAGGGACTCGCGTCCGGTGCGGCACTCTGCTGCTCGTTGTCGTCGCCGAGCAGGGAGCCGAGGAGGTTCGTGATACCGGTGACGACGGAGGGCGTGCCGGGCGACGGGGTGGGGGTGGCGCTGGGCGCGGCAGGGGGCGTGCCGGTCCGTGCCGGCGACGGGAGCGTCGAGCCGTCGGCCTGGCGCTCCGGCGGCTGCACGGGCTCCGCGCTTCGCCGAGCACCGGACGAGCGGGGGTCCGCGGACCGGGCGGAGCCGGTGGGAGCCTTCGTCGCAGGCGCTGGTGTGTCGCCAGGGCGGTCACAGTCGACACCGTTGCTCTCGGATCCGCCCGACCCGTCTTCGGTCCCCGACCCGTCTTCGGCCACGGAATGGGCCACGGTGGCGCTCGCGTCGATGGCGGGCAGGCGCTGGCCTCCCAGGACGAGGGCCGTGGGCAGCGCGGTGAGCGCGAGAGCCTTTCCGACCGGCAGGCGCAGACGCGTCAGCGCGGACCTGCGGGGAATCGCGTGCCGGCCTCTCGACGACGGGGCCGAGCGGGGTTCCGCGGTTTCGTCGCGGGTGTCGGGTGCCTGGTCCGTCATTCCCCCGCCCTCTCTTCGGAACCGGCGGTCACGCTCACTTCGGGATCGGCGGACACGGCCGAACCCTCGGCGCCGCTCGGTATGTCCGTGGGCTGCTCCTCCACCGGACCCCACGCCAGTGCGAGGAGCCCTCCGGTGGTCGCGAGCAGCATGCCGAAGAGGAATCCGCCGAAGTTGGAGATGGGCAGCGACAGCACGCCCAGGAAGATGGCGACGCAGCCGGCGAAGAACCTGATGACCGGCTGGAACCAGAGCAGTCCACCCAGGACGATCAGCGTCAGGCCGATGACCAGCGAACCTGCTCCCGCCGTGGTGGACATCGCCACGGACAGGGCACCCAGGGAGAGGTTGAAGTACGGGAAGTAGATGATGGGCGCGGCGGAAAGGAGCACCAACAGGCCCGCCCAGAAGGGGCGAGTGCGCCGCCAGCCTTGGAAGTCCCGGCGTGTGCGGGTGAATCCGCTGTCGCTGTGGGGGTGCGCGGATGTGCCGGCACTCGTCATGGGGCAGCTCCCAGGTCGTGAGCGAATCATGGTGTGCGTGGGGGGTGTGAGCGGGGTGAGGGGAGCGGGGTGCCGACGCCCCGGGCCCTGGCCGTCGCTTGCGCGTCGGCGGCCACGGGGCGGGCGCGAGGTCAGAAGCAGTCGTGGCGGCCTGCGGAGATGTTCATGTGCAGGCCCGACAGTTCGAACGTCCCGGCCGTGGTGGCCCAGACCCTCTGGTGGGCGTCGATGATCTCGACCGAGTCCGCCTGCTGGGCGTAACCGTTGGGGTCGACGTGGTCCTTGGGGTTGACCTGACCCTTGGTCATGGCACCGACGGCGACACCGATGTCGACGTTGTTGAAGGTGCCGGACTTGGCCTGAAGATCGGTCATGTCGATGTAGAGGTTCTTGGCCTTGACCGGTGTACCCGACCCTCCGGCCTTGAGCGACATCGTGTAGGTGCCGAGCACGGGAAAGTTCACCGGGACGGACTGGCACATGTCGACGATCGTCGCGTCCTTGATGGACGAGACCGAGACGGGCACCTGCTTGCCGTCCTTGGCGACGTCCACCGTGGCGTAGTTGCCGAATCCGGTACCGCTCAGGGAGCCGGCGGAGACCTTGAAGTCGGAACCGGAGATGCTGAACGAAGCGGCCAGCGCGCCCTGGGCCATGGAGACGGCGACCGCCGCCGTGGCGGCCACCGTCGGCACCGCGCCGACGGCGAAGCGCTTCCAATGGGTCTTGCCGATTCGCTGGGACATGGTGTGGTTCTCCGTTGTCGAGGCTACGAGGCGGTACGGGACGACCGGATCCGGGACTGACGGGCCGGGCCCCGATTGGGGGGAGGAGGAGCCGAGGAAGAACTACGGCCGGGTACGGCCGAAGGGGGCAAGTGGCGTCCTCGGGCAGCCTGTTGGCCACGCGCACGGAGGGAGCGGGCGCGCCGAGGAAGCACTCGATAGTGCTACTACCGGATGCCCGATACTGGCACTATCGAGATCGGCAGTGCAACCCCAGGTAACCGCGATACTGGTGGGACAGTCGAGCGTGAGGGAGCGCATGAGGATTTCAGAGCTCAGCCAGCGGTCGGGGGTGCCGGTGGCGACCATCAAGTACTACCGACGGGAGGGACTGCTCCCCGAGGGACGCGCGGTGAACCCCACAGCGGTCGAGTACGGCGAGGAGCACGTCCAGCGACTCCGCCTGATCCGTTCCCTCATCCAGCTCGGCGGACTGTCCGTGGCCCGGACCCGTGAAGTACTCGACGCCGTCGACCGCCCGCTGGACGAGTTCGAGACCCTGGGCGTCGTCCACCACGCCCTGCCCGTACCCTCCGCGGACAAGATCGAGAAGGGCGGCAGGGGCGACGCCGGGCCGGACAGCGCCGCCGCGGAGGCGGAGTCGGAGTCGGGCGAGGAGGCCGCCGCACGGGTCGAGGCCCTCATCGCGGGCATGGGCTGGCAGATCTCCGACGCCTCGCCGCACCGCCCGGCCCTCGCCGCGAGTCTCGCCGCGCTGGGCCGCCTCGGCGCCGACTACACGACCGACGACCTCCTCCCCTACGCACAGCTCGCCACGGCCACCGCGGACCTGGATCTCGCGCAGTTCGACGGGATCGAGGACCGCATCACCCTCGCCGAGCGAGCGGTGTTCCTGACCGTGCTGTTCGAGCCGGTCGTCAGGCTTCTGCGACGACTGGCACAGGAGGACGCGAACCACCGTCGCCATCATCGGCAGGCGTGCCGGCGGGACGAGTCGTCGGTCGGGGTGAGTCCTCGGCGAGGTGAGTCCTCAGCAGGGTGAGCCCCCCCCCCCCCCCGGCGGGATGAGTCCTCGGCGGGGTGAGTCCTCGGCGGGCGGCCGAGGCGGGACAGCGAGGGCAACCCTCCGGCGCGCAGTGGCGCGATTCCGCGGCCGCGCGCCACAGCTCCCCCTCCCTGAGCGGCCGAGAGGCGCCTCCCCCGCACCCGGAGGCACCCCGTCAGCGCAGCTCTGCCGCGTCGAGCAGGGTGACCACCGTGGGTGCGATGAGCCCGGGCAGGGAGTCGGCGCCGATCCCCCCGCGCGCACCGGCCCCGTCGAAGACCAGTGTCAGCTGCCGGGCCAGCAGGTCCGGGTCCCTCGCCCCGCCCCGCGCGGCCTCGGCACGGAAGAAGGCCTCCAGGTCGCCCTTGACCCGCCGGGCCACCCTGCTCGCCGGGTGACTCTCATCCTTGAGCTCCATCTGCACGGTCAGGTAGGCACAGCCCCGGAATCCGGGCGCACCGGCCTGCGACTCCAGTTGCTCGAAGACATGCAGGACCCGCTCACGGGCCGAACGCCGGTGGTCCGCCCCGGGCAGGAGAGAGGCCGCGTAGGAGGCGGCCAGTCGCTCCAGGCTCGCCGCCAGCAGGTCACCCTTGCTCTCGAACAGCTGGTACATCGAGCGCTTGGACACCCCGGCCGCCTTGCACACCGCCTCGACGCCGACGCCGACGCCCTCGCGGCAGGCGAGCGTGGCCGCCGCCTCCAGCAGCCGCTCTCGGGACGTCGCCTTCACCTCTGTGGCCATAAGGCGAGGTTAACCCGGTTTCCACGAAATGAAAACCGATCGGTTTACGGATGACGTCTCCCCTGCCCCGGGATGTCGGCCTCGCCCACGCACCGCCTCCCCGGCGCGCACATCGTCGCTCCGCTTCAGCGAACCGGGCGCTCGGTGATCCATCGGGCGGCGAGGAGCCCCGACGCGGCGGTGAGGACGGCCGCGGCGATGATCGTGGCGTTCAGGCCGAGGGTGTCGGCGAGGACGCCTGCGACCAGGGCGCCCGCCGCGTAGCCCATGTCGCGCCAGAAGCGGTACGTGCCGAGGGCGTTGGCGCGCCAGGCGGGATGCGCGTGGTCGGAGACGGACGCGAGCAGAGCCGGATAGACCATGGCGGTTCCGATGCCGAGTGCGACGGCGGACAGGACCCCGGCGAGCAGCGGGCGGTCCAGCAGGGCGAGGGCGAGCACGAACCCGCCTGCCTGGACGAGCATGCCGGTGACGATGAGGGGTTTGCGGCCGATGCGGTCGGCGAGGTGGCCGGTGGGGATCTGGCCGATGCCCCACAGGATCGGGTAGAGGCCCTTGATCAGGCCGACGGCGGCGAGTCCGAGGCCGTGGTCCGTGAACAGCAGAGGGAAGACGCCCCAGGTCAGGCCGTCGTTGAGGTTGTTGACCAGGCCGGCCTGGCTCGCGCCGCGCAGGGAGCGGTGGTGCCAGGAGGTGCGGGCGAACGTCGGGGCGAGCCTGGTGTCCTCGCCGGTGGGCAGTGGCTCGGTGTGCTGGGCGAGTTCGAGGGCGACGTGGGCGGCGGTGTCCCGCACGACCAGGGCCAGGGCCAGGCCGGCCACGACGAACACGACGCCGATCAGTTCGGGGACCGGACGCAGACCGTGGGCGGTGGCGAGGTAGCCGGTGAGCAGGGCGGTGACACCGACGGCGGTGTAGCCGGCCGCCTCGTTGAGGCCGGTGGCCAGGCCTCGGCGGGAGGGGCCGACGAGGTCGATCTTCATGTTGACGGTCATCGACCAGGTCAGGCCCTGGTTGAGACCGAGCAGCACGTTGGCGGCCACGATCCAGCCCCAGGACGGTGCCCAGGCCAGCGCGAAGGGCACGGGGATGCCGAGCAGCCAGCCGGCGACCAGGAGCTGCCTGCGGCGGAAGCGGGCGGTCAGCGCGCCGGCCGCGAGATTCGTCAGGGCCTTGGTGAGGCCGAAGGCGATGATGAAGGAGAACACGGCCAGGTCACTGGTCAGGCCGAAGACGTCGGTGCCGATCAGCGGGACCGTGGTGCGCTCCAGACCGACCAGGCCGCCGACGCAGATGTTGACGATGACCAGCAGGATGAACTGCGGCCGGTTCTCCCGCAGTCCGAGCCGGACCGGCCGCCCTGAGGCGCCGGCCCGTGTCCCGGTGCCGGGCCGGGCGTTCACGGCCGGGTGGCCTCCGTTCCCTCGGCGAGGTGCCGGCCGTGGGCGCTGGCGTACTGCTCCGGCCCTCCGTCGAGGACGACGAGATCGGTGTGTCCCGCGCGCTCCAGCAGGCTGGCGGCGGTCATGGCACGCTCGCCGTGGCCGCAGGCGACGATCGCGCCGGGCGGGGCGTCGGCGGCGCGGGCCGGGAGGTCGCCGAGTTCGATGTGCAGGGCCCCGGGGACGTGTCCGGCGTCGAACTCCGATGCCTGCCGCACGTCCAGGTAGGGCCGCTCCCCCGCCCGGTCGGCTGGGACGAAGGGCGTGGTGTTCCGGGGGCGACCGTCGACGAGCCAGGCGTCCATGCCTCCCGCCAGGCGGCCGGCGAGCCGCTCGTAGCCGACCTTGTGGGCCTGCCAGACGATCTCGCTCAGGTCCTGGTCCTCGCCGGTGACGAAGGCGAGGGGTGCGCTGTCGGGCAGCAGCCAGCCGAGCCAGGTGGCGAACTGGTCGCGCAGCGGGATGGACACGGCACCGGGGATGTGGCCGGCCGCGTAGTCGGCGGCGGGCCGGGCGTCGACGACGTGGCCTCCCTCCGCCATCAGGGTCCCGACCCGGTCGGCGGACAGGTCGGGCAGCGGTGGGGCACCGGTGAGGACGGTGGGGCCGCGCCGGTTGACCTCCGCGAGCCGGTCGAAGTAGGCGGGGTAGCTCCCGAGGCTCTCCACGAGCCGGCGCACGAAGGTGTCCTCGTCGGGGGCGGCGAGCAGCGGGTTGGCCCGCTTCTGCGCGCCGATGGTGGTGGTGCGCTCGGTTCCGGGCGGGGCGGAACAGAACGACCCGGAACCGTGGGTGGGCCATACCGCGACCTCGTCCGGCAGCGCGGTCAACCGCTTCAGTGACCGGTACTGGGCGCGGGCGAGTTCCTCGGTCCGCTCCGCGCCGAGGAGGTCGGTGCGGGCGGCGGAGTTCACGATCAGCGATCCGCCGGTGAACACCCCGAGTGCGCGGGCGCCGTCCAGGAGCAGGAAGGACAGGTGCTCGTCGGTGTGACCGGGAGTGGCCAGGGCCCGCAGCGTCAGACCGCCGAGGTCGATCTCGTCGCCGTCCGCGAGCGGAGTGTGGGCGAAGGCGCGGTGGCCCGCGGCCGAGGCGAGCACGGTCGCGCCGGTGTCATGGCCGAGTTGGACGGCGCCGGAGAGGAAGTCGGCGTGCAGATGGGTGTCCGCGGCGAAGGCCACGGTCAGACCGCGCCGCTCGGCCTCCGCGTGCAGGGCACGCAGGTCGCGGCTGGTGTCGACGGCCACGGCACGCCCGTCGCCGAGGTCGAGCAGGTAGGCGCTGTTGCCCAGCCCCTGGTCGACGAGGGGGATCAGATGATCGTCCGCGAAGCCCACGGTGTCCTCCCAGGATCTCGGTGGCGGGGGCCGGTGGTCGCGCCCCCCGGTCTCAATTACAATAATCCATGGATTTATGGAGGATGTCATGCCCGAGAGCACGAAGAGCGCGTCGAAGGCGCGGCTGTACGACGCGTTCGCGACCAGCGGCAAGGCGCTGGCCAGCGGAAAGCGGCTGGAGCTGCTGGATCTGCTGGCCCAGGGCGAGCGCACCGTGGACGCGCTGGCGAAGGCGGCCGGGCTGAACCTGACGACCGCGTCGGCGCACCTGCAGATCCTCAAGCAGGCCGGCTTCGTCGTCACCCGCCGCGAGGGCGTGCGCATCCACTACCGCCTGTCCGGCGACGACGTCGCTCAGCTGTTCGCACTGCTGCGCAAGGTCGCGGAAGCCCACCAGGACGCCGTGCCCGCCGCCCGCGACGCCTATCTCGGCGAGGACGGCGCCGCCGAGCTCAGCCGTGCGGAGCTGCGGGTCCGGCTCGCCGCCGGGGACGTCGTCGTACTCGATGTGCGGCCCGTGGAGGAGTACCGGGCCGGGCACATCCCCGGCGCGATCTCCCTCCCGGTCGCGGAACTCGCCGAGCGCATCGAGGAGGTTCCCGAGGACACCGAGATCGTCGTCTACTGCCGCGGCGAGTACTGCGTCCTGGCCTACGACGCCGTACGACTGCTGACCGGCCTCGGGCGCCGGGCGATCCGGCTCGACGACGGCATGCTGGAGTGGCGCCTGTCGGAGCTGCCCGTCGACGCCTCGGACCTGACGTGACCGGCCCGGCCGGCCAAGTTCCGCCGCGCCCGGGGCCGTTCGGTGACCGGCACGTGATCCCTGCGCCCGAGGACCGCGCGCGGGGCGGGTGACCGCACGGCCGCTGCCCGTACGGCCGAGCGATGTGATCACTCGATCGTGAGTTCCTCGGCTCTCCACCGCCGCGTGCCGCGATGCTCGGAAGGGCGGCGGGTGACCGGCGCCGTCCGGATGCGTGTGGGTGGGGAGACAGCATGACGCGGGAAGCGGGACGGCACGAGGGCGTGGAGGGACCTGACGGCCTGGACAGTCTGGAGGGTCGAGCCGTGCTGCTGGTCGCAGGTGTGGCCGATCTGGCGATGAGCACGCTGGGGTCGGCTCTGGGGACCGTGCGGGGGCTGCTGCGCCGCTCGGACGTCACCGAACTGGCGGCGGAGGCCGAAGCGGACCTCGTGGCGCGCGGGCGTCTGGTGCTGGACCGGTACGGGGCCGTCCCGCCGGCCCATCTGGAGGTCCTCGCCCGGCACGCGACCGCCCGGAAGAGGGCCGATGGCGTCTGACCGGTGGGAGCCGGCCGCGTTCAAGGCCCGCGTCGACGAGGTGCTGCACCGGGTCGTCGCCCAGGAGGCCGACCGGTTCGCGGCGATCGATCCGAGCCTGGACCCGGTGGCCGGTCAGGTGGAGGCGGCGGTCGCGGACGGCAAACGGCTGCGCGCGGCGTTCTGCTACTGGGGCTGGCGCGCGGTGGGGCAGCCGGACAGTGACGCGCTGGTGCGGGCGGCGGCCTCCATGGAGCTGGTGCACGCCGCCGCGGTCGTGCACGACGACCTCATCGACGACAGCCCGTTGCGGCACGGCCGGCCCACCGCGCACCTCGCGCTGCGCGACGCCGTACGCCACGGCCCCCGTGCCGTCGCCGCCGCGCGGTCGCTGGCGATGCTGGTGGGCGACCTGTTGATGTCGCTGGCCGGGCAGGTGTTCGCCACCAGCGGTCTGCCCGCCGCGTATCTGTCGCGCGCCCGCCCCTTGTGGTCGCTGCTGGCCCGCGAACTGATCGCGGGCGAGTGCCTGGAGATCCTGCGTACCGGAGCGGGCCCGGACACCACGGCGTCACTGAAGGTGATCCGCTACAAGACCGCCAAGTACACCGTCGAACAGCCCCTGTTGATCGGCGGCGCCCTGGCCGGGGCCGGGGCCCGTCTGCGCGAGGGCTACTCCGCGTACGGGCTGCCGCTGGGCGAGGCGTTCCAGTTGCGGGACGACCTGCTCGGCCTCTTCGGGGACCCGGAGCGCACCGGCAAGTCCGGCGCCGACGACGTGCGCGGCCACCGTCCCACCGCCCTCCTGGCCGAGACCTGGCGCCTCGCCGGCGACGCCGAACGGGAGCTGCTGCGCGGCCTCCTGGGCCGTCGCGACCTGGACGAGGAGGGGGTGGACGCGGTCCGTGAGGTGATGCGCCGACTGAAGGCCCCTGACCGCATCGAGGCCATGATCACCGTACGGGTGACGGAAGCCCTCGACGCCCTGCGCCGACTGGACGTACCGGCGCCCGCCGCCAATGCCCTGACCGCTCTGGCGCATTCGGCAGCCGTCCGCCTGTCGTGACCCCAAGGAGCCTGCCATGAACTACACCGAGGCATCGATGGACGCCCTGCGGCGAACCGGTGACGAGCTCGCCGACGCCACCGTCGCCACCCTCTTCGAACGCGGGGAGGTGGGCACCTTCAACGCCCTGATGCGCTATGTCTCCACGGCCGGCACTCCCCTGCCCGACGGTCTGCCGGACGTCGCACGGGAGTACCTGGAGGCCACCCGTGTGCCACCGGCCTGGGTGGACTGGGCGGAGATGGAGAAGGCCCGGCTGTTCTTCATCGACAACAACGTGCACATCTCCACCGCGCTGTCCTTCGCCGCCATGCCCGCCTGCTACGTCGTCCCGCATGTGGCACGGCTGCTGTCGACCACCCACGGCCTGGAGTACCCCTCCAAACGTATGGCCGAGACAGGTCAGTTCACCGTCTACCTGATGCAGCCGGACGCCTTCGAGGCCGGCGGCCGCTTCATCCCGGCCGCCCAGAAGGTGCGCCTCCTGCACGCCGCGATCCGGCACCACCTCGCACGCGAGAACCGGTGGGACACCGGCGCGCTGGGGACGCCGATCTGCCAGGAGGACATGATCGGGGGGCAGATGTTCTTCTCCCTGCTCGTCCTGGACAGCCTGCACCGCCTCGGCATCCACATGTCGGCCGAGGGCGCGGAGGCGTACTACTACGCCTGGCGCGTGGTCGGCGCCATGCTCGGCGTCGACCAGGACGCCGTACCCAGGACACTCGACGAGGCACGCGGGTTCCTCGACCTGTACATGGTCCGGCACATGGGGCCCTCCGAGGAGGGAGCCCATCTGACCCGACAGCTCATCGACCTCTACGAGGAGGTCGTGCCCGGCACCTTCTTCGACCCGATCGTCTCCGCCCTCGTCCGCCACCTCATCGGCGACACCTGCGGCGACTGGCTCCACGTGCCCCGCACCTCCTGGGACACCGTCGTCAAGGCCGTACCGCACCTCCTCGGCGTCCTGGAGTCCATCGAGGACCGCTCCCCTCTCGGCGCCTGGGCGTTGGACCGCCTCGGTCACCTCACCACCGTCCTCGAACTGTCCTCACTCACCCGCGGACGTGTCATGCACTACGCCATCCCCGAACACCTCAAGAAGGACTACGGCCTCACCAACACACCGCCCCGCACCCACCGCTGGATCCCACCGGCCGCATCGCTCTCCTGATCCATACGCGACGAGGACCCTGGCTGCCATACGTGCCCTTGACGTGTGCGGTTATCGCCGGGTGAGCATGGCGTGTGTCCCGCGCCCTCTCGACCCCGCTCGTCATTGCCCCGGAACTCTCGCCGCCTCCCCGCAGCCCGTGACCGCCAGGACTGGCAACGCGAGAAGGGCGGCCACTGGGCTGTCACCCGTGAAGGCGACGACGTACTCGGCCGGATCGCGCTGCGCGGCATGGACTTCGACGACGGCATTGCCCGTGTCGCGTACTGGACAGCGCCCGCGGCCCGCGGCGCCGGTGTGGCCACACTCGCCCTTGCAGGGCTCACGACATGGGCCGTGGATGAAGTCGGCTTTCACCGCGTCGAACTGGACCACTCGACCCGGAACCAAGCCTCGTGCCGGGTCGCCGCAAAAGCCGGCTACCGCCTGGAGGGCACCAAACGCAGTGCCGCCGTACATGACGACGGCCGGCACGACATGCACCTGCACGCCCATGTGCGCGGCGATCCGCCATACACCGTGTAAGCGTTTGCGGGGCGGCAGGAGGCGTTCGTTCATGAGTGCTGCCAGGAGCGCATCTGGGACTGACGTCAGTATCAAGACACACTCGGGCAGAACAACTTGCTCCAGTCGTACGTACTATCACTACGGCAGGGCCCTGTGCATCGGATATGGCCACCGCCCCGCAGGCATCAGCCCGAGAGGCACGTAGGTGGCATGTGCTTCAACTCCCGCCTCGAACCGAAGAAGGTGCATTCCATGTCTGAGAACGCCGCCGTCAGCGAACTGACATCGCAGTACGCCGCTCAAGTAACCGGCGACCTCGAACGCAATGCCAAGGAGCAGGAGCGCATCAGCGGGGAAATCGCCACGCTGCAGGAACAGTTGACCGCCCTCCAACGTGACCACGCGGTGCTGGTCAACATCCAGCAGGCGATCGGCACTTCACCGGCATCCGCAGAGCCCACGGTGCCGTCAGGAAGTGTCAAGGTGCCTGCCCCCCGCAAGAAGAAGGGCACCACGACCGGCGCGGAGAAGCGGGCGGCGACGAAGCCGCCCGCCCGCCGGACCGGTCGTGCCACGACCGGCAAGACGACGGCCGCGAAGCCTGCGGACAAGTCCGAGGGCGCGAAGTCGGCACAGCCGACGCTGGTCGACCTGGTCCGCCGTCACCTGGCCGAGCAGCGGGAACCACGTTCCGCCGCCGAGATCGCCACGGCCCTGGGCGAGGCCCACCCCGACCGCAACGTCAAGACAACCGTGGTCCGCACGACCCTCGAAGGGCTGGTCGCCAAGACCCAGGCACAGCGCACCAAGCAGGGAGCATCCGTCTTCTACACCCCTGCCGACGCACCGGAGCAGGCCGCATCGCCGCAGTCCGAAGAGCAACCCGCACAGTCCGACGCCTGACAGCGGCACGCGGTTCTCGTCGGCTCCGAGATCAGGGCACTGCCGGGGTGCGAGTCGGCGCCGTCGCCCGCACCGGCCCACTGTTGATCGCCGCCGGTTCGCAGTACGGCCGGCGGCGGCCCGATCGGTCGGCCTCGCGCCTCGGAGTCGGTCTGTCGCTGCGCAGGCGGACCGACTCCGGCCCAACAGGCCGGTGTTGAAGGGCGGGACCGGCCAGGGATAAGGCGGCACTCGCCAACTCCAGCCATGCCACATGTGCGTCAATTACAGGTTGACGCCGTGAAATCGTCAACCTACGATTGACGCATGACCCCACTCAACATCAGCCTCGCCGACCTGATCGCCCGCCTCGACCAGGAACTCCCCGACGCCGACAATCTCGCCCGCATCAGCGAAGCGCACCTGCGTGCCCAGACGCTGTCCGACCTCGGCGACCAGCTCATCGACCACTACGTGGGCAAGGCCAAGCAGTCCGGGGCGTCCTGGACCCAGATCGGCGACGCCATCGGGGTCTCCAAGCAGGCGGCCCAACAGCGGCACACCCCCGCCCCGTTCGAGCGGTTCACCCACCTGAACCGGCACAGCGTCGTACTGGCACAGGAGGCGGCCCGCACGCACAAGCACGACTTGATCGGCACCGAGCACCTCCTGCTGGGCCTGCTCGGCGAACCGAAGGGCCTGGCATACGAGGTGTTGACGGCCAAAACCGAGTCGGAGCAGCGCATCCGCGACGCGATCGGGGAAGCGCTGCCGCCGGCCGGACAGAAGGCGCTGCGGGGCCACATCCCGTTCGGGCCGGACAGCAAGGAGGCCATTCAGCAGGCACTGCGCGCATCGGCCGAGCTGGGCCACGACTGGGTCGGCACGGAACACTCACTGCTGGGCCTGATCCGCGTCGAGGAGAGTCCGGCCGCGCAGATCCTGCACCACCTCGGCTTCACGTCGGGCGAACTGCACGAGACGGTCAAGACCGAGATCACCAACCGGTCCGCCGCACGCGACAAGCAGTAGTCGCAGCCCTAGCGGGCGCCCGACTCCCACCCGTACAACTCCTCGCGCCAGGCGTCGTGCTCACGTGTTCCCGGCCCCAGCACATGCTCAAGCGGCGACCAGCGCGGCGTGGATCCGACTGACGGCACGCAGGACTTCGTCCCGGTTCTTCGCCCGCTTGATCCACACCGGAAGGCGCGCCACCAAAGTCATCTTCTGTCCGGTGTCGTACCAGGGCGCGCGCTCTCGCAGCGACGCCTGGACGAAACGGCGGATCAGGTCGAGGTGTTCGAGGTTGTACGCCCACAACCACCCGTGCCGGGTCTCGACCTGCAGCCACAGCGGCATACCGAAGTACGGATCCCTCGCAGGTTGAGCCGTGCCATGGGACAGCGTGACACGACGGCCACTCCACACCCGTGACAGTCCGCAGCCACGGCAGACAACGCGCCGCGGCCTGAACAGCATCAGCTCCCGGTCATCGGGGTTTTCAGGTGCCGGGGCGACACGAGCGGCCTTCTCGCGACGGGGACATCGGACGATGATCGAGCCGATGAAGTCGTACGCGCTGCTGCGCGGATCCCGGAACCGACCGGAGAACAGGGTCATCCGGTGAGTATGCGGTCGCCCCGCGGGCCACCGCATCCCGATTGCACGCTCAGTCGAGACAGAACTCGTTGCCCTCGATGTCCTGCATCACGAGGCACGATTCGTTGTAGCCGTCCGCCTTCAGGAGGTACAGGCGTGCCGCGCCGAGTGCGACCAGCCGTGCGCACTCGGCCTCGAGGACGGCGAGGCGCTCTTCACCCACGAGGCCGGTACCGACCCGCACGTCGAGATGAACCCGGTTCTTGGCGACCTTGCCTTCGGGGACGCGCTGGAAGAACAGTCGCGGGCCGACGCCGGAGGGATCCATGCAGGCGAAGGCCGCACCCTGACGCTCGGGCGGCAGGGAGCGGTTGAAATCGTCCCACGTGGCGAACCCCTCCGGCGGAGGCGGTACGACATACCCCAACACCTCGCACCAGAAGCGAGCCACGCGCTCGGGTTCCGCGCAGTCGAAGGTGACTTGGACCTGCTTGATCGACGCCATCGGTCCACCATAGTGCGCGTGCGGCGTCAGGTCGCGGACGTTTTTCGGGGCTCTCCGCGCTGCTCGTGGTCCAGGTCGGACATGTCGAGTACGAAGCGGTAGCGGACGTCATTGCGCCGGAGACGGTCAAGGGCGTCGTTCACGCGCGCGGAGGGCAGCAGCTCGATGTCGGCGGTGATGCCGTGTCGGGCGCAGAAGTCGAGCATGGCGGCGGTCGCGGGCGTGCCGCCACTGCCCGCGGAGCTGAGTTTCTTGCGTCCCACGAGCAGGTCGGTGGTCTCCACGGTGATGGGGCCGAGGTGTCCGAGGTGACTGAGCGTCCCGTCCATGGCGACCAGGCGCAGGTAGGGGCCGAGGTCGTGCGGGGCGGAGACGGTGTCGATGACGACGTCGAAGCGGTCACGGGCGTCGGCCATCTGTTCCGGGTCCGTGGAGACGACGAATCCGTGGGCGCCGAGGCGGCGTGCGTCGTCGGCCTTGTCCGGTGAGCGACTGACGACCGAGGTCTCGGCACCGAGCGCCACGGCGATCTTGACCGCGAGATGGCCCAGGCCGCCCAGTCCCACAACGGCGACGCGGGTCCCCGGCCCCACACCCAGGGCGTGCAGCGGTTCCCAGACGGTGATCCCGGCACAGAGCAGAGGAGCGGCGGCGGCCGGATCGAGCCCGGCGGGCAGGGAGTGGGCGAAGCGGTCGCGGACAACGTACTCGCGGGAGTAGGCCCCGAGGGTGGTCGATCCGTCGTACGGGTCGACACCGTCGTAGGTCAGCGTCGGGAAGGTGTGGCAGAAGTTCTCCTGACCGGCCCGGCACATGGCGCACTCGCCGCACGAGTCGACGATGTTGCCCACCGCGACCGGATCCCCGACCGCGAAGCGGGTGACCGCGGGTCCGGTCTCGGTCACCACGCCGGTGAATTCGTGCCCCGGCACCAGGGGTCGGCCGTCCCCGCCGGACCTGGCGTCGACCGCGTGGACATCGGTGTGGCAGACGCCGCAGTAGTCGACCCGGACCGCGAGGTCGTCGGGGCGCAGGTCACGTCGTTTCAGTGGCGTCCTCCGCAGGATCGGCGACGGGCCTTCCAGCTGCCAGCCAACGGTGCTCCTCATGACGTCTCCTTGCAAACAGACTGTTCGGTCTGTCGACCGTACAGGCATCTGCCCGTCAGGCAAACCAACTGTTCTGTCTGGTAGCGTCGGCGCATGGCAGACCAGCCCCTGACCTCGCGCGGAGCCGCGACCTACCAACGCATCCTCGATGTGGCGACCCAGGAGTTCGCCGAGCACGGGATCGCCGGTGCGCGCGTCGAGCGGATCGTGGCCGCGGCACGCACGAACAAGGCGCAGCTCTACGCCTACTTCGGCAGCAAGGACGGGCTCTTCGACGCCATCTTCTTCGGCTCGCTGGAGCGGATCGTGAACGTCGTCCCGATCGACGCCACCAACCTCGCGGACTGGGCCGTACGCCTCTACGACGAGTATCTCCGCCGGCCCGATCTCATCCGGCTGGCCACCTGGGCACGCCTGGAGCGACGCCCGGCCGGCCACCTGGTCGATGCCCCCGACCGCCTCGACGACCCCAAGTTGCGCGCCATCGCCGAGGCCCAGGCCGCCGGTCTGGTGCGCCCGGGAGACCCCTTCGACGTGATGGCGATGGTGATCGCCATGTCCATGGCCTGGTCGCCGGTCAGCAACGTCTACGCGGCGACCGCACAGGAGTCCCCCGAACTGCACGAGCAGCGTCGCACCTTGCTCCGCGAGAGCGTCCGCCGCGCCATGACGCCCGACGAGGTCTAGATCCCCGTGGGCTGCCCAGGGTCGGTTCCGTGGAACCCCCGTTTCCTGCGCCTTCTCCGGACGGCGGGTCAGTGGAGGGTGGGCCGGTAGACGAGTTCCTGGATGCGGCCGTCGAGCGTGCGGTGCTCGATCAGTTCCAGGTCGAAGTCGGCCGCGCCCCGGAAGATCGGGTCCAGCCCGGTCCGGCCGGTGATGACGGGGAAGAGCGTCACCTGCACGCGGTCGACGAGGCCGGCGGCCATCAGCGCCCGGTTCATCGACAGGCTGCCGTGCGAGCGCAACGGCACGTCGGACTCCTTCTTCAGCCGGGCGACGACGTCGACGGCGTCACCGCTGACGACGGTGGCGTCGGGCCAGTCGAGGGGGCCTTCCAGGGTCGTCGACACCACTGTCGCCGGCAGGTTCCGCATCCGGGTGACCCATGGGTCACGCACATCGGAGTCCTCGGTGCTCGATGCCAGCATCCGCGCGAACGCCCGATACGTGTGGGCACCGAGGACCATCCTCTGCTCCGTGCCGTACTGGGCGAGGCGATGGTCGAGCAACTCGGGGCCCTGCTTGCCCCAGTAGCCGGTCCAGTCGCCGCCGGCGGCGCCGTAGCCGTCGAGGCTGGAAAAGACGTCGAAGGTGTAGGTCGCGGTCATGTCTGCTCCTTGAGCGGGGTGTGATCCGGGCAGGTGCGGACTGCGGTCACCGCAGTCGCATCCGTAGACCCGGCACGCCTGCGAAACTCATCGCCGCGCCGGCCGGAACAGCGATGTCGCCCGGATCCGCCGCCCGCGCGCCCGTCAGCGTCCCGCGGACTGCCGAAAGGGGCCCGACGCCTGGTCCACGGCACCCCACCTACCGTTGCTCCGCATGACGACCACCGCCACGGACATCACCGTTGCCCTGGGCGACGCCGTCCGCGGACGCGCTGCTGCGCAAGGAACACACCTGGCTCCCCCGTCTCGCACCGGAACTTCCGCTGCCGATCCCCGTCCCGCAGCACCTCGGTGAGCCCTCCGAGCGGTTTCCGCGGCCCTGGCTCGTCACCGCCTGGAGACCGGGCGAGCCCGCCGACCGCGCCCCCGCGACGCGCGGCGACGAGGCGGCCGTGGCCTTGGCGGCCTTCCTGGCCGCTCTTCACCGCCCCGCTCCCGGCGGGGCGCCCACGGGCCGGGACCGCGGCGGACCGCTGGCCGACACGGCCGAACACTTCGCCCGGGGGCTCGCCGGGGCCGCCGAGCCGGGGCTGATCAGCGACCCGGACGCCGTCCGCGCCGTCCGGGAAGACGCTGCCGCCGCACCCGACTGGGCAGGCCCGGCGCTCTGGCTCCGCGGCGACCTGCACCCGGCCAACATCCTGACCACGAACGGCACCTTCTCCGGCGTGATCGGCTTCGGCGACCTCTTCGCGGGCGACCCCGCCTTCGACCTCGCCGCCGCGTGGATCCTGCTGCCGGACGGCGCCATCGACCGCTTCCACGCGACCTACCGGCCGAGCCCGGACGCCGCGACCCTGCGCCGCGCCCGCGGCTGGGCGGTGCTCCGCGCCCTCGCCTGCCTCCGCATCGCAGACGCCGGTGTCCGTGGCCTCCCCGGGGGCAAGGCCACCTGGGGCCCACCGGCCCACGCCTCGCTTCGGCGCCTCACCGCATCGGTCCGCCCGTGAGCCGACACTGCCGAGCGGCAAGCAGGTCGTCATCCGCGCAGATACCGCAGCACCGCCAGCACCCGCCGGTTGGCGTCGTCCGAGGCCGGCAGGCCGAGCTTGGTGAAGATGGACGCCACATGCTTCTCCACGGTGCCGTGGGAGACGACCAGGGTCTGCGCGATGGACGCGTTCGAGCGGCCTTCCGCCATCAGGGCGATGACGTCCCGCTCCCGTGCGGTCAGTGACTCGAGGCCCGCGCGCCGGCCTCCCGCGGCGGCCAGCTGGGTGACCACGTCCGGGTCGAGGGCGGTGCCGCCGTCGGCGATGCGTTGCAGCGCGTCGGTGAATTCGGCGACGTTGGCCACCCGGTCCTTGAGCAGGTAGCCGACGCCGGCCGAACCGGCGGCGAGCAGCCGGGTGGCGTACCGCGTCTCGATGTACTGGGAGAACAACAGCACGCCGGTGCCGGGGTACGCGCCGCGGATGTCGATCGCGGCCCGCAGTCCTTCGTCGGTGTGGGTGGGCGGCATGCGGATGTCGACCACCGTCACGTCCGGCCGGTGCTCGGCCACGGCCGCACGCAGCGCCTCGGCGTCCGGAACCGCGGCGCACACCTCGTGCCCCCGTTCGGTGAGCATCAGCACCAGCAGCTCCCGCAGTACGGCGGCGTCCTCGGCGATCACGACACGCATGGCGCGCATGCTCTCACGCGTGCGGCGGCAGGACGACGGTGATCGCCGTCGGGCCGCCCTCGGGGCTGGAGATGTGCAGCCGACCGTCCACGGTCCGGATGCGCCGGCGCAGACCCTCCAGGCCGCCGCCGGCCGTCACGCGGGCGCCGCCCGAGCCGTCGTCCGTCACCCGCAGGCGCAGCGCGCCGTCCTGCTGGGTGAGGGTGACGACGGCGCGGCGGGCGCCACTGTGCTTGGCGGCGTTGGCGAGCAGTTCGGCGGCGCAGTAGTAGGCCATGGTCTCGATGGCCTGGGTGGGACGCACCGGGATCTCGGCCGACAGCTCGACCGGCAGTGCGCTGCGGGCGGCGAGCGTGGCCAGGGCGTCGGGCAGGCCGTCGTCCAGGGCCGGGGGGTGCAGGCCGCGGGACAGGTCGCGCAGCTCGCTCAGTGTCTCGGCGGCGCTGCGGTGCGCGGTGGCCACCAGTCGTCGTACGCCGTCCGGATCGCTGATCGCTCCGTCCTGGTCGGTGAGTTTCTCCTGGGCCATGTCCAGGCTCATCGCCAGGGCGACGAGCCGGACCTGGGGGCCGTCGTGCAGATCCCGCTCCAGCCGCCGCAGCCGGGCGGTGGCGTCGTCGACGGCGAGGGCCCTGGTTTCCTCCAGGGCCCGCACCCGTTGGGTGAGCTCGCCCGGTCCCAGCAGGGCGTGCCGCAGCCGGCGGTCGGCCGCGACCGCCGCCCGGACCAGCCATGGGGCGGCCAGTAGCGTGGCCGCACCCGCGGCGACGGCCCACAGGGTGCCCGGCCAGGTGCTGATGTGCGGGGTTCCGCCCGCGGGCAGCGGGGTGAGCATCGGGATGCCGCCCGGAGTGCCACCGCCGAGGAACCAGCGCAGCGGGAGGGTGAGATTCAGCAGGGCCGTGATCCACCAGGCGACGCCGTACGCGCCCAGGGCGGCGACCGGCAGTTTGGCGAGGGTGTATCCGAGGGCCCGCCAGGCGGTGACATCGCGCAGCCGGGCGTCGATCCGCCCGCCGATGCCGTGGCCGCGGCGGAACGGCGGGGGCGGTGCCGTCCGCTCGCCCAGCAGCCGTGCGGCCAGCGCGCGGTGCAGGCGGGCCGATCGGCGGGCAAGCATCAGCACGCCGACCAGGAGCACCAGGCCCAGCACCGCGCCGACCAGCGTCGCCGTCAGTGCCGCGCCCAGGGCCAGCGGCACGAGGGTCAGTACGAACCCCAGCACGGCCAGGGGAAAAGCCGCCAGACAGTAGGCCGCCTCGAACCAGGCCCTGCGGGTGAAGGGCGCGCGGAGCACGGCGCGGGGGTGCATGATGCTCAGTCTCCCCGGTGCCGCTTCAGGCGTCACGGCGCCGCAGCATCCGGTCGGCGGCGGCCAGGGCCGCGGCCGTGTACAGGAGCAGGACGGTGAAACCGGTCCAGGGCGAGAGCACGTCCGCCACCGGTTTGGCCACCGCGAGGGAGTTGGCCGCGATCAGGGTGGGGAAGAACTTGGCGACGGTCGTGCCGGTCAGCCCGGCCGCGACGGCCGGCACCACGTAGAACAGCCCGACCAGGATCCCGATCGCGCTCGCCGTATGCCGTGTCATCACGCCCAGCGCCAGCCCGATCAGGCCGACCAGGGCCAGATAGACCCCCGACAGCACCACCGCGCGCAGTACTCCGGCGTCGCCCAGTCCCGGCCGGTGGATCGTGTCGGTCAGTGCGGCGCGGCCGGCGAAGAAGGTGACGAACGCGGCGGCCTCCCCGAGGGCGAGGACCACCGTCCCCAGCACCGCGGTCTTGGCGGCGAGCAGGCGGCGCCGGTCCGGCACGACGGCCAGGGTCGCGCGGATGCTGCCCGAGGAGTACTCGCCGGTGATCATCAGGACGCCGATCACGCCGACGACGAGTTGTCCGAGAGCGATGCCGGCGAGCACGTTGTTCACCGGATCGAAGGTCCGGGCGGCCTCGGCGCCCTGGGGTGCGCGGGTGTTCGCCATGGTGACCACGCCGATGGCGATCATGCCCAGGGCGGTGGCCGACAGCGCCCATCGGGTGGAGCGCAGGCTGCCCAGCTTGAGCCACTCCATCCGGGCGGCCGCGGCGAACCCCGGCCGTCCCGTGCCTGTCACGGTTCCTGTCGTAGTACTCATCGCCGCCGCTCCGTTCCCCGGTACTGCGCACTGTCGGAGGTCAACGCGAAGAACGCCTCCTCCAGGGACCGCCCGTCGGCCGTCAGGTCCGCCACCGAGCTGTCCGCCAGCAGTCGGCCCTGGCCGATGACCACCAGATGCTCCGCGGTCAGTGCCATCTCACTGATCAGATGGCTGGAGACGAGCACCGTGCGGCCCTCGGCGGCCAGCGACCGCATCAACTCCCGGATCCAGCGCACTCCTTCCGGGTCCAGCCCGTTGACCGGCTCGTCGAAGAGCAGCACGGCCGGATCGCCGAGCAGCGCCGCCGCGATACCGAGCCGCTGCGCCATGCCCAGCGAGAACGAGCCGGCCCGCCGGTGGGCCGCATCGGCCAGTCCGACCAGCCCCAGCACCTCCTCCACCCGGGAGCGGGCGACCCCACCGCCCGTGGCCAGTGCCAGCAGATGACGGTGTGCGCTGTGCCCGGGGTGGAAGGTGCGGGCCTCCAGCAGCGCTCCCACCTCACGCAGCGGCCATTCCAGGTCGGCGTACCGGCGGCCGCCGATCCGGGCCTGCCCGGCGTCCGGCCGGTCCAGGCCCATGATCATGCGCAGGGTGGTCGACTTGCCCGATCCGTTCGGACCGAGAAACCCGGTGACGGCACCCGGCGGCACGTCGAAGGTCAGCGCATCGACGGCGAGGGTGTCGCCGTAGCGTTTGGTCAGGCCGCGCGCCTCGATCATCGTGGGCTCCTTCGTGGATGTCTCGACACCGACGAGCCTGCCGTCCGACCGCCCTGCCGCGTAACGCGGTTGACCTCCGCGTTTCGCTGGGGGATATCCCCCGGCCCGCCGGCTCGGGCCGCCGCCCGGCGCTCGGCGGCGAGGGCGTTGTCACACCCTCGTGGGAGCGTGGGGCAGGGGACAACCCGCGCGCGGGCCGTCGGCGTGCGTGGTCGAGCCGAAGGGGGTCGCAGCCATGCGGGACGTCGATGCGCAGTTCCTGCGCGGGCTGTTCGACGAGGAGGGCAGCCTGCACACCGCGGGCCGCACCGCGCTGTACCGGCTCTACGGCCCGGAAGGGCTGCTGTACGTCGGTATCTCGGTCTGTCCGCTCACCCGAATACGCACCCATCTGCGGCAGCAGCCGTGGGCGTCGCAGGTGATCGGTGTCCGGATCGACTACCCGTACGACGCCGAGGCCGCCGAGCGTGAGGCCGTGTGGAGCGAACGGCCCCTGTACAACGTCGTCTTCAACGGGACCGCTCCTCCCCCACCGCCCGACGGTGCGGCCCGGCTGAGGACCGAACTCGCCACCGAGCAGCGCCGGTTGGCGGAGTTCGAGGCCGCCGTCCCCGAATCACCGGCCCACCTGCGGCTCCTGACCCGCGGTATCGCGGCGAAGCAGGCGAAGATCGCACGACTGGTCACGGCCATCGAGGCGATCGGGGAGAAGGACGGGGCACGGAAAGGATGAGGGCCGGCCGATGTGAACCCTCCGGTCACATCAGTCGGTCCTGCGTGCCACGCCGCCGTAGAAGCCGACCTCCTCGGAGCGGGCCGGCGGTGGGGTGTCCGGGCGCCAGAACGGGACCTGGACCAGGCCGGGCTCCAGCAGGTCGAAACCGTCGAAGAAGCGCTCGATCTCGGCGTGGGAGCGGAGGTTCATGGTGGCGGTGGCGTTGTTGTAGACGGCCTGGGCGTCGCGGCGGTCGGCGAGGTCACCGGTGGCGTGCGAGAGGACCAGGAAGCTTCCCGGCGGCAGCGCGTCACGCAGGGTGGCCACGATCTGTCCGGGCTTCTCCGCGTCGGTGAGGAAGTGGAGGATGGCCACCAGGAACAGGGCGACCGGCTCGTCGAAGTCGATGATCCGGCGGACGTCGGGGTGGTCCACGACGGAGCGGGGGTCGCGCAGATCGGCGAGCACGATGCTGGTCGCGCCGGAGCTGCTGAGCAGCGCGTCGGCGTGGGCCTTCACGATCGGATCGTTGTCCACGTAGGCGACGCGGACGTCCCGCGCCGCCTCCTGGGCGGTCTCATGGATGTTCGGGGAGGTGGGCAGGCCGGTACCGACGTCGAGGATCTGGCGGATGCCGGCGCCGGTCACGTGCCGGACGGCGCGCTGGAGGAAGGCGCGGTTGGCCCGCACGGAGAGACGCGCCTCGGGTGCCCTGGCGGCGAGCGCGTCGCCCGCCTGCTGATCGACCTCGTAGTTGTCCTTGCCCCCGAGCAGGTAGTCGTAGATCCGGGCGGGGTGCGGCCTGCTGGTGTCGATCTCCTCGGCAGGGATGCCGTCCCGTGTCACGCGCGCTCCTCTCGACCGCCGCCGCGGCGCCCTCGCCCGCGAACGGCTGTACGACAGCTTCCCACATCAACTCCGCCTCACCCGACCGCGGTTACCGCGCGGTCGGCCACCGCCGCGGTCGCGGATGGAACCGGATTCCGGTGAGCGGCGAAGTACCGGTGCAAGCCCAGTTCTTCACAGCATTCGCATCGACGAGAGGAGCCCCGATGACCGTCGAACCAGGCGTCCGGGTCGGACAGGACAGCGACGCCTCGGTGATCGAACGGTCGTGGGCTGAGCCCGAGGCATTCGCCGTGCTCTTCGACCGCCACGCCGACGCGGTGCACCGCTACGCCGCGCGTCGGCTCGGGGCGGAGGCGGCCGAGGACGTGATGGCGGAGACGTTCACCACCGCGTTCCAGCAGCGCTTCCGCTACGACACGGAGTTGCCCGACGCCCGCCCGTGGCTGTTCGGCATCGCGACCAACCTCATCGGCCGCCACCGGCGCGCCGAGGCCCGACGGCTGAAGGCGATGAGCCGGCTGCCCGAGGCCACCCCCGGCGACCAGGCCGGCGAGACGGTCGCGGACCAGGTGGCGGCGCGGGTCAGCGCGCAGGCGGTACGCCACGACCTCGCGGGCGCGCTGGCCGGGTTACCCGCCCGCCACCGCGACGTGCTCCTGCTGGTCGCGTGGGCCGACCTCGGATACGAGGAGACCGCGCGCGCCCTGGGGGTGCCGGTGGGGACGGTCCGGTCACGGCTGCACAGAGCTCGCAGAAAAGTCCGTGAGGCACTGGGCGGATTCGATCCGACCGCTCTCCGAGAGGAATCCGACAGTGAATGAACTCGAACTCCTGAGGGAGTGGGACGCGGAAGCGCCCCCTCTCTCGGACACCGCCCGCGCCCGGGCCCGCTTCCGCCTGTACCAGGCGATGCGGGACCCCGCCTCCGCCACCTCGCCCGTCGGCGTCCGACGTCGTCCGCTGCTGCGGATCGCGGTGGCCGGCGTCGCCGCCGCGGCGGTCACCACCACGGTGCTGGTCGCCCAGGACACCGAGACCCCGTCCCGCACGCAGCCGGTGAGCGTGGCAACCGTTCTGCGGGGGGCCGCGGCCGAGGAACGCAAGCACGAGACGCCGATCGCGCCGCGCGACGACCAGTTCCTCTACACCAAGGAGGTCATCAAAGAGACCCCGGTCGGAGGCGGACCGAGCAAGACGTACGTCGACGAGAGCTGGGACTCCGTCGACGGCTCCAAGCGGTCCTTCGTCAGCGAACTGGGCCACACCCAGTGGGTCCCGCCGGACCAGCCGGGCCAGAGCTCCTGGCCGCCGAGCAGGTGGTCGCAGCTCAAGCAGTTGCCCACCGACCCGGCCCGACTGCTCGTCGCGCTGCGCGACATGGGCGGGGATCCGGAATACGACCGGCCCACACAGCCCGACGAGTGGCCGATGGTCCACATCTTCCTCACCGGTCTGCTCCGCAAGGCCGTGCTGCCGGAAGGACTGCGCCCCGCGGCGTTCGAGGCGCTGGCCACCGTGCCCGGGGTCAAGCTGCTCCCGGGCCGGACGGACGCCGACGGCCGCCCTGGTGTCGGCATCCAGTACGTGGGCAAGCCCGGCACTCCCTGGGCAAGGGGCGGACCGGTACTGGTCTTCGACGACAGGACCTACCAGTACCTCGGCATGCGTGACCGGCGCACGGCGGGCGGGCAGACCTACGACCAGTGGTCGTACGTGGCCGCCCAGGGCGCGGTCGACCGGGTGAAGCAACGCCCCTGAGCAGGCCGTGAGCCGGTGATCCGCAGCCCTCGGGCCGCGGGTCACCGGTTCACCACGTCACCGGGCGACGGCCGTGCCCCGACGGACGAGCCGCCAGTCCTGCGAACCGTCCGAGGCCGCGCTCTGCAGGGTCAGGGGTGCTCCGGTGGAGGCGCCGGTCAGATACACGCCGGTGTTCTTGACCGCCTGGAACCTGTAGTGGCCGTCGGCCGTCCTGACGAGGTTCCAGCTGCCCGTCGGGCTGTTGTCGACCCACTGGCCGATGCGCTGACCGACCGTCGCGTTCCCGGTCCAGATGGCCGCCGCACGGCCGCCCGACTTGTTCAACAGGGTCACACCGCCCTGGGGCTCGGTCGTCAGGTGCCAGTACTGGGTGTCCTTGTTCACCGCCGTGCCGGGGTCCTCCAGGACGACGTCGGGGATGTCGCCGTTGCCGATGTTGGCGTCGTTGGTGTGGTTGCCGGTGCCGATGACCTGGCCGGTCCTGCGGTTGACCAACTGGTAGTAGGCGCCCGCCGATCGCCCGAGGTCGACCTCCGCATGGGCGATCGTGGACGTGTCCTGGTTGTTGAGGATCGCGATACGGCCGGTGCCCCGGACGTACTGGAGGTTGCGGCTGTAGCCGGCCCGTGAGGTCGTCTGGTACTCCTTCCACGCGCCGTCCCCGCGTCCGCTCTCGTTGACCCAGACGTTGCCGCTGCCGGCGGCGTTGTAGACCAGACGTCCGTCGGGCAGCCGGATGACGACCGGGCTGCCGCCGGTGGCGAGGGGGCGGGAGCCCGTGTCCACGGGCAGGGAGGTGACGGGGGCGTCCGTGGTGGCGGCGTAGAACTTCAGCGGGTCGTCGGCCACGGCGTACCGGGTGTTGGCGCCGCCGCCCCAGTACTCGTAGGTCAGGAGCCATTTGCCGTCCGTCGTGGGGACGACGTTGGTCATGCCGGGCCGACCGCCGCCGATCTCGGTTTTGCCGCCGCCCATGTCCTGGGTGAGGCCGGCGATGTCGACGACGGGAGAACTCCACGTCGTGCTGCGGCCGTTCCAGGTTTTGTGGACGAGGATCTGGCCGTGCGAGTCGGGGGCGGTGTCGTTGGCGGGGTCGAGTTGAGGGATGCCGGTGGCCGGGTCGAAGCCGAGGTAGTCGTTCTCGTCGGAGTAGTAGCAGACCAACTGACCGCCCCGGACCATGAGGTAGGGCTCCCAGAGGGGGTCGACCTGCCGGTGGGTGTTGGCGGCGGCGATGTTCTTGCCGACCGCGCCCGCGCTGCCGCCCTGCCAACCGCCGGTCGCGATGACGTTTTCCACCTTCCAGGTGAGGCCGTCGTCGGTGCTGGAGTACAGGGCTATCGCCATGTCGCTGCGGTCGCCGTCGTTGGACGGGGTCCAGTTCGGGTCGGCCGCCTTGTGCTCCAGGTAGTAGTGGTCATCCCCCGTCACCACGCTCGCGAGGAGCAGCGTGCCCTTCTTCAACTTTCCGACGGCCTGCGGGAGGACGTAGAGGTAGGGGTTCGTCCAGTTGCTCGTGTACTTGGCGTGGCGGGGGTCGGTGGAGAGGTACGCGGGGGCCTTCACCTCCGACAGCGGCTGCCAGGAGGTGCCGTGGTCGTCGCTCCGGTAGATCGGGAGGGTCTCGCCGTCGGCGCTTCCCGTCTCCGGGACGACCGTGGCCTTCTCGAACGACGCGACCAGTTGCCCGCTGGGCAGCTGGGCCGACTTGGGGTAGACCGCGCAGTTGCCCCGGCCCTTCAGGCAGGGCTCGTCGCCGAGTTGGTAGAGGATCCCGCCGGTCGGGTTGTACGCGTGTGCACCGGTCATGGGGACCGCCGCCAACGCGGTGGCCGCGACGAGGGTGCCCAACGTCCTTCCCAGTTGTCTTCTCTGCATGACCTCTCCTATGAGGGGGTGGCTACGGGGATGCTCAGTTGGCCGGCGAGCTGACGGACACCCGCATGTCCCAGGCGCCGAGGTCCAGTTGTGGATCACATGGATCCGGCGTCCGTCGGGGGGAGGTGCCGGTCGTGGCGGTGACGGTCTCCGGCAGACCGAGCCGGCCGGAGACCGCGGAGGGCGCGAGCCACTCGGCCACCGCGCGGGCGAGGCCGCGGCGGGGGACGGTGGCGACGCAGGTGACGCGGCCGCCTTCGCCGTGGCGGCGGGTGGTGAGGGCGGGACGGCGGCCGAAGTGCTGTGGTCGTAGGAGGCGAGCACCTCGGCGTCGGTGGGCGTCAGGGCTTCGGCCCAGCGGGCGGCCGTCGCCTCCGGAGGCAGGCGCAGCGGGCTGCCGGGCACGGAGTGGACCGGGATGCCGTGTGCGAGGTTGCTGAACTCGTCGTACCGGACGCCCGCGGCCTCGGTGCGGCGTCCGGGTGCCGGTTCGAGACGGGCGCGGGCCTCGTGGTCGGTGTAGCCGGTGCGCGGGTCGTGCAACTGCCGGGCGTGGACGATGCGGACGTGGCGGCCGGCTTCGAAGGCGCCACGGTAGAAGGGGGCGACGATGCGGTGGTAGGCGGCGGCGTCGGGTTCGCCGTCGAGGGTCGCCAGGGGCGGGTGCTTCTGCATGAGCCACTTGCTGGGGGTCGAGTGGACCAGGGTGCTGTCGGCGTCCGGTTCGAGTCCGGCGACGAGCGGTCCCGCGGTGTCGAACTCGGCGCCCGGGCGGGTGAGTTCGGCGTAGGCGCGGCCGGGTCGGCCGCTGTGCGGGAGGACGCCGCCCCAGTAGGTCTCGGCGCGTTGACGACCTTGACCTTGATGGCGGGGCACTTCTTCTCGAAGAGCGCGATCTCCTGCTGGATGTCGGGGATCCAGGTCCAAAAGGTCAGCTGGGTGAGTGTCTTCATCGCCTTGTCGATGTCGGCGTGGCCGACCGGCTCGGTGTCGGCGGAGGAGCCGGAGCCGCTGTCGCCGCTGCACGCGGTGACCGCGGCGCCCAGGGACTGGGCTCCGGAGTCGGCGAGGAACCGTCGGCGGCTCATGGGGGACGTGGGAACGAAGGATAGGGGCATGGTGAACTCCCGCAGATTGGCAGAGGGCCGGCACGCCTGGCGCAGGCGCGTCGCACGGGTGTGGGAGGAGAGGTGCAGGGCGCGAGGGCGCTACCAGGGCATCGGGATCGCCATGATCGGGTAGGCGACGCACGGGGGGGCTGTGCCGGCGTGTGCCGTACAGCGCGAGTCCACGGTCGTGGAGGCTTGTTGGGGGCCGGTGGTGGGCCGGTGAGCGCAGGGGGCGGCGGCCGGCCGGACCGACGGTGAGGGTCGGTTGGAGGCGGTCCGTCGATGGGGGTCAGTCGGCGGGGTCAGTCGGAGGCGGGCGGCTTGCCCTCGGCCGGGGGTGCGTGTGCCGGGCCGCGGGCGCGGGAGGGCGTCTGCCGCCGCCCGCGTGCCGGGGCCTTCCGGACCGGCGGGGGTGCGGTCGAGCCACGGACGACGAGTTCCACCGGCGGGTCGCTCGCCGGTGCCGGATCCGCGTCCGGCTTCTCGATGGCCTGCACGAGCAGCCGTAGCCCTTCGTGCGCCACGGAGTCGAACGGCTGGCGGACCGTGGTCAGCGGAGGGGTGACATAGGCGGAGACGGGGATGTCGTCGAAGCCGACGACACTGACGTCCTCCGGCACGCGCAGGCCGGCGTCGGCCAGTGCGCGGATCAGCCCGATGGCCATGTCGTCGTTCGCGGCGAACACGGCGGTGACGTCACCGGCGGAGGCGAGTTCGCGGCCCGCCGTGTAGCCGGACGCGGCCGACCAGTCGCCCTCGATGACGGGTGGTCGCCCCCTGCCCCGTGCCGCCAGCGCCGCGCGCCATCCCTCCAGACGGTCCCGCGCCGCGAACCACCGTTGCGGACCGGCGAGGTGATGGACCGTCACATGCCCTAGGTCCAAAAGGTGTTCGGTGGCGGCGCGGGCCAGGGCCTCGGCCCCGACACCGGCGGACACGGCACGGGGACCGCCGAAGGCCGCGGGCGCGCCGAGCACGAGGACCGGCACGTCGGTACTGAGGGAGAGGGCTCCCCCGACTCCTCCTGCTCCCTCGGCTCCCCCAACTCCCCCGGTTCCCTCGTCGATCGGTTCGGACACGACGATGCCGTCCACGCCCTGTTCGAGCAGCGACTCCACGGCTCCGGCGACACCTCCCGGGTCGCCCTCCAGGGTGTTGACCACCCGGAGCGCGTATCCCGCGTCCCGGGCGGCGCGTTCGACGCCGATGAGCAGGGAGGCGGGTCCGTACAGGGCGGTGCCCAGGGTGACCACGCCGATGGTGCGGGTGCGTCCCGAGGCCAGGGCCCGGGCCGCGTTGTTCATGCGGTAGCCGAGTGCCTCGGCGGCTTCGTGCACGCGTCGGCGCACCTCGGCGGAGACGTACTGCTCGCCGTTGAAGACCCGGGAGACCGTCTTCTGCGAGACGCCGGCCAGCCGGGCCACGTCCACCCCGCGCGGCACGGTGGAGCTCTCGCTCCGTGCTTCCCCTCGCGGCATGGCGTCTCCCTGTCTCCGGCAGCCCGCATACCAGCCAGTCGTCCGTCTGACTGCGCTGTCATGACTGCGCAGTCATATGTACGCAGCAGAACAAGGCGTGTCAAGGGTTGGCGCGGCACTCCGGCGCCCACGGCACGGATGCGGGGACACCGGTCCGCCGGCGCACGGGCGGTCAGGGTAGGTTCCGCCTGGACGAACATGCGGAGGTGCCGTGAGCGGGCAGGACGAGCAGGGCGAGATCACGACGGCGAAGGAGGCGGCCGCCAACGAGCTGGTCCTGGCGTTCGGACGACTCCAAGGGGCCGCGAACCGGCTGGAGTACATCCTCGGACGCAGGCTGGAGGAGGAGTGCGGGATCAGTCATCTGATGTTCGAGGTCCTGCTGATCCTGGGACGCGCCGGTGACCCGGGGCTGTCGATGCGGGCCGTCAGCCAGGAACAGGTGCTCACCACGGGCGGCGCGACGCGGCTGGTGGACCGGATGGAGGCGGCCGGTCTGGTGCTGCGCGTCACGGATCCGGGCGACCGGCGGGGACGCCTGGTGCGCCTGACACCGCTGGGCGAGGAGACGGTCGTGCGCGCCTCCCGGCTCCACGTGGAGAACATCAAGCAGTACTTCCTGGAGCCGTTGCCCGCTGCCCACCGGGAGCGCTTCGCGGAGGACCTGCGACTCCTGAGCCACTCCGCCCGCGACGTCCTGCCGCAGCTGCCCTGACCGGAGGGAACCCCCGACCGGAGTGAACCGGGCCCCAGGGGTCGACGGGCACACCGAGAGACGTAGGTCACCTGGCCGGGCCTTCCCGGATTGAAATATCTGACGCGTCAGATACTGTTGGCCCCGGGTGAGTGACCCGCACCCGGCGGGCGCCCCGTTCCTCCGAGGTCCCGATGAAGCTCGTCTACGTCTTCGACGCCTACTGCGGCTGGTCGCACGGTTTCTCCGACACGCTGCGGGAGGTCTCCTCCCGCCACCCCGACCTGCCGGTGGAGGTCGTCTCCGGCGGTCTGTTCACGGGCGGGCGCCGGGTGCCGATGAGCGCGTTCGGCTACATCCGGGGCGCCAACCAGCAGATCAGCCAGGTGACGGGGGCACCGTTCGGCGAGGCCTACCAGCGGCTCGCGGACGAGGGCTCGTTCGTCATGGAATCCGAGGACGCCGCCCGCGGCGTGGCCGCACTGCGCCAGGTGGCCCCCGACCGCGCGGCGGAGCTGGTCGTGGCGCTCCACCGCGCGTTCTACGTCGACGGACAGAGCCTGTCCGACCCGGCCACCTACCGGCGGCTCGCCGAGACCGCCGGGCTGGACGCCGAGGCGGTCGTCACCGCCTTCCGGGCTCCCGCGGCCCGGGCGGAGGCCGAGGCGGACTTCCGGCGCGCGGCCGAGCTGGGGGTCACCGGCTTCCCCACCCTCCTCGCGGTCGACGGCGAGCACGTCACCGCCCTGGCCCGCGGACACGCCACCGCCGACGACGTCGACCGACGTCTCGCGACCCTCTGAGCCCCCTGCCCCTCTCCCTCTTTCCCCCCTCCGAGAACCAGGAGCACTTCCATGAGCACGCTCGACTTCAAGGTCCTCGATCTCGACTTCCCGGCCGGCAGCAAGAACAAGACCGCCACCCTGGTCACCGGCGAGAGCGAGGCCCTGCTGGTGGACGCCGGCTTCACCCGCGCCGACGGCCACCGTCTGGTCGCCGAGGTCCTGGACTCCGGCAAGACACTGACCACCGTGTTCGTCAGCCACGGCGACCCCGACTTCTACTTCGGTGCCGAGGTGATCGCCGATGCCTTCCCCGAGGCGAAGTTCGTCGCCACCCCGATCGTCATCGAGCACATCAAGCACTCCTACGAGGGCAAGCTGAAGGCCTGGGCGGCCCTCGGCCCGAACCTGCCGACCTGCCTGGTCGACCTGGAGCCGCTGACCGGGGACCTCACCCTGGAGGGCCACCGCTTCGAGCTCAGGGGCGGCCCGGCCGGACTGCCCGACCGGCACTACCTGTGGCAGACCGAGTCCCGCGCCCTGCTCGGCGGTGTCCTGCTCTTCCAGCAGGAGCACGTCTGGGTCGCCGACACCCCGACCCCCGGTGACCGCGCGGCCTGGATCGACCTGCTGGACGAGATGGCCGCGCTCGACCCGCAGTTGGTCGTCCCCGGCCACCGCCTGCCCGGCACCGCCGCCGACAGCTCCGCCATCACCGCGACCCGTGACTACCTCCTCGCCTTCGAGGAGGAGCTGACCAAGGCCGCAGACGGGGCGTCACTCACCGAGGCGCTCGTCGGCCGCTACCCCGACAACGGCATGGTGATCGCCGCCCAGATCGGCGCGAAGGTCGCCAAGGGCGAGATGAAGTGGGGCTGACCATGACCGAGTTCGCCACCTCGACCGCGCCCGCCGACGTCGTCCGCCGCCAGTACCTGGCCTCCGCCGCCGGAGACCTGGCGGCCCTGCGTGCCACGCTCGCCCCCGACGTGGAGTGGACGGAGATGGCCGGCTTCCCTCTGGCCGGCACCTACCGCACCCCCGACGGGGTCACCTCCAACGTCATGGAGCAGCTGGGCAAGGAGTGGGACGGCTGGACGGCCCACGACGACACCTATGTCGTCCACGGCGAGAACGTCGTCGTCCTGGCCCGGTACACGGCCGCCAACAAGGCCACCGGCAAGCGGATCAACGTACGCGTCGCTCACCACTTCGTGGTGCGTGGCGGGCTGATCGTCCGCTTCGAGCAGTTCGTGGACACTGCTCTCGTCCGCGACGCCATGGTTACCGACGCCTGATCCGGTGTGGCGGCGGACCGGTACCGCGTGCCGCGGTACCGCGCGCCACCGCGGCCCGGTCCGCCGCCGCACGGGACTACCGCGACGGGGCGAAGCGGGCCCGCCACAGGTCGCGGAGCAGCGCGATCTCGGCCATGTGGTGGATGAATTCGAGGTTGGCCGCCGCCAGCACACCGACGAACGGGTAGTCGGCGTCGTTGCTGTACGGGTACTGCGAGAGGCCGACCGTGTCGAGCTGCTCCTCGGTCAGGCAGGCGACGCTCTCGCGCCAGCGGTCGATCACCGTCCAGAACCGTTCGAGTTCGAGGGCGGCGGAGGGGGTGAAGTCGACCAACAGCTTCGGTTCGTGCCGTCGTTCACCGAAGGTCCACTCCCAGCCGCCCGCGAAGTGGAAATGCAGGTGACCCAGCCGCCACGCGATGGTGGTGACCGGTGTGTCGTCGGGCTCCGGCTCGCCGGTGTGGGCGAGGACCTGTTCGACGCGCTCGACGCTCACGCTCCAGTCGTCGGCGATCTTCTCCACGGTCATCCCGTCGGCGGCCTGCCGGGCGACCTCGGCGTACTCGCTCGCCGGGATGTCCGGGGCACCCTGGTCCAGCACCCACTCGCCCGGCCCGAACGCCCTGGGGGTCGCCGCCTCGCCCCGGCGCCGGAGCGACCAGCAACCGGGAACCGGCTCCCACAGGTACTCCTCGTCGCCGAGTCCCGCGAGCCGTACCTGCGCCATCTCCCTGGCCTGGTCGAACTGTTCGAGCAACAGGCCCAGACGGTCCGTCCGCGCGCCCTCGGTCTCCATGGTCGGCACCCTTCGCCTCGCGTCTCACGCCTCACTGCGCCCGGCGGAACATAGCCGCTCGCCTGACGTGGACGCGACCGATTTCCTGGCAGGTCGGCGCCGGGCCGCTCACCCATCACCGTCTCCCGGGCCATGGTGGGGAGCGTCACCGCGGCGGGCGGGTGATCACTGGCTTCCGCGCCGAGGGGGCGGGAACAGTGGGTTCCCGCCCCCTCGGCGTGCGTATCGCACGCGTCGCCGCTCACGCGTCCTCGGGCAGCTCCCCCGCGAACGCGCCGGCCATCCGCAGCCATGGCTCCGCCTCGCCCTCGCGTCCCTGGCGTTGCAGGGTGCGGCCCAGCATCAGATGGGCGTAGTGCTCCACCGGATCGCGCTCGACGATCTGGCGCAACTGCTCCTCGGCGCGCCGCAGTTGTGCGGAGTGGTAGTAGGCGCGGGCCAGCAGCAGCCGCGGGCCGGTCTGCTCCGGAACCTCCTCGACCACGGCGGCGAGCAGCTTCGCGGCACCGCTGTAGTCCCGCGCCTCGAACAGCAGTCGGGCCCGCTCCCAGCGCTCGGCCACGGTCTCCTCGTGCGGCACGCCGGCGCCGTTGTCGAACAGGTGCAGGGCGCTGGCCCACCGGTCGGGTGCCACCCCGTCCGCCGCCGGATACGCGTTGACGTTGTCGCTCATCTCTCCTCCTCGGGTTGTCATGCCACCGGATCGGCGGTCCGTGCTCGCTTCGCCTCGCGGGCGGCGAGCAGGGAGGCGTGGGTGGGGGCGTCGGGCACCCCGTCCGGCCGCCCCGCGGCGAACTCCTGGCGCAGCACCGGCACGACCTGCTCGCCGAGCATGTCCAGCTGCTCCAGCGCTGTCTTCAGCGGGACTCCTCCGCCGTCCACCACGAACAGCTGGCGCTGGTAGTCGCCGGCGTACTCACGGAAGGACAGGGTCTTCTCGATGACCTGCTCGGGGGTGCCGACGGTCAGCGGGGTCTGCTCCATGTACTCCTCCATGGAGACTCCGCCACCCATCACCGGCGAGTTGTCGAAGTGCGGGCGGAACTCCCTTACGGCGTCCTGGGAGTTGGGCCGCATGTAGACGTGGCCGCCGAGACCGACGACGGCCTGCTCCGGCGTGCCGTGGCCGTAGTGCGCGTACCGCTGCCGGTACAGCTCGATCAGCTTCTGGGTGTGCTCCTTCGGCCAGAAGATGTTGTTGTGGAAGAAGCCGTCGCCGTAATAAGCGGCCTGTTCGGCGATCTCCGGGGAACGGATGGAGCCGTGCCAGACGAAAGGCGGTACGCCGTCCAGCGGGCGCGGTGTGGAGGTGAAGCCCTGCAGCGGTGTCCGGAAGCGCCCCTCCCAGTCCACGACGTCCTCGCGCCACAGTCGGTGCAGCAGGGCGTAGTTCTCGACGGCGAGGTTGATGCCCTGCCGGATGTCCTTGCCGAACCAGGGGTAGACCGGGCCGGTGTTTCCTCGGCCCATCATCAGGTCCACCCGGCCGTCGGCCAGGTGCTGGAGCATCGCGTAGTCCTCGGCGATCTTCACCGGGTCGTTGGTGGTGATCAGCGTGGTGGACGTCGACAGGACGATCCGCTCGGTGCGCGCGGCGATGTGCCCGAGCATGGTCGTCGGCGACGACGGCACGAACGGTCGGTTGTGGTGCTCACCGGTGGCGAACACGTCCAGCCCGACCTCCTCGGCCTTCTGCGCGAGGGCGACCATCGCCTTGATCCGCTCGTGCTCGGTCGGCGTATGACCCGTGGTCGGGTCGGTGGCCACGTCACCGACGGTGAAGATGCCGAACTGCATCGCCCTCACTCCATCCAGTACGTTGACATATCAACTATGCCCTCGCAACGCGGCTCCGCGTATCTATATTCCACGCCACTCCTACCCCAGTCGGCGCATGCCGTCGAGCGCGCGCTGGACGAGCCGAGGCTCCGGCTCAGGACTGGTCCTCGTCCAGCTTGGCGATGACACGCTCGGAGATCTCGGCCAGCACCCGCAGCTCCGCCGGAGTGACGTGGTCCATGAACAGTTCGCGCACCGCTTCGACATGGCGCGGGGCGGCGGCCTCGATGGCCGCCCGCCCGGCGTCCGTGATCACCACGAACGCGCCACGCGCGTCTTCGGCGCACTCCTCCCGCACGACCATGCCCCGTCCGGCCATCCGGGCGATGTGGTGGGACATCCGGCTCTTCTCCCACTCCAGCGCCCGCGCCAGGTCCTGGTACCGCTGCCTGCCGTCGGGCGTGTCGGTCAGGTGCACCAGCACCGCGAAGTCCGCGGCCGACACCTTCGACTCCGACTGGAGCAGGCGGGCCAGGCGGCCGCCGAGCCGTTCATGCAGCCTGACGAAGCCTCGCCACGCGCGCTGCTCCTCCGGCGTCAGCCATCGCACTGTCTCTCCCATGGAGAAAGTGTAGACGTAGTTGACGGCTCACCCAATTGTCCGAAGCTCATCGCCGGCACCGGATCGACGCGTCTCTTTCGACTCGACGGGCGGGGCGTCGCGGCTCTCTGACGGTCCTCTTGCCGGGAAACATGGTGATGTTAACGTTAACAAGCCGTCAAGGCCTCCCTGTCGAATCGACGCCCGGGGGGCCCTGTCTTCGCGCCGGACACCGGCCGGGGGAGGTTGACCGAACGGCTGCCGGCGGGGGCCACGGCGGCGGTCGTGAGTCCGCACCGGGACGCTCCGGTGCGGGACGACTTCGACGGCGCCGCGCTCGGCCCGGAGTGGAACAGTCTGCGGGGCCCCGTCGACGGCCTCGTCTCGCCCCGTCCCGGGAAGGGCGGGCTGACCGTCCGCCTCTCCCCCGAGCCCCTCACCTCGACCGGCACCCCCGCGTTCGTCGCCCGCCGGCAGCGGCATCTGCGCCTGCGGGCCGCCGCCCGTGTCCGCTTCGCCGCCACGGCGCCGACGCAGGAAGCGGGACTGGTCGTCTTCAAGGAGCACGACCGGCACGCCACGCCGGCGCTCACCGTCGACACCGCGGGAACTCCGCACGTCGTCCTCACCACCCGTGAGAACGGCGTCGCGACCCGCCTCGCGGCGCTGGCCGTATCTGACAGCGAGGTTGTCCTCGCCGTCGACAGCGACGAGTCCGGCTACACCTTCCGCGTCGAGGACGGCACCTGGTCGGTCCTCGGCAGCATCGAGCGGTCCTACTTCAGCACGGAGCGAGCCGGCGGGTTCACCGGCGTCCACATCGGCCTGCACGGCATCGGCGACGGTGCGGCCGAGCCGGGCGAGGCACAGGTGCGGTGGTTCGAGTACACACCCCGGCCGGCCGGTCACCGTGAGGCGGATCAGCTGTAGAAGTTCTTCACCCAGCGGTGCTCGGCCAGCAGCGCGAGATGCTTCGGGGTGAGGGGCGGTGCGTCGGCGATCGCCGCGTTGCGTTCCACGTTCGTCAGGGAGCGCATGCCGACGATGACCGTGGACACGGCCTGCCCGGCCAGGGCGAAGCGCAGGGCGGTGGACGGGAGTTCCTCGACGTCGATGCCGAGGTCGGCGAGGATCGCGTCCACGTGCCGCTCGACCTGGGCGGGCCGGTCGTCCCTGAAGTACCAGTTGCGCCAGTCGCCCTCGGGGAAGGTGACGCCCGTCCGGACCGAGCCGGTGAGGGCGCCCTCGTCGAGGGTGACGCGGCCGATGACGCCGACGCCGTACTCCTCGCAGGCCGGCAACAGGGCGTCGGCCGGGGCCTGTTCGAAGATGTTGTAGATGACCTGGACGGCGTCCAGGACACCGGTGCGCAGCACCGTGAGCACGTTCTCCGGCTGGTGGTCCTTGACCGAGATCCCGAAGAACCTGATCTTGCCCTCCCGCTTGAGGGCGTCCACCGTCTCCAGCCAGTCACCTCGGCCGGTCCACTCGTCCTCCCAGGTGTGCAGCTGGAGGAGGTCGACGTGGTCGCGGCCGAGTTCGCGCAGGCTGGTCTCCAGGCTCTCGCGCAGATGCGAGCCGGGGAACGCCTCCATGGGGTCGAGTCCGCTGGGCGCCAGGGAGACCGGCACCTTCGGCCCGACCTTCGTCGCCACATGGACACCGTCCCCGCCGCCCGGGAGCTGCTTGAGCGCACGGCCCACGATGCTCTCGCTGCGGTCGTAGGCCCTGGCGGTGTCGATGAACGTGACGCCCAGATCGACGGCCCGGTGCAGGGCGCGTACGCCGGAGTCGTCGTCGGCGCCGACCCACGCCCCCTGGCCCAACCCCCAGGCTCCGTAGCCGATCTCGGACACGGTCAGGCCGGTACGGCCGAGTTCGCGATAACGCATGTGCTGTTCGTACTCCCGCGTGACGCCCTGCCGACCAGGGCCGTTGTCCGGTGCCGTCCGCCGATCGGCAGGACGCGCCCGCACGACGCTACCGAGGGCGACACCCGGGCGACAGCGCAGAAGGACAGCGAAACTTTCGAACGCCCGTCAGGCGGGGGCGCGTGGCGCGGCGGTACTGCGTCGTACGACGAGCTCCGGCGTGATCTTCTGCCGTTCCGCCCGCTCCCCGCCGAGCATGCGCACGAGCAGGTCGATGGCGCTCGTGCCGAGACGGACGAAGTCCTGGCGGACGGTGGTCAGGGCGGGCACCAGGTATCCGGCGCCCTTCATGTCGTCGAACCCGACGAGTGACACGTCGTCCGGGACCCGCACGCCGCGTTCCGCGAAGGCGGCGAGGACTCCCATGGCCATCTGGTCGTTCCCGGCGAAGACCGCGGTCGGCAGTGCGGTGTCGTCGCACAGGCGGTGGGCGAGGCGGAATCCGCTCTCCGCGCGGAAGTCGCCCTCCAGCATGGCTCCCTCGGCCCCGGCGGCCGTGAGTTCGGCCTGCCAGCCGTCGACGCGGGTGCGGGCGTCGAAGGTGTGCGGGGCACCCGTCAGATGGGCGATGTTCCGGTGTCCGAGGTCCAGAAGGTGCCGGACCGCGAGACGCGCGCCGAGTTCCTGGTCGACCTCGACGAAGCTCAGGTCGGGGTTGGGCACGCTGCCGGACATCACCACCGCGACCGGCACACCGAGGACGAGGCCGGACAGCGCCTCCACGACGACGGGCCGGTCGGCGACGACCGCGATCGCCTCCACCGACTGATCGGTGAGGCGCTGAAGTGTCTCCCGCAGATCACCCGTGCTGAGCTCCCCCTGCCAGCTCGCCAGGCTGACCCAGTACCCGGCCTCCTTGGCGGCGGTCTCCACTCCGAGGAGGATGCGCGGCAGCTCGAACAGGTCCGATCCGGCGATCACCACGCCGATCGTCGAGGAACGGCGGCTCTTGAGGGCCCTGGCCACGCTGTTGCGGCGATAGCCCAGCTTCTGGATGGCGGCCTCCACGCGGGCCCGGGTCTCCGGGCGGACCGAGGGATGACCGTTGACGACCCGCGAGACGGTGATGTGGGAGACGCCGACTTCCCGTGCCACGTCCATCATTCCTGGCGGCCGGTTCATGTCACCCGTCCTCTGCCCTCGACACCCGGCACGCGACCCTGCGTCCACCGCCGATACTGTCACAGGCGACCACTCGTCCCTGCGCGCACTCCTGGCGGTCGTCAACCGCAGGACCGGTCAAGTCATCGGTGGCGGGAAGCAGGTCTGGCCTGGTCAGGATGCGTAGTGCGGTGTCCACTGTGCGGCCGAGACCGCCTCGCGCAGGTCGGCCTCGGTCGCCTCGGGGGCGACGCCGTCCTCGACCGCGGTCTTCGCCACGGCCAGGGCGATCTCGCGGGCCGCCTCCCGCATGTCGGCCAGGGGCGGGAGCAGCGGGGTCACGTCGCCGTGGCCGGCGCGTACCGCGTACTCCCCCACGGCCCGGGCGGCCGCCACCATCATGCGGTCGGTCACGCGGGTGGCCCGGCAGGCGGTGACGGCCAGGCCGACGGCGGGGAAGACGTAGACGTTGTTGGCCTGGGCGACCGGCACCTCGCGCTCGCCCAGCTTCAGCGGCGGGAAGGGCGAACCGGTGGCGATCAGCGCCCTGCCGTCGGTCCAGCGGGCGAGGTCGGCGGGGTCGGCCTCGGAGTGCGAGGTCGGGTTGGACAGCGGCAGGATCACCGGCCGGTCGACGGTGTCGGCCATGCCCCGCACGATCTCCTCGGTGAAGGCGCCGTGCGCGGTGGACAGTCCGATCAGCACCGTCGGCTTCACCTCGGCGGCGACCCGGGCCAGATCGGGCGTGCCCGCGTCCCACTGCCGTACTTCCGCGTCGTCGCGGGCGTAGACCCGCTGCTCGGGTGTGAGGTCGTCGCGGGAGCGCGTCAGCAGGCCGTCGATGTCGACGAACCAGAACCGGTCGGCCGCCTCCCGCTCGGAGAGGCCTTCCTCGACGAGAGCGGTGCGGATCATGTCGGCGACCCCGATCGCCGCGGATCCCGCGCCCAGGACCACGACGCGGTGGTCGGTCAGCCGAGCTCCGGCGATCCGCGTGGCGGTGCTCAGCGCGCCCAGCGCCACGGCCGCGGTGCCCTGGATGTCGTCGTTGAAGGTCAGCAGGCGGTCCTGGTAGCGGGTGAGGATCGGGCGGGCGTGGGCGGTGGCGAAGTCCTCCCACTGCAGCAGGGTCCCGGGGAGTTCGGCCTCCACGGCGGAGACGAACGCCTCGATCATCTCGTCGTACTCGGCGCCGGTGACCCGGTGCCGCCTGCGGCCCAGGTAGTGCTCGCCGGCCAGCAGGTCCTCGTTGTCGGTGCCGGCGTCGAGCAGGACCGGCAGGGTCCGCGCCGGGTGGATGCCGCCGATGGCGGTGTAGAGGCTGAGCTTGCCGATCGGGATCCCCATGCCGCCGACGCCCTGGTCGCCCAGGCCCAGGATGCGCTGGCCGTCGGTGACGACGATGACGTCGACCTCGTCGCCCGGCCGGTTGCGCAGGATCTCGCGGAAGCGGTGCCGGTCCTCGAACGTCAGGAACAGGCCGCGCGGCCTGCGGTAGATCTCGCTGAAGCGCCGGCAGGCCTCACCGACCGTCGGGGTGTAGACGATCGGCAGCATCTCCTCCAGATGCCGGGTGAGCAGGCCGTAGAAGAGGACCTCGTTGGTGTCCTGGAGCTGGCGGAGGTAGATGTGCCGGTTGAGCGGCTTGTCGTACCCGAGGAACGCCTCGTACGCGCGGTCCGCCTGCTCCGCCAGCGTCTCCGTCGCCGGTGGCAGCAGTCCGTCCAGGCCGAGATCGGCGCGCTCGTGCGGACTGAAGGCGGTGCCCTTGTTGAGCAGGGGGTCGGCGAGCAGGGCCGCTCCGCGGACAGGGGCTGAGTTGTGCGGTGTCATGACGTTCCTCAGGTCGACGACTGTCAGGACGGGGATCGCGCAGGTTGGCGGGTGCCAGGTCTTGGATCCTGCCCCGGTGTCGGGTCCCCCGCCGCCCGGCGTCGAAATCACCGGACGGCCACCGTCGGCCTCCGCCGGCGGCACAACTGTGAAAAAATCAGCCACAGGGAACCGAGGGAGTAGTCCTGATGAGCAGTCCTGCCGACGAGGTCGACTACGGAAACCTGCGGCTCGACCGCACAGGTCAGGCCGAGGCGTTCGACGCCATCGGGGAGCGCTACGACAAGGCGTTCCCGCACAAGGACGGGCAGGTCGCGTCCGCGGAGTGGCTCAGCAGGTCCCTCGACGAGGGGTCCCGTGTGCTGGACCTGGGGTGCGGGACCGGGGTCCCGACGGCCCGCCAGTTGACCGAGGCGGGGTTCGAGGTCGTCGGTGTGGATCTGTCCGGCGCCATGGTGGAGCTTGCCCGCGAGCATGTGCCCGGCGGGGAGTTCCACCGGGCGGACATCGCGGATCTGCGGCCCGGGGGCCCGTTGGATCTCGGCCGCTTCGACGCCGTGGCGGCCTTCTTCTCCCTGCTGATGCTGCCGCGCGCCGAGATCCCCCTCGCGCTGCGGACCGTGTACCACCTGCTGGCGCCGGGCGGTCTGTTCGCGCTGTCGATGGTGGAGGCCGACGTGGACGACTTCGCGATCCCGTTCATCGGGTCGAGCATCCGGGTCTCGGGCTATCTGCGGGACGAACTGCGCGAGGTCGTCGAGGCGGCAGGGTTCGAGATCGTCGAGGAGTCCGCGTACTCGTACGCTCCGGCCACCTCGGACGTCCAGCCCGAGGTGCAGATCTTCCTGCGGTGCAGAAGGCCGGCCGCCCCGGACTCCTGACCCGCCCGCTCCGCTGCGGGCCCGCAGCGCGGGAAGGACACGTATGACGAAGCGTCGCGGAGCCGAGGAAGGCACCGGCAGCCCCGTGGCCGGCAGGCAGGACCGCGCCGGTCCCCCGCCGCTCCGGTCGCCGTGGCCCGCCGCGCCCTCGTCGGCCGGTGCCCGCGCCGACGGCCCGTGGCCGCCCCCGGCGAAGGTCTCCGGCCTCGCGGGGACGGCCGTACGACTGTCGGCGGCGAGGGCCTCCGCCGGGCAGCGGCACCGGGCCCGGCCGGACCTGACCGCGCCGCAGACCGACCGGCTGCGCTACCTCGACGCGGCGACCCGGCAGATCGCCCGCGGGATGAACCTCGACGAGACCTTGCGCGAGCTGTGCCGGGCGGCCGTCCCGGCGTTCGCCGACACCGCGCTCGTACACCTGTACGACCCCCTGCCGGTCGGTGACGAGATCGCCCCCGTCGTCCAGGTCCTGCGGCTGCGCACCACGGACCGCGGGTCCCCGCCGGACGGGACGCCTCGTGGCGTCGTGCACCCCGCTCCCGACGGACTGCTCGTCAAGCTGTTGCGGAACGGGCGTCCGGTGTTCGGGGACCTGCCCTCCGTCGCCGCCACGGCGGCCGAGTTGCTGGAGGGCGCGGACGGCCCGCGGGCGGTGCCCCCCGGGCGGCGGCTGATCCTCGCCCCGCTGCACGGCCGCCACCACGCGCTCGGCGGCGTCCTGCTCGTCCGTGGTCCCGGGCGGCCCGAATTCACCGGCGACGACCTGCTCGTCGCCTCCCAGCTCGCCACCCACACCGCTCTGGGAATCGACAAGGCGATGCTGTACGCGCGGGAGGCGTCCGTCGCCGACACGCTGCAGCGCACGATGCTCCCGCCGTCGCTGCCCGAGCCGCCAGGTGTCCGGCTGGCCAGCCGTTATCTGCCGTCCTCACGGACCGCGCAGGTCGGCGGCGACTGGTACGACGCGATCCCGCTGCCCGGCAACCGCGTGGCGCTGGTCATCGGTGACGTGATGGGCCACTCGATGACCTCGGCCGCGATCATGGGCCAGTTGCGCACCACCGTGCAGACACTGGCCCTGCTCGATCTGCCTCCCGACGAGGTCCTGCACCACCTCGACGAACAGGCCGGGCGGCTGGGCAACGAGCACACGGCGACCTGCCTGTACGCCATGTACAACCCCGTGCTGCACCGGCTGCTGGTGTCCAGCGCCGGCCACCTGCCGCCCGTGCTCCTGCACCCCGACGGGCACACGGAGGTTCTCCGGGTCCCGCCGGGAGCACCGATCGGGGTCGGCCGCGGCGGGTTCGAGTCCACCGAGATCCACGCGCCCGCCGGAGCGACCCTGCTGCTGTACACCGACGGTCTGGTCGAGTCCCGCGACTCGGACGTGCTGACCGGGGTGGAGCGGCTGCGTGCCCGGATGCACGCCGCCGGGTCGGGGTCCGCTCCCCCGGCGCTGGAGACGCTGTGCGACGAGGCGCTGGGCACGCTCGGCTCGCGCGACCGGGACGACGACATCGCGCTGCTCGCCGCGCGGTTCGAGGGGATCCTGCCGGACACCGTCGCGTACTGGTACATGGCCCCGCGCCCCCAGACCGCGCGGCAGGCCCGGCGGCTGACCCGCAGGACCCTGCACCACTGGGGTCTGGACTCCCTGGTGGACACCACCGAGCTGCTGGTGAGCGAGGTGGTGGCGAACGCCGTGCGGTTCGCGTCCCGGCCGATCACCCTGCGGCTGCTCCTCACGGACGTGCTGCGCTGCGAGGTCGGGGACGACTCAGCGGTGGTCCCGAGGATGCGGCACGCCCGGCCGAGCGACGAGGGCGGCCGAGGTCTGTTCCTCGTCGACCACCTGGCGCTGCGCTGGGGGGCGACCCGGATGAGCGCGGGCAAGGTGGTCTGGTTCGAGCAGGTGCTCCCGGGCGATCCGCACCGCCGCTGAAGGGCCGGTCGACACCGAGCGGCCGTTGCTCATCGCGCCGCGTTTTTCACCCTGCACAACATGTCCGGGCCCTTACACCCTTGACCGGACACCCCTCCCGCTTGGACGATGTTGCGTATCGCTCAGCTTGTTGCTCATAGCGCACTGGAGGATGCCATGCCGCCCCGTCCGCATCCCGGCCACGAGTTCGTCCTGACCCTTTCCTGTCCCGACCGGGCCGGACTGGTCCACGCCGTCAGCGGGTTCCTCCTCGCCCACTCCGGGAACATCCTGGAGAGCCAGCAGTTCGACGACCGCCGGCAGGGCCGTTTCTTCATGCGTGTGCACTTCGACGTCTCCGATCCCACGATGACGCCGGAGCGCCTGAACGCCGACTTCGCCCCGGTGGCCGACGCCTACCGGATCGACTGGCGGCTGGGTGACGCCGCGGCCCCCGCCCGCACGCTGATCATGGTGTCCAAGTACGGCCACTGCCTCAACGACCTGCTGTTCCGCAGGAGTACCGGCGTTCTCAACGTCGAGATCCCCGCGATCGTCTCCAACCACCGGGACTTCGAGCCGCTCGCGCGGAGCCACGGCATTCCCTTCCACCACATCCCGGTCACCCGTGAGACCAAGGCGGACGCGGAGGCGGAACTGCTGGAGCTGGTGCAGCGGCTCCGGATCGACCTCGTGGTCCTCGCGCGCTACATGCAGATCCTCTCGGACAACACCTGCAAGCGACTCGAGGGCCGGGCCATCAACATCCACCACTCCTTCCTCCCCAGCTTCAAGGGGGCCCGCCCCTATCTCCAGGCCCATGAACGGGGCGTCAAGCTGGTCGGGGCCACGGCCCACTACGTCACCCCCGACCTGGACGAAGGGCCCATCATCGAGCAGGACGTGGTCCGCGTGGACCACTCCCACGACCCCGACGAACTGGTCACGCTGGGCCAGGACGTCGAGGCCCAGGTACTGGCGCGGGCCGTCCAGTGGCACAGCGAGAACCGCGTCCTGCTCAACGGCCACCACACCGTCGTCTTCCGCTGAGGCGTATGAGAGTTCCCGGCACAGAACGCGAGGGCGCCGGCAGCACTTTGCTGCCGGCGCCCTCGCGTTCTCGGTCAACACCGTCGGGTGCTGATCACCCGCGCAGTCGGGACATCGCCGGGTCGAACAGGGGCTCCTCCGCGACGACCGCCTCCACGCGCCGGTCGAAGTAGCCGATGTGGAGCGCGGTCCCGGCGACGGCGAGGTCCGCGGGCAGCCAGGCGTACGCGATCCCCTTGCCGATCGTGTAGCCGTACGCCGCGCTGGTGACGTAGCCGACCGCGCGGTCGCCGTCGTAGACCGGCTCCTTGCCCATGACGACCGAGCGCGGGTCGTCGATGGTGAGGCAGGTCAGCCTGCGCCGCACGGTGTCCTTGCGGCGCTCCAGGGCGGCCTTGCCGATGAAGTCGTCCTTGTCGAGCTTGACGGCGAAGCCGACGCCGGCCTCGTAGGGGTCGTGCTCGTAGGTCATGTCGGTGCCGAAGGAGCGGTACCCCTTCTCCAGGCGGAGGCTGTTGAAGGCGCCGCGGCCCGCGATGACACCGCCGAGGGGCTCGGCCGCCCGCCACAGGGTGTCCCACAGCTTCAGGCCCTGGTCGGCGGTGGTGTACAGCTCCCAGCCGAGTTCGCCGACGTAGCTCAGGCGCATCGCCGTCACCGGGACGCTGCCGACGTAGGCGCGCTTGGCGCGGAAGTACTTCAGGCCGTCGGCCGAGAAGTCCTCGTCGGTCAGGGGCTGCAGGACCTCGCGGGCGAGCGGGCCCCACAGGCCGACGCAGCAGGTGCCGGGAGTGATGTCACGGACCTGGACGGTGCCGTCGGCGGGGAGGTGGCGGGTGAGCCAGTCGAGGTCGAGGTTGCCGTTGGCGCCGATCTGGAAGAGGTCGCGGGCGAGGCGGGCGACGGTGACGTCGCTGCGGATGCCGCCGTCGTGGTCCAGGAGCAGGGTGTACGTCACCGAGCCGACGGACTTGGCGACCTTGCCGGTGACCAGCCGCTCCAGGAAGGCGGCGGCGCCGGGGCCGCTGACCTCCAGGCGCTTGAGGGCCGTCATGTCGTACATCGCGACGGTCTCGCGGGTGGCCTGGGCCTCGGCTCCGACGATGGGCGACCAGTACTGGGCCGCCCAGTCGTTGGGGGTCGGGATCGAACGGCCTTCGACCAGGCCCGCGTTGGCCTCGTACCAGTGCGGGCGCTCCCAGCCGTTCGCCTCCAGGAAGAACGCGCCGTGTTCCTGCTGGCGGGGGTGGAAGGGGCTGGTGCGGATCGGGCGCGGGTCGCCGGAGGGCTGAAGGGGGTGGAGGATGTCGTAGACCTCCACGAAGTTCTGGCAGTCGCGGGCCAGGACGTACTCCGGGGCCAGCTGGTGCGGTTCGAAGCGGTTGACGTCGCACTCGTGCAGGTCGAAGGACGAGCAGTGGCCGTCGACCAGCCACTCCGCCATCGCCCGGCCCACGCCCGCGGAGTGGGTGACCCAGACGGCCTCGGCGACCCAGAAGCCCTTCACGTCCGGGGACTCGCCCAGGAGCGGGAAGTTGTCGGTGGTGAAGGAGAACAGGCCGTTGATGCCTTCCTCGACCTTGGCCTCCTGCGTCGCGGGGAGCAGCGACTGGGTCTCGGTCCAGGCGGGCGCGAAGTCGTCCTCGGTGAACTTCAGAACCGACGGCATCTCGTCGTTGTCGTCGAAGGCGCGGATCTCGTCGGCCGTGATGGGCATCGGGCGATGGCCGTAATAGCCGATGCCGATGCCGTCGAAGCGGTCGCGGTAGTAGAGGTCGGCGTCCTGGTGGCGCAGGATCGGGCGGACCGCCTCCTCGGTCTGGCCGGCGAGGGCCGGTACCGGGCCGGTCCAGGCGAGCTGGTGGGCGAGCGGGGTGAGCGGGAGGTTCATGCCGACCATGCGGGCGATCTTCGGGCCCCAGATGCCGGCGCAGCAGACCACGATGTCGGCGGGGATCTCGCCCTGGTCGGTCAGGACGCCGGTCACCTCGCCGTCGGCCTTCAGGACGTCCAGGACCTCGTGGCGGGCCAGGAAGCGCACACCGCGCTCGGTGGCCCGGCGGATCTGTGCCTCGACGGCGAGGACCGCCTTGGCGAGGCCGTCGGTCGGGACGAGGAGGCCGCCGAGGACCTTGTCGCGGTCGACGAGCGGGTGCTTCTCGACGCACTCGTCGGCGCTCAGGAGCCGCGACTCGATGCCCCAGGCGGTGATCCAGCCGTGGCGGCGGCGCAGTTCGGTGAGGCGTTCCGGCGTGGTCGCCACTTCGAGGCCGCCGACCTGGAGGAAGCAGGGCTTGCCGTCGACGTCGAGGGAGCAGAACTTCTCGACGGTGTAGCGGGCCAGCTCGGTCATGGTCTTGGAGGAGTTCGTCTGGAAGACCAGGCCCGGGGCGTGCGAGGACGAGCCCCCCGTGGCGGGCAGCGGGCCCTGGTCGACCACCGTCACCTCGGTCCAGCCTCGCGCGGAGATCTCGTCCGCGAGGGCCGCTCCCACGACGCCCGCTCCGATGATCACCACTCGGGGTCCCGCCATCGCCGCACCTCCGGAAGTCAAAACCGTTGAGTTGCTTTCTGCGCAACGTACTTCAGGTTGCGCAACTCAATGTGCCCGCCGCGGGGAGGGGTGTCAAGGGCTCAGCACGCAGGGACGTTTAGCTCGATCGCGCGATGGTCGGCTTACGGGCTTGCGGCACTGGACGGCGAACGAGTTGGCGTGGCAGCGCGATCTGGGACGCTGAGTGCGGCGCCGCCGTGCGGGGCTCCTGCTCCACCAGAGAGATGTTTCAGGGCCTCTCCGGATGACCAGTGGGCCCAAAACCGTTCGGGGCGTGCCGGTGCGCGGACTCACTTCCGCGCAGGGCCCGTATTTCAATAACTGTCAGCGACGGGTTTCCGCGGGGGTTGTTCGGGTGCGCAGCTATCGCCACCCACAGACCAGCAGCGTGGACCACACCCACCGGCTCCTGGCAGCCATCCTCCGCCGACGCAGAGCGGTGACCATGACGTTCCTGGCGCAACTACTGGGCGTCAACCGCAACAACTCGACTGAAGCCAAGGGGACTGGTCTTCAACGAGGACAAGACGCGCGTCGTCCACCTCGAAGAAGGCTGCGACTTTCTCGGCTTCACCATCCGCCGCCATCACGGCAAGCTGCTGATCAAGCCCAGCCGTGAGGCCGTCAGACGGATCCGGAACAGGCCGCGCGCCGAGGTGCGGTCCCTGGACGGGGCCAACGCTGCCGCGGTGCTGCAACGACTCAACCCGATCATCCGGGGCTGGTCGGCCTACTTCGACGCGTCCCGGCAGGACCAATGTGGGAACAATGGCTGCGAGACACCCGACAGGCGATCACCACCAGGAAAATCACCTATCGCGGGATCGAAACGTCGGACGGGGTGCAACTCGGTTCTGAGGAAAGACCGCCGCAGCAATGCGGCGGTCCTACCCGACTGGCCGGGTACAACTAGCCGACGCAGTGTTCGCCCTTCCAGGGCCAGTTGAAGCTTCCAGGCTTGACCAGGGCGACGTTCCAATAGGGAAGAGCCGCGCAGGAGTCGATCCACAGCTGGGTCGCCGGGAATTTCCCGGCGGTCTTGCTGTTGAACAGCAGTGGCCCACCGGAGTACTTATAAATCTTGACGTTGTGGTCGGACGCGAGCGTGATATAGGCCTTGGGCTGAGCCGCCGTCACGTGATTCGGTCCGAACTCAGCCTTCAGAACACCTTTGTAGTAGATGAGCGCGTTGGCATACTTGCCCATGCAAAGCTTTGCGACAGCCCCGCGCTGCCCCTTGGTGGACACGATGCACTTCCCGACGGTCAGCTTCTGACCGAGGTTCAAGTGGTACTGCCCAGCTGCAGCGTCAGCCTGAGTGGCCGGCGTGAAGATGGATGCCCCAAGCAGCATCCCGGCAATCAGAACACTCCGCGAATATTTGCGAATCCCCACGTCTCCCCGTTTCCGAATGAATTTGGGTTTGGTCGTAACCGTGTGCCATTCCGGACGAGATCTTACCGGGGAGATGCCTTCACCGCGGGCCTCGGAAATCATTTTTGCAGCAGCTTGACCTTTTTGCCGGGGCTTGACCAATTTGCCGGCGGCCACGCTCCAGGTGAGGATTTCATGTTGGAATTCGGGAGGAATCGCGGGCGAAATAGGTTGTTCTCCGGCAGTTCACGCAACACACCCACGGAGCCTTGGCCGGAGAACAACCACATCAGCGGCGGACGCCGGCGCTACTTGAGCCAGGCGTCGACCTTGTCCTTGTTGGCCTCGACCCACTTCTTGGCCGCCGCCTCGTCCGTCATCTTGTCCTGCGCGATGTACTTGGCGACCTCGTTCTGGTCGTCGTTCGTCCAGTTGAAGTTCTTCACCAGGTTGTAGGCGGGGCTGCCGGACTTGGCGAACTTCGCGCTGACGATCTTGTTGAGCTTGTACACGGGATAGTCGCAGGCGACCTTCGCCGCGTCGGCGTCACAGCCGTCCTTGTACGGGGGCAGGCTGACCTTCTTCAGCGGGACCTCGGACAGGAACCACTGCGGCTCGTAGAAGTAGCCGATCAGCCACTGCTTGTTCTTCTCGGCGGTGCGGAAGGCCTGGATCAGCGCCGTCTCACTGCCCGCGTACACCACCTTGAAGTCCAGCTTCAGGTTCTTCACCAGCGCCTCGTCGTGGGTGACGTACGACGGGTCGCCGTCGAGGAGCTGGCCCTTGCCGCCCGACTCGGACGTCTTGAACTTCGACGCGTACTTGTTGAGGTTCTTGTAGTCGAGGATGTCGGGGTGCGCCTTGGCCAGCCACGGCGGCACATACCAGCCGATGAGGCCTTCGTTGCCGGTCGGGCCGGCGTCCACGGCGGTCTTCTGCTGGTCGATGTACTTCTTCACCAGGTCGGCGTGGCCCCAGTTCTCCAGGACCGTGTCGACCTCGCCGGAGCCGAAGCCCTGCCAGGCGATCTCTTCCTTGAGGTTCTTCTTGTTGACCGTACAGCCGAGGTTGTGCTGGGCGACGTACGCGACGACCGCCGCGTCCGCCTCGTAGCCCACCCACGGGTTGACGGCCAGATTGAAGGTGCCGCACTTGCCCGAGCTTTCCGAGTCCGCAGAGGAGCTGTCTCCGACCTTCGCCCCGCCGCACGCGGTGAGGGTGAGGCCGAGGACGGCCAGGCCGGCCGCGCCGGCTCGCCAGTGTCTTGCCATGGTGTCGTGCTCCTTAAGCGGTGGCGCGGCGCGCCGCGGCCTGAGTGATCCGGTCGAACATGACTCCGAGAAGGACGATGGCCAGACCCGCGGCAAGCCCCTTCCCGTACAGCTCCCCCCGTGAGAATCCGGCCACGACGTCGTAGCCGAGGGCGCCCGCACCTACCAGGCCGCCCACAACAACCATCGACAGCACGTAGATCAGGCCCTGGTTGGTCGCAAGCGTCAGGGCACTGCGTGACATCGGCAGTTGAACCTTGGTGATGATCTGCCAGGTGTTGCACCCGGCGGAGGTCGCCGCCTCCACGGTGGTCTCGGGCACCGCCCGGATCCCGTCCGCGATGATCTTCATGGCGACCGGGGCCCCGTAGACGATCGCGGCGACGATGGCCGTGAAGCGGGTGGGGCCGAACAGCGCGAGGAACGGCACGAGGTAGACGAAGGGCGGCATGACCTGGGCGGCGTCCAGGGTGGGCCGGATCAGCCGGTCCACCATCATGCTCCGCCCCATCCACACCCCGAAGACGATGCCGAGCACCATCACCAGGACCGTTGCGACGAGCGTCGAGGCCAGGGTGGTCATGGCGTCCGACCACAGACCGGTGCCGACCAGCAGGCCCACGCACACGGCCGTGGTGACCCCGGACTTCCAGCCGCCGAGCACCACGCCCAGCGCCACCAGCACCGCGCCGACGAGCCACCACGGGGAGTCGGTGACCAGCGTCTGGAACGGGTTGAGCAGACCGTTGGTGATGACGTCACGGATGGCGTTGGTGACGCCCGAGAGGCTGTCCTGCGCCCAGTTGGTCGCGCTGTCCGCCGCGCTCGCGATGTGGCTGCCGACCGTGCCGTCACCGGGGAATTCGGCCGCCCACAGGTAGGTGTGCGACAGATGGATCAGGACCGCCGTGACGGCCGCACCGGCGCCCAGCAGCGGCCGCCGCCGCTTCAGGAGGCGGTTCTTGGAGCGCCGCGCGTTCTCCTCGCGGGCGGCGGCCGCGGTGGTCACCCGGTCCAGGACGATCGCCATGACCACGATGGCGAGGCCCGCGTTGAAGGCCGTGCCGACGTCGAGCGACTGCAGCGCCTGCAGGACGACCACGCCGAGGCCCGGCGCGTTGATCAGGGCCGCGATGGTCACCATGGCCAGGGCGGCCATGATGGTCTGGTTGACGCCCATCACCACGGTCCGCTTGGACATCGGCAGCAGGACCTTCAGCAGCGACTGGCGGCGGGTGGCGCCGAGGGAGTCGGCCGCCTCGACCGTCGTCCTGGAGACGTTGCGGATGGCGTGCGCGGTGATGCGGATGGTCGGCGGGGCCGCGTAGATCGCGGTGGCGATGGTGGCGGAGGCACCGCCGATGAGGAAGAACAGGGTCAGCGGTGCCAGGTAGACGAAGGTCGGCATCGTCTGCATGAAGTCCAGGAAGGGCGTGACGATCCGGTTGAACCGGTCCGACAGCCCGGCCCACACCCCGATCGGGATCGCGAACAGCAGCGCCACGAAGACGGCCGTGAGTGTCAGCGCCAGGGTGTCCATGCTCTCCTGCCACAGGCCCTGAAGGCCCAGGAAGGTGAAACCGGCCACCGCCAGCAGGGCGACCCGCCAGTTGCCCACGGCCCAGGAGACATAGCCGGCGATGCCTACGACTCCGAGCCAGCCGATCTGCGGCAGGGGGCGGTCGCCCGAGGGCTGGGAGATCAGCTCCTGGACGAAGGTCACCAGGGTGTCGATGACCAGGCGGATCTCGTTGAAGAAGTACAGGAAGAGCGGGTTGGAGTTGCGGTTGGCGCCGATGGAGTCGTTGACGTCGTTGAACCACCGGTGCAGGTCGGTCAGGTCCGCCGCCGCCAGGGCCAGGGTCTGTTTCCCGCGCAGTACGGCGAACAGCACCAGCCACAGGACGACGATCCCGGCCACCATCATGGACCGGCTCGGCCTGCGCGCTTCCTTGACGGGAGCGGCGGGTCGCGCCGACTCCGTCTTCCCGGGTTTCTCCATGACGACGGTCATCAGGCGTCGCCTTCCCGTCCGGCGACCACCGCGAGGATCTCCTCGTCGCCGACGATGCCGAGCAGCTTGCCGTTCTCGACGACCTTGACCGGCTTGTCGGCGGCCAGGACGGCCCGGGTGGCCTCCTTCACCACCACGTCCGGGCCCAGTTCGGGACCGTCCAGCGGGTCGCCGTCCTCCGGCGGGCGCATGATCCAGCGCAGGGTCAGCACGTCGCCGCGCGGCACGTCCTTGACGAACTCGCGGACGTAGTCGTCGGCCGGGGCGCCGACCAGCTCGTCGCCGGTGCCGCACTGGACCATCTGGCCGTCGCGCATGATGAGGATGCGGTCGCCCAGCTTGAGCGCCTCGGACAGGTCGTGGGTGATGAACACCATGGTCTTGCCGACCTCGTGGTGCAGGCGGATGACCTCGCTCTGCATGTCCCTGCGGATCAGCGGGTCGAGTGCCGAGAAGGGTTCGTCGAAGAAGAGGACGTCGGGGTCGCCCGCCAACGCCCGTGCCAGGCCCACGCGTTGCTGCATACCGCCGGAGAGCTGGTCGGGGTAGGAGTTCTCGTACCCGGCGAGGCCGACCAGGTCGACGACCTCCTGGGCCCGCCTGGTGCGTTCGGCGCGGGAGGCGCCGCGGATCTCCAGGCCGAAGCCGACGTTGTCCAGGACACGGCGGTGGGGCAGCAGCCCGAAGTGCTGGAAGACCATGGAGAACTTGCGGCGCCGCAGGTCGCGCAGGCGCCCGGCGTCGGCCTGGCGGATGTCCTCGCCCTCGAAGACGATCTCGCCGGCGGTCGGTTCGATCAGCCGGGTCAGACAGCGCACCAGGGTGGACTTGCCCGAGCCGGACAGGCCCATGACGACGAAGACCTCGCCGGGCGAGACGTCGAAGGCGACGTCGCGTACGGCAGCGGTGCATCCGGTGCGGTCCATGAGCTCGCGGCGGGTCAGGCCGCGCAGCTCCTCGGAGTCCGGCACCTGGTCGGCCTTGGGGCCGAACACCTTCCACAGCCTGCGCACGGAGATGACCGGGGTGGAGCCCGAGTCCTGGGGCGTGCCGCGCCGCTGCGGCACCTCGGTCTGTGTGGTCACGTTCGACCTCTTTTCGGCGTTCAGCCGCGGAACCAGCGCTGCGGCCGGGGTTGGATGTTCTGCCAGATGTGCTTGGGCTCGCGGTACTCGTTCAGGCCGGTGGCTCCCAGTTCCCGGCCCACGCCGGAGTGCCCGAAGCCACCCCATTCCGCCTGCGGCACATAGGGGTGGTAGTCGTTGATCCACACCGTCCCGTGGCGCAGCCGCCGGGCGACCCGCTGGGCCTTGCCGGCGTCCTGGGTCCAGACGGCACCGGCGAGTCCGTACTCGGTGTCGTTGGCGATGCGTACGGCGTCGTCCTCGTCGGTGAAGCGCTCCACGGTGAGCACGGGACCGAAGGACTCCTCGTGGACCACACGCATGTCCTGGCGGCACTCGTCGAGCACGGTGGGCGGGTAGTAGTGGCCGTCGGCCAGTGCGGGGTCGTCGGGGCGGGCGCCGCCGCAGCGCAGGACGGCGCCCTCGGCGAGTCCGGCGTCGACGTAGGCCTCGACCTTCGCCAGGTGCTGGGCGGAGATCAGCGCTCCGGTCTCGGCCTCGGGGTCGAAGGGGCCGCCGAGGCGGATCCGCCGGGCACGGCGGACGATCTCGTCGACGAGACGATCGTGCAGGGAGTCCTCGACGATCAGGCGGGCGCCGGCCGAGCAGACCTGCCCAGAGTGCAGGAAGACGGCGGTGAGCGCGAAGTCCACGGCCGTCTCGAAGTCGGCGTCGGCGAAGACGACGTTGGGGTTCTTGCCGCCGAGTTCGAGCGCCACCTTCTTCACGCTCGACGCGGCGGTGGCCATGATGCGTTTGCCGGTCTCCAGTCCCCCGGTGAAGGAGACCATGTCGACGGCGGGGTCCTCGGACAGGGGTGCGCCGACCTCGGGCCCGGTGCCCAGGACGAGGTTGGCTGCGCCGGCCGGGAGTCCTGCCTCCTCAAGGGCCCGCATCAGCAGGATGGAGGTGGAGGGCGTGAGTTCGCTGGGCTTGAGGACGATCGTGTTGCCGGCGAGCAGCGCCGGGGCGACCTTCCAACTCGCTTGCAGCAGCGGGTAGTTCCAGGGGGTGATCAGTCCGCAGACGCCGACCGGCTCGTACACGACGCGGCTGACGGCGTCGTCGCGGCCGGTGTCGATGACGCGTCCGGCGTCGGTGCCGCCGAGTCCGCCGTAGTGGCGGAAGCAGGCGGCGACGTCGGCGATGTCGTACTCGCTCTCCACCAGCCGCTTGCCGGTGTCCAGCGACTCGGCGCGGGCGAAGTCCTTGGCGTCACGTTCGAGGATGTCCGCGACGCGCGACAGCAGGGCGCCGCGCTCCCGTTCGGGGGTGTGCGGCCAGGGCCCGGCGTCGAAGGCGCGGCGGGCCGCGGCGATGGCCGCCCCGGTGTCGGGGCGGGTTGCCTCCGACACCGTCGCCACGAGCGTGCCGTCGGCGGGACACCGGATCTCCCGACGCCCGCCGGCCACCGGATCCCGCCATTCGCCATCCACGTACAGGTCTGCCACGCGCCGAGCCTTTCGAGGGAAGCCGTTGCGCATTGTGCACCCGATTGCTTGTGGTGGAACACCCTGGCGAATGGCCGGACCCACGTCAAGGGGTTGGCCGGTGACGATTCGACCAGGGCGGCACTCGCCCGACCACGGACGACGCCCGGACGTCCCGCCGTTGTATACGACGGCCGTTCAGCCGCGGTGGCGGTAGAACGCGGCCTTCGACGGCGCGAGCGGCTCCTTGCCGAGGATCAGGTCGGCGGCCTTCTCGGCGATCATCATGACGGGCGCGTAGATGTTGCCGTTGGTGACATAGGGCATGACGGAGGCGTCCACCACGCGCAGGCCGTCCAGGCCGTGCACGCGCATGCTGGTGGGGTCGACGACGGACATGTCGTCGGTGCCCATCTTGCAGGTGCAGGAGGGGTGCAGGGCGGTCTCGCCCTCCTTGGCGACCCAGGCGAGGATCTCCTCGTCCGTCTCCACCGTCGGACCGGGCGAGATCTCCCCGTCGTTGTAGGGGGCGAGCGCGGGCTGCTCCAGGATCCTGCGGGCCACCCGGATCGCCTCGACCCATTCGCGGCGGTCCTGCTCGGTGGAGAGGTAGTTGAAGCGGAGCGCCGGATGGACGCGCGGATCCCGGCTCCTGATCTTCACCGAGCCCAGGGCGTCGGAGTACATCGGCCCGACATGCACCTGGTAGCCGTGGCCCCCCGAGGGCGAGGAGCCGTCGTAGCGGACCGCGATCGGCAGGAAGTGGAACATCAGGTTGGGATAGTCGACGTCCTCGTTGCTGCGGGCGAAGCCGCCGGCCTCGAAGTGGTTGGTGGCGGCCGGGCCGGTGCGGAAGAGCCACTGGAGCCCGATGAAGGGGGCCCGCCACTTCGCCATGTACGGCTGCATGGAGACCGGCTGTTTACATGCGTGCTGGACGTAGACCTCCAGGTGGTCCTGCATGTTCTCGCCGACGCCCGGCAGGTCGTGCACGACGTCGACCCCGAGGGTGGTCAGTTCCTCGGCGTTGCCCACGCCGGAGAGCTGGAGCAGCTGCGGGGAGTTGATCGCGCCGCCGCACAGGATGACCTCCCCGGCCCGTACCGTCCGGGTCGGTCCCCTGCCGACGCGGTACGCGACACCGACGGCGCGCTTGCCCTCGAACAGGACACGGGTGACCAGGGCGCGGGTGGTGACGGTGAGGTTGGGCCGCTTCATGGCGGGCTTGAGGTAGGCCTTGGACGCCGACAGGCGGCGGCCGCGGTGGACGTTGCGGTCGAACTGGGCGAAGCCCTCCTGCCGGTAGCCGTTGACGTCGTCCGTCGGCGCGTAGCCCGCCTCCTCCGTGGCTTTGAGGAAGGCGCCGAAGAGCGGGTTGGTGGCCGGGCCGCGCTCCAGGACCAGAGGGCCGTCGTGGCCGCGGAACTCGTCGTCCGGATCGGCCGCGAGGCAGTTCTCCATACGCCGGAAGTAGGGCAGGCAGTGCGCGTAGTCCCAGGTGTCCATGCCCGCGTCGGCCGCCCAGCGCTCGTAGTCCAGGGGGTTGCCGCGCTGGAAGATCATGCCGTTGATGCTGCTGGAGCCGCCCAGTACCTTGCCGCGGGCGTGGTAGACGCGACGGCCGCCCATGTGGGGTTCGGGCTCGGACTCGTACTTCCAGTCGTAGAACCGGCTGCCGATCGGATAGGTCAGCGCCGCGGGCATGTGGATGAACACGTCCCAGGGATAGTCGGACCGGCCCGCCTCCAGGACCAGTACGCGGTTGCCCGGATCCGCGGAGAGTCTGTTCGCCAATGCACTGCCGGCCGAACCACCGCCGACGATGACGAAGTCGTACTGCTGGGAAGCCATGGTGCCTCGTCTCGCTCGCGCCATAGATACGCGAGGCATGGTAATGCGGTAGCGCTATGCGCACCAGGTTGCATACGACGCAACCTGTGAGGTCATTGGCGATATCCCCGGCGGGGCCGGACCCGCTTGGCTAGGGTGACGAGGAGGGGTCTGATCCCGATGCCCTCGGCCAAGGGGACGGCCGGGCGGGCGAGTTCGGGACCGCACCGCGACGACGGGGGGCTCGCGTTGGATCGCCTGGCCGCAACGGAACCGGACGTCCGCCGGTCGGAGCGCGCGGCGCTGCCTCCACCGCCGCGCGCCTGGCTCGGGTCGGCGTCGGCTCTCGCGGCGCTGGTGGTCGTCGTGCTCGGGATCCTGTACGCCGGTCACAGCGAGTCCGGCGGGGTGGACAGGTGGCTCGTCGATCCGACGGCGGACAGCGTGCGGCCGCCGTGGCGGCGCCTCGCGCTGGCCATCGACTTCTGGGGCGAGCCCGTCGGCGCGGCGATGCTGGTCGTGGTCGCCGTGGCGGGCTGTCTGCTGGTGCGGCGTCCTCGCACGGCGGTGCTCGCCGTGGCCGGCGCCGGCCTCACCGTGGGGGCGACGACACTGCTCAAGCCCCTGGTGGGACGCACCATCCACGACGGGCACCTGTCCTACCCGAGCGGGCACACCGCCTTCGTCACCGCGGTCGTCCTCGCGGTGGCGCTGTGCGCGGCCGGCCGGCCCGGCCTCGGCAGGACGGCCGGCACGTTCCTCGTGGCCGGTGCCGCGCTGGTCGCCGGTGCCGCCATGGGCTGGGCCCAGGTCTCCCTGGGTGCGCACTACCCGACCGATGTCCTCGGCGGCTGGTGCACCGCGCTGGCGGTGGTACCGGCGACCGCGTGGCTGGTCGACCGGGTGGCCGACGCCCGTCGACCGGAGCGTCGCTGACGTCAGGCCAGGCGGCGGAACACCGGCTTCACCGGCCGTCCGGCCGTCCAGGGGGTGGGGTCGGCGGCGTCAAGTGCCTTGCGGTACACCGCACATGCCTGGGCGACCGCGTCGACGGTGTGGTCGATGTCGGCCTCGGTGAGCGCGCTGCTCACGACGAACGAGGGGGCCAGTACCCCGCCCGCCAGGAGCCGGCGCAGGAACAGGGTGCGGTACTCCTGCGACGGCCGGTGGTTCTCGTCGAGGGTGGCGAAGACCAGGTTGCTGGCCCGGCCCCGGACCACGACGTGGTCGCCGACGCCCATGCTCGCCGCGGCTTCCCGGACGCCGGCCGCCAACCGCTGTCCGAGGGCGTGGAGTTGAGCGGTGATGCCTTCCTCCGCATAGGTGGCCTGTACGGCCATCGCGGCGGCCAGGGAGTGGGTTTCCGCGCCGTGCGTGGTCGACAGCAGGAACACGCGCTCGTGCCGGTCGCGCAGCCCGCCCCGTTCCATCAGGGCGCGACGCCCCGCCAGCGCCGAGACCGCGAAGCCGTTGCCCAGCGCCTTGCCGAAGGTGGAGAGGTCGGGGACGACGCCGTACAGGCCCTGGGCGCCCGCCTCGGACCAGCGGAAGCCGGTGATCATCTCGTCGAAGACCAGGACGCAGCCGTGCCGGTCGGCCAGATCGCGCAGGCCGGCGAGATATCCGGGCGGCGGCTCGGTGTGGGTGGCGGGTTCGAGGATCAGGCAGGCGATCTCGTCCTCGTACCGGGTGAGCAGTTCTTCCACGGCGGCCAGGTCACCGTACGGGAAGGACACGGTGAGGTCGGTGGTCGCCGATGGGATGCCCGCGGACATCGGTGTGGTGCCGATGAACCAGTCGTCGGTGGAGAAGAACGGATGGTCGGCGCACAGGGCCACCCGCGGGCGGCCGGTGGCGGCGCGGGCCAGGCGGACCGCGGCGGTGGTGGCGTCGGAACCGTTCTTCGCGAACTTCACCATCTCGGCGGTCGGCACGGTGGCCAGGAAGCGTTCCGCGGCTTCGACCTCCACGAGGGACGGCCGGACGAAGTTGCTGCCGCGGTCGAGTTCCCGCCGCACCGCCTCGATCACGCGGGGGTGGGCGTGGCCGAGGCTGACCGACCGCAGGCCTGAGCCGTACTCGACGTAGCGGTTGCCGTCGATGTCCCACACATGGGCACCGCGGCCGTGGCTGATGACCGGGGCCAGGTTCTCGGGGTACTGGTCGTCGCCCTTGGCGTAGGTGTGCGCGCCACCGGGGATCAGGGCGTGCAGGCGCTCGTTCGCCGCCTGTGACCGAGGGAGCAGGAACTCTTCCACGCCGACCTCATCCTTCCTGGTGCTTCAGGGCATCGGCGAGGCTCGGCGCCTCCCGGTCCCGCAGGGACATCGAGGTGACCGGCAGCGGCCAGGGGATGGCGAGCTCCGGGTCGTCGAAGGCGATCGTCACGTCCTCGTCCGGATCGTGCGGGCGGTCGATCCGGTACGAGGTGTCGGCGGTGTCGGTGAGCGCCTGGAAGCCGTGCGCGCACCCCGCCGGGATGTAGAGGGTCGCCTGCGTCTCGCCGGACAGCTCGAAGAAGGCGCGGTTGCGGTACGTCGGCGAGTCCGGCCGCAGGTCCACGACGACGTCGAAGATCCTCCCGTACGAGCAGCGCACGAGCTTGGCCTCGCCGGCGCCGGAGCGCAGGTGCAGGCCGCGCAGCACGCCCCGGGCGGAGCGCGACACGCTGTCCTGGAGGAAGGCGTTCGGGTCGAGGCCCACCGAACGGACCACGTCGGCGTCGAAGGTGCGGCAGAAGAAGCCGCGTTCGTCGGCGTACGGCGTCGGTTCGAAGAGGTACGCCCCGGCGATCTCCGGGACTTCGGTGGCTTTCATGGAGTCTCCATCGGGGCGTGGTCGGCGGCGGGGAACAGGGCCGCGGTCAACTCGTCGAACTGGTCCTGCAGTTGCCGGGCGGCGACCTGGTTGCGCTCGCGGAGCGTCCGCCGCAGCTGGGCCGCGTGCTTCTCCAGCTCCCGGAACTGCTCCAGCAGCCGGTCGGCGTCGACCTCGCGGGCCGGGTGGCAGTAGGCGCCCAGGCCCATCCGGGCCATGAGCGCGTCGCTCTTGGCCGCATAGCTGAGGGCGAGCGTCGGTGTGCCGGCCTTCAGGGCACAGATCAGGTTGTGGTAGCGGGTCGCCACCACGGTGTCGGCGGCCGCCGTCTCCTCCATCAGGTCGGCCAGCGAGGCCGTCTCGGCGGCGGTGACCAGCGGCGAGTCCACCGCGTCGAGGATCGCGGCGACCACCGGCGCGTCGCACGCGTCGCCGGTGAGCAGCCGGACCGTTCTGCCGTCCTCGACCAGCGCGCGGACGAAGCGGGTCGTCCCGTCGAGGTAGCGCCGGTGGATCTCCTCGGCCCGGGCCCGGTCGTCGTTGCCGCCGTGGAAGTCCATGACGCCGACGCAGACCGGGCCCGGCGGGCCGTCCGGGGGCGCGCTCGCCTCCGGAACCGGCAGCGCGAACGCCAGATCCGGATAGACCTCGTCGTGCGCGGTGTCCACGCCCATCTCCCGCAGCGCGTCGCGGGACTGGGCGTCACGGTAGGAGCGGTACGCGGCCAGGCGTGCCGAGAGGCGGACCAGGGCCCGGGTCGGCCGGTCGCCGATCGGGGCGGCGCCGACGCCGACCAGCGCGACCCGGGTGCCGAGCAGCCGGCCACTCGCGCAGAGCAGGAACAGCGAGTACGGGAAACCCCAGGGCCGCAGGGGCAGCGTGGCTTCCAGGACGCCCATGCCCGGCACGATCACCACGTCGTGGCGGCGCACCCAGGCGGCGGTCCGGACGACGTCGACGAGTTTACCCAGGCCCTTCGCCGCGATCGCGCCGGCACGGGAGGCGGTGCGGTACTCGCCGCGGTACCAGTGCAGCCGCGTCGCGGGGATCCCGTACCGGGCCGTGACGACCTCGGGTCCGCCGCACAGCGCGTCCACGACCGCGTCCGGGTGCCGGGCGCGGAGGTATCCGAGTACGGCCTCCAGCGACCCGTCGTTGCCGAGGTTGCCGGAGCCGAGGAGGCCGAACACCCCGACGCGGGCAGGGGTCACGCCTGCCTCCCCTCGCGGCCGGCGACGAGGTCGTCGACGGAGACCGTGAGCAGGGCGGGGTCGACCGGGGCGCGGTCCTCGACCCGCTCACCGGCGCCCGGCCGGACCCGGCTGGTCATCCACGCGGCGAGGTGGCGGTAGCAGGCGTGCCGGTCGGCCGGGGACAGCGGCGCCCGTCGGATCGCCGAGGCGAAGCCCCAGACGTACTCGGCGAGCAGCCGGGGCGTCGGGTGGAGCGGGCCTGCCCGGCGCGGGTCCAGGTTGACGCACCGGGAACGCTTGGACGGGTTGGCCCGCTCCGCGCGGGTGGGGTGGTCGCGGCGGAAGTACAGCAGCTCCGGCACCTGGTGGAAGGGCCCGCGCAGGACGATCTCGGCGACGAAGGTGCGGTCCGCGTGGTGGTAGCTGTCGTGCGGCCTGACCTTGCGCAGCATGTCGGCCCGCATCACCCCGTAGAAGTCGTCGCCGCCGGGCTCGAACAGGTAGCTGCGGAAGCGCTCCGGCGCGTGCGGCGAGGCGGTGGCGAGCGTGTACGGGTAGGGGACCTTCACCTTGCCGTCCTCGTCGATGACCGCCTGGTCGGCGTGCGCGAGGATCACCTCCGGCCGCTCGTCGAGCGCCCGCACGCAGCGCTCCAGCAGGTCCCGGGCGTACAGGTCGTCGTGCGAGGCCCACTTGAACAGCTCGCCGCGGCACTGGGTGAACACGTAGTTGTGGTTCGGCGCGGCGCCGATGTTCCGGGGCAGCCTCAGGTAGCGGATGCGTGAGTCCCGCGCGGCGTATTTCTGACAGATCTCCTCGGTCCTGTCGGTCGAGGCGTTGTCGGAGACGACCAGTTCGAAATCCTCGTAGGTCTGGCCGAGCAGGGCGTCGAGCGATTCGGCCAGGTACTCCTCACCGTTGTAGACGGGCAGGCCGATGCTCAACCGGGGATGGGTCATGAGGTCCTCACTTCACGGATGGGGGGTTGGTGGTGCTCGCGCAGGGCGGCCCGCAGGTGCAGCCACCACACGGCCGAGGCACTGAGGGTCGCGGCGGCGACGCCCCAGGCCGAGCCGACCGTGCCGCCCACGGCCGCTCCGCCGAGTCCGCCGGTGACGTAACAGGCGGAGGCGAACAGCTGGCTGCGCAGGCTGCGCCGGGCCGCGCCGAGGGCGCGCAGTCCGGACGCCGCGCCGACGCCGAGGCCGGCGCCCGCGACGCCGAGTGTGGCCGGCACGATGAGTTCGGAGGCGGAGTGCCAGACGGCGCCGAGCACGAGCTCGCCGCCCCGGTCCGGCACCAGCAGCAGCGCCACGCCCCACAGCAGCGCGGCGACGGCCTGGCCGCCGCCCAGCAGCAGGCAGAACCGGGCCAGTCGGTGCGGGGCCTGCCGCAGTACCCGTGCCGCCTCGGCGACGGTGACCAGCGACAGCCCCATCAGCAGGGCGAGGAACGGCCCGAGCAGCAGCTCCGCGCCCCGGACCACACCCACCGCGCCGACCCCGACGATCGCGCCGAGCCCGTAGGCCCGCAGCTGGACCGCGCCGCTGAGGCTGACGTTCTCGACCAGGTACCGGTAGCCGAGGTCGTGGTGCTCGCGCAGCCACCCGCGCGCTCCCGTCGTCCTGGGCCGGATGCCGCACTGGAGGCAGCCGTAGACCGCGGCGACGGCGGCGGACGCGCCCCAGGCGAGCACGAAGGCGGACACGCTGCCCACGCGGGCCGCCACCACCATGGCCGGGACGAGCGCGACGCCCCAGACGAGGTCGTTGACGACCGCCTTGCGTCCGTTGCCGGCGGCGAAGAACGCGAACCGCCAGGCGTCCTGGAGCAGCAGCGCCGGCAGCACGACGCCGAGCCAGACGAACGCGAGCCCGACGCCGCCGCCGAGGCAGAGCCCGACCACCGCGCACACCGCGCCGAGGACGGTACCGACGCCGAGCGCGGTACCCGACGACCGGGCCACCGCCGCGCGCCAGGAGGCGACCGGCACGGCGCTGAAGCGCACCACGAGGGGGTCGGTGGCAAGGCCTCGGGAGACGTTGAGCACGACGCCGTAGGTCACCCAGGCCAGGCTGAACACACCGAACGCGGCCGGCCCGAGCGAGCGGGCCACGTAGATGCCCACCGCGAAGTTGGTCAGGCTGGAGGCCGCCTGGTCGGCCAGTCCCCAGGACAGCCGGCCGGCGACGGCCCGCCAGGCCGGTCCGGCCCGTGGTGCCGACGGAGCCGTCTCCTCCCCCTCGGTGGTCACTGTCGTCATGCCTTGATCAACCCGGCGCCGTGCAGGGCGTCGGAGGCGGCGACGACGGTGTCGAACGGCAGCCCGGCCCGCTCGGCGACGTCCAGCACAGAGTGCTCGCCGTCGGACAGGCTGAGCACCCAGAGCATGGCCATCTGGGCCTGCTGGGCGTCGCTGCGGCCGCCGAGCGAGTCGTACAACCCGCGTCGGCCCAGCTGTGGTTCACCGTACGGGCTGAGGTTGACGTAGCGCCGGTTGCGGTCGAGGACGGCGAACGCCTCGCGGCAGACCGCGAGGGTGTCCGCCATCGCCTCCGGGGAGACGAGGTCCAGGTTGTCCGCCGAGGTGTGGTACTCGGGGTAGCCGGCGTACGGGGTCCGGGTGAGCGAGCCCACGCCGAGGTCGAACCCGGGTGAGCAGTACTGCCGCTCGTCGTAGCCGTACGGGGTGAACTCGGTGATCCGGTGCGGGCGTTCGGAGGCGGTCAGCACGTGCCGCATCACCCGGTCGATCTCCGCGTCGCCGCGCCTGCTCCGCTTGTACGTCAGGTGGCCCGGGTCGCCCGCGCAGGCCAGCACCAGCCCGTGCTTGACCCGGTCCACCCGCTCCGCGTTGCGGGCCAGCCAGGTGATCGCCCCGATCGTGCCGGGCGCGAAGATGAACCGGTAGGTGTAGTACGGCGTCTGCCGTGCCAGCGCCCGGGCCAGGAACGTCGCCACCGCGATGCCGGCCAGGTTGTCGTTGGCCAGCGACGGGTGGCAGACATGGCAGGAGACGATCACCTCGTCGGGGACCTGCCCCGGGACCACGTGCTCGGCGTAGGTGAGATGACCGTCGGCGAGGGTGGAGTCGACGCGGACCTCGTACTCGCCGTCCGGCATCGCGTCCAGGGTGTCCTGGGCCAGGCAGAACCCCCACTGGGGCCGGTAGTAGCTGGTGCGGTACGGCACCCAACTCGGGTGGTCCGGCAGGGTGTGCAGGTGGTCCCGCAGCTCGGCCAGCGGCATGGTCGCCGACACGGGCACGCTGTAGCCGAGCACGTGCAGGCTGGACGCGGCGAAGTCGACGATCCGGCGGCCGGTGGTGTCGGCGATGTACGCGTCGCGGATGTTCCACTCCTGCGGCACGGTCCAGTCCAGGACCTGCGTGCCGGTCGGCACCTCGTGCCGCTGGAGCGGGAGGTACTCCCCGACGATGTCCAAGGTGGCGCGCACGCCGTCGCCGGTGATGCTCCGGCACAGCGGATACAGCCGCTCGACCAGGGCGTACATCTCCTCGCCGGTGGTGGTCGTCGGCTGTTCGCTGCTCTCGGTCGTCGGCTGCCGGCCGGTCTCGGTCGTCGACTGCTCGCCGGTCTCGGTCATCGGCGCCACCGCAGGGTGTCGTCGACGGTTCCGGCGTCGGACGCCGCCCGCAGCACGGCGAGCCGGGTGAAGCGCTGGTCGAAGTCCTGCCGGGTCAGCCCGTGTTCGCGGTAGGCGTCGGCGAGTTCGAGGGCGCCCCGCTTCACCGTCCACTCGCAGTCGAAGCCGGGGATGGCGGCCCGGAACCGGGAGAAGTCCACCCGGTACGACCGTGGATCGGCACCGGTCTCGCCGGTGATCACCACCTTCGAACCGGCCACCGCCTCGGCTACCTGGCCGGCGATCTCGGCGACCGTGACGTTGTTGATCTCGCTGCCGATGTTGAACGCCCGGTCGTGCACCGCTTCGTACGGCGCGCTCAGCGCGGCCGTGAAGGCGCGGGCGATGTCGACGGCGTGCACCAGCGGGCGCCAGGGGGTGCCGTCGGAGAGCACCAGCACCTCGCCGGACAGCAGCGCGTGGCCCACCAGGTTGTTCAGCACGATGTCGGCGCGCAGCCGGGGCGAGAAGCCGAAGGCGGTGGCGTTGCGCAGGAACACCGGGCTGAAGTCGCCGTCGGCCAGGGCGTGCAGATCGTCCTCCACCCGCACCTTGGACTCCGCGTACGGCGTCACCGGGCGCAGCGGGGCGTCCTCGGCCACCAGGTCGTCGCCGCCGGCGGCGCCGTAGACCGAGCAGGTGGACGCGTACAGGAAGCGCCGCACTCCGGCGTCCCGGGCCAGCCGGGCGAGCCGTACGGACGCGTGGTGGTTGATGTCGTACGTCAGTTGCGGCGCCAGTGAGCCCAGCGGGTCGTTGGACAGCGCGGCCAGGTGGATCACGGCGTCGATCCCGGCCAGGTGGTCGGCCGTGACGTCGCGCAGGTCCACCCGGTGCCCGGGCGGGTCCGCGGGAGCCGGGCCCAGCACGCAGTCGGCGAACAGGCCGGCGTCGAGGCCCACGACCTCGTGTCCGGCGGCCGTGAGGACCGGGGCCATCACGGTGCCCAGGTAGCCCTGATGTCCGGTCAGCAGTACGCGCATGGTTCAACCCCCCAGGTTGAGCGTGAGTTTGGTGACGGCGAACGCCTCGGCGTAGCGCTCGTGGCATTCGATGCCGCGGATCCGGGCCAGGCCGAGGAAGGCCTCGCGGTCGTACCAGGGACGGTGGCGCTGCGAGGGGTAGTGCTCCTGCAACAGCCGTACCTTCTGTTCGGCGAGCTCCGGTGACAGCGGCCGGTACGCCGCCGGGCGGCCGAGGTCGCCGTCCCACTTGACGATCTCGTAGCCGAGGACCAGGTGGTCGCGGAACGCGGTCGGTATCAGCCGTGCCAGGCCGCGGTGGTCCTGGTGCGCGTCATCGGTGCGCGGGGCCAGGATCAGGTCCGGCTCGGTCCGTCCGCGCAGTTCCTCGACCGCGGCCTTGGCCTCGTCCCAGTGCACGGGCAGCCGTCCGTCCGGCAGCTTGTGCACGGTCAGCCGCAGGTCGGAGCCGGGGCAGAAGGCGGTGAGCGCGGCCTGTTCCTCCTGCTCGCGCTCGCTGCCGCCGCCGGAGAGCACCAGCGCGTCGACACGCAGTCCCGGCCGCGCGCGGCACATCGCGAGCAGGGTGCCGCCGGCGCCGATGGCGATGTCGTCGCAGTGCGCGCCCACCGCGACGATCCGGTCCAGGCGCCCGGTGTCGAGTCGGATCACGCCCCGACCCCCGCACGGTCGTGCTCCCACACGGCCCAGGGCCGGTCGCCCCGGACGTAGGCGGCGTCGAGGGCGGCCCGCTCCTTCACGGTGTCGGTCGGCTTCCAGAACCCGCGGTGCTGGTGGGCCACCAGCCGGCCGCGCTTGGCCAGTTGGGCGCATCCGTCGGCGACCAGGTCGCCGTTCTCCGGTATGTGGTCGAAGACCTCCTGGCGGAGCACGAAGTAGCCGCCGTTCTCCCACAGCGGCAGTTCACTCACCGCGGTGATGCCTCCCACCAGGCCGTCCTCGCCCAGGTCCACGCAGTGGAAGGAGGACTGCGGCGGCACCACCATCATCGAGGCCCCCGCGTCGCGCCGGGCGAAGCGGTCGATCATCTCCGGCAGCGGGGCGTCGGTGAGTACGTCGGCGTAGTTGGCGAGGAACATCTCGTCGCCGTCCAGGTGGTGCCGCACCCGGCGCAGCCGCTCCCCGATCGGTGACTCGATGCCGGTCTGCGCGAACGTGATCGTCCAGTCGGCGATGTCGGTGGACAGCAACTCCGTGTGCCCGTTGCGCAGTACGAAGTCGTTGGACGTCGTCTCCTCGTAGTTGAGGAAGAAGTCCTTGATGTGGTGGGCCCCGTACCCGAGGCACAGGATGAACTCCGTGTGCCCGAAGTGCGCGTAGTAGCGCATCACGTGCCAGATCAGCGGCCGCGGGCCGACCATCGCCATCGGCTTGGGTACGTCGTCGGAGGCGCCCTCGCGCATCCGCATCCCGTAACCGCCGCAGAACAGGACGACCTTCATCGCGTGACCTCGACAATGCTCAGTTCCGGGATGGGAAAGACCAGTCGGCCGCCCCAGTCGTGCACGTAGGACAGTTGCTCGACCAGCTCGGTGCGCAGGTTCCACGGCAGGACGAGCACGTAGTCCGGCCGGTCGGCGGCGATCCGCTCGGGCGGCAGGATCGGGATGCGGGTGCCCGGGGTGAACCTGCCGTGCTTGTAGGGGTTGCGGTCGACCGTGTACGCGAGCAGGTCGGGCCGGATGCCGCAGTGGTTGAGGAGGGTGTTGCCCTTGCCGGGGGCGCCGTAGCCGACGACCGTCTCGCCGCGCTCGGCCGCCTCGACGAGGAACCGCAGCAGGTCCCGGCGGACCTTGGCGACGCGGGCGGAGAACTCAGTGTACCCGGACAGTTCCTGGAGCCCGGCTGCCTTCTCCCGGGCCAGCACGTCGGCCACCCGCTGCGTCGGCTCGCCGGCCACCTCGGCCGGCCGGGCCCACAGCCGGATGGAGCCGCCGTGGGTGGGCAGCAGTTCGACGTCCACGAGGGCGAGTCCGCCGCTGGCCAGGGCCCGGATCGCGGAGGCGACCGTGTAGTACTGGAAGTGCTCGTGGTAGATCGTGTCGTACTGGTTGTCCTCGATCAGGGTCAGCAGGTGCTGCACCTCGATGGAGACCCAGCCGTCGTCGGCGACCAGGGCGCGCAGCCCCTGGGTGAACCCGACCACGTCGGGGATGTGCGCGTACACGTTGTTGGCCACGACCAGGTTCGCCGGGCCGTGCTCGGCGCGCACGGCCGCGCCGGTCTCGGGGCTCAGGAACTCCGTGAGCGTGGGCACGCCCGCGTCCCGTGCCGCGGCGCCGACGTTCTCCGACGGCTCGATGCCCAGGCAGCGGATCCCCCGGTCCACCACGTGCCTGAGCAGGTACCCGTCGTTGCTCGCGACCTCGACCACGAAGGCCTCTTTCTCCGCGGCCTTGTCCTCGGCGTCGAGGCCGAGCCGCCGTACGGCGTCGGCGACGAAGGTGCGCGCGTGCTCCACCCAGGAGGTCGAGTACGAGGAGAAGTAGGCGTATTCCTTGAACGTCTCCTCCGGCGTGATCAGCGGAGGGATCTGCGCGAGCCAGCACTCCGTGCAGACCCGCAGGTGCAGGGGGTACGCCGGCTCCGGCTGGTCCAGTTGGTCCGCCGCGAGGAAGCTCTCGCACGGTGGTGTCGCCCCGAGGTCGACGACGCTCGCCGTCGCGGTCGAGCCGCACAGTCTGCATCGTGTCATTTACTGCCCCCCATGTTGATTGCGATGCGGTACTCGTCCACCAGCCGCTCCAGCCCGACCTGCGGGCTGAAACCCTGTTCGTAGCGGCGCCTGGCCGCCTGGCCCATCTCCCGGTTGCGGTCCGGGTCGGCCGCGATCCGGCGTATGCCGGACGCGAGGGAGGCCGGATCGCCCGGCCGGTGCAGCAGTCCGGTCACCCCGTCCTCGATCAGTTCGACGAAGGCCCCGTGGCCGGCGGCGACGGTCGGGACGCCCGCCGCCATCGCCTCCACGACCACCAGCCCGAACGCCTCCAGCCACGTCGAGGGAGCCACCACGGCGACCGACCGCGCGACCGCCTCACGGCACTGCGCCGGGTCCAGCAGGCCGACTTGACGTACGTCGTCCCGGCCCGCCGCCCAGGCGGTCACCTCCGGCTCCAGCGGCCCCGCCCCGGCGATCACGAGGGGCAGGCCCACTCCCCCCTCGGCGGCGATCCGGTCCCAGGCCGCCATGAGCAGCCGTACGCCCTTGGTCTCCGCGAGCCGGCCGAGATAGAGCAGATGCTCGCCGTCGCCGGCTCGGGTCATGCCGGGGTCGGGCACGAAGTTGTGCTTCACGACCAGCCGTTCGGCCGGCATGTCGGCCCGCACCAGGACGTCGCGCTGCGCGGCGGAGATGCACAGGAACCGCGCCACTCCGGTCCGCCAGCGCCGGCGGTTGGCCGACAGGCTCACCGCGAGCGGCACCGTCGCCAGCCGGGAGTCGCGGTAGCAGCCGTGCCGGACGGCGGGCAGCGGCGACGTGCCGACGCACTCGGTGCACGGCCGGCCGTCGCGTTGCAGCGTGCCGGGCGGGCAGACCTGGGTGTAGTTGTGCAGGGTGGCGACGGCCGGCACCCCGGCGTCGGCACAGGCGGCCAGGACCGCGGGCGACAGCAGCGGGAAGACGTTGTGGATGTGCACCACGTCCGGCCGGTCGGCGCGCAGCCGGGCGGCGAGTTCCCTGCGGACGGCCGGGTTCCACGGCACCAGGAACGGCACCGCGGCCTTGCCGGGGAGGGAGCGGGCGGCGATGTCGTCGCTGCGCCGCTCGAACAGCCCGACCCGGTGGCCGGCCCCGCGCAGCAGCGCCACCTCCTGGTCGACGACCTTGTTCTCGCCGCTCGGCTGCGCCGAGGAGTAGCGGTTGTGCACCACGAGGACGTGCATGCTCAGCTCACCTCCTGTCCATGGGCCCAGCGCGGGACGCGTCGTCGGGGAACGGCGGGCGCCGGCAGGCGCGTCGCCGCGGCGGGTGTGGCCAGGAGCGAGGCGGCCACGGCCAGATGCAGCAGATACGGCGAGGCGTCGCCGAGCCCGGCCTCGGTGTACGAGGCGATCCCGCAGTAGGTGATCAGGAAGAGCGCGCAGGCCCGCTGGATCGACGGTGGCCGCAGCAGGGCGACGCCGCCGAGGACGACGATGACGGCCGCCACCAGGACGACACCGGTCAGGCCCTGCTCGTGGTAGACGGCCAGCCAACTGTTGTCGATCGGCAGTCCCCCGAAGGACTTGTCGCCCAGGCCCGTGCCGAACAGTTGCTGCACGGTCGTCCGGGGTTCCGCCAGCAGCGCGTCCCAGACCTTGGCCCGGCCGGTGAGGCTGGTGAAGTACTCCTGGGTCTGTCCGCGCAGGAACCATGCCTGCAGCAGGGAGCCGAACCCCACCGCGGCCACCGTGGCGCACAGCACCGCCCAGGCGAAGAACCGGCGGGCGCGGGCGCTGGTCAGAATGAGCGAGCCGATCGCCAGCAGCAGCCCGATGAGCAGGCCGAGCGTGGCCGTCCGGGTGTGGGTCAGCGCGAGCAGGGCGAGGGACGGCACGATCACCACCGCGGCACTGGCCCGGTCGGCCCGGCGCCCCACCACCAGCAGCACGGTGAGCCCGATGATCACCGCCGCGTACTGTCCGATCTGCGGCGGGGTGAGCGGCCACAACGCGCCGACCAGCCTCCCGCCGTAGAGCTCGGGCATGGCCGCGCCCGGTGAGACGAGCAGGCCGGCGGCCACCGACCCGAGCACCGCGAAATACATCCGTATGTGGCTCCGGACGAAGGTCAGGCCGCCGTCCCACCAGCGGCTGAGCAGCCACAAGGTGCCGACGAAGAGGGCCAGCCGGGCGCAGCGGAACAGCGCGCCGAACCCGGACTCCAGGTTCGCGCTGGCGATCACGCTCGGCACCAGCAGCAGGGTGAGCAGCAGCAGGTAGGCGCTGGCCCGGACGCGCGGCCGGAGGTTGGCGGCCAGCGCCAGCGCGAAGGCGGCGGCCAGCGCTCCCATCGTGATCATCTGGATGAGGGAGCGGGGCAGCGGGATGACGGTCCTGGCCCCGGCGGAGCCGAGCGTGTTGAGGATCAGCAGCCCCCAGGCGATCCCGACGATCCTCGGGGGGCCCGCGGGGCGCGGCTCGGTGTCGGGCCGCGTGGCCGCCGTCCCGGGTCCGCCCTGCCTGATGTCCGCGGTCATCTCAACCACCGGCCCGCGGGTCGAGGGTGCTGCCCGTGTCCTGCTGGTAGGGGCGGCCCTGCCAGCCCTTGAAGGTGAGCACCTGGCTGGTGTCCTGGGCGACGAAGTTCCAGGGGCCGAGGTAGACGTTGTCGTGCCAGCGGTTGCGCTGCTCGCGGGTGATCGCCTCGGCCACCTTCTCGCCCCGGTACGGCGACCAGTCCGGGTAGGTGCCGTAGTTGGCGAGCACTGCCATGCGGTCGCACTTCTCCGTGCACTTGACGACGGACTTGTCCAGCACGAAGCGGTTGGCGTGGATGTCCACGCGCTGGGTCTTCCACCGGCAGTCGTCGTAGAGCGGTGCGGTGGCGATCGCCGGCCGGGCGCACCGGTCGGTGTCCCGGACCAGCAGGGTGCAGTCACCGGAGGAGGTGTTGGCCGGGCTGTTGCAGAACCGGTCGGCGTTCTCCCACAGGGTGATCCCGGACCAGTTGTTCTCCAGTACGTTCCGATAGATCTCGATCTTGTCGGTGCGGGCCCGGATCCGTGGTTCGCCGCCGGACTCGGACACGTAGACGGTCGCGAACGGGAAGCTGTCGCCGTGCTCGGCCTTCTCACGGCCCTCGACCCAGTTGTTGCGCCGGATCGTGTTGTCCCGGATGACCGCGTTGTAGCTGGTCTCGTAGATCAGCGCGGCACCGTCGTTGGCCTCCAGCACGTTGTCCTCGATGCGGAAGTCGTTGTTGTTGGTGTCCGCCCACAGCCCTGTTCCGCGGTTGTCGTGCACCCAGTTGCCGCGTATGTCGGCGCCGTTGACGGCCCAGAACTTGGCGCCCCCGGTACAGCCGCAGCCCTTTCGCCGCCGCTCCCAGTCGTCGGTGTTGTTGCCCACGATCTCGTTGCCCTCGACCACCAGGCCACGGATGGAGTTGCCGGGCTTGTAGGCGTTCAGGCCGTACTGGCCGTTGCCGCGCAGGCAGCTGCCGCGGATCTGCTGGCGGGCTCCGGCCATCAGTCCGGCACCGGAGTTGTACTGGATCGTGGTCTGTTCGATCACCCACCCGTCGGCCGAGTCGTGGTTGACGACACCCTGGTCCTGCGGCGCGACGAAGCCCTGCACGGTCAGATGGCGGATGGTGACGTCGCGGGCCGCCCCGCCGAACGCGTACTGGTTCTTCTTCCGTCCGTCGAGCACCGCGCCGGGCGCGCCGAGGTAGCGGTTGCCCTCCTTGGGGATGACCTGCGCGTAGCGGTCCGGGGTGAGCCGGTGCTTGCCCGGTCGAAGCCAGAAGGTGGTGTTCGGCGGGTTGCTGCTGGTCTTCGCGGCCAGATCGCCGACCACCGTGGCGTCGACCGTGACCGCGCCCTCGGGCGCCTTCGTCGGCCCGGCCGCGGGCCGGGCGCACGCCCGGGCGACGGACGTGGACGACGGTTCGGCGCTCGGCTTCGCCCGCGCGCCCGGTGTGTTCTCACACCCGGTCACCGCCAACAGGGCCAACGCCAGCCCCACCGGCGCGAACGCCCAGTGCCGCCGACCGATCCCCCGGCGCCGTGCGGCCGGTCCTTCACGGAGACTCATCACTGGCCCCCTGGTCACGGAACCTGAGGACGGTGGTGAACATCTGCGCGCCGTCGGCGAAGCCGGTGCCGACCAGCGTGGTGGCGGGTTCCCTGCGCCCGAAGCCGGCGGAGTACCAGCCCAGCGGCGGGTCGCTCTCGCCACGGTGCGCCCGCCAGGACAGCTGCCCGGGCAGGTCGAGCATCGCGGAGCGGTCCTCGCCGTCCCGGGTCCAGGTGAGCTCCGCCCGGTCCGCCACCAGGTCGGCGGCGATGGCCGGGCCGAGGTGGAACGCCAGGCGTACGGCCCGGCGCGGGCCGTGTGGGCCGCGGACCTCGTCCACCACCTTCAGCTCCCGGCTCGCGGCCGTCAGCTCCACCCGTCGGCGGTGCACGGAGCGCCGGTAGCCGTCGTGCTCGGCACACCAACGGCCCACCCCTTCGTCGGAGGGATCGGCGACCAGGACGCGGCTGCGGGCCTGCCGGGTCCACAGGAACGGGCCACCGGAGACGGACTGGTCATCGCCGTCCAGCTGCAGGGTGTTGTGGCCGAGGGTCGACCGGAAGTACCGCCGCCACTCGGGCTGCCCGTGGTAGCAGTACGTCCCCGGGTCGGCGAGCACGTCGACCCCGTCGTGCCGGACCTCCACGGACAGAGCGTCCGCGTGGGCGTGGGCGGCGATGGACAGGAAGCCGTGCGGGCCGCCGTCGCAGCGGCACCAGATCTCGTCCGTCTCCCGCAGGCCGCGCAGGATGGTCATGCCCGCGTCGGCGAAGTGCGCCGGGCGGCTCACCGGGCGCATCACGGACGGTCGGGTGGGCTTGATGAGGGCGGCCAGCAGCGGGGTGCGCACATCGGTGCCGGTCACCGCCGGCCACCAGTCGAGCCGGCCGAACAGGGCGTCCCCGGTGGCCAGCAGCGAGGCCCAGCGGTCGGTGCCCACGCCGTCCACGATCAGACCGTGTCCGTCGTCCGCGTCTCCCTGGCGCGGTGGCCGCAGGCGGTTGTCCACGACGGCTGCGAGCGCGTCCGTCATCCGCAGCAGCACCAGCCGGATCGACGCGGGGACCGGCACGTCGGCGGCATCCGCCTCGGCCAGCGCGGCCAGGCCGAGTTCCAGGACCAGGCCGTGGTACTCGGTGGCCAGTTCACGGTTGAGGCCGGAGCCGAAGGTGTTGGCGCGCAGCTGTCGTTCCAGCGACCGCAGCGCGTCGGCCCGCCAGCGCGCCGAGGAGGGGAACCAGCCGAAGGCGCAGGCCGCGGCGAACTGCCCGGCGGCCTCGGCGATGACGTGGTTGTTCGCCGAGGACCCCCGGCTGGGGAAGGCGGCCAGCCAGCGCTGGTGGTGCCAGATCTGCTTCAGCGCCACCGGGTTGTCCTCGAACAGCGCGGCCGCGCCCGGCCAGCCGTCGAGCAGCCGGCGGATCCACACCCAGGACAGCAGCCGGATCCCCAGCTCGATGCCGCTGATCCAGTGCACGCCGCGCAGCGGTGGGTTGGCCGCCCACCACGACCGCAGGTGCTCGGCGACCCGCTCGGCGTACCGCTCGTCCCCGGTGATCGCGTAGGCGGCGGAGAGCACGGTGAGGTACTGGTGCCGGGACAGCTCCCAGATCTGCTTGATGTCCCCGACCACGTCCTCGTTCCGGTACGGCACGTCGAAGGCGTAGCCCCACGGGGCCCGGCGCCCGGTCTTCGGGTCGCACCACCAGTCCGGGTCGGCCAGGTCGTCGCGGACCACCCCGAAGTACTCGACGTGTCCGACCATCAGCCGGTCGGCCTCGGCGAGGAGGCGCTTCGCGGCGTCCGGCGACACCGCGGCGAGAGCCCCCGCGGGCAGGACCGCGGTGAACAGGGCATCGCTCACGCTCGGGCCGTCCGGCCGCGCCGACCGCCACCGCCGCCTGCGCACCGCGTCGCCCACCCGGCCGCCGACCTCCGCCGGTCTCATCCGGGACAGCCGGCGCAGGTACCAGCCCGGACTCCCCGAGTTCACAGTCATCGCGCCCTCGCCAACGTCACCGGTGCACCGGCCGCCAGCCCGGCCCGCACGGCGAGAGTGGCCGCCGTGGTGGCGACCAGCGACTCCAGCGGTACGGGCATCGGCCCGCCGGTCCGTACGGCCCTGACGAACGCGGCGAGTTCGGCGTTCTGGCCCTTGTCCCGGGCCTTGGGCAGCCGTGAACTGACCCACCGCCCGCGGCCGGCCCCGCCGTCCGTGTACAGCGAGGCCCGCACGAAGTCGTCGAGCCTCAGCACCTTGCCGTCCGCGACCAGGTCCAGCGTCTCCTTGGGGAAGCCGGGCGCCCCGGTGGTGACGTAGCTGATGGTGGCGGTGGACCCGTCCGGGTAGCGCAGCACGACCTGGAGGTCGTCGGTGCCTGGCGCGGCGACCGCGTACACCGACACCGGGTCGGCCTCCAGCAGCCAGCTCGCCGTGTCGATGAAGTGCCCGCCCTCGCCGGCGAACCGCGAGCCCTCGGTGCCCTGTTGGAGGTACCAGCTGCCGTGCTGCAGTCGCCCGGCGTTGACCAGGTAGCGCAGGCTCGCCGGACCGGTCCGGGCGCCGAACCGCTGCTTCGCCTCGCGCAGCAGCGGTGCGAACCGCCGGTTGAAGCCGACCTGGATCCGGTCGTTGCCGGACTCCTCCACCGCGGCGAGCACCCCGGCCAGTTCGTCCTCGGTGAGGGCCAGGGGCTTCTCCACGAACACGGCCTTGCCGGCCAGCAGTGCCCTCCGGGTCAGTTCGGCGTGGGAGCTGTGGCGGGTGACCACGAACACCGCGTCGACGGACTTGTCACCGAGTACGGCGTCGAGGTCGGTGGTGGCCTCGGTGAAGCCGAACTTGCGCTGCGCGTTGGCCGCGGACAGCGCCGTCGTGGTCACGACGGTCGACAGCTCGACGCCGTCGCGCCCGGCCAGGTGCGGCAACAGCATCGACGTGGCGTAGTTCCCGGCACCGACGAACGCGAGGCGCACCGGCGTCGTGGCGGCCCGCACCGGACTGCGCCGCGCGGGAGCGGCGGGCACGGCCACCTCCGGAGCCTGCGCCTCCGCCACCTGCCGGGGGTACTTGAACAGCACCGCCACGGCCTTCAGGTCGCCGTCCTTCAGGCGCTGGTACGTCTCCACGGCGTCGTCGAAGTCGGCGACGTGGGAGACCAACGGCTCCACGTCGACGCGGCCGCGGGCGAGGAGATCGAGGAAGCAGGCCAGGTTGCGGCGCTCGGTCCAGCGCACGTAGCCGATCGGGTAGTCCCGGCCCTGCAGTTCGTACTCCGGGTCGTAGCGGCCGGGGCCGTAGGAACGGGAGAAGCGGACGTCGAGTTCCTTCTCGTAGTACGCGTTCCACGGCAGGTCCAGGCGGCACTTGCCGATGTCGACGACCCGGCCGCGGTCCCGGCAGAGCCGGGCGGCCAGCTCGACGGGCTGGTTGCTGCCGCCGCCGGCGGCCAGGTACACCTGGTCCACGCCGTGACCGCCGGTGAGTTCGGCGACGGCGACCTCCACGGCCGCGGACGCGGGATCTCCGCAGGAGGTGGCCCCCAGGCGCTGGGCGAGCTCGCACCGCACCGGATCGGGGTCCACCCCGACGACACGTACTCCCGAGGCGACGAGGAGTTGCACCACCAGTTGCCCGATCAGTCCGAGGCCGATGACCAGGGCCACTTCGCCGAGTCGTGACTCGCCCTGGCGGACGCCCTGCAACGCGATCGACCCGACGGTGCCGAAGGCCGCGTGCCGGGGAGCGAGGCCGTCCGGCACCGGGGTGTAGAGGTTCTTGGGCACCCAGTTCAGTTCGGCGTGCAGCGCGTGCTCGTTGCCGGCGCAGGCCACGAGGTCGCCGACCTTCACGTCGTCGACGCCGACGCCGACCTGCTCGACCACCCCGCACAGCGAGTAGCCCAGCGGGGTGTAGGAGTCCAGTTTGCCCATCACCTTGCGGTAAGTGGCGGGCACCCCGTTGGTGGCCACGCTCTGCATGACCTTGGCCACCTGGTCCGGACGGGAGCGGGCCTTTCCGACCATCGACATGCCGGCCTCGGACACCTTCATGAGCTCGGTCCCGGTCGATATCAGCGAATAGGCGCTGCGGACCAGCACACCGCCCGGCTTGCACCCCGGCACCGGTACGTCGAGCACCGCCAGCTCGCCGCTCTTGTAGTTCTGCACAACCTGTTTCACCCGAACTCCTCTGATTTCCTAAGCCGTCGGCCGAGCGCTCTGACCGGACCCGGAGATCGCGTCGCGGTACCAGTACTCGAGGGTCAGCACATGCCACAGATGCTTGGAGAAGTCCCGCTGCCCGGCGGCGTCCTCGGCGACCATCCGCGCCAGCGCGTCGCGGCGCAGGAACCCGGAACGGACGAGCAGGCCGTCGTTGACCACCTCGCGCACCAGGGGTGCCAGATCCCGGCTCATCCAGGCGCGCAGCGGGGCGCTGAACAGACCCTTGGGCCGGTGGACGATCTCCCGGGGCAGGATCGAGGCGGCCGCCTCCTTCAGGACGGCCTTCCCCTGCCGTCCGACGATCTTGCGGTCGCCGGGCACGGCGAACGCCGCCCTGACCACGTCGACGTCCACGTACGGCACCCGCACCTCGGTGGACGCGGCCATGCTGGAGCGGTCCGTGTAGGCGAGGTTCAGGCCCGGCAGGAACATCCGGGCGTCGCCCAGGCACATGCGGTTGACGAAGTCGTCGAGGTCGTTGTCCTCGTAGACGTCCGCGTGCTCGGTCAGCACGTCGTCGACCGTCCCGGCCAGGTCCGGATCGAGCAGGGCGAGCAGCTCGTCCTGGTCGTACAGGGTGTAGCTGCGCCGGAACGCGGTCTCCTCCGGCAGTTCGGCGAAGGAGAGGAACCGCTTCGCGAAGCGCACCGACCGGTACCCCCGGCGGCTCGTGGCGACCGGCAGCCGGTCCACGGCCGCGGACACCCCGCGCCGCAGGGGCCGGGGCACGCGCTGATAGCGCAGCGCGAGCAGGTTGGCCAGGTGCTTGCGGTAACCGGCGAACAGCTCGTCGGCGCCCATCCCCGAGAGCAGCACCTTGATCCCGGCCTCCCGGGCGGCCGAGCAGATCAGGAAGGTGTTGATCGCGGCGGGATCACCGATCGGCTCGTCCAGGTGGTGCGTCATCCGTGGCAGCAGGTCGAGCACGTTGGGGGCGATCTCGATCTCGCGCAGGTCGACGCCGAAGCGCTCGGCGACCTGACGGGCGTAGCGCAGGTCGTCGGGCATCGCCTCGAATCTGGCGTCCTCGGCGCGGAACCCGATCGTGTAGGCGGCGATCCCGGGCCGGTCGCGGGCCGCCAGCGCGGTGAGGTAACTGGAGTCGAGGCCACCGGAGAGGAAGGTCGCCACGGGGACGTCGGAGAGCAGGTGCCGACGGGTCGACTCCTCGACGACGGCCGCCAGGTCCGGCCGCTCGCCGGCCCGGGCCCGGTCCCGGCCCTCGGCGGCGACGTCCTTCAGGTTCCAGAACCGTCCCCGCTCCACCCGGCCGTCGGGCCGCACCTTCAGCCAGCTTCCCGGGGGGAGCTTCTCCGCCTCGCGGAACGCGCACCGTGAGTCCGGAACCCAGTAGTACAGCAGCGAGGCCACCAGCGCGGCATGGTCCACCTGAAGCGTCCCGCCGCTCGCGGCGGCCAGCGCCTTGAGCTCGGAGGCGAACACCAGGCCGCCGCCGCGCCGGATCAGGAACAGCGGCTTGATGCCGAGCTGGTCGCGGGCGAGCACCAGCTCACCGGTGCGCTCGTCGAAGATCCCGAACGCGAACATGCCGCGCAGCCGGGGCAGACAGTCGGTGCCCCAGCGCCGCCAGGCCTCGAGGAGTACCTCGGAGTCGGAGGTGCCGCGGAAGCGCACCCCGGCGGAGGTCAGTTCGGCACGCAGCTCGGGCGCGTTGTACAGCTCGCCGTTGTACGTCAGGACGAGGCCGCCCGAGGCCATCGGCTGCGCGCCGGTCTCGGACAGGTCGATGATGGCCAGCCGGCGGTGCCCGAGATGCACTTCTCCGTCACCGAGGGGGTGGCTGTACCGACCCGATCCGTCCGGACCGCGGTGGGCGAGGGTCTCGGTGAGCCGGTCGGTCACGACCTTCCCGTCCGGCCATCGATACGTGCCTGCGATGCCACACATGTGCTACCGCGCCTCCTGGTCGCTGTCCGGGACCCGTGCCGCCCACATGGGCGACCGCTCCTTGTGCCGTGGGCCCGTCCCGTTCTGCCGGGCCGGCCCGTCGTTCCCGCCGCGTGGCGCGGTGTGTTGCCCGTCCCACAGCGTGCCGTCGGTCCGGTCACGGGGATCGGGATCGATCAGCACCACACCGATCACCGGTATGTGCTGGTCCGCGAGCTGCCGCGCCACGGTGTGCAGCCATGCGGCGCTGCCGTGTCCGGCACGTACGACGAGCACGGTCCGGGTGCCGAGGTACGCGAGGTCGGTCCACGCGGTGCCGGGCGCGACCGAGCCGACGCCCAGCCGCCGCTCGTGCTGAGACCCGGCCGCGGCGTGCCCACCGCTCACCACGGTCGGGTCCCCCGGTTTCTGTCGGCGGCCCGCGAGCTGCGAGCCGGGCAGACCGTCGACGACGACCAGAGGCCCCTCCGCCGCCAGCACCCTCGCGACGTCCAGCGCGATCCCGCTCACGGTGCGGGCACAGCCCAGTTCCAGCAGCGACATCGGCTCCGCGAAGTCACGCGCTGCACGGGCCAGGGACGTCGTGAGCCGCTCGCGGGCCACCCGGTTCCGTCGGCGCCGCCACAGCATCGCCGGCCGGCGGGGCAGCTCCGCGAGGACCGAGGCACCCAGGTTCGCCGCGATCTGCCTGCGCAGCACGGGGCGGTCCGCCACCACCGAGCCGACCGCTGCCAGCGCGAGCCCGAGGGCGAGTCCGAGGACGAGCCCGATCCCGGCGTTGGTGACGGCGGTCCGGGGCAGGGAGTGACGCACCGCGCGCGCGGCGTCCACGACCTGCGTGCCCGCGACGAGCCGGGGCGTGCCCAGGCGTGCTTCCTCGGCGCGCTGGTCGAAGTCGGCGATCCGCGAGGTGAGTTCGGCCCGGCGGGCGAAGAGGGACTCCAGGTTCGCCGACGCCTCGGGGTCGCTCTGCGGCGCTCCGCTCCCGATCTCCTCGTTGACCCGCGCGAGTTCGTCCCGCATGGTGTCCCGCTGACCGAGCAGGGCCTTGGCCTCGGCGTCGGCGGCTTCCCGTATCCGCCGTACGTGGTCCTCGACGAACGCGTCGGCCAGCGCCTTGGCGCGGGCCACCGCTTCCGCGTCGTCGGCACCTGTGACGGTGATCCGCAGCAGGTTGTTGGTCAGGCCGAGGCCCTGGTAGTCCCGCATGAAGTCCTCCGGGCGCTGCGGGGAGTCGAGGGCCTCCAGGGCCCGGCCGGCGATCCGGGTGGTCTGCAGCAGTGCGGCGTCGGTGCGGATCAGGGTGCCGGGGTCGTTCGGCTGATCCGCCTCGTGCGCGACGAGCACGGTGGTCACCGCGGTCGGTGGTGGCGGCAGCAGGACCGCCACCGCCGCACCGGCCAGCAGCCCGAGCAGCCCCACCAGGCACCACAGTCGGCGCCGCCTGCGCACCGCCACCACCAGTGCCTGGAGGTCGAGGAGCGGAGCGGCGGCCGGCGGCTCCGGCACCGTGCTCGTCGTCATGCCGAACCTCCGCTCGGGTCGGCGCCCACCGCGACCGCCTGCGCGGCGCCCTGCGGAGGGGAGCCGACGGACTTCGTCGTAGGGGCCCGGACCGGGCCGGCGACGACGGTGCCGACGACCTCGTGCCCGGCGTCCGCGCATGCCTCGGCGAGGCCGGCGAGTTCCTCCGCGGTGCGGCTGCCCGCGCTGAGCACGACCAGGACTCCGGACTCGGTGCTGCGGTCCGGTACCAGCGGCCGGGACACCGGCACCTCGACCACCCGCAGCAGCGGATCGCCTCCCGCCTCGGCGGCGAGGTGCTCGGCGGCCCGGTGGGCGATGTCGTCGTCGTCCGGTACGACGACCAGCAGCTCTCGGCGGGCGGCCGGCATCTGGTTCCGCAGGCGGGCGCACACGCGTGCGTAGCGGATCCGTCTCCCCGTCTCACCGCCGGAGGCCTGCGGGGTGGGTATGTCCCACCGGGTGTCGACGCCGAGGAACCGGCGTGTCCAGGCGCGCGGTCCGCGGGCCCGCGGCCGCCGCGCGCGTGGTTCGCCGGGTACGTCGACGGAACCCAGCAGGGTCGAGCCCAGCGCCGCGGCGATCTCCGGTTCGGCACGCGGTCTGCGGCCGGCCCGTGCCGCGGCCAGGTGGCCGACGACCGCGAGCAGGAAGAACAGCAGTGCCCCGGCGACGACGAGTTGGGGTCTGGTGGGCGGGGCCTCACCGGTCGGCCGGGCCGCCGGCCCCATGACGACCATGTTGGCCTTGTTGAGCGAGGGGTCGACCTGTTCCAGCTTCTCCATGGCTTCCTGGAGCGTGGTGCGCAGCTTCTCCAGCTCGGTGCGGCCCTGCACGCTTTCCACGCTCTGCCCCGGGTCGGCCGCACCGGCCAGCTCGGTGATACGGCGGCTGGTCTGCACCACCAGCTTGCGCAGTGCCTCGGGCCGGGTCGCCGCGTCCGGGTCGGAGGTGTCGCCGGCGAGCCGTGCGGCGAACGCGACGTACTCCTCGGCCACCTGGTCGGAGAGCTGTTGCGCACGCTGCGGGGTGTCGGCCGTGCCCGAGATCTTGATGATGTTCCCCTCGGCGGCGGTGGCGCTCACCCGGTCGCGCAGCTCGCTGCCGGACTCGGTCCAGCCGAGCCGGTCGGCGGCGCGGTCGACCACGACCGAGCTGGTCGCGATCGCCGCCTGGGTGAGCAGCTCACGTTCTTCCCACTGTCCCGACAGCAGGACCGATGCCGATGTGGTGTAGCGCGGTGGGAACACCACGGAGGCACCGAAGCCGACGAGCGCACCCACCACGGCGAGGACGGCGAGCAGCCGCCACCGCCGTCGGATGACCCGCCCGATCGTGACCAGGCGTATCGTTTCATCGTTCAACTACGCCGCCTCTTCCCGGTGCGGATCCGGTCGCCCGCGGACACCGGAGCGCGGTCCCGGCAGGCGGCGGCGTAGGCGGCGAGCAGTGACGCCTGTGAGTTCCGCCAGGAGAGCGGCCCGCCGACCCGCTCCTGGCCGATCTTGCCCATCCGGGCCCTCCGCTCCGGGTCGTCCAGCAGCAGTGCGACGAGTCCGGCGAACTCGGCCTCGTCGTCGGCGGGCGCGTAGACGGCGGCGTCACCGGCGGAGACGCGTGCCTCCTTCAGGTCGAAGGAGACGATCGGCCGGCCCATCGCCATGTACTCCAGGACCTTGTTCATGGTCGACACGTCGTTGAGCGGATTGCGCGGGTCCGGGGACAGGCACACGTCCGCGGTGGACAGATAGCGCACCAGATCGGCGTCCGGGATGCGCCCGGTGAACTGCACCTGGTCCGCCAGTCCGAGCCGCCGGGACAGCTCCACCATCGCGTCGAAGGCGTCCCCGGACCCGACGAACACCGCGTGCCAGTCGGTCCGCCCCAGCTCGTCGCGCAGCTTCGCGAGGGCGCGCAGGGCGTAGTCGACACCGTCCTGCGGGCCCATCACACCGAGGTAGCACAGCAGATGAGGCTTGCCGCGCTTCAACTCGTGCTCGGGCGGCACCGGTTGGAACCGCTCGATCTGGGGCGCGCTGCGCACCACGAACACGTCCTCCGGCCGCCGGCCGCCACGGCGCACCGCCACGTCCCGGTAGCTCTCGTTCGTGGCGAGCACGATGTCCGCGGCCCGGTAGGTGCGCCGTTCCAGCGCGCACACGGCCCGGTAGAGCAGGTCCTCGCCGCGGTCGAACCGGGAGAGGTACAGCTCGGGCACCAGGTCGTGCTGGTCGAAGACGAACCGCGCGCCGCGCCGCTTCAGCCACAGGGCCGGCAGGAACAGCAGATCGGGCGGGTTGCAGGCGTGGACCACGTCGACCGGGCCGACCCTGCGGGCCAGCCGGGCCGTGTGCCACAACGCCGATCCGTACTCCCGCAGGTAGCCGGCCGGTCCCCCGGTGGCCGCGCGCAACGGGTAGCGGTGGATCCGCACCCCGTCGATCACCGCCTCCGGCTCCGTGTCCCGCTTCTCCCCGCGGGGACAGATGACGTGCACCTCCCAGCCCGCGTCGCGCAGGGTCGTGCACTCCTGCCACACCCGCCGGTCGAAGGGCACCGACAGGTTCTCCACGAGGATCAGCGCGCGCCGCCCCGCTCCCTCACCGTTCATCGCGTCACCAGGCAAGGCCCACGTACCCCGGGTCGGCCCGCCGCGCCTCGGCGTCGGGAAGGTGGATGAGGTCGACCAGCACCGGGCTGTCACCGTGGGGCAGCGCCGACAGGACGGCCGGGTCCCTGGTCCCGATCAGACACACCTCGGCGTGGTCGAGCACCTCGTCCACGGAGTTGGCGAGCAGCTGCTCCAGGTGCGGCAGCCGGTTCTCGATGTACTCGCGGTTCGCGCCCATCAGCCGGGAGAGGTTCACGTTGGCGTCGTAGATCCGCAGGTCGTACCCCTTGCCGAAGAGCCTCTCCGCCAGTTCTACGAGGGGGCTCTCGCGAAGGTCGTCGGTGCCGGGTTTGAAGGACAGCCCGAACAGGCCCACCCGGCGCTTGCCGGTGCGCTCGACCAGGTCCACCGCGCGCTGCAGGTGGGCGGAGTTGGAGGGCAGCACGTGGGCGAGGATCGGCACCGAGACATCGGCCCGCTGCGCCGCGTGGACCAGGCTGCGCAGGTCCTTGGGCAGGCAGGAGCCGCCGAAGGCGAAGCCCGGCCGCAGATAGGCGGGGCTGATGTTCAGCTTGCGGTCGGCCAGGAACACGTCCATCACCTGGTGTGCGTCCACCCCGAGGGCCTGGCACACCGCGCCCAGCTCGTTCGCGAAGCCGATCTTGAGGCCGTGGAACGCGTTGTCCGCGTACTTGATCGCCTCGGCCGTCGGGACCGGCACCCGGAAAGTCTCGCCGGGCAGTCCCTCGTACAGCGCCGCGACCACGTCGCCGCTCGCCGGGTCGATCTCGCCGATGACGGTCTTGGGCGGGTCGAAGAAGTCCCGCACACTCGTGCCCTCGCGCAGGAACTCCGGGTTGACCGCGACCCCGAAGTCCACCCCGGCCGTGCCCCCGGAGTGCTTCTCCAACAGGGGTATCAGCAGGTTCAGGCAGGTCCCCGGAAGCATGGTGCTGCGGAACACGACCGTGTGCCGGCTCCCTTGTCCGACCCTCGCGGCCAGCGCGGCGCCGATCTGCTCGGTGACCCGCTCCAAGTACGTGGTGCACAGGCTGCCGTTGGGTTCGGACGGTGTGCCCACGCAGACCAGCGACACGTCGCTGCCCTTGATCGCCTCCTCGACGTCGCGGGTGGCGCGCAGCGCTCCGGTCCGTACGACTTCGGCGGTGAGCTCGCCGATCCGCTCCTCGACCACCGGAGCCTTGCCGTCGTCGACCAGGTCGACCTTCGCCTGGTTCACGTCGACCCCGATGACCTCGTGTCCCATGCCGGCCAGGCATGCGGCCGACACGCAGCCGACGTAGCCGAGCCCGAAAACGCTGACTCTCATGACGCGTCCCTCCCCCCAAGGCAGGCCCCTGTGGCCTGCGGTCCGCGCGTCGGCCGGAGGCCGCCGCGCATCAGTAAGCCCCCTGGCCCTGCAACACCGCGCGCAGTGTCTTCCACAAGATCACCGCGTCCAGGGCGAGCGACCAGTCCTCCACGTACCGCAGGTCGAGCCGCACCGCCTCCTCCCACGGCAGGTCGCTGCGTCCACTGATCTGCCACAGCCCGGTGAGCCCGGGCTTGACCAGCAGCCGCCGCCGGATGTCCGGTCCGTACTCGGCGGACTCCTCCGGCAGCGGGGGCCGCGGGCCGACGAGCGACATCGAGCCGGTGAGTACGTTGAAGAGCTGCGGGAGTTCGTCGATCGAGTACCGGCGCAGTACCGCTCCCACCCGGGTCACCCGCGGATCCCGGCGGAGTTTGAACAGCAGGCCGGCGCCCTCGTTGCGGTGGGCCAACTCGGCCCGTGTGCGGTGGGCCCCGGCGACCATGGTGCGGAACTTGAAGATCGTGAACTCCTGGCCGTCCTTGCCGACCCGGCGCTGGCGGTAGAACACCCCGCCCCGGCTGTCCGCCAGCACGAGCAGCCCGACGAGCGCCATCAGCGGCGCGAACAGCACCAGCAGGATCGCCGCGCCGACCCGGTCGACCACCCCCTTGATCACCCGGCGGCCCCCGCTGAAGGTCGGCATGCTGACCCGCAGCAGCGGGATCCCGAGTACCGCGTCGACGTGCAGCCGCGGACCGGCCACCTCCATCAGCACGGGGGCGACGACCATCTCGGTGTCGCTGCCCTCGAGGTTCCAGGCCAGCCGTTGGAGCCGGTCCGGTGACCAGTGCGGGTCCGGCGTCACCGCGACGACTCGGTAGCCGCCCTGGCGGACATGGTCGGCGACGTCGGCCAGCCGGCCGACCACCGGTACTCCGTCCAACTGGTCACCGTCGAGCCCGAGGCCGTCCGGTGTGCACACCGCCTCCACCCGCCAGCCCAGATGCGGGAACTTGCGGGCCCGGGCGATCAGATCGCGCACGGTGGCCGGGCTGCCGGCGGCGAGCACCGGCCGCAGACATCGTCCTTCTTTGCGCTGCTTGTGCAGCCGGAGGCGCAGTACGTACCGCTCGGTCATGGTGACCAGCGCGATCGCCGGGATCGCGACGAAGATCCAGAGCTTGATGTTGCGTGAGGCGAGGGCGATCCCGCCCAGTGACAGGACGACGGCCGCGGTGAACAGCGAGCGTCCCAGTCTGCGGAACTCCTCGGCACCCTGGCCGAGTACGGCGGGCGCCCACGCCCGGCTCAGCGCGAGCGCTCCCAGAACAAGGAGCTCGGTGCCGAAGGCGAGGATGCGCCACTTCTCGTGCCAGTTGGCCGCGTCCCGGGCGCCGAAGAAGCCGCCGATGGCCGCCACCACGAAGGCGGTGGCCACGGTATCGCTGATGATCACGGTACGGCGGTACCGCTGTTCCCAGTCGATCGCGGGCCGGCCGATGCCCCCGTCCGCCGGATGCCCGCGGTCCGACGGAAACGGGCTGACTAATTCCCCCTGTCGCGTTCTTCCCAGGTCGCCAGTGGGTTCGACGTGCTTGCCCAACACAGTCCCTCCCCCCGAGAGGCCCCCGCCTCCCGCCCTGCTGCTCCCCTGAGGGCCCACGCCCCCCGGCGTCGCGCTGCCCCTCCTCCCGGGAGACCCACGCCCCCCATGAATGGCACCCCGCCTGCTTCAGCGCTTCTTGAACAACTCACCTGGACGGCAGTGGACTCGTACGTCCTGCGCGGCTCTCCAGGTGTGCAGGAACCGTCGAGACGTCGGGTGCTCCCCACACCCGTGGCCCCGCCAGAGCTCCAGGAATCGATCACCCCCACGTCCGGCGTCGCGAACGAGACCCTGACTGTTCGCCGCGCTGGACCCATAGATCACGATTTGTGGCTCTGTGTCCCTGCATGTGATCCGTCAATCTAGACCATCAACGCCCGCCTGGAGAGAGGGTGTGTGGAATTTGTGCTCAAGATTTGTAGCCATGTTCACCATCCGATGACCGACCTTGATCGGCTCGGCGACGAAGACACGCCGCGCGACCAGCGAGGACGGAAGGCGTCCGGATGGACCAGGTCCCCTTCGAGTGGATCAGGCCTTCTTGCGGAAGACGAGCACCTCGGTGGAGGCGACCCCCATGGGGGCCAGGAAGCCGGCCTCCAGGTCGCAGCCGAGGGTCGCGAAGAGGTCCACGCATGTCCGGCGCGGCATGGCGGCCGGGTACGAGTCGTGCCCCTCACCGCCCTTCGTCGCCCAGGCGCGCATCGCGGCGGGGTCCAGGCAGGTCTCCGTCATCACGTCGAAGACGATCCGGCCGCCGGGTCGCGCGACACGGGCCATCTCGAAGAAGTAGCGGGAGGTCCCGAGGAAGGTCAGGGTGTTGAAGACCTTGTGAGCCAGCACGAGATCGACGCTGCCGTCGGGAGTCGGCGTGAGACTGGATCCGGCGGTCGGCCGGGCGACCACGCCGAAGGTCTCCACCAGATAGGCGGCCCAGGGCGCCGCTGTCTCGTAGATCTCGTAGCGCCCCGGCGAGCACTCCTTCAACGTCCTCTCCAGGTACCGCCCGGAGCCGGGACCGATCTCCAGCACCGTGTCCGGCCCGGCGGCGAAGACGCCGAGAGCACGCAGTTCGTCGATGGTCGACTGGGTGGCGCCGGGCGTCCCGTTCATGACCTCGTCGATGTAGTCACCGACCGACAGTCCGGCCGCCCGCGCGGCCCTCATCGTCGCTTCGAAGGGGATGAAGTCGTCCACTCCACCCCGGTTGTCGGTGCTGCGCACGATGTCGAATCCGGTACGTCCGACGAGCCGTTTGACCCCCGACTTCCATGCCGATGTCCCGCTCCGCGCTGTCCCCATCTGGCACGCCCCCCACGTCGTCTCCCCTGTCGGTGCCCGAAGAGCATAGAACCGCGGACATGGCGGAATGGGGCATTCTGCACGCGGTTGTCGAGAACTGGTCCATACCGGAGGGGACGCCGACCGCACACAACACGTGCACACTTCCATGACAACCGCCTTGAACCCCCAGGTGGGGACGGCAGGCACCCGGACCCGACACCTGTCCCCTACCAGGAGAAAAGCCCTGGTCAGCGTCGCAGACGTAAACAAGTTGTAGCGTACTGCGCGTATAGTTTCGTTGTGAGCAACTACAGCCCTGACTCAGAAGTGTCCACTTCACAGGCCGGCGGAGTGCAGTCGGTCGACCGTGCCATCAGCGTCATGGAGATCCTGGCCCAACGGGGCGAGGCGGGCGTCAGCGAGGTGGCGGCCGAAATCGATGTTCACAAGTCCACCGCTTTCCGTCTGCTCGGCGCGCTGGAGGCGCGGGGCCTGGTGGAACAGGCCGGCGAGCGCGGCAAGTACCGGCTGGGCTTCGGCATCGTGCGCCTGGCCGGCGCCGTGACGGGCCGCATCGACATCACACAGCAGGGCCGCCCGGTCTGTGAGGGGCTGGCGGAGGAGATCGGCGAGACCGTCAACATCGCCGTGCTTCAGGAGCACTACGCGGTCAACCTCTACCAGGTGCGTGGCCCGGGCGCCGTCACCGCGCAGAACTGGGTCGGCCAGCTGACCCCGTTGCACGCCACCTCCAGCGGCAAGATCCTGCTGGCCCATCTGCCCGCGAAGGACCGTGCCACCCTGCTCGCCGAGGCCGGCCTGAAGAAGGTCACCCCGCACACCATCACGGCGAAGACGAAGCTGGAGAAGAACCTCGCCGAGGCCCGGGAGCGCGGCTACGCCTGGGCCCGGGAGGAACTGGAGCTCGGCCTGCACGCCATGGCCGCCCCGATCCGCAACCGCGAAGGCGACGTCGTCGCGGCCCTGAGCGCCTCGGGCCCCTCGTACCGGCTCACCGAGGAGCGCCTGCACGAGCTGGCCCCGGTGCTGTGCAAGGGCGCGGACGAGATCAGCCACCGGATGGGCTACCTGGGCTGACCTGCCGCCGTTCCCACCACCGCGCCCTCTACTGCGGACGAGCGCCCAGACGCTCGTTGACCCAGTCGTGGAAGCCACCGATGTGGTGCTCGCTGGGGACCAGGACGCCTCCCTTGGCGTAGAGGCGGGAGCTCATGCCGGGCTGCGTGCGCTCGCACGCCTCGAAGTCCTGCCGGTTGACCCGGTCGAAGAGCTCCACGGACCGGCCGACGTCCTTGCCGCTGTCGACGACGTGCGGGAGGTAGAGCCAGTCGCACTCCACGACGGTGCGGTCGACGGCCATCGGGTACATGCGGTGGAAGATCACATGGTCGGGCACGAGGTTGATGAAGACCTGCGGCCGGACGGTGATCGCGTAGTAGCGGCGGTCCTGCTCCGGTGAGACGCCCGGTATGCGGTCCAGCCCTTCGGAGCCGTCCACGGTGAACCCCTGGACCTCCTCGCCGAACTCGGCGCCGTGGCCCACGTAGTACTGGGCCGCGTATCCGTCCGCGAACTCCGGCAGGACCTCCGTCAGTTCGGGATGGATGGTGGCGCAGTGGTAGCACTCCATGAAGTTCTCGATGATGAGCTTCCAGTTGGCCTTCACGTCGTAGACGATCCGCTTGCCGACGGAGAGGTCCTCGATGCCGTAGCGCTCGATCGACTCGACGTCGCCCAGGCGGCCGACGACATCGCCGATCACCTCCTCCTCGAAGGGGGGCGGGTTCTCGGCCAGGCAGACCCAGACGTAGCCGAGCCATTCACGGGTGGCCACGGTCACCAGGCCGTACTCGGTGCGGCCGACGTCGGGCATCTTGGTGAGGTTGGGGGCGGCGACGAGTTTGCCGTCGAGGCCGTACGTCCAGGCGTGGTACGGGCATTGGAAGGCCCGCTTGACCTCGCCGGACTCCTCGGTGCACAGCTTGGCGCCGCGGTGCCGGCAGACGTTGAAGTAGGCGCGGATCGAGTGGTCGCGGGCGCGGGTGACGAGGATGCTCTCGCGGCCCACGTCGACGGTCCGGAAGGCGCCCGGCGCGGCCAGGTCGGACGCGCGCGCGACGCAGAACCACATGGTCTCGAAGATGCGCTCCTGCTCCTGGGCGAAGATCCCGGGATCGGTGTAGGAGGAGCCGGGGAGGGTGGCGATGAGGCTGTCCGGCAGGCTGGTCGAGGTCACGGTGCACTCCTCGGGAAACGTCGTGGAGGGGTATTCACGCGCCGGGAAGAGCGACTCCGGACGGCGTTGTTGGGTGGAGCGACGCCGCGGGGGCCTCGGGCGGCCACGGGCGTGCGAGCGCTGATGAACGGTGTTGAGCGGCTATGAGCGGTGTCGGGGCGGTCGCGACGGCTCGGGCCGTCGCGATGCCTCGGGCACGGATGGTTCGGACTGCGGTGACCCGGACCGGGGTGTTTCAGGCCGCCGCGTGTCAGGCCGCCATGGCGAGATGCTTCCGCCAGCGGGTGAACAGCCGTGGCTGGTTCATGCCGAGCACGGCGACCGGGCGGCCGGCACGCCGGTAGACCGCCAGGACGTTGCGCTCGTCCGGGCTGCCCTCCTCGACCGTCACGCTGTCGGCGCGGGCCGCGTGACCGGCGAACTGGATCTTCACGCCGTACTGGTCCGACCAGAAGTACGGCGGTTTGGGCACGCCCGGTTCCGACTCGCCCCAGGACAGCAGGGCCGCGACAGCCGCGTCGGGCCGCTCCCGCGCACCGGTCCAGTGCTCGACGCGACGGTGCCGGCCCGCACGGGGGTCGTACCAGTTGGCGCAGTCCCCGACGGCGACCACGCCGCCGAGGCCGGTGCGGCCGTCCGCACCGCACTTGACGCCGTCGTCGAGCGCGATACCGGACCCTTCCAGCCATTCGACGCACGGGCGCGCGCCGACCCCGACGACCACGATGTCGGCGGGAACGGTGCTGCCGTCCTCCAACAGCACGGCGTCCACGCGGCGCTCCCCGCTCAGCCCCTTGACGCCCACGCCGCACCGCAGCCGGACGCCGTGGTCGGTGTGGAGGCCGGAGACGACGGAGCCCATGGCCGGGCCGAGCGATGCCGCGAGTGGTGTCGGGGCCACCTCGATCACCGTCACGTCGAGTCCGAGGGCGTAGGCGGTGGAGGCGACCTCGGCTCCGATGAACCCGCCGCCGATCACCACCAGCCGTCCGCCGAGGGCGAGCTCGTCCCTGAGGGCGCGGGCGTCGTCCAGGGTGCGCAGGACGTGCACTCCGGCCAGGCCCTCGGCGCCGGGCAGGGTGCGTGCCGCGGCGCCGGTCGCGAGGACGAATCCGTCGGCGCGGACCTCCCGGCCGTCGGAGAGCCGGACGGCACGGGCCGTCCGGTCGAAGCCGGTGGCACGGGTGCCGAGCAGCCACTCGGCACGCAGGTCCTCGTCGTCCGTCTCCAGCGCGAGTTCCGCCTCGCCGATGGTGCCGGCGAGGAACTCCTTGGACAACGGGGGCCTGTCGTACGGGCGGTGGAGCTCGTCGCCGATGACGACCAGCCGCCCGTCGTAGCCCCGTTTCCGCAGTGAGCGCGCCGCCGAGAGTCCGGCGAGCGAGGCTCCCACCACGGCCACCGTCCTCACGCGGGTTCCCCGGCGAGCCGGGCCGCGATGCAGGGCGGCAGGTTGGGGGCGTCCGTGGAGATGCGGACGTAGATCATGCCGTCCTCGACCGTCACCTCGTGCGTGCGCACGGGGAGCTTGGCCGGCGGGGCGTCGACCGCTCCGGTCCTCAGGTCGAACTTCGAGGCATGCAGCGGGCATTCCACCTCGCAGCCCTCCAGCCAGCCGTCGGCGAGCGAGGCGTCCTGGTGGGTGCAGGTGTCGTCGATGGCGAAGATCTCGCCGTCGTCGGTGTGGAACACCGAGACCGGCGGATCGATGTCGAGCCGGTAGGCCTCGCCTCGCGGGAGATCCGAGAGACGGCACGCGGGAATCATCATGACACCTCGGTGCGTATAGCGAAACGGATTGCGGTAAGCGCAACGTCAGTCTGAAGGCGGCTCCGAAGCGTTGTCAAGGCGTCACAAGGCCCGGTTCGGACGGCTCGCCCCGCTGCGCTCCAGGCAGCGCGAAGCGCCCGAACCACCTGCGCAAACAGGCGGACCGGGCGCCACGCGAAACACTCCGGAGGCCGGTCTCAGAAGCCTCGGTCGATCCATTCGCCGAGATGCGGAGCCTCGGCGGAGACGGTGGTCGTCTCCCCGTGCCCGGTGTGGACGACGGTGTCGCCGGGCAGGGTCAGCAGTCGGTCCCGGATGGACGCGACGATCGTCGGGAAGTCGCTGTACGAGCGTCCCGTGGCCCCCGGTCCGCCCGCGAAGAGCGTGTCTCCGCCGAAGAGGGCCGTCAGAGCCGGGGCGTGCAGGCACACCGCGCCGGGGGCATGGCCGGGGGTGTGCAGGACGGTCAGCTCGACACCGGCCACCGCGAGGATCTGGCCGTCGGTCAGCTCGCCGTCAGGCATGCGCTCCGGGTGGGTCTGCTTCCACAGCGGCAGGTCGTCGCCGTGGAGCAGGATCGGGGCTCCGGTGCGCTCGGCGAGGGCGGGTGCGGCGTCGATGTGGTCGTTGTGGGCGTGGGTGCAGATGATCGCGGTGAGCCGGCGGTCGCCGACGGCCTCGGCGATGGCGTCGGCGTCGTGGGCGGCGTCGATGACGATCGCCTCGTGGTCGTCGCCGACGATCCAGACGTTGTTGTCGACGTCCCAGGTACCGCCGTCCAGACTGAAGGTGCCGGAGGTGACCAACTGCTCGATACGGGCGCCGGCCATCAGAGGACCACCACCGAGCGCAGGACGTCGCCGTGGTGCATCCGCTCGAAGGCCTTCTCGACCTCGTCCAGCGCGATGGTCTCCGTGACGAAGGCGTCCAGATTCAGTCGGCCCTGGAGATAGAGGTCGATGAGCATGGGGAAGTCGCGGGAGGGCAGGCAGTCGCCGTACCAGGAGGACTTCAGGGAGCCGCCGCGCCCGAAGACGTCCAGCAGCGGCAGTTCGAGCTTCATCTCCGGGGTCGGCACGCCGACCAGGACGACGGTGCCGGCCAGGTCGCGGGCGTAGAACGCCTGCTTGTACGTCTCCGGGCGGCCCACCGCCTCGATGACGACATCGGCGCCGAAGCCGCCGGTCAGCTCGCGGATCGCCTCGACCGGGTCGGTCTGCCGGGAGTTGACCGTGTGGGTGGCGCCCAGTTTCTCGGCGGTGTCCAGTTTGCGCGGGTCGATGTCGACGGCGATGACCTTCGCCGCGCCGGCCAGATGCGACCCGGCGATCGCCGCGGCCCCGACGCCGCCGCAGCCGATCACCGCGACCGTGTCCCCACGCCCGACGTTCCCGGTGTTGATCGCCGCACCGATCCCGGCCATCACCCCACACCCGAGCAGACCCGCCACCTGCGGCGCCACCGTCGGATCCACCTTCGTGCACTGCCCGGCCGCCACCAGCGTCTTCTCCGCGAACGCCCCGATCCCCAGCGCCGGGGACAACTCCGTACCGTCGGTCAAGGTCATCTTCTGCGTCGCGTTGTGGGTGGCGAAGCAGTACCAGGGACGCCCCCGCAGACACGCCCGGCACTGACCGCACACCGCACGCCAGTTGAGGATCACGAAGTCACCCGGCACGACTTCGGTCACCCCCTCCCCCACCGACTCCACGACCCCCGCGGCCTCGTGGCCGAGCAGGAAGGGGAAGTCGTCGCCGATGCCACCCTCGCGATAGTGCAGATCGGTGTGGCAGACCCCGCAGGCCTCAACCTTCACCAGCGCCTCACCCGGGCCCGGGTCGGGCACGACGATCGTTTCGAGACTGACGGGGGCGCCCTTCCCTAGCGCGACGACAGCACGGACCTGGTGCGACATGGCCACTCCTCGCTGGTACGAGACTCGGATGTTGCCTATTACGGCACACACCTCACGTGTCGCAACTCAGCATCATGGAGGGCGGACCGGGGGTCAAGGAGCCCGACCGGCCACTCGAATCAGCCCCGCCATTGGTCCGAACCAACAAAACCCGCACAACCTCTTTCATGCTCCAGGGGCCCGTGGCATGCTCACCGGTCACCGCACATCTGAACGTCGTTCACATCCATGACTCACCCATGGAAGGGCGTACGGGCATGACAGACGCGCACACCGGTGCCACGGACAACCGGAATGACATGAGCATGACCATCCAAGGCATCACCAGACGAACCCTGCTGGGAAGCGCCGCCGCCGTGGTGGCGAGCGCCGGCACAGCGACGGCGGCCGGTCCGGAAACCGCTCGGGCCGACATCCCCGTCCTGTGGCGGGAGTTCGGCCGCACCCCGTTCACCCACCCGCAGATCCCGTACGTCGGCCGGGCCGGCTGCCGCGGCGGGGCGACCCGCCTCCCCCGCCACCGCGTCTTCGCCGACGTGCGCGACTTCGGCGCCGTGGCGGACGGCACCACCGACTCCGCCCCCGCCATCAACCGCGCCCTCGCGGCCGCCGGGCGGGCCGGAGGCGGCACGGTCACCGTCCCTCCGGGCACGTTCCGCATCGACGACGTGATCCGGGTGGCCCACTCGAACGTGGTCCTCAGGGGCGCCGGCAGCGGCCGTACGACGCTGTACGCGACGAGGAACCTCACCGAGCTGATCGGCGTGTACGGCTCCCGCTACGGCGGCGACAAGTCGGGCTGGTCGTGGGCGGGCGGTCTGATCTGGCTGGCCCCCGAGGCCCGCTGGAACGCGCTCGTCGCCGCGATCAGGGCGAAGTCCTGGCCCTTCGAGGGCTGGACGGGCAACCGGCGCGACGAGTGGCGGACGCTCACGACCCTCGCCCCGGCACGGCAGGGCTCCTGGACGGTGACGGTCGCCGACGCCTCGGCGCTGCGACCCGGCGCCCTGGTCCTGCTCCGGCTCGCCGACGACGCGGACCACACCCTCCTGCAGCACATGTGCGGCGGCGGCCCGGGACCGGCGGCCTACGCCTGGGCCGACAAGACGAAACTGACGTCGTACGTCCCCTACGAGTGGCCCGTCCGCATCGCCCGGGTCCGTGGCCGGCACCTCACCCTCGACCGACCGCTCCCGCTCGACCTGCGCCCCGCATGGGACCCTCGACTGACCACCCACGTACCGGAGTTGACGGGCGCCGGGGTCGAGGGGCTGACGCTGGAGGCGCCGGATACACCGCAGCAGCCGCATCTGCTGGACAAGGGCCACAACGGCGTCGTCCTGCAGTGCGCGTACGACTGCTGGGTGGACGACGTGACGGTCCGCCACGTAGACAACGGCTTCGGCCTCGTGGCCGCCTCCGCGTGCACGCTGCGCCGGACCCGGGTGGCGGGCCGCGGCGCGCACCACCCCTACTTCTGCCGTGAGGGCTCGCACGACAACCTCGTGGAGGACTTCACGATCGAGGAGCGCACCGGCCCCGCGCCCGCGAACACCCAGCTGCACGGCATCAACGTCGAGGGACTGTCGTCGTACAACGTCTGGTCGCGCGGCGACATGCGCGTGGGCACCTTCGACAGCCACCGCGGCCTGCCCTTCGCGAACGTCCGCACGGACATCACCGTGAACAACACCGGCCGCCACGGCGGCGACGCGAGCGCCGGCCCGCTGTTCGGCGCCCGGTTCACACACTGGAACATCCGCGTCACCAACGGCCGGGCGGGCCTGGTCAGGATCGACGGGCTGGCGCCGTACTCCGCGACCGTCGGCATCGACGAGGTCAGGGATTTCGACCAGATCGACGTCCCCGACTTCCCGGGCGATCTGCACACCCGCCTGGAGCTGTACGGCAGTCCGGACGCGGTACGGCCGCGCAACCTGTACGAGGCCCAGCGCCGGAGGGGCTAACGCAGCGCGAAGGACTCCCGCAGCCGCCACCGGGTTCCGTCGTGGACCACCAGGTCGACCGCCGAGACCCGCGCGAGGACGGGGAGACGGGTGAGCAGGTCGGCCTCGGCCTGCTCCTCGGCCGCCTCGTCCAGGTCCTGGGCGACGGTCAGATGCGGGACGGCGTCACCGTACTTCCCCCCGTAGGGAGGGGTTTCCGGCCACCGCTCGACGACCGCGTCGGTGAGCCTGCGGAACGGAGTGTCCGGTTCGGGGACGAGATACAGCAGTCCGGGGAAGCGGCCACAGCGTGCGAAACGGACCTCGAAGGACGGGTGCCGGCCGAACACCTCACCGAGGGCGTCGTGCACGCCACGGTCGATCCGGTCGAGGTCCAGGAAGGGGAAGAGCACGGTGACATGGGCCGGTACGCCGGCACGGGCCGAGGGGTCCAGCCGGTCGCGCCAGGGGCGCACGGCGGGCTCTGCCTCCGGGACCCTGACGACCAGTCCCGACTGCCCCGCGCGGAACGCATGCGAATCGTTGTCCTCCATCGCTCCTTTTCTATCAGTGCGGCCGTCGGACCGTGGACAGGTCGATCGCCCGGTCGACGTCCCGCGGCCGGAGCACGCGCAGGATGCCTTCGAGCAGGTAGTAGTCGGCGTACGGCAGGGAGATCTCGATGCCGTCCTCCGCCGGGCGGTTGCGGGTGCACCGGGCCACGGCCGCCTCGGCCCGGACCGAGTTCCTCGTCAGGCAGGTCTCGGACAGGGCGGTGAGCAGCCGCAGTGCCACCTGACGGTACGAGCGTCCCGCGCCGACCGCGGCCAGGTCGAGCAGCCCGCACGCCAGGATCGCGCCCGCCGAGGCGTCCTTGATGTCGTACGGCTGTTGCGGCGCGCGGTAGTCCCACACCGGTACGTGATCCGGGGTGAGGGCGCCCACCGCGAAGTCCGCGAGGTGGCGGGCGGTGGCGAGGAACCCGGGGTCGCCGGTGCGGCGGTACATCGTGGTGAAGCCGTACACGCCCCAGGCCTGGCCGCGCGACCAGCACGAGGAGGGGCCGTAGCCCTGCACGGTGTTCGGGCCGATCGGCGCGCCGCTGTCCGGGTCGAAGTCGAACACGTGCGGGGTCGAGCCGTCGGGGCGGGGGAACACCCGCCGGGTGGTCCGCGCGTGTTCGACGGCGATGTCCAGATACGCCGGGTCGCCGGTCTGCCGGCTCGCGAAGGCCAGCAGATCGAGGTTCATCATCGTGTCGATGATGACCCGGCCCGCGTTCCTCGGTTCGTTCAGCGCGCCCCACGCCCGGATGAAGCGGCCGTGCGGGTTGTAGCGCCGGATCAGGGAGTCGGCCGCCCGCAGGGCACCCGTTCGCCAGGTGTCCTCGCCCGTCAGCCGCCAGGCGGTGACCCAGGACGGGTAGAAGAGGAAACCGAGGTCGTGCGTGCCGGTGTCGTGCTGACGCGGGGCGAGTCCCTCCGCCGAGGCCAGGGCCCACGTGCGGAAGGTCTCGTCCTCGCTGTGGAGCCACGCCATCCACAGGGTTCCCGGCCAGAAGCCGCCCACCCAGTCGCCGTTCTGCGAGTAGACCCATTTCTCGAACTTCGTCCCGACCGGGAAGGCGGTCACGTGCGGTGCGACCGTACGGACCTTCTCGACGGCGTAGTCGGCCGCCGCACGGAGTGTGCGCAGGGTCGGGGCCGGTACCGGTGTGCGGTCTTCAGCGGCGCTCGCGGCCGGCGCCGAGGCGGCACCGGCCGCGGCGGCAGCGGCCGCCGTGGTGAGGACGGTACGCCGGGAAACACTCATGCGCGTCCCTCCAAGTGGACGAAAATGAAAGGGAGTTGGCCCCCGCGGCAACTTTCGTCCCGCTCAGCGGTGGCAGGTGCCGACGCCCGGACGCCAGGGGCAGGCGATTCCGGCGAAGCCGCCGCCCGCGACGACGTCGACGCGCAGGGTGTCGCCGCCGCGCAGGACCTGCCGGTCCTGGACGAGGCCGTCGGCGCCGTCCTTGATCGTCTCCACCAGCCACTTCCCGGGCCCGACGGTCAGCGGCACGTCGGCCGTCCGGGCGGCACCGGCGTAGACCCCGCCCAGGAACCAGCGGTCACCGGCGCGCCGGGCGAGAACGGCTTCCTGGCCGGGCCGCCCGGCGAGGAGGCGGGTGTCGTCCCAGGCGGCGGGGAGCTGGTCGTAGAAGGCGCGGGCGAGGGGACGGGCGTCGTACGACTCGGGCGTGCCGGCGTACATCTGCAGGCCCGACTCGTAGGTGACGGCGAGTCCGGTCTCGGCCGCGTCGGAGTTGGGGCGCAGGCCGACGCGCTGGAAGGCGCCGGGGGTGAAGTCCATGGAGCCGATGACGTTGCGGGTGAAGGGCAGGGCGGTGAGGTGGGCGGCGGTGTTGGTGCGCTTCTCCTCGCCGGCAACGCCCTCCAGGGTCATGACCTGCGGCCAGGTGCGCTGCATGCCCTTGGGGATCGTGGAGCCGTGGAAGTCGATCATGAGGTGGTGGGCGGCCGTGTCCGCGAGGATCGCGTCGTACCACTGGAGCATGGACTGCGCCTCGGAGTCCATGAAGTCGATCTTGACGCCCTTGACGCCCCATCGCTCCAGGGTCGGCAGCCATTGCGCGCGTTCTGCGGCTGTGTCCAGTTCTCGTTGGTGGATCCAGACGATGATGCCGACACCTTTGGCGCGCGCGTGGTCGACCAGTTCAGGCATCCAGCTGGTGGTCTGCCAGTCCGGGTCGGTGGTGTCCCACTCGCCGGGCTTGAAGTACCAGCCCGCGTCGACGGCCTCGTAGGGCCAGCCCCGTTCGGCGGCGTAGTCGACGTAGGCCTTCTGCGCCGCGAGGCTCTGGCCCGCTTCACGGCCGCCGGCGAGCCAGGTCCACAGCACGGTGCCGGGGCGGATCCAGGACGTGTCGCGGACCTTGGAGGCGGGGGCGAGGTCGTCGGTGAAGGTGGACCGGGTGACGGTGGCGAGGTCGCCGGTGACCATGGCCCGCCAGGGGGTGGCGAGCGGGCCGTCGGTGCGGACGCGGTCGTCGGCGAGCCTGACCCGGTAGGCGCCGCTGCCCTGCTCGTGGGTGAGCCGGGCGCCGGAGTACGCGCCGGTGAGGTCGGATTCGGCGAGCAGGGTGTAGCCGCCGTCGGTCGCGAACAGCGCCTGGGGCGAGTAGGCGCCGGTGGGTGCGGTAGCGGCGGTGTACTGGGCGAACTGCCCCTCGTTGTCGGGCCGGTAGGTGCTCAGCCAGGCGCTCGCGTCGGACGGCAGGGTGAACGCGGAGGTCTCCCCCAGGACATCGCCGTGGCCGGCGGGAAGGACGTATCGGTAGGCGACGCCGTCGGCGGAGGCGCGGACCACGAGGTCGAGGCGGGCGCCCTGGGCGGTGGCGAACGACAGCCGGGTCTCGTTCATCCGGACCGTGCGCTCCACCCGTTTGCCGGACTTGGTGCGGTAACGCTCCTCGATGCGGCGGTCCTTGCGGTGCAGGAAGCGCAACTCCCTGGACAGGTCGGCCTGTTCGGTGACGATGCCGACGGGCGACGGCTCGATGACCGTACGGCCGTCCCGGGACACCGCGAGGCTCAGCGTGCCGGTGGTGTCGTCCAGGGATATCCGTGCGCGGGGTGCGTGGGCCGAGGTCGAGACGGCCCAGGCATGATCGTGCGGCGGCTCGGCCTGCGCCGGACCGGTGGTGAGGAGCGTGGCGACCAGCCCGGCGCAGAGCCCGGCGACCGCGGTTCTGATCGGAACAGCCATGTGAACCCTCCGAGGTGTGTGGCTTTACGGCAGTCCCCAGGCCGGGCCCGGTTCCGCGACGGCGACGGGCGCGACGACGAGGTCGGGACGGGCGCCGGAGTGGACGAGCACCTCGCGGCCCTTCGGCAAGTCGATGGCGAGGGTGCCGTCGCCGAGATCCCGGGTGCGGGCGGGGGTGCCGTCGTCCAGCAGGGCGGTGAGGGCGCCGGTGAGGCCGTGGCGGAGCGTGAGCGGCTCGCCCGCCAGGCTCTTGATCCGGATGAACCGGGTGGTCCCGGCTCTGCGGACGGCGGTGACCAGGAAGGCGCCCTGGGTGCGGAAGTCGTGCAGGGTGACGTCGGCCCAGGCGGACGGGACGGCCGGGAAGATTCGGATCACGCCGCCCCAGCTCTGGCAGAACATGTCGTGCAGGGACTGCGAGGCGGACAGCGGGGTCTCGATGACCGGACCGGCCTCGGTGTAGTGCGTGTTGGGGCGGCAGGGATATCGGGTGGTGGGGTCGAAGAACTTCCGCAGATAGGTGAGCGCGGTGTCGCCGTCGCCGGTCGTCGCGTACATCGAGGCGGCCCCGGTGTAGCTGTAGCCGCGGTGGGCGCTGCTCAGCGCCTGCCAGTGGGCCACCGACTTCGTGATCAGTTCGCGGTGCTCGGGCAGGTCCCAGGTGACGAGGTACAGCGGATACACCATCAGCAGGTGCGAGTAGTGCCGGTGGGACTGGGCGTAGGGGGTGTCGGCGCCGATCATGAAGCCGTTGTCGTCGACCGGGTAGGGCGTGAGCCGGGCCAGCACTTCTTGCCAGCGCGGGATCAACTCGTCGTCGATGCCGAGCAGTTCGGCGGACTCGATGAGTGCGTGGCAGCCCCAGCGGATCAGGGCCAGGTCGTAGGTGGTGTCCTGGGGCGGCACGACCGGGTACTCGGGCGAGAGCGTGCTCGGCAGGTGGAGTCGGCCGTCGCTGCCCTGGGTGAGGAAGTGCAGGTAGTAGTTGATGGCCCGGCGCAGGACGGGGAAGACCGTGTCGCGCAGCAGGGACCGGTCCATGGAGTGCCGGTAGGACAGCCAGACGTTGTGCAGGGCCCAGGTGAGGTCGCCGGTCTCGGCGCCGGTGCCCGGCCGGCCCACGCTCCGGGTGGCGAACATGTCGGAGCTGCGGCCGACGCCGGCGCTGTCCGCCCGGTAGGCGGCGGGGACATTGGCGACGAGCTGTTCCTGGTTCTGCCGCACGGTGGTGGCCAGGGAGTCGAGTTCCAGGTGGTTGGAGCCGTGGACGATCCAGTACTCCAGCTGGACGTTGAGATTCCACCACACCGCGGGCCAGGGCGTGGGCTCCAGCCAGGGCCCGGAGGTGGCCATGACCGGGCCGCCCGCGCGGCTGGCCGAGGCGACCTTGTAGAGCTGGATCCAGTGGAAGCTCTGCAGCCGCTGGTCGGGGAAGGAGACGAAGCTCTTGGGGTAGAAGGCGTGCCACCAGCGGGTGTGCGGCCGTCTGAGCGCGGTGTACGACGTCCCGCGCCGCAGATTGCGCAGGGCCGCGGCCTCCGCCGCCGTGTCGGAGGGGAAGCTGTGGCCGACGCTGAGCAGAAGATCGTCGCCCGTGCGCCGGTGGGCGGTGGCGGTCTGGCCGCCGCCGGTGAGGGGCTGGAGCACCAGCTCGGTGCCGTCGGCGGACGTCCTGGAGGTCCAGGGCGGATTGGGGGTGTATCCGGCGGGCGGGGCCTCGCTGAGGCTGCGCGGGCTGATGGCCTCTGCGGGGTGGAAGGTCCAGGTGGCCCGCTCGTCGCCCTGGGCTCTCACGCGGACGGCCAGGACCTCGTCGTGGATGAGGGCGGCGAGGGTGAGCGTGCCGGCGGTGGTGGTGATCGTGCCGGTGAGTTCGGCGTTCCACAGGCTCAGCCGCCAGTCGACGGCGGTGATCGTGCCGGCCGGTTCGAGCGTGAGATGTCCGACCGGCAGGCGGGCGGTGCCCCAGCCGCTGCCGAACTCGGGCCGGTGGTCCTGGACCCGGCCGTGCTGGACGGTGAAGCGGATCCGGTCGGTGCCCGGCTCCTGGTAGATCATGCTGCCGAGCAGTCCGTCGCCGAGGAACGGCCCCTCGTACCAACGGGTGGGCAGTCTGGTCCACACCAGGTCCTGGGCGCGCAGGAATCGGGCCCAGGCCTGCTCGTCGCTCATCGTGTCGCGCAGTCTCCAGGGGCGTCTGCCACCCGCTACGGCTTCACCACTGTCTCCCGGCTGTGCGGGCTCCTCGGCGCCGGCCGCGCTGGGCAGGGCCGCCACCGCGGCACTGCCCAGCGCGGTGCCGAGTAAGGATCTTCTGGGCAGGGGGGAGTGCTTCTCCGAGTGCGAGGTCATCCTCGTCCTCCAGCGCTGACGGATCCTCAATACATCGGGTGTATCGGGGAACCTAGCACTCACCGTGCGCATGTCAACAGGCATGACAGGAAGGACGGTCGGTGACTCATCCTATGTATGGAGGGACCTCCGACCGCGCGGCCCCTACCTGTCCACCAGGTCGGCCGTCCTCCCGGTGCCCGAGAAGATGACGCCGGGGTCGGCCGGGGCCTGGTTGAGGACCCACAGGCCGATCAGGGTGGCCAGGGTGAAGACCACGGTGATGAGGACGGCGAGGACGAGCCGGCGGCGGCGCTCGCGGCGGAGCCAGTCGCCGCGGGCGGTGCGATAGGCGTCGGGGGCGGCCCGCACTCCCCCGGCGAGGGCCTCCAGGGCCTCGCGCAGCTCCCGCTCGGTGCGGGACTCGGCCGCCGAGCCCTCAGGCAGGCCACCGTGCTCGTGATCCATACGGTTCATCGCCGGGCCTCCATCGCCTGGCCCAGTGCGGCGATGCCGCGTGAGGTGTGGGTCTTGACCGAGCCGCAGGAGATGCCCATCGCGGCGGCGATCTCGCTCTCCTTCAGGCCGAGCCAGTGGCGCAGCACGAGCGCCTCGCGCTGCCGGGCGGGCAGGTGCTGGAGCGCGTCGATCAGGACGCGTTGGTCCTCGCGCAGCAGGGCGGTGCTCTCGGCCGAGGCGACGAGTTCCTCCGGCGGGTTCTCCACGTGCCGGCGGGCCACCTGGAGGTGCCGTATGCGCATCCGCGTGAGATTGCAGACGGTGGAGCGCAGGTAGGCCTCCGCCGCCTCGGTGTCCCGCAGCCGCCGCCACTTGCGGTAGATCTGGTAGTACGCCTCGGCGACGACGTTCTCCGGGTCGTCCGCGCCGAGCAGCACGGCCAGCCGCAGCATGGAGGCGTAGTGCAGCTCGAACAGGCGGGCGAGGCCGGCCTCGCGCTCCAGGTCGGCCGGGTCGCTCACCACGGGGGCCAGCGCCTCGGCCGCGTCCGTGGGAGGGGGTAGGGACGGCAGCGTGAGGGGCGGGGTCGGTCGGCGTCTCACGGGTGGTTCGCTCCCGTCTCGGGGTGCCGCCTGAGGGCCAGGCGGGGCGGCAGGTCGGTGAGGTCGGCGCCGCGCGGCACCCCGAGGCGTTCGAGGGCCGCGGTGACGAGGACGGCGACGGTGAGGTTGAGCAGCAGGGCGACCATTCCGGCGTAGATCTCCACCGGCGGGCCGCCGAGGCCGATCGGGACGACGGACGAGAAGCCCTCGCGCACCACCAGGACGGTCCCGGCGGCCATGCCGGCGGCCCAGCCGGCGAGCAGCGCCCGGGGGTGCAGGCGGGAGGTGAACAGGCCGAGGGCGACGGCCGGGAAGATCTGGAGGATCCAGACACCGCCGAGCAGCTGGAGGTTGATCGCGTCCTGGTCGCGCAGCCCGAACACGAACGCGACCGCCCCCACCTTCGCGGTCAGCGACACCACCTTGGCGATGCGCACCTGCCGTTTGGGCGTCGCGGTCGGGTGGACGTACTCGACGTACACATTGCGTACGAAGCTGGTGGCGGCGGCGATGGACATCACGGCGGCGGGCACCAGCGCCCCCACGGTGATCGCGGCGAACACCAGCCCGGCCAGCGGGGCCGGCATCAGCCGGTCGACCAGCATCGGCACGGCGGCCTCGGCACCGCCCCTCGGGGCCCGCACCTCGGCGGCGAGCGCGGCCACGCCGAGGAATCCGAAGAGGGCCAGCAGCCCGGTCCAGGCCGGCAGCGCCACGGAGACCTTGCGCAGGGTACGCGGGCCGTCGGCGGCGAACCCGGCGGTGAGGACGTGCGGGTACATCAGCAGGGCCAGGGCGGAGCCGAGGGCGAGGGTCGCGTAGGCGGGCTGCTGGGCGGGCGACAGCAATAGCGCGGAGTGCTCCACGTCCGTCCCGCCGAGCCGTCGGGCCGCCGTCTCGAAGACCGCGCCGGGGCCGCCGAGCCGGGCGAGGACCAGCCAGCACACCGCGGTGAGCGAGACGAAGACGGCCACCGCCTTGAGCGCGGAGATCACGGTGGGAGCGCGCAGCCCGTGCCGGTAGGTCGCCACCGCGAGCCCCGCGAACAGCGCCACCAGCACGAGGTCCCCGCCCGCACCACGCGGATACACGCCCCCGGCGGTCAGCACCGCCCGGATGCCCAGCAGTTGCAGGGCGAGATACGGCATCGTCGCGAGGATCCCGGTCAGCGCGACCACCAGGGCCAGCGGCGGCGAACCGTATCTGCCCCGCACGAAGTCGGCGGCGGTGATGTACCCGTGCCGGCGGGCCACCGTCCACAGGCGGCTCAGCAGGACGAAGGCGAGCGGCCAGACGATCACCGTGTACGGCACCGCGAAGAACGCGGGCGCGCCGTTGCCGTAGGCCAGCCCGGGGACCGCGGTGAAGGTGTACGCGGTGAAGATCGTGCCGCCGAGCAGGAACCAGGTCCACACCGGGCCGAGGCTCCGGTCGGCCAGGGCCCAGCCCTCCAGGGAGGGCAGCCGGTCGCCGGGGTGCAGCCGGCGCGCGGTCACGGCGAGCAGCGACGCCCCGCCGATCACGGCGAGGAACGTCGCGGTCATGGCGCCGTCGGCCATGGTTCACCGTCCTTGGTGTGCCTGTGCCCTCGCCGAGTAGTTGCGCGGACGGCTCATTCGGTTGACGGGAAACCGGCGGAAAATCTGCTGGAAATTCGCTGTCAACCGGTTCCGGCGGGTGGGCAACTCTTGCACAGACCGACAGCGGGCGGAATGTCACGCCGCCCTGTCGCACCTTCTAGGAGCCGCCATGCCTACGTCCGTCCTGCCCGAAAACCACCCGGCGGTGCCGGAAAAATCACGAATGCGCTCCCTTGTTCTGTGGTCGGCCGTCTCGCTGGTCGGCGCCGTCGCCTGGGGGGTGCTGGCGCTGGCGCGCGGGGAGCGGATCTCCGCGATCTGGCTGGTGCTGGCCGCGCTCGGGTCGTATGCCATCGCCTACCGCTTCTACGCCCGGTTCGTCGCCCGCCGGGTGCTGAAGCCCGACGACAGCCGGGCCACCCCGGCCGAACGGCTGGAGGACGGCGTCGACTTCCAGCCCACCGACCGCCGGGTGCTGCTCGGCCACCACTTCGCCGCGATCGCCGGCGCCGGGCCGCTGGTGGGCCCGGTGCTCGCCGCGCAGATGGGCTACCTGCCGGGCACGCTGTGGATCGTCGCCGGGGTGATCTTCGCGGGGGCCGTGCAGGACATGGTGGTGCTGTTCCTGTCGATGCGGCGGGACGGCACGTCCCTGGGACAGATGGCCCGGGACGAGATCGGCCGGGCGGGCGGGGCCGCGGCCCTGGTCGCCGTCCTCGCCATCATGATCATCCTGCTGGGTGTGCTGGCACTGGTCGTGGTCAACGCCCTCGCGCACTCCCCCTGGGGCACCTTCTCGGTCGCGATGACCGTGCCCATCGCCCTGTTCATGGGCTTCTGGATGCACCGGATCCGGCCGGGCCGGGTGGTCGAGACGAGCCTCATCGGCGTGGCCCTGCTGCTCCTGGCGATCGTCGGCGGCAGCTGGGTGCAGAACTCCTCGCTGGCCGGCACCTTCACGCTCAGCCCGACGACCCTGGCCTTCTGCCTGGTCGGGTACGGCTTCGTCGCATCCGTGCTGCCGGTGTGGATGCTGCTCGCGCCGCGCGACTACCTGTCGACGTTCATGAAGATCGGCACCATCGCGCTGCTCGCGGTCGGTGTCGTCGTCGCCGCGCCCGTGATGCGCGCGGACGCGGTGAGCCAGTTCGCGGGCTCGGGCGCCGGGCCGGTCTTCGCCGGGTCCCTGTTCCCCTTCCTGTTCATCACCATCGCCTGCGGGGCGCTGTCCGGATTCCACGCCCTGGTCGCCTCGGGCACCACCCCGAAACTGATCCGGAAGGAGTCCCAGGTCCGGCTGATCGGCTACGGCGCCATGCTGATGGAGTCGTTCGTCGCGATCATGGCGCTGATCGCCGCGGCCACCCTCGAACCCGGCCTGTACTACGCGATGAACGCCCCGGCGGCCCTCCTCGGCACCACGGCGGAATCGGCCTCGCACGCCGTGGCGGGACTCGGCTTCACCATCACCCCCGACCAGCTGACGCAGGCTGCCAAGGCGGTCGAGGAACAAACCCTGATCGCCCGCTCCGGCGGTGCGCCCACCCTCGCCGTCGGCATGTCGGAGATCTTCTCCGGGGTCTTCGGCGGTACGGCGATGAAGGCCTTCTGGTACCACTTCGCGATCATGTTCGAGGCGCTGTTCATCCTGACCACGGTCGACGCGGGCACCCGGGTCGGGCGGTTCATGCTCCAGGACATGCTGGGCAATGTGTTCAAGCCCCTCGGCCGGGTCAACTGGAAGCCGGGCATCTGGTTGTGCAGCGCGCTCGTCGTGGCCGCGTGGGGCTACTTCCTGTACACCGGGGCCACCGACCCGCTGGGCGGGATCAACCAGCTCTTCCCCCTCTTCGGCATCGCCAACCAGCTGCTCGCCGCGATCGCCCTCACCGTCTGCACCACGATCCTGATCAAGTCCGGCCGACTGCGCTGGGCCTGGGTGCCCGGCGTGCCGCTGCTCTGGGTGGTCGCGGTGACCTTCACGGCGGGCTGGCAGAAGGTCTTCTCCGACGACCCCAAGGTCGGCTTCTTCGCCCAGCGCGCCCGGTACGCCGACGCCACCGACGCCGGGCAGGTGCTGCCGCCCGCGAAGTCGCTCGACGACATGCACACCGTGGTCACCAACTCGACCGTCGACGGCGTCCTCATCGTCCTGTTCCTGCTGCTGGTCGCGGTCGTGATGGCCAACGCCGCGGTGGTGTGCGTGCGCGCGATCAGGTCCCGCGTCCCGCTCCCCACCACCGAGGCGCCGTACGTCGCGTCCCGGCTCGACGACTCCGAGCGCGTCGGCGAGCCGTTGGCGGGGGCCCGCTCATGAGCGTGCGGCGCTGGTCGCGGGCGGTGCGCTGGTATCTGCGCGAGCTGACGGGCGAGGCCGACTACGACCGCTACTGCGAGCGGCACCGCCGCCGGCACCCGCTGGCACCGGTACCGAGCCGCCGCGTCTACGAGGCGCGGCGCGCGCTGCACCGGGAGACCCACCCGCAGGGCCGCTGCTGCTGACGGCCGAGGCGCCGGGCGGGACCCACGCGTCCCGCCCGGCCCCGGCGTCATGCCCGCTTGTCGGCCTCGCGAGCCGCCTGCTCCAGCCGCTCGCGATGGCTCTCCCACCAGGCCGGGTCGGTCGACGGCATGCTGGTGTTGCCCTGGTTCATCCCCACGGCACCGTCCAGGAGTTCGCGCAGGATGTCGGCGTGCCCCGCGTGCCGATGGGTGTCGGCGATCACGCGCACGGCGGCGTGGTGCAAGGTCACCTCGTCCCGCCCGTCCGGCCACCACGGGACCCGGCCGACGGTCTCCAGCGCCAGCGCCTCGATCGTCGCGTCCGCGTGCGCCCACACCCGGCGGTAGAGCCCGACGACGAAGTCGCGTGACTCCTCCGCGGTGGCCCACATGTCCGCGTTGGGCTCGGCGCCCTCGCCGGCCCAGGGCAGGGGCTCGCCGGGCGGCCGTCCGAAGGTGTCGCCGAGGTAGCCGAACTCCATGGTCGCCGTGTGCTTCACCAGCCCCAGCAGATTGGTGCCGGTCGGTGTAAGCGGTCGGCGTATGTCGTACTCCGAGAGCCCGTCGAGCTTCCACAACAGGGCGTCGCGGGCGGCCTGGAGATAGAAGCGGAGGTCGGCCTTGGGTTCCGTCGTGGTCATGGGGCCAGTCTGCTGACCACGTGATCTCTGTCCACCGCTTTTGTCGTCGGCAGCACGACGGCCTCGGCGAAGTGCCGCAGGTCCTCGGGGCCGGGCCGCAGTACGCCGTCGCGGACGGCCAGGGCCGTCGCCTCGGCGCGTGAGGCACAGCCGGTCTTGCGCAGCAGGTGCTCGATGTGGGTGTGGACCGTACGCGGGGACAGGAACAGGGCCTGTGCGATGGCCTGGTTGGTCTGTCCGCGGGCGGCCCGGGTGAGCACGTCGAGTTCGCGCGGGCTCAGTCCGTACGGCAGTTCCGTGCGCTCCTGGTGGACCAGAACCGCGTCGCGGGCCGTCGGCCCGAGCGTGCACCGCTGGAGCACCACCCGGCGCCACGCGCATCCGACCGGCCACAGCAGCCGTAGCCGTCGGCCGTGCGCGAGGGCCGTGAAGGCCTCCACCAGCCGGCGGAAGCCGTCGTCGTCCAGGACGTCGGCGGCCGCCCGGCCCGGCATGCCGAGGACACCGTCGCCGGTGACGAGGTTCGCCGCCGCGCCCTCGGGGAGGTCGTGGAGGGCGTCGAGATGTGCGGTGGGGTCGGTGAGGACGCCCAGTGCGGGCAGGATCGAGGCGAGCAGGTGGCGCGCCTCGGTGTCGTAGGCGTCCGCCGCCGCACTGGACAGGTGGACCAGGCCGACGAGGCGCCCCTCGTGGCGCAGGGCTCCGGTCAGCCCGTCCCGGAAACCGGCCGGGCGCACCCGCTCGGCGTAGAACCAGCCGTGCCGGAAGCGCGGTCCGGGGTCGTCGTCGGCGTCCTCGGAGATGGAGCGCGGCAGTTCCTGTCGTACGACGTTGGCGTACCACGGCGTCGAGACGAACTCGGCGGCCAGCGCCCGGGAGGTCTCGGCCGGGTAGCCGACGCCCGCGATCTGGACGTGGGCGCCGGAGAGGGGGTCGATGCCGAGCAGGGTGACGGCGTCGTAGGGGAGGGCCCGGCCGAGTTCCCGCAGGGCCTCGCCGCAGGCCGGGACGGGGTCGCGCTCGCGGGTGAGCATGCCGATGCGGGTGGCGGCGGCGAGCTGCCGGTGACTGAGCATGTGCGCCTCCCGTCGGCCCCGTCCACCGCGTCCGGGCGGGTTGTTTGGGCCCTTACGGTATGCGGGTCGGGGGTGCGGGACAAGGCGGGGTCGGTATTTCTACGGATGGTGGGGCGGGTGTCCCGGCGCTTTCCTGTTCGGCACAGCCGACGCCCGCCGCGACGGGCCCGTTTCCCTGGAGAGCCAGCGCGTGAGCGACGACAGCACCCCCACCCTCGTCCTGACCGGCGGCCAAGTCCTCACCGTGGACGACGACTTCACGGTGGCCCAAGGCGTGGCGGTCCGGGGCCGGACCATCGTCGCCGTCGGCGGCGACAGGGAGATCCGCGCCCTGACCGGCCCCGGCACACGCGTCGTCGACCTGGGCGGCCGGACCGTACTGCCCGGCATCAACGACTCGCATCTGCACGGGGCCGCCTACGGCATGACCAAGCCGCCGTTCGCCGTCGCGGTGGGGCATCCGGCGGTCGCGTCGATCGCCGACATCGCGGCCGTCGTGGGGCAGGAGGCGCGGGCCGCCCGGCCCGGCGAGTGGATCGTCGGGCTGGGCTGGGATCCGGGGTACCTCGCGGAGTGTCTGGCCGATTCCCGGCGGTTCCCGCACCGTCGGGACCTGGACGCCGTGGCGCCGGGCAACCCGGTCTGCCTGACCGACTTCTCCTCCCACATGGCGTGGGTCAACACCGCGGCCCTGCGCGCGTGCGGAATCGACGCGTCGAGCGTGCCCCCGGCGGGCGGCGTGATCGACCTGGACGCGGACGGCGAGCCCACCGGCATCCTGCGCGAGGCCGCCCAGGGGCTCCTCCGGGCCGAACTCCCCTCCCCCACCGTCGCCCAGCGCCGCCGGGCCATCCACAACGTGATCGCGGAGCTCCACACCCGCGGCATCACCAGCTACACCGAGCCCGGCCTCGGCCCCGGCGGCGCCACCACCCTGTTCGGCGGACTGAGCACCGACAACTGGACGGCCTACGCGGATCTCGCGGCCGACGGCGGACTGCAGGCGCGGGTCAGCGTCCTGCTGCTGCCCGCGCCCATGGGCGGCTCCGCCGCCGACGTGCGCGAGGGGCTGGCCAAGCTCAGCCGCCCGGAGTCGGCCGATCCGCGCCTGCTGCGCGCCATCGGCGTCAAGATCTTCGCCGACGGAGTGCCGCCGAACCGGACGGCCTGGATGAACGAGCCCTACGCCGACGGCGGCCACGGCGCCCTGTGCGTGCACGGCGCCACCCCCGCGCTCCAGGTAGACGAGCTGCGCGAGATGATCCGGATCGCCCACGAGGCGGGCTTCCAACTGGGTGTCCACGTCACCGGCGACCGGGCCATCGACACGGTCGTGGACGCGTTCCTCGCGGCGGACGCGGCCACACCCCGGCCCGACGCCCGGCACTACGTCATCCATGGCGACTTCGTCGGCGCCGACAGCCTCGCCAAGCTCGCCGCGCACGGCTACGGCATCAACATGAACCCGGCCATCAAGTGGACGGTCTCCGACCTGATGGACGAGGTGGTGGGGGCCGAACGCTCCGCCTACCAGTGGCCCGTGCGGTCCGCCGTCGAGGCCGGGATCGCGGTCTGCGCGTCCAGCGACGCGCCGATCACGGAGCCCGACTGGCGGCAGGGGGTGGCGGCGATGATGCTGCGGGAGTCGAAGGCGAGCGGCCGGCGCAGCGGCCCGGAGCAGTGCGTGGGTCTGGCGGACGCGCTGCGGGCGTACACCGTCAACGCGGCGCGCCAGGACTTCGCCGAGACGTGGAAGGGGTCCGTCGAGGTCGGCAAGGTCGCCGACCTCTGCGTCCTGGACCGCCCCTTGCTCGACCTGGACCCGCACGGGATCACCGACGCGGAGGTGGACCTGACGGTCTTCGACGGGCGGGTCGTCCACGAGCGGTGAGCCGCCCTCCCGGTGCGTCCTCCCGGTGCGTCCTTCCCGGTGCATTGCGATCCGGAAGAGCTCCGAAACTTTTCGGAATTCCGTCACCTCGCTCCGATCCGCCTTTTCAAAGAATTCTCGATCATTCCAGGTGAGCGATAGGCGTTCCGGACATACCTTCCGGAAGGCTTGCGATAACCGTTGACAACCCACCCCTTCCCCGCTTCATTGTCATGGCATCGACAGGACGGTCGAGGAGGAGACAGGTATGGACGAGAACCACGTCATGAATCGCGGAATCAGCCGCAGGGGGCTCATCGGCGGGGCCGGTGCCCTCGCGCTGGGCGCGTCGGCGCTGGTGCTGCCCGGCACCGCGCACGCCGAGCCGAACCGGACCGTGACGGCGAACCAGACCGGCAACCACAACGGCTTCTACTACTCGTTCTGGACCGACGCCGGCGGGACGGTCTCCATGACCCTGGGCGCCGGCGGCAACTACAGCACCTCGTGGCGCAACACCGGCAACTTCGTGTGCGGCAAGGGCTGGAGCAACGGCGGCCGCAGGACCGTACGGTACTCGGGCAGCTTCAGCCCGTCCGGCAACGGATACCTCTGCCTCTACGGGTGGACGTCAAATCCGCTCGTCGAGTACTACATCGTCGACAACTGGGGCACCTACCGGCCCACGGGCACGTACAAGGGCACGGTCAGCAGCGACGGCGGCACGTACGACATCTACCAGACGATGCGGTACAACGCGCCCTCGGTCGAAGGCAACAAGACCTTCCCGCAGTTCTGGAGCGTCCGGCAGGCGAAGCGGACCGGCGGGACCATCACCACGGGCAACCACTTCGACGCGTGGGCCCGTGCCGGAATGCGCCTGGGCAGTTTCAATTACTACATGATCCTCGCGACCGAGGGATATCAGAGCAGCGGGAGTTCCAACATCACGGTGAATGCGTGAACCCCCCGTCATCCGCTCCGGAGTAGACGACCGACGCCGTCCCGGAGCGAACGACCGCCGTCGCCCATTCCCGCGCCGGGAGGCCGAGCAACCGCTCGATCTCCTCGCGGTCCGGCAAGGGCCCGTGGTCGCCGGTCACCCTGAGTGCCGAGGTCGCGGTGATGTGGCCCAGCCGGAGGGCGCGTTCTGTGTCCGCGTCCTCGCCGCGCAGCAGCCCGGCCAGGAATCCGGCGGCGAAGGCGTCGCCCGCGCCGACGGATTCCACCACCTCCGTGCGCAGAGCGGGCACGGTGCGGACCTCCTCGTCGCCGAAGACGGTGGCCGCGTGGGCGCCGTCCTTGACGACGAGGAGACGCGGGTGCGGCAACAGCTCCCGGACGCCGGCCGGTTCGAGGTCGGCGTCCCAGAGTTCCTGCGCCTCGTCGAGGCCGACGAAGGTGATGTCGGCGCGGTCGGCCAGGTCACGCAGCACGGGGGCGGCCGTCCCGGCCGGCCAGAGCGCCGGGCGGTGGTTGACGTCGAAGCTGACGGCATACGGCCGGCCGCCCGGCGGGGTGGTGAGCGCCGCCGTCACCAGGTCCCGGCAGGACGGGGACAGTGCCGGGGTCACGCCCGTCAGGTGCAGCAAGGAGGCCGATCGCAGTCTGTCGTCGGCCAGGACATCGGGTCCCAGCGCGGAGGCCGCCGAGTCGCCGCGGTAGTAGTGGACGCGGGTGCGGCCGCCGGCCGGTTCCTTCACGAGCAGGCCCGTGGGCCGCTCGGGGTCGTGGCGCACACCGCCGACGTCGACACCGGCCGCACCGACCGCGGCCCGCACTCGGCGTCCCAACGCGTCGTCGCCCAACGCCGAGAGCCAGGAGACGGGGACGCCCAGGTCGGCCAGGTACATCGCCACGTTCGACTCCGCCCCGGCCACCGACAGCCGCAGGGCCTCTGCGGTCTCCAGCGCATCGGGCGGTGCGGGGGCGAGGGCGGCCATGGTCTCCCCGACGCACACCACGGCACCTTCGGCGGGACGCCAGACCTTCGTCATGAGACCTGCCCTCCGGCGGGCTGTTCTCCGGCCTGCCGCTTTCCGGCGGGCTGTCGCACGGGCTCCCGCACCGACTCCTGCCGTACGACGGTCAGGAAGCCGCGGGCCCGGTCGCGCAGCGCGGTGAGGCTGCCGCCGTCGGCCGCGTCGCCGACCAGAGGGGAGCCGACACCGACCGCGGTCGCCCCGGCGGCCAGATAGGCCCGGGCGGCCTCCTCGTCGACGCCGCCCACCGGCACGAACAGCTCCCGCGGGAACGGGCCGCGCAGCGCCCGGAGATAGGCGGGACCTCCTGCCTGGGCGGCCGGGAAGATCTTCAGGGCGGTCGCACCGGCCGTCCGGGCGGCCAGGACGTCGGTCGGGGTCATCACCCCGGCCAGGACCGGCAGCCCCAGAGCGAGTGCCGTCTCGACGCCGGCGCCGAGGGCGGGCGTGACGACGTAGTCCGCCCCCGCCTGCCGGGCGGCACGGGCGTCGTCGGCGGTCAGGACGGTTCCGGCACCGAGGGGGCGGTCCGGGCCGAGGGCCTCGCGGGCACGCTCGATGACGGTCAGGGCGTCCCTGCCGGACAAGGACACCTCGATCAGTTGGACGCCCTCGTCCGCCAGCGCCAGCACCGTGCGCAGCGCCGCCTCCGGGTCCGCGCCGCGCACGATCGCGACCAGACGGTGGGCGGCCAGGGCCGCTCGAAGATCCATGGACGAGCTCCTTGTCGTGCGGGGCGGTTCAAGGCGTGGCGACCGGTCCGTGATGTTGGCGGGAAACATTCTGCTCGCCAGACTGTGCGGGTGACGACTCCACCAGGCTCTCCCGGGACCCTCCGTGCCGTTCTCCTCGACTCGGGCGGTGTCCTGATGCGGCCGAAGGGCGGCCGCTGGAACCCGCGGGCGGACTTCGAGCAGATCCTCCTGGCCCATGAACCGTCCCTCACGCCCGAGCAGTTGGAGGAGGCGGTCTCCGCGGGCGACGACCACCTCGCCGCCCTGTCCTCGACGCCCGACTACGACGACTACCACCGGGTCGTCCTCCGCCACCTCGGTGTGGAGGCCACCTCGCGGCTCCTGGCCGACCTCCGCCGCGAGGTCGCACCGGCGGTGTACCTGGAGACCTTCCCGGACGTCGAGGAGACCCTTCGGGAGCTGAGCCGGCGGGGCGTGCGGATGGCCGTGGTGTCGGACGCCTGGCCCGAACTGCCCGAACTCCACGCCGGACTGGGGATCAGGGGGTACTTCGAGGCGTACGCGATCTCCGCGGTGCTCGGCTGCACCAAGCCGGATCCGCGCATGTACCACCACGCCAGTTCCGCGCTGGGTCTCGCGCCCGACCAGTGTCTGTTCGTGGACGACGCCCCGGACCTGGTGGCCGCGGCGATCGGCCTGGGCTATGCGGGACGCGCGCTGTGCCGGGACTCGCCCGCCGCGGCCGACGTGCCGTCCGTCGCCTCCCTCAGGGAGATCCTGGATCTCTTCTGAACCTCCGATGCATCCCGATGCCTCGTGACACCTACCGCCGCCGTCGGACGCCTCCCGACCGGTGAGGGATCACGCCGCGTGCCTGGTCACAGCGCCCCCTGAGACACTCTGGCCATGAACACGCACACGAGGACGGACGAGATACGGCCGAACCGGGCGACGCCCGCCTGGCACCTGCGCCCCGCCGAGCCGGCGGATCTGGAGACGCTCGTGGAACTGCGGGCGACCGTGATGCGCGCGGATCTGGAGCGGTTGGGACGGTTCGACGAACAGCGGGTGCGGCAGCGGCTGCGGGACTCCTTCTCCCCGCGCGACACCTCGGTGATCGTGGCCGACGGCACTGTCGCCGGCTGCGTCACCGTGCGTCCCGCCGAGGACGGGCGGGTGCTGGAGCACTTCTATCTCGCCCCGCGTCTCCAGGGCCGGGGGCTCGGATCCGCGGTGCTGCGCACCCTGCTGGACCGGGCCGACGCCGACGGCGCGTCCGTCCGCCTGAACGTCCTCCAGGGCAGCGCCGCCCGACGGCTGTACGAGCGCCACGGGTTCATCTTGGAGGCGGAGGACCCGGTCGACGTCTTCATGGTCCGGCTCCCGAGGGCGCTCCACTCGCCGTCGGACGACTGACCCCCGGGCGGCTCCGGGGCCGATCCGGACGGCCGATGGCGCCGCCGACGCCGTCCCGGCGTCCTCCCGACGCGCGGGCGAGACACACCCCTCGGACGGGCGAAGAGGGCCAGGTCACAGTCGCGGAGAGGGCGAGATCACAGCCATGCCCCCTGCTGCTCCTTTGGGCCGGTGTCCTAGCATCCGAGCATGACGGTCCTGCCTGACGACGGGCTTGAGCTGGCCGCCGAGTTCCCTGACGTGTCCCACGAGCAGTGGCAGCGCCTCGTTGCGGGTGTGCTGCGCAAGTCGGGCAAGGACGTCGAGGGTGCTCAGGCCGAGGAAGCCCTGTCCACCGCGCTGGAGGACGGGCTGCGCACCCGTCCCCTGTTCACCGCGCACGACGCCGCGCCCGAACCGGGCTTCCCGGGGTTCGCCCCCTTCGTACGAGGGAGCCGGGCCGAGGGGAACACCGTCGGCGGCTGGGACGTGCGGCAGCGGCACTCGGTGGCCGACGCCGCCACGGTCCTCGGGGATCTGGAGAACGGCGTCACCTCGCTGTGGCTGGTCGTCGGCGAGGGCGGCATCCCGGTGTCCTCACTCGGCCGGGTTCTGGACGGCGTGTATCTCGACCTGGCCCCGGTCGTCCTGGACGCCGGCCCCGAAGTGGAGCCCGCCGCACGTGAGTTGCTGCGGCTGTACGAGGAGCGGGGCGTCGCCCCGGAGGCGGTGCGCGGCAACCTGGGCGGGGACCCGCTCGGTCACGAGGCCCGCACCGGGCGGTCGTACGACATCGCTACGGTGGCCGGCCTGGCGAGGCGGTGCGCCGACACCTACCCGGGGCTGCGGGCCCTGACCGTGGACGCGCTGCCGTACCACGAGGCCGGCGGTTCGGCCGCGCAGGAGCTGGGTGCCTCGATCGCCACCGGCGTCGCGTATCTGCGGGAGCTGACCGAAGCCGGGCTGAGTGTCGAACAGGCGTGTGCGCAGCTGGAGTTCCGGTACGCGGCGACCGCCGACCAGTTCCTGACGATCGCCAAGCTGCGGGCCGCGCGCCGGCTGTGGGCCCGGGTGGCCGAGGCCTGCGGCGCCCCGGCGGCGGGCGCACAGCTCCAGCACGTGGTGACCTCGCCGGTGATGATGACCCGCCGGGACCCGTGGGTGAACATGCTGCGCACGACGATCGCCACGCTGGCCGCCGGGGCGGGCGGGGCGGACTCCGTCACCGTGCTGCCCTTCGACAACGAACTCGGTCTGCCGGACGCGTTCGCACGGCGCATCGCCCGCAACACCTCGACGATCCTCATCGAGGAGTCGCATCTGTCCCGGGTGATCGACCCGGCGGGCGGCTCCTGGTACGTGGAGCGCCTCACCGACGAACTCGCCCACGCGGGCTGGGAGTTCTTCCGCACGATCGAGCGGGACGGCGGCCAGGCGGCCGTACTGCGCTCGGGACGGCTGCGCACGGACCTGGCGACGACCTGGGCGGAGCGCTCCAAGAAGCTCTCCAAGCGGCGCGAACCCATCACGGGCGTCAGCGAGTTCCCGCACCTCGCCGAGAAGCCGGTGGAGCGCCGGCCCGCCCCCGAGGCCCCCTCCGGCGGTCTGCCGCGGGTCCGCCGCGACGAGGCGTACGAGGAACTGCGCGCCCGCTCCGACGCCCATCTGGCCGCGACCGGCTCCCGGCCCCGGATCTTCCTTGCGGCCATCGGCCCCGCCGCCGCCCACACCGCGCGCACGACCTTCGCCTCGAACCTCTTCCAGGCCGGCGGCATCGAGCCCGTCACCGACGGCACGTTCGCCGAGAGCGGGGCCACCGAGGTCTGTCTGTGCTCCAGCGACGCCCTGTACGAGGAGCAGGCGGAGAGCGTGGCCGCGGAGCTCAGGGCCACCGGTGCCTCTCATGTGTTCCTCGCGGGGCGTCCGGGGCAGTACCAGGGTGTCGACGCGTACGTCTTCGCGGGCTGTGACGCCGTGGCCGTCCTGTCCGCCACCCTCGACCGCATGGGAGTGTCCCGATGACCGCCCCCCTTGGCCCCTCCGTCCCCGACTTCTCCGGGATCGAGCTGGGGAGTCCGGCCGTGGACGGCGGCGCCGACGAGTGGCGTACGGCCGTCAAGCGGGCGGCCGGCGGGGACGACCTGCTGTGGGAGACCCCGGAGGGCATCCCGGTCAAGCTGCTGTACACCGGGCAGGACCTGGAGGGCCTGGACTTCCTGGGCACCTACCCGGGCGCCGCCCCGTATCTGCGCGGCCCGTACCCGACGATGTACGTCAACCAGCCCTGGACGATCCGCCAGTACGCGGGCTTCTCGACCGCCGAGGAGTCCAACGCGTTCTACCGCCGCAACCTCGCGGCCGGTCAGAAGGGCCTGTCGGTCGCCTTCGACCTGCCCACCCACCGCGGCTACGACAGCGACCACCCGCGGGTCACCGGTGACGTCGGCATGGCGGGCGTGGCGATCGACTCGATCTACGACATGCGGCAGCTGTTCGACGGGATTCCGCTGGACAGGATGACCGTGTCGATGACGATGAACGGCGCCGTGCTGCCGGTGCTGGCGCTGTACATCGTGGCGGCCGAGGAACAGGGCGTACCGCCCGAGAAGCTGGCCGGGACCATCCAGAACGACATCCTCAAGGAGTTCATGGTCCGCAACACCTACATCTATCCGCCGAAGCCGTCGATGCGGATCATCTCCGACATCTTCGCCTTCACCTCGCAGCGGATGCCGCGCTACAACTCCATCTCGATCTCCGGCTACCACATCCAGGAGGCGGGCGCGACGGCCGACCTGGAGCTGGCGTACACCCTCGCGGACGGGGTGGAGTACATCCGCGCCGGCCGTGAAGCGGGCCTGGACGTGGACGCGTTCGCGCCCCGGCTGTCCTTCTTCTGGGCGATCGGCATGAACTTCTTCATGGAGATCGCCAAGCTGCGGGCGGCCCGGCTGCTGTGGGCGAAGCTGGTGAGGCAGTTCGACCCGCAGAACGCCAAGTCGCTGTCCCTGCGCACCCATTCGCAGACCTCGGGCTGGTCACTGACCGCCCAGGACGTCTTCAACAACGTCACGCGCACCTGCGTGGAGGCGATGGCGGCCACCCAGGGCCACACCCAGTCGCTGCACACCAACGCCCTCGACGAGGCACTCGCGCTGCCCACCGACTTCTCCGCGCGCATCGCCCGCAACACCCAGCTGCTGATCCAGCAGGAGTCCGGCACGACCCGGGTCATCGACCCGTGGGGCGGCAGCGCCTACGTGGAGAAGCTGACCTACGACCTCGCGCGCCGGGCCTGGCAGCACATCCAGGAGGTCGAGGCGGCGGGCGGCATGGCCAAGGCCATCGACGCCGGCATCCCCAAGCTGCGCATCGAGGAGGCCGCGGCCCGCACCCAGGCCCGGATCGACTCCGGCCGGCAGCCGGTGATCGGCGTCAACAAGTACCGCGTCGAGACCGACGAGCAGATCGACGTCCTCAAGGTCGACAACTCCTCCGTGCGCACCCAGCAGATCGAGAAACTGCGCCGGCTGCGCGCCGAACGGGACGAGCGGGCGTGCCAGGACTCGCTGGACGCGCTCACCCGGGCGGCCGGCGGCGAGGGCAACCTGCTGGAGCTGGCCGTGAACGCGGCGCGCGCCAAGGCGACCGTCGGGGAGATCTCCGACGCCCTGGAGAAGGTGTACGGCCGGCACGCGAGCCAGATCCGTACGATCTCCGGCGTGTACCGCAACGAGGCAGGAGAGTCGGAGAACGTGGAGCGCACCCGGGCCCTGGTGGACGTCTTCGCCGAGGCGGAGGGCCGCCGGCCGCGCATCCTGGTCGCCAAGATGGGCCAGGACGGCCACGACCGCGGCCAGAAGGTCATCGCCACCGCCTTCGCCGACCTCGGCTTCGACGTGGACGTCGGCCCCCTGTTCCAGACCCCGGGCGAGGTGGCCCGCCAGGCCGTCGAGGCGGACGTGCACATCGTCGGGGTCTCCTCGCTGGCCGCCGGTCACCTCACGCTCGTCCCCGCGCTGCGCGAGGCGCTCGCCGAGGAGGGCCGCGAGGACATCGTGATCGTGGTCGGCGGGGTCATCCCGCCGCAGGACGTGCCGACGCTGTTGGAGATGGGCGCCGCGGCCGTGTTCCCGCCCGGGACGGTGATCCCGGACGCGGCGTACGACCTGGTCAAGCGGCTGTCGGACGACCTCGGGCACGACCTGTGATCGATGTCGACGGCTATGTGAAGGGCGTCCTCGACGGGAAACGGGCGGTCGTCGCGCGCGCCATCACGCTCGTCGAGTCCACCCGGCCGCAGCACCGGGCGCTCGCGCAGCAGGTCCTGACCGAGTTGCTCCCGCACAGCGGCCGGGCGCGACGGATCGGCGTCAGCGGTGTTCCCGGTGTCGGCAAGTCGACGTTCATCGACGCGTTCGGCACCCTGCTGACCTCGCTGGGGCACCGGGTGGCCGTGCTCGCGGTCGACCCGTCCTCCAGCCGCACCGGAGGGTCGATCCTCGGCGACAAGACGCGGATGGAGCGACTGGCCGTCGACCCGGCGGCGTTCGTGCGCCCCTCCCCCACCGCGGGCACGCTGGGCGGCGTCGCCAAGGCGACCCGCGAGTCGATCGTGGTGATGGAGGCGGCCGGCTACGACGTGATCCTGGTGGAGACCGTCGGCGTCGGCCAGTCCGAGACCGCGGTCGCCGGCATGGTGGACTCCTTCCTGCTGCTCACCCTCGCCCGCACCGGCGACCAGTTGCAGGGCATCAAGAAGGGCGTCCTGGAGCTGGCGGACGTGATCGCCGTCAACAAGGCGGACGGCCCGCACGAGCGCGACGCGCGGGCCGCGGCACGGGAGTTGACGGGCGCACTGCGGCTGATGCACGGCAAGGACGCCGCCTGGACGCCACCGGTGCTCAGTTGCAGTGCCCGCGAGTCCACCGGCCTGGACACCGTGTGGGAACGCCTGGAGCAGCACCGCACCCTGCTGGACTCCACCGGACGCCTCGCCGCCAAACGGCGCGACCAGCAGGTCGAGTGGACCTGGAGCATGGTCCGCGACGAACTCCTCGGCCGACTGCACGCCGATCCGGCGGTACGGGCCCTGACGCCCGCCCTCGAACAGCAGGTCAGGGACGGCGAGCTGACGGCCACGCTGGCCGCCGAACGCATTCTGGGGGCGTTCGGGCAACGCTGAAGGCCTGCCCGCACGGGAGTTCGGGGCCGCCCTGGTGTGCGCCGGGCACGAGCCGTCCGGCGCCGCCCGCGCGCCCCCTCGCCGCCGCTTGTCATTCCCTGTGTACGCGCACTACTGTCACCACGCCTTGGTGAACGGGAAATCCGGTGTGATGCCGGTGCGGCCCTCGCCACTGTGAATCGGGAAGTCCGGCTCCAGCCCTCACGGGCAGCCACTGGGTTCAAGGACCCGGGAAGGCGGAGCACGGGCGGTGTCACCCGTAAGCCAGGAGACCGGCCAAGGCGCGTCAACCATCCACGAGGTGCTGGAGAGGGTCTGCTGAGCCATGCACATAGCCGAGGGTTTCCTTCCTCCGGCGCACGCGATCGCCTGGGGTGTCGCGTCCGCGCCGTTCGTCGTCCACGGAGTCCGCTCCCTCACCCGTGAGGTCAGGGAGCATCCGGAGAGCACCCTGCTCCTCGGCGCCTCCGGGGCCTTCACGTTCGTCCTGTCCGCGCTGAAGCTGCCGTCGGTGACGGGCAGTTGCTCGCATCCCACCGGCACGGGGCTCGGCGCCATCCTGTTCCGGCCGCCGATCATGGCCGTACTGGGCACCATCACGCTGCTCTTCCAGGCGCTGCTGCTCGCCCACGGCGGTCTGACCACGCTCGGCGCCAACGTCTTCTCGATGGCGATCGTCGGGCCCTGGGCGGGCTACGCCGTCTACCGGCTGCTGCGGCGGTACGACGTGCCGTTGATGGTCGCGGTGTTCTTCGGCGCGTTCGTCGCCGACCTGTCCACGTACTGCGTGACCAGCGTGCAGCTGGCGCTCGCGTTCCCCGACCCGAGCAGCGGGTTCCTGGGCGCGCTGGGCAAGTTCGGCTCCATCTTCGCCGTCACGCAGATCCCGCTCGCGGTGAGCGAGGGGCTCCTGACCGTGCTGGTGATGCGGCTGCTGAGCCAGTCCAGCAAGGGAGAGCTGATCCGGCTGGGCGTCCTGGCGGCGGGCAAGCGGGCGGCGACCGGGACCGAGGCGGTGGCCCGATGAGCCGTAACGCGAAGATCAACACCCTGTTGCTGCTGGTCGTGGTGGCCCTCGCCGTGCTGCCGCTGGCCCTCGGGCTGGGCGACCACAAGGAGGAGCCGTTCACCGGCGCCGACGCCGAGGCGGAGACGGCCATCACCGAGATCGAACCGGACTACGAGCCGTGGTTCTCACCGCTGTACGAACCGCCGTCCGGGGAGATCGAGTCGGCGCTGTTCGCCCTCCAGGCGGCGATCGGCGCGGGCGTGCTCACCTACTACTTCGGTCTGCACCGGGGACGCCGCCAGGGTGAGCAGCGGGCGCTGGCCCGGCTGGAGGCCCAGGACACGGCGGCGCAGGCGGCCTCCGACGAGCCCTCCGCCGAACGGACCTGAGCGCCCGTGCTGCCGATCGACGCGGCGGCGCACAGCAGCCGCTGGCGCCACCGCCATCCCGTGGACAAGGCCGTGCTCGGGCTCGGACTGACCGTGCTGGCGATCTCGCTGCCGCCCTGGCCGGGCGCGGCCCTGGTGCTGGCGACGGCGCTCGTCGTGCTGCTGGGCCCGGCGGGCGTGCCCGCCCGCCGGCTGTGGCGCGCCTACCGGGTGCCGCTCGGTTTCTGCGTGACCGGCGCGCTCACCCTGCTCGTGCAGGTCGGCGGGCCCGACGGGTTCGTCGCCCCGGCCCCCGACGGGCCGGTCCGGGCCGGGGAGCTGCTGCTGCGCACCTCGGCCGCCTCCCTCGGTGTGCTGCTGTTCGCGTTCACCACGCCGATGTCCGACCTGCTGCCCCGGCTGGTGAAGGCGGGCGTGCCCGCGCCCGTCGTGGACGTGGCGCTGGTGACGTACCGCATGAGCTTTCTGCTCCTGGACTCCATGCGGCGCATCCGGGAGGCCCAGGCCGCCCGGCTCGGGCACACCGGCCGGGCGGCGGAGTGGCGGTCCCTGGCCGGGCTCGGTGCCACGGCGTTCGTGCGTGCCTTCGACCGGGCGGCCCGACTCCAGGACGGGTTGGCCGGACGCGGCTACGACGGCACTCTGCGCGTCCTGGTCCCCGAGGCCCGGGTCTCGGCCCGCTTCACGGCGGCCGCCGTCCTGCTCCTCGCGACCGTGGCCGCCCTCACCTTCGTACTGGAAAGGCCGCTGTCATGAGCGAGCCCGTGCTGGTCGCCCTGCGGGGCGCGTCCTTCGCCTACGAGGACGGTCCCACCGTCCTGAGCGGGCTCGACTTCGAGGTGCGTGAAGGGCGCGCGCTGGCCCTGCTCGGGCGCAACGGCAGTGGCAAGACCACGCTGATGAGGCTGCTCAGCGGCGGACTGCGGCCGCGCGGCGGTGAGTTGACCGTCGAGGGGCGGCCCGTGCGCCACGACCGCAAGGGCCTGACCCGGCTGCGCACCACCGTCCAGCTGGTCGTGCAGGACCCGGACGACCAGCTGTTCGCCGCGTCCGTCGCCCAGGACGTGTCGTTCGGTCCGCTCAACCTCGGTCTGCCCGATGCCGAGGTGCGGGCCCGGGTCGAGGAGGCGCTCGCCGCCCTGGACATCACCGCCCTGGCCGACCGGCCCACGCATCTGCTCTCCTACGGCCAGCGCAAGCGGACCGCGATCGCCGGTGCCGTGGCGATGCGCCCCCGCGTGCTCATCCTCGACGAGCCGACCGCCGGACTGGACCCCGACGGTCAGGAGCGGCTCCTGACCACCCTCGACGACCTGCGCGGCACCGGAACGACCGTGGTGATGGCGACCCATGACGTCGACCTCGCCCTGCGCTGGGCCGACGACGCGGCCGTGCTCACCCCGTCGGGCGCGCACCTCGGCCCCGCCGCCACGATGCTCGCCCGCACCGACCTGCTCCGGCAGGCGGGGCTACGGCTGCCCTGGGGCATCGCCGCCACTCGACTGCTGCGCGAGCAGGGCCTGTTGGACGACTCCGCCCCCGGTCCGCGCACCCCGGACGAACTGGCGGCCCTGGTGGCTCCCTCGATCGCCGCCGAGGGCTGACCCCTCGCGGACCACGTCCCCGTCCGACGGGCGTGTCACCCGGACACGTCGGTCAGCATCCGCCACCCCGGCGCGTAGTTGCCGTGCAGCACCAGTGAGGCGGCCCCGACCGCGCCGACCGTGTCGCCGATGACGCTCTGCTCGACGGTGACGGCGCGGATGGCGCGGGCCACGGAGGTGCGGTTGACGGCGGCGTCTATCTCCTCGCGCAGGATCGGCTCGATGCCGCGCAGCGCCTCGCCGCCGAGGACGACCCGGCCGACGTCGAGGAGGCTGGCGGCTCCCCGGGCGGCCTCGCCGATCCGGCGCGCGGCACGGCGTACGACGTCACAGGCGTCGGGATCGCCGGCGCGGGCGGCGCGGCGCAGGGCCTTCCAGTCGTGGTGGACGGAGTCGGGGGTGCCGGTCAGGCCTATGCGGTCGGCGGCGGCGCGGCCGTGCAGGCGCAGCAGGTCGTCGATGACGGCGGGCGGGCTGACGTAGGGGCCGAGGCAGTCGGTGGCGCCGCAGTGGCAGACGCGCTCCCCCGGTTCGACCGCCATGTGGCCGAACTCGCCGGCGTTGCCCGAATCGCCGTGCAGCACGGTGTTGTTGAGGACGATGCCGGCTCCGATGCCGGTGCCGAAGTAGATGAAGAGGAAACTGCCCGCCCGGGCGGCGCCGCCGATCCAGCGCTCCCCGATCGCGGCAGCGGTGGCGTCGTTGTCGAGGGCGACCGGCAGGCCGGTGGCCTCGGCGAACATGTCCGCCAGGGGCACCCGCCCCCAGCCGGGGAAGTTCGGCGGGGACACCACGGCTCCGGTGGTGCCGTCCAGCGGACCGGGTGCGGCGATGCCCAGGCCGAGCAGGCGGGCGCGGTCCACCCCGCTGCGCTCGACGAGCCGCCCGGCCGCGCGGGCGACCCGCTCCACGACGTCCGCGGGATCACCGGGCTCGGTCAGCCGCATCCTGCGGCTTCCCACGACGTCTCCGGCGAGGTCTGCCACGACGATGACCGCGGCCTCGGGGTCGAGGTGGACGCCGACCGCGAAGGCGCCGTCGGCCCGCATCGACAGCAGGGTCCGGCGCTTGCCGCCGCTGGAGGGGGCCTGGCCGGACTCGGCCACCAGTCCGGCGTCGAGCAGTTTGCGGACGACGTTGGAGACGGTCTGGTTGGTCAGACCGGTGAGTGCAGCCAGCTCGACCCGGCTCACCTGTCCCGAGGTGCGGATGGCGTCCAGGACGACGGCCTGGTTGTAGCCGCCGACCCGCGGCAGGTTCGTCCCACTGAGCATCGTCACCTGTCGGTCACCTGATCCCCTCACGTCGACCCCACCCCCTGGGAAGGCCTGCGACAGGCCCTCCGGTGGCGAAAGTTTACATACTCGAAGCATTGACTTCATCCATCAAATGGATTTAGCTGACGCCCACAAAATCCGGCCATCGAGGCCAGACAGCGCAGGGTGGCGCCACGTGTGGGGTGCCGTCCGTCCTGGCCCCCGGTCGAAAAATCGCGGCTCTCCCACAGGTTTCATGTCCCGGAGGAACCACTGTGCGCGTCAGACTCGTCACCGCCGCGGCCTTCACCGCCGCCACCGCCCTGGCCGTCACCGGCTGCGGCTCGGGCTCGTCAGGGAGCTCGGCCAAGTCGATCAAGGTCGTCTACTGGCAGAACCTGGACAGCACCAACAAGCTCCAGGCCACCTTCCTCGCCTCGATGGTGAAGCAGTTCACCCAGGCCAACCCGGGCACCAAGGTGACCCTCGTGCCGGTGACCGCCTCCGAGAACGACTACTACACCAAGATCCAGCTCATGATGCGCTCCCCCGCGACCGCGCCGGACCTGGTCTACGAGGACACCGCCCTCATCAACTCCGACATCGCGGGCGGCTATCTCAAGCCCCTCGACTCCTACACCGCGAAGTGGGCCGACTGGGCGCAGTACGCCGACGCGGCCAAGGGCGCGGTGAGCGGGGCCGCCGACGGCAAGGTCTACGGCGTCCCGGACAACACCGACACGCGCGGGATCTGGTACAACAAGCAGCTCTTCCAGAAGGCCGGGATCACCGTGCCCTGGCAGCCGAAGACCTGGGCGGACGTCCTCACCGCGGCGAGGACGATCAAGGCGAAGCTGCCCGACGTCACTCCGCTCAACCTCTACACGGGTACGGCGGGAGGCGAGGCGTCCTCCATGCAGGGCTTCGAGATGCTGCTGTACGGCACCCCGGCCGGCGACAAGTCCCTCTACGACGCCTCGCAGAAGAAGTGGGTCGTGGGCGGCAAGGGCTTCAAGGACGCGCTGGACTTCGTGCACACCGTGTACAACCAGGGACTCGGCCCGGCCAAGGAACAGGCGCTCGGCGCCAACTTCGGCACCACGGTCGGCACCGAGCTCCTCCCCCAGGGCAAGCTGGCGATGGACATCGACGGCTCCTGGATGCCCAACAACTGGAGCTCCTCGGCCGCCAAGCCGTGGACCGAGTGGCAGTCGGTGATGGGCACCGCGGCCATGCCCACCCAGAACGGTCAGGCCCCCGGCCGTACCAGCATGTCCGGCGGCTGGGCCTGGTCGGTCCCGGCCAAGGCCAAGAACCCGGACCTGGCGTGGAAGTTCCTGTCGACGACGCTGCAGACGAAGGCCAACTCCGCGACCTGGAACGCGCGCAACGCCACGATCGCGGTACGCAAGGACGTGGCGGCCGACCCGACGTACCTGAAGGCGGTGCCGACCAACAAGTTCTTCACCGAGCTGGTCGCCGACACCCACTACCGGCCCGGACTGCCCGCCTACAACCAGGTCTCCACCGCCATCCAGAAGGCGATGGAGTCCGTGACGACCGGTCAGGCCTCGGTCGACAAGGCCGCCGAGACATTTGATAACGATGTCAAGGCGGCGGTGGGCGACGACAAGACGGCGGAGGGCACTTCGTGACCGCCGTCGCCCCGGCGCCTCACGGGACCGGCCACCGCCGGTCCCGCGGGGCGCCCGCTCCTGCCGTCCGTACCCTGCTGCGCGGCCTGCCGACGCTGCCGGCCGTGGTGCTGCTGGCCGTCTTCCTGGCCGGTCCGATCGCGTACTGCGTGTACTACGCGTTCACCGACATGCAGCTCACCGGCGCCACCGGCACCTCCTTCGTCGGCTTCGACAACTTCACCCGGGCCTTCGAGGACGCCGACTTCCTCAACTCGGTGTGGCTGACCCTGGTGTTCGTGGTCGGCTCCGCCGTCATCGGGCAGAACACGCTCGGACTGGCGCTGGCCGTCCTGATGGAGAAGGCCACCAAGCCGGTGCGGTCCCTGGTCAACGGGGTGGTCATCGCCGCCTGGGTGCTGCCCGAGGTGGTCGCCGGCTATCTGATGTACGCCTTCTTCTACGACCAGGGCTCGCTGAATTCGCTCCTGGACGCGGTCGGTCTGCCGCAGCAGAACTGGCTGTACACGATGCCGATCCTGGCGGTGTGCCTGGCCAACGTCTGGCGCGGCACCGCCTTTTCGATGATGGTCTTCACGGCCGCCGTCAACGACGTGCCCCGGGAGCTGCTGGAGGCCGCCGAGATGGACGGCGCCGGTCCCTGGCAGCGGCTGTGGCGGGTCGTGCTGCCGGTGATCAGGCCCTCGATCCTGACCAACCTGATGCTGATCACGCTCCAGACGCTCTCCGTCTTCGGGCTGATCTACACCATGACCCGGGGCGGACCGGGCAACAAGAGCGAGACGCTTCCGATCTTCATGTACCAACAGGCCTTCCAGAACAGCCTGATCGGCTACGGCACGGCGATCGCCCTGGTGCTGCTGGTGGTCGGCGCGCTGTTCTCCGTCGTGTACATCCGGCTGCTGAAACTGGAGGACGACTGATGGCCGCCGTCGCCACCCCACCCGCCGCGACCGTCGAGAGGACTCCGGTCGCGTCCCGCTCGCCGCGCGGGCGGCGCGTCCGGCCCGGGCGCGTCGCGATCAACGCCGTCCTGCTCGCCGTGTCGGTGCTCTATGTGCTGCCCCTGCTGTGGATGGTCCTCGCGTCCGTGAGCGACACCAACAGCTTCCGGCTCCAGTGGCCCTCGTCGCTGACGTTCGACAACTTCGACGCGGTCCTCAACGTCGACACCACCTACCGGCCGATGCTCAACAGCCTGCTGCTGTGCGGTTTCGGGACGGCGGCGACCGTGGTGGCGTCGGTGCTGTGCGCCTACCCGCTCTCGCGCTACCGCTCCCGGGTTCGGCGGCCGTTCCTGTACACGATCCTGTTCTCCACCGGTCTGCCGATCACGGCGGTGATGATCCCGGTCTACAGCATGTTCGTGCAGGTCAACCTGATCGACTCGATGCCCGGCACGACGCTGTTCCTGGCCGCGTCCGCGCTGCCGTTCGGGATCTGGCTGATGAAGAACTTCATGGACGGCGTGCCGGTCGTCCTGGAGGAGGCGGCCCGGATCGACGGCGCGAACACCATGCAGGTGCTGTGGCGGGTGGTGCTGCCGTTGATGCGGCCCGGTGTCGTGGTGGTCACCATCTTCACGTTCATCGGCATGTGGGGGAACTTCTTCGTCCCCTTCATCCTGCTGCTGTCGCCGGAGAAACTCCCCGCCTCCGTCAGCGTGTTCACCTTCCTCAGCGCCCACGACCAGACGCAGTACGGGCAGTTGTCGGCCTTCTCGCTCCTCTACTCGCTGCCCGTCGTCCTGCTCTACCTCCTGCTGGCCCGCAAGCTCGGCGGCGGCTTCGCGCTCGGCGGCGCGCTCAAGGGCTGACTCCCCCCACTCCGTACAGAAACAGGCATCCCATGCACAACGATCGTGACGTCACCGAGCAGCGGCTCGCCCGGGTGCTGGGCGAGCGCATCCGGCCTGCCGTCCACGCCCGTTCGGTCCCCCTCGACGTGGAGGTCTGGCACGTCCCCGGCGAGCCGGTCCCGGTCCGCGAAGCTCTGGCCGCGCCCTACCGCCCGGCCCGGGTCGGGGACCACTGGGGGCCCGCTTGGTCCACCAGCTGGTTCAAGGTCAGCGGTACGGTCCCGGCCGACTGGGCCGGCCAGACGGTCGAGGCCGTCCTGGACCTCGGTTTCGCCACCCACTCCGCCGGCTTCTCCGCCGAGGGTCTGGTCTACCGGCCCGACGGCACCGCCGTGAAGGCGCTCAATCCGCGCAACATCTGGGTTCCGGTGGCCGAACGGGCGGTGGGCGGCGAGGAGTTCACCGTCTTCGTCGAGGCCGCCGCCAACCCGGTCGTCATGCACACCGCCCCCGACGAGCTCACCTTCGGGCCCACCTCGGTGGGCGGTCCCGCACCCTGGCTGGGCGACCCGGCCGCCGACCCGGGCGAGCCCCTGTACCGGCTGCGGCGCCTGGACCTGGCCGTGCTCGATCGGAATGTGCACGAACTGGTCCAGGATCTGGAGGTGTTGGGCCAGCTGATGCCGGAGCTGGCACCCCAGGACCCGCGCCGCTGGCAGATCCTGCGGGCGGTCGAACACGCCCTGGACGCGGTGGACCTCCAGGACGTCGGCGGCAGCGCGGCGGCGGCCCGATCCGCCCTCGCCCCCGTCCTGGCGGCGCCCGCGCAGGCGAGCGCGCACCGGATCTCGGCGGTCGGACACGCCCACATCGACACCGCCTGGCTGTGGCCGCTGCGCGAGACCGTCCGCAAGGTGGCCCGGACCGTCTCCAACGTCACCCACCTCATGGACGAGCACCCCGAGTTCAAGTTCGTGATGTCCCAGGCGCAGCAGCTCGCCTGGCTCAAGGAGCACCGGCCGGAGGTGTACGCGCGGGCGCAGGAGAAGGCGAAGACCGGACAGTTCCTGCCGAGCGGCAGCCTGTGGGTGGAGCCGGACACCAACATCTCCGGCGGCGAGGCCCTGGTGCGCCAGTTCGTGCACGGCAAGCGGTTCTACCTGGAGGAGTTCGGCGTCGAGACCGAGGAGATGTGGCTGCCGGACACCTTCGGCTACAACGCGGCCCTGCCCCAGCTGATGAAGCTGGCCGGGGTGCGCTGGTTCCTGACGCAGAAGATCTCCTGGAACACCACCAACAAGTTCCCGCACCACACCTTCTGGTGGGAGGGCATCGACGGCACCCGGATCTTCAGCCACTTCCCGCCCGTCGACAGCTACAACGGCGACCTCTCCGGCGACCAAGTGGCCCACAGCGTCCGGAACTTCCAGGACAAGAGCGGCTCCAACAGCTCGCTCATCCCGTTCGGCTACGGCGACGGAGGCGGCGGTCCCACCCGCGAGATGCTCGCCCGCGCCGCCCGCCTGAAAGACCTGGAGGGTTCGCCCCGCATCGAGATCGAGGGCCCGGCCGACTTCTTCCGGCGCGCGCACGACGAGTACGAGGCGAACGGCGGCGCCCCGGTGTGGTCCGGCGAGCTGTACCTGGAGTTCCACCGCGGCACCCTCACCAGCCAGCTCGCCACCAAGCAGGGCAACCGGCGCAGCGAACACCTGCTGCGCGAGGCCGAGTTGTGGGCGGCGACGGCCGCGGTCCGGCACGGGCAGGCCTATCCGTACGAGGCCCTGGACCGGCTGTGGAAGACGGTGCTGCTGCACCAGTTCCACGACATCCTGCCCGGCACGTCGATCGCCTGGGTGCACCGCGAGGCGGAGGAGACATACGCGGCCGTCGCCCGGGAGCTGGAGGAGCTGATCGGCGAGGCCCAGCGCACACTGGCCGGGAATCCCGGCGGCGGCACGGTCGTCTTCAACGCCGCGCCGCACGCGCGCGGCGGCGTGCCGGCCCTCGGCGCGGGCCCACGCACGTCCAAGACCACTCCGGTGACGCCGGTGCCCGACGGGGACGGCTTCGTCCTCGACAACGGCCTGGTGCGGGTCGTGGTCGACGCCCGCGGTCTGATCACCTCCGCCTACGACCACACCGCCGGCCGCGAGGCCCTGGCGCCCGGCGCGGTCGGCAACCTGCTCCAGCTGCACCAGGACTTCCCCAACCAGTGGGACGCCTGGGACATCGACGTCTTCTACCGCAACACCGTCCGCGACCTCACCGATGCTCAGTCCGTCACCGCGAACGGCACCGGCGTCCGCGTGGTGCGCGTCTTCGGCGACTCGCGGATCGAGCAGACCCTGTCCCTGCCGTCCGGCTCCCGTGGGCTCGTCATCGACACCGTCGTCGACTGGCACGAGCGGGAGAAGCTCCTCAAGGCCGCCTTCCCGCTGGACGTCCGGGCCGCCCACTCGACCGCCGAGATCCCCTTCGGGCACGTCGAGCGGCCCACGCACACCAACACCAGCTGGGACGCGGCCAAGTTCGAGGTCTGCGCGCACCGCTTCCTGCACGTCGGCGAGCCGGACTGGGGTGCCGCGCTGGTCAACGACTCCTCCTACGGGCACGACGTCACCCGTGACGTCCGCTCCGACGGGGGCACGACCACCACGGTCCGCCTCTCCCTGCTGCGCGCGGCCCGTTTCCCCGACCCCGACCAGGACCAGGGCACGCACCGGCTCGGCTACGCGCTCGTCATCGGCGCCGATGTCGCCGAGGCGACCCGCGAGGGCTACCGCTTCAACCTGCCCGAGCGTGCGGTGCCGGGCAGTGCGACGGTCGCCCCGCTGGTCACGGTCGACCACGAGGGGGTGGTCGTGGAGGCCGTCAAGCTCGCCGACGACCGCAGCGGCGACGTCGTCGTCCGCTTCTACGAATCCCGCGGCACCCGTGTCCGGGCCACCCTGACCACCGCCTTCCCGTTGGCGTCGGTCACCGCGACGGATCTCCTGGAGCGCCCTGTCGACGACCCGGCGTCCCACCGGCACACCGATGCCGGCGTGGAGGTGACCCTGCGTCCCTTCCAGATCCTCACGCTGCGGTTGCGGCCCGCCGTCGGGAGCTGACCGCGGCTCCGGCCGGCCTCCGACGGAGCAGGGGGTACTCCCCCTGTTCGATCCGGGGGCCGGCCGGAGCGAGATCGGCGGCGCGGAGCCCTAGCGTTCGGTGCATGGACCGGATCGCCCCTTCCCGCCGCACCATGCTCGCGCTGGGCACCGCCACGGCGGCCTCGCCGTGGCTCGGCGAAGCCTCCGCCCGCGCCACGGGCGGCGAACCCGACGCGCCCACCGACCTGAACGAACTCGGCATCACCGAACTCCGTCGGCGGATGGCCGACGGGCGGCTGACCGCCGTAGACCTGACCCGCTACTACCTGGAACGCATCGAGCGCGTCGACCCGCTGCTGCGCTCGGTGATCGAGGTCAATCCGGACGCGCTCGCCGAGGCCCGCCGCCTCGACGCGGAAGGGGACCGTCGCCAGCCGCTGCACGGGATGCCCGTCCTGCTCAAGGACCTGGTGGAGACCGCGGACCGGATGCGCACGACGGCCGGGTCGCTCGCCCTGGAGGGCCTGCGTCCGGCCCGGGACGCCACGGTCGCCGCCCGGCTGCGGGCGGCGGGTGCGGTCGTCCTGGGGAAGACCAACCTGAGCGAGTGGGCGGGCGGGATGTCGCTGACCCATCACGCCGGGTGGAGCGCCCGCGGCGGGCAGACCCGTAATCCGTACAAGCTGGACCGGTCGCCGAACGAGTCGAGTTCCGGTACCGCGGTGGCCGCCGCGGCCAACCTCTGTGTCGCCGGCATCGGCACCGAGACCAACGGCTCGATCATCGACCCGGCCTCGGCGAACTGCGTGGTCGGGGTGAAGCCGACCGTCGGCCTGGTCGGGCGCGGCGGAGTGATCCCGGGTGTGCCGAGCCAGGACAGTGTCGGCCCGATCGCCCGCACGGTCCGCGACGCCGCGATCCTGCTCGGCACCCTGGTCGGTCTCGACGACCGCGACCCGGCGACCCGGGCGGGCCGCGGGCACTTCCACCGCGACTACACCCGTTTCCTGGACGCCGACGGGCTGCGCGGGGCCCGGATCGGCGTGCCCCGCACGGTGTACTTCGGCTACAGCCACCACGCCGACGAGATCGCCGAGCGGGCCATCGCCACCCTGCGGAAGGCCGGCGCGACCGTGGTCGACCCGGCCGACATCCCGACCGCCGAACAACTGGAGGACCTGCCCGGCTCGATGGTCGTCCAGGCGTACGAGATCAAGCGCGGGCTGAACGCCTACCTGGCGAACGCCCCCGGCGACCATCCCCGCAGCCTGGCCGAGCTGATCGCCTTCAACCGCGCGCACGCCGACCGCGAACTCCGCTATGTCCGGCAGGACGGGCTGGAGGCGGTGCACGAGCTGGACTTCGGCGAGAGCGAGTACCGCGAGGCCCTGGCCACCAACCACCGGCTCTCGCGCACCGAGGGCATCGACGCGGTGCTGCGCCGCCACCGCCTGGACGCGCTCGTCATGCCGACGGGCGGTCCGCCGGCCAAGATCGACCTGGTCCGCGGGGACAGCTACACCGGTGGCGCGTCGACGCCCGCCGCGCTGGCCGGACATCCCGCGATCAGCGTCCCGGCCGGGTTCGCGTTCGGCCTGCCGGTGGGGGTGACCTTCATGGGTACGGCGTGGAGCGAGCCGACCCTGCTCCGCCTCGCGTACGCCTACGAGCAGGCCAGTCGTGTGCGCCGGCCTCCCGCCTACCGGCCCGCCGACGTCGGCTTCTGACGATCGGGCAGTTCGGCCGCCCCTCTCGAACGTGCCCTCTCAGCCGCCGATCATCAAGGTCGCCCAGACCGCGTTGCCGCCGGTGAGGCGGGAGCGGGCGAATCCCCAGGTGCGCGCGATCTCCTGGACCAGGAACAGTCCGCGTCCGCTCTCGTCCTCGGGCCCCGCCTCGCAGCGGGGCAGCCTGTCCGCCCTGACGTCGTGGTCGTGCACCTCCAGGCGCAGACAGTCGTCCGTCACACGTCCGACGCCGCACAGGACCTGCACACTGCGCGTGTGGCACACCGCGTTGGTGACCAGTTCCGACACCAGCAGCACCGCGTCCGCACAGATCTCGGCGGGCAGTCCCCAGGCGGTCATGCGGGCGTTCACCGAGCGGCGGGCGACTCTGACGCTGGAGCGCTGCGCGGGGAGTTCGATCCAGTGCGTACGCTCCGGGCTCACGGCGTCTAAGAGCTGGGGGGAGGAAGTCGTGTGGGGGGACACGCTTGTCGCCTTCCGTCAGTGAGAAGCGCAGGGGGGAGGAGGGGCAAGCGGCGGATCTGCCGGGAGAGGGGTGTTCCCAGCGTGGCGTCCGCGCGGATTCGGAGCGTCGGCGCACGTCAACTCTGCGTAGCGGAACGCCAGTTGACAGCGGCGCCTCCCTATTCGGAGGAACCACTTGCACAAGTAACTATGCTCGCAGCCGAGTTCACACTGCAACCGTCTCCCTGATAATTTCAACAAGACGATATCCGTTTGGCGGCATCTTTAACTCTCCGCCGGACAGGCGCTGGTGACACAGCATCAGGAGGTGGCGGCAGTGAGTGACGCTCGTGCGGGTGCGGGCTCCAGCGCACCGACGGTCCTGCGGATGATCCTGGGCCGTCGGCTCCAGGAACGGCGGCTGGACGCGGGCGTATCGCTGGACGCCGCGGCAAAGGCCCTGCGTGTGACGTCGTTGACCATTCGCCGGCTGGAGAAGGCGGAGGTCGGTCTCAAGCCCCTGTACGTGGAGAAGCTGCTCCAGACCTACGGGGCCGGACAGCAGGAGATCGACGAGTTCATCGACCTGGCCGACCGGGCCAACGAGCCCGGCTGGTGGCACGCCTACCGTGACGTGGTGCCCAGCTGGTTCACCGCCTACGTGAGCCTGGAGAGCGGCGCCAAGACCCTTCGCACTTACGAACCCCAGTACGTCACCGGGCTGTTGCAGACGTACGGCTACGCGCGGGCCGTCCTGCGCGGCGGGTTCCCCAACGAGAGCGACGAGGACCTGGAGCGGCGCGTCGATCTGCGGCTGCGCCGCCAGAGCCTGCTGGAGAAGGCCGACGCCCCCACCCTGTGGGTGGTGATGGAGGAGGCCGTCCTGCACCGGGTGGCGGGCGGTCCGGAGATCATGCGGGAGCAGATCGACCGGCTCCTGGAGGTCTCGGAGCTGGACCACGTCAGCGTCGACATCGTGCCGTTCTCGGCGGGAGCGCACGTCGGCGCGTGCGCGCCCTTCACCTACTTCCGGTTCGAGGAACCGGAACTGCCCGACGTCGTCTACAGCGAAATCCTGTCCGCCTCCGTGTACCTGGACCAGCGCTCCGACGTCGCGGCCCATCTGGAGGCGCACAACCGGATGTCCCTTCTGACCTCCTCCGCGGACAGCAGGGCTCTGCTGCACCGCTTGCGCAAGGAGTACTCATGACCATCGCCGACGGCAGTGTGTACAACGGGATGCCCGCCTCCGATCTCGGCGAGCAGGGCTGGGAGAGCCCGTGGAGCGGCCCCAACGGGGGCCAGTGCGTCCAGACCAAGCAGCTCGCCGACGGCCGCGTCGCCCTGCGGCAGTCGACCGATCCCACCGGTCCCGCACTGATCTACACGCCCGAGGAGATCGCCGCATTCGTCCAGGGGATCAAGAGAGGTCTCGCCGATCACCTGACGGCCCGCTAGACCGCACCACCCGCGGGGAGGATCGAAGCCGGCCCCGGCCGCGACCCGCCCGGCACACCGCGCACACCACCGAAGGGGACAGGATGAGCAACACCCACGCCGCACGGGGCATCGACACCAGCAGGCCGCACTCCGCCCGCATGTACGACTACTACCTCGGCGGCAAGGACCACTTCGACATCGACAAGCAGGCCGCCGAGACCGTGGCTGCCGCCTATCCGGGCATCTTCGTGTGCGCCCGCGAGAACCGGGCCTTCATGCACCGCGCCACCCGGGTGCTCGCCCGGGAGCACGGCATCCGCCAGTGGCTCGACATCGGCACCGGCATCCCCACCGAGCCGAACCTGCACCAGGTCGCCCAGAGCGTCGTGCCCGAGGCGCGTGTGGTGTACGCCGACAACGACCCGCTCGTCCTGAAGTACGCCGAGCGCCTCATGCGCAGCACTCCGCAGGGCCGCACCACCTACATCGAGGCGGACGTCAACAACCCCGCGGCGCTGCTCGACGCCCCCGAACTGTCCGAGGTCCTGGACCTGGACCGGCCGGTGGCCCTGTCGCTCAACGCGCTCATGCACTTCGTCACCGACGCGCAGGACCCGTACGGCATCGTCGGCCGTCTGCTCTCCGCGCTTCCCTCCGGCAGCGCGCTGGCCCTGAGCCACTGCACGCCCGACTTCGACCCGGCCACCTGGCAGAAGGTCACCGACATCTACACCGGCGCGGGGACACCGGTGCAGTTCCGCGCCCGGAAGGACGTGGCCCGCTTCTTCGACGGGCTCGACCTGCTCGACCCGGGTGTCACCGTCGGGCACCGCTGGCGCCCGGACGCCGCCGACGGCGCGGCCCTCGCCGAGGCGCCCACGGACGCCGAGGTCAGCCTGTGGACCGGGGTCGGCATCAAGCCCTGACGAAAAACGGGCTCCGGGCACTGTTCGTGCCCGGAGCCCCTCCGCGGCTCAGCCGGCCGCGAGGAGTTCGAGGGTGTCGATCACCCGGTTCGAGAAACCCCACTCGTTGTCGTACCAGGCGACCACCTTCACATGGCGGCCGTCGACACGGGTGAGGGCCGAGTCGAAGATCGACGAGGCCGGGTTGCCGGTGATGTCGGAGGAGACGAGCGGGTCCTCCGAGTACTCCAGGACACCGGCGAGCCGTCCCTCGGCCGCCTCCCGGTAGGCCGTCAGGACGTCCTCGCGGGTCACGTCACGGCTGACGGTCGTGTTGAGTTCGACGATCGAGCCCACCGGGACCGGCACACGGATGGAGTCGCCGGACAGCCTGCCGTCGAGGTTGGGCAGCACCAGGCCGATCGCCTTGGCGGCGCCGGTCGTGGTCGGCACGATGTTCACTCCGGCGGCCCGGGCCCGGCGGGGGTCGCGGTGCGGTCCGTCCTGGAGGTTCTGCTCCTGGGTGTAGGCGTGCACCGTCGTCATGAACCCGTGCTCGATACCGGCGAGTTCGTCGAGCACCGCGGCCAGCGGGGCGAGCGCGTTGGTCGTGCAGGAGGCGTTCGAGACGATCGTGTGCACCTGCGGGTCGTAGGCGTCGGTGTTGACCCCGTACGCCAGGGTGACGTCGGCGCCGTCCGAGGGTGCGCTGACGAGCACCTTCCTGGCGCCCGCGTCGAGGTGGGCGCGGGCGGCCTTGGCCGAGGTGAAGCGGCCGGTGGCCTCCAGGACGAGGTCGACACCGAGGTCGGCCCATGGCAGCTGGGCCGGCTCGCGCTCGGCGAGCACGGTGATGCGGCGGCCGTCGACGACGAGGGTGTCGCCGTCGACGGTCACGGGACGGCCGAGCCGTCCGGCGGTGCTGTCGTAGGCGAGCAGTCGCGCGAGGGTGGCGGGTTCCGTGAGGTCGTTGACGGCCACGACGTCGAGGGTGCTGTCGCGTTCGAGCAGTGCGCGCAGCACGTTGCGTCCGATGCGGCCGAATCCGTTGATGGCGATGCGAGTCATGAATCCTGTCCCTTCGGGTTCTCCACCAGGCTCGCTCGCGGGCTTTGCCGTCGACAGTGGCGCGAACGCCATGGTTCAAAAGGATCGCGCCAGGCGGATCCGCCCTGGGCTACTCGCCCTGGGCGAAGGTGCGCCGGTACTCGCTGGGCGTCGTGCCGAGGATGCGCTGGAAGTGCAGTCGCAGATTCGCGCCGGTGCCGAGGCCGACGTCGGCGGCGATCTGCTCGATGCCGAGCTGCGAGCGCTCCAGCAGTTCGCGGGCCGTGTCGATGCGGGCGCGCATGACCCACTGCATCGGGGTGTAGCCGGTCTCCTCGACGAAGCGCCGGGAGAACGTGCGCGCCGAGACGCCCGCCTGCCGCGCGAGTATGTCGAGGGTGAGCGGCTCCCCCAGCCGGCGCAGCGCCCATTCGCGGGTGGCGCCGAAGCGTTCACCGAGCGGTTCGGGCACGCTGCGCGGCACGTACTGGGCCTGGCCGCCGCTGCGGTAGGGGGCGGCGACCAGGCGTCGGGCGGCGTGGTTGGAGGCGGCCACGCCGAGGTCGCCGCGCAGGATGTGCAGGCACAGGTCGATGCCCGAGGCGGCACCGGCCGAGGTCAGCACCGTGCCCTCGTCCACGAACAGGACGTTCTCGTCCACCTGGACGAGCGGATGCCTCGTCATGAGCGCCCGTGTGTAGTGCCAGTGGGTGGTGGCCCGCCTGCCGTCGAGCAGCCCCGTGGCGGCGAGCGCGAAGGCCCCGGTGGAGATGGCGGCCAGGCGCGCACCCCGGTCGTGGGCGGCGATCAGCGCCCGGACCACCGCCGCCGGCGGGTCGTCACGGTCCGGGAACCGGTAGCCGGGGATGAACACGATGTCGGCCCACACCAGCGTGTCGAGGCCATGGGCGACGTGGTACGACAGCCCGTCGCCCCCGGTCACCAGCCCCGGCGCGGCACCGCACAGCCGTACCTCGTACGGCATGCTCGCGCGGGTGCTGAACACCTGCGCGGGGATGCCGACGTCCAGTGGCTTGGCCCCTTCGAGCACGAGAACGGCGACACGGCGCAGGCGGGAGGGTGACACGGGGACAGGGTACGCAGGGCGGACGGGGCGAGTACGAGCGCCGTCGGCGAGTCGACGCCGGCCGCCGGGGGCCACCGGCGGCCGCACCGCCCGGACCGCCCTCGGGGGTCAGGCGTCCTCGACCGTCGCGGTGACGGGCGTACCGGTCTCGACCGTGCGGCTCACGGTGCAGAGCCGGTCGTGGGACGTCCGGACCGCCCGGGGCAGGATCGTGCGGGCGCGCTCGGCGCCCTCGCCGTCCGGGAAGGCGACGGTGAAGGTGACCGTGAGGTCGGTCATCCGGTTGCCGAGTTCGTCGTTGATCTTGTGGCCGGTGACCGCCACGGAGAATTCGCTCGGCTCGGCGTGGCGGCTGGTGGCGATGTCGACGTCCACGGCCGTGCACCCGCCGAGCGCGGCGAGCAGCAGCTCGACGGGGGTGAAGTCCGCGTCCCCTTCGGGGCCGCTGCCGAAGCTGATCGTGCCGCCGCGGGCGTTGGTCGCGGTGAAGTGTCCGGGGCCGGTTCGCTCGACGGTGACGGAGCGCAGGGAGGTGTCGGTCATGCCGACGACCCTACTGATGAAGGCGGTACGTCGCCCCGCGCGCGGTGTCGAACACGATCACCCCCGGTTCGGGGCGGCGCACCCGGACCGGACGGCCGTCGCAGCTCACCTTCAGCCGTGTCGCGGACCGTACGACCGCCCGTCCGCCGGAGCGGGAGCGGAGCGTGCCCGCCCGCAAGGCGCCCTCGTGCCACGTCAGGTCCACCTCGAAGCCGCCGCGCGCCAGCAGACCGCGTACCCGGCCGGACGGCAGTGCGGGAGGCAGCGCGGGCAGCAGGTGCAGCTCGCCCGCGTGGGACTGGAGCAGCCACTCCGACACACCGGCCGTGGCGCCGAAGTTGCCGTCGATCTGGAACGGCGGATGCAGGTCGAAGAGGTTCGGCGCGGTCCGCTCGGGGGTGAGCAGGTCGGACAGGAGCTCGTAGGAGCGGGCGCCCTCCGCCAGCCGCGCCCAGAAATTGATCTTCCAGGCGAGCGACCAGCCGGTTCCCGCGTCCCCGCGCTGCTCCAGCGTCCTGCGGGCCGCGGCGAACAGTTCCGGTGTCTCCCGTGCGGTGATCTGGTTGCTGGGATGCAGGCCGTACAGATGCGAGACGTGCCGGTGGCCCTGCTCGGGAGCGCCCGCGTCCCAGTCCTGCTGCCACTCCTGCAACTGGCCCCGGGCGCCGATCCTCATGGGCGGCAGTTTCTCCCTCGCCGCCCGCGTCGCGGAGCGCATCCCGGCGTCCGCGTCCTCGCCGAGGAGCTCCGAGGCGCTGACGAACCCGTCGAAGAGGTCCCGCAGGATCTGGTTGTCCATGGTCGGGCCGGCGCAGACGGACACCCCCTCGTGATGGGCGTTCTCCGGTGACACGGCCGGGCAGGTGACGAGGTGTCCGCTCGCCGGATCGGTGACCAGGGTGTCGAGGAAGAACCGCACCGCGCCCCGCAGCACCGGATAGCGCCGGGCCAGTGCCGATGTGTCGCCTGTGAAGAGGTAGTGCTCCCAGATCGCGGTGGCCAGCCAGGCGCCGCCGGTCTGCCACATGCCCCAGAACGCGCCGTCCACCGGGGCGGTGCCACGCCAGGCGTCGGTGTTGTGGTGGGTGACCCACCCCCCGGCGCCGTACTGCACCCGCGCGGTGGTGGCCCCCGCCACGGACAGGTCCGCGAGCAGGTCGAAGACCGGTTCCCAGCACTCCAGGAGGTTGGTGACGGTCGCCGGCCAGTAGTTCATCTCCGTGTTGATGTTGATCGTGTACTTGGAGTCCCAGGGCGGGCTGAGCGAGTCGTTCCAGATGCCCTGGAGGGTGGCGGGCTGGGTGCCGGGCCGTGACGAGGCGATCAGCAGGTAGCGCCCGTACTGGAAGTGCAGGGCGACCAGGTGCGGGTCGGCCGCGGAGGCGAAGTTCGCCACCCGTTCGTCGGTGGGGAGCGCCGCGGCCCCGGTCGTGCCGAGGTCGAGTTCCACCCGCCGGAACAGGCGCCGGTGGTCGGCGACATGCCGCTCGCGGAGCCGGGCGTACGGCGTGTCCGAGGCGGCGTCGAGGAAAGCGGCGGCGCGGGCCGTGTGGTCGCCGGTGGGATTGCGGTAGTCGGTGTAGCTGGTGCCGACGGAGACCAGCAGGGTGACGGAGTCGGCTCCCGTGACCGTGAGGGTGCCGTTCTCGCTGCTGACCGTCCCACCGTGGGCCCGGGCGCGGGCCAGTGCCCGGAAGCGCACTTGACCGGTGATGCCCTCGCGGGTCTCGGTGGTTCCGTCGATCGCGACGGTGATCCGGTCGGGCGACGAGGCGGTCACGCTCTGGGGACTGTCGAAGGCGGCGGTGAAGGAGACGGCACCCGATTCGCCTGCCGTCAGGTGCATGACAATTACCTGGTCGGGATGGCTGGCGAAGCACTCCCGACGATGAGTCACCCCGCTCCGGGTGTGGTGGACGGCGGTGACGGCGGAGTCGAGGTCGAGCGTGCGCCGGTAGTCGCCGATCTCGCCCGTGGCCGCGAAGGACAGCCTCAGGTCCCCTACGGTCTGGTACATCAACTCGCCCACGGGGATGCCGAGGAAGTCCGAGTCGATCAGCGACTGCGCGTCCGCCCACTCCCCCGCGAAGACCCGCCTGCGGATCTCGGGGAGACTCGCGAGGCCCTTCGGATTGGCGGGTTCGTAGGGGCCGCCCGCCCACACCGTGTCCTCGTTCAGCTGGAGCACTTCGCGGTCGGTGCCGCCGAAGACCATCGCTCCGAGCCGCCCGTTGCCGATGGGCAGCGCCTCCAGCCAGGCGGAGGCCGGACGGGGGTACCAGAGGGTGAGATCACCGGGCCGCGCGTCGGGCCCGGCCGCGTCCTCCGTCCTGGCGGGGCCCGCGGCCGCGGCCGGTCCACCGGTCGTCATCAGAGGTGTCACGCCGACTCCGGCCGTGGTCGACCATGCGAGGAAGTGTCTGCGATCCATGGGGACAGCTTCGACTCATAGGATGTCTGTTGTCGACAGGCCGCTCAACATTCGACTCTTTTCGATGCCATGCCCGGATTTCACTGGGGTGTACGGCAGGCTCTCCCACGCCTTGCACGACAAAAGAACCCATGACTGAAGCACCGCTAGTCGGGCAGCCGCTCCAGCGCCGCCGCGATGTCGGCCTGCCCGGCGACGTCGATGAGGGCCTGGCCGATCACGGGCACGGGTGCGCGGGCCGGAAGCACCAGGCCGATGCGTTCCGTGCGGACGGGGCGGACCAGGGGCACGGCGTGCATGCCCGCGGGGACGCCGAAGACGTGCAGCCAGGCGTGCGGCACGACGCTCGCCCACTGTCCGGCCCTGACCTGGGCGAACAGGGAGGCGATCGAGTCGGTCTCCACGCGCGGGGTCACGGTGACGCCCACCGCCTCGAACACGGCGTCGAGGACCTGGCGGCCCTGCATCATCGGGTGCAGCAGGCACAGGGGGTACTGGGCCGCCTCCTCCCAGGAGATGTCGGCGGGACCGGAGTCGGGGGCGGTCCGCTGCGTCAGCAGGACATAGCGTTCCCGGTACAGCGGGACGAACGTGAAGTCGTGGGCCGCGACCGAGCTGTGATAGGTCACGGCGGCGTCGAGCTCGTACGTCCGGAGTCTGTTCACTATGTCCTCGGCCTGGAGGTCGGCGAAGACCTGGACCGTGGCCAGCGGGTTGGCGGCGCAGAACGGCTGGGTCAGCAGCGCGACCGCGGTGGCCGCGGTGGGCACGGTCCCGATGCGCAGCCGCCCGGTGAGCCCGGCCCGCAGGGCCTGGATCTCGCCCTGCATCGCGTCGCGGTCGGCGAGGATGCGCTGCGCCCAGACCACGACCCGCTCGCCCTCGGGGGTCAGCCCGTCGAACCTGCGCCCGCGCTGGACCAGGGGGATGCCGAGTTCCTCCTCCAGTTTGCGGATTCCCTCGGACAGGGCCGGCTGGGAGACGTAGCAGGCCTGCGCCGCCTTCGCGAAGTGGCGGGCGCGGGCGAGGGCGACGAGGTACTCGAGTTGGCGGAGCAGCACGCCTCAATGATCCACCGCGCCACGCGTACCGTCCCGGCGACCGCCCGATCTGATCGGTGCGGCCTATCACGCGATAACAACTACCGCTTTGACCTGGGCCGATGGCCTGGCGAAGAGTGGGGAGGCGAATGACGGAGAGGGCGTGGTGCGCGGTGCGGGACGGCGACGAACCGGATGAGGGCGAGCTGTCGGTGACGGCTCCCCGGACATGGGCCACCGGCGCTCCGGCGGTCGCCCACGCCCTGAAGTACGCGCTGGGCCAGACCTCGCCGAAGCGCACCGCGCTGACGCTGCTGAACATCAACCAGGCGAAGGGCTTCGACTGCCCGGGCTGCGCCTGGCCGGAACCCGCGCCGGGGCAGCGGCACCGCAACGAGTACTGCGAGAACGGCGCCAAGCACATCAGCGACGAGGCCACCTCCCGCAGGGTGAGCGCCGACTTCTTCCGTCAGCACTCGGTCGACGAACTGAGCCGCAAGTCGGATCACTGGCTCAACCAGCAGGGCCGGCTGACCGAGCCGATGGTGCTCCGCGAGGGCGCCACGCACTACGAGCCCATCGGCTGGGACGAGGCACTGGACCTGCTCGCCGACGAGCTCCGCGCCCTGGCCCACCCGGACGAGGCGCTGTTCTACACCTCCGGGCGGCTGGCCAACGAGCCGGCGTTCCTGCTCCAGCTGTTCGCGCGGGCCTTCGGCACCAACAACCTGCCGGACTGCTCCAACATGTGCCACGAGTCCAGCGGTTCGGCCCTGAACGAGACCCTGGGCATCGGCAAGGGCAGTGTCGGCCTGGACGATCTGTACAACGCCGACCTGGTCTTCGTCGTCGGGCAGAACCCCGGCACCAACCACCCGCGCATGCTGACCGCGCTGGAGGAGACCAAGCGTCGCGGCGGCAGCGTCGTCGCCGTCAACCCGCTGCCCGAGGCGGGGCTGCTGCGCTTCAAGCACCCGCAGAAGGCGCGCGGGATCATCGGCCGCGGCACGGACATCGCCGACCAGTTCCTGCAGATCCGGCCGGGCGGCGATCTGGCCCTGTTCCAGGCGCTCAACCTGATGCTGCTGGAGGCCGAGGACAAGGAACCGGGCACCGTCCTGGACCGGGAGTTCATCGAGGCGCACACCACGGGCTACGACGCCTTCGCCGAGCACATCCGCGCCACGACGTCCTGGGACGCGGTGCTGGCGGCCACCGGCCTGAGCCGCGACGAGATCGAGCGGGTCCACGAACGCGTCCTGAACAGCCGCAGCGTCATCGTGTGCTGGGCCATGGGCCTCACCCAGCACAAACACGGCGTGCCCACCATCAGGGAGGTCGTCAACTTCCTCCTGCTGCGCGGGAACATCGGCCGTCCGGGCGCCGGGGTGTGCCCGGTCCGCGGACACAGCAACGTACAGGGCGACCGCACGATGGGCATCTGGGAGCGCATGCCGCAGCCCTTCCTCGACCGGCTGGGCGCCGAGTTCCGTTTCACCGCCCCGACGGCGCACGGCCTTGACTCCGTCGACTCCATCCGGGCCATGCTCGACGGCCGCGCCAAGCTCTTCCTCGGCGTGGCGGGCAACTTCGTCCGGGCCACTCCGGACAGCGACGTCACCGAACGCGCCATGCGAAACTGCCGCCTCACCGCGCACATCTCGACCAAGCTCAACCGGTCCCACGCGGTGTGCGGACGGACGGCGCTGATCCTGCCCACGCTCGGCCGCAGCGACCGTGACGTCCAGGCGGGCGGGGAGCAGTTCATGACGGTCGAGGACTCCATGAGCGAGGTCCACGCCACCCGCGGCCGCCTCGCCCCAGCCTCCCCGCACCTGCTGAGCGAGGTCTCCATCATCACCCGCCTCGCCCGCCGGGTCCTGGGTGCCGAACCGGACATCCCCTGGGCGGACTTCGAGGCCGACTACGACCTGGTCCGCGACCGTATCGCCCATGTCGTCCCCGGTTTCGAGGACTTCAACGAGCGGGTACGGCGCCCGGGCGGCTTCCGCCTCCCCAACCCCGTCAACGAGCGGGTGTTCCGCACGCCCAGCGGCAAGGCCCTCTTCACCGCCAACGCCTTCACGGCCCTGGACGCGCCCGAGGGCCACCTCGTCCTCCAGACCCTGCGCTCCCACGACCAGTGGAACACCGTCCCCTACGCCATGGACGACCGCTACCGGGGCATCAAGGGCAGCCGGCGCGTCGTCCTCGTCAACGCCTCCGACCTCGCCGACCTCGACCTGCCCGACGGCACCCTCGTCGACCTCATCAGCATCTGGACCGACGGCTCGGAACGCCGCGCCGACGGCTTCCGCGTCGTCGCCTACCCCACTCCCCCGGGCTCCGCCGCCGCCTACTACCCGGAGACCAACGTCCTGGTCCCGCTCGACAGCGTGGCGGACATCAGTAACACGCCGACGTCTAAGAGCGTGATCGTCCGACTGGAGCGGGCTTCGGTGTAGCGCGCAGGTCGTCACCACCACCCAAGGTGCAACTCCAGGGTTGCGCCTTGGGTGGTGGACGTGCAACCCTGGAGTTGCATCAATGACGTCGATGAAGGAGCCCCTCATGAGCGAGGACCGAATCGAGCGCGAGACCCTGATCGCGGCACCCCTGGAGCGGGTCTGGTCGCTGGTGGCCCAGCCCGGGTTCTGGGTGGCCGACAAGGCGAGCCTGCCGGGCACGGTGGCAAGGGAGGGCGAGACGATGGTGGCGAAGAACCCCGAGCACGGCGACTTCCCCGTGCGGGTGGAGAAGGTGCGGCCGCCGACGTATCTGGCGTACCGCTGGACCAGCGCGTTCCCCGGGGAGGAGCTGCGTGAGAACAACAGCACCCTGGTGGAGTTCACGTTGAGCGAAGAAGGCGACCACACCCGGCTCCGGGTCGTGGAGAGCGGGTTCACGGCGCTGGCCGGGTCCGAGGAACTGCGCAGCCAGAACCACAAGGACCACTCCCAGGGCTGGCCCCTGGAACTCGACGCGCTCAAGTCGCGCGCCGAGCAGCCCTCCACGTGACGGAGGAACGCCCCGGCACCGCCGACGTCGTCGACAGCGTCCTCGGCGCGCTGGCCGACCCGACACGGCGGCAGCTGCTGGATCTGCTCGCCGCCCGGGGCGAGGCCACCGCTACCACGCTCGCCGAGCAACTCCCCGTCTCACGGCAGGCGGTGGTCAAACACCTCGCCGTCCTGGACGCGGCCGGGCTGGTCACCGGTGGCCGGGTCGGACGCGAGGTGCGGTACGCGGTCCGCCCCGCCGCCCTGGACGCGACGGCACGCTGGATGGCCTCACTGGCGGCCGACTGGGACCGCCGCCTGGCGACCATCAAACGCGTCGCCGAGGCGGCGGAGCGGGACGCGGACTCCACGCCCCCCGAACCGGGCCCGGACGCCCACACCTCCTGAACCGGGGCCCGGCGCCGCCCACGGCACCCGCGACCGGAGCCCCTGCGCCGTCCAGGCCCCAGGCTCCACACCTCACCGGGGGTTCGGCTCCGCGCCCCTGCCCAGGGGTCGAGCCCCCGCGCCTCCTGAACAGAGCCCCATCACCTCGCCCTTGCCGCAGGATCCAGGCGCCGCGCCACCCGACCGGGCGCCCGGCTCCACGCCCTCTCGCGCCCCGCGCCCCGCTCCCCGCTCCCCGCTCCCCGCTCCCCGCTCCCCGCTCCCCGCTCCCCGACCAGGATCCGATGCCACCCCTCTCGACCAGAGCCCGGAGACTCCGCTCCCCCACCGGCCGCCCTCCCCGCGAGTGAAGGAACACACCCCATGGACACCACCGCACTGCGCAGCGCCTACGACGGATTGTTCGACGCCGCAGCCGCGCCCGGCCTGGGCAAGGCGGCCGACGGAGGCTGGGACGCCGACCACGTGCTGGCCCATCTCCTCAGCCTCGACGCGGCGGTCGCGGCGGTCGCCCTGGGGGTCGTCGCCGGCGGGCGGCCCACCCTCGACAACCGGGTCTCCCTGGACGTCTGGAATCTCGACCGCATCATCGCCCGGCACGCGGACCGGGCGGAGCTGATCGACCATGTGCGACGCCAGGCCGGCGTCCTGTGCGACATCGCCGATCAGCTCGACGATCAGGCCGCCGCGGTCCTCGTACCGACACTCCTGCTGTCGAACGACGCCGTCGCGGTGGACCAGCCGCTTCCGCTGGCGACCCTCATCGACGGCCTCGCCGGCAACCATGTGCCCGAGCACACGCGACAACTGCTCGACCTGCGTGTCGCTTGAGGCAGCGTGGGGTTCACTCGCCCAGCGCCGCCTGGACCACTGCCCTGGCCTCCTCCTGGACCTGGGTGAGGTGGTCGGGGCCGAGGAAGGACTCGGCGTAGATCTTGTAGACGTCCTCGGTGCCCGAGGGGCGGGCCGCGAACCAGGCGTTGGCGGTGGTGACCTTGATGCCGCCGATGGCCGCGCCGTTGCCCGGGGCCTCGGTGAGGACGGCGGTGACATCCTCACCGGCGAAGGACTTGGCGCCGACCTGGGCCGGGGAGAGCCGGCCCAGCAGGGCCTTCTCCTCGCGGGAGGCGGGCGCGTCGATGCGGGCGTAGGCGGGCTCGCCGAAGCGGTCGGTCAGGCCGGCGTAGTGCTGGGACGGCGTCTTCCCGGTGACGGCCGTGATCTCGGCGGCGAGCAGCGCGAGGATGATGCCGTCCTTGTCGGTGGTCCACACCGAGCCGTCGCGACGCAGGAAGGACGCGCCGGCCGACTCCTCGCCGCCGAACCCGATCGTCCCGTCGACGAGGCCGTCCACGAACCACTTGAATCCGACGGGGACCTCGACGAGCCGGCGGCCCAGGTCGGCGGCGACCCGGTCGATCATCCCGGACGACACCAGGGTCTTGCCGATGCCCGCGTCGGCGGGCCAGCCCTCGCGGCGGGAGTAGAGGTAGGAGATGGCCACGGCCAGGTAGTGGTTGGGGTTCATCAGCCCCGCGTCCGGGGTGACGATGCCGTGCCGGTCGGCGTCGGCGTCGTTGCCGGTGGAGATCTGGTACCGGTCGCGCTGCTCGATGAGCGAGGCCATGGCGTAGGGGGACGAGCAGTCCATGCGGATCTTGCCGTCCCAGTCCAGCGTCATGAACCGCCAGGTGGGGTCGGTGTGCGGGTTGACCACGGTCAGGTCGAGCCCGTGCGCCTCGGCGATCCGGCCCCAGTAGGCGACCGACGCCCCGCCGAGCGGATCGGCGCCGATCCGGACGCCCGCCGTACGGATCGCGTCCAGGTCCAGCACGCTCGGCAGGTCGGCGACGTAGGTGCCGAGGAAGTCGTAGCGGCCGGTGGTCGCCGCGGCGAGGGCCCGCGCGTGCGGGATGCGCCGTACGTCCTTCAGGCCGCCGGCGATGATCTCGTTGGCCCGGTCCTGGATCCAGGAGGTCGCCTGCGAGGCCGCCGGGCCGCCGTTGGGCGGGTTGTACTTGAACCCGCCGTCGGTGGGCGGGTTGTGGGAGGGCGTGACCACGACGCCGTCCGCGAGGCCCGAGGTCCGTCCGCGGTTGTGGGTGAGGATGGCGTGCGAGACGGCCGGGGTGGGCGTGTAGCCGTCGGCGCTGTCGATGAGGACCGAGACGTCGTTGGCCGCGAAGACCTCCAGGGCCGTGACCCTGGCCGGTTCCGACAGGGCGTGGGTGTCGGCGCCCAGGAAGAGGGGGCCGTCGGTGCCCTGGCTCGCGCGGTACTCGCAGATGGCCTGGCTGGTGGCGGCGATGTGTGCCTCGTTGAACGAGGTCGCCAGGGACGATCCGCGGTGTCCGGAGGTCCCGAACGCGACGCGCTGGCCCGGCTCGGCCGGGTCGGGCTGCGCCGCGTAGTACGCCGTGACCAGCCGGGCGACGTCGACGAGATCCTCAGGACCGGCCGGCCTGCCCGCTCGCTCGTGTTGCATCTGCCCGCTCCCACACATGACTTGTCCTACGTTGACGCCCTCATCTTTCCTTGTCAGGGCCGCGCTGCGCGAGTGGGCCCCCGGACCGGTGTCCGGCGACCCCGCCCGCCGAAGTCACCCCCGCTCGGCGGGGCGCGCCGACCGAGCGCCACGCCGGCCGATCACCGGCATGGCGTTCACCGACATGGCGTTCACCACTGCGCCTGGTCCGGCTGGTCCGGTCGCGGCCGGTCGGGCTCCCTCGTTGGCTGGCCCCGTGGCGCGTCGCCCGCGGTGAGGTGTTCCAGCACCTCCACCAGCTCCTGGCAGGCCCGCTCCACCGAGCGCCGGGTGTTGCGCTGCTCGGTGATCACCGCCGACAGGAGCAGGGCGGTGAGGGCCATGGTGCCGTTGAAGGCCTGGAGTTTGATCATCACCTCGATGTGGGTCAGCCCGTGGAAGGGGCCGGCCCCGTCCGTGGCGGCGACGGTGGCCATGACGGAGGTGAACAGGGCGCAGAGCATGCTGCCGACGAGCTGGAAGCGCAAGGCCGCCCAGATCAGCAGGGGGTAGACCAGGAACAGCACGCTGACCGTGCTGTGTGTGACCAGGGGGACGACGGCGCAGGTGAAGACGGCGAGTCCGGTCGCCTCCGGCCAGCGGGACAGGTTCGGGGGCCATCGTGTCGCGTGCAGCAACAGCAGAAGCGGCGTGACGATCAGGACGCCCATCGCGTCGCCGACCCACCAGGCCAGCCAGACGGACCAGAAGCCTCCCGTGGTGAGGTGGCCCGTGACGACGAGCATGCCGACACCCACCGTGGCGCTGATCAGCATGCCTGTCAGGGCGCCGAGGAACACCAGTGCCAGGCCGTCCCGCAGCCGGCTGAGGTCGGTGCGGAAGCCCACCCGGCGCAGCATGAGGTAGGCGCAGACGGGGGCGGCGGTGTTGCCCGCCAGATTGCCGAGCACCTCGGGCGACAGCGAGGTGAGATGCATGATGACGAGCAGGACACCGAGGGCGATGCCCGGCCACGCACTGAGTCCGAACACCAGCAGACAGGCCACCGCGACCCCGGTCGGCGGCCAGATGGGGGTGAACACCGCGCCCTCGACGACCAGGTTCCGCAACAGCCCGAGCCGCCCGGCGGCGTAGTAGCAGGCGGCGACGCCCAGTGTCCGGAGAACGAAGACGCCCGTCCGGCGCAGCTCCTCGTTACCCACCACACCAGCCATCAGACACCGGCCCCGCCGTTCCGGCGAGGTGAGAGCGGCGGCGTGACGCCCTACGGCTGAACTTCGGCCGCGCCCGCCACCCTCACGTGGGGGGCCTCCGCCGCTCCGTCGTACCCCACGACCAGCACGGCCGCGTCGTCCTCGTGCCCCACCCGGTCCGCGCCCCGGATCACGGCGGCGGCGAGCGCGCTCGCGTCCATGCCCGCCACGGCGGCGACCCCCGCCAGTCGTACGACCTGGTCCAGTCCCTGGTCGACCTCCATGGACGGGCCCTCGACCACCCCGTCCGTGAGCAGGACGAACACACCGCCGGTGGTGAGGCGGTACCGGGTCACGGGGTAGGTCATGCCGGCCTGGACGCCGAGGGGCGGGCCGGCCTCGTCGTCGGCGACACCGGACTTGCCGTCCGCCGTGGCCCAGACGCAGGGGACGTGTCCGGCCCGGGCGCTCTCCAGGACGCCGGTGGCCGGGTCGAGGCGCATGAAGGTGCAGGTGGCGAAGAGGTCGGTGCCGAGGGAGAGCAGGAGGTCGTTGGTGCGGGCGAGGAGCTCGCCGGGCTCGCTCGTCACGGAGGCCAGGGCGCGCAGACCGACCCGCACCTGCCCCATGAAGGCGGCGGCCTCGATGTTGTGGCCCTGCACGTCCCCGATGGACAGTCCTATCCGGCCGTCGGGCATGCGGAAGGCGTCGTACCAGTCCCCGCCGACGTTGAGGCCGTGGCAGGCCGGTGCGTAGCGGACCGCCAGATGGAAACCGGGCTCGGTGGGCATCTCGGCGGGCAGCATGCCGCGCTGGAGGGCGATGGCCAGCTCGACCCGGGAGCGCTGGAGCTCCGCGTGCTCGCGCGCCCGGGACGTCAGCGATCCGAGCCTGGCCAGCAGCTCGTCGCCGTCGTGCGGGGGGCGCTTGCGGGACATGGATCGCTCCGAGGGGATTTCTGCCGATTCAGGGCATTAACCCCAAATAGTTCCTATCGGATGATAGCGATCCCACGCCGCGGCCCGGAATCCCCGCCCGACGGGACACTTCTCACACCGGTGTCACATCGGCCTCACACGGGTTCCAGGCCCGGGTTCCCCGCCTCGACGACGAAGGACCCCGGCGTCGCGATCGGCGCCCCCGGGGTCGTCACCGCCGAGACGGTCCTGAAGTCGGCCCGGGCCTCCCGCTGCCCCAGGGCGACCCGGACGTAGCCGCGCCGCCCGTCGTAGAACCTCAGGTGCGGGTTGGCCTTCATGTAGGTGTCCCAGGTGCCGGGCTTCTCGGCGCCGTCCTTGCCGCTCGCGATCGAGGTGGCGACGATCTCCGTCCCCAGGGTCCTGGACGCCGGGTCGTCGAAGACGTCCTTGATGTCGAAGGCGTACCCCACATGGACGTCACCCGTGAGGACCATCAGGTTCTCGATGCCGGTCGCCTTCGCCCCGGCGAGAATCCGGTCGCGGGAGGCGCGATAGCCGTCCCAGGCGTCCATGGACATCAGTGACGCGGCGTTGAGGTCCAGTCTGCGCTGGGAGAAGCAGACCTGCTGGGGCATGACGTTCCACACCGCGTCCGAGGTGCGCCAGCCGTCGATCAGCCAGTCCTCCTGCGCCTGCCCGGTCATGGTGCGCGCCGGGTCGTCCGACTCCGGTCCGGGCACGTGCCTGGTGTCGCCGTAGGCCTGGTCGGAGCGGTACTGGCGGGTGTCGAGCACGTCGAACTGGGCGAGGGTGCCCCAGTGCAGGCGCCGGTAGAGCCGCAGGTCGGAGCCGACCGGCAGCTGGGCGGTGCGCAGCGGCTGGTTCTCCCAGTAGGCGCGGTAGGCGGCGGCCCGGCGCAGCAGGAACGCCTCGGGCGGGCCGCCGTGCTCGTCGACCGCGCCCGCGTAGTTGTTCTCGGTCTCGTGGTCGTCCCAGGTGACGACGAACGGGTGGGCCGCGTGCACCGCCCGCAGGTCCGGGTCGCTCTTGTACAGGGCGTAGCGAAGCCGGTAGTCCTCCAGCGTGACGGTCTCCCGGTTGAAGACGGAGGGCAGGGTGCCGGTGGGGTAGCCGCGGGCGCCGCCGGCGGAGTTCACGGGGTATTCGTAGAGGTAGTCACCGACATGGAGGACGAGGTCCACGTCGTCCTCGGCGAGGTGCCGGTGGGCGGTGAAGTAGCCGTCGTGGAAGGCCTGGCAGGACACGGCGGCGAAGGTCAGGCGGTTGGCGGCCGAGGTGCGGGCGGGGGCGGTACGGGTGCGGCCGGTCTCGCTGATCCACGTTCCGGCCCTGAAGCGGTAGAAGTACCGGTGGTCCGGGTCCAGGCCGCCGACCTCGATGTGCACGGTGTGGTTGTACTCGGGGTGGGCGACGGCGGCGCCGGTGCGGACCACGGCGGCGAACCGCTCGTCCAGGGCCACCTCCCACAGGACCACGGCGGCCAGCCCGGCCATGCCGCCGCCCGGTTCGTACGGTGCGGGCGCCAGCCGGGTCCACAGCACCACGGAGTCCGGCAGCGGGTCCCCGGAGGCGACGCCCAGGGTGAACGGATCGACGGGGATCTTCGACGGGTCCATCCTGCGGACGCCCGCCGCGCCTGCGGCCGGGACGTTCGTGGCGAAGGCCAGCGCGGCGGCCGCGGCGGTCAGGGAGAGGAAGCGTCGGCGGCCGAAGTGACGGGCCGCGGCCCGCAGTCGGCGGTCTGCTGAGCTCATGCGGTCCTGGTTCACGGTCGGCGGTGCACGGGCACGCCGGTTCCACGGACCCGAACCGGAATGCGGCGGACCTGCGGATCGTAAGGAGAAGAAGATCGAAAACCCGACCATCACACGACTCTTTGGACCGTACGAGCGACAGCGCGCCCTCGACGGCACGGTCCCGCGACAGCAGCCGCCCCGGGGCCGTCTCAGGTCTGCGCACCGTCCGCCCCGGCGGGACTCGGCACCCGCGTGCCCGTCGCGCCGAAGCGGATGCCCTTGGCCTCGGTGCCGAGGGCGCTGAGCAGGATCACCACGACCAGGGTGGGCACCACCGTCGACGCCATGGCCGTCGGATATCCGTGGTGGTCGGCGAGGGCCTCCTGGATCGGCAGGTTGAGGGCGGCGATCAGATTGCCCAGCTGGTAGGTGACGCCCGGGTAGAAGCCGCGGATGGAGTCGGGGCTCATCTCGGTCAGATGCGCCGGGATGACGCCCCAGGCGCCCTGGACGCACACCTGCATCAGGAAGGAGGAGAGCATCAGCCATCCGACCGTGGTGGAGAGCACGAAGAAGGGCACCACGACCAGGCCCGCGGCCGCCGCGATCATGATCGTCCGGCGTCGGCCCAGCCGCTCGGAGTAGGCGCCGAGCACCACGCCGCCGATGATGGCGCCGATGTTGTAGACCACGGCGATCGCGATCGAGGTGTTCGCGGAGAGGTCCAGCCCCTTCTTCACGAAGGTGGGGTAGATGTCCTGGGTGCCGTGCGACATCCAGTTGAAGGCGGTCATCAGCGCCACCAGGTACACGAAGCGCCGCAGCACGGCCGGGTTCCTGAACACCTGGTGGGCGGGGGTGCGGTTGAGCTGGACGCTCTTCTCCCACACCTCGCTCTCCTCAACCCGGCTGCGCACCCACAGGGCGACCAGGGCCGGCACCAGGCTGAAGGCGAACAGTCCGCGCCAGCCGAAGACGGGCTCGATGACGAAGAACGCCACCGCGGCGAGCAGATAGCCCAGCGAGTAGCCGCTCTGGAGCAGACCGGACCAGAAGCCGCGGCGGGCGGTCGGGATCTTCTCCATGGCCAGCGCCGCGCCCAGGCCCCACTCGCCGCCCATCCCGATGCCGTACAGCAGTCGCAGCACGAGCAGCACGGTGTAGTTGGGCGCGAAGGCGCAGGCGAACCCGATCACCGAGTAGAAGACGACGTCGATCATGAGCGGCAGGCGGCGGCCGACGCGGTCCGCCCACATGCCGAAGATCAGGGCGCCGACAGGACGCATCACCAAGGTGGCGGTGGTCAGGAACGCCATGTCGGTGAGGGAGACGTGGAAGTCGTCGGCGATCTCGCTGTAGACGAGGACGACGAGGAAGTAGTCGAAGGCGTCCATCGCCCAGCCCAGATAGGCCGCGACGAAGGCGTTCCGCTGGTCCTTGGTGAGCCCCGTTGCCTGTTCTCGGACGTACTGCAGCATGCCCGCCTCCTAGATCCGCAGGCGAGGCTAGGTTCGGGACGCGGGGGCGAACAACGCAGAAGCGGCAAAGCGCCGGCCACGTTTGCGCCAAGCCCGACCGGCGCCGGGGTCAGCGGCGGCTCGCGAACGCCGCCTCGGTCTCGGCGCGGGAGCTGCCTGCCGCCAGGTGGGCGCCCAGCAGGAGGCGGGCCTTGAACGGGTCGAGGGATCCGGCGCCGATGAGGCCGCGGGCGAGCAGGTCGCTCTCGGAGCCGGGGAAGGCGTAGGTGCTCGCGAGGACCGGTCCGGTGCCGATGCGGGAGGCGAGGACGACGGGCATGGCCGCGGCGAGCGCTTCGAGGCGGTCGCACCAGGAGGCCGGGACGTGACCGGCGCCGAAGGCGGCGACGACCAGCCCCTGGACCCTGTCCGCGAGGGCGTCGAGCAGCGCGCCGTCGCTGCCGAGCGTGGCCGTGACCACTTCGACGCGCGGGTGGCCGTCCCGGGGCAGGGGCACGCACGGGTGCCGGACCGCCCGGCCGTGCAGACGGGGAACGCCTTCCACGACGTGCCCGACGGGCCCGGTGCCTGGCGAGACGAAGGCGGCGACGCTCGTGGTGTGCATCTTGCGCACCTGCCCGGCGGCGTGGATCTCGTCCCCCATGACGACCAGGACGCCGTGGCCGCGGGCGTCCCGCGACGCGGCCGTGCGTACGGCGGCCAGGAGGTTGGCCGGGCCGTCGGCACCCGGCAGGCTCGGGTTGCGCATGGCTCCGGTGAAGACGAGCGGCATGTCGCCCCCGTGGTGGAGGTCCGCCAGGAAGGCCGTCTCCTCCAGCGTGTCGGTGCCCTGGGTGACCACCACGCCGTGCACGCCCTCGGCCTCCGCCTCGGCGACGCGCATCACGAGGGCCGCGATGTCCTCGGGGGTCAGTGAGGCACCCGGCAGCCGGCGGAAGTCCTCGACCGTGAGGTGCGCGACATCACGCAGCTCCGGTACCGCGGCGACGAGATCGGCTCCGGTCAGGCTCGGGGTCACACCGCCCGCCTCGGCACCGCGGGTCATGGCGATGGTTCCGCCGAGGGTGATCACGCGGACGGTGCCGTCCGGCCGGGGCGAGGTGGAGGACACGGGCGGCCCTTTCGAGAACGGGTGCGTTTACGTCACTTCGAAAACAGGTGCGTTTACGTCGCGTCGGATCGGCAAGGCGCCCCGGATGCTCTCTCTCGACGCCACTGCCGTAACTCTCGTAAGACGCGCATCTTCCCTCACGGGTTTCACACGTGCACGACAGGGGGCGGGATGAGCGACACCACACGGACGGCGGCGTCCGGCCGCGCGGCGGCGCCGGCGAGGGACTCGCCCGGGTCGGAGGCGGTGCGCCGGGACGCGTTCTTCGACAACGCCAAGTACCTGGCGATCGTGCTCGTGGTGGTGGCCCACGCCTGGGAGCCGCTGCGGGGCGGAAGCCGGGCCGTCACGGCGGCCTACATGGTGGTCTACGCGTTCCACATGCCGGCGTTCATCATCGTCTCCGGCTACTTCTCGCGCGGTTTCGACTGGAGCGCGCGACGAATCGAACGCCTGGTCACCGGGGTGGCCGTGCCCTACGTCGTCTTCGAGACCGCGTACACGCTCTTCACCCGGTGGACCGACCAGGTGCCGGAGCGCCCGATCACGCTGCTCAACCCGCTGTATCTGACCTGGTTCCTGGCGGCGCTGTTCATCTGGCGGCTGACCACCCCGCTGTGGCGGCTCGTGCGGTGGCCGCTGCCGCTCACGCTGGCCATCGGTGTGCCGGCGACGATCTCCCCGGACATCGGCAACGACCTCGCTCTCCAACGGGCCCTGCAGTTCCTGCCGTTCTTCGTGCTGGGCCTGTGCCTGCGGCCGGAGCACTTCCGGCTGGTGCGGCGCAGGGCGGTGCGGATCCTGTCGGTCCCCGTGTTCGTGGCGGCGCTCGCCGTGGCGTACTGGGCGGTGCCGCGGACGAGCGGCGCCTGGTTCTTCGACCGGGACACCGCGGGCGAACTCGGGGCGCCGTTCTGGTACGGGCCCGTGATGACCGTGATCCTGTACGGCTGCTCGCTGCTCCTGGTCGTCTGCTTCCTGGCCTGGGTGCCGCGCCGGCCCATGTGGTTCACCGTGCTGGGCGCGGGCACGCTGTACGCCTATCTGCTGCACGGGTTCCTCGCGCAGGGCGCGAAGTTCTGGGGCTGGTACGACCCGGTGTGGATCCGGCAGCCGCTGGGCGAGATCGTCGTCACCGTGGTCGCGGCCGCGGTGGGGGCCCTGCTGTGCACACCGCCGGTGCGGCGCCTGTTCCGCTTCGCGGTGGAGCCGGACACGAGCTGGGCGTTCCTGCGGTCCACGGCCGTTGAGCCGCCTCGCCGTACCCGGCCCGCGCCCGGCCCCGAGGGGCTGGACGCGGTGCCCGGTCCGCGCCGGTCGCACCCGGAGTAGGGCGCGGACCGGAGGGTCGACCCGTCCGCGGTTGCGGGGAGCGGGAAGCCGGGAGCGGGCCAGGAGGTCGTCCAGGATCACCCTGCCAGCGGGGCACCCGCGTCCGCGACCGCGGGGTCCTCGGCGACCGCGCACACCGGGCGTCCCGGCTCACCGGCGGGCCCGGTCCGCCCCCGGGCGGACTGCCGGGGACGGATCGGGCATCGACCGAGCCGATGATCCCGTCCTCCTCGCGAGTCGGCGGAAACGGGTGTGCCGGGCCTGTCCGGGGCGGGTCCCTGGGGCGGTCAGGCTGCGGCGGGGGCCGGTCCGACCAGCTCGGACAGGACGTCCTCCATGGTCACGAACCCGAGGACGGAGCCCGTGTGGCCGGTGACGGCGGCCAGGTGGCTGCCGCCCGCGCGCAGCGCGGTGAGCGTGTCGTCCAGCGGGGTGTCGATGCGTACCCGGGTGACCGGGTGCAGCACCTCGCGCGGGAACGGCCGGTCGCGGTCGGCGACGCCGAGGGTGTCCTTGATGTGCAGATAGCCCAGCAGGGTGCCGCGCGGGCCGGTGACCGGGAAGCGGGAGTAGCCCGCCTCGGCGGCCGTCCGCTCCAACTCGGCCGGGGTGACGGTGTGGGCGACGGTCCGCATCGTCCGCGCGGGCACGAGGATCTCTCCCACCGGCCTGGTGCCCAGCTCCAGCGCGTCGCGCAGCCGTTCGCCGTCGGCGGGCGACAGCAGGCCGGCCTGGCTGGAGTCGACCACCATGCGGGCGAGCTGGTCGTCGGTGAACACCGACTCCACCTCGTCCTTGGGCTCGACGCGCAGCAGCTTCAGCAGCGTGTTCGCGAAGGCGTTGATGCCGAACACGACAGGCCGCAGGGCGCGGGTGAGCGCCACCATGGGCGGGCCGAGCAGCAGGGCGGTCGGGACCGGCGCGGCCAGCGCGATGTTCTTGGGAATCATCTCGCCGATCAGCATGTGCAGATACGTGGCCACGGTGAGCGCGATGACGAACGCGATCGGGTGCACCAGGGCGTGCGGGACGTGGGCCGCCTCGAAGGCGGGCTCCAGCAGGTGCGCGATGGCCGGTTCGGCGACGGCGCCCAGTACCAACGAGGAGACGGTGATGCCGAGTTGGGCGGTGGCCATCATCGCGGAGAGGTGCTCCAGGCCCCACAGGGTCATCCGGGCCCGGGTGTCGCCCTCCTTCGCGCGCGGCTCGATCTGGCTGCGGCGGACGGAGATCAGGGCGAACTCGCCGCCCACGAAGAACGCGTTGGTGAGCAGGGTCAGGGCGCCGATGGCGAGTTGCAGCGTGGTCATCGGGACTCCTCCCCCGCCTGTGCGGGCACCGGTGCGTGGGCCCGGTCGGGTGCGGTGATGCGGACGCGGTCGGCGCGGTGGTGCTCGACGTCGAGGACGTGCAGCCGCCAGCCGTCGTCCAGGTCCAGGGTGTCGCCCTTGGCGGGGATGCGGGCGAGCCGGGTGGCGATCAGGCCGGCCACGGTCTCGTACGGGCCTTCCGGTGCCGTCAGTCCTATCCCGTCCAGCTGGTCGAGGCGGACGGATCCGTCGGCCTCCCAGACCGCGCGGCCGTCCGCGCCCGACTGTGCGGGCAGCAGGTCGGGCGGTTCGACGGGGTCGTGTTCGTCGCGGACCTCACCGACGACCTCCTCGACGATGTCCTCCATGGTCACCAGGCCCGCCGTACCGCCGTACTCGTCGATGACGACGGCCATGGTCCGCGCGCTCCGCAGCCGTTCCAGCAGCCGGTCGGCGGGGAGGCTGTCGGGCACCAGCAGGGGCGGGCTGGCCAGGTCGGTCACCGGTGTCGTGGCGCGCCGGTCCGGCGGCAGGGCGAGGACGTCCCGGATGTGGACGGTTCCGACGACCTCGTCCAGGCTGTCGCGGTAGACCGGGAAGCGGGACAGGCCGGTCGCGTGGGTGAGGTTGGCCGCGTCGGCGGCGGTGGCGTGCGCCTCCAGGGCCTTGACGTCGACCCGTGGCGTCATGACGTTCTCGGCGGTCAGCTCGCCCAGGTGCAGGGTACGGACGAACAGTTCGGCGGAGTCGGCCTCCAGGGCGCCCTCGGCGGCCGAGTGCCGGGCCAGCGCCACCAGTTCCTCGGGGGCGCGGGCGGAGGCCAGCTCCTCGGCGGGTTCCAGGCCGATGCGGCGGACGAACCGGTTGGCGGTGTTGTTCAGGTGCCGGATGAACGGGCCGAAGGCCGCGGTGAATCCGCGCTGCGGGCCTGCGACCACCTTGGCGACGGCCAGCGGGCGGGAGATCGCCCAGTTCTTGGGGACCAGTTCACCCACCACCATCAGGACGACGGTGGAGACGACCACGCCCAGCACGGTCGCCACCGACGAGGCGGCGCCGCCCAGACCGACGGCCCGCAGCGGGCCGCGCAGCAGTGCGGCGAGGGACGGCTCGGCGAGCATGCCGATGACCAGCGAGGTGACGGTGATGCCGAGCTGCGCGCCGGAGAGCTGCACGGTCAGTCGGCGTACGGCCTTCAGCGCGCCCTCGGCGCCGCGCTCACCCGCCTGGGCCGCGCGCTCCAGGTCGGCGCGCTCGACGGTGGTCAGGGAGAACTCGGCGGCGACGAAGACCGCGCAGGCCAGGGTCAGCAGGAGGGCCAGGAGGAGCAGCAGGACCTCGGTCACCGCGCCACCCCCGATCCCCTGTCGGCCTTCGGTGGTCGGAGTGCGGCGCAGCCGGTACTGGGAGGCTCACCCATTGCGGGACTCTGGCTCCTTCGTCGTTCATTCGTTCGTTCGGTCGGTGGAGATCCTTCACTCGATGGTAAAGGATGCGCAAAGCGCGTCTCTACTCGCTTGTAGAGAACGGCTCTCGGCGCGTGGTTGTTCCTGGCCCGGGCGGTGGCCTTACAGCGGTGTCGCCGCATGCAGGATGAGGACCATCGTCACCGCGGAGTTCGCGGAGGACATGGCGGAGACGGCGGTCCCGGCGGCCGCCGTCCACACGGCCATGCCGACCGCGGTGAACCCGGGCGGCCAGCCGCGCGCGGGAACCGGGGCGGGGCCGAGCAGGGCGGCCACCCGGCGCGGGACCGGTCCGGGGGTGGCGAATCCCGCGAGCGTGGGAACCGGGGTGGCGCGGGCGACCAGCGCCGCCCTGCCGACCGCGCGGGCCACGCCCCTGCGGTCGCCGAGGACACGGGCCGCCTCCTCGTCCGCCCACCGCTCGGTGGTGTACGCCACCGCGGTGGCGAGCGGACGCAGGAAGGGGTTGGCGCCCGCGGCCAGGCGCGCGACGAGCAGGAACCGGTGATGCCGGGCCGCCAGGTGGGCCCGCTCGTGGGCGAACAGGGCCCGGCGTTCGGCGGGCCGGAGACCGGTGAGCAGCGCCGTGGTCACCACGATCCGGTCCCGTGACCTGCCGTCGCCGGGCAGGGCGTAGACGTACGGCACGGCGTCGGGCAGCACGGCCACCTCCGTGACCGGCAGTCCGGCCAGGGCCCGGTGGGCGCGACGGCGGACGCGGGTGTGCCGCCCCAGGGTGCGCCCGCACACCGCGGCGACCGCGATCAGGGCCGGGATGGCCGCCTTGCCGGCCACCTCGTCGTACGGCACGGCCTCGCGCACCTCGGGGTCGGACCAGCCGTCCGGCAGGGGGTTGCCGGGCAGTTGCGCGGTCCCGACCACCATCAGCAGCCCCAGACACACCGTGCTGCACAGCGCCATCACACCGGCGACGGCGGTCACCAGCCTGGTGGCGGCGCGCGGATGCAGATGCTGCTCGGCCAGCCGCGCCACGGGCCACGCGGTCAGCGGCAGGACGAGCGGCAGAAAGACGAACACCCCCATGCGCTCTCAGACTTCCCCTTCGTCCTTGGCCTGCTCCAGCAGGTCCCGCAGGAGACGTTCGTCGTCGGGTTCGAGGGAGGTGACGAAGCTGGCCAGCACGGCCTCCCGGTCACTCTCGCCGTCGAGCAGCCTGCGCATCTTGTGCGCCGCGAGCCCGGCCTGGTCCGAGACCGGCGTCCAGGCGAAGGACCGGCCCGCGCGCTCCCGGGTCACCACTCCCTTGGCCAGCAGCCGGGTCAGGATCGTGACGACGGTCGTATAGGCGAGGTCCCCGCCGAGCCGTTCCTGCACCCAGCCCGCGGTCGCCGGGCCGTCAGCCTCCCGCAGGGCCGAAAGGACCTGTACCTCCAGCTCGCCCTGTCCCCGTCGCCGGGGACGCCGGTGATCCGCCACGCCCTGTCTCCCTTCCGCTGCCGCGCATGTCACGGGCGGTCCATCGTAAGGACATCCGGTGCCCGGGTGTCCGGATCCCGCCTCCCGCAACTTCTACAGTGATGTAGATTCGATTGCGGCACCACCCGGCAACACCCGGCACGATCCGCATCAGGCACGGTCTCAATCAGGAGGAAAACAGTGGGAGTTTCTCTCTCCAAGGGCGGCAACGTCTCGCTCAGCAAGGAGGCACCGGGGTTGACCGCAGTGCTGGTCGGCCTGGGCTGGGACGTGCGCACCACCACCGGCACCGACTACGACCTCGACGCATCCGCGCTGCTGCTCGACGCCTCCGGCAAGGTCGCCTCGGACCTGCATTTCGTCTTCTACAACAACCTCACCAGCCCGGACGGCTCGGTCGAGCACACCGGCGACAACCTCACCGGTGAGGGCGAGGGCGACGACGAGGCGATCAAGGTGAATCTGGCCGCCGTGCCCGCCGAGATCGAGCGGCTCGTCTTCCCCGTCTCCATCCACGACGCCGACAACCGCGGCCAGAGCTTCGGCCAGGTCCGGGGCGCGTTCATCCGGGTCGTCAACCAGGCGAACAACCAGGAGATCGCGCGCTACGACCTGTCGGAGGACGCCTCGACGGAGACCGCGATGGTCTTCGGCGAGCTCTACCGCAACGGCACCGAGTGGAAGTTCCGGGCCGTCGGACAGGGGTACGCGTCCGGGCTGGCCGGGATCGCGTCCGACTTCGGCGTCGGCGTCTGACGGGCGGTGGCCGCATGTTCGGACTGAGCGAACTCGCGATCCTCCTCCTTGTCGTCATCGCCGTCCTCGCCGCCAAGAAGCTTCCCGAGCTGGCCCGTTCGGCGGGCCGCTCGGCGCGCATCCTCAAGGCGGAGGCCGGGGCGGCGCAGGAGGAGGAGCAGCCCGCCGGGGAGCGGACGGCGCCCCGCGTGATCCGGGGAGAGACCGTCACTCCCGCGGCGCCGGACGCCGGACAGCCACGCCCGCGGGCTTGAGGCGACCGCCCGCTGCTCGCCCGCACCTCATCTCATGTGGCGGGCGGGCAGCGTACTGGCGTGCAGCAGGTACTCCAGCGGTCCCCGTCGGAACCGTCGTGTCCAAAGAACCGCCGACACCGTGGCGCCCACCGTGAAACAGGCCAGGGCGAGCAGCGCCGGACCCGTCTCCTCCTCCATGCCGACCACATGGACGGCGAAGACGTGCAGGACGTAGGCGGTCAGCGCGATCATGCCCACCGCCGTGACGGGACGGGCCAGCCGGGTGAGGCGGGGCATACGGCAGGCGACCGTGAGGCAGAGCGCGAGAACGGCGAGGGCGACACCCGTGTTGCCCAGGATGGAGAACGTCGTCTGGCTGTGGGGCGCGGCCACCAGCAGCCAGTCGGCCGGTGTGTCCTCGACGGGGTAGCCGACGGTGTCGGACCACCAGGCGGAGGCCGCGGAGCCCCCGTCGGTCGCGGCGGCGACGTTCGCGCGCGCGTGGGGGACCAGCCGGAGCGCCAGCCAGGAGCCGCCGTAACCGAGGACCGCCAGGGCGCCGCCGGTGCGGGCCAGCCGGGAGCGGATGTCGGCCCGCGTGAGGTCGAGCCGGGCGACCGCCATCCCGGCGATCATGAACGGCGCCCAGGTGAGCACCGGGTACTCCCCCGTGACGAGCAGTTCCAGCAGGCCGTCCGTGCCGCTGAGCCGGGCCAGCGGGTCGCGGCCGATCACGGCGTCCGACCAGTCGCCGTTGTCGCTCGACCGCCGTAGCACGTACAGCACTTGGGGCAGGACCAGGGCGCTCGCGGCGGCCACGGCCGCCAGGGTGCGGGCGCGCAGCCGGTACAGGGGGAGGACGGCGAGGAAGGCCAGCCCGTAGAACGCGAGGATCACGTCGACCTCGGTGTCCAGGGCCGTCAGGGCGAAGCCCAGCACGATCAGGAGGGCCGCGCGGATGACCATCCGTACGACCGCCTGGCGGCCCGCCCGGCCGGTGCGCGGGAGCGGACGGCCGGTGATGAGGACGAGGGTGAACCCGGCGAGCAGGGCGAAGAGCGCGGAGGAGCGTCCGCGCGCCAGCTCCATGACGAAGCCGATCGGCCCGCCGGCGGCGGGATCCGGGCCCACATGGGCGGCGTACATCCCGAGGACGGCGAGACCGCGGGCGAGGTCGACGCCGACGAGCCGGCCGGTCGACGCGGGGGGCGGGACAGGGGTCGGGAGGCGGTCCGTCTCGGCGGCGGGCGCCGGGGGCGTGCCGGATGACGTGTCCTGTGTCATGTCCTCCAGCGTCGGGGCCGGCGCGGGCGCGGCCCATCCCTCGGACGGCCGGAGCCACCCCCGCCGGTCGGCGGGTGAACCAGGGCAAAAGGAACCAGCGACCGGGTTACGACGTCGTAAGGTCCGGTGGTGGTCCGACGAGGGGCCGGGGGGCCAGATGATCCGGGTAGTGGTGGTCGACGACGAGGCCCTGATCCGCACGGGCTTCCAGCACATCCTCAACACCGCGGACGACATCGAGGTCGTGGCGGCGGTCCCCGGAGGCCAAGCGGTCCGAACCGTGCGGGAGTTGCGCCCCGCGGTGGTACTGCTCGACATCCGGATGCCGGACGTCGACGGACTGACGGTCCTCACCGACCTGCGCCGGCTGCCCGACCCGCCCGTGGTGGCCATGCTCACGACCTTCAACATGGACGAGTACGTGGCGACCGCCCTGCGCACGGGAGCCGCCGGCTTCCTCCTCAAGGACACCGATCCCGAGCAACTTCCCCATCTCGTAAGGTCGTTGGCGGACGGCGGGGTCGTACTGTCCTCCAAGGTCACCCGCACCGTCGTGGACGGCTACCTGGCGGGCGGGAGATGGGAACCGGCGGCCCGGCTGGTGGGGCGGCTGACCGCCCGGGAGCGCCATGTCCTCGTCCTCATCGCCGAGGGCCTGTCCAACACGGACATCGGCGGCCGGATACATCTGAGCACCAGCACGGTGAAGGACCATGTCAGCGCCCTGCTCGGCAAACTGGAGGTGAGCACCCGCGTCCAGGCAGCCCTGCTCGCCGAGCGCGCGGGCCTGCTGGATCCCTCACCGGACCAGTCGCAGGACCAGGAGCCGGACCAGGGGCGGCCGGACGAGGAGCGCCGCTGATGCGAGCGCGGGCGCTGCTGCTGGACGCCGTCCTGGTCGGGGTCTCGCTGCTGGACATCTGGGTCCACGTCGAGGCCGACGAGCGGTCCCGCATGGCCTGCGCCCTGCTGGCCACCGCCGCCCTCACGCTGCGCCGCCGACTGCCGTGGCTCACCTTCCTGGTCGCGCTGCCGGCCGTCCTGGTCTCCGACGCGGTCTTCGCCACGCTGGTCGCGCTGTACACGCTGGCCTCACTCACCCGCCGCCGGGTGCCACTGGCCTGGTGCGCCCTGGCGGTCGCGGCGTCCGACACCACCTCGTGGTCGTGGCCGGACCCCGAGTTCGCCGACCTCACCGACCCGTTCGGCCTGATCACCGCCACCTACAGTCTGGCGACGGCGGCCGCTCCGGTGTTCCTCGGCCAACTCGTGCAGGCCCGGCGCGAGTTGTCGTTGCGGCTCACCGAGATATCCGAGACCCGCGAGAGCGAGCGCGCCCTGCTGGCACAGCGGGTGCTGGCGCAGGAGCGCGCCGAGCTCGCCCGGGAGATGCACGACGTGGTCTCCCACCAGGTCAGTCTGATCGCCGTGCGCGCCGGGGTGCTCCAGGTCGGCAGCCGGGACCCGGAGACCAGAGAGGCCGCGGCGACGATCCGGCGCCTGAGTGTGCAGACCCTGGACGAACTGCGGCACATGGTGGGCGTGTTGCGCGCCGGCGGCAGTCGCCCCACGGAGCTCACCCCCCAGCCGTCGCTCACCGACCTGCCCCGGCTGGTCGACGGCAGCGGTATCGAGGCCGAACTGCGGACCGACCTGCCCGAGGACCTGTCGCCGCCCGTGCAGCGGGCCGTCTACCGCACCGTCCAGGAGGCCCTCACCAACGTACGCAAGCACGCTCCCGGCGCCACCGCCACCATCCACGTCCACCACCAGGACGGTGCCGTCCGCGCCACGGTGACCAACAGCGCGCCCCGCCGTCCCGCCCTTCCCCTGCCCGGCGCGCACCACGGCCTGATCAGTCTGCGCCAGCGGGCCGAGCTCCTCGGGGGCACCGTCGTCGCCGGACCCACCGCCGAGGGCGGCTACGAACTCCGCCTCGACCTCCCCGCCGACCGGGCCCACCCGACACGCCGGGACGGCTGAGCCGACGCGCACGGGGCCGAATCCGTCCGGATGAACGCACCCCAGCCGGGTAGTTCAGCCACACGGCGACCCCGAAGGTGGAGTTCCATGACCTCTGCGACACCCCGCGCGGCCCGGGCGGTGCTCGTCGCCGCCGCCCTCGTCCTCACCGGTGCCTGCGACAACGGCGGCGCGGCGTCCGAGGAGACACCGCCGGCCGCAGGCGGCTCGTCCGGCTCCGCCTCGGCGAGTACGTCGAGCGCGGCCCCGACCGTCGCACCGTCCCCGACGCCGTCCGGTACGGCCCCGGAGGACCCGGACGGGGCCGAGCAGGACATCAGGGAGGCCTGGCGGGTCTTCTTCGACCCGAAGTCCTCCGTGGACGACCGCAGCGAGGTCGTCGAGAACGGCCACGAGAACGCGCTGATGATCGACAACCTCTTCCGCGATCCCCTCGGCAGCCGCCTGCGCGCCGAGGTGACCTCGGTCGCCTTCACCTCCGACCTCAACGCCGACGTCGCCTACACCCTCACCCGGGACGGCCGCCGGCTCGACACCGGCGGCCAGGGGGCGGCCGTCCTCCACGACGACGACTGGAGGATCACGCTGCGCACGGTCTGCGCGCTGACCCGCCACGCGAAGGACGCCCCCGAGGCACCGGGCTGCGGCTGACGCCCGGCCGCCCGTGCGCCGCTGTGGTCGGCCCCCGGGTGTTGCTACGGATAGCTCACCAGGTTGGCCACGTTGGTGGAGGAGTTGGACGGGCCGCCCCGGTCGTTGATGACGTGCCGGATGGTGCCGGTGCCGCCGAGGGAGACGGTCACCATGTTCCGGAAGCGCACGTTCGGGTTGTTCGGGGCCTCGAAGGCGTGCTCGGCGGTGACGGACGGGTTGACGTTGAAGAAGCAGTAGCTGCCGAGGCCGTAGGCCTGGTGGCTGGTGACCGAGTCGGCGACCTTGTAGGCGGCGTAGCCCTGGGTGGAACCGTTCATCCAGGCGGCCTGGTCGGGCGGGTCGTAGGGCATCTCGTTCTGGTAGAAGTACGTCCGCCCGCCGTTGCCGTTCCAGATGGTCTGGTGCTTCTGGTAGTGCTCGACGAACAGGCCGTACATGGTGACGTCGTCGCCGTTGACGACCAGCCCGGTGTCGGCGGTGTTGCTGTTCCAGCCGATGCCGGTGCCGTGGTCGCCGCGCCAGATCCACATGTGGTCGCCGATGACGTCGTCGCTGTTGACGACGAGGCTGGTGGTGGCCCTGCCGACGGCGGCTCCGCCGACGCGGAAGTACACGTCGTGCAGGGAGGTGGGGTTCGCGGAGTGGTCGGCGGCGGCGCCGGTCTGACCGATCTCCACCAGGGTCCGCGAGGTGGTGGTGCCGGCGTCGAAGAGGACGCCCGCGACCTTCACGCCGTCGACATCGGCGACCGTCATGGCCGTGATGCCGTTGTCTGGAATGAAGGTGGCGAGTCCGAGGCCGAGGACGACGGTGTCGGGGCGGGTGACCCGCAGGGTCTGGTCGAGGTGGTAGACGCCGGGGGTGACGAGCAGGTTCTTGCCCTCGGCCAGGGCCGCGTTCATCTGGGCGGCGGTCGCGCCGGGCTTGACGACATGGAACCGGTCGATGCCGAGCGAGGTGCCGGCGGCGCTGCCGTTCGCCCAGGTGGTGGCCGAGGAGTTGGCGCGCAGGGACGGCACGAACACCTGGTAGGCGCCCGCGGAATCGACGTACAGGAAGGGCTTCTCCCGCACGGTCGGGGTCTGGTTCACCGTGGTGTAGGGCGGGTTGGGGAAGCTGGTGCCGGGCACGCCCTGGCTGCCGACGAAGACCATGTTCCAGTTGGAGCCGGTCCAGCCGCCGAGCTGGGAGTTGCGGGTCAGCCACTGCTGCTGCGTCCCGGAGCGCACCTGGCCGTCGATCTTCGTGTCGGCCATGAAGCCGCCGCTGGACCACCCGCCGTCACTCAGCTCCAGGTTGCCGCGGACGTGCATACGGCGGTACGCGGACGCCTGGGAGACCGCCCACCGGTCGGTGCCGCCCGTGGGGTTGACCGAGAGGTTCTCGGCACCGCGCCAGAAGTTCTGGGTGGCGTTCTGCGGCGGGAACCAGTCGGCCTCGACATGCACGGCCCCGTTGATCGTGACCGCGTCGGGCGACTGGCCGAGGCCCAGCACCTGGGTGTAGAAGCCCACGTTGACGTCGTTGCTGTATGTGCCGGGCTTGAACATCACCGCGTAGCGCTGGGAGCCGAACTGGTTGGTCTCCTGCTGCTGGAAGATCTGGTTCAGGCGGCTCTGGATGGTGGACGAAGGCATGGAGGGGTCGAAGACGACCACGTTCGGGCCGAGGTCGACGTCTCCGGGCGCGGTGCTCACGGGCGCCACCTGGAAGCGCTGGGCGGCCGTGCCGTTGCAGGTGTACTGCACCAGCTGGACGCTGTCGGCCGTGGAGGCGGCGGGGACGTCGAGGCACTTGCCGCTGTTGCGGTTGACGAAACGGTAGGCGCCGCCGCCCTCGTCGACGGGCTGCCACTGCTGGTTGGCGCCGCCGCCGTAGGTCCACAGGTGGACGGCCGCGTTGTCGGCGGTGGAGACGTCGCTGACGTCGACGACCTGCTGGGCGTCGTTGCGGTTGCCGATCCGTACGTAGCCGTCGCCGGTCGCGGTGAAACTCCACTGCTGGGCGGTGCTGTTGTTGCAGGGGTACTGCTGTACGGCGGTGCCGTTGACGGTCGCGGCGGCCCGGGCGTCGAGGCATTTGCCGCTGCCGGAGTTGACGACCGTGGACCAGCCGGTGGGCAGAGCGGCGGCCGCCGCCTCGGCGGGCTGCGGGCCGGTGAGGATCGAGGCGGCGGTGGCCGAGGCGACGAGGGCCGCGGTCAGGGGGCCGGTGATACGGGGTCTGGGGAGTCGAGGAGCGGGGAGTCGGAAGCCTGGAAGTCGGAACACGTCTTCTCCTGTGCCGATGCGGCGGCGTGAGGGGGGTGGGCAGGCGCGGGTCAGCCGTTGTACTGGGCGAGGACCCGGGTGAAGTCCCAGGGCTGCTGGGCGATGCCCGAGCAGGTGTCGGCGCCGCCTCCGGTGCAGGGCCGGTCGCGGTTGACCGACCAGAAGGTCAGCCGGGCCAGGTGGCGCTGCTGGGCGTAGGCGAGGATGGTGCGGAAGTCGGCGACGGTCACCGTCTCGTTGTTGTCGGTGATGCCGTTCATCGAGGAGATGCCGGTGCGCCGGTAGGCCTGGTCGTCGGTGTAGCCGTACGCGTTCTTGACCGCGGTCTTGAGGCCCTCGGCGGCTCGGACGGTGAGTTGACCCATGTTCTGTCCGGCGCCGCCGAAGTTGAACGGCATGATCGTCCAGCTGTCGACGGTGAGCCCGGAGGCGGCGGCCCTGCCGATCAGACTGCTGTCGGGGCCGTTCTGGCCAGTGCCGAAGGTGATGTACACCTTGATCCCGGGGTTGTTGGCCTTGACGGTCTTCAGGGCGTCGACCGTGCGCTGCTGCACCGTCGGGCTGTCGTAGGCCGCGGCCTCGATGTCGATGTCGATCGCCTTCAGCCCGTAGGCGTTGATGACCTTCTGGTACGCGGCGGCCAGCTCGCCCGCGCTGGAGCAGGAGCTCTCCAGCTTGTTGCCGCTCCAGCCGCCGAAGGACGGGATGACATCGCCGCCCGCACCGCGCACGGTGGTGACGGTCTGCTGGTCCACTCCCCCGGTCAGCGGGCGGCTGCCGTCCCACTGCGGGTTGCAGTAGCCGTTGCTGAGGACGAAGGCGAGCGTGAACCACTTGACGCCGGTCGCGTTCATCACCGTGGTCGGGCTGGGCGGGCTGCCCCAGCCGTTGTAGAGGTACGGCGCCACGGCCATGGGGCCGACGGGTGCCGGGTCCGTCCCGCCGCCGCCCGGGGCCGTCCACTTCTGGTTGGCGGCTCCGGTGCAGGTCCATATCTGGAGCGGGGTGCCGTTGGCGGAGCTGTTGCCGGTGGCGTCCAGGCATTTGTCCGCCTGCGGGTTGACGATGTCCCGGGCAGCGGTGACGGTCCACCGCTGGGCGGCGCTGCCGTTGCAGTCCCACAGCTGGGTGCGCGTTCCGTCGGCGGTGCCGCCCGAGGCCACGTCGAGGCACTTGCCGAGCGCGCGGATCGTGCCGTCGCCGCCGACGGTCCACTGCTGCGCCGCGGTGCCGTTGCAGTCGTAGAGCTGGACGGCCGTGCCGTTGGCCGTGGCGGCGCCCGCGACGTCCACACACATGCCGCCGACGCCGGTGATCTGTCCGGTGGCCGTCGCGGCACCGCTGGCGGGGGTGCCGGTGAGGGCGGTGAGAAGGGCGGCGGCAATGGCCGTGCCCAGTAGGCCGCGTGCGGCGGGACTGTGCGGAAACCTCGTGGTCATCGCGTCGGCGTCCGTTTCTGGAGTGGGGGATCCCGTCGTGAATGACAGGGGCATGACATATGACAGATCGGCCTGAGAGGCAGACGTGGGGCGAGCAGGGGAAGTGGACGGGTACCGCGCCGACAGGGGGCTGGAGCGCGGTAACCGACCCTGGTGAGCACTTAGTTCACTACGTGATTTAAGAAGTGAGAGATTTGCCTGTCAAGGGTTTGGTCTGAACCAGATCCTCGGGCCGAAGTCGGTCGCCGTCCGCCAACGTCCGTCGGCTTCGGTCGACTTTGGTCGACGTGCAATCCGGCCGCCGCCGACTTTGGTCGAGGCTCCGCCGCCCGAGGTGACGGCTCCGGACACGATCGGCCGATGTCCCGGCACCGCCCCCTCCCCCAGGCTGGCCGGGACGATCGAGGAGGCGGTATGGCGTTCTTGCGTACGCGGACACGAGCGGCCGTTGGGATAGCGGCGGCGTGGGCGGTCGGGATGTCGATGGCGGCGGCGCCGTCCCCGGCGGCGGCCACGCCCGACACCGCGGCTCAGTTGTACGTCGCTCCCTGGGGGAAGGACTCCTGGCCGGGCACGGTGGACCGGCCCTTCGCCACTCCGGCACGGGCCCAACAGGCCATACGCGCGCGAGCGGCCGGGATGACGTCGGACCTGGTGGTGAACCTGCGGGGCGGGACCTACACCCTGAAGGCACCCCTGCGGCTGTCGGAGGCCGCGGGCGACTCGGGCCGCAACGGCCATCGCGTCATCTACCAGGCCTACGGCTACGGGACACCCCGTCAGGAACGGGTGACCTTCAGCGGGGGCCGGGAGATCTCCGGATGGCGGCCCGACCCGCAACTGAAGGGCTTCTGGCGGGCGGACGTGGGCGCCCTCGACACCCGTCAGCTCTACGTCGACGACCGGCGCGCTACGCGGCTGACCCGTGAGGGCGCGGGCTTCCCCGGCGCGCTCAAGGTGACGAAGACCGGCTATGTCACCGACAGCGCCGTCCCCCGGACCTGGCGGAACCCCCGCGACGTCGAGTTCGTCTACCGGTCCGGCTACGTCGAGGGCCGCTGCGGGGTCGCCGGTGTCTCCGCGAGCGGCCGTGGGTCCGCCCTCACCATGGACCAGCCGTGCTGGGACCTGATCCAAGCGCTGTACGGCGGGCCGGAGTTGCTGAAGGAGCCGGCCGTCGTGGAGAACTCCACGAGTTTCGCGCACCGGCCCGGCAGCTGGTACCTGGACCGCTCACGCCCCGGACACCACCAGCTGCTCTACCTGCCCCGGCCCGGGGAGGACGTGCGCCGCGCCCGGGTGGTCGCGCCCGTCCTGGAGTCCCTGGTCACCGGCAGCGGCCGGCCCGGCAGGCCGCTGCACGACGTCGGCTTCCGCGGCCTGACCTTCGCCCACGCCACCTGGCTGGCACCGAACGAGCCGGCCGGTTTCCCCGCCGCGTGGAGCATGTACCTGCGGCCCGGGAAGGATGCGGAGCCGGAGCTGCTGACGGTGCCGGGCGCGGTCGCCTTCCGTACCGCCGAGCGGATCACCCTGGAGGGCAACCGGTTCATCCATCTGGGCGCCCAGGCCCTGGAGTTGTCGCAGAACAGCTCACACAACGTGGTGGACGGCAACGTCATCACCGATGTCTCCGACGGCGGGATCCTGATGGGGGTGGTCCCGCCCGCCATGAAGGGCACCAACCGCGGCAACCGGATCACCAACAACTGGATCCACCGCACCGGCGCCGAGTACCGCGCGTCCTCCGGCATCTGGGACACCGCGACCCAGGAGACCACCATCGCGCACAACCAGGTCGACGACGTCCCCTACACCGGCATCCTGTCGGGGCCCGCCGAGGACCTACGCGGCGTCATGCACGGCAACCGCATCCTCGACAACCGCGTGTTCGCGACGAACCGGCTCCTGGTCGACGGAGGCGGGATCTACCTGCGCGGCGAACAGGGCACCTCGTACGCCGACGGGGCCGTGATCAGCGGCAACGCGGTCACCGACAGCAAGTACGGCGTCTGGAACGTCGGCATCTACACCGACGACAGCTCCAAGTGGGTCACCGTGGACCGCAACGTCGTCCACGACTACGTCGCCTCCATCGGCGGGTGCAGTGAGGAGTGGGGGGACCGCCCCGTCCGGCACGTGCGCTACCGCGGCAACTTCTGGGACGACGCGGTGCCCGAGTGGGTCGAGCGGCGGGCCTTCCCCGGCGCCTGGCCGCCGGCCGACGAGCAGAACCCGGACGAGGGCTGCGGAGACCCGCACGACCTGGAGTTCTCCGGCAACACCCTGCTGCCTGCCGAGAACCCGGGCCGAACCTGCGCCGCCGATGCCGCGTGTGCCGCCGTCGTGGCGAACTCCGGTCCCCTGGCACCGTATCGAAAGAGCCTGGGCATGCCGTGAACGAGGGCGGGCCGACGGGTGCGCGTGCGTGTCCCTCGGGCGGTACGGATCGTGTGCCGGCGGCGCTCAGAGGCGGCGCAGGACGCTCGCGACCTTCCCCAGCACCTGGACCTGGTCGCCGGGGATCGGCTCGTAGGCGGGGTTGCGGGGCATGAGCCAGACCTGGCCGTCCTTGCGGTGCAGTTGCTTGACCGTGGCCTCGTCGTCGAGGAGGGCGGCGACGATGTCGCCGTGGTCGGCGCTGTCCTGGCGGCGCACGATGACGATGTCGCCGTCGCAGATCGCCGCGTCGATCATGCTGTCACCGGACACCGTCAGGGCGAACATCTCGCCCTCGCCGACGAGTTGGCGCGGCAGCGTGTAGACGTCCTCGACCATCTCCTCGGCGAGCAGCGGCGCACCGGCCGCGATCCGTCCGACCAGCGGCACGTCGACCGGGTGCGCGGCCCGGTCCTCCAGATCGGGGGCCCAGGAGTCACGGACGCGATAGGCGCGCGGCCGGTGCGGGTCGCGGTACAGCACGCCCTTGCGCTCCAGCGTCATCAGCTGATGAGCGACCGAGGAGGTGCTCGCGAGGTTCACGGCCTGGCCGATCTCGCGCATCGACGGCGGATAGCCCTGGCGCCGGACGGCGTCCCTGATGAACAGGACGATGTCCTCCTGGCGGGCCGTCAGTGCCCCTTCCACGGCCCCGGTGCCCGGTGGACGTCCTGGCCGGGCCGGCACGCTGTTCTCCATGGGGGCACCTCCACACAAGATCTCCTACAGCGTGACCCTAACCTGCCCTCCTCCGCGAATGAAACACCCTTTCGACTTTCTACGGGTGAGGGGCCCGCACCTCACGGGTGCGGGCCCCTCGTCGTGGCGGCCGGCCGGCGGCCCCGCCGGTGGTGTCAGGCCGCGAAGCCGATGTTCGTGACGTACTCGTACTGGCCCCACTGGGAGCCGAGATCCACCACGGCGTGCGTGACCCAGGCCTCGTCCAGCGCGTCCTGGTCGTCCGCGGCCCAGGCCTCGACGATCCCGTCCCAGCGGCGCACGTTGAGCGTGCGGTACTCCACCACCCGCTGGTGCGGGCGATCGACCTGGGACTGGTTGACCGGGTGGAACTCCACCCGGGTGCCGCGGCCCTCCCGGTTGAGACGGGCGAGCAGATAGCGGGCCACGTTGTGGCGGCGCACCGTGCGGTAGGCGGTCTCGATCCTCTCCAGGTTGCGCCTGGAGGGACTGCGGGTCCCCTCCAGCCACGCCCTGAGCGTGCGGTCGGTGACCGTCAGCCCCGCCTCGCGGGCCGCCCGGCGGGCGTGCGGCGTACGGGTGAGGTAGTGCAGGCGCGCCACCAGACCGCGGCGCGCGGTGACCGGGGTCGTGACGAAACCGGCGAGCGCGTCCAGCTGCCGGGCCACGGCCTCATGGCCCCTGACACCTCGCGCCCCGAATTTCCCGAACTCGATATGACGCTCCGGCACCTCGTCTCCTCATCTCGCCGAACGGAATTCCTGACGGAATTCCTGGAAGCCTACGGGCCGTCGGACTCGGCACCGGAGCCCACCGTATACACGTCCTTGACCTTCACCTCGGACACGCCTCGGCCTTCCGGGAACACCGTCCGCCAGTCGCCGCTGACGTGCAGTTCGTCGGTGCCCATCGCACGGACGACGGTGAGACCCTCGGCGTGCGCCTTGTAGGCCTTCATCCAGAGGTTGGCGAAGGCCTGGGAGCGGATCAGGTGCATCCAGTCCGGGCGGTACAGCTCCCGGTTGTAGTTCGACTCCCCCATCGTGGAGACGAACTTCGAGTACATCGCCTTCACGTATTCGAGCGTCACCTCGTCGCCCGCGGCGATCGCCCCGTCCCGGGCGTCCTTCAGCGCGACCCGGAACTTCTCCAGGAGGCCTTCCGTCGCGCCGGAGGTGAACGACTCGTGGATCTCCGGCGGGTCGCACAGTCCGTACGTCGGCCCGGACAGGCGCAGCAGGAGGCGCAGCGTCGGCTCGGTCACCCAGAGCGGGCCGGGCTCGTCGCGGTTGCCGATCGGGTTGGGCAGGACGTCCTCGTGCTCCCAGACCGGTGGGGTGATCAGGTGGACGCCGGCGCGGCGGCGGTCGTGGCCGAAGCCCGTGGAATGCTCCAGCCGGCCGATCGGGAGGTGGGTCTTCAGGGCGCTGAGGTAGGCGCCGTTGATGTCCAGGGCCGTCACCTCGTGGACGCCGGGCGGGAGGTGCGCGCGGAACCACTTGGGGCGGGCCTCCCAGATCTGGTCGGCGCCGCGCGCGGACTGCTTGCGCAGCACGTCCGGGATCCAGGGGTGCGCGACGATGTCGTAGCGACCGCCCTTGCGGGTCTCGTCGAGCAACGCCATCGCGTCCGGGATCGCGCGCTTGACCAGCGCCGCGGTGGCGGCGTCGACATCGCCGTCGTGCCGGGCGAGCGCGGCCGCGACGGCCTGGCCGATCAGGTCGGGGGACCCGGAGACGGCGGTCTGCACACGGCGGCCGACGGGACGGACGGGAACCTGCTGCGCGAGGCGCCGGGGCCGGTCCCCGCGGGTGGGGCGCCGGGTCTCCTCCGTCTGCGCGGCCGGCTTCCCGGGCTGTCCCGGTGCCACCCCCCGCGCGACCGGCGGCTCCGGGACCGCCGCGCCTCCGGCCGGGTGTCCCGGTGCTGCCGGGTCCGCGGCCGCTTGCCGCGGTTCGGCCGCGTGTGAGGGCCGCGCGGCCGGCGCCGTGCCGCAGTCGGTGGGGTCCAGGTGCTGGGGGAAGCCGGCCACCTGGTGGCGGGCCGGGCCGCCGCACAGGACGCACGGCCGGGGCGCGGGGAGGGACTCGACGTCCTCCGCCCCGCTGTCGGCCGCCGAGACGTCCGCGCCCTCCTCCACGGCGCCGTCGGGGGTGGCGTCGGTGACGGCCTCGACCGGCTCGCCCGCCCTCTCCGCCAGCTTGGTGCGGGCCCCTTCGAGGAAGTACGCGTACTTCTCGCGCACCTCGCCGCCCGGATCGCGCCCGCTCTCCCAGCCGCCGACCGTCGACGGGCTGACCCCGAGGACCTGGGCGACCTGAGCGCGCGAGAGGTTCAACTGCTCGCGCAGGGCACGCCGTTCCTCCACGGAGGGCAGCGGGACCTCCTCCTTCGCGGCGGCGAGCAGCGCGTCGATCGCCTCGAAGCCCGTCACCGGGACACCCCCTCTTCCTGGGCGGCCCCCGGGCGACCGGCCCCGGGACGACCGGCGGCCCGGCGGCGGTCGACGGGCAGGGACTCCGAGGCCCGGGTCGGTCCGGCCAGCAGGTCGAGCACGTCGATGCCGTAGTGCGTGGCCACGGCGTCGCAGTCGGCCAGACTCCAGGCCGCGCTGCCGGACTGACGACGGCTCACCTGCGCCTGACTGACCCCCAGGGCGGTCGCGAGGTCCGTCTGCGACTCACCCGCCGCATACAGCAACGCCGCCACCGCCGATCGCACCCGCTCCTCCAGAGACATTCGCACAGCGACGAATCTACCACTCAAAGCTCACAGAATATGCGAGGAACGAATAGTCCGATCGAAGGAAACATGATGATCCGCGCGAAAATCGATGGAGCTCCCGCGCCTGCGGAGCGAGACTGTCGTCCGCCGAGGCAGGGACACGAAGCGAGGAGGACCCACCGGATGCGGACGAAGCGACTCGGGCGCAGCGACGTGGAGATCACGGAGCTGGGTTTCGGCGGCGGGCCACTGGGCGGGCTGTACGCACCGCTCGACGACGAGACCGCGGCGGCGGCCCTGGCAGCCGCCTGGGAGTGCGGCATCCGCTATTTCGACACCTCCCCGCACTACGGCATCGGCCACTCCGAACGCCGGATCGGAGAATTCCTGCGCACGGCGCCACGACGGGAGTTCACCCTCTCGACGAAGGTCGGCAGGCTCCTCGTCCCGCAGGACCCGCAAGGGCGCAGGGACGAGGCCTTCCATGTGCCCGCGACGCACCGCCGGGTGTGGGACTTCTCGCGGGACGGCGTACTGCGCAGCGTCGAGGACTCGCTGGCCCGGACGGGCGTCGACCGGATCGACGTGCTGTTCCTGCACGACGCGGAGGAACATTTCGAGGCCGCCCTGCGCAGCGGATTCCCCGCCCTGGCCGAGCTGCGCGCCCAGGGTGTGGTCGGCGCCGTCGGGGCGGGCATGTACGACCCCGTCCGGCTGACCACGCTGGTACGGGAGACCGATGCCGACGTGGTGATGCTGTCCGGCCGCTACACGCTGCTGGACCACAGCGCCCTCGACGACCTGTTGCCCGCCTGCGTCGAACGCGGGGTGTCCGTCCTGGCCGCCTCCGTCTTCAACTCGGGGCTCCTCGCCACACCGCGGCCCGCCGCCGACGCCACCTTCGACTACGGCCCCGCCTCGTCGGACATCCTCAGCCGCGCCCACGCCGTGGCCGACGTCTGCGAGGCGCACGGTGTGACCCTGCCTCAGGCAGCGATGGCCTTCCCGCTGCTGCACCAGGCGGTCGCGGGCATCGTGATCGGCATGCGCACCGCCGAGGAGGTGCGCCTCAACTCCGAGGCGTTCCAGGCCGGGACACCCGACGGCCTGTGGGCCGACCTGGTCGATGCCGGGCTGCTCGATCCACGTGCCGTGTCGTAGACAGGGCCGGCCGTCGCGCACGTCATGTGAGGTCGACCCGCACCCGGTGGTCCGGGCGGCCGTCCTTGGCCAGGATCCAGTGGGCGTCGGGGACCGCGCGGTACAGCGCCGTGCCCGAGGCCGCGTCGACGTCATCGGCCGTCCACGCGTGCCCGCCGTGCAGCATCGAACGCCTGGAGAACACCTCGATCGCGCGCTCCAGGTCCGCGCGGTCCACCGGTGCGGCCACGGCGGACATGTAGACGCCCTGGCCGGTGCCGATCGGCGCCGACGAGTCGAAGACCGCGATGCCCACCTCGGGGCGGACCAGGATGTTGCGGGAGTGGGCGGCCTCCGGCGAGGAGACCCAGAAGAACTCCCGGCAGTCGAGGTGGGCGAAGTAGACCGGTGAACTCCATGGCCGGCCGGACTCGTCGGCGGTGGCGAGCACCATGTACAGGCTCGTGCCGATGACGCCGCGCACGGTCTCGGCGGGCGCTCGGGGTGTTCCGGCGGCACCCATCTCAGCCGCTCCTGCGATAGGTGAGGGCGAAGTCGTGCTCCCAGTCGGCCGAGCTGTCCTTCGACAGCTCCCAGGCGCCCTCGATGGTGTCGCCGTCGGCACCGAGCCGGCCGGTGAAGCGCTGCCGGAACGACAGGGGCGAGAAGTCCGGTGTCTCGCGCAGCAGCCGCCACACCCCGTCGGCGAAGGTCATCGAGTACAACCGTGCCACACCGCGCGTGTCGAAGTAGTGCTGTGTGTACGCGCCCGTCTCCGGGTCGGTCGCGATGATCGCCATGCTGTCCGGGGCCTCGGGGAGGGGCACCTCGGTGCGCTGGACCAGGAAGCGTCCGTCCAGGGTCCAGTCGAACACACTGCGTGCCTCGACCGCCGGCTGCCCGGGGAATCCGGCCTCCACCACCCACTCTCCGACCAGCACGTCCAACCGCTCCAGCGCTTCCTGCCGTACCGCTCCGCTCACCGCGCACACCTCCAGCTCGTCGTGGATCGGCCCCCGCAGAAGAGGAGACGGTGTCCGCGCGGGAAACTCATCGGCGCGGCGCACCCTGACATGTGTCAGGAACCGCAGCGGGGCCCGGGCTTCTAGCGTGCGGCGGCAGGGACAGACTTCGTATGCCGGCTCACAGAAGGAGAACCATGTTCGGGAGACGCGTCAAGGCAGTCATGTTTTCCACCGCGCTGGCCACCATGCTGGCCGGAACCCTGGCCGCCCCCTCCGCACAGGCGGCACCCGCGGGAGCGGCGGCGGAGTGCGGCGTCCGGACCGACGGCCGACTGTGGTGTGGCAACCGCGGGGATGCGCCGACCCGGTATGTGCCCTGGCACGAGAGCGAGTTCAACGGTCTGCTGAAGACGACCTTCAGCTACTTCACCTGCTGGTCGACGGGTGGTCTGCACGGCGGCAACAACACCACCTGGTACCGCACGGTCCCCGACTGGAGCGTCGACGGCACGGAGGGGTACGTGCCGGCCGACTGGGTGTTCACCCACAGCTCGTTCGACGCCGACCCGAGCAAGTACGGGCTGCGGCGCTGCTGAGCGTCGCTCACCGCGCGCGTGTGATCCGGGGAACCGCCCTGAGGGGGCGGTTCCCTTTGGCGTTCCCGCCCTGCCGCACACATTGACATGTACGCATCGCAACGCGACGCTGAGAGCGCTCTCAAAAAGGTACGAACCAAGCCTCGTACCGGGAACCCCCACGGAGGTGGAGAGTGCGCACAGGACTCAAACCCCGGCTCTCGTCCCTGGCCACGGCGGCCGCGCTGCTGGGATCGCTGCTCACGTTCGCGGTGCCGGAGCCCGCCCGGGCCGCGGTGCCGGACACGATTCCACTGAAGGTGACCAACAACTCCGGCCGCGGTGAGCCGGTGTACGTCTACACGATCGGCACGGACCTGGCGAGCGGCCGGCAGGGCTGGGCCGACGCCAACGGCACGTTCCACGCCTGGCCCGCCGGCGGCGCCCCACCCGTCCCGGCGCCCGACGCGTCCATCCCCGGGCCGGCCGCGGGGCAGGCGAAGACGATCCGGATCCCCAAGTTCTCCGGCCGGATCTACTTCTCCTACGGCCGCAAGCTCGTCTTCCAGCTGGCCACCGGCGGGCTGGTGCAGCCGGCCGTGCAGAATCCGGGCGACCCCAACCACGACATCCTGTTCAACTGGTCCGAGTACACGCTCAACGACTCGGGCCTGTGGCTCAACAGCACCCAGGTCGACATGTTCTCCGCCCCCTACGCGGTCGGCGTCCAGCGCGCCGACGGCAGCACGGTGAACACCGGCCATCTCAAGGCGGGTGGCTACAACGCGGTGCTGAACGGCCTCAGGGCACAGTCCGGCGGATGGGCCGGCCTGGTGCGGACCCGCTCCGACGGGACCGTCCTGCGGGCGCTCTCCCCCGGTCACGGGGTGGGGAGCGGGGTGCTTCCGGCGTCGGTGATGAGCGGCTACATCGACCGGGTCTGGCAGAAGTACGCCACCCAGACGCTGACGGTGACCCCGTTCGCCGACCAGCCGGGGACCAGGTACTACGGCCGTGTCTCGGGCGGCGTCATGAACTTCACCAACGGCTCCGGCGCGGTCGTCACCAGCTTCCAGAAACCCGACGCGGACAGCGTCTTCGGCTGCCACAAGCTCCTGGACGCCCCGAACGACGCGGTGCGCGGGCCGATCTCGCGCACACTGTGCGCCGGGTTCAACCGCTCCACGCTGCTGGTCAATCCGCAGCAGCCCGACACCTCGGCGGCGAACTTCTACCAGGACCCGGCGACCAACCACTACGCGCGGCTCATCCACGCGCAGATGGCGGACGGCAAGGCGTACGCGTTCGCCTTCGACGACGTCGGCCACCACGAGTCGCTCGTCCACGACGGCGGCCCGCGGCAGGCGTACCTCACGCTGGACCCGCTCAGCTGACACCCCTCTCCAGTCCGTTTCCTCCCGCACGACAGGGACCGCCACCCGAGACGATCGTTATGATGGCGCGCATCCGATCAAACGAACATGGACGCGCTCGGGAGGCCTCGTGCGGGAGCCGGTCGATCTCAGGCGGCAGCGGATCCTGGCCGCGGTGGAGGCGCGCGGGAAGGCGCGGGTGCGGGATCTCGCCGCCGAGCTCCAGGTGTCGGTGGTGACGCTGCGCCGGGACGTGGAGGAGCTGACCCGCGAGGGCCGGCTCCGCCGCGGCCACGGGGTCGTGCACACGACGACGTCCGCACAGGAGCTGCCCAGCAGCGGTGCCGCACAGCCGGAGGGGGACCGGGTCGCCCTGGTGGTCCCGGAGCGCCACTCGTATCTGTACGAGGCGCTGCACGGAGCGCGGACGGTGCTGGAGGAGGCGGGCGTCCGCATCGCGCTGCACATCGCGCCCCAGGTGGCCGGGGCGGAGCGCCCGCTCGTGGAGCGGGCGCTCGCCGACGGCGCGCGCGGCCTGCTGTTGGCGCCCCGGTGGCGCACTCCCGCCGTGGAGCAGGCCGACTACGGCTGGCTCGCCGCGCTGGAGGTGCCGGCGGTGCTGATGGAGCGCCGGCCGCGGCCCGGCAGCGCGCTGCACGCCCTGGACTCGGTGTGCTCGGACCACTGGTACGGCGCCCATCTGGCCGTGGAGCACCTGGTGGGGCTCGGTCACCGGCGGATCGTGTTCGCGACCCGGGACGACAGCCCCACCGCGCGGACCCTGCGGGCCGCCTTCACCGAGATCGCCGCGGCCCATCCGCTGGTCGAGGAGTGGGCGTGGGCGTTGAGCTCCCCGGCGGCCGGTCACGCCGGGCCGTACACGGACCAGGAGACGGCGGACGTACCCGCGTTGCTGCGCAAGCTCGGCGCGACGGCGGCCGTCGTGCACGGCGACGTGGACGCGCTGATGGCCGTCCAGCAGCTGGCGGAACACGACGTACGCGTGCCCGAGGACTGCTCGATGGTGGCCTACGACGACGTGGTGGCCGGGCTGGGCGCGATCCCGCTGACCGCGGTGACCCCGCCGAAGGCGGAGGTCGGGCGGGTCGCGGCGCAGGTGCTGCTCCAGCGTCTGGCAGGGGCCCGGGAGGGGTCGGTGCGGCGCGTCGAGCTGTTGCCGGCGTTGACCGTGCGCGGATCGACCCGGACGGTGGACCCGCACACCGTATGAGCGTTTGACCGCTTTATTTTCTTCTGATCGCTCTCTTGACCGTTTGCGGTCACCGCGTTGAGGATTCCCGTGTCCCGAACAGTCGTGTCCCCCAAACGACACGAGGAGCCGCGGGAGGCGCCATGCCCGGTCGACCCAGCCGTCGGTCGATGCTCGCCGCGACGGCCGCCGTGCCGCTGACAGGAGCCGTGAGCGCCTGCAGCGGATCGTCGGAAGCCCGAGTGAGCAGCACCGGCAAGACGGTGATCACGTTCTGGTCCGCGCTGCGCGGCAGCCAGGAGGTGGTCGACGCCTTCAACAAGACCCACGACCGCATCCAGGTCGACTTCCAGCAGATCCCCTCCGGAGGGCAGGGCGGCTACGCCAAACTCAGCAACGCGGCGCGGGCCGGCAACTCCCCCGACGTCGCCACCATCGAGTACCCGCAGGTCCCCGGCTTCGCCATCGACGGCGTCGCCCGTGACATCACGGACCTCGTCAGCGACACCCTGCGCGCCAAGCTGCTGCCGCAGGCGCTCGGACTGACCACCTTCCAGGGGAAGACCTTCAGCGTCCCGCTGGACGTCGAACCGATGGTGATGCACTACCGCACCGATCTGTTCGACCGGTACGGCCTCCAAGTACCGCGTACCTGGGACGAGTTCGCCGAGCTGGCCCGCACCGTGCGCCGCAAGGTGTCCGACCGGCGTCTGGTGCTCTTCCCCACGGACGGCATGACCCAGTTCGCCGCCTACGCCTGGCAGGCGGGCGCCCAGTGGTTCGACACGAGCGAGGGGGCCTGGAACGTGTCGCTCGCCGACGCGCCCAGCCGCCGGGTGGCCGCCTACTGGCAGGGGCTCATCGACCAGGACGACATCTTCATGAACGCCGTGGAGAGCAGACAGGCCGACGCGCAGATCGGCAACGGGCTGGTGCTGACCCGTCTCAGCGGCGCCTGGGACGCGGGCGCGCAGATGAACGCGCGGCCCGGTCAGAAGGGCCAGTGGCGGATCGCGCCGCTGCCGCAGTGGGACACCGCCCGGCCGGCCGTCGGCACGCACGGCGGCTCCACGTTCGCCGTCACCAAGGACTGCCGGCACCCCGAGGCCGCGATGGAGTTCATCGAGTGGCAGGTGTCCCACCCGGACGCCCTGCGCGCCCGGCTCTCCAGCGGCACCAGCAGCCAGTACCCGGCGGTCGCGGCCCTGATCGCCGTCGGACGCGCGGCCTTCGACCGGTCGTACTACGGCGGTCAGGACATCTACGAGCTGTTCGAGCAGGAGGCCGCCAAGATCCGCGACGGCTGGGTGTGGGGCCCGCGGATGACCGCCACGCAGAAGGTCATGCAGGACGCCTTCGCCCGCGCCGGGGCCGGCCGGGGCTCGCTCGTCGAGTCCCTGCGCACCGCCCAGGAAGGGACCATGCCCGACCTCAGGGCGCTCGGCCTGTCCACCACCCAGCACACCACCTGAGCCGCCCGAAAGGCAGGTGACACCCCATGACCGCGACCACCCAGCAGCCCGCGCCGGCCACGGCCGCGCCGCCCACCGCGCCCGTCGCCGGGCTGCGCGCCCGCAAGGCCGCCCGGCGCCGTCGGCTCGCCGCCTGCGGTGTGCTGATGACGCCCTTCTTCGCCCTGCTGGTCACCGTCTTCCTGATCCCCGTCGGCACGGCCGTCTACCTCAGCTTCTTCAGCGACGACCAGCCCGGTCTCGGCTTCGGCCCCGAGCGCACCGTCTTCGTGGGCCTGCGCAGCTACGCGGCCGTCCTGACCGACCCGACCTTCCTCGGCGGCCTCGGCACCGTCACCCTGTACTGCCTGATCTACCTCCCGCTCATGGTCGGCGGGGCGCTCGTCCTGGCGCTGCTGCTGGACTCCGGTGTCGTACGACTGCGCGCCTGGGCGCAGTTGGGGCTGTTCCTGCCGCACGCGGTGCCCGGGATCATCGCCGCGCTGATCTGGCTGTACCTGTACACGCCCGGCATCAGCCCGATCATCGACCTGTTCGCCAAGGCCGACATCACCATCGACTTCCTGGGCGTGCACACCGTCGTCCCGTCCATCGTGAACATCGCCCTGTGGAGCAACCTCGGCTACAACATGGTGGTCTTCTACGCCGCTCTCCAGGCCGTGCCCCGCGAGGTGATCGAGGCCTCGGTCGTCGACGGCGCCGGGCCGGTGCGCACCGCGCTCCAGGTCAAGACACCGCTGGTGCGTGCCTCGATCGTGATGGTCGCGATCTTCACGCTGATCTGGGCGCTCCAGCTGTTCACCGAGCCGATGCTGCTCAACCTCTCCTCGCCGATGATCAGTTCGCGGTTCTCGCCGAGCATGTACATCTACGACGCGGCGTTCACCCGCAACAACTACAGCCTGGCGGCGGCCGCCTCGGTCGTCCTGCTGCTGTGCACGATAGCCCTGTCCTACGGCGTCACCCGCTGGACCAGCCGCGCCGACGCCCAGGAGGCCCGATGAGCGCCCATGACAGCACCCTGCTGCGCCCCCGGCTGCTGGGCCGCGCCACCGTCAACGTGGTCGTCGCCATCTCCGTGCTCTACACCGTGCTGCCCGGCCTGTGGCTGGTGCTCGCCGCCTCCAAGGACCGGGACGCGCTGTTCAGCAGCGATCTGCTGTCGCTGGGCGACTTCTCGCTCGCACAGAACGTGCGCGATCTGTTCGCGATGGACGGCGGGCTGTACAGCCGCTGGTACGTCAACAGCCTGCTGTACGCGGTCCTCGGCGCCGCGCTCGGCGCGCTGATCAGCGTCGCCTGCGGGTACGCCTTCGACAAGTACCGCTTCCGGCACAAGGAGAAGCTGTTCGGCCTGGTCCTGGCGGCGGTGATGGTGCCGCAGACCGTCCTGGCGCTGCCGCTGTACCTGATGGCCTCCGAAGTCGGCGTGGTCAACACCTTCTGGGCGGTGTTCATCCCCGTCCTGTTCAACCCGTTCGGGGTCTACCTCGGCCGGATCTTCAGCCAGGGATACGTCCCCGACGAGGTGCTGGAGGCGGCGCGCATGGACGGCGCGGGAGAACTGGTCGCCTACTTCAGGGTGGCGCTGCGGATGCTCGGACCCGGTCTGGTGACCGTCTTCCTGTTTCAGCTCACCGCGATCTGGAACAACTTCTTCCTGCCGATGGTGATGCTGTCCAACCAGGACCTGTATCCGGTCAGCCTGGGCCTGTACCAGTGGAACAGCTCCGCGTCCGTCTCCCCCGAGTACTACTCCGTGGTGATCACCGGTTCGCTGCTCGCCGTGCTGCCGCTGATCCTGGCCTTCGTCCTGCTCCAGCGCTTCTGGCGGGGCGGCCTGACCGCGGGAGCCGTCAAGTGACCGTACCGGGCCCCGGGTTCCGTCCCCGGGCCGCGCTGGCCATGTCCCAGGAGGCCGCGGCGGCCGTCCTCGACCCCGAGTCGCTGGAGGCGCTGGGCGCGCTCTGCGACCTGGCTCCCCTCCCCGGGCTGGACGACTTGTCGACACCGCGGGCCCGCGAAGTCCTCGCCGACGTGGATGTGTTGATCACCGGCTGGGGCTGCCCGCCACTGGACGCGCGGGTGTTGGAGGCCGCACCCCGGCTGCGGGCCGTCGTGCACACGGCGGGCAGTGTGCGCGGTCATGTCACCGACGCGTGCTGGGAGCGCGGCATCGAGGTCTCCTCGGCCGCCGCGGCCAACGCCGTACCGGTGGCCGAGTACACCCTCGCCATGATCCTGCTCTCCGGCAAGCACGTCCTGGAGCGGGCCCGCGAGTACCGCGCATCCCAGCGGCGCACCTGGCTCGACACACCCCGGACCGTCGGCAACTACCGCCGTACGATCGGCATCCTGTCGGCGTCGCTCGTCGGCCGCCGGGTCGTGGAGCTGCTGCGCCCGCACGACGTCGACGTCCTGCTGCACGACCCGTACATCACGGACACCGACGCCGCCGAACTGGGCGTTACGCGCGTGGAGTTGGCGGAGCTGTTCGCCCGCTGCGACATCCTCAGCGTGCACACCCCGCTGCTGCCCGCGACCCGCGGACTGGTCGGCCGTGCCCTGATCGACTCCATGCCGGCCGACGCCGTACTGATCAACACCTCGCGCGGGGCGGTCGTCGACCAGGAGGCGCTCACCGACGCCCTGCTGGCGGGGCGGATCCGGGCCGTCCTGGATGTCACCGATCCCGAGATCCTGCCGCCGGAGCACCCGTTGTGGCGGTGCGAGAACGCGCTCATCACCCCGCACCTCGCCGGATCCGAGGGCAACGAGTGGCGCCGCCTGGCCGACCACGCCGTGGCCGAGACGGCACGCTGGGCCTCCGGTGCCGGGTTCCTGCATCCCGTACGACGCGAAAGGCTGGCCTTCCTCGCATGAGCATCCCCTTCGAACTCCCCGCGGAGGACCGCGAGTCCAGCCCGCACACCGGGTACACCCGAGCCCACTGGGAGGCGGTGGCGGACGGGCTCCTGACGGCGGCGTGGCATTGGGGCACGCCCGGGTGCGCCCTGCTCGACCTGCCCGGACGGCCCTCGGGGTCCGGGGTGCGCTCGGACGGGCTGGAGGGCTACTCCCGGACGTTCCTCGCCGCCGCCTTCCGGGTGGCGGGGTCCGGCGGCGACGATCCGCACGGCTGGCTCGACCGGTACGCCCAGGGCCTCGCCTCGGGCACCCGTACGCCGGGCCGGGACGACACCGAGTCCTGGCCCCTGATCCTCGACCACCACGTCCAGGGCCAGCCCATGGTCGAGTCGGCGTCCGTCGCGCTCGGGCTGCGGCTGACGGCGCCCTGGCTGTGGAAGCACCTCGACGACGCCGTACGCGACCGGGCCGAGGAGTGGCTGCGCGGGGCGCTGCGGCACACGCCCGCGCCGAACAACTGGTACCTCTTCCCCTTCACCGTGGCCGGGTTCCTGGAGTCCGTGGGCCGCGGGGACGCCGAGACGGCGGCGGCACGCGAGCGCGCGCTGGAGCTGATGGAGACCTGGTACCGGGGCGAGGGCTGGTACGCCGACGGCGACGGGCGCGCCTTCGACCACTACAACGGCTGGGCGCTGCACCTGTACCCGGTGCTCGACGCCCACCTGGCCGGCGACACCGAGCTCGCCGCCCGCTACGGCCCGCGCCTGCGCGCCCACCTGGAGGGTTTCGCCGCGACTTTCGGCGCGGACGGGGCTCCGCTGCACTTCGGCCGCTCCCTGACGTACCGCTTCGCCGCCTCCGCCGCCGTCGGCCTGGGCGCCCTGACCGGCGACACACCGCTGGCCCCGGGCGCCTCCCGGCGGCTCGCGAGCGGCAGCCTGCGCCACTTCCTCGACCGCGGCGCGCTCACCGAGGACGGGCTGCTGGGCCTGGGCTGGTACGGCCCGCACGAGGCCACCCTCCAGTCGTACTCGGGTCCGGCGTCCCCCTACTGGGCGTCCAAGGCGTTCGTGTCGCTCCTCGCCCCCGCCGACCACCCGCTGTGGACGGCCCGCGAGGAGGCCGCGCCGGTGGAGGAGGCCGACCGCGTCCTCGCGCTTCCCGCCCCGGGGCTGCTGGTGCAGTCGACGCGCGCCGACGGGATCGTACGACTGCACAACCACGGCAGCGACCATGTGCGCCCGCACGAGGCGGAGGCCCCCGACGCCGACGATCCGCACTACGGGCGGCAGGCGTACTCCACCCGGACCGGGCCGACCGCGACCGCCAACGTCGCCGACAACCACCTGGGGGTGGAGGTGCACGGCCGGCGCAGCGTCCGCAGGCGGATCCATCCGCTCGGTGCGGGGCACGGCGACGGCTGGGGCTGGGCCGCCTCGTGGCACCGGCCCGTGTTCGCCGGGGGTCCGCCGATGGTGCCGGGGCTGCGGGTGGAGAGCGTCACCATCGCCCGCGGACCGTACGAGCTGCGGGTGCACCGGGTGATCGGCGCGCCCGCCGGCACCCGCGTCACCCAGACCGGTTGGGCGACGGGTCCGGAGGAGGACCTGGTCTCGACGCTGCGCGGCCTGCACGGCTGGGACGAGGACAGCGCCGAGACGGTCCGCGCTCCGCAGGGCACCGCGTACACGCGCTGGGCCAAGGTACCGCGACTGAGCGGCCCGGCCGGGGGCACCACCGTGCACGTGGGCCTGGCGACCCTGTCCGCCCGGGCCGCGTGCGCCGATCCGGCGGACGCCGTCTCCGGTGTGACGGTCGACGCGGACGGCGTCGAGGTCACCTGGGCCGGTGACGGCGGCCGGACGCGCATCGCGTTCGAGCCGCTGCGGGTGACGCACGAGTGAGTCTCAGCGGAAGGAGCCCGCGTTCTCCACGGCCCATCGCCCGAAGGTCCTGGCCGGGGCACCGGTGACCCGCGTGACGGTGTCGCGCACGGCGAGCAGTTCCTCGTTGAGGTCGCCGCCGGTGATGTCGAGGATCGCCGCCGCGGCCTCGTCGCCCATGAACGCGGCCAGGTCGTGGTGGGCCTCCTCGCGGCCGATCTCGGTGAGCGGCACGTCCCGTCCGACCACCCGTGCGAGGGCTGCGAGCTGCCGGCGGGGAGTGATCCGCTCCGGGCCGGTCAGCGCGTAGGTCTGCCCCCGGTGGCCGGTGCCGGTCAGCGCGGCGCGAGCGACCGACGCGATGTCCGCGGGGTGGACGGTGGGCAGGCCGACGTCCGCGTAGGCCAGGCGGACCGGCCGGCGCCCGCGTACGGCGTCCGCCCACCACAGGGCGTTGGAGGCGAACTGTGTCGGCCGCAGAATCGTCCACGCCATACCGCTGTCCCGGAGCAGGCGCTCGACGGCCAGGTTCTCGCCGGCGGGGCCCAGGTGCGGGTGGCTCTGGACGGTGATGGACGAGACCAGCACCACGTGCTCGACGCCCGCCCGCGCGGCGGCCCGGAGAATGTGGGCGTCCGGTCCCACGCGGGACGGCAGGAAGAGCGAACGCGTCCCTTCGAGCGCGGCCTTGAACGAGTCCGGTCGCGTCAGGTCGCCCTCGACGGCTTCGACGCCCGCCGGAAGGCCGGCCGCCGCGGCGTGCCGGGTCAGGGCCCCGACCGGTCCGGCGTCCCACGTCCGGAGTTCCTTGACGAGGGCGCTTCCTATGTTTCCGGTGGCGCCGGTCACGAGGATCACTGGGTCTTCTCCTGTCGCCAGTCGATGATCAACCGACACTGACGCTAGGACCTGGACCGGACTTGAGGTCAACGACGCCGTCAGCTCTCCACCCCGGTGGCGTCGTGTGCCGCGCCGACCGGTTTCGACTCCGGGGAGCCGCGCTGTCGCAGGTAGATCGAGAGCACCGCCATCGAGGCGACGGCCAGCAGTTCGGACTGCCAGTTCTGGAGGGTGCGGTTCCAGAAGTCGGCCGCGCCCAGGTACTGGGACCAGCTCATCGGGGCCTGGAGCTGCCGTAGCTGCTGTTCGTTGGAGGCGGCCACACCGGTGACCGACTGGACCAGCCACGACAGCACGAAGATCGTCCCCATGACCAGCAGCAGCGAGTGGGAGTACAGCGCGCGCCGCCATCCGGAGGCCGCGGCCCACTTGGGCGAGTTCTCCCCGGCGTACTCGCCGACCCGCTGGTCCTTGTCGGACTCGGTGCCGCCCTTGTGCAGTTCCTTGGACTCGGGGGATCCGCGCTGGAGCAGCCAGACGGTCACACCGATGTACAGCGAGAACTGGAGGTACTCCGACTGCCAGTTCTCCGCCACGTCGACCGCGAAGTCCGAGGTGGTGACGTACTCGGCGAGTCCGACCGGCCGCAGTTGCTCGGCGATCAGCTGGTTGTTGAAGTCGGCGTGGCCCGCGACGGCCTGGCCGACCAGGGTCAGGAGGAAGGTGACGGTGAAGAAGAGCCCGAGGCCGTTCTCCCGGACGAAGGCGCGTCGGTTCATCGCTGCATCAGTCCCACCGCCGCGAGGTAGGCGAGGCCGACCGCGATGATCAGCAGCACCGTGGTGAACATGGTCCGCACCGCTCATCCCCCCTTGATCCGGCACCGGTACGGCTGTCCGGGGCGCTCGGTGCAGCCGGCGGCCACGATCTTCCAGCCGCTGTCGAAGCGGGAGAGGAACAGCGTGTCCGTGGCGAGCACCGCGCGTGCCTGGTTGCCGTAGACGTCCACCCCGCGCAGGGCGCCGCCGCGCGGTGGGGCCTCCTCACCGAGGGCCTCGGCGCACGGGCTGCCGGCCGAGTGCTCCAGTTCCTCGACGGTTCCGGGGGCGAGGGCCGCGCACACGCGGTCGTACGCGCCGTCGGCGAGGTGCTGTTGGAAGGCCCTCGTCGCCTCGCGTACGTCGTCACGGCGTTCCGAGACCGTGCCGCACGCGCCGACAGTGGCGGCGAGGACGACGGCGACGGCCGCGCCGCGCACTCGTCCGGTCACTCGTCCGGTCATGCGCCCCCTCCGTGAAGGTGTCGTGTTTCGACTGGTCAGGGCAGTACATCGCACGGAACGGCACGGGATCCGCTTCCACTCCCGCCGTTCCCCCGCCCGGCCGATCGCGCCGGTGCGCGCGAACCGGTCCGGTTGCCCCGCGCCGGATCGGGAACGCGGTGCGGGGGAAAACACGGCGGGCACGCGCGGCAACGCCCGTCCCGCACGGCACGGAGAGAGGAACAGCCTTGCAGCCCGAGCCCGAACACACCGCACCGCAGGTCGTCTCCGAACCTGTCCCGCCCTACGACTCCCAGAAGCAGCAGTGGCCCGGCCTGGAGGCCGACATGCGCACGGCACCGCGGTATCGGGCGAGCCGGTACCGCGCCTGCGGCAAGCTGGAGGGCAAGGTCGCGCTGATCACCGGGGGCGACTCCGGCATCGGACGCGCCGTCGCGCTTCTGTACGCGCGGGAGGGCGCCGACGTCGCCGTGGTCCACCTCCCCGAGGAGCGGCCGGACGCGGAACAGGTGGAGCGCGAGATACGGGAGCAGGGGCGGCGCTGTCTGCTCCTGCCGGGCGACCTGATGGATCCGGCGTTCTGCCGGGAGGCCGTGGAGCGGACGGTGGGCGAGCTCGGCGCGCTGAACATCCTGGTCAACAACGCCGCCTACCTCAACAGCAAGCTGGAGCTGGAGCAGCTGAACGCCGAGGACTTCGACCGGACGTTCAGGACCAACGTCTACGCCTACTTCCATCTCCTCATGGCGGCACTGCCCCACTTCGAGGCCGGGGACGCCGTCATCGCCACCGCCACCGAGGAGGCTCTCAAGGGCAGTACGACGATGATCGACTACGCGGCGTCCAAGGCCGCGCTGATCACCCTCACCAAGTCCTTCGCCGTGCACCTGGCCAAGCGCGGGGTGCGCGCGAACGTGGTGGCGCCGGGGCCGACCTGGACGCCGCTCAACGAGGCGGACCGGCACATGCCGCCGGACGGGCTGGCCCACATCGGCAGCGAGGCGCCGATCGAACGCGCCGCACAGCCGGAGGAGATCGCGCCGACGTACGTCTATCTCGCCTCCGACGCCGACTCCAGCTACACGGTGGGCGAGGTCATCGCCGTGACCGGCGGCATCGTCGACACGCGCTGAGCGGCGGGGCGGGAGGAGCCGGGCACCGTCATGGGGTCGGGATGCCCGCCGGGCGGCCCGGGCGGCCGAAGCGGACCGGGACGCCCGGCGAGTACAGCACGCTCACCGGCTCCCCCACCGGCTTCGGCAGCCCCGCCGCCGCCACCAGGTCCTCGTCGCACGCGACCAGCGTGGCGCGGTGCAGAGGCCAGCGCGGGTGGGCGTTGGGCAGGAACACCGGCCGGCCGAGGAAGGCGTTGTGCATGCCCCAGCGGGCGGTGAGGAAGTGCTCCAACTCCGTTGCCTCCTCGATCCGTTCGCCGACCCGTACGGTCAGGCGGCTGTGGGCACCGCGCGGGCCGGGCCAGCGACGGGAACTGGTGTAGGTCACCGTGTCGCCGTCGGCGCGGATCGTCATGCGGGACCACAGGTAGGGCATCCGGAAGGCGAGCCGCCCCACCGCGACCGGGATCAGCCGGGAGGCGTCGAGCGAGCGGAAGACCACGCCCCGGCGTCCGTGCGCGTCCACCGAGTACAGGCGGACGTTCGTCTCCGGGAAGCTCCCGAGGTAGGGCACGCCGGGGAGACGGAACCAGCCGACGCGGTGCATCCGGAACGCGACCAGACCGACGTAGGTCACCCCGTCCAGGGTGTCGGGGACGGTGCCCGGCGGCAGCAGACCGGCCACGTCGGCCGGGTCCGCCGCCCAGTGCAGGAAGGTGAGGTCCAGCCAGGACTGGGTGAGCAGCGGGCGCGCTATCGCTTCGGGTGCGTCGGCGGTGACGGGGGCGGGCAGGCGGGGCTCGGGAGACGGAGTCGGAGGCACCTCGTCAGTATCACCGGTCGGCCTCGGGCCTCTCGGGCCTCTCAGGCCCGGACCAGCCCCGCGATGTGGGCGGTGACGGTGTCGAGGATGTCGGTCCAGGCGGCCGCGTCGCCGAGCACGAGGTAGTTGAGGGTCAGTCCGTCGGTCATGGCGGCCAGGTAGCGGGCGAGCACGGAGACCGGGACGTGGAGTTGGAGGTCCATGCCCTCGCGCAGGCCGTCGATGAGTTCGGCGTAGGCGGCGCCGTACAGCTCGTACTGGCGGCGGGCCAGGTGCTCGAATCCCGGCTGTCTGAGGGCGTACTGGGTGAGTTCATAGGTGAGCATGTGCTCGTCGGGGTGGGTGCGGACGTGGTTCCAGTAGGCCTCGAAGCCGGCCCGGACGGTCTCCTCAAGGGTGGCCCTGGGCCGCAGGGCTTCCTTCACCACCGTCACGGAGTGGTCGGTGAGGGTGGTGATGACCGCCTCGATCAGGGCCTGCTTGGAGTCGAAGCAGTAGTGGAAGACGCTGAGGGAGACCTCGGCCTCGGCGGCGATGGACCGGGTGGTGGTCTTCGCCACCCCGTCCCGGGCCATCGCCCTGATCGCCGCCTCCGTCAGTTGCCGACGCCGCTCGGCCGACGGCATCCGTGCCATGCGTACACCCCCGCCTCAGCCACTGTGGACGCCCACTTCGCGCAGCGAGTAACCCCAGTCGGTGCCGCGTTCGAGGCCGTGGATCCGGACGTGGCGGGCGGGTGTGCCGGTGAAGCGGGCCGTGTCCAGGCCGCCGTCGCCGGCGGTGGTGGACCAGGCGGTCTGCCAGGTGACGCCGTCGGTGGACAGTTCCACGCGGTACGACTTGCCGTAGGCACGTTCCCAGTCGAGGGTGACGCGCGAGACCAGCTGGGTGGCGCCGAGGTCGACCTGCCACGACTGGTCGTCGCTCCAGTCGCTGGCCCAGCGGGTGTCGTCGTCGCCGTCCACGGCCCGTCCGGGCTGGTAGCTGGTGAACGGGTTCGACTCGGACGAACTGGCCGTCGCCGTCCGGCCGTCGGCCAGGTTCACTCCGGCCCGGTGCTGTTCGGAAGCGCCCCAGGTGTCGAGGTAGGACTCGGCGCCGCGGAAGAGGTCGTCCACCACACCCTGGCCGGCGACGAGCCGGATGTCCTCGATCCAGTCCGGGATCAGGCCGACGTGCGCGGCCCCGTCGGTGTTGTAGTCGAAGGTGCGCTGCCCGGTCGTCTGCCGGTCGATCACGGAGCCGCCGTCGACGCTCTCGAAGGGGTACTTCACGGGGTTCGGGGTGTCGGCGCCGCGCGGGGCGGGGTGGTCGCCGATGCCGTTGAAGTCGGTGCCGTAGCCGTAGCCCACGTCGTACTTCTCGCGCAGCGCGTCGGTGCGCTTGGCCTCCGCGCCGAACTCCTGGGAGCCGTGCATGTACTGGGCGACGAAGCCGCCGAGGGAGTAGACCCGCTCGGTCCAGTTCAGGTCCATCCAGCTGTGCGAGGAGAGCACACCCGGGTAGGAGGCGGCCTCGAACATGTCGAGGACCCGGCCGGTGGCCTTGACGCTCATGTGGTCGATCTCGAGCATCATCTTGCGCTGCATCATGCCGCGTACGGCGTACTCGCCGAGGTCGGTGAGCCCGCGCACGTTGCACTGCGCGTTCTCGTCGTACGCCGGGACCTCCACGCCGTCCGGGAGGTCCTCCTCGGCGTCCGACGCGGTCAGGCCGATGGGGTTGTCCTTCTGGGGGCCGGTGCACCTCTCGGTCCTCCAGAAGGTGCCGGTGGACAGGAACTGGCCGACGTTGATGGCGGTGCCGAGGCCGTGCTCGTCGAAGCGGACCCCGCACAGGGCGTTGTCGAACTTGTGGCACAGGAACATGCTGCGCACGCCCAGGTCGTGGAGCTCGTCGAGGCCCTTGTCGATGTCGGCCCGGCTGCACTGCGGGATGTCGAGGATCTGCTTGCAGCCGAAGGGCTCGGAGGTCTCGACACCCAGGACGACGGCCAGCTTGCCCTGCTTGACGACCTCGCGGGCCTGGGCGCTGTCGAGGACGATCCGGAACCAGCCCTTGCCGGGGCCGCCGTACATCGTGTCGATGTGGTCCTGGAGGGCGTAGGTGAGCTTCGCCTGGAGACGGATCGAGGTCATCTCGTCGCAGCCGCGGTCCTTGAAGGGGTAGACCGAGCAGATCATGCCGTTGGTGACGAGGTCGTTGACCAGGACGCGCTGGCCGCCGCGCCAGGCGCGCTCGATCCAGGCGTAGTAGTTCGCCTGGTGGGTCATCGAGTCGTAGGCGGGCCAGTCCTTGAAGGTCGGCCAGCCGACCGGGTCGTGCCGGCCGTCACCGCCGTGGGTGATGTAGTCGAAGATCGCGAGGGTGCCGTCGGGGTAGTGCTCGGGACAGTCCTTGAGGGCGTCGGCGATGCCGGCCGTGGAGAAGGGCTTGCCGCAGATGAGGCGGCCGCCGAAGGCCTCGTTGGAGAACAGGTGGTTGTGCGCGTCGACGAACCCCCGTACTTCTCCCGCGGAGTTGGTCCCGGTGAACGGCTCCCCGCTGACATCGATCCCGGAGTCCGGGGCGGGCCGGGCGGTCGGCACCCACCACTGGGTACCGGCCGCCGAACTGGGCGTCGGGCCGAGGGCGATGGCCAGCACGAAGAGGAGCAGCGACAGGACCGTCACCTCTTTGCGCCTACGGTACGGGCGTCCGGTCATGGCCACTGCCCTCGTCTCTGTCGTCTGTGTCGTGGGCGGTACGGCGCCGTCGCGGCGATTGTCATGACCGGCGCAAGATGTGTGACGAGGATCGCGACCGATGCGAGCAGAGTCAAGTGTCCGGGACGAACGACCTGGAGCGTCGGGGAGATGGCCGAGTACGACGCCGCGTGGCCCGAGCAGGCCGTACCGCAACCAGCGCATCCCGCGGGACTGTCTGCGCGACCACCCCCCAAGAGGCCGCACGCTACGCGGAGTTGAAGAGAACCGTCGTCGGCCGCTCACCCCGACCGCCCGTCGCACGGCGGATCGTACGGCAGGCCCGACACGTGTTCCCCCCACTCGGCCCGGGTGAGCGTGCCGGAGGACGCCGCGCAGACCAGGCCGATGTCGTAGCTGGTCTCGGTGGGCCACAGGCGCACGGTGCCGTCGAAGCCGTCGCTGACGATCAGCGGGGCGTTCGGGACGAAGGCGACCGTGTCGACGGCCCGGGTGTGACCGGTGAGCGGCCGCCCGAAGGCCTTGGGTTCGGCCGAGACGTCCCAGAGCCGCAGAAAGCCGTCCTCGTGCCCGCTGACGAGGAGGCGTTCGTCGGGGCTGAAGGAGAGGGAGTGGGTGGCTCCGGTGGGGACGAGAACGGTGCCCCTGGGGGAAGGGGGGCCGGAACCGGTGAGGGACCATAGATGGATACGGCCCTCGTCGCTGCCGACGGCGAGGAGATGTCCCTTCGGGCTGACGGCCATCGTCAGGGCGTGCACGCCGTTGAGAGGCAGTTCCTCGGTACGGCCGTCGAGGCGCGGGCGAGCGGGGTCCGTCACGTCCCACACGTGGACCTGCTTCGGGGCGCTGTAGAGCCCCAGGAGCCGTCGCCCGTCGGGACTGTAGGCCAGCACATCCAGCCGGAAGGGTTCCTCGGGACTCCGGGGAACCCGGTGGAGCGGCTTCGGGCGGGCGGGATCCGTGACGTCCCAGAGCCACGGCGTGAACTGGTCGCTGGCGGCGAGGACATGACCGTCCGGGCTGAAGGCGAGCGTGCTGAAGTACTCCCGGTTCGTCTTCGGCACCACCAGGATGTGTCTCGGCCGGCGAACGTCGGTGATGTCCCACAGCTCGATGCCTGTGGTCTCGCGGTACAGGGCCATGGTCTCGCCGTCGGGGCTCAGCGTGACGGTGGCGGGCCACTCCTCGATCGTCGTCCTGCTCGTCGCGCGGCCGAACCAGCCGCTCTCCAGCAGCGCGGGACGGCCCACGTCCTGGAGGCTCCAGCGGCGGACGGCCCCGTCGTCGTTGACCGTGACCATGGTGCGGTCGGGGCGGAACGCCTTGGCGAGCATCACCCCGCTGTCCTGGTTCAGCACGGTCCGCCGGAGATCCCACACCAGCGGCGCGGCATCCGCGCCCGCCGAGACGAGCGTGTCGTCGGACGGCCGGAACGCCAGGGCGCGCGCACCGATGAGATGCCCGCGCAGCGGCTTCATCAGCGGAACGTCCGTCACATCGGCCAGGTTCCACACGCATACGGCCTCGAAGGCGCTCGTACTCGCGAGCGTGCGGCCGTCGGCGCTGAACGCCACGTCGGTGACGGCCGAGAACTCGTGCGGCAGGGGTTTGCCCAGCAGCTTCAGCCGGCGTATGTCGGTGATGTCCCACAGCCGTACGAAGCCGTCGCTGCCCCCGGTGGCCAGGGTGGCCTCGTCCGGGCTGAAGGCGACGCCGCCCTCCCAGTCGAGGACGTCGGTTTCGGGAATACCCTCGGTGCTCCCCAGGGACACGGGCTTCGCGGGGTCGCGCACGTCCCACAGCTGGGCCGAGCCGTCGTCACCGGCACCCGCCAGATACCGCCCGCTCGGGCTGAACACGACGGTGGTGATGCCCCAGAACGCGGAGGCAGCGGGCGTCAGGCCCTGCCGCCGGGGCCGGAGCGGGTCGGTGATGTCCCACATCTGGGCCCGTTCGCCGTTGGCGGCGGTGGCCATGGTCTTCCCGTCGGGGCTGAAGGACACCGTGAGAGCGGCTCGGGCGTCGTCCTCCCCGGTGGCGTCCACGTCGCCCAGGAGCCGGGGGCGCGCGGGATCGGCGAGGTCGAAGAGCCGGACCCGCTCGTCGTTGTTGGCCGTGGCCATCAGCTTCCTGCCCTGGTGCAGCGCGACGTCGTACACGGGCCCCTCGTCCGAGTCGCTCGCCACGCGCCCGACCGGCTCGGCCCCGCCGGACTCCGAGAACCGCCACAGCTGCACGGACCCGTGATCGCTGCCCGCCGCCAGCAGGCTCCCGTCCTGGCTGAAGGCCAGGGAGCCGAACGGCCCGCTCCCGCCGCCCGTCAGCGGCCGGGACAGGGGCCTGCTCGCGTCCTCGATCAGCCGGGTCCGCAGGTCGGGGTCGTCCGGACGCAGGGCGAGCGCCGACAGGTTCAGCTGGGCGGCCAGTGAGGCCTGGTTCTCCCGCAGGCCGTCGCTCTCCGCCTTGATCCGGCTGAACACGGCCTCGTCGCGCTGCGCCTGTGCCTCGGAGCGCTGCTGGAGTGCGAGACCGGCCGCGGCGGAGGCGATCACGGCCAGGGCGGTCAGCGCCGCGACAGCCGTACGGCGCAGGCGGATCCCGCGCCGGCCGTGCTGGACGGACGTGGCGAGGAACGTAGCGGCGGCCGGGCCTAGTTGCTCGTGCGCCGACTGCTCGGCCCACGCGCGGGCCGTCTCCAGCCGCTGCCCGCGGTAGAGCATGCCGGTGTCGCGGCCGGAGCGCTCCCACGCGGCGGCGGCCTCTTCGAGGTCCTGGTGGAGGAGGTGTCCGGCCCGGTCGGCCTGGATCCACTCCCGCAGCCGGGGCCAGGCCTGGAGAAGCGCCTCGTGGGTGATCTCGACGGTGTCCTGATGCTGCGTCAGCAGCCGCCCCTGTGTGAACACCGCGATGACCGTGGCCGCGGCCCGCGGGTCCGGGCCGGTGGTGAGCAACTCCGCGCGCGGCAGGCGGCGTCGGGTGTCCTCGACGCCGTCGCCGATCCTGACCAGGCGCAGGAACAGGGAGCGTGCGATGCGCTGTTCGTCGGGCTGGAGCGCGCGGTAGATGGTGTCGGCGGTCGTGGTGACGGCGTTGCGGATGCCGCCGGTCGCCCGGTAGCCCTCGACGGTCAGGACATGGCCGTGCCGCTGCTGCCAGGTGGCGCGCAGCGCGTGCCCGAGGAGCGGGAGGCGTCCCGCCTCGTAGTGGCCGGTGTGTGCGCCGAGGTCCCGCAGCAGCAGTTCGGTCAGACCCGGTTCCACGTCCAGGCCGACGGCATTCGCCGGGAGCGTGATCGCCTCCTCCAGCTCGGCCCGGGTCATGGAGCCGATCACCAACTGCCCGTCCTGGAGGGCGGACCGGAGCTGCGGGTAGTCGGCGCACGGCGAGTAGAAGTCCGATCTGAGGCCCAGCACGACCAGCGCGGCCGGCCCCCTGCCGTCCGGCCGGGGGCGGGCCAGCCCGCTCAGCACGTCAAGGAAGGCCTGCCGCTCCCGCTCGTCCCCGCACAGCGTGAACATCTCCTCCAACTGGTCGACGACCAGCACGAGACGACGTCCCCTTCCGGACGGTCTTCCCTTTCCGGAATCTCTTCCCGACGGGGGACCGGCTTCCGTCGCCGCGTGCAGCGCGGCCACACACGCCTGCGGGCCGACACGCAGGGCGGCGTGCAGATGCCGAGGGTCCGCGCCGAGGGCGTGGGAGAGATGGGCGAACAGCGCCGCCACCGGGTAGGCGGTGGGGGTCAGCAGCACCCGTGGCCAGGATCCCGAGCCCACCGCGGGCAGCGCCCCGCGCGCCAGGGCGGGCAGCAGACCGGCCCGCAGGACGGAGGACTTGCCGGCCCCGGACGGGGCGACCACGGCGAGCGCACCGCCGCCTCTGAGCCGGGCGTCGAGGCGGACCAGCAGGTCGGCGGTGACCGCGTCCCGGCCGAAGAACCAGGAGGACTGCTCCTCGTCGAACGCGGCGAGCCCCGGATAGGGGCACTCCACGGCGGACATGTCGCCCAGGGCGCCGCGCGCCCGGCGGACTCCGGTGCGGTAGTGCAGATGCAGGTCGCGTTCGGCGACGTACTGGTCCCGTCCGGCCTGGTAGATCCGTGCGCCGTCGGACGCCTCGGCCTCGAAGCGGGTCTGTTCGTCGCCGTGCGCGGGATCGTCGAACGTGCTCATCGCTCGGTGATGTGCTGGTCCCGGCCCGCCTGGTACACCCGCCCGCCGCCGGACGCCTCCGCCCACATCACCAGCGAGCCCACGGCGGTCCGCTCGTCGGCGGTGAGCGGCGGGGTGAGCCGGGTGTCGAGCAGGTGCCGCAGCTCGGCGGCGATCGCGGGGTCGGCCCGCAGCAGGGCCTGGAGCCTCAACTGCCAGTCCGCCGCCAGGGTCTGCTCGGTCTCGCTCTCGCCGTCCGCCCGCGCGGCCAGCACCTGCGCGCGCGTCTCGGCCAGCTCCTCCTCGACGGTGTCGGCCTGTTCGGGCCGTACCCGGCGCCACAGGGTGATCATCCCTGTGCGCGCGCTCTGCCAGGCGTCGGTCGCCATCGCTCCCACCAGAGCGGTTCCGGCCGCCAGCGCAATCGGATCCATGGCACGTCCCCTCACGCCGGTGTCCGCGTACTCACGCTACCCGCGCGCAATGCGGAAAACAGCCCATTGTGCAGGAGAACGCCTCAACACGCCGTTGATCGGGACGAGTTGGTGTGTTAGAGGCTCATGGCACAGGGGGGATTCCATGGTCGGACAGCCCTGCTCGCCCCGCTCGCCACGGTCGCAACCGACCTGATGGACCTGCCGAACTCCCCGCGCCGGACACGGGACCGGGTGCCCGACGGATGGCGTAGTCCCGCCGGAACACCTCGCGGCGGCGTCCGCCGGGGAGCATGCTGAGGGAGCGGTGAAGGGGCCGCTTGGGCGCCGCGCCGCACGGGGGAATCATGGACGGCTCGACGGTGCGCGGTGGGCTCCTCGGACGAGCGGCGCGGTCATGGGCGCGCGGGGATCGGTGTGCGGCACATGTGCCGGACGGTTGATCATCCGAGGGAGGACCCATGACCGGTAACGACACCTCCACGACACCCGCGTGGATTCCCAAGCAACTGGCGGCGGCCGCGCCGCTGTCCGACTTCCTGAGCGGAGCGGGCGCGTTGACGCTCGCGGAGCGCAAGGTCCTGGTGCAGCAGGCGCTCGTGCTCCTGGAGCAGAACTACGCGCACCTGCCGCTCAAGACGGCCATGTACGCCGTCAACCCGGTGCAGCGGCTGCGCTTGCTGCTGGTCCGCCTCGGCCGGCAGAGCGACACCACGATGGACCCGGAGTGGCGCTTCCACGCCGAACTGTCGGCGCTCTTCCACTCGGTGCGGGACCTGCACACCAACTACGTGCTGCCGCGCCCCTTCGCCGGGAAGATCGCCTATCTGCCCTTCCAGATCGAGCACTACGCCGCCGGGCCGGGCTCGGGCTACCTGGTCACGCGGACGGTGCGCGACTTCGCGGCGCCGCCCGGGTTCGGTCCGGGCACCGAGGTCACGCACTGGAACGGCGTCCCCATCGCCCGCCAGGTCGAGCTGTGCGCGGACCGTTTCGCCGGGAGCAACCCGGCGGCCCGGCACTCGCGCGGGGTTCAGTCGCTGACCGTCCGGCCGCTCGCGGTGCACCGCGCGCCCGACGAGGAGTGGGTGGTCCTCGGCTACACCGGCGCCGACGGGACGGCCCGTGAACTGCGCGAGCCGTGGCGGGTGACGGAGAACCTGCCCGCCCTCGTCGACGCCGACGACCTCACCGAGGCGGCGGCCGCCCAGGGCCTGGACCTGGTCGGCGACGAGATGAACCGGGCGACCAAGCTCCTGCACATGCCGCAGGTGGTGGGCCTGGAAGAGGCCGACGGCCCGGCCGAACTCACCACCGAGCCGGCCCTCGACGCGGCGGACATCCCCTCGGCGCTGCCGGGGTTCTTCCGCGCCCGCACGGTCACCACGCCGTCGGGAACGTTCGGACACATCCGGATCTTCACCTTCAACACCACCGACCCGGACGGCTTCGTCACCGAGTTCGTCCGGCTGCTCGGCCTGATCCCGCGCACCGGCCTCGTGCTCGACGTGCGGGGCAACGGCGGCGGCCACATCCACGCCTCCGAGTTCCTGCTCCAGACACTGACGCCGCGTCAGGTGGTGCCCGAGCCGGTGCAGTTCCTCAGCACACCGCTCAACCTGCGGATCTGCCGCCGTCATGCCGCGAACCCGACCCGGCAGATCGACCTGGGGCCGTGGTTCCCCTCGCTGGAGCAGTCGTTGGAGACCGGGTCGGCCTTCTCCGCCACCTTCCCGATCACCCCGCAGGAGGGGGCGAACGCGATCGGCCAGCGGTACCACGGGCCCGTCGTGCTGGTCACCGACGCGCGCTGCTACTCGGCCACGGACATCTTCGCCGCCGGGTTCCAGGACCACGGCATCGGTCCCGTGCTCGGCGCGGACGACAACACCGGGGCGGGCGGGGCCAACGTCTGGACCCACGAGCTCCTCAAGCTCCTGCTGGAACTCCCCGCCCCGGACCCCGGGCCCGATCCGGAGTCGCCGTACCGGCCGCTGCCGGGCGGCGCGAGCCTGCGGGTGGCGATCCGGCGCACGGTGCGCGTGGGCGCGCTCGCCGGCACCCCGCTGGAGGACCTCGGTGTCGTACCGGACGTCCGGCACCGGATGACCCGCGACGACCTGCTCAAGGACAACGTCGACCTGCTCGCGCACGCGGGCGAACTACTCGCCGGCCTTCCCGTGTTCCGGCTCGACGCGGAACCCGGGCCGGGCGCCGCGCTGACCGTGCACACCACCGGCCTGGACCGCGTCGACGTCTTCGTGGCGGATCGCCCGCGGGCCTCGGTGGACGTGGTCGACGGGGACACCACGGTCACGCTGGACGCGGACCCGGCGCCGGGCACCGCCGTCCGGCTGGAGGGCTACCGCGCGGGATCGCTCGCCGCGACACGGACGCTGCCGCGATGACGTAGGCGTGGACGGGCCCCGGCTGCGTACGGCCGGGGCCCCGCCCCTTGTCACCCCCGGACGAACCCATGCCCCGCAGCACTCACCTGAGGCAAACACCGTCCCGTTCCGCCCGGTCGCCGCCTCCGCCGCTGCCATATTCGAAGCCGAGTTCGGAGGTGGCTGTGACGACTGAGGCGACAAGGTCCGAGACAGAGCGGACCGCGCCGTACGTGCCCGACCGGACCGCCGATCGCATCGCCGATCTGGCACGGCGCCGGACGGGGGCGGTGGCCCCGGGCAGATCCAGACGGCGTGGCGAGTTCGGGGCCCGGGAGCGGATCGAACGGCTGGTGGACGCCGACTCGTTCGCCGAGACCGGGCTGTTCGTGCGGGCCCGGCCCACCGGGGACGGAGCCCGTCGGCCCTACGGCGACGGCGTGGTCACCGGGCACGCGACCATCGACGGCCGCCCGGTCTGTGTGTTCGCCCAGGACTCCGCGGTCTTCGGCGGCAGCATGGGCGAGGCCTTCGGCGAGAAGACCGTCGCCCTCATGGACCTGGCCCTGAAGACCGGCTGTCCGGTGATCGGGCTCAACGACTCCGGCGGCGCCCGCATCCAGGAGGGCGTCGCCTCCCTCGCCCTCTACGCCGAGCTGGTGCGCCGCAATGTGCAGGCCTCGGGGGTGATCCCGCAGATCTCGGTCGTCCTCGGGCCGTGCGCGGGCGGGGCCGCATACTCGCCGGCGATCACCGACTTCACGGTGATGGTCGACGGCGCCTCGCACATGTTCGTCACCGGCCCCGACGTCATCGAGACGGTCACCGGCGAGCGCACCACCGCCGAGGAGCTGGGCGGCGCGCACACCAGCAACTCCGTGAACGGCAACGCCCACTTCCTCGCCGCCGACGAGCAGGACGCCCTGGACACCGTACGGGACCTGCTGTCGTACCTGCCCGCCAACAACCTGGAGCGGCCGCCCGAGTACGCGCCGGTGGAGCCGCCCGCCGGGGACCGGCTGGACGAGGTGGTTCCCGACCGGCTCGGCCAGGCGTACGACATGCGCGAGATCCTGCGCGCGGTCGTGGACGACGGTGAACTCCTCGACGTCCAGGAGCTGTTCGCGCCGAACATCATCTGCGCGCTGGCGCGGGTCGAGGGCCGCTCGGTCGGTGTCGTCGCCAACCAGCCGCTGCACGCGGCGGGTGTCCTCGACATCGACGCCTCCGAGAAGGCCGCGCGGTTCGTGCGGTTCTGCGACGCGTTCGGCATCCCCCTGCTCACCTTCGCCGACGTGCCGGGCTATCTCTCCGGCGTCCGCCAGGAGCGCGGCGGCATCATCCGGCGCGGCGCCAAGCTCCTCTACGCCTACGCCGAGGCGACCGTCCCGAAGGTCACCGTGGTGGTCCGCAAGGCCTACGGCGGCGGGTACGCGGTCATGGGCTCCAAGCATCTGGGCGCCGATGTCAACCTCGCCTGGCCCACCGCCCGGATCGCCGTCATGGGCGCCGAGGGCGCGGTGGGCCTGCTGCACCGGCGCGAACTGGCCGCCGCCAAGGACCCCGAGGCGCTGCGCGCGCAGCTCGTGGCCGCGTACGAGAGCACGTACGGCACCCCGTACCTGGCCGCCGAGCGCGGCTACGTCGACGACGTCATCGCCCCGCGCGAGACCCGGGCGCACGTCTGCCGCGCCCTGCGCGCGCTGCACGGCAAGCGCGCCCCGATGCCGCAGCGGCGGCACGGCAACATCCCGCTCTGACCCGAGGCACCCGCGGCACCCGCTCCGACGCGACAGTCCCGATCGCCCCGATCTCCCCCGATCGCCCCACTGCCCCGTCCGCTCCACCGCCCCGTCCGCCCCGTCTCCCCGCGACGTGAGGAGCCACGCCCCATGGACCACCGCCGCCCCCCGCTCGCTCCCCCGTGCCGGACCCTGCCGGAGTTCGTGCGGCACTGGGCCCTGGCCACGCCGGACCGCCGGGCGTTCACCTTCGTCGACCATCCCGCGCCGGACTCGCGCGGCGTCCACCGCACCCTGACCTGGCGCCGCCTGGACGTGCGGGTGCGGGCCCTGGCGGCCCGGCTCGCCGAGGAGGCCGAACCCGGCACGCGGGTGGCGCTGCTGTGTCCCCAGGGCCCGGAGTACGTCACCGGGTTCCTGGCGGCACTGGCCGCCGGGATGGTCGCCGTACCGCTGTATCCGCCGGGCCTGCCCGGACACGCCGACCGGCTGGCGGGCGTCCTGGCCGACGCCACTCCCTCGGTCGTCGTGACGACGAGCCGCTCCCTGGAGGAGGTCCGGGACTTCTGCGAGCGCGTGCCGGTGCGGATCGTGGCGGCCGACCAGGTCCCCGACTCCCGCGCGGACGACCGGTACCCGGTCGCCACGGACCCCACCGCGACCGCCTACCTCCAGTACACCTCCGGTTCGACCCGGGCCCCGGCGGGCGTGGAGATCACCCACGGCAACGTCGTCGCCAACGCCCGGCAGGCGCTGACCGCCTACGGAGCCGACGCGCACCCGCTGACCTGCGTGGGCTGGCTGCCGCTCTACCACGACATGGGGCTGGTGCTGAGCGTCGCCGCTCCGGTCACACGCGGACTGATGTCCGTGATCATGGACCCGGCCGCGTTCCTGCACCAGCCCGTGCGCTGGCTCCGGCTGCTCGCCGCGCATCCCCGCGTGGTGAGCGCGGCACCCAACTTCGCCTACGACTACTGTGCCTCGGCCGTGACCGACGCGCAGCGGGCGGAACTGCGGCTGGAGGGTGTGGCCGCGTTGATCAACGGCAGCGAGCCGGTCCGCCCCGGCACCGTCGACCGTTTCCAGGCCGCCTTCGGGGCGCGGGGACTGCCGGCGGACAGCCACTGTCCCTCGTACGGACTCGCCGAGGCCACGGTGTTCGTCAGCGCGGCCCGCCCGGAAGAGCCACTGCGCCGGTTCGCGCTGGACCGGGACGCCCTCGCCACCGGCAAGGCCCTGCCCGCGCGCCCCGACGACCCGCGGGCGGTGCTGCTCGCCGGGTGCGGGACCCCGGCGGGCCAGCGGCTGCGGATCGTCGATCCCGTCACGCGCGCCGTGCTCGCGGAGGGCGAGGTCGGCGAGATCTGGGTGCAGGGTCCCAACGTCGGCCGCGGCTACTGGAAGCGGGACGAGGACACCCGCCGTGTCTTCGGCGCCGAGCCGGCCGATCCCGCCGTCGGTCCGGGCGCCTGGCTGCGCACGGGCGACCTGGGGGCCGTGCTGGAGGGGCAGTTGGTGGTCACCGGCCGGCTCAAGGACCTCATCGTCGTCGACGGGCGCAACCACTATCCGCAGGACATCGAGGCCACCGTCCAGGACGCGCACCCGGCCGTGCGCCGCGACCGGCTCGCCGCGTTCGCGGTCCCCGGTGCGGCGGGCGAGCGGGTGGTGGTCGTGGCCGAGCACACCCGGTCCACGGAGCTGACCGCGATCGACGTCCCGGCCCTGGTCGGCGCGGTGCGCGGGGCGGTCTCGGCGCGGCACGGGCTGCGTCTCGCCGATGTCGTCGTGGTGCCGCCGGGGGCCGTGCCCCGCACCTCCAGCGGCAAGGTGTCGCGGGCCCTGACCCGCGCGCGCTACACGGAGGGCGCCTACGAACGGGCGGGGGTGGCGGAATGACGGACATCGCCCCGGCGGCCGCGCTGCGCCGTCTGATCACCGACAGAGTGTCCGCCTGGACCGGCACACCCGCCGCGACCGTGCCGATGGACCGACCGCTCGCCGACCTCGGCATGTCCTCGCGGGACGCGGTGGTCCTCGCCGGGGAGCTGTCCCACGCCCTGGGGCGCGAACTGCCCGCGACGCTTCTGTGGGAGGCGCCCACGGGCGAGGCGCTGGTCACGCGGCTGTGCGGCGGGGCGGACGAGGGCTCCTCCGGTCAGGTCGGGTCGCAGCCGTCGTACGCCTCGCATGCCTCCCACGCTTCCCACGCCTCGTACGACGAGCCCGTCGCCGTCGTCGGGGTCGGCTGCCGGCTTCCGGGCGGGGTGAACGGGCCCGCCGACTACTGGCGGCTGCTCAGTGACGGCGTCGACGCGATCCGGCGGGTTCCCGAGGACCGGTGGCGCGACTTCACCCCGTTCCCGCCCGCCGACGCGCCCCGGTACGGCGGCTATCTCGACGACGTGGCCGGGTTCGACGCGGACTTCTTCCACATCACCCCGCGCGAGGCCGCGGTGATGGACCCGCAGCAGCGGATCCTCCTGGAGGTCGTCCACGAGACCCTGGCGCACGCCGCCGTTCCGGCCGCGTCGCTCGCCGGAACGGCCACCGGTGTCTTCGTGGGGATCTCCGCCCCGGAGTACGGGCAGCTCACGGGCGCCGACCCGGCCGCCGTCGATCCCTGGGCGCCGGCGGGCGCCGCGCTGAGCGTCGCGGCGGGGCGGCTGGCGTACGTGCTGGACACGCACGGGCCGAGCATGGCCGTCGACACCGCGTGCTCCTCCTCCCTGGTCGCCGTGCACCAGGCCTGTGTCAGCCTGCGCACGGGCGAGAGCGACACGGCGATCGCCGCCGGGGTCAACCTGCTCCTCTCCCCCGTCGTCGGCGTGGCGTTCGGCCGGGCCGGTGCCCTCGCGCCGGACGGCCGGTGCAAGCCGTTCTCGGCGGCGGCCGACGGCATCGGGCGCGGGGAAGGGTGTGCGGCGGTGCTGCTGAAACGGCTCTCGGACGCCGAGCGGGACGGCGACCGGATCCTGGCCGTCGTCCGGGCCACCGCCGTGAACTCCGACGGCCGTTCGGGCGGCCTCATGGCGCCCAACCCGGCCGCGCAGCAGGCGGTGCTGAGATCCGCGTACGCGCGGGCCGGGCTCGCCCCCGCGACCGTCGACCACGTCGAGGCGCACGGCACCGGCACCCCGCTCGGCGATCCCATCGAGGCGGGCGCGCTCGGCGCCGTGCTCGGCCGGGACCGGGACCCCGACCAGCCGCTGCTGCTCGGCTCGGTGAAGGGCAACCTGGGCCATCTGGAGTCGGCGGCGGGCATCGCCGGGCTGGTGAAGGCGGTCCTGGCCCTGCACCACGACCGCATCCCGCCCTCCCTGCACTGCGCCGACAGCGGCGTCGGGAACGACGACCGGCTGCGCGTGGTCACCGAACCCGAGCCGTGGCCCCGCTACGGCGGCACCGCCACCGCCGGGGTCTCCGGTTTCGGGTTCGGCGGCACCAACGCCCATGCCGTCCTGGAGGAATGGCGGCCCGGCGCACTGCTTCCGCCGGCGCCGGAGGAGCCCGGCGCCCGGCTGTACCCGCTCTCCGACCTCGACGCCGAGCGGCTCCGCGACACCGCCGCCCGGCTGGCCGACTGGCTGCGCACCCCCGAAGGACGGGCCGCGCGTCCGGCCGACGTGGCGCGGACCCTCGCCGGGCGCACCGGACGCGGTCCGGTGCGGGCCGCCGTCACCGCCCGCGACCGGGACGAACTCGCCGACGCCCTGGCAGCGTTGGCGTCGGGCGAGCCGCACGCCTCGGTCACCACGGGCGACCGCGACCTGGTGGGACCCGGTCCCGTCTGGGTGTTCTCCGGCTACGGCGGCCAGTGGACCGGCATGGGGCGGCGACTGCTGGCCGAGGAGCCCGCGTTCGCCGCCGCCGTGGAGAAACTCGATCCCCAACTGGCCCCGGAGTGCGGGCTGTCGCTCTACGACCATCTCGCCTCCGGTGACGACCTCGACCGCCTGGAGGTCGCCCAGCCCGTCCTGTTCGGGCTGCAGGTGGCGTTGGCCGAGCTGTGGCGGTCCCGGGGTGTGGAGCCCGCCGCGGTGATCGGGCACTCCATGGGCGAGGTGGCCGCCGCCGTGTGCGCGGGCGCCCTGGACGTGTCCGACGCGGCCCGTGTCATCGCCGTACGGGCCCGGCTGCTCAGCGGTCTGAGCGGCGGCGCGATGGCCGTGGTCGACGTGGCGGACGCCGAACTGGACGCGCTGCGGGGGGACTTCCCCGGTGTCCATGTCGCCGTGCACTCCTCGCCCCGGCAGAAGGTGGTCACGGGTGCGGAGCCGGAGGTGAACCGGCTGGTACGGCGGCTGGAGAAGGAGGGCCGGGCCGCGCGCGCGATGCGGGTGGTCGGCGCCGGTCACTCGCCCCATGTGGACGCCCTGCTGCCGGAGTTGACCGAGGCGCTGTCCGGGATACGGGGGCGGCGGCCGCGCGTGCCCGTCTACTCCACGGTCCTGGAGGACCCGCGCGGCGACTGCGTCTTCGACGCCGCCCACTGGGCCGCCAATCTGCGGCGGCCGGTACGCCTGGACCGGGCGGTCGCGGCGGCCTCGGCCGACGGCCACACCGCGTTCGTCGAGATCTCGCCCCATCCGGTCCTGACCCGCGCCGTCGCCGACACCGCCCCGGACGCGCTGGTCGTCGGCACGCTGCGACGGGACGCGGACGACTCCGCCGGTTTCATACGGCAGGTGGGCGCGCTGTACGCGGCGGGCGCACGGCTGCCGTTGCCGCCCGGCCGGGTCGTCGATCTGCCCGCTCCGCGGTGGCGGCACGTCCGGTACTGGTGGACGGACGGCGTCCGCGACCGCGGCCCGGCAACGCCGGCGCCCCGCCCCGAACCCGGCCCTCCGCGGGAGCCCGCCTCCGTCCTGGACCGGCTGGCGCACCACGTCGCCGCCGTCACCGGGCACCCCGCGGGCCGCGTCACGCCCGGCACGGCCTGGACGGACCTCGGCCTCGACTCGCTCATGGCCGTCCGCATCCGTACGGCGGTGGAACACGAGTTCGGGATCGATCTGCCGCTGCGGGACCTGCTGGGCACCGCCACCGTCCAGGAGGCGGCCGACCGTGTCCGGCGGGCGCTGCCTCCGCAGGAGCCGGCCCTTCGGCCGCTGCGGCCCACGGGCTCCCGGCCTCCCCTGTTCCTGTTCCACGCCGCCGGCGGCTCCACCGACGTCTACCGCGCCCTCGCCGACCGCCTCGGCGACGACCGGCCGGTGTACGGACTGGACCGCATGGAGGACGCGGGCACGGTGACGGACAAGGCCCGCCGCTGCGCCGAGATCATCGCCGCCACGCACTCCGACGGGCCCTGCCTGCTGGGGGGTTGGTCGTTCGGCGGCTTCCTCGCCCAGGAGACGGCACGCCACCTCACCGCCGCGGGACGGACGGTGGACCTGGTGGTGCTCGTCGACTCCGTGCGACCCCTGCCCCTCCCCGTGCCCGACCGGATCCGCACCCACCTGGAGGGCTTCGCCCGGCACGTCGCCGACGCCTACGGCGCCCGGCTGGAGCTGCCGTACGACGAGCTGGTGGCGATGGACGACGACGCGGCTCGCATCGACGCCGTGCTGCGGGCCGTGCGCGAGGCCGCCGACGTGCCGTCCGCCGCGCTGGAGCACCAGCGGGCCTCCTACCTGGACCTGCGGATCGGCGAGGCCCACCGGCCGGGCCGGTACGACGGCCGGGTGGTCCTGTACCGGGCCGACGAGGCGGCGCCGCACACCGTGCGCGACCCCGCCTACGAGCGGGACGACCGGGCGCTGGGCTGGGACGAGGTCTGCCCGCGCCTGGAGGTCGTGCCGGTGGGCGGACACCATCTGTCGCTGCTCGACCCCCCGTGGGTCGACGAGATCGCCGTCCATCTGCGGCGGGTGCTCGCCGAGGACGCCCGGTGAACCGGGGCCCCGAGCACAGGTACTGAGCCGGAATCCGAGGAGCCGCCATGTTCGACCACAGCACCGCCGTGCCCCGGCGCACCGTCACCAGGGCGGCCGCCGTCGCCGGCCTGGCCGCCCTGTTCGGGGCCGGGGCCGCCGCAGGACGTGCCCGGGCCGCGACCCGCCTGGGGCCGCGCACCCTGGACGTCACCGTCACCTCCGCCGCGCTCGGCCGCGGGGCGCCGGTGCGGCTGATCCTGCCGTCGGGTTTCGCCGCGCAGCCGAACCGGACCTACCCGGTCCTGTATCTGCTGCACGGTGCCCACGACGACTACACGTCCTGGACCCGCGAGACCGACATCGAGGCCTTCACCGAGGGCCGCGACCTGATCGTGGCCATGCCCGACGCGGGCCCCACCGGCATCCCGAGCGTCTGGCGCGACGGGGCCGACTACGAGAGGTTCCAGCTGGAGGAGGTGCCCGCGCTGCTCCGGCGCGACTACCGGGCCTCCGGGGTGCGCGTGGTGGCCGGTGTCTCCACCGGCGGGTACGGGGCGATGGCACACGCGGCCCGCCACCCCGGCGCGTTCGGCGCGGCGGCCTCCTACAGCGGCATCCTCGACACCACCGCACCGGGAGTCCCGGCCATCATGGACGCCATCGTGGCCCGCGAGAACCTCTCGCCCTCCTCGCTGTGGGGCAACCCGCTGCTGAACCTGCTCACCTGGCGGGACTTCAACCCGCGGGCCCGTGCCGAGGGGCTGCGCGGCACCGCGCTGTACGTCTCCAACGGCAGCGGACTGGTCGGCGGCGGAGGCGATCCGCTGCCCGGGGCGCTGGAGAGCGCCCTGTGGCCCTCCGCCCACCGCTTCACCGACGCCCTGGCCCGCCTGCGCATCCCGGTCACCACGCACTTCTACCCGGGAGGAGGACACAGCTGGGCCTACTGGAAGGAGGAGTTCACCGCCTCGTGGCCGATGCTCGCCCATGCGCTGGGCGTGCCCGAGTGATGTCGGAGCCATGGGGGCACGGAACGGAACGCAGGGGTCGTCCGTCCTATCCGGGACGACCCGTGCGCCCCACGGGCAACAGCCCGCGGGTGAGCCGTATCCGGGTGAAAGGAGTGTCCGCGATGGCGTCTCCCGCCCCGCACGGCGGACTGTCCGGTCCTGGCGCCGTATCGGTACCGCCCGAACTCGCGAAGGTGCTGCGCGACGAGTTGGAGACGGTCGCCGACGAAGTGGAGGCGGAGGTCTGCCGTCATGTCCCGGAGTACGCGCAACCGGACAACCCCGTCTACCGCGACGGCCTCAGAGCCGGGGTCGTGCAGGCCCTGACCCTGTTCGTCGACCACATCGCCGACCCGTGCGGTGCGGGCGACACCATCACCGCCACCTACTACGCACTCGGCCGCAGTGTGGCGCAGGAGGGCAGCAGCCTGGACACCCTCCAGTCCGCGCTGCGGGTGGGCGGCATGCACGCCTGGCGGCGGATGGGCCGCACCGCGGAGGAACTGGGCCTGGACTCCACGGTCGTGGCCGCGCTCGGCGAACTGGCGTTCCGGACCGTCCACGAGGTCGCGGAGGCGGCGGCGGCCGGCTACTCGGAGGCCCGGCTGGGCGACACGGGCGAGCTGGAGCGACGGCGCAGGCGCCTGCTGGGACTGCTGCTGGGTGACGGGCCGGTGGCCCTGGAGGCCGTGCAGGACCTGGCGCACGGCGCGCGCTGGACGGTACCGCGGCAGGTCGCGGTCGTCGCGCTCGCCGCCGGCCCGGACCAGCACGAGGAGGACCGGCCGCTGGCGACCGCGGGCGCGCTGGTGGACATGGAGTCCCGGCCCCCGCGCATGCTGCTGCCCGACCCGGACGGCTCGGGCCGGTTCGGCGGCCGGGCCCTCGCGGTCGCGCTGCGCGGCCGCCCGGCCGCGATCGGGCCGACGGTACCGCTCGCCGACGCGGCGCGGTCGCTGCACTGGGCCAGCCGGGCCCTGGGCCTGATGGGCCGTGGGATCCTGCCCCGGCAGGGCGTGGTGCGGTGCGCCGACCACCTGTCGACGCTGCTGCTGCACAGCGACGAGCCGCTGCTCGACCATCTGCGGGCGCGTGTCCTGGCCCCGCTCGACACCGTGTCGGCGGGCCAGCGGCCACGGCTCGCGGAAACCCTGCTGGCGTGGCTGCTGAGCGGCAGCAACGTCCCCGACGTCGCCCTGCGGCTCCACGTGCATCCGCAGACGGTGCGCTACCGCCTGCGGCAGTTGGAGAAGCTGTTCGGCGACGCCCTGCACGATCCGGACACACGCCTGGACCTCGTTCTCGCTTTGCGCGTGGAGGCACAAAAACCCGAGGCAATTCCATAATTCTCTGCATAACACCTGGGCCGGAAAAGCGAATACGTTCGGGACCGTCCTTTTTCGCAGGCGCCCCACGCGCCCCGCACACGGAGGATCCCCATGCGTATCCGCTTGTGTCTCGCCGCGCTCTCGTTGGCCGGCGGGGCCGGCCTCGCCACCGTCGCGGCCCCCACCGCGACGGCCGCCGCCTGCACCGACGTCGACGTCGTGGCAGCTCGCGGCACCTTTGAACCGGGCACGCTCGGTTTCATCGTCGGCGACCCGGTGTATTCCGCGATCCAGAAGAAAATCACCGGTAAAAGCCTGTCCAGCTACAAGGTGAACTATCCCGCCGACCTTTCCCCGACGTCGGCCGCGCAAGGAAACGCGGACCTCGTCAATCATGTGAGGAGTCAGGCGGCTTCGTGCCCGAACCAGCGTTTCGTCCTGGTGGGTTATTCGCAGGGCGCGAACGTCGTCGACAACTCGATCGGCATCAGCAGTGCGGGCGCGGTCGTCGGCAGCCCCATCGTCGCGACCATTCCGGCGGCCCTCGAACCGAGAGTCGCCGCCGTGCTGCTGTTCGGCAACCCGATCCGGGCGCTCGGCAAGAGCGTCACCGGCACCTACCAGAGCCGCACCATCGACTTCTGCGCCCAGGGCGACCCCGTCTGCCAGGCCGGTGGGAACGATGTCGGGGCGCACCTCGGCTACACGGCGAACGCCGACGCGGCGGCCACCTTCGCCGCCGGCAAGGTGTGAGCGCGCTTCACCCTCGCAGCACCTCGCGGAAAGAGGCCGGTCGCTCTGGGGAGCGACCGGCCTCCGTGTGTGGGGCAGGGCCCGCTATCCGGGCGTCCGCGCGAACCGCGCGAGGTTGGTCGACACCGGTTCGGGCCGGCCGTTGTTCTGCACGGGTGCGGCGGTGAGGACGTCGAGGTGCTGGTAACCGTCGGCGACCACGGGGTTCAGGTCCGCCGGGACCCGGCCCGCCAGCAGCCCGTCGCCCGCGAGGACCGTGAGCGTCGGGTTGGCGGTCAGGCCCCCGGGATGCACGACGAGCCGTTTCACCTGCGGTGACGTCGACATCTGGATGTCGGTGACCAGCTTGGTCGGGAAGTACTGCTCGGTGAAGTCGAGCGGCTGCTCGGCCAGACTGCGGGCCAGTTCCCGGATGTCGGTGACCTCCTTGCCCGCGTTCGTGAACGGTGTACCGTCCGCCGACCGGTACCCGGGATCGTCCGCGTCGCCCACCCGGTCGTAGTTCCGCCAGGTGTACAGCGGCCCGTGGGGCTGGTCGGGGATGGCCTTGTACTCGGTGCCGAACAGGCCCGGTTGGGCGTCGCCGCCGTTGGCGACGGGGAAGTTCTTGTCGACGACGGGCCCGCCGTCGAAGAAGCCCACGCTGCTCTGGAGGAAGGCGAGCGGGACGGACTGGTCGTCCATCAGCGCCCCGAGGACCGCCCCGTTGGTGAGCCGGAAGTCCTTCACCGCGGGCGAGCCGCTGAGGAAGGTGGCGGTGTCCTCGGAGAAGAGGAAGCGGTTGGTGGCCTGGATGTTGAGGTTCTGGGGCAGCAGGCCCGGCAGGGCGGCCTCGGCGTCCACGTCCCGGACCGCGCCCATGCCCGCGATGGCGAGCAGGGTCATCGTCTCCGGGTTGAGCAGTACCGGCGCGGACAGCGAGCGGGACAGCACGCCGCTGTCGAGCCCGGCCTGCACGGCGCCGTGACCGAGCCCGATGTCGGGCAGGTTGGTGTCGTCGGGGATGCTGCCGCTGAGGTCGGCCAGTGAGGTGGAGACGGTGGTGTCGAGGGCGAAGTAGCCGGCGCACTGGTTGTGTCCGGCGTCCTTGGTGGTCCTGGGGTCGCCGTCGAAGTCGGCGGCGGCGAAGTAGCCGGTGATCACCCCGCCGAGCGAGTGCCCGCCGCACAGCACCTTCCGCTTGCGCAGGGCCTGGTCGGGCAGTTCGGCGGCGAGCAGGTCGTACTCGTCGCGGACGGTCTGCTCGATGCCGAGTCTCGCCATCCAGCCCAGGCGGTCGTTGCCGACGTACCCGTCGAAGGTGCGGCCGGCGACCTGCTTGCCGCGGTAGTAGTAGTCGACGGCCGCGCGCTGGTCGCCGGAGGCGACGCCGGTGCGGTCCTCCAGGCAGTTGGAACGCCGGTCCAGCGCCCAGAACTCGATGTGGCTGCCCTGCTCGGCGGCGCGGGCCACGGTGTTGCGGGCGACGCTGTCGAAGGCTCCGGCCCCTTCCAGGATGCCCGGCTGGGCGAGGAGGATCCGGTCGGCGTCGGCCGAGGCGTCCGGTCCGGCCGAGGAGCGGTAGCGCAGGTACGACAGCCAGTCGCACGCCGCCGGACGGGTCCCGAAGGACGCCGGCAGCGGCACCTTCACCCGCACCATCGACTCGGTCACGCCGTCGGCGGGCACGGAGGTGACCACAGGTGTCTCGGTCCTGGTGTCGTCGGCCCGCGCTCCCGCGGTGGTGGCGGTCAGCGCTCCCGCGGTCAGCAGCACCGCAAGCGCGGTGGTGCGCCACGTTCTCTTCTTGCTGCGACTCGTGTTCATAAGCCGGACGGTAGGGCGGCCGCCCGCGTCGGCTCAGGCGGTGCTCACAGGAACGCAGGGCTCTGCCGTGCCTTTGTCACCGGGTCACACAGGGCGGTGGGTGCCACGTCGGCCGACGTGGCACCCACCGCCCTGTTGTGGGGACGTTCAGTGCTTGAAGACGTCCTTCGTCTTCTCCTTGGCCTGGCGGGCGTCGCCCTTGGCCTGCTCGGCGCGGCCCTCGGCCTCCATGCGCTCGTTGCCCACGGCGCGGCCCATCGCTTCCTTGGCCTTGCCCTTGGCCTGTTCCTTCTTGCCCTTGGCCTTCTGGTCTCCGGCCACGATTCCTCACCCCAGTCGGCTTGGACGTCGATGTGAACGTCCGGGTAACCGTCGGTTCCGCCCCCAAACGCGGACCGGTCAGCACAGCACCTGGAGCGCGCCGGGCAGCACGGTGGCCGTGACCGGCAGGGCGGCCTCGACCTCGCCGTCGGCACCGTAGGGCACCGGGCGGTCGGCCTCGATGCGGATCCGGCTGCCGCGCAGGATCCGCACCTCGGGGCGGTGCACGTGGGCGCCGGTCTTCAGCTCGTTCATCAGGGCGAAGAACAGCCGGCGGGGGGCCTCGCGGATCATCACGACGTCGAGGAGGCCGTCGTCCAGGCGTGCGTCGGGAGCGATGACGCGGCCCGAGCCGTAGTGGCCGGAGTTCGCGGCGACCACCGTGTAGCCGGTGTGGTCGTGCGTCTCGCCGTCGACGGTGACCCGGTAGCGCACCGGTCGCCAGGTGGTGACCGCCCTGAGGCCGCCGGCGTAGTAGGAGGCGGTGCCGCGCAGGAGGCGCGCGTGGTTGGCGTGGCGGTTGGCCAGAGCGTCGACGCCCGCGTAGACGCTGCCGAGGACGACGGTGCGGTCGTGGACGGCCGAGCGGACCTCGATGGTGTCGACGGGGCGGGGCGCGTGGTCGAGCAGGATGCGGGCGAGGGCGGTGGGGTCGGTGGGCAGTCCGAGGGCGCGGGCGAAGTCGTTGCCGCGGCCGGCCGGGACGATGCCGAAGGGGGTGCCGGTCCCGCTGAGGGCGCCGCCGACGCATCCGGTGATGCCGTCCCCGCCGACGGCGAGCACCGCCCGCCCCCGCTCCCCCGCGTCGCGGGCGAGGTCCCGGGCGTGGGCCAGGCTGCGGCTGTACTCGGTCTCCAGCTCCGCCCCCGCCTCCCGCAGCAGGCGCGCCACGGCGAGCAGGGCCGCGGCCCCGGTGGATCCGCCCGCGGTGGGGTTGACGACGGCGGTGAACGGTCGCATCGGGGGCGCCTCCGTGCGGGCGGGAGTCGGGACGGATCGGGACGTTCGGCGGGATCGCCGGGGATTACCGGGAGAGGTGGGGTCAGTCTGTGGGCAGGAGGACGCCGGGGTTGAGCAGCCCCGCCGGGTCCAGTCGTCGTTTGACGGCCTGGAGGGCCGCGATGCCGAGAGGGCCCGCTTCCCGGAGGTAGCCGTCGCGGTGGTCGGTGCCCACGCCGTGGTGGTGGGTGATCGTGCCGCCCGCGGCGAGGATCGCCTCGTTCGCGGCCCGCTTGGCGCGGGCCCACCGGGCGAGCGGGTCGTCGGCCTGGGCGCAGACCACGGTGAAGTACAGGGAGGCGCCGTTCTCGTACACGTGGGAGATGTGGCACATGACCAGGGGCGGGGTGCCCGCGCCGGTGAGAGTGGTGGTGAGCGCCTCGCCGACGGCCGCGTGGAGCCGGGGGACGCCGGACCAGAAGGTCGCGGTCTCCAGGGTCTCCGCGAACGCCCCGGCGTCGAGCAGGGCGTCGCGCAGGTAGGGGGCCGAGTAGCGGCCGCGGGCCCAGTGCTCGCCCGGTTCCTCGCCCAGCGGGGTGCCGCCGTGGTCACGCAGGACGGCGGCGGCACGGTCCCGGCGGCGGGTGGTGTCCTCCCGGGTGCCCTCGAAGCCGGCGATCGCCGTGCAGCCGGTGGCCTGCGGGAGGGCGGCGGAGCCGATGGCGTCGGGCCGGGCGAGGCCGATCAGCGTCTCGGTCTCGTCGGACAGCCGCAGGACGGTCGGGCGGGGCCCGTCCTGGGCGAGCCGGCGCAGGGCGGCGGTGCCCTCCTCGAAGGAGGGGAACCGCCAGCCCTCGTAGTGGCGGACCTGCGGGACGGGACGGATCCGTACGGTCACGGACGTGATCACGCCGAACGCCCCTTCCGAACCGAGGAGCAGCTGACGCAGGTCGGGTCCGGCGGCCGAGCGGGGGGCGCGGCCGGTGTCGAGGGTGCCCTCGGGGGTGGCGACGGTGAGGGCGAGGACCATCTCGTCGAAGCGGCCGTAGCCCGCGGAGGCCTGTCCGCTGGAGCGGGTGGCGGCGAATCCGCCGATCGTCGCCCACTCGTAGGACTGGGGGAAGTGGCCGAGGGTGAAGCCGTGTTCGGCCAGCAGCGCCTCGGCCCGCGGCGCACGCAGGCCGGGTTGCAGGGTGGCGGTGCGGGAGACCGGGTCGAGGGCGAGCAGGCGGTTCATGCGGCGCAGGTCCAGGGCGACGAAGGCACCGCGTCGGCCGGGAGCGAGGCCGCCGACGACGCTGGTGCCGCCGCCGAACGGGACGACGGGCAGGCGGTGTTCGGCGCATGCGCGCAGGACGGCCAGCACCTCGTCGTGGCTCTCCGGGAGGACCACGGCCGCCGGGATGTCGTCGACGTCACCGTCCCGTATGCGCAGCAGGTCGGGCGTGGACTTGCCGCGGGTGTGCCGGATGCGGGACTCCGCGTCGACGCGGACGTGCTCCTCGCCGACGATCGCGGCCAGGGACCGTCGGGCGGCGGTGTCCAGGGGCGAGGGCGGGACGGGGATGTCCGCCAGGGCGACGGTCCGCGTGCCGCTCGGCTCGACCCCGAGCAGGTCGCGCAGGAGTCCGGTGACCGGTTCCGGCAAGGGCGTGGCCCTGGCCGGGTCGCCCCAGCCGCTCCACAGCATGTCGTCCATGACTGTCGTCCTCACCGCTCGATCGAAGAACACCGGCTTCCTGGGCCGGGGAGGCCCACGAGGCGTTACACTGTGACACATGACGCCTATTCGTCACAACAGCACGGACGACACGGTCCTCGACGCGGTCCGCGACTGTGTCCTGGCCGTCGGTGTCCGCCGCACCACGCTCACCGACGTGGCCCGTCGCGCGGGTGTCTCCCGGATGACGCTGTACCGGCGCTGGCCCGACGTGCGGACCCTGGTCGGGGACCTGATGACCCGCGAGTGGGTCGGGGTGGCCACCGCGTCGATGCCGGAGCGGCGTCCCGACGCGGACGCGCGGAGCCTGATCGTCGACGGGCTGGTGACCGGGGTGGCGGCCTTCCGCGCGCACCCCCTGTTCCGCAAGATCGTCGACGTCGATCCCGAACTGCTCCTGCCCTATGTGCTCGACCGGCGCGGGGCCAGTCAGGACGCCCTCCTGGGCCTGCTGGCCGACGGGCTGCGCGAAGGCCACGCCGACGGATCCGTCCGCGCCGCCCCGGTCGAACGGCAGGCCCGTGCCCTGCTGTTGATCGTGCAGTCCTTCACCCTGTCCCTGCGGACCATGACCGACGAGGACGACCCGGAGCTGAGCGGCGACGCCTTCCTCGGGGAGTTGCGCACCGTCCTGGAGAGGACCCTGAGCCCATGAGCAGCACGTCCTTGTCCGCCGCCCGCCGCTCCCGCGAACTGGCCGACACCGTCGACGGTCCCGTGGTGGACGTCCTGGTCGTCGGTCTCGGCGCGACCGGCGCCGGGGCCGCCCTCGACGCCGCCGCCCGGGGTCTGAGCGTCGTCGCGGTCGACGCGCACGACCTGGCGTTCGGCACCTCCCGCTGGAGCTCCAAGCTCATCCACGGCGGGCTGCGCTATCTCGCCTCGGGGCAGTTCGACGTGGCCCACGAGAGCGCGGTGGAGCGCGGGGTGCTGATGGAGCGCACCGCGCCCCATCTGGTCCGGGCCCAGCCGTTCGTGCTGCCCCTCACTCCGCTGGTCTCCCGCACTCAGGCGGCCGTGACCTGGGCGGGTTTCCGGGCCGGGGACGCGCTGCGGCTGACGGCCCGTACGGCGCGGGCCACGCTGCCCGCCCCACGTCGGCTGTCCGGCGTGGAGACCCGCCATCTGGCCCCGGCGCTGCGCACCGACGGCCTGCGCGGCGGTCTGCTGTCCTGGGACGGCCGGCTCACCGACGACGCCCGTCTGGTGACCGCCCTCGCCCGCACCGCCGCCGGACACGGCGCCCGGATCCTGACCCGCGTCCGGGCCCTGGAGGTCACCGGCTCCGGCGCCCGGATCCGGGACGAACTCACCGGCGCCGAGGGGCAGATCCGCGCCCGAGCGGTGATCAACGCCTCGGGCGTGTGGGCCGGCGACCTGGTCGACGGCATCCGGATCCGGCCCTCCCGCGGCACCCACCTCGTCCTGCGCGCGGACCGCCTCGGCCCGCTCCCCGCGGGCCTGCACATCCCGGTCCCCGGCGAGACGAGCCGCTTCGTCCTCGTCCTGCCCCAGGGCGACGGCCGGGTCTACGTCGGCCTCACCGACGAGCCGGTCGAGGGCGACGTCCCGGACGTGCCCGAGGCCCCCGAGTCCGACATCGGCTTCCTGCTCGACGTCCTCGGCTCCGTCCTCGACCTCCCCGTCCAACGCGACGACGTCGTGGGCGCGTTCGCCGGCCTGCGGCCCCTGCTCGACACGGCGGCGGATTCCGGTACGGCGGCCAGGACGGCCGACATCTCCCGCCGGCACGCGGTGCTCACCTCACCGGACGGCGTGATCACCGTGGTCGGCGGCAAGCTCACCACCTACCGCCGGATGGCCGAGGACGCCGTGGACGCGACCGTCACCGCCCGGGGCCTGGCCGCGGGCCCGTCCCCCACCGCCTCGCTCCCCCTCGTCGGCGCCGCCCCGCCCCACGTCCTGGACACCCTTCCCGCGCCGCGCCCTCTCCTACGGCGCTACGGCACCGAGGCACCGGCCGTGCACGCGCTCGGCGCGTCCGACCCCCGCCTGCGCGCCCCGGTCCTGCCCGGCCATCCGGTGACCCGGGCCGAACTCCTGTGGGCGGTTCGCCACGAGGGCGCGCTCGACGAGGCGGACGTGCTCGACCGGCGCACCCGGATCGGGCTGGTGCCCGAGGACCGGGCGGCGGCACTGGAGGCGGCACGCGAGGCGATCGGCGAGGTCATGGCGGAGCGGGACTGACGGGGTGAGGCCAACGGGTCGAGAACGTCAGAACGAGACCGAAGGGGCCGGACCTAAGGGGCCAGAGCGACGGGGCCGGGCCGACGGAGCGAGGAGCCGACGTCAGGATCCGATGCGCCGGATCCGCCACACGTTGTCCTCGCGGAACCCCTCGACGCCTTCGGGCGAGGGGCTCGGCTTGCGGACCGCCTCCATGGTCTCCACCTTCCAGCTCTCCTCCGGCAGCGCGAGGGAGGTCAGCACGCCGTCCAGCGTGGGGAACTCCGCGTCGAAAGGCGGTTCGTCCTGCCATGACGGCCATCCGGCGTGCATGGCGATCACCAGCGTGCCGCCCGGCGCCACCGCCGCGGCCGCCCGCCGCAGCACCGCCTCCTGGTCCAGGTGCACCGGCGACATCAGGAACTGGGCACTGACCAGGTCGAAGACCCCCTCCGGGAAGGTCACGCCGAGCTCGTGCCGCTCCCACACCACCCGGTCCGCGACACCCGCGTCGGCGGCATGCCCGGCCGCACGCTCCAGCGCGGTGGGAGAGATGTCGACACCCGTGACCCGCCAGCCCTTCGAGGCGAGCCACACCGCGTCCGCGCCCTCACCGCAGCCCAGGTCGAGGGCGGTACCGGGCGCGAGGCCGCTCACCTCGCGCACGAGCAGCGGATTGGGGCGGCCGCTCCAGACGCGTTGTTCGCCCGCGTAACGGGCCTCCCAGAACTCGGCCGCCTCAGTGGTGGGGATCTCGGTCATGACGCCTCCTGGTCGCAACACGGCTCGGTCGTTGCGGGAAGCCTCCGTCCCGGCGGCCCGGACGGGCAAGAGAAGTTGCCGTTCCGGCAAACCCCCCGTGCCGATCCATTGCCGTCAGCCGCGGCTGAACGTCCGCAGCCGGTCGGTGGACCCATTGAACCTGTCGTGGTCACCGACGGTGGGGCCGGAGGAGGTGTACTGCCACATCGTGTACGACGACCAGCCCGCCGGGAGGGTGCCGACAGTGGAGGCGTAGCGGGCGATCCACAGGGGGTTGGTCGATCCGAAGCCCGCGTAGTTGCCGGTGCACTCGGTCCACCAGCTGGTGGCCGTGTAGATGACGGCGTCGCGGCCGGTGCGGGTCTTGTAGCGGTTCAGGAAGTCACGGATCCAGGAGACCATCGCGCTGCGGGACTTGCCGTAGCAGGACGGGCCGTAGGGGTTCCACTCGATGTCCAGCGCGCCCGGGAGGGTCCTGCCGTCCTCGGACCAGCCGCCGCCGTGGTTCACGAAGTAGTCGGCCTGGGCCGCTCCGCTCGTGGTGTCCGGGGTGGCGAAGTGGTAGGCGCCGCGGACCATGCCGACGTCGTAGGCGCCGCCGTACTGCTGCGGGTGGTACGGGTTCGTGTAGTACGTGCCCTCGGTGGCCTTGGCGTAGGCCCAGCGGACTCCGCTGTTCCAGAGGGTGGACCAGGCGACGTTGCGCTGGTGGCTGGAGACGTCGACGCCCTCGGTGTATGTGGCTCGGGTGTCGAGGGGAATGCCTCCCTGGCCGTCGTGGGCCACGACTCCCATGCCCATCCGGGCGGAACCGCGGACCGGGGCGGGAACGGGATCGCCCGCCGCGTGAGCGGCGGGCGAGGTGAGGTTCATGGAGCACAGGGCGAGCAGGAGTCCTGCCGCGAGGAAACGGGAGCGGCGGATCGCCGCGGTGATGGATATACGCACGGACTCCATCTGAACCGCATCCGCGCTCCCGCGCCTCGGCCTACTGACCCGTGGGAGTGAACGTCTCTCCCGTCATCGGGCGGAACCGCGCCTGGTCCGCATCAGCAGGAGGAACCCTCCGATCAGGAGGACCGCTCCGACGGCGGCCGGCCACAGCTGCGAGCCGGTCTCGGCGAGGCTGCCCCCGGATCCCTGCGGTTCGGTCTGCGCACCGAGCGGGGGCTGGGCCACGGCACCGGTCGTGGGAGCGGCGGTCGTCGGCGCCTCGGACGTGACGGCCTCGCCTATGGCCTGGCCCTGGGGCGAGGCTGTGGTGGCGCCGGGGGTGGGCGTGACGGCCTTGGGGACCTCGGCGCCGGGCTCGGTGGGCTTGCCGTTGTCCGTCGGTGTGTCGGCCGGGGTGTCGGTCGGGGTGTCCGCCGGGGGCTGCTCGTCGCCCTTGCCGCCCGACTGGTCGCCGCCGTTCCCGGTGTTCCCGCCGTTGCCGGTGTCGGGGGTGTCAGGGGTGTTCGGGGCGTCCGGGGTCGGCTTCGCCGTCGGCGACGGCTGCTCCTCGGGCTCGTCGCCACCACCGTTGCCGCCGCCGTCGCCGCCACCGTTGCCGCCGCCACCGTTGTCGCCGCCGTCGCCGCCCTGGTCCGCGCCCGCGCCGCACTTACGGCCGGCGTTGATGCAGTCGACCATCTCCTTCATCAGGTTCTCGTCGAAGACGTTGATGAAGTCGCCGTGGTCGGTGACGGGCTTGTGCAGCTGCTCGGGGAAGGAGTCCACCGCGAACAGCGGGACGGTCCGGCCGCCGTCCTGCAGGCTCGGCGCGTCGATGTCGTAGACGATGCGCTGCACGAGCTGCGGAATGGCCTGGAAGCCGGTCGGGCACGCGCCGTCGGCCTGGGCGAACGCCACGTGGGTGCGGTGGTTGGCGCTGTCGATGTTCCGTCCGTCCCAGCAGCTCTGGAACTTGAAGGTGCGCACCACGTCGCTGCCCTGGGGGCAGAGCGGGTACTTGTCCTTCAGCTGCCGGTCCTCGAAGCCGGTGCAGCTCCAGGACGCGTTGGCGTTGGCGGTGCCGTTGACGAACGCCTTGGCGTCGCCGGTGATGATGCGCAGGAACCGCGGCATGGCCGTGACCTTGCCCTGCGGGCTGCCCACGAAGTCGAGGGTGACCTGCTTGGGGGTGACGATCTCGCCGGCGTTGCCCTCGATGCCGCCGCCCGGGGAGTTGGCGTCCTGCTCCTGCGTGCCGTTCTGGAGCCGCACGACGGGCCAGTAGTACGTGGACCTGTCGCCCTGGTCCACGCAGGTCGTCTCGCCGTTCGCGAGGTCCTGGTCGCTCGCGAAGGCGTTGTTGGCCTGGTTGCCGACGTAGTCGTGGAAGTGGTGGGCGCCGTTGGAGACGCCGGGCGCGACGATCACGTTGTCCGAGTTGAACAGGCCGTTCGCGTTCACTCCGCAGCTGGTGGCGAAGGTGCCGCGGGAGGCGTTCGAACGGGCCTTGGGGGTCTGGGCGTTGGGCTGGACGGTGGTGATGTCGACGTAGTCGCCCGCGACGGGGCCGTTGCCGGCCTGGCCGCCATTGCCCTGCTGCTCGCCCTGGTCCTGGCCGCCGTCGCCCTGGCCGTTGCCGTCCTGACCGCCATCGTTCTGGCCGCCATCGTTCTGGCCGTCCTGGCTCTGGCCGGCGTCGGCACCCTGGGCCTGGTTGTCGGCCTTGCGCAGGGTGCACTCGGCGAGGGCGTCGAGCCCATCCGGGCGGTCCCCGGCACGGTCGATGGCGGCGGCGATCCGCTCGATCGTCGCCGCCCGGTTCTCCTTCAGCGGGTTCATGACGCCCTCGGCGTTCGCGTCGCCGGCGAGCTGCGCGGCCGTCGCCGGGTCCTGGAGCCGCTGGTAGGCCTCGGCCGTCTGCTGGTCCAGCTGCGCGAGGTCCTTGTCGACGTCGGCCCGCGCCTCGCCCGGCACGTCGGTCAGCCGGTCGCCGACATCGGGGCAGTCGATCGTGGCGGCCCTCGGCCACTGTCCGCCGGTCTCACCGCCCGAGCCGTCCTCGGTGGCCGACGCGTACACGTTGGCCGCGACCAGCCCACCGCCACCCAGCATCAGTGCCACTGCGGCAAAGGTCGCGCGTCGTGCGCCGGTCGGGCGTCTGCGCTTGTTGCGTCCCACGGAAGTACTCCTGCGCGTCTCGGGCGTTCGAGCATGGAAATCCCCCCGCCCCATACGCAGCGCGGCCCCCGTGTGTTCAACCGTCCCCGAAATTCACAGAAATCTCGTACGGGCCGGTCATAAACGGGGTGCCCCGGACGCGCCGCCGACCCTACGCTCCCGCCATGAACAGCACAGGAGGCGAGCGCCTGGTGAACGTCGTGGACGTCGAGGCGACCTGCTGGCCCGGCTCCCCTCCGCCCGGCGCGGCCGGCGAGATCATCGAGATCGGGCTGACCGTGGTCGATCCGGTCGCCGGGGAGCGGGTGGCCCGCCATCGGATCCTGGTACGGCCGGTCCGCTCCACCGTGAGCGCCTTCTGCACCGAGCTCACCGGGCTCACCCAGGCCGAGGTCGCTACGGGGGTGTCCTTCGCCGAGGCGTGCCGGCTGCTGGCGGCCGAGCACCGGGCCGGTGTCCGCGCCTGGGCCAGTTGGGGCGACTACGACCGGAACCAGTTCCTCCGGCAGTGCCGGGCCACGGGCACGGCGTATCCCTTCGGCCGGCGCCACACCAACGCCAAGGCGGTCTTCACCACGGCGCACGGGCTGCGCAAGCGCCCCGGGATGGCGCAGGCGCTGGGGATCGCGGGGCTGCCGCTCGAAGGACGCCACCATCGCGGCGAGGACGACGCCTGGAACATCGCGGCGCTGGTCCTTCATCTGGCCGGGCGGGGCGACTGGCCGGCTCCCCTCGGCGGCGAGGCCGACGGCGTCCGGTGAAGCGCCGGGGCGATCGGCGCCGCATGAGTGGGTGGGCGGCGGGGAACCCGGGGCCCGCAGCGCTTCCCACTCCCGAGGAGGGCCCCATGAGTGTCCTGCGCCTGGCAGGCCGCCCCCTGCTCGCCGCCATGTTCGTCACCGGCGGTCTGAGCTCCGTACGCGACCCCAAGGAGGTGGCGCCCGTCGCCGAGGACGTCGTACGGCCGGTCACCGACCGGGTCGACGTCCTGCCCGACCGCACCGAGCAGGTCGTACGCCTCCATGGTGCCGTGCAGGTCGCGGCGGGCGTCATGCTCGGCATCGGGCGCCTCCCCCGGCTGTCGGCCCTGGCCATCGCCGCCACGCTGGTCCCGACCACGCTGGCCGCGCACCGGTTCTGGGAGATCGAGGATCCCTCGGAGCGTGCCCAGCAGCGGATCCACTTCTTCAAGAACCTGTCGATGCTCGGCGGTCTGCTGATCACGGCCGACGACACCGCCGGCCGTCCCTCGATGTGGTGGCGCGGCCGCCACACGGCCCATGACCTGCGCCGCGAGGCCCACTGGAGGGGCCGCCAGGTCCGCGCCACCGCGACCACCGCGCGTCCCGTCGCCGCGGCCGGCCGGGCCCGGGCGAAGCTGCCCGTCTGAGCCGCCCGCCCGGCTGGCCGGCCGCGGCCCGGTCACCGGTTCACGGTCACCGCGTCACGACGTGCCGCTCGTCCGGGACGCAGTGGGTCATGGTGAGGCCCTCGATGTCCCGGGGCGGGTTCTTGCCCAGGTGGGACAGGCGTTCGCGGTCCTCGTCGGTGAGGTCCTGGGAGGCCAGGGGTTCGAGGCCGGCGACGTCCTCGGGGCTGATGCCGAGGGCCTTGCCGACCCGCAGTCCGAGGTCGTTCTCGACCAGCAGGAAGTGCCAGACCATGCGCTCCTGCACCGGCCGGTCGCACTGGGCGAGCAGGGTGCTGAAGTTGGCGACCAGGTCGTCGCGTTCCCACTCCTCCATCAGCAGGTAGCGCTGGCCCGCCTGCTGGTAGTCGTTGGTGCGGGGAATGCGTTGGCGAGTGAGCCGGCCCCGGATCTCGGGTCCCTGCTCGTCGGACGTCGGGTACTGGGCCTCCCGCAGGCCGCCCCTGATCGAGGGCTCGTAGTTGACGTCGGCGGCCTCGCCCGCGCCGTCCACGTGATACGTCATCAGGCCGTCGCGCTGGTTGGTGCGCACCTCGGCGTTCTTGGCCTGGTTCACCGGCAACTGGAGATAGTTGGGGCCGACGCGGTAGCGCTGGGTGTCGCTGTAGGAGAAGGTGCGGCCGACGAGCATCTTGTCGTCGGAGAAGTCCAGTCCGTCGACGAGGACGCCGGTGCCGAAGGAGATCTGCTCGTTCTCCGCGAAGAAGTTCTCCGGCATGCGGTCGAGCACCATGCGGCCCACCGGTTTCGGCGGGAACTCCTGCTCGGGCCAGGTCTTGGTGTCGTCCAGCGGGTCGAAGTCGAGTTCCGGATGGTCGTGGTCGTCCATCATCTGCACGAGGAGTTCCCACTCGGGGTACTCACCGCGCTCCACCGCCTGGTAGAGGTCCTTGGTGGCGTGGCCGAGGGCCTCCGCCTGGACGTTCGCCGCGTCCTCCTCGGTCATGCTGCGCACGCCCTGCTTGGGCATCCAGTGGTACTTGACGAGGACGGTCCGGCCCTCGGCGTTGACCCACTTGTAGGTGTTGACGCCGAAGCCCTGCATGTGGCGGTAGTCGGCCGGGATGCCGCGCGGGCTGAAGAGGTTGACCAGCATGTGCATCGACTCGGGCGTCTGCGACATGAAGTCGAAGATCCGCCGGGGCTGCTGCTCGAAGGTCACCGGGTCCGGCTTCAGGGCGTGGATGACGTCCGGGAACTTGATGGCGTCCCGGATGAAGAACACGCCCAGGTTGTTGCCGACCAGGTCCCAGTTGCCGTCCTCCGTGTAGAACTTCACCGCGAAGCCGCGCGGGTCCCGGGCCGCCTCGGAGGAGTCCCGGCCGCCGATCACGGTGGAGAAGCGGACGGCCACGTCGGTGCGTTTGCCGCGTTCCTGGAAGAGCTTGGCCCGGGTGAAGCGGTCGACGGGCTCCTCGCCCCAGGTGCCGTAGGCCTCGAACCAGCCGTACGCCGTGACGCCGCGGGCGTGCACCACCCGCTCCGGGATCCGCTCCCGGTCGAAGTGGCTGATCTTCTCCAGGAACTGGTAGTTCTCCAGGGTCGCCGGGCCGCGGGCGCCGACCGTGCGCTGGTTCTGGTTGTCGTGGACGGGATGGCCCTGCCGGTTGGTGAGCACCTTCCGGTCGTCGTCCGGACCGGGCCCCTTGCTCGACACGTCCGTCATGATGCGTGGGCTCCTTCGACTCGTGACTGCCGTGACCGGCCGGCCCGACCGCCGCACGGCCGCCGGACCGCCGGTCACCGACGAACGCCCCGAGTACCCGGCCCCGCGGTGTCAGTCACGCCCACGGGCATCTCCGTCCTCGCCGACACCGGGCTGCGATCATGGGCCCCATGACTCAGGAAACGCCCGCGCGGCCCGACGGCTACTCCCCGTCCTTGATCGTCTCCGCCGCCGTGATCGTCCGGGCCGGCCGGCTTCTGGTCGTCAGCAAGCAGGCCGCCCCGGAGATCTTCTACATCCCGGGCGGCAAGCCGGACCCGGGCGAGGACCTGGAGGCGGCGCTGGTGCGCGAGTTGGCCGAGGAGCTCGGCGTCGTGCCCGTCACCCGTCGCCGGCTCCAGGTGGTGGAGGCCGTCGCCGCGCTCGAAGGGGTGCCGATGGTGATGACGGTCTACGAGGTGGAGATCGACGGGGTGCCACGGCCGGCGGCCGAGTTGGCGGCGATGCGCTGGGTGACGGGTCACGAACCGGATCTGGTGCTGGCACCCGCCGTACGGGATCACGTGCTGCCGCTGCTCCGGTCCCGGGGGACGCTGGCCTGACGGGCACCTGGGACGGGACGCCCTCGGCGGCTCAGGCAGCCGTCAGCTTCCTGAGGCGGGGGTGGTTCTCCAGAGCCCACCGCACGGTCTTCGCCGGACGGCCGAGCAGGGGTTCCAGCTCGTCGGTGATCCCGCCGTATCCTCCGCGGCCGATGATCCGGGTCAGGGTCTTCAGGTGCTCCGCGATGTGCGGGTAGGCGGCCATGTGGGTGTCCACATAGGCCGCGTTCCAGGTCTCGATGTCTTCGGGGACGTAGGTGACCGGGCTTCCCAGCACGGCCGCGAAGTCCTCGGCGAACCCGTGCCCGTCCTTCATCTCCGGACCGGTGAGCGCGTAGGACTTGGCGATGTGCGGCGCCGGGTCGGCCAGGATCTTCGCGCACAGTTCCGCCACGTCGTAACCGGCGATGGGCGCGAACCGGTGGTCGCCGAAGGGCAGACGCAGCTCACCGTCGGCCAGTGAGCCGAGGGCCAGCCAGGTCATGATGGGGTTCTCGACGAAGAAGGCCGCCTGGATGTTGACCGTCGGGACGCCGGACCACTCCAGCACCTGCTCGGCGACCCAGTGGGCCCGCTGCTGCGGCGACCAGTCGGCGACGAGTCCGCCGAGCCGTGCGCGCCGCTCGTCCTCCGGCGCGGTCATGTGGTCGAAGGTCATGAACGACTGCTCGTACTCGGAGATGTTGACGAACACCTCGATGTCGCCCTGGGCCCGCGCCGCCGCGGCCATCAGGCTGACGGCGTCGGTGTAGTACGGCGTCAGGCCCATGCTGAAGTAGATGCGCCGCACGCCCTTCAGCGCGGCGGTCACGTCGGCGATGGTGAGCAGGTCACCGACGAAGACCTCGGCCCCGGCCCGGCGGAGCGAGTCGGCGCGTTCGTCGTCCTGCCGTACGAACGCGCGCACCGGGTGCCCTTGTTCGAGGAGCATGTCGACCATCGTCCGGCTCACCCCACCGATCTCGCCTGCGGCACCGGTGATCAGGATGGGATTGCGCTCTGACATCGAGGTGTCCTCTGCCTGGTGGGAATGGGAGTGAAACCGATCAGTTTCTACTCACTGTAAACCGATCGGTTTTCGCGTGCAACTCGCCATCCCGTCAGCCCGTCAGCGGTCCAGGAAACCTCGCCATGTTCGCCGGATCCGCCCCATGAGGTGTCCGCACAAGGGGCCACCCTGAGGCAGAGCCACCGCGGTCTCCTCGGTCATCGCCAGGAAGAAGGCCCGGCCGTCCCGGGTCTGCAAGGTCGTGCTCCACCGGTAGCCCAGACGATGGGCGAGAAGGGAACGGACGAGCTCACGACCGAGCCCCTGGCGCTGCCAGGCGTCGCAGACCCTGATGTCCAGTATCTGCCCCGTACGGCACTCCGGGCAGGCGCGGAAGCGCAGTTGCCCGATGAGGTGGTCCTCGGGATCGAGCAGGACGATCTCCGTGGACGTCCTCGCGGAGGAAGCGGCAAGGCCGTTCCACCGCACGAACGGACCCACCCGGACCACCTCTCCCGGAACTTCGCCACCTCGCCTTCGGAGTGACGACACGCACCACATCATGGAACACCTGTGTGCGATGGGTGAAGGGTTGGTTCGGCCGAGGCTTGGCCAAATCAGCCGGTGATGGCGACCTTCCCGTGGGCCTCGGTGGATGCCGTGGTCGTGGGCCGCGCGCCGTCGGCCCGCCGGGTGACGGTCTTCAGGAGCTCGGCGAGGTCGACTCCGGTGGTGGAGCTGAGGAGTTCGACGCCCTGGGCGACGTTGTCCGCGACGGTGCGCGACAGTTGGCTCGCGCCGTCGGTGGAGATGACCGTCATCTTGTCGATGGCGCTGAGCGGCTCGGACGCCTTGGCGACGACCTGCGGCAGCACCTCGACGAGCATCTGCAGCACGGCCGCGTCGCCGTACTGGGCGAACGCGTCGGCCTTCTTCCGCATCGCCTCGGCCTCGGCGGCCCCCTTGGCACCGATGGCGGCGGCCTCGGCCTCGCCCTCGATACGGACCGCGTCGGCCAGCGCGGCGCGGTGCGCCTTCTCGCCCTCACCGGTCAGCCGGGACCGCTGCGCATCCGCCTCGGCCTGCTTGACCAGGGCGATCCGGCGGGCCTCGGCCTCCTGCTCGGCCTGGTAGCGGGCGGCGTCGGCGGGCTTGCGGACCTTGGTGTCCAGCTCACGGTCGGTCAGCGCGGCCTGCCGCTCGGCGACCTTCTCCTGCTCGCTCAGCACCTCCTGCGACCGGGCGGCCTCGGCCAGCGGACCCGCGGCGGCGGCACGGGCGGCGGCCTCGTCCGTCTCCGCCTTGATCTCGGCCTGCTTCAGCGCGAACGTCCGCTGCGCGACGGCGATCTCCTCCTCGGCCTTCAACCGGGCCTGCTCGGCGGCGCGCCGGGCCACCGCCTCGGCGATGTCGGCCTCCTGCCTGGCGCGGGCGGCCTCCGGCCGGCCCAGGTCCTCCAGGTAGGAGCCCTCGGTGCTGATGTCCTGGATCTGGAAGGCGTCCAGCACCAGGCCCTGCCCGGACAGGCTCGCCTCGGCCTCCTCGGCGACCTGCCCGGCGAACGCGGCCCGGTCCCGGATGATGTCCTCCACCGACATCCGGCCCACGATGGCCCGCAGCGCACCCGAGAGCACCTCCTGGGTGAAGCCGACGATGCCGTCCTGCTGCATCAGAAACCGCTGGGCCGCGGCGCGGATGGAGTCCTCGCTGCCGCCGACCTTGACGATCGCGACACCCTCCAGGTGCGCCTTCACCCCGCGCAGCGTGACCGCGCCGCGCACCGCGACCGGGATGTGCCGCGAGGACAGGTCCAGGGTGAACTTCTGCTGCACGAACGGCACGACGAAGACACCGCCGCCGACCACGACCTTCTGACCGCTGTTGTCGGTGAACACCCGGCCGGTCTCCGGGTCGGTGGCCTTCTTGCCGCGCCGTCCGGTGACGATGAACGCCTCGCTCGGACCCGCCACCTTGTACCGCGTGACCACCACCAGGCCGAGCAGAACAAACAGGACGACGACGCCGATCACGGCGATGACGACTGGACTCATGACGAACTCCCCCTCAGCCCGCCCCGGGGGACGGCAGATCGATACGAATGTGATGTGGGCGAACGACGCCCGGAACAGCGCGGGGACGGGACGGCTCAGCGTTCCACCAGGCGTACGGAGACCGCCGTCTGCGACAGCGCCTCCTCCACCCAGACCTGCGCACCGCGCGCCACCGGGACAGCGCTCCTCGCCGCGAGCTTCACCGGCTGCCCGGACCGGCGGACCAGCACCTCGCCGTAGCCGTCGGCCGGAATGGCGGTGACCACCGATCCCGCGACACCGATCAGGTCGTCGTCGCGAGGAGCGGCACCGGAGCGATCACTCATCAGGGCACGGCCGAGCCGGTACGCGAGCCATCCTGTGCCGATTCCGGCCGGCACGCCGATCGCGGCGGCGCCCAGGGCGCCCAGCCCGGTGGTGCCCATGACGATCGCGCCGGAGAAGCCGAGCATCGAGACGAATCCGGCGACGACCGGAAGCGACAGCCACCCGTCGACCAGGCCGTCCAGCGCGTCCACGCCGTCGAGAAGCCCCTCAAGGAGACCGTCGAGGACGAGCGACAGCACGAGGAGGACGACCCCCACCATGCCCAGACCGAGAAACCAGGCCATCCGCGCTCACCGCCCCTCACCACCGCCGCCTTGCCGGTGAGCGCATGCTCGCACGCGGGCACGGAGGAGAACATTGCCTGGTTCCGGCAATCTTTACGCGGCCTTGATGCCGCCTCCTGACACCGGCCGCCTTCGCGGACGGGCCGGCTCAGTCCTTGACCGCGACGAGGACGTGACTGTCGCCGAACTGCCAGACCGGGGCGATGTGCCGGAAGCCCGCCTGCCGGAGCAGGTCGGTGTGGCGGGCCAGGGACAGGGCGTTGCCGTTGCCGCCCTGGTGGCCGTGTGCCGCTTGTCGCCGCTCGCGCTCGGTGAACAGATCGGTCAGCTCGGGGTCCAGGGCCGCCGCGGTCCACCAGGACTGCCAGTCCTCGTGGGCGTGCGTGCGCGTGCGCTCGGCACGGCGGTGTCCGACATGGGCGGTGAGGTCCGAGCAGGGCTGACTCTGCTGGGCGAAGTGGTCGCCGTTGACGAGCAGACCGCCCGGGCCCAGCAGGTCCGCGAGCTGCCGGTAGGTCCGCAGCAGGGCCGGTTCGGAGAGGTAGTGCAGGGCGGTGGTCGAGACGGCCGCGTCCAGGGGGCGGTTCAGCCCGAGGGCGTCGGTCCATCCGTCGTCGCCGATCGCGATCTCTTCGTAGCGGGCGGCGGACGGGTGGTGGGTGCGGGCGAGTTCCAGCAGCAGGGGGTCCATGTCCACGGCGACGATCTCGGCGTCCGGCATGCGCCCGGCCAGCCGGGCGGAGAGCGAACCGGGTCCGCAGCCCAGGTCGAGGAGCAGGGGCCGCGACCGGCCGGCCGTGGCGTGCTCGACGACATCCGCGATCACGGTGAAGCGCTCCTCGCGATCGATGGCGTAGCGCTGCTGCTGACGCTCCCATCGCTCCACCCACAGCCTGGCCGTCGCCATACTCACGCCCATCCGGTCGTGCCACCTCTGCCGTCTCGCCGTTCCTGGGTCAGCGCGACTCTACAGGTGAAAACGGTTCCCATTCGCGCGACCGGTCCGCGTTCAGCCCAGCGAGGCGAGGACGTCCAGCAGGCGGTCGATCTCCTCGACCGTGTTGTACGCGTGCACGCTGACCCGTACCGCAGCGCTCTTCTCGTCCGCGCCGGCCTGGCAGAGGCTGTCGGCCCGGACCATGAAGCCGTGGCTGAAGAGAATGAAGCCGAGGTCGTCGGAGGGGATGTCGTGGTGCCGGAGGGAGACGATGCCGTGGCGCCGCTGTACGGCTGAGTCGGCGGCCAGACTGGCCTGACATCCGAGGATCTCGTACGGCGCGAGGTGGCGGAGCCCGTCCGTCATCCGGGCCGCGAGCGCGGTCGTCCACCGGGCGATCCGGTCGGTACCGGCCGCCTCCAGCCAGTCGAGGGCGGCTTCGAGTGAGGCGATGCCCACGGTGTTGGGGGTGCCCTGCCAGCCGCCGGGACGGAACCGCGGTCCTCGGGCGGGCGAGTTGCGGGCCCACACGGCCCCGGTGCCGGGCAGCGCCAGCGCCTTGTGCCCGGAGAAGACCACGAAGTCCACGTCGAGTTCGGCCACGGACACCGGCAGATGACCGATGCTCTGGGCGGCGTCCAGACAGATCGGCACGTGGGGGCCGACGGCCTCGCGCAGCCGGTGCACGTTCATGTCGCCGCCGTAGACGTGGTGGATGTGGGTGGCGGCGACGAAGCGGGTGCGCGGGCCTATCATGCCGGGCAGCGCGCGGTGGTCGTAATCGCCGGACTCCGTCTGGTACGGCAGTCCCCGCACCCGTATGCCGACGCCCCGCTCGGCCAGGAGCCGCTGGACCTCCAGCCACGGATCCAGGTTCGCCTGGTGGTCGGCGTACGGGACGAGGATCTCGTCGCCGTCGGTGAGACGGGAGGCCAGCCAGTCGCGGGCCACGGTCCGAAGGCCCTCCGTGGTGCCGCCGACGAAGTGGACTCCGGAGCGCTCCGGGGCGGGGTCGCCGAGGAACTCCTTCACCCGCTGCCGGGTCCGGTCCACCAGCTCCGTCGTCCGGTTGGCCCACGGGTAGGTGCCTCGGCCGGCGTTGGCGTTCGAGGTCGTGAGGTAGGTGTGGGCTGCGTCGAGCACGGCCTGCGGCTTCTGCGCGGTGGCGGCGCTGTCGAGGTAGGCCAGTGCCGGGTGGCCGGTGATGATGGGGAACTGCTGTCGCAGTTCGCGCTGCCAGGCGGTCAGCGGCGTCAACTCCTCCTTGGCGCCCACCCGGTCAGTCCCGGACCAGTGGCGCGCCCGCGTCCCGCCAGGCCACGATGCCGCCGCTCAGACTCCGCACGTCGGGATGGCCCATCCGGGTCAGCAGGGCGGCGTAGCGGGCGGACTTCTCGCCGACCGGGCAGGCCAGCAGCACCGGCCGGTTCTTGCTGAACGGCAGGCCGCCGCGTACGAGTTCGTCGAAGAGCTCGTCGACGATGTTGACCGAGCCGTCGATGTGCAGGGCGGCGTACGCGTGCGGGCCGCGCAGGTCGACCACGAGCGGCGGATGTTCGCCGGCCAGCCACCGCCGGGCGCCCTCGGTGTCGATGTCCTTGGCCTCCGCCCGCACCTCCGCCTCCGTGAGGGCGGTCGCGGAGTTCTTCCGGGGCGGCTTGCCGAGGAGTTCGGGGCGGCGCTGCCGTACATAGCTCAGATAGCTCTCGGCCCGGTCGCAGACGATGAAGACGGCTGTGCGCCGGTCGGACGACTCGCCGTCGAGGGCGCGGAGATGGCGTACGGCGCCGTGGTAGGCGGCACCGCCCGTCGGGCCCGCGAGCAGGCCGCAGCGGCGGATCAGGGTGAGCATCCCGTCGATGGCCTCGTCCGCGGTCACCGGTTCGATCGTGTCGTACGTCGCCGGGTCGAAGAGGCCGACCTCCTGCACCTCGTCGATGGTGCGGATGCCCGGGATGAAGTCCGACTTGTCGGCGACCAGGCCGACGACCCGTACGTCGGGGTCGTGTTCACGCAGGACCCGGGCGACGCCGGTGGACGAACCGGCGGTACCCACGCAGGCGATGAACCAGTCCGGGGCCCGCCCGTCCAGGTCCTTGACGATCTCCGGTCCGGTGCCCGTCACATGTGCCTCGGTGTTGCGCGGGTTGAAGTACTGGTCGGTGTGCAGGTAGGAGGTCTCCGGTCCGGCCAGGGTCCGGTGGAACCGGGTCAGCGGATCGTCCGTGTCGGTCGGGTCGAGGCATTCGCTCCGGCCGGGCAGTTCCTCGATCTCGGCGCCCAGCAGCAGGAGCAGTTCCTTGATCTCCGGTACCCGCATGCGGTTGGTGACGCTCTTGAAGCCCAGTCCGTGCATGCCGGCGAGCAGCGCGAGGGCCTTCGCCGTGTTCCCGCTGGACAGCTCCACGACCGTCGCGCCGCGCCGCACCGCGTCGGTGAGCCCCGGGCGGGCCATGTTCCAGGCGGAGCGGTCCTTGACCGAGCCGAAGGGATTGAGCAGCTCCAGCTTGGCGTACAGGTCGATGGTGCGCAGGCCGTGGACGGCCGGGTCGATGCGCAGCAGCGGGGTGTTGCCGATCGCTTCCGTGATGGTGTCGTACCTCATGACTCCGCTTCCCCCGGATACGTGACGGGCCAGTACTCCTCGTCGAGGCACCAGCGCCATGAGCCGCCGTCGCCGTCACCGACGACGGCGACCTTGCGGGCGACGGGTTGCTGTTGCGCTGCGTGGGCGTGGAAGTCCATGGCGTAGCCCGCGGTGTTGGCGAAGGCCAGCAGGTCGCCGGGGCGGGGCAGCCGGGGCAGGAAGACGGTGCGGCGGGTGATCAGATCGGCCTCCAGGCAGAGATTTCCGACGAGGTGGACTCCGACGCCGGCCGGGTCGTCTCCCTCGCCGCGCTCCGTACGGGTCAGCAGGACGGGGTCCACGAGGACACCGTGCTCCTCCAGGCTCACGTCTGCGGCGTTCATGCCCAGGCGCACCAAGGGCGGGCCCGTGTCCGTGGCACGCACGTCGAGGACCCGCGCCAGGGTCAGCCCGCACTGGTCGACCAGGGCCCGTCCCGGCTCCGTGTACAGCTCGTAGAACTGCTCCAGGAGCACGGTGCCCAGCGGGCGGCCGAGGGACGGGGACGGCAGGGAGAGGAGTTCGTCGAGGTACCCGGGCCCGGCGGACGGGCGGTGCGCCGGGTAGAGGCCCAGCGCTCCGCGCAGCGTGCCGCCCTCGTTGCGCAGGCCGTAGCCGTGACCGCGCCAGGTCAGGGCGGGGCGGGTGCCCAGTACGGCGTTGGTCAGCTCGGTCGTGTAGCGCTCCCACTGGCCGGCGTCGGCGACATAGCCGACTCCGAATCCGCCGCCGATGTCGATGACGCGTGGTGCCAGTCCCCGGGCGTGGCACTCGTCCATGACCATCACGCAGCGGTCCAGGGCAACGGCCTTCTCCGCCAGTCCGGTCGTGTCCAGGTGGTATCCGACCCCGATCAGCTCGACGCTGTCCCGGTGCCGCTCGACCGCGTCCAGGAGTGCCTTGACCTCCCTCGTCGGGGAACCGAAGCGGCTGCGCCGGGACAGTACCTTCACACCGGAGCCGGTCGCCTCGAACTCGGACAGTCGCAGCAGGACATCGACCCTGGGCAGCGCGTACTTGCGTACCAGTCCGGCGAGTTGGTCCAGCTCTGCGTACGAGTCGACGTTCACCGTCACCCCGGTGCGGGCGGCGAGCCAGAGGAACTCGGGGTCCTTGGGGCCCGTGCCCATCACCCGGCCCGGGGTGAAACCGGCGCCCAGGACGTGCCGCAGTTCACCGAGTGAGGCCACGTCGACGCCGACGTCGGCCGGATCGGTCGCCGCCAGCCGCCGCACCAGGGCGCTGGAGCGGTTCGCCTTGTGCGCGAAGAACACCCGGCCGCCGAGATGGTGCTTGCGGTACACGCCGCGGAAACGCTCGGCGTTCTCGGCGATGCGCTCCGGCACCACCACGTTGAGCGGCGAACCGAGCCCGTCGACGAGCGAGTGCAGGAACGGCACGGCTTCCAGCAACGTGGCCAGTGGCGGCTCCAGTCGCGGCCGCAGATACAAGGGCGACGCACGCACGACAAGCCCCTCCCCCGTGCGTCGGCCGGCCGCGGCTCCGGCGGTCCGGAGAGGCTTCCGCCGGGCACCGGCAGCGATTCCATCACACGTTCGGGGGTAATCATTTCCGGCTACATGAGTCTTTAAGCCCGACAACCCGACACGGCCGGACCGGGCGAGGCGAAGGTGTACGCGGAGGCCGACACCGCCAAGGACACGCCGCCGCCCGACCGGTACGAGGTGACGGTGGGCGAACAGGGCTCCGCCCGCCGGGACTTCGACACCGGAGGAACCTGCCGGGTTACCTTCATCGGACGACAGCGGCTCGGACGGCCGCGTCGCACACGCTGACACCGTCAGAGACCGCCCACGCGGCCGGCCAAGCCCGCGCCCGTCCTACCGCTCCGGCGGCAAGTCCCGCGCGGGAAGGTCGAGAACGCGGGCGAGGGCCCTGGTGACGGCAGCGCCGTGGACCGGCAGGTGCCGGGCGGACCAGTCGGTCGCCAGCACGAGGAAGTCCGCCAGGTCGCGCTCGGCACCGGCGAGCAGGTGGCGGAGCTCCGTTACGCACAGCTCGATCACCGGACTGTCGCTCTGCTCGGCGTTGACGGTGAGCCGGACGGTGTCCCCGAAGCGCTCCGCAATCGGTGACACGGGGTCGTGGCCGAATCCGAGCAGGCTGCCGTCGTCGACGAACCGGTGCCAGTCGCGCCAGTCCTCCAACCCGTCGCAGCAACCGGGCAGGAAGGTGACGCCTGTGGAGCGGTCGGTGACTCGTAGGCCTCCGGCCGCGAAGAGGTGGTCGAAGGTCAGCAGTCCGTGAAGGAACTGGTCGAGCGCGGCGGCCGGCCGGAGCGACCGTTCACCGTCAGGATCGATGCCATTGCAGCCGACGATGCACATCATGGCCGTCCCGACCTCAGTGGGTGAGAGCTCCCCGTTGAGGGGCAACCAGCCGAACGGCTTGGTCTCGCCGACGGGCCAGAGGTCGAAGCCGTCCGGTGTGTACGTCTCCAGGACGGGATGCATCACGATCACACGGCGAAGTGTTCAGCATCCCGCTTCCGCACCGCCTCCCGATTACGCCGGGCCGCTCGTTTCGGTTCGGCGAACCTGACCTACGACGGCGTCCCATGCCGCACTCGTTGCCGACGAGTTCAGTCCTCTCCACCACGTGTCCGCCAGAACCATCACCTCGCGCACCGGCTCGTAGCCGTGGGGAGCGCGCCCCGGGTCAGTTCGCACACTCCGCTGCACCTGCGGCCCGGTCTGCGGACACTCCATTCCGCACACGTGAGTATCCGAACGTGCCGATACTGCTGCCGGCCGACGGGCGTGGGCTCGGCGCAGGCAGAATCGTCGGATGGATGACCACGAGAGTCCGCAGACGTTGAGGGCGCCGCGTCTGCGGCCCGGGGACCGGGTGCGGATCGTTTCTCCTGCCTGTCCGCCGAGTCGGGAAGAAGTCGCGCGGGGTGTCGACCTGCTCACCTCCTGGGGCCTTCGGGTTGAGGTGGGTGAACACGTCTTCGATCAGTGGGGCTATATGGCCGGCCGCGACGAGGACCGGGTCGGCGACCTGAACTCGGCGTTCCGCGATCCGGGCGTCCGGGCCGTGATCGCCGCCCTGGGCGGGAAAGGCACCTATCGCATCGTCGACGACCTCGACACCGACGCTCTCAGGCAGGACCCGAAGCCGGTCGTCGGCTTCAGCGACATCACCCACCTCCACCTCGCCCTGTGGTCACGATGCCGCCTGGCCACACTCCACGGCCCCTTCGCCAAACGCGACGACACCTATACGGGGCCCGCCTCGGCCGAGTCCCTGCGCCGCGCGTTGATGACCACCGACCCCGTGACCCTCCACCGCGACCCGTCCGAGGCCACCGCGGACGTCACCGTGGAGGGCACGGCGACGGGCGTCCTGATGGGCGGCAACCTCGACGCGATCCGTACGGAGACCGGCGCCGGCCTGCCCAGCCTGCGGGGCGCGATCCTCTTTCTCGAACACCAGAGGGGAACCGGGCTGGGCGAGGTCGACCGAGCGCTGACCCAGCTCATCCGCTCCCGTGCGCTCGACGGTCTGCGCGGTGTCGCCCTCGGCCAGTTCCTCGGCTTCGACCGCGATGCCGGCGATCCCACGCTGGGTGGATGGGGCATCGGCGATGTCCTGCGCGACCGACTGTCCGCACTCGGAGTTCCGGTCCTGGGCGGGCTCCCCGCCGGGCACGGCACCAACCCCCCGACCGTCCCCCTCGGTACCCGGGCGACGATCGACACGGCCGCGGGAACGCTGACCGTGCTGCCGGCGGTCGTCTAGGTTCCGGCCGCTGTGAAAGTGCCGGCCGGCCAGCGGTGGAGGAGTTGTTGTCAGGAGCCGTGAGGGGCGGCCGCGCCGACCCAGCGGTGGTAGGCGTCCACGTCGACGTTGCTGCCGCACACGATGGTGACGACGTGGCGGCCGGCGAAGCGGTCACGGTCTTCGAGGATCGCTGCGACACCGAGGGCCGCCGAGGGTTCTACGACAAGGCCGGCGTGGTCGAGGAGCATCCGCATGCCGGCGATGATCGATGCCTCCTGGACCAGCACGGCGTCGTCGGCGACCAGGAGGAGGTCGTCCAGGACGGCCGGGATGGGGTACCGGCCGACGACGCCGTCGGCGATGGTGTCGGTCGATTCGGTGGTGACGACACGCCGTTGGCGCCACGAGAGTGTCAACGCCGGTGCGCCCAGCGGCTGGACGCAGATCACCTCGACCTCGGGTGCCAGTGCCTTCACCGCATGGCCCACACCGGTGGCCAGCGCTCCACCGCCCAGAGCGATCAGGACGGTGTCGAACGACGGCGTGGAGTCCACCAGTTCCAGACCGATGGTCGCCGCGCCCTCGCAGGTCTCGATGTCCAGGCTGTCTTCGACCAGCCGGATGCCGTCGCACCGTGCGATGGCCGCCGCCCGCTCGCGAGCCAGCTCATGGTCGCCGTCCACCAGCTCCAACCTGGCGCCCAGCGCGCGGATGCGATCAAGCTTGGCCCGAGTCGCGAAGCGGGATGCCACCACCGTGACGTCCAGCCCCCGGCCGCGACCGGACCAGGCGAGGGCCTGACCCAGGTTGCCCGCGCTGGCGCACACCGCTGCTCGCGGACCGCTGTCGGCGAGCAGGCTCGCGACCACCTCCGTACCGCGGCCCTTGAAGCTGCGGACGGGGTTCGCCGTTTCGAGCTTGATACTCACCGTGCACCCGAGGTCGGGCTCCAGCGCCTCGCAGCGGTACAGCGGGGTGTCGAGGAAGACGGGGTCGATCACCCGGCGAGCCGCGCGGATGCGAGCGGTGTCGAGACGTGTGGCCTGCACGACACAGGAGCGTAGCGCCACCGGCGGCGGCTCCCCCGGGCGTTCGGCGAGGCGAGCGTTCTCGAAGCAGGCGCCGGCCCGGACGAGGCCCGTGCGGGCGTGGCCGCCGGACGCGCGCACGGGAGTGACCGGCGGACGACGCCCGTACGGGAGTGGCCGCTGCCGGAGCCCGACGGTGGTCACGCCGCCGCGTTCAGCAGGTCGGCGACCACCTCCGGCCTCTCGAGCGCGATGAAGTGACCCACTCCGGCCAGCTGCGTGAAGTCGGCGGCCGGAAGCAGCTGCTTGTTGGCCTGCCGGTCCGAGGGCCGGGACCAGTCCTTCTCCCCGTAGACGAGGTGGACGGGTGCCTTGACCTCGGAGTAGCGCGAGCGGGCGGCGATGAGGCTGGGCAGGCTCTGGTACACGGCCCGGGCGACGCTCGGGTAGCCGGGGCGGCTGCCCACCTGGAGGAGTTCGTCGAGGTAGTCCTCCCGCAGCGCGCTCTTGTCGCCCAGCCCGCCCTGCAGGACCCTGCGGACGACGGCCTTGGGTTCCACCCCGGCGACCACCGGGCCCACCCCCGGAGCCAGGACACCGCCGACCACCACACGGGCGAGAAGACTGGACCGGGCGATGCCGCCCTGGAAGTCGTAGGTGTTCACCGCGACGACCCGTCGTACCCGCTCGGGCAGATCGGCCGCGGTGGTCAGGGCGAGCACCGCCCCCATGGACTCCCCCACCAGCGTCACGTCGTGGAGGTCGAGTTCGGTCAGGAGCCGCTCGACGCCCGCGCGCATGGCCGGCTCGTCGTACGACGCACCGGGCACGATCTCGGAGTAGCCCATCCCCGGCAGGTCCAGGGCGTACACGGTGTACCGGTCCGAGACCAACGGAATGAGGCGCCGGAAGTGCTCGGCCTGGGTGCGCACGGTGTGCAGCAGCACCAGGGGCGCACCGGTGCCCGCCTTGAGGTAGCGCAGCGTTCCCTCGCGGCCCGGGCGTCCGGCGCGCGGGGCGAGGGTGTGGCTGGTGGTCCCCGGAATGTGGATCGTGGGACGGATCTCCTGGCTGGGCATGGCGCAGACTCCTTCGCTTCGGGCATCGGAGGGCGCAACCACCCTCACACATGGAAACCGTTCAGTTTCCACGATCGTAAACCGATCAGTTTCCGAGCGCAAGACGTGGCGGCGCCGCCGCGTTCGACAGGTCGAGATCACCGGCTCGCTTGCATCAAGGAAACCGATCTGTTTTCCTAGCTGGAAACAGATCGGTTTCCACCGACGTTCGGCCCATGAACAGCGACAAAGGGAAAAGATGACTACCACGTTCGATCGCGGGGCGCCTGCCTCCGGGAAGACAGACTCGGGCCGCCGCGGCTCACACGCCATGCGCTGGTGGGTACTCGTGGTGCTGGGCGTGGCACAGCTCATGGTCACGCTCGACGCGACCGTCGTGAACATCGCGCTGCCCGAAGCGCAACACGACCTCGGTTTCAGTGACGGCAGCCGGCAGTGGGTCATCACGGGTTACGCCCTGGCGTTCGGCAGCCTGCTGCTGCTCGGTGGCCGGCTCGGCGACCTGTTCGGCCGCCGCACCACCTTCGTGACCGGCCTGATCGGTTTCGCGGTCGCGTCCATCGTCGGCGGCGCGGCCGGCACCTTCGAGATACTCGTCGCGGCACGCGTGGCCCAGGGCCTCTTCGCCGCGCTGCTCGCGCCCGCGGCGCTCTCGCTGCTCAGCGTGACCTTCACCGACCCGGCCGAGAGGCCGAAGGCGTTCGGCATCTTCAGCGCGCTGTCCGGTGCGGGCGCCGCGGTCGGCCTGCTGCTCGGCGGCATGCTCACCGAATGGGCGTCGTGGCGCTGGGTGATGTACGTGAACGTCATTTTCGCGGGCGTCGCGCTGGTCGGTGCGCTGCTGTTGCTGGCCAAGCCCGCGGTCACCGATCGCCCCAAGATCGACATCCCCGGCACCGTCGTGGTCAGCGCCGCACTGTTCGGCATCGTCTACGGCTTCGCGCACGTCGAATCCACCAGCTGGACCGACCCGGTCGCGCTCGGTTCCATGATCAGCGGCGTGGTGCTGCTCGCGGTGTTCGCGTGGGTGGAGCTCAGGGTCGCGCATCCGCTGCTGCCCCTGCGCGTCGTGCTGGACCGGACCCGAGGTGGCTCGTTCCTGGCCGTGTTCGTCCTGGGCATGGGGATGTTCTCGATCTTCCTGTTCCTGACCTATTACCTGGAGGCCAGCATCGGCTACTCGCCGATCGAGGCCGGCCTGTCCTTCCTGCCGATGGTCGGGGGCATCGTCGCCTCCTCGACCACGGTGCCCTCGCTGATCCTGCCCAGGGTCGGCCCGAAGATCGTGGTCAGCGCCGGCTTCCTGGTCGCCGCGACCGGCATGGCCCTGCTGACCCGGCTCACACTGGACAGCGGCTACGTCGCCGACATCATGCCCGGCATGATCCTGCTGGGTCTCGGCATCGGCGGGGTGATGACCACCGCGTTCCAGGGTGCGACCGCGGGCGTGCACCACGAGGACGCGGGCGTCGCCTCGGCACTGATCAACACCAGTCAGCAGGTGGGTGGCTCGATCAGCACGGCGCTGCTGACCACCGTCGCCTCATCGGCCACGGCCGACTACCTGTCCTCGCACAAGCCCGGCGCGCTGACCGCGGCGCAGGCCGGGGTCGAGGGCTACACGGCCACGCTGGCCTGGGGCGCCGGGATCTTCGTGGTCGGTGCGGTGCTCGTCGCGTTCCTGATGCCGAATCGGGCTCTGGAGCCCTCGGAGGGCGAGCCCGTGATCGCCCACTGACCCGAGGAGTCACCTCCGGGACGGGACGGTGCCCGCCACCACGCGATCCGTGTTCAGCGAACCGATCGTCGCGGGTGGCGGGCACCGCCCCAGCATCCAAAACCGATCGGTTTCCTTTCGGGCGAAAGCGAGTTACCCTCACCGTATGACCACAGAGGTGAAGCCAGGATCCAGAGAGCGGCTGCTGGAGGCAGCGGCCACGCTCACCTATCAAGAAGGTGTCGGCACCGGCGTCGACGCGCTGTGCAAGGCGGCGGAAGTATCGAAACGCTCCATGTACCAGCTGTTCGGGAGCAAGGACGAACTCCTCGCGGCGAGCCTGACGGAGCGCGCTCCCGCCTTCGTGGCGACTCTTCTGCCCGCGGCGGACGACGGCCGTTCACCCCGCGAGCGGATCCTGCACGTCTTCGGCCGGCTGACGTCGCAGGCGGGTGCCCCCGAATTCCGAGGCTGTCGGTACCTGTCCGTGCAGATCGAGCTCAAGGACCAGAGTCACCCGGCGAGCCAGGTGGCCCACCGGGTCAAGGGGAACCTGAAAGCCTTCTTGCGCGCCGAGGCCGAAGCGGGCGGGGCGAGCGATCCGGATCTGCTGGCCCGGCAGCTGATGCTGGTCTTCGACGGAGCGAGCGCCCGCGCGGGCATCGGAGCCGACACGCTGACAGGGCTCATCACTCCCACGGTGGCCGCCCTGCTCGACGCGGCGGAGATCCGCTGACGCCTCGCGCCGTCGAGCGCTCTCGGTGACCGATGCGCTCGGCACGTCGCTTCCGTTCCGGGTGAGCCGACAACGCCGTTCAGGGGCGGTACGCGGCTGTCGCGGTCTCGACGAAGGATCGGATCAGCGGGTTGGTGTCACCGTCGTTCCACACCACGACGACTCGACTCGGCGCCATGTCGGCCAGCGGCACCACGGCCAACTCCGCGGGCAGGTCGTGGCCGAGCGGGGCCAAGCCGATCGTGCCGTTCCACAGCACGGCGTGCAGGCACTCCTGGACGGTGCGCACGACCGGGCCCTCACGGAGTCGGCCGCCGTTCCAGTAGGACTGCCAGTGGGGGTCGGTGCCCGGCGGGAACCGGAACCAACGGCGGTCGCTCAGCTCGGCGAGCCGCAGCCGGTCGCGGTGGGCCAGCGGATCGTCGGCGCGCAGGACCACGCCGACCGGATCGGCTCGCAGCCCACGCACCGTGAGGGCGGTCTCGTCGAACGGTGCCCGGGTCAGGGCGATGTCGACCAGTCCGGCGCGCAGCCCACAGGTCGGGTCGGTCAGGTCGGTGTCGCGGATGCGGATGTCGGTCCCGGGATGCCGTCGGTGATAAGCGGCGGCCAGCCGGGACACCCCCGGATCGGTGCCGTCGCCCAGGATGCCGACGGTGATGGTCGCGACGCCGGCCGCCGCGCTCACCCGTACCCGGACGCGGTCGGCGTGGTCGAGCAGGGCCCGCGCCTCGTCGAGCAGCACCGTACCCACCGAAGTGAGCGTGACGCCGGTGGGCGAGCGGGCGAAGAGCAGGGCCCCTACCTCGGCCTCCAACTGCTTGATGGCCCGGCTCAGCGGCGGCTGGCTCATGTGCAGTCGGGTGGCGGCCCGGCCGAAGTGGAGTTCCTCGGCGACCGCCACGAAGTAGCGCAAGGTCCGTAGCTCCACCCTGCAACGATACCTACGAGGTATCGGCCGCGCGGGACCGGTCTTGGACACCGGCAGAGCCCTGGCGGTCCACTCATGGGCATGACCGAAGAAACCAGGACCAGTGACCGGCAGGCCGACCCCGTCGTATCGGTGGTCGGCCCCGGCGACGGCGAGACGATCGTTCTCGGTACCACGCGCATGCGCATCCTGGAGGACGGCAGCCACACCGGCCACCGCCTCGCGATCGCCGAGTCCGTCCTCGCCCCACGCACCCAGGGACCGCCGCAGCACCGCCACGGCCGGCACGACGAGGGCTTCTACGTCCTGTCCGGCACCGTCCGGTTCACCGTCGGGGACGAGGAGTACGACGCCGGCACGGGAACGCTCGTGATGGTTCCGCCCGGCACCCCTCACGCCTTCGCCAATCCGACCGACCTGCCCGCCGTCCTGCTCAGCACCTTCACGCCCGACCTGTACGTGCAGTACTTCCGGGACCTCCGACAGGTGCTCGCCGACGGCCGCCCGTTGACGCGACAGGCCAACGTCGACGCGATGAGCCGCTACGCGACCCAGCCCGCCACCGACCTCGCCTCATGAACATCGCCTACTGGATCGTCGCGGGATTGCTCGCCCTGTTCTACGTCTACGCCGGCACGCTGAAGGTGATCCACGGCCGCGATCGACTCCGGCCGATGATGGCCTGGGTCGACCGCGTCCCCCTGCCCGCCCTCAAGGCCCTGGGAACGGTGGAGATCCTGGGCGCGGCCGGACTGGTCCTGCCACCGCTGACCGGCATCGCTCCCCCGCTGGCGACGGCCGCGGCCACCGGCTTCGTCCTCCAGCAGGCCGGTGCGATCGCCGTCCACCTGACCGGTGAGGACCGCCGGATCGCACTCAACCTCGGGCTCATCACCACCGCGGCCGCGGCCCTCTGGCTGTCCACCACGCTGTGACCGAGCATCCCCGGCGCGATGGGACCGCAGGGGACACACCCCCGCGCCCCTGCACCCTGGCCGTGGCCGCGAACTCAGCCCGCTCTGCGCCCGATCGCCGTCCCCGGGTCGGGGTCCGCCCCCGGCTCCTCGGCCGCGGCCACCTCCCGGCGCCGGAAGGCACCCGCGGCCAGAGTCAGCGGGACGATCAACAGCACGAGACCCGCGACAGCGCCGAGCGCGACCGGCAGGCTGGTCAGCGCGGCGATGCCGCCCACCATCGGAGGGCCGAGCAGGAACCCGCTGTAGGCGATGGTGGTCGCGAACGCGACCTCCCGCTCGCCACCGCCCCCGTCGGCCCGCCGCCCGGCCGCGCCGCTCAACTCCATGACGACGGGGGACGCGTACGCCAGACCGACACCGGCGACGGCGAAGCCGGCGAAGGTGAGCGCCGGCGACGGCGCCAGGACCGCGGTGGCCAGCCCGAGCCCACCGATCGCCGCACCGCCGATGAGCATCCGTGGTGCGCCCCACCGACGTTGGATCGCCTCACCGCACAAGCGGGTGCACGCCATGGTGATCGAGAAGCACGAGTAGATCAGGGCGCCGGTGGCCTCGCTCAGGCCGCGCTCCTGCACACCGAACAGCGCCGACCAGTCCGCGGTCGCTCCTTCGGCTATCGAGGCACACAGCGCCACGCCACCGAGCAGCCACAGCGCCGGTCGCCTGAACGGCGCCCGCCCGACGGACCCGCTCTTCGCGGCCACCTTCAGTCGTGCCTCGACGGGAATCCAGCGGGCGATGCCGACGGTGACGCCGCCACAGACCACCGCGACGACGACGAAATGAGGGCCCGGTGCCAGTCCTTGTCCGGCCGCGACCGCGGCACCGACCGAACCGGCCAGCGTGCCGACACTGAAGGCCGCGTGGAACAGCGGCATGATCGCCCGGCCGGTCCGCCGGGTCGCTGTCACACCGGCCACGTTCATCGCCACGTCCATCACGCCGACCAGCCCGCCGAGCGCGATCAGCAGCAGGCCGAGCGTCGCGGGCGACCTCGCCAGTCCCAGAGCCGGAAGCATCGCGGACCCGGCGACGCCGGACACCGTCATCACGACACGGGCGCCGAACGCCGCGCACAGCCGGCCGGCCAGAAGCGAAGCGGCGATCATGCCGACGCTGGCCCCGAGCAGGGACAGCCCCAGCGCACCCTCCTCGGCCCCGATCTGCTCGGCCAGCGCCGGCACCCGAGGGGCCCACGAGCCGAGCAGCGCGCCGTTGAGGACGAACGCACCGAGTACCGCGATGATCCCCGGGTCCCGGCCGCCGGCTCGGCCCGGATGGTTTCCCGCCATGGTCAGCTCCGTCCCGGTCCGTTGCTGGTCGAGCAAACGATCGGCCCGGCGCCGTGGCACCTGCGGAGATCTGTGTTGATCATGCCGAGCGTAGGCGCGCCGAAACCCGCGCTGACCGCGGTGGCAGGTACGCGCCGAGAGAATGGCCGGTTCACGCCGAGCCCGGGCGGCGCCAGTCAGCACCCGATCGCGGACCTCGCAGACCTCGTGGCCCGCGGCACAGCGACGGCCGACGGCACAACCACGGCCGACGGCGCCGGGACGGTCCGACGGCCGCCGCACCCGCGTTCTCCGCGTCGCCGCCGTCCCCTCGCCCTGCACGCCGCAAGGAGCGCCGCCCTGTGGCGGTCCTGGCCCCGGGGGTGACGATGCGCACCGTGGCCGTGCGAAGGCCGGGGTTGCGCAGGGCGCGGACGCCGGTGCCGCGGAGCCAGAAACCGGCGTCGCGGCCGAGGACAGGGCCGGGCTCGCCGTCGCGCAGCTCCAGCTGCACCCGCCCGCGGGTGACGACGCCGAACGCGTCGTACCACTGCCCCGCGACCACCGCGACCCGCGCGCCACCGCGCAGTTCGAGCGTCCACACCGGGACTACTCCGTCCCCTCCGCCGGCAGGCGCTCGGGCAGCCCGAACCGCGGAAACCGGTCCTCGTGGAACGTGACGATCTCGGCGATCGCCCCGCCGGTGATGCGCAGGACGTCGATCGTCAGCGGCAGGTAGGCGTCCGCCTGCTCCTGCCAGAGGTAGAAGGCGAGGGCGGGCTGCCGGTTCGCCGAGGTCAGGACGCAGCGCAGACGCCCCAGGTCCTCGAACCCGTCCCCGACCCAGTCGTTCACCACCGCGTCGCGGCCGACGTACAGACCCGGGGTGGGCGGCATCGAGCAGCGGACGTCGTCGCGCAGCATGGCGGCGAGGCCGTCGACGTCCTTGGCGATGCTCGCGTCGGTGAAGCGGCGCACCAACTCGCGCGTCCCGGCGTCCTGTTCGCCGCCGGTCCAGTCCTGCCGCTCGGCGGGCAGGTGCTCCCGCATGCCGGCGCGGGCCCGCTGCAGCGCGCTGTTCACGGAGTTGACGGAGTCCCCGAGGATCTCCGCGACCTCCTTCGCGGGCCGGCCGAGTACGTCCCGCAGGATCAGCACGGCCCGCGGGCGCGGCGCGAGGTGCTGGACCGCGACCAGGTACGCCAGTTCGATCGTCTCCCGCGCGACGGCGACGGTCTCGGGTTCGTCCGCCTCGCCCGCGGCCAGCTCGTCGAGCAGCCGGTCCGGGTAGGGCTGCAGCCACAGCACCTCACCGCCGGTCGCGGGCTCCGGGCGGCACTTGGCGAGCAGGTCCAGGCAGGCGTTGGTGGCGATCCGGTACAGCCAGGCCCGGAACGTCGACCGCCCCTCGAAGGTCTCCCGCCGCCGCCAGGCCCGGAGGAACGTCTCCTGCACGGTGTCCTCGGCGTCCTCGAACGACCCGAGCATCCGGTAGCAGTGCACGTGCAGCTCCCGCCGGTGCCGCTCCGCGAGCCCCGTGAACGTCGGCTCGTCGACCTCGCCCAGCCCGCTCGCACCCAGCCCGCTCACGCCCAGCTCCTCCAGCCGCGTGTCCGCACCCATCACGTCATCCTTCCGCCTCGTCGCGTCCTGTCGTAGGTGTGACGGGTGTGGGTGCGAAAACTCATCACTCCGGCGGAGGCCGTGCGCGGTCGAGCGCCGCCCACCGGCCCCGACCGCTCACGATCGCTACTCGACGTCCTTCACCGAGGTCGGCCCCAACTGCTTCGCCCGGGCGTACTCCGGCATCGTCATCGGCTTGTCGAACAGGAAGAACGACTGGTTCGTGCCGACCGTGAACTCCATGTACGCGCCCGTCGTGGCGTCGAAGCCGTAGTAGGCGTTGCAGGTGGAGCCCGACGTGTACGTGCCGTCCATCCCGGGCTGTGCGAGGACCGCGACGCCGTTGCTGGAGGACTCCACCTTCTCCGTGGGGGTGAGCATCTTGCAGCGCGGCACCGGCAGGCCCTTCATGATGAAGTAGCCGTACTCTCCGTTGGCGTTCTGGATGTAGACGTAGGAGAGCTTGCCCCGCTTCCCCCATGTCCTGATCCACTGGTTGATCGCCTCGCGGGTCGGCGAGTACGCCATGCGGCCGGCCGGCTGCTGGGCCACCAGGTGATCGTAGTTGTCCTGCTTGGCCTTGTTCTCCTTGTCCTGGCTGGAGTCGGTGCAGGACGCCAGGGCAAGACCCAGGACGAGCGCGACGACGGCGGCCAGGGCCATGCGTACGGACTTCTTCATGCGGTGCTGCCCTCTTCCCGGGATGAGATGGGGATCAGTCGGCGCACGTCGTGCGCTCGGCGCCGGCGTCCAGCCGGTACGGCAGATCCTTGTCACGGAAGGGCGCGCGGTGCTCCTGGGCGGCCTTCGCGTTGTAGGCGTTGACCGACTCGATCCGTGTGGCCTTCAGCGCGGTGATCGACTGGTCGATCTGCGTCGTACGAGTCTCCGAGGCGGACCTCCGCTCCTCCTGGAGCGCCTGGATCGTCCCCTCGGCGTTCTGGACGGCCTCGCACAGGTCGAAGAACTCCTCGTACGTGGTCCGACGGAACTCGCCGGAGCCGACGGTGTTCTCGCGCTCGTCCGCCTCGCCGCGGAACGGGGCGGTGATCCACCCCGCGCCCCCGAAGGCGAACACCCCGATCACGTACAACACCGCCAGGCCGGCGACCACGCCGACGGCCCAGGCCCCCAGCCGTGCCCCCTCGCGCACCTGCCCCATGACCGTCCCTCCTCGACGACGCCTGCGACGACCGGTGCTCCGCCGCAGCCGGCCCGCACGGCGGGCCGATGTGGTCATGAGGCCGTTCTACGCGCGGGTGTCCGGGAGGGGTCCCGTGGTCACCGAAGTCGGTCACGGCAGACGGTCACGGCAGTCGGTCACGGCAGTCGTCGGTGTGGCGGAGGCCGGTGGCGGCCACGGGTTCAGTCCGTGAGCCATCCAGGTCTGACCATGCGGTACTCGTAGGCCAGGACGACGACCTGCGAGCGGTCCCGGGCTCCGAGCTTGGCCATGATGCGGCTGACATGGGTCTTGGCGGTCAGGGGGGAGACCACGAGGCGGGCGGCGATCTCGTCGTTGGTGCAGCCGGCGGCGATCAGCTGCATGACCTCGCGCTCGCGGACGGTCAGGGCGTCGAGGCGTTGGTCGGGCTTGCGGGTGTGGTCGGGGCGGTTGGCGAATTCGGTGATGAGCCGTCGGGTGACGGACGGACTGATGAGGGCGTCGCCGCGGACGGCGACGCGGACCGCGTGCAGGAGTTCCGCCGGTTCGGTGTCCTTGACGAGGAAGCCCGTGGCGCCGGCGCGCAGCGCCCCGTACACGTACTCGTCCAGGTCGAAGGTCGTCAGCATGACCACTTTCACCGAGGCCAGTTGCTCGTCGGCGGCGATGCGGCGCGCCGCTTCGAGGCCGTCCATGCCGGGCATGCGGATGTCCATCAGCACGACGTCGGGCCGCAGTTCACGGCAGGCGGCGAGCGTGGCGTGCCCGTCGGCGGCCTCGGCGACCACGTGCAGGTCGTCCTCGTCGTCGAGGATGCCGCGGATCCCCGCGCGCACGAGGCGCTGGTCGTCCGCCAGCAGGATCCTGATCATCAACTGCTCCGCCGATCGGCTCGTGGTTGCCTTCAGGGACGCGTGGTCGCCTTCAGAACGGTAGCCGGGCCCGGACGACGAATCCGCCCGCACTGTCGGGCCCCGCGTCCAGTGTTCCGCCCAGCGCGAGCGCCCGTTCCCTCATGCCGGCGATGCCGCTGCCGGCTCCGTGCCCGGCCGGGGGCGCGCCCTTCCCGTCGTCCTGGACGTTGAGCGTCAGTGCGCGGTCACTGTGGTGGAGCCGGACGACGACGTGCTCGGCGCCGCTGTGACTGACGGCGTTGGTCAGTGATTCCTGCACGATGCGGTAGGCGGCGAGGTCGACCGCCGCCGGCAGGACGCAGGGTGCTCCGCTCCGCTCGATGCGTACGGCGACACCGGCCCGGGCGGCCGAGGAGACCAGGTCCTCGATCGTGGACAGCCCCGGTGAGGGGGCGGTGGGGGCTTCCTCGTCCACCTGGCGCAGGACGCCGAGGGTGGCGCGCAGTTCCCGCAGGCCCTCCTTGCTGCCCTGCTTGATGGCGGTCAGCGCTTCCTGGGCCTGAGCGGGGTCCTTCTGCAGCCGGTGCAGGGCGGAGGACGCCTGCACGTGGATCATCGACATGTTGTGGCCGATCACGTCGTGCAGTTCACGGGCGATGCGCAGTCGCTCCCGCGTGGCCCGCAGTCTGGCCTCCTCCTCGGCATGGGCGACCCGGCCGTGGCGCATCCCGCCCAGGGCCACCACCGCGACCAGCCAGCCGGTCAGCATGAACACGGCCGTGCCGTTGACATCACCGGTGCCGGCCGCCACTCCCGCGCCCAGGCCGATGACCATCACGGCCGCCATGGCGACCGCGGCCTGGATCCGCCCGTGGGCCGCCAGACCGTAGAGCGCGGCGACGGGGATCACGACGAGTGGCCCGTCGATCGTGCTCAGCAGGTGGTACAGGCCCGTGCCGAGCACCGTGAACCAGCCGACGGCCACCGGGTGTCGGCGGCGCAGCGGCAGGGCCGTGCACACCGTGAGGGCCACGAGCCAGGAGGCGACGACCGACGTGCTCGCGTTCCAGTCCGGGCCCAGCCGCTGCCCCTCGGCCACCCCTGCCAGCACCAGTACGACACCCGCGAGCGCCAGATCGGCACGCGGCCCTGTGGGCAGGCGGAGGCGGGTGACATCCAGGTGCGGCATTGCTTCATTCTGCCCGCGGCACGACCGCACCCAGCCCCGTATGTCCGGATATGCGCCCAGGGTGCGTGCTGGAGCAGTACGCACCGGCCGGGCCGTACATCCGCTGGTGTACGGCCCGGCCGTCCTCTCCGGCCGCTGGTGCAGACCGACTGCCAGCCAGGGGCCGACGCCCCCGCCCGGGGTGCGCGGGCAGGCTCGGGGCCATGTTCTCGTCCCTCACTCCCACGCGGATCACCGCTGCCTGCGTCGGCGCGCTCGTGGGCGCCGCCGCCGGAATTCTGCTGCTCACCGTCGTCGGAACGTTCTCGATCGCGGTCGGTGGCGTGTTCGCGGGGTCGGCGCTCGCCGTCCTCGCGCTCGCCGGCGCGGCCGTGGGCGTGGCGGTGACTCCACGCACCACTCGCTCGAATTCGAGGTAGGCATCATGTCTTCCCCCCGCGGCTCGGCCGCGTCCCTCGCTCCACCGCCGCCGCAGAACGGCCCGTCCGCACCCGACGGACGGTTCGGAGCCCTGGCCGGCTGGGCGCAACGTCATCGCTGGGCCGCCCTCGTGCTCTGGGTGGCCGTCGTGGCCGCCATCACGCTCGGCTCCACCGCCGCCGGCTCGGCGTACAAGAACGACTTCACCCTGCCCGGCACCGACTCCCAGGCGGCCACCGACCTGTTCAGGAAGCACGGCAGCGACCAGGCGGGCGACAGCGTCGAGATCGTCTTCAAGGACACGGCCGGCGTCCGGAGCGCCCGGGACAGCGTGGAGCCGATGCTGGCGGAGGTGAAGCGGATGGCTGGGGTCGCCGACGTGCGCAGCCCCTTCACCGACACCTCGGCGGTGTCCGAGGACGGCACGATCGCCTACGCGTCCGTCACGCTGGACGGCAAGACCGAGGAGGTCCCCAAGGAGGACGTCGCAAGGATCATCGACACCGCGCGGAGCATCGCCACCGAGAGCCTCCAGGTCGAGGTCGGTGGTGAGGCCGCGCGCAACGCGGAGGACAAGGAGGCGCCGACCGCCGAACTCACCGGGATCGTGGCCGCCCTGGTCATCCTCGTGCTGCTGTTCGGTTCACTGCTGGCGGCGTCACTGCCGCTGATCACCGCGCTGTTCGCGGTGGGCGGTGCCATCGGCCTGATCGCCCTGGCCTCGCACATCGTCACCGTCGCCGACTTCACCCCGCCCATCCTGATGCTCGTCGGCCTCGGGGTCGGCGTCGACTACGCGCTGCTGATCTTCTACCGCTACCGTCACGAGCTGCTGGCCGGTGCCCGGGCCGCGGAGGCCGGCCGCAAAGCCCTCGACTCCGCCGGCCGCACGGTGTTCTTCGCGGGCTGTACGGTCATCGTCGCCCTGCTGGGCCTGGTCGCCCTCGGGCTCGGATCCCTCCAGGGCATCGCTCTCGCGGTGGCCATCACCGTCCTGATCACCATGGCCGCCTCCCTGGTGCTGCTGCCCGCCCTGCTGGGCCTGTTCGGCGGGCGCATCCAGCGCCATGTGCTCAGGCAGCGGGCGAAGGCCGCGGAGAAGGGCAGGACCGAGGGCAACCGCTGGCGCGCCATGGCACGCGCCGTGCAACGGCGCCCGATCCCGACCCTGCTGGTCGGCGTGATCGCGCTCCTGGCGCTGTCCGCACCGGCGCTGAGCATGCGCCTGGGCTTCGCCGACTCCGGCAACGACCCCCGGGGGACCACGTCCCGGCACGCGTACGACCTGCTCGCCGAGGGCTTCGGCCCCGGCTTCAACGGTCCCCTCGTCGTCCTGGTGAAGGGCGACCAGGAGGCCGGCAGGACCGTCCAGGCCGAGATCGCCACGACCGACGGAGTCGCCGCGGCCGGCCCGGCCGTGCCCTCCGAGGACGGCGCCCTGTCCACCGTGTTCGTCTACCCGACGACCTCACCGCAGGACGAGGGGACCGTGGACCTCGTGCACCGCCTGCGCGAGGACGTGGCCCCACCCCTGGAGCGCAGCACCGGAGCGGAGGTGTTGGTCGGCGGTGCCACCGCCGCCTCCCAGGACGTCTCCGAGACCCTCGCCGACCGGCTGCCCCTGTTCGTCGCCGTCGTCGTCGGTGTCTCCTCGCTGCTGCTCCTGCTGGTCTTCCGGTCCGTCTGGATTCCCGTGAAGGCCGCCGTCCTGAACCTGCTGTCCATCTCCGCCGCGCTCGGCGTGATCACCCTGGTGTTCCAGCACGGCTGGTTCGGCGCACAGCCCGGCCCCGTCGAGGCCTTCATCCCCGCGCTGATCTTCGCGATCGTCTTCGGTCTGTCCATGGACTACGAGGTCTTCCTCATCTCACGCATCCACGAGGAATGGACCCGCACCAAGGACCCCGCGCAGTCCGTACGCGAAGGACTCGCTTCGACCGGCAAGGTCATCACCGCGGCCGCGGCCATCATGATGTTCGTCTTCGGCGCCTTCGTCCTCAGCTCCGACCGCATGCTCCAGCAGTTCGGACTCGGCCTGGCCGTCGCGATCCTTCTCGACGCCGTGGTCATCCGGTGCCTCATCGTCCCCGCGGCCATGCAGATGCTCGGCACCCGGGCCTGGTGGCTCCCCGCATGGCTGGCACGCACCCTGCCCAAGGTGTCCATCGAACGCGCCCGGCACGACTGACCGTGGAGCGGCGGTTCGCGCCGCGGAGGTGGGCAAGGGCCTCGCCCCGCGGCCTCGACCGGACGCCGGGACCGGACGAGGGCCGCGGGGCCGGGGACGGGGGTCGCGGGGCATGGGACACGGGCCGCGGGGCATGGGCCCGCGTGGCTCAGCGACGCCCGCCGAACTCCCAGTCGTGGACCTCGATGTCCGCGTACCGGTCCGGCGTCAGGACGGCTTTTGCCGCGTCCGGGTCCGGGGCCCTGAGCAGCACCGCCGTACCCAGCCAGGTGTCGCCGTCGTCGGACAGCAGGGGCCCGTAGGCGACCAGCTCGTCCCGGTCGGGCGGCGGGGCGAGATCGGCGGCCGGGCCGGCGCCGAGGCCGAGCACCAGGTACCGGTTGCCACCGGTCCGGCCGCCGGGGAAGTCCCACATGGTGCGCCCCAGCAGGTTGCGCCACCGGCGCAGCAGCACGTCCCGGTACGCGCCGGCCTGGTGGGTGGGCTCGTCGAAGGCGAACGCGCGGGCGGCGGCGGGATCGGGCAGGTCCACGATGTGCACGCTGCCGGTGGGCGTCTCACCGTCATCGGCGAAGGTCGGACCGCGGGCGATCAGCTCCTTCGCGTACCGGTCCATGTAGGACCAGTGCTCCTCGCGCAATTCCTCGCGCAACGCGAGGGAGCCCGGCCGATCACGGTGGTAGCAGAAGAACTCCATACCCACGGACTCTTCCCCACCAAGGGCACCGTCTCAACTGCCTTTGCCGACGCCGACGCCATCGTCGGCGGGTTCTTCTCATATGGATCGCCGATCGCCCGCAGGAGAGGCCGGGCCGGGCCCCCGCCCGACGTGCCCGTGTCGAACCCGGCGCCCCGGGTACTCGGCCCTCGCCGTCACGGTTCTTCGACGGCGGTCCCCGGGCGGGGACCGCGCGGGGACCAGGAAAGGGGGCTTCGATGGCGCAGCACGCCGACGACAACGCTCTCGACCAGCGCGCCGGCGTCGCCGAGCTGCGGCTGGCGGCGGGAGATCCCGAGCTCGTCCCCCAGAACGAGGTGCTCGCGGGTGACCTGCCCCTGGACCGCAATCAGGCGATCCTCCAGGCCACCAAGCAGGTCGGCGCGATCCTGAAACGCAAGGGCCACCTGTTCGCGCTCGCGGGCAGCGTCGCCGTGTACGCCCACGGAGGCGCCCAGAACCTCCAGCACGACGTCGACTTCTGCATCCGGCCCGAGGACGCCGACGCCGTCGCCGACACGCTGCGCGAGGCCGGCCTCCAGGTGTTCACACCGCCGGAGGACTGGCTGCTGAAGGCGAACTGCCTGGGCCAGCAGGTCGACCTCATCTTCGAGCTGGCGCACCAGCCGGTCACCACGGAACTGCTGGCACGGGCCCAGGAACTGTCCGTCGACTCGGTCTTCATGCCGGTCCTGGCCCCCACCGACCTGGTGCACAGCCTGCTGGCCGCCTTCTCCGAGCACCACTGCGACTTCGGGGCGGTCCTGCCGATCGCCCGCACGCTGCGGGAACGGGTCGACTGGGAGGAGGTGCGCCGTGCCTGCGGCGACGCGCCGATGCCGGACGCCTTCTTCTACTTCCTGGAACGGCTGGAGGTCATTCCGCCCAGGACCGAGACACACCGGAGCGCGAAGGAGGGACAGCGATGACCGAGCCCGCGGCGGAGCAGGCGGGCACGGGCGGGGCCGCCCACGCCGAGGAGAACGTCGAGTACCGCGTCGCCCATCTGCGCGACCGCCTCGCCGCCGAGGAACTCGGTGAGCTGGGCGTGCGGGCGGAGATCCGGGCCGGAGCGGTCGTGGTCAGCGGCACGGTGCCCTCCGCGCAGTGCCGGGAGACCCTGCTGCGGACCGTCCACGAGGCGCTGGCCGGACTGGCCGTGCACACGGACGTGGTGGTGGCGGACAACGCCTCACCCGACCATGCGGAGGAGCTGTCGTGATCCGCGTCGCCGCCGTGGGGGACATCCACATGGGGCCCGACAGCCAGGGGCTGCTGCGGCCCGCCTTCGACACCCTGCCCGACTGCGCCGACCTGCTGCTCCTGGCCGGCGACCTCACCCGGCACGGCACCCCGGAGGAGGCCCGGGTGGTGGCCCAGGAGGTACGGGGGCTGCCGGTGCCGGTCGTCGCCGTGCTCGGCAACCACGACCACCACGACGAACAGCCGGAGAAGGTCACCGGCATCCTCCAGGAGGCGGGGGTCGCGGTCCTGGAGGGTGAGGGCGCGGTCCTGGAGTGCGGCGGCACCCGGGTCGGCGTCGCCGGGACCAAGGGCTTCGGCGGCGGGTTCGTCGGGCGCAGTGCCGGGGAGTTCGGCGAGCCGCTGATGAAGGAGTTCGTGCGCTACACCCGGCGCAGCGCCGACGCCCTGCGCACCGCGTTGGAGGACCTGGGGAGGCAGGACTGCGAGGTGCGGGTGGCGCTCACCCACTTCTCCCCGGTCGCGGACACCCTCGCGGGCGAGCCGCCGGAGATCTACCCGTTCCTCGGCAGCTATCTGCTCGCCGAGGCGATCGACACGGCGGGCGCGGATCTCTCCGTGCACGGGCACGCCCACGCGGGCACGGAACACGGGATGACGGCCGGGGGCGTACGGGTGCGGAACGTGGCCCAGCCGGTGATCCGGCGCGCCTTCAACGTCTACCAGCTGCACACGTCCTGACAGACCCACGCCCTGACAGAGGCGCACGCACAGAGACGCGCCGCGTCAGCCGAGGCCCAGTCCCGTCGCGTGATCGATCCACGCCCGCTCCCGCACCTCCGGGCGCAGCAGCACGTCCAGCGCCGTGCAGGCCAGCGCCTCCGTGGCCGCCAGCAGCACCTGACGGCCACGCTCGGAGGCGGCCGCGGCGGCGAACTCGGGCGTGTGGTCGGAGCCGTCCGGATCCATGATCGCGACGAAGGGGTGGATGGCGGGCACACGTCCGCTGACGTTCCCGATGTCGGAGGAGCCCAGGTACACGCCCGGTGCGGGCGGTGTCAGAGTGAGGCCCGTGCGTTCCAGGTGCCGGGCGAACCGCCCGGACAGTACCGTGCTGTCGCGGAAGTGCTCGTAGCGGAGCGTGGCGCGGACCACCGAGGCCGTCGTTCCGGTCGCCCGGGCCACGCCGTGCGCGCAGGTGAGCAGCTCGCCGGCGAGGTCCTCCAGGGCCTTGGTCGTCGCGGCGCGCAGACCGAAGAGCCCTTCCGCGTACTCGGGGACGATGTTCGTCGCCCGGCCGCCGTCCGTGACGATGCCCTGGACGTGCGAGCCCTCCGGCAGCCGCCGCCCGACCACGGCGAGGGTGTTGAACAGCTGGATCAGCGCCGCGAGGGCGTCGATGCCCTCGGTGGGGTTGCCGGTGGGGTGCGCGGCGCGGCCGTGGAAACCGACCCGGTACTGGGCCTGCGCGGTCAGCGGGGCCCACTGCCAGCTGTAGACGCCCGGATGGAACATCAGCGCCGCGTCGACGTCGTCGAAGACTCCCGCGTCGACCTCGGCGACCTTGCCTCCGCCGCCCTCCTCGGCGGGCGTGCCCACCGCCATGACGGTGCCGTCGTCCCCGTCCAGGACGGACCGGGCGACGAGGGCGGCGCCGAGTCCGGCGGCGGCGATCAGATTGTGGCCGCAGGCGTGTCCGAGGCCGGGCAGCGCGTCGTACTCCAGCAGCAGGGCGACGGACGGGCGGCTGCGGGCGCCCGCCCGGGCGACGAAGGCCGTGGGCAGCCCGGCCACGCCCCGCTCCACCGCGAACCCCTCGCGCTGCAGCTCGGCGCCCAGCAGGGCGGCGGCCCGGTGCTCCTCGAAGGCGTACTCCGGGTCGGCGTGCAGCTCCCGCGCGACCTCCCACAGCCGCTCCGCCCGCCGGGCCACCTCCCCGCGCACCCGTCCGGACAGTTCATCCAGTTCATCGAGTTCGTCTACGGCGTCGCTCACGTGGCCTCCCCGGAGGTGGTACGTCCGTGTCCCGGACGGGTTCCAGTGATGGCCTCGGCCCACACCCACCGGGGCGGCTTTGGTCCGCCGTGGCCCGGGGGACCTGTTCGCCTGGCAGGCGAACGCCGCGATGGATCTGGTGGCGGCCCGGACCGGGAGTTGCTCGACGAACGCGGCCCGGGGTCGATCGGCTTCTCCACCAGCGGTCAGCTGTTCCTGGAGGAGTACTGCACGCTCGCCGTGCTCACCCTGTTCGAGCACAACCTGGCGCTGCTCAACGGCGACGAACACCCTGTTCAAAGAGCCGCCCCCACAGGTACTGACACAGCTGTGCCCAGGCGTAGGTCGCACCCGCCTGGGCACTCGGGAGTCGGCGGTTCCGACCGGAGCCGCCGCCGACTGGCTGGAGGTGAAGGGCATGGGACACGGAGGAGACGTCATCGACGAGCTGGTGACCGATCACCGGGAGGTCGAGGAGATCTTCGGCCGGATCGAGGCGCTGCCGTCGGGTGACAAGGACCGCAAGGTCCACGCCGACCAGGCCACCATGGAACTGGTGCGCCACTCGGTGGCCGAGGAGGCCTATCTCTACCCGGCCGTGCGGGAACACCTGGTCAACGGGAACACCATGGCGGACCGGGAGATCGAGGACCACTCCAAGGCCGAGCGGATCATGAAGGATCTGGAGGGCTGCGAGGCGGACGACCCCGAGTTCGACCGGCTGATCACCCTGCTCATGAGCGAGATCCGCTCCCACATCGCCGACGAGGAGGAGAACCTCTTCCCCCAACTGCGGGTGGCCTGCCCGGCCGACGCGCTGAACGACCTGGGTGACAAGGTCCGCATGGCCAAGAAGGTGGCCCCGACCAGGCCGCACCCCTCCGCTCCGGACACCCCGCCGGCCAACAAGCTGCTGGCCCCGGGTGCGGGACTGGTCGACCGGCTGCGGGACGCGCTGACGGGACGCGGCAAGCACGGCTGAGTACGGCTGGGTACGACTGCCCGCTCCCGGCCCGGCTCCGGCGGGCGCCACCGTCAGGCGTCAGGCGATGAGCGCCCGCCCCGGCCGCAGCCGTTCCACCAGCTGGTCCCGGTGCAGATCCGCCACCGGGGCGAGGAGGTCCGGGTGGCGCAGCAGGGCGGCCGCCCGGCGGTCGGTGTCGTCGGGCGCGGTCAGGCGGCGGAACTCGGCGACCGTGGCGGCGGTTCGGCCGCCCTCGGCGATCGCGGCCACGGCCCGGTCGGCCAGGTCCGGGTCGGTGAGCAGACAGGCCGCCCAGCTCGCCACGACCTCGTCGACCCAGCTCCGCCAGGCGTGCTCGTCCGGGTCCTGGGCGTCGGGCCCGTCCGTGCCGCCCGTGAGCCAGTCCAGCCGGGTGGAGCCGCCGGGGCCGGCCATGTGGACCAGGGCGGCGTCCATCGGCGTGGGGTACCGCAGCCAGGCGGCGACCGTCACGGCCTGCCGTGCCTGCACCTCGCACAGCGCGGAGGCGAGCGCGCCGCCGCCCGACGGGTAGGCACAGGTCAGCCACTGGGAGGTCGCGGCGATGAGCGGGGAGAGTTCTGCGAGCACTTCCGGGGCCGTCCGAACTGATTCCGGTGGGGACAGAGAGACTTCACGCAACGGTAGCCCGCCCCCCGATCCCTCCGACATGCCCCCCGTCTCGTCACCGACGTGGCCTGGGCCACAGCACCGCCCGCCCCCGGCGCCCTGCTCCTACGCACCGAGCACCCCGGCCCCACACAGACATCCGGGAGCGGGTCCACAGGGGTGCTGGTGGACGTGAGAGCGACTCGTAGCCGGGTGAACGGAGTTGGCCCGGTGGAGCAAGGAGCGGCCCAGTAGGGCGAAGCCCTCCCCGGGACGCCCTCAGCACTGCGCGCGGCGACGGCCGGCCCCGCCCCTAGCCGTTGGGGCGGAGTTCCGCTGCTGGCCCCGTCCCCAGGGCGTGCCCCGGGCCCGGCCGCAAACCGGTGCCGCGGCCGACGCGGGCAGCTGCCCGGCCCCTGGTCTGCAGCGCAGGCCGACCGCCGACCCGAGCCCACCCCCGGTGCACGGCCGGCGCCCCGAGGAGACCTCCCACCTGCCCTGACTCACGGTCGGCCCGGTGACGCGGGCCGCCCGTCAAGCCCAGGGCCGCTGCACAGAACCCCGACGACCACGGACCCACCGAGCCACGTCCCGCCGACCGCAAGGTCCGGTCCCGGCCGTCACCCTCCCCCGCCACCCCCCACCGGCGGCGGCGCCGTACTCGCGCGTTCCACCAGCCGGGTCGGTACCAACGTCGTGCCCCGTTCCGGGCCGACCTGGCGCATCTTGCGCAGCACGGCCTCGACGCAGAGGCGTCCCACCTCGGCGAAGTCCTGGTGGAGCGTGGTGAGTGGGGGCAGGAAGGAGCCGGCCTCGGGGATGTCGTCGAAGCCGATGACGCTGACGTCCTCGGGTACGCGTCGGCCGCGTTCGTGGAGGGCGCGCAGCAGGCCCAGGGCCATCTGGTCGTTGGCCGCGAAGACGGCGGTGCACTCCTGCTGGGCGGCGAGTTCGAGGCCGACCCGGTAGCCGGACTCGGCCGACCAGTCGCCGCGCACGAGGGGCGGCACGGGGCGGCCGGCCTCCTCCAGGGCGGAGCGCCAGGCGTCGGTGCGTCGCTGGGCGGCGAACGAGTCCTCGGGGCCGCCCAGATGCCAGACGGTCCGGTGGCCCAGGTCGAGCAGATGGCGGACGGCGATGCGGCTGCCGCTGTGCTGGTCGGTGTCCACGACCGTGTAGCGGTCACCGGCGTCGGAGTCGACCACCACGACCTGGACGTGCGGCGGCAGGGTGACGGTCGCGGCGTCGAGGAGGTGGACCTCCATGATGACGATGACCGCGTCGACGGCGAGCTCCTCCAGCCGGGAGAACGCGCCCCGCACCTCGTCCTGGGTCGGCATGGCGACGGGCAGCAGCGTCACCGCGTACCCCTCGGCCGCGGCGGAGGTGGCGATCGCCTCCAGGGTGCGCACGTTGCCGGTGGTGGACAGGGTGAAGGTGATCACACCTATGGTACGGAACTCGCCGCGCTTGAGGGCGCGGGCCGCGCTGTTGGGCCGGTAGCCGAGTTCCTTCATGGCGGCGAGGACCTGGCGGCGGGTCTCCTCGTTCACACCGGCGTAACCGTTGGAGACCCGGGAGACGGTCTGCGACGACACGCCCGCCAGCCGGGCGACATCCGCCATGGAGGCACTGGCCCGCCCACCGCGCCGGAGCCGGCCACGGACGCGTTTCGGCCCGTCGCCCGACGGGTTCGTCGGCGTTCTTCCCACCGTCTCCACTCGCCGTCAGCCACCTCTCACCGCTGTTCACGTCACTGTTTCCCCGGAGGACCCTTGACCCCCGCCGACGGGGCAGTGTAGACATGCCGCCATCGGATGTTTACGTAAACATAACAGCTTGCGCCCTTTCCGGAAGGGCTGATGTTTGCGTAAACATCGCGGTGGCGCTGGACCCGCGACGGGCGTCCGGATCCGCACCACCGGTTCCAGGACGTGGACGAGCGAGGAACGACAATGACGACGCTGCAACCGCCGGCGGCCGCCCAGCCGCGGTCGGCACCACCCCCGGCGCGAAAGGACCGGCGCTCCTGGACGGGGTGGGGGTTCATCGGTCCCTTCGTGGCCGTCTTCGCCCTGGTCTTCCTGGCACCGATCGTGTACTCGGTCTACCTGAGCCTCTATCGCAACCAGCTCATCGGCGGCAACCAGTTCGTCGGCCTGGACAACTACACGCAGGCGTTCAAGGACGAGCAGTTCTGGGACTCGGTCGGCCGGGTCGGCCTGTTCCTGGTGATCCAGGTGCCGATCATGCTCGGCATCGCCCTGCTGGTCGCGCTGGCACTGGACAGCGGGCGACTGTACGGCAAGAGCTTCTTCCGGATCACGATCTTCCTGCCGTACGCGGTGCCCGCGGTGGTCGCCACCCTGATGTGGGGCTTCATGTACGGCACGAAGTACGGCCTGGTCGGCGACATCAACTCCGCCTTCGGCGTGACGCTGCCCAACCTGCTCTCCCCCGACTGGGTGCTGGCCTCCATCGGCAACATCGTGACCTGGGAGTTCGTCGGCTACAACATGCTGATCTTCTACTCGGCGCTGCGCGTCGTGCCGTCCTCGCTGTACGAGGCGGCCGAGATCGACGGGGCGGGTCAGCTGCGGGTGATCACCTCGATCAAGCTGCCCGCGATCCGGGGCGCGATCGTGATCGCGACCATCTTCTCGATCATCGGCAGCTTCCAGCTCTTCAACGAGCCGAGCATCCTGCGTCCGCTGGCGCTGAACTCCATCACCACCGACTACACGCCGAACTTCTACACGTACTCGCTGTCCTTCAACGGCCAGCAGCACAACTACTCCGCGACCGTCGCCATCATCATGGGCGTGATCACGATGGTGGTCGCCTATGTCGTGCAGCTGCGCGGCATGCGCAAGGGAGCGTGACCCGATGACCACTTCCGTCGCCACCCCCGCTCCCACCAAGAGCGCCCCGCGTCTGCGCAGCCCGCGCAGGCACACACCGGGCAAGCCCAGGCGCAGCAAGCTGCTGACCGCGCTGATGGCCCTGATGGTGCTCTACACGGTCGTCCCGCTGATCTGGCTGGTCATCAACTCCACCAAGACCCAGGCGGGTCTGGGCGACTCCAACGGCCTGTGGTTCGCGGGCGACTTCGCCTTCTGGGACAACATCCGGGACACCTTCACCTACCACGACGGCATCTTCGGCCGCTGGCTGCTGAACACCCTGCTCTACGTGGTGCTCGGCGCGGGCGGTGCCACGCTGCTGGCGGTCCTGGGCGGTTACGCGCTCGCGAAGTTCGACTTCCCCGGCAAGCGCGCGATCTTCGCCGTGGTGATCGGCGCGGTGGCCGTGCCGGGTACGGCCCTCGCGGTGCCGACGTTCCTGATGTTCAGCAAGATGGGGCTGACCGACACCCCCTGGGCGGTGATCATCCCGTCGCTGGTCTCGCCGTTCGGTCTGTATCTGATGTGGGTGTTCGCGGCCGAGGCGATCCCGACCGAGCTGCTGGAAGCGGCCCGGATGGACGGCGCGAGCGAGGTGCGGACCTTCTTCCAGGTCTCCCTGCCGCTGCTGGCCCCGGGCATCGTGACGGTCCTGCTGTTCACCACGGTCGCCACCTGGAACAACTACTTCCTTCCGCTGATCATGCTGAAGGACCCGAACTGGTATCCGCTGACCCTGGGGCTCAGCTCCTGGAGCGCCCAGGCGCAGACCATCGGCGGTGACGTGATCTTCAACCTGGTGATCACCGGTTCGCTCCTGACCATCGTGCCGCTGATCGCGGTGTTCCTGCTGCTCCAGAAGTACTGGCAGTCCGGACTCGCCGCGGGAAGCGTCAAGGAATGACGCCCCCAGACCCCACGATTGAGCACCACCCGTACCACCCCCACCCTCACCTGTCCCACCCACGACGAAGTGGAAGCACCTCCATGCGCAGAACAACGAGCCGCATCCTGCGCGGCCTCGCCCTCGTCTCCGCCCTCGCCCTGGGCGCCACCGCCTGTGGCAGCTCGGACGACAGCGGATCCGAGCAGAAGCAGGTCTCCGCCGCGGACATCCAGGCGGCCCTGAAGAAGGGCGGCACGGTCAATGTCTGGGCCTGGGAGCCCACGCTGAAGACGGTCGCCGCCGACTTCGAGAAGAAGTACCCCAAGGTCAAGATCAACCTCGTCAGCGAGCGGTCGGGCGACAAGCACTACACCGCGGTGTCGAACGCCATCTCGGCCGGCAAGGGCGTGCCCGACGTCGCGCAGATCGAGTACTTCGCGCTCGGTCAGTACTCCCTCACCAAGGGCCTGACCGACCTGGCCCCGTTCGGCGCCGACAAGCTCGCCTCGAAGTACACGCCGGGCCCGTGGAACGCCGTCAGCGACGGTGACAAGGTCTACGGCCTGCCGATGGACTCCGGTCCGATGGCGATGTTCTACAACAAGAAGGTCTTCGACAAGTACAAGATCGCCGTCCCGACCACCTGGGACGAGTACCTGGAGGCGGCCCGCAAGCTGCACAAGGCCGACCCCAAGGTGTTCATCGCCAACGACGCCGGTGACGCGGGCTTCACCACCTCCATGCTGTGGCAGGCCGGTTCGCGCCCCTACAAGGTCGACGGCACCAAGGTCTCCATCAACTTCGACGACGCCGGCGCCAAGAAGTACGAGGCCGTCTGGCAGAAGATGATCGACGAGAAGCTCGTCTCCCCGATCACCGGCTGGACCGACGACTGGTACAAGGGCCTCGGTGACGGCAGCATCGCCACGCTGACCACCGGCGCCTGGATGCCCGCCAACTTCACCACCGGTGTGCCGAACGCCGCGGGCGACTGGCGCGCGGCCCCGATGCCGGCCTGGACCAAGGGCGAGAAGGCGAGCGCGGAGAACGGCGGCAGCTCGCTGGTGCTGCCCGCGCTGGGCAAGAACAAGGAACTCGCCTACGCCTTCGTCGAGTACGCCAACTCCGGTGACGGTGTCGCGACCCGTGTGTCGGAAGGCGCCTTCCCCGCCACCAAGGCGGAGCTGGAGTCCCCCGCGTTCCAGAGCAAGAAGTTCGAGTACTTCGGCGGCCAGGAGGCGAACAAGATCTTCGCCGAGTCGGCCGCGAACGTCGCGAGCGACTGGTCGTACCTGCCCTTCCAGCAGTACGCCAACTCGATCTTCAACGACACGGTCGGCAAGGCCTATGTCTCCAGCACCACGCTGGCGCAGGGCCTGAAGGCCTGGCAGGACGCGTCGATCAAGTACGGCAAGGAGCAGGGCTTCACCGTCGAGTAGCAGTCGGGAAGCAGGAGAGAACTCCGGGCGGCGCGGCTCCCGGGCCGCGCCGCCCCGTGCACCCCCTTTCGGAAGGACCGCCATGATCTCCACCCTCCTGTCCCGCTCGGGCGGGCCGGACGGTGACCCCACCCCCCGTTTCGCGTACGGCGCCGACTACAACCCCGAGCAGTGGCCCCGGGACGTGTGGGACGAGGACGTCCGCCTGATGCGCGAGGCCGGCGTCAACGTCGTCAGCGTGGGGATCTTCTCCTGGGCCCGCATCCAGCCGGCCGCGGACACCTGGGACTTCGCCTGGCTCGACGAGGTCATGGACCTGCTGCACGCGGGCGGCATAGGCGTCGACCTGGCCACCGCCACCGCCTCCCCGCCGCCCTGGCTGACCACCGCGCACCCGGAGATCCTGCCGGTCACCGCGACCGGCGAGACGCTGTGGCCGGGAGCCCGCCAGCACTGGCGTCCCACCTCGCCCGTCTTCCGCGAGCACGCCCTGCGCCTGGTGCGCGAGATGGCGACCCGGTACGCCGACCACCCCGCGCTGGTCGCCTGGCACGTCTCCAACGAGCTGGGCTGCCACAACATCTACGACTACTCCGACGACGCGGCCCGCGCCTTCCGCGTCTGGCTGCGCGCCCGCTACACCACGCTCGACGCCCTCAACCACGCCTGGGGCACGGCCTTCTGGTCGCAGCGCTACAGCGACTGGGAGCAGATCCTGCCGCCCCGTCTCGCCGCCGCGCACCCCAACCCGACCCAGCAGCTGGACTTCAAGCGCTTCTCCTCGGACGCGCTCAAGGACTATCTGCGGGCCGAGCGGGACATCCTGCGCGAGCTCACCCCGGACGTGCCCGTCACCACGAACTTCATGGTGATGAACGGCACCAAGGGCATGAACTACCCGGACTGGGCCGAGGAGATCGACTTCGTCTCCAACGACCACTACGTCCACCCCGGCCCCCAGGACCGCGACGAGCTGTCCTTCTCCGCCAACCTCACCAGCGGTGTCGCGGGCGGGCGGCCCTGGTTCCTGATGGAGCACTCCACCAGCGCGGTCAACTGGCAGCCGGTCAACGTGGCCAAGCGGCCCGGCGACCTGGCCCGGGACTCGCTGCTGCACGTGGCGCACGGCGCCGACGCGGTGTGCTTCTTCCAGTGGCGGCAGTCCGTGGCCGGCGCGGAGAAGTACCACTCGGCGATGGTGCCGCACGCCGGTGCCGACAGCGAGCTCTTCCGCGCGGTGGCCGCTCTCGGCGCCACCCTCAGGACCCTCGCCCCGGTCGCCGGCAGCGAGCGGGAGCCGGCCCGGGTCGGGATCATCTACGACTGGGAGTCGTGGTGGGCCAGTGAGCAGGACTCCCACCCCACCGCCCTGCTGGACTACCGCCAGGAGGCGCTCGACTGGTACTCGGCGCTCCTCGCCCTCGGCATCCGCGCCGACCTGGTCACCACCCGCGCCGATCTCTCCCGCCACCAGGTGCTGATCGCGCCCGTGCTGCACATGGTCCCCGCCGACCTGGCCAAGGAGCTCACGCGCTACGCCGAGCAGGGCGGCCATCTGATCGCCACCTACTTCTCCGCGGTCGTCGACGAGAACGACCACATCTGGCTGGGCGGCTACCCGGGCGCCCTGCGCGATCTGCTCGGCATCCGCATCGAGGAGTTCGGCCCGCTGCTCGCCGAGGACACCGTCGAGCTGGACGACGCGAGCACCGGCAGCCTGTGGACCGACCGGATCACCGTGACCGACGCCGAGACGGAGGTCCTGGTCCGCTACCGCACCGGTACGCAGGCCGGGCGCCCCGCCGTCACCCGGCGCGCGAGCGGCACCGGTTCCGCCTCCTACGTCTCCACGCGGCTCGGCGTACCGGGGCTCACGGCCCTGCTGCCGCGCCTGCTCGGGCCGGCCGGGGTGGACAGCGAACTGCCCGCGGACCTCCGGGGCCGCGTCGAGCTGACCGTGCGCCGCGGCGCCGACAGCCGGTTCCTGTTCCTGGTCAACCGGACGGACGACACCGTGCCGGTCTCCGGCCTGGCCGGAGAGGTCCTGATCGGCACCACCGACACCGGCGGCGCCCTCACGCTCGGTCCCCGGGACGTCGCCGTCCTGCGCCAGTCCGTCTGACCCACCGCACCACACACGCACCCCACGACTCCTCGGGCGGCACCCGTCCGTCCGAGGGCAGTCCCTCCCGCCCCCACGGCGGGAGGGCCCACCGCAGCGACCACCACCGCAGTTGGGAGCACACGATGGCACGCCGTACCCGTAGCAGACGGTTCCTCGGGGCATCCGTCCTGACGGCCCTGGCCACCGGGGCCGCCCTGCTCAGCGTTCCCGCGCAGGCCGAGGCCGCCGCCTCGGTCACCGTGACGCCTGACCCGTCGTACAAGCAGGAGAAGTTCGAGGGCTGGGGCACCAGCCTGGTCTGGTTCGCCAACGCCACCGGCGACTATCCGCCGGCGATACGCGAGAAGCTCGCGAAGCTCCTCTTCGGCGACGACGGCCTGGCGCTGAACATAGCCCGGTACAACATCGGCGGCGGCAACGCCCCCGACGTCAAGGACTATCTGCGCGCCGGCGGCGCCGTGGAGGGCTGGTGGAAGGCGCCCGCGGGCACCACCCGCGAGGACACCGACTGGTGGAGCGCCGACGACCCGGCCGACTGGAACAAGGACGCCGACGCCACCCAGCGCTGGTGGGTGGACCGCATCAAGAAGGACATCACCCACTGGGAGACCTTCAGCAACTCCCCGCCGTGGTTCATGACCGTCAGCGGCTATGTGTCGGGCGGCTTCGACGCCAACGCCGACCAGCTCAAGGAGGAGTCGGTCGACGACTTCGCCGCGTACATGGCGGGGGCGACCAAGCGGCTGGAGAAGGCGGAGGGCATCAAGGTCGACACCGTCGACCCGTTCAACGAGCCCAACACCAACTACTGGGGCACCCGGCTGGGCGCGGACGGGCAGCCGGTCGGCGGCCGTCAGGAGGGCGCCCACATCGGTCCCGCGCTCCAGGAGAAGGTCCTCGCCGCGCTGGCGCCCGCCCTGAAGAAGGCCAAGGTCAAGGCGGACATCTCGGCGATGGACGAGACCAACCCGTCCATCTTCGCGACGAACTGGAACTCCTACTCCCAGGAGTCCAAGGACCTCGTCGACCAGATGAACGTCCACACCTACGGCACCGGTCAGCGCACCACCGTGCGCGACCTGGCCAAGGCGGCGGACAAGCCGCTGTGGATGAGCGAGGTCGAGGGCGACTGGGGCGACGGGCAGAGCTTCACCGACATGCGGCCCGGTCTCGGGCTGGCCCAGCGGATCGTCGACGACCTGCGGGAACTGGAGCCCAAGGCCTGGGTGTTCTGGCAGCCGGTCGAGGACTACGACAACATGAAGCCGGGCGGCGAGTCCGCCAAGGGCGGCAACTGGGGCAGCATCCAGCTTCCCTTCAGCTGCACCTCCAAGGACACCCTGGAGACCTGCCCGATCTACACCAACACGAAGTTCGACACCGCGCGCAACTTCACGCACTTCATCAAGCCCGGCGACAAGCTGATCAAGACGAACGACACCTCCAGCGCCGCCGCCGTGACCGCGAACGGCAAGGGCGCCTCGCTCGTCCACGTCAACAGCACCACCGAGGCCCGCACGGTCACCCTGGACCTGTCCAAGTTCCGCGAGGTCAGCCGGGGCGCGACCGTCACGCCGGTCGTCACCAGCGCCGACGGCAAGCTGGCCCGGCAGGCGCCGGTCAAGGTCGTCGACCGCAAGGCCACCTTCACCGTGCCCGCCCAGTCGGTGACCACCTTCGCCGTCAAGGGTGTCTCCGGTGTCGCGAAGGACGCCCCGCTGCTGCGCAAGGGCCACGACTACACGCTGACCGGCGTGCAGAGCGGCAAGGCCGTCACCGTCGCCGCCAACGGCACCAACCTGGTCATCGGCACGGGGAACGGCAGCACCGCACAGCAGTGGCAGCTGACCGGGCGGTTCGGCGAGACCGGCAACCGTCAGCGCTACGAGTTCAGCAACCCGGCCGAGGGCAAGCGCCTGGCCGTCCGCGACAACGTGCCGGTGATCGAGGCCGACACCGGTGAGCGGGACGCGGCCGCCGAGTGGATCCTGTCGACCACCGGCGACGGCACCTGGACCCTGGTCAACGCGGCCACCGGGCGTCTGCTGGAGGTCGGCGGCCAGGCCACCGGCGAGGGCGCGGCCGTCACCACCTGGCAGCCCAACTCCGGCTCCAACCAGCGCTGGACGATCACGGACGTGACCGCCACCGAGAAGGACTAGCCGCACCGGCTCCACCACCTCCTCACCGGGGACGCACCACTGCGCACACGGCCTTGGCCGGTTCCAGTGGTGCGTCCCCGTTCGCGGTCGTAACGTCTTGATGGCAGGCGCGCACGGACGGCGGGGAGCGGACATGCCAGGACTCAGGACGACCAAGGCGGCCGCGCTCGGTGCCGTCGTACTCTTCGCGGCGGCCATGGCACCGGCCTCCGCCTCCCCTTCCGCGGCTCCCGCACCCGTACGGGCCGTGACCCCGGCGGCCGCGGACCCCGTGCTCGTCGACTGCTTCTGGAAGCCCCTGGTCCGCCCGGCGGACTTCATGCTCGCCTGCGGCGACGGAAACAGCCGGCTCACCTCGCTGACCTGGTCGCGCTGGGACGCGGACGCGGCGATGGCCCGGGGCCGCAACGTGGTCAACGACTGCGAGCCGTACTGCGCGGCCGGCACCTTCCACTCGTATCCGGTGCTCGTCCGCCTCGACCGCCCCGGGGAGTGGACGAAGAAGCCCGGCCTGCCGCACTACACACGGATGACCCTCACCTACACCGACACCCGCCCGGAGCGGCTGGAGCGGGTCGAGACGTACCCCCTGTGGGGCTGAGCGACGGCGGTCACGGCAGACGGCAGGGGGCCCACGGCCGCACGGCGATGGCTCCCCTCCATGCCGTGCGGCGCGTCGGCCCCCACTTGAGGAAAGCGTGTCGGGCGGGCCGAAAACAGCCCGTTGCCCCAAGCCCGGACCAGCCCCGACAGTGGTCGGACAAAGTCGGACAGGCTCCTGGGCCCTGTCGGCTGGACACTGCCGGGGGCGATGCCGATGGGCCGGGACGAGCGGGACGGGCACCACGAGCGGGAAGGCAACGGCGACACGGATCCGGACGGCATAGCCTCGGCGGCCGACTTCGGCCGGCTGCTCACCGCCGCCCGATTACGGGCGGGGCTGACGGTCCGGGACGTGGCCGGCACGGTTCGCATCGCGTCGAGCACGGCCGGGGACTACTTCTCCGGCCGTCATCTCCCACCGGTCCGGGCTCCGGAACTGCTCGCCGGCATCCTGCGCGCCTGCGGCATCGACGACCCCGACGTCCTGCGCCGCTGGAACGAGGCCCTCGTCCGCGTCCGCATGACCCCCGGCCGTCCCGGCCCCGGCTCGCCGTCGCCCTACCGCGGCCTGCGCGCCTTCGAGGAGGAGCACGCGGACTGGTTCTTCGGCCGTGAGGACCTGACCCACCATCTCGCCGACCGCCTGCGGAGCCTGGCGGCGGACGCGGAGGACGGTGTGCCGCCGGAGGCCGGGACGGGCGGAGGTCCGCCGACGGAGCAGACGGAGGAGACGGAGGCGACGGACGGCGGCTCACGTACGGCGGGCGACGCGCACGGTGGTCCGGACGCGGGGGACGCGGGCGCCCGGCCGCCGACCACAGGTGACCCGGTCGCGGGCCCGTCGGCGCGGGGCACCGGCCCCCACGTCCCGCTCGCGCGCCGTGCCGTCGGCGGTGGGCTGCTCGCCGTGGTCGGGCCGTCGGGGTCGGGGAAGTCGTCGCTGCTGCGGGCCGGGCTGATTCCGGCGGTGCGCGACGGGGCGGCGGATCGCGCGGTCGTGCTGATGACGCCGGGCCGCGATCCCGTGGCCGAGCTGACGCGGCGGCTCGCAGAGGCCGGACCGGCCCCGCTGGTCGTGGTGGACCAGTTCGAGGAGCTGTTCACCGCGGGTGCGCGGGAGAGCGTACGAAGACGCTTCGTGGAGCTGCTGCCGCCCGCGCCCGCCCTGGTGGTGATCGGACTGCGGGCCGACTTCTACGCGCAGGCGCTGCGGTATCCCAGGCTCGCGGAGGCGCTCCAGAACCATCAGGTCGTGGTGGGCCCGCTGAGCGCCGAGGAGATGCGCCGGGCGATCACGGGACCGGCCCGCAAGGCGCGTCTGGAGGTGGAGAGCGGCCTGGTGGAGCTGTTGGCGCGGGATCTCGCCCCGCGCTCGGGCAGCGGTTCGCAGGAGTCCGCCGCGGCCCACGACCCGGGCACCCTGCCCCTGCTCAGCCACGCCCTGCACGCCACCTGGCAGCGCGCCCCGCGGGGCCGCCTGACCGTCGAGGCCTACCGTGCCAGCGGCGGGATCCACGACGCGGTGTCCCGGACCGCGGAGACGGTGTTCGCGGACCTGTCCGACGTACAGCGGGAGCTCGCCCGGCTGGTCTTCCTCCGGCTGGTCCATGTCACGGACGACACCCTGCCCACCCGGCGGCGGGCGCAGCGCCGGGAGCTGGAGGGGCTGGCGGGCCCGGACGGGGCGCCGCCCGCCGAGCCGGCCGCGGTGCTCGCCGCGTTCGTCGAGCAGCGGCTGGTCACGGCCGACAGCGAGACCGTGGAGATCTCGCACGAGTCGCTGCTGTCCGCCTGGCCGCGGCTGCGGGAGTGGATCGGCGCGGACCGGGCCGGGCTGCGTGTGCACCGGCGGCTGACCGAGGCGGCGCGCGGCTGGGACGAGTCCGGCCGTGACCCGGGGCTGCTGCTGCGGGGCACGGCGCTGGCGCTGACCGGCGAGTGGGCCGCGGACGCGGCGCACCGCGAGGCCGTCAACACCCGTGAGCGGGCCTTCCTGGAGGCCTCGGCGCGGCACGAGGACGAGGAGCGGCGCGCGGCCCGGCGCCGTACCCGCAGGCTGCGTCAGCTGCTGGCCACGGCGATGGTGCTGCTGTTGGTGGCCAGCGGTCTGTCGGTGTACGCCGAGGGGCAGCGCTCGCGTGCCGACCGGGCGCGCACGGAGGCGGTCTCGCGGGAACTGGCCGCCGAGGCCGACCGGATCGGCGCGCACGACCCGGCGGTCAGCGCCCAGCTCGCCCTGGCCGCCTACCGCACCGCCCCGACCCAGGAGGCGCGGGCCCGGCTGATGGACTCCTCGGCGGCCCCGACCGCCACCCGGCTGACCGGGTTCACCGGCCTGGTGCAGTCCGTGGCGCTCGACAGCGGGCGCCGGCTGCTCGCGGCCGGTTCCTCCGACGGCACCGTCCGGCTGTGGAGCACCCTCGACCGGTCCCGGCCCGAGCGGCTGTCCCGGCTGCGCGTCTCGGCCGAACTCGCCGTCTTCGCGGTGGCGTTGAGCCCGGACGGCCGCACCCTGGTGGCGGGCGGCGGCAAGGGCCTGCTGCGGCGCTGGGACGTCTCCGATCCCCGGCGTCCGCGGCCGCTGCCCGCTCTCGCGGGTGCGTCCGCCGAGACCGTGTACGCGCTGGCGTTCGTCCCGGGCGGCCGGGGCCTGGCCGCCGCGGGGGCGGACGGCACCGCGCGGCTGTGGGCCGACGGGCAGGCGGCCGGGGCGGCGCGTCCCGTGGTGTTCCGGGGCGGCGGGGACTTCCTCCAGGCGGTGGCGTTCAGCGCGGACGGGGCGCTGCTCGCGGCCTCGGGCCGGGACGGGCGTGCCCGGCTGTGGCGTACGGGCGGCGCGTCCGGTGCCCGTCCCCTGGCCACGCTGGAGGCGTTCGACGGGTCCGCCCTGAGCGTGGCGTTCAGTCCGGACGGGCGGTTCCTCGCGGCCGGCAGCCAGGACCGCACCACCCGGGTGTGGGACGTGTCCGACCCGACCCGCCCCCGCCGCGCCCCGGACGCCGGCGGCGAGGCGACCAGCTGGGTCAACGCCGTGGCGTTCGGCCCGGACAGCGGGGTCCTCGCCATCGGCGGCAGCGACGACGCCGTACGGCTGTGGGACCGCGCGGCCGGCCATGTGACCGCCACGCTGCCGCACCCGGGGGCGGTGACCTCGGTGGTGTGGTTCGACGCGCGGACGCTGGTGACGGCCTGCGCGGACGGGGTGACGCGGCTGTGGTCCCTGCCCTCGCCGGTGCTGACCTCGGCCGAGGGGGTCAACGCCCTCGCCTACAGTCCGGACAGCCGGCTGCTCGCCGTCGGCACGCTGCACCTCCAGCTGTGGGACGTGGCCCGGCACGAGCGGGTGGGCAGGCCGTGGAAGCCGGACGGCGACACCTTCGTGCAGTCGGTGGCCTTCGCGCCCCGGCAGCGGCTTCTCGCGGTCGGCTACGGCGACGGGCTCGCGCGGCTCTTCGCCTACACGCCCGACGGCGGGCTGAGCCCGCGGGGCGCCCCGTTCCGTGCGGCCGCCACCGGCACGGTGGAGTCCCTCGCCTTCGCCCCGTCGGGCACGGTCCTGGTGACGGGCGCCGACGACGCGACCGTACGCCTGTGGGACGTGCGGCGGGCGGACCGGGTGCGGGCGCTGCGCACGCTCACCGGGGCCACGGACGCGCTGCTGTCGGTGTCGTTCAGCCCCGACGGACGGCATGTGGCCGCGGGCAGCATCGACCGGGCCGTCCGCGTCTGGCGCACGGACGGGTCGCGCGCCGAGCCGCTGGTGACGTTGCGCGGTCCCACGGGGTATGTGTGGTCGGTCGCCTTCAGTCCCGACGGCGGGCTGCTCGCGGCGGGGAGCGCGGACCGTACGGTCCGGCTGTGGGACACCCGCGACATCGCCGCGCCCCGGCGGGTCGGCCCCGAGCTGACGGGATTCACCAACTACGTGTACTCCGTGGCCTTCGGCCGCGACGGGACCACCCTCGCGGCGGGGAGCACGGACGCCACCGTCTGGCTGTTCGACGTCTCCGAGCCCCGGGCCCCCGAGGCACGGGCCGTGCTGACGGCGGCCACGGGGCACGTGTACGCCGTCGCCTTCAGCCCGGACGGCGGGACGCTCGCGGCGGGCGGCGAGGACCACACCGTACGGCTGTGGTCGACCGACGCCGACGCGATCGCCCGGCGGCTGTGCGCGAGCCTGGGCGATCCGCTGTCCGCGTCGGAGTGGCGCCGGTTCCTGCCGTCCCTGGACGACGTGCCGTCCTGCGCCTGAGCCGGCCTCGCACGGCGGGCGGCCGCGTCCGCCCGCCGTGGCCTGTGTTCACGCTGCGCCGTGGCGCTCGTCCAGGAGGTCGGCGATCAGGCGATCGCTCGTCACGGTGGGGGCGTCCTTGTGTTCCTCCCACCGCGCGAAGGTGCGCGCGGCGGCGTCGGCGAAGGTGCCGGGCAGGCCGCTGTCCCGCCAGGTCTCGGCGATCTCCCGCATCTCCGGCTCCCAGCGCCAGGCTTTGGGCCCGGCGCCCGCCAGCCCGTCCGGCGCGGCCAGCGGGGTGCCGGGCAGCGACTGGGCGGTGAGGTCGCGGAGGTCGTCCAGGACGCCGTGGTCCGCGGCGAGGGCCGAGGCTTCGGCGGCGAGCGCGTAGGAGATCTTGTTGTAGGCGGCGAAGGCCAGTTTCAGCGCCGAGGCGCGGCCGACGGGCCCGTCGAGGACGACCGGGGTCAGCAGGGTGCCGGCGAACAGCGCGCGGACCGGTTCCACCGCCGGGGCGTCACCGGAGAGGTAGAGGCGGGTGGTTCCGGTGGTGCGGGGCGGCGGTCCGGTGATCCCTCCGTCGACCAGGGTCGCCCCGCTGCCCGCCAGCGTCTCGGCGATCTGCTCCATGCGGCGCGGGCTCACCGCGTTGGCGTCGACGTAGACGCCGTCGAACCCGGTCGCCGCGACCTGCCGGGCGACGTCGAGGGCGGCGGCCGGCGGGCACACGCTCAGCACCAGGCCGCAGCGGGCGGTGAGTTCGGCCATGCTCGCGGCGGCTTCGAGCCCCGCCCGCGCGGCCCGCTCACGGGTGGCGCCCGAGCGGCCCTCGGCCGACCACCGGACCCTGGCGCCCGCCGCCACGGCCTGCGCGGCCACCTGGGCTCCCATGGAGCCGGGGTGCACGATTCCCACGTCCGTGTGATCCATGGCGGGACCCTATCGCCGTGACCGGACAGACCTCGCCCTTCACGTTTTCCCCACGTTTATGCCATTGAACGTTCACACAGGATGTAGGCTCCTGACGCTCCAGTCGCACCACAGGGGGGATTTCCCATGCGCAAGCGTCATGTCCTGGCCGCCACCGCAGGCGCCGCCGGACTCATAGCCGCCGTGACCGCCGCTCCGGCCCAGGCCGCCGAGTACTCCTCGGCCCTGAAGCTCAAGGGTGTCCAGTACGACGCGCCCGGCTCGGACTCCAACAACTGCACCACCGGCAACACCAAGAACGAGTACCTGACGATCAAGAACTACTCGCGGTCGACGACCGTGAACCTGAAGGGCCACGTCGTCAAGGACGCCGCCGGCAACACCTTCAAGTTCACCGCGAGCCACACCCTCCAGCCCGGGGACTACATCAAGCTGCGTGGCGGCCGGGGCACCGACTCCGACGGGAACAACGTCGTGTACCGCCAGAACTGCAACTTCATGTGGAACAACGACAAGGACACCATCTACTTCTACAAGCCCTCCGGTGCCCGCGCCGACGTGCACGCGTACACCAAGAGCGGTTCCGACCCCGACCGCAACGGCTACGTGAACTTCCACGGCTGACGGACCGTCATCGCGCGATCGCCGCACCTCGGTGCTCGTTGCAGCGCACGGCCGGCACCGCCTCGCCGACCGTGCCGCCCTGGTGGGCCTTCAGGGCGACACTGACCAGCGTCATCAGCAGATCGATGTCCGACTCGCACTCCAGGCGGACGGTCACCCAGCCGGACGCGGGCACCAGGCGAATGGCGGTCGAGCCCTTCAGGTCACGACGCAGCCGATGGATCGCGGGAGCCGAGAGATGGACGTCGACCATCCGGTCGGAGTGGAAGTGCGCGATCTCGGCCCCGTCGGCACGCAGCGCACGCCCCGTACCGCAACTGGGCCGCGCCTCCACGAGGTCGGGCCAGTCCACCAGACGGGTCAGGGCCCGCACCGCTGTCGTCATGCCCTCATCATGGGGAGATCACCGCCCGGCCATCAAGGTTTGAGGGGAACTTAACCGTCTCGTAGCCTCCTGACATCTGTCAGGGACCGAACCCGTCGATCGGGCGCCAGGCTGGACCGTCTGGAGCGGCCGGCCGGCAACAGCCTCCCGGCGCTGTCCGAGACGGAGGAAACGGTGAAGACACGGTTGCGCAAGAAGGCGGGCCTGGGTGTGGCGGCCCTGCTGATGACGGCGGCCACGGGAGTGGCGTCGGCGCCGCCCGCGGCGGCCGCCCCGGAGGACTGTCCCAGGGGATACGTCTGCGTCTGGAACAACGACGTGGCGTGGGGACAGCCGACGTGGAAGTCCGAGGGGAACCTGTACAACCTGCACTCGGAGCACGGGATGGTCATCATCAACAACGGTGTGCGCTTCCCCGGAGCGGACCACATCCGGTTCAGCGTCACGGCCTACGGCGACAACATCACGGGGTGCCTGCACTACCCGAACGACCCGAACCGTGACAGCTTCCTGGGCCCGGTCACGCTGCACAGCGCGGTGTGGGGCGGCGAGTGCTGAGCTGACCGCCGTCGCGGTCCGGGCGTGGCGACCGCGGCGCCCCGGGTGGACGGGCCGGACCGGCCGGTGTCGGCGGCTCGATCCGGTCCTCCCGGGGGTGCTACACGTGCGGGCGGCGGCCCCGCTCCTGGCGCGGGAACCTCTGGTCGGCGCCCGGCAGCGTGGGCTTGGGCAGGGTGGCCACCTCCTCCTTGGCCTTCTGGAGCTGCTCGGCGGTGTCGTCGGGCAGCCGGGGCGGCCGCGGGCGAGTGCCGGCGAAGCGGAACGCCGAGCTGAAGTCCCCGAAGGTGTCCCGCCGCCAGTCGGTGATGTTGGGCTCCTCGACGCCGGTGAACCGCTCCAGGAAGCGGAGCGCGGAGGTGTGGTCGAAGGCCTCGGAGGCGACCCAGCCGCCCACCGTCCAGGGCGAGATGATGATCGCCGGGACCCGGAAGCCGCCGCCGATCGGCAGCCCCTGGATGAACTCACCGGGGGTTCCGGCGGGCGGGGTCGGCGGGGGCACGTGGTCGAACAGGCCGTCGTTCTCGTCGTAGTTGAGGATGAACGCGGTCTTGCGCCACACCTTCGGGTTGGAGGCGATGGCCTCGATCTTGGAGGCGACGAAGTCGGCGCCGGCCGCGGGCAGGTAGTCGGGGTGCTCCGACTGGTAGCTGGTCGGCATGATCCAGGACACCGCCGGCAGCCGGTCGCCCCGGGCGTCGTCCTCGAAGGTGCCCTCCGGCTGCGGACGCACACCGCGTTCGTACAGGTCGGAACCGGGCTTCGCGTCCTTGAAGGCCTGGAACTGCTCCAGCATGTTGCAGCCGTAGTCGTCGTCCTGCTGGTACACCTTCCAGCTGATCCCGGCCGCCTGGAGGCGTTCGGCGTACGTCGTCCAGCGGTACGGCGTCGGTGCGACGTTGCTGGTGATCGGGCCGCCGTGGGTGCCGTCCGGGTCGATGCTCGCGGTCATCCACATCAGGCGGTTGGGCCAGGTGGGCCCGAACACCGAGCAGAAGTAGTTGTCGCAGATGGTGAAGGTCTCGGCGAGGGCGAACTGGAACGGGATGTCCTCGCGCGTGTAGTAGCCCATGACGTACGGGCCGTTGACGCCGTCCGCCTTGCGGTGGGCCGGCAGCCAGCGGTCCATCCTCCCGCCGTTCCAGGCCTCGTGCTGCACCGACCAGGCGTGGCTGGTGGACGGTATCGCCTGGGCGCTGGAGGTACGGGTGTCGAGGTGGAAGGGCAGCAGGTAGCCCTTGGGGTTCTCGGCGTCGGGCTGGTAGAAGACCGAGCGCCCGGTGTCGAGTTTCAGCGCACGGGGGTCGGCGAAGCCGCGGACGCCCGACAGGGTGCCGAAGTAGTGGTCGAACGACCGGTTCTCCTGCATCAGCAGGACGACGTGCTCGATGTCGCGCAGCGAACCGTGCCGGGGCGGCTCGGCGGCGACGGCCTTCTGCACGCTCGGCGGGAGGAGCGAGAGCGCCGCGGCGCCGCCCAGCGCGCCGGCGGCCGAACCCAGAAGTCTACGGCGGGTCAACTCAGCCATGAATGCCCCTTGTTGAGCAGACGGAGAGGAGGAGGTGCGCCGGTCCCGTGAGTGCGGGAGACCGGCCGCCGATCACTCTCCGCCCGGCTCGGGGCAGGACATCAGGGGCAAGTGGTGAACGTGTGGCCAACGAGCCGCATGGAGTTGGCCAAGCCATGACCGGGGCCACCCCGGCGTCGCCGGGGCGTTGCCTCGCCGTAGGAAAACATGCTCGTTACACACATGCCGCCGCGGGCGGGTGCGTGGCCGCCTGCGGCGAGCGGTGTGTCAGAAGCGGGGCGCCGGCGCCCGGCTCTCCACCAGGTCGGCCGCCTCCTCGGGGGTCGCCACGGAGGGCGGTGAACCCGCCAGCGGCTTGCGGGCCGTCTCCTTCATGCAGGCCACGGCGATCGCGCCGATCAGGGCCGCCCCCATGGCGTAGAACGCGGGCATCAGGTCGCTGCCCGTGGCGGAGATCAGCGCGGTGACCACCAAGGGGGTCGTGCCGCCGAACAGGGAGGTGGAGAAGTTGTAGCCGATGGACATGGCGCCGTAGCGCACCTGAGTGGGGAAGAGGGCGGGCAGGGCCGCGGACATCGTGCTGACCATGCACACCAGCGACAGACCGAGGATCAGCATCCCGCTCGACACGGCCACCAGGGACCCCTGCTCGACCAGCAGGAACGCGGGAACCGACAGCAGGAGGAAGCCGAGCATCCCGGCCATCAGCACCGGCCTGCGGCCCACCCGGTCGGAGAGCCGCCCCACCTGGTTGATGACCAGCATCATCACGACCATGGTGGCGATGAGGAGCAGCAGCCCGTGCGCGTCGGAGTAGCCCATCTCCTCGGAGAGATAGGTCGGCATGTACGAAAGGATCATGTAGACGCTGACGTTGTAGCCGCCGACCAGGCAGATGCACAGGATCAGCATCCGCCACTGGTCCCGGAAGACGGCCGCCAGGTCGCCCTTGGTCGTCGTCTCCACGGCGGACGCGACGTCGGAGGCCCGGTGCAGGGACTCGTCCTCCAGCTTCTGGAAGGCCGGGGTCTCGTCCAGCCGCAGCCGCAGATACAGGCCGACCAGTCCGATGGGACCCGCGATCAGGAAGGGCACCCGCCAGCCCCAGGACTCCATGCCCGCGCTCCCCAGCACCGCGGTCATGGACGTCACCAGGCCGGCCGCGCCGACGTATCCGGCGAGCGTGCCCAGTTCCAGGAAGCTGCCGAAGTAGCCGCGTCGCCGGTCCGGGGCGTACTCGGCGATGAAGGTGGAGGCGCCGCCGTACTCACCGCCGGTGGAGAAGCCCTGGACCATGCGGAACAGGACCAGCAGGACCGGGGCCCAGAAGCCGATCGCCGCGTAGGACGGGATCAGGCCGATGGCGAAGGTGCCGGCCGCCATCATGATCATGGTGGTGGCCAGGACCTTCTTGCGGCCGATCCGGTCCCCCATGGGTCCGAAGACCATGCCGCCGAGCGGCCGGACCAGGAAGGAGACCGCGAAGGTCGCGAAGGACGACAGCAGTTGGACGGTGTCGTTCCCGGACGGGAAGAAGACATGGCCGAGGGTGACGGCGAGATAGCTGTAGATGCCGAAGTCGAACCACTCCATGGCGTTGCCCAGCGAGGCCGCCTTCACGGCCCGCTTGACCGCCGCCTCGTCCGTGACCGTGATGTCCGTCCGCCGCAGGGGCGGGTTCCGGCGCCGGCGCACGGCCCTGAACAGGGTGCGGTGACGCTTGACCGCCTCCGGGTCTGCAGCGATCTCCAGGGGGTCGGGCTCGCCCGCCGCCATTACGTGCTCCTTTCCACCAGGCACAAGGTCCAGGGGATCGGCTGCTCGGTCGCGGCGTCCGCAAACGCGCTCCGGCGGGCGGGTCCGCGCGGATGCGCACCGGGGGGCGTGTGGCGCATGCTGGCTGTGTCGTCGCCCGTGTGACGGCGCACGGACGAGGTAGGGCCGATGACTGGGAGCGCCGAGGACACGCAACCCACGCCCGGACGGCTGGCGGCACTGCTGATCGACGCCTCCACGGAGGCGGTCAGCGCGACCGGCGGCCACGCGGGAGGGGTCTACCTGCGCTGCCGCACCCCCGGAGTGCTGCGGCTGGCCGTGCTCGCCGGACTGCCCGGGCCCCTGTTCCGCCCCTGGTGGCGGCTGCACGTGGACCGTCCCTTCCCGGTCGCGGACGCCTACCGGCTGGGTGTGCAGGTGGTCCTGCCGAACGCCACGGAGACCATGCGCCGCTATCCCCAGTTCGCGGCCGGTCTGCCCTTCCAGTTCGGCTCGCTCTACATCCCGGTCGGGGCGGGCTCGGCCCCCTTCGGCGTCCTCACCGTGCTGCGGCCCTCCGTCGCGGACGCGGCCGAGGTGCTGACCGTCCGCGACCGCATGGCACGGGTGGCCCAGGACCTGGGGGCCGCCCTGCGGGGCCTGGAGGACGGTGCCGAGGCCGTCGCCTGGGACGACGACCCGCTGTGCGTGCGGCCCGCGGCCACCCGTCCGCCCGTGGAGCGCCTCGGGCGCTTCGCCTGGGACCCGGCCACGGAGACGGTGACCGCCGACGAGGCCCTGCACCTGCTGCTGGGCGTGCCGCCCGACGGCTTCCCCGGAACCGTGGAGGAGTTCGCGCGGACCGTGGCGCCCACCGAACCGCATCTCCTGCTGGCGGCGCTGCGCGGCGCGTCCGTGGGCCGACCGCCGCACCTGCCGCTGTATCTGCGCGGGCCGGAGGGGGCGTTGCGGCTGGTGGACCTGTGGAGCGCCGAGGAGGCGGGCGACCTGTCGGGCATGTGGACGAGCGTGGGCCCGGTGAAGGGCATCGTCCTCGATCCGGGGCCGGCCGCGGTGGCGGACGCGGCCGCCGACCTGCTGCCGGAGGGCGTGTTCTGCCTGGACCGCGCCGGACTGGTCGTCTACGCCAATCCGCGCGCCGCGCACCTGCTGCGCCGCGAGCGGATCGAGCTGCTCGGCCGTCCCCTGTGGGAGACCGTGCCGTGGATCGGCCGGCCGGACGTGGAGGACCATCTGCGCGGTGCGCTGCTGGCACCGGACCCGGTGCACTTCCACGTCTCCAGACCGCCGGCACACACATCGGCGCCGCAGCCGCCGCAGCCGCCGGAGCCGTCGGAGGGCGACTGGCTGTCCTTCGCCGTACACCCCGGCCCGGACCGGCTGACCTGCGTGATCCACCCCGCGGCCCGCATGTCGGACACCGCCCCCGCCGACCTGGCGCCCGGACACGTCGCCGAGGTCCCGCCGGTGGCCACGGACCCGGCGGCCCAGGCCGGCCCGGAAGCCGGTCCTGGCACGGCGTCCGGTCTCGTCCCGCCGGCGCCCTTGTACCGTCCGATCGTCCTCGCCATCGCCCTGACCGAGGCGGTCACCGCCCGCCAGGTCGCGGCGGTCGTCATGCGCGAGGTGCTGCCCGCCTTCGGCGGCCGCCGGCTCGCCATCTACCTGCTGCAGGACCGGCATCTGTACCTGGCCTGGGAGTCCGGCTTCCCGCCGGGCTTCCTCGCCCCGTTCGAGGGCGTGGGCCTGGACGTCCATCTGCCCGGCGTCGAGACGCTGACCACCGGCCGCCCGCTGTTCTTCGACTCGATGCAGCAGCTGACGGACGCCTATCCCGGCATCCCGCTGGACGCGACCGAGGGCGCCCGCGCCTTCCTGCCCCTGATCGCCTCCGGCCGGCCGGTCGGTTCCTGCATCCTGGGCTTCGACCGCCGGCGCAGCTTCAGCACCGAGGAACGCACCGTCCTCACCGCGCTCGCCGGTCTGATCGCCCACGCCATGGAGAAGGCGCAGCGCTACGAGACCGAGGCCGCCCTGGCCCGCGGGCTCCAGCAGGCGCTGCTGCCCCGGCGGCTGTCGGCGCATCCGCGGGTGGAGACCGTGGGCCGCTATCTGCCGGGCACCCAGGGCATGGACATCGGCGGTGACTGGTACGACGTGGTGGAGGCCGGGGACGGTCTGGCGCTGGTCATCGGGGACGTGCAGGGGCACGGGGTGCAGGCGGCGGCGACCATGGGGCAGGTGCGCAGCGTGGTCCGGGCGTTCGCGCTGGGCGACCGGCCGCCGGACGAGGTCATGAGCGGCACCAACCACCTCCTCATCGACCTCGATCCCGGACTCTTCGCGAGCTGCTGCTACATCCGCCTCGACCCCGCGACCGGGCTCGCCCGGGTGGCCCGGGCCGGGCATCCGCCGCCGCTGCTGCGCCGCCCGGACGGCCGCACCCAGGTCCTGGACCTGCCCGGCGGGGTGGTGCTCGGGGTGGACCCGCGGGCCCGCTATCCGGTGTCGGAGCTGCGGATGGAGACCGGCGCCGTCCTCGCGCTGTACACGGACGGTCTGGTCGAGGTGCCCGGCGGCGACATCGACGACGGCATCGGGGCGCTGCGGGTGGCGCTGGCGAAGGCCGGTGGCCCCGCGGCCCGTCCGGGCGGCCGTTCGCTGGCCGCGATGGCCGACCGGCTGACCGCGGCGGCCCGGCACGCCCTGGACCGCCCCGACGACATCGCCCTCCTGCTCGCCGCCCGCCGTGACGCGCGCTGACGCCGAGGGCCGGAAGATGCCACAACACGCCTTCTGTCAACGGGAGGTCACTTTGTCACGCCATGTGACGCCCCTCGCCTCCTGGGGGCCCGGCAGTGTAGACATAAGCACATGGTCCGACTCTTGGGGCGATCCTGGACCCGGTCGACCCGCCGTCCCGGCGGTCCGCGCGCACCCCACACGCCGGACCGCGCTCAGGGCGCGCTCGGGCAGCCGGGGCGACCGCTCTCCGAGGGCCCGCCCGCCGGGCGGCGGGACATGACGGCGGGACTGCGGGCGGCGCTCAGCGGGCGCAGCGTGGCCGGTCAGGTCTTCGTCCTGCAAGTGGTGGTCGTGCTGCTGCTGGTCGTGGCCGCGGTCGCCGCGCTGGTGCTCCAGGCCCGCCGCGACAGCACCACGGAGGCACGCAACCGCTCGGTGGCGGTGGCCGAGTCCTTCGCCAACGCGCCCGGCACCCGTGAGGCCCTGCGCGCCCCCGACCCGACGGCGGTGCTGCAACCCCGCGCCGAGGCGGCCCGCCGGGCGACCGGCGTGGACTTCATCGTCGTGATGAACACCGACGGCGTCCGCTACACCCACCCCAAGACCGACCGCATCGGCCGGAAGTTCGTCGGCACCCTGGCTCCGGCGCAGGCCGGACGGGTCGTGACCGAGGAGGTCGACGGGACCATCGGGCGGCTGGTGCAGGCCGTGGTGCCGATCAAGGCGGACGACGGCACGGTCGTGGGCCTGGTGTCGGCGGGGATCACCACCGAGAACGTCGGCGGCGCCGCCAACCGGCAGATGCCGCTGGTCCTGATCGCCGCCGCGGCCGGTCTCGCGCTGGCCACGGCGGGCACCGCGCTGGTCAGCAGGCGGCTGCTGCGCCAGACGCACGGCCTGGGCCCGCACGAGATGACCCGCATGTACGAGCACCACGACGCGGTGCTGCACTCCGTCCGGGAGGGTGTGCTCATCGTCGGCGACACGGGCACGCTGCTGCTCGCCAACGACGAGGCGCACCGGCTGCTCGACCTGCCGGACGACGCCGAGGGACGGCAGGTGGAGGCCCTGGGGCTGCCGCCCGACACGGCCGGCCTGCTGGCCTCCGGGCGGGTCGCCACCGACGAGGTGCACCTCGTCAAGGACCGGCTCCTCGCGGTCAACCAGCGCACCACCGACAGCCGGGGCGGCCCGCCCGGCACCGTCGCCACCCTGCGCGACTCCACCGAGCTGCGCGCCCTGTCCGGCCGCGCCGAGGCGGCCCGCGAGCGTCTCAACATGCTCTACGACGCCGGCGTGGCCATCGGGACCAGCCTGGACGTCACCCGCACCGCCGAGGAGCTGGCCGAGCTGGCGGTGCCCCGGTTCGCCGACTTCGCGACCGTCGACCTCTTCGACGCCGTGCTCGGCGGCGGAGAGCCGGAGGCTGCCCGCGCCCTGAGCCGCACGGCACTGAGCGGGATCCGCAAGGACGCCCCGCTGTATCCGGTGGGCGAGCAGATCCGGCTCGTGGAGTCCTCACCCCAGGCGCGCAGTCTCAGCGGCGGGGCGGCCGTCGTCGAGCCGCGGCTGAGCGAGGCCCCGGGCTGGCAGGCGCAGGACCTGGAGCGCTCGGCCCAGGTGGTGGCGTACGGCATCCACTCGCTGATCGCGGTGCCGCTCCGGGCGGGCAGCCTGGTGCTGGGCGTGGTGAGCTTCTGGCGGTCCGAGAAGCCCGAGCCGTTCGACCGGGAGGAGCTGGCCCTCGCCGAGGAACTGGTCGCCCGGGCCGCCGTGTCCATCGACAACGCGCGGCGCTACACCCGTGAGCACGGCATGGCGGTGACGCTCCAGCGCAGTCTGCTGCCGCGCAGGCTGCCCGAGCAGAACGCCCTGGAGATCGCCTACCGGTACCTGCCCGCGCAGGCCGGCGTGGGCGGCGACTGGTTCGACGTCCTGCCGCTGTCCGGCACCCGGGTGGCACTGGTGGTGGGGGACGTCGTCGGCCACGGTCTGTACGCGGCGGCCACGATGGGGCGGCTGCGCACGGCCGTGCACAACTTCTCGGCGCTGGACCTCCCGCCGGACGAACTGCTCGCGCTCCTGGACGAGTTGGTCTCCCGGATCGACCAGGACGAGGCGGAGGAGGAGGCGAGCGCCCCGGTCACCGGGGCGACCTGCCTGTACGCCGTCTACGACCCGGTGGCCCGGCGGTGCACGATCGCCCGCGCGGGCCATCCGCCGCCGGCGCTGATCCATCCCGACGGCCGGGTGGAGTTCCCGGACGTGCCGGCCGGTCCCCCGCTGGGCCTCGGCGGGCTGCCGTTCGAGACCCTCGACCTCGACCTGGCGGAGGGCAGTCGGCTGGTGCTCTACACGGACGGGCTCGTCGAGGACCGGGAGCACGACATCGACGTGGGCCTCGACCAACTGCGCGACGCCCTGGAACGGGCCGGGAGTTCGCCCGAGGACACCTGCCGGGTCGTCCTCGACTCGCGACTGCCCGCCAAGCCCAGCGACGACATCGCCCTGATCGTGGCGCGCACGCGGGCGCTGGCCGCCGACCGGATCGCCGAATGGCAGGTGCCCTCCGACCCGGCGGCGGTCGGGGAGGTACGTGCCTCGGTGACGCGCCGGCTGGCCCGGTGGGGCCTCGACGAGCTCACGTTCACCACGGAGTTGATCCTGAGCGAGCTCGTCACCAACGCGATCCGCTACGGCGGCGGTTCCATCCACGTCCGTGTGCTGTACGACCGCACCCTGGTCTGCGAGGTCTTCGACAGCAGCAACACCTCGCCCCATCTGCGGTACGCGGCCATGACGGACGAGGGCGGACGCGGTCTGTTCCTGGTCGCGCAGCTCACGGAGCGCTGGGGCACCCGGTACACACCCGCGGGCAAGGTGATCTGGGCGGAGCAGAACCTGCCGTAGGGCCGGACCGCTGGTCAGCGGGAGGGGGTAAGATCCATGCGGCGCTTCGTCATAAAGTGACCTTATGAGCTCATAGATCGGACCCGCGTACCGACTTAGGCTTGCCTTAGTTTAGGCTTCCCGTCGAGTCGATCTATCACCGCTCGAAGGGAACCTGATCATGCCCCGCCCCCTGCGGGTAGCAATCGTCGGAGCCGGCCCCGCCGGCATCTACGCCGCCGACGCCCTGCTCAAGTCCGACGTGGCCGCCGAACCCGGTGTGTCCATCGACCTCTTCGAGCGGATGCCGGCCCCGTTCGGCCTGATCCGTTACGGTGTCGCCCCCGACCATCCCCGCATCAAGGGCATCATCACGGCCCTCCACCAGGTGCTCGACAAACCGCAGATCCGTCTGTTCGGCAACGTCGACTACCCGAGCGACCTGAACCTGGACGACCTGCGCGCGTTCTACGACGCGGTGATCTTCTCGACGGGCGCGACGGCCGACCGTGAGCTCGCCATACCCGGTATCGAGCTGGACGGTTCGTACGGCGCCGCCGACTTCGTCTCCTGGTACGACGGCCACCCGGACGTGCCGCGCAGCTGGCCGCTGGAGGCCGAGAAGGTCGCCGTGCTCGGCGTCGGGAACGTGGCGCTGGACGTGGCGCGCATCCTCGCCAAGACCGCGGACGAGCTGCTGCCGACGGAGATCCCGCCGAACGTCTACGACGGCCTGAAGGCCAACAAGGCGCTGGAAGTCCATGTGTTCGGCCGTCGTGGCCCGGCGCAGGCGAAGTTCTCCCCGATGGAGCTGCGGGAGCTGGACCACTCCCCCAACATCGAGGTCATCGTCGACCCCGAGGACATCGACTACGACGAGGGCTCGATCGAGACCCGGCGCGGCAACAAGCAGGCCGACATGGTCGCCAAGACCCTGGAGAACTGGGCGATCCGCGATGTCGGCGACCGCCCGCACAAGCTCTTCCTGCACTTCTTCGAGTCGCCGTCCGAGATCCTCGGCGAGGACGGCAAGGTCGTCGGCCTGCGCACCGAGCGCACCGCCCTCGACGGCACCGGCAACGTCAAGGGCACCGGCGAGTTCAAGGACTGGGACGTCACGGCCGTCTACCGCGCCGTCGGCTACCTCTCCGACAAACTCCCCAAGCTGCCCTGGGACATCGAGACGGGCACCGTCCCGGACGAGGGCGGCCGGGTCATCCAGGAGAGCGGCGAGCACCTGCGGTCGACGTATGTCACCGGCTGGATCCGGCGCGGCCCGGTGGGCCTGATCGGCCACACCAAGGGCGACGCCAACGAGACGGTGTCCAACCTGCTGGCCGACTTCGCCGACGGCCGTCTCCAGACGCCGGATTCGCCCGAGCCCGAGGCCGTGGACGCGTTCCTCGCCGAGCGCGAGATCCGCTTCACCACCTGGGAGGGCTGGTACAAGCTGGACGCCGCCGAGAAGGCGCTGGGCGAGCCGCAGGGCCGCGAGCGCGTGAAGCTCGTCGAGCGCGAGGACATGCTCCGCGAGAGCGGCGCCTGAACCGTATGGCAAAGCCGGGCCCCGCAGCAGAAGCTGCGGGGCCCGGCTTTGCCATACGGCTCACAGGCAGGAGCGCACCAGCCACTCGTCCGGGTTGTAGGTGTCCCTGGCGGGGTCGGGCACGGTGGCCGGCCGCTCCTCGACGGTGTCCTCAAGGCGGATCCGATCCGGCAACGCACCGAACCGCGCCCGCCGCTCGGCCTCGGCCACGTCGGAAACGTGCCTCTTCTCTTCGGTCATCCCGGTCTCCTCTCAGACGCCGTGCCGACGATACTGACAGCCTCGTCGTCACCAGTCAAGGCAGTGACGCCTATGGGTGGTAGACGCACGGCGAGAGCGGTCCGGGCGCCGCGGAACTCGGGGCGCCGTCGGGGCGTTTCTCCCGTGCGGGCATGAGCGCGCGGGGTGGGCACGGGCAAGCGGGGGTGGGCGTGGCACGCATTCTTGTCATCGGTGGCGGGATCGCCGGCTCGGCGACGGCGATGGCCGTACGGAAGGCGGGCTTCGACGTCGTCGTGCACGAGGCGCATCCCGACTCGGCCGAGGACCTGGGCGCGTTCCTCACCCTCGCGAGCAACGGCATGCGCGCCCTGGCGCAGCTCGACGCCTCCGCGGCGGTGACCGCACTGGGCTTCCCGCTGACGTCGATGCGCGTTCTCGACGGCACCGGCGAGCAGTTGGCCCAGGCACCCCTCGGCGAGTCGGCCGACCCGCTCCTGCGGTACCGCTGCCTGCGCCGCGGCGACCTGAACTCCGCCCTCCAGGCCGAGGCCGCCCGCAGGGGCATCGAGATCCGGCACGGCGCCCGGCTCGTCTCCGTGGAGAGCGGCCCCGCGGGCGTCACCGCCCGCTTCGCCGACGGCGGCACCGCGACCGCGGACCTGCTCATCGGCGCCGACGGCCTCGGCTCCACGGTCCGGGGCACGATCGCCTCCGAGGCTCAGCCGGTCTACGCGGGCCAGCGGGTGTTCTACGGCTACACGCGCACCGCACCCGTGCCCTCGTCCCCCTCCGAGGAGGACGCGCGGATCACCATGGTGCGGGGCAGCGCGGCCGCCTTCGGCCACGCGGTGTCGCCCGACGGGGAGACGTACTGGTTCGCCCGCGTGTCGGCCGACCCGCTGTCCGCCGACGAGATCGCGCACGGTACGCCGGGGACGTGGCGCGACCTGCTCCTGCCGCTGCTGCGCAAGGACACCACCCCGGCCGCCGACATCGTCGAGGCCACCACCGGGACGTTTCTGGTCACGAACGCCACCGAGATCCCCGTCGGCACCCCGTGGCGCTCGGGACGGACCCTGATCCTCGGCGACGCGGCGCACGCGGCCTCCCCCGCCACCGGGCAGGGCGCGTCGATGGCCCTGGAGGACGCCGTGATCCTCGCCAAGTCCCTGCGCGACGCACCGGACATGGACGCGGCCCTCTCCCACTACGAGGCGCTGCGCCGCCCGCGCGTCGAGTACAACATCACCGTGAGCGGCAACATCTCCCGCGGCGTTCCCACACCGCCGTCGACGGCACCGGCCGCCGCACGGCCCGGGGAGGCCGAGCTCGCGCGGCACCTGGAGTGGGAGGCGGACATCTGGGCCGCCGGGTGACGGGCCCGCGGGTCTGTCAGTGCTCGACGACCGCCACGACCTTGCCCACTTGGGCTCCCGCCTCCAGATAGCGGTGGGCCTCCACGATCTCGTGCAGGCCGAAGACCCGGTCCACCGAGGCGGTGAAGGCTCCGCTGCTCAAGCCGGAGGTGACGAAGGCCTCGGCCCGGCGCAGGCGCCGCGGATCCCGGGTCGTCTCGTGGAGCGTGTAGGTCCGCATGTTCAGCGCGGGCATCCCGAGATCGAAGCCCGGGTAGGGCGTCACCGCGCCGCTGAGTGCGCCGTAGACGAAAAGCGTGCCGCCGGGTGCGACCACCTTGGCGAGGTCCAGGACGCCCGGTCCGGCCACGGCGTCGAAGACGAACTCCGCGCCACGGCCCCCGGTCGCGTCGAGCACGCGCTCCACGACCCCCTCCTCCTCGGTGACGATCACCTCGGCCGCCCCGGCCTTCAGCAGCGCGTCCCGCTTGGCACGGCTGCGCGTGGTGGCGATCGGGACGGCCCCCGCCCTCCGGGCCACCTGGATGCCGGCCAGTCCCACGCCGCTGGAGGCGGCGGTCAGCACGACCGTGTCCCCGGCCCGCATCCCGCCGACCTCGACCAGCGCGCCGTACGCCGTCACGAAGGGCATCCACACCGCCGCGCCCTCGATCGCGTCGAGTCCGTCGGGGCGGTGCAGCACCGCGGCGGCGGGGACGATCGCGCGCTCGGCGTAGACGCCGTAGTCGTTCATCGAGAACGCGGGCACGACGCTGACCGGTTGGCCGGTCCGGAAGCCCGTCACGCCCGCGCCGACCGCCTCCACCACGCCCGCCGCCTCGGTGCCGAGCCGGGCCGGGAACTCCCTGACCGGTTCGATGTACCGACCGCCGCGGAAGAGGACTTCGGCCCGGTTGAGCCCGATCGCGTCCACCCGGATCAGCAACTCGCCGGGGCCGGGCCCACCGACGTCCACCTCCTCCAGGCGCAGCACCTCAGGGCCGCCGACCTCGTGGAAACGCACCGTTGCGACCATGCGGATCTCCCCCATCCGTCAGGTGGCGACGGTGACCGCACGCCACCGCCGCGCCCCACTCAAGCCGATAGTACGAAGACTGTCAAACTTCACGGCTATCGTACTTACTTCGGCCGGACCCACGATCCGCCGCCCTGTTACCGTCCCTCGGTGTTCACCCTCCAAGAGCCCCCGTTCTTCTCCCGGTTGCGGGACGCCCACCGGGTCCTCATCGCCGGCGCGGGCGGCGGTTTCGACGTGTACGCCGGGCTGCCGCTGGCCCTCGCCCTGCGATCGGCCGGCAAGGACGTCCATCTCGCCAACCTCTCCTTCGCCGACCTGTACGGCCTGGACACCGACGTGTGGCTGGACCACGACGTGGCGGCGATCCGCCCGGACACCGCGGCCCGCGGCGACTACTTCCCCGAGCGCACGCTGGCCCGGTGGCTGGCCGAGCAGGACCTGCCGTCCACCGTCTACGCCTTCCCGCAGACGGGGGTTCGGCCGTTGCGGGCCGCCTACCGCGCCCTGGTGGACCATCTGGGCGGCGTCGACGCGATCGTGCTGGTGGACGGCGGCACCGACATCCTGATGCGCGGCGACGAGCACGGGCTCGGCACTCCGGAGGAGGACATGGCCAGCCTGGCCGCCGTGACCGGGCTGGAGGGGATACCCCAGCGCCTGGTGGCGTCCCTGGGCTTCGGCGTGGACGCCTATCACGGCGTCAACCACGCGCTGGTCCTGGAGAACCTGGCCGCGCTGGAGCGGGACGGCGCCTACCTCGGCGCGTTCTCCCTGCCGCCCGGCAGCCGCGAGGGGGCCCTCTACCTGGACGCGGTGGCCCACGCCCAGCGGACCACTCCGGACCGTCCGAGCATCGTCAACGGCTCCATCGCCGCCGCCGTACGCGGCGACTTCGGCGACGTCCGCTTCACCGAACGGACCAAGGGAAGCGAGTTGTTCGTCAACCCGCTCATGGCCCTGTACTTCTGCGTGGACGCCACCGGCCTGGCCCGCCGCAACCTCTATCTCGACCGCCTGGAGAACACCGCGCTGATGCGTCAGATCAGCTCGGTCGTCGCGGAGTTCCGCGACGAGTTGGGCCGGCAGCGTCCGCCGCGCGCCTATCCGCACTGAGGACGGCGCGCGGCGGCGCTCAGCGTGCCGCCGCCAGATCCCGGCCGCCCACCACGGCCAGCACGGCGACCAGCAGGGAGAGGACACCCGCCTGGACGAGGGCACCGCCGAGGACGAGGGCGGGGACGGGTGTGCCGAGCCACGGGTACAGGGCGGCCACGCGCACCGTGAGGAGCAGCAGGCCCAGCGCGGCCAGGGCGATCGCGCCGCAGGCGGTGCCGCGGTCGTCGCGGCGGGCGCGCCACAGCAGCCAGCCCAGGGCTCCGACCGCGAAGCAGGTGGCCGGTGCCCACACCGTGTCGGCGGCGAGGGGCAGCAGGACGACGGAGGCGCCCATCACCACGGAGCAGGCGGCGAAGGCGAGCCCGGGCGTACCGACCGGCAGCGACGCCGGCGGGGCGTCGCGGTGGTGGGCGGCGCACAGGGTGAGGGCGGTGAGCCAGGCGAACAGCGCGGTCGTGGTGGTGAACGCGGTCGACGGCGGGAACCACGTGCTGACCAGCGGAGCGAGGAACGGCCAGAGCGTGGGCAGCGCGGCGAGCAGCGCGGCCGCCCGGGCGAGACGCAGCCGGCCGTGCAGGAGGGCGAAGTAGGCGGCCGTCCACAGCAGGGGCAGCGTCCAGACGGTGATCTCCACGACCGCGAGAGCCGGTCCCCGCACGGTGAAGCCCGAGAGGTACATGTCCCACTGCGCCGGGCCGTGGGTCGTCGCCCAGGTCAGTCCCAGGACGCGGTCGACGACCGCGGAGGCCGCCTGGAGCAGGACGGCGAAGAGCGCGAAGAGCCGGACGGCCGCGCCGAGCCGGTCGTAGGGGCGGGGCGCGCCGGCGGCCCCCAGTCGGGTGCGCAGGGCGAGGGCGGCGATGCTGGCCACCTCGCCGAGCGTGGGCCGGCTCTGGTCCTGTGTCTCGCGGTCGACGTCCCACAGGTAGATCTCGACCATCTCCTCCTCCCGTTCCCGCCGGTAGTAGGCGGGGAGCAGGCGGAGCACCATGCGGTAGCGCGATTCGAGCAGCGTCGTCATGCGAGACCTCCCGCGAGTCCGGGGCCCGTGGCGGGCGGGGTGACGGGGCGCTCGGGAGCGCGGCGGCCCTCGGCGATCCGCCGCTGCGCGGCGCTGGCGCCGGCCGCCATGCGCTCGGCCTCGGCGGTGAGGGCGCGCATTCCGTCGTCGGTGAGGCGGTAGTAGCGCCGCAGCCGCCCCTGCTGCACCTCCTCGCGGTCCAGCACGATCAGCGCGTCCGCGGTGAGCCGGTCCAGCACGCCGTACAGCGTGCCGACCCGCAGCCGCACCTCGCCGCCGGACAGGTCCTCGACCTCGCGCAGGATCCCGTACCCGTGCCGTGGCTGGTCGGCCAGGGCGGTCAGGACGAAGAACGTCGCCTGGGTCATGCTCTTCGATGCCATGCACTCAGAATATATCGTCCGCCGATATATTCAACTCGGCCACACCGGCTGTCATCCGTACGGGTCGCGCACCCGTCGGGCGAACAGGGCCCGCCCCAATGCGGATGGTGGGCGGGCCCTGCTCGGTGAGCCATTGTGCGGATCCCGTCGCCGTCGGGACAGGAGTGAACACCTGCGGCACGGAGCGACTCCCGCGCACCCCGGGTGCACACCGCGCGCCCCGTGTGCGCGGTGCGGACGGTCTACCGCAGGATCCGAGCGGAGAGCCCTACGGCAGGATCGAGTCGATGTACCCCCCGTCCACGCGCACCGCCCCGCCCGTCGTGGCCGACGCCTGTTCCGAACTGAGGTAGACCACGAGGTTGGCGATCTCCTCCGGCTCGATCAGGCGCTGGAGCAGTGACTGGGGGCGGTGCTCGCGCATGAAGACGCGCTGTGCCTCGTCCCAGGGCAGGTCGCGGTCGACGAGTTCGCGGACGAAGTCCTCGACGCCGCCGGTGCGGGTGGGCCCGGCGATCACGGAGTTGACGGTGACACCGCTGCCCGCCGCCTCCTTGGCGAAGCCGCGGCCGACCGCGAGGAGGGCGGTCTTCGTCATGCCGTAGTGGATCATCTCGGCCGGGACGACGACGGCCGAGTCGCTGGCGATGTACAGGACCCGGCCCCAGCCCCGCTCCCTCATCCGGGGCAGATGGGCGCGGGTCAGCCGGACGGCGGCCAGCACGTTGATCTCGAAGTAGCGGCGCCATTCGTCGTCGCTGATCTCCAGTGCGGGCCGGGCGCCGAAGATACCGAGGTTGTTGACCAGGACATCGACGTCGGGCAGCGTGGCGAGGGCCCCGGCCGCCCCCTCCTCGGTGCCGAGATCCGCCGCGACGGCCACGAACTCCCCGTCGGGCACCTCGTCCCGCAGCGCCTCGACGCTCTTGGCGAGGCCGTCGGCGTCCCGTCCGTTGACCGCGACGCGTGCCCCGGCGCGGGCGAGCCCGGCGGCGATCGCCGCTCCGATGCCCTGCGAGGAACCCGTCACCAGGGCCGTCCGGCCGGTGAGATCGACGTGCATGAGATCACTCCCTGTCGCGAACCGGGATGGGTCGCCGTAGCTCCTGCCCACGATGGCCGACGACGCACACGAGGGCACGTGAGGGCATGCGGAGCAGCGGCCGCGCGGGGCGAGCGGGTTCACGCGTGGCTGAAACAGGGCGCATGGCGGCCCGCCGGAAGGGCAACCCGGCACCGGAACCTGTCAACCCATTGCCTCCCGACCGGAGAGGGTGTGTGCGCGGTGTCGAGGACACGCTGGGGAAGTGCCGTCGCCGTGGTGGTGCTGGTCTCGGGTACGGCGGCCGGCTGCGGCGGCTCGGACGAGGGCGCCGCGCCGGCGGGCCGCTCGGCGAGCGGGTCGGACCCGGCCGACGCGACGCGGGCCGTGCGCTCGGCGTACGACAGGACCGTGGCCGCGGACACGGCGAAACTGACCGTCTCCAGCAAGGCCGTCGCCGGCGGGCAGAGCGTCACCGCCCAGGGCCGGGGCACGGTGGACCTCGCCCGGGGCGACAGCCGGGTCACGCTCACCTCGCAGGGCAGCCGCCTCGAACAGCGCCTGGTGGACGGGATCGTCTACCAGAAGCCGCCCGCCTCCCAGCGCGGCCCGCTGCCCGAGGGCAGGACCTGGACGAAGATCGACCCCGCCCGCCTCCAGGGCTCCGCGTCCCGGGGCACGCAGGTCAGCGACCCGGTCGAGCCCTTCACCTACCTCAAGGACGTCGACTCCGGCAAGGTCCGCGAGGTCGGCACCCAGACCCTGAACGGCACCCGGACCACCCACTACCGCGTCGACGTCGACGTGGCGGCCCTGGCGCGCGGCGACCGGGCGCGCGCGGAGGCGCTGCGCAAGCAGCTGGGCACGTCCTCGGTCCCGCTGCACCTGTGGCTGGACGACCGGGGCCGCCTGCGGCAGGAAACGGTCACGCTCACCCTGCGGCCGCTGCGGGACAGCACCCCGACGGACCGTGCGGAGACCCGGGTGACGAGTACGACGACCCTGCGCTTCGACGACTTCGGCACCCCGGTGGACGTGACGCCGCCGCCCGCCGCGCAGACCGCGGACATGACCGACAGGCTCGCGGGGGCGACGACGTCGCCGCAGGCGGGCTGAGTGTCGGCGGGACGTCCGCGGGACCCCGGGTGATCGTCGGCGGCGACCGGCGGCGATACTGGTACGGCACGTGCCCCCGCACTCCAGATGGACTCATGCCGACCTCCCCCACCGCCCGTCCCGCCTCCTCCCCCACGGTGTGGCCGGCCCGCGGCCGCCACCTCGGAGCCGACCCGCAGGACCTGATCCGGCAACGCCTGCGGGAACTCGGGGACGGCGGCACCATCGACGACCATCAGGAGCCGACCGGGACCGACAGCGCGCCCGGGTCGGTCTTCGAGGCCCGCTGGCGGGCCCCCGGGGACGTCACCGTCCGCGCCAGGCTCACGCTGCCGTCCGACGCGCGCGAGGGGCAGGCATGGGTCCTGGTCGCCGAGGCCGAGAGCCCGTGGGACCAGCGGTGGCCCTCCCCCGCCACCAGGTTCTGGCCCGAGGCGCCGGACGCCGGCTGGGACCACGACGACGCCACCGGCCTGAGCCTGCGGGACGTCAACCGCCTGCCCGCCGACGACAAGGCCGTACGGCGGTTGTTCCGGGAGGCCGTGCGCGACAGCTGGAACATCCATCTCGTGGTGCACGAGGCGATGACCCCGGACGCGCGCGGTCTGAAGTCGCTGAACCCGCTGCTGCCCGAGAGCCTGCGGCACCGGGTGGTCGAGCACCGCGCCTCACCCCAGCAGCTGCGCGCTGTGAACTGGGCGCTGCGCGAAATCGGCGTCCAGGTGCCGCGCGGCGGCGCCGTGATCCTGCCCCGGCGGGCCGCCTCCGACGACGACTTCTCCGTACGCAGTGTCTTCCTCGACGGCTCCGAGCCCACCGAGCTGATCGACACGCTGACCCGGTACGCCGTGTCCGGGCCGGCGCTGCCGGACGGCGCCGACGACGCCGTCACCGCGCTGCGGGAGCAGTGGCAGCTGCTGACGACGGAGGAGGAACTCGACCGCGAGCGCCGGCTCGTCGCGATGTACGCCGAGGCCCTCGACGCCATGACCAGGTCCCGGGACCTGTACCGGGAGGCGGCCGAGCGGGCCCACGAGGCGCTGGCCGCGTACCGCGAGTCCGCGCCCGCCGCCCCCGAACCGCCGCGGCCTCCCTCCGAGCGGCCCGCCTCCCCGCTCCAGCAGTTGACCCGCACACTGGAACGCCTCAAGGGCAACGGCAGGAACCGGCCGCCGCACGGTCCCTCCTAGGGCACTCGTATGTGTGAGCCGCCGCGGTGTGGATACGCGGTTGCGACGGCACCGGTCCGTCCCGGAAGGCACGTACGACATGGGCAGTCACGAAGACCGCGACGGCGACACCGCACCCCGTCGGTACTCGGACACGACACTGCGGGTCAACGGCAAGCCGCACACACTGAGCGTCGACCACCGGCGCGTCCTGCTGGACGTCCTGCGCGAGGATCTCGATCTGTGGGGCGCCAAGAAGGGCTGTGACCACGGCCAGTGCGGCGCCTGCACGGTCCTGGTGGACGGGCGCCGGCTCAACAGCTGTCTGCTGCTGGCGGTGGCGCTGGACGGCTGCGAGGTGACGACCGTCGAGGGGCTCGCGGGTGACGGGGAGGAGCTGCATCCGCTCCAACGGGCCTTCCTGGACCGCGACGCCTTCCAGTGCGGGTACTGCACCCCGGGCCAGATCTGTTCGGCGCTCGGCGCGATCACCGAGGCCGCGGCGGGCCACCCCTCGCGCGTCACCGACCCGGCCGCGCCCTCGGGCGAGCCCGTGCGGCTGGACAAGGGCGAGATCCGGGAGCGGCTCAGCGGCAACCTCTGCCGGTGCGGCGCCTATCCGCGCATCGTCGAGGCGGTCGAGGACGTGATCCCGTGAGGACCTTCGACTATGTCCGGGCCACCAGCGTGACGGAGGCCGCCGACGCGCTCGCCACCCGGCCCGGGGCCCGCTGCCTCGGCGGCGGCACCAACCTGGTCGACCTGATGAAGCTCGGCGTCGAACGGCCCGCCACCCTGGTCGACGTCAGCAGGCTGCCCCTGGACACGATCGAGGAGCTGCCCGACGGCTCGCTGCGGGTCGGCGCGACGGTCCGCAACAGCGACCTCGCCGCCCATCCCGCCGTCCGGTACCGCTGGCCCGCGCTGTCACAGGCGCTCCTGGCGGGCGCCTCGGGCCAGCTGCGCAACGCCGCCACCACCGGCGGCAACCTGCTGCAACGCACCCGCTGCCCCTACTTCCAGGACGTGACCAAGCCCTGCAACAAACGGGAACCGGGCAGCGGTTGCGGCGCCCGCGACGGCGTCCACCGCGACCACGCCGTGCTGGGGCACTCCGCGCACTGCATCGCCACCCACCCGTCCGACATGGCGGTGGCCCTGTCCGCCCTCGACGCGCGCGTGGAGCTCTACGGCGCGCAGGGCGCCCGGAGCGTCGCGGCGGCCGAGTTCCACCGGCTGCCCGGGGACCGGCCGGAGCAGGACACCGTGATCGGGCCCGGTGAGATCGTCACCGGCGTGCTGCTCCCGGCCGCCACGGCGGGAGTGCCGTCCGCCTACCGCAAGGCCCGGGACCGGGCGTCGTACGCCTTCGCCCTGGCCTCCGTGGCCGCCGTGGTGCGGGTGGGCGACGGGGTGGTCACCCGGGCCGGGATCGCCTTCGGCGCGGTGGCGCACCGGCCCTGGCGGGCCCGCCGTGCCGAGGAGGCCCTGATCGGCGCGGCCCCGACCGAGGCCGCCTTCGAGCACGCCGTCGACCTCGAGCTGTCCGCCGCGCAGCCCCTGCGGGACAACGCCTACAAGGTGCCCCTGGCCCGCGCTCTCGCCGTGGACGTCCTGACCCGGCTCACCGCCGCCGCCCGGACCTGAACCCCGCGTCCACCCCGAGGAGGACACCTCATGGCCAGCGTCCCGACCGTCCTGGGCGCTCCCGCCGAACGCCGGGAGGGGCTGGAGAAGGTCACCGGCACCGCCCGCTACGCCGCCGAGCAGCCCCGCCCCGGCCGCCTGTTCGCCCGGCCCGTGCCCGCCGCGATCGCCCGCGGCCGGGTCACCGGTGTCGAGACGGCGGCCGCACTGGCCGTGCCCGGCGTGCGGGCCGTGCTCACCCACGAGAACGCGCCGCGCCTCGTGGAGCCGGACGACGCCACGCTCGCCGTGCTCCAGGACGCGCGGGTCCCGCACCGCGGCTGGTTCGTGGCCCTGGTGGTGGCCGACACCGCGGAGGCGGCCCGGGCCGGCGCCGCCGCCGTCCGTGTCGCCTACGACGCGGAGGACCACGACGTCACCCTCACCGCCGCGCACCCCGCCTCCTACGTCCCCGAGGAGGTGGGCGGCGGGTATCCGGCCCGCGCCGAACACGGTGAGCCCGAGGAGGTGTTCGGTTCCTCGGCCGTGCGGGTCGACGTCGCCTACCGGGTGCCGCCGCTGCACAACCATCCGATGGAGCCGCACGCGAGCACGGCGCACTGGGACGGTGAGCGGCTGACCGTCCACACCTCCAGCCAGGGGTCGACGGTCGTACGCGCCACGCTGGCCCAGCTGTTCGGACTGCCCGAGGAGCGGATCACGGTCGTCGCCGAGCACGTCGGCGGCGGTTTCGGGTCCAAGGGCACGCCCCGCCCGGACGTGGTGCTCGCCGTGATGGCCACCCGGCACACCGGCCGGCCCGTCACCGTCGCCCTCCCCCGGCGGATGCTGCCCGCCGTCGTCGGACACCGGGCGCCCACGCTGCACCGGATCCGGCTCGGCGCGGCACCCGACGGCAGCCTCACGTCCGTCCTGCACGAGGTCACCACGCACACCTCGCGCGTCAAGGAGTTCGTGGAGCAGGCCGCGATGCCAGCGCGCGTCATGTACGCCGCACCCCACAGCCGCACCCTCCACCGCGTCGTACCGCTCGACGTGCCCTCGCCGTCCTGGATGCGCGCGCCGGGCGAGGCCCCGGGCATGTACGCGCTGGAGTCGGCGATGGACGAGCTCGCCGGTGAACTCGGCATCGACCCCGTGGAGCTGCGGGTCCTCAACGAACCGGACCGCGAACCCGACAGCGGCAAGCCGTTCAGTAGCAGGCACCTGGTGGAGTGTCTGCGCGAGGGTGCCCGGCGCTTCGGGTGGTCACGGCGCGATCCCCGGCCGGGCTCCCACCGGGAGGGCCCGCTGCTGGTGGGCTCGGGGGTGGCCGCCGCCACCTACCCCGTGCAGGTGTCGCCGTCGACCGCCGAGGCCCGCGCCCTGCCCGACGGGGGCTTCCTGGTCCGCGTCAACGCCACGGACATCGGCACGGGCGCCCGCACGGTACTGGCCCAGGTCGCGGCCGACGCGCTCGGCGCGCCTCTGGACCGGGTCCGGATCGAGGTGGGCAGCAGCGACCTGCCGTCGGCCCCGCTGGCGGGCGGCTCCTCGGGCACCGCCTCCTGGGGCTGGTCGGTCCACGAGGCCTGCACGCGGCTGACGGAACGCCTCGCCGTACACGCCGGGCCACTGCCCGGGGACGGCATCTCGGCCCATGCCGACACCACCGGCACGGCCGACACCGACAGTCCCTGGGCGCGGCACGCGTTCGGCGCGCACTTCGCCGAGGTGGCCGTCGACACGGTCACCGGCGAGGTCCGGGTGCGGCGGCTGCTGGGTGTCTACGCCGCCGGGCACATCCTCAACGCCCGTACCGCGCGCTCGCAGTTCGTCGGCGCGATGACGATGGGGCTCGGTATGGCGCTGACCGAGGGCAGCACCATGGACGCGGCGTTCGGCGACTTCACGGAGGCGGACCTCGCCGCCTACCACGTGCCCGCCCACGCCGACGTCCCCGAGATCGAGGCGCACTGGATCGACGAGCACGATCCGCACCTCAACCCGATGGGCAGCAAGGGCATCGGCGAGATCGGCATCGTCGGGACCCCGGCCGCGATCGGCAACGCCGTCCACCACGCCACCGGCTCCCGCCTCCGCGAACTCCCCCTCACCCCGGACCGGGTACTGACGGCACTGCGGGAGGGGCGGACGCGAGGCCGTTAGCCGGGGAGGCGGGTCCGGGAGAAACAGGTCCTGGTCATACGTCTGCCGCTCCCCCGTCACCCCACGCGCCTCGCCCCGGACCGCGTACCAATCACACACGGGCCGGGGCGAGAATGCGAGGTGGATGCGGCCGGGTCACTCCGCCGGGGCCCGGCCCGCCTCCGCCATCGGCTGTACGGCGGCCTGCCGTGGTGGCTGCCAGGTCAGGCGGGCGAAGAGGGCCGTCAGCGCTGCCAGGGCGGCGCACACGGCGACCGCGCCGGCGATCCAGGCCGGGGCGAGGGCGAGATCCAGGGCCCGGGCAAGTCCGGCCGAGTGGAGCAGCCTGCCCTCGAACAACTGGCCCGCGGCCAGCGCCGCCGGTACCAGGACCGCGGCCGCGAGCGTCGGCACGGTCGACCGTACGGCCAGCACGAGCGCCAGCACGACGCACAGGACGGACACCCCGAGCGCGAATCCGTAGACCCGGACGGACACGCCGTCCCGGTGCAGCGGGAAGCTGAGCACCCCGCACACGAGGAGGGCCAGGACGGCGAGCCGGGCGGGCCGGAAGGGCTGTCGTCCCGGCCCTCTGGGCGACCGGTAGCGCGGGGCCGCGGCGGAGCGGCCCGCCGGACCCGCGGCGTGCGCCGGCACCGCGCCCATCGGGAAGGTGCCGTCGGCGGCACCCGGGTGGGCCGGGGCGTCCTGGGGCGGTGGGGGGAAGCCCGGCGGTGTCATGAGTGCTTGGCGTTCCTCGGCCAACCGTCCGATCAGGTCGACCAGTTCCTCCACGGGACGGCCCGCGGCGGCGGCCCGCACGGCCTCTTCGCCGCAGTGGGGTTCCAGGGGTGTCCGGTGGAGCAGCGAGAGCAGCCGGGTCACCTCTTCGAGGGGGCGGGACTCGGCCGCCGCGCGGATCGCCTCGTCCGCGCTGGCCACGTCACGTGGTGGCCTGGTCAGCAGGACGACGAGCTTGGTGACGTCCTCCACGGACCGGTTCACGCCCACCGCGCGCAGCGCGGCGACCGTGGCCTCCGCGTACTCCGGTGAGCGTTCCAGCAGGGTGATGAGGTGGGCGATGTCATCCAGCGGCCGGTCCGCCACGGCGGCACGCACGAGTTCGCCGACCGGATCGCCGCGCCCGGATTCCGCCCGGTCGGTGAGATCGGCCGGTTCGGGGACGGGTATGGCCGTTTCGTTCGAGGGTGCTGTTGAAGGGCCGGTGGTCATGCTCAGCTCCAGGGTTGAGTGCGGTCGCCGACGGCGCCCCCCGACGCGCGACACGCGACGTTACGTGGACCATTCCTAGGCGCCTCCGGTGCGGCGTGCCACTCGGGTGACCCAGGTGTATGAGTGGGGTGTTCCGCCGGAGTGACGCCGCGCGCCGTGCGCCCCCGCGCGCGCCAACCCGCGTTCGGCAGGCAATAGCGGCGGCATAAGGGGGAATCCGTCAGGAGACGGGCGCACAACGCGGCACGTCCCTACGAGGAGGACCGCCCGTGGACACGACCACCACAGTGATCGTCGCCGTCGCGATCCTCGCGGCGCTGGTGCTGGCTTTCGCCGTCGCCGTGTTCGTGCGGCTGGTGCGGACCCGCCGCGAGCTGCGGCGGGCCGGACTTCCGACCGGGCCACGCTGGGTCTTCTGGGGTGCCCTGTTGTACTTCGTCCTGCCCACCGATCTGGTGCCCGACCCCGTGTACCTGGACGACATCGGCGTACTGCTCCTGGCCCTGCGCACCCTGCGCGCCTCCCCCGGCACGCGTGCGCGGGAGGCGCCACGCGAGCGCGACTACGCACCGTAAGGAAACCAATCACCCGTTCGATTCGTATAAGTCTCTGGAAGCCCGGACGCGCCGGGGGAACGAGTGCGGCCGCAGGGTGACCGTCGTGTGATCGAGCAGTACCGGCGAGGGAGAGACGATGCAACCGTTCGCGCTCAACTACGCACGTCCGGCCGCGGAGTTGGAGGCCACCACTCCGTACGCCTACGACTCCGGACTGCAGTTGAACGTGCTTCGCGACGGGCGGATAGCCGCCCGCGACCACGGCCTGATGAGGGAGCTGGGGACCACCACCTCCACTGCGGGGTCCAAAACACACTTCGACGACTGAACACGGGCCGTCGACCATGACCGTGTTGATTCTGACAAGCGAAGAGGACGTGACCGCGGACATGGTGGTCGTGCACCTCAACGCCTCGGGGGTCCCGGTGGTCCGGCTCGACCCCGCCGACCTGCCCGGCGGGGTGGCACTGTCGGGGGAGTACGTGCACGGTGCCTTCCGCGGCCATCTGTCGGCCGCAGGCCGTCTGGTGAGCATCGGCGGGCTGCGGTCGATCTGGGTGCGCAGGCCCGGGGCGGCGGCCGCCCGGGCGGCCGTTCCGTCCGACTGGCTGACCGAGGAGGCCTCCCAGGCGCTCTACGGCATGCTGCGCGGCAGTGCCGCGCGCTGGATGAACCACCCCGACGCGGCCCGGCGGGCCCGTCACAAGCCCTGGCAGCTGCATCTCGCCCAGCGGTGCGCGCTGCCGGTGCCGGCCACCCTCATCACGACGTTCCCGCAGGCCGCGCGCGCGTTCGCGGAACGCTATCCGGACCTGGTGGTCAAGCCGGTCTCCGGTACGCATCCGCAGGATCCGCCGCTGGCCGTGCCGACCAGCCGGGTCGCGCCGGACACCGACTTCTCCGCCGTCGCCCACGGACCCACCCTGCTGCAACGCCGGGTCGCCAAACGGGCGGACATCCGCCTGACCGCCGTGGGCGACCGGATGCTGGCCGCCCGCAAGGCGACCGACCAGGACGCGGACCCCGGGGAGATCGACGTCCGGTTCGCCCCGAGCGCCGCGCCGTGGCGGCCGGTGGAGGTTCCGGCCCGTGTCGCCGCGGGCGTACAGGCCTATCTGCGCGATGCCGAACTGGCGTACGGTGCCTTCGACTTCGCCGAGGACGCGGACGGCACCTGGTGGTTCCTGGAGTGCAACCAGTCGGGGCAGTTCGGCTTCGTCGAGGTGGACACCGGGCAGCCGATCGCGCTGGCCGTCGCCGAGTGGCTGGCCGCTCCGGGGCAGGAACGGCCGTCACGTGTCAACGACCGGGGCTCGGTGGTGCGTTGAGCCGTCGTCAGTAGGGGCGCGGGCCGGGCAGGGCGGCCCGCTGCCATCCCGCTCCCGGGGCGGCAGGCCGGTCGGTGGGGAGCCCGGAGCCGAGGGCGGACTGGAAGGGGCGCATGACGAACTCCAGCTCCCTGGTCACGCGCTCGGCCTCCCTGCGTACCTGAAGAGGGATGTCGCCGCGTTCCGCGACGAGCCGGTCGTAGATGGGGGAATCCTGGAACACCCGTCAACGCGCCTTTCGTGTTACTGCCCATGCACGTGGGCACGACTGCCGAGTGTAAGCGCCTTCCCGCACCTGAGGACGAATTCCGGCGTTGGACTTGACGCGGGGCCGACCGGCGCCCCGCTCCCTCAGGCGCCGGTGGTGGATCCGGGCCGGACGATCATCAGGACGGTGACCGTCGCCCACAGCAGGTTGAACACACCGGTGAACATGGCGAGTCGCACCGTACTGTCCCGCTCGACCGTCTGCCGCTCGTCCAGCCGTTCGAGGAGTTCGTCCTGGCGGGGCAGGACGAAGGCGACCAGGACGCCGGCCGCCGCGGCCGTCAGGGCGATGGACGTCACGAGCCAGCCGTCGCCCAGGACCCCCATCGCGGCGGCGGTGGCGAACCCCAGGAGAGGCACCGCGAGGCCGATGCCGGAGTAGACCCGGCAGATGCGGTGCAGCAGACGTACGGTGCCGACGCCCGCGATGTCCGGTCCGTCGGCACCCACTCGGACGCGCCGCGCGGCGGGCGGGAACATGCTGGCCGCCACGGTGACGGGACCGATGGCGACGATGGCGGCCAGGACGTGCAGGGACAGCAGGAACTTGGTCATGGGGCCTCACCCTAGGAATCCCGCGGGTGATCACACAGAGGCGGAAACGACAGGTACCAACGGATTCCCGCCAACAGTCCCCAGCAGCGGGAATGTTCCTCGGATCCGGTCTCGGCGGGGTGTACGCGGATGGCGGGAACCTGCCTATCGTGGCGGTCATGCACACGGTGGAGGTCCTGGTTCTCGATCACGTGGTGCCGTTCGACATGGCGGCGCCCATGACGGTGTTCGACTGGACGCGGCTGCCCGACGGCCGCCGTCCCTATCGGGTGCGCCTGTGCGCCGAGTCGCCGGAGGTGCCCGCGGACGGCGGTTTCGGTCTGCGGATCGACCGGGGGCTCGAAGCCCTGGCGGACGCCGACACCATCATCGTGCCGGGCCGTTCCGACGAGGCCGGGCCGCTGTCACCCGCCGTGGTGACGGCTCTCCGGGAGGCCGCCGAGGCGGGCACCCGGATCGCGTCCGTGTGCGTGGGCGCCTTCGTGCTGGCGGAGGCCGGGCTGCTGGACGGGCTCCGCGCCACCACCCACTGGGTCGCCGCCGACGACCTCGCGCGCCGCTTCCCGCTCATCGACGTGCGGCCCGACGTGCTGTACGTCGACAACGGCGGGATCCTCACCTCGGCCGGCGCCGCCGCGGCCCTGGACATGTGCCTGCACATGATCCGGCTGGACCTGGGATCGGCCGTCGCCGCGCACGCCGCCCGCATGTCGGTGATGCCGCTGGAACGGGAGGGCGGGCAGGCCCAGTTCATCGTGCACGAGCATCCGCCGGTGCCGCGCGGCTCGACGCTGGAGCCGCTTCTGGAGTGGATCGAGGACAACCTCGCCCGGGAGATCACCCTGCCGGCCATGGCGGCCCGCTCGGGCATGAGCGAGCGCACCTTCAGCCGCCGTTTCCGCGAGCAGACGGGCACCACTCCCCTGCAATGGCTGCTGCGGGCCCGGGTACGGCGGGCCCAGTACCTGCTGGAGAACAGCGACCACCCGGTCGAACGGATCGCGCGGCAGGCGGGGTTCGGTTCCCCCACCTCCTTCCGCGAACGCTTCCGCCGGGTGGTGGGCACCACCCCGCAGGCGTACCGCGCCGCGTTCCACGCCAGGAAGGACGACGTCCCGGAGCCGACCTGAACCTTCGCCTCCGGGACGTCCCGGCCTCACACGGCCTGGCCCGGCCTCACCCGGCCAGCCGCAGGCCTTCCTCACCGTCGTCCGCCGGAGCGGTCTCCGCCGGGCGGGCGGCTTCCAGCAGCAGCGCGTCCGCCCTGGCCACCGCCTCATGGATGTCGGCGGCACTCATCATCACGCAGAGCGTGTAGGTGACGTCGTCCAGTTCACGTGTCGTCTCCTGCCTCTCCCTCTCCGCCTGCGCGATCCGCAGTGTCGCGTACCGCGTCAGCAACTTCCTGACGACCTTCGGGTCCGGAACGAGCACGTAGCGCCCCTCTCTTGATTTTTCGCTGCGTATGCCCGATCCACGCCCGACCATTCGTCTTCTCGGCGTCGAAACGCACGATTGGCGTGATCCCGTTACCTCCCACGCCCGTTTTTCCTGTCAGGCGACCTGACCGTGCAGAGCCGTGTACGCACCACCCCGGCTCAAAAGCTCCTCATGCGTGCCGATCTCCTCGATACGGCCGTCCCCCATCACGACGATCCGGTCCGCGCCCCGCACGGTGGACAGCCGGTGCGCCACCACGAACGTGGTGCGGCCGTGCAGCAGCCGGGCGAGGGCCTCCTGCACGAGCGCCTCCGACCGGGTGTCCAGCGCCGAGGTCGCCTCGTCCAGGATCAGCACCCGGGGGTCGCGGATCAGGGCACGGGCGATGGCCAGGCGCTGGCGCTGCCCGCCGGAGAGTCGCGCGCCGCGCTCTCCGACCAGGGTGTCCAGGCCCCGCGGCAACCGGTCGACGAACTCCAGCGCGTTGGCGTCGCGCAGGGCCGCGCGCACCGTCTCCTCGTCGGCGTCGTCCATGCCGTAGGCGACGTTCTCGCGGACGGTGCCGTCGAAGAGGATCGACTCCTGGGGGACGACCGAGACGAAACGCCGGTAGGTGCGCAGGTCGAGGGTGTTCATGTCGGTGCCGTCGAGCAGCAGCCGGCCGGTGGTCGGGCGGATGAAGCCGATGACGAGGTTGAGGACGGTGGACTTGCCCGCGCCGGAGGCACCCACGAGGGCGATCGTCTCCCCGGGGGTCACGGTCAGGCTGAAGTCCCGTACGGCGGCCCGGCCGTTGTCGTCGTAGGCGTACCCGACGTGCTGGAAGGCGACGGCGCCGCGCACCGAGGAGACCTCGGTCCTGCCCTCGTTGTCCTCCAGTTCCGGGGCCTGGAGGACCTCGCCGACCGAACGGACCGATTCCAGGCCCTTGGTGATGACCGGGGCGAGTCCCGCCAGCGTCGTCGTGGAGTTGGTGAGGGTGGTCAGGAAGGCGCTGAGCATGACGACGTCGCCCGCGGTCACGCCCCAGACGCCGTAGTACGAGACCAGCGCGGCGCCGGCCAGGACCAGCACGCCGATCACGTTGAGGACGACCCAGGCCAGGGAGCCGAACCGGCCGTTGACGAGGTCGAGGCGCATCCCGGAGGTCAGCAGGCGGCGCAGGGTGCCGTCCATGCGGCGCAGCGCCTTGCCCTCCAGGCCGTGGGCGCGGGTGACCGGGATGAGCCGGGTCATCTCCGTCACCCGGGAGGACAGGGTCTCCACCTCGTGCCGGAAGTGCTCGTTGTGGGTGCGCAACCGGGCCCGCAGGCGGGCGACGACGAGCGCGGCGGCGGGCACGACGACGAGGAAGACGGGGACGAACTCCGGAGTCCGCACGGCGATGATGACCAGTCCGCCGATCAGCACGGTGGTCGCGCCGAGCCCGGTCTCCGCGGTCTGCTGGACCATCTGCTCGACGGTCTCGACGTCCCGGACCACCTTGGCCTGGAGCACGCCGGCGCTGACGCGGGAGTGGTAGCCGATGGACAGCTGCTGCATGCGGGTGCACAGCGCGGACCTGAGCGTGGTGCCCATGCGGCGCACACTGCCGTAGAGGAGGCGGACGTACAGCACGTGCAGCGGGTAGTTGACGAGCAGGATGAACAGGATGATGCCGGTGCTCGTCCACAGGCGGGAGATCGGCTGGTGCTGGACCACGGTGTCGATGATCGACGCGGTGATCAGCGGCAGCAGCCAGATGGGGCTGTGCTTGACCGTGAAGACGCCGACCGCCGCGGCGATGCGGCGGCGGTCGGCACGGAAGAGATAGGCGAGGGTGCGTATCGGGTGTTCGCCTCGGTAGCGATGGTCGAGGGGTCTCTCGAACGGCGACGCCATCGGCGGTGGTCCTCCCGGTTGCCGAATGCAGAGCAAGCGCTTTCTTCCCCTGCCGGGACCGTGTACACCAGGGCCTCGTCTCGGATTCGTCACAGCCCCCGGGACCCTGTCTGGCCTGCGCATAAGGTGGAGTTGACACGTCCGCCACCGTGAGAGGTCTGTGATGCCCGAGCTCCCCTCGGACCCCGCCGTCGCACAGTTCGGCCCCTACGGGCTGCGCCGCATCGCCATGCCCGCCTCGTACGGGACCGTGCCGGCCTCGGCCCGCAGCCACCTCGCGCAGGTCGGTGTACCGCTGCACGTCGGCCCGTACTTCATCGCGGCGGACGACACCGACGGGCCGACTCTGGGGATGTACACCGGCCATCGCGGCGTCGCGCTGCAGGGCGAGTGGGCGGAGTGGGTGCGCATCGGCACCGACCGGCTGGCGGAACTGTGCGTCCGCTCCGACGGCTCCGTGAAGGCCCTCTTCCTCGGACGCGGCGAACCCTCCCTGTTCGTCAACTCGGACGTCGCCGCCTTCACGCACTGCGCCGCCGCCCTGGACCGCGCCCTCCCGGTGATCGCCGCCTCCGACGGGCTCCGGTCCGCCGCCGAGGCGTTCGCCGCGCTGGTGCGGGAGGTCCGGCAGATCGACCCGGAGGCCGTCGCCGACCGGGAGAACTGGTGGTCGCGGGTGCTCGACGACGTCCGCCACACCCTCAACTTCCCCTTCTCCTCGGCCTTCGAGTACGTCGGCGAGGACGGTGTGGAGCAGATCGTCACCGCCCGGACCGGCCCCGGCCGCCCGCACCCCGAGGAGCAGCTGTGGCAGCGGCTCTCCGCCGCCGGGGTGGAGCCCGAGCAGGTCCGCCGCGTCTACTGCGAACTGGAGCCGTGCATGATGCCGGGCCACTACTGCTCCGTCCGGCTCCAGTCCGTCCTGGCGCACGCCGAGTTCACGCACAGCTTCGACTACGGCGCCACCGCGGAGTCCCGCGACGAAGGCATCGAGGAGCTCATCGCCCACGCCGCGCGGCAGGCCCGGCAGTGAGGCGCCGCCCGAGTTCCGCAGAAACGGAGACGCGTTCATGACCGCCGACACCGCCACGCCCTGGTCCCGGCCCGCTTCCGGGCGGGAGCCCGCCGCGGCCGCCCTGCTCTCCTGGCTGGGCGACCCCCGCGCCCCGGGCCTCGCCGTGGTCACCGGCGCCGAGGGCAGCGGCAAGTCACGGCTCCTGGCCTGGCTGATCGGCCACGGCACCCGGCCCGGCACCGTCGACGAGCGCCGCGTCCACGGCTTCGTACCCCTGCCCGGCCAGACCGCGACCACGGCCGCCTGGATGCTCGGCCAGCAGTTGTCGATCGCCGCCCGCTCCCCCGGCGACCTCCTGGCCGCGCTGGCCGCCGACCGGCGCCGTACCGTGATCGCGCTGCCCGAGCTGCACCGCGCCGAGCAGCCCGGCGCTCTTGTCGAACTCGCCCTGGACCTCGCCGCGTTGGAGCATGTGCGGGTGCTGGTGGAGGTGCGCTCCGGTACGCGGTGGGAGCGGGAGCTCACCGCCGGTCTCTGTGCCCGCATGGACCTGGACGAGTCCCAGTGGACCGACGAGGCGCGCCGCGCGTCCTGGGAGGCGGCCCACCCCGTCGACCCGACCGGGCTCACGGAACAGGAACCGGAGCCGGAGGAACCGTTCGACCTGGACGATCCCGCCTCGGTCTGTGCCGCCGACCCCTGGAGTGTGACCGTCGCGTACGAACGCTCCGAGGAGAGCCACGGCGGACTGCGCGCCGCCTGGCTGCGGTCCGGCGCCGCCCTGACCCGAGAGCAGCCGGCCGCCGAACGCGCCCTGGTCCTGCTCGCCGCCCTCGGCGACGCCGCCGATCCGCGGCTGCCCGCCGCCCTCGACTCCGCTGCCCGGCACGCCTCCTGGACCGTCGTCCGGCACCGGGTGCGCGGTGACGTCAGCCCGCCGTGGCCCGGCCCGGTCCGCTCCCTGACGGCCGGTACCGGCCCGCTGGCCGGGCAGCTCGTCGTCGCCGACCACCAGGGCACCGTGCGCCTCCTCGACGCGGACAGCGCCGGTTCCGTGGGCCGCCTCCCGCATCCCGTGCCCGGCGCCCGTACCACCGCCGAGTACGGCGACGGCACTGTCAGCGTCCTGGACGAGCACGGCCTCCTGCACACCCAGCGCGCCGTCGAGTCCGCGCGGCGCAAGGGGCTCGCCGCCCTCATCGACGACGGCCCCTCCGCTCAGGAGCAGCTCCTCGAAGCCGTGGAGCGGTACACGGGCCACCGCCGGGAGCCGGTCACCGCGCTGACCGGGTTCGCGGACCGTGTCGTCCTCGGTGACGCGGCCGGCACCGTGCACGTGGTGGCCGTCGGCGCCGAGCCGCGTACCGCCGCCCTGCACCGAGGGCGCGTCACCGCGGTCGCCGGGACCGCCCTGTCCGTCTCCGCGGAGGGTGACGCCTTCGTCCTGCTGTACACGGGCGGCGCAGACGGCACCGTACGCGCGTGGGCACCGCACACCGACCCCATGCCCGAGCCGGTGGCCGCTCGCGACTGCGCCGTCGACGCGGTGGCGGTGACGGCGGCCGACACCGGGCTCGTCCTCGCGATCGCCTGGTCGGACGGACTCGTCGAACACCGGGCCCTGGACGACGACCGGCTGCGCACCTTCCGCCCCGGCGGCCGGGCCCACGCCATCGCCTTCACGGCGGAAGGGGACCTGGTGGTGGGGACGGACGACGCGCTCGTGCGGCTGCGGGCGCGATGACGGCCGCCCCACGGGGGACGCCCCTCGCTCCGCTACCAACTCCGGTGCACCCACCGTCGGATGGGACTCTTGTCACAGATCGGCGACGCGACCCGCTTTCAACTTGTGTACCTGACAATCTGTCACGTTAGCTGAGGGCAGGAGATGCAGGTGACGGGGGAGGGAACGCGCGGCCATGGGTCTGGTACTGCCGAGCATCATCGACGAGGCACTCGACCTGATCGGGGTCAACTGGCCCAACGTCGACGAGGACGACTACTTCGAGATGGCGACGTCCATACGGGACTTCGCCAAGGACTTCGAGGGCCACGGCGGCGACGCGGACAAGGCCGTGACCCGCATCCTCAACTCCTCCGAGGGCTGGGCCGTCGAGTCCATGCAGAAGCACTGGTCGCATGTGAAGGCCGGTCACCTGGACAAGATCCCCGAGCTGGCGCGGCTGTTCGCGGACGCCTGTGACGGTGTCGGCCAGATCATCCGCGGCATGAAGGTCAAGGCGGGCATCGAGCTCGGGGTGCTCGCCGCCACCATCGTCGCCGAACTCGCCGCCGCGCCGGTGACCCTGGGCATCTCCGCCGCGGTCGCCGCCGGTGAGATCGCCCTGATGCGCACCATCGTCAAGCGGCTCATCGACGAGGCGGTCGAGCGGATCGTCGACGAGCTCGTCGCGAAGGTCACCGAGCCCGTCACCGGCAAACTCCAGGAACTCGTCGCGGACACGGTCCTCGACCTCGCCGAGGGAGCCTTCAACCCCGGGAACAACCCGGGCGGCATGAAACTGGCCTCCGCCGGCGACGACGCGGGTGGGTCCGGCGGCGCGGGCAAGAAGACGGTCATCGACCACGTCGAGTTCGAGGACGGCGCCGGCAAGGTCTCCCGCCACGGCGGCGACATGAGCAGCCAGTCCGGGATCCACCTCGGCAAGTCGAAGACCACCTTCGGCAAGACCAAGGGCAAGGACACCTTCACCGAGGCCTTCGACTCCATCCTCGAGGGTGCCCTCGACGGCATGGAGAAGGCCGCCAAGAAGGTGACCGACCATGTCACGGACACCATCCCGGACCGGGTGAAGACCGCCTCCAAGGACCTCAAGCGCAAGGACCACGACATCGGCGACGAAGCCGAGAAGGTCGACGTCAAGAAGGTCAAGCACGACGGCGACACGCCCATGTATCTCCTCAGCGACGACGGTTCGATACGCCAGCTGCACCACGACGGGACCACCACCCCCGTCCGCCACAACGACTCCTCCGGGGTGAACGACGTACTCGGCGACAAGGCCTGGTACCCGTGGAACAACAAGGGCGACAAGCAGCGCAAGAACAAGCCCGACAACGGCACCAAGGTCAACTCGACGAAGGTCGCGCCCGGCTCCACCGACCTGTCCCGCGCCACCCAGCTCGGCCGCTACGCCAACCGCACCGAACGCCCCGGTTCCTACATACCCGGCGGCAACTACGCGTCGGCGCTCTACGACGACGGCAAGGGGAATCGTTTCATCCTGGTCGGCGCCAGCGGTGAGGCACATTCCGAACGCTCCATCGGACACCCGCTGATCAAAAGGGGGCACGAGGGAAACGTCGGCGAGCTCTTCACGGAACGTGAGCCCTGCCAGAAGAATCCCAAGTGCGACAAATATCTTGCCCGGGAATTCCCCGACAATCTCGACGTCACGCACAGCTCGAAATACGATCAGTCCGAAAAGGGCCCGAACGGCGAAGAGCTCAGCAAGTACAAGAAGGACCGGGAACACCGCGCCTACGTCAAGTGGCTGCACGACCAGTGGGACCAGCACGGGGTCTCCGGGGGACGCACTGGTACAGTGATGAACCTCTCACCCTCGGACAACAAGTTCGTTCCATAGGAGGCCGGGTGAGCGGGCGGCGGGGTGAAATCGGACCGCCGCCGAAAGCACCTCGATCCGCAACGCTGTTGTTGTGAACGCTTTCTGTCCACCAAAAGACCCACGGCGCCCGCGGCGCCGCCGAGTTCGGAGTTCCGTCAGTGCTTTTCGACGTCACCCGCGGCGAACTCGCCGACATCTTCGGCGAGGACCGGCTCGCGACCCTGCCCGCCACCGCCTTCCCGCCCCCCGCCGCGGACACCGAAGGCGCCCGCCTCCTGCAGACCGTCGGTGTCCCCACCGGGACGCTCCTGCTGCGTGAGCCCGACGAGGACTCCGGTCGGCTGCCCCTCGTCCAGGACGTCGTCGACACCGAGGACTTCGAGGACGCCCCGCAGGACGCGGGCGGGTGGCCCGTCATCGGCTGGCTGCTCAACGTCCATCTCGCCCTCGACCCCGGATCCGGCGCGGTGCACGCCTTCGACGCCGACGAGGAGACCGTGCGGGGACTCCACACGGACGTCTCCTCCCTCATCCAGGTCACCCTCCGATTCCAGCGCCTGCTCGAAGAGTTCACCTTCAGCGGCGACGACGAGGAGGCCGACTTCGAGCGCCTGGAGAGCGAGGTCGAACGGATCCGCCAGGAGACGAGCGGCATCGACCCGCTCCCCTTCGAGGACGACGAGACCGTCTGGTCCGTGGTCGGCGAGGAGATCGCCGCGGGCCAGCGCTTCAAGGGCGACAGCCCGGGAGCCCGCTCGCTCTACGGGTGACCCTCCAGGGGTCGGGGACGCCTGCTCGGACGAGTTCGCGAGCCGGCGGACACCTCGCCGTGCCGGTCGCCCGAGCCGCTCTCTCAGGTCAGCGGAAAGCCGCGTAGGGCCGCGTCGGCCATCGCCTGGAGCTCCTCGCGGCAGACACCGCTCGCGGCCTGCACGGCGATGCCGTACGCCAGGGTGGTGACGTAGCGGGCCAGGAGCCCCGGATCGGTTCCCGGGGGCAGGTCTCCCTCGTCGGCGGCTCGCCGGAAACGCTCCCGCCGCCGTGGCCTTCCTCGCCTCCGATCAGAGCAGCTTCATCACCGGTTCGAGCCTGTCCGTCGACGGCGGCCTCAACCATCTGAGGCCGCCCGACCGCCGCCGTCCAGGGACGGCGGCGGCACCGGTTCAGCCCCGCCACGCCACCTTGAACACCCACACGTGCTGTCCTGCCCCGCGGGCCGCCTCGGGTACGTCGATCACGAGCGAGCCGTTGCTGACGGTCCAGGTCAGCGGGCGGTCGTGGCCGAGCATCGTCACCTTGTCGCCGCTGCGGATCGGCACCGGGGCCTCGACAGTGAGCTTCGCGCCCGGCCGGGCCAGCGAGTGGATGTAGAACGCCTCGTTCTGCCGGATCGTGAACCGCAGGTCCTCGCCCAGCTGGGCCATGCGGGACCAGTACGTCGTGTCGTAGATCGCCTCGCCGTTGGTCCGCAGCCAGTGGCCCGTCTCCCGCAGCCGCCTCTGCATGATCTCCGGGATGGTGCCGTCGGCGCGCGGCCCGATGTCGAGCAGGAAGTTGCCGTTCTTGGAGACGATGTCGACCAGGCTGTGCACGACCTCCTCGGTCGTCATGTAGGCGTCGTCGGGCGTGGCCCGGTTGTAGCCGTAACTGAAGGGATCGAGGCCACGACTGGACTCCCACTTGGCCACGACGGTGTTCTCGTACGTCGTGTACTCGGGGGTCGTGAAGTCGTGGAAGCCGATGCCCGCGCGGTTGTTGACGGTGACCTCGATCGGCCGGCGGCGGTTCTTGGCCCGGCTGAAGTACTCCGCCAGGACCCGGACGCTGTCGTTGGCGCCGCCGATGTCACACCAGATGAGCTGCGGGTCGTAGCCGTGGATCAGCTCCAGCATCTGCGGGGCCTGGTAGTCCCGGACGTAGTCCTTGCCCGCGGTGTACCCGGTGTACGGCACCGGCTGTTGCGTGTACGGATTGCGCGGGGCGTGGCCCATCCACGGGTTGTCCGGGTTGAACCACTCGGGCATGGAGAAGTACAGGCCGCGGTGGAGTTCGGGGGTGTGGCGCCGGGAGGCGTCGAAGAGCTCCTTGACCAGGTCCCGCTTCGGTCCCAGCTTCACCGAACTGCGGTCGGAGACCTTCGTGTCCCACAGGGCGAAGCCCTCGTGGTGCTTCGACGTCAGCACGTGGTACTGCGCGCCCGCGTCCCGGAACAGCTCGACCCACGCCCGAGGATCGAACCTCTCCGCCGTGAACATCGGGATGAAGTCGTCGTACGCGAAGTCCTCGCCGTACTTCTCCCGGTGGTACGCGTAGACGGCGTTCGCCGGATCCTGCATGTGGTTCCAGTACCACTCGGCGTACTGCTTGCCGACGGGCGACCAGGCGGGCACCGAGTAGACGCCCCAGTGGATGAAGATGCCGAACTTGGCGCCCTGGAACCAGTACGGCGCCTGATGGCCGTAGAGGGACGTCTCGGTGGGCCGGTAGTCGGCGACGCCGAGGGTCACCCTGCCCTTTCTCGCGGTGACTTGTTCGCCGCGCCCGCTGACGGTCACCGTGCCGTCCTGTGCGGTGCCGGGCGCGGTGCCGGTGCGGTTGCGGATGCCGACGCGAACGCGCGCCTGCTCACCGGGGTCGAGGCGGCGGACGCGCGCCGGCTCGACGGTGCGGGCGCCGGGCACGTCGACGGCCACCGAGACCCCGTCGGCGGCGAGGACGGCGACGGTGCCCGCGTTGACGACCGTGGCCTCGACGCTCTGGGCGCCGGTGGACTCCAGCAGCGAGTTCGTCGAGTGCGCGTCCCGCAGGACCAGCGCGCGCCCCTGGGCGGCCGGCTGCAGGGAGAGCGCGAAGACGTGCAAGGACGTCTTGCCGACCTCGACCGGGTTGGTCTTCGGCAGCGTGAGCGCGACCGCCTCCCGCCGAGGGTCGGTCCACACCTCCGATACGCCGATCCCCACGCTGTGCTCGTCCTTGGTGCCGTCCGGCCCGTAGCGGTACGCGGCCGACAGCGGGCCGCCCGCCGCGTACCAGTCCGCACCTCCCAGTGCCGCGGTGGTGGACGAGCCGTCCGCGTAGTGCACGGTGGCCGTGCCCGAGGCGTCGCCGTAACTGCCCGCGGTGAGGAACAGGGCGGACATGTAACGGCCCTTGGGCAGGTCGACGCGCTGGCCGAGCGCGACGACGTTGTTCCCGGCGCCAGCGGCGGACGACGGGAAGAGGAAGGAGATCCCGTCGACGTCGATCCGTCCGGCCGGGAGTTCCTCGCCCGGGAACGTGTAGCCCGAGCCGTCGAAGTCGCCGCCGCGTGCGGTGGCGGTGTCGATGCCGTCGTTGTCGAAGAGGGCGTCGAGGGGGACGGGTACCGGGTCGGGGACCGAGACCCACTCCCCCGCCCGCCCCGCCTGCCCCGTCGTCCCGTCCGCGGCCCGCGCCCGGGCACCCACGGCCGGCGGAAGCGTCGCCGCGGCTGTCACACCCGCCGCGACGCCCAGCACCTGACGTCTTGGATACGCACTCATGAGCGGCTCCCATTCATCGGATGTATGATGATTGATCTGGGGTCCGGATCGTGTCAACGGTGCGTAGGGTGAAAGAAGTTGGAGCCACGGGAGGCAATTGATCGGAGTTCTTCGGAGTCCGTGGGCCTCTGGACCGGCGCCGGGAGCGTCGGACGGCAGGCGGAATCCGGCGTCACCAGGGGATGGCGCCGTCGTCCTCGAAGAACGCGCCCGTCGGGCCGTCGTCGGGCAGCGTGGCGAGCCGGATCGCCGTGGCCGCGCCCTGTTCGGGTGTGCGGGGTCCGTGGAAGCCGGTGAAGTCGGTCGCGACCAGGCCCGGACAGGCGGCGTTGATCAGGATGTTCGTACCGGTGAACTGGCGGGCGTACTGCACGGTGACGGCGTTGAGGAACGTCTTCGACGGCGCGTAGGCCGCCATGACAGGGCCGATCTCGATCCCCGGGTCCGCCTGCCGGGTCAGGGAGGCCACGGCACTGGAGACGTTGACGATGCGGGGTGACGCCGAGCGCCGCAGCAGCGGCAGCATCGCGTTGGTCACCCGGATGACACCGAGGACGTTGGTCTCCACGACCGTGCGGACCAGGTCGAGGTCGAGCATGGTCGGGTCCTGCACCCACCCCGGCCCGGTGTCTCCCGAGATGCCGGCGTTGTTGACCAGGACGTCCAGGCGCCCGGCCCGTCGTTCGATCAGTTCCGCGGCCTCGGTGACGCTCCGGTCGCCGGTCACGTCCAGCGGCACCCCGAACGCGTCCACCCCCGCGGCCCGCAGCTTCTCCACGGCGGTCTCACGCCGGGCCTCGTCGCGCGCTCCCACGCCCACCCGGTACCCGACGGCGCCCAGCCCGGCCGCGATCTCGTACCCGATGCCCTTGTTCGCGCCGGTCACCAGCGCGTTCTTCGTTTCGCTCATGCCCCTGATGGTCACGCGCGGACGAGCGGCGCATCCAACACCGATACGGTGCTCTGTCATACCCGTCGGGTATCACAGGTATGGTGCGGCCATGGACACCCTGGAGCCCTTGGAGACCCGCGAGTTGAGGTACTTCACGGCCGTCGCCGAGGAGCTGCACTTCGGCCGTGCCGCCGAGCGCCTCGGGATGGCCCAGCCGCCGCTGTCCCGGGCGATCCAGCGGCTCGAACGGCGCCTCGGTGTCCGCCTGTTGGAGCGCAACCGGCGTGGTGTGAGCCTGACCGGCGCCGGAGAGGTGCTGCTGCACGAGGGCCGCGCGGCCCTCGACGCGATCACCGCCGCCACCCGCCGCACCCGTCGCGCCGGCGGCTCCGGCGGACCGGAGGGCGCCCGCGATCGTCTGGTGCTGGCGGTGAAGGCGGCGGCGTCCCACGAGCTGTTGCAGAAGCTTCTCGCCGCCCACGCGGCCGAACCCGATGCCGCGGAGATCGAGGTGCTGCCGTGCGGCATGTGCGAGCAGCCGGAGTTGCTGCGCGACGGCCGCGCCGATGTGGCTCTCATGCACGCGCCGTTCAACTCCCTCGCCGGGTTCGACAGCGAGGAGCTGATGACCGAGGGACAGATCGCCGTCCTGCCCGCCGGGCACCCCCTCGCGGCGCGCGAGACGCTGTCCCTGGCCGACATCAGCGACGTCCCCGACCTGCCACCGGCGCGCTGGCAGCAGCACGGCACCTACCCGCCGGGCCCGGGCCCCGAGATCCGCGACCAGACGCAGCTGGCCCAACTGATCGCGCTCGGCCGGACGCTGGCCGTCTTCCCCGAATCCGCCCGGGCCTGGCTGTGGTCCGAGCACACCGCCGTCCCGCTCAGCGACGCGCCCCCCGTCGTCACCCACATCGCCTGGCCCGCGCACAGCCGCTCGCTCGCCCTGGCGGGGCTGATCCGTACGGCCACGCGGCTGTGACCCTCCCCCCTCACCGTGGCTCCGCGGGAGCCGTGCCGGAGCCGGGGCGGAGGTGCGGGGCCACGCTGCGGAGCTTCTCGCAGGTCTCCTCCCACTCCCGTTCCGGCGTCGACTGCCCCATCACTCCGGCTCCCGCCCGCAGCCAGGTGCGGCCGTCGCGCTGGAAGACGGTGCGCAGGACGAGGGCAGCGTCGAGAGATCCCCGGTCGTCGGCGGTGAACACGGCTCCGGCGTACAGCCCGCGGGGTTCGTCCTCGTAGCGGCTGATCGCGCGCAGCGCCTCCGGTTTCGGGCAGCCGGTGGCGGTGATCGCGGGGAACAGGGCCGCGAAGGCCTCCCAGGGGCCCCGGCCGTCGCCGAGCTGTCCCGCCGCGCGTGAGGCGAGGTGCTGCACCGAGCCGCGTTCCCGGACCGTCATGAACTCCTCGACCACGACCGTGCCGGGCCGGCAGACACCGGCCAGTTCGTCGACGGCGAGGCGGACGGAGAGGGCGTGTTCGTGGATCTCCTTGGGGTCGCCGAGCAGGTCGGCCCGCAGGCGTGCGGTCTCGTCGGGGTGGGAGGCGAGGGCGCGGGTACCGGCGAGCGGCTGCGTGGAGACGCGGCCGGTGGCCCCGTCGACCTCCACCACGGTCTCGGGGCTGAAGCCCGCCGCCCGCCAGCCGCCCAGGTCCAACAGGAAGGACCGGGCGGGGGTGTTGGCGCCGCGGCCCGCCAGGTAGCTGGCGGTCAGGTCGGGCGCCGTGTGCGCGGGCAGCGGCAGGGGCCGGGACAGGACGGCCTTCTGGAGGAGGCCGGCCCGGATGTCGGCCACGGTGCGGGTGACGGCGTTCTGGTACGGCTCCGCCCCGGACCTCAGCAGCTCCTCCACGTCGTCGTGGCCCTCGCCGACCGTCCCGGTGGGGCCGGCCAGGGCCTTGGCCATGAGCGGCAGGTGCTCCGGGTCCGCCGTGCGGATGCGTGCCGTTCCCGGGGTGAGGGCGACCTCGGTGGTCGGCAGCATGAGATGGAGCAGCGGGTCCCGTCCCGTGTCCCCGGTGTCGGGGTGCAGCAGGTGGGCCAGTTCGAAGGCCGCCCAGCCGTACACCCGCCAACCCCGGTGCGGCAGCTGGGCCAGGACGTCGGCGATCTGCCGCATCGGCGCCGCGCCGAGGGGCCGGGTCAGCGATCGGTTGCCGCAGCGCGCGGTGATCCGCTCGGCGTCCAGGGTGACGGTGGCCGCGGGACCGCAGGCGTAGTGCCAGACCCCGGCGCGCTCGTAGACGACGTACTCGCCGCCGACCCCGGCACGTGCGAGGCGGACCGCCGCCTCCGCCGGGCTCTCGGGGGACTCGACGGTGTGCTCGGGACCCAGTGCGGGCAGGGCGTCGGCCCAGGAGTTCCAGGTCCGGGAGTCCTGGGGGTCCCAGGAACCGGGTGAGGCGCTGGGCATCCGGGGTGAACTCGACGTCGAGGCGGTGGGGACGGGGACGGCGGTGGGCCGGGGATCGGTCGTGCCGGTCATGAACGGGGGTTCCCTTCGTTGCGCCGCGCGCCCTCGGTCGCGAGCTCGCGCGCCAGCGCCGTCAGTGCCTTCTTGTCGGTCTTGCCGACGGCCGTCACCGGGAGGGCGTCGAGGCTCTCGACCCGGTCGGGGATCTTGTACGGGGCCAGGCCGCGTTCCCGGAGGAAGGCGGCCGCCGCGTTCCGGTCGGGGGCGGCGGTACCGGCCCTGGGGACGACGAAGGCGCAGGTGCGTTCGCCGAGCAGGTCGTCCGGGACGGGGACGACGGCCGAGTCCAGGACCGCCGGGTGGTGGGCGAGTTGCTCCTCCACCTCGGCGGCGGCCACCTTGTCGCCTCCGCGGTTGATCTGCTCCTTCACCCGTCCCTCGACGACGAGATGGCCGGTGGGGGTGCGCCGGACGAGGTCGCCGGTGCGGTAGTGGCCGTCGGCGGTGAACGCGGTGGCGTTGTGGGCGGTGGCCTTGTAGTAGCCCCGCAGGGTGTAGGGGCCGCGGGTGAGGAGCCGGCCGGTCGCGCCGGGCGGGACGTCGCGGTCGTGCTCGTCCACGACGCGGACCTCGTCGTCGGGGGACAGCGGCCGGCCCTGCGTGTGCAGGACGACGTGTTCCGGCGCGTCGGGTTCGGTGTAGTTCAGCAGGCCCTCCGCCATGCCGAAGACCTGCTGGAGGACGGGGCCGAAGGCCGCGCGCACCCGGGCGGCGTGCTCGGGCAGGAGCCGGGCGCCGCCGACCTGGAGCAGCCGCAGCGAGGACAGGTCCGCCTCGTCCCACTCGGTGGCCGCCGCCCAGATGCGGACGGTCGGCGGCACGAGCGCGGTCACGGTGACGCGTTCACGCTCGACCAGGGCGAACGCCGTGTCCGGGTCGGCCTCGTCGGTGAGCACGGCGGTGCCGCCCGCGTGCAGGGCACCGAGCACTCCGGGACAACCGAGCGCGAAGTTGTGGGCCACGGGCAGCGCGGCGAGGTAGACGGTGCCGGGGCCGAACCCGCACAGCTCGGCGCTGGCCCGCACGTTGTACGCGTAGTCGTCGTGGGTGCGCGGGATCAGTTTGGGCAGCCCGGTGGTCCCGCCGGAGACCAGGAGCAGGGCGACCTCGGAGGCGTCGTCCGGAGCCGGTGGCAGTTCTCCGGCGGCGCCCGGGCCGTCGAGCGGGAGATGGGCGCCGGGGTCGCCGACCACCAGGACGTGACGCAGGTCCGGGCACTCCTCGGCCACCTCGGCGGCCAGTTCCCGGTGGTCGAAACCCTGGTGGACGTCGGGTGCGACGTAGGCCACGGCCCCGGAGAGCCGGCACAGGTGGACGATCTCGCTGCGGCGGTGCAGCGGCAGGGCGAGGACGGGGATCGCGCCCAGTCGCTGGAGGCCGAAGAAGACGGTGAAGAACTCGGGCACGTTCGGGAGCTGGAGGACCACCCGCTCCCCCGCCCGGACGCCGAGTCCGGCCAGCCGATGTGCGACGCGGTCGGCGGACCGCTCCAGCTCCGCCCGGTCCAGCCGTCGGTCGCCGTGGACCAGGGCGATGCGGTGCGGGTCGGCGCGGGTCCAGGCCCGCAGCAGCCGGTCGAACGTCTCGCCTCGCCAGTGTCCGGCCTCCCGGAAGCGCGCGGCGAGCTCCTCGGGCCAGGGCGTACAGCCGTCCAGCACGTGGTCCCCCTCTGGTCGTGTCCTGCTCGGCAGGGGCTTGTCCATCCCCCTCTTCATACTGTAGTAAATGAATATCATTTTCAATAACTGAAGCCATCGAGGCTGGTGACGCAGTGTCAGAACCCGATCTCCCGCGGACGATCCGTCCCCTGCTCGCGGACTGGCTCGGCCCCGACGCCGAGCGGGTCGGCCCCCACGACAACCTCATCGAGCAGGGCCTGGACTCCATCCGCCTGATGACCGTGTCCGCCGCCCTGCGCCGCGCCGGCATCCGGCTGACCTTCGCGGAGCTCGCCCGCACCCCCACGCTGCACGCCTGGCGGGAACTGCTGGCCGAGCGATGTCCGAGCCCCGACGGCCGGCCCGCCGACGACGCCCCCGAACCGCCCGCGAACGCCCCCGCCCCCGCCGACATCGGCTCCCGAGCCGACACCCGAGCCGACGACGAAACCTCCCCCTTCGATCTGGCCCTGATGCAGCACGCCTACTGGGTGGGCCGCGGCGAGGAGCACGCACTCGGCGGCGTGGCCGCGCACTTCTACAACGAGTTCGACGGCGAGGGCGTCGACCCGCAGCGCCTGGAGCGCGCCGTACGCGCCCTGCTCGCCCGGCACGCCCAGCTGCGGTCCGTGTTCGGTGACGACGGCCGCCAGCACACCCCGGCCGCCTCCGCGTGGCCGGGGCTGCGCGTGCACGACCTGCGCGCGCTGCCCGAGGACGAGGTGGACCGCCGGCTGGCGGAGCTGCGGGACGCGTTGTCGCACCGCATGCTGCGGGTCGGCGCGGGCGAGGTCTTCGACGTACAGCTGTCACTGCTGCCGGACGGCCGGACCCGCACCCACCTCAACCTGGACATGCTCGCCGCCGACGCGCTGAGCCTGCGAGTGCTCCTGGCCGACCTCGCGGCCCTCTACGGCGGTACGGAGACCCTCCCGCCCGTCGGCTACAGCTTCCGCCGCTATCTCGCCGACCGGGCCGCCTCCCCCGAGCGGGAGCGCGACCGTCGGCGGGACGCGGCCTGGTGGGCGGCCCGGCTGCCGGACCTGCCGGGCGCACCCGCCCTGCCCGTCGCCCAGGAGCCGGTCCGCCCCCGCGTCACCCGCCGCCACCACTGGCTGCCGCCCGAGGCACGCCAGGCCCTGTTCGCCCGTGCCCACCGGCACGGCGTCACCCCGGCCATGGCCCTGGCCACCGCGTACGCCGAGGTGCTCGCCGCCTGGAGCGCCGAGCACCGCTTCCTGCTGAACGTGCCGCTGTTCGACCGCGAGCCGCTGCATCCCGACGTACCGCTGCTCGTGGGCGACTTCACCGGGTCGGTGCTGCTCACCGCCGACGTGTCCGGCCCCCAGGTGTTCCAGGAGCGGGCCCGGACGATGCAGGAGCGGTTCCTCGAGGACGCCGCGCACGCCTCCTACTCCGGTGTCGAGGTGCTGCGCGACCTGAACCGGGCCCAGCGCGGCGGCGGGCGGGTCCTCGCTCCGGTGGTGTTCACCAGCGCCCTCAACCTGGGCGAGCTGTTCTCCGAGGACGTGCGAGCCTGCTTCGGACGGCCGGTGTGGATCATCTCGCAGGGGCCGCAGGTGTGGCTGGACGCCCAGGTCACCGAGCTCGACGGCGGACTGCTGGTGAACTGGGACGCGCTGGAGCAGGCGTTCCCCCAGGACATGCTGGACGCCATGTTCGCCGCGTACCGCACGCTGGTGGACACCCTCGCCGCCTCCGACGCCCCCTGGGACGCGCCCGTCCCGGAGCTGCTGCCCGAGACCCAGCGGGAGGCACGCGCGCGGGCCAACGCCACCGACGGTCCGCGCACCGGACTGCTGCTCCACGAGGACTTCCTGAACGGCGCCGAGCGCGCCCCGGACCGGCCCGCGCTGCTGTGGGGCGCCGACGGAGTCCTCACGTACGGCGAACTCGCCGAGCGCGCCCGGCGGATCGCCGCCGCGCTCGCCGCGCACGCCGTCGGCCCCGGCGACCGGGTCGCCGTCTGCCTGCCCAAGGGACCCGACCAGATCGCCGCCGTGCTCGGCGTGCTGACCGCGGGCGCGGCCTATGTGCCGGTCGGACGCGACCACCCGCCGGCCCGCCGCGACCGGGTGCTGGCCCGCGCGGAGGCCCGGGTCGCCTTCGTCACCGAGGACACGGCGCGGCTGCCGGACGGTGTGGTGGCGCTGACGGTGTCGGACGCGCTGGCGCACGAGCCGGTCAAGGAGCCGGTCGCGGTGCCGGAGGACGACCCGGCGTACATCCTGTTCACCTCCGGCTCCACGGGTGAGCCCAAGGGGGTCGTCGTACCGCACCGCGCGGCGCGCAACACGGTCGACGACCTCGACGAGCGCTTCGCCGTGGACGGCGACGACCGGACCCTCGCCCTGTCCGCGCTCGACTTCGACCTGTCGGTGTACGACCTGTTCGGGCCGCTGTCCGCCGGCGGTGCCGTCGTGCTCGTGCGGGAGGAGGACCGGCGGGACGCGGCACGCTGGCACACGCTGATGGCCCGGCACGGCGTCACCGTCCTCAACTGCGTCCCGTCCGTGCTCGACATGCTGCTCAGCACCGCCGGAGACGGCCTCGCGGCACTGCGGCTGGTGCTGCTGGGCGGTGACTGGGTGGGGGTCGACCTGCCCGGACGGCTGGCGGAGCGCGCGCCCGGCTGCCGGTTCGTGGCGCTGGGCGGTACGACGGAGACCGCGATCCACTCCACGGTCTGCGAGGTGAACGGCGCCGCGGTGCCGGAGGACTGGACGGCGGTGCCGTACGGGACGCCGCTGCGCAACGTGCGGTGCCGGGTCGTCGACGCCCGGGGCCGGGACTGTCCGGACTGGGTGCCCGGCGAGTTGTGGATCGGCGGTGCCGGGGTGGCCGACGGATACCTCGGCGACCCCGGGCGCACCGCCGACCGGTTCGTCCGGCACGACGGGCTGCGCTGGTACCGCACGGGCGACCTGGCCCGCTACCGGCCCGGCGGCACCGTCGAGTTCCTCGGCCGGGCCGACTCCCAGGTCAAGTTGCGCGGCCACCGCGTGGAGCTGGGCGAGGTGGAGGCGGCTGTCGAGCGAACGCCGGGGGTGGGCCGTGCGGTCGCGGCCGTCGTCGGCGACACCGACGCGGGACCGCGGGCACTGGTCGCCGCCTACGCGCCGGCGCTCGGCGAGGGGGCGGGCCGGGGCGACGGGGTGCGTCCGCGGGTGGTGGCCTCCCGGCCGGACCCGCTGGAGGCGGAGGTCGTCGCGCATGCCCTGGGCCGGATCCTGGACGGCGGGCCGCGGCCGGCCGAGCACATGCGCGGTCTCGCGGACCTGTGGCGTGACCGGCTGCGCCGGCACACGGCGCCCGTCCACGCGGAGACCCTGGCCGAACGCGTCGCCGGAACCCGCCTCGAACCCGTGCTGGCCCGGCTGACCGAGCGGACGGCGGACCTGCGGGCCATGGTCACCGGCGAGCGCGATCCGCTGGAACTCCTCGACGACCCCGTGCTCTCACCGGAGGCGGCGCTCGACGCGCTGCCCGCCGGTGCGGTGGCGGCGCGGGAGTGCGCGCACGCGCTGCGCGCCCTGGCCGCGGAACCGGGCCGGGGTGTGCTGCGGGTCGCGGTCCTCGGGGCGCGCGGTGGACTGGCGGCCCTCCGTGTGGCGGAGCACCTCCCGGCGGAGAACGTGCAGGTGACTCTGCTCGACACCTCCGCCGCGCTGCTGGAGCAGGCCCGCGCCCGGCTCGCCGGCCTGCCGCACGACCTGCGGTTCCGGGCGCTGCCCGACGGCGCGCTGCCCGAGGGGCTGCCCGGCGCATTCGACGCCGTGCTCGCCGTCGGCGCCCTGCACGCCTTCGACGACCCGGCCGCCGGAGTCGCCCAGGCGGCGGCGCTGCTGGCTCCCGGTGGTGTCCTGCTCGCGGTCGAGCAGGGCGAGCTGCCGCCGCTGGCCCTGATCTGCGCCGCGCTGCCCACGCGCGGGTTCGCGACCGCGGACCCGGCCCGCCGGGCGGCCGGCAGCCCGCTGCTGCCGCCCTCGGCCTGGGAGCAGGTGCTGCGCGGCCACGGCTTCGGCGAGGTGGACACCTCCGTACGCGACCAGGAGCCCGCGCTGCTGATCCGTGCGGTCCGCGCCCCGGACGCCGTGCCCTGCGACACGGACCGGGTGCGCGCCTTCGTCGCGGGCCAGGTGCCGTCGTACATGGTCCCCGACCGGCTGGTCCTGCTGCCGGTCATGCCGTTGACCGCCAACGGCAAGGTCGACCGGCGCGCGGTCCGCCAACTCCTCGCCCGGCACGTCTCGTCCGCACAGGACGGCGGCCGGCGGGGTACCCCGCCCCGGCCGGGTGCCGAGGAACTGGTCGCCGAGGTGTGGCGGGACCTCCTCGGCTCCCGTGGCGTGCACCGCGAGGACGACTTCTTCGCGCTCGGCGGCGACAGCCTGCTCGCCACCCGGATGCTGCACCGGCTCGGCGAACGCGGGGTCCGCGGTGCCCGCATCGCGGACCTGTTCACGCGCCCCGTCCTGAAGGACTACGCCGCCGCGCTCACCCTGGACGCGGGCAGCTCCGCCGTCCCCGCGCTGGTGCCGGAGCCCGAGCACGCGCACGAGCCCTTCCCGGCGACGGACGTCCAGCGGGCCTACTGGCTCGGACGGGCCGAGGAGATGCGGCTCGGCGGGGTCGGGGCGCACTACTACTCGGAGTTCGACGGCACCGACGTGGACCTGCCGCGGCTGGAAGCGGCCTGGCGCCGCCTGGTCGCACGGCATCCGATGCTGCGGGCCGTCTTCGACGAGGACGGACGCCAACGCGTCCTGCCCGAGACGGAGACACCGGACTTCACCATCCCCGTACGCCACGGCGAGGAACACCTCACCACCCTCCGCGAGGAGATGTCCCACCAGGTCCTCGACCCCACCCGCTGGCCCCTGTTCGACGTACGGGCCGTCCACTACGGCGACGACCGGACCCGCATCGGCGTCAGCCTCGACAACATCGTCCTCGACGGCCTCAGCATGATGACCGTCTACACCGAGCTGGGCGCGCTCTACGCCGACCCCGACGCCGAACTGCCGCCCGTGGAACCGACGTTCCGCGACTACCTCGCCTCCGTCCGCCCCGCACCCGAGACGCTCGCCGCCGACCAGGCGTACTGGCGCGACCGGCTGCCCGAACTGCCGCCGGCGCCCCGGCTGCCGCTGCTGCGCGACCCGGCCACGATCGGCCGCCCCCGCTTCACGCGCACCTCGGGACAGTTGACCGCCGAGCGCTGGCACCGTCTGAAGGACCGGGCCCGCGAGCACGGCGTCACCCCCTCCACCCTGCTGCTGGCGGCCTACGCGGAGGTGCTCGGCACCTGGAGCGAGTGCCCCGAACTCACCGTCAACCTCACCCTGTTCGACCGGCAGGAGATCCACCCCGACATCAACCGGGTGCTCGGGGACTTCACCTCGCTGCTCCTCGCCGCCCACCGCCCGCGTCCCGGCGAGAACTGGCTGACCCGGGTGCGCGGACTCCAGGAGCAGTTGTGGCGCGACCTGGACCACCGCTCGGTCTCCGCGGTGTGGGTGATGCGCGAGCTGGCCCGGGCACGCGGCGAGCGGGAGGCCGCCGTACCGGTGGTGTTCACCAGCGCGCTCGGCGTGGACGACGGCGTGTCCATGGACGCGCCCGACGGATTCCCGGAGCGCGTGTGGGGCGTCAGCCAGACCCCGCAGGTCTGGCTCGACCTCCAGGTGTACGAGGGCCGGGACGGAACACTGCGCCACCAGTGGGACGCCGTCACGGGGTTGTTCCCCGCGGACCTGGTGGAGACGATGTCCACCGCCTTCGAGAAGCTGCTCGGCCATCTGGCGGACGGCGACTGGCGGCTGCCCCGGCCCGCGCTGCTGCCCGACGGACAGCGCGCGGTGCGCGAGCGGGTCAACGCCACGGGCAGGCCCGGCGGCGAACGCGCCCTGCACCTGCCGTTCTTCGAACGGGCCGCCGCAGAACCCGACTCCCCCGCCCTGCTCTGGGGCGAGGACGGCGAGATGTCCCGGGGCGAGCTGCGCGAGCGGGCGCTGCGCGTCGCCGCCGCGCTGGCGGCGCGCGGGGTCGAACCCGGTGACACCGTCGCCGTGTCGCTGCCCAAGGGGCCGGAGCAGATCTGTGCCGTGCTCGGTGTGCTCGCCGCGGGGGCGGCGTACGTCCCGGTCGGCGCCGACCAGCCGCCGGTGCGGCGCGACCGGATGCTCCGGGCGTCGCGCGCCCGGTGCGTGCTCGACGCGGAGTTCCTCGCCGGGCCGCTGCCCGCGCCCTTGGCGGGACCCGTGGTCGCCGACCCGGACTCGTGCGCGTACGTGATCTTCACGTCGGGTTCCACCGGTGAGCCCAAGGGCGTCGAGCTCACCCACCGGGCCGCCGCCAACACCGTCGAGGACATCAACGAACGGCACGGCGTCGGCCCCGGCGACCGGGTCCTGACCGTCTCCGCGCTCGACTTCGACCTGTCCGTGTACGACATCTTCGGGCTGCTCGGCGCGGGCGGCGCACTCGTCCTGGTCGCCGAGGAGGAGCGCAGGGACGCCCAGAGGTGGCGGGATCTGGCGGCGCGGCACGGTGTCACCGTCTGGAACTCCGTACCGATGCTCCTGGACATGCTGCTCACCGCCTCGGCGGGACAGGCACCGCCCGGCCTCAGGCTCGCCCTGGTCTCGGGCGACTGGGTGCCGCTGGACCTGCACACGCGGCTGCCGGCCGAAAGCGGCTGCCGGCTCGTCGCCATGGGCGGGGCCACCGAGGCCGCCATCTGGTCCAACGCCTACGACGCCACGCACGGCGCGCCCGAGGGCTGGCCGTCGGTGCCGTACGGGACGCCGCTGCGCGGACAGCGGTTCCGGGTCGTGGGTCCGCGGGGCGAGGACAGTCCGGACTGGGTGCCGGGCGAGCTGTGGATCGGCGGAGCCGGGGTGGCCACCGGCTACCGGGGCGATCCGGAACGCACCGCCGACCGGTTCGTGACCGACGGCGGGGAGCGCTGGTACCGCACCGGGGACCTGGGCCGCTACCGTCCCGACGGGCTGCTGGAGTTCCTGGGGCGGCGCGACCACCAGCTGAAGATCCGCGGCCATCGCACCGAACTCGGTGAGGTCGACGCGGCGCTGCACGCGCAGCCGGGGGTCGCCCGTGCGATCACCGTGGCGACCGGGCCCCGGGGGAGGCAACGGCTCACCGCGTTCGTGGTCCCGGAGGGTTCGCTCGACCTGGCGGAGGTGGAGCGGCGGCTCGCCGACCATCTGCCCGCGCACGCGGTGCCCTCCGCGCTCGTGCCCCTGCCGGACGGGCTGCCGTTGACCGCCAACGGCAAGGTCGACCGGGCCGCGCTCACCGAGCGGGCGGCCGGTCTCGGGGTGTCCGCCGACGCCACGCGGCGGCCGGACGGCCCGGTGGAGGAGCTGGTCGCCGCGGCGTGGCGGGAGCTGCTGGGTGCCGAACAGGTGGGCAGGGACGACGAGTTCTTCGCCCTCGGCGGCGACAGTCTGCTCGCCACGCGCCTCGTGGCCCGCCTGCGCGAGGCCGGGGTGCGCGGTGCCCGGATCGCGGCACTGTTCACCCACCCGGTCCTCAAGGACTACGCCGCCACCCTGACTCTGGACGCCGAGAAGCCGGTCGCACAGGTCCTGGTGAGCGATCCCGCGCACGCGCACGAGCCGTTCGAGGCGACCGACGTGCAGCAGGCGTACTGGATCGGCCGGAACGCACAGCTCGACCTGGGCGGGGTCGGCGCGCACTACTACAGCGAGACCGACGAGGAGCACGTCGACCTCGCCGTGCTGGAGCGGGCCTGGCGACGGCTCATCGCACGGCATCCGATGCTGCGGGCCGTCTTCGACGAGGACGGACGCCAACGCGTCCTGCCCGAGACGGAGACACCGGACTTCACCATCCCCGTACGCCACGGCGAGGAACACCTCACCACCCTCCGCGAGGAGATGTCCCACCAGGTCCTCGACCCCACCCGCTGGCCCCTGTTCGACGTACGGGCCGTCCACTACGGCAACGGCCGGACCCGCATCGGCGTCAGCCTGGACAACCTGCTGCTGGACGGTCTCAGCATGATGATCGTCTTCACCGAGCTGCGGCAGCTGCGGGACGATCCGGACGCCGAACTCCCCTCGGTGGACGTGACGTTCCGGGACTACCTCGCCTCGGTCCGGCCGCAGGAGGAGACCCTCGCGGCCGACCGGTCGTACTGGCGCGAGCGGCTCCCCTCGCTGCCGCCGGCCCCCCGGCTGCCGCTGGTGCGCGAGCCGTCGGCCGTCGGACGCCCGCGCTTCGCACGACGCGCCACGCATCTGCCGTACGACAGGTGGGAGCCGCTGAAGGAACGGGCCCGGGGCTACGGCATCACGCCCTCCGTGCTGCTGCTCGCCGTGTACGCCGACGCGCTCGGCGAGCACGCGGCGAGTCCCGAACTCACCGTGAACCTCACGCTGTTCGACCGGCAGGAGATCCACCCCGACGTCAACCGGATCGCCGGTGACTTCACCTCTCTGCTGCTGGCCGCCCACCATCCGCGGGCGGGCGAGTCCTGGCTCGCGCGGCTGCGGGGGGTGCAGGCCCGGCTGTGGACCGACCTCGACCACCGGGCGGTGTCGGCGGTGTGGGTGATGCGGCAGCTCGCCCAGCAGCGCGGTCCCGACCGGGCGGCCATGCCGGTGGTGTTCACCAGCGCGCTCGGCATCGACGACGACCGGGCCCGGCTGCTGACCCCGCCGCACTGGTCGGTGTCCCAGACCCCGCAGGTCTGGCTCGACCACCAGGTGCTGGAGGACGCCGAGGGGCTGCGCCTCACCTGGGACGCGGTGTCCGGGCTGCTGCCGGACGATCTCACCGAGTCACTGATGCACCGTCAACTCGCCTTGCTGCAGGAGCTGTCGGCGGCCGACGACTGGGACGCCGCGATCCTGACCACGGGTCTGCGGGCCGGTGAGGGGTCCGCCGCCGTTCCGGTGGCGACGGACACCGGGACCGACGCCGGCGGACCGCCTCGCGGCGCCACCGAGGAGGTGGTCGCCGGGCTCTGGTCTGAGCTGCTGCCCGACAGCCCGCTCGCGGGCCGCGAACAGGGCTTCTTCGCGGCCGGCGGCGACAGTCTGCTCGCCACCCGCCTCATCGCGCGACTGCGCGAACGCACCGGCGTGGAGGTCCCGCTGCGGGACTTCTTCGCCACCCCGACCGTGGCCGCGCTGGCCGCCGCCGTGGACGACATCACCGACCGCACCATCGATCAGAACTGGGAAGAGGGGGAACTGTGAGCGCCGCCGAGCTGGTGTCGGAACTGGCCGCCGCTGGAGTCGAGTTGTGGGAGGAGGACGGCCGTATCCGTTTCCGGGCGCCCCAGGGCGCCCTCACCGAGGACCTGCGCGAGCGGCTGGGCGCCGACCGTGACGCCGTACTGGCCCATCTGCGCGACCCGTTCGCCGAGCCCCTGGTGCCCGACCCGGACGGGCGGCACCTGCCCTTCCCGCTGACGCAGGTGCAGTCCTCGTACCTGCTGGGCCGCACGGACGCCTTCCCGTACGGCGGGATCGGCTGCCACGCCTACCTGGAGTACGAGCTGCCGGGCGAGGTCGCCCCCGAGCGGGCCGCCGACGCGTGGCGGACCCTGGTCGAGCGGCACGACGCGCTGCGCACGGTGTACCACCCGGACGGCCAGCAGGTGCTCAAGGACCTGCCGCCGTACGGGATCCCGGTGGCGGAGGCCGGGCAGGCGGAGCGGATCCGGGCGGAGCTGGCGCAGCGCACCTACGACCCGGCCGCCTGGCCGCTGTTCGACGTGCGGCTGACGCACTCCCCCGAACGGCTGCTCGTGCACCTGTCCGTCGACCTGCTCGTCACCGACTTCTCCGGGGTGCAGCAACTGCTGGGCGAGCTGGAGCAGTTGTGCCTCACGCCCGAGCGGGTGCCGGATCCGGTACCGGTGTCCTTCCGCGACCACGTGCTCGCCGAGCGGCGGCTGCGGGACAGCGCCCGCTGGGCCCGTGACCGCGCCTACTGGCTGGACCGGCTCGACGACCTGCCCGCGGCGCCCGAACTGCCGGTGCTGCCCGAGGAGCCGGGTGCGCGGGTGCGCTTCCGGCGGCTGGCCGACCGGCTGAGCGCCGAGGAGTCCGCGGCGCTGCGGCGCCGGGCCGCCGGGCGCGACCTGACCGTCTCCACCGTGCTGCTCGCCGCCTACGCCGAGGTGATCGGACGGTGGAGCGCCAAGCCGCGCTTCACACTCAACCTGCCCGTGTTCGCCAAGCGGCCGGTGCACCCCGACATCGACCGGGTCGTGGGCGACTTCACGTCCGTCACGCTGGTGGCCGTCGAGCCCGAGGCCGACAAGGGGTTCGCGGAGCGGGCCCGGGCGCTCGGCGGGCGGCTCTTCGAGGACCTGGACCACGGGCTGTACTCGGGTGTGGAGGTGCTGCGCGAGGCCGCCCGCCGTGCGGACCGGCAGGCGCTGATGCCGGTCGTGTTCACCAGCACCCTTCAGGGCACGGAGGCGCCGGCCACGGGGCCCGGCAGGGTCGTGCACGGCGTCACGCAGACACCACAGGTGTGGATCGACTGCCAGGTGATGGAGGCGGGCGGGGAGATCCTGCTGGGCTGGGACGTGCGCGAGGGCGTCCTCCCGGAGGGGCTGGCCGATGACGCGTTCGGCGCCTTCGCCTCCCTGGTGCGCGAGTTGGCCGTCTCCGACGCCCCGTGGGACAGCACAGGACCGGTGCGGCTGCCGCGGGCCCAGGCGGCCCGGCAGGCGGACGTCAACGCCACCGCGCGGCCGCTGCCCGACGGGCTGCTGCACGAGCGGGTGTTCGCCGCGGCCGCCGCGCACGCCGACCGCCCGGCGGTCATCGCGCCCGACCGTACCCTCACCTACGCCGAACTCGCCGGGCACGCCCGGGCGGTGGCCGCCCGGCTGCGGGAGGCCGGGGTCGCTGCGGGCGACCGGGTCGCGGTCGTGATGGACAAGGGCTGGGAGCAGGTCCCGGCCGTGCTCGGCACGTTGGCCGCGGGCTGCGTGTACGTACCGGTCGACACCGTCCACCCGCCCGCGCGCCGCGCGAAGGTCCTGGCCTCCAGCGGCGCGGTCGCCGTGCTCACACAGACGCGGGTCGAGGGCTCGTACGACCTGCCGACGTTCGCCGTCGACGGGCTGGAGCCGTCGCAGGCGGTGGAGTTCCGGCCGGTGGACCCCGACCAGGCGGCCTACATCATCTACACCTCCGGGTCGACCGGTGAGCCCAAGGGCGTGGTGGTCTCCCACCGGGCCGCGCTGAACACGGTCGCCGACATCGACGAGCGGTTCGCGGTGGGCGCGGACGACCGGGTCCTCGGGCTCGCGCAGCTGGGCTTCGACCTGTCGGTGTACGACCTGTTCGGACCGCTCGCGCACGGCGGCGCGATCGTCCTGCCGGACGCCGAGCGGCGCGGCGACCCCTCGCACTGGGCCGACCTCGCGGCCCGCCACCGGGTGACCCTGTGGAACTCGGTCCCGGCACAGCTCCAGATGCTGTACGACTACCTGGCCTCCGGCGCCGGCGCGGCCGACGTGGCGGGGCTGTCCGGGCTGCGGCTCGGGCTGCTGTCCGGCGACTGGATCCCCGTCCGGCTGCCGGACCGGGTGCGGGAGCTGCTGCCGGGGCTGCGGTTGATCAGCCTGGGCGGCGCGACCGAGGCGGCGATCTGGTCGATCCACCACCCCATCGAGCGGCCCGTGGACCCGGACCGGCCGAGCATCCTGTACGGCAGGCCGCTCGCCAACCAGACCTTCCACGTCCTGGACGAGGCACTGCGGCCCCGGCCGGACTGGGTGCCGGGCGAGCTGTGCATCGGCGGCAGCGGCCTGGCGCTCGGCTACCACGGGGACCCGGAGACGACGGCCCGGCGGTTCGTCACCCACCCCGTCACCGGGGAGCGGCTGTACCGCACCGGTGACCTGGGCCGGTGGCTGCCCGGCGGGGACATCGAGTTCCTGGGGCGCGAGGACGGACAGGTCAAGATCCGGGGGCATCGCATCGAACTCGCCGAGATCGAGGCGGTGCTGACGGGCCATCCGGCGGTCGGCGGGGCATCCGTGCTCGCCGTCGGCGACGATCCGCTCCAGCGCCGCCTGGTCGCCTTCGCGGAACCGGCGCGCCTCGCGCCGGTCGTGAGGGCGGGCGAGGACGATCTGGCGCACCGGGCCCGCGCCGCGGCCGACGCCTTCGAGGTGACCGAGCCGGAGCGGGTCGCCGAGTTCGCCACCCTGCTGGATGAGGCGTCGCTGGCGTCCATGCTCGACGCGCTGCGCGCCCGCGGCGTGTTCGGGGACCGCGAGGCCGCCCACACCGCGGACGAGGTGGCCCGGGCGACGGCCGCACCGCGTCATCACCGCGTGGTCCGGCGCTGGCTGCGGGTCCTGCACGACGAGGGGCTCCTGAGCCTCGACGCGGATCGTTACCGCCTGGCGGGCGACCCGCCTCCGGCCGCCGAGGCGTGGGACCGGGTCGCCGCCGTATGGAGCGACGGGCTCGGCCCGACCGAGCTGCTGGACTATCTGCGGGCCCACGCCGACCGGCTGGACGCCCTGATGGAGGACCGGGTCGCCGCCGTCGACCTGCTCTTCCCCGGCGCCCGCATGGAGACCGCCGACGCGGCCTACCGCGAGAACGTCATGTCCGCCTACCTCAACCGGGTCCTCGCCGAGGCACTGCGCACGGCGGCCGAGGAGCAGGCGGCGGCCGGCCGGCCGCTGCGGGTGCTGGAGGTGGGCGCCGGGACCGGGGCGAGCACGGCGGGCGCGCTGGCGGCGCTCGACGGGACACCGGTGGAGTGGCTGTTCACCGATGTCAGCCCGTTCTTCCTGGACAGGGCCCGCGAGCGCTTCGGGCCCGATCCGAGGCTGCGGTACGGGCTGTACGACGTGGACGGCGATCCGGCCGGGCAGGGGCTGGCGCCGAACTCGTTCGACGCGGTCGTCTGCGCGGGAGTGCTGAACAACGCCCGGGACACGGCGGCGGCGCTCGCCTCGCTGCGCTCGCTGCTCGTGCCCGGCGGGCTGCTGCTGGTCACCGAGCCGACCCGGGAGCACTACGAGATCCTGATCTCGCAGGCGTTCATGATGACCGGGGCGGAGGACCTGCGCAGCGCGGCGGAGGCGGACGCCACCTTCGTCACCCGCGAGCAGTGGCTGCGCCTGTTCGCCGAGGCCGGCGGCGCGAACGCGCTGTGCCTGCCGCAGGAGGGCCACCCGCTGGAGCCGCTGGGCCAGCACGTCTTCGCCGTGCGCTTCAAGACCGACCGGGCCCTCCTGGACCCCGCGGAGGCCCTCGACCACCTCGCGGCGCGGCTGCCGGTGTACATGCTGCCCGCCGCGCTGCACGTCCTCGACGCGCTCCCGCTCACCCCCAACGGCAAGGTGGACCGCAAGGCCCTGGTGGCCCGGGCGGAGGCCACGGCCGAGGAGCGGCACACCGCCGCCGTCCCGGAATCCGCCGAGCCCGCCGACGAGTTGGAGGAGCGGCTGGCCACGGTGGCCGCGGCGGCCCTCGGGGTCGCCGCCGTGCCCCGCGACCGCAGCCTGTTCGACCTCGGCGCGGACTCGCTGCTGCTGGCCCAGCTGTCGGCACGGCTGATCGAGGAGGTGCCGCAGGCGGCGGACCAGCAGTTCGACACGCTGCTGCGGGAGCTCCTCAACCGCCCGACGGTCGCCGACCTGGCCCGCCATCTGCGCGGGACGGACGCCCCGGAGGCGGGCGCGGGCGAGGCGTCCGTGCTGCTGCCCCTCGGTGACGCGCCGGACGGCACAGTGCTGCACGTGCTGGTGCACGAGGGCATCGGCACCATGGCGCCGTACCGCGATCTCGCGGGCCGGCTCGGCGCGTACGGGCCGCTCGTCGGTCTGGCCGTCGGCGATGTCGAGGCGTGCACACAGATCCCGCCGCAGGAGTTCGTGGAACGGCTCGCGGCCGAGCACGTACGGCGGTTGACCGCGACCGGTGCCGACCGGTTCCGGCTGACCGGCTACTGCCTGGGCGGACAGCTGGCCACCGAGATCGCCCGGCAGCTCACCGAGGGCGGGGCGCATGTCGACCGGCTGACGGTGGTCAGCAGCAGTCCGCCCGCCTTCGTGTGCGAGGACGAGCTGCTGATCGAGCACGCCTTCGCCCGGGTGCTCGGCGCGGACCCGGCGGCGGCCGGATACCCGGACGACGAGGAGGAGTTGGGGGCGGCGCTGCGGGCCGTCCTCGACGCCACCCCGGGCCGGGTGCCGGCCGGTGCCTTCGCCGCCCTGTGCGGTGAACCGCGCCTGGAGGCGGTGGCCCGCCGGATGCGCGCCCTGGCCGAGGTGCCCCAGCCGGAGCGGCTCGCGGCGATCGCCCGCACCGTGGGCGGTGACGGGGACGCGGCTCATGTGCCGGGTCTGTACCGGGTGTTCCGGCACGCCTTCGCCGCCGCCTCGCTGCACACCACCCAGCCGTACGCGGGGGACATCACCCTCGTCCAGCCCCGGGGCCGGCTGCGGTTCCTCGCCGGGTTCGGGCAGGAGGCGGACGAGCTGTGGCGTGAGGTGTGCCTCGGGGATCTGACGGTGGTCGACGTCGACGGCGACCACTTCAGCTGCCTGCGCGCACCGCACGTCGACCAGGTGGCCGCGGCTGCCGGAGACGCACCGTGAACCGAGGCCGGACCGCGCAGGTCGCGGTGGGCGTGGTCGGGGCGGCCGGAGCGGTGGGCCGTGCCGTGCTGGAGGAACTGCTGCGGCTCGGGGTCGGGCCGGTGCGGGCGGCGGTGCGCCGCCCGCCCGGCCGGGCCCTGCCCCCGGGGGCCGGACTGTGGCCGGATCCGGTGGACGTGACCGACACGCACGCCCTCGCCGCGTTCTGCGCCGAGTGCCGTGTGGTCGTCAACGCCACCGGGCCCGTCCGGGCCGTGGGCCACCGCGTGGTGGCCGCGGCGCTGTCGGCGGGCGCGGACGCGGTCGACGTCAACGACACGGCGGAACTGTCCGAACCGCCGTCGTACGCACGGCTGTTGCGGTGGCGGACGGCCGTGGTAGGAGCGGGGCTGATGCCGGGGCTCGCGGGCCTGCTGCCCGGGCTGCTGGCCGGCGGGCGCGAGCGGGAGGAAGGCGGGCCCCGGGGCGGCACCCTCACCGTGCGCGTCGGCGGTCTCCCCGACTTCCCGCCCGCCGCCGCCCGGGACTTCATGGACCGGCTGGCCCGTCCGGGCGGCGAGGTGACGGCCGTCTGGCGTGACGGGCGCCGGGTGCCGGGGACGCTGGCCGTGGAGCGTGCCGCCCGGCTCCCGTACTTTCCGGGGGCGGTGACGGCGATCCCGTACCTGACCGAGGAGGCCGTGGCCGTCGCCGGCCGGTACGGGCTGCGCGAGGTGCGCTGGTACACGGTGTTCGGCGGCGAGCACACCCGCGCGGTCCTCGACCGCCACCGCGCGGGGCTGTCGCCGGGCCGATCCGTGGCCGCGGCGGCGGACGAGCTGTCGCGTGCCACCCTGACCGATCTGGCGGGGCGCACGCCGTACCAGGCCGTGACCTGCGAGCTGGACGGGCGCTCGCTCGTCCTGACCGGTACCGACTCCTCGGCCCTGACCGGAACCTCCGCCGCCCACGCGGCCCTGGCCCTGCTGAGCGGCGAACTCCCGCGCGGACAGCTGCACTTCGCCGACCTGCCCGACCCCGCCCGCCTCACCCGGCGCCTCGCCCAGGCACCCGCCGTGACCGGGCTGCGGCTGCTGGACGGGCCGCTCGCCGAACTCCCCCTGGAAGAAGGAATCCTGTGACCTCCGTGACCCGAGTCGTCGTCTGCGGCACCGGTTTCGGCCGCGTGTACCTCAGTGCCTTCCGGGATCCGGGGCCGGGCTTCCCGTTCCGGCTGACCGGGGTTCTCGGCCGCGGCAGCGCCCGCTCCAAGGCATGCGCGGAGCGCTACGGCGTCCCCCTGCTCACCGATCCCGACGAGGTGCCCCGCCATGCCGACCTGGCCTGTGTGGTGGTGCCCAACGGGGTCGGCGGCGGAGAGGGGGCCGCGCTCGCGCAACGGCTGATGGCGCACGGCACGCATGTGCTGCACGAGCATCCGATCCACCAGGTGGAGCTGGCCGCCTGTCTGCGCGCCGCCCGCCGCCACGGCGTGCAGTACCGGCTCAACACCTTCTATCCGCACCTGGCCCCGGTGCGCCGCTTCCTCGCGGCGGCCCGTCATCTGGCCGAGCGGCAGGAACTGCTGTACGCGGAGGGCGCGTGCGCGGTCCACGTGTCCTACGACCTGATCGACATCCTCGGCCAGGCACTGGGCGGGCTGCGCCCCTGGCAGCTGGGCGAACCGAGCGCCGACGGGGGCCCGTTCACCACTCTGGAGGGCCGGCTCGGCGGCATCCCCCTCACCTTGCGCGTCCTGAACCAGCTCGACCCTGAGGACCCCGACAACCACACCCACCTGCTGCACCGGGCCACCCTCGGCTTCACCGGCGGCACGCTGCTCCTGGCCGGGACGCACGGCCCGGTCCTGTGGAGCCCGGCGCTGCCCGCACCGCGCGGGGACGACGGCGAACTGGACTTCGACACCGAGGCGCACCGGCTGGTGCATCTGCCGAGCGTCCAGTCCGTCGGCCCCGCCGAGGCGCCCACGCACCGGGAGGTGTACACCGACGTGTGGCCGGACGGCGTACGCCGGGCCCTGCGCGCGATGGCGGCCGCGGCCGGAGCGGGCGAGGACCCGATGCGCGCGGGCCAGTACCACCTCACGCTCAGCCAGATCTGGCAGGACCTCACGGCCCGGCTCGGCTACCCGGACCTGGTACGCCGTCCCGCGCCGGAACCGGTCACCGCGCCCGACCTGGTCGCGGCGGTACGCGAGCGGGAGGGCCTGTGACCACCTCGGCGGCCGCGTCCGGCCCGTCCCCGCTCTCCCGTCCGTCCGCCGCTGCCGGCGCGTCGGCCGCCGCCCCGCCCGCCGCCTTCAACCCGCTCGACCTGAGCCACTCCGACGACCCCTACCCCCGGCTCGCCGCGCTGCGCCGCGAGCGTCCCGTGTCCACCCCGCTGCCCGGCTGGCACGTGGTGGTCCGCGACGCGGAGGTGCGGGCGGTGCTGGCGGACCCGGCCCTCTGGTCGAGCCGCCGCAACAACACCTCCGTACCGGACACCCCCGAAGCGGACCGGGAGCTGGCCCTCTCCCAGCTCGACCCGCCCGCGCACACCCGGCTGCGCCGGCTCCTCTCCCCTGCCTTCGCGCGGGCCGTGATGGCGGAGCTGGAACCCGTCGTACGACAGCGGGCAGAAGCGCTCGCGGACCGCTTGGAGCCGGACACCGACCTGGTCGACGCGTTCGCCGCGCCGCTGCCGCGATCGGTGCTGGCCGCCTTCTGCGGGGTCGAGGAGGCCGACGCGGCGGACTACGACCGCTGGGCCGGCGCCTTCACCGACCTGCTCGGTCAACGGGCGCACGCGGAGTGGCCCGCGTTCGAACGCTGGGCGCTGCGGGCCGCGGACGGCCCGGTCCTGAGCGGTGTTCTCGGTGGGCTGGACCGGACCGAGGCGGTGACGTTCCTGCACTTCCTGATCGTGGCCGGGGTGCCCAACCTCCGTCACGCGCTGGGGAATCTGGTGCTGCGGCTGCTGTGCGAGGACCACTGGCGGGCCGAGGGGCTGCCGGAGGCGATCGAGGAGTCGCTGCGCCTGGACCCGCCGGCGCTGTGGCAGATGCGTACCGCCACCCGCGACACGACCGTGGCCGGCACACCCGTGCGGGCCGGGGAACGCGTCGTCGCCGTCGTCGCCTCCGCCAACCGCGACGCGGCCCGCTGGGGTGCGGACGCCGACGCGTTCCGGCCCGACCGGCCGGGGGTACGCGCCCATCTGGCGTTCGGCAAGGGCCCGCACGCCTGTCTCGGCGCCTCCCTCACCCGGCTCCAACTACGGGTGGCCGCGGAGGTGTTGATCGACCGGTACCCGAGAACGCGGCTCGCCCCCGACTTCCGTTTCCGGCGCGCCGGCGACTTCATGAGCCGTGGCCCCGCCGCGCTCCCCGTCCACCTGGAGCGACTCCTGTGACCAGCTTTGCTTCCACCTGGCTGCGCCGCCCGCTGCCCCGACCGGCGGCGCGCGTGTCGCTGGTGTGCTGTCCGCACGCGGGCGGCAGCGCCGCCTTCTACACATCGTGGGCCCGTCTGCTGCCGCCGCACGTGGAGCTGGTCGCGGTCCAGTACCCGGGCCGTCAGGACCGGCTCACGGAGGCCGCCGCCGAGTCCATGGCCGACCTCGCGGGGGCCGTCGCCGACGCCCTGCGCGCCGACCGGCCGGAGCGGGACCACGTCCTGTTCGGGCACAGCATGGGCGCCTCGGTCGCCTGGGAGACCGCGTTGCGCCTGGAGTCCTCGGGCGTGGGCCCGCGGCACGTGGTCGTCTCCGGGCGGCCGGGGCCGCACCGCCAGCGCCCCGGCACGGTCCACCTGCGGGACGACGACGGCCTCGCCGCCGAACTGCTCCGCCTGGACGGCACCCATGCCGCCCTGCTCGACGACCCCGAGGTGCGGTCCGTGGTGCTGCCCGCGGTGCGGGCCGACTACCGCCTGATCGAGACCTACCGCCCGGACACCGCCGCCCGGCTGCGCTGCCCGCTCACCGCCCTCGCCGGGGACCGCGACGAGGAGGCGACGCCGCAGGACACCGCGGCCTGGCGGGACGCCACGTCCGGCGCGTTCGCCTACCGGGTGCTGCCCGGCGGTCACTTCTACCTGGTTCCGCAACGGGAGCGGGTCGTCGCGGCCGTCCTCGATGTCTGCGGTGCCTCCGCCCCCGCCGCGCATCCCGTACTCCCCTGAAGCTGGAGCGACATGACCACCCTTCCGCAAGCCGCCCCCTCGCGCGTCGACCTGAACGCGCTCGCCGACCTCGTCATGCCGTGGGCGATCAGGGTCGCGGCCACCCTGCGTCTGGCCGACCACATCGTGGCCGGGCACACGGCCCTGCCCGACCTCGCCCGGGCCGCGGGCGCCGACCCGGACGGGCTGCGCCGGCTGCTGCGCGTGCTCACCGGCCGCGGCGTCTTCGCCGAGCCGGCCGAGGACACGTACGCCCTCACGCCCGCGGCCGAACTCCTCAAGGACAGCGGCGCGTTCGGGCTGCGCGCCTGGTACGACCTGGACGGCATGGGCGGGCGCATGGACCAGGCCTTCGGGCGCCTGCTGGACACCGTGCGCACGGGAGAGCCCGCCTATCCGCTCGTGCACGGCCGGTCCCTGTGGGAGGACACCCTGGCGGACCCCGGACTCGCCCGCTCCTACGCCGACCTGATGGCCGCGCACACCCGGTTCGCGGCGCCGGAGGTCGTCGCCGCGTACGCCTGGCCCGAGCGCGGGCACGTGGTGGACGTCGGCGGCGGTTCCGGATCGCTGCTCACCCGGCTGCTCACGGCACGCCCCGGGCTGCGCGGCACGCTGCTGGACCTGCCGGAGGCGGCCGAGGAGGCCGGGCGGGCGCTGGCATCGGCCGGGCTGGCCGAGCGGGCCGCGGTGCATCCGGGCAGCTTCTTCGACCCGCTGCCCGCCGGAGGGGACCTGTATCTGCTCACCTGGGTGCTGCACGACTGGAGCGACGAGGAGGCCGAACGGATCCTGCGCCGGTGCGCCGAGGCGGCCGGCGAGGACGGCCGGATCCTCGTCGTGGAGAACCTGGTCACCGACGGCCGCCGCGCCGACGTGGCCGCGGCCATGGATCTACGGCTGCTGGTGCTGTTCGGCGGCCGTGAGCGGACGCCCGGACAACTGGACGACCTGGTGGCACGGGCCGGACTGCGGGTCGCCGGCCGTCAGGTCACCGGGACCGGTATCCACCTGGTGACCTGCGCGCCCGCCGGGTGACACGCAGACGGAAGGGCGGCACGGTGATTTACCGTGCCGCCCTTCCCGACGTCTACGGACGCGCCGCCAGACGCCACCCGCTCGCCCGCTCCCGCTCGGCCCAGAACGCCGCGTAGCGCCCGGCGAGCGCCATCAGCTCCTCGTGGGTGCCCTGCTCGACGATCCGCCCGCCCTCCAGGAAGGCGATCAGGTCGGCCTCCCGGATGGTGTCGAGCCGGTGGGCGACGACCAGCACGGTCCGGTCCGCGGTGAGCGCCGACACGGCCTGCTGCACCGCGGCCTCGTTCTCCGCGTCGAGCGCCGAGGTCGCCTCGTCCAGCAGCACGATCGGCGCCTGCTTGAGCAGGGCCCGCGCGAGGGAGATGCGCTGCCGTTCGCCGCCGGACAGGGCCGTGCCGCCCTCGCCGACGCGGGCGGCCCAGCCGTCCGGGAGCCGCTCGGCGATCTCGTCCACGCGGGCGAGCCGTCCGGCCTCGCGGACCTCCTCGTCGGTGGCGTCCTCGCGTCCGGCGCGGATGTTCTCCTCGATCGTGCCCGCGAAGAGGTACACGTCCTGGAAGACCATGGCGAGCCGCGCCATCAGCTGGTCCGTCGTCAGGTCCCGGACGTCCGTCCCGCCGACGCGGACCGTGCCCGCGCTCACGTCCCAGAAGCGGGCCAGCAGCCGGGTGACCGTGGTCTTGCCCGAGCCGGAGGGGCCGACCAGGGCCACGGTCCGCCCGGCGGGGACGCGCAGGTCGACTCCGTCGAGCACGGTGCGCCCGTCGCCGTAGTCGAAGCGGACGCCGTCGAGTTCCACGCCGTACTCCCGCGGGAGCGGCGCCGCGTTCTGCGGTTGTGGCAGCGGATCGGTGGCCAGCACCTCGTCCAGGCGCTCCAGGGTGCCGCGGGCGACGCGCAGGGAGCCGCCCAGCTCGGCCGCCGCGCCCATGGGTTCGACGAAGCGCACGGCCAGGACGAGGACGGCGATCAGCTCGCCGGCGGCGATCGATCCGTTGACCGCCAGGACCGTGCCGAGCAGCAGGACGCAGGTGAAGCAGAGCTGCACGGCGAGCGCGAAGCCCGCGACGCCCGGTACTCCGAGGCGGGTGGCGGCGCGGGCCTCGGCGCGCTGCTCGCGCAGGGCGGCGTCGAGGAGTTCGTGGTCCTCGGCCGTCCGTCCGAAGGCGCGCAGCGCCGGCTGGTGGCGGGCGAACTCCACCAGGCGGTCGGCGGTCTCCACGGCGGCGGCGTGGGACTGCCGGTCGACACGGGACATCAGCCGCCCGGACCAGCGGTACGCGGCGGCCGCGACCGGCGCCGCCACCAGCATGGCCAGGGCGAGCCGCCAGTCGAAGACGAACGTGGCCAGCACGACGACGGCGGGCGTGACGAAGGCGACGCACAGCGGCCGGAGCAGATTGGCGGCGGCGTTCATCACCTGGACGACGCCCTGTCCCGCCACCTGGCCGAGGGCGCCGGTGCGTTCGCCGCCGAACCAGCCGAGCGGCAGCGCGACGACATGGTCGCCGATGCGGTGGTGCAGCGTGCGTCCGAGGTCGGCGCTGAAGCGGTTGCCGCGCACGGCCGCGCCGAACGCGACGATCCCGTAGCCGGCCGTCGCGGCGGCGAGAGCGGCGACCCACGGCCAGGCCGCCTCCGGGTCGTCGCCGAGCAGCCGGGTCAGCAGCGGCACCAGCAGGGCGTACGCCACTCCCTGGAGGGCGGCGGCGACGGCCGCCCAGAGCAGGACGCGGCGCAGCCCCCGGGTCTGCTCGCGTCCCAGTACGCGTGTCAGCAGCGCGGTCATCGCGCGGCTCCCTTCTGCTGGAGGGCCCACAGACGGGCGTAGCGGCCGTCCAGGGCCACGAGCCGGTCGTGGGTGCCCTGTTCGGCGATGCGTCCGCCGTCCAGGACCACGATGTGGTCGGCGTCGCGGACGGTCGCGAGCCGGTGGGCGATGACCAGCAGGGTGCGGCCCGCGGCCAGCGCGGACAGGGCCTCCTGGACGGCCGCCTCGGACTCGGGGTCGGCGAAGGAGGTCGCCTCGTCCAGCACGAGGACGGGTGCGTCGGCGAGCAACGCCCGCGCGACGGACAGGCGTTGGGACTCGCCGCCGGAGAGCCGCGCGTCCTCGCCGATGACCGAGGCGTAACCCCGCGGCAGCGCGGTGATCCGCTCGTGGATGTGTGCGGCGCGCGCGGCCCGCTCCACGGCCGTGTCGTCGGCGTCCGGGCGGCCGAGCCGGATGTTGTCGCGGACCGTGGTGCGCAGCAGGTGGGGTTCCTGGAAGACGAAAGAGACCTGCCGGTACAGGTCGTTCGGGGCGATGTCCCGCACGTCCGTGCCGCCGATGCGTACCGTGCCGGCGGACGGGTCCCAGAAGCGGGGCACCAGCCGGGCGAGGGTGGACTTGCCCGATCCCGAGGCGCCGACCAGAGCGGTGACGGTGCCCGGCCGCAGGGTCAGGTCGATGCCGCTCAGGACGTCGGTGGTGCCGTCGTAGCTGAAGCCGACGCCGGTCATCTCGACGCGGCCGTCCGGCGCGGGTGCCGTCGGCTCGGACGCCTCGGGCAGGGTGGGGGCGGCCAGCAGCGCGTGGATCTCGCGGGCGCTCTGGAGGCCGCCCTGGACGGCATGCCCGGACTGGGCCAGTCCCATCACCGACCCGGTCAGGGCCGGGCCGAGCAGGACGAACGGCACGAGGTCGACGGCGTCGGTCCAGCCCCGGGTGACGAACAGGGTGCCCGCGACGGTGGCGACGAGCAGGGCGGCCGGGCCGGAGAGGGCGAGCGCGGCCGATGTGCTGGCCCGTGTCGTACTCATGATCCAGTCGCGGAAGAAGACGGAGAAGCTGTCGGCCGCGTCGTCGTAGGCGCGATGGGCGCGGGAGGTGCGGCCGTAGGCCTTGATCACCGCGATGCCCTGGACGAGTTCGACGACGGCCGCGTTCACGCCGCCCATGGCGCCGAAGAACTTTGCCGTCACCTCCTCCCCGCCGGACATGGCCCGCGTGAAGAAGTGGCCGCCGAGCAGGAGCGGGAGCAGGGCGACGAGGGCGAGCCGCCAGTCCACGGTGAACAGGTAGACCAGGGCGGTCAGCGGCACGACGATCGCCGCGGTGACCTCCAGCGCGGTGTGCGCGACGAGGTGGTGGAGCGTGGAGATGTTGTCGCCCGCCGCCTTCTTCACCTCGCCCGAGCTGTTCTCGGTGAACCAGCCCAGCGGCAGCCGCCCCAGGTGTCGGGCGATGCGGCGGCGCAGCCCGAGCTGGAGGTCGGCGTCGGCGAGATGGGTGAGAACGCCCGCGGTCGCGTACAGCACGAGGCGGGCCACCAGCGCGGCCACGGCGGTCCACGCCGCGGCCCAGGCGCGGCCCTCGTCCGGGCCGCCGGACGCCAGCAGGGCGCGGGCGAGTTCGGCGACCGCGATGAACGGGATCGTCGAGCAGACCGCGGCCGCCGCCTGGGCGACGACCGCGGCGATCAGGCGCCCGCGCACGGGGGCGAGCAGGTCGCCGAGGCCCGGCGGCGAGCCGGGGGCCTCGGGCGGCTGGGGGGCGGTGTCGGGGGTGCCCTCTCGCGTGTCCGCGAGGGCCGCGCCGGTCATGAGTGTTCCTCTCGGGTGGTGGTACGGAATACCGCGAAGTCGGGGGCGAGCCGCGTGCACCGGAGTCCGGCGGCCCCGGCCTCCTCGGCGAGGAGGTCGATGCCGATCCCCGACCAGGGCAGCGGTACGGCGTGTTCGCGGACGACCCGCTGCCCCTCGCGTACGCGGTAGGTGAGGGTCCAGCCGTCGTCGGCGCCCTCGCTCCACGACTCGTAGGTCAGCGCGCCCACGCGCCGCGTCGCCAGCCGCAGCGGCGCCCGGGTCGGGGGCGCGGTGCGGTCCAGGACGTCGACGACGGCGGGCGCTCCGGGCGCCAGCCGCTGGCTCAACTCCCGCCACAGGGCGGCCCGTTCGGCGGGAAGGAGATGTCCTACGACGCCGAGGGCGACGGCCGCGCACAGGCGGGGCGGCAGTCGCGCGTCGTGGACCGTGCCCGCGGTGACGGTGACGCGGTCGGCGAGCGCGGGCCGGCAGGCGAGGCGGGTGGACAGCGCGATGCGCATCCCGGCGGACGGCTCCATCGCCAGCACCCGCGCGCCGGGGACGGCGTCGGCGGCGGCCTCGGTGGACAGCCCGGTGCCCGCGCCGAGGTCGAGCAGGGGCCCGTGCTGCGGGTCGACGCCGTCCAGCGCCTTGCGGAGCAGGGGGCCGAGCCGGGCCCAGGCCGGTGCGGCGAGCAGGTCGTAGAACTCGGCGGCCGGGCCGTAGACGTCAGGCGGGGACATCGGCCGGCTCCTTCGCGGTCAGCTGATCCCGGTCGCGGATGAGGGTCCAGGAGGCGACGGCGGCGAGGAGGCTGACCACGGCCGCGGTGAGGCAGATCGTGGCCAGGCCGCCGGTGAGCGCGGAGCGGGCCGCGTCCAGGACGGGTTCGCGGGCCGCGGCGGGCAGGACGCGTTCGAGCTGCCCGAACTGCCCGGCGGCGACGGCGTCCCGGACCTGCTGCCGCGTTCCCTCCGGGACGCCGAGCGCCGCGAGCCTGGTGTCGTCCAGGTCGTGGTCGATGCGGGTGCTGAACACGGCGCCGAAGGCGGCCACTCCGGTCGCCGTGCCGAGCGGGAAGAAGGTGTTGGTCATCCCGGACGCCATTCCGGCCCGCTCCGGGGGCACGACCCCGACGGCGATGCCCATCAGCGGCGGGAAGGCGATCGCCCCGCCGATGCCGAGGAGCACCAGGCCGGGCAGCATCACCAGCCAGGAGTCGTCGGGGCCGACCCGCGCCATGGTGAGCAGCGCGACCGCGGTGATCCCGGTGCCCAGGGCCATCACCCCGCGCGTCGGCATCAGTTTCAGGAACAGCCCGCTGAAGGGGGCGACCAGCATGATGAAGGCCGTCATCGCCAGCAGCCGCAGGCCGGTGCCGAGCGGGCTGTGGCCGAGCATGCCCGACAGCCACAGGATCAGGTACGGCAGCACGCCGAAGCTGACGACGCGGCAGACGAAGCTGAGGACGATCGCGCCGGTGAACGACGGCACCCGCAGCAGCCGTACGTCGAACATCGCCGCGTCCCGGCGCCGGGTCTCCCAGCCCGCGAACGCGGCGACGAGCAGCGCCCCGGCCACCAGGGGCAGCAGGGCGGAGGCGGAGGTCCAGCCGTCCTCGGGTCCGGTCACCAGGCCGTAGTTGAGGCCGAGCAGCGCACCCGCGGCGAGCAGCAGCCCGACGAGGTCGAACCGGCCCTCGGGGCGGGGCAGTTCGCGGGTGCGGTCGGCGGGCACGCGCAGCACGGTGCCGACCAGGATGAGGACGCCGACCGGCAGGTTGACGTAGAAGATCCACCGCCAGTCGAGCCCCTCCACGACGGCGCCGCCGACGACCGGCCCGAGGGCGGCCGCGGCGCCGCCGGCCGCGGAGAACATCCCGATGGCCGACTGGCGGCGCCGTCCCTCGTAGGCCCCGGCTATCAGGGCGAGCGCGGTCGACATCACCATCGCGCCGCCCAGTCCCTGCACGGCGCGGCAGGCGATCAGCGTCCCGACGCCGGGCGCGGCGCCGCAGCCCGCCGACGCGGCGGTGAAGACGGCGACGCCGACCAGGAACATGCTCCGTCGGCCGATCCGGTCGGACAGGGCTCCGGCGGGCAGCAGGAGCGCGGCGAAGGTCAGGGTGTAGGCGTTCACCACCCATTGGAGGCCGGTCAGTCCGGCGTCCAGGTCGGCGGCGACCTCGGGCAGGGCGACGTTGACGACGGTGATGTCCAGCGTCATCAGTACGGCGGCCAGTGACGTCGTGGCGAGCAGCCATCCGCTGCCGGCCGGGGAGTCGGCCTCGGCGGCCGGTTCCCGGTGTACGTCCTGGGTCATGGGCAAACCCCTTGCAGACATGGATATACGGCGTATACATGCGGGCGGAGAACCGGTCGGGTGCCGTGCGCGAGGCACGGGCCCTTGGGTCTCAGTCCGTCAGCAGGCCCCGCAGAAGGGCCCTCAGGCCGGGCACGAACGCGTCCTCCGCCGCCGCCTGGCGCGGCGGGCGGGCCAGCATGCGGGCCAGCCGGGGATGGTCGGTCGCCGGGACTCGGGTCATCAGCTCGGCCCGGGCGGGGCGGCCCTCGGGCCGCAACGCGGGCAGATACGACAGATGCCCGAAGGTGTACCACCACAGCGCCCAATAGGCGTCGGCCGCCCGCTCGTCGCCGAGCCCGGCCTCCTCCAGCAGGGCCAGCACATGTTCGACGAACCGGGAGGCGCGCGGCCCGAACAGCTCGCCGGCCTTGAGGACTTCGGTCACCCACGGCTCGGCCGTCAGATGGTCGTGCAGGGCGCGGAAGGCCAGCACCAGCCGGTCCGAGGGCGTTCCCTCGCGGTCCGGGATCACCAGGTGCTCGGCCACGTCGTCCAGCATCGCCACCAGCAGCTCGCGCTTGTCGCCGACGTGCCGGTACAACGCCATGGCCGTCACACCGAGTTCGGCCGCGACCCGGCGCAGCGTCACCGCCGACAGCCCTTCGTCGCGGGCCACCCGCCGTCCGGCGGCCACGACGCTCGCCCGGTTCAGCGGGGCGCGGCGCTTCCCGGTCGCGGGGCGCGTTCCGTCGCTGTCGGTCGTCGGGCTCGGCATACCGCCACCTTAAGGTCACCGTGTCAGATCCTTTCCGGCGGGCCGCGTCCGGTGGGGCATCGCCGCCACCAGGGCGCGGGTCACGTCGTGCTCGGGCCGGCTCAGCACCCGGCCCGCCGGTCCCGTCTCGCGGATCCGGCCCTCGTGCAGCACCGCCACGCGGCCTCCGAGGCGGGCGGCGACCGACAGGTCGTGCGTGACCATGACGACGGCGATCCCCCACCGGTCCCGCAGGCCGGCGATCAGCTCGGTGACCGCGGCCGCCACCGAGGGATCCAGGGCGCTGGTCACCTCGTCGCAGAGCAGCACCTCGGGGTTCGCGGCCAGCGCCCGGGCCAGTGCCACCCGCTGCCGCTGCCCGCCCGACAGGGCCCCGGGGAGCCGTCCGCCCAGCCGCGGGTCCAGGCCCACCTGTGCGAGCAGCCGCTCCACTTCGGCCGGTTGCCGCGCCGCCGGTATGTCGGGGCGGAACACGAGAGGGCGGCCGACGATCGCGGCCACGGTGTGGCGGGGGTTGAGCGAGGCGTACGGGTCCTGGGGGACGAGCTGGACCCGGCGGCGCTGTCCGGACCGGCGGTCGCGCACGTCCGGGGCGAGCGGCTCGCCGTGCAGGTGGATCCCGCCGCCGGTGGGGACGTCGAGCCCGGCGAGGCAGCGCAGCAGGGTCGTCTTGCCGCAGCCGGAGGGGCCGACGACGGACAGACAGTCTCCCGGGTCGAGGGCGAGGGACACGCCGTCGAGTACCGGTCTCCCGCGGAGGAGTGAGAGGCCGGAGGCGCGGAGCAGGCTCCCCACGGGGTCACCGGCGTCCGGCCGGGCGGGGCCGGCCGCGTGCGCGTGTTCCGTCGCCGGGTCCGTCAGCACGGCCTGCGCCGGCCCGTGGTCGACCACCCGCCCGTTCTCCATGACGGCCACCCGGTCGGCCACGGTGGCGACCGAGGCGAGGTCGTGCGAGACGAGCAGGACCGCCGTGTCCGTCTCGTGCCGCAGCCGGGTCAGGTCGGCGAGGAACGCGGCGGCGGTGACGGTGTCGAGGGCGCTGGTGGGTTCGTCGAGGACGAGCAGCCGGGGTTGTGCGGCGAGGGCCACCGCCAGTGCGGCCCGCTGCCGCTGACCGCCGGACAGCTGGTGCGGCAGGCGGTGGACGATCTCCTGCGGCCGGTCGAGCCCCGCGAGCCGCACGGCGCGTTCCATCCGCTCCGGCCACTGCTCCCTCGGCACGCGGCGGGCCCGGAGCACCTCGCGGATCTGGGTGGCGACCCGCAGGTGCGGGGTGAGCGCGGTGCGCGGATCCTGGGCGACGTACCCGCACACGGAGGCGCGCAGCCGCCGCAGCCGGCGCTCGTCCAGCGTCATGGGGTCGTGCCCGTCGAGCCGTACGGCGCCTCCCGTGTGCCGCAGCCCCGGGGCGACGTGCCCCAGCGCGGCGAGCACGAGCGTGGTCTTGCCGCTGCCCGACTCCCCCACCACGGCGAGGAGTTCGCCCGGCGCGAGGTCGAGGTCGACGCCGTCGAGCACGGGGTGTCCCGCACCGCTCTCGACGCGCAGTCCGCGCACGGCCAGCAGGCCGCCCGGCGGTGCCTCGGAGAAGCTCGCCGCGGCCTTGCGCCGACGGCCGACGGCTCTGACCTCCGGGCCGGGGAACGCCGCGTCGAGCAGCAGGTTCGTGGCGAGCAGCAGGACCAGGAGCAGGACGGCCGGGGCGAGGACCGCGAGAGGCTGCAGGGTGAGGCCGTCGCGGTTCTCCAGGACCATCAACCCCCAGTCGGCGGCGGGTGGTTGGGCGCCGTAGCCGAGGAACGCGGCGGTGGCCACGACAGTGATCGCACCGAGGAAGCGCACCCCCGCGTCGGCGGCGAGCACCGGGGCGAGGTTGGGCAGCACCTCGCGCCCCAGCAGGCTCGCCGTGCGCTCGCCCCGGGCGACGGCGACTTCCACGTAGTCCTGGGAGAGGATGCGCAGGGTCGCGGCCCGGACCACGCGGATGCTCTCCGGCAGCAGGACGAGCCCGGCGGCCAGGGCGACGCCCGCCGTGCCCCGTCCGGTGGCCACGACCACCACGCTCAGCAGGAGGAAGGCGGGCAGCCCTAGCAGGACGTCGGCCAGGCGCAGGATCAGGGTGTCGGTCCATCCCTTGCGGTAGGCGGCGGCCATTCCGGCGACCGCGCCCAGGGCGCACACCGCGGCCGTGACCGCGAGTGCGTTCAGCAGCAGGGAACGGCCGCCGGACAGCACCCGGCTGAGCACGTCGGAGCCCAACCGGTCGGTTCCCAGAGGGGCTCGGCCGCTGCCGGGCGCGTACGGGATGTCCACGGGTTCGGTCACGGCGTGCTGCGCGAACAGCGGTCCGAGCAGGGCGACGGCGGCGACCAGCACCAGGACGGCCAGTGCGGCCCGTCCACGCCGGCGCCGCCGCTCCGGCCGGCCGGCCTCGGGGACGGCCACGGACGGCGTGCGTTCGGACATCAGGGTCATCGCGGGTGCCTCTGCACGGGATCCAGGAGTGGTACGGCCAGGTCGGCGACGAGGTTCGCGGCCACCGCGACGGCCGCGCCGAGCAGGGCCACCGCCTGCACCACGGGGACGTCCCGGGCCGCGGTGGCGTCCACCAGGAGCGCGGCGACGCCCGGATAGCCGAACAGGGACTCGGCGACGAGCGCCCCGCCCAGCAGGTACGCGGCGGAGCGGGCGAGCATCGGGACCGCGGGACCGAGCCCGGCGGGCAGGACGTGGCGCAGGGCGACCCGGCTCTCGGGCACCCCGTTCAGCCGCGCGGCCTCCACCGCCGGGGACCGGGCGGCCTCGGCGACACCGGCCCGCACCAGCCGCAGGTTCTGCGCCAGGCACACCGAGACCAGGGTGAGCACCGGCAGGACCAGCACGGACGGTGCGTCGAGCGGCCCCTGCCCGGCGCCGAGCAGGGACACGGCCGGCAGCCAGCCCAGCCCCGCCGCGAACACCGCCATCAGCAGGGCGCCCGTGACGAACTCCGGTACGGCGGCCAGCCCGAGAGCCGTGCCGGAGACGATCCGGTCACCGCGCCGCCCGGCCCGCAGCCCCGCCCACAGGCCGAGTCCGACGGCGAGCGGCACCAGCACGGCGGTGGCGGCGAGCCCCAGGACGAGGGAGTTGCCGAACCGGTCGGCGATCAGCTCGCCCACCGGTCTCCCGCTGGCGTAGCTGGCGCCGAAGTCCCCGCGCACGGCGTGCCCGAGCCAGTCGAGGTACCGCAGCGGCGCGGGCCGCTCCAGCCCCAGCCGGGCGCGCAGCGCCGTGACGGCGTCCGCGGGGGCCTGCGGGCCGAGCCGGGCGGTGGCCGCGTCGCCGGGCGCCGCCTCGGTGGCGGCGAACACCAGCACGGACACGATCAGCAGCACCAGCAGCGCCCACGCACTCCGGGCCGCCCACCACCGGGGCCCCCACGCGGGTCTCGGGCGTGCGCGCCACGACTGCGACGGGCTCATTCGACGAACGCGTCCCGCAGGCTGGGGAAGTCCGCGTAGCCGCGCGACTTCACCCCGTGCGCCTTCGCGGCCGATCCGGACACCGTGGGCACCCGGGCGAACAGCGCGTCGCCGCCGTGTTCGTGCAGATGCCGCAGGACGTCCGCCACGCGCGCCCGGCGGTCCGTCTCGCGGGTGGCGCGGTTCATGGCGGCGATCAGCGGATCGACGTCGGCCGCGCCCTTGGTTCCGGTGAGCGGGAAGGAGGCCGTCGAGCCGTAGTACGTACGGATCGCCAGCGGCAGCGGGTTGGGGTGATAGGCGGCGGTCTGCACCGGCGTGCTGAGGATCGTCTTGAAGTCGCTGTAGTAGTCCGCGGCGGGCACCTTGTCGAGCGTCGCCCTGATCCCGGCCTTCGCGAGCATCGGCACCATCGCGGTGGCGCTCTCCTCGGTGCCGTAGTCGTAGTCGGAGGTGCGGATCGTGACCGACAGCCCCTCCTGTCCGGCCTGGGCGAGGAGCTTCTTCGCCTGCTCGGGGTCGTAGGCGGTCTGCGCGATGCCGCTGTCGTAGTACGGCTGGTGCGCGCCCACCAGGTCGTTGCCGACCTCGCCCTGGCCGAGCGTCACGGTCCGCACCAGGGACTCGCGGTCGAGCGCCAGCTTCACCGCGCGCACGACACGCGCGTCCGTGAAGGGCTTCAGCCCGAGGTTCATGGGGAGGTTGAGGTCGACCCAGAGGTCCTTGGGCGGCGTCTCGACGCGCAGCGCGCTGTTGCCGCGTTCGGTGCGTACAGCGGTGAGGGCGAGCCCGCCGGCGTACTCGAACTGGCCCGACTTCAGGCCGCTGAGCCGGGCCGCCGCGTCGGTGACGGAGATCAGCTCCAGCTCGTCGAGGTACGGGCCGCCGTTGTCCGCGTCCCAGTAGTCCTCGCGCGGGGCCAGCACACTGCTGCGTCCGGGCTGCCACCGCTTGAGCACGTAGGGTCCGCTGCCCACGGCCTTGGCGAGGTTCTTGGTGCCGTCGGGGAACACGAACATCGAATGCGCGAGGGCGAGATCGAAGAACCCGTCGGCCATGGTGAGGGGCAGTTCGACGGTCCGCTCGTCGCGGGCCCGGGCGTTCTTCAGGTCGAGGTGCGTGGCGAAGCCGCCCTGCGGGCTGCGCTTCTCGACCAGCGTGCGCAGACTGAACAGCACGTCACGGGCGGCGAGTCGGCGTCCGTCGCTGAAGGTGACGCCCTTCCTGATCCGTACGGTCCACTGCGTCGCGTCGGAGTTGGGCTCGACGGACTCCGCCAGCCGCCACACGGGCTTGCCGCCGTCCAGCTCACCGATGGTGTCCCAGACGACCCGGGCCCGCACGTAGTCGATGCCGACACCGGCGGCGAGCGTCGGGTCGGTGGACTCCGCGCTCCCCCCGATGAACGCCGCCCGCAGCTTCCCGCCCTTGCGCGGAGTGGCGGACGCGTCGGCACCGGCGGGCTGTGCGCTCCCGTCGCCCTCTCCGCAGGCCGTCAGCCCTCCGCCGACGGCGACCACGGCCGCCCCTCCCACGACACCGCGCAGCGCGGTACGCCGACTTATCACGCCGGATCCCTCTCCCCTTGCCTGCACCAACCCCCGGGCAGCCGAACGGCCGAACGCACGGGGTATACGACGTACACACCGTACTGCGTTCGAAAACCATTTTCAATAACGGGTCGGCCTCGGCCAGGGACCGGCGCGGGACATCGCCGCGCGGCCTACCGCTCAGGCGGTGCGGGCGAGGGGCGTGCGGGCCTGGGTCACCGATGCGTCCACCGCACCGGCGGGAAGTGGTTCGGCCGCTCTATTCGCCGAGCGTGCGCGCGAGTTCCGTCGTCGCGCGGGCTATGTCGGCGTCGGCGTCCTCCTCCGCCATCAGGCGTCGCAGGGCACCGCGGCGGTCGCGGACGGCCTGGCGGGCCTTGCGCTCCCAGACCACGTGGTTCTCACGGTGGTTGAGCAGTTTGGGGTAGACGGCCGCCGTGTTCTCCCACTGCCGGGCGTCGGCGATGCTCTTGAGCAGCTGGATGATCTCCGCACGGCAGGCCACCTGGGGTCGCTGGGCGAGTTCCCAGAGGAAGGGGACGGTGGCGGCGGTGGCCTGTTCGACGACGAAGCCGTACTGGCAGATGCGTCGGCGCAGATCGGCCAGGGCGGCCCGGGCGGTGTCCTCGTCGCCGCGGGCGACGCGGTCGAGGAGGACGGGGATGGCGTCCGCGCTGCCCGTGGAGTCCTGGATCTCGCGCCACGGCACCCGTCCCAGGCCGGTCAGGGGCGTGGACCGGTCCGCCCCGGTCGGCGGCCGGTGGTGGTCGGTGCGCTCGTTGCTCGGCTGGTGCTCGGGAGCGGTGCGCATGGCGTGAGACCTTTCCGCGGCAGTCATGTCAGGGAGGAGGGCAGGTCGACAACCTGGCCCAGACGGTCTTGCCCGCCGGGGGCTTGAGCGTCCAGCCCCATTCCTCGGCCAGGGCGTCGACGATGATCAGCCCCCGGCCGTGTTCCCGCAGGGCGGGGTCGCCGGTGACTGTGTACGCGGGCGGATCGTCGCCCGGGTCGGAGACGGTGAGCAGGACATGGTCGGAGTCGAGCATGATCCCCAGCCACACCTCCTCCTCGCCGGTGGCCGAGCCGGGCACTCCGTGCGCCACGGCGTTGGCCGCGAGTTCGGTGATCACGAGGGCGGCGTCGTCGCCGCGGTGGTCCAGGGACCAGCGGCGCAGCGTGTCCCGGGTGAAGTCGCGGGCCAGGGCGAAGCCTTGTCCGCTGCAGCTGATCCGCAGCGCCGCCGCACCCGCCCCTTCGGTCGCCGGCGTCGGCCGGGAGGCCGACCGCTCCCCCGGATCCGCGGGTCGCTCGGGGGGCGGGAGGGCGCCGGTCGTGGCCGCTCCACCTGTCCCCGGCACCGCCCGGTGGGGCTGCCGGAGCACGTGGTTCGCAGGTGATGACACGGCATCTCCCTGATGCGACGTCAAGACGGGGCGTCACGAATGGGGTTGACGCCGTGGCTATTATCCACGCAGACAGCGTCCGCGTGCAATTGCACGAGAAATTGCACGAACGAACGGATGGGGCGGGAGGGACGGGGAACCCGTCCTGTCACCCGGCCGACGGCCGGGCCCGGTGCCCGGCGAAGAACGTGAACAGCAAGGAGACTGCGGTGCCATCAGTGCGGAACGGAGTGCGGGCGAGTTCGTTGGACGCCTGCTGGATCAAGAGCCGGCACAGCAACGCCGAGGGCAACTGCGTCGAGGTCGCCCCTCTGGTCGACGGGACCATCGCGATGCGCAACTCCCGCGATCCCGACGGTCCGGCGCTGGTCTACACGCCGGCGGAGGTGGCGGCGTTCGTCGCCGGAGCCAAGGAGGGCGAGTTCGACCATCTGCTGTGACGAGATGGTCAACTCCCTTACGTGTTCGGACGGATGCGGTGCGACACGATGCGGTGCGATAATGTGGACCGCCTCTATGCCGGTTTACTGGGAGTCTGGATGTCCCCCGAGTCGCATCGCATCTCCCGCCTGCAACCGTATCTGGACCGGCCCGAGCCGGCCCCGACTCTGCTGAAGATGCTGGTCGGCGTGCAGTTGGCGGGTTTCCGCGAGGACGCCGGTCTCGCCCAGGACCAGGCGGCCAAGGCCCTCGGCTTCAGCGCGGCGAAGCTGTCCCGCATCGAGTCCGGCAAGGGCCGTAGGCCGCCCGCCCAGAGCGACGTCCGCGCCCTGCTGGAGTTGTACGGCACCGACGAGTACGAGGCGTCGGTGCTGCTGAGGCTGCTCCAGCGCGCCGGTGAGCCGGGGTGGTGGCAGCGCTACGACAAGCGGCTGATGCCCGAGTGGTTCGACCGGCTGGTCGGCCTCCAGGAGGCGGCGGCCGCGATCCGTACGTTCGAGATCCAGTACGTGCCCGGTCTGCTGCAGACCCCGGACTACACCCGGGCGGTGGTGGAGCGGGGCCTGCCCGCGGCCGCCGCGAGCGAGGTGCGGCGCCGGGTCGAACTGCGCACGCGCAGGGCGCAGTTGCTGGACCGCCCGGACGCCCCGCAGCTGTGGGCGGTCCTCGACGAGTCGGTACTGCTGCGGGTCCTGGGCAGCCGCGAGGTGATGCGGGAGCAGCTCACGCACCTGGTGGCGATGGCCCAGCGGCCCAATGTGACGGTCCAGATCGTCCCGCTGGACGTGACGAACGCGTCGGCGCCGGCCATCCCGATCACCTATCTCCGCTTCGGCGGCGACCTGCCCGACGTGGTCTACCTGGAGCACATCAAGAGCGCCAACTTCCTGGAGGACCTCGACGAGACGGAGGAGTACCGGGTCGCCCTCGACCGGCTGGCCGACGAGGCACTCGAACCCCGCGCCTCCCTGAAGCTGCTCCGCGAGACGATGGAGCAGCGCTACGGCGGATGAGCCGCGGACCCCGACGCGCCCGGCGGACGCCTGCGCACTCCCGGCACACCTAAACGAAACGCCCCTCACGGGACCGGAGTGGTCCCGTGAGGGGCGTGATCGCCGGAGGGACGAGAAGGTCTCCCGCTCGGCTAGCGGATGCGGCCCACGCCGCCGAACTCGATCCACTCGTGGGTGAGCTGACGGGGGGCCACCTCGGAGTCGGGCCGCCAGGTGGAGACCTCGACCAGACCGGGTTCGAGGACGTCCAGCCCCTCGAACCACTCGGCGACGTCCTTCTCCTCGCGCACCCGGCCCCAGTGCCCCTGGGTCGCCTGGTCCATGAAGTTGGTGACGAACTCCCGCACCTCGGGGTCCTCGCTGACCAGCTGGCACATCACCATGTAGCTGCCCGGCACCAGCCGCTCGGCCACCCGGCGGGCCAGGGCGAGCGGCCCGTCGGTCTCGCTGTCGGGGATGCAGTGCATCACCGAGTTGAAGAGCACCGCGACGGGCCGGCTGAAGTCGATCAGCCGCTCGGTCTCGGGGTGCGAGAAGATCGCCTCGGTCTCCCGCATGTCGGCGTGGATGACGGCGGTGCGCTCGTCCTGCTCCAGCAGGGCCCGGCCGTGGACGAGCACCATCGGGTCGTTGTCGACGTAGACCACGTGCGAGGCCGGGTCGATGCGCTGGGCGACCTGGTGGACGTTGTCCTGGGTGGGCAGGCCGGAGCCGTGGTCCAGGAACTGGCGGATGCCGTGTTCCGCCGCCAGTGTCCTGACGACCCGCTGGAGGAAACGCCTGTTGTTGACGGCCAGTCGGCGGGTGCTGGGAACGACCTTGTCGAGTTCCTCGCACGCCGCGCGGTCGGCCGCGTAGTTGTCCCTGCCGCCCAGGTAGTGGTCGTACATCCGCGCCGCGGTGGGGACGGACGCGTCGATCTGCGTGGACAGCTTCTTACCGGTCTCCATCGTTCCCCCAGCTTCGTGCCGGGCCAACTGGCCTGGCAGGACAGGGAGTCCATCCTAGAGAGCGGAGGATCGCCGGTGCCAGCCCACGCACGGTCCGGGCCACGAACGAACGACAGGGTGCGCGGGTCTCAGACGGCGTCCAGCTCCGCGCGTTCGTCCGCCGTGAGGGTGAGATCGGCCGCGGCGAGGGAGTCGCGGATCGTCTCGGGGCGGCTCGACCCGGGGATCGGCACGACCACCGGCGACTTGGCGAGCATCCAGGCCAGGCACACCTGCTGCGGGCTCACGCCGTGGGCCTCGGCGATCCGGGCGAACGGGGCGTGGACGGAGCCCAGGTCGCCGGCGCGGGAGATGCCGCCCAGCGGGCTCCAGGGCAGGAAGGCGATGCCGAGTTCGTCGCACAGGCGCAGTTCCGGCTCGCTGGAGCGGAAGGCCGGGGAGAACTGGTTCTGCACGGAGACCAGGCGGCCGCCGAGGATCTCGTTCGCCTGCCGGATCTGCTCCGGGTCCGCGTTGGAGATGCCCGCCATGCGGATCTTCCCGGCGTCGAGAAGGTCACGGACCGCGCCGACGGACTCCGCGTAGGGCACCTTCGGGTCGGGGCGGTGGAACTGGTAGAGGTCGATGGCCTCGACGCCGAGCCGGCGCAGGGACTCCTCGCAGGCCTCCTTGATGTGCTCGGGGCTGCCGTCGAGCGTCCAGCTGCCGTCGCCGGGGCGCAGATGGCCGCCCTTGGTGGCGACCAGGACGTCCTTGCCGCGGTCGTGGGAGGCGAGGGCCTTGGCGATCAGCGTCTCGTTGTGCCCGACCTCGTCGGCGTGCAGGTGGTAGGCGTCCGCGGTGTCGATCAGCGTGACCCCGGCGTCCAGGGCGGCGTGGATGGTGGCGAGGGAGCGGGTCTCGTCCGGCCGCCCCTCGATGGACATGGGCATGGCACCCAGTCCGATCGCGCTTACTTCGATGTCACCGATGCGGCGGGTCTGCATGGGGTCGTGACCTCTTTCGGATGGCGCGCGGAACAGACGGCGTCCGGTGGCGTCGCACGGGGATGCCGAAGACACCGGACCGTCCCAGCCTCCTCCCGGCGGACCTCATAGGTCCAATAGAAGAATGAGAACGCATTCAGCAGCCGAGACACTGAATCGGTAGGCCGGTGGAAAGGGGTTGCCCGCGCTCCGGCCTCGTGTGACGCTCACGGCGGCGCCCGGAGATCGGGTCGCCATCGGGATCGACGGCATCGAGAGGCGACGGCATGCGCATCGGACTGCTGGGCACCGGCCCCTGGGCCCGGATGGCCCACGCCCCCGCCCTGAGCGAGCACCAGGGGCTGGACTTCGTGGGCGTGTGGGGCAGGCGTCCGGAGGCCGCCAAGGAGGTGGCGGATCTGCACGGCACGCGTGCGTACGACGAGGTCGACGCGCTGCTGGCCGACGTGGACGCCGTGGCCGTCGCGCTGCCCCCGGGCGTGCAGGCCGAGCTCGCGGCGCGGGCCGCGCGGGCCGGGTGCCATCTGCTGCTGGACAAACCCGTCGCGACGACCGTCGAGCAAGCGCGGGCCGTGGTCGACGCCGTCGAGAAGGCCCAGGTCGCCTCGGTCGTGTTCTTCACCGCCCGGTTCCTGACCGAGCCCGCTGCGTGGATCGCCGAACAGGCCGCCACCGAGGGCTGGTTCACGGCGCGGGCGCAGTGGCTGGGGTCGGTGTTCACCACCGACAGCCCCTTCGCCGACTCGCCGTGGCGGCGCGAGAAGGGTGCCCTGTGGGACGTGGGTCCGCATGCCCTGTCCGTGCTGATGCCGGTCCTCGGTGACGTACGGCGGGTGGCCGCCGCGGCCCCCGGCCCCGGCGACACCGTCCACCTGGTCCTCGACCACACCGGCGGCGCCTCCAGCACCCTGACGCTGAGCCTCACGGCCCCACCCCCGGCGGCCGGATCCGCGGTGGAACTGCGCGGCGAGTCGGGCGTGACGCTCCTTCCGGACAGCTCCGAGGGCGCGGTGCCGGCCCTGCTCCGGGCCGCGGACGAACTCCTGGAGGCCGCCCGCACGGGCCGCCCGCACCCGTGCGACGCCGCGTTCGGCCTGCGGGTCACGGAGGTACTCACGGAGGCGGAGACGCTGCTGAACGGCGCGGCCGGCTGAGCCCTCGGCCCACGCGGGCCCGCTTTCGGGCGACGGCGGGGGCTGCCGATCTCCGACAGGGCAGGCGGGGCAGCGGGGGCAGCCGCTGGGGGGCGGGTCGCGGCCCGCGTCCGCCTACGTCTCCTCGCCGAACGGCTCGTCGCTCCACCGGAACCACGCCCGGTCGCCGTCGATGTGCAGCAGGAACTCGGCGACCGGACCGTCCGGCGAGGCCAGCGACACGCTCCGCCGGATCTCCTCGTAGGCCTCCTCCCACTGCTGCCAGTGCCCCTCGTCGTCCCGTTCGGTCAGGGCGAGTTCGCGGGCGAACAGCTCCCGGACGGCGCCGTATCCCGGACCCGCGGTGAAGTGGCCCGAGAGCCAGGGGAAGTCGGCGTCGTCGATCAGGATCTCCCCGACCGTGTCCGCACCGCTGCGTACCTGCCAGACCTCGCCCTCGAACCCCACGCCGCCTCCGTCGTCCGCCGCCGATCACCCTGGATCAGCATGCCACCCGGCACCGACGGACGGTCCGAACCGTCCGCCGGTGCCGGGGCGGCGGCGGATCAGTCGGTGCCGGGCGCCCGGAAGTTCAGGCGTTCGCGTACGACGGGATAGCCCGCCTTGGTGAAGTTGGCGGCCATGGGGAAGTTGCCCTGGTCCGTCGCGCCGGAGACGAACTCCGCGCCCTGTTCGACCAGGAAGTGGGTGCACTCCGCGAGGAGGTCGTAGGCGTAGCCGTGTCCGCGCTGTTCGGGCACGACGCCGATGAAGCCGACGCAGGGGCCCGAGGGGTTGTGGGCCGGGATGTGGATGCCCACGAGTTCACCCTCGGGTGTGTGCGCGAGCTGCCACCACTCACGGGGCGAGGGGCACCAGTGGAAGAAGTCGAGTTCCTCCTGGGCGGCCTTCTCGATGCCGCCCTCCTCGATGGCGAGCAGGGAATGGGCGTCCAGCGTGACGGAGTGGATGCGGATCAGCGCGTCACGGAAGACCTCGTCGTCGGGTTCGGGGCGGAAGCGCAGTCGGCCGGAGCGCTCGGGCAGCCCGCACTCCGGGGTCCAGCGGTACAGGAAACGTTCGACCAGGAGTTCGTAGCCGGCCTTGCGGGCGGCGGTGAAGCGGGTCTCGGCGGCGGTACGCAGCGCCGGATCCTCACGCCAGCCGCCGGGCAGGTTCAGTTCGAGTTCGACCCGCCAGGGCGCGGTGCGCAGGAGTTCGGCACCGGCCTCCTCCTCGCCCTCGGCCACGTCGAACCAGTTGAGGTTGACCGGTTCGGTGTCGTCGGGGCCGCCCCACCAGGCGCCGCGTGCCACGACCTGGCCGTCGCGCAGGGCGACGCGCTTCCAGTCGGGGCGGTGGCGGGTGCGCCGGTGTCCTTCCGCCGCGTCGAGCGGGTCGGGCAGGGCGTCGAAGAGCTGGGCGTCGCGCTCGTCGAGCGCGCGGATGACCGGATCGGTCATGGGTTCCTCCGGGATACGTGCTGCGTGACGCAGCGGGACGCGCTCCCGGTCAGACGATCCACGCCGGGGCAACGGAAAGGGAGCGCTCGATGGTGGTGATCAGCACGGCACTCGCCTCCTTCCGTCGGTCTCGGGGCGTGCGCCATCACCGTACCCCGATTGATCGGTCCCTGACACCGAATTCCGCGGGTTCGGTCCGCTCTCGGGATGCAGGGTGGGCCGGGGCGTTGAATGGTGATATCGGGACCGGTGAGGGTAGACCGGGACCGAGGAACGATCCGGATCCGAGGAGCTGCATCATGCCGACGTCACAGCCCGACGTGTCCGGGCCGTCCGAGGACCGCGCGACCCCGGACGCCCTGCTCCACACCCGTACCGGCACCGAGGTGTCGGCGGAGGACCTGGTCCTTGCCTCGGGCAAGGACCTCACCCCGCGCACTCTCGCATGGGCGAAGCGGAAGCTGGAGGCCGAGGGGCCCGCCGCGATGGACAAGCTCCTGCCCTGACCGACCGGCGCTCATGGGCGTGCGGTGTCCCGTCGCGCGCGGGACCGGCACGCCCCGGGTGATTACCTGTTCACCCTTTCGAACCGGCCCCCCGGGCTGTCAGACTCCGGAGGGTGCCCGACTACGACATGCTCGTCATCGGATCCGGTCCGGGTGGCCAGAAGGCCGCCATCGCCGCAGCCAAGCTGGGCCGCCGGGTGGCCGTCGTCGACCGCCCCGACATGGTCGGCGGGGTCTCCATCCACACCGGCACCATCCCCTCCAAGACGCTGCGCGAGGCGGTGCTGTACCTCACCGGACTCACCCAGCGCGATCTGTACGGCCAGAGCTATCGGCTGAAGGAGGACATCACCGTCGCCGACCTGACCGCCCGCACCCAGCACGTGGTCAGCCGCGAGGTCGACGTCATCCGCAGCCAGCTCTCCCGCAACCACGTCGCCCTGCACTCGGGGACGGCGCGTTTCGTCGACGCCCACACCCTCGCCCTCAGGGAGATCAGCGGCCACGAACGGCTCCTGACCGCCGAGCACGTGGTGATCGCCACCGGTACCCGTCCGGCCCGTCCGGGCAGCGTCGAGTTCGACGGGCGCACGATCATGGACTCGGACAACGTGCTCGCCCTGGAGCGGGTGCCGCGTTCCATGGTCATCGTCGGTGCCGGGGTCATCGGCATGGAGTACGCGTCCATGTTCGCGGCGCTGGGCAGCAAGGTCACCGTGGTCGAGAAACGGGCCGGGATGCTCGACATGTGCGACATCGAGGTCATCGAATCGCTCAAGTACCACCTGCGGGACCTGGCCGTGACCTTCCGCTTCGGGGAGACGGTGGCCGCGGTCGAGCGCCATCCCCGGGGCACGCTCACCATCCTGGAGAGCGGCAAGAAGATCCCCGCCGACGCCGTGATGTACTCGGCGGGCCGGCAGGGCCTCACCGACGACCTCGACCTCGACAAGGCCGGCCTGTCGGCGGACGCCCGGGGCCGGATCACGGTGGACGAGCACTACCGCACCGAGGTGGAGCACATCTACGCCGTCGGTGACGTCATCGGCTTCCCCGCACTGGCGGCGACGTCGATGGAACAGGGCCGCGCGGCGGCATACCACGCCTGCGGGGAGCCCGTCCCCCGCATGCACAACCTCCAGCCGATCGGCATCTACACCATCCCCGAGATCAGCTTCGTGGGCCGGACCGAGGACCAGCTCACCGAGGAACGGGTGCCGTTCGAGGTGGGCATCTCCCGCTACCGCGAACTGGCCCGCGGACAGATCATGGGCGACTCGCACGGCATGCTGAAGCTGCTGGTCTCCCCCGAGGACCGCACCCTGCTCGGGGTGCACTGCTTCGGCACGGGTGCCACCGAACTGATCCACATCGGCCAGTCCGTGATGGGCTGCGGCGGCACCGTCGACTATCTGGTCGACGCGGTCTTCAACTACCCGACGCTGGCGGAGTCCTACAAGGTCGCCGCCCTGGACGCCACGAACAAGCTGCGGCTGATCGACCGGATCGGGGACTGAACCCGCCGGGGGTGCACGGAAACTGACAGCGCGTCAGATCTCGTCGCCCTCGGCGTCGTACTCGTCGTCGTACTCGGCGTTCTCATCGTCCTCCGGCAGCTCGGTGTCGTCCTCGACGACATGCACCGCGGCCTCCTCCGCGCCCGCGGCTCCCGCGTCGATGCCCACGTCGGAGGCGACGGCCTCCTTGGTGGTGTCGGGGTGGGCGCCCTCGTCGGGGGCGACCAGGCGCCCGGCGCGGGCCTCGCCCGCCTCCGGGTCGACCGGCTCGCCGGCCGCGTCCGGGGCGTCGCCGATGCCGTCCCCGGAGGGCGGGGCGACGTCGGGGACCTCCTGGGCCAGCCGCTGGTCCAGGCTCTCGCCGTCGCGCTGTTCGGCGGCCGTGGTGCCGTGTCCGGTGACCCCGAGCGGCTTCTCCGGCGGCGAGTAGCCCTCGTCCAGGGTGTCGTCGTAGGTGCGCTCGTCGAGGGCGTCCTGGAGGTCGAGCGGGGCGGCGTCCTCCTGCTCCTCGTTGCTGCCGGTGGGCTGGTACGCGTCGTCCGCCATCGGTTCGGCGTCGGTGCGTTCCGTGTCCATGACCGCCTCCCTCGCGCTCTCGTGCACTGCTGTCTCACGGGTGTCCCGTTCCGCCACAGGCAACCGCGGGAGGTTACTTCCCGGTCAATCTTGAAAGCTCAAGGGGTGCCGCTATCATCACACGCACACACGGTGTGACCGTCCGCCCACGCAGCGATCCCGCGGTATCCGCCACGCCTTCTTCCATCCTCCCGGCCCGGGGCCATCCCTCTCGTGTCCGGGGCCGGCTCACCGCTTCACCCCCCCACCCCCCAACGCCGTCAGGGCCGCTCGCCCTCACGTCGTGCACGACGGAAAGCAGCGCAACCATGAGCATCAACAGGGGCAGAGGACTTCAGGCCAACGCCCTCGGCACGTTCGACACGGTGGTGATGGCCGTGGCGGGCAGTGCCCCGGCCTACTCGCTGGCCGCGACCACCGCGGTGCTGGTCGGGGCGGTGGGCCTGGCCAGTCCGGCCGCTCTGCTGTACTGCGCCATACCGATGCTCGGCATCGCGCTGGCGTTCAGCTATCTGGGCCGCATCGACGTGAACGCGGGCGCCAGTTACTCCTGGGTGGGACGTACGCTCCATCCCTTCCTGGGCTTCATCAGCGGCTGGGCGCTGGTGATCTCGACGACCATCTTCATGGTGGCCGGTTCGCTGCCCGCCGGTTCGATGACGCTGTCCCTCTTCGACGAGCGACTCGCCGAGAACACCGCGCTGTCCACGGCCGTCGGGGCCGGCTGGTTCCTGGTCATGCTGTTCGTCGTGCTCGGCGGCGCCCGGCTCACCGTCCGCGCGCAGTTCCTGATGTCGGGCATAGAGCTGGCCATCCTGGCGCTCTTCGCGGTGCTCGCCGTCTTCCACACCGACAACGCCCGTGCCTTCGACTGGTCCTGGCTCGGTCTCGGCCACTTCGACGGCATGGCGGGCTTCGCGTCGGGCGCGCTGATCGCCGCGTTCTACTACTGGGGCTGGGACGTCACCAGCAACCTGAGCGAGGAGACCCGCAACAGCCGTCGTACGACGGGACTCGCGGGCCTGATCGGGGTCGGGATCGTCTTCCTGCTGTTCGAGGCGTTCACCATCGCGGTGAACGTGATCCTGTCGGCGCAGCAGATCGAGGAGAACGACGCCAACGTGCTCGCGGTGCTCGGCGAGGAGATCTGGCCGGGCTGGGGCGGCAAGTTGCTGGTCGTGGCGGTGATGCTGTCCACCATCGCCACCCTGGAGACCACCCTCATCCAGGTCACCCGCTCGCTGTTCGCGATGGGCCGGGACCGGACGATGCCGTCCGCGCTGGGCCGCGTCCATCCGCGCTGGAACACCCCGTGGGTGGCCATCACGGTCGTCGGCACGGTGGCGATGGTGATGCTGATCGCCTCCAACGCCCTGGGCACGGTGGGCGACATCCTCTCCGACGCCATCTCGGCGATCGGCCTCCAGATCGCCGTGTACTACGGACTCGCCGGGCTCGCGGCGGTCGTCGCCTACCGCAGGATGCTGCTGAAGTCGGTGGCCAACTTCGTCCTCGGCGGGCTGTGGCCGCTGTTCGGCGCCCTGTTCATGTTCTGGGTGCTGGTCGAGTCGCTGGGCGAACTGAGCACCGCCGCGATCACGATCGGCCTCGGCGGCCTGGCCGTGGGCCTGATCCCGATGTTCTGGTACTGGATGCGGGGCAGCGACTACTACCGGCCCGCCCGGCTCGACGCCGCCCGCACGATCGAGACGGACTACGTCCCCGACGACGGCGCGCTCGCGCTCTCCCGGACCCACGACGATCTCCCCACCGACTTCTGAGGGAGACCCGCCCGATGGCGCGAGACCGATTCACTCCCGACTTCGACCCCGACTGCGGGGACACCGCTCTCGGTATCACCCGCCAGGACGTCGTCATCGGTCGCTGGCAGGGACTGCGTGAACTGCTGCGGAGCACCGGCCCGGACTGGCCGGTGCGCGGACATCGCGTCCGGCGACTGGCACAGGTCTGCGCGTCCAGCTCGACGGTGGAGACCTGGCTGGCCGCCGAGCCCAGCCCGGACGCCCTGGTGCTGCGGGCGGCGACCGAGACCACCCGGGCGTTCAACCTGGCCATCGCCGCGGGCCGGGGCGTGCCGATCGACCAGCACCGCGTCGACGGCGCGGTCATGGCCTGCCTCCAGGCGGCCCGCGCGTATCCGGAGGACCCCACCCCCTGGGTCTCCCTGATCTCCGTGGCGCGGCTGTATCCGTCCGGGGTGCGCCGGCAGGAACTGGCGCGCTGGTGGGACGAGTTGCACGGGCGGGACCCGTACAGCGTGGAGGGCCACCTCCAGGTGCTGCACTACTACGCGGCCCGCTGGCACGGTTCGCACGGCCTGATGTACGACTTCGCCCGCGACGCGGCGGGGGTGTCCCCGCCCGGCTGCGCACTGCCGGTGCTGGTGCAGTACGCCCGGGTCGAGGAGTTCCGTTACGCCCAGGACTCCGCCGCCGACGGCCGGGCACCGGTGGGGCTCGGGCAGCACTGGAAGAACGACGGCGCGGTCAGCGACATAGAGCGCACCTGGCAGCGCTGGTTCGCGGACCGGCCGGAGAAGGAGGTGGCGCCGGACGAGCTGCGTGACGTCAACTACCTGGCGCACGCGGCCTGTCACGCGGGCGTCCGGGAGGTCGCGGCCCCGCTGCTGACGCTGCTGGGACCGCGGGCCACGCGGACCCCGTGGTCCTACACCGGGGACCCGGAGAAGGAACTCGTCAGGTGGCGCAGAGATCTGCGGGTGCGGTCCTGACGCGCAAGTGCTCCGTACCGCCCGGCGCGGGCGGTACGGAGCACAGGGTCCGACGCGGGGCGGTTCGTCAGCAGGTGCGGCCGACGTAGTAGGCGCCCTGGATCTTGTCGGCGGAGCCGAGCCAGTGCTTGCCCGGTCCGACACAGCGCTCGACATCGGGCGCGAGCGCGATCTCGACCTTGATCACCACGCGGGAGCCGTCGGAGGTGCAGTGGTTGTAGAAGGCGTCGGAGCTCGTCTCGAAGAATCCGCACGGGTCGGCGGCAGCGGGGGTCGCGGTGGTGGTCACCGCGCCCAGCGAGGCGAGCACGAGGGCGGCGGAACCGAGGGCGTTGGTGAGGGTACGACGCATACGCAAGGGAACTCCTTGGCCGATGTCCGGAACGAGAACTGCCGTCCCAGAATGACCGGTGTGTGCCGCCCGGTTGAGCGATCGCCGTGCCCTTTCACCTGGTGAATCGTTCTACCGCTACGCCGCTGGAGTGATCTTGGGCGGTTCCGCACCGCGGGCGCGGCCGCTGTCTCAGGCGCCCTCCTCGGCCCGCGCAGCCGGCCGGGCCAGTCCCGCGGACCACTTCTCCTCGATCCGGCCGACCTTCCACACGACCAGGGCGACGATCCAGGTGGCGAAGAAGAGGCCGACGATGACGAAGCCGAGGATGTTCAGGTCGAGGCCGGCGATCCAGTCCCAGAACGGGCCGTGCAGGTCGAACCTCTCGGCGAGCAGGCCGAGGAGTTCGACCGTGCCGATGAGGAGGGCGACGGCGACGGACAGGCCGGTGATGGTGAGGTTGTAGTAGACCTTGCGGACCGGCTTGGAGAAGGCCCAGCCGTAGGCGAAGTTCATGAAGGTGCCGTCGATCGTGTCCAGGAGCGACATCCCGGCGGCGAACAGCACGGGCAGGCACAGGATCGCGTACCAGGGCAGGCCGGAGGCGGCGCCGGAGCCCGCGAGGACGAGCAGGGCGATCTCGGTGGCGGTGTCGAAGCCGAGGCCGAAGAGCAGGCCGAGCGGGTACATCTGCCAGGACTTGGTGATCGACGTCATCACCCGGCCCAGCAGGCGGTTCATGAAGCCGCGGTTGTTCAGCTGCTCCTCCAGGGCGGCCTCGTCGTAGTGGCCCGAGCGCATCTGCCGGAACACCTTCCAGATGCCGGCCAGGATCACCAGGTTGATCGCGGCGATGATGTAGAGGAAGGTCCCGGAGACGGTCGTACCGATCAGGCCGGTGACGTCGTGGAGCCGGGAGCCGTCGTCGCGGACGGGTCCGGCGAGGGTCTTGACGCCGAGGGAGAGCAGCAGGGCCAGGACGAAGACGACGCTGGAGTGACCGAGCGAGAACCAGAAGCCGACCGACAGCGGGCGCTGTCCCTCGCCCATCAGCTTGCGGGTGGTGTTGTCGATCGCCGCGATGTGGTCGGCGTCGAAGGCGTGCCGCATGCCGAGGGTGTAGGCGGTGACACCGATGCCGATGCCGAAGGACTTCTCGCCGATGCTGTAGTGGTGCGGGGCGACGATCGCGATCAGCGTGACCCAGCCGATCACATGGAGGGCCACGACGACGGCGGCCATCCCGCCCACCCTGAGCCACTCCTGCCGCGTCATGGAGCCGCGGACGCGGTGCCAGGCCGACCCCCTCGCGGGGGCGGTGGCGGGGAGGAGGGGCGGAGTGGTCTCAGGGGCGGCCGTCATCGGGGGGAGGATCTTTCTCTCGCTCGTACGGCCGCGTCGAGCAGCCTCGTGCCATCCTCCGGTACCTGCAAGTCATGTGCAGTAAAGCCCGTGGCAGATCTTCCCCACGAGTGGGGAAAGTGCCCCGTCAGGGGGGTCGTCGGTCCGTCAGGGCGTGCCTTCGGTCCGTCAGGCGGTCGCGTTAGGTCCGTCCGGCCTGCTGCGGCGCTGCTCGACCATCTCCCGGCTCAGCTCCTCGGTCTCCGGCTCGGGCAGGCGCTCGAAGCCGTCCTCGGTGATGAGCGAGACGATGGGGAAGATCCGGCGGTTGACGTCCGGGCCACCGGTCGCGGAGTCGTCGTCGGCCGCGTCGTAGAGGGCCTGGAGGGCGGCCAGGGCCGCGTCGCGCCGGTCCATGCCCCGGCGGAACAGCTTCTTCAACGCACCCCGGGCGTAGGGCGATCCGGAGCCCTCGGCGTGGAAGTCCCGCTTCTCGTACAGGCCGCCGGCGACGTCGAAGCTGAAGATGCGGCCCCGCTCCCCCTCGGGCGCCGAGGGGTCGTAGCCGGTCAGCAGCGGGACGACGGCGAGGCCCTGCATGGCCTGGCCGAGGTTCTGCCGGATCATGCCGGCCAGCCGCCTCGCCTTGCCGTCGAGGCTCATCGCGACGCCCTCGATCTTCTCGAAGTGCTTCAGCTCGACCTGGTACAGCTTCACCATGTCCAGGGCGAGGCCGACGGTGCCGGCGAAGGCGACCGCCGTGTGGTCGTCGGCCGGGTGCACCTTCTCCAGGTCGCGCTGGGCGATGAGGTTGCCCATGGTGGCCCTGCGGTCGCCGGCGATCAGGACGCCGTCGCGGAAGGTCAGGGCCAGGATGGTGGTGCCGTGCGGCACCTGGTCGGACGCCGCCACCACACCGTCCGGCAGGACCGGGCGGGTGATGAGCAGTTCCGGCCGGTGCGCGGCCAGGAACTCGGTGAAGGACGAGGCCCCCGGAGTGAAGAACTCCTCCCCCAGCCGCCCGCCGTTCTCGTTCCACGTCATGGCACTCCCCCTCGCCTCGGAACCGACACCCGATGTCCTACCAGAAGCCGCCGGGCGGGAAACGCCGGGTGCGCTCACACGTCCCTGCGGCGCACGAGGATCCCGAGCACCAGCAGTCCCGGGACCAGCGGGATCCACACCGTCAGCAGGCGGTAGCCGAGCACGGCCGAGGCGGCCACCGCCGCGGGCGCTCCGGCCGCGGCCAGGGCGAGGACGAGCGCGGCATCAAGGGAACCGAGATTGCCGGGGGTGGGCAGCAGAGCGGCGGCGCTGCTCGCGGCCAGGTACAGCAGCGCCACCAGGGCCGGGGCCAGGGGCAGGCCGACGGCCCGGGTGACGGCGATCAGCACGAGCGCGTGCAGCACGGCGAAGGCCAGCGAGCCGCCCCACAGGGCCACCGCCCGGTGCGGTCGGGCGTGGACGGCCCGGACGTCGGACAGCACCGAGCCGAGCACGCGGCGGCACCGGGGCCACAGCCGGACGGCGAGCAGGACGGTGCCCCCGAGCAGCAGGCCGACGGCGACCGCCCAGACGCCCCAGGTGGGCGGGATCCGCAGGACGCCCGGGCAGGCGGTGGCCAGTACGGCGATCAGGGCGGCGCGCGCCACTCCCCCGGCCGTGGCCTTGACCGCGACGGCGGTCGCCGAGCGGCCGGCCGGCAGCCCGCAGCGTATGAGGAAGCGCAGTACGACGGCCCCCGCGCCGATCCCGGCGGGCAGGACGAGGTTGGCGGCGCAGGCGGCGAACTGGGCGGCCACCAGCCGTCCGCGGGGCAGCCGCCGGAGTACGGCGCCCTGCTGGGCGAGGGCCGCGCACAGCCAGGTGCCGGCCGCGGCCGCCGCGCCGGCCAGCAGCCAGCCCTGGTCGGCCACCGCCAGGCGCAGGGCGCCGGTCTCCAGCACGGGCCAGTGCCGCTTGGCCAGGCAGCCGACGGCGACCAGCACGGCGAGGGTCAGGGCGGTGTGCCGGTAGACGTGTCTTCGGGTGGGCGTGACAGCGATCGGTTCGGAGGTCATGCGGGGTCGTCGCCGCGCGGCGGCGGTGCCACGTGGAGGTCGAGGTCGACGGACTCGTGGGTGCGCCAGCCGCGTGCGTAGCGGGGTGGGGCCACGCCCGGCCTGCTGAGGGTCGCCGTCGGGATCCGCTCGGCGGTGCGCCGGATGCCGGCCGGGGTGTTGTTGGCGTTGTTGCCGCTGGTGTTGGCCGCGGAGCAGCCCGTGTAGTAGGCGACCGGGATGGCCTCGTGCCCGGTGAGCAGACAGGGCGGGCGGACGCCCAGGCGGTGCAGGTCGGCGGCGGTGCGGGCCCAGTCGCCGCGGGCGGCCGTGGTGCGGTCCACGGTGCGGTCCAGTACGGCGTACTGCACAGCCAGATGTCCGGTCAGGCCGATCGCGACCAGGACGGCGGCCACCGGACGCCATCGGCCGCCCGGCTTTTTGACCAGGTGGAACAGCGCGTCGGCGACCGGGATCGACAGCAGGAGGTAGGCGGGCAGCAGGAAGCGGGGAGCCGCGTATCCAATCATGAAGAGGTAGGGCACGGCGGCCGTGCCGGCGCAGGCCACGAGCAGCAGCGTGGGTCCGGTGCGGCGGGCCCGCACGGCGACGGCCAGGCCGACGGCGGCCAGCAGCGGGAGGACGAACCACCAGGCCGTGATCGCCGGGTTGGGCAGCGCTCCGGTGCACGGGCGGCACAGGGCCCGCCCCATCAGGCCGCGCATCTGGTCGTCGACGGCGAAGTACCAGCCCAGTCCGCCCTGCACCTCCGAGGCCTCGTGCAGCCGCTGCCCCAGGCCGCCGTAGGAGAGGTAGGCGTGGATCACCCACTGTGCCGCGCCCGCCGCGAGGCCCCCCGCCAGGGCGAGGCCGGGCCGCCACAGGCGGGTGGCGGCGGCCAGGACGAGCAGCGGCAGCGTCACCCAGACCGCGTCGGTGGGGCGCATCCACGCCATGATCGCGCCGCCGGCCGCCACGCCCCACAGGGCGGCCCGGTCCAGGCGGTCGGCGCGGGCCCGCAGGAAGCATCCGACACAGGCCAGGGCGGCGAACGCGACCCAGTGGTTGGGCATGGCCTGCGGGCCGTAGAAGAGGCTCACCCACAAGGTGGAGAAGAGGGCACCGGCCACGGCCAGGACCCGGGTCGGGAACATGCCGCGCCACACCCGCAGGGCCAGGTAGAGGCCGAGGCCGGACAGCAGGGCGAGGTAGACGCGCAGCAGTTCGGTGGAGGTCGACCAGGACGCCACGGGCCACACCAGCAGCGGCACGCCCCACGCGCGCGGGGCGCTGAAGAAGGCGGCCGGTGCCTGGGTGCCGACCTGGCTGACGTACACCGTCTCGTCCCAGCCGAGGCCCATGCCGGGGCGTACGAGGACCAGTTGGGCGAGGGTGTAGAGGCCGGCCACCGCCGCCAGCGGCCAGGGGCCGTGCGTCCGGTACCGGGACGCAGGCGGCACGCTCGCCGGCTCACGTCGTCGCATACCGACGAGCATGGCGTTCGTGCCGTGGGCCATCGTCCACCCCTCACCCCTACCTGGCGTAGGGCAGCCAAGACCCCACAAACGGGACCGGGACAGCGGATCATGGCCAAACTAACCCGCATCGGGCGGGTGCGCAGGGCGGAGTTCGGCCAGGTGTGCGACAGCCGTGGTCAGCGGGCGTGCGGAGCGCGGTGCGGGGGCTGCTGCGGGGCCGGGCGGGTCCGGGCCGCCGGGACGGGGCGGGCGACCGGGCCGTCGCCGTTCACGGTGAGGGGGGCGCCGTGATGGCGGATGGTCAGGGGGCCGCCCGACAGCAGGATGTACGTCGCCTTGTCCGGGCCGATCTCCACGCGCAGCCGGCGGTCGAGGATCTGGAGCGTGAAGGCGAGGCGGCTGAACCGCTCGGGCAGGCGGGGCGCGAACCGGAGCGAGTCGCCGTCGCGGCGCAGTCCGCCGAACCCGGCCACCAGGGCCGTCCAGGTACCGGCGAGGGAGGCGATGTGCAGCCCGTCGCGGGTGTTGTGCTCCAGGTCCGCCAGGTCCATCAGCGCCGCCTCGGCCGTATAGGCGTAGGCGAGGTCCAGATGGCCGGACCGGGCGGCGACGACGGCCTGGGCGCAGGCCGAGAGGGATGAGTCCCGGACGGTCAGCGGCTCGTAGTAGGCGAAGTTGCGGGCGATCTGCTCCTCGTCGTGGAACTCCTCGAACCAGCCGTCGCACAGGTACATCGCCAGGACCAGGTCCGCCTGTTTGACGACCTGTTTGCGGTAGAGGTCGAAGTAGGGGAAGTGGAGCATCAGCGGGTACTGGTCGGGGCGGGTGCCGGCGAAGTCCCAGCGCTGGTAGCGGGTGAACCCGGCGTGCTGTTCGTGGACGCCGAGTTCGTGGTTGTAGGGGATGTGCACGGCCTGGGCGGCGTCGCGCCAGCCGGCGGTCTCCTCGTCGTCGACGCCGAGTTCGTCGGCCCGGTCCCGGTGGCGTTCGCAGGCGTCGGCGGCCGCGAGCAGGTTCGAGCGGGCCATCAGGTTGGTGTACAGGTTGTCGTCGGCGACCGCGCTGTACTCGTCGGGGCCGGTGACGCCGTCGAGGTGGAAGACGCCGTGGTGGTCGTGGTGGCCGAGGGAGCGCCACAGCCGGGCCGTCTCCACCAGCAGTTCCAGGCCCGTGTCCCGTTCGAAGGCGGTGTCGCCGGTCGCCGCCGTGTAGCGGACCACGGCGTCGGCCACGGCGGCGTTGACGTGGAAGGCGGCCGTGCCGGCGGGCCAGTACGCGGAGCCCTCCGAGCCCTCGATGGTACGCCAGGGGAACGCGGCGCCGCGCAGGCCGAGTTGGGCCGCGCGTTCACGGGCGGCGGGCAGGGTGTGCCGGCGCCAGCGCAGCGCCTCGGAGACCGCGTCGGGCGCGGTGTAGGTCAGCAGGGGCAGCACGAAGGTCTCGGTGTCCCAGAAGGCGTGGCCGTCGTAACCGGAGCCGGTCAGTCCCTTGGCCGGAATGGCCCGCTGTTCGGCCCGGGCCCCGGCCTGCAGGACGTGGAAGAGGGCGAAGCGGACCGCCTGCTGGATCTCCTCGTCGCCGTCGACCTCGACGTCGGCGCGTGCCCAGAAGTCGTCGAGGTGGGCCCGCTGTTCGTCCAGCAGGCCCTGCCAGCCGCTGTGTCCGGCCGCGGCCAGGGCCGCTTCGACCTGGTCGCTCATCGCGGGCCGGGAGCGGGCGCTCGACCAGCCGTGGGCGACCAGCTTCTCCACCCGCAGCCGCTGGCCCGGTTCGAGGACGGAGGTGACGGTCAGCCGGGAGACGTCCACGTTGCTCTCGCTGCCGGTCGTGGTCCGTTCGGGGCCGTCGAGGACATGGTCGGCGGCCACCGCGACCCTGAGGCCGCTGCGGCGGGTGCGGTGCACCAGGCGCAGCCGCAGTCCGTCGGCGAAGTCCTCCTCGGGCTCCAGCGGCGACTTCAGCGCCCGGGCAGCGCGCGGGTCGCCGTTCGGGGCGGGCAGGCTCTCGTTGGCGACCAGCTCCGACTGGATCACCACGCGTGTCCGGCAGCCGACGGGCTCCACCTCGTAGGCCACGGCGGCGATCGCCCGCTGGGTGAGGGAGACCAGCCGTGTCGAGCGCACCCGCACCCGGGAGCCGGCCGGGGAGATCCACTCGCAGGTCCGCTCCAGCACGCCCCGGCGCAGGTCCAGGGTGCGTTCGTGGGCGACGAGACGGCCGTAGCGCAGGTCGAAGGGCTCGTCGTCGACCAGCAGGCGCAGTACCTTGCCGTTGGTGACGTTGATGGCGGTCTGGCCGGACTCCGGGTAGCCGTAGCCGGCCTCGGCGTAGGGCAGCGGGTGCAGTTCGTGGACGCCGTTGAGGTAGGAGCCGGGCAGGCCGTGCGGTTCGCCCTCGTCGAGGTTGCCGCGCCAGCCGACATGGCCGTTGGACAGCGCGAACACCGACTCGCTCTGGGCCAGCACGTCGAGCTTGAGGTCGGTCTCGCGCACGGCCCACGGCTCGACGGTGTACGACCGGTTCGTGATCACTCCTTGCCTCCCAGCTCCGCGAGATCCTTGACGACCACGTCCGCGCCGTGCGCGTACAGCGCGTCGGTCTGTCCGACCCTGTCGACGCCGACGACGTACCCGAACCGGCCCGAGCGGCCCGCGTCCATGCCGGCCAGCGCGTCCTCGAAGACCGCGCAGCGCGCGGGTTCGACGCCCAGGTCGTGCGCGGCGGCCAGGAAGGTGTCCGGACGCGGCTTGCCCGGCAGCCTCCGCTCGGCGGCCACCACTCCGTCGACGCGTACGTCGAAGAAGTGCTCGGCGTCGACGGAGCGCAGGACGTCGAGGCAGTTGGCGCTGGAGGAGACGATCGCGGTGCGCAGTCCGTGCCCGCGCACCGCTTCGAGGTACCGGAGGGTGCCGTCGTAGGCCTCGACGCCGTCGGTGCGGATCTTCTCCAGGACCAGGGCGTTCTTGCGGTTGCCCAGGCCGTGGACGGTCGGGGCGTCCGGTGGGTCGTCCGGGTCGCCCTCGGGCAGCTCGATGCCCCGGGAGGCGAGGAAGGTGCGTACGCCGTCGCCGCGGGGGAGGCCGTCGACGTACTCGTCGTAGTCGTGGTCGTCGAACGGCCGGAAGTGCTCGCCCTCGCGGTCGCGCAGGAACGCGTCGAACATCTCCTTCCAGGCCGCCGCGTGCACCACGGCGGTCCGGGTGACGACCCCGTCGAGGTCGAACAGGCAGGCCTGGATGTCTTCGGGAAGACCGAGGTCCGTGGTCATACAGGACCCGGTTCCCCGGAACCGCCTCTCCAGTGAGTGGCGCACGCCACACGGCGGCCGGGGGTGTGCCTTCGGGTCAGTCGTGCGGGAACGAGTGGTGCTCGTGCGCCACCAGCCAGCGGCCCCGTTCCTTGCGCAGGCCGAAGGTCAGTCGGAGCCGCAGGGTGGGGTGCGCGGCGAGTTCCTCCGGGGTGGCGCAGCGCACCAGCGCGTGGGCGTAGGCCACGTCGGTGCCGGCCGTGATGTCGAGGGAATCGATGTCGAAGCGGGCGCCCTGGGCCTGCCAGGCGAAGAAGGGCGGCCAGGCGGCACCGTAGGCGGCCAGGCCCCGGATGCCGCCGTGAGGCGGCGGCACGTCGAACATCACGAGGTCCTCGGCGTGGTAGGCGAGGACGCCCGCCAGGTCGCCGCGGTGGACGGCCGCGGCCCATTCGGTGATCAGCGCGCGGATCTGCGCCTCGTCGGTCGGGGCGTCGTCGGTCGGGGCGTCGGACACGGTCTGGGCTCCCTCCTCCCCCGGGTCAAGGGTGCCTCGCCTCCCTGTGGTCCTCGACCCGGGGCCGGATGGCACACTCGGTCCGTGCCGCCGACCTTCGACGACCTCCTGATCCGGGCCCGCTCCCTCGCCCCCGAAGGCCGCCGTGCGGTGCTGGGCATCGCCGGCAGCCCCGGCGCGGGCAAGACGACACTCGCCGAGCGTCTGGTGCGGGCGCTGAACGCGGACGAGGAGCCGTGGGTGGCGCATGTGCCGATGGACGGCTTCCATCTCGCCGACGTCGAACTCGAACGGCTCGGGCTCCGGGACCGCAAGGGCGCTCCGCAGACGTTCGACGCCTTCGGGTACGCGGCGCTGTTGCGGCGGCTGCGGGTCCAGGGCGACGACGAGGTGGTGTACGCGCCCGGCTTCGAGCGGGTGCTGGAGCAGCCGATCGCGGGGGCGATTCCGGTGCCGGCGTCCGCTCGGCTGGTCGTGACCGAGGGGAACTACCTGCTGCTCGACACGGGGGCGTGGCGGCGGGTTCGGGCCGCGTTGGACGAGGTGTGGTTCTGCGAGATCGACGAGGAGGTGCGGGTACGGCGGCTGGTGGCCCGGCACGTGGAGTTCGGGAAGCCGTACGAGGAGGCGGTGGAGTGGGTGCGGCGCAGCGACCAGCGCAACGCGGAGCTGGTCGCCGCGACGCGGGGGCGGGCCGACCTGGTGGTCTGAGGCCGGTCAGGCCCCGGGGCCGGAGGCGCCCGGGAAGAAGTCGGCGCCCTGGACGTACGCCATCGCCTCGGTCCACTTCGGGTCGCCGAGGCGGCGTTCCATCTCCTCCGGGCCGACGTCCTCCACCCGTGTCTGGAGCCACCACAGGTTGCCCAGGGGGTCGCGCACCCGCCCGATCCGGTCGCCGAAGAACAGGTGCGTCACCTCGGTCACGGAGGTGCCGCCGGCTTCGACGGCCCTGCGGTGGGCGGCGTCGGCGTCCTCGACGTACAGGCGCAGGAAGGCGGGGGTCGGCGGCCAGTGGGGCGGCGCGTCGAACGGCATGACGACCGAGTCGCCGATCCGTACCTCGGCGTGCCCGATCCGGCCGTCCTCCCCGACGACCCGGGCGATCTCCTCGGCGCCGAAGGCCTCCGTCATGTAGTCGATGAGCCGGGCCGTGTCACGCGAGATGATCCACGGCGTGACGGTGTGGTATCCGTCCGGGACGGGCTGTACGGTCATCCGCCTGCCTCCTGAGTGCGTGCGTGCTCGTGCTGCTCCTTCCGACCTTAGGAGGCTTCTAGGTCAGTTCCTGTCCTAGTGGCGGGCCGCTGCACGCAGCGTCAGCTCCGGCTCCCCGTAGGCGTCTTCCGCACCGATGACCGCCGTGAAGGCCCCGGTGCGGATCGTGAGTCCCGCCTCGGTCCACCGCGCCGACACCTCCAGCGGCTCCTGCGTGCCGTAGCGCACCGCGAAGACGTGCAGGTCCTCCGGGGCGTCCGGAATCGGGTCCGCCTCCAGGGCCGTGGAGCTGATCAGGTGGCGCCAGCCGGTGTCCGGGTTGCCGTAGCCGCGGGGGTCCTCGGCGAGGGCGAAGGCGGCCTGTTCCTGGGTGAGGTCGGCGCGGGCGTCGAAGTGGTCGGGGCCCGGTGCGGTGGGGTGGGTCAGGCGGAGGGTGCCCGCCGAGGAGACGGATCCTGTCGCGGTACGGCGGACGCGGTCGCCGTCGTCCTCGGCGTACGGCAGGCCGGCCAGCAGGTAGGGCGTGTCGGGGAGGCGTTCCACGGCGACCGTGGTCCACAGGGTGGTGCCGTCGGTGACGTAGAGGGAGCGCACATGGCGCAGGACGTGGTCGCGGCCGACGACGGGCTTGGTGACCAGCTTGGCGGTGAGGCCGTCGGCGCGGATGTCGCGGACGCGGACCTCGCCCATCGGGCGGCACAGCAGGAAGCCGTCGGTGACGGGGCCGTGGCCGTGCTGGCGGTTGACGGCGGCGGGCAGGTAGTACGTTCCCCCGGCCTCCACGACCGCCGGGGTCAGGTGGCTGTCGAAGGCCACCGAGACCGTGCCGGCGCGCAGTTGGTGGCGGACGGCGGCCGTGGACGGCTCGCGGTGCCAGGGGGTGGTGTCCTGGATCTGCCAGACCAGCATCCACGCGAAGTGGCCGTCGACTCCGCCGTCCTCCTTGACCGCGTGCCGGGCCCAGCGGCTGTCGCCCCGGTAGCGGCCGAGGTCGGAGCCGATCCGGGCGCCGAAGTAGCGCAGGCCGAGGACCGATTCGAAGGCGGAGTGCTGCTCGCTGTAGCGGGGGCCGCCGTTGTCGAAGCCGCCGCCTGTCAGCCGGGCGTCGATGTAGCGGGCCAGGACGTCGCCGTCCTCGGCGAAGACCTCCTCGCCGCTGATCCGGTGGGCCTGGGCGAGGAAGGACAGGGAGATCGGGCCGTAGTTGTTGTCGTAGGCGCCGCCGTGCTCGGGGGGCAGCAGGGCGCCGCGGTCGCGGACCCGGTGGGCGCGGATCTCGTCGGTGTACAGCTCCAGTGCGCGGGCGCGGACCGACTCCCCTTCCTCCAGGGGCAGATGGCGGGCCAGCATCAGGCCGCCGACCACACAGCCGATCGCCTGGTTGCCCGCCTCCTGCGGGTTGAAGAAGGTCGCCTCGGTCAGCCAGCGCCAGTATCCGCGGGCCACGTCGAGGAGTTCGGCCCGCTGGTCGTCGTCGACGAGTCCCTCCGCCGCGTCGAGCACGTTGACCGCCTGGAGCAGCGCCCACACCGTGCTCGGCCAGTCACCGATGGGGTGCGCGCCCGCCGCGAGGGTGTAACGGGCGTACGGCAGGCCGGAGTCGCGGACCTTCAGGTTCGGGTAGCCCGGGTTGTCGTCGGTGTACACCCGCTCGCGCAGATGGAAGGCGAGGCTGCGGCCGACCGCCTCCGGCAGCTTCGGGTCCTTGTTCCGCTGCCAGGCGAACGCGAGCAGGGAGGTGATGCCGAGCGAGGTGTCGCCGATGTCGTCGACACAGTCGGGGTGTTCGAGGCTGCCCTCGGGCGTCAGCCGGGCGAGGGCCTGCTCGGTGACGTCGGCGAGGACGGCGTCGTAGGCCTCCGGGGAGTCCGGCAGGTCGTGCAACGGGCCGAGCTGACGAGGGAGGTGCACGGGAATCAGTCCTTCATGCCTGTGACGGTCGTGGCGCGCGGTGTGAGGGTCGGTGTCTGGCGCGCAGTGTGAGGGTCAGTGTCTGCGGCCCCTGCCCGCCGAGGTAGACGCGATGTCCGGTCGTCGCGTCGGTGCCGCCGGCCACGGTGTAGTCCTGGCCCGGGTCGTAGCGCAGTACGTCGGTCCGGTCCGGCCCGGCGAGCGGCTCGCCCGTCTCGACGGCGGCCTCGACCCGGATCTCGTCGTCGCCGACGCGGTAGGTCAGCGGTTCGGTCGTCAGGCACCAGCTTCCGTCGCCGAGCGGTACGGCGCCCTGCGGCTCGCCGTCCGGCCGGAAGGTCAGTTCGAGGGCCCAGGGCACCGGTGGGCCGCCGATGTCGATCCGCAGGTCGGCCCCGTCCTCCCGCAGGTCGACCTCGACCCGGGTCGTGTGGGAGACCTCGTCCCGAGGGCGGTCGGGGAAGGCCATCGCCGCGGAGAAGCGGCCCTCGTCCACCAGCCGGTAGGCGCCGTCGTCGCGCCCGTGGTCCTTGGGGAGCGGCTGGTAGTAGGCGGTGGTGAGGGTCTGGGTGAGCCGGTACCGGTGGTCGGCGAGCCGTTCCATGTCGGCGGCACGGAACGGGCCCAGGTCGAAGAACGCCCGCGAGAGGCGGACCGCGTCGAGGACGGCGTCGCCGGCGAACATGCGCAGGAAGGTGGGGTTGCAGGCGAGGCCCGAGCGGATGCGCCGGTGCTCGGGCACGTCGGAGCCGCCGTACACCACGGTGTGCGCGGTGGCCGAGACGTGTGCGGCGAGGCGTGCGGTGGACAGGAACCGGTCGCGCGGGAGCTGCTCCGCTTCCGGGGCCGGCAGGGCGCGGCACAGCTCCGGGGTGAGGAGGGTCTGGGCGAGCAGGTCGGGGTCGTCGATGCCGCCGGCGGCCGCCAGGCGGGCCGCGCGGGCGAAGTCGCCCCGGCCGGTACGGATCGCGAGCAGCCGGTAGTGCGGCAGGTAGGGCCACAGCGCGAACGAGAGCTTCTGGTCCTGGCGGCGCGAGTGGACGGTCTCCACCGTGCCGTCCGGCCTGATCAGGTCCAGGGTCGCGGCGAGGTTGCGTTCGACGGCGTCCAGCAGGTCGGTACGCCCGAGGACGTCGGCCAGCAACAGCAGTGCCGGGTTGGTGACGATGGACGCGTAGACGGCGCTGCGTTCCGAGTACAGGCCGTCCGTGTCGATGTCGACGCCCTCGGCGAGCCACTCCTCGGCGCGGTCGAGCAGCCGGTCGTCGGGGAAGGACCGGTGCAGTCGGGCGAGGGCCGCGCTCAGCTCCCAGCGGTGGTTCGGGGTGTGCACGCCGCCGGTCAGGAGACTGGCGGTGGCGGCATCGGCGATCTCGGCGAGCGCGGCCGTCACCTCGACCGGTTCCGGTCCCGCGTCGGCGGCGAGGACGTACGCGTCGCACACGTCGTTGACGGTGAACGCGGAGTCGGGCGGTGACTGGACGTTGTCGCCGCCCGCGAAGAGACCGGAGGGCGTCTGCACGGCCCGCAGGGCGCGCAGGTGGGTCAGCGCGGCGGCGACCGCCCGTGCGCTGCCGTGCAGTGCCGAGTCCGGGGAACGGTAGGCCGCGACCAGGGTCTTCACCCGCCGCGCCAGACCACGGTGCGGCACACCGGCGGGTTCCTCGTCGGGGCCGGCCGCCAGGGGGGCGGTCGTCCGGTCGGCGGCGCGGGCCGCCGACCGGACGAACTCGTGGTCGAGCGGGTGGGGCAAGGTCAGTCCTTCAGTCCGGCGTTGATGTCGGCGTTCATGACGTACTTCTGGAACACCAGGAAGACGACGATCAGCGGGACCATGGAGATGACCGAACCGCCCAGCACCACCGACCAGTTGATGTTCTGCGCGCCGACGAGGCTCTGGATGCCGATCTGGACCGTGAACTTCTCGGGATCGTTGAGCATCAGCAGCGGCCAGATGTAGTCGTTCCAGCGCCACTGGAAGGACAGGATGGCGAGCGTCAGCATGATGGGCCGGGAGATCGGCACCATGATCCGCAGGAAGATCGACAGCTCCCGCGCCCCGTCGATGCGGGCGGCCTCGATGAGCTCGTCGGGGACCGTCAGGAAGAACTGGCGGAACATGAAGCACCCGGTCGCGGTGAGCACGGCCGGGAGGATGATGCCGGCGAGCGAGTTGAAGAGGCCGAGGTCGCGGACCACCAGGAACTGCGGGGCGAGCATGACTTCGGACGGCAGCATCGTGGTGGCCAGGATGCCGACGAAGAAGACCTTGAGCCACTTGTTGTCGTACTTGGCCAGCGCGTACCCGGTGCAGCAGCTGACGCCCACCGTGAGGATCGTCGCGATCACGCACACGATGGTGGTGTTGATGAAGTACTGGGAGAAGTTGGCGCTCTCCCACGCCGCCTTGTAACCCGACACGGTGGGGTTCTCGGGGAACACCGTCAGCGGAAGGGAGAACAGGTCTCCCGCCGGCTTGAAGGAGCTGAGGACGAACCACAGCACCGGCAGCCCGTAGACGGCCGCCAGGACCCACAGCAGTGTCGTGGGCGCGACCGCGCGCCGGAGCCCACCGGTGGCCGAGCCGCCGGACCGCTTCCTGCGGACGGGCCGTGCGGGCCCTGCGTCGACCTTGCGGGGCATGTCTGTGGTTGTCATCGGTTCTCCACCCGCCGGTTGACGAACAACTGGATGATCGCGACGGCCATCAGGATGAGCATGAGCACGAACGACGCGGCGCTCGCGTAGCCGATCTGGCCCGACTTGAACCCGGTCTGGTAGATGTACTGGACAAGCAGGTTGTTCGTCGTTCCGGGTCCGCCGTTGTTGAGGGCGGCGAACAGCGGGTACTCCTTCATCCCGTGGATCGTGTTGAGCAGGATGACGATGAAGGACGTGGGCGCGATGCTCGGCAGGGTGATGCTGATGAACTGGCGCCACGGACCGGCGCCGTCGAGCGCGGCCGCCTCGTAGTACGACGTCGGCACGTTCTTGATCGCCGCGATGAACAGCAGCATCGAGAAGCCCGTCCAGGCCCAGGACGCCGCCACCACGACGACCAGCAGTGACAGATCCGCGTTCGACTGCCACGGCACGGCGCTGCCGCCGACCTTCTCGATGAGGTAGTTGACCAGTCCGAAGTTCTCACCGAACAGCCACCGCCACAGCACACCCACGACGATGGGCGACAGCAGCCACGGGATGAAGAAGAAGATGCGGGCGACCGACGTGCCCTTGGCGTGCTTGCTCACCAGCACGTTGGCGATGAGCAGCGAGAGCACGAAGTTCAGCGGTACGAAGAGGACGGTGTACAGCAGCGTCCGGGTCAGCGCGTCGAAGAAGATGGAATCCCCGAACAGCTTCTGGTAGTTGTCCAGTCCGATGAACTGGAACGCCCCCACACCCGTGTAGTTCGTGAACGAGTAGACGAGCCCGATCACCGCCGGCCAGAGGAAGAACAGCGCGAAGAGCACGACGTTGGCCGCGATGAGGACGAGCGGCGCGAGGGTGTACTTACTGCGTCTCCTGGGCGGGCTCACGGACACGGCGGACACGTCCGAGGCGCGTTTGGTCATCTTCCTGACTCCGTGCTGGTGGATGGGGTTCCGGTGGGCTCAGGCCGTGAGCCCGGCATCATGGGGGCCCGAGGCCGGGCGGCGGTGTCTGGTCCCCGCCGCCCGGGCCTGCCGGGTCTCGGCTCAGCCGCCGACCTGCTGGTTGTAGCCGGCCACGATGTTCTCCAGGGCCTTGTCGGCCGACTGCTGGCCGTTGATGGCCTTGCCGAGCTCCGTCTTGGTCGGGTCCTCGGTCAGGCTCTTGCCCTTCAGCACCCAGTTCGTCTGCGCGCTGTTGAAGTAGCCGGAGATCGGGGCGTACAGCGGGATCGACTCGTTGTACAGCTTGAACGCCGCCTGCGCCGCCTCGGACTTGAAGGGGTACTTCGGGTTCAGACCGCTCTCGACCGGCAGGAATCCGGACGCCTCGCACAGCGCCTGGTAGTGGGCCGGCTCGTACAGCCAGGTCAGGAACTTCGTCGCGGCACCGGCCGCGTCGGCGTTGTTGTTGAAGCCCACCGTCATGCCGCCGCTGTTGACGTCACTGGCCTGCACCGGCTGGGCGGGGGTCGGGACGCTCGCCCACTCGAACTTGCTGATGCTCTCCGCGAAGGCGGGCACCTGCCACACGCCGGACCAGTAGGCGACCACGTCACCGCTCTGGAACATCGCCGACGGGTCGGCGCCGCTGGTCCACACCGACTTCGGCATGGTCTTGTCGTCGTTCCAGCCGACGAAGGTGTTCACGGCCTTCTTGGTCGCCGCGTCCACCGAGAACTTGCCGGAGGAGTCCGCGTGGACGTACTTGCCGCCCATCTCGTACACCATGGCGCGGAGCCGGGACGGGGACTGGTCGAAGGTCAGGGAGTACTTGGCGCCGGTCTTCTCCCGGACCTCGTTCGCCGCCTTGATGAAGTCGGTCCAGGTCCAGGTCTTCTGGGGCGAGGTCGGGAAGTCGACGCCGGCCTTCTCGAAGAGCGACTTGTTGATGAACATGCCGGACGCGGTGACGTCCGAGGGGATGGACAGCACCTTCCCGGACGAGTCCTTGGCGACGAAGTTGGCGTTGATCTTGTTCGCCTTGTTGTTGGCGATGTCGCTGAGGTCGAGCAGCTTGTTCGACCAGATCGGGTCCAGCTTCGGCACCGCCGCCACGTCGGGCAGGGAGTTCGCCTGCGCGGCGTTGCGGAGCTTCGCGTCGTAGCCGTCGTAGGGAATGTTGACGAGCTTGACGTCGACGCCGGTTTCCTTCTTGTACTGCGCGACCATCTTCTTCCAGCCGGCGTCCTGCCCCGGAACCGTGGAGATCCAGAAGGTCAGCGACTTGGAGCTGCCGCCCGAGCCGGAGTCCGACCCGCAGGCGGAGAGCAGCAGGGCACCCGCCGAGGCGGCGGCAGCGAGGGAAATCAGGCGGCGCATGCCGCCGCGGCCGAGACGGCTAGAGCGCCGCACACCCACAGTGGTCATCTTCGATCCCTTTTCGTCGTACGAGACGGAGCACGGCGCCGACCGAGCGGCACGGGTGCATTGTGCAGGAAAGTCCGCTTTCCGAGGGCACGGCCTCGCCCGGCCGCGTCATCCTGACGGGCGAGGGTCCCCGGCCTCCGGCCGTCACCGCACGGGCACGCCCTCGTGCGGTTGCCGTACGTCGAGTACGGGCGGGACGCTCGCTCCAAGCCGGCGTCCCGGCCGACTTAGAAAGCGCTTGTCCGGACATTGGCAGACCGAGTCCGAAACCGTCAATCCTTCGTCCCCCCGGCCTCGGTCACGGTTTGGACTCCTCTGGCGACCGCGAGCCGTGCGGCCCCCACGACCGTGCCGAGATCGCCCACCCGGCTGCTGACCACCTCGGTGGGCCAGCTGAGCCGCTCCAGCTCGGCCCGCACACCGGGCAGGAGCTGCGGATACGCACCGGTGCTGCCACCCAGCACGAGCAGTCCGGGGTCCAGTACGGCGGTCACGGCGGCAGCCAGCCGGCCCACGTCCACGGCATGCCGGTCGACGATCGCGCGGGCGACGGCGCTGCCCTGTCCGGCCAGGGTGAACAGGCGCTCGGCGGTGCGGGGGCAGGAGTCGTCGGAATCCGGCCATGCCTCGGCGGCCCGCCGCAGCAGGGAGCGGGCGCCGATGTACTCCTCCAGCGCCTCGTGGCGGGGTTCCAGGTCGTCGTCCCAGGGGTAGGGCAGCCGGGCCAGCTCTCCGGCGGCGCCGTTGGCGCCGGCCAGCACCTGCCCGCCCACGACGATGCCGAGACCGATACCGACGCCGATCCGCAGATAGCCGAAGGTGTGGCGGCCGCGTGCCGCGCCCTCGTGCAGTTCGGCGAGGGCGGCGCAGTTGACGTTGTTCTCCAGGTGGACGGGGACCCCGGGCGGCAACGCGACGGCCACCGCGTCGAAGACGGGCCCGGCCTTGGCCGTGGCGGGGCGCATCCGCTGCGGCGGGGTGACGTCACCGACGGCCACGACGATGGTGCGCAGCGGGGCGTCGGCGGGCAGCGCGGACAGCGCCTCGCGCACCACGCCGGCGGCGTCCTCCCGGGGACCGGTGGCCTCGGCGAGCAGGCTGCCGTCCAGGGCGCAGCCCCGTACCCGGGTCACCGCCGGGCCCAGGTCGACGGCCAGTACGGCGCCCGCGGCCGGGCCCAGGCGATACACGGCGGCGCTGCGGCCCGTACCGCCGGAGGAGGTGCCGGAGTGGGCGGCCAGATGCACGCCCTCCAGCTCGGCGACGGCGGAGGAGACCGTCGGCTTGGACAGGCGCGCGAGACTCGCCAGTTGCGGCCGGGTGGCGGTGCCCGCCTGGGCCAGCACGGCGAACACAGCGCTCGCGCTCTCGGTCAGACGGGGGGTTCTTACCACGTCGTGCTCCACACTTCCCCCAGGTCACAGGCCGTCCTCCAGGGCCGATCGGCTCGGCGGGAGGCGGCGATGGGTTTGCTCCGGCGCCCTGCGTCCCCGACCCGGGCTTCAGGCCGGGCGAGCCGAGTTCGTGACGCCTATTGACACGCACTGTACTTCGTTAGTTAACTTCCTAACGAACGTCACGGTACTCGCCTGCCGTGTCCGTCAGAAGCCCGTCCCGGGGCTTCCCTAGTACGTCAACTCACCTGCCTCCAGGCACGGTTCGCCCACCGTCGCAGCACTCAGCGCACCGACGAAAGAGGTTCCGTGCAGGACTCCCCTGTGCCCGGCCCGCTCGTGGTCGGCATCGACGTGGGCGGCACCAAGACACAGCTCCGCGCGGTAGCGGGCGACGCCCCGGTGGCCGATCACGTCCGGTCCAGCAGCGGCTGGCGGCCGCACGACCCGCTGGCCGCCGCCGGATGGCTGGCCGCGCTCGCCGCCGAGGCGCTTCCCGCGGGCGCGCGCCCGTCCGCCCTCGCCGTCGGCGGGCACGCCTGCGAGACCCCGCGCCAGTGCGCGCAGATCCGCACCGCTCTCCAACTGCACTTCGACGCGCCCGCGCTGGTCGTGGGCGACGCCGAACTGCTGGTCCCGGCCGCGGGCCTGGACAAGGGGGTCGGTCTGGTGGCCGGCACCGGCTCGGTCGCGGTGGGCCGTTTCGCCGACGGCACCCCGGTCCAGGTCGGCGGCTGGGGCGCGCTCCTCGGCGACGAGGGCGGCGCCGCCGGACTCGTCCGCGAGGCCGTCCGTGCCGTCTGGGCGGCGCACGACCGCGGCGAGGAGCCCGACGCGCTGGCGCTCGGTCTGCTCACCGGGTTCGACGTCCCCGACGTGCCCGCCCTCGGCGCCGCGCTGGAACACGTCGCCTCCGCCTCCGCCGACTGGGGCCGGCACGCCCCGGCCGTCTTCGCCGCCGCCGAGGCCGGATCCGCACTCGCCCGCACCGTGATCGCCGAGGCGGGCCGCGCCCTGGCCGCGCTCGTCGAACGGCTCGCCGCCCGCGGGGTGGTGGTCGACGACGTGGTGGTCGCGGGCAGCACCGTCCTCGCCCAGCCGTCGCTGTACGACGCCTTCGTCGTGGCGCTGGCCGAGGGGGTACCCGCGGCCCGGCCGACGCCCCTGCGCGCACCGCCGGTCGACGGGGCCGTGGCGATGGCCCGTTCACTTGTGTGACATGTTCCGGTCGCCGAGTCTCCTCCACTCCGACATGACTCGGCCGTAGATCTTCGCTCGTACGACTTCAGAAAGCGCATTCGACACACACGTGGTCCGGCGCATCATGAGTCGCATCCGCACCAGCTCCCGGCCGTACGGCCGCAGAACTCAAGAGAGGCCCATCCATGCCGTCTTCCGCCGGGCAGCACTCCCACTCGCTCACCGAACACACCATGCGACGCAGGGGATTCCTCAAGACGTCCCTGGGCGCCTCGGCCGGCGTCCTGGCCGCCCCGACCCTCGTCAGCTGGCTGGCCGCCGCCGACGCGAAGGGCGTCACGGCCGCCGCCGCGTTCGTCGACGACTACAAGACCAACGTCGTGGCGAACCAGACGGCCGAGACCAACGCCGTACTCCGGATCCTCGGCGGCTTCGCCAAGGTGTGGAAGACCGGCGACGCCTGGAACACCGGCACGCCCCTGATGCCCGAGGTACTGCGCGCCAACATGCGCTACTGCGCCCGGCTCACCCGCGCCCGGACGGAGGCGCAGGCCAGGGATGCCTTCGTCTACGACCGTCAGCACCAGAGCTACGCGATGATCGGCGGTCTGGGCCCTCTGGCGGACCTGTACCGGTCCGGCGCCAAGGCGGTCACCTCGATCACCGAGGCACCCGCCACCACGCCCCCCACCACGATCAGCGACGCCGTACCTGCCGGCGCCCCCGCCGGATCCGCGCTCGGCGCCGGCTCCTACGACTCGGCGCTGGGCCAGGTGGCCCGGCTGGTCGACACGGTGCGCGGCCCGTTCGCCTCCGGCAACCCGGCCAAGTTCGCCTTCCAGTACCCGCGTCCGTGGCGCATGAACGAGGACAGCGAGGTCGTCGACACCGGCAGGACCGACGCGCTCGGCTACCCGGTGTACGACTCCGAGGTGGTCGTCGTGCCCCAGCTGCTGCGCCAGCGCAGCACCAACGCGGCCGAGGACGGCGGCTTCCCCAGCGGCCACACCAACGCCTTCCACCTGGCGGCCCTGGCCTTCGCCTACGCGGTCCCGGAGCGCTTCCAGGAGCTGGTGACCCGCGCCTTCGAGCTGAGCCACACCCGGATCATGTCGGGCATGCACTCCACGGTCGACGTCCTCGGCGGCCGGACCATGGCCACCGCCCTGGCCGCCGCCGCGCTGGCCGACCCGGCGAACGCCGGCCTGAAGTCCGCGGCACGCGCCCAGGCGCTGAAGTACTTCACCGAGAAGACGGGCACCACCGCGGACACGCTGTACTCCTACGCCCACTCGGACGGCTCCGACGCCTACGCCGACCGGCACGCCAACGAGTGCGCCGTCCGGCCCAAGCTGACGTACGTGCTCACCCGCCGGGGCCGTGACGAACCGCTGACCGTGCCCAAGGGCGCCGAGGTCCTGCTGGAGACCCGGCTGCCGTACCTGGACGCGGCCCAGCGGCGCGCGGTGCTGCGCACGACCGCGCTGCCCTCGGGGTACGTACTGCTGGACGGCTTCGAGCAGTGGGGGCGGCTGAACCTGTTCGCGGCGGCGGACGGATACGGCGCCTTCGAGTCCGACGTGACCGTCACGCTCGACGCGGCGGCCGGGGGCTTCCACGCGGCCGACAGCTGGCGCAACGACATCGAGGGCGAGGGCGGGCTGACCAAGCGGGGCACCGGCACGCTGACCCTGACCGGCCACAACCGCTACACCGGCGGCACCGTCCTCGAAGGCGGCGTCCTGGTCGCCGCCTCGGCCCACGCGCTCGGCCACGGCGACGTGCGGGTCACCGGTGGCACCCTGGAACTCGGCAGGTCGCTGCAGGTCCACGGCACCTACGCCCAGGAGTCCGGCACGCTCGACGTGACACTGCGCTCGGGCCAGGAGCCGGTCCTTGAGGTGACGCGCCGGACGGTGCTCGGCCGGGGCAGCGTGCTCTCGCTGAGCCTGGACGCCAAGCGGCCGCCGAAGGCGGGCAGCACGGTCCGCGTGCTCGGCACCAAGGTGCTGCGCGGCCAGTTCGACCGCGTCGAGCTGAACTCCGACACGCTGCGGGCCGTACCCCTCTACACGGCGGGCGGTCTGTCGGTACGACTCCTGAAGCGGTAACACCCCACGGGGCGGGAGCTGGTGCAGAGTAGGCGCATGAGACGCCGCTCCCCCGCTCCCGCCACCACCCGCCCGGTGTCACCGCTGGGCGGATGATGGCACGCGACCTGCACGAGGCCCGGGCCCCGGAGACCCTCCCGGGCCCGTCGGCCGCGCGGCGGCCCGGCAGACGGTGGCTCGTGCCGCTCCTCGTGGTCGTCCTGCTCGCCCAGATGGCCGCCGCGATGGTGTCGACGGCCGTGCGGCAGACGCCGACCATCGACGAGCCGGTGTACGTGGGCACGGCCGCCGACTACCTGCACGAGCACCGCGTCCGGTACAACCCCGAACACCCGCCGCTCGGCAAGCTCGTCGTCGCCACCGGCGTGGCGCTCGCCGATCCGCACGTCGACACGTCCTTCACCGGCGATCAGGGGCGGGTGGGCCGCCATCTGCTGTACGAGTCCGGCAACGACCCGTGGCATCTGATGCTGTGGGCCCGCCTCCCGGTGATCGCGCTGACCCTGCTGTTCGGCCTCGTGGTCTTCGCCTTCGCCCGTGAACTCGCAGGTCCCGTCGGCGCGTTGGCCGCACTGGCCCTGTACGCCTTCTCCCCCGACGTGATCGCGCACGGCTCGCTGGCCACGCTCGACGTACCGATGGCCGGGTTCCTGCTGACCTCGGTGTGGCTGCTGTGGCGGGCCCGCCGCCGGCCCCGGCTGTACCTGCCGCTCGCCGGAGCGGCGCTCGGTGCCGCCCTGGCCACGAAGATGAACGCGCTGGCCGCCGTTCCGGTGCTGATGGTCCTGGCCGGCGTCTCGGTGTGGAGCGCGGGCTCACCGGACCGGCGCCGCACCACCCTGCTGCGGGCGGCGGCGGGCGCGGCCGTGGTGGCGGTGACCGCGGTCGCCGTCGTCTGGGTGTCGTACCTGATCGTCGATCCGCGGCTGCGCTGGACGCCCCAGCAGCATGTGCCGATCGTGCACGGGAAGCGCGGGCTGCTGGTCCACCTGATGCCGTTCCCGGAGGCCTACCGGGACGGGATGCGGATCCAGTTCGGCCTGGAGAACCGCCCCTGGCAGGGATTCCTGTTCGGGCGGGTGTACGAGGGCTCCCTCTGGTACTACCTGCCCGTCGCGCTGCTGGTGAAGACCCCGCTCGGCATGCTCGCACTGTGGGCCGCCGGCGCCGTCGCCGTGGTGGCGGTACGGCGACTGCGGCCCGCGGCGCCGTACCTGCTGGTGCCCGCGGCCGTCCTGCTGGCCACGGCCATGCAGGCGTCACGGGACTTCGGCACCCGCTACGTCCTGTTCCTGCCGATGTTCCTGGCGGTGGCCGCGGGCGCCCTGCCCGCCCTGCGGTGGCGGTGGGCGCCGGTCGCGACGGGGGCGCTGGTGCTGTTCGTCGCGGTCAGCTCGCTGCGGACGTACCCCTCCTACCTGCCGTACTCCAACGAGGCGTTCGGCGGTCCGGCCCGGACCAGTCAGCGGCTGCACGACTCCAACGTCGACTGGGGCCAGGACCTGGGCCGGCTCGCCGACCGGCTGCGCGAGCGGTACCGGGGCGAGCGCCTGTGGCTCGTCTACAAGGGCAGCGGAGTGCCGTCCTTCTACGGCATCACCGCCGCCGATCCGCGCGGGGTGCCCGTGCGGGAGGTGCGCGGGGTGCTGGTGGTGTCGGACTCCGCCGTCGCCAAGGCGCGGGGACGGCTGGCCGAGTTGATCGACAGCAGTCGTCCGGTCGACGAGGTCGGGCACTCGATCACCATCTACCGGCGGTGACCACCGTCGCCTCCGTGCGAGGCGTGCCGTCAGGGCGTCGCGTGCCGTCAGGACGTCGCGTGCTGGAATCCGTCGGCGCTCACATGGGTCATCACCCGACTGGCCACGCGGTAGCGGCCGTTGGGCAGGTGCGGCGACCTGGTGAGGTGCACGGTGAGCGGTCCCGCCCACTCGTAGCCGTGGCGTTCGGCGTGCCGGGCGAGGCTGTCGGTGAGTTCCTGGCCCACCCGGCTGTCGCGGCGGGTGAGTTCGTCGTAGACGAAGTCGGCGAGTTCGACGTCGTAGGCGTTGGGGACCACGGTCCGGGACTCGCTGCACACGACCGTGTGCCGGTCGCACTCGCGGCGCAGGGCGTCGAGGAGTTCGACGGGTTCCTTGTCGAAGACCCGGGCCCACAGCGCCTCCCAGCGGTTCTCCAGGGCCTGTTCCAGCGCGCTGATGGCGCTCATTCACTCCTCCTCGAAGTCGTCGGGCCGCACCTGTGCCTCTTCCAGGGCCTCGCGCAGGGTGCGGCTCGTCCCGCCCGGTGTGCGCGGGGTGGTCGTCTCCCGGTGGTCGAGGAGTTCGTCGGTGGTCCCGGTCTTCGGGCGGTTCTCCTCGGGGACGGTCATGCGGGCTGCTCCTCGTCCGTCGTCGGTCGCTTTCGCGGGGCGGGTTCCCGGCGGGCGCGCGCGTATCCGTCTTTCCTCCCGAATCCGGACGATCACGCTTCGGCGCTGGTCACCACTGTGTGTGGGCTATGTTGAACTTCTGTGGGAGACAAAGGAGGCGCACCGGTGCCATCGCCGCAGCAGGCACGCGCACAGGCATCATCGATCACTTCGGGGAAGACCGCGCCGGAGACCGAGGTCTCCCCGACGTCCCAGCTCAGGGCGCTCTTCGACCGGCCCCGGCTGTCTCCCGGACAGCGCCGCATCGCCCAGTACCTGATCGAGCACATCACCGAGGCGGCCTTCCTCTCGATCACCGATCTCGCCGAGCGGGTCGGTGTGAGCCAGCCCTCCGTGACCCGCTTCGCCGCCGCGGTGGGCTTCAGCGGGTACCCCTCCCTGCGGGAGAAGCTCCAGTCGATCGCGCTCGGCACCCTGGCGGGCGGTCCCCTGGCGGCGGAGGAGCACGGCAACGAACTCCAGGCCGCCGTCGACGCCGAGATCGACAACCTGGAGAACCTGCGCCGCGACTTCGCCGCCCCCGACCAGGTCATCGACATCGGCCGCCGGCTGTCCCGGTCGACCCCGCTGACGCTCCTGGGCCTGCGCATCTCGGCGTCACTGGCCGAGTACTTCGCCTACGCGGCGCGTCGTGTCCACCCGGACGTCCGGCTGGTGACGCGGGGCGGCAGCGTCGCCTACGACGCGCTGCTGCAGTCACGCGAGGCGGGCGGCACCTGGGTGCTGGCGTTCTCGATGCCCCGGCACGCCCAGGAGACCCTCACCGCGGTACGGGTCGCCCGCAGCGCGGGCCTGAAGGTCGCCCTCATCACCGACCTCGCACTCGGTCCGATCGCCGACGAGGCCGACGTGGTGTTCGCCACCGGCACCGGCTCCCGCCTGGTCTTCGACTCCTACGCGGCGCCCGGCGTGATGGCCGCCGCCCTGCTCCAGGCGATGACCGACGCCGATCCCGAGCGGACGCAGGCGCGGCTGGAGGAGTACGAGCAGATCTCCGACCAGCACCAGTTCTTCCTGCGGGACTGATTCACAAGGGGACCATCCGCAACAAAGCGCGCATGAATGTTTTCATGCGCCTTGCAAAGCGAACGGCATATATAAATACTGCTCACGGATCGCTCCCCGGGCCGCACCGGGACACGTTCCGCTCGCACGAGCACCCGTAGCCGCCGTCTCCTACCCGCGTCGGCGCCACGGATGTTCGGTCGGGCGCCGCCTCGCGCGAGCGCCCGTGGCGGCCCCGGTCATCCCCTAGACCGGGGCCGCCCCATCCCGTCGATCACCCTCACGACGCCGCACACCCGGAAGCGATGACCATGACCCTGACGACAACGCGCATCAGCCCGGACTGGCCGTGCCAGGTCAAGACCCCGGGCAGCTACGACTGGGAGCGATCGGCGGCCAGGTGGCTGCGCGAGCTGGTCCCGGCGCGTTACGCCAGTTATCCGGCGCTGATCCGGCACCCCGTCCTGCTCGCCCGGCACGCGCAGATCCAGGTCCAGCACGAGATCCGCGTCGCCCGCACCGCCCTCCAGACCGCGCGGGCCGACCTGCCCGCGCTGGGGCTGCCGGAGTCGGTCATCGAGCACACGATCAAGCTGTACGCGGCGGAGGTCGGCCAGTTGCAGCACATCGCGCGCAGTGTCCGCGCCGTCACCCGAGCCCTGGTGGACCACTCCCACGGCCGCTGACCGGGCCCCGAAGCCGTCGGATCCGTGACCGCGGGGCATGACTCCGGTCCCGCGTGGCACACGTGGTGACCATGAGCACCACCGAAGTACGGCGCGCCGAGCCGGTCACCACGGTGCTGACCTGGCAAGTGCGGCCGGGGCACGAGCGGGAGTTCGAGAAGTGGACGCGCGGGATCAGCCGCTGCGCCAGACGGTTCCCCGGCAACGAGGGCGTCTCGTGGCTGCGCCCGGAGGACGGGCACCGCTACCACGCGGTGCTGCGCTGGTCCGATCCGCAGCGGCTCACCGCCTGGCTGGAGTCGCCGGAGCGGGCCGACTGGCACGGGCGGATCGAGGGCGTGGCGACGGAGATCGGCAGCGAGCGCCAGTCGACGACCGGGATGGAGACCTGGTTCGGCCTGCCGGGCACGACCGTGCAGGCCCCGCCCCGGTGGAAGATGGTGCTGACCACCTTCCTCGGCGCCTATCCGTTCACGCTCCTGATCCAGTGGCTGGTCACGCCCGCGACCGCCGCCTGGCCGCTGCCACTGCGTGCCGCGGTGTTCCCCGTGGTGCTGCTCCCGGTGCTGACCTACCTCGTCATGCCGCTGTTGAGCAGGGTGCTGCGGCTGTGGCTGTACCGGCCGCCGGACCGCTGATCCCCGGACCGGGCGGCACGGCCGGGGCACGTGCCGACGCCGGAATTCACCACCACGTGCGATCCGTGGGACAACACCACGATCGGACCGCGCCCGATGTGCGATGCTCAACGCGTGACGAGCGAGTCCGCCAGCCCCGCTGATCCCGGCGCCACGCCCGACACGGCCGCGCTGGCCAAGATCGTTGCCCGCCAGCGCGCCGAGCTGGACCGGCTGCGGGACCAGACGGCCACGTCGGCCGTCGTGGAGCGCGCCAAGGGCGTGCTGATGGCTCAGGCGGGGTGTTCCCTGGACGCCGCCGGCGAGGAGCTGTTGCAGCGCGCCAAGTCCGCGCGCCGCACGCTGCTGGAGGAGTGCTGGATCACGCTCGGGCAGCTGCGGTCCCCGCTGCGCCCCGCCCCGGCCGAACCCCGGCCCGCCGGCGCCGGCGGATCCGACGGGTCCCCGCTCACGGTTCCCGCCTCCGGGGACACGGCCGACGAGGACGACAGCGCCGGCCCGGACGACGACTTCGCCTCACTGAGCCGCCTCGGCCAGGCCCTGGTCCATGTCGGCACCCCGCAGGAACTCGCCCGGTGCCTGCTGGCCCACCTCGCGTCGGACGTGGGCGCCGACGCGGTCATGCTCTACCGCCGGATGCCCGCAGGAGGGCTCGAACTGATCGGGCACGCCGGTGTCGACGACGCCCTGGCCGCCCAGTGGAACCAGGTGCCGCCGCTGAGCGGGATCGCCGCCCTGGCCGCACTGCGCGCACAGGAGCCGCGCTGGCTGGAGGACACCGACACGGACCGGGAGCGGTATCTGCTCATCGGGGATCCGCCCGAGCGGTGGCGCTCCCGCGCCTGGCTGCCGGTGCCGTCGGAGGACGCGACCGACGTCTGTCTCGGCGTCCTGCGCACCCGCGGCGGGCCGTTCACCCCGCCGGTGCGGCACCTGCTGCGGGCCGTGGCTCGGCTCTGCGCCGGGCTCCTGCGCACCATCGACGACCGGCAGGAACCCGTCATCGGTACGACGCGGGCCGCGCGGTCGGTGTTCTCCTCGCTGCCGGGGGCCGCCCTGCTGCTGACCCCGCTGCGCACCCCTTCCGGGGACGTCGAGGACTATCGCGTCGACGCGACGACGGCGGACGCGGTCGACGTCCTCGGCCGCACCGAGGAGGACCTGGTCGGCCGGCGGATCCTGGAGTGCGTCCCGGGCATGGCGGACGAGGAGCTGTGGCACGGCTGCCTGCGCGCCCTGACGACCGGGGAGCCGTACGAGAGCGAGCCGTTCGCCCACCAGGAGGTCGTGGCCGGTACTCCGGGGCTCGCCATGTACGCGGTGCGGGCCGCACGGCTGGGCAACGGGCTGGTCGTCACCTGGATCCGCCGCGAGTCCTCCGACCGGCAGGAACAGCGGCTGGCCGACGTACAGCGGCTGGGCAACCTGGGCTGGGCGAACTGGAACCTGGTCACCCACGAGATCGGCTGGTCCTCCCAGGTCTTCGCCATCTTCGACCGGGACCCTGCGCAGGGCCCGATCGCCCTCGCCGACCTTCCGGGCCACACGCTGCCCGAGGACGCGCCCACGCTGGCCCGTGCGGTACGCGAGCTCCTCGGCGCCGGTCGGCCGTTCGACGTGCCGTTCCGGATCCGGGCCGGAGGCGGCGTGCGGCATCTGCGGGCCGTCGCCGAGGCCGTGCCGGACGTCGACGGGACACCCGTCGAGGTGCACGGCTTCGTCCAGGACGTCACCGCCCTGCGCAGTGTGGAGCTCGCCCTCGTGGAGAGCGAGCAGGCGATCCTCACCCAGCACGGAGTCCTGCGCGCCGAGCGGACCCTGGCCGCCCGGCTCCAGCACGCGCTGCTGCCCCTGCCCACCCGGCCGGTGCGGCTGGCGGGGCTGCGGGTCGAGGTCGCCTATCTGCCCGCCCAGTCGGGACTGCACGTGGGCGGCGACTGGTTCAGCGCCATCGAACTGCCCGACGGGGACGCCCTGTTCGTGGTCGGTGACGTCGCCGGTCACGGGATCGACGCCGTCGCCACGATGGCCCAGCTCCGCTTCACCGCCAAGGGCATGGTCATCACCGGGTCGTCGCTGACCGGGGCACTGACCCGGCTGAACACCCTGCTGCTGCACTCCCGGGACACCCACGGCACCGCCACCATGGTGCTGGCGCGCTACCACCCCGACGAGCGGCGCCTGGAGTGGGCGCAGGCGGGCCATCCGCCGCCGTTGCTGTTGCGCGACGGCGAGGTGCGCTACCTGGGCCGCCCACGAGGGATGCTGCTCGGGGCGACCGGCACCCCGGTCTTCGAGGAGGCGGAGTGCCACCTCCAGCCCGGCGACCGGCTGATCCTGTACACGGACGGCCTGGTGGAGCGGCCCACGGAGGGCATCGACAGCGGCCTGGAGCGGCTCGCGGAGGCCACCCTGACCCATCACACCGACGGGCCCAGCACCCTGGCACCCCTGCTGGCCGCGCTCCTGGAGGGCGACGGACGGGACGACGTGTGCGTCCTCGACATCCGGGTACCGACCGAGCCGGGGTGATCCGGCGGCGCCCGTGGGGTCGCCCGGCGCTCAGTCGTCCCCGCGGTGTCTCCAGTACCAGACCACGCCCACGACCAGAGCCAGCAGGAATACGGCGGGCAGCACCAGGCCCGGAATGCGGGAGCCGCTCATCGGCGTGGCCTTCGGTTCGGGACGGACGAGCCCTCGGACAAGGGCTGCCCATGGTGACGTCCGGCGATCCGCCGGCGCCGTCACTTTCCCGACGCGTTGCCCGGTGTTCGAGCCCTGGGGCGGGTGTTCAGTCCACGGGGTGACCGGGAGGGATGGCGACGGCGTCGTCGAGCCGCAGCAGCGGGCCTTTGCCCGGCCGCTCGCCCTCGCCGGCGGCGACCGGGTCCAGGACGAAGCCGACGTGGTCGCCCCCGTCGGCGCGCAGCACGACCCCGCCGACGAACCAGGCCGCCGCGTCCGCCAGGACGACCGCCCCGTCCTGGTCCTCCCGCCAGCGGACGTGGGCGAACTTGTCCGTCCGGTCACCGGTGCGCGAGCCGAACAGCTCGGCCAGCTCGTGCTGTTCGGGGGTGAGCAGATGCACGGCGAGGAACCGGGCGGAGCGCGCCACCCGGTAGGTGTGATTCACCTTGGACAGCCACACCACGAACCGCGGTGGCCGGATGGAGCACTGGGAGGCGAAGCCGACCAGACAGCCCGCCCGTTCGCCGTCGGCCGCGGCCGTCACCACGCACATGTCGGGGTTCAGCCGGCCGAGGAACGCGTCCATGCCCGCCATGCTCGCTCCGCTCCTCTTGGGGTTCCGTGGCTCAGCTCATCACGGCACAGACCTGGATGCCATCCGTGCGGGAGGGACGACGCCCGCGGTCATCCCCCGCCCACCCCGCCGGTCCGGGACTCCAGGGCCTGCCGGGTGTCGTCGCCGTACACGCCGGTCTCGTCGCCGCGGATGCCGTACCAGAGCTGGAAACGGGCCACCGCCTCGGTCAGGACGGCGTCGTAGCTGCCGCTGGTGGGGCCGTTGTCGTAGACATTCGGGATACGCAGCAGACGCTGCTGGAGGTCGCTGACCTCGGGACCGTTGGCTCCCTCGCGGAGCGTGCCGGCGCCGTCCGGGTCGGTACCCGAGGAGACGGTCGGGGTGGGCGCGGCGGACGCGGCAGGGGGGACGGACGGGGGTGCGGACGTGTCCTGCGGCGCGGACGTGTCCTGGGGCGCCGAGGGGGCCGGTGCCGCGGTGTCGGCGCTCCGGCCGGGCAGGAAGAGGGCGCAGCCGAAGCCGATCACGGCCGCGGCGGTCACGGCCGCCACGACGACGGTTCGGCGCGGGCCCGGTACCCGGCCACGGTCGCCGGGCGGGGCCGGGCGCCCGCCGGCGACCCGCGGCAGTTCCTCCGTCGCCGGCTCGATCCCGGGCCGCGGCGCGGGCAGGGGCACCGTCTCGTAGACGCCGTTGTCCCGCTGGTACTCCCTCATCAGCTCGGCGAGGGCGTCGGTGTTGCGGTGGCGCAGCACACGGACGGGTTCGAGAGGCGGATCGTCGTGAGCTGTTCCCCGGTCGGGCGGTATCGGCATGCTGCACTCCCTCCGTCCCCTTCCACAGGGACCTCCGGCCTTCCCCGGGAAGTGATACGCGGCTACCGCGCCAGGAGTTCACCGGCCGACGCTCGACACTCAGTACCCTCGTACGGCAGCACTGAGTGCCATCGGTACCGGCCGGGTGCTACGTTCGCGTCCATGAGCTCCAGCAGGGCGGCGGCCCGCCGCGCCGAGAAGGACGAGACGGCGGAGGCCGCGGCCGGGAAGCCGCCCATGCGGGACGCGCTCGTCGCGGCCGCCTTCCGGCTGTTCCTGGAGCGGGGGTACGAGCAGACCACCGTCGACGACATCGTCGGCCTCGCCGGCGTCGGACGGCGGTCGTTCTTCCGCTACTTCCCCTCCAAGGAGGACGTGGTCTTCCCCGACCACGAACGGTGCCTGGCCGACATGACGGCGTTCCTGGCCTCCGGCGAGGGCACGGAGGAGCCCGTGGCGCGGGTCTGCGACGCGGCCCGGCTGGTGCTGCGGATGTACGCGGAGAACCCGACGTTCTCGGTGCAGCGCTACCGCCTGACCAAGCAGGTGCCCGGGCTGCGGGCCTACGAGCTGTCGGTGGTGTGGCGCTACGAGCGCGCACTCGCCGAGTATCTGCGGGCGCGGTTCGCGGGCCGGCGTGACGGGACCCTCCAGGCCGACGTGATCGCGGCCGCCGTGGTCGCGGCGCACAACAACGCGCTGCGTTCCTGGCTGCGTTCGGACGGCCGGGGCGAGGCGAGCGCCACGGTGGACCACGCCCTGGGGTATGTGCAGTCCGCCTTCGGCGCCGGTCCTGCCCCCGTCGTCGGCGAGGAGCCCGAGGACGTGGTGGTGGTCGTGTCCCGGCGCGGGGCGCCGCTGTGGCGGGTCGTCCAGGAGATCGAGACCACGCTGGGGCGTGACTGACACCGACAGGAGAACCATCAAGGGGTACGCAGTGCCTTTACGAGTGGCACTCAGTGCCATACGCTGAGGGCGTGCACGGTGGCACGGTGAACCGGGCACGTGCGTGCACGGTCATCCGGCACGTGGGATTTCCGGCCGAGCGCAGGGAGTTGACCAGCGTGTATCACCCCTCAGGAAACGTCGCCCCTCAGACCGTCGGCTCCGCGGCGGGCCTCCTCGACCCCAGGCCCCCGGCTCCCCGGAGCGCCGACAGCGAGGCCATCCTCTTCCAGCGCTGCAACTGGTGCGGCACCGCCATGTACCACCGGCTGCTGTGTCCGGTGTGCCAGGGCAGCGACCTGCGGACGGAGCGCAGCGAGGGTGCCGGGACGGTCCGCCACTCCACGGTGGTGCACCGCAACACCCCCGCCGCGCGCAATGTGTCACTGATCGAGATGGCCGAGGGCTTCGTGGTGCGGGGCCGGGTCATGGGCCCGCCCGTCGGCATCCACAGCGGGGACCGGGTACGGCTGTCCACCGCGCAGGACCCGGTGCGCGGCGAGCCGGTCTTCCAGCTGCTCGACGAGCCCTACCGCGCCTGGAGCTGACCCCCGCCCCTACCGGCGCCACACCCCGGGCACCAGATCCCGGATCCGTACCGGCTCGCCCGTCTCGAAGCACCGGTTGGCGGCGAGGCCCACGGCGAGCGCGAGGGCCCCGTCGCGTTCGGTGGCCGTCGGGTGGGTACCGGCGCCCGCATCGGTCGGCTCCCCGAGCTCACCGGACACACCGGCCTCCACCGGCCCGAACAGCGCGTCGAGCATGCGCGGGTCGCCGCCGCCGTGCGCCTCGTGCGTGGTCGTGAGCGGCACCTCGGCCGGAGGCCGCCACAGCGGGCGGAGGGTGAGCCGCGCCCCGCCCGCGTGCTCGGCGGCGGTGTCCCCGTGCACCGCGCCGGTGGCGGAGCTCATCCGGCTGCGCGGGGGCTGCCAGCGGCTCTCCTCCACCTCCAGTTCCAGGCGTCCCGCGCTGCCGTTGAACATCACCCGGTAGCCCTCCCAGGGGGAGTAGGCGGTGAGGTGGTACGTCATCGTCGCCCCCCGGGCGTAGCGGACCAGGACGGCCATGTCGTCCTCGATGGTGACGGGACCGTCGAAGACGTTGCGGTCGCGGACGTAGCCGTTGTCCGGTTCGGCGTCCAGGTAGAGGGCGCGCAGGGTGTCGTCGGCCGCCAGGTCCAGGGCGAAGGGGTCGTCGGCGGCCGGGGCGGCGCCGTGGGCGCGGTCGTAGTCCCGGCGCAGTCCGTGGCGTTCGCCCGCCTCACGGCCGTAGAAGGCGAGCCGGCCGTAGCCGAAGACCTCCTCGGGCTCGTCGGCGAGCCACCAGTCGACCAGGTCGAAGTGGTGGCTCGACTTGTGCACCATGAGGCCGCCGCTGTGGCGCTTCTCCCGGTGCCAGCGGCGGAAGTAGTCCGCGCCGTGCCGGACGTCGAGCAGCCACTCGAAGTGGACGGAGAGCACCTCGCCGATGGCGCCCTCGGCGAGCAGGGCGCGGACCTTCTCGTGGGTGGGGTTGAAGCGGTAGTTGAAGGCGACGGTCAGGGAGTTGCCGGTGTCACGGACGGTGTCCAGGATGCTGGCGCAGCGGTGCGCGTCGACGGTCATGGGCTTCTCGGTGACGACCCGGCAGCCGGCCTTCAGCGCGGGGACGATGTAGCGGTCGTGCTCGGCGTCGACGGTGGTGACGACGACCTCGTCGATGGCCTCCTTGGCGAGCATGTCGGTGAAGCGGTCGGGTTCCCACCGGGTGGCGGCGGGTTCGCCGGCCGCGGCCAGCAGTGCGTTGTGGAAGGCCATCCGGGCCGGGCTGGGATCGCAGAGGGCGGCGACGAGGTGGCCGGGGCGTTCGGCCAGGGCCCGGGTGAACAGCTGGGCGCGGTGGCCGGTGCCGACCACGGCCGCGCGGCGGGTGCTTCGGCTCATGGAGAGCGCTTCCCCCGCCGCGCGGCCGACTACGCCCCCTCTCGCCGGGAGCGCGCCGGGAGCGCCTTCCACTGGCTTGATCACATCGGTCGACCTCGATCATTTTCCGATCACAGACAACCCACAGACGGTCTTCCACCGTCCCTTGTGACACGTGAGGCTCCCGGGACGAACGGGGCGCCCACGCTCGGGGGTTAGAGGAGAGGACCATTGACCCGTAGTACCCGGCGCATATCTGTGACCGCCGTGGCGGTGCTGGCGGCCCTGGCGGGCTCGCCCGGACTGGCACAGGCCCAACCACCAAGACCGGCACAGCCGTTGAGTGCCGCACCGGCCGGCGAGGAGCTTCCGCCGGGTTGGCGGATCAGCGGCGAGGGCACCGCGCGCGAGCTGGTCTGGCGTGCCCCGAAGCGCGTGGGCATGGGGGACGCGCGCGTGGAGTTCCATGCCGGCGGCAAGCTGCTCGGCGTGCCGGACCAGGGGAAGGACGGACGGACCTTCCGCCTCCCCCTCGACGAGGCCGCCCCGGCCGAGCTGACCGACCTTCAGGCACAGGCCGCCGGCCGCCGGCTGGACGCCGCGGACGACACGTCCGGCCAGCGGAACCCGCGCGCCGTGCGCCCGTCGGCCCAGCTGCCGGCCAACACCGTCGACCCCGGCAAGCCCGGCTCGTACCGCACGGTCAGGGGCGAGTACGAACTCGCCTCCATACGGCTGCCCGGTCTCGCCGAGCCGGTGGAGATGCGCGGCGAGGTGGTGGCCCCGAAGGGCGCCACCGGCAAGCGCCCCCTCGCGCTCTTCCTGCACGGGCGTCACCCCACCTGCTACAAGCCGGGCGCGGAGGAGGACATCAGCATCGACTGGCCCTGTGCGGCCGGCATGAAGGAGATCCCCAGCCACCGGGGCTATCTGCGCGACCAGCAACTGCTGGCCTCCCAGGGCTATGTGACGGTGTCGATCTCCGCCAACGGTGTCAACGGCCAGGACGGCGACCTCGACGACGCCGGCGCCCAGGCGCGCTCCTCGCTGGTGCGCCAACACCTGGCCCGCTGGGCCGACTGGTCCGCCCACCCGGCGAAGGCCCCGGCCGCCGTGCGCAAGGCGCCGAAGGCGGACCTCTCCCGGGTCCTGCTCGTCGGTCACTCGCGCGGTGGCGAGGGCGTGAACCGGGCGGCGATGGACAGCCTCGCTCCGCCGCCCGCCGCCCAGGACGGCTACCGGGGCCCGGTCCGCTGGAAGATCCGCGGGAACGTGCTGATCGGACCGACGATCTTCGGCCAGAATCCGGTCGCGGACGTGCCGTCGATGACGATCCTGCCGGGCTGCGACGGCGACGTCTCCGACCTCCAGGGCGAGGTGTTCGTCGACGGCACGCGCTCGGTGAGCAAGGGCACCGCCCTGCACAGCGCCGTGTACATGGTCGGCGCCAACCACAACTACTTCAACAGCGAGTGGACCCCGGGCCAGTCCGAGGCGCCCTCCTGGGACGACTTCTGGGAGGACGAGGAGGAGCGGGACCCGGTGTGCTCCACGGGCACCGCGACCCGGCTGACCGCCGACCAGCAGCACCAGGCCGGCGCCACCTACATCGCCGCCGCGGCCCGGCTGTTCGTCGCCGGTGACGACCGGGTGCGTCCCCTGCTCGACGGCTCGGGCAAGCGGGCCCCGTCCGCCGACCCGGCCCGCGTCCTGACCCACGCGGTCGGTGCGCGCCGGGGCGGCGGCTTCCTGCCGGACGGCCCGATGAAGGTGACCGGCGCCAAGCTGTGCTCGGCGATCGACCCCGACCCGGCCGCCGCCTGCCTGACACCCGACACGGACGGTGCCTCGCCGCACTTCGCCTCATGGGTGACGCAGCGCGAGACGGGCCGGCGTGCGGTCGCCCTGGGCTGGTCCGCGCCGGGCACCCCCGCGCGCGTCACCCCCGCCAAGCCGCTCTCCCTCGCCGGTTCCAAGGATCTGGCGCTGCGCGTCTTCGTGCCGCCGAACACCACCGGCACCAAGCTCGACGTCGCCGTCACCGACGCCTCGGGCCGCCGGGCCACCCTGGGCCGGGTCACGGTGGACGGCCTGCCGGGCAGCAACCGCACCTCCTCCTACTGGGCCCGTGAGGTCCGCGTCCCGCTGAGCGCGGCCACCCGGGCCGGGCTTGACCTGCGGCACGTCAAGTCCCTTGAGCTGACCCCGCGTTCGACGTCCGGGAAGGCCTGGCTGATGGACGCCTGGGGCTTTGCCCCCGGCACCCCGGCCGTGAGCGCGGCCACGCTGCCCCGCGTCGACATCGGCCGTCTCACCGTCGACGAGGGCGACTCTGGCACCCGCACCTACCGGGTCCCGGTCCAGGTCTCGGGGCAGGGCAAGGGCCAGGTACGCCTGTACGTCGTCGACCCGGTCACCGGCAAGGAGACCGACCGGCTGGTGACGGTACGGCCCGGCGCCAACGCCATCGACGTACCGGTCCAGGTGAAGGGGGACACCGTCTTCGGCGACGACGTGTGGCACACCATCGCCGTGAAGGCGGTACGCAACGCGGTCGTCGGCGCCTACGCGGGCGGGGTCACCGTGCGCAACGACGACCCCGAGCCGGCGGTCACCCTGGCGCCGGTCGCGGACCGCGTGGCCGAAGGTGCCAAGCTGACCTGGCGGATGTCGCTGTCCGAGCCCGCCGCGGTGGACCTCTGGAAGCCGATCCGGATCATGCCCGTCACCGAGGGCGCCGAACTGTCCACCAAGGACGTGGACCCGCAGTGGCTCCTGGACGTCTCCGGTGAGGCGGCCGATCCGGAGCGCACCCTGTCCGCGGCGGACCTGTGGCTGTGGGCCACCGTCCCGGCCGGGAGCACCAGCGTCGACATCGAGATACCGACCATCGGTGACCAGGTGGCCGAGCCGACCGAGTCGGTACGTCTGGCACTGACCGACGACGAGGGCGAGCCGCTGCCCGGCCATCCCGTACAGACCGGCACGGTGCTGGACGCGTCGTAACCATCACCCACGAGGGGGCCCGGGCCGTACGGCCCGGGCCCCCTTTTTCGTGGCTGAGTTTCGTGGTCGGGATTTCGTGGTCGAGTTTTCGTGGTCGGGATTTCGTGGTCGCGCGTCCCTCCTGGGTCAGAGCGTCACGCGGATCCCGACCGTGCCGTCCAGGCCCCGGCGCAGTCGGCTGCCGAGGAGGGTGAGACGGCCGACGAGGCCGTACTTGCGGGCGAGGAGCTTGCGATACCGGGCGGTGGTCTCCGCGTCGGTGATCTCGGCGGTCGCGGGCACCTGCTCGCCGGTCGGGTTGCCGCGCAGATCGCAGGGCCCCACCAGGACGTCGCCGCGCGCCCGGATGCGCTTGACCTTCCAGGCGTCGGCGGCCGACCAGACACCGAGCGCGTCCCCGTCACGGACCACCCACACCGGGGTGGCGACCGGGGTGCCGTTCTTCCGATAACTGGTCACCAGCAAGTACCTGCCGGCGCCGAGCCGCTCCAGCGGGGTGTCGTCCATGCCGGGAAGTCTAGGCGGCCTCACCGAACGCCTTGCCGGGGCCGCGCGCCACCAGTGCCGGTGCCCTGCGAATCCGCCGCCCGCGTGAACCCGTGGCTCCGCTCCACCTTCGCCACGTGCAGCGTGTAGCTCTCGTACCACTCGGCCCGCCCGCGCTGTTGCGCCGCGCGGTGCTCGGCGTCGGTCCGCCACCGTGTGAGGGCGTCGGCGTCCCGGAAGTAGCTGACGGTGATACCGAGTCCGCCGGGGGTCTGCGCGTGGTCCATCCCCAGGTATCCGGGGAGCTCCCGCACCAGGTCTTCCAGGCGGGCGTTGGTCTCGCTGTAGGCGTCCTGGTCCTGGGTTCGCACGGTGGTGAAGACAGCGACGTAGTAAGGGGGTTCATGGGCCGCGACCGGCATGACAGGTGCTTCGGGGTGATCGCTCACCGCGCCGCTGTGGGGCAGGGTCCGTCCATCGCCCCGGGGCCCGTCCTGTGTCGGCCGCCGTGCGTACACCTCGATCTCGATCTTCATACGGGGATCGGCGAGACCGCACACGAGCATCGACGCGGCCGGCCGAACCTCACCGAAGCAACGGCGCAGCACCGGCCGGCAGCGCTCGAAGTCCTCGCGGTCGGGCAGCAGGTAGCGCACCCGCACCACATCCGCGAAGGCGCACCCCGCCTCGGCCAGCGCGCCCTCGATGGTGCGCAGGCACTGCTCGGCCTGTTCCACCACGTCGTCGGAGATCGTCATGGTGGTGGGGTCGAACCCGGTCGTCCCGGACACATGCACCTGGTCGCCGTCGACCACGGCACGGGCGTAGCCGATCTGCTCCTCGAAGGTCGAGCCGCCGAGGATCGCACGTCGCTCTGTCATGCGCGGAACGCTAAGCGGCCAGCGGTGATACGTCTAATACAGCGTGAGGCATGACCTGATATCTCTAGGCGTATGGAGCGTCCCGAACTGCCCCTTCAGCAGCTGCACGCCTTCGTCGTCCTCGCCGAAGAACTCCACTTCGGCCACGCGGCCGCGCGCCTGGGCATCGCGCAGCCGCCGCTGAGCCAGCAGATCCGCCGCCTGGAGGGCAAGGTCGGCCACGCCCTGTTCAGCCGTGAACCAGGACGCGTCGGGCTCACCCCGGCGGGCCGGGAACTGCTGCCCGCCGCGCGACGGGCTCTCGCCGATCTCGCGGACGGCCTGGCCGCGGCCCGAGCCGTCGGCAGCGGCCGGACCGGGCGTCTGCGGATCGGCTTCGCCGCCTCCCTCGCGCTGACCGTTCTGCCCGGTCTGCTGCGCACCTTCCGGCACCGGTTCCCCGGCGTTCATCTGGACATCCACGAGATGACCAGCGCGCCGCAGATCGCCGCCCTGCACGACAGGACCATCGACGTCGGCCTGCTGCGCGAACCCCCCACCGACGAGCCGGAGCTCGGCTTCCGGACGGTTCTCAGCGAGCCGTTCGTGGCCGTGCTGCCGCTCGCCCATCCGCTGGCCGCCCAACGGACCGTGCACCTCGCACAGTTGGCGGACTCACCCTTCGTGCTGCTGCCCCGCGCCGTCGGCCCTCGGTTCCACGACCAGATCGTCGGCCTCTGCACCGCGGCGGGATTCACCCCGCGGATCGCCCAGCACGCGGTGGAGTGGCAGACCGTGTGCGCCCTCGTGGAAACCGGTCTGGGCGTCTCGCTGGCCCCGGCGGGCATCCGGCGCATCCGTCTCAAAGGCGTCGCCTACCGCAGGATCACGCCGGACACCGCCCGCACGCGCGTCGCCGTCGCCTGGCGCGAGAACGACCAGAACCCGCTGGTCGGTCACCTGCTGGCGACCGTCAGCCACGAGCGGCCGGACAGCCACGACCGGCCGGACGGGCTGCCGGCAGCCGCTCCCGGCAGCCGCTCCTGACAGCCGACTGCCGCCTTGCTCGGCCGGCGTGATCAGGCGGCGAGAGCTCGATCCGGCCGGGCCCGCGGTGACGCGGGCCCGGCGGGGCTCAGTCGAGCGCCGTCGTCATCCGTCGCACCGCCTCCTCGACGTTCTCCGGTGAGGTCGCCAGGTTCAGCCGTACGTGCCCCGCTCCCCCGGTGCCGAAGTCGGGCCCGGGGTTGAGGGCCACGCGGCCGCCGTGGAGGAAGACGGCCGCGGGGTCGTCGCCGAGGCCGAGGGGGCGGCAGTCGAGCCAGGCGAGGTAGGTGGCCTCGGGCGGACGGTGGGCGATCGCGGGCAGCCGGGCGGCCAGCAGTGCGGCGAGGAGGCGCCGGTTGTCGTCGAGGCCGGCCAGAAGGGCGTCCAGCCACGGAATGCCCTCGCGCAGTGCCGCGGTGTGGGCGATGACCCCGACGTGGCTCGGGCCGTGGCCGACCTCCTCGGGCATCCGGGCGAGATCGGCGGCGGCCTCGGACCCCGCGACGGCGAGCGCCGCCTTGAGCCCGGCGAGGTTCCAGGCCTTGGACGCCGACATCAGCGACAGGCCCCGCTCGCCGCCCGGCACGCTCAGGTACGGCACGAAGTCCGCGCCGGGCAGGACCAGCGGCGCGTGGATCTCGTCGGCGACGACCCGCACCCCATACCGGTCGGCGAGCGTGGCGACGGCGCTCAGTTCGGCGGCGGTGTGGACGGTGCCGGTCGGGTTGTGGGGGCTGCACAGCAGGTAAGCGGCCCGTCCTCCGCCCGCCACGGAGCGCCGGAAGGTCTCCTCCAGCACGTCGAGGTCCAGCCGGCCGTCCGCGCCGAGCGGGGCCTCGGCCACCCGGCGGTCCATGTGCGTCAGGAAATGGAAGAACGGCGGATACACCGGCGGGTTCACGACCACCGGATCGCCGGGACCGGTGACCAGCTTCACCATCTCGACCACGCCGAGCATCACGTCCGGCACGATCGCGGTGCGCTCCACCGCGAGCCCGTCCCAGCCCCACCGTTTCTCCGCGAAGGCCGCGAGCGCCTCCGCGTAGGCGGTCCCGGCGGGGTAGCCGGTGTCCCCGAGCACCAGTGCGTCCGTCACCGCGCGGAGCACGGGTTCGGCGAGCGGCACGTCCATCTCGGCCACCCACAGCGGCAGCACGTCCTCGGGATAGGTCCGCCATTTCATGCTCGTACGACATCGGAGGCTGTCGAGGGTGAGGACGCGCAGGGGATTCGGTTCACCGGACGGGTCGTACGGGATCCTGGTCATGGGCCACAAGATAGGCGGCCGCGGTGCGCCCCGGAATCAGGGGAACGCGGCGGACCCGGAAAGATCGCCCGTCCCGTGAACACCTCGGGCCCCGCCCACGTATGGGAGGAGGGCGCTCAACCACGGGAGCGCTCGGCGGTGTTGACCAAGAGTTCGGGTTCGGGAGCCATGCATGAGGCACGCACGACGACGGGTCGTCCGGCGAGTGACGCGGCTGGCGGCCGTCGGCGGCCTCCTCCTGGGAGGGACGATGGTGACGCGCGCGATGGCGAGCGAAACCCCCGCCCCCTTACCGCGGACGTACGCGCAGACGGCCGGTGACACGGGCGCCGACCTGGTCACACGCCTGGGCGCCTCGCGTACGGCGGGCGCCTGGGTCGGTGACGACGGCAAGCCGGTGGTCGCGGTCACCGACGAGGAGGCGGCCGCCGAGGTCGAACGGGCGGGTGCCGCCCCGAAGATGGTGTCCCACAGCATGAACGAGCTGAAGTCGGCGACGGCGACGCTGCGTTCGGCGCCCCGGGTGCCGGGGACGGCGTGGGCGATGGACTACCGGACCAACCAGGTGGTGGTCCGCGCCGACAGCACCGTCTCGGCCGACAACTGGTCGAAGATGACCCGCGTCGCCCACGGCATCGGCAGCTTCGTCCGCATGGAGCGCGCCCAGGGCACCTTCACCACCCGGATCAACGGCGCGCAGCCGATCCTGTCGACCGCCGGCCGCTGTTCGGCGGGCTTCAACGTGACCGACGGGCGCAAGGACTTCATCCTCACCGCCGGGCACTGCGGACCCACCGGTTCCGCGTGGTTCGCGGACGGCGGGGGCCGGGAGCCGGTGGGCAGCACGACCACGCAGAGCTTCCCGGGCAACGACTACTCCCTGGTGGAGTACTCGGGCGGTGCGGCCGGCGAGGGAGCCTCCGTGGTGGCCATCGGCGACGGCAAGGGTGTGCAGATCACGGGTGCGGCCGATCCCACGGTCGGGCAGCGGGTGTTCCGCAGCGGCAGCACGAGCGGGCTGCGCGACGGCGAGGTGACGGCGCTCAACGCGACGGTGAACTATCCCGAGGGCACCGTCACCGGGCTGATCGAGACGAACGTGTGCGCCGAGCCCGGGGACAGCGGTGGCCCGATGTTCTCCGAGGGGATCGCGCTCGGGGTGACCTCGGGCGGCAGCGGTGACTGCGCGAGCGGCGGGACGACGTTCTTCCAGCCGGTGACGAAGGCGCTGGCCGATCTGAAGGTGAAGCTGCTCGTGGCGGCACCGGCGGCCGGCGGTGCGGGCGGCACGCCCTCGCCGGCGCCGTCCGCCTCCGCCACGCAGAGCGCGATCGCCCCCGGTGCGGCCCAGCCCGGGGCGTCGGGTCCGGTGGCGGGCGGGCAGGCAGGTGAGGCCCTGCTCTCGCGGATCACGGACCCCAGGAACGTCGGTCCTGGGCTGCTGGTCATCGCGGGGAGTCTGGTGGCCCTGGTGGCCACGCGGTTCATCCGCGCGGAGCAGGACCGCAAGGCCTATCGGCGGTACTACTCGGCGACCTGGGGCTGACGCCCGGGGCGTCGGGTGCGTCTCGTGTCCCGCGCGCCCCGCCGTCGCCGACTTCACCGTCGTACGGGGCGGCGGCCTGCCGGTGTGCGGGCCCCGGGGCCGATGTCCCGTCAGCCGAGGCTGAGCAGGACGGTGGCGACGGCCGCGCCGAGCAGGCCGGCCGTCTGTCTGCGGCCGACCCGCTCGTGGAGCAGGGCGAGCCCGAGGAGGACCGGCAGGGCCGGGTAGAGGGAGGCGAGCACCACGGCGACGGCGAGCAACTGCTGCCCGGCGGCGAGCAGATACAGCACGAGCCCGAGCGCGGCTCCCGCTCCGATCAGGAGGGCCTGGAGGCCCTGTCGCGGCGGCACGCGCAGGCGGTCGGGGTGACGTGCGGCGCCCGGCAGCAGCACGAGGACGGCGGCCACGCGGCCGGCGGCGACGGGCCACAGCCCGCTCGCGGGGTCGGCCTGGGCGAGCGCGATGTACTGGACGGCGACCCCGACGCTGGCCAGCAGGCCGTCCCCGGTCTCACCGCCGAGGCCCGCGCGGCCTCCGGCCACGCACCACAGGGCGGGCACCGTGACGGCGATGCCGATCCAGGCCAGGAGCGTCGGGCGGTCGCCGAGGAGGACCCCGCACAGCACGGACAGGGCGACGCCGGTGACCGCGCTGACGGGGACGACCACGCTCATGGCGCCGCGACTCAGCCCGCGGTTGAGGAAGTGCATGGCGGCGCCGCTGCCGACGCCGGACAGCGCGCCCCACAGCAGGTCCGCCGGGCGCGGTCCGCCGGCGGGAAGGAGGAGGGCCGCGCCGCAGGCGAACAGCAGGCCGCCGAGCTGGCCGAGGAAGGTGACGGCGGCGGGGTGGGCGCGCCGGGAGAGCAGGCCGCCGGCGAAGTCGACGATGCCGTAGCAGACGGCGGAAGCCAGAGCGAGGACGGGGCCCATCCGGTCAGGGGTGCCCCTGGATCACGGACTGATGCCTGGGGCGGTCCTCGGCCGGGCGGTGATCAGGCCGCGCCGGCCGGCTGGGGGGCCGAAGCGGCCCACTCCAGGACGAGGCGCCGGTACTCCTCGCGCTGCTCGCCGTTCAGTGTCCCGCCCGACCGGAGCCACAGGGCCCGGATCTCCTCGTTGACCTCGTCAGCCGATCGTTCGGTAGTGGGTTCAACGGTGGTGGACATGATGTGAAGCATACGACTCCGGACGTGAAGGCGATGTGAGTAATCACGAGCCAATAGGATATTTCGGACCGTGTCGCTGATCACGTCCATCTGTCCACCGGGAGAACCGAGTTCAGGCGTCCGCCGAGCCCAGGACCAGCACCTGGATCGCCAGGACGGCGGCACCGCGGGCCCAGTCGTGAAAGTCGGACACCTTGGTCTCCAGGTCGACCGGGGCGGCCAGCGGGTGCCGGTGGGAGCGGATGGTGTCCTCCACCACCTTGCCCGCCACCTCCATCAGACCGACCCCTTCTCCGGCGAGCAGGATCTTCTGCGGCATGACGAAGTTGGAGATCTGGGCGACCAGGATGCCGAGGGCACGCGCGGACTCGGCGACGACACGGGCGGGCAGCGGCTCCTCGGCAGCGGCGAGGGCGAGGATCTCCTCGTAGGTGTACTCGCGGCCGGTGGCGGCCTGGATCTGGTAGCGGATGCTGGGGATGGTGAGCAGCGAGATGGCGCTGCCGCGCTCCCCGTCGGGGGTGAGCGGCCCGTTGGGGTCCAGGATCCAGTGGCGGCCGAACCCGCGGTCCTCCTCCGCGTAGGGCACCCGGCTGCCGCCCAGGACCAGGCCGTAGCCGATGCCGGCGCCGATGGTGAGGACGACGAAGCGGTCGAGGCCGCGACCGGCGCCGAACCAGGTCTCGGCCTCGACGAGCGCGGCGACGTCGTTCTCGACGACCACCGGCAGTCCGGTGCGCTCCTCGACGAGCGCGGCGAGCGGCACGTCGCGCCAGTGCAGGAAGGCCGACTCCCCCACCGTCGACCGGTCCCGGACCAGGCCGCCGACCCCGATGCCGATCCCGGCGAGCCGGGGGTGGTCGCGGACGAGGTCGGCGGTCATCTCGGCGAGCAGATCGGCGACCAGGGCGGGGTCGTGGCCGGCCAGGGGCCGGTCGTGGCGGGCGACGATGTGGCTCCTGAGGGTGGTCACGACGCCGTAGACCATGTCCTCGGTGATCTTGAAGCCGAGGAAGGAGCGGGACTCGGCGACGACGTCGAGCGGCTGCGAGGGGCGCCCCTGGCGGGCCTCGGCCGGGGCGCCCGCCTCGGGGACCTCGACCAGCAGGCCGGACTCGATCAGCGGTTTGGTCAGCCGGGTGAGGCTGCCGGCCGACAGGTCCAGTCGCCGGGCGATCTCGGTGCGCGAGAGCGGGCCGTGGACGAGCACCTCGATCGCCACCGAGCGTTCGCCCGGACTCAGCGGCAGCCAGCTGGCGGCACCTGGGGTCATCAGGTTCGGACCTCTCGACAAAGATTTCTTTTGCTGTGAAACCAACGTGACCATTCTAGGGCCCACCCGATGGCCTGGAAAAGATGTTTGCACGCCCCTTGACGCCAGGATTCTTTCGCCTCAAAAGTAAGTGCCCACGAGGACGAGCCGCCGCAGACGAGGGAGTCTCCCGATGACCATCGCCTCCAGCAGTCCACCTTCGCGCCTCCCCCTGGGTGGCGCCGAGGGAGCGCCGCCCAAGACGATCGCACAGCGGGCCGGGGCGGGTGAGAACCAGGGCGACGGCCGTCTGGCCGCGGTGTTCCTCGCTCCGGCACTGCTGGGTTTCGTGGTCTTCCTGCTCTGGCCGACGCTGCGGGGCATCTATCTGAGCTTCACCCGCTTCAACCTGCTCACCCCCGCGGAGTGGGTGGGCCTGGACAACTACGTCCGCATGGTCAACGACCCGATCTTCTGGGACTCGCTGACGGTCACCGTCGAGTACGTCCTCATCAACATCGGCGTGCAGACCGTGGCGGCGCTGGCGATCGCGGTACTGCTCCAGCGGCTGACGCAGTCGGCCCTGCTGCGGGGCATCGTGCTCACCCCGTATCTGATGTCGAACGTCGTCGCCGGCCTGGTGTGGCTGTGGATCCTCGACACCCAGCTCGGCATCGGCAACGAGATCCTCGCCGCCGTCGGCGTGGACCGCATCCCGTTCCTCGCCGACGAGACCTGGGCGATCCCCACCATCGCGCTGATCAACGTCTGGCGGCACGTCGGCTACACCGCGCTGCTGCTGTTCGCCGGCCTCCAGGCGATCCCGAACGACATGTACGAGGCGGCCAGGGTGGACGGCGCGAGCGAGTGGCGGATGTTCTGGCGGATCACGATGCCGCTGCTCAGGCCGGTGCTCGCGGTCGTGCTGATCATGACGGTGATCGGTTCGTTCCAGGTGTTCGACACCGTCGCGGTGACCACCGCGGGCGGCCCGGCGAACGCCACCAACGTGCTCCAGTACTACATCTACGGCTCCGCCTTCGGCCGCTTCCAGTTCGGCTACGCCTCGGCGATGTCCGTCGCCCTGCTCGTCGTGCTGAGCGCGATCACCATCCTGCAGTACCGGCTCACCCGGGCCGGCCGCACCGACCTCGGCTGACGGAAGGAGCTCACCGTGGCTGCCGTGACAACGACGACGACCGCAGTACGGCCGGTCGGGCGCAGGTTCTCCCCCGGCCGGGTCGCCGCCTGGACCGTGATGGGCCTGATCGTGCTCATCACCCTGCTCCCCTTCTACTGGATCCTGCGCACCGCGCTGTCCACCAACGCGGGGCTCAACGCCGACCCCGCCAACCCGCTGCCGGTCGACGTCGGCGCCGGCGGCTTCGAGCGGGCACTCGGCATGCAGTCCGCCGAGGAGGCCGTCGCCCAGGGCGGCGCGGGAGGCGGGCTCGACTTCTGGCGCTATCTGCTCAACTCGGTGTTCGTCTCGACCCTGATCACCGGCTGTCAGATCTTCTTCTCCGCGATGGCCGCCTACGCCTTCGCACGCCTGCGCTGGCGCGGCCGGGACAAGGTGTTCGGGCTGTTCCTGGCCGGGCTGATGGTGCCGACGATCTTCACCCTGCTGCCGAACTTCGTGCTCATCAAGCAACTGCACCTGGTGGACACCCTGTGGGGCATCGCGCTGCCCAGCCTGTTCATGACCCCGTTCGCGGTCTTCTTCCTGCGGCAGTTCTTCATGAACATCCCCCGCGAGGTCGAGGAGGCGGCGCTGCTCGACGGCGCCGGAAAGGTCAAGATCTTCTTCCGGGTGGTCCTGCCCATGGCGTCCACGCCGATCATCACGCTGTCCGTGCTGACGTACATCACCTCCTGGAACGACTACTTCTGGCCGCTGATGGTGTCCTACAGCGACAGCTCCCGCGTACTGACCGTGGCGCTGGCGGTCTTCCGGGCGCAGACCCCGGCGACCGGCGTCGACTGGTCCGGGCTCTCGGCGGCGACCCTGATCGCCGCGCTCCCCATGCTGGTGCTGTTCGCGTGCTTCGCGCGCCGCATCGTCAGCTCCATCGGCTTCACCGGAATCAAGTGAGGGGACTGTGATGCGGATTCGTACGCTCGTCGCGGCGACCGGAGCGCTGGCGCTGTCCCTGGTCAGCGGCTGCGCGCAGGGAGGCGCCGCCGGGTCCTCCCCGAACACGGTCACCTACTGGCTGTGGGACGCCAACCAGCTGCCCGCCTACCAGGCCTGCGCGAAGGGGTTCGAGCGGGAGAACCCCGGGCTGAAGGTCAGGATCACCCAGTTGGGGTGGAGCGACTACTGGACCAAGCTCACCGCCGGGTTCATCGCGGGCACCCAGCCGGACGTGTTCACCGACCACATCCAGAACTTCGGCCAGTTCGCCGACCTGAAGGTCCTGGAGCCCCTCGACGACCTCGGCATCAAGGACTCCGACTACCAGCCGGGCCTCGCCGCCAACTGGATCGGCCAGGACGGCCACCGGTACGGCGCTCCCAAGGACTGGGACACGGTCGCGCTGTTCTACAACTCCAAGATGGCCAAGGACGCCGGGCTCACCGCGGAGCGGCTCAACAGCCTGTCCTGGAACCCGGAGGACGGCGGCACCTTCGAGAAGGCCGTCGCGCATCTCACCGTCGACGCCAAGGGCAGGCGGGGCGACGAGCCGGGCTTCGACAGGAACAACGTCAAGGTGTACGGGCTGGCCACCAACGGCGGCGGCTTCGGCGACGGCCAGACGCAGTGGAGCAACTTCGCCGCCTCCGCCGGATGGAACTACCTGGACAAGCCGCGCTGGGGCACGAAGTACCAGTACGACAGCAAGACCTTCCAGTCCGTCGTCGACTGGTACTTCGGGCTGGCGAGGAAGGGCTACATGCCACCCCTGTCCGACTACAACATCCAGTCCAACCAGGCCAACACCCAGGTCGCCGCGGGCAAGGCCGCCATCGCCCTGGACGGCGCCTGGATGATCTCCACCTACGCGGGGTTCAAGGGCCTGGACATCAAGTCCGCGCTCACCCCCGTCGGGCCGATCGGCAAGCGCGCCACGATGATGAACGGCCTCGCCGACTCCATCACCAAGGCCTCCAAGAACAAGGCGGGCGCCCGCAAGTGGGTGTCCTACCTGGCCTCGGACAAGTGCCAGACCGTCGTCGGCCGCTACGGCGTCGTCTTCCCCGCCACCCCGGCCGGGACCCGGGCCGCCGTCGCCGCGTACGAGAAGAAGGGCATCGACGTGTCGTCGTTCACCGAACCGGTGGCCGACAAGAAGCACGCCCGGACCTTCTCGTACCCGATCGCCAGCTACTCGGCGGACATGACGGCGCTCATGACGCCCGCGATGGAGGACATCTACGGCAACGGAAAACCCGTGAGCAGCCTCGACCGGACCAACGAACAGATCAACCTCATCCTCTCCCAGTGACCACCGCAGTGACTCTCCCAGTGAAGGGCACCCGTTTCATGACGTTCTCGCTCGGCATCGTCGGCGCCGGCCAGTTCTCCGGCCAGTTCGCCACGCTGTTCCAGGCCCACCCCGGCGTCGGTGACGTGTACGTCACCGATCTGCTGCCCGAGAGGGCCGAGCAGCTCGCCGCCGCGCAGGGTCTCGCCGGCACCTTCCCGTCGTACGAGGCGATGCTCGACTCGCCGGCCGTCGACGCGGTGGCGATCTTCACCCAGCGCTGGACGCACGGGCCGCTGGTCGTCCAGGGGCTGAACGCCGGCAAGCACGTGTACTCGGCGGTGCCGATGGCGATCACCACCGAGGAGATAGCGGCGATCATCGACACGGTCCGGGCGACCGGGCTGACGTACATGATGGGTGAGACCAGCCAGTACAACCCGGCGACCGTGCACGCCCGCAACCAGATCGCCGAGGGCGCCTTCGGGCGGATCTTCTACGCCGAGGGCGACTACGTCCACGACATGGACCTGGGGTTCTACGAGGCGTACCAGTACAGCGGCGGCGAGAAGTGGAAGGAGACCGCCAGCTATCCCCCGCTGCTGTACCCGACGCACTCGGTGGGCGGGGTGCTGGGCGCCTGGCAGACGCACGCGGTGAGCGTGTCGGCGATCGGCGTGACCGACGACCGCGGGGACGGGGTGTTCGACAAGGAGGTCAGCCGGTTCGGCAACGACGTCTCCAACGCGACCGCGTTGTTCGAGGTGGCGGGCGGCGGATCGCTCCGTACGAACGAGTTCCGGCGGGTCGGCTATCCCTCGCACATCCGGGAGTCCCGTTTCCGCTTCTTCGGCACGGAGGCGAGCATGGAGCAGCTGGCGACGGTGGCCCTGTGGCAGGACAAGAAGGGCGTGAAGGACATCAGCGAGCTGCTGGAGCCCAAGCCCACGCTGTCCCCCGACGACCCCTCGCTCCAGCACATCGCGCCGGATCTGCGGGCCGCCTTCACGTCGGGGTCGGCGCCGGTGCACGACCGGGCGCGGCTGCCGAGGGAGTTCGACAACCTCCACAACGGCCATGAGGGCAGCCACCACTTCCTGGTGGACGACTTCGTCACCGCGGTCAACACACGCACGCTGCCGTCGGTGAACGCGTGGGTGGCGGCCCGCTACACCCTGCCGGGCGTCATCGCGCACGAGTCGGCGCGGCAGGGTGGGGCCCGGCTGGCGATTCCGGACTTCGGGGATGCCCCGGGGGCCTGAGCGTCCCGTCGTCGGCGCGAGCCGGGTGCCTCTGGTGTGGGTCAGGTGCCCGGCTTGCGGCCGTACACGAAGACGTCGTCGCCGTTCTTCAGCAGCGACCAGTACTTCTTGGCGGTGGTCTTGGTCATGTTGACGCAGCCGTGCGAACCGGGCGGGTTCCACATGCTGACGCCGACCGAGTGGAAGGCCTGGCCGCCGTCGAAGAACTGGGCGTAGGGCATCGGCACGTTGTAGATGCTGGAGACGTGGTCGATGTTCCGCCAGTAGATCTTCTTCAGGCCGGTGCGGGTCTCGTAGCCGTTGCGGCCGGTGCGGACCGGGACGGGGCCGTAGACGAGCTTCTTGCCGTCCTGGATCCAGCTGAGCTGGAGGGTCAGGTTCACACAGGCGATCCGGCCCTTGTTCACCGGGCACTTGCCGTCCTTGTTGGGGTTGTTCCCCACGGCCTTCTGCTTGTTCATCAGGTTCATCACGCCCCAGGTGACGGATCCCGCGTAACCGGCGTTCGGTGTGATGCCGTGCTTGGTCTGGAAGGCCTGGATGGCCTTGCAGTCGGCGGCCGACTGCTTGCCGTCGACCGGGCGGCCCAGGAACTTCTCCACCTGCTTCTGGTAGGGCCCGGTCTGCGTGGTGCAGCTCGCCGCCACCGCGGGCGTGGCGCCCAGCGCGAGCGTGAGCGGAGCCACCAGTCCGGTGATCCCGAGTGCGACGGCCGACCGTCTGCGCATGTCCCCCATGGTTCTTTCCCCCTTCAGGCAATCCTTCGATCTCTCTGCCAGCTAGACCGGTGCCCGGGGGATTCGGTTGTAGGACCCTTCACGCTGCGACGAAACGGTGACAATCGACGCCGTTCAACCGTCCGGCGGGCAGGCGCCGCCCGTAGGCGATCAGGAGGAGGTCCTGCGCCGCGCCGTACAGGGGCTCCCCCGTGCCGAAGGACCAGTCGAGGTCCTCGGCGCACAGCCGGACGCCGTGCAGGTCGGCGCCGAAGAACCGCAGGGTGCGCGGGGCGACGGTGCCGAGGACGATCCGCAGCCGGTCCTCGGGGACGCGGCGGTCGACGCCGAGGGCGACCGTGACGTCCAGGCCGTGGACGACGTCGTGGCCCAGCGCAGCGGCGAGGCCGCCGACGGGCGGTCGCCACGGGTGACGGGCGTGGTCGCGCAGGTACCCCGCGAGCCGGGCGTCGGTGTGGTGGGCGGCGTCGCGGCGGGCGAGCCGGTCGGTGGTGCGGTCGAGGCTGCCGCGTGCCTTGGCGAACTCCCACAGCACCCGCCCGGTCGGGTACCGGAATCCCATCGACATGTGCGCCACCACCTCGCGGGCCCGCCAGCCCACGCACAGGGTCGGGGCCTCCCACTGCTCGGGGGTCAGGCCGGTGAACAGGTCGGCGAGCTCGGTGCGTTCGGCGGCGATGGCGGCGGTGAGGTCGTGCGCTGCGCTTCCCATGGCTCCAGGTTCGCGACCTGCTGGGCAGAAGTCCAAGAACTACGGCGTCCGGTAACTAGCATGTCCGGTTATGGAGTTGAGGCAGTTGCAGTACTTCGTCGCCGTGGTGGAGGAGGCGAGTTTCACGCGGGCCGCGGCGCGGCTGCATCTGGCGCAGCCGGGGGTGAGCGCGCAGATCCGGCAGCTCGAACGGGAGCTGGGGCAGCCCCTGTTGGACCGCTCGGGCCGCTCGGTGCGGGTCACCGAGGTGGGCGCGGCGGTGCTGCCGTTCGCGCGGGCCGCGCTGGCGGCCGTGGACGGGGTGCGGCAGACCGCGGCGGAGTTCACCGGGCTGCTGCGCGGCCGGGTGGGGATCGGACTGATCCCCGGCGTGCTGCGCCACGAGGCCGATGTGCCGGGGCTGTTGGCCGACTTCCACGACGACCATCCACGGGTGGAGATCACCCTCACCGAGGACACCTCCGACCGGATGCTCACGGCGCTGCGGCGCGGGGAGCTGGACATCGCCGTGGTGGGCGTCGAGGACGAGGAGCCGCCGACCGGCGTGGCGATGCGGGTTTTCGTGGACGAGCCGTTGGTGGCCGCCGCGGCCGAGGGGCATCCGCTGTTCGCCGCGTACGGCGGTGCCGGGGCGGTTCCGGTGGCCGCGCTCGCGGAGTATCCGCTGATCAGCCTGGTCCGTGGGACCGGGGTGCGGGCGGTGGTCGACCGGTTGTGCACCGAGGCGGGGTTCCGGCCGCGCATCGCCTTCGAGGCGGCGGCTCCTGACGCGCTGACCCGTCTCGCGGCCCGGGGACTCGGGGTCGCCGTGATCCCCGGACCGGGCCCGGGGTTCGGGCTGCCGACCCTGCGCATCGACGATCCCCGGGCGCGCGGCCGGGTCGCGCTGGCCTGGCGTACGGAGGGCCCGACGGGGCCCGCGGCGCGGTCACTGCTGGTGCGGCTGCTGGAGGCGGTGACGCGGTAGGCCCGTGCGGCGGGCCGGTGCTCAGTCGTCCCCGTACCGCCCGTCAAGCGCTGTTCGGAAGCCCGTGTTGATCGTGGTGAGGCCGCCGTCGACCGTCAGCGTGGTCCCGGTGATCCAGGCCGCGTCGCGGGAGGCGAGGAAGGCGACGGCCGCGGCGATGTCCTCCGGTTCGCCGACGCGGCCGAGGGGATAGAGGCCGCGGACCGCGTCCAGGTCCTCGTCGCGGCCCTCCCAGGCCGAGGTGCGGACCGTGCCCGGCGCCACGAGGTTGACGCGCACTCCGCGCGGGGCGGCGTGTCCGGCGAGGGTGCGGGTCAGGGAGCCGAGGCCGGCCTTGGCGGCGCTGTAGGCGTGGTTGCCGAAGGACTGGAGGCCGTTGACGGAGCCGATGTTCACGATGGCGCCCCGGCCGGAGGCCGCCAGGTGCGGGAGGGCGGCGCGGGCGCAGCGGTAGGGGCCGGTCAGGGTGACGTCCAGGTCGCCCGCCCAGGCCTCGTCGGACTGGTCCTCGAAGAGCGGGACGTCGGCGGTGCACCGGGCGGCGCTGTTGACTAGGACGTCGAGGGATCCGAAGGCGTCGACCGCCCGCGCCACGGCCGCCTCGACGGACGCCCGGTCAACCACGTCGCATCCCGAAGCCAGGACCGTCAGTCCCTGGCCTCGCAGCCGCGCCGCGGTCCGCTCGGCCTCGGGTGCGTCCACGTCGGTGAGCAGGACCCGGGCCCCCTCCTCGGCGAAGCGCCGGGCGGTGGCCGCGCCGATGCCCCGTGCGGCGCCCGTGACGAGAACCGCGTGGCCCTCGAAGCGTGTGGTGTCCGTCATGGGAGCGACGGTACTGCCCGGGAGATCAACCGGGCAGCTACCGTGCTGTCATGTCCGCCTTCCTTCAGCAACTTCCCGCCCTGATCGGTGTCGTGATCGGCGCGTGCGCTTCGTATCTGGTGGTCGTGAGGGGCGACCGGATGCGGTTCCGGCGCGAGCAGGCGGCGCGTTGGGAGGAGCGGCGGCTGACGGTGTACTCCGACTACGCGCGGTCCGTGAAGCAGTCCGTGACGCTGGCCTACCGGGTCGCGGCCGAACTCGGCAACGACCCGCATCCGCACCCCCTGTCGCTTGAGGAGGCGACACCGCTGCTGGCCGAGGTGACCGTCGCCCGGGATCCGAGCGGGGAGGCGCTGCTCATGCTGGGTGCCCCCGCGGTGGTGGAGAAGGCCCGGGAGTGGGTCGTCACGGTGATGGCGATGGAGGAGTTTCTGCGTGACGGGACACAGGATCCGCGGGCCTGGCAGGCTCTCCTGGAGCGGCAGCGCGCCGGGCGCGACGGCTACTACCGGGCCGTACGTGACGATCTGGGCCTGCCGCCGGGCCATGCGGCACGCCGGCCGCTCCCGGCGGCGAACCCGGTGTCGCCTCAGCGATAGCCCGTGGTGTCCGCCGGTTTCCCCGCGTCCTGCACCTCGACGAGGTAGCGCCAGGCGTCGGGGCGGCTGCCGTCGAGGTCGGTGAAGCCGTACACCTGGGCGAGGCCGCCGCTGGAGAGGGACTGGCCGTTCCAGCGGGCCACGTCGGGGTCGGCGGCGAGGGCGGCGACGGCCCGGCCCACATAACGGGGTGTCTCGGAGATCGCGAAGTGCGGGATGCGGGCGGTGGCGTCGCGCCAGTTGTCCTCGCGCACCCCGAACCCGTCGAGCATCATCTCCGACCGCAGCCAGCCGGGGGTGAGGGCGACGGCGGTGGCACCGCGTGGGCCGACTTCGTGGCCGAGGGCGAAGGCCATGCGCAGGACGGAGGTCTTGGCGAGGTCGTAGAAGAAGGTGTTGCGGTAGTTCGCGCCGTTGTACTCGGCGGTTCCGTCGGTCATCTCGACCACGAGTCCGCCGGGACGGCGCAGCAGCAGGGGCAGCGCGTGGTGGCTGGTGATCGCGTGGGTCTCGACGCCGAGCCGGAGCAGCTTCAAGCCGTTGTCGAGGTCGTGCTCCCACACCGGGCTGTCCCACTCGAAGAGCCGCTCACCGCCCCAGACGTCGTTCACGAGGACGTCCAGACGGTCCCGCTCGTCGGCGATGCGGTCGACGAGGGCGCGTACCTGTGCGGAATCGAGGTGGTCCGTGGGGACGGCGATGCCGTGGCCGCCGGCCTCGGTGACCAGGTCGGCGGTGTCCTCGATGGTCTCGGGACGGTCGTACTCGGAGCGGCGGGCCCGAGTGGTGCGTCCGGTGACGTACACGGTGGCGCCCGCCGCCCCGAGTTCCACGGCGATGCCGCGTCCGGCTCCCCGGGTCGCCCCGGCGACGAGTGCGACCTTGTCCTTCAGCGGTTGAGACATGTCCGGCCTTCCGTTGTGCCCGTTGTCGTGTCGAGCATGACGGGAAAGCCGGACAACCTCTGTCGTGTTTTACGGCGGGTTCACCCGGCCGCGCGCAGCCGCTCCGCCAGCGCGTCGAGATCCGGCAGGAACCAGATGTGACCGCCCTGGTTGGTCTCGTGGACGAAGTCGCGCAGGGCGGTGCTGTCGGCGATGTGCCCGGAGACGTCTCCGACCACGACGAGGCGCAGCCGGTAGTTCACGAACTTCTGCATCACGGCGCCCGCGATGCCCGAGCGCAGCCGGAAGAACTCCTCGGCGACCCGTTCGACCGGGACGGCGACCACCTGGGCGTCCCCTCCGAAGGCGTCGCCGATCAGGTCCAGGGCGGCGCGTTCACCGTCCAGGGGTGGGCCGTCGGCGGCGCAGCGCAGGACGTTCACGCCGTGCACGGGCACGACCTCGCCGGTGAGCAGGCCGGTCTCCTCGGTGGAGAGTCCGACTTCGTCAGTGGCCACGGGCGATCCATTCCTCAAGATGCGGGGCCTCCGCGCCGATCGTGGTCGGGTCACCGTGACCGGTGAGGACCTTCGTCTCGGGCGGCAGGGTCAGGAGACGGTCACGGATCGAGTCGATGATGGTCGGGAAGTGGGAGTAGGAACGGCCGGTGGCGCCGGGGCCGCCCCGGAAGAGGGTGTCGCCGGTGAAGACGGTGCCGAGACCGGGGTCGTAGAGGCAGACGGCGCCCGGCGCGTGGCCGGGGGTGTGCAGGACCGTCAGGTCGGCGCCGGCGGCCTCGATGACCTGGCCGTCGAGCAGCCGGGCGTCGGGGGCCCGGTCGGGGTGGGTCTGCTTCCACAGCGGCAGGTCGTCGTGGTGGAGCCAGATGGTCGCGCCGGTGTGCTCGGCGAGGGCGGGGGCGGCGTCGATGTGGTCGTTGTGGGCGTGGGTGCAGATGATCGCGGTGAGCCGGCGGTCGCCGACGGCCTCGGCGATGGCGTCGGCGTCGTGGGCGGCGTCGATGACGATCGCCTCGTGGTCGTCGCCGACGATCCAGACGTTGTTGTCGACGTCCCAGGTACCGCCGTCGAGGCTGAACTGACCGGAGGTGACGAGGCGTTCGATGCGGGCGGCCATCAGAGCATCACCACCGAGCGCAGGACGTCGCCGTGGTGCATCCGCTCGAAGGCCTTCTCCACATCCGTGAGTTCGATCGTCTCGGTGACGAACGCGCCGAGGTCCAGGCGTCCTTGCAGATGCAGGTCGATGAGCATGGGGAAGTCGCGGGAGGGCAGGCAGTCGCCGTACCAGGAGGACTTCAGGGAGCCGCCGCGCCCGAAGACATCCAGCAGCGGCAGTTCGAGCTTCATCTCCGGGGTCGGCACGCCGACCAGGACGACGGTGCCGGCCAGGTCGCGGGCGTAGAACGCCTGCTTGTACGTCTCCGGGCGGCCCACCGCCTCGATGACGACATCGGCGCCGAAGCCGCCGGTCAGCTCGCGGATCGCCTCGACCGGGTCGGTCTGCCGGGAGTTGACCGTGTGGGTGGCGCCCATGGAGCGGGCGGTCTCCAGTTTCCGGTCGTCGATGTCGACGGCGATGATCTTCGCGGCACCCGCGAGGCGGGATCCGGCGATCGCCGCGTCGCCGACGCCGCCGCAGCCGATCACCGCGACCGTGTCCCCACGCCCGACGTTCCCGGTGTTGATCGCCGCACCGATCCCGGCCATCACCCCACACCCGAGCAGACCCGCCACCTGCGGCGCCACCGTCGGATCCACCTTCGTGCACTGCCCGGCCGCCACCAGCGTCTTCTCCGCGAACGCCCCGATCCCCAGCGCCGGGGACAACTCCGTACCGTCGGTCAAGGTCATCTTCTGCGTCGCGTTGTGGGTGGCGAAGCAGTACCAGGGACGCCCCCGCAGACACGCCCGGCACTGACCGCACACCGCACGCCAGTTGAGGATCACGAAGTCGCCCGGCACGACGTCCGAGACGCCGTCGCCGACCGCCTCCACGACACCCGCGGCCTCGTGGCCCAGGAGGAAGGGGAAGTCGTCGTTGATGCCGCCCTGCTTGTAGTGCAGGTCGGTGTGGCAGACCCCGCAGGCCTGCACCTGCACCACGGCCTCGCCGGGCCCCGGATCGGGTACGACGATCGTCTCCACCCGTACCGGCTCGTCCTTGCCCGGTGCGATCACACCGCGTACTTCCTGCGCCATGGGCCGGCCCTTTCTCTCGAACCCGTGTCCGTCTGTCCCAGCCCCGACCCTACGCGTGACTGATCGGTAACGACACGAGATCACGAACGGAGGGCGGGCCGGGGCGCTCGTGCTCTTCGCCGCCCGCCCGGCACCGGACACCGGGGCACAGCCGGAAACCGGGGCGCACCCCCGCGCGCCGCCGACGTAGCCTGAGTCCCCCACCCGGCGCAGCTCGAAGGAGCACCGTGAGCACTGCCCAGCAGGAGGCCGCCCCGCCCACGTGGCGGCTGCTCCTCGCCTACGTACGACCGCACCGTTGGGCCCTGCTGGTGGGCGCCGTGCTGTCGCTCCTGACGGGCGCCACGGGGCTGCTGCTGCCGTTGGTGGCACGGGAGTTGATCGACGACCTGTCCCACGACCGCGCGATCACCGGGGCGTTGCTCCTGATGTCGGGGCTGGTGGTGACCAACGCGGCGGTGGGGGCGCTGGGTTCGTACGTGCTGCGGCGCACCGCGGAGTCGGTGGTGCTCGGCGCGCGGCGTGCCCTGTCGTCGTATCTGCTGCGGCTGCGCATCGCGGCGGTGGACCGTACCGAACCGGGTGATCTGATGGCCCGGATCACCTCCGACACGACCCTGCTGCGCGAGGTCACCACGGACTCGCTGGTGGGCCTGGGCACCGGCGGGCTCACGCTGCTGGCGACGGTGGCCATGATGGGCTTCGTGGATCCGGTGCTGCTCGGCGTCACCCTCGCGGTGATCCTGGCCGCGGGCACGGTCCTCGGGGTGATCGTGCCGCGCATCAACCGGGCCAGCCGGCAGGCGCAGGACGCGGTCGGGGTGATGGGGGCCTCGCTGGAGCGGATCCTCGGCGCGCTGCGCACGGTCAAGGCGTCCGGCGCCGAGCACCGGGAGGAGATACGGCTGCACGAGGCGGCCGAGGAGTCCTGGCGGCAGAGCGTGCGCGCCGCCAAGTGGACGGCCGCGGCGGGCAACACGGCAGGGCTCGCGATGCAGATCGCGTTCATCACGGTGCTGGCGGTCGGCGGGGCGCGGGTCGCGACCGGTGCCGTCGACGTGGGCACGCTGGTGGCGTTCCTGCTGTACGTCTTCTATCTCATGTCGCCGATCCAGCAGGTCGTCGGTGCGATCACCCAGTACCAGACGGGGTCCGCGGCGCTGGCCCGGATCCAGGAGGCGCTGCGGCTGCCCGCCGAACCGGCCGCCGAGCCCGCGCCGCTGCCCTCCCCCGGGGCCGAGCCCGCCGCCGTGGCCTTCACCGACGTCCGCTTCCGGTACGCCGACGACCTGCCGTACGTCCACCACGGGGTGACGTTCGCGGTGCCCGCCCGGGGGATGACGGCGTTCGTCGGGCCTTCGGGGGCGGGCAAGACGACCGTCTTCTCGCTCATCGAGCGGTTCTACGACCCCGAGTCGGGCGCGATCACCCTGGACGGCCGGAGCGTGGCGGACTGGGAGCTGTCCCGGCTGCGGTCCGCGATCGGCTATGTGGAGCAGGACGCCCCGGTGCTGTCGGGCTCGCTCCGGGACAACCTGCTGCTGGGCAGTCCGGAGGCGGACGAGGACGCGCTCGCCCGGGTGGTGAAGACGACCCGTCTCGACGGTCTGGTCGCCCGGCTACCGAAGGGGCTGGACACGTTGGTGGGACACCGCGGCACCAAGCTGTCGGGCGGTGAGCGTCAGCGTGTCGCCATCGCCCGGGCCCTGTTGCGCCGCCCCCGGCTGCTGCTTCTGGACGAGGCCACCTCGCAGCTCGACGCGGTGAACGAGGCGGCGCTGCGGGACACGGTGGCGGATGTGGCACGGACGACCACGGTGCTGGTCGTGGCGCACCGGCTGTCCACGGTGACGATGGCCGATCGGATCGTGGTGATGGACGCGGGACGCGTGCGCGCGGTGGGCACCCATCGGGAGCTGGTGGGTACGGACCCGCTGTACGCGGAGCTGGCGGCGACCCAGTTCCTGGCGACGGCGGAGTGACCGCGGGGCGCCGCGCGGGGCTCGGGTCGGGTGCCGGTCGGCCAGGGCTCCGGGCGGGGGCCGGTCGATCGGGGGTCCGGGCGAGGCCGGTCGGGCAAGCCTCCGGGCGGGGGCCGGCCGGTCAGGGCTCCAGGTGAGGACCGGTCAGTCGCGGCTCCGGGCGAGGCCGGTCGGGCAAGCCTCCAGGCGGGGACCGGTCGATCGGGACTCCGGCCGAGGCCGATCGGTCAAGCCTCCAGGCGGGGACCGGTCGGTCAGGACTACAAGCGAGGGCCAGTCGACCGAGGCTCCGATCGGGCCCCGGCCGGTCAAGCCTCCAGGCGGCGCAGCCGCTCCGCGTCGCCCGTGCGCGGGCAGGTGACGCAGGCCTCCTCCGGCCTGATCTTGTAGAACATGCAGCAGCCGGCGCGGGTACGGGTGGCGTGCCGTCGGCCGTCGTCGCCGACCAGGTGGCGGAAGTCCGCGCCTGTGGGATAGGGCGGCACCGCGATCGGCAGGACGTCGGTGGCGGCGCGCACCGCCTCGCCCTCCTGGCCGAGCATCCGGCCCAGGTACCAGATTCCGGAGACGAGGTCGTCGGAGACCATCCCCCACAGGGTGCGCGCTCCGCGCCGTACGGTCGGCCCGAGCGCGACCAGCAGCGGGCGCATGTGATCCGCGACCGCCATCCGCAGCGCGGCCCGCAGTTGCTCCTCCTCCGGGAGGGCCAGCACACCGGGCCCTCCGGCCAGTGAGTCCCCGGTCAGGCAGGCGAGTTCACCGCCCGGCGTGATCGTGTACGTGGCCGTGTCCAGGTCGAGCCGGAGGTCCTCGGGCCGGATGCGCGGCACCCTCCGTTCCAGGTACCAGACGCCGCCCATCAGCAGGCCGACCGACCAGGCGTAGTCGTGCAGGGCGCGGGAGGCGGCGACATCGCGGCGCGGGGCCGTTCCGTAGCGGTCCAGGACGCGGGCCGCCTCGGCGTCGACGAACGCGTCGAGGGCGCCCTGATCCGACATCAACTCCGCTGCCGACAAGCCCACTTGACCCCTCTCCGAGCCCGGTTCCGCGACCCGCAGGGCGAGCGCTTCACAGACGTCGGCCAGCCGTCGGTAGCCGTCGGCGAGGACGTGGGTGACAGCGCCGGCCGGCGGAGTCTCAAGGGCCACGGACATGGGCGCTCCAGGGCGGATGTGCGGATGGATTTGCGGGCGAGCAACCAAATAGGCAAGGCTTACCTTACTCGACCCCGCGAACCCAAGCGATCAAGGGGTTCCACGGGGACGATCACAAAACCCGCACGTCAAAGCAGTTCAAAGCAGGGACACAGGCAGTTGAAAAGTAAAGCAAGCCTCACCTAAGCTCACGGCTCGTGACTGCGACCCAACGGGACGCACCAACCACAGGTGTGTCCTTTCGTGCCTTCCGGCACATACCCGTCCTCCTCACCGGAGTCGGCGCCCTCGCGCTGTGCGCCGCGCTGAGCCTCGCCCTCGGAGCCCGCTCGGTCCCCCTGTCCACGGTGGCCGACGCGCTGTTCGGGCACGCCCAGGGACGGGACGCCCTCGTGGTGACCGGACTGCGCCTGCCGCGTACGGTCATCGGCCTCGCGGTCGGCGCGGCGCTCGGGGTCGCGGGCGCCGTCGCCCAGGCGGTCACCCGCAACCCGCTCGCCTCGCCGACCACGCTCGGCATCAACGCGGGCGCCGGTTTCGCGGTCGTCGTCGCGATCTTCGCGCTGAAGCTGAACAGTCCCGCCGAGTACGTGTGGTTCGCCTTCGCCGGAGCGGCGGGCGCCGCCCTGTTCGCCCAGGCACTGGCCCGCCGCGCCGGGGACATCGACCCCGTACGGCTCGCGCTCGGCGGGACCGTGCTCCAACTGGTCCTGCTGTCCTGGACGTCGGCGGTGATGCTGCTGAACCAGCGCACCCTCGACGAGGCACGCTTCTGGCTCGCCGGATCGCTGTCCGGACGCACCTTCGACGTGCTCTGGCCGGTCCTGCCCACCCTCGTCCTCGGCCTGCTGGTCGCACTCGCCATCTCCCCCGCCCTCAACGCCCTCGCCCTGGGCGACGACGCGGCCCAGGCACTGGGCGTACCCGTGGCCCGGATCCGGCTCGCGGGCGGTGTCGCGGTCGTCCTGCTCGCCGGGTCGGCGGTCGCCGTGGCCGGGCCGATCGCCTTCATCGGACTCGCGGCCCCTCATCTCGTACGGCCGCTGCTCGGCGGCGACCACCGGCTGCTGGTGCCCGGCTGTCTGATCGCCGGCCCGCTGCTGCTGCTCGGGGCCGATGTCATCGGCCGGCTGGTGATCCGCCCCTCGGAGCTGGAGGTCGGCATCGTGAGCGCGTTCCTCGGCGCGCCCCTGCTGGCTCTGCTGGCCCGGAAGGTGACCCGATGACCGCCACCGTCCTGTCCGTCCGTACGCCGTCCTCGTCCCGTACCCGGGTGCGCCGCCGCGTCCTGGTGTTCGCCGTCTGCGGTCTGGCCGCGCTGTCCGTCCTGCTCACCGTCTCCCTGACGACCGGTGACATCCCGATGTCCGCGAGCACGGCGTTGCGCGCCCTGGTGGGGGCCGGGGATCCCGGTGACGTCCTGGTGGTGCAGCAGTTCCGGGCGCCGCGCACGGTGGCGGCGATCGTCGCCGGGGCCGGCCTCGGCGCGGCGGGCTGCGTGCTGCAACGGCTCTTCCGCAACCCCCTGGCCTCCCCCGACGTCATGGGCATCACCGGCGGCGCCTCGCTGGGCGCGGTGGCGCTGATCGCCGCCGGGGCCTCGCAACTGCTCATCCCCGTCGGCGCGTTGGGCGGCGGTCTGCTGGCCGCACTGCTGCTGGGCGTGTTCGCCTGGGGCTCCGGGCTCGCCGTCACCCGGCTGGTGCTCACCGGACTCGCCGTACAGGCGGGCCTGGCCGCCGCCGTGAACCTGCTGATCGTGCGCTTCCCGGCGGAGCTCGCCGGATCCGCCCTCCAGTGGACCACCGGCTCGGTCTACGGCCGGACCTGGACCGAGGTGTGGGGAGCGGGCGGCGCCATGGTCCTCGCGCTGGCCGCCGCGCTCGTGATGCATCGCCGACTGGCCGTGCTGGACCTCGGCGACGACTCCGCCGGTTCCCTCGGTCTCTCCACGTCCGCCGCACGCCTCCAACTCCTGGTCGTCGCCGTGGTGCTGGCCTCGCTGGCCGCCGCGCTCGCCGGGCCCGTGACCTTCGTGGCGCTCGCGGTGCCGCACATCGTGCGGTTCGTCACCGGGCCGCCGACGGCCGCCTCCCTGGGACTGGCCGCGCTCACCGGGGCCGTGCTGCTGCTCGCCTCCGACCTGGTGGTGCAGCATCTGCTGCCGATCGAGGGTCTGCCGGTCGGCGCGGTCACCGCCAGCCTCGGCGCGCCCTGGCTGCTGGTGCTGATGTTCCGCCAGGCCTCGCCCGTCCGAAGGAACCCCGCATGACCGGCGTACCGCAGCCGCGTACGACCGGCGTACCGGCACCACGTATGACCGACGTCTCGACACCGCGTACGGCCGACACGGCGACACCGCGTACGGCCGGTGCCAAGGAGCCCCGCATGACCACCGCCAACCAGCTCTCCACCCAGGGCCTCGACCTGCGCTACGGCGACCGGCTCGTCGTCGGCGGGCTCGACCTCACCCTGCCCGGCGGGGCCGTCACCGCGATCGTCGGCCCCAACGCCTGCGGCAAGTCGACGCTGCTGCGCGGCCTGAGCCGACTGCTGGCACCGGCGGCCGGGATCGTCGCCCTCGACGGCACCGACATCCACCGCATGTCCGCCCGCGCGCTGGCCCTGCGGATGGGGTTGCTGCCGCAGCAGCCGGTCACGCCCGAGGCGATCACCGTCGAAGCCCTCGTCCGGCTCGGCCGGTACCCGCACCAGCGGCTGCTGAGCCCCTGGTCGGCCGCCGACCAGAAGGCCGTGGACGAGGCCCTGGAGCGCACCGGCACCACGCCGCTGCGCGACCAGCCCGTCGACCAGCTGTCCGGCGGACAGCGCCAACGCGCCTGGATCGCCCTGGCGTTGGCGCAGGACACCGAGCTGCTACTGCTCGACGAGCCGACCACCTTCCTCGACCTGCGGCACCAGCTCGACGTCCTCGACCTGGTGGCCGCCCTGCACGCCGAGGCGGGCCGCACCGTGGTGATGGTGCTGCACGACCTCGGACAGGCCGCCCGCTACGCGGACCACATGGTGGTCCTCAAGGACGGCCGCCTCGCCGCCGCCGGCCCTCCGGCCGACGTCCTGGACGCCGACCTCGTGAAATCCGTGTTCGACGTGGACTGCCGGGTGATCCCCGACCCCGAGACCGGCACCCCGCTGGTCGTCCCGAGAAGCAGCGCGGTACGGCACTCCGCCGCGACCGCCTGACCCGCACCACCCGTACGCCCCCCGGGCCGTACGCCTACCAGAAAGAACGCTCCCCATGCTCCAGCGCTCTCCCCTGCGCAGACTCGGCCGGCTGCTCGCCGTGCTGCTCTCCGTCCTGCTCGGCACGGCCGTCCTGGCCGCCTGCGGCAGCGAGGACTCCTCCGACACGGCCGACACCGCCAAGGCCACCGGTGCCTCCTCGGACGCCTTCCCGCGCACCCTCAAGACCGTCATGGGCGACGTGAAGATCCCCTCGCAGCCGAAGCGGGTCGTCGTCCTCGACACCGGTGAGCTGGACGACGTCACCCTGCTGGGCATCGACCCGGTGGGCGCGGTCGCCCCGCACTTCAAGACCGAGGGCGGCTTCCCGACGTACCTGAAGGGCGAGCTCAAGGACACCGTCGACGTCGGTCCGCTGCTGGAGCCCAACCTGGAGAAGATCGCCTCGCTCAAGCCGGACCTGATCCTGTCCTCGAAGGTCCGCCACGAGAAGGTCTACGACAAGCTCAGCGCGATCGCGCCGACCGTCTTCACCGAGACCACCGGCGGTGTGTGGAAGCAGAACCTGAAGGTCCACGCCGAGGCGCTCGGCCTGGAGAAGGAGGCCGCGGCCAAGCTCACCGAGTACGAGACGCAGGCCAAGGCCCTCGGCGCGGCCATCAAGAAGAAGGACGCCGGCACCATGCCGACCGTGTCCGTGGTCCGCTTCATCGCCGGCCCGACCCGGCTGTACGCGTCCAACTCCTACAGCGGTGTCGTGCTGAACGACATCGGCTTCAAGCGCCCCTCCTCGCAGGTCTCCACCGACCCCGAGGTCACCATGAAGGACGTCAGCCCCGAGCAGATCGACCAGGCCGACGCCGACCTGATCTTCGTCACCTCCGCCGACACCGACGACAAGACGCAGAAGGCCGACGTCGTCTCCAACCCGGTGTGGAAGTCCCTCCCCGCGGTCAAGGACGGCAAGGTCTTCGAGGTCCCGGACGAGACCTGGATGTCCGGCATCGGCGTACAGGCCGCCGAGCAGATGCTCAAGGACGTCGCCAAGGCCACGGGTGTGGCCCTCCCGGCGGCGTAACTCCCGCTGAACCGGGGCGGGCCTCGCCCGGGACGAGGTGCGGGGCGTGCCCGCCCCGCGTGTCCCCGCGTGCGGCCCGCCCCCAGCCCCCCACCCGCTAGCGGAAGTTGCTCCACAGTCATGCGCCTGTACCTGCTCGCCCTCAATCCGACCGACTCCGTCACCGAGGGCTTCCTGCCCGCCGCCGCCCGGCTCGGCCTGGACGTCACCGTCCTCACCGACCAGCCCGACGCGCACCGCGCCGCCTACCCGGACGTCGAGGTCCTGGAGTGCGATGTCCGGGACTTCCGGGCCGTGATCACCCGGATCTCCACGCACCACCGGCCCGACGGCGTCTTCACCAACAGCGACCACCTCCAGACCCAGGCCGCCCTGGCCGCCGCCTACTTCGACCTGCCGGGCAAGGACTGGCGGGCCACGCTGCGCTGCAAGGACAAGGCCGAGATGCGGCGCCGACTGGCCGGCGCCGGCGCGGACACCGTGTGGTCGGCCGAGCTCACCGAACCCGCCGCGCTCGACGCCCCCTACCCGTGCGTGGTCAAGCCGCGCGAGGGCGTGGCCAGCGAGGACGTCGTCCTCGTCGAGAACGCCGAGGAACTGGTCACCCACACCAAGGAGATCCTGGACCGGCGTCCCGGTGCCGTCCTGGTCGTGGAGGAGTACCTGCCCGGCGAGCTGTACACCCTGGAGACCCTGGGCGACGGGGAGCGCCGCCATGTGCTGGGCGGCTTCCACACCGAGCTGTCGCCTCCGCCGTACTTCATCGAGGAGACCCTCACCTTCGTCCCCGCGCATCCGGAGCCGGTCGTGGCGCAGGTGCTGGCCCAACTGGACGCGCTGGGCGTCGGGTTCGGCGCCTGCCACACCGAGTTCGTGGTGCACGCGGGCCGGGCCCGGATCATCGAGGTCAACTACCGTGCCATCGGCGACCAGTGCGACCTGCTGCTGGCCCGGCTGCTGGACGTGCCCCTGTTCGAGCACATCCTGCGCACCCATCTGGGCGAGCGGCTGCCGGCCGACCTGGGGGCCCGTCGGGACGGTGCCGCGCGTCTGGAGTACCCGTGCGCGCGGCGGGGCGGGACGCTGACCGACGCCCCCTCCGCCACCGAACTCACCATCGAGGGCGTGCATCTGACGTACCGTCCGCTGCGTGCGGTGGGCGAGCGGCACGAGCTGTACCGCACCAACCGGGACTACCTCGGCGTGCTGCGGGCCGTCGGCACCGACCAGACGACGGTGGACCGGGTCTCGGCCGCGTTCCTTTCGGCCCGGCGCTGGGAGATCCAGCCGTGAGCGCGCCGACCGCCACGGACACCTGCGAGGCCGAGCTGCTCACCCGGGTGCTCGGCGCCCTGCTGCGCGAGGACGTGGTGGGCCTGCGCACCCGGTCCACGCCCGTCCACCGGCCGGACGGCGCCTGGCTGCGGCTGGCGACCCCGGACGGCTCCCTGCTGCTGCCCGTGATCGAGGACGGCTTCCAGAGCGCGTACGCCGCCCGGCTTCCGCTGCTGCTCCGCGAGTCGGACGGCGCCGAGCTGACCTCGTACGGGGCGGTCCTGGACGCCCTGCGCGCGCTCGCCGAGCCGGCGGACCGGGGCGGCTTCGACGCGTTCGCCGAGGAGTGCCGGCAGACGCTGGAGACGATGCGGCTGCACGCGGCGACGCGGGAGGAGACGGCCGAGCGGCTGACCGCCCTGCACGGCGGCGACCCGGCACGCTGGACCGGCCTCACCGCGGCCCTCGCCCACGACACCCTCGCCGCGCGGCTGGACCACCCCGTCTATCCGACCTCGCGGGGCCGCTCCGGGCTCACGGAGGAGCATCTACGGCTCTACGCCCCGGAGTTCCATCCGCGGTTCGCCCTGCGCTGGCTGGCCGTGCCCCGCGCCGCCCTCACCCTGACCGGACCGCTGCCGGACTTCTGGCCGACCCCGGCCCTGCTCGGTCTGCCGCAGGTCCGGGACACGCATGTGGCGCTGCCCGTGCACCCGTTGACCGTCGGTGCCCCGCTGGAGGAGGCGCTGCGGGACGCCGGTCTGGCGGACAGCGCCGTGCTCGCCGAGCGGGCCCATCTGGAGGTCGTGCCCACCCTGTCGATGCGCACCGTGGCGGTGGCCGACGATCCGTCCGTGCACCTCAAACTCCCCCTGGCCACCGCCACCCTGGGCCTGCGCAACAAGCGCTCCATCAAGCCCGGAACCCTCGTGGACGGGGCGGCGGGCCAGCGCCTGCTGGAGGCGGCGGCCTCGCGCGAGCCCCGTTTCCGGGCCATGATCCTGCACGCCGACGAGTCCACCTACGCCCACGCCGGTCACGAGTTGCTCGCGGTGCTGTGCCGCCGCTACCCGGCGGGACTCGACGGCGCCGCGATCGTGCCGATGGCCGCGCTCCTGGCCGAGGCCCCCGACGGACGGCTGGTCCTGGACCACCTGGCCGACCGGTTCTACGACGGCGACCCGCTCGCGCTGCTGGACGCCTGCCTCACCCTGCTCTTCGACTGGCAGACCACCCTGTTCGGCCAGGGCATCGCCCTGGAGTCGCACCAGCAGAACATCTCGCTCGTGCTGCGCCCCAGGAGCCTGCGCCTGCTGTTCAAGGACAACGACGGGCCCCGGATCAACACCGAGCGGCTGCAGGCCGTGCTGCCCGGCCCGTGGGGCTTCGACGACCCCAGGACCTTCGGCCGGGACGACTCCGCCGTCGCCGACCTGTTCACCACGATCACGCTCCATCTGTGCGCCGGGGCCTACGCGTTCGGGCTCCCCCGCCACCGTGACGCGGTGCTGGGTCTCATCCGTGAGCGGCTGACCCAGGCGGTGGACCGGCTGGGCGGCGAGGCGGCGCAGCAGTTGCGCGCCCGCGTGCTCGACGCGCCGGCCCTGCCGGTGAAGGCGATGGTGACGGCCGGGACGCTGCTGTCCAAGGAACGATCGGGCGCGGCCGACATCAACAAGCACTACACCACCGGCCCCAACTACCTGCGCCCAGCGGGGGGTTCGGCATGAGCGCCGGGACGCTGCGGATACCGCGGGCGTCGTTCGGCCGGGGGCAGGTCCACGCGGTGGCGGGCTGCTACTTCGTGGCCTCCTTCGCCGCGCTCGGGCTGCCGCCGTATCTCACCGAGATCCTGCCGGAGCTGGGCGACCGGCAGGCCCGCTGGGCGGGCGTGCTGTATGTCGTGCCGACCGTGTTCGGCGCGCTGGGCGCGCCGCTGTGGGGCCGGCTCGCCGACCGCTACGGGCGAAAACGGCTGCTGCTGCGCGCCCAGTTGGGACTGGCCCTGGCCTTTCTGCTGGCGGGCTGGGCGGACTCCCTGGCCACCTTCACGCTGGCGCTGGTGCTCCAGGGTGTCCTGGGCGGGACGTTCGCCGCGTCCAACGGCTACCTGGGCGCCGCCCTGGAGGGCCCGGCGCTGTCCAAGGCGCTCACCCTGATGCAGGGCAGCGCGCGGGCCGCCCTGGTGGCGGCGCCGATCGTGGTCGGTTCGCTGTCCGGCTGGCTGTCGCCGCACCGCCAGTACGCGCTGCTCGCCGTGCTGCCGCTGACGGCCGCGCTGCTGCTGGCGGCGCTGCCCGAGCCGGAGCCGGCCGCCCGGGAGCGGTCCGACGCGAAGGAGTCGGTGCCCGTCTCCGGGGCGGCGCCCGTGGTGTCGCTGAGGACGCTGTACGCGCTCGAGTTCGCCTTCGTCTTCTCCACGGTGATCTCCTTCCCGTATCTGATCGCCCTCGTCGACGACCGAATACCGGGGGCCTCGCCGCTGCTGTCCGGCGTGCTCTTCGCCCTGCCCCACCTCTGCTACCTGGTGGCGGCGCTGGCGGTGCACTCCGTCTTCCGCGACCGTCCGCGGACCGGACTCGCGCTCGGCTTCACCTGCATCGCGCTCGGGCTCGCCGGACACGGCGTGGCCGGATCGCTGCCCGAACTGGTCGCCGTACGCCTGCTGTTGGGCGCCGGTCTCACCTTCGGGCTGGTGTGCCTGCAGATCCTGGCCGCCGACTGCGCCCGGGGCCGGGCGCCCGGCGGGATGTTCGGCTCGCTGGAGTTCTTCTCCAAGGCCGGCGCGGTCGCCGCCGGCCTGGCCGCGGCGGCGGGCAGCGCCCGCTACGGCCCGGCCGCCCCCGTGCTGACCGGCGGTGCCGCGGCCGCCGTCACCGTTCTCGCGATCACTCTCCCCCCGCTCAAGTATCGCACTGGCAGGAGCCGTTGATGCCCTCGCTGACCCTCCCCCAGACATCGTCCGGGAGCACCCCCCAGCTCTCCGACCCGGCCGCGCAGGACGGCACCGCCTCCGCGCCCGCCGCACTGCCCACCGCCGACGACGTGGTGGCACACACGCTCCTCAACTGTCTGCTGCGCGAGGTGTCGGGCCCCGAGCACCAGAGTGTCGTCGCCGACGGCCGGCTCCTGCTGCGGCTCCCGCGGCGCGGGGTCCTGCTGCGTGTCGCCCTGCGCCGCTCCTCGCTGCTCGGCGCGCACCGGTTCACCGGCCCGGTCGGCGAGCAGCGCGACGACGGCTGGGCGGAGGTGGACTGGCGACGCCTGGCCGCGTACACGCACGACGAGCTGTGGCTGCGCACCGGCGTGCGCAACGAGGAGTTCCTGGAACAGATCGCCTCCAGCCACGCGGCGGTCGCGGCCGCCCTGTCCGCACCGCGCGACGACCGGGCGCCCGAGGACCGGCTCTCGGTCTACCTCGCCTCCGAGCAGTCGCTGCTGTTCGGGCACCGCTTCCACCCGACGCCCAAGGCCCGCACCGGCGACCCGCAGGCCTGGTCCGCGTACGCGCCGGAGGTCGGCGCCGCCTTCCCCCTGCGGCATCTGGCGGTCCGCGCCGACCTGATCGCCGAGGAGTACGCGGACGCCTCGGCCGTCGCCGTGCTGGACCGGCAGCGCGCCGACGTCCCGGACGGCTACCGGCTGTTGCCGGCCCACCCGTGGCAGTACGACACCCTCCAGGACCACCCGGCGCTGCGCGCGGCCCTGGCGAGCGGTGATGTCATCGACCTCGGGCCGGGCGGACGGCCCTTCTCGGCCACCGCCTCCGTGCGCACCCTGTACGACGGCGAGACGTTCCTGAAGTTCAGCCTCAACGTCCGGATCACCAACTGCCTGCGCAAGAACAGCAGTTACGAGCTGGCCGGCGCCGTGGCGCTCACCCGCGTGCTGGCCCCGGCGCTGGCCGACCTCGCCGAGCGCTTCCCGGGCAGCGCGGTGCTCCGCGAGCCCGCCTACCGAACGCTCGCCCTGCCCGGCCCCGACGGCACACCCGACCGGGCCCTGTTCGAGGGGTTCGGCGTCATCGTCCGCGAAGGGCTGCCCGCGCGGCTGGCGCCGGGCACGACTCCCCTGCTCGCGGCGGCCGTCGCCGACGAGTACCCGACCGGCCCCGCCCACCTCTCCCGCCTCCTCGACGGGGCGGACGAGCGGCGGGCCCTGGACTGGTGGTCGGCCTATCTCGACCTGCTGCTCCCGCCCGTCCTGGCCGCCTACTTCGACCACGGCCTGGTCCTGGAACCGCACCTGCAGAACGTCCTGATCGGCGTCGACGGCGACGGCATGCCCGTCCAGGTCCTCTTCCGCGACCTGGAGGGCACCAAGCTGGTGCCCGAGCACCACGCGGAGACCCTGGCCGCGCTGCCGCCCGAGGTCGCGGGCCCGATGACCTACGACGCCCAGCGCGGCTGGGACCGGGTCGTGTACTGCCTCCTCGTCAACCACGTGGCCGAGCTGCTGGCCGCCGTCGCCGACCTGCACCCGGGCGCGGAGGCGGAGCTGTGGGGCCGGGTCCGCGACACGCTGCGGGCGTACGCCGAGCGGTGCGGCTGCCCGCCGCGGCTGGCCGCCCTGCTCGCCGGGGTGCCGCTGCCCGCGAAGACCAACCTGCTCACCCGCTGGGAGCGCAAGCCCGACCGCGAGGCCGGCTATGTGCGGCTGCCGTCCCCGCTCAACGTGGACATCCAGCGCGGGACGACCGGGGGCGCCCGATGACCTGCTCGCACACCCGGCCCGGCGCGTCCGGAGGTACCCGATGACCTGCTCGCACACCCGGCCCGGCGCGTCCGGAGGTACCCGATGACCTGCTCGCACACCCGGCCCGGCGCGTCCGGAGGTACCCGATGACCGACCCGACACCCGCGGTCCGCGACCGCGTCCTGTCCCTGCCCGCCACCGAACTGCCCGCGTACGTCTACGACGTGACGAGCCTGCGCGCCCACGCAGCCGCCGTGCGGGCCGCCCTGCCGGAGCGGGTGGAGCTGTACTACGCCGCCAAGGCCAACCCGGAGCCGGAGATCCTCGCCGCGCTCGCCCCGTACGTCGACGGCTACGAGGTCTCCTCCGGGGGCGAACTCGCCCACGTCGCCGAGGCGGTGCCGGGCCGGCCGCTCGCCTTTGGCGGTCCCGGCAAGACACCGGAGGAGGTGACGGCCGCGCTGGACCGGGGAGTCGAGCGCTTCCATGTCGAGAGCGGACACGAGCTGCGGATGCTCGCCGAGTCGGCGCGGCGGCACGCGCCCGGGCGGCGGGTGGGCGTGCTGGTCCGGGTCAACCTGCCGGTCGCCGACGGGTCGTTGGCGGGCAGCTCGCTGGCGATGGGCGGCCGGCCCACCCCCTTCGGCATGGACCCCGAGCAGGCCCGCGAGGTCGTCCACGCCCTCACCGACGGCAGCCACCCGCAGCTCGAACTGCGCGGTGTCCACGCCCATCTGGCCAGCGGCCTGGAAGCCGCCGAGCTGCTGGCCGTGGCCGGGACCGTCGTCTCCTGGGCGACGGGCCTGGGCGTGCCGATCGCCGAGGTGAACGTGGGCGGCGGCATGAGCGTCGACTACGCCCGCCCGGAGCGCCGCTTCGACTGGGTGGCGTACGGCGCCGGACTCGCCCGGCTGACCGAGGCGCACCCGGGCCTGACCCTGCGCATCGAGCCGGGGCGGGCGCTGACGGTGTACTGCGGCTGGTACGCCACCGAGGTGCTGGACGTGAAGAGCAGCCACGGCGAGGAGTTCGCCGTGGTCCGCGGCGGCACCCACCATCTGCGCACCCCGGCGACCAAGGGCCACGACCAGCCCTGTTCCGTGCTGCCGGTGGACTCCTGGCCGCACCCCTGGCCACGCCCGGCCGCCGGGAACGGGCGGATCACCCTGGCCGGGCAGCTGTGCACCCCGAAGGACGTCCTGTCCCGGCACGTTCCCGCGCCCGGCCTCAGGGCCGGTGACCGGGTGGCGTTCTCGCTGGCGGGCGCCTACGCGTGGAACATCTCGCACCACGACTTCCTGATGCACCCGCGCCCCGGCTTCCACTTCCTGGACGGCGACGGCGACGGGCATCACGGCTAGGGCCTGTCCGGCGGATCGTGTCGCGGACTCGGGGGCCGGGAACACCCGAAGGGCCGCCCGATGCCGGGCGGCCCTTCGGGGTGACGGCGAGGGTTCAGTACTCGATGCCGGGAACCAGACCGGTGACCGGAGCGGCCAGACCGGTGAGCTGCTGCAGCTGGTTCAGGTCGTTGAGCCGGTTGGCCTGGGCCAGCTGCGCCGAGGGCCGCGGGATCTCGGCCTTGTGCTCCGCGGGGACGTCACTCACGGCGAGCGAGTCGAGCATGGCGATGGGGCTCAGCTTGCCGGCGGCATCCTGGGCCGCCGTGTCGGCCGCGTTCGCGAGGGGCGCGGCGAGGCCGGTGACACCCACGGCGAGACCCACGGCGGCGACGATACGTCGAGTTGAGATCATGCCCTCAGCAACGCGGGCGGGCCCGGCGCGGACACGGCCGCCCGGCACCGCTCACCCGTCAGGCGGAGTGCCCGGGCCGCGCTTGCCGAGGCCGCCGGGGCGGAGGAGTCTCGAAGGAGAAGGGCCACGCGGTCCGCTCCTCGTCGGGCCGCGGCCCTCGAAGGAGGTTCACCATGGCCACCGCGGCAGGATCCGGCTTCGACACCGAAACATTGCGCCGGGGCATCGAAGGACAGGCGGCGACCCTTCTGTCGCTCTACGCGGACGACGCGGAACTGCGCGTCGTGGACCGCAACACCCAGCCGAGCCACCCCAAGGTCCTGCACGGCAGGGACGAGATCAGCGCGATGCTGGACGACGTCTACAGCCGCGACATGACCCACAAACTGGAACAGTGCGTCGTCCAGGACGACCGCGTCGCCTTCAGCGAGAGCTGCCGGTACCCCGACGGGGTACGCGTCCTCGCCGAGTCGATGCTGACCCTGCGGGACGGCAAGATCGTCGAGCAGACCATGATCCAGGCCTGGGACGAGTGACGCGAGGAGGTCACGCCGGTTGCGTGGCGTGACCTCTCGGCCACCTTGCGCGGCGAGCTGATTGGCCGGAGCCCACGGGTCGTTCGCCCCGGAGAACCTGCTCCGCCGCCATACTGTCCGTCGTGCGCGTAGCGATCATCACGGCGGGATCCCGGGGCGACGTGGCCCCGTTCACCGGTCTGGGGCACGGTCTGGCTGTGGCCGGGCACGAGGTCACCCTCGTCACCCACGGCTGTTTCGAGTCGCTGGTGGCGCGGGCCGGGCTGCGGTTCCGTCCGCTGCCGCTGGATCCGCGGGCGGAGCTGGAGTCGGCGCGGGGCCGGGGGCTGCACCGCAGTGCGACCGGCGTGGGCAAGATGGCGCGGATGGTCGCGATGGCACGCGACCTGGCCGGGCGGATGACCGACGACGTGGTGGCGGCCGCCCTGGCGAGCGACGTGCTGCTCCTGTCCGCCCCGCTGGTCCCGCTGGGGCACACCGTGGCCGAGGGGCTGTCCCTGCCGAGCCTGGGCCTGCACCTCCAACCGCTCGCCCCCACCCGGGAGTTCGTCCCGCCACTGCTCGGCACCGGCTCCTGGGGAGCGGCGGGCAACCGCGTGGCGGGGCTGGGAATGAACCTGGCGGTGGAGCGGGTGTACGCCGCGACCCTGCCGGCGGTGCGGTCCCGCCTCGGCCTGCCCCGAGCGGGGTCCACCGCCGCGCTGCGCGCCCGGGAGCGACAGGACTGGCCGGTGTTCCACGGCTTCAGCCCGCGGGTGGTCGCCCGGCCGCGCGACTGGCGGGCGGGCCTGGAGGTGGCGGGCTACTGGTGGCCGTACGACGGCGACGCCGAACTCCCTTCCCAGGTACGGAAGTTCATCGACTCAGGACCCGCGCCGGTCTTCGTGGGTCTGGGCAGCGCCACCGTGCCCGACCCGGGACGGCTGAGCGCCGAGATCGTCCGCGCCCTGCGCCGGGCAGGGCTGCGTGGAGTGATCCAGCGCGGCTGGGGCGGCCTGGAGGCGGCCGGTGACGACATGCTGACCGTCGACGAGATCCCGCACGCGCTGCTCTTCCCGCACCTGGCCGCGGTGGTCCACCACGCGGGCGCGGGCACCACAGCGGCCGGGCTGCGCGCCGGGGTCCCGGCCGTCCCGGTGCCCATCCAGTTCGACGAGCACTTCTGGGCCACCCGCCTGGTCACCCTGGGAGTCGCCCCGCGCACCCTGCCCCTGCGGCGCCTGACCGCCGACACCCTGGCCGCGGCCCTCACCCGGGCCACCGCCGACACCGGGTACCGCGAGCGCGCCCGGGCCCTGGGCGCCCGGATCCGCGCGGAGGACGGCGTCGCGCCCGTGGTGGCCGCGGTGAACCGTCTGAACACGGACCCGCCCCGCTGACGAAGCGGTCCGGCACAAGCGCAGCCCGGCGTCAGGCCGAGGGCGGGGGCGGGGGCCAGTCCGGGGGACGCAGGATCCCCAGCAGTTGCCGGACCAGTTCCTCGACGACCTCGTCCAGCGTCGCGTCCAGCCAGCCGGCGTTCCAGTCGTGGAGCAGGCCGTTGACGCTGCCGATGAAGGCGGTCGCGGGGAGCCGGTAGTCGCGGGGTGCGGCCTCTCCGCGCCGGACGGCGGCCTCCGCCTCGGCGCAGACGAGGTCGACCCAGTGGGCGCGGCGGGCCAGGCGCTGTTCCTCCAGGCGCGGACTGACGCCGATGATCTCCACGAAGGTGATGCGGACGCGACGCCGGTCTCCGGTGACGTTCGCCGCGTACGCCCGGAAGATCGCGGCGACCCGGTCGACGAGGGGCAGGTGCTCCGCCTCGGCCACGGCGGCCAGGACCGCCTCCTGGGCCCAGTCGTTGACCTGGAGGTGCAGGGCGGCCAGCACGTCCTCCAGAGTGCGGAACTCCTCGTAGAACTGGCGGGTGGACAGCCCGGCGGCCTCGCTGAGCGCGGCGACCGTGGTGCCCCGGTAGCCGGGGGTGTCGCCGAACAGCTGGAGTGCCGCGTCCAGGAAGCGCCGACGGCGCTCGGCCTGCCGCTCCTCGGCCGACTTGCCGCCGTAGCGGCCCGTCGGCGCCTTGAGCCTGCCCGCCACGCGCGCCTCCTTGTCCCGCCCGGTCTCCGGGCGCTTCGTTCCAGGTCAATTTTGTCGTGTACGCAGTCTTGTGGAGAAGGGCACCCCTTCCTTACTTTGCAGTAAGTTGACTCTGAATCCCATCGTGTTCAGATCTGCCGCCCGCCGTGGCATCGCTTTGGCATGCCCGACTCAAGAGCCGCCATCTCCAGAGGAGAGCGCAGTCATGCCCGCTTTCGGACCGAGGCACCTCCGCGCCGTTGCCGCCGCCGCCCTCGTGCTCACCGTCACCGTCCCCGCGACCGCCGCCACCGCCGCCCCGGACACCTCGGCCGCCGCCCTGCGCGAGGTGATGTTCGTGGGCAACAACTGGGAGGGCACCGCCGACGTCATCAAGTCGACCGGCGACTTCGCGAAGATCGGCCGGATCAACGTGATCCCCGACAAGGACCAGCGGATGGCGGAGATCAACGCCGACCCGATCCGGTGGATCGCCTTCATGACCATCCGCAACACCGTCGGCGAGGGCCACGACCAGTTCGTGGACGACATGTACTCCACCCCGGACGGCACCTCGGTGGTCGTCTCCCGGCCGAGCTTCGCCGACGTCGTCTCGATCGATCTCGCCACCGGGAGGATCAACTGGCGTTTCGCGGTCTCCGGCTACCGCGCCGACCACATGGCGGTCTCCCCCGACGGCAAGCGGGTGGCGGTGTCGGCCTCGACCGGCAACACCGTGCACGTGCTGGACATCGTCACGGGCAAGCAGCTCGGTTCGTTCGCCACCGGCGACAAACCGCACGAGAACATCTTCAGCCAGGACGGCAAGTACATCTACAACATGGCGATCGGTGACGTGAACACCCAGACCGACGCCCCGTGGCTGGACTGGACGAAGGGCGACCGGCGCATCACCGTCGCCGACGCGACCACGTACAAGCAGGTCAAGGTCATCGACATGCGGGACAAGCTGAACGCGATCGGCCTCACGGACCACTCGGACGCGGTGCGGCCGGCCGTGTTCTCGCCGGACGAGTCCAAGCTCTACTTCCAGGTGTCGTTCTTCAACGGCTTCTTCGAGTACGACCTCGCCACCGAAAAGATCACCCGGACGAAGACCCTGCCGAAGAACCCGGCGACCAGCGACGACCGCACGACCTTCGTCAACGACTCGCGCCACCACGGTCTTTCGATGAAGCCGGACGGCACCAAGCTGTGCGTCGCGGGCACCATGGACGACTACGCGACCGTCGTCGACCGCGCCACCCTCCAGGAGGGCCCGCTCGTCACCGCCTCCAAGCCCTACTGGGCCACGGTCAGCGGTGACGGCAAGAGCTGTGTCGTCTCCGAGAGCGGCGCCGACCAGGTCACGGCGATCGACTTCGCCACCGGCCGCAAGACGGTCTCCGTGCCGGTGGGCGACCACCCGCAGCGCGTGCGCCTGGGCAACGTCACGGCGAACTGGACCGGCCCCGCCTCCTGAGGCTCACCCCGCCGGCCGGGCCACGGCCGCACCCGCTCCGTCCCCGGCCGCCGTGCGTCGCGCGGCAACGAGCTCCAGCTCACGGGAGGGCCTCAAGACGCTCCATGTGTTCCTCGCCCCACTGGCCGAGTGGGGCGAGAGCGGCGATGAGCGAGTGGCCGAAGTCGGTCAGTGAGTACTCCACCTTGGGTGGGACCTGGTGATGGACCTCGCGGTGCACCAGGCCGCTGGCCTCGAGTTCCCGCAGCTGCAGGATCAGCATCCGCTCACTGATACCGGACACGGTCCGGCGCAACTCGCCGAAGCGCAGCGGTCCTTCGCCGAGCCAGAACAGGATCAGCCCCTTCCATTTCCCTCCCATGACATCGATGGCAGCGTCCAGCCCGCAGGTATAGCCCCGCTTCTTCATCAGCGCTTCTCCCTAACAAAAATGTGGGTACCTGACAAAATTGTAGGTACTTGCAGAACTGTCAGCGCCCTCGCAGCATGGAGCAGGCATCGCGCCGGGACCGCAACAACTCCGTTCACATGCCTCATATTTGACGTTGTTCCAGATCCTCAGGGCGATCGGTCGCAGGCAGGAGCACCACATGACAGAGCATCACCGCACTCCCGTGACCGTCATCGGACTGGGCTCGATGGGCAGCGCACTGGCCGAGGCGTTCACCGACGCCGGACATCCGACCACCGTCTGGAACAGGACCCCGTCGAAGGCCGCGCCGCTCGTGTCCAAGGGGGCCGTTCACGCGCACACGACGGCTGAGGCGATCGCGGCGAGTCCGCTGGTCATCGCCTGCCTGACCACTTACGACAGCACCATCGAAGCCCTGGAACCGGCCGCCGCCGCGCTCAAGGGGCGAGCCCTTGTCACTCTGAACAGCGGTTCACCGGCCGGGGCCCGACACATGGCCGAATGGGCGCTTGGACACGGCGCACGCCACCTCGACGGAGCGATCAAGAACGTGCCGTCCGCCGTCGGTGCCGAGGACACCCTCCTGTACTACGGCGGCGACAACAGCGTCTTCGACGAGTTCGCGTCGACGCTGCGGGTGCTGGGCGGCGACACCGTCTACCTCGGTACCGACGTCGACCTCGCCGCCCTGTACGAGATGGCGGTGGGCGGCACCTTGCTGCCCGCGCTCGTCGGTTTCTTCCAAGGCGCGGCAGCAATGCAGGCCCGTGGACTCAAGGCGGCCTCAATGGTTCGGTTCAGCATCAAGTGGTTCGAGATGATCAACTCCGTACTGCCGGTCTTCGCCGAGGAGATCGACAGCGGTGACTACAGCAAGCCCGCCTCCTCCGTGAACCTGTTCCTGGACGGAGCCGCCCACGACGAGGAACTCGGCAAGGAAGCGAACCTCGACACGGGTTGGCACAAGCCCTTCCACGACCTGCTCGAGCGAGCGGTCGAAGCCGGCCACGGCGACCACAGCATCTCCGCCCTGACAGAGGTCCTCAAGAACCCAGCGCAGACCGGATGACCCAGGACGCCACGCAACTGCGTGGAGTGCAGGCGAACGCGCCGAGCAGTTGGGGAAATGCCGCGAGCCCCATCCCGGTGACGGCGGGACGGGGCTCGGATCAGAGCGCCGGGCAGGCCTTGCACCTGCATTTCCCCGCAGGAAGCGGGGCGTCTTTCCTTGGACCACCAACGCACGACCAGTCGTCCGGAGTTGCGGCGACCAGCTCAAGATCAATCATAGCGCACGCGGCCGGTCCCTGTGGCGCCACGGATCTTCGAGGCGGTCCTTGAAGGCGTCGGCCGCCTACTACACGAGCGGCACCTCGGTGCTGGACGACGACTCCTACGACCGACTGGTTCGCGGCATCGCCGCGTGGGAGGCCGAGCATCCCGATCAGGTGCTGCCCGACTCGCCCACCGGGAAGGTCGCCGGCGGCGCCGTGGAGGGCGACGTTCCGGACCGCGACCGTCACCCGGCCCTCTGTCAGCCCGGCCCGCACCATGCACCCCTCGCCATATCCTAGGGGTCCTAGTTTTAACCTAGGACCCCTAGGAAAGCAATCGGGGCGCAACCGACAGGGGCGTCCCCACGCCGACACCAGATCCGCGCCCGGCCCTGTGGTGGGACCGGCGCCCCGGAGCGTCGAGCGGCCCTCAGAACTCCTGGGCCGCCCAGGCGGACAGCTCGGAGCGGGCCGCGTTCAGCAGGGCCGGTGCGGGATTCGCCGTGCCGTTGGTGACCAGGGCGTAGTGCAGGACGCCGTTGTCGGGGGCGGTCAGGAGCAGGCGGCGGCTTCCGGTGCCGCCGGGTTCGGGGGCCGCCGCGATCGGTGTGGTGCGGGTGTAGGCGGGCGGGCCGTAGGAGGTGCCCAGGTCGGAGACCACCGTGGTGGTCGCGGTCGGGAAGGACGCCGGCAGGTGCAGTTCGGTGGGGGCAGAGGTGCCGTCGGAGCGCCACACCAACAGGCCGTACTGTCCGGTGCCGACCAGGCGGGAGACGTTGGGCAGTGAGCCGGGGACCGGGTTCCAGGTCAGGGTGGTGGAGCCGTCGCGGGAGCGGTCCTCGTAGGTGAAGGCGGCCGTCGTGCCGGCGGTGGCGCTCGGGTAGATCCGGTCCAGGAGGCGGGCGTCCTGGCGCAGTACGGCCGTTCCCGAGTCGTCGAGGCGTACGGCGGAGAGGTCCTCGTCGTTCCAGGCGTCGCCCTCGGTGAGCACCTTGTCGGGGTTGCCGTTCATCAGCTCGTGGTGGCGGCCGTGGTAGATGTCCCACTGCCACTGCGAGCCGGACAGGACGGGGCCCGAAGTGGCGGGCGCGGTCCACCAGTCGGCGCCCTTCACCCGGGAGTCCAGGGCCTGGTACATCGCCTTCAGTACGGTCGGCGCCTTGCCGGCGGTGGAGCCGTTCAGGGGGTGGCCGAACTCGCTGACGATGCCCGTGGTGCCGAGCGCCGCGGCCCGGTCGCGGACCGTCCTGAAGTCGTTCACGTACTGGCCGTCCGAGGCGTTGCCCCACATGAGGATGCCGGAGATGGCCTTCTGGTCGTAGAAGTGGGTGTTGAAGACGTAGCGGGAGCCGAGGACGCCTGCGTCGAGGAGGCCGCCCTCCTCCTTGCTGACGTTGCCGTTCCAGAAGAGGTTCGGCTCGACGAAGGCGGGTTTGTCCTGCCAGCCGGCCGCGTCCATCCGGGCGCGGAACTTCACGTAGAAGGGCCACAGCAGGTCGCGTTCCCAGGTGCGGCTGTTCTGGCCGGAGTCGTAGCTGCCGGCGTACGGCTCGTTGTAGGGATCGAAGCCGATGACGCCCCTGAACTGGTCGGCCGTCAGGTTCTGCCGGACGTAGGCCATGGTCTGCTGGGCCATGGCGAGGAAGGAGTCCTGGAGACCGTGGGTGTTGTGCCAGAAGTCGTGCTGGGCGGCCTTCACCGCGCCGTTCTGGGTGATGTTCTGGCCCCACAGGAAGCAGATCCCGCAGGACTCGTCCGGGTAGTTGCCGAGGTCCACCGCCCACTTGGGGGCGCCGTCGCCGGTGTACCAGCTGTCCGGGTCGAACAGGTACCGGGAGTAGAGGTCCTGGTGGAAGTCGGGGTAGACGCGGATGCCGGCGTCGAGGAAGGCCCGCATCTGGGCGGTGGCGGCGGACAGGTAGGCGGTGTCCACCTGTCCGCGCACGGGTTCGGCGTAGGCCCAGGAGAGCAGGAAGCGGACCGAGTTGCCGCCGCCGAGGGCGCGCAGCGCGGTCGCGGACTTCCTTGCGTCGGCGACCGAGGCGAAGGGCAGGCCCTTGTTCTCGGCCAGCTTGGTCTCGCCGGAGACGTTGTAGCCGCGCAGCACGACCTCGCGGCCCTGGCCGTCGGTGAATCTGCCGTCCTGCACGGTGATCGGGGTGTCGTCGAACCAGAGGGAGTCGGGGAGGGCTTCGGCGGTGGCGGGTCGTACGCCCGACACTGTCAGGAATCCGGAGAGGATCACCAGAACTACGAGCAAACGCGCGCGTATATTCGGCATGTCCATTACAGTCCGGTGATTTCGGTACACAGTCAACAGTTTCTGACTGATGAGTAAGTTTCATCTTCCGGACCGAAAGGTCGACTTCTGGACCGAAAGGTCGACGCGAGGGTCGATCCGGACCTCAACCACCGACGCGACGCGTCACGTTGAGCAGGTACTCCTTGCGGTTGAGCGGGTTGTGATCGGTACGCGGCCGGCACGGCACGGTCGCCCGCGCGACCGGCGCGTAGTGGTCGAACGCGCTCTCCAGTTCTCCCTCGCCCCGGGTCAGACCCGGAAGCCTCTGCTCCAGTTCATGCACCCGCTCCGCCGGAATCACACCCTCCAGTATGGCGGTCTCGCCGCGCGTCCCGGTCGCCTGCGGTACGGCGCGCAGCGCGGCCAGCACCGGCAGCAGGGCGCCGAGCGTGTCCGCCGGTGCCTCCAGGCGGAAGCGGTGCATCGGCTCGTGCACCCGGGTGCCCGCGCGGCGCAACGCCTCGACGAGGACCAGCGGGGTCAGTCCCCGGAAGTCGGCGCCGGTGCTGGACATGCTCTTGTCGAAGCCCTGGTGGGCGTGGCTCTGCCGGGGCGAGTAGCCGCACCGGGTCATGGTGACCGTGCAGTCGGTGACCTGCCAACCGTGCAGTCCTTGGGCGAGGGTGTCGCACACGGTGTCCTCGACGGCCTTGAAGAAGGCGTACGGCATGGAGCCGAGTTCCACCTCCAGACGGAAGTCCACGCCCGAGCCGACCGGGGCCGGGTCGACGCGCAGGCCGACGGTCGCGAGGAAGGGATTGTCGTCCTTCTTGTTGAACTCGGCCGCCTCCCCCGACCCGGCCGGACGCTCGACGCACAGGGGCGTGGTCTCGCGGAAGCTGACGTCGAGGCCGAACTCCTCGGCGAGCGTGGCCTCGATGACCTCCTTCTGGACCTCGCCGTAGAGGGAGACGGAGGTCTCCTGGCGTACCTCGTCGTGGCGCAGGCCGATCAGCGGGTCCTGTTCGGCGAGGCGGGTCAGGGCGAGGTGGAGGGCTCCGCGGTCCGTGCCCGGGCCCGGGACGACGACCGTTTCGAGGGTCGGCGGGGCGAAGTGGTGCTCGTGCGCCGTGCGGGGTTCGCCGAGGGCGTCGCCGATCCGGACGCCCTCCAGGCCCCACAGCTTGGCGATCCGCCCCGCCGGGACGGTGTCCTGCCGGACGTCCGCACCCTGCTCGAAGACGCTGATCGCGGTGACGCGGCCCTCTTCGCGGTTCTCGCCGAAGGGGATCCGGTCGCGGGTGCGCAGGGTCCCGGAGAACACGCGCGCGTAGGCGATCTTCTCGCCCGCCGGACCGCGCTCGACCTTGAACACCGTGCCGGCGACCCGCTCTTCGGGCTCGCCGTCCGCCGCGGGGAGCAACTCCTTTATCCCGACGACGAGTTCGGACACACCCGCGCCCGTCGCCGCGGAGCCGAAGTACACGGGGTGCACCAGGCACCGCCGGGTCTGGGCGACGAGCGCGGCGTGCACCCGGTCGTCGGGGACAGGGCCCTCCAGGTACCGGGACAGCAGGTCGTCGTCGTGGTCGGCGAGGACGTCGAGCGCGGACGGGCCGAGCCCGGGGACGAAGCGCGCCTCGCGGGTGCCGAGCGCGTCGGCCGTGCCCATCGGGACGACGGCCACCGAGAGCCGCTCGGACAGCGCCCGCAGCACGGGCTCGTCCGTCGCGCCCCTGCGGTCGATCTTGTTGACGAAGACGAGCGTGGGAATGCCCAGGCGGCGCAGGGTGCGCATCAGCACGCGAGTCTGGGCCTGGACGCCCTCGACGGCCGAGACGACCAGCACGGCGCCGTCGAGCACGCCGAGCACGCGCTCCACCTCGGCGATGAAGTCCGGGTGGCCGGGGGTGTCGATGAGGTTGACCGTCACGTCGTCGACCGCGAAGGAGACGACGGCGGACTTGATGGTGATACCGCGCCGGCGCTCCAGCGCGAGGGTGTCGGTCCGCGTACTGCCGGCGTCGACGCTGCCGATCTCGTCGATCACTCCGACCGAGTGCAGCAGCCGCTCGGTCAGGCTGGTCTTACCGGCGTCGACATGGGCGAGGATCCCGAGGTTGAGCAAATGCACGAAGCGTCATGTCCTTAGAAATGGGGGTCATTCCTTCCTGGGCGGACATGCACGCAGTTCGCATCGCTTCTCCTGGATCTTCGGGGGGCGGTTCCTGTGCAGTGCATCAGAGCCCGCGCCGCGACGGCAACGGATTAACGCTCAACAAAGGCGTGCTGCGGCCCTCGCCGCCTTCCGGTGCCAGTCCTACAGTGACGCACATCACGTCCGATGTTTCCTGGGAGGGCACATGACCCGCATCTCGGTGAAAGTGGACGGTACGGCCTACGAGGACGAGGTGGAACCGCGTCTTCTCCTGGTCCACTACCTGCGTGACCGCCTCGGTCTGACCGGCACCCCCATCGGATGCGACACCTCCAACTGCGGGGCCTGCACGGTCGACCTGGACGGCGTGAGCGTCAAGAGCTGCTCGGTGCTGGCCGTCCAGGCGGACGGGAGCGACGTGGCCACCGTCCAGGGGCTTGCCCGGAACGGCGAGTGGACCGGGCTCCAGCGGGCCTTCCACGAGGGGCACGCCCTCCAGTGCGGCTACTGCACCCCGGGCATGCTCATGGCGGCGCGCGATCTGCTGCGCGAGAACCCGCACCCCTCCGCCGACGAGGTCCGGCACGCGCTGGAGGGCAACCTCTGCCGCTGCACGGGCTACCAGAACATCGTGCGAGCCGTCCTGACCGCCTCCGAACAGTCGGAGCAGCCGGAGCAGTCCGAACAGTTCGAACGGGAGGTCACGGCATGACCGCCCAGGAGATCGGCCGCGCCCGGCTCCGCAAGGAGGACGCCCGCCTGATCACCGGGCAGACCAACTGGACCGACAACATCGCCGTGAGCGGACTGCTGCACCTGGCGATCCTGCGCAGCCCGATGGCCCACGCCCGCGTCGACCGGGTGGACGTCACGCCCGCGCTCGAACGGCCGGGCGTCGTCGCCGCGTTCAGCGGCGCCGACCTGGCGGAAGGCCTGGGCTCGCTGCCCTGCGCCTGGCCGGTGACCGAGGACATCGTGCTGCCCGACCACCCGCCGATCGCCGTGGACGAGGTGCGGTACGCCGGCGATCCGGTGGCCGTCGTGGTGGCCCGCGACCGGTACGCGGCCGCCGACGCCCTGGAGGCGATCGAGGTCGACTACACGCCCCTGCCCCCGGTCCTCGACCTGGAGGCCGCGCTCGCCGAGAACGCTCCCCTGGTCCACGCCGACAAGGGCACCAACCGCTGCTACGACTGGCCGCTCAGGACCGGCGAGGACTTCGCCTCGGTCCGCCGGCGCGCCGACGTCACCCTCAAGCGCCGCTACCACCAGCAGCGCCTGATCCCCAACGCCATGGAGCCGCGCGCGGTCGTGGTCACCCCGGTCGCCGCCTCGGACGAGTACACGGTGTACTCCTCCACCCAGATCCCGCACATCCTCAGGGTCATGCTCGCCGTGGTCACCGGCGTGCCCGAGCACAAGCTGCGGGTCGTCGCCCCCGACGTGGGCGGCGGCTTCGGCTCCAAGCTCCAGGTCTACGGCGAGGAGGCCATCGCCCTCACGGTCGCGCGCCGCGTCGGACGCCCCGTGAAGTGGACCGAGTCCCGCTCCGAGGGCTATCTGGCGACCCATCACGGCCGGGGCATGATCCAGGACATCGAGATCGCCGCGACCCGCGACGGCACGGTCCTCGGCCTCAAGGCCGACCTGCTGGTCGACATGGGCGCCTACCTGATGCTCGTCACGCCGGGCATCCCGATCCTGGGCGCGTTCATGTACCCGGGCATCTACAAGATGGGCTCCTACGAGCTCAACGTCACCGGCGTCTTCACGACCAGGACGCCCACGGACGCCTACCGGGGCGCCGGCCGCCCGGAGGCGACGTACGCCATCGAACGCATCATGGACGAGCTGGCCGTCGAACTCGACCTGGATCCGGTGGAGTTGCGGCGCCGCAACTGGATCCGGCACGAGGAGTTCCCGTACACCACGATCGCCGGTCTGACCTACGACAGCGGCAACTACGAGGCCGCCACCGACAAGGCGCTCGCGCTGTTCGGCTACGACAAGCTGCGCGCCGAGCAGGCCGACCGCAACGAACGGGGCGACAGCGTGCGCCTCGGCATCGGCGTGTCGACGTACACCGAGATGTGCGGGCTGGCACCGAGCCGGGTGCTGAGGGATCTGCGGTACGCGGCCGGCGGCTGGGAGGCGGCGAGCGTGCGGATGCTGCCCACCGGCAAGGTCGAGGTGGTCACCGGAACCAGCCCGCACGGGCAGGGCCATGTGACCTGCTGGAGCCAGATCGCCGCCGAGGTGCTGGGGGTGCCGTTCGAGGACGTCGAGGTGGTGCACGGGGACACCCGGGCGGCCCCGCAGGGCATGGACACCTACGGCTCGCGGTCGCTGGTGGTAGGCGGCACGGCCGTGCACCACGCGGCGACGAAGGTGGTGGACAGGGCCCGCAAGGTCGCCGCCCATCTGCTGGAGGCGAGCGAGCGGGACCTGGAGTTCACCGACGGGGTGTTCTCGGTCAAGGGCTCCCCGGACGCCCGCCGGAGCATCCAGGAGGTCGCCTTCGAGACGTTCTCCTCGCACGACCTGCCCGACGGCATGGAGCCCACCCTCAACGCCGGACACGTCCTCGACCCGGACACCTTCTCCTATCCGCACGGCACCCATCTGTGCGCCGTCGAGGTCGACACCGAGACCGGGCACACCCGGATCCGCTCCTACGTCTGTGTGGACGACGTCGGCCGGGTCGTCAACCCGCCGATCGTCGAGGGCCAGGTGCACGGCGGACTCGCCCAGGGGATCGCACAGGCCCTGTTCGAGGAGGCGGTCTACGACGACGAGGGCAACCTGGTCTCCGGCACACTGGCCGACTACCTCGTGCCCGCCGCCCCCGACCTGCCGGAGTTCACGACCGACCGGACGGAGACACCCGCCACCTCCAACCCCCTGGGGGTCAAGGGGGTCGGTGAGGCCGGGACGATCGCCGCCACGCCCGCCGTGGTGGGCGCGGTCGTGGACGCGCTGCGCCCGCTGGGCGTCCACGACATCCGCATGCCCTGCACACCCGAGCGGGTGTGGCGAGCGGTGAGGGAGGCCTCCCGATGATTCCCCCGGCATTCGAGTACGCCCGTCCCGGCAGCGTCGAGGAGGCGGTGCGCACGCTCGCCGACGCCGGCGAGGAGGCCAAGGTGCTGGCCGGCGGGCAGAGCCTGCTGCCGCTGCTGCGGATGCGGCTCGCCTTCCCCGACCTGGTCGTGGACGTCGGGCGGCTGCCCGGACTGCGCGGGGTGCGCGAGGACGGCGGCACGCTGGTCGTCGGCGCGCTCACCACCCACCACGACCTGATCCGCGACCCGCTCGTCCGCCGGCACGCGGGACTGCTGGCGGCCGCGGCAGCCACCGTCGCGGATCCGGCCGTACGGCATCGCGGCACCCTCGGCGGCTCGCTCGCGCACGCCGATCCCGCCGGTGACCTGTCCGCCGTACTACTCGCTCTGGACGGCGACCTCATCGCGCACGGGCCGGGAGGCCGGCGGACGATCCCCGCGCGGGACTTCTTCGTCGACTACCTCCAGACCGCACTGGCGGCGGACGAGGTGCTCACCGAGATCAGGATCCCCAAGGCCGACGGCTGGGGCTTCCACTACGAGAAGTTCCAGCGGTCGGCGCAGGCCTGGGCGGTCGTCGGCGTGGCCGCGCTGGTGCGGCGCGCGGACGGGCACATCGGCGAGGCCCGGATCGGGCTGTCCAACATGGGCCCGACACCGCTGCGCGCCCCGGCCGTCGAGGAGGCCCTGTCCGGTGCCGGGGACGCCCGGTCCGTGGCCCGGGCCGCCGAGGCGGCGTCGGAGGGGACCCGGCCGACGCGGGACCTGTCGGCCTCGCCCGAGTACCGGGCGCATCTGGCGCGGGTGCTGACCAGGCGGGCGGTCCTCGCGGCGGCCGGGATGGGGTGAGCGACCATCACGCGGATGGAGGGGCCGGAGCAGGTGCGGGCCCGTCTGGAGGAGACGGGGTACCTCGTCGACGACGGACTGGCCGTCGCCTGTTTCCTGGCCCTCGGGCTGCACCGGCCGCTGTTCTGCGAGGGCGACGCGGGCGTCGGCAAGACCGCGCTCGCCTCCGCCCTCGCCGAGGCGCTCGACGCCCCGCTGATCCGGTTGCAGTGCCACGAGGCCATCGACGCCTCACAGGCCCTGTACGACTGGGACTTCCCCCGCCAGCTGCTGCACCTCAGGGCGGCCGAGGCGACCGGGGTCACCGACGCCGACCAGCTGGAGGGCGAGCTGTACGACCGGCGCTTCCTGATCGCCCGGCCGCTGCTGCGGGCGCTGGAGACCCGGCCGTCGGTGCTGCTCGTGGACGAGATCGACCGCGCCGACGACGAGTTCGAGGCGTTCCTGCTGGAGCTGCTGTCGGAGTTCGCCGTCACGATCCCGGAACTGGGCACCCTGCGCGCCGAGGTGCCGCCCGTGGTCGTGCTGACCTCCAACCGGACCCGCGAGGTGCACGACGCGCTGAAGCGGCGCTGCCTGTACCACTGGTTCGACCATCCCTCCTTCGGCCGCGAACTGGCCATCGTGCGGCGGCGGTTGCCCCGGGTCTCGGCACGGCTGGCCGAGCAGGTCACCGGGCTGGTGCAGGCCCTGCGGGAGGAGGACCTCGTCAAGCCGCCGGGCGTGGCCGAGACCATCGACTGGGCCGAGGCCCTGGACGCCCTCGGCGCGGAGGAGGTGGACGCCGAGCTGGCCGTGGCGACGCTGGGTTCGGTCCTGAAGTACCGGGAGGACACCGAGCGGGCCCGGGGGCTCGACCTGGCCGCGGTCCTCGCCGCCCACGGGGCGTGAGAGCCGTGGACTCCGTCACCGGCCGGGGCGCCGACGCCGTTCTCCTCGGCTTCGCCCGTGCCCTGCGGGCGGGCGGCCTCGACGCGAGCGCCGAGCGGGTGCACGCCTTCCTTCGGGCCGTGGCCGTGCTGCGGCCCGGGGTACGCGGGGACGTGTACTGGGCGGGGCGGTCGACGCTGTGCGGGAGCCGGGAGGACCTGGAGCGCTACGACGAGGTGTTCACGGCGTACTTCGCGGACGCCGGCGGCGACGCGCCGGAAGGCCCGACGCCCAAGGCGGCGATCCCGCCACGGCCGCGACTCGTCGTACGGGACACGCCTGGGACGACGGCACCCGAGAACGAACGGCACACCACGCCCACCGGCGCGCTCGCGAGCTCCGCAGAGGTGCTCCGGCACCGTGACATCGCCGAGCTGGACGCGGCCGAGCGCACCCGGCTGCACCAGCTCCTCGCCGCGTTCGCGCTGCCCGGCCCGACGCGGCGCACCCCGCGCCGGCGGCCGGCCCGGCGCGGTGAGGCCGATCCCCGCCGGACCGTCCGGGACCTGCTGCGGCACGGCGGGGAACCGGCGCCGCTACGGCACCGGGCACGGGCCGAGCGCCCGCGCCGGGTCGTGCTGCTCGTCGATGTCAGCGGCTCGATGACGCCGTGCGCGGACGCCCTGCTGCGGTTCGCGCACGCCTCCGCCCGCACGACGCGCACCGAGGTGTTCACCCTCGCCACCCGGCTCACCCGGGTGACCCGGGAACTCGCGCAGCGCGATCCGGACCTGGCGATGGCGGCGGTCGCCGCGGCCGTACCGGACTGGAGCGGGGGTACCCGGCTCGGGGAGCTGCTGCGGGTGTTCCTGGACCGGTGGGGGCAGCGCGGGACGGCGCGCGGCGCGGTCGTGGTGCTGCTGTCGGACGGCTGGGAGCGTGGCGATCCGGAGCTGCTCGGTGCCCAGATGCGACGCTTGCACCGGCTGGCGCACCGAGTGATCTGGGCCAATCCGCGCAAGGCGCGCCCCGGATACGCGCCCCTGGCGGCCGGGATGGCGGCGGCGCTGCCGAGTGTGGACGCGTTCGTCGAGGGGCACAGTCCGGCCGCGCTGGAGCGTCTGGCGGCGGTGGTGAGAGGAGCGGACGATGCGTGAGATTCTCCCGGTGCTCGGCGACTGGTACGCGGCGGGTGCGCCCTTCGGTCTGGCCACGGTCGTCGCGCGCAGCCGCAGCGCTCCGCGCGATCCCGGTGCCGCCATGGCCGTGGGCCCGGACGACGAGGTCGTGGGCAGTGTGTCCGGCGGCTGCGTCGAGGCGGCGGTGTTCGAGCTCGCTCAGGAGGTGGTGGCGAGCGGCGAGGCGCGGCTCGCGACCTTCGGGTACAGCGACGAGGACGCCTTCGCGGTGGGGCTGACCTGCGGCGGCGAGATCACCGTGCTGGTACGTCCCGTGACGGCGGCCCTCGATCCCTCCTTCGGCGAGGTGGCCGGGACGGTCGCGGCCGGACGCCCGGCCACCGTCGCCACCGTGACCGACGGCCCCGCGCCGCGCGGTGCCACCCTCGCGGTGTGGCCGGACCGGGTCGCCGGCACCCTCGGCACGAGCGGTCTGGACGCGGCCGTCAGTGCCGACGCGCGCGGTGAACTCGCCCTGGGTGCGACGGGGTTGAGGCACTACGGGCCGCGCGGCGAGCGCCGGGAGGACTCCGTCTCCGTGTTCCTGCACTCCTTCGCGCCACCGCCGCGCATGCTGGTCTTCGGCGCCATCGACTACGCGGCCGCGGTCGCCCGCCTCGGGGACTTCCTCGGCTACCGGGTCACCGTGTGCGACGCCCGCCCGGTCTTCGCCACGCCGAAGCGGTTCCCCGACGGCGTCGAGGTGGTCGTGGACTGGCCGCACCGCCATCTCCGGGGGACGCAGACCGACGAGCGCACGGTGATCTGCGTCCTCACCCACGACCCGAAGTTCGACGTCCCGCTTCTGGAGGAGGCGCTGCGCCGGCCGGCCGCGTACATCGGGGCGATGGGCAGCCGCCGTACCCACGACGACCGGATGAAGCGGCTGGCCGAGGCCGGGCTCACCGAGGCCGAGCTGTCCCGGCTGCGCTCCCCCGTCGGGCTCGACCTGGGTGCCCGTACGCCCGAGGAGGTCGCCGTGTCCGTCGCCGCGGAGATCGTCGCGCTGCGGTGGGGCGGCAGCGGCGCCCCGCTGACCGCGACGGCCGGGGCCATCCACCCGCCTTCCCGAAGCCCGTCGTCCTGAGACCCGTGGTTCTGAGGGCCGCCGCCCCGCAGCCGGCCTTCGTCGAGCCCGTCTGGAGGAAGTCATGGAACTGCACCACGAGTTCACCGTCCCCGTGCCGGTCGACGAGGCCTGGCGGACGCTGGTCGACATCGAACGCGTCGCGCCGTGCCTGCCCGGGGCGGTGGTCGAGGACTACGACGGCAAGACCGTGACCGGCTCGGTGAAGGTCAAGGTGGGTCCGATCACCGTCACCTACAAGGGCACCGCCGTCTTCGAGGAGCAGGACGGGGCCGCGCACCGCATGGTGCTGATCGCGAGCGGCCGGGAGACCCGCGGCCAGGGCACCGCCCGGGCCACCGTGACCGGCACGCTGACGAGTCAGGGTGACGCCACGGCGGTGTCGGTCCGAACCGACCTCACCGTGACCGGGCGGCCCGCCCAGTTCGGCCGCGGTGTGCTGGCGGAGGTCGGCGACCGGATCGTGGGCCGGTTCGCCGAGTGCCTGGCGGAGCGACTGGGCGAGGCGGAGGGGACGGTGGAGGGGCAGGAGGGGCAGAGGGAGCCGGGGCCTCCGGACGAGCCGCTGGACCTCCTCCGCACCGCCGGGGTGCCGGTCGCCAAGCGGGCCGCGGCGGCGGTGGCCGCGCTGGCCGTCGTGGTCCTGACGGCCTCGCGGATACGCCGCCGTCGACGGCGGCGCCCGTAGCGAAGCCGTTCCGCGCCGCCGAACCCCACCCGCCCCGGCCCCTGGAGGTGCGGCTACCGGATCGCGCCCATCTCCTGGGCGAAGGCCACCGCGTCGCTGTCGAAGCCGCGGACCATCTCGTGGAACTCCCAGCCGCCGACGCCGTTCCGGACGAACTCCGCGACGGTGGTGGCGGTGGAGTCGGCGACCTGAGCGAAGTCGTCCACCAGGAGTTCCGTGTATTTCTCGACGACCGCCACGCCGGCGTTCGTCAGGTCACCGAAGGTCCGCTGCCCACCCCTCTGGTGAAAGACCACGCCGACCACGACCCGACCGAAGCTGGAGGCCAGCCGGTCGAGTTCCAGCACCATCACCTCCACGAAGCGGAAACCCTGCCCGGTCTGGCTGTGCCGGGTCATGTTGATGGTGCCGTCCGGTGACCGGCTGTCGTAGTGGACGACGTACACGGGCGGCCCGTGGGGATCGTCCGCGGTGTAGGTCGCGGCGATGATGTCGAGGTGACGAGGCGGCTCTCCCAGAGGGCTCGGATCCCACTTGAGCCTCACCTCGACCTTGCTGATCCCCTTGTCGGAACTGCTCACCCGGACGTCGCCTCCCTCATGTCTGCGTGTCGTGGGACCGCTGCGGCCCCGCTCGTCAAGTATCGCCTGTGACCAGCCACTTGATGCGTCCTTGACGCACCCGACCCGCGAGCGCGTCCCCTCGTCCGCGGCACCGCACCACCCTTGTCCGGGAACGGGCGCCCGACGCGCCGAGCGTCGTCACCACCGGTTGCGGACACCGGGTGCCCTACGCGATGACCTCCGCCGTGGCACGGCTCCGGGATCTCGCGAAGAGGTTCACCGCCTAAGAGGCCGAGAGGCCGAGGCGCCGTGAGCGCACGGATCCGGTGCTCCGGGGCCGTCTCCGTACACTCGTGACATGGCATGCCGCATCAGTGAGCTGGTCCTCGACTGCGTCGACCCCGACCGGCTCGCCGCGTTCTGGAGCGAGGCCCTCGGCTACGTCGAACTCGGCCGGGAGGACGACGGAAGCATCGAGATCGGGCCGCCCGACGTCGGCTTCGGTGGCCCGCAGCCTACCCTCGTCCTCAGCCCCGGCGGCGACCCGCGCAGGGCCAAGCTCCCCCTGCACATCGACGTCAACGCCACCGACCGCGACCAGGACGCCGAGTTGGAGCGGCTGCTCGCTCTGGGGGCCAGGCCCGCCGACGTCGGCCAGACCGGCACCGAGAGCTGGCACGTCCTGGCCGACCCGGAGGGCAACGAGTTCTGCCTCCTGCGCACCCGGCTCCGGCCCCTCCCACCGCCCGCGTCCTGACGCACCGCTCCGATCACACGACCAGCGGGCCGGCCACCTTCAGCTCGTCGAGGTCGATCAGCCGGCGGACTGATTCGAGTACGGCGTCCTCGGGTTCGTAGCGCGGCGCGTAGCCGATGAGCGCCCTGGCCTTCTCGATGGTGAAGCACTGGCTGCGGTGGAGGTGCTCCCAGCTCTGCTCGGCGTACTCCGCGCTCGTGGTCCGGCGGAACCGGTCCCAGGTCACCGGTTCCAGTGAGGCGGTCCGTCCGAACCAGCCGGCCGCGATGTGGGCGTAGCCGCGGACGTTCAGCGCCGTGGGAGCGACGACGTTGAAGTCCTCCCCCGCCGCCGCGTCCCGGTGCCGGACCGCCTGTTCGAAAACCTGGGCCACGTCGTCGGCGTGCACATGGTGCATCAGCTCGACACCGCCGCCGGGGATTCGGAGCGGCTCTCCGGCGGACAGCGTGGTCCAGACGGCGGGGTCGAGGTTTCCCAGCGGACCGATCGGGTGCCAGCCGGGACCGACGATGTGCCCGGGGTGCAGGGAGGTGGTCACCAGGCCCCCGGAGGCGGTCTCCTCCTTCAGCATCCGCGCGATCCGGTCCTTCTGAACGCCGTACTCGCCGACGGGAGCCGTGCCCGAACCCTCGGAGATCGGCAGCTTGTGGCTGGGGCCGTGGCGCCACACGCTGCCGCAGTGCAGCAGATGTCCGACCTCGCCGCGCAGCCGCCCGACCAGTGCGGTGGCCGACTCCGGGGTGAAGCACACCAGGTCGACCACCACGTCCGGGCGCAGCCCGGCCACCCGGTCGCCGAAGGTGCCCTCGCCGTCCTCCCGCTCCCGGTCGGCGACGACCTGCCGTACCTGCTGCCATTCGGGGGCATCGGCGTAGGCGGTCCGGCGGCCCCGGCTGATGGTGGTCACCTCGTGGCCGGCCCGCACCAGCCGGGGCACGAGGAAGGTGCCGATGTGCCCGCTTCCGCCGATGACGACGACTCGCATGTTCTCCCCATCCGCCGCGACCAGGGTGTGCTGCCGGGTCACCTACCCGAACGGCCGGTTCTCAGCCCGCGGTCGCGGTCCTGATGAGCGGCGCGTCCCGCGAGAGCCTCCGGAACCCTACGCCGTAGTACAGCCCGCGGGCACCGGGATGACCCGGACCGCCCAGGCAGGCGACCGTCGCGTGCGCCGACCACCGCTCCAGGGCGAACTCGTCGCCGGCGCACGGAATCACCGTACGGTCGAGACCGGCCGCCGCACCGTCGTACCAGTCGATCACCTCGTGACGCGCTGCGCCAGGGTCTGCATGAGTCGCAGGTCCGCGGCGGTCACGGGTTCGATACGGGTCGCGGCGCGCCACTGTGTCAGGACGGGCTCACAGCCGTCGGACCGTTTTCCCGACCCGGACGGCGTCGACGGCGTTGGTGATCAACACACCTAGCACGTGCCGTCCGACACCTGGAGCCCCTTGTTGGCGCCGGCCGTCCGGCTCACGATGCCCGGCACGCATCCGGCCGCGTCGAGGCTGTGGGAGTAGGGGATGGTGATCGTGGTGTTGGACTGTGGATTGGGGCCGGCCGGGTGGTTCTCGCTGCCGGGGCTGGACCAGGTCACGTTGTCGAAGGTGTTCCCGCCGACCTGCCAGTACCCGGCCGCGTCGGTGTAGAAGGTGCCCAGGACGTCCTTGGAGTCCTCGAAGTAGTTGTTGTCCACCTTGGCCCGAGCGCCGGCGCGGGAGTTGATGCCGGACTCGTTCAGGCGCAGGTAGTGGTTGTTGTACATGTGGGCGGTGCCGCCCCGCAGCAGGGGGGCGCGGGAGTCGATGTTCTCGTACCGGTTGTGGTGGTAGGTGATGAAGCCGTTCGAGAGGTCGCTCTCGCTGGAGCCGACGAGGCCGCCGCGGCCGGAGTTGCGCAGCACGCTGTAGGACAGGGTCACGTACTGGGTGTTGTCCTTCATGTCGAAGAGTCCGTCGTAGCCCTCCGACTCCCCGCCCGAGGCCTCCAGGTTGACGTGGTCGACCCAGACGTTGCGGACGTTGCGCTCCATGCCGATGGCGTCACCGCCGTTGGACGTGGGGGAACCCGACTTCTTGACGTTCCGGACGGTCACGTTCTGGATGATGATGTTGCGGGCCTCGCGCAGGTGGATGCCCAACTGGTCGAACACGGCGCCGCTGCCGACGCCGACGATCGTGACATTGCTGATCGCCTTCAGTTCGATCACGCCGGCGGCGGTGTTGCAGCTGCTGCCCGACACCTTGGTGGTGTTGCCGTGGTTGATGGTTCCCTCGACCTGGATGGTGATCGGGGTACTGGCGCTGGCCCGGCCGCACAGGGCGGCGTGGATCGCGGTGCCCGTGGTGGCCTTCACCGTCTGCCCGCCCGCACCGCCGGTGGTCCCGCCGTTCTGGGTCGCGTACCCGGTGACACCACCGGTCGCGGCCGACGCCTCGGGTATCGGCAGCACGGCACCGGTCCCCGTCGCCAGGCCCGTCATGGCCAGTGCCGCGCAGAGCCGCAGTGCGACTGATCGCCTCATCTCGCTTCCCCATTCGGTCTTCGGTTGCTCGCTGTCGGCCTGCCGGTCGGCAGGCCGTCCGTGGGCCCTGAAGGGGGTGGTCCGGTGCGGTGGAGCACGTGCGGGCAGCCGGCCCCTTGCTCTGGGGGCTCCCTCGCGCGACGATGCGGCTGGTTCAACTACATGAACGGCCACCGGACGACCGGACCCCGCATGACGGACAGGAAGCGCTTTCCCAGGAAGGTAGGTAGTTGCCGTGGACGCGTCAATAGACGTGCACATGATTCATGTTCAGGTGACTGAACGACTGAGCGATGGCCGGACACGGGAGTGCAGGATGGGCGCATGCTGGATGACCTCGACCGTGCCCTGATCCACGCGTTGCACATCGACGGCCGCGCCCCGTTCAGCCGGATCGCCACGGCCCTCGACGTCTCCCCGCAGACCGTCGCGCGCCGCTACCGCCGGCTGCGCGGCGAGGCGTCCCTGAGGGTCGTGGGACTGCCGGACCCCCATCGGGCGGGCCGGACCCAGTGGCTGCTGCGGCTCACCGCGGCGGCGGGCTCCGCACAGGACCTGGCCCACGCGCTCGTGCGCCGGCAGGACACCTCCTGGGTGAAACTCGCCTCCGGTGGCACCGAGATCGTCGCGATCGTCCACGCGCCGACCGCGGCCGACGCGGGCAACTCCCTTCTCCTGCGCGACATTCCACGCACCAGCGCCGTCACCGCCGTGTCCGCGCACTGCGTCCTGCACACCTACCTCGGCGGACCGACGCACTGGCGTCGCAGCGCCGACACCCTGGACGAGGACCAGCAGCGCCTGCTGCGCGAACACCAGGAGGCCGAGAGCTCGTACGTCCCCGTGCCGCGCCGACTCACCGACGGCGACACCGACTTGCTGCTCGCCCTCCAGAAGGACGGGCGCGCCACCCACGCGGAGCTGGCCCGGGCGACCGGCTGGTCCCCGGCCACCGTGGCCCGCCGGCTGGCGGACCTGCGGGCCGGCGGCGCCGTCTTCTACGACGTCGAGGTCGACGCCGGGCACTTCGGCGCCCACACCAGGGCGCTGCTGTGGATGTCGGTGCCCCCGGCGCGGCTGGAGAGCGTGGCGACGACGCTGGCGGGTCACGACGAACTGGCCTATGTCGCCGCGACCACGGGGCCCACCAACCTGGTGGCCCAGGCCCTGTGCCGCGACCCCGCCGACCTGCACCACTACCTGACCCGGCGCCTGGGCTCGCTGGACGCCGTCCACAGCCTGGAGAGCAGCCCGGTCCTGCGCAACCTCAAGGCCGCGAGCCCCGTCGTCACGGATCCGGCCCGCGCCAGGCGGCCGCCCGCCCCGGCCCGCACGCGGCTGTGACAGCCCGCGGCCGACGCTACGGGGTCCGGGTCATCATCCGGCTGGTGGCCAGGGCGGCCACGACCAGCGCCACGCCGGCCCAGACGGCGGCCTGGACGGCGTGCAGCGCGGCAGGGGCACCGCCGTCGCCGGCGCTCCTCAGGTAGACGCTGCCGAGGACGGCCACCCCGAGTGTGGCGCCCAGTTGCTGGACCGCGTTCAGCAGGCCGGCGGCCGAGCCGATCTCCTGCGGTCGCAGCGGCCGGAGCGCGAGGGTGAAGAACGCCGGGGCGAACAGTCCCGCGCCGAGTCCCACGACCCCGAGCGCGAGCAGCAGCGGTGCCGGGTACCGGTGCGGGTCGGCCGCGTGGTAGACGGCGACGGCACCCAGCGCGCCGACCAGCAGCACAGCCAGCCCGAGGGTCATCACGCGGTGGCCGTGGCGCGTGACCAGGCAAGCTCCGGCCACCCAGGAGGCGACGGCCAGGCCCAGCGACCACGGAGCGAGGGTCAGTCCGGCCGTCAGCACGTCGGCGCCCAGGCCGAGTTGGAGCTGCAGGACGACGACGGTCATCACACCGTTGGTGACCGCGAAGAAGGACATCGAGGTCACCAGGGCGGCCGGGAAGCCGCGGTGGGTGAACAGACTCGGCTCCACCAGCGGGCTGCGCCCGCCAGCAGCGACCGCCCGCTGATGCACCGCGAACACCACGATCAGGCACGAACCGGCCGCGAGGGCCGCCCAGTGCCACCCCGACACGGCGGTCGGACCGGCCCCGACCAACGGGTACACGACCAGACCGACACCAGCCATGGCCAGCACGGTGCCGGTCACGTCGAGGGTGGGCCGTTCGGGGGCGCGGTTCTCCATCAGGCGGGGCGAGAGCGCGAGGACGACCAGCGAGACGGGGACGTTCACCAGGAAGGCGGCGCGCCACGAGGAGCCGAACAGGTCGGCGTGGGTGAGCACCCCGCCGAGCACCGGTCCGCAGACGGCGGCGAGCCCCGTCACCGGGCCGATGGTGCCCAGCGCCCTGGACATCTCGGGGCCGGCGAACATCGCCTTGATCAGGCCGATGGTCTGCGGGACGATCACGGCCGCCGCGGCTCCCTGCACCACCCGGAAGGCGAGCAGCAGGCCGACCGTGGGCGCCGCCGCGCAGGCGACGGACGCGACCATGAAACCGATCACCCCGATCACGAACAACCGCTTGCGCCCGGCGATGTCACCCAGCCGGCCACCGGTGATCAGCAGCACCGCGAACGGCAGCGTGTAGGCGGTCGTGAACCACGGGATGTCGGACACCGACCCGCCCAGACCGGCGTGGATCCTCGGTGCGGCGACCTGCACCACGGTCGCGTCCAACAGGTTCATCGCCTCACCGAGCAGCAGGGCGGTCAGCGCCACCCACCGCCCTCGGTACGCCGTGGGCGTCAGCACGTGCTCAGCGGTCATCGGGGTTCCTCTCCACCGTCGTCGTCACGTCGGCCCGGCCCCGGCCCGCGGGGCGTCCTGGCCGACCACGACTCAGCGTGGGAAGGGAGGCAGGGGGTGCCCCAGCCAGAGCCGGGAGATGGAGGATTCCTTCCATCGACACGGCCTACGGTGGCGATTCAGTGCATCCCCCGCCGCTCCAGGAGGACGGAGCGGGGCGAGCCCGTGTGCCTCGTGGGGCTCACCGCGTGCCGGAGGAGGGACATCGGTGTATCGGCCATGGTTCCTTGGTGACAGGGGGCACCGACAGTGGCGGCCCCCGGCTCGGCTACCGGGGCGGCAGGCGGTGCAGCTCCACGTCCGTGAGGGTGCCGCCGTCGACCGTCGCCGTCATGTAGGTGCAGTGGGGCTGACGGCGGCGGTCGGTCGGGGAGCCGGGGTTGAGCAGGCGCAGGCCGGTGGGGGCGGTGGTGTCCCAGGGGATGTGGCTGTGCCCGAACACCAGGACGTCGGTGTCCGGGAAGCGGGCGGCGCAGCGCGCCTCGCGGCCCTGGGCGGTTCCGGTCTCGTGGACCACGGCGAAGCGCAGGCCGTCGAGGTCGGCGTACGCCACCTCGGGCAGCCTCGCCCGCAGCTGCGGCCCGTCGTTGTTGCCGTACACACCGACGAGTCTGCGGCTGTGGCTCTGCAGCAGGTCCAGGGTGGCGGTGTCGACCCAGTCCCCGGCGTGGAACACGACGTCCGCGTGCGGGAGTTCGGCGAGCAGCGGCGCGGGCAGGGCCTTGGCACGCTTGGGGAGGTGGGTGTCGGACATCAGCAGCAGACGCACGGGGTCAGCCTAGAGGGGCCCGGCGATCAGGGCCTGCGGCCGGCTCCGCACCACATGGGCAGCCCGGCGGGGGCGGGCTCGTCGTCGGGTCCGGGGCGCCACCGGGGCAGCTCCACGACCCCCGGGTCCAGCAGGTCGGTGCCGTCGAAGAACCGGGTGACCTCGGCGTGCGTACGGGGTGTCGCGCCGGCCCGCTCGGCGGCGCGCTGGTTGTAGACGCGCATCGACGCGGCGACCTCCTCGGCGCCGATGTCCGCGGCCGGGTGGGACAGCACCAGATGGCTGCCCGGGGCGAGGGCGTCCAGGAGCCGCCGTGCGATGCCGTGCGGGTCGTCGGCGTCCGGGACGTACTGGAGGATCGCCACGAGCATGAGGCCGACGGGGCGGGACAGGTCGAGGGTCTGCCGGGCCACGGCGAGGATGCGGTCGACGTCGCGGACGTCGGCCTCCACGTAGTCCGTCGCTCCCTGCGGGGTGCTGACGAGGAGCGCGCGGGCGTGGGCCAGGACGATCGGGTCGTTGTCGACGTAGACCACGCGGGCGCCGGGGTCGACGCGCTGGGCCACCTCGTGGGTGTTGTCCGCCGTCGGGATGCCGGTGCCGATGTCGAGGAACTGGCGGATGCCCGCCGCCTGGGACAGCTCGCGGACGGCCCGCCCCAGGAAGGCGCGGTTGGCGCGGACGGCCGGGACGATCCTCGGGTTGGCCGCGGCGGCCAGCTCGGCGGCCTCCTGGTCGGCGGGGTAGTTGTCCCGGCCGCCGAGCCAGGCGTTGTAGACCCGCGCGGGGTGCGCCACGGAGGAGTTGATCGACGTTCCACCGGTCGGATGCCCGTGCATCGGCTCCGCTCCCCTCCCCGCCGTTCGTCGGCCACCGCACACCGTAGCCGAACTCCCTTGGTACCGGGCCGCGTTGCCGCTCCCACCCGTGCCGTCCCGTCCCGCGCGCCGCCGCGGGTGCCGGGCACGCCGAGCCGGGGGCGAAGATGGACAACTCACCCCGTGGCGCTAGCATCTGCCAACGCGCATCAGCCCAAATCGTGCGGCGAGCGAACCAAGGGGGCCCGAAGACCGATGCCGGTCAAGGTCAGCGTCATCATCCCTGTCTACAACCCGGGGATCTACATCGAGGACTGCATCACCTCACTCCAGCGACAGTCGCTGCCCCCGGACGAGTACGAGGTGATCTTCGTCGACGACGGCTCCACCGACGGCACGCCCGCCCGGCTGGACGCGCTCGCCTCCGAGGACCCCCGGGTCACGGTCGTGCACCAGGAGAACTCCGGCTGGTCGGGCAAGCCCCGCAACGTCGGCATCGCCGCCGCCAAGGGCGAGTACGTCATGTTCGTCGACAACGACGACTACCTCGGCGACGAGGCCCTGGAGCGGATGTACGACTACGGCGTCGCCCATTCCGCCGACGTCGTCGTCGGGAAGATGGCGGGCAAGGGCAGGGGCGTGCCGGTGGAGCTGTTCCGCCGCAACCACCCTCGTGCGAGCGTGGAGAACGCCCCGCTGATCGACAGCCTCACCCCGCACAAGATGTTCCGCAGGGAGTTCCTCGACGACATCGGACTGCGCTTCCCGGAGGGCAGGCGGCGGCTGGAGGACCATGTCTTCGTCACCGAGGCCTATCTGCGGGCCGGCAATGTGTCGGTGCTGAGCGACTACGTCTGCTACTACCACGTCAAACGCGACGACGCCTCCAACGCGGGCTTCCAGCGCTTCGACCCGGTGGGCTACTTCAAGAACCTGCGCGAGGCTCTCGACGTCGTCGACCGGTACACCGAGCCGGGGCCGGTGCGCGACCGGCTGCACCGGCGCTGGCTGCGGATCGAGATGGTCGAGCGGATGCGCGGCAAGCGTCTGCTGACGGCGCCGGAGGACTACCGCAAGGAGCTCTTCCGGGAGATCCACGGTGTGGTGGTGGAGCGTTTCGCGCCCGGTGTCGCGGCGGGGCTGCCGCTGACCCAGCGGATCATCGCCGCGCTGATCGCCGCCGACCGCCTCGACGACCTGGTGGCGTTCGCGGAGTGGGAGGCCTCCGTGGCCGTCCGGGCCGAGCCGGGCGGCATCCGGTGGGAGGGTGGCTCGCTCGTGGTCGACCTCACCGCCGAGTACCGGGCCGCCGGTGCGGTGATGACGTTCCCGTCCGGTCCTTCGGGTGCCGCGACCGGGGGTGCCCCGAAGGACGTGGCCGAGGCGATCGCCCTGGTGAGCGCCGACACGGTGAGCGCGTTCGGGAAGGCCACGGTGGATCTGCTGCTGCGCGAACGTTCCTCCTCCGCCCAGTACTTCCAGTCGGTGGACGTCACCCGGAAGATGGTCCCGGTGGGCGACGGCGAGCGGGTCCGGCTGGTGCTGCGGGCCACCGCGACCGTCGACCCCGCCAGCGCCGCGGACGGTGTCCCGCCGGAGCCCGGCCTGTGGGACGCTCTCGTCCGCGTGAGGCTGGGCGGCTGGACCAAGGAGTGCCGGCTGGGACCGAGTCCGCGCAAGGGCGACGCCGCCGCGCCCGCCGGTGTGGCGGCCGGCCGGGTGGTCCTGCCGTACTGGACCGTGAAGGGCCATCTCGCCCTGGACGTCGACCGGGCGACCAAGCGCCTCGGCCTGTCCGAGGTCACCAAGGCGACCGTCACCGAGGACCGGATCCGTGTGCCCGTGCCGGTGTACGTCCCCGGTGACACCGCGGTGGTGCTGCGGCTCACCGCCGCGAGCGGTTCCCTCGACGTTCCCGGCACACTCGCCCCGGACGGCGAGGGGTCGGTCCTGGAGGCCGCCGTGCCGGTCGCCGAACTCAAGGGCACGCCCCGGCGGCTGGCCCTGTGCCTGGTCCCCGGTGCGGACGAGCCGCGCTTCCTGCCGCTGCCGCTCGGCCTGCGCGCCGGGGCGGGCGGAGTACAGGTGGTGCGTCCTCCCGTGCCCGGTGCCGTGCGGCGACTGGCCCGCAGGGCGCGGCGCGTGCTCGGACGGGTGCGGCGCTCGGCGGCGAACCGGCTCAAGGCGCGCCGGGGCTGACCGCACGAACCCCGCACGGGGGCCGGACAGCACGAGAGCCTGGGTCCGGACCCTCTGCGGGGTCCGGACCCAGGCTCTGCCGAGCCGGAGCTCAGTGCTTGGCGGCGAGGTCCTCCAGGGACTTGCGCAGCGGCTCCCAGCCACGGGAGCGCGGGATGCCGAGGTTGCGGGCCTTCACCAGCGGCCGCCAGAACGGCGCCCCGACCAGCTTCTCGGGCGTCACCGCCTGCACCCGCTCCAGGATCGCCTCGGGCACCTTCTGCGGGTCGGGCACCTCGAACTCGGCCATGATCTCGTCGTACTTGTCGTGCAGCACGGTGTTGTCCGGGTCGGCGCCGAAGACCACCAGCTGACCGGTGGGCTGCGTGTCGACCAGGACGGTCACCAGCTCGGGACGGTAGCGGTTGAGGATCTCCACCACCTTGTAGACGTCACCGGTCCAAGCACCGGTGTGCCGGTCGCGGGCCGCCTCGTCGATGTTGCGCGGCAGCATGTCGTCGAGGACGATCACGCTGCCCCAGTCCGAGTACTTCTCCACGTTCATGAAGTCGCGCAGCGCGTACTCGAACAGGTGCATGCCGTCGATGAACGACAGGTCGAGGCTGGTCTTGCGCCAGTAGCCGATCGGGCTGCGGCCGCGGCGCAGGTTGCGCAGCGGGTGGCGGCCCCCCTTGAGGTGCTGGAGGGGGTTGTCGCGAGCGAAGAAGTCGTCACTGGTGGCCTTCACCAGGTGGACGTCGGTGCGGATCTCCGTGACCACCTTGAAGGCGGGGTCGATCGCGATGCTGGGGACGCGGGACAACGTCAGGCTGCGGCCGTCGTTGACGCCGATCTCCAGGTAGTTGCGGTTGGCGCTGACCTTGTGCAGCTCCCGGAGGAACTCATGGCGTTTCACGCGGGGCACTCCTTGCGGATCCGGGTAAGGGCTTCGTGCAGGGCTGTGCGCCGGTCACGCAGCGACGGCAGGCCCGGCTGCTGCCGGCCGCCGTGCGCGAGAGCGCGATGATCGTCGACGACGTCCACGGTGTCGCGACGGAACCGGGCGGTGCGCGCGAAGGCGCCGCCGTCCGGAAGTTCGGTGGTCAGGACGGGCCGGCCGGGCATTCCGGCGAGGGCGAGGCCGGCCGCGACGTCGTGCCGGGGGCGGTGGCCGAGTTCGTCGCGGATGCCGCCCTGCACGAACTCCGGTCGGGGACCGTCGAGTTCGAGGTTGCCCAGGGTGCCGGCGTAGGTCAGCTTGTCCGGCACCGTGCTCCGGAACGCGTCGGACTCGGGGGAGGCGAGCAGTGCCCGGACGTGGGTGGAGCCGATGAACCCCGCGGCACCGGTGACGAGAAGGTTCATGGATGGATCTGCACCTTGCTGTGGTCACCGAGGACGAGGCGGTGGGCGCTGGGCACCCGGGGCGCCGGGGTCACCTCGACGTGGCGGCCGATGAGCGAGGACTCGATCCGTCCCACACCGCGGATCGAGGAGTCACGCAGCACGATGGAGAACTCCAGCTCGCTGTCGGTGACTCGGCAGTTCTCGGCGATGGAGGTGAAAGGTCCCACATAGGAGTCGACGACCTCGGTCCCGGCGCCGATGACCACGGGGCCCACGACGCGGGAGCGCACGATGCGCGCGCCCTCCTCCACGACGACCCGGCCGATGGTCTCGGACTCCTCGTCGGCCTCGCCGTCGATGCGGGGCTCCAGGGTCTCCAGGACCCTGCGGTTGACCTCCAGCATGTCGCCGACGTTGCCGGTGTCCTTCCAGTAGCCGTTGATGACCGTGGAGCGGACCTCGGCGCGGCTGTCGATGAGGTGCTGGATGGCGTGGGTGATCTCCAGTTCGCCGCGCCAGGACGGCTCGATGGCGTCGACGGCCTGGTGGATGCGGGGCGTGAACAGGTAGACGCCGACGAGCGCGAGATCGCTTCTGGGGTGTTCCGGCTTCTCCTCCAGGCCGATCACCTGTCCGTCCGGGCCGAGTTCGGCGACGCCGAAGGACCGCGGGTCGGGCACCTGGGTGAGCAGGATCTGGGCGTCGGGACGGTGGGTGCGGAACTCGTCGACGAGGTCGGTGATGCCGCCGACGATGAAGTTGTCGCCGAGATACATCACGAAGTCGTCGTCGGCGAGGAACTCCCGGGCGATCAGTACCGCGTGGGCAAGTCCGAGGGGGCGCTCCTGGGGGATGTAGGTGATGTCCAGGCCGAACTTCGACCCGTCCCCCACGGCCTCCTGGATCTCCGCGGCGGTGTCGCCGACGATCATTCCCACGTCGGTGATACCGGCCGCGGCGATGGATTCCAGGCCGTAGAAGAGGACAGCCTTGTTCGCCACTGGTACCAGTTGTTTGGCCGAGGTGTGCGTGATCGGCCTCAACCGTGTCCCGGCGCCGCCGGACAGCACGAGTGCCTTCATCTGCCTCACCCTAGCCCGCCCGAACGGACCATGGCGAGTGCGTGGCTTGGACGTTACGGCACCACCACGGGTTCAGTCCTCGCCGCGGACGATGTTCCCCTCGGTGGCGGGCCGCGGAGCGTGCGGCACGCTCTTCTCCTCGACGGCCGGCAGCCAGGTCCGCAGGGCGTGCGTGCCGCGCAGGCGGCGGGCCCTGGACCACCCTGTCTCGGGCCGACGGGCGACGGGTTTCTCACTGGTCTGCGCGGTCACGGCGCTTCATCTTCCTTCTGTCGTTCGGACCGTCGTTGCGGCTGCGACGGTTCTGTCCGCGCCTCCGGGTCCCCTGCCACACTCCGGTCAAACCGGACGGCTCGTCCCCCGCACCGCACACGCATGTCACTCGTACGAGTGCTCAGGTGTTGGGGCGGGCCGCGCTGATGTCGCCCAGGGCCGACTCGGGGTCGCGTTCCATGGCCAGGTCGCCGAGGGCGACGATGCCGACGGGGCGGCCGTGGTCGACGACCGGGATGCGGCGTACGGCGTGCTCGCGCATGAGCTCGATGGCGCGGTCGAGGTCGTCCTCGGGGGTCACGGTGACCAGGTCGTCGCTGCACGCGCCGGCGACGGTGGTCTGCTCGGGGTCGCCGCCGTCGGCGAGCGAGCGCACCACCAGGTCGCGGTCGGTGACCAGGCCGCGCAGGTCGTCTCCGTCCGTCACCAGGACGGCGCCCAGGTCCTGGTCGCGCATGATGCGGGCCACCGCGGTCACGGAGGTCTGCGGTTCCACGGTGACGGGCGCGGAGGTCATGATGTCGCTGACGTGCTGGGGCATGACGTGCCTCCTTGTCGGGTGTCTCGGCCCCGGGTACCCCGCTGGGCGGGCCGTCCTCACCCGCGCAGCGTCAGTTCGCTCCAGACCTGCTTGCCGCCGCTGACCGGCACGGTCCCCCACGCGGCCGACAGTGCCTCGACCAGGAGGATGCCGCGTCCGCCGGTGGCCTCCCAGCCGATGCTGGTGGGCTTGACCGGGGTGCGCGGGGAGGCGTCGGTGACGGCGACGCGCAGCCGGTGGTTGATCCGGGTGAGGTCGAGGCGGACCCGGCCGTCGGTGTGCACGAGGGCGTTGGTGACGAGTTCGGAGACGACCAGCAGCACGGCGTCCATGTCGTCCGCCGGCACCCCCCAGGTGCGCAGGGTGCGGCGGGTGAAGCGGCGGGCCTGGCCGACGGCCTGCGGAACGCGCCACACGGTCCAGCCCTCGCGCTGGGGGCGGGTGGCCATGCCGTCGTAGCGCAGCAGGAGCAGGGCGACGTCGTCGCTGCGGCGGGCGTTGCCGAGCAGGGCGTCGGCGACGAGGCCCAGGTGGGTGGGGTCGGAGACGGCCAGGCCGTGCGCGAAGCGGTCCATGCCCACGTCGATGTCGTCCTCGGTGGTCTCGACGAGGCCGTCGGTGGTCAGGGCGATGACGGTGCCGGGTTGCAGTCGCAGCGGGCTCATCGGGAAGTCGGCCTGGGTGACCACGCCCAGCGGTGGCCCGCCCTCGGCCTCGGCGATCTCCGTACTGCCGTCCGGGTGACGCAGCACCGGCGGCAGGTGTCCGGCGCGCACGCACCAGGCGGAGCCCTCCTCCAGGTCGACGTCGACGTAGGCGCAGGTGGCGAACAGGTCGGTCTCCATGTCCGTCAGCAGCCGGTTGGCGTGCGAGACGACCACGTCCGGCGGGTGCCCCTCGACGGCGTAGGCGCGCAGCGCGGTGCGCATCTGGCCCATGAGGGTGGCGGCGCCCGCGCTGTGGCCCTGGACGTCGCCGATGACGAGGGCGACGTGGTTGTCGGGCAGCGGGATCACGTCGTACCAGTCGCCGCCGAGTTCCAGTCCCGCGGTGCTCGGCAGGTAGCGGGCGACGGCGACCGCGCCGGGCAGCTTGGGCAGGCGGCGGGGCAGCAGCTGGCGCTGGAGCATGCCGACGAGTTCGTGCTCGGCGTCGAAGGCGTGGGCGCGCATCAGGGCCTGTCCGGCGAGGCCGGCGGAGGCGGTGAGCAGGGCGCGTTCGTCGGTGCCGAAGTCGTGCGGGGCGTCCCAGCCGATCAGACAGGCCCCGGCCATCCGGCCGGCGGCGGGCAGCGGCAGTACGGCGAGGCCGCCGGGGCCGACGTCGGCGAGGGCGGGCTCCAGGGCGGCTCCGGCGGGCCAGATCTGGGCGCGGCCCTCGCGCAGCGCGGCGGCGAGCGTGGGCATGGCCCGCACCGGCGCGTCGGGCCACTCGCTGCGCCACTCCATGCGCCACAGCTCGGGCCAGGCCTCCGGTTCGGGCGGGTCGAGGACGGTGACGACGAGCCGTTCGTTCTCCAGCTCGGCGAGGGCGATCCGGTCGGCCTGGAGCGGGCCGCGCAGCGCGGAGACGACGGCCTGGCTTACGTCGTGGACGGTGCCGGCGACGGCGAGGGCTGCGGCCAGGCGCTGCACCCGGGCCACGTCGGTGACGTCGGAGCGCAGCGCGGAGACGTCGCCGACCGTGCCCACCAGCCGGGCCGGACGGCCCTCACCGCCGGGCAGGAGCCGGCCGCTCAGCCGCAGCCACCGGGGTGGTCCGGTGGGCTGGAGCACCCGGAACTCCAGCTCGCGCTCGCCGATGGACATGTGGTCGGCCTCCACCACGGACATCAGGGAGGGCAGGTCCTCGGGCACGGTCAGCCCGAGCAGGGTCTCGACCTTGCCGTCGAACGCCTCACGGGAGAGGCCGAACAGCTCCAGGATGTCGTCGCCGACCTCGACGCGTCCGCTGTCCATGGCGAGGCTGAAGGCGCCCGACTGGAGTTCCTCGCCCTCGGCCGGGCGGCCCAGGACCGGGCCGATCACGGCGTCGGCGATCAGTTCCAGGCAGGCTCGGCCCTCGCTGTCGAAGCCGGCCGCCTCCTCGCTCACCGCGAGCAGGCAGGTCCCGCCGCCGTCCCCCTGGCCGGGCAGGACGGCCAGGGAGAACTCCCGCGCAGGGGTCCGCCGGGACTCCGGGAAGGCGGCGAGCTCCGCGGGGCCCAGCCACAGGGGGCGTCCGGTACGCAGCACCTCGGCCACCGGGGAGCGCCCCGAGCGGGTGTAGCTGTCCCGCAGACCGTAGAAGGTCCTGGGGACGCCGACGGACTCGACCAGGCAGAGCGGGTCGCCGTCCGCACTGGGGGTGTACACGGCGGCGAAGGTCGCTCCCGCGAAGACCAGTGCCTGCTCCAGGACGCGGCGGAGCCGTTCGCGCGAGTCGGGATCGGTGGTGAGCGTTTTCAGGGCGTCTTCGGCACGCACGGTTCTCGATCTGCGTCCCGCAGCGCCCTCACTGACCACGTCCGCCATTACAGCGCGTATCCGGCACGTGCGCAGCCCCTGTGACCGTTCCGTGGAGCCCGCGCGGAGGCCGCGCTCGAAACCGACCGAACAAGACTTGACGCATGCGTTCCGCACGGCGATCTCGTGACAGCCGTGACTGTCCGCACCCGTCGGCCCACTGGAAGGCTCGTTGCCGGTTCCACGGAGGGGGTCGCATGGACAAGCGGTACGAGGTGTACGCGCTCGCCGACAGACACTTCTACGAGACGCCGGACCGGCTGTCCGCGGAGGGTGGGCAGGCGGCGCCGCTGTACGAGGCGGCGCGGCGGGCGGTGCCCGAGGGCTGGGACGGGTCACGCATCGGCGACTGGCTGACGCTGACGCCGCTCGGCCCGGACGGCGCCCCGGTGGCGGGCCCGGCCCAGGGCTGGAAGATCCACGCCTCGGCCACCCGGGCGAACGCGGAGCGGATCGCCGCGATCGTGTGGGAGTACTGCGTGCCCCGGCGCATCCCGTTCAAGTTCGTGCCCGGCCCGCACCTGCTGCACCTGCGCAACACCAAGTACGCGGCGCGCGACACCAGCGGCAAGTTCGTCACCGTCTACCCGGCCGACGAGGAGCAGCTGCACACCGTGCTGCGCGAGCTGGGCGACCTGCTGAAAGGCTTCGAGGGGCCCTACATCCTCACCGATCTGCGCTGGTACGACGGTCCGCTCTACGTCCGCTACGGCGCCTTCGCGCGCACCTTCGTCGTCGACGAGCGGGGCTCGCTGGTGCCGGCGGTGCGGGACGGCGCGGGCACGCTGGTGCCGGACCGGCGGGCGCCCTCCTTCCAGGTGCCCGAGTGGGTGACGCTGCCCGCCTTCCTCCAGCCGCATCTGGCGGCCCGCAACACCACGACGGTGGGCGAGCTGCCGTACCGCATCGAGAAGGCGCTGCACTTCTCCAACGGTGGCGGGGTGTACGCGGGCACCGACACCCGCGACGGGAGCAGGGTGGTGCTCAAGGAGGGGCGGCCGCACGCGGGGCTGGCCTCCGACGGGGCGGACGCGATCGCGCGCCTGGAGCGGGAGAAGTACGCCCTGGAGCAGGCGTCGGGGACCGGTGTGGTGCCGGAGGTACGGGACTGGTTCACGCTCGGTGACCACCGGTTCCTCGTCATGGACTTCCTGGAGGGACGCCCGCTCAACTCCTTCTTCGCCGAGCGGCACCCGCTGCTCACCCCGGACCCCGACCCCGAGGCCGTGGCCGACTACACCGCGTGGGCACTGCGCATCCACGGGCTGGTGGAGCGGGCGGTGGAGGCGGTGCACGCGCGCGGGATCGTCTTCAACGACCTGCACGTCTTCAACATCATGGTCGCGCCCGACGAGGAGTCGGTGTCCCTGCTCGACTTCGAGGCCGCGGCACCGGTCACGGAGAACGGGCGCCAGGTGGTCGCCCATCCCGGCTTCTTCGCCCCGCCCGACCGCAGGGGCGTGGACGTCGACCGGTACGCGCTGGCCTGTCTGCGGCTCGCCCTGTTCCTGCCCGTCACCACGCTGTTCGTGGTCGACCGGGGCAAGGCGGCCCATCTGGCCGAGGTGATCACCCGTCAGTTCCCGGACGTGCCGAGGGAGTTCCTCGACGAGGCGGTCGCGGAGATCGCCCGGGACCCGGTCGCGCGGCCGTCGTCCGCACTGCCGGCCGCCTATGCCGACCCCGGCGACTGGCCCTACAGCCGCGACTCCATGGTCAAGGCGATCCTCGCCTCGGCCACCCCCGACCGCGAGGACCGGCTCTTCCCGGGCGACATCACACAGTTCAACGACGGCGGCGGCCTCGGTCTCGCGCACGGCGCGGCCGGCGTGCTGTACGCGCTGGACGCGGTCGGCGCCGAACGCCACGAGGAGGGCGAGCGCTGGCTGCTGGCCCGCACCGCGCCCGCGCCGACGGGCACGCCACTCGGGCTGTACGACGGACTCGCGGGCGTCGCCCACGTCCTGGACCGGCTCGGACACCGGCAGCGCGCGCTCGACCTGATCGGGGCGATCCTCGCCGAGCGCTGGCAGAACCTCTCCTCCGACCTGCACGGTGGCCTTGCCGGACTGGGTCTGGTGCTAGGCGAGTTGGCGCGGACGACCGGCGAGCCGGAGCTGCGGGACCGCGCCGCCGAGGCCGCCGACATCCTCGTACGACGTCTCGCGGAACCGCCGGCCGACACGCCCCGGCGGCGGGCCGGGCTCATGCGAGGGGCCACCGGGCCCGCGCTGTTCCTGCTGCGGCAGTACGAACGGACCGGTGAGACCCGGCTGTTGGACGCTGCGGGGGTGGCGTTGCGCCGGGACCTGGCGTGCTGTGTGACGCACCCGGGCGGCTCGCTGGAGGTCGACGAGGGCTGGCGGACGCTGCCGTACCTCGGCGACGGGAGTGCGGGCATCGGGATGGTCCTGGACGACCTCCTGGCCCATGTCACCGATGCCGACGGGGAGTTCGAGCGCGCCCGGAGCGGCATCCTGACCGCCGCGACCAGCCGCTTCTACGTGCAGCCCGGCCTGCTCCAGGGCCGCGCCGGAATGATCCTGCACCTCGCTCGCACCGGCACGCCCGGCGCGAGTGACGCACGGCTCGCCGAACAGATCGCCGGACTCGGCTGGTTCGCGATGTCGTACCAGGGCCAACTGGCCTTCCCAGGACACCAGATGATGCGTCTGTCGATGGACCTGGGCACCGGAACGGCAGGGTGCCTGCTCGCGCTCGGCGCGGCCCTCGGCACCCGGACCGAGGCTCACCTGCCGTTCCTGCCGCCGATCGGGCGGCCCCCACAGCGCGGTTCCGCGACCTGACGGAGCCGTGACGCAACCCCGTCCCCACGGGAGACGACACCGAAGGAAGGAAAACGACATGGCACTTCTCGACCTGCAGACGATGGAGACCGAAGAGCGCACCGAGGGCGGTGGCCCCAGCACCCTCAGCCTGCTGTCCTGCGTCAGCGCGGCGAGCCTCACGCTCTGTCTCTGACGGGCACCGCGAGTCCACGGCCCCGGGCGGTTCCTTCCCGCGAGGAAGGGGCCGCCCGGGGTCCCGCACCCGCCGAGGGGGCCGCCGCCGCATGACCACCGCCCCGGAACCCGCCCCGGTGCCGCACGGGCCGTTCGGTCCGGCCCCCGCCCGCTGTCTGGTCCTGTGCCTGGTGAGCACGGCCGCGACCGGCGCCGGACTGCTGCTGCCGGCCGCCCTGGGCCGCACCCTGGACCTGCTGCTGGCGCGGGCCCCGGCCACCGACTGGGTGCTCCGCTGCGCCGGGCTCGTCCTGCTGCTGGCGCTGCTCGACGGCTGCGAGACCGTACTGCGCGGCACGGTCGACGCCCGCACCACGGCCTGGCTGCGCCGGCGGCTCACCGGCCACGTCCTGGCCGTCGGACCGCGCGCCGCCGCCCGCTTCGGCCCCGGGGACCTCGTCGCCCGCCTCGTCGGCAACGCCGCCCAGGCCGGCACGGCACCGACCGCCCGCGCCGCCCTGCTCTCCGCGGTCGTCGGACCGGTCGGCGGCATCGTCGCACTGGGACTGATCAGCCCCTGGCTCGCCGTGGTGTTCCTGGCCGGAGCGCCGGTGCTGGCGCTGCTGCTGCGCGCCTTCGCCCGCGACACCACGGAATGCGTGACGCACTACCAGCGCGTGCAGGGCCGGATCGCCGGGGCGCTCGCGGAGGCCGTCGCCGGACACCGGACCATCGCCGCGGCCGGGGCGGCGGACCGGGAGACGGCCCGGATCCTGCGGCCGCTGCCCGAGCTGTCCCGGGCCGGACACCGGATGTGGCGGGTGCAGGGGCGGGCGAGCGGCCAGGCCGTCGCCGTGGCGCCACTGCTCCAGCTCGGGATCGTCGCCGTCGCCGGGGTCCTCCTCGTCCGGCACCGCCTCACCGTCGGCGAGGTGCTCGCGGCCTCCCGGTACGCGGTCCTGGCCACCGGTGTCGGCGTGCTGGTCGGCCACCTCGCGGGCCTGGCCCGGGCCAGGGCGGCGGCCGGGCGCCTGGGCGAGGTCCTGGCCGAACCCGCCACCGCCCACGGCTCCCGTTCGCTGCCGCCCGGCCCGGGGCGCCTGGAGCTGCGCGGGGTCACCGCCCGGCGCGGCGGACGGCCCGTGCTGGACGGGCTCGACCTCGTCGTGCCCGGCGGGACGACCCTCGCCGTGGTCGGCAGGTCGGGCGCGGGCAAGTCGCTGCTCGCCGCGGTCGCCGGGCGGCTCACCGACCCCGACGAGGGCGAGGTCCTGCTCGACGGCGTGCCCCTGCGCGACCTCACCCACGAGGCGCTGCGCCGCGCGGTGGGCCACGCCTTCGAGCGGCCCGCCCTGCTCGGCGACACCGTCCAGGACGCCATCGCCCTCGGACCGGCCTCCCCCTCCCCCGCCCGGGTCCGGGAGGCGGCCCGCACCGCCCGCGCGGACGACTTCGTCCGCCGCCTCCCCCACGGCTACGCCACCGCCGTCGCCGACGCGCCCCGCTCCGGCGGCGAGTCCCAACGCCTCGGTCTCGCCCGCGCGTTCGCCCACGGCGGCCGCCTGCTCGTCCTCGACGACGCCCTCTCCAGCCTCGACACCGTCACCGAGACCCACATCACCGACGCCCTCGTCCACGCCGGCCCGGACAGCACCCGCCTCCTGATCGCCCACCGAGCCTCCACGGCGGCCCGCGCCGGCCGGGTGGCCTGGCTGGACGGGGGGCGGGTGCGGGCGGTGGGCACGCACGGGGAGCTGTGGGAGGAGGCGGGGTATCGGGCGGTGTTCGGGGGGACGGAGGGAAGCGAGGAGGCCGAGGCCGACGTCAGGGGCGGGCTCGGGGCAGGCGGGGGATCCGGGGGAAGCCGCCGGGTTGGGGGCAGTGCGAAGGCCGGGGTGAACGGGCGGTCCGGCGGTGGGCGTGATCGCGGGAGCTCCCGCCGGGGCGCACCACCCACCGAGCCCGGTGAGGGAGGGCCCGCCGAAGGACCTGGCGCGGTTCCGCTCTCTGAAGAGCACGGCCGGACCGGGGCAGCCGAGGAGCCCTGGCGGCGCACCGACCCCGACGAGCCGAGCCGGGTCGGGTGTCGCGGTCGGGCCGGGGAGGGGGAGCCGTCGTGAGCGAACGGATCTCTCGGCTCGGGCTGCGGTTCCTGCGGGCCCGGTGGCGGGTGCTGGTGCGGCTCGGTGGGTGGTCCGTGCTGGAGACGGGGCAGACATTCCTGACCGGCTATGCCCCGGCCCGTGCTCTGGACGCGGGGTTCCTGGCCGGGCGGCCGGAGGTCGGGCTCGGCTGGCTCGGGGTGGCCGGGCTCGGGGTGCTCGTGGGCGCGTACGGCACGGCCCGGGTGTACGCGGCGGTGGCCGCGCTGGCGGAACCGCTCCGGGACCGGCTGGTCGAGCGGGTCGTGGCGCGCGGGGTGCGGGAGGCGGACCCCGGGGCGCTGTCGGGGCTCACCCAGCAGGTGGAGATCGCGCGGGACACGTTCGCCGGGCTGGTGATGGTGTCGCGGTCGTTCCTGTTCACCAGCGTCGGCGCCCTGGTCGGCCTGTTCTCACTGGACCCGCTGCTCCTGCTGGTCGTCGGGCCTCCCCTGCTCGCCGGGGTGGGCCTGTTCGCGGCGACGCTGCGGCCGCTGGCGCGCAGGCAGGAGACCTTCCTGGTCGCCGACGAGGAGCTGGCCGAGAACCTCGGGGCCGTCTGCCCGGGGCTGCGGGACATCACCGCGACCGGCGCGGAGGCCCGGATCGCCGCCGGGGCGGACAGCCGGATCGACGCGGAGCTGCGGGCCGCCCGTTCCCTGGCCCGCTGGGGCGTCCTGCGCGCGGCCTCCCTCGCGCTCGGCGGTCAGCTGCCGATCGTGCTGCTGCTCGTCGCCGCGCCCTGGCTCCTCGACCGCGGCGTCACCCCGGGCGCCCTGGTCGGCGCGCTCGCCTACGTCACCCACTCCCTCCTTCCCGCCCTGAACAACCTCGTCCACGGCCTGGGCACCAGCGGCTCCCGCCTGGTCGTGGTGCTGCGCCGACTGATCCGGGAGAGCACCACCGACGGCACCGGCACCACCGACAGCGCCGGCACGAGCCACAGCGGCAGCGGCAGCGGCAGCACCTACTCGAACCCGCCCCGCCCCGCCCGCCCCGCCCGTCCCACCGGCCCCGCCCCGGCCCTCTCCCTCACCTCCGTCACCTTCGCCTACGGCCCCCACAGCGCCCCCGTGATCGACGATCTCGACCTCGACGTCCCGGCCGGCGCGCACCTGGCCGTCGTAGGCCCGAGCGGGATCGGGAAGTCCACGCTCACCGCGCTGGTCGCCGGGCTGCTGCGGCCCCGCCGGGGCACGGTAAGGGTGGACGGGCGGCCGGTGACGGAGCCGGGCGCGGTCGGACGGCGGGTGCTGATCCCGCAGGAGGCGTACGTCGTCACCGGCACCCTCGCGGAGAACCTCGGCCTGTTCCGGCCGGACCCGATTCCCGAGGCGGAGCTGCTCGCCGCGGCGGGGGCGGTGGGACTCGCGCCGCTGCTCGAAGCGCTCGGCGGACCGTCGGCGACCGTCGATCCGGCGGCCCTGTCCGCGGGCGAGCGGCAGCTGGTCGCGCTGACCCGGGCCTATCTGTCGTACGCCCCCCTGGTGTTGCTGGACGAGGCGACCTGCCACCTGGACCCGGCGGCGGAGGAACGCGCCGAGCGCGCCTTCGCGGCCCGGCCCGGCGGCACCCTCGTGGTCGTCGCCCACCGGATCAGCTCGGCCCGCAGGGCGGACCGGGTGCTGGTGATGGACGGGCGGCGTACGGCGTACGGAACGCACGAGGAGTTGGTACGCGGTTCGGCGCCCTACCGTGCGCTGGTGGGGGGCTGGGCCACCGCGTCCTCCGGGCGGTCAGAGCCAGCCCTCGCCCTGGGAGATCCGGATCGCGTCGATGCGGTTGCGGGCCCCGGTCTTGCGGGTGATGGCGGCCATGTAGTTGCGCACCGTCCCGTGGGACAGGTGCAGGCTTCCGGCGATCTCGGCGACGGAGGCACCCTCCGCCGCCAGGGATAACACGCTCAGTTCTCTGCGGGTCAGCGGCATCTGCGAGGCCTTGAGGAAACCGAAGCCCAGCGAGTCGTCGACGAAACGTTTCCCCTCCGCGACCCGGCGGATTCCCCGGACCAGGTTCTCCGGCGCGCCCTCCTTGTCGACGTAGCCGAGCGTCCCCACCTCGGCGGCCCGCTTCAGCAGGCCGGGCCGGTTCGCGGCGGCGAGGACCAGCAGCCGGGGCGGGGTCAGGTCCGGGCCCCGGGCGCACAGCTCGCCGAGGGGCGGGATGCCGTAGGAGTCGGAGCACTCCAGGTCGGCCGCGCAGACGTCCGGCCGAACGGCGCGCACCTGTCCCGACGCGCCGCGCCAGGAGGTGTCGTGGACCCCGAGATCGGGTTCCCTGCGCAGCCACTCCGCCAGGATCGATCGCACCAGACACTCGTCGTGCACCAACAGCACCCGGATCACTTCCGCCCCCTCCGCCGACCGAACGTCGCCACATGGTGTTGAGCGCGTGCCCCATTGTTCGCGTCCGTCACCGTCCGCGGGCGTGAGGAACCGGCCATCGAGGGGCGCGGGGGCGCACACCCGGCGCTCGCGCGCGGCTACGCGCATCGACTGAGGGGGCATGGGTCCGGGTCTGCTGGGTACGCGGTCGGCCTCACCCTCGCGCCGGGCATTCGTGTGCCGTCGGCGGCCGTGGTGGGGCCGTACGCACAGACCGGTCCGGCCCTCCCGCCGGAGGGCCGGACCGGTCCACCACCGACCGGAACCGCGGTGCGGCCGGGGTGGGTTCATCTCATGGGGCGCGGGGGTCAGTTGGTCTGGGTCAGACCCGACTCGCCCTCGGCTCCGGTGCCGGTCTCGTGACCGACCCCGGTGTCCTCGCCGACCCCGGCCTCCTCACCGGCTCCGGCCTCTTCGCCGGCGCCCGCTTCCTGACCGGCGCCCGCTTCCTCGCCCGCGCCCGCTTCCTCACCGGCTCCGGCTTCCTCGCCACCGGCCTGGTCGCCCGCACCGGCCTCCTCACCGCCTGCCTGGTCCCCCGCACCGCCGGCCGCGCCGCCCGCGCCGAGTGTCGCGCCGACCGCTTCCAGGGCGGTGGTGACCGGCTGGAAGAAGGTCTCGCCGCCGACCGTGCAGTCGCCGCTGCCGCCGGAGGTCAGGCCGATGGCCAGACCGTCCTGGGTGAACAGGGAGCCGCCGCTGTCGCCGGGCTCGGCGCAGACGTTGGTCTGGATGAGTCCGGTGACCGTGCCCTCCGGGTAGTTCACGGTGGCGTCGAGTCCGAGGACCTGGCCGTCGGCGAGCCCGGTGGTGCTGCCCATCCGGAACACCTCCTGGCCGACCGCGGCGTCCGCGGCCTGGGAGATCTGGACGGTCTGGCCGCCGCCGACGTTGACCTCGCTCGGCGCCTCGGTGGCCGGGTCGTCGTACTTCACCAGGGCGAAGTCACCGGCACCGGGGAAGGTGGCTGTCTCCGCGTCGACGGTGGCGATCGGCTCGCCGCCCTCCGTGTCGGACCACGCGGCCTCCGCGACCCCGCAGTGACCGGCGGTCAGGAAGGCGGGGCTGCCGTCGCCCGCGACGACGTTGAAGCCGGCCGAGCAGCGTGCGCCGCCGCCGAAGATGGCGTCGCCGCCGGAGAGGAAGGTCTTGAAGGTGCCGGCCGACTTCTTGATGGTGGCCATGCCGGAACCGAGGGTGTCGACCGTCGATTCCAGTCTGTCCCACTTGGCACCGGTGACCGTGGAGTCCGCGGTGACGAGGATCTTGTTCGTCCGCGGGTCGACGGCCCAGGAGGTGCCGGGGATGGTCGCCTCGGTCTTCAGCGTCTGCGCGCCGGCGGACAGTTCCGAGAGGCTGTTCTCCACCTCGCGGACCTTGGCGCCCGCCTTCTTCGCCTGGACGATCACGTTGTTGTCGTCGCCGGAGATGACGTTGACGACCAGCTGCTGGCTGTCACTGTCGTAGTAGGAACCGGCGAAGGCTTCGCCCAGCAGGCCCTGGAGTTGCGAGGCGAGGTCCGAGGCATCCCCTGCCTTCAGGGTCCTCGGCGCGGCGGCGGCGTCGTCCGACGCGCCGTCCTGGGACGCGTTGGCGTTGGGGAGCAGGATGGCGGCGGCTCCGAGCGCCACCACACCGCCCGCCGCTATCGCGGCCTTGCGCTTCGGAATTCGCTTGTGACTCAAACTTCTCGACCTCCTGAGGGACCGGAGTGTGCTGCCGCCGGGCGGCAGTTGTTGGGGGGCGCCTGGATGGCAGGAGGTACGCACGGCTCGTGCGGGGCGTTCAATTCCGTTTCCGCGCGCCCCGCGTGCGACCGCGAATCGGCCATGACCGGCGCCGGACGCCGCGGCAGGGGGAACAATCCCCCATATGACGATGACCACCGCCGAAGCCGACAAGATCCTCACCGACGACTTCGCCCCTTGGGTGCTCGAACTGGGCCTGCGGGTCGAGGCCGTGGGCGAGGACCGCGCGATCCTGCGACTTCCCTGGTCACCGCGGCTGGCCCGGGAGGGCGGCGGGCTGTCCGGGCAGTCACTGATGGCCGCCGCCGACACGGCGACCGTGCTCGCCGTCTCGGCGGCCCGGGGCGGGTACGGACCCATGACGACGGTGCAGCAGTCCACGTCCTTCCAGCGCGCGGTGACCGGTTCGGATGTCCTGATCGAAGCGGTGGTCACCAAGCTGGGCCGCCGGATGGCGTTCGCCGACATCACGCTGACCGACGAGGCGTCCGGGAAGACCGCGGCACGGGCGAGCACGGTCTACGCACTTCTCGACTGACGTCCGAGCACTCCTTGACTGACGTCCGAGCACTTCTCGACTGACGCCCGACCCCGTTCGGACTGACACGGTCGGCAACCGGCCCGCAACGGTCGGTCGCGAACACGGCGTCGAATCCTCCCTCCAGAGAATCTGCACACCTGCCCCCCAAGGGCATCACGGCACGGAAATGAATCGCGCGGCGGAATGACGGACGCCGACCATTGGCGCGGAGTGTCGGATTCGCTCGCCGGACCGCAAGAGTTCGCGCGGGCCAATGCGGCGGCCCATGTGAAGAACTCGCCACCACGGCGTGCACAGTCCTGCACGCAACGGTGCTCATGAGGCACAAGTGCCCTGGTGGGACGGATGGTTGATTGGATGCGCGCCACCGCAGCGTGCTTTGATCCATCGCACCGCAGGGGCCGACAGGGCCTTCGGGAACGAAGGTGCTGGTGCTTGCGGTCGCGGCCGTCCGTCTGTCCCCAGAGGGGGCCGCTCCCCCCCTTGTGAAATATCCATATGAAGGGAAGTTCCATCATGAACTCCACCCCCCAGGTTGAGACCGTCGAGATCTCCGACGCCGAGCTCGACAACGTCTCCGGCGGCCTGCAGCTGAACGCCCTGGGCACCGTCACCAACCTGGTGGACGGCGTTGCCCCGGTCTCCGGCCTGGTCAACACGGTCGTCGGCACCGTCGAGGGCGCCACCGGCCTGAACACCGGTGCGGTCACCAACCTGGTTTCCGGTCTCTGATCGCACCAGATGTGATCACTGAGTCCCGGAGCCGTATCCCGGCTCCGGGGCTTTTGCCTGCCTCAGAAGATCTCTCCAGGTGAGGGAAGTTCCGTGCAGTTCCGCCAACAGGCCCTCGCCAAGCTCCAGTCGCCGGAGGAGCTCGACCTTCCGGTGCGCTTCGCCCGCCCCCAGGGCTGGCTCGTGCTGTCCGTGACCGTGGTCGCCATGGCCGCCGCGTCCGTGTGGGCGGTGACCGGTTCGGTCGCCTCCACGGTGAGCGCGCCCGCCATCCTCACCCACGCGGAGGGCAGTTACATCCTCCAGAGCCCGGTCGCGGGCCAGGTCACCCAGGTGATCGCCGAGGAAGGACAGCGGCTGCCCGCCGACTCCCCCGTACTGAAGGTCCGTACCGCCGAGGGCGACACCGTCGTGCGCACGGTCGCCGCGGGCCGGGTCACCGCGCTCGCCGCGACGATCGGGCAGATCATCTCCACCGGCGCGAACGTCGCCGCCGTGGAGAAGGTCGCCCGCGCCTCCGACCCGCTGTACGCCACCGTGTACGTGCCCGCCGAGAACGCGGCCTCCATTCCCGAGAACGCGGCCGTGGACCTGACCGTCTCCTCGGTGCCCACCCAGGAGTACGGCGTCCTGCGCGGCCATGTGCAGTCGGTGGACCGTTCCGCCCAGTCCGCGCAGCAGATCGCCGCGTTCCTCGGTGACAGCCAGCTCGGCGAGCAGTTCACCAAGGACGGCCGGCCGGTGGCGGTCCTGGTGAAGCTGGACAGGTCGAAGGAGACCAAGAGCGGCTACAAGTGGTCGTCCGCCGACGGACCGCCGTTCACCCTCACCTCCATGACCGCGGCCTCGGGCTCGATCCGGCTGGCCGACCAGCGCCCCGTCGATTGGCTGCTGCCGTGAGCACCGCACCGGACACCCGTAGCCGGCGCCGTTCCGCCCCGCCCAAGCGCCGCCCGGTCCCCACGGGGAAGGCGAAGACCGTCCGCACGCCCACCGTCCTCCAGATGGAGGCCGTGGAGTGCGGCGCCGCCTCGCTGGCGATGGTGCTCGGCCACTACGGCAAGCACGTCCCGCTGGAGGAACTGCGCATCGCCTGCGGTGTCTCGCGCGACGGTTCGCGCGCGAGCAACCTGCTCAAGGCGGCCCGCAGTTACGGCCTGACGGCCAAGGGCATGCAGATGGACACGGCCGCGCTCGCCGAGGTGAAGACGCCGGCCGTGCTCTTCTGGGAGTTCAACCACTACGTCGTCTACGACGGCATGGGCCGCCGCTTCGGCCGCCGCGGGGTGTACATCAACGACCCCGGCAAGGGCCGCCGTTTCGTCCCCATGGAGGACTTCGACGGCAGCTTCACCGGTGTCGTCCTGGTGATGGAGCCCGGTGAGGGCTTCACCCGGGGCGGTCGCAAGCCGGGAGTACTGGGCGCGATGCCGGCCCGGCTGCGCGGCACCGCGGGCACCATGCCGGCGGCGGTGCTGGCGAGTCTGCTGCTGGTGCTGGTGGGCGCGACGGTGCCCGCGCTGAGCCGCCAGTACATCGACATGTTCCTGATCGGCGGACAGACCTCGCTGCTCGGCGTGCTGTTCGCGTCGATGGGCGCGAGCGTACTGCTCACCCTGGTGCTGACCTGGCTCCAGCAGGCGAACCTGCTGCACGGCCGGATCATCTCCTCCACCCTCTCCAGCGCCCGCTTCCTGCGGCATCTGCTGCGGCTGCCGGTGACGTTCTTCTCCCAGCGCAGCCCGGCCGACCTGGTGCAGCGCCTGCAGTCCAACGACCAGGTCGCCGAGACCCTGGCCCGCGACCTGGCGGCGGCCGGCGTGGACGCGGTCGTCGTCGTCCTCTACGCGGTCCTCCTCTATACCTACGACCCCCAGCTCACCTATGTCGGCATCGGGGTGGCCCTGCTGAACGTGGTGGCCATGCGGGTCGTCATCCGGCTGCGCGCCACCCGGACGGCGAAGCTGCGCGCCGACAGCGCCCGGCTCACCAACACCGCCTACACCGGTCTCCAGCTGATCGAGACGATGAAGGCGACCGGCGGCGAGGAGGGCTACTTCCGCAAGTGGGCGGGGCAGCACGCCACCACGCTGGAGGAGCAGCAGCGGCTCGGGGTGCCGAGCGCCTGGCTGGGCGTGGTCGCGCCGACGCTCGCCAGTCTGAACAGCGCGCTCATCCTGTGGATCGGCGGCATGCGGGCGGTCGAGGGCGGTATCTCGGTCGGCCTGCTGGTCGCCTTCCAGGCCCTGGTCACCCGCTTCACGGCCCCCATCACCCGCCTCAACGGCGTCGCGAGCCGGATCCAGGACTTCGCGGCCGACGTGGCCCGGCTGAAGGACGTCGAGAACTTCCAGGCCGATCCGCTCTACGGCCGCCGGGGCGGCGGCGACTCCACGCGCCGGCTGCACGGCCATGTCGAGCTGGAGAACATCACCTTCGGCTACAACCCGCTGGACAAACCGCTGCTCTCGGGCTTCGACCTGACCGTGGGCCCGGGCCGGCAGGTCGCCCTGGTCGGCGGATCCGGCAGCGGCAAGTCGACGGTGTCCCGGCTGATCTCGGGTCTGTACGCGCCCTGGGAGGGCGTGATCCGTATCGACGGCCAGCGTCTGGACGACATCCCGCGCGGCGCGCTCGCGTCCTCGGTGTCCTTCGTCGACCAGGACGTGTTCCTGTTCGAGGGCACCATCCGCGACAACATCGCGCTGTGGGACCCGTCGATCCCGGAGGAGGCCGTGATCGACGCCCTCAGGGACGCGGCCCTGTACGACGTGGTGATGCGCCGGCCCGGCGGCATCCAGAGCAAGGTGGAGCAGGACGGGCGCAACTTCTCCGGCGGGCAGCGCCAACGCCTGGAGATCGCGCGGGCGTTGGTGCGCCGGCCGAGCATCCTGGTGCTCGACGAGGTGACCAGCGCGCTGGACGCGGAGACCGAGCTCGTGGTCATGGACAACCTGCGCAAGCGCGGCTGCGCCTGTGTGGTGATCGCACACCGGCTGAGCACCGTGCGCGACAGCGACGAGATCGTCGTACTCGAACACGGCACGATCGTGGAACGCGGGCGGCACGAGGAGCTGGTGGCGCGCGGCGGCGCGTACGCGACGCTGGTCAAGGAACGGTGACATGACCTCCCCAGGTGACATGACCTCCCCCTACGACGGCGACCTCGTTCTCGACGCGCTCGGGGCGATGGGCACGCGGATCGACTGCGCCGGCTTCAACCGCCTCGACCTGGAAGGGCCGCAGGTGCTGTGGCTGGTCGCGTCGGGCGCGGTGGACCTGTTCGCGGTGGACGCCGAGCAGCAGGGCCACTGGCACCATCTGGGCCGTCTGGAACCGGGCGCGCTGCTGCTCGGTCCGGTGGCGGGGCCCCAGCACACTCTGGTGGCCCGGCCGCTCAGGGACTGCGTGGTGCACCGCATCGGGCTGCGCGAGCTGTACGAGCCCGCGCACACCCAGACCTGGTCGTACGACGCGTACGGCAACCCCCAGTACGTGCCGCCGACCACCAGCCCCCTGGAGTACGCCCTCGCGCTCGGTGTCGGCCGCAGCCTGTCCATCCTCTTCCAGGCGCCGATGGCCACCGAGCGGGCCGCGGAGGTGACCGATGAGGACGTCTTCTGGATGCAGGTGCCGCCGGGCAGCGTGCAGTACGGCTCGTTGTACGGCCAGGAGGCGGCCGCCGACCTGCTGATGGATCCCGCGGTGTGGCAGTCCATGGTCGACCAGCAGTACCGGCTGCTGACCACGCTGGACCGCTGGATCGAGCAGGTGGAGCGCACCCACGAGACGCGCACGGCCGCCGGTATCAAGGCCGGTGAGGCCGTCCGCGCCCAGGCGGACCAGACGCTGCTGGCGTCCATCGGCAAGTCCAAACGGCGGACGACGGCCGCCGACGCGGACGCCAGTTACGCGGCCTGCAAGCTGGTCGCCCGGGCGGCCGGGATCCCCCTCGCGGAGCCCGCGCAGAGCGGCACCGAGAGCGACCGCCTCGACCCGATCGAGCGGATCGCCCTCGCCTCGCGCGTGCGGGTGAGGGCGGTGCGCCTGGACGGCCGGTGGTGGCGTGACAACGTCGGGCCGCTGGTGGGCCATCGGGCGCTGTCGGGGGCGCCGGTCGCGCTGTTGTGGCGGCGCGGCGGATATGTGGCGGTGCATCCGGCGACCGGGCGCGAGACGCCGATCGAGAAGGACAACGCGGAGGAGTTCGAGCCGCGTGCGGTGATGTTCTACCGTCCGCTGCCCGACCGTGGGCTCAGTCCGCTCGGGCTGCTCAGGTTCAGCATGCGCGGCACGACGGGCGACATGGCGAACCTGCTGATCAGCATGCTGGTGACGGTGGCGATCGGTGCGCTGGTGCCGATCGCGACGGGCAAGGTGCTCGGCGAGTTCGTGCCGAAGGCGCAGACCGAACTGATCGTGCAGGTGTGCTTGGCCGTCATCGTCAGCAGTGTGGTGGCGGCGGTGTTCATGCTGATGCAGAACCTCACCATGCTGCGTCTGGAGGGCCGGATCGAGGCGACGCTCCAGCCGGCGGTGTGGGACCGGCTGCTGAGGCTGCCGACGAAGTTCTTCACCGAGCGCTCGACGGGCGAACTGGCCAGCCAGGCCATGGGCATCAGTTCGATCCGCCGGATGATGGCGGGCATCGCGCCGACGGTCGCCCAGTCGGTGACCGTAGGAGCGATGAACCTGGGGCTGCTGTTCTGGTTCAGCGCGTCGATGGCTGCGGCCGCGATCGGCATGCTCGTCGTCATCGCCGCGTTGTTCCTCGGGCTCGGGCTGTGGCAGGTGCGCTGGCAGCGGCGTCTGGTGGTGCTCGGCAACAAGCTGAACAACCAGGCGTTCCAGACCCTGCGCGGCCTGCCCAAGCTGCGGGTCGCGGCGGCCGAGAACTACGCGTACGCCGCTTGGGCCTCGGAGTTCGCGCGCAGCCGTGAGCTCCAGCAGAAGGTCGGCCGCATCAAGAACCTCACCGCGGTGGCGGGCGCGGTGTACCTGCCGCTGTGCACCCTGCTGATGTTCATGCTGCTGGCGGGTCCGGCGAAGGGCACGATGTCGGCGGCGGCGTTCCTCACCTTCAACACCTCGGTGACCATGCTGCTGACCTCGGTCACCTCGCTGACCGGCGCCTTCGTCTCAGTGGTGGCCGCGCTGCCGCTGTTCGAGGAGATCAAGCCGGTCCTGGACGCGACGCCCGAGGTGCGCACGGCGAGCACCCGGCCGGGTCCGCTGACCGGCGCGATGGAGGCCCGGCGGCTGTCCTTCCGCTACTCCGACGACGGCCCGCTGGTCCTGGACGACGTGTCGTTCGAGATCCGGCCGGGCGAGTTCGTGGCGATCGTCGGCCCCAGCGGCTGCGGCAAGTCGACCCTGCTCCGACTGCTGATCGGCTTCGACCGCCCGGTCTCCGGGAGCGTGCTCTACGACGGCCAGGACCTGGCCGCTCTCGACCAGTCGGCGGTGCGCCGGCAGTGCGGGGTGGTGCTCCAGCACGCGCAGCCGTTCACCGGGTCCATCCTGGACGTCATCTGCGGGACCGAGCCGTACACGCCGGAGGAGGCGATGGCGGCGGCCGCGATGGCGGGCCTGGCCGAGGACATTCAGCGGATGCCGATGGGGCTGCACACCATCGTCTCGGGCAGCGGCGCGATCTCCGGCGGCCAGCGCCAACGCCTGATGATCGCGCAGGCGTTGATCCGCCGGCCGCGGATCCTGTTCTTCGACGAGGCGACCAGCGCCCTCGACAACGAGACGCAGCGCACGGTGATCGAGTCCACCAAGGCCCTCAACGCCACCCGGATCGTCATCGCCCACCGCCTGTCGACCGTGCTGGACGCCGACCGTGTGATCGTCATGGAGAACGGCAAGGTCGCCCAGCAGGGCCCGCCCGCCCAACTGCTCGCGGACACCGGCGGGCGGCTGCACGAGCTGGTGCGACGGCAGATGGCGTGAGGGGTCAGGCGCCGGGGCCCGGGACCGGCGCGCCCGAGGGGAAGCCGGCGGCGGCATAGGCGTCGTAGACACCCTTCCACGGCGCCGTGACCCCGGCGTGCGGCTCTTCGTACCGCTCGCCCCGTGCCTTGGCGTCGAGGGCTTGGAGGCACATCTCCCAACCGGCGCTGGTACGCGCGGCGGTGTCCTGTGCGGCCAGGACGTTGGTGAGGGTGAAGCGGGTGCGCTTGGCGTCGATCTCCTCCAGGTCGAAGTGGAGTTCGTCGCCGTCCCACGCGTAGGACAGGTGGCGGGGCACGTCGACGGCGATCACCGTGCCCGGGTGGTCCGCCATGTCCGGGTCGTCGGGGAAGGTGACCGTTCCGCCGGGACGCAGCTCGAACTGCGCGCGAAACGGGAACCACGCGGCGAGATGGTCGGCCTCGGTCACGAACTGCCAGACGCGCTCGACGGGGTGGTCGTAGACACGGCTGAAACGGACCGCCGGGCGGCCGTCGTCCAGGGTCAGATAGGTGCCGGTGAGTTCGGTGGCCATGCGGATCAGTCCTTCGGCAAGGGGGTGTCCGGGGGATCCGACGCCGTCTCGTCCAGGCGGCGCCCCAGGGCGTCGAGGCTGTCGTTCCAGAGTTTGCGGTACGGCGCCAGCCAGGCGTCCAGGGTGATGATCGGGCCCGGGTCGAGCGCGTAGACGCGGCGCTGCGCGTCGTGCCGCACCCGGACCAGGCCCGCTTCCCTCAGCACCTTCAGATGCTTCGACGTGCCGGGCTGACTGAGTCCGCAGGCCTCCGCGATCTCGCCGACGGGTCGCGGCCGCTCCAGCAGCAGCGCGACGATCGCGCGCCGGTGCGGGTCGGCGAGGGCGGTCCACAGAGCGGCGTCGGACATGACTCCACCATGCCGCTCCAGTTATATGCCTGTCAAGGAATACATGCCAGGAAGCCCCGCCAAGCGAAACGTTGCCGTTTCGATCGAAGTGGTCTAACCTCGACGTGTACGAAACGGTTTCGTTTACGTGCTCGTAACCCTTGCTTGCCCATACCCCTTCGATCGACTTCCCTGGAGTTGGCCCCGATGTCACAGAAGACCCTGACCGAGAGCGGACAGGCAGGCGCCGTCGAGGCGCCGGCCGCCGCCTCGTCCAAGAAGTGGTGGATCCTCGCGGTCATCGCGCTCGCCCAGCTGATGGTGGTGCTGGACGCCACCATCGTGAATATCGCCCTGCCGTCGGCCCAGGCCGACCTCGGGTTCTCCGACGGCAGCCGGCAGTGGATCGTCACCGCCTACGCGCTGGCCTTCGCCTCCCTGCTCCTGCTCGGCGGACGCATCGCGGACCTCTTCGGACGCAAGCCGGCCTTCCTCATCGGCATCGTCGGCTTCGCCGCGGTCTCCGCCCTCGGCGGCGCCGCCACCAACTTCGAGATGCTGGTCACCGCGCGCGCCCTCCAGGGCGCCTTCGGCGCACTCCTGGCGCCGGCCGCGCTGTCCCTGCTGAACACCACGTTCACCGACGCCCGCGAGCGCGCCAAGGCGTTCAGCGTGTACGGCGCCATCGCCGGCGCGGGCGGCGCGGTGGGTCTGCTGCTGGGCGGCATCCTGACCGACGCCCTGGACTGGCGCTGGACGCTGTACGTGAACGTCGTCATCGCCGTCGTCGCCTTCGCGGGCGGCTGGTTCCTGCTGAACAACCACCGCGACGCCGCGAACTCCAAGCTGGACGTGCCGGGTACCGTCCTGGTCGCCGCCGGTCTGTTCTCCCTGGTCTACGGGTTCTCCAACGCCGAGACGCACGACTGGTCCTCGGTCGCCACCTGGGGCTTCCTGATCGCCGGCGGTGTGCTGCTGGCCGCCTTCACGTGGTGGCAGACCCGGGCCGCGCACCCGCTGCTGCCGCTGCGCATCCTGCTGGACCGCAACCGGGCGGCCTCCTTCCTGGCCGTGCTCATCTCCGGCGCGGGCATGTTCGGTGTGTTCCTCTTCCTCACCTACTACCTCCAGCTGAACCTGGGCTTCAGCCCGACCAAGACCGGTGTGGCGTTCCTTCCGATGGTCGCGGCGCTGATGGTGTCGGCCCAGCTCGGCACCACGAGGGTGGTACCGCGGATCGGCCCCAAGGCCGCCATCCCGCTGGGCTTCGCGATCGCCGCCGTCGGCATGGCCTGGCTGACCGGCATCGGAGTCGCCTCCGACTACGCCACCGCCGTCCTGCCGCAGCTGATCGTGATCGGCGCCGGTCTCGGCCTGGTGATGCCGCCCGCCATGCAGCTGGCCACCGGCGGAGTGGCGGCCGAGGACGCGGGCGTCGCCTCCGCCACGGTCAACGCCATGCAGCAGGTGGGCGGTTCGATCGGTACGGCGTTGCTGAACACGCTGGCCGCGAGCGCCGCCACCGACTACCTGACCGGCAAGGACGCCACGAACAAGCTGGTCCAGGCGCAGGCCACCGTCGAGAGCTACACCACCGCCTTCTGGTGGTCGGCCGGCTTCTTCGCCGCCGGCACGGCGATCGCGTTCCTGCTCTACCGGCGCGGCGTCCCTGAGCAGGACGCCGACGCGGCACCGGTCGTCCACATGTGATCCGTATCCGATCCGTAGGTGATCCGGCCCGGCCGCCACGGTCCGAGGGGCCGCCGTCTTCAGGGAGACGGCGGCCCCTCTCCGCGGCCCGGGCGAGCACCTGATCGTGCCCGGACGGTGGCCGAGGGTGACCTCCCGGCGCGCCCCTGACGTTGGACGGTCCCTGAAGTGGGTACTCACGGGTCCATGCGAATCAGCGTGGTGGATGTGGGGTCGAACACGGTCCGGCTGGTGGTGGCGGACGCGGAGGGCGGGGTGCCACTGCCGGTCCACACCGCCAAGTGGCGGTTGAGACTGTCCGATCAGGTGCGGCCGGGCGGGCCGATTCCGGAGGAGGCGGTGGAGCGGCTGGTCGACGCGGTCTCCGAGGCGAGCCGGACCGCGACCCGGTGGGGTGCGGCGGGCCCGCTGGCCTTCGCCACCGCCGTGGTGCGCGGCGCCCCGAACCGTCAGGAGGTGTTGCGCGCCGTCCGGACGCGCACCGGGGTGGGGCTGTGCACCCTGCCGGGCGAGGTGGAGGCCGAGCTGACCTTCCTCGGGGCGCGGCGCTGGATGGGCTGGCGCTCGGGGCCGCTCGCCCTGCTGGACATCGGGGGCGGCTCGCTGGAGGTGGCCTTCGGCCGGGGGCGGCTTCCGGACTTCGTGGCTTCCCTGCCGCTCGGGGCGGGCCGGCTGACCCATGAGTTCTTCGAGGGGCAGGACCCGCCCTCGCCCGAGCAGATGCGGGCGCTGCGCCGCAAGGTCCGGCATCAGCTGCGGGACGCGTCGGCCCGGATCCGCTGGGAGGGACCGCGCACCGCCGTGGCCACCTCGCGCACCTTCCAGCAGCTGGGCCGACTGTGCGGGGCCCCGCCCGGACGGTACGGCCCGTTCGTGGAACGGCGGTTGCACCGCGAGGACCTGCGCCGCGCCGTCGACCGGCTGTCCGTCCTGCCGGCCGCCGAACGCGCCCTGCTGCCCGGCATCTCCGCCCCGCGCGCCGCGCAGAGCCTGGCCGGCGCGGTGGTCGGCCACACCGCGATGAAGCTGACCGGCATCCGGACCCTCACGCTCTGCCCGTGGGCGATCCGGGAGGGGGTCCTGCTGCGGCACATCGAGGACGGCGCGTCCTGGTGGGCGGAGATCACCCGCCGCAACGAGGAGGCCGCGCCCCCTGACCCGGTGCCGCTGCGCATCGCGAGTTCCACGACCTGAAACGGCCCGGACGGACCGGGGAATCCGACCGAGCCCGGGAATCCGACCGGACCGGGGAATCCGGTCGTACCAGGAGATCCGACCGGGCCGGGGAATCCACAGAGACCGGAGACGAAGACCGGAGACGAACAGAGACCGGAGACGAGGAGCCCGCCATGACCGATCGCGAGACCGATCGCAAGACCGACCGCGACACGACCGACCGCGACATGACCGACTCCGGCAAGAACCGTCGCGACGAGTCGCCCCGCACCGCCTTCGAGGAGGTCGTGCGTGAGACCGAGGACGCCGCGACCCGCACCCGGGACTCCGCCGAGCAGCGGCGCCACCGGGGCGAGGCGTCGGAGGCCATCACCCCCAACACCCGCGCCCAGGAGGAGTCCGAGGGCGACTGACCTACTCGGGCGGCGCGCCCAGCGGCCGGTCGGCGAGGGCGCGCGCCACGCCGTACAGGTTGGCGGCCATGGCCCGGCCCGTCCGGTGCGACCAGGCGCGGCCGCGCTCGTCGTCGAGGTAGTCGGGGCCGGGGCCCGGCCCGAGGTGCCAGTAGGTCCACGCCTGGCCGGGGATCGTGTAGCCGAGGTCGGCGAGCGCACCGGAGATCTCGCTGATCACGTGGTGCGCGCCGTCCTCGTTGCCGGTGACGACCACGCCCGCGACCCGGTTGTAGGCGACCGGCCTGCCCTCGCCGTCGGTCTCGGACATCAGCGCGTCCATCCGCTCCAGCACCCGCTGGGCGACGGAGGAGGGACGGCCCAGCCAGGTCGGCGAGGCGATCACGAGGATCTCCGCGTCGAGCAGCCGGGCGTGGAGGGAGGGCCAGGCGTCGCCGGGCCGCACGGCCTCGCTGACCACCCCGGGTTCGATGTCCAGGTCGACGGCCCGGACGACCTCGACGTCCACGCCCTCCTTCTCCAGCGACTCCACGACCACGTGCGCCAGCGCCTCGGTGTTGGAGGGGTCCGGCGACCGCTTGAGCGTGCAGTTGATCACTAGTGCCTTCATGCCGACCCGGAGTACCCCCTGCGGGCGGCTCCACGCGGGCGGGTGGCGCGACACGGGTGGGGTACCCGGCGCGCATGCCACACGAGAGTCGGGAACCACGACTGCCGGGCTCGCGGGGCCCCGTCTCCGCGGCCGTCGCGGAGCACCTGCGGGGTGCCGGACCCCTCCCACGTGCCGAGGAGATCGCGGCCGCGGCCGTCTACGGCGACGATCTCCAGCTCGCCCTGTACCTCTGCTACGAGCTGCACTACCGCGGCTTCGCCGGCGTGTCCCCGGACCGCGAGTGGGACCCCGAGGTGCTGCGCGTCCGGGCCGCGCTGGAGCACCGCTTCCTGTCGGCCCTGCGCGCCGACACCACCGTCCACGACAGCGTCGACGACGCCCTGGCGGAGCTGCTGGTCGAACCCGTCGAGGGCAGCGGGGTCACCCATTACCTGCGCGAGGAGGGCGAGTTGTGGCAGCTGCGCGAGTACGCGGCGCAGCGCTCGCTCTACCACCTCAAGGAGGCCGACCCGCACGCCTGGGTGCTGCCCCGGCTGTGGGGCCGGGCCAAGGCGGGCATGGCGGCGGTGGAGTTCGACGAGTACGGCGGCGGCCGCCCCGACCGGGTGCACGCCAAGCTGTTCGCCGACCTGATGACGGACCTGGGCCTGGACACGACGTACGGCCGCTATCTCGACGCGGCCTCCGCGGAGCTGCTGGCCACGGTCAACCTGATGTCCCTCTTCGGCCTGCACCGGTCCCTGCGGGGCGCGCTGGTGGGTCACTTCGCGGCCGTGGAGATCACCTCCTCGCCGGGCTCACGACGGCTGGCCGAGGCGATGCGGCGCACGGACGCCGGCCCGGCCGCCGCGTTCTTCTACGACGAGCACGTCGAGGCCGACGCCGTCCACGAGCAGGTCGTCCGCCATGACGTCATCGGCGGACTGCTGGCCCAGGAGCCGCAGCTCGCCCCCGACGTGGCCTTCGGAATCGACGCCACCGGGCACGTCGAGGACCGTTTCGCCGCGCAGGTGCTGGGTGCCTGGCGGGCAGGACGCTCGTCGCTGCGTACGCCCCTGGGCGCGGCACCGGACACGACACCGGAAACACCAGCGCACACCGGAATCTCCGATATCTCCTGAATGTCGGGGTACTCGATCCACGTGAATCCTCTGATGCTGCCGCTGGTCCTCCCGGGCGTGTACGCCCCGCAGGAGGACACCGCCCTGCTGGCCGGGGCCCTGTCCGAAGAGTCGCTGCCGCCCGGCGCGGACGTCCTCGACGTGGGTACCGGGAGCGGGGCGCTGGCCATCGAGGCCGCGCGTCGCGGGACCCGGGTGACCGCGGTGGACGTGTCCTGGCGCGCGGTGTGCACGGCACGGCTGAACGCCTGGGTGGCCGGGGTGCCGCTCCGGGTGCGGCGCGGGAACCTCTTCACACCCGCCCAGGACCGCCTGTACGACCTCATCCTCACCAACCCGCCGTACGTGCCGGCCCCCATGGGCGCCCGACCGCCCCGGGGCAGCGCCCGGGCCTGGGACGCGGGCCGCGACGGGCGGCTCGTCCTGGACCGGATCTGCGGGGAGGCGCCGACGCTGCTGCGACCCGGGGGCGTCCTGCTGATGGTGCACTCCGCGCTGAGCGATCCGGGACGCACCCTCGACCGGCTGCGCGCGGCCGGCCTGAAGGCATCCGTGACCCGCCGGACCCGGATCGCGTTCGGTCCCGTACTGCGGGGCCGGGAGGACTGGTTGCGCCGGCGCGGGCTGCTCTCCCCCACCGACGAGAACGAGGAACTGGTGGTCGTCCGTGCCGAACTCCCCGTCTGAGCGGCCCCGTCGGATCACCGTGCGGCGCAAGGGCCCGCTGCTGGTGGAAGGTCCGGTGGAAGTGGAACTGGAGGACGGCACCACGGTCGCCTCCGACCGCTTCCGGGTGGCTCTGTGCACCTGTCGCCGCAGTCGGCGCTATCCGTGGTGCGACACCAGCCACCGGGACCGCACCCAGGGGTAGTTGACCCCTGCACGTGAATTGTCAATCCTATTGACAGAAATTCACCAGGTCGAGTGAACCAGATCTTGCGGGTCTCTCCACAGGGATGTAGCGGACCCGGCCGGGGTAACTACCGAGACCACATGCGTGCCCCGCCGAGGTGGAGAGGACATGACGCCCGACGCCGACGAACCCGACGCCGACGAGCCCGTCCCCGCAGCACCCGTGACTAACCAGTACGCCCGCACCCGGGTCGGCGGTCCCTTCACGGTGGTCGAGGTCTCGGGCGAGATAGACGTGGCGACCGCCCACCTCCTCGCCGATCACCTGGACGCGGCGACCTCGGGCCCCGGGCCGGACGTCCTGGTGGATCTGCGGTACGTGGACTTCTTCGACTGCTCGGGGCTGCGGGTGCTGTGCCGCGCGGACCGGCGGGCCAGGGAGCGCGACGGGCGGCTCCGTGTCGTCACGGACCAGCCGCGCGTGCTGCGGCTGTTGCGCGCCTCGGGCCTGTCGGGCCGCTTCCCTCCCCTGCCCCGGCTGCCCGACGAGGCGGGCTGAGGCCAAGAGGTCGGCGGACGGCCCCACTCCGTCCGCCGACCCCCGGTGCGGGATCACAGGTCCCCGTGACAGGAGCTCGCACTCCCCGGTCACGGGCCTCCTGAAGGGTTCACGGGGGCCACGGGATCCCGGTCTCAGAACGTGAAGACACCGCTCCCGTAGGAGTTCTTCACGCACTCGTTGCCGAAGACGCGCTCATAGGAGACGCGCTGCCCCCTCCAGACACCGTCCACGGTGACCACCACGGGGTCGTACTGCTTGGTGCAGCGGATGTCGCTTCCGGGCGTCAGGGCGTCGATGTCGCCGTCGACGGCGCGCAGTTGGGCGCAGGCCAGGGCGGCCGCGGGATGGGTGCCGGAGGCGGTCGGTGCGCAGGTCAGGGTGACCGCGCGTTCCGGAGTGGCGAGGGCCGCGCTGTCGCCGTGGCCCACGGTGAGCACCAGGGCCGAGGGGGCGTAGAGCGCGGACGGGGTGGGCTGGGCGGCGAGCGCGGCTCCCGTGAGGGGGCCGCCGACGACGGTGGCCGTGAGGGCGAGGGTCGTCGCCCAGCGCGCGGTGTTCCGCATCGTGTGCATCCTTCCGCTGGATTCGAGGGTGTGCCACGGCCGGCCCGGTCGGTGCCGACTGCGGCGAGCGCGAGTCTGCCGAGTCCGCCACCGAAACTCACATCGACCCCACGGGTTTCAGTAACCTTGCGTATTGAATCAGTGGCGTGAAGTAACGGAATTCGAACGCCAAGACCCCCGAAGCGAGCGGCTCTTGATCGGCCCGTCCGGCCGGATGGCCGGATCTCCCCCGCTCGGCAATAGGCCTGAAACATTCCGCTTTTCAGCCCTGAGCGCACCCGGGGCACAGGTTCTTGCGTTCCCGTCCACGCGGAGTAATGGTAATTACATGATTACTTCAGAGCAGCAAGAGAAGCTGCGCGGCTGGTTCGCCGGCCGCCTGCCGGACGATCTGTTCGAGGAGCTCGTCGAGGTGACGGTCGACCGCGAGGAGATCACCGTCATCGGCCGTGTTCCCGAACCCCGGCTGGTCGAGGACGCCCCGGCCGCCGAGCGGGAGGCCGCCGTACAGGGCCGGATCCAGGAGTTCCGGGAGCGCACCCGTGACGCCCGGATCGCGGTGGCACGCGACGCCGAGCACCGGTACGGCCGGAAGGTCTCCTGGGGTGTGGAGTGCGGCTCGGAGCGCGCCCTGTTCACGCATGTCGCGGCCCCCGTCATGACCCGGCTGCGGCAGCCCGAGCGTCAGGTCCTGGACACCCTCATCGCCGGCGGGGTGGCCCGCAGCCGCAGCGACGCCCTCGCCTGGTGCGTGCGCCTGGTCCAGCGCCACACCGACGACTGGCTCGCCGAGCTCCGGGAGTCCCTGGAACACGTCCAGCGGGTACGGGCACAGGGACCCGACGCCGAGCCCGAGGACACTCCGGCCGACGAGGAGTGAGCGCCGAGTGGACGAGGCCGGTGGGCGGGGCCGGTGGGTGATGACCCCGGTGGATGGCTCGGGTGGATGACTCGGGTCGATCACTCCGGTCGATGACTCCGGTGGATGATTCGCACACCAGAAGGCCGGAAGATGGATGAAACGCCTTCTGTTCCGAGCCCGTTGCGCCGCCGTACGGTCGGCGGACCGCCGAGAGGACGGGCTCCGTCACCGCCGCACACCCCGGCGTCGGCGACCGCCCGTCCCCACCGCCGCGCCACCCCGCGCTCCACCGCCCCGTCCCCGCTGGAGCCCCCGTGTCCCCGCAGCCCGAACATTCCGACCGGCCCGAACAGCCCGCGCCACCCGAGCAGTCCGGCGCCGCCGTCTCCCCCGCCGCCCCGCCCTCGCCCCCTTCCCTCACCGAGGTCGAGACCCACGGCGTGGAGCGCATCCCGGACGCGGACCGCACCGCGCGTCCGCTCGATCTGTTCCGCCTCGCGTTCGGCGGCGCCAACACCTTCTCCACCTGTGTCCTCGGCGCCTTCCCGATCCTGTTCGGCCTCTCCTTCTGGCAGGGCCTCGCCGCCACCCTCCTCGGCGTGGTCGTCGGCGCGCTGATCCTGTGTCCGATGGCGGTGTTCGGGCCGGTCAACGGCACCAACAACGCCGTCTCCTCGTCGGCGCACCTCGGTGTGCACGGCCGGGTGGTCGGCTCGTTCCTGTCGCTGCTCACCGCCGTCGCGTTCTTCTCCATCTCGGTGTGGAGCTCCGGCGACGCCCTGGTCGGCGGCGCCCACCGGCTCTTCGGCCTGGAGCGCGACGACGTGTCCTACGGCGTGGCGTACGCGCTGTTCGCCGGGCTGGTGCTCGTGGTGTGCGTCTACGGCTTCCGGTTCATGCTGTGGGTCAACAAGGTCGCGGTGGCCTCGGCGACCGTGCTGTTCCTGCTGGGCGCGGTCGCCTTCGCCGGTGACTTCGACCCGTCGTACGCGGGCGTCTTCACGGAGTCGGCGGACGCGGCGACCGACGCGCTGTTCTGGCCGTCGTTCATCGGCGCGGCGCTGATCGTGCTGTCGAACCCGGTCTCCTTCGGCGCCTTCCTGGGCGACTGGTCGCGCTACATCCCGGCGAGCACCCCGCGCCGTCGGGTGGTCGGCGCCGCCTTCCTCTCCCAGATCGCGACCCTGGTGCCGTTCGTCTTCGGGCTGGCGACCGCGAGCATCATCGCCGCGCAGGCGCCGCGGTACGTCGACCCGGCGGCCCCCGACTTCGTGGGCGGGCTGCTGGCGATCTCGCCGGGCTGGTTCTTCCTGCCGGTGTGTCTGCTGGCCCTGATCGGCGGGATGTCGACGGGGACGACCGCCCTGTACGGCACGGGGCTCGACTTCTCCTCGGTGTTCCCGCGGCTGTCCCGGGTGCGGGCGACGGTGCTGGTCGGGGCGCTGTCGATCGTGTTCATCTTCGTCGGACGGTTCGAACTGGACCTCGTGCAGTCGATCTCGACCTTCGCCACCATGATCGTCACGTGTACGACGCCCTGGATGGTCGTGATGATGCTGGGCTACCTCACCCGGCGCGGCTGGTACGACCCGGACGCCCTTCAGGTCTTCAACCGCCGTCAGCGCGGCGGCCGTTACTGGTTCGCGCACGGCTGGAACTGGCGGGGTATGACCGCCTGGTGGGTGTCGGCCCTGATCGGGGTGCTCTTCACCAACATCCCGGGCCAGTTCGTCGGACCGCTCGGGGATCTCGCCGACGGTGTGGACATCGGACTGCCGCTGTCGCTGGTCGTGGCCGCGGTGCTGTTCCTGACGCTGCTGCGGCTCTTCCCCGAGCCGCGGGCGGTGTACGGCCCCGAGGGCGCGCGGCTGGTCCGCACGGTGGACGTGCCGGTGCCGCCGATCACCGGTCCGGGGAGCCCCGACGGCGAGACCGTCCCCTCGGCCACGTCCCGGGCCTGACCTCGGTGCCGTACCGGCCAGTATGGTCGGGGCGACGCGGCTCGACGAGGAGAGGCTGGGCGCACGGATGGCCAAGCACTGGGCGGACTTCCAGTACGAGATCTACCTGAACGGGATGTCGGGTGCCGTGCCGCGCCTGCCCACCGATCTGACGCGGCTGGAGGAGCTCACCGAGCAGCGGCTCGGTCCCGGTCCGGTCGGCTATGTGGCGGGCAGCGCGGGCGACGGCAGTACGGCTCGGGCCAACCGGGCGGCTCTGGAGCGGCGCCGGATCGTGCCGCGCATGCTGCGGGACGTGCACGAACGGGACCTGTCCGTCGAGGTGTTGGGGCGGACACTGCCCGCCCCGCTGGCCCTGGCACCGGTCGGCGTGCTGTCGATCATGCACCCGGACGCCGAGCCGGCCGCCGCCCGGGCCGCGGCGGCGCAGGGAGTGCCGTACATCCTGTCGTCGGCGTCCAGCACCCCGATGGAGCAGGTCGCGGAGGCGATGGGGGACGCCGAGCGGTGGTTCCAGCTGTACTGGCCCAAGGATCCCGAGGTGGCCCGGAGTTTCCTGGACCGGGCGAAGGCGGCCGGGTTCACCGTCCTCGTCGTCACCCTGGACACCCCGATGCTGTCCTGGCGGCCGCGCGATCTCGACCAGGCGTATCTGCCGTTCCTGCGCGGGGTGGGCACCGCCAACTACTTCTCCGACCCGGCGTTCCAAGCGGGGCTGGCCAAGCCGGTGCACGAGGATCCGAACGCGGCCGTGATGCACTTCGTCGGCATGTTCTCCGATCCCGCCAAGACCTGGCCGGACCTGGCGTTCCTGCGCGAGAACTGGGGCGGCCCGATCGTCCTCAAGGGCGTCCTGCACCCGGACGACGCCCGGCTCGCCGCCGACGCCGGGATGGACGGCGTGGTGGTGTCCAACCACGGCGGCCGCCAGGTGGCCGGCGCGGTCGCGGCCGCCGACGCGCTGCCGCGGGTCGTGGAAGCGGTCGGCGACCGGCTGACGGTCCTGTTCGACAGCGGGGTCCGCACCGGCGACGACGTCTTCAAGGCCCTGGCGCTCGGCGCGCGGGCGGTGCTCGTGGGACGCCCGTACGTCTACGGCCTCGGGCTCGACGGACAGGCGGGCGTCGAGCACGTCGTCCGCTGTCTGCTGGCGGAGCTGGACCTCACCCTCGCGCTGTCCGGCCATGCCGGGCCGGCCACGGTGGGCCCCGGGGACCTCGTCGAGGATCCGGCCTGACCGTCGGCCGCGCGGGGCGGTGACGTGCGCCGCCCCGCGGGCCGTGCCGTGCCTCAGCAGGCGATGACGTACCAGACCGGCGTCCAGTTCACCGTGCGAGACTGGTACGCCTTGGAGGTGAAGAGAAGCTTGTGGTTCTTGTCGTAGAACTTCGCCACCGTGCCCGGCGTCTGGTTGTTGATCAGGGGCCCCGAGCCGATCAGGTTGGGCAGCTGGAACTCGAAGTCACAGGTCTTGTACCGGAACCAGCTGCCGTTGGCGGCCTGCCCGCAGACGAAGTAGTACGGGCAGTCCAGCTGGGCGCCCGCCGGGGCCGCCGAGGCCGACGAGGCGCCGATCAGCGATCCCGCCGTCAGCGTCCCGGCGGCGAGCAGGGTCGCGGCCAGTTTGCGAAGTGCCATGAGTGTGTTCCCCCTGAATCGTGCTGGATCTTGTGGTCGGTGGGCCACGGTTCCGGCCCCACCGACAGCGTGGGCCGCGTGGTGCCGGGGGCGCCATGTGTTTCAGGGAGGCCCGAAAACCTCAGGTGAGGGACGTGCCGAGGGGCACCCGCCCGCTGAGCAGGGCGCTGCCGAGGGGCGTGAGACTGTGCAGGACCTGGTTTCCCTCCCGTCGGCTGCGCACCAGGTTGGCGGCGGCCAGGACGTGCACGTGCTGGCTGGCCGAGGCCGGTGACACCCGCAGGCGGCGGGCCAGCTCCCCGGTCGTCGCCGTGTCGTCCAGCGCCGCCAGCACCCGGGCACGGGTGCGGCCCAGCAGGGCGGGCAGAGCCTGCCGGTCGTCCCGGGCCGCGCCCGGGGTGCCGTGGTCGACGGGATAGACCAGGACCGGCCTCAGTTCCGGGTCGACGAACGCGACCGGGGTGCGCCAGCAGAAGTACGACGGGATGAGCCGCAGGCCCCGGCCGTTCAGACGCAGGTCGCGGTCGACCGGGTAGTCGGCGTGCAGCACCGGCGGATCCCACCGTACGGCGGTGCACAGCGAGCCGAGCAGCCCGTGCACACCGCCGTCCCGCAGCGTCCGGGCGCGCAGGGCACGGTCCGCCTCGACCAGGGCGGCGGCCTCCGGCCAGTGCGGAGCGCTGACCGCCTCGTGCACGGCGCGCAGCGCGTCCGTGAGCTCGGCCATCCGGTCCCGGTCGCCGGCCGCCAGGTCCCGCAGCCACAGGGGTGCCGGCCCGCGCCGGGCGGGTACTGGGAGCCACCGCAGTTCGCGCCGCAGACGCCCGAGCGGGGTGCCCCGGACGGCGTCCAGCCCGGCATCGAGTCCGGATGCGGCCGCCGCCGGGGTGAGAAAGTCCGGGAAGGCCCCGCTGCTCGGCACCAGAGCGGACAACATCCGTACGGCGCCTTCCAGTTGACGCTGCGTCACGACCTCACCCGCCTGCCGCCGCCAGAGCCGGAAGACACGGGCGCCCCGCCCCGGACAGGTCAGTTGCTGAAGCCCCAGCACCGTCTCCCACAGGGGGTCGAGCTCGGTGGCGACCTGGACGCGCGCCAGGTCCTCGGCGGTGAAGTGAACGCGTAACACGGTCCTGCCCCCCACAGCTGTGTCGTGCGCGGTCATCGCCGCACCAGACTGCCAGCCGTGCCGCTCGGTGACGCCTGGAGCGTCGAGGGAGGGATGCGGTTCCGGACATCCGCGAGAGAACCGGCGCCCGACCACCGTCCGGCGCCCTGGCGACGGCTCGCCTCTACGTCCGCTCGGAGAGCGTCACCACGCGCGTGGACGGCGTCCTCGTCGCGGGTCCGGACAGTGAACCCGGGCTCGCCGTCGAGACCGGGTCGGTCAGCCAGCGCTGTCGGGCGGAGCCGTCCCGGATCTTGACGACGAGCCCGGCGCCCGGGTCGTCGGTGGTGGGGGTGAAGGCCAGCTGCCCGTCCCCGCGCGGCAGCACCTCCCCCTGGACCGTGAGGTCGTAGCGGACGTCGTCGCCCCGCTTCGTGTTCTGGGCGGCGCAGGTGCCGAGGACCACCACTCCGGCGGCCAGGTGCGAGTCGAGGCACAGGTCCGGCTCGGCCACGCTGCGCAGCAGCCCGTCGTCCTCGTACGACCACTGCTGGGTCGGCGTGTCGGAGCAGGCCGCGAGTTCGGTGCCGGCCCCGGCCTTCGGCTCGCCGTCGATGTCGAGGCACAGGTCGGTCGCGAGGTTGCGCAGCCGGGTGGTTCCGGGCCCGGAGGGGAGTCCGGCGGTGCCCGAGGACGCGCCCGGGGTGGTGCCGAGGCCGCCGGTGGCGCTGGTGGAGGCGGCCGGGTCGGCGCCGTCGTCGTCCGTCCACAGGCCGCCGACGAGCAGGGCGGTCACGAGCCCGGCGGAGGCGAGACCGACGCCGGCGACCAGGGTGCGCGAGGAGCGCGGTCCTCCGGGGGTCGGGCGGCGGAGGGATGCGGGGACACCGGGCAGCAGGCGTCTGCGTCCGCCGCCGTGCCGGCCCGAGACGCGGACGCGCGGCTCCTCGTGCCCCCGGCCCGGGCGGGTGTCGAGGTAGCGGCGGCCGCCCCGGCCGAGCACCGCCTCGGTGAGCAGCACCCCCAGCCCGCCCTCGAAATGGCTCAGTTGTTCGGCGGCATTACGGCAGTGGCCGCACTGCCCCAGATGCTGCTGGACATCCGGCAGCAGGGCCCCGCCGCGGCGAATGGGAACGTCGAGGAGCCGGTTGTAGTACCGGCATTCCTGGGTCGGCGCGAGTTCTCGATGGGCATGTACACAACCTTCACGGAATTTTTCACGCGCCTGTTCGAGTGACACCGACGCGGTGTCGGTATCCACGCCGAGGAGGGCGGCGGGAACGGTTAAGGACTCCCCCTCCACCTCCACATGCCACAACAGACACCGAAAAAGTCCGGGAAGGGCGTGGAATGACCGTTCGGCCAGCTTGCGATGTTCGGGCGTCGACGACACGGCCGACCGCACACCGCGAGTGCCGGCGGGTTTCCGGAGCTCCGGCAGAACATCGGATATCCGGTCCTCTGCCGCCCACTGCCGGACCGTGTCCCGCACGGTGACGAGCAGCCTCGGGCGCAGCGCCACGGCCTTCTCGCCGAGCGCGAGACGGCCGAGCACCTGGTGGAAGGCGGCGGCGGTGACCATGGAGGCGGTGCCCTCGGCGGCGAGGCAGATCACCGCGTACTCGTGGGTCTGCCGCCAGTGCCGGGCCATGAGGAGCGCGACGGACCGGGAGGTCTCGTGGTCCGGGCGGCCGGTGAGGGCGTCGCCGATATTCTCGTCCGAATCCCCGGGAACTGCGCCGGACGGTGGGTAGGGCGGGCGAGGGGGGTGGGGGGTGAGCACTGAGCTGATTCCTTCCCGCGCGCAGGGCGCACACAGAAGTTCTGGTCGCCGAAAGGGCCCGGGATCGGGGCGCGGCTTTCGGGCGCGGGTGCAGGGAGCGTGAATTCACCAGCATCCGCCCGCCCCCGTTTCCCCTCGGGACGAATGCGAGCCGGTCCTTCCCCCCCACACCGACAGTTCACCCTTGCACATGTCACACAGGGCCAACAAGGCACCGGGGCAACATGCACCTCATGGAAAGCACGTCGGATACGAGCGCAACTCATGTGCCCCGTCCGGCCTTTCACGATTCCATGCGCCCCGTGTGAATCACGCGCACGTGCCGCAGGGCCTCGCACGCTCCCCGCGTGCCGCACCGCGTAGTGGACTGGAACCCGGCCTTTTCCTCGGAGGCCCCGCGCAGGGTGGGGGTCGCCCCGGGCTCGAGCGAAGCCGAGAGCTCGGGGAGGCTCTCCTGCGCGACGACGGCCGCCGACCCCGTTCCTCCCGCCCTCGGTCGGCGGCCCGGAGGGCGGACGGCAGATCCCGCGACGGGGTCAGATCTGCCAGGACCGCAGCCGGTCGGCGGCCCCGTACACGTCGGTCTTGCCGGAGATCAGGTCGCGGGCGAGGTCGACGAGGGTGCCGTAGGGCGGGTCGATGCCGACGCCGCTGACGAACATGTAGGCCACCGCGGTGGCGCAGGCGAAGCGGGCGTTGGCCGACGGCAGGGGCTTGAGCAGGGCGAGGGTGTGCAGCAGCGCGGCGGCCCGCCAGGCGGGGTCGGAGTCCACGCCGAGGCGCGGCGGGTCGACACGGTGCCGGGCGACGGCGGCCACCAGCGCGGAGAAGTCGTTGATGACGGGCTGCTCGGGCAGGACCTCTTCGTGACGCTGGAGCAGCCAGGGCACGTCGATGTGGACCACGGGAGCCATCGGTCAGGCGACCCGCCCGGCGCCCTGGGCCCGGGGTTCGTCGTCGGGGAAGGCGGCCGCGAACTCGTCGGCATGGGAGGCGAAGAACCGGCGGAAGGCCTCGGCACCCTCCTGCAGCGCGCGGTGCCGGGCGATGTCGGCCGCGGCGGCCTCGCGCACCAGGGCCTTCATCGACGTACCGCGCTCCTTGGCGATCTGCCGCAGGTCCTCCAGCTCGCGATCGCTGAATTCCACGTTCAGAGCAGGCATGCCACCACGGTACCGCTCGGGTACTTACCCGTAAATAACCCCAGGTCAAGTGAGTACTGCCGGGGTACCGGGCCCGCCGCCCGACGGTCGTGGCACGGGCTCCGTTGTGGCGTGGGCCACATCGGGACGGGGTGATGTCACATTCCGGTCCCCCGACGCCGTCCCTTTGGTGAGCGAGCCATCGGGAGGACCACACCTATGTCCGAACAGAGCGTTTCCGAGGTACCCGGCACCGGCCGGCGGGGCAGGGGCGAGCGGATGGCCGACTGGTTCGACGGCCGCCTCGGCACCCACACCCTGGGCAAGAAGTACCTGCGCAAGGTCTTCCCCGACCACTGGTCCTTCCTGCTCGGCGAGATCTGCCTCTACAGCTTCATCGTGCTGATCCTGACCGGCGTGTACCTCACGTTCTTCTTCCATCCGTCGATGAACGAGGTGACGTACCACGGCAGTTACGCCCCTCTCAACGGCGTCCGCATGTCCGAGGCGTACGCCTCCACCCTGGACATCAGCTTCGACGTGCGCGGCGGGCTGCTGATCCGGCAGCTGCACCACTGGGCGGCGCTCGTCTTCGTGGCCGGGATGCTCACGCACATGATGCGGCACTTCTTCACCGGCTCGTTCCGCAAGCCGCGCGAGCTCAACTGGCTGTTCGGCTGGTCGCTGCTGTTCCTCGGGCTGTTCGAGGGGCTCTTCGGCTACTCGCTGCCCGACGACCTGCTGTCCGGGACGGGCATGAGGTTCGTCCACGGCGCCCTGCTGGCGGTGCCGATCGTGGGCACGTACCTGGCGATGTTCCTCTTCGGCGGCGAGTACCCCGGCCACGACATCGTGGCCCGCTTCTACTCGCTGCACATCCTGGTGATCCCGGGCATCATGGCGGCGCTCGTCGTGGCCCACGTGCTGCTGGTCTTCTACCACAAGCACACCCAGTTCGCGGGTCCCGGACGGACCGAGCGCAACGTGGTCGGCACCCCCTTCATGCCGGTCTACATGGCGAAGGCGGGCGGCTTCTTCTTCCTGGTCTTCGGCTCGCTCACACTGCTCGCGGCCGTGGCGAGCATCAACCCGGTCTGGTCGTACGGCCCCTACCGCGCCGACCAGGTCTCCACGGGCGCCCAGCCCGACTGGTACCTCGGCTTCGCGGAGGGGCTGGTGCGGATCATGCCGGGCTGGGAGATCACCTTCTGGGGCCACACCCTCGTCCTCGGGGTGCTGATCCCGATCGTGGTGTTCCCGCTGCTGCTGGTGCTCATCGGCGTGTACCCGTTCCTGGAGGCCCGGTTCACCCGTGACAAGGGTGAGCACCATCTGCTGGACCGCCCGCGCAACCGGCCGGTGCGCACGGCGCTCGGCGCGGCCTGGATCGCCCTGTACCTGGTGCTGCTGGCGGGCGGCGGCAACGACATCGTGGCGACCCGGCTGCATCTGTCGATCAACACGGTGACCTGGCTGGTACGGATCGCGGTGTTCGTGGTCCCGGCGGTGGTGTTCGTGGTGACCCGCCGGATCTGCCTCGGGCTGCAACTCCGGGACAAGGAGCTGGTGTTGCACGGCCGGGAGACCGGCGTGATCAAGCGGCTGCCGCACGGTGAGTACGTCGAGGTGCACCAGCCGCTCGATCAGGCGCGGCTCCACACGCTCACCGCGCACTTGAGGCCCGGTGAGCTGGTGGAGCACGCGAGTGCCGGCTCCGAGGCGCTCAGCCTTGATCCGCCACGAAGGACGCCATCCGGGTCAGGGCCGAGTTCCAGTTGATGGTGTGCTCGTTGGTCGACCAGGACTGGATGTCGTCGATGTAGCAGAACTGGCCGACACAGCCCTGGAGTTTGCTCTGTGCGAAGGGGTCCTGGATGCTCGAGTTCGGCCCGCCCGCCAAGGTCCCCCGCGGCGGGTTGGGCTGGCTCGGGTCCAGCTGGTGGGCGTACCAACGGGCGTGCTGGTTATGGGCGTTGACCTCGCCGTAGCCGGTCACGTACGACATGTTCAGCGCGTTGCGGCCGAAGATGTAGTCCATGCTCTGCACGGCGCCGTCCCGGTACTTCGAGCCGCCCGTGATGTCGTACGCGGTGGCGATGACGACCGCGTTGTGCAGGATCTGGTGGTTGGAGCCCCAGTCGTAGACGTTGCCCTCGGGGGCGTACGGCATGCCGTACGGGTGGGCCTTCAGCGTGGCCAGGTAGCGGTCGGCGCCCTTGACGACGGACTGGCGGACCTTGTCGCGGCCGGGCAGCCTGTTCGGCACGGTGGCGAGGTCCAGGCGGGCCGCGGCGGCGGTCCTGGCCCAGTCGTAGCCGACGGGGGTGAAGATGTCTGCGGTGTGGACGGGCGAGGCGAGGACGTGGTCCTGGAACGCCTTCTCACCGGTGGTGAGGTACAGCTCGGCCGCCGCCCAGTAGAACTCGTCGGTGACGTTGTTGTCGGCGTAGGTGCCGCCGCCGATGCCGTCGCTCTCCGAGGCGTACCGGTCGGGGTGGGCGAGCGCCGCCGCCCAGGCGGTGCGGGCGGCCGCGAGGGCCTTCGCCGCGAACGCCTTGTCGTACGGCTTGTACAGACGGGCCGCCTGCGCGGCCGTCGCCGCCAGGTTCAGGGTCGCCGCGGTGGACGGCGGGTGCAGCTCACGCTTCTGCGGATCGTCGCTCGGCATCAGCGGCAGACCGGTCCACTGCTCGTCGTGGATCTTGTGATGGGCCATGCCGGCCAGCGGCTGCCCGGCCGGCACCTGCATCTTCAGCAGGAACTCCAGCTCCCAGCGGGCCTCGTCGAGGATGTCGGGCACCTTGTTGCCGCTCTCGGGGATGGCGAGGGTGCCGTCGCCGAGGCGCTCCGCCTGCCCGGTGCGGGCCAGCAGCTCGCGCTCGTAGGTGCTCAGTACCTCCCAGGTGGAGATGCCGCCGTTGACCACGTACTTGCCGTGGTCGCCCGCGTCGTACCAGCCGCCGGTGACGTCGAGCGTGTAGTCGCACACGCCCGGCTGGCAGGGCACGTCCTTGTCGCCCTGGTTGGGGGCCACGTTCACGTGTCCGGCGGCGCGGCCGTAGCCCGGGCGCAGGTCGTCGCGGATCGCGATGCCGCTGCGCTGGGTGTAGTAGTACTTCGGCGCGTCGAGGCGGAGCTGCTCGTAGGCGCTCGTGCCGATGTCGAAGGGGCGGCTGGTCTCGCCGTCGGCGACCAGGGTGAAGCCGGTGCCCTTCTTCTTGAAGGCGCCGAAGTCGATGGAGTGCACGTTCTGCCCGGAGGAGGCGTCGGTGCCGCGCGGGACGGTCGCGCCCCGGGCCACCACCGCGCCGGTGGCGTTCTTCAGCTGCCAGGGCAGACTGGCGGTCGCGTCGGTGACCAGTGTGGCGTTCTTGGGACCGGCCGGCAGATAGGCGACCTGGTTGACCCGGACCCGGGGCCCGGTGTCGGGCTCGTACACCTCGGGCGGGACACCGCCCAGCAGGGACACGTCGTCCATGCAGAAGCGGAACGGGTCGGCGCTGCCGCCGAGTTGGAAGCCGACCTGGCCCTGGGCGGTGTCGACGGGCGAGGTGAACGTGTAGGAGTAGGTGTTGCCCGACACGCTGAGCTGCGGGCTGACCTCGAAGTAGGTGTCGTAGGGCGCCGCCGACAGCCCGACGATGGCGCGCAGCACGTGTCCCTCGGGCGAACCGTTCGCGCTGAAGGAGAACTTGTACGACTCGCCCTTGACCAGGGTGATGTCGTTCTGTCCGACGGCGGCGTCCCAGCGGTTGGCGGTGCCGCCCGGTATGGCGGCACAGAGCTGTCCGCCGGACAGTTCCGCGGTGACGTTGCTGGTGGTCCACCAGGGGGCGGTGGTGGTGTCGAAGGTGCCGTTCTTGACCTGTTCGACCTCGTCGGCGGCGGCCCCGGGGGCGGGGAGGCCCACGAGTGCCGCCCCGAGCAGGGCCGTCAGGGAGATCAGGGCGGTTCTGCGTCGTTTCACGTCCGGGCTCCTCGGAGAGGTACGGGTCACGCTCGGCGTGGGAGCGCTCCCAGATGTGGGCGAAGGCCATGCTTGTTGCAGCCATGACATCCCGTCAACGGTCCGGACGGGACTCGTTCCGCCCGAACCGTTTCGAGGACCGTGCGGCGGCGGTCAGCCGGCCGGGACCTCCAGCCTGCTGATGCGGATCGCGCCGCGTGCCTGGTCCGGGTGGGCGCTGGTCAGGGTGAGCCGGAGCCGGGAGCCGCGCACGGCGTCGAAGGCGACCACCGTCGGTTCGTCGGAGGCGGTGGCCCAGTCGACGACCGCCCCCGTCACCGCCACGTAGGCCCGGCCGTCCCACACCTCGGCCTCGATCGAGGAGGGCAGGCTGTGGGTCGCGCTCAGGGTGAAGGAGACCTCCACCCGGTCGAAGGTCCGCGTCCGCCCGAAGTCCACCGACACCCAGTCCTCGGTCCGGGCTCCGTTGAAGGCGGGCAGCAGCGCGGTGGCGGCCTTGACGAAGGCGTTGGACCAGCCGGTGGCCGGGTCGCCGTCGAGCATGGCGGCCGGCAGCGTGTCGGGACGGCCGGAGTAACTGGCGTCCGCGTACGGATAGTTCGGCGGCGCCGGGTGATCGGGCCGGAGCACGGCGGCCGGAGTGGTCACGGCCGGGCGGGCGGGGGCGGCCCGTACGGTCGCCGTGCCCGGGCGCAGGCCCGACACCCGCGCGGTCACCTTCACGGCGCCCGGTTCCGTCCCGGCACGGACGATCGCCAGCGCCTTGCCGTGGAAGGCGGTGCGGGTGCTCGCCTGGTAGCGCTCGGCGCTCTCCTCACGGCCGTTGTCGAGCCCCGCGAGGGAGCCGCCCGTCACCGCGAAGGAGATCAGATGCTCGGCGTCGGGCACCACGACTCCCCGGGCGTCGACGACGTCGGCCGTGACGAAGACCAGGGAACGGCCGTCGGCGGCCAGGGATGTGCGGTCGGGGGTGAGGCGTACGGCGTGGGGTGCGCCGGCAGTGCGCAGGACGTCGGTGGCGACCACCCTGCCGTTCCTGCGGGCCACGGCCTTCAACTCGCCCGGCTCGTAGGGGACTTTCCAGGTGAGGTGGAGCTTGCCCGCGCTGCCGTTCGGGCTGGTGTAACTGCCCGGGTAGGGGCCGTCGGTGAAGGTCTTGTCGTCGCCGGTGGCCTCGGTGGTCTCCAGGTACGCGCGGCCGTCGAGGGTCTTCTTGGTGTCGAACGTCCGCGTGCCGAGGGACCTGCCGTTCAGGAACAGCTCCACGGAGGCGACGTTGGCGTACGCCCACACCTCGACCGTGTCGCCCTCCTGGTGGTTCCAGGTCATCGGCAGCAGATGGACCATGGGCTCGCTCACCCACTGGCTGCGGAAGAGGTGGTACATGTCCTTCGGGAAGCCGGCCGTGTCGACGGCGCCGAAGAAGGACGCCTTCACCGGGAAGACGTTGTACGGCGTGGGCTCCCCGATGTAGTCGATCCCGGACCACAGGAACTCCCCGGCGAACCACTTCCGGTCGCGGTCCTTCTTGTGGCCGTACTCGCCGCTCATGGTCCAGGAGGCGAGGTTGTTGTCGTACGACGAGGTCGCCCGCCTGCCGGGGGTGTGGTTCTCGCCGGTGTTGAGGTGCTCCGGCTCCTGGTAGGTGCCGCGGGTGGAGGTCTCGGAGGAGGACTCGGACTCGAAGAGGAACAGGTGCGGGTAGCGGGCGTGCAGGGCGTCCACCGACTTGGCGGTGTTGTAGTTCAGGCCGAGGCCGTCGAGCTTGGCGAGGAGCAGGTCGCCCGGGGTGCCCGGCGCGGGCACGCTGCGGTGCCGGTCGGAGCCGATGACGATCGGACGGGTGTCGTCGGAGGCCTTGACCGCGGCGATCAGCCGGTCCGCCATCGCGAGGCCGGCGGTGGAGGAGAAGTCGGGGACCTCGTTGCCGATCGACCACATGAGGACGGCGGGCGAGTTGCGGGCGGCCTCCACCATCTCCGTGACGTCCTTGTCGGCCCACTCGTCGAAGAACCGGCCGTAGTCGTACCGGTTCTTGGGGGTCCTCCAGCAGTCGAACGCCTCCACCAGCATCACGATGCCCATCTCCTCGCAGACCTGGATCATCTCCGGCGCGGGCGGGTTGTGGGAGGTGCGGAAGGCGTTGACGCCCATCGACTTCATGATGGTCATCTGTCTGCGGATCGCGTCGATGCCGACGGCGGCGCCGAGCGCGCCCAGGTCGTGGTGCAGGTCGACGCCCTTGATCTTGTGATAGGTGCCGTTGAGGTGGAAGCCCTCGTCCGGGTCGAAGCGAAAGGTGCGGAAGCCGAAGGGGGTGCGGTAGGTGTCGACGGTCCTGCCGCCGAAGCGCAGTTCGGTCTCCAGCGTGTAGCGGCGCGGTGTCTCGAAGTCCCACAACTGGGGGTCGGGGACGGTGAGTTCGTGGCCTTCCGTGGCCTGTCCGTCGACCGTGACCGTGGAGGCGGTACGGGCCACCGTGCGACCGCGCGGGTCCCTGACCCGTGACCGGATCTCGACCGGTGCCGCCGCGCCCGTCCCGTTCACCACCGAGGTCTCCACCTTGACCGTGGCGCGCTCGGCGGTGATGTCGGGGGTGGTGACATACGTGCCCCAGCGAGCCACGTGGACCGGTTCGGTGACGACGAGGCGGGCCTCGCGGTAGATGCCGCTGCCCGAGTACCAGCGGCTGCTGGGCAGCCGGTTCTGCACCTTGACCGCCAGGACGTTCGCGGTGGTGCCGTCGGTGTGCAGCAGGTCGGTGAGGTCGAAGGCGAAGCCGGTGTAGCCGTAGGGGTGGCGGCCGACCTCGGTGCCGTTGCAGTGGACGTACGAGTCCATGTAGACGCCGTCGAACTCCACCGAGATCCGCTTGCCCGCGTAGGAGGGCGGCAGGGTGAAGGCGAGGCGGTACCAGCCCAGGCCGCCGGGGAAGAACCCGGTGCCGCTGGTGGTGCCGTGCTCGGTGGTCGGGGCGAGTTCGATGCTCCAGTCGTGCGGGACGGCGACCTGGCGCCATCCGGAGTCGTCGTGGCCGGGGGCGGCGGCGTCGGCGTACTCGCCGGTGGGGTCGGTGATCCCGCCCGGGTCGACCAGCGCGAAGCGCCAGCCGTCGCGCAGCGGGATCGTGCCGCGCCCGGCGGCTCCCCCCGCCGCCAGGGCCTCGGCGGCCTGTGCCGCCGGGGTCCCGGCCAGTGCGCCGGCGGCCGGTGCGGCCGCGGAGGCCAGTAGTACCGATCTGCGAGTGACCGTCATGGCGGCTCTCCCTCATCAGGGCCCAGAAGTACTCACAACTGATCGTGAACAAACAGATTCTGTCGGCCTGTCGCACGCGCCCGTCAAGGGTGCGGTGAGCCGCTTCCACCCCAGGTGTCACAACGGCCGGATTTCCCCCTTGACCGCGCCCCGATCGCGACCCGACCGCACCGCCGCCCGCACAGCAGTTCCCGTCCACGCGCAGGCGCGACGCACTAGGCTGGAGCCCGAGTGAAAACATCTGTTCACTGTGAGTGTGCGCAATGGAGTGGCGCCGATGAGTCCCGTGTATCCGTTCGACGACGCCGCGACAGCGCGGGCGGTCGTCGACGACACGGGCACACTCCTGGAGTGGAACGACGGCGCGCGCCGCCTCCTGGGCTACTCGGCCGCCGAGATGGTGGGCCGTTCCGCCGCGGATCTGCTGGTCGACGGGGACCTGCCACGGACACCGCGGCCACCCCGCTGGGACGGCACGCTCACCCTGCGTCACCGGGACGGCTCGACGGTGGCGGTGTGGCTCCTGGCCCACCGCAGGGAACCCGCCGACGACAGACCGGGGCGCTGGCTGGTCGTGACCCCGCTGGAGGGCGACGGCCCGTCCCCGCCGGGCGACCCCCTGGACGACGCCCGGCTCGTCCAGTCCCCCTGCGCCGTCGCGATCTACGACGAGCGGCTGCGCCTGCGCCGGATGAACGGCGCCATGGCCGAGATCCTCGGCCTGCCCGAGGAGCGGGTGCGGGGCCTGAGGGTCCCCGAGATGAGCGGCAGACCGCAGAGCGCGGACATCGAGCAGCATCTGCACCACGTGCTCACCACCGGCCGGGGGCACGACGTGCGCACGTATCTGCCGATGGGCGACGAGCGCATGAACGCCTGGCTCGCCCGGATCGCCCCGATCACCGACGACCGGGGACGGGTGCGGGGCGTGTGCGTCGCCGCCCATGACTTCACCGAGCAGTACCTCGCCCGGGAGCGGCTGCAACTGGTGAACGAGGCCAGCGTCCGCGTCGGCACCACGCTCGACGTCACCCGGACGGCGCAGGAACTGGCGGACGTCTGCGTCCCCGCCCTGGCCGACTTCGTCAGCGTCGACCTGCTGGACCCTCCGGCCGACGGGGGCGAGTACCTCAGCGGGCGGCTGACCGCCCCGTTCAGTCTGCGCCGGGCCGCCCACCGGTCGATCAACCCGGGCAACCCGGAAGCCGTGGCCAAGCCCGGTCAGGTCGACGTCTACCCCGCCTCCTCCCCGCAGGCCGACTCCCTGGTGGTGGGCCACACCATCGTCGCCTCGACGGACACCGGCGATCTCTCGGACTGGCTCAGCTGGGACGACGTCCGGCTGGAGCGGATCAAGCAGTACGGCATCCACTCCACGATGTCGGTGCCGATACAGGCCCGCGGCCAGACCCTCGGCGTCGCCGTCCTCACCCGCTTCCGGCGGCCGGACGGCTTCACCCCCGACGACGTGCTGCTGGCGGAGGAGATCACCGCCCGGGCGGCCGTCTGCATCGACAACGCCCGCCGCTACTCCCGCGAGCGTGAGACCGCCCTCGCCCTCCAGCGCAGCCTGCTGCCCCGGTCACTGCCGCGCACGGCCGCCGTGGAGGCCGCCTCGCGCTATCTGCCGGCGGCCCGCGCCGGGGTGGGCGGCGACTGGTTCGACGTGATCCCGCTGTCCGGGATGCGGGTCGCGATGGTGGTCGGGGACGTCGTCGGACACGGCATCCAGGCATCGGCGACGATGGGCCGGCTGCGCACCGCGGTCCGCACCCTCGCCGACATCGACCTCGCCCCCGACGAACTGCTCACCCACCTGGACGACCTGGTCGTCCGGCTGTCCGCGGAGGCCGGCGGCGAGGGCAGTCCCGGCGAGGTCGGCGCCACCTGTCTGTACGCCGTGTACGACCCGGTCTCGCGGCGCTGCACCGTGGCGCGGGCCGGACATCCGGCGCCCGTCATGAGCCCGCCGGGCGGCTCGCCCCAGGAGGTCGACCTGCCGCCCGGGCCGCCGCTGGGCCTGGGCGGGCTGCCGTTCGAGTCGGTCGAGTTCGCCCTGCCCGAGGGCACCGTGCTGTCCCTGTACACCGACGGTCTGATCGAGACCCGGGACCGGGACGTGGACGCCAGTCAGGCACTGCTGTGCGAGGCCCTGTCCCGCTCCTCCGGTTCGCTGGAGGAGACGTGCGACCTGATCCTGCACGAGCTGCTCCCGGCGGGCGGTGCCCTGGACGACGTGGCCCTGCTGCTGGCCCGCACCAAGGGGCTGCCGTCCTCGCAGGTCGCCACCTGGGACATCCCGGCCGATCCCGCGCTCGTGGGGCCGATCCGCAAGCAGGTCGTCGCCCAGCTGGAGAGGTGGTCGCTGAGCGGGGTGAGCTTCACCGCCGAGCTGGTGGTGAGCGAGCTGGTCACCAACGCCATCCGCTACGGCGCCCACCCCATCCGGCTGCGGCTGATCCATGACGAGACCACGCTGATCTGCGAGGTGTCCGACACCAACCACACGGCTCCGCACCTGCGCCGCGCCAAGACCTTCGACGAGGGCGGCCGCGGGCTGCTGCTGGTCGCGCAGCTCACCCAGCGCTGGGGCAGCCGGCACACCGGCGAGGGCAAGACGATCTGGGCGGAGATCGCACTCGCCGACGAGGTGTGAATCCCCTCGGGCGCCGTCCGCAGGAGCCGGACCCCGGTCTCGGTCAGGAGGGCGCCGCCAGCCAGGGCCGTACCTGTCTGCGGGCCTCGTGCAGCCGTGACTTGAAGGTGCCGAGCGGGATCCCGGCGCGTTCGGCCGCCTCGGCGTACTCCAGCTGGCAGATGTCCCGGTACACCAACGGCGCGACCAGGTGCGGGTGTTCACGCTCCAGCCGGTCCAGCGCGTCCAGCAGGTCGAGGCGGGAACCGGCGATCACACTGGTCGTACGGGGGTCCGCGTGCCGCTCGACGTCGATCGGCGCGGGCTGTTCGGCGGCCCGCCGCCTGAGCTCGCGATACTTCTGACGGGCGCAGTTGGCCACGACCGTGTGGAGCCAGGTGCCGAAGCGGCTGCGCCCCTCGAACGTGCCGATCTTCCGGGCGACTTGGAGGAGTACGTCCTGTGCCGCCTCCTCGGCGTCCTCACGGCAGGGCAGGAACCGTCCGCAGCGCCGGACGACTTCGGGGCGGATGGCGTGGAGCAGCTCGTCCAGCGCGGCCGGGTCGCCGCCGGCCGCACGCCGTGCCAGGTCCTCGGTCGGAGCGGTGTCCGGCACGGGCGCTCCCCTCGGAGTCGATCGCAGGGCAGGCATGATAGTCGTATGCACTCCGTCGAGCGGATCGGGCGTTACCGCCTCGAACGGCGCCTGGGCAGCGGCGCGTTCGGCACGGTGTGGCTGGCGCACGACGACGTGCTCCGAGCGCCGGTGGCCGTCAAGGTCCTCGCGGACAACTGGTCGGCGCGCCTGGACGTGCGGGAGCGGTTCCTGTCCGAGGCCCGGATGCTGCGCCGGGCCGGTTCGGACCGGGTGGTGCAGGTCTACGACATCGGTGAACTGCCCGACGGCAGACCGTACTTCGTGATGGAGTACGCCGACGGCGGCACCCTCGCCGACCTGCTCGCCGACGGCCCGCTGCCGGTGTCCGAAGCGCTGCGGCTGACCGCGGCGGCGGCCCGGGGCGCGGCCGCGCTGCACGAGGCGGGGATCGTGCACCGGGACATCAAGCCGACCAACGTGCTGCTGGCCGGGGTCCCGGACGGGGCCTCGCGGGTGCTGGTCGCCGACCTGGGGCTGGCCAAGAGCCTCGCCCAGGCCTCCGGGCTCACCCAGGCCGCGGGGTCGGCGGGGTACCGGCCGCCGGAGCAGGCCGAACCCGGCGTGGGCATCGACGAGCGTGCCGACGTGTACAGCCTGGGCGCGGTCGGCTACCACCTGGTCACCGGTGCGGTGCCGGGCCCGCCGGGGAGGATCGTGCGGCCCGACCGGCTGCGCCCCGGTCTGGATCCCGAGGTCCGGCGGGCCCTGCTGCGGGCGCTCCGGCCCGAGCGGGGGCGGCGGTGGCCCAGTGCGCGGGCCTTCGCCGAGGAGCTGGAGCGGCTGGCGGCCAAGGCGTCCGGCCCGCGCTCCGGCCGCCGCGGGCGGGTGCTGGTGCTGGGGTGTGTCGTGGTCGCGGTGGTGGCCGGCGGGGTGACATCCGTGCTGGTGGACCGGCACTCCCCGGTCGCGGAGGTGCGGGTCGAGGACGGCACCGGGCGGATCAGGGCCGAGGTGCCGGGCGCGTGGGGGCGGCAGCTGCGCGCCTCGGGCTGGGATCCGCGGCTCCTCGGACTGCCCGCCGGGCGCGAGCCGGGGCTGGTCGTCGCCGACGACGTGGAGGCCTGGCAGGACCTCGGCGCGGCGGTGAACGGCGTGTTCGTGGGCCTGAGCGAGCGCGGTGACGTCACGGCCGCGGTGAACGGGGTCGTCCATCCGGGCTGTCGCTACGACGGCGCCCGCGATTACGCCGGTGCCGTGTGGCACGGCAGGATCCGCAGGTGGAGCGGCTGTCCGGGGGACGACGGATCGGTCACGGAGGCGGCGCTCCTCCCGGCGGACGGCGGGAAGCGGCCCCAGGTGTATGTGCAGATCCGGCAGAGCGGGGGTGCCTCGGTGGCCGACCGCGTCCTGGATGCCGTACGCGTCGGAGACTGACAGGATTTTTCTCCGGGCTGCGCGAACTTTTCCGGGTCCGGCCGCATCGGACCTCTGTGACGGGGCACAGAGCGCCGTACACGCGTGAGGCGTCCGTCCCACGTGTGGGGAGTTCCGGGAGTGTGGACTGACATGGTCAAGACGTCCCCAGGCAGGAGGCGGGCGGGGCTGCTCGCGAGCACGGTCGCGGTGCTCGCTGCGGTGACCGCCTGCGGCACCGGTGCGGAGAACGCGGGCGCTCCGCGGACCGTGCCCGGCACGGCCGCCCCGGCGACCGGCGGACCCACGACCACCCCGGCCTCCTCCCCCGCCGCCGACCCCTCGCCGGGCCCCGCCACGACGACCGCCGAGCCGGGCGCCACGGCCACGCCGACCGCCTCGCCGCCCGGGACGACCGATGCCCCGGCACCGGCGACCGGCACCCGTTGCCACACCCCCGAGCTGCGCGCGTCGGTCGGCCGCAACAACCCGGGGGCAGGGCAGGAGAACTTCCCAATCGTCCTCACCAACACCTCCGACCGCACCTGCACCGTGCGCGGCTATCCGGGCGCCGCCTTCCTCGACGCGTCCGGCAAGCAGCTGGGTCCTGACCCCGTGCGCTCCCCCGACCCGCCCGAAACGGTCACCCTGGCCCCGGGCGCCAGCGCCTGGGCCGGCCTGACCTTCGCCAACCCCGAGGTCAGCGGAGCCCGCGCCGCCACCCCCGCGACCCTGCTCGTCACCCCACCGGACGAGCGCGCACCACTGCAGGTCACCTGGAAGGGCGGCCGGGTGCCGGTCTCCGGCAACGAGTCCACAGTCCGGCTCATCACATTCAGCCCCGGCACCGGGGCCTGATCCGCCCCGGCACGACGTGCGCGCCCACCGCCGACACCACCGTCCCCGGTGCGCAGGAGGCGCGTACGCCGACCGCCCGGAGAACGCGACGCCCAGGCGGGGGCAAGCCGTCCAAGCCGGTCAGACCGGCCTCTTACCGAAACCTGGTTTCATGGACGCGCACACTTGTTCACGTTTGAAGGATCCGCCCTGAACACCCCGCTCGCCGAAACCCTCTCCGTCCTCCTGCTCGTCGCCGTACTCGCCTGGGCGGTCCTGCGGCCCTTCGGATGGCCGGAGGCCGTGCTGGCCGTCCCGGCGGCGGGGGTGGCGATCGCGACCGGGATCATCTCGCCGGAGCACGCGTGGCAGGAGGTCGAGCGGCTCGGGCCGGTGGTCGGGTTCCTGGCCGCCGTGCTGGTGCTGGCCCACTTCTGCGACGTCGAGGGGCTCTTCCACGCGTGCGGGGCCTGGATGGCCCGGCGGGCGGCGGGCTCGCCCGGGCGGCTGCTGACAGCGGTGTTCGTGCTGGCGTCGGCGATCACGGCCGTCCTCAGCCTGGACGCCACGGTGGTGCTGCTGACGCCGGTGGTGTTCGTCACCGCCACCCGCATGGGCGTCCCCGCCAAGCCGCACGCCTACGCCAGCGCGCACCTGTCGAACACGGCCTCGCTGCTGCTGCCGGTCTCCAACCTCACCAACCTGCTGGCGTTCGCGGCCAGCGGGCTGAGCTTCACGCGGTTCGCGGCGCTGATGGCGCTGCCCTGGCTGGTCGCGATCGCCGCCGAGTACCTGGTCTTCCGGCGCTTCTTCCACCGCGAGCTGAGGGAGGTCGCGCCCTCCCCCGAGCCGGCCGAGGCACCCGCGCTGCCGGTGTTCGCGCTGGTCACCGTGGGCTGCACACTGGCCGGGTTCGTGGTGACCTCCGCCGTCGGCGTCGAGCCCGCCTGGGCCGCGCTGGCCGGGGCGCTCGTGCTGGCCGGGCGGGCGCTGGTCCGGCGGCAGGACACCCCGCTCGGGGTGGTGCGGGCCGCGTCACCGCCGTTCCTGGCGTTCGTCCTGGCGCTCGGCGTCGTCGTACGGGCGGTCGTCGACAACGGCCTGGCCGACGGGCTGCGGCACCTGCTGCCCGCGGGGACGGGGCTCGCCGCGCTGCTGGGCATCGCCGTGCTGGCCGCCGTCCTGGCGAACCTGATCAACAACCTGCCCGCGGTGCTGGTCCTGCTGCCGCTGACCTCGGCGGCCGGACCCGGCGCCGTGCTCGCGGTGCTGCTCGGGGTGAACATCGGCCCGAACCTCACCTACGCCGGGTCGCTGGCCACGCTGCTGTGGCGGCGCATCGCGCACCGGCACGAGCACGATGTCGACCTGGGCGAGTTCACCCGGCTCGGCCTGCTGACCGTGCCGGCCGCCCTCCTCGCCGCCGTGCTCGCGCTGTGGGTGTCGCTCCGGCTCGTCGGGGGCTGAGCCCTCGCTCAGCGGCCGCCGTAGCCTCCGTAGCCGCCGCCGTACCCGCCATAACCGCCGTAGCCGCCGCCATAGCCACCGCCGTATCCCGGGTACCCGCCGTACTGGCCGCCCCCGGAGCAGTAGGAGGGGTTGTAGTAGCAGTACGCGTTCGACGGGTCCGTGGCCGACGGGGTCGGCGCCGGGGTGGTCCGGGGGGCCGACGGGGTGGTGGACGGGGTCGGTGCGGGCGTCGGTGTGGGGGGCTTCGACGCCTTGGGGGTGGGCGTGGGCGTGGGCGAAGGCGTGGCCTCCGCGCCCCAGTTGACCACTTCCATCTGCGGGTCGGGCTTGGAGGTGTCGATCACCCAGCGCTGCTCGGCGGCGTCGTCGCGGGTCTTGACGACCAGGGCGCCCGCCCCGTCGGTGGCCGCGGGCGTGAGGGCCAGGTCCTGGTCCCAGCGGGGCACCAGCATGCCCTGGAGGGTGAAGTCGTACCGGGTGCTCTTGGCACCCGCCGTGGACGCGCCCGTGCAGGGGGCCAGCTGCACCGAGTAGCCGAGGTGGGAGTCCAGGCAGAGGTCGGGGTCCTCCGCGCTGCGCAGCAGCCCGTCGGTGTCGTACGACCACTGCTGCCCGGCCACCGAGGAGCACTCGGTGAGCTCGGTCTCCGCGCCCTTGACGGCCTTCGTGCCGACGACGCCGACGCACAGCCCGGAGGCCACGTTGTGCAGCCGGCCGCGCAGGGTGCCCTGCTTCGCGTCACCGGCACCGACCCAGGACGGATCGGAGGCCGAGGCGCCCGTGTCGGTGTCCGCCGCGTCCGAGGGCGTGGCGTCGCCGGCCGTGCCGGTCCCGTCGTTGGGGCCGAGGGAGGACCACAGCACCAGCGGCAGGACGATCAGGCCGCTCACGGTCAGGACGGCCGCGCCGAGGTTGCGGCGGGAGGTCCGCCGGGACGCCTTCTTGTGGGTGGAACGCCGCGAGGCGGCGCGAGCGCGGGCGCGCGGACCGGCCGCCGGAGCTTCTTCGGAAGCGGCGACGGTGGGCGTCCGCGCGGGCGGCGGGGGCGCGGCATCGGGCAGCGGGGGCACGGCGTCCGGCAGCGGGGGCGCGGCGTCCGGCAGCGGGAAGAACGACTCGCCCGCGATCGGCGGGGCCGGTATCTCCCGCGCGGCCGGGGCGGGCGGGGCCTCGGGCTCCTCCGGTACGCCGTTCATGTGCACGCGGGTCCCGTGATAGGCCTGCGCGGCCCAGCCGAGGACGGCCTCGGCCAGCGCGCCGCCGAGCCCCTGGTTGAACTGGTGCAACTGGTCGGCGGTGTACCGGCAGTGCCGGCACCCCTCCAGATGGGCGCGCAGGTCCTTGTCGAGCTCGACACCGCCGCGGCGGTAGGTCACGTCCAGCAGCCGGAGGTAGTGGCGGCACTCCTGCTCGGGCGCGAGTTCGCGGTGGACCTGGAGGCACTCCTCGCGCAACCGGTCGCGGGCGCGCCCGAGTTCGACCCGGGCGTCCTCCTCGTCCAGGCCCAGCAGCGCGGCGGGGACGGCCAGCGGCTCGCCCTCCACCTCGACGTGCCACAGCAGGCAGCGGGCCGACTGCGGCACGCGCTGGAACGCGCCGGACAGCAGCCGGCGGTCGGCCGGCGGCAGCAGCCGGGCGACGGCGTGGTCTCCCTCGCCGCTGTCGGTTCTCAGCTCCGGGTGGAGCATGTCGCGTCTGCGGTCGGCGTCCCACTCCGCGGCGATACGGCGGACCGTGACAAGGAGTTGGGGCCGCCAGGCCGAGGTCGGCCCGGTCTGGCGCAGTGTTTCGCCGAAGAGCCTGGTGAATGCCGCGGTGGTGAGCATTCCCGCGGGACGAGCGCCGTCGGTGCACAGCCGCGCGTAGGCGAAGGCGGCTTCCCAGTGCCGGTCGAGGAGTTCACCCACCGGTTGCAGCGCGGGGGTCGCTCCACTCCACTTCTTGAGCTCGGCACTGAGTTGCTCGTCCGTGACGGCGGACGGGCGAGCGGGAGTCGGAGAATTCGACAGCCCTGCGTCTTTCACGGCGGTATTCCTCCCGAGGACCTGCTGCATAAAGTCCATACCAATGGGTACGTCCGCCTGGACAGCTCTTTTGAAGCATGAGGGGCGTACGAGAGTGGTCACTTGGGCGCGACGAAGAATGTGTATGGTCTGTGCGCCGACACGGCACACCTTTGCACAGGTCAGCGATACCTAACAAGAGATCTCGCGCTTTTGTGCATTGCGTGCGCGCAGCCGGGATTTGATCCGCCGTCAAGCCCCGGCATCTTAGGTGTTTACGGTCGCATCGGTGGCTTGATTTGGAAATGGGATTCACTTGGCTCGGGGTCGCCGCCACTCAAACCATTGAACGGCCACTACACCGCGCATCCGGCCGGTCCCGCGAGATCATGTTCCAACCATTGAGCAGTGTGTCCGGTAGGCCCCCGGAGGCAGCCCGTGGTGCTCGCGGAAGACCCGGTTGAAGTGGAAGGGGCTGGCGAAACCGGAGGCGGCCGCGATCCGTTCCACGGGCAGATCGGTGCCCTCCAGCAGCCGGGCGGCGTGCCGCAGCCGTGCCTCGCGCAGCGCCCGCATCGGGGACCGGCCGAGCTGCCGGGTGTAGAGGTGGGCGAACCGGGACGGCGAGAGCGAGACGCTCTCGGCGAGCGAACGGACGGTGTGCGGGGCTCCGGGGTCGGCCGCGATCAGCTCCTGGGCCCTGAGCACGCGGGGGTCGAGGTCGGTCCGCTCCGACGACGGGGCGTGGGCGGCGCCGGCCGTGAGCAGGACGACCTCTTCCAGCGCCGACAGGGCGAGTTCCCTGGCGGTGGTGGAGTGGGCCACGGCGACCCGGTCGTCGGCCGGCGGGGTCGGGGGCGGCGCCCCGGTCCCGGTCCAGCGGGCGTCGGCGAGCATCCGCCGGAAGGCCGCCTCGATCCGGCCGTGCGGCTCCCCGGACGCGCCGGGCACGACGTACATCCCGTCCCCCGTGCCGTACGGCTGGAGCCAGGGGTGCCAGGACGGTCTGGCCCCGCAGTGCACCCACCAGAACTCCCAGTGCGCGACGCCCTGTTCGACGCCGTAGCCGTGCCGGACACCCGGCCCCAGGACCACCAGGTCCCCGGCGCCCGCCCCGGTCGCGGTACCGCCCTGACGCAGTCGGCCCCGTCCGCCGGTCGTCCAGGTGAACAGCCAACTGTCCGATCCGCGGGGCCGGTTGACGCCGTAGCCCGGCCGCTGGTCGAAGCGGCCGACCACCACCAGGCCCGGCGGCGGTGCGGGGTCGCCGGGGGTGGCAGCAGTCTCGGGCAATCCGTCAGCGGTCACGGGCATCCTCCTGCGGGGCACGGCGGCCTAGCGTGACGAGTGGAGCACACCTCGGCGTCGAGAACCAGGAAGAGGGCGGATGACAGTCACGGATATCACCACAGGGGTCCAGCGGTTCCAGGAGGACGGCTTCATGGTCGCCCGGGGACTGTTCGGGGCCGACGAGATCGACGCGCTGTGCGCCCGGTTCACGGCGCTGCACGCGGCGGGGCCGGTGCCGGGACACTTCTCACCGCGTGTGTCGGAGGATCCGCTGCACCGCCATCCCCGGGTGATGCAGCCGCACGAGATCGACGATCTCGCCCGGCGGTTCCTGCTGGACCGGCGGCTGCGGGAGATCCTGGAAGGGCTGCTCGGGGAAGAGGTGCTGGCCGCGCAGAGCATGTTCTACTTCAAGCCGCCCGGGGCCCGGGGGCAGGCGCTGCACCAGGACAACTTCTACCTTCGGGTCGAGCCGGGCACGTGTGTGGCGGCGTGGATCGCCTGCGATGTGATCGACCGGGACAACGGCGGCCTGGAGGTCGTGCCCGGCACCCATCGGATGGACCTGTTCTGTCCGGAGGAGGCGGACTCGGAGGTGTCCTTCGCGCGGGAGTACGTGCCGCCGCCCGCGGGGCTCGCGGCCGTGCCGGTCGACATGTCTCCGGGGGACGTGCTGTTCTTCAACGGCAGTCTGGTGCACGGTTCACAGCCCAACGGCACCACGGACCGCTTCCGGCGGTCGTTCATCGGGCACTACGTCGGGGCGTCGACCGAGCGCATCGGGGAGTACTACCGGACCATCGCGATGAGCGGGGAGCGGGTCCGGCTGCCCGAGAGCGAGGGGGCCGGCCCGTGCGGCACCGAGTTCGAACCGCACGGGCCCCACTAGGGCCTGTCCGGCGGATCAGGTCGCATGGAGTCACGGTGCTGATGGGCGTGCCAGACCCCCGCGACCGCGACATGATCCGCCGGACAGGCCCTAGGCTCAGTGACCGGAGATCGGACGGGCCGTGTAGGGCTCCTCCAGCTCCTCGATCTCCTTGTCGCTCAGCTCCAGGTCCACCGCGGCCACCGCGTCCTCGATGTGGTGGGGCTTGCCCGCGCCCACGATCGGGGCGGCCACCGTGTCCTGGGCCAGCAGCCACGCGAGCGCCACGCGGGCGCGGGGCACGTCCCGGTCGTTCGCGATACGGGTGACCGACTCGACGATGGCCCGGTCGCCCTCCTGGTACAGGCGGCTGCCGAAGTTGTCGGTGGCGCTGCGTTCGGTGACCGTGCCCCAGTCGCGGGTGAGGCGGCCGCGGGCCAGCGGGCTCCAGGGCAGGGCGCCCACGCCCTGGTCGGCGCAGAGCGGCAGCATCTCGCGCTCCTCCTCGCGGTAGAGGAGGTTGTAGTGGTTCTGCATGGAGACGAACTTCGTCCAGCCGTGCCGTTCGGCGGTGTACTGCATCTTGGAGAACTGCCAGGCGTACATCGAACTCGCCCCGATGTAGCGCACCTTGCCCGCCTTGACCAGGTCGTGCAGGGCCTCCATCGTCTCCTCGACCGGGGTGTGCGGATCGAAGCGGTGAATCTGGTAGAGGTCGACGTAGTCGGTGCCCAGACGGCTCAGGCTGTGGTCGATCTCCGTCATGATCGCCTTGCGGGAGAGTCCGGAGGCGTTCTGCCCCGGTCGCATCCGGCCGTGCACCTTGGTGGCGAGCACGATCTCGTCGCGGTTCGCGTAGTCCGCGAGGGCCTTGCCGACGATCTCCTCGCTGGTGCCGTCCGAGTAGACGTTCGCCGTGTCGAAGAAGTTGATCCCGGCCTCCAGCGCCTGCCGGATCAGTGGACGCGAGGCCTCCTCGTCGAGGGTCCACTCGTGCACGCCGCGGTCGGGCAGGCCGTAGGACATACAGCCCAGACAGACCCGCGAGACGTCCAGACCCGTCGAACCGAGCTTCACGTACTGCATCGTTGCCGCTCCTGCCTTCGAGATGGGTACGAAGGGGAGCGTACGACTTCGCGTGCGCTCCATGCCCAACCCGTCCGCGGTCCGAGGCGGAACTCGCCCCCGGCGTCCCGGCGTGGCGGCTCGGCCGCCCCTGTCACCGTCCGATCCGCCCGACCAGGTCCAGCGCCCGTTCCCACGCGAACTCCCCGTCCCGCCCGGGGTCGGCGAAGCGCACGCCCATCCCGCGCAGCCGTATCAGACTGTCCCGGTAGGCGGGGTGGCCGGCGAGCGCGTCGGAGACACAGGGCAGGACGCCGATCGGGACGCCCTGGGCGGAGACCTCGCACAGGGTGCCCAGGGCGAGGGTGTCGGCGATACCGGCCGCCCACTTGTTGATCGTGTTGAAGGTGGTCGGGGCGACCACGACCGCGTCCGGGTCCGGGAAGGGCCGCGGGTCGCCCGGGCGGCGCCAGGCGGAGCGGATCGGGAGGCCGGTGCGCGCCTCGACGGCGGCCGTGTCGAAGAAGCCGTTCATGGCGGTCGGCGTCGCGAAGACCCCGACCCGCCATGCCCGTTCCTGCGCGGCGGTGATCAGCTCGCCGACGCCCGCGGCGACACCGGCGGCGCAGACGACGACGTACAGAAAGGGCGGTGTCTCGTCCTGTTCGGTCACCTCGGAACCCTACTGAAGCGGGAAGGACAGCCCCCGCTCGGAGGCGTGACGCGGGCCGACGAGGCGGCGCTCCTTCTCCTCGATCGGGACGTCGTTGATGCTCGCCTCGCGCCGGGTCATCAGCCCGTGCTCGTCGAACTCCCACAGCTCGTTGCCGTACGACCGCCAGCACTGCCCCTCGGCGTCCCGGCACTCGTACTGGAAGCGGACGGCGATGCGGTTGCCGTCGAAGGCCCACAGGTCCTTGCGCAGCGCGTAGTCCTGCTCGCGGGCCCACTTGGCGGCGAGGAACGCGACGATCTCGGCGCGGCCGGTGACGAAGGTGTCGCGGTTGCGCCACACCGAGTCCTCGGAGTAGGCGAGCGCCACCCGGTGCGGGTCGCGGGTGTTCCAGGCGTCCTCGGCGGCCTGGACCTTCTGGGCCGCCGTCTCGCGGGTGAAGGGCGGCAGGGGCGGGCGGTCGGACATGGCATCCTCCGGGACAGTAAGAGAGAACGTGCGTTCTCCGCAGTGGCTGCTACCGTAGGAGAACGCTGGTTCTCGCGTCAAGGAGTGGTCGGACATGGACAGTGCGGTGGCCCGTGAGCGGGCGTTGGACGCCGCCGAGGAGCTGTTCTACGGGCGGGGCATCCAGGCCGTCGGCATGGACGACGTCCGAGGCGCGTCCGGGGTCTCCCTCAAGCGGCTCTACCAGCTCTTCCCGGCCAAGGAGCAGTTGGTCGAGGCCTATCTGGAGCGGCGCGACGGGCGCTGGCGCGGACGGCTCGCCGCGTATGTGGAGCGCGAGCAGGATCCCGGGGCGCGTGTCCTCGCCGTCTTCGACTGGCTGGAGCGGTGGTTCGGCGAGGAGGGTTTCCGCGGCTGCGCCTGGATCAACTCCTACGGTGAACTGGGCGCCACCTCGGAACGCGTGGCGGCTCAAGTGCGGGCCCACAAGCGGGCGTTCGCCGACTACCTGACCTCCCTCGTGACCGCCGCCGGACACCCCGCCGCCCTTGCCGGGCCCCTGTTCCTGCTGGCCGAGGGCGCCATGGTCACGGCGGGGATCACCGGGAGCACCCGGCCTGCCGCGCAGGCCCGCGAGGCGGCCCGGTCACTGCTGGCGGCCCGCTGAGGTCAGCCGGCGGCCAGGGCCGTCACCTCGGCCCTGGCCCGGTCGAGGGAACGGTCCGCGAGTTCCTGCCCGCCCGCCAGGTGCGGCAGCAGCCCGGCGAGGGTCAGTTCGGCGGCCACGAAGTGCGTGCCGCGCACTCCGAGGTTGCCGAAGTAGGCCCTGAGGTAGGGCGTCTGGAAGTCGTACGGCTCGCGCGGTGTGCCGGGGCCGTACCCGCCGCCGCGCGCCATGACCACGACCACACGGGTGTCCCTCAGCCGGCTCTCGCCGGTGTCGGGGTCGGCGTACGCGCCGGGGAAGGTGACGCGGTCGATCCACGCCTTCAGGGACGCGGGGACGGAGAAGTTGTACATCGGCACCCCCAGCAGCACGGTGTCCGCGGCGAGCAGGTCGTCGATCAGGGGGCGGGTCAGCCGCCACTCGTGCTCCTCGGCGGCGTGGTCGATCAGCGCCGGGACCTTGTCCGGCGGGACGAAGCCCGCGCGCTCCACGCGGCGGCCGAGGGTGGTGTACGCCGGGGTCAGCGGCGGGACCGGGGCGGCGCACAGGTCGCGGTACCGGTGCTCGGCCGTCGGCCGGCGGGCCCGCCAGGTGGTGGCGAACAGGTCGGTCAGGCGCCTGCTGACGGAGTCGGCGGCCGTGTCGGCGCTGGCGTCGATGTGCAGGAGGGTCATGCCGGTCACCTCGATCAGGTCGGATGCGTCAGGGGGGTGACGGAGCACGAGGGAGGAAGGTGACCGATGGACGGGCACGACGAACTGGCGCGGCGGTTCGAGGAGCGGCGCGGGCGGCTGCGGGCGGTGGCGCACCGCGTGCTGGGCTCGGCCGAGGAGGCGGAGGACGCCGTACAGGAGACCTGGCTGCGGCTGAGCCGTACGGACGCCGACTCCATCGACAACCTGGCGGGCTGGCTGACGACGGTGGTCTCCCGGGTGTGCCTGGACATGCTCCGCTCGCGCGCCTCGCGGCGGGAGGAGCCGTACGGCCCGCAGGTGCCGGAGCGGGCCGGTGCGAACGCCCCCGAGGAGGAGGCCGTCCTCGGCGACTCGGTGAGCATCGCCCTCCTGGTGGTGCTGGAGCGGCTGGGCCCCGCCGAACGGGTCGCGTTCGTGCTGCACGACCTGTTCGGCGTGCCCTTCGACCAGGTCGCGGCGGTGGTGGACCGCTCGGTGCCGGCCGCGAAGAAGCTCGCCAGCCGGGCCCGGCACAAGGTCCGGGGCACTCCCGCCGTCCCGGACGCCGAACTCGACCGGCACCGCCGGGTCGTCGAGGCCTTCCTGGCCGCCGCGCGGGGCGGCGACCTCGGCGGACTGCTCGACGTGCTCGCCCCCGACGTGGTCCGCCGGGCCGACCCCGCCGTCCTGCCGCCCGGGGTACCCGCCGAACTGCGCGGCGCCCGTGCGGTGGCCGAGGGGACCCTGGCACTGCGCGAGCGCTCCCGGTTCGCCGCCCTCGCCCTGGTCGACGGCGACGCCGGCATCGTCGTCGCCCCGCGCGGGCGGCTGCTGCTCGCCCTGACGGTGACGGTGACGGACGGGCGGATCACGGCCTACGACGTGGTCGCCGACCCGGCGCGGCTGCGCCGGGTCGGGCTGGGTGTCCTCGACCTGCCGGCGGTCAGCGCACGGTCTCGGACACCGTGATGGCGCCGACCGGGCAGGCGCGGGCCGCCTCGCGGACCATGGGATCGCCGGCACCGTCCCGGCGGCCGGGCACCAGGGTGCTGTAGCCGTCGTCGTCCTGGGTGAAGACGCCAGGGGCGGCCAGGGCGCACTGGCCCGCGCCGATACAGACGTCGGTGTCGATGTCGATGTCCATGTCGATGTGCATGACCTCGGTCCTCTTACCAGGTCACGGGGAGTTCCAGCATCCCCTGGATGGTGTCGCCGGGCTTGAAGGGGATCTCGTCGGCCGGGGCGGCCAGGTGCAGGGTGGGCAGCCGCTCGAACAGGCTGCGCAGGGCGATCTCCAGCTCGGCGCGGGCCAGGTTCTGGCCGAGGCACTGGTGGATGCCGAAGCCGAACGCGACGTGGTGGCGGGCCGGGCGGTGCCAGTCGAGGCTGTCGGGATCGGGGTAGACGTCCTCGTCGCGGTTGATGACCGAGGTCGCGAAGACCACGCCGTCGCCCGCCCGGATCGTCGTGCCCGCCACCTCGATGTCCTCGGTGGCCATCCGCAGCAGCCCGTCGGCGATCGACAGCAGCCGCATGAGTTCCTCGACCGCCGTGGGCAGCAGTGCGGGGTCGCCGCGCAGCTCGGCCAGCCGGTCGGGGTGCCGGAGGAGGGTGTAGGTGCCGAGCGAGATCATGTTCGCGGTGGTCTCGTGTCCCGCGACCAGCAGGATGAGCGCGAGGGCGATCAGCTCCTCGCGGTCCATCTCGCCCTCGCGCAGCCGCTGGTGGACGAGTTCGTCCAGGACGCCGTCGCCGGGCTCCCGCTGTTTGTCCTTCTGGTCGATCAACGCGTCGAAGTAGGACTCCAGTTGCTCACGGGCGTCCATGACGTCCTCACCCGCGGGGCCGCGCAGCAGCCGCCGGGACTGCTCCTCGAAGAAGTCGTGGTCCGCGTAGGGGACACCGAGCAGGGCGCAGATCACCGTCGACGGCACGGGCAGCGCGAAGGCGCTCACGAGTTCGGCGGGCGGTCCCTGCGCGATCATCGCGTCGAGCCGCTCGTCCACGACCTGCTGGATGCGTGGCCGGAGTTCGGTGGCGCGTTTCAGTGTGAAGCTGGGGATCATCATCCGCCGCTGGGCGCGGTGCTCGGGATCGTCGACACCGAGGAGCGCGGCGCGCTTGTTCCGCACCGCCGCGAAGCGGGCCGTGATCGCGGGGAACCGGGGGTGGGTCCGGTCGGTGGACAGCCTCGGGTCGGCCAGCAGGGCGCGGGCGGCGGTGTGACCGCTGACCATCCAGGCGGGAGTGCCGTCGAAGAGCGTGATCCGGCTCAGCGGACGATCGGTGCGCAAAGGGTCGTAGCCGGTGGGCGGGTGGTAGGGACAGGTCCGGTCCTGGGGGAAGGCGACGGGTTGCGTTTCCGTCATGGAAGACCTCGCAGACGAAGAGTGCGTCGTGCAGATCTTCATTAGATGCCCCGGGCACCTATGGGGCGACGACAAGTTCGGCCAGATCGGTGGCGGACGCAAACTGGCCGGAGATGAACGCCGATGGCCGGGCGGCACCCTTTGGGGAACGGCCGGAAACAAGGTAGGGATGGATACCGCACGTGCCGAAGTTGAACTCGGTACGAGTCAGCCGTAGTCGATGACGATGGGACGGATGAAACATGCCTCTTGAGGGCGAGTACGAGCCCAGCCCCGAGCAGTGGGTGCGCGACCAGGTGGAGTTGTACGAGAGCTCCGGCGGTACCAAGGGCACGACGTTGATGGACACGGGCATGCCCGTCGTCCTGTTGACGACCAAGGGTGCCAAGAGCGGCAAGCTGCGCAAGACGCCGGTGATGCGGGTCGAGCACGAGGGGCGCTACGCCGCCGTCGCCTCGCTGGGCGGAGCGCCCAAGCATCCGGTCTGGTACCACAACGTCAAGTCCGAACCGCTTGTGGAGCTCCAGGACGGGCCCACGAAACGGGACATGGTCGCCCGTGAGATCACCGGGGCGGAGAAGGACGAGTGGTGGGAGCGTGCCGTCGCGGCCTACCCGGCGTACGCCGACTACCAGAAGAAGACGGATCGGGTCATCCCGGTCTTCGTGCTGGAGCCCGCGGACGGGAACTGACGGCTCGGAAAAAATCTTCGCCCGGATGCGCATGGACGCGTGACGACCGGGCACCCGAGCCTCAGGCCCCGCCGCGCTCCCCCGTCGCGGCGGGGCTTTCTCGTGCCTCCGCGGCGCGCCGGTCGGTGACGTCGAGGAAGATCTGGTCCGCTTCCGGGACCGTGCTCGCGAGGGACCGCTTGATGCGGACGGCCACCTCCTCGACCCGTTCGCTGTCCAGACCGGGCATCAGGTCGACGCGGGCGGCCACCAGGAGCGCGTCGAGCCCCATCTTCATCGTGAACAGCGCCTCCACGCTGTCGATCTCGGGCTGGGCGTCCAGCAGCACCCGGATCCTGCCGCTGGCCTCCGGATCCGCGGCCTCCCCGATCAGCTGGGCGCGGGCCTCGCGTCCCAGCCGGTAGGCGACGTAGACGAGCAGCGCGCCGATCGCCAGGGACGCGGACGCCTCCCACACGACCTGCCCGGTCACCATGTGCAGCGCCATGCCGGCCATCGCGAGGGTGACGCCGAGCACCGCGGTGCCGTCCTCGGCGACCACCGTGCGCAGCGCGGGATCGCGCAGGCCGTCACCGCCCCGGCCCTGCCGGCGCGCCTGGTACAGGGCGCGGAGCAGCGAGCCGCCCTCGGCGAGCAGCGCGACACCCAGGACCACCAGACCCGCCACATAGCCGCTCAGCTTCTCCTCGGAGCCGCCCCGCAGCGCCTCGAAGCCCTGGAAGAAGGAGAAGCAGCCGCCCATCACGAAGATCCCGACGGCCGCGAGCAGCGACCAGAAGAACCGCTCCTTGCCGTATCCGAAGGGGTGGCGCCGGTCGGCGGGACGGCGGCTGCGGCGCAGCGCGGCGAGCAGGAAGACCTCGTTCATGCTGTCGGCCACGGAGTGCGCGGCCTCCGACAGCAGAGCGGGCGATCCGGCGAGCAGTCCGCCGACGGCCTTGGCCACGGCGATCAGCAGGTTGGCGGCGAGCGCCACCAGCACGGTGACGCGGGTCCTGCGGTCGGCCTTGTGGTGCGGAGATGTCTCGGTCACCTCCGCCGACTGCCCCCGGCGGGATGGGACACACCCCGTGCCGTCGGCGGAAATCGGGGAACGCGTTCACCAGGGCGTACCGCAGGGAGGACACATGAGTGCCGGAGACGACGGCAACAGCACCTACGGCAGGAAGGCGTTCAAGCGGTCCAAGAGCCACTTCACGGACCGGATCACCGCCGACGGCCGGGACGGCTGGCCGGTGGAGGCGGGCCGCTACCGCCTGGTGGTCAGCCGTGCCTGTCCGTGGGCGAGCCGCTCGCTGGTCTCCCGGCGGCTGCTCGGTCTGGAGGAGGCCCTCTCCCTCGCCGTCGCCGATCCGATCCAGGACGACCGCAGCTGGCGCTTCACCCTCGACCCGGACGGCCGTGACCCCGTCCTCGGCATCCACCACCTCAGTGAGGCCTACGACCGGCGGGAGCGCGACCACCCGGGCGGTGTGAGCGTGCCGGCGGTGGTGGACGTGCCCAGCGGGAAGCTGGTCACCAACGACTACCAGCAGCTCACCCTGGACCTCGCCACCGAGTGGACGGCCCTGCACCGGTCGGGGGCTCCCGACCTCTATCCGCAGGCGCTGCGCGACGAGATCGACACGGTGATGGCGGACGTCTACGAGGACGTCAACAACGGGGTGTACCGGGCGGGCTTCGCCACCGGCCAGGAGGAGTACGAGGCCGCGTGCGCCGGTGTGTTCCGGCGGCTGGAGGCGCTGACCGCGCGGCTGGCCCGGCAGCGCTATCTGGTCGGGGACACGATCACCGAGGCGGACATCCGGCTGTTCACCACGCTGGTCCGTTTCGACGCCGTCTACCACGGCCACTTCAAGTGCAACCGCTGGAAGCTGGCGGAGAACCCGGTGCTGTGGGCCTACGTCCGCGACCTCTACCAGACGCCCGGGTTCGGTGACACGGTCGACTTCGACCACATCAAACGGCACTACCACCAGGTCCACACCGGCATCAACCCGACCGGCATCGTGCCGCTCGGCCCCGATCTGTCCGGCTGGCTGTCGCCGCACCACCGCGAGGAACTGGGCGGGCGGCCGTTCGGCGACGGGACACCGCCGGGGCCGGTGCCGGCCGACGAGGAGGTCCCGGCACGGGGACGGCCCTGAACGCGCGAGCAACGCACCCATCGATGGAGGAGATCCACGTGGCCAAGAAGAAGAAACTGCCCCTCGCCTACCAGCCCGTCGGCTTCGTCCTGGGCTGGGCGGGCGGCGCCCTGGCCGGGCTCGCCTTCCGCAAGACCTGGATGGCGATACGGCACGAGGAGGACGCCCCCGACGCGCTGGACCGGGATCGCGGCTGGGGAGAGATCCTGCTGGCCGCGGCGGTCCAGGGCGCCATCTTCGCCGTGGTCCGCAGCGCGGTGGACCGCACCGGGGCGAAGGCCATCGAACGCTCGACAGGGGTCTGGCCCGCCTCGGAGAAGGGCGGCCGCGACTGACGACGGCGGACGGCCCGGCCACACCGGCGGCACGGGCCTGACGACGGCACGGCGGACGACGGCACGGGGGGGGGCTCGCGGCGCTGCGAGCCCCCCTCGTTCACCTCACCCCTGCTTCGGTGCCGTGGACGGGATGAGCCGCAGGGTGAAGGAGTGCCCTGCCGGGTCGGCGAAACCACGTTCCTCGTGGATGCCGGTGGCGTCCCTCGTGTCCAGCGCGCGTCCACCGAGGCCGATGACCTTGCGTTCAGCCTCGTCCAACTCCTCCACCACGAAGTCCAGATGGACCTGGAGCGCGTTCTCGGGGCGGGGCCAGCTCGGCGGTGTCGCGTTCACATCACGGCGGAACGCCAGCCGGATCCCGTCGGCGCCCCTGATCTCCACCAGGTTGGCGCTCTCGTTCGTCTGCTCCGCGTCCAGCAACTCCTTGTAGAACTCCGCGAGTTTCTCCGGCTCGGCACAGTCGAGCACGACGACGCCCGCTTTCACCAAGGCCATGTCTCCTCCGATAGGTCCGGGCGCGAGGCGTCCGTGCCGCGCGGCCCTGTACCTAGCGGATATCCCGGCCCGGCCGATTCAGTCGGCCGGCCGCGCCGCCGCCGCGTCGAGCCGACGGGCACCGGCCCGACGGGCTTCTTGGACGGATGTCCAGTTATAATGGACACCCGTCCAAGAAATACCCCGTCCCGAGCAACAGAGGAAGAACCTGATGGAGATCCTGGCGAACGTGCTGGTCGGCCTGGTGGCGGCACTGCACGCGTACATCCTGGTGATGGAGATGTTCCTGTGGCAGAAGAAGCCGGGGATGTCCTTCCACGGGTTCGACCAGGAGATGGCGAAGGCCACCGCCGCCATGGCCGCCAACCAGGGCCTCTACAACGGCTTCCTCGCGGCCGGCCTCGTCTGGGGCCTCGTCGCCGCCGATCCGACCGGCTTCCGCGCCCAGGTGTTCTTCCTGGCATGCGTGATCGTGGCAGGCGTGTACGGGGCGGTGACCGCCAACGTCCGCATCCTCCTCGCACAGGCCCTGCCGGGCGCGCTCGCCCTGGCCGCCGTCCTGATCGCGCAGTGACCCGCCCCGCCGCCGAGGACCCGCGCGCGGCCCGCACCCGGGCGCGACTGCGCGAGGCACTGCTCGCGGAGTGCGCCGAGCGGCCGCTGGCGGAGGTCGGCGTGGCCGCCCTGGTCCGCCGGGCGGGGGTCGGCCGGGCCACGTTCTACGTCCACTACGACGGCCTGGAGGCCCTGGCGGTCGACGCCTGCGCGGACGTCGTACGGGAGGCGGTTCAGGCGCTGCACGCCTGGCGCGGCCGGCCCGACCCGGTGCACGCGCCGCCCGCGCTGGCGGAGTTCTTCGCCTCGCTCACCCCGCACGCGGGGCTGTACCGGGCGCTGCTGAGTCCGGGCGGCGGCGGTCCGCTGGGGCGGGTGCTGCACCGGGACCTGCGGGCGTACAGCCTGCGCGAGCGCGAACTCGCGGGGGCCGCCGACGCGCCGCTGGTGGCGTCGGCGGTGGCCGCCACGTTCGCGGGGGTACTGGCCGACTGGCTGCACGGCCTGCTCGACGCGGAACCCGCTCACATAGCCGACCAGGTCTGGCAGTTGCTGGTGGCGCTGCACGCGAGCCGGTGACGCCTGCGGTCCCTCACATACAGGCGATCACGTCCTTCGTCCGGGGCCATGCCTCCACGCCGTCGGGAGTACGGACGTACGCCGTCGTACGGTCGTCGGTCAGCCACAACTCCCGGTCGTCCAGGCGGTATCCGGTGTCGCGGGCGTCGTCGGGCATCCGGACGTCACCGTCGTACGGGCCGGTGAGCAAGTCCCGCTCGAACACGCCCTCGGGATCGCGGACGAACTGCTCGGCGTTCCGGCCCCGGCCCAGGTGCAGCATGCGGGCGCTCTGCCAGTCGCAGTGCTCGGGGCCGAGGGAGCTGTGCACCGTGGTGACGGGGATCCGCTTCCCGGTCGCGTCGGTCCAGATCTCGGTCCCCCAGGAGTCGGTGAAGCTCGCGGGGAGTTCGGCCGGGTCGCACGAGGCGCTCGCCTCCGGGCCCCACCCCGGTCTGCCCTTCCGGTCCTCGGCGACGACGACGGCGACCTTGGTCCTGCCGTTCACGTCGAAGGAGTACAGCACCCGGCCGTCCCGCTCGGCCTCCAGACGGTATCCGGTGCGCGGGACCTCCGGCTGCTCCATGTCGAAGTACGCCTTCAGGCCCTCCTCGGGGCTCTCCCCCGCGTCCGCCCGGCTCCACTCCTCGCCGCTGCTGCCCGCGTAGGCCTCGCCCTCGCACTCCAGCGCCCGTCCCGCGGCGCCCGACCGGGTGAGCACGGCCCGCTCGCCGCTCTCGTCCACCTCCTTCATGGGCAGGTACAGCGGTCCGCCGTACGGCGCGGCCGGGGGCTCCCCCGCGACGACCATGTCCTCGTCGATGCCCTCCCCGCACCCCACGACCGCCATGGCCACCAGCACCGCCACCGCCACCGCCCCGACCCCTGCGCGCATACCCCGCCCCCTGATCACCGACCGCTGTTCCGCTCCTCCGACGCTCCGGCGCCCCGGAACGTTCAGCGTCCGGCCGCCTGGAACGTGCGCCGGTAGGCCTGGGGAGAGACACCGATCGCGGCGTGCAGGTGCTGGCGCAGGGAGGCGCCGGTGGCGAAGCCGACCTGGCCCGCGATGTGGTCCACCGACAGGTCGCTGGCCTCCAGCAGGTGGCGGGCCCGGGCGACGCGCTGCTGGATCAGCCAGCGGCCGGGGCTCAGGCCCACCTCCTCGTTGAAGCGGCGGGCGAAGGTGCGCAGACTCATCCGGGCGTGGGCGGCGAGGTCGGCCAGGGTGAGCGGCTCGTGGAGGCGTTCGAGGGCCCAGGCACGGGTCGCGGCCGTGCCGGCGGCGCCCCGCTCGGGGACCGGCTGTTCGATGTACTGCGCCTGGCCGCCGTCCCGGAACGGCGGGACGACACAGCGGCGGGCCACGGCGTTGGCGAGTTCGCTGCCGTGGTCCTTGCGGACCAGGTGCAGGCAGACGTCCACTCCGGAGGCGGCCCCGGCGGAGGTGAGGATCCGGCCGTCGTCGACGAAGAGGACGTCCGGGTCGAGGTCGATGTGCGGGAAGAGGCGCCGGAAGTGGCCGGCGAGCTGCCAGTGCGTGGTGGCCCGGCGGCCGTCGAGGAGCCCGGCCGCCGCCAGGACGAAGGCGCCGGTGCAGATGGAGACGATGCGTGCCTCGGGCCGGATCAGCGCCAGGGCGGCCCGGACCTCCTCGGGGAGCGAGGTGGGGGGCATCCGGTCGGGCGCGATCGGCGCGATCACCACCGTGTCGGCGGTGGCGAGGAGCTCGGGTCCGTGCTCGACACCGACGGTGAAGTCGGAGCTGGTGCGCACCGGACGGCCGTCGACCGTGCAGGTCAGGACCTCGTACCGGCCGTCGGCGGCGCCGAGGATCCGGCTGGGGATACTCAGTTCGAAGGGGTAGACCCCGTCCAGGGCCAGCACCACGACCCGTTCCGCACCGCTCGTCCCACGCATGGCACGATCCTATCGAATGATGGCCTTCATGCCATTTCCCGGGCGGGCGGGGCCGGGCAGGCTCTGTGACCATGAGCACTGAGAACACGATGCGAGCCATCAGTCAGGACATCCTCGGGGGTCCCGAGGTACTGCGGGAAGTGGAGCTGGAGCGGCCCGAACCGCGGGCGAACGAGGTACTGGTCCGGGTGCGGGCGGCCGGGCTCAACCCCACCGACTGGAAGCACCGGGCCCTCGGGATCTTCCTCGGTGAGCCCCCGTTCGTCCTGGGCTGGGACGTCTCGGGCGTGGTCGAGGCGACCGGGTTCGGCGCCTCGGACTTCACGGTCGGGGACGAGGTCTTCGGGATGCTGCCCTACCCCTACGGTGCCGGTTCGCACGCCGAGTACGTCATCGCCCCGGCGCGCGCCCTGGTGCCCAAGCCCGCCGGAATCGACCATGTCGGGGCCGGGGCCCTTCCCCTGGTGTCGCTGACCGCCTGGCAGGCCCTCGTGGAGCATGCCGATCTCCAGCCGGGGCAGCGGGTGCTGATCCATGCGGCGGCCGGTGGTGTCGGCCATGTGGCCGTCCAGATCGCCAAGGCCCGCGGGGCGTATGTGATCGGCACCGCCAGCTCGGGCAAGCACGCGTTCCTGCGGGAGCTGGGCGTGGACGAGGTGATCGACTACCGGGAGTCCGACTTCGCCGAGGCCGTCAAGGACGTCGACGTGGTCCTGGACACCATGGGCGGCGATCACGCGCTGCGCTCACTGCGGGTGCTGCGTCCGGGTGGAGTGGTGGTGTCGATCCTTCCGGGCACGGGTCCCGAGGTGCACGAGGAGGCCGAACGGCTCGGTGTCCGGGTCCAGTTCGTCCTGGTGGACGCCGACCGGGCCGGTATGAAGGCGATCGCGGAGCTGGTGGAGGCGGGGAAGCTGCGCCCCGCGATCGCCGGTACCTTCCCGTTGGCCGATGCCGCCGAGGCGCATGCGCTGGGCGACACCGGCCGGACCACGGGGAAGCTGGTCCTGACCGTCGACTGAGGACGTCCGAGTCGGAACAGCAGCTCGGGTCAGAACGTCAGGACGGGCTTGATGGCCTTGCCCGCGCGCATGTCCCGCACCGCCTGCTCGATGTCCGCGAAGGGGTAGGTGCTGATCAGGCGGTCCAACGGGAGGCGCCCGTCCTTGACGAGCTCGACCAGGGCGGGGATGAAGGACTGTGTCTCGGCGTCGCCGAGGGTGAGACCGACGACCTGCTTGCCGCCGAGCAGTCCGTTGACGTCCAGGGCGACCTCGGTGCCGAAGGGCGGGGCGCCGACGACGACCAGGGTGCCGCGGGCGGCGAGCGCGTCCACGCCCTGGCGCAGGACACCGACGTTGCCCGTGGTCTCCACGACACCGTCCGCGCCCCGGCCGCCGGTGATCTCCGCCAGGGCCTCGGCGAGGTCCCTTTCGCCCGCGTCGACGGTGTGGGTGGCGCCCAGCTCCTTGGCCAGCGACAGGCGTTCGCCCACCCGGTCGACGGCGACGACGGTGGTGGCCGGAGTGAGGGCGGCGGCCATCACCGCGGACAGGCCGACGGCTCCGGCGCCCAGGACCACGATGGTGGAGCCGGTGGCCGGCTTCAGCACGTTCCACACGGCGCCGACGCCGGTCTGCACCCCGCAGCCGAGCGGGGCGATCGACTCCAGCGGTACGTCGGTGTCGACCTTGACCAGGCTTCTGTCGTTCACCACCGCCCGCTCGGCGAACGAGGACTGGCCGAAGAAGTGGCCTCCCAGCGGCTCCCCGGCACGGCTGATCGGGCTGGTGCCGTCGGCCCGGCGGCCGCCGATGAGGTTCAGCGGCAGCCAGGTGGAGCAGTACGCCGGGTGGCCGCCGTCGCAGTTGCGGCACGCGCCGCAGGAGGTGAAGGACAGCACGACGTGGTCGCCGGGGGCGATGCCGGTGACGGCGGATCCGACGGCCTCGACGACGCCCGCGCCCTCGTGCCCGAGGACCCCGGGCAGCGGGAAGGGCAGTCCGCCGCTCGCCACGCCGAGGTCGGTGTGGCACAGACCGGCGGCGACCATCCGGACGACCGCCTCGTGGGGCCCGGGCTCGTCGAGGACGACGTCGGAGAGGGTGAAGGGTGCGCCGCCGGACTCGACCACGGCGGCGCGGGTGGTGATGGACATCGTACGAACTCCCTTGGTTCTGAAGCTGGTTCGGGCGCGCTCAGCCGAGCGAGACGACGACGGACTTGACCCTGGTGTACGCGGCGAGCGCCTCGGGGCCGTACTCGCGACCGAAGCCGGAGTCCTTGACGCCGCCGAAGGGCACCGCCGGGTCGAGCATCGCCCAGTCGTTGATCCAGACGATGCCCGCCTGGAGCCGGTCGGCGATGCGGTGGGCGCGGGCCAGGTTGGAGGTCTGGATGCCCGAGGCGAGGCCGTACGGGGTGGAGTTGGCCAGGGCGACCGCCTCGTCCTCGGTGTCGAAGGGCTGCACGGTGAGAACCGGGCCGAAGATCTCCTCCTGGACGACACGGGAGTCGTTGGAGAGGTCGGCGATCACGGTGGGCTTGTAGTAGTAGCCGTCGAGGTCGAGCCGCTCCCCGCCGCAGACGATCCGGCCGCCCTCCTTGCGGGCCAGGTCGACGTACTCCTCGACCTTCTTCAGGTGCTTCTCCCCCGCCATCGGTCCGACGACGGTGCCGGGATCGCGCGGATCGCCGACCGGTACGCCGGGCACCGCGTCGGCGAGGATGCCGAGCAGGGTGGTGTGGACGGGGCGGGAGACCAGCAGGCGGGGGCCGCCCATGCAGAACTGGCCGGTGTTGAAGACGAAGGCCTTGATGATCGCGCCGACCGCCTTCTCCAGGTCGGCGTCCTCGAAGACGATGTGGGCGGCGTTGCCGCCGAGCTCCACGGTGACCGGCTTGAGGCCCTCTCCGGCGGTGCCGGCCACATGGCGGCCGATGGCGGTGGAGCCGGTGAAGGCGACCTTGTCGACCCCGTGGTGGCGCAGCAGCGCCTCGCCGGCCACCGGTCCGGTGCCGGTGACCACGTTGACCACACCGTCGGGGACGCCCGCCTCGGTCAGCAGCCGGGCCATGTAGAGGGCGCTGAGGGGGGTCTCGTCGGCGGGCTTGTGCACGACGGTGTTGCCGGCCGCGAGTGCGGGGCCGATCTTGGAGCCGGCCAGGATCAGCGGGAAGTTGAAGGGCGTGATCGCGGCGACCACCCCGAGCGGCTCGCGCTTCGTATACGCGAGCGCGTTCATGGGCGTGTCCCGGACGGCGCCGTCGAGGGTGTGGGCGAGGGCGGCGAAGTACTCGTAGTCGTTGGCCGCGTTCGTGACGTCGACGGCGTGGCACAGCGAGATCGGCTTGCCGACGTCCAGGCTCTCCAGCCGGGCGATCTCGTCGGCGTTCTCCCTGATCAGCTGGGCCACGCGGTGCAGTATCCGGCCCCGCTCCCGGCCGCTCAGTCCGGACCAGGCGCCGCTGTCGAAGGCCTCGCGGGCGGCGCGGACGGCGGCGTCCACGTCGGCGGCGCCCGCCTCGGCGACGGTGGTGACGACCACGCCCCGGGACGGGTCGACCACCTCGGTGCGCGCTCCGTCGGCGGCCTCGCGCCACTGGCCCCCGATGAACAGCCGTCCGGGTTCGATCTCGATGGTGGTCATCACCGCTCCTCAGCATCGTCGCCAAGATTTCAACCAACAGGATTCCTGTTGGTTCGCAGTCTCTTTACAGACAGGTTTCCTGTCAATGCTCTAGCCTGAACCCATGCTCGACGCCCAGGAAACCAAGACGACCCCTTCCCTCCTCTACATGGTGAAACAGGTGGAGCTGGTCGTGCGATCCCACCTGGACGAGCTGGTCAGACCGTCCGGGATCACGGCGCTGCAGTACACCGCGCTCACGGTCCTGGAGCGGCACGACGGGCTGTCGGCCGCCCAGCTGGCGCGCGACTCGTTCGTCACGGCCCAGTCGATCGCCGATCTCGTCCGGTCCCTGGAGAACCGCGGACTCATCCGCCGGGAGCGCAATCCCCGCAACCGCCGGGAGCTGCTGATCCTGCTGTCGGACGCGGGCCGTGAGCTGCTCGCGGAGCACGCGGGGCCGGTACGGGAGCTGGAGGAGCGCATGGTGCGCGACCTCACGGCACACCAGGCCGAGCAGCTGCGGCAGGCGCTGACCAAGGCCTGGCAGGCCCTGTCGTAAAACCGCCGCGAGTTCTCAGGTGAAATTCACAGACATATGTCAATCGAACATGCTCAAATTCACTCCATCGAGGGTAACTTGCAGGGCGGGGAACGGTTTTGCATGTACTCGGGGCACGGGTAGGCGTCTACGCTCGCAGGACGCCGTCACCCCGGACCCCGGTGACCTGCACCCCCTGTCGCTGGCGGAGCCGGTAGGAGGCGATGTCGCAGTGCAGCAGGAACCGACACCGTTCACCCGGCATCTGCGCGTCCGCGAGGACCGGGGCCACACCGTCCTGGAGTTCCGCGGGGAGATCGACATCGCCGCGGCCATGGAGATCCTCCCCTACCTCGACCGGGTCACGGGGCGGCCGGACGCGCGCCTGGTGATCGACCTCAGCCGTGTGGAGTTCTTCGACTGCTCGGGACTGCGCCTGCTCTACCGCGCCCGCGGCCGGGTGCTCGACCGGGGCGGACGGCTGTCCCTGGTCTGCACGCACCCGCTCACCCTGCGCGTCCTGCGGGTGACCGGCCTGGCCCGGCTGCTGCCGCCGATGCCGACGCTGGACGCGGCCCTCGACCCGTCCGAGACCACGTCCGGCACGGTGTGACCCGCGCCGTGCCGTCCGGGTGAGCCGTCCTACGCGAGGATCCTGGTGACCTGGCCGGCGCCGACCGTCCGCCCGCCCTCGCGGATGGCGAACTTCAGCCCCTCCTCCATGGCGACGGGCTGGATCAGCTCGACGTTCATGGTGGTGTTGTCGCCCGGCATGACCATCTCGGTGCCCTTGGGCAGGGTGACCACGCCCGTCACATCGGTCGTGCGGAAGTAGAACTGGGGGCGGTAATTGTCGAAGAACGGCGTGTGCCGGCCGCCCTCGTCCTTGGACAGGATGTAGGCCCGCGCCTCGAACACCTTGTGCGGGGTGACCGAGCCGGGCTGGATCACCACCTGGCCGCGTTCGACCTCGTCCCGCTTCACCCCGCGCAGCAGCAGTCCGACGTTCTCGCCCGCCCGGCCCTCGTCGAGGAACTTGCGGAACATCTCGATGCCGGTCACGGTCGTCCGGGTCTTCGTCTCGTGGATGCCGATGACCTCGACCTCCTTGTTGACGTGCAGCGTGCCGCGCTCGATCCGGCCGGTGACGACCGTGCCGCGTCCGGTGATCGTGAAGACGTCCTCGATCGGCATCAGGAACGGCCGGTCGACGTCCCGCACCGGCTCCGGGACCGACTCGTCCACCGCGTCCAGGAGGCGCAGCACCGACTCGGTCCACTCCGCGTCGCCCTCCAGGGCCTTCAGCGCCGAGACCTTGACGACGGGCAGGTCGTCGCCGGGGAACTCGTACTCGCTCAGCAGCTCGCGGACCTCCAGCTCGACGAGTTCCAGGATCTCCTCGTCGTCGACCATGTCCGTCTTGTTGAGGGCGACGACGATGTACGGCACGCCCACCTGCCGGGCCAGCAGGACGTGCTCCTTGGTCTGCGGCATCGGCCCGTCGGTGGCCGCCACGACCAGGATCGCGCCGTCCATCTGGGCGGCACCGGTGATCATGTTCTTGATGTAGTCCGCGTGCCCGGGGCAGTCCACGTGCGCGTAGTGCCGGCGTTCCGTCTGGTACTCGACGTGGGCGATCGAGATGGTGATCCCCCGCTGCCGCTCCTCGGGCGCCTTGTCGATCTGGTCGAAGGGCGTGTACGGGTTCAGGTCGGGAAACCGGTCGTGCAGCACCTTCGTGATGGCCGCCGTGAGCGTCGTCTTGCCGTGGTCGATGTGACCGATGGTCCCGATGTTCACGTGCGGCTTGGTCCGCTCGAACTTCGCCTTGGCCACTGCGAGCCCTCCTGAGCATCCGGGTGATGCCGAGCCGTGGTGTGCTCCTTCCTGTCTATTCGGTTCGCGGCGCGTCGAACAGGGCGCTGACGGACTCACCGTTGTGGATCCGGCGTACCGCCTCGGCGAGCGCCGGGGCGACGGTCAGGATCCGCAGCTTGTCGGTGCGCTCCTCCTCGGGCACGGGCACGGTGTTGGTGCACACGATCTCCAGGACGTCCGGCTGCTCGCCGATCCGCTTCAGGGCCCCGGCGGCGAACAGTCCGTGCGTGCAGGCGACCCGGATCGAGCGCGGCCCCAGCTCGCGCAGCCGGTCGAGGAGCTCCAGGACGGTGGAGCCCTTGGCGATCTCGTCGTCCAGCACGATCACGTCCCGTCCGGTGACCTCGCCGATGACGGAGTTGATGTTGACCCGGTCGTCCGCGAACCGCTGTTTGGCGCCCGCGGCCACCTGGGCGCCGATCATGCGGGCGAACGCGGCGGCCTCCTTGGCGTTGCCGAGGTCGGGCGAGACGACCGTGGTGCGCGAGAGGTCGTACTGCCGGAAGTGCGCGGCGAGTTCGCGCAGCGCGTGCAGGTGGTCGACCGGCACCGAGAAGAAGCCGTGGACCTGGGGCGAGTGCAGGGTCATGGCCAGCACCCGGCTCGTGCCGGCCGCCACCATCAGGTCCGCGACCAGCCGCCCGCCCAGGGAGATACGGGGCGCGTCCTTCTTGTCGGAGCGGGCGTAGGAGTAGTGCGGCATGACGACGGTGATCCGTCCGGCCGAGGCCCCGCGTGCCGCGTCGCACATCAGCAGCAGCTCCACGAGGTGCTCCTGGACCGGCTTCACCAGCGGCTGGATCAGGAAGACGTCCCGCTCCCGGCAGTTCGCCTGGAGCTGCACCTCCAGGCAGTCGTTGGCGAACCGGCTGACCCGGGTGGGGCTGAGCGGCACCTCCAGATGCGCGCAGACCTCCTGGGCCAGCTCGGGGTGGGCACTCCCGCTGAACACGGCGATGTCTCGCACGATCTGCTCCTCGCATGATCATTCCGGCTGCCGGGGCTCATGCTACGGGCCCGAAAACCGGTTGCGGACCGACCGAGGGGGCGCGCCATGACGGCGGTGCTCGTCCCACCTCCCGTCAGGCCTGGACGGAGGTGCCGCTGGACGCCCTGGCGGCCGTGACTGGCGGCCCGGCGGGTGTGCGAGGTCGAGCTGCGGCTGCCCGGGCTCACGCACGGAGAGGGAGTGTGGTGGTCACGTCCTTCCGGTGACCGTGAACTCAAGCCGCACCAGGTCCGGTTGTCATCACCACGACACGGGCAGCCGGCGCGGGCTGCGGGTCATCTGGCCCTCCCGCCACTCGATGGTCCCGGGGGTGAACTCGGCCTTGAGGTCCGGGAAGCGGACGGCCAGGCGGTGCAGGGCGAGGCCCAGTTCCAGGCGGGCGAGCCAGGCGCCCAGGCAGTGGTGCGGGCCGGCGCCGAAGACCACGGTCGGCGCGCTCGGAGGTGTGAACAGGTCGGCGGGGCCGGACGGGAAGACCTCAGGGTCCCGGTTGGCGGAGTTGGTCTGGACGGCGACGACCGCGCCCGCCGGGATGCTCACGCCGCCGAGTTCGACGTCCTCGACGGCGCGGCGGATCAGGCCGGGCAGCACCCGGCCCTCGCTGAGCGGGACCGTGCGCAGCAGGTTCTCGACGGCGGTGGCCGCGGTCTCCTCGTCCTCGGCGAGCCGCGGCCAGGCGTCCCGCCCGTCGGTGAGGAGGTGGACGACGATGTTGCCGAGGGCGGTCATGGTGGTCTCGTGCCCGGCCACCACCAGGCCCAGGACCAGGACGATCAGCTGCCGTTCGTCGATGCCGAGGCCGTCGCCCGCCGCCACCAGCCCGCTGACCAGGTCGTCGCCGGGGTCCTTGCGCCGCTCGGCGACGAGGTCGGCGCAGAACACCCCGAACTCCAGCATCGCCCTGCCGACCTCGTCCGCGGTGTGCGCCCCGCCGGACAGGGCGTGGTCGGCCCAGTCGCGGATGCGGTCCCAGTCCGCGTGGTCGAGCCCCATCAGCCGGGAGATCACCGAGACCGGCAGGGGGCGGGTGAACCCCTCGATGATGTCGGCCGGTCGCGGCCGCCGCGCCAGGTCGTCGAGCAGGGACTCCACCACGGAGGCCACCCAGGGCCGCCAGCGGGCGATCGCGCGTGGGGTGAACGCCCGCTGGACGGTGCCGCGCAGCCGTTGATGGGCGGGACCGTCCTGGTTGAGCAGGCCCTCCGGGGTGTCCAGCAGGTTCGGTACGACGAGCAGCGGCGGCGCGTCGTCGGCCTTCAGGGAGCGCCGGTCGAAGCGGGGGTCCATGAGGACCTGGCGCACCTCGGCGTACCGGGTCACCAGCCAGACCGGAGTGCCGGTGGCGAGGGTGCCGGGCCGGGGCGGGCCGGACTCGGGGAAGGCGACGTGGTGCATGGGGCACAGGGGGCGTGCGGTGCTGTCGGTGCTCATCCGGGTCTCCAGACGCGCCGGAAGTGCGGGTGGTCCACGCTAGTGCGCCCCGCCTGCTCCCGTCAGCGGTACGGATCGGCCAACGAGGCGGTCTGGCAAGGCTCTTGTGGGGGCATTCGAACGGGTAGGAAGGAGGGCCGTCGCATGACGACTCCCATCAGGCGCATGTCCAGGCGCATGCCCGGCTGGGCGAAGGCGGTGAGTGCCGTGGTACTGGTGCTCGTCGTGTTCTTCGCCGGGATCCGGCTGAGTGTGCTGCCCGGTCTGAAGGACCTGTTCGGCACGGAGACACACGACCGTTCCGGCCCCGCACTGCTCCAGTCCATCCAGGACATCAGCCGTTACGACGCCGCCTCCGGCAATTTCCAGGTCGTGGTGGACCTGGAGAAGGACACCAAGTACCTGCCCGACGCGATCCGCGGCTCCCGCACCCTGTACATCGGGGCGGGTTCCGTCGACGCCTACGTCGACCTCGGCAAGGTCGGCAAGAACGACGTGACGGTCAACGGCGACCGTACGTCGGCCACGCTGCTGCTGCCGCACGCGCAGCTCGGCAAGGCCTCCCTGGACGTCGACCGCTCCTACGCGGTCTCCAAGCAGCGCGGTCTCCTGGACCGCCTGACCGACCTGTTCTCCGACAACCCCAACGGCGAACAGGCCGTCCAGAAGCTGGCGGTGCGGCACATCGGCGAGGCGGCGAAGGAGAGCGAACTGACCAAACGCGCCGAGATCAACACCACGAACATGCTCGAAGGGCTGCTGCGCTCCCTCGGCTTCAAGGTGGTGAACGTCAAGTACGGCACCTGATCAGGAGCCGAGGACACCCGGCAGCGCCAGGGCGCCGAGCACGGCGGCGCCCACCAGCAGCCAGGCCACGTAGTCCCCGACGTGGCCGGACTGCAGGCGCCGCAGCGGCAGCGCCCAGGCCGGTGCGAGCAGTTTCGGGCGGGTGACGGCCACGGCCGCGAGGCCCACGGCCAGCGCGGTCGAGGCCAGGCCGAGCAGGATCCCTGCCGGGGTCCAGTGCACGGAGGCGACGAGGACGCCGCCGGACCCGGCTTCGTTCACGGCGTGGGCGACCACGTCGGCGAAGCCGGGTCCCACTCCGACGGCCAGGACTCCGGCGAGCAGCACCGCGGGGACCGCCTTCATGGAGTCGGGGATCCGGCCCAGCCGGTGACGGGTCTCGGGCCGCTCGCCGGAGCCGGTCGTCTCATAGGCGTCGCCGTTCTCGGGCGGCGGGCCGAGGCCGAGGAAGACCCGGGCGGCGACCCGCAGCACCGCCCCGGCGGTGACGGCCGTGGCGAGGACGTACAGCACGGTCAGCGGACCGCCCACCGCCTCCTCCGTGATCGACTTGCCGAGCGCCGTCCCGAAGGGCGGCAGCCCGGCCAGCCCCAGGGCGCCGAGGGTGAACAGCACGGCGACACCGCGCAGTTCGCGGGCCCGCCCGCGCAGCGCGTGCTCGTCGACGCTGCCGTAGCGGTCCAGGAGGATGCCCGCGCAGGCGAACAGGGCGGCCTTCACTCCGGCGTGGCCGAGCAGGTACAGGGCGATCCCGTCGTCGGCCTCGGGCTTCAGGACGCCGATGCCGAGGAGGAAGAGACCCATGTGGGCGACCGTGGAGTAGGCCAGCAGTCGTTTGAGGTGCCGCTGGTACCAGCACAGGATCGCGCCGACCGCCGCGGTCAGCGCGCCGAGCACCGTCAGCGCCCGTTCGAAGTCGGCGGCCGGGATCCCGCCCGGCCCGGCGAACACGGTGCCGTACACCCGCCACACACCGTAGGCGCCGAGTTCGACCATGACCCCGGACAGCACCATGCACACGGGGGTGGGGGCGACGGCGTGCGCGTCGGGGAGCCAGAAATGGAAGGGGACGGCGGCGGCCTTGACCAGCAGTCCGGTCAGGACGAGGACGAACGCGGCGAGCACGAGCACGTCGGGCCCGTCCGGTCCGGCCGCGCGGTCCAGGCCCCGCCCGATCTGCGTCATGGCGAGCTCGCCGGTCCGGGCGTACAGCAGCGCGATGCCCATCAGCAGGCAGTAGGCGCCCAGCGAGTTGACGACCGCGAAGGTCAGCGCGCCCTGCACGGCCCGGGCCTCCTCGACCCGGTGGCCGGTGAGCGCGTAGGCGACGACGCTCATCAGCTCGAACCACACGAACGCGTTGAACAGGTCGCCCGCGAGCGCGAACCCGCACATGCCGGCCTGGAAGAGCAGCACCAGCGCGGGGAAGGACCCGGCGTGGCCGCGCGGCGGTTCGTCGAAGTAGCGCCAGGAGTATGCCAGGGCGGCCAGTGTCAGCAGCGAGGCGAGCGCGGCCATGCCGAGCCCGGGGCCGTCCCCGACCAGGACGATGCCGACGCTCCGTCCGTTCACGGGCACCCAGCCGCCGGCCCACTCGACCATGGGCGGCGAGCAGTTCAGGAGCAGCACGAGCGCGAGCGCGGCCGTGCCAGCCGAGACGGCACAGGCCACGGACTCGGCGACCAGCCGGGGCACGAGACGGCCGCCGGCCACCAGCACGGCGGCCCCGAGCAGCGGCAGGGCGACGAGGAGCGGCAGCAGGTCGTCCATCAGCCGCGCAGCTCGGAGAGTTCGTCGGGGTCGACGGTGCCGTGCCGCTTGGCGACCTGCACGACGAGGGCGAGCAGCAGGGCGGTGACCGTGGCGCCGACCACGACATCGGTCAGCGCCAGCGCCTGCACCACCGGGTCGACCACGGGCCGCGATCCCGGTTCCACGTCGGAGAACACCGGCGCGGTGGCGCCGTCGCGGTAGCCGACGGCCAGCAGCAGCACGTAGGTGGCGGCCTGGCAGACGGAGAGGCAGCCGACCGCGTGGATCAGGTTCCGGCTGGTGGCCAGGCCGTAGCAGCCGATCAGGAAGATCCATACGGCGACCAGGTACGGCAGGACGTGTGTCACGGCGGTCATGGTGTTCCGCTCCCCTTCCCGGTGGGGTCCTCGATCTCGACGGCCTGGTCCAGGAAGCGGGCGAGCAGCACGACGACCGCGCAGGCGACCTCCATGCCGACGGCCGCGTTGAGCAGGGGCACGGTGCCGCCGGAGGACAGCGTGTTGAACGTGCCGTACGGCAGCAGCGTGTTGGCGAGGAACGCGGTGGCGCCGATCAGGCCGGCGAGGCCGGTGACGAGGTACGCGGAGACGGCGACCGCGTCACCGGCCTCGTACAGGCCGAGCGGTCGGACGCGTTCCAGGGCGCGGTAGTCGGCGCCCAGGTAGAGCAGGTGCAGGGCGGTCGCGGCGACGACTCCGCCCTGGAAGCCGCCGCCCGGGCTGAGCTGCCCGTGGGCGATCACGTACAGGCCGGTGAGCAGGGCGACCGGCAGCACGGCGAGGGCGTAGCGGCGGACCGGGCGGGCCACGGGCTCGGGTTCGGGCCGGGCGCGGTGTTCGTCGCGGGTCTGGCGGAGCAGGACCACGCAGCCCACGACGGCCGCGAAGAGGACGGTCAGCTCGCCGAGGGTGTCGAAGGCCCGCTGGTCGAAGTTGACGGAGGCGACGGTGTTGGCGGTGTGCCGGGCGAGGGACGCGTCCACGGCCCGGTCGCCGTAGGGGTGGCGGTCCCCGCCGAAGTCCGGAAGGTCCAGGCAGGCGGCGACGAGCAGGGCGGCCAGTGCGGTCCCCGCCACGGCCACGAGCCACAGCCGGATGCGCCGGTTCACCGACGTGGGCCCTCCTTCCGCCCGCGCCGCCTGACCTTGCGCACCGTCAGCAGCAGCAACAGCGGGGTGAGCGCGGAGCCCACCGCCAACTGCGACAGGCCGACGTCGGGTGCCTGGAGCGTCGTGAACAGCACCGCGAGGAGCACGCCGAGGACGGCCAGGACCAGGGCCTGGCGTACCGGGTCGCGGACCAGGACCGCCGTGGTCGCGGCCGCGGCGACCAGCAGCAGCGCGACGATGATCACCGCGTCAGCCACGGCGCAGCCCTGAGAACCCGCCGGACAGCGCGCGGGAGGCGACGACGTTCCCGCCGATCAGCAGCGCTCCGACGACCAGGAGCTTGGCCGACGCGCGGCTGGGACCGGTGGCCACGCACAGTGCCGTCACGACGGCCGCGCCGGCGCCCACGACCAGGTAGGTGGGTCCCCAGGCGCGCGGCGGATCCTCGGCGAGGTCGTCGGCGAGCAGCCGGGCGAAGACCAGGGTGCCGACGGGGCCCAGCAGGGCGAGGACCAGGGCGAGATCGACGTAGGAGGGACGGTCGTAGCCCTGCGCGAGCAGCAGCAGGACGAGGCAGGCCAGGGCGGTGGAGAGGTTCTGGGCGACGACCCGGCGGCGCAGCGGGCCGGTGGCGACGCCCCACAGGGTGGCTCCCGCACCCGCGCCCAGGGCGACGGTCGCGGCGAGGATCCAGCCGTTCACCGTCCGGTCACCGCCCGCCGGGCGGCGCGGGCGGCGAGTGCCCCCAGGGCGGCGACGGTCGCGCCGACCGCCAGTTCCAGGGGGCCCACGGCGCTGATGAGGATCAGCCACAGCACGGCGAGCCCGGTCCACCAGGCCAGGAACTCGGCCGCGGCGCGGAGTGTCGTACGCATGGCTGCTCGCGGGGTCATGCGCCACCTCCCTGCTCACGTGCGGGCTCATGAGTGGCGCCATCCAAACACCGCCCCGCGCGGGGGTGGTGGCGGCGCGCGCGGGTCTCCGCCCGGAGTGCCCCCACCGCGGGAAGGGAAACGCGGGCGGGGGCGGGCCGATGTCACGCGGCGCCACGGCATTCTCGGCCGTTTCCCGGGTAATCGCCTTATGTCGCAGGGAAGTTGAAGACTGGAGGACCGAATGGCCCGTGCAGCCTTTCCGCGTTCCGCGTTTCGCCTGCGCACTCCCAGGTCCGAGGCACCCGACCGGAGCAAGACGCGCCCCCGGTCGGGCAAGGCCGAGGGCAAGGTGCCGCCCGAGTCCGGAAAGGCCGACGGCAAGGCGCGGCCGAACCCCGGGAAGGCCGGGGCCGGGGCGAGGCCCAGGTCCGGCAGGGCCGAGCGGGGCGGGCGGCCGGCCCGGGGCGGGCGGCGTCCCCTGCCGTTCCTCCTCCGGCTGCTGGCGATGCTGTTCGCCTTCGCGTTCATGGTGGCGTTCGCGGTCGTGCTGGCCCGGCTGACGCTGGAGCCCTCCCCCGCGTCGGCGCCGCTGACCCACACCAACATGCGCCCCGGCAGCTCGCTGCGTGCCTACCTGGACCAGCCCGAGCTACGGGACGCGGTCCGGCAGATCGGCGGGAACCTTGTCCTGGGCATCCCGTTCGGCATCCTGGTCCCGGTGCTCGCGCCGCGCACCCGGGGGGTCCTGCGGGTGCTGCTGTTGACCGCGATCGTCATGCTGATGGTGGAGTTCGCGCAGGGCGCGCTGGTCGACGGCCGTGCCTTCGACGTGGACGACGTCATCCTCAACACGACCGGCGCCCTGATCGGCTACCTGCTGCTGGGGCGGCGGCTCAGCCGGGCGGTGCACAGCTGAGGCCGGCCGCGGTGAGCGAGGCGGGCGTCAGCCGCAGGAAGGCGCCCACGTCGAACGGAGGCGGGGTCACCGGCTCATCCTCGCTCCCGTCCTCGGGCGGCGGCCACCCCTCAGTGCCGGTGCCAGGTGAACTTGTCGCCGCCCACCCAGCGGACCACCTCGGGGTCGTCCAGGTCGTGGACCGTGATGCCGAAGGCCGCGGCGGCCTCCAGGACGTCGGTGACGGTCTTCGCCTCGCCGACGACCTGACCGTCGATCTCGACGATCCGGAAGGGCGGCGTGCCCGGCTGTACCCCGAGCACCTGGATCCGCGGGTGGGCGATGTGCGGGCTCGCGATTTCGGTCATGGATAGAGCGTAGAGCGCAACCCGCGGAAGGGAGAGGCGTAGGTCACCCGCCCAGCAGATCGAGCACGGCCGCCTCGACGGCCCCCTGGGTGGCCGGGCGCCCGAACTCCCCGTGCTCACCGAGCCGGGTGAGCTCGGGGGCGACGGTCCTGCCATGTTCGAACAGTTCGAAGACACGGGGGTCGATGTAGGAGGCACGGCAGACCGCGGGGGTGTTGCCCAGGTAGTGGCTGACCTCGCGCACGGCCCGGCTCTCCTGCCGGCGCCGGGCGGCGGGGGTGGCCCGGGCGTCCCGGGTGGTGACGGCGAGTGCCACGGCGGCCAGGACGGTGGCGTGCCAGGTGCGGAAGTCCTTGGCGGTGATGTCGGTCCCGGACAGGCGGCGCAGCGCCTCGTTCAGGTCACCGCCGCGCAGGTCGTGCCACGCGCCCCGCTCCCAGTACGCCAGCAGCCGCTCCCCGCCGCGCGGGCGCCGCAGCAGTCGTCGTACGACGGCCAGGGCCTGCTCGTCGACGAGGGCCCGGACGATCTCGGTGCCGCCCTTGGCCGGGTAGCTGAAGGTGATCTCGTCGCGGCCGCAGGTGACGTGGTCGCGGAGCATGGTCGTCAGGCCGTAGGTCTCGTTCGTACGGGTGTGCCGGTCACTGCCGACGCGGAAGAAGCCGAGGTCGAGCAGGCGTACCGCGCAGGCCGTCACCCGGGCCCGGCTCAGTCCGCGTCCGGCGAGGTCGACGGCGACCCGGGCGCGCAGCTCGGGCAGGGCGCGGGCCACCTCGCGCACGTGCTCGTGCTTGGCCTGCTCCTGCTGGGCGCGGAACCGCTCGTGGTACAGGTACTGGCGCCGCCCGGCGTCGTCGGTGCCCACGGCCTGGAGGTGGCCGTTGGGCCACGGGCAGATCCACACCTCGCGCCAGGCGGGCGGGATGACCAGGGCGCGGATCCGGGCCAGTTGCTCCGGGTCGGTCAGCGGCTCGCCGTCGACGTCCCGGTACCGGAAGCCGCGACCGTGGCGGACCCGGGTGAAGCCGGGGCCGTCGCAGGAGCTGGTGCGCAGTCTCATGGCTGTCGCCGCGCGTCACCCGGGCCGGCCGGGCCGGTTCAGGGGCGCCGCCACTCGTCGTCGCCCAGGTGGGAGCCGGCCTGCGGGCCCATGCGGAGCATGCCGCCGTCCACGCTCCAGGAGGCGCCGGTGACGTAGGAGGCGTCGGGGCCGGCCAGGAAGGCGATCACGGCGGCGACCTCGCGGGCGTCGCCGGGGCGGCCGAGCGGGACGCCGGGGCGGTCCTCGGTGTGCGGGTCGGTGTCCTCCTGGCCGGTCATGGGCGTGGCGATCTCGCCGGGCGCGACCGCGTTGACGGTGATGCCGTGTTCGGCGAGCTCCAGGGCCATGACCTGGGTGAGCAGGCCCAGGCCGCCCTTGGCCGCGCAGTAGGGGGCGGCGCCGACCCTGGGCTGGTGCTCGTGGACGGAGGTCACGTTGACGATCCGGCCCCCGTGGCCCTGCCGGATCATGTGCCGGGCGGCGCGCTGCCCGCACAGGAAGGGGCCGACGAGGTCGACCTCCAGGACCTCGCGGACGGTGTCGAGCTCCAGGTCGAGGAAGGGCGTCATGGTGCCCGTACCGGCGTTGTTGACCAGGACGTCGAGGCGGCCCAGGCGGTCGCACAGTTCGTCGACGGTGCCGGCGGCGGTGGGCAGCCGGGTGAGGTCCATCTGTGCCACGGCGGCCCGCTGCCCGTGGGCGCGCACCTCCTCGGCGGTCTCCTCGGCGCCCTTGAGGTCGCTGTGCCAGGTGATGCCGACGTCCATCCCGGCCCGGGCCAGCCGGACGGCGGTCGCCTTCCCGATGCCGGAGTCGGCGCCGGTGATCACGGCCACCTTGCTGCGCTCTACGGCGGGTGCGGACATGGCAGGCCTCCTCGTGGACGCGGTCGAGGTGATGAGGCATCGCAGTACCCGGTCGCGTACCGGACAAACCGCGCGCACGCCGTGCGGCCCCCGGGGAGCTGGGGAACTCTGGAGGTGGAGGTGGCGATGGACCCCGTCGAGGCTCTGGACCGGATCGCCTTCCTGCTGGAGCGGTCCCGCGCGCCGACGTACCGCGTGCGCGCCTTCCGTACGGCGGCCCGGGTGCTGTCGGAACTCCCCGAGGGCGAGATCCGCGACCGTGCGCGGGCCGGGACGCTGGAGGACCTCAAGGGGGTCGGCCCCAAGACGGCACAGGCGGTGCGCGAGGCCCTGGAGGACCGGGTGCCGGGCTATCTGGAGAAGCTCCAGGGCGAGGCCGACGCACCGCTCACCGGGGGCGGCTCGACGCTGCGGGCGTTGCTGCGCGGGGACTGCCATCTGCACTCCGACTGGTCCGACGGCGGCAGCCCCGTCGAGGCGATGGGCCGGGCCGCGGCGGAGCTCGGCCACGAGTGGGCCGTGCTCACCGACCACTCGCCGCGCCTGACGGTGGCGCGCGGTCTGTCGCCTGAGCGGCTGCGGCGGCAGCTGGACGTGGTGGCGGAGCTCAACGAGACCTGGGCGCCGTTCCGGCTGCTGACCGGCATCGAGTGCGACATCCTCGACGACGGCTCCCTGGACCAGGAGCCGGAGCTGTTGGAGCGGCTGGACGTCGTGGTGGTGTCCGTGCACTCCAAGTTGCGGATGGACGCCCGCTCGATGACCCGGCGCATGGTGGCCGCCGTCCGCGATCCGCACGCCGACGTGCTCGGGCACTGCACCGGGCGGCTGGTGACGGGACGGGGACGGCCGGAGTCGGAGTTCGACGCGGAGGCGGTGTTCGCCGCGTGCGCCGCGTCCGGGACGGCCGTGGAGATCAACAGCCGGCCCGAGCGGCTCGACCCGCCGCGGCGGCTGCTGCGCCGGGCCGTCGAGGCGGGCGTGCTGTTCTCGATCGACACCGACGCGCACGCGCCCGGCCAGCTGGACTGGCAGATCCACGGGTGCGAGCGGGCCGAGGAGTGCGGGGTGCCCGCGGAGCGGGTGGTCACCACGTGGTCCGCCGACGAACTGCTGGCCTGGACCCGCGAGGGGCGCACTCCGGACCGAGTGGCGGGCGGCTGACGTGGTACCCGGGCGGTACGCAGTGACGGGCGCAGGCAGCGAAGGGAACGGGCGCATGGGACGGGCCGCGGTGTTCGACGTCGACGGGACCCTCGTCGACACCAACCACCTTCACGTGGCGACCTGGTGGGAGGCCTTCCGGCAGGCCGGGCACCGGGTGCCCATGCACGCCGTCCACCGGGCGGTCGGGCTCGGCTCCACCGACCTGATCGCGCACCTCCTGGGCGACGGCCGGGACCGGAGCCGGGACGAGGAACTGAGCGCCGCCCACAAGGCCCTGTACGGGCAGTACTTCGACCGGCTGCCCGCCCTGCCGGACGCCGGCCGGCTGCTGCGGCGCCTGCACCGCGACGGCTGGACCGTCGTCCTCGCCACCTCGGCGGGTGGCGCCGAACTCTCCGCGCTGCGCCGCGCCATCGACGCGGACGACGCGATCGCCGACACCGCGAGCGCCGACGACGTCTCCGAGGGCAAGCCCGCCCCCGAACCGGTCGAACACGCCCTCGAACTCGCCGGTGTCTCCGCCGAGCACGCCGTCTTCGTCGGCGACACGGTCTGGGACATGCGCGCGGGCAGCCGCGCCGGCGTCCGCTGCGTGGGCGTCCTGTGCGGCGGCATCCCCCGCACCGACCTGGAGGAGGCGGGCGCGACGGCGATCTACGCCGACCCGGCGGATCTGCTGGCGTCGCTGGCGAAGAGCCCGCTGGCCTGACCCGGGTGGCGGCCGACACCGTCGCGTGACGAGTCGACCAGGGCGGATACCCACTGCCCATGACCCGTGTGACAGATGCGGTACGACCCCGCGGCCTCCGCCCCCTCTCCCGTGCCGTCGACGCGCTGCGCCGGGAGGCGGGCTCCGTGGGCCGCGCCGCCCGGGCCGCCTGGCGGGGGCCGGGGCGGGAGCGGGATCTGGTCGTGCAGTCGCTGAAGGCGGCCGCGGCGGCCCTGCTGGCCTGGTCCGTGGCGAGCGTCTGGCTGGGCGACCCGATGGCCCTGATGGCACCGTGGGTGGCGCTGGTGCTGGTGCAGGCCACCGTGTACAGCTCGCTGCGGCAGGCCGCGCAGCAGTGGACGGCGATCTGCGCCGGCACGCTGCTGGCGTCGGCGGCCCAGGTGCTCACCGACGACACGCTGGGCGCGCTGGCGCTGTCCATGCCGGTGCTGATGCTGCTCGCGAACTGGTCCCGCTTCGGTGACCAGGGCATCTACGGGGCGACGACCGCGGTGTTCACCCTCGCCTCGGGCAGCGTCTCGGCGTCGGCGGTCGGCCACCGCGTCGGACAGGCGGCACTGGGCGCCGTCATCGGTGTCGCCGTCAACGCGCTGATCCTGCCGCCGGTGCACCTGCGCGACGTACGGGAGAACCTCTCGGCGCTGGCCCGGGAAGCGGGCGACCTGCTGCACACGATCGCCGGCGATCTGCGGGACACCGAGTGGGACGCCCAGGTCGCGGCCGGCTGGTCGCACGACTCGGCGCGGCTGGAACGGCGGCTGGAGGCCCTCAGGTCGGCGCGCGGCTGGAGCAGGGAGAGCCTGCGGCTGGCGTCCGGGCCGCTGCTCGCCGTCCGCAGAGCTCCGAAGTCCCTGCCGCCGGAGAGCGAGGACGAGCGCTGGGGCCGGGTCACCGGGCACATCGGCGCGCTGACCAGAACCCTCGCCGTGGCGGCCGACGAGGACCGCACGCCCGCCCCGCCCGACGGCCCGGCGCTGCGCTCCTGCGCCCGGCTGCTGGAGCTCATCGGGGACGCGTGCCGTGCGGAGAGCGGTCGTCTGCTCGACGCCTCCGACGGGGCGGGGCCGGACGGCAGGACGGCCGACCGGGTCAAGGACGCCATGTGGGCGGAGCACGAGCGTCTGCAGGAAGGGCTGCGGGAACAGGCCGCGCACGCCGCCGCCCGCGCGACCGTCCTGGGCACCTTGTTGTTGCAGGCCGAGAACCTGTGGAGCGAGACCGTCCCGGACGACCGGACGGGGTGACGCGGCTCACCCCAGAACGGGACGGACCGGGGAACACCTCAGGGTGGTTGCCCGTTGAACAAGCCGTGGGTGTGGATGGGACAGTGTCCCCGGGCCTCACCTTTTGCCCACAGGGACGATCGTCCGGCTGAAGCCCTGTGGAGCCTTTCGCCGAGAGGCGACCGCCATCCGCACCCACACCTTGACCGCCCCGACCGCGATTCCCCCGTCCGGTCGGGGCTTTCCTCTGTTCGGGGGCTGCGCCGCCCTCGACGGCGTTTGACTTCGAGAGCACTCCAATTCGTAGCGTTCCGGGCATGAGCACTGCACAGCACAAGATCGGATCCGGATTCGGTGCGACGAGCACCGCCGACGAGGTCCTCGCCGGTATCGACCTGACCGGACGGCTCGCGATCGTCACCGGCGGCTACTCGGGACTCGGCCTGGAGACCACGCGGTCGTTGACCGGGGCCGGCGCCCGCGTCGTCGTTCCGGCCCGCCGCCCCGCCGTCGCGCGGGAAGCCCTGTCGGGTCTCGACGGCGTCGAGGTGGACGAGCTCGACCTCGGCGACCTGGAGAGCGTGCGGGCCTTCGCCGAGCGCTTCCTCGCCTCGGGCCGCACGGTCGACCTGATGATTGACAACGCGGGGATCATGGCCTGCCCGGAGACCCGCGTGGGTCCCGGCTGGGAGGCCCAGTTCGCCACCAACCACCTCGGCCACTTCGCCCTGGTCAACCGTCTGTGGCCGGCCATCGCACCCGGCGGCGCCCGGGTCGTCTCCGTCTCCTCGCGCGGCCACCACTTCTCCGGCATCCGCTGGGACGACCTCCACTGGGCCCGGGACTACGACAAGTGGCAGGCCTACGGCCAGGCCAAGACCGCGAACGTCCTGTTCGCCGTCCACCTCGACCGGCTCGCCCGCGACGCCGGCGTCCGCGCGTTCTCCCTGCACCCGGGCGGCATCATGACCCCGCTCCAGCGGCACCTGTCCCAGGCGGAGATGATCGAGCGCGGCTGGATCGACGAGAACGGCGCGCTGCTCACCCCCGAGCTCTTCAAGACCCCCGAGCAGGGCGCCGCCACCCAGGTGTGGGCCGCCACCTCGCCGCAGCTCGCCGCCATGGGCGGCGTCTACCTGGAGGACTGCGACATTGCCGAGCCCGCCACGGCCGACGACGACCGCTCCGGCGTCAAGGACTGGGCCGTCGATCCCGAACAGGCGGCCCGCCTGTGGGAGGTGTCGGCCGAGCTGACGGGCGTGAACGCCTTCGCGGCCTGACGCCCCACGGCTACCGCTTCCCCGCCGAACGATCACCGGTTACGCTGCCCCGGCGCAGGGGGCGCGTTCACCGGGGGTGGGGAAACATGGGCGACGACTTCGCCGTGTCCGAGAAGAGACCGAACACGGCGGCCCAGGCCATCACGGCGGTGGTGCTCATCGGGGGCATGGGGGCGGCCCTGTGGGCGTTCGACCCCCGGGAGACGCACCCGGCCGACGAGCCGGCCACCTGCTCACCGTCGAGCACCGCCGGGGCCCTGCCCGCCGGCAACGTCTCGGGGGACCAGCTCTGCACGGCCCTGAACCGACCCGACCTGGCGACCCTCCTGGGGACGCCGACGGAGCGGGCGAGGACCGCGGGCGGCAGCGACAGCTACTTCACCTCCGGCGACGGCACCAGGACCGCCACTCCCTCGGGTGAGGTCACGTTCGAGACCTACACCGTGAAGCTCTCGGCGACCTACGACGGTCTCGCCGTCGCCGAGGAGGGCGCGTACCTGGGGCGGACGGCGGAGCCCCGAACCGTCCTGGGCCGCCCCGCCGTCCTCTACACCACCCAGACCATCGCCCTCCGCTTCAACCTCGGCGGCGACGGCTCCGAGAGCGGCCCCGGCGTCCCCGCCCGCAGCCTCGTCATAGCCCAGACCGCCCAGGACCGCGGCGGCTCCTACGAGCTCACCGTCTTCCGCGAGGACGGCATGCCCCCCGCCGACGAGACCCTGCTCCGCGTGGCGGAACAGGTCCTGCCCACGATCCCGGGCTGGGACGGAACCTGACGGTCCCTCTGCCGCCGACGGACAGGCGCCGACGACAGACAGGCGCCGAACTCTCAGGCGTCCAAGTCCGGTTCCCTGGGCCCGTACAGGGCGGCGCCCGCACCCGTCGCCAGCGCCCAGTACCGGTCCCCGTACGACCAATGCCACCACTCCGTGGGGTAGTTGACGAGCCCGGCCGCGCCCAGCGCCCTGCCCAGCACCGCCCGGTTGGCCCTGGCCTCCTCGGAGATGCCGGCCGCGTCGGTGTAACAGGCCCCCTCGCTCTCCTCGGGACTGGCGTTCATGGCCGTACCGAGATCGAGTTCACGCCCGTCCGCGTCGGCGAGCGTCAGGTCGACGGCGGCCCCGGCCGTGTGCGGGGCGATCTCCGGCGGCGACACGTACCGACTGGCCGCGCTGCGGATCCGATCCGCGTCCCAGTCCGGATGCGCGGCCCGCAACCCGTCGGCGTACCGCTCGAAGTACCGCCGCTGAAGGGCCGGCGGCCGGTACCCCTCGACGAACAGCAGCCGCAGCCCGTCGGGCAGCAGGGACTGCGCCCGCAGCAGCCGGTCCAGGACGCCCCGCCGGAGGTGGATCTCCGCTCCGAGAGAGTCCTTGTGCTTGCGGTCGTCGACGAGCAGGGACCCGCTCACGTCCACGAGCGGCTCACCGCACTCCTCGACGGCCACCGCGGCGACCCGGGCGTCGCACATCAGGATGATCTCACTCATGGAGTGATCATCTCCCACCCGGGTACTCGGGCGTCTCCGCAGGCCCAGCGTCCGTAAGGAGCCGAAGGTGAGCACTTCAACGGGCAGCAGGATCGTCGTCACGGGTGCCACCGGCAACGTGGGCACCAGCCTGGTGCGCCTCCTGAGCGAGGACCCGGAGGTCGGGTCCGTGCGGGGCCTGGCCCGCCGGATCCCCGACTGGTCGCCGCCGAAGACCGAGTGGTCGGCCGTCGACCTGGCGTCCGACCAGGCCGATCTGGTCAAGGAGTTCGAGGGGGCCGCCGCGGTGGTCCATCTGGCCTGGGCGTTCCAGCCCACGCACGATCCGGCGACCACCTGGCGCACGAACGTCCTCGGCTCCATGCGGGTGTTCGACGCGGTGGCCGCGGCCGGGGTGCCGACGCTGGTGCACGCGTCGTCCGTCGGCGCGTACTCCCCCGGGCCCAAGGGGCACGCGGTGGACGAGTCGTGGCCGACGCACGGCTGGCCGGACGCGGCGTACTGCCGGGAGAAGGCCTATCTGGAGCGTGCCCTGGACACGTTCGAGCGGGACCGTCCGAGCGTGCGGGTGGTGCGGATGCGGCCGGCCTTCCTCTTCAAGCGGGAGTCGGCGAGCGAGCAGCGCAGGATCTTCGGCGGCCGCTTCCTTCCGGGCCCGCTGGCGCGCCCGGAGCTGCTGCCGTTCCTGCCCGACATCCCGGGTCTGCGGGTGCAGGCACTGCACACCGACGACGCGGCCGACGCCTACCGGCTCGCGCTGCGCTCGGACGTGCGCGGCGCCTTCAACCTGGCGGGCGAGCCGCCGGTCGACGCGGAGCTGCTCGGCGAGATGCTCGGCGCCCGCCCGGTACGGCTGCCGCGCGCCGCGGCCCGCTCGGCGATCGCCGCCGCCTGGGGCCTGCACCTGCTGCCCGCCTCCCCGCACCTGTTCGACGCGGTCCTCCGGCTCCCCCTGATGGACTGCACCCGCGCCCGCACGGAACTCCGCTGGCGCCCGGAGCACACCGCGACCGAGGTGCTGGAGGAGTTCCTCCAGGGCATGCAGCAGGGGGCGGGGGCACGGACGGAACCGCTGAAGGGCCGCAAGGTGGGCTGACGGGGAGCCGTCGGCGTCGGCGCTCAGGCCGACGACTCGTCCGGCACCGGGTGTTCCGCGTGCACCGCGCCCGAGCGTGGCGCGCCGCGCCTGCCCGTCCCCGACTCGTCCGTGTCGGGCACGTCCGCGCCGGAGTCCTCGGCCCCTTCGGCCCCTTCGGCTTCGGCGTCCGCGGCCTCGGTGGTGTCGACCGTGTCGCCCTGCCCCCGGCCGGCGCCGACCTCCCAGGGGTCCTCGCCGTCGTGCGCCTGCTGGTCCGGCAGGTCGCGCGGGATGGGCGCACCGTTCTCGCCGGGTCCTTCGCTGCGGTGGGCGGCCACGACGTGCTCCTTTCACCTGGTCACCTGGTACGAGGCTCAGCTGCGAGCCAAGTGCGGCGAGTACCTCCGCGGGGTCCGGCGAAACGTCAGTGCGGCGCCCGCTCCTCCAGGGCGGTGCGCCAGGCGGGCGCGGGCCCCTCGGGCGCGGGCTCGGGGCGTCGGCCGCCGCGCCCGAAGAAGTCGGCGAGCGGCAGGATGGCGGCGCCCACGGTCACCGCGTCGGGCCCGAGCCGGCCGAGTTCGACGGTCACCTTCTGCGCCGGGTGCCGCAGGGCGTACGACATCGCGTGGCGCCGTACGGCGGGCAGGAACCGCGCGCCGAGCTGGAGCCCGGCCCAGCCGCCGATGAGGATGCGCTCGGGCTGGAAGAGGTTGATCAGGTCGGACAGGCCGGCACCCAGGTACTCGGCCGTCTCCTCCAGCACGGCCAGGGCGACCGGGTCGGCCGCGGTGCCCTCGGCCGCGGTGCCCCCGGCCGCCGCGCCTTCTGCCTCCGCGCCCTCTGCCGCCGTGCCCTCCGCCGGGTAGGCCGCCGCCAGCATCGCGGTCAGCGCGGTCTCCTCGTCGGCCTCCTCCGGGGGCCGTCCGCCCTCTTCGCGCCAGCGTTGCAGCAGGGACTCGGCGCCGGCGTACGCCTCAAGGCAGCCGAGCGCGCCGCAGCGGCACCGGCGCCCCCGCACCCGTACCGTCAGATGCCCCCACTCCACCGCCCGGCCGTGCTCCACCTCGGGGGTGACCAGGCAGGCGCCGACGCCGGAGCCGAAGAGGACCACGACGGCGTTGCGGGCACCGCGTCCGCCGCCGAACCACATCTCGGCCTGGCCGAGGGTCTGGGCACCGTTGTCGATGAAGTACCGCACGTCGTGCGGGAGGGGGGATCCGGCGCGGAGCAGTTCCTCCAGCGGGACGGCGTCCCAGCCGATGGTCTGCCCGTGGACGACGGCGCCGCGCTCGGGGGTGTGTTCCACGATGCCGGGGACGCCGATGCCGACGCCGAGGAGCCGCTCGGGGGCGAGGCCGACCTGCGCCAGCACCTCGGCGATGCCCTCGCGGATGTGCCCGACGATGACCTCGACCTCGTAGCCCTGGTCGGTCAACGGGCGTTCCGCGCGGGCGAGTTCGGTGAGGGTGAGGTCGAACAGCTCGATGCGCACCCGGGTCTCGCCGACGTCCACGCCGATCATGTGTCCGCTACCGGGGGCGACCCGCAGCAGGGTGCGCGGGCGTCCGCCGTCGGACTCGACGCTGCCGGCCTCCTCCAGCAGGCCGTCGGCGACCAGGTCCGCGACGACGTTGCTGATCGAGCCGGAGCTGAGCCCGGTCACCGGGCCGAGTTCGAAGCGGCTGAGGGGGCCGTCGAAGTAGAGCCGTTGCAGTACGGCCGTGCGGTTGGCCCGTCTGAGGTCGCGTACCGTGCGCCCGTTCCGCCCCGCCATACGAACCCCTTCCTCGAACCCTTAATTCACACTATGAGGAAAGGCCGGGGTGATTCAAGGGCCGACGGGCCCGAGCCTGGGGGCGAGATCCTCGATCTCGTCCAGGGCGGCCAGGAGTTCCGGGGCGACCGCCTCCTCCAGCCAGCGCCAACGGCCCGCGTCGAAAGCCCGCGGCACTCCCTCGGTGAGCATGATCAGGTAGAGGTAGGCGCGGTAGAGGGCGAGGCGGAGGCGCGCCGGGGCGTCGAAGTCCGCCCGGCCGCCGGCCTCCCGGTAGCCCGCGAGGAACGCCGTGTCCTGCTCGATGTCCCCCAGCAGCGCCAGGGATACGAAGTCGGCGAGGGGGTCGCCCCAGAACATCCGCTCGCCGTCGATGAGCCCGCCGATACAGGGCTCCTCACCCACCCGGCGGTCCAGGAGGATGTTCCCGTCCCACAGGTCGAAGTGGACCAGGTGGGGTGTGGTGACCGCGTCGAGCGCGGGGAAGCCGGCCCTGAGCGTGCGGGCCACCTCCTCGACGGGACGCGGCAGCCGGGCCCGGTAGTCGCGGACGTCGTCCAGGACCGCGTCGATCATGCCGGCGAAGGCGGTCCGCCAGTCGGCGGCGAGCGGACCGAGAGCACCGGAGGGATAGCCGAAGGCGGCCCCGGTGATCCGGTGCAGCCGCGCCACCTGGCGACCCAACTCGGTGCGCAGCGGGGCCCGTTCGGCATCCGTGACGGACCCGTCCCACGGCTCGCCGGGACAGGCCGTCATCAGCAGATGCGCTACGGCGGGCTCCTCGCCGAGGGCGACGGTGCGCGGTGCCGGTACGCCGGCCTCGGCCGCCGCGCGGTAGAACTCCGCCTCGGCGACCAGGAGCCGCTTCTCGTGCCGCATCCCGGGGACGGACGGGTCGGGGGCGACCTTCAGGACGTAGCGGCTGCCGTCGGTGAGGAGGAGTTCCTCCACGGTGTTGTACGTGCCGCCGGTCAGCGGGCGGAGGCGGGCGAGACGCTCCGGGGGCAGGTGGGCCCCGTCCAGCACGAGCCGGGCGCGCTCCCAGGAGTCCATCGCTGGTCCACTCTCCCCTTCGTAGCCGTCGTAGCCGTCGTAGCCGTCGTCGCTCTCGGCGCTCTTCGTCCGGCTCGTCAGCCGGCCGCGTACACGTCCTCGACGTACCGGCCGTCCCGCACCAGCCCGTCGAGCCAGCGCGCGGCGGCCGCCTCGTCGGCGCCGGGCGTGCGGTCCCGGTACAGGGTACGGAACGCCTCCCGCACACCGGGGGCCATCCGGGAACCGTCGCCGCAGACGTACACCCGGGCGCCCGCGTCCAGCAGCTCCCCCACCTCCGCGGCCTCGGCGGCTACGCGGTGCTGCACGAACCGCACCGCGCCCTGCGGTGCGGCGCTGAAGGCGGGGCGCAGGCGGACCGCCCCGGCGGCCTCCGCGGCGCGCAGTTCCTCGGCGTGCAGGAAGTCGGCGTCCGGGGCGTCGCAGCCGAAGTAGCACAGGGCGGGCGGCAGTTGCTCGCCCCGGGCCAGTGCGGCGAGGCGGTCGGCGACGGCGCCGCGGAAGGGCGCCAGGCCGGTACCGGCGGCGATCATGACGACCGGCCGGGAGTGGTCGATGCGAAAGGCGTCCCGGCAGGGCTGGACGCGGGCCAGGACGGTGTCCCCGGGCTGGACGTCGGCGAGGTGTCCGGAGCCGGTACCCCGGTAGGTTCCGTGGCCCGAGCGTGCGGGCGCCTCCAGCAGCGAGACCATCAGGTCGACGTGCCCGGGGTCGGTGGCCGGGGACGAGGACACCGAGTAGTGCCGGGGGCGCAGGGGCGTCAGGAGGTCGAGCAGCGCCGGCCAGTCGAGGGCACCGCGCAGGGCGGGGTACGCCTCGAAGAGCTCCACCAGGGTGCGCGGGTCGTCGTCGCCGAGGGCGGCCAGGTGGGCGCGCTCGGGCGGGCAGGGGTTGGCGGCGGCCAGGACGGACCGCTGCTCCCGGGTCGGCCGGTGCTGCAACTCGACGTGGTGCGTGAGCAGTTGACGCGCCGTCAAGGGCCGGTCCACGGCGAGTCCGTCGCGGCGCGGGCGGGTGGGCCTGATGTCCAGGAGGGCGTCCAGGTCGACGCCGAGGGCCGCGGCGGCCCGCTCGACGAGGGCCTTGTCGTGGGTCGGGAGCACGGTGACGTGGTCGGCGGTGCGGTAGGTGGTGCCGGCCGGCAGGGCGAGCCGTACGAACCGCTTGCGGCGGGGATGGCCGGGAGCGGTGAGGTCGTGGGCCTCGGTGACGGTCATGGGGACCAGGTCGTGCCGCTCGGCGAGGGCGTCCAGCGGGCCTCCGGTCAGGGTCCGGACCTCGTAGGCGGTCTCCGGTTCGGGCACCGAGGGGGCGGCGTCCGGGTCGCCGTGGGCCGTGAGCAGCGCGGTGCGCAGGCCGGCCGTGAAGGCGCGGACGGTGCCGGTGAGGTCGCCGGAGGCGTCGCCGGCGGCGCGGTCCAGCAGGCGGGTGGCGCCGAGTTCGGCGAGGCGCTCGTCGACGCGGGTGGGGACGTGCTGGTAGGTGGCGGCCCAGTTGCGGTCGCCGATGCCGAGGACGGCGTAGGTGACGTCGGTGGCGTCGGTCGCCTCGTCCAACCAGGCCGCGAACCGCCGTGCGTCGTCGGTGGGTTGGCCGTTGTAGGAGGCGGCGGAGATGACGACCGGGCGGTCGGTGGGGAGGCCGCCCGCGTACGCGTCCAGCGGGGCGACCTCGGTCTCGCAGCCCACGGCGGCGGCCTCGTCGGCGAGCCGGGCGGCGAACTCGCGGCAGGTGCCGTAGTTGCTGCCGTGCAGGAACAGGGCGCGGGTGCCGGGGCGGACCCGGGCGGGGAGAGCGGCGTCGGGGGTCGTGGCGGCCTCGGTGCGGGGCGCGGCGCCCGGCAGGGGCGGGTGGGCCCGGTCGGCGCCGGTGCGCGGGGTCAGGGTGAGGGTGAAGCCGTCGGGCTTGAGGGTGAGCGCCTCCTTGACGGTGAGGCGGTAGTCGGCGTGGTCGTGCAGCCGGTAGCGGTGGACCAGGAGCGCGAGCAGCATGGTCGCCTCGTGCAGCGCGAACTGCCGCCCGATGCAGGCGCGTTCACCCGTACCGAAGGGCTTGAAGGCGTGCGGGGAGCGGGCCGCCTCGGCCTCGGGTGTGAAGCGGGAGGGGTCGAACAGCTCGGGGTTGTCGCCCCAGACGGGCTGCCGGTGGAGCATCGGCGCGATGACGGTGAGAGCCTGTCCGGCGCGCAGCGGGATCCGGCCGCCGAGCAGGGTGTCCTCGCGGGCCTGCCGGCTGAACGCGGCGGCGGTCGGCCACAGCCTGAGCGCCTCGTTGAGCACCTGCCGGGTGTAGGTGAGCCGGCCGACCTCGTCGAACGTCGGCTCCGGGTCGGCGGTGTCGCCCCACAGCTCGTCCACCTCGCGCCGCACGAGCTGGAGCACGGCCGGGTGCTTGGCCAGGTAGTACATCGCGAACGACATCGCGCCGGAGGTCGTCTCGTGCCCGGCGATCAGGAAGGTGATCACCTGGTTGCGGATGTTGGTGGCGTCCAGGGTGGTGCCGTCGGCCGGATGCGTGGCGGAGAGCATGAGGCCCAGGAGGTCGTCGCCACCGGTCTCGCCGGAGGCCCGGCGGGCGTCGATCACGTCGTCGACGACCCGCGCGAGGTAGGCGGCGTCGGTGCGGAACGCCTCGTCCTCGGCCGTGTAGTCACCGCCGGGGGTGCGGGCCAGGCGGGTCATGGCCCATTCCAGACAGCGCACCATCGCCTCGACGAAGGGGTGCGGCTCGTCCCGGTCGAAGGAGCCGAAGTCGTAGCCGAATCCGGCGAGGCCGATGGTGTCGAGCGTCATCCGGGTCATGTCGTCGGGAATGTTCACCGGCGTTCCGGCGCGGGCGGCCCGGTCCCAGGAGCCGATCAGCCGGCGCGCCACCTCCAGCATCACCGGGTCGTAGGTCCGCATCGAGCCCAGCGCGAAGGCGGGCATCAGGATGTCGTGGGCCTTGGCCCAGTTCGGTTCCTCGTTATAGGCGGTGAACAGCCCGTCGGCGGCGAACTCCCGGACGTTCTCCAGCGCGGGTCCGACGGCCTTGGCGAACCGGGTCTCGTCGGCCAGCTCGGTGACGAGGTCCAGGTCCGCGACGAAGGTGACGTCCCGCCCGTGCAGCCGGCGCACCAGCAGGGGGCCGTGCTCGCGCATCAGCCCCATGGCCTGCTGGAGGGGCGTGCGACCGGGTCCGGTGTCGGAGATGTCGACAACCGGGACGTCGGGGAGGTCCGGGAGGTCCGGGGTGGTCTGCGCGGTGGGGGGCATGGCGCGACAACTGCCTTTCGCCGTACGGGAGTACTGGGACCAGATTGGTCCACGCCATCCGGCCGTCCGCGACGCCGGACTACATGATTGTGTAGTGCACGTACGTGTGTGGCCCTTGCGTCGAACGGCAGGAGGTGCTGGTGGACTCGACCGATCCGGAGGCCGTGGTGTGGCGCAACCGTGCCCTGATGCTCTTCGACCGGGTCTCGGTGCCGGTCGCGGTCTGCGATGTGTACGGCGCCGTCCTGCTGGCCAATCCGGCGATGGCCACGGAGTGCGGGACCACGCCGGGGCGGCTGCGCGGGCGTGAGGTGCTGGAGCTGTTCCGCCCGCGGGAGGCCGGTCAGGTGGAGCGGATCGCCCAGGCGCTGCGGCTGCGGCACCGGTCGCGCTACCAGGTGTCGGTGACCTGGGAGGGGCTCGGCGGTGCGCGGAGGTACGGGGAGCTGACGGCCGATCCGGTGAGCGACACGTCGAGGAGACGCCCGCGCTGCTGGTGATGCTGCGGGTCCTGGACGAGCGCGAGCCGGACGCGTCCGAGGCCGTGCGGGTCGCGCCGGTCGAGGCCCGGATCCTGGCCCTGCTCGCCGGCGGCGCCACCACGGCGCGGGCCGCCCGCGAGACCGGGCTCACCACGGACGGCGTCACCTACCACCTGCGGCGCCTGTCCGCGCGCTGGGGCGCGGCGAACCGTACGGAACTGGTCGCGCGCGCCTACGCGCTGGGGGTGCTGGCCTCCGGGGCGTGGCCACCGGCGCCGGCCTCTACGGCGGAGGAGTAGGCGGGATCCACGGCGGAGGAGCAGGCGGGGTCCCGGCGGCGGGCCGTGCCCGCTCCCGCCGGCGCGCCGAAGCGGGCCAGGGTGTGCCACACCATCTTCAGGTCCTGGAGCTCGTACCGTCCCGTGCGGGCGGCGTCGCCGATGATCCGGGGGTCGATCAGGCCGTCCTCGGCGATCCGGGCGCCCAGGTCGGCGTACTCCGGTCCGCGGTAGTCGGCGTGCCGGTACAGCCCGGCGACCGTGAGGCGGTAGCCGGGGTGCCACTCCACCGGGCAGGGCAGCCGGCGGGCGGCCGCCTCCACGGGCGTACCGCGGTAGCAGGCGTCGAGGACGAGGGCCTCCACGTCCCGGGCGAGGACGACACCGGCGTGCACCTGGGCCTCGATGTAGTCGTTGAGGGCGTCCTGCTCGTCCGCCTCGGCCAGCGCGATCAGGGACATCCCGGCGGCGACGCCGAAGTCGGCCGGCTCGGCCGCGCTGTCGGGATAGCAGAAGGTGGCACGGGTCAGCGTGGCGGCGGTCAGGCGGAAATGGGAGGAGCCGAACCGCGGGGCGGCGCCGACGATCTGGCGGCGGAAGTCCAACGCGCCGTACACGGGCCGGTCACGGGCGTCCGCGTCGTCGTAGGCGCCGCCGAAGATCCGGGTCTCCCAGCGCCAGCGGTCGCCGCCGGGGTGGGCGGTGAGCCCGCCGTTGCTGGTCCCGGTGACGAACTGCGAGTGGTAGGCGCCGTCCTGTGCCAGGGCGTCGAGGATGGGCAGGCCCCGCACCAGCCGGTCCGGGTGGAAGTTGAGTGTGACGCGCAGGTCGTGCGCGACGGCCGGACCCGCGGAGAGACCCGCCACATGACGCAGCGCGGTCCGCGCCCTCGCCGAACCGACATCCCGGAAATCCACTGGCTTCCCTTCACCGTGCCTGCCTACCCTAGCCATGAACCTAGGGCTTCTAGGTTTCAGAGAAATGATCCACCGACCCCCAGAAGGCTCCCCCCATGAGGTCACTCACCGAGCAGGACATCCGCAACTCTTTTATCAACTGCTCCAAAGGGGAGGCCAAGCGCCTGGCCGTTCCCCGGGATCTCGCCGAACGCCCCTGGGACGACCTGGACTTCCTCGGCTGGCGAGATCCCGGAGCGCCCGACCGCAGTTACCTGGTGGCCGAACGGGACGGGCGACTGGTCGGTGTCACCCTGCGCTTCCCGTCCTCACAGCGCGGCTTCCTGCACCGCAGCATGTGCTCCCTCTGTCTGACCACCCACCGGGGCGGCGGTGTCTCCCTGATGACCGCCCGCAAGGCGGGCGCGGCCGGCCGCGAGGGCAACTCGGTGGGCCTGTACATGTGCACCGACCTCGCCTGCTCCCTCTACCTCCGCGGCAGGAAGATCCCGGACTCCGGATCCCGCTTCGAGGAGAGCCTGACCTTGGAGGAGCAGATCTCCCGCACGAGGGACAACCTGGCCGCCTTCCTGGGGAAGTTGTACGGCCAGTGATCGCACAGTGATCGCATTAGGACGGCTAATCGCCGCATGAGCGATGGGTCATTGATCGGGTCCCGGCCCGCCGTGCAGAGTTCCGACAGCGGGAACAGAACGATGGGAACAGAAGGGAAACGACATGAAGTGGACCCCTCGCCGGACGCGGGACTGCTGACCGCGGGGGGCGTCGCCGCGATGCTCCTCGCCGGGCCGGTCGCCACGGCCCAGGCCGGTGAACTGACGCCGCAGTGCGGGGGCGGCTGTCCCCAGAGCGCCTCGACCGCCCCGGACGGGTTCCAGGTGTCCTCCACCCCGGGCGCCCTGACCACCAACGGCAACTGGGAACCCAACTAGACCCACCGTCACGTCATCACCCCGAGGCGCCCCACTCATCTCTCCCGTGGGGCGCCTCCGCGCCCCCGCACCTCCGCACCTCCGCCCTTCAGCCGGAAGGTTCTCGATGAGCCCGGACGCAAGACCCCGTCGTGGCGTGAGGCTGGCCCTCGCCGCCGCGATCGCCGTGACCGCCGCCCTCACCGCACCCGTGGCCGACGCCGCCCCGGCCGCGAGCCGGGACTCGGTCCCCGTCCCCGGTGCTCCCGGGCTCGGCGACCCGCTCTTCCCCCTCGACGGCAACGGCGGCTACACGGTGAACCGCTACCACCTCGACTTCGACTGGCAGGCGCCGAGGACGCCGTTCGAGGCGAAGGCCACCATCCAGGCCACCGCCACGACGGAGCTGTCCCGGTTCAACCTGGACTTCGCGGGCAACACCCTGCACGAGGTCACCGTCGACGGCACCCCGGCCGAAGCGGTGCGCGAGGGCGACGAGTTGGTCGTCACGCCCTGGCTGCCGCTGCCCCGCAAGAGCGCGTTCACCGTCACGGTCACCTACACCGCCGACCCCACCCAGATACGCCACCGTGACGACGCCATCGAGGACTACGGCTGGATCCCCACGCCCAGCGGCACCGTGCTGTACCCGCAGCCCAACGGCGCCAAGATGGTCTTCCCGGCGAACGACCACCCGAGTCAGCGCGCGCCCGTCACCTTCCGTGTCACCGCACCCGCGGGACTGACCGCGGTGGCGAACGGCAGGCTCGTCTCGCGGGAACCGCTCGGCGACGGCCGGGAGCGCTGGACGTACGACTCCGAACAGCCGGTCTCCACCCAGCTGGTGCAGATGGCCGTCGGCCGGCTCACCGCCGTCGACCGGCCGACCACCAACGGCGTCCCGCTCCGCGACTTCGTACCCGACGAGCTCGTCGACGGGACCGACGAGTACCTCGATCTCACCCCGCAGCACTTACGCTGGCTCGAACAGCGCCTCGGCGCCTACCCGTTCAAGCGGTACGGCGTGCTGGTCGGGGACACCGACCTCGGGGTCGCCCTGGAGACGCAGACCCTCTCGCTGGTCCCCAAGGCCGACCTGCTCGGCACCCGGGTGGACGCCGAGCGCACGCTCGTCCACGAACTGGTCCACCAGTGGTTCGGTGACAGCGTCGCCCTGCGCACCTGGTCGGACCTGTGGCTCAGCGAGGGACACGCCCGCTTCTACGAGCGCCTGTACTCCGAGGAGCACGGCGGGGACAGTTTCGAGGCCGCCATGAAGACGGCGTACACGAACCACAACGTGTGGCGCCGCGACTTCGGCGCCCCGGCCGAGCCCACCGAACCCAACCTGTTCAAGCGGATGCGCTACGACGGCTCGGCCCTCGTGCTCTACGCGCTGCGCGAGAAGGTCGGTGACGAGACCTTCCGGAAGATCGACCGGGCCTGGGTCACGCAGTATCGCGGAAAGACCGCGAGCACCCAGGACTTCGTCGACCTGGCGTCCGCGGTCTCGGGGCAGGACCTGGGGTCCTTCCTGCGCCCCTGGCTGTACGGCCCCACGACACCGCCGATGCCGAACCACCCCGACTGGGTGGCGACCCCGGTCGCCTGACTAGCGGGCGCCCTCCCTCACAGAGGCCGCGACAGAAGTCGTCACGGGAGTCGCCACAGGAGCCGTCTCCCGCGTGAGCACGGCCCGGTCCGCCTCGGTCGTGCGGACGGCCGACTCCACGAAGGCGCGGATGGTCGCGTTCTCGCGGGCCGCCTGCCAGACCGGGACCACCACCATCGGTGGCATGTCCCGCACGGGGACGACAACCAGACCGGGGAAGGGGACCCGGTCGAGGAGGCCCGTGATCGTCAGGTGCAGCCCGCGTCCTCGTGCCACCAGCGCGAGGACGTCCTCCACGGGCAGGTGCTCGTTGCCCATCAGCCGGCTCATGTCCTCGTCGGTGTGCCGCAGCAGCCGGCCCGAGCTGGTGCGGGTGGGCGTCCACCGCTCCTGCAGAGGAGCGCCCAGCGTGTCCGGCAGCCGTAGCAACTCGTAGGGAAGGAGGTCGTCCAGGACGATCGCCCGGCGCCGGGCCAGCGGATGGGCCGCCGGCACCAGCACCCCGCGCGGGACCGACGCGAGCAGCGGGCCGACGACCAGGCCGGGAGCCTCGACCGCGGTGCCGTCCCCGCCCGGCGACCAGCGCAGCACCAGATCGACGTCGCTTCCTCCCGCGAGCGGCACCAGGTTCCCGCCGGCCCGGAAGACCAGGCTGCTGACGACCACCTCGCAGTGCGGGTGGGAGCCGGTGAAGGCCGACACCAGCCGGTCGGTGAGCTGCCCGCCCATGGTCCACTGGTAGCCGATCCGCAGCCGGTCGCCGACCTGCCGGGCCACGGCACGGCACTCCCGCAGCGTGACCGTCAGCCGGTCGTAGCCGTCCGCGGCGCCGACGCGGAACCGTTCGCCCAGCGGGGTCAGACGCACCCGTCGGCTGCTGCGCTCGAAGAGGGCGCCGCCCACCTCGCGTTCCAGCCCCTTGACGATCTGGCTGACCCGTCCCTGGGTCACGTGCAGACGCTCCGCTGCCCGCCCGAAGTGCAGGACCCGGGCGACCTCCAGGAACGTCTCCACATCACGCAGCTCCATCCGCTTTCCCCCGTCTCACCGCTCCCACCGGGGCCCAGATGTACACGGCGGTCGTTGTTCGGAATCGGCCAAGTGGTTCCGAACAAACGGATACCGAACAATGGGGGCTCGCTCCGGACACCGGTTCCGGTCTGTACATCGGGGGAGGCCGCCGCGATGCCTCGGGGAGAGCGTCCGCTCAGGGCGGGAGACGCGCGGATTCTCACGTTCGCCGCGGAGTTACGACGGCTGCGGGCCGAGGCCGGCTCTCCGACCTACCGGCAACTGGCCGAGCGGGCGCACTACTCGGTCTCGACGCTGTCCGGCGCGGCCTCGGGCAAGGCGCTGCCCACGCTGGCCGTGACCATGGCGTACGTGCGGGCCTGCGACGGGGACGCGGCGCACTGGGAGCGGGCCTGGCACGCGCTGGCCGCCGAGCTGGGCGCGGCCACGGAGGCGCCGGCCGCGGACGGTTCCGACGGCCCGGCCCCCTATGTGGGCCTCTCGGCCTACCAGGCGAGCGACGCCGAGTGGTTCTTCGGCCGCGAGGGGCTCGTGGAGGAACTGGTGCGGCGGCTGCGCGGGCAACGCCTGCTCCTGGTGGTCGGGGCCTCGGGTTCGGGCAAGTCGTCGCTGTTGCGCGCGGGTCTGGTCCCCCGGCTGCCGGCGAGCGCGACACCCGTGGTGTTCACTCCGGGCGCCCGGCCCATGGAGGAGTGCGCGGTACGGCTGTCCGCCGCGGCCAGCCTCACGCCGGGACGCGTGTACCGGGAGCTGCTGGACGACCCCGCGAACCTGGGGCGGGTGGCCCGGCAGATCGGCGCCCGGTCGGACGCGGCGGACAGTGAAGTCGTACTCGTCGTGGACCAGTTCGAGGAGCTCTTCACCCACTGCGCCCCGGCGGAACGCGACCACTTCATCACGGCGCTGCTCACGGCCGCGCGCATCGACGGCCACCGCTGCCGTGTGGTGCTCGGCGTGCGGGCCGACTTCTACACGCACTGCACCCACCACGCCGGCCTGGTGGAGGCGATGCGCGACGCGCAGATTCCGGTCGGGCCGATGGGTCTGGAGGATCTGCGGCGGGCGGTCGTCCAACCCGCCGTACGCGCCGGGCTGACGGTGGAAGGCTCCCTCCTGACGACGCTCGCCACCCAGGCCCTCGGCCGGGCCGGTGTGCTGCCGCTGCTGTCCCACGCGCTGCGGGAGACCTGGCGGCGCCGGCGCGGCAACGCGCTGACGCTGGACGCGTACCGGGCCACGGGCGGTCTGGAGGGCGCGCTGGCGCGTACCGCGGAGGAGTTCTACGCGGAGCTGGGCGCCGAGCGGCAGGAGCTGGCACGGCAGGTGTTCGTGCGGCTGACGGCACTCGGCGAGGGCACCGAGGACACCCGACGCCGGGTGCCGCTGGACGAGCTGGCCCGTCTGGGGGCGCGGACCTCACCGGTCGAGGACGCCGGGCGGGGCCCCGCCACGGGCGAGGACGTCGGTGCCGTACTGGAAGGGGCTGCCCGCGCCCGGCTGTTGACGCTGGACCAGGACAGGGTGGAGCTGACGCACGAGGCGTTGATCCGCTGCTGGCCCCGACTGCACGGCTGGCTCACCGAGGACCGGGAGCGGCTGCGTGTCCTGCGTCAGCTGACCGAGGCCGCCCGGACGTGGGAGTCGCTCGGCAGGGATCCCGACGCGCTGTTCCGTGGCGCCCGGCTGGCGCTGGCCCGGGAGGTCGACGACGCGGTGCTGTCGGGCGAGGAGCGCTCCTTCCTCGACGCCAGTGTCGCCGCCGAACGTGCCGAGTCGGCCCGGGGGCGGCGGCGCGCCCGGCAGATGCGCCGGCTGACCGCGCTTCTCGCGGTGCTACTGGCCGTGGCCGTCACCGCGGCGGTGCTGGCGCTGCGCGCGCGGGACGAGCTGACGCGGGAGCGGAACAAGGTGCTGGCCCGGGAGGTCGCGGTGGACGCGGTCGCCCTGCGGCAGGACCGGCCGGCGCTGGCGGCGCAGCTCGGCGTGGCCGCGGACCGCCTCAGCCCGAGCGCCACCACCCGGGACGCGCTGCTCGGTGTCACGGCGGCCTCGTTGCCGGGCCACCGGCAGGCGGTGAGCGCCCTGGCGTTCAGCCCGGACGGACGGATGCTCGCCACGGCCGGTTACGACTACACCGTGCGGCTGTGGGACGTGAGCGATCCCTTCCGTCCGGTCGCCGCGGGTGCGTTCCGGGGCGGCTCCGACATCATGACCGCCGTGGCGTTCAGTCCGGACGGGCGCCGTCTGGCCACCGGCGGGCGCGACCGGACCGTACGGCTGTGGGACGTGGGGGGCCCGCACCGCCTCGCCCGGCCGCGGGTTCTGACCGGCCACCGCGACATCGTGTTCTCCGTCGCCTTCAGCCCGGACGGCCGCACCCTGGCCTCGGGCAGCTACGACCACACCGTACGGCTGTGGGACCTGACGTCCGCCGCGAGCGGACCCGTGGTGCTGCGCGGGCACCGGCTCAACGTCAAGCCGATCGCCTTCAGCCCGGACGGGCGGACGCTGGCCTCCGGCAGTGACGACCGCACCGTCCGCCTGTGGGACGTGACGAGCCCGCGCCGCCCCCGGCCGCTCGCCGTGCTGACCGGCCACCGCGACTTCGTCGACGCCCTGGCCTTCAGTCCCGACGGGCGGACCCTCGCCTCCGGCAGCGACGACCGTACGGTCCGTCTGTGGCCCCTCTCCGGCCCGCGCCGCCTGCGCACGAGCACCGTGCTCACCGGCCATACGGACGTGGTGTCCTCGGTGGCGTTCAGCCCCGACGGACGGCTGCTCGCGTCCGGCAGCACGGATCGCACCGCCCGGTTGTGGGACGTACCGGCGACCGGCGCCCCGGCCCTGCGCTCGGAACTGACCGGCCATCTGGGTGCGGTCAACGCGGTGGCCTTCCGGCCGGCACCGGGCGATGCCCTGCTCGCCACGGGCAGTTCGGACCACACGGCGCAGATCTGGCAGACCGACACGGCCCACGCCGGACGCAGTGCCTGCGCCCGCGCCCGCCCGGTGATCACTCGTGCGGAGTGGCACCGCTGGCTGCCCGGTATCCCCTACAGCCCGCCGTGCGAGAGGTCCTAGCGGTCCCGTAGCCGGGCCGCCTCGACGGTGTGCAGGTGGATCAGTGCGTCGTGGCTGCGGGCGAGTGCGATGTCGTCCGGGGGCTCGGGGTAGGCGGTGCCGATGCTGCGGGTGGGGCGGGCCTGGCGCAGCCAGTCGCGGGCCGGTGGGGCGGCGGTGCGCAGGTCGACGACGTAGTCGCGGTGGCGGACGCGGTCCAGGGTGTGCTCGTTGCTGTCCGGGCCGAGTGGTCCGAGGGTCCAGCGGCGGACGATGTCGTCGTCGAAGCCGGTGGCGTTGAACGAGCCCTGGTGAAACGTCAGACCGATGTTCAGGTAGCCGCCGCCGAGGCTGTCGCGCAGGTACGCGCCCTGCACCTTCGGGTACTGGGCGGGGTCGTCCGGCACATAGCCGACGTGGTTGTTGTGCGCCGCGAGCAGCACCTTGGTCCCGGTGTGCCGGTGCCACCAGACCACGTTGGCGGCCATGGCCCGGTCCCGGTAGCGCATGGCCTCGGCGGCCTGCGCGGGGTTCTCCAGGTCCCAGGCGTACTGGTGGGCGGTCTGGTCGATCACGGTGGCGTTCTGGACGGCCCGGTCGTGGGCCTCGCGGTCGGCGCCGGCGGGCAGACCTCGCACCAGCTCCAGCGCGCGGCTGGTGCGGGCGGCCATCTCCATGCGCTCGGCGTACGGCCTGGTCAGGTACTGCTCGATGTACGGCCCGGTCGCCACGGTGGGCCGCAGCCCGCGGTACAGCTCGGCGAGGCGGGCGCTCGCCCCGGGGTCCGTGGCGGCCACGTGGTCGCTGACCGCGTCGTACAACTCCGGCCCGGACCAGGCGATGTCGTCGCCCATGAACCGGACGGGGTCGTCGGGGTGGCGGACGTTGTACGCCCGCATCCACTCCACGAGCCGCAGATAGTCGGTGTTGTTCCACCACTGGTAGTCGCGCTGGAACTCCTCGCGCATGATGCGCCGGGGGTCGCCCTTCCCGTGCAGCACGTACGCGTTGAGGCGCAGGCCCGTGCTCCAGGGGGCTTCCAGGGCGAAGGTGCGGAAGCCCTTCTCGGCGACGAGGTGGCGGAAGACGCGGTCCTTGAGGGCGAAGAAGTCGTGGGAGCTGTGGGTGGCCTCGCCCAGGCCGACCACCCGGGCGTCACCGATCATGCGGGCGAGGGGGCGCAGATCGCCGGTGTCGCCGCCCGGTTCGACGGTGCGCAGCGGGTGGGCGGCGCGCTCGAGTGCCGCCACGACGTCCCGGGGCGACGCGGTGGAGGCCGTGGTCGTCGCCGGCGACGCGGTCGTGGCCGCCACGGCCGGGATGCCGGCCGGGAGGGCGACGCCCAGGGTGACGAGCAGGGTCAGGGTGGGTCCGGTCCGTTGCCATGTCATGGTCCGAGGCTTTCGTTCCGGGGCCGTCGGTGGCCATCCGGCCGTCCACCGTCGTGCGGTGGGGTTTTCCGCAGGTCCGGTGGAGGATCCGGAATAACGATCCGCACTTGTTTGCGGACAGTTGCGGTCCGCAATGAGTACCGTCGGCCCAACCGTGGAAGGGGACAGCCCGACGATGCGACAGGTACGTGAGGGGACGGCGTCCCTCCTGGGATTGGTGAAGCGGCACCGGGACCCGGTGGTCGTGCAGGCGCTGCGGTCCACCGCCGCGGCGACGGTGGCGTATGTCATCGCGCTGCGGCTCAGCCCCGAGGCGGCACCGCTCACGGCCCCGCTGACCGCGCTGCTGGTCGTGCAGGTCACCCTCTACTCCACGCTCACCACCGGGATCCGCCGGGTGAACTCGGTGGTCGCGGGTGTCCTCGTCGCCATCGCGTTCAGTCTGCTGGTGGGGCTGACCTGGTGGAGCCTGGCGCTGCTGATCGTGGCGTCGCTGGCCGTGGGGCATCTGGTGCGGGTCGACGAGTTCGTGCCCGAGGTGGCGATCAGCGCGATGCTCGTGCTCGGCGTCACCACGGTCGGGGACACGGCGTGGGCGCGGATCCTGGAGACGCTGATCGGCGCGGTGGTCGGCCTGGGCTGCAATCTGCTGCTCGCCCCTCCGGTGTGGGTGGGCGAGGCCGGGGAGTCCATCGAGGGGCTGGCCCGCCGGGTCCGGCAGCTGATGCTGAACATGGGCGAGGAGGCGGCGGGGCGCACGCCCGTCGAGCACGCGACCGAGCGTCTGCACGAGGCGCGCCGGCTCGACCACGACATCGTCGAGGTGGACGCGGCCCTGCGGCAGGCCGAGGACAGTCTGCGGCTCAATCCCCGGGTCCGCGAGGGCCTGCTGCACCGGGTGGTGCTGCGGACCGGACTGGACACGCTGGAGATCTGCACGGTGGTGCTGCGGGTGCTGGCGCGGACCTTCACCGACCTGGCCAAGCAGCGCGACGCGGAGCCGTTGTTCGCCGCGGGGACCGGGGCCGTCGTGGAGCGGCTGCTGTCGGAGATCGCCGACGCGATCGTCAGTTTCGCGGTGCTGGTCACCACGCATGTGAGCGAGAACGCCGACGCGGCCGAGGCCCGGCTGACCGCGGAGCTGCGGCAGGCCGCGGCGACCCGCGACAAGCTGGCCCAGTTGCTTCTGGAGGAGGTCCAGCGCGACGCGCGCCAGTGGCAGTTGCAGGGTGCCGTGCTGACGGAGGTCAACCGCATCCTGGACGAGCTCGACACCGAGCACCGCTCGCAGCGGCTGCTGGAGGAACTGGACCGTACCGCGCGCGAGCAGCGTGAGCGGATGCCTCGCCTGACCCGGTTGCGGGAGAGCCTGAGGGTTCCCGAGCCGCTGCGGCGGAACCGTGCGGACGCCGGCCGACGTTGAAGGTGACGAAGGCACCTGAGGGCAGCCCGCCTCCGGGACCGGGATGAAGGGGGCGTACCGATGACCGACGCCGGTGTGCGGATCGACGGGAACACACTGCGGTTGCCGGGCGGGGTGGCCGTCCGGTTCGTCCGCACCCTGCGCCTGCCCGAGACGGGCACGCATCCGCTGCCGCCGGGGCTCGGCGAGTTCCCGGTGCGCAGGGTCTCCGACTACGGCGACCGGGTCCCCGAGGCGTGGCGGGCGCGCGGCGGGGTGATGCTGCCGGTGTATCTGCGCGAGGCGATGTGGCTGAGCTTCGCCGGGACGACCGAGCCGGCCGCGCTCCAGGTCGGGGTGGGCAAGGTGTGCGCGGTCTCGGGCCGGCCGTGGAGCGACCGGCTCTCCCGCGATCCGCAGAACTACCTGGTGCTGCCGCGTCAGCCGTGGCTGGACGGCATCAACTCCGGGAAGGGCACGGTCCGCCAGTTCGTGGCCGTGCCCCTGGGCCTCGGCGCGACGGTGGAGGGCCAGGTCACGGGTGAGGAGACCTGGGGCGGCGTCCAGTTGCAGACGTTCCCGCTGAACGCGCGGGAGCTGGCCCGGTGGCAGGAGGAGGAGCGGCGCCGGGCGGAGCGCACCAGGGCCTTCCCGCAGGCCGCCGGTTACGGGGCCGCGATGCCGATGGCGGCGTCGGCGCCCGCGGCCCGGGCGGCCGCACCCCGGAAGGCCGCCGCTATGGGGCTCGGTGTCGGCGGCTCGATGCGCCAGGAGGTCTACCAGGACGACCGTCCCCTGAAGGACTGGTCGGACGAGCCCGCCGGCCGGGTCTTCGTCCACCTGGTGACGCCTCCGGAGTGGCGCCGCATCACCGGCGAGGCTCCCCCGCCCTCGCCGGTGGACCGCGCGGCCTACACCCGGGCGGGACTCCCCTGGTTCGACTACTACGACCAGGACGCGGAGGATCTGGCGCCCACGGACACCCTCGAGGGCGTCAAGCCGGTCGGCGACTGGATCGGCGACGACCACGAGCCCTGGCAGGAGCCCGCGCCGCAGCAGGTGAAGCCGCTCAAGGACGCACCGGGCAAGCCGGTGGAGGACGGCGACTGGTAACCCCGGAGCGTTGCACGTCACGCAACGCGCGGTGCCGCCCTTGCACGCCCCGGGTGATCCACGCCAAGGTGGCCTTCGCGAACGCGACGAGTGACGACTTGAGGGGCGACATGGGCACAGGTGGCTGGAGCAGGCGCCGGTTCGTCGGCGCGCTCACCGGGACGGCCGCCGCGGCCGCGCTCCCGGCATGCGACGACGCGTCGACACCGACCGGGGCGTCGACACCGTCGGCGGGCTCGGCGTCGGCGACGGCCCCCGCGCCGAACGAGCACCCGCAGACCGAGAGCCGGGAGCCCTCCGGGGCGCACCCTCTCTACCTCGGCACCTACACCTCCGCCGAGGGCGGCGGCGAGGGCATCGGCCTCGCCGCCTACGACGCCGCCACCGGCCGTGTCACCGACCGCGGACTGCTGGCGGAGACCGACAACCCCTCGTTCCTCGCCCTGCACCCGGACGGCCGGACGCTGTACGCCGTCAACGAGCAGGAGGACGGCGGCGTGACCGCGGTACGGCTCGCCGACCGGCGCGTGCTCGGTACCCGCGGTTCAGGAGGCGCCGGGCCCTGTCACCTCTCCGTGCACCCGGGCGGGCGGTGGCTGCTGAGCGCCAACTACACCTCCGGCAGTGTGGCCGTGCACCCCATCGCCGCCTCGGGCGCGCTCGGGGAGCACACCGACGTGGTCACGCACTCCAGCCCGCCGCCCGGCCCGGACTCCCAGCGCCAGGACGGTCCGCACGCGCACCAGATCGTCACCAGCCCCGACGGCGCCCATGTGCTCGCCGTCGACCTGGGCACGGACACCGTCTACACCTACCGTCTCGACCAGGCGAAGGGCACGCTCACCGAGGTCTCCCGGGCGTCGGCGAAGCCGGGCGCGGGACCGCGCCATCTGGCCTTCCACCCGGGCGGCCGGTACGCCTACCTGGCCAACGAGCTCGACAACACGATCACGGTGTGTGCCTACGATCCGGCCACCGGCCGTCTCACGATCGGCGACCCGCAGCCGACCGGCACGGGTGACGTCACCAGCTATCCGTCGGAGATCCTGGTGACCGCCGACGGCGCGTACGTCTACTTCGCCAACCGCGGGCACAACAGCCTGACGCGGTACGCCGTCGAGGCGAAGGGCGCCCGGGTCCGGCTCCTGGACACCGTGCCGGTGGAGGGCGACTGGCCGCGGCACACCGCGTTCTCCCCCGACGGAAGACTGCTGTTCGTGTCGAACCAGAACTCGAGCTCGGTCACCGTCTTCCACGTCGACCGGGCCGGCGGCGAACTGCGGCCGGCGGGCGAGCCGTTCGCGTCACCGGTCGCCGTCTGTGCGCTGCCGCTGTAGTGCCCGCGGGCAGGACGCGGCACTGGCCTGGGTGAGCAGGACGTGCATGCGCTCGGTGAGCTGACCGACGTCGTCGGCGGGGCGGTGGAAGGCCAGACGTACGTCGCCGTGGGCCCGGGCGCGCTCGATGCGCAGTGTGAGCCCGTGCCGGTCGACGCAGAGCGGCTGGACGCGGACCGCGCCGTGCAGGCTGTCGGAGTCGACGAGGCGGGTGAGCCGCTCGACCGCGTCGGCGTGGCAGTCGGCCAGGTGCGTGAGCAGGCCGGCCTCGGCCGTGGCCAGCGGGTCGGGCGTGGCGGCGGCGAAGTCGTCGAGGCCGACGACGACCGCGCCGGACGGCTCGCGCAGCACCACCCGGGTGGGCCGGAACACCAGGTGTCCCTCCTCGTCCGGGGTGAACCAGCCGGCCATCCACAGCCGGGCCCGGATGCGGCTGCGTACGGGGACGGGCGCGACGTCGGCGAACTCCACGACGGCGGACGGCTCGCCGCGGGGAGCGCAGACGGCGGCGGCGAGCAGGGTGCTCTCCTCGGGTACGTGCAGGAGCACCCGGCCGTCGTCGGTCACGGAGTGCGCACCGACGAACTCCTCGCGGCCGCCCTCCGCGGTCACCGCGCAGGACCACGCGGCGGCGAGCACCGATCGGGCCCGTTCCGCCGCGGAAGGCGCGGCTGCCCAGCTTTGGCTGTCACCCATCCCAGAACCTCCTAAGGTAAGCCTTGCCTAACTTATCGAAGATCCGGTGCGAAGCCAACCATGCCGTGACCATGGAACGGCGGGAACGGAACATCGGCCGCCGGGGCGCGCTCCCCTCGCGGGCGCCTCCCCCACCTGTCCGCGCCCTTCTCAGGGAGCGATGACCCCCAGCAGCGCCCGGGCGCACAGGTCACGCACCTGCTCGCGCGAGAGGGGCGAGCCCCGCAGCCATTCCAGGCAGACGGCGGTGACGAAGGCGAGCCAGCCGCGCACGGCGAGCCGCAGGTCGGGACGGGTCTCCACCGACGGACCCCACTCGGGATCGGCGGCCACCGCGGCGAGGATCTGCCGCTCCTGGGCGGCCAGCGCCCGCTGGTAGACCCTGCGTACCACCTGGTCGCCCGCCGCGTCGGCCCGGTGGAAGGCGCGATAGCCGTGCGCGTGCGCCTGGACGTACTCCAGGAACGTGTCGAGACCGGCACCGAGTTGTTCGCGCACCGGGATGCCGGGAACGGCCGCCGTCATCCGGAGCATCCGTGCGCTCTCGCGCTCGACCACCGCCGCGAAGAAGTCCCGCTTGGTCGGGAAGTAGTGGTAGAGCAGCCCGCGCGAGACACCGGCGATCTCGGCGACCCGCTCGATCCACACCTCGTCGTAGGGGCTCTCCGAGAACAGTCGCGCGCCCACCGACAGCAGTTGCTCCCTGCGCTCCTCGGTACTGAGCCGACGGCGCGTGCGCCCGCCCCGGTTGGCAGCCATACGCGCACTTTACTTGACGTCGGTTCAACAGCGGGACGAGACTGGAGCACTGTTGAACCCACGTACAACGAGCTCGATCTGCCACAGCACCAAGGGAGTTGACGTGATGGCGGAGACGACCCCGGGGACCGGGCTGCCGAGGGGATTCCGCGGAGCCGAACTGGGCTGGCCGGAGCTGCGGCGCATTCCGCATCCGCCTCGCCGCGTCCCCCTGCTCGGTGACGTGCTCGGTGTCGACCGGCACTCGCCGCTCCAGGACACCGTCCGGCACGCCCGGCGACTGGGCCCGATCTTCCGGCGCAAGGCCTTCGGCCGGGAGTTCGTCTTCACCTGGGGCGCCGATCTGGTGGCCGACCTGGCGGACGAGACACGGTTCGCCAAACACGTCGGGCTCGGGGTGGCCAATCTGCGGCCGGTCGCCGGGGACGGCCTGTTCACGGCGTACAACCACGAGCCCAACTGGCAGCTGGCGCACGACGTCCTGGCCCCCGGCTTCAACCGGGAGGCCATGCAGGGCTACCACGCGATGATGCTGGCGGTGGCCGGTCGGCTCACCGACCACTGGGACCGGGAGCAGGCGGCGGGCCGGACGGTGGACGTGCCCGGCGACATGACCAAGCTGACCCTGGAGACGATCGCGCGCACCGGCTTCGGGCACGACTTCGGCTCCTTCGAACGCACCCGGCCGCACCCCTTCGTCACCGCGATGGTGGGCACGCTCACCTACGCGCAGCGGCTCAACAGCGTGCCCTTCCCGCGGCTGCTGCGCGAGGCCGCCCGCCGCAACGAGGCCGACATCGCCCACCTCAACCGCACGGTCGACGACCTGGTCCGCACCCGGCGGGAGTCCGGCGCCGACGGGGGCGGTGACCTGCTGGACCGGATGCTGGAGACCTCCCACCCGCGGACCGGCGAGCGGCTGTCCGCGGAGAACGTCCGGCGCCAGGTGATCACCTTCCTGGTCGCGGGCCACGAGACCACCTCGGGCGCGCTCTCCTTCGCCCTGCACTACCTCGCCCGCCACCCGGACGTCGCCGCCCGTGCCCGCGCCGAGGTGGACCAGGTCTGGGCGGACACGGCCGAGCCCGGCTACGACCAGGTGGCCAAGCTGCGGTACGTGCGCCGGGTGCTCGACGAGTCGCTGCGGCTGTGGCCGACCGCGCCGGCCTACGCCCGGGAGGCCATCGAGGACACCGTGCTGGCCGGGGTCCATCCGATGCGCCGGGGAGCCTGGACGCTGATCCTGCTGCCGATGCTGCACCGCGATCCGGCTGTGTGGGGCGCCGATGCCGAGCGGTTCGACCCGGACCGCTTCGAGGCGAAGGCCGTACGGTCCCGCCCCGCGCACACCTACAAGCCGTTCGGGACCGGGGCGCGGGCCTGCATCGGGCGGCAGTTCGCGCTGCACGAGGCCACCTTGGTCCTCGGTCTGCTGCTGCGCCGCTACGAGCTGCGGCCCGACCCGGCCTACCGGCTGCGGGTGACCGAGCGGCTCACGCTGATGCCGGCGGGGCTGCGGCTGGGGCTGGAGCGGCGGCCGGTGCCCGTGACGGTCCCGTCCCCGGCCGCCGCCGAGGCGCCCGGGTCACAGCCGCGCTGTCCAGTGCGCCGGGTGGCCGACTGACCCGGGCAGCCGGGTGCCCGGGCCGCCCCTGGCCGCGTTCAGCTGGGGCTGGGTGAGGAAGAGGGCGTCGGTCAGGTCCGCGTCCGTCAGGTCCGCGTCCCGCAGATCGGCGCCGATGAGGTCCGCGCCGCGCAGATCGGCGCCGGTGAGGTCGGCGGCGACGAGAAGGGCGCCCCGCAGACTGGCGCCCCTGAGGTCGGCCCCCTTCAGCCGGGCGCCCATCAGGTCGGCGCCGCGCCGGTTCTTCTTCTTGCCGGGTATCCGCGCCCGGGCCAGCTCGCTGGTCCTCAGCAGCAGTGCGTTGATCCGCTGCCGGTGCGCCCCGACGTCCAAGGCGCCGATCTCCTCCGGGCTCCGCCGGGTCAGCGCCTCGGTCTCGTCCAGGGCCCGGCGCAGCTCGGGGTGGACCGGGCGGGCCGCCGGGAGGGCCAGGGCCTCGGTGAGGTACCGGAGCAGTTCGTGGAGTTGGCGGACGACCGGGAAGACCTCCATCATCCGCCGGGCGTGCTCGCGCCCGCCGGTGCGCCAGTCCCGGCCGCCGAAGGTGATCTGCGAGACCTTCTGCCCGGCGCCGAAGCAGTCGTAGACCGTGCAGCCGCTGAAGCCCTTGTCCCGGAGTTCGGCGTGGATGCCGCAGCGGTGGTCGCCCCGGAGGTTGGGGCAGGGCCGTCCGGCCTCCTTGTCGATCGCGAAGTCCGTGGAGGCGGCGAAGGGCAGCGCGACGCAGCACAGGCCGAAGCACTGCCCGCAGTCGCCGCGCAGGTCGGAGCGGTCGATCGTGTGGTCTCGCATCCCACCAGCCTACTGACCGACAGGTCATGGCCACGGATCGCCGGCTCCGGAGCGGGAAACTCACCGATGAGTTTCCGTCCGTGTGGGGGTCTCCACACACAACGGAAAACAAGCTCGGCTACCACAGAGACATGGAGCCGAACGAGGCAGGAGTCCCGACCGGACCGAGGAGCCAGACCATGTGCAGCCATCAGCCGCCGTGCCCCACCGCCGACAGCCCTCAGCACCGCAGTGCCGTGATCGTGTCGGCCCATCCCGAACAGGGCTGGAGCCGGCTGTGCAACGGCACCATCGTCTTCGACGACACCGGCGAACTCCTCCCCGACGGCCGGGTCGTGAGCCCGCACCGCAGCCCGGCCGCACTGGTGGTGGCCGCCTGAGCGGCCCTGCCCCTCACGGCACGCGTTCCATGCAGAGCAGCCGGTCCCGCTCGTCCCACGACTCGGTGACGGTGAATCCGAGCCGCTCGTACAGGGCGATCGCGTCCGTCCGCCACTTCCACACCGACAACCGCACCACGCCGACGCCGAGTTCGGCAGCCTGCGCGAGCGCCTCCCGCACCAGGCCGGCCGCCAGGCCCCTCCCCCGGAACGCCGGGTCCACCCAGAGCCGCTTGACCTCGCAGCCTCCCTCGTCGGGGGCGGTCACGACCAGGCAGCCCACCGCGGTGTCCCCGCTCAACGCCAGCAGCAGCACGTCGTCGGCGAACGCCGTCCCCGGGTCCAGGATCTCCGCCCGGTAGCGGTCGGGCAGCTCGTCCACACCGGCGACGGCCTCGCCCTTCTCCGCCTGGGTCCGCAGATGGTAGGCCGCCAGCAACCCGGCCGTTCCGGCCTGGGCGGCAGCGGCCCGGCCCGGGCGGCGGACGACGGTGCACACGCGGTGATCGGTCACGGGGTCAGCATCACCCGACACCCTCCGGCAGGTCCAGGGCGGCGAGCCGCTCGGGGTCGGCCAGGATGTACATCTCGGCGATCCTGCCGTCGGCGACGGTGACGCCCATGACGGACTGGATCCGCCCGTCGACGACGTTGACGAAGCCGGGCTCGCCGTTGACGAGCACCATCCGCGCGTACGGCGCGAACTCCCGGAACAGCATGGCCTGTTCGGCGACCGCCTGAGCGCCGCGCAGCCCCTTCGACGCGGCGGCGCCCACCAGCTTCCCGGAGTCGGCGCGCAGCACGACGTCCGGGTGGAGCACGGAGACCAGCGCCTCGAAGTCCCCCGCCCGGCTGGCGGCGAGGAAGGCGTCGAGGACCTCCCGCCGCCTGCCGGGGTCGGGCTCGCAGGACGGGGTGGCTCCCTGGACGCGGCGCCGGGCGCGGCTGGCCAGTTGGCGGGTCGCGGCCGCACTGCGGTCCACGATCGGCGCGAGGTCGTCGAACGGCACCGCGAACATGTCGTGCAGCACGAACGCGAGCCGCTCGGCGGGCTCCAGCGTCTCCAGGACCACCAGCAGGGCGAGGCCCACCGAGTCGGCGTGGAGGACCTCCTCCTCCGTGTCGATCGACGTCAGGGGCCGGATCACCGGGTCCGGGACGAAGGTGTCGTCCAGGGGGTCCTCACGGCGGGTGGTGCGCGAGCGCAGCATGTCCAGGCAGAGCCGGCCCGTCACGGTGGTCAGCCAGGCGCCCAGGTTCCTGATCTCCGCCACGTCGGTGCGGCTCAGCTTCAGCCAGGCTTCCTGGACGGCGTCCTCCGCCTCGGCGGTCGAGCCGAGCATGCGGTACGCCACCGCCCGCAGATGGCCGCGGTGCTCCTCGAAGCGGTGCGCGAGCAGGTCTGTCTCGTTCATGCCGTCCCCCTGCGGAAAAGGTGTGGATGCTAGCGGGCGAAGACCTCGAACGCGACCGCCGGCGTACCGCCGAACCGCTCCCCGGTCGCGGTCGCGGTGCTCGTCAGGAATCCCCGTGCGTAGGCCTCGGGGTCCTCGTCGGTCAACGCCTCGATGTACGTGCGGTGTTCGAGCAGGGACCGCACCGCACGCTCCAGGCCCGGGCGGGCGTCCACGGCATGGGTGGGTGTGCTGGAGCCGGCGACGGCGACCCAGCGCACACCGTCCCAGGGCTCCAGGCCCCGCTCGGCCAGGTCGGGGAAGATCCAGCGGTTGCCCGCGTCCCCGGCGGCGTCCAGGGTGGCGCGCCCCACCGCCACGTGGTCGGGGGTGTTCCAGGCGACGCCGCCCCAGGTGTCCCGGTGGTTGAGGGTGATCACCAGCTCGGGGCGGTGGCGGCGGATCGCGGCGGCGATGTCCCGGCGCAGCGCGGTGCCGTACTCGATCACGCCGTCGCCGTGGTCGAGGAACTCCACGGCCGACACGCCGACCACCGCCGCACTGGCCCGCTGCTCGCGTTCGCGCAACGGGCCGCACTTGTCCGGCGCCAGCGTGTCGATGCCGGCCTCGCCGCGGGTGGCGAGCACATAGGCGACCTCGCGCCCGGCGTCGGTCCAGGCCGCGATCGCCGCCGAGCAGCCGTACTCGAGGTCGTCGGGGTGGGCCACGACGGCCAGGGCGCGCCGCCAGTCGTCGGGCATGGGTGCGAGGGAAGTGGTCCGCGGCTCGGTCATGGCCGCAGACTAGCCCGGCCCCTCGACGGTCCGCCGTGGGTTCATGCCTCGTCGCGGGTCAGTGCCAGCAGCCGGTCCAGTACCCGGGGGCCGCTCGCGCGGACCCCGTCGTGCTCGAACTCGTCGGTGACCCAGGTGCGCAGGCCGCGGATGGCGCGGGCGGTCTCCAGGGAGTGACCCGCGTCGACGTACATGTCGTCGTGGTAGACGGCCGCCGCCACCGGGACCTCGTTGGCGGCGAGGCGGGCGCGGTCGTACAGGGGTCGCCAGTCGGTGCGGGCGGCGAGCAGGTCGGCGGTCTCGCGCAGCGGGCGCAGTGCCGGGTCGCAGTCGAACATCCAGGGGTGGATCGACTCGCCGGTGAACAGCAGCGGTTCGTCGCCCGCGAGGGCCTTGGCGGCGTCGAAGCGCGGGAACTCGGCGCGGACGCGTTCGGCCGACCAGGCGGTGGGGCGGGCGTCCTGGCCGTAGATCGCCTCGTGGACGAGGGCGTACAGCGGGTGGCCCGCGTACGACAGGAGGCCTTGCACCTCTTCCTGGAAGGCGTCGGCGAGGGCCGGGCCCTGCGGGGTGCGGACGAAGGCGTGTTCGAGGAGGAAGTGCAGGCGGTGGCTGCCCTCGCTGCCGCCGAGGAGGATGCCGAGGGACTGGAAGGCCTCGGCGGTGAGCCGGTAGCCGTTGGGCAGCAGGGGCTCGTGCCGCAGCAGGTGCTCGGCGATCCGCCGGGCACGCTCGACGTCCTGCGGGTAGCGGGCGTAGTGCGCGGCGACCTTGCGCTCGATGCGGGGGAAGGCGGCCCGGTAGACGTCGTCGGCGTGGGCGTCGAGGGCGGGCAGACCGCCGGTGATCAGGGCGGCGCGCAGGCCTTCGGGGGCGGTGGACAGGTAGTGCACCGCGCAGAAGCCGCCGAAGCTCTGGCCCAGGACCGTCCAGGGGGCGCCGCCGGTGACCTGCGGGCGGATCGCCTCGCAGTCGCGGACGATCGAGTCGGCGCGGAAGCGGGTGAGGTAGTCGGCCTGGGCGGCGGGGCCGCCGCGCAGCGGGAGCGTCTGGCGGTTGGCGGGCGTGGAGTGGCCGGTGCCGCGCTGGTCCAGGAGCAGGACGCGGAACTCCTTCAGGGCCCGGTCGAGCCAGGCCTGCCGGCCGACGAAACGATTCGCCCCGAAGCCCGGCCCACCCTGGAGGTACAGCAGCCACGGCAGGTCCTGGTGCGCCGTGTCGCTCGCGACGACCTCGCGGGCGTAGAGCTCGATCGACTCCCCCGCCGGGTCGTCGTGGTCGAGCGGCACGGTGAAGCGGCGGTCGGTGAGGACGACGCCGGGCTGGCGGTAGCTGACGGTCAACGGGGCTCCCGGTGCGGACGGACGGCTGGCCGCGTCCCAGTGGACCACATGCCCGGCCACCGGCCGAGCCCGGGGATCACGCGCCGCTGCTGAACCGGCGCTCAGCGCGCCGACAGGCTGGAGCGGCGCACCACCAGTTCGGGCTGGAGCACGACCCGCCGGTGCTCGTGGCGGAGCCCGGTCGTCTCGGCCTCGGTCTCCTCCAGGAGCAGTTCCGCGGCCAGGGCGCCCATGGTGACGGCGGGCTGGCGGACCGAGGTGAGCGGGACGGCCGCGGCGGCGGCGAACTCGATGTCGTCGTAGCCGACGATCGCCAGGTCGTCGGGGACCGTGACGCCGGCCGCGTACATGGCCTGGAGGACACCGAGGGCGAGCAGGTCGTTGGCGCAGAACACGGCGGTCGGGCGGTCGGCGAGGCCGAGCAGCCGGGCGCCGGCGTCCCGTCCCGCGGCCACGTCCAGCCGCTCGGTGGGCAGTTCGCGCAGGTGCTCCGGGCCGAGCCCGGCCTCGGCGAGCGCGTTCAGGGCGCCGGTACGGCGGTCGCGGACCTGGTTGAGTCCGGGCGGGCCGCTGACGTAGGCGATGGAGCGGTGCCCGGCGTCGACGAGATGGCGCACGGCGAGCGCGCCGCCGGCCACGTCGTCGACGGAGACGGAGCACTCGGTGGTGCCCTCGGCGACCCGGTCGACGAGGACGAAGGGGATGCCGTGGCGCCGGAACGTGTCGATGTTGCGTCCGGTGGCGTCGGCCGGGGTCAGCAGCACACCGCGCACCCGCTGCTCGGCGAAGAGCGAGAGGTAGTCGGCCTCCTCGCCCGGGTTCTGGGCGCTGTTGCAGACCATCACGCCGAGTCCGGCCTCGCGCGCGGCCCGCTCGGCACCGCGCGCGACGTCGACGAAGAAGGGGTTGCCCATGTCGAGGACGAGCAGCCCCATGATCCGGCTGCGGCCCGCGCGCAGCTGACGCGCGGACTCGCTGCGGACGTAGCCGAGCCGGTCTATCGCGGACAGCACCCGCGCCCGGGTCTCGGTGGCGACCGTGTCCGGGCGGTTGATGACGTTCGACACCGTGCCGACGGAGACCCCGGCGGCACGGGCGACGTCCTTGATACCCACGGACTGGGCCATCAGACAGGGACCTCCAGGAGGGCGGAAAGCAGCCGGAAGGCCTTCACATTACCGTCATGCCGTCGCGTATCCGCACCGGTCAGGCGGGCAGGGCGAAGTCGACGACATGGAGGGCTGAGGGGGTCGTACCGCTGGACTTCTCCTGGTACATGAACGACAGGACGTTGCCGTCCCTGACCCGCATCTCGTCGATGACGACCTCGCCGAAGGCGTTGAGGCCGCTGCCGTCGAAGAGGATCTTCCAGTCGGTGTACCCGGAGGCCGCGGAGGCGCCGGCGATCCGGCCGAAGGGGAAGATCGCGTAGGCGTTGTTGTACTTGTCCAGGACCAGCTTGGTGCGTTGGCTGGAGTTGAGCGGGACCGGGATCTCGGTCTTCTGCCAGGTGCCCGCGGCGTTCTTGCGGACGTGGAAGGCGCGGCCGTTGGCGGTGCGGTCGGCGACGTAGTTGGTGGTGCACTGACCGAAGCGGCCGGGCACATAGCTGATGATCGCGTGCGGGCGCCCCGCGGAGTCGGTGGCCTGGCTCTCCTGGTTCATCAGGGAGTGGTCGGCGTTGAGCGGGTCGACGACCAGGCCGCCGTCGGTGACGGCCACCTTGTCGGAGGCGCCGGTGGTGCCGACGACGGTGCCGACGTTGTTGCGCCAGGTGCGGCCGCGGTCGTCGGAGTAGACGTAGCCGGTGTCGTGGTTGGAGATGCCGCCGCCGTTGCACATCACGGCGCCGTTCTGCTCGCGCCAGGTGAACAGGGAGTGCAGGCGGCCGTTGACGTCGTAGTCGATGCCGTGCAGGTACATGTTGCGGGCCGTGGAGGAGCCGTGCTCGCTGGTGTAGGTGCCGGTGGAGCTGGACCACTCGCCGAGGTTGGTCCACTTCGTGCCGTCGTACTCGGCGAGCGCGTTGCGGCCGTTGCCGGAGACGGCGACGCGGTAGCTGAGCTGGAGCCTGCCGTCGGGGGTGGAGACGAACTGCGGGTAGGTGAACTGCGAGGTGAGCGCGAGTCCGTCCAGGGTGGACTGGGGTGCGCCGAAGCGGCTGGTGGTCCAGCTCAGGCCTGCGGGGTTGTCCATGAGCCCGGCGACGGACTTGACGTAGGTGAAGCCGTCGCTGTGGGAGTCCATGTTGAGGTGGAGGCGGCCGTCCACCTTGGAGACGCCCATCGATATGACGTTGTGGGAGTCGTTGTAGCGCAGCGTGTGGCCGACCTTGACCGTCGACCAGGTGCTCGCACCGAGGACGCGGCGGCCGACGACGGCGTTGCGGTCGGCGGTGTACCAGGCGGCGTACTGATAGCCCTTGTAGGTCAGCAGGCCGTTCTTCTGGAACGAGTTGTTGTTGACCAGACCGTCGTAGGACACGAAGAAGATCGCCTGGCTGTCGAGCGTGGTGGTGCCGGTACGGGTGACCGAGGGTCCGGGATCGGCGGCCCGCGCGGTCCCGGCGGCGAGGGCGGGGGTCACCACGGCACCGGCGAGGGCGGCGCCCAGCAGCGTACGTCTTTTCATGGATGCGGCTCCTGATGGGGATGTCAGGCGAGATGACGGGGGCGGTCAGGCGGTCTGGGAGGCGGTCAGGCGAGGTGGAACACTTCGGTGAGCGGTTTCATGGCCTCGTCGGGGCGGGCGCCGTCCAGCGCCTCGAAGAACGGGCCCATCTCCTTCTGCCAGCGGGCGTTGACCTCGGTGGCTTCCATGCCGGCCTTGGCGGCCTCGAAGTCCTCGGTCTCCAGGTAGCCGACGAGCAGGCCGTCGTCGCGCAGGAAGAGCGAGTAGTTGTGCCAGCCGGTGGCCGAGAGTGCTTCGAGCATCTCCGGCCACACGGCCGCGTGGCGTTCGCGGTACTCGGCGAGCTTGTCCTGACGGACCTTGAGCAGGAAGCAGACGCGCTGCATGAAGTACCGCTCCTTCACTGGGGGATCAGAAGGGGGATCAGAAGTTGAACTGGTCGATGTTCTTCGCGTCGAACACGGTCGGCTTGCCGAGGCTGATCACGCCGTCCTTGCCGATGGTGTACGTGGTGCCGCCGGCCTTGAAGGTCTCGCCCTCCTTGCCGGTGATCTGGCCCGAGACCAGCGCCACGGCGGCCTGCGCGGCCAGCGCGCCGAGCTTCGCCGGGTCCCACAGCTCGAACGCCTCGACCGTGCCGTTCTTGACGTACTTGCGCATGTCGTTCGGGGTGCCGAGGCCGGTCAGCTTGACCTTGCCCTTGTACTTGGAGCCCGACAGGTACTGGGCGGCCGCCTTGATGCCGACGGTGGTCGGGGAGATGATCCCCTTCAGGTTCGGGTACTCCTGGAGCAGGCCCTGGGTCTGCTGGAAGGACTGCTGGGCGTCGTCGTTGCCGTAGGCGACCTTGACGAGCTTGATGTCCTTGTACTTGGGGTCCTTCAGCTCGTCCTTCATGAAGTCGATCCAGACGTTCTGGTTCGTCGCGGTCTGCGCGGCGGACAGGATCGCGATCTCGCCCTTGTAGCCGATCTGCTCGGCGAGCAACTGCACCTCGGTGCGGCCCAGGTCCTCGGCGGAGGCCTGCGAGACGAAGGCGTTGCGGCAGTCGGGCTTGGTGTCGGAGTCGTAGGTGACGACCTTGATGTCGTTCTTCATGGCCTGCTTGAGCGCGGTGCACAGGGCGCCCGGGTCCTGCGCGGAGACGGCCATGGCGTCGACCTGCTGCTGGGTGAGCGTGTTGACGTAGGAGACCTGGCCGGAGGTGTCGGTGGCGCTGGAGGGGCCGACCTCCTTGTACTTCGAGCCCAGCTCCTTCAGGGCCGCCTCGCCGCCCTTGTCGGCGGAGGTGAAGTAGGGGTTGTTGACCTGCTTGGGCAGGAAGCCGACGGTCAGGCCCTTCTTGGTGGCCGCGTTCGGGTCGGCCTTGCCGGCCGAGGCCGCGGAGCCGGTGCTCTCGTTCTCGACGTCCTTCTTGGTGGTGCCGCCGCAGGCGGTGGCGGCCAGGGAGAGGGAGGTGACGGCGGCGAGCGCCACACAGGTACGGCGGAGGGTCGACTTGCGCATGACGGTGATTCCTTTACGAGGGTGAGCTGAGGGACGAGGTCGGAGTCGAGGCGGCTCTGCGGCCCGCCCTCGCGACGGAGATCTGCCGTGCGACCCGGGGGCCGAGCACGGAGACGACGAGCAGAACGCCGGTGACGACGATCTGGGACTGGGCGGAGACGTTCAGGAGGCTCATCACGTTCTGCAGCGCGCCGAGCAGGAAGACTCCCGCGATCGCGCCGCCGAGCGTGCCCTTGCCGCCGTCGAAGTCGATACCGCCGAGCAACACCGCCGCCACGACGGACAGTTCGAGGCCGGTGGCGTTGTCGTAGCGGGCGCTGGCGAAGTGCAGTGCCCAGAAGATGCCGGTGAGGGAGGCCATCAGGCCGGTCACCGTGAACAGGATGAGCTTCTGCCGCTTGACGCGGATGCCGGCGAAGCGCGCGGCCTCCTCGCTGGCGCCTATCGCGAACAGCGACCGCCCGAACGGCGTGGCGTGCAGGGCGACCACGGCGATCGCGAGCAGCACCAGGAAGGGCAGGAACGCCTGCGGGATGAAGGTGTCCCCGATGCGGCCGGAGGCGAAGTCCAGGTACTGGGTGGGGAAGTCGGTCACCGCGTCGGAGCCGAGCACGATCTGCGCGATGCCCCGGTAGGCGGCGAGGGTGCCGATGGTGACGGCGAGGGAGGGCAGGCCGAGCCGGGTGACGAGCAGACCGTTGATCAGGCCGCAGACCACACCGAGCAGCAGGCAGATCGGGATGATCGTCTCGATCGACATGCCCTGGTTCCACAGGTAGCCCATCACCGAGCCGGACAGTCCGGCCGTGGAGGCCACCGACAGGTCGATCTCGCCGGAGACGACCAGGAGGGTCATCGGCAGCGCGATCAGCGCGATGGGCAGGGTGCTGCCGATCAGGAACGACAGGTTCAGGGAGTTGCTGAAGCCGTCCACGAAGGTGAAGGAGAACAGCAGCAGGACGATCAGGAGGGCGCCGACGACCGTGTCCCAGCGGATCGCGCGACTGAGGGACTCAGGCATGGCGAGCGTTCCTCTTCTTCAGGGCCGACGCCACCCGCAGCGCGACCACACGGTCCACGGCGATGGCGAGGATGAGCAGGATGCCGTTGATGGCGAGCACCCACACGGAGCTGACGCCGAGGGCGGGCAGCACGCTGTTGATGGAGGTCAGCAGCAGCGCGCCGAGGGCGGCGCCGTAGACGCTGCCGGAGCCGCCGGTGAAGACCACGCCGCCGACCACGACCGCGCTGACGACGGTGAGTTCGTAGCCGTTGCCGGTGCTGGAGTCGACGTTGCCGAAGCGGGCCAGGTACATGGCGCCCGCGAGGCCGGCGAGGGCTCCGCAGAAGGTGTACGCGGCGAGGATCCGCTTGCGGACCGGGATGCCGGCGAGCCGGGCGGCCTCGGGGTTGGAGCCCAGGGCGTACAGTTCGCGGCCGCTGCCGAAGTGCTTGAGGTAATAGGCGGTCGCCACCAGGACGACGAGGGCGATCAGCGCCAGGTACGGCACGGCCGAGATGCCGCCGGAGCCGAAGTCCACGAATCCGCCGGGGAGATCGGCCGCGGTGATCTGCCGGGAGCCGACCCAGATGGAGTCGATGCCGCGGATGATGTAGAGCGTGCCGAGCGTGACCACCAGGGCCGGCACCTGGCCGAGGCTGACGAGGAGTCCGTTGAGCAGGCCGAAGCCGATGCCGAGCAGGACCGCGAGGATCACGGCCACGACTGGGTTGCCGCCGCCCTGGAGGTAGACGCCGGCGGCGAAGGCGCTGATGCCGAGGGTGGAGCCGACCGACAGGTCGACGTTCCTCGTGATCACCACCAGCGACTGGCCGGTGGCCACCAGGACCAGGATGGTCGCGTTCAGCAGCAGGTCCTTGATGCCCTGTTCGGACAGGAACTCGCTGTTGCCCGCCTGGGTGATGCCGATCATCACCAGGAAGACCAGCAGGATGGCCAGTTCGCGCATCTTGAAGACGCGGTCGACCAGCCGGGTGCCGCTGGACTTGGGCACCTCGGCGACGGGGGTCTCGTTCGGGGTGAGGACCGTCATGCGGCGGCCCTCCCGGTGGCTGCGGCCATCACGGATTCCTCGGTGGCGTCGGAGCGCGGGATCTCGGCGGTCAGGCGGCCCTCGTGCATCACCAGCACGCGGTCGGCCATGCCGAGGATCTCGGGCAGGTCGGAGGAGATCATCAGGACGGCCACCCCGTCGGCGGCCAACTGGCTGAGCAGCCGGTGCACTTCGGCCTTCGTGCCGACGTCGATGCCCCGGGTCGGCTCGTCGACGATCAGCACCTTGGGGCCGGTGGCGAGCCACTTGGCCAGGACGACCTTCTGCTGGTTGCCGCCGGAGAGCGTGTTGACGGTGTCGGCGATCCGGGCGTACTTCACCTGGAGCCTGACCGCCCAGTCGAGGGAGCGGCTGCGCTCGGCGCCGCGGTCCATCAGGCCCGCCTTCACGGTCGTACGCAGACCGGTGAGGCCGATGTTGCGCTCGATGGACATGTCCATCACCAGGCCCTGTGCGCGCCGGTCCTCCGGTACGAGGGCGAGTCCGGCGGCCATCGCGGTGGACGGGGCGCCGTTGGTCAGCTTCCGGCCCTGCACCTCGACCTCACCCGCGTCCCAGCGGTCGATGCCGAAGACGGCCCGGGCGACCTCGGTGCGGCCGGCGCCGACGAGCCCCGCGAGGCCCACGATCTCGCCGTGCCGCACATCGAAGGAGACGTCGGTGAAGACACCCTCCCGGGTCAGCCGCCGCACGCTGAGGGCGACCTCCCCCGGCCTGACGTCCTGCTTCGGGTACAGCTCCTCCAGATCGCGGCCGACCATGCGGCGGACGAGGTCGTCCTCGGTCATGCCGTCCAGGAGCTCGCTGGCGATCCAGGCGCCGTCGCGCAGGGTGGTGACCCGCCGGCAGATCTGGAAGATCTCCTCCAGACGGTGCGAGATGAACAGCACGGCGGCGCCCTGCTCGCGCAGGGCGCGGACGACACCGAAGAGCCGGGCGACCTCACTGCCCGTGAGGGCGGCGGTCGGCTCGTCCATGATCAGGACGCGGGCGTCGAAGGAGAGCGCCTTGGCGATCTCCACGATCTGCTGGTCGGCGATGGACAGACCACGGGCCGGACGGTCCGGGTCGAGTTCGACACCGAGCCGCTGCATCAGCGCCAGCGTCGCGCCATGGGTGGCCTTGTGGTCGATCCGGCCGAGGGCGCGGCGCGGCTGGCGGCCCATGAAGATGTTCTCGGCGATCGACAGGTCGGGAAAGAGCGTGGGCTCCTGGTAGATCACGGCGATGCCGGCGTCGCGGGCGTCGCCGGGGCCGTGGAACTGGACCGGCGCGCCGTCGAGCAGCACCTGACCGGCATCGGGTCGGTGCACCCCTGCAAGGGTCTTGATGAGCGTGGACTTGCCCGCGCCGTTCTCACCGGCGAGGGCGTGGACCTCGCCGGGGAACAGCTCCAGGGACACGTCCCGCAGGGCGCGCACCGCTCCGAAGGACTTCGAGACGTCCTTGAGCGACAACACCGGGGCCGGACCCGCGTCGGACGGGTGGGTCATGAGGGGCTCCTCGACGACGCCTGCGGGAGACCGTCACGGCGTCGTGAAAGGTTTCAACTTGGTTGCCGGGACGTTAGGCGCGTCGGACATGTCACGTCAATGGGTCTCCTCGAAAAAGTTTCGATAGCCAAAGGTCACGGTCAGAGCACAGGAAGCGGGGCCTGCCGTACCCCTTGACACCCCTTCGGGGGAGCCATACCTTCGCGCACTGAATCGATTCACACAGAGGAGCCCCACGTGACCGAGCTCATCGCGGTGAAAGCCGCTCTCCGGACCCAGGCAGTCGAGACGCCGTCGTGGGCGTACGGGAACTCGGGCACGCGGTTCAAGGTGTTCGCCCAGGCGGGTGTCCCCCGCGATCCCTGGGAGAAACTGGCCGACGCGGCGAAAGTGCACGAGTTCACCGGCGT
>NZ_JAIHON010000029.1 GCF_021173675.1 Streptomyces lincolnensis | reverse complement strand
CGCGGTGCGCTACCAGGGCATCATCCACGACTTCGTCATGCTCAACGCCCTGCGCGAAACCCACGCCGCCCAGGCCGCCATCACCCAGGCCGTCACCACCCTGCACACCGCCCTCCACCCCGCCTGATCTCCGAGGAGTACATCGACATGTCGACCCCTACGGTCGTTCTGGTCCACGGTGCGTTCGCCGACGCCGGCAGCTGGGCGGGTGTCGTCGCCGAGCTCCAGAGCGACGGCATCGCGGTGATCGCCCCGCCCAACCCGCTGCGCGGCCTGGCCTTTGACGCCGCGTACGTCGCGTCCGTCGCCGCCCAGATCGACGGCCCCGTCCTGCTGGTGGGCCACTCGTACGGCGGCGCGCTCATCACCGTGGCCGGCACGACGGACAACGTCGTCGGGCTGGTCTACGTGGCGGCCTACTGCCTGGAGGAGGGCGAGAGCCTCGGCGAGCTCCAGAACCGCTTCCCGCTCTCGCCGCTGGTCAGCAACCTCAAGGAGTGGACCTACCCGGTGGCGGGCGAGAGCCCGGCCGTCGAGGTCACCATCGCCGAGGACGCCTTCCCGTCGGTGTTCGCCGCCGACGTCCCGGCAGAGGTCACCAAGGTCCTCGCGGCGGCCCAACGCCCGCTGGCCACGGCCGCGTTCGAGGAGACCGCCGGCGCGGCCGCCTGGCGGACCAAGCCGTCCTGGGCCCTGGTGGCCGGTGCGGACAACGCGATCAACCCGGAGGTCGAGCGCTTCGGAGCCAAGCGGGCCGGCGCCACCGTCGTGGAGCTGGAGGGCGCCTCGCACGCCGTCGCCGTCTCCCGGCCGAAGGAGGTCGCCGACCTGATCCGGGACGCCGTACGGGCCACGAGCTGACCCGAAAGCCGCTGCCGAGGCCCGTGGCGCCAGGCTCGTGCTCCGCGCGACTCCGGCGCCGCCGGCCCCGGCACTCAGTCCCCCGCGCCGCAGCACCCGCCCGCGTCGGGCACCGCGGGGGCCTTGTCCAGGCGGCAGAAGCACGAGGCCTCGACGGGCACGTCGGCCAACGCGGTGGCCACACGCAGCTGTTGGGCCACGAGCTGCGCCTCCCCCGTCTTGCCCAGGCGGAGGAGGCACTCGTGGAGGCCGTGCAGGGCCCAGACGTTGCCCGGGTGCTGGAGGGCTCGCGGGAGGGTGCCGTCGAGGCCGAGGTCGGCACGGTAGACGGCTTCCGCCTCGGCGACGCGACCCTGTTCGAGGAGGAGGGCGCCGTAGGCGTGGCGGGTGGGCTGCATCCATCCCCAGGGCTCGTCGTAGGGGAGGTGGTCGTCCAGTGCGATCGACCGCTCCAGGGCGGCGAAGGCGGCGTCGAAGTCGCCCTTGCGGTAGTCCAGTTCGCCGTCGAGCATGGCGGAGGCGATCGCCAGGATGTCGGCGCACGTGTTGTTGAACAGCATGCGGGTCTCGGGCACGCGGGCGACCGCCTCGTGGAACAGACGGCGTTCGGCTTCCGCCTCGGCGACGCGGCCGGTGGCCGAGAGGGCGACGCCACGGGCGTAGTGGAGCATCGCGGTCGTCACGCAGTACAGGTCCGGGTCGGCGGGCAGGGGCCGGTTCAGGATGTCGGCCCAGCGCCCGAAGCGGATCAGGACGTGGACCCGCATGGCGAGGAACGCCTCCAGCCAGTCGGCCATGGGCGGGCTCTGGACCCGCAGCAGTTCCTCCGGGATGGACGCCTCCAACTGCGCGGCGGTCTCCAGGGCGACCTCCGACTGGCCGAGGAACATCGCGCCGTAGATCTTGAAGTGGTAGTTGTGCGACCGGTAGAGCGTGTAGAAGTTCATCGTCCCGGATCGTGCGCGGACCTTCTCGTCGACGGCGACGGCGATGCTGTTGTCGCTGACCACGCGCCGGTAGTCGCCGCAGAGCACCTCCAGGTGGGAGGGCATGTGGTGGAGGTGGCCGGCGTCGGGGACCAGGCCGCGCAGGCGGTCGGCGACGGACAGGGCCGCCTCGGGGGTCGGGGACATCTCCATCAGGTGGATGTACAGGTGGAGCACGCCGGGGTGCGAGCGTCCGGCGTCCTGGGCGAGCACGCGGTCGAGGACCGCCTTGGCCTCCAGGGTGCGGGCGCCCTCGGCGGGCTCGCCGGTGGGCAGGTCCCACAGCTGCCAGGGGGTGAGGTTCATCAGGGCGTCGGCGTACAGGGTGGCGATGTCCGGGTCGTCCGGGGCGAGGGCGTGGACGGCGCGCATGCTCTCGGCGTAGGGCTCGTTCCACACCGAGCAGTCCTCGACGGGCTTGTCCTGCGGGTAGCGGGCGCGCAGCGCCTCGATGAGGGCGCGTTCGACGGGGGTGGCGCCGGCGGCCTTGTCGTGGGCCAGTTCGACGGCGGCGTGGGTGCGGTCGACGGTGGTGGCGAGGTCCCGTTCGTCGAAGAACTCCCAGGGTTTGTTGTAGTTCGGGCCGAGGGCGTAGGCGATGCCCCAGTGGGCCATGGCGCAGTCGGGATCGGCCGCCGCGGCGGCCTCGAAGCAGGCGACGGCCTCCTCGTGGTGGAAGGCGTACGTCCACACCAGGCCCCGGTCGAACCAGAGTTGGGCCTCGGCCGACGTCGTCGTCACGGATCGGCCGTGGGGCCCGAGGTCGTAGTACTCCATGCGTCTCTCCTGCACGTGTCGCCCGCTCGGCGGATGATGTCCAGGTGCCGATTTTCCCCTGCTTGGTCCTCGTGCGTGGGAAATCGCCATATTGGTCACGAACGTCGAAGTTCGCGGGCGAGTATGTCCAGGTGGTCCGCGACGGGGCCGAGGGTGAGCAGGCCGCTGCCCGCGCCCGCGAGTTCGCCCGCGGCCGGGGCGAGCGCGGTGTGTGCCCGCCGCATGGTCGTGACGTCTCCCACCTTGATCGCGGTGTGCGCGAGCAGGCACCACAGGGCCTCGGTCATGTGGTCGCGGGGCGGGGCCGGAACGGTGCGGAGCAGATGTGCGGCCTCCTCCTCCCGTCCGTCGTGCGCCAGCAGCAGGGGACGCACCCAGGGTTCGTACGGGCCCCAGTCGGTGTGCGGGTCGGCGGTGACGGGTGCCCCGTGGCGCACGCGCACGGTCAGCAGGGCCAGTGGCAGCAGTCCGGACTCCAGGCCGGGCATCCCGGCGCCGGTCAGGGTCGTGGCGGCGTCGCGGTAGGCCGACTCGGCGGCGGGCGACGGCTCGGTCAGTGCCGTGCGCAGCGCGCGGTACCAGGTGGTGAAGACGGTCACCAGGGGGAGTTCGTGCCGCTCGGCCAGCGCGTCGGCGGCCTCGGCGTGACGGTCGGCCCCGGCGAGGTCGGACAGGGCACAGCGTGCCTGGAGGCGGATCAGGTGGCCCAGCACCTCGTGGGTCGCCAGGCTGTTCCGCGCGGCCAGGGACAGGATCTCGGCGCCGATCCGGTCACGTCGGGCGGCCAGGCCGGTGTGCTCGAAGGCCTGCATGAAGCGCCCGTTCAGCGCGAAGGCGAGCAGGGTGGCGTCGCCGAGCCGGCGGGCGATCTCCTCGGCCTGCCGCGCGGCCAGCAGCGGCCGGGCCCCGGAGGCGGGCCCCTCGGTGGGCAGGGTGCCGCGTGATTCCACGGCGACGGTGGCGAGCAGCCGGGCCCTGGCCGCGTCGTGGGTGTCCGGCGGCAGCAGGCCCAGCGTCCGTTCCGCCGCCCCCACCAGCCGCTCGGACTGGCGGACGTCGTCCGACCGGGTCCACAGGGCGGGCACGTCGTAGGCGCCGATGACGCGGGCGGTCAGCTCCGGGTCGCCCAACTGCTCAGCGGCCTCCACGGCGGCCAGCCGGTGGCGTCGGGCCGCTTCCAGGCCGCCGCCCCCGGTCACCGCCAGATCGCGCATCAGGCCGGCCGTCGACTCCAGCCGTGTCCGGGCCCGGGAGGGCACGACGCTCTCGTACGCCGCGGTCGCCCGGGCCCAGACCTGCGCCGCCGTGTCGCCGGGGCCCGGATCGAGGTGGCCGGCGTGCCGCAGGACGTCCCCCTCCATACGGTTCAGCCGGGGGCCGGGGTCCACGCCCAGGTGCTCGCGCAGCAGCTGCCGGGCGCGTCTGAGGACCGCCAGCGCGTCGGCCTGCCGTCCGGAGCGGTACAGGGCCAGGGCGAGCAGCTGCCAGGCGTCCTCCCGCCAGGGGTGCTCCGCCACATGGGCGTCCAGGTCGGGGACGGCCTCCGCGGCGGCGCCGGACGCCATCCGGGCCTCGGCGCGGCGCTCCACGGCGGTCAGCCGCAGCTCGGCGAGCCGGGAGCGTTCCGCGCGGGCCCAGGATTCCCCGGCGACGTCGGCGTAGGCGGGGCCCCGCCACAGCTCCAGGGCGGCGCCGAGCCCGTCCACCGCCGCGACGGGCGGGACGTGCGTGAGGGAGTCGACGAGACGCTCGAACCGCCAGGCGTCGACGCTGTCGTGGTCGGCGCGCAGGGCGTAGCCGGGTCCTTCGGTGACCAGCAGCCGGGCCGGTGCCCGCGGGGGCCGCTCCGGTTCCAGGCAGCGCCGCAGCCCCGCGACGAAGGTCCGTACCGCGCTCACCGCGTCGGCCGGGGGCTCCTCCCAGAGGTCCGCCACCAGCCGCGCGACCGGTACGACCCGGCGCCGGGCCACGAGGAGGCGGGCCAGCACGGCGCGGTGCCGGGGGCCCTTCAGGGCCAGGGGCGCGCCCGTGTCGTCCCAGGCGGCCACGGGGCCCAGCACCCCGAACTCCACTCGCACGCCGTTCGCGCCCTTCCTCACCCTGCTGCCGTGGCCTCAACGTACACGCGTTCATCCGCTGCTCATCGGCGCCCCGGAGGCTGGGGGCACCGCAGTCACCGAACCGAGCCAGAGGAGCCGAACCGTGGAACCGACCGTCCCGGGATTCGAGTACCACCGTGTGGAGGCCGCCGAGGGTGTCGCCCTGAACGTGGCCGTGGGAGGCGCCGGCACGCCTGTCGTGCTGCTGCACGGCTTTCCGCAGACGCACCTGATGTGGCGGCACGTCGCCGCGGACCTGGCGGCGGACCACACCGTCATCTGCCCCGACCTGCGGGGATACGGCGACAGCGACAAGCCGCGGGAGGACGGTCCCGACACCTACGCGAAGCGGACGATGGCCGCCGACGTCGTCGCCGTGGCCCGGCGGCTGGGTCACGAGCGGTTCGCGCTGGCCGGGCACGACCGAGGTGCCCTGGTGGCGTTCCGGGCGGGCCTGGACCATCCGGCCGCGATCAGCCACCTGACCTGCCTGGACGTCCTGCCGACCCTCGACATGTGGGAGGCGCTGCGCGGGACCTCGGCCGCCGTCGGCTTCCACCTCTACCTCATGGCCCAGCCGCCGGGCCTGCCCGAACAGATGATCACCGCGAGTGCGGACGCCTTCTTCGGGCACTTCCTGGACCTGTGGGCCCGCACACCCGACGCCATCCCCTCCGACGTCCGCGCGGCCTATCTGCGCGCCTCTCGCGAGGCGGTGTCGTCGATCGTCGCCGACTACCGGGCTTCGGCGGGCGTCGACGTCACGCACGACACGGCCGACCGCGCCGCCGGGCACCGGCTCACCATGCCGGTGACGGTGCTCCAGCAGGACTGGGGCGCGGCCCTCGGCTTCGACGCCGCCGCCCTGTGGGAGGCGTGGGCGACGGATCTGCGGCACTCGACCGTCCCCTACGGGCACTTCATGGCCGAGGAGGCGCCGGCGGACGTCGCCAAGGCGCTGCGGGAGCTGATCGCCCGCTAGGAAGGGCCCGGCGCCCGCGCACACCGAAGGCCCGGCGCCCGCACGCACACCGAAGGCCCGGCAGCCCGAGTCTCCCCGGCGGCCGGGTCTTCGGGGCGGAGCGGTGTCAGCTGCCGTCGAGCCGTGCCCGCAGGAGCCCCTTGCCCAGCTCGGCGCCCTTGCGGCTGTCGGCCTGGGCCTTGCGGAACAGGTCGGCGACCTCGGTGTCCTTCTCGCGCTCGGCGTCCTGGATGTAGCTCTCCAGACGCAGCGCGTTGCTCAGGCACGCCTCGACATACCAGATCAGGTTGTAGTCCTTGTCCGGCGTACCGGTCACGCCGCCGGTCTCCGTGCTGCTGGTCATTCCGGCCTCCTCCAGCGGTTGTGTCGTTCCGGAGCCGGACGAGTACCCGTCCGACCGGGGAGGGAACACCCCGGGAAGGCCGATCCTGCCGACCGGTCCGCCGCGTCGGCCGTCGCGGATGCCGGGCATGCGTCGCGGGGACGCGACCGGTCCCCCGTTCCGGTCGTGCCCCCGCGGTGGCTAGAACTTACGTCTCATACCGAACCGTTGTGAATCGCGTCGGTGCCCGCTGTGCCCGTGTGAGGGCTCACCCGTGCACAGGTGCGTCCGGATGGTCCGGTTTCGCCGGGTCGAGGACGGGTGGCCGGAGTTCGCCCACGGCGAGATGGGCGAGGACGACCTCGTAGAGGTCGGTGCCGGCGCTCAGTAGTTGCCGTTCGAGTACGGGCTCCGCGCTGCGGACGTGTTCGCGGACGGTCTGGGGGTGCATGCCCAGGATCTGCGCGGTCCGTTCGGAGTTGCCGCCGGCGGCGATCCAGGTGCGCAGTGTCCGGCGCAGGTCGCGGCTGTCCGCGTCCAGTCGGGCCAGCAGCTCCTGCGCCCAGGTCTGCACCGCGGGCCCGGCCATCAGGTCGGCGAGCCGCGCCCGGGGTGCCTGCTCGCCGGTGCCCGTCCCGGTTGTTCCGTCGAGGCCGACCTGGTGGTTCAGGGCGAGGTGGGTGACCGCGCGGACGGTGAGGTCGGAGAAGTCGGTGCGCAGCAGTGCCTCGACGCGTTCCATGCGGGCGCGCACGGTGTTGCGGCTGACGCCCAGGACCTTCGCCGCGCTGACGGCGGTGAACTCCAGTCCCAGCCGTGTGGTGGCGAGGAGTTCGGCCCGCGTGTGGTGCGCCAGGGTGTCGAGCGGGCGCAGGGCCCGGGCGGTCCACTCACGCAGCGCGGCGGGGTCCATCAGGCGTTCGGGGTGGGTGCGTTCGGCGTACACCGCGGCCTTGTCCGGCCGGAAGTGCGCGACGGCCAGCGCGCTGACGGCCTGTCCGTAGGCGCCGGCGGTCTGCGCCAGGCTCTGCCGGCTGCTGCCCCCGATGAAGGTGTGCGGGTGCCGGCCGGCCAGAGAGGTCAGGGTCCGCCCCTCGACCTCGCCGGGCGCGACGACGATCACGTGCTCGTCCACGGCGGGGCAGCGCACGACCAGGGCCTGTTCCGCCGTCAGGTGGAGGCACTCCTCGACGAGCCGGTCGCGTTGCCCGGCCTCGCACTCCAGGACGTAGACACAGGCGGTGTCGGTGTCGAGCAGGCCGGGCCACAGTCCGGCGGCGACGCGCCGCGCCGACACGGTGTCCTCCACCATCAGCAGTTGCAGGATCGCCAGCCGCAGATCGGACGCCGCCCGCCGCAGGCGGTCCCCGGTGGTGGTCGTCTCGTCCGCCCGCAGCAGCACTTCGACGACCTGGGCGGTGTGTACGACGATCTCGGAGGCGCGGCGGTCCAGTGGTGTCGGGCGGGACACGGCGAGCACACAGGCGGCGGCCTGCCGCGGGCGCTCGACGCGGACCAGGCGCAGGCACCGCTCCTCTCCTTCCCAGGAGGCGGAGGCGATACGGCCCGTCACGAGGTCGGTGAACAGGTCCTCGTCCATGGCGATCCGGGTGCCGGCGAGCAGGACGCCGGTCTCGTCCTGGAGGGAGACCGTCGCGCCCAGGGTGTCGGCGAGCCAGGCGGCGACCCGGCGGACGTCACGCCCGGTCGGCCGCAGGTGGTCGAGCAGTCCCCACGCCCACGACCTGTCGGCGGTCGTCTCCGCGGTGCTCTCCCCTTCCGTACGACGTGTCCCGTCCTCTCGGCCAGCCATCTCGGCCTTCTCCTCGCCCCTCGCCCATGCGTACCGCTCGGGGGACGTTACCTCACGCCCCCGGTCGGGGCGCCCGGCGCGAACCCTCGCTCCCCTCGCGGACGCGGACGTGCCGGTGGCCCTGGTGCGGGAAGGCGGGCGGGGCGGCGGGCATGAGCTCGGCGAAGGGGTATCCGCACTTGTCCGCGACCCGGCAGGAGGCGGTGTTGTCGACCCGGTGCAGCAGGTCGAGACGGGCCATGTCGTCCGCCATAAAAGCGGTGAACGCCCAGTCCGTCAGCGCCTGGAGCGCCCGGGGAGCGACGCCCCGGCCGCGTGCGTGCGCGGCGGTCCAGTAGCCGACCTCGGCGGCCCCGCCCCGCGGCTTGAGAACGGCGTGCCCGACGAGTGTTCCGCCGGGCGCCCGCCCGTCCCCCTCGACCACCGCGAACGCGTACCGCTGTCCCGTCTCCCAGCCCTGCCGCTGCCCCCGCACCCAGCGCACGGCGGCCGGTTCGTCCTGCGGCCCGGGGCTCGTCCAACGGCGCAGAGCGTCGTCGTCCCGGTAGACGGCCACCAGGTCGGGCGCGTCCGCCTCGCGCCACGGCCGCAGTACGAGGGCGGGTGCCGTCGCGGTGGCGGGGGCTTCCAGTCGTACGACTGGACTGTCCATGATCCTCACCGGCACAGCGTAGGCGGCGCTCGTCCCCGCCCGTGGGGTCATCCGGCGATCCGTGCGCGCAGGGCGGTGACCGTCCAGTCGAGGACCGGTGCCCGGCGCCAGGGCGGTGGCCAGCCATGGATGACGGCGAGCAACCGGAAGTACCGGTCGGTGTGCGGGGCGTTCGCGGCCTCCAGGCGTCGCACCAGCTGTCGTCGCAGGCCGGCGTCGTCCGGACGGCCGAGAGCGCGGGCGCACTCCGCGGTGAGGGCGGCGACCACGGGATCGGCCGCCCGCGAGCGTGGCGGGACTCCCGAGGCCACGGCGTCCTGTGCCCGGTCGCGGACGAGGGCCACGACATCGGGGCGCGGAGGCACGGGAAGGGCGGGCTCCAGGTGTTCCGCGTAGCTCGCGGCCATGCGGCGCACACCGGTACGGAACTCCGGGTCGAGGGTGAGCTCGGCCAGCTCCACCCACGCCTCGATCTGCTCCTCCGTGGGGCTGTCCGGGAGATCGGGGGTCATCGAGCGGCGGATCGCGTCGCTGCCGGGGACGTCATCGAGGACCGCGTCGAGGAAGTCGTCGACGAGGTGGGCGCGTTCCGCCGCGGACAGTCGGGCCAGGTCGTGCATGCGTCGGGTCTCCTCGGGGGTGGGGCCGCGTCGGGCCACGGCGGTCAGGACGGAACGGCGCAGACGCAGGATGCGGATCTGTGCCTCCAGCGCGGCGGCGTGCCGGGCCGCGACCTCACCGAGCGTCAGCTCCCGGTCCACGACCTGCCGGATCGCGTCGAGGCCGAGACCGAGCTCGCGCAGCGTCCGCACGAAGGCCAGCCGGGCGACCGCGTCGGGGCCGTAGCGGCGGTAGCCGGCGCCGGTGCGTTCGGCCGGTGTGACGATGCCGCGATCCGAGTAGAGGCGGACGGTCTTCACCGTCAGCCCGGTGCGCCGGGCCAGTTCGCCGATCGAGCAGAGAGTGTCGCCGTCGTCCATGCCCCCACCTTGATGTCTCCCCCTGCGGGAGACTCAAGTGTCCGCTCTCCCGGCGGTACGGGTTCGCGCGCCCCGGGGGTCCGTGCCGGCCGCGCGGGCCCTGCGCGCCGCTCCCGCGCCCACGGCATAAGCTCGGCGGATGGCGAAGTACTTCGACGTGCACCCCGACAACCCCCAGCCGCGCACCATCTCCCAGGTCGCCGAGAGCGTCCGTTCGGGGGCTCTGATCGCGTATCCGACGGACTCCTGCTACGCGCTGGGCTGCCGGCTGGGCAGCCGTGACGGCATCGAGCGGATCCGGACGATCCGGAAGCTGGACGACCGGCACCACTTCACGCTGGTCTGCCAGGACTTCGCGCAGCTCGGTCAGTTCGTCCGGGTCGACAACGACGTGTTCCGGGCGATCAAGGCGTCGACGCCGGGCAGCTACACGTTCATCCTGCCGGCGACGAAGGAGGTGCCGCGCATGCTCCAGCACCCCAAGAAGAAGACGGTGGGTGTGCGCATCCCCGACCACGTCGTCACCCAGGCGCTGCTCGCCGAGCTCGGTGAGCCGCTGCTGTCCAGCACGCTGCTCCTGCCGGACGAGGAGGAGCCGATGACGCAGGGGTGGGAGATCAAGGACCGGCTCGACCACGTGCTGGACGCGGTGGTCGACTCCGGGGACTGCGGCACCGAGCCGACGACGGTCATCGACTTCTCCGACGGCGAGGCCGAGATCGTGCGGCGCGGGGCGGGTGACGTCTCCCGGTTCGAGTAATCCGCAGGTCAAGCGGAGGGGGCCTGCCGCACTGCGGTGGATGGCGCCTGCAAGCATGTCGCCGGTGGCCGGTCCCGCCGGGCCGGCGACCCGCTCGTGGCCCACTGCGCAGAGAGGCGATGCCATGACCTCCGTAGAGACAGCAGACCTGGACATTCCGACCGAGGACGGCGTCGCCGACGCGTATCTGGCGCATCCGGCCGACGGGAGCCCGCATCCGGCGGTCCTGCTCTACATGGACGCGTTCGGGCTGCGCCCGCAGCTGAAGTCCATGGCCGACCGGCTCGCCGAGGCCGGCTACACCGTGCTGGTGCCCAACGTGTTCTACCGCCACGGCCGGGCGCCGCTGTTCGATCTGCCGGAGTTCATCGATCCGGGGGCGCGTCCGGAGATCTTCGAGCGGATCGGCCCCGTCATGCAGGCGCTGACCGCGGAGTCGGCGATGAGCGACGCGGGCGCCTGTCTGCGGTGGCTGGCCGAGTCCCCGGTGGCCGCGGACGGCCCGGTCGCGCTCACCGGTTACTGCATGGGCGCACGGCTCGCCCTGCTCACCGCCGGCACCTACCCGGAGCGGGTCGCGGCCGCGGCCGGTTTCCACGGCGGACGGCTGGCGACCGACGCCCCGGACAGCCCGCACCTGGTGGCCGGCGAGATCACCGCCGAGCTGTACTTCGGACACGCCGACGAGGACCCGTCCCTGCCCGCCGAGCAGATCGAACGCCTGGAGCAGGCGCTCACCGCCGCCGGCGTCCGCCACACCTGCGAGGTCTACTCCGGCGCGCACCACGGCTACACCCAGGCCGACACCGCCTCGTACGACCGCGAGGGCGACGAGCGGCACTGGGCCGCTCTGCTGGACCTGCTCAAGCGCACGTTCTGACGGTTCGTGAGGGCGCCCCGGCCGGCATGTGCATACCGCACGCGTCGGTCGGGGCGTGTCACTTTTTGAACAGTCGTCAACATCTGGCCGGAACTCATTCCTGTGTGACCGAAGTGAATCCCTACGACTTCAGAGTTCGTCTCTTACCGCCGGTAGGGCCTTGCTTTACGCGGCCTTGACCCCGTAGACCTTCCCCACAAACAGCCGTGACTCGGGGGGAGTTCGCGTATGGAAGGCACGGTCGACGGGTTCCGCTACGGGGTGGTGACACCTGTGGCGGCCTACCTCATGGCGTGCCTGGGAGGGGCTCTGGGGTTGCGCTGCATCGTCCGGACCCTGCTGGACACGCAGTCGTGGAAGGCCGGATGGCTGGCGCTGGGCGCCGCCTCGATCGGCTGCGGCATCTGGACCATGCACTTCATCGCCATGATCGGTTTCCAGGTCGAGGAGACCAGGGTCCGGTACGACGCGAGCCTGACGGTGCTGAGTCTCGCCGTGGCGATCGCGGTGGTGGGCATCGGCGTGTTCATCGTGGGCTATCGCGGTGCCAGCAAGGCCACGCTGATCCTGGCGGGCGTCATCACCGGCCTCGGTGTCGCCGCCATGCACTACCTGGGCATGGCGGCCATGCACCTCAACGGCGAGATCAACTACGCCCCGGGCGTCGTCGCGCTCTCGGTGCTGATCGCGATCGTCGCCGCGACCGCGGCCCTGTGGGCGGCCGTGACGATCCGGGGCTTCCTGACGAGCCTCGGGGCCAGCCTGATCATGGGCGTGGCCGTGTCCGGGATGCACTACACGGCGATGGCCGCGGTCAGCGTCCACGTGCACAACGAGGGCGGCGGGACCTGGGCGGGCGACTCGCCCACCTCCCTGTTGCTGCCCATGCTGCTGGGGCCGATCATCTTCCTCGTACTGGCGGGCGTGGTCGTGATGTTCGATCCGCTGCTGGTCCTGGGCGACGGCGACTGGACCCGGGGCGAACCACGCCGGAACGCCGACACCCCGGAGGACACACCCACCTCCCCCGCCACCCTCTTCGGAGCCGCCTCCGACGCCGGGCGCGCCGAGCCGGCCGGAGCGGTACGACGCGACGCGCCGGTCGGCCACGCCAGGGGTTCGCAGGGGTCCACGTGGGCTTCCGCTCGCTCGCGGAAGGGGTGAGTGGGCGGACGGGTGAGCCGCGACGGGCGGGGGCGAGCCGTCGGTGTGGTCTGCCGCCCCCGGCCGTGGTGTGCGGTCAGTTGGGTGCGCCGGGCGGGACGCGGGGCAGGGGGTCGAGGCGTACGGATCCGGGGTCGGTGAGGTGACGGCCGATCAGGTCGGCGGCCGCGCGCCGCCGTTCGTCGTCCGCCACCCGCAGTTCCGCCGCGAGGCGGAGCAGGGCCGCCCGCAGCGGGTCACGCACCGGGGCGCGCAGCGCGTCGTCGTCCAGGACCCTGAGCAGGTGGTTCAGGAGCGTCCAGTCGGCCGTGTGCTGCACCGCCGCCCCGCCGGGCAGCTCCGGGGACACCGGGTCGACCCGCCCCCAGGTGGCGGCCAACAGCGCGTCCACCACGTCGGTGACACCGGGCCGGGCCGGATCGACGGCGTGCTGCCAGGCCACCCGGGTCAACCGGGCGGGCTCCAGCAGCTGTTCGGTGACCAGGGTGACAGCGACCCTGACCGCCTCGTACGGGTCGAAGACGCGGCCGGCGTCGGTGTCCAGGTACTGCTCGGTGCGCGCGTAACGGATCGCGGGTGGGGTGAGGGTGCGCAACACGGCATCGGGCAGGGCGAGTTGCTCGGCACGCAGGAGGTCGGCGAGCTGGGCGAGGGCCTGGTGCTGGACGTCCGCTTCGACGGGACGCGTGCCGGGGTGGGTGGCCGTGCCGGCGTCCGTGCCGGGTCGGGTGGCCGTACTCGCGTCCGCGCCGGGCTCGGCGGCCCCTTCACCGGAGCGCACCCCCGCCTCGACGGCCCCCTCCCCGGAACCCACGCCACCCGGCACCCCTGACGGCGCCACACCGGCCTCACGGGGCACCCCCGGCTCCCCCGCCAACCCGTACTCGTAGCGCACTCCCCCCACCAGCCGCGCCACCGCCGCCACCTCGTGCCGGTGCAGGAGGTGCAACAGCGTGGCGCGCTCCTCCAGTTCACCGGTCTGGCGGTCGGGCGGCAGGACCCCCCGGGAGAAGCCGTGGAGGGCGATGTCACGCACGCGCAGCATCGTCGTCAGCGCGGTGGGGGCGTCGCCGCCCGTCACCCACGGGACGGCGTCGGCGTGGGCGGCGCCGGGCCCGCTCGCGTCGCCGTCGGCGACGTGGATCAGGCCCGCCTCGGCGGCTTCCCGGCGCAGTGCGGCGAGCCCGGTCTCCTCGTTCCCCTCGGCGAACCGGCCGTAGGCGTGGGCGACGAGGAAGTGGTCCCAGGGGCCGAGGCCGTTCTCGTAGGCGGCGGAGAGGTCGAGGTCGCCGTCCTCGGTGACGCCGATGCGGGCGTGGGGGTAGTCCATGACGGACGGCCGCGGATGCCGGGTGCTGGCGAAGTTGTGCATGAAGCCGAGCGCGTGGCCGATCTCGTGCGCGGCGAGCTGACGCAGCCGGGCGAGCACCAACTCCTCGACGGCGGCGAGCCGTTCGGCCTCGTCCGGGCGGCCGTAGGGCGCGAGGAGGGCTTCGCCGAGGGCGCGGACCTGCTCGGCGCGCTGGGATCCGAGCCGTACCCGGGCGTGCAGGATCTCGCCGGTGCGCGGGTCGGTCAGCCCCTGCCCGAGGGACCAGCCGCGGCCGGCCCGGTGCACCCAGACCACACCGTTGACCTCGGGGTCGTAGGGGTCGAAGTCGGGGCCGCCGGTCTCGACGCGGTACGCGCCGGGGAAGCCGATCCGGGTGAAGGCGTCCTGCCACCAGTTGCCGCCCTCGACGACCGCCGAGCGGAAGGGCTCGGGGACGGCGGGGTCGACCCGGAACACGATCGGCGCCGCTCCGGGGGCGACGCGGAAGCGGGGCTGGAGCTTGACCTGGGTGTCCCGGACTCCGACGTGTGCGTGGTCGGCGTAGCCGATGCCGTAGCCGCCGGCGGCGGGGTGGAAGCGCCGTACGGGCATCCGGAAGGCGGGCAGCCGGATCAGGTTCAGCTGCTGAACCAGGGTGAGCGCACGGGGGTCGGCGGCGACCGCCCGGACCGCCGCCCCGCGTCCGGGCCCGCGGAAGGTGAGGAGCGCGGAGAGCCGCACGCTCTCCGAACCGGTGCGGCTGTCGGCGACGAGGGGCAGGCTGGTGCGTTCGTCGAGGACGTACTCGCCCTGACCGTGCTCGTGGAGGTGCTCGGCGATCTGGTCGTGGTCGGCCACGACCAGCCCCGTGCCGTCGACCACCACGGCGCCGTCCTCCTCCAGCAGCACCGGCCCGCTCCACACCACCGACAGGGCGAAGGACTCCTGCCCCGCCCGGACCGCGGCCGCGTCCCCGGACGTCAGAAAGTGCTTGTTCCGGACGACACACAGGACCCGGTCCCCCGCCCGCCGGAACTCCACGAGCCGCGCCTTGCCCGCCCGGCCCCGGTCCAGCCACAGTTCACTCGAACCGAGCCCCTGAGAAAGCGAAACGGTCAGCAGGAACGGCTCGTCGAAGTGACGAATGCCCAACAGCAGCCGGTCACCGGGGCGTTCGGTGTCGGTGGGCAGGTCCAGGAAGTCGGGCATGCGGGGCCTTTCAGGAGACGCGGTACTGAAGCGATGGTGTCAGGCCGGCCGTCCCGCCCGGAGGCCGACGTTCCTCTGGGCGGCACCTGGACTCAGCTCGTGAATGCCCTGGCCGCTCCCCCTTGAACGTCGTACAGGTGCGCGCCGCCTCCTCATCCTCCCTGGCAGCACGCGGACCTGTGACTCCGGGCGAGGCTCAGGCCGGGCCGTGGCCCTTCCCCGCGACGCGCGCGAGGTCGGGGTCCGGATGGTCGAGGGGGCTCCCCCCTCTCGGCCGGTTCTAGATCGTTGTTACGGTGCACCGGTGTCTGACTCCTCACGCGATACCGCCGAAGGCGCCGGTTGGGGCACCGCCGAACGCGGGGTGTACCAGCGGCTGATGCCGTCCAAGGTCGAGAAGTTGTCCTGGCTGAACCCGAAGACCTTGTGGGCGGCCCGCAACGGTGTGCTGGCGTCCTGGTTCGGTGATCCCACGGGCCGGACGCGCGGGCGGTGGGTGGCGCAGCGGGCGGCGGCCGGGATCGATGTCGGCACGGTGATCCGGCGTGACGACCCGGACGCCTTCTCCTTCATGGTGATCGGCGACACGGGCGAGGGCGACGACCCCCAGTACGCCGTCGTACCGGGCTTTCTGAAGGTCGGTCAGGACACGCGGTTCGCCGTCGTCGCCAGTGACGTGATCTATCCGGTGGGCAGCGCGGACGACTACGGCACGAAGTTCTTCCGCCCGTACCAGGACTATCGCGCGCCGATCTACGCGATACCGGGCAACCACGACTGGTACGAGGATCTCGGCGCCTTCATGCGCGTGTTCTGCGGCGACGCCCCGCCCCTGGAGCCCGAGCCGGCGCCCCGCCCGCTCACCCGGGCCCGGCTGCGGCATCTGCTGTGGCACCGGCCGCGCGCGAACGACGGCCAACGGCTGGACGAGGCCCGGCAGTTGCGGTCGGCACCGGAGCAACAGGCCGTACAGCCGGGCCCGTACTGGGCCGTCGACGCCGGACCGGTACGGATCATAGGCATCGACACGGGCCTGCTCGGCACCGTCGACGCCGAACAGGGCGCCTGGCTCCGCGAGGTCTCCCGGGGGCCCCGCCCGAAGATCCTGATCACGGGTTCCCCGCTGTACGTGGACGGCGAGCACCACCCCTGCGCGATAGAGGGCGGCGGCACGGTGGACGACATCGTCCGCGATCCGGACCACCACTACGTGGCGGCGATAGGCGGCGACATCCACAACTACCAGCGTTATCCGGTCCAGGTGGACGGCCGCACCATCCAGTACGTGGTCTCGGGCGGCGGCGGGGCGTTCATGCACGCCACCCACACCATCCCGCGCGTCTCGGTCGCGAACGTCACCGAGAAGGACTTCCGCTGCTATCCGCTGCGCGGCGACTCGCTGGCCTTCTACAGCACGCTCTACGGCCGCCGCCTGCGCCTGCGCCGCTTCTTCACCCTCACCGAGGCCGAGGCGACGGCCGTGATCGCCCAGCGGCTGGGCATCCCGCCGACCCGCACCCCCGGAGGACCCGGCGGACCGGGCGGGCCCGGCGGGCCCACGCGGGTCACCCTGCGCACCCGCCTCGTCGCGAGTCTCCTCGGCGCCGGCGGCCGCCCCGACCGCACCTCCCGCTTCCGGCTCCCCGTGCGCAAGATCTACACCCAGCTGTTCTCGCCGAGCTCCGCGACCTACAGCCCGCCGTTCTTCAAGTGCTTCCTGCGCCTGGACGTCACCCCGCAGGCGGTCCGGCTGCGCTGCTACGCCGCCACCGGCAACCGCGCCCAGGAGATCGACCCTCCGGTCGAGGACGAGGTGACCATCCCACTCGCCTGAACCGACCTGATCTTGACCAGGACGGGAACACTTCCCACGCCGACCCGGTTGGCACTGCCGTACTACTTGATTCGTCAAGCAACCACGGAGGAGCCCGTGCCCCCGACCCCCCGCCCCCTGCGCAAACTGGGCTTCCTGACCATCGGCCTGTTCGACGAGGCGGACCCCCGCCGGGGACACGAGTCCACGCTGGAGATCATCGAGCTGGGCGAGCGTCTGGGCTTCGACAGCGCGTGGCTGCGTCACCGCCATCTCCAGTACGGCATCTCGTCCCCGGTCGCGGTGATGGCGGCGGCCTCGCAGCGCACCAGCCGTATCGAGTTGGGCACCGCGGTCATCCCGCTCGGCTGGGAGAACCCGCTGCGGCTGGCCGAGGACCTGGCGACGGTCGACCTGCTGTCCGGCGGCCGCGTCAACCCCGGGGTGAGCGTGGGCCCGCCGATGCACTACGACCAGGTCAAGGGCGCGCTGTACCCGGACACCGCCGACGTGGAGGACTTCTCCTACGAGCGGGTGCGGCGCCTGCTGGACCTGGTGCGGGGCAAGCCGGCGACCGACTTCAGCGGTGTCGAGGGCTTCGAGGTGTTCTCCGACCGGGTGCAGCCGCACTCCCCCGGTCTGGGCCGGCGCCTCTGGTACGGCGGTGGCAGCCTCGGCTCGGCGCGCTGGGCCGGTGAGCACGGCATGAACTTCCTGACCAGCAGCGTCGTCAAGGCGGAGGCCGCGCAGGGGCCGTACGACTTCGCGGAGATCCAGCTGTCGCACATCCGCGCCTTCCGCGCCGCGCACCCCGACGGCGAGGACGCCCGCGTCTCGCAGGGCCTGGTCGTCATCCCGACGGACTCCGCCTCGCCCGAACAGCGCGCGAGGTACGAGGAGTACGCGGCGCAGCGCACCCCTCGTACCGAGTCGCCGCAGGGCCCGGCCCGTCTGATGTTCGCCCCGGACATCGTCGGCACGTCGGAGCAGATCGCCGAACGGCTGCACGCGCACTCGGCGTTCCGCGAGATCGACGAGGTGGCCTTCGCGCTGCCGTTCACCTTCGGCCACGAGGACTACGTCCAGATCCTGACCGACATGGCGACCCGCCTCGGGCCCGCCCTGGGCTGGCGCCCGGCCGCCTGAGCGTCACCAGCGGCCCACCTCGGTCCCGACGATCGGCTCCGACGGCTTGCCGTCCACGCCGACCGGGACCTCACCGGTGAGCATCACCCGGTGCATGGTCCGGGGGAAGTCGAGGTGGGTGTTGTCGCTCGGCGCCAGGTGGATGGTGGCCCGGTTGTCCCAGAAGGCCACGCTGCCCGGCTCCCAGCGGAAGCGGACCGTGTACTCGGGCCGGGTGGCCTCGGCGAGCAGCATCTCCAGGATCGCGGCGCTCTCGGCCCGGGAGAGGTCGGCGATCTGCTCGACGTAGTAGCCGTTGACGTACAGGATCCGCTCCCCCGACTCCGGGTGGACCCGCACCAGCGGGTGCAGGGAGGCGACCTGGTGGTCCAGCAGATGCCGGACGTAGGCGTCGTCGCCGTGCCGTGGCTGGTAGCCGACGCCCAGGCGGTGCTCGGCGCGCAGTCCGTCCACGAACAGCCGCACCGGGGCGGAGAGTCCGGCGTAGGCCGCGGCCAGGTTGGACCAGGTGGTGTCGCCGCCGTAGGGCGGGACGGTCTCGGCGCGCAGGATCGTCGCGGCCGGCGGGTCGACGCGGGCGCCGTGGTCGCAGTGCCAGCCGCGCAGCAGGGTGTGCCGCCTGCGTCGTAGCCACTCGTCGTGCTCCATGCCGAACTTCCCTCCCAGTTCGAGCCGGTCGGCGGTCGTCTCGATCTCGGGGACGTCCGGCGGCGAGGCGCTGCCCCGCTTGCGCAGCACCACCGGGTCGCCGAACCGGCGGGCGAACGTCACGTGCCCGGCGTGGTCGAGCCGCTGCTCCCGGAAGAAGACCACCTTCCAGCGCAGCAGCGCGGCCCGGATCGCGGCCACCACGGTGTCGTCGAGCTCGCCCGCCAGGTCGACACCGGTGATCTCGGCGCCGATGTGCCCGGCGACCGGCTTCACCTCGATCCCCGGCGCCCGTCGCGTCCCGTTCGCCGCGTCCCTGTCCGTGCCCCTGCCCATCGCCATGCCCGCTCCGTCGGTCGTCGTCCGCGTCGGCTCCGGTCCGAGCCGGTTCCCCGAAGATCGTGACAGGGTGCGGCGGGCATGGCGACAGGGCCTGGGCAAGGGCATGGGTACGGACAAGGACCCGGGCACCGGTGCCCGGCGGGTCCTCAGACCGTGAACTCCCGGATCACCGTGTTCCGGAACACCGCCGGGCCGTCGATCGTGAACAGCGCGAGCCCGGTGTCGGCCGGATCGGGGAAGACCTCGGTCGTGTGCACGTACCGGCCGTCGTCGACGAACATCTCGACGGACGTGCGGTCGATCAGGATGCGCAGCCGCACCGTACCCGCGGACCTGTCGAAGGGGCTCCGGCTCTCCTGCCACCGGCCGCTGCTGTCGGGGCTCACCGTGTATCCGCGGTTGACGAAGGCGTAGTCGCCGTAGACGCCGGCGTCGATGTGGCGTCCGCCGTCCGGGGAGCGCCGCAACTGGAGCCCCGCGCCGGTCAGTTGCTCCCACGTGATGTCGGTGGACAGCTCGTACGCGGTGCCCTTGTAGTCGAGGAGCAGCGAGCCGTCGACCTCCAGGTCGCCGAGGTCGACCGTGCGGGAGACATGGGCGTCGAGACCGGCGACCGGCCGGGAGGCGAGGTGGTACGTGCCGTCCGCCGCCCGCTTCAGCGTGATCTCGCGGACGATCGAATCGGTGCCGTTGAAGCCGTCGCACTCCATGGTGGGGGTGGTGGTGGCGTAGTCCCAGTGGTTCATCCAGCCGATCGCGTACCGCGCGGCGGGGTCGAGCGCGCCGCCGGTGTCCCGCTTGTCGAAGGTGACGGCCGCGTACCAGTCCCAGCCGTGGTCCAGCCACTGCGGATCGCTCAGGTCCGGCGTGAACGTGGTGCCGTCGAAGGATCCCGTCCAGTAGGCGTACGTGCTCGGCAGCCCGGAGCCCTTGCCGTTGGCGCTCACGCCGAGCACCCACTTCCAGGTGCCGTCCGCGGCCCGGAGACGGAACAGGTCCGGGCACTCCAGCACGCCGATGCCGCCCTTGATGAAGCCGCCCACGTACGTCCAGGACTTCAGGTCGGCGGAGTGGTAGAAGCCCACCTTGTCGTTCTCGGCGAGGGTCATCACCCAGCGCCCGCGTTCCTCGTCCCGGACGACCTTGGGGTCGCGGAAGTCCCGGACGCCGGGGTTGGGCAGGACCGGATCGGTGCCGTGGGGGGTGAACGTACGGCCGCCGTCGGTGGAGAAGTACAGGTACTGGGCCTGGGTGATGTCGTCGGGCGCCATGGTGGCGAGGACGATCACCGCGCCCGCGCCGAAGCCCGCGGTGTTCTCGGTGTCGACCACCGCCGAGCCTGACCAGACGTCGCCGTTGGGGGTGGTGTTCTTCGGTACGGCGATCCCGCGGTCGGTGAAGGAGACCAGGTCGGTGCTGGTGGCCAGTCGCCAGGCCGTGCCGGCGGTCGTGCCGCCCGTCGAGTAGTCGGGGTTGTAGAGGTAGTAGTAGTGATACTCGCCGTCGATCCACACCGGCCGCTGCGGGTCGTTCATCCACTGGTCGGGGACCGTGAAGTGGTACTCGGCGCGGTAGCTCCCGGCGCAGGCCGCGGCCGTCGCCGAGGCGGCCGACGCCGGTCTCGTACCGGTGGGCAGCAGGGCGCCGGCCGCTCCCGCGGCCGAGGCGACGAACAGCGACCTCCTGGATATTCCGGGCATGCCGAATGTGCCACGCACAGGGCGGCTCCTTCCCCCGACGTCATCGTCGGGACTGCGGCTCGTGAAGATCCGGACCGGATCGGAACGGGCCCGCCCTGAACCGGAGTCGTCCCGTCCCGGACCGGGCGGCCCGCGACGGAACTGTGCGACCTAACTCGTTAAAGGTCAAGGGGTGCAAGGCTCTTGACACGGCCATGGCACCGTTCCCATCATCTGGGGCATCAACCCGAGCTAACACGAGTTAGGCACTCTGGATGACCGACCCGCATCTCTCCCGCCGCACCCTGTTGCGGTACGGCGCCTACGGCGCGGGAGCCGCCGCCCTGGCCGGCACCGCCGCCAGTTGGGACCGGCTCACCGGAGCCGACATCCCCGGCCGCGACGACGGCTCCCTCGTCGTCGCCACACTCGGCCCCGCCTACGGCCCGGAGGCGGTCCGCACGCTCACCGAGGGCTTCAAGAAGGTCCACCCCGACATCAAGCTGCGCGTCAACGCCGTCCAGGCCGTCGACTGGTCGGACTTCTTCGCCAAGATCCTCACCCAGATCGCGGCGGGCACCGCTCCCGACCTCGTCTACGTCGCCACCGAGGGCGTCCAGCTCTTCGCGCAGCGCCTCGGCGTCGCCCTCGACCACTGGGTCCGGCGGGACGCGGAGGAGCTGCGCGAGTACTTCGCGGACGTCCACCCCTCGCTGGTGGAGTCGATGATGTACGAGGGGAGCCTCTACCAGCTGCCGGTCGAGTTCAACGCGGCCGACATCTACCTCAACAACCAGGTGCTGAAACGGGCGGGCGCGGACTTCCCCGCCGCCGACTGGACCCGGGACGACTTCACCGCCCTGCTGCGGGACATGAAGAAGGCGAGCGGCTCGCAGTTCACGCCGTACTTCTGGACCAACCGGCTGTGGGGCGGCGTGGTCCCCTGGCTGTTCGCCAACGACACCAACTTGCTGGCCGAGTCCAAGGCGCCGGGCGGGTCCTGGCTGTGGGACTCCTTCTACCCGGCCGCCCAGCGCGCCGGACGCGGCGGCGGCTACCGCTGGACCACCCCGCAGGCCACCCACGACCGTGTGGAGGAGGTCTACGACTATCTCGCCTCCCTCATCCGGGAGGACCTGTGCACCCGCCCCGAGGGCGGCAACGGCCAGAACCTCATCGGCGTGTTCTCCACCGGCCGGGTCGGCGTCACCCCCGCGGGCGGCTTCTGGGCGGGCGGCCTGAACCTGGCCGGCATGCGGCCCGACGGCTTCGACACCCAGTACTTCCCGCGCTGGCGCACCCAGCGCATGCAGTTCGGCGCGGCCGGCTACGCCCTGCTGCGCACGTCCAAGCGGCAGGAGGAGGCCTGGGAGTTCATCAAGTACGCCGCCCGCAGGGACACCCTGATGCGGCTGTTCGAGACCAACCAGACCACCCCGGCCCGCCGTTCGATGCTCACCGCCGACCGCTACCGCGAGACCGGCCCGAAGCACTGGCCGGTCTTCTACGACACCCTCGACAAGTTCCCCGACACCGGGCCGATCCCCGCGCCGCCCCAGGTCGCCGAGGTCGAACAGGTGCTGCTCAAGCACACCGGCACCGCCCTGTCCTCCCCGCGCTCGGTGCGTCCCGCGCTGCGCCGGATGCAGCGCGACCTGGAGAAGGCCATGGAGCGTGAGATATGACCGACACCCAGATCCAGGCGCCGCCGAGGCCACCGGCCCCTGCCGTGACCGCCCCGCGCCCCTCCGCGCGTGAACGCGGCACCCGTCTACTGGCCGCCCTGTTCCTGGCGCCGACGATCGTCGGCATCGTCGTCTTCACGGTCGTGCCGATCGTCGGCTCGGTGGTGCTGAGCCTGTTCCACTGGAACGTGATCGACTCCCCGTCCTTCGCGGGGACGGCCAACTACCGTGAGATGTTCACCGATTCCACCGTGCTGGTGTCCTTCCGCAACACCCTGGTCTTCATGGTGTTCGCGGTGGCGCTCCAGCTACTGATCGCGCTCACCCTCGCCCTGGCCGTGAACGGCCGGATGCCCACCTGGCTGCGTTCGGTGTTCCGTTCGGCGTTCTTCTTCCCGCTGGTGCTGTCGGCCGCGTCGATCTCGGTGGTGATGAAGTACCTCTTCAACCAGGACTTCGGAGTCGTGAACTGGCTGCTCGGGCTGATCGGGATCGCGCCCGTGCCCTGGCTGACCTCGGAGAACTCGGCGATGGCCGCGGTCGTCCTGGTCTACGTCTGGCAGCAGTTCGGCTTCTCGTTCCTGCTCTTCGTCGGCGGCCTGAACAACATCCCCAAGGAGATCCACGAGGCCGCCGCCCTCGACGGCGCGACCGGTCTGCGCAAGCACCTGAACGTCACGCTGCCCCTGCTGTCGCCCACGCTGCTGGTCGCCTCGGTGGTCGGCATCATCAACGCGCTCCAGGTCTTCGAGCAGCCGTACGTGCTGACCAACGGCGGTCCCGGGGACGCCACCCGCACGGTCGTGATGGTCATCTACGAGTCCGCGTTCGAGCAGCTCCGCTTCGGTGAGGCGTCCGCGGTGGGTGTGCTGCTCTTCGTGCTGATCATGGCGGTCACCGCCCTGCAGTTCCGGCTCAGCCGGCGTTTCGTCCACTACCAGTGAGCCGGGTGAGCCCCTTGAGCCAAGCGACCCTGACCTTGAGCCGCACCCGGCACTCCCTGGCCCCCTGGGCCCGGATAGCCGGACTGACCGTGTGCGCCCTGCTGACCCTCGGACCGGTCATCTGGACGCTCTCCACCTCCCTGCGCACCCCCGCCGAGTCCTTCGACCTGCCGCCGAGGATCATCCCGGCCGACCCCACCGTCGACGCGTACCGCGGGGTCTTCGACCAGATCGACGTGTGGCTGCTGGCCCTCAACTCCACGCTGGTGACCGCGCTGATCGCGGTGGGCCAGATGATCACGGCGGGTCTGGCCGGATACGCCTTCGCACGCCTCGAATTCCGCTTCAAGAAGCCGCTGTTCGGGCTGGTCCTGGCCACCATGATGGTGCCGCTCCAGGTCACCATCGTGCCGGTGTTCCTGGTCCTGAAGTCGATGAGCCTGACCGACACCCTGCTCGGGCTGATCATCCCGGCGTTCCCGACCGCGTTCGGCACCTTCCTGATGCGCCAGTACTTCCTGGGCATGCCGAAGGACCTGGGCGAGGCGGCGATGCTGGACGGCGCCGGGCCCTGGCGGATCTTCCGGTCCGTCTACGCCCCGCTGGCCACGCCCGGCCTGGCGATCGTCGGTGTCCTGGCCTTCAACTACCACTGGAACGAGTTCTTCCGGCCGCTGATCCTGGAGACCTCCGGGCAGAACTACACGCTCCCGCTGGGCCTGGTCTCCCTCCAGGGCAATCTGGGCACCGGGTCCATCTCGGTGGTCCTCGCGGGTGTCGTGCTCTCCATGATCCCCGCCGTCGCCGTGTTCCTCGTCGGCCAGCGCCCTCTGCGTGAGGGCATCACCTCCGCAGGAGTCAACCGTTGAGCCTCGCCGCTCGCCTCCCGGACCCCGACGCCCCGCGTTTCCGGGTCCGACCGCCCGCCCACTGGATCAACGACCCCAACGGTCCCTTCCGTTGGCAGGGCCGCTACCACCTCTTCTACCAGCACAACCCCGAAGCGCCCGTGCACGCGAACGTCCACTGGGGTCATGTCTCCAGCCCCGACCTCGCCCACTGGGAGCACCACCCGGTCGCGCTCACCCCGACACCCGGCGGCCCGGACGAGGCGGGCTGCTGGTCGGGGTGCGTGGTCGACGACGACGGTGTGCCGACCGCCGTGTACACCGGCGTGGACCGCCACCACACCGGTCTCGGCGCGATCTGCCTCGCCCGCGCGACGGTCCCGGACGACGAGACGCTCACCGACTGGAAGCCGCTTCCCACCCCGGTGGTGACCGGCCCGCCGCCCGGACTGGACGTGGTGATGTTCCGCGACCCGTTCGTCTTCCACCACGCCGGCCACCGCTGGGCGCTGGTCGGCGCGGGCCACGGCGACGGTACGCCGTCGGTGCTGCTCTACGACTGCGACGACCTGTCGGCCTGGCGGTTCGCCGGGGTCCTCCTGGACGGCGACGACCCGGTGGCGGCCCGGGTGTTCGGCGACGGGGCGACCGGCTGGGAGTGCCCTCAGCTGTTCGCGACGGCGAGTGGGGAGTGGGTGCTGGTGGTGTCCCTGTGGGACGGAAACCCGGGCTCCACCGGCTACTTGACGGGCCGTCTGCTCCCTTACGGAGACGGGGAGTTGCGTTTCGTTCCCCGCGCGGGCGGCCCCCTCGACCACGGCCGGGACCTCTACGCCCCCGCCGTGCTCCAGGAGGCGGACCGGGCCGTGCTGTGGGGCTGGTCCTGGGAGGCCCGGGCGCAGTCCGAGGTGGACCGGGCCGGCTGGGCGGGAGTCCTCACCGCGCCCCGGATCGTGGACACCCACCCCGACGGCTCCCTGCGCGTCGCACCGGCGCCCGAGCTGCGCCTGTTGCGGGCCCCCGATCCGTTCGTCACGGATCCCGGGGCCCGCGTACCGCTGCCGGATGCCTACGACCTGACCGTCACCGCCCGCTCCCCCACGACCGTCTCCCTGCTGCGCTCGGCGTCGGGCGCCCAGCTGACGGTCCGGCTGGACCCGGACGACGGGACGGTCGCCCTGGACCGCGACGGCTGGCCCCGCACCGGGGCGCGGGGGCCGGTCACCGTAGCCGTCCCGGAGGCGGAGGACATCACCGTACGGATCCTCGTCGACGGATCGCTCCTCGAACTGTTCGTCGGCGACCGGGCCACGGTCACCGAGCGGGTCTACCGGCGTGTCGACGACGTGCCGGAGCTGGTCGTGCGGGGCGCCGGGGCCGAGGTCACGGGATGGGAGCAGGTCCCACCGACGAGCGAGTGATCACCGGGCAGGCGAGGCGTCGCACCGTGGCGGGCGGTGTGCGTCCCGTGGCGATGGCGTCCAGGAGCAGCCGGGTCGCGGCCTCGCCCATCGCCCGGTGCGGCAGCCCGACCGTGGTCAGGGGCGGGGTGAGGAACGCGGCCATGTGCTCCTGGTCGTCGTAGCCCACCACGGACAGCTCGTCGGGGACGGTGATCCCGAGCCGGGTGGAGGCGTGCAGCGCGCCCGCCGCGACCCGGTCGTTGTAGCAGAAGATCCCGGTGGGCCGCCGGTCCGCCGGGATCCCGTCGAGGATCCGCGTGGCGCCCTCGTATCCGCCGGAGATCTCTCCCCCGGTCCGTACCACCCACTCCCTGGGCAGGGTGATCCCCTCGGCCCGCAGGGCGTCCCGGAAGCCGCGCAGCCGCTCGACGGAGGCGATGTCGTCGTGGCCGCCGACCAGGGCGATCCTGCGGTGCCCCTGGTCCAGGAGCAGCCGTGCGGCCGTCCGGCCTCCGGCGCGTTCGGCGGGGACGACGGCGGGCAGCGAGTCGTCCTCGGGCAGGCAGTTGGCGAGGACGGAGTGGGTGCGGTGCAGTCCCTCGGGGACGCGGACGCGGCGCAGGGACATCGCCGCGTAGATGATGCCGTCCACGCGCCGGTCCAGGAGCTCGGCGACGGCCGCGTCCTCCTTGGCCGGGTCGCCCCCGGAGTCGACGGTCAGCACGAGGTGCTCGCTGTCCCAGGCGGTGTCCATGGCGCCGCGCAGCAGCCGCCCGGCGAAGGGCGTGGAGGCGATCTCGTCGGTGACCAGGCCGATCACGGCCGTACGGCTGCGGCGCAGGCCGCGGGCGACGGGGTCGGGGCGGTAGCCGAGCCGGGCGGCGGCCTGCCGGATGCGTTCCTGGGTGGCGGGCGAGAGGTTGCCCTCGGCGCGGCCGTTGAACACGAAGGAGACCGCGGTGTGCGACACGCCGGCGAGCCGCGCGACATCCCGTGACGTGGGACGCCCCGGATTCGTGCGCTGCTTGTCCTCGGCGTCGCCCATGCCGTCCGTTGCCCTCGTCCCCGCCGTCCAGGTTGATCGACGCTCACCCTATCCGTGACGCTGGAGGGACGACACAGCCGAGGGAAGGTCCCGCAGTGATCAGCATTCCGACCCACCCGCTCAACGACGGCACGAGGCTCCCCGGGCTCGGCCTCGGCACCTGGCCGATGGACGACACGCAGGCCGAGCAGGCCGTCCGCGGCGCCCTGGACCTGGGCTACCGCCTCGTGGACACGGCGACGAACTACCGCAACGAGACCGGCGTCGGCCGGGGCGTGGCCGGCAGCGAGGTGCCCCGCGAGGAGATCGTCGTCACGACGAAGCTGCCCGGCCGGCACCACGGCTACGAGGAGACCCTCGCCTCCTTCGAGGAGTCCCGCGCCCGCCTCGGCCTGGAGTACGTGGATCTGTATCTGATCCACTGGCCGCTCCCCCGGGTCGACAAGTACGTCGACTCGTGGAAGGCCATGATCAAGCTCCGTGAGGACGGCCTCGTGCGGTCGATCGGCGTCTCGAACTTCACGGCCGCGCACATCGAGCGCCTGGAGAAGGAGACCGGCGTCCTGCCCTCGGTCAACCAGATCGAGCTGCATCCCCTGCTCCCCCAGGACGACCTGCGTGCCTTCCACTCGGACAAGGGCATCGTCACCGAGAGCTGGAGTCCGCTGGGCCGGGGCTCGGACCTGCTGCGGGACCCGGCCGTGGGCCGTGCCGCCGACGCGCACGGGGTCACGCCCGGCCAGGTGATCCTGCGCTGGCACCTCCAGCTCGGCGCCGTGCCGATCCCCAAGTCCGGGGATCCGGAGCGGCAGCGCGCCAACCTCGACGTCTTCGGCTTCGAGCTGGACCAGGCCCAGGTCAAGGCGATCGGCGACCGGGCTCACCGGCGTCTCGGCGGCGATCCGGAGAGCCACGAGGAGTTCTGACCTGCGGGAGGGGTACCCGGGGCCGGCGGGGTTGTCGGGGTCGTGGGAAGGAGCCGCACGTGAGTGAGCGACCGCGGGACAGTGAGCGTCTGCGGGACTACCACGCCAAGCGTGACTTCGACCGGACCCGCGAGCCCGAGGGACGGGCGGGGGTCACCGGTGCGGAGCCCCGGTTCGTCGTGCAGATCCATGACGCGAGCACGATGCACTTCGACTTCCGTCTTCAGGTCGGCGACGTGCTGAAGTCCTGGTCGATCCCGAAGGGCCCGTCCGACATCCCCAAGGACAAGCGGCTGGCTGTGCCCACCGAGGACCATCCCCTGGAGTACGAGGAGTTCGAGGGGGTGATCCCGGAGGGCGAGTACGGCGGCGGGACGGTGATCGTCTGGGATCACGGCACCTACGAGCCGCTGAGCCACGACCGCCAGGGGCGCCCGGTGGACTTCGCCGAGTCGATCGAGCACGGCCACGCCACGTTCCGGCTGCACGGCTCGAAGCTGCGCGGCACGTACGCCCTGACCCGCTTCCGCGGCGACGACGACGAGTCCTGGCTGCTGGTGAAGAAGGCGGAGGGGCGCGCCGGCGGCCACGGCGCCCCCGACCCCCGACGGGCCCGGTCCGTACGCTCCGGCCGCACGCTCTCCCAGGTCGCGGCGGACGACCGTAAGAAGTGACCGCGATGACCGGCCTCCTGGACACCGTGCCCGCCGGGCAGCGGAGGCTGCTGCGCGAGGCACCCCCGGGAGCCGATCTCGCCGCGCGGCCGATGCTCGCGACGCTTAGCGACCGGCGGGACTTTCCCGCCGAGGAGGAATGGGTCTTCGAACGGAAGCTGGACGGCGTGCGGATGCTGGCCGTGCGGGAGGACCGACGGGTCGCGCTGCTGTCGCGCACCGGGCGGCGCCTGAACGACACCTACCCCGAGATCGTCGACGCGCTCGCCGCCCAGTCGTGCCGGGACTTCACCATCGACGGTGAGATCGTCGCGTTCTCCCGCGGTCGCACCGACTTCTCGCGGCTCCAGCAGCGGATGGGCCTGACCCGGCGGCAGGACGTCGAGGCGAGCGGGGTCGCCGTGACGTACTACGTCTTCGACCTGCTGCGTCTGGAGGGCCGGGACACCACCCGGCTGTCGCTGAGGACCCGCAAGTCCCTGCTGCGCCGCGCGCTGACGCCCCGCGCCCCGCTCCGGACGACCTCCCACCGCAACGCGGGCGGCGCCGAGCTGCTGGCCGCCTCATGTGCCCGGGGCTGGGAGGGGCTGATCGCCAAGCGTGCCGACAGTGCCTATCAGCCCCGCCGGTCCACGGACTGGCTCAAGCTCAAGTGCGCCCAGGGACAGGAGTTCGTGGTCGGCGGGTTCACCGAGCCGGCCGGCAGCCGGGTGGGCCTCGGAGCGCTGTTGCCGGGCTACTACGGGCCGGGCGGCGGGCTGCGGTACGCGGGCAAGGTGGGTACGGGGTTCGACCGGCCGACGCTGCTGGAGCTGCGGGAGCGGCTCGACGGGCTGCGGGTGTCCGCCTCGCCGTTCGACGGGCCGGTGCGGGAGGCGGGCGCGCGGTGGGCCGAGCCGGAGCTGGTCGCGCAGATCGCGTTCACCGAGTGGACCCGGGACGGCATGCTGCGGCACCCGCGGTTCCTCGGGCTGCGGGACGACAAGAAGCCGGGCGAGGTGGTGCGGGAGCGGGCGGCCGCCTGAACGCCGGTCGCTGCCCCCGGATCCTGGGATTCCGGCCCCAACTGCCCTTGTGGGCCTCTAAGTTCAGTCCGGCACATGCTTGACACACCGCGGCTCCAGGAGGCCTCCCGCATGCGTACCGCGTTCCGTACCGCCGTGACGTCCGGGGCGGTGGCCGTCACCACCGTCCTGGCCTGTTCCACCGCCCAGGCGACCCCGCCGGGGCCGGGTGTCACCGGCAGGGTGATCAGCCAGACCACCGTCGGCGGCACGGACTACATCCTGCGGGAGGTCTCGATCCCGCCCGGCCAGGCCACCGGCTGGCACTACCACGACGGCCCTCTCTACGCCTACGTGCAGCGGGGCACGCTCAGCCACTTCGACTCCACGTGCGCCTCCGACGGCGTCTACCCCAAGGGCAGTGCGGTCCAGGAGCCGGCCGGGCCGGGCAACGTCCACATCGGCCGCAACCTGGGCGACACCACCGTCGTCCTCGACGTGCTCTATGTGCTGCCGCACGGTGCGCCCTTCTCGCAGGACGCGCCCAATCCGGGCTGCTCGTTCGAGTGACCCGGGGGCGGGTGCTCACAGCGACGGCGGCTCCAGTGACTGCTCCGCCCAGATCGTCTTGCCGCGGGGCGTCTGCCGGCTCCCCCACCGCTGGGTGAGCTGGGCGACCAGGAGCAGGCCCCGGCCGCCCTCGTCGAAGGCGTGGGCGCGGCGCAGGTGCGGTGAGGTGGAACTGCCGTCGGAGACCTCGCAGATGAGGGTGCGGTCACGGATCAGCCGCAGCCGGATGGGCGGGGCGCCGTAGCGGATCGCGTTGGTGACCAGTTCGCTGACGACCAGTTCGGTGACGAAGGCGGCCTCGTCCAGGCCCCACGCGGTGAGCTGCTCGGTGGCCGCCTGCCGGGTCGCGGCCACGTGGGCGGGGTCCGGCGGGACGTCCCAGGTGGCCACGCGGTCCGCGCCCAGCGCCCGGGTGCGGGCCAGCAGCAGCGCCACGTCGTCACCGGGTTCCTCCGGCAGGACGGCCTTGAGGACGGTGTCGCACAGGGCGTCGAGGGTGTCGGTGCGCGCGGTCAGGGCGCGGCAGAGTTCCTCGGTGGAATGGTCGACGTCGCGGTCACGGTCCTCGATGAGCCCGTCGGTGTACAGGGCGACGACGGAGCCCTCGGGCACCTCCAGCTCGGTCGCCTCGAAGGGCAGGCCGCCGACACCGAGCGGCGGTCCCGCGGACAGCGGGACGAGCCGTGAGGTGCCGTCGGGCAGCACCAGGGCGGGCGGCGGATGGCCGGCGGAGGCCAGGGTGAGGCGGCGGGAGACCGGGTCGTAGACCGCGTACAGGCAGGTGGCGCCCAGCTCCGCGACCTCCTCGTCCCGGTCGTCGGAGGCGAGGTGGGTGACCAGGTCGTCGAGGTGGGTGAGGAGCTCGTCGGGCGGCAGGTCCACGTCGGCGAGGGTGCGGACGGCCGTGCACAGCCGGCCCATGGTCGCCGAGGAGGGGATGCCGTGTCCGACGACGTCGCCGACGACCAGGGCGACCCGGCTGCCGGAGAGCGGGATCACGTCGAACCAGTCGCCGCCGATCCCGGCCAGCGAACCGGAGGGCAGATAGCGGTGGGCGACCTCCACGACCGCCTGTCCGGGCAGGCCCCGGGGCAGCAGGCTGTGCTGGAGGGCGAGGGCGGTGGTGCGTTCCCGGGCGAAGCGGCGGGCGTTGTCGATGCAGACGGCGGCGCGGCTGGCGAGTTCCTCGCCGAGGACGGCGTCGTCCGCGTCGTAGTCGTCCGGGTGGGCGATGCGGACGGCCACCATGACGCCCAGCGTGGTGCCGCGGGCCCGCAGCGGGACCGTGAGGAGGGAGTGCGCGCCGGCGCGGTGGCGGCGGCCGGCGGGGGCCTGGGCGTTGCGGGAGGCGACCCAGCGCATGAAGTCCGGCTCGCCCGCCCGCCTGCGCACCGCCCTCCCCTGCCTGAGGGCCTGGGCGGGCGGCGAGTAGGCGGGGTAGACGTCGGCCGCGCCCAGGTGCACGGCCGCCTCCGGGGTGCCCTCGGTGCCGGAGCCGTGGGCGACGCGGCGCAGCACGATGTCGCCGTCGAGCACGGTCGGGGGTTCGTCCGTCCCGAGGACCCATTCGAGCAGGTCGACGCTGACGAAGTCGGCGTACTGGGGGACGAGGAGTTCCACCAGTTCCTCGGCGGTGCGGGTCACGTCGAGGGTGGTGCCGATGCGGGCCGCCGCGGTGTTCAGCAGTGCCAGCCGTTGCCGGGCCCAGTACTGGTCGCTGCTGTCGAGGGCCGCGAGGGCGACACCGGTCACCCGGCCGGACTCGTCGCGGACGGGCCACATCTCGGTGCTCCAGGCGTGCTCCCGGTTGAGGGCGGGCGCTCCCGTGAAGCTCTCGTAGTGGACCGGGCGCCCGGTCTCGGCCACCTGGCGGAGCTTGTCGTGGAAGCCCCGGCTGTGCTCGGCGTCCTCCACGGTCTCCGGGAAGTCGCGGCCGAGCAGGGTCTCCTCGGAGACGCCCATGACCCGGCAGGCCGTGTCGTTCAGGCGCAGATAGCGCTGGCGGGTGTCGAAGACCGACATCGACACCGAGGCCTGCTGGAAGGCCCGTCCGGCCAGGGTGGTCTCGGGGCCGCCCGCCGGGTCGGCGGTGATCACATAGCCGCTCGGCGCGCCGTCCGCGCCGAGCACGGGACACGCCCGCACGGCGAGGGTGAGGGGGGAGCCGTCCCGGCGCCGCAGCACGACGGCGCCGGTCAGCGCCGTCACGGCCTGCTCCGACGGGTCCGCGGCGAGCAGCTCCCGGGCCGCGCGTCCCACGACCTCCTCGGCCGGGTATCCCGTCAGCTGCCGGGCACCCTCGCTCCACCCCGTCAGGATGCCGTGGGCATCCATGGTCGCCGCAGCGGAGACGTGCTCCATATCGTCCAGGATGGTCTCTTTGTCAGACCGCATCAAGCGAAACGCGGCAACCGGGGCACCGCTGTCACTTCCGGCGATCGCGCAGCGCTTCGAGGGCCCGGTCGGCGTGGGTGTTCATCCGCAACTCGCTGCGCACGACGTCCAGCACTGTCCGGTCCTCGGCTATGACGAAGGTGGCGCGTTTGGTGGGTGCGAGGGAGAAGCCCCGCTTCACTCCGAACCGTTCCCGTATCGCGCCGTCGGCGTCGGACAGCAGGGGCATGCCGAGCGTGTGGCGTCCGGAGAACTCCTGCTGGCGTTCGACGGGGTCGCCGCTGACGCCGACGGGCCGGGCGCCGACGGCGGCGAACTCGGCGGCCAGATCGCGGAAGTGGCAGGCCTCCGCGGTGCAGCCCGGGGTCAGGGCGGCCGGGTAGAAGAACAGCACGACGGGTCCGTCGGCGAGCAGCTCGGACAGGCTGCGGGCGGTGCCGGTCTCGTCCGGCAGGGTGAAGTCCTCGACCGTGTCACCGACCTCGATGCGGGCGCTCATGACCGGCCCTCCGCGTTCGCGGCGACCCCGCGTGCCCACAGGACGAGCGGCACCTGGAGCGGGAGGCGGCCGAGGGCGGCGGCCTTCTGCGGGGCGGGGCGGTCGCGCCAGTCGAGGGCCATCTTCACGTTGGCGGGAAATACGCCGACGAAGAAGGCGGCCGTGGCCAGCGCGGCCGTGCGCCGGGTGCGCGGCAGTGCCACCCCCGCGGCCAGCGCCAGTTCGGCGGCGCCGCTCGCGTAGGTCCAGGTCCGGGGTGCGCCCGGCAGGCCGCGCGGCACGATCGCGTCGAACTGGCGTGGGGCGGTGAAGTGGGCGACCCCCGCGGCGGCCAACAGGCCCGCCAGCAACAGGGGTGAGCGTTCGGACCGGGACACGGTTCCTCCTCAGATGGCCTGCCGCGCGATATTACTGGGGCGTAGAGACCCGGTGGCGGGCAGGGCCGTTTCGCGGCTCAGGACCGGCGGTTGTGGGTGCCGGGCGTATAGCCGAACGCGCGGTGGAACACGTCGATGAAGGCGCTCGCGGAGGACCAGCCGCAGCGGTGGGCGACGGTGGTGACGGGGATGTCGTCGGCCAGCATGCGCAGGGCGTGGTAGAGGCGCGACTGGGTGCGCCACTGCGGGAAGGTCATGCCGAACTCGCGGCGGAAGAGGCGGCTGAGGGTGCGTTCGCCGACGCCGGTCGCCGCGCCCAGGGCGGCGAGGGTGCGGACGTCGGCGGGGTCGGCGTGGACGATCCGGCAGACGGCGGCCAGCCGGGGGTCGCTCGGAGTCGGCAGGCGCAGGGGCTGTTGCGGCGAGGCGTGCAGCTGGTCGCGCAGGACGCCGAGCAGACGGCGGCGTTCGGGGCCGTCGTCGTCGGGGTCGCGGGTGTAGGCCAGGATCAGTTCGCGCAGCAGGGGGCCGACGGCGAGGACGGTCGGGGTGTCCAGGCCGAGGGGGTTGTCGTCGGTGGGCAGGCCGACCAGGTGCAGGTCGAGCCGGCCGTGGGCGCGGTGGGCGTGCACGGTGCCGGCGGGGACCCAGATGGCGCGGGTGCCGGGCGCGAACCAGGTGCCGGCGTCGGTGGTGACGGCGAGCACTCCGGATCCCGCGTAGACGATCTGGTGGTCGTCGTGGCGGTGGGCGTCGATGCGGTCCCCGGCGGCCAGGTACTGGGCGCGGGTGGGCGCCGCGGGGGTGTGACGGGCGGCCGGGACGGAGCCGTGGCGGATGTTCGGCACAAAGCGGCAGATTATCGGAAGCGGGCCCACGGGCCGTCCCGCGACGATCGGCGGGTGTCCAAGAACCGAGCCATCACGCTGATGTCCCTGGGGCATGCCTGTGTGGACGTCTACCAGGGGGCGGTGGCCGCCCTGGTGCCCTTCTTCGTCACCGAGCGTGCCTACACCTATGCCGCCGCCTCGGCGATCGTCCTGGCCGCGTCCTTGTTGTCGTCGGTGGTGCAGCCGTTGTTCGGGGCGCTCACCGACCGGTGGGCGATGCCGTGGCTGCTGCCGGTGAGCGCGCTGACGGCCGGCGTCGGAGTCGCGGCGAGCGGGGTGGGCGGCTCCTACGCGCTCACCCTGGCGGCGGTCGGCGTGTCGGGGATCGGGGTGGCCGCCTACCACCCGGAGGCGGCGCGGGCCGCCCGGGCCGCCGCGGGCGGGGGCAACTCGGGGATGGGCTGGTTCGCTCTCGGCGGCAACGTCGGTTTCGCCCTGGCACCCCTGCTCGTGGCCGCCGTGGTCGCGACCGGCGGTCTGCGCGCCTCTCCCCTGCTGGTCGTCCCCGCCGTGGCCGGAGCGGTGCTGTGCGCGGCGGCGACGCGTGCGACGAGGGCCCGCGCCGAGGCCGGCCGCGGGCCCGAGGCCGTCGGCCGCGACGACTGGGGCTCGTTCCTGCGCCTGTCCGGTGCCCTTGTCTGCCGGTCGGTCGTCTTCGTCGGTCTGAGCGTCTTCGTGCCGTTGTACGTCCGCGAGCGGACCGGCGGCGGGGACGTGGCCGGGACGGTCGCGCTGTGCGTGCTCTACGCCGGGGGCGCGGTGGGCACGCTGGTCGGGGGGCGGCTGGCGGACCGGTACGGCCGGGTGGCGGTCGTGCGGTGGTCGTACTCGCTGACGGTGCTCGCCGTGGCCGGAGTGGTGCCGGCACCCGGCTGGGCCGTCCACCTGTTCGTGGCGCTCACGTCCGCCGGGCTGTACGTCCCGTTCTCGCTGCACGTGACGCTCGGGCAGGACTTCCTGCCCCGGCGGGTGGGGACCGCGAGCGGTGTGACCCTGGGGCTGACCGTGAGTGTCGGGGGTCTCGCCGCGCCGGCGCTCGGGGCGCTGGCCGACGCGACGTCGCTGCGGGTCGCGCTGGTGCCGCTGGTGGCCCTGCCCGCTCTGGGCAGGCTGCTGCTGTGCGGGCTGCGCGAGCCCGCGCCGCCGGGGGAACCGGTGCCGGCTCCTGGTGTCCCCCGCACGGCCTCGAAGTGAGGGAACTCAGGCCTTGGGGGCGGCGGGCTGCTGCTCGGTGTCCTCGTCGACGGCGTGGGCGAGGAAGTCGTCGACCATACGGTGGAAGAGGCCGGCCAGCCGGCGCAGGTCCTCGGGGGACCAGTCGGCCAGGGCCATCTGCATGCCCCGGGAGCTGGCGTTGCGGACCCGCTCGACGGCCTCCTCGCCGGTGTCCGTGAGCTCGATGCGCTGGGCCCGGCGGTCGTGGGGGTCGGGGACGCGGGTCACATAGCCGGACCTCTCCAGCTGCTGCACCGTGCGCGTGACATGGGAGGCCTCCACGCCCAGGCTGTTGGCCAGCTCCCCCGGCCGCATCGGTTCGGAGTCGGCGACCTGGCGCAGCAGCGCCACGGCGGCACGGTCGAGCGGGACCTGGGCCAGGGCCATCAGCCGGTCGTGCTGCCGGGCGCGGGTGCTCAGGTAGGTGATGCGGGTGAGCGCCCGCTCGATCTCGGTCACTTCCGGCGACGCGGGGCCCTCGGGGAGCGGTGGTGTGGACATGGGATCCACTTTACCATCTTGTTGCGTAACTCAAGTAACTTGCCGTTCCGCGTCGGCGCCCCACCGCACGGGAGGGTATCGGCCCGGCCCCGGGAGGGCCGTGCCGCGGTCCGGAAAGGCTCACGAGGCCTTGGTCATCGGGACCTCCGTGCGGACGGCGTCGTGCCAGGCCGCGCGCGCCGCGATCGCCTGCCGCCACTGCCGGACCACCTTGGGCGGCATGCCGACGGCGAGGGCGCCGGTGACGCGGTCGCCGGTGCGGTACACGGCGACGAACCGGCGCTCCGCCAGGTCGCCGTCGACGACGGCGACCTCGTCGTGGCCGCGGAGACGGCCGTACGCCTGGATCTTCATGTCGTACTGGTCGGACCAGAAGTACGGCACCGGCGCGAAGGGTCTTCCCGCCCCGGGGGCCAGGAGGTTGCGGGCGGCGGCCATGCCCTGTTCGGCGGCGTGGGTGCGGTGCTCGATGCGCATCGCGGTGCCGAACAGCGGGTTGTACCAGCGGGCCACGTCACCGGCGGCGTAGACGTTCCGCGCGGCCGCGCAGTACTCGTCGCACACCACGCCGTCCCCGACGGCGAGGCCGCTGCCCACGAGCCACTCCGTGTTGGGCACGGAGCCGACGGCGACCAACACCTCGTCGGCGGCGATCCGTTCACCGTCCGCGAGCCGTACGCCGTCCCCGGCCACCTCGGTCACGCCGACCCCGCAGCGCAGGTCCACGCCCCGCTCCCGGTGGGCGCTCGTCAGCACCTCGCCGACCTCGGTGCCGACGGCGTGGGCCAGCGGCACGGGGGCGGGTTCGAGGAGCGTGACCTCGCAGCCGAGCCGCCAGGCCACGGCGGCGGCCTCCGCTCCTAGGAACCCGGCACCCACCACGACCAGCCGCCGCCCCGGCGCGAGCCGGTCCCGCAGGGCGAGCGCGTCGTCGAGGCCGCGCAGGACGTGGGCGCCCCCGCCGGGCAGTCTGCGCGACCGGACGCCGGTGGCCACGATCAGTCCGTCGTACGGCAGGACCGATCCGTCGGCCAACTCCACCGTGCGGCCCGCCGGTTCGAGGCCGGTGGCCGCGACGCCGAGGCGCAGGTCGAGGTCGAGCGCGGCCAGGGCGTCGTCGGCGCGCAGGGCCAGCCGGTCGGGCTCCCACTCCCCGGCCAGGATCTGCTTCGACAGGGGCGGGCGGTCGTAGGGCGCCAGTGGTTCGTCCCCGACGAGGGTGAGCGTGCCGTCGTAGCCCTCCCGGCGGAGGGTCTCGACCGCCGCGAGTCCGGCGGCCGAGGCACCGACGACGACGATCCGCCTCACTGCTCGACCAGCCGGATGGCGGCGGCCGGGCAGACCGCGACGGCCTCTTTGACGTCGTCGAGGAGTTCGTCGGCGGGTCGGTCCTCCAGCAGGATCGCGATGCCGTCGTCGTCCTGGTCGAAGACGTCCGTCGCGGCGAGCACGCACTGTCCGGACGCGACGCACTTGTCGGCTTCCAGCTCCACCTTCATGGCCATTCCCTTCGTCACACGTGGCTCTCGGTCGTTCACGGGGCGGGAAGCCGTCACCAGCTGACGGGCAGTTCGTGCACGCCGTAGATGAACGCGTCGTTCTTGAACCGGACGTCCTCCAGGGCGCAGGCCGGCTTGAGCGTCGGGATGCGCTTGTAGAGGGTGCCGTAGACGACCTGGAGTTCCATCCGGGCCAGGGGCTGGCCCAGGCACTGGTGGACGCCGAACCCGAAGGCGACGTGGCGGCGGGCGTCGCGGGTGAGGTCGAGCCGGTCGGGGTCGGGGAAGACCTCGGGGTCGCGGTTGGCGATCTCGTTGGCCATGATGACGCCCTCGCCGGCCCTGAGGACCTGGCCGCCGATCTCGATGTCCCCGGTCACCGCGCGACGCCGTCCCAGGTGGGTGATGTGCAGGTAGCGCAGCAGTTCCTCGACCGCGCCCGCGACGAACTTCGGGTCGTCGTTCTCGCGCAGCAGGGCGAGCTGGTCGGGGTTGCGGAGGAGGGCGAGGGTGCCGAGGGCGATCATGTTCGCGGTGGTCTCGTGGCCCGCGATCAGCAGGAGCAGGGCCATCTCCGTGGCCTGCTGGTGGTCGATCTCACCGGCCGTGACGCGTCCGGCGATGCTGGAGAGCAGGTCGTCCCGGGGCTCGGCGAGCCGCTTGCCGATGAGGGCGGCGAGGTACCCGGCGACCTCCCTGCTGGCCCGTCCCCGCTGCTCGGGGGTGGCGTCCCGGTGGACCATGGTCTTGGTGTTGTCCTGGAAGAAGGCGTGGTCGTCGTAGGGGACGCCGAGCAGTTCGCAGATCACCAGGGAGGGGACCGGCAGGGCGAACTCCTCCACGAGGTCCACCGGTCCCGGCCTGCCGAGCAGTCCGTCGATCAGGTCGTCCACGATCTTCTGCACGGCGGGCCGCAGGGCCTCCACGCGCTTGATGGCGAACGGTGCCGTCACCATCCGGCGCAGCCGGGCGTGCTCGGGGTCGTCCATCATGATGAAGCCGAGCTTTCCCTCGCCGCCCTCGGGCGAGGCCTTGGTCGGGTAGCCGGGGCTGTCGGTGTCCGCGCTGACCCGGGGGTCGCCGAGGACGGTGCGCTGGTCCGCGTACCGGGTCACGAGCCACGGCTCGCTGCCGTCCCACAGCCGCACCTTCGTCACCGGTGCCTGCTCCTGGAGGTCCTTCAGGGCGGGGGGCGGGTCGAAGGGGCAGCGGGCCTCGCGGGGCATCGGGAACTCGGGGAGGGGCTGCGGTGTCCCGGACGCGGGTCCGGCCAGGGTGTCGGCCATGGTTCTCCTCGGTGGTGGGGGGCTCCGCCGATGGGCGGGGCGCCGGGGTGAAGTGGTCGAGGCCTCGATGAGCACATGCAAACAGAGGGGGCTGACGCCTTCCGGTCAGTTTCCTGACAGAAGGCTGACGTGACTCAGATCACAGGCGCGCGAAGGAGCTCAAGTGCCGTGTCGCGTAAGGAAGTTGTAAGCCTCGAAGGCCGCGCGATGCGGCCGGTCAGCGCTCGGCGTCGGCGTGCCCGAGCCAGTAGCCGAACCCTCGGCGCGTGTGAATCAGGCCGGGCGCGTCGCGGTCCACCTTGCGTCGCAGCCGGGAGACGAGCTGCTCGATGGCGTTGTCGCCACGGTGGTCGCCCCAGACGTACCGGCCGATCTGCTCCTTGGAGAGCACCCGGTGCGCGTTGACGAGGAGATGGCGCAGCAGCCGGTACTCGGCCGGCGTCAGGTCGAGGACGCGGGCGCCGCGCCGCGCCTCGCAGCGGTTGTCGTCCAGGACCAGGTCACGGTAGCCGAGCGCGGCGTCCCGCGGACGCCCGGGGTGCGCGCCGCGCAGCAGGACCTGCACCCGGGCCAGCACCTCGGCCACCCGGAAGGGCTTGGTGACGTAGTCCCGCTCCCCCAGGCCCAGTTCGGGTACGAGTTCGTCCAGGGAGTCGTACTCGGTCAGGACGAGCACCGGGGGGCGCTGGGCCACCGCGTGCCGTTCCCGGCTCAGGCTCGCCATGTCCGGCAGTGCCGCGTCGACGACGACCAGGTCGAACCGCTGCTCGGCGAGCCGCCGCAGCGCCTCGCTCCCGGCCCCGACGAGGGTGGTGCGGTAGCCAGCCAACTCCAGGGTGGTGGAGAGCAGTTCGGCGACGCCCGGTTCCGCGGCGACGAGCAGGAGGCGTTGACCGGCACCCCGGGTGAGTGCCGGTTTCGCTCGGGCGCCACTGCCGTCCATGCGCTCACCCTACCGTCCACTTGCCTAACTCAACCAATCCCGGGGAGCGAGGTCAGGGCGTCGGGGTGACCGGCGCCAGCCACATGCCGACGACGGCGTCGACCAGCCCGGTGGCGGTGTCGTCCCAGTTGGAGCGGGGGGTGGGAGTGTGCTCGGCGAGCGCGCGTTCCCGCTCGGCGCACACGTGCACGATGAGATGGCGTGCCATGTCGCCGCGTTCGACGCGCACCTCGGCGGGGAGGTCGGGCAGACACCGCCGCAGCCCGTCGACGATCTGCCGCAGGGACGGGGAGGAGAGCGACTCCTCGGCCATGACCCGCCGCAGCGCCGGATCGGTCATCACCTGCGCGCAGAACCGCGCGTACCAGGTGGGGCTGCCCAGCGCCCCCAGATGTTCGGGAACCGGTCGCACCAGGCAGTCCACCCAGTCGCGTACGTCGGTGGAGTCGCCGGTGGCGGCGAGGAGCCGGGCGCGGATCTCCTCGATGCGTGCCGCGTGCTTGCGGATGATCGCGCGGATCAGGTCGGTCTTGGTGCCGAAGTGGTAACCGACGGCGGTGTTGTTGCCCTGTCCGGCGGCCTCGCTGACCTGACGGTTGGAGACCGTGTACACGCCGCGCTCGGCGAACAGCCGCTCCGCGGCGGTCAGGATCAGCTCCCGTGTCGCGCCGACCTGTTCCGCACGCGCCGTCCTGCCCGCCATGACCACCACCGCTTCGGGACTGGGGCGATCTCCCGTGGCGGCCAGTCCCTGGAGCCGCCACGGTCCGCCGATCGGCGGCGGGTTCCGGTGACCGAAGCGTACGCAGGCGGACCGGGCCACTAAGCTAAGTCAATCAGCTGCCTTAATTCTTCACACCACTTGTGCTCCGCGCGCGTGCACCACCCGTGCTCCGCACGCGCTCGCATTCCTCACGCGCCACGTCTTGGAGGCTCCGCATGTCCGACGCCCTTGCCGCACCCGCCGACGCCGGGGGCGCCGCGCCGCCGAGGCCGAACGCCGTGGTGGCGGTGCTGGCCTTCGCCGGGATCGTCGTCTCGCTGATGCAGACCCTGGTCATCCCGATCGTGCCCGAGCTGCCCCGGCTTCTCGACGCGCCGGCCTCGGACGCCGCCTGGGCGGTCACCGCGACCCTGCTGGCGGCGGCGGTGGCCACCCCGGTGGTGGGGCGTCTGGGCGACATGTTCGGCAAGCGCCGCATGCTGATGATCAGTGTCGTGATGCTGGTGGCCGGCTCGGTGGTGTGCGCGCTCAGCGACACGCTGATCCCGATGATCGTCGGCCGAGTGCTCCAGGGGCTCGCCTCGGGTGTGATCCCGCTGGGCATCAGCATCATGCGCGACGAACTGCCCGCCGAGCGGCTGGCCGGTTCGACCGCGCTGATGAGCGCCTCCCTGGGGGTCGGCGGCGCGCTCGGGCTGCCCACGGCCGCGTTGATCGCCGACCACTTCGACTGGCACGTGCTGTTCTGGGCCTCCGCCGCCATGGGTCTGATCGCCCTCGCGCTCGTCGTGGCCTTCGTACCGGAGTCCCGGGTGCGCACCGGGGGCCGGTTCGACGGGATCGGTGCCCTCGGCATGGCGGCCGGGCTGGTCTGCCTGCTGCTGGCCGTCTCCAAGGGCGGCGACTGGGGCTGGGGCAGCGGCACCACGCTCGGCCTGTTCACCGCCGCCCTGGTGGTCCTGCCGGCCTGGGGCGTCTTCGAGCTGCGCACCACGCAGCCGCTGGTGGACCTGCGCACCACGGCCCGCCGTCAGGTCCTGGTCACCAACCTGGCCTCGGTGGCGATCGGCTTCTCCATGTTCGCGATGTCCCTGGTCCTGCCGCAGCTGCTCCAGCTCCCCGTGCAGACCGGCTACGGCCTGGGCAGGTCCATGCTGGTGGCCGGCCTGGTCATGGCACCCTCCGGCCTGGTGATGATGGCGACCGCCCCGCTCTCCGCCGCCGTGTCCAGGGCCAAGGGCCCGAAGGTGACCCTGATGATCGGTGCGGTGATCGTGGCCTGCGGCTACGGCCTCGGTCTCGTGCTGATGTCGCAGGTGTGGCAGCTGACGCTGATCTCGTGCGTGATCGGCGCCGGCATCGGCTTCACCTACGGTTCGATGCCCGCCCTGATCATGGCCGCCGTGCCGGCGAGCGAGACGGCCGCGGCCAACAGCCTCAACACCCTGATGCGGTCCATCGGCACCTCGACGGCCAGTGCCCTCGCGGGTGTCGTCCTCTCGCAGATGACCATCAGCCTGGGCGGCTACGCGCTGCCCTCGGAGAACGGCTTCAGGACCGTGATGGCCATCGGGGCCGGGGCCGCGCTGCTCGCCTTCGCCATCGCCACCCTCATCCCCCGGCAGCGGACCTCCGTCGAGGCCGCCGCGGCACCGACGACCGGGGAAGCGGCCGTCGCCAAGTAGGCGCGGGTCGTCAAGTAGGCGCGGGTCCTCGGCGACGGTCTCCGGAAGGCTGCCGTCGTGCCCGGGGAGGAGATGCCCTCCCCGGGCGTACTGCGTTCTCAGTAGGTCCGATCACCGGCACACGTACGACGACAGCACGGCCCGGACCGGGAAGACTGGAACGGTGGGCCGGTCACCGCCCGGCCGGCGGCTCGGGCGGCTCCGAGGTCACCACCCGCCGCGTCCCGCCGCCCGTGACACCAGGAACGGACCCCATGACCATCCGCGTGCTGCTCGCCGACGACCAGGCCCTGCTGCGGGCCACCTTCCGCATCCTGATCGACTCCTGCGACGACATGGAGGTGGTCGCCGAGGCCACCGACGGCGCGGAGGCCGTCGACCTGACGCGGCTGCACCACCCCGACCTCGTCCTGATGGACATCCGGATGCCCGGGACGGACGGCCTGACCGCCACATCGGCGATCTGCGCGGACCCGGACCTGTCCAGCACGCGCGTGCTGATCCTGACCACCTTCGAGATCGACGAGTACGTCGCCCAGGCGCTGCGGTCGGGCGCGAGCGGCTTCCTCGGCAAGGACGTCACCGCCGACGCGCTCCTGGCGGGGATCCGCACGGTGGCGGCCGGCGACTCGCTTCTCTCCCCCGGTGCCACCCGCACCCTGATCACGCGCTTCCTGACCGCGCCCGGCCTCGGGACCCGGCTGGCCGCCTCGGACGACCTCGCCGCCCTGACCACACGGGAGCGCGAGGTGATGATCTGGGTGGCCGAGGGACATTCCAACGACGAGATCGCCGAGAAGCTGTTCGTCAGCCCGCTGACCGTCCGCACCCATGTGCACCGCGCGATGACCAAACTGGGCGCCCGCGACCGGGCCCAGCTGGTCGTGATGGCCTACCAGACGGGGCTGGCGCAGGCGCTTCCGCCCGGTACGGCGTAGGGGCCGGTACGGCGTAGGCCGGTACGGGTAGGGCCGCCTCCCCGAAGGGACCTCACCGGCGCCGACCGGAAACGCCCTGGTCGGCGGAGAGTTTCTCCAGCCACTGCTGGAGCAGGGCCGACTCCGCCGCAGTGAACGTCGGCGGCACCTCGGCCCGCAGTCGGGCGGCGAGCGTGGCGGCGGCGACGGGGACCGGGGCCTGCCCGTCGGAAGCGGGGGCGTCGGTGGCGTCGGCCGGGTCGGCGGGGCGGGTCAGCGAGCCGATCACCGCGTCGCGCAGCCGTTCGGAGAACCGCGGGTCGGGGTACTGCTCGGGCCGGGTGAGCAGGGACAGCGCCGCCCCGACGTTGGCCGACATGATGACCTGGGTGGCGAGGGCGGGCGGCACGGTCAGCCGGCCCGCGGCGGCGCAGCGTTCCAGGATCGCGTGCAGCAGCGCGTGCGCTTCCTGGGCGGAGGCGGGTGGGACGGTCAGGCCGGGCGAGTACATCAGGCGGTAGTGGTTGGGGTGTTCCAGCGCGAACCGCGTGTGGTTGTCCCAGCCCTTCTTCAGGTCCGCCACCGGGTCGTCACCGGGGCGGGCCGCCCGCTTGGACGCGAGGTACCGCTCGAATCCCCGGTCCACGACGGCGGCCAGCAGCCCGGCCTTGTCCCCGAAGAGCCGGTAGAGCATCGGCGCCCCGACCCCGGCCGCCTCGCACACGGCCCGGGTGGAGACATCGGCCACCGGCGCCTCGGCCAGCAGCGCGGTGGCCGCTTCCAGGATCTTCTCCCTCGCATCCATGTGCTCACCGTACGGCATTCGTAGCGCCGATACGAATCGGGGGTAGCGTCGTTACGAATCTGTGTTATCGTCGATACGAGTTGAACGTAACGTCGATAACAGGGGTGCAGTCGTGACCACTCAGTCCTCCACTCAGAAGTCCGCCCAGTCCTCCACGGCCACGCGTGTGGCGCTCGTGACCGGCGGCTCGCGCGGCATCGGACGGCAGATCGCCCGGCAGCTCGCCGCCGACGGGTTCGCCGTCACCGTCGGGTACGCGGGCAACAAGGAAGCGGCCGAGGAGCTCGTGCGCGAGATCGAGACCGCCGGCGGCACCGCCTTCGCCGCGCGCGCGGACGTCGCCGACGAGACGGAGGTCGCCGCCGTCTTCGACCTCACGGAGGCCCGGTACGGCGGGATCGACGCCGTGGTGCACGCCGCGGGCCGGATGCCGCTCTCCCCGATCACGGAGCTGGACCTCGCCGAGCTCGACGCGCTGTACCGCACGAACATCCGCGGCGCCTTCGTCGTCGACCAGCAGGCCGCGCGCCGGCTGCGTCCGGGTGGCGCGCTCGTCAACTTCTCCAGCTCGATCGTCGGCCTCGCCTTCCCGGGCTACGGCGCCTACGCGGCCAGCAAGGGCGCGGTCGAGGCGCTGACCCTGGTCCTCGCCCGCGAGCTGCGCGGCCGGGACGTGACCGTCAACACGGTGGCGCCGGGCCCCACGGCCACGGAGCTCTTCCTCGACGGCAAGGACGAGGAGACCGTCGCCCGGCTGGCCGCGCAGCCTCCGCTGGAGCGCCTCGGAACCCCCGAGGACATCGCCTCGGTCGTGTCGTTCCTGGTCGGCCCGGCCGGCCGCTGGGTCAACGGCCAGGTGCTGCGGGCCAACGGCGGCATCATCTGACCGCACACCGGAACCGCCCCCGCGCGAGGCGTCCGTTCAGGGGAAACCGCCGGGGAGCCGGCGTGAGGGAGCGCGGGCCCGTCGACAACTGACCCGTGGACCTCCCGCTGATCCCTCCCATGCTGGCCACGCCCGGCACCCTCCCGCCCACCGCCCAGGACGCGCGCTGGGCCTACGAGACGAAGCAGGACGGACAGCGGGTCGTCGTCTACGCCGCCGGGGACGGCAGCCTGGTCCTGCGCGCCCGGTCGGGGGAGATCGTCACCGGCGCCTATCCCGAACTGCAGCCGCTGGGCGCCGCGCTCGGTGCCACACCGGCGGTGCTCGACGGGGAGGTGCTGGCGCTGGACGAACAGGGGCGTGCCGACTTCCAGTTGCTGCAGTCCCGTATGGGCCTGGTGCGGGCACCCGGCAGGGCGGCCCGTCGGGCGGCCGGACTCCCCGTGCACCTGGTGCTGTTCGACGTCATGCACCTGGAGGGGCAGTCCCTGCTCCGGCTCCCCTACGTCCGACGCCGTGGACTGCTGGAGGCACTGGCCCTGACCGGCCCCCACTGGTCGACCCCGGCCGCGCTGGTCGGTCACGGCGCGCAGGCCCTGCGTGCCACCCGGGAGCACGGCCTGGAGGGCCTGGTCTGCAAGCGCCTGGACTCGGCGTACGAGCCCGGGACGCGCTCCCGGGCCTGGATCAAGATCCGGAACATGCGCAGCGAGGACGTCGTCGTGGGCGGCTGGCTGCCCGGCAAGGGGCGGCTGACCGGTCTGCCGGGGGCCGTCCTGGTCGGACAGCGCGCCGCCGGGCGCCTGCGCTACGTCGGCGGGGTGGGCACCGGCTGGAGCGAGGCGGAACGACACCGGCTCGCCGCGCTGCTGGGAGCCGTCGAGACCGACGTGTGCCCCTTCGACCCCGTGCCGCCCGCGCCGGGAGCGCACTGGGTGCTGCCCCGGCTGGTCGGCGAGGTCCGCTACAGCACCCGCACCCGGGCCGGAATGCTGAGACAGCCGTCCTGGCTGCGGCTGCGACCGGACCTCACCCCCGAGGAGTCCTCGGCCGACCTGCCGGACGATCTCGCCTGAGGCACCGTCGGCGGTCCGTCCCGACACTCCGTCCGCGATCCCGGCGGGCCCGGCGGGCCCCCAAGATCCAATTGTTGGGGAACCCGTAACCGGAGAGACGCCTACGACCTCTTGGCGGGGACATGTAAAGAGGGGAAGCTGAACTTCCCCTTTCCCTAGAGCCGTTGGGCTGCGCCCACACCAGAGGAGGACGCAGTGTCGTCACCGTCGTTCAAGGCACACCGCAGGAGATGGCTCACCGGCCTGGCCGGCGCCGCCGCGCTCGTCGTCGCCTTCCCCACCGCCGCCTTCGCCGCCCCGCCGCAGGCCCTGCCGGCCAATGCCGAGACCGCGGAGAAGACGTACCAGCCGGCCTTCGACTACGACACGGACGGGTGCTACCCCACGCCCGCCATCGGACCCGACGGCACGATCAACGGCGGCCTCAACCCGACCGGTTCACTCAGCGGCGACTGCCGTGACGCCTCGGACCTGGACAACACCAACAGCTACTCGCGCTCCAAGTGCAACAGCGGCTGGTGCGCCTACATGTACGGCCTGTACTTCGAGAAGGACCAGGCCATCGCCGGCAGCAGCATCGGCGGTCACCGGCACGACTTCGAACACGTCGTCGTCTGGGTGCAGAACGGCACGATCCAGTACGTGTCGACGTCCAACCACGGCTCGTTCACCGTCACGGCCGCGTCCGGGGTCCGCTTCGACGGCACCCACGCGAAGATCGTCTACCACAAGGACGGCGCGAGCACGCACTGCTTCCGCCTGGCCAACTCCAATGACGAGCCGCCGGAGAACCACAAGGGAACCTGGCAGTACCCGCCGCTGGTCGGCTGGAACGGCTACCCGGCCGGGCTGCGGGACAAGCTGAGCGCGTACGACTTCGGCAGCGCCAACTTCGGTCTGAAGGACGCCAACTTCGCGAACCACCTGTCGCTGGCGAAGCCCTCGGGGATCGCGTTCGACCCGAACGCCTGACCGCCGGACGCCCGGAGATCGGTCGCGGGACCTAGGACCTCGGTGTCCACTGCTTCCGTCCCGCGCCCGATCCCGGCCGGTCCGGCACGTCATAGCGTCCCCCTCATGGACACGAGCAGCACGAGCGGACAGCTCGAAGAAGCCCTGGAACGCCTGCACGCCTCCGGTCCGGAACGGGGAGGCTGGCTGTCCAACCACGCCCCCATGGTCGTGGAGTCGCTGGCCGCGCACGGCCAGGCGGACGCGGTGCACCGCTGGGTGGACCTCTACCGGGACAAGCTGGAGGACTTCCCCGACCGCGTGGCACCCGTCACGGACGACAACTGGCCCTCCGCGCTGGGCGATCCCCGCCGGATCGCCGACTGGACCGACCACTTCTCCCGCGCACTCGCCGAGCGTCCCTGGCGGAGCGTCCTGGCCGAGTGGTGGCCGCGCCTGCTGCCCGGCCTGTACGGCGGGGCCACGCACACGGTCATCCGGGTCGGCCACGCCGTACGGGCCGTGGAAAGCGGCGAGAACGCGCCCCGGCTCACCGAACTCGCCCACGCGCTCGGCTACTGGGCGGCCCGCCACCAGCCCGTGACCGGCGTCGAGCCGCTCCCGGGCGCGCCGTCGGCCACCGCGTCCCTGGACGCCGTACCCGCGATCGAGGCGGGGCACCTGGGATTCCGCGACCGTCTGTCCGCGGTGCGCCGACTGCCCGTGTGGGCGGAGGACGTCACCGACCCGGAGACCGCGAAGGACCGGCTCACCGAGCTGGTCCGGGCCGCGACCCACCGCTACGCCACCCATGGCCACGGCGAGCCGACCATGCTCGTGCACGCGGCCACCGCCCCCAACGCCGTACTGCGCACGCTGGAGTCCCTGCCCCGGGACCTGTGGGCGCCGAGCCTCAGGGCGGCCTGGTCGGCGTCCGCGGCGGTGACCGCGATGTACGCGCCCGTGGAGCCGGTGGCGTACACGCCGCCCGCGCGTCTGACGGCCGAGGAGGTCATGGAACGCGCCCTGGCCCACGGCGACGAGCACGTCATCAAGCTGACGGACACGGCCCTGGACGTCGGCGACGAACAGGCGCTGGCCGCCGCGCTGCGCTCCGTCGACATGAGCGAGCCACTGGTCTGAGGCCGTATTCACGGTGGACATCCCGCGGGCCCGCGTTCCAGGATGACCGAATGGATCATCACGAGAACCTGCCCGCCGCCGTGGACACGGAGGCGCTGCTCGCCCTGGCCGACTCCCATCACGCGCGTCCCGCCCGGCCGTTGGGTACCCGGGACACCGCCGGCCACCTGGTCAAGGTGTACGCGATCGAGGCCCCCGGCCGCACGGTGTCCGAGCAGGACGCCGAGGCGGCGCTGCGGATCGCCGGAGCGCATCTGGAACTCGGGCGGCTGCGGGGCACCCTCGGGCTCGCCGTGCTGATCGTGCACGCGGGCGGCGACGGCGACTACCTGCTGATCCACACCTGGATCGAGGGGGACATGTCGGACCTGGCGATCTTCGCCGGCCCGAGGGACAAGCCCGAGGCGTTGCGTCCCGGCCGGGCCGGTCTGACGCCCTGTGTGTGGGAGGCGGCCGTCCTCGCGCACGAGCGGGACGCGTTCTCCCGGCAGGTGCTCGACGGCACCGGTCCGCTCACCGAACGTCTCGCCGCCTGGAGCGCGGACACCGTCGAGGGGGACGTCCGGTGAGCGAGACCCCCCTCGTCCGCCGCGCCGAGCCCGCCGACCTGCCCCGGGTGGCCGAACTCGCCGCCCTGCACGCGGAGTACGAACGCGCCGCGCCGCCCGCCGGCGACCTCGCCGTCCGCCTGACCGCGCTCCTCTTCGACACGCCGGCGCCCCGGCTGCGCTGCCTGGTGGCCGAACTGCCCGGCGACGAGATCGTCGGATACGCCACCTGCGCGCCCGAGGTCTCCACCTGGGGCGCCTGCGAGTACCTGCACATGGACTGCCTGTTCCTCGCCCCCGACCACCGCGGTCTCGGCGTGGGCGGACTCCTCATGGACGCGGTGCGCGCCGAGGCCCGCACCCTCGGCCTCACCGAGATCCAGTGGAACACCCCCGCGTGGAACGAGGGCGCGATCCGCTTCTACGACCGTCTCGGCGCCCGTGCCAAGGAGAAGCTGCGGTACAGCCTCCCGGTGGAGGGCTGACGGGGGTTGCCCTGCGGGGCATGGGGGAGGCAGTGCGCCACGGCACCTCGCGGAGGGACTATCGTGGCCGCATGTCCGTGCCCGAACTGATCCGTATCGTCTCCCGCGACTCGCCCATGGCACTCGCCCAAGTGGAGCGCGTCCGCACCGAGTTGGCGGCCCTGCACCCGGAGATCCGTACCGAGGTCGTGCCGGTGAAGACGACCGGTGACAAGTGGATGGGCGACCTGGCCCAGGTCGAGGGCAAGGGCGCCTTCACCAAGGAGGTCGACGCCGCGCTGCTGGCCGGTGCGGCCGACCTCGCGGTGCACTGCGTCAAGGACGTGCCCGCCGACCGGCCGCTCCCGGCGGGCACGACGTTCGCCGCGTTCCTGAAGCGGGACGACATCCGCGACGCCCTGGTGCATCCGGGCGGGCTCACCCTGGACGAACTCCCGGCGGGCACCCGTATCGGCACCTCCGCGGTGCGCCGGATCGCCCAGCTGTCCGCCACCCACCCGCACCTGGAGTGCGTGCCCTTCCGCGGCAACGCCAACCGGCGGCTGGAGAAGCTGGCCGCCGGGGAGGCGGACGCGCTGCTGCTCGCCATGTCCGGCCTGGAGCGCATCGACCGGCGTGACGTGATCAGCGAGGTCCTCTCCCCCGAGGCGATGATGCCGCCCATCGGCGCCGGCATCCTGGCGCTCCAGTGCCGGGAGGGCGACACCGAGGTCATCGACACGGTCAGTGCGCTCGGCCACCCGGAGACCCATCGCGAGGCGACCGCCGAACGCATGTTCCTGCACGTCCTCCAGGGGCACTGCAACAGCCCGATCGCGGGCTACGCACGCGTGGACCGCAGCGGCGAACTGTCCCTGCGCGCCTGCGTCTTCACCCCCGACGGCAAGACCCGCCTCAACGCCCACGAATGGGCCGGCCGCCTCGACCCGGCCACCCTCGGCACCTCGGTCGCCGTGGCACTGCTGCGCCAGGGGGCACGCGAGATCATCGACGGGATCCCGCACTAGGCACTGTCCGGCGGATCAGGTCGCGGGCGAGCGACGGCACCCTGTCAGGCCGTGCCCTCCTCGGCCTGGTCGCGCAGGAAGTTGCTCACCTGGAGGGCGAGGTTGTCGCGCACCACGCCGGTGCCGACGGCACCCTCGGCCAGGCCGATGCCGCCCGCCCACAGCCGGCGGTCCGCCCAGTCGTCGTCGACCCGCAGCTGGATCTGGACGTCGACGTGGCTCAGGGACGTCTCCGGTCCGGCCGCGTACAGCACGGCGGTCGCCCGGCGCAGCGGGTGGACGTCGAAGCCCTCGATGAACTGGGAGTTGCGCCAGTCGATGAACGCGCTCTCCCCGTCGGGACCGATGCGCACGTCGATCTGACCGTCCTCCAGGTGGACGGTGAAGGGCCGCTCGCCCCGGTTCTCCACGGTGACCCGGAGCCGGAAATACGTGAGCCCCTCGGCGGCGTCGTCCCGTCCGCGGGGTGGCTCGGTGGCCTCCAGACGGTGGACGCGGACACGCAGACCGGCATGCGCGTCGTACTCCTGCCAGTCCCCGACCACGTTCGGCTCGTACACAGTGCACCTCTTCGACCTCAGAGAGCTGCTTCCTATCTTTGCGCTCAGCACACTGTCAAATGAGCAGAATGCGCTGTGGCCAGCCCATTCGCCCCCTTGATCGGTGATCAAGCGCTGCGCAGGAAGAATCCGCCGACCGGGCGGACGGCCCGGTTCGTCCGCGTGCCGCACATCACTTTTCGGCCGCCTCATTCGACCTCTCCCCGGACCGCCCCCGGACCGCCCCTCAACGGGCCAGTCGGCCCAGGAGACGGGAGGCCGCGGCGATGCCCAGCGCGGCGGCCACGAACAGGACCGCGAAGTCCAGCGCCAGGTGCGCGGGCGTGCCCAGGAGCAGCCCGCGCAGGGCGTCGACCTGATAGCTGAGGGGGTTGAACCTGCTGACCGCCTGGAGCCAGCCCGGCATGACGGACAGCGGGTAGAGGGCGTTGGAGCCGAAGAACAGCGGCATGGTGATGGCCTGGCCGATGCCCATCAGGCGGTCGCGGCTGAGCACGATGCCGGCGATGGTCATCGACAGGCAGGAGAAGAAGGCCGATCCGAGGATCACGATCCCGGCGACGGCGAGGAGCTTGAGCGGGTTCCAGGTCAGGGCCACACCGAGGAGTGCGGCGATGACGATCACGACGACGGCCTGGATCAGCGACTTCACCCCGGCCGCGAACGCCTTGCCGGTGATCAGCGCCGAGCGCGGAGTCGGCGTGACGAGCAGTTTGTCGAGGATGCCGGCGTCCCGCTCCCAGATGATCTGGATGCCGTAGAAGATGGCGATGAACATCGCGGACTGGGCGATGATGCCGGGGGCCAGGTAGTCGACGTAGGGGATGCCCTCGGTGGGGATCGCCTTGATGCGGGTGAAGGTCTGGCCGAAGATCAGCAGCCACAGGGCGGGTTGGACGGCCCGGGTGTACAGCTCGGTGCGGTCGTGGCGCAGCTTCTGGAGTTCGACGGCGCACATCGCCACGACCCGGGCGGGCAGCAGCCGCCAGCCCGCGCGCGGTTCGGGCGGCTGGACGAGAAGGTTCCCGGCCTCCTCGTGAGCACGGTCAGCCGACGCGGCCTGCGGTGCGGCGGGTGCTTCGGACATCGCGGAAGTCTCCTGACTCGTCGTCGAGGCCGCTGCCCGCGATGTCGCGGAAGACGTCCTCCAGCGTGGGCAGCGGGTCCGTGGCCGCCGCGCCGGCGGCGCGCCTGCGCTCGCCGAGCCCCTCCCTGAGCCGGGCCGGGGTGCCCAGCGCGCGGATGCGGCCGTGGTGCATCAGGCCGACCCGGTCGCAGTACTGGTCGGCCTCGTCCATGGAGTGCGTGGTCACCAGGACCGTCATGCCGGTGGCGGCGCGCACGGCGTTGATGTGCTCCCAGACACCGGTGCGGGCGATGGGGTCGAGCCCGATCGTCGGTTCGTCGAGGATCAGCAGGCGGGGTGCGCTGACCAGTGCCTGCGCGAGTTCGAGGCGGCGGACCATGCCGCCGGAGTAGGTGCCGACGAGCCGGTCGGCGGCCCCGGTGAGGTCGACCGCGGCCAGGGCCTGGCCGACGCGTTCGGCGCGTTCCCTGCGGGCCACGTCGAAGACGCGGGCGAACAGGGCGACGTTCTCCCGGCCGGTGAGGCTCTGGTCGGCGGACAGCTGCTGGGGGACGTAGCCCAGCAGACGCCGTACGGCCATGGCGTCCTCGGCGGTGTCCCGGCCGAAGACGCGGACCATGCCCGCCGGGACCGGCAGGAGGGTGGTGATGCAGCGGATGGCGGTGGTCTTCCCGGCTCCGTTGGGGCCGAGCAGCCCGAAGACCTCGCCCTCGTGCACGGTCAGATCGAGCCCGTCGACGGCGGTGGTGTCGCCGAAGGCGTGGGTCAGACCCGTGCAGCTGACGGCTTCCTCGGTGTCCGACGTCATGAGTCCTCGGCCTCCTCGTGCAGGTTGACGGCGAGTTGGCGCAGGGCCGGCAGGGCGGCGCGCAGGGCCTCCTGGTCCGCCTCGGCCAGCCGGGCCAGTTGGCGTCCGACGAGGTCGGCGCGGCGCCTGCGCCACTCGCCCAGCCGGGCTTCGGCCGCGGGGGTGGGCAGCAGTCGAGCGGCCCGCCGGTCGGCGGGGTCGGTCTCGCGGGTCAGATAGCCCTCCCGGGCCAGCTGGTTGACCAGCGTGGAGACCGAATTGCCCGCCAGGTACAGCTCCTTGGCGGCGTCCGAGACGCGGATGCCCGGCCGGGTCACGACGAGGCGCAGCAGTTCCACCTCGGCTCCGCGCAGGCGCGGGTCGGACATCTGCGGGCGCAGGCGGCGCCGGATCAGCCGCTGGACCGCGACGAGCGCGTCGGCCAGCTCCTCCGGAAAGGTCTCTGGTTCCACACTGTCGACATTAGCTCTGTAGCAGAGGTAACGAACCCAAAGGACGGTCAAGACCGTTGGTCACGCGCCGATCTCCGGTGAATCCATAAAGTAGCTTTTGCCCATATTTGTTTGGGGACATCGGCTCCGGGAATCAGCAGGTATGTGCTTCGGACAGGAGGCACGTCCGTGGGAGGCCGACCGGCCGGTCCCCGGGTTCCCTCCGTCAGGTCCGCGCCCGCGCCTCCCCCGGTGTCCGTCCATCCAGCACCTGCTGAGGGAGGCGCGCACCATGCCAGTTACCGGCAGGGCGAAGCCGCACCCGCACGACGACGCCCCTGACACGGCCGCGGATTTCCGTCGGCTCGCGGGGCTGCCCGAGGGCCCGGAACGCAAAGCGCTCCGGGACGAACTGGTGGAGATCTGGCTGCCCATGGCCGAGCGCATCGCCGTCCGCTTCCGCGGCCGCGGCGAGAGCCTGGAGGATCTGTACCAGGTGGCCGCGCTCGGTCTGGTCAAGGCCGTCGACCACTACGACCCGGCACGGGGCTGCGCCTTCGAGGCGTACGCGGTGCCGACCGTCACCGGCGAGATCAAGCGGCACTTCCGCGACCACATGTGGACGCTGCACGTGCCGCGCCGGGTCCAGGATCTGCGCAACCGCGCACGCCAGGCCATCAAGGAGCTGTCCCAGACGACACCGGGACGCCCTCCCACCGTGGCCGAGATCGCCGCGTACGCCCGGATGACCGAGGAGGAGGCCCGCACCGGCATGGAGGCCCTGGAGTGCTTCTCGGCGCTCTCCCTGGAGGCCGAGATGCCGGGCACCGACGGGTACGCCCTGGGCGACGCGCTCGGCGGTCCGGACCCCGGATTCGACACCGTCGTCGACCGGGTGGCCGTCAAGCCGTGTCTGGAGGCGCTGCCCGAGCGCGAGCGCACCATCCTCTACCTGCGGTTCTTCGGCGGCATGACCCAGAGCCGGATCGCCGAGCAGCTCGGCATCTCGCAGATGCACGTCTCCCGGCTGCTCAGCGGCTGCTTCGACCGGCTGCGCGAGGAGATCCTCACCGACGCCCGCTGAGGGACGCGGCCGCCGTCACTCTGTCGGAGCTCCCGGGATCTGCGTCGGTCCGTAGCGGTCGAGGGCGTCCTCCAGCTCGGCGCGGATCTCCCGGGGCATCTCTCCGGCACGCCCCCACACGAGGATCAGGTCCGCCACGTTGCGGAGCTTGATGTTCGTGTGCTGGGAGACCTCCTTGAGGACCTCCCACCCCTGGTCCGGCGTCAGCCTGCCGAGCGCGACGACCATGCCGATCGCCTGGTCCACGACGGCGTGCGAGGCGACGGCTTCCTTGAGCTGGTCCACCTCCGCCTGAAGCGCGAAGACGCGGTCCAGCTCGTCGGAGGGTTCGTCCGATGGTCCTGACACTCCTCCATCCTGTCACTCGTTCGGGTGGGCGCCACCGGGCCGGAGGCAGACGGAGCACCGTTTCGGCGCCGTCTCAGGGGTACTCGGCAGGCGCCCCGAGCGATTCCGGCCGGACACTGGAACCAGGGCGCGTGCCCCGGCCGACGAGAGCAGGACATCACTTCATGAATCACGACGCGCGACCACCCAGTGCCACGACGGACATCCTGTCCACGCATTCCGTGTTCGGCGCACCCTGCTGGGTGAGCCTGACCAGCCGCGACCTGGAGACCACGGAGGCGTTCTACGGGGCCGTGCTGGGCTGGCAGTGGCAGGCGGCCAAGCTCGGCGACCGCTTCCGGATCGCCCTGGCGGACGGCACACCGGCGGCCGGGATCGCCGCGGTCGCCACCATGTGGCAGATGGCGGTGGCCTGGACGCCGTACTTCGCCGTCCCCAGCGCGGACGAGGCCGTGGCGCGGGCCCAGGAACGGGGCGGCACCGCCGCGGTCGGACCGCTGTCCTTCCCGCCCGGACGCGCGGCGCTGCTCGCCGACCGGGACGGCGCGACCTTCGGCATCTGGGAGGGCGAGCTCTTCGCCGACTGGGAGGCCTGGCGCCAGGCGCAGCCGGCGTTCATCAAGCTCCACACCCGCGACGCCTTCGACGCCGCCATCTTCTACGGCGAGATCCTCGACTGGGCGTCGGAGCGCCCGGGCTGCTGCGAGGTCCACTACGAGGGCGGCGAGGTCGTGCTGCGCAGCCGCGGCGACATCGTGGCCCGGATCGAGTCGGGGGCGCTGGGGTCGGCCCCCGATCCGTCGATCCGGCCGCACTGGCAGGTGCACTTCGCGGTGGCGGACGTGGCGGCCTGCGCCAGGGCCGCGGAGATCCACGGCGGGAGCGTGCTGTCCAAGGGCAGCGACGAGGCCGTGCTGCGCGACCCGGACGGCGCGCAGTTCACGGTGACCTCGCGCCGCGAACGCTGATCGGCCGCGCCGACGCCGGTCTTCAGGTGGCGGTGCGTGAGGGCCGCGACAGCAGGACCAGGCTGCGTGCCTCGACCGTCATCCGCGTTCCCGCCTTGTGTTCCGCCTCGTCGGCGCCCTGCGGCTCGGCGGTGTCGATCAGCGTCGTCCAGCGTTCGCCGTAGGCGATGTCCGGCAGGCGGAACTCCACCGGCTCCCAGTGGCTGTTGAACAGGAGCAGGAAGGAGTCGTCCACGAGGGGCCGGCCGCACGGGTCGGGTTCGGCGATGGCGTCCCCGTTGAGGAAGACGCCGACCGCGTACGCCTCGGGGCGCCGCCAGTCCTCCTCGGCCATCTCGCGGGCGTCCGGCCGCAGCCACACCAGGTCGGGCAGCGGCTGGTCCGCGTGCGTCATGGTCTCGCCGCGGAAGAAGCGGCGCCGGCGCAGGACCGGGTGGGCGGCGCGCAGGGCGATGACGTGGCGCGTGAACGCGGCGAGGTCGCGCTGCTCCTCGGTGAGCCGCCAGTCGATCCAGGAGATCTCGTTGTCCTGGCAGTAGGCGTTGTTGTTGCCGCGCTGGGTGCGGCCGAGTTCGTCGCCGTGGCAGAGCATCGGGATGCCCTGCGAGAGCAGCAGGGTGGCCAGCAGGTTGCGCTGCTGGCGGGCGCGCAGGTCGCGGACCGCCGGGTCGTCGGTGTCGCCCTCGACCCCGCAGTTCCAGGACCGGTTGTGGCTCTCGCCGTCCCGGTTGCCCTCGCCGTTGGCCTCGTTGTGCTTGTCGTTGTACGACACGAGGTCGCGCAGGGTGAACCCGTCGTGCGCGGTGACGAAGTTGACACTCGCGCGCGGGCGGCGCCGACTGTGCTGGTAGAGGTCGGCGGAACCGGTCAGCCGGGAGGCGAACTCGCCGAGCGTGCCCGGCTCGGCCCGCCAGAAGTCCCGTACGGCGTCCCGGTACTTGCCGTTCCACTCCGACCACAGCGGCGGGAAGTTGCCCACCTGGTAGCCGCCCTCGCCGACGTCCCACGGCTCGGCGATCAGCTTGACGCGGCTGATCACCGGGTCCTGCTGGATCAGGTCGAAGAACGCCGACAGCCGGTCCACCTCGTGGAACTGCCGGGCGAGCGTGGCCGCGAGATCGAAACGGAAGCCGTCGACGTGCATCTCGGTCACCCAGTACCGCAGCGAGTCCATGATCAGCTGGAGCACGTACGGGTGCCGCATCAGCAGGCTGTTGCCGGTGCCGGTGGTGTCGTAGTAGTGCCCCCAGTCGCCGTCGACCAGGCGGTAGTAGGAGGCGTTGTCGATGCCGCGGAAGGAGAGCGTGGGGCCCTTCTCGTTGCCTTCGGCCGTGTGGTTGTAGACGACGTCGAGGATGACTTCGAGGCCGGCCGCGTGCAGCGCCTTCACCATCGCCTTGAACTCGGGGACCTGCCGGCCGCGGCTGCCGTCGGCGGCGTAGGCGTTGTGCGGGGCGAAGAAGCCGATCGTGTTGTAGCCCCAGTAGTTGGACAGGTTCCGGCTCTGCAGCACGCCGTCCTGCACGAACTGGTGCACCGGCATCAGCTCGACCGCGGTCACGCCGAGCGAGGTGAGGTGGTCGATCACCGCCGGGTGGGCGAGACCGGCGTAGGTGCCGCGCAGCTCGGGCGGTACTTCGGGGTGGGTGCGGGTGAGGCCGCGGACGTGGGCCTCGTAGATCACGCTGTCGGCGTACGGCCGTCCGAGCGGTTGGTCGTCGCCCCAGTCGAAGGCCGGGTCGGTGACCACGCCGAGCATGGTGTGCCCCTTGCTGTCGGACCGGGACGGGCCGTCGGCCGCGCGCTCGAAGAGCGAGGCGTGGTTGTCGATCTGCCCGTCCACCGCTCGGGCGTACGGGTCCAGCAGCAGTTTCTTCGGATTGCACCGGTGCCCGAGGGCGGGCTGCCAGGGGCCGTGCACGCGATAGCCGTACCGCTGTCCCGGTCCGACGCCGGGCAGGTAGCAGTGCCAGACGAACCCGTCGACCTCGGCCATCGGGACCCGGCGGTGGGTGCCGTCGTCGTCCACCAGGACCAGGTCGACATGGTCGGCGACCTCGCTGAACAGGGCGAAGTTGGTGCCCTGGCCGTCGTGGACGGCGCCCAACGGGTAGGGGTGCCCGCTCCACGCGGGCACCCCTTTCCGGCTGCGTCGCCCGGTCACCGGGCGTCCTGGAGGACGCCGTCCGGCGCGATCCCGGGTGCGGCCAGTGCCGCCACGGGGATCTCGCGCGGCACCTGGAGCACCTCGCGCAGCCGGGGCACAGGCCCGGTGGGCACCAGCGGGACCCGCTCGCCGGCGCGGGCGCGCTGCGAGAACCAGATGACCTTGCTGCCGGTATCGGTGGCGCAGCAGCCCCAGCCGTCGCTCATCGCGGCGATGCGGCTGAGACAGGCGCGCAGGTCCTGGTCCGGGCGCAGGTCGCGGTCGTTGTCCCCGACAGCGGTGATCAGATGCTGGCCGTTCCACCACATCTCGATCGACGTGTTCTTGTCCGTGGCGTGCTCGTCGATGGCCGTCAGCAGCATCTCGGCGCCGCGGCAGACGGGCTCGACCAGGATCTGAAGGTCCCAGTACCGGAGGTGTGCGGCCAGGATGCGCCTGACCTGCCCGACCCGCTCCGGACTGACCTCGACATCGAGGTGGTAGTAGCAGGGCACTGCGGTCTTCATCGTCGTTGGCTCCTCACCGGCGAAGCTCTCGCTCCTCCTCGCCCCCTGCGGGGCACGGGCCCCGGACACGAAGCGTGAGCACTGATCGCTTCTGAGTCATCTCAACTGTGCGAGGGCTACGCCATTCGTGCAACACGAGCGACGGAGGAGGTGGTTGAAGATCCAACAAGACGCTGAGTCGTCACGCGTGCACCATGTGTGAAGACCTCGATGCCCGTAACGGATCCGTGCGCGTTCGCGCGCGGACGCGCACAGCTCTTACGGGCAGGACAGCCGCGATCGAGCCCTGGAGGGTGAACCGCACGATGCTGCTACCGGCCAAAGCCGAAGTGGCCCGCCAACTGCGTCGGTACCGGGCGTGGGAACGCATGATGCTCGCCGCCCCCACCGACCACAGGATCCGGGCCACCTTCGAGGACTCGGGCTACACCCTCTGCGTGCTGATGGGCAAGCGGTGCGCGCGCGAGGCCGCGAACGCCGCCGAGCGCTATCTGCGGACCACTCTGGTCGCCTACCTCCGGGAGGAGGGCGACCGTCCGGGCCCGCATCCGGTGACCAGACGCGGCCCGCCGGCCACTGATCGGCGGTCCCCCGCGGGGAGGTAGACACCTTCCGGCGCAGCTTCGTTCCCCGTCGGGTCAACGCACCCGGCCCAGTCGAGCACGGCGGAGGTGTTTCCCCATGAGTTCCCACCAGGCCATCGGCCGCATTCCCGTCCGGGACGTCAGGCCGGCCGTGGACTGCGGCAGGCGTCCCGCGAAGGCGGTGGCCGGCGAGACGTTCGAGGTCACCGCGACCGTGTTCCGCGAGGGCCACGACGCGGTCGCCGCCAACGTCGTCCTCACCGACCCCGAGGGCCGTCACGGCCCCTGGACACCGATGCGGGAACTGTCCCCCGGCTCCGACCGCTGGGGCGCCGAGGTCACCCCGGACGTCGAGGGCCACTGGACCTTCCGCGTCGAGGCCTGGAGCGACCCGCTGTCCACCTGGCGCCGCACGGCCCGGATCAAGGTCCCGGCCGGCATCGACACCGGGCTGGTCCTGGAGGAGGGCGCCGACCTCTACGAGCGGGCGGCGGCCGGAGTGCCCCAGGGGCCCGGGCGCGCGGCGATGCTGGCCGCCGTGCAGACACTGCGGGACGACTCGCTGCCCGTGGCCACGCGGCTGGCGTCGGCGTTGACGCCGGAGGTGGACGCGGTGCTGGCCCGCCACCCCTTGCGGGAGCTGCTCACCGCCTCCGACACCCTGCCCCTGCTGGTGGAACGCGAACGCGCCCTGTACGGCGCCTGGTACGAGTTCTTCCCCCGCTCCGAGGGCACCCCCCAACAACCGCACGGCACCT
>NZ_JAIHON010000028.1 GCF_021173675.1 Streptomyces lincolnensis | reverse complement strand
CCGCCGCGCGCAGGGCAGGAGCCGAACGCTTCGTCCTCGTCTCGTCCGCCAGCGTCTACGGGATCGCGAACGACGGGCCGGTGCACGAGACGTCCACCCTGAAACCGATCACGGTGTACGGCGAGACCAAAGCGCGGGCCGAGGACATCGTGCGCGGCGAGGCCGCGGGGGCGATGACCGCCCTGGCCCTTCGGCCCGCGGCCCTGTACGGATACGCGCCGCGTCAGCGCCTGGACCTGACGGTCAACCTCCTGACCAACCACGCCGTCAACCGGGGCGGTGTCGAGGTGTTCGGCGGCGAGCAGCTACGGCCGACGCTCCACGTGGCCGACCTCTGCGACCTGCTGCTGGCGGCCCTGGAGCATCCGCTGCGCGACACCGGACTCGCGGTGTTCAACGCCGCGCGCGAGAACGCCACCGTGGCCGACATCGCACGCCGCGTCGTCGGCGCGGTCAACTCCCGCCGCGGCCCGGCGCACGCCCTGGCGACGCTGTCCACGACCCCCTCGGACGACCGTCGTTCCTACGCCATCGACAGCACGCGGGCACGTGAGGCGCTGGGGTTCGCCCCACGGCGCACGTTGGAGGGAGCGGTCGCCGAGCTGTGCGCGGCGTTCGCCGACGGGCGGCTGCCCCGCCCACTGAGCGACGACCGGTACTTCAACGTCAGGAGAACACAGAGTTCGCTCGGCCTGCTGAGCGCGGAGCCGACGGCCGAGCGCCGCTGATCCCCGTACCGACGACGGAGGAGAACACAAACCGATGAAGGTACCCTTCGTGGATCTCGCGGTCCACGACCCGCAGCTGCGGACGGAACTGCTCGCCGCGATGGAAGGTGTCCTGGTCCGCGGCGACTACGTTCTCGGCCGCGAAGTAGAAGAGTTCGAGCGGGAGTTCGCCGCGTACTGCGGTGCGGAACACGCCGTGGGCGTCTCCTCGGGGACCTCGGCACTCGTCCTCTCCCTGCGCGCGGCCGGAATCGGCGCCGGCGACGAGGTGATCACCGTAGCCAACTCCTTTCTGGCCACCGTGTCGTCCATCCTGCTCGCCGGAGCCCGTCCCGTCCTCGTGGACGTCGCCGACGACGAGAACATCGACGTGGACGCGGTGCGCGCCGCGATATCTCCCCGGACACGCGCCGTTCTGGCCGTTGACCTCCGCGGCTACCCCGCCCGCCTCGACGAGCTGCGCGAACTGGCCGACGACCACGGTCTCGTGCTGCTCGACGACGCCTCGCAAGCGCACGGGGCGCGGCTCCACGGTCGGCCTGTCGGCACCCAGGCCGACTTCTCGTGCTTCTCCCTGCACCCCCTGAAGAACCTGCCGGCACCCGGCGACGCGGGAGTGATCCTCACCCGTTCCCGGGAATCCGCGGAGCGGCTGCGGGCCTGGCGCAACCACGGCCTGGCGGACCGGGGGTTCGCGGCGGTCCTCGGCGACAACGCTCGTCTCGACAGCATCCTGGCGGCGGCACTGCGGGTCCGCCTCGGGCGACTCGATGGCGACAACAGCCGCCGCGTGGCGACGGCCCGGACCTACGACGACGCCTTCGCCGACCTGCCGATCACCCTTCCTCCGCGCGCCCCCGGCCATGTCTCCGTCGTCCACCACTATGTGATCCAGGTCCAGGACCGCCCCGCACTCCTGCGCTCCCTGGCGGACGCCGGTGTCGACGCACGCGTGCACTACGAGGTCCCGGCGCACCGCCAGCCCGCCTTCCGGGACCAGGTCGTCGTGCCCCGGCCGCTGCGCAGAACGGAGGAGCAGGCCCGGCGCATCGTCTCGCTGCCCTGCTCGCCCGCCCTGACGCAGCCTCAGGTCGACCTGGTGATCGAGGCGGTCCGGCTCCACTACCACCAGGCACGGGTTTCGACGGAACGCCTCGAAGCCCGATGAGTTCCACGCCCCGAGGCGAGCGGAAGGACCCCATGACCGGATTGCCCGACCACATCACCACGTGCCTGTTCGATCTCGACGGAGTCGTCATCCGTACGACGCATCTGCACAATGCCGCCTGGGAGCGGACGTGCAACGAGTTCCTGGCGGGCTGGACGGCGGCCGGAGGCACACCGGTCGCCCCTTACGACCCCGACGACGACTACCGTCTCCATATGGACGGCAAGCCGCGTGTCGACGGAGTGCGGTGCTTCCTCGCCTCCCGCGGCATCACGCTGCCCGTCGGCCGTGAAGACGACCCGCCGGGTACCAACACGCTGACCGGGCTCGGCCGGCGCAAACACGAGCTGTCCCGGCAGCTGATCCAGGAGCACGGCGTGCAGTCCTATCCGGGCTCGGTGTCCTATCTGGCCGCGGTGGCGGGACGGGGACTGAAGGTCGGGCTCGTGACGTCGAGCGGCAATTGTGAGCCGCTGCTGGCGGCGGCCGGCCTGTCGGACGTGTTCCCCGTGCGGGTCGACGCGCGGATCGCGGCACGGGACGGTCTGCGGGGCAAGCCCCACCCCGACACCTACCTGGCGGGCGCGTCCAGGCTGGGTTCCGCCGTCGAGGAGACGGTGGTCTTCGAGGACGCGGTGGTCGGCGTCGAGGCGGGCCGCGCGGGGAGGTTCGGGTATGTGGTGGGCGTCGACCGGGCGGGGCGTCCGGAGAGTCTGCGCGAGAGGGGAGCGGATGTCGTCGTCAGTGATCTGGCGGAACTGCTGGCTTCCGATGCCCCGGCCCGGGGATGACCGCGACCTCACCGATGGGCTGCGGCGACAGCAGGCGGATCTCCGGCGCGGCGGGTCCCCCCACCTGAGCCGTGACCATCCGCACGGCCGCGCGGCTGATGTCACTCACAGGAATACGAACCGTCGCGATGCGTTCATCGAACGAGCGGGCCGCGTCGTCCGGGAGGACCGCCACCACTGACACGTCCCGCGGAATCCGTAGGTTCCGGCGTTCCAGTTCGAGCAGCACCCGGCTGAGGGCGGCCTCATTGTGCACCACGAGCCCCGACATCTGGGGCATGCGCTGCAAGAGCGCCTCGACACGCTCGCGCGGATTGTCGGCGTCCAGTTCGCAGGGGGACCAGGCCACGGTCAACCGGTGAAGGCCGGCGGCGTGTTGGAGCCCCGCCAGGAGTGACTGGGCGAACTTGGTGCCCCGTTGGTAGACGGACGCGGGTGAACCGATGAATCCGACATGCCGCCGACCGAGCCCCGCGAGATACTCGGCCGCACGCGCCCCCGCCAGAGAGAAGTTGAAGTCGACGCAGTGCAGTTCCCCGGGATCGTCGGGCAGGCCGATCAGGACGGCGGGGTGGGGCCTGTGCCGCAGGAGAGGCGCTCGTGGATCGGCACCCTCCACGTCCATGACGATGATCGCGTCGGCCAGCCGCTGCGCGGAGACCTGCTGAAGGGCACGGCCGTCGTCGTCCTCGGTGAACAACAGGGTGTGGTAGCCGAGAGACCTGGCCCACCGGGAGATGCAGTCGATGAACCCCATGATGATGGCGAGGTCCACCCCCGGACGGGTCGGCGCGAAGAGGGCGATGTCCTTCCGTCTCTGTCCCGGACCGACCGGCCGCCCGGTCGTGAGGAGAGGTTTCGGGACATACCCCAGTCTGCGCATGCTCTCCTCGACCCGGTGACGCGTGGTGTCGGATATACGCCGCTTCCCGCTGATGGCGTAGGAGACGGTGCTGGGTGAGACACCCGCATCTCGTGCGACCTCATGGATGGTGACCAAGAGCCTTCCTCGCGATCGACTGGTGGGGTGAGCGGGGGGTGGAAGGGGTCAGGCCCTCATGCTTCGTTGACTCCTTTCAGTCGTCCAGGACCTTTTCGGCCGTCCCGGCCCGGGAAGGGTGCTTGCCTCCCTTCGTGCGCCCCTGTCCGGTCTGCCCGGAACCGGCTCGCCCCGCCACGGCTCGTTCCCTCGGCTGCCTCGCCGACCCGTGCGTCCGTGTGAGTCGTACGCGCTCGCCGACCTTGCCGCCGCCGACCTTGAGGGGGCTATTTCGCCTCGACTCGGCCCACCGGATCGGGGCCGGTGGTGAGGGCCTCGCACGCGGTGTGCCAGGCGGAGGCGGCGCCGGGGAGAAGCTGGGTGCGGAGGTAGGCCGCGGTGAGTTCGGCGAGGGCGGCGACCCGCCGGGGGTTCTCGTCGGTGGTCTCGGCGGCGTCGTATCCGGCGATGCCGCCGAGTCCGTGCTCCGCGTCGAACAGGGTGAGCAGGGTCTTGGGGCCGGGGGAGAGGGTGTAGGGGTCGGCGTGCCAGTCCGGCCCCATGTCCGTGAAGTGCCGGGGGTCGTCCTTGTCGCCGGCGACGACCAGGGTCGGTGTGGTCATGGTGGAGAAGTCGACGGCCCCGATGATCGGCCACTGCTCGGCCATGGGTCCGTTGAGGACGTCGCCGCCCCTGCCGGGTGCGGCGAGCAGCACGCCTGCCTTGATCCGGCGATCGAGGAGGCGCACCACGTTGCCGGTGCCGGGGTCGGTGATCCCGGCACCCAGGAGGAGGGCGGCGGTGAAGCCGCCGAGCGAGTGTCCGGCGAGGGCGGTCCTGTCGGGGTCGATCCGCCCGGCGAGCTGCGGCACGGTGCTCTCGATCACGTCCATCCGGTCGAGGATGTGGGTCATGTCCTCGGCGCGGGAGCGCCAGAAGTCGGGGGCTCCGGGGGCGTCGGCGACCAGGTCGGTCAGTGTCCTGGAGGTGAGGTGGGTGGGCTGGACGACGACGAATCCGTGGGCCGCCCAGAAGTTGGCGAGCGGCGCGTAGCCGTTCAGCGAGGAGAGGTTGTTCGAGGGACCGTGGCCGTGGGAGAGGAGGAGGACGGGAAGGCCGGTACCGGTGGCGGGAGCGGAGACGCGCACCTGGAGGTCCACGGGACGTCCGGGTATGGAGAGGACTACAGGGCTGAAGGACAGGACCGGAACGGGTGTGGCCAGGGCGGTGGTGGTAGTGGTGTCTGTGCTCACGGTGTGGGCTCCCTTTCGGTGACACCTGCCCTCCGCCGGTCTCCTGCGACCGGAGGAGGGCAGGCGGGCAGGTCGTCGGAAGCGCCCCGCTTCGGCTAACCTGAAACGGAACAACGCTCCACTTAGTGGTGGGTTCAGTATTCGGAGCAACGCTCCGTTTTGTCAACCGGTGTCGAAGGAGTACGTGATGGCCACCGAGGGCCACGCAGGGGAGCCGCCGTCGCGCGGCAAGCGGGCCGACGCCCAGCGCAACCGCCAGACGGTGCTCGCCGCCGCCGCCGAGGTGTTCGTCGCCTCCGGTGTGGACGCGCCGATCCGTCAGATCGCGGCGCGGGCGGGCGTCGGGATGGCCACGATCTACCGCCACTTCCCGACCCGGGCGGATCTGGTCACGGCCGTCTACCACCACCAGATCGAAGAGTGCGCCGAGGCCGGCCCCACCCTGCTGGCCACTGCCGACTCACCGTTCGACGCACTGCGCCAGTGGATCGACCTCTTCGTCGACTTCCTGGTCACCAAGCACGGACTCGCCGACGCCCTGCAGTCCGACAGCGACCGCTTCGCCGCGCTGCACACCTACTTCCTCGACCGCCTGCTGCCCGTCTGCGCCCACCTGCTCGACGCGGCGGTCGACGCCGGCGATATCAGGCCCGGCACGCAGCCCTACGAGCTGATGCGCGGCATCGGCAACCTCTGCGTCGGACGCGACAACGACCCCCGCTACGAACCCCGCCGCCTGATCGCCCTCCTGCTCCAGGGGCTCCAGCACCCCCACGCACCCTGACACCGACGAGCGACACCGGGACCTGCTCCCTCCGCCGGACGGCCAGACCGGTGACCCGGCTGCCCTGACACATGTCAGGACCGCCGCGCATGGACTCCCTGTGATGCTTCGACCGTCAACGGCGCGCAGGGCCGACACGACATCCGTGCGCCACCGGTCTTGACGAAGTAAGTGCACACAAACGGGGGGACGCACGTGGGATCCACTGCACACGCGAGAACGGCGACTCTGGCCGCCGTTCTCGCGGGCGCGCTGCTCACCGGGGCAGCACCGGCCGACAGCCATCCGGCGCGGGCCGCCGGCTCCGCCGCGCACGAGGGGACGACTCCTCCGGCGAAGGCGAGGCCGCCGGCGACCGTCACGCTGATCACCGGCGACCGCGTCGCCGTCGGCTCCGACGGCCAGGTCGTCCGGCTCGAGCGCGGCAAGGGCCGCGAGGGAATCGGCATCTCGGTCCGGCGCGAGGCAGGCCACACCTACGTCGTCCCGCAGGACGCCCTGCGCCTGGTCGCCGACGGCGTGCTCGACCGCCGCCTCTTCGACGTCGCACACCTGGTCAAGGACGGATACGACGACGCGCACCGCACCGCCCTGCCGCTGATCGTCGGCTACCGCCAGGAGCGCGCCGCCGCACGGTCCTCCGCCGACTCCCGCGCCCCGTTCGAGGGCGTGGCCCTCCGGGAGCGCCGCGCGCTGCCCGCGGTGGGCGGCGAGGCCTTCGAGGTGCCCAAGTCCGGCGCCCCGGCGCTGTGGGCGGCCGTCACGGGCCGCTCACCGGCCCGCACGGCAAACAGCACGGCAAACAGCACGGCAAACAGCACGGCAGGCAGCACAGCAGGCAGCACGACAGACAGCGCGGCCGCAGGCGCGAGATCCGCCCCCGCGAGCCCCGTCGCCCATGTCTGGCTGGACGCGAAGGTCCGGGGCGCCCTGGCCGAGAGCGTGCCGCAGATCGGCGCGCCGACCATGTGGAAGGCGGGCCACACCGGCAAGGGCGTCAAGGTGGCGGTCCTGGACACGGGCGTGGACCAGACCCACCCGGACCTCCAGGGCGCCGAAGTGGCGCAGAAGAACTTCAGCGAGTCACCCGACGAGGAGGACCGCTACGGGCACGGCACGCACGTGGCCTCCATCATCGCCGGCAGCGGCGCGAAGTCCGGCGGCCGCTACAAGGGCGTCGCCCCCGACGTGCAACTGCTCGACGCCAAGGTCCTGGACGACGACAACACCGGACTGGCCTCGAACATCATCGCCGGCATGCAGTGGGCCGTCGACCAGGGCGCGCAGGTCGTCAACATGAGCCTGGGCTCCCTGGACACCCCGGGCACCGACCCCAAGGAGGCGGCCCTCGCCCGGCTCTCCAGCAAGGCCCTGTTCGTCGTGGCCGCGGGCAACGCGGGCGACGGGGCCCGCACCATCTGGTCGCCCGGCAGCGCCCCCGAGGCGCTCACCGTAGGAGCCGTGGACAAGGAGGAGGCGATCGCCGACTTCTCCAGCCGCGGCCCGAACCTCGACGGCACACCCAAGCCCGACATCACCGGCCCCGGCGTCGACATCACCGCCGCCCGGACCACGCAGAGCCACCAGCCCCCGGGCGAGGACTACGTACCGCTCTCCGGCACATCGATGGCCACCCCGCACGTCGCGGGCGCCGCCGCCCTGGTGCTCCAGCAGCACCCGGACTTCGACGGGGCCCGGGTGAAGGCGCTCCTGACCGGTGCGGCCGAGCCCAACCCGCTGCTGAACGCCCATCAGCAGGGCGCCGGCCGGGTGGACCTGGAGCGCGCGGCCACCGCCGTGGTCGTCTCCGAGCCCGGCTCCCTCGGCTTCGGCACGCAGGCCTGGCCGCACACCGACGACACACCGGTCTCCAAGACCCTCACCTACCGCAACCACGGAACCAAGGCCGTCACCCTGAGCCTGAGCGCGTCCGGCACCGACTCCTCCGGCCATCCCGCCCCGGCCGGCATGTTCACCGTCAAGGACGCCCGGCTCACCGTTCCGGCCGGCGGCACCGCACAGACCACCGTCACCGCCGACACCCGCCAGGGCACCGTCGACGGCGTCTTCGGCGGCAGCGTGCTCGCGTCGGGAGACGGCCAGCAGGTACGCACCGGTCTCGTGGTCGACCGGGAGGTGGAGTCCTACGACGTCACGGTGCGGCACATCGGCACCGACGGCGCCGTCCCGGGCACCTACGCGACCACGATCAGGCCCGCCGACGGGAGCGGGAAGAGCGTCGAGCTCCCGGAGACCGAGGACGGCACCGTGGTCCAGCGGATGCCCAAGGGCTCCTACCAACTGGAGGGCCTGGTCTTCGGCAAGGACAACGAGCTGGGCTTCTTCGTCCAACCCGTTCTGGACGTGACCAAGAACGTCATGGTCACCCTCGACTCCCGCAAGGCGAAGCCGTTCGTCGTGCGGGTCCCCGACCCGGCCGCGCAGCTCGTCACCTCCGTCGTCGGCTACGGCGACCAGGCCTCCGGCGCCTCCAACTCCTGGTCCACCAGCGGTGTTCCGCCGATCCGCACCGCCGCCCTCGGCCCGGCGTCCGACACCATGCGGGCCCAGTTCAACGGCGTCTGGAAGACACCCGGCAAGAACGTCGACTACCGGCTCGCCTTCAACCGCGAGGGAAGCTTCTTCACCGGCCTGGACCGCACCCTCACCCGGGCCGAACTCGCCGAGGTGAAGCTCGGCTTCGGGGCCTCCGTCACCGGGGCCGAGGGCCAGGTCCACATCACGCCGATGGACGAGGACGGATTCACCGTCAACATCCACGAACCACCGCTGCGGAACCTGCCGTATGCCACCACCCACTACCTCACCACCACCGGCGTGCGCTGGTCCTGGCAGGCCGCGCAACTCAACGCCGACGGCGAGGCGCGCATGACCTACACGAAGGAGTGGGTGAGCTACAAGCCCGGCTCCAGCCACACGCTGCGGTTCAACACCGGTGTGGTCGGCCCCGATCTCGCCGCGGGGAGCCCGGAGCAGCAGGGCGCCGAACGGACCGGTGACCACATCAGCGCCAGGATCCCGCTGTTCAACGACGGCAGCGGCAACCAGGGAGACTCCGCCGTCACCGGCGGCTTCGCCCGGCTGGAATCCGGCGGGCGGATCCTCGGCGAGGGCCCGGCCAGCGACTGGCTGACCGCCGAAGTCCCCGCCGCCTCCGCCCCGTACCGCCTCACGGTCCAGGCGAACCGCGCCGCGGAGGACACCTCCACCAGCACGCGGGTGGCAGGGGTGTGGACCTTCACCTCGGCCCGGCCGGCCTCGGACGGCACGACCAGGCTGCCGCTGTCGACGGTACGGCTGGCTCCCGAGCTCAGCCTGCGCGGCACGGCTCCGGCGGGCAGCACCCTCACGGTCCCCCTGAAGCTCAGCGGCGCGGCCGCCGCGGCCGGGCAGGTCGCCACCCTGACCGTGCACATCTCCTACGACGACGGCCGGACCTGGAAGCCGCTCACGGTCACGACCGACGCGCAGGGCGCCCGCTCGGTGACGGTCAAGCACCCGGCCACCGCCGAGGCCGTCTCCTTCCGGGTGGACCTGAAGGACAAGGCCGGCAACACCGTCCGCGAGACGATCACCAACGCGTACCGCCTCGCTCCGTGAGCCGACTGTGCCACGGCCCACCGCCCGCCTCCGGTCAGGGGGCGGGCGGTGGCGTCTCCGTGCGCTGTGCGGCGATCGGGCGGGCGGCAGGCGGGCGGCGGCGACACAGGGTGTCGGTCACCTGTCGGGCGCTGTCGGTCGGTTGTCGGTCCCGCGTGGGCGGGGCCTGACAGGTTTCCGGAGGCGGCCGTCCGGAGTCCCCGGACGGCCCGATCCCGAAGGAGCCACGATGCGCACTCCCGTCACGATCATCGGAGCCGGACTCGGCGGCCTCACCCTGGCCCGCGTCCTGCACCTGCACGGCATACCGGCCACGGTCTACGAGGCGGAGTCCTCCCCGACGGCCCGCGCGCAGGGCGGGCTGCTCGACATCCACGACTACAACGGCCAGCTCGCCCTCAAGGCAGCCGGTCTGATGGACGAGTTCCACGCCATCGTCCTGGAGGGCCGCCAGGCGATGCGGGTCCTCGACCGGGACGGCACCGTCCTGTTGGACAAGCCGGACGACGGCACTGGCGGCCGCCCCGAGGTGCAGCGCGCCGACCTGCGGCAGATCCTGCTCGACTCGCTCCCGGCCGGCACCGTCCGCTGGGGGCGCAAGGCCGGCGGCACGCGGGCCCTCGGCGGGGGCCGCCACGAGGTGACGTTCGCCGACGGCACCACCGTCGTCACCAGCCTGCTGGTCGGCGCGGACGGCGCCTGGTCACGGGTCCGGCCGCTGCTCTCCACCGCCACACCCGAGTACGCCGGCACGTCGTCCGTGGAGACCTACCTGTTCGACGCCGACACCCGGCACCCGGCCGCCGCGAAGGCGGTCGGCGGTGGGATGCTGATCGCTCCCTCGCCGGGTGCGGACCTCTTCGCCCACCGCGAGAAGGATGCGACCCTGCACGCCTACGTGGGACTGTCCAGGCCGCTCGGCTGGTTCGCCGCCATCGACTTCACCGACGCCGCCGCGGCCACCGCGCGGCTCGCGGCGGAGTTCGAGGGCTGGGCACCGGAACTCACCGCGCTGATCACCGACGCCGACACCGCGCCGGTCCTGCGTTCCCACTACCAACTGCCCACCGGGCACCGGTGGGACCGGGCGCCCGGGGTGACCCTGCTCGGCGACGCCGCCCACCTCGCGGCCCCGAACGGCGAAGGCGCCAACCTCGCCATGCTCGACGGCGCCGACCTCGGGGCTGCCCTCGCCGCCCACCCCGACGACATCGAGGCCGCGCTCACCGAGTACGAGCAGGTCATGTTCCCCCGCAGCGCCGAGGTCGCCACGTTCGAGGGCGCGGAGATGCAAGGCATGGACTCCGACGGCAACACGGCCCAGGCCCTGATCAAAATGATCACCGAGCAGGGGTGACGGGTCCCAAGACCGCCGACGACTTACGACTGAGTGAGACGTGCACGTCGGGGTCCGCCGCAGCGGCAGGTCCCGACATACGTGTGGCACGCGCCGATAGGGTGGCCGCCGTGACGGTGGGATCGGAGAGCACCCGGCTGATCGTGCTGCGCGGCAACTCGGCCTCGGGGAAGTCGAGCGTCGCGGCCGGCCTGCGCGAGCGTTTCGGCAGAGGCCTGGCTCTGGTCGGCCAGGACAACCTCCGCCGGATCGTGCTGCGCGAGCGGGACCGGCCCGGCGCGGCGAACATCGGCCTCATCGACCTGACCGCCCGCTACGCGCTGGACGCGGGCTTCCACGTCGTGGTCGAGGGCATGCTGTACGCCGACCACTACGGCGACATGCTGACCCGACTGGCCGCCGACCACCGTGGCCCGACCCACGGGTACTACCTGCACGTGCCCTTCGACGAGACCCTGGCCCGCCACGCCACCAAACCTCAGGCCGACGAATACGGTGCGACGGAGCTGCGTGCCTGGTACCGGAACCTCGACCTCCTGCCCGGCGTCCTGGAGACCGTCATCGACGCGTCCAGCACCCTCACCGAGACGATCGACCGCATCATGCTCGACACCGGCCTGACCAACCTCCCGGCACACGGCCACTGAACGGCCGGCCTCCGCAGTCCAGGGTGCTCATGTGGAACTGCCCGGTGAAGGTGACGGTCTGGGCGTGGTCTACCACCAGGCGGAGCACTTGGCCGGCGGGTCCGTGACCAGTGAGCCGCAGACCCGGAACTGGTACGCGGGGTCGGTGCTGGTCCGCCGGAAGGGCGTGGTCAGGCTCTGCCCCGCGGACCGGACGGTGAAGGGACCGCACTGGAGCCAGGGGGACATGGAGTCGGCGTTGTCCCAGCCGTTTGCCCGCCAGTCCATCCAGACCTTGTCGCCGGGCCGGGTCTGACCGCTGATCTTGCCGAAGCCGATCTGCATGGTGCCGTAGACGCCCTTCTCGAGCGTGAAGTGGACGTTGCCGACCCAGAACTCCCGCGGCTTCTTGTAATCGCCCGAGGCGTTGTCCGGGTGGTCGCGGAAGCCGCGCTTGCCTCCCACGCAGTCGGAGGCCGCGGCCGTGGCGGGCTGCGGAGGCTGGGCGAGGACGATACCGGTGGCGACCGTGCACAGTGCCGCGACCGTGGCGAGGGTGGAACGGAACAGGCGCATGAGAGTCGTCTCTTCCTGTCTGTGGAAGGAACCCCGTGATGAGGCCGGGGCTTGGAGGACAACTCGAACTATGGAAAGGACGGGGAGCCGGCGGTACCTGAGAATTGTCAGGACCGTCGTCTTGATGACGCGCGCATGGATCTTGCCAACGCTGATGCTGCGCTGCGGTTCAGTCTTCGCGGCCCGCAGGCGTGAACTCGCTTCTGATCTCCCGGCTGGAGGCGACGGCGGTCGCGGTGGGGGAGGCCCGGCGACCGCGTCGGGTTAGGCGCGGTCGCCGGGCTTCGATCAGCGCCGCAAGCGGCTCATCCCTGTGCTGCTGTCGGGTCCATCCACATGACCTCCCAGGTGTGTCCGTCGAGGTCGTCGAAGGCACGGCCGTACATGAAGCCGTGGTCCTGAGGCTCGCCGGTGGGGGAGCCTCCCGCGGCTATCGCCTTGTCGACCAGGTCGTCGACGCCCTGGCGGCTGGGGGCGCTCAGGGCGAGGAGCACCTCGCTCGACGTTCTCGAATCGACGATCTGCTTCTTCGTGAACTCGGCGTATTTCTTGTGGGTGTGCAGCATGACGTTGATGGTGTCGCTGAGAGGAATGGCGGCCGTCGTGTCGTCGCTGAACTGGTCGTCGGCGCGGAATCCCAGCGCGCCGAAGAACTTCTTCGATGCGTCGAGGTCATGAACGGCGAGGTTCACAAAGATCATCTGCTGGTGCACGAGGTGGTGCCTTTCCTTCGGATGCAACGGTGAACAGGTGAATAACCGGGCAGGCGTGTCACACGCACCGCCTACGGCCCCTGGAGCCTAGGAACCGGGACGCGGTCGCAGGCGTTGATTCGAGCAGGCTCGAATCGTGGCCTGTCAGGGGCCCGCGCGACGAAGTGATGCTCAGGAGGGGCGAATCCGTGATCGACGTGCACATGCCGGCCGGGCGACTGGCCGGACTGCGCTGGGCCATCTCGCCCGTGGGGGAGTTGGCCGCGGCCCTGGTCGGCGTCTCGGAGGCACCCAATGCATCGCGCAGGCACCGCCACGTCCGGGCACTGCTGTCCTCCGGCCGACTGCCGACCCTCGCGGCCGTCACCCGCGGATACACCACCTACCTGCCGGAACTCCTGACTCCGGCACCTCGTGCCTTCCTGCCGACGGTCGAGGACCAGTTGCACGCCGTCGCCACGACACCAACCGGCACGGTGGGCACCCAGTTCACCGCCTTCCTCACCGGAGGACAGGCACGCAGCAGCCGCTGCCCATGGCTGCGGGACGGAGAGCTCGCCCCCGCTGACGAACAGGTGCGGTCCCGTATCGAGGTCGGTGAGAGCGACCTGAGGGAGCGGCTCGCGAGCGAACTGCACTGGCTCTGGTCGAAGGCGATGGCACCGCACTGGCCGCAGATCACCGCGGGCTTCGAGGGATTCGTGGAACGGCACGGCGCGGTCGCGGCCCGTGAAGGGCTCGGCAACGCCCTGGCGGCCCTGCACTCCTCCCTGCGCTGGCAGGAAGGTGCCCTGAAAGTCGCCTCCGGCTTCGACGGGGAGGTGGGCGGGGAGCACCCGGTCACCCTCATCCCCACCCTCTTCCTGGACCGCGTCGGCCTGCACGCACCTCTTCGCCCCGGCGAAGCCCAACTCGCCATCCCGATCGCCGCCTCGGGCGACGCCGTTGCCCAGATCGCCCCGGTCCTCGGCGCGACCCGGCTGGCGATCCTGCACAGCCTGGCCGAGCCGCGCACCACCGCGGCGCTGGCCGCGCTGCACCACCTCGCACCGGCGACGGTCTCCTTCCACCTCTCCCGCCTCCTGGCCGCCGACCTGGTCCAACGCCAACGCGCCGGACGGCACGTGCACTACCGTCACACCGCTCGGGCCCGCGCCATCCTGCGCCCTGTCTCCGCCCCCGCCTCCGTCCCTGCGCCCACCCCACCCTCCGATCCGCCGCGCCCGCGAGCGTGATGACGGCGGCCCGGACGGACAACGGCAGGCGGGCATACTCGGACGCTCCGTCGAGGCCCTTGATCACGCCCTTCGCGTGGCCCTCTACGGTGGCACCGTGGAACTCCTGCATCTGCGTTACTTCGTCGCTGTCGCCCAGGAACTGAACTTCTCCACCGCGGCCCGCAAGCTGCACATGGCGGCCTCCCCGTTGAGCAGACGGATCAAGGACCTCGAAAAGGAACTCGGGCACCGCCTCTTCGACCGCGACACCCACCATGTGGCCCTCACACAGGCCGGCACCGCACTGCTGCCGATCGCGCGAGGCGTACTGGAACAGGTCGACTCCATCCGGTGGCGGCTGGACGAGACGGCCCGGCCGCAGCGGACCACCCTGCTGGTCGGTGTGCCCAGCGGCATCCATCCGGATCTGCGGGAGCGGATGGACGCCCTGGCCGAGCGGGTCGGAGAGCGGTTCGAGATCAAGCGCTGGCCGGGCGGCAACGACCGTCTCGTCGATGCCGTCTGCGACGGCAGGCTCGCGCTGACCCTGGCCCGTCTCCCGGCAGGTGGCGACCCCGCGCTGGAACTGCTGCCGGTGATGTCCGAACGGCTCGGCGCGGTCGTTCCCCGGGACCGGTTCGCCGGGCGCGAGTCCGTCGCCCTGACGGAACTGGCCGAGCTCTCCTACGTGGTCTCCCCCCTGGGAGTGACCACCGCGTACTTCCGTGGGCTCGAACAACAGCTGAACGAACTCGGTATCAAAAAGCGCATCGAAATCAGCAGTACCACATTCGATGGAATCTCCGAGATAGTGTCCAGCGGGCTGGCTTTCTCCATTTCCATGCTGGATCACAAGAGTCCGGTCAATAATTTCCATCTCGACAATGTCACCCTCCTTCCGTTCTCCGATTTCAATCCCCAGATGGAGACCGGACTGCTCTGGCGCAAGGATCGCGGTGAGGGCGGTGACCTGCAAGAACTCGTGACAGCAGTCCGCGAGGTGTTCGCCGAACCGCTCCGTTCATAAACGCAGGAAATCCCCTTCGAAAAGCGGTATGACCGCTGCGGTCATACCGCTTTTCGCCATTCGGTCATTTCCTCGGCTTCGCCTCACGCGCTTTCCGCTGTAACTTGGTTGCCAGATGCACGGAAGTCGTGAAGCGAGAAGTGAGGAAAAACCATGACGGACCTCGAAGACACCGTCACCGGCCCCCTGGCGGGCATCCGCGTGATCGACCTGTCGACCGTGGTGATGGGCCCCTACGCCGCCCAGATCCTCGGAGACCTCGGCGCCGACGTGATCAAGATCGAATCGCCCTCCGACACGGTCCGCGCCGGCCAGTACCGCACCACCCCGGGCATGACCCCGCTGAACCTCAACGTCAACCGCAACAAGCGCAGCGTCTCCCTCAACCTCAAGGACGACACGGACCGCGAGCGGGCGCTCCGGCTGATCGACACCGCGGACGTGCTGATCACCAACATGCGGCCCGGCGCCCTGCACCGCCTCGGTCTGTCCTACGACGACATCGCCACCCGCAGCCCCGGCCTCGTCTACGCGCACGCCCAGGGCTTCCGCAGCGACTCGGACCGGGCCGGCGACGCCGCCTACGACGAGAGCGTGCAAGCGGCGTCCGGCCTGGTCGACATCGCCGACCGGGCACTGGGCGAGCCCGTCTACCTGCCGACGATCATCGCCGACAAGGTCTCCTCCCTGACCATCGCCTACAGCGTCCTCGCCGCCCTGCTGCACCGCGACAGGACCGGCCGGGGACAGCTCGTCGAGATCCCGATGACGGACACGATGATCGCGTTCAACATGGTCGAACACCTGGCGGGCCACACCTACGTGCCCGAGATGGGCCCCACCGGCTTCCACCTGTCGATGCTCAAGGGGCACAAGGCGGTGCGCACCAAGGACGGTCTGGCCTGCGTCATCCCCTACAACCCGCGGAACTACCGGGACTTCTTCACCGCCGCCGGACGCCCGGACCTCGCCGAGGACCCGCGTGTGGCCGGGGAGACCATCGACGGCGTCGACCACGAGGACCTGGCCGAGCTGGTCGCCGCGTGCGCCCCGGAGCTCACCACCGAGGAGTGGGCGGAGGTGTGCGCCAAGCACAGCATCCCGATGGCCCCGGTACTGGAGCTGGACCGCGCCCACGAAGACCCGTACGTCCAGGACGGCCACCTGCTGGACAGCGTCGAGCACCCCACCGAAGGGACGGTCCGCACCATCGGCATCCCGGTGCGCTTCTCCGCCACCCCCGGCTCGATCCGCTGTCTGGCCCCGGTCGCGGGCCAGGACACCGAGGACATCCTCGCCGAACTCTCAGCCACCCGCTGACCAGCCAGGCCCCCCATCCGCTGACCGGCACAGGAGACCCCCCATGAGCACCCCTGTCACCCCCGTCGTCCGCACCGAACGCATCGGCTCCACCCTCCTCATCACCCTCGACCGCCCCGAGTCCCGCAACGCCGTCAACGCGGCCGTCGCCACCGAACTGACCGCCGCTCTCGACGAGTTGGAGGCCGACCCCACCGCGCGGGCCGGCGTCCTGACCGGCGAGGGCGGTACGTTCAGCGCCGGCATGGACCTCAAGGCCGCCCTGCGCGGCGAGTCGCCCGAGATCGAGGGCCGCGGTTTCGGCGGCCTGACCGAGGCCGAGCCCACCAAGCCCCTGATCGCCGCCGTGGAGGGCTTCGCCATGGGCGGGGGCTTCGAACTCGCCCTGGCCTGCGACCTGATCGTCGCCGCCGAGGACGCCCGGTTCGGCCTGCCCGAGGTCAGGCGCGGCCTGATCGCCGCGGGCGGCGGCGTGATCCGGCTGCCCAAGCGCATCCCGCACCACCTGGCCATGGAACTGCTCCTGACGGGCGAGCCCGTCGACGGCCGCCGCGCCGGCGAACTAGGCCTGGCCAACCGGGTCGTCGCCAAGGGGCAGGCCGTCGCCGAGGCCCTCCGGTTCGCCGAACGGCTCGCGGACAACGCCCCCCTCGCACTGGCCGCCGTCAAGCGGGTCGTCCGCGCCGCCGACGGCACCCCCGACGCCGAGGCCTTCGCCTTCCAGCGCGGCGCCATGAAGACCCTGATGGCCTCGGACGACGTACGCGAGGGCATGACCGCCTTCGCCGAGCGCCGCCCGCCGCGCTGGACGGGACGGTGAGCGGCATGCGTGCCGAGGACGTGCGACAGCACCTGACCACTCCGCTCACCAGCCCGGCGTTCGCGCCGACGGCCCCCCGGTTCACCGACCGCGAGTACCTCAACGTCGTCTACCGCACCGACCCCGACGCGCTGCGGGCCGTCGTCCCCGAACCGCTGCGGATCGACGAGCCGCTGGTCCGGTTCGAGGTCATGAAGATGGGCGACGTCAGCGGCTACGGCCCCTACACCGAGGCCGGCCAGGCGATCCCCGTCCGCTTCGACGGCGAGCACGGCGAATACCTGCACGCCATGTACCTCGACAACTTCCCGGCGACCGCCTCCGGCCGCGAGGTCGCCGCCTACCCGAAGGTCATCGGCTCCCCGTCGCTGTACGTGGACTCCGGCGCGCTCGTCGGCACCCTCGATCACGGCTCACTACGGGTCGCCACCGCCACCATGGGCTACAAGCACCACGAGCTGGACCGGCGCGAGGCCGAGGCGCAGATCTCCGTGCCCACGTTCATGCTGAAGACCGTCCCCGGCTACGACGGGCTGCCGCGCGTGCAGGAACTCGTCCGCACCCGCATCACCGACCTCACCGTCAAGGAGGCCTGGACCGGCCCCGCCCGGCTCCAGCTGTTCGCGCACGTCCTCGCCCCGCTGGCGGACCTGCCGGTCCTGGAGGTCGTCTCCGCCACCCACATCCTCACCGACCTGACGCTGAACGGCGTCGAGCCGGTCCACGACTACCTGAAGGGAGTCGCGTCATGACCCCCGCCCCCGCCTTCCGCGCCCCCGCCTTCCGGACGGCCGCCGTCATCGGCGCCGGAACCATCGGACTGTCCTGGACGGCCCTGTTCGCCGCGCACGGCCTGACCGTACGGGTGAGCGACCCGCGCGAGGACCTCGCCGAGGCGGTCTCCGACGCCCTGGAGCAGTACGCCCCGCACTTGGCCGCCCGCGGCCTGGACGTGAGCGGCCTCGCAGACCTGGTGCACCCGGCGGCCGACCTGACCGAGGCGGTCCGGGACGCGGACGTCGTCCAGGAGAACGGCCCCGAACGCGTCGAGTTCAAGAGGGACCTGTTCGCCACCCTCGCCCGCGAGGCCCCCGCACACGCGCTGCTGCTCAGCTCCTCGTCCGCGATCCCCGCCACGGCCTTCACGGGTGACCTGTCCGACGAGGATGCCGCCCGCGTCCTGATCGGCCACCCCTTCAACCCCCCGCACCTGCTGCCCCTGGTCGAGGTCGTCCCCGGCGAACGCACCGGCGAGGACGCTGTACAGGCCGCGCTGGACTTCTACACCTCGGTGGGCCGCACCCCGGTCGTCGAACGCAAGGAGATCCCCGGGTTCGTCGGCAACCGCCTGCAGAACGCGCTCAGCCGCGAGGCCGTCCACCTCGTCGAGGAGGGCGTGGTCACCCCCGAGGACCTCGACCGGGTCGTGACCAACTCGCTGGGCCCGCGCTGGGCCACGGTCGGCCCGTTCCTCGGCTCCCATCTGGGCGGGGGCCCCGGCGGCTACCGGCACCTGGTCGCACACATCGGCGCCTCGATGCAGGCCCTGGAAGACGGCCCCGGCCGCCCCGCACAGACCCCCGCCCAACAGGAACGGCTCATCGAAGCCGTGGAGAAGGCTTACGGCTCCTCCACGTACTCGGAACTCACCGAGACGCGCGACCGCAAGCAACTGGCCGTTCTGGACGCGCTGGACCGCGCGACCGGCACGGACCACGCAAAGGAGGAGAACTGAGATGACCACCCCGACGATCGGCCCCCTCGCCGACGAACTGACCGCCGACTTCTACCACTACGAGTCGCTGCTCCCGGACGAGGAGCGCAAGATCCTCCTCAAGGCCCGCGCCCTCATGCGCGACCAGGTCAAGCCGCTGGTGAGCGACAACTGGGCCAAGGGCGAGTTCCCCCGGGAGCTCATCGGCCTGTTCCGCGACAGCGGCCTGGCCGGCCTGCCCTACGAGGGCTACGGCGAGCACAAGCCCGCCGTGAGCAACCTCCTGTCCGGCATGCTCGCCCTGGAGATGGCCCGCACCGACGCCTCGGTGTCGACCTTCTTCGGCGTCCACAACGGCCTGGCGATGTACTCCGTCCACTCCGGCGGGGGCCAGGAACAGCGCGACCGCTGGCTGCCGGCGATGGCCGCGATGGACAAGATCGGCGCCTTCGCGATGACCGAGCCCCTCGGCGGCTCCGACGTCGCCGGCGGCATGCGCACCACCGCCCGCCGCGAGGGCGACGGCTGGATCCTGAACGGCGCGAAGAAGTGGATCGGCAACGCCACCTTCGCCGACTACGTCGTCGTATGGGCGCGGGACGTCGACGACAACCACGTCAAGGGATTCGTCGTCGAGAAGGGCACCCCGGGATTCGCGCCGGAGAAGATCCAGAACAAGGTCGCCTTCCGCATCGTCGAGAACGCCGAGATCACCCTGACCGACGTCCGGGTCCCGGAGGCCAACCGTCTCCAGCGCATCAACTCCTTCCGCGACGTCGCCGAGATCCTGCGCGCGACCCGCGCCGGGGTGGCCTGGCAGGCGCTCGGCGTCATGGTCGGGGCCTACGAACTGGCCCTGGACTACGCCCGTGAGCGTGAGCAGTTCGGCCGCCCCATCGGTGGCTTCCAGCTCGTGCAGGACCTCCTGGTCAAGAGCCTCGGCAATGTCACCGCCTCCTGGGCCATGCTCGTACAGCTCGCCCGGCTCCAGGACGCCGGGATCTTCCGCGACGAACACTCCTCCCTGGCCAAGGCGTTCGTGACCTCGCGGATGCGGGAGGTCGTGGCCTGGAGCCGGGAGATCTTCGGCGGCAACGGCATCCTCCTGGACCACGACATCTTCCGGTTCTTCGCCGACGCCGAGGCGATCTACTCCTTCGAGGGCACCCGCGAGATGAACACCCTGATCGTGGGCAAGTCGATCACCGGACAGAGCGCGTTCGTGTGAGGAACGGCGCCGATCCACTGTCGGCGGACCGTACCGGTCGACGCCCCGGGGCATGAGCCCCGGGGCGTCGCGTACGTCCGGTTCAGCGGATCACGAACGTCATCGCGCTGCGCGCCGGCAGCGTGACGGTGAAGGAGCCGTTCGACACGCCGGTCGTACCCTGGGACGCGACGTTCCGGCTCGCGTCGGTCAGCCACGAAGCGACGCTGGATCCGGCGCCGTTCGCCAGGGTGAACTGCTGACTGACCGCCGCGGCCGCCTTGTTGACGGCGACCACGACGGTGGAGCCACCGCCGCGATACGCCGAGACGTAGACGTTCGTCGCCGGATTCGCCGTCGCCCCGATCCGGACGTATCCCGGTCGCACGAACCTGGCGAAGTGCGCCATGGCGGCACCGCGCTTGCTGATCCGGCCGTCCTCGCGCATGGGGCCGTAGCCGCGCCGGATGTACCACCAGATGTAGGCCTGGAACTCGGCGTCCACCATGGCCCGGTGCATGTGCTCGCCCACATCGAGCGCCTGCGGCCAGAGATCCGCCGAGTCCGAGCTGTTGGGGTAGTAGACCTCCGTCATCCAGAGCTCCTTGCCCGCGCCCTTCTGCTTGAAGAGGGGATAAGGGAAGTTCGCGAACGACGTGCCGTAGAGGTGGGCCCCGATGATGTCCACGTTGGCGAGGGCGACCGGGTCGTTGAGGATCGGGTCCGACATGTTCTTCAGGTACTGGAAGGACTCCGGCGCGATGACCCTCGTGCCGATCGAGCCGGCGTTCTCCCGCAGGAACCGCAGCATTTCGGCGGGGGTCCACCAGGTCCAGTCGTGCGCGTAGTCGGGTTCGTTCTGCACCGAAATGCCGTACAGGTTCACGCCGTTGTTCCGCAGGTGCGTGGTGAAGTCGTTCAGGTGCTGGGCGTAGGCTCCGTACATGTCGTACCTGAGACGCCGCGCGTCGGTCTGGCTGCCGCGGACGAAGGTCTCGACCATGGAGGCGGGCGGATTCCACGGTGACGCGATGACGGCCACCCCGAGGTCGGCCGCGCGCTTCGCCGTCGCCAGATCGCGGCTCCAGGCGGCCCGGTCCTCGGGCACGGGGATCCTGAGGAGGGAGAACCCCAACTGACCGTCGCCGGTGCCGAAGGCCATGTCCCGCTGGGCCGCCGTGAGATCGCCGATCCAGGCCGTGTGGGTCATGCCGCCGAAGCCGCGGATGGTCTGCCGCGTGGCCGACGGGTCGATGACCGCCGTGGCCGCGACCGTCACGGCCGCACTGTCGGAGGCTCTCGCCACCGACGCCGTGGAGGTGAGGATGGGCAGGGCCCCCATCGTCGCCAGGACCGCCCTCCGGCTCGGCGCTCTCCCGCTCCCGCTCTCGGGCTCGTTCCGACGTTGTGTCATGACTCCTCCTCCTGGCTGCCGTTCTTCTTCCGCACCCGCCTTTGGGAGCGCTCCCATGAGCGGGTGCGGCCACATGCGTGCTGGTTCGACGGGAGGTTGCCGCTGTGCGCTGTGCCGCCCCGGTCGCCGCTCAGCGGCTCGGCAGGACACCAACGATGTTCGAGATCGTGAACAGTGTCCAAGTGGCAGACCTGACGAAAGCTAACGACGCCACTCACCACGGTCAAGCCCTTGGACCACTTTCGACGCGTCCGACTCCTCCGTCGCGCCCTGGCGGGGTGAGCGCGGGCATGATGTGCGCCATGACTGACACCGCGCGCCGCATGCACGAGCTCCTGGAACCGATCTGCCTGGTCACGTACTTCGCCGACGAGTGCAACGAGGAGCTGGCCGCGCTGGGCCACCGCACCTACTGGGACGGCTACTTCGCCAGCCGCGCCGCGCCACTCGGGCGGGTGCCGGCGCACGTCGTGCACGCGGCCTTCTACAGCTTCGCCGACGGGGAGGCAGCACGGCACATCCCGAGCGCCTGGGAGACGATCCCGCCCGAAGCGTCCGTCGCCGCGCGGGAGCGGGGCAGCGCGGCCTCCTTACGGCGGATCCTCGGCGAGGAACTGGCCGGTTCCCCGGGTCTGGTGCGCGCCGCCGAACTGACCACCAGAGCCGCGACGAGCGCGCCCATGGAAGGCCGGGTGATGTACGCCGGGATGCGCACCCTTCCGCTGCCGAGCGACCCGGTCGCCCGGCTGTGGCATTCCGCGACCATGTTGCGCGAGTACCGCGGTGACGGGCATGTCGCGGCTCTCGTCGGGGCGCGCATCGGCGGCACCGAGGCCCACGTGCTGTCCGCGTTGGACATGGGCATCCACCCGCCGGAGTCGTTCGGGCGCATCCATCACCTGCCGAAGAAGCGGCTGGCCGCAGTGATGAACGGCTTGCGCGAGCGCGGACTGGTCGACACCGAGGGCCGGCTCACCGACGCCGGCCGCGAGACCAAGCAACACATCGAAGCGCTCACCGACGAACTCGCCGCCCCACCGTACGACGCCCTGTCTCCCGCCGAACTCGACGCGCTGATCGCCGATCTCGAACCGATCAGCGCGACGCTGGCGGCCGTCGGATCGCAGTGACCCGCAACGAAGGACGGGACGAGGAGTCCGCCGTCCGGCATGTCGGCCGGGCGGTCAGTAGTTCTCCCACTCGTCCAGGACGTAGTCCAGCACGGCCGGGTCCATCAGTGTGCTCGGCCGTACCTCCTGGGGGCGGCGGTCCACAGGGAACACCGAAGCGGCCTTCAGGACCGCCTGGTCCAGGTAGCGCAGGCGCGGGGCGTTCGGGGCCAGGCGCAGGGGCGGGGATGTCGTGCGGCCGGGGGAGGCGAGAACGAAACCCCAGTTGCCGAAGCTCGGTACGTCCACCTGGAACTGGGAGGTCGAATAGCCGGCCGTCTCGATCGTCTTCGCGATCGACCAGTACGTCTTCGGCGCGAAGAACGGCGACCCGCTCTGCACCATCACCCTGCTCTGCGGCGTGAGGACCTGACCGAGCAGGTGGTAGAACTCCACCGAGTACAGCTTGGCCAGCGCCGCCGTGTCCGGATCGGGGAAGTCGATGACGACCGCGTCGTAGCGCTGGCGGACACCGCCGCGCAGCCAGTTGAAGGCGTCGGCGTTGACCACCGTGACCCTCGGGTCGTCCAATGCCTTGTCGTTGAGGTCGCGCAGGGGCGGGAAGTCGCGGGCGAGCCGGGTCATCGCCGGGTCCAGTTCCACGAGGGTGACGTGCTGTACGTCGTCGTAGCGCAGCACCTCGCGCAGGGCGAGCCCGTCGCCACCGCCCATGATCAGCACGTTGGCGCGGGAGCCGGCGAGCGCGGGGTGGACCAGGGACTCGTGGTAGCGGTACTCGTCGACGGAGCTGAACTGCAGGTCGCCGTTGAGGAAGAGCCGGATGTCCGGTGCGCCGGTGAAGGCGGTGGAGCGGGTGACGACGATCTCCTGGTACGGCGTCGTCTCGGCGTGGACGATCGGGTCCCGGTACATCTGCTGGCGCGCGGTCATCTCCAGGTCGTCCGCGAGCACATACGTCGTACCGAGCACGGCCAGGACGGCGGCGACCCCGGCCAGCAGGGCGTTGCGCACCCAGCGCCGGATCTGCCGGCGGAAGATGAACACCACCACGATGACGCCGGCGACCGCGTTGACCACGCCGACCACCAGCGTGCCCTTCAGCTGGCCGAACGTCGGCAGGAGCCACAGCGGGAAGCCCAGGCCGCCGACCAGGGCTCCGATGTAGTCGACGGCGAACATGTCGGCGACCGCGCTGCCCGCCTCCTGCCGTCGGATGCGCTGGAGCAGGGTCATCAGCAACGGGATCTCGGCCCCGATCAGCAGGCCGACGGCCACCGCGACCACGATCATCGCCGGGGTGTACAGCTGGAGCCAGGCGAACGCCGCGTACAGCACCAGCACCGACAGCCCGCCGACCAGCGCCAGCACGCCCTCGACGAGCGCGAACGCGCCCACCGCGCGGCGGCGCAGCGGCTTGGCGGCGAGGGAGCCGAGCCCCATGGCGCACACCATCACGGAGATCACCACGGACGTCTGGAGCACCGAGTTGCCGATGAGGTAGCTGCCCAGTGCGGTCAGCGCCAGCTCGTAGACGAGACCGCAGGCCGCGCAGAGGAAGACCGCGAACAGCAGCAGGAAGCGGGCCCCCCGGGTGTGGCGGACGGCCGGGGGGCGGGAGGGTGTCGCGGTGGTGTCGCGGCCTTGCACGGTGGTGGCGCTCATGCTGGGGCGTCGTTACGAGATCGCCGCGCCGACCATGAACCCGGTGCCCAGGTACATGCCGGCCTGGACCCAGGCGGCGGGGTGCGGACGGCTGTCCTCGTCGGCGAGGACGACCGCGCCCATCTGGCCCGGCGTGAACACGCCGATCACGATGCCGACGACGGTCATCACCAGCACGCCGGCCAGGCCGTACAGCAGCGTGCTGACCAGGCCGTAGCCGAGGCCCTGCTCGGACTCGCTCGCCTCGATGGCCTTCATGATGACCAGGCCCACGGCGACGGACTGGCTGCCCAGCAGGACGGCCGCGCCGCGGTTCCGGTCGGTCCACACCACGTGGTACAGCTTGCCGGGCGTGACGAGGTCGAGCGCGATGAAGCCGACGGCCATCACGACCAGGCCCACGATTCCGTAGAGCAGGGCCTGGCCGGTCGACTCGAAGATCTCGGTCACTGCGTTGCCTTTCCTGGGGGCGGGGTCGGGGTGCGATCAGGTGCTGTGCGGGAGGAGCGTGGGGACGGGTCGGGTGCTGACCCGTCCGGCCCGCGGCGCTACTTGCCTTCGCCGGGGCCGCCGCCGCGGAAGCTCGCGCTGTCCGGGTTCGGCCAGTAGGTCAGGTGCCGCTGGTGGCGGTGGTAGCCGTTGCGGTAGTCCTCGATCTCGATCAGGCTGCCGCCCCGGTGCGGTGAGACGGTGACCATGTCGTCGCCGTAGCGCAGGAACTCCGCGCTGCCGCCGGAGGCACGGTCCAGGGCCGCGCGTTTGCTGTGGATCGCTTTGGCGACCTCGCGCGGGCTGCTGTTCGCGTCGAGCCAGTCCGCTCCGGTCGGGGTGTAGGTCTTCCTGATCCAGTCGCGCGGGACCGCGTCGCTGCCGCCGTCGTCGGAGCAGGCGGTGAGCAGGGTCGCGGCCAACACGGCCGCCCCCGCCGCGCGGAGGAGTCGGGCGCTGTTCATCGGGCCTCCAGCCGACTGTGCGTCGATACGATATGGCCGTTTTGCGGATACGTGTGCCAGGTGCGCCAGACGAGCCCGGCGCCCTCTCGTCCGTCGAACGTCTCGACGACCACCGCGGTGACCGCCTCCGGTGAACCGGGGAAGACCCCGCACAGGCTGTGCGCGGCGCCGGCGGCCTGGCCGAGAACCTGCGCCACCTCGGCGCTGAACTCCTCGGGAGGCAGTCGGCGGGTGGTGGCGCCGAAGCGGTAGACCCAGCCCGGGAGATGACGGGTGCAGCTCTTCGGCAGCCCCCTCACCGCGCCTTGCAGACAGGCCACGGTCTCCCGCACGGGACCGGCGAACACCTGATGCGAGGCCCCGAGCAGCCGCAGCCGCACGTCCAGCCCGCCGAGCGGTACTGCACGTTCTGCCAGCGCCGGACGCTCCGTCAGGTCCAGCGAGAAGCAGAGTTGATCCGCATCCGTGTCCAGATAGGGGGCGTCCAGAGAGACGGCGTTCACACGGCCCCCCGGTCGTTTCTTGCCACGATCGGCGCCCGAGTATGGCATAGGTGTTCATGGGGCTGAGGGGTGGGGTGGGACTGAAGAGCGTCCTGCCCCGCGGGGGCCGGCGATGAGACACCCGAAGAAAAGCCCCGGCCCGCCCCCTCTCCGTGGAGGGGACGGGCCGGGGCGCGTTCGCTCAGGCGCAGAAGTTCCGGCCGTTGAAGTCCCAGAACGTGTCCTTGGTCGCCGGTCCGGCCTGCCCGTCGACGACGAGGTTGTAGTTGTCGCCGGTGTACTGGTCGATCCAGTTCAGGAAGCGCTGCAGCCCCTTGATCGTGTTGGGTCCGACGATTCCGTCGATGGAATCGTCGTAGTAGCCGAGGTCCCGGAACAGTCTCTGCGCCGCCTTCCAGCTGTTCGTGCCCAGCTGTCCGTCGATCGTGCCGGGGTCGTACTTGGCGTCCACGTTGCGCAGGTAGCACTGCCAGTGCTTGGCCCGGGTGGTGGTCAGCCCCAGGTTCACCACCGCGAGCGGCGCGACGTCGGCGCTCGCCGCCTGCTGCTGCTGCGCGGAGGCGGGAGCCGCTATGGCCGTGCCCGCGGTGGCCAGGCCGCCGGCGGCGATCCCGACCGCTGCGGTGACACTGACGAGTGCCTTCGTGAGAGCTCGCATGCTGTTCCCCTCCGTTGACGTGCGATTGAACGGAACCGATCGCACCGGCCGGTGCCGCGGCGAGACTGCGGCTCCGACCTCGCTCATGGACCCTAGGGGCGTCGTGAGCTTCGGACTTTGTCATCCGTGCACGGGACTTTGTCAGTTGTGCACCACGTCAAGGTGACCCCGCGTCGGGCGAGGGTCCTGTGTGTGCCGTGCCCGTCGAATCCGTTGCGCGGCGAGAGAGAATCCGACCAGACTGATGTCGGGAACCGTCCGTGTCGAGGGGGACTTGTGGGGGAACGGGCCGAGGTACTTCCAGGTGGGCTCCGCGACCGTTGCAGACGAAGGTCTGCGTTATGAGCCCGGTCCTGGACACCGCGTTCATACGGCCGCGGGACCGGGAGGAGGTGGTCCGCAACGCGGTGTGGACATCCATGGTGGCGGTCGATATCGACCACCGTCCGGCGGCTGAGGACATCTCCGTCCGCATCGGGCTCGGCGCCGCCGGGCCGATCAGGATCTGCTCGGCGCGGGCGACCGCGGTCACCCTCCGCCGCACGGAGCGGCTGGCCCGCAAGGACGAGGAGCCGGCCGTCACCCTCGGTGTGCAGATGACGGGCAGCAGTGTGGTGGTGCAGAACGGTCGTGAGTGCCTGCTGAGGCCGGGGGAGTTCGCCGTCTACGAATCGATCGCTCCCTACACACACCTCTTCGACGAGGGAGTCGACTACCGCTTCATCCGTTTCCCCCGCGCGGCACTCGCGCTCCCCGACCGGCTGCTCCGCGACATCACCGCGGTCCCGCTGGGATCCGACAACCCCGTCGCGCGCCTCGCCTTCACGTACTTCTCCCAACTGGCCGTCACCGACGCGCTGCACCAGGGCGTGCACGCCGACGCCGTCGTGGAACCCAGCATCGAGCTGCTCCGCGCCGTCCTGACGACCCAGCACGGCAACACCCGCCTGGCCCGAGCACCGTTGGAAGCCACCCTCAGCCTGCGGATCACTCAGTACCTCCGGGCGCACCTGGCCGATCCCGATCTCTCGGCGGCACGGATCGCCGCCGCCCACGACATCTCCGTACGGCATCTCTACGCGGTGCTGTCCCGCTCCGGCATCAGCCTCGGCGAGTGGATCCGCACCCATCGCCTGGCCGAATGCAGACGAGAGCTGGCCGGCCCGCACGGCCGACTGCGGACCATCGCGGCGACCGGACGAAAGTGGGGCTTCGTGGACGCCACCCACTTCAGCAAGCTGTTCAAGCAGGCATACGGAATCTCCCCTCGGGCTTGGCGCGACCAGAACCACCCCCGCTCCTCCGCATGACGGGTCCCGCGCGGCGGTGGGCGGTCAGGCGTCAGGGTCGACTTCGGGGTGCGTGAACCGCACGGGCTTGCCCAGCGACCGGGCGTAGGTGATTTCGGCCCGGGTGCTGTCTCCGATGTAGTCGCCCACCAAAGCGCCTGAGTTCGCGATTTCTGAGGCGCCGGCCTCACGAACTTGGCCCCTGCCATCCGGGATCCTCGGCTGTGTGCGGCTCGGTTCCGACGGATTCGAGGTCGAAGGGGTCGGGGTGGTGTAGGTTGAGCCGCTCCGTTAGCAGTGGGTCCTGCTGAAACTCCGGATTCCATGTTGCGTTAGCAGTGGGCCGATCGGCTGATCTTTAGCAATCGTGTGGCCCGCAGGGACGGACCGTTGGGCTGAGGTCCGGTCCAACAAGCCGGAGAACTTTCCCCGCTCCCCGGCGGGTGTCGCCGAGCTCATCAGTCTCCTCACGCTCGGCGACACCCGGCGTTTGCAGTGGTCAGGCCGTATGGGAGCGGGTCGCGGTGATCACGACGGATGTGTAGGGCATGGTGGCGTGGCCGCCGAGCTTGTCGATCGCGGTCCCGGCGCTGTCCAGGACCTCGGCCATTTTGTCTGAGGGGAGTTGGGTGAGGCCGCCGAAGGTGGGGAGCTGGTCGAGCCACTCTTCTCGGGAGTAGGTGCGCTCCCAGGCGAAGCGCCATTGTTCGGGCTCGCTGAAGTTGCCGGTCTGGCGGATGCCGTCGGCGATTTTCGTGAACAGTGGTTGGTAGGCGTCCACGGCCGAGCCTCTCAGCAGGCCGGGGTTGAACGGGGAATCGGGGGCGACCCGATGGAGTGCTTCGGCGAGGGCGTCGATCACCTCGGCCGGGAGTTGGGGGACGTGGTGGAAGGGAGCGAGTCGGCCGCCTGGCCGGAGCACCTGGGCCGCCTTTGCCGCGCCGGCGAGGGGGTCCACCCAGTGCCAGGCGGTGCCGGCGATGACCGCGTCGAACTGTCGTCCGGCCGGCTGCCAGTCCTCGAACCGGGCGACCTCGACTTCGACACGGCTGCGTCGCGCGAAGGCGGCCATCCGCTGGTCGGGCTCGACACCGAGCACCGTGCAGCCGGCCGCCTGGAACTGCCGGGCCTCGATGCCGGTCCCGGCTCCGACGTCGAGGACGTGCCGGCCGGGGCTTGCCACGACGATCCTGTCCACCAGGGCCTGGGGATACGGCGGTCGGGCGCGGTCGTAGCGTTCGGCGTCCACGCCGAACGACTCGGCTGTCTGCCGGTGGCGGTGGGGCTCGGGGCCGGACGTGTCCGGCTGTCCCTGCGATAAAGTGGGCATGCGCCCACACTAATGGGCGGTTGCCCACTCGTTAAGGGCAGGGCGGCGCGGAAAGGGAGACAATGCCGTCAGGGGTGCACATCCACAACGTGCGCGGCCAGTTGTTCGAAGCCGCCGAGCGCGTCCTGCTTCGGGACGGACCCGACGCGTTGACCAGCCGGGCGGTCACGGAGGAGGCGAACTGTGCCAAGGGTGTGCTGCACCGGCACTTCGCCGACTTCGACGCTTTCCTGGCGGAACTGGTCCTCGATCGCGTCCGCGGCATCGAGGACCGGACCAGGATTCTGCGCGCGGCCGCCGGGACCGGGAGCGTGGTGGACAACCTCGCCGACGCGCTGCAGGACCTGTTCGGGCCGGTCACGGTGGCGATCGTGGCGCTCATCGCCTTCCGCGACGGCCTCCGCGCCCGGCTGCGCGAGGCCGGTCTGACCGGTATCCCGCTGGCCGTGCAAGGCACTGCCATGATCGCCGCATACCTCACCGATGAGCGGGAGTTGGGGCGCCTGGCCGGTGACGCAGACATCGACACACTCGCCCCCACCCTCGTCGGGGCCGGGCACCTGCTGTTCGCCGACCGGACAAGCGCCCCGCCGCAGACCGCCGCCGTCCGCAAGATGGTGACCACCGTCATCGCCGGCGCCTTGCGACCACCCCAGCCGTGACCCGAGCGCCCAGGCCGCACCTCGCCAGGCGTTGCTAACGCGCGTCGGAAGATTGCTAGCCGACTGCTAGAGATTGACCGAGACTGTTAACGCAGCCCTGGGACCTACAGGTGGAATGGCCTGGTGTAGCGCAGTCCGGTGTCGGGGGTGATGTTGAATACCGCGCAAAGGTGTTGCGGGTCGGCGCCGGTGACGGCGGCCTCTTCGAGGATTCGGTCCTCGCGAAGTCGTCGTGCAGTGACGGGGAGATCCTTGAGCAGGGGCTGCATCCAGCCGATGGTGACCGGCGTGCGAGAGTGCGCGGTCTGCGAGCTGATGAACAGGTGGGGGTTGCGGGTGTGTGGCCAGCGTGCGTTCCGGAGGTGGATGTAGTCGGCGGCGGCCTGGCGAGTGAAGGCATCCAGCGGATGGTCGATGTCACCAAACGAGAGCCGGCCGCCGGTGAAGTCGATGGCAGCCAAGGGCAGTGCTCGGGCCTGGTGGGGATAGAGCGCATGAATGCCGATGAGGGCGATCAACAGTTTGAGAGCGGGGTCGATGTCGGCGGCCGCGGCGAGAATTTGGATCGCCTCGGCGCTCAGTGGCGTGGGCACCGAGGTGGGCTTCGGCCCCAAGCGCAGACCGCGTGCGGGATTGACGAACAGCAACCGTTGGCTCTTGAGGGTCTTGAACATGTTGCGCAGCGCGACGGCGTCGTTGTGCGGTGATGCGCAATGGGCGAGCCACTCCGTGAGGTCGGCGCGCGTGACCTGGCGAAGGGTGCGGTAGCGCTTCGAGCAATCGAGGAGGAATGGGGCCGAGGCGTCAACCTGGTTGCGGACGGTGTTGGTCGAGCGGGGACGGCGACGGGGCCCGCCGTATCGGACGATGCGGATCCACACGAGGGCTTCTGCACGGATCTCCAGGTGCACGTTGCTGAGCCGACGGTGGATCCACGCGTCGAGAGGGTCAATGCGGTCGTCGTCGAGAAGGTCGAGGTGAGCGAGGACCTCGGTAACCCGGGTAATGGCGCGTGTGGCTCGCTGGCGCGGCAGAGTGGCGACGGTGCTGGCCTTGATGCGTTCGTGCGGACCGTGGACGGCGGTCAGCAGGTAGAGGCTTCGCAGCACCCGCTCGCGCAAGGCCGGTGACCAGCCTTGGGCCTCGGCGCTTGCCTCGGCCCGCGCGGAGACGTAGGCGGTGAAGGCGGGATCGATGGGCTCGACATCGTGAACGGTGACGCGCGACATGTCCCGCTCGGCGATGAACAGCGGCTCCTGGCGCCACTGAGGCATCGCCCAGAATGAGCCGCCGAGGAGCTGGTGCGCTTCGGGTGAGCCGTGCTCCCGCGGTCGGGCGGCGAGGTGGACCCGCCGGACCAGATCGGCGATGAACAGCTGCTGCCCGGTGGTGGCCGCGGTGGTGAGGTCTGGTCGCTGCCAGGTCCGTGGAACGGCTTGGGCCTGGCAGCGGCACAGCCTGCATACCCCGTGCTTGAGGAGCGGCACGGTGCGGCGGCAGGTCGCGCAAGCGCCGGTCTCGTGGCTGCGGTTGCGTAAGGAGGTGCAGGCTGCACAGCGGCCGTGGCGGTGCCAGGTGCCCCAGGCGAGGCAGTCGCTGCAGCTGTCCGCGTACGGCACGCCGGGATGACAGCGACGGCAGTAGCCGCCGACGTAGTGGGCGTCGCTGCCGCATGCTTTGCAGGTCGGCTGCGGAAGGTCGGGATGCAGACAGCTGAAGCAGCGGAGCCGGCCGTACTCCGCGACCTTGTCGCTGCACTGCTTGCACGGCCGGGGCCGCAGGTTCACAGCGGTGGTTCCGTCCGACCGGCCCGACGTTCGATCCTGGGGTGCTCGCCCGCGACCGCCGCCGGGGCGGAAGTGCTTGCGGGACGCCGAGCGCGGGCCTTCTCGGGCTCCGGGGCCAGAAGGTCGTTGGGTTGGCAGCCCAGGACCTCGCAGATGATGTCGAGGTCGTCCAGACGGATGGTGACCGGCTGCCCGGACCACAGATTGGACATCTTCCCCGCGCTGATCGTCAGGCCCGCGTCGGCGAGCATCGACTGCAGCTGTGAGGACTTCCAGATGTCGCGCTGCGCGGCGGCCAGCCGCAGGTTCCACTTCATGACGGCTCCTGCCCTGGGCTATCCGGTGAACCGAGACGCGGCCCGCTGGCCGGCGGAAGTCCAGGCGTCCTCGATGTGGGTCTTGTTGACGTGCACGTAGATCATCGTGGTGTTGATCCAGCGATGACCGAGCAGCTCCTGGATAGCGACGACGTTCATGCCCTGTGCATACAGATCGGACGCAGCGAAGTGCCGGAGCGCGTGCGGGGTAGCACGGCCGGACCAGCGAGGCAGGTGGCGCTCCGCCATCGCGCCCCGGATCGCGCTGGTGCTCACGCGCTTGCAGCGGCCACCGGGATCGCGGCGCTCGGAGGGGAACAGCGGTGCACCGGGCTCATCGAGGTGCCCGTCGAACTCCCACCGCGGGCCCTGGAGCCACCATTCGAGGAGTTCACGAGAGCCGTTGATGAGCGGGACCAGGCGCTCCTTCTTCTGACCGCGGCTGCCCTTGCCGCGCAGCAGCACCTTGCCGAAGGTGCCCAGGTCCCAGCGGATGTCGTGGACTTCGAGCAGACACAGTTCCGAGACCCGCGGGCCGATGAGGCTGGCCAGGCGGCATGCGGTGTAGTTACGGACACTCGGTGCGTACTTCCGAGCCGAATGTAGATCGTCGCGCCATCCGGCGAAGAGCCGATCGACGTCCGCGGCCGGCGGCGGGATCCGCACCCGCATGTTGGTCTTGCCTCGTGGGCGGTTGATCTCATCGACCGGGCATTGCACCAGCACGCCGGTCGCCGCGTGGATATCGGCCTGATGCCGCACCTCCAGGAACTCGAAGTACGTCGCCAGGGCGTGCGCCTTGCGGACCTTGGTCAGCGTGGCCAGCCGTCGCTGGTCCTCGCCGAAGAACCGGTCGAGGTCAGTCGGGATCAGCTCCCAGAGTGGGCGGCCGCACCAGCCGCGCACCTCCATCAGCGCATCCACGTCGCCGGAGATCGTCTCGTCGGCGATTCCGGCCGCCGCCCGGGCAAGCACGAACGCAGACAGCAGGTCCTGCTCGAAGTCCGCTATGTCCTGCGGTGACTCCAACAGCGGTCGAGATCGGATTGGTGCAACGACAGCGAGCGACATCCCGCCCCCTCAACTTCGCCATACCTAGCGGAATCTCAGGCTGCCGGATAGAAGCTCATGAATTCTGAGACTTCCTCGCTGTTCACCCTTGAGGGTGACGGAGGACCGTCGACGCACTCCGCAGGACCGGGGGCCCCGCTCGCGGGGAGCGGGGCGATGGGGAACTCAAGCGCACATTCACAACGAGCACGTTCATCTCGGTCATGAAGCGGGTGGAGCCGCAGATCGCGACGATACGCGGGAGGCCCAACTGCTTCTTCGCGTCGGCGAGTTTCTCCTCGGGGGTGCGCGGTTGCGGGTATGACACCGGTTCCTCCTGGTGGTGTGGTCCAAGGTGTGCCTGCGGAGACGAGAACGAGGGTGTCCAAGTTCGCCTTCGCCCCGACCGGGGTCAAGGCCGACGAACGCGGGACCCTCCTTGACCTCCGGCACTTGGCCTCGAACGGCACCGAGAGTGCGCACCCGGAGGAGTCATATTCATCGGTCGGAATCCCCGCCCGCGCGCCCGAAGCTGTGCTCCTGGGCCGGGTTCGGAGACAGTCGTCGGTCGGTGTCCGGGCCGTAGATCGGTCAGATGGCTGCGGTTCGCGCTCGGTGCCTGCGGACGGCGTCACGGTTGGCGCAGCGCTGCGAGCAGTAGCGCTGCCGGCCGGTGCGCGAGGTGTCGGCGAAGGCGTGGTCGCACTCGGTCACCGCGCAGCGCCGCAGCCGGTGCATTCCGCGTCCCGCCAGATGCAGTGCGGTGCCGACCGCGAAGAGCGTCAACAGTACGGCGCCGAGCGGCTGTTCCGCGTCCCGGTAGTGCAGATGCCAGCCGGTGTCGGCGTGGCAGGTCAGCCGTGGATAGGCGGCGGCTTCGGCCAGCATCCGGTTCAGCAGATCGGCGCGCTCCTGTTCCCCGGCGGCGTCGACGATCCTCTCCCAGGCATGGAGCGCGGCCTGCGTGCGGTCGAGGTCGCCCGCTGTGACCGGTCGCTCCAGCATGAGCCCGGCGGCGCGGCAGCGGTCGGCCAGCTCATCCGCACTCCGAGGCGGGCGGTTGGCCAGGTCCGCGGCCAGGTTCACCGCGTCCTCGCCGTAAGGGTTGAGCTGCATAAGCCCATTACAGCAGTGTGGTCGCCATGGCACAAGAAACCGTCGGACGCGCCGGAGCCCGGGCCCGTGACCCGTGGCGCCATCGCTGGATCGTGCTGGGCGTCGCCACCTTCACCCAGGCTGCGTCCGGCTTCTTCGTGGGCGGCCTGGGAGCGCTCGGCGTCCACCTGCAACGCGCGCTGGACCTGAGCACCGCACAGTTGGGCCTGCTGGTCTCGGCGGCTCAACTCGTGCCGTTGGCCGGGCTGTTGGTGGCCGGCGAATTACTGGACCGCTACAGCGAGCGCTGGGTGGTCGGGATCGGGGCCTGCGTGGTCGCGGTGGCTCTGTGCGCGGGGAGCCTGGCACCGGGATACACGGCCCTGCTGGTCGCGTTGCTGGTGGTCGGCGCGGGGTACAGCACCATCCAACCGGGTGGGAGCAAGTCGGTGGCGTCCTGGTTCGACGTGTCACAGCGGGGCTTCGCGATGGGCATCCGGCAGGCCGGGCTGCCACTGGGGGCGGCGCTCGCCTCGGCCGCGCTCCCGCTCGTCGCTGAGGAGTTCGGCTGGCGGGCGACCCTGCTGACCGGCGGCTGCGTCGCGTTGCTCGGAGCCGGGCTCTTCATGGGCTGCTACCGCCGGCCGCCCGCAGAGTCCGTCCCGGGGGACAGAAAACCGTCGGACCCGCTCGCCGCTCAGCTCCGCGCCCGACTGCGCATGCTCCGTGAACCGTCGACGGTGAAGATCATGCTGTCGGGGAGCAGCCTGATCTCGGTGCAGTACGGCGTGAGCATTCTGGCGGTGCTCCACCTCCACCGCCTGGCATCGGTCGATGCCGGGACGGCGGCCCTGATTCTGACGGCGTCCCAGGGCGCCGGCGTTGCGGGCCGGATCTGCCTGGCGGCCTGGAGCGACCGGAGCAGGTCCGGGCGCTATGTCATCGTGCTGGTCTGCATGGCCGCCGTGATCGCTGGGCTGTGTGTGTTGATGACGCCGGCCGGGCGGACACCGGTCGTCGCCTCCGGCGTCTTCATCTGGCTCGGGTTCTTCGGCTTCGGCTGGTACGGCCCGTGGGTCGCCTACGTCACCGAGGCGGCCCCACCGGGCAGAACCGGTTTCGCCCTGGGGCTGGCCATGTCCGCCAACCAGGTCGCCATCATCACGGTGCCGCCCGTGCTCGGCCTGCTGGTCGACGTCACCGGCGGCTTCACACCGGCCTGGGTACTGCTGTGCCTGCTCACCGCCGTCGCCATGGCGGGTGCCCTTCACCGGCCGCGACGACGTGGGGCCAGGGGTGGTCTCGGCGAATGACGAGTGGGTTCGGCCGACTCGGATAAGATGCACGGACAAAGACATGGCGGAGCGATACTTGCGGCAAAGGCGGATTTAATGCCTGATATCGCGCCGTTGCGGGGGCGACGCGACGAGCTGGCGGAACTGGAAGCTCTGGTACGCCGTGCCCGCGTCGGCCACAGTGGGGCACTGGTCGTCTGCGGCGAGGCCGGTGTCGGCAAGACGGCGCTCCTGGACCACGTCATCGCGGAGGCCGGGACAACCGTCCGCACCGAGCGCATCGTCGCCTCGCAGTCCGAGATGGAACTCGCCTACGCCGGCCTCCAGCAGCTCTGCGGGAACATGATGGGTTCGGCCGCCCGGCTGCCGGCCCCGCAACAGGAGGCCATCGAAGCGGCGTTCGGGCTGCGCAGCGCCGCAGCGCCGAGCCCGTTCCTGGTGGGGCTGGCGTTGCTGGGGCTGCTCACCGAGGCCGCTGAGGACCGCGGACTGCTGTGCGTCGTCGACGACGCACAGTGGCTCGACCAGGCCTCGGCGCGCGCCCTCGCGTTCGCCGCCCGGCGGCTGGACGCGGAAGGCGTCGCCCTGGTGCTCGTCATGCGCCGGCCGGACGAGGTGTTCGCCGGCCTGGCGCACCTGGTCGTGGAAGGGCTGAGTCACGAGGACGCGCGCGAGATCCTGCGCCTGGCGGTGCCCGGCGGTCTCGACCAGCGGGTTCGCGACCAGCTCATCGCGGAGGCGCGCGGCAACCCGCTCGCGCTGCGGGAGCTGCCCCGGGCCCTGAACCCGGCCCAGATCGCCAGCGGCCTGACCCTGAGCAGCACCCTGCCGCTGGAGAACCGCATCGAACAGAGCCTGGTCGTGCAGCTCGCCTCGCTGCCCGCACCGGCACGGCTTCTGCTGCTGCTGGCGGCCGCCGAGCCCACCGGTGATCCCGGACTGCTGTGGCGGGCGAGCGCGGTACTGGGACTGGGGCCGGACGCCTTCGACGCGGCCAAGGACGCCGAGGCGCTCGTCGTCGGCACACGCGTCGGCTTCCGGCATCCGCTGGTGCGCTCGGCCGTGTACCGGGCGGCGTCGCCGGCGGACCGGCGCCGCGTCCACGCCGCCCTGGCGGACGTCACCAGCGCCGAGCACGACCCGGACCGCCGGGCCTGGCACCGGGCCAGTGCCACCCTGCATCCGGACGAGGAGGTCGCCGCCGATCTCGAGCGGTCCGCGGCACGTGCGCGCACACGCGGCGGCCCGGCTGCGGCGGGCGCGTTCCTGGAGAGGGCGGCGGAACTCACCCCCTCGCCGTTCCACCGCGGACAGCGGCTGATCGCGGCCGCCGAGGCCAAGCACGACGCGGGCGCGCCGGGCGCCGCCCTCCGTCTGCTGGAGTCCGCCCGCGCCCTCCCGCTCACCACGTTGCAGGAGGCGCTCGTCGCGCGGCTGCACGCCCGGGCCGGATACGCGCTGCGGCGTGATCGCAGCGGGGTGCAGCAGCTGCTCGCCGCGGCGCAGGGACTGGAAGAGCTCGCCCCGGTGCTCGCCCGCGACACCTACATCGAGGTGCTGGCCGCAGCGACCTACGGCGGCCGGCTCGGCGACGCCGAACAGGTGACCGCCGTCGCGAACGCGATCCTCGCGGCTACGCCCGCCGCAGAGGAGTCCGACCGGGCGGGCGACCTCATTCTGCGTGGCCAGGCGCTGCTCGCCGCCGAGGGGCAGGAGGCCGCGATCGCCACCCTGCGCCGGGCCCAGCGCGCCTACCTCGAACAGGCGCCGGACTTCCTCGAACTGCACTGGATGTGGTTCGCCTCCCGTGCCGCCCAGGACCTGTGGGACCCGGCCGGACTGCGCGCCCTCGCCGACCGGCAGGTCGAACTCGCCCGCGCCGAAGGCGTCGTCACCGTGCTGCCGATCGCCCTCAGCCTGCTGCTGCTCGTGCAGATGATCGACGGCGACCTGGACGCGGCCGAGGCCTCCTGCGACGAGATCGACGCCATCAAGGAAGCCACCGGCAATCCGCTCCCGCGCTACGGACGGCTCCTCCTCGCGTCATACCGAGGACAGGCCGACGACGTCGAACGCTGGGCGGAGCGCATCCGGGCCGACGGACAGGCACGCGGCGAGGGATACGCGCTGAGCGCGGCCAACTTCTCCCAGGCGGTCCTCTACAACGGCCTCGGCCGCTTCGCCGAGGCGGTCGCCTGTGGTCGTCGCGAACTGCCGTACACCCATGAACTGAACCTCGCGATGCGCACGCTGGTCGAACTGGTGGAAGCGGCCGCGCACACCGGTGAGTACGAGCTCGCCGAGACGGCGCTCAGGCAGTTGGCCGGTGTCACACGGCCGGTGGGCACCTCCTACGCGCTGGCCGTGCTGGGGATGGCGGAGGCGCAACTGCGTGAGGGGGAGGAGGCGGAGAACCTCTACCGGGATGCGATCAAACGCTTCGAGCACGAGCGGATCCCGATCTGGGTGGGGCGCTGCCGCCTGCTGTACGGCGAGGCGCTCAACCGCCAGGGCCGGCACGCCGACGCGCGGGAGCAACTCCGCGCCGCGCACGAGGTGCTGACGGCCTGTGGCCTGAACGGCTTCGCCCAGCGCGCCGCGGACGAGCTGCGCGCGAGCGGTGAACCCCTGCGAGTGCGTGAACGGGGATCGGAGGCGCAGCTCACCGAGCAGGAACTCAACGTGGCCCGCCTGGCGCGCGAAGGACTGACGAACCGGGAGATCGGCGCCCGCCTGTTCATCAGCGCGCACACTGTCGAGTACCACCTGCGCAAGGTCTTCGCGAAACTCGGTATCAAGCGACGCACCGAGCTGAAGCCCGCCCTCGCCGGACTCACCTCGACCTCGGGATAACACTGTTGTTGTCAGAGCGTCCTTCCCCGGGGCATCGTCGGGTGTGACCACAGAACACTGGGCCACAGTGAGGTAATAACAGTGTGACACCATGAGTTGTCATTTCATGCACGAGACGGCATCCACGCAAAGGGGTACACCCATGCCCGCAATTCTCGTCCACGGCGTCCCGGACACCCAGCACGTATGGGACGGTGTGCGCCGACACCTGACCAGGGCCGACGTGCAAGCCTGGAACCTGCCCGGCTTCGGGGCCGAACGACCGGCCGGCTTCGGTTCCACCAAGGAGGAGTACGCGGACTGGCTCATCGAGCGACTGGAGCGGATCGGCGAGCCGGTGGACCTGGTCGGTCACGACTGGGGATGCATCCTCACCCTTCGCGTGGCCTCCCTACGCCCCGACCTCGTCCGTACCTGGGCAGGAGGCAACGGACCGATCAGCGCGGAGTACGTCTGGCACCCGCTGGCCAGGATCTGGCAGGACCAGGTCGAGGGCGACCGCTACATGTCCGAACTGCGCGCGGAGCCGTTCGCGCAGGAGGTGTCGGTCGGCTTCGACGTACCACTGCCGCTGGCCAAGGAGATGGCGAGCCGGGTGGACGACACGATGAAGGACGCGGTCCTAAAGCTGTACCGCTCGGCGGTCACCATGGGCGCGGAATGGGAACCGGCGCTCGCCGACGTGACCGCACCCTGCGTGGTCTTCTGGGGAGCGCGGGACCCCGCCTGCCAGATCGAGTTCGGGCACAGGCTCGGTGACTCCCTGCGCGCTTCCGAAGTGATCGAGATGGACTGCAATCACTGGCCGCCGCTCCAACGGCCCGCGGAGGTCGCCGAGATCCTGGAGAAGCACTGGAACGCGCACTCCGGCGCCTGACCGGCACGACGGTCGGGGAGACCGGCCGAGCGGACGGCATCGGCGAACCCGTATGCGCCCGGACCGGTGCCGCTTGTGTCACACGGGACGGCGACGACCGGTCTAAAGAGTCGAAGCCGAGGAGAACAGAGGACACCGTGCGTGAGATCTTGATCGTGGGCGGCGGCTACGCGGGTTTCTACACCGCGTGGGGTCTTGAGAAGAAGTTGCGACGCGGCGAGGCACGGGTCACCGTCGTCGACCCGCGTCCCTACATGACGTATCAGCCGTTCCTGCCCGAGGTGGTCGCGGGGTCGGTGGAGGCGCGTCATGCCGCGGTGTCGCTGCGGCGGCATCTGCACCGGACCCGTCTGATCGCGGGTGCGGTGACGGAGATCCGCAACGCCGCGCACACCGTCACGGTCCGGCCGCAGTCCGGGCCGGAGTTCGACCTGCGCTACGACACGCTGGTGGTGACGGCGGGAGCCGTCACCCGCACCTTCCCGATTCCGGGGCTGCGCGAGCAGGCGTACGGACTCAAACACGTCGAGGAGGCCGTGGCGATCCGCGACCGGCTGCTCACGTCGTTCGACCGCGCGGCGACGCTGCCGGACGGGTCGGAACGGCGCAGGCTGCTCACTGCCACCGTCGTCGGTGGCGGCTTCTCCGGAGTGGAGGGCTTCGGTGAACTGCTCAGCCTGGCCTCCGCGTTGCTCAAGCACTATCCGGAGATCAAGGCGGACGAACTCGCCTTCCACCTGGTCGAGGCACGGGGCCGCATACTGCCCGAGGTCACCGACCGGCCCGGAGAGTGGGTGGTGCGCTCACTGGAGAAGCGGGGCGCGCGCGTCCATCTGAACACCCAGCTCCTCTCCGCCGAGAACGGACGTGTCGTGCTGTCGGACGGAACGGAGTACGACTCGGGCCTGCTGGTGTGGACGGCGGGCAACGCCTCCAACCCGATCGTGCACAATCACACCGACCTCCCGGTCGACGAGCGCGGCCTGTTGAGGGTGCGCGCGGATCTCCGGGTGGGCACGGAGACCGAGGTGGTGCCGGACGTCTGGGCGGCCGGTGACGACGCCTCGGTGCCCGATCTCGCCGTAGGCCGACCGGACGCCCGCACGGTGCCCAACGCCCAGCACGCGGTGCGTCAGGGCAAGCGCCTCGCGAAGAACCTCCTGGCGTCCCTGCGCGGTCGACCGACCAGGAACTACGTGCACCACAGCCTCGGGGTGGTGGCCACGCTCGGCCTGGGCCGTGGCATCTTTCAGTACCGACGCCTGGTCATCAAGGGTTTCCCGGCCTGGCTGATGCACCGCGGCTATCACGTCCTGGCCGTGCCGAGCTGGGAGCGCAAAGCGCGGGTGTTCGCCGTGTGGGCGACCGCCACCCTCTACGGCCGTGACATCGTCTCTCTCGCCTCGGTCCAGCACCCGAGGGACGCCTTCGTCTCCAACGGTGAGCCCCGGCTGCAGGAGTCACACTGAGCGCGTCCGCTGCCGGGACTGCCGGCAACTGCCGGGCGTTGCTCAGGGCTTGGCCGCGCGGTACAGACCGCGGCCGACCCGGCGCACGCGCGAGGAGCCGACGAGACGGTCGAGCGTGCTCCGGATGGCGTTGATGCTGCCACTGTCGGTGGCCCGGCCGAGGGCGTCGGCCACATCCCGGGCCCGGACGTCGACATCGCCGGCCTGTGCGAAGTAGGCCAGGATCTGTTCGGTGAGTTTGCCGTACGTCCTCACACCATCGGTGTCACTCTCGGCACGGTCGGCCGTCGCCCGGCTCCCGGCACCCTCCTCGACCGGGGCCGGGGCCGCGACCGGCGCGGGCCGCGTGGGCACCGATGCCACCGTCACCGGCGCCTCCGCATCCGCATCCGCATCCGCGGCCACGAAACGGTGTGTCGCGGACGACGCGGCGGCCCCCGGCATGAGGGGCCGAAGGGCGCCGAGGGCCCGCTGTACGGAGCCGAGGTGCGCGGTGACCGCGGCCAGTTCCCTCTCCAGTGCCTGCTTCTGCAGCTCCAGGCGGGCCAGGTCCGCCTGGAGGCCCTCGGCGGTGATCTCGATGTCGCGGGCCGTGGGGGTCACGGAGACCATGGGTTCCTCTCGTTCGCACCCCTTGTTCCGGCGGGGCCGCCCGTTGTGCGGGCTCCGTCACGCGGCCCGGCATCGGGGGCATGGTATCGGGGATGGTAGCGGGCATTGATCGAGTGCCCCCGCCGACCGCAGAGCGCGGCCGACGGGAGTGGCGGCCCACACCGCGTCCACCGCGTCCACCGCGACGGTCCGCCGGTACCCGTCCGCGCTCTGCGTCAGGTAGGACCGGGCGTCGAAGGGGCGATGCGGGCGCCGCCTTCCCGGCCCGCGGGCGCTTCGTTGTCGGGGGACCCTGCAGCGGAGAGGCGCAGTCGCCGCAGAGTCTCGGAGACCGCGTGGATACGGGCGTCCACTGTTTCGATCGCCTCTCGGAGCACGCTCAGCCGTCCTTCGAGCAGAGCGGCCTCCGCCGCCAGGGCCGCGGCGGCGGCAGCCGGATCGGACATCCGATGCGTGCGAGCCACCACCGTTTCTGAGAAGCCTGTGTCACGAGCTTCACGCACTTCCATGTTCCTGCTCCTTCGCTGCGGGACTCGGGCGGGCAACGCCGCAAGCCGTCGACACCGCATTGACCGAACAGTGAGGAGCGCTGTGACAACCGGCCCGTCGCCCGCCGTGCCGGCACGGCGGGCGACCGAGGGCGACCGGGGGCGAACTCAGACCTCGCAGACGACCGGCCAGTGGACACGGGAGCGGGAGTCCAGGAACGCGGCGATCTTTGCCGGGTTGAAGACCCACATCACCTGGCGAATGCCACGGTGTGTGGCGGCGATCGTCATGAAGGTGGCGGGCCGGCCGTCCCTGTGGAGCAGGATGGCGCCGCGCCCGTTGGCCTCGACCGGTTGGACCTCGACCGTCGGCCAGAAGCGGCGGTGCGCGGTGGACAGGTTCGCCACGCGGGCACGGCCCAGGACGGGGATCCGGGCCGCTCCCCGGATACCGTTCCCGTCGGACAGGCTGACCGCGTTCGGCGTCAGCAGCTCCTCCAGCCTGCCGACGTCGCCCCGCCGGGCGGCGCCGACGAAGGCGTCGAGCAACCTGCGGTGCTCGGCGGCGTCGACGCTGTCCCGCTGGTCGTCGGCGAGGTGCTTGCGCGCCCGGCTCACGATCTTCCGCACGTTGACGGGGCTGAGCCCCAGGACGCGCGCGATCTCGGGATAGTCGTAGTCGAAGGCTTCTCTGAGCACGTACGCGGCGCGCTCGGTCGGAGGGAGTTTCTCCAGCACCAGCAGGAGGGCGAGTTCGAGTGCTTCGGCCCGTTCGGCGCCGACCTCCGGGTCGTTGCTGGTGTCGACGGGCTCGGGCAGCCACGGACCGATGTAGCTCTCGCGGCGCAGACGGGCCGACTGAGCCACGTTGAGGGCCAGCCGTGTCGTGGTGGTGGACAGGAACGCGACGGGGCTGAGCACGATCGCGCGGTCGGTGCGCTGCCAACGCAGCCACACCTCCTGGACGACGTCCTCGGCCTCCACCGCACTGCCCAGCAGGCGATAGGCGATGCCGAAGAGGCGTGGCCGGAGTTCCACGAACACGGAAACGGCCTCGCTCAGGTCACTGTCCGTCGGGGGCGCCTCTGGATGCATGATCCTTCAGTCTCCGTTTCTGTGTCACGGGTGCGTCGGCGAAGGCGATCGGCCTCTCTGTCGAGGACCGCCGCGGTGGCGGCCCGGCGCACTGAGGGATCCGGCAGGGCGCTGTGTTCGCCTCCGCACGAAGTGACCGCGGGCGCGGATGCTTCGTGACACTTTCGCGGAGAGTTTTTTGCCGGGTTTCCGAGACCGGGTTTTCGAGAGGCGGGCAGTGCTGCCGCGCCGTCGGAGCGGGCCTCGCGGTGGCGGGCGCTGCGACGGGCGGATGTCACACGCGCGCCGACAGTTCGGTCTGTCAAGTGGAGAGCGGTCCTGCGCGGCACGCGCTTTTCGCCAGCTCCCCACACACAGAGCGACCTCCCCCCCCGAACCGGTATCCGTTCCGCACACAGGAGGCATTCCATGGATTGGCGCGTAAGGGGACTCTGCCTGAGCGAGGACCCTGACCTCTTCTTCCCCGTCGGCAGTGTCAACAGCGGTCCGGCGACGCTGCAGGCGGACGAGGCCAAATCCGTCTGCCGCCGTTGCCCCGTGACCCGGCAGTGTCTGGCCTGGGCCGTCGAGACGGGTCCGGTCGAGGGGATCTGGGGAGGAACCACGGAAGGGGAGCGCCGGGCGATGCGACGGCGGTCGGTGCGCGAGCAGGCCGTGAAGAGCGCAGCCTGAGAGCGGGATCCATGGCGGATGTGGGTGGGCGGGGCGGGCTCTCGGGCTGGGCACCGACCGGCGAAGCGGTCTTGTCACGAGGGAGGGGGCCTGCCGTGCCGCAGTGCGGACGACAGGCCCCCTCCCATCCGGTGGGCGGGCCAACGAGGGCCCGCCACCCGCCGACTCAGCCCTGCTGGGCGAGCCAGTCGGCGAACCGGGTCGCGCCGATGTTCGCGTCCGGACCGGGGAGCAGCGTGGTCTCTTGCAGCTCCGCACCGAAGTACGGGGCGTGCACGTCGGCCACGACCTTGCGCGGGTCCTTCTTGGCGGCCAGGCCCTTGCGGATCAGCTCGTCGAGCTGGAACTCGTCGGGGCCGGCGATCTCCACGACCCCGTTGACGGGTCCGCCGACCGCGGTGCGGCCGACCGTGGCGGCCACGTCGTCGGAGAAGACCGGACGGATCCTGACCGGGGCCAGCCGGACGGTGTCACCGTCGGTCGCCGCCTCGGCGATGCCCTTCATGAACTCGAAGAACTGCGTGGCGTGAACGATGGAGTAGGCGATGCCGGACTCCTTGATCAGGGTCTCCTGCGCCTGCTTGGCGCGGAAGTAGCCGCTCTCCTGCAGCCGCTCCGTGCCGACCACGGAGAGCGCCACGTGGTGGGTCACCCCTGCGTCCGCCTCCGCCTTGAGGAGGTTGGTGGTCGAAGTCCGGAAGAACTCCATCACGGCGTCGTTCTCGAAGGACGGCGAGTTGGACACGTCGATCACGACCGACGCACCGGTCAGGACCTCGGCGAGCCCCTCGCCCGTGAGCGTGTTGACGCCGGTGTTCGGGGCGGCCGGTACCGCCTCGTGACCGTGCTCATTGAGCTTGGCCACCACCTTCGAGCCGATCAGTCCGGTACCGCCGATGACTACAACCTTCATGGTGACGATCCTTTCGAGAGGTGCGGTGTCGTCCGCACTGGGAGAGACCGAGCGCGAACGTTTTCTGTGACACGGGAGCTGTGCGTGAAGCGTTTCTCTGGCGGCCGACTTCAAGCCGAAGGCGTGGGCGAGGTCGGTTCGCGTCAGCGGCAGAGCCGTGTCACAACGTGACGGCGTCCTTGGTCATACAGACGAGCCCGACGACCTGCGAGCCGGCGCCGCGACGCGTTCGACGTTCGAGGAGGAGAGGGATGACGTACGTCATCGCGCAGCCCTGCGTCGACATCAAGGACCGGGCCTGTGTGACCGAATGCCCTGTGGACTGCATCTACGAGGACTCGCCGTCAACGCCGAGTACTTCACCGCGGCGGCTCCGGAGGTGGGGGACCACCCTCTCGTCGCTCGCAAGGAAGAAGCCGCCGACGCGGACCTGTGGTTCCCGTCCTGACAGTCGCCGGGCGTGCCGGTCAGGGGGCCAGCGTGATGGTGGTCGGTGTTCCCCGCCAGGCCATGCGTGCGTACGGACACAACGCGTCGGCCTTCTCGATCAGGTCGCCGGCTGTCTCGGGAGCGACTCCGGGCCACCGCGCCACCAGATCGACGTACAGCAGATAGCCGCCGTCCTCCGGGTCGCGCCCGAAGGCGACGGTCGCCTCGACCGAGATCGCCGCCGGATCGAGGCCTTCCTGACGTGCCAGCAGGCTCAGAGCGCCGTGGAAACAGGCCGCGAAACCCGCCGCGAAGAGCTGCTCGGGGTTGGTTCCCCGGCCGTCACCGCCCAACTCGGCCGGCATCCGCAGGTCGAGGTCGAGAGAGCCGTCGGACGAGCGTGCCCGGCCGGAGGCCCGACCGTGGGAGGCCACACCGCCGTGGACGGTCACGGTGGTCGTATAGATGGGCGAGAACTCCTCTCCGTCGTAGTCCTTCTCGGTCGACAGGGTGGGCAACTGGATTGGGTCGGTCACGACATGACTCCGTTGTCGTCGAAGGGCGCAGTCCCAGCAGAGGTCCGGTCCGGCAGAGGTCCGGCAAAGATCCGGGACTACTGAATGACCGACACGCGGCCGGAACTGTGACGCCCGGCCCCTCAATGCCCGCGAAGGCCCGAGCCGGTGTTCCGCCGTCCCGGCGTCATCACCTTGGCACACCGTGTCACTCGCGCACTCCGGACAGCTGTCGTCGCTGTCACGGATCGATCGCACACCTGGTCAGGACTGAGAACCGTCATGGACCAGGAGGCGCACCCAGTGTCGGACAAGACGCCAGCAGCCCTCATCGTGCACTGCATGCTGACGCTACTCTTCGTCATCGTGGCCCTGCATGTACTGCGGCGCGGGGTCCGGTCACCGGGAGCGGACGGCCGTGACCGGGTGGACCACCTGCTGCACTTCGCCATGGCGGCGGCCATGGCGATCATGCCCTGGAGCCTCGGCCGGTCACTGACCGGGCGGACCACGATGCTGCTCTGCGCGGCGGCCACGCTGTGGTTCCCGCTGACCGCGCTGTACCGCCGTACGACCGGCAGGGTGGCGGCGATCGCCGGGCGGCTGCCGTCGGCCGCGGGCATGGCGGCGATGGCCTGGATGTCGCGGATGCCCCACGGTGGGGCCGCCCCCGCCCACGAGACCCTGGCCGGAGGTGTTCCGGTCGCCCACCACACCGCGGCCCAAGGCGCCGCGGCGAGCGGCTCGATGACGGCGGACCTGGTCACCGCCGCGCTGACGCTCTGTCTCCTCGGCTACGCCGTACGGTCGTTGCTGCGCTCCATGCCCACGCTGCGGACCGCCGCGGGCACCGCGCACCGCGCCGCCGCGGCGGACCCGTACGGGCACGTCCGCGACGGGGCGATGGCGTTGGGGACGGCCGTGATGCTGGTCCTGCCCCACTGACCGCCGTTCACTCGAAGCCGACGACGGCCTTGCTGCGCATCAGGAAGTCCGACAGGTAACTGTCGTGCGGCACGCCCGGAGCCATCCAGTAGGTCGGCCGGTCACCGGCGTACACATTGGCGATGGTGGGCTCCGCCAGCAGGGTGGCCAGCAGGGCGTGGTCGCGCGAGAGGAGCGAGAGGACGAGGGTGTCGCGCAGCGGAGCGATTCCGTCCGAGCGGGTCCACGGCGCGATCCACACGCAGGGAAAGGGGAGTTCGGCCCGCGGTTGCGGGGCTCCCGCGTGGTCGACCTGGTGGACCGCCGGACGCAGTACGGCACTTCCGTCTCCGAGGTCGTCGACGATGCCGTCACCGCCGAGCCAGGCGCGGGTTCCCGCCGCCACCTTCCGCAGATAGGAGTCGAGGGCGCGGGCCCGGTCCAGCGGGTACACCGGGAGGACCGCCCGGGCGTCCTGGGGCGGCAGACCGGGCAGCCGGGACAGGCGGTCCGCGACGGCCTCGGCGAGCGGCGCCGGATCGCCCTCGACGAGGACGGCGGTCGCGTTGACGCACGCGGTGCCGCCCTCGTCGGCGACGGAAGCGACGATGGTGTCGAGGTACCCCCGCCAGTCCGTGTCCGCGGTGACGAGGATCTTGGTCCGGCCGGGCCCCTGCGGCAGCACGCGGGCATCGTGCGCGTACCGGGCGACCACGTCGTCACCGCCGTACACCACCGCGCGGTCCGCACCGCGGATCAACGCCCCGGCGGCCTGGTGGTCCGTGGGCAGCAGCACGAGCTGGTCCTCCCGGACGCCCGCCCTGTGCAGGGCTCCGACCAGGCGGTGCGGAGTGAACGGCTCCCGCCGGGACGGACGTACGGCGACGCGGTAGCCCAGCGTCAGCGCCTCCAGCCACAACCGGTGGACACCGGGGTGGTTGCCGGAAGCGTTGACGGCGAACACCTCGCCTCTGCGGGCCCACACGGCGTGCCTGGATCCGAGGGTCGGATCCCCACTGTGCCGGGCCGCCCCGCGCGGCCTGCCCCGGTCGGCCGACGAACGGGCCAGGCCGACGAATCTCGCGGTGTCCCGTGTCGCGGTGCGCACCACCGTCAGCGGGCTGCCGGAGGTGCGGCTCACCAGGTGCTCGTACTCGCGGACGCCCAGCCCGCCGACGGTGCCGGTGGCGAACTCCTCGGCGGCCGTTTCCAGGAGCGTGTCCAGGCCGGCCGTCGGTACGGCCTCGGCCTTGCGCAGCGCGGCCAGGGCGCGGTGGACGTAGACCGGCGGTACCAGGCTCAGTCGCGCCACATCGGTACCGGACACGTCCGTCACGCCGCTCGGTACGCGCGTCCGGTAAGGGCCGCCCGGGCCCAGCGCGTCCAGGTACACCGGCCCGTCGGCCTTCACGACCGTCCCGGCCGTCACGACCGTCATCAGTACACGCCCTCGATCACGGTCTCGCCCTTCACCGTGGCCACGGGTGCCACGTCCGCGACGGCGTCGCCCGCGTGGTCGCCGGCCGGTCGCACACGGACCGCAGTGTCGCGTTCCGCGTTGTTGGGGATGAGCATGGACTTGCTGACGTGACTGACGATCACCTGGCCGCGCTCACCCACCTCGACGCGTTCCCCGGTGGCGGGGTCGACGACCGACAGGAACACGTACGGCGACACCGGGTCGAAGACGCAGGGCTGGGAGGCGTCGAGTCCGGGGCGTTCGAGCAGTGCGGTGAGCATCATGGTGTTGCCGTACATGCCGATGAGCGGCACATCGGGAAAGACCTCCGTGGCCAGCAGGTGCCGGGTGTCGGGGTCCATGTGGGTGCCGCCCCAGAGGATCGCCCGGACGGAACCGTTGATCCGCTCCAGGAGGTCGTCCTCGCGGGCGAAGCGTTCCAGCAGCGCGGTGGTGGCGGCCAGTACACCAACGTCCTGGGTCAGCAGGATCCGGCGGCACTGTTCGACGAGATGGTCGGTGTAGGACTCGACCTCGTCGCCGCGGCCCGCGGCGATCAGCTTCTTCACCCAGCGGGGATCCATGTCGATACTCAGGGCCGGGCCGCCGAGCGCCGCCGCCGCCCGCTGCAGCACGTCCCCCACCAGGTGCGGACCGGTCGGCGCCACGGTCAGCCACTGGGCGCCGAGCGGGAGGCCGTGCTCGCGCAGACGCCGGTCGACCTGCTCGGTGCTGTGCCGCATCCAGTCGTCGAGCTGGACGACCCGCTTGGGCGCCCCGGTCGTCCCGCCGCTGTCGAAGACGTTGATCAGCCGGGCGTCGCCGCCGTAGCCTCGGGGGATCAGGTCCGCCACCGGTACGTGCCGCAGCTCGTCGGTGAGGTCGGGGAAGAGCGACAGGTCGGCCACGCCCTTGACGTCCTGTCGCGGATCGAAGGCGAGCCGCTCGGCCCGGTCGAGCCAGTAGCGGGAGCCGGTCGCCGGGTCGAAGTGCCAGCGCATGGCCGCTCGTAAGAACTCGTCCGGATCGACGCCGTCGGAGGGCCCGGCGTCCAGAACGGAGGGGGACTCATACGTCATCTGGGGTCCTGCCTTTCTTGGTGCGGTCCTGTGCGGTCCTGTGCGGATGACGGGGCCGCCGGTGAACTGTGCGTTGTGGGGGCGGGTGCTGACCTGAGATCCCCGTCCCCGTTGGCGAGGCGCACCGAGCGAGTCGTGTGGAGTCGTGTGGTCCGGTCATCCATCAGACCGGTCGGCGACACCGTTTGTGACAGCGCTGTGCGGGCGGGCCGGGGCGGCCACCGTGGGCGTTTCGGGCCCGCTCCGGCGGCCGGTTCAGGTGTGGTTCGGCCGCGTGACGGCCAGGACGCGGGGATCGTCGTGGCCCGGCAGCGGGACGAACCCGTGCCGTTCGAGGTCGGCTATGAGGCGAGCGCGCGAGGCGGGCCACATCCAGAACGTCTCCGTGTGCTCCCGCAGCACACCTTGTGGCCCGCGCACCCGGTATTCGACGCGGTTGCGGATGCGGTATCCGGCGGTCGACATCGTCATGCGTCCCCCGTACACATGCCCGCCCACCCGCTTCTCCGGCAGGAGGCGTACGACGTCACGGGCGGGCAGCACGGCGGGCGGGAGCTGCAGGAACAGCGACCCCCCGGGGACCAGGGCCGCCCGGACCGCGGGCCAGAGCACATCCCGCGCGGCCGGGGGGAGACAGGCGACCGTGTTGTGGCACACGGCCACGTCCGCGACCGCGTACAGACCCGCCCGGTCCAGCGTGCACGGGTGCACGGTCACCCGTTCCCGCTGGGGCGCGGGCAGGGCGGCGAGGCGGGTCAGCAGCGAGGTGCGCATGGCCCGTGCGGGCTCGACGGCGTGCACCTCGACCCGGGACTCGGCCAGGCTCATCAGGGTGACCCGCCCGGTCCCGGCACCGATGTCCAGCACACCGCGACGGGCCTTCGCGACCTCACTGCCGTAGAGGTGACGGACGCGGGCCTCGTCCTGAGCGGCCTGCAAGATGTCGTAGAACTCGGCGGTGACGGCATAGGAGTCCGGGTACGGCCGGGTGGGCGGTGCTTGTGGGCTGACAACAGGGTGCATGTCAGCAAGACAGCGTGTGGGCCGGGCGGGTGACAGGCGGATCGCCTGCGACGACCGGCCGGTGTCTCGTGGAAGCGACCGCTGGGACGGCCGTTCGGACTTCCCCTCGGACCCCGCGAAGGTCGAGTTCTACGCCCCGCCGCTGACCCAGGACATACATCATCAGCCGGCCGCTGCACCGGATGACACGTCTGCGCATGGTCCAGGCACTCAGCGCGGGGACCGACGAACTGCGGGCGGCTCTGGACCGGTTCCCTCGCCCGGTGACGCTCTGCAACGCGCGCGGAGTCCCCGCCCCGAGCACGGCGGAACTCGCCCTGACCCTGATCCTCGCCTCGCTGCGGGGCACGGACCGCCCTGGGCGTGGCCTGGCTCAGCGTGTACGCCGTGGCTCTCGTAGGAGCGGCGAACGACATCATCGCCACTCGGCTGAACCTGTCCGTCAACGCGGTGACCTGGACCGTGCGCGTCGGCCTGTTCGTCGTCCCGGTCCTGGCCTTCGGCGTCACCAAACGGCTGGCACTGGGCCTGCAACGCCGGGACCGCGAGGAGGTGTTGCACGGCCGTGAGAGCGGTGTCATCAAACGCCTTCCGGACGGCGGGTACGTGGAGATCCATGAGCCCCTCGCCCCGGCTCGACTACACATGCTGACCGCTCATGAGCAGTACCGGCCCCTGACGGCCGTAGCCGTGCGGGACACGGACGGTGCTGTGCCGACCCGTACCCGGCGGCTGCGCGCCGGGCTCAGCCGTGCCCTCTACGGCACCGGCACACAGGTCTCCAAGCCCACGGGGGCCGAGGACAAGGAGGTCACCGGTCGGCGCCGGTCCTGACCGGTGTCGGCCTGGCGGAATCCGACATCGCGACATGTCACACCTTCCGTCGTTCCCCGGTCTTGAGGAACGAAAGGCGGCACAACGTGTGGCCCTTTCGTTCCTCAAGACCGGCACCGCCCACACCGCCTCACCCCGTGCACCCGCGGTTCGCCGCTTTCAGCGCACCTTCACCGCCCGAAAGGCACTCGACATGATCCGTAACCCCCGCACCAGCAGGGCCCGCAGTGCGCTCACCGCGCTGGCCGGCGCCGGCATCGCCGCCGGTCTGCTCGCCGTCACGGTCGCCCCGGCCTCCGCCGACAAGGGCACTTCCGACCAGGAGCCCAAGCCCACCGTCGTCCTGGTCCACGGCGCGTTCGCCGACTCCACGAGCTGGAACGGTGTCATCAGCAGGCTCCGGCACGACGGCTATCCGGTCGTCGCCGTCGCCAACCCGCTGCGCTCCCTGAGCGGCGACTCGGCCTACCTCAAGGACACCCTGGCCGACATCGACGGGCCCATCGTGCTGGCGGGTCACTCCTACGGCGGTTCGGTGATCAGCAATGCCGCCACCGGCAACGACAACGTCAAGGCGCTGGTCTACCTCGCGGCCTTCCTCCCGGAGAAGGGTGAGAGCGCCGTCGACCTGTCGGGAAAGTTCCCCGGCAGCACCCTGGGGGCCGCGCTGCGCCCTGTGCCGATCACGAACGCCGACGGTTCGCAAGGCACCGATCTGTACATCCAGAACGACAAGTTCCGCCAACAGTTCGCGGCCGATGTGCCGCGCAACAAGACCGAGCTGATGGCCGTCACGCAGCGACCGGTCACCGAGGCGGCGCTCGCCGAGGGCGCGGCCGAACCGGCCTGGAAGACCATCCCGTCCTGGGTGCTTGTGGCCACGGGTGACCTCAACATCCCGCCCGCCGCCCAGGAGTTCATGGCGGAGCGAGCCGGCGCCCACACCACGGAGGTCCGCGCCTCCCACGCGGTGAGCGTCTCGCGGCCCGGCACGGTGACCGAGGTCATCGAGGAAGCCGCTCGCTCGGTGCGCTGACCCCGCACCCGGAGATCGAGGGCCGGCGGTACACCGCCGGCCCTCGACCGCCATCCGGCAGGGCACACCCGACCGGCCCGGCCGGCCAACGGAACCGACCCCGCCCAATCGACCCCGCCCAATCGACCCCGCCCAATCGACCGCAGGTCCGCCCGCGCGGACACATACCGGCCCGGCTGTCCAGGCCCAAGCGGGAGGCCAGCGTCAGGGCTGCCATCGACTCCGGCTCGTCCATCTCCCCGTCGCCCAGGAACGCCCACACTCGTGAGGCCGAGGAGTCCTTGATGCCGCGGGCGTGCAGATAGCGGTTGAAGCGGGCCTGGTAGATGGCGCCGAGCGGGCCGAGCCCCATGGACACCGTCGGGAACTCCCACAGCCACGGAAGCCGTCGGGGGTGCGGGTAGGACGGCAGGCCCAGACCGCCCGTCTCCCGCCGAAAGGCGTCCAATTGGGCCTCTCCCAGGCGTCCTTCGAGGAAGACCCGGGCGTAGATGCCGGGGGAGGCGTGCCCTTGCAGGAAGAGCTGGTCCCCCGAGCCGTCCCCGTCCTTGCCCTGGAAGAAGTGGTTGAACCCGATCTTGTAGAGCGAGGCGTACGTGGAGATGTGGCCGCCCAGTCCCAGCCGGGAACCGCGGGTGACCATCGCCGCGGCGTTCCACCGGTTGAGCGCGGTGATCCTGGACTCCAACTCCAGGTCACCGTCGAACTCCGGCTGCGCCGCGGCCGGGACGGTTCATTCAGGGCAGCCTTTCTGCACGGCGTGAGCTCCGGCGATGTCGGACGCGGACACGGTGGGTGTCGGGGGCGCCGATCTGGTGGGTTGCGCGGGCGACGAGGCGATGCCGCCCGCCCTCACCTCAGCGGCTCTTGAGCCACTGGGCGAAGGTGTGGTGGCCCAGGTGGGCGTCCGGCCCGGGGAGGAGCGCCCGCTCCTCGACCATGGCGCCGAAGAACGGAGCACGCGTGTCGGCGACGACCGGGTCGGTCCGGCCCAGGGTGCTCAGCAGCGCGGCCGTGGCGTCGTCGAGGCGCACCTCCTCGGGACCGGCCGCCTCGACCACGCCGAACTCCGGCAGCCCCACCGCGACATGGGCGACCGTCGTGGCGACGTCGTCCGCCGCGAGCGGCCGCAGCAGCAGGGGCGGCACGTGCACACCGTCGGACCGGGTACCGGCCACGGCGGCGGCCGCCACCGACTCGTGGAACGGCGTGGCACGGACCACAGAAAACGGGATGGTGGTGTTCCTGACCAGGTCCTCCTGCGCGGCCTTCGCCCGGAACCAGCCCGAGCCGACCCGGTCGGCGCCCACCACCGACAGCGCCACGTAGTGCTCCACGCCCGCCGCGGCGGCCGCCTTGAGGAGGTTGCTCGTCGAGGTGGTGAAGAAGTCCGTGCTGACCTGTTGGTCCCGGGAGGGCGCGTCGGTGACGTCCACGAGCACCTCGGCGGTGCGCAGGGCCCGGGCGAGACCTTCCCCGGTGCTGACGTCGACTCCTTCGCCGCGTGAGATCGGCACGACCTCCACCCCGTGGTCCCGGAGCCTGGCGACGGTCCGGAAACCGATCAGGCCGGTGGCACCTGCGACGACGACTTTCATCTGAGCCTCTTCCGTCAGGGGATGTGTGAACCCGCTGGATGTCGGTGGCAGACAGTGGCGGACATTGGTGCGTGCCACCGTGCTCATCAGACCTAGACAGTGCGCATTCGCTTCTTGTGACACCGCGCTCAGCCTCCCGGGGTGCGGGCCGCGAATCGACTGTCGTCCCTTGTCACAGATCCGGCCGACACCCGGTCAGAAGGATCGAGCGGTCTTACGACCGGACATGAACCGTGTCATCGGACGATGTGTTACCCATGCACGGTGGACCCACGGAAGGTGCGACCCAGTGTCGGAGAACTCACAGCACGATCACCACGGCCACGGCCACGGCCACGGTCACGGAGACGGCGGCGCGGACGGCCCCGGCTGGACCCGCGCGGCGAAGATGCTCCAGGATGCCTCGCCGATCACGGTTCCCGAGGGTGCCTCGGCGATGACCATCCACGTCCAGTGGGAGCCCGGTGACCCCGGCACCCCGCCGCACCGTCACTCCGGCCCGGCCTTCGGATACGTCATCAAGGGTGCCGTTCGCTTCGAACTGGAGGGTGAGCCCGAGCGCATCGTCGAGGCCGGCGGGACCTTCTGGGAGCCGGGCGGCGACGTCATCCACTACCAGGACGGCAACGCCCTCGCCGATGAGACCACGGAGTTCGTCGTCACGATGATGTGCGCTCCCGGCAAGCCCATGCTGGAATTGGTCGACGAGGCAGAGCTGAAGGAGCGCGCCCACCTGCGCGCCCCGAGGCCCACCGCCTGACCTGGGGGTCGGACGCTCACAGCGGGGCCCCGTACCCGTGACACCGGTCGTCGCCGGGAGGTCACGGATACGGGGCCCTTCCGCTGCTGACCGCTGCTCCTACTCAGCTACTCCACTACTCCACGAAGTACGAGTCGTGCCTGTCGAAGAACGCGGCACGCTCCTCCTCGGAGGCGTGCGCCAGTTGGGAGGCCTGCTCGAAGTACTCCTCACGCGGGGCGCCCGGGGTGAACAGCAGCAGCATGTCGGCCGGGGCGTCGGAGTCGTTGCGGAAGGCGTGCAGCCCGCCCTGGGGAACGTGCAGGAAGTCCCCCTTGCGGGCGTCGACCCACCGCACACCGTCGAAGACACGCACCGTGCCGTCGAGGATGTAGAACGACTCCGAGATCCGCTTGTGGTAGTGGGTCTTGGGGCCGCCTGCCCTGGGCCGCATCTCCACGTGGTACAGCCCGAACTCACCCCGTGTGGTGCCGGTGGTGGCCAGATAGTGGAGGGCGTCCTTCCCGGTACCGCTCTCACCGATGTCCGGAGGTGCGGTGGCCGGCCGGAAGACGGCGCTGACCTCACCGTCCTCTCCCCAGTACTTCTGTTCCGGGTACGGGTACGACATGTCTGGTTCCTTTCGTGGGGCCGGCGCGCAGTGACGCGCCGGTCGTGTCATTCGACGCATTCGACTCATTCGACGGCTTGGTGACGGATGAAGCGAGGCACCAACGGCGGTTCCATCAGCCACCCGTGCGTCCGCCCGTGCGGCGGACGCGGGGCGGTGGCGGTCTGCCGCAGCGTGCCGAAGGAGACCGCCGCGCCGACGGCCAGCAGGGCCGCGCACAGGGGCATGGCCCGGGCGAACGCCGCGTCGAAGGCCGTGTCCGACCGGTATGCCTCGGGTCCCATCCCGACCAGCAGCGGCAGCGCCGCCACGGCCACCAGACCGGCCGCCCGTGCGGCGGCGTTGTTGATGCCGCTGGCCAAACCGGCGTTCGAGGCGTCCACCGAGGCCAGCAGGGTCACCGTCAGCGGAGCGACCATGACGACCATGCCGCTGCCCATCACCAGCAGGGCGGGGAGGATGTCGTAGACGTAGGACGCGCCCGCCCCGACCCGCAGCATCATCACCATCCCCGCTCCGCACACCAACGGGCCGACGGTGAGCGGCATCCGCGGCCCCAGCCGCTGGGCGAGCATCCCGGAGTGGGACGAGAACAGCAGCATGAGCACGGTGTTGGGCAGCATGGCCGCGCCGGCGGCCAGCGCCGAGTAGCCGACGACGATCTGCAGGTGCAGGGCCGTCAGGAAGAAGAAGCCCCCGGTACCGGCGTACACGCACAAGGTGATCACATTGACGGCGGTGAACTGCCGGGAGGCGAAGATCGTCGGCGGCATCATCGGGTCATCGCTGTGTCGCTCCACGCGGAGGAACGTGGCCCCCGCCAGCACGCCGCCGACGGCCGCGGCGACGGCGACCGGACCTCCGTCACGCGCCTCGGTGAGCGCGTAGGTGACCAGGGCGAGCGCCAGGGCGCCCAGAGCCGCACCGGGTATGTCGAAACCGGCCCGCCACCACCCTCCCGCGCGGGCCGCCTCCTTGTGCGGTGCGCCGACGGACTCCGGGACATGACGCAGCGCCACGGGCACGCACACCAGCGCCGGGACGATGCTCAGCAGGAAGGTCCAGCGCCAACCGGGGCCGTCGACCAGCCACCCGCCCAGGAACGGTCCGAGGGCGGCGCCGATGCCGCCGAACCCCGACCACAGGCCGATCGCGCGCGGCCGGTCGTCCGGGTGGAACGAGGCCTCGATGATCGCCAGTGAGCCGGGGGCGAGCAGCGCTCCGCCGACGCCCTGGAGTGCCCGGGCGGCGATCAGTGTGGTGGTGTCCGGGGCCAGGCCGCACAGCAACGAGGCCACCGCGAACCACACGGTGCCCAGGACGAAGACGCGGCGCCGCCCGAAACGGTCTCCCAGGGATCCGCCCAGCAGGATGAGCCCCGCCAGGGTCAGCATGTACGCGTTGACCGTCCACTGGAGCACGGCGAGGTCGGCGTCGAAGTCCTCGCCGATGTGGGGGAGCGCGACATTGGTGACCGTCGAGCCGAGCAGCACGACGCCGGATCCCAGGACGGTGGCCAGCAGGGTCCACCGGCCCCGGGCACTGGCGACGCGGAGGACGGCGGTGCCCTCCGGCGTGGGGGCCTGGTTCATGGCGCGTCCTGGCGTCCCCGGACGAAGGGTTCGCGGCCGGCCTGCTGCTCTTGCCACAGGTCGCGCACATCGCGTACGGCCGCCGCGAACGCCTCGGGGCACTCCTGCGGAAGGTTGTGGCCGGCGTGCGCCACCTTGCGGTGGAGCCGGGGCCCGGTGAAGTGACGGGCGGACGAAGAGCCGTCCGTGGCCGGGAAGTTGCCGTCGGCCGTGCCGTCCAGGGTGACGGCGGGCACCGTGATCGCCGGCAGCCCGGCCAGACGCGCTTCCAACTCCGCGTACTGCTCGGCGCCCGGCGCGAAACCGAGCCGGTGCCGGTACGAATGGAGCACTACGTCGGTGTAGTCGGGGTTGGTGAATGCCTCCGCCGCCCGATCCAGATCACTCTCGCGGAACGGCCACTTCGGGGAGTTCCGCTTCCAGATGACCCGAGCGATCTCCCGGGGGTCGTTCGCCAGCCCGGCCCGTCCCCGCTCGGTGAGGAAGTAGTAGAAGTACCAGAGGCCCGCCTCCCGTTCGGGTGCGAGAGGGATCGCCGCCGCGCCGATGTCCTGGATGAGGTAGCCGTTGACCGAGACCAGGGCGAGGACGCGCTCGGGCCACAGGGCGGCGGCGACATTGGCCGCGCGCCCGCCCCAGTCGTACCCGGCGAGGTAGGCGCGCTCCACGCCCAGGGCGTCCATGAAAGCGACGACGTCGGCGCCGAGGGCGGCCTGCTGACCGGAGCGCGGAGCCGATCCGCGGAGGAATCTGGTGGGGCCGTGCCCCCGCAGATACGGAACGACGACCCGGAACCCGCTGTCCGCGAGCAGGGGGGCCACGTCTACGTAGCTGTGGATGTCGTAGGGGAAACCGTGCAGGAGGACCACGGTGTCCCCGTCCGCGGAACCAGTCTCGTAGTAGGCGACTTCCAGCACGTCTGTGCTGACCCGTCGCAGAGGGGCGAGTGCGTGGTGTTGTGACATGAGGGTCCTTGGGATGCGTGGCCCGCGACGGATGCCACGGCCCGCCGGGTGGGCATCCGTCGACCGGCTGAGGCGGGCTCGGCCCGTCGCCTGGTCGGTGGTCGGGGCGACCAGGCGACGGACGATTCGTGTCCGGCCGGGCCGGAGCGACTGACTCAGCCGAACATGCCGGGCTTGTAGCCGCCGGCCGGCTGCCGGTTGATGACGTTGATGCGGTTGTAGGCGTTGATGACGGCGATGAGCGAGATCAGCGTGGCGAGCTGGTCCTCGTCGTAGTGCTTCGCGGCGTTCGCCCACGCCTCGTCCGACACACCGCCCGAGGCGTCCGCGATGCGCGTGCCCTGCTCGGTCAGCTCCAGCGCGGCGCGCTCGGCGTCCGAGAAGACCGTGGCCTCGCGCCACACGGCCACCAGGTTCAGACGCTGCTGGTCCTCACCCGCCGCGCTGGCGTCCTTGGTGTGCATGTCGGTGCAGAAGCCGCAGCCGTTGATCTGGCTGGCACGGATCTTGACCAGCTCCTGGGTGGTGACCGGGATGGCGGCATGCACGGCCGCGCCGGCCGAGTTGAGGTGCTTCATGACCTTTCCGGCGAGGGCGTTGCCGAAGTAGTCGATGCGCGCGTCCACGATGTATCTCCTCAAGTGGGAACACTGACAGCTCATTGACCGTGAGCCCTCGCGTTGTGTGACAACGCCTCGCTGATCACACCGTTCGAGTGCACACTGTGTGTAGCCCACTTCCGGGGACGCCGTCCGGCGCCGCTACCATCGAACGAGTAGATCAGGGCCCGTCGGCCCGAGTCGGTGCCGTCCTCCCGCGCCCACGGACACCGGGCGCGGAGAGCGCCGCACCTCCGAACACAAGGTGAACACCATGGCATCCGAAAGTGTCCTGCACCCGAGTCTCATCGTCCCGATCGGTCACGTGGAGCCCGTTCCGCGCCGGATCCGCGGGATGATCGGCGGCCGGGTCGCCTTCGAAACCCGCCGCGCGCTGTACGTCTGAGAATGGCAGGCATATCCGCAGTTCAGCATCCCGATCGAGGACCTGGTGGAGGGTGTGCTCCACGACGACAAGCACACCGAGCAGCTCGGTGCCGGACCCGCGCACCGTCACACCCTGCGCGTCGGCCCGGACGTCCGTGCGGGGGCGGCGTGGGTCTGGGGGGAAGGCGCCCCACGAGCCCTGCACGACACCGTGCGTTTCGAGTGGGAGGCGCTGGACTCCTGGTTCGAGGAGGACGAGCCGGTCTTCGTCCATCCGCGCAGCCCGTACTCCCGTGTGGACGCTCTGCGTTCCAGCAGCTCGGTCCGAGTGGAGCTGGACGGCGTCGTGCTGGCGGACGCCGCCGACTGCGTGAAGCTGTTCGAGACCGGACGGCCGACCCGCTACCGGGATTCATTCGCAGTGCTCCGGGGTTCACCTCGGGGGGAAGCGAATCTGGTGCCTGCGGTGCGGAGCGTCGCGGTGTTGTTCCGGCGGAGCCGGAACGTGCGCGGTGACGGTGAAAGTTCGCTCACATGTTCCCGGTGACGGTGCTTGTTCGACCTGTCTAGTGTGATCGGTATGCAGCTTCGGTACGCCTTCCGTCTGTACCCGGATGCCGGTCAGCAGAGGGCGTGGGCGCGGGCGTTCGGGTGTGCCCGCGTCGTATTCAACGACGCGGTACGCGCCCGCGAGGACGCCCGTAGGGCGGGCAGGCCCTTCCCGAAGGCGGGGGAGCTGCCCACCCGTCTGATCACCGAGGCGAAACGGTCCGCCTCGCGGTCCTGGCTGAGCGAGGTCTCCGCGGTCGTTCTGCAGCAGTCGCTGCGGGATGCCGAGGCCGCCTACAAGAACTTCTTTGCCTCCCTCAAGGGCGCCCGCAAGGGCCCGAAGCCGGGTGCGCCCCGGTTCAAGTCCCGCAAGGATGCCCGGCAGTCGGTCCGGTTCACCGCCAACGCCCGCTGGAGCATCACGGACACCGGCCGGCTGAACCTGCCGAAGATCGGGGCCGTGAAGGTGAAGTGGTCCCGCACCCTGCCCACTACCCCCACCTCCGTCACCGTGATCAAGGACGCGGCCGGGCGGTTCTTCGCCTCGTTCGTCATCGACACCGACCCCGCCGAAGACGCCGCCCGGATGCCCGCCATCGGCCAGAGCATCGGCATCGACCTCGGCCTCACCCACTTCGCGGTGCTGTCCACCGGCGAGAAGATCGACTCACCTCGGTTCCTGCGCCGCGCGGAGAAGAAACTCAAGCGCGCCCAGCGCGAGCTGTCCCGCAAGCAGAAGGGGTCGAAGAACCGCGAGAAGGCACGCTTGAAGGTTGCCCGCGCCCACGCCGAGGTCACCGACGCCCGCAAAGAGTTCCACCACCAGCTTTCCACCCGGCTGATCTCCGAGAACCAAGGAATCGCCGTGGAGAGTCTGTCGGTGTCGGGACTGGCGCGTACCAGGCTGGCCAAGTCCGTCCACGACGCGGGCTGGACGGCATTCGTGAACATGCTGGAATACAAAGCCCAGCGCCATGGGCGCACTCTGGTGAAGATCGGCCGGTTCGAGCCGACCTCCCAGACCTGCTCCACCTGCGGCACCGTGGACGGTCCCAAACCCCTGCACGTCCGCGAATGGACCTGCACCGCTTGCGGCACCCTCCACGATCGGGACCACAACGCCGCACTCAATGTCCAACAGGCCGCCGGACTGGCGGTAACAGCCTGCGGAGCGCCGGTAAGACCAGAACCCGTTCTGGCACAGCGCGAAGAAACAGGAAGCCACGGATTCCCCACCGGAAACCGCGCCGCGTAGCGGCACGGCAACCGGTAGAGAAGGCCAGAATCCTCGCCCTTCAGGGCGAGGAGCATGTCAATACCTCGATCGCACGACCATCGACTGGACACGGCTACGGCACTCGGACACGGTGACCCGATGCCCCTACAAGGGGACGACGAGCAGCTACTGGTCCTTCGACAGCGACACCGCCTCCCACGAGGACATCGCCTGGACCTACGACTTCCCCACCATCCACGCCAACCGCATCGCCGGACTCACCGCGTTCTACAACGAGCACGTCGATCTGTACGTCGACGGCACTGTGCTGCCGAGGTCCATGGCCCCCACCCCGATGGCGTCCGACTAGGCGCCGCGGGTCAGGACGTTGGTGACGGCGCATAGTGGCGGGCAAGGTTGGTGGCGAGGTCGCGGAGGTGAGCCCTGGCTTCGGCGGGGCCGTGCACAGTGACGGCGCTCCCGAACGGCAGGAGTGCGCGCACGTCCTCCAGGTGCAGGAAGCGGATCGTCACCTTGTGGCCGGTGGGGGATTCGTGGTGGTCGTCGTCCCGGACGAGTCGCCGGCCAAAGATCCGGTGCGCCCGCTCGATCTGGGTCTGGTCGATGGTGGCGCTGACCTCTATCGCGTGCTGGTGCTCCCACTGATCAACGAGCGCTGCAGCGACGGTGGCCAGGGTCTGGTTCTCGCGGATCTGTCGTGGCTGGTCGACTTCTTCCCACGTCGTGATGCGTTCAAGTCGGTACATCCGCGGCACTCGGGCGCAGTCCGCGACGAGATACCAGATGCCGGCCTTGGCCAACAGCCCATAGGGATCCACGACCAGGTCGTGCGGGCAAGATTCGCGTGGGCTGTCGTACTTGATCCGTAGCCGGCGACCACGCCGCACCGGGCCGATCAGCGAAGCCGGAGCTGTGCCGGAAGCTCGTACTTGGAGCCAGGGACGGCTGTCCACGTGCACTACGTCGCTGAGCGGCAGGAGCTCATGAACTCGACGTGACTGGGCGGCCATGATCTTGGAGAGCGCGCGTCGACTTTCGACCGATGCGTCGAGCTCCGCACGTTGCTTCTCGTCCAGCCCAGTGAGCGACAGATGATCACGCTCGCCCGGCGTGAGTCGCGTGAGGTCGAGCCCGGACCCGGGCGGCATGGTCACGCCTCCCAGGCGGCCCCGTTGCGCGGTCACCGGCAGTCCGGCGTCGCGGAGCCAGTTCAGGTCCCGGGTGATGGTGCGAAGGGACACCCCGAGCGCCGAGGCAAGTTCCTGGGTGGTCACGGCATCCCTCGATGCGAGGAGCAACATCAGGGAGAAGAAGCGGTCTGGGGTCACCCACCAAGTTTTCCAGGAATTGCGACACGATGCGGCGCATATCCCGGTCAGGCTGATGGACGCGTACCTACGACCTGCGAAAGGGAACAACCATGACCACATCCGTCATGTCCATCGTCTATGTGAACGACGCTCCCGCCGCCGCTCGTTTCTACGGCGACCTCCTCGACATGAGCCCCTCGTTCGAGACTCCTGGATACATCACCTTCGACCTCGGGCCGGGCGCTGCCCTCGCTCTGTGGTCTGGCCAGTTCGAGGACCTGTCACCCGACGTCCCGCGCACCAGCGAGATCTGCCTGGCCATCCACGCCGGACCCGACGCGATCAACGCGATCTTCAAGCAGTGGCAGTCCAAGGGCGTCACGATCCTCCACGAGCCTCATGACGAGGGGTTCGGGCTGACCTTCCTCGCAGCCGACCCTGACGGCAACCGCATCCGCGTCGCACCGCGGGACTGAAAGGCCACCACCATGCGGCAGGCGCGCACCGTAGGTGTCGCGCCTGCCGTCGTCTGACTTCGAGACGACTACGGGGACCCCACGCGCATGCGCCCCTGATAACGCAGTCGGCCAGCCTCTGCCCGGCAACCGCAACGACCGCAAGGCGTGGGAGCTGTCCAGAGCGAAGGCCGCCGTCGGCACTACCACGCAGCTACGAGAAGATCGTCCCACCACGCTGCGAACTGCGCGAGACGGAGGCACACATGGAGACCGACCTGGTCAGTCGTCTGGAGCAGGCGGCGGATCGTTTCGTGATCCCCCGGCGCATGAACGAGGGGTTCGATGAGCAGGCGCTCCTTCAGCTGCAGGAGGAGATCGATCGGTGCGGGACGGCGTGGACGGGGGCAACCCATGTACCGAAGCGTGCCGCGTTGATCCTCGCCGAACTCTCCCCGGCGATCGAGGCCTGCGCCCGGCTGTACGAGGGGGACATGCGTCAGCGGATCCAGGAGGCCGGGTTGATGGTGTCAGAGGCAGTGATCACTGCGCTGGACTGAGCGCCTCCCACGCCGCCGCGCCATGCACCTTCCCTGTAGGCGCCAGCGGGAAATTGCAGGGTCGGCAGCACATCAGGCGCTACGGGTGAGCCCAGTGTTGCGGGACAACTCTTAGTACTGCAGCCGCAGTTGGTGTGACTGGTGGTTGGGCTGTTCGTTGAGCCGGGCATGGGTGGGGACGTCACGGTTGACGAGGTGCACCGGTGGGCGGCCGGTCTGGACGCTCTCCATGCTCGGTTCGG
>NZ_JAIHON010000027.1 GCF_021173675.1 Streptomyces lincolnensis | reverse complement strand
GTTACATTCCGAACCCGGAAGCTAAGCCTTACAGCGCCGATGGTACTGCAGGGGGGACCCTGTGGGAGAGTAGGACGCCGCCGAACAATCTTTAGAAAAGCCCCGTGCCATTGGCACGGGGCTTTTTCTGTTTCACCGTCTTATTTCACCAGCTTCGTGTCGTAGGCCAGGATCACCGCCTGGATCCGGTCCCGGGAGCCCGTCTTCGCGAGGACGCGGCCGACGTGGGTCTTCACCGTGGACTCGGCGAGGTGGAGGCGGGTGGCTATCTCCGTGTTGGTCCAGCCCTTGCCGATGACCGTGAGGATCTCGCGTTCGCGGTCCGTGAGGGAGTCGAGGCGAGGGTCCGGGGTCTGCGCGGCGGCTGAGGCGGCGGTCGGGAGGTGGTGGACGTAGGCGTCGAGGAGACGGCGGGTGAGGCTGGGGGCCACGACCGCGTCGCCCGTCGCCACGGCGCGGATGCCGGAGAGGAGGTCCTCGGGCTGGGCGTCCTTGACCAGGAAGCCGGAGGCGCCGGCGCGGAGGCCGGAGTAGGCGTACTCGTCGAGGTCGAAGGTGGTCAGGATGAGGACGCGGGTGCGGGCGCCGGAGGCGATGATGCGGCGGGTGGCCTCGATGCCGTCGAGGCCGGGCATGCGGACGTCCATCAGGACGACGTCGGGCTGGAGCTCGGCCGTCATACGGGTCGCCTCGGCGCCGTTGTTCGCCTCGCCCAGCACGGTCATGTCGTCCTGGCTCTCCAGCAGCATGCGGAAGCCGAGGCGCTGGAGGGGCTGGTCGTCGGCGATGAGGACCGTGGTCACTGCGGGGTTTCCTCCGGGAGGTGAAGGTGGACGCGCCAGCCCTGTTCGGGGTGGGCGCGGGGGCCGGCCTCAAGTGTGCCGCCGTAGAGGGCTGTTCGTTCGCGCATGCCGGGAAGGCCGCGGCCCTCGGTGCCGTTGAGGGGGCTGCCGCGGCCGGTGTCGGTCACGGTGACCGTGACGGCGCCGGAGTCGTCGTAGGACATGTGGATGTGGGAGGTCGCGCCGGGGCCGGCGTGTTTGAGGGTGTTGGTGAGGGCTTCCTGGATGACGCGGTAGACGGTGAGTTGGCGGCCCGGGGGGAGGACGGGGGTGCCCTGGACGGTGGTGTCGACGGGGAGGCCTGCGGAGCGGACGCCCTCGATGAGCGGGGTGAGGTCGGAGAGTGTGGGCTGCGGGGTCAGGTCCGCGGGAGGGTGGGGTGTGTCGGGGGGTGCGGGCTCGTCGCGTAGGACGTCCAGGAGTCGGCGGAGTTCGGTGAGGGCCTGGCGGCTGGTGGTGGAGATGGCGGTGAGGGCCTCGGCGGCGCGCTCGGGGGACTTGGTGGCGGCGTAGCGGCCGCCGTCGGCGAGGCCGGTGATGACGGCCAGGTTGTGGCCGATGATGTCGTGCATCTCGCGGGCTATGCGGGCGCGTTCGGCGGCGGCGGCGAGGCGGGCCTGCTGGTCGCGTTCCACCTCCAGGCGGCGGGCGCGGTCCTCCAGGGCCTCGGTGTGGGCGCGGCGGGTGCGGACGGTGATGCCGATGGCCGTCGCCACGGCCACGGACATCAGGACCGGGACGATGTCCTGGTCGGGGCTGCCCTGTGGGTGGCGGGCCGCCATCACGGCCACGGGGGCGGTGATCAGGGCCGTGGCCCACCAGAGGTCGCGCGGGGGACGGCGTAGGGCGATGTGGAAGACGACGAGCAGCTGGAGCAGGATCGCCTGGAGAGCGGTGCCCGTCCAGGCGTTGACCAGGGAGACCGGGGCGATGGCGAGAAGGACGGCCCTGGGGTGGGTGCGGCGCCAGAGGAGGGGGACCGAGAAGCCGAGGCTCAGGGCCACGACCAGCCAGCCGGGGTTGTCGCGGTCGCGGGCCACGTTGAGCCAGCCGCCGCCGGCGTAGTCGATCAGGGCCGCCGTGACCCAGAAGCCGGTCAGGAGGAGGTCCCAGGGGAGGGGGTGGTGCTGGTCGAAGGCGCGTACGCGTCGGCTGACGCGGTGGACGTACTCGGTGAGGGGTTCCGTCGCCCGCTCTTCCCTCGCCCGTTCTTCCGTCGCCTGTTCTTCCGTCAGTCGTTCTTCGGCCACGCGGTCCATGGTGGGCTGTTTCTCCGCCGGCGTCATGCCTTTGATGGTCGTCGCGGCGGGGCCGGGAGGCGTCGGACCGTGGGCAGTATTTGAGGTGAGCGGGGTAGTACCCCGGTACTACCGTGGCCGGTATGAACTATGTGATCCGGTCCATACGTGCTGATGAGTGGCGTGCGGTGCGTGAGCTTCGGCTCGCCGCGCTCCAGGATCCCGTCGCGCATCTCGCCTTCATGGAGACCTACGAGGACTCCGTGACCAAGCCGGACTCCTTCTGGCAGGAGCGGACGGCCAGGGGTGCCGAAGGGGCGACCGGAGTGCAGCAGATCATCGCCGAGGACGCGGACGGGCGGTGGGTGGGGACACTGACCGTGCTGATGGAGGAGGCCGGGTCGACGGACTGGGCCGGGTTTCCCGTCGAGCGGCGCCAGGGGCATGTGGTGGGCGTCTATGTGCGGCCCGAGGCACGCGGGACCGGGCTGACCAAGGAGCTGTTCGAGGCGGGCCTGGAGTGGGCGTGGGACCGTGGCGCCGAGCGGGTGCGGCTCATCGTCCACGAGGAGAACGGGCGGGCGCAGGGGCTGTACCGCAAGGTGGGGTTCGTGCCGAGCGGGGCCGTCGTGCCGTTGGCCGCGGCGCCGGGGGAGTCCGAGCTGGAGTTCGTGCTCGAACGCCGGTGACCGGGCCGGGAGGGTCTGGCTCGGGTGCCTACGCCGCTCGGTGCCTACGCCGGGAGTTCCGCGTTCGGCCAGCGGGTGCGGGCCTGTTCGCGGGACCGGAGCAGGGCCAGGGTCGGCATACCCCGGTCCGCTCCGGTTGCCAGCAGCTCCGGGAGCTGGGGAAGTGGAGCCACGGCGGCGACGTCGTCCAGGACGAGCGTCAGTGGTGGGTCGAGGCGACCGGAGGATGACCGTTCGGCCATGCGCCGGCCGCGCTCGACCACGCTTGAGGCGAGGGCCGTCAGGAGGGGCATGGCGCCTGGATTCGTCCTGGGGTCCTCGATGGATTCCCCCACCACGTAAAGCGTGCCCCCTTCGTCGACGAAGGAATCCAAGGCGAGGGCATCAGTTCGGTTGGGGGTGCAGGCCTCCCGGACGTTCACCGTGAACAGGGCGGAGAGCGCGCGGCTCGTCAACTCCTGGGCGATGTCCCGGCGTTCGGGGTGGGCGGTGAGGGTGGCCTCGAGTTCGCCCGCCGAGCCGGGTGCGGCCTTGGGATTCGTACGGAGGATGCGTACGGCGTCCTGGACCTGGGTGCCCTGGGACCAGCGGTGGACGTGGCGGATGGTGCGGCCGTCGATGGCGGCGGCGTGCAGATAGCTCCGCAGGAGCGTTTCGGCTACGGCGGTGAGGGCGGCGTCGATCTTCGCGGTGGGGCGGATGGGGGCGAGGAGGGCGGTGGCTCTCGCGATCGCCGTGTCCTTGTCCTCGCAGCCGGTGGTGGGGGACCAGTGGAGGCGGGCCGGGGTGTCGCAGCGGTGGGTGGGGTCGTAGACGTGGACGGGGCCGAGTTTGGCTCGGGCGTCCTTGGTGTCTGTCCAGAGGGTGGGGTTCGAGGTGATGACGAGGGCGGGGCCCTCCGCGTCCCGGATCGCCTGGGTGGCGGTGGTGTGGCGGGTTTGCGGGGTGCCGTAGTGCACCGCGCCTTCGGCGCGGTTGGTTTCCCACCCGCCCACCCGTTTGCCGTCGGGCACAGAGGTGTGGGGGGCAGTCGCGGCCGGCGTCTCGTGCAGCGGTGCCGTGGGCTGCAGTGGCGCCTGGAGGCTCGTCGCCGTCGGCGGCCGCGGGTGATTCGTGGGCTGGGGGTGGGCCTCGGCGTGGGCTTGGGGCTGAGCCTGGGGTGTGTCGGCCGCCGGTACCTGTTCCGTCGCCGGCCTCTGAGCCGGGACCTCCTTCTGAGCCCTCCGTTCCGCCCGCCCCCTCGCGCGTACCGCCCTCCATCTCGCCACCGTGCCCATGACGAACACCGTCAGGACGACCAGGATCATCAGCTGGCCGATGAACAGGCCCCAGAAGAGGCCGTAGCCGGAGAACTGCGGGGCGGGGGAGTCGGGCCAGGCGCCGGGGATGTCGTGGGGTTCGGCGATGAGGTGGCGCATGGCCAGGGGGGTGCGGGTGAAGGTGACGCCGTCGGGCCAGCTGCCGTGGGCGAAGAGGGCGGACAGGCCCGTCGCCGACCACACCAGCAGGGTCATGCCGAGGAGGAAGGCGAGTATGCCGACCAGCAGGCCGTCGGGGATGCCTCCCTGGGCGTCCTGTCGGCGCGCGCGTTCCTCACCCGGTCTCATGGCTCTCCCCGTCCGCTTTCCTACGCCACCGTCGACTCGGAGTCGCCGAGGTGCTGTTCCACGAAGGCCGCCGCTCGTTCCTCCGCCTCCAGTTCGGCGGCGCGCAGGGCTTCGTCCGCCAGTTCCACGGAGGACTCGGTCATCGCGCGGTCGGTGAAGACGAGGGGGCGTTCGGTCTCGGTGACCAGGTGTTTGACGACCTGGACGTTGCCGTTGACGTCCCACACGGCGATGCCGGGAGTGAGGGAGGGGATGATCTCGACCGCCCAGCGGGGGAGGCCGAGGACGCGGCCGGTGGCCCGTGCCTCGTCCGCCTTCTGGGCGTAGATCGTCCGGGTCGAGGCCATCTTGAGGATGGCCGCGGCCTCCTTCGCCGCCGCTCCGTCGACGACGTCCGACAGGTGGTGGACCACCGCCACGAAGGACAGGCCGAGGCGTCGGCCGAACTTCAGCAGGCGCTGGAACAGCTGGGCCACGAACGGGCTGTTGATGATGTGCCAGGCCTCCTCGACCAGGAAGATGCGCTTCTTCCGGTCGGGGCGGATCCAGGTGTGCTCCAGCCACACACCGACGATCGCCATGAGGATGGGCATGGCGATGGAATTGCGGTCGATGTGGGACAGGTCGAAGACGATCAGCGGGGCGTCCAGGTCGATGCCGACCGTCGTGGGGCCGTCGAACATGCCCCTGAGGTCACCGTCGACCAGGCGGTCCAGGACCAGGGCCACGTCCAGGCCCCAGGCCCGTACGTCCTCTATGTCGACGTTCATCGCCTCGGCCGACTCGGGCTCCGGATGCCGTAGCTGCTCGACGATGTCGGTCAGGACCGGCTGGCGGTCGACGATCGTCTCGTTGACGTAGGCGTGGGCGACCTTGAGGGCGAAGCCCGAGCGCTCGTCCAGGCTGTGCCCCATCGCGACCTCGATGATGGTCCGGAGCAGCGCGAGCTGGCCGGTCGTCGTGATCGCGGGGTCCAGGGGGTTGAGGCGGATTCCGTGGTCCAGGGCCGCCATCGGGTCGAGCCGGATGGGAGTTATTCCCAGCTCCTGCGCGACGAGGTTCCATTCACCGACGCCGTCCTCGCCCTGCGCGTCCAGGACGACGACCTGGCGGTCGCGGAAGCGGAGCTGGCGCAGGACGTACGTCTTCTCCAGCGCCGACTTGCCGTTGCCGGACTCGCCGAGGACCAGCCAGTGGGGTGCGGGGAGCTGCTGGCCGTACAGCTGGAAGGGGTCGTAGATGTAGCCCTTCCCGGAGTAGACCTCGCGGCCGATGATGACGCCGGAGTCGCCGAGGCCGGGGGCGGCGGTCGGGAGGTAGACCGCCTGGGCCTGGCCCGTGGAGGTGCGCACCGGCAGGCGGGTCGTCTCCACCTTTCCGAAGAGGAAGGACGTGAAGGCGTCGGTGAGGATGGACATCGGATCCCGCATGCGGCGGCCCCTACCTTCGAATGCCGGTGGCGAACGGAAGCGTGTTCACGAAGGCACGATGGTGCTCGCGGTCGCACCACTCCAGCTTCAGGTACGACTTTCCGGCCGAGGCCCTGATGGTCCGCTTGTCGCGGGCCAGGGCCTCGGGGTTGCGGGAGGAGACGGTGATGTAGCCGACCAGGTTGACGCCGGCCGCGCCGCTCGCGAGGTCTTCGCCGCGCTGGTCGAGACGGTTGTGGGAGGCGACGTCGCGGGGGTCGACGGTCCGGTTCATCTTGGCGGCCCGGGACGCCTCGGCCTCGTCGTTGGTCTTCTCGGTCAGCATGCGCTCGATGGCGACCTCGGTGGGTTCGAGGTCCATCGTGACGGCGACGGTGCGGATGACGTCCGGGGTGTGGACCAGCAGGGGCGCCAGGAAGTTGACGCCGACCGGGGTCATCGGCCACTCCTTCACCCAGGCCGTGGCGTGGCACCAGGGGGCGCGGGTGGAGGACTCCCGGGTCTTCGCCTGGAGGAACGTCGGCTCCATGGCGTCGAGTTCGGCCGGCCAGGCGTTGCGCTTGGTCATCGCCTGGATGTGGTCGATGGGGTGGTCCGGGTCGTACATGGAGTGGATGAGGGAGGCGAGCCGGCCCTGGCCCAGCGGCTGGCGTACGCGGATGTCGGCCTCCTGCAGGCGCGAGCAGATGTCCGTCAGCTCACGGGCCATGACGACGGCGAGACCGGCGTCCCGGTCCAGCTTGCGGCCGTTGTGCGGGCGGGCCGCGCGGGCCATCGCGTGGGCCTCGGCGGCCAGCTCACGGGAGTAGTGCATGCAGGCGACGAGGTACGCGCGGTGCTGCTCGCTGCTCGTCGACACCATCGACTGGAGTTGGTCGTACGACGCCTGGAGCCAGACCGGTGCCTTCTCGTCGCCGCGGACGGCGACGTCCTTGGCGTGGGCGTCGGGGTCGGCGGGGAGGGTGCGGGCGAGCATCTGGAGGCGGGTGACGAAGCCGTCGCCGTTGGCCACGTGCTTGAGCAGGGTGCCGAAGCGGTCGACCAGGGCTTCCTGGTCCTCGGAGTCGCGCAGGCCGACGCCGGGGCCCTCGATCTCGATCGCCGCGGTGACCGTACGACGGTCGGCGTGCAGCAGTACGGCGATCTCGTCCGGGCCGAACGGGGCGGCGAGCCAGTTGATGCGGCCGATGCCGGGCGGCGGGCCGATCTCGACCTCGCGGCCGTCGGCGTAGGTGCCGGCCTCCATCACGCCGGAGCGGTAGGCGGTGCCCTGCTTGAGGGTGCGCTTGTAGCTGCGGTTGATCTCGAACCACTTGTAGAAGGTGCGGCGCTTGTACGGCACGTACACGGCGGCCAGGGCCACCATGGGGAAGCCCATGAGCAGCACGATGCGCAGGGAGAGCACGGGGACCAGGAGCCCGCACATCATGCCGAGGAACGCGCCGGCGATGATCAGCGCGATCTCGCCGGTCTCACGATTTCTGCCGACGATCGCGTTCGGCCGGGCGCGGCCGATCAGATATGTACGGCGGGGCGTGACCGGATGGGACACGTGGGACTCGGTCGTCAACGCCCTTCACCTCCCGTGCGGTTGGTACTGCTGTTGCGGGTGTTGCTGGCGTGCGGGGTGTTGACCGGGCTGCCGGCGCGGGGAGCGGGGGCGGCGGAGGGGACAGATCCGCCGCCTCCGTTCGAGGAGCGCGTGCTGTGGGCGGCGACCCCGCCGGATGCGGGGTTGCTGGGGCGGGCGCCGTTGCCTCCGGAGGCCTGGCCGTTGTTGTCGGCGCGGGTGCTGTGTGTCTTGATGCCCTGCGCGACGAGGGTGGCGGGGGAGCTGATGACGGCCGCGGCCTTGCCTTCGGCGCCCTGCATGATGCGGTTGTTGCGGGAGCCGGCGATCTCGTCTCCGAAGCCGGGGACGAAGCGGTAGATCATCGCCGACGCGAAGATCGCCAGCAGGATGATGGCGAGGCCGGAGACCACGGCGGAGAAGGCGTCCGGGCCGTCGTCGGCGGAGAGTGCGCCGGCCAGGCCCAGGACGATGACGATGACCGGCTTCACCAGGATCACCGCGATCATGATGCCCGCCCAGCGGCGGACGTGGCCCCACAGGTTCTTGTCGACCAGGCCCGCGTAGACGACCGTGCCGAGGAGGGCACCTACGTAGAGCAGGGCGGCGCGGATGACCAGCTCCAGCCAGAGCACTCCCGCGGCGAGGATGCTCACCAGCGACACCACGATCAGCATGATCGGGCCGCCGCCGATGTCCTCGCCCTTCGCCAACGCGCCGGAGAACGTGCCGAAGAAGGCGTCCGTCTGGTCGCCGGTCGCCTTGGCCAGGACCTCCGACACGCCGTCCGTCGCCGATACGACCGTGTAGAGGATCAGGGGTGTGAAGGCGGAGGCCAGGACCGTCAGCCACAGGAATCCGATCGCCTCGCTGATGGCGGTGGTGAGGGGGACACCTCGCACCGCCCTCTTCGCCACGGCCAGCAGCCACAGCAGGAGGGTGAGGATCGTGGACGCCGCGAACACGACGGCGTACTGCTGGAGGAACTTCTGGTTCGTGAAGTCCACGTTCGCCGTGTCCTTCACCGCTTCACTGAGCTTGTCGACGGTCCAGGCGGCGGCGTCGGCGCAGCCCTTGGCTAGGGAGGAGAGGGGGTCGAGGGTACTTGTGGGATCCAGGGAGGGGGAGTTGCCGTTGCTGCCGGATCCGCTGCCCTGCTCGCAGTAATCCTTGGCGGGGCCGTGGATCAGGTCGCAAGGGTCGTTACTTGGCGTCGGTGACGGCGTCGGCGTGGGTGCTGCGAAGGCGCGCGTGGCCGTGAGGACTGCCGCGGTCTGGACTGCTGTGACGATGGCAGCCAGTTTGAGCACGCGGTGGCTAGCGGGCATACGTAAACCCTCCGTACTCCTCGACAGCCTTCGCCATCTCGTCGGCGGTGGAGGCCCTTTCGTCGCCAGGTACGGGCGCGGGGCCGTCCTTCTGGGAGTGGGTCACGATCTTCCAGTCACCGTTGGTCCATTCGAGCTTCATGGTGATCGTGAACCAGCTGCTGGTGACCGGGTTCGTGGAACTCTCGCCGGCGAGGCCCAGAAGACCGTTGCACCAGACCTCGACGGTTGCGTTGCTGCTGGAGGTCTCGGTGGCTTTGGTGCCGATCGGGCTGGTACGCGACACGAACGTGTAGCCAGCCGGTGTGGTCCCGTCTTCGTTCAGTCCGACGTTCTTGTTGAACTGAGGGGTGTACGCCTTGTCCAGCGTCGCCTCGAAGGCGGAGACCCGTGCGGGGGTGATGATGGCTTGCAGGATGGCGTCGCGCTTGGCCTTGCTGAACATGTCGGACGACCCGAGCGCCACCGCGTAATTCGCCGCCGCACTCTGCGCCCCCTGCTCATCCTGGGCGAAGCCCGACTTCACCGGGGTCTTGCCCGTGGGCGCTGTGGGGGCGGCCTGGGGCTGGGAGCCGGCCGTGTCGGGGGTTGAGGAATCGTCTCCTCCGCGGTTCGCGAAGGCGATCGCGGCGATGAGGAGGACGACGACGCCGACGACGGTGACGAGGCTTCGGGAGGAGGAGCGGCCGGGTCTGCGGGCGCCGCCGTAGACGTCGGTGGGGGCGTCGGGGTAGCGGGTGCGGGTGTGGCCCGTACCCGCGTAACCGCCGGAGGCGGACGTGTCGTGGTCGTCACCGGGACTCATGCCGCGTACGCCCCCTCGACGTATGAAAACGCGTAGGAGTACGACGGTAGCCGCACTGGTTCCCGCGCGGGCGCGGTGTGGTGACTCGACATCAGGGAAATGCAACCTCAGCCGGTGGGCACGACGGACGGGTGGGGTGGAGGGAGGTGGGGGGACCGGGGCGCGCCCGGCCGGACCGAGGTGCGTCGACCGGGCGCCGGGCCTACACGGCCATGCCGTACACGATCGTGAACAGCGTGCCGAGTGAGCCGATGATGAAGACGCCGGTCAGGCCCGCGATGATGAGGCCCTTGCCCTGTTCCGCGCTGAAGGTGTCCCGCAGCGCCGTGGCACCGATGCGCTGCTTGGCGGCGCCCCAGATGGCGATGCCGAGGCAGAGCAGGATGGCCACCGCCATCACGACCTCGATCATCACCTTCGCCTCGTTGCCCAGGCTGCCGAAGGGCCCCCAGTCCGGAGCGATTCCGCCGATGATGGTGTTGATGTCTCCCTTGTCGGCCGCAAAGAGCATGTAAGTCACCGCCCCTGGTGGGTAGTTCCGCGCCCTCTGCCTTGGCGCAGAGGTCAGGCATCATTGTCGCCGACAATGCCGCTGTCGTATGTCGACTTGGCGTCATTGATTGGCGGGTTTCGTACGAATACCTTGCCACCGGCCCGCATCGGTGCCTTGGGAGTCCCTCGAACGGACGCGGGGCGGTATACCGGGAGTCGTATCGTCACTCTGTGTATCACGGCAGGTCACGCCGGGCAATGAGATATGGGCGGAACCTGTCGTGTGGTTCCGTCGTTGACCCCTCTTACGCGTCTCTTGCGCGTCGGCGATCAGGTCGCTGGTCTGCGGGATCTCCGGGAGCGTGGGTGAAGGCTAACTCGGAATGACGAACGGGCCGCGGCCGGGTGCCGCGGCCCGTTCGTCACGGAACCGATCACATGGGGGTCGGGGTCAGCCGGTGAAGGCCGTCGTTCCCGCGGGGGTGCCGAGGCCGGTGGGGCCGTCGTAGCCGGTGGTGGCGGTGCAGAAGTAGCTGGTGGAGCAGGTGCCGTTGCTGCCGCTGGTCACGTCGTTGAGGGACGAGGTGTGCTGGTAGGGGAACTGGGCGGGGTAGCTGCTGCTCGACGGGGTGCCGGCGAGGGCGTAGACGCCCGCGATGATCGGCGAGGAGGCGCTGGTGCCGCCGAAGGTGTACCAGCCGGCGGTGACGCCGTAGGAGTCGTAGACCGAGACGCCGGTGGCGGGGTCGGCCACGGCGGAGACGTCCGAAACCATGCGCTTGGCGCAGCCGCTGTCGGTCTGCCAGGTCGGTTTGGCGTCGTAGGCGGAGCAGCCGGAGCCGGTGCCTTCCGTGCTGCTGGTGTTCCAGACCGTCTCGGTCCAGCCGCGGGTGGTGGACGTCTTCGACAGAGCGGTGCCGCCGACGGAGGTGACGTACCGGGACGAGGCCGGGTATTCGGCGCCGTAGCCCGCGTCGCCGGCGGAGACGGTGATGGCGACGCCGGGGTGGTTGAAGTACGAGGAGTCGTACGACGTGTCCGAGGAGGACTCGCCGCCGCCGTAGGAGTTGGAGACGTACTTGGCGCCCAGGGAGACGGCCTCGTTCACGGCCGTGCCGAGGTTGGCCATGGTGGCGGACTTGGCCTCGACCAGGAGGATCTTGCAGTTCGGGCAGATCGCGCTGGCCATGTCGAGGTCGAGGGAGATCTCCTCGGACCAGCCGGCGTCGCTGGTGGGCAGCGAGGTGGTGGAGCCGGTCTGGGAGACCTTCTTGAAGCAGCCGTTGGCGGTGGTGCAGGCCGACAGGCCGTAGTGCGAGCGGTAAGTGGTGAGGTCCGACTCCGCGTTGGGGTCGTTGTACGCGTCGACGATGGCGATGGTCCTGCCGGAGCCGTTGGAGGCGGCGGCGGAGGTCAGGCCGTAGGCCGACTGGAGGTCGGAGGGGCCGTAGCCGGAGGGGGTGGCGGCGTCGGCGGCGTCGGGGGTGATGCCCTCGGCCTTCTGGAAGGCGGTGGTGCCGCCCGTCACGCGGAGCGAGTCGCAGGCGAGTTCGCCGGCCTTCTTGGGGGTGGCGCAGGGGGTCGCGGCCCAGGTGACCCGGGCGGGGCTCACGGCGGCGTCCGCGTGGGCGGCGGCGCCGAGGCCGGTGAGAAGGAGCGCGGCGGTGGCGGTGACGGCGGAGCCGATGCGGCGCCATCTCAGACGTGTGGAGGGGGTGTTGGTACGCAAGGTGCAGCCTCCTGAATGATGGTGGAACAGGGGCGGTGCGGGTGCGTGCCGTCGGTGCGGTGTCCCCGGCGGCGGGCGGCGGCCCGCGACGACGGTCCCTTGTTGGGTACGTGACAACAAGGCAGGTGGCGGAATCCTGACCTCCGCCTTACTGAAACGGGACCGGGGCTTACTTCCCGATGGCCGATCGATGGACAGCGGGCGGCGGGCGCTTGACCCGACTCACAGGCGGGGTACGGGACTTCGCGGTACGGGACTTCGCGGTACAGGACTTCGCTGTACGGGGCGCAGGCTGCTTCGGATACGGCGAACGGGCCGCGACCTTGTCGTCGCGGCCCGCTGCCGTGTGTGCCGCCGAGGGAACCCCACGTTCCCCTCTCGAGGGCGGCTTCCCCGTGACCCGACGGGGAGTTCGTGCGGGGTGCTCAGCCGGTGAAGGCCGTCGTTCCCGCGGGGGTGCCGAGGCCGGTGGGGCCGTCGTAGCCGGTGGTGGCGGTGCAGAAGTAGCTGGTGGAGCAGGTGCCGTTGCTGCCCGAGGTCACGTCGTTGAGGGACGAGGTGTGCTGGTACGGGAACTGGGCGGGGTAGCTGCTGCTCGACGGGGTGCCGGCGAGGGCGTAGACGGCCGCGATGATGGGGGCGGAGGCGCTGGTGCCGCCGTAGGTGTTCCAGCCGGTGCCGTCGGAGCCGTAGGTGTCGTAGACGGAGACGCCGGTGGCGGGGTCGGCCACGGCGGAGACGTCGGCGATCATGCGCTTGGTGCAGCTGGTGTCGGTCTGCCAGGTGGGCTTGGCGTCGTAGGCGGAGCAGCCGGAGCCGGTGCCCTCGGTGCTGCTGGTGTTCCAGACGCTCTCGGTCCAGCCGCGGGTGGTGGAGGACTTGGAGAGCTTGGTGCCGCCGACCGCGGTGACGTACTTGGAGGCGGCCGGGTATTCGGCGCCGTAGCCCGCGTCGCCGGCGGAGACGGTGATGGCGACGCCGGGGTGGTTGAAGTACGAGGAGTCGTACGACGTGTCCGAGGAGGACTCGCCGCCGCCGTAGCTGTTGGAGACGAACTTCGCGCCCAGCTTCACGGCCTCGTTCACGGCCGTGCCCAGGTCGGCCATGCTCGACGAGTTGGCCTCGACGAGGAGGATCTTCGCGTTCGGGGCGATCGCGCTGGCCATGTCGACGTCGAGCGAGATCTCTCCGGCCCAGCCGCTGTCGGCGGTGGGGAGGGAGGTCGTGGAGCCGGTCTGGCTGACCTTCTTGAAGCAGCCGTTGGCGGTGGTGCAGGCGGAGAGGCCGTAGTACGAGCGGTAAGTCGCGAGGTCGGCCTCGGCGTTGGGGTCGTCGTAGGCGTCGACGATGGCGATGGTCTGGCCGGAGCCGCCCGAGGTCGAGGCGGAGGTCAGGCCGTAGGCGGACCGGAGGTCACTGGGGCCGTAGCCGGTCGGGGTGGCCGAGGCGGCGTTCGGCTTGACGGTCGCGGGGGCGACGCCCTTCTTCGCGGCCTGCTCCTCCTGGAAGGCGGTGGTGCCGCTGGTGACGCGCAGGGCGTTGCAGGACGCGAAGCCCTTCTTCGGGGTGGCGCCACACGCGCTCTCGTACTGCACGTGCGCCTTCGCGACGGCGGCGGCGATCGCCTTGCCGCTCGCCTTGGGCTGCGCGGTCGCGGTGTCCGCGCTCGCGTGGGCCGCGGTGCCGAGGCCGGCGATCAGGAGCGCGGTGGTGGCCGCGGCGGCGGAGCCGATACGGCGCCATCTGCCGGGTATGTGGGGGGTGTTCGTGCTGTACGTACGCAACGTAAAGCCTCCTGGGAGTGGGTGCAGAGGCCTGCGGGGTGGGGGGTCCACCGGTGAGGTTCCCGGTGGGGGCGGCGGCCCGCGACGACGATCGCTTGTTGAGTACGTGACAAACAAGGCGGGTGGCGGAATCCTGACTTCCGCCTTACTGAAGGGTGTCGGGGGGTTACCGGACGATGGCCCGCCGATGGGCGGCGAATGGTCAAGCCTTGACCATCTACACGCGTTGCGCACAACTCCCGAGGGGTGTCACCTGGGCTTGAGCCCGTGGAGCAACTGGTGGATCAGTTCCTCTACGGCGTCCAGGGCGGCGTCGGGGGCGTAGGTGCCGTTGGCCGTGAAGGCGGCGAGGCCGTGCAGGGCGGCGCCCACGGTGAGGGTGAGCTGTTCGGGGTCGCCCGCGATGATCTCGTCCCGCTGTTGGGCGGCCGCGATGACCCGCTCCAGTGAGCCCACCGTGCGGTCGAGCGCGGCCGTCATCTGCTCGGAGGCGTCGGGTTCGTGCTTGCGGGCGTACATGAGTTCCAGCAGCTCGGCGTTGTTGATGGCGAAGCCGAGGTAGGCCCGGGCGAACGCGGTCAGGCGCGGCTGGAGCGGCAGTGCCGGGTCGTCGGCGGCCTCCAGGGCGTGGGCCATGCGCTCGAAGCCGTTCTGGGCCAGGGCGTTGAGCAGGGCCTGCTTGTCCTTGAAGTGGCGGCCGGGGGCGGCGTGGCTCACGCCGACGTCGCGGGCCAGTTCCCGCAGTGACAGCGAGGCGACGCCCTTCTCCCGAAGGGTGCGTTCCGCGCTCGCGAGCAGGGCGGTGCGCAGGTCTCCGTGATGGTAGGGGCGGGTCTCGGGCTTCTCGGAGGGCATGGAGCCCATCGTATCGGGATGTAGGCGCCGCCAGCATTGTTGGCATCGCCATCTTTGTTGTCATTGACATCATTGTTGACGTCGCCTACATTGCAGATATGGCTATCGACAAGACTGGCAAGAACGGCACGTGGAACGCGGCCCGCCTCCCCGACCTCACCGGCCGTACGGCGGTCGTCACCGGCGCCAACAGCGGCATCGGGCTCACCGCCGCGACCGCGCTGGCCGGAGCGGGCGCGCATGTGGTGCTCGCCGTACGGGATCCGCGGCGGGGCGAGGCGGCGGCGCGGACGGTGAACGGCAGCGCGGAGGTGCGGCGGCTGGACCTGGCGGACCTGTCGTCCGTACGGGAGTTCGCGGCGGCGTGGGAGGGCCGGCCGCTGGACCTGCTGATCAACAACGCCGGCGTGATGATGATCCCGCAGCAGCGCACCGCGGACGGCTTCGAGATGCAGTTCGGCACGAACCACCTGGGGCACTTCGCCCTGACGAACCTGCTCCTGCCGTACATCACCGACCGGGTGGTCACCGTGTCCTCCGGCGCCCACCGCATGGGTGACGGGAAGATCCACTTCGACGACCCGAACCTGACGGGCAACTACGGTCCGGTCCGCGCCTACGCCCAGTCGAAGCTCGCGAACCTCCTCTTCACCCTCGAACTCCAGCGCCGCCTGGCCGAGTCCGGCTCCCGCGTCCGCGCCCTGGCGGCCCACCCCGGGTACGCGGCCACCAACCTCCAGAGCCACGCGTCGAGCCGGGCGGCCCTGCTCTTCATGAAGATCGGCAACCGCTTCTTCGCCCAGGACGACAGGGCCGGCGCCCTGCCCACGCTGTACGCCGCCACCCAGGACCTCCCCGGCGCGAGCTACGTCGGCCCGGACGGCCGCGGCGAGATGAAGGGCGCCCCCACCCTCGTGGGCCGCTCCACCGCGGCCAGCGACCCGGCCGCCGCACGCCGCCTGTGGACGACGTCGGAGGAGCTGACGGGGGTGCGGTTCCCGCAGGAGGCTCCGGTGGCGGGGTGAGGAAGCGCCCTCACACGCCGTTCGGTGTGTGAGGGCGCTGCCCCTGTTACCGCTGCAATGCCGCCCCTGTTACTGCTGGGGCGCCGCTGCGGGAGACGGGGCCGGGGAGGCGGGTGGGGTGGCCGCGTCGGCCGGCTTGCCCGGGAGGGGCTCGAAGGCCAGGGCGTCCCAGGCGATGGAGTCGTCGCCGGTGCCGTTCGCGGTGTCCGAGCTCAGGGAGACGCTCGGGGTGCCGTGGAACTCGTACGACCCCAGGGAGACCCAGGTGTTCTTGCCGCCGGAGTCCTGGGAGATCGTCTTGTCCACGACCGTGCCGTCGCCGAGGGCGATGTGGTAGGTCGCCTCGTCCGTGTTGGCCTGGTGGTCGGGCAGGTGGACCATGACGCGCGCCCAGCCCTCGATCGACCGGTCGGGCGTCCAGGTGCCGGTGACGACCGAGTCGGTGTACTTCGGGTCCCGGGTGTGCGTGAACCAGAAGTGGCCGCCGAAGGCCGAACCCAGCTGGTGGAAGTCGATCTTCGACGGGTAGACCGTCGCCCCCTTCAGCTCCGCCGAGCCGAAGGTGAACGACAGCGTGCCGCGACTGGTCCAGTTCCGCTCGCCGGCGCACGGGTTGGTGTCACCGACCCGGAACTTCACCGAGTTCGGCACGTCGTCCACGATCAGCGCGTTGCGCGGAAGCGTGGAGGAGCATTCCGCCGGGTGCGGCGAGGTGGGCCGCGGCTCGGGGTCGGTCGCCTGATACGTCAGCACCTCGGTGCCGCAGGTCGTGGCGCAGTCCGTCCACTTGACCGGCTCGTGCCACCAGCACTTGAAGTCGTCCCGCTGGCAGGGTCCTTCGGGCTGGCTGGACCCCTCGACCTTGCGGGGCTTGGACGGGTCGCACTCATTGGCGGTGGGCGTGCAGAAGGTGGTGTGCGGCGGCTGGGCGTCCTGCGCCTTGCCCGTCGGCCAGCTGCCGACCGCGTAGCCCGGACCGCTCGCGCCCGTCGTCGGATCGGTCTTCTTCTGGGCGTACGACGCCCAGCCGAGCACCCGCTCCGGGTACGTCCACAGGTTGGGGGTGCGGGCGTCGTCGTAGCCGTTGGCCAGGAACATCTTCCGGTCCGGCGGGTAGATGCCGTTGGCCGGGTTGTTGAACCAGCCCAGGCCCCAGGGGGCGGAGGCGTTCGAGGCGTCCGGCTGGTTGAAACCGCTGTTGTACGCCCACAGCGCGAACCACCAGTTCTCCAGGTACTTCGGGTCACCGCCGTTGGCGAGGATGCCCTCGTCGTAGACCTGGTTCCACTTGTCCTGGAGGTGCTGCACGCTCGCGGCGATGTTGGCCGCGTAGTCCACGGTGATCGCCTTCTGCTGCTCGGCGGTGTACGTGGAGTCGGACTTGGCCATGCCGGTGGTCACCTGGCCGATGCCGTAACCGCAGTCGGAGGCCGACCAGTCGACGGTGTGCACGCTGCCGCCGTTGCCGTAGTAGCCGCCCTGGGTGAAGTTGCCGCTCTCACCGGGGGCCGCCAGGGAGCTGGCCTGGAGCATGTTGGTCTCCTGGGCGAGCACCCCGAGCAGGATCTGCGCGGGCACCCGGCCGCCGCCCTTGAGCGCGATCGGCGGGAACAGTGCCTGCGGGCTGTACGACGCGAGGTCCGTGCCGTTCCAGCCCTTGTTGCGGCGTACGTCGAGCTTGCCCTGCACGGCGAGGTCCGTCGCCCACTCGACCATGGCGGGGCTCGGCTGGAGGGCCTGGAGTCCGGGGTCGTTGCGGGTGACGGCGCAGGCGCGGTCGGGGTCGGTGGTGGTGGTCGCGGGGCCGGTGTCGGCGGTGTCCGCGGCCGTGTCGTCGGCGGTGGTCCGCGCCGCGGTGCCGTCCGTTGCGTCCAGCTGCATGCGGGTCAGCTGGCTGCTGTGGTCGGGGGCGTTCGTGCCGCCGCCGAGCAGGGCCGGGGACTGGGCGGTGCCCTGTCCCCGCGGGGCCTTGGGCTTCACCCGGAAGTCGACGGTCTCGCCGGATCCGGTCAGCAGGGCGTTGATGCCGACGGGCCGGGCGGTGTCGGGGGTGGCCAGGGCCTTCTTTGCGTCCGCGTTCTTGCCGTCGTCCGCTCCGGCGCCGGCCGCCTCGGCGCCGTTGGCGACGGCGGTGAGGGCGAGACCGCCTGTGGTGGAGACGTCGGACGTGGCCGGGACGCCGTCGAGGATCTTCCAGCCCGTGGGGAGCGCGGAGTCCTGGACGGTGTCCTGGGCGTCCTCGCCGGTCAGGAAGACCCGGCCGCCGGTGCCGCGCAGCGACAGCGCGCCGAGCAGGCCGGAGCCGAGCAGCCGGTCGGAGCCGCCTTGGGCGACCCGGCGGACCTGCACCTTCTTTCCGGCCGGGACCTGGTAGGCGAGGCCGCTGTGCGCGTCCGGCACCAGCCGGAACGGGGTGCCGTCGGTACGGGCCAGGGTGCGCAGGACACCCTTGGCGTTCACCGACACCACCGACTTGCCGGCCGCCGCGGCGATCCCGGAGCCGAAGGGCACGGGGGAGGTGAGCTGGCCCGGCACGGTCTGCTCGTGCGTCAGCCTGCCCAGCCGCGCGTCGAGCGTCAGCAACTGCGTGCCGTCGCCGTCCGGCCGGGAGAGGACGGCCTGTTCGCCGTCGCCGCAGCCCGGGTTGAAGTAGGCCATGGAGACCAGCTCCGGCAGCTTGGTCACCTTGCCGGACCTCAGGTCGACCACGGCCGCGAACGCGCCCTGCTGGAAGCTCTGTTGGTCGTTGACGACCTGCCGGGGCGCGTAGACGACGACCGCGCGGTCACCGGACGCCGTCACACAGCTCTGGCCGATCCACTGGTCGGTGTCGATGCCCGGCTCGGACAGGGTGGCCGCGGTGCGCCAGGCGTACGCGTTCGCGGCGTCCGCGACCAGGACGTGCAGTCCTGTGCTGTCCCCGTCGTACGTGACGATCCTGTCGTCGGAGTCCTGCCAGCCGGAAGGCAGTCGGGAGGTGTCGGTCACCCTGTCGGAAAGGGTCGGTCCGTCGGTTTCCGACGAGTCGGTCAGGGCCGCGGACGCGAACGGCGCCACGATCGCCATCGCCAGGACGGATATCGCCCCGGCTGCGAACATACGGCCACGTCGGCTTTTCGGCACCCGCCAGCGGTGCCTTCCCTCTGGAGTTCTACGAGAAGTGCGCACGGAATTCCGCCATGATTCATTTGTGAAGGTCGTGGCCTGCCCTCGGTGTCCCCCGGGCAGGTCAGGCGGAAGTTATCAGCCGAAGTGAACGTTTTCGGTGCGGTGGCGCATCTACCAGCGGGTATCCACGGAATGTCCACGAGGGCCATTCCTCAGGTCCAGGTTCGTGCTTGGGACTTGAACAATTCGGGGTCGCTGTGCACCGGAATGACACACAGCAAGTGACCTCCGGGGGCGCGCAGTACGCGGCACTCCAGCCACTGGGCCACTTGTGTCGCGCCGAGTTCCAGCAGCCGTGCCGTTTCCGCTTCTACGTCGTCGGTCTCGATGTCGATGTGAAAGCGGGGCGCGTCGTCCGCCGCGACCGCCTGGACGGCCGTGACCAGACCGGGGATCGCCTCGCGCAACGACGTGAACTGCTCCTCCTCCGGCACGGGGTGGGCCGGCGCGCCCAGCGCCGCCGACCAGAAGGCCGCCGCGGCGGCGGCCTCCGGCCCGGGGGTGTCGATCAGAAGGGCGAACACACGGCTTCTATGCATGCGGAGGATTCTGCGCGGCCTCCACGAAGTGGTCGAACTCGCCTGCCTGTACGCCGAGTACGAAGGCGTCCCACTTGCGGCGGGTCGTCGTGACGACGGTCTCCGGGGCGCTGGTCTCCCTCAGGTAGACGGGGGCGTCCCCGTCGTCCCCTTCCGTGCTCTCCCCGAACGCGATCTCGATCCACGGCCCGGGCCCGGTCGCCTCCGGCGGGGCGGCACGGGTCCAGGTCAGGTCGGCGGGGATGTCACCCACGGTGGGGCTCCTTCTTGAGTGCGGTGAGGAGGGCGTCGAAGGCGGCGGGGGTGGCGGTGAGTATGGAGGGGGTGGGGTCGCTGGATTCGGTTATGTGGATCTTGGCGGTGCGGGGGGCTGCGCCGACGTGTACACAGGACTCGCCTTCGCCGCAGTGGGTGGACTTCTGCCAGGAGATGGTGGACATGCCTGCCTCTCAGAGGGACTGGATGACGCTGTGGATGAGGGCTCGTGACTCCAGTTCGATCAGGCTCAGGGCCATCAGGCGGTCGAGGACCTTGCGGTACTTGTCGAGTTGCGCCTCGGCATCCAGCAGGGCGATTCCGTGCGACTGGTCGAGCTGGACGGTGTCGAGTTGCGGTACGGGTCCGTGGACGTAGTAGATGGGCTGGCCCGATCCGGGATAACCGCCGGCGTCGAAAGGGATCACGTGGATCGAGATGTTGGGGTGGTCGCTCATCTTGAGCAGGTGCTTCAGCTGCTGCTTGGCGATCTCGCGTCCACCGAACCTCATGCGCAGGGCGGCCTCGTGGATGATCGCCTGATACGGGATCGGCGTCTTCCGGAAGAGCACGGCCTGGCGCTTGATTCGGAAGGAGGCGCGGTGCTCCACCTCGGGGGGCGAGAGCTCGGGAACGACCTGGCGGAAGATCTCACGGGAGTGGTCCAGCGTCTGAAGCAGGCCGGGGATGCCCGAGGTGTGGGCCGTGCGCAACGCGGTTCCGTGGGACTCCAGTTCGGCCAGGTCCAGTAGCCCGGACGGCAGGATCTCCCGGTACTCCTCCCACCAGCCGCGCCGGCGTTCGCCGGTCATCCCGGCGATGGCTTCGACGAGTGCCTTGTCGGGGCAGTCGTACTGGCAGGCCATCGTGCGCACCCGATCCGCGCTCACCGCGAGGCGTCCGGTCTCCATGTTGCTGACCTGTGCCTGCTTGATGCCGAGCAGCCGAGCCGCCTCGGTCGATGTCAGACCCGCTCGTTCGCGCAGCTTGCGCAGCTCGGCCCCGAAACGGAGTTGGCGCGCCGTCGGGTTCGTCCTCACGGGCATGCCGTCGTTCCTCCGTACTGGTCGTCACCCACATGGGTGATTGCCTTAGGTATAGCTCCGAATGGGATGAAGGTTATACACCGGCCCGCTACTTTGGGATCGGCGCCGCGATACCCAGAAGCGCACCGCCCGACGGGGTGGCAAGCCACTGGGTGAACGAGTAACTCCCCACAGTGATCGGAGACTTCCATGGCCACCGTAACCCCGCCCTGGTCCTACACCCTCCACCTCCCGCACGATCCACACGCACCGGGGATCGGCCGCGCAACCCTCCGCGCCGTCCTCGCCGCACACGGACACGCCGAACTCACCCCCACCGCCGAACTCCTGGCCTCCGAACTCCTCACCAACGCCCACCGCCACACCACCGGCCCGTACGCCCTCCGCCTCCGCGCCATGGAACCCGGCCGCCTCCGAGTCGCCGTCTGGGACACGGATCCGAGGGTCCCGCCGGGGTTCCGCGCCGGGGACGCCGTACCGCCGCCGTGCGACGCAGAGAGCGGGCGCGGACTGCACCTGGTGCGGGCGTGTGCCGACTCGGTCGGTGTGTCCGTGCTGCGGGAGTGGGGGGCGTCCAAGGGCGGGAAGCTGCTGTGGGCCGAGTGGGGCCGGTCGCGCTGACCTGTTTCTCACCTTCGTTCGGAATGCTGGGTTCCGATGAAGCGCATGCCTTGCCCCGCCGTCCTGTACGTCGTCGTCCTGCTCACCGTCACCTCGGCCTCCGAGGCCGCCGCGGACGACGGGTCGGGGCCGTTCGGGGTCACCGTGACGGCCGCGCCGACCGCGGAGAGCGCCCGGGTCGGCCCCCTGTTCTCCAAGGACGGGCACTTCTGCACCGCCTCCGTCGTGCACAGTCCGCGCCGGGACCTCCTGGTGACCGCGGCGCACTGCCTGGACGACGGTGACGGGGGGCTGGTGTTCGAGCCCGGGTATCGGAACGGCCGCGCTCCCCACGGTGTGTGGAGGATCGTGCGGCGGTATCTGCCGGACGGGTGGGCCAAGGGGCAGCACGAGGACAGTGACGTGGGGTTCGCGGCCGTCGCGGAGAACGGGGGCCGGGGGGTCGAGGACGCGGTGGGTGGCAATCGGTTCGTGGTCGGTACGGCCACGGGGGCGACCGCCGTGACCGTCACCGGCTACCCCGCCTCCCGGGAGACGCCGGTCCGCTGCACCAACAAGCCGACCCTTCACAGCCGTACACAACAACGCGTCGACTGTCCCGACTTCAGCGGGGGCACCAGCGGCAGCCCGTGGGTGAACGGGGACGGGCAGGTCGTCGGGGTCCTGGGCGGGCACGAGGGAGGCGGGTTCACCGCGGACGTGTCGTACAGCGTGGTGCTGGGGGCGGAGGCCGGCGCGCTGTACCGGACGGCGGAACGGTGCCAGAAGGACTCCACCGGCTGAGAAAGGCCGGACCGGCTGAGAAAGCTCCGGTTGCAGGGGTTTTCCCGTGGGAAGCTCCTAAACTGACGCGGGCGGACTGCGTGTGGGCGAGGGGCGGTTGACGGTGCGTAAGGCATGGATCGTGGGGGGTGTCGCCGTCGGGGCGGCGCTCAGCTTCGTGATGCTGCTCGTCGTCGGTGTGTACGTCGTCGCCGGAAACCTCGCCAACACCGTGAGCGGGGGCACCAAGGCGCTCGCCAAGGGGGCCGTGCCCGCCGCCTATCAGAGCCTGGTGCAGAAGTGGGGCAACCTCTGCCCCGCCATCAACCCGGCCCTGCTCGCCGCCCAGCTCTACCAGGAGAGCGGATTCAACCCCACCGCCAAGAGCCCGGCGGCCGCCCAGGGGATCGCGCAGTTCATCCCCGGGACCTGGGCCACGCACGGGGTCGACGGCGACGGGGACGGCGACAAGGACGTATGGGATCCCAATGACGCGATTCCGTCCGCCGCGTCGTACGACTGTTCCCTCGCCTCGTACGTGAAGGACGTTCCCGGGAATCTGACCGAAAACATGCTCGCCTCGTACAACGCGGGTGCTTACGCGGTCATCAAGTACGGGGGTGTTCCGCCGTACCGGGAAACCCAGAACTACGTGAAGCAGATCACCACGCTGGAGGAGAGCTTCGCCGCCCCCGTAAGCCGGGTCGATCCCTCGAAACAGGCCGCCGGTGCCATCGACTACGCGCAGAAGAAATTGGGGACGCCCTATCTGTGGGGCGGGACCGGGACCGCTGAGCAGGGCGGGCGATTCGACTGCTCGGGGCTCACGCAGGCGGCGTACGAGACTGTGGGGATCACGCTGCCGAGGGTGGCGAACGACCAGTACAACGCGGGGCCGCATCCGGCCAGGGACGAGCTGCTGCCCGGGGATCTGGTGTTCTTCTCGGACGACCTCACGAACTCGCGTGCCATCCGGCATGTGGGGATTTACGTGGGCGGCGGATACATGATCGACGCACCGAGAACGGGTGCTGTGATCCGGTTCGACCCGATCGACACCCCGGACTATTTCGGCGCCACGAGGGTCACCGAAGATGGCGCGAAAGCGCTCCCCACGACGGTGTGAACCGAGCGTGAACCCACCCCCTGAGCTGCACGGATGAGTCTCTCTTCGATAACGTCTGAGTGATCATTCGGTGGAGTGTGGAACGTATGGACTGGAGTCATGCGTTCCTAGGTTTCGTAGGCGAGCGAAGCGGATCTACACACCACGGGGGTGGGCAACAGCGGTGCGCAGCAAGGGCGCGCGCCGGGAGAGACGACGAAGGGGCCGCGCACCATGGCTGGACTCGCAGAATCCGGGTCGAACCCCGACGTCGATCTGCTGTACGACATCAACGGCCTCGCCAAGGACGCTCCGCCGTGGTTCGACCGGGTCATGGAGTTCGTCGGCGAGTACGGAATCCTGTTCGGCGTCGTGCTGCTCATCCTGTGCTGCTGGTGGACCGTGCGCCGCCAGGGTGGCGAGGACGCCGCGTCCTCCGTGGCCGCCCTGGTGTGGGCACCGCTCGCGGCCGGCATCGCCGTCCTGGTGAACGTGCCGATAAGGGGCTTCGTGGAGCGGCCCCGCCCCTTCCGCACCCATCAAGGGCTGGAAGTCCTCGTCGACGGCAAGACCGACTACTCCTTCGTGAGCGATCACGCGACCATCACGATGGCCATGGCCGTCGCCCTCTTCGTCGCCCACCGCAAGTTCGGGCTCGTGGGCCTCGGCCTCGCGCTCGCCGAGGGCTTCTGCCGGGTCTACATGGGCGTGCACTATCCGACCGACGTCGTCGGCGGCTTCGCGCTCGGTACGGCCGTCGCCCTGCTGCTCTCTCCCGTCGCCATGGCCCTGCTCACTCCGGTGACCAAGGCGATCGAGCGGTCCCCGCATGCCGGGTGGCTGATCCGGGCGCGGGGGGCGTCGGCCGACGGGGACGAGCAGGGAGCCGTGGTGCCCGGGGCGCGGAAGGAAGCGGCCGGGGCCGAGGAGCGGGACCTCGCGGCCTAGCCCCGCGGGGCTTGAGCGGGCGTGATCCCTACAGTGCCTGCGGGAACGTGAAGAAGCGGTCCGGGTCGTACTGCTTCTTGATCTTCGTCAGACGGGTCGCCGCGTCGCCGTAGTACGCCTTGCGCCAGTCCTTCAGGCTCGCGTCCGTGTAGTTCTGGTAGGCCGCGCCTGAGGCGTACGGCTTCATCGCCGTGTGGGCCGAGGCCAGCCAGGACTGCGCCGTCGTGCCGCTCGTGCCGGCCCGCCACGAGGCGATGTACTGGGCCAGCATGCGCGAGCGGCGGTGGACGAACGCCGTCGCCGTCGGCGAGACGTGGTTCACCGCGCCGCCGAGCGCCGTGAACGCGATGCTGCCCGAGCCGCCGCGCACCGACCGCAGCTGCTTCAGCAGGGTCTGGATCCCGGCGGTGGAGAGCGAACGGTCGAAGAAGTCCGACTTCGCAGCGTACGTCTCCCGGCCCAGGGCGCCCGTCGGGGTGCGGCCCGGGGTGGAGCCGGGCAGGTGGCACTGGGCGTCGGAGGAGAAGGACGAGCAGCCGGCGTAGATCTCCATCGCCTCCTCGTACGTACGACGACGCAGGGAGACGCTGGTCGCCCGGGCGCCGACCTTGGCGGCGAGGCGGTCGACCGCGTTCTGCAGTTCGCCGTGGGTGCCGAGGGAGAAGGCGGCGACGGAGACCGTCGGGGTGCCGCCGGCGTGGCCCTCCAGGTGCAGCGACGACCAGATCTCGTCGGGCTGGGTGGGGCCCCACTCCTGCCAGGCCCTCATCACCGCGGCCGCCCTCGCCCAGGGCCACGACAGGTACGCCGTCACCGCCTGGGGGGCGGGGTGCGTTCTGTACTGGAGTTCCGTGACGACGCCGAAGTTGCCGTTGCCCGCGCCGCGCAGGGCCCAGAAGAGGTCCTTGTGGTCGGTGGCGTTCGCGGTGAGCTGCTTGCCGTCCGCCGTGACGATCGTCGCCTGCGTGAGGCTGTCGCAGGTCAGGCCGTACGCGCGGGAGACGACGCCGTGGCCGCCGCCGAGGGTGAGGCCGGAGACGCCGACGCTCGGGCAGGAGCCCGCGGGGATCGTGACGCCCTTCGCCGCGAGGGCGCGGTAGACGTCGATCAGCTTGGAGCCGGCGCCTACCACTGCCGTGGTGCCGCTCGCCCTGACGCGGTTGAGTTTCGATACGTCGATGATCAGGCGGCCGTTGCCTGATGACCAGCCGGCGTAGGAGTGGCCGCCGTTTCGGATCGCCACGTGGACGTTGTGGGCGCGGGCGTAGGTGAGGGCCGTGCGGATGTCCTCGGCGTGGGCGATGTAGGCGACGGCGGCGGGTTTGAGGGGGTCGAAGCGGGTGTTGTAGAGCTGGTGTGCCGCGGGCCAGTTGGTGTCGCCGGGGCGGATGAGGGGGCCGTCGAGGTCTCGGGCCAGAGCGGTCCAGGTGGCGGGGGTGGTGCGGGAGGTCTTTGTGGCGGTGGCGGTGGTCCGGGTGGTCGCCGTCGAAGTGCTCGACCCGGAACCGGAGCTGCTGGTTGTTTTGCAGGCCGTTGCGGCTGCGGCCAGGGTTGCTGCGGTGCCGCCTATGAAGGTGCGCCGTTCCATGTTGCCTCCCGTGGGGTTACGTGGAACGAGACGGAGTGCTGGGGGCCGGGGTTCCATGGTGCGGGGTGTCTGTGGCCGGCCGGGGGTGGGGTCGCTCACCGGCGCTTGCCGGGTGCCGCCTCTCTGTGGGACGGGCGCCGCCCTAGGCGGCACGATTGCCCGCAGCTATGGCGGCTCGAGTGCGTTACGTGGACGTGTGTGCCTGGGCGTCTGTTCTTGCCAGGCTTCTTGCTCTTCGGGCCGGGCCTCGCCAGCCGCAGGTGCAGTGGGCCGTGCAGAAGCGGCCCTTCTCGATGGTGGACGTGCGGTGCTCCGGGGTGTCCGGAGGAGGGGGGAGCCTGTCCTGCTGAGCCACGCCGACAACGTTACCCAGCCCGGGTAAAGCGCGGGTATGCGCGTGACGGGGCCACCTACCCGTCGTTATCCGGAACGACAAGGAGCCCGTGACGGACGTACCCGCTGGGGGGCAGGCAGGCGATGGCGGAGCGGCAGAGGCGGACGGGCGGAGCACGGGTGGGGGCGGCGGTCGTCGCCTGTGTGTGTCTCGGGACCACGGGGTGCGCGGGGAGCGCGGAGGGGTCCGCGGACGGACGGGGCGCGGATCCGGTGCAGACCGTGCGGCAGGTCGCCGACGCCCTGGTGGAGGCGGGGAGTTCGAAGGCGCGGACGTCCATGGAGATGGCCACCGGCGGGACGCGGGTGACCATCCGGGGCGAGGGCGTGTACGACTACCGGCGGCAGCTGGGCCGGTTGAAGGTGGTGCTGCCGCAGGACCCGGCGGGGACGAACGAGCACCGGCCGATCACCGAACTCCTCGCACCCGGCGCGCTGTTCATGAAGAACCGGGGCGCGGGAGTGCCCGCCGACAAGTGGGTGCGGGTCGACACCGCCACGCTGTCCGACGGGAACCTGGTCACCGGTGGGGCCACGGACCCGTTCGCCGCGGCCGAGGTGCTGCGCGGGACGCGGTCGGCGACGTACATGGGGGAGACCGAGGTCGCGGGGGCCGCGGTGCGGCACTACCGGGGGACGGCGGATCTCGGCGTGGCGGCCAGGGGCGCTTCCGCTGGGAACAGGGGGCCGCTCGCGGCGGCGGCGAAAGGGTTCGCCACGGCCGAGGTGCCGTTCGACGTCTACCTCGACGACGAGGGACGGATCCGCAAGATCCGGCACCGGTTCAGCTTCGTGAGCGGCGAGCGCAACGGCACGGTGGCGGTCGCCTCCACGACGCTGCTGTACGACTTCGGGGTGCGGACGGACGTACGACTGCCCGCGTCCGGGGACATCTACGCCGGGAAGATCGCCGAGGAATGAGGCCCGCCGCCGGGGGCAGGAGGCCGTGACGGGCGTCAAGAACTAGCCCGTCCGTGCCATGCGCGGTGCGTATGCCGCTCCCTACTCTAGGAAGTCGGTAACGGCAGAGAAGAGGTGATGCGCGTGGCTCCGGTCGGCGGTACGGCAGTTCAGGACCACGTGGCCCTCGCCGAGATCGAACTGTGCGGAGAGCTGATCATCGCGGCCTCGGCGGCCGGCGAGGAACGGCTCAGCCTGGAGAGCATCGACGAGGTGCTGCGCGTGGCCGAAGAACGTGCGGATGCCTCCGGCTTCTGAGCCGGAGGCATCTCCCTGAGGACGGGCCGGCTCAGGTGCGCAGCAGGCGGCCGATCGCCTTCGTCGCCTCCTCCACCTTCGCGTCGACCTCGGCGCCGCCCTTGACGGCCGCGTCGGCGACGCAGTGGCGCAGATGCTCCTCCAGCAGCTGGAGGGCGAAGGACTGGAGGGCCTTGGTGGAGGCGGACACCTGGGTGAGTATGTCGATGCAGTAGACGTCCTCGTCGACCATCCGCTGCAGGCCACGGATCTGGCCCTCGATGCGGCGCAGCCGCTTGAGGTGCTCGTCCTTCTGCTTGTGGTAGCCGTGCACGGTTTCGGCCGCGGGAGTGGGGGAAGGCGCTTCCGCTCCGGCCTCGGTGGTCGTCATCGCGTCCTCCACATCACTGGGCACACTGGGGACATTCATATACCCCTACTGGGTATATCGTACCGAACTTTGCTGGGTATAGGGCCTGCGGAAGGCCCCCGTGCCGACCACTCTGCCTGATGGGCGACACTGGGGGACGGCCCATTAGCCGTGGCCGGATGATGCACTTAGCATCAGCCTGACCGAAACCGATGCACCCCGAGGACCCCTTGTGCGCTTTCGTCTGACCCCCAGGGAGACGAGCTTCTACGACATGTTCGCCGCCTCCGCGGACAACATCGTCACGGGCTCGAAGCTCCTGATGGAACTGCTCGGGGCGGACGCTTCCGCCCGGGCCGAGATCGCAGAGCGTATGCGGGCCGCTGAACACGCGGGTGACGATGCCACGCACGCGATCTTCCACCAGCTGAACTCCTCGTTCATCACGCCCTTCGACCGCGAGGACATCTACAACCTCGCGTCGTCCCTCGACGACATCATGGACTTCATGGAGGAGGCCGTCGACCTGGTCGTCCTCTACAACGTCGAGGAACTCCCCAAGGGCGTCGAGCAGCAGATCGAGGTACTGGCACGGGCGGCGGAGCTGACGGCCGAGGCCATGCCGAACCTCCGGACCATGGACAACCTCACCGAGTACTGGATCGAGGTCAACCGGCTGGAGAACCAGGCCGACCAGATCCACCGCAAGCTGCTGGCCATGCTCTTCAACGGCAAGTACGAGGCCATCGAGGTGCTGAAGCTCAAGCAGATCGTGGACGTGCTGGAGGAAGCGGCCGACGCGTTCGAGCACGTGGCGAACACGGTGGAGACCATCGCCGTCAAGGAGTCCTGAGCACTTCATGGACACCTTCGCTCTGGTAGCGACCATCGGGGTCGCGCTCTTCTTCACCTACACCAACGGCTTCCACGACTCGGCCAACGCGATCGCCACGTCCGTGTCGACGCGTGCGCTCACGCCCCGGGCGGCGCTCGCGATGGCCGCTGTCATGAACCTTGCCGGTGCGTTTCTCGGTTCCGGGGTCGCCAAGACCGTCAGCGAGGGCCTGATCCAGACACCCGAGGGGTCGAAGGGGATGGGCATCCTCTTCGCGGCCCTCGTGGGCGCGATCACCTGGAACCTGATCACCTGGTACTTCGGCCTCCCTTCCTCCTCCTCGCACGCGCTGTTCGGCGGGATGGTGGGGGCCGCGCTCGCGGGCGGTACGACCGTGTACTGGCACGGCGTGCTGGAGAAGGTCGTCATCCCGATGTTCATCTCGCCGGTGGTCGGTCTGGTCGCCGGCTATCTCGTGATGACCGCCATCATGTGGATCTTCCGGCGGGCCAATCCCCACAAGGCCAAGCGTGGGTTCCGTATCGCGCAGACCGTGTCCGCGGCCGGTATGGCCCTCGGGCACGGCCTCCAGGACGCGCAGAAGACGATGGGCATCGTGGTGATGGCGCTCGTCATCGCCGACGTCGAGGACTACGGCGATCCCATTCCGGTCTGGGTCAAGATCGTGTGCGCGGTGATGTTGTCGCTGGGGACGTATGCGGGTGGGTGGCGGATCATGCGGACGCTTGGGCGCAAGATCATTGAGTTGGATCCGCCGCAGGGGTTTGCCGCGGAGACGACTGGGGCGTCGATCATGTTCGCCACGGCGTTTCTTTTCAAGGCGCCGATTTCCACGACTCATGTCATCACGTCCGCGATCATGGGTGTGGGGGCGACGAAGCGGGTGAACGCGGTGCGGTGGGGTGTTGCCAAGAACATCATCCTCGGCTGGTTCATCACGATGCCGGCCGCTGCGGCGGTGGCGGCGTGCTCCTTCTGGATCGTCAATCTCGCGTTTCTGTAAAGCCGGTTTTCTCGCCCCCGCCGCCCCTACCCGTCCCATCCCCAGGGGCTCCGCCCCTTCGACCCCGGCGCCTTTTGGGGTGCCTCGTGAGGTCGTGGGGCGGCTGCGGGTGTGTGGGGGCTTGTCGCGCAGTTCCCCGCGCCCCTTAGGTGGGTGCCTCGTGCGGTCGTAGAGCGGCTGCGGGTGCGTTGTGGTTGGTCGCGCAGTTCCCCGCGCCCCTGAGGTGAGGACAGGCAGCCGGTGATGACGCAGTCGCCCACGGCGGTGAGGGGACGGGGCGGGGGGTGTCCGCCCGCAGCGGCCGGCGTCCGACACGCGGGACCTCTAGGCAGAACAGTTCCGCCGGACCGAGGACGGAGACCCCCCGGCCCGGCCCCGACCCACCCACCGGACAGAAGGCGCTACGCGCACCCCCACCGGGGCCGCACAGCGCGCCGCAGGCATCGACGGAAACGGGCCCGCCCCCCGCGCATCGCGCAGGAGGCGGGCCCTTTTCGGCCTCGCGGTGGCACCGCCATGCAGCACCGCGAGGGGTTCTGGGTCGGTCAGCCGAAGCGGCCGGAGATGTAGTCCTCCGTGGCCTGGACCGACGGGTTGGAGAAGATGCGCTCGGTCTCGTCGATCTCGATGAGCTTTCCGGGCTGGCCGACGGCGGACAGGTTGAAGAACGCCGTGCGGTCGGAGACCCGCGCCGCCTGCTGCATGTTGTGGGTCACGATGACGATCGTGAACCGTTCCTTCAGCTCACCGATCAGGTCCTCGATGGCGAGGGTGGAGATCGGGTCGAGGGCGGAGCAGGGCTCGTCCATGAGCAGGACGTTCGGCTCCACCGCGATCGCGCGCGCGATGCACAGACGCTGCTGCTGGCCGCCGGACAGGCCCGAGCCGGGCTTGTTCAGCCGGTCCTTGACCTCGTTCCAGAGGTTCGCGCCCTTGAGGGACTTCTCCACGACATCCGCGAGCTCGGACTTCTTGTACGAGCCGTTCAGCCGCAGCCCCGCCGCCACGTTGTCGAAGATCGACATCGTCGGGAAGGGGTTGGGGCGCTGGAACACCATGCCGACCTCACGCCGCACGGACACCGGGTCGATGCCGTGGCCGTACAGGTCCTCGTCGTCCAGCAGCACCTTGCCCTCGACCCGGCCGCCGGGGGTGACCTCGTGCATACGGTTCAGCGTGCGCAGGAACGTCGACTTGCCACAGCCGGAGGGGCCGATGAAGGCCGTCACCGAGCGCGGCTCGACGGTCATCGAGATGTCGTCGATCGCCTTGTGGGATCCGTAGTAGGCGGTCAGCCCGCTTACGTCGATTCGCTTGGCCATGATTACGTCACTTCCAGAGTTTCAGATCGGTCGCTGAGTGGCCGCGTCAGCGACCGGTCTTGGGGGCCTTCCAGCGGGCGATGCCGCGAGCCACCAGATTCAGGATCATCACGAAGGCGATCAGCGTCAGCGACGCCGCCCAGGCGCGGTCGTAGGCCGCTCCGGAGCCCGCGCTGTTCGCGTACTGCTGATAGATGTACAGCGGAAGCGACTGCTGCGCACCCTCGAAGGGGTTCGAGTTGATGAGCGAGTTCCCCCACACCAGCAGGAGCACCGGCGCGGTCTCGCCCGCGATACGGGCGACCGCCAGCATGATGCCGGTGGTGATGCCGCCGAGGGAGGTCGGCAGGACCACCTTCAGGATGGTGCGCCACTTCGGGACGCCGAGCGCCAGGGAGGCCTCGCGCAGCTCGTTCGGGACGAGCTTGAGCATCTCCTCGGTGGAGCGGACGACGACCGGCATCATCAGGATCGCCAGGGCCATCGAGCCGGCGAAACCGAAGGGCTGCATCTCGAACATCAGCATGATCGAGAGGATGAACAGACCCGCGACGATCGACGGGATGCCCGTCATGACGTCCACGAAGAAGGTGACGGCACGAGCGAGGTTGCCGCGCCCGTACTCCACCAGGTAGATCGCGGTGAGCACACCGATCGGCGCGGCGATGACGGTCGCGAGACCGACCTGCTCCAGGCTGCCGATGATGGCGTGGTAGATACCGCCGCCGGGCTCGGAGTCGGCGATCAGACCCATCGAGTGGGTCAGGAAGTAGATGTCGAGGACCTTCACACCGCGCGAGATCGTCGACCACACCAGGGAGACCAGCGGGATCACGGCGAGCAGGAAGGCGACCCAGACCAGCGAGGTCGCGATCCGGTCCTTGGCCTGGCGGGGACCCTCGACGCGGGCGGCGATGACGTACGTGCCGACGACGAAGAGGACCGCGGCGATCAGGCCCCACTGGATGTTGCTGTGCAGACCGGCGGCCAGGCTGATGCCGATGCCCACGGCGAGGGAGCCGGCGGCGATGGCGTACGGCGCCCACTTGGGCAGGCGCGCGCCGCGCAGGGTGCTGCGGGGCTTGTCGGCGATGACGGCGTTGCTCATGCGTTGGCCCCCGAGTACTCCTTGCGGCGGGCGATGATCGCACGCGCCCCACCGTTGACCAGCAGGGTGATGACGAACAGGACCAGACCGGAGGCGATCAGCGCGTCCCGGCCGATGTCGCCGGCCTCACTGAACTTGCTGGCGATGTTCTGGGCGAAGGTGCCGCCGCCCGGGTCGAGCAGGCTGGCCTGGATGTCGAAGGTCGGCGAGAGCACGGTGGCCACGGCCATCGTCTCGCCGAGCGCGCGGCCGAGGCCGAGCATCGAGGCGGAGATCACGCCGGAGCGGCCGAAGGGGATGACCGCCATGCGGATCACCTCCCAGCGGGTGGCGCCGAGGGCCAGGGCGGCTTCCTCGTGCATCTGCGGGACCTGACGGAAGACCTCGCGGCTCACGTTGGTGATGATCGGCAGGATCATGATCGCGAGCAGGATGCCGACGGTGAGCATCGAGCGGGGCGCGCCGCCCTGCCAGGAGAAGATGCCGGTCCAGCCGAGGTAGTCGTCGAGCCAGCCGTAGAGCCCGTTCATGTTCGGTACGAGGACCAGGGCGCCCCAGAGGCCGTAGACGATGGACGGCACGGCGGCGAGCAGGTCGATCACGTACGCGATGGGGCCGCTCAGCCTGCGCGGGGCGTAGTGCGTGAGGAACAGCGCGATGGCGACGGCGATCGGGACCGCGATGACCATGGCGACGATCGAGGAGACGATCGTGCCGAAGACCAGGACGGCGATGCCGAACCGGGGCGGTACGACGCCGGTGTTCCACTCGAAGGCGGTGAAGAAGTTGGCCTCGTCCTTGCTGATCGCGATCGAGGCGCGGTAGGTGAGGAAGCCGGCGATGGCGGCCATGATCACCAGCAGCAGGATGCCCGAGCCGCGGGAGAGACCGAGGAAGATCCGGTCGCCGGGTCGGGTGGCGCCGCGGGCCGCGCGCTTCTGCTCGGCCGGCGTGGGCTGTGGGGCGGGGGGAGGAGTGTCGGTTATCTCTTTGGTGTCCATCGGGTTCTCCGGTCTGCGGAGCCGTACGTGGCGTGCGGTTCCTGGCGGCGGTGCACCGGACGAGGCGGTCCGGCCCGGGGTTCGTGGGCCCGGGCCGGACCGCGCTCAGGTCAGCTCAGGCCCTCGATGGTGGTGCGGACCTTGGCGATGATGTCGGCGGGGATCGGCGCGTAGTCGTTCTCCGCGAGGATCTTCTGACCGTCCTCGGAGGCGACGTAGCGCAGGAACGCCTTGGTGGCGGCCAGCGTGTCGGCCTTGTTGCCCTTGTCGCAGGCGATCTCGTACGTCACCAGGACCATCGGGTAGGCACCGTCGGCCTTGGTGTTGTAGTTGAGCTTCAGCGCGAGGTCCTTGCCGGTGCCCACGACCTCGGCCTCGGCGATGGCCTTGGTGGCGTTGTCGACGGTGGCCTCGACCGGGGCGGAGGCGCCGGTGTCGAGGGAGATCGGCTTGATGCCGTCCTTGGCGTACGACAGCTCGAAGTAGCCGATGGCGCCGTTGGTCTCCTTGACCTGCTGGGCCACACCGGAGGAGCCGGACGCGGACTGGCCGCCCTTGGCCTGCCAGGCCTTGCCGCCCTCGTAGGGGAAGTCCTTCTTGGCGGTGGCGATCAGGTACTTGGTGAAGTTGTCCGTGGTGCCGGACTCGTCCGAGCGGTGGAACGGCTGGATCTTCAGGCTGGGCAGCTTGACGCCGGGGTTCAGCTTGGCGATCGCCGGGTCGTTCCAGTTGGTGATCTTGCTGTCGAAGATCTTGGCGAGCGTGGCGGAGTCGAGCGTGAGCTTGTCGACGCCGGAGACGTTGAAGCCGACCGCGATCGGGCCGCCGACCATCGGGAGGTCGATCGCCTGGCCGCCGGTGCAGACCTTCTTGGAGGCGGTGACCTCTTCCGGCTTCAGCGCGGAGTCGGAGCCGGCGAAGGCGACCTGGCCGTTGGTGAACGCGGTGATGCCCGCGCCCGAGCCGGAGCCCTTGTAGTTGATCTGCACGCCACAGGCCTGGGTGAACTGCTTGACCCAGGCGTCGATCGCGTTCTTCTGCGCGGAGGAGCCGTCGGCGAGCAGCTGGCCCTTGGCGTCGTCGCACTTGATGTTGCCCGCGGCGGCGGTCGCGCCCCCGCTGGCGCCACCGCCGTTGCTGGTGTCGTCGGAGCCGCACGCCGTGAGGGCCAGGGCGCCGGAGACGGCGATCGCGCCGAGAGCGAGAGCCCGCCGGTTCTTGCGCTGAAGCTTCACTTGAGGGAGTTCCTTCCAGGAGCCGCCGTCCTGAACCGGCGGCGTGCGAAGACTGGGTGATGCGGCCACGTGTTCGACGTGCGGTCCGCACCGCGTAAGGCCGAAATTAGGCAGATCAGGTGAAGGCGCCGATGGCCGTAAATGAACGAGGGGTGAACCCTGGTGGACGGTGCGGTGAGGTCACGGAACGCTTACGTCGAGGACACGGGGAGATCCCGGACGGACACGCCGCGTGACCGTTTCGGACTATGCCAGGTGCAGCGCTGTGAGCAGGGCGTCCACGAGGGTGCGATCCCTCGGTTGGGTCAGCCGGGCGCGGGCGGCGGCCGGGTGCAGCCAGAGGATGCGGTCGACCTCGTCGTTCGGTGTGAACATGCCTTCCGTGGCCTCGGCCGCCCAGTAGCGGACCTGCTTGGGCCGGCCGTTCGCGAGATAGCGGACCGTCGGCAGCGGGGCGCCCGGCGCGGCCCGGTACCCGGTCTCCTCGGCGACCTCGCGCAGCGCGCCCGCGAGGGGGTCCTCGGCGCGCTTGAGCTTGCCTTTCGGGTGCGACCAGTCATCGTATTTCGGCCGGTGGACGAGGCAGACCTCCAGCTCGCCGTCGGCCGGGGAGCGGCGCCACAGGACGCAGCCGGCCGCCTGGACAGGGGTTTCCCGGGTCTCGGTCACTGGGGTCGCCGCCTCCTTCAGGTGTGGACCGGCCTCAGGTGGGGCCGGCCTCAGACGCTGACCGGCCTCAGGTGTTGACCGGCTGTTTCTGCCACGACTGCTGGAAGGCGAAGCGGGCCGCCTCCACCTCGTGCCGCTGGTCGGCGTGCAGGACGCCGAGGGCGTAGGCCGTCGCGGGGGCGATCCGGGGGGTGCGCGCCGCCTGGGCCGCGGCGGCCGCCGCCTCCGAGGCGTCCCGGTGCCGGTCCAGGGCCTGGCCCGCGTCGAGCAGTCGTACGTCGACGGGGGCGCCGGTGCCCTGGAGGACCTCGCGGGCGTAGCGGTGCAGGCGGAGCAGCAGCCGGACCTGGTGCCAGGGGGCGTCCTGGGGGTGCGGGGCCGGGTCGGGGGAGAGGCCGTGGATCAGGGCCTCCGCGTTGTAGGGGTGGCCGGCGGTGACGAGGGGGAGGGCGGTGACGGCGTCCGTGAGGCGTTCCTCGGCGGCCGTGGCGAGGGGGTGGAGGTCCGTGGTGGGGGCGGTCTGGGTCAGGGGGACCTCGCTGGCCAGTACGGCGATGCAGTCGGCTACCGCGTGGAAGCGGCTTGATCCCAGGGCCTGGAGGGCTGTGCTGTGGGCTCGGGTGCGGGCCAGTGTCAGCTGGCGGTCCAGGAGGGCGCCTGCTTTGGCGGCGCCTACTGTGAGGTTGCCGCGGTCCGGGGCTGCGGGGTGGGAGGGGGAACCGGCGCTTTGCTGTGCCGCTCGCTTTGGGTCGGGCGCCGCCCCAGCGGCACGACTGCCCGCAGCTACGCCAGCGGCAGATGCGGCCGCCCCAGTGCCAACCGTCTGGCTCGGGAACACCGCCCCCGACAGCCGGTGCAGCGCCAGCAGCAGCCGCTCCAGCCGGGACTCGTACGCGTGCTCCATGCCCAGCGTGCCGGAGAGCCAGGCGAGTTCGGGGCGCAGGGACTCGGACCAGTCGGCGTCGAGGAGGGGGCGGAAGGTGTGGAGGCTGGCGCTGATGCGGCGGAGGGAGCGGCGCAGGGCGCGGGCCGCGTCGACGGGGTCCTCCGCGTCCGGCCCGGCGCCGGGCCCCGCGGCCGTCGTACCGCCGGATTCGCGGTGCAGCCGCAGGGCGCGGAGGAACTCCGTGGCCTGGGCCCGCAGGTAGCCCGCGAGGGCGTCCCCGGTCACCGGCCCGGCCAGGAGCGGTTCCGTCGGTTCAAGGTGTTGCTGTGCCACGCCGGCGCCTCCGGGCGTCTATGAGCATCTCCTGGATGTTGCGCAGGGGCTGACCGTCCGCGTCGGTCGCGTGCCGGGTCCACTCGCCGTCCGGGCCGAGGTGCCAGGACGCGGTGGTGTCCGACATACCGGTCTCCAGGAGCCGGTTGAGGGCCGCCCGGTGGGCCGGGTCGGTGACCCGGACCAGCGCCTCGATACGGCGGTCGAGGTTGCGGTGCATCATGTCGGCGCTGCCGATCCACACCTCGGGTTCGCCGCCGTTGCCGAAGCCGAAGACCCGGGAGTGTTCGAGGAAGCGGCCGAGGATCGAGCGGACCCGGATGTTCTCCGACAGGCCGGTGACGCCGGGGCGGACCGCGCAGATGCCGCGCACCCAGACGTCACAGGGCACGCCCGCCTGGGACGCGCGGTAGAGCGCGTCGATGATCGCCTCGTCGACCATCGAGTTGACCTTGATGCGCACGAACGCGGGACGTCCGGCACGGTGGTGCTGGACCTCCTTGTTGATCCGTGCGATCAGGCCGTCCCGCAGGGACTTGGGGGCGACCAGGAGCCGGCGGTAGGTCTCGCGGCGCGAGTAGCCCGACAGGCGGTTGAAGAGGTCGGAGAGGTCCGCGCCCACCTGCGGGTCGGCGGTGAGCAGGCCGAGGTCCTCGTAGAGCCGGGCCGTCTTCGGGTGGTAGTTGCCGGTGCCGACGTGGCAGTAGCGCCGGAGCGTGTCGCCCTCCTGGCGGACCACCAGGGACAGCTTGCAGTGGGTCTTCAGGCCGACCAGGCCGTAGACCACGTGGCAGCCGGCCTCCTCCAGCTTGCGCGCCCACTTGATGTTGGCGTGCTCGTCGAAGCGGGCCTTGATCTCGACCAGGACGAGGACCTGCTTGCCGGACTCGGCGGCGTCGATCAGCGCGTCGACGATCGGGGAGTCGCCGGAGGTCCGGTACAGGGTCTGCTTGATGGCGAGGACGTCCGGGTCCTCGGCCGCCTGCTGGAGGAAGGCCTGCACGGAGGTGGAGAACGAGTCGTAGGGGTGGTGCAGCAGCACGTCCCGGGTGCGCAGGGCGGCGAAGATGTCGGGCTCGGAGGCCGTCTCGACCTCGGCGAGGTCGCGGTGGACGCCCGCGATGAACTTGCGGTACTTCAGCTCGGGACGGTCCAGGGAGGCCACGCGGAACAGGCCGGTGAGGTCCAGGGGGCCCGGCAGCGGGTACACCTCGGCCTCGCTGATCTTCAGCTCGCGGACGAGGAGGTCCAGCACCTCGCGGTCGATGGACTCCTCGACCTCCAGGCGCACCGGCGGTCCGAAGCGGCGCCGCATGAGCTCCCGCTCCAGGGCCTGGAGGAGGTTCTCGGCGTCGTCCTCCTCGACCTCCAGGTCCTCGTTGCGGGTGAGCCGGAAGGCGTGGTGCTCCAGCACCTCCATGCCCGGGAACAGCTCCTCCAGATGGGCGGCGATGACGTCCTCGATGGGGACGTAGCGGCCCGGGGAGCTCTCCAGGAAGCGGGAGAGCAGCGGCGGCACCTTGACGCGGGCGAAGTGGCGGTGGCCGGTGACGGGGTTGCGGACGACGACCGCGAGGTTCAGCGAGAGACCCGAGATGTACGGGAAGGGGTGCGCCGGGTCGACCGCCAGCGGGGTCAGCACGGGGAAGATCTGGTGCCGGAAGAGGGTGAACAGGCGGGCCTGTTCCTTCTCCTGGAGCTCGTTCCAGCGGACCAGGTGGATGCCCTCCTCCGCCAGGGCGGGGGCGACGTCCTCGTGGTAGCAGGCGGAGTGCCGGGCCATCAGCTCGCGGGAGCGGGCCCAGATCATCTCCAGCACCTCGCGCGGCTGGAGGCCGGACGCGGACCGGGTGGCGACACCGGTGGCGATACGGCGCTTCAGGCCGGCCACCCGGACCATGAAGAACTCGTCCAGGTTGCTGGCGAAGATCGCCAGGAAGTTGGCGCGCTCCAGCAGCGGGGTGTTGGGGTCCTCGGCGAGTTCGAGGACCCGCTCGTTGAACGCCAGCCAGCTGCGCTCCCGGTCGAGGAAACGACCCTGCGGGAGCTGGGGACCGTCGAACGGCGCCTCCTCGTACGCGTCGAGATCGGCGTCGAGGTCGGGTTCGAGATCGGAGACGGTGGCCGACACCGTGTGCGGCCGGTGCGCGGCTATGGAGCCCACGGAGGGCTGGGCGTGCTGGACCTGTGCCTGGGTGCTGGGCTGGCTCATGGAGCCATTCTTCCGCGTCAGGAGCGAAACGGGCGCGTCGGACTGCGCGGGCGGGAGCGCGGCGACGTCGCGCGCGTCCCCGTTCCCCGCGGTTCCCTCGGGGGGAGGCGAAGGCTCTGGCACGGCGGGCTTCATTCGCCGAGCCTCGCAAGTCCGTCTGAACCGACGGTTACGGAGACATGGCGTGTGGGATATCGGGGAGCGGCTCGCGGGCGTCCACGTCCACCGGAATATGCCGCAACCGTACGTCCCTCCCCCCGTGGAGGGACGTACGGGGTCCCGCGGCCTCCCGGTACGGGCGGCATGCGCCCTTTCAGGCGGTACGGCGCCGCAGCAGCCGGAAGGCGGCGGTCGTCGCCACGGCCGTCACCGTGAGCAGCAGGCCGGTCTCCATGAACTGGAGGGGCCAGTAGTGCGACCGGGGATGGAAGGCCGTGGACCGCTCGGACCACGCGACGGTGAACGCCGAGCGCGGCAGCTCGCCCCCGCCGGTGCGGGTGACGGTGGGCCACAGGTCCTCGCGGAAACGGGTCATGACGTTGTGGAGGACGAGGCAGGCGGCAAAGGTCAGTCCGGCGGCGGGCAGCGTGCGCCGGACCAGGAGGCCGATGAGCGCGCCGAGGGCGAGGGCCGCCAGGGCGTACGCGACACAGGCCGGTCCCGTGGCGATGAAGACGTCGGGGTGGTACCAGTCCCCGACCAGGTTCGGGTCGCCGTCCCCGCGGGCCCACACATGCAGCAGGACGAGGGTGCCGGTGCCCGCGGTGAGCAGGGCGGCCGGGACGGCGAGCCTGGCGGCCAGCCAGCGCGTCGGTGACACGCCCTGGGTCCAGGCGAAGTGGGCGGTGCCGGTCTCCAGCTCGCGGGCGACGAGCGCGGCGCCCGCCCAGGCGGCCACCGGGAGGACCAGGTGGGCCAGGGCACCGGCGACCAGGGAGATGCCGCCGCCGTACACGTCGTCGGCGGTGATCGCGGCGACCGAGGCGCAGGAGGGCAGACCGTCGGCGGGCGGGACGGCACAGGCGCTCGTGCCTCCGCGGGCCTCGTCGGCCAAGGAGTGCAGCCACACCAGGTACACCGCGGCGGCGGTCACGGCGAGGCCCCACACCACCAGCGCCACGCGGTGCGGGCGCCGGACGGCACGGCCCGTCCCGCCCGTCCCGGACGGCGTACCGCCGGCCGGGACGGGCACGGCGAGGGCGGTCATACGGCGGCCTCCTTGCGAGGGTGCGCGCCGCCGGTGACCCGGCCGAGGACGCGGAAGGCGACGAGGACGGCGACGGCGGCCACGGCCAGGAGGATGCCGGTCTCCACCAGGTGCAGGGGCCAGTAGTGGGACTGCGGGTGGTAGACGGCGTAGTAGCCGGTGACGCCGTGCTCGCGGAGACAGGCGGTGGTCTGGGACGGCGGGCGGCCGTCGCACAGTGAGAAGTCCACGCCCTCCACGCGGCGCCCGCCGAGGAGGGTGCCGTTCTCCACCTGCCAGACCCCGCCGGGCGGGTCGATCCAGTTCGGGGAGGTCAGCGTGACCGCCGGCCACAGGGAGGTGCGGCCGGCCACCAGGACGAGATGGAGCACCACCATCACGGCGAAGGACACGCCGAGCGCGGGCAGACCGCGGCGCAGGACGAGCGCGGTGAGCGCGCCGATCGCGAGGGCGCACAGGGCGTACGCGATCAGGGCGGGGCCGCGGGCGACGAAGACGTTGTCGAAGGACCAGTCGTCGTCCATCAGGCTCCGGTGCGCCCCCCAGCCCCAGCGGAAGGCCAGGATCAGGACGGTGCCGCCGAGCACCAGGGCCACCGCGGGCACGGTGAGCTTGGCGGCCAGCCAGCGGGCCGGGGAGATCCCTTGCGTCCAGGCCAGCCGGGCCGTGCCGTTGTCCAGTTCGCGGCCGATCAGGGCGCCGCCGGCGAAGGCGGCGACGGCCAGGAAGCTGTAGCAGGCGAAGGTGCCGACCAGGCGGATGCGGTTGCTGTAGGCCATCGTGGTCAGGATGCTGCAGCGGTCGTGGCGGGCGCAGTAGTCCTGCTCCCGCAGCGCGCCGTCCGCGGTGACCTCGACCGTCCACACCAGCGCGGCGATCGCGAGCAGCACGAACAGGGCCCACACGATCAGCGAGGTCCGGTGCAGCCGCAGCACCGTGCGGGGCAGCCCGCGCAGGGCGGGGGCGCTCATACGGCGGCCTCCGCACGGGCGGGTGCGGACGCGGTCGTCCGGCGGTGCAGAACCCGGAAGGCGGCGAGGACCAGCAGCGCGGTGACGACGAGCAGGAGGCCGCTCGCCATGAGCTGGAGGGGCCAGAAGTGGGACCGGGGGTGGTACTCGGTGTAGTAGCCGACGGCGTCCACGCGGTCGAAGGCGGCACGGCACTCGGGGCTGTCGCCGCGCCCGCACCCCTGGTCGCCGACGCGGGCACCGGAGGCGGTCAGCACGCCTGTCCGGACGCCGATGCCGGAGCCCTTCACCCCGTCCTGGAGGCTGGTGACCCGCGTCGTGGTGGGCCACAGGTGGGGCAGCGCCATATGGACGCCGAACCACAGCAGGCCGGTCACGCCCAGGCCACCGCCCAGCGCGGCCAGGGAGCGGCCCTGCACCAGGCCGATCAGGGCGCCGGCCGCCAGACCCGCGAGGGCCAGGGCGACGGGCACGGTACCGCCCGCGTAGAAGGTCTCGAAGCTGTACCAGGGCTTGGCGGTGTCGATCCGGCCGTCGCCCGCCGACCACATCGCGTGGTGCAGCAGGACCAGCGCGCCGGTGCCGACGGTGACCAGCACCGTCGGGACGGCGAGTTTGGCGGCCAGCCAGCGGGTGGGGGAGATCCCCTGCGTCCAGGCCAGGCGGGCAGTGCCGCTCTCCATCTCGCGGCCGATCAGGGAGCCGCCCGCCCAGGCGGCGACCAGGAACGGCACCACGAGGACGGCGAGGGTCGTGTACTGGTAGACGTCCTTGTAGAGCAGGATCGCGTACTGGTTGTAGTGGCACGGGTCGGCCGTGCAGGTGGCGTAGTGCTCCCAGGCCCGCGCCGAGCCCTCGGTGAGCGGGCCCCACAGCCACAGCAGCGCGGCGGCGAGGACCAGGACGAGGACCGTCCACACGGTCAGGGCGGGCCGGTGCAGCCGGGTCAGCCACTTCACCAGGTGCGGCGCGGAGGCCGTGGCTGTCGTGGGCGCTTCGGGCGCGGGAGGTGTCGTAGGGGCCGCGGGGGCTGTGGGGGCGCTCATGCGGGGAGCTCCTCGGTCCTGGCCGCCGGCGTGAGCGCCGGAGCCTCGGGGCTGCGCAGATGGGAGAGGACCAGCTCCTCCAGGGAGGGCGCGGTCGTACGCCAGTCGCCCGGGAGCGGGCCCGCCGGGCGGATCAGCGCGCTGACCTGGCGGCCGGTGCCGCGGGACTCGACGACGGTGTGCGGGGCGAGGTCGGTTTCGGCGGGCACGGAGACGCGGGTGTGCGCGGCGAGGAGTTCGTCGAGCTCGCCGGACAGCCGGATCCGGCCGTCGCCGACCAGCAGCAGGTGGTCGCAGGAGTCCTCCAACTCGGCGACCACGTGCGAGGACATCACGATCGTGGTGCCGTACTCGGCGGTCTGCGCCATCAGTACGCCCATCAGCTCGTGCCGGGCCAGCGGGTCGAGGTCGGCCATCGGCTCGTCCAGGAGCAGCAGTTCGGGCCGCTTGCCCAGCGCGAGGGCGAGCGCCACGCGGGTGCGCTGACCGCCGGAGAGCGCGCGGATCCGCTTCCTCGGGTCCAGGTCGCCGCCGGCCACGATCCGCTCGGCGGTCGCCGCGTCCCAGCGGCCGGGGTTGAGGTCGGCGCCCACCCGGAGCATCTCGGCGATGCTCAGCTGGTGGTAGAGCGGCTTGTCCTGGGCCACGAAACCGACCCGTGGGCGCGCCTGGCCCGGGTGGGTGCCGAGGACGGTGACCGTGCCCTCGGTGGGGGCGAGCAACCCGGCCGCGAGGGCGAGCAGCGTGGACTTGCCCGCCCCGTTGGGGCCGACGACGGCACAGACGCGGCCCGCGGGGAGCCGGAAGGCGCAGTCCCGCAGGGCCCAGCCGCCCTTGCGGCCGAAGCGCTTGCCCAGCGCGGTGGCCTCCAACGCCGTCTCGGTCATGAGCGGTCTCCCTGAATCTTCTCGGCCTGGGTCTTGTCGACCTGGCTCTTCTTGGCGGGTCGCGCCGCGAAATGCGTTTCCAGTACGGCGGTGAACAGTGCGGCCACGTCGTCGCGGTCCAGCCCGGAGGTCCGGGCCCGTTCGGCCCACGCGTCCAGCTCTCCCCGCAGGGGCGAGTCCGCCGGGGCGGCGCCCAGCGAGCGCCGCACGAACGTGCCGAGCCCTCGCCGGGCCTCCACCAGCCCCTCGCGTTCCAGCTCGCGGTACGCCTTCAACACGGTGTTCGGATTGATGGCCGTCGCCTCGACGACCTCACGTGCCGTGGGCAACCTGTCTCCCGGTTCGAGGTGGCCCAGCCGGAGCGCCTGCTTGGTCTGCTGGACGATCTGGACGTAGGTGGCCACGCCGCTGTGCCGGTCGATGCGGTACTCGACCACTCGACAACCACCCTTTCACTAATTGAGTAGTGAAAGGGTGGTGGAAGTGGGTCTGGAAAGTCAAGCCGTGTTTTCGTGAACCGATCGAACCGGCTCGTGCGATGAGGAGACGTGAGCGAAACGAGAAGCGACGGGGAGCTGCTGCGGGCCATCGCGGCGGACGGGGACCGGCGCGCCTTCGAGGAGCTGTACCGGCGGTTCGCGCCGTGGCTCACGGCACGGCTGCGTGGGCGGTGCGCGGATGCCTCGGTGGTCGACGACGTCGTACAGGAGACCTTTCTCGCGGTGTGGCGGGGGACCGCCCGCTACCGGGAGGAGGGGGATGTGGCCGGGTGGCTGTGGCGGATCGGGTCGCGGCGGCTGATCGACGCGCTGCGCGGCGACGGGGCGCGGGGCCGGCTCCGGCAGGCGCTGGCCCGGCTGCGGCACCGGGACGAGGCGTCCGCGGAGGAACGCGTGCTCGCGGGGGTGGAGCACGGAGACCTCGCGGGCGCCCTCGTCCGGTTGTCGCCGGAACTGCGGGCGGTCCTGCAGGCCACCGTCATCGACGGCCTGACCACCCGGGAGGCCGCCGTCCTGCTCGGCATCCCGCCGGGCACGGTCAAGACACGGGCGATGCGGGCCCGCAAGCAACTGCGGGAGGCGCTGGCATGAGCGAGACCTGGCATGAGCGAGGCGCCGGCATGAGCGGCGACGAACGGCCGGGCGTCGGCTCCGGTATCAGCACACCCGGCACATCCGGCACATCCGGCACACCCGGCACATCCGTACGACCGTGGGAGGTGCCGGCATGACCTGGCACGTGGACGAACAGGACCTGCGGGCCTATGCGCGGGGCGAGTTGGCGGCGCCGATGCTGTGGTCCGCCGACACACATCTCGCCGCGTGCGGGCGGTGCCGGGGGGTGCTGGCGGACGTGAGCGACCCCGTCGCCCTGGACGCCGGCTGGGAGCGGCTGGACGCCGAACTCGACGCCCCCCGGCTGGGAGTGCTGGAGTCGCTGCTGGTGCGGTGCGGGGTCCCCGACCACATCGCGCGGCTGCTCGCGGCGACCCCGGTACTGCGCGGCTCCTGGCTGGGCGCTGTCGTCGCCCTGCTGGTCATGACCGTCGCGGTGGCCAACGCCGTACCGGAGACCAGCACGCCGACGCTGTTCCTCGCGCTCGCGCCGCTGCTGCCGCTGGCCGGGGTGGCGCTGTCGTACGGACCCGCGCTGGACCCGACGTACGAGATGGCCGTCGTGGCGCCGATGCACGGCTTCCGGCTGCTGATGATCCGCACGCTCGCCGTGCTGGCCACCGGGCTCGGCCTCAACGGGCTCGCCACGCTGGCCCTGCCCGGCTACGGCCTGCGGGCGCTGGCCTGGCTGCTGCCCGCGCTCGCGCTCACCGCGACCGGCCTGGCGCTCACCGCCCGGCTGGGCCCGGTGCTGGCGCCCTCGCTGGTCGGCGGCGCCTGGATCGCGCTGCTGCTGGTCGCGCACGCCGAGCGTGCCACCGACAGCGATCCGCTCGCCCCGTTCACCGCGGCCGGACAGGGCGTGGCCGCGGCGGTCGCCGCGCTCGCCGTCGGCGCGCTCCTCCTGCTCCGTGACCGCTTCGACCTCTTCACCTGGAGTGCCGAATGATCCCCACCGTCTCCGCCTCCGGGCTCAGTCTCCGCTACGGCGGCACGCGCGCCCTGGACGACGTGTCGCTACGGCTGACCCCGGGCGTCACCGGGCTGCTCGGGCCCAACGGCGCGGGAAAGACGACCCTGCTCAGGGTGCTGGCCACGGCCGTGCCCGCCGACCGGGGCGCCTTCACCGTGCTCGGACACGACCCGAGCACCTCGCGCGGCCGGCAGGAGGTCCGGCGCGCGCTCGGCTATCTGCCCCAGAGCCCCGGCTTCCACCCGGACTTCACGGCCTTCGAGTTCGTCGACTACGTGGCGATCCTGAAGGAGCTGACCGACCGCACCGCCCGCCACCGCGAGGTGCGGCGGGTGCTGGAGGAGGTCGACCTCGGTGACGTCCGCGGCCGGCGCATCAAGAAGCTGTCCGGCGGTATGCGGCAGCGGGTCGCGCTGGCCGCCGCGCTCGTCGGCGACCCCGGCTTCCTCGTCCTCGACGAGCCGACCGTCGGTCTCGACCCCGAACAGCGCATGCGGTTCCGGGAGTTGATCGCCCATGCGGGCGAGGGCCGCACGGTCCTGCTCTCCACCCACCAGACCGAGGACGTGGCGATGCTCTGCCACCGGGTCCTGGTGATGGCCGCCGGCACCATCCGCTTCGACGGCACCCCGGCCGAGCTGACCGAGCGGGCCGCCGGCCGGGTGTGGAGCAGCACCGAACGCGCCCCCGGCGCGAAGGCGGGCTGGCGCACCGGCACCGGCACCTTCCGCAACGTCGGCGATCCGCCGCCCGGCGCCGACCTCCTCGAACCCACCCTGGAGGACGGCTACCTGCTCACCCTCGACGGCGCGGGCGCGGAGGTGGCGGCGTGAGCGCGGTCATGGAGGCGACGGCCCCGCCCGTCGCGACCGACGAGAAGCGCCGCGGCCGGGCGGCCGTGCTCGCCCTCGCCCGCTTCGAGGCACGCGAGCTGCTGCTGCAGATCCCGGTGGCGCTGACGCTCGTGTTCTACGTCGGCTACACCCTGTACGGACTGCTCTTCCCCGAGGACGGCATGGACGCCTATCCGGCGCTCCAGGACGTCGACCGCGCCACCCAGAGCGGGCCGTCCGTGCTCCTGGGCATCGCCCTCCTCGTCTGCGTCAACCGGGCCGCCCTGCGCTCCCGGCGGCGCGGCACCGACCGCCACTTCGACGTGCTGGTCATGGAGCCGTGGCGGCGGACGGTGGCCCACGCCCTGTCCGTCGTGCCGTACGCGGTGGGCACCGCGCTGGTCGTGCTCGGCGCGTTCACCTGGCAGGCGCTGCGGCCGGGCGCGGTGGGGCACGGCTCGGTGGCCGAACTGGCGGTGGCTCCGCTGTTCGTCCTGTTCTGCGGAGTCCTGGGACTGCTCATCGCCCGGCTGTTCCCGGCGGTGTTCGCGGCGCCGGTGCTGGTGATCCTGCTCTTCGCCGTGTCCGTGTTCGTCTCGGCGAGCACCGGTGACGCCGAGTGGAGCCGCTGGCTGTCGCCGATCGTCAGTGAGAACAGCAACGAGACCCTGCCCTCCGACCTGATCGGCCGCCCCGCCGCCTGGCACGCGCTCTACCTCGTCGGTCTCGTCCTGCTGTTCGTCACCGGCGCGGTGTTCGCGGGCCACGGCGGGCGCCGGACCTGGCCGGTGAAGGCGGCCCTCGCCGGCACGCTCGTCCTCACGCTGACCGGCGCGGTCGGCCAGGGCCAGGGCGTCTCGCCGGAGCTGACGGCGGCTCGGGAGAAGGCCTCCACCCACCCGGAGAAGGACCAGACCTGCGTCCGGCACGGCCGTTCCGAGTACTGCGCCTTCCCCGAGTGGACCGTGCGCACGGGCACCTGGGCCGGTGTCGTCGACCGCGTCCAGAACCTCGCCGGAGGAAGCGCCGCCGAACAGCCGCTTGTCGTACGGCAGCGGGTGGAGGCGCGCTACGGCCTGGACGGCGACGGCACCATCGAGTCGTCCACGACCCCTCACCAGGTCACCGTCGGCACCCGCTGGGGCGGCAACCGCATCCCCGAGTTCGCGTCCGCCGTCGCCTCCGCGCTGGTCGCCGGCGACGAGGCCAAGGGCGGCGAGCTGTGCGACGGCCGTGTCGTCACCGTCATGTGGCTGGCCGTGGGCGGCGCCTCCGACCCGCTCTCCGACTTCCGGCACGTCCGCCTCGACGACAGCACCAGCGGCTCCGCGATCGTCCTGTCGCCCACCAGCCCGCTGTCCATGTCCGCCGGACAGACCGACGTCGTCCGGGAGGTGCTGTCCTCCCGGCCGCGCGCCGAGGTCACGTCCGCGGTCAAATCCCACTGGGACGAACTCACCGCGCCCGGCGTCAAGACGGCCGATGTGGCCAGGGTGCTCGGGGTCGAGGCGCCGAAGGAGGCGGACGACTGCGTGGGGGAGTGAACGGGGGAGGAACGGGACCGGTGATCGAGGTGAAGGAAGGGTGGGTGCGGTGCGGGGAGTGAGCGGAGCGCTGGTGGGGGCCGTGGCGCGGACGGTGCCGTGGCGGGCGGTGGGCGCGGGGGCGGTCGTAGGACTGCTGGTCGTGGGGTTGCCGCGGATGCTGTCGGGCGAGCCCGATCCGTGGCTGGCGCTCAACCTGCTGCGGGGCGCCGCGCTCGTCTTCGCGCTCGGCCTGGCCTTCCTCCTGGACGACCCGGCCCGGGAGCTGACGACACCGGTCACGACCCCGCGCCGGCTCCGCACGAGCCTGCGGGTCGCGCTGGTCGCCCCGGTGGCCGCCCTGTGGTGGACGGCCGCGCTCGCCCTCGTCCCCGAGGAGGCGCGGCCCCCGCTCGGTGCCATCACCCTGGAGGCCGCCGCCACCGTCACCCTCGCCCTCGCGGCCGCCGCCCTCGCCGTACGCCTCACCGACGAGCCGGAACCCGGCCCCTCCGTCGCCGCCGCCGTCCTCACCACCGCCTGCCTGACCCCCCTCCTCCTGCCCTTCCACTGGGACCTGTTCGTCCCGGTCGACGACCCTCGCTGGGACGCCGCACACCAGCGGTGGGCGGGGGTACTGGCGGGGGCGGTGCTGGTGTGGGCCGCGTGCGGCCCGGAACCGCTGCGGAGGCGGCGCGTGCTGCGCCGCGACCGGCCGGCGGGGGCGCTCGGCCGACCGGGCGCGTGAGGTGGGGGCGTAGGGCCCCGGCACCGGGTGCCCGCCCGGCGGCGGCCATGCGCGCGGGCCCGGCGCCCGGCGCCCGACCATCCGCCTTCGGCCGGCGTCCGTCGCCTGGCCACCCGGTCTTGGTGGTGTCCGGTGGCTGGCCGCTCGCCTTGGGTCGGCGCCCGGCCATCAGCCCGTGGTGGGCGTCCGGCGGTGGGCTCGGCGCAGCGTCAGGTTGGCGTGCTGCGCTTGGTTCGCCGGGGTGCCTGGACGCGAGCGTGCCGGGCTGGCGCCGGGTGGTCGACCATCCGCCTTGGGGCGGCGCCCGGCAACCTGCCCGTGGTGGGCGTCCGGTGGTCGGCCAACAGCCCTCGGGCGGCTCGGCCCAGCGTGTCGCCGGCGGCGCTTGGTTCACCGGTTGCCCGAACGCGAGCCTGTCGGCCCGGCGTCCACCACGGTGCCACCCGGCAGCCAGCAGCCGAGCACCCGTCCTCGCCGCGCCCCGGCCAGCGGCCCCCGAACACCCGCCCTCGCCCGGCGCCCCGCACCCGCCCCCGGTCGGCGCCGCCCCGCTACCCGCCTCGCCCGCTCAGCGCAGCGTCACGTCTCCGTGCGGTACATCAGGTCCGTCTCGTACGTCGTGAAGCCCAGCCGCTCGTACACCGACACCGCCGCCTTGTTGTCGGCGTCGACGTAGAGCATCGCGGTGGGGAGGCCCTGGGCGGCCAGGTGGCGGAGGCCGATCGTGGTGAGGGCCTTGCCGAGGCCGCCGCCCTGGGCGCCGGGGCGGACGCCGAGGACGTAGACCTCGCCGAGGCGTTCGGTGGCGTGGACCTTGGTCCAGTGGAAGCCGATGAGGTCGTCGCCGCGGAAGGCGAGGAAGAAGCCGGCCGGGTCGAACCAGGGTTCGGCGATGCGGTCGTCCAGGTCGCGCTGGACGAGGGAGCCCTGCTCGGGGTGGTGGGCGAAGGCGGCGGCGTTGACGGCGAGCCAGGCGGCGTCGTCGGCGCCGGGGACGAAGGTGCGGACGGTCACGCCCTCGGGGAGGACCGGGTCGGGCAGGTTCAGGTCGGCCAGCGGGCGCCGCATCTGCCGTAGTTCGCGGAACAGGGTCAGCCCGAGGACCTGCGCGAGATGCCGGGCCGCCGAGTGACCGCCGTGCGCCCACACCCGCAGCCGCTTGCCGGACGCGGCGAGGAGCGCGGAGCCGAGGGCGCGTCCGTGGCCGTGGCCGCGGTGGGAGGGGTGGACGACCAGTTCGGCCGCCGGGGCCTCCACGGGGTCGGTGTCCTCCAGCTGGGCGTAGCCGACGAGTTCGGCACCCACGTACAGGAGCAAATGGGACACGCCCTCGCGGGCGCCGCCGCGCAACTGGAGGCGTCCCTGTTCCGACACCGCCTGCTGGCCGTCGTTGTCGGCGGCTGCCGCGAGCAGTCCGAGCACGGCCTCGGTCCGGTCCGGGGAGAGCGCGGAGTGGGTCTCGATCGAGCGGGAGATGGCGGGCCCTGCCGTGTCGTCGCTGGTCATGCGTACGAGGGTAAGGGGAGGTCCGGGCAAAGTGGCGGCAAAGAAGCAACCAGGATGTAACCAGCAAACCTCTGTCGCGCTACGCGCGTTGACTCTAGGCTGCGCCGGGACGGGGGCCAGTCCTCACCGGGATCACCGGGGTCACCTGGATCGCCGGGATCACCAGAACCAGCAGAAGCACAGGGGGGCGTATGCCAGCCATATCCCAGCCGCACCAGCCGGAGTCGGTGCGCCGCAGACGCCGTACGTACCGACTCGTCGCGGCCGCCGCCGGTCTCGCCACCGTCGGCGCGCTCGCCGCGGCGCTGCCGGGGACCGCGACCGCGGGCCCGAGCAAGGGCAAGCCCGGCCACGGGTCGAGCCGTTACCAGGACGTCCAGCTGCTGTCCTTCAACGACCTGCACGGCAACCTGGAGCCCCCGTCCGGCTCCTCCGGCCGGGTCACCGAGCACCAGGAGGACGGCACTACCAAGACGATCGACGCCGGTGGTGTCGAGTACCTCGCCACGCACCTGCGCAACGCGCGCGACGGCCAGAAGTACTCCATCACCGCGGCCGGCGGCGACATGGTCGGCGCCTCCCCGCTGATCTCGGGCCTCTTCCACGACGAGCCCACCATCGAGGCGCTGAACAAGCTCGACCTGGATGTCACCAGCGTCGGCAACCACGAGTTCGACGAGGGCGCCAAGGAGCTGGCCCGCCTCCAGAACGGCGGCTGCCACCCCACCGCCGGCTGCTACACCGACGAGGAGTTCGAGGGCGCCGACTTCCCCTACCTCGCGGCGAACGTCCTGGACGAGAAGACCGGCAGGCCGATCCTCAAGCCGTACTGGGTGTGGAAGAAGAAGGACGTCAAGGTCGGCTTCATCGGCGTGACCCTGGAGGACACCCCGGGGGTCGTCTCCGCCGAGGGCGTCAAGGGCCTGAAGTTCAAGGACGAGGTCGAGACGATCAACAAGTACGCCCGCGTGCTCCAGGCGCAGGGCGTGAAGTCGATCGTGGCCCTCATACACGAGGGCGGGTCCCCGGCCTCGACGGCGTACAACTACGACTGTGACGCGCCCGGCGCCGGTGACGGCATCTCCGGCCCGATCGTCGACATCGCCAAGAACATCACGCCGTCCGTGGACGCGCTGGTCACCGGCCACACGCACGCCGCGTACGTCTGCACGATCCCGGACCCGTCGGGCAAGCCCCGCATGGTCACCTCGGCCGCGTCCTTCGGCCGCCTCTACACGGACACCACGCTGACCTACGACCGCTGGACCGGCGACATCGCCCGTACCTCGGTGAAGTCCGCGAACCACGTGGTCACCCGGACCGTCCCCAAGGCGACGGACATGACCGAGCTGATCGGCAAGTGGAACACCCTCGCGGCGCCCATCGGCAACCGCCCGATCGGCCACATCTCCGCCGACATCCCGAACGCCGGCACCGAGTCCCCGATGGGCGACCTCATCGCGGACGCGCAACTGGCGTACGGCAGGCAGCTGGACCCCGAGACCGACCTCGCGCTGATGAACCCCGGCGGTGTCCGGGCCGGTCTGACCTACGCGGCCAAGGGGGCGGAGGGCGACGGCGTGGTGACCTACGCCGAGGGCTTCACCGTCCAGCCGTTCTCCAACACGGTCAACCTCCAGGACTTCACCGGCGCCCAGCTGATCAAGATCCTCCAGGAGCAGGTCAGCGGCTCCAACGCGGCCGCCCCGAAGATCCTGCTGCCGTCCCAGGGCCTGACCTACACGCTCGACCTGACGAAGACCGGTGCGGACCGGATCGTCGTCGACACCGTCAAGCTCAACGGCACCGCCATCGACCCGGCGGCCACCTACCGCGTCGCGACCAACAGCTTCCTCGCGGGCGGCGGCGACGGCATCACCACGCTGGGCCAGGGCACCAACGACCTGGTCGGCACGGACGACTTGACCGCTCTGGAGCAGTACCTGACGGCCAACTCCTCGGCGTCCGACCCGATCGAGCCGCCGACGACGAACCGGATCACGGTCGTTCAGTAGTCAGTAGATCGTGAGCTGAGTCGCATACCTGCGGTTGAGGTTGCGGGTGGGGGGCACGCGCATGGTCGGATGGACCGATGCGTTCCCCCCACCACATACCGACGCAGGACAGTACGAACCCGTACGAAGGGTTGAATCCGTACGAAGAGTTGGGCGCCCTCGACGACGGGCCGCCGGAGGATTTCCCCCGGCGGGAGCCCGAGGACGAGGGTGACGCCTGGTCCCCGCCCCACCACGGCCGCAGTGGCCGTCGGCGGCGGGGGCGGGGTCGGTTCGGCCGGCTCCCGTTCGCGCTGAAGGCGGTCTGCGGCCTCGTGGCCCTGACCGCCTTCCTCGTTCTCGCCGACCGCTGGGCCGTGCTCTACGCCGAGCACCGCGCCGCGGACGCGCTGGAGGACCGGCTGAGGCTGAGCGCCGCGCCCGAGGTGGAGATCGGCGGCTTCCCCTTCCTCACCCAAGTCGCCGACAAGCGGCTGGACTCGGTGCGGGTCACCGTCCCGGACGTCGCCGCCGACCGGATCTCGCTGGCCCGGGTCTCGGCCACCGCCCACGACGTACGGCTGGCCGGGGACGGCCTGACCGACATACGGGGAGCGGACATTCACGGCGTCGACGGCGACGTACTGCTCTCCTTCGACGATCTGAACCGTGAACTCGGCGCCTCCCAGGTCACGTTCAGCGGGGACGGCCGGGACCGGATCCTGGCCCGCGGCACCCTGCCGGTTGCCGGGCACGATCTGCGGCTGCGGGCCGACGCGCGCATCCGGCGGGACGGCGACCGGGGCATCGACACCGAGGTCGGCGGCATGCGCCTGGACATCGGGGACCTGGCGACCTACCGGCCGGGCAGCGGTGCCTCCGAGGGACTGCATCTCACCCGAGAGTCCGCCGCCGCGCTGACCCGTGAGACCCAGAAGGCGAGGGCGTTGCTGGCGGTCCCGTCGGTGGTGCGGGCGCTGGGCGTGCCCGACGCCACCGTGCGCGACGCGCTGACCTCCGAGGCGGCCCTGTCCCGGCTGACCGGCCGCCCCGACTTCATCCGCCAGGCCATGGGCCTCAACCTCGTCGATCTCGCCCTGGAGAACCCCGAGTTGCTCCAGCGCCTCGGCTTCGACCCCGCCCTCCTCGACGCCCTGCCCCGGCTGACCCGCCCGGTCCTCGCCGACCGGCTCTCCCTCGGCTTCCGGCTGCCCGAGCCGGAACGCGGGGACCTGCGACTGCGGGACGTACGCGTGGAACAGGACGGCATCCGGGTGCGGATCGCGGGCTCGGACCTGGCCGTCGGCTCATAAATTCTGTGTTCATTCCCGAGGGAATTCACATCGAATCTTATTGAGGTCTAAGGTGGATCGGCCTTTTCGGCTTCAGGAATGCCGTAGTGTTTTCCATGTCGAAAGCGAACAGCGCGAACGACGCAGACGCAAAGGAGAGCACGATGAGCTTCCGTAAGGTCACCCCCGTCAAGAAGACCCGCAAGCCCGCTGCCCCGGCGTGCAAGAAGGGTCAGCCGAAGAAGGCCGCGCCGAAGCGCCGTCCGGTCGGCGGCGACAAGGGCTGACGAGAGCCGACAAGTAATTCTCAAAGGTAAATCAAAGAAGCAAGAAGTAATTCACAGCGATTCATGGCGAGTCACAGTCGACTGCAAGGGATATGGATATGAGCTTCCGTAAGATCGCCCCGGTGAAGAAGACCCGCAAGCCCGCCGCCCCGGCCCACCAGAAGGCGGCCCCGAAGAAGCCCGCCCCGAAGCGCCGCCCGGTCGCGCACCAGGGCTGAGGCGGGACGCCACGAGGCGGGGTCACCGGTCAGCGGGTCACGGGCTCGCCGACCGGGGCCCCGCCTCGGCCGTGTCCGGGGCGCGCGCCCTTGGAGACCCGTAGGAAGAGAGGGAGTTGCCGACATGAGGGAAACGGGGGTCCGCGAGGCCTTCCGCCGCTTCTGGCCGCTGACCCGCGGCGACCGCAAGTGGCTGGCGGTGATCGTGACGTGCGTGGTGGTGGCCGCGCTCGCCGAGACCGCCTCGATCCTGCTGTTCGCGGAGCTCACCGACAACGCCCTCCAGGCCGGTTCGCTCGCCGCGTTCTGGGGCCCGGCCGGGGCCTGGCTCGGCGTCGCCGTGCTCGGCGCGTTCGTCGGCTACCTGGGCAACTCGCTCGCCACCTGGACCGCGGAGAGATTCGTCCTGCGCCTGCGCGCGAACGTCTTCGGCCACGTCCAGGACCTCCCACCCCACTTCTTCCAGCAACACCGGCAGGGCGACCTGGTCGAACGCCTCACCGGAGACGTCGAGGCCATCGAGCAGATGGTAGTCTCGGGCGTGGTCGGCACGGTCTCGGCCGCCTTCTCCGCCGTCTTCTACGCCTGCGCCGCCTTCTACCTCCGCTGGGACCTGGCCCTGGCCACCTTCGTCCTGGCCCCCCTCTTCCTCCTGGCCGCCCGCCGCTTCTCCGGCCGTATCAGGGAGGCCTCACGGGACGAGCGCGTCGCCGACGGCGCGATCACGTCGGTGGTGGAGGAGGCGCTCGGCAACGTCGTCCTCACCCAGGCGTACAACCGCCGGGCCGACGAGGAGCGGCGCCTGGACCGCGAGGCCCGCGCCTGGATGAGGGCGTCGGTGCGCGGAGCGCGGCTGAGCGAGATGTACGAGCAGTTCGTCGAGGTGGTGGAGACGCTCTGCGTCCTGGCCGTCGTAGGCATCGGCGTCTGGGAGATCTCGGCCGGCCGCATGACGCTGGGCCAACTCCTCGCCTTCGCCGCCTTCGTCGGCTACCTCTACCCGCCGATCCGCAGCCTCGGCCAACTCGGCCTCACCCTCACCGCCGCCACCGCGGGCGCCCAGCGCCTCGGCGAGATCCTGGACGCGCGCCCCTCGGTCACCGACCCGGAACGGCCGGTCCCCGCCTGGCCGGTGCACGGCCGGCTCGCCTTCCACGGCGTGTCCTTCCGCTACCCGAACACACCCCGCGACTCCCTCCGCGAGGTGACCCTGGCGGCGTCCCCCGGCGAGCTGGTGATCATCACGGGCCCGAGTGGAGCAGGCAAGTCGACCCTCTCCAAACTGCTCACCCGCTTCTACGACCCCACCACCGGCACGATCACCCTGGACGGCGTCCCCCTCCCCGACCTGCCCCTCGACTTCCTCCGCGAGAACATCGCCCTGCTCCCCCAGCAGACGCTGATCCTCAACGGCACGATCCGCGAGAACATCGCCTGCGGCCGCCCCGGCGCGACCGACGCCGACATCGAACACGCCGCCCGCTCCGCCGCCGCCCACGACTTCATCACCGCCCTCCCCGACGCCTACGACACCCCCCTCGCCCCCGGCACGGCCGCCCTCTCCGGCGGCCAGCTCAAACGCCTCACCATCGCCCGCGCCATCCTCCGCGCCGCCCCCGTCCTCGTCCTCGACGAACCCACCGCCGGCCTCGACTCCGTAGCCGCCCGCCAGATCATCCAGCCCCTCCGCCACCTCATGACCGGCCGCACCACCCTCCTCATCACCCACGACCTCAGCCTCGCCCCCGACGCGGACCGAATACTGGTGGTGGACGGCGGACGGGTGGTGGAGACGGGCACACATGCCCAGCTGATGACCCACGGCGGAACGTACGCACGGCTGGCGGGGCCGTCACCGGCGGCGGTGACAGGCACGGACGACACACTGGTGCTACGGCTGTGAGGGGGCGGGCCCGCCGTCAGAGCGCCACGAGATCAACCACGTTGATGACGACGTGGCGGTTGGAGACTACGTAGGTGATGAAGCCGCCGTGAAAGGCCGCCGACCAGCTGTTGTCCCTGTTGCTGATCGCGGGCGCGCCGAACGGGTTGAGGCTGAGCCGCTTTTCGAGCTCCTCCAGGGAGGCGCGTCGGGGTGCGCTCAGCGCGGCCCTGCGCTGAGCCGCGCGGTCGACGTACCTGATCGCGTACGCGCTCACCCGGACCTGCCCGCGTCGATGGGGTGGTTCTCGGCGTCGTAGGTGTTGCCCTCCGCGTCCTGGAAGACCATGCCCTCGGTGTCACCCTCGGTCAGGCGCTTGACCGTCTGCTCGACCTCGTCCAGATAACCGGGCGTCGCGCAGGCGCAGGCGAAGGGGAACCATTTGTCGGTCACGGCGTCGAGCGCGGACCGGTCGAAGTCGGCCGCCGCGCTGAGCCAGTCCTGTTCGAAGCCCCGCAACCAGTCGGGGCGCCGCTGGAGAGCGGTCCGGATGGCCTCGGGAGTTCTCTCGCAGGAGTGGGGATCCACCTCATGAGCCATGATCGGTTTCTCTCCTCCGGCAGGGGCGGCGCGTGGTGACCGGATGTCCACGGTAGAGCCTGCCGGGTGCGGAGTGCTGGAGGAAGCGGGCGATGACGTGGTGAGGCTGATGTTCACGGTTCGCTCCGCGAGAGGCGTTCGCCGCGGCTGGCCGCGATGAGGAGGAGGTCCGCCAGGCACTCCGCGGCCCTGGTGAGCGCGAAGCGTACGGCTCGCTCGCCGGCCCTGCGGTCTGCCAGGAGGGCTTTCGCTCCCGCGAGGACCTGCTTGCCCGACTCCAGCTGAGCCCTCTCCACGTCGTCGGCGAGCCGCGAGAGCCTGCTGTGGTCGCTGTCGGCGCTGAGATAGCAGGGATTGCCGTCAGGAGTGGTCCACGGCAGGAGACGAAGCCCGCGGGGTGCCGACGGCTCTTCGGCGGCGCTCATACGGAGACCCCCTCTCCCTGGTCACGGCGAAGGTCGGTGTCGATCCCATGGGCGGCCAGCCAGAGGGCGCGACGGCGTCGCATGATCTGTTCGCGCTCACAGGGGCAGATGTGGGCGGTACGTTCGCGCATGTCGGCGTTTCTCCAAGTAGGGCCTGACGAGCGGTGATTACCGTTCGCGACTAGATGGTTACCGATGGCGCGTACGCTGCGGAAGAGGTTCGGTGTTGTCTGGCGCGCAGGCAACGGGGAGGGGTGAAGTGGGCGAGAAGGTTGACGCGGAGCCCGTTTCCGGGCGGGCGATGCTCGGGCAGACGCTGAAGGTTCTGCGGGAGAAGTCCGGGAAGTCACTGGGGCAGTTGGCCGACGAAACGGGATACGAGAAGAGCTATCTGAGCCGGCTGGAGTCGGGGGAGCGCCTGTCCAAGGTGACGGTCATGGAGGACTTGGACGGGTACTACGGCACCGGTGACCTGCTGTTGAGCCACTGGAAGGCGGCTCGGCTGGATGCGTTCAAGGACCAGTACAAGGAGTTCATGGCGCTGGAGGCGACGGCGCGGATCATGTGGAAGTTCTCGCTGGGGATTCCGGGGCTTCTCCAGACCGAGGACTTCGCTCGTGGGGTGTTGTCTGGGACGCAGACAACGGCTGACGGCGACGAGGCCGTCGAGGAGCAGGTGGCGGCACGGCTCGGGCGTCAGTTCCTCCTGAGGCAGAAGCCGGAGCCCGAAGTTCGGTTCATCATCGATGAGTTCGCACTCCGGCGCCCCGCTGTCCATGGCGAGACCTGGCATGACCAGCTGCTTCACCTTGAGGCTGCTGCTACGTGGTCCAACGTGACGCTCCAAGTGCTGCCGTTCTCGGCGGGAGCGCACCACCATATGAACGGGTCGCTGACGCTGCTCTGGCAGAGGGAGGGAAGTGCTGTTGCCTACAAGGAGGGCAACGGTTGCAGTCGGTTGATCGAGGATCCGGACGAGGTTCTCCGGCAGCGTTCGTCCTACGATCGGCTCCGCGACCTGGCGCTGTCCCCGTCGGACTCGCTCGCCTTCATCAGGGACGTACTGGAGGAGTACAGATCATGACGGGCACCCCAGACCTCAGCACTGCCGTATGGCGCAAGTCGAGCTACAGCGAAGGGGGGGACAATGACTGCGTCGAGATCGCCGGCGGCCACCCCGGCATAGTCCCCGTCCGCGACAGCAAGGTCCCTGAAGGTAAGGTGCTGGTCTTCGGCGCGACCTCGTGGACGTCCTTCCTGGCGAAGCTCAAGGGCTGACCAACCCCGCCCTGCGCGGGGGGCGGGCCGTCGCCGATGATGTCCCTGTGACCCGTCTGACTCAGCTACCCCTGGTGCTCCACCGCTACAGCACCGTGATCTCCGCCGTCGGTGTCCTCGCCGCCACGGTGCTTCTCGTCGGCGCCGTTCTTCAGTACCGGGACGGGGCGTCCCTGCTGTGGGTGGTGCTGGGTGGGGTGATTTTCCTGAGTGCCGTTCTCACGCTGGTGGGCGATGTCCGCCACTCCCGCAGGAGGCCCTCGGGGGAGTGGCGGACCGAGTGACGTCAGGCGGGTTCCTCAGGACGTCATGACCTCAGGAAGCCGTAGGCGTCCAGTCGCCCAGCCAGTCCGCGATCTCCTGGCCGGTGGCCTGGGTGTCGGTGAGGTGGGGGCGGTCGGAGCTCGCGGGGCCCGCGCCCGGGCCGGTGTTCTTGTACTCGGCGAAGCGGTCGTCCTTCCAGGAGAAGCCGCTCATGTCGGTCCAGGGGGTGGACTTGATCGCGGCGCTCAGAGACGTGTTGCGGACCGTGGTCTGCGGGTCGAGGCTCGCGTCGCCGCCCGCGTGCCAGGGACGGCCGAGGTGGAAGGTGCGGTCGGAGACGTTGCCGTTCACCGTGGAGTTGGCGATCAGGATGCCCTTGCGGTTGGCGGCCGTGGAGGGCGCGGTGACGTATCCGGCCGAGGTGCCGTTCCAGCGCTTCTTCAGGGTGATGACCGACCCGTCGATCACCGCGGTCGCCCGGCCGAAGATGAAGTCGACGTTGCCCACGATGTAGGAGTTCCGCATGTAGACCCGGCCGAGCCGGTCCTTGGCGGCCGTGTCCAGCAGCAGGGTGTCCTGGTCGCCCTCGACGATGACCGAGTCCAGGAACGCCTTGTCGGCGGCGGTGCGCAGGGCGACGGCCTGGTGTCCGTTCAGGGACTGGTTGGCGGCCTCGTCGAAGTCGTTGGAGATGGTCAGGTTGCGGGCCTGGAAGTCGTCCGCCTCGACGGCGACGGTGGCGCTGCCTCCGGTGCCGTAGGTGCCACCGCCCGGCTTCGGCGTCCCCGACGCGTTGTTGTAGACGATCGTCGTGTCCCTACGGCTGCCGCCCGTGCCCTGGATGGTGACGTGCGGCTTGTTGGAGGGGACCTTCACCAGCTCGCGGTACGTCCCCGGCTTCACGGCGATCACGACGCGGGCGGGGTTGTTCGCCGGTACGGCGTTCACCGCGGCCTGCACGGTCGAGTACTGGCCGGTGCCGTCCTTGGCGACGGTGAGGGTGGTCGCGGCGGCGGCCTTGGGGGAGGCGGCGGTGGTGGCGGCGGTCGTACCGATGGAACTCCGAGGCCCCGCACCGGACTTGAGGATCCCCGGAACGTCGGCCGTCTTGTCGAGCGTGTAGCCGTAGTACGTCTTCGGGTCGAAGGCCGTGCCGCCGCTCTCGTTGCGGCCGGTCGTGGAGACGAAGGTGTTGCCCTTCTGGACCAGGCTCGCGGTGCCGTCCTTGATGACGGGGTTGTTCATGCCCTGGAAGTAGGAGTTCTCCAGGAGCATCCGCGTCTTGCCGCGCGCGTAGTTGCCGTACGACGATTTGATCGTCGTGCCGGCCACGTCCTCCAGGAGGTTGTTGTACAGGTGCGCGTGGGCGGCGTTGTCGGTCGACGGGTTGCGCTGCTCGGTCTCGCGGATCCAGTTGTGGTGGATCGTGATGTCGGTGACGACGTTGTCGGTCCAGCCGATGCCGAAGGCCTTGTTGTCGTTGCCGAGCTTGTTCCAGGAGACGGTGACGTTGGTGGTGTCCTTGCGGACGTCGATGAGGCCGTCGGCCATGTTCCGCAGGTCGTTGTGGTCGATCCAGACGTGGTGGGCGCCGTCCATCTGGATCGCGTCGAAGTCGTGGTCCTTGTCGTTCCACACGCCCTGGTACGCGTCCCGGATGGTCAGGTTCCGGATGATGACGTTGTGGACGCCCGACCCGAGGAAGAAGCCGCCGCCGACGATGTGCCCGGAGGTCCCGGCGCCGACGATGGTCTTGTCCGACTGGACCTTGATCTCTTTCCCGACGGGATTCATGGCGATCGTCGCGGCGACGACGATGACGTACGGCTCGGCGGCCGTCGCGTACTTCTCCAGGTCGGCGAGTGTCTTCACGGTGACCGTCTTGCCGCCCCGGCCGCCGTAAGTGCCGTTCTGGCCGAGCGAGTTGACGGAGGCGAAGCCGTCGGCGGTGTCGGCCGCCCAGGCGGGAGCGGCGGCGCCCGCCGCGGCCGCCTCCGACTGCGCGCCGACGCCGAACACCGTGCCGTACGACATGATCCCGGCGGCCGTCAGCGCCAGGGGGACACCGGCCGCCAGGGCCGTCCTGCTTCTGCGGTGGCGGGCCTTGCTGCGGATCTCACTCATGCGGGTTCCGTTCCGTGCGGGGGATGGACCGCTGGGGAGTCGCCGCCGGGAGGGAGGAGGTTGCCGACACGATCGGGAGAAGCGGTGGGAAAAGTCGGCGAGGGGGTGCTGGGGCGTGACTATGGTTGAGCTATGGCAGACACCACCACTATTCAGGTCTCCAAGGCCGCCCGTGATCATCTCGCCCAGGTGGCGAAGGAGCGGGGGATGACTTTGGGGCAGCTTGTCGAGGAGCTTGCTGTTCAGCAGCTCACGGCCGAGCAGATCGCAGAGCGCGTGGCCACGACTCGGAAGGTCCTGCGCGAGCGCATGGGCTGCACGCTCTCGGACGAGGAGTTCGATCAGGGTCCCGACGTCCTGGCCAATGTGTACGCGATGGCCGCCGAGAAGATGCACGCTCTCCGAGGACAGGCCGCGTGATCATTCTCGACACCAGCGCGGTGGTCGCGCTCGCTCAAGGACATCGCGCGCTCCACCACCTCGCCGACAATGTGGCCCACACGCCGGGCGACTGGCTGCACGTTCCGGCGCTGTGCCTCATGTACGCGGAATCGCAGGAGAAGGGCCTCGCGAGCGACGTACTCGCGCTGCCCGGTGTCATGGTCGACCCCCTGACCCAGGCCGCCGCGGCCACGGTCGGCGCGATGTACAGGGATGGCTGGGGTGGTACGGACGTCTGCCACACGCTCTACGTGGCGACGCCGCACCAGGAGACCGGCGGCATGTCGATCATCCTGACCGGGCGGGAGGACGACTACCCGCCGGGCATGCTCACCGTCGACATCGACTCCCCCGGCATGCTCGGCCTCCACTGACCCCGCCACCCCGCCGTCCAGAGCCGGCCCCCTTCACTCCGTCAGCAGCTCCGCCAGCTCCTCCGCGAACCGCACGATCCCGTCCAACAGCCGGCCGTCGCGGGTGACGCGGGCGACGCGGAACCCGTGGCGGCGGCCGTGGAAGGCGGCCTGGACGGCGTGGAACTGGGACCAGCGGCGCACGCGTTCCCGGTCCACCTCCGCCGCCTCGGCGAAGACGTCGAGGATGCGATGGACGGCCTTGGGCAGGTCGTCCGCCTCGATGAGGGACAGGCCCCGGGACTTGAGCAGGGTGCCGCCGTCGTAGGCCGGGTCGCCCGCATAGCCCTTGGGGTCGACGGCGAGCCAGGGCTCGCGGTCGGCACGGAGGATGTTCCGGGCGTGCAGATCACCGTGGAGGACGGTATCCGGCTGTACGGAGCCCAGGTCACGGACGGTCGCCAGCGCCGCGTCCAGCGCCCGGCGCGACAGCGAGTGGGGCAACTCCCCGGCGTCCGCGAGCAGTTCCCGCTCCCACTCGCCGGCCCGCGCCGACAGCCGGGGCAGTCCGGGCGGTGCCGGTACCGCCAGCCGGCGGTTGAGCCGGCCCGCGACGGTGACGATCCCGTCCTCGTCCCCGGCGCCCAGCTCGTCCAGAGTCCGCGTCCCGGCCCGCTCCAGCAGCATCGCGAACCGCTCGTCGTTCCGCTCGTACAGCCGCACGGCCCCCCGCCCGCCCCACACCGTGAACGCGTCCGGCTCGTGCACATTGCCGGGATGCGGGAACGACACCTTCAGTACGGCGTCCCCCGCCCCGCCGGACCGCCGCACCGGCACGATCAGCCCGACACCCCCGTGCATGACCTCACCGTCCGGCACGCAGTCCCAGCGGTTCAGCAACTCCTCGACCAGGGACGGCAGTTCACGGAGCCAGTCGGCCGCCTTGGCCGTGGCCTCCCGCTCGACCGTCGTCGTGACGAAGCTCTCCGGTACCGCGATCATCCGGGCACCCTACGACAGTCCCTCCGCGGCGGTCGCGGGCGCTTCCGGGGGAGGGGTCGGTGCGCCGGGGAGCCGTACCGTCGCCACCGTGCCGCCGCCCTCCGCGCGGGTGAGGGTCACTTCGCCGCCGGCCTGTCGGATCGTGCGGGCGACGATGGACAGGCCGAGGCCGGAGCCGGGGAGGGCGCGGGCGCTGGGGGAGCGCCAGAAGCGGTCGAAGACGTGGGGGAGTTCGTCCTCGGGGATGCCCGGACCGTGGTCGCGGACCGTGAGGACACCCTCGCCGAGGCGCACCTCGACGCCGCCGCCGTCCGGGCTGAACTTCACCGCGTTGTCCAGGACGTTGACCACCGCGCGCTCCAGGGCCGCCGGTTCCGCCCGGACGTACCAGGGGTGGAGGTCGGCCGTGATGGTCAGCTCGGGGCCACGGAGACGGGCCCTGCGCAGGGCCGACTCGACCGTGTCCTCCAGGGAGACCACCTGCACGCGTTCGCCGCGCTGGCCCTCCGAGCGGGACAGCTCCTGCAAGTCGCCGATCAGCGCCGCCAGTTCGGTCATCTGCGCCTTCACCGAGGCGAGCAGCGCCTTGCGGTCCGCCTCGGGGATCGGGCGGCCCGTCTCCTCGCTGCGGGTGAGGAGTTCGATGTTGGTGCGCAGGGAGGTGAGGGGGGTGCGCAGTTCGTGGCCGGCGTCCGCGATCAGCTGCTGCTGCAGTTCCCGGGAGCTGGCCAGGGAGGACGTCATGGAGTTGAAGGAGCGGGAGAGGCGGGCCACCTCGTCGTCGCTGTCCTCGTCCACCGGGATGCGAATGGTCAGATCCTCGGTGCGGGCCACGTGCTCGACGGCCTCGGTGAGCTTGTCGACGGGGCGCAGGCCGGCCCGGGCGACCGCCAGCCCGGCGGCTCCGGCGCCCACGACTCCGACCCCGGAGACGAGGAGGAGGATGAGGGCGAGTTCGTTGAGGGTGGACTGGGTGCCCTTGAGGGGCGTCGCGAACAGTACGGCCACTCCCCGTCCGTCGTTCGTGTCGACGCCCAGGTACAGCGTCAGCACCCGGACGGCGTTGCCGTTCTCGTCGGTGCCGTTGCGGACGAAGCCCACCTTGGCGTTCGCGCCCTTGATGACGTTCCTGTCGGCCTCCGTGACCTTGACCGTGCCCGACGAGGTCGGGTCGACACAGGGGGCGCCGCTTTCCTTGATCGCCTGGACGTAGTCGTTCCGGCCGGGGGACTGGCTGTTGTCCTGCGGGGTCTGCGTACACCGCTGGAGGAGGGCCTGGACCGTGCCCGGCCGCCGCATCATGTCCTTCAGGCTCGCGTCGACCTGGTCGTACAACTTCCCCTGCACGATGAACCAGCACGTCACCGAGACCGCCGCCACCGCGAACGCCACCGCCGCCGCGACGAGGAGGGCCAGCCGGGAGCGGATCGGCAGGGACCGGTACCGGCGCATCACATGCCTCACTCCGCGCCGCCCTGGCGCAGCACATACCCCACCCCGCGCACCGTGTGCACGAGCCGGGGTTCGCCGCCCGCCTCGGTCTTGCGGCGCAGGTACATGACGTAGACGTCCAGGGAGTTGGAGGAGGGCTCGAAGTCGAAGCCCCACACGGCCTTCAGGATCTGCTCGCGCGTGAGGACCTGCCGCGGATGGGCCATGAACATCTCCAGGAGCGTGAACTCCGTGCGGGTCAGTTCCACGGGACGCCCGCCCCGCGTCACCTCACGGGTCGCGAGGTTCATGCGCAGGTCGGCGAAGGTGAGGGCCTCGTCGTCCTCGACGGCGTTCGAGCCGGAGGCCGCCGCGTAGGAGCTGCGCCGCAGCAACGCCCGGACGCGGGCGAAGAGTTCGTCCAGCTCGAACGGCTTGACGAGGTAGTCGTCGGCGCCCGCGTCGAGCCCGGTGACCCGGTCGCCGACCGTGTCGCGGGCCGTCAGCATCAGGATCGGCGTGGTGTCGCCGGTGCCGCGGATCCGGCGGGCGGCGGTGAGGCCGTCCATGCGGGGCATCTGGATGTCCAGGACCACCAGGTCGGGCTGGTACGCGGCCGCCTTCTCCAGGGCGTCCGCGCCGTCGACCGCGACCTCCGTGTCGTAGCCCTCGAAGGCGAGGCTGCGCTGGAGGGCCTCGCGCACCGCCGGCTCGTCGTCGACGATCAGGATGCGCTGGGTGTCACGGTCACCATCGGCGGGGCTCATGGGCTTGGGATTCCTCGGGATGCGGGGGCCGGCAGAGAACGGAAGGGGCTGAAACGGGGCCGAACGCTCTCAGCCTCGCACGATTCCCGGTCGGCGCTGTAGGAGGAGCAGGAGGAGACGGGGGGTACGAGCAGGAGGGAGGGAGCCACTGGGGCCCCGGGTGATCAGCCGCGCAGAGCGGCACGCCGGCGGCGGCGCGCGGCCGCGGCCGTCGCCCGGCGGCCCGTCCCGGCGGCGAGGGCCACCTCGGGTGCCCGGGGCGCCGGCGCGTGCAGCTCGTGCGCCACGGCGAGGGCGAGGGCGAGACCGGCCGGGTCGCCGCCGGCCACCGTGTGCGAGACCTGCTGGATCGTCTTGGTCATGACGTGCTCCTCACGAGGCGTGCCGGTGTCAGCTGTCGGAACCGCCGGCCCGCAGCGTGGCCAGGTCGGACTTGACGGTGTTGATCGGGATGGCGAAGCCGAGACCCTGGCTGCCCGCGTCGGACGAGCTGGCGGCGGAGGAGTACATCGCCGAGTTGATGCCGATGATGTTCCCGTTCATGTCGATCAGGGCGCCGCCGGAGTTGCCGGGGTTGAGCGAGGCGTCCGTCTGGATCGCCTTGTACGTCGTCGTGGACGAGCCGGTGTCGCCGTTGAACTGCTGACCACCGAACTCGAACGGCCAGCCGCCGCCACCCTGCTGTTGCTGCTGCCCCTGGCTCTCGTCCGTGGAGACGGTCACGTCCCGGTTCAGGGCGGAGACGATGCCGCTGGTCACCGTGCCGGTCAGGCCCTCGGGGGAGCCGATCGCCACGACCTCGTCGCCGACCTGGACCCCGTCGGAGTTGCCGAGGGTGGCCGGGGTCAGGCCGGAGGCGTTCTCCAGCTTGATCAGGGCGAGGTCCTTCTTGGCGTCGGTGCCGAGCACCTTCGCGGTGTAGGTCTTGCCGTCGCTGGTGCTCACCTTGACGGTGGTGGCGCCGGTGACGACGTGGTTGTTGGTGATGATCTCGCCGTCGTCGGTGATGATCACGCCGGAACCGGTGGACTCACCGGCGTTCGAGGTGGCGTTGATCTCGACGATGCTCGGGCTGACCGCCTTGGCGACCCCGGAGACCGTGCCCTTGGCGGAGGACGGCACCACGTTGGTGCTGGTGCTGCTGGAGGCGACCGTGTCGCTGCCGGTCAGCTCCTGGATGCCGTACGCGGTGCCGCCACCGACGGCCGCGGCGACGATCGCCACGGCGGCGAGGAGGGCGAGCGGGCCCCGGGTGCGCTTCTTCGGCGCGTGGGCGTGGGTGTGGGTGTGTGCCTGGGCGGCGGCGGGCGCCGGGGCGTGGGCCGGCGGGGGCGGCCACTCCGGGTTCACCGGAGTGGAGGCGTACTGCTGCTGGGGGTACGCGGTCTCGGGGTTCTCGTCCTCACCACTGCCGCGGAAGCTCTCGGTCATGACACCAACGATGTCCGGCGACCATGAGAGCTTCCTGAGTGCCGGCTGAGAACCCCGGCAGAAGCTGGTTCGCCCGATATAAAGACGGTTCTCGCAGCTTACGGGGGTCTCTCAGGGAACCTTCAGGAAGTCCCCGGCGCCCTACGCGCACCCACAGGACTTCCGTACCACCAACCGGGACGGGAACTGCTTCAACCGCTCCCGCCGCGACCCCGCCACCCGCAGCCCGTCGTCCAGGACGAGATCCACCGCGGCCCGGGCCATCCCCGACCGGTCCGACGCGATCGTCGTCAGCGGCGGATCCGCCAGCGCGGCTTCCTTGATGTCGTCGAAGCCGGCCACGGCCAGCTGGCCCGGCACGTCCAGCCGCAGCTCCCGCGCGGCACGCAGCACGCCGATGGCCTGGTCGTCGGTGGAGCAGAAGATCGCCGGAGGCCGCCGCGGCCCGGAGAGGATCTCCAGGGCTACGCGATACGCGTCGTACCGGTTGTAGGGCGCCTCGAAGAGCCGGCCCTCCGTGGACACCCCCGCCTCGCGCATCGCGCGCCGCCAGCCCTCGACGTGGTCGGAGACGGGGTCGCCGACGGACGGGGTCTCGGCGGTGCCGCCCACACAGGCGACGTACTCGTAGCCGTGCTCCAGCAGGTGCTGTACGGCGAGCTGGGCGCCGCCGAGGTCGTCGGTGACGACGGCGACGTCGTCGATGGCCTCGGGGCGTTCGTGCAGCAGGACGACCCGGGCGTCCCAGGCCTCTATCTCGGCGGCGGCCAGGTCGTTCAGCGCGTGCGAGACCAGGATCAGCCCGGAGACCCGCATCCCGAGGAACGCCCGCAGATAGTGGACCTCGCGCTCGGCGACGTAGTCGGTGTTGCCGACGAGGACCATCTTCCCGCGCTCGGAGGCGGCCTGCTCGACCGCGTGGGCCATCTCCCCGAAGTAGGGCTGGCGGGCATCGGGGAGGATCAGGCCTATGAGATCCGTGCGGCGGGACGCCATCGCCTGGGCGACCCGGTCGGGGCGGTAGCCCAGTTCCTTGATCGCGGCGAGGACACGCTCGCGCGTGGCCGGGGCAACCGGCCGGGGTCCGTTGTTGATGACATAGCTGACGACGGCGGTGGACGTCCCCGCCAGTCGCGCCACGTCATCCCTGGTTACCTTGGCCACGGCCGGAGTCTACGCGGATGGACCAGCCCTGGGCAGGGCGGAAGGACGGCTCCCTGTACCCAAGCGATGCCCGCCACCGGCCCCGTTACGCCTCGGCCGGGATCTCGGTCTCGTCCAGAGCGGCCGTCTCGTCCGCATCCTCCGGCTTTGGCCGCCCCGCCGCGGCCTTGGCCTCGTCGCCGACGCGGTCGCCCTTCTCGGGCGTAACGAATCGATAACCGACGTTCCGGACGGTCCCGATCAGCGACTCGTGCTCGGGTCCGAGCTTGGCACGCAGCCGGCGTACGTGGACGTCGACCGTCCGGGTGCCGCCGAAGTAGTCGTAGCCCCAGACCTCCTGGAGCAGCTGGGCGCGGGTGAAGACGCGGCCCGGGTGCTGGGCGAGGTACTTGAGGAGCTCGAACTCCTTGAAGGTCAGGTCCAGGACCCGGCCCTTGAGCTTCGCGCTGTAGGTCGCCTCGTCGACCGAGAGGTCGCCGTTGCGGATCTCCATCGGGGAGTCGTCGTTGACGATCTGCTGCCGGCCCATGGCGAGCCGGAGGCGGGCCTCGACCTCCGCCGGACCGGCGGTGTCGAGCAGGACGTCGTCGATGCCCCAGTCGGCGGTGACGGCGGCGAGGCCGCCCTCGGTGACCACGAGGATGAGCGGACAGCCCGGCCCCGTGGAGCGCAGGAGCTGGCACAGACTGCGGACCTGCGGGAGGTCACGGCGTCCGTCGATGAGGATGACGTCCGCACCGGGGGTGTCGACGAGGGCGGGGCCCTCCGCCGGAGCCACGCGCACGTTGTGCAGCAGCAGTCCGAGGGCGGGCAGCACCTCCGTCGACGGCTGGAGGGCATTGGTCAGGAGTAGCAGAGAACTCATACGACTGGTTCCTCCTCGGTCCCGGCGAGGTCGCGGCTTTCGTATACGGGGGTACCGAAAGCACAAAAGGACCCGGGGGCTGCGTTGCCCGAGTCCTCTGTTCAGGAGAATAGCCCACATGGGCATGGATCCGGCAGGTCGTGTGGTGCGTTCCACCGCACGTCCACACTCTGAGACGAGCAGACGCGCACCTATCCGGACGTTTCTGTACACGGTCGACGGCGTGACGATCGATTCCGTATACGATCCGCCGGCCGTCGTATACGACGCCTCCGCGCCACCTCCGCGTGACCTGGTGTTCGTGATCGCGCACGGTTTCACGGGCGATGTGGATCGTCCTCATGTTCGCCGGGTGGTGAAGACGTTCACGCGGTACGGCGCCGTGGTCACCTTCTCCTTCCGCGGCCACGGGGCCTCCGGCGGGCGCTCGACGGTCGGCGACCGCGAGGTGCTGGATCTGGCGGCCGCGGTCGCCTGGGCGCGCGAACTCGGCCACGCGCGCGTGACGACCATCGGCTTCTCCATGGGCGGCTCGGTGGCCCTGCGGCACGCGGCCCTGTACCGGCCGGAGGGCGGACTCGACGGCGGACCGGACAGGGCGGGGCGCACGGGAGCGCACACCGACGCCGTGGTCTCCGTGAGCGCTCCCGCCCGCTGGTACTACCGCGGCACGGCCCCCATGCGCCGCCTCCACTGGCTCGTCACGCGCCCCGAAGGCCGCCTGGTGGGCCGCTACGGCTTCCGTACCCGTATCCACCACCGGGAGTGGAACCCCGTACCTCTCTCTCCCGTCGAGGCGGTGCCACGGATCGCCCCCACCCCTCTCCTCCTCGTGCACGGCGACCGGGACGGCTACTTCCCCGTCGACCATCCCCGCATGCTCGCCACCGCCGCCGGTGACCACGGCGAACTCTGGCTGGAGCCCGGCATGGGCCACGCGGAGCACGCGGCCACGGACGAGCTCCTGGCCAGGATCGGTTACTGGGCCGCCGCACGGGGCGGCTAGCCTGACGGGGTACACAGCCGATCGATTGAGGAACCGCATGCCAAAGGTCACGGTGCGCTACTGGGCCGCCGCGAAGGCCGCGGCCGGCATCGCCGAGGAGCCGTTCGACGCGGCCACCCTCGCCGAGGCGCTGGACGCGGTGCGTGAGCGACACCCCGGTGAACTCACGCGCGTCCTGCGGCGATGCTCCTTCCTCGTCGACGGTGACCCCGTGGGCACCCGCGGACATGAGACGGTACGGCTGGCCGACGGCGGCACGGTCGAGGTGCTCCCGCCGTTCGCAGGAGGGTGACGATGACCGACCAGCCGTATCAGGGGCAGTATCCGCAGGGGCAGTATCCGCAGGAGCCGTACCCGCAGGAGCCGTACCCGCAGGGGCAGCAGCCCCAGGAGTACGACCAGTACCAGCAGCAGGCGTGGCCGGGGTACCAGGGGCACGAGGGGTACGAGGATCCGCAGGCCGCCCAGCAGTACACGCAGCAGTGGCAGGGGCAGACCTGGGAGACCCAGGTCCACCAGCCGGTGCGGCAGCAGGCCGCGGCGGCCGAGACGGCGTATCTGCCGCAGCAGACGCCGGCCCAGGCCGCGTACCAGCCGCCCTACGACCCGTCGCCCTACGGCAACCCGCATCAGCAGGCACAGCAGCAGCCGCCGCAGGCACAACAGCGGCATCAGCAGCCGCGGCCCGCCCAGACGCCGCCCGCAGCCGCACCGCCCGCCCCCGACGGCGCCGCCGCCTCCTCCTACGGCCCCGCCACCGTCGCCGGCAACGCCCGGATCACCGACGCGCAGCGGGCCCGGCTCGAAGGCCGGTCCCCGATCATCGAACCCGGCATGCAGCCCGCCGCGCTCACCGCGCTCCTCGGCCTGCTCCTGTCCGGTACGGCGGCCGTCGGGTCGTACGCCCTCCTCGTGCCGCTCGTCGTCCTCCAGGCCGTGACGGCCGCGGGCTGGTTCCGGCTGAACGGCATGTGGCCGGCCCGGCAGGGCATCGCGCTGGCGTTCCTGGGGGCGCTGGTGGCGGACGCCGCGCTCCTGGCGGCCGGCCGGGAGAACGCGCCCGCCGCGATCCTCGGCACCCTCGGCGTGTGGGTGCTGCTGACCCTCGTCCTCCAGCTCCGCTCTCACGCCGACCCGGACGAGCGGATGTACGGCCTGATGGCGACCGTCGCCTCGGCGGCCCTGGCCATCGTCGCCACCGGTCACCTCGCCGCCGACCCGGACGCGGTCACCGTCGGCGCCGCCGCCGTCGCGGTCGCCGTACTGGCCCGCGCGCTGCCGCTGCCGACGCCGGCCTCCGTGGTCGTGGCCCTGCTCGCCGCGGCCGGAACCGGCATCGCGGTCGGCGGCATGACGGACTTCGGTACGAAGGGTGCCCTGCTGGGCGCGGGCGCGGCGGTGTGCGCGCTGATCGGCCACCGGGTCGCGAGCTACGACTACCCGTCGCGGTTCGTCCACTTCACGGCGGGCGTCGCGCTGCCGCTGGCGGCCTCGGCACCGGCGGTCTACGTCCTGGGACGGGCGATCGGATAACCCGCAGGGGGCCGGACAGGCGGCCTTACCGGCCTTACTGCGGCCGCTTCTTGCCGTCCAGCTCGTCCCACCACTCGTCGGACTTCGGGTCGCCGGACGGGTCGTCCCACCAACGGTCGTCGGGACCGCGCCGGTTGGCGACCATGGCGGCGACCGGCGGGATGACCATCGCCACCACGCACATCCCGACGGCCACCGGCACCGACCAGATGCGGACGACTCCCCAGGCCAGGACGAACAGCCCGATACAGGTGCCCATCATGGCGAAGTACACGTGACGTCGCCGTGCGTACATATCTTCAGGGTAGGCCCGGACACGGCGAAGGGCCGCACCCCGGTCAGGGATGCAGCCCTCGCTGTGCCCGACCGTCGTCAGACGGCGATCGCGACCTCCGCGAGGCCGCCCTGCTGGGCGACGACGGTACGGTCGGCGGTGCCGCCGGGGACGAGCGCACGCACGGTCCAGGTGCCCTCGGCCGCGTAGAAGCGGAACTGTCCGGTGGCGGAGGTGGGAACCTCCGCGGTGAACTCGCCGGTCGAGTCCAGCAGGCGGACGTAGCCCACCACCGGCTCGCCGTCGCGGGTCACCTGACCCTGGATCGTGGTCTCACCGGGCTTGATCGTCGAGGCGTCGGGGCCGCCGGCCTTCGCTCCACACATGTCTTTCTCCAAGAGGGGTCTGACCGGAAGGAAGGCCGGTCGGGTGGGACGTGCTTGCTTACTTGTTGGCGCCGAGCTCGATCGGAACGCCGACCAGGGAGCCGTACTCGGTCCAGGAGCCGTCGTAGTTCTTGACGTTCTCGACACCGAGCAGCTCGTGCAGGACGAACCAGGTCAGCGCGGAGCGCTCACCGATGCGGCAGTAGGCGATGGTGTCCTTCGCCAGGTCGACCTGCTCCTCGGCGTAGAGCTCCTTGAGCTCGTCGTCCGACTTGAAGGTGCCGTCGTCGTTGGCGTTCTTCGACCACGGGATGTTGCGGGCGCTGGGCACGTGGCCCGGACGCTGCGACTGCTCCTGCGGCAGGTGGGCCGGGGCGAGCAGCTTGCCGGAGAACTCGTCGGGCGAGCGCACGTCGACCAGGTTCTGCGAGCCGATGGCCGCCACGACGTCGTCGCGGAAGGCGCGGATCGCGGTGTTCTGCGGCTTGGCCTTGTAGTCGGTCGCCGGGCGCTCCGGGACCTCCTCGACCAGCTCGCGGGCGTCCAGCTCCCACTTCTTGCGGCCGCCGTCGAGGAGCTTGACGTTCTCGTGGCCGTAGAGCTTGAAGTACCAGTAGGCGTAGGACGCGAACCAGTTGTTGTTGCCGCCGTAGAGGATCACCAGGGTGTCGTTGGCGATGCCCTTCGCGGACAGGAGCTTCTCGAAGCCCTCCTGGTCGACGAAGTCGCGGCGGACCGGGTCCTGGAGGTCCTTGGTCCAGTCGATGCGGATCGCGTTGCGGATGTGGTTCTTCTCGTAGGCGGACGTGTCCTCGTCCACCTCCACGATCGCGATGTTCGGGCTGTCGAGGTTGGCCTCGACCCAGTCGGCGTCGACCAGGACGTCGCTGCGGCTCATGCTCGTTCTCCTCCGGGGCAGTTGCGGCGGGGCGTGCGGAAGGGTGCGCGGGGCGCACGGATGCCCTGGGAGCACCAGGGCGGGGGATGCGGAGGCCGATGCCGTCCGCTCAGAAGGGGCGACAGAGCATGGCGGCGACGCGGCACAGGTCTACTGCCCGCCGCTTCGTGAGATCCGCCTGTCGCTTCATAGTGGTCGATCGTAGGGACGGACATACCGGCATGTCACCGGTGTGTCGCATGCTGAGATGCGATCGTCCGGAATATGGGATGAAGAACCCGCCCGGGCCGTGCGGGCATGGCTTCCGGGCGGGCGTGGTCGTCATCACAGCTATGGAACGGACGTCGGCGTCTCGCCTTTCGGACACCCGCCGTCCATCGACCGCGGTTCTACCCAGCCAGCTGGACGTTCGAACCCTTCACCGTGATGTCCACACCGTTCCGCGCGGCCTGCACCGTGTCGAGCTGGATGCCGCCGGGCAGCCCCTCGATCTTCTGCTCGAAGTCGGTGATGGAGCGCACCTCGTTCTCGGCCGCCTGGACCCCGCCGAAGCTGGGGATCGAGTCGGCGTGCACGCGAACGGTGTCCCCCTCGACGGTGACGGTGCTGAGCACGGAGACCGGCTGCTGGAGGGCGCTCACCTTGACGTCCACCTTGATCTTGCCGTTGCCGCCGTCCGAGAGGCCGACGACCTTGGCGGTGAGGCCCAGCGGCAGTTCGGTCTCCTCGGACGCGGCCGTCTTCAGCAGCTCGGCGTAGGTGATGGTCGCCGTGCCGGAGGCGGCGTTGGCGGTGGCGGAGCTGTAGTCGCCGGAGAACGCGACGCCCCGCATGTTCGCCTTCAGGTCGTCGATGCGGATCTTCTGGCCGCCGGTGCCGGTGTCCGCCTCGTAGTCCTTCATGCCGACCCGCACGTCGTCCAGCTCACCGCCGGCCACCTGGGTGAGGAACGGGAAGCCCTCTATCGACACGTCCGGCGTCGAGGCCAGGCCCTCCTGGGTCTTGAGCCGGTCCGCGACCTCGCCCTCCGCGAAGTTGACCGCCACGCGGTCGGCGACGACGAAGAGGCCGCCGAGGATCACGGCGACGATCAGAAGTATTCGCAGGGCGCGCATGCGGTGGGTCCCCCCAGAGGCGGCGGTGTTCTCGACGGACGGGTGGCCGTCGAGCGTGAGAGTAACCCCGCGGGACCCGCCCCCCGGCACTTTGTCGATCAGCTGTGACAGGGGGGGGGCGGCGGTGGGGGGCGGGGCTCGTGCTCCGGGGCTCAGTACACGAGCGCCTGCGTCTCGTCCCCCAGTGCCTCCTGTACGAAGACCTGCGCGCCGGCGATCCGTACGCCCTCGATGACGTCCTTCTCCGTGATGTCCCGGCGGGCCGCGCACTGCGTGCACAGGGTCACGCGGCCGCCCGCGAGGAGGGAGTCGAGCAGGTCCGGCAGCGGGGCGGCGTGCGGGAGTTCGAACTCGGCGGCCCTGCCCGGCAGCGCGAACCACGCCGACTCCCCGGTCAGCCACAGCGAGACCTCGACGCCACTGGCCACGGCCACCGCCGCCACCGTGAACGCCTGGGAGCAGCGCTCGGGGGCGTCGGCCCCCGCGGTCACCTTGATCACGAGCCTCTTCTTCATGCGGCGAAGCGTAGTGCGGCCGGGATCGCCGTCTCCGTTTCGTGATCGGTTTCGCTACAACCGCGGGTGTCGGCCGTGAGTCTCCTGTGAGCGCGCGTACGGAACGCGCGCCTCATGTCGTAGGGGACCCAGTGGAAGTACCCGTGGAAGTACCCGAAGCAGTACCCGAACCGGAAAGACCCGTCGCGTCGCGGCCGCGCCGCCGCGGCCGTACGGCGCTGCTGATCGCCGGGGCCGCCGTGCTCGGTGTCGTCGCCGGCACCTGCACCGGCTATCTCGTCCAGGCCGACCGCGAGCCGACGAAGCTGCCGTCGCTGTCCCAGCCGACGCTGGCGCAGGCGAAGGGGGAAGGGGAGGGGCCCGAGCCCCTGTCCGCCGCCCAGGACCGGCGGGTGCGGACCGACGGCGACCTGCGCAGGCTGCTGCTGAAGAAACCGGGCGGGGCGAAGGACGCCTCGTGGCTGTCCGCGGACGACGGCTGGATGGACCTGGCCGCGTACGCCGGCACCTACGAGAAGCCGGACGAGGTCTTCGGCGAGCTCGTCGGCGACGAGTTCCGCCGGGCGGCCGCCACCGGCTGGGAGGCCGGCGGCAACAGCACCGTGGAGATCCGGCTGATCCAGTACCGCCAGGAGGAGGCCGTCGCGGCCACCGAGCGCGTGGAGAACAACCAGTACTGGGCCGAGGACGAGGACGACACCGACAGCTGGACCGTGCCGGGCACCGGCAACGGCATGGTGTACGTCCACAACAAGCCCGAGACCAAGGCCGGTTACCTGCCGATGTACACCGCGGAGGCGTTCGCCTGGCGCGGCGACATCGCCGTGGAGATCTGGATCAACGACAGCAGCCCGATCGCCAAGAAGAAGATCATGGACCTGGCAAAGCGGCAGATGGAGCGGCTGTGAGCGAGAACCACAACGAGCCGCGCGAGGCGCCGGAGCCGGCCGCCGGCCAAATCGGTGAAGCCGGCCAGGTCGGCCAGGTGGGCCCGGTCGAGTTCACCGCGCCCGCGACACCCACCGCCGGCTCGCCCGCCGCCGCCCCGCCCGTCAAGAACCCCGCCCGCCGTCGTCGTATCGCCACCGCGGCCGGGTCCGTGCTGCTGGCCGGGGCCGTCGTCGCCGGGGTCGGCTTCACAGCCGTCGCCGTGAACGGGGCCGACCGGGACGCAGGCGACACCGTCTGGAAGTTCCCGAAGCCCACGGCCGACGCCGAGAAGGCGCCCACCGCCGAGGGGCTCGCCGGTCTGCTCGTGCCGTACGGGACCGACGGCTGGGTCAGGGGCCCGGACCTCGGCGCGTACGGCTCCGACGCGCAGCTCAGCGGCGCCCAGGCGACCGCGCTGCGCAAGGAGTCGCTGAGCGCCCTCCCGCGCACCCAGCGCAAGAGGCTGGAGAAGCAGATCGACCGGCAGAAGCTCACGGGCATGGCGATGCGCAGCTACCTGAGCGGGCAGCCGTACGCCCTCGACAACAACGACGGGATCTACACGGTCAGCATCGTGCTGGCGCAGATGGAGTCCCGGGCGGCCGTGAAGAACATCTCCACCTTCCAGCAGGAGTTCCTCGACGCGCTCGACGTCTTCCGCAAGGGCCCGGAGATCAAGGGCCACAAGAACGCCGAGTGCTTCCTGCCGCCCAAGGACGCCGACACCGACCTCGACAGCGTCTTCTGCTCGGCCTACCAGGGCGACGTCCTGGTCACCGCCACCGCGGACGGCGTCAAGCCGATCGACGCCAAGGGGGTCGCGATGCTGCTGAGCGAGCAGCTGGACCGCATATCCGAACCGGGGGAGGCGGTATGAGCACCGACCAGCCACAGACCACCGACCAGCCGCAGATCATCGACGGCGAGCCGCGCGACACGGAGCCCGCTCCGCCGTCCCCGCCCCTCATGGCGCCCCCGCCCCCGCCCGCCCCCGCCGCTCCCGGGGACCGCCGCGTCCTGCGTGCCGTCCTGCGCTGGACGGCGGCCGTCGTGGTCTTCGCGGCGGTCGGCACGGCGTCGGCGTACGGCATCACGCGGATGGAGCGGACGGACGTACCGGGACTCGCGACGGAGTCGGACGGCCGGTGGGCGTACCCCGAGCTGACGAAGCCGCCGCTGCCGTCCGGCAGCCCGGAGCCGTTCGCCGAGGTCAACAGGGCCGGCGCGCACTACGCCGACCTGCGCGCACTCCTCCTGCCCGCGCCCGAGGGCGCCACGGAGGACAAGGCGCTGCGCGGGTCGGACGGCTGGCTGGCGACGAAGGACTTCCTGGCGGAGTACGCGACGGAGGAGCGCGACGAGTTCCGGCAGGAGCTCACCGACAACGGCCTGCGGCACATCGCGGCCCGCGGCTGGACCACCCAGGACGGCACGCACACCCGTGTCTACCTCCTGCACTTCGACACGGCGGCCGTCGTGGACGAGCTGTACACAGGCCTCGCGGCGGCCGACAGCCCCGGCCACATGCTGGACGGCAGCGAGGTCCTCGCCTTCGACGACCAGTACCCGGAGGTGGCGCGGGCCGACGACGTCGAGCGCTCGGTCTACGTCGAGAACAAGCCCTACGGCGCCGAGCAGGTCCGCCAGGCCTATCTGTCCGCCGGTGACGTCCTCGGCGTGATCGTCCAGTCCCGGAAGGGCGCGACCGAGGCGGTTCCGTTCCAGCAGACGGTGACCCTGCAGAGCCAGCTGCTGGGCTGACCCCCGAGGAGTCCCGGGCCCCGGCCGCGTAAGCTGGGGCCCGGCTCTTGCTGTACCGCCCCATGACGATCGTCCGAGGAGCACTCCGTGCTTGAGGTTTTCTTCGAAGCCCTGCTGGTCCTGGTCTGCGTAGGCGTGCTCGGTTTCGCCTGGCTGACCGTGAAGAAGCTGTACCAGGGCCAGCGCTGACCCGTCTGACCCACGTCTAGGAACCGCCACTCATGATCGAGATTCCGTCCGACCTCCACAAGGACCTCGTCCCGCTCGTCTTCCTGCTCGGCAACTGGGCGGGCGCGGGCGTGCACGACTTCCCGGGCTCCGAGAAGTGCAACTTCGGGCAGGAGGTCAGCTTCACCCACGACGGCCGGGACTTCCTGGAGTACTCCTCCCGGACCTGGGTCCTGGACAACGACGGCAACAAGGTCAGGCCCCTGGAGACGGAGTCCGGCTTCTGGCGGGTCGACGCCGACCGCAAGGTCGAGGTGACGATGGTCCGCGACGACGGCGTCGTCGAGATCTGGTACGGCGAGCTGGCCGACAAGAAGCCGCAGATCGACCTGGTCACCGACGCTGTCGCCCGCACCGCGGCCTCCGGCCCCTACACCGGCGGCAAGCGCCTGTACGGCTACGTCAACAGCGACCTGATGTGGGTCGGCGAGAAGCAGACCCCCGAGGTCGAGCTGCGCCCGTACATGTCGGCGCACCTGAAGAAGGTCGTCACCCCCGAGGACGTCGAGCGCTGGGCGAAGGCCCTGCCGGACGACATGCCGGACGACGGCATCGCTTTCTTCAAGTAGTCCTAGACTCGTCGGTGTGGTGAGCACCGACTGGAAGAGCGATCTCAGGCAGCGCGGTTACCGACTGACGCCGCAGCGCCAGCTTGTCCTGGAAGCCGTGGACACCCTGGAGCACGCGACCCCCGACGACATCCTCATCGAGGTGAGGAAAACGGCGTCGGGGGTCAACATTTCCACCGTCTACCGCACGCTGGAGCTGCTGGAGGAGCTGGGCCTGGTCAGCCACGCCCACCTGGGCCACGGCGCGCCGACGTACCACCTCGCCGACCGGCACCATCACATCCACCTGGTCTGCCGCGACTGCCAGAACGTCATCGAGGCGGACATCAAGGTGGCGGCCGACTTCACCGCGAAGCTCCGCAAGGAGTTCGGCTTCGACACCGACATGAAGCACTTCGCGATCTTCGGCCGCTGCCAGGACTGCTCTCTAAAGGTTTCAACAAAGGCTTCAACTACCGAGTCGTAGGCTTAGGCGTATGAAGAGCCCCCTGCTGTCCCTGCCCGGCGCCGTCCCCGCCGAGGGCGTGGACGAAGGCGTAGCCGCGCACTACGGCGATCTGTTCCGCGAACAGCGCGCCCTCGCCGACGGCACCGGCTTCGTCGACCTCTCGCACCGCGGCGTCGTCACCGTCACCGGTGACGACCGCCTCAGCTGGCTGCACCTCCTGCTCACCCAGCACGTCAGCGACCTGCCCACGGGAGAGGCCACCGAGGCGCTGATCCTCTCCGCGCACGGCCACATCGAACACGCGCTGTACCTCGTCGACGACGGCACCACGGTGTGGGCGCACGTCGAACCCGACACCCAGGACGCGCTGATCGCGTACCTGGAGTCGATGAAGTTCTTCTACCGCGTCGAGGTCACCGACCGCACGGCCGACTTCGCGGTCGTCCACGTCCCCGCCGGCTCCATCGCCGAGGTCCCCGAGGGCACCGCGGTCCGCGAGACGCCGTACGGCCGCGACCTCTTCCTCCCCCGCGCCGACCTGGAGTCCTACGCCGAGAAGGCGGGCCCGCCCGCCGGCATCCTGGCCTACGAGGCCCTGCGCGTCGAGCACCACCGCCCCCGCCTCGGCTTCGAGACCGACCACCGCACCATCCCGCACGAGCTGGGCTGGATCGGCACCGCGGTGCACCTCCAGAAGGGTTGCTACCGCGGCCAGGAGACCGTCGCCCGCGTCCAGAACCTCGGCAAGCCCCCGCGCCGCCTGGTCTTCCTCCACCTCGACGGCAGCGAGGTCCACCTGCCCCCGGCCGGCACGGACATCCGCCTCGCCGACGACGGCCCCGAGGGCCGCAAGATCGGCTTCGTCACCACATCCGTACGCCACCACGAACTCGGCCCGGTGGCCCTCGCCCTGGTCAAGCGCAACATCCCACTGGACGCGCGCCTGATGGCCGACACGACGGCGGCGGCGCAGGAGGTCGTCGTAGAACCCTAGATCTCGACCAGGACGGTGAACGGGCCGTCGTTGGTCAGGGACACCCGCATCCGGGCGCCGAAGCGCCCCGTCGCCACGGTCGCGCCCAGGGCACGGAGCTGGGCGACGACCTCGTCGACGAGGGGCTCGGCCACATCACCCGGTGCGGCGGCGTTCCAGGTGGGGCGACGACCCTTGCGGGCGTCGCCGTAGAGGGTGAACTGACTGATGACCAGCAGCGGGGCGTCGATGTCGCTGCACGACCGCTCGTCGCCCAGCATGCGGATCGACCACAGCTTGCGGGCCAGTTGGGCCGCCTTCTCCTTGGTGTCCTCATGGGTCACGCCGACGAGGACACACAGCCCCTCGCCCTCGATCGCGCCCACCGTCTCGCCGTCCACGACGACGCTCGCGCCGTCCACCCTCTGCACCACTGCACGCATATGACCATCATGCCGTGCCGCGCGGAGCCCCCCTTAGGGGGCTTCTTTTTGATCCTTAACCGGCCATCTGGGGCCGATCGGGGGCACTCGGTCACATAGCGGCCACTTGGGGTGGCACGATGCTTCCCACACGCCGGTCGAGGGGACGGTAGAGGCACATGAGCACACCGAGTACCGAGGGGCGGCTGGGATTCCAGCGGCCGCCCGTACAACGCACCGACAGCCCACTGCTGGCCACCGACCCGCCCGAGCCCGACCTGACCGTGCTGAGCCTGCCCGAACTGCGCACCCTGCGCCGGGACGCCCAGCGCGACGAGGCCGACCTCAGCTATGTGCGGCGCCTGCTCCAGGGCCGTATCGACATCCTGCGCGCCGAACTCGCGCGCCGCTCCCCGGCGGAGACGTCGCCCGCCTCCCTGGTCGAGCGACTCCCCGAGGCCTCGGTCTTCGAGCGCCTCCCGGAGATCCTCACCGACGCCCCGGCCCGCCACCGCTCCTCCGCCCGCCACGTCACGCTCGGCACGCCGTACAGCGAGGAGTACCGCCTCCTGGCCGCCGAGATGCTCGCCGAGGTCGAACTCTCCGACCTCGGCGCCCGCACGGACCTGGAGCTCAACACCGCGATGGGGCGGCTCGTCCGCTACGAACAGCAGGTCTCCCGGCGCCGACAGCGGTTGCAGCGGACGGCGGACGACTCCAGTGCGGAGATCGCGCGGCGGTATCGGGAGGGGGAGGCGCAGGTGGACGACCTGTTGCTGTGAGGTCGGGTGCGCCTGTGGGGGTGCGGCGTGAGGTCGTAGGGCGGCTGCGGGTGCGTTGTGGCTGGTCGCGCAGTTCCCCGCGCCCCTAGGGATGTCGCAGTCGCCGTCGGGCGTAAAGCACCCTTGGCCGTTGGCGTCGTAGCCGCCGACGGCGAGAAGGGGACGGGGCGGGGGGTGTCCGCCCGCAGCGGCCGGCGTCCGACACGCAGGACCTCTTGCCGGAACAGTTCCGCCGGACCGAGGACGGAGACCCCCCGCCCCCGCCCCCCCCCCCCCCCCCAACCCGGGGCCAACCCCCCCCCC
>NZ_JAIHON010000026.1 GCF_021173675.1 Streptomyces lincolnensis | reverse complement strand
ACTCCCCAACCCCCTCCCCGGCACGCATCCCCCGCACTGATCAGCGAAAACATCATTTCGGGGAGGCGGGGAGGCATACAGGTCAGCACCCCGAAAACCCCCTCCACAGCGCCCCTCGAAGGGGGTGCCCCTGCCTCCCCGGACCACCCTTCGAAGGGATTCCGCATGTACCCCGAACACCCCACCCACACGCCCGCCGAACGGGCCGTGGACGTCCACCGACCCACCCCCATCACCCCCGCCGCCATCCACCCCGCACCGGTCGTGCCGATGCAGCCGGGCACGGTGCCGTCGGTGGCGAGCGTCGTCCTGCCCGACGGCCGCGTCGTCACCGGCTACGCCATCAACCCCGCACAGCCCGAACCGCTCGCCACCAAGCCGACCATCTCCCGCGCGGCCGTGAACGTCGCCCTCGGAGGCGTCGGATTCCTCGCCGTCTGCGGCGGCCTGCTCCTGCTCACCACCTTCATCACCGCCCTCACCGCCCTGATCACCCAGCTGATCACCCTGGCCGCCGTGATCTTCGGCGGCTGGATCGCCGTGCAGGTGTTCAGCACCCGCGGCCACCACGACGGGACCACGGTCCACATCCGCAAAGCGATCTTCAAGCGCAACCACTTCCACGGCTGAACCCCCGACCAGGAATCGAGAGCTGAACATGACCGAGACCTTCGAGACCATCCGCTACACCGCCGACGTGGTGTGCATCCGGGACGGCGCCGTCCTGCTGATCGAGCGGGGCTGGCCCCCGCACCAGGGACAGTTCGCCCTGCCCGGCGGGCACGTCGACCCCGGCGAGACCTCCCGCACCGCCGCCGCCCGCGAACTGCTGGAAGAGACCGGCGTCCACGTCGACCCCTGGGACCTGACCCTGATCGGCGTCTACGACGCCCCCGACCGCGACCCGCGCGGCCGGTACGTCACCGCCGCCTACCTGGTGACCGTCCCCGCCGACACCACCGCGCACGCCGGAGACGACGCCGCCGCCGTCCGCTGGACCCCACTCGAAGACGCCCGGGGCCTCGCCTTCGACCACACCGACATCGTCACCAACGCGCGGTACCGGCAGAACAGCCCCTTCTAGCTACGCCAAGGGCGGCCCCCTCATCTCGCCAAAGAACGCGGGGCCGCCCTTGTCCACCTGCCACTGACTGACTTGTGGAGGTCTCCCAGCATGACGCAACCCACCGACATCCGGCGAGTGCCCGAGGTGCTGCGCCTCGCGCTGGACCTCGCCGAGGCCGGCATCCCGCCGCTGCCGCTCCGGCGCGGCAAGGTCCCCTTCGGTAACTGCCCGGCCTGCAAGGACGGCGCCTGCGGCGGCCGGCCGCTCATGAAGAGCGGCGGCCCCTGCCACTGCCCCGCCCCGTGCCACGCGTGGGCCGCCGCCACCACCGACCCTGACGTCCTGACCTCGCGGCCGTGGGCACGCGCCTGGCAGCACGCGGTGGACGTCGCCTACCACCCCGGCGGCGCCGGACTGACCGTGGTCGACCTCGACAACGCAGACGCCATCGAGTGGGCCCGCCAGACGCTGCCCGCCACCCGAATCGTGGTCACCACGCGCGGGGAGCACTGGATCTACCAGGGCGTCATGCCGTCCTCGAACGCGGTCCATCCTGGCGTGGACATCAAGTCGGCCATGTCCTACGCCCGGTGGCGCGGCTACGGCACCGGCACCCCGGCCGCCCTACCGGAGGTCGTGCGCGCGCTGGCCGTGAAGGAACCCACCTCGGTCCGGCCGGCACCGCACACCGTCACCGTGCCCGTCGGCACCGGGGAGTGCCAGCACCGCACGCCCACCTACCTCGATCGTGGCATCGCCATGGCGGAGCGGCAGATCACCGCAGCTTCCAGCGCGGTCCACACCACCGTCTACCGGACGTTCCTCGCCGTGCTGGGCACGCATGGCCGGTGCGGCTGCCTCACAGACGCCCACATCCAGCGGCTGTTCACCGCCGCTCAGGCCAAGGGCGAGACGCTGCGGCACTGCACCGATGCGTGGACCAACGCCCGCACCCGGTTGGGGCTGTGACCATGTCCGACGACGACAAGAACCCCGCCCGCCAGGTCATCACCGACTACGCCCAATCCCACTTCCGCTACTTCCGCACCGCCGACGGCACCGTGTACGCGCAGAAGAACGGCCACCCGGTGGCTCGCCCGATCCGCTCCCAGGGCACCACCGGCAGCCACCGCCAGGAACTCATGGTCGGACTGTTCCGCGACGGGGTCGGCGTGTTCAACGGCACTGCCCTCAAGGAGGCGTTGGACTTGATCGAAGCGTTGGCGCTGACCGAGGACGTGCAGCCCGTGCACATCCGCGTCGCCCCCGGCTACGACGGGGCGACCTGGCTGGACCTCGGGCGCAGCGACGGGCAGTCCGTGCGTATCCACCCCACCGGATGGGACATCCGCACCCCGGACCCGCAGGAAGTCTGCTGGCGGCGCACCCAGCTCACCGGGGAACTGCCCCTGCCGGTCAAGGACACCAACGGCAAGGGCATTGATCAGCTGCTGCGGCTGTGCAACTTCGCCGGCGCCGAAACCGAGTGCCTGGCTATCGCCTGGCTGATCGGCTGCCTGGGTCCCACCGTGCCCGTCCCGGCCCCGTTCCTCACCGGCCCCCAGGGCGCGGGCAAGTCCACCGGCGGACGCATGCTCGTGCGGATCATCGAGGGCATGAGCGGAGACCTGCGCCGCGCCCCGAAGGATGAAGAGAACCTGATCACAGCGGTGGCAGCCGGGTGGGTCACCGCCCTGGACAACCTCTCCCACATGACCCCGGAGCTCTCCGACGCGATGTGCTGCATCGTGACCGGAGCCGAGAACGTCAAACGCGCCCTGTTCACCGACGGGGACGTCTTCCGCGTCGGCTACCGCCGCCCCCTGCTGATGACCGGCATCGACGTCGGCGTCATCCGCCCCGACCTCGCCGAACGGCTATTGCCCCTGCGGCTCGAACGCCCCCGCATCCGACGCACCGAAGCGGAACTGTGGGCGGACTTCGCAGAGGTCCTGCCCGTCATCCTCGGCTCGCTCCTGGACCTCACCGTGCAGGTGCGCGCGGCGCAGGCGGACATCCCGACCGACCTGCGCATGGCCGACTTCGCGCACCTGTGCGCCCAACTCGACGCCGCCACCGGCCTCGGGGCACTCACCGCCTACCGGGCCAGCCTGGACGACCTCAACGACGACGTCATCGAGGGCGACCTGTTGGCACAGACCGTGCTCAAACGCGCCGCCGGCCTCGACCCGGGCACCGAGCAACGGATGACGTCCGCCGAATGGCTGCACTGCCTCACAGGCCTCTACACGGGCGAGGAGTGCCGTCCCCTGCCTAAAGGGTGGCCGACCACCGGCAAGGTCCTCTCAGACCGCCTCAAGCGCCTTCAGCCCACCCTCGCGGCCCGGGGCGTCCTCATCGAATGGGGACGCACCAACACATCCCGCTACATCGAGATCGCACGACCGCCCACCGCACCGCCCCCGCACGAGCAGGAAGCGGCCTTCTGACTGCCCGTCACCGCGCCTGCCCGCACAAGCAAGAAGAGCACCCGGCGCCAGGCGTGCTCTTCTTGCTGTTCGGCGGCAACGCCGCCCTGCGATGGACGCGCCGCGAAGCGGCTCCTTCTTCACGCGCTGAGCCGCGCACCACAAACAGACACCACCCCCTCTTCGTCCTAAGAGGGAAGACGCTGCGTCACCTGCGTCACCCACACCCCGCAAACGGCGCGTGACCTGCCCAAACAGCGGTGACGCAGACGCCCCATTCCTGCGTCACCCCGCGTCACCCGCGTCACCCGGTGACGCAGGTCTGCGTCACCGGTGACACACCCTCCCAACCCTGCGTCACCCGAAAGCCGCAGGTCAGAGGCGTGAATGACGCAGGTGACGCGGGTGACGCAGAAATCCGCACCTCGGACACACGCAGGCCCCCCACCCCATCCCGGACATGAGGAGTCACCAGTCATGGCCACCGAAGAGCCGACCGACCCGCGCGCCCTCCTGCGCGGCGGACTCCCGGACCGCTACCTCACCCCCGAAGACCTGGTCACCCTGTTCAGCCTCCCCAGCGTCGAAACCGTCTACCAGTGGCGCCGCAAGCGCATCGGACCGGCTGGCTTCCGCGTCGGCCGCTACCTCCGCTTCAACCCCGCCGCCGTACAGGCATGGGAGGCCGAACGCACCGGCCTCGAAGACGCCGCCTGAGACTGCCGCCCCCGCACCACCTAACTCCCGGGGAGGGCCGCACCGTGGCCCTCCCCGTCCCATGCTCGGAAGGGACAACGCCCCACATGGCTGGCCACATCCAAGACCGCTGGTTCAAGACCGAGACCAACGCCGCCGGCAAGACCGTCCGCGTCAAGACCGACCGCCACGGCATCGGCCTGCGCTACCGCGCCCGCTACATCGGCCCCGACGGCACCGAGAAGTCCAAGAGCTACCCCGACGGACAGAAGCGTCTCGCCGAGAAGTGGCTGACGCGGATCGAAGCGGACATGGACGCTGGTCAGTACATCGATCCGAAAGCCGGGAAGATCACGTTTCGTGAGTACGCCGAAAAGTGGTTGGGCGGTCTGACGACGGACCCGGTGAGTCAGGAAGTCGTGGACAGGCGGATTCGCCTGCACGCGATCCCTCATCTGGGGGCGCGCCCGATGGGGTCATTCAAGCCTGAGCACATGCGTACGTGGTTGAACCGTCTCAACTCAGCAGTGCCTAACGGTACGTACCGCCGGGCGATCTACGACTCGGTGTCGTCGGTGTTCAACGCTGCGGTGGACGATGGTGTGATCAAGTCGAACCCCTGTCACGCACAGTCCGTCAAGCCCCCGATTCCCGAGGACCGGCTAGTCGTGCCGTGGACCAAGGAACGCGTGCTGAGCGTGCGCGAGGGACTGCCCGCTCGGTACGCGGCCACCGTAGACGTCGGCGCGGGCTGCGGACTCCGGCAGGGGGAGATCCTCGGGCTCGCCGTGGACAACCTCGACTTCGATACGGGTTGGGTGCACGTGCGCCAACAGGTCAAGCGGGTGGGCGGCAAGCTGGTCTTCGCCCCGCCGAAGCGTGGCAAGTTGCGGGACACGCCGCTCAGCCCGGTGGTTGCAGCAGGATTGCGTGAGCACATGGCACAGTTCCCGCCCGTGGCAGTCACACTGCCCTGGAAGACGCCGGACGGGACGCCGGTCACACTGAAGCTCGTCTTTACCAACGGCGTGGGAAACGCTATCAGGCGCAGCTACTTCGATGACTTCGTGTGGAAACTCGCTCTGTCCCGCGCTGGCGTCATCCCGCCCAAGGAGCCTGGCCAGCGCTACGCCGCCGCTCCGGATGACGGCATGCACGCGCTGAGACACTTCTACGCCTCGGTCGTTCTGGAAGCTGGGGGAAGCATCAAGGCCCTGAGTACGTATCTGGGACACTCCGACCCCGGATTCACGCTGCGGATCTACACGCACCTGATGCCGAGCAGTGACGAGAAGGCGCGGGCGGCAGTCTCGTCCGTGTTCCAGCGCGTTAGCCCGGTGCGGGAGCTCCCGGCAGCAGCGTGACGGCCCACAGACGGCCCACGGCCCCACGACAGCCCCTGTCCGGTGATTCCACCGCTGGTCAAGGGCTGTTTGGCGCCTTGAAGGCGGCAGAAACACCCCATCTTGCCTGAGGTCCACCCTCGGGTGGTAACCCATATGGTCGGGCGGCTGTGAGCTGGGGGTCCGCCGGTCGCGTGGGTGCTGGGTCGGGTGTGCGCGCAGTCGATGGGGCCGGGGTCGGCCGGCCGTCACCCTGACATTCGTCAGGGACCGCTGGGGGCGTCCGCTGCCTAGGGTTCGAGTCTTCGTCCTCGCTCCGCACGCTCACCGCGAAAGGAACGATCATGCGCAGACTCCTCCGCGTCTCGCCGCCCCTCGGGGAGGGGCGCACGTGAGGCGCCGACTTGTCGCCACCGTCGCCTCGCTGCTCCTGGTCTGCGGCGCGGCCGGGTCCGCCGTCGCCGACACCCCGTCCGCGCGGCCCGCGGCGGCCGCCGCCGCGTCCGTGCAGGTGCCGGCCGGCGTCACCGCCGGGGTCGCCGTCTTCGACCGGCAGGCCGGCGTGTTCACCGAAGAGCTCAACACGAGCACCAAGTTCCGGTCGGCCTCCATCGTCAAACTGCTGATGGCGCTGGACTACCTGTGGAACCGGGGCCCCGACTACGTCGTGCCGCCCGGCGACCGGGCCTGGCTGGAGCCGATGCTGCGCAGCAGCAAGGACGGACCGGCCAACACCTACTGGTCGGACAACGGCGGCCCGGCGATCGTCACCCGGATGGCGCGCGCGGACCGTCTCAACCTGCAGGACACCACACCGCCGCCCACCGGCTACGAGGGTTTCTGGGGCTACAGCGCGATCTCCGCCCGCGACACCGTGAAGATCTACCGCTATCTGCTGGACACGGCGCCCGCCCCGGTGCGCGACTTCATCATGGGCAACCTGCGCCAGTCCACGCGCTGCGCGTCGGACAGCTTCGACCAGCACTTCGGCATCGCGGGGGCGTTCCAGAAGCCGTGGGCGGTGAAGCAGGGCTGGTCGGGGGGAACCGCGTTCGAGGCGGGCACGTGCACCCCGGCGGGCGGGACGCCCACCGCCACCGCTTCAGCCACCTCGCGTACGACGGCCCCCGCCGTGCTCCCTGCCACGGCCGCCGACGTGAACCTGTCCCTCCCCGCGCTGCACAGCACGGGGACCGTGGGTGCCGGCGACCGGAACATCGTGGCCGTGTACACCCTGCACCAGGCCGGCACGTCGTACGGCAAGGCGTACACGGACATCGGCCGGCTGACCCGTTCCCTGAACGTCCCTGGCGCGGCCCGGCCCGCGGGGTGGTGGTACGGCACCTGGAGCGACCATGTGAACGTCCGCCGGAACCCGAACACCGAGGGCGATCCGATGACCAAGCTCCCGGCGGGTGTCGAGGTGCTGGTGGGCTGCCAGAAGCGGGGGCAGCAGGTCTCGGTGCCGCCGTACACCAACGACTGGTGGGCCTATCTGCCCCAGTACGGCGGCTGGATCACCAACATCTACATCAGCTCGCCCGACAACAAGATGCCGGACGTGAAGGACTGCTGAGCGGCGTGGACCGCTGAACGGCGTGGACCGCCGAGCGGCGGGCTCCGCCACGTCACCGCTGGTACGCGGCGAGGTGGCGGAGCACCTCGTCGACATGCGGCCGCACCCGCTCGGGCACGCCGCCCTCGTCGATGACCGTGCGGTCGCTCGTGCGGTAGCCGGCCGCGATCAGCGCGGGGAGGTCGGCGGCGGGCATCTTGGCCTGTTTGAACTGTTGGTCGAGCCAGCACACGTACAGACTCATCGTGTGGATCGCGTCCGCCGGCGACCAGTGGTCCTTGTCGCCGTCGCCGTCACCGTCCACCGCCCAGGCCCGGAAGACCGACGGCGTCCACATGGCGATGCCGAACTCCTCGTCCCCCGGGCGGGCCGCGGTCGCGTCGAAGCCGCTCTCCGTCTTGATCATGGCGGCGAGCAGGGCGGGCGTGATCTCCGCGTCGGTGCAGCGCCGGGCGGCACTCACGATGATCGGACGCAGCGCCTTCGGTACGTCGGAGTTCTCCGGGATCTCCCCTGCGAGCGGACTGGGCGTGTCGCTGACGACGGCGGCCGTCTCGCGCTTCGGGTCCTCGTCGTGGTCGTCGTCGGCGGCGCCCCCGAGCAGCGCGGCCCCGGCGACGGCGGCGGCCGTCACCGCGACCAGTGCCGTCGCGGCGAACGGCAGCAGCCGGCGCCGGCGGGGAGTACCGGCGAGTGCCGCGACCCGGGCCGCGAGGCTCGCGGCGGTGTGGCGGAGGCGGCCCGCGTGGTCCGGTGCCAGACAGTCCGCGACGAGCCGGCGCCAGCCGTCGTCCAGTCCGGCGTCGAGACGCAGCGGCGCGGTGCCCCGGGCGTAGGCCTGGGCGGCGAGCGAGCGGGCACGGGCGGTGGCGCCGGGGAACGGGTGGAGGCCGCCGCTGAGCACCTGGTGGGCGAGGACGCCGAAGGCCCAGATGTCGGCGGTGGGACGCACCACCGCCCCGTCCGCTCCGGTGCGCTGCGACCACCACTCGGGCGGCAGATGGTCGAGCGTGCCGATCGGCGGTACGTGGGCGTGGGTGCCGTCGAGTTCGGTGGCGAGACCGAAGTCGGCGAGCCAGACCTCACCGTCCGCGCCCAGCAGGACGTTGGCGGGTTTGAGGTCGCCGTGGACCCAGCCGGCCTCGTGCATGTGGGCCAGCCCGACGGCGACACCGCGCAGGATCCGCACCGCGTCGGGGACCGGGCGCCCGGTGGCGGCGGCGTCCAGCACCTGGCGCAGACTGGCCTCGGCGCGGTCCATGACCAGCGCGATCGCTCCGTCCAGGGCGGGCAGGTCCGGCGCGTCGACGGTGCACACGGCGTGGGTCCGGACGAGGTGGGGGTGGTCCGCCTCGGTACTGAACCGCACCTCGCGCGCGACCAGTTCGCCCAGCGCGGCACGCTGGCCGGGTGCCAGGGTGCCGGCCGGCAGCACCTTCACCGCCACCGTGGTGCCGTCCGCGACCGCGCGGGCCTCGTACACGGTCCCCCAGCCGCCCGAGCCGATGACCGCGCCGAGCTCCCAGTCCCCGACGCGGAAGCCCGACGGCAGGCGTGGCGTCGCGAGGGCGTCCTCCTCGGCGCCGGGCCGGGTCATGCGCGGATCTCCTGGGCGAGGGGCCGTCTGCGGGTCGGCAGCAGGGCGAGATGCTCCTCCCGCACCAGGCCGAAGCGCAGGGCGAAGGAGGCCAGCCCGGCGCGCTTGGCACCGGTGCGGCCGCCGCCCTCCGTGCCGGGCTCGTCGCCCAGGTCCAGGCGCAGCTTCGTACAGGCCAGGTAGTCGATGTGGTAGTTCACGGCGGAGCGGGTCAGGTCCCGGCAGCTCTCCAGCGGGCGCAGTCGCTCCACGATGTCCCCGACGCCCGGCAGCGCGCTGTCCGAGGGGTCGCGCAGCCGCGGCTCGCACAGCGCCACCAGCACCAGGAAGTACTTGGCCGTCGCGTCGAGCGCGTAGGGGTGCACGGTCTGCTCACCGGCACCGGGCGCGGACCGCTCGTCCAGGTAGGCGTGTTGCGGGGCGAACACCTTGAACTCGGCGGTCCCGCTCAGCGCGGGCAGCACGACCCGGGAGAACTCGAAGGGCACCGGCGCCCCGAGCCGCCCCGGCGCGACGGTGAGGTACTCGCCGGCGCCTTCCAGGTTCTCGACCACGTACGCCGCGTCCTGACTGAAGTTGGACAGGCGCCAGTAGTCCTCGGCCGCCTCCAGCCGACCCGCGCGCCGGGAGATCCCGGGGTCGGGCAGGACGATGGAGACTCCTCCGCCGGGCAGTCCGCGACCGAAGTCGGCCACGTCGCCCGGTCCCATGTGCAGCAGTTGGGGCCTGCCCGCGCCGACGGCGTCCGACCGTGACGGCCCGGGCGGCTGGACGATGATCGTTTCCATGCCGGCTCTCCCCCGATGTGATCGCCAGGATTCTATGAGGCGGCTGCGACTGCCTCCGCCCGGAGTGATGCGTGACCGGGCGCCGCGGTTCCCTACGGCGGCGGATGGTCGGTCCGCCGGGAGCCACGACACCGCGAGCATCACGGGTCACGCCATGCGCCGCAACCCTCTACGGCACGATGCTCACCGCGCGGTAGTCGTAACCGTCCTGCCGGAAGCCCGGCGCCTCCCAGTCGAGGTCCACCCGCTGCCCGGGGGCGAGCGAACGGAAGCCGTCCGCCTGGATGTGGGAGAAGTGGCCCCAGCAGCCGCCCGGGGTCTCCGGGCAGTCGAGCACACCCCAGCCCTCCTCGTCGTGCCACTCACGCACGGTCGCAGTCACCATGGACGAACCCTAGGGTCCCGCCCCTCAGAGGCCTTATGGCTTTTCCGTGAGGAGCCGGGTGGGATGGGCCCATGACCGATCCCGTGTCCCCGCCCGACCTGGCATCCCCGTCCGATCCGCCGTCTCCGGCCACGCCGCCCCTTCGCGACCGCCTCGCCGAGGAGTGGAACGCGTGGCTGTGCACCGTCCGCCCGGACGGGTCTCCCCATGTGACGCCCGTCTGGTTCGTCTTCCGGGACCACACGTGGTGGATCGGCACGGACGGCAACTCGGTCAAGGTCCGCAACATCGAGAGGTTCCCGCGGGTGTCCCTCACCCTGGAGGACGGCCGCTTCCCCGTGGTGGCCGAGGGAGACGCCGTCCCGCACCGCGACCCGTTCCCCGAGGCGATCAAGGCCGCCTTCGCCGCGAAGTACGACGGCTGGGACGTCTCCGTCCCGTACCGGCCGGACGGCGGCCGCGTGCTCCTCGAAGTCCCCGTACGACGCTGGCTGTTGACCGGCACCGCCCAGTGACCGCCGGCCCGGCGGCCGACCACCGGCCGTCCGGGCGCGCGTGGGCGGCTCAGTCCTGCGTCTGCCGCTTCCGAACGAGGATCAGCGCCGCCCCACCGATCAGCACCAGCCCGATGGCGACACCCCCGATGACCGGCGTCGCGCCGGAGCTGCCGGTCTCGGCGAGGTTCACGTCCGAGGTGGTGTCGCTCATCGTCGCCGGGTTCGGCTCGCCGAGCGTCTGCGTCTGGGTCGAGGCACCGCCCGCGCTGCCCTGCGTACGGCAGTCGAGGACACCGCTGAACCGCTGTTCGGCGCCGCCGGGCAGCACGACGGCGAAGTCGTACGCCTGGTCCTCCTGAAGCGGGATCGTCACCGTCCGGGTCTCGCCCGCCGCGATGGTGTACTCGGCCCCCAGCAGCGGGAAGCCGAACTCCTCGTCACCCTCGTTGACCGCGGTGATGTCGAGGCCGCCCTCGGCGCAGTTCCTGACCGCGGACAGTGCCGGTATCGCGCCCTGCTCCGCCCAGGTCGCGCTCGCGGTCGCCGAGACGGTCGACTCGCTGGAGCCGGCCAGGATCTGTGTCTGGCTGCGGCCCTCCGAGGCGAAGGCGCGGCCCACGGGAACCGTCGTCGAGGCCTGGACGGTCAGGTCGGCCGAGCCGGCCGCCGCGTCCTCGGGCACGTCGAAGAACAGCTGGCTGCCGTTGATCGCGGAGGTGACGACCTTGCCGGCCTTGTCGAGGACGCGTACCCCGGTCGTCGCGGCGTCCGCCGGCGGGGTCACCGTCACACCGGCCGCGTTGGTGTGCACGGTCACCGGGCCGAGCAGTCCGCCGGGGCGGCCGGAGACCGCCGGGGGGTCGAGGGCCAGGGAGGCGGCGGGCTCGGCCAGCTTGCGGGCGCTCTTCTCCAGGTAGTCCGCGAGCTGCTCGGCCTGCGGGTCGACGGCGTCCACGACCGCGCCGTCCGAGTAGCGCCAGATGGCCACCTGGGTGCCGGCCGCCGCGTCCTGCTCGGTGAGGCCCCCGGACACCCTCGCCCTGGCGGCGAGCGCGGCGAGGTCGTTGACCTGCGGGTAGGAGTTCTGGAGGATCCAACGGATCTTTCCCGCGTCCTTGTTGGCGCCGAGGGAGGTGCCGCTCCACGAGGTCTCGTGGTACTTGGCGTCCCGCTGCGTGGGGTTGCGCAGGTCCACGCAGTACGTCTGGAGGGTGCCACCGCCCTCGACGGACATCTCGAACAGCCCCGCCGACACCGTCAGATCGCCGGTCGCGTCGTGTATCACGGCGTCGCCGTATGTCTTCAGGCCCCCTATGGTGGCGGTCGCCCCGCCCTGGGTCTGTGTCGTCCCGTCGGCGGTCGCGGGGGCCGCCGACGCGGGGCCGGCCGCGGCCAGCACGCCGACGGCGACGAGCCCGGACACCACCGTCGAGGCGACGAGGCGGCCTGCCCCTCGCCCGCGCGCCGACAGCGCGGAGAACGAAGAAAACACGGAATTCCCCTTCGAGCAGGACCTGTTGGCACGTGGGGGTAGGTCCCACCAGCAGAATCAGTAGCCCCGAGAGCTGTGTTCGGCATCCTAGGGAAAGCGCGCACCACGCTTCCCCGTGATCCCGTCGGACGGCGGATCCGACTCGGAATCGTTATCGCCAAGATCACTTGTGAGCAGGGCTTATCGACAAATCCACCGCCGTCGCACGGGCATGCCTTCGCCGATAAGCCGCAGTTCGGTCAGCGTCGCGTCGCCGAACGACGTGACGTCATGTCACGTCACCATCGCGGGTTCCGCGCGTCGTTGGGCACCGGCGTCCGCGACCGGCGTCTCCCAATCCGGCTCCGGCTGCGCGGAATCACCGGCACCACCACCCGTACCGGGACCAGTACCAGGACCGACACCGGACGCCGTCACCACCTCCCCCGGTTTCGCGCGCCGGAAGGCCGAGGTACCCCGCGCGAGATCGTGACCGATCGCCACGGCGTCGATGTCCACCGAGGTCCGGGGCTGGCCGTCGCGCGCGTCCGTCCGCACCCTCAACCGGCCCTGCACGACGACCGGATCGCCCACGTTGAGCGACGCCGTCGCGTTGGTGGCCAGCTGGCGATTGGCCCACACCGTGAAGAAGTTGGTGTGCCCGTCCGTCCACACGTTCTTCTCGCGGTCCAGATAGCGGGCGGTCACCGCCAGCCGGAAGCGTGTGGACGCCCCCGTCGCGAGCTCCCGGTACACCGGCTGCGTGGCCACGTTGCCCACCACCGCGACCATGGTCTCGTTCATCTCGTACCCCTCCCTCACCCGGCCGCCGGGGCCGGGCGGACACACGTACGGGCCCGTCCCGTACGGCTGCTTCCGTCTTCGTCACGACCGCGTCCGCCGCGATCACGTGAAGCCAGACTGCCTCCGCCGGGCCGAGCCCGCCGAGCCCTGTGGACCACCGCCCACCTGTGGATATCTCCGTCACCCGTACGAGGGAACCGGGCTCCCACCCACCCGGGTCACACCGTCGCCCCCACCACTCGTCCAGGTCACACCCCCACCACCCATCCAGGTCACACCCCCGCCCCCACCACCCGCCCGTACTGCTCCCGCACTTCCCGGTACCGCAGCAACTCCGCCGCCACCGGATCCAGCACCCGCGCCCGCCCGCACCCCGCGGCCGCCTCCCGAAGCCGCCGCTCGGCCTCCGTGCCGTAGCGCCGGGCGGGCCCGCGTGCCGCGATCCGGCAGCTCCACTCGACGAGCGGGCCGCCGACGATGCCGGCCACCATCAGCAGCACCGGAACCCCCAGGTTCGGCGCCATGAACCCGATGATCTGCCCCAACAGCCACAGCCCGCCGACGACCTGGAGGATCGTCATGGACGCCTGCGCCAGCACGGCCACCGGCCACCAGCCCGGCCGCGGCGGCCGCCCCGGCGGCAGTCCGGCCCGCACCGCCAGTTCGTCCAACGCCTCGGGCAGCCCCTGGGAACCGCGTACGGCCGCCTCCCGCACCGCCTGGGCCCACGGCGCCGGGAGCCCCGTAGAGGCCCGCTCGGCCAGCGTCCGCACCGCCTGCTCGACCCGCTGGCGCGCGGTGGCCTCCTCGTCCGCCTGGGTGCGCAACAGCACCCGTCCCGTGGCGGGCTCGCGCCGGTCCTCGTACCAGCGCCACAACCGCAGCCAGGGCGTCCCGCACGCCCGTCCGGCGTTGCGCAGCCACGCGCGCTCGGCGGCCTCACCCGCCGCGGTGGCCCCCACCGCCTCCGCGAGCCGCGCGGCGAACTCGTCCCGCGCCTCCTCGCTCAGCCCGGTGCGCCGCCCGGTGGCGTAGACGGGCCGCAGCCGCCACGCGGCGGCGTCCACGTCGGCCGCGATCCGCCGCGCCGGGGCCCCGCGTTCCGCCACGAACTGGCCGAGCGCCTCCCGGAGTTCACCGATACCGTCGCCGGTGAGCGCGGACAGCGCGAGCACGGTCGCGCCCGGTTCGCCGTACTCCCCCAGCGCGATCCCGTCCTCGTCGAGCAGCCGCCGCAGATCGTCGAGGACCTGCTCGGCGGCCTCCCCGGGCAGCCGGTCGATCTGGTTGAGGACGACGAACATGATCTCCGCGTGGCCCGCCATCGGCCGCAGATAGCGCTCGTGCAGGACCGCGTCGGCGTACTTCTCCGGATCGACGACCCAGATGACCGCGTCCACCAGCGCCAGGATCCGGTCCACCTGCTCGCGGTGCTGCACGGCGGCCGAGTCGTGGTCGGGCAGATCGACCAGCACGAGCCCGCGCAACTGCGCCTCCGACTGCGCGCTCTGCACCGGCCGCCGGCGCAGCCGTCCCGGAACTCCCAGCCGGTCGATGAGGGTCGCCGCCCCGTCGCTCCAACTGCACACGATGGGCGCCGCCGTGGTGGGCCGTCGTACGCCCGTCTCCGAGATGGTCACCCCGGCCAGCGTGTTGAACAGCTGGGACTTGCCGCTCCCGGTCGCGCCCGCGATCGCGACGACGGTGTGCTGCCCGGACAGCCGCCGCCGCGCCACCGCCTCGTCCAGCACCCGGCCCGCCTCGGCGAGCGTCCGGCTGTCCAGCCGCGTACGCGAGAGCCCCACCAGTTCGCGCAGCGCGTCGAGCCGGGACCGCAGGGGACCGTCGTAGGCCAAGGGGGCAACCGTCTGGGGAGCGGACGCCCTGGTCTCCAGTACGACGGGCTGCGCGGCGGTCTCTTCGGTGACCCGCCGCGCGATGAGCCCGTCGTCCCAGGCACCCTCGGAATCCCCCCTCACGCGCGCGTGGCGGCCGTTCGCGGCCTTCTCGACCCGCGCGGGCTCCTCGGGAACCGTGTCCCCCACGGGCTTCTCCTCGGCCGCGCGGCCGTCTGTATCGGCATCCCAGGGATCGCCTCCCTCGGACGCGCCCTCTTCGGACACGGCTTCGGACACGACTTCAGGCACGGCTTCAGGCACGGCTTCGGATACGACGTCCTCGGCCGGGGCGGGCCCCGAGTCACCGGCGCCCTCCACACCCTCTGCGCACTCTGGGCCCTCCGCAGCTTCCGTGCCCTCCACACCCTCCGTGCCCTTCACATGACCCGCACGCTCCGCGCGCCCCCCGTGATCCGTGTGTTCCGTGTCTTCCGTGTGGTCCTGGTCCTGGTCTGTGACGGCGGTCACCGGTCACCTCTCCTTCTGCAGCACGGACAGCGCGGCGATGAGTTCGGCCTGGGGTTCGGGGTGGACTTCCAGTGCGTCGAGGGGGGCGAGGCGGCGCTCGCGTTCGGTGTGCATGACCCGGTCGAGATGGTCGGCGAGCAGCCGCCCGCCCCGGTCGCGCAGCCGCAGCGCCCCGTGCGCGCCGATCCGTTCGGCGAGCCCCTCCCCGGCGGGCCGGGCCCGGCGACCGCCCAGCAGCGCGGTGGCGACGAGCGCGGCGATCATCTCGGGATCCGGCGCGACAGAGCGGTCGAGGTCGCGGATCTCCTCCTCGGCGAACTCCTCCAGCTCCCGCCGCCACCGTCGTACGGCCATGCCGATCCGGTGCTCGGCGCTCTCCAGGGACGGGTCCCGGCCGCTCAACTCCGGAGCGTCGGCCGCCGGCTCGCGCCGCCAGGCGTCGTCGACGCGCTCGTCGGCGGCGGTGACCGCGCACAGCAGGAGCGCGCCCAGGCTCTCCACCAGGGCGTCGAGGAGCTCGCTCGCGGTGCAGTCGAGCGGGAAGGCCCGCCAGCGTTTGAGGGCGTCCCCGGCGAGCACGGCCCCGGCCTGCAGACGCCCGCGCAGGCGCGCGTACTCGCTGTCGTACGCCGAGTCGACGGCGGAGGTGAGTCGCAGGGCGGCCGCGTACTGCGCGGCGGCGGCACCGGCCAGCTCGGGCATCCGGGACTTGAGCGAGTCCAGGACGCCGTACGCCGTGCGGGCCAGGGAGTGCTGACGGGCCGCCGGATCCTGCGCCTGCTGGACGAGCCAGGTGCGCAGCGAGGCCACGGCGGTGGCGGGCAGCAGTCCGCCGCCCCAGGCCGACTCGGGCAGTTCGGGCACGGTGAAGCGGGGCACGTCACCGAGTCCGGCCTTGGTGAGCAGCGCGCCGTACTGGCGCGAGACCTCGGAGACGACCTGGTGGGGCACCCGGTCGAGGACGGTCACGAGGGTGGCCCGGTACTCCTTGGCGGTGCGCAGCAGATGCCACGGGACGGCGTCGGCGTAGCGGGCGGCCGTGGTCACCATCACCCAGATGTCGGCGGCGCAGATCAGCTCGGCGGCGAGGACACGGTTGTCCGCGACGAGGGAGTCGATGTCGGGCGCGTCGAGGAGGGCGAGGCCGGGCGGCAGGGTGTCGGCGGTCTCGATCCGCAGCACGCGCGCGGGGTTCTCGCCGGGGAGCAGGAGCTCGTCGTCCGACTCCTGTTGGGGCACCCACACGCGGGTGAGGTCGGGCAGCACGCGCATGCCGCTGAACCAGTGATGGTCCTCCGGATGGCAGACGAGCACGGGGGTGCGGGTGGTCGGCCGCAGTACGCCCGCCTCGCTCACCCGCCGTCCCACGAGAGAGTTGACGAGGGTCGACTTGCCGGCCCCGGTGGAGCCGCCCACCACGGCCAGTAGTGGCGCTTCGGGCTGTCTCAACCGGGGCACCAGATAGTCGTCGAGCTGGGCGAGCAGTTCGTCGCGGTTGGCACGCGCGCGTGGCGCACCCGCCAGGGGCAGCGGAAAGCGTGCGGCGGCGACACGGTCGCGCAGGGCGGAGAGTGCGTCGAGCAGCTGAGGCCGTACGTCCAAGGTCACCACATGCGAAGAATGCCCAATTTTAGGGGAATTCTGAAGCATATGAGCATGTCTGCGCGCCGACGGAACACAAGGGATGGAAGGGGCGACTGGGACACAGGCACAGTCCAGGCATAACGAGTGCACAACACCCGGGGCGCAAGACGCCAAAAGCGGTGCACGATTCGTACCTGCCTGCGATTATCAGGACCGCTTCACCGAACCTCCACATCGAGCCACGGAGGCGAAGCAACAGGGACAAGGACGCGGGAGCCCTATCCTTGTCCCCGGCAACGTCACGGACCCGCCCACACCCGGGCACCCAAGACAGAGGCCACACACCGGCCCCCGTAGCTCAGTGGATAGAGCAGGCGCCTTCTAAGCGCTTGGCCGCAGGTTCGAGTCCTGCCGGGGGCGCAAGTCTCCGCCCTCCCTTCGGGAGGGCGTTTTCATTGGCTCTCCCTCGGGGTCCTCCTTCCTGCGAGTTTGTCCAGAAGTCGGCGTTCCGCTTCCGTGAAGCAGGGCTCGTGCAGCGGTGGGCGTAGTGGGCCGGCGAGGGCTGTCAGGAGTGTTCGCGGGGCGACGAGGGACGTGGGTGGGGCCTGGAGGGCCAGGACGTCTGTCAGGGCCGTGGCTGCGTGGAAGGAACCCATCGCGGTGCGGGACAGGCGGCTGATGTAACGGTGGAGAAGGCGGTCGGTGAGGCCGGGAGTTCTGCCGTTCGTGGTCGAGAAGTGGATGTCCTGGCCGGTGGAGAGAGCCCAGGCCGCATCCACGGGTCGGGCGACGGCCCGCTGGGCGCGTCGGGCGAGACCCGGTGCCGAGCCGTGCGCCCACAGGTTGCGCAGCGCCACGGCTCCCTGGGCGGCCACCGACATCCCCTGTCCGTACACGGGGTTGAAGGCCGCGACGGAGTCCCCGAGCGCCACCAGCCCCTCCGGCCACGCCCGGAGCCGTTCGTAGTAGTGGCGGCGGTTCGCGGTGCTGTGGGTGACGCTGACCTCGGTGAGGGGTTCGGCGTGGGTGAGGAGGTCGGCCAGGACGGGGTGGCGCAGGGTGCGGGCGAAGGGTTCGAAGGCGTCCGGGTCGCGTGTGGGCCGGCCGCCGGGCGCGCCCATCAGGCTGACGTGCCAGCGGTCCCCCTCGATCGGCAGGATGCCGCCCGATTTCGCGGGCCCGGGCAGCCGCGGGTCGGCCTGCACCCCGACGAAGGGCCAGCCCCGGGTGGGGACGGGAGCCCGGTAGACCCGGCTGGCGTAGACCAGCCCGGAGTCGACGTCGTCCTGGACGAGACCGGTGATGCCGAGCCCTTCCAGCCACCGGGGCAGCCGGGTGGCCCGGCCGGAGGCGTCGACGACCAGGTCGGCCGGCAGGTTCGTCTCCGTGCCGTCGGCTGCGCGCAGCCGCACGCCCGTGACGGCACGACGGTCGCCGAGCAGCCCGACGACCTTGGTGTGCGGGCGCAGAGCGACCCGGGAGTCCGCGAGCACCTGTTTCCGGACGACGAAGTCCATCAGGTCCCGGCTCGCGCTGATCAGTTGGTGGGTGGAGCGCCGCCAGCGCCGGTACCAGCCCTCGGGCGAGTGAACGATCATGTTCGTGGTCACGGGGATGCGGTGCGCCCCCGCGGCCGTCAGCAGATCACCGGCGCCCGGCAGCAGCGCCTCGACCGCCTCGATCCCGCCGGCCTGGAGGAAGTGGATGTGGACGGCCTGCGGGACACCGGTACGCGGCCCGGGCCCCTCGGGCACCTCATGGGCCTCGACGATCTCGACGGACCCCGCGAGATCCTTCACGGCCGCCGCCGCCAGCATCCCGGCCATGCTCGCCCCGACGACCACGACACGGGAGCCACCCCCACGTGACGCTCTCGACATACCTAACGCATCACCCATGCCCGAGATCCTCCCAGCCCCCGGCACCGCACACCATGCGCACCCCACCCGAACCCCCCGTAAAGTCAGCCTCCTTGACCGGAGAGGAACCGAAGGGAAGGGACCCCACGTGCCACTGCGCTGTGCCGTGCTCGACGACTTCCAGCAGGCGGCGACCGAACTCGCCGACTGGTCACCGCTCGCCGACGAGGTGGAGGTCGTCTCGTACGCCACCCACTTCCCCGACGAGGACACCCTCGCCGCGGCCCTCGCGGACGTCGACATCGTGGTCACCCTGCGCGAACGCGTCGCCTTCCCGGCCTCCCTGATCGCCCGTCTCCCCCGCCTGAAGCTGATCGTCGCCTCCGGCATGCGCAACTCCGTCATCGACTACGCCGCCGCCGAGGCGCACGGCGTCACGGTCTGCGGTACGGCGAGCTCGTCCACCCCGCCCGTCGAGCTGACCTGGGCCCTGCTGCTGGGCCTGGCCCGCGGGATCGTCGAGGAGAGCGGCGCCCTGCGGGCCAACGGCCCCTGGCAGCGGACGGTCGGCGCCGACCTGTACGGGCGCCGACTCGGGCTCCTCGGCCTCGGCAAGATCGGCAGCCGGGTGGCACAGGTCGGCCTCGCCTTCGGCATGCGGGTCACCGCCTGGAGCCAGAACCTCACCGCGGAACGCGCCGACGAGGTGGGCGTCGACCTCGCGCCGTCCAAGGAGGACCTCCTCGCGGGCAGCGACTTCGTCTCGGTGCACCTCGCGCTCGGCGACCGCACCCGCGGTCTGCTCGGCCCGGCCGAACTCGCCCTCCTCAAGCCGACCGCCTACCTGGTCAACACCTCCCGCGCCGCCATCGTCGACCAGGACGCCCTCCTCGCCGCCCTCCACGAGGGCCGCATCGCCGGCGCGGGCGTCGATGTCTTCGACATCGAGCCCCTCCCCGCCGACCACCCGATGCGCACGGCTCCCCGCCTGCTGGCCACGCCGCACCTCGGCTATGTCTCCCGCGCCAACTACGAGACGTACTACAGCCAGGCGGTCGAGGACATCCAGGCATTCCTGGCGGGTTCTCCGGTACGGCGACTCCCCTGACGCCTCCGTGCCCCCGCACCCCGCAGCTCCGCGCCCCCGCGCCTCCACGCCGCGCCGCCGACCCGGACCTCTGTTCAAAAAGAGTGATCCCCGCGCGATCGCCGTTACCAGCCGTGGGTGAGGGCGTTGAAGGGGGAGTGCGACGGCGCGTCCTGCCGTTGTGCTCACCGAGTCAAAGGAGAACGTGATGTCTCGCATCGCGAAGGTGGCGGGTGTCGCCCTCGGCACCGGTGCCGCGGTCCTCAGCGGCGCCGGCCTGGCCATGGCCGACGCGGGCGCCGACGGCAAGGCCGTGCACTCCCCGGGCGTCCTGTCCGGCAACCTGGTCCAGGTTCCGGTTCACGTCCCGGTCAACGTCTGCGGCAACACCGTCAGCGTGATCGGTCTGCTGAACCCGGCCTTCGGCAACACCTGCGCCAACGTGGACGGCAACGGCAAGGGCCACCCCGGCCCGGGCGGCGGCTACGGCTACGGCCACTGATCGACCGTACGCACCAGAGAGCCCCGGCATCTCCGAGCGCCGGGGCTCTCTCATGTCCGGGCGCGATGCCCGGCTCGCGACGGAATCACGCGTACCGGTAGATCCGGCCGTGGTCCTCCAGCTCGTCCGGCGTCACGTCCCACGGCGGCAGCTTCTCGTGCCGGGCGACGATCCGCCGGTACTGGGAACTGCCCGCGGCGGGCGGCTTGGCGGGCAGGTAGCGGTGCTCGCGGTGGCGGCGCTGCCAGCGGGACCAGCACAGGTCGACGAAGGCGTGGTGCATCCAGAAGACGGGGTCGTTGACGGACGCGCCGCCGACCATGACCCCGCCGACCCAGCGGTGCACCCGGTTGTGGTTGCGCCAGGCGGTCGGGCCGCTCCCGCTCCCCCACCCCTCCAGCTTGTTGCGGAACCCCTTGCCGACCGTCGAGTCCCAGGGCGAGCTGTCGTAGACCGGGTCCGCCAGGGCCCGCTCCAGGTCGCTCCTCGTCGGCAGCGCGATCGGGTCGGCGGACCGGCCGAGGTCCCGAGTGAGGTACTCCTCGTCGGTGATGTTCTCCCGCAGGGTCCAGTTGCCCTCCCGGTAGGCGAACGGGCCCGTGGTCACCTGCCGGTCCGAGCGCCGCCCTGTGCCGCCGAGCAGGTCTTTCGTCCAGGGCGCCGACGTCGTCGTACGGTCGCGCGTCCAGTCCCAGTACGGCACGGTCACCGAGGAGTCGACGCGGCGCAGCGCCCGCTCCAGCTCCAGCAGGAACCGGCGGTGCCAGGGCAGGAAGGAGGGCGCCATGTGCGCCGTCCGCAGGCCGCCCTCGCCGTCCGAGACGTAGTACTCGATGTGCATCCGTACGAACTCGTCGTACTCGCCCCTCCGTTTGACCTCCAGCAGCGCGTTCACGAACCGCCGCTTCTCGGCGGCGGTGAGCGTGCTGACGTCCTTACGCGTGTACGCCATCGCGTCCCCCATCGTGTCCCCCCATGTCTTCGGGTCCCCTCTCGCGCAGCTGCCCCGGCCCCAGTTCGTCGACCGCGGCACGGGCGGCCTCCAGGGGTGTGGCGTACGACCGGTAGTGGTCGACCATGCTCAGCCAGGTGCCGTCGGCGCGGCGCATCAGATGCAGCGGCCGTCCGTCGACGGTGACCTGCCAGCCGCCGTCGCCGAGGACGCGTCCGGCGGCGGCCGCCGAGGTCCTGATGCCGCGGATGTGGCGGCCCCGGTAGGTCTCGTCGAACACGACGTCCGCGGGCGGCTCGGCCGCGCGCAGTGAGCGGGAGACGGCGGCGAACGGGAGGAAGGCGACCGCGACGGCCGCCGGTCCGACCAGGCCGAGCAGCAGGTCCCGTCGGCTCCGCGCGGGCCCGCCTCTCGCCGTGCGCGCCGCCGAGGGTTCCCCGCCTACCGGTGCTCCGCCGACACTGATGACCATCGTCTGCTCCTCGTCCGGGTGGCTGCGCTTCGTTTGTCGTAGCGGTAACCGTCCGGCGGCCTCCGCGGTCACCGTCGGGCGGCCGGGAGGTGGACACGCGTACCCGGACAGCCGACGGGCCCGGGCGTGTTCGCCCGGGCCCGTCCGGTCGGCGGGTCGACCGGCCCTGGAGCCCGGTCGGCTCTGGAGGCCGGCCGGTCCTAGAGGCCAGCCCTGGAGCGCAGTCCTAGAGGCCGGTCCCCGTGGCGAGGTTCGCGCCCGGCACGGTCTGGAGGACCGGGGCGAGCACGCCCACCTGCGGGAGCTTGGTGCCCGGGAGGCCGAAGTTCTCGGGCTTCGGCGGGGTCAGCGGGGCGTCCACGCTCAGGCCGGGACCGAGCGTGCGCAGGTCGGAGACGGGCGCCTCGACGGCGACGTGGTCGAAGTCGTCCCCGAGGATGTGCGGCAGCGGAGCGCGCAGGCCCGCGCCCGGCAGCGCGCCGCTGACCGGCAGCTGGGGGATCACCCGCTCCGGGAGGAGGCGCCCCTCGACGTACTGCGGTCCCTCGGGTGCGCCCGGCACCAGCAGCGGGATCTCGCCGCCGAGCTTGGGCAGCTCCATGTTGAGGGAGTTCTCGACGCCCTCCAGCGGCACGGGGACCGGAACCGTGTCCACGGCGGCGGCGGGGGTCGCGGCGGCCCCCATCGCGGCCGCCACGCCCGTGATGACGGCGGCAAGGGTCCCTCGAGTGGTCGACTTCATGACAGGTACGGTCCTTTTCGGGGTTCGGGAACTCGACGTCCGTACCGCGTAACGATCCTGGGACAGTCTCCAGCGCAAGAATCCCCCGACTGCCGCAGTAGTACGACGTACGCCGGGGGAATTGTCAGTTCGTCCAGAAGTCCCACCATCGCGTCAGAATCAGCATTCCGATGATTCCGACGTGCAACAGCGGGAACACCCAGGTGAATTCACCGAGGAATGACCTGAAGGCTGCGGGCGCGGGCAGGAATTGCCGGCGTACGGCGAAGGACGTCACGTACCAGAACATGAGGATCGTGGCGACCCAGGCCAGGCAGCACCACAGGCACAGGGCGTTGATCCGGTACAGCGACTCGAACTGGAGCCAGGACACGAACCCGACGCCGAACAGGCAGCCCGCGGCGAAGGTCAGCCAGTACCAGCGGGGGAAGGCGGCGCCGGCCATCAGGCTCGCGCCGACGCAGACGACGACGCCGTAGGCGACCAGGCCCAGCATCGGGTTGGGGAACCCGAAGGCCGATGCCTGGTCGCTGGTCATGACGCTGCCGCAGGACACCACCGGGTTCAGGCTGCATCCCGGGGTGAAACCGGGGTCCTCCAGCAGCTTGAACTTGTCGAGGGTGATGACCCAGGAGGCCAGTAGCCCCGCGGCCCCGGTGAGCACCAGCAGGACGGCGAACGCGCGACTGCCGCCCGCGGCGCGTGCCATCAGCCGCGCAGGCTGCGGGCGGGGAGGACGATGTGGGCGGCCGCGTTCAGGGTCTCGTCCGCGCCCGCGAAGGCGGCCAGCGCCTCCGGCTCGACCGGCTTGCCCGGCTCGGCCTCGGGCCAGGGGCGGGTGGTGAACACGAAGTAGGCGAAGCCGCGTTCGCCGACGGCCGCGAGCCACTCCGGCGGCGGGGCGCACTGGGCGTTGAAGCCCGGCATGGTGACGACGGCCGAGCCGGACTCGACCAGCAGGCTGACCGGCAGGCTCGGCCGGCCGTTGCCGTCGACGAGGTCGCCGCCGACGGGCAGGCCGTTGTTCTCCAGCAGCGCTTCCACGGCGGCCGTGGAGCCCTCCGGGCCCGCGGCACCGTCACCGAGGGAGTAGGCGAGCAGGTAGGGCATGTCGCCGTCGGGGGCCTCGCCGCTCCAGGCCATGACGACGAGGGTGCCCAGGTCCGCGGCGCGGAAGGGGCGGGTTTCGCTTGAGGTTGAGGTCACCGCGCGACCTTATCGACGCCCCGGAATACGGCCGGACGTGTTCTCACCCGACCGGGCGATCGAGCACGGCCTGTCCACACGAACGGGGGACGCCACTCGAACAGCACGAAGGGCCGTCCCGTACGGATCGGCATACGCCGGTACGGAAACGGCCCTTTCGGCACCCATTCGGCGCTTTCTGCGCGAGAGGCGTTTCAGCCCTGGAGGGGAAGACCGCCGAGCAGTCCGCCGGAGTTCAGGGTGGTGGTCGCTTCCTTCACGGTGCTGAGCACGGAGTCCTTGTTCTCGGTGTTGAGCGCGTCCGACTGGTGCTGGAGCGGCATCACTTCGCGGGGCTGAATGTCGCCACTGGTGAGCGTGTTCACGGCGCCGTTGAGGCTGGTGGGCGTGACGTCGGCGGCGTCGTAGGCGAACGCGGGCGCGGCGGCACCGGCGAGAACCACGGAACCGGCAACTACAGCGGCAGCCTTCAGGGACTTCATCGCGTTCCTTTCTTCGGCAACTCATGTCACCAGAGGGAATTCTGACGCCGTGCCTAACGAGCCCTCACCGGAGCGGAAACTCCGTACCCGGTAATTGGGGTAATGGGGCTGTCATGAAAAAGCCGTTGTGCCGGCCTCTCGTGGAGACCGGCACAACGGAGTCGCGTACGCCTACGACGTGGGGAGCGGACCGGTCGGCAGGCTCGGCAGTGTCGGCAGCGCCGGCAGGCCGGGCAGGTTCGGGGCCGGCAGGCCGCCGCCGAGGAGCGTGGCCGCGACCAGGTTGACCAGGCCGGTCAGCACACCGGTGAGGGCTGCCACCACCTGGGTGACATCGCCGGACTGGGCCGCCTTGAGCAGGGCGTCGACGGCCTTCTGGAGGGCGGCGACCGCGTCGCCCACGAGGTCGGCGGGGAGCTGCGCGGCCGCTGCCTCGGCGGCACCGTTCTTCGCGGTCGGCAGCGTCGGCAGGGTGGGCGCCGTAGGCAGCGTGGGCGCCGTAGGCAGCGTGGGCAGGGTGCTCGTGGCCGGCGGAGCCACGGGCGGCGTCGCCGGAGCCGTGGGGGCCGCCGCGGTGACCTTGGCGAGGGCCTCCTTCACGGCGTCGCCGAGCTTGGTGGCCTCCTCGGCGGAGAGCTGGCCGTTGTCGGCCTTGAGAACGGCGTTGAGCAGGTCGGTGACCGGAGTGAGCACGGTACCGAGGTTGCCCAGGCCCTTGACCTGGGCGAGGAGGGCGTCCGCGTTGGGGACGGGCGCCTGCGCCGCTTGGACGCTCGCGGTGGACGGGTCCCGCTCGGCCGCCACCGCGGCCGGTCCGGCGATGCCGACGAGGAGGGTGGCGCAGAGGGCGGAGGAGGCGATACGCCGGGCGGGCAGACCACGCATGGGTGTTCCTTTCGATGTGCGTCCGATCTTGAGCCCACCGTGGAAGCGGCCACGGCGCTCTGCAACCGAGCGGGCACACCGGGCAACGCCCCCCGCCTCGCCCCACCGGCGTCGTCGCTGGTGAGGGGCATGTCAAGAGCGACTCGCCCCGGCGCCGCCCCAACCCCCCATTCGGGGGACGGCGTTCCGACACCACAGGAAACGACGCCACAGGAACCAGCACGACGAGAACAGGCACGACAGAACCGGCCGCCCTCCCGTGGAAGAACCACGGGAGGGCGGCCGGCGAAAGGATGGCGCGTCGACGTCAGTCGTTGACGCACTCGTTGCCGAACGCGGGGTTCAGCAGACCGATGACGTTGACGGTGTTGCCGCAGACGTTGACCGGCACGTGGACCGGAACCTGGACGACGTTGCCCGACAGCACACCCGGGGAGTGGGCGGCAGCGGCCTGCGCGCCACTGTCGGCGGCGGCGATGCCGGCGGTGCCCGCAACGGCGGCGGCCGCAACGGTGGTCAGGGCCAAGCCCTTCGCGATACGCGACATGGAGAGGTGCTCCTTGGGGTTGAAACAAACATCCGGGCGGGGGTGCCCGGCGCTGTGTCAACGCGTGGGGCCCGCGCGGGTTGTGCCGCCAATGGAGTGATGTCGCGGAAGGCCCCGCTCCACGATTCCGACACACTTGCCCGGTTTCGCCGGATTAATACGCATAGCGACTAGAGTTGCGGACCTCTTGACGCACCCCTATAGCCCGACGATCACACTCCCCTCTTTCTTTGCCGGAAGGGCACAGCCCGTCATGAGCAACTCCACCGCCCCGGCCGCGCGCGTACCCGCGCACACGAACGCCCCGTGCCGCGCTCGCGATGTGTTCGAACACGAGAAGGCGTGGCGACCCGGCGGTGACCAGCCGGGCTCCCGGCTCGTTTCCCTGCCGGACGCGGCATGGGCCGGCGTGCTCTTCGTCGCCGTAGACGCCCGCACGTAGGCGCGTTCCGCCCGTACCGAGCGCCGTCCGTGAGCGAGGAAAACCGCGCATGCACCAGCCAGCACCCGACCCTCCGCCACGGGTCCTGCACATCACCCAGCCCGTGGACGGCGGTGTCGCCCGTGTGGTGACGGACCTGGCGCGGGCGCAGCTCGCGGCCGGTCTGCACGTCACCGTGGCCTGCCCGGACGGCCCGCTGGCCGCCGCCGCGCGGTCGCTCGGCGCCGAGGTCCGGCACTGGCGGGCGACCCGCTCACCGGGCCCGACACTCGTTCGAGAGGTACGACGGCTCGCTCGCGTGATCGAGGACGTACGCCCCGATCTGGTGCACGCCCACAGCGCGAAGGCCGGACTCGCGGGGCGGCTCGCCGTGCGGGGCCGGACCCCGACCGTGTTCCAGCCGCACGCCTGGTCGTTCGAGGCGGTCGGCGGGCTCACCTCGGCGCTCGCGCTGCGATGGGAACAGCGGGGGGCGCGCTGGGCGCACCGGATGGTGTGTGTGAGCGAGGGGGAGCGCGCGACCGGCGTACGCGCCGGGATCGACGGGCGGTGGAGTGTCGTCCCCAACGGGATCGAGCCCGCGCGCTTCCACCCCGCCGCCGTCGACACCGTACGGGCCACGCTCCTTCCCGGTGTTCCCCCCGCGGCGCCGCTCGTGGTGTGCGTGGGGCGGCTGTGCCGGCAGAAGGGGCAGGACGTCCTGCTGGAGGCCTGGCCGTCGGTGACCCGGCGGGTGCCGGGGGCCCGGCTGCTGCTGGTCGGCGACGGGCCCGAGCGGGACCGGCTCCGGGCGCGGGCACCGGAGTCGGTGCTGTTCGCGGGGGCCGTCACCGATGTCGCGCCCTGGTACCAGGCCGCCGATCTGGTCGTCCTGCCCTCGCGCTGGGAGGGCATGGCACTCGCCCCGCTGGAGGCGATGGCCTGCGGGCGGCCCGTACTGCTCACGGACGTGGACGGCGCCCGGGAAAGCCTGCCGCCGGACCTGCTGCCCCGCTGTCTGGTGCCACCGGGCGATCCGGCGCGGCTGGCCGACGCCATGACCGAGCTGCTGCTCGACCCGCTGCTGCGCGAGTCGCTCGGCCATGAGGGACGTCGTCACGTCCTGTCCACGCACGACGTGCGGCACACGGCCGAGGCGGTGGCGGACGTCTACCGCGAACTGCTCGGCGGCGCGCTCGCAGCGCATGCCGTGCCCACCGAGTACAGGGAGTCCATCCACTCGTGACCGCGGAAAGCACCGTCCCCTCGCCCGGCGGGCAGCCACGGGATCCCGGATTCTCGCCCGTTTCCCTCTCGTCCGGTTCCTTCTCGTCCGGCTCCTTCTCGTCGGGCGCACTCTCGTCCGGCTCCTTCTCGTCCGTCTCCGTCATGCCGGCGCGCAGTACCGCCGCCGGTTTCCGTTTCCCGGCCCGCAGACCCCCGGCGCGGCCCGCCTCGCCGGTCCCGCTGCTCGCCGCGGACGCCGTCGCCGCCCTGTTCGGCGCCCTGGCGCTGGCCGGGGCCGAGCACCGGCCGCTGCTCGCGGGCCTGCTGGTGGCCGCGTCGATGCTGCTGCGCCCGCACCTGAACCGACCCGTGCCGGGGATCCTCGACGAACTGCCCGGCGTGTGTGGCCGGATCGCGGTGGCCTGGCTGGCGCTGGGCGCGCTCGTGGCCGCGTACGCCCCCCAGCACGCCCTGTCCGCCCGCACCCTCGCCCTGGGCTTCCTGCTCCAGGCGGCGGCGGGCTGCGTGGGCCGCGGCCTCGTGCACTGGCGGCGGCGCGCGGTGCGGCTGGCCCGGCCGCGCGCCGCCCTCGTCATCGGCCCGGCGGCGACCGCGCAGCGCGTGGCGGCCGCCGTCCTGCGTCATCCGCGGTGCGGGGTGCGGCCCGTGGGGATCGTCAGCGAGCGGCCGGAGGGCGGCGAGACGCTGCCCGTACTGACCACCGGCGAGGAGGTCGAGCGGGCCCTCGTCCAGAACGGCGCCCGGGACGTCCTGGTCGTTCACCCGTCCGTACGGTCCGAACAGGGGCCGCTGCTGCGGGCGCTCGCCGAGTCGGGCTGCGCGGTGTGGGAGATCGACGCGGACGCGCCCTCGTACGCCTCCCGCGACCAGCTGGCCGGATTCGCCTGCCGGCGCCTGGAGATGGGGACGCGGCGGCGCGGTACCGCGGGCAAGCGGGCGCTGGACGTGGCCGTGTCCGGGACGCTGTTGCTGCTGGTCAGCCCGCTGCTGCTGGTGTGCGCGGTGGCGCTGCGGCTCAGCAGCGGGCCGGGGGTGGTGTTCCGTCAGGAGCGCATCGGCAAGGGCGGCAAGCCCTTCACCCTGCTGAAGTTCCGCACCCACCGCCCCGTCGACGAGCACGAGGCGGCGACCCGCTGGAGCGTGGCGAACGAGCACCGGATGCCGTGGTTCTGCCGCTTCCTGCGCAAGACCTCGCTGGACGAGCTGCTCCAGCTGTGGAACGTCTTCTGGGGCGACATGAGCCTGGTCGGGCCACGCCCCGAACGGCCCTACTTCGTCGGCAAGTTCAGCCAGACCTATCCCGGTTACGCGGCCCGGCACCGGATGCAGACCGGGATCACCGGGCTCGCCCAGGTGCACGGGCTGCGCGGCGACACCTCCATCGAGGACCGGGCCCGCTTCGACAACGCCTACATCGACAACTGGTCGCTGTGGCAGGACGTCTGCATCCTGCTGCGCACCGCGGCCGCCCTCGTGCGCCCGACGGGGAGCTGAGCGCATGAGCCAGGCACTGGCACTGCCGCACCCGCGGCAGTGGTCGCCCGTCCTGCCCGTGGTGGCCGTGGTCGTCCTGCTCGCGCTGCCGCTCACCCCCGGCGCCGAGGGCGGCGCGGGCCCGGCCGACGCGGTCTCCGCGCTGGTGGTGCTGTACTGCGCGATCCGTCTCGTACGGGACCGGCGGCGCCCCCTGACCCGTACCTCCGCCGTGCTGCTGGGCCTGCCCGTGCTCGGGCTGGCCGTCGCCGCGGCGGGGGCCGCCTCGCCGGGGGCCGGGCTCACCGGGATGGGCCGCTACCTCCAGGTCTTCGTGCTCGTCCCCGCGGCCGTGCTGCTGCTGATCCGCGACCGGGGCGACTTCCGGCTGCTGGCCTGGTCGTTCGTGGGGCTCGCGCTGTGGCAGGGGACGATCGGCGTGCACCAGTACGCGACCGGGACCGGGGCGTCGTACCAGGGCGAGACGATCCGGGCCGTCGGCACCTTCGGGGCCGGCGATGTGATGGGCATGGCGACCGTCGTGTCCTTCGGGCTGGTGTGCGCGGTGGGGCTGGCGCTGGGGCGGACCTCCGTACGGCAGCGGGCGATCGCCGCCGGGTGCGCGGTCGCGCTGCTGCTGCCGCTCGCGCTGTCCTTCAGCCGCGGGGCCTGGATCGCCACGGCGGTGACGTGTCTGGCGCAGCTGCTGCTGGCCGGGATGCGGCGGGCGCTGAAGGTGGGGGCCGTCGTGGCCGCCGCCGCGGTGATCCTGGTGGGCGGGTTCGGCGTCGGCACGGCGATGCTCCAGGAGCGGATCGACAGCATCACCCGGGTCACCGACGCGCCCGACCAGTCCGTGACCGACCGGTACACCATGTGGGCGGCGGCCGTCGGCATGTGGCGCGAACAGCCCCTGGCCGGCGTCGGGTTGAAGGGCTTCCCCGAGCACCGGGACGCGCACGCCTCCCTCGCGCTGTCCTCGGGCAGCGACACCGAGGGCGCGGGCGCCGGCTTCCGCAAGCAGCCGCTGCTCTCCCCGCACAACATGTACCTCCTCGTCCTCGCCGAACAGGGCCTCGTCGGCCTCCTCGCCCTGGCCGGCAGCTGGCTGGCCCTGCTGGTGTGCGCGCTGCGCGGACTGGTCCGGGTCCGGCGCGAGGGACCCGGCCCGGACTGCGCCCTCGTCGCCTGCGGGCTGCTCGTCTGGCAGCTCACCGACTTCGCCTACGCCGACATCGGCGGCCCCTCCACCGTCCTGACGGCCGTGTCCTTCGGGCTGGTGGCGTGGTGGGCGCTGGTCGGGGGCGATGCCGTGCGGGCGGACGCGGGCCACCCGGTCCCGGCCCGTGGCGAGAAGGTCGCGGCGCGATGACCGTGACACCGCCGCGGACACCGGAGGAGCTCCAGGGCTCCGGAACACCGCCGGACGCACCGGCCGAGGAGGGCTCCGGCGTGTATGGGGAATCCGGGCCGCACGCCCCCACCTCCCCGGCACCCGGATCCCCGCCCCCCGCCGCCTCCCTGCCCTCCCCCGCACGCGAACCCGACCGCCAACCCGACCGGGCCACGACGTCCGCCCCGGCGCCCCCACCGCCCCCCGCCGGCCCGGGCACCGAACTCGCCCCCGTCTCCCGCGGGTTCCTCGCCAAGGCCACCCTCGTCACCGCCGTCCTCTCCGTCGCCGGCGCCGTGCTCGGGCTGGCCCGGGACCAGGCGCTGGCACGGCTGTTCGGGGCCGGGAGCGAGACGGACGCCTTCCTGGTGGCGTGGACGGTCCCGGAGTTCGCGGCGACGCTGCTGATCGAGGACGGGATGGCCTTCGCGCTGGTCCCGGCGTTCAGCCTGGCCCTGGCCCGGCGCGCGCAGGGTGCCCCCGGCGACCCGGTGCGCGCGCTGGTCGCCACCACGCTCCCCCGGCTGGCGCTGGCGTTCGTCGCCGTGTCCGCGCTGATCGCCGGGACGGCCCCCTACCTGGTCGAGGCACTCGCGCCGGGCCTGCCCGACCCCGCTCTCGCGGTGGACTGCACCCGGATCACCGCCCTGTGCGTCCTGGGCTTCGGGCTCGCCGGGTACTCCAGCGCGGCCCTGCGGGCGCACCGGCGGTTCGTGGCGCCGGCCGCGATCTACGTGGCGTACAACACTGGCATCATCACCGCGATGTTCGTCCTGGGCGGGCAGTGGGGCGTGCGCTCGGCCGCCGTCGGGGTCGCGATCGGCAGCGGACTGATGGTGGCCATCCAACTGCCGTCCGTCTGGCGGCGGTTGCGACACCGGGCGGCGGAACAGGCGCCGGCGGCGGAGGACGCGCCCGCGGCAGGGGGCGCGGACGCGCGGACCGTGACGCTGACCCTGGTCGCCACCGTCCTGCTGTTCGCGCTGTGCCGCCAGTCGCAGGTCCTCATCGAGCGCTTCCTCGCCTCCACGCTGCCCGCCGGGGCCATCTCGCACCTGAACTACGCGCAGAAGGTCGCCCAGATCCCGATGACGCTGTCGCTGATGCTGTGCACGGTCACCTTCCCGGTGGTCGCGCGGGCGCTGGCCGACGGCGACACCGAACGGGCCCGCGACCGGGTGGAACGGGACCTGGCGCTGGCCGCGTGTCTGGTGCTGCTCGGCGCGGCCACGGTGATCGCCTGCGCCCCGCAGATCATCGAACTCCTCTTCCAGCGCGGCGCGTTCACCGCCGCGGACACGGCGGCCACCGCGAACGTCATGCGGGTGTACGCGCTCGGCCTGCTCGGCCAGACCCTGGTCGGCTGCCTGGTCCGCTCCTACTTCTCGGCGGGCCGCCCGAGCTGGTACCCCCTCGCCACGATGGCCGTCGGCATCATCGCCACCTCCTGGATCGGCGTCTGGGCGGTGGGCCCGTGGGGCGTGTCCGGGATCGCCGCCGCGAACGCCGCCGGCATCACCGTCACGGCCGTCCTGCTGCTGTGGGGCATGGGTCCGCGCAGTGTCCCGATCCGCAAGCGGCGGGTCCTCGCCGAGCTGAGCAGGCCGCTGCGGGCGGCGGTGGTCGCCACGGTCGCGGGCGCGATCGTCGCGGGCCGTGTCGAGTCCGCCCCCGCCTCGCTCGCGGCCGGCTCGGCGACGGTGGCCGTCGTCTTCGTCCTGCTCGCCCGGTCCATGGGCGCCCAGGGTCTCGTCCCCGCACTCCGTTCCGTACGCACCGTCACACGAAGGCTCCGCCATGCCCGTCACCGCTGACACCCGCCCGCTGCCGAGAACCGGCCCGGTCCCCTGGGTGGCGATGTACCACTCCGTGGGCGACCCCACCGACGACCCCTACCGCATCACGGTCACCCCCGAACGCCTCGACGCCCAACTGCGCTGGCTGCGCGCCCGGGGCCTCACCGGCGTCTCCATGGCCGCCCTGCTCGCCGCCCGCGCCCGGGGCGAGGGCCGCGGCCTGGTCGGGCTGACCTTCGACGACGGGTACGCCGACTTCACCGAACACGCCCTGCCCGTCCTGGAACGGCACGGCTGCGGCGCCACCCTCTTCGTCCTGCCCGGCCGGCTCGGCGGCGACAACGCCTGGGACCCGCTGGGCCCCCGCAAGCCCCTGCTGACCGCCGACGGCATCCGAAGGGCGGCCGCCGCCGAGGGCGTGGAGATCGGCTCGCACGGACTGACCCACGTGGACCTGACGAAGGCCGACGACACCCTCCTGACGTCCGAGGTCGCCGAGAGCCGGGCCGTGCTCGAGGAGTTGACCGGCGCCCCGGTCGAGGGCTTCTGCTACCCCTACGGCACGGTCGACCAGCGGGTCGTCGACGCCGTGCGCGAGACCGGCTACGGCTACGCCTGCGCCATCGACCCCGGCCCGCTGAACAGCGTGCACGCCCTGCCACGGCTGCACATCGGGCAGAACGACACCGCCGTACGCCTGCTGCTGAAGTACCGGCTGCACCGGCTGCGCCGCCGTCCGGTCGAGGGCGTGTGACGTGAAGGCTCTCCATGTCATCACCGGCCTCGGGGTCGGCGGCGCCGAGCAGCAACTGCGGCTGTTGCTGCGCCACTTGCCCGTGGACTGCGATGTCGTCACCCTGACCAACCCGGGCGCGGTGGCGGACGGGCTGACCGCCGACGGGGTGCGGGTCACCCACCTCGGCATGGCCGGCAACCGCGACCTGGGCGCCCTGCCCCGCCTGGTCCGGCTGATCCGCGACGGCGGCTACGACCTCGTGCACACCCACCTCTACCGCGCCTGCGTCTACGGCCGGCTCGCCGCGCGGCTCGCCGGTGTCCGCGCGATCGTCGCCACCGAACACTCCCTGGGCGACTCCCAGATGGAGGGCCGCAGACTGACCGCCGGGGTCCGCGGGCTCTATCTGGCCAGCGAGCGCCTGGGCAGCGCCACGGTCGCCGTCTCCCCGACGGTCGCCGCCCGCCTGCACCGCTGGGGCGTCCCGGCCCCCCGGATCCGGGTGGTGCCCAACGGCATCGACCTGGACCGCTTCCGCTTCGACCCGGCCGTGCGGCTGCGCACCCGCCGCCGGCTCGGGCTGCCGGACACGGCGTACGTCGTCGGCGGCATCGGCAGGCTCGCGCCGGGCAAGCACTTCGACGTGCTGATCCGGGCCCTGGCCCGGCTCTCCGACCAGTACTGGCTGCTGCTGGTCGGCGGCGGTCCGCAGGAACACGCGCTGCGGCGCGTCGCGCGCGAGGCCGGTGTCGCCGACCGGGTGCTGTTCACGGGCGAACGTCCCTACGTGTCCGACGGCTCCCCGGGCCCCGACCTGCCCTCCCTCACCGCCGCGATGGACCTGCTCGCCTCGCCGTGCCCCGAGGAGGCCTTCGGCCTGGCGGTGGTGGAGGCGCTGGCGTCCGGGCTGCCCGTGCGGTACGCCTCCTGCCCGGCGATCGAGGACCTGCCCTCCCAGGCGGCGCCCGCCGCGCGCCGCGTCCCGACCGGCGTCGACGCCTTCGCGCGGGCCGTGGTGGCGGCCCGCGCCGAGGGCCCCGGCCCGCGCGCCGCGCCCGAGGCCGCCCGCCACTACGACATCACCCGCAGCGCCGCCCGGCTCATGACCGTCTACGCGGCCGCGACGGCCGTCCCCTCCGTGTCCCCGTCACCCCAGGGAGCAAGTGCCTCATGACCACCCTGCCCGCCCCGGCCGAGAAGCCCACCGGCCCCCGCCGCCGCCCCGCCGCCCTGGCCCGCGCCAAGTCCCTCCCGCCCTGGTCCCTGATCGCCGCCGGGGCCGTCGCGGGCGGCCTGCTCGGCGGTGTCTACGGCCTGGCGAAGCCGCCCGCCTACACCGCCACCGCCTACGTCGTCGCCGTCCCGACCGAGAAGTCCGACCCGGCCTCCGCGCTCGGCTTCGCCACGGCGTACGGCCGGGTCGCCACGCAGCTCGCGGTACTGGGGGACGCGCAGGTCTGGGCGGGCGTACCGGTGAAGACCCTGAAGTCCAGTGTGCAGACGGCGACCTCCCCGGACGCGCCGATGGTCGCGATCACCGCCACCTCCGCCCGCCCCGACCTCGCCGCCGACATGGCCAACGCCGTCTCGCGCGCCCTGACCCGGCACGCGAACGACACCAAGGACGACACCAACGTCGTCCTCCAGCAGTTCGCCCGCGCCACCAAGCCCACCGAGCCGTCCTCGGCGTCCCCGGCGGTGACGGGCCTGGTCGGCGCGAGCGCGGGCGGCCTGCTGGGCGGCCTCGCGCTGCTGGTGCGGCCCCGGCGCACCACGGGCGAGCCGGACCGCCCGGCTTCCGTGCCCGGTCCGGCCCCCGCCGCCGACGTCCACGGACAGCTGTGAAGGCCACGTACGCCCCCGCCCCCACGACCACACTGACCACCGAACTCGTCACCGATGAGCGGGCCTTCGCCGACCTCGCCCCGCAGTGGGCCCGGCTGTACCGAAGCTGCGCGTCCGCGACCCCCTTCCAGACCCACGCCTGGCTGCACTCCTGGTGGCAGTCCTACGGCAGGCCCGGACGGCTGCGCCTCGTGCTGGCGCGGGACGGCGACGAGCTCGTCGCGGCCGCCCCCCTGATGCGCGTCGGCCGCCCGGTGCCCGCGCTGGTCCCCCTCGGCGGCGCGATCTCCGACTACGGCGACGTCCTGCTCGACGACGGACGCGGCGAGGAGGCGGTGGCCGCACTCGCCGCGGGCCTCGCCCAGGCCGCCCGCACCGCCTTGATCGACTTCCGCGAGGTACGCCCGGGCGGCGCGGCCGAGCGGGTCTACGACCACTGGAGCGGGCCCCGGCGCCGGGTGGACGACTCGATGTGCCTGGAGCTGCCCGCGCTCCCCATGGACGAGCTGATCACACGGCTGCCGTCGGCCAAGACCCAGCAGCGGGCCCGCGCCAAGCTGCGCAAGCTGACCGCGCTCGGCGTCGAGCGTCATGTCGTGGGCCCCGACGAGGTGGACCGCGCGCTGGGGCGGCTGATCGATCTGCACCGGCTCCAGTGGCAGGGGCGGAAGGTGACGTCCGAGCATCTGCGGCCGCGGTTCCGCGACCACCTGGTGCGCTCGGTCGGGCCGATGGTGCGCTCCGGGGACGCGGTGGTCACCGAGTTCCGCCTGGACGACGACGTGGTCGCCGTGGACCTGACCCTGCTGTCGCGGCGGCTGGCGGGCGGCTATCTGTACGGCGCCCATCCGCGGCTGCGGGAGCGCAAGGCGGACGTGGCGGTGATGCTGCTCGACGCGTGCGCCCGGCACCTCCGGGACGGCGGCCCCGGCACGCTCAGCCTGCTGCGGGGCAACGAGCCGTACAAGCACCACTGGCGCCCCGAGCCGGTCGTCAACCAGCGGCTGCTGCTGGCCCGCCCGCACACCGCCCCGCTGCTCACGGCGGTCCTCTGCGACGTCGCCGCGCGCCGGCGGGGCAAGGAGCTGCTGCTGCGCTGGCGCGGCAGGCACGAGGGGAAGGAACGTGACGGTGGCGGCAGGTCCTGAGGGGGCCTGCCGCCACCGCGCGGTGCCGACGGGTGCGCTCTCGGGTCCGCTACCGGTTGCGCGAGAACCAGTCGAAGCGCAGGCACAGCTTTCCGCCGAGCCAGTACTCGACCCAGTCACCCAGGTCCAGCGGCGAGCAGGCGGGCGGGGCCGTCGGCTTGGGCGGATCGGTCGGCGTGGTGGGTCCGGTGGGCTCGGTCGGCACCGGGGCCGGGTCGGTGCGGCCGAAGAGGACGGACCGGTAGACCTCGGACGCCTTCGGGTTCTTGCCGCACTGCCAGACTCCGTGCGGGCAGTAGTCGGTCAGCGTGTTGTACAGCGGCTTGTGCTCGTCCATCCAGGCGAGCATGCGCCGCATGTACTCGGGGTTGTCGCCGTTGCGGAACAGGCCCCATTCCGGATACGAGATGGGCTTCTTGTGGGCCTTGGCGAAATCGACGTGTTCCTGGAGGCCGTAGGGCTCCTTGATCTGTTCGTCGAACGACAGGCCGGTCGGCTGGTCGTAGGAATCCATGCCGATGATGTCGACGGTGTCGTCGCCCGGATAGCACTGCGTCCACGGAATGGCGTCCCGGCCGCGGGTCGGGGTGAAGTCGAACTTGAACTTCTGGCCCGGCACCGCGCGCATGGTGGTGACGATCCGGTTCCAGTACGTCTTCCAGGACTCCGGGTCGGGACCGCAGCGGTGGGTGTAGGTGATGCCGTTCATCTCCCAGCCGAGCACGATCACCGTGTCCGGCACCTTCAGCTCGACCAGGCGTTCGCCGAGGGCACGGAAGTGGTGGTCGAACTCACCGGCGGCCGCCCGGCGGAGCAGCATGCGCACCTGGGTGTCGGAGACGTTCTCCTCGTTGCGCTCCATCATGGGCACGTTCAGGACGAGCATCCGGTCGTCCTTCTCGGTGCGCCAGTCCGCCCAGACGTCGAGGAAGCCGGGGGCGCCCTCGATGTTGCTCCAGCGGTCACCGGGCAGATAGGTGTGGCCGACGCGCAGTTCGGCCCCACCCAGCCACTGGCTGAGCTCGGAGATCCGGGCCACGCCGCGGGCGCCGTAGTCGAGGTAGGCGCCGAAGGCGGGGACGTCGGCCCTGGGCTTCTCCGGTTCCGGGACGGCGGGGGTCGTCGGCTGCGGGGGTACGGCCGGCGGCACCGGGACCGGGGTGACGGCGGGGGTCGGAGCGGGCGGATCGGCGGCCCGCGCCGCCCCCGTGCCCGCGGCGAATCCAGAACCGGACGCCAGTACTGCCGTCGCGGCGACCGTCGCCGCCACGAAGGCCAGACGTCTGCGCCGGGTCTGTCGTTGCTGTGGTGCCATGCCTGCTCCTTTCTCCACTCTCGCGCGCCCCGTCTCTCGGTTTCTGACGCCCGGTTACCGAAGCTCGGTTACTGACACTCAGTCATATGAACTGGAATTACGCCACCGCCGTTACGGCTTTCGAGTGTCCCGATCGCCCGGACCGGTGAAATCGACCCGAAGGAAAAGCCCGTGTCGCTGTTCGACACCCGAGTCCCCGCCGTTCTGCTGCGGATCGACCGCAATCCCTTTCACCACGGCACGCTGGGTGCCGTGCGTTCACTCGGCCGCGCGGGCGTCGACGTACATCTGGTCGCCGACTGCGGGGGAAGTCCGGTCGGCGCCTCCCGATTTCTGCGGCAGTCGCACCTTCCGCCGCCGCCCGGCGCCTCCCCGGCCGAGATCGCCCTGACCTTGCGCGGGGTGGCCGCCCGGGTCGCCCGGCCCGCCGTGCTGATCCCGATGGACGACTCGAGCGCGGTGGCGGTGGAGCGGCTGGGCAGGGAGCTCGCCCCCGCCTATCTGCTGCCGCGGCAGCCCACCGGTGTGTCGGAACGGGTGGCCGACAAGGCCGAGCTGGCCCGACTGTGCGCCGCGGCGGGCGTTCCGCATCCGGAGACGGTCGTCCCGGACAGTGCCGGCGAGGCCGCTGCCGCCGCCTGGCGGCTGGGGCTGCCGGTGGTGGCGAAGTGGAGCCGCCCCTGGCTGCTGCCGACGGGCGGCGGGCTGCGCAGCACGGTCGTGGTGCGCTCCACGCGGGAAGCGCGCGAGCTGTATCTGCGCACCTCGGAGGCGGGCAGCGCACTGCTGCTCCAGGCGTTCCTGCCGCCGGGGACGAACCGGGACTGGTTCTTCCACGGATACGCCGACCGGGGCGGAGCGGTGCGCGGCGGTTCCGGGGTGAAGGAACGGTCCTGGCCGCGCGGAGCCGGTCTGACCGCGGTGGGCCGCTGGATGCCGAACCCCCGGGTGCGGGCCCATGCCGAGCGGCTCGTCGGGGAGCTGGGCTACCGGGGCATCCTCGACCTGGACTTCCGCCGCTGCGGCACGACCGGCGGCTACCACCTGCTCGACTTCAACCCGCGTCCCGGCGCGCAGTTCCGGCTCTTCACCGACGGCGCGGGCATGGACGTCGTACGGGCGCTGCACCTGGACCTGACCCACCGGCCGGTGCCGGAGGGGGAGGCGCTGCCCGGGCGGTCGTTCGTCGTGGAGAACTACGCGCCGCTCACCGCGCTGCGGCCCGCGCGGGCCGGCCGCGAACTCGCCTGGTACGCCGGGGACGACCGCGGGCCCGGCTGGGCGATGTGGGGCCTGTGGGCCCGCCATGTCACCCGTCGGCTCCGGGAGCGGCTGCACCGTCTGTGCGCCCGCCGCACCGATCCGGCGCGCGTCCGGCGGGCGTCCGTCCCGGCCCCGTCACCCGCCGTGGCCGAACTGCCCTACGACGAGAAGGCGGGCAGCCGCTGACATGGCGCGGGTGCCGGACACGAACTGTCCGGCACCCGGTGCGACACGACGACACGTACTACCGACGGGAGGCGGCCCTGCCGCGTCGGTACAGCACGACTCCGGCGGCGAGCATCGCCGCACTGGCCCCCGAGGCGGCCAGCAGCGCTTCGGCACCGGTGTCCGGCAGCGTGGGCGGCTTGGTCGGGGGCTTGGTCGGCGGGGTGGTCGGCGGTGTCGTGGGCGGGACGGTCGGCGGCGTCGTCGGAGGCGTCGTCGGAGGAGTGGTGGGCGGTGACGTCGGCGGCTTGGTCGGCGGCGTCGTGGGCGGGACGGTCGGCGGCGTCGTGGGAGGCGTCGTCGGAGGAGTGGTGGGCGGTGACGTCGGCGGCTTGGTCGGCGGCGTCGGAGGAGTCGTGGGCGGCTTGGTGGGAGGCGTCGTCGGCGGGGTCGTGGGGGGCTTGGTCGGCGGCGTGGTGGGGGGCTTGGTCGGGGGCGTGTCCCCGTAGCCGCCCGGCGTCTCGCCGTGTCCGCCCGGGGTGTCGCCGTACCCGTCCGACTCGTCGCCGTATCCGCCCGGACCGCCGCCGTGTCCGCCCGGCCCGTGCTCGGAGAAGCCCGGCATCCGGCCGTCGTAGTCCCAGTCGTGGCCCGAGGCCCGGCCCGGACCGTCGTGGTGGCTGCCGTGCGAGCCGCTCCTCGTCGAAGCCGAGCCGTTCGCGCAGGAGTTGCCGAACGCCGGGTTGAGCGCGGCGGCTCCGTCCACGGAGTTTCCGCAGGCGTTGACCGGTACGTCGACCGGCACCTTCACGGTGTCACCGGACACGACGCCCGGCGAATTCCTGGCGGTCCCGCTCGCGTCCGTGTCGGCGAGGGCGTGGCCACCACACAGGGACAGAATGCTCGTCGCGGCGGCGGCCGCGACCATTCCCTTGCCCAGGGTCTGTCGCAATCTCGTTGTCCTCACTGCTTGAAGAAGTGGGAAAGGCCGGCCCCGAACGAATGGAGAACGTCCAGGGCCGGCCGTGACACAGCCGGAGCGGCTGGTGCGTTACGTCGTCAGTCGTTGACGCACTCGTTGCCGAACGCCGGGTTCAGCAGGGCGATCACGTTGACCGTGTTGCCGCACACGTTGACGGGCACGTGCACCGGAACCTGGACCACGTTGCCGGAGAGGACACCCGGCGAACCGATGGCGGCACCCTCGGCACCCGCGTCGGCGAAGGCCGGGGCGGCCATGCCGAGGGCCATGATCGCGCCCGCGACGACAGCTGCGGTCTTCTTCATGAGGTTTCCCTTCTCTGCGGTCATGCCTGGAGTGACGGTCGAAACCGAGCGAGCACAGTCGGAACGGCTCGCACCATGACCTGCAGGCTGTAAAACGAGGGATAGACAGCCGAAGAAACTACGGAACGTGTGTCGCCGGGTAATTCACTCGAACGCCTTGGATGAAACGCCTCATCTGAGTAGCATCAAAGTCAATTGACGGTGTATCAGCACAAAAAAATCGCCCGGACACATGTCCGGGCGATCTTCTTGACGGTGGGTCAGCCGTTCTTCACACCGTTGCCGGCCAGCGCCGAGATGTCGCTCAGGATGTGCGACAGCGGCTCGTCGCCCTTGGCCTGGGTGCTGTTCTCGGCGCACTGCTGGTTCTGCGGGGCCGACAGGACCGGGACGTCCTGGAGGACGCCGACGGCGGCGACGCCGACGAGGCCCTGGAGGTTCGCCTTCGCCGGGAGGCCGACACAGAGCTTGTTGAGCGAGCTCTGGACCAGCGTGGCCTGCGGGCTCATGTCGCCCTTGGTCACCTGGTTGCCGAACGCTCCGTGGGCGCCGTTGCCGCTGGCCGAGTGGGTGCCGTTGTCGTCACCGATGGCAAGCGCCTGGGGGGCAACCGCCGCCGAGGCACCGACGACGGACGCGGCGACCGCCGCCACGGCCATTGCCTTCTTCAGCATTTCGCTTTCCTTTCCCGGAGGGCAGACAAGACGCGCTCTTCCTGCCCTCGCATCAACCGATGCCGCACGGATTGGTTGCGGCGCTTCACCCGTTCGGCCCGTTCACCCCCTGGAATTCAGGAAATCGCCTGTGGGCCATCGGAGTGAATGACAGCAACCAAGCGGGCCCGGAGCAGTTGACCAGAGCGCTCCGGTGGACGGGGTTTCTTCAGAAAGGGACTACTCAAGTGATCAAGAAGGTTCTGGCATCCGCCGCGGTCGCAGCCTCCGTCGTCGGCGCCGCCTCGCCGGCCATGGCCATCGGCAACGACGACGGCACGACGTCCGCCAGCGGCAACGGTGCTTCGCAGTCGTTCGGCAACTCGGCCACCTACGGCAACATGAGCCCGCAGATGGCGCTCATCCAGGGTTCGCTGAACAAGCCCTGCATCGGCCTGCCCGCGAAGGCGAACCTCCAGGGCATCGTCGGTCTCGCCGCCGTCGGCGTCCTCCAGGACGTCCCGATCCTGTCGGCCCCGCAGAACCAGCAGTGTGTCGAGAACTCGACGCAGGCCAAGGGCGACGAGCCGCTGTCGCACATCCTGGACGACATCTCGGCCCTGTCCGGCAACGGCGCCGCCAACCACTGATCCGATCGCACTGCGAGGGCTTCTGAGCCCTGGGGCTGGTTTCTGAGCCCCGGCCAGCGGGCCGCCGAATCCACGGCGGCCCGCTGGCTTACGTTGCGTCGCGTGACGCTGAAGAGAGCCGTTTCGTCCCTGATCGTCCTGACGACGACCACGGCCGCCCTGCTGGGCGCCGCCGCACTCCCGGGCCGCGCACCCGCCCCGCAGGGGATGAACGTCCTGCTGATGGGCACGGACGGCCGGGACACCATCACCGCCGCGGAGAAGCGCGAGTTCCACGCCGGCGGGTTCGCCTGCAACTGCACGGACGTCCTGATGCTCGTCCATGTGTCCGCGCGCCGCGACCGCGTGAGCGTGGTCGGCCTGCCGCGCGACTCCTACGCGGAGATCCCGGCGTACCGCGACGAGGCCGGACGGGAGCGGCCGCCGCGGCCCTCGAAGATCAACGGGGCGTACGCCGCGGGCGGTGCTCCGCTCGCCGTGCGGACCGTCGAGTCGATGACGGGGCTGCGGATCGACCGCTATCTCCAGCTGGACTTCCGGCGGTTCATGGATGCCGTCGACGGGGTCGGCGGGGTGGAGGTGTGCACGGCGCGCCGGCTCAAGGACAAGACGACCAAGCTCGATCTGAAGCCGGGCCGGCATCGGCTCGGTGGCGGGCGGGCGCTGCAGTACGTGCGCTCGCGGAAGACGGACCGCAGTGCCGATCTCGGGCGGATCCAGCGTCAGCAGCGGTTCCTGGTGGCCGCGTTGCGCGGGGTGCGGGGCGAGAGGCTGCTCGCCGATCCGGTGGCGGCGGGCCGTGTGATGAGGACGCTGCTGGGGTCCGGGCGCGTCGAGCAGGGTTTCTCGGCCGTGGAGCTGGTGGAGCTGGCGGCGGCGCTGGACCGGGTGCCGGCCGAGGCGACCGAGTTCGCCACGGTGCCGATCGCCGGGTTCCGTCCGATCAGGCCCGACATCGGGTCGACGCTGGCCTGGGACCGCGAGAAGGCGGACGCGATGTTCGCGAGGCTGCGCGAGGACCGGCCGCTGATCAGTGCGGGAGCGGATCCGAAACCGCTCGATCCACCGCGTTTCACGTACTCCGTCACGGTGCGGGGAAGCGCCTACGCGTGCCCGTGAGGGGCGCTCGGGCGGCGGGGGAAGTGCGCTGCGCCAATCGGGGCAAAGAGCGCAACCCCGGCGGGGGTTCGGCCGTTGACGATCATGCAGCTCCTCCCCGGAGTCCGCTTTTCGAAGGGAATGAACATGAAGAAGCTGTGGGCTACCGCGGCTATCGCCGCTTCCGTCGCCGGCGTCTCGGCTGCGGCCGCCCCCCAGGCTCTTGCCATCGGTGACGACAACGGCACCACCTCCGCGAGCGGCAACGGCGCCTCGCAGGAGTTCGGCAACTCGGCCACGTTCGGCGACATGAGCCCGCAGCTCTCGCTGGTCCAGGGTTCGCTGAACAAGCCCTGTGTCGGTCTGCCGGCCAAGCTGAACCTCCAGGGCCTCGTCGGCGTCGCCGCCGTCGGCGTCCTCCAGGACGTGCCGATCCTGTCGGCCCCGCAGAACCAGCAGTGTGTCGAGAACTCGACGCAGGCCAAGGGCGACGAGCCGCTGTCGCACATCCTGGACGACATCTCGGCCCTGTCCGGCAACGGCGCCGCCAACGGCTGAGCCTGAAGCCCCACCGCTGCGGCGGGTCACCGGTTTCCCCGGTGGCCCGCCGTTTCGCGTGTCCGGGTGGCGGGATGTCACTTGCGGTAGATGGCCTCGATCTCCGCCGCGTACGCCGTCGTCACCCGATGGCGTTTGACCTTCAGGGACGGGGTGAGCATGCCGTTGTCCTCGGTGAACTCGCCCTCGACCAGGGTGAAGGCGCGGATGGACTCGGCGCGTGAGACGGCCTGGTTGGCGTAGTCGACGGCCCTTTGGACGTCGGCGCGCATGCGGGGGTCCGTGACGATGTCGGCCATCGGGGTGTCGGCGGGCAGTTTGCGGACCGCCAGCCAGTGGGCGACCGCCTCGGGGTCGAGGGTGATCAGGGCCGCGACGAAGGGGCGGTTGTCGCCGACGACGAGGCACTGGCCGACGGGGGAACGGCTGCGCAGACGGTCCTCCAGGACGGCCGGGGAGACGTTCTTGCCGCCGGAGGTGACGAGGATGTCCTTCTTGCGGCCGGTGATGGTGAGGTAGCCGTCCTCGTCGAGGGCGCCGAGGTCGCCGGTGGCGAACCAGTCGTCGGTGAGGACGGCGTCCGTGGCCTCGGGGTTGTTCCAGTAGGCGCCGAAGACGATGCCGCCCCTGACGAGGACCTCGCCGTCGTCGGCGATGCGGATCGCGGTGCCGGGGACGGGCCGGCCGACCGTGCCGGGGCGGGGGCCGAGGGGCGGGACGATGGTGGCGGCGGCGGTGGTCTCGGTCAGGCCGTAGCCCTCGTAGACGATGATTCCGGCGGCGTAGAAGAAGAGGCTGAGGTTGCGGTCGAGGGGGGAGCCGCCGCTGATGGCGTAGCGCATGCGACCGCCGAGTTCCCTGCGGACGCGGCGGTAGACCAGGAGGTCGTACAGGGCCCAGGCGGCGTAGAGGCCGGGGCCCGGGCCCTTGGAGCGGTCGAGGAACCTGTTCAGGTACTCCTCGCCGAAGCGGACGGCGATGCGGTCGGCGCGGTCGAAGGAGGAGCCGCGGCCCATCTTCTCGGCGGTGGCGCGGCCGGTGGCGTGGATCTTCTCGAAGAGGTACGGGACGCCGACCAGGAAGGTCGGGCGGAACTCCTTGAGCGCCGGGCGCAGTTCGTCGGGCTTGATGCTCGGGCAGTGGCCGATCTCGATGCGGGCCATCAGGCAGGCGATCTGGAGGGCGCGGCCCATGATGTGGGCGAGCGGCAGGAAGAGCAGGGTCGAGGCGACCAGGCCGGTGACCTCCTGGAAGATCGGGTGGAGCAGCTCGACGGTGTTGGCGGCCTGGGCGTGCAGGTTGGTGTGGGTGAGGACGCAGCCCTTGGGCCGGCCGGTGGTGCCGGAGGTGTAGCAGATCGTGGCGATGGTGTCCGGGGTGAGGGCGGCGCGCCGCTTGGTGACCTCCTCGTCGGGGATGTCGCGGCCGAGGGCGGTGAGTTCGGTGAGGGCGTCCGCCTCCAGTTCCCAGACGCGGGGCGGTTCCTGGTGGCCGGCGGTCCCCCTGGTCACCGTCTCGGTGTTCTCGGCGTTCTCCGTGACGACGTGCCGGGCGCCGGAGTCGCGGACGATCCACTCGACCTGGTCGGCGGAGGAGGTGGCGTAGACGGGGACCGTCTGGCCGCCCGCCGCCCAGATCGCGAAGTCCAGGACCGTCCACTCGTAGCGGGTGCGGGACATCACGGCGACCCGGCCGCCGGGTTCGAGTCCCGCGGCGATGAGCCCCTTGGCCACGGCGGTGACCTCGCGGGCGAAGGCGGCGGCGGTGACCGGCTGCCAGGTGTCCGCGCGTTTGCGGCGCAGGACCACGGCGTCCGGGGCCTCGGCCGCGTTGGTGAAGGGCAGGTCGGCGATGCTGCCGGTGGCCAGGGGCGGAGCCAGGGCCGGGGCGCTCGCCTCTCGGACGACGCCGGCCTCGTCCCTGACGACCTCGACCTGGGCGCGGGCGGCCAGGTCGGTGCGCTGTTTCGCGCGTTTCAGATCCTTGCGTACGCCCATGACGGCTCCCGGTCGCGTTCGGGCTGACGTGTTGCCGTGCTCACCACTGTTCTTACTGGGGAGTCAACTTACTGATGCGTAGCCAGAATTCAATGGTCCCGGCGTATTCCTCTCGCTCCGGCCGACCGGAGTCAAGGTCCGCGGGGCGCGGTCCGATGACTGGAGCATGACGACGACGCACTCCCCCGCGCATCCGACCACCTCCCCTCCCCCGCCGATGCCGACGCCTGATTCCGCGCCCCTCGCGGGCCGGTGGCCGCGGCTCGCGGTGTGGCTGGTGCCCGCGGTGGTCGTGGTGTTCGCCGGGTTCGAGCGGCGGTGGATGTCCGACGACGCCTACACTACGTACGGACCGTGCGGCAGGTGCTGGCGGGGAACGGGCCCGTGTTCAACGCCGGTGAGCGGGTGGAGTCGTCGACGGGGACGCTGTGGCAGTGGCTGCTGGTGGCGGCCGGGGCGGTGGGGGCGGATCCGGTGTCGGCGGCGGTGTACGGCGGGCTGGCGCTGACCGGGGCCGGGTTCGCGCTGGCGGGGCTCGGGGCGCTGCGGCTGCACGGCGGGCGGGTCGCCGTACCGCTGGGGTCGCCGCTGTTGCTCGGGCTGCCGCCGGTGTGGGACTTCGCCACCTCGGGGCTGGAGACGGGGCTGCTCACCTGCTGGATCGCGGGGGCGTGGCTGGCGCTCGTGGCCCGGCCCCGGTCGCTCGCGACCTCGGTCCTCCTCGGGCTCGGTCCGCTGGTACGGCCCGATCTGGGGCTGGTCTCGGTGGTGTTCCTGGGGGCGCAGTGGCTGCTGGTGCGGCCCTCGTGGCGGGGCGTGCTCGCGGGGGCCGGGGCGGCGGGGGCGCTGCCGGCGGCGTACGAGGTGTTCCGGGCCGGGTATTACGGGCACCTGGTGCCGCTGCCCGCCGTGACGAAGGAGGCCTCGGGGAGTCTGTGGGGGCGAGGAGTCGGGTATCTCGCGGATCTGGTGCTCACCTATGCGCTGTGGGTGCCCGCGATGGTCGTGGTCGTCGTCGCCGTGGTGCTGGTGCTGGTGCGGGGTGGCGGGCCGGGCCGTGTGGCGGGACCGGCGCTCGTCCCTGCGCTCGCGCCCGTCGTCGCCGGGGTGTTGTGCTGGGTGTACGTCGTGAAGGTCGGCGGGGACTTCATGCACGGGCGGATGCTGCTGCCGGGGCTGCTGCTGATGCTGCTGCCCGTGTTCGTGGTGCCGGTGTCACGGGTCGGGGTGTGCGCGGCGCTCGCGGTCGGCGCGTGGGCGGTGGTGAGCGCCGGGTGGCTGCGGGTGCCGTACGAAGGGGGAATCGGGCCGGCCGGGATCGCCGACGAACGCGGGGTGTACGTACGGCAGAACGCGGACCCGTATCCGGTGCACCACACCTTCGCCGGGTCGCCGTACCACCGCCGGTACCTGCGGGAGGTACGGGAGGCCGCGCGGTCGGGGGCACCGAGGCTGCTGTTCGGCGGGAGCGGTCCGCGCACCACCGCCGACTCCCCCTCGGTGACCGCCAGTTATGTGGTGCTCGGGCTCAACGGGGCCGCCGTGCCCCTGGCCGGGGCCGCGCTCGACCCGATCGGGCTGGCCCATCCGCTGGCCGCGCACTCGGAGCGGATCGAGGGCGGCCGGGTGGGGCACGACAAGTGGCTGCCGGCCGCCTGGCTGGCCGCCGACCGCGGGGTGCCGGCCGATCCGCCGCCCGGGACCGACCCGGCGCGGATCGACGCGGCCCGGCGCGCCCTGCGTTGCGGGGCGCTCGCCGAGCTGCGGGCGGCGACCCGGGATCCGCTCACGCCGGGGCGGTTCGTGCGCAATGTTGCGGGGGCGTGGGAGCGTACGGCGTTCCGCTTTCCGAACGATCCGGTGGTGGCCGAGCGGAAGGTATGCGGACGGTAAGTTTCCGAGGGCCTGTGGGCGGGTGCCGGGGTCCGTGTCGGTACGTTGATCAACGGCGCGGGGTCGTGGCCCGGCGCCCCCACCCCCCCCTGGAAGGAAAGCCTGTGCGCCCCCAACGCCTTCGCCCCGTCCTGATCGCCGTGTGTGCCACGGCGGTCGTCACCCTCACCGGTGCCGTCCCGGCCGTCGCCGCGACCGCGCCCGCGCCGGCTCCCGTGCGGGCGGCGGCCGTCGCCCCCGGACTCACGCCGCTCACCGATCTGTTCGCGCAGCGGCTGCTGCTGGCCGACAAGGTGGCGGCCGCCAAGTACGGCACGGACAAGCCGATCGACGATCCGGTGCGGGAGCAGCAGATCCTGGACGATGTCGCCGCGCGGGCCGTGGGGCTGGGGCTGGATCCCGCGGCTGTGCAGGCGGTGTTCCGGGATCAGATCGAGGCGAACAAGGTGGTGCAGCGGGGGTTGTACGCGCGGTGGGACGCGCATCCCTCGGAGCGGCCCACGGAGCGGCCGGACCTGGTGAAGGAGGTTCGGCCGCAGTTGGATCGGATCACCACCCAGGTGCTGGAGCAGCTGGAGCGGACGCAGGGGGTGCGGGACAGGAACTCGTGTGAGCCTCGGCTGGCCGTGGCCTCGGTACGGTCCGCCTTCGGGTACCGGCTGGACGCGCTGCACCTGGAGGGGCTGGCTCGGGCGGTGTCGTCCGTCTGCTCCGGGTAGCGCACGCGCGGTGCCGTCTCATGGCGTGAGTGCCCCGCGGGCCTCGACCGCCGTGGCCGGGTCCCAGCCCTCGCCCGGTACGGCGGCCAGCAGCAGCCGGGTGTAGGGGTGGGCCGGGTCGGTCAGGACCTGCTGGGTGGGGCCCTGTTCGACGGCCCGGCCCTGCCGCATGACCAGAACGTCGTCGGTGATGTGCTGGACGACGGCCAGGTCGTGGCTGACGAAGACGAGGGCGACGCCGGTGTCGCGGCGGATCTCGTCGAGGAGATGGAGGACCTGCGCCTGGATCGACACGTCCAGCGCGGCGACGGCCTCGTCGAGGACCAGCACGCGGGGGTCGACGGCCAGGGCCCGGGCGATCGCCAGGCGTTGGCGCTGACCACCCGAGAGAAGGCGCGGGCGGGCGTCGGCCTCCCGCTCGCCCAGGCCGACCCGGTCCAGGAGGTCGGCGGCCAGTGACTCGTCGCGGCCGTGCAGGCGCAGGGCGGTGCGCAGGCACTGGGCGGAGGTCAGGCGCGGGTCGAGGGAGACGTACGGGTCCTGGAAGACCATCTGGATCTCGCGGGCGCGGGCGAGGCGGGCGGCCCTGCGGCGCGGGGTGCCGTACGCGCGCGGGCGGCCGTCGACGGTGATGGTGCCGGAGTCGGGGCGGACCAGGCCGACGAGCATGCGGGCCACCGTCGTCTTGCCGGAGCCGGACTCGCCGACGATGCCGAGGGAGCCGCCATGGGGCACGGTGAAGGAGATGTCGTCGGCGGCGGTGAGGCGGCCGCGGCCGGGTAGCGGATAGGTCCTGCGCAGTCGGTCGACGGCGAGCAGGGGGCTGTCGGTCATGGGGTGCTCCTCGCGGCGGTGACCGGTGTGCGTCGGCAGGCCGCCGCTCCCCCGTCCGGCAGCGTCAGCGGTTCCGGGCGCCAGGTCTCGCAGGGCGCCTCGGCGTCGGGGCAGCGGGGGGCGAACGGGCAGCCGGGGAAGGTGTCGTACAGGGACGGCGGGCGGCCCGGTATGGGGCGCAGGGTTCCCGAGGTCTCGCCGAGGGTGGGCGAACAGGAGAGCAGGCCGCGGGTGTAGGGGTGGGCGGGGGTCGTGAAGAGGGCCTTGGCGGTGCGTTCCTCGGCGATGCGGCCCGCGTACATGACGTACACGCGGTCGCAGTAGGCGGCGGCCAGGTGCAGATCGTGGGTGATGAAGAGCAGCCCGGCGTCCTGTTCGGCGCGCAGGGTGCGCAGCAGGGCGAGGATTTCGGCCTGGGTGGTGACGTCGAGGGCGCTGGTGGCCTCGTCGGCGAGGAGGAGCCGGGGGCGGACGGCCAGCGCGCCGGCGATGATCACGCGTTGAAGCATGCCGCCGGAGAGCTCGTGCGGGCGCCGGCGCAGGCGGTGCTCCGGGTCCGACAGGCCCACGGCGGCCAGGAGTTCGGTGGCCCGCGCGCGGTCCGCACCCCGCTCGCGGAGGAAGTCGCCGATCCGGCGTACGGGGTTGAGGGCGGCGCGGGGATCCTGGTGGATCATCGCGACGGTGCTCGCGCGGTGGCGGCGCAGGGCCTCGCCGGTGAGGGCGAGGATGTCGGTGTCGTCCACGCGAACCTCGCCCGAGGCGCGTGCCCCGGCCGGGAGCAGGCCGAGGGCCGCCTTGGCCGTGGTCGACTTGCCGGAGCCGGACTCGCCGACCAGGCCGACGACCTCGCCGGGCGCGATGCGCAGGCTGACGTCGTCGAGGACCGGGCGGGCGGTGTCCGGGAGGTGGACCGTGAGGTGGTCGAGGGTGAGGAGCATCTAGGACTGCCTTCCGAGCCGGTCGGCGGCCCGGACTCCGACGACGTTGAAGGAGACGACGACCGCGGCGATGGCCGTGCCGGGGACGAGGGCGGGCAGCAGCGCGCCCTGGACGATGGCAGCCTGACCCTCCTGAACCATCAACCCCCAGTCCGAGCTGGGGGGTTGGGCGCCGAAGCCGAGGTAGGAGAGGGTGGCGAGGGACATCAGGGCCTCGCCGAAGAGGACGACCAGATAGCCGGTGACGGCCCGGGCGAGGTTCGGGACGAGGTGCATCGCGCAGATGCGGGCGCCGCCCATGCCCTGGACGCGGTAGGCGTCGACGTAGGGCTTGCGGGCCTCCGAAAGGGCCAGGGAGCGCGTGTACTTGGCGACCGTGGGGGTGTAGGCGAGGCCCAGAGCCAGGACGGAGGTCGTCATGCCGGTGCCGAAGACCGCGATGATCAGGACGGTGAACAGCAGGCCGGGGAAGGCGTACATGACGTCCGTGGCCCGGGAGACCAGGGCGTCCGTCCAGCCGCCCCGCCAGGCGGCCAACACTCCGAGGCTGACGCCGAGCAGCGCGGCCACGGCCAGCAGCAGGACGGGGGCGATCAGGCTGGTGCGGGCGCCGTACAGGACGCGGGAGAGCAGGTCCTGGCCGGATGAGTCGGTGCCCAGGAGGTGGTCGCCGGTGGTGCCGGCGAGGGAGGCCGACAGGTCGATGGCGTCCGGGGCGTAGGGGGCCAGGAGCGGGGCCAGGACGGCCGCCAGGACCACCAGGGCGAGGAAGCCGGCGGCGACCGTGGCACCGACGGGACGGCGGGGTCGTACCCGGACGGGGGTGAGGGCGAGCGCGGTCATGCGGTGCGGGCCTCCTCGCGGACGCGTGGGTCGAGGAGCGGGTGGACCAGGTCGACGAGGGTGGTGACGACGACGTAACCCGTGACCATGAGCAGCAGGACGGCCTGGGCGACCGGGAAGTCGTGGGTGTTGATCGCGCCGACCAGCAGGGAGCCGATGCCGCTGATGCCGAAGGCGGTCTCGACGACGACCGTGCCGGCGAGCATGCCCGCCATGACCAGGCCGCACATGGTGACGATGGGGCCGAGGGCGTTGCGGAAGACGTGGTGGCGGATGATCTCGCGTTCCGGGATGCCGGAGGCGCGGGCCGCCTCGACGTGGTCGGAGGCCGCCGCGTCCGCCATGGCCTGCCGGGTGACCCTGCTGATCAGGGCGAGGGCGCCGAGGGCCAGGGAGAGCGCGGGCAGGGTGAGGTGATGCAGGGTGCCGGTGAATCCGCTGCCGGTGCCGGTCACCGGGAACCAGCCCAGCTGCACCCCGAAGAGCGAGACCAGGGCGATCGCGGCCACGAAGGAGGGCACGGACGCGGCCAGTGTCGTCCCGCCGACGACCGCCGAGTCCACCCACGTGGACTGCCGGCCCGCGGCCAGGATCCCCGCGCCGACGCCGAGGACGACGAACAACACCGTCGCGTAGGCGACGAGTTCGAGGGTGGTGGCCAGGCGGGAGGTGATCAGGTCGGCCACCTGGTCGCCGTACTTGAAGGAGCGGCCGAGGTCGAGGTGGAGGCAGTCGCCGAGCCAGCGGCCGTACTGGACGACCAGCGGTTCGTCGAGGTGGTACTGGGCGCGGACGGCCGCGAGGCGTTCGGGGGTGAGTTTGTCGCGGCCGCCGGCCAGGAAGACGGCGGGGTCGCCGGGGGCCGCGTACACGGCGGCGAAGATGACGAAGGACGCGGCGAGGAGGGTGGCGAGGAAGCCGGCCAGGCGGCGGGCGAAGCGGGCGGCCATGGCGGTCAGCCCTTCTTCGCGCCGAGGTCGGCCGCCCACGGGTAGTAGAGGTACGCCTGGGAGGCGGGCGCGCCGGTCAGCTCGTCGTTCAGGACGAGGACCGAGGGAACCTGGGCGACGGGGATCCAGACCGCCGCGTCGGCGAAGCGCTTCTGGATGTCGATGGTGAGCGAGGCGCGTTCGGTGTCGTCCAGGGTGGACAGGGCCTGCTCGACCTTGCGGTCGTAGGTGGCGTCCTCGAAGCCGACCCAGTTGTTGGAGGAGTCGGACAGGCCGTTGTCGTAGAAGCCCATGGGGTCGGACTTGGAGATGTACCAGTCGCCGGCGAGGACGTCGATGCCGGCGCGGGCCTGCGGGTCGCTGTAGAACTCCTCGAACCGGGTCGTCGGGACGGTCTTGACGGTGCCCTTGAGGCCGATGCGCTGGAGGGCGGCGCGTACGGCGTTGGCGACGACGGTACGGCCCTGACTGGCGTCCGTGCCGATGACTATGGGCTCGGTCGGAGCGCCCGCCTCCGTCACCAGCTTCTTGGCCTCGGTGAGGTCCTCGGCGCTCGGGGAGGCGGGCGCGGTGGCCGCCAACTCCTTCTGGGCGGCGCTGAATTCCGCCTTCGCGTAGCCCCAGGAACCGGAGCCGACCGGGGTCGCCCAGGGTTCGACCATGCCGCCGTAGCCGGACCTGGCGATGCCCGCGCGGTCGAGGGCGAGGGAGAGGGCGCGGCGGATCCTGGGGTCCGTCAGGCCGCCGCGGTCGGTGGGGATGAGGTCGAGGGTGGCGGTGGAGGGGCCGTAGTACTGGGCGAGGCCCTTGGTGCCGCGCAGGGCGGCGGCGGTGTTGGGCGACTCGGCGAAGGTGCCGTCGGCGGCGCCGGTCTTCAGGGCGTTGACCAGGGCGCTGTCGGAGGCCCAGCGGAAGACGAGTTCGCGGGTCAGGGGCTTCTCGCCCCAGTAGCCGTCGTAGGCGCGGATGGTGATCGAGTCGCCGGACTTCCAGTTCGTCAGCCGGTACGGGCCCGAGCAGGCGTCGCCCTGGCCGGGGGTGCCGAAGTCCTGGCCCGCCTTCTCGACCTGTTCCTTGTTCCAGACAATGCCGGCGTCGCCCGCGAGGGCCTTGGTGAACAGGGCGTCGGGGGTCTTGAAGCGGACGGTGATCTGGTGGGCGCCGGTCTTGGTCAGGGAGGTGACGTTGGTGAACTCGTCGCTCTGTTCCATGTCCGGGTCGGCGTGGCGCTTCAGGCTCCACAGGACGTCGTCGGCGGTGAGCTGGGAGCCGTCGTGGAAGGTGACGCCCTGCCTGATGGAGAGAACGAGCGTCTTGTCGTCGGGGGTCGTCGCCTTCTCGGCGAGGAACGGCTCGACCGTCATGTCCGGCTGGAGCTGGTAGAGGCGCTCGCAGACGTTGGTGAGGACGACCCGGCCCGCGCTGCTGCCCTGGGTGTCGAGGTCGAGGGAGTCGGGCTCGTCCTCCAGGAGCCAGTCCACCTTGGCTACGGCGCCCTGGGCGGCGGGGGTGGTCGGGGTGAGCCGGAGCTTCGCGGCGTCGACCGTCTCGCCGGTGCCGGCCGTGGTGTCGGCGCCGCTGCAGGCCGCCGTGAGCAGTCCGGTGGCGACGAGGACGCCGGCCACCGCCGTCCGCCTGTTTCTGTTCATGTGCGTGAACTCCTGTGTCAGTTACGGCTGTTGTCGTCGCCGTGCGGGCCGTCGTAGAGGTTCCAGGGCAGGTGCTGGTAGTCGCGGTCGCAGGGGGTGCCCGCGGTCACGTGGTAGTCGCCGGTGGTCAGGTCGACGCAGGAGGAGACGAGGGTGGTCCAGTGCTCCACGGCGGGTCTGCGCGGGTCGGGGTGGGTGCACAGGGACTCGGGCAGGCCCAGGTGGTCGGACATGGCCTGCTTGATCAGCTTGCGGGACTCGTCGGGGCCGGTGGAGCCGCGCAGGGCGCGCAGGCCCTGTTCGGCGCGTGGGACGCGGACCAGGGAGTCCGGGGACAGGGGGCGGTAGTCGGCGGCGATCGCCGCCGGGACCCCGGCCTGGTAGTGGTTGCCGTGCACGAGCAGGCCGTCGGCCGGATACAGCCAGCCGTGTCCGGCGGGTGTGGTCTCCAGGTCGACGGCGTAGCCCTCGCGGCAGGTGAGCAGGGCGTTGGAGGCGATGTGGGCGCGGGTGCGGCACAGCACGTCGAGGGCGTCGGTGATGGCGGACTGGTCCAGGACGGCGCGGCGCACGACGGTCTGCGGCAGGCCGACCGCGTCGCTGAAGCGGCCGCCGAGGCCGTTGGCATTGAGCGCGATCCCGGCGGAGCTGGCGCCCTGGCGGCCCACCTGGCCGGCCTCGACCTGCATGATCAGGGTGGGGGCGGGCGGCTGGACGATCCGCAGCATCACGACGGTGTCGGCGACCCCGGCCCGCCAGTCCCAGTTCTGGCCCGCCCACACGTGGCCGTCGCCGCTGGCGGGGCCGTAGGCGGCGAAGGACGTGCAGCCCTCGGCGGGCTCCTCGACGCGCCCGCCCGAGGGGTCCGGCGAGGTGTCCATGGCCGCGAAGGAGTTGTCGTAGAGGACCTCGCCGCGGGCGTTGAGCGCCAGCGCGTCGAGGAGCCGTACGCCGGCGCCTTCGGCGATGCCCCGCATCTCCTCCAGCAGGTGGGGGGCGTACGAGCCGACCGGCTCGCGCCAGCGGGCGGCGCGGGCGGTGACCTGGTCCCAGGTCAGGCCGGTGGAGTGGCCGAAGGCCTGCTCGTAGTAGGCGAGCGCGGCGCGCAGCTGGGGGCGCACGGCCTCGCCGTACTGGCGGCCGCGGTCGCGCGGGGCGCCGGAGATCTCGACCAGGGGCAGGGAGGGGGGTGCCATTCTTCTCCTCGACACGGGAGGCTTGTAACGTTGGTTACGAGAAGCTCTCCACTTGGAATGCATTGCCCAGGAGAGTAACGGCCGTCACAAGGAAGTCAATGTCTGTAATGGAAATTCCAGATCACGGGGACCTCGGCGAGGGTGTGACCCGGCTGCGGGCGGCTGTGCGCGATCACTGGGAGAGCCTCTCCGCGTCCGAGCGCGCGGTGGCCCAGTACCTGGTCAGCGCCCCCGTGGAGCAGCTGCTCTTCGCCGGCGCCCAGGAGCTGGGCACGGCGAGCGGCACCAGCAACGCCACGGTCGTGCGCGCGCTCCAGCGCCTCGGGTACGCCGGACTGCCCGCCCTCAAGCGGGAACTCGCGGCCGGGTTCACCTCCTCCGTGGCCCCCGAGGTGCGGCTGAAGCAGCGGATCGCCCATGTGGGGCGGGACCTGGAGGGCATCTGGGGCGAGGTGATCGACGAGGCCCGCGAGCGCATCGAGCAGACCAGGCGGCTGACCGAGCCCGGCGTGCTGCGGGAGGCGGTGGCGGCGCTCGCGGACGCCGGGGAGATCCACTGCTTCGGGATCGCCGCCTCGGAACCGGCCGCCCGGCACCTGGCGTTGTCGCTGGGCCGGATCGGACGCCGGGCGCGGTTCGCGGGGGCGACCGGGTTCGCCCTCGCCGACCATCTGCTGGCGTTGCGGCAGGGGGACGGGGTGGTGATCTTCCAGCCCGGGCGGGCGCTCACCGAGTTGACCGTGCTGGTGGAGCGGGCCCGGGCGGTGGGGGCCCGGGTGGTGCTGGTCACCGATGAACTGGCGGAGGAGTTCGGGGACCGGGTGGACGCGGTGCTCACCGCGCCGCACACACCCACCGGGATCACCTCGGAGGCGCTCACGGCGCTGGTGGTGGCCGATGTGCTGTTGCTGGCACTGACCGCGTTGGACGAGACGCGGGCGGTGGACACCTCGCATCAACTCACGGTGCTGCGGGAGCAGTTGCTCGCACCCAAGGGGGCGCGTAAGAGCTGAGCCGCTAGTCGGTGTGACGCCTCGCCTCGTGGATGGTCTCGGCGAGTCGGCGTACGGCGGCGTCCTCGGTGCGCTCGGCCAAGTCGTCCGCCCGGTAGGCGAGTTTGATGAGGGACGGCCTTCCCGGCACCCGGTGCTCGCCGTCCCCCAGCGCGTCGGCGAACCAGGCGGCCACGGCGGTCACCTGGAAGCGGGGGCTCGCGTCCCAGACCGAGTCGTCCAGGGTGCGCAGTTGGCCTGATTCCTCGTGGGGGTCGCGGGTTTCGGGGTCCTGCCAGCGGACCGTGGCCGTGGCGAGGTGGCCGTCGGCGCCCGGTTTGGTGCGGACGGCGTAGAGGGCGGTCACGGTGTGGCCGGGGCCGATCTCGCCGCCGTCGACGCGGTCGTCGCGGAAGTCGTCGTCGGCGACGCGGCGGTTGTCGTAGCCGATGAGGCGGAAGTCGGTGACGTTCTCGGGGTCGAAGGCGACCTGGGCCTTGGCGTCGCGGGCGGTGAGGTCGATGTTGCGCGGGAGTTGCTCGCAGAAGACCTGCTCGGCGTCGTCCTGGTCGGACACGTACACCGTGTGGCCGTCGCCCTTGTCGGCGAGGCGTTCCATCAGGGCGTCGCCGTAGTCGCTGCCGACGCCGACGCCGAAGAGGGTGATGCCGTGCTCGCGGCGGGCGCCGTCGATGCGCTCCAGGATGGTGTCGGCGTCGGTGTCGCCGGTGTTCGCGAGGGCGTCGGAGACCAGGACGACCCGGTTGGTGGCGCCCTCGCGGCGGCCCTCGACGGCGGTGGCGTAACCGGTCTCGACGCCGGCGCCCAGGTTGGTGGAGAAGGTCGGTGACAGGCCCTCGATCGCCTCGTGGATCTCGTCGCGGTTGCCGTCGAGGCGGGTCATCGGCAGGACCGTCTCGGCCTCGTCGCTGAAGGTGACGATCGCGACCGAGTCGTCGTCGCGCAGGCGGTCCGTCATCGTGCCGAGGGACTCCTGGGCGAGGTCGAGGCGGCCCGGTTCGCTCATGGAGCCGGAGATGTCGATGACGAAGGTGAGGGCGGCGGGAGGGCGTTGGTCGGCCCGCTCGGGCGTGCCGCGGGTGGCGAGGCCCACGCGGACCAGGGACCAGTCCTCCTCGTCGGTGCGGGCGCCGTCGACGGTCACCGAGAAGCCGTTGCCGTCGGGACGGTCGTAGTCCTGGCGGAAGCTGTTGACGAACTCCTCGGGGCGGATGGTCGAGGGGTCCGGGCGGCGGCCCTCGGCGAGGGTGCGGCGGGCGTAGCCGTAGGAGGCGGTGTCGACGTCGAGGGCGAAGGTGGAGAGGTGGTCGGGGGCGGGGTCCCGTTCCTCGTCGTCCGTGCCCCGGTCGTACTCGCGGTCGTTGTCGGGGGCCGGGAAACCGGTCGCCCCCTCGGCGCGGTCCTCGGAGCTGTTGTCGCGCCGCCCGCCGTCGTCGCTCGCGCCGCATCCGGTGAGCAGCAGGCCGCCCGCCGCGGTGAGTGCGAGAAGTGCCGTGCGCAGTCGTCGTGTTCGGTACCGGTCCATCGTCCGTGCCCCCTTCGTCCGTCGACTTCTGTGACTGTGACGGGGAAGGGGGCCGGAACGTGCGCCACGAACCGTTGCGGAAGGATCTCGAAGAGGCCACGGGGGACGGCCGTCGAGACCGGTGGGTGACCCTCCGTTGACCTAGGACACCACGTCCTTGCGGGCGAAACCGCGGAAGGCCAGCGCGAACAGCACGAGGGCGTACGTTATCGAAATCGACGCGCCCTGGATCATGTCGGACCACTGGAGTTGGGGCTGTACGGCGTCGAGCCAGGCGTACTGCCAGTGCGCCGGGAGGAAGTCGCGCCAGTCGCCGAGGGCCGTCACCTGGTCCAGGACGTTGCCGACGATGGTCAGGCCGACCGCGCCGCCGACCGCGCCCAGGGGGGCGTCCGTGCGGGTGGAGAGCCAGAACGCCAGGGCGGCGGTGATCAGTTGGGAGATGAAGATGTACCCGATGGTGATCAGCAGCCGCTGGGCGGCGGCGCCGGCGGCCAGGGAGCCGCCGGTGGGCAGTTCCAGCGGGCCCCAGCCGTACGCCACCGAACCGACGGCGAGGGCGACGACCGGCAGCAGGACCATCGCGGCCAGGCTGAGGGTCAGTCCGACGACGAGCTTGGACCACAGCAGCCGGGCCCGGGGCACCGGCGCGGCCAGCAGATAGCGCAGGGAGGACCAGCTCGCCTCCGAGGCGACGGTGTCCCCGCAGAACAGCGCGACGGGGACGACCAGCAGGAAGCCCGCGGAGGCGAAGAGGTTCACCGCCGCGAAGTTCGCCCCGGACAGGGTGGCGGTGTCCATCAGGTTGACGCCGCCGTTTTCCGAGCCCGGGCTGCCGCCCACCTGGAAGGCGATGAGCAGGACGAACGGCAGGGCCGCCAGGATGCCGAACATGACCATCGTGCGGCGGCGCTTGAGCTGGCGGACCAGTTCGACCCGGATGGGCAGCGTCCGGCCCGCGCGGTAGCCGTCGGCGACCTCCGCGCGCTCCATCAGCGTGCTGCTGCTCATGCTTCCTCCTTCTGCTGAGCTCCGCTTCGGCTCCGCTCCGGCCGGGTGCCCACTCCGCTTCGCTCCGCGGACCCCCAACCTCCGCTGCACCTCAGCTCGCTCATGCGGAGTCTCCGATCAGGGTGAGGAAGGCGTCTTCGAGGCGGCGGTGCGGGCCCACCGACTCCACCGGGACTTCCAGCCGGACGAGTTCGGCGATCAGGCGGGCGGGGCTGCCGTCCTCGTCGAGGCGGATCAGCAGGCCGCCGTCGGCGATGACGGCCGAGGCCACGCCCGGGAGCGCGGCGACCTTCTCCACGACGGGCTCCTCCAGCGGTGCGGACGTGCCGACCAGCAGGGTGTCGCCGGAGCCGATGATCTCGCCGACCGGGCCCGCCTGGACGAGCTGTCCGTGGTCCATGACCACCAGGTGGGTGCAGGACTGCTCGACCTCCGCGAGGAGGTGGGAGGAGACGATGACCGTGCGGCCGGCCGCCGCGTAGCGGATCATCACCTCGCGCATCTCCCGGATCTGCGGCGGGTCGAGACCGTTGGTCGGCTCGTCGAGTATCAGCAGATCGGGCATGCCGAGCATGGCCTGGGCGATGGCCAGGCGCTGGCGCATGCCCTGCGAGTAGGTGCGCACCGCGCGCTCCAGGGCGCCGCCGAGGCCGGCGATCTCCAGGGCCTCGTCCAGATGGGCGTCCTCCGGCGGGCGGCCGGTGGCCCGCCAGTACAGCTCCAGGTTCTCCTGGCCGGACAGGTGCGGCAGGAAGCCCGCGCCCTCCACGAAGGCGCCGACGCGGGACAGCACGGGGGCGCCGGGCGCGATCGCGTGGCCGAAGACGCGGATCTCGCCGCCGTCCGGCTTGATCAGGCCCATCAACATGCGCAGGGTGGTCGTCTTGCCGGCGCCGTTCGGGCCGAGCAGGCCGAGGACCTGGCCCTTCTCGACGCGGAAGGAGAGGTCCCTGACCGCGTACCGGTCGGCCGACTTGGCGTACCGCTTGCTCAGGTCCGTGATCTGGAGCGGGACTTCGGCGAGGACCGGCTCGGGGGCGGCGGGCGCGGCCGTGCGGCGGCGGCCGGTGACGATCAGGACCAGGGCGACGACCGCGCCGGCGAGCGGCAGCCACCACACCCACGCGGGCATCGACGCCTGCGCGTTGGTGTCGCTGAGGGCCGTCGGCACCTTCAGGTCGCCCTTGAGGGAGACGGTGTACGTCGCCTGGGTGGCCGGGGAGGCGTAGCCGAGGTCGGTGGAGGCGAGGACCAGACGGAGCCGGTGGCCGTCCTCGACCTCGTGGTCGATCGCGGGCAGGGTGACGGCGACGTCCTTGCCTGCCTTGGCGTCCTCGACGCGGATCGGCTCGACCAGCTGGGCGGGCAGCACCTGTTGGCGGCCGCCCGGGGAGACGTCGTACAGCTTGGCGAAGAGGACGGCGTCGTCGCTGGTCGACTTCACATGGACGGTGACCGTGGAGGAGCCGGTGATCCGGAGGTCGTCCCGGACGGGCGCGGAGTCGAAGGCGGCGTACTGGCCGGGGAAGTCGAGGGAGAGCGAGACGCCGAGGCTGGACAGCTGGGAGAGGCCCCCGCCCCCGCCGCCACCGCCTCCCGCGCCGCCGTCCTCCTCGCCACCGCCGCCACCGCCGCCGAGGGCGGCTCCGATGCCCGGCAGGGCCGACACGGCGGGCGGGTTGGCGCCGGCCGGGTTGACGAAGCTCTGCTCGCGGCCGGTGAGGGCGATGGTGCGCTCGTCGGCCTCCAGGCCGGGGTACTTGTCCTCGCTCACACCGCTCAGGCGGGTCTCGCCGTCGCCTGTGCCGGTGCCGAGGGTGCGGGTGACGCGGAAGGCCGGGCCGGTGTCGGCGCCCTTGTCGTCCTTGAGGTAGCGGTCGAACCAGTTCGCCACCCGGGTCTGGACGCGGCTCGTCTCCATGTCGCCGCCGTCGTGGCCGCCGGAGATCCAGTCGACGTCAACCGGGGCGCCGTTGGCGCGGATCGCCTTCGCGGCGGCGTCGGCCTGGTTCAGCGGGAAGAGGGAGTCGGTCTGGCCCTGGAGCAGGAGCGTGGGCACCTTGATCCGGTCGCCGACCGCCGACGGCGAGCGCTCCTGGAGCATCTTCTCGGCCGCCGCGTCCGGGACGCCGGACTCGGCGACGCGCTGGTACATCGCGCAGATCCGCGGCTCGAACCTCTCGCAGCCGCCCGCGGAGTTGACGAAGATGCCGGCCCAGAGCTTCTTGAAGACGCCGTTCGGGATGAGGGCGTCCGAGAGGTTCCAGTACGTGATCGCCGGGGCGATGGCGTCCACGCGGTCGTCGTGGCCTGCGGCGAGGAGGGAGATCGCGCCGCCGTAGGACGCGCCCGCCATGCCCACGCGGGGGTCGCCGGGCTTGTCGAGCTGGACCGTCGGCTGTTTCGCCAGCCAGTCGATCAGCTTGCCGACGTCGGTGACCTCGCCCTTCGGGTCGTTCAGGCCGACCTTTCCGGTGGACCTGCCGAAGCCTCTCGCCGACCAGGTGAGGACGGCGTAGCCGTCGCGGGCCAGCTTCTCGGCCTGGGCGCGGACGTCGTCCTTGCTGCCGCCGAAGCCGTGGCCCAGGAGGACGGCGGGGCGCTTCTCGTCACCGGGTGTCGTGAAGTACGACGTGTCGATGCGGACGCCGTCCAGCGACATCATCCGGTCGGTGCGGTTCACCGACGGCTTGCTGTCGTCGGCGACGGCCGTCCATGTGCCGGCGCCGGCGAGTACGACGACGGCGGCGACCGCGGCAGTGGCCCAACGGTGCCGGAGCCACCGGGGGCGTCGAAGATCCATGCGTCAACGGTACGGGGTGAAGCTGTCGGTCAGTTATCGACCGGGGAGTGAATCCCGGGCCATCCCGTGGGGGTACGCGACCGTTTTCGTATACCGCGGTCGTGGTACGGCGGCCAGGAGCTCGGTCGGGTCTGTCGGCGGCCGGGTGCGGGTGCGTGGGGGGCTTGTCGCGCAGTTCCCCGCGCCCCTGGAAGAGCGGGGCGCAGCCCCAGCTCTTCAGGGGCGCGGGGAACTGCGCGAGCAACCACGACGAACCCGCACCCGCCGACGCACCCGAACCCCCGAGCTCCCCGCTCTCAGTGATTGCGCGGGAAGCCCAGGTCCACGCCCGCCGGCGCGTCCGCCGGGTCGGGCCAGCGGGTGGTGACGACCTTGCCGCGGGTGTAGAAGTGCGTGCCGTCGTTGCCGTAGATGTGGTGGTCGCCGAAGAGGGAGTCCTTCCAGCCACCGAAGGAGTGGTAGCCGACGGGGACCGGGATCGGGACGTTGACGCCGACCATGCCGGCCTCGACCTCCAGCTGGAAGCGGCGGGCGGCGCCGCCGTCCCGGGTGAAGATCGCGGTGCCGTTGCCGAACGGCGAGGCGTTGATGAGGGCGATGCCCTCGTCGTAGGTGTCGACGCGCAGCACGGTCAGGACCGGGCCGAAGATCTCGTCCTGGTAGGCCTTGGCGGTGGTGGGGACCTTGTCGAGGAGCGAGATGCCGATCCAGTGGCCGTCCTCGTGGCCCTCGACCGTGAAGCCGGTGCCGTCCAGGACGACCTCGCAGCCCTCGGCCGCCGCGCCGGTGACGTAGGAGGCCACCTTGTCGCGGTGGACCTTGGTGATCAGCGGGCCCATCTCGGAGGTGGGGTCGTTTCCGGGGCCGATCTTGATCTTCTCGGCGCGCTCGCGGATCTTCTCCACCAGCTCGTCGCCGATCGCGCCCACGGCCACGACCGCGGAGATGGCCATGCAGCGCTCGCCCGCCGAACCGTAGGCCGCGGACACGGCAGCGTCCGCCGCCGCGTCGAGGTCGGCGTCCGGGAGGACCAGCATGTGGTTCTTGGCGCCGCCGAGCGCCTGGACGCGCTTGTGGTTGGCGGAGGCGGTGGTGTGGATGTAGCGGGCGATCGGGGTCGAGCCGACGAAGGAGACGGCCTTGACGTCCGGGTGCTCCAGGAGGCGGTCGACGGCCACCTTGTCGCCGTGGACGACGTTGAAGACACCGTCCGGCAGACCGGCTTCCGCGAGCAGCTCGGCGAGCTTCAGGGAGGCCGACGGGTCCTTCTCGGACGGCTTGAGGACGAAGGTGTTGCCGGTCGCGATGGCGATCGGGAACATCCACATCGGCACCATGGCCGGGAAGTTGAACGGCGTGATGCCGGCGACGACACCGAGCGGCTGGCGGATCGAGGCCACGTCCACGCGGCTGGCGACCTGGGTCGACAGCTCGCCCTTCAGCTGCACGTTGATCCCGCAGGCGAGGTCGACGATCTCCAGGCCGCGGGCGACCTCGCCGAGCGCGTCGGAGTGCACCTTGCCGTGCTCGGCGGTGATCAGCTCCGCGATCGCGTCGCGGTTGGCGTCCAGCAGCGCGCGGAACTTGAAGAGGATCTCCGTGCGCTTGGCCAGCGAGGACTGGCCCCAGGACACGAACGCGTCCTTGGCCGCCTGTACCGCCGCGTCGACCTCGTCGACGGACGCGAACGCGACCTTCGTGGTGACCGCGCCGGTCGCCGGGTCGGTGACCGGCCCGTAGTTCCCCGACGCGCCTTCGACGGTCTTGCCGCCGATCCAGTGGTTGACGATCTTCGTCATGACCGAGTGCTCCTTCACAGATGGCGGCGTCGGGTAGAGACGTGCCGTTCGTACAGCTCACGGGCCTTCACCGCGGACGCTCGGGTCGCGGTCTCGGCCACAGGTACATCCCACCAGGCCTGCGCCGGAGGCGCGCCCGACACTGTGTCTGCGGTTTCGGTCTCCACGTAGACACATGTGGGAGTGTCCGCGGCGCGCGCCTCGGCGAGGGCGGCGCGGAGGTCTCGTACGGTCTTCGCGCGCAGCACGCGCATACCGAGGCTGGCCACGTTCGCGGCCAGGTCCACGGGCAGCGGGGCGCCCGTGTAGGTGCCGTCGTCGGACTGGAAGCGGTAGGCGGTGCCGAACCGCTCGCCGCCCACCGACTCGGACAGGCCGCCGATGGAGGCGTAGCCGTGGTTCTGGATGAGGAGCATCTTGATCGCAACGCCCTCCTGCACGGCCGTCACGATCTCCGTCGGCATCATCAGGTACGTGCCGTCGCCGACCAGCGCCCAGACGTTCCGCTCGGGGGCGGCCATCTTCACGCCGATCGCGGCCGGGATCTCGTAGCCCATGCAGGAGTAGCCGTACTCCAGGTGGTACTGGTCCCTGGACCGGGCCCGCCACAGCTTGTGCAGGTCGCCGGGGAGGGAGCCGGCCGCGTTGATGACCACGTCCGACTCGTCCACCAGGGCGTCCAGCGCGCCGAGGACCTGCGGCTGGGTCGGGCGTACGTCGATCTCGTCGGCCTCGTAGCAGGCGTCGACGCGCTGCTCCCAGCGCTCCTTGTCGAGGGTGTACTCGCCGACGTAGGTGTCGGTGACGCGGTGGCCGTGCGGCCTCAGGGCCTCGGTGAGCTCGGTCAGGCCGCTGCGGGCGTCCGCGATCAGCGGCTGCCCGGCGAGCTTGTGGCCGTCGTGGCCCGCGATGTTGAGGTTGAGGAAGCGGACGCCGTCGCCGGTGAACAGGGTGTTCGAGGCGGTGGTGAAGTCGGTGTAGCGGGTTCCGACACCGATCACCAGGTCGGCCTGGCGGGCGAGTTCGTTGGCGGTCGCGGTGCCGGTGTGGCCGACGCCGCCGACGTCCTGCGGGTGGTCGTACCGCAGGGAGCCCTTGCCGGCCTGGGTGGAGGCGACCGGGATGCCGGTGGCCTCGGCGAACTCGGCGAGAGCCTCCTCGGCGCGGCTGTGGTGGACCCCGCCGCCCGCGATCACCAGGGGCTTCTCCGCCGCCCTGATCGCCCGTACCGCCTCGGCGAGTTCGGCCGGGTCGGCGCCCGGGCGGCGGACCACCCAGGTGCGCTCGGCGAAGAACTCCTCGGGCCAGTCGTACGCCTCGGCCTGCACGTCCTGCGGGAGGGCGAGGGTGACGGCGCCGGTCTCGACCGGGTCCGTCAGCACGCGCATCGCCTGGAGGGCCGCCGGGATCAGGGCCTCCGGACGGGTCACCCGATCGAAGTACCTCGACACCGGGCGCAGGCTGTCGTTGACGCTGACATCGCCCGCGTACGGCACTTCGAGCTGCTGGAGGACCGGGTCGGCGACCCGGGTGGCGAAGATGTCGCCGGGGAGCAGCAGGACCGGGAGGTGGTTGATCGTCGCGAGGGCCGCGCCGGTGACCAGGTTGGTGGCGCCCGGGCCGATCGACGTCGTCACGGCGTGCGTGGACAGCCGGTTGGACTGGCGGGCGTAGCCGACGGCCGCGTGCACCATCGACTGCTCGTTGCGGCCCTGGTGGTAGGGCATCTCGTCGCCGTACTCGACGAGCGCCTGGCCGAGGCCGGCCACGTTGCCGTGGCCGAAGATGCCCCAGGTGGCGCCGATCAGCCGCTGCCGTACGCCGTCACGCTCGGTGTACTGGACGGCCAGGAAGCGGACGAGTGCCTGCGCGACCGTAAGCCTGATGCTCATCGGTAGCCCTCCGTGTGGTCCGGGTGGAAGCAGATCCGCCACTCGCGGTGCTCACCCGGTCCGGCCATGACGTTCAGGTAGTACATGTCGTGGCCGGGCTGGGCGATCGACGGGCCGTGCCAGCCGTCGGGGACGAGCACGGCGTCGCCGGAGCGGACCTCCGCGAGGACGTCCGATCCGCCCTCACGGGAAGGGGATACGCGCTGATAGCCGAAACCGTTCGGGCCGTCGATCTCGAAGTAGTAGATCTCCTCCAGCTCGGCTTCCACGCCCGGCCGGTTCTCGTCGTGCTTGTGCGGCGGGTAGGAGGACCAGTTGCCGCCGGGCGTGATCACCTCGACGGCGATCAGCCGGTCGCACTCGAAGGCGTCGGCGGAGGCGAAGTTGCGCACGTGGCGCAACTGGGTTCCGCTGCCGCGCTGTTCGACGGGGACCTCCGGCGCGGGGCCGTAGCGGGCGGGGAGTTGTCGCTCGCACTTCGCTCCTGCCAAAGCAAAGCGGCCACCCGCGCCGGAGGCGATCTGTGCCTGGGTGTCCCGGGGTACGTACGCGAAGTCTGAAGCTCCGGCGAACACGCTTTCCCGGCCCAGGAGTTGGAACTCTTCGTCACCCGCGTGCACCGTACAACCGCCGTTCAGCGGTACGACGATCCACTCGCTGTCCCCGGCGGCGAACGTGTGTGTGCCGCCCGCCTCCAGCTCGACGATCCGCAGACTGGAGTACGTCCAGCCGGCCCGCTCGGGGTCGATGTCGACGACGTACCCGCCGCCCGTCGTGGCGCCCCGGGGAACGTACAGGTCCTTGCTCATGCGGCCCTCACAGCAGTCCTACGGCGGTGTCCACGGCGGCGGCCACGTCGCCGTCCGCCGGGTACAGCAGCGAACGGCCGACCACCAGGCCGCGGACGGTGGGGAGTTGCAGGGCGCCGCGCCACTTCTCGTACGCGCCGGCTTGCTCCTCAACGGTGCCGCCGACCTCGCCGCCCAGCAGCACGGCGGGCAGCGTGGAGGTGGCCATGACCTCGGCCATGTCGTCGGGGTTCTCGGTGACCGGCACCTTCAGCCAGGTGTAGGCCGAGCTGCCGCCCAGGCCCGAGGCGATGGCGATCGACTTGGTGACGGCCTCGGCGGAGAGGTCGTTGCGCAGCTTGCCGGTGTCGTCGCGGCGGCTGATGAACGGCTCGACGAAGACCGGCAGCCGGCGCTCGGCCATCGCGTCGATCGCGCGGGCGGTGGACTCCAGGGTGGTCAGCGAGCCCGGGTCGTCGTAGCAGATCCGCAGCAGCAGCTTGCCCGCGTCGAAGTTCAGGCGCTCGATGTCCTCGGGGCGGTGGCCGGTGAAGCGGTCGTCGAGCTCGAAGGTGGCGCCCTGGAGGCCGCCGCGGTTCATCGAGCCCATGACGACCTTGCCGTCCAGGGCACCGAGCAGGAGCAGGTCGTCGAGGATGTCGGCGGTCGCGAGGACGCCGTCGACCCCGGGACGGCCGAGGGCCAGGACCAGGCGCTGGAGCAGGTCGGCGCGGTTGGCCATGGCGAACTTGCGGTCGCCGACCCCGAGGGCGCCGCGGGCCGGGTGGTCGGCGGCGACGATCATCAGCCGGCCGCTCGTGTTGAGCAGCGGCCTGCGGGTGCGCCGGGCGGCGGCCTCCGCTATGGCCTCGGGGTGCTGGGCGCGGATGCGGACGAGTTCCGCGATGTCGACGCTCACTTGACGGCTCCGGCGGCGATCGCGGCCTCGATCTCGTCGGGCGTGGGCATCGCCGAGGAGCACTCCAGGCGGGAGGCGACGATGGCTCCGGCCGCGTTGGCGTGCCGCATGATCTTCTCCAGGTTCCAGCCTTCGAGCAGGCCGTGGCAGAGGGAGCCGCCGAACGCGTCACCGGCGCCGAGGCCGTTGAGGACGGTGACGGGCAGGGGCGGGACCTCGGCCTCGTCGCCCTCGCTGTTCACCGCGAGGACGCCCTTGGGGCCCTGCTTCACGACCGCGAGCTCGACGCCCGCGTCCAGCAGCGCCTGGGCGGCGGCACGCGGTTCGCGCACTCCGGTGGCGACCTCCACCTCGTCGAGGTTGCCCACGGCGACGGTGGTGTGCTTCAGGGCCTCGGCGTAGAAGGGGCGGGCCGCGTCCGGGTCGCTCCAGAACATGGGGCGCCAGTCGAGGTCGAAGATCGTCGTGCCGGCCTTGGCGCGGTGGGCGAGGGCCGCCAGGGTCGCCGTACGGCTGGGCTCCTCGCTCAGGCCGGTGCCGGTCACCCAGAAGATCCGGGTCTCACGGACGGCGTCGAGGTCCAGCTCGTGGGCGTCGATCTCCAGGTCCGGCGCCTTGGGACGGCGGTAGAAGTACAGCGGGAAGTCGTCCGGCGGGAAGATCTCGCAGAACGTGATCGGCGTCTGGAGGCCGGGGACCGGGGTGACCCAGCGGTCGTCGACGCCGAAGCCGCGCAGTTCCTCGTGGAGATACGTGCCGAACGGGTCGTCGCCGGTGCGGGTGATCACCGCGGAGTTCCGGCCCAGCCGGGCGGCGGCGACGGCGACGTTCGAGGCGGATCCGCCCAGGAACTTGCCGAAGGACGTCACCTGCGGCAGCGGGACACCGGTCTGGAGTGGATACAGGTCCACACCGATCCGCCCCATGGTGATCAGGTCGTACCCCATCGGCTTCCCTTCGTTTCGGCTCTCCCCGCGTTTGTAGCCCTGCTCGCCGAGCCCTGTCAATGTTTTGTCCAGACATTCGGACCAGACCTTGACAGCGCTTGCCGCTCCCGCCGAAGCTGACCGGCATGACGTCGTTGTCACCTCAGCCCTCACTGTCCCGCATCCGCATCGGGTCGGCGCCCGACTCGTGGGGTGTGTGGTTCCCCGACGACCCCCAGCAGGTCCCCTGGAGGCGCTTCCTCGACGAGGTCGCGCAGTCCGGCTACGAGTGGATCGAGCTGGGGCCGTACGGGTATCTGCCGACCGATCCGGCCGTCCTCACCGAGGAGACCTCCCGGCGTGGCCTGAAGGTCTCGGCCGGCACGGTCTTCACCGGCCTGCACCACGGCGAGTCCGTCTGGGAGAAGACCTGGGCGCATGTCGCGGACAACGCGGTGCTGGCCCAGGCGATGGGCGCGAAGCACCTCGTCGTCATCCCGTCCTTCTGGCGGGACGACAAGACCGGTGCGGTGCTGGAACCGGACACGCTGACCCCGGAGCAGTGGCGGAACCTCGCCTCGCTGACCGAGCGTCTGGGGCAGCGGGTGCGGGACGAGTACGGGCTGCAGATCGTCGTCCACCCGCACGCCGACACGCATGTCGACAGCGAGGAGAACGTCGTCCGCTTCCTGGACGCCACGGACTCCGACCTGGTGTCGCTGTGCCTGGACACCGGGCACTACGCCTATTGCGGCGGCGACAGCGTGAAGCTCATCGAGACGTACGGGTCTCGGATCGGGTATCTGCACCTCAAGCAGGTGGATCCGGAGATCCTGGCGGACGTGCGGGCGAAGGGGACGCCGTTCGGGCCGGCCGTGGCGCAGGGTGTGATGTGCGAGCCGCCGAGCGGGGTGCCGGAGTTGGGGCCCGTGCTGGAGGCCGCGCAGAAGCTGGATGTGGAGCTGTTCGCGATCGTCGAGCAGGACATGTATCCGTGTGAGCCGGATACGCCGTTGCCCATCGCTCAGCGGACCCGGGCGTTCTTGAGGTCCTGCGGGGCGTAAGCCTCCGGCGGCGGGGCCGGGCGTCCACTCGTCCGCCGGGTTCCGTGCTCCGGCGGGTGCGGGTCGTCTGGGGCCGGTCGCGCCCGCGCGGCGGAGCCGCATATCGACACACACGGGCATGTCAACACGCCCCGCCCATGAGCCCGCGTACGCCTTTGCGTCACCTCTGTCACAAACGCCCCCTTCGTGTCACACATGTCGCGTGTACGCGGGTACTGCGTCACACCCGGCGCACAGCCCCTGCCCTGCCCCGACTCCGTGTCGTTCACGGGGCACAGGCTTTGTGATCGCCAGCGCAGCGCCCGGTACCCCCGACGGCCGTTCCCGGCCGCCGCCGCGGTGCGCGCGGGGAGGTGCACCTCATGACCGACCGAAGGCTCTGGTCCTACAAGGAGATCGCGGCGCACATCCGGGTACAGCCGGACACCGTGCGGTCGTACCGCAAGCACGGGCTGCTGCCGCCGCCCGACCATGTCGAGGGCGGCAAGCCCTTCTGGTACGCCGACACCGTCCGGGCGTGGGTCGCGTCCCGCCCGGGCAACCGGGGCCGAAGAGAGTGCTGATCAGCGGAGGATCCGGCGGTGCCCCATCTTCGGGTGGGGCACCGCCGGTTTCACGGCCCGGCCGATTGCGGGGCCCGGTCAGGTCCAGGGCTCGATGACCGTCACCCCTGCTCCGGGTGCCGTTCCCAGCGCGGCCAGGGCGGCCGGGGCGGCGTCCAGGGTGATCGTGGAGGTGACCAGGAGGTCGGGGCGCAGCACGCCCGCCCGGACCAGTTCCAGCATCGGCGGGTAGGTGTGGGCGGCCATGCCGTGGCTGCCGAGGAGTTCGAGCTCCAGGGCGATCGCGCGGGCCATCGGGACCGGGGTGGTGCCGTCCCGCGAGGGCAGCAGCCCGACCTGGACATGGCGGCCCCGGCGGCGCAGGCCGTTCACGGAGGCCGCGCAGGTGGCGGGTGAGCCCAGGGCGTCGAGGGAGAGGTGGACGCCCCCGCCGGTCAGGTCGCGGACCGCCGCCGCGGTGTCGGTGACCTTCGAGGCGTCCACGCACTCCGCCGCCCCGAACTTCCGTGCCAGGTCGAGGGCCCGGGGCGACACGTCGACGGCCACCACCCGCGCCCCCGAGGCCGCCGCGATCATCACCGCGGACAGGCCGACACCGCCGCAGCCGTGCACCGCGACCCACTCCCCCGCCGCGACCCGGCCCTGCTGCACCACCGCGCGGAACGCCGTGGCGAAGCGGCAGCCGAGCGAGGCCGCGGTGGCGAACGACATGTCGTCGGGGACCGTGACGAGGTTCACATCGGCGTGGTCCAGGGTCACGTACTGGGCGAAGGAGCCCCAGTGCGTGAAGCCGGGCTGGGTCTGCCGCTCGCAGATCTGGTGGTCGCCGGCCGCACAGGAGGCGCAGGTTCCGCAGGCGCACACGAAGGGGACGGTGACCCTGTCGCCGGGGCGCCAGTGGCGCACGCGGGCGCCGACCGCCTCCACCACACCGGCGAGTTCGTGCCCCGGCACGTGCGGCAGCGTGATGTCCGGGTCGTGCCCCTGCCAGCCGTGCCAGTCGCTGCGGCAGAGACCGGTGGCCTCGACCCGTACCACCACCCCGTGCTCCGCGGGTTCCGGGTCCGGTACGTCCCGTACCGCGGCCGGCTCCCCGTACCGCTCGAACACCACTGCCCGCATGTGCGCTCTCCTCGCCGTCCGGCCCGAACCTCTCAGGGAAGCGTCGCGGAACCCTCCTTGGATTTATACCCCCTAGGGGTATAGTGTGGATGCGCGGAGGCCCCGCCGTGGGCCCCGACCGCCCCACCCGCCTCTACGAGGAGAACGAGATGAGCGCTCAGACCGACACCGCGGGTTCCGTCACCACCGTCTACAAGGTGAGCGGGATGAGCTGCGGACACTGCGAAGGAGCCGTCTCCGGCGAGATCTCCGAGATCGCCGGTGTCAGCTCGGTGAAGGCCGTCGCGTCGAGCGGTGAGGTCACGGTGGTGTCGGCTGCGCCGCTGGACGAGGAAGCGGTGCGCTCCGCCGTGGACGAGGCCGGCTTCGAGCTGGTCGGCAAGGCCTGAACTGCCGCCCGCGTCGCACGGTTCGCCCCGCACCCCGAAGGGACGCGGGGCGAACCCTTGCACGGAGGCGGTGGTCGCGGCGGCTCAGGCTGCGGGCATTCCGATGAGGGGCCCCCTCTGGAGTCCGGGGCCACACTCACATAAGCTCTTCACAAGGCTCGCGCATCATCCTTACGCTTGGGTCTCGTTCGCCATACCTGGGCTCTTGCGCATCTATCGGACATATGCAAGAGACGCAGATCACAGTGATGCGAACGTAACCATCGAAGGGGTTCGAAGGTCTAAGTTGACGATGTCAGGCGGCGTCTTGGGGGGCGCTTCCTGGCATCTGGAGATGTCTTGGGGGACTTCTCCAGAGATGCGTTGCCGGGGCACGTACACCGGGGAGCTTTGAGCGGCCCTCCCAGCGTGCGCTGTCCCGGCAGATCGCACACAGGTAGTAGTACGAGTGATTTTGCTCGTATTGCTCAACGCGGTACCGAAGCAGTTCGGCAAGACAGCGATTCAGGCGCTGGTTCTCACAGACGCCCGGCCGGATCCCGTGGGGGGAATCCGCACCGGGACATGGGAAGGCGCCCTGGACGTCGGCCCGTGGGGGGACCGGCGCCGGGGCGCCTTCCGTCATTTGAGGAACCTTGGGGAGCCTTGGGGAGCCTTGGGGAGCCCTCCGCCCCTCACGGGGCACGCGAAGGCCCCGCACCCGACCGGAGTCGGACACGGGGCCCAGGTGTACGGCTCAGCGCTCCTCGACGGGGACGAAGTCCCGCTCGACGACGCCGGTGTAGATCTGGCGCGGGCGGCCGATACGGGAACCCGGCTCCTTGATCATCTCGTGCCACTGGGCGATCCAGCCCGGGAGGCGGCCGAGGGCGAACAGGACCGTGAACATCTCGGTCGGGAAGCCCATGGCCCGGTAGATCAGGCCGGTGTAGAAGTCGACGTTCGGGTAGAGGCTGCGCGAGACGAAGTAGTCGTCGGAGAGCGCGTGCTCCTCCAGCTTCAGCGCGATGTCCAGCAGCTCGTCGGACTTGCCGAGGGCCGAGAGAACGTCGTGCGCGGCGGCCTTGATGATCTTGGCGCGCGGGTCGAAGTTCTTGTAGACCCGGTGGCCGAAGCCCATCAGCCGGACGCCGTCCTCCTTGTTCTTCACCTTGCGGATGAAGGAGTCGACGTCACCGCCGGAGGACTGGATGCCCTCCAGCATCTCCAGCACCGACTGGTTGGCGCCGCCGTGCAGCGGGCCCCACAGCGCGTTGATGCCGGCGGAGATCGAGGCGAACATGTTCGCCTGGGACGAGCCGACGAGGCGGACCGTGGAGGTCGAACAGTTCTGCTCGTGGTCGGCGTGCAGGATGAGCAGCTTGTCCAGGGCAGCGACCACGACCGGGTCCAGGTCGTACTCCTGCGCGGGGACCGAGAAGGTCATGCGCAGGAAGTTCTCGACGTAACCGAGGTCGTTGCGCGGGTAGACGAACGGGTGACCGATCGACTTCTTGTACGCGTAGGCCGCGATCGTCGGGAGCTTGGCGAGCAGACGGATCGTCGAGAGGTTGCGCTGCTTCTCGTCGAAGGGGTTGTGGCTGTCCTGGTAGAAGGTGGACAGCGCGGAGACCACCGACGACAGCATGGCCATCGGGTGGGCGTCGCGCGGGAAGCCACGGTAGAAGTTCTTGACGTCCTCGTGCAGCAGGGTGTGCTGCGTGATGTCGTTCTTGAACACGGAGAGCTCGTCGACGGTCGGGAGCTCGCCATTGATCAGCAGGTAGGCGACCTCCAGGAACGTGGAGCGCTCCGCCAGCTGCTCGATCGGGTAGCCGCGGTACCGGAGGATGCCGGCCTCGCCGTCGAGGTAGGTGATGGCGGATTTATAGGCCGCGGTGTTGCCGTAGCCGCTGTCCAGGGTGACCAGACCGGTCTGGGCGCGGAGCTTCCCGATGTCGAAGCCCTTGTCGCCGACGGTGCTGTCGATCACCGGGTAGGTGTACTCGCCATCGCCGTACCGCACTACTACAGAGTTGTCGCTCACGTCATCCCTCACCGACGTTGTGCCTCTTCTTCGAGGTTGCCCTGACTGTCTCTACCATCCCCCATTTGGCGCAGGAGAGTGCACTCGGGGTCGGCCGTTGGGCGTATCGGCGGCACTGAGTGCCGCCAACTTGTTCATCCTGCCCCTCTCCTACCCGCTTCCGGAAGGGCTCTGTGACTCACATGACTCATTTGATCGATCATTTTTTGTGATGCCTCACCATTGCGGCCGCACCCTCACGTTCGTCCTACGCTCTTCACAGACCGCTTCACAGAGCCGCGAGCCGGAAGTCCAGGGCCGTGCAGCGGCGCCCGGCCGAGACCGTGCGCACCGCCTGGCCGATCGCCTTGCGTGAACCGACGAGGACGACCAGCTTCTTGGCGCGGGTGACCGCCGTGTACAGCAGGTTCCGCTGCAGCATCATCCAGGCGCTGGTGGTGACCGGGATCACCACGGCCGGGTACTCGCTGCCCTGGGAGCGGTGGATGGTCACCGCGTACGCGTGGGCCAGTTCGTCCAGTTCGTCGAACTCGTACGCCACCTCCTCGTCCTCGTCGGTCAGCACCGTCAGGCGCTGGTCGACCGGGTCGAGCGAGGTGACCACGCCCACGGTGCCGTTGAAGACACCGTTGGTGCCCTTCTCGTAATTGTTGCGAATCTGGGTGACCTTGTCGCCGACCCGGAAGACCCGTCCGCCGAAGCGTTTCTCGGCGAGGTCCGGACGGCCCGGGGTGATGGCCTGCTGGAGCAGGCCGTTCAGGGTGCCGGCGCCCGCGGGGCCGCGGTGCATGGGGGCGAGCACCTGGACGTCCCGGCGCGGGTCGAGGCCGAACCTGGCCGGAATCCGGCGGGCCGCCACGTCCACGGTGAGCCGGCCGACCTCCTCGGTGTCGTCCTCGACGAAGAGGAAGAAGTCCTTCATGCCGTCGGTGACGGGGTGCTGTCCCGCGTTGATCCGGTGCGCGTTCGTCACCACACCCGACTGCTGGGCCTGGCGGAAGACCCGGGTGAGGCGTACGGCGGGGACGGGGCCGCCGTCGGCGAGCAGGTCGCGGAGCACCTCGCCGGCGCCGACGCTGGGGAGTTGGTCGACGTCCCCGACGAAGAGCAGGTGCGCGCCCGGGGGGACGGCCTTCACCAGTTTGTTGGCGAGCAGCAGGTCCAGCATGGACGCCTCGTCGACCACCACCAGGTCGGCGTCGAGCGGGCGGTCCTTGTCGTAGGCCGCGTCGCCGCCGGGCTTCAGCTCCAGGAGGCGGTGGACGGTGGAGGCGTCGGCGCCGGTGAGTTCGGCCAGGCGCTTGGCGGCGCGGCCCGTCGGGGCGGCGAGGACCACTTTGGCCTTCTTGGCGCGGGCCAGCTCCACGATCGAGCGGACCGTGAAGGACTTGCCGCAACCGGGGCCGCCGGTGAGGACGGCGACCTTCTCGGTCAGCGCGAGCCGGACGGCGGCCTCCTGTTCGGGGGCGAGGTCGGTCCCGGTGCGGGTCCTCAGCCAGCCCAGCGCCTTGTCCCAGGCGACGTCCCGGAACGCCGGCATCCGGTCCTGGTCGGTGCGCAGCAGGCGCATCAGCTGGGCGGAGAGGGAGAGTTCGGCGCGGTGGAAGGGGACGAGGTAGACGGCCGTGACCTCTTCGCCCTGCTCCCCCGGGACCTTCTCGCGTACGACGCCGGGCTCGCCGGACTCCTCGTCGGGCAGGGCGAGTTCGGCCAGGCACTCGATGACCAGGCCGGTGTCGACCTGGAGGAGCTTGACCGCGTCGGCGATCAGCTGCTCCTCGGGGAGGTAGCAGTGGCCCTGGTCGGTGGACTGCGACAGGGCGTACTGGAGACCGGCCTTCACCCGCTCCGGGCTGTCGTGCGGGATGCCGACGGACTGGGCGATCTTGTCGGCGGTGAGGAAGCCGATGCCCCAGACGTCGGCGGCGAGCCGGTAGGGCCGGTTCTTCACCACGGAGATCGAGGCGTCGCCGTACTTCTTGTAGATGCGGACCGCGATCGACGTGGACACCTCGACGGTCTGGAGGAAGAGCATGACCTCCTTGATCGCCTTCTGCTCCTCCCAGGCGTCGGCGATCTTCTTGGTCCGCTTGGGGCCGAGGCCGGGCACCTCGATGAGCCGCTTCGGCTCCTCCTCGATGATCTGGAGGGTGTCCAGGCCGAAGTGCTGCGTGATGCGATCGGCGAAGACCGGGCCGATGCCCTTGACCAGCCCGGAGCCGAGGTAGCGGCGGATGCCCTGGACGGTGGCCGGCAGCACGGTGGTGTAGTTCTCCACGGTGAACTGCTTGCCGTACTGGGGATGGGAGCCCCAACGGCCCTCCATCCGCAGGGACTCGCCGACCTGGGCGCCGAGCAGTGCGCCGACGACGGTCAGCAGGTCGCCGCCACCGCGGCCGGTGTCGACCCGGGCGACCGTGTAGCCGTTCTCCTCGTTGGCGTACGTGATCCGCTCCAGGACACCTTCGAGCACGGCGAGCCGCCGCTCGCCGGCCCCCTGGCTCCCCGCCTGACTGGACATGATCCGACAGTACCGGCGGGGTGTGACAGCGGGCGGGACACCTGGGCGGCCCGGCCCCCTCCAGGGTCAGGGGCGGGTGCCTCGCGGCGTCCGGGAACGCCTATCCCGCCTGGGACTTGACCTGGTCGATCACCTTCTCGAAGTCCTCGGTCGGGGAGAAACTCCACGAGTTCGCAGTCCTCCACGGCCACGGGGACATGGCCGGGCGCCCAGTAGTACGCCTGGCCGGCCTCGTAGTACTCCTCGCCGTCGGCCGTCAGCATCCGGAGCCGGCCCTTGAGCAGGTAGCCCCGGTGCGGGCACTGGCAGGCGTCGCCGTCGAGGCCCTTGAGCGCGGGGCCCATGTCGGTGCCTTCCGGCAGGAGTTGGAGTTGCTGCCGTTGGGGTGCGTTCAAGAGTGCGCTGCTGTTCTCGGTCGCGTCGCGTGTCTCGGTCGCGGGTCGGTTGTCGTGGGGAACTGACGTTCTCTCATCGAATGCGTGACCTTTGCCGGCAGTGCTCGTTCCTCATGGCGAGGGGTTCTTCGGGTGGGGGTGACGGGGTGGGTGAGCTGAGGGGCATCGCGGCGCCGTTCCTCGCGTCCGGGCCGAGCGGTGTGGCCGTCCGTACCCGTCTCACGAACCTGGCGCCGGGCGATCAGACGGTACTGCGTCTGGTGGGCGCGCATCTGGGGTCGCTGGCTTCGAGGGACCTCAAGGCGCGCTGCCGGGACGGTCTGGAGCATTCCGGGCAGGCGTGGGCAGCTCGTAAGCGGGAGCTGACGCCGGCCTCGTCGTCGCGGTGGGCGGGGAGTATCACCAAGGCGTCGCATGACCAGTGGGCGCTGGCACGACGCTGTCAGTGGGCGTACCTGCAGAATCTGGAAGCGGGCGTCCGCACCCTCACCCACCGGCTGTCCCAGCCGATCGGGCAGAAAGGCACCAGGGGAGTCCCCGGGGGCTATCGGTCCGCGCGGGAGTGGCATGCGAAGTCGCGGCGGCTGCGGGTGCTGGAGGAGCGGCTGGCTGCCGCGCGGGCCGACCGCGAGGCGGGGATCGTGCACGTCGTGCGGGGCGGGAAGCAGCTGGCCCGCACCCGGCACTACCTTCAGGCGGCCGGGCTGACCGAGGGCCAGTGGCGTGGGCGCTGGGAAGCGGAGCGCTGGTTCTGCCAGGCAGATGGCGAGTCCGGCAAGCGCCACGGCAACGAGACGATCCGTATCAGTCCGGACGGTGAGGTGAGTATCAAACTCCCGACCCCGCTGGCTCATCTGGCGAACGCTCCGCACGGACGGTACGTCCTGAGCTGCCAGGTCGCGTTTGCGCACCGGGGCCAGGAACGGGCGGATCGCGTCGCGGCCAAACCGGGCGATCGCCTACCGCATCCACCTGGATACGGGCCGGGACCGCTGGTATGTGACTGCGTCCTGGCAGATCCCGTCCACCCCCACCCTGCCCATCGAGGCCGCGCTCGCCCACGGCGTGATCGGTGTGGACATGAACGCCGACCACCTCGCCACCTGGCGCCTCGATGTCCACGGCAACCCGACCGGCAGCCCTCGCCGCTTCTTCTACGACCTGACCGGAACCGCTGGACACCGCGACGCCCAGGTCCGCCATGCCCTGACCCACCTCCTGCACTGGGCCCGCACCTGCGGCGTGAGGGCGATCGCCGTGGAGGACCTGGACTTCGCCGCCGAGAAGACCCGGGAGAAACACGGCCGCAGGACACGCTTCCGGCAACTGATTTCCGGCATGCCCACCGGGAAACTGCGTACCCGGCTGGCCTCGATGGCCGACCAGACGGGTATCGCGGTCATCGCCGTCGATCCGGCCTACACGAGCCGGTGGGGTGCCCAGTACTGGCAGAAACCCCTCACCAGCGCAATCCGTCAGACCACTCGCCACGACGCTGCCGCCGTGGCGATCGGAAGGCGCGCCCAGGGACACCCGATCCGGCGACGGACGGCACCGCCCCCACAGCACCGGAGTGATGCGGTGGGGCATCGGACCGCCCAGGCCGAACCAGGAGTTCCTGAGCGTGAGGGACCCCGCCCCCGCATCCCCGGACCACGGACACGATCCGTCGGGCCCGGACGCGGAGCGAACGCGGGCAACCAGAACGCCCAACACCGTCCGGGGCGTTCGGCCGAGCATGAGTCCTGGCATCAGGACTCACTCCCGCTCAGCCTCTAGGAACGGTGATATAGCCGACGGACATGCCGCCGCCCATGGGCTGCGTGCGCAGCTCCACGCCGTCGCCGGCAAGGGCGACGGGTGCGTCGTTGCGGGTCGCCGCCGTCATGACTCCCCCACTCCGGCCCCGCGGGGCCTCGAGGAAACCCCCGTGGCACTCCTGTACCTCCAGCCTGATCCGCCCCGGCGCACTCCGCTACCTCACGGCCCTGCCCCAGGGGGCAGTGGTCAGTCCTGGGTCGGCTCTTGGTCTCCCACGCGGTCACGGCGTGGGCCGGTACGGCAGCCAGACACGGGAACACCGCTCCTGCCGCGACGGCACCCGCGGTGCGCCGAGCAGCGCACATGAGCAAACGATCTTCCTTGCCCGGCCCCGGCGACGACACTCTGGCGACGGCCTCATCACGATCCGGTCTCAGGGTCTTGCTTTTGGGGCGTGTAATCGATTCCAATCCTCTCCGTAGGTATCGGTGTAATCGATTCCACGAACGATCCACAAGGAGGTGGAGCGGCGATGGCGAGCATCAAGGACGTCGCTGCCGAGGCGGGCGTGTCCGTCGCCACGGTCTCGCGTGTCCTGAACGACCATCCGTCGGTCAGCGCGGAGGCACGCACGCGCGTGCTGGCCGCCGTCGAGGCGCTGGGCTACCGCCCGAACGCCGTCGCCCGCTCCCTGCGCACCGACCAGACCCACACCCTCGGCCTGGTCATCAGCGATGTGATGAACCCCTACTTCACCGAGCTGGCCCGCTCCGTCGAGGAGGAGGCCCGCGCGCTGGGCTACAGCGTCATCATCGGCAACGCCGACGAGCGGCCCGACCTCCAGGACCATCACGTACGGAACCTGCTGGACCGACGGATCGACGGCCTGCTCGTCTCCCCCACCGACGGCGGCTCCCCGCTGATGCTGGACGCCGTACGGGCCGGGACGCCGGTGGTGTTCGTGGACCGGTGGATCCCGGGCGTGGACGTGCCGGTGGTGCGGGCGGACGGGCGTCAGGCCGTACGGGATCTCGTGGCCCATCTGCACGCCCTGGGGCACCGCAGGCTCGCGATCATCGCGGGGCCCGCCGCCACCACGACCGGCCAGGAGCGTGTGGCGGCCTTCAGGGAGGCGCTGCACGCCTGCGGTCTCGAACTGCCCGACGTCTACATCGGACAGGGCGACTTCCAGGCCGACAGCGGGCGCCGGGTCACCGAGGGCTTCCTCGACCTGCCCGAACCCCCCGAGGTCGTCTTCGCGGCCGACAACCTGATGGCGCTGGGCGCGCTGGACGCCGTACGCGCGCGTGGGATGCGCGTTCCGGACGACATCGCGCTGGCGGCCTTCGACGACATCCCGTGGTTCGTGCACACCGATCCGCCGATCACCGCGATCGCCCAGCCCACGGGCGAGCTGGGGCGTGCCGCCGTGCGCGCGCTGGTGGACCGCATCGAGGGACGGCCGCCCGAGTCCGTCACCCTCCCCGCCCGTCTCGTCGTACGCCGTTCGTGCGGCGAGGACGCCACCCAGAACAGGAGTAAGCCGTGAGCGACCCGGACGAGTTGCTGCGCATCGAGGGCATACGGAAGACCTTCCCGGGCGTGGTCGCGCTGGACGGCGTGGACTTCGACCTGCGCCGGGGCGAGGTGCATGTGCTGCTCGGTGAGAACGGCGCGGGCAAGAGCACCCTCATCAAGATGCTCTCCGGCGCCTACACACCCGACGCCGGGCGCATCCTGGTCGGCGGCGAGGAGACGCGCATCCATGGTGCGCAGGACTCCGAGCGCCTCGGGATCGCCACCATCTACCAGGAGTTCAACCTCGTCCCCGACCTCACGGTCGCCGAGAACATCTTCCTGGGGCGGCAGCCGCGCCGCTTCGGGGTGATCGACCGCAAGCGGATGGAGGCCGACGCCGAGGTCCTGCTCAAGCGGGTCGGCGTGAACGTCTCGCCCCGCGCGCGGGTGCGTGAACTCGGTATCGCGCGTCTGCAGATGGTCGAGATCGCCAAGGCGCTGAGCCTGGACGCGCGCGTGCTGATCATGGACGAGCCGACCGCCGTGCTCACCTCCGAGGAGGTGGACAAGCTCTTCGCGATCGTGCGCACGCTGCGCGAGGACGGCGTCGGGATCGTGTTCATCACCCATCACCTGGAGGAGATCGCCGCCCTGGGCGACCGCGTCACGGTCATCCGGGACGGGAAGTCCGTCGGCCAGGTTCCCGCCTCCACCCCCGAGGACGAGCTCGTCCGCCTGATGGTGGGGCGCTCGATCGAGCAGCAGTACCCGCGTGAACGCGCCGACACCGGTGCCGCGTTGCTCTCCGTCGAGGGGCTGACCCGCGACGGTGTCTTCCACGACGTCAGCTTCGAGGTGCGCGCCGGTGAGGTCGTCGGCATCGCGGGGCTCGTCGGGGCGGGCCGTACCGAGGTGGTGCGGGCGGTCTTCGGGGCCGATCCGTACGACAGGGGCACGGTGAGGGTCTCCGGGGCGCCCCTCAAGGGGCATGACGTCACCTCCGCGATGGCGGCCGGCATCGGGCTCATCCCCGAGGACCGCAAGGGCCAGGGGCTGGTGCTCGACCAGTCCGTCGAGGAGAACCTCGGGCTGGTGACCATGCGGTCGGCCACCCGCGGCGGGCTCGTCGACCTCAAGAGCCAGCGGGAGGCGGCCGCGCGGATGGCCGGGCAGCTCGGCGTGCGGATGGCCGGACTCCAGCAGCACGTGCGCACCCTGTCCGGCGGCAACCAGCAGAAGGTCGTCATCGGCAAGTGGCTGCTCGCCGACACCAAGGTGCTCATCCTCGACGAGCCGACGCGCGGGATCGACGTCGGCGCCAAGGTCGAGATCTACCAGCTCGTCAACGAACTCACCGCGGCCGGTGCCGCCGTCCTGATGATCTCCAGCGATCTGCCCGAGGTGCTCGGTATGAGCGACCGGGTGCTGGTGATGGCCCAGGGCCGGATCGCGGGTGAACTCTCCGCCGACGAGGCCACACAGGACGCCGTGATGGCACTCGCCGTCAGCACGAACACAGTGAAGACCGAGAAGGAGGCCCCCCGTGGCCACTGACACGCTCAAGGGCACGACGGGCGCGAGTGGCGCCACGGGCGGCCTGCGCCGGCTGCTGCTCGACAACGGCGCGCTCACCGCGCTGATCGTCCTCGTCGTCGCGTTGTCGGCGCTGTCCGGGAACTTCCTGACGGCCGACAACCTCCTCAACATCGGCGTCCAGGCGGCCGTGACGGCCATCCTCGCCTTCGGCGTCACCTTCGTGATCGTCTCGGCGGGCATCGACCTGTCGGTCGGCTCGGTGGCCGCCCTCTCCGCGACCGTGCTGGCCTGGAGCGCCGCCGACCACGGCGTCCCGGTCGCCCTCGCGGTGGTGCTGGCGGTCGTCGTCGGTGTCGCGGCCGGGCTGGTCAACGGCTTCCTGATCGCGTACGGCAAACTGCCGCCGTTCATCGCGACGCTGGCCATGCTGTCGGTGGGCCGCGGTCTGTCCCTGGTGATCTCCGGCGGCAACCCGATCCCCTTCCCCGACTCGGTCTCCCACCTCGGCGACACGCTCGGCGACTGGCTGCCGGTACCGGTGCTGGTCATGATCGTCATGGGGCTCGTCGCGGCCTTCGTGCTCGGCAGGACGTACATCGGCCGGTCCATGTACGCGATCGGCGGCAACGAGGAGGCCGCCCGGCTGTCCGGGCTGCGGGTGTCGCGGCAGAAGCTCGTCGTCTACGCCCTGTCGGGTCTGTTCGCGGCCGTCGCGGGCATCGTGCTGGCCGCCCGGCTCTCCTCGGCGCAGCCGCAGGCCGCCAGCGGCTACGAGCTGGACGCGATCGCCGCGGTCGTCATCGGCGGTGCCTCGCTCGCCGGCGGCACCGGCAAGGCGTCCGGCACGCTGATCGGCGCGCTGATCCTGGCGGTGCTGCGCAACGGCCTGAACCTGCTGAACGTCTCCACCTTCTGGCAGCAGGTCGTGATCGGTGTCGTCATCGCGCTGGCGGTGCTGCTGGACACGGTGCGCCGCAAGGCGGGCGCGACCACGCCGGTGACCTCCGGTCTCGGCGGCGGTGGCAGGGGCAGGCAGGCGGCGACGTACGGGCTCGCGGCCGTGGTGACGGTGGCCGTCATCGGCGCGACCTCGCTGCTGCACAACGGCGGTTCGGGCTCGACGACCCCGAGGGTGGGGCTCGCCATCTCCACGCTGAACAACCCCTTCTACGTGTCGCTGCGGGCGGGCGCCCAGGCCGAGGCGAAGAAGCTGGGCGTGGACCTCACCGTCACCGACGCCCAGAACGACGCCTCCCAGCAGGCCAACCAGCTGCAGAACTTCACCAGTTCGGGGCTCGACGTGATCATCGTCAACGCCGTCGACTCGGACGCCGTCAGTCCGGCGGCGAAGGCCGTGAACAAGACCGGCACCCCGCTGATCGCCGTGGACCGCTCGGTGAACAACGCGGACAGCGCCTCGTTCGTCGCCTCCGACAACGTCACCGGCGGCAAGCTCGCGGCCAAGGAACTCGCCGAGAAGCTGGGCGGCCGGGGGAAGATCGCGATCCTCCAGGGCATGGCCGGCACCTCCGCCAGCCGGGAGCGCGGCGCGGGCTTCGCCGAGGGGCTGAAGGCCTACCCGGGCATCCAGGTGGTCGCCAGGCAGCCCGCCGACTGGGACCGCACCAAGGGCCTGGACGTCATGACCAACCTGATGCAGGCCCACCCGGACATCGACGGCGTCTTCGCGGAGAACGACGAGATGGCGCTCGGCGCGATCAAGGCGCTGGGTGCCAAGGCCGGCAAGTCCGTCCAGGTCATCGGCTTCGACGGAACCGCGGACGGTCTGACGGCCGTCAAGGCGGGCACGCTGTACGCGTCGGTGGCGCAGCAGCCGACGGAGCTCGGCCGGATCGCGGTGCGCAACGCCGTCGAGGTGGCCGACGACGAGAAGGTCGCCAAGTCGGTGATGGTGCCGGTGAAGGTGGTCACGAAGGAGAACGTGGCCGGCTTCACGGGCTGAGACGAACGGGACGGGCGGCCTTCCGGAACCTGACTCCTTCCGGAGGCCGCCCGCCCCGGGTCACGTACGGGGCTGTTACGGGGACTATCAGGGGAGCAATCTCATGTACGACTACGACCTTCTGGTCGTGGGGTCGGCCAACGCCGACCTGGTGATCGGTGTCGAGCGGCGGCCGGGGGCGGGTGAGACGGTGCTCGGGTCCGACCTGGTCACCCACCCGGGCGGCAAGGGTGCCAACCAGGCGGTCGCGGCCGCCCGGCTCGGTGCCCGTACGGCCCTGCTGGCCCGGGTCGGCGACGACGCGCACGGGCGGCTGCTGCTGGACTCGCAGCGGGCGGCGGGCGTGGACACGGTGGGTGTGCTGGTGGGCGGGGCGCCGACCGGGGTCGCGCTGATCACGGTGGACCCGTCGGGGGACAACAGCATCGTGGTCTCGCCGGGCGCCAACGGGCGGCTCACGCCCCAGGACGTGGCGACCGCGGGGAGCCTCTTCCACGCCTCCCGGGTGGTGTCGGCCCAGCTGGAGATCCCGCTGGAGACGGTCGAGGAGGTGGTACGGAGTCTGGCGCCGGACAGCCGCTTCGTGCTGAACCCCTCGCCGCCGCAACGGCTGCCCGCCGAGGTGCTGGCCGCCTGCGACCCGCTGATCGTCAACGAGCACGAGGCGAAGGTGATTCTGGGCGGGAGCGTGGCCGGGGTGAGCGACGAGCCCGCGGACTGGGCTCGGCTGCTGCTGGCCAAGGGCCCGCGGTCGGTGGTGATCACGCTGGGCGCCGAGGGCGCGCTGGTCGCCTCCGGTGAGGGGGTCACCCGGATCGCCGCCGTCGGGGTGGACGCCGTGGACACCACCGGCGCGGGTGACGCGTTCACCGCGGCGCTGGCCTGGCGGCTGGGCGCGGGAGCGTCCCTGGAGGAGGCGGCGACGTACGCGTCCCGGGTCGGGGCGGCGGCCGTGACCAGGCGGGGGGCGCAGGACTCGTTCCCGACGGCGCAGGAGGTCGAGGCGCTGTGAAGAAGGCCGGAATCCTGAACCGTCATCTCTCCGGGGCGCTGGCCGAGTTGGGCCACGGGGACGGGGTGCTGGTGTGCGACGCCGGGATGCCGATACCCGACGGGCCCCGGGTCGTCGACCTGGCGTTCCGGGCCGGCGTGCCGTCCTTCGCCGAGGTGGTGGAGGGCCTGCTCGCCGAGCTGGTGGTGGAGGGCGCGACGGCGGCGGCGGAGGTGCGGTCCGCCAACACGGAGGCCTCTGCTCTGCTGGACGGCCACTTCCCGTCGCTGGAACTGGTCTCCCACGAGAAGCTCAAGGAGCTGTCGGCGGGGGCGCGGCTCGTCGTCCGCACCGGTGAGGCACGGCCGTACGCGAATGTGCTGCTGCGGTGCGGGGTGTTCTTCTGACCTGCTGTCAGGGCGCCGGGAAGGCGAGGCGCACGCCGTACTCCTTCTCGGCGCGGCGCAGGGACGGGACGAGGCTCTCGCGCATCTCGCGGACGTCGTCCGCGTGGTCGGTGAGGAAGCGGGTGCGCAGCCGCAGACGGGCCGGTTCGCGGACGGCTTCGACCGGGCGCATGCAGGCAGCGTAGGCGCTGCCGAGTGCGCGCCCGGCGCGCGGCAGTTCGGCGGGCGCGGCGGTCTGCATGACCGTGTCCGCCAGGGCGAAGAAGCCGTTCTCGTCCCGGGCCCGGATCCCGTGTCCGGCGAAGCAGTCCGGCACGGTGCGCGTCGCCCGGACCGTCTCGGGGTCGCCACGCAGCGCTGTGAGTTCGCGGAACCACTGTCCCTGCAGGTCGACGTAGGCGTCGCGCAGCACCCCGGCGGCGGCTCGCCCCTCGGCGGTGCACCGGCGTATCACGGCGGAGCTGCCGGCACCGGTCGCGGCGGGGCTCGCCACGGGGTAGGGGACCTCGGCGCTCGCACTCGTGCCGTGCCGGGCGATGAAGTCCAGGTCGGGAAGTTCGAAGTACCGGATGAACGCGAGCGGGACCTGTTCGGGAAGACCGGCCCCCCTCTCCCGCGCGCAGGACGCGGCGGCAGCGCGCTCCACCTGCTGGACGAAGACGTCCAGCCCCTGGGTCCAACGGGTTTCGGCACCGGTCGCGGGGAGGACCATGCGTACGGCGTCGTCCGGCAGGTCATGGCTGAGGTGGGCGGGCGGTACGGACGTCGGCGGCTGCGCCCGCGGCGGCGCGGCGGAGTGGGCCGTACAGGCGGTGAGCACTGCGGCGGCGGCCGCGGCGACCGCGACACAGGCCCGGCGTCTCGTTGCCGGACGGATCATTCGGATCTCTCCTCGACCTCGCGCGTCCTTGGGTGTCCTGGTGCCGGGCGGGGTGCCGCGGGCCTGCGCCGGCGGCACCCCTCGGTGCGGGATGGCAGGGTCAGTGCGCGATGTGGACGGTGTCGCCGCCGTCGTAGTAACTCGCCACGGTGAACGGGGTGTTGTCGCGGACGTCGGTGCACAGCCAGTACGTGGAGTCGCTGATGCTGTGGCTGCCGTCCGAGGCCCAGACGTATCCCTTGTTGCACGTGCTCCACACGCCGCTGGAGTTGCGGAGACGGCCCGCGTACCGGTCCCCGAGGGTGGACGTCGAGTCGTCGGAGTAGGTGAGGTTGAGGTCGCCGCAGGTGCTGGTCGCCGACTTGTAGCGGATGGTGCCGACGCCCCCGTTCCCACCGGTGGTCAGCGACTGGGTCACGCAGGCCTGCGGCGCGGCGGACACGGCGGGCGCGAAGACCAGGCCGGTCGCGGCGGAGACGAGCGCGAGCACGCCGGCGGTGATGGCTCTGTTCATGTATCCCCACTTCTGTTCTTCGGTCGTGGTCCGGGCGGGCACTGGCTGCCACGCCCGTTCCGTGGTCGCTGAAACGCTCGCAGCGCAGGGCCCTCGCGGCCCACTACCTTCGATCCGTCTCGAAAACCCCGGAACGGACGGCGGAGTCCGTTGTTCCGGCGAAACCCATGCGGCCGGTGGGACCGGTGGGCCGGACGACCTCGTTCCGGGGACCTCGCGGAACCATGCGGCGTGACCGGAATCGGAGGGTGGCTCAGGGGGTGTGCCGGTCCGTGTCCGGTGCGTGCGCCACCGGCCCGGCGGACGGGCCCTGCGAGGTCGGGCGGAGCATCGCGGCCCCGAGTGGGGTGAGCGTGTGCAGCACGGTGTTCTGCGAGCGCAGGCTGGTGATCAGCCCCGCGTCGCGCAGCACCGTCGTGTGGTGGGTGGCGGTGGCGGGCGAGACGCCCAGGAAGCGCGCCAGTTCGGACGTGGTCGCGGCCAGTGCGAGGCTCCGCAGCGCGGCGGCGCGGGTGCGGCCCAGCAGCGCGGCGAGGGAGGCGTCGGCGGGGCGCGCGGGGGCGGCCGGCCGGGAGCGCTGCAGGGGATAGATCAGCACGGGTGGCATCTCCTCGTCGACCAGGGAGACCGGCGAGCGCCAGCAGAAGTACGAGGGGACCAGGCGTAGTCCGCGGCCACCGAGCCGCAGGTCCCGGTCCTCCACGTAGTCGACGTGGAGGACCGGCGGGTGCCAGCGCATGGTGGGCGACAGTCCGGCGAGCAGTCCGTCGATTCCGCTCCTGAGGGTCGCGCGGCCGCGCAGGGCGTGCTCGGCGGAGATCTCCGCGCACATCTGGTCGTGGTGGGGGGCGATCACGGCGTCGTAGTAGGCGCGCAGGACCTTGACGAACTCCTCGCGCGTCGCGCGTTCCGCCAGCCGCGGCGCCCAGGCGGGGGCGCCGACGAGCCGGTCCAGGATGCTCATCTCGCGCGAGACCCGCTCCGGCGGGGTGGCGAGGATCGCCGCGAGCCCCCGGTCCAGGCCGTCGGCGGATTCGTGGGGCGTCAGGAAGTCGGGGTAGTAAAGCGCCCTCGGCAGGACCGGCACGAGCAGCCGGCGGACCGCTGCTTCGAGCGGGGTGCCCGCGAGGCCGGCCCTGGTGGTGCGGTACCAGCCGGCGTACGCCCAGCGCCCCCTCGAGGTCTGGAGCCGGTGCAGGCTGCAGGTGAGTTCCCAGAGCGGATCGGGAGTGCCCGCCACCTGGATGCGTCTGTAGTCCTGCGGCGTGAAGTGGATGCGCAGCACGGAATCTCTCCCCCCGAGTCGACCGTCGTCCGGCTCGGGCAGCAGCGTGGGCCACGGGCGCCACACGGGCCAGCCGCGATTCGGCCGCTCCTCCGTGCCACGGGGGCAATGTGTGGATTCGGCCGCCAAGGGGCCAAGGGGGGGCCGCCATCGGGCGGGGCTCGGGACCGGGCCCGGTTCTCGGACCGGGCCCGCACAGCTTCGAGGGGGCCCGGTCCGTCGACCGAACCCCCTCGGGTTTTCCCCTCCGTATCAGAACCCCCGCGATCCCCCCGGATCCCCCTCCGAGAAGTCCTGATGCCACGTACGACCCGCGAGGTGGGGGGAGGGTTGTACGGGCTCCGGGATTTTTTCCGGACGGGATTTTTTCCGGACGGACGACCGCCGCGTGCTCCCGTCGCGCCTCTGTGCGCCTTCCCTCGCACCAGTACATGGCCGAACGGCATCTCGTTCGCCCTGGAACAGGTGGATCGGAGACACGGGGGTCACAGACCATGCGGACAGCGCTCACCGGAGCACGGGCCCAGCGCCGCGTCGGGCTGGGGGTGGTCGCCGCGGCGCTGGTCGCGCTGACCGTCGTCCTGGCGAACCGGGGCAGACCCGATGAGGCGTCGATGTGGATCTCCGCGATCTCCGCACTCGTGGCGGTCTGCGCCTTCGCGGCGGACCTGCTGCGGGAGGCGGCGGATCCTGAGACGGTCGCCGACCTGCGGCAGCGGGCGGCGGACGAACTCGCCGAGGCGGTGAGGGCCCAGTGGACGACGGAGGCGCGGCTGCGTCGGCTGCAGGACCCCGAGCCCCTGAGCGTGCGCTGGGTCCGCGGTGGCCCTCCGCTCGCGGACCACGAGCGGAACATCCGGCGCGGGCTGCCCCTGCCCGCACCTCGCGACGGCGACCAGCGGCTGGACGGGATCGTGGAGACCTTCCGGGAACTCCCCTCGGGCCGACTGGTCGTGCTGGGCAGGCCGGGGGCGGGGAAGACGGTCCTGGCCGTGCAGTTCGTCCTGGGCACGCTCGCCGCCCGGCAGCCCGGCGGCCCCGTCCCTGTGCTCTTCCCCCTGGCGAGCTGGGACCCCCGGTCCACCCCTCTGCGCGACTGGCTGGCCGAGCGGCTGGCCGCCGAGTACCGGCCGCTGGCCGCCGTCCGGGGTGAGCGGACGCTGGCCCGCGAACTGCTGGACGCCGGCCTGTTGCTGCCCGTGCTCGACGGCTTCGACGAGATCCCCAAGCCGGTGCACGGGGACGCGCTCCGGCGTCTGAACAGCGAACTGGACGAGCGGCTGTCGGTCCTCCTCACCTGCCGCACCGCGGACTGGGTGCACGCCACGCACAGCCACGACGTCCTGACGGCCGCCGCAGTCGTACGACTGCGGCCGCTGGACCTCGCCACCGCGCGCACCTATCTGGAGAGCACGGCGCGGCCGGAGAACGCCGCCGGCTCCAGCGCCTGGTCACCGGTCCTCGACCGGCCCTCCGCACCACTGGCGCTGGTGCTGACGTCGCCGCTGATGGTGGCGCTCGCCCGCACCGTGTACGAGGACGCCTCCCGCAACCCCGCCGAACTCACCGACCCCGAACGCTTCCCCACGGCGGAACACATCGAGCGGCATCTGCTGGACGCCTTCGTCCCGGCGGCCTTCGCCGACGCGGACGCCCCCTGGCGTCCGGAGGCGGCACATCGCTGGCTCCGCCGCCTCGCCCACGACCTCGCGCCCGCCGACTCCACCGGCACCTGGCGGCTCGCCTGGTGGGAGCTGCCCACCGCGATGCCCACCGTGCTGCGCGTGCTCGGCCCCGCCCTCCTGGCGGTCCTCGCCACGGCCTCGCTGCTGGTACCGCTGGTCAGGTTCGGGAACGGCGTGGTCGCCGACTGGGACAGCACACCGTCGGCCGTGATCAACTTCGCGGGCGACCTTCTGGGCCTGTGTTTCGGGCTGGCCTTCCTCCTGCCCGCCACGGCGGCGACCCCGCAGGGGAGACGCCAACTGGTGCGGATGGGACTGAAGATGACCGCGGCGGCCTCGGTCCTCGCCGTGGCCATGGGCGTGCTCGCGCCGCCGCTGGTCGGCTCCCGCCTCGGAGCCGTCATGACGCTCCGGGCCTCCTGGTTCTTCAACGGGTGCTGCCTGGGACTGGTGCAGTCCATGATGATCGCCGTCGCCGGGCTGCCCCGGCGCCCCCTCCCGCTGGGTCTGCCGTGGGCGGCCACCGCGAGCGGCCCGGTGGCCGTGCGCGCGCTGGGCGGCGGGCTCGTCCTCGCCGGTATCGCGGTCCACGGCTGCACCGGCGAGAAGGTCCCGGCCGCGACCTGCCTGCTGGCCGGGCTGGTGCTGTGCCTGGCCGGGCTGCGGCGCGGGGAACGGGCGGCGGCCGCGTACACCCGTCCGGCCGCCGTGCTGAGCGGCTTCTGGCGGGGACTGCTGCGGGGCTTCTTCGCGTGCACGCTCATCGCGGTCTGTGCCGGAGCCGTGGTCGGCTGCATCACCGGGGCCTTCGCCGCGGCCGAGATCCACTCGGCTCCCCCGCTGCCCAACGGTGGCGTGGTCGGCGGATGGATCCCCACAAAGGACGGCGACGAACGCTCCGTCCGCTCGGTGGGGCCGAAGACCGCTCTGCTGGTGCGGCGGTCGGGGCTCGAGGACCCCTTCGTCGTGATGGAGGGGACCCTCATCTCGAAGGACGAGACACTGCGGCCCGTCGAAGGGGTGATGCGGATCCACCATCGCGAGGACCGGTGGGTGGTCGACTGCGACGGCAGGCTCCTCACCTGGCACGGCGAGCCCGTCGACGCCCACAACCTGGTGGTCGTCCTGCCGAAGCCCGTCAAGGTGTGGCTCGTGCACCGCTCCGTCGAGGCAGTCGTTCTCGACTCGGTGGTGCCCTTCGTGGGCTTCGGCCTGCTCATCGGCACCATCGGCGGCTGCGCGTCCGGCGTCTACCGTGCCCTGAACACCCCCTCCGACACGATCCGTGCCGCGGGCCCGCAGAGCACCCTGCGCACCGACCGCGCCGCCACGCTCGCCCGCAGCGCGATCGCCGCCCTCCTCGCCGGCGGGGTCTGCCTGTTGCTGATCCCGGTGACGGGGCGCGGCAACACCCTGGGAACCATGCACACCGAAGTCTGGGTGACGATGGGCGGGTTCACCCTCGCGCTCAGCGCCTGGGGGCGGACGGGCGTCGCCAGGATCTGGCTGGCCCTGACCGGGCGGGCCCCGTGGCGGCTCATGGGCTTCCTCGACGAGGCCCACCGGCGGGGGGTACTGCGCCGGTACGGTGCGCACTACGAGTTCCGCCATCTGCGGCTCCAGCAGCGCCTCGGCCTTGCCGTCCCGGACACACGAGCGCCCCGCACCGACGAGGTTGTGCCGATGCGGGGCGGCGGACCGCGAACGCGGGTTACGGGTTCGTGTGCTCCGTGAAGCGGTGGGCCGTTTCGGCCAGCACCTCGCGGCCGTCCCGTGCCCACAGGCCGTCGTTGAAGAGTTCGACCTCGATGGGGCCGGTGTAGCCGGCCGCCTCGACGTGCGCCTGCCACTCGCGCATGTCGATCGCGCCGTCGCCGATCTGGCCCCGGCCGTTGAGGACGCCCTCGGGGAGGGGCGTGGTCCAGTCGGCGAGCTGGAAGGTGTGGATACGGCCGCCGGCGCCCGCGCGGGCGATCTGGGCGGGCGCGTGGTCGTCCCACCAGATGTGGTAGGTGTCCACGGTCACGCCGACCTGCTGCGCGGGGAAGCGCTCCGCGATGTCCAGGGCCTGGGCGAGGGTGGAGACCACGCAGCGGTCGGAGGCGTACATGGGGTGCAGCGGCTCGATGGCCAGCCGGACGCCGTTCGACTCCGCGTAGGGGCCCAGTTCGGCGAGCGCGTCGGCGATCCGCTCGCGCGCGCCGTGCAGGTCCTTGGAGCCGGCCGGGAGGCCGCCGGAGACCAGGACGAGCGTGTCCGTGCCGAGCGTGGCCGCCTCGTCGACGGCGCGGCGGTTGTCGGCCAGGGCCGCGGCCCGCTCCTCGGGGTCGATCGCCGTGAAGAAGCCGCCCCGGCACAGGGTGGTGACGGTCAGGCCCGCGTCGCGGACCAGTTTCGCGGTCTCCTCCACGCCGTACGACTGGACGGGCTCGCGCCACAGGCCGACGTTGCCGACGCCCAGCTCGCGGCAGGCGTCGACCAGTTCCGGCAGCGACAGCTGCTTGACCGTCATCTGGTTGATGGAGAAGCGGGACAGCCGGTCGTCGGTCACTGGTCCACTCCGTACAGCGAGAGCAGGTTCTTCATGCGTTCCTCCGCCAGCTTCGGGTCCGGGAACAGGCCCAGGCCGTCGGCGAGTTCGTAGGCGCGGGCGAAGTGCGGCAGGGAGCGGGCCGACTGCAGGCCGCCGACCATCGTGAAGTGGGACTGGTGGCCCGCGAGCCAGGCCAGGAACACCACGCCCGTCTTGTAGAAGCGGGTGGGGGCCTGGAAGAGGTGGCGGGACAACTCGACCGTGGGGTCGAGGAGTTCACGGAAGCCGGCCGTGTTGCCGGTGTCCAGGACGCGGACCGCCTCCGCCGCCAGCGGGCCCAGCGGGTCGAAGATGCCGAGCAGGGCGTGGCTGAAGCCCTTCTCGTCACCCGCGATCAGCTCGGGGTAGTTGAAGTCGTCGCCCGTGTAGCAGCGGACGCCGTCGGGGAGCCGGCGACGGATGTCGATCTCCCGCTGGGCCTCCAGCAGGGACACCTTGATGCCGTCCACCTTGTCCGGGTGCGCGGCGATGACCTCCAGGAAGGTGTCCGTGGCCGCGTCCAGGTCGGACGAGCCCCAGTAGCCCTCAAGCGCCGGGTCGAACATGGGGCCGAGCCAGTGCAGGACGACCGGTTCGGCGGCCTGGCGGAGCAGGTGGCCGTAGATCTCCACGTAGTCCTCGGGGCCCTTGGCCGCCGCCGCGAGGGCGCGGGAGGCCATCAGGATCGCCTGGGCGCCGGACTCCTCGACGAGGGCGAGCTGCTCCTCGTAGGCCGCGCGGACCTCGTCCAGGGTGGCCGGGCCGGTCAGCTGGTCGGTGCCGACGCCGCAGGCGATGAGACCGCCGACCGCCTTGGCCTCGGCGGCGGACCGGCGGATCAGCTCGGCCGCGCCCGCCCAGTCCAGGCCCATGCCGCGCTGGGCGGTGTCCATCGCCTCGGCGACACCGAGGCCGTGCGACCACAGGTGACGGCGGAAGGCGAGGGTGGCGTCCCAGTCGACGGCCGCCGGGGAGTCCGGGGTGGTGTCGGCGAACGGGTCGGCGACGACGTGCGCCGCCGAGAAGACCGTACGGGAGGTGAAGGGGGTGCCGGGGGTGACGGCGAGGGGCTGCGTGCGGGGTTCGTAGACCCGCAACCGCCCGTCGCCCGCGGGGAGTCGGACGGTCACAGGGAGACCTCCGGTACGTCGAGACGGCGGCCCTCGGCCGAGGACTTCAGGCCCAGCTCGGCGAGCTGGACGCCGCGGGCGCCGGCGAGGAGGTCCCAGTGGTAGGGGGCGTCGGCGTAGACGTGCCGCAGGAACAGCTCCCACTGGGCCTTGAAGCCGTTGTCGAACTCGGCGTTGTCCGGGACCTCCTGCCACTGGTCGCGGAAGACCTCGGTGGCGGGGATGTCCGGGTTCCAGACCGGCTTGGGGGTGGCGCTGCGGTGCTGGACGCGGCAGTTGCGCAGACCGGCGACGGCGGAGCCCTCGGTGCCGTCGACCTGGAACTCCACGAGCTCGTCGCGGTTGACGCGGACCGCCCAGGAGGAGTTGATCTGGGCGATGGCGCCACCCTCCAGCTCGAAGACGCCGTAGGCCGCGTCGTCCGCGGTGGCGTCGTAGGGCTTGTCGTTCTCGTCCCAGCGCTGCGGGATGTGGGTGGCGGTGAGGGCCTGGACGGACTTCACGCGGCCGAACAGCTCGTGCAGCACGTACTCCCAGTGCGGGAACATGTCGACAACGATGCCACCGCCGTCCTCGGCACGGTAGTTCCAGGAGGGGCGCTGGGCGGTCTGCCAGTCGCCCTCGAAGACCCAGTAGCCGAACTCGCCGCGGATCGAGAGGATCCGGCCGAAGAAGCCGCCGTCGATGAGGCGCTTGAGCTTGAGCAGGCCGGGGAGGAAGAGCTTGTCCTGGACGACGCCGTGCTTGATGCCGGCGGCGTTCGCGAGGCGGGCCAGTTCCAGGGCGCCGTCGAGGCCGGTGGCGGTGGGCTTCTCGGTGTAGATGTGCTTGCCCGCGGCGATCGCCTTCTTGATCGCCTCCTCGCGGGCGGAGGTGACCTGGGCGTCGAAGTAGATCTCGACGGTCGGGTCGGCGAGGACGGCGTCCACGTCCGTCGAGATGTTCGCCGGGTCCAGGCCGTGCTGCTCGGCGAGCGCCTTGAGGGCGTGCTCGCGGCGGCCGACCAGGATCGGCTCGGGCCACAGCACGGTGCCGTCGCCGAGATCGAGGCCGCCCTGCTCGCGGAGGGCCAGGATGGAGCGGACCAGGTGCTGGCGGTAGCCCATGCGCCCGGTCACACCGTTCATGGCGATTCGCACCGTCTTGCGTGTCACGTCAGTCCCTTCGGAGGAGTCGTACGCGGTTGTGCGCGCCGCGCACGCTCCACTGATGAGCGTTACAGCAAGCGCTTTCTATCTATGAAGAAGCTAGCCTCTGAGCAGCGGTCTGGACAAGACCGTGACGGGGTTGAGTTGTTCGAGGGGGCGAACAACGGGGGGTCGGGGCTTTAAGGTCTGGTCGACACCTGCCCGACTTCTCGATCGTGGGAACCGGTGCGGGCTTCAGACCTGTGGATGACGACGTACGACGAGGTACGACGAGATGCGCGACCGGAGGACGACGAGATGACGGTGACCCTGGCGGACGTGGCGGCCCGCGCGCAGGTCTCGCCCGCGACGGTGTCGCGCGTGCTGAACGGGAACTATCCCGTGGCCGCTTCCACCCGCGAGCGGGTGCTGCGCGCCGTGGACGAACTGGACTACGTGCTGAACGGGCCGGCGAGCGCGCTGGCGGCGGCCACGTCCGACCTGGTCGGGATTCTCGTCAACGACATCGCCGACCCCTTCTTCGGGATCATGGCGGGGGCGATCCAGTCGGAGATCGGGGGGCCGGGCGGGCGGGCCGGAGGTGAGCGGCTGGCGGTCGTGTGCAACACGGGGGGTTCTCCCGAGCGGGAGCTGACGTATCTGACCCTGCTGCAGCGGCAGCGGGCCGCGGCGGTCGTCCTGACCGGCGGGGCCGTGGAGGA